>NZ_CP071785.1:0-4721802 GCF_020546665.1 Marinobacter sp. CA1
GTTGGGGTGACGCCAGAGCGACCGGAACTGTCATTGGGTCGATGAGGCCACAGTCTAACGCCCCGGCGTAGCAAGATAACGACCGCCGGCTGCATATCACCTATGAACAAAATCGATTAGTTGGTTTAGGGCCTCTCAGGGATGCTGGCGCGCCAGTGGCTCGGCTACCGCGACCAGTTGCTGCCGCAGCCAGCGATGGGCCGGGTCATCCTGGTTGCGCTGGTGCCACAGCATCAGCAGGGAGAACGGCTTGTAGTCGAAAGGCAGGGGGGCGGTGGCAAACGGCTTCAGCAACTGGTTCGCCATGCGGCTGGGGGCGGTGGCAATCAGTTCGCTGTCCTGCAGGAAGGCCGGCAAACCGGAAAAGTTCGACACCGTGACGTCCACCTTGCGTTCCAGCCCCCGGGCGGTGAGGGAGCCTTCCAGGGCGGTGCGTTCGCCGGCGCCGAAGAAGATACCGATGTGGTGGGCCTGGAGGTATTCCGCCAGGGTGGCGGGGGGCTGACGGCGCCGGGCGTCGTAGAACATCACCATGCGATCATCCAGCAGCCGGCGCTGGATAATGTCGCTGGCCGACGGTGGGTGGGGCGAGATGATCAGGTCGCAGACATCCTTGCGCAGCATGTCGGCACTGGGGATGCCGGAGGGGATCACCTGCAGGTGAATCCCCGGCGCGGCGGTGCGCAGTGCTGCGGCCAGGGGGGGCAGCAGCAGGTCGCGCTGGTAGTCGTTGGCGGCAATGCTAAAGGTGAACTCTGCCTGACCCGGCTCGAAGGGCGGTCCGGAGGCCAGCGCCTGCA
Organism: Marinobacter sp. CA1; assembly: GCF_020546665.1. Lineage (NCBI taxonomy): Bacteria > Pseudomonadati > Pseudomonadota > Gammaproteobacteria > Pseudomonadales > Marinobacteraceae > Marinobacter > Marinobacter sp. CA1. The sequence continues at coordinate 801 of NZ_CP071785.1, forward strand.
GATCGTCGAGGACCTGTCGCACGTTGGGCCCCACCCGCAGGGCGTAGCGGGTGGGTGCGATGCCCCTGCCGGACTTGACGAACAGCGGGTCCCCCAGCACCTGACGCAGCCGCTCCAGGGTATGGCTCACCGCCGACTGGCTGAGACCCAGCCGTACCGCGGCCCGGGAGACACTGCCTTCATCCAGCACGGCGATGAACACCCGCAGACTGCGGGCATCCAGGTTTAATGTATCGATGGGATTCATGAGTCCCAGTGTAGGGGAAAAGCGACCGGCGCTGAAGGTGTCAGTTCGAGCGCTGCGCCAGCCATTCCGCCATGTCCAGCCAGCTACTGGACGGAGCCTTGCTGCCGGCGAGGATGCCCATGTGGCCGCCGGGTATCACCCGGAAGCTCTTGTCGGTGGAGCTGACGTGGTCCATGACCCGCTTGGCGGCGCCGGGGGTGGCCAGGGTATCGCTGTCACCGGCGATTGCCAGCAGGTTGGCGCTGACGTTCTCCAGGCGGGCGACGTCGTTGCCGATCTGGATCTCCCCCCGGGACAGCTGGTTGTCGATCCAGATCCGCACCACAGTGTCCTGGATGATGCCGCCGGGGTAGGCCACCATGCGGTCGAGGAAGGCAGAGGTCGTGGCATGGTTGCTGACAAACTCGCGATCGCCGAGGCGCACCACCAGCTCCCAGTAACCCATGACGCTGCCGATGGGGTTGGTAAGCTTGAAGCCGATGGTGTTGGCCCAGCCCGGGGTGTGGAACCAGTGTGGCTGGAGGTCATGGAGCCGGAAGCCGGTGCGGCTGCGGACCACCTCGGCGACGCTGGAAATGCGCTGGTACAGCAGCCCCATCAGGCCGGAGGCGTGGCTGTCGATGGGCGAGCCCAGCACAATGGCGTTGCGGATGTGCTGGTCGCGGCTGAGGGCCGAGTAGAACAGGGTGAACATGCCGCCCATGCTCCAGCCGTGCAACGACAGTTCCTGCTCGCCGCTGTGCTGGCGCACCCGGTTGAGGTACTCCGGCAGCAGTTCCGCAACATAGGTGTGCATGTTGTAGTGGCTGTGCTCACGGGTGGGCACGCCCCAGTCGATCAGGTACACCTCAAACCCCTTGGCACGCAGGAAGCGGACCAGGCTGCGTTGGGGAAACAGGTCGTAGATCAGCATGTTGACCGCCAGTGGTGGCACAATCACGATCGGTGTCCGGTGTGACTGGTGATTGACCTCGATGGTCCGGTCGCCGAGTTCGATGTGGTCTTCGGTCAGCGGCGGGTAGTAGCGCAGGCTGACCAGGCCGTCGCTGTGCAGGGTCTGGAACGGCGTCTGTCCGGCCTGCACCAGGCTGGCGGCGCGGAATACCCGGTCAAAGGCGTTGCCGGCATAGAGGGCGGACTGGCGGCCCAGGCCGGCGGCCCGCTTGAGGGTGGACTGGATCAGGTTTGGCATGCTCGGGTCCGTTGGCGCGTGAATCGTGGTAATCGCCGAGTATAGGAGGGTGGTGTCGTGGCGCCATGGCACAAGTGTCTCCGGCCTCGGGCACATCAGTCACCTTGGGCCAGCACTGCCCAAGCCCTGCCGGCGTTGTTATCATGCGCGCCGGAGATGGAGTCCGGCGGCGATCCGCACGGCGGCTCCCAACATCAACAACAACACGGATTCTCACCCATGCTCAGCTTTTTGCCTGCCCCGGTAATCGGCGTTATCAATGCCCTGCTGCTGGGACTCAACACCCTGTTCTGGTGTCTGCTGCTCTACATTCCCGCGGTGTTGAAACTGATTGTGCCGATCCACGGTTTCCGGGTGTTCTGTACCCGCCTGATCATCTGGATCTCGGAATCCTGGGTCGCCTGCAACACCGGCTGGATGAAGCTGACCCACGCCACCGACTGGCGCATCAGCGGTGCCGACCAGCTGCAGCGTGAAGGCTGGTACCTGGTGCTGTGCAATCACCAGAGCTGGGTGGACATCCTGGCCATGCAGCGGGTGTTCAACCGCCAGGCACCGTTTCTGAAGTTTTTCCTCAAGAAGGAGCTGATCTGGGTGCCGGTGATCGGCCTGGCCTGGTGGGGCCTGGATTTCCCGTTCATGAAGCGCTATTCCCGGGAGTACCTGATCAAACACCCGGAAAAGCGTGGCGAGGACCTGCGCGCCACCCGGGCGGCCTGTGAGAAATTCCGCTACACCCCGGTGAGCGTGATGAACTTTGTTGAGGGCACCCGCTTTACCCCTGCCAAGCACCAGCGCCAGAAATCCCCCTACCACAACCTGCTGACGCCCAAGGCCGGCGGGGTCGCCTTTGTGCTGGATGCCATGGGCGATGCGATGCAAACGCTGGTAAACGTGACCATCGCCTACCCCGGTGGGGCGCCGACGTTCTGGGATTTCCTCTGCGGACGGGTGCCGTCGATCATTCTGGAGGTGGAGACCGTGGAGATTCCCGCGGAACTCAAGGGGCGTGACTACGCCAACGACGCCGAGCACCGTCGCAACGTCAAAGACTGGCTGGCAGGCTTGTGGCAGGCCAAGGATCGCCGTCTGGCGCAGTTTTTGGGAGACCGCAGCGGGGACTGAGTTCCCCCTCAGTCCCGCCGGTCGTCGTCCTCTTCCACCTCATCCGGGTGGTCCTGCTTGAAGCGTTCCCAGTCCTCCCAGTCAAACGGGGTACCGGCGTGGGGGCGCTTCAGATGCTTGGCGTGCTCCATTGCGTTGTGGCGCAGGCTGTGGTCACGCTCTTCCTCATCCTTGTCGAAACCGTACTTGCGCAGAAATTCATCGGGGCTCATGGGCATCGTGGATCACCTCGTCTGGTGTGCTCACTCCTACTCTTACGATGCGCCTGGCCCCGCTGGATTTCAAGCGTTGGTGCCGGTGGACTCGGCAGCTGCCTCGGTGGTGTCGGTCGCGGCCGCGGCCGTTTCCACCAGACGGAACAGGATCTGCTTGCGGGTCAGGTCTACCTCGGCGAGGGCCACCGTGACCGGCTGTTCCAGCTGGAAGGTGCGGCCGTTCTTGTTGTGCACCAGACGCAGGGTCACCGGATCAAAGCTGTACTTGCCCTCCAGACCCTTGCAGCTGACAAAGCCCTCCAGGCCGTTGCTGTCCAGGCGCACAAAGAAGCCGGCGGGAATGGTACGGACAATGGTGCCACTGAGTTCAGCGTCACCCAGGCTGGGTGCGAACTCGCACTTGAGCCAGTTCTCCAGGCTGTTGGCGGCCTGGCGGGCGGTGATCTGGCTGCGCTGCAGGGCATCGAGCTGGTCGGCGTCGAGGGCCGGGGCCGGCTGCTGCCACAACGCCGCCTTGATCAGACGGTGAACGTGGAAGTCGCTGTACTTGCGCAGCGGTGAGGTGAAGGTGGTGTAGGCCGACAGGCCCATGCCCTGGTGTGGCGCCGGCTGGAACGACAGCTCCACCCGGGCCAGCTGGCGGGCAACGATGGCCTTGACCGGAACCTCGGCGTCGAGCCCTTCGCTGCGCTGCATCAGCGTACGGAAATCCTCGGCCTTGGCCGGGTCCAGATCCGCCAGTGCGGGGGCGAAGTTGCCCAACAGGGTGCGAACATTGTCCAGACGGTCTTCCCGCAGGCCGGGGTGGGTGATGAACAGACCGCTGTCCTGCTGGCTGAGGAAGTCGGCGGCGCAGCGGTTGGCGGCGACCATGCATTCCTCCACCAGACGATGGGCTTCGGTCTGCAGGGCCGGCTCGATCTGGCGGATGCGCTTGTGTTCGTCCAGGCGCAGGCGGAATTCCGGCCGGTCGCTGCTGAGCAGGGCGTGTTCTTCGCGCCAGCGCCGCAGTGCAGTGGCGGCCTGGTGGAGCTGGTCCAGGCTGGTGGCGACGCCGTCGGCGAGGGCCCGGGTATCGTCACTTTCGCGGCCTTCAAGTACCTGTGCCACCAGCTCGTAGCTGAGCTTGCCGTGGGAACGGATCACCGCCTGACGGAAACGGTAGTCGCTGACGCTGCCGTCGTTGTTGACCTGCAGATCACACACCAGCGCCAGCCGGCGGCTGTCGGGCATCAGTGAGCACAGGCGAGTGCTGATGGCATCCGGGAACATGGGGCGCGGTTCGCCAGGGAAATAGATCGCAGTGGCACGGCTACGGGCTTCGAGCTCCGCCGGGCTGCCCGCCGCAATCAACGCGGTGGGATCGGCAATGGCGACGGACACGGTCCAGCCGGTGGCGTTGGCTTCCGCCATCAGGGCGTCGTCCATATCCTGGGTGCTGGGGCTGTCGATGGTGACGTAAGGCTGCGCGGTCAGATCTTCACGCTCGCCGGTCTGAGCTTCCACCGCCTGCTCGTCCAGCGCCTCGGCCTGTTGTTCGACGGCCTGGGGCCAGGCGTCGTCCAGGTCAAAGCTGGCCAGGGTGAATGCCCGTTCCAGTCCCGGATCGCCGGCCTGGCCGATGATCCGCAGAACCTTGGCCTGGCCCTTGCCATCCTTGATCGGATGCTTGTGGATTCGACAGTAGATGTAGTCGTCCGGCTGGGCGCCTTTGCGTTCCTTGGGCGGGATGAAGATCCAGCGATTGATGCCCGGGGTTTCCGGCACCACAAAGTGGCCCTTGCCCTTGACCAGGTAGCGGCCGACAAACGTGGTCAGCCCGCCGGACAGCAGTTCGTCCACCGCACCCTGGCTCTTGCCCTTGTCGTCCTGGGTCTCGGTGACGTTGATGCGGTCACCCGGCAGTACCTTCTGCATCTCTTCCGGTGGCAGGAACAGGTCCCGACCTTCGTCCAGGGCAACAAAGCCGAAACGGCCGTTGGTGGCTTTGACGGTGCCGGGAAAGACAACCTTGTTCTGCTTGATATCGGTCTTGAGCTGGCGCAACTGGGTGAGCGCATCGGCATTGAGCATTGGGGGTATACCTGGCTGGACTGGCTGGATGGCTTTGGCCGGAGAGTATACCGTTTTCCATCCCCAGCGTCAGACGGCGGCGCCTGAAATTGCTGCCATCTGACACCGGTTTGGACTCAGGGGTAGCTGGCGAACACCCGGCTCTGGCCGTCGTCGTTGAACAGCAGTACCTGATAGGCATCCCGCTGCTGGCCCACTTCCATGCCCGGAGACCCCAGTGGCATGCCGGGGACGGTGAGGCCGCGGGCGTCCGGAGCCTGGGCGAGGAGGCGGTGGATGTCGCTGGCCGGGACATGGCCTTCGATGACGTAGTCGTCGACAAAAGCGGTGTGGCAGCTGGCCAGGGCCGGAGTCAGGCCGGCGTTGGCCTTGATGCGGTTCATGGCGTTGGAGTCGATGGCCTTGACCTCAAAGCCATTGTCTTCCAGGTGACGCACCCAGTCGGTACAGCAGCCACAGGTGGGCGATTTGTACACGGTCACTTCCGGTGCCTCGTCGGCGTGGCTGTGGCCGGCGAGCATCAGGGTGCTCAGGCCCAGGGCCAGGGTCAGTCGTTTCATCAGTGCTTGCCTCGTTGCTGGGGGGCGGAATCGGATTTGCCGGCACGGGGTGACAGCCAGAACCACCAGACGATGGCGGCCATCAGGGCCAGTCCTGCGGTATTGACCAGAAAAGTCGTCATCAGTTTCTCCCTGTTTTGCCCGGGCGGAACAGCCGTAGGCGGTTGGCATTGGTCACGACGGTAACGGACGACAGCGACATCGCCGCCCCCGCCAGAATCGGGCTCATCAGGATGCCCCAGACCGGGTACAGCAGGCCGGCGGCCACCGGGATACCAAGGCTATTGTAGAGAAAGGCGCCGAACAGGTTCTGGTGGATGTTGCGGACGGTGGCGCGGGAGATCGCGATGGTGTCGGCGACCCCGTGCAGGGACCCTCGCATCAGCGTGACGGCGGCGCTTTCGATGGCGACATCGGTGCCGGTGCCGATGGCGAAGCCCACGTCGGCGGCGGCCAGCGCCGGGGCATCGTTGATGCCGTCACCCACCATGGCGACCCGGTGGCCCTTGCCCCGCATTTCTTCGACGATGCGGGCCTTGTCCTCCGGCAGGACGCTGGCGCGGTACTGGTCAACGCCGGCACTGCGGGCAATGGCGGCAGCTGTGGACTCGACGTCTCCGGTCACCATCATTACCTGGATGCCCGCGTCATGCAGCCGACGGATGGCGGCGGCGGAATCGTCCTTGATGGCATCGGCGACCCCGATCACCCCCAGCGGCTGATCAGCGAGGGTGAGAAACAGCGGGGTGCCGGCGTCATTGCTGATGTCGCGCTCGGCGTCGGTCAGCGCGCTCAGGTCCAGACCTTCCTGCTCCAGCCAGCGGCGGTTGCCAAGACGCAGGGGCTGGCCCTGGTAGCGGCCGGCAACGCCCTTGCCGTTCAGGGCCTCAAAATCCGTCACCTCGGCGAAACGCTGACCGGTGTTGTCGGCTGCCTGTACGACGGCCTGGGCCAATGGGTGCTCGGAATGCCGTTCCAGGCCGGCAGCCAGGGCCAGCAACTCATCGTCGCTGCCGGCGAGGGCGTGGCTGTGAGTGACCGTGGGCTGGCCGCGGGTGATGGTGCCGGTTTTGTCGAGGATCACCAGGTCCAGCTTGCCGGCGGTCTGCAGAGCTTCGCCCTGGCGAATCAGCGCGCCGTATTCGGCGGCTTTACCCACACCCACCATCACCGACATCGGGGTCGCCAGGCCGAGGGCGCATGGGCAGGCGATGATCAGTACGGTGGTGGCGGCCACCATCATGTGGACCACGGCGGGCTCCGGCCCCAGGTTGTACCAGAGCAGCGCAGAGATCACCGCAATCAGCATCACCGTTGGCACAAACACCGCCGAGATCCGATCCGCCAGACGGCCAATGGAGGGCTTGGCGCCCTGGGCTTTCTTCACCAGCCGGATGATCTGGGCCAGGGCGGTGTCGCTGCCGACCCGGGTGGCCTGATAGACGATGGCGCCCTGGGTGTTGAGGGTGCCGGCGGCCACGGTATCGCCGATGGTCTTGCTCACGGGCATCGGTTCGCCGGTCAGCATGCTCTCGTCGATGCGGGTCTGGCCTTCGCAGATGTCACCGTCCACCGGCAGTTTTTCACCGGGGCGGACCCGGATGCGGTCGCCGACCACCACTTGTTCCACCGGCAGATCCACTTCCTCGCCGTTGCGGATCACCCGGGCGGTGCGGGCGCGCAGGTCCAGCAGCCGGCGCACGGCCTCGGAGGTCTTGCCCTTGGCGCGCAGTTCCAGGGCCTGACCCAGGTTGATCAGGCCGATGATCATCGCCGACGCCTCAAAGTAGACGTGGCGGGCCGCCATGGGCAGCGCCTCGGGCACCAGCGCTACGGCCATGGAGTAGAGCCAGGCGGTGCCGGTACCAAGGGCGATCAGGGTGTCCATGTTGGCGTTGTGGTGGCGGAACGCTTTCCAGGCGCCGGTGAAGTAGTGGCCGCCGGTACTGAGCATCACCACCAGCGTGGCCAGGCCCAGCAGTTGCCAGCTGGTCTGGTTGGCGGCGGTGATGGTCATCGATCCAAACCCCATGCCCCAGACCATCAGCCCCAGACCCAGCCCGAGGCTGACCGCCATCTTTGCCAGCAAGCTGCGATAACGCTGGCGCTCCTCAATCTGACGGCGTTCGTCGTCGCGGTCCGGGTCCTCAATGGGGCGGGCGCCGTAGCCGGCACTCTCCACCGCCGCCACCAGGGCGTCGGTGCGGTCGCTGCCATAGACATCGGCGGTGCCATCAGCCAGGTTCATGCGGGCCTGGCTGACACCCGGCACCGCCAACAGGGCCTGCTCGATGGTACGGACGCAGGAGGCGCAGGTTGCACCGCTGACCGCCAGCTGCAGGGCAACCTCCTGCTGCGGCGCGGGCTCTGCTGCTGGCTCGGTCTCTGGACTGGTCTTGTTGGACTCGACGGGATTGGCAGCCTTGCAGCAGCTGGAGCCTGCTCGTTGAGCGGGGTACCCGGCTTCGGTGATGAGCCTGGCGGCGGCGTCCGGATCGGTACCGGCGGGCAGTTGCACCGTCTGTTGCTCGAGGTCGATGCTGACCTGCTCCGGGTCGGCGACCAGCTCTGCCAGGGCCTTGCGGATCTTGCGGGCACAGCCCTGGCAGGAAGCGCCGGAGATGGTCAGTTGTGGACGGGGCTGGCTGAGGTCAGTCATGGTTCAGCTCCTTGCTGGACACCGGGGTGGCGCTGGCCGTTGCGGGGCCATCGGCATCGTCCCAGTGCTCGATCAACTGGCAGATGGTGTGGCCATCGGGAGTGCCATCGGGCATCGCCTGCCAGGCCTTGAGGGCGGACTGCATGCGGTCCCGCAGTCGCAGCAGTTTGGCGATTTCCTGCTCGACGTGATCCAGGCGCTGTTCGAACACCTCACGCACCATCGGGCAGGGCGAGTGATGATCGTCGGCGCGATGCAGGATGGTCTTGATTTCCGGCAGCGAGAAGCCGAGCTGGCGGGCCTTGCGGGCGAAGCGCAGCCGGCGCAGGTCGTCAGCGTCGAACTGCTGGTAGTTGTTGGCCGGGTTGCGACTCGGGTTAAGCAGGCCTTCCCGGGTGTAATAGCGGACCGTGTCGGAGCTGGTGCCGGCGGCCTTGGCGAGTTCGTTGACCTTCATGGGCAATCCTCATCGCAGAGCGGGGGCCGTCATCGGCCCCTGGATGAGGATACCTTAAAACCTGTGAGCTACTCATGGGTCAAGGGACCTCTGACTGCTTCAAGAAGTCTGTTAGCGTTTCTCGCGACGGGCTGACGTGACCAAGGCTATCAGGTTAATCATTTTTTGGTGGCGTCATTTGGATGGAATGTTCATGGGTCAACTTTGGAGCATTGGCTTCGGAAGTAGAGATATCTTTGACTGGTTCTGATCCCAGAAGCCACTGAACTAGATTGTCAATCACAAGCGTGAAATCCGCTTGGCTTCTGTTCTTTACTGAGCATTCCCACACGGTGCAGACACGCCACCCTGTTGCTAGCAGTTTGTTACTGTTGCTGCGATCTCTCTTTCTGTTCTGGGTAATCTTCCTTCTCCAGAAGTCGGGTCTACTTTTTGGCCACTTGAAGAGAGAGCAAGAGTGGCCGTGCCAGAAGCAGCCGTTTACGAACACAACTGCATGATATTTTGGAAAAACAAGATCGGGACACCCAGGCAGTTCCTTCTTGTGGATCCTAAATCTGTAACCGAGACGGTGCAAGGCGGACCGGATAGCAAGTTCCGGCTTAGTGTTCTTGCTTTTTACCTTTGCCATCATCTTGGATCGAACGGCCTGATCAACGATATCACTCAATTTCCTGCTGCTCCTGGTTTTGGTATTTGTTAATGGTATCCTGTCAGTCTTTTCCCGGACTATCGCCCTTCAGATGAGTAAGCAGACCCTCATAGTTGATTTGTTCGCAGGCCCAGGAGGTCTAGGAGAAGGATTCTCCCGCTTTACCTATGAAGGAGAGAGACCCTTCAAACTTGCGGCTTCAGTTGAACAAGAGCCGAAGGCACATCGTACCCTGACGCTTAGAGCTTTTTTCAGGCAGTTCCAACGGGTGCCCGACGAGTACTATGAGTACGTTAGGTCAGGTGATGCTAGTCTTCGTGATGAGCTTTTTCGTCAATTTCTGCCTGAGAGTGAAGCGGCCGTAGAAGAAACGCTGGGAGGCCCAAGAACACTCGGTGATACGGACGATGATAGACAGATTTTTAGTCGTATCCGAGCGGCCTTGAGAAACCACCAAGGGCCCAAGGTCGTTATTGGAGGTCCTCCATGCCAGGCGTACTCTGTGGTAGGCAGAGCCAGAAACAGGGGTATCGAGGGATACGCACTTGAAAATGATGGGCGAGCTCAGCTTTACAGGGAGTACCTTGAGGTTTTGAACGAGGTAGAGCCCGAAGTCTTCGTTATGGAAAATGTGAGGGGAATTCTGAGTGCGAAAGTAAACGGTCAGCTCATCTTCGATCAGATCCTCAAGGATCTAAAAAAACCCTCCGAGAGCGTTGGGCAAAGTCATGGCCCGGAATACGACATCTTCTCTCTGGTTACCCCGCTACCGCCTGCTGATGTGCTCGGAGAGCGTTCGTATATCAGCAGCTCCGACTATCTGATCAAAGCCGAGAGCCATGGAATACCTCAAACCAGGCATCGAGTGATCCTGCTCGGAGTAAAACGAGGGCTTCTCAGTCACGACCCGGACATCCTCGATACTGGCCCGAGCACTCCTTTGACTACAGTGGACGCGATAGGCGACCTGCCCCGTATTCGTAGCGGCCTGACCAAGATTGCCAATACTCCTGAAAATTGGCATCGGAACCTGCGCGATGCTGCTAATGCTGTGAAAGAGATACTTGAGGAAGTGCGCGAAGGACTAAGTCTTCCGGATGGGTTTCCGTTAAACGGATCCGATACATCGCTTATCTCGCAAGGTGCAAACTTCCTGCCGTACGACACGGAGCCGGCAGGTAGTGCTTTACCTGGCGAACACCTCCGTAAATGGTTTTTGGACGATAGATTGGGCGGTGTGCTTAACCACAGTGCTCGAAGCCATATGCCGCCAGACATCTATCGCTACCTCTTCGCATCCTGCTTTGCCCTATTGAATGATGGAGCCTCTCCGACAGCCCGCAACTACCATCCGTCTCTGGAGCCGAAGCACAGGAACTGGGCTTCGGGCAAATTCGTGGATCGATTCAAGGTTCAGGCCAGAAACAGGACTCCGAGCACCATAACAAGCCATATTGCGAAAGATGGCCATTACTTTATCCACTATGACCCTACTCAGTGCAGGAGTCTTACTGTAAGGGAGGCGGCGAGGATACAGACCTTCCCTGACAACTATTTCTTCGAGGGCAATCGAACAGAGCAGTATGTCCAGGTTGGTAATGCGGTACCCCCTCTCCTGGCGAATAAGATTGCAAAAATAGTTCATGACATTCTGAGTCACCAGAAGACGAAATCGACAGGAGAGGTTGGTTATGATGCTGAGCACGCCTTGTGAAGGTGAGCGAGACTCCCAAGATCTGAAGGTTTAGTCAGCAGCGCTCTGTTCCGCATAGAGTTTTTTTCGTTTGTTTTCTCGTATAGTCTGAGAAAAAATGAACCAGCTGTAATGGAGTAGCTGACGCTCATGGATCAACATCAAATCCAGTCTTTTTTCAAACAAATCAAAAAACAGTACCCCAGCTGCGATAGTGTGGAACAGGCGGCCCAGAGGGTTAAAGAGGAGCTTGAGGCGTTTTTCCCGTTTACTCAAGAACACCTTGATGAGCTCGATGAGGCTCAGCGAATATTCTCAGAAAGCTTGAAGCCCATCGAGACGCTCCATAAGAACTCGATTTACAGTCGACACCGAGACTGGTACACGGGAACGGCTGCCGGTGATAGACATTGGCCTGCCTTGGAAGATTATATTGCCTACACAAAAGGCTGGGGCGAAGATACTGCTGGCAAAATAGGCACTGCGTCCTATGAAGTAACCTCGCTATTAGCCGACCCTAATCAAAATAGGTTCAAACACCGGGGCTTGGTTGTAGGTTATGTCCAGTCAGGCAAAACGGCGAACATGACCGCGGTGATCGCTAGAGCAGTTGATGCAGGGTACAACTTTGTCATCATCCTCGCAGGCCTCACGAACAAACTCCGGCAGCAGACTCAGCGCAGGATGGTCAAGGACCTTATTGAACGGCATCCAACGAGTTGGCACCAGTGGACGAGCGTCGACGATGATGGCGACTTTCGAATGCCTCCCGGAAGAAGTTTCTTGATGCCTGAGAATGTGCTTCAGCTATGTGTGGTGAAGAAGAACGTTTCACCACTCGATGCGTTCTTGAAAACAGTAGAAAAGTCGCCAGCCCCCATTCTGAATACGCTGAGAGTACTAATCATCGATGATGAATGTGACCAAGCGAGCGTCAATGCTTCTTCGAAGGAACTCGATGTTACAGCAATTAATGGACGTATTCGCGAGATTGTAAAAGCCTTTCCAGCGGTCAGCTACGTTGGTTATACAGCTACACCCTTCGCGAACGTTCTTATTAACCCCTACCCAAACGACAACTTGAAAATCGATGACCTTTATCCAAAAAATTTCATCACTGCCTTGGAGTTACCTGAAGGCTATTTCGGCACAGAAAAGTTGTTCGGTAAAGAACCCGTAGACGCCGATGATATCAAGCCCGATGAGGAAGGCTTGGACATGATTCGGGAAGTGCCCATCGAGGACGCAAGCCTTTTGCAGCCCTCCAGTCGGAAAGAAACTGAGGATTTCCAACCCGAAATCCCCCCCAGTCTTGAGGAAGCCCTACTCTATTTCATCGCTTGTACGGCAGCGCGAAGGGTCCGAGGAGATGAAGGCGAGCACATGACCATGCTTGTCCACACCTCCGTGCGTACCATAATGCACGAGAAGGTCGAATCACTGATCAGTGCATGGGTCGCGCTTCGCAAGCGTGATTTTAGAGGGGGGAGCAGAGAGTGGTTTGAGAGACTCTCGTCGACTTGGTCAAAAGAGTCCGGCAGACTTCCAGATGAAATAACACAAGCGTCACCGGTGCCTTTCGAAGAGCTAAGAACCCGAATACCTGAGGCCTTGGAGGCCCTTGAAGTTGTCGTCGAGAATGGTTTTAGTGATAACCGAATCGATTACGAAGGTGGCCCCAAAACCTACATTGTTGTTGGAGGCTCCGTGTTAGCGCGGGGCTTGACTCTCGAGGGCCTGATGGTTTCGTACTTCCTGCGCAGCACCAATCAATACGACACGCTGTTGCAAATGGGGCGTTGGTTTGGATTTCGCCCGAATTATGAAGATCTGCCCAGAATATGGACTACTGCATCCCTGGAAGATTCTTTCCGTAGCCTTGCGCGAATTGAATCAGAAGTCAGGGAAGATATCTCCGAATATGTTTCCAGGGGGAACATTACCCCCATGGACTTCGCCGTAAGGGTTCGCAGGATTCCGGGTATGGCAATCACCTCTGCCGCTAAAATGAGGGCTGCCCAAGTATGCGACATCAGTTTTGTTGGAAAGCACATTCAGACCATCCGTTTTGATCACAAGGATGAAGCGAAAGTTCTCAGTAACTGGCGTGCCGCGTCTGAACTGGTATCCAGTTGCAAGTCGCTCAACACAGCTGATGAGACTACTGAAGAGCTTTTGTTCAGGCGCGTGCCCAAAAACCTGATTCGTAAATTCCTGCTGAAATACGCGATTCAAGAGAACCACCGAGAACTGTCCACAGAACATCTAATTGGCTACATTGATTCTGGTGGCGATGAGCTATCTGAGTGGAATGTTGGTGTGTATCAAGCGAAGGGTGGTCAATGGTCCAGAGAACCGTTGGGCAACGCAGGACAGGTGAGGTTAACAAACCGCTCAAAGTTGCAGGCCCCTCCTGAAGAGGCCGCCGACATCAAAGCTCTTATGTCAAAGAAAGATGTTCTTTTCGATTGTCCTGAAACTATCCTTGGCGATGACAAATGGGAAGCTCTTAAACGGGCGAGAGAGCAAGAAATCGGCAAGGTCCCGCTTTTACTGGTTTATCCCATCGCACATGATTCAAAGCCGAAAAAAGACAATAGTGAGTTCCGCGAAAAACTCGATGCTGTTGGGGATTTGATTGGGTTTGGAATCATATTCCCGGGCGATTCAGAGGGCAGCGGTAGCTATTACCATGTAGTCGTGGATGCGCCTTCAGCAGACGAACTAGAAAGCCTCGATGAGGAGATCACCAAATACTTGGAGTCGGGTCATGTCATCTGATGGAGAGGCTTCCAAGGCATTTTGGAGACGCCTTCGGGAAGATAAGTGCGAAGCGGGTGCTCTATCCATTCCAACCATACCTGCCAGTGTCGTTACCCTGCACGGGCCTCCAAGACATGCATTAGGTCCGTTTGGAGAGGCGCGACTGCTTCTGCCTATCGGAGTGTCTGAGACTATTCCCAATTTGCCCAGCACCGCAGCTTTGGCAGTATCCGACTGTATCTATACCTATAGAGGCCGTTCTCAGAGGTTTCTGGACATAGTATGCCAGTCACCTGATCTTGAAAGGGTATTTTCTGAGGTTGTCGATGAGCTTTTAAGTAGGGTCAGCGAAGGTGTTAATGCTTTGGAAGCCGCCACATCGACACTTTACGATTTCCAGGAATTACTGATTCCTAGACCTGATAAAGCAGTGAATTTCGAAACCGTTATCGGTTTGGCGGGCGAGCTTGTGTTTCTCAGTTCTCTTTTGGATATTACTTCGGAAGCTATTCATTCATGGAGAGGTCCGCTGAAAGAGCGTCATGATTTCCGCAGGGGGGCCCTTGCTTTCGAGGTCAAAACCTCTAGCCGCGCGGGTAACCATGAAGTTGTTATCTCCGCAGTGGATCAGCTTTTGCAGCCAACCAACGGCAAGCTCATGCTCGTGCATCAAGTTTTAGAAGCGGTCAATGACGGCAATATTAGTATTTCAAGCCTTGCAGCAGAGGTAGGCCGAAAAACTGCCGATCCGAAGCTGTTCGCGGATTTACTCGAAAAAGCTGGCTGCACGGATCCAGATAGCGCTGTTTGGAACAAGTACAGTTTCAACAACGAGAATCAGGAGATATACCGCGTAGGGAACGATTTCCCCCGGATCATTCCAGAAACTTTCCAAGGCGGAAGCTTACCGAGAGGGGTATTGGGTATCTCTTACCCTATCGACCTTTCGGTCGCCTCTGCATTGCGCCTAGATGACATTGAAAGAAGAACGGCATTACAGGAATTCTGTTCGTGACTTTTCCTCGACTCCACCTCCACTCGGAGCGTTATTCCGTAAATGGCAACCTTTCGGCCGACGGTTTCAGAAAACTTCTTGGAACTCCGACCTTGGATCTGCTGCAAACTGTGGTCAGAGAATCGGTTCAGAACAGTTGCGATGCGGCTGATGACGACCATGTGCCAAAGGTCGTATTCCGTCTCAGGACGCTCTCCCAATCCCAATCGGAGGCGTTGGACTCAGCTTTCACCCAGTTTCCCGGTCCGGAAGCTTCCGGTGCAGCCATCCGGGACTTCGCGGCTACCGAAAAGAAATGGGTGTTGGAAATCTGTGACTTCGGCACCGGGGGATTGGGCGGTCCCACCAGGGCTGATCAATTGCCTGGGCCGGAAGAATCAACGGATTTCGTTGACTTCATGCGCAACGTGGGAACTCGAAGAGACACATACCAAGGAGGTGGCTCTTACGGCTATGGTAAGACTTCTCTTTATCTAAGCAGCGCCTGTTCGACAATACTGGTGGATAGCCAAACAACTAATAAAGGGGCTGACGTCAGACGCTTTATGGGTTGTCACTTGGGTTCAGCCTTCAGTGCTCCTTCCGAGGCAGGGGGCCAAATCAAATATACAGGCAGGCACTGGTGGGGGACGCCCGGAGACAATGACGATTATGTCGATCCAGTGGAGGGATCGGAAGCGGAGGTTATAGCCGAACGCTTGGGCTTCTTACAGAGAGGTCCAGAGGAGCGTGGAACCTCTATAATGATTTTAGATCCACTATTTATGCGCTTTGAGGATACAGACCCTAGGGTCACCGCCGGCCTGATTGCAGAAACACTTCTCTGGTTTTTCTGGCCTCGTCTTCTTGAAACTCAGCACAGTCCTCCGAGCCTGAACCTGGCGGTTGAGTTTGAAGGTGAAGAAGTATCCGTTCCCCGCCCGCAAGATTATCCGCCTTTAAATCTTTTTGCTCGGGCGATGCGGAAGATAAAGGACAATGAGGAAGACAGCCAGCAAGTCTATTCGCCGAGGTACAACCAAGTGTTGGGAGACCTTGCAATACATAAAGGTCCTCGTGCAGAACGAACACCGATCGTCCCGGAGAATAAGAGCATTATTCCGAAACAATGTGCCCACATCGCTGTTATGCGCCCGGTTGAGCTGGTAGTGAGGTATTTCGAAGGTGACCCATTTTCGAATGCTAATGCCGAATGGGCTGGCGTTTTCGTAGCGGGAAATGATGAGGAAGTCGAGGAAGCGTTTGCGAGTGCAGAACCTCCATCGCACGACGACTGGCTACCGAACATGTTGCCTAAGGGCAAACATCAAAGCTACGTGAACATAGCGTTGCGTAGGATAAAAGAGAAGGCCAAACAGGTTGCTCACTCCTCGCATACGATAAGTGAGCATGAGAGCGACAAAGAGCCTTTAGGGCTAGTCGCGAAAGCAATGGGTACATTTCTTTCTGGAGCATCGACCAGCCCTCTTCCACAGGCATCAGGAGGCAGGAAAAAAGGCAAGGTTGCTCCGTCTGTGAGTTACGTCCAATGGGCTTCTTTTAAGAAGCTTGAGGCTGGTAGAAATGGTCGTGTGATTGCGCTGTTTAGTGCTGATGTGCCCCATATCAAAGGGGATGCGATTATTGGCACAGCGACGCACTTCTTGGTTGTTGACGGTAAGCCTTTACCAAAAGAAGACGAGAACTTAGGCAGGCACTCAGTCGCAATCCTGTCATGGAAAAGCCGTGATGGTCATTTCTACGGAGAAGGTCATGAAGTTGAACTCGATGGCAATGCCAGCGATGTTCAAATTCGAGTAGAGATTCCAACAGACATGGCTGTGCGTTTAAAGATCGAATTTGGTGAAAAGGAGCTGGACTGATGGGTGATATTGCTTACCCGTTCTTGACTCTGGATCACTCCTCGGTGAACGCTGAGCCTTGGGAATGCCTGGATCCAGAGGGATGGACCAAACCAGTTTCAGGTATGGCAGAGACTTGGGATTATAACTCCGATTTGACTGTCACTCGGAAAATAGAAATCAATCGGGAAATAGCGGCTATGCAGCTGGATATCCCGATCGGTTCTTTAAATTTACAGCTCTGGGTTAGGGCGGGCACCGGTTCTGGAAACCTTCCCCGTATTTGGCTGCAACCGAAAGTTTTTGACTGCTGGGATGAATCGCTTCAAATCGATTACTTTGTGCGCGGTGAGGATCTCTCCAACAGACTGTTTCTCGAGGCCACTATTGTCGCCCTACCTGGAGAAAAATCAGGGACGCTATCGCCAAGCTTTCCTGCGTCCAAGGTATGGCAAGATCACCTCGATATACGACTCGAAGGTAGTGAGCCCCGGTTTCCAATTGAGCTGGCGAGTTTCTCAAGATTGTTTGCAAGCAGGCCTGAAATCCATGCGTTGTGGTATCTGGACTGGGTACCAAGTGAAATGTCTCGGGACTTTTCTGGATCAGTACGGCTGTTAATTAACAAAGACCACGAAAACTTTGCACAGAGATTCGTTTCGGGCGACAGGTATACGTTGCAGGTCATCATGGCTGACGTGATGAGCCAAATAATAACAAGCGCGATTCAGCTACCAGAGCCATTTCGAACGCTCGAAGCGTGTGAATTCGGAACGGTTGGAAGTTACGCACTTTACTGGATAAATCTTTGCTTCCCTGGGCAACGCAGTGAAACAATCATGTCGTCGCTAGAGCACACCCCGAGCAGGTTCCATGCTTCAATACAGAGTAACGCAGATATTGGAGAGGTATCTTGATGCTACTTTTCCCCAGACTTGACCGGGTTCAAGTTGACGCTCTTCTAGAGGAGTTTGAATTAAGGGAAACGGCTCCTAATCACCCGAATGGAATGTATGCACGCCATTTCGGAGCGACCGGAGGTAGCAGAATCAGTGACAGTGCACTGGCTGATTTAAGGCGTAAAATATTGGAGATTGCCAGTGAAAATGGCTTTCCAAATCCGAGCAATTCAGCCCAAAGGTCCACCTTTGACGCTCAACTGACCGCCTTTTTCGCAGATTATCCCAATCTGAACGCTGGTGAAGCTTTAAGGGATG
This sequence comes from Marinobacter sp. CA1, assembly GCF_020546665.1. Lineage (NCBI taxonomy): Bacteria > Pseudomonadati > Pseudomonadota > Gammaproteobacteria > Pseudomonadales > Marinobacteraceae > Marinobacter > Marinobacter sp. CA1. The sequence goes on from NZ_CP071785.1 coordinate 18,510, forward strand.
ATGTCTGGGCTTACATAACGACCGTTCTCGTCCCCGATGTCGTGGTTTGGCGATTCAAGGGAATTACCCGCAGACGTTTTCAAGGAGGAGTTCGAAACGCATTGCAAAGGCTGTGGCTGCGAGCAAAGGCCCTTGACCGTGGCCCAAAGTCAGAGGATCGCTGGAAGTTTGTTAACGCTCTTACTGAAGATGCATTCGTGCAAATCGTTGAGAGGCCATCTATCTGTAGTGATAGTAGACTAGCTCAGGCGATTGCCGACGGCTGGATAAAAATTGCCCAAAGAGTCGGGAAATCAGCAATGGAGCCTGTTATGCGAAGAGCGGTGGTTAATCTCAGATTGCGGGGGGAGATCCAGGTGCTATTTGCTTTGGATGATACTGATTTGGATAGCCTAGTTAACAGGATTTTTTTTAAGGCTGCGTCATTTTAGCTATTAGGCTCCCTGTTGCCTTTTGTGGATAAGAGAAGATTAACCGGTATTTTTTTAAAGAGAACGTGCCCTAGAAAACCGTGATTACGGATTCAGTTTGAGAGACTCATCGACGATCCGAAAACCTGATCAGCTACTACATCTAACTAATCGAGTTCACGGTATTTTCCCTCAAAATATCAAGTACCGCCTGTTCATCTTCTTGGAAATAGTAAGTATATAGAATTGCTGCTGGATCCCTAGCTCGTTCACAGTAATTAGAATCCTTTATTAATGAGAAGAATTTCGTCTCCTTTTACATAATGGTTGCGATAACAGTCTCGTCCCTATTACCTAAGGGGTACCCTTAAAACTGATCTTCCCCATCGTATATCTCGAGGACGTTAGCAACTTCGTGTACGGTAAACCGCACAATAGTGAGGCGTCCTTTTCGAATGAGTCCATCAGGAATTTCAGTTTCAAGTAGCTGTGTAATCCCCCATTTTTAACCGTTCTTTTGAGTAGGGGTTAAGCTATCCGCGGTAGCCTGGATGGGCTATCCCTCCAATAGTCCCAAGTCATTTTCGAGATTGGCAGAGAAAAACGCCGCAGTGGCGGCACTGGTCAGGCGCCATCAGTTTGGCCTGCCAGCCGATCTTGACGCCGCAGGCGGGGCAGGCCAGGCGCAGCTGCAGGATGATGATGGGGGTGACCAGGGCCGCCAGCAGCAACCCCAGAGGTCCCCAGCTGTCACCACTGGACAGGCCCAACTGGCTGCTGAAAATCAGCACCACGATGAGGGCGAAGAAGGCGAAGATGAAATAGCCCTGGTTGCAGGCTTCCCAGCGACGCAGGCGGCGGTCTTGTTCGGCGGTCAGGTATTGATTGGGCATGGTACTTCCGTCGGTGTCTGACAGGGGATTGTGTGAGGTTGTACCGACAGATTCAATCTTCGGTTCACTGGATGGGTTCTATTCGCTGACCAGCAGGCCCTCGTCCCGCAGCATCTGTTCCAGCAGCAGCGGCTGGATCGGGCGGCTGATCAGGTAACCCTGGGCCAGGTCGCAGTGGTTGTCCCGCAGGAACTGCAGCTGGGCGTCGGTTTCCACCCCTTCGGCGACCACTCGCACGCCCAGGTTGTGGGCCAGGTTGATCACCGCCCGGGTGATGGTGGCGTCATCCCGGCGTTCGGTGACGTTGGTGATGAAGGAGCGGTCAATCTTCAGCAGATCCACCGGAAAGTCCCGCAGGTAGGCCAGCGAGGAATAACCGACCCCGAAGTCGTCGATGGCCAGGTGCACGCCCAGCTCATGCAGCCGCACCAACTGGTTACGGTTGTGTTCGATGTTCTGGATGAAGATCTCTTCGGTCAGTTCCACCTCCAGCCGGCTGGCCGGAACCTCGTGGTGGCTCAGGGCACGCTGGATGGTGTCCACCAGATCGTCCTCGTCGAGCTCCCGGCCTGAGAGGTTGATGGCGATGCGCAGGTGACTGAGGGGGCCGTTGCGCCACTGGGCCAGTTGGCGACAGGCGGCATCGACCACCCAGCGGCCAATGTCGGTGATGCGACCGTTCTCCTCCGCCAGGGGAATGAATTCGAATGGTGGGATCATTCCGCGATCCGGATGACGCCAGCGGATCAGTGCCTCGGCGCTGTTGACCCGACCACTGGCCAGATCCAACTGGGGCTGCAGGTGCAGCTCGAACTCGTTCTGGGCGAGGGCCTTGTTGAGGTCCTTGTCCAGCTCCAGGCGGCGGAGTTCCCGATCCAGCATGCCCTCGGTGTAGAACTGGTAGCCGTTGCGGCCGTTTTCCTTGGCCCGGTGCAGGGCGATGTCGGCGTTGCGCAGCAGTACATCGCCGTCGAGGCCGCTCTGGGGATAGATGGCGATGCCCATGGTGGCAGTGATGTGGTGGGTCTGGCCCTGGATGGCAAAGGGCTCGGCAAAGCATTTCTGGATCTGTCCCAGTAGGTGAATCACGTCGTCAATCTCTTCGACGTGCTGCTGGCAGATCATGAATTCGTCGCCGCTGGAATAGGCCACCATCACCAGTTCGTCGCTGAGGGCATTGAGTCGGCCGGCGACCTTCACCAGCAGCTCGTCACCGAACTGGTGGCCGAGGGAGTCGTTAAGCATCTGGAAACGGTCCAGATCGATCATAAGCAGGGCCAGCTGGTGCTGTTGTCGCTCTGCCAGCATCAGGGTATGGGCCAGGTCTTCCATGAAGAAGCGGCGGTTGGCCAGGCCGGTGAGCGGGTCGGTGGACTCCAGCCGGGCCAGGTCCTGCTGGATGACTTCACGCTGGTGTATTTCCTGTTCCAGGGTATGGCGGGTCTTGAGCAGATCCTGATTGCGTTTGAGCACCAGTTGCACCAGCAGCCCCAGCAGGCTCATCAGCAGCCCCATCACCAGCAGGGTCACGAAGGTCACCCAGGGCAGGTTGCTCTGGTGCTGGGCCAGCCAGTGGACGGTCGGTGTCAGGGTCAGTTCCCAGGTGACGTTGGCCAGAGGAATGGTCACGGTGTGGCTGTACTGGGAGCGGACCGGCGCGTCCGGACTCAGACGGTACGCCGGGCGGCCATTCTCGACGATATCCACATGGAACTGCTGGCGAACCCGGTCGGTCAGCAGCAGAGTGGCCAGGCTCTCCATCCGGAACACTCCGGCGATAAAGCCGCGGTTATCCTCGCCGGCGCCAATGGGGGCGTAGATCACCAAGCCGGTGCCCCCCTGTTCCAGCTCGATGATGCCGGTGGTGTCCATCACCCCCTCGGTGGCGGCGTTTTCCAGTGCGGTGCGGCGGGCCTCGGAGAAGGCGACGTTGAAGCCGATGGCGGCAAGGTTGCCGTCGACCGGCTCCAGCCAGCGGATGATGAAGTTGCGGTCGATCCATTCGATGGCCTGGTAGACGTCAAAGTCTTCCAGGTAATGGCGGGCATCCTCACGCCACAGCCGCTCTTCCATGATGGCGGCGTCGGCCTGGCGACCGGCCATGCGGTCAATGGCGTCGATGTGGGCGCGAAAACGGGATTGCAGTTCCCGCGACATGGCATCGGCCTCGGTGGCCAGCGCGCTCTGCAGTTGTTGCTGCTGTTGTTGGTCGGAGCCCTGCTTGAGGGCGATGGCGGTGATCAGAAACAGCAGCAGAACCAGGGCGGGCAGGGCCGGATTGAGCATCACGGCGGCAAGCTGTTGGGATCTTGGTCTGGGAAATTGCACGGAAGGCTCCACACCCGTGGGCTTAGGCGCCCTTGCTCAGTCTGCTCAGGGGGCTGACGGGTCCATTCCGGCTTCCCGGCCTGCCACTCTCCCGGTATTGGGACGGTATCAATTTATCACTGCTAGTATAGGAAATCTCGCGGTCACTGATCAGCCATCGGCAGTGCAGCGAGGGCAAGGCCGACCGTCAGCGGAAACGCTGTTTTATCCTGCCGCTGTGTCCGCACCGTGTTCCTCCTGCCTAGCGTTGTATCTATATAAGATCAAACAGTTAGAAGTCGCAACTGCTTTTTGATGCGATTTTGATACGACGTGTCGATCCTATCTCGGGGTCATGTCTTGGTGCTCCAGTCCCAGTCGGGGAATTTCCCGCTTGGGGCAGCGATTCATCACTACCGTCAGTCCGGCCGCCTCGGCACGGGCGGCACCGGTCTCATTGATCACGCCAATCTGCAGCCACAGGGCGGGAATGTCCAGTTCGATGGCCTCATCGATCACGGCATCGGTGCGTTCCGGGGCGAGGAATACATCCACCAGGTCTGGACGGCATGGCAGCGACGCCAGATCGGCGGCGACGGTTTCTCCCAGCAGCGGCTCGCCCGCCAGCCGCGGGTTGACCGGCAGTACCCGGTAGCCCTGCTGTTGCAGGTACGCCATCACCTCATGGCTGGGGCGCTGGGGTTTGTTGCTGGCGCCCACCAGGGCAATGGTGCGCACGGACTGCAGCAGCGATCGAAGCTGCTCTGGCTGGTTACTGGGCATGGTCAGTGGTCCCGATGGGCCTCCAGAGAAACGGATACCGATTCGGCGTAACGTAACGCATGGGGCTTGTCGATTTCCACCCGCGCCCAGCACACCGGCTGGTGGTCCATGACAATCGCCAGCACCTCATGGGTCAGGCGCTCCAGCAGGGCGAAGCGGTTGCCGTCCACGTGATGGATGATCTGCTTGGTGATGGTGCGGTAGTTCAGCGCCGATTCGATTTCGTTACGGTGGATGGCATCGCTGGCGTCGTAGGTCAGACAGACGTTGATGCGGACATCCTGCTGGTTGTTGATCTCTTCGTCCTTAATGCCAATGTAGGTTCTCAGCAGCAGGTCTTTAATACGGACGGTGGCCAGTTGGCTGACATCGGATACGGCCATGGTGTCTCCCGGGTTAGCGTTTTTGGATCAGGGTAAGGAATTCGGTGCGGGTGGCCTGGGACTGACGGAAAGCCCCCAGCATCACCGACGTTTTCATCAGCGAGTTCTGTTTCTCCACGCCCCGCATCATCATGCACATGTGCTGGGCTTCAATGACCACTGCGACGCCGCGGGCGCCAGTCACCTGCTCAATGGCTTCGGCGATTTCGCGGGTCAGGTTTTCCTGGATCTGCAGGCGCCGGGCGTACATGTCCACAATGCGGGCGAACTTCGACAGCCCCAGAACCTTGCCCTGGGGCATGTAGGCGATGTGGCACTTGCCAATGAATGGCAGCAGGTGGTGCTCGCACAGGCTGTAGAGCTCGATATCCTGGACCACCACCATCTCATCCATGGTGGACTCGAAAATGGCGCCGTTGACCAGCTCATCGAGGGTCTGTTGGTAGCCGCGGGTGAGGAACTGCATGGCCTTGGCCGCCCGCTTGGGGGTGTCCTGCAGGCCTTCACGCTGGCTGTCTTCCCCCAGGTGTTCGATGATCTGGCGGTAGTTGTCTGTCAGTTGGTCGAGTGAGTCGGTCATGGCCGTGACGGTGTCCTGTCTGTCGTTGTCAGCTCTACAGCTTAAGCGAAACCATTCGCGGGCTCCATGCAGGAGCTGCTTATTAATTACGGTGCTCCGGAACAATCCGACCACGCCAACAGGGCCTTAATTGGCAAAATGCCTCTGGCAATGATGACGTCACATGTCCATTGGACTAAAGTGGCAGCTTAACAATTGTTCGGGGAGAGACTTGATGGAACAGGAATTTCCCGTCGTTCTGGAGCGCAGCCCGGCCCAGGCCGATGCCCTGACCCTGGAGGCCTGGCAACAGGGTGGCAAGTGGTTCCGTTACGACGGGCACGCCATTTTCAGCCGTATGGAAGGCCAGGGCGAAGACCTGGTGCTGGTGCACGGCTACCCCACCGCGAGCTGGGACTGGTCCCGGCTATGGCCGTTGCTGGTGCCCCACCATCGCGTGCTGACCCTGGACCTGCTGGGCTTCGGTTTCTCCGACAAGCCGCCTCACCACAAATACTGCATCGAAGACCAGGCCGACCTGATGCAAGGCTGGCTGGAGGGGCTGGGGGTGCGCCAGGCTCACCTGCTGGTGCACGACTATGGCTGCAGTGTGGCCCAGGAGCTGTTGGCGCGGGAGCAGGAAGGCCTGCTGCCGTTCCGCATCGCCAGTGTCTGTTTTCTCAATGGGGCGCTGTTCCCGGAAGTCCATCGGCCGCTGCTGATCCAGAAGCTGCTGGTGGGGCCGATGGGAGGGCTGGTCAGCCGGGGGCTGTCACGACGCACCTTCGACAGCCAGTTCCGGCGTCTGTTCGGGGGCCGGCACTGGCCGTCCCAGGCGGAGCTGGACGACTTCTGGCAACTGCTTACCTACAACAACGGCCGTGGCATCCTGCACCGGCTGATCCGTTTCATGGAGGAGCGTCGCTGCCACCGCAACCGCTGGGTCAGTGCGTTGCTCAAGGCCGACCAGCCGATCAAGGTGATTTATGGTCGCTCCGACCCCATCTCCGGCGTTGCCATGTGCCGGCGGTTCCAGGAACTGGACGCCAGCGTCGACAGCCAGGCGCTGCGGCGCGTGGGGCACTACCCGCATTACGAGGCACCAGTGGAGGTGTTCGAGGCCTATCAGGCGTTCCGCCAGCAGCGCGACTGATCAGATCGGCGTGGCGTCCGTGGGCAGTCCGTTCCGGCGATTGAGCAGATCGCGGCTGCTGACCATCCGGTTACGGCCTTGCAGCTTGGCCTGGTAGAGCGCCTGGTCGGCGCGATTGAGCCAGGTGGACCAGGTTTCCCCCCGTTTCACCTCGGTGACGCCGGCACTGGCGGTGACCTGGATTTCCCGCAGGAACGGCGCCGCGCTGATGTTGCCAATCAGTTGCTGAGCCAGCTGTTCCGCATCCTTCTGTCGGGTCTCCGGCAACACCAGCATGAACTCCTCGCCGCCAATGCGGAAGGCCTGATCGCTCTCCCGCAACCGCTTGCGAATCCGATCCGCGACTTCCTTCAGCACCTGATCGCCCGCGACATGGCCCCAGCGGTCGTTGATGTGCTTGAAGTGGTCCAGGTCCAGCAGGATCATGCTGGATACCCGCTCGTAACGTTCCCGCATCTGGATCTGGCTGTTGAGGATGTCCGCCAGTTGCGAGCGGTTGAGGCAGCCGGTCAATGGGTCGGTGGTGGCGAGGTGGATCAGCTCTTCTTTCAGCCGACCCACCAGCCAGGCAAACACCAGAACAAACACGCAGGTCAGGCCCAGAGAGAAGGTGATGCGCCAGAACGCCGGCTCCGGAAAGGTGAGGAAGGAAATGCAGGCCATGATCGCCACGAACACCACGTTGCAGGCAGTGGATTCCCGCAACGGCAACAGGAAACAGCAGGCGGCGATGCCGGGATAGGCCCAATAAAGCCCGGTGTGGCCATTGATTGCGGTGGAGTAGGCGGATGACGTCAGCGCCAGCAATACGAACGGCCAGCCCCTCAGGAAATACACTTGCCACCAGCGCAGACAGACGATCACCAGCACCGAGTTCAGGCTGAACAGTGCCAACAGAATGGCCAGCAGGGTGTGATCCTGACGCCACTGCACCAACACCAGGGGGGCCACCGCGATCAGGGCCCAGAAATGGATGTGGTAGATGATCTGGCGACGGAATCCGAGGATCACCAGGGTGGGGTTGGTGGTTGCTTTGGTGAATGCAACGTTTGGAAACGCCAAGGGATACTCCTGACAGTCGGTTGTGACACCCTCTTCCGCGCTGAGGGCTCGTGCTGAGTCTAGCACGGCCTTGGGGGGGGGACGATGGTTGGAATAGCACTGGTTCACGGTCACAAAGGTCGGGCAACGGTTGCGTGGATCCGTGTGATCGGGCCGATGGTGGCGTAGCGGGAACCGTCTTTGCTTGGTTACACTAGTCGGTTCACCTGGAGGAAGTGATATGACCGCAATTCATACCCGGCCACCGGCGCTGACCGTTCGTGCCGGTCGGCGGGCCCTGGCGCGTCTCAAGGCCGAGCCGCTGACGCCAGCGGACGTGCACGTGATTCCCGGCGCTGCCGGTGGTCCCAAGGCTCTGGGGCTGACGGGCCTGGATAAGGCAATCTTCGGCGACTGGCTGCCGCGGGCGCCCCAGGAAAGGGCATTGATCGGTTCGTCCATTGGTAGCTGGCGGTTTGCCGCGGTGGCGTCCAGCGACGACCCCAAGGCCCGGTTGGCGACGCTGGCGGAGCTTTACACCTGCCAGCGCTTCTCCAAGGGGGTCAGTGCCGCCGAGGTCAGCCGTAAGAGTGTGCAGTTCCTGGAGCAGTTGCTGGCGGGGCGGGAGGACTTCCTGCTCAAGCATCCCCATTACCGCCTCAACATTGTGGTGGTGCGCAGCCGTGGGTTGCTGGAGCACGATAGCCGTGGGCGTCTGGGGCTGGGGCTCATGAACGCCATCAGCGCCAATATGGTGAGCCGCCGGCACCTGGGGCGTTTCATGGAGCGGGGCATTGTCCACGACGCCCGCCTGCCGCTGCCGATGGCCAAGCTGGTGGATTTCCCCAGTCACCAGGTGGAGCTGAATCGGGACAACCTGTTGCCGGCCCTGCTGGCGTCGGCGTCGATTCCACTTGTGATGTCCGGGGTGCGCAACATTCCCGGTGCCCCGGAGGGCGTCTACCGTGACGGCGGGCTGCTCGACTACCACCTCGACCTGCCCTACGAGCAGCCCGGTGTGGTGCTTTACCCCCACTTCACCGACCGGGTGATCCCGGGCTGGTTCGACAAGTCCCTGCCCTGGCGCCGTGGTGACGCCACCCGGCTGCAGGATGTGCTGCTGATCGCGCCTTCGCCGGAGTACCTGGCGTCGTTGCCGGACCGCAAGTTGCCGGACCGCAAGGACTTTGAGCGTTACCTTGGCGACGATGCCGGCCGTGAGAAGGCCTGGCGGGGCGCAGTGGCCGCCAGCGATCAGCTGGGCGAGGAATTCCTGGAGCTGGTGGACAGCGGTCGCCTGAAGGATGTGCTGCGGCCGCTGGAAGGGCGTTAGTCTTCCCTGGCAGGGCTGTGCCGCGGTACGGCGCTGAGGCGGTATCCGGTGCAACCGTCGACCGGATGCAGTTGGGCCAGCACCCGTACCGTGACCGGGACGGGCTGGTCGTCAGCTCCCAGCAGGTCCAGATCAATACGTTGCATCTGCCGCTCTTCCCGTGCGGCTTTCAGGGTAGCGATAAAGTTGTCCCGGTAGGACGGTGGCACCCGCTGGGCCAGTGATTGCCCGCTGAGTTCGGCCACGGCAATGCTCAGCATGTCGGTGGCGGGCTCGGAAACGAACCCGATCCGCAGGTCTTCGTCCAGCTCGCAGACAAACCCACCCACCAGCCGGACCAGGTCACGGCTGCGGTCGCCGCTTTCCGCCAGTGCCTGGTGCAGAATGTGTTTTTCCACGCCAATGTTGTCGAGGCGCTGAGTGAGCTGTTGTCGGCTCTGATCCGCCAATGCCCGCTGGCGCTGGTCCCGGCGTCGGCCTGCCAGCAGCCAGGCCACCAGTATCGCCGCGAAGGCAGAGCTGGCCAGCCCCACCAGCCAGATGGTTTGCCGGCTGCGGGCGGTGGCCTGCTGGAACAGCCCGTGGGCGGGCACGGTGGTGACCATCCACTGACGGTTACCGACCCGGACCTCGGTACGCAGTGTCTGTGCGGGCAGGGCTTCACCCGACAGCGGGTATTCGAACAACGGGGCTTTGGTGTGCTGGGTCAGGTCATGGACCTTGACTCCCAGCTGGGCGGTGAGTTGACCGCCAAGGGTGGCACCCAGCCAGCGCTCCGGGGCGATAGCGACGGCGATCACCTCGTTGCCGGAGGCGGGTACAAACAGCCGAATGGTCTGGGCCGGCGTGCCATCGAGCTCCAGGCTGGCCAGCGCGGTGGCGGTGGGAGTCTGCTCACTCAGGGTGGTGGCCAGTTCCTGTCGCCACAGCGGCACCGAATCGGCGAGGATGCCGGCGGTGGTGCCACTGGTGCTGCGGGCCAAGGCCCAGCGCACCACCAGGTACTGGTCTCTCTCGGGAGCGGCATCGTCCGTTGCCTCCGACTGCCAGTCGCGGAACCGTACCGGCTGCTGGGCTTCCTGGCTGAGCTGGGTCTCGACAAGGTCCCGCAGGGCATCGGGGATACGGCGAATCACCTCCACGCCCCGAACGTCCGGATAGTGTTCCAGAAAACCGGTGGCCTGGTGCCGAAACTGCTGCAGCGAGTTGATCCGGGCGTCGGCCAGGCGGCGGGCGCTCTCCTGCATCAGTGCCAGGCGTTGTTCCAGCACCAGGGTGTAGCCCAACTGCTGTGCGGCCAGCCAGCGTTCGGTCTGGCGGCGGGTATCGTCCCGACTGCTGACATCCACTTGCCAGGTCAGTAGGGCGCCGGCAAGCACCAGCGCCAGGGGTAGCAGAGTCAGGGGGGACAGCAGGGGTTTGATGCGCGCCAGGCTCATGGTCGTCTCCGGAGAATCCTTTCTCACTGTAGACCAGGCCTCCGGGCTAGGGAAATGGCGGTGGCGCGGTTCAGGTCCGGGGCTGGCGCACCACGCCGTAAACCAGCACGAACAGGGCGAAGGCGGACACCACCACCGATGGCCCGGCAGGGCTGTCGGCAAACCAGGACAGGCTCAGGCCTCCGGATACCGCCAGCATGCCAATCACCACCGCTAGCAGCACCATCGCCTCCGGGGTCCGCGCCAGCCGTCGGGCGGTGGCGGCGGGAATGATCAGCAGCGCGGTGATCAGCAGTACGCCGACGATCTTCATCGCCACCGCAATCACCAGTGAGAACATCAGCATCAACGCCAGCCGCAGCCGTTCCACCGGAAAGCCTTCCACTCGCGCCAGTTCCTCGTGGATGGTGGCCATCAACAGGCCGCGCCAGAGCCGGTACAGCAGGATCAGAATGATGGTGGCGCCGCCGTAGATCCAACCCAGGTCGTTGCGGCTCATGGCCAGCAGGTCGCCGAACAGGTAGCCGCTGAGATCCACCCGCACCTGGGGCATGAAGCTGAGGGTGACCAGACCAATGGCCAGGGCGCTGTGGGCGAGGATGCCCAGCAAGGTGTCAGTGGCGAGGGTACGGCTGCGGGCCAGCACCACCAGCACCAGCGCCAGGGCGACGCAGGTGCCGGCAATGGCCAGGTTCAGCGGCAGCTGGAACAGGAACCCCAGGGCGATGCCCAGTAGCGCGGAATGGGCCAGGGTATCGCCGAAATAGGCCATCCGCCGCCACACCACAAAGCAGCCCAGAGGACCGGCAACCAGGGCGACGCCGAGGCCGCCCAGCAGCGCCCGCCAGAAGAAGTCACCCAGAATCGCATCAATGAACGCCATGGTGGCTGCAGCCCTCGACAGGTTGGGAGTCGACCACGTCTCCGTGAAGATCGTGACGATGGTTGTGATGGTGGTGGTAGACCGCCAGGCTTTCCGCCACGGTCTGGCCGAAGGTCTCGATAAACGCCGGATCGGTGGAGATATCGGCAGGGTAGCCACTGCAGCAGACATGCTGGTTGAGGCAGATGACCCGGTCGGTGGCGGCCATCACCAGGTGAAGGTCGTGGGAGATCATGATAACGCCGCAGTTGAGCTGGTCCCGGAGGGCGCGGATCAGGTCGTAGAGGGCGGCCTGACCGTTGATGTCGACGCCCTGGGCCGGTTCATCCAGCACCAGCAGGTCGGGGTTGCGGGCCAGGGCGCGGGCCAACAGCACCCGCTGTTTTTCACCGCCGGAGAGATGGTGGACCGAGGCCTCGAACAGGTGATCAACCCCGGTCTGGCCCAGGGCCTGGCGGCAGGTAGCGGCGGACTCACCGGTGAGCATCAGAAAGCGGCGCACGCTCAGGGGCAGAGTCGGTTGCAACTGCAGATGCTGGGGCACGTAGCCGATGCGGGCCTCCGGTTTACGCCAGATGGTGCCACTGGTGATGCGCTGGATGCCCAGTACCGATTTGATCAGGGTGGTCTTGCCAGCACCGTTGGGGCCGATGATGGTGACAATGTCCCCGCGGTTGAGGGTCAGGTTGATGTGATCCACCACCGGCGGGCCATCGAAGCGGACACAGACGTCGCTCAGCGTTACCAGCCGTTCAGTCATCATCGGTGTCCGCAAGGCAGTTGGGGCACTGCCCGGCAATTTCGATGGTGGTGTCTTCTGGCTGAAAGCCTTCGCCGGCCGCCGCGCTGCGGACGGCGTTACTGACGTCCGGTGCGGTCAGCTCCAGAGCGTTGCGGCAGTGCCGACAGATCAGGAACACACTGGTGTGGTGTTCGCCAGCGTGATTACAGCCGATGAACGCGTTCAGCGAGGCAAGACGATGCACCAGCCCATGCTGCAGCAGAAAATCCAGCGCCCGGTAGACCGTGGGTGGCGCGGCGTTGTGGCCGTCCTCGGCCAGCGCTGCCAGCAGGTCATAGGCGCCCAGCGGTTTATGGGATTGCCAGATCAGCTCCAGCACCCGCTCCCGGGTCGGCGTCAGCCGCGCGTTCTGCGACTGGCAGATACTGCGGGCGTCGGCCAGCGCCTGACTGACGCAGGCGGCGTGGTCGTGAGGGCGATAGGGCAAGGCGTTGCTAGACATGATGACCGCACGTTTGGGGAAAGATGAAACATTATAACATCCAGCCCTACGGTCGTCATGACAGCGTCGCCATCGTTCCCGATCAGTGGGTCCGCGCGGCTTCCAGTGCCAGCTGCTCGAGGTATTCCAGGTTGGGAATGCTGACGTGTTCGCCCTCCACGGTCACCATCATCAGGTCGGCGGGGCCGGCCTCGTCATCCACCGTCTGTACCTGATCGCTGGCCAGCCGGGTCTGGCTGGGAATGCCCTGGGTCACCACTGCCAGAAACGGCAGGCTGCTGTGGTTCTTGCCAATGGTGTTGAGTACCGCAATACGGCCGCGGTTGCCGGCGGGCATCCGCGCCTCACCGCCGTTGGCGGCGTCGTAGGAAATCACCGGCAGCCGCTGGCCCCGCCAGTCCAGATCGCCCAGCAGCCAGGCCGGGGCGTCGTCGCGGGTCTCAATGTGGTTGCAGTCGACAATCTCCGCCACCGAGACGTTGGGCAGCAGCAGTTGCCGCTCACTCATCGGGATCATGACGCAGGGGAGGATGTGGCTGGTGTCATTCATGGTTCGGTTCCTCAGGCGGAATCCCGTTGGTGCCGGCGCTTGAGCAGGCAGGATTCTTCAATGGTTTTGACGAGTTCACGGGCCAGTTGCGCTGGCGTCCCGGTAAAGCTGGTGCAGCCGGTTTCCGCCACCGAGTCCGGCATGGAACTGTTGGCGCAGCTGGCGCTGTCCTGGACCCAGATGCGACCGCCGTGGGCGCGCAGCAGCGGCGCCGCGATGGCGCCGTCGTTACCCATGCCGGAGAACAGGATGGCGTGACAGCGGGGGCCAAAGTGATCGCCGACGTTCAGCAGCACCTGGTCGATGGACGGGCCATAGGGGCCGGGCCAGGGGGTGGCTTTCTCGGTCAGGGTGCCCTGATGGGTGAAGGTCCACTCATGCTCCACCGGCAGCAACACCACGTCGCCGTTGTTGACGGTCATGCCCTCTTCGGCGTGGCGAAGGCGGTAATGGGCGTGTCGCCCCAGCACCCGGGTCAGCACCTCGGTAAAGTTGCCGTCGATGTGCTGGGCGTAGACAAAGCCCACCGGCAGGCCGGCGGGCAGATGGTCGAGAAAATCCTTGACCGCGGCAGGCCCACCCAGGGACGCACCCAGCACCCAGACTTCCTCTGCCGGCCGGTCCTTGGCTCCGGGGGTGATCCAGTGCGGCAGTTCCAGGTTGTCGGCGGGGGCCGGGTCGGTGCTGGCGAGTTCTTCCAGGCTGTCTTCGGAATCCAGTTCCTCCAGCGACCCCAGGTGTTTCTCCAGCTTGTGCTGCAACCGCCGTTCCCAGCGGAAGTAGTCGGTGCCGCCGGGCCTGGGCGCCGGGTCGACGCCGAACAGTACCGGGGCGTCGGTGTTGCCCAGCAGGTGATCAAACAGTGCCGGATGGTCGGCCTCGTCCTCCAGGGTGATCAGCCACAGCTGCGCGTCGGGCAGTGGCGAGTACACCAGCAGGCGGCTGGGGTCACCGCTGAAGCCGCCGGCCAGGCCGAACTTGGCCAGCGCCTCCTGCAGCCGGTGGCGCTGGAGAACGCTGTCGGAGACCACCGCCACCGTGGGACGGCCGCACCGGCTGGCCATCAGTTGTCACCGGTCAACCGTTCAATCGTGTCAAGCAACTCGGATTCCTGGAACGGTTTGCCCAGGTATTCGTTGACACCGATCGACAGGGCCCGCTCCCGGTGCTTCTGACCGGTTCGCGAGGTGATCATGCAAATCGGGGTGTCCCGGAGGGCTTCGTCGTGGCGTACGAAACTGGCCACTTCGAAACCGTCCATCCGCGGCATCTCGATATCCAGCAGGATGATATCCGGCCGGTGGTCCTGCAGTTGGGCGACCGCATCGAGGCCGTCTTTCGCGGTGACCACCTCCATGCCGTTGCGTTCCAGCAGGCGTGAGGTCACCTTCCGAACCGTGACCGAGTCGTCCACCACCATGACGACGGTTGCGCTCTCGTCGCGGCGGCCGGATTCCTGGGCGCCTTCCTGTTCGGCCAGACGCTGGCGCTCGGACAGAATGTCGGAACGGATCATCGCCGGCAGATCGAGGATCACTACCACGTTACCGTCACCGAGGATGGTTGCCCCGGATACGCCCCGGACTGAGCTGAACTGCGGTCCGAGGGATTTTACAACGATCTCGCGGGAGCCCATCAGGCTGTCCACCTGCAGCGCCATTGGCTGCTCGGCGCCGCGCACCAGGATCACCGGCAGCGGCAGGGCCTGGCCCTGGAGCTTGGGCTGGTGGTCACTGTTGAGCAGGCTGCCGAGGTACTGCAGGCGGTACTGCTGGCCGGCGTATTCGTACATTGGCGCTTCCGGCTTGTAGTACTCCTCCAGCTCGTAGGTGCTGACCCGCACGATGCCTTCGATGGTATTCAGCGGGATGGCGTAGAAGTCCTCGCCGGTGGACACCATCAGGGCGCGGTTGACCGATACTGTGAACGGCAGGCGCACGGTGAAGGTGGTGCCACGGCCGACCGCCGATTCGATGTCGAGGGCGCCGCCAAGCTGCTTGATCTCACTGGCAACCACGTCCATGCCGACACCACGGCCGGAAATCTGGGTCACCTGCTGGGCGGTGGAGAAGCCCGGCTGCAGGATGAACTGCAGGATCTCACGATCGCTGAGGTCTTCGTCCTCCCGCATCATGCCCTGGCGCACCGCCTTGTCGCGAATCACGCTGGTGGGGATGCCCTTGCCGTCGTCGACCATCCGCAGTACTACATCACCGCCCTCACGGGTCAGTGACAGCACCACCTGACCGGTGTCGGGCTTGCCGGCGGCCTGACGGTCGGCGGGGGCTTCGATGCCGTGATCGAGGGCGTTACGCAGCATGTGCTCCAGTGGGGCAATCATCCGTTCGAGGATGTTGCGGTCCATTTCACCCTCGGCGTTGCGAACGTCGAATTCCACTTTCTTGCCCAGCTCGCCGCTGATCTGACGCACGATCCGCCGCAGTCTTGGCACCATCGACGCGAACGGAATCATCCGCGTCTTCATCAGGCCTTCCTGCAGTTCGGTGTTGATGCGGGACTGCTGCACCAGCAGGGTTTCGGTATCGCGAATCCGGTCCGCCAGGGTTTCCCGCAGGTCCGCCAAATCCGATGAGGACTCGCTCAGGGCCCGGGACAGCTGCTGGATGGAAGAGTAGCGGTCCATCTCCAGCGGGTCGAAGTCGTCGCCGTAGTCGGGGCCATGCTCGCGCTCGGTGCGGAACAGGATCTGGGCCTCGGTCTCGATGTCCATCCGCCGCAGCTGCTCGCGCAGACGCTCGATGGTGGCGGCCATCTCGTCCAGAGTGTGGCCGAAATCGCTGGTCTGCTGTTCCAGGCGGCCACGGGTAATACTGGTTTCCCCGGCCAGGTTGACCAGCTCGTCCAGCAGCGGCGCCGATACCCGGATCGACTCCTGGTTGCCGCCGCGGTTGGCGGCCTTGGCTTTCTTGGCCGCCGGCTGAGTCGGTTTGGGCGCCGCCGGGGCCTTGGCCTTGGCGGGCTTGGCCGGAGTCTGGGTGGCTGCCGGCGCCGGCGCTGGCTGGGTTGCCGGCTGGGGCGCGGGTGTTTCCGGGGTCGCGGCCTGGCTCTGCTGCTCGTAACGGTCGCGGACGTCGCCGACCTGGGCGACCAGGGCGTCGTAATCCCGGGTAATGGTCTGCCAGGTGGCCTCGTCCGGCGCTTCCCCGCCGAGCGCGATCAGCTGGGATTCCAGGCCATGGGCCTGATCCCCCAGTTTCGGCAGCTGCGACAGGCGGGCGCCGCCCTTGAGGGTGTGAAGCACCCGCTGGGCTTCCTGGTTGAAGTGGTTATTGGCCGGCTCCTTGTGCCAGTCGGCGAGCAGTTGTTCGAGCTGATCGATCAGCTCGCCGGCTTCTTCCAGGAAGATCTCGATCACTTCCAGATCGGGCGCGTCGTCGTCCTGGGCAGTGGCGTCACTGGGCGCAGACACTTCGTTACCGCCGCGGACCTCAGTGAACGCCTCCAGCAGGGTGGTTTCCGGCGGTGGCTGGTGGCCTTCTTCCAGGGTCGCCAGCATGCGCTTGAGGGCGAGGTTGGCACGACTGCTCAGTTGCAGCACGGTGTCCTGGTTGCCGGTACCACTGATCAGCGCTTCCAGCGTTTCTTCCCAGCCCTGGGCCAGATCGGCCACGCTGTCGACGTCCGCCAGGCGGGCACCGCCCTTGAGGGTGTGCAGTTCCTGCTGCAGCTGGGTAATGCCGGTGAGCTGTTCGGGCTCTTCGCGCCATTGCGCCAGGCACTCGTTGATGGCCTCGTGAATCTCCAGACCTTCATCGAGGAAGATACCAATCAGGTCTTCGTCCACCGGCTCCAGATCCGTCACCGGTGACTGCTCGCGGCTGGCCGCGGCTTCGGTTGACGCGGCAGGTGCATCCTTCACCGAAGGAGCTTCAACCGGGGCACCGTCCATCACCGCACGGACCTCAGCCACCAGCTCCTGGGCTGGTGGGCAGGGCTTCTGGGTGGCTACCTGTTCCACCATCTGGGCCAGCCGATCGTGGCAGGCAAAGAGCAGGTTTACCATCGGCTCGGATGCGGCCAGGCGACCTTCCGCTACCTGCTCGAACAGGTCTTCCAGCACGTGGGTGAGGTCGCCAATGGCATCGACGCCGGCCATGCGGGCGCCACCCTTGAGGGTATGGACGTCACGCTGCAACTCGGCGGCGATGTCCCGGTTATCGGGGTTCTCGCTCCAGCTGTGCAGGGCACTGCCGGTGGAGTTGATCAGGTCGTAGGCTTCCTCTAGGAAGATGCCGACCAGCTCCGGGTCCAGTTCGGAGAGATTGAACTGGTCGTTGTGGGTCTCTTCCGGGATTTCCGCTGCATCCGGTTCGGCCACAGCGGCCGGTATTTCGGGGAGCTCCAACTCGATCTCGGCGTCCCCCACCGGTACCGGGCTGTCGTCGCTGAGGGCATCACGCAGCGCCTGCAGCAGTTCCGGCGCAGCCGGACAGGCGCCCCGATCGGCGATGGTCTCGACAAAGGCGGCCAGTTGATCGTGGGCACGCAGGGCCAGCTCGGTGCGGGCCGGGGTCGCCGCCAGACGGCCCTCGACAATACGCTCGAACAGCGTTTCCATCTCGTGGGCGATGTCGGCAACCGGGGTAATCTCGGCCATGCGGGCGCCACCCTTGAGGGTGTGCAGTTCCCGCTGCAGTTCTTTCACCAGATCGGCCTGTTCAGGCTGCTCCTGCCACTGGTACAGCAGTTCGGCACTGGTGTTGATGATCTCGCCGGCTTCTTCGAGGAAGATCTCCGCCAGCTCCGGATCCAGACCTTCCAGACCGCTGTCGCCGGACTCGGCGCTGTCGGTGGAGTCAGCGGCTGCCGCCTCTTCACCGGCATCGGCGCTGGCATCCGCATCGGCGGCGGGACTGGTTTGCGGTTCCGGCTGCTCACCCCGGAGGTAACCCTGGATGGCCGCGATCAGTTCGTCGGCCGGTTCCGGGGATTGTTGCTGTTCAATACCGTCCACCATGTTGGCCAGGCGGTCGTGGCACAGGAACAGCAGATCGCCGAGGGTGTCATTGGCGGCCAGCTGGCCGTCAGCCAGGCGCTCGAACAGGGTTTCCAGCTCGTGGGCGAGGTCGCCTACCGGGGCAATGTCGGCCAGCCGTGCGCCACCCTTGAGGGTGTGCAGATCCCGTTGCAGGCCGCGCAACAGCTCGTTGTTGTCCGGTTCGGACTGCCACTGCTGCAGCGCTTCGCCGGTGCTGTCCACCAGGTCGCGGGCTTCTTCCAGGAAGATGGCAGCCAGTTCCTGGTCGTCGTCTTCCTCCAGTGCCGGCAGTTCCGGCAGCTCATCGTCCTGCTCCGGCAGGGTCAGCTCGAGGCTTTCGTCGATGGCTTCCAGATCGCTGTCGAAGGCGTCGCTGAGTTCGTCACTGGCGGCGCTGTTCGCCAGCTGCTCCTGCAGCTGCTGCAGTTGCGACATCAGCGCTTCATCCGGCACCGTCGCCAGACCAGCGGCAACCTGATCCATCATGTCGATGAGATGATCATGGCCGGCCTTGGTGGTGGTGAAGAAATCAGCATCTGGTGTGACCTGGCTGAGTTTGGCGTGCTCGTAGACCGTGGCCAGGGAGCCGGCCAGATCGGTGACATCGTTGAGACCAACCTCGCGTCCGCCCTGGGCCAGGTGCTGCAGCTCCTGGATCAGCGTGTCGAGACGGGCGTTCCGATCCGGGTGACCGGCCCAGTCATCGAGAATGTTGTCGGCATCCAGCAGAATGTCCAGCCCCTCGTTGAGGAACAGTTGGACCAGTTGTGGATCGGTCTTGGGCTTGACTTCAGTGGCTTCAGTCTCGCGCAGGTTGCCAACGGTATGAGCTGCCAGCTGCGCCAGTCGCTCCAGGAAATCGTCGGTGCCGGCCAGCTCCGCCTGCGGGTTTTCGCGGATCTGGGCCAGGCCCTGCATGATGAATTCGCAGGCGTCGGCCATCAGTGCCAGGGCTTCGCGGTCAGCTTTGAGATTGGCGGCACGGGCGTCTTTGACAAAACGTTCCAGCGGCGTAATGACCCGGGCGATGGGGTCGATGGACGCGGTGTGGGCGCTGCCCTTGAGGGTATGCAGCGCGCGGGAGACGTCGTCGGTGTAGCTGGCGGTGGCCTTGTCGCCGGCGGATTCGAGGAAGTCCTGCAGGGTTTTGAGGTGGGTTTCCGCCTCACTCTCGAAAATGTCCAGCAGCACCGGATCGGCCAGATCGTCTTCGTCCAGGCTCAGATCGCTGCCGCCCGCCGCCATGGTTTCCGCCGGCTCCTGCTCGTGCTCATCGTCGTCGGCGCCGGGCATGCTGCGGGTATCGGGGATATCACCGTTGGCCAGGGCGTTGGCCCGGGACTCCAGCGGCGCGGTGTCGATCGAGGCCGGCCGGCGCAGCTCGAAATCCTTGACCAGACCGGGCACTTCCTCGGTGACGTCGGTCAGCAAGCGGGCAACATTCTCGTTCATCAGGATGCTGCCATCGATGACCCGGTTGAGCATGTTCTCCACCGCCCAGGCCAGTTCGCCCACGGCGTTGGCGCCGACCATCCGGCCACTGCCCTTGAGGGTATGGAAGGCACGGCGGATTTCGGTGAGGGCGCTGCGGTCATCAAGCTGACGCAGCAGCATGGGCAGGAATTCACGGATGGTGTCGAGCACTTCCGCGGCTTCCTCGATGAAGATCTCGACAATTTCGTCGTCGATCAGATCGTCTTCTTCGGCCTCCGGTGCGCTGGCGGTCGCCGCTTCCGTCTCGTCGGCAGTTTCTGGCTCAGTGACCGGGGCATCGACCGTCTCGTTGGCGGCTTGCGGTGCTGCGGCAGGCGCCGTATCCGCGCTGATCTTGCTGGTGGTGGCAAGGGCTTCGGCGCGTTCAATCAGCCCGGCGACATCGCCGTCGGCACGACCCTGGCGGAAGTCCTGGATCAGCTGGGGCAGGCGCTCGTTGACTTCGTCCACCAGGGTGAACAGGTCATCGCTGGCGCGGACTGTCTGGTCGATGACCCGATTGAGCAGGTTTTCCACCGACCAGGCCAGTTCCCCAAGGCTGCTGGCGCCCACCAGGCGACCACTGCCCTTGAGGGTGTGGAAGGCGCGACGGACTTCGGTCAGCGCTTCGTGATCGTCATGGTGCTGGCGCAGGCGTGGGTAATAGTTGCGGATGGTGTCGAGCACTTCCTCCGCCTCTTCCACGAAGATGGCAAGGATCTCGTCGTCCAGCAGTTCGGCGTCCGATTCCTTGGCCGTGGTGGCAGCCGGCGCTTCCGTGGGTGTTTCTTCTTCGCTATCAATGGCTTCCGCAATCGGCGCTTCGGCCTGCCAGGTTGGCTCGGCGCCAACCGGGAAGCCCAGGCTGGCGAGGCTGTCGGAGGCGACGGAAAGAATGGAATCGCTATCGCCCATGCCTTCGGCCAGGTGCTCGAGGTAGTACTCGATGCTGGTGATGGCGTCGGCCAGGGAATCCAGTTGTTTCCAGTCCGGTACCTGTTTGCCGGTAAGCAGTACATCGGAGATGTAGCGTTCTGCGGACGCCAGCATGTCGGCCACCCGGTCCAGCGGCACCAGCCGGAGACCGCCACAGATGCTGTGCAGCAGTCCGGGAACGTGCTCAATCTCGCGCTGATCCCACTGGGAGGCAATGAAGTTGACCACTGCGGTCTTCACCTGCTCCAGGGTGTTGCGGGATTCCCGCAACAGGGCGGTGTTGGCTTCGCCCAGTTCCTGGCTGCCCAGGTTGAGGCTGCCACTGTCAGAGTTGGCTGGTGTCTCCACCGCCCGGTCGCTGTCGAGACCGGCAAGGCTGGCTTCGACGTAGAGCAGGGCGCCGGCAATGTCCATCAGGGTGCCGTCATCGACGGTGGCCACCTGCTGGCTGAGTCTGCTGACCAGATCGATCTGGTCGTTGACCACCTGGCGGGGAATGCCCAGCCCCAGGACGGCGAGGGTGTTGGCCACCTGGCGCAGGCCGGGCAGCAGCTCACCGAGCTCGTCGTTCTGGCGGAATTCGGCGCGGACGAACAGGTCAAGCTGGTCTTTCAGCTTGGCAAGCTCTTCGTTAAGGGCGCTGACCACCGAATGAATCGCTTCCCGACCCGGGCCGGAGACCCGGTGACGGGCTTCGGAGACGTCGTCCTCGGAGGGCAGGGCGTCGTCCAGTTTGAAGGTCTTGCGCAGCTCCCGGACAAAGGGCGCGTCCAGGTCGCGGGCGCGGGCAACGTAGTACAGCAGGTGCTTGAACATCGCTTCCGGCAGCGGCTGCTGGAGGATGTCCACATGCTCTTCGATCAGTCGGCGCAGCTCGTTGTCCAGCTCCCGGAGGATGGATTTGGCCGCGGTGTTGACCGGATTGTCGCCACTTTGCAGGGTTTCCACCAGGCCGCCGGCGGCACGCCAGAGCTGCTCCCGGGGGGTGCGCTGACACAGCTTCACCAGCCGCTGGATCACCTTCTGCAGGTAATCAAACTGGGCGCCAAGGTTTTCCTCGCGCACCACGCCGGCGAGGGCGAACTGGTACATCTGCCGCAGTTTGCGCAGATGGCCGAGCACCTTGGGGTCCTGCAGCCGCTGCACCGCGCTATCGGACACGGGCTGTTGCACCGGACTGAGGTCCGGTTTGAACAGCGAGGTGTCGGACAGCAGGGCCTCGCCGCGGGCAGCCCGCAGGTCGTTCAGCAGTGGCAGCAGTACCAGCGGGAAGTCGTCCCGGCTGCTACCCAGGTGTTCCAGGTATTGCGGTAGCTGCAGGATGGCCTGCATCAGCACTTCAACGGCGTCGTCGACGTTGGCCACGCTCTCATTGAGTACGGCGGTGGTCAGCTGTTCCATCTCTTCGGTCAACAGCGCAGCGCCGTAGAGCTCCACCATCTTCAGGGTGCCGTGCACCTGATGGAGGTAGTTCAGGCAAAACCGCAGGCGTGCGGTGTCGTCGCGATTTTCGACGAATGCCTCAAGCGCCTGCTGACCCTGAATCAGCGTGTCCTGTATTTCTCCCCGAACCCAATCCAGGGCGATGCTGTCATGGTGATTGCCCATAACCACTCCGGTTATTCTTCGTCAGACTGGCGACGAATCCACGCCAGTACATTCTCCGAGGGAACCCGTTGCAGGCCGGGAGGCTGCCAATCGGTCAGCTCTCCCTGGCCGAGGACGAGTAAACCCCCGGGCGCCAGCCGCTCTGCTAGTCGTTTCACGATCTCCCGCCGCCGCCAGCGGCGGAAGTAGATCAGCAGATTCTGGCAGTAAATAATGTTCATGCCGTGCATGGGCGCGTGTTTCAGGTCCAACACGTTGAGGCGGGTGAAACACACCCGCTCCCGTATGCGTTCGACGATCTCCACGGAATTCCGCTCGGCGGGGCGGAAATACCGGGTTTTCAGCGCCTCATCCATACCCAACAGCTTGCGGGCGTTGAACAGTCCCCGCTGGGCCTTGTCGATGGCCGGTTTACTAATGTCCGATCCGGTGATGCCAAACAATGGCGGCAATTCCAGCTGGTTCATGCTTTCGTTGAGCAGCATGGCCAGGGTGTACGGCTCTTCTCCGGTAGAGCAGCCGACACTCCAGGCTTCCAGCGGACGCTGTTTCAGCACTTCCCGCGGGCGGGTGAGGATGTAGTCCGCCACCAGCTTGAAGGCATCCGGATCACGGAAAAACCGGGTTTCCTGGACGGTCAGCCGGTCCACCAGAGTGGACCACTCGACCACGGCGTCCGGACTGGACACCACTTTCTCGTAATAGGCCTGATAGCTGCTGCAGCCGATCTCGCGCATGCGAATCCCGAGGTTGGTTTCGAGAAACGACTTGCGCTCGGGCGCCAGGGAAATGCCGGTACGGTGCTCAAGCAACGTCTGCCACTGGTCGAACTGCGCCTCGTCCATATCTGGGAGTCGGCGCATCGACCAGCTGCCGGGAGCGGTGGACAGGTCGTTGCGGGTGGCAGCCATATACCGTCATTCGCCCTGGTGCGGCAATCAGCTGACCACCGGCACGTCTTCCAGTTCTTCGGCTTCGTGCTCGGCGGACTCTTCCTCCGGCAGGGTGAAACCAGCCACCGAGGAACGCAGTTCGGATGCCATTTCCGCCAGGTTCCCGATCGATTTCGCGGTGGCGTTGGTACCGGACGACGTCTGCGAGGTGATTTCCTGGATGACGTTCATGGTGTTGGAAATGTGGGCCGCGGACGACGACTGCTGACGTGCGGCGTTGGAGATGTTCTGGATCAGCTCCGCGAGGTTCATCGATACGTTCTCGATTTCCTCGAGGGCGATACCCGCATCCTGAGCCAGGCGTGCACCACGGACCACCTCGGCGGTGGTGTGTTCCATGGAGATAACCGCCTCGTTGGTATCGGACTGGATCGTCTTAACCAGGGCTTCAATCTGCTTGGTTGCTGCGGAGGAACGTTCCGCCAGGCGCTGAACCTCGTCCGCAACCACCGCGAAGCCTCGACCGGCGTCACCGGCCATACTCGCCTGGATAGCGGCGTTCAGGGACAGGATGTTGGTCTGGTCGGCAATGTCGTTGATCAACGATACGATGTCACCGATCTCCTGGGAGGACTCACCCAGACGCTTGATCCGCTTGGAGGTTTCCTGGATCTGCTCACGGATGTTGTCCATGCCGCGGATGGTGTTCTGTACCACTTCCGCGCCTTTCTTCGCGATCGCAACCGACCGCTCCGCAACCGCGGAAGACTCGGCGGCGTTGGAGGATACCTGGTCGATGGACACCGCCATCTCGTTCACCGCCGCAGAGGCGCCGGCGATTTCCTGAGCCTGGTGCTCGGAGGCGTCAGCCAGGTGCATCGCAGTTGCCTGGGTTTCCTGGGCGGCTGAGGAGACTCGTACCGCGGTTCCCCGAATCGCCTGTACCAGGCCACGCATCTGGTCGATCGCGTAGTTGATGGAGTCGGCGATGGCACCGGTGAAGTCCTCGGTTACCGTGGCCTCAGTGGTCAGGTCACCGTCCGCGAGGTCGGCGAGTTCGTCCAGCAGTCGCAGGATCGCGTTCTGGTTCTGTTCGTTCTGTTCCTGGGTGGTGGACAGACGGTCCTGGGCTTCGCGGTAGATGGTGATACCGATCAGTACCACGATACCGATCATGCCGGCCAGGATGATGAAGGCCAGAGTCGGGCTGACCAGACGGGAGCCGGCATCGCTACGGAACTGGTCGGCCAGTACCGAGATGTCGTCCAGCAGGGTCTGGGAGTTCTGGAAAATGTCGCTGGCTGCGGTACGGACCTTGAAGAGGTCGGGAGAAGCTTCAAGGATCGCGTCTACGTTCTGGCGTACGAATTCAAACAGCTCAGATACGGCTTCCAGGCCGTAGATGGCGTCTTCATCGCTTACCATGGTGATGCCCATGGCGGGGTTACCGTCCACCTGGCCTTCCAGTACGCGACCGAACAGGCTGGCGTCGCGACCGAAGCGGTCAGCGGCGATAACGGCGTCTTCATCACCGGACAGTACGTTGTTGACCGAGCGCACGATCCGCTCTGCCAGCAGGGACTGGCGTTGGGCCAGGGCGATCTGTTCCGCCGGGGCGTCGTTGTCGAGCAGGATCTGTACGATGTCGTCGTACTCCACCTGCAGCTGCGGAATCGTTTCGTTCAGGGTCTGGGCGACCTGGTGCAGGCCGAGCACGGCATCCTGGGTGGAGAGGATGCTGTCAGCGTTGGCGCGAACCGCGTCCCATTTGGCCTGGACGCCACTGTTGGCGGCCAGCTCACTCGCCGGCAGGCCGGTTTCCGGGTTACCTTCGACGATGTAGCTCCAGAGCTGGGCAAACTCGTCACGGGAGCGGCGCAGCTGGTCGAAGGCTTCCTCGGTACCGCCGGCGGCCTCCGTGGCGTTTTTGGCGATCTCCTGGGACAGTACCCGCAGCTCCGCGGCGTGGGCGATGTATTCCTGGTCGTGCTGGCTTTCCCTGTTGATAATGAACAGGACCACGACGAGCAGGACGGTTAATGCGATCAGCGCCGCGATCAGGCCGGCAACCAGCTTGTTGCCTCCCTGTCCCATGCTGATACTTCCGGCTCTCTTTTTCATCTTCTGGCTCCCGGCCTTTTCGTTGGCAAGTTAGGTTCTGTGGTTAGCTGGATGGGTGATGGTGTTCCTGCCATTGCCATCACCACTGGGCAACATCCAGAAAGCGTTCGTCGTTAACCAGTCCGGTGGTCGAGAACACTTTCCAGGTCTCGTCGTTGCGTTCATAGCCTCCCTGAACGAAAGGCTGAACGACTTGAGGAACATTGCTCGGCTCGGCGTCGAAGCTGTCTACCGCGAAGTACTGCATGCCGGAGACGCCATCGACCACCAGGCCACTGAACACGTCGCCCTGTTCAATCACCAGTACCCGGCGTTCCCTGACGCTGCGGGCACTGCGTGGCAGATCGAAGAAATGGGCCAGATCGATCAGTGGCAGCAGGCGGCCACGGACATTGGCGGCCCCCATCATGAACGAACGAACCCCCGGTATATGGGTGTACCGGGGGACGTGAAGGATCTCGACCACTTCACCCATCGGGGCGACATAGCGTTCGCCGGCGAGGGTAAAACCGATGCCGTTCCATAGCTCTATGGCTTCCTGCTGTTCCGGCAGGCCTGCCGCCATGGAGCGGCTACGTTGGGCGATATCCGTCAGAACGGCAAAGGGGGCGGCCTGGGCGGACATGCTTACTCCATTCGAAGAATCAGGCGATCAGACTGTTGATGGTTTTGATCAGATCGTCTTCGTTCACGGGCTTGACCAGGTAACCCTTGGCACCCTGGCGGGTACCCCAAACCCGGTCGGTTTCCTGATCCTTGGTGGTGACGATAACCACCGGGATAGATGCGGTCTCCGGCGCACGGGTCAGCTGACGGGTAGCCTGGAAGCCGTTAAGGCCAGGCATGACCACGTCCATCAGGACCAGGTCCGGGCTGTCAGAGCGGGCACGAGCCACGCCGTCGGCGCCGTTGTCGGCGGTCAGGACCTCGTGGTTGTGCTTCTCAAGGATGCTGGAGATCTTCTTAACCTCGGTGGGGGAATCGTCAACGATCAGAATGCGGGCCATGGTTTCCTCAAACTAGTTCTGGGTGTCAGCAGCGATCACTGTTCCGCCTGGGGAACGTACTGACGGATGGTATTGAGCAGTTCGTCTTTGCTGAACGGCTTGGTCAGGTACTGATCCGACCCGACAATGCGACCTTTGGCCTTGTCGAACAGGCCGTCCTTGCTGGAGAGCATGATCACCGGCGTTTTCTTGAAGGCAGAGTTGTTCTTGATCAGGGCGCAGGTCTGGTAACCATCCAGCCGGGGCATCATGATATCAACAAAGATGATGTCCGGTTGGGAATCGGCGATCTTGGCGAGAGCGTCAAAGCCGTCGGTAGCCGTGATGACTTCACAGCCCACCTTCTTGAGCAGTGTTTCGGCGGTTCGACGAATCGTTTTGCTGTCGTCAATCACCATGATCTTCAGATTCTCGAAGTTGTCATCCATTGTCCAACTGCCTTGCGCTCAATAACATGATTTGGATCGGGGTTTTAACACACTCTGGAAGGGTGATCTATAAGCCCCGCTTCTTTATAGAGTATCGATGGCCGGAGAAAAAGCATAAGTTTGTGACCAAATGTACCCATGACGCCCGGTTCACGCGCTGGCCCGATGCATTCACCGAGTGCATTCAGAATGCGGGTACACTACCATCTGTGCTCTCAGCATAGCACTTATTGTTGGCGCCGCTCTGCTGACCGGTTCCTGTTTTCGACAAACGATCTGAAGAGGCATTATGACAGTCCGACTCGGCATAGTAATGGACCCCATCGAGGCCATCCAATTCAAGAAAGACAGCTCTCTGGCCATGCTTTGGGCGGCCCAGCAGCGGGGCTGGCAGATCGAATACATGGAACTGCCGGATCTATACCTGGCGGGCGGCCAGGCCCGAGCCCGGACCCGGGATCTGACCGTGGCGATGGACCCGCAGGACTGGTACACGTTTGGTGACAGCCACGACCGGGCGCTGGGCGAGCTGGACGTGATCCTGATGCGTCAGGACCCGCCGGTGGATCGCGAGTTCCTGATGGCCACCTACATCCTGGAAGCGGCCGAGCAGCAGGGCGCACTGCTGGTCAATCCGCCGGCGGCCCTGCGGGACTGCAATGAGAAGCTGTTTGCCACCCAGTTCGACGATCTGACCCCGCCTCTGGTGGTCACCCGTTCCGCCGAACGGCTGCGGGCATTCTATGCCGAGCACGGTGACGTTATCATGAAGCCTGTGGATGGTATGGGCGGTCGTTCGATCTTCCGGGTGCGGGAGAACGACGCCAACCTGGGGGTCATCATTGAAACCCTCACCAACCACGGTGCCCACCAGGCGATGGCGCAGAAGTTCGTGCCGGAAATCAGCGACGGCGACAAGCGCATCCTGATGATTGAGGGAGAGCCGGTACCTTACGCGCTGGCGCGGATTCCGTCCCAGGGTGAAAACCGGGGCAATCTGGCCGCCGGTGGTCGCGGCGAAGGCCGGGAGCTGACCGCGCGGGATCGGGAGATCTGCGCCCGGGTTGCACCGGTGATCAAAGACAAGGGGCTGATTTTTGTCGGTCTGGATGTGATTGGCGATTACCTGACCGAGATCAACGTCACCAGCCCCACCTGCATCCGTGAACTGGACGCAGCGTTTGGCATCGACATTGCCGGTCAACTGATGGATGCCATCGCCCGCCGGCTGGATGCCGGACGCCAGGCTGGCTGAACAGTCAGCACATTATATAGATGCAGGAACGCAGGAAGTACTGAGCAATGGCAGCGCAGGTCAGCGATTTCGATCGCTTCACATTTACCCTGTTCATGGCGCTGGCGTTTCACGCGGTGGTGGTGCTGGGCATCACCATTGCGCCGGAATCGCCGCGATCGTCGGCCCAGACCATGGAGATCACACTCTCCCAGTTTGACGATCAGCAAGCCCCGGAACAGGCGGATTTCCTCGCCCAGACCAGCCAGCAGGGCAGCGGCAGCGAGGACGAAGTGCGGGAGCTTACCAGCCCCCAGCCTTCCCTGATGAATCAGCAGGCGGAGCAGCCGGTCCAGCCGCAGGCGCCGGCCCGGTCCGAACCGGTCCGTCAGCAGCAGCGCCAGGTGGTGCAGACCCAGGGCGAGAGCCGGCGCCAGGTGGCTCTGGCGGAAGATGCCGAGCCGACGCCGGAGCCGGATCAGCAGCGTCGCAGCCTGATGGAGCGCAGCCTGGAGATCGCCAGCCTGGAAGCGCGTTTTGACGCCCAGCGCCAGGCCTACGCCCGCAAGCCGCGGGTGCTGCGGGTGACCGCAGCCTCGACCCTGCGTTCCGACAACGCCTGGTACGTGCAGAACTGGGTCAGCAAGGTGACCCGCATCGGCAACATCAACTACCCGTCGGAAGCTCGCAGCAACAGCCTTTATGGTTCACTGCGGATGCTGGTTTCTCTGCGCAAGGATGGCACAATCAAGGAAATCGCCATTCTCAACTCCTCCGGCAGTACCGTGCTGGACGATGCCGCGATCAATATCGTGCGGATGGCGGCGCCGTTCCCGGCCTTTACCGACAAGATGAAGGAGCAGACCGATGAGCTTGAGATTATCCGTACCTGGTCCTTCCAGCGCCGGGGGCTGACATCGGGATGAGCGAGACCACCGCGACAGAAACGTCACTGCGCGATCATTTCCTGATCGCCTCACCCTACCTGGAAGATCCCCGCTTCCACGGTACCGTCATCTATCTGTGCGAGCACTCCGACGAAGGCGCGCTGGGGCTGGTGATCAACCGTCCGCTGGAAATCCAGCTGGGAGAAATCCTGGAACAGCTGGACATGGAAGGCGGCGAGCTGGAACAGCCGGTGCTGATGGGCGGCCCGGTGCAGAACGAACGTGGCTTCGTACTGCACCGTCCGGGCACCACCGACTGGCAGGGCAGCATGCTGGTCAGCGACCAGGTGTGCCTGACCACCTCCCGCGACATACTGGCGGCCATTGGTGAGGGCGAGGGCCCCGGCGAGTTCCTGGTGGCTCTGGGGTACTCCGGCTGGGCCGAGGGCCAGCTGGAAGAAGAGCTGGCCGGCAACTCCTGGCTGACCTGTCGCGCTGACGCCAACATGATGTTCCAGACCCCCTGGCAGGACCTCTACAAGGCCGCGCTGGCCGGCATGGGCATTGACCTGAACCAGCTCAGCGAGTCCACCGGCCATGCCTGACCCCCGCAGCGAACAGGTGCTGGCGTTTGATTTCGGCACCCGCCGGATAGGGGTTGCCTTTGGCCAGCAGCTGCTGGGCACCGCCCGTCCGGTCACCATGTTGCCGGCCCGCGACGGCATTCCGGACTGGAACCTGATCACCCGGCTGCTGGACGAATGGCGTCCCCAGCGCCTGGTGGTGGGCCTGCCACTGAACATGGACGGCAGCGAGAACGACATGTGCGCCCGGGCGCGGAAATTCGGCAAACGCCTGCATGGCCGCTACCACCTGCCGGTGGAAATGGTGGACGAACGGCTGACCAGCTTCGAGGCCAAGGGCGAAGTGATGGCGGAGCAGGGCAGCCGGGACTTTGGCCGTCACGGCGTCGATGACCTGGCCGCCGTACTGATCCTGGAAACCTGGTTCAACCAGCAGGCGGACCGGGCGCCGGACTGATTACCCTGTTCAGGGGCATCTTCAATTACCCAAGCGAGGCATCAATGACCGCATTGCTGAATATGGATGAGTTACTGGACCAGCTGGAGGCCGGGGTGCGCAAGCACCTGCAGGACCGGCAGATCGAACGGCCGGCGCTGATCGGTATTCGCACCGGCGGGGTGTGGATTGCCGATGTGCTGCAGAAGCGGCTGGGTCTGGACGAGCCCTACGGGGAACTCGACATCTCCTTTTATCGGGACGATTTCAGCCGTCTGGGTCTGAACCCCCGGGTCAAGCCCTCGCACCTGCCGTTTGAAACCGAGGACCGGGACGTCATCCTGGTGGACGACGTCATCATGAGTGGTCGCACCATCCGTGCGGCGATGAACGAGATCTTCGATTATGGCCGGCCAGCGAGTATCATCCTCGCCACCCTGATCGACCTCGGCAACCGGGAGCTGCCCATTCACCCCGATGTGGTGGCCCAGACCCTGACCCTGAAGGACTCCCAGCGGGTCAAGCTGCGGGGCCCGGACCCGCTGCGGATCGAAATGCGGGAGACCTGATGCCGCCTGGAGCGAAGGCAACCGGCGCCAGCCCCGCACGGGTGGCAAGACAGAACAGACACAGGCGACGACATGATCCCAAATGACCCATCCCCATCCCTGCAATTGACCGCCGCTGGCCAGCTCAAGCATTTCCTGACCCTGGACGGGCTGGATCGGGCGCTGCTCACCGACATTCTCGATACCGCCGATTCCTTTATTGAAGTGGGCGAGCGCCGGATCAAGAAGGTGCCGCTGTTGCGGGGACGCACGGTGGTCAACCTGTTCTTCGAGTCCAGCACCCGTACCCGCAGCACCTTCGAGCTGGCCGCCAAACGGCTGTCCGCCGACGTACTCAACCTGGATATCAGTACGTCCGCCACCTCCAAGGGCGAATCCCTGTCCGACACCCTGCTCAATCTGGAAGCCATGGCCAGCGACATGTTCGTGGTGCGCCATTCCCAGAGCGGGGCGCCTCACTTCATCGCCGAATCGGTGACCCCGGGGGTGGCCATCATCAACGCCGGCGACGGCCGCCATGCCCACCCGACCCAGGCGATGCTGGACATGCTGACGATCCGCCAGCACAAGGGCGGATTTGAGGGGCTCAAGGTGGCGATTGTGGGGGACATCCTGCATTCCCGCGTGGCCCGGTCACAGATTCGTGCACTCAATACCCTGGGGGCCGAGGAGGTCCGGGTGATTGCGCCGGGCACCCTGCTGCCGACGGACGTCGAGGCACTGGGCTGCCGGGTCGAGTACGACATGGCCGCCGGCATGAAAGACCTGGATGTGGTGATCATGCTGCGGTTGCAGAAAGAGCGGATGGAAGGCGCGCTGCTGCCCAGTGAGCGGGAGTTTTACCGGCTCTACGGCCTGAGTCAGGACAAGCTGGCGCTGGCCAACCCGGAGTGCATCGTCATGCATCCGGGACCGATCAACCGCGGTGTGGAGATTGAGTCGGCGGTGGCCGACGGCCCGCAATCGGTGATCCTCAATCAGGTCACCAATGGCATCGCCGTGCGGATGGCGGTGATGTCGATGGCAATGAGCGGCCAGGTGGCCGAGCGGGGACAGAACCAGGCAGCAGGAGAACAGGCGTAATGACTCAGCCCCAAGGCACCCTTCGAATTATCCATGGCCGGCTGGTGGACGCCCGCGGTGACAGCGGGTCGCCGCAGACCCTGCTGGTCCGTGATGGCCGTATCGAGGCCGTGGGCGCGGAGGCCGAACAGGGCCCGGCGGACCGGGTGCTGGATGCCAGCGGCTGTGTGGTCACGCCCGGCTTCTTCGACCTGCACTGCAACCTGCGGGAGCCCGGCAATGGCCAGAAAGGCAACATTGCCAGCGAAACCCTGGCCGCCGCCCATGGTGGTTTCACCACCGTCTGTGCGTCGCCGGAGACGTCACCGGTGAACGATTCCAGCGCGGTGACCCACGTCATCCTCGACGTCGCCGCCAGCCGGTCACCGATCCGGGTGCTGCCGGTGGGAGCGGTGACCCGGGGCCTGGCTGGCGACCTGCTCAGTGATATGGCGGGCCTGAAGAAAGCCGGCTGTGTTGCGCTGGGCAATGGTGCCCGGCCCGTGGCCAATGCCCGGGTGCTGCGCCGCTGCATGGCCTACGCCCGTACCTACGACATTCCGTTGATGATGACCCCGATCAACGAGGCGCTGGCGGCCGATGGCTATGCCCACGACGGTCTGGTGGCGTCCCGTCTGGGGCTGCTGGGCATTCCCGAGGTGGCGGAAACCACCGCGCTGATGGAGCTTCTCTTGCTGGCCGAGGAAACCGGCGTGCGACTGCACCTGGCGCAGCTGTCGTCGGCCCGCAGTGTGGCGATGGTGGCGGACGCCCAGGCCCGCGGCGTCGCGGTCACCGCGGATGTGGCCATGCATCAGCTGCTGTTCACCGAAGCGGCCCTGGCGGGCTTCGACAGCCGTTTTCACGTGCGTCCGCCGCTGCGCACCGAAGCCGACCGGCAGGCGCTGCTGGCCGGTCTGCGGGATGGTGTGATCGGCGCCATCGTGAGCCAGCACCAGCCCCACGATTCGGCCGCCAAGCAGGCCCCGCTGGGGGCCACCGAGCCCGGTCTGTCCACCATTGAGAGCGTGCTGCCCCTGGGGCTGCGGCTGGTGGCGGACGGCCAGCTGACCCTGAGCCAGCTGGTGGCGGGCCTCAGCCATGGCCCGGCTGCGGTCGTGGGTGAGCAGGCCCTGCTGGCCCCGGGCCAGGCGGCGGACCTGTGTGTGTTCGATCCGCGGGCACCGTGGCAGGCCAGCGATCACGCCCTGCGTTCCGCCGGCAAGCACGCCCCGGTGCGGGATCAGGCGCTGATGGGGGCGGTGCGCTACACCCTTCGCCAGGGTCAGGTGGTCTGGCAGGCGGTCGACTGACCCCTGTGATCGAGTTTTTCCGCCGGCCGTCCCTGTCCTGGGGACGGCCCGGTTGCCACTGCCCGGAATGAGGCAGGCGTTACGGGGCGCCTGTCGAATACGTCACACTTTCTCTCCTTTTTGCCTCAACGCCCTTGAAGCCAGGCACCTGTGCCAACGTATTCTTTGTGGGGCCGCTCTAGGCTCGAACCGGAACAGGTCGGATGCCACCAGCGACGGTCGCCTCCCGTCCGGTGTCTCACAACAATAACCAGGAGTTATCCCGTGAAACCACGCAATGCCCTTCGTAGGGTGGCGGCGGCCTCCGCGCTGCTCGCCAGTCTTGCCCTGCCCGCCCTGGCGGAGACCACCGCCGAACCCATCGAACGCAGCTTCTGCGTGTTCGACCCCGTGGGCGCCAATGGCCCCCTGTTCGCCATCACCAAGACTTTCCAGCCGGTGGCCCTGCGCGAGGGCATCAAGCTGGAACTGCGCGCCTACACCGATGAGAAGGTGGCGGCGGAAGACTTCAAGGCCGGCCAGTGTGACGCCGTGCTGCTGACCGGCACCCGGGCGCGGGAATTCAACCGCTTCACCGGCAGCCTGGAAGCCATGGGGGCGGTGCCCGGTGAAGAGGAAATGCGGCTGCTCTACAACACCCTGGCGCAGCCCAACGCCCGTCCGTTCCTGATCGAAGGCAACTACGAAGTGGCCGGGGTGTTCCCCGGTGGTGCGGTTTACCTGCACACCCGTGACCGCAGCATCGATACCGTCGAGGAACTCCAGGGCAAGAAGATTGCCACCCTCGATTTCGATGACGCCTCGCTGCGGATGGTGCGCCACGTTGGCGCGTCGGTGGTGGGCGCCAACACCGCCAGCTTTGCCGGCAAGTTCAACAACGGCAGTGTCGATCTGGCCTATGCCCCGGCGGTGGCCTACACGCCGCTGGAACTCTACAAGGGCGTGAGCCCGGACGGTGGGGTGTTCAAGTACGCCCTGGCCTACATGAACTTCCAGGTCATCATCCACCGCGACCGCTTCCCGGAGGACGCGGGCCAGATGGTGCGCAACGAAGCGATCAAGCGCATCGACGAGGCCTACGAGATCATTGCCCAGGCCGAATCCGAAATTCCGCAGGACGTGTGGATGCTGCCGCCGGAGGCGGACGTGGTGGAGTACGACAAGATGCTGCGGGAAGTGCGGCTGTCGCTGCTGGCCGAGGGCGTCTACGACGAGCGGGCGATCAAGCTGATGCGGGCCATCCGCTGCCGGGTTGATGGCAGCCGGGCGGAGTGCTCCTCCTGAATGGCATCGGGGCAGGGCGGAGACGGCCTGCCCCGACGGGGCTCAGTTGATGGCGTCCTTGAGGGCTTTGCCCGGTTTGAAGCCGACCGTGCGGGAGGCCGGAATCTGAATGGTGGCGCCGGTCTGCGGATTGCGCCCTGAACGGGCTTCCCGACTGCGGACGTTGAAGGTGCCAAAACCGATCAGGGTGACGTCATCCCCTCGGGCACTGGCGGCGGATATCTGGTCGGTAAAGGCGGTGATTACTTCACTGGCCTTCTCCTTGCTGAGTCCGGTCTGCTCCGCAATGGCGGCGGCGAGTTCAGGTTTGCGCATCAAAGGCTCCTTGTTGTTTTGCCGAGACCAGGGCGGAACCGTTCCACCCCGACAGATCAAGGTTTAGTGGAATCGCCGCCAAAGTCAATTACCGGCCCGGGCCCGGCGCCCACGGCAATGGCGCTTTGAGCGGCTGGTCTCATTAAAACATCTGATTTCCGACGATAATTCTTATCATTGTTACATCGTGTAACGAATCCTGTGGGTTCGCTGCATGGGCATGGACTCCACAGCAACGATTCACAACATCGATCCACAACAACAACGTAAAAGGTGATACAGCTATGACGGCTCTCCAGGGCTTCGTACAACGTTCCGGTCGCGGGTTTGCACGGCTCCGCGGTGTGGCCGCCAGCGTCGCAGTCAGCCTGGCATTGGGTGGCTGTGGGGTGGTCAACAACATGATCTACAAGACCACTGGCGATGTCATGCAGGGCTTTGCCAAGAGTCATACCGTGCCCTATCTGCTGGAATCCCAGGATCTGGCCATGGGCTGTGCCATGAGTCAGGCCACCGCGCCGCTGCTGATGTCCTTCGGTCGGGTCACCTCCGAGCCGGACCAGCTGGCGGTGATGCTGTACCTCACCTCTGGCGCCTGCATCGAGGAGCAGGCGCGGGAGTACGAACTGCAGGGACTGGCGCAGCTGCGGGCGATGTCGGCCGAGGGAGCGGAAGACGCCATGATCCGCCAGAAGCGCGCTTACGCGCTGGCTTCCGAGCGTTACTTCAAGGGCTGGCAGCACCACAACGCGTTCTATGGCAAGCCGGACGAGAGCGAGTGCCCGGATTTTGACGAGGACCTGGACGAGTTCGTCTACTTCGCCGGCCTGCTGACCGGGTTGCAGGCGCTCAATGCCGAGATCCAGTCAACCTCCTCCATCGGTGTTCCCAAGAACGTCGGTTCCACCGTCGCCAGGGCCACCAGCTGTCTGGAAAACGACAAGTGGTGGGGCGCCCCGATGGCGCTGCGGGCCACGGTCTGGGCGATGATCCCCGGCGCCCTGCCACAGGGTGAGGATGCCTTCCACCGGCTGGAGATTGCTGACCGCCAGGGAGAACAGGCCGGCGTGCGCATCAGTCATGTGTTCCATGCCATGGCGGCGATGAACCGGGGCGACACCGAACGCCTGCGGGGCATCATCCGCAGCCACGCCGAGTCGATCAAGGAAACGCCGTCCAACGACCAGTGGCGGATGGTGGATGCCATGGCGACTCAGCTGATCGTGGCGATGTCCGATCGCATGTGGATGGAGAATACCGGCCATCGCACACCGTTTGGCCAGCTCGGAACCTTCTGGGATGACCAGCCGGAAGCCACCGAAGTCATGGATCTGGATGATCTGCTGTAATTCCACGAGTCTGCCGAGTTCCACACTATGTCTGCACTAACCCTGAACCGCAGTGGCCGGGAGTGGTTTTCCTCCCTGCCGGCCTGCCTCCTGCTGCTGGCGGTCGTGCTGTTTTCGACCTCCAGTGACATCCACAACCAGATGCTTCGTCTTGGCGAGCAGTTCTGGTCCGGTTACTACAAGCTGCGGGTGGACATCGCACCGCCGGAATGCAATCCCAGCCGGGACATTGATGCCGCGGTGGCGGCGGAACTGGCCAAGGAAAGCGACCTGGGGGATATGGCGGCGCTGCTGGGCAGTGTCGAGAAGGACCCGGCGGACGTCCGGCGCTCCATTGAGCGCTCGGTGGCGGACTGCCAGGCCAGCCACGCCAGCTACCAGCAGCTGCGGGATCAGCTGACACCAACGGTGAAGGCCTATCGGGCGGTGGAGCTGTTCGTCGCCGATGTCATCGCCCTGGGGCTGGAGTCCCAGCGCTATATCCTCATTGTGGTGGTGATGCTATGTGCAGTGACCGCCACCCTGACCCGGCACCACATCGCCATGCGGCCGATGGAGACCCGGCTCGACTACACCGTCTCGCTGACCCTGCAGACCATCGCCAATGCCATGCTGCTGGGTTCCAGCGTGATCTTCCGCCAGACCACACTGGCGTCCGAGGCAGCGGTGTCGGCGGAGGAAATGATGCTGCACAACCTGTGGATCACCGGCTTCGCTGCGCTGACCCTGGCCAGCCTGTACCGGCTGTTCCGGGTGCCGGCTGACCTGGCGGACGGTGGCAGCCTCAACAAGGCCCTGCTGGCGGTGCCGCTGTATACGGTCATGTGCCTGATTTCCGGGACCTATTTCGGGCTGATCGGACATGCCTCGGGGATCGGTATCTACCTCGGCAAGATGATGGAACTGTCCGACATGTTCCTCAACGTCGGGCTCTACGTCTGGGTCGGGATGATGCTCAAGCAGACCCGGTTGGCGACCCTGGTGTTCAACGTATTCCGGCCCTGGCGTCTGCCGCCAGAGATGCTGGCGGTGGTGGCGGTCCTGGTGGCGGCGATACCGACGGCCTACACCGGGGCCTCGGGGATCTTCGTCATTGCTGCCGGTGCGGTGATCTACAGTGAGCTGCGGGCGGCCGGTGCCCGCCGTCAGCTGGCACTGGCGGCCACCGCCATGTCCGGGTCACTGGGGGTGGTGTTACGGCCCTGCCTGCTGGTGGTGGTGATCGCCTACCTGAACCGGGAAGTGACCACCGACGAGCTGTTCGGCTGGGGCATCTGGGTGTTCGTACTGACGGCGGTGATGTTCACCGCTGTGGCGCTGGCGGTCAATCGCCAGAGCCGCTTCGAGCTGGCACCGGCCAGTGAGGCCTGGCCCGCCACCCTGGCGGCGCTGCGGTCGTTGCTGCCATACGTGGCGGTGATTGTGGCGGTGGTGCTGTTCTATCGCTGGGCTCTGGACGTACGGATGGACGAGTTCTCGGCGCCGCGGCTGCTGCCGGTGATCCTGCTGGCGATCCTGGTGTTTGAGCATATCAGCCTCAAGGGCCGCAGCCACCGCGATGCGGAAGGGCTGGAGGTCAATCACCAGGGCCTGGAGCGCAGTGTCCGCACCGCCACCAATGACACCACCGCGGAGATCGGTGCGCTGTTGTTGCTGCTGGGCCTGTCGGTAAGCATTGGTGGGGTGATTGAGCGCTCCCACCTGATGGAAACCTTCCCCCAGTCCTTCGACAGTGCCTGGTCGGCAATGCTGCTGATGGTGGTGATCCTGGTGGTCCTGGGGATGATCATGGACGCCTTTGGCGCAGTGATCCTGGTTTCCGCCACCGTAGCCACCATCGCCTACGGCAGCGGTATCCACCCGATCCATTTCTGGATGGTCACCCTGGTGGCGTTCGAACTGGGCTACCTCAGCCCGCCGGTGGCGCTCAACCACCTGCTGACCCGCCAGGTGGTGGGGGAAGCGGAGGTGACCGCGGCCCAGCAGGAAGGCGGCACCTTCTACCAGCGCCATGAGCGCATCATCATGCCGCTGATCGCCATGGGCCTGTCGTTGTTGCTGGTGGCCTTCGTACCCCTGCTGTTCTACTGATTGTCTCAGCAGAACGCCTGCAGGCCGGTCTGTCCACGCCCAAGGATCAGGGCATGGACATCGTGGGTGCCTTCGTAGGTGTTCACCGCCTCCAGGTTCATGGCGTGGCGGATCACGTGGTACTCGTCGCAGATGCCGTTGCCGCCGTGCAGGTCCCGCGCCACCCGGGCGATGTCCAGGGCCTTGCCACAGTTGTTGCGTTTGAGCAGCGACACCGCATCCGCAGACGCCTCTCCCTGATCCATCAGCCGGCCCAGTTGCAGTACCGCCTGCAGGCCAAGGGTGATCTCGGTCTGCATGTCCACCAGCTTCTTCTGCACCAGTTGATTGGCCGCCAGCGGACGGCCGAACTGATGCCGCTCCAGGGTGTACTGACGGGCCGCATGCCAGCAGAACTCGGCTGCCCCCAGCACGCCCCAGCAGATGCCAAAGCGGGCCTTGGTGAGGCAGCTCAGGGGACCTTTCAGGCCCTGCACCTGGAGCCGGTTTTCTTCCGGTACAAACACCTCGTCCATAAAGATCGAGCCGGTCTCCGAGGCCCGCAGCGAGAACTTGCCGTCGATGGCGGGGGTCTCCAGGCCATCGCTGCCGCGCTCGATCACGAACCCGCAGACTTCGCCGTCGAGCTTGCCCCAGACCACCAGCACATCGGCGATGGGGGCATTGGTGATCCAGGTCTTGGCGCCACTGAGCCGGTAGCCGCCTTCCACCGCCCGGGCCCGGGTTTCCATGCCGCCGGGGTCGGAGCCGTGATTGGGTTCGGTGAGACCAAAGCAGCCCACTTTTTCGCCGCTGGCCAGCAATGGCAGCAGCCGCTGTTTGAGGGCCTCCTGGCTGTAGCGCTGGATCGGATACATCACCAGCGACGACTGCACGCTCAGGGCGGAGCGATAGGCCGAATCCACCCGCTCGACCTCCCGTGCAATCAGACCGTAGCAAACGTGGCTGAGACCCGGGCCGCCGTACTCCTGCGGTACCGTGGCACCCAGCATGCCCTGTTCGCCCATCTTCAGGAACAGGTTGCGATCAAAGCGCTCGTGACGATTGGCCGCAGTGATGCCGGGCATCAGCTGCTGGTCGCAGAAAGCGCGGACACTGTCCCGAACCTGGCGTTCGGTGGTGTCGAGTTGGCGGTCGAATAGCAGCAGGTCGTCCCAGGGGGCAGCCATAATGAGGTCCTCTCGCGGTCGGTCGGATGTGGGGTGGCTGGCGTCTCGGCTTGGGTGCCGATTTGCGTGTCGACTGGGGGCCGGCCGCCAGCGGGTCTGGAGCTATCATAGCGATGCCGGCGGGGCCGGGGAAAGCGTTGGCTCAGGCCGCTGCGGTCTGGCCGCCGAGCAGGATGCGCACCGCGGTGCAGGCATCCTCGAGCTCCTCGTCGCGGGGAGGGCGTCCGCTGATGATGTCGCTGTAGAGACAGGACTCTGCCAGTCGCACGATAAAGTAAGCCAGGCTGCCAATGCCCATGGCCGGGGTCAGCTGGCCCCGATCCACCTGGTCCTGGAGGATGCTGGCAAAGGCGTCCACGGTACGGTTGTGCAGCGGCGACTGGGAGGAGGTGAGAATGCGCAGGGCGTACTCCGGGTCCTGGCCGATAAAGCGCTGCAGGGGCTGGGAGTGCAGCAGGGTAGCGTTGATGTGGCGGTAGACGCCCACCACATAGTCGACGCCCTGGCCCGGGGTTCTGGCCTGGGCCTCCTGGCACAGTTCGTTGTACAGGGTCCACAGCGCCTCGCCCAGCAGCTTGTCTTTGCTGCCGACCCAGCGGAACAGGGTGGCCCGTCCGATGTTGAGTTCCGACGCCAGTTCGGCCAGGTGTATGCGGCGGCCTTTGACCCAGTGGCGGCGGGCACAGCGGATGGCATCGGCAGGGGTCACCCGGGGCGGGGTTGGCTTCTCGGACACGCGAACCTCTTGTTGGACGTTGCTGGCATTGTAGCCACAACCGCCAGGCGCCGCCACGGTGGCACCTGGCGTGATGGATTTGTGAAGTCTGGCACTTACACTGTGTTCAGGGTGCCACCCCGCAAGCCAGTGAGAGACAACATGAGCCGAACGGTACTGATCATCGAAGACAATCCCGGCATTGCCCAGTTGGTGCGGATGCACGTGGAGGACCTGGGCATGACGGCGGTGCACGAGCCGCGGGGAGACAGTGGGCTGGCGCGTTACCGCGCCGGTGGTGTCGACCTGGTGGTGCTGGATCTGATGCTGCCCGGGCTGGATGGCCTGTCGGTGTGCCGGGAGATCCGTCAGGACAGCGGCTATGTGCCGATCCTGATGCTGACGGCCAAGACCACCGAACTGGACCGGGTACTGGGGCTGGAAATGGGCGCCGATGACTACCTCACCAAACCGTTCAGCGTGGCGGAGCTGGCGGCCCGGATCAAGGCGCTGTTTCGGCGGGTGGATGCGCTGTCGGTAACGGCAGAGCCCGAGACCGCCAGCGACGTGATCGACAGCGACGGCCTGCACATTGACCCGGCCCGCCGCAAGGTGCGCATTGCCGATGCCGAGGTGGACCTGACCGCCCGGGAGTTCGATCTGCTGTTGCACTTTGCCCGTCATCCCGGCCGGGTGTTCAGCCGGGCCCAGCTGCTGGACGCGGTCTGGGGTTACAACCACGAGGGTTACGAACACACCGTCAATACCCATATCAACCGCCTGCGCAACAAGATCGAGCGCGATCCCGCCAAACCGGACTTTATCCAGACGGTGTGGGGCGTGGGTTACCGCTTCCGGGACTGAATGATGGCCAAAACCCTATACACCCGCCTGGCCCTGGGCCTGTTCATGCTGCTGGTGACCGTCGGTGTGCTGTACAGCGTGATCAGCTGGTACTCGCTGCGGGGCTACGTCACCTCGGTCAATCAGCAGCTGCACCGTGATCTGGCAGCAAACCTGGTGCAGGACCGCAACCTGGTAGACGAGGGCCGGCTGAACCAGGCGGCGCTGAAGGAGCTGTTCGATCTCTACATGACCATCAACCCCTCCATTGAAATCTACCTGCTGGACCCCCGGGGCGAGATTCTTTCCTACTCCGCCGATCCCGCCAAGATCAAGCGCAAACGGGTATCGATGGCACCCATTCGTGCCCTGTTGGCGGACAAGGGGGCCTATCCGATTCTCGGGGATGATCCCCGCAGTCATGAGCGCCGCAAGGTGTTTTCGGTCACGCCGATTCCCTCGGCCCGTCAGCCGGAGGGCTACCTTTACGTGGTGCTGCGGGGTGAGGAATTCGATATGGCGGAAGTGATGGCCCGCAATGGCCACTTCATCGAGATGAGCGCCTGGGCGGTGGGCATCGCGTTGACGGTGGGGATGCTGGCGGGGCTGGCGGTGTTCCGGCTGCTGACCCGCCGCTTAAGCCGGCTCACCGGTCTGGTGGAGCGGTTCGAGACCGCCGACCATGGCCATCTGCCGAGTGAACGCTGGCAGCAGCTGCGGCCGCAGGTTCGGGACGAGATTGATTACCTGGGGGTGGCGTTTGATCGCATGGCGGAGCGTATCGCCAGCCAGATTGACCAGCTGCAGGAGAAAGACGCCCTGCGCCGGCGCCTGGTGGCCCAGGTGTCCCACGACCTGCGTACCCCGCTGGCGTCGATGCAGGGCTATGTGGAAAGCCTGCGAATGAAGCGCCAGAGTCTCAGTGAACAGGAGCAGGAGCAGTTTCTGGACATCGCCCTGGCCGAGGGGCGGCGACTGAGCCGGCAGGTGGACGAGCTGTTTGAGCTGGCGGCGCTGGAAGCGAAGGAGAAACGGCCCCAGCCGGAACCGTTCCCGTTGCCGGAGCTGATTCACGACGTTGCCCAGAAGCACGGCGCCAGTGCCGCCGAGAAAGGCATCACCCTCGCGGTGGCCGGTATCCAGGCGATGCCGCCAGCCTACGGTGACCTGGGCATGACCGAACGGGTGCTGGACAACCTGATCGGCAACGCCATCGAATACAGCCCCGCCGACAGCCAGGTCACCCTGACCCTGGCCCAGCGGGATGGCCAGCTGGAGCTGGAGGTGCGCGACCAGGGGCCGGGTATCCCCGATGCTGATCTGCCCCATGTCTTCGATGCCTTCTACCGCGGCGATTCCGGCAATGCGCCGGGGCACGCCGGGCTTGGGCTGGCGATCGCCAAACGCATCATGACCCTGCAGGACGGTGCGATCCGGGTTGCCAACCGGCCCAGCGGCGGCAGTGCCTTCAC
This sequence comes from Marinobacter sp. CA1, assembly GCF_020546665.1. Classification (NCBI taxonomy): domain Bacteria; kingdom Pseudomonadati; phylum Pseudomonadota; class Gammaproteobacteria; order Pseudomonadales; family Marinobacteraceae; genus Marinobacter; species Marinobacter sp. CA1. Next base: position 60,276 of record NZ_CP071785.1, read on the forward strand.
CATTACTCTGCCACCAGCGCACTGAACGGAAGCTGTGATGAATTCGTAACAAACCCCAGACGTTGCCGTGAATCTTTCCGGGCACAGTGACTCCAACCAGTAACCAGTTGGGTATGAGAGGTAAGAGTATGAAACGCATTGTGCAGAGTTCCGTCCTGGCGCTTGGGCTGGCAGCCGCTGGCTGGGCCTTCAGTGCCAGTGCCCCCAACCCGCCCACCTCCGAGTACGCCCCGGCAGACGAGGGGCTGGCCATTGCCACCTTCGCCGGCGGCTGCTTCTGGTGTGTGGAAGCGGGCTTTGAAAAACTGCCGGGGGTGGTGGAAGCCGTTTCCGGCTATACCGGCGGTGACGAGGCCAACCCCGATTACCAGCAGGTGTCCTCCGGCCGTACCGGCCACACCGAAGCGGTGCAGGTGTACTACGACCCCAAGGTGATCACCTATCAGGGGCTGCTGCAGGGCCTGTGGCGGATGATGGACCCCACTGACGCCAACGGCCAGTTCGTGGACCGTGGCCAGCAATACCGCCCTGGCATTTTCTACCACGACGAGGCCCAGCGTCAGGCGGCGGAAGCGGCCAAGCAGGCGTTGATCGAGGCGGATCGCTACGACAGTCCGGTGGTCATCGACATTGCGCCGTTTCAGACCTTCTACGACGCCGAGGGCTACCATCAGGACTACTACAAGAAGAATCCGATCCGCTACAAGTTCTACACCTTCAATTCCGGTCGCTACCAGTTCATTGATGAAGTCTGGGGTGAGGAGCGCGAGATCGACTATGGTCAGTTCCGGCCCATGGCCGACCCGGCCGAGGGATTCGACCCTGCCGGCTTCCAGAAACCCGGCGATGACGAACTCCGGCAACGGCTGACGCCGCTGCAGTACCGGGTCACCCAGGAAGACGCCACCGAACGGGCGTTCAACAATACCTATTGGGATGAGAAACGGGCCGGCATTTACGTCGATGTGGTGTCCGGCGAGCCGCTGTTTTCCTCGGACGACAAGTACAAGTCCGGCACCGGCTGGCCCAGCTTCACCCGCCCCATCGAGCCCGGTGTGCTGGTGGAGCGGGAGGACAGCAGTTTCTTCATGACCCGGGTGGAAATCCGCAGCCGCTACGCCGACTCCCACCTGGGGCATGTCTTTGAGGACGGTCCGGCCCCGACGGGACTGCGCTACTGCATGAATTCCGCCGCCCTGCGCTTCATTCCCCGTGAACGCATGGTCGCCGAGGGGTACGGTGACTACCTGGATCGGGTGACCGAACCCGGTGGTACCGAAATGTAAGTGGTGTCGCAGGGTGGGCCGCCGTCTAACCGTGACGCGGCCTGCCCTCAGCGAATGCTTCCCTTGAGAATGGCCAGCCACCGTCCCAGCCGAAGCATGTCCATCAATGCCGCCGCAACGTAGGTCAGCGCAGCGGCCTTGAGTACCTGGCGGGCGGCGTCGTGCTGCTCGGGAGGCAGGTAGTTGCCCTTGATCAGGATCGGCATGGCCTTGTTGAAGCTGGCGTCCCACTCCAGCGGCAGAATAACCAGCTGGATCAACACCGCCACCAGCATGGCGGCCACGCCGATCACCGCCGTCAGTAACGCGGCATGGGGCACACGGAAAATGACGACAACCAGCGGAATGGCGAACAGCAACGTCACGGCCAGTCGCTGGATGGTGGTGGCCAGAGGCAGGTAGCGCTGCCGCAGTCGGGTAATCGCCTCCTGGCGGTGATACTGGATGGCATGACCCACTTCATGGGCCGCCACCGCGATGGCGGTGACGGAGCGACCGTGGAAGACCTCATCGGAGAGCCGCACAGCCCGGTTGGTCGGGTCGTAATGGTCGCCCTGCGGGGTGGTTTCCACATTTACCCCGTGGATCTCAAAGCGATCGATCAGATGCTGCGCCAGCTCACCACCGGTGCCGGGCATACTGGCGACGGGGCTGTCATGTTTGCGCATCACCCAGCGGATCCACAGTTGCGGGCCGAGAATCAGCGACAGAACGAGGAGCAGGGCAAGTAGAAAAAGCATGTCCGTTGCTTCGTGGTGGAGGATGGCAGAGTATACCAGCCAGCGAGGACAATTCGGGGGTTCCTCGGAGGCGACGCGATCCAGGGAAAGGAATCATGGACCGGCACCACTGGGAAATCATTGGTAGTCGAGGGGGTTAAGGGATGAGCGGAGCGAAAGCAATTGTGTGGGCTGTCGTTTGGGTGATCGCGATGACGACGATCGCGGCGGTCGCTGTGGTCCGGAATTACTCGATGCCCGAACTGGCTCTGAGCATCGTCAAACCCGAATCCGATGCCCTGCCTGCGGCGCTGAGTGAATACTACCTGCTACGCATCAAGACCTGGACGCCCGAGGATCTTGAGCAGAGCGGCACGCTGCCCTTTATTGTAAATCTGATGACCGAGCCGGGAGCGCATCGTGAAGCAGCCCGTCAGCTGGCTGAAACGCTGATAGCGCGTGGCGCTAATGTGAACCGGGTTGATCCGGCCACAGGCTACGCCCCCCTGCACGCTGCGGTGCTGGCCAATTCCGTTTCCACCGTCCGGTTTCTGCTCGATCATGGCGCTGATCGCACCCTGCGTGATGCCGGCCACAACCGCACCGCCCTGGCACTGGCTCGCCATCTTGCCGAGCAGTCACCGTTGTCACTGGACCGGTCAGCGGTGATTACATTGCTGTCAGATACCCCTTAGGGCCAACCTACAACCACAAATCCCGGATCGGCGTCTCGGGGGTAAAGTGGTGCTGTAGCTGCGCCTGCAGCAGCTCCGCCGTGGCCAGGGCGTCGGTGAGGGCGTGGTGGGGAGCGTAGTGGGGCAGGTGGTAGCGGCTGCGACTGTCGGCCAGGCGGATGGACACCGGTTGCTGGCCCAGCAGTTTTTTCCACCAGTTGGGGGTGCGATTGGGGTGCAGGTGCGCCTCGATGGCCATGGTGTCGATCACCGGGAAGGTGATGCCTTCCTGCAGCCGCCAGCGCAGGGCAACGTCCAGGAACGGCCGCTCGATCTGGCGGTAGTGCACCACCACAATCCGGCCCGCCAGCGCCTCCAGCACATCCCCCAGAATATCGTCCAGGTCCGGCGCGTTGTCGATATCGGAATGGGTGATGCCGTGGATGGTCACCGAGTCCTGTCGCAGTGGCAGCTTGGGCCGCACCACCCAGTGACGGGACCGGGCACACTGGATGCGCTGGCTGGTGAACGGCACCAGACCGATGCTGACGATGGAGTGCTTGTCCGGATCGAGGCCGGTGGTCTCGAAATCCACCGCCACCATCGGCACCTCGTGGATGGGCGTCTCCGCCGCGGGCCAGTCGGCCTGGTAGAACGCCTGCAGACGCGGGTCCCGGGCCATGCGACCGGCATTGGCCATGCGCAGCGGCCAGGGGGTATCGGTGATTTCCTGCTGGGAGCGTTGAACCATGCCGAGACCTATTGCAGGTGCCGCCCGGCGGGGGCGTTGTAGCGGTAGCGCAGGAACTTCTGGGCACTGCTGACCACCTGGAAAGCGTCCTTGAGGTGGCTGCGCTCAAAGGGCGACAGGTCTTCCGGCCGCACGTTGTTGTCGGGATCACGGCCATCCTCGATGGCCAGCGCCTGGTGGCGGATGCGGACAATGGCAATGAACTCGAGGGCGTCCCGCAGGTTCTCGGCACTGCCGTCCGGCAGCAGCTTGGTGTCGGCAATCGCCCGCAGCCGTTCAAAGGAGTTCTGGGCCTTGGAGCCACAGGCCAGGGCATGCACCCGGATCAGGTCCGAAATCGGCGCCGTGCCCCGGCGTTTGAGGTTGAATGTGTTGTTCTGCTTGCCGTCCTGTTCCATCACAAAGGTGCGGAAGAAGCCCAGTGGCGGCGTCCGGTTGAGGGCGTTCTTGGCCAGGAAGGCAAGGAACCGCTGACTCTGGCTGGCTTTGCTGGCCACCAGGGTCTTCAGGGTTTCCGCCATCTCGGTGGCGCCGTAGATGCCATCCAGGTCGAAGAAGATGTTGCTGTTGAGCAACGCCTCGGCCTTGGGGTTGTCGATCCAGTCGGTGAAGTACTCTTTCCACACCCGCAGCGGTTGGCGCCACTTCTTGTTGGTGGCCATGATGTCGCCGGTGCAGTAGCTGTAGCCACAGGTGGCGAGGCCGTCACTGACAAAGCGAGCCAGGGCCAGGAAGTAGTCGTCGTGCTGCTCCGGGTCGAAACTGTCGTCCAGGATCATGGCGTTGTCCTGGTCGGTCACCACCAGCTGTTCGTCCCGGGCCATGGACCCCAGGGCCATGAAGCAGTAGGGCACCGGCGGTGGTCCCAGCTGTTCCTCGCCCAGCTCCAGCAGGCGTTGGGTAAAGCTGCGGCCGATGCCGGCCATGGCGCTGCCGATCATGTGGGAGTTGGCGTCTTCATTGACCATGCGCACAAAGCTGTCGCGAACGTCCTTGCTGACGCGCTTTAGCCCCTTGACGGTCTGTTGGTGGAAGATATTGCTGACCAGGAACACACTGCTCTGGGATTCGTACTTGATCACGTCCGCCAGCGAGATCACCCCGCGAGGCTCTTCCTGGTACTTGTCCATTACCGGCAGGTGGTGGACGTTGTTGTGCAGCATCAGCAGCATCGCCTCGAAGATGTAGGCGCTGGAGCGGATGGTGATGAGCCCAGTGGACATGATGTCGCTGATCGGGGTTTCCGACGGCAGCGCCTCAGTCAGCGCGCGGGTGCGGAGGTCACGGTCGGTGATGATGCCGGTCATCTTGGGCGGCGTGGCGGTTTCATCCATCAGCACCAGCGACGAGACGCCTTCCTCGGTCATGATCCGCGCCGCTTCCTGCAGACGGATGGTGGTGGAGGCGATCACCGGTTTGCGGCCGATCAGCCGGGTGACCTTGGCGGTCATCAGGTCGTTGCCTTTCTCCCGCCGGGAAATGGCGGTGCGCAGCCGGGTCTGGTCCTCGATCTCAACGAAATCGGCAAAGGTTTCGTCGGTTTCCCACAGTTTCTGGAACACCTCGGCCGGAATTAGGTAGAGCAGGGTGTCCTCGAGCGCCTGGGCGGGAAAACGCACGGTCTTGTTCATCATCAGCCCGAACTGGCCGAAGAACTCGCCCTCGCTGAGACGGTTGTACAACTCGCCGGAGCGGCGGTAGATTTCCACCGCGCCACTGCGGATGTAGAACAGATGGTTGCTGGGATCGCCAAATTGGGCGATCGGGCTGCCGGCGCGGTAGTACGCCACCTCAATGTGTGAGACAACCTCATCCACCAGGTCATCCTCCATTTCATCGAAGGGAGGGTACTGGATAAGGTGATTGCGGATTTCGATCAGTTCGGCCTGCATGGTTCCGTCCAGAGTCAGTCGCGGGTCCGGTTTGTAGGCAATATAGCAGTTGCGGTGTTCGGGTTCAGTCCGACCCGCACGGATTCAGGGAAAATACCCATGCAGGCAACCAGAACCCATGCCCTGGTGTTGGGGGGCATTCGCTCCGGCAAGAGTGCACTGGCAGAACAGCGGGCCACCGCCTCGGGCGCTTCGGTGACCTACATCGCCACCGCCACCGCCGGCGATGGTGAAATGAGTGAGCGCATCCGCCGCCATCGCCAGCGTCGTCCGGCGGACTGGGGGCTGGTGGAGTGTCCGCTGGCACTGGGGGCGGAGCTCACAGCCCAGGCCCAGGCCGGGGCACCGTGTCTGCTGATTGACTGCATGAGTCTGTGGCTCAGCAATCTGCTCCATGCCGGCGATGAGGTGTTCCAGCGCGAGCGGGCGGAGTTTGTGGACGCCGTTGCGGCCTACCCGGGCAGCCTGGTGATCGTCAGCAACGAGGTCGGCCTCGGCACCATCGGCATGGACCCGCTCACCCGGCGCTTCTGCGACGAGCTGGGCTGGCTCAACCAGGCCCTAGCGGCGTCGTGCGACCAGGTAGTACTGACCGTGGCTGGTCTGCCGATGGTGCTGAAAGGCGAGTGATCGGAACCCCTCAGAAGTGATGCTGGCCCCGGTCAATCTCCTGCTGGCGGGTCTGATCCAGACGGCTGTAGGTCTGGGTTCCGGGGAGCCAGACAAACACCGGATCGGCCACCTTGGCGAGGTCATAGCCCTGGGCTTTGAGCGGGGCCTTCTTGTGCTTGAAGGTGCCGGTCTTCTCAACGTCCTTGCTGATGCGCAGGAACACCGGCACCGCGTAGGCAGGTAACTGCTGGCGCAGGCTCTGCAGCAACTGGCCGAAATCGAAGGCGTCGAGGTTGCAGTCCAGGCGGATCGAAGCCATACCGGCGCGACCGTTGGTGCCCGGGATCTCCACCCCGTAGACCACCGATTCGCTGACGTGAGCGCAGCCGTCGGTAATCTGTTCCACCTCGGTGGTGGACACGTTCTCGCCCTTCCAGCGAAACGTATCCCCCAAGCGGTCGACAAACTGGGCGTGCTTGAAGCCGATGTCCCGCATCAGGTCGCCGGAATTGAACCACTGATCGCCCGGCTCGAACACATCCCGCAGCACGCTGCCCTGGGTTTTCTGCTGATCGGTGTAGCCGTGGAACGGGGTCTTGGCGGTGATCTGGCCGATCAGCAGGCCCGCCTCGCCCCGGGCGACGCGGATCATCCGGCCACGCTGGTCGCGCAGCGGCGCCTCCTGTTCCCGGTCGTACTTCACGATGGCGTAGGGAAACGGACACAGGCCAACCGTGTTGTTGAAATTCAGCAGGTTGGTAAACCCGATGTTGCCCTCACTGGAGGCGTAGAATTCCATCACCCGGGCCACGCCAAAGCGGGTTTTGAACGGCTGCCAGATCGAGGGCCGCAGGCCATTGCCCACCATGATGCGGACCTCGTTGCGGTGGTCCTCCGGCGATGCTGGCTGTTCCATCAGGTAGCGGCACAGCTCGCCAACGTAGCCAAAGCCGGTGGCGTTGTGCCGGCGAATGTCGGCCCAGAAGTTGGAGGCGCTGAAGCGGCGGGCCATGACCAGCGCGGCATTTCCCGCCAGTACCGAGCCCCAGCACACCGCCAGCGCGGTGGCGTGGTAGAACGGCAGGCACACATACAGGCGGTCGCGGGCTGTCAGTTTGACAGCGGCAAAGCCGAACGAGCCATAGGCCTTCATGAAGCGGCCATGATTGAACACCACCGCCTTGGGCATGCCGGTGGTGCCCGAGGTGTAGATGTAGAAACACGGATCGTCGGCGCGGATCTCGTCAACGCTGGCGGGGGTGGTCTCGGAACACTGTGCGATCAGGTGTTCCAGGTTCTGCCAGTCAATCGGCGGCTCGGCGCCGTTGCGGTACACCTCGGTGTCCGGCACGTAGTAGCAGTTCTCGCGGGACAGCGATACCGCGTCTGCGACGTCGTTGTAGGCGCCGACCAGCTCCTCACCGACGATGGCCCGTTTGGGGGCAACCAGGTTGATGCTGTGGGCGAGCACCTTGCCACGCTGGGCGGTGTTGACCAGGGCGCTGACGGCGCCAATCTTGGCGCACCCGGCAATCACCGCGAGCAGTTCCGGACGATTCTCCATCATCACCACCACCGCGTCGCCCTTGCGGATGCCGCTGGCGTGGAGAAAGTTGGCGATGCGGTTGGACCAGCGACTGAAGGCCTCGTAGGAAATCTCCCGCCCCTCGAACACCACCGCCGGCCCCTCGGGGTTGCTGGCGCGGCAGCGCTCGAGGCACCGGCCGAGGCCAACCGCCCGGGTCTTGTCGGTGGTGTTGCCGATCCGCAGGCCTTTGACCAGGCCCGGGAGTCCGGACACCAGTTGTGGCACCTTGGCGGCGAGCTGGGGCAGGGTTATTACATCCTCGTGCTTCATCGACAGTCTCCTCGTTTGCGCTTTCGTCGGTCCCGGGCGGAGGCAGGTCTGCGCCCGCCGGGGCGTTGTTATGGGCTTGTTGTGATTGGGAAAGGGCGGGTTGTTGTTCTGAGGATCTATTCTAGGTCGCTGTTAACTTTGGAATTAATGTCGACTTGTCTTGTCGGGGTGGCAATTTGTCTCACGGTTGTGAACCAGGACGCGCGCCGGTCAGCGCCGTTGCGATTACCATGGTGTCTGGTGAAGATCGCGATAACCCCGGAGGCGTAGCTTGAAGGCAACAGAGTCTTTAACGGTATCGTCGGTATCGGTGCTGGATCTGTATGAGTCGCTCCGTGACGAGGGTTACGTCGGTGAGCGTGACGTGGCCGACCTGCTTCAGGCCCGCTCGGCACTGCTGGATGTGGAGGGCCGCTGGCCCGCCGAGACGGTGGTGCGGCTCTGGCAACTGGCGATTGCCCGTGGCGCCAGCTGCGATGTGGGTCTGCGGGTGGGGGAACGCCTCAACGACAACCACCGCGGCATGCTCTCCAACCTCATCATCAGCGCGAGTACCCTGGGTGAGGCGGTGCGTCTGTTCCAGCGCTACCTGCCGGTGATGAGTCAGGTGGATACGGTAGCGGTGCAACCGGTAGCGGCGGGCCTCAAGCTCAGCTACGGCTTCCGTGACCCACGCTTCTACAGCGGTTTGTCGGTGGCGCGCAGCATGAGCGCGGCGGTGGCCTGGGCCCGATACCTGACCGGCCAGCCGATTGAACCTGTGGCCGCTCACTTTCGCGCCGATACCGTTCGCCGGCCGGAGGAATACCGAAGGGTGTTCGGCGACCACTGCCGCTTTGCGATGACGGAAGATGCGCTGGTGCTGGCCACTGACGACCTGCAGCGGCCGCTGCGTCAGGCCAATCACTATGTTCACACCATCATCCGCGATCGGGTGGAGGACGTGCAGAAACTGCTGGTCAGGGCCGACGGCCTGGCGGACGTGGTCCGGCAGGTGATCGCAGACGATCTGCACCGCGGTGGCGTGACCTCAGAGTACGTCGCCAGCCGGCTCAACATCAGTCGTCAGACCCTGCACCGGCGACTGAGCCGTGACGGCGTCAGCTTCCGGAGCCTGCTGGCGGACACCCGGCGAGAGCGCGCGCGGCGTTATCTGAAGCAGGGCGACGGCAAGATCGAACACCTCAGCGAGCTGCTGGGTTACAGCGAGCCGAGTGCCTTCTTCAAGGCGTTCCGGAGCTGGTTCGGCTGCTCACCCCGACAGTTCGCCCTGATCGAGGCGCAGCGGCGCTCATCCGGGCCGCAGGGCTGATCCTCACTCCGTTGACAGCGCTTCACCGGAATCGATCATGACCTGGTTGCGACCCTGCTGCTTGGCCCGGTACAGCGCCTGATCGGCCCGCTTGAGCACGCCGTCCAGGGTGTCCTCGGCGCTGGCCTGGTAGCCGCCGATGCTGACCGTCACCGGCAGTGCCATGGCCCGTCCCTGCTGCTCGATGTTCACCCGCACCCGCTGGGCGGTGTGTTCCAGGGTGAGGGCGTCGCAGGGCGACAGAATCACCAGGAACTCGTCGCCACCCCAGCGCCCGGCAATGTCGTAGGGCCGCAGGCAGGCCCGTAGCCAATGGGCGACGTCGCAGAGAATGGCGTCGCCGGTCTGGTGACCACGTTCGTCGTTGATGGCCTTGAAGTGGTCCACATCCATCCACAGCACGCCGAAGCCGCTGCCCTGGCGGTAGGCCCGCTCGATTTCAGTGGCCAGGGCCTCGTCCAGCGCGCGGCGGTTGCCCAGGCCGGTCAGGGCGTCGATCCGGGCCAGTCGGTGTAACTCCTCGGTGCGGCTGGCGACCTGGGCCTGCAGGTCCTCGGTGGAGGCCTGCAGGGTGCTGGCCATGTCCTCGAAATGGCCGCTGAGACGGCCGATCTCATTGTCTGGCTTGGGCAGATTGCCGGTGCGGAAATTGCCCTCGCGCACCTGTTTGACCGCCCGTTCCAGCGCCACGATGGGGGTGAGCACCCAGCGCCGGACCAGACCGTGGAACAACAGCAGGGATACCAGCAGCGCAGCCAGGAACACCGCCACCAGCGGCCACAGGTAACTCACCGGCAGCAGGGTGTCCAGATCCAGCAGGGTGATCTCGAACCAGCCGATGGCCGGCAGGTAGGCCACGCCTGCTAGGTGGCGATGGCCGTCAATGGTGACGAAGCTGCTGGCCACGGCGCCGCTGTCGCCGCCGCGGTTCTTCAGCATCTGCAGCATGCCCAGTACTTTCTGCTGATCCTCCGGCGCCTCGAACAGCAGATCCACGGTGTTCTTCTGGCCTTCGGGTTTGATGATGCTGGCAAAGTCGATGTAGTTGCGATCCCGATACAGCTGGATGGCGCCGTTGAAGTCAACGAACAGGGTGGTGATGCCCTTCTGGCCGATGTCGACAATGTCCTGCAGAAAGCGATCCAGCTCCAGGCCAGTGCCCACCATGCCGAGAATCTGGCCACTGTCATCGCGCACCAGCACATCAATCCACAATTTGGTGACCCTCAGTTCTTCGTCCGGGTTGACGTTGAGGTGGAAATCCCGGCCCTCCTCAATCAGCCGGAAAAACCAGGCGTCGTCCGGGTCGTTGGGGTCAAGCTGGTAGCGCAACTGCTGGCCACCGAACTCGTTGTTGGCGTTGTTGAAATAGTACTGCCGGTTCTTGCGCAGGGCGACGAAGTAGGTGTTGTCGCGGAAGTTGCTGCGGAAGCTCTCCATCTGGCGAATGGCGGCGGTCTTGAGGGCCGGGTTGTCCGGCGTTGCGGCCCACTGCTGGATCGCCACCGAGTCCGCCATCTGCCGTGCCAGCCCGATTTCCCGCTCCAGCGACTGCAGCAAGCGGGCGCTGTCGTAGCGTACCTGGATTTCGGCCACCTGTTGGCCCCAGCGCTCAATGATGTCCTGGGACAGCGCGCGGTAGGCCAGCCAGGAGGCGGCAGCGGCCACAACCAGCAGAGTGGTGGCCAAGGTCAGGATGCGGGCGTTGAGGCTCAAATGGTTCGTCCCCGGAAAATGCGGTTGTTTTCATCATAGTCCACGGTCTGGCCGCGAGTGGCCGACGGTTATGGCGAAAGTCGTGGCTGAGGCGATGGTTGCAATCGTGTCTGGATACGTGACGTAACGAAAGGCTAACGATTTCATTCCTGAAATAATAGTTTCATGTCGATTGATGCGGCAGAATTGGCCCTGACAGAACATGACAACTTGGTAAGGAATCCAGGCATTGAAACATAATAACGACACCAAACTGATGACACTGCTGGCGGCAGCGCTGCTCAGCGCCTGCGGTGGAGAGAGCGATTCAACGACAACGGACACGGCGCTGAATCAGCAGGTGCGGGCGCTGGCAGACAGCCAGGGCCTGACCGGTGACCCCAGTCAGGGGCGGGCCCTGCCCAGCATTGAGTCGCCCCAGGCCCAGCTGGGCATGCAGCTGTTTTTCAGCAAGGGCTTGAGCGGTACCCTGGACACCGCCTGCGTTTCCTGCCATCACCCGTTCCTCGGCGGTGGTGATGACCTGCCGCTGTCGGTGGGTGTGGAGGCAGACCTGCCGGACCTGCTGGGTCCCGGGCGACTGCATTCCAGCGCCGGCCATCATTTCGACGGCGGCCCTACGGTGCCTCGTAACGCCCCCTCCACCTTCAACATTGCTTTTTACGACGATGTGCTGTTCCACGACGGCCGGGTGGAGAGTCTCGACAAGACGCCGGGCCTCAGCGGTGCCGGTGGTGGCATCCGTACCCCGGATTCGCCGTTTGGCGTGGCGGACCCGACCGCCGGCGATAATCTGGCTACGGCCCAGGCCCGTTTCCCGGTGACCTCGAAGGAGGAAATGCGGGGCTTTGAATTTGAGGCCGACGGCGATAACACCAGTGTGCGTGATCACCTGGCGTCACGGCTGCGGGGCGAGGTGGTGGCGTTGAGCGGCAACACCTGGCTGGAGGCCTTCCGGACCGGCCTGGAGCAGCCGGCGGCCAGCGCTGAGACGTTGATCACCTATGACAATGTGGCTGCGGCCCTGGCCAGCTACCAGAACTCCCAGGTGCTGGTGGACAACCCCTGGCGGGCGTTCCTGGCGGGAGATGATGACGCCATCGGTTCCGACGCCAAACAGGGTGCCCTGCTGTTCTTCACCGAGGTTGCCAATGGCGGCGCCGGCTGCAGCGGTTGCCACCAGGGCGATTTCTTCACCGATGAGCAGTTCCACGTGGTGGCAATGCCGCAGATCGGTCGCGGCAAGGGCGATGGTGCGGATGGCACGGACGACTTTGGACGCTTCCGGGAAACCGGTAATCCCGATGACCGCTACGCCTTCCGCACCCCGCACCTGCTCAACGTGGCGGACACCGGCCCCTGGGGCCACGCTGGCGGGTATGGCTCACTGGAGGCGGTGGTGCGCCATCACCTGAACCCGCGCCAGGCCATGGCCCGGTACGACGCCAGTCAGCTCGATCCCTCGATCCAGGTCAGTAACCTGCAGGCCAATACCGGGCGTGCCCTGGACCAGCTGGATGCGCTGCAGGCAGCTGGCAAGTCAAAACTGGTGACGGCGGCGCTGGATGATGACCAGGTGCAACAATTGGTGGCGTTCCTGAACGCCCTGACGGACCCCTGTGTCACCACCCCGTCGTGCATGGCCCAGTGGATTCCTGAAGATGCCCTGCTGGACCCGGACAGCCTGCGGTTGCACGCCGAGTTTCAGTAACGCCGACGCTGTTGCGGTTGCGGTCTAACCGTGCCGCAACAGGCTCTGGTAGCAGCTGGTATCGGTGTGGTCGACCCGGACCTGGCTACGGCAGGCGTAGGGCACCGCCAAGCCGGCGAAGGAGCGGGCCAGGGGAATGCCCAGCACATCCGCCAAAATCATTCGGATGACCCCGCCGTGGCACACCACCAGCGCCCGCTGGCCGACCAGTTCGGTGCGCCAGTGCTGCCAGCCCGCCAGCACCCGCTGCTGGAAAGCTTCCAGGGCTTCGGCTCCGGGCGGGGTATTGGCCACTGGGTTGTCCCAGAACCGGGATAAGCGGTCGCCATCGCGCGCCAGGATCTGCTCCGAGGTCAGCCCCTCCCAGTCACCAAAACCAATCTCCCGCAGCCGTGGTTCCACCTGCAGCGGCAGCCCGCGTTGCTGCGCGACCTCCTCGGCAAAGCGGATACAGCGCAGCATGGGTGACGCCAACACCACATCCCAGTGATCGTCCGCCGCCACCGCTGCCCGCATCTGCTGCCAGCCGGTGTCGCTGAGCGGATCGTCCTGGCTGCCGCGGAATTTTGGTCCACCCTCGGGCTCGCCGTGACGCATCAGATCCAGCCAGGTGGTGATCGGGTCCATCGCCATGATCAGTCCTCCCGGTTGCTGACGCCGGCATCGCGGAACGTCGCCATGCTGTTGTGCAGGCTGCAGGCCGCCCGCAGCAGGTTGACCGCGACCGCGGCACCACTGCCTTCGCCGAGCCGCATGCCCAGATCCAGCAACGGCCTGGCCTCCATCGCTGCCAGTACCCGGTCGTGGCCGGGTTCGGCGGAGCGGTGGGCGAAGTGCAGCCAGGCCCGGGCACCGGGCCGTTGCCGTACCGCCACCAGGGCTGCCACCGAGACGATGAAACCATCCACCAGCACCGGAATGCGGCGGGCCGCGCAGCCCAGCAGGGCACCGGTGAGGGCGGCAATCTCCAGACCGCCGAGGGAGGTCAGCACCGCCAGTGGGTCGCGATTGTCACCATGACGCTGCAGGGCACGGCGGATCACCTCGGCCTTGTGGCTGACGCCGGCAGCGTCCAGTCCGGTACCGGGGCCGGCCAGCGCCTCCGGATCGTCACCCAGCAGTGCACAGGCCAGTACCGCGGCGGTGGTGGTGTTGCCAATGCCCATGTCGCCACCGATGAACAGCTGCGCACCGGCACTGGCGGCGCGTTCCGCTACGGCGTCACCGGCGCAGAGGGCGGCGGTAACCTGATCGTGAGTCATGGCCGGCTGTTGCGCCAGGTTGGCGGTGCCTGGCGCAATCTGCAGGTTGTTGACACCGGGCAGGTGTCCCAGGGGTTCCACCGTGCCCAGGTTGAGCACTTCCAGGGTGGCCTCGAGGTGGCGGGACAGCACGCTGATGGCGGCGCCGCCTTCGGCAAAGTTGGCGATCATCTGCCCGGTGACCGCCTGGGGAAACGCCGAGATGCCTTCGTCACAGACGCCGTGATCGCCGGCAAACACCGCCATGTGCACCTGGTCGGCTCGCGGGCGGTGAGTGGCCTGCTGCGCCGCCAGGTCAACCGCCAGCTGTTCCAGCCGGCCCAGGGAACCGGGGGGCTTGGTCAGCAGCTGTTGGCGATCGAGGGCCTGTTGGCGATAGGCAGCGTCGGGAACAGGAACGGGGGAGGTCCAGCTTGCAGGCAGGGTCATGGCAGGTTTGCTTCCGGAAAGATGTAAACGATTGATGGTCGTATCCGTGCCCGGGAGTGTCAAGGCCGATCACGTCTCAGTTAAACTGGGCGACTGTTTCGCCTCCGGGAATTCCGCTGTGTTGTCGCTCACCGCCACCGCTCTTGCCTGTGTCATTGCCCTTGTTCTGGACCGTCTGTTGGGAGAGCCCCGACGTTGGCATCCGCTGGTGGGATTTGGCTGGCTGGCCGGGCGGCTCGAAGCCCGGCTCAATCGGCCTGGATCGGCGCCGGTTTGGCGGGGCCTGGTAGCGGTCCTGCTGGCGGTGGTGCCGCTGACAGCGGCGGCAGCGTTGGTGTTTGTACTGTTACCGCCCAGCGGTCAGCTGGTGTGGGCCAGCGTGGTGCTGTGGCTGGCGCTGTCCCTGCGGGGACTGACAGAACATGGCGAGGCGGTGGCGATTCCGCTGGCTGCGGGGGAGTTGGCGCAGGCGCGTTGCCAGGTGGGCCGCATTGTCAGTCGCCAGGCCGAGGCGCTGGATGACCGTGGGGTCGCGGCGGCGGCCACCGAATCGATGCTGGAGAACGGCGCCGATGCGGTCTTCGCCAGTCTGTTCTGGTTCCTGGTGGCGGGGGTGCCCGGGGTGGTGGCTCACCGGCTGGTCAACACCCTGGATGCCATGTGGGGCTATCGCAACGACCGCTTCCTTTACTTTGGCCGCGTCGCGGCGCGGCTGGATGATGCCATGAACTGGCTGCCGGCCCGGCTTACCGCGCTCACCTACACCCTGCTGGGCCAGTCGGCCACCGCCTGGCGCTGCTGGCGTACCCAGGCCGCCAGCTGGGACAGCCCCAATGCCGGACCGGTGATGGCCGCCGGTGCCGGCGCCCTTGCGGTTACTCTGGGCGGGCCGGCACCTTACGCCACCGGCATCAAGTCGCGGCCAGTACTGGGCGCGGGTGGGCCTCCTTCGGCAGCCTCCATCACCGCCGCCATTGCCCTGGTGCGGTGGGGAACCTGGCTGTGGCTGGCGGTGCTGGTGCTGCTGGCGGCGATGGTGGAGCTCGTGCAATGAGTGAGCTGCACCATGGTGGTCGCCTGAATCAGGCGGTCCGGGACTGGGGCATTCCCCGCGATCAGTGGCTGGACCTGTCCACTGGCATCAATCCGGTGGGCTGGCCGGTGCCGGCGCTGCCTGCGGCGGTGTGGCAGCGTCTGCCGGAGCCGGACGACGGTCTGGAGCGCCAGCTGCAGGACTGGTTCCAGGCGCCGTCCCGGGCCGCCCTGCTGGCCGTGCCCGGCAGCCAGTGGGCGATCGAAACCCTGCCCCGGTTGCGGGCACCGTGCCGGGTTGGGGTGCCGGAGCCCGGTTACGCCGAACATCGTCACCACTGGGCCAGTGCCGGCCACCAGTTGGTGCCGGTGCCGCTGGCCCAACTCGATGAAGAGGACGACCGCTGGCTGGAGGCACTGGACGTGCTGGTGTGGATCAACCCCAACAACCCCGGCGGCCAGGCGTGGCCCGCCGCCGCCCTGCGGCGCTGGCATCGGCAGCTGGCGGCCCGGGGTGGCTGGCTGGTGGTGGACGAAGCGTTCGCGGATGGCCAGCCGGCGCTGTCCCTGGGGTCAGCCACCGGCGTACCGGGGCTGGTGGTGCTGAAATCCCTGGGCAAGTTCTTTGGTCTGGCGGGGGTGCGGGCCGGTGCCGTGGCGGCTGATCAGGCGTTGATTGACCAACTGGCCGCTCGCCTGGGCCCCTGGGCCCTGAGTGGTCCGGCGCGTTGGGTCATGGCCCGTGCGCTGGCGGATTGGCGCTGGCAGCAGGCGACCCGGCAGCGACTCGGGGTGGACAGCGAGCGTTTGGGGCGGCTGTTGCAGGATCGGGGACTGACGGTGACTGGCCGCACCCTGCTGTTCCAGACGGTGCACTGTGCCGGTGCCGCGGAATTGGCGCAGCGACTGGCGGCGGCAGGCATTCTGGTGCGGGCGTTTCCGCCCTCCGCGGTGCTGCGGTTCGGACTGCCGGGCAAGGAAGCCGACTGGCAGCGGCTCGATGACGCCCTGTCCCAGTGGCAGGCAGAGACGCGCTAACGCGCCTCTGCCAGTGGTGACGTTTTACTCGCCGTCGATTTCAGTGAACGCCACGCCTGTAGGCAGCAGGGTGGTCTGGATGAAGGCCTGTTCGCTGTTGTCGGCGGTGGCGAGGATGCGGATGCCCGGGTTGTTGGCAGTGGCATCGGCCAGCCACAGGTTGCCTTCGGGGCTGAGTTCGATGTCGCGGTAGTCGCCACCGGCGTAGTTGGCGACCGTGGTGAACTCGATGGTGTCGGCGGACGGGTTGAAGCTCTGCAGCGTGGTGTCTTGCCAGTCGGCGTAGCTCAGCACGTAGCCCTGGGTGTCGCTGACGATCACCAGATCACTCAGCAGATCGTCGGTGTCGGCGTCGGCAATCAGCGGCTCAATGGCGAAGGTCTCCGGATCGATGCGGTCGACACCGGTCTGTTCCTTGGTGTCGTAGCTGCCGGTGTTCTTCACCAGAATACCCAGGTCTTCGTGGTACTGGATGCCGCCGGGGTTGCGACCAATCAGCGGAATGCCCTTGAGGCCATTCTCGCCCATGCCGGTGTCGATTTCAGTGTCAGTGTCGGTGTCGAACACGGCCACGTAGGCGGTGTTGGTGGGGTCGTATTCCGAGTCCAGCCGCTGCAGGGTGATAAACAGCTTGCCGTCCACCACCACGCCGGAGGCCATGTTGGGCGCGCCCTGGGTGTTGTCAGGCAGGTAGCCGGAGAGATCCAGGGTCTCGCCGGAGAAGAACTCGTCCTCGCTGGTGGCGGACGGATTCACGATCCACGCTTCGCTGGTGTTGTAGCGCAGCAGGTAGGCCTTGGTGTCGTTGACGAATACCAGGGCGTAGGGGTTGGAGGAGGCGGTGTCGCCGGCACTCAGGGTGGAGTACTGCCAGATCTCCTGGGCCGGGTTTGCCACGTCCACTTTCTGCAGGGTGTCGATGTTGAAGCGGCCAAAACGGTAGTAGTGCTGGCCGCGGGCGGTGACACCAATGTCGGAGCCGGTGGGGAAGTAGGCACCGGAAGCCACCGGGTCCGTCTCGCTCATGTCGATCAGTTCGACGGCGCCGGAGGTGAAATCAGATGCTACGGTGGAAACCACACCAACAAGGCGGGCGTCCTGGCCTGGCTTCAGCGGTGTGCTGTCGTCAGAGGAACCACAACCGGCAAGGGTCAGGGTGAGGGCAAGGCCGCCGGTGCCGAGCAGGCTGCGCAGGGAAATGGGTGTGTGCATGGATGTCTCCTTGGAATAGGTATCGTTAGAGGGTGTGTGTCAGATTGAGGAACCAGCTTCGGCCCTGGCCGGGGAAGCGGTTGAAGTCCTGGTACAGCTCGTCGGTGAGGTTACGGACTTCCAGGCGAACGTCGGTCTGCTGGCGGTTGTGCCAGGTGTGGCGCCAGCTGACGCCGGCGTTGACCAGCTGGCGGGCGTCGGCGGCCAGCAGGTTAGCGGCGTCATAGTAGAGATCGTCGTCGTACTGATAGGACAGGTCGACTTCGAAGGGGCGTAGTTGCCAGCGGCTGCTCAGCAGCAGGGACTGGTGATAGATCCCCGGCAGCTGCTTGTTGTGACGATCCCGCACCGAGGCCGAGGTGTTTTCGGAATCCTGGACGGTGGCGTTGGCGGCCAGGCGCCAGTCAGGCGTCAGGTGCCAGGCGGTGTCCACCTCCACTCCCATCACGTCGGCGGACAGGTTGACGTAGCGGCCCACGCCACGGGCGTCGTAGATCGCTGCCACCGCCGGGTCCAGTTCGCGCCGGTACCCGGTCACCTCGATGTGACCCCAGCCCCGGTCGGTACGCACCGACAGTTCGGCATTGTTGGACTCTTCCGCCGCCAGGTCCGGGTTGCCCACAAACAGGCCTTCCTGGCCGTACCGCTCCTGCAGTGTGGGAACACGGACCTGCCGCGACAGATTGGCAGACACTACCCAGCTGTCGCCCAGGTAGCGGCTCAGACCGAGCTGCCAGCTGTGGTAGGCGTCGTGGCTGGAAACCCGTTCGGTGCTGCCGTCTCCCTGGCTTTCATCGGAGGTGTCGTCGACATCAAACCGCCGCAGCGACGCCTGGGTGCGCCAGCGATGGTCGTCGCTCTGCCACTGGTGGCCGAGGGCGGTGGTGAGCTGGCGGCGTTCACGCTCATCGGCGCGGTCGGTGTCCAGGCGGTCGTCCTGGTCGTAATCAAACTGGCTGATGTCGACGGTGGCACTGACGGTGTGGCTACCCAGCAGCAGGCTCGCCGTGTTCACCAGGCCCAGTCGTTGGCTGTCGGTGCGGACATCGGCGGTCCCCAGCCCAACCAGACCATCGCGATTGTCATAGCGGTCGCTGGCATCGCTCCAGATCAGCCGGTGACTGGTGTGGAGGCGGCCATTGGCCCAGCCCTGCTGGCGGTAATGCAGTTGGGTGCGGACGGTGTGACCGCTGAGACGGGCGTGGTTGTTGCGCCAGTTCTGGATGGTGGGCACGCCCTTGTCGTGATCACTCCACTGGATCAGGGCGTCCAGCGCACTGGTGTCGCTGATGGCCCAGCCCAGTTTGGTGCTGGCGTCGGTCTGCTCGTAGTCGGCATTGCGACGGGTGGTCTCGCGGCCGTCGTTGGGGTTGAACCAGTCGCGCTCATTGGGGTAGCGGAAGTCGTTGTCGCTGCTCTGACGATTGAGCGACACCCAGTAGTAGACATCGTCATGGCTGTCGCTGTTGAACACCCCGGCCTTGTCGGTGCCGTTGGCGCCGAGGCCCAGGTTGAGGCGGGTCTGGGCCTCGGTGTCCCGGCCCAGGGTTTCCATGATGACCACACCGCCGATGCCGGCGTGGGCAAACTGGGCGGGGGCGTTGCCGGGATAAACCTGGACCCGGCGGATGTCGTTGAGGGTCAGCTGGCTGATGTCGACGCCGCCGGTAACCGGGTCGTTCAGCAGCATACCGTCGACCACCACTTGCACCTGGCGGCTGGTGGAGCCTCGCAGCGACAGCGCCGAGTAACTGCCCAGACCGCCGCTCTGGCGGATCTGCACACCGGTCTGGTCCCCCAGGGCGTCGGCCAGGGTGACGGTGCGGTTGGCGAAGTGGTCCCGGTTGATGATCCGTACCGGGCCGGTGGCCTCGGCCGGGTCAATGTCGGCGGCGGAATTGATTCGGGCCCCTTCCACCACGATGAACGGCAGTTCGTCGGCGGAAACGGGCAGGGCCGCGGCACTCAGCAGCAGGCCGGCAGTTAGACAACGCATATGGACAGCAGCACCCAGGGCAAGCCGGTCGATAGAACGGTGACGGCTCCGTGTGTCACCAACCAAACAGCTACCAACAGAGGCGGGTGCCGGCGTTCGCCAAGGCCACAACCCCGTGCTGCTGACCCTCCGTCAGCGGGCACTGATAGCCGGTAGCAGGCCGGTCTCCGGGCTTGCGGCTGGCCGAGGGGCCAGAGTACGATGCCTTCCCACAGAATATCTGCAGTGGCTGGCTGATTGACCTATCGTACTCGTCTCAGGGTGTCCTGAGCCGCTCACCGTTGCGGGGGCAGCGTCGGTTTTACACCGAACTTCCCGGTTTCACTCCATGGTTGGGCCGCCGGCCCCTGTTTGGGCGGGTGGCGGCTGGAGCACCTGCTACGGATAGATTAAAAATTGGCAAAAATGATAAGGGGGCGGCTGGCTGTGAGTCAATGTTGGGCCTTTGAAAGACGTGGCAACCCGGGACGTCGGCGGCTGCATCAACGTGCGCTGCTGGTGCTGTTGATGCTGGTTTCCAGCCTGGTGCGGGCGGAGATCTGCGAGCGCGACGACCGTGGCCAGACACTGTGCCTGGCCCAGCCGGCGATGCGGATTGCCACGCTGTCCCCGGGCGCTACCGAGCTGGTGTTTGCCGCCGGTGCCGGTGACCGGGTGGTGGCGGTGGTGGAATTCAGCGACTACCCGCCGGAGGCCAAGGCGATCACCTCGGTGGGCAACCACGGCCGCATCGACCTGGAAACCCTGGTGGCACTGAAGCCCGACCTGGTGATCGACTGGGTCAGCGGCAATAACGCCCAGAAGGACAAGCTCGACGCCCTCGATTTCCCGGTCTTTTCCATCGAACCCCAGACTTTTGAGGGGGTCTCTACCGCTCTGGAACGGTTGGGCCGACTCGCCGGCACGGCAGCAGCCGGTCAGTCGGCAGCGGATGACTTTCGCGATGGCATTGCCGATCTGGCCCGCCGCTACCGCGACCAGCCACCGGTGACGGTGTTCTATGAGGTCTGGGAAGAGCCGCTGATGACGGTCAGCGATCAGCAACTGATCGGCAAGGTGATCACCCTGTGCGGTGGCGACAACGTCTTTGGCGACCAGGACAGACTGATCCCCCGCATTGATGTGGAATCGGTGCTGGCCGCCAACCCCGAAGCCGTCCTGGCCGGCGGTATGGGTGAGGCCAACGACCGCTGGCTGGAGCCCTGGCGCCAGTACCCCGGACTGCTGGCGACCCAGCGGGCCAATCTCTTCTTCGTGCCGCCGTCGCTGGTGCAACGGCCAACCCCCCGTCTGCTCGAAGGCAGCCGTATCTTCTGTGATCACCTGGAGCGTGCCCGTGGCCGTCGCTAGCCCTCGATTGGCCGCTGCCGGGCGGGTGTCGGAATGATCCAGCGGCGGGCCTGGTGGCCACCGTTGCTGGTGCTGGCGCTGGTCAGCCTGGCGGCGATGGTGGTGGCGGTGGGGTTGGGCAGTGTCAACGTGGCGCCGGCGGATACCCTGGCGGTGCTGGCGGGGCAGGGCAGTGAACTGCAGCGGACGCTGATCCTTGAATTGCGACTGCCCCGGGTGATCGCCGCCTTCGGCACCGGCGGCCTGCTGGCGGTGGCCGGCGCGCTGATGCAGGTACTGCTGCGCAATCCCCTGGCCGATCCTTACATCCTTGGTCTGTCTGGCGGCGCCGCCCTGGGTGCGTTGCTGGCAATGCTGGTGAGTGCGGCGGCGGTGCTGGTGTCGGCGGCGGCCTTTGGTGGGGCCCTGCTGGCCACTCTGCTGGTGTTCGGTCTGGCCCATGGTCGTGGCAGCTGGACGCCGTCACGGCTGTTGCTGACGGGGGTAGTGGTTGCCGCCGGCTGGGGTGCGGCCATTACACTTATCCTTGCCATCGCACCGGCCCAGAAACTGCCGGGCATGCTCTACTGGCTGATGGGGGACGTCGCCTACGCCCGCCTGAGCTGGCCATCGGTGTTGGTGTTGGTGCTGACCTGCCTGGTGGTGTTGCCGCTCGGCCGCAGCCTCAACGTGCTGGCCCGTGGCCCGGTGCAGGCGGCCGCGCTGGGGTTGTCGGTGCGACCGCTGGAATGGCTGGTGTACGTGCTGGCGAGCCTGCTGACCGCCACCGCGGTCACCACCGCTGGCAGCATCGGCTTTGTAGGTCTGGTGGTGCCCCACATCCTGCGACTGGTACTGGGCAATGATCAGCGCCTGATCCTGCCGGCCAGTGCCTTTGCCGGCGGAACCCTGCTGGTGCTGGCGGATACCGCCGCGCGCACGGTGATCGCTCCGGAACAGTTGCCGGTGGGTGTCTTTACCGCGCTGATCGGCGTGCCGATGTTCCTCTATCTGCTGCACCGGAGCCGCTGATGCAAACCCTCAACTGCCAGCAGCTGCTGATCGACATTCCCGGGCGGCCGTCCGGACGGCCGCTGGACCTGCGCATCGAGGCCGGCCAGGTATGGGGTATTCTGGGTCCCAAT
The DNA here is from genome assembly GCF_020546665.1 of Marinobacter sp. CA1. Taxonomy (NCBI): domain Bacteria; kingdom Pseudomonadati; phylum Pseudomonadota; class Gammaproteobacteria; order Pseudomonadales; family Marinobacteraceae; genus Marinobacter; species Marinobacter sp. CA1. The sequence goes on from NZ_CP071785.1 coordinate 82,250, forward strand.
GGCGCCGGCAAGTCCACCCTGCTGCATACCCTGGCGGGTTTGCAAAGTGCCCGCTCGGGCCGGGTTTTTCTGGGTGAGCGGGCGCTGACTGACCTGCCGCGAAAACAGGTGGCCCAGCAACTGGGCCTGGTGTTCCAGGAGCGCCAGGACGGCTTCCCGGCGACGGTGTTGGAGACCGCGCTGATCGGTCGCCACCCCTGGCTGTCGCCCTGGCAGATGGAAACCGCGGACGATCTGGCGCTGGCGGAGCGCTCATTGCAGCGCCTTGACGTCGACCACCTGGCGGATCGCCTGGTGAGCACCTTGTCCGGCGGCGAACGCCAGCGGGTGGCGATTGCCACCACCCTGACCCAGTCCCCCCACACCTGGCTGGTGGACGAGCCCACCAACCACCTCGATCTGCACCATCAGGTGGCGGTGATGGAACTGCTGACGGAACAGGCGGCTGGTGGCTGCGCGGTGCTGATGTGCCTGCACGACCTCAACCTGGCCGCGCGCTGGTGCGATCATCTGCTGCTGCTGTTCCCGGACGGTGAGGCCTGCTGGGGCGAGGCCGCCAGCATGCTGGTGCCGGAGGCTCTGGAACAGCTTTACGACCAGAAACTGGCCACCGCCGAAGTGGACGGCGCCCCGGTGTATGTGCCGGTACGCTAGTGTCCCGACAAACACAGATTTTACGAACCCAGGAGAGTCCCGATGAAAGAACGCGCCTACGATCCCGAACGTCACGCCGCCCGCATGGCCGCCAAGCAGAAAATTATGCAGGAACGCATCGCCCGGGCCCAGAACGAAAAAGGCATCCTGCTGGTGCTGACCGGCGCCGGCAAGGGCAAGAGCAGCTCCGGTTTTGGCATGGTCGCCCGCGCCCTTGGCCACGGCATGAAGGTGGGCATCGTGCAGTTCATCAAAGGCTCTTTTACCACCGGCGAGCACACCTTCTTCAAGGACCTGCCCAATGTGGACTATCACGTCATGGGCGAGGGCTATACCTGGGACACCCAGGACCGGGAGCGCGATGTGCAGACCGCCGAGGCGGCCTGGGAGATTGCCAGCAAGATGCTCAAGGACCCCAGCTACGACATGGTGCTGCTGGACGAGCTCAACATTGCCCTGCGCTACGACTACCTCAACCTGGATCGGGTGATGGACGATCTTCATAACCGTCCGGAGATGCAGCATGTGACCGTCACTGGCCGCTACGCCCCGGACGTACTGATCGAACTGGCCGACACCGTCACTGAAATGAAGCCCCTTAAGCACGCCTTCAAGGACCAGGGTGTGAAGGCCCAGAAGGGCGTGGAACTGTAACGCCATGACCACCTTGATGATCCAGGGCACCACCTCCGATGCCGGTAAAAGCACCGTGGTGGCCGCCCTGTGCCGGTGGTTGCAGCGCCAGGGCGTGGCGGTGGCGCCGTTCAAGCCCCAGAACATGGCCCTCAACAGCGCGGTTACCGTGGACGGTGGCGAGATCGGGCGCTCCACCGCACTGCAGGCCCTGGCCTGTGGTGTGGAGCCCCACAGCGACATGAATCCGGTGCTGCTCAAGCCCCAGAGCGACTGCGGTGCCCAGGTCATCCTGCGGGGGCAGGTCTACGGCAATATGAACGCGGTGGACTATCACGCCTACAAGGCCGAGGCCCGGCAGGCAGTGTATGACGCCTGGCAGGCACTGAGCGCACGCTACGATGTCATCATCGCCGAAGGCGCCGGCAGCCCGGCGGAGGTGAACCTGCGGGCCAACGACATCGCCAACATGGGGTTCGCCGAGATGGTGGATTGCCCGGTGCTGCTGGTGGGTGACATCGACCGTGGCGGTGTGTTTGCCCAGCTGGTGGGGACCCTGGTGCTGATCTCCGAGTCGGAGTGCAACCGTACCCGGGGCTTTATCATCAACCGCTTTCGCGGTGACCTGGCCCTGCTGGAACCCGGGCTGGACTGGCTGACCGAGCGTACGGGCAAGCCGGTGAACGGCGTGCTGCCGTACCTCCACGGCCTGGTACTGGATGCCGAGGACTCGGTGGGCACGGCCGGTGAACACCAGGCTGGTGCCCTGCGGGTGGTGGTCCCGGTGTTGCCACGCATCAGCAACCACAACGATTTTGACCCGTTACGGCTGCATCCCGGGGTGGAGCTGACGTTTGTCGGCCCCGACCAGAGCCCGCCACCGGCGGATGTCATCCTGCTGTCCGGCAGCAAGCATACCCGTGGCGATCTGGCCTGGTTACGGGCCAACGGCTGGGAAGCGGTTATCGAACGTCACCTGCGGTACGGCGGCCATGTTTTTGGCATCTGTGGCGGCTTCCAGATGCTGGGGCAGCAGGTTGATGACCCCGAGGGCCTGGAAGGTGAACCCGGCATCACCGCCGGGCTGGGCTGGCTGGATACCCATACCCGGATGGTGGCCGGCAAACAGCTCACCCGCGTTAGCGGTACCTTGACGCTTCCCGGCGCCGAGGCGCCGGCTGCGGTTTGCGGCTACGAGATCCACAATGGCGTTACCACCGGTGCGGACCTGGCGCGCCCGCTGGTCACCCTGGCTGACAAGGTGGACGGCGCCATCAGCGCTGATGGCCGGGTGATGGGTACCTACCTCCACGGCCTGTTCGACGACCCCGCTGCCTGCGCCGCCCTGCTGGCCCACTGGGGGCTGCGGGACCAGGGCCAGGCTGTCGACTACGCCAGCCACCGGGAACAGCAGCTGGATCGGCTGGCGGACGCGGTGGAGGAATGTCTGGATACCGATTGGTTGAAGCGGTTGTTGGGGATGGCCTGACCATGCCTGGGTATGCCGCACGGGGCCGGTAACACCGCATTTCGTCATCGTCTACATCTGCATGACAAGGGCAAGAACAGGGTTAATCAGAGGTTTCCTAAATGACAATGGCTGATCGGACATTGTCCGGGACTCAAGTCTACTGCCAACCGTAGTCAAGGTACTCAGGATTGACCGAGAACTCAGCCGCCCCGATGTCCAGTTTGGGGCGGGCAAAAGGAATCCGGAATTCACCCCAGTTTGCATCAAGGGCGTAGTCCGACGATTTTCGCATCCAGACGCCGGCATACAGATTGTCTCCCCGCAGGTAGCGATCATTGCCCACATCATTTCGTGTGATCGAGCCATTTTCCATTAACATCCAGGTTACTCGATGGCGCCCCCGCAGTGTTCCGGCGCAGTTTTCGGTGCCCATGGTCTTAAGTGAAAAGGAGCCGAATACAAATCCCTGGCGACTGATCCCTGAATTCCGGTGTTCATTGTCCACGCCAAAATCCAGCCGCTTCAGGTCGTGGCTATGCTCAACGTGGATGGTACCCTCCAGATTACAGTGCAGCGCTCCTTTCCTTAGGTAACCTGAGACCAATACCCTGGCTTCTGCTTCCTCAACAGGGTGCACTTCGGTGAATCCGATATGCAAACGGTAATAGTCAGACCCGATATATCCCAGAAACTCCCCTTCCGGCTCAACCAGTTGAGCGAGAATCTCCGATGTCATGAAATCTGCATCGATTGCGGCGGTAAGGCGCTCCTTCTCCCAGGTGGCCATATCGAAGAAGACAGGGATGTCCTCTCTGGGATTGGCGACACTCACCATGGAGGTAAGGCCCAGAAACATGCTGACTAACACTGCGTATACTGTCATATTTTTGTACCCGCGAATGGTTCGAAGCTTTTTATCACAATCGATGCACCGCTTTCGATCATGGCATTGTTCTGGGCCCGCCACCGCATTACTCTAATCGCTGGCCCGTTGAAATTAGGGAGGAAACATGTCAAAGGAATTGAAAGCCTCACCCGTAAAAGTACAGGAGTTCCTGTCTCAGCATGGCCAGGACTTTGTGGTTCAGCAGGTGCCGGGCTCAACGCGTACGGCGGAAGAGGCCGCCGAGTCGATTGGTTGCAGGGTTTCCCAGATAGCGAAGTCCCTGATTTTTAAACACGGCGAGACCGGTGAGCCCGTGCTGGTGGTGGCATCGGGTACCAACAGGGTGTGCGCTGACAAGGTCAGGGAAGCGACGGGTATTGTGCTCAAGAAGGCCGATGCGTCGTTTGTACGAGAGAAAGTGGGCTACGCGATCGGCGGTGTTCCGCCCGTGGCGCATAACGCCTCGGTTCAAACCATCCTGGACCAGGACTTACACCAGTACAGCGAAATCTGGGCGGCGGCTGGAACACCGAACTCCGTGTTCCGACTGAACCCACGGCATTTGGGCGAGCTCACTCAGGGGCAGTGGGTAGATCTGGCACAATAGGGTTAGTAGCTCTCTGATTAACAATGCTTGTCCAGTTAATCCGAGGTTCCTTGATCCCCCAGATAGCCCTGAAGCAATGATTCCAGCGTGCCATCCGCAGCCAGTGCCTCGAACCCACGGTTGAGTCGTTGCACCAGTGCCCCGGCTCCTGGGTATTGCCGGGAAACCATCATATGGAACTGATCTGCCTCCACCCCTGGAATGGGTTCTGCGGTCAGGCCCTCCCGCAGGTGATTCTGGCCAAGAGCCGAGAAGCCGGCGAGTATCTCATAGCGGGCAAGAAACGCATCGCAGCGACCGGCAAGCGTCTTGTTGACGACCTGATCAAAGGTGTTGGTTCCCTGATCCACGTTTTCGTTCGCAACGCCAAAGCCCGTGTAGTTGTAGCCCCTGAGGCCACATAGCCTGTAGTTCATCAGATCAGCGGGCTCGCTGACATTCAGCCCATTCGGATAACGATTCCTGTCGAAGATATAGCTGGGCTGAACGGTGTAGTAAGGCTCCGTTAACAGGTAGGTTTGCGCCCGTTCAGCACTGTACGAGGCACTCAATGCTATGTGATAGGCGCCGGTTTCGGTGAGTCCCGTGCAACGTGCCCAAGGCTGCATTTCCACCGTAAAAGACACGCCTGCGGGCGTGAGTATTCTCTCGAGTACATCCACGTCATAACCGGCGACCTCTCCGTCCAGTTCATAGGTGTAAGGTGGCCACCCTGCGCCGTCTCCACACACCCTGATCTCTTCGCCGTCCATCGCCAGCGCGTTCAGTGACAAGCCGGCGGCAAGCGCGATGAACCAACGGATAGGGCCCAGTGTCATAACAGCAACCTCCAACTCAACATGCGTTTACGGCCCACCCATTCCGAGGGCTGTCACCTTTTCTGTGTCAGTCAACCGATAGCAGTAAGGACACACTCTGCTGCAGGGAAAGTCCAGTGGCTCCTGTCAGTACCTAATCAACCGAGCGAAGTGATATCCTCTCGAACCGCTATCAAGTACGCAAATCAAGCCTGAATGCCGAGATCCGGCCGGCAACCTTCAATTTGGAGTTTGAGCCTTACCCATGAAATTGATTGTACGTCTTTTTTTCCGCACCCTGCGCCTGGTCCTGACACCGTTCATGCTGCTCAGTGAAAAGCTCAGTACGCCTAAAAGCGTGACCCGCACCCTTGAAGAGCAGGCAGTCGTTGACCAGGCCAGCAAAGATCTCGCGCTTTACCAGTTCAGTGCCTGCCCGTTCTGTATCAAGGTACGCAAGGAAATCGCCCGACTTGGCCTGAACATTGAAACCCGCAATGCCCAGCATGACCCCGAGCATCGTGCGGCACTGGAGGCCGGTGGCGGCCGCATCAAAGTGCCCTGCCTGAAGATTCGACAGGATGATGGCAATGAGCGTTGGCTGTATGAATCCTCCGAGATCAACGCATGGTTGCAGGAACGATTCGAGCCGAGTTAATTAGCAGTCGCTGATATTCGATCATTGGTCGAACTCCCCTCGGTTTTTTGTTCGTTGCGCTCATCACTTGCCTGGGGAGACGTTCGGACGCGTACCCCCGGCTACACGCTCACCGAATACTTCAGATCACGGGCCTCGTCGCCGGTCATGCCGCGAAAGCCCCAGCAGTGGGCGGGTTGTTCCTTGATGGTGATTTCCACATCCACCGGTGAGATGCCGATTTCCGCCTGGATACGTTGGAACAGGGCCTTGATCAGCGCCTTCTGGGTGTCGGCGGTGCGGCCTTCCATCATGTTGATCTCGATCACGGTGTAGGCCGGTGTGCGGCCGCCGGGGTAATAGAAGTCCTCGGCATCCAGGGGGATGAAGCGATGAGCCCGTTTGTCCTCAGGCATCCCCAGCACCGATTGCATGCAGCTGTGGATAACATCCGAAAGTTTGGGTTTGATCGGGTTGAGGTATTCCCGGATTCCGTAGATGACGATCACGTTGCCTCCTGGCGTTGTGTGGGTGTGCCCGTCGGGCGCCAGCGTCGAGGGCTAGCCGGCCTGGCCCTGCATCGCCCGCAGATCCTCAAGATCCACCGGGCGCGAGAGTGCGGATTTATAGCTCACCAGATCTTCCTTCATCATCAGGGGCAGCTCAAGCCCCAGCAACGTGACCGTCACACTGCGGGTCAGGTCGATGGACAGTGGTATCCAGCGCTGCTGGCGGGCATCGAAGATGCGTGGCTGGTCGGTGCTGCCCACCTCAATCTTGACGCCGCTGTGGACAAACTGCACGTAGGTCAGGTCCCAGCCTTCCTCGCAGTAGTGGCCAGCGGGTTTGGAGATGTGCGCGTCGCCATCGGCCACCACCGTCTGAAAATGCTCGCCAGGCACAAACAGGTCGATGTCGTTGAGTGCGCGGTTTGCGCCATAGCCCCGGGCGGCCAGTCCACCGCAGATCTGGAAGGGGATGCCCCGGATGTTGAGAAGGGTGACGATCCAGTACAGGGCCTGCCGATGCATGATGTGTCCTTTCTGAAGTTGCTTATCGTTCCGTCTGGCCTGCCGTGGCCCGCTCTACCACGCCGTCCCGCTCGGTCATTACCGCAATCACCTCGGCATCGCCGTCGCCTTCGGCAAGGTAGATGTGGCCGATCTCGCTGTTGAAGTAGGCGGTTTCCCGTTCTCCCAGGCTGATGTGCTCGCCATTTTCGAAATGGATGCGCACCCGGCCGGACAGCACCATGGTGAATTCCTGCCCCGGGTGACGGATGAAGTCATCGAACTCACTGAGGTCCCGGGCCATGATGCGGGCGTAAAGCGGGCTCATGGTGCGGCCGGGAAACTCGCCGGCAATGGGGTGGTACTCGTAGTTGCCGGTGCCGTAGCCGGTGGTATCGGCAATCCGGTTGACCACGGCGGTGGGCTGGTTGGTGCCGTCGGTGTCGCCGTCGTCGGGGGTGAACAGCTGGGACAGGTCGATGTGGAGGGCGCGGGCGGCGGCGGCGAGCTTGTCGTAGCTCACCGTGGCCTGGCCCAGCTCCATCTTGGACAGGGTCGACAGCGCGACCCCGCAGCGTTCTGACAGCTGCTTGAGGGTCAACTGCTGGCGTTTGCGATGGGCCCGGAGTCGGGCGCCCACCAGGGCCCGATCGATCAGCGGGTGGGCGGTCTGCGATGGGGGAGTGGTCATGGTGGCTGGTGCGGAGTCCGGTGGAGCATGAGGTGGTAGTTTATCCCGAGAGCGGCTTGACTCTAAAGTTCTCATATCTGATATTCTCTAATCAGAGAATTAACTAAAGCCACCCAGTGAGTGATAACCATGACTGAAAGCATAGTGCGATACCCCAGTGAACTGCCGTTTCCGTTTTCCCGTGCGATCCGGGTTGGCGGCTTCCTGATGCTGTCGGGCCAGGTGCCGATGACCACGGACGGCACCGTGGTTAAAGGTTCCATCCAGGAGCAGACCGAGGCCGTGATGAGCCGCATCGGTGACACCCTCCAACATTGCGGTGCGGATTTCTCCCAGGTGGTAAAAGCCACGGTCTGGCTGTCTGACATGGCCCACTTTGCCGGCTTCAACGAGGTCTACCAGCGCTATTTCGAGGGTGCCCTGCCGGTGCGGTCCACGGTCACCGCCGGGCTTGCTCTGGGGGTAGACGTGGAAGTGGAAGTCCAGGCCTGGGTCGGTGAGGCCTGATTAAGACGCGGCTCAGGGATCTCCAACAACAACAAAAATGGGGTGAAAACATGAAAGATGTGATCAGAATCGCCGGTGCCTTTGTCGGTGTGCTGGTGGGCGCCGGATTTGCATCCGGCCAGGAAATCCTGGTGTTCTTCGTCAACTTCGGCCTCTGGGGGCTGCTCGGAACGTTGCTCAGTGCGGCGGTGTTCGTGTTTCTGGGGATGGCGTTGGCGGGTATGGGCAGTCGGTTGCAGGCGCAGTCCCACAAGGTGGTGGTGGATGCGATCTGTGGGCCCTATCTGGGCCGTTTGGTGGACGGGCTGATCACCTTTTTCATGTTTGCGGTCACCGTGGTGATGCTGGCTGGCGCCGGGGCGTTGCTGGAGCAGCAGTTCGAGTTCCCCGCAGCCCTGGGCAGTGCCCTGGTGACGGTGGCAGTGGTGGCGGCCGTGTGCCTGGACGTGCGACGGGTGATCACCCTGATTGGCGCGGTCACCCCGCTGTTGGTGCTGGTGTCCGTGGCTGTGGCGGCCTACGCGGTGTTCACCCGGGAGGCGGACACGGCGACGCTGGAAACGATCGCCTCAGAGCAGACCGCCGGCGCCCGTTACTGGTGGCTTGGGGCCTTGCTCTATGTGTCCTATAACATCGTTGCCGGGGTGCCGATTCTGGCGATCATGGGCGGCACCGCCCGCAACGAACGCACTGCAGCCTGGGGCGGTCTGTTGGGTGGCCTGGTGCTCGGTGGCCTGATGCTGGCTATTGCCCTGGGCTTGCTGTCGCGGCTGGACACGGTGGCTGGAGCGCCCATGCCGATGCTGATGCTGGTATCGGAAGTGTCGCCAATGTTGTCGCTGCTGGTGGCCCTAGTGATCCTGGGGATGATCCTCAACACCGCGGTGGGAACGCTGTATTCCTTCTGCGCGCGTTTTTTGCCGGCCGGTACGTCCCGTTTCCGTCTGGGTACGGTGGTGATCGGTCTGGCGGCCTATGGTTGCAGCCTGCTGGGCTTTGTCAGCCTGGTGGGTAAGGTCTACCCCATCTTTGGTTATCTGGGTTTCTTCCTGATGGCGGCCATTCTGGTGGCCTGGATACGCCAGCGGCGGTCACCGTTGCTGGCTAACCCTGACGATGTGAGAGCTACGTAATCGCTATGTCCCGTGACATTCTGGTCCTTGGCGCCGGCATGGTCGGCGTCTCGGTGGCCTGGCATCTGGTGCAGCGGGGTCATCGGGTGACCCTGCTGGATCGCTGCCAGCCAGGCCGTGAAACCTCTTTCGGCAATGCCGGCATCATCCAGCACGAGGCGGTACGCCCCTACGCGTTCCCCAGGGACCTGGCCACCCTGTTGCGGGTATTACCCAACCGCCAGGTGGATATACGCTACCGGCCTTCCGGCCTGCTTGATGCCGCGGCGCCCCTGTTCCGCTACTGGCAGAACTCGGCGCCGGCCCGCTATGAACGGCTGGTGCCGGCCTACGCGGCGCTGATCGGTCGCGCCCTGGAGGCTCACCGCCAGATGATTGCGGCCACCAACAGCCAGCGGCTGATCCGTCGCCAGGGCTATGTGAAGGCATTTCGCACCGGTCGCGCCCTGGCGGAGGAAAGCCGTCAGGCGGAAACCATCCGGGAACGTTTCGGCGTTGCCTACCAGGCACTGGATGGTCGCGCCCTGGCGCGGCTGGAGCCGGATCTGGCGCCGGGACTGGCTGGTGCCATTCACTGGACCCAGCCCTGGACCACAACCGATCCCGGTGGGCTGGTGGCGTCGTATGCCGATCACTTCCAGGCCAGTGGCGGTACGCTGGTGCGGGCATCGTTACAGAAACTGAGCCGTCAGGGTTCAGGCTGGCAGGCACAAACCGACACCGGAACGTTGCAGGCCGAGCAGGTGGTGATGGCGATGGGGCCCTGGAGCGCCCACTGGCTGGCGCGCCAGGGGCTGTCGGTGCCGCTGTTCGTTAAGCGGGGTTACCACATGCATTACGGTTGCCGGCCCGGGGCGTCGTTACGGCACTGGGTGATGGACGCCGAGGTCGGCTATCTGCTGGCGCCGATGCAGGCCGGCATCCGCCTGACCACCGGTGCTGAGCTGACCCGTCAGGACGCGCCGCCGGACCACCGCCAACTGGTGGCCGCTGAAACCGTAGCCGGCCAGTTCTTCCCGCTGGGTGAGCGGCTCGATAACGAACCCTGGATGGGGGGACGGCCCTGCACCCCGGACATGAAACCGGTGATCGGACCGGCACCGGGGCAGCACGGCTTGTGGCTGGCGTTTGGCCACGGTCACCAGGGCTTTACCCTGGGCCCGGTTACCGGCGAACTGCTGGCACAGATGATGGACGGCGATACGCCGGCGGTGGATATGAGCCCTTACCGGGCCAATCGTTTTTGACCCCTTTCCACGGGGGATCATCGTACCCAATTTGGGGATTGTCGGCCCCTTTTTGGGGCCGTTTGCCGGATCAAAGGCCCCTAGCCAGCCGCCATCAGCAGCAGCCACACCAGCTCAGACAGCACCACGCTGGCGCCGAGGGCATCCCCGGTATAGCCCCCGAGTTGACGCTTCAGCAGGCGCCCCCACACCAGTGCGGTGCCGGCGATGGCCAGCAGGGCCCACAGCACCAGATAGCCCTCCCAGGCACTGGCGATCAGCGCCACGGTCAGGGTGAAGAGGGTGGCGACCAGCAGCCGGTCGGCACTGAAGGTCTCGGCCACGGGCTTGCTCTTGCTGCGGTCCGGATCGGAAACGTAATCCAGATAGCGCATCAGCAGCAGTGGTGTCAGCCGGGCCAGGCAGGGAGCCAGCAGCAACGCCAGAGCGATGTGGGCGCTGCCCAGCAAAAGCAGCAGCTTGAGCCCCAGGGCCACCACCAGGGTGGCGGTGCCGTAGGTGCCAATGCGGCTGTCTTTCATGATCCGCAGCTTGTCCTCAACGGTGTAGCCGCCGCCAAGGCCATCGGCACAGTCCGCCAGACCGTCCTCGTGGAAACAGCCTGTGAGCCAGAGGTGGAACGCCAGCACCAGGGCAATGGCGATCACTGGACTCCAGAACTGACCCAGCAGCAGGAAAAGCCCGGCGTAGAGTGCGCCCAGCAGCAGACCCACCAGGGGGAAATAGAGGCTGCACTGGTTCATCAGTTGGGGGCTGTAGTCAATCCGCACCGGCATCGGGATGCGGGTAAGGAACCCCACAGCCAGCCAGAAGGCTTGCCATTCCCGGTATATACCTTGCTGGGTCAATCTGTTCTCCAGTCATTCACTTGAAGAGTGGCATTGTATCCTCAACGAATCACAGATCGAAGCTGGCCGCCTTTCAACCGCCCGGGCCCATCCAGCGGCCCGGGTGTTCGGTGGTGAACTGCTGGTGGCGGTTCGGTCGGGGGCAGCCTGGCAAGCGCTGGTTCATGCCCAGTAGCAGCCAGTGTTGACGGTGGGCGACACCCAGCTCGATGGCGCCGTCCTTGCGGTAGCACTGTAACGGTTGGTCCTCACTCACCAGCAGGTATCGGTCTGGCGCCTCGGCCTGCCAGTGCCAGGCGTTGCGCTCCTGTTCCCGGTCCGGCGCCAAATAGCTGAAGTGGGTCACGTCGAGCTTGGAGAACAGAATGAACTGTTCGCGAAAGCCAATCAGGCCCAGCGAGGCGCCCTCAGGCAAGCGCTGTTCCGCCGCCGCCAGAACATTGCGAGGCGTTCGCAATGGTTCGAGAATCTGGTAGCCCCAGGTTGCCAGGAGCAGCCAGCTCAGCATCGTGGTGAAGAACCATCGTGTCAGGGCGCTTCGCCACCAGATGGCCAAACCGGCAAGCCAGAGCAGGCCAAGCGACAGCAACAGACTGCCGGCTCGGTGGAGGTTCGCAGGATGGCGGCTGTAGTCAGCAAGCTTCGCCACCAATCGTGGGTGTTCGGTCCAGGCAAGCATGCCCAGAGCGATCAACGCCAGGGCCAGGCCGGCCTGCATCAGGGTGAGGGCCGGATTGAACCAGCGGGCCGGCTGGTACTGGCGCATCAGGGCGCCCAGTACCAGGGCGAACATGGGCAGGGCCGGCAGCACATAGACGCCGCGCTTGCCCGGACTGATGCTGAAGAACACTACCACCAGCACCACCCAGCCCAGCTGAGCCGCAATGACCGGTTGGTCACGGAGTGCATCACGCAGTGGCCGGACCAGAGCCAGCAGCAACAACGGCAGTGGAAACCAAAGTGACGGAATCACATTGGCAATAAAGTAGTGCCAGGGCTGAATGTGTCCCCAGGCGTTGGCATAACGTTCGCCGGTCTGCTTGAACAGAAGGTTGTCGCGGTAGGCGAGAGCGGCATCACTGCCAACCTGCTCAACGTACCAAACCATTGGCAGCAGCCAGGCTGCGGCCACTGCCACCATCACCAGCGGCCCCAGCGCGCAGCGCCAGCGAAGCCGGCCGCTGAAACGTTGCGGATGTTGCCAGCCCTGCCACAGGATCGGGATCAACAGCAGCACTGGCAAGAACCCGACCCCTTTGGTGATGATGCCCAGGCCCATAAAAGCCCATGCTGAAAAGTACCAGCGCCAGTGCGGTCCGAGATAGAAGTGCCTGATGAGTCCGTAGCAGCCCAGGGTTATCCAGCAGGCCACCATGCCGTCGATCTGGGCGTTTTTGGCTTGCACCATAAACTGAGGAGCGATCAACAGCAGGACAACCGACCACAACGCCGCCTGGCGACCCCATAACCGGTAGGCCAGATCAAACACCGTAGCAATGATGATCAGACCGCAGATGGCGTTCGGCAACAGGAACGCCACTTTGAGGTTACCGGTCAGCCAATACAGTGCCGCGATGGCCCACATGAATACCGGTGGTTTGTCCGGGTAGAACTCGCCACCCCGCATGGGGATCAGCCACTGCCCCGAGGCCACCATCTCCCGCGCAACTTCGGCGAACCGGGGCTCGTCTGCAGGCCAGGGCGAACGCAGGCCAATGCCCATGAACAGGATGATGGCCGCAAATGCCAGCACCCAGAGCAGCAATCGCTGCTGGGAAAGTGTGAACAGGATGTGGTTACCATTCCGGAGGTTTGAGGAAAGCGGCATGTTGAGATAAGGATCTGGAAGGGAGTGAATGGGCCAGGGACTGGTGGCGTTGCTGGTGGTAAAGATAGCCACCAAGCAGTGAGCTGATGACCAGTAACCCCGCACTGAGAGCGAACTGGAGCTGGCTGGTATTGCCAACACCGGAGCCGGCGAGCGCAAACACCAGCATCTGGGGCAGGTAACCCAGACCACTGCCCACGATGAACGGCCAGAAGCGGATGCCCGCTGCGCCAGCCGCGAGGTTGGTGAGCAGATTGCTGCCAACCGGAAACAGCCTGACCAGCAGAATCTTGCTGGCGGTTCTTCGGGCGAACAGCTGTTCGAACCGGGAGATCTGCAAGCCCAGACGTTTTGTCAGAATGGGTCGAAGCAGCGTTCGGGCAAGCAGGAAGCACAAACCGGCGCCGACCAGGGTGGCCAGGGTTGAGAACACCACACCCTGACTGGCATCCAGAGCGTAACCCAGGGCAAACGCCAGCAGCTGACGGGGGCCACCCACCGCAGTGAACAGACTGCCGGCGCCCAGCACCAGCCACAGTCCGGTGGCGTTGTGTCGATGCAGGAAGTGGGTGAGCTGGTCGCCATCGGCCAGAAAATCCAACCAATGCTGTTGCAGCGCCACCCAGATCAGGAGCAGCAACGACCCGACGAACAGACGTCTTGACCAGGCAGCCATATCAGCGCGACTCGGGCCCGGTCTGCGTTTGTACCTGGGCCACCCGGGTGCGGTGCAGCAGCCACATCACGCCGGCAAGGTCCAGCAATCCGGCCCAGGCACGGTTCCAGGCGTTGTAGTTGGAGCGGCCGCTTCGGCGTTCGCGATGATTGACCACCACCATGTCCAGCTCCCCGCCAATGCTTTTTACCAGGGCCGGCAGGAAACGGTGACCGTGATCAAACCAGGGCAGTTTGAGGAAGGTCGCCTTGGGAAACAGTTTTAGGCCACAGCCGCTGTCGGGAATGCCGTCGCCCAGCAGGGTACTGCGAATACGGTTGGCCAGGCGCGACTGCAGGCGCTTCCAGGTAGTATCACGACGGTTGATGCGGAATCCGTTAATGCAAAAGTCGCGGCCCCGATAGCTCTGCGCCAGCCTAAGCATCTCCGGGATATCGGTGGGATCGTTCTGGCCGTCGCCGTCCATGGTGACGATCAACACGCCGGTTGCGGCCCGAATGCCCGTCAGCAGGGCACCGCTTTGGCCAATGCTGTACTCGTGACGCAGCCCCTGGAAAGGACAATGCAGTGCTTCGGCAGTTCTTCTCGCGGTCTCCAGGGTGTGATCATCACTGCCGTCATCCACTACGACGATTTCATAGTGAGGGTAGTCCCGCAGTACCTGGTGAATTTCCGTAACCAGTTGGCCAATGTTTCCTGCCTCGTCCTTGGCCGGTATAACCACAGAAAGAGAATTGTCGGTAGACATGAGCGCAGACCTCGTAAAGGCTTCCCGGGCGGTGCAAGTTGCCTGGTCAGGAAGCAGTGACAGAAAACCGCAGAGACAGCACGGCGATCAGGAGTCTGCTGGGGAAAGCTTAATTGAACATTAAGGAGGTTCTGATTGGCTCGGGTTGATGGTTGTCGGATGTGACGGGATCGTCAGCTCGACGCACAGCCCGGACGTACCATCCGCCCGCGGCATCAGGCTCAGTTTACCGCCGTGGAGCTCCGTGATGCGGAGCGCGATTGCCAGCCCCAGACCGGCACCCTGGCCTTGTCGCTGGTCCAGCCGAACGAAGCGCTGGACGGCCCGGCGGCGCTCACCCTCTGGAATACCGGGACCCTGATCGCAGACCTGGAGCCGATAGCCATCGGGTGACGCCTCGAGGCAGGTGGTGACCTTGGTACCGGTAGGGCTGTATTGAATGGCATTTGCCAACAGGGTGCGTACCAGGGTGCTTATCAGGGCGCTGTTGCAGAGCACGATGGCCTGCGCGGTGCTATCGTGCAGCTCCGGTTCTATCTGCTTCCTGAATGCCAGTGGCGCCACCTCGGCAACGCTCTGCTCAAGAATGGCGGACAGGTTGTGGTACTCCAGTTTGAAGCCCTGGCCACTGTCGACCTTGCTGAGCAGCAGCATCTGCTCCACCAGGTGGGACATCCGGTCGACGGAGCGAATCAGGCCGTCGTATTTTTCCGGCGCCTCGGCGCTGACTTTCTCCAGGTTCAGACGCAGGGCCGCCAGCGGTGTCCGCAGTTCGTGTGCGGCGTCGGCGGAGAACCGGCGTTCCCGGTCCAGGGCATCGTCGAGCCGTTGCAGCAGGCCATTGATCGCCTGTACCAGGGCCTGCACCTCTTTCGGAGCGGCGTGTTCGTCCAGCGGGTGCAGGCGCTCCGGGGCCATGTGCCGCAACGGTGTCGCCAGTCGTCGTAGTGGTCGCAGGCCCAGGCGGATCGCGAGCACCAGGGCAATGGCCAGCAACGGCAGCGCCACCAGCAGCGGCAGTACGTTGCTCACTGCCAGTTCCTCACTCAGCTCCTGGCGAATGTCGTTGCGTTGTGCCGCCCGTATCCATACGCCGGTGGCGGGGTCCTGCAGGGTGAAGGTGCGCCAGGCAAAGCCCTGGGACTCCGCCCAGGCGTAGCCGGGCCGGGGATTGAAACCGGTGTCGTGAAGCTGGGTGCTGAGGTACAGCTCGCCGTCGGCGGACCAGATCTGGAAGGCAATTTTTTTCTCATATTTGTGGCCGGAGCCGTCCGGCAGTATCTCCTCAAAATCGCCTTCCTGGCGAGCGCCCGGTGGCAGCGCCAGGGTGTCTTCCAGAATCTGTTGCATGGACGCCAGAGACTGGCTCTGAACCAGATGGCGGACCAGCCCCTGGACAATCCGGGTACTCTGGGCCAGCTCGGCGTCGAACAGTTCCTCCAGTTCGTGGTTGCTCTCCACGTAGCTCCAGATGGCGGCCAGCCCGGCGATCACCAGCACGGTGGCCAAGATCAGCAGGGTCAGGGTTCGGGTCAGGGACATGGTGTGGACGCAACCTCCGTTGCTGCCTGGCTGTCCAGCAGGTAACCAACCCCCCGTACCGTGCGGATCAGCGACTTGCCTATGCGCTTGCGCAGGTGGTGGATGTGGACCTCCAGGGCATTGCTTTCGGCGCCGGCTTCCCAGCCATAGAGTTGCTCCTCAAGCCGCCGGCGGGTGGCGACCTGGTCGGGGTGGCGCATCAGGTAGTGAAGGATCTGGAACTCGCTGCGGGGGAGCGACATACGGGTCTCGCCGATCTTGAGCAGGTAGTGGGCCGGGTCCAGGGCGAGGGCGCCCACGCGCAGTTCCAGCTCGGCCTGGCCCTGGGCGCGCCGGCTTACGGCCCGAATACGGGCTTTCAGTTCCGCCATCACAAACGGCTTGGTGAGGTAGTCGTCAGCGCCGGCATCCAGCCCCTGCAGTTTCTCCGCCAGGTCACCGCGGGCGGTGAGGATGATCATCGGTGTACCCACGTTCCGCTGCCGGCTGCGCCGCAGAATATCCAGCCCATCGACCCGCGGCAGGGTCAGGTCGAGGATCACCAGGTCAAAGTGTTCCTCGGCAATGGCTGCTTCGGCCTGTTGGCCATCGTCCAGCCAGTCGACGGCGTAATGATCCTCCCGCAGCATCTCGAGCATGGTTTGGGCCAGGAGGTGGTCGTCTTCCACCAGCAGGATGCGCATGGCGTGCTCCTCTAACAGCACAGTGACTCGAATTAACAGCACAGCTTTTCGAATTCTGGCACACAAACCTTAAGGTCGGCTTAAGGATTTGGCGGGCCCGGCTTAAGGCTGGGTTAAGCCCGCCCCGCTAGCTTGGGATCGTGCGTTTATTCCAGAGGCCAGGGAGCTGCTGCGATGTCTGATCCGATGACCCTTTCCACCACCTGCTCGGTGCTGTCCGATGAGGTCCAGCCGCGTTTTCGCTGTGCCGGGCGCCTGCTGTGCGAGGTGGCGCCGGGCTCTGCCACCGAGGCCGCCGCGGTGGCGTTTATCCAGCGTCGCTTTCACCAGGCGTACGGGGCAATGCCGGCACTGCAAGTACCCCGCCTGCTGGTTCTGACCAGCCGCCAAGGTTCGTTGCTCGCCGCCGTCGGGGTCCGCCAGGCGGCAGCAGAACCATTGTTTCTGGAGGCTTATACCGGTCAGCCAATCGAGCAGCTGTTGCCGGGATCGCCCCGACCATCGCGGGAGACTGTGGCAGAGATAGCCCACCTGGCCGGCGTGGAAGCGGGCGTGTCCCGCTACCTGTTCCCGCTGTTGACGGTCTGGTTGCAGGCCCAGGGCTACCAGTGGATCGGCTTTACCGGTACCGACCAGTTGCGCAACAGCTTTGAACGCCAGGGTATCCAGACCCACTGGCTGGCACCGGCGGACCCGGTACGTCTGGCGGACGGTGGGCAGGGCTGGGGCCGTTACTACGATCATCACCCCCAGGCGATGGCTGCCGCCGTGGCAGAGGGGTATCGCAGCCTGGCCCGGCAGGGTGTGCTGCAGCGGGTACAGGCCTGGAATCTGGCTGACCGGGAGGCCCGCTATGACTGGATTGCCTGAACGGCTGGCCCGGTTGGCGGCCGAGCAGCCCGGTCGGCGGGCCCTGGAGTCCGCCACGGAGTGCCTGAGTTATCGGCAGTTGTGGACGGAGGTGACGGCTCTGGCGGCGCGTTTGCAGGCGCAGGACGGGCAACGCCTGGGCCTGGCCGGGGACAACAGCGTTAACTGGGTGCTGGCGGATTTGGCCTGCCGTCTGGCTGGCCGCGTCTGCGTGCCGATTCCCGGGTTCTTCTCCAGCGCGCAGCGGCAGCACCTGGAAGGCAGTGCCAGTCTGGACGCCATCCTCCAGGTTGCGGACACGGGCTCCGGCCAGCCGTTGCGAGCGGGCCTCTGGCTGCAGCCGGTGGCCAAGACCGGTGAGCCACAGGCGATGCCGGTGGGCACGGGCAAAGTCACTTTCACCTCCGGCAGTACCGGTCAGCCCAAGGGGGTTTGCCTGGCCCACCAGCAACTGGATGCCACGGTCGCTGCCCTTGCTCGCCGGCTGGAGGGCGTGGCGCTGTCGCGGCATCTTTGTGTGCTGCCCCTGGCCACCCTGCTGGAGAATATCGCCGGGGTCTACCTGCCGCTGTCGCTGGGCGCCACCGTGGTGTTGCGGCCCCTGGCGGAACTGGGGTTTCACGGCAGCAGCGCGCTGGATACGGCGCAGCTGGTGGCCGCGCTGGCCGCGGAGCGGCCGGACTCGCTGATCCTGGTGCCGGAGTTGGCGATGGTGATCGTGCAGGCGGTGGCCGAGGGTCAGCTTGATCCCGAGTGCTTCCACTTTCTGGCCGTCGGCGGGGGCCGCGTGGCGCCGGAGCTGATCCGTCGTGCCCGGGCCCTCAGCGTTCCGCTGTATCAGGGTTATGGGCTGTCGGAATGCGGCTCGGTGGTGGCCCTGAACGTGCCCGGTGACGACCACCTGGAACGGGTGGGGCGACCGCTGGATCACCTGTCGGTGAGCATCCGCGAGACGGGCGAGATCCTGGTGCAGGGGCAGGCCTACCTGGGCTACCTCGGCGAGCCAGCCAACCGTTGTGGGGAGGTGGCAACCGGGGATCTCGGTGCGCTGGACCAAGACGGCTTCCTGTCGGTGAGCGGCCGCCAGAAAAATCTCATCATCACCAGCTTCGGTCGCAACATCAGCCCGGAATGGCTGGAAAGCGAACTGTTGCAGACCCTGGCCGTGCGACAGGCGCTGGTGTTTGGCGACGGCGAGCCCCAGCCCTCGGTGCTGCTGGTGCCCCGGCCGGAACAGACGCCGGAGGCAATCCGTGAGGCGGCGCAGCGGCTGAACGCCCGGTTGCCGGACTATGCCCGCCTGCGTTGCCTGTATCTGTTGCCCTGGTCACTCACGACCGATCAGGGCCATGTCACCGCCAATGGCCGACTGGTCAGGCAGCGCCTGCTCGCCGACCTGCCTACGCTGCTGGCCCCGGCCGCCCGGGTGTTGCTGGTGGCGCCAGCGTCATCGTTTCCACCGGACGGCGACCCGTCGGCCGGACTTTCCATCCTTTCTGAGTGAGGAGTCTCACCATGGCATTTTTCGATACCCTGCAAACCGCCACCGCCGATGCGCGTCGCCACGTCACCGAAGCCCCGGTGCTGACCGCCATTCCCCAGGGCCGGTTCGATCTGGACAGCTACCGCTACTTCCTGACCCAGGCCTACCATCACGTCAAACACACCGCGCCGCTGATGATGGCCTGCGGTGGACGGTTGCCGGAGCGGCTGGAGTTCGTGCGCAAGGCGCTTGTGTCCTACATCGATGAGGAGTATGGCCACCACGAGTGGATACTGGCCGACCTGGCGGCCTGCGATACGGCGCCGGAGCCGGTGCGTCGGGGGCAGCCCGATCTGCCGATCCGGCTGATGGTGGCTTACCTCTATGACCTGATCCAGCGCGGCAACCCGGTTGGGCTGTTTGGCATGGTGCAGGTGCTGGAAGGCACCAGCATTGAGCTGGCCACCAGCATGGGGCAGATGATCCAGCAGCATCTGGGATTGCCCAACGAGGCCTTCAGCTACCTCTACTCCCACGGCGAGCTGGACCAGGACCATTTCGAGTTTTTCCGGACCCTGATGGATGGCATCACCGACCCGGACGACCAGGCTGCCATCATCGATACCGCGCGGATCTGCTACCGCCTGTACGGCGACATGCTGCGGGCGATTCCTCTGCCGGAGGTGAGCCATGCAGCTGCGTGATCGCACCTTTCTGTTGCTGGGAGGCACTGGTGGTATTGGTCGGGCCCTGATCGAGCCGTTGCAGGCCGCCGGTGCCCGCCTGGTGGTGGCCAGTCGCTCCCAGCCCGTATTGCCCCTGCCGGATTGCGACTGGGTTCAGCTCGATCTGGCGGCGGCGAACCTTGGCGCCGAACTGGCCCGGGTGTCGGAGCAGCATCCGCTGATTGATGGCGTCATCCATTGTGCCGGACAGAACCGGTTCTGCCGGCTGGACGCCCTGGCGATGGCGGACTGGCAACAGTTGATGGCGGTCAACCTGACCAGCGCCTTTGCCGTGTCGGCCCACTTTGTGCCGAGGTTCCGGGAGCGGGGGCAGGGGGGCATGGTGTTTGTTGGCTCGACCTTCGGCAGCATCGGCTTTCCGGGCTACAGCGCCTATTGCGCCACCAAGTTCGGCTTGCGCGGATTCACCGAGGCGTTGCGACGGGAGCTGGCGGACACCCCGATCGACGTCCTTTATGTGGCCCCCAGGGCCACCCAGACCGCGATGAATCCGGGGGCGGTGGACGCGCTCAATCAGGCCCTGGGCAATCGGGTTGATCCGCCGGAGACGGTGGCCAGGGACATCGTAGACACCATGGTCCGGAGCCAGACTCGGCGTTATCTGGGCTGGCCGGAGCGGTTCTTTGTGATGCTGAACGGTCTGTTGCCCCGGTTGGTGGATCAGGCCATGCGCCGGCAGCTGCCGGTGATCCAGCGGTTTCTGATGACGGAGGGTTCGAAATGAAGCGGTTGTTGGTGGTCATGGTAGTGGCGCTCTGGGCGAGCGCGGCGGTGGCGGATGAGTTCGCGGATCAGCTGCTGTCGATCCAGCATCGCTGGGCGGAGATCCAGTACCAGTTGCCGGAAAAGCAGCGGGAGGCGGCCTTTGAGCAGCTGGTGGCTGAGGTGACGAGCTGGCGCGAGAGCCACTCGCAACGGGCCGAGGCCTGGATCTGGCAGGGCATCGTGCTGAGCACCTACGCGGGTGCCAAGGGCGGACTGGGGGCTCTGTCGCTGGTGGGTGATGCCCGGGAGGCGCTGGAGCAGGCCCTGGCGCTGGACGGAACGGCCCTGGCGGGCTCTGCCCACACCTCCCTGGGCAGTCTCTACTACCAGGTGCCGGGCTGGCCATTGTCCTTTGGCGATGACGAGGAGGCCCGGAACCATCTGCAGGCGGCGTTGCGGCTGAATCCGGATGGCATCGATCCGAACTACTTTTACGGCGATTACCTGATGCAACAGGGCGAACCCGAACGGGCCCGGAGCTACCTGGAACGGGCTCTGCTGGCGCCGGCCAGACCGGACCGGCCCCAGGCGGACGCCGGCCGACGGCAGGAGATCCAGGCCCGGCTGGATGAGCTGATGGCCCGGTGAGTGAAAGCCGGGGCCGTTTCTTAATCGATAAACAGTTCCTTAGCTTTTTGTATGATCGATCTGGTGGATGACAAATATCGAGAAGCTCCGTTTCAGAGCGGTTATTTCAAAATGTTATAAATCTATAACCTTTTGATTGGCGTCCTGTCGGCGCTGATGGTTGTCTCTGATTCAGGTTGTTGCCATGTCGATCCAGCGTTTCCTGCCCTGCCTGCAATGGTTGCCCCACTATCACCGCGACACCTTCGCCAGCGACCTGGTCGCGGCGGTGGTGGTCACCGTGATGCTGATTCCCCAGTCCCTGGCCTATGCCCTGCTGGCAGGTGTGCCGGCGGAGTATGGACTCTACGCCAGTATCCTGCCGCTGGTGCTGTACGGCATCTTTGGCACCAGCGGGGCACTGTCGGTGGCGCCGGCGGCGGTGGCGTCGCTGATGACCGCGGCGGCACTGCAGCAGCTCTTTGTGGCGGGCAGTCCGGAGTACCTGGCCGGGGCCATCGTGCTGAGTGTGCTGTCGGGCCTGTTGCTGGTGCTGATGGGGGTCTTCCGTCTCGGCTTTCTGGCCAACTTCCTCAGCCATCCGGTGATCTCCGGCTTTGTGTCTGCCTCCGGGGTCATCATCGCCACCAGCCAGGTGGGGCACCTGATCGGCGTTGAAGCTGCCGGTCACAACCTGCTGGGCATGGGGCAGCAGTTGCTGGGTCACCTGCACCAGGTGCACTGGCCGACCCTGGCCATCGGCGTGGCGTCGCTGCTGGCGCTGGTGGCGGCCAGGCGGGGACTGGTACCGGCGTTGGTGGCCCTGGGCCTTGGGCCGCGCAGTGCCGGTCTGGCTGCGAAGGCGGCCCCGGTGATGGTGGTGGCGCTGGCGACCCTGGCGACCTGGGCCGGGGATCTGGCCGGGGACGGTGTGGCGGTGGTCGGTCAGGTGCCGTCCGGGCTGCCGACCCTGGTGATGCCGTCGCTGGAGCCGGGGTTGTGGCAGCAGCTGTTCCTGGCCGCGCTGTTGATCGGCGTGGTGGGGTTTGTGGAATCCATTTCCATTGGCCAGACCATGGCGGCCAAACGCCGCCAGCGGATCGATCCGGATCAGGAGCTGGTGGCCCTGGGGGCGGCCAACCTGGGGTCCGGGTTCTCCGGTGCGATGCCGGTGGCGGCGAGCTTTTCCCGTTCCGCGGTCAATTTCGAGGCCGGAGCGGCGACGCCGGCGGCCGGGGTATTCACCGCCATTG
The DNA here is from genome assembly GCF_020546665.1 of Marinobacter sp. CA1. Taxonomy (NCBI): domain Bacteria; kingdom Pseudomonadati; phylum Pseudomonadota; class Gammaproteobacteria; order Pseudomonadales; family Marinobacteraceae; genus Marinobacter; species Marinobacter sp. CA1. Next base: position 104,532 of record NZ_CP071785.1, read on the forward strand.
GCATCGTGCTGGCGGCGCTGTTCCTGACACCGTTGCTGACGGAGCTGCCGAAAGCTGCGCTGGCGGCGACCATCATCGTGTCGGTGTCCAGTCTGGTGGACCTGCCGGCGCTGGTGCGGACCTGGCGCTATTCCCGGGCGGATTTTCTCGCCATGCTTGCCACCATCCTGCTGACTCTGGGCCACAGTGTGGAGGCGGGCATCCTGGCCGGTGTCAGCCTCTCCATTGCGCTGTTCTTGTACCGCACCTCCCGGCCTCACACCGCGGTGTTGGGGCGGGTGCCGGGTACCGAGCATTTCCGCAACGTGCGCCGCTTTGAGGTGGAAACCAGCGAGCGCCTGGCGCTGCTGCGGATCGATGAGAGTCTCTATTTCGCCAATGCCCGCTTCCTGGAGGAAACGGTGCTGGAGCTGGCCGGTGAGCGCCCGGAGCTGCACGACGTGGTGATGGTGTGCCCGGCGATCAACCAGATCGACGCCTCGGCCCTGGAAAGTCTGGAGGCCATCAACGATCGTCTGGCGGACGCCAATGTGCGACTGCACCTGTCAGAGGTGAAGGGGCCGGTGATGGACCGGCTGCGGCAGACCGACTTCCTGCAGCGACTCAGCGGCGAGGTGTTCCTCAGTACCTACCAGGCCTGGCGCAAACTGGCTGCGGCCTGATCGCAATGCCGCTCCTGGCCATCGTGGCCGTGGCACCGAACGGCGCTGAGACCGTATCATAGGGTGTTTCGAGTGGTTTCTTGCTGAACGGGATGTCGTCATGGGGATGACCCTGCAGATCTTTTCCACAACCCAACTGGTGGTCACGGCCGCGCTGTTCTGCCTGATTCTGGCTGCCGCGGTGCGCCAGGCCGACTGGGCCCGGCTGAAGACGGACCAGGCGCTGCAGCACAGTCTGTTCGGGGCCGCGGTGGCACTGGGGTTCCTGTGGCAGCTGCGGGCCGGGCTGTCGCCGGGGCTGACCATCCACATCTTCGCGATGACGGCGGTGACCCTGATGCTGGGCTGGCCACTGGCGGTGATGGCGGGGCTGATGGCGCTGGTGATCGTGGTGGTCACCGGTCGCGAGCCCTGGCAGCTGTTTGCCGCCAACGGTCTGATCACGGTGATGGTGCCGGCGCTGGTCAGTCACGGCATCATGCTGTGGGAGCGTCACAAGGACTTCCGCAACTTCTTTGCCTACATCTTCTTCTGTGGTTTTTTCGGCGCCGCCGGGGCGGTATTGGTGGCCGGCGGCACCATGGTGCTGATGCTGTGGTCGTCCGGTTCCTACAGCTGGGATGAGCTGGTGCACGAGTACCTGCGGTATCTGCCGTTGATCGTGCTGCCGGAAGCCTTCGTCAACGGCACCGTGGTGTCCGGGCTGATGGTGTTCAACCCGGAACGGCTGCTGACCCTGGACGAACGCCGCTACCGCCGCTGAGGCGGGGTGGGGTAGCGCTGGCGCCAATCCCGGAGCCAGTGCAGGAAGTCGGCGGCGGGCAGCGGTTTGGCGATGCCATAGCCCTGGATCTGCTCACACCCCATCTGCCGCAGTACGTCGGCGTGGTCGAGGGTTTCCACCCCTTCGGCCAGCACCGGTCGCCGGAACTGCTTGGCCAGGAAGATCACACTCTCGACAATCGCCCGGTCGCTGGTGTCCGCCATCATGTTGCGGATGAAGCTCTGGTCGATCTTGATCAGATCGATGGGCAGGGCGCGGAAGTAGGTCAGTGACGAGTAGCCGGTGCCGAAATCGTCCAGCGCCACCTGGAAGCCCATGCCCCGGCATTCGCCGATCACGTTACCGGCCCGCTGCATGTCATCGAGGGCGGTGGATTCCAGCACTTCCAGGGTCACCATGGCAGGGTCCATCTCCGGGTGGTCCAGCAGGTGGCTGCGCAGGTAGTCGGTAAAGCCCGGGTCCATCAGGTGGTTGGCACTGATGTTGATGCTGACCTGGAGGTTGAGGCCGGCCTGTTGCCAGGCATCAAGCTGGGCCAGGGCGTTGCGGATCACCCACTGGCCCATCGGTACTTCCAGCTCGCTGCCGGTGACCACCGGCAGGAATTCCCCGGGGGACAGCAGACCACGGCGGGGGTGGCGCCAGCGGATCAGCGCTTCGGCGCCGATGACGGCGTTGTCCGCCATCTGCACCTGGGGCTGGTAATGCAGCTCCAGCTGGTCCTGGCGAATGGCCTCGCTGAGTTCTCCCAGCATCTGCAGCCGCAGTTCCCGGTGGCGGATCACGCCCGGATCAAACCGATGGCAGCCGTCGCCGCCATTCTCTTTCACCAGGTACATGGCCTGGCCGGCGTGGCGGATCAGCCGGTCCGGCTCCGAGGTGTCTTCAGGGTAAAAGGTGACGCCGGCGCTGGCGGTGATGGACACCGTGGTGGGCCCCACCGCCACCGGACCGCGTACCTGGGCCAGCAGCCGCTGGCAGGCCTCGAGGTCGTCTTCCAGATCCGGCAGCAGCAGCACGAACTCATCGCCACTGAGGCGGGCCAGGGTGTCTTCCTTGCGCACGGCGGCCTTGAGGCGCTTGGCGATGGTGGCAAGTACATGGTCGCCGGCGGCATGGCCAAAGCGGTCGTTGATCTGTTTGAACTGGTCCAGGTCCAGTTGCATTACCGCCAGCGCGGTGCCACTGCGATCCGCCTCCGCCAGCGCCCGGTACATGCGGGACGTCAGCAGGCGCTGGTTGGGCAGGCCGGTCAGGTCGTCGTAATTGGCGACCCGATCCATGGCCTCGGCGTGGTTCTTCAGCGCGGTGATATCGGAAAACACCGCGACGTGGTACCACTCGTCGGGATGGTCCAGCTGTACCCGGTTGATAGACACCAGCTCGGTAAACAGCTCGCCGTTCTTGCGCCGGTTGGTGATCTCGCCCCGCCAGCTGTGACGGCGCTCAATGGCGCCCCACATGGCCTGGTAAAACTCCCGTGAGTGCTGGCCGGAACTCAGCACCGCCGGACTCCTGCCCATCACCTCGGCCTTGCCGTAGCCGGTGATGCGGCTGAATGCCGGGTTGATGTCGATGATCCGGTTGTTCTGGTCGGTGATCATGATGGCATCGTGGCTGCGCTCAAACACGCTGGCGGCGATGCGCAGTTCGCGCTGGGACTCCTTCAGCCGGGTGATGTCGTTCTGGATTGCGATAAAGCCGTCGTGGCCACAATCGTCCCGGTCCAGGGGGCTGCAGTTGATGCGGAACCAGATCGGGTCGCCGTCGCGGGTGTAGTTCAGCACTTCCTCGTCAAAACCTTCGCCCCGGGCCAGGCCGTCCCGCATCCGGGTAATGGTGCCGGGATCGGTGCCGGTGCCCTGCAGCAGATCACCGGGCTTGCGGCCGATGGCCTCCTCCTTGCTGTAGCCGGTGGAGCGGACAAAGCTGTCGTTGACCCAGCGGATCTGGCCGCCGCGGTCGGTGATCAGTACGGAGTTCCGGGTGTACTGGGTCAGGATGGCCAGGCGGTTGGGGCCAACGGACAGAAGGTCGGATAGGTCGTTGTCGGAGCGGTCGGTCATGCTGGGCTGAAGCCGTTGGGTTCGGTCTGAGCGGCAAAAAGGTACGGGATTCTATAGGGAATGCCATCCGTCCGAAGTCGTAAGGTGTACGTATTATGATCGAAAGTTGAGCTTAATCAATTTGATAGCACTCATTACCTTGACCGTATCAGAGGCTCCCAGGCAAAAAAGGCCCGTCGCCGGGGCGGCGCGGGCCTTTTTTGCGCCTGCTGGCTTAGTTGGCGGCCGCGCGGGCCTGCTCCAGCCAGCCGTCGAAGGTGTCGCGGTGGCTGTCGATCCAGGCGCGGGTGTGGGCCTGGATGTCGCGCTGGCTGTCTTCGCCGTTGCGGATCTGCATGTTCTCGGCACTGACGTCGTTGACCGACAGGGTCATGATCTCAAACAGCTTGGCGGCTGCGGGGTTGGCTTCGGCCCAGTCCTTGTTGGCCACAATCCGCTCGCTGTTGATTTCGAAACCGTAGTTCTTGCCGTTGGGCAGCTCGGTGTCGGCGCCATTGGGGTTGGAGGAGTAGGGCACCTCCAGCCACACCACGTCCTTGCCCGGCACCAGGATGCCGGAGACCCAGTAGGGGGTCCAGGTGTAGTAGAAGATCGGATCGCCGTCCCGATAACGGGTGATGGTGTCGGAGATGATGGCGGCGTACTGGCCCTGTTTGTGAGTGACGGTGTCACGCAGGTCGAAGGCGTCCAGTTGGTGCTCAATCACCCCCTCGCAGCCCCAGCCGGCCTGGCAGCCGGTCAGGTCGGCCTTGCCATCGCCGTCGGTGTCAAAGATGGCGGCGATTTCCGGCTTCTTGAAGTCCTCGATGTTGTCGATGTCGTGGGCTTCGGCGGTTTTCTTGTCGATCAGGTAGCCCTGGGCTGCGCCGCTGATGTAGTGGCCCTGACGGAAGAAGACGTCGTCGCCGCCGGCATTTGCGTACATGGCGTTGTGCAGCGGGTACCAGTTCACCGCCATGTAGGTGGCGTCACCGTTGGCGATGGAGGTGTAGCCGGCGCTGTAGTCCACTTCCTGGATCGGCTGAACGTCGTAACCCAGCTCTTTCAGGGCTTCGTTGACCAGCATGGTCTGGAAGGTTTCCTCGGCGATCGGGCTCTGGATCGCCTGGACCGTGACGCCCTTGCCGGGCATGGTGTCAGCCGAGACGTTGACGCTGATGCTGCCGGCGAGGATCGCTGCAGCCAGGGTAGCTTGCGTTTTCATCGTTCGTGCTCCTGCTCTTTGAGTGATTGGCGAGGCGGAAGTGCCGGCGTGTGGCGCCGGTCAGGCCTTTTTTTTATTTTTGATCAGTGCATGGATCAGCCCGGCCGGGCCGGACTCGTACCAGTGACGGACGCCGCGTTCGCGGGCGTCTTTGCCCAGCGCCTGGGTCATCCGGTCGAGGATGATGGCGAGGATAACGATGCCGATGCCGCCGACGGTGGCCAGCCCGATGTCGAGCCGGCCAATGCCCCGCAGCACCATCAGCCCCAGGCCCGGCACCGCAATCATCGAGGCGATCACCACCATCGACAGGGCCAGCATCAGGGTCTGGTTGACCCCGGCCATGATGGTGGGCATGGCCAGTGGCAGCTGGACCTTGAACAGCAACTGTCGCGGGCTGGCACCGAAGGAGCGCGAGGCCTCCACCAGATCCCCCGGCACCTGGCGGATGCCCAGGTTGGTCAGGCGGATCACCGGGGCGACGGCAAAGATGATGGTAACGATGACTCCGGGCACATTGCCGATGCCGAACAGCATCACGATCGGTACCAGATAGACAAACGCCGGGGTGGTCTGCATGGCGTCGAGAATCGGCCGCACCACGCCGGCAACCCGGTCGCTCTTGGCCATCCAGATGCCGGTGGGAATCCCCAGCGCCATGCAGAACAGCACCGAGGTAATCACCAGCGACAGGGTGGTCATCGCCTGTTCCCAGGCGCCGATGGCGCCCATCGCGATCATCCCCACCATGGCGGCGATGCCGAGGCGCAGGCTGGAGAGCTGCCAGGCCAGCAGGCCGAACAGCAGCACCATCACCAGTGGATGAATGCTCAGCAGGGCGGTGTCGAAGACCGTCAGCGCCAGGTCCACCGGCTGCTTGACCAGTTGGAAGAACAGCCGGAAGTTTTCCACCACCCAGTCGATGCCGGTTTCGACACCACCCTGGATGTCGAACCATTCGGTCTGGAACGGGTCGCTCCAGGTGTTCTTCGGGGCCTCCTGGAGTGCCGACTGGGACAGCCAGTCGCCGCCGGTGGGCTCCGGTTCGCTGCCGGCACTGCCCCAGGGGTCCGCCGCGCTATTGGCGTCGGTGGCGGGTTCCGTTGCCGGAGCGGTGACATCCGCCCAGGGGTTGGCGCCGGTGGAGGTGTCGTAGGGGACCGGCTCGTGGCCGGTGTCATTCTGTTGGTCTGCCATGGTCAGTCTCCCTCCCGGTCAAGGGCCTGTAGCAGGGAGGCCTTGGAAATCACCCCCAGGTACGTGCCGTTGTCGTCGGTTACCGGCAGGCCGCAGGGTGCGGCGGCCACGGTGCCAATGATGTCGTGTAGCGAGCTGTTGCCCTTCAGCGCTTCCACCTCGCTCAGGAAGGCGCTGTTGAGGCTGCCTCCGTTCTTTTCCGCTGCCAGCAGGGAATCCAGGGAGATGGTGCCCTGGTAACGCTGCTGCCGGTCGATCACATAGCCGAAGTCGCGCTCGTTCTGGCGCAGCCGTTCCAGTGCGGCCGGCACACCGGCACCCTCGCGCTCGATCACCGTCACCTGCTTGCGACGGGCGGCATCGGCCGCGGTGAACACGGTGGATTTGTCGACCCCTCGGAAGAACGACCGCACATAGTCGTCCGCCGGGTTCTTGAGAATCTCATCCGGTGTGCCCACCTGAACCACCCGGCCGCCTTCCATGATGGCGATGCGGTCACCGATGCGCATGGCTTCGTCGAGATCGTGGGAAATGAAGATCACGGTGCGGTCGGAGTCCTGTTGCAGCTTGACCAGCTCGTCCTGCATCTCGGTGCGGATCAGCGGGTCGAGGGCGGAGAAGGCCTCGTCCATCAGCATGATGTCGGGGTCGTTGGCCAGTGCCCGGGCCAGCCCCACCCGCTGCTGCATGCCGCCGGACAGCTCATCCGGGTAGCTGTTGACGTTGGCTTCCAGGCCGACCTGGGCGAGGGCGTTGCGGGCGCGTTCATGGCGCTGCTCCCGGGGCACCCCGGACAGTTCCAGGCCGAAGGCGGCGTTGTCGATGACATTGAGGTGGGGCATCAGCGCGAACGACTGGAACACCATGCTGATCTTTTCCCGCCGCAGCTGGTTCAGATCTTTTTCGGACAGCGAGGCGATGTCCTGATCGTCGATCCAGACTTCGCCGTCGGTGGGTTCGATCAGGCGATTGAGCAGACGCACCATGGTGGACTTACCGGAACCGGAAAGCCCCATGATGACGAATATTTCGCCCTCAAATATTTCGAAGGAGGCGTCCATGACGCCGATGGTCTGTTGGGTTTTTTCGAAGATTTGCTGCTTGGGGATCCCCTGGCGAACCATGGCCATGGCTTCATCCGGGCGATCTCCGAAGACTTTGTACAGGTTTTTGACTACAACCTTGGGCTTCATTGGGGATCACTGCCTTTGGGTTTTTTATTGTGTACGTAGCAAGAAGCGGACCTGGATCCCTCCCCATCCGGATAATTGCTTATAACTCTAATAGTAGCATGACGTGATCCGTCGTAATTTTCTATAGATGGACAATAGATCTCTAGTTCGGCGGTAGATCTCTGGATAGGCGATCAATCATGGCTTCCTGCCGGCAGATCATGACTTTTTACCCATAGGAAAGTCCGGAGGTTGTTGGCAAGCTGTGCTGGCGCATCAGCGCGATGGCCAGTTGCGTTGCATCTCCACGAACAGGAACGAGGCGCTCCAGGTGATCAGGATCAGGCCGGTCAGCGCTTCGATGCCGGTGAGGTAGCGGATGTGGCCGAACGGCTCGATGTCGCCGAAGCCGAGGGTGGTGAAGGTGGTGAAGGAAAAGTAGGCGCAGTCCATCAGGGTACCGCTGAAGTTGCCGGTCAGGTGACCCCAGGTATCGGCGTGGTGCATCAGGTAGTAGGCGCCAGCGAAGATCCACACCTCGACGGCGTGGGCCACCAGGGTACCGAGCACCGCCAGGGAAATGCGCTCGCGGTGAAAATGTTCACCAAATCGGGGCAGCAGGCGGCCCATTTCGTGCAGGAACTCGTAGTGCACGGCGACTACGATGACGACAATCAAGCTGTTGATCAATATGACCTGGAGCACGGCACTGGATTCTTTCTGGCAACAAAATACGTTCAGTCTAACATCCATCTGTCGGGTCGCCCGATCACTCGGCTGCAAATAACGACGTGCTGTTTTCCAAAGCTGAAGGGGCCGGCCGTGGCTCCACTGGATTTCAAGGAGTCCCCATGCGACGACGTCTGATCGCCCTCGCCATCCTGGCCCTGGGTATTGCCGGCTTTCTACTGCTCAAGTACACCCGGCCGGAACCTGTCGAGGTCAAGGCCGAGGAGCGCAGCTGGCGGGTTGAAACCCAGACCGTGCGTCCCGCCCGCCATCAGCCGGAGCTGTCGCTCTACGGTCAACTGACCGCTCCCCAGCAGGTTACCCTGTCAGCGCCGGTGGCGGCGGTGGTGGCGGAACGCCCGGTGCAGGAGGGTGAAGCAGTCCGGCGCGGGCAGGTACTGCTGCGGCTGGCGGATGCCGACCTGCAGCCGCTGCTGGCGGACGCCGAGGCCGATGTCGCCGACAGCCGGGCGCAACTGACCTCGGAGCGGGTCCGTCACCGGGCTGATCAGGCCGCGCTGGAGAGTGAGCAGGACATCGTCGCCAACGCCGAACGTCAGTTGTCGCGGATCGCCACCCTGGTGGAGCGCAATCTGGCGTCCCGGGATCAGCTGGAGGCCGCCACCGATGCGCTGGCCCGAGCCCGGTTGGCGCTGGTGGCGCGTCAGCAGGCACTGGACGACCATCCCAGCCGGCTGCAGCGGTTGCAGGCGCAACTGCAACGGGCGAGCGCCCGCCTCAGTTCGGTACAGCGGGACCTGCAGCGCAGTGAGGTGGTGGCGCCGTTCGACGGTCGGGTCACCAACCTGCAGGTGGCACCGGGGGATCAGGTCAATCGCTACCAGGCGTTGCTGACGGTGTACCCCGACGAGGGCCTGGAGTTGCGGGCCCGCGTTCCCCAGGGCTATCGCCAGGAGCTGGCAGCGGCACTGGCCGAAGACACTCCGTTGCAGGCGAAGGCAGTGGAGGGCAATGCCCGCTTCCGCCTGGTGCGCTTTGCCGGCCAGAGCGACCCCACCGGCACCGAGGCCATCTTTCGGCTGCAGGGCCGCGCCGATGGTCTGCGTCCCGGTGCCATGGTGCCGGTGATTCTGCAGCGTCCCGCCGTGACCGACGCCGTGGCAGTCCCCTTCAGTGCGCTCTATGGCAACGACAGTGTCTACGTGGTCAATGACCAGGGGCGCATGCAGCGAATCGCCGTTACCCGCCTGGGTGAGCTGCGCCAGGGCCGGTCACGCCCCTGGACCCTGATTGCCTCACCCGAGCTGGCGGCGGGCCAGCAACTGGTGGTGACCCACCTGCCAAACGCCGTCAACGGCCTGCGGGTGGACGTGGTCAAGGGGGCGGATAGCTGATGGCCAATCGACGGGGTGTCATCGGTTTCTTCGTTCACCACCGGGTCGCCGCCAACCTGGTGATGCTGGTGATGCTGCTCGGCGGCGTGCTGGCGATGAGCAGGATGAACATCCAGTTCTTCCCCACCTTTGCCCTCGACATCGTCAGTGTGCGGGTGCCCTGGAGCGGGGCGTCCGCCGAGGACGTGGAGCAGGGCATTACCGATCCCCTGGAGCAGCGGCTGCGCAATCTGGAGGGGCTGAAGAAAATGACCTCCACCTCGGCCCAGGGCATCAGCAACATCTCCCTGGAATTCCACGAGGGCACCGATCCGATCCAGGCACTGGACGATGTCCGTCAGCGGGTGGACGAGTTCACCAACCTGCCGGTGGATGCCGAGGAGCCCCAGGTGGCCCGGATCGAGCGGTATGACCCGGTCGCGCGGCTGCTGGTGTTCGGCGACCTCACCGACGACGAGCGGCGGGCGCTGGCCTACCGTTTTGAGAACGAACTGCTGGACGCCGGCATCGACCGGGTGGACCTGAAAGGCCTGCCGGAGCTGCAAGTCAGCATCGAGATCCCGGCGGCCGAGCTGGACGGCCTGGGTCTGTCGCTGGACCAGATTGCCGACCGGGTGCGCTCGGTGTCGCGGGACCTGCCGGCGGGATTGCTGGGCCAGCAGGACGCCACCCGCGAACTGCGTTCGGTGGAACAGCGGCGAACCCCGGACGCCTTTGCTGCCGTGCCGCTGGTCAGCAGTGACCGGGTGCGCATAACCCTGGGGGACGTGGCAATCATCCGTCAGGAAGCCAGGACCGGTCAGGTGGCGCTGAGCCGCGATGGCCAACCCGCGGTGGAACTGTTGCTCAGCCGCTCGGAAGATGGCGACTCGCTGAAGGCGGCCGAGGCCCTGGCGCGCTGGCTGGAACGTACCCGTCCGATGCTGCCACCGACGGTACAACTGGAGGTGTACGACGAGTCCTGGCAACTGATCGACGACCGCATTTCGCTGCTGATCAACAATGGTCTGGGCGGCCTGGTGCTGGTGATCCTGCTGTTGTACCTGTTCCTGCCGGGGCGGGTGGCCTGGTGGGTGGCCGTCGGTATCCCCACCGCGTTTCTGGCGTCGATGATCGTGCTGTGGCTGATCGGTGGCTCCATCAACATGATTTCGCTGTTTGCGCTGATCATGGCGCTGGGGGTGATTGTGGATGACGCCATCGTGGTGGGGGAGGATGCCGATGCCCACGCCCGCATGGGGGAGGGCTCGATGCATGCCTCCGAAGGCGCCGCCCGGCGCATGGTATGGCCGGTGCTGGCGTCGTCGCTGACCACGGTGGCGGCGTTCATGCCGTTGCTGGTGGTGGGGGGCATCATAGGCAACATCCTGCAGGACATCCCGCTGGTGATGATCTGTGTGCTGGCGGCGTCGCTGGTGGAGTGTTTCATTGTGCTGCCCGCGCATCTGCGCCACGCCTTTGTGCCGGCCGATCAGACCCCGAGGCGGCGACCGTCGCCGGTGGCACGGCTGCGGGACCGCTTTGAGCAGGGCTTCGAGCGTTTCCGCGAAGGGCCGTTCCGGCGGTTTTCCCGGTTCACCCTGCATTACCGTGGCGCCACCCTGTGCGGCGCGCTGGCGCTGGGGCTGTTCACCGTCGGGCTGCTGGTAGGCGGGCGGCTGCCGTTCAACTTTTTCCCGTCGCCGGAGCCGTCGATCTTCTATGCCAACGCCAGCTTCGTTACCGGCACCAGTCGGGCGACGGTGGACCGCTTCCTCGCCGAGATGGAGGCGACTCTCAACGACACCGAACAGGCCCTGGGCGGCAATCTGATCCTGCACGCCGTTACCAACCACGGTCAGACCCTGGCGGCGGAGGGCGGCAGTCGTCAGGGTGATGAGGTTGGCGGGATCATGGTGGAGCTGGTGCCCTCGGACCAGCGCAGCGTCCGCAACCCCGAATTCATCCGTGCCTGGCAGTCACGGCTGACGCTGCCGGCGGGGCTGGAGAGCCTCAATCTGGAGGCCCGCAATGCCGGTCCACCGGGCAAGGATCTGGCGGTTCGACTCACCGGTGACAACGCCGGTGAGCTGAAACAGGCTGCGGAAGCGTTGAACGAGGCCATTCGAGGGCTGCCCGGGGTGCTGGACAGCGGCGACGACATGCCCTGGGGGCGGGAGCAGCTGATCTACGCGGTCAATCCGTTCGGTGATGCCCTGGGACTGACCACCGAAAGCCTGGGGCGGCAGTTGCGGGCGGCCTTCGACGGCCGCATTGCCCAGGTCTACCAGGACGGTCGCGACGAGATTGAGGTGCGGGTGCAGCTGCCACGGGACCAGCGTGAACAACTGGCGACGCTGTCGCGGCTGACGGTGCGGGTGCCGGATGGACGATTCGTGCCCCTCGACCAGGTCATGACACTGGATCATCGTCAGGGCTTCCAGGCCCTGCGCCACGCCGATGGTCAGTTGGCGGTGGAGGTGGGTGCCTCGCTGGACACCCGCATCAGCACCGCCGACCAGGCCAAGGAAAGTCTGGAGGAAACGGTGTTGCCGGAGCTGGCCAGCCGCTACAACCTGCGTTACAGCTTTGAGGGACGGCTGGCGGACCAGCGCGAGACGCTTGCGGACATGCGCACCGGCCTGGTGATCGGTCTGGGGCTGATGTATGTGGTGCTGGTGTGGGTGTTTGCGTCCTGGAGCCTGCCGCTGATCGTGATGGCAATCATCCCGTTTGCGTTGGTGGGGGCGCTGCTGGGCCACTGGTTCATGGGGCTTCAGCTCACCATTCTGTCGCTGTTCGGGTTGTTTGGGCTGTCGGGCATCGTGGTCAATAACGCCATCATTCTGGTGACCTTCTACAACCAGCAACGGGCAAAGGGACTGACCATCCTGGATGCGCTCAACGAGGCGGTGGTGCAGCGGGTACGGGCGGTGGTGCTGACTTCGCTGACCACCATTGGCGGCCTGTTGCCATTGTTGTTCGAAACGTCACTGCAGGCCCAGTTCCTGATTCCCATGGCGACCTCCATCGCCTTCGGCCTGGGGCTGTCGACCCTGCTGGTGCTGGTGGTGATTCCAGCGCTGCTGTCCTACCTGGAGCAGTTCCGGGTGTGGCGTCAGCAGCGCCGGGGAGGGCCGGCGGCCGTGACGGAGTAACGCCGCCACGGCCGGAGATCATTCCATTGAGGTGGCGCCGATGCGGTGAATGCTGACATCGGCGCCGTTGAACTCTTCTTCCTCGCTCAGGCGCAGTCCGGAGATCGCCTGTATGGCGCCGTAGACGATCAGGCCACCGGCCAAAGCGATGGCGACACCGGCGAGAGAGCCGACGATCTGTGCCATCAGGCTGACCCCGCCAAGGCCGCCGAGGGCCTGCTGGCCGAAGATGCCGGCGGCGATGCCACCCCAGACCCCGCAGATGCCGTGCAGCGGCCAAACCCCCAGCACGTCGTCCAGGCGCTCGATCTTGGCCTGGGCCCACTCAAACAGGTAAACAAACAGGGCACCGGCAATGCCACCGGTGACCAGGGCGCCCACCGGATGCATCAGGTCCGAGCCGGCGCAGACCGCCACCAGGCCGGCCAGCGGGCCGTTGTGGATAAAGCCCGGGTCCTTGCGGCCCAGCAGCATCGACACCAGCACGCCACCCACCATGGCCATCAGGCTGTTGACCGCCACCAGGCCGCTGATGCCGTCCAGGGTCTGGGCGGACATGACGTTGAAGCCGAACCAGCCAACGGTGAGAATCCAGGCCCCCAGCGCCAGGAACGGAATGTTGGACGGTGCGAACGCCACCACCCGGCCATTGCGGTAGCGACCGTTACGGGCGCCCAGCAACAGTACGGCGGCCAAAGCGATCCAGCCACCGACGCCGTGCACCACCACCGAGCCGGCAAAGTCGTGGAAGCCTGCACCAAACTGGGCCTCCAGCCAGGCCTGGAAGCCGTAGTTGCCGTTCCAGATCAGACCCTCGAAGAACGGGTAGACCAGCCCCACGATCAGCCCGGAGGCGATCAGCATGGGGTAGAAGCGGGCGCGTTCGGCAATACCGCCGGAGACAATGGCGGGAATGGCGGCGGCGAAGGTCATCAGGAAGAAAAACTTCACCAGATCATAGCCGTTGCCTGCGGTCAGCTCGCTGGCGCTGGCCATGAAGTGATTGCCGTAAGCGACGTAGTAGCCGATAAAAAAGTAGACCACGGCGGAGATGCCGAAGTCGGTCATGATCTTGACCAGGGCATTGACCTGGTTCTTGTGACGGACGGTGCCGACCTCAAGGAAGGCAAAGCCGGCATGCATGGCCAGCACCATAATGGCGCCGATGAGAATGAACAGGGTGTTGGCACTGGCGGTCAGCGTGTGCACTGCGCTGGTGATATCCACGTGTGATCGCTCCTGAAGTTATAGGTTGCCCGTTTGACAGGCATTTTTTGGAATCAACGTGGAGAGTTGCCAGCAATTAGTGTTCCAGTTTGGCGCATTTAGCGGCAGAAGCGGTGGTTAACGCCAAACAATGGGGCAAGCTGGAATATTCGAGTGTGGAGACTCGCGTAATCTGCACCGGACTGGTGCGGTCCGGTGCGAAATGTCACGCCAGGGCTCTCTCTTGGTGCGAGCTTGGCGGGCTGGTGCGAGCCCGGTGGGTGCGAACCCGTACGCAGGGTTACCAGGTAAAGTCGTTGTTGTCCGCGGGCTCGGTGTCCTGATTGGGTTCTGCCGCCGGTTCAGGTGACGTTTGGGCCGGTTCAGGCGCCGGGGCTGGCATGGTTGTCTGGGGCGCCGGTTGGGGCCGGGGCTGCTCACTGTCGGTCGGCGAGATCGATTCCATGTCGGGTATCAGCAGGCCGGTGTCGCCGCTTTCGATCAGTTCCCGCAGACGGGCTTCCTCCTCCCGCATCGGCCCGGACAGGTCGATGATGATCTCCACCCGCCGGTTCAGCGCCCGGTTCTCCGGGCTGTCGTTGGCGGCCCGCGGCTGGGTGGCGGCGAGGCCCTTAACCACCAGCCGCTCCTGTTCCACCGCGCCGCTTTCCAGCAGCACATTGGCGACGGTGGCGGCCCGCACCGCCGACAGGTCCCAGTTGCTCTGGAAGCGGGCACTGTTGATGGGCACGTTATCGGTGTGGCCTTCGATGGTGAGCTTGCCGGGAATGTCGGCGAACACCTCCGCCATGTCCAGCAGCAGGCCCTCGAATTCCCAGGTCAGCTCCGCTGAGCCTGACGGGAACGAGCCCCGCTCCTCAATGCGGATGATGATGCGATGCTGGTCCTGATCCTCTGCCAGTTGCACGCGGCCGTCACGGATGGCGTCGTCCAGTACCTCGGCAACCTGGGCGGTGGTCTCCGACATCTGCTGTTCGATCTGATCGTCGATCTGCTGCTGGATCTGGCTACGCAGGGTTGCCAGCTGCGGGTCCTGCTCCGAGGTGGTCTGTTTGACTTCGTTCACCAAAGTCGGTTCCGGGGGAGCCGGGGAGAAGGTGTCGAACACCGGACTGGTTCCCATAGGAACCTCCAGGGCCGGCACATCCCGCTGTACGCCGAAGGCTTTGGCCAGTTCACCGGCGATCTGCTTGAACTTCTGGGCGTCGATCTCGGAGAACGACAGCAGCAGCACGAAGAAGCACATCAGCAGCGACATCAAGTCGGCGAAGGTAACCACCCACGCCGGGATGCCCGGTTTTTCCTCTTCCGGTAGTTCGTCCATGGTTCCTACCCGGCAGCCTGCTCAGCGCCGTTGCCATTGCGGTCGCGTTTGTTGGGGGGCAGGTAGCTGGTCAGCAGCTGCTCAATGATGCGGGGGTTCTTGCCTTCCTGAATCGCCACCAGGGCGTCGATGTACAGCGACTGCATGCGGGCCTCTTCAGTCATCCGCAGGGTCAGCTTGTCAGCGATCGGGCCGGCGATCATGGTGGCGATCATGGCACCGTAGAGGGTGGTGAGCAGCGCCACCGCCATCGCCGGGCCGATGGATTTTGGGTCTTCCATGTTGGAGAGCATCTGCACCAGACCGACCAGGGTACCAATCATCCCCATTGCGGGAGCGACATCTCCCAGAGCGGTGAACACCTTGGCACCGGAGCGATTGTGATCCAGCGTCATCAGCCGTTCCTTGGACAGCAGCTCCTTGATGGTGTCGGCGGTCTGGCCGTCCACCAGCATCTGGATGCCCTGTTGCAGGAACGGCGAGCTGACCTCTCGGCCTTCCAGCCCCAAAACCCCTTCCTTGCGGGCCACCTGGGCGATCTCGATGATTTCGTCGATGCTTTCTTCAGTATCTGGCAGTTTGAACTTGAAGGCCCGGGCCGCCACCTTGAAGGCACCGAGGAACTGGCCAAAGCTGAACTTTGCCAGCACCACCAGCAGGCTGCCGCCTACCACAATCAGCAGTGACGCGCCATTGATGAACACGCCCGGGGAAACCCCGAGAATGATGGCAGAGGCGATAAGCAGGATGGCCCCGACCAGGCCAATAAGGGTGGCGAAATCCACGACAACTCCAAGGTTGGAAACACAGGGACAGAGCAAGGATAGTGCGCCGCCGGCCAGGCCGCAACGACCGGGCGTCGCCTTTTGGTGGAAGTGTGGCCTGGCGAGCCTCGTTTCAGCTGAGCCCGCGAACCACGGCGGCAACGCCGGCAATGGCGGCAATCCCCAGGATTACCGGGCGTAGCGCGGCAAAGGGAATGCGGTGTACCAGCACCCCGGACAACAGGTAGCCGGCAAACACTCCCGGCACGGTAACGGCAAACAGCATCAGTTCCCGGGTCTGGATATACCCGGACAACACCAGGGCGACGATGCTGGCGGACGAAGCGAACAGGAAGAACGCCGACAGGTTGGCCCGCACCAGCGGCCCGGACTCGTTCTGGTAGATCAGCGCGATGGGCGGGCCGCCGACGGCAGTGATGGTGCCCATGTAGCCCGACGCCGCACCAGCCAGCACGCTGCTACGGGGCGACAGCGGTGGTCGCAGACCGGCGACACTGAGCCCGACGGCGGTGAGGATCAGCAGACCAAAGGCCAGCTCGAAGCCATCCGCCGACAGCACCACCAGGGTGCCCGCTGCCAGCAGGGTGCCCACCACATCGCCGCCGATGGCGAAGCGGACTTCGCGGAAACTGAGATTGGCGCGGTTGCGCAGCAGCAACAGCACCGTCAGCACCATGGCATTGAGGGTCAGCGGGCCGGGCACAAACAGCGGGCTGATCAGGAACAGCAACGGCGCCGACAGGGTGCCGATGCCATAGCCGGCGACGCCCTGCAGGCAGGCGCCGGCTGCCACCGCGAGGTTGGCCAGTACGATCTGCAGCAGGGTGACGTCGGTCATTGCGGCTGCTCGTCGCGCAGCTCACGCCAGGCGGCGTAGCGGTGAAGGTCGGTTTCCACCAGTTTGAGGCAGGCCGCCACCACGGTGGCGTCGTCCAGCAGGCCGAAGCCGAGGATCAGGTCCGGCACCAGATCCAGCGGGTTAAGCACGTAGAGCAGGGCGCCGGCGACCGCGGCGATGGTTTTCCAGGGCACCGCACGATAGTCCCCCCGCACGTAGTCCCGTACCATGGCAAACATCAGTCGGATGTCGGTGCCGAAGCGGGCCAGCTTGCCGCTCTGCCTGAGCTTTTTCTCAATGGCCTGTTGCCGGGTCAGCAGGTGGTCGAGGTCGGCGGCGCCAACTTGGGCGGCTTCCCGGTCCAGCTGCTGGCGGGCTTTCCTGGGATTGATGGGGTCGATGGGCGACACGGCGGACTCCAGAGTGTCAGGTGGCGTTGATCGCCAACGGTTGCCGGCAGAGTATTGCATTGGAGGAACGATGTCACTGCACCGAAAGGCGAACCAGACGACCTACGACAACGCCCTGCAGGTGGAGGCCGAAGGTCTGGAACGGTTGCGTCAGGCCTTGGCCGGGGTGCCGGATGCCCGGGTACGGATTCCGGTGGTGCACCGGGTGGATCAGCACTCGCTATTGCTTGACCGTATCGACGCCGGCCCCGGATCGGAGACGCAGATGGCGGAACTGGGTCGGGACCTGGCCGGGATGCACCGGCTGCGCCAGCCCTACTATGGTCTGGATCACGACAACTACATTGGCCTGGCGCCCCAGCGCAACGACCCGGACCGGGAGTGGGGGCGGTTCTTTCTCGATCGTCGCCTTGGCGACCAGTTGGCCCGTATTACCGAGGCGGCGGTGAAGGCGGAGTTTGAGGCGGTGATCCGCCGCCAGCGTGACCGACTGCGGGCGTTCCTCAACGACCACTGCCCGCAACCCAGCCTGCTGCACGGCGATCTCTGGTCCGGCAATGTGCTGTGTGACGCCACCGCGGCCTGGCTGATCGATCCGGCGGTCTACTATGGCGACCGTGAGGCGGACCTGGCGATGACCGAGTTCTTCGGCGGCTTTCCGGCCAGCTTCTACCACGCCTATGATCAGGCCTGGGCCCGGACCGGCGCCTACCCGGTGAAACGGGATATCTACAACCTCTACCATGCCCTCAACCACTACAACCTGTTTGGCGCCGGCTACCTGGGCAGCTGCCGGCGCGCGCTGGCGGTGATCGAAGGGCTGTAACGATCGCCTCAAGCCAGGCTGGACACCACCTGGTGGTCGACGCTCACGCCCTTGTCGACAAAGATCCGTTTGGCCAGACCGGCGCCGCGCCAGCCCTGGATGCTCAGGGTGGTGACCAGACCGCCAATCATCGCCCCCACCACACCACAGGTGAGGATGTCCTGACCGGTGAGGTAGAGCCCGTCAATGGCGGTCTTGGGGCGTAGCCAGCTCTGGTCGAAGCGTTCCGGGGTATGGTCCAGACCGTAGATTTCCCCGCGGCCGTAACGGCAGAACCAGGCGGTGGAGAGTGGCGTCGAGGTCTCGACATAATCCACCCGGCCCTGGAGCTGCGGCAGCTTGTCGTACAGCACCTGCATCAGCCGTTCGGTGATGGCGTGCTTGCGGGCCTCATAGTCTTCGCCGCGTTTGCCCCAGACCGTGCCTTCCCAGGCCTCGAACTGCTCGTAGGTACAGGGGGCCACGATTTCGATGGCGGCGGTGCCAGGGCAGCGGTTCTGGTAGTCCGGGTCCTTGGCGGACGGGAAGGAAATGTACACCACCGGAAACTCGCTGTCGGGATCGGCAAGGAAGCGCGCCACATTGGCATCGTGGTGGGCGCTGGGGTAGACCCAGAAGTTGGTTTTCGGCAGCTCCAGTTCCTCAGCGGTGCCCCGCACACCAATATAGAGGCCGATGTGGGGCATCGAGGGTTCGATGTGACGGCGCTTGCGCGGATAGCCGCAGCGGCGGGCGGCCTCGGCCGGCAGCAGGGATTCGAAGGTGTTGATGACACCGGCATTGCTGATCACGATGGGGGCGTGAATTTTTTCACCATCGCTCATCCGCACGCCGGTGGTCTTGCCTTTGGAGACCATAATCCCGGCCACGTCGGCGTAGGTGAACACCTCGCCACCGCTCTGCTGGATCACCGGAATGATGGTCTTGGCCATCTCCGAGGCGCCGCCCACCGGGTAGTAGCCACCGTGGATGTAGTGCTTGGCGATCAGCGCGTGAATCATGAAGCTGGACTGTTTTGGGGGTACCCCGCAGTCCCCCCACTGACCTGCCAAAGCGCCGATCAGCTCCTCGTTGCTGGTCAGCTCGGACAGCACCTCGTAGGTGGTGCGGTTGAAACAGTCCGGCAGTACCTTGCTGAGGCCCTTGCCCAGCAGGGGTGCCACCACGCCCGGCGACAGTTTCAACAGGGTGTACCACTGCATACCGCCGGCGACCTTGCCCAGCAGGCGAATGTACTGATCAATGGCCTGTTCCTCGCCGGGGAATGCCTCGACCAGTGAGTCCCGGAAACCATCGCGGCCACTGCGCAGGCTCACCACCTTGTCACCCAGGAAGAAACGGTCGTAGCAGTCGTCCATCGGCGCCCAGCGCAGCTGATGGTCGGTGATGTAATCAAACAGCTTGCGGCCCAGGGTGTGGGGCGAGCCCATGTCACCGATGTAGTGCACCCCCACGTCCCATTCGTAGCCGTTGCGGGCATAGCTGTGGGTATAGCCGCCGGCGGTGTAGTGCTGCTCCAGCACCAGCACCTTCTTGCCCGCCTTGGACAGGCAGGCGGCGGTGGTCAGCCCGCCAATGCCGGAGCCGATGACGATGGCGTCGTAGGGCCCGTCGAGGCGATTGGCACGGTAACGCCGGCCTATGCGGATGGTGCTGGGTTTGAGTTTAGGGGTGGTCTTTACACTGTCCATGATGGCTCCTGTTGTTGTTATTGGTGCTCGGTGTTACTTCACCAGCGGGCTTTGTCCCACATGTGGGGGTTGGCCCAGTGATCCGGATTGTTCCAGCGTCGGCGCGGGTTGTAGTGGTCGAGGTTGTAGCTGTACAGGGTGAGTTCCCGATCACCGTCATTGACCAGGCCCTGGCGCTGGAACCCCAGGGCGATGAACACACGGAAGGGCCAATCGTCACCGGCCGCGACCACGATGCGATGGGTGCCGTAGTTACGCAGTTGGCCTAACAGCAGCTCACCGGTTGTCTGGGGATGGTGCTCCAGGGTGTCGCAGACCAGGGCCAGGTCGGCAGTGCCCGGGAGTGGGAAGCCGTCGTTGGGGTGGGCGCTGTCGAGGCGGTAGTGGTGGCAGCCATCGTGCTGACGCTGCCAGGCGTCCGCCAGGCTGGTGGCGATGGCGCCGCAGCTGACCAGGGCGTCGGGGTGGCAGTCCTCGATGATGGTGGCAAAGGCCTGCTGGATACTGGTCACGTTGCTCTCCGGGTGAAGGGTTGCTGCCGCGAGTACGGGGTTTGGACATGGTAACGCGACGTGGCGATATTACATACCGGAGTAGATCACGATTTCCATCAGTAACGCTATCGGCGTGCTGCGACGCTATTGGCCCGGGCTGTCGTGGTTTTCACGCTGGCTGCGATAGCGCCGTTCCGGTCGGCCGACGCTGCCGTAGCTCACCTCCGCCTGCAATTCACCGCTGCTGACCAGGTACTCCAGGTAGCGGCGGGCGGTGGTGCGGGAGGCGCCCATCTGCTGGCCGACGGCCTCAGCGCTCCAGTCGTCACCGCCGGCCACCACGTCGCGAATCTTGTCCAGGGTGAGGGCGTCGATGCCTTTGGGCAGGCGTGGTGTGGGCCTGCTGTCACCCTCCTGGCCGGCCCGGGGCAGCAACTGGTCCACCTCTTTCTGCGCCACCCGGCTCAGCCCCTCCAGTCGTTGCCGGTGCTGATGGTAGTTGGCAATGGCTTCTTCCAGCCGCTCAAACACCAGGGGCTTGAGGATGTAGTCGAACACCCCGCCCCGCAGGGCGCTGCGCAGGGTGTCCACTTCCTTGGCGGCGGTGATCAGAATCACGTCGCTGGCGCTGTCCGCCGCCCGAAGCTGGCGCAACAGATCCAGCCCGCTACCGTCGGGAAAGTGCACGTCCAGCAGGATCAGGTCCGGCGCCAGCACCTCGATCTGGTCGTGGGCATCGGCCAGGGAGTGGGCAATGCCACACAGCTCCACCTGGTCGATGCGGTCCAGGAACCGGCGCTGGATTTCGGCAATCTGGGCATCGTCCTCAACAATCAGCAGACGGTAGGGCATCAGGGCGGGGTCTCCGGGGGCGGCGACTGGGTGGATGACTGCTTGGGCAGATACAGTGTAAACCGGCTGCCGCCGGACTGCCGGTTTTCCACGGTGATGGTGCCGCCCCAGCGGTTGACGAACTGGCGCACCAGGAACAGGCCAATGCCATGGCCTTCGCTGGGCTTGCTGGAGACCCCGCGCTCGAAGATGCGTTGCTGCTGGTCGTCGGGGATGCCGGGCCCCTGATCGTCCACCTCGAAGATGAGATCATGGCCCAGATCGGTCATGGTCAGGCTGACGGTCCCACCGGCGCCGTGGTGCTGGCGGGTGGCCTCCAGGGCATTGTCGATCAGGTTGCCCAGCACGCTCACCAGCTGGTCCCGGGGCAGGGTGTCGGGCACGTCGGCCATCTGGCTTTCCGGATCGATCTCCAGTCGCAGCCCCATTTCCCGGGCGCGGTTGTATTTGCCCAGCAGGCAGCCGGCGATCACCGGGTCGGGCACCGCCTCCAGCAGCAGCTGGATCAGCGCCTGATGGTCGCTGACCTCGCTGCCAATCAGCGCCAGGGCTTCATCGCGGGCGTCGATCTGGATCAGCCCGGCGATGGTGTGCAGCTTGTTGGAGTACTCGTGGGTCTGGCTGCGCAGGGTGTCGGCGTACTGGCGAATGCGGGTGAGCTGCTGGCTGATCTGGTCCAACTCGTCACGACGGCGGAAGCTGGACACCACCCCGATGATGTCATCGCCCTGGCGTACCGGCAGGCGGTTGACCACCATCTGCTGGCCCTGGAACCACACCTCCTCGTCAAAATCCGGCTCGCCGCTGGCCAGCACCGACATCAGGTTGTTCTCCGGTAGCACCCGGTTGATGGGCTGGCCGGTCAGCGGAAGCTCCGGGTTCAGCCCCAGGGTGTCGATGGCGGTCCGGTTAAAGGTGGTGATGTGGCCGTGACGGTCGATGGCGATGATGCCCTCACGAACCGACTGCAGGGTGGCTTCCCGTTCCTCGAACAGACGGGCGATCTCTTCCGGCTCCAGGCCGAAAATGGCGCGCTTGAAGCGGCTGGCGATAATCACCGCGGCGATCACACTGGCCACCAGCATCAGCCCCATCACCCCGTACAGCACCCACTGGTAGCGCTGGATGGTCGCCAGCACCTGGTCCAGGGCGTAGCCCACCGAGACAATGCCAACGATCTCGCCATTTGCCGGGTCCACAATCGGCGCCTTGCCCCGCATCGAGAAGCCCAGGCTGCCCCGGGCCAGGGCAACGTAGCCTTCGCCGTCCACCAGTGCCTGTTGGCCATAGTCGCCGTCGTCGTCGCCCATGGAATGACCAAGGCGGTCCGGGTCGGGGTGGGCCAGGCGAATGGCGTTGTGGTCACCGATGACAATAAACAGGGCTTCGTTGGTGGCCGCCACCCGGCGACTGAGGCGGTTAAGCAGGGCCTGGTCACGGCTGCGAACGCCGGAAATGACCGCTGGCATGGCGGCGACGGTCTTGGCCACCATCAGCGCGCGCTGGCCGATCTGATCGTGCAGCGAATCGCTCAGGTAGTGGCCGGCAAAGCCGCCAATCAGCAGCGTTTGCAGCGCGCCCACCAGGCCCAGCGCGAGAATCATCCGGGTTTTCAGTTTGAGCTTGCGGAACACGGTATGGCTGGTCGGGTTTGGTTTGTTGTGGTTATCCCTTCAGGTTACTCCAGGCATCAGGGAATTGCCCGTGAACAATATGACCAAAACGCCCGCAACGTTCTTTAAAGGCATTACGCCCACAAGCTTTCCGCCGTGGCTGATCACTATTTAACCTCGTGACTGACCCTGTCCCCCGGGCCGCATCGCTCGGCCCAGCCTCCGGGATGGCGATAAAAACAATTGTGAGGTGACAACGATGCTGATTAAACGAACCCTGTCCTTCGTGGCGGCCGCCGCCGTCAGTCTCCAGGCCCTGGCCTGGGAACCTTCCGGAAAAGTCGAATGTATTGCCCCGTCCGATCCTGGCGGTGGCTGGGACTTTACCTGCCGTAGCGCCGGCCAGGTGCTGCAGGAACTCGAACTGGTGCCCGGCTCGGTGCAGACCATCAACATGGCCGGCGCTGGCGGCGGCGTGGCCTACGCCCACACCGTGAGCAAGCGCCGCAGTGACGACAAGCTGCTGGTGGCCGCCTCCAACGCCACCACCACTCGCCTGGCCCAGGGCCAGTTCCCGGGGATGGATGCCGACATGGTGACCTGGGTGGGCACCGTGGGGGCCGATTACGGCGTCATCGCGGTCAGCAAGGATTCGCCCTACCAGAGCCTGAACGACCTGCTGGCGGATATGAAGGCCAACCCGCGGTCGGTGAAGTTCTCCGGTGCCAGTGCCCGCGGCGGCTGGGATCACCTCAAGGTGCTGATCGCTGCCAAGGCCGACGGTGTGAGCAATCTGCCCCACATTCCCTACCTGTCCTACAACAACGGCGGTGAGGCCCTGACCCAGGTGGTTGGTGGCCAGGTGGACGCCTTCACCGGCGACATCTCGGAAGTGACCGGCTTCCTGGAGTCCGGCGACATCCGCGTGCTGGCGGTGCTGGCAGAAGAGCGCCTGCCGGGCCGTTTCAGTGACATCCCCACCGCACGCGAGCAGGGCGTCGACGCCCTGGGTGCCAACTGGCGCGGCTTCTACATGCCAAAGGATGCCTCCGATGAGGCCAAGGCCTACTGGCGCAATGCCGTTGCCACTCTGTACGACAGCGAACAGTGGCAGGCAGTGATGGTGAAGAACGGCCTGATTCCGTTCCAGCCGGAGGGCGATTTCCGCGCCTTCATCGCGCGTCAGGTGGCTGACGTGGAGGCGCTGTCCCGTGAAATCGGTCTGCTGAAATGACCGCCCGGGGTGACCGAGTCCTCGGCCTGGTCCTGCTGGTGCTCGCCGTGGCCTATGGCTGGGCGGCACAGCAGTGGCCGGAGCCTTTCGGAGGCGCCGAGGCCGTGGGACCGGAGACGTTTCCCACGTTGTTGGCCATCGTGCTGGCACTGTCGAGCCTGTACCTGATGGTGAAGCCGGACCCGGACCAGGGCTGGCCCCTGGGCCGCACCGCCGGTGAGCTGGTGCTGGCGGTGGTGATTCTGGTGGTGTACGCCGCGCTGATTGAACCGCTGGGCTTTGTCGCCGCCACCACCCTGGCGGTGGGCTCGCTGAGCTGGCGTATGGGTGCCAAGCCGTCGACGGCGTTTCTGTCGGGTCTGGCCAGCGCCGTGGTGGTGTTCGTGGTGTTCAACTACGGTCTGTCCCTGAGCCTGCCCGCCGGGCCGCTGGGAGGTGAATGATGGAAACCCTGCAGTTTCTGATGGACGGTTTTGCCGTCGCGTTGACGCCCTACAACCTGATGTTTGCACTGTTTGGTGCCTTCATTGGCACCCTGATCGGCGCGCTGCCGGGACTGGGGCCGGCCAATGGCGTGGCGATCCTGATTCCGCTGGCGTTCACCCTCGGGCTGCCGCCGGAAACCGCGATGATCCTGCTGACGTCGGTGTACGCCGGGGCCATGTACGGCGGTCGGATTTCCTCGATCCTGCTGAATATCCCCGGTGACGAGCCGGCGATGATGACCTGCCTGGATGGCTACCCGATGGCTCAGAAGGGCCGGGCTGCCGATGCCCTGGCGATCTCTGCCATCGCCTCGTTTGCCGGCGGCCTGATCGGCACCATCGGATTGATCCTGCTGGCACCGGTACTGGCCCGGTTTGCGCTGACCTTCGGGCCGGCGGAGTACTTCGCGCTGTTCCTGCTGGCGTTTGCCACCCTTGGTGGCATCACCGGCAAGAACCCGATGAAGACCGTGGTGGCTGCGACCCTCGGGGTGATGATCTCCACCGTTGGTATCGACATCGCCACCGGCACCCAGCGCTACACCTTCGGGGTGCTGGAGCTGTACGAGGGCATCGACTTCATCCTCGCCATTGTCGGCCTGTTTGCGATCTCGGAACTGCTGTTCTTCATCGAGTCCCGCGCCGGGGCCGGTCGCAAGCTGATCCAGGTGGGCAAGCTCAGCCTGAGCCTGAAGGAAGTGATTGCCACCATCCCCACGCTGTTCCGTGGCGGTATCCTCGGTTTCATCTCCGGGGTGTTGCCTGGGGCGGGGGCTTCTCTGGGCAGTTTCATCAGCTACACCCTGGAGAAGCAGTACCTGGGCAAGAAAGCGCACTTTGGTGACGGCGACAGCCGCGGTGTGGCGGCGCCGGAAGCCGGCAACAACGGCGCTTCCTCCGGCGCTCTGGTACCAATGCTGACCCTCGGCGTGCCCGGCAGTGGCACCACCGCGGTGCTGCTGGCGATGCTGATCTCCCTCAACATCACCCCGGGTCCACTGATGTTCACCCAGAACGCCGACATCGTCTGGGGCGTGATCGCGGCGCTGCTGATCGGTAACGTGCTGCTGCTGGTGCTGAACATCCCACTGGTAGGCTTCTTCGTGAAGCTGCTGTCGGTGCCGCCGATGTACCTGCTGCCCATTGTCACCATGGTGGCGTTTGTGGGCATCTACTCCATCAGCCACAGCACTTTCGACCTGTACTTCATGATCGCCTTCGGGGTGGCCGGGTATGTTCTCCGCAAATTGGACATCCCGCTGGTGCCGATCATCCTCGGCATGCTGCTGGGACCGGAAATGGAGAAGAACCTGGGCCACGCCCTGGTGCTCTCCGACGGCGACTGGAGCACCCTCTGGGGCTCGCCGCTGGCCATCGGTCTGTGGGCCTTCGCCGCCCTGGGGCTGGCGCTGCCCTACATCGTCGGCCCGCTGCTGCGCCGGCGCATGAAAGTGGCCATTACTGAGGGCCCGGAAAGCGACTGATCGCCACACGAGCGATCGTCCAGCCAACAACAGACTCTCCTTTGGGGCACACGGCGACCGGCCGGTGCCCCTTTTTTCTATGGTTCCTGAGCCGGGGTGCTCACGTTGAAGCGCTTTTCTGTTCACCTCCGGTCAAAAGTTCACAAGGCGTCAAATTCGCTGGATTCGGCCTTGATACATTGCCCCGTCGTTTGAGTTGTAACTTTGGGTGATGAGATGAAAGGACTGATTGGGATCGCAGCGGTGCTGGCGTTAACGGCCTGTGGCGGTGGAAGCGATACACAACCGGCGCAGCTGGTGGTAGAAACCGAAGGTCGCTGGTTTAACGGAGAACTGGTGTTGGCGGATGACGCCGGTAATGGACTGACCATGTCGGGGCCTGGCGACTACGACGTTGACATTCTTGATACGGGAACCCTAAGGGTTGAGCAAAACCCACCGGGGCTGATTTGCGGCATCGGCAACACCAATGGCCAACCCACGGTGACCTGTGTTGCGGTGTTCGACCATCGCTCGCAGTGCAATACCGGCACGGACTCGGATAAAGATGG
The DNA here is from genome assembly GCF_020546665.1 of Marinobacter sp. CA1. NCBI lineage: Bacteria > Pseudomonadati > Pseudomonadota > Gammaproteobacteria > Pseudomonadales > Marinobacteraceae > Marinobacter > Marinobacter sp. CA1. The sequence goes on from NZ_CP071785.1 coordinate 130,652, forward strand.
GGTAACCGATTGCCAAGAGATGCTGGACGATGACACGGACCCCTGGGATCAATTCGACCACAAGGGCATCAAACCCGGGCTAACGGTTTACCATTTCGGCGAGTGGCAGGGCAGTTCCCTGCTGATCAAAGATGGCCTCGGACGAGAGCTTGCCATTAGCCAGAAAGGTCATCACCAGTTGGGAGACCTGGACCTCAACTCGCTCTACGTCAAGGCGAATCCCCGAAATGCCTTCTGCGAATTGAAAGCGGTCGACGATTTTGTAGCTGTCAATTGCCATGACACTACCCTGTCGGCGGATGCCTGTGTGTTCAGTACGGACTCAGATGGCGATGGCATCAGCGACTGCCAGGAAAAGTTTGAGGATGGCACCGATCCATGGGACTCACTGGATCACAGCGGCAACCTGCCCGAACTGACGGTGCATCAGGTTGGTGAGTGGGAAGAGGGGTCCCTGGTGATCCGCGATGGCTTTGGCGGGCATCTTACTATCAACCAGGGTGGTCACTATCAGTTGGGAGAGCTGGACCGAAGTTCTCTGTATGTCAAAACCAATCCCCGGCAAACCTTCTGTGAGCTGAGAGCTGAGGACTCCCGCATTTTGGTCAGTTGCCATGACAAGACCATTGCTGCTGAAGCCTGTGTGTTCAGTACGGATTCGGATGGTGACGGTGTCACAGACTGTACTGAGTACTTCAGTGATGGCACCGATGCCTGGGACGCGGAGGATCACTCGGATGTACAAAGTTTCTTGACCATTCTGCAGCAGGGCACCTGGGGCCACGGCAGTCTATCGCTTCAGGACGCCCTGGGCGAAACAAGACACTACAATCAGGATGGCATCTACCCTTTGCGCGGGATCGACCTGGAAACCGCCGAAATCGTGGCGGCACCCTATGGCCTTTTCTGTACCTTAACGACCGCACCCAGGGAACTTACCGTTCACTGTGGTGACACCATTGTGGGTGAGTGCAGCCACCAAGTGGACTCGGATGCCGATGGGCTCAGCGACTGCGACGAATTTGAGAAAGGCACCAACCCTTGGCTGGCCGATACCGACGGTGATGGCAAGAATGACCTGATCGAGGTCAACCTCTATAGCCAGTCCAGTGGCATTCGCAACAATCCGCTGATTGCCAACACCCCCGAGTTGGGCGTGCAGATCGTCACCAAACCGAAAGCCACGATTCACTACTCGCAGGGGCAGAGTGTCAGCACCGGTGAGTCGACGTCGCAGGAAACCGCGTTCTCAGCCAGCCAGACCCGCACCACCGGCAGTGAGCGCTCGATCGAATATGCCAACTCGGAAACCCTGGCGCATGCCCATTCCATCGATGTTGGGCTATCCTTCGAGGCCGGCATTATTCCTTCGACAGAAGTCACCATCAGCAACTCCTTTAGCCGTGAACTCAATCACACCACCACGGAGGGAGCTGCGTTTTCCTACAGCGCGGCACAAAGCACGGAAAACTCGGTCTCTTACCAGCAGGCGGTTGATCGTTCGCAGCAGTCCAATGTGGATATGACGTCGGCTGAGCTCCAGGTGGGATTGCGTCTGAAGAATCTCAGCTTTACCGATTACAGTGTGGCTGACCTGGTACTGTCCGCCTACTGGATTGATCCGGCCAACCCCCACCGTCTGGAAACCATCGGTAATCTGACGTTCGACAACGCCGCTGATAAAGGCATCACCATGATCGGCAACTCGACCAGCGAACTGCTGATCTTCAGCATCAAAGATTTGCCGCTGGACAAGGCGTTACGGATCATGCGGCGGTCGGAGCAGATCATGGTTCGTCCGGCCAGCTACGCTCTGCGGGTCGCCGATGGCTCCAATGCGTTGCTGGGGGATGAGGACGTCGCCGAGCGGACCGCGCGGGTGGAAATGGATTTCGGTGCTGGCGGGTTCGGTACCATCAACAAGCGGGTGGCCGTTAACCGTGGTGTTACCGACTTCACCTCTGCCTATGACATTCTCCACCAGGTATTTGGCATGCCCTTTGAGCAGGGGCGTCGCTCTTGGGCCAACAGTAACGGTTTGAACGCACCGACCGTTGAGAGTGCTCATGGACTGGTTGCGCTCAATGGTCTGGACATGAACAGTGATCTTGGGAGCTACTGGCAAGTCTCCCACGAACGGCTCACGGGTAATGGCTACGGGCAACGGGAAGTCATCAACTACAACCTGTTGGAGAGCGGTTACGATCTCCGGGATATTGAGGTCCACACAGGCGATGTGCTGGTGTTCAGCTACGTCACGGATACCGACCGGGATGGATTGACCAACCAGGTGGAAGCCAATATTGGCACCAGCTCTACTGACATAGATAGCGATGGAGATGGCATCAGCGATGGTCTGGAAGTGACCGGCTGGTACTACAGCACTGAACCGGATGGCCATTGCTACGGCAAGGCCGAGGTGCCGGACTATCGGATATTCAGTGATCCATTACTGGCCGATTCCGACGACGACGGGATCAACGACGGTGATGAGGTTCTCGACTGCACCGCCCCGTCCTTCAAAACGAACGTCGATGTTAGCGCTTCCGCTGATTACCTGAGTGAAGGCGATACCCTGATGCTGCAAGCGGACTCTACCCAGTTTCCACCCTCGGCGAGCTATACCTGGCAGTTGATCGAAGGGCCGCGAAATTCCGGTGGTGGTTTTGATCAGGTGGTCGAGGTCGCTACCGGTGCGAGAGTTCAGTTTGCGGTCAATGGTGTCGGCAAACAGCGTTGGCAGCTGTCGGTGGTTTCCGATGGCGAAGAGCGCCTGGCCGAAGTCGAGGTCCTGGTGGTGAAAGACATCGCCAAGGCAGTGTTTGTCGATACCGCCGCCGATCCGGGGGTAAAGACGGGAAGTTATGAAGCCCCCTATCCCAGCTTGGCCGAAGCGCTGGTAGGGGCGTCGGGGCCAAACGCGCGAACGGACATCTATATGGTGGGCAGCCAGCAACACGACCACCGCGGGGCAACGATTGACCTGAGTGAGGCGGTCAGTTTCTACGGCGGCTTCGATCAGGACTGGTACTACACCGGGGGTAAAACGGAACTTCAGCTACACAGCCCCGGATTACGCTATGCCGATGTCGATCCCTACGCCACCATTACTGTAAAAGGGATGAAACTCACCCAGGTGGATGCCGATCAAGCGGTCGCTTTGCAGGTTGATGGTGCCGGTGCCGGCCAGTTGAACATTGTCGACAGTGATATCAGCGCGGGTAATGCTACCGGTCAGGCCAAACTGTCAGCAGGCGTCGACAAACGTCAGGGGCTGAGCTCGTATGGCTTGCACCTGCTGGCGCCGGTGAAGGTTGCCATTACCAATAGCCGGATTGTGGCTGGTTCGGGAGCAACCGGTCTGGATGGTCAGGCTGGTCAGCACGGCATGGATCTCGGTGGCTATCTGGCCGGGTTCACCAAGAACAAGGGCCGAGGGGTGTGTAACAATCCTGTTCATCCTGATGGTTGGCGTCATGCTCCGGATGATATCCGGCACACTGACAAGATCTGGTGGGGGTGTGGACCGGATGCCGTGTGGGATTGGGGAAAAAGCGCTCGCCCGGCCAATGGCGGAGCAAGCGGTGAAAGTGCGCGCGCCAGCAATGACATTTTTAGTCATTACTACGTTCCGGCCAGTGGCGAGGATGGTGGACTCGGTGAGCCAGGCTCTGGTGGCTCAGCCGCGTGGGATTCTGGCCCCAGTTTTGGTGGCGTCGGTGGCGGCGGTGGCCAGGGCGGTACCGGGGGTTCTGGTGGCGGTGGCTCGTTTGCGATCTGGGCCAATAACCAGCAGGCCGGTGGAAGCGTCGTCATCGATATCCGGTCCGGGTCCAGAATTGTCGCCGGTGGTGGTGGCGATGGTGGTGCCGGAAAAATCGGCGGCAAAGGAGGCAAAGCTGCTGATGGTTGGGACGGTGGTGGTAAAGGAGCCAAAGGCGGGCATGGTGGCCACGGTGGTGGCGGTGTCGGTGGCACGGTTGCTGCAATAGCGTTGTCGGGCTCTGCCAGTGTTTCGGTTCATGATGCCCTGATTGAGACGAGTGCACCTGGCAAGGGTGGTTTTCATGCAGTGCCGCTGGTGGCTGGAGGGGACAGGGGGAATGCCTTTTCCTACTACTACATTGATGCGGGTAATGGTTACAACCGGGTCAGCGAGTCAAGCAGCGTCCGTCACAACATAAATGGTGAGCCTTCAAAAAAGGAGAATGTGCAGTAGCACCATTCCTACAATGACGAGTTAACCCTTAAGGGCTTAGGTCCCCAAAGTGTTTGGGGACCTGGGGTCGAAGTCTGGCCCCAGCTTGCTGTAATCCCGGGGAGACATACCGACCTGTTCCCGAAAGGCGCGGCTGAATTGGCTCAGCCCCCGGAACCCGCAGGCCAAGGCAATGTCGGTCAAGCTTGCAAGTTCTCGAGTCTGGAGTCTATGACGCTGCTGCAGACAACGTTTGGCATAATCAATCCGGCGTCGCTTTATCTCCCGCCGCACGGTCGTCTGGTGCTGACGAAACAGACGATGAACGTAGGATGATGACACCTGCAGTGCCTTGGCCATCTTATCGACGGAGAAATCCGGGTCTGTGAAATTCTCATCAATACACTCGAGGTAGATCTGCCAGCGTTTCCCGGCCAGCGGGCGGCTTTCAATGGGCTGCTTGGTCAGACATGCGTTGAGCAGTTCCGCCACGGATAGCAGGTAATGTTCCCTTTCCGCCTCCGGAATATTGGTGATGGTTAATGGCAGTAATTGCAGATAGCAACGCAACGCCGCACCAACCGATTGGTGACCATTGATGATCTGGAGGTGCAGGTCTTTTCTGTTACGCAACGCCGGTGCGAGTTTGCTTCTAGGGATATGGCAGTTGATGGCTTTTCCTTGATTCATCAGGGCAAATGCAAATTCCTGCTGCATATCCAGCAACAACAAATCACCGGGACGTAACTGACGGCGTTGAAAGTTATGCTCAACGATTGCCCGGGAGCCGCTCAGACAGATCAGGACCAGATGCTGATAGTTGTCTGCCAGGTGTCGTTGACTACGCTGCACAATGTTGGGCTGAAACTGACTAGCACTGAGTAGAATGCCGTGTTTCCGGTCCTGGTAATAGCGGATGTTGGCATCAAAGTCACACGGGGTGGCGGCGTAATCATTGGCCGCTATGATGTCGCAATTGTAGGGCACAAACTGGGTTGCCCGCTGTTTCCAGAGCGACCAGCGTCTTGCCGCAGGCCATGTCTGACTGGAAAGTTCCGTATTTTTCACGAGCAGCGGTTCAGGTTTCTTGTTTGTCATAATTTATCCGTGAAACCGATGAATCAAATTCTTGGGTAGATGGCTCTGCCCTCCAGAGAACACTCTCCTTGTTTACCCCCAATCATACCCAGGGTTGTGGGGGTTACCAGCGATTGGCCATCATCAGTTGCCCTCGAAGGTCATCACGCTGGTGCCAGCCAACCCGCTTAACTCGATGCTGGAAAGTAGCATGCTTCAGGTGGTCGTCTTCGCCATGATGGTGAGGGTGGCCCTGGCCATGCACCGCCGCCCCAGGCCAACCGGTGAGGATGTGCTGATCCGCAACGACGGGTCCGACTAGTGCCGGACGGGGGCTGGCCACCAACGAGCATCAACGGTACACCATCACTCACGGGTGTGGGCGTACAAGCCGCCAATCAGAACGAGCAATGGAAGGTTCTTGGTCAACGGTCCGAACGGGTGGGTCCAGAAACCGGGGTCGATGATGGTGAGCAGCAGGGTGTAGGTGGCGATGACCATCAGTTGAACCAGATAGCACGGTTTCAGCTTGCGCCCCGACAGCACCCACAGGCCGATCGCCGCGTCCACCAGGCTGCCCGAATAGAGACACACGTCGGCGAAGGTGCCGGTGATACCGCCGCTGGCCAGTACCTGGTAGCCAATGTCCCTGGCCAGGAAGGCTGAGGTGACGGCGGTGAACAGCCACAGAAAGCTGAGGCTTAGGCGGGCGGCGAGGTGGAATCCGTCGGTCATCTAAACCACCGGCAACGGCTTGAACACCATCAGCCAGAACAGCACCACAATGGCGGCAAAGGCGGGGATGCCCAGCGCGGTCCAGTAGCGCATCAGGCGGTGGAATCCGGGGGCCAGCACGCCGGTGGTCAAGGCCTCTTCCGCCAGGGCCCTGAGCCGGTACTGGATGGCAATTACCGGCAGCCAGCACAGCCCGATGAAGGCAAACAGCAACCCCACCAGCAGGAACCAGGCCGAGGTGAAGGCGTAGCCGAGCCGGTCCATCAGCAGCACACCAGTGACCGCCTGGGTCACCACCGCCGGTGCGGTAAACAGCCAGTCGGCCAGCACCACATGGCGAGTGGTCACCGCCAGGGCGGCAAGGTTGGCTGAGCGGTTGGCCATGAACATGAAGAAGGCGATGCCGGTCCCGGTGCCGGCCACCACCACCGCGCTGAGAATATGCACCAGCTTCAGCAGCAGGTAGCTATCCATCGGTCACCTCGGTTCGGTGGTGGATGGCCAGTGAGCGGATTTCCTGGTCAAACTCCGCCAGCGAATACAGGCCCAGGCAGGGCGTGGCGCCGCGGGTGGTGAGTGATCCGGCGATAAGTTTCCTGGCAAGAATGATGGTGGAGATGGTCGGAATGTACGGGCCTTCGCCGTTCTCGGCACAGAGCAGCCAGTTGATGTGCCTGGTCTGGCCGCTGTGGTCCCGCCCCGACAGGTTGATCTGCATGCCGCCGGTGTCGGTCCCGCTACGGATGAACCACTCGCTGGCGCGAACAATGGGCCGGGTGTAGGCCGACCAGTCCCTGACCAGGCCCACTTTCGCCAGCCAGGCCATCATCACCATGCCCAGGTGCAGCACGGGCAGCTCCAGCCCCGCCTGGAAGTGAACGGTTTTGACCGGACGGTAGCGCTCGGGGAACAGTTCCAGATCGGGGATGTTGATATTGGCAAGCCAGCGCCGGCCGATGGTGGGGCCGAAATCCTGCTTCCGGGGCGCCATCCAGCCATACTGGTTGCGCCATTCACCGTCATCGAACACCGGAAACGGATGACCGGTGTAGGAAAGAATGCCGTGGACGGTCGCTTCACCCCGCTCAGCCTGGTTTCCGGGGGCAATGGCAAAATCGATGCGTTCTAGAGCCGAGAACTGATCGGTGAAGTGATCGATCACCGCGGACGACAGCCCCGGCACCGAGCTGGCGCCGGCAACCACCAGCACATCACGGGCGCGGGCCTGGTCGTCCAGACTGTCGATGTCGCAGACGAAGCGGCGATCGTCCGCCAGGTCGATGTAGTGGCTGCCGATGGCAATGCAGGCCTGCGGCACCCGGTAATCCTGTCCCTGGAACGGCCCGCCGGTGTGGATAACCAAGTCTGGCGCAAACGCTCGCAGGTCATCTACGAAAGTCGCCCGATTGATGTCGAGCACCGCCGGCTCCAGGGTGGCCGGCGAGCCCCGGGCAGCCAGTTGCCGACACAACGCCTCCGCCTTGTCGGCATTACGGCCGGCAATCAGCAGGACGGTGCCTGCTGTTCCCGACAGGTTCTCGGCAATGCGTTTGCCGAAGTTTCCATAGCCCCCGAGGATCAATACCCTGCGTATCGCCATTCCCTGCTTTCCTGTCATTGTTGACTGTCAGTCGAGTGGCGTGGCCACCGCTTTTGCCTGAGAGATGGCCGCTGCAACGGCGGTTCGGGCCTGTGGGCTGTTCTTCCAGCAGGTGGTGCCCAGCATTGAGGCGACCCGGTCGGCGATCTCGCCGGCCTCACAGGTGGCCAGATCCGCCAGGGTGTCGATGCCGATCTCCTCAAACCGCTTCACCACGGTAGGGCCAACCCCTTTCACCGCCAGCAGCAGATCTCTTTCTGAATCTGAAAATGCCATGGGTTTACTCCGAGTAATTGGGCGGAACGTAGCGATAATGCCCGGTGATGTTGTAGGAGAACAGCCGGTCTTCGAGTTTTGGGCCTGTGCCGATGTTGTGAACAATCAGCGGATGGCCTGTTGTTTCAGAGCGCTGGTCTGTAACGATGCCAATGTGGGGCAGGTTGCCTGGCAGCCTCCAGGACACCACATCACCGGGTGCGTAGTCACGCGGGTTGTCGGTCACGGGTAACCTTTGGCCATGCCGTGCAAAGAATACCCGCAGATTTGGTACCCGGCGATGGTCGATGTTGCTGTCGGGCCGGGTCAGGCCCCAGATGCGCCGGGAGGGGTAGGCTTCAAAGTGCCCAGACATGTCTTCATGGACCAGGAGCTGAAGATCAGCCCCCAATGCGCGATAGCTGCGGATAATCACATCGGTGCAGACCCCCAGGTGTGGTGGGACATCGCCATTGGGGTAGGGAATGGTGAAATAGGAGCCGTCGTAGGTCACCTCCTGCTGGGTCCGATCCATCGCGGCCTGGACCAAGGCTGCCTCAAAGCTGTCGGCCAGGCTGGTTTGAGTGGCTATGAGCAGAACGGCGGGCATCAGGATTCTGATCACGGTTCAGCGGCTCCCAGGATCAATGTGGATCAAAGAACGTCCAGATGTTGTGCTTGCGGGCGTACCAGAGCATCAATGGAATTTCGATCACCAGGTAGGTCAGCAAACTGAACCAGAACCAGTTGACGGACCAGAACAGCAGGCTGAACTCCGTGCCGCTACCCCAGAACTTCGAGCCAGCCACCGCCACAGCGACGCCACTGGCAATGAGATCGTTCACGGCAATCCGGTGGGTATTGGCGCCACAGAATCTTGGATAGACAAAGAAGTACGCGATGACAATGATGATCGCGTTGATGGTGAGTATGACGAATTCGGGTGTGTTCATACGGTTAGTGTTGAGTGATGGTTGTCTCTTACTGCCAGATTTCATCGGCAGCTATGGTACCCCGTGAAGTTCGGTAGAGAGGGTCTAAATTCTTGTGAATCGGTTGTAAATCTTGGAAATCTATTGTTGCATATCGCAACGGCCAGAAGTTCCCAAGATCATGGCGTGCCCCATTCTTACCCATCCTTGTGGTTGGGTGGCATTGAAGGCTCTAGCTGGTGCCTTTAGCATGCCAATCCATCTCTTATGTCACTTTCATGACCCTTAAGGGCGTACGGTTACTCATTTCGTGGATTTAATCAATACGTTGCTTGTATTGTCTGCGTGACTTCCCTAGGGTTTTGACGTTGGGCTAAGAGTGTTTCAGTGTTGGCGTGGTCCTTTTCTTAAAATAGGGAAGATACATGGAAATTCCTAGGATCTACTGTTGTGATAGCTGGCTTCGGTTAGTCTTATCGACAAAGGAAGTTTATGAGAAAAAAGTAAGTGAATTGGAACGCATCTACTGTATTATTTCCGGATCTGACGTATTTTCAAATGACTCGGTTTCTTTTCTTTTTGTTTTTGATTCAGAGGCTTGGCTTTTGCCAAAATATACCCCCGGACTTCGAGATTTAAAGGGTGATTTTGCAATTTTTGGTGGTAGTCTCGTGGTTACGATCGACTATTTGCCTCGGCGCTGGCGAAAAGGGTTTTGGCTGTTTAGAGGAATTGAACCAAAGATTGGTGTTTATGGTTTAGAAGATTTTGACCTAGCTAAGGCTAATTTTAGAGTGCATAGTGAATGCTCTGCTTCAGATTATTTATAGGGAGATTTTGATATGAGTGCGGAAATTGGCGCATCGGATAATATATGTGTTCCTGTTCCAGCTGAAAATCCTGCAGAAGGTTTACGCTTTCTAGAAGGGATTGCATCTGGAAACGTTGGTGCAGGGCTTAAGATGACATCGCTGGGTCAGACGCTTCCCGATATTCGTCAGGAATACCTGAAGTCAAACAATAAGTGCAGCACCACTCGTTGGTAGTGCCCCGGAATATTCTCCCCAGAACACCTCCGCCGGTGTGCGGTACCCCAGCCGTTTTCTGGGGCGATTATTGATCTCATCGACCACCCGATTCAGGGCTCGCTGACTGACCGCTGAGAAGTCGGTTCCCTTCGGATAGTACTGCCGTATCAAGCCGTTGGTATTCTCATTGGTCCCACGCTGTCCTGAGCAATAGGGATCACAGAAGTACGTCGCCATGCTCAAGGCTTTGGCCATTCTCTGGTGGTCTGCGAACTCACTGCCATTGTCCAGCGTCAGGGTGCTGACGGCGCCGCGAATCGGCGTCATCAAGCGGATGATCGCATTCGTCGTCAGGTCGGCTGTGACACGCGCCAACCGGCCTGCCAGCAAGTATCCGCTACGACGTTCCACGAGCGTTACGATGCCTGACTGCTTGTGGCCGTGCAGAACCGTGTCTCCTTCCCAGTGACCCACCTCCAGACGCTGGTCTATCTCGGCAGGTCGATGCTCTATACCCCTTCGATTCGGGATCTTGCCCAGTCCCGCGCGCTTGGCCATATCTCGTTGAGCGCGGCGCCTCCTGGAGTGTCGGCCGTAGGTCCAGAGCTTGCCGCCGTTGGCGCGGTCCCGAAGGATCAGGTCATAGATCCACTGGCGGCTGACCCGGAGCTGCCCCAGGCGCGCCATCAGGCCTGCGATCTGATCCGGACTCCAGCGCTTTCGGATCAGTCGGCTGACCCAGTCAATCAATGACGAAGCCCGCTTGTGGGCTTTATTGGCCTGCCGTCGCCGCTGGTCACTGCACTGCTGTGCCAAGGCAGCCTGGTAACCCCCTGCGGTCGCGTTGCGGCGTAGCTCCCGACAGACGGTGCTGCTGTGGCAGCCCAGAATCGTGGCAATCTGGCGTTGGCTCTTGCCTGCCACACGCAGGGCAGAAATCTGGTATCGTTGTTCCTGGGTCAGTTGTCGGTATCCCATCACTGCTTCACTTTGGTCGGTAAAGCGAATGAGGGTACCGGCAGCGACCCTCCTTCCTCTACCTCGTTATCTCAAAGTGCTGCGGTTATTGTCTGACATCAGGTCCAGCATCTTCATCCAGCAGCCGATGAAGGTGTTAATGGCGACCGCCACAACACCGCTGATCCAGACCCCCACGGCGCTGAGGAGCGACATGATCCCGATGGCGATGTAAGGATCGCCTTTGGGGTGTCGGATCAGACCGGTTTCGTCAGCCAGCACGGGGCTCAACAGGAACAGCAGCGGAAAGGCCAGGGCCACGACGGTGATGGCTTTGATGGCGAAGATCGGCGATACGCTGATTGGGCGCCGGATAATGGCTTCTATCACCGCGCCGGCGACCACCAGAATCAGGCAGAGCCGCCCGAACAGCGACATGACGATGGCCGCAAAGTCGATGTCGTCTTTACCGGGTGAGGATGAGAACCGCAGGTTCTCCACGCCAACAAACCGGCTGTAGTCGTCACCCGCCAGGCTCACCGCCAACCGCAAGCCTTTGACCAGCAACTCCTCAGAGTAAAACCCGAGCAGAACCAGAGATACCATCGACCAGCACACCACCGGAAACGACAGCACGACATAGGACGAATAATGCAGTGCCTGCCTGGTCAGGAACAGGCCAATGCTGTGGCGTTCGGGTACGCCGACGCCGTTGATTCCTTTCATCATAAGTATCCTGTGGTTGTCATTCAGGGTTGGAAGGCCATCGCGCCCGCGTTTCTGGCATGCTCGGAGACCTGTTCCAGCAGCGTTGAAAACTCGGGATCGGCGACGGTGGTGCGAAGCTGCTCCAGCGAATCGACCGCCTGTTGCGGGTTGTCGGCGAGTTGATCACTGATGGTGGCCAGTTGCTGGTAGCTGGCCACCCGCGCTGCCAGTCGCCGGGCGTCAAGATCCATCGCAATCCGGTAGGCCCGGTCGAGGTAATCCTGCAATCGGGAGGCGTCAACGCCGCTTTCTTCGCCATGCAAAAGCAAGGATCGGGCGGCCAGCAGCAATGCCTGGGCGTGCTCATAGGGCTGTTGCAACCGGGCGATGACGGTCAGCGCCTGCTCCAGATAGCCGTGTTGTTCCTTCGGCGACAGTTCCGGGTGTTGCGCCAGGGTCACCAGGTTCAGGAACAGCGCGGGCTGATAGCCTTTGATGGTAAGGCGGCGTACCTGTGTCTCCAGTTCAGAGACACTGGCGGGCGGGGCGGTTTCACCCAGCGGAAGCGCCGGAAAGCTGCCAATAAAGTGATTCGGTACTGGTTTGTCCGCCATCGCAACACCCCCAACGCCTGTGCCCGATTGCAGGTAGGCAATGTGAGCCGACAGCCGGTCCGCGAGCTGTGCCAGTGGGGTGTCGTGACTGGCAGAGGCTTCCGACGTCTTTACTGTTTGCAGCAGTCGGGCAGCCTGCGGCAGGTTGTCCCGTCGGTACTCGATCAGCGCGCGCCAGTAGCTTACAAAGTCTCGCAGTGTGGGTTCCGAATCCTGCTGCAGGGCCTGCTCGAAACGTGCATCCGCTTCGGCCCACTGGCCCAGATAAAGCTGGCAGACGCCCAGGTAGGCGACCGACCAGGCATGGCTGGCATCGATCTGGGCGGAGGCCCCAAAGTAGTAACGAGCCAGTATCGCCCCCTCGTTATTCAGCGCCTGCACTCCGCGTGCGTATTCATGCATGGCGCTGGGGATGTAATCGTAGCTGGGCAGGTCCGGTGTGCCGCCGTTGGGTTGGAGCTGGCGGTACAGTTCGCTGACTACGCTGGTCATCGACACCGCCAGATCCTGCCGCTCAATCCGGCCGGCAACCGGGTCGTTCTGTTGCGAAATCAGCTGGTACTCCAGGGCCTGCTGATCGTTTGCGAACCGTACTGTGCCCTGGATGGCCACATCTACCGATGTGTCTGCCAGTAACTGGCGTATTTGGGGCGGGCTGGCCTGGAGGTCACCGCTGTCGGTGAGCAACTGGCTGCTGATCTGGGCTGGTGTGATTACCTCCAGACCATCAATCAGCATCAGGTCGCTGGCCATCATGTCCGCCAGGCCCAGCTCCACCCAGTTCATGGATGGGGTCCCGGTCTGGTTCTGGAACGGCAGCACCAGCACTGTCATGCCCTCGGCGGATGCGTCCTCCGGTGCTGGCTCGACCAGAACCACAATCAGTGCCACCAGCAGCAGGACGATGGCCGCGCCGGCCAGCAGTCCCGGCGGTGTGTGGAGGCTGAGAGTACGAAGGTTAAGCGTACGAAGGTTAAGAGTACGGAGGTTAAGAGTGTGGGTGGGCGCCGCTTCCACCTCGGTCACCGGGCAGATCCACTGGAATCCCTGGTTGGGCACCGTGCGAATGTAGCTGGGAGACGCGGCGGCGTCGCCGAGCACCTTGCGCAGTTCGAGAATGCTTTGTGACAGCGAGTGTTCCCGATACTGGCCATGCTCCCAAAGGGTGCCCAGCAGCTCCTCTTTGCTGACGATGCGTTCCCGGTGGGTCAGCAGGTAGCACAACAACTGGATGAGCTTATGGCGCAGGGCCACCGGCTCATCGCAGTCTTTCTGCCACAGGCGGCCGGCCTGGGGGTCAAACCGGAACCCCTCGAATTCGATCATGCTGGCTTCAATTCCTTCATTCGAATTACCGGCCGCTTCCAATGGGAGGCGAAGTAACTTATTGAATAATAATATTTTTGAGATGATTTGAAGGGTATTTTATACGAATTTTATTGTCTCAGGGAGGTGCGGGTTGCCACGCTTCGGTCCGTTTTCAAATCCAACCGAAGAGGTCTGAATGATGAACGGATTACTGAAGAAAAGTCTTTCCTGTCTGGCGCTTGGCTGCACATTCGTTACCGTCCCTGTGGCCCAGGCGGCCGATGCACCGGCGATGGTTCTGGTGCATGGCGCCCATTTTACGGCAACCGCCTGGGAACGGGTTAAGGCACAGCTGGGCGATCGCATCGACAGCCATGCCATCGACCTGCCGGGGCGTAACGATCACTTCCTGCCGGAAAAAGTGTCACTGGAGCTGTCGGCGGCATCCCTGTGCTCCTTCATGTCGACCATCCCGGGCGACAAGGTTGTGGTGGCGCACAGCCAGGGCGGCGCGGTGGTGAATGCGTCGCTGAGTCTGTGCCCGGACGAGAACATCAGCAAGCTGGTGTATGTCACGGCGGTGGCGCCCCTGAATGGCGAGGGCGTGTTCAGCAAATTGAGCAAGGCCGATGAAACCCACTACTTCGCGGGCGTGAGTTTCAACGAGAAGACCATGCGGATGGATATCAGCAATCCCGACAACTTTGCCAGCAGCTTTGCCCAGGATGCCAATGCCGAGCAGCAGCAATGGCTGAAACAGCAGGCCGTTGCCGAGCCGGCGGGGATTGGGGAGGGCACCATTGACCTGAACCGGGAGCGGTTTGAGGCGCTGGAAAAGTACTATGTGTTTGCCAAACGCGACCAGATCATCTCACTGGAGTCCCAGCAACGGACCGCCGGCGATCTTGACCTCGCCGCCTCGTTCGAGATCGACAGCGGTCATCTGCCAATGCTCACCCACAGCAAGACCCTGGCAGACCTGCTGGTTCAGATCAGCGAGCGCTGACTTCTCAGGGACTCGATAGGGACTCGACAGGGACTCGACAGGGCCGAAACATCGCTGGCAGTGAGAGCCTGCTCTCGCTGTTCAGCGATTCATTGTCGGGCTTTCAACCTGGCTGCGATGGACGGAGCCAGCACCGTTACTGCAAGCACCAGAGGCCAGAGATTGCCGTCTTTGAAGGTGTAGGGCATCAGCAGTTCTGCCCGGGATTTGCTTTGCCACAGCCCGAATGAGAACTCGAACATCAGGGTCAGCACCAGCCAGCCCAGGCCAACCGCCAGGCGTTGCCAGGTTTGGCGCAGCTGCAGCCAGGGCAGCGATGCATACGCGACAGCAAGGATCAGCGCCGAGAGCAACACGCCGCTCAGGATCAGCGCGCCGGGGGCACCAAACCAGGGTAGCAGTACCGTCTCCCGCAATACGCCATTGGCCATCGCCAGGACCAGAATGCCAAGCCAGACGGCCAGTCCCTTGAGGATAACGGTTAGGGGCATTCGGTGTGTCTCCACGCTTTTGGATCACCAGGCAATGTCGATCGGGGTGCCGACCTCGACCAGCGCCATGAACTCGTCCATCTCGGTGTTCGTCAACGCAATGCAGCCGTTGGTCCAGTTGAAGCGCTGGGTGATCGGTGCCAGCCAGCCCAGCCAGTTGCGCTGGCCGTGAACCATGATAAAACCGCCGGGCGAGACGCCGAGTTGCCCGGCATTGGCAACGTCGGCAGCGTTCGGGTAGCTGACGTGCATCGCCCGATAGAACGCCGAGTCTTCTTTTCTGTAATCGAGGGTGTAGCGGCCTTCCGGCGTTCTTTCATCGCCTTCCTGGACTTTGTGTCCCTGCGGATTGGCGCCGAACGCAACGTGGTATTCCCTGACCACGACATCCCCTTCCAGGAGATACATTCGATTTTCCGACTTATCTACCCGGACCAGATCCACCGCGGCAAAAGCGGGTGTCGTCAGCCAGGCAATGAGCAACCAGGCGAGCGTTTTCATGGCTCCTTAAGGCTCCTGTGTTTCAAGCGCCAAGTAATGGCAGATGCTTCAGGCGTTGGTATTTCAGCGCCAGTTCGATGCAGTGGCGTAACGGTCCGTCGTCAGTATCCGACTGCAGCGGGATGAGTAGTGCCCGGTTGCCCTCGTACTCGAAGGCGTCCGGGTAGATTTCCCGGAAAGTCTCGACAAGCCTGGTCTGGCAGTGGAAGAACAGCTTGACGACGTCTGGCGATTTGGGCTTCCAATCGATCCGAATGGTACTGCCACCCTTCACACGGAAACTGGCCTCGCCCCACTTGACGGTTTCTTCGACCGCGCCGAGAGAGTGCGCTTCTGCCTCGGCAAGGATAAGACCTCGCACCCTCGCCAGCTGCTGCTGTGCGTCTGGCGGGTAGCTGGCAAACCTGGCCAGTAACTCAAGCGTCATGTCATTCCTGCCGTTGTATTTGAGCATTCGATGGCCCTGGCTTCATGCAACTTAATGAAACTGTCTTTGCCATCACAGTAGACATCAATGTCACCGTTGCATTCAGCTGCCACCTTGATGTTGAGTTGCTGGTACTTCAACGTTCATATCGCAACATTCCTGAATGTCTGCGGAAAACGGTAAAGTTACCGGACCAGTTTCTCAAACGCACGATGCACAAGGCTCGGCCAACTTCCCGGGACAATGGTTTGATAGGCATTGCCTCCGTCAAAACCGCTGCAAATAACTGCGTCTGGAGCCAGTTCCTGCAAGAGTTTCAGGCTTTCTGCGAGTTGTTCGTGGTCGCTATAGCCTGGTATGTAGCCGGCTGCCCAGGTGCCCTCCTTGGTGAGGGTAAGCGTATCGCCAGTGAACAGATACCGGCCATGGGCTGAATGCACGTAGAAACAGGTGCTGCCGGGGGTGTGGCCAGGTGTGGGGATCACATCGATGTTATCCAGTTGCACTTCCCGCCTCTCGAACAGAATATCTGGAACCCGGATACGGGCAAACTCGCTCTGTTCATGGATATGGCCGCCCAGCTGGGCCCCAAAGCGCTGGCGAATGACATTGAGCGATTCCCCAAGCTCGTCCTGATGGCTCAGAAACTGATAGGCCACGCCACCCAGATCCGCCATGTCTTCGATATCCTGATGGTGGCCGGTGTTGTAGAACAGCACATTACCGGTCTCCCGGGTGAGCAGGTAGGCGTGGGTATAAAGACCCGGGGCGGGGTTCTCGACGGCGGTCTGCCACAGGTCAGGAAGTATGCGTTTCATGATGTCCTCCTTGATTTTCGGTGAGGCCATGAGTATGAAACCTCAAGTGGGCTTGAGGTCAAGGTGGTCTGTGGATGTTCGGCCATACCACTGAACCTCCGGCCACCGGGATCGGTATACTCCTGTAATGAGTTGAACAGAGACTCCTTAAACGCCCATCGCCATTGGAGATCGCCATGACCCAACGTACGCCACGGATTGAGGACGTGATTCCCGACGTCCGCGACGGCCTGACCCGGCTCGACCGCACGGTGCTGTTTGTGCTCAATGAGGCGCGGCGGGAGCGGCAGGATGGCTGGGTGCCCACGGCGATGCTGTACGGACGGGTGCTGGAGTACGTCAACATCAGCGAAGCGGAACTCCAGGCCAGCCTGCAACGGCTGGGGGTGAGTTCATGACCCCGGACCAGAATGACCTGTGGTTCCTGCCCCTCGGCGGCACCGGCGAGATCGGTATGAACCTGAACCTCTACGGCCACGACGGCCAGTGGCTGATGGTGGACTGTGGTGTCACCTTTCCCCGGCCGGGGCGGGTGATTGCCGATGGCAGCGTCCACCGGGCCGGTGAGCCGCCGGTGCAGATGGCGGACCCAGCGTTTATCGCCGACCGTCGGGAGCAACTGGCGGGGCTGGTGATCACCCACGCCCATGAGGATCACATCGGCGCGGTGCCGTACCTGTGGCCGCTGCTGCAGTGCCCGGTGTACGCCGGCCGCTTTACCGCCGAGATCCTGCGGCGCAAGCTGGCGGAGTTTGATCTGCTGCACCGGGTGCCGATCATCGAAGTGGCGATGGGGGAACGGCGCTGCATTGGCCCCTTTGAGGTGGAATGGCTGGCGCTGACCCACTCCATTCCCGACCCCAGTGCGCTGATGATCCGCTGCCCGGCGGGCAACATTTTCCACAGTGGCGACTGGAAGCTGGACGATGATCCGGTGGTGGGCCATGGCTACTCGCCGAAGACCTTCCAGGCCCTGGCGGAGGAGGGTGTGGACGCCATGGTCTGCGATTCCACCAACGCCACCGTCAGTGGCCACTCCACCTCGGAGCGGGCGTTGCAGGAAGGCTTGCAGGCCGCGGTGGCCGAGGCCGAGGGCCGGGTGGTGGTGACCTGTTTCGGCAGCAACATTGCCCGTCTCCACACCCTCGCCGGGGTGGCCCGGCAGACCGGTCGTTACATGGGGCTGTTGGGGCGCTCACTGATCAACATGAGCGGGGCGGCACGGGCGACGGGGGTGTGGGCCGACGGCGACCGACTTATCAATTCCGCCCACCTGGGCTACCTGCTCCGCCATGAGGTGCTGGCGGTGGCCACCGGCAGCCAGGCCGAACCCCGCACCGCGCTGACCCGGCTGGCGGCGGGCAATCATCCCGATCTGGAACTGGAGGCGGGCGACCGGGTGATCT
This sequence comes from Marinobacter sp. CA1, assembly GCF_020546665.1. Lineage (NCBI taxonomy): Bacteria > Pseudomonadati > Pseudomonadota > Gammaproteobacteria > Pseudomonadales > Marinobacteraceae > Marinobacter > Marinobacter sp. CA1. The sequence continues at coordinate 148,713 of NZ_CP071785.1, forward strand.
TCAGCGCCCGAGCCATTCCCGGCAACGAGGAAGCGATTGCGGCGCTGATTGCCAAGCTCGCCGGCCAGGGGGTCAGTGTGGTCACCGCCGAGGCTGCCAACCTGCCGATTCACGCCTCGGGCCACCCTGCCAGCGAGGAGCTGGAAGCAATGTACCGCTGGGTCCGCCCGACCCTGGCGATCCCGGTCCATGGTGAGGCTGAGCATCTGGCCGCCCACGCCCGGCTGGCGCGGGACACCGGCATTGCCAAGAGCCTGATCGGTCGTAATGGCGACCTGTTCATGGTGCGCCCGGTGCCTGGCATTCGCCGCCAGCTGGTGGCGACGGGACGCCTGGGGTTTCAGCGCGGCGAGCTGGTTCCGGTGGTCTGATGGCCGGCGGCCGGATGGTCGCTGGCCGCTGAGGCTCGCAGACCGATCAGCCACCACAGGCTGGCCATGGCCAGGGTGGCCAGCACCACACAGGTGCCGGCGGGCAGGTCCAGGGTGGCGGACAGTGCCAGTCCCAGGGCGTGACCGGCAAGACAGGTCACCACCGCACCGCCGCTGCGACCATGGCGGGCGCAGGCCACCAGCGGGGTGGCGATCAGGCTGACAAACACCACGTAGATGCCCGCCAGGGTCACCGCCACCGCCACCGCAACGGCGAACAGTGGCAGAAACAGCCGCTGTTGCCAGCTGTGGTTGAGACCGTGCTGCCACAGTTGCACCAGCAGCGCCATCAATGCCAGTGCCGGCAGTTGCCCGGTGGTGGTCCACAGCAGGTCACCGTCCAGGGTCTGGGCCAGGCGTTGGGCACCGTGGGGGTCCTGGCTGACCACCAGGGTGGCGAGGCTGGCGCCGAGCACATAGAGTAGGCCGATCAGTGCTTCCCGGTGCCGTGGCTGGTTGCGGACCAGGGTGTGCACCAGGGCCACGCACACCAGCGCGGCGGCCAGCGCCGTCAGCGGCAGGCCCGCCAGGGTCAGGCTGGCGGTTCCCCCAATCAATGCGCCCAGCGCCGCCCACTGGGCGATGGCCAAGTCGGCGAACACCACCCCCCGTTGCAGCACGGTGATGCCCAGAGGCACCAGCGCCAGGGTGATCAGCAGACTGGCGGTCAACGGCGCCAACAGCCAGCTCCACGCCATCATCTCAGCGCTCACCGGCGGTTGCCTCCATCGCCTCGACCAGTCCCTCGACAATGTGGCCAATCAGTGCTGCCAGGGTGTCGGTACCGGCCTCGTCGGTCACCGTGCCGGGCACCACCAGCACCGCCAGTTGCTGGCGGTCTGCCAGCCAGTCCGCCGGCCGCCTGTCCTGATGGCGGGCCACCAGGATTGCCAGGGCGCTCTCCAGTGCCGGATCGTTGGCCAGCTGATGCAGGTGGGCGGTGCTGGGGGGCAGGCCGGGTTTGGGTTCCAGATCCAGAGCGGCGTCAACGCCCAGCCAGCGCAGCAGGTAGTGGAAGCTGCCGTGCTGCACCACCACCGATTGGCCGGCGAGCGCCGCGGCCTGCTGGCGCCAGCCTTCCCGTGCCAGGTTCCAGTTCACCCGCCACCGCAGCAGCCGTTGCTGGATGGCTTTGGCCTCGTCGGGGAAACGCTGCTGCAGACGCTGCGCCAGGTGACCGGCAATCACCGGCACCGCGTCCGGGTCCAGGTGAATGTGGGGGTTGCCCTCGGGGTGGACGTCACCAAGGCTGCGGTCAACGTGCTGGTGGGGCTGGTGCAGCGGCACTGTTTCCGCCGCCAGCAGCAGCCCGGGGCCGCCGGGACGAATGTCCGGATTGGCGGCCTTGCGCAGCAGCGAGGGCAGCCAGCCGGCTTCCAGCGAGGCGCCGCTGCATACCGCCAGGTCGGCGTCCCTCAGGGCGGCGATCAGACTGGGGCGGGCTTCGATGTAATGCGGGTCCTGCCAGGCGGTGGTGGCGACGGTGAGGTCGGCCTCCGGCAGCAGGGCACGGGTCAGTGCTGCCCACTCCGGCTCGCAGGCGAACACCGCAGGTCTGGCCTGGCCCAGCGCCGGGGCGATAGTCAGTACCAGCAGGGCCGGTGTCAGCCATCGCCGCAGTGAGCGCCAGGTCATGCTGCATCGGCGATCAGTAATCATGGGCACCGTGGGCTCCAAAACTCATGACGTACTGCACGGTGACGGTGTTGTCGTCGGCTTCGAAGCCGTCCGTGCTCTGGTGGGTGTACTGCAGGCGCAGGGTGGAGAAGTGGGAGTGGGACCAGGCCAGCATCACTTCGGTTTCTTCCAGGGACTGGTCGTGGAAGTGATCACCATGGGCCTCCTTGAGGTCCACCTCACCGTAGCGCACGCCGGTGCTCCACTGCGGGGCGAACTGATAGACCGCCGAGGCGTACCAGCCTTCCTGGGTGTCGTCTGAGCTGGCGTAGCGGTTGAGGTCATCGGCGTAGAGGTACTCCCCGCTCAGGGTCAGCTGACTCTGGCGGGTGTTGCCCTGGGGCGCCCACTTCCACACCAGATCGGTGATGTAGAGGTTTTTGCCGGTGTAGCTGGCGCCGTGGCTGTGGCCGGCGTGGTCATGGTCGTGATCGTGGTCATGATCGTGCTCCGCGTCACCATCACTGGCGACGTCGGTGAGGCGGTTGCGCAACCAGGCAAAGCCGGCCTGCCAGCTCTGGGACGCGGACAGGTCACCGCCAAGCTTGGTGCTGAGGGTGTAGACGCCGATGTCCTCGTCGCCGTCGGTGTCGCCCAGGCGGTCACCGGCCAGGGCCTCGGCGCCGACGCGCCAGTAGAAGGGGGTCGGCAGCAGCAGGTTGACGCGTACGCCGTCGTCAAAATAGTGGCTGCCCAGCAGTGCACGGTAGGCGGCGGGCCGTTCGACAAAGTCATCGGCGTGCAGGTGCTGACCGTTGAGGTAGCCGACCTGGGACAGGAACCGCCCGGCCCGCAGGTTGAGGTGCCAGGGCAGGCCGGTGGTCTGGATGTAGGCTTCTTCCAGGCCCAGCTCGGTGTCACCGGCGTGGTCTTCCAGCACCGCGGTCAGACGGCCTTCGAAGCGGTCGTCGATGGGCGATGACAGGGTCAGTTCGGTATGGCCCAGGCCAAAACCTTCCTCACGGTGGGACAGTGCCTGCTCGCCACTGCGGTAGTAGCCGTCGAGGGTGACGCCGATGTTGGGGTTGAGTTCATTGGCCAGCAGGGCCGGGGAAGCAAAAGCGGACGAAAAAAGCGCCAGCGCGCTGGCGCCGGCGAAGTGACGCAAATCGGTCATGGTGGTGATGGCTCCGGTTGCCGCCGCCCCTGCGCGCTGGGGTGCAGGGAGCGCAGGGGCGGGCGGTGGTATCAGTGGTTGTGGTCGTCGTGGCCGTGGTCGTCCTCGGCGAAGCCGAGCCAGGTAACGGCGGTGGCGGTGTAATCCAGGCTCTGGGTTGCCAGCAGTTCGCCATCGTGGCTGTCGATGGTCTTCAGGCTGCGCTCACCCGGCACCAGCACGTACAGGTGCTCTGCCGACGCGGTGATGCTGGGGGCGGCATCGTCTTCGCCGAAGGGCCCGGCGACGGTCACTTCGGCGACCTGCTGCCAGTCGCCTTCGGCATCAAACAGCCGCAGGACGCCGTCGCTGCCAAGCACATAGAAGTGATGGCCATGGGGATCGAAGTCTCCGACCAGAGGGCGGACGCCCTGGGGCAGGCTCAGCGCCTGATAGGCCGAGGCGGCATCGCCGGCCTCCGGGTCGACCACAAAGTACTGCTGACTGGCGTAGGCGTAGGCCACCATCTTCTCCAGCGCCGGGTGGCTTCGAAGCGTACCGATGCGGGCATCGTCCGCCAGCCCAGCGGGGTTGGCGAGCTTGCGGGCAGGCTGGCCATCCTGTGCCAGGTCGATCACCAGCAGGCCATCGGTGCAGCCGAACGCCAGGGCGTGATGGTTGGCCGCCGCGCCATGCAGGCCCGGACAGGTGAGGTCGTAGCGGGTTTCCAGGGTGAAGGCATCGCCGTCGAAGTGATAACGCTCCACCTCGGCCGGCAACGTGGTGTCGGTGATGGCGGCGTCGCGATAGGTCACAAACAGCTTGTCGTCCAGCAGCTTGGCAACGCCGTGCATGTTGTTCTCCAGATCCAGGCTGGCGACCACCTGACCGCCACCAATGCCGCTGTCAGACAGCACGGAGACGCTCGAGCTGGCGGCGTCAGAGCCGTCAAAGAACACCGCCGCGTGGTCGTCGTGGACGGTGTAGTGGGTGGGGCGGGTTGCGTTGAGGGTCAGCCCCACCCACTGCGGGCTTTCGGCGTAGTCGTGCATGTGGTCGCCGTGGTCCTCGGTGTAGAGACCGCCGTCGAGGAAGGAAACCTTGTTGTCCTCGCGCTGGATGACCACCGCGTAGCGCTTGTCGGGGCTGCTGTAGAGCCGTGGCGTGCTGCCGTCGAGCGCAAAGCGGTCAAGCTCGTTGCCGGAATCCAGATCCAGCACCCGCAGGTCGCCGGAGTCGGCATCGAACAGCGCCAGACGACCGGCAGAACTCAGGTCGGTGTGGTCGTGATCGTGGTCGTGGTCGCTGTGATCATTGTCCGAGTCGCTGCCGCCGCAACCGGCCAGCAGGGAACTGAGGGCCAGTGCCAGCAGGCTGTGGCGGGCGAGGGAAGACGTCAGTAGCATGTTATCTCCTTAATGTTATAACGTAACTTTCAGGGAACGTTTATGAGCAACGTTCATGAGTGGCTTGCAGAAGCCACGTTCAAGGCTGCTGCGCTCTAAGAGTTCACGGTCCGGGCTGTCACGTTGCGGACGGATGGCCGCGCCCTGCAGAGTCGGACGTCCGGGTGATCCGCCCGGGTTTGGCAACGTGGATGGCGTTCTTCTTCGCCATGAATGTTATGTTATAACGTTTTAATTGTGAAGCCCGTCTCCTTACCAGGGAGCGGACGCCCTAAGACGATAACGCGATGAGAGGAACCCCATGAGCCAATCCCCTGCCACTGCGCAACCTGTAGCGGATACCGACGCCCGGCTGCCGGTAACGGTGCTGTCCGGATTTCTTGGTGCCGGCAAGACCACGGTGCTGAACCACATCCTTAACAACCGCGAGGGCCGCCGGGTGGCGGTGATCGTCAACGACATGAGCGAGGTGAACATCGACGCCAGCCAGGTGCAGCGGGAGGTCACCCTCAACCGCGCCGAGGAAAAACTGGTGGAGATGAGCAATGGCTGCATCTGCTGCACCCTGCGGGAAGACCTGCTGGTGGAAGTGCGCCGGCTGGCGGCCGAGGGCCGGTTTGATTACCTGGTGATTGAGTCCACCGGTATCTCCGAGCCATTGCCGGTGGCGGAGACCTTCACCTTTGAGGATGAGACCGGTGTCAGCCTGTCCCAGGTGGCGCGGCTGGATACCCTGGTGACGGTGGTGGATGCGGTGAACTTCCTGACCGATTTCGATCGGGCCCAGTCCCTGCAGGAGACCGGGGAGCACCTGGGTGAGGAGGACGAACGCAGCGTGGCGGACCTGCTGGTGGATCAGGTGGAGTTCTGCGATGTGATCCTGGTGAGCAAGACCGACCAGGTTGAAGCGGCAGAGCTGGATCGTCTGCGGGCGGTGCTGCGGTCGCTGAACCGGGACGCGGAACTGATCCCGATCCAGCACGGAGCGGTGGCGCTGGATCGGGTACTGGATACCGGCCGTTTCAGCTTCGAACGCGCCGCCGAGGCGCCGGGCTGGCTGCAGGAGTTGCGGGGTGAGCACACCCCGGAAACCGAGGAATACGGCATCGGCTCGGTCACCTACCGCGCCCGGCGGCCGTTCCATCCCGCCAAGTTTTTCGATTTCCTGCACCAGGACTGGCCCCGGGGCCGGCTGATCCGCTCCAAGGGCTATTTCTGGCTGGCGTCCCGGCCGGAGGTGGCGGGGCACTGGAGCCAGGCTGGCGGTATGGCGCGCTACGGCCGCGCCGGGCTGTTCTGGCAGGGGGTGCCGGAGCAGTACTGGCCCGCGGATGCGGAGTCCCGTCAGGCCATTCTGTCCGGCTGGGAGGAGCCGTTCGGCGACCGGCGCCAGGAACTGGTGTTCATCGGCCAGAACCTGGACACCGAGTGGTTGCGACAGCGCCTGGACGGCTGCCTGCTCGACGATGTCCAGCTCGCCGCGGGTGAGGCATTCTGGCGTACCCTCAACGACCCGTTCCCGAGCTGGGAGGGTGAGTGATTGTCCAGGTTCAGATCATCGGCGAGGGGAGATGGTTAGCTTTGCTCATTGATTAAACGACTCCGGCGGGCAGAATAACGGCCACAACTAAAATATGGGTCACGCCTGCCGGCGTTCCCGATCAGGAGAGAAGCTATGGCAATTTGGGCAACCACCCCGAACCTGGAGATGCTGGCGGCATCCAGTGAAAACACCGCGGTCAGCACCCTGGGTATCGAGTACCTGGAAATCGGCGACAACTTCGTTCGTGGCCGCATGCCGGTGGACCATCGCACCCACCAGCCCTTTGGCATCCTTCACGGCGGTGCTTCGGTGCTGCTGGCGGAAACCCTGGGCAGCATGGCTGCCAACTGCTGCATCCGTGAGCCGGGCAAGGTGGCGGTGGGTCTGGATATCAACGCCAACCACATCCGCTCGGTGGCTTCCGGCTGGGTTTATGGCACTGCCCGCCCGGTCCATATCGGCAGCAGCACCCAGGTGTGGGAAATCATCATCGAAGATGAGAACGAGAAGACCGTTTGTGTCTCCCGCCTCACCATGGCGGTGGTGGCGCGGCGTTGATGGCAACGCCCGCCAGCGCCGACTGCCCCTGTGGTTCCGGGGCCGCTTACGGTGACTGCTGCCAGCCCCTGCATCAGGGCCAGCCGGCGGCCTCGCCGGAGGCACTGATGCGTTCCCGCTATTGTGGCTTTGTGCTCGGACTGAGCGACTACCTGCAACGCAGCTGGCATCCGGACACCCGCCCGGCCCAGCTGGATCTGGCGGATTCCCCCGACTGGTGCGGCCTGCAGGTGCTGTCCGACGACAGCCAGGGCGATGTCGGTCGGGTGCATTTCCGGGCCCTGTACCGCCTCCCTGGCGGCTTCGGCTATCTGGAGGAGGCCTCGGACTTCCGGCGCCAGCAGGGCCACTGGTTCTACCTCAGCGGCACGCCCCACGAGGGGGTGCTGAAACCGGGCCGCAACGATCCCTGCCCCTGTGGCAGCGGCCGCAAGTTCAAGGCCTGCTGCCGATAACGTTCAGCACCAGTTGCGACCGGGTTGGCCCCGGAAGACTGCCGTGCCGGCCCGGTTGCAGAATGGTTTCGTTTGCAAATGTGAATGGGTGCCATTAAATTTCGCGTCTCAGATACCGCTGAGGTGACCCATGCCCTATTCACGAGATCCGTTTGTTCCAGGCCTGCCAAGGACGCGACTTGGCCTGATGTCGATTGCCCTGGTGCCTGCCGTGTTGATGACAACCGTCGCCCAGGCTGCCGAGGGGGACGCTGCGACCCAACTGCAGGCCCTGGAAGTGGTCAGTACCGCGCTCAAGGTGGACGTACCGCTGGTGGAGACACCGCGTCCGGCGGCGGTCGTGAGCGAGGAGGAGTTGGCAGAACGCAACGTACAGTCACTGGATGAAAGCTTCCGCTACCGGGCCGGGGTGCTGTCCGGCCTGTACGGCGCTGACAACGACACTGACTGGTTCCGAATCCGCGGCTTCGACAACTCCACCTACCAGGATGGCCTGCGCATCTACCGCGAAGGGTTCTATCAGTGGCTGCCGGAGCCATTTGGTCTGGAACGGGTGGAACTGCTCAAGGGGCCGGCCTCCATTCTCTACGGCGAGGCGCCTCCCGGTGGGGTGATCAATGCCATCAGCAAGCGGCCGAGCGACGAACCCCAGGGGCTGTTGCAGCTGCAGGCGGGCAATCGCGAGCATCGCCAGCTGGGCGTGGATCAGTCTGGCGAGCTCAGTGACCAGGCCCGTTACCGCATCGTGGGAATGTACAAGTACCGCGAAGGCGATCTGGATCGTACCGAGAACGAACGCTTTTACGTCGCGCCCAGTCTGCAGTTCGATCTCGGCGAAGCCACCACGCTGACGCTGCTGTCGAGTTTCCAGAAAGACGACGCGGTGCCCACCAACGGTTTCAAGCTGCCCTACGGCACCCTCCAGAACACGCCCTATGGCAAGGTGGACCCGTCCACCAACCTGAGTGAGCCGGACTACGACCAGAACAACCGCACCCAGGCGTCCATCGGTTACGAGCTGGAGCATCGCCTCAACGACACCTGGACCGGCATCCAGAACCTGCGTTACCAGCGTCTGGACGTAGACCTGCAAAGCACCTACGCGCTGATGGTGAACCCGGAAAACGATCGTGAAGCGGTGCGGGGACTTGTCTACCGTGACGGCCGCACCCGCAGCTGGACCGTGGACTCACGCCTGGTGGGCCGGTTCTACAGCGAGCGGACCGAGAACACCCTGTTGCTGGGCATTGACTACCAGAACCTTGGTACCAACGGCCAAGAGGCCGATCCGTTCCCGTTTGGGGCGCCGCTGGACATGTTTGATCCGGTTTACGGCAACTTCACCCCGGTGGCGGATGCCGATCTGCTGACCCGCGACATCGACAAACAGCAGACCGGTCTCTACCTGCAGAACCAGCTGCGCCTGGATGACCGCTGGGTGGTGCTCGCCGGTGCCCGTTACGACCACGCCGAAACCGACAACCTCAATGCCAGCAGTGGCGCGATGCAGCGCTCTGATGACGAGGCGGTATCGCTGTCCGGTGGTCTGATGTACCTGGCAGACAACGGTCTGTCGCCGTACCTGAGCTACACCGAGTCGTTCCAGCCGCTGACCCGCACTGACGACGATGGCCGGCTCTACGATCCCCGCGAAGGCAAGCAATTAGAGGTGGGCCTCAAGTACGCTCCCCGTGGCTTTGACGGTTACCTGACGGCGGCGGCGTTCGATCTGGAGGAGGAAAACTCCCTGGTGACGGCTCCCGGCGGTTTCCAGGTTCAGGAAGGCGAGCGTCGTTCCCGAGGTTTTGAGCTGGAAGGGGTGGGGTACCTGACCGATCAGCTGCAGGCGACGCTGGCGTATGCCTACACCGACACCGAGCGCAAGAACAAGGCTTCCGGTGACGAGAGTCGGGCCGCACTGATTCCCCGCCACCTAGCGTCCGCCTGGCTGGACTACCAGTTCCAGGGCCCGCTTGACGGTCTCAAACTGGGCGGTGGGGTGCGCTACGTCGGTGAGAGTGTCGATGGCGACACCGAGGTACCGTCCTACACTCTGATGGACCTGATGGCCAGCTACGCCATTACCCCGCAATGGCTGGCCCAGCTCAACGTCAACAACGTGGCGGACAAGGAGTACGTTGCCAGTTGCGACTACTGGTGTTACTACGGTGAGTCCCGCAGCATCATCGGCAGCCTGAGCTACCGCTGGTAAGCTTGCGGCAGCAACCGATGAGCTGAGGGAGTGACGACGTGCTGCAGCCGATGACCGCATTCCACCGGGATCAGGAAGGCCACTGGGTGGCTGAGCTGGCCTGCGGCCACAATCAGCACGTCCGTCACGATCCTCCCTGGATCAACCGGCCCTGGGTGACCACCGGGGCCGGACGCCAGGCCCGCCTGGGCCAGTGTCTCGACTGCCTGAAATGCGATCGCCACGAACCTGCTGACCGGTCCGCCTGAGGCCCGTGCCCGCCCGCCACCAGACATCTCCGTTGTAGCAAAAATTGCGACAGGTCAATAACCTGCGATTCTCCTGCCAATGCTTTGGTATCAATTTGTTCCCCGTTTTCAGGGCCATTTCCGGACAGATCGAGACAAAAAACCGTTTTGTTTCAGTTGCCTGCTAACGTTTCGCTGAGGGTCGCCCGTGTGGCGTCTGGCGCGAGCGTATTTTTCCGTTACAAACAATAACATCCGTCAAGGATGGGCTATGCATAATGTCGATAAAACAAAAGACTAGGGGCGCGGCTGATGCGCTCCCGGATTCCCGCGTGGAGAGACATTGATGCACTATCTGAACAGACTGCGTATTCGTTCACGTTTGCTGCTGGCGGTTATCGTGCCGGTGCTGATCACCGCCATGGCCGTGGCCTGGATCTCCGTCAGTCAGGTCCGTAGCAACGGTGAGGCGGAACTGGCTCGGCTCGAGCAGAACCTGCTGGATGCCCGCAAGGAAGGCCTGCGGGGCCTGATCACCTCAGCCCGGGAGCTGATTGAAGAGGTCAAGAACCGCCCCGGTCTCAGTATCGAGGAAGCCAAGCTGGAGGCCCGTGCCCGCCTCCGTTCGATGACCTACGAAAACGGCAACTACGTCTACGCCTACCGCATCAGCGACCAGTACAACCTGGCCTTCCGTCCCGATCCATCGAAAGAAGGGCCGAGCAACAACCCCAAGGTCCGGGAAATGGCCCAGACCCTGATCGCCAGCGCCCGTAACGGCGACGGCTTCTACAGCTACGACTGGCCCAACCCCACCAGTGGCGAGATCGAGCCCAAGGTGTCCTACACCATCCTGATTGATGACTGGGGCTGGATGGTGGGCACCGGTGTCTACGTCACCAACATTGACCGGGTGGTGGCTGCTGCCGCCGAGAAAGTGGATGAACAGGTGGCCGCGGCGCTGACCAACGTGGTCATCGCCACCCTGGTGGTGGTGGTGATTTCGCTGTTGCTGGGGGCCTTTGTCGGCCGCAGCGTGACCACGCCGCTGAACCGGGTGATCGAGATCATGCGGGAAATTGCCGAGGGCGATGGTGATCTGCGCCAGCGCCTGCCGGATGAGGGGGACGATGAGCTGGCCGAGCTGGGCCGGCGATTCAACGCCTTCGTGGTGAAAATCCAGAACACCGTGCAGCAGGTCGGTGCCACCACCGATCAGCTGGCCTCCGCCGCCGAGGAGCTCAGCCGGGTGGCCCAGGAAACCCGCCAGTCGGTGCAGGAGCAGGGCTCGGAAACCGACCAGATCGCCTCTGCCATCAACCAGATGGCCGCCACCATCCAGCAGATCTCCGGCAACGCCAACGAGGTGGAGAGTTCGGCCTCCGACGCCGACCGGCTGGCCCGCGAGGGTGGTGAAACCATCACCAACGCCCAGGGCTCGGTCAACGAGCTGTCACGGGAGATCGAGCTCAGTGCCGGCAATATCGATGCCTTGGCGAAGAAATCCGACGACATCCAGCAGGTGCTGGACGTGATCCACGCGGTCACCGAACAGACTAACCTGCTGGCCCTGAACGCGGCCATCGAGGCGGCCCGGGCCGGCGAACACGGCCGCGGTTTCTCGGTGGTGGCTGATGAGGTTCGGCAACTGGCCAAACGCAGTGCCGAATCGGCGGATCAGATCCGTGAGATGATCGATGGCTTTGTCACCGAGTCCCGGGCGGCGGTGGAACGCATGCGCCGGTCTGAAAAACGCTCCGGCGAGACCGTGGAGCGGATTGATCATGCCGCCACAGCCCTGCGTACCATCGAGAACTCGGTCGGCCATATTCACGATCAGGTAACCCAGATCGCCGCCGCTTCGGAAGAACAGAGCCAGGTGGCCGAGGAGATCAACCAGAACGTGATCCGCATTGTCGATGCCGCCCAGCGCAGCGACACCGGCGTTACCCAGACCTCCGACGCCAGCCATGAACTGGCACGCCTGGGCGAAAGCCTGCGGGAGCTGGTGGGCCAGTTCAAGGTCTGAGTTTCCAAGCTTTCGGGCGTTACCCCTCCCTTTGCCAGCGGCCCGTCCGGGCCGTTGGCCGCCTTTATCCAGAACGTCAATTAATGGCCTGATTTCAGGCTGTTGACTATGGTTAGTCGTAGGAATCAACAACGACAATACCTACGGTTCTGGAGTTCCCCCATTGATGAACGTGCTTACCCGACTTCGTATTCGCTACCGTCTGCTGCTTGGCGTCCTGATACCGGTGCTGGTCACCGCCCTGGTGATTGCCTGGATCTCGGTGGGGCAGATTCGCCACAACGGTGAGATGGAACTGGAACGTCTGGAGAAGACTCTGCTCGAGGCCCGCAAGGAAAGCGTCAAGGATGTGGTTGATACCGCCCGCTCCGTGGTGGAGGAGGTCATGGCCATGCCCGGACTGACCGAGGCGGAAGCCAAGCTGGAGGCCCGCAAACGACTTCGCGCCATCAGTTTCCGCAATGGCAACTACGTTTTTGCCTACCGTGTCGACGATCTCAATAACCTGGCCTACCGCCCGGACCCGTCGCGGGAAGGGCCCACCACCAACCCGGATGTGCGCAAACTGATCGAAGCCATCATCCAGGCGGCGCGCCAGGGTGGTTACCATGGCTACGAATGGCCCAACCCGGCCAGTGGCGAAGTGGAGCCCAAGGTGTCCTATGCGGTGATTCTGCCGCAATGGAACTGGATGATGGGCACCGGGGTGTATGTTACCGATGTTGCCGACGTGGTAGCCAAGGCTGCCGAAGAGGTTGAGGCGGATGTCGCTGCGACCCTGGTGACCGTGCTGATTGCGGCCCTGGTGGTGGTGGTGTTGGCGTTGCTGATCGGCCTGCTGGTGAGCCGCACGGTGACGGTTCCACTGAACCGGGTCAGCGCCATCATGCACGAGATTTCCGAGGGCGAGGGTGACCTGCGCCAGCGCCTGCCGGACGAGGGCAGCGATGAACTGGCGGAACTGGGGCGGGGCTTCAATGCCTTCGCTGGCCGTATCCAGGACACCGTGCGTCAGGTCGGCGCCACCACCGAGCAGCTGGCGTCTGCGGCTGAACAGCTCAGTCGGGTCGCGGCCCAGACCCGCCAGTCGGTCCAGGAACAGGGCTCGGAAACTGACCAGATCGCCTCGGCGATCAATGAGATGGCGGCCACCATCCAGCAGGTGTCCGGCAATGCCTGCACCGTGGAGAATTCCGCCTCCGACGCTGACCGGCTGGCCCGGGAGGGCGGTGAGACCATTGCCCAGGCCCAGGGTTCGGTTAACGAACTGTCGAAGGACATCGAGCTCAGTGCCGCCAACATCGATGCCCTGGCGAAGAAATCCGATGACATCCAGCAGGTGCTGGACGTCATCCAGGCGGTCACCGAACAGACCAACCTGCTAGCGCTTAACGCGGCCATTGAGGCCGCCAGGGCTGGCGAGCACGGTCGCGGTTTCTCGGTGGTGGCAGACGAAGTTCGGCAGCTGGCCCAGCGCAGTGCCGAGTCGGCGGATCAGATCCGGGAGATGATCGAGGGCTTTGTCAGTGAATCCCGCACCGCAGTCGAGCGGATGAAGCTGTCTCAGGAACGCACCGGTGAGACGGTGGAACGGATTGATCACGCCACCACGGCACTGCGGACCATTGAGTCGTCGGTGGGCAGCATTCACGACCAGGTAACCCAGATTGCCGCCGCCGCCGAGGAGCAGAGCCAGGTGGCGGAGGAAATCAACCAGAATGTCACCCGCATTGTCGACGCCGCCCAACGCAGCGACACCGGAGTGAGTCAGACGACCGAGGCCAGTGAAGAGCTGGCCCGATTGGGCGAAACACTGCGGGGTCTGGTGGGCCAGTTCAAGACATAGGGAGGCACGGGTTGCATCCGGATCACCACCACGTTGGCAGGAGCGGTTCCCGTCCGTTAATGAGTATGAATGGGGCAAACGCCTGGGTAATGGGTAGGATGGCTTCCGTGCGGCGTAATGACGAGAGGACATGATGAAGGAGCGGTTGTGAACCGGATTCTCTGGGCGGCGAGGGCCTGCGTGGTGGTCGTAACGCTGGCGGGGGTAATCGTGCTTGATCGCCTCAACTATCTGGCGTTTGTTGACCAGCAGCGCCTGGACGTCGCCCGTCAGGCCTCTCTGTTGCGGGCGCAGTTGGACGGTACGATCAGTGAGAACATCCAGACCGTCCGTGGTCTGGTCGCGATGGTGGCCACCGAGCCAGAGCTGGATCAGCAGCGCTTTGCCGATATCGCCGGCATTGTACTGTCGCAGCGGAGCGAACTGCGCAATATTGGCGCGGCGCCGGACATGGTGATCCGACTAATGTTCCCCGTGGAGGGAAATGAAGCCGCGATTGGGCTGGACTACCGGGCCAACCGGGAACAGTGGCCCAAGGTTCGTCAGGCGGCTGAATCCGGCCACCTGGTGCTGGCTGGACCGATCGATCTGGTGCAGGGGGGAAAGGGATTTATCGGTCGGGTGCCGGTTTTTGTTCCCGGACCAGGCACTGAACCGGATCGGCTGTGGGGATTGATCTCAGCCGTTATTGATCGTGATCGCCTGTATCAGGCTGCCGGGTTCAGTGATGCTAGCGGACTGGATCTGGCTCTGCGACGACTGGGGGTGGGCGGTGAGCCGGGGGCAGTAATTCATGGCGACGCGGCCGTGTTCCAGCAGCACCCCGTCATGCTCACCGTACCGATTCCCGGAGGCCAGTGGCAGTTGGCGGCCGTACCTTCTGGTGGGTGGCCGGATCGGGCTGACAATGCCGCGGCATTTCGCAGTTTGCTGGCCGTCGCGGCTGCATTGATTCTGTTGCCCGGCCTGTGGCTGACGGTGTCCCTGGGTCGTGAACGTGCCAGTCAGCACCGGCTACAGGCCCTGTTTGAATTGGCGCCTCTGGGTATGGCGTTGGTGGATGCCGAGGATGGACGGTTCCTCGGGATCAACCCGGCGCTCTATTCGATGACCGGGTACGCTGAAGGTAGTCTGGGTACGCTCGGCGTCGCGACGCTGCTGGGGCCCCAACGGCCCTGGCAGTCCCAGCGTCAGCGCTTCGGTCCGGAAGAATTTCAGTGCCGCCGCCATGATGGTTCCGGTTTGTCTGTGCTGTTGGCTGGCGCGATGGTGAAGGATAGCGATGGCGGGACGCTTGTCTGGCTGGTGTTTCAGGACATTTCCGAGCAGAAACGGGTGGCGCGAATGAAGACCGAGTTTGTCTCCACCATAAGCCATGAACTGCGAACTCCACTGACCTCCATCTCTGGCGCCCTCAAACTGATGGCGGCCGGCAAGACAGGTGATCTGCCGGAGTCGGCCCAGTCTCTGGTAACCATGGCAATGCGCAACAGTGAGCGACTGACCCGTCTGATCAACGACCTGTTGGACATGGACAAGCTGGTGGCGGGCAAGATGAGCTTTGAGATTGACGTACAGTCAGTATCGGAGCTGCTGGCGACGGCGCTGGACAATGTGGCTACCTATGCCTGCGAACAACAGGTGCAGTTGACCAGTCGTTTTCACGGCGAGGTATGGGTGAAAGTGGATGAACACCGTTTTTTACAGGTGATGGATAATCTGCTGTCCAACGCCATCAAGTTCTCGCCACCTGGCGAGTGTGTGCGGGTGGTTGTGGATGTGCGCAATGAGGCCGTTACCATTTCGGTGTCGGATCGGGGACCGGGGATTCCGCAGTCGTTTCAGGGCCGGCTGTTTGAGAAGTTTAGCCAGGCAGACAGCTCCGATCGACGCGCCAAGGGCGGCACCGGTCTGGGCCTGGCCATTGCCCGTGGACTGCTGGAGGGTATGGAGGGCAGCATTCACTTTGACACCAGTCCTCAGGGCACCAGTTTCTACATCACCCTGCCACGGGCCGACGCCCCGGCAACGGTGGCTCAGACCTGACTGTCCAGCATCGGCACCGCCCGTTCCAGTAGTTGGCGCTGTTTGCGACTGCGACGGGCTCGTGCCGCGACGGTGGTGACCAAGTAATCTGCAGCCACCGGTTTGGGCATGAATTCATCGCCACCTAGACCGATCGTAACCAGTTGGCGCCAGGGATCGGACTCGGTAGACATGAACAGGATCGGCAACGGGTCGTTGTCGTCGTCCTCGCGAATCAGCGCCGCCAGCTCGGTGCCGTTCACCTCCGGCATCAACAGATCAAGTATCAGCACCTCGGGCTGGAATTCCGCCAGCTGGGCGAGTGTTTCCAGTGGCTGGTTCACTGTCAGCACGTTCATCCCGGCACGGCTGAGAATCAGGCTGTAGGCGGCGAGAGTGCTGGCGTCGTCGTCCACCAGCATGACCCGGTAGGGTGACGGTGGCACCCGAAGGGTCAACTCGTCCGCCAGCCGCACCAGTTGGGCGGGATTGAGGGGCTTTGTCAGGTAGCGGGTCGCACCCGCCCGCAGTGCCGACAGGCGCGACTCGATGTCTGTCATGGCGGAAACAAACACCACCGGCGGCAGGCCCTGGGACTGCTGCTTCAGCTCGCGGATGATGTGGGCCCCGGCGAACTGCTCTCCGTCAAACTGCATGTCCATGAAGATGATGGCGGGCGCTGGCAGGCGGTCGAACAGGTCGGCGTAAATCACCACCGAGCTGAACACTTCCACGGTATAGCCGGCTTTTGCCAGAGTGTGGCGGATCAGCTCGATCTGGATCGGGTCATCGTCCACCACATGGGCGATGGTGGCGCCGTCACTGCCACCGCTCTGGAGTGAACGGGATGGCTCCACCGGGCTGCCTGAAAACTCGCCCTGATCGAACTGCTGCTGCAGCAGGTCGTCCGCCAGTGCCCGCAGTTTGTCGATGCGCTGTTGGGATGGCCAGCCGGCGAGGCGGAAGGTGTCGTCCACCAAGTCTGCCATGTCCCGCGCCCGCAGGCTAATGCGGGAAATGCCGAAGGTGCCGGCGGCGCCTATCAGCTTGTGCAGGCGCTGGTGCAACTGTTCCAGGTTGTTGAGAACCCCCGACATCTGCTGCTCGCGGACACTGTAGGCCAGGCCGGAAATGGCCAGCCGGATCGCGTCCACGCGGGCTGGTAGTTCCGCGAGGAAGTGCTGGCGCAGTTGTTCCAGTTGAGAATGCAGGGTGCCGAGTTCGGTGTGGGAAGGCGGTCGCTGGTCTTCCATGGTGCTGTCGTTCTCCGTACGGAATCACTTCTGTCTCTCAGCTTAGTTGATGGATCATCAACCTGGGAAACCTGTTGTCAGCTCTTTAGGAGGGCAGCTTGGATGGTTATGATGGCAGGCCATCCAATGGACAATAAAAATCAACGAGGAAGCTATGAAACGACTCCTGCTGCTGGCCATCACCTGGCTGGCCCTGGCTGCCGCGCCGGCGGTTGCCGAACGTACCTATACGCTCAAGCTGGCGGAAACCTGGGGCCCCAATTACCCGATTCTGGGGGAGGCTACCCGCAATATGGCGGCGATGGCGGAGACCATGTCCAACGGCCGCCTGCGCATCCGCATCGACTCCTCCAACAAGCACAAGGCGCCGTTTGGCATCTTTGACATGGTCAAGGCCGGCCAGTACGACATGGGCCACACCGCGTCCTACTACTACAAGGGCAAGATCCCCAACGCCATGTACTTCACCACCGTACCGTTCGGCATGATCGCGCCGGAGATGTACGCCTGGTTTTACTTCGGCGATGGCATGGCGCTGATGGAGAAGGTCTACGCGCCCCACGGCCTGCTGTCGTTCCCCGGTGGCAACACCGGCAACCAGATGGGGGGCTGGTTCCGTGAGGAAATTACGTCCCTCGATGATCTCAAGGGCCTGAAAATGCGCACCCCGGGCTTTGCCGGTGAAGTCATGTCGGAGCTTGGCGTGGCGGTCACCAACATTCCGCCGGGTGAGCTTTACACCGCCCTGGAGCGTGGCACCATCGACGCTCTGGAGTGGGTAGGGCCCGCGCTGGACTTCAGTATGGGATTCCACCAGATCGCTGATTACTACTACTCCGGCTGGCAGGAACCGGGGGCCGAGGTGCAGTTCCTGATCAACCAGCGCAGCTGGGAGCGGCTGCCGGAGGACCTGCAGGAGATTCTCCGGGTCGCCATGCGCACCGCCGCCTATGACATGTACATTCAGAGCACCCACCAAAGTGGTGAGGCCTGGGCGCAGATGAAGGAAGCCTATCCGGACGTGGCGCACCGCACCTTCCCGCCGGAGGTGATCGCGGCCCTGCGTGAGGCCACCGACCGGCTGCTGACGGAAGCCGCGGACGCCGATCCGCTGGCCCGGGAGATCATCGATTCCCAGCGTGACTACCTGCAGCAGGTGCGGCGCTGGACCAACATCTCCGACCGGGCCTACCTCAACACCGTGGCGCCGGTGGAATAAGCGTCAGTCGGAGCGGCGGTCAGGTTCCAGTTTTGGCCGCTGGTCCAGACAAGCTTCCAGGCTGGTGACTAGGACATCCAGTGAGGTCTGGGACTTGGTGAAGGTTGCTTCAACCTGATCCAGCTTATTGGGATCAAGCGACTTGCCGGAAAGTATCACGATATGAGCCTCAGGCTGGTGCAGGCTCATGTCCGGCAGCAATTGCCAGCCGCTGCCATCTGGTAAACCAATATCTAGGATAATCAATTGGAAGTTCAGGTTCTGGACGTGTTCACGGGCTTCTTCCAGATTGGCAGCCCAGATCAGCTCGAAACGGTGGGCGGTTGCGGTTCGAATGACGCTGTGCAGATCCTGGTCATCCTCGACATGCAATACCAGCGGACGCTCAGGTGGCTCTTCCGTTGAACTGTCCACGCTTGCCTGGCCTGATATGGCCTGAACGGGTGTGGCTACTGTCGACTGGGGGGCGCTGGACAGGGGTAAAACCACTCTGAATGTGGACCCCCGACCCTCTTCGGAGTGAAAACTGACCTGCCCTCCCATTCGCTCCACCAGTTCCCTGGTGATGGCCAGACCCAGACCTGTGCCGCCTTTGCTTCGTGTGTCGGAGGCATCGGCCTGGGCAAATCGCTGGAATACCCGGCTGTGGAACTGACTGGGAATGCCGCAGCCGTGGTCCTCAACTTCTACGGTGACATTACCTGTTGCAGGATTGACGTTGGCTCGTACTTCAACGGATGCGTCTTCCGATGAGAACTTGATGGCATTGGACAGAAGGTTTGCCATGACCTGCAGCAGCCGTTCCCGATCAACATTGACGGTGATTTCTGTAGCACAAGGTTCAAGATCAATGGAAACCCGCCGCTCCTGGCCGTACGGTCGATTTTGTTCAACCGCTTCGGAGAGTAGTTGATCAAGGGGATGAGGGGTGATCTGGAACTCCATCTTGCCAGAGGCAATTTTTTGCAGGTCCAGCAGATCATTCACCAGATGGATCAGACGGGTGGCGTTCTTATCTGCGATCGTGAGCATGGGTTTGAGGGCAGGGGGAATCTTGCCGACGGTTTCATTCAGCAAGAGTGACAGTGATCCTGAAATGGATGTTAACGGGGTGCGGAGTTCGTGGCTGACCGTAGAAATGAACTCATCCTTCAACTTATCCATGCGTTTACGTTCGCTGATGTCGAGTGCAACACCGACGTATCCTGTTGTTTTGCCTTCGCCATCGATGATGGCTGTTACGATCAGTGAAACCGGAAACCTGCGCCCATCGCGGTGGATGTATGTCCAGTCATGGATGTCTGCATGACCATCTGCTGTCAGGGCGGTAAATACATCGAATCCGGCAACTGGACGACCGAGCTGGTCGCTCAGTTCCTGTTCTCGCTGCTGCATCTCCTGGGGATCGTGGACTAACGTTGGTGTGCAACGTCCTACCATCTGGCTGGCGCTGTAACCAAGCATCTGCTCCGCTCCCCGGTTGAAAATGGTGATAATGCCGTCGGTATCGGTGGCAATAATTGATACTTCGGTGGCGGCGTTGAGAACACTGTCAAGCAGGATGCTGGTGTTGGTGATTTCCCGGGTTTGGTCATCAACCCGTTGGGCGAGAGCATCACGGGTCTCGCTCAGAGACTGGAAGGCTTCACCAAGCGCGCCGGACACATCATTCAAGGTGCTTGCGAGATTGTTGTACTCCCGAAAAAGGCTGCCAGGCAATTGGGGCCGCTGTCCTGTTGTAATTCGATGGGTGAGATCCTGACTGTGTTTTGTCAGTTTCACCAGAGGTCTGGTCAGCAGGGCGCTCAGGAACCAGGCTGCGACCGTGCCGCACATGACAATCGCAAACAGGCAAACCAGCAGCCGTAACTGGTTAGTGCGAATGCGTTCCACCAGGGGGGCTGCCGGCAGTTCAAGTATGACCTCGGCAATGCCCGGAGTGTCGTGAACAGGATGTCGGACATTGTAAGCGCCTGCCTGCCAGCGTTGCAGTGCATGCCTTGCATCGTCTGGCAGCCACAGTGACAGGCCATCCTCCCGGGGCATTGTGGTTCCGCCATTCAGCCCCAGACTCTTGACACTACCCTGACGGGCAAGTGGCTCTCCCTGCTGGTCAAGAATGGCAAGCCCCAGGTCGGGGCTGGTTTGTGATTGTCTCAGGTATTGGTCCAGAGGAATGCGGTTTTGACGGGCATTGCGTTGTAGTCGCTCCGCAAGCAGGTCGGCCTGCTGGTTGAGGCGCTGGGAAACGAACGATTCCTGAACGTCCTGATCGCGGTGTCCTTCAATAGCTATCGGTGTCGTGCCGGCAATCGCTATGCCGAGCACCAGGGTGATAAAAACCGTATCTGTGACTGCCAGTTTCGGTGTGTTCGACGGTGATGCTCTGTTTCCGCTAATGGCTTGAACAGCAATGAAAATAAGGGTTGCCAGTATGGCGTTCAGTACTCCGTTCAGGGACTGTTTCAGCACGATCAAACCAGTCGTCGTGGCTTCGTTGCCCAACTGGTAATAGTAGCAAAACGCGATAAAGGGAATTCCAAAGACCAGCCAGTACAGCATGCTGGCGATGATTAGGTTTTGGCGCCAATGACGATGCAGAAAGCCAACCACCAGCACTTCCAGAATGCCATTAATCAGCACATATGGGTGACTCCAGAGAAAACCGGTGACGGCTCCGGCTGTGATGGCTGCGAGTACTGCCGTTGGCATGCCAGCCATCATCAGTGCCAGCATGGCAGCCGTCGAGCCGAAAATCAGATAGACATCGAACAGGATTGGTACGTGCAGAAGGTTGCCCAAAGGCGCTACCAGTACCAACAGCACGCTTGGCCACAGTGAGCCTGGGGGGGCGCCAAATCGGGCGGCAATGCCATTCATATCGGTTCCTGCTGCAGTAACGAAAAGGTTCATCGTAGACTGCCTTTGCATTGCAGGCATGGCAAGTCTTGGGCAGTGCAGGCAGGTCTCTCTGCAAGCGTAGCAAATAAAAGCGAGAACAAACGGTCTGTTACGTGAGCAAGGAGGATTTCTGCCTGGGTCGTACTGACACTGACATTAATTTTTGGAAAAATAGGCGCCCGATTTCCGGACTCAATTGCAGTTCCTCACTCAATTGCGGCTCTTAAGGGTTCCGTGCCGATGCAACAGACTTTGCTTTCCCTCCGGAATGTCAGCAAGCAATTTGATGGCAAAACGGTACTCGATGCGCTCGACCTGGATATCCGGGACGGCGAATTTCTCACCCTGCTGGGGCCTTCCGGCTGCGGCAAGACCACCCTGCTGCGACTGCTGGGCGGTTTCGAACATCCCGACAGCGGCACGTTGACGCTTTCCGGGCAGGACATCACCGACCTGCCGCCGGAACAGCGGCCTCTCAATACGGTGTTCCAGCAATACGCGCTGTTTCCCCACATGACGGTGTTCGACAACGTCGCCTATGGCCTGAAAATGGAGAAACGGCCCCGGGACGAAATCCGTCAGCGGGTTACCGAGGCGCTGGCACTGGTGCAGCTGGAGGACTTTGCCCGTCGCAAGCCCCATCAGCTGTCCGGGGGCCAGCAACAGCGGGTGGCGATTGCCCGGGCGGTGGTCAAACGCCCCAAACTGCTGCTGCTGGACGAGCCGCTCTCCGCGCTGGACTACAAGCTGCGCCGAACCATGCAGATCGAACTCAAGCGGTTGCAGCGGGAACTGGGCATCACCTTCGTGTTCGTTACCCACGATCAGGAAGAGGCGTTGTCGATGTCGGATCGTGTCGTGGTGCTCAAGGACGGTCGCGTCCAGCATCTGGGCACGCCGCGGGAGATCTACGAGCGGCCGGCGAACCTGTTTACCGCCCGCTTCGTGGGGGAGACCAATTTCTTTCCGGGACGGCTGACCGAGGTCACCGACGACAGCATCACCGTCGCCATCTTCGGGCTGTCCCGTACCCTGCGCCGGCCCACCTTCCCGGTGACGGTCGGGCAGGAGGTCCATGTGCTGCTGCGGCCGGAGGACATCCGGGTGCTGGAGCCCAGTGACGATCATGGCTTCGTTGGCCATGTCATCGAACGCAACTACAAGGGCAGCACCCTGGACTCGCTGATCCGTCTGGAGAACGGTCTGGAGATTCTCGCCAGCGAGTTTTTCGATGAGGACGATCCCACCTTCGACTACCGCCTCGGGGAACCGGTGCGGGTCAGCTGGGTGGATGGCTGGGAGTGGCTATTGCCGGAAGAACGGGACGAAGCCGAGGTACTGAACGACGACATCAACGCCGAGGCACCGGCCAGTGATGCATAACAGCCATCGCCAACCGTTCCGGACCGCGGTGCTGGTCCTGGTCTGGGGCTGGCTGCTGGTGCTGGTGCTGGCCCCCAACCTGCTGGTGGTGGGCACCAGTGTCCTGACCCGCGATCCCCTCAGTTTCCTGTCGCTGCCGCTGACGCTGGAGAATTACGCCCGGCTGATCGATCCGCTGTACCTGGAGGTGTTTCTGCACTCCCTGTACATGGCGGCGGTGACCACCGTCTGCTGCCTGGTGATCGGCTATCCCTTCGCCTGGGCATTGTCACGGCTGTCCAAACGCCAGCAGACGCTGCTGATCTTCCTGCTGATCGTGCCGTTCTGGACCAACTCCCTGGTGCGCACCTATGCCCTCAAGCTGCTGCTGGCCACCAACGGACTGATCAACAACGGCCTGCTGGCGATAGGCCTGATCGATGAGCCGTTGACCCTGCTGTACACCGAACTGGCGGTGATCATCGGCCTGGTGTACCTGCTGCTGCCGTTCATGATCCTGCCGCTGTACAGCGTGTTCGAAGACCTGCGGGACGAGCTGCTGCTGGCATCCCACGATCTGGGCGCCGGTCGCTGGCCCACATTTATTCACGTGGTGGTGCCGCTGACCCTGCCGGGGGTGCTGGCCGGGGTGTTGCTGGTACTGCTGCCGGCGATGGGGCTGTTCTTCGTGGCGGACATTCTCGGTGGCTCCCGTAACCTGCTGGTGGGCAACGTCATCAAGAGCCAGTTCCTCGACGCCCGGGACTGGCCCTTCGGCGCCGCGGCCAGCGTGTTGCTGACTGCCGCCATGGCGTTGTTGCTGTTTGCCCACCGCCTCAGCCGTCGCCGTCTCGGCGAGGAGGCTGAGGTATGAGCCGGTGGCTGCCCAAAGTGTACCTGGCGCTGGTGTATGGCCTGCTGTACCTGCCGATCCTGGTGCTGGTGGTGTTCTCCTTCAACCGTTCCCGCACCGGTTACAGCTGGGACGGCCTGAGCCTGCACTGGTACCAGTCACTGTTCAACAACCACGCCATGGTGCAGGCGATGTGGAACTCGCTGTGGCTGGCACTGGCGGCGGCGACGGTGTCCACCCTGATTGGCGCGCTGACGGCGCTGGCGCTGCACCGTTACCGCTTTCGCGGCAAGCGGGTGCTCAACGGCATGCTGTTCGTGGTGATGATGTCGCCGGAAATCGTGCTGGCGATCTCGCTGCTGGCGCTGTTCCTGCTGGTGGGCCTGCAGCTGGGGTTCGTCTCGCTGTTGCTGGCACACGTCACTTTTTGCCTGCCGTTTGTGGTGATCACCGTGATGGCCCGGCTCAGCGGGTTTGATGAGCGCCTGCCGGAGGCGGCCCGGGATCTGGGCGCTAGCGAGTTCACCATGACCCGCACGGTGTTGATCCCGGTGATTGCGCCGGCGCTGCTGGCAGGCTGGCTGCTGGGGTTCACCCTGTCCCTGGACGATGTGGTGGTGAGTACCTTTGTCAGTGGCCCGAGCTATGAAATCCTGCCCCTGCGCATCTATTCCATGGTGCGGGTGGGGCTGAAACCGGAAGTGAACGCCCTGGGCACACTGCTGCTGGTGTGCTCGCTGATGATGTTGATGTTGTCCCAATGGATCCTCACTAGGAGCAAACGATGAAGAAACTGGCACTGGCCGGCCTGCTGGCCGTGACGCTGAGCGGCTGTGGTTCCGACGACCAGCAAGTGCTCAACCTGTACAACTGGTCCGAGTACATGCCCCAGGAAGTGCTGGACCGGTTCCAGGAGGAGACGGGCATCCAGGTGGTCTATACCACCTATGACAGCAACGAGGCGATGTACGCCCGCATCAAACTGCTGGACGACAGCGGTCAGTACGACCTGGCGGTACCGTCCACCTACTACGTCAACAAGATGCGTAACGAGGGCCTGCTGACCCCGATCGACCACAGCAAGCTGAGCAACTATGGCCAGCTGGACCCGGAGCTGACCAACCTCAACATTGATCCGGACAACGCCTACAGCATTCCCTACCTCTGGGGCACCACCGGCCTGGCCTACGACGCCAGCGATGTGGGCGAGGCGCCGGTCACCGCCTGGGCCGACCTGTGGAAAGACGACTACAGCGGCCGGGTGATGCTGACCAACGACATGCGGGAAGTGTTCCACATTGGTCTGCGGGTGCTGGGCTACTCCGGTAACAGCACCAACCCGCAGGAGATCGAAGCGGCCTACAACAAGTTGACCGAACTGATGCCAGCGGTGCGCACCTTCAACTCCGACGCGCCGCGGATGCCCTACCTGGAAGGGGAAACCGACATCGGCATGATCTGGAACGGCGAAGCGGTGATGGGCAAGGCCGATATGCCGTCGCTGGAGTATGTGTACCCGCAGGAAGGGGTGATCGTGTGGCTGGATAGCTTCGTGATTCCCAAGAACGCCAAGAACGTCGATGCGGCCCACCAGTTCATTGATTTCGTCATGCGTCCGGAGATTTCCGCGCTGATCAGTGAAGACATCGGCTACGCCACCCCGAACCTGGCCGCCCGAGAGCAGCTGGACCCGGCCGTGGCCAACGATCGCGCCAGCTACCCGACCGCGGTGGATCTGGAGCAGGCGGAATTCCAGGAAGATGTGGGCGACGAGGCGTTGCAGGTCTACACCAAGTACTGGGAACTGCTGAAAGCGGGACGTTGATCCCCGTTAGCCCTATCGACTGGTAGTGCTATTGCATTTTATAAGGAAGTGAGTATCATTCTCATTTCGTCGGGCTGGCGGCGACACATCCGAGTGGGGGTGTGATGCCGATGGGTGTGATCGTCGCCAGCTGTCGATCCCGGGTCAGCATGACCGGTCACGGTCCGGCTGATGGCTTAGGGGCCTGTCAGGGACTGACCGGTACAGACTCAGGATTGACCGTCGTGATCTCCAGGGCGGTCGTTTTTCCGGCCTGCCACTCGTGTTTCTCCCCCGCCCGCCACCTGTGTTTTCGCGGCTGTTTTCTGCCCGCGTCAACAACGACTTCTTTTTCAGGGCTTCACAAAACTGTCATATTTGGTCTATAACGTCCTGATATCCATGGGGCGGCTCCGCGCCCGAATCGACTCTGGAAACAAGGATTCAGTATGGCCAGCACGTATCGGACAGCTCGCAAGACCGCCTGGGCCGCCGCCCTGGCGATGGGATTCATCTCCTCGGCCGCGATGGCGGAGGAACTCCGGCTGATCACCTGGGGTGGCTACGCCCCTGACGATGTGGTGGCCCAGTTCGAGGAAGAGACCGGCATCGATGTGCAGGTCACCCTCTCCAACAACGAAGACATGATTTCCAAGCTGCGGGCCACCGGCGGTGCCGGCTTCGACCTGGCGCAGCCGAGTCAGGACCGCATTCTCGGCGTTCAGCGCCAGTTCAACCTCTACCAGCCCATCGACCTGGCCCGTATCGACAGCGACCGTATTCAGCCGTCGATGCTCAATGCCACCGGTGAAGCCACCGGCATGAACGGCAAGGTCTATGGCGTGCCGGCGGTGTGGGGCACCAGCGGCCTGATCGTCCATGACGACGTCGCGGACACCGTGACCGATTACACCGACCTGTGCGACAGTGCCGTCGTCGGCGATGTGAGCTACCGCCTCAAGCGTCCGACCCTGATCGGCTTTGCCTTTGCCATGGGCAAGGACCCGTTCGCGGCCTACAACGACCGCGACGCCTATCAGTCCATTCTCGATGATGTCCAGCAGGCACTGATCGACTGCAAGGCCAACGTCAAAACCTACTGGACCGGCGGCGACCAGCTGCTGTCACTGCTGCGCACCGGCGAAGTAAAAGCGGCCATGGCCTGGGATGCCGGTGGCTGGAAACTCAACGCCGAGAACCCGGCGATTCGCTTTGTGGCGCCGGCGTCCGGTGCCCTGGGCTGGATTGATACCTTCGCGCTGCCGCGCCGGGCCGAGAACCTGGATGCCGCCTACCAGTGGATCAACTTCGTGATGCAGCCGGAAATTGCCGCCAAGATCACCAACCAGTCCGGCAATTTCACCGCCTCCGTGGGTGCGGATGAGCACGTTCGTGCCGAGCTGCGGGATGCCTACCGCACCAGTTTTGATGACGACGCCCTCAACAACATCAAGTGGTACCCACCGGTACCGCCGGGTCTCGAGGCGATGGAAGGTCAGGTGCTGGACCGCGTCCAGGCGGCCAACTGATCCATGGCTGATGCAAACGCGGCCACGGAGACGGCCGATCTGGTGTGTGACCGCCTGGTGCGCCGCTTTGGCGACACCCGGGCGGTGGACGAGATCTCCCTGTCGGTTCCGGCGGGCAGTTTTTTCTCCATCCTGGGACCGTCCGGTTGTGGCAAGACCACGCTGTTGCGGCTGCTGGCGGGGTTTGACCGTCCCGATGACGGCGACATCCTGATCCGCGGCGAGCGCATGAACGAGGTGGCCCCCAACCGCCGGCCGGTCAATATGGTGTTCCAGCATCTGGCGCTGTTCCCCACCATGTCGGTGGCGGACAACATCGCCTATGGCCTGAAACGGCAGAAGGTGGCGGCCCCGGAGCGCCGCCGCCGTATTGCCGAGGTGCTCGAGCAGGTTGGCCTGCCGGGCATGGAGGACCGCAACCCGCAGCAGCTCAGCGGCGGCCAGCGGCAACGGGTGGCGCTGGCGCGCTGCCTGGTGCTGCGGCCGACGCTGCTGCTGCTGGACGAACCCCTGGGAGCGCTGGATCTGAAGCTGCGGGAGCAGATGAAGGTGGAGCTCAAACACCTGCAGAAGGCGTTTGGCACCACCTTTGTGTACATCACCCACGATCAGTCCGAAGCCATGGTGATGTCGGATCAGGTAGCGGTGATGCGCCAGGGCCGGTTCGATCAGGTGGCGTCGCCGGAAACCCTCTATCGCCACCCCGAGACCCCGTTTGTGGCCGGCTTCGTCGGTGACAACAACTGCCTTGCCGGCACCGTGGTGGCCCAGGACGACGGCCAGGTCACTCTGGATCTGGCCGATGGCAGCCGGGTGAGGGGCATGGCCGCATCTCCCGGCCTGCAGCCGGGCCAGCCGGCGCAACTGTTTGTGCGTCCGGAGTCCCTGAGCCTGGTGGCGACAACCGCCGCGGGCGAGGCTGCGTTGCCGGCCCAGGTGGTTACCACGTTGTTTGATGGTGCCAACAGCCGGGTGGAACTGACCGCCGCCGGCCAGGTGCTGTTTGCGCGCCTGCCCCAGGACGGCTCCGCCCCCAGTCTGGATGCCGGCCAGACCCTGGCCCTGCAGTGGCAGCCATCGCTGGCGCGGGTGTTCGCCGGAGCCCCGGCATGACTCCGGGTGCCGGTCGATTGTCGCTGGCGTTGTTGCTGACGCCGTTCCTACTGTGGATCGTCTTGCTGGTACTGTTGCCCCACGCCGAGATGCTGCGGGTGTCGTTCCAGGTGCGGGAAAGCTGGGACACCCTCGACTGGGGCCTGACCCAGTACCGCAACTTCTTTGAAGAGGCCTACTACTGGCGTACCTTTCTACGCACCGGGTTGATGTCGCTGTTCACCACCGCGCTGACGCTGCTGGTGGCCTTCCCCATCGCCTGGTACATCGCCCGGCTGGCCCGGGGCCGCAGCCGGGGTGTGCTGTTTCTTGCCTGTCTGGTGCCATTCTGGGCCAGTGAGCTGGTGCGCACCTATGGCTGGATGATCCTGCTGCGGGAAAGTGGCGTGTTCAGCGCCCTGCTGCAGGGGGGGGGACTGGCGGACGGTCCGGTGGAAATGCTCTACAACGACGCCGCGGTCATCATCGGCCTGGTCTACAACGGCCTGCTGTTCATGGTGGTGCCGCTGGTAACCACCCTCGATGGCCTGGATGAAAACCTGGTGGAGGCCGGCTACGACCTCGGTGGCGGGCATCTCACCGTGCTGCGGGAAGTGGTAGTGCCCTGGGCCATGCCCGGTATTGTCTCCGGCAGCATCGTGGTGTTCATGCTGACCCTGGGCAGCTACCTGACGCCGATCCTGATGGGCGGCAAGGACAGTGCCTGGTTCACCCAGCAGATCTTCACTCAGTTCATCACCCGCTTCAACTGGGAGCAGGGCGCCGCGCTCGGGGTGCTGCTGCTGGTGCTGTCATCGCTGATGGTGTGGCTGGGGCTGAAGCTGACCGGCCAGTCGCTGCGCAAGGTCATGGGGTGATGGCATGATTCCCTCGGTACCCCGCTCACGTCTGTTCGATGGCCTCTACCTGGCCTATCTGGTGGCGTTCTTCATCTACCTGGCCCTGCCGCTGCTGGTGACTGCGGTGTTCGCGTTCAACGATGCGCCGTTCCCGTCGCTGCCCTGGCAGGGCTTTACCCTGGACTGGTATCTCGCCGACGGCGAGCAGGGCCGCACTGGCCTGTTCCACGACGACGGCCTGCTGTCGGCGCTGTGGGTCAGCGTCCAGGTGGCGTTCTGGGTCACTCTGGTGAGTGTCGCCCTGGGCTGCTTCAACGCGGTGCTGTTCGAGCGTCTGCAGTTCCGCGGCAAGGAGTTGCTGTACATCGTGATGCTGCTGCCACTGGTGATTCCGGGGGTGATCCTCGGGGTCTCCATCCTGGTGTTCTACAGTGGCATGGCCAATTCCGTGTCGATGCAGTGGCAGATCGAGCTGGACCTGTTTCGTCCCGGGTTGCCACTGGTGGTGATGGGACAGGTGGCGTTCATCACCACCCTGTCGACCCTGGTGATCGCGGCCCGCCTGCGCAAGTTTGATCGCCAGCTGGAAGAGGCCGCCCTTAACCTCGGGGCCACGCCCATCGTGGCTTGGTTCACCGTGACCCTGCCCTGGCTGCTGCCCGCCATTGGCGGTGCGGCGGCCATGGCGTTCCTGATGTCGTTCGAGAACTTCAACACCACGGTAATGCTCACCGGAAGCGATACCCCGCTGACGGTGGCACTGTTCAACCGCCTGCGGGAAGGTTCCACCCCGGTGCTGAACGCGGTGGCGCTGCTGCTGATGGTGGCCTCCGCCGTGTTGGCGCTGCTGGCTATGGGACGGTCACGCCCGGGACACCAGGGCTGACCCGCGCCCCCAGACGCCAGCTCAGCACCACCACCAGCGCCAGTCCGGCGGCCAGTGCCAGCAGCAGGCCGCCGTAGCCGCCGGCGTCCAGCACCAGCCCCGCCAGCATCGGCACCACGATGCGAGACAGTGAGAACACACTCGACTGCAGACCATAGTCCAGCGCGGTCCAGCCCGGACGGGTGTGGTGCATCATCAGCCCGAACATCACGCCGGCCGCGGCGCCCATAGCCAGCGCTACCAGCAAGGCGGCACCCTGCAGCAAAACTGGGTGCGCCAGCCGGGTTGCGATCAGCAGGGCCAGGGTCGCCAGCAGTCCGGTCGCCGCCAGCAGCGGCAGCGCCCAGGCGGTGCCGATCCGGGCCACCAGCCGCGCAGCGGCGAGACTGGCCAGTGCCGCCAGGGCGCCGCCGGCGATCCCCACTACCGCGGCAATGCGGTCTGCGGTCAGGCCGTGATCCAGCAGCAGGGGCTTGAGGTAGACCCAGGCGGCCCCGATGAACGGAAAGTACAGCGCCACCAGCAGACACCAGGCCCGCCGCACCGGCGACTGAAAATACCCCCGCCAGCTCGCCCAGGTGGTGGCAGCCACCGACTGGGGGGCGCCGCCGCTGTGGTCAGCGGTCGGGGTCAGCCACAGCAGCCCCATCGCCCCCAGTGCCAGGCCTCCGGTCAGCAGCAGGAACGGCCAGGCCCACCCCAATTGGCTGTGGACCAGCAACATCACGCCGCCCCCCAGGATTGCCCCCAACGACGTCGCCGCCGAACGGATGGCGCCGGCGCGCCAGCGTTCATCTGGCGGCAGCCGGCGAATGGCGAGGGCATTGATGGGAATGTCCGCCCAGGTGCCCAGCAGACTGGTGATCAGCGCAGTGGTGAACAGCAGGCCCCAACTGCTGCGGTCGATGGCCAATGCCGCCAGCGCCAGCAGCCCGAGACCGTAGCCGAGGATCAACACCAGGCTCCAGCGGCGGTAGCGGTCGCACCCCGCCCCAAAACGGTCAATCGGGGTGGCGAGCAGGAACTTGATCACCGCCGGCAGGCCGGCGAGTTGGAACAGGCCGATTTCGGTGCCGCTCCAGCCTTCGGCGCGCATCACCAGCGGCAGGCCGATGTAGAGGTAGATTACCGGTGCGGTGAGCACCAGGTTGAGCCAGCCCACCAACAGCTGGAATCGCCAGTGACCGCCGCTCATGCCGGTCGTGTCCCGCTGTGCAGCCATAACGGCGCCATCGGGAAGCGGTGGCTGAGTGTCGAGCGGCGGTCTGTCAGCCCCAGTTGCCGCAACGCTGCTTCGATGGCGCCCGGTTCCGGCAAATAGCGGCCCCGCAGCAGCATCGGACTGTAGAACGGCAGTACCGCCGCCGCCGCTTCGGCACTGGCGGGGCGTTCGGCGTGGGCACAGATCAGTCGACCGCCGGGCGCCAGGGCTTCCACCAGTCGGGCCAGCATCGCCAGGGGATCGGGCAGGAAGTGCAGCACCGAGGAACACCAGATCAGGTCGTAGGGACCTTGCAGGTCATCCTCGTCGGCCCGTCCGCCCACCGCGGCCAGCCGCCCGGTCAGCTCTGCCTGGCGAATGTTGCCGGCGGCCACCGCCGCACTGGCGGGCAAATCGAACACCACGCCGGTCAGGCTCGGGTAGTGCAGCGCCAGGGCGATGGCCACCAACCCGGGGCCACCGCCGAGGTCCAGCAGCCGGGTTGCCGGCGCCAGCGGTGGCAGGGTGGTCAGGTGCTCCAGCACCGCCGGCACCGTCACCGCCCGCTGTTCGGCGGCAATCTGCTGTTGTGCCGCCCGGGCCCAGGCGGCCTGGGCATCCACCGGCCCCTGCGCCGGGGAGGCGGTGGCTTGCGGTTCCGCTTCGCCACGCAACCGCGCTTCCAGGTCCTGACGACTCTGGGCCAGGGCCTGGTGGCGGAACTGCCAGGCCTGGCTGCAATCGTCCGGGCTGTCGGGGCTGAAATAGCGGGCTGCCAGGGCGCTGCTCTGGTAGCGGTGGCCGTCGGGGCCGGGCCACCGCTGTAGCAGGCCCAGGCCCCAGAGCTGGTCGAGCACCACCCGGGTGGGCTGTGACTGCCAGCCCAGCACGGCGGCGAGGTCGTCGGCGGTGTGCGGCTGCTGCAGTCGGTGGGGCAACTGATGGGCCAGTGCCAGATCGAGAGTGGCACCCTGGACGGCGGCGCCGGCGAGCTGCCAGTAAGGCTGCAGGGGATGGTTGTGGGACGTCGGCATGGGGAAGTCCTTGTGTAGTTGTTGAAAGATTGTTGAGAGATTGTTGAAAAGTGGTTGGCATGGCGTTGCGGTCGTGGCGCCGGAGCCGGCGCATCAGGGTTGCCAGGTCAGCGCCAGACGCCAGCTGCGGGGTGGGCTGTACACCGTCACGAAGCCGTTCTGATAGCCCACGGCGTCGTAGTGCTGGTCGCTGAAGTTGTCCACCTGAAGGTCCAGTGACCAGTCGCCGAAACGGTAGCCGGCGCTCAGGTCGAGGCGACCGTAACCGCTGCGGCGATACTGGTTGGCGGCGTCCAGGTAGGTCTTGCTGCTGGCCAGCCACTGCAGCTGACCGTGCCAGCCCGTGGGGTGATCAAAGCCCAGACCCAGATGGCCATTGAGATCGGGGGCAAAGGGGTTGCGATGGCCGTCGTAACGGGCTTCGCCATCACGGAAGCGATCGAAGCGCAGGTGATTCCAGGCCAGCCCGCCCTGCAATGACCAGTGGTGGCTGAGGCGGTATTCCAGATCCAGCTCCAGGCCCTGGCCGCTGCCGGAGGCGGCGTTGGTGAGGTACATCCGGCCCGGTACAGGCATCTGCATGACCTGCATGTCGTCCACCGTCATGTGGTAGACGGCGAGGGCGTAGCGACCGCGCTGCTGGTGAAAGCGGCCCTTGGCGCCAAGCTCATAGGACCAGACCTGTTCCGGCTCGAACGCCGCCGGCCCCACTCCGGGCGAGATGGTATTGAAACCGCCGGCGCGCACCCCGTGGCTAACGCTGCTGTAGAGCTGGTGATCCGGTCGCCGGCGGTATTGCAGCGACAGTTTGGGGCTGAGGTGAAGCCACTGGTCCTGCTGGCGCTGGCCAGTGGCGAAGTGGACGCGGGCCTGCTGCTGTTCCAGCCTCGCCCCGGCCGCCAGGGCCCAGCGCTCCGCAATGGCTTGCTGCCAGTGACCGAACAGCGCCAGGGTGCGCTGGCTCTGGTCGGCCTGTTGGCGCTGGCTTGCCATGGGGGTGACCGCGAGGTTGTCGAGCGCGTTGTCCTGCCAGTCGCCGTAGAGGCCCGCGAGCCAGTCTGCGGTGCCGCTCTGGCCCTGCAGCCGCAGCTCCTGGGACCACAGTCGCAAGTGGTGGTCGCGACCGATCAGCATCCGCTCCGGGGGTTGGAAGTCGGTATCCTGGCGGACCTTGTCGCGGTAATCGTTGTAGGCGCTGATGCTGTGCAACTGCAGCCCCGGCGCCAGTTCCTGATGCAGGTCCAGGGCCCAGGTTTCACCGTGGGAGCGGTGCCAGCCGGGACTGTCGGAGGCGACAGCACGAGCGCTGGCCTGCCCCGGGCCCCAGAGGGCGGCGCCGTCATCATAGCGCTGACGACTGTGGCGCAGCACCAGATCGGTGGTGTCTGTCGGCAGCCAGCGCAGCGACACATTGAGGTTGTGGCGCTGGCGATCGTCCGCCTCGTCGCCCCGCAGGGTGTTGTCGATGAAGCCGTCCTGGCGTTGCCATTCGCCACTGATGCCGGCAAACAGGGTGTTGTCCACCAGCGGCCGGGCCAGCACCACACGGGCCTGTTGCTGATGGCGATCACCTGCGGCCAGGCTCAGGCGGCTGCGGGGCTGGTTGGTCAGGGGGCGGCTGTGGAGGGCAATCACCCCGGCCTCGGCGTTACGGCCGTAGAGGGTGGACTGGGGCCCCCGCAGCACTTCGATCCGTTCCAGGTCCAGCAGGCGGTTGTCGAACCCCTGGGCGGTCAGGGTGGGGACGCCGTCCACCAGCAACAGGGTGGAGGTGGCAAAGCTGTTGAAGTTGGCGGTGAGCCCGCGCAGTACCGGTGAATGCACTCCGGACTGGCCGAAGGGCTGGAAAGCCAGGCCAGGCACCCGCGCCTCCAGCTGTTCAATAGTGTTGACGCCCTGCTGGCGGAGGACGTCCGCATCGATGGACAGCACATTACCGGCAACGTCGTCGAGGTCTCGGGCGACTTTGTCGGCGGTAACGGTCACCGGTGGCAGGGCCAGCGGGGGGCTGCTGGCGAAGGTGCCAGGGCTGGTGGCCAGGGCCAGCAGGCCGAGGATGATGGTGCGGTGGCGATACCGTGGCGGGATCATGATCGTCTCCCTTCAAAAATGAATGCGCGTTGGACCAAAGCTGAATGAGCGTTGGGAATCTGGAGGCGTCATTGTATGATCAGGATGAGATTCATTATCATTTGATTCATATGCCAAACGGAGCAAGACGTATGCAATCCGGAAATCGGAGCCTGGCAGATGGTGAAGGTGGCGGTGGAGGTGGAGAGCAGTGAGCTATCGGATCGACAGCGGTGAGGCCATTGCGACGACTCGTCCCGGGGCCTGGCAACGGCGCTGCCTGCCGTCACGGGTCGGTGCCTGTGTGGTGGATCGGCTGGCGCTGGCGGACGGTGTGGCGCTGGTGTACTCCGATTACCGGCCCCGGGAGGATCTGGTGGAGGTAAGTGAGCTGGCGTTGGCGGACCCGGTGGTCACCCTCACCGTCGGCCTGGAAGGTCGTTCCGGATATCGTGGCGACCAGGCCGACCTCGGTTTTGTGGCCGGCCAGACCACCGTGACCCGGTTCCAGCAGGCCCGTGGCGAGCGCCGTTACCGGGCCGGTGAGCGGGTACGGCAACTGCGGCTGATGGTGGCCGCCCCGGCGCTGGCCCGTTACCGGCTGGACGGTTTGCTGGGTGGGCCGGGCAGGGCGGCGGTGCAGCAGCTGGATCAGGCGGCGACGCCGGTGCCGATGCAGCCGTTGGTGGCACGGCTCGAAGCGCTGTACCGGCAGTCACCGGAGCAGCGACTGGAGCTGGAGATCACCGCCCTGAGCTTGCTGTCGGCGCAGGTTCAGCGGCTGGTGCTGCCATCATCCGTGGTGCGGTCGCCGCGGGATCGCGAGGCGATCCGCCAGGTGCGGGCGTTGATGGTGGCTCAGCCGGAGCGGCCGTGGACGCTGGCGATGCTGAGCCAGGCGGTGGGGATCAATGAGGCCAAGCTGAAGGCGGGGGTGCGCGCCGAGTATGACACTACCCCGTTCCGGTTGCTCACCGCCATTCGCATGCAACGGGCGCGGGAGCTGTTGCAGCAGGGCCATCCGGTGGCGACGGCGGCCTACCGCAGTGGCTACAGCCATCCCGCCAATTTCAGTCTGGCGTTCAAGCGCTTCTTCGGCGAGTCCCCGAAGGTGGTCGCGCAGCACCCTGACGGCTGGCAGGTGAGTCACCGCTGAGGGCGTCTTCGATGTGAGCCGGCAGCAGCCCGCTATGGGTGATCCTGGGTCAGGTTCAGGATCAGGTGACCAGGCCGTTCCTCGATACCAAGCCGAATACCGCTTAATTGCTCGATCAGCGCCCGATTGGTGCGGGCATGTTCCGACAGCGGGGAGCAGGACAGCGCCCCACCACCGGCCACCAGCAGGGGCAGCATGGCCTGATCGGTCAGGTATTCGCACAGTGCCGCCTGACCTGTGAGAAACCGCTGGACCCGGCGGGCGAGCCGGGCGGCCAGGGTTTCCGCCCTTAACCGGTGCTGACCCAGGGCGGTAAAACAGGCGTTCAGGCCGTCGAACGACAGGGTGTGACTGAGCTGGTTGCCGGGGCAGTCGGCGTCGGCGTGACGAATCGCATAGCGGCTGTCCGGCAGCGGGCAATGCTCACGGTAGCTGTCGATTTCCCGGGTGCCGATGGTGTGGCGGACGTTGCTGAGATGCGCAACCACCTCACTGTCATTGATGGCGGGCCGGCGATCGATGACGATGGGGGACAGGGTGCTGGGCTGGATATGGGCGACCCATTGGCCGCCGCCGGCGGGCATGTAGCCCCAGCGTTCCACCTCAATCTCGATGCTGGCCCCGAACCGCCTCAGCAGCGGCAGGAATGCCGCTTCCAGAAACGTCAGCGACGGTGCCATCGGGTTGTGTGTGCCCCCGGAAAAGCGCACCGTGGAGGGCTCGGCGGCCTGCAGCAGTGGCAGTACAATGGTCTGGAAGACCAGTGTGGTGCTGCCCGCGCTGCCGACATCAAAATGGTAGTCGCCGCCACGCACCGGGCCTGGCACGAAGCTGAGCCGGTCGGAGCCCAGCTCGGCCCCCTCGACGGTGGCGCCGGAGATGGCCTGCGCGGCGCGCACGCAGGCCAGGTGCTGACGCATCAGCCCGGGCTTGGGACGCTTGCCCCGGATGTGTCGGATCGACAGCGGGTGGCCGTGGAGCAGGGCGAGGGTCAGGCTGCTGCGCAGGATCTGGCCGCCCCCTTCGCCCTGGCGACCATCAACGTCCTTGTGGTTGTTATGCATAGGGCCTCCTAACCTTTCACGCAGACGACTTGCTTGAGTGTGTAGACAATCTCGACCAGGTCGCTCTGTGCCGCCATCACCGAGTCGATGTCCTTGTAGGCGGACGGCGTCTCATCCACCACGCCTGCATCCTTGCGGCATTCCACATCCCGGGTTGCCTCACTGTGTTGCGCCACCGACACCCGCTTGCGGGCCTCGGTGCGGGACATGACCCGGCCGGCGCCGTGGCTACAGGTGCAGAAGCTCTCCTGATTGCCTAGCCCCCGAACAATAAATGAGCGGGCGCCCATGCTGCCGGGGATGATTCCCAGTTCGTCCTTGCGGGCCGACACCGCGCCCTTGCGGGTCAGCAGCACGTTCCGGCCGTAGTGGTGTTCACGGCTGACGTAGTTGTGGTGGCAGTTCACCGCTTCTTCTTCACCGATCACCGGGCGTCCCAGTGTGACTGCCAGGGCATTCAGGGTGTACTGCATCATGATCTGGCGGTTCAGCCGGGCATAGTCCTGGGCCCAGCCGACGGCCTCGACGTAGTCGTTGAAGTTTTCCGCGCCCTCCACCAGATACGCCAGGTCCTTGTCTGGCAGCTGGATGAACATGCGCTCCATGTCCTTCTTGGCCAGTTCAATAAAGTGACTGCCGATCCGGTTGCCGACACCCCGGGAGCCCGAGTGCAGCATGACCCAGACCGCCTGGTGTTCGTCCAGGCACACTTCGATGAAATGATTACCGGTGCCCAGTGTGCCCAGGTGGTGGGCGTTGTTGGTGTTCTTCAGCACCCGGTGTTTGTCGGTCAGTACCTGGAAGCGCTCCGCCAGTTGGGTCTGCCACAGCCTGGCGACCGCTTCCGGCAGCTCGCCCCAGGCACCCTTGTCCCGCTTGCCCCGGGACAGGGAGCGGCCATGGGGCACAGCCTGCTCAATGGCACAACGCAGTGGCGCCAGGTTGTCCGGCAGGTCCCGCGCCTGCAGGTCGGTCTTTACCGCCATCATGCCGCAGCCGATGTCCACGCCGACGGCGGCGGGAATCACCGCGCCCAGGGTCGGGATCACCGAACCGATGGTGGCGCCCTTGCCAAGATGGACATCGGGCATGGCGGCAACCCACTGGTGGATAAACGGCAGTGAGGCGATGTTCCGCAACTGCTGGCGGGCCTTGTCCTCAAAGGGCACGCCACGGGTCCAGCTCTTGATTGGTACGCCGCGCTCGACGGTGGTTACTTCGTAGTTCATGTCCAGCATCCTTGTTGTGATGGAATTTCCCGAGGAGTACCAAATTGGATGCCAGGTCTTTCGGTTCGATCTAACTGATTGATTTTATATTGTTTGTTTCTTTTGCTTGCCGGTTGGAGGTGAAGTAATAGTGATCCTTGAATGTTGTTTTAGATCATTTTCGATCAACCAGATCCTCGAACGACAGCTCGTACTTGGCCAGTATCTGGCGCAACCGGTGCGAGTCGTTGTTGGAGCGCTTGCGGGTGCGGGAGCGGTCGAACAGGGTGCGGCCGGCCTCGGACAGCGACCGGCTCTGCCGGCACACGGCAATGATCTTGAGCAGTTGCCACTGATCCAACTGATCAATCTCTTCCAGTGTGGCGGCTGACAGGTAATCGCTGAGCTCTATGTTCGGGGCCTGGTTTGTTGCCGGCCGGGGCCATTGCCGGTTCAGGCGGTCGATCTCGTCGATCACGTGTTGCTCGTTGATGCGGCCGCCGTCCGCCAGCGTGGTCATGCGTTGCACCGCTGCATTGAGATCGCGGAAGTTACCGCGCCAGCCCGCTGCGGGGCTGAGGGCGAACGCCAGGAAGCGGGTGCGGGCGGCCTTGTTGAAGCTGACCTTGTGGCCCATCTGGGTTTCGGCTTTCTGCAGTTCGTAGTCGAGGTTGGGCTCAATGTCCTCGCGACGGTCCTTCAGTCCGGGCAGCTGATAGCTCCACAGGTTGATGCGCGCCAGCAGGTCTTCCCGGAAGGTGCCCTGGGCAACCTGAGCGTGGAGGTCGCGGTTGGTGCCGGCGATCAGTTGGAAATCGCTTTCGCAGGGGCTGTCGGAGCCGACCGGGTAGTAGCGTTTTTCCTCAATGGCATGCAATAGCATGGCCTGTTCATCCAGCCCCAGTTCGCCCACCTCATCAAGAAACAGCAGGCCCTTGTCCGCTTTCGCCAGCAGCCCCCGGCGGGCCTGCTGGGCGCCGGTGAAAGCGCCGCGGGTGTGGCCGAACAGTGCCGACATGGCACCGTCGCCGCGAATGGTGGCGCAGTTGACGGCCACGAAGTCGCCGCGAATCAGTGACCGTTTCTGCTTCAGCTCGAAAATTCTCCGCGCCAGCTGGGACTTGCCGGCACCGGTCGGACCGGTGATCAGCAGTGGCGCGGTGGAGCGAATGGCGACCTTCTCAATTTGTTGAATCATGGCGTTGAAGGTCGGGTTGCGGGTGGCGATCCCGGATTTGAGGAACGCCGTGCCCTCCAGATGCTGGTTGCGGAACCTTGAACTGATGACGTCGTACTTGGACAGGTCAAGATCGATGGTCTGGCAGCGGCCGGCAGCCCGTTGCTCGCCTCGGGCCGGCGACGTCTGCAGGATCTCGGCGGGGATGTAGTTGGCTTCGCACAGCAGGAACCAGCAGATCTGGGCCACGTGGGAGCCGGTGGTGATGTGCAGCAGGTAGCGTTCCTCGTCCGGCCGGAAGGGGTAGCTCTCGGCGAAGTCCAGCAGGGTGCTGTAGACGTGCTCGAAATCCCAGGCATCGGTGAAGTTCAGCTCGGTCAGGCGGACCTCGGTGTCCGGCGAGACGGTCGCGATGTCGGCGCCGACGTTGTTGGCCAGCCGGGTGTCGCGCTGGTCGTGGATCAGCTCCATGCGATCCACCAGCAGGTCTTCCTGCATGAAGATGCCGACCGTCGGTCGCCAGGTTTCCCAGCGTTTGACGCCCTTTCCACGCTTGTCCATCACGGAGCCCAGCAGGCCAATAACCACTGTTTTCATATGATCGAATTCGATTGAGTTGAATTTATTTGGATCATTGTTGCTGATGCGGTTGAGCTTAGCAACCATGGGTTGAATTGGTTTGATTAATATTTTTTGTAGCTAAAACAATTGGATAAAAGTTTTTTCTGACTTCAGGTGAAGTATGGCACGGCGATTGAAATAGCCAGGGCGAATGCCAACAGAGGCTTCGGGTCCTGGCTCTGGTCCAGGCCGGTATCGGTTTCGCTGAAACTGGATATTCCGCCCCACCGTGCATTCAGCCAGCTTGTTAGCTCAGTGGTAGAGCAGTCAGTGACAACTGACAGGCGCAGGTTCGACTCCTGTGCAAGCTTCCGGAAAGCCGCAAGGCCGGGGTTCAACTCCCCTCTCTAAATGACATGGCAGGAGCAAACGCTCCGCAACCGGCGTGAATACCGGGAACCGTATCCCGGCCAGTAACGCCAACACTGACGGGCCTGCGTGTCAGGCTGCGAATCTGGTCAGGTCAATGGTGGTCAGGGAATGACCATGCCGACACCGGGGCCGTCCGCATCCGCCATCTGGAGCCGCTGTAACAGGGATTCAGGTGCTGGTGCGGGCGCGAACGGCGAGGCCCATCGTGCCGCCACGATTCAATCCTGGCACCCCCCGTCAGCCCAATAAATGATGGAAGTGCGTAAGCACGATCGAAGGAGAATTGAAATGTGGAAGATCATCAATCAGGTTCAGGTCGCCAATGATGAGCGGGTACTGGTATTCAGGGATCGTCAGTTCCAGCGGGTGCTGGCGCCCGGCTGCCACCGTATCGTCAGTCTGTCCAACCGATTCTCGTTCGATGTGCTGACGATTGGCAAGGACGGTATCCGCCATCCGCAGTTGGATGTACTGCTCAAGGAAGACGCTTTTCTCCAGGAAGTTGAGGTTCGTCGCATGGCCGAGGATGAGGTGGGCGTGGTCTATGTGGATGGCGAGCTGGTCCAGGTGCTGGAGCCCGGGGAACGGCTGGTGACCTGGAAAGACCTCCTGGAAGTGCAGATCCGGAGCTTTCCGCTGGCTGCGCTGGCGCCGGTGCCTGAGCCGATGCTGTCGCAGCTGGTGCGTGCCGGACTGGATCGTTGCGGTCGGGGTTCACGCCTGGTTCATGCCCTGGTGCCAGATGGTCACCTCGGGCTGCTGTTCGACAATGGCCGGCTGGTGCAGACGCTGAAGGCGGGCCGTTACGGCTACTGGGCCTTCAGTCGGGACATCAAGATTCAGCTGTACGATCTGCGGCTGCAGATGCTGGAGGTTGCCGGTCAGGAAATCCTGACCAAGGATCGCGTCAGCCTGCGCATCAACCTCAATGCGGTCTACCAGTTGGCGGACGTGGAACAGGCGGCTGGCCGTCTGACCAATGTCGCGGACTACATTTACAAGCGCCTGCAACTGTCGCTGCGGGAAGTGGTTGGTACCCGCACTCTGGACGAACTGCTGGCGGACAAGAGCCTGGTGTCCGAGGTGATTTTCGCGGATTGCCACGATGCCCTGGCCGGGTATGGCATTGCCCTGGAGCGGGTGGGCGTGAAGGACATCATTCTGCCCGGGGAGATGAAAGAGATCCTCAATCAGGTGGTGCAGGCCCAGAAAGCGGCCGAGGCGAACCTGATCCAGCGTCGGGAGGAAACCGCCGCCACCCGGTCGCTGAGCAACACCGCCAAGATGATGGACAACAACCCAACGCTGTTGCGGCTGAAAGAGTTGGAAACCCTGGAGAAGGTGGCTGATCGAATCGACCGGATCAGCGTCTACGGTGGCCTGGACTCGGTCATGAACGACCTGGTCCGGCTGACGGACAAGCCGGAGCAAGCCCCGACGGGCGCCCGGCGGTA
This sequence comes from Marinobacter sp. CA1, assembly GCF_020546665.1. Taxonomy (NCBI): domain Bacteria; kingdom Pseudomonadati; phylum Pseudomonadota; class Gammaproteobacteria; order Pseudomonadales; family Marinobacteraceae; genus Marinobacter; species Marinobacter sp. CA1. The sequence continues at coordinate 189,334 of NZ_CP071785.1, forward strand.
AGAAAGTACAGAGATGAAAGATCGAATACTGGAAGCGCTGGACCGATACATCAACCAGAACCTGTGGGCGCTGGCTGAGCGTGTGCCTGAGGCAGTGGAGAAGCCGCCGGTGGCGCCGTTCAATGACCTGTTGCGGGTATCGGTTGGCGGTTGAATCGAGGGTGCCGGCAATGGGTGGGAATCCACCCATTGCCGGCTTGGAGCGAGTGGAATCTTACCCATGCCAGGCCAGGAGATTGGCACGGGAAGGGTCGATAGCGATGCTGGTTCCGATGTCTGTCAATGGCTTTGTTGTTGCGGTAACTACTTACCTGGCCGGGTTTTTTTGTTTCGTTGTGGTCTGGGTAAGGGGGAGCTTCTGTAGCGATTCCGAAGACTTGGCCCCGGAGTTGCTTTGGCTGCTGGGACAACGCCCGGTTCGCCGGGACACGCTTACAACAAACAGACGCTTGCCAACCTGGAGTTCAACATGAACAACAAACTCAGCCTGATGATCGCTGCTGCCAGCCTGTCCATCACCCTGACCACCAGCGCCGTAGCTGCCGACCGCTCCGACTGGCCGGACAGCTTTACCGTCGGCACCGCCAGCCAGGGCGGTACCTACTTTGCCTATGGCTCTGGCTGGGCCAACTACATTGCCGAGAACCTGGGCATCTCCGGCGGCGCCGAAATCACTGGCGGCCCGGTTCAGAACATGGCACTGGTTCACACCGGTGACCTGTCCTTCGGTCTGACCACCATGGGGCCGGCCCGTGAATCCCTGGAAGGCAAGAGTCCGCTGGCACCGGGCATGCAGATGGACAACGTCTGCGCGATGTTCCCGATGTACCAGACCCCGTTCTCCGTAACCGTGCTGGCGGATTCCGGCATTACCAGCATCGCGGACATTCCGGACGGCGCCCGCATCGGCTTCGGCCCGGCCGGTTCCACCTCCGACACCTACTTCCCGAAAATGATGGAAACCCTGGGGGTGAACTTCGAGCGCCGCAACGGCAGCTGGTCTGACCTCGGTGGTCAGCTGCAGGATGGCCTGATCGACGTGGTGGCGTTCGCCGCCGGTATCCCGATTCCCGCGGTGAGCCAGCTGGAAGTCCAGTCTGAGATCAACATCATCGAGTTCAACCAGGACGAGCTGGCGAAGATCACCGAGTCCTACCCGGTAGCGCCGTTCACCATCCCGGCCAGCACCTACAAGACCCTGGAAGCCGACTCCCAGGCGGTGTCCATGTGGAACTTCGCCATGGCCAACTGTGACATGCCGGAAGACATGGTGTACGAAATGACCCGTCTGACCATGGAGAACAACGACAAGATGGTCTCCATCCACAAGGCTGCTCGCACCACCATTCCGGAGAACTACGTCAAGAACAACGTACTGCCCTGGCACCCGGGCGCGGCGCGCTGGTTCAACGAAAACGGTTTCACCATCGAAGCCAGCCAGATCAAGTAACGGACCCGGTTTCGCGCTGATACCGAAAAGTCACCGGGGCCGAACGCTGGCCCCGGTAGGATTTCTCTGACCCGGGCCGGTCCTTTCCGACCGGCTCTTCCCCGGGATGCACACGCCATGACTTCTGAAAACCAACACTCCCAGAACACCCCATTGCCAGACGATGATCACATGCTGGCCCATGGGGTGGACGAAGAGCCGGTAGAGGCCAATCGTCGCCTGTACGGCTCCTGGCTGCTGTGGGCGGTGACCGCCCTGGCCATTGGCTATTCGGCCTTTCACCTGTTTACCCTGAACGTCACCCCCCTGGAGACCTGGTCGTTCCGCATCGTGCACGTCTGCGGCGCGCTGATCCTGGGGTATCTGCTGTTTTCCGGCGCCGCCTTCAGTGACGACGAGCGCCGTGGCGAGCTGCGCTGGACCAGCTGGGCCGCCATTGTGCTGCTGGCGCCGGCGGGATACAGCCTGTTCCAGACCCTGAACATGTACCAGATGGTGCTGGACGGCGCCATGCGCCTGCCGCCGGAGCTGGAAACCTGGCACTTTGGCTGGCCACTGCTGGCGGCCACCGGCCTGGGCATCGTGCTGAGCTGGGTTCACCGTCGCCAGCGTTCCGCCTTCAGCCTGCCGGATCTGGTGCTGGTGCTGTGTTCCATCGCCACCGCCAGCTACCTGTTGGTGGTGTACAACACGCCCATGCGGATGAGTACCGGCACCTCCTTTGCGCCGGTGGGAATCTCCTTCGCCGCCATTGCCGGTACCGCGCTGATCATGGAAATGACCCGTCGGGTGGCCGGTCTGGCGCTGGTGATCATCGCCGGTGTGTTCCTCGGTTATGTGTTTGCCGGTCCTTACCTGCCCGGTTTCCTGGGTTACCCGGGGCTGTCGATCCAGCGTTTCTTCAGCCAGGTGTACACCGACGCCGGGGTGCTTGGACCCACTACGGCGGTGTCGTCCACCTACATCATCCTGTTCATCATCTTTGCCGCCTTCCTGCAGGCGTCCAAGGTGGGGGACTACTTCGTCAACTTCGCCTTTGCCGCTGCCGGCCGTTCTCGCGGTGGTCCCGCCAAGGTGTCGATTTTCGCCTCCGGCCTGATGGGCATGATCAACGGCACCAGTGCCGGTAACGTGGTGTCCACCGGTTCCCTGACCATTCCGCTGATGAAGCGGGTGGGCTACAGCAAGCAGACCGCGGGTGCGGTGGAAGCGGCTGCGTCCACTGGGGGCCAGATCATGCCGCCGATCATGGGGGCAGGGGCCTTCATCATGGCGGAGATCACCGGTATCCCGTACACCGAGATTGCCATTGCCGCGATCATCCCGGCGATTCTGTACTTTGCCTCGGTTTACTTCATGGTGGACTTCGAAGCCGCCCGCACCGGCATGCGCGGTATGCGCGACGACGAGCTGCCGTCGCTGAAGCGGCTGGCCAGGCAGGCTTACCTGTTCGTACCGATCCTGATCCTGATCGTGGCACTGTTCATGGGCTACTCGGTGATCCGCGCCGGTACCCTGGCGACGGTGTCGGCGGTGGTGGTGAGCTGGTTGTCACCCCACAAGATGGGATTGCGCTCGATTCTCAATGCGTTGCAGTTGTCGGGCATCATGTCGATCCAGATCATCGTGGTGTGTGCCTGCGCCGGGGTGATCGTGGGTGTGATCTCGCTGACCGGCGTCGGTGCCCGCTTCTCCTCGCTGTTGCTGGGTGTGGCGGAAACCAGCCAACTGCTGGCGCTGATCTTTGCCATGTTCATCTCCATCCTGCTGGGAATGGGGATGCCCACCACGGCGGCCTATGCCGTGGCGGCCTCGGTGGTGGCACCGGGCCTGGTAGAGCTGGGGATTGAACCGCTGACTGCGCACTTCTTCGTGTTCTACTTCGCGGTGGTGTCGGCCATTACCCCGCCGGTGGCGCTGGCCTCCTACGCGGCGGCCGGTATCTCCGGTGCCAATGCCATGGAAACCTCGGTGGCCTCGTTCCGCATTGGTCTGGCGGCGTTCATCGTACCGTTCATGTTCTTCTACAACGGCGCCCTGTTGATGGAAGCCGGCTGGTTCGAGATCGCCCGGGCCCTGGTGACCGCCACCTTTGGTGTTTACCTGCTGTCGGGTTCGGTGCAGGGCTGGTTCGCCCGCCAGGCGGCGGGGGCTCTCACCCGCATCCTGTTGCTGGCGGCGGCGCTGCTGATGATCGAAGGCGGGCTGATGACCGACCTGGCCGGGGTGGTGGCTGTGGTTGTGGCCTACCTGACCCAGAAGAAACTGGGGCCTGCCAAGCAGGTCACCCAGGCCTGAGCCAGGCCGGGGAGGGCAATTCCGGTAACCCCGGAGTTGTCCCGCCCCGCCCATGCTCTAAACTGACACCTCCGTGGCGGTTGCCGTTGCGGAGGTGTTGTCGTTTTGAGGCGAACCCATGACCCGGAAACTCTGGCCCCTGGCCCTGCTGTCTGTTGTTGCCCTGCTGAGCTGGAAGATCGGTGGCTGGTATGGCTATCACAGCCTGGAACAGGAAAGCCTGAAAGAATCCTTCCGCTACAGCCAGCTGGTGGCCAATGAACTGCGGCGCTACCGGCCGATTCCGGAACTGGCGGCGGAGCACCCGCTGATGCAGCATGCCCTGGAGCAGTCCGGCAACCCGGCGCTGGTGCTGCAGGCCAACGAGGAACTCAAACGCATGGCGGAGATCGCCGGCGCTTCCGACGTCTACCTGCTGGACCTGTCCGGGCGCACCATCGCCCACAACAACTACGGCACCGCCAACAGTTTCATCGGTCGCCGCTTCGACTACCGGCCCTACTTCAGCGATGCCGTGGCGGAGCGGGACACGGCGATCTACTTCGCCCTTGGCATCACCTCCAACGTGCGCGGGCTCTACTTTTCCCACCCCATCCGCTCGCCCCGTGGCGACATCCTCGGGGTGCTGGTGGTGAAGATGCTGGTGGACGACCTGGAATCCCAGTGGCAGCGTCCCGCCAGCTTTGCCGATGCTGAAATGGTGGTGCTGGATGGTGACGGTGTCAGCTTCCTCACCAGTCGGCCGGAGTGGCTGTTCCGCAATTTTGGCAGTGCGCCGGTGCAGCACAAGATCCGGGTTCAGGAGCGCTACCCGCGGATGGCGTTACTGCCGGTGCGGCTGGTGGACCAGGGCCGGCCCTGGGGGGTCTCCGAGCGGTCACGGTTGATGGGCTTTCCCGCCGGTGACCGTGAATTGCTGAGCGTGGAAACGCCCTTACCGCAGCTGGACTGGACCCTGCGGGTAATGCTGGGCACCGGTCCGGTGTGGTGGACCCGGCTGCAGTTTCTGCTCACCGGTGTGGTGCTGTACTTTGGCGTGTTCCTGGCCTGGCTGTACCTGCGCGAGCGCTCCCGCCGCGAAGCCGAGCTGGCGGAACGGGGGGTGCAGCTGGAACGGCGGGTGGCGGAGCGTACCGCCGACCTGGAGAACTCCAACCGCCGGCTGCAGGATGAGGTAAGCCAGCGTCAGCGCGCCGAGGACGAACTGCGGGAAACCCAGCAGGAACTGATCCAGGCCGCCAAACTGGCGGTGCTGGGGCAGATGTCGGCGGGCCTGAACCATGAGATGAACCAGCCGCTGACCGCGATCCAGAGTTATGCTCGCAACAGCCGCCGGTTCCTGGAGCGGGGCGACACCGAGATTGTGGCCGGCAACCTGGCGGAGATTGAGGGGTTGTGCCAGAAAATGGCGGAGCTGACCCGTCAGTTCAAGGTGTTTGCCCGCAAGTCTGAAGGTCCTCCGGCCGCTGTGGACCTGCGCCTGCCGATCGATGCCGCACTGAAGATCATCTCGGCCCAGGACGCCAGCACCGGTATCGATTTCGACTGGCCACGACCGTCATGGCCGGTCATGTGTCATGGTGATTTGATTCGGGTCGAGCAGGTGGTGGTGAACCTGTTGGCCAATGCCGTACAGGCGGTGGAATCCACCACCGCCCCGCGGATTGAGATCCGCATTGTTGATGGCGACGACCGCTGGTTGTGCCTGGTCCGGGACAACGGTCCCGGCCTGCCCGGCGACAGCGACCAGATGTTCGAACCTTTCTTTACCACCAAGTCCATGAGTCAGGGCCTGGGCCTGGGGCTGTCGATCTCCCGCCAGATCGTGGAAGCCCTGGGGGGCAGGCTGACCGGCCGCAATCGCGGCGACGGCGAGGGCGCTGAATTCATGGTGGAACTGATCAAGCGGGAGACCGTGGAATGACCGAGCCAGCCGTACTGTTTGTCGATGACGACGCCGATATCCGCCGGGTGATGGCCCAGACCCTGGCGCTGGAAGACCTGCCGGCGGAATGCCTGGCGGACGGCGCCAGCGCCCTGGCGCGGATCAGCCCCGAATTCGAGGGGGTGGTGCTGTGCGATTACAACATGCCGGAACTGGACGGGCTGGCGGTGCTGGACCGGGTCCGCGCCATCGACGATGCCATTCCGGTGATCATTCTCACCGGCCAGGGCGATATCAGCACCGCGGTGTCGGCGATGCAGAAGGGGGCCTACGACTTCATCGAGAAGCCGTTCGATCACGATGAACTGATGGAACTGCTGCGCCATGCCCTGGAAAAACGCCAGCTGGCGTTGGAGAACCGGCGCCTCAAGGCCCAGGTCCGCCACCTGGCCAAGCCCGGGCCGCGGTTGCTGGGGGAATCGAAGGCGATGCAGCGGGTGATCGCGACCATCGATCCGCTGCTGGGGACCTCCGCCAACATCCTGCTGCGGGGTGAAACCGGCGCCGGCAAGGATGCCATTGCCCGCTACATTCATGAAAACAGCCCCCGCCGGCAGCAGAACTACGTCGCCATCAACTGCGGTGCGGTGCCGGAGAACCTGATCGAGAGCGAACTGTTCGGCCACGAAGCCGGCGCCTTTACCGGCGCCGACAAGCGCCGTATCGGCAAGTTTGAACACGCCGACGGCGGCACCCTGTTCCTGGACGAGGTCGAGAGCATGCCGCTGGCCCTGCAGGTGAAGATTCTGCGGGTGCTGGAAGAGCGGCGGCTGGAACGCCTGGGCAGCAACAGCTCGGTGGCGGTGGATGTGCGGGTGGTGGCGGCCACCAAGGCGGACCTGAAACAGCTCAGCGAGGCCGGTGAATTCCGGGCCGATCTGTACTACCGGCTGCATGTGGTGCAGGTGGATATCCCGCCACTGCGGGAGCGCAAGGAAGACATCCCGCTGCTGTTTCATCACTTTGCCCTCATTGCCGCCGCCCGCTACGACCGCGAAACAGTGCCGCTGGACGCCACTCAGGCGGCCCAGCTGATGCAATACGACTGGCCCGGCAATGTCCGCGAGTTGCGCAACCTGGCGGAGCGTTACGTGCTGCTGGGGGCGCTGGCCTTCGAGGATTCCGGGGTGGCGATGCCGGCCGCGGACGCCGGTCGCCAGAATCTGGCGGAGATGGTGGACGCGTTTGAGCGCACCGCCATCATCAGCGCGCTCAATGCCAATCGCGGCAGCCTCAAGGACACCATGGAGCAGCTGGGGGTGGCCCGGAAAACCCTGTATGACAAAATGAAGAAACACGGCCTCGATAAGAGCGATTTCCGCGAATAGTGCCAGGTGCCCCGGAGCGGCGTTGTAGGTCCGGAATCCGCCGCGCGGGGCTTTTGTTCACTGCCGGAGCCGGCCTGAAAAAGGTGATCTGGAGCAAGTTCCGGCGGATCTCCTTACAAATGTTAATGATTATTGTTTGAATAATGCGCCGGCTTGGCCCATATTTTTGTCTCAGCGGTCAATCACCCGGGAGGCAGGGTCATGAGCAAGTCAATCATCCTGATGGCAGGGAACAGCCAGTCACTGTGCAGCGCCTGGCAGCAGCTGCAAACCGAAGGCTACGTTCGCCAGGGGCGGCGGCGCAGTCACCACCGTCGCAAGAAGTCGGACCCGGGCAAACCCTCACCCGATCAGTAGCTCGTGATCACCGGCGGCGCGGCTGCCGGTAAAATGTTGTGGCAGAGCAGCAGGCAATTGCAAAAGCTTCATTGAGCTGACCTATACTCAGGATACCCTGACGTTCATTGGTACGTATTCCTATGCTCGATGTGCTCCGCACACTGATCCTGCTTGCCTGCCTGCTCCCCGTTTCCATTGCTCAAGCCCAACCCGGTGGGGTCGATCTCGATCAGGGATGGCAGTACCGCTGGGGGGATTCGCCACGCACTGACCGGGGGCAGCCGCTCTGGGCTCTGGGCGATGATGGCGCCACTACCGACCTTGCGGATCGCTGGCAGGCGATCGGCTTTCCCTCCAACCCGCCCGGGCGGGCGGGCCGCACCAACGCCTGGTTTCGTGTCACCCTGCCGGCTACCCCAATGAGTGATCCGGTGCTCTACATCTACAGTGTGGACCTGATTGTCGAGGTCTACGCCGGGGGGGAGCGCATCTACCAGTACGGCACCTTCGATGAAGAGGGCCAGGGTCGCTTTGAGGGCTGGCCCTGGCACATGGTGGCACTGGCCCGGGAACACCTGGGCCAGCCGTTGTATTTCCGGGTGTTTTCCAATTACAGCGACATTGGCCTGTGGGGCGAGGTGAAGCTGTTTGAGCGCTCGGAGCTGTCGCTGTACATCCTCGACCGTTCCCTCGATGCCCTGGTGGTGGGGGGCTTCTCGCTGCTGATTGCACTGTTGGCGCTGGTGTTTGCCCTGGTGCAGACCGAGAAGCGCAGCTTTGCCAGTATTGCGCTGTTCTCGCTGGCGGTGAGTGTGATGCTGCTGGCGGAAAGCCAGGCTGGCCAGTTGCTGTGGAACCGGCCGCTGGTGTGGGACTACCTGGCGGCGGGCGCCTATTACCTGATTCCGGTGGCGATCGCGTTGCTGCTGTCGCAATGGCTGGAGGACACCCGGATGCGGGTGATCCGCTGGATCTGGCGCGGCCACCTGGCCTACGTGGTGCTGGCGCTGTCGGTATCGCTGCTGGGTTGGGTCAACTTGTCGAGCACCTTTCCGGTGTTCGATGCGCTGTATCTGGTCAGCAGCCTGGTGCTGTTTGCCACCGTGCTGCCGCGCTTCCGCCACGTCAATGGCGAACAGCGTACCATCCTGGTCTGCTACGCCCTGCTGACCGGGTTACTGCTGGTGGACATGGCGGTGGCCCATGGCTTTCTGCCCTGGGGCCGGGTGCCGGTCAGTTGGGGGGCGCTGGTGTTTGCCATTGCCATCGTGATGATCAGTCTGTGGCACTACACCCGCATCCAGACCGCCCTGCGCAATCTCAATCGCGAACTGGAACACAAGGTCAGCGAACGCACCGCTTCCCTGGAGAGCCTGGCGCGGCGGGAGCAGATCCGGGCCCATCAGTTGATGCTGGAGAACGAACGCACCCGCCGGCTCAACGACCTGATTGCCGAACTGCAGGACTGCTGCAGCCTGAAGGAGGGCGTGGGACTGTTCTCCTCCCGCCTGCCGACTCTGTGTCAGCCCCTGCATGGCCGTTTCTACGGCCGCCTGGAACAGGACTGTACCTTTGAGCTGCTTTGCCGTTGGGGCGATACCCAGGCTGGCCTGGACCAGGCCTTTCCCAGCCTGCTGCCGCCGGCTACCCGGATGCTGTTGTCTCCGAACGAGCAGCAGGCCTCGGTGGCAGCAGTGGACGCTGGCAGCAACGGCGCGCCGACCCTGCCCTGGTGCCTGCACCTGCGGTTGCAGAAGACCGAGCGGGGCTCGTTTGTGGCTGGTGCGTTGATGCTGGATGCGCCGGACGTGACCCGCAGTGACCCCCATTTTCACCCCATCAAGCTGTTTCTGGCGCTGGAACACGCGCTGCAGAACCTGGCCCTGACGTTGTCGACCGTAGGGCTGCGGGAGGAGCTGGAAGCCTATTCCTACGAGGACGCGCTCACCGGGCTGAAAAACCGCCGCTTCTTCGACGGCATCCTGCGTCATGAGATCGCCATGGCCCGCCGCCATGAGCTGCCGCTGTCGGTGCTGGTGATTGATATCGATTTCTTCAAGCGCTTCAACGACCGCTACGGCCACCAGGCCGGGGATGCGGCCCTGAAGGCGGTTGCCGCAGCGCTGATGGAGGAGACCCGCGACAGCGACGTGATCTGCCGCATCGGCGGCGAGGAGTTTGTGGTGATCCTGCCTGGAGCGGCGGAGTTGCCGGCGCTGGACCGGGCGGAGTTGCTGCGGCGGTCGGTGTCGGAGCGAGTGATCGAAGTGGAGGGGCAGACCCTGCGGGGGCTGACAGTCTCGATCGGGGTGGCGTCCTGGCCCGGCACCATTGATTCTCCCGAGCAGCTGGTGCGGGTCGCCGACGAGGCCCTGTACAAGGCCAAACAGCAGGGCCGCAACTGCGTGGCGGCCTAGTCCGGTTAGGACACTCGCACATAAAAAAACCACCGGCGTTTGCCGGTGGTTTTCAGGGTACGCCTGGCTGGGGAGTTACTGGGCCGGCGCGGTGTAGCTCTGGGTCGACATCTCGTCCAGCGCCGGACGGCTCAGGGTGCCTTTGGCCTCGACGTAGTCGACAAAGGACTGGGCGTAGTCGAGGAAGGTATCGACCGCACGACCGTCGTCGGTGACGGTGCCGAAGGTGACGTAGCCATCACGACCACCGCCGGTGAAGCTGTTGGTCACCACCTTGAGCGTGTCGCTGTCGGCCAGTGCCCGCCAGTCACTGTCATCCCGGCCTTTCACTTCGATGTTGAACAGACGCTCACCTGCGGCGCGGGTCATGTCCACGTCCCAGCGCAGGCCGGCGGCGTAGGGGTAGGCGCCGCTGGAACCATCCGGGGTGTGGGCAAAGTCCACCGCCTCGTTGAGCACCTGGCGGATCTCGGCGCCGGTCATGGTCAGGTCCACCAGGGTGTTGGCGAACGGCAGCAGGGTGTAGGCATCGCCAATGGTGATGCTGCCCTGGGCGATGTCGGTCCGCACGCCGCCGGCGTTCTGAATCGACACATCGGCGTCCTTGCTCAGGAACAGGAAGGCCTGGGCCACCAGGTTGGGAATGTGGCCGCCGCGGGCTGCGGTGGCTTCGTCACAGCCGGCAATCTCACTGCGACCGCCGGTGCCGGGAATGCGTTCCAGGCAGAGGTCTTCGGTGGCGGTGCCCACCACCTTGTTGCGGAAGGTGTCGAGCTGGGCGGTGTAGCCGGCCAGCGAGGCGGCAACGGAGGCGTCTTCGGTCACCAGGCTGAGCTGGGGATCGGCGTCTATGGCGGCAAGGATGGCCTGGCGCTCTTCGCCGGCCGGCTCGTACTCGTCCTCGTTGGCGTCTTCGCGAACGAAGCTGTCGCTCAGCAGCAGGTGCGGTACGCCCTCACAGCGGGTGACCCGGCCATCGGCGTCCCATTCCACCGCCAGTTCGCCCACCACCTGGGAGTACTGCCAGGCCTGGGCAACACAGACCCGATCGCCATCGGCGTTGGTGCGCTCGGTGGGGTAGGGGCCGGCCGCGTTGATGCCGTAGGCATCGAAGTCACCGAGCAGGGTGTGGGAGTCGCCACCGATGATCACGTCCACGCCGGACAGTGCTTCCGCCAGCGCCAGGTCGTTCTGGTACTGGTAGTGGGTCAGCAGGATGATCTTGTCGACGCCGTCGGCTTCCAGTTCGTCGATCATCGCCTGGGCGGTGGCGGTCTCATCCAGGAACTCGGTACTGTCCAGCGGGCTGGAGCTGTTCTTGGTCTTGTTGGCGATGTCGATGCCAATGATGCCGACCTTCTCGCCATCCACTTCTTTCACCGTGTACGGCTGGATGTAGTCGTCCTGGGCGGTGGGAGCCAGCGGCGTGCCGATGGCCGGTTTGACGTTGGCGGCCAGCACCGGGGTGTTGCAGCTGCCGCTGGCGAGCTGGTCGAGGAAGTCCTTGAGGCCTTCGTCGCCGCGGTCAAATTCGTGGTTGCCCAGGGCAAAGGCATCGAAGCAGACCTGGTTCATCAGGTCAGCGTCCGCCTCACCTTCGAAGGAGGTGAAGTACAGGGTACCGGTAATGGCGTCACCGGCGTGCAGCTTGAGCACGTTGTCCAGCGCCGCTTCCCGCTCCGCCAGCTTGCTGGCGACCCGGGCAAAGCCACCGGTCTCGAACTCGGTTTCCTTGCCGGCAATCTCCAGGGTCTGGGAGCCGGCCTCGAGGTGGGAGTGGTGGTCGTTGATGTGCAGGATGTTGAGGGACAGCGCACCGTTGCGATCGTCGTCATCGCTGTCGCTACAGCCGGCCAGCACCAACGCGGGAATCAGTACCCAGGCGGATTGTCGGATCATTTCCATACTCCTGTTATTACGTCGCCAGAAAAAGAAGGGCCTCTGAGGGGCAATTACAGGAGGATCGTGGAGGGATGTGTCAGCGGCGTGATGGCGTGATGTCAGTCTGATGACGGTTGTGTGTCAGCGTCGACCTCAGCCCGGTTCTGGCTGGCAGCGAACCCCCGCCGGTGCCACGGTTGGCACCGGCGGGGCCGGGTTATGCGGAGGGGGCCGGTGTTGCCGGCAGAAACTTCACCGCGATGAACTTGGAGGTGGGTGTGAAGCTGCCCTCGCCGGTACTGTCCAGCGGCACCAGCGGGTTGGTTTCCGGGTAGTAGGCCGCCGCCTGGCCGGCGGGAATGTCGTAGGGAATCAGGCAGAAGTTGCGGATGCGGCGTTCGCGGCCATCTTCCCACAGCGAAATCACATCCACCCGGTCGCCTTCCTGATAGCCCAGCCGGGCCATGTCGTCGGCGTTGATGAAGATGACGTCGCGCTGGTTCTGCACCCCCCGGTAGCGGTCGTTGAGGCTGTAGACCGTGGTGTTGTACTGATCGTGGGAGCGCAGGGTCTGCAGCACCAGGTCCGGTTGCTGGCCGCTGTTGCGGACGCGGGCGTCGAACAGGTCAGCGGGCAGGGCGTGGGCGTGAAAGGTGGCCTTGCCGGCGGCGGTGTTCCAGCTCAGCTCACGGGCGCTGTTGCCCAGGTGGAAACCACCGGGTTCCGCCAGTCGCCGTGCCATGCCTTCAAACCCGGGAATGGTGCGCTCGATCAGCTCGCGAATCCGGCGGTAGTCCGCCGCCAGCGCATCCCAGTCCACCGGCCGGTTACCCAGGGTGGCTTTGGCCATGCCGGCGACGATCGCCGGCTCTGATTTCAGGGTGTCCGCCAGTGGCTCGAGCTGACCATAGGAGGCGTGGATCATGCTGAACGAGTCTTCCACCGTGACCGCCTGGGGAATGCCGTTCTGGCGGTCGATGTCGGTGCGGCCGAGGCAGGGCAGGATCAGCGCATCGCGGCCGGTGACCAGATGGCTGCGATTGAGCTTGGTGCTGATCTGCACGGTCAGGTCACAGCGGCGCAGGGCGTCGTGGGTCAGTTCTGAGTCCGGGGTGGCCTGGGCGAAGTTGCCGCCGAGGGCGATGAACACCCGGGCCTGGCCATCGAGCATGGCGCGGATGGCTTCCACGGTGTTGTGGCCCTGATGGCGGGGCACCTCGATGTCGAAGTTGCTGGCCAGGTTGTCCAGCAGCAGTTGCGGTGGCCGTTCGTTGATGCCCATGGTGCGGTCACCCTGAACATTGCTGTGGCCCCGCACCGGGCACAGGCCGGCACCGGGTTTGCCAATGTTGCCCCGCAGCAGTTGCAGGTTGACGAATTCCTGGATCATCGCCACCGAATGGCGGTGCTGGGTGATGCCCATGGCCCAGCAGATGATCACCCGACCGGCCCGACAGTACATCTTGGCGGCGTGTTCGATATCGATGCGGGAGAGCCCGGACTGCTGCTCGATGTCGCCCCAGTCGGTGGCGTCCACCGCGGCAACGTAGGCCTCCATGCCGTCGGTGTGGGTGGCAATGAAGTCCCGGTCCAGCAGTCCTGGCTTGCCGTTGGCGAGGGCGTCCCGGTCCCAGGCCAGCAGCGCCTTGGCGATGCCGCGGACGGCGGCCATGTCGCCACCCAGGGCCGGGCGGAAGAACGCGGTGTTAAGGGGCTCGGAGTCGTTCGCCAGCATCTCCCGCATGTCCTGCGGGTCCTGGAAGCGTTCCAGACCGCGCTCCTTGAGCGGGTTGAAGCACACCACATCGGCGCCGCGCCGGACCGCCCGGCTCAATGGTGCCAGCATGCGCGGGTGGTTGGTGCCGGGGTTCTGGCCAAAGATGAAGATGGCGTCGGCTTCCTCGAAATCCTCCAGGGTCACGGTGCCCTTGCCGATCCCGATGCTGCTGCCGAGGGCCACGCCGCTGGCCTCGTGGCACATGTTGGAACAGTCGGGGAAGTTGTTGGTGCCGTAGCTGCGGACAAACAGCTGGTACAGGAACGCAGCCTCGTTGCTGGCCCGGCCGGAAGTGTAGAACTCGGCCTGGTCCGGGCTCTCCAGCCGGTTGAGGTGCTCGGCGATGAGGGCAAAGGCCTGCTCCCAGCTCACCGGCTCATAGCGGTCACTGTCGCGGTTGTAGCGCATCGGTTCCACCAGCCGGCCCTGGTGCTCTAGCCAGTGGTCGCTCTGCTTGAGCAGCTCGCTGACCGGGTGGGCGGCGAAAAAGGCCGGGTCCACCGCACGGCTGGTGGCTTCCCAGTTCACTGCCTTGGCACCGTTTTCGCAGAACTGGATACGGCCACCCTTGGGATCGTCTCCCCAGGCGCAGCCAGGGCAGTCAAAGCCGCCGTTCTGGTTGGTCTTGAGCAGGGCACGAACGTTCTTGATCGGCTGCTGGCTGTCGAGCCAGTGGCGAGTCACGCTGCGCAGGGCGCCCCAGCCACCGGCGGGACCGTCATAGGGTTTGTGATCGCGTTGGGTCATGGTCGTCTCTCTGTGTGCGTATCGTCGGTCAGGGCGTAGGGGCTGTAGACGCGCGGTTCACCCTGGCGTGACAGGTGAACCAGGTTGAGGTTGTGGCGCCGGGCCCAGTCCACCGCCAGGGTGGACGGTGCGGAAAAGCTCACCAGGGTGCCGAGGCCGGCGCGTACGGCTTTCTGGATCAGCTCCTGGCTGCAGCGGCTGGTGATCACCGCCAGGCCACCGGGCAGAGGCCGGCGTTGGCGGGCGAGCGCGCCGATCAGCTTGTCGAGGGCGTTGTGGCGGCCGATGTCCTCGCGGCAGGCCACCGCGTGGTTGGCGGCGTCAACAAACAGCGCCGCGTGCAGGGCGCCACTGGTCTGGCCCAGGGTCTGGGCGCCGGCCATACGATCTCGCAGCGTGAGAAAGCGATCCGCCGGCGGCAGTGGCTGTGGGGGCAGTGGTGCCAGTTCTGGCAGTGCCTGCTGCAGCGAGTCCACCCCGCAGAGTCCGCAGCCGGTGGTGCCGGCAAGCTGGCGGCGATGCTGGCGCAGGGCCCACTGGGCCCGGCTGGTGACGGTGATGGCCAACTCCAGGCCGTCGCCGGCAGAGCTGATCTGCAGGTCGAGAATGTCATCGACGGTATCAATGAAGCCCTGGCTGAGGCTGAAGCCCACCGCAAAGTCTTCCAGATGCACGGGGGAGAGCATCATCACCGCCTGGCTGATGCCGTTGTAGCTCACCGCCACCGCCGTTTCCTCCACCAGGGGAACCGGCCGGCTGGGGTCGGGCGAGGCGCAGCCGCGGTAACTGAAGGTGCGGATGCCGTCCTGGCCCGGGTGACTACGACTGGCAACCCGGTTTTTGTTGTTGTCCGCGTCGTTCAAGGTCGTTGGTCTCTGACTGTCAGTCTGTCTGGGTGTGACCGCCGCCGGGGCGCAATGGTTCACCCCGGCTCGATTTTGCTTGCATTCAAGCATGCCGTCTCGACCGCCAATGGAAAAGCGTGGGCCATGATTTATGTCAAGGATGGCGGGCAGTGGCGTCTGACAGGACTGTAATGCCAAGCATTGCCCGGGCGCGGTATGTTGGATGAAATCCGTCGAAGTTGTTGCATTGGGAAGGAAAAGCACATGAAAAGGAATCGACTTGTCTTGATGATGGCGGCCTGGTTGCCACTGCAGGCCTTGGCCGATGTCACGGCTGTTACCCTGTACCCGGGACAGGCGTCTGTCACCCGGGAAGAGAGCGCTACCCTCAAGCCGGGCGCGGGCACCCTGGAAATCGCCGACCTGCCGGCCGGGTTGATGGAGCGTACCCTGCGGGTCTCCCTGGCGGGCACCGACGCCGCGCTGGTGCGGGATGTCCGGGTGGTTCGCAAGCAGACCAGCGAAGCCCAGGCCAGCAAACTCCGTGAGCTGCGGGACCAGCTGCAACAGGTCAATGACAGCATTGGAGCCCACGACGACGCCGTTCGCGCCTGGCGCTACCGTCTCGACCTGTTGGACCGCTGGACCAGCGGCGACGGCGAGGTGACCCTGCCGGACAACCTCAACACCACCGCCGACAGCGTGTTTGACCAGGCCCAGAAATCCCTCACCAACATCCGTCGCATCGAACAGGAAAAGCGTGGCCTGGTCCGCGAGCAGGACCGTCTCAAGCGTGAGCTGGCGGCGCTTGGCGACCGCCCGCGGGAAGTGGCCCACCTCAGCCTGGGCTATACCGCTGACCGGGCCGCCGATGTCACCGTGAAGCTGGAATACCAGACTCGCAATGCCGGTTGGAGCAGCGCCTACGAGGCCCGTCTCGACAGCGAGGACGAACGCCTGCAACTGATTCACCAGGCGGTGGTGCACCAGAACACCGGTGAGGACTGGAACGACGTTCAGGTCAGCCTCTCCACCGGCAACCCTGCCGTCGGTGGTCGGCTGCCGGAGCCTTCACCGTGGATACTGCAGCCGCGGCCCCAGCCGCAACCGGAGATGCTGAGCAAGTCCATGGTGATGGACAGTGCGGCACCGGCCTCGGCGGAGATGGAAGCCCGTGGCTTTGCCGGCCGTCAGACGGCGGACCTGGTCAGCACCGGACTGACCCAGCAATACCAGCTGGCCGGCACCCTGAGCCTGGCCGATGGTGTGCGGGACCAGCGCCTGACGGTCAGCGAGCATGACCTGGCGGCCCGCCTCAGCCGCCGGGTGGTACCGGCGCTGTCGAGCCTCGGCTACGTCTTTGGCGAGGCCGACTACCAGGGTGAGGCCACCCTGCCTGCGGCGGAAGTGGCGCTATACCAGGATGGCCAGTACGTGGGCCAGCACTGGCTTGAGCAGACCGAACCCGGTCAGCCCCTGGCGATGGCGTTTGGCGTCGACGACCGGCTCTCGGTCAAAGTGGTGCGGGAGCAGGACCAGCGGGGCGAGAAGGGCATCCTCAGTGGTCGGCCCTACCTCGAGCGGATGAACCGTTTCGAGATCACCAACGCCCACGACCAGGCGGTCGACATCCGGGTGATCGACCGTTTGCCGGTGTCCCGTCATGACGACATCGAGGTGAGTTACCAGGGCATTTCCGAGCCCTACCAGTCGGACATCGATGACAAGCCCGGGGTGATTGCCTGGGATCGCCAGATCGGTGCCGGGGAGACCCTGACCCTGAAGGCCGGGTTTGAAGTGAAGGTGCCGGAAGGACAGGAACTGCCGTACCTGCCCTGAACCGGCTGATGACTGTCCCGTCAGCGAAGTCGCCAGACGGGACAACAGACATTATTGACCGACAAAGAAGGCCTCCCGGTGAGGCCTTCTTTGCGTTTGGGTCAGCGCTCGCGGATCACCTGCAGGATCGCCCGCAGGTCGTGACGGTCCACCCGGCCATCGGCGTTGACGTCGTAGTGCTCAACATCCGCCCGTCCGAACAGGTAGGCAAGGATGAAGCGGGCGACGTCGCGGCCGTTAACCCGGCCATCGCCGTTGAGGTCGGCCCGGTCCGCCGGCTCGTCGGCTGCCAGGGTCAGCGACACCAGCACCGGATCATGATCGGAGGCCCGGTAGGCGTCCGGGGCGTAGTAGCTGGCCTGTTGCTGCGGCGTCTGGAACTCGGTGTTGTAGTCCAGCGCCCGCGGTTCGTCGGCATTGATATGCCAGACCGTGGCGTCGGCAATCTTCGCCTGCAGCGGGCTGTTGGCCAGAGCGTGGTCAAGGTAACCGGCCTGGCCATAGAACACGTAGGAGTAGGCCTGCTCACCGGCAAACCGCGCCACCAGGTCCTGGTAGCCATCGCCGACGAGGCTCTGGATCGGGTCTTCCTTGGCGTAGCTGTTGAGGTCGCCGATCACCAGCACGTCTTCCTCTCCGGTTCCGGTGGCGTCGTTGGCCAGCCATCCGGCCAGTGCCTCAGCGGCCTGGGTCCGCATCGGATTCCAGCAGCCCTGGCCATCGCCCTGATCGGCGTTGGCACCGTCGGCACCGCGACAGCCCTTGGACTTGAAGTGGTTCACCACCACGGTGACGCCGTCATCACCGGCAACTGGCACGAAGGTCTGGGCCAGGGGCCGACGGTTGAGTTCGGCGAAGGCGCCCTCTGCAAGGGTCGCGGCGGCACCCTGAGGGGTTACGCGGTCGCTGCGGTACAGCAGACCAACGGCGATGTCGTCGTTACCCAGTTGCTCCAGGCCCGGATCGATGTAGGCCCAGCTGCCACCGAGGGCGGCGGCGAGTTCGGCGATGGCGCTGGTGTCGCCATAACCGTCGTTTTCGATTTCCATCAAACCGACGATGTCGGCATCCAGGGCGCTGATGGCGCTGACCAGCTTGGCGGTCTGGCGCTGCAGTTCCTCGGCGGTGTCGGCGCCGCGGGCGGTGGGGAAACCACCGCCGACGCCGTCACCATTGAAGAAGTTGAGCACGTTGAAGGCCGCCACCACCAGGTCGCCGCGGTCCGCCAGATCCGGGCCGGCCGGGCGGTTGTTGGCGCTGATGAAGCCGGGTGCGGAACTCGGGTGCAGTCGCCATTCGTCGTAGCGGTAGTCGAGAATGCCGGTCAGGTCGGTGACCTGGTCTCCGGCACGTACGGTCTGGGCGGCGCTCAGTTGCGGTGTCGGGTAGGGCACCACCGCCGGGTTCTGCTGGTTGCTGCCATCGTCGAGGATCAGGCGGTCGCGGGCGTTGAGTTCCGCAACCACCGCGGCGTCGTCACCGGGGGAGACGATGTTGGTGGGAATGAAGTGGCGGTCGCTGCCCAGGGTCAGGCTGCCGTAGCGGGCCAGATCGTAGGTGTCGTTGACGGTGAGCGGGCTGCTGAAGCTGACCCGCATGGATTCATAGGCCTCCGGCGTTTCCAGGGTATCCCAGGGCAGTGCCAGGGTGGGGGCGGCGGGCAGGGTGGCGCTGCCGCAGTCGGCCAGGCCGTTGAGGTCGGTCAGCTCGGTGAGGCCGCCGTACTCGGTGATGGACCCGGCCACCCGCACCCGCTGGCCGACGCTCACGCTGGCATCGGGGGCGTAGACAAACAGGCCTTCGGAGCTGAGGGGGTTGTCGTCATGGTCGCTGGCTTCCTCTTCCACGAAGAATCCGCCCAGGCCGCCGTCACCATTGAACACGCCGGTCACCACGGCTTCGATCACCAGGCTGTCGCCAGCCAGCGGGCTGTCGGTGGTGGTGCCCTGAATGGCGGAGATCGGGGTGGCGTCCGCACCGCAGCTCAGGTTGGGCTGGTCCGGATCGCTGCCGTCATCGCCGCCGTCGTCGCCATCACCGTCTCCCACGCCAAGGTCGTCAAAACTGTCCTGGGGGAAGCCGGCGAAGGTTGCCGCGGGATCGTAGGCATCGAACGGGTCGGTGTCGGCGGCGCTGCCATCGAGGCGACGCAGGGTGGCGTTCTGGGTGCGGGTCTCGCCGCTGCCCCAGGCGCTGCCGGGGTCAACGCCAACCTGGCCCAGGCTATCGGCGACCACGCCACCTTCGAGCAGGGTGATGGCGTCATCGCCATTGAACAGGCCGGCGCCGGTGGTCTGGTCGGCCACCGCCAGGATTGCCGGATCAGCAGCGCTGTGGGCAAAGACAAAGTGACCGCCGGCGGCCACTTCACCCGCCAGATCGATGGTCAGGCCGGGGGTGCTGCTGCCATTGAAGTAGACCTGCAGTTCCCAGGCGGTGAGATCCACCGGGGCGCTGCCAGTGTTGCGAAGCTCCACCGCTTTGTTGTTGCTGGAGCCTTCCACGTACTCACTGATCACCAGGCCGGCGTGGCCTGGCGTCGCCAGCACGCCGCCAATGGCGACCGCAAGCGCGGTCTGTTTAATCGTCATGGTTCTTTCCCTGATTTGTTGACATGAGGTTGACTGGGTGACCCCCAGACGGGGCACCAGTGTGGAAAAGAACTATGACGGGGGAATGTTCATTTTATGACGCTGGCAGCCTACTGCCACGTTTGCGAAAGCTAACTTGCTGACAGGCATAAAAAAGCCCCCGCACGTGGGCGTGGGGGGCAATGGCAACAAAGAATGGAGATAACCAATTGGCAGGAGCTTTGAGGGGCAAAAATTAAAAGAGTTCACTTTCTGATCAACGAATTTTGCCCGCTGGCCGGGGGGAGGGCGTGTGGGTTGAAGATGGTTCGGGTTGAGGGCCGTCCGGGCTTTGCGAGAACATAGCGCCGAACTCATTACCCTGACCGTCCCATGCGCCTGATCCTCAGCCGTAAAGGCTTCGATTCCTCCGCCGGTGGCTGCCCCAGCCCCTGGTTTGCCGATGGCCGCGCCTATGCCCTGCCAATTCCCGATGCCCGCTCCCGCCTGCGCTATCGCGATATTGAACATCAGGGCGTCAACGTTGGCGACCTGGTGGCGGGGCTGACCGGTGATCCTGGCCGTCGGGATGCCGGCGCCCACCTGGACCCGGATCTGATCGCCGATGATTACCCGCGCCAGCAGGGCTGGCGGCCACTGCTGGGCCAGACCGGTACCGCCCAGAGCCACCTGCGCAACCAGGGCGTGGGGGAGGGTGACCTGTTTCTGTTCTTTGGCCTGTTCCGGGCGGCGGAGCAAAGCACTGATGGCTGGCGCTTTGTCCGTGGCGCCAAGCCGTTCCATGGGCTTTGGGGCTGGCTGCAGATTGGCGCGGTGGTCGGCGTCGATGAGCTGGCGCCGGATGCCTGGCCCTGGGTGCGCTATCACCCCCACCTGCAACAGGCCACGGATCGCAACAACACCCTTTACCTGGCCGCCGAGCGCCTGCGGTTGCCGGGGCTGGACACTGACATCGCCGGCGCCGGCACCTTTACGCGGATGCAACCGCAGCATCGGCTGACCGCTCCCCAGGCGCCGTCCCCAACCCACTGGCGGTTGCCCCGGGCGTTCTTCCCGGGCCCTGAACAGACGCCGCTGAGCTATCACTACAACCGGGACCGCTGGCACCTGGCCGACGACCACTGTGACCTCCGCTGCGCCGCCCGTGGCCAGGAGTTTGTGCTGGATACGACGGCCTATCCCGGGGTGCAGGCCTGGCTTGCCGAGCTGTTGACCTGAGGCAGCACTGATTGACTGGGAAACTGAACCATGATTCACTTCATTCAATAAAGTGAATCCGGGTTCATGGTTTGCTGTGCCCGGAGGCTCCAAAACAACAACCGCATCAGCGAGGAGACCCCCATGAGCCAGCACCTTGGCGACCTGCTTGCCTCCCGGGCCGCACTGACCCCGGACCATGTTGCCGCCATTGGCGATCAGCAGCGTTACAGCTTCCGGGAACTGGATACCCGCGCCAGCCAGTGGGCGGGCTATCTTCACCAGCAGGGGCTGCAGGCCGGGGACCGCATCGCGATCCTCTGCAAGAACAGCGAGCAGGTGGCAACGGCCCTGTTCGGGGCCAGTCGGGCCGGGGTGGTGGTGGCGCTGCTGAACTGGCGGCTGCAGCCCCAGGAGCTGGCCTACATTCTCAACGACTGTGGCGCGGATACCCTGGTCTATGACCGGGAGTTTGCTGACATGGTCACCGCCCTGGCGCCGCAGGTGGGGCTGTCGCGGCAGCTGGTGGTGGATCGCCAGCGCGGTGATGATGACTTTGAGCAGGCCCTGGCCAGCGCCGGCGGAGAACTGCCCGGGCACGACCCTGACCCCGACCAGGTGGCGGTCCTGATGTACACCTCCGGCACCACCGGACGGCCCAAGGGTGTGATGCTCACCCATCGCAACCTGTACGCCGCGGCGGAGAACTGCTGTTTTACCATCGGCTGGCCGTTCCAGGCCCGTTACCTCACGGTCACCCCGATGTTCCACATTGCCGGTCTGATGCCGGTGTTTGCCAACGTGCTAACCGGCAGTGCCACGGTCTACCTGGCGGATTTCCACCCGGTCACGGTGTGGGAAATTCTGGAGCAGGAACGCATTACCCACTTTCTGGCGGTGCCGCAGATGCTGGAAATGATGCTGCAGGCACCGGGTATCGGCGAGCGCGACCTCAGCTCGCTGCGCTTCGCGGTGTCCGGGGCGTCGGCGGTGCCGGCAGCGCTGATCGCCCGCTACGCCGAACTGGGCATCTCGATCTACCAGGTTTACGGTGCCACCGAAGTGGCCGGTTCCGCCAGCTTCTGGATGCCGGCCATGGGTATGGACGTGGTGGCCAGCGTCGGGCCTGGGGTGATGGCCGGCAGCCTCAAGATTGTCGATCCGGACACCGGCGCACCGCGGCCAGCGGGGCAGGTGGGGGAGATCTGCTTCGGCGGTCCCCAGGTCTTTGCCGGTTACTGGAACAACCCGGACGCCAGCCGCACGGCCATCGTGGACGGCTACTACCACACCGGTGACCTCGGCTACCTGGACGACCGCGGCTTTCTGTATGTGGTCGACCGGCTCAAGGACATGATCATAAGTGGTGGTGAGAACATCTACCCGGCGGAACTGGAAGCGGCGCTGATCCAGCATCCGGAGATCGTCGAGGTGGCGGTGGTGGGCCGTGCCGACGAGCGATGGGGGGAGGTGCCGGTGGCCTTTGTGGTGCGCCTGCCGGGCAGCCAGCTGGATGAGACGGCGGTGATCGAGCATTGCCGGAGCCAACTGGCGGCCTTCAAGAGCGTCAAGGCGGTGGTGTTTGCCGACTCGTTGCCCCGCAATGCGTCGTCCAAACTGCTGAAGCACCAGCTTAAAGCCCAACTGGAAACGGCTGAACCCGCCTGAGGGGAAGCGCCCGGGTTGGCATTGGGGGCCATTGGCCTCTTCGGACATCCGCCGGATAACAGGATGAGACTTGGTTCAGATTTTCGGCAACCGCTATGGGTTGTCGCGTTTGGCGTCATGATCGTTTAATAAAACCGCAACCTGAGGGCGGTACGTTTTTCTGGTCTAGACCAGATTGGCGGGCCGCCGTCATTGCGTCAGACAACGATAACAACATTGCCGACCAAACAGGGGAACCCCATGTCTCATCCCTCTCTCCGCCCATCGCCCTGGCGATGGCTGGCGCTGGCCGCCCTGGCACTGACCGGGAGCGTTCAGGCCGACAGCTACCTCTACATCACCAACTCCACCAACGAAACCGTCCAGGTCCGGGTCAATCACTACGGTGATGACACCCTGGCCGAAGGCAGTGAGTGGCGTCAGGAAGCCCAGGAAATCGCGCCTTACGCCACCGCCCGGGTGCTGGCGTTCAACCGTTATGAAGGCCTGAAGAGCGGCAAGACCTACCGCTTCGATACCCAGTTGATTGGCGCCGACTCGGTGGTAACACTGGAACAGAAGATGCGCGGTACCTGGTACGGCAGCACCATCGAGCACAGTGCCCAGGGCAGTGATTTCAACGCCCCATGGCAGGCGGACCGCAGCATCCACCGTTACGATACCCAATACGATGGCCTGCCCAGCCGGCTGGGCTTCAAGGCCAAGTTCACCGGTGGTTACGACGACTTCTACTACACCGTGCGCAATCAGAACCTGGCGGAGCCGCGTTCCGGTGAGGATGCCCTCAAGGTGCTGAGTTACAACATCTGGGCGTTGCCGCTGCTGGCCTCTAACATTGGCGACCGGTTGCAGGAAATGCCAGCGGTACTGCAGGGATACGATGTCTTGCTGTTACAGGAGGCGTTCGATGCCGCCAGCCATGACCTGCTCGATGCCCTGGCCAGTGAGTACCCCTACCAGACCGAGATCCTCGACAAGCCCGGCTTCAATATCCATAACGGTGGGGTGGTGATTGTCAGCCGCTTCCCCATTGCCGCGACCGACTACCTGGTGTTTGATGACTGCACCGGCACCGACTGCTTTGCCGACAAGGGGGTGGTCTACGCCGAGGTAATCCGTGACGGCAAGGCCTATCACGTCACCGCCACCCACACCGCGTCGTTCGACAGCGATGAGGCCCGGGCACTGCGACAACAGCAGTTCCGCCAGATCCGCGCGCTGGTGGACGACAAGCAGGTACCTGCCTTCGACGCGGTGATGATGGGCGGCGACTTCAACGTCAACAAGCTCAAGTTCCCCGGTGACTACCAGCAGATGCAGGCCAACCTCAAGGCCACGGCGCCGCCGTCCACCGGCTACAGCCGTTCCACCTATGATCCGACGGTGAACCAGAACGCTGAGGGGGCACTGTCCCTGGGGGTGGAATACCTGGATTACGTGGTGGTCAGCAACACCCATCGCCAGCCGATGAGTGCCCGCAATGACGTCCGGGTGCCACGGTCGGATTCGGCGGATCTGTGGGGTGTGTGGGACCTGTCGGACCACTTTCCGGTCCTGGGCGACTTTCAGTTCTGATGCGCCGCTGGTATCTGGTAACCGCTGTTTGCGCTGGCTTGGGGCTGGGCTGGTGGGCGTTGTCCGGGGCTGAACCGGCCGTTGCCGACGCCGTCGCCACGGCCGCGCCGGTAACGCCCGGCGCCGCTGCTGTGGTGCCGGCACAAACCGCGCCCGCGGTAGCGGCGGCGGAACAGCCGGTGGTCGCCCGTTCCGGTGAGGACGAAGCCGCTGCCAGCCAACGGCTGCGCCGACAGCAGGACCAGGCCTACTGGCACCAGCGGCTGGACGGCTACCGTCAGCCCGGAGGCAATCTGCAGCAGTTCTTTGCTGAACTGCTGGCCCAGTGTGGTGGCGAGCCGGACCTGTGCCAGGCCTTGCTGGAACAGCGGCTGGCAGAGTACCCGAACCAGGCCTTCGCCGACCGTCTGCGCCGTATCCTGGCGCGCCAGCCGGCCTACCAGCAGACCATGCAGTCGCTGGTGATGTCCACCGAGGTGCCGGCGCAAACCCGATACCAGCGCATTGATGCCTTGCGGGAGCAGCACTTCGGGGCCCAGGACGCGGAGCTGCTGTATGGCCAGGAGCGGGCCTGGGCGGACTACCAGTTCGGTTTCCAGACGTTACTGGCGGAAGCGCCCTACCTGTCGCCGGCTCAGCGTCTGCAACAACTGCAGGCCCTGCGCCAGCGCAGCTGGCAGGATTACCCCCAGGCGCTGGCGCAACGTGAGGGTGACCAGGCCCGGTACCGGCGGGAGCGCGACCTGCTGCTGGCCGGGGTGGATGATCCGGACCAGCGTCAGGCGCTGGTGGCCGGCCTGCGGGAGCAGCACTTCGGTGCCGAGCGTGCCCGGCGGATGGCGGCCCGCGATCACCAGCTGGCGCAGCAACAGGCACAGCAGCAGCATTACCAGCAGGCGCGTGAGGCGTTGACGAGGGAGATGACCGCACTCAGGGGGCAGATGTCCGACAGTGTCTGGCAACAGCAGTACCAGCAGCGGCTGCAACAGTTGCGGGAGGAGGCGTTTGCGGAGCCTGATGGCGCGACACCCTAGCGGGCAGGGGCGTGAGGCTGTGATGTGGCTCAGGATCGACTATCTTTGTCTGTAGGGCAGGGAAGCTGGCCCGGAAGCTGTGCGGCCATCCGCCAATCCCGGTCGCGTCCCTGGAAGTCACGTCCTTGAAAGTCACCCTCGACAGGAGTATCCCGCACATGTCCATCAGTGATCACGCCCTGGATATCGACTTTCCCCAGTTCAAGTCCCGCATCCTTGATTTGCGCAAGAACGACCCGGCCTTTCGCCAACTCAGTGACGACTACGACCGCCTCGACAAGAAAATCCGTGGCCTGGAAGTGCGCGAGGTGCCCACCGACGACCAGCATTTCAGTGCCCTGAAGATGGAGCGGGCCAGCCTCAAGGATCGGCTCTACCAACAGCTCGCCAAGGGAGCCTGATCACCAGCGCCGCGGGCAGCGCCTCAGGCGTTGGCCGCGGTGTTTGTCTCCTGCCATTGCGTCCGCGCCTGCAGGATCTGTGGCAGGCAGCGGAAGAACACTTCCACCAGTTCCGGATCGAAGTGCCGGCCGCTTTCCTCACGGATCAGTGCGCTGGCATCGTCGATGCTCCAGGCTTTCTTGTAAGGGCGCTCGCTGGTGAGGGCATCGAACACATCGGCCAGCGCCACGATGCGGGCCTCGATGGGAATGTCGGTACCACTGAGGCCGTAGGGATAGCCGCTGCCATCCCACTTTTCATGGTGGTAGAGGGCAATATCCCGGGCCATCCGCAGCAGCCGTGAACCGTCCTCGCCAATGATGCGGGCGCCGATCTCGGCGTGCTGGCGCATGATCTGCCACTCATCCTGGTCCAGCCGGCCCGGCTTCAACAACACCGCATCGGGAATGCCGATCTTGCCAATGTCGTGCATGGGGGCGGCGTTCAGCAGATCGTCGGCGTAGTCTTCGCTGAATCCGGCCTCGCGGGCGATCAGCTGGGAAAACAGGCTCATGCGGATGACGTGTAGGCCGGTTTCGTTGTCCTTGAATTCGGCGGCCCGGCCCAGGCGTTGGACGATCGACAGCCGGGTCTGGTGAAGCTCGTCCATCCGTACCAGCGACAGGTGGTTGCGCACCCGCGCCTGCACGATGGCAGGACTCACCGGTTTGGTGAGGTAATCCACCGCACCCAGTTCAAAACCCAGAGCTTCGTCCTCCACATCCGACAGCGCGGTCACAAAGATCACCGGGATGGCGGTGGTGGCAGTCTCGGCCTTGAGCCGGCGACAGACGTCGTGGCCCGACAGCCCGGGCATCATCACGTCCAGCAGCACCAGGTCCGGGGTCTCGCTGGCGGCCAGTTGCAGCGCGCGTTCGCCATCGCGGGCGAACAGCAGGCGATAGTCGGCGGCGAGGATGTTCTTCAGTACCTGCAGGTTGGTGGGCTCGTCGTCCACCACCAGCAGGGTCTTGCGATCAGTCATCGTCGGTCAGGGCTCCGAGCCGGGTGGTCAGGTACGCCGCCAGAACCTCAGCGGCGGTATCGGGTTCGAAGCCATCCATGGCCTCCTCCAGCGCGTCCGCCACCTCGGCGGGCAGCTGTGGAAGCAGCTGTTGCAGGCTGTGTTCCGGCAGCTCGCCCTGGTTCAGCTGGCGAATCAGCGGGCGCAGGGCGTCGAGGTCCGGTTCCGGGCCGGTCGGCTCAACCGACGCGGTTGCTTCCGGTTCGGCCGGCGCGCTATTGGCCACTGCCGCCTGTAATACGTCAAGGTGTTCGGAATAGCCCACCGGGTCGACGCTGCGGTGCTGGCGCCGATCGTTTTCGGCCCGGGTCAGCCAGGCCGCCAGTGCGGGCAGGCAGAGATTGCCGGCCAGGCCCTTGAGGCGATGCAGGGTGGCCAGGCCGTCGTCGGTATCTGTGGCGCGGTCACGGGGTTGCGCAAGCGCTGCGGCCAGGGCTGCAGGCTGGTTGTCGGCATCCGCCAGAAAACGCACCAGGGCCTGATGGTGCCTGGTGTGGCTGCCCCAAAGCTGGCGGCCCCGGTGGTGGTCAATGACCGTCGTGGAGGCGGTTTCCGGGGTGACCACCGGCTCGGGCATGGTACCGCTGTCGAGCGCCAGCACCCGGGCAATCTCCCGGGTCAGCGCGGCCCGTTCCAGTGGCTTGCTGGCGAAGCCGTCCATGCCGGCCTCCCGCGCCAGTTGACGGTCCTGTTCCAGCACACCGGCGGTGAGTGCCAGGATCGGCAGGTGAGGGTGACCACCACGGCGTTCCCAGTCGCGAATGCGGCGGCAGGCCTGGTGGCCGTCCATCACCGGCATCTGGACATCCAGCAGCGCCAGATCGAAGGTGCCGCTCTGGGCCTGGGCTACCGCGTCGGCACCATTTGCGACGGTGACCACGGTGTGGCCCTGGGGTTCAAACAGCGCTTCCAGCAGGGCGAGGTTCTGGGCCACATCGTCGGCCGCCAGAATACGCAGCGGCGGCAGGGTGACGGCGTCCGGCTCGGCCTCGGAACTATCCGGTGAGCGGTCCGGGTGCTGACCAGGGGGCAGCGGCAGCTCCACGGTGAAGCACGATCCCACCCCGACCTTGCTGGAGACGTGGATGTCGCCATCCATCAGCTCCACCAGCTGGCGGGCGATGGTGGTGCCAAGACCGGTGCCGCCAAACCGGCGGGTCATGCTGGAGTCGGCCTGGGAGAAGGGTTCGAAAATGGTGTCCAGGCGGTCCGGCGGAATGCCGATGCCGGTGTCCGCCACGGTCAGGATCACGCCCTTGCCGTTGGTGCCGGGGGCCACGGTTACGGTAACCCTGCCCTGTTCGGTGAACTTGACCGCGTTGCTTACTAGGTTCAGTACCACCTGCTGTACCCGCAGGGCGTCGCCACGAAAGTCCTCCGCCAGCCCGCTGCGGTAATCGAGTACCAGGTCGACGCCCTTCTTGTCGGCGGCCAGCTTCTGGGTCGCGATCAGCTGCTCGCAGGTCTGGCGCAGGGAAAAGTCGCGGATCTCCAGTTCGGTGGAACCTGACTCGAACTTGGCGGTGTCGAGGATGTCGTTGAGCAGAGCCAGCAGCGAGCGGGCGGAGTTGCGCACCACTTTCAGATTCTTTACCTGGTTGGTGTCGAGCGGGGTCTCCTGCAGCAGGTCGGTGAAGCCAATGATGGCGTTCATCGGGGTGCGGATCTCGTGGCTCATGTTGGCCAGGAACGCGCTGCGGGCCTCGGCAGCCTGTTCCGCCTGCTCCTTGGCCCGGCGCAGGTCGGTCTCCATGCGGTAGCGCTCGGTGATGTCGGTGAGGAAACCGACAAAGGTGCTGATGCCGCCGAGTCGGGATTCACCGATCGCCAGGCGGATAGGCACCTCGTGGCCGTCCTTGTGGCGGGCGAACACTTCCCGCCCGGAGCCGATGATGCGGGCCTGGCCGGTGCGCAGGTACTGCTTGAGGTAGCCGTCGTGGGCCTCGCGGTGGGGCGACGGCATCAGCATGCTGACGTTCTTGCCCAGCACCTCCACCTCGCGGTAGCCCAGGATGCGTTCGGCGGAGTGGTTGAAGGACAGGATGATGCCGCGGTCGGAGATCTTGATGATGCCGTCCACCGCGGTGTCGAACATCGCCCGCAGCTCGCTGGCGGATTCCTCGCTGCGTTTGAGCAGGGCGCGGTAGCGCACCAGCGCGTTGAGTCCGGCGATCAGCATGCTCAGCAGTACGGTGACGGCACCGATGGTGACCGCCAGGGTGTAGTGGTTGTGGCTGCCAGCGATGTGATCCGGGTCGGCCTCACCGACAAACCGCGCCGCTTCCATGGCGGTGTAATGCATGCCGGCGATCGCCAGCCCCATCACCACCCCGGCGATCAGGCGAATGGTGTTGCCCGGCAGTGCCAGGCGCTTGCGCAGGCCGAAGCTGATCCACAGCGCCAGGGTTGCAAGGCCGGCGGCCACCACAATAGACAGCGCAAACAGCCAGGGGTCGTAGCGCAGCGTCGGGCCCAGGGTCATGGCGGCCATCCCCAGGTAGTGCATGGTGCCGATGCCCAGGCCCACCGCCAGACCGCCGGCCAGCAGCCGTTGCCAGCTGAAGCTGTGGCGGGCCAGCATGGTGAGGGTGACCCAGGAGGCCAGCACCCCAGGTACCGCCGATAGCAGGGTGAGCCCCGGGGTGTAACTGACCGGGGTGCACAATTCGAAGGCCAGCATGCCAATGAAGTGCATGGACCAGATGCCAGCGCCGAGGGAACCGGCGCCGGTCAACAGGTGCAGCCGCTCCATCCTCCGAGACGTGCTGCGTTTGGCGGCCGCGGCCAGGGTCAGAGCCATATAGGCGGAGCTGACGGCGATCAGCAACGACAGCGTGACCAGCCAGCCGTCGTAGTCGCCAATCAACAGCATGGAAGGGTCCAGGTCGCTGACCAGGAAATAGTCTGAAATGGTCACAGCTAGCGAATCCAGTACCGGTGTGCAGCACCCCCAGAACAGCGCGGGGCATGCCGGTGGGGAATATGGATTCAGAGTATGTCAGATACTTGCAGGCGGCAATCAGTGCCTACCGAAGGGTTGTCGGACGCACCCCGAATCGCGGCGGCGTCTGAGGACCGTAGTGCCTGAGGTCGGTGGGGCAGGAAGACAAAGAGCCGGGTCTGGCAGGAAGACGCAAGCGCCAGCCCGGCGGTAGTGATCGCAAATCGGTCCGAGGCTCCCTAGAACTGGAAGCGCATGCCCACGCGGGCGGTGTCGAAGTCCGGCCCGTCGTTGGTGACCTGGCCGTTGAAGTCTTCCTCGTCGATCTCGACGTTGTAGCGGTTGTATTCGGCAAAGGCCGTTAACTGGTCGCTGATACGGAAGTCGGCGCCGGCGCCGACAAAGGGGCTGAGTTCATCGTAGGTTTCGGACTGCTCGAAGGCCTCCACGTCCAGGGAGTAGGCAAACACCCCGGCGCGGCCGTAGATGCCGAACGTCTCGGTCAGCGGCAGGCGGGCGCGGGCGGCAATGCCTAGGCCCTTGAGGTCGCCGTTGACCTCGTCATCCTCGCCGAACTCGCTGAAATCCAGGTACTCCGCCTCGGCGGCAAACCAGTCGTTGAACTGGTAGCCGAGGGTGCCGGCGAAGAAGTCGTTGTTGTCCTCGAACTCGCCGCCGTGGGCCTTGAACCAGCCGTAGCTGCCGCCGAGGTAGAGCCCGGAATCGTTGCGCTTGTCCGCCAGCGCGGGCGCACTCGCCACCGAGGCGGACAGGATGGTGGCACACATCAGATGGGTACGGGTTTTCATGGTGAAATCTCCCTTACTCTGGTCAGGCTTGCGGGCCGTTGATCGACCCGATTGCCTGATACGGTAACGGATTCCCCGCCGCGGGCGGGTTACATCACCACTAACGTGTTGTCATCAAACGGAAAGGCGGTCGTCCAGGTCGATCCGGAAGCGCTCCTGGGGCCAGCGCACCTTGGCCTGCCCCGCCAGGTAATCTGCCTCCGGGTCGCGGTAGCCGACGGTCATCACCACCACGCTGCGCAGGCCTCGCCCGGACAGCCCCAGGGCCTGGTCGAGGGCGGCGGGATCAAAGCCCTCCATGGGGGTGGCGTCGACCCTGGCCATCGCCGCGGCCGTCAATGCCAGCCCCAGGCCCAGGTAGGCCTGCCGGGCGGCCCACTGATGCCTGGCCTGGTCGTTGTCGAAACCATTAACGGTGTCTTTGATCATCTGGCTGTAGTCGTCCAGATCGGAGACCGGAATCTGACGGGTGTCGGCGGTGAGCTGGATCAGCTCGTCCACCTGACGATCCCCCACCTGGTCCCAGATGGCAAACACCAGCAGGTGGGAGCCTTCGGTGACCTGTGGCTGCGGGATGGCCTGCTGGTGCAGTTGTGACCGCAGTTCCGGGTCCGACACCACCAGTACCGAGTAGGGTTGCAGGCCAAAGGATGAGGGCGCCAGGTGGGCGGCATCGACGATGGTGTCGATGACGTCATCGGCAACCTGGCGATGGTTCATCCGCTTGGCGGCGTAGCGCCAGTTGAGGGCGCTGATCAGGGTGTTGCGGGCGTCCGCGGTACTGGCCAGGGTGGCTGGACGGATATCGGTGGTCATGGGTTCGCTCCTGCGCTGTGTGATCGATGGGGCACAGCTTGTCGCGAACCCGGCCGGCGATGTACCCCGGTTCTGGAAAAACGGTTTTTACGGAGCGGCAACGGTGGCTGCAAGCTCGGTCTTGAGAAAATCGATGAACAACCGTACCCGCTGGGGCAGGTGGCGACGGTCGGGATAGACCGCATAAATGGTGCGGGAGACCGGTTCCGGCTGCAGATCCAGCGCCACCAGCTCACCACTGGCCAGCTGTTGGCTGACGTAGCCCCGGGGTACCAGAACAATGCCCAGCCCGTGGCAGGCCGCTTCCACCAGCATCAGCGAGTTGTCGGAGACCAGCGGGCCGCTGACCGCCACGGTTTGTGCGGTTTCACCTTCACCAAACTGCCAGTGCTGGCTGTCCTGACTGAGGCTGAAAATCAGGCAGCGATGCTGGCCAAGCTCCGCCAGAGTGGTGGGTGTTCCGTGGCGGGCCAGGTAATCCGGTGCGGCAACCAGGCAGCGCGGCATGGTGCCGACGGCGATGGCGACCAGCGCGGAATCGTCCAGGCTGGCGGTGGCGCGGATCGCCAGGTCCACCCCTTCGCTGATCAGGTCGGTCATGGCGTCGCTCTGGCGCAGACGTACCACCAGCTCCGGATGGGCTTGCTGGAATCGAAACAGCACCGGCGCCAGGATGGTCAGCGACATTGACACCGGGCACGCCACCACCAGCTGGCCGCCGGCGCGGTCGTCCTGGCGCAGGTCGTCCATGACCCGGGCGGTGTTGCTGAGCACGCCCACGCAGTAGTCATAGAACGACTGGCCTTCCTCGGTAATGCTGATGGTGCGGGTGTTGCGGTTGACCAGCCGGGCGCCGGTCCAGTCTTCCAGGAACCTGACGTATTTGGAGATGACCGCGTTGGAACAGCCAAATTCCTCGGCCACGGCGGTAAACGAGCCGAGCTCAACGATGCGTTTGTAGTATTCCAGGCCTTTGAGGCGATCCATGGCGATTCCTGGCAGTGGGGCGAAGGCCTGAGTTTCTCACAGATAAAAACTGTTTTTCCAAACTGCGGGGCGATAACCGCACCTGCGGACCGGACAATGGCGCCATCATTCATTACTCAAGGAGCCGTCCATGCTGGCCAATGCCGCTGTTCCCATTCCCCGTCCCGATCCCGTGGCCTACCTGCTGTTGCTGATGGTGGGGGGGATGATCGCGTTGACGCTGCCGCTGGCCAAACTGGCGATGACGGCCGGGCTGTCGCCGCTGGCCTATGCCTTCTGGCAGGCCTTGGGGGGCGGCGTGCTGTTGGGGTTGTGGAACGGTCGGAGCGCCACCCGGCCACCCGGAACCTGGCGGTACTGGCTGGTGAGCGGGCTGACGGCGATCGCCATTCCCAATGCCCTGGCGTTCATTGTGGTGGGCCACGTTGGCTCGGGACTGACCGCCACCCTGTACGCGCTGCCCTCCCTGGCGACCTACGCCCTGTCCCTGCTGTTGAGGCTGGAGCGGCTCAGTGCCCTGCGCACCGTGGGGCTGCTGTTGGGGGTGGCGGGCTGCATCCGCATCATGTCGCCGGACACCGACGGTGTCGGCAGCGATGACCTGCCCTGGTTGTTACTGGGCCTGCTGGTGCCACTGTCGCTGGCGTTTGGCAATGTTTACCGCTCCGTGGCCTGGCCCCAGGGTGCCAGCGCCCGTCAGTTGGCGCCGGGCATGCTGTTGGGGGGCGCGCTGGTGCTGGGTGTCGGGTTGGTGGTGACCGGCCGGGTGTCGGCACTGTGGCTGCCGAGCCTCGAGGTCGGCGCGATCCTGGCGGGGCAGGCGGTGCTGGCCGCGCTTACCTACCGTGCCTTCTTCGAGTTGCAGCGGCGCTCGTCACCGGTGTTCCTGAGCCAGATCGGCTTTGTTATTGCGCCGGCGGGTTTGGTACTGGGCATGCTGTTCTTTGATGAACAGTTTGGCGCCGCGGTGTGGCTTGGCGTGGGGATCGTCCTGCTGGGTGTGTTGCTGGCCAACTGGAAGAAGTGATGGCAGGGGCTTCTCGCTTTCCTATCAAATATAACAAATAGATCTATGCTTAGATCAAAAAACTAGGATAGGATGAAGGCATGACCATAAATTAACCGCTACAGGGATGCGTCCATTGCCTGTGGCGATTTAGCCATCGACAGGAGAGCGGGTCATGTCGCATCCGGAAGTCACTCACTTTTTCGACGAACCCACCAACACCTTCAGCTATGTGGTCCGCGACCCGGACAGCCGGGCCTGCGCGATCATCGACTCGGTACTGGACTTTGACTACGCCGCCGGTCGCACCGATGTGCGCTCGGCGGACGCCATCATCGAGTTCGTCCGCTCGCAGCAGCTGGAAGTGGCGTGGATTCTGGAAACTCACGTTCACGCCGACCACCTGTCGGCGGCCCCTTACCTGCACCAGGCCCTGGGCGGCAAAACCGGTATCGGCGAGCACATCGTGGATGTGCAGGCGATCTTCGGCAAAGCCTTCAATGCCGGCACCGAGTTTGCGCGTGACGGCAGCCAGTTCGACCGCCTGTTCGCGGAGGGCGATGCGTTCAGCATTGGCCAGCTTCAGGGCCGTGTACTCCACACCCCGGGCCACACCCCGGCCTGCCTGACCTATGTGATCGGCGATGCCGCCTTTGTCGGTGACACCCTGTTTGCGCCGGACTCCGGCACCGCCCGCTGTGATTTTCCCGGCGGCGATGCCCACACTCTGTACCAGTCGATCCAGAAAGTGCTGGCGTTGCCCGATGACACCCGCGTCTTCCTCTGCCACGACTACAAGGCGCCGGGGCGCGACCAGTTCCAGCATCAGACCACGGTGGCGGAACAGCGGGCCCGCAACATCCATGTCGGTGAGGGCATCAGCGAGGACGACTTCGTCCGCATGCGCACCGAGCGGGACGCCACCCTCGACATGCCCCGGCTGATCCTGCCCTCGGTGCAGGTAAACATGCGGGCAGGGGAGATGCCGCCGCCGGAAGACAACGGCCAGGTCTACCTCAAAGTCCCTCTCAACCTGTTTTAGGAGCCTGCGATGAAGATCCAATACCTCGAACCCACCGTGGCGATTGCCGACGCCCTGACCCCCGCCGATCTGGATGAGGTCAAGGCCCAGGGATTCCGCTCGGTTATCTGTAACCGTCGTCCCGGTGAGGCGGACGACTACCCCGGCGCGGATGCCTTCGAGCAGCGGGCCAGGGCACTGGGCCTGGCTTGGTGCTGTGTGCCGGTGGCACCGGGAGAGTACAGCGAGGCCGATATCGAGGCTTTTGGCCAGGCGCTGGAGCAGTCGCCGTCGCCAGTGCTGGCGTTCTGTCGCACCGGACGTCGGGCGGTGCACCTGTGGGCCCAGAGTCGGGCCCGCCAGCCCGGTTGTGACATTCCCGGGTTGCTGGCGAAAGCTCACGAGGCTGGCCACGACCCTCAGCCAATCCGGGCCATGATCAAGGGCTGAGCCGGCCGGAAACCACGGCAGATCAGGAACACGCGGGGCAGGGAAGTCCAGTTCGACGACCGTTGTTGGGATGACAGTGTTCCGACAACTGTTATCCCAACAACGGTCGTCCCAACAACTGTGTCCCGACAACAACGCCAAACAGGGGGAACACACGATGTCTGTACCAGAACACACCAGTCACGACCACGATGTGGTGATCATCGGTGGCGGCTCCGCCGGTATTGCCACCGCCGCCAGCCTGCTCAAGCGCCGGCCGGGACTGGACATTGCCGTACTGGAGCCCAGCGGGGATCACTATTACCAGCCGGGCTGGACCATGGTCGGGGGCGGCGTGTTCGACGTTGCCACCACCTGTCGGAGCACCGCCAGCGTGATGCCCCGGCACTGTCACTGGTACCGCCAGGCGGCCACGGCGGTGGAGCCGGAGCTGCGACGGGTCACCCTTGGCAATGGCGACACTTTGGGTTACCGGCGGTTGGTGGTGGCACCGGGACTGGTGCTGGACTGGGATGCCATCGATGGCCTCAGTGACACCCTGGGGCGGAACGGCGTGACCTCGAACTACCGCTACGACCTGGCGCCCTACACCTGGTCGCTGGTCACCGGCCTGAGTCGCGGCAAGGCACTGTTCTCGCAACCGCCGATGCCCATCAAGTGTGCCGGTGCGCCGCAGAAGGCCATGTACCTGTCGGCGGATCACTGGCGTCGTGAGGGCTGCCTGGAGAACATCGAGGTGTCGTTCCACAACGCCGGTGCGGTGTTGTTCGGGGTGCCGGACTATGTGCCGGCGCTGCAGCACTACATCGACCGCTACGGCATTGATGTGCACTTCCAGGAGCGCCTGGTGGCGGTGGACGGCGATAACCGGGTGGCGCATTTCCTGCGCAACGGTGATGACGGCGAACAGGCGCTGGAGCGGCCATTCGACCTGCTGCACGTGGTGCCGCCCCAGCGGCCGCCGGCGTTTATTGCCGAATCCGGCCTGGGCAACGCCGACGGCTGGCTGGAGCTGGAGCCGGACACCCTGCGTCACGCCCGCTACGACACGATTTTCGGGCTGGGGGATGTCAGCGCGACCAGCAACGCCAAGACCATGGCGGCGGCACGCAAACAGGCGCCGGTGGTGGCGGAGAACCTGCTGGCATCGCTGGATGACCTGCCGCTGCCGGCGGCCTATCTGGGCTACGGCTCCTGCCCGCTGACGGTGGAGCGGGGGCGCATCGTGCTGGCGGAATTCGGCTATGGCGGGCAGTTGCAGCCGACCTTTCCGGGTTGGGTCAACGAGGGCACCCGCGCCACCCGCCGGGCCTGGTGGCTGAAGTCCAAACAACTGCCCTGGGTGTACTGGCACGGCATGCTCAAGGGCCATGAATGGTTTGCCCGACCGGCGAAGCGGTCGGCGCACTGACGGGAGATCAACGAATGCTGCAGCGCCTGGCGCGATCCCTGCCCCTCCTGGGCTGGCTCAAGGACTACAACGGCACGGTGTTCGCCAGCGATGCGCTGGCAGCGGTGATCGTGACCCTGATGCTGGTGCCCCAGGCCCTGGCCTATGCCCTGCTGGCCGGTTTGCCGCCGGAGGTGGGACTGTATGCCAGCATGCTGCCGCTGGTGGTCTATGCGCTGCTGGGCACCAGCGCCACCCTGGCGGTGGGGCCGGTGGCGGTGGCGTCGCTGATGACGGCGTCGGCGCTGGGGGGCATTGCCACCGTAGGCACGCCGGAGTATCTGGGGGCGGCGCTGGTGTTGGCGACGTTATCGGGGCTGGTGCTGTTTGCCATGGGGTTGCTGCGGCTGGGGTTCCTGGCCAACTTTCTCAGCCACCCGGTGATCTCTGGGTTCGTGACCGCCTCCGGCCTGCTGATTGCCGCCAGCCAGTTGGGGCAGATGCTCGGGGTTTCCGGCGGTGGACACAACCTGCTGGAGATGGGCCATAACCTCTGGCAGCAATGGCCCCGTGCCAACCTGGCCACCCTCGCCATCGGGGCCGGGGTACTGCTCTATCTCTATTTGTGCCGGCGATCCCTCAAGGCGACGCTGGTTCGCTTGGGCGTGCCGGCCCGCGGCGCCGACCTGGCGGCCAAGGCGGCGCCGGTGTCGGCGGTCATCGTCACCACCGCGCTGGCATTCGTTCTGGACCTGGGCAGCGCCGGCGTCAAGCTGGTGGGTGAGGTGCCCGGCGGCCTGCCCAGCCTGGCCTTACCGTCCCTGGACGCCGACACCTGGTCGGCGCTGGTGCCGGCGGCGGTGCTGATCAGCCTGGTGGGCTTTGTGGAATCGGTGTCGGTGGCCCAGACCCTGGCGGCCAAGCGGCGCCAGCGCATCGACCCCAATGCCGAACTGATTGCCCTTGGCTTGGCCAACGTCGGCGCCGGTGTCAGTGGGGGTTCACCGGTGTCTGGCGGTTTCTCCCGCTCGGTGGTGAACTTTGAGGCCGGCGCCGCCACCCCGCTGGCCGGCGCTTTCACCGCCTTGGGCATTGCCCTGGCGACCCTGACCCTGACCGACCTGCTGGCGTTCCTGCCCAAGGCGACTCTGGCCGCCACCATCATGATCGCCGTCAGCACGCTGATCGACCTGCCGGCGATCCGCCGTACCTTTGCCTACTCCCGCACCGATGGTGTGGCGATGCTGGCGACCCTGGTGCTGACTCTGGCCCACGGGGTGGAAAGCGGCATCCTGGCGGGGGTGGGGCTGTCGATCGGGCTCTACCTCTATCGCACCAGCCGACCCCACTGCGCGGTGATTGGCCGTATGCCCGGCAGTGAGCACTTCCGCAACGTTGAACGCCACCAGGTAGAGACCGATGAACGGGTGCTGATCCTGCGGGTGGATGAGAGTCTGTATTTCGCCAACGCCCGCTACCTGGAAGAGACAGTGATGGCGCTGGTGGCAGAAAGGCCCAGCCTCAAACACCTGGTGCTGGCCTGCCAGGCGGTGAATGACATTGACGCCTCGGCACTGGAGAGTCTGGAAGCCATCAATCGCCGGCTGGAAGACGCCGGCCTGAAACTGCACCTGGCAGAAGTAAAGGGGCCGGTGATGGACCGGCTCAAACGCACGCCATTTTGTGAGGAACTGACCGGCCAGGTTCACCTCAGCACCTTCGATGCCTGGCAGCGCCTGACCAGCCCGGCGCTGGCGGTGATCAGCCCGCCTCAGTCGGCGGCCGGGTATTCCAGTACCACCGGCGGATTGTCCGGCCGGTAACGGTCGGTGCAGGTACTGGCGTTGACGTAGAGACTGCCACTTTCCCGGTGCTGGCCGTAATGCTCGTGGATATGACCGAACAGCACCAGCGGCACCGGACGTTCCTGCAGCCGGGCCCGCAGCGCCTCGCAGCCGACCTGGCCGCCGCCGAAGTGTTCATTGACCCGATCCAGGATGCCGTGGGGCGGGCCATGAACGATCAGCACATCGGTGTGTTCGGGGATCTGCGCCCATCGTTGCGCCAGGGCGTCGCCACGGGGCAGGTTGAAGGCCCAGTCGTGGAACTGCGGAGTCCAGGGGGTGCCCCAGAAATGCACGCCGTCGATGGTAACGCCGCTGTCCTGCAGGTAATGGGCCGCGGTGACCCGACGGCGGGCCTCCTCGGGGTGGTCCTGGAAGCACCAGTCATGGTTGCCGGCGATGAGGATCTTGTGGCGGTGGGGCAGGGTGCCGAGCCAGTCATTGAGGTCTTCGAGCTCTTCCAGGGTTCCCACACCCAGGCTGTCGCCAGCGTGGATCAGCACGTCGCCATCCGGTATCGACTCGATCTGCCGGTGCAGGCTGTGGGTATCGGAAATCACGGTCAGTCGCATAAAGCTTCCCTGTGTAGAGGCAGACATACGGAGGCTCCGTAGAAAAAAACAACGTACCATAGCCTCTGGGGATTGCCAGATAGACTGTGGGAAGGGCTGTGAGCGGAGCGTTGCAAAGAGGTTTGGGACGGGCGTGCGTGAGGCGGTACCTCAGGGTTTTGGGGCTGCTGGCCTGTGGCTGCCTGAGCGCTCCGGTACTGGCCGATTGTGCGGCCAGTGCCCGCACCGCGCTGGAACACGCCTACTGCGAAGTGGTGGCAGCGGGCGGAGGCCAGGGGCTGCCACGGTTCGAGGACTTTCGCCGCAACACGCCGCGGGTGCAGGCGCTGTTGCTGAAACGACCGGCCCGGCGGGTGGGCGTCGCGGTGCCGGAGGGGGCGGGGAATGCCCCGACAACCAAGCCGGCCGATGTGCCGTCGGCTGCCACCGCTGTGCCGTCTTCGTTACCCGCGAAGCCGGCACCGGTCCCGGACCTGCAGACCGAGCCGGATTCGCCAGCCGAGCCAGTGACCCCGGGGCTGGCCCGGTGCCAACTGGCCGGTGATCGCATCGACTGCCCGAACCGCCGTTTCCAGCTGGCCCGCAACCAGCCCAATCACCGTCTGGCCGAGGGCGTGCTGGCAGCGGGGAATCGTCTGGGGCTCGCCACCTACCAGGGTGATCCCGACGA
This sequence comes from Marinobacter sp. CA1, assembly GCF_020546665.1. Lineage (NCBI taxonomy): Bacteria > Pseudomonadati > Pseudomonadota > Gammaproteobacteria > Pseudomonadales > Marinobacteraceae > Marinobacter > Marinobacter sp. CA1. Next base: position 228,236 of record NZ_CP071785.1, read on the forward strand.
CGAAGCCGCCCTGCGCCGCTATCTGTCAGACGCCTATGATCGCTACATCCACAAGATGCTGGGAATCGGCCTGGGCGGGGTCACCCTCAGCTTCACCGAGTTCTACCACGGCTATCACCGTCACCGGGCGAGTGGCGTGGAGTATGCCCAACGCCTGGAACACACTTTCCAGCTGCTGAAACAGGACAAGCGCACCCGGGCGGTGCCGGCGCGCCTGTCGACGTCGTTACCCGAGGACCTGGCCTTTTGCGACACCATCGCCGCAACCGTGGTGGTGTGCGATGGCGGCAGTGAAAACTGGGTATTCGTCGCTCCCTGAGCCGGTTGTAAAAGTTCTGAAAGACATGCTTTTTCTTGCCTCCCCGTTCTGATAGATTCTCGTTTCCTTTTTGTAATGATAATTATTATTGATTGTCGAGGGTGACGAACGATCAGTAACGGAGGATCCAGATGTCCATACACCACTCCATGCCCACCCGCCGCACGGCGTTATCGATGGCGATCTCCCTGTCTCTGGCGGGCCTGCCAACCTTCGCCCAGGCCCAAGCCCAGACTCAGGACGGCTCTGCCCGGAGCGGGGCGGAGGCTGAAACCGTAACCCTGGCCCCGGTGGAGGTGACCGCCGAGGGCCAGCGCCGCAGTACCGAGGGCGTCGACTCCTACACCACCGACGTGATGCGTACCGCCACCCCGCTGTCCCTGTCTGTCCGTGAGACACCCCAGTCCGTCAGCGTGGTGACCCGTCAGCAGATTGATGATCGTAAACTGGATGACATCACCGACGTGGTGAAAACCGTCACCGGTCTGCACAGCCGCCAGTACGACACCTCCCGTGCCGCCTTCAACGCTCGTGGTTTTGATATCGACAATCTGATGGTGGACGGTGTGCCCACCAGTTGGCGTTCCGGCTGGTCCGCCGGACAGACCCAGCGTGCCATGGCGATCTACGATCATGTTGAAATCGTCCGTGGTGCCACCGGTCTGACCACCGGCTTCGGCAATCCCGCCGCCGCCATCAACCTGGTGCGCAAGCACGCCGACAGCCGTGAACTGACCGGCGAGGTGTCGGTGTCAGGCAGTCGCTGGGACACCTACGGTGCCAGCGCCGACGTCAGCACGCCGCTGAACCGCAGTGGCAGCGTTCGCGGGCGGGTGGTTGCCAGCCACGAGGAAGGCGACTCCTACCAGGACCTGCTGGAGAACAAGCGCTCGGTGGTGTATGGCGTGGTGGATGCCGATCTCACCGACGCCACGGCTTTCAGTCTTGGCCTGAGCTATCAGGATAACGCGCCCACCGGCTCCACCTGGGGTGGCCTGCCGACCTGGTATACCGACGGCACCCGTACCGACTGGGGTCGTTCCAAGACCACGGCGGCGGACTGGACCAAGTGGGCCTCCACCGAAACCGCCTACTTCACCACGCTGACCCATCGCTTTGACAGTGGTTGGGCGGTGGAAGCCCGCTACGACCGTTCCGAAACCGACGGTGACCAGAAACTGCTGTACCTGGGCGGCGCACCGGACCGGCACACCGGCCTGGGGCTGCGGGCGTCACCCTCGCGCTACGACACCGAGCGGGTGCAGGATACCCTGACCCTGGCGGTGAACGGTCCGTTCGAGTTCGGCGGTCAGCAACACGAGGTGGCGCTGGGCTACATCTACAGCAACATGGATTTTGAGGCTGTGAACTACGCCCGTACCGGTACCGATCCCGGTGATTTCAATCGCTGGGATGGCAGCTACCCCGAGCCGGCCTGGGGCGCGACCAGCGTCAGCGATGCCCGTGAAACCACCGAGCACAGCGTCTACGCGGTGACCCGGCTGTCGCTGTCTGACCGGCTCACCGCCATCCTCGGCGGCCGCTTCGCGAGCTATGACATTGAAGGCATGAACTGGCTGGGGCCGTTCGAGTACAAGCACAGCGACGTGGTGACCCCCTACGGCGGTCTGGTGTTCGACATCAACCGGGACATCTCGGCTTACGCCAGCTACGCCGACATCTTCAACCCCCAGGATGCCACCGACATTAATGGCGATGCCCTCGATCCGAAGAGTGGCGAAACCTACGAGTTGGGGGTGAAAGGCGCGTTCTTTGATGACCGTCTTAACGCCTCGCTGGCGCTGTTCCGGATTGAGCAGGACAATGTGGCGGCGGAAGCCGGCACGCGGGAGAACGACCAGGGCATGCAGGTGCCCTATTACCGCAGCCAGGACGGTGTGGAGAGCGATGGCTACGAGATCGATCTGGCCGGTCAACTGGCACCGGGCTGGGAGGTCAGCGCCGGCCTGTCGGTGTTCTCCGCCCGCGATCAGCAGGGTCAGGAAGCCAATACCGAGTTTCCCCGCCGCTCCTTCAAGCTGTTCACCCGCTACCAGTTCCAGGACGCCCTGGCGCCGCTCACTGTCGGCGGTGGCCTGACCTGGTTCAGCGAGGGCTACAAGGAAACCACCAACCCGGTAACCTCCGAGTCCGAGCGACTGTCCCAGGGCACCTACCGGCTGATCAGCCTGATGGCCCGTTACCAGTTCGCGGCCAACCTGACGGCGCAGGTCAACGTCGACAACCTGATGGACGAGAAGTACTACAGCCAGACCGGCTTCTACAACCAGCACTCCTTTGGCGAGCCGCGCAATGTGACAGCGACGCTGAAGTACCGCTTCTGAAAACGGTTCTGCTGAATCGGGCACCTGCACGCGGCGTTTGCGGCGAGCCGGTGCCCGCCCGCTTATCGGTAGACGGGAAAGTCCCGGGTCAGGGCGGCAACACGGTCCCGGACCCGGGCCACGACCTCGGCGTCTTGTGGCCGGTCCAGCAGGTCGGCGATCAGCTCGCCCACTTGCCGGCTTTCCGCCTCCCCGAACCCCCGGCTGGTGATTGCCGGAGAGCCCAGGCGGATGCCTGACGTCACAAACGGTTTCTCGGGATCATTGGGAATGGCGTTCTTGTTGACGGTGATGTGAGCCTCGCCGAGCAGGCGCTCCGCCTCCTTCCCGGTAATCTGCTTGGCCCGCAGATCCACCAGCATGACGTGACTCTCGGTGTGACCGGAGACGACCCGCAAGCCGCGTTGGACCAGCGTATCAGCCAGCACTGCCGCGTTGCGGAGGACCTGTTGCTGGTACTGTTTGAAATCCTCGGTCATGGCTTCCCTGAACGCCACCGCCTTACCGGCAATCACGTGCATCAGCGGACCACCCTGAATGCCGGGGAAGATGGCGGAGTTGATCTTTTTCTCGAACTCCTCGCGCATCAGGATCACCCCGCCCCGTGGCCCACGCAGACTCTTGTGGGTGGTGGTGGTGACAAAGTCGGCGTGGGGGACCGGGTTGGGATAGACGCCTGCGGCCACCAGGCCGGCGTAGTGGGCCATGTCCACCATATAGTAGGCGCCGACCTCCCTGGCAATGCGGGCGATGCGCTCGAAGTCGATGTGCAGGGCGAAGGCGGAGGCTCCGGCGATGATCAGCTTCGGCTTGCTCTCCCGCGCCTTGCGCTCCAGTTCCTCGTAGTCGATGTCTTCATCGGCGTTGAGGCCGTAGCTCACCACATTGAACCATTTGCCGCTCATGTTCAGCGCCATGCCGTGGGTCAGGTGACCGCCTTCGGCCAGGTTCATTCCCATGATGGTGTCGCCCGGTTCCAGCACGGCGAAGAACACCCCCTGGTTGGCCTGGGAGCCGGAGTTGGGCTGGACATTGGCCGCCTCCGCACCGAACAGGGCTTTTGCCCGGTCAATCGCAAGCTGTTCCACCACGTCCACATGCTCGCAGCCGCCATAGTAGCGCTTGCCCGGATAGCCTTCCGCGTATTTGTTGGTGAGCTGGGAGCCCTGGGCGGCCATCACCGCCGGTGACGTGTAGTTCTCCGACGCGATCAGCTCGATGTGATCTTCCTGGCGCTGGTTTTCTTTTTCGATGGCCCCGAACAGCTCGGGGTCGAGACGATCCAGGCGGTAGTGTTCCCGGTCAAACATAGTCAATCCTCAGAAAAGAATCCCGGCGCAGGGCCGGGATCAAAGCGTGACAGCAAATCTGGTCAACCGGCGATCAGTTCGCCTGTTCGCGCAGGGCCGTGGCGGCGGCAACCATGTGTTCAAGGGCCGGGGTTACCTCCTGCCACTGACGGGTTTTCAGGCCGCAGTCGGGATTTACCCACAGGCGTTCGGCGGGAATCCGCTCGGCGGCCTTGGTCATCAGTTTGACGATCTGCTCCACCGTGGGAATGTTCGGGGAGTGGATATCGTAGACGCCCGGGCCGATTTCATTCGGGTATTCGAACTCCTCGAACACGTCCAGCAACTCCATGTCGGAACGCGAGGTCTCGATGGTGATCACATCCGCGTCCATATGGGCGATGGCCTCGATGATGTCATTGAACTCGGAATAGCACATGTGGGTGTGGATCTGGGTTTCGTCACTGACGCCGTTGGCGGTGATCCGGAACGATTCCACCGCCCAGTCGAGGTAGCCCTGCCATTCGGACTGGCGCAGTGGCAGGCCTTCACGCAGGGCCGCTTCGTCGATCTGGATGATGTTGACCCCGGCGGCCTCCAGGTCCTGGACTTCCTGCCGCACCGCCAGCGCCAACTGCAGGCAGGACTCGCTGCGGGGCTGGTCGTCACGCACGAAGGACCAGTTAAGGATGGTCACCGGACCGGTCAGCATGCCCTTCATGGGCTTGTCGGTGAGGGACTGGGCGTACTTGATCCAGTCGACAGTCATGGCTTTGGGGAGACTGATATCACCAAACAGGATCGGCGGCTTGACGCAGCGTGAACCGTAGGACTGTACCCAGCCAAACTGGCTGAACACATAGCCTTCGAGCTGCTCGCCGAAGTACTCGACCATGTCGTTGCGCTCGGCTTCGCCGTGAACCAGTACGTCCAGGCCCAGCTTTTCCTGCTCACGCACCGCATGCTCGATCTCGGCCTTCATCTGTGCGGTGTAATGGTCGACGCTGATCTCCTGCTTCTTGAACGCCAGACGGGCCTTGCGGATGTCCGGGGTTTGCGGGAAGGAGCCGATGGTGGTGGTCGGGTACAGCGGCAGCTTGAGATGGGTGCGTTGCCTGTCGGCACGCTCGCCGTAGGGGCTCTTGCGCTGGCCCAGTTCGGCGGTGATGTTTTTGACCGCCGCCTTCACGGCCGGGTTATGCACCCGCTCGGAGTTATTGCGGCTCTCAATGGCCGCCTGGTTGGCTGCCAGTTCATCGGCGACGGCGGCGTAACCCTCGTTGAGGGCGCGGGTCAGTACCGTCAGTTCCGCCAGTTTCTGTTTGGCGAAAGCGAGCCAGCTGCGGATGTCGTCATCCAGCCTGGCCTCGCTGTCCAGGTCCACCGGCACATGCAGCAGGGAACAGGACGGGGCCAGCCACAGCCGGTCACCCAGCTTCTCGGCAATCGGCGTCAGCCATTCCAGCGCGGCGTTGAGGTCGGTCTTCCAGATGTTGCGACCATCGATGGCGCCAACGGACAGCACCTTGTGGGATGGCAGCCAATCAACCACTTTCTCGATCTCCTGGCGACCACGGACCGCATCCACGTGCAAACCCGCCACCGGCAGGTTGCAGGCCAGCTGCAGATGATCCTGCAGGGTGCCGAAGTAGGTCGCCAGCAGCAGTTTCGGCTGGGTGGCTTTGAGGGTGTGGTAGGCCGACTCCAGCGCGTGTTTCCAGTCGGCATCCAGCTCGGTCACCAGTGCCGGCTCATCGATCTGTACCCACTCGGCGCCCGCTGCCGCCAGTTTCTCCAGCAGCTCGCTGTAGACCGGCAACAGCTTCGGCAGCAGGTCCAGGCGGTTGGAGCCGTCCTTTTCCTTACTCAGCCACAGGTAGGTCACCGGGCCGATAATCACCGGTTTGGCATTAACGCCGGCGGCCTGGGCTTCCGCCAGTTGGCTCAGCAGGCGTTCCGCATTGAGAGTGAAGGTGGTCTCTGCGGTGACTTCCGGCACGATGTAGTGGTAGTTGGTATCGAACCACTTGGTCATCTCGCCGGCGTGGACGCAGTTGCAACCGCTGTCGTTGGCGGAGCGCCCGCGGGCAACCCGGAAGTAATTGTCCAGCTCGCTGCCTTCAAGGCCCTCAACCCGGGAGGGCAGGTTGCCCAGGGTAAAGCTCATGTCCAGCACCTGGTCGTAGAGCGAGAAATCACCCACCGGCACCAGGTCCAGTGCCGCCTGGGTTTGCCAGTTGCTGGCGCGCAGCTCTTTTGCCAGGGCAAGCAGCTCCGCCTCGGAACTCTGACCTTTCCAGAATGCCTCCTGGGCAAATTTCAGTTCGCGCTTTGCGCCGATGCGCGGAAAGCCCAAATTATGAACCAACGCCATGATCGTCACCTTTTCCATGAATAGTTTGATAGGCGAGAAGCGTAGCGAGGTTTATAAATGAGGAAAAATGGTTTATTTTCACTATTCCATTAATTCTATTCATGGATGATTATGCTCGAACGCAATCACCTCAGGGTCATTCAGGCCGTCGATCATCATGGGTCGGTAACGGCCGCGGCCAAACAGCTGCATCTCACCCAGTCGGCGCTGAGCCATACCATGCGCAAACTGGAGCTCAGCGCCGGTACCGCCATTTGGCTGCGGGAAGGGCGGCGTTTGCGCTTGACCCAGGCGGGGGAATTTCTGCTGGATGTGGCCAACCGTCTGCTGCCGCAGCTTGAGCATGCCGAGGCCAAACTCAGGCAGTTTGCCGAAGGTGAGCGCGGAACCCTGCGTATCGGCATGGAATGCCACCCCTGCTATCAGTGGCTGCTGAAGATCGTCTCGCCGTTTCTGGTGGCCTGGCCGGACGTGGATGTGGATGTGAAGCAGAAATTCCAGTTCGGTGGTCTGGGCGCCTTGCAGGATTTCGAGATTGATCTGCTGGTCACGCCGGACCCCTTCTACCGGCCCGGGCTGGTGTTTGAGCCGGTGTTCGATTACGAACAGGTGCTGGTGGTGCCGGCCGATCATGTGCTGGCGACCCGGGAGCATGTCACCGCGCAGGATCTGCGCACCGAAACCCTGCTCACCTATCCGGTGGCGCTTGATCGGCTCGATGTCTACACCCGTTTTCTGAACCCCGCTGCCGTCGCCCCCAGGAGTCATAAGTCCATTGAGACAACGGACATCATGTTACAGATGGTGGCCGGTGGCCGGGGCGTGGCGGCACTGCCCCGTTGGCTGGCGGAGGAGTACTGCCAGAAGCTGCCGCTGGTTGCCCTGCGCATGGGACCGCAGGGGGTCGATAAACAGATCTTCCTGGGGTCCCGCGAAAGCGACGGTGACACCGAATACCTGCAGGCCTTTATCCGCCTGGCTCGCAGTTTTGATCTGACCGACGCCAACGGCCCTGTCTGAGTTTGATAACGCCCGGTGACAGGCACTCATGCTGCGCTTGTCAGTATTCTGGGTGTGATTGGCAGTCAGAAGCTTGGGATGTCTGCTGTCTTGTGCCCTTTTTGTAGGACTCGTTGATGGCGAATGCCATGGTTAGGGCAAATACAAAAACGGTCAGAGTATCCAGATGCCTGCTCTCAAGAAATTCGTGCGAGAGAAAGTTGGCCAAAAAGAGCAGCAAGAAGGATATCGCGATGTACTTTATGAAAATCAGCAGCGTTGTTCGGTTCTCAGTGGTCATACTCTGCGTGCTCGGGGAGAGTGGCTGAACGTTGCCCCAACGTTAGTGTCCGGAGCGGTTAATTCGACGCAGCAGGTCAGCGAATTAACCGCTCGGGACACTAGCAAATGGTTGCTCTGACTGCCTACCTGTCAGTTCCTACAGTGGCATCAGCGCTATTGAGCGTTTGGTAAGCATCAATCGGCAGTTCGAACGTCGCCTTCACCTTTTCCTGACTGCTCTTTTGAGGAGAGCCTGCCGGTGCGTTCGCGATCAGCAGGCCCGGGAGCCCCCAGACGGCAACCAGCAATCGCAATTGGTAATCATTATTGATTGTGTTTGTGTAATGTTATAACGTTGTTTTTCAGCGAGCATGCAGATGAGGACTGTTCAATGAAACCGAATATTCACCCCAAATACCGCGACGTCCTGTTCCACGACACGTCGTCGGATACCTACATCGTGATTGGCTCGACGCTGCAAACCGAGCGCACGGCGGAGTACCAAGGAAAAACCTACCCCTATATGACGATCGACGTCTCCAGCGCATCGCACCCGTTCTATACCGGGAAACAGAGGGAAGCTCAGTCCGAGGGCCGTATTGCCCGGTTCAGGAACCGCTACAAGCGCAGGGAGATGCAATAATGCAAGTACTCAGTTCATTGAAAAGTGCCAAACTACGGCACCCGGACTGCCAGGTTGTTAAGCGTAGGGGGCGCCTGTACGTGATCTGCAAGTCCACCCCCCGCTTTAAAGCTGTTCAGGGAAAAACCCGGAAGAAACGCTGACAGTTTTCATGCCAATGCTGATACGCCGCTCCGGGCCGTTTGCCAACCGGTCGCCGCCAGGCGTTTCAGTACGCATCAATCGGCAGTTCGAACGTTTCCTTCACCTCTTCCATGACGATATAGCTTTTCGAGTTCTTGACCCCGGGCAGCTTGAGCAGCATGTCGCCCAGCAGGGCGCGGTATTCGGAGATGTCGGTGATCCTGGCCTTGATCAGGTAGTCGGCATCACCGGACACCAGGTGGCACTCCAGCATGAACGGCAGGCTCTCGACCGCCTCGTTGAACTTCTCGAAGGCGTCGCGGGACTGGTAGGACAGCGAGATCTCGACGAACACCAGCATGGAGTACCCCATTAGCTGCGGGTTCAGGCGGGCGTAGTAGCCTTCGATGTAGCCGTCGTTCTCAAGCCGTCGAACCCTCTCCACGCAGGGGGTGGCGCTGAGTCCGACCCGCTCCGCCAGTTCCACGTAGCTCAGGCGGCCATGCTTCTGCAGTTCCAGCAGGATTTTCCGATCCAGGCGGTCCAGGCCTTTCTTGCGGCGACCTTCCGATATCGGCATAACGTCATCCTCGGTAGTGAGTGGCTAGTGACTGCAGGGGACGCTGGCAGACAGTGATTACCACTAAATTTGTATTGGATTGCAGCTTTTATCGCTGAATACGTCCGTAATAAAACAAACAGCCATGGCGTGGGCAAGCTAGAATTGGGGCCAGAAGATCGATCCGTGCCATCACGGCGCACTGATCCATCCACCGCTGATCCATCCACCGCTGACCCATCCACCAAAGAAAGAGAGCGACATGTCAGAGATTCAACGCGTGCATTCCACCGACAGAATGAGCCGCATCGTCAAACACAACGGTACGGTCTATCTGTGCGGGCAAACCGCCGGCGACGCATCCTGGGACATCGAGAAACAGACCGAAGAATGCCTGAAGAAGGTGAAGGGCCTGCTGGAAGAGGCCGGCAGCGGGATGGACCGGATGCTCTCCGTCACCATCTATATCCGCGACATGAAGGACTTTGCCGCCATGAACTCGGTGTGGGATGCATGGGTTCGTGAGCTGCCCAAGCCCGCCCGTGCCTGTGTCGAGGCCCGCATGGCGCGTCCGGAAATCCTTGTCGAACTGACGGTGGTTGCCGCTGCCAACGACTGAGCCGGTGCCGGACCGCGACGTCACCCGCCGTCGCGGTCCGGGCCCCTGAATCTCCTGCGACTTCCTTTCTACCTTTCTCTCTTTCTTCCTGTCTTCCACCCCGTCCTGACCGGTTCTGTCCTGCCAAAGGTTGCCTACCGTCGAACGAAGCCTCACGCCTGCCTGGGCGATACGGCCGTGACTGGAGACGGCTGGCTATTGGTCATTATCTGGCAAAGTGGTTAAAGCTTTCTTTTTTTAATTTCTCAGGATTTATCCCTGTTTTTTGTCAAATAAAGCAGATTTTTGCTGGTCGATTTTCATTACCATCAGCTGATAACGAGGTTTGATGTTGCAGTGCCCGCTGGGGCGGAAGGAGAGAGCAGCTATGAAGATCGTTGTATTGGGCGGCGGCGTCGCCGGAGTCTCGACGGCCTGGTACCTGGCCCGGTCCGGGCATGAGGTGTCGGTGATTGAACGACGCTCGGAGGTGGCGGATGAGACCAGCTATGGCAACGCGGGCATGCTTTCCTACGGCTACACCAGTCCCTGGGCCGCACCGGGCGTGCCTTTCAAGGCGATCAAATGGGCGATGCAGGACATGGCGCCGATTCTGATCAGCTCGTCATCGTTCAACCTGCGGACCGCCCGCTGGATGACCAAGATGCTCGGCCAGTGCACCGAGCAGGCTTACCGCATCAACAAGGAGCGAATGCTGCGGATTTCCCAATACAGTCGCACCTGCCTGAACGAACTGATCCGTGAGCTGCCGCTGGCGTTCGATCATCGTGCCAAAGGCACCATCGAGCTGTTCCGCGACCAGGCGAAGATGGACGCCATTGGCGCGGACCTTGAGTCGCTGAAACAGTGCGGTGTCCGCCATGAGGTAATTGGCCCGGCGGACTGCATTCAGCATGAGCCGGCACTTGCCAATGTGCGGGAGAAGTTCGTGGGCGGGCTGCGCTTTCCGGAAGACGAGACCGGGGACTGCAACCGTTTTACCGCCGCCCTCGCTGAGCAGTGCCGGGCCATCGGCGTCGAAGTTGTGTTGGACACCACGGTCGAACGGCTCAACCGGGATTCGAACCGCATTGCCAGTGTTCATACCTCCCGTGGGGAGGTTACCGCCGACGCCTTTGTGGTGGCGCTCGGCAGCTATTCCTCCGCACTGCTGAATCCGGTGGGGTTCGATCTGCCGATCTATCCGATCAAGGGCTACTCCCTGACCCTGCCCATTGTTGATCCTGCCAGGGCGCCCCAGTCCACGGTAATGGATGAGTCGTTCAAAGTAGCGGTTACCCGTTTCGATGACCGCATCCGGGTGGGGGGAACGGCGGAAATAGCCGGGTTTGACCTGAGTCTGGACCAGAAGCGCCGGAAGCCGACGGAGTTTGTGATTCAGGATCTGTTCCCGGGCGCCGGTGACCTCAGCAGGGCCGAGTTCTGGTGTGGCCTGCGACCGATGACGCCGGACAGTGTGCCGGTGGTGGGGGCGACGCCGATCGCCAATCTGTTCACCAACACCGGCCATGGCACCCTGGGCTGGACCATGTCCCAGGGCTCCGCGCGGCTGCTGTGTGACGTGGTGAACGGGCGGCAGACCGAGATCGATACTGACGGCCTGTCCATTCACCGGTATGTGAACTGAGGCTTGTAGCGCGGAATCTCCCAATACCCTGACCGATTGGTCAGGCTCCCGGAACAACAAAAGGTGTATCCCATGGCCAGGCCCGTAACGGCGAACATTGACCTCGGCAGCATTCGGCACAACTTCCAGTGTGCGACGTCGTTACGTCCTCAGGGGCGGACCCTGGCGGTGGTCAAGGCGGATGCCTATGGCCATGGGGTGGCGGAGGTGACCGGTGCGCTGGCAGATCTGACCACCGCGTTTGCCACCGCCTCGATCGAAGAGGCGCTGGCGATCCGGGCCACCGGACTGCCGCATCCGGTGTTGCTGCTGGAGGGCTTTTTCGACGCCGAGGAATTGCCGGAGATCTCCCGCCAGGGCTTCTGGAGCGCCATCCACCACGAATGGCAGCTGCAACAGCTGGAGCGGGCGGTGCTACCCGCGCCGATTTCGGTCTGGCTGAAAGTGGACACCGGCATGCATCGCCTCGGGTTTACCCCGGCGCAGGCGCTGGATGCCTTTCGCCGCCTGCAGGCGCTGCCTCAAGTGAACCACATTGTGGTGATGAGCCACCTGGCCAACGCCGACGTACCCGACTCGCCAGGCATCTCCGTGGCCGCGCAGCTCGCCAGGCTGCCGCGTGAGTTTACCGAAGCGGGCGTCGAGCTGAGCCTGGCCAATTCCGCCGGTGTGTTGGCTCATGAGCTGGCGTGCCGGCACTGGCAGCGGCCCGGCATCCTGCTGTACGGCGCTTCGCCGCTGGCGCAGCAGAATCCCCACAGCCGGCAACTGCAGCCGGCAATGACACTGACAAGCCGGATCATTGCCACCCGTTGGGTGGAGCCGGGGGAGCAGGTGGGTTACGGCGGCCGCTTCATCGCCAGCCGCCGCTGCCGGGTTGGCACCGTGGCCATCGGCTATGCGGATGGCTACCCGCGCCAGGCGGTCGAGGGCACGCCAGTGCTGGTGGGTGGCCAGCGCACCGGCATTGTGGGGCGGGTCTCCATGGACATGCTGACGGTGGATCTGACCGACCTTGCCGATTTCACTAAAGCCGATGTGGGGACCGAGGTGGAGCTGTGGGGCAAGAACCTGCTGGCCACGGAAGTAGCCAGCGGCTGCGATACCATTCCCTATCACCTGTTTACCGGGGTGACGGCGCGGGTGCCGCGGGTTTACACCGGGAACCGATGCCCATAGGCGGCCGCTTCCGCCTCAAAGCTTGGTGGGGTTGGGAGCATCACCATACACCGCAACAGGGTCGAAGCGTTTCTCACGTTCAACGAATACCAGCTTGTCTCCGTGTGTTCTGTCTCCTGCAACCGGCACTTTCCGGTAGAAACAGGAGTGGTAACCAACATGACAGCTGGCACCCGAACCCGCCACGCTGACTTTCAGCCACACCGCATCCTGATCGTCGTCAATCCGCATTTCAACAACCCGCTGTACCAGACCGCTGGTTGCACCTTTGTGCCAGAGCACTTCTCGGCTGCGGCTCCAGTAGTGGGCCTCGCCGGTAGCAATGGTTTTCTGCAGAGCCTCTTCATTCATGTATCCCAGCATAAGCACTTCGCCAGTGTCGGCTTCAGTTGTTACGCAGGTAATGAGGCCATTGGCGTCGAACCTGGGGGCCAGTTCCGCCCCTTCCTCGACCTGTTCGATGGAGCGTCTGGTCGCAAACGTTACCGTATCCGGTGTCGGTGCCTGAGCGGCAGTTGGGGCGGTCTTCATGGTGGCGTCTCTCAAAATGGTGTTGTTAACAGGGAGCGGAAGGCCCTTCCGGGGTTTCAAGAAATTCAATGGCCTGACCTGACGGGCTGCCGACAAGTTGTTCATCGCGCACAACCGCCTGGCCGCGGACGACGGTATGGATGGGCCAGCCTGTGATGGTTTTGCCATGGTAAGGTGTCCAGCCACTGCGACTGGCAATCCAGCGGTTCTCAATCGTTCGTTGTGCGGCCAGATCGATCAGCGTCAGATCGGCATCGTACCCAACCGCGATGCGTCCTTTACCCTCGATCCCGAATACGCGCGCCGGACCGGCACTGGTCAGATCGACCAGTCGCCGCAGGCTGAGGCGACCGGCATGAACGTGATCCAGCATCACCGGTAACAGGGTCTGGACGCCCGTCATGCCGCTGGGGGATTGCGGATAGGGTTGCGCCTTTTCCGCCAGGGTGTGAGGCGCATGATCACTGCCAATCACATCCACGATGCCCTCGCGAATCGCCTGCCATAACGCCTCCTGGTGGCGCTGTTGCCGAACCGGTGGGTTCATCTGCGCCAGGCTTCCGAGGCGCTGGTAGCACTCGGGTGCGGTCAGGGTCAGGTGGTGCGGTGTCACTTCCACCGTTACCCGGCGTTTGTGCCGTGCCAGGTATCGCAATTCCTCGGCGGTGGAGATATGCAGAACATGCAGGCGACGCCCTGCCTCCTCGGCCATGGCGACGATGCGTTTCGTCGCCAGCAGCGCAGAGTCGACGTCTCGCCATTGCGGGTGCTGGCAGACATCGCCGCTGGCTTCGACAATCGATTTGCGCTGCCGCAGCCGGGCCTCGTCTTCGGCATGCACAGCCAGACGCCGGCGTCCGTGTCGCAGAATGCGGCGCAACACCGTGTCGTCGTCCGCCAGCAGGTCGCCAAACGAACTGCCCATGAACACTTTGACACCGGCACACCCGGGCAGGGCCTCCAGTCGCTCAAGCTGGCCGGCGTTGACTCCGGAACCGCCGATGTAGAATGCGTAATCACACCAGCTCCGATCCTTGGCTGCGTCCAGCTTGGCCTGCAGATCCGCCTGTCCCAGCGTCAGCGGGTTGGTATTCGGCATCTCGAAAACTGCGGTGACACCGCCCAGTACCGCCCCCCGGGTTCCGGCTTCAAGATCTTCCTTGTAGGTCAGGCCCGGCTCGCGGAAATGGACCTGGCTGTCAATCACGCCCGGCAAAATGTGCAGCCCCTGTGCCTCAATCGTCGACCTGGCGGTCCATCGGTGCCGCAGTGATCCAATGGCCACAATGCGGCCGTCGCGGCTGGCGATGTCTGCCGTTTCGGCGCCATTGGGCGTTATGACCGTGCCGCCGACAACCAGAAGGTCGGCGTGCTGTTGCAGGGGCTGTGTCGCTGTGCTCATGGTGACGGTTCCCGGTCCCGACTCAGAATTCGTTCTGGATAAGCTTGTAACCACGCACCAGGTCGTTATTGGTTCGTGCGACATCTTCGGAAAACTCGCTGGCGGACACGGAAACCTGGGGCAGGGAGGTTAGATCGGTGCTTTTGCCGATCTGCGTCGTGGAACGGACATAGAACCCCGGGGGCAGGTGGCAGCCATCCACCACGGCGTTATGACGCACCACACAGCGGTCCTCCACCGTACAGTTGAAGAGCACGCTGTTGAATCCGATAAAGACGCCGTTGCCGACCGTGCAGGGGCCATGCACGATGGCCCGGTGGGCGATGGAGGTGTGTTGCCCGATGGTCACTCTGGCGCCGGACTTGGAATGAATGACCACGCCATCCTGGATGTTGGAGTGTGCTCCGATCACAATCGGGTCGATGTGCCCATTGCCATCCATTTCATCCGCACGTATCACGGCATAGGGCCCAATAAAGACATTGGCCTCAACGATGACCAATCCACACAGGATAGCGGTGGGATCGACGAAGGCATCGGGGTGAACCTGAGGCAGGTCGCCGCGAGGGTTCTTGCGAATCATCCGGGGTTTCCTTGATCGTGTGATTTTCAGAGTTCACGTCTGGCGCGCTCGAACCAGTCGAGCGTCCTCGCACGCTGTTCATCGCCATACAGCTGGACGAACTTGGCCGTCATGTGATCCGTTGGCGTATTCAGCGCCCTGATTCGCGCTTCGATAAAGGGGCGTGTGAGTGGCTGGTCACAGATCACCGTGATGCAGTGTCGCCATTCTTCGTAACTTTGAGGAATCATCAGGCGTTCTCCTTATGGGTGGGCTGCGATGGCATTTGTCACGTCTCGGCGTTGCCCGCGCCGACTATGGCCACATCCTGACGCTCAGGACGGTTCATCCCTGCAGATCCCCGGCCCGATGCCAACGCGCGCCTTCGGGGGTGTCTTCAATCAGCACGCCGTTCTGGTCCAGCATCGTTCTCAGCGCATCTGCACGGGCGAAGTCACGCTGATCACGGGCCTCCTGCCGCTGGCGGAGCATCGTTTCAATACGCTCGGGAGACAGTTGGTCGGCGTCGGGTTCGGCGTGTTTTCCACGTAACTCACGGACCGCCTGGTGTGCGGGGCGCTGCAGCAAACCGAGCATGGCTGCCGACGACCGGAATGTGCGCGCCGCCGCTTGTGCCAGCTCATCCGTTTTGGCGGCTTCCAGCCGATGGCAAAGTTCATGCAGCCGTTTCAGGGCCCGGGAAACGTTCAGGTCATCCCGCAGGGCGGCCACAACCTCTGGGTCGGGCAGAGCTGGACCCTGTCCGTTGCCATCAGCGGCTCCCCTGATACTCAGCACTGGCGGCGGCAACGGCGTCATGAGAGTGCAGGCTTTCCAGGTGGCGAACGTGGGTGCGGAGGTTGTCGTAACGGCCGGACAGTGCGCTCTGGATGCGCCGTGCGGCATCCTCCACATACATCAGGTTCTGGCCATTGAGCGAGGCAAAGGCCTGCTCATCCACTCTTTTGACTGCGGTCTGGACCGGCGTAGCCAGGATGGCCTCGATCTGATCAATGAGTGCCATCAAGCCGAAGTCCCGGGCCGAAGCGGGAATGTTCACGCTCACGCAGGCTTCGCTGCGCTGGCTGTGGGGCGTGGCAAGCGTGGCATGCTGTTCCAGCCATACCGCCACATCCTCACTCTTGAGCCCGGTGTCTTCAGGAAAGGCGCTTCTGAAACCATCGGCGATCAGCTGCCGGGACAAGGCCGCCGAGCAGGGGCAGGTTGAGGAGTACTCCACCTGAACGGATGCGCTCAGTGAAAACGAACCCCGTTCCAGCGTTGCTTCAAGCTGAACCGGATACGCTTTCCAGCCCGCCAGATCCGATGAACGCAGTGCCGGGCGTCGGCTCAGGAGACTGAATTCCAGGACTACCCGCGCGCCATCGGTATGGCAGTCCTGATGGCTATCAATCATCCGTTCCAGCAGCGTCCTGAGATCTCCGGGAGCCACGGTCTCCAGACGCGATGCTTCATCAAGCATGCTATAGATGCGTGACATGTGGATGCCTTTTACGGTCACCCCAGGCAAGTTGACCAGCGCGTCCACAACGGCGTGAACCGGTCCCGGGCAGCCAGGTTCAGACAGCTGCAGGGGCAGATCAATCCGGCTCATCCCGACCCACTCCAGCGGGGTGCGGATTGCTGACGTTTCGTTGCTGGCAACATCGGGCAGGTCTTTGTTCATGCTAAAGCTGTTGCGATCTCGTGGAGGTAAATGGCTGTTCAGTGTCCGCGGGGCAGAGCGGAAGAGGGCCGCAGGTGACGCTGCTTGCTGCCGAGTCTCGACCGCCCTGTGCTGATCTGATGTCAGGCTAGAAGTGTTATGTTATAACATTGTATTGTGTTTGGAAACCCACCGTCCTTTATTGGCGCTCCCTTAGTCGGTCAGCGAATCCGCCGGGCCAGACAGCCGTTACTCCAGAATCGTCAGTCCGCCTTGGCTGATCGTTACGCTGGCGGTTGCAATCTCGCGTTCCACGTTGCTGGCTTCCCGCAGGCACTGAGCACGGAACAGCTCCGCTTTCTCGGGATTTTTCGCTTCCTGGTTCAGGCGACGACGCAACCACAACAGAACGTCGAGTGGCCGCTCGGGTGCGCTGTTGTGGTGGCAGGCATCGCGCAGCGCCAGAGCCGCGGCGATAAAGTGCCTCAGTTGCCTGATCGTGGTATCCCTGAAGACCAGCGGCAGGCTTGCGATCGCCAGTTCCGAACGTGCATTCTCATAGCGCTGGGTGATTGACTCCGGGGCGGAATCTGATCGCCCGCAGCGTTTGGCATCCATGGTTTGATCCCTGTTACTGAAGAGAAAATTTTGGCAGCCTCGGCGCACTACTTTTTGAGAATAGTAATGTACATGAAAATCATTAACATCAATGCTGTGGCAGCCTCGCTTCGGCAACCGCTGTCGGCGCTCCAGCCAAAATGAGCGCTATGGCGTTATTGTTCAATTCAACAGAGGAGAGATTTCCATGGCGACGACGGTTCACAGTGTCAGAGCAGAAAATCAGAGCGGCGATCTTGCGCGTCATGATCAACTGGCATGGAAGCTGGCCGAGCTGGCCACTCAGGCCAAGTCACAACCGCTTGATGCGGCGTCCGTCGAAATGGCGAAAAACCGCATCATTGACAATGCCGCTATTGCCCTCGGTGCCGCCAATGAGCGAGCCGTGGTGGTGGCTCGTGGCGAAGGGCGGTTGGTTGCTGGTGCCGGCAAGGCCACAATCTGGGGGCTGAAAGGGGGCTTCCATCCGTTGGCGGCGGCGTTTGCCAATGCCGTGGCGGTCCGCTTTCTGGACAATGATGACACGTATCTGGCGGCGGAATACTCCCATCCAGACGACAACATCTCGCCCGTTATTGCGGCGGCTCAGCAAGCGGGTGTGTCCGGCGAGGATCTACTTCGTGGCATCATCGTGGCGTATGAGGTGCACGTTGCCCTTGTTGGTACCGGTAACGGCACCGGCATCTGTCTGCACAAGCACAAGGTCGATCACATGACCCATATTGCGGCGGGCACTGCGGCGGGCATTTCATCCATGCTGGGGCTGTCCACGGAGCAGGCGTATCACGCCATCAACTTCGCTGTGCACAACGCCATTTCCTCACGCCAGTCGCGTAAGGGGGATATCGGTGCTCAGAAAGAGTTCGTTCCGGGCTTTTCCGCTGAAATCGCACTCAAAGCCGTGCATCATGCGATGCACAATCTGAAAGGACCGAATCCGGTGTATGAGGGGGTGGACAGCATCATCCGGCGCTTCCTGGATGGCCGGGACAACCCCGAGGCGGTGTACAGGGTTGAGCTGAACGATCCCGCCCAGGCACCGATGCGCAATATCCTCAAAACCTACCCTAAACAGCACGCCTTCGAATACCAGGGACAGGCGATCATTGACCTGGCGCTGCAAATGCGTGAGCAACTGCCACGGGATGCCAGCGGCAACGTCGACATGGCGCAAATCGCAAACATCGTGCTTCAAACCAGCCACCATACCCATCATGTGATTGGTACAGACGCGAATGATCCACAGAAGATCGATCCCGATTCGCCGCGTGGCACGCTCGACCACAGCATAATGTTCGCGATTGCACGGTGTATCCAGACCGGAGAATTCCACAAGGACCGCGCCTACCAGATGACAGCGGATGAGAAGGTCGCTCTACGCAGCCTGATGATGAAGATCGAGACCCGGTTTGATCAGCACTGGGAAGATCTCTATCACGATCAGGACCCCAATGTTCAGGCATACGGCGGCCGCATGACGATCACGACCAAAGACGGCGAGACGATCACCGACGAAAAAACCCGTGCCAATGCCCACCCTGGTGGCGATACCCCATGGCAGCGCCCGGACTACATCGCCAAGCTTGAGGATTACACGGCAGGCCTTGTAAGCGATGCCGAGCGCAACCGGTTCCTGGCACAGGTCGATCGACTGGAGCAGCTGTCAGGCGAGCAACTGATGGAGGTGAACCTGGTCGCCGATCAAGCCAGCCTGATTGTCCCTGAGACCATCGGAATTCTTGACCCGCAGTAGTGCTGCGCGGAGTTACCACCGCTACCCGGCCAAGTCCCGCAAACTGGGCGGATGACCGCTCAGTTGCGGGCAGCGTGGCCTGACATCGCCATATCTGCGCAGTCAATCCGCCGGCAGGCCTGAGAAAATCATTGTTAATCGAACTCACTTGTTAGTTTAAATGCTAAAAGTTATCATTACCATCTCGTCATAACGATGTGGTAGTCCCCATGGTCCCTGGCCACCCCAATTCCCACGACAGCTGTGCTCTGAATCCAGGCCGAGAGATAGAAACCCTTTATCGGGAGCACCAGCCCTGGTTGCGGAACTGGCTCAGGGGCAAGCTTGGCTGCCCCGCCGATGCCAGCGACCTGAGCCAGGACAGCTTCCTCCGCCTGTTGACCGTGGACCTGTCGTTGTTGCAGGAGCCCAGGGCCTACCTGCTGGTCATCGCCAACCGGTTGATGATCAATCGCCATCGGCGCCGGCAGCTTGAGGCAGACGTTCTGCGCCAGGTCGCCCACACCGTTGAGACCCAGAATCAGCAGGGGCCGGCAGAAATCGTCGCAGCGCGGGATCTGCTGCACCAGGTGCTGATGATGCTTACCGAGGAACTGCCGGACAAACCCCGTAAGGCTTTTCTTTGGGCCCGCACCGAGGGCATGAGCTACCGCGAGATAGCCGAACGCCTCGACGTATCCCAGAGCAGTGTCAAACAGTACATTGCCAGGGCCCTGGTCCACTGCCACGCCCGCCTCTACGATGACTTCCGGGATCACGGCCAATGAGTGAGATGAATACCATCCGGGAGCAGGCCGCCGAGTGGCTGATCTATCTCGATGCGGGCGGCCCCGGCGATCTCAACCGGGACCCGGGATTCCGCGAGTGGCTCGAGCAGGACCCCAGACATCCGCGCGTGTTCCAGCAAATGCAGCAATTGTGGTCGGGGGCCAGCCCCGTGCCTTCACCATCTCGCCTTGGGCGGGCGTTTGGCACTGTGGGTCTTTGCCTGCTGCTGGCTGTCTGTGGCGTGCAACTTCCCTGGCAAACCTGGCGGGCGGATTACCGCAGCGACGTTGGTGAAGTGGTCAGCTATCAGCTTGCCGATGGCAGTCGACTCACGCTGAATACCAACAGCGCCGTCAACGTGGACTTCGAGCAGGGCCGGCGCCACATCGAGCTGATCCGGGGCGAGGTGTTGGCGGATGTGGAATCGGACCCCGAGCGCCCGTTTGTCGTTGCCACCAGCAACGTGTCGGCGGAAGCCCTTGGGACGCTTTATAGTGTGCAGCACCACGACGACCACAGCCGGGTCACCGTGTACGAATCACGGGTGCGGGTGACCCGCCCGGGCACCAACGAATCACTGCAGCTGTCGGCTGGACAGTGGGCCAGGGTGGGCGCCGACATCCAGTCCGGCACTGGAACCCTGCCCGCCACTCCGGACTGGAGTCGTCGTCAGTTGATCTTCAACGGCGCATCCCTCAAGAGCGTGGTTGAGCGGCTGGGGCATTATCATCCCGGCGTGCTGATGTTGAGTGACGCTCTGGCCTCTGGCTCCCGACGCTTCACCGGGGCGCTGCCCACCGATGACAGTGAGGCGGCACTGGCGCTGCTCGCCGCGTCACTGAAGATCGACATCGGCGGCTTGCCGCCCTATGTCGTGTACCTGGACGAAGCCCCCTGAAAAAAATTGTGGGTCGTGACTGCCCGATTCTCTGCCCCGATTGTCATTACCGGTAAAAACATCACTGAATGACAATCAGGAGCATTCCGATGCACAAAGCCAGACCCCTCCATGCCGCACTATTGGCCCTTGGTCTTGGCATGGCGACACCCGCCATGACTCAGGCCCAGGATGCCACGGTCCCGGTCAACATCACCGCCCAGCCCCTGGATCAGGCAATCACCCGCCTGGCCGAGCAGACCGGCCTCAATATCGGCGGCGACGCATTCCTACTGGAGGGGCGGACCGCGGCCCCCCTGAGAGGCGACTACACCCCTGAGCAGGCGTTACAGAATCTGCTTCAGGGCACGGGTGTGACCTATGAGCGAACCGGCAGCAACTCGGTTCTGCTGAAGCCGCAGGTGCAGGGCAGTGACGAGGTGTCTTCGCTGCCACCGGTGCAGATCTCCGCGGCCACTGACGTCAATCCCACCGACACCCTGGACTACGGCCGGGCCGAACTGGAAACACTGCAGCCCCAGGACATGAAGGATCTGTTCAGCGAAGAATCATCGGTGTCCGTTGGTGGCCCGATCGCCATGAACCAGAAGGTGTACGTGCGCGGTGTTGAGGAAACCGCTATGGCGGTGTCCGTGGACGGCGCCCGCCAGAACAACAAGGTGTTCCACCACAACGCCACCAACCTGATTGATCCGGCACTGCTCAAGGCGGTGCGGGCTTCCGCTGGCGTGGCCCCGGCCGACGACGGCCCCGGCGCCATTGGTGGCAGCCTGGTGTACGAAACCATTGACGTGGATGACGTACTGGCGCCGGACCGCACCGTTGGCGGTTTCGTGGATGGACGATACGCCAGCAACGGCGAGGTACTGACCACCTCCGGCTCTGTTTATGGTCGGGCCGGCGATGTGGAGCTTCTGGGCTATGTGAAGCATATGGACGGCGATGACTACGAGGACGGCAACGGCGACACCGTCAACTACTCCACGCCGGCCCTGCTCAGCGGCCTGGTAAAAATCGCCTACGAGAACGACAGGGTCGGCCGTTTTGAACTCAGCCATGAACAGGTGAACGACGACTCTGAACGACCCTACCGCGCCAACTTTGGGGGCCTGACGGCCGGCCGCCCGGTACCGGAGTCCCGGGCGTACGACCTGACCCGCACCAACACCGTGTTCAACTACAGCCGTGATCGCGGGGAAGGCCTCTGGAACCCGAAGTTCACCCTGGCACAGAACGAAACCGACCTGGAAACCCGGGAAGTCCCCCTCACCGCGCCTGACGTCACCCTCGTCTACAACGGCATCACCGGGAGTGATTCCGCCAGTGTCGAGAACCTGTTCCATACTCCGTTCGCCACGATCTCCACCGGTGTCGATTATTACGACGATTCTGCCATTTTCCGTTTTGCCGGAGACCCTGATCTGGAGGAAAGCGCCGAGAATGTCGGCGCCTTTGTTCAGCTTCGCCAGCCCGTGGGTGACTGGCTGTTCCTGTCCTATGGTGTGCGATACGATCGCCAGCAATTTACCGGTGTCGATGGCTCCGACCATGACGATTCCGGCGTCAGCGCCAACCTCTCCGGTGAGGTCTTCCTGAACGAGTACGTTTCCATCAACGCGGGCTACTCCGATGTCTGGGGTGGTGTGGCGCTGGCGGAAAACTTCATCCTCAACGGCGCCTGGGCCTACGGCGACGTCAAGCCCGTGGAGTCCAGCAACTACACCGTTGGCCTGCGAGCCCAGGCAGACGGCTTCTTCGGCGAGCTCAATGTCTATGAGACCCGCATCGAGAACGGTCGTACACCCAGCTGGGGTGGTGGCCCCGATCAGTTCGCCGACTTCGACATCGAAGGCTTTGACGTGGCCGCCGGCTACCAGCACGGGCGGGGAGCGCTGTCCGTCAAATACTCCGACATCCGGTCAGAGAAGGATGGTCAGGAAGCTACTTCCTATGACGGCAACTACTTCACCGTGCCGCTGGGCAAGATCATTACGGTGAATGGCTCTCTCGCCTTGCCGTCAGCCAAGGCCAGCCTTGGTATGAGCGCCGAGGTTGCGCTGGAAAACGAGGTGGCCGGCGGCGACGCCAAGCAGCAAAGCTACCAGGTAGTGGATATCTACGCCGACTACCGTCCTGTCGAGGCGCTGACCCTGCGGCTGTCCGTCGACAACCTCACCGACGAGGCCTACACCGACCGGGCCAGCTACGGGCATGAATTTCCCACCGTGGTAACGCTTCTGGAGCCGGGCCGTTCGTTCGCCCTGAGTGCACGGTATACGTTCTAGCGCAAAGCCAGACCGCAAAGCGGCGCCTTGCGGGGCGCCGTTTTTCATTGGGGCTTACTTACGGCAAGCAGACGTTTTGGGGTGGAGTGCAGGGTTTTTCATTGTCGGAGAATCTAGCTGCGGGGTCGAGTTCTTGGCCCGACAGTGGCAGTGGGCAGGAAGAAAGCGGGATTGGTTTGTCGGTAGAGGTGTGATTCGTTGCGTGCCGTAAGCTGGCACTGAAGAATCCATGGCTTTCGCTGGCGAGGGGCGTTTTGCTGGAGGTCTGGGAAAACATGGTAAGAATGGCCCGCCCGAGAGGATTCGAACCTCTGACCTCTGCCTCCGGAGGGCAGCGCTCTATCCAGCTGAGCTACGGGCGGTTATCTGGATCATTCAAGCTTCGAATGTTGGCAGCTTGGCTCAGCTTGCGGCGCACTGGATAGAGCGCTTGGCGCTCCCCCTTCGGGGTCCAGTCCCTTGCGCTGCATCGCAAGGGCCGCTCCAGCGGACGAAAGCTGCGCTTTCGTTGATTCCGCTTCCGCCCAGCTGAGCTACGGGCGGAAGAAACACCGTGGTTGGACGGCGATTTCGAGTGCGCAATCATACGTGCGTGAGCGGGGTCTGTCCAGCCCCTGCGGTGGGTTATCGCAGCGGCAGTTCTTCCGGGTCGAGCTGAACGTGGCGTTCGCCGTCGCTGATGCCGATGCTGCCATCCTGGATGGTGATCTGCAGGTGCATGGAGCGGGCGGCGAGGGCGGCCAGTTCGGTGCTGGTGTCCTGGGGGAAGTTGTAGAGCGCCAGGTTGTCGAAGCGGGTGAGCTTGCCGTGGATCTTGTCCCACCACAGCGGCACGGCGCGACCGCCGTAGGTGTAGAGAATCACCCGGTCGGAGCGGCCGCAGGCCTTGCGGATGCGGCTTTCGTCGGGCAGACCCAGATCGACCCAGAGCTCGATCTCGTCACTCAGGCTTTTCTGCCACAGGTCCGGTTCGTCGTCGGTGCTGATGCCCTTGGTGAATTCCAGGGTGTCGCTGGCGTTGAGGGCAAAGGCCACCAGGCGCAGCATCATCCGTTCTTCGGTTTCGGACGGATGCAGGGCGATGGTGAGCTGGTGATCGGCGTAGTGCGATCGGTCCATGTCGGCAATGTTGAGTTCTGCCTTATAGATGGTGGCCTTCAGTGCCATGGTCGGTTCCTTTCCTCAATGTTGGCCCCAAACGGGACTCCAGTGTACACCTGATAACGGTTTTTGCGGATGTTCGTGCCTGATCGGCGCGAGATGTCCGCCGGGTCGATGCCCTTCAAGCCCTTGCGGGGCAAGGGTCATTCGCCTCGCGTATGGGGCTGTGTCGTTATTTCGATTGCCCGTATGGGTAAGAGCTGACTAACTTCGTGTGCATCGCATCCGCCGCTGAAGCGCGGATGTACCGTTTTTAAAACTCAATAACAGCGACGGAACACGCGATGAAAAAACTGATGACTGCTGTGCTCGGGAGTGTCGCCCTGGCGGCTGCCCCGATGGCCGTATCGGCCGAAACGACCCACGAAATCAAGCTTGCCTACGATGCCGACCCGGTCACGCTCGATATCCACGAGCAGCTCTCCGGCGGCATGCTGCAACTGTCCCACATGACCTTCGATCCGCTGATTCGCTGGACCCAGGAGTTTGAGTTTGAGCCTCGCCTGGCAGAGAGCTGGGAGCGGGTGGACGATCTTACCATGCGCTTTACCCTGCGGGACGGCGTGCAGTTCCATTCCGGCAACGAACTGACCACGGAAGACGTCAAGTTCACTTTCGATCGCCTCAAGGTCAGCCCGGATTACAAGGCCATCTTCCGGCCGTTCAGCGAGCTGCGGGTGATCGACGAGCACACCTTTGAGCTGGTCACCGACGAACCCTATCCGCTGGTGCTCAATGCCGCAACGTACATCTTCCCGCTGGACAGCGAGTTCTACACCGGTGAAGACGCCAACGGCAACGACAAGGCCGCGGTGATCAAGCACGGCAATTCCTTTGCCTCCCGCAACATATCCGGCACCGGTCCCTACCAGGTGGTGGAGCGCCAGCAGGGCGTGAAAGTGGTGTTTGAGCGTTTCGACAACTACTGGGACACCGAGTCACCGGGCAACGTTGACCGGGTGGTGCTGACGCCGATCAAGGAAAACAACACCCGGGTTTCTGCCCTGCTGTCCGGTGGTGTGGACTTCATCGCCCCGGTACCGCCGACCGATCTGGAGCGTATCCGTCGCGACAGCAATACGGATCTGGTGACCATGAGCGGTACCCGCATCATCCTGTTCCACCTCAACCAGTCCCGTGTTGAGGCGTTCCAGGACCCCCGCGTGCGTCAGGCCATTGCCTATGCCATCAATCAGGAAGGCATTGCCGCCCGCATCATGAAGGGCTTCGCCACTCCAGCGGCGCAGATGTCACCGGAAGGTTACCAGGGTCATAACCCCAACCTGCAGCCTCGCTATGACGTTGAGCGGGCCAAGGAGCTGATGGCCGAAGCCGGCTATGAGGATGGCTTTACCGTCACCATGATGTCGCCCAACAACCGCTATGTGAACGATGACAAGATCGCTCAGGCGGCAGCGGCCATGCTGGCGCGGATCAACATCAAAGTGGATCTCAAGACCCTGCCGAAAGCCCAGTACTGGCCGGAGTACGATGCCCGTGCTGCCGACATCATGCTGATTGGCTGGCACGCCGATACCGAGGACAGTGCCAACTTCTTCGAATTCCTCACCATGTGCCCCGATGCCGACTCCGGTCGCGGTCAGTACAACGCCGGCAACTACTGCAACGAAGAGATCGACGCCCTGGTGGAACAGGCCAACGTCGAAACCGATCTCGATAAGCGCACCGCGCTGCTGCAGGAAGTGGAACAGCGTCTGTACGACGATGCCGCCTTTGTGCCGCTGCACTGGCAGGATCTGGCCTGGGCTGCACGCAAGAACGTGCGCATCGAGCCGATTCTCAACGTCATGAACTTCCCCTACCTGGGCGACCTGGTCGTCGAGTAACGGGAACCACCCGACCCGCCGGCCCGTTGGGGCTGGCGGGTGAGTCCACTGCCGGAATTTCAGATCCATGCTAGCGTTTTTGGTTCAGCGCATTTCCCAGGCGATCCTGGTGATGTTCGTGATCAGTGTGATCAGCTTCACCATTCAGGACGGCCTGGGCGATCCGCTTCAGGAACTCGTGGGTATGTCCGTCTCCGATGAGGAACGCGACGCCCTGCGGGAAGAGATGGGGTTGAACGATCCCATGGTTACCCAGTACCTCCGGTTCGCCGGCAATGCCCTGCAGGGCGACCTGGGGGTCTCGTATTTCTATGGTGAGCCCACCATGGATGTGATCCTGCGTCACCTGCCGGCCACCCTGGAGCTGGTGATTGCCGCCAGTCTGATGATCATCTTCCTGTCGGTACCGATTGGGGTCTACGCTGCCATCCGGCCCAAGGCGTGGCTGTCGAAATTCTTTATGGGGGTGAGCACCGTCGGGATCTCGATTCCGGTGTTCCTGACCGCCATCGTGCTGATCCAGCTATTCTCCATCGGGGTGCAGGTGACGGTGTTCCCGGCCGATTCCGACTGGGGCCAGTGGCTCAACGAGTTTTTCTCCACCGAGGGCGGAATGCCGTCCTACGGTCGTGGCGATGACCTGGCCCATCTGTTCGGCACCTGGGAATCCAATTTCTTCAGCCAGACCGGCTGGGCCCACATTCTGCTACCGGCGGTGTCGCTGGCGTCGATCATGCTGCCGTTGTTCATCCGTCTGATCCGCGCAGAGATGATGGAAGTGCTGCAGAGCGACTACATCCGCTTTGCCCAGGCCAAGGGCATTGCCCCGGCGCGGATCAACTTCCTTCACGCGCTGAAGAACACCATGCTGCCGGTCATCACCGTCGGCGGGGTGCAGATCGGCATCATGGTGGCCTACACCATTCTCACCGAGACCGTGTTCCAGTGGCCGGGTGTGGGCTTGATGTTCCTGGAGGCCATCACCCGCAGTGACATTCCGCTGATCGTTGCCTACCTGATGGTGGTGGGGCTGATCTTCGTGATCACCAACACCCTGGTGGACCTGATCTATGGCCTGGTGAACCCCACCGTGAAACTGACAGGTAAGAAGGCATGAGTGCAGTAACCGCGTCCCGCTGGGAACGCTTCCGTGACTCCTATCTCTGGTACAGCTTCCGTCGCGACAAGGTCGCCATCGTCAGTCTGGTGGTGTTCGTGGCGATGGTGGCGGCGGCCTTCCTGGCCCCGGTGCTGGCGCCCACCGATCCCTACGACCTGGCGCAGATCGACATCATGAACTCGGAGCTGCCGCCGGCGGGGCTGGCCGGCAGTGATCCGGCGTTCCCACTGGGCACCGACGCCCAGGGCCG
Organism: Marinobacter sp. CA1; assembly: GCF_020546665.1. Lineage (NCBI taxonomy): Bacteria > Pseudomonadati > Pseudomonadota > Gammaproteobacteria > Pseudomonadales > Marinobacteraceae > Marinobacter > Marinobacter sp. CA1. The sequence goes on from NZ_CP071785.1 coordinate 255,455, forward strand.
GGACCTGATGTCCACCATTCTCTACGGCACCCGGGTGTCGCTACTGATCGGCTTCGGCGCCGTGGTGCTGCAATCGCTGCTGGGCATTCTGTTCGGGCTGCTGGCGGGCTACCTCGGTGGTCGGGTTGACGCCATCCTGATGCGCATCGCCGACGTTCAGCTATCGTTCTCCACATTGATGGTGGCGATCATTGTCGGCGCCATCTTCAAGGCCAGCTTCGGCAACCTGATGTTTGGCGAAATCGCCATCTATCTGCTGATCCTGATCATCGGCATCGCCGAGTGGCCGCAGATCGCCCGCACCGTGCGTGCCTCGGTGCTGGCGGAGAAGAAAAAGGAATATGTCGATGCCGCCAAGGTGATGGGCTTCGGCACGCCGCGGATCATGTTCCGTCATATTCTGCCCAACACCCTGTCGCCGATCTTCGTCATCGCCACGGTGCAGATCGCCAATGCCATCATTTCCGAGGCGGCGCTGTCGTTCCTCGGTCTGGGCATGCCGGAGACCCAGCCGTCGCTGGGCTCGCTGATCAAATCCGGCTTTGACTACATCCAGAGCGGGTCCTGGTGGATCACCCTGATCCCCGGTCTGGTGCTGGTGGTGCTCGTGCTGGTCATCAACCTGTTGGGTGACTGGTTGCGGGATGTGTTGAACCCACGGCTGTACAAGGGGTAACCATGGCACTGCTGGATGTAAAAGACCTCGATGTCCGCTTCGCAGTGCGCGGCGGCGACCTGCAGGCGCTGCGCAAAATCAGCTTCTCCCTCGACAAGGGGGAGCGGCTGGGCCTGGTGGGGGAATCCGGTGCCGGCAAATCGGTGGCGGCGTTCTCCATCCTCAACCTGATTGCCAAGCCCGGCTACATTGCCGGGGGGCAGATCCTGTTTGAAGGGCAGGACCTGGCGGCGATGAGCGACAAACAGCTGCGCAAGATCCGTGGCAATCGCATCGCCATGATCTTCCAGGACCCGATGATGACACTGAACCCGGTACTGACCATCGGGACCCAGATGGTGGAGGCGCTCAAGGCCCACCGTCGCATCAGTACCCGGGATGCCCGCGCCATCGCCCTGAAGAAACTGCAGATGGTGCAGATCCCGTCGCCGGACAAACGCCTGGACCAGTACCCCCACGAGCTGTCCGGGGGCATGCGCCAGCGGGTGATCATCGCGATTGCGCTGCTGCTGGACCCGGAGATCATCATTGCCGATGAGCCCACCACGGCGCTGGATGTGACCATTCAGGCCGAGATCATGGCCTTGCTGCTGGAACTGTGTGAGCAGGAAAACGTGGCGCTGATGCTGATCACCCATGACCTCGGGGTGGTGTCCCAGGTGACCCAGCGCATGCTGGTGATGTATTCCGGCCGTATCATCGAACAGGGGCCGACCCGGGAGATCATCAACGATCCCCAGCACCCGTACACCCAGGGCCTGATCAACGCCCTGCCGCAGATGGGTGAACCCGGGGCCCGGCTGTACCAGATTCCCGGCTCGATGCCGTCACTGAGTCGGGTGCCGTCCGGGTGTCCCTTCAATCCCCGCTGTCCGTTTGCGACCGATCAGTGTCGTACGTCAATGCCGAACTATGTCCATTCCGGTAACGTCGACGTCGCCTGTTATGAGGTGGCCAAGCTGATTGAACAGGAGCAGTCCCTGCAGGAGGAAGACCGGTGAGTACGGCCCAGGAAACACTTGTTGATATTCGCGGGCTGGAGAAGCGCTTCGACCTGTCCGGTGGGCTGCTTGATCAGCTCCGGTTCCGCAATGGCCGCATTGAGCGGCACCAGGAACACGTTCATGCCATTAACGGCGTGGACTTGAGCGTCACCCGGGGCGAGGCCCTGTGTGTGGTGGGGGAGTCCGGCTGCGGTAAGTCCACCGTGGCGCGGACGGTGATGGGGCTGCTGTCGCCGTCGGCGGGGGAGATCCATTACGATGGCAAGCGCATCGACGATCTGGATCACAAGGCGGTACTGCCGTATCGCCGCAAGATGCAGATGATCTTCCAGAACCCCTATGCCTCGCTGAATCCACGCATGACCATTCGCCAGACCCTGGAAGAGCCGATCCGCTTCCACCAGCCCGAGCTGTCAGCCAGTGGGGTGGAAGACAAGGTGGCCGAGGTGATGCAGTCGGTGGGCATTGATCCGGACTGGGGCAAACGCTTTGCCCATGAGTTTTCCGGCGGTCAGCGCCAACGCATCTCCATTGCCCGCGCGCTGGCGGTGGACCCGGAATTCATCGTGGCCGATGAGCCGATCTCCGCGCTTGATGTGTCTATCCAGGCCCAGGTGCTGAACCTGATGATGGATGCCCAGGAATCGCGGGGGCTCACCTATCTGTTCATTACCCACGATCTGGCGGTGGTGGAGCACTTCGGAACCCGGGTGGCGGTGATGTACCTAGGACGGGTCTGTGAGCTGGCGGACACCGCCACGCTGTTCAGCTCGCCCCGGCATCCCTATACCCAGGCGCTGCTGTCGGCGATCCCGCGGCTGGAAGACGATCGCCCCAACCATATCCGCCTGCACGGCGAGGTGCCAACGCCGGTGGAGTTGCCCAGTGGCTGTGTCTTCCATGGCCGCTGTCCGTACGCCAATGACCGCTGTCGTCAGGAGATACCGCAGTTGATCGCCACCGACGGTGGTGGTCAGGTAGCCTGTCACGCCGTTGAAGAGGGCCGCCTTTAGCCCCGCGCTCGGCAGTGAACTATGCTGCTGAGAAGCTCGTAGGGTGGGTGCTCAGAGGCGTCCCTATCGGGCGCAGGTCTTGATTGGTTAGAGGACATCATGGAAGTACGCTGGTTGGAGGATTTCCTGGCGCTGGCCAGGACGCGCCATTTCTCCCGTGCAGCCGAGCTGCAGCATGTAACCCAGCCGACGTTCAGCCGACGGATCAAGCTGCTGGAAGAAACCATGGGCACAACCCTGGTGGACCGCCAGACCCTGCCGTTGTCGCTGACGCCGGCTGGCGAAGTGTTTCGTGAGATGTGCGAGCGGGTTACCCGCGATGTGCGGGACACCCGGGAGCGCATCGCCCAGTTGGAGTCTGAGGCCTCCAATCGCTTCAGTGTGGGCGCGACCCAGGCGCTGTTTTCCCATTTCTTCGCCGGCTGGCTGGCGGAAACCGGTCTGGAAGAGCGCCTGCAGTTCAACCTCAAGGCCACCAACTGGCTGGGGGAGGACTTCTTTGATGCCCTCGACAGCGGCGACTGCGACCTGGTGCTGTGCTACTGGCACGATCAGCTGCCCTGGCAGGAACGCTGGGACAGCGACTATTACCAGTGGCTGTCCCTGGCCAGCGAGTGCGCGGTGCCGTTGTCGGTGGCGGATGACCAGGGCCAGCCCCGGTTCACCCTGCCGGGCACCGAAGACCAGCCGGTGCCGGTGATTGCCTACCATCCCCGGGGCTTCATCGCGCCGGCGGTGGCCGCCCGGACTGCCGCCAGTCGCCCGCCGGCCCATCTGTTGCCACTGAACGAGAGCGCCCACTCTTCCAGCGTGAAGACCCTGGTGGCCCAGGGCTTTGGCATGGGCTGGCTGCCGCATCGGGTGACCGAAAAGAGTGAACACTATGGCCGGCTGGTGCGCGCCGGCGACGAACGCTGGGACATCGCCCTGGAAATCCGCCTGGTGCGGCTGAGAACGCCCCGCAGCGACGGCCTCGCCACCCTTTGGAACGAACTGGAAGACCACTATGCCCGAACAGGAACGCCACGCCCGACAATGCCTGCATCTTGAGACGCTGCAACAGCGCTACAGCGACGCCCTTGAGTCTCATGGCTACGACGCCCTGCTGATCGCCTCCGGCGCTGCGCCCATGCGCTACGCCGACGATCACGGTTATGCCTTTCAGGGGTTTGGGCCGTTCGTGCACTGGACCGGCCTGACCGATGTGGAGCACAGCTGGCTGCTGATTCGCCCCGGCCGCCAGGCGCTGTTGCAGCTGTATACCCCGGTGGATTTCTGGCACGCCACGGCCTCGCTGCCGGACGAACCCTGGGCCCGGGAGCTGGAGCTGACCGCCTCACCGGAGCGCCGGCCACCGGCACTGGACGGCCTTGGCCGACTGGCGGTAATCGGCGATCCGGCAGCGCTGACGGATCTGCCGGGGACGCACAATCCTGCCGACCTGCTGGCGGATCTGGAAGCCACCCGGATCCTCAAGACCGGTTACGAAATCGAATGTCTGGACCTGGCCAATGCCCGTGCCGCCGACGGTCACCGGGCGGCACGCGAGGCCTTCCTGGCCGGAGCCAGTGAGTTTGAAATCAGCCTGGCCTACCAGCAGGCCACCGCGCAGCGGGAAGTCGAGGCGCCGTATCACAGCATCATCGGCCTCAACGACCATGCCGGTATCCTGCATTACCAGTATTACGACACCGTGCGCCCGCAGCAGCCGCGCAGTCTGCTGATCGATGCCGGCTACCGTTTCCGTGGCTATGGTTCTGACATTACCCGAACCACCGCGGCGCCGGGGGAGGGCATGTTCCAGGCTCTGGTGGCGGGGGTGGAATCCCTGCAGAAACGCCTGTGCGATGCGGTGGTGCCGGGCATGGACTTTGTTGAGCTGCACCGCAAAACCCATCTGGGGCTGGCGGCGCTGTTGTCTTCCGCCGGTCTGGTGCGAGGGCTGGATGAGGAAACCCAGGTCGCCGAGGGCATTACCCGGGCCTTCTTCCCCCACGGCCTGGGCCACCTGCTGGGGGTGCAGGTGCACGATGTGGGTGGTCGGCCGGTGCCGCCGCCGGAGGACGCGCCGTTCCTGCGTCTGACCCGCCGGCTGGAGCCGGGCATGGTGGTGACCGTCGAACCGGGATTGTACTTCATCCCATCGCTGCTGAAACCGGTGATGCAGGGACGGCTGGGGAGCCAGCTCGACCACGGCCTGATCGATGAACTCTGGGGCTGCGGTGGTATCCGCATCGAGGACAATGTGGAGGTGACAGACAATGGCGCGTGCAACCTGACCCGCCGCCATCTGCCCTGATTCTACCTTGCTTGCCCTGTCCTGCGGCCAGAGGGGGCGCTCGCTGTCTGCCCGACACCGCAGGGCGATTTGAAAAAAACAGTCAGGGCAAGGGGTTATAGAGGCGCTGAAAAACGTTCATTTTTCGGGCAGAAAAAGCTTGCATTCGGGCATGTGAATAACAATAATTATCACTAAGTTTGATCATCCCGAGAGTTTTAGACTATGTACGTTTGCCTCTGCCACGGTGTGACCGACCGCGACATTCGCGAAGCTGCTGAGAACGGTGTCAGTTCCATGCGCCAGTTGGGCAAGGAGCTCGGGGTCGGTCGTCAATGTGGTCGCTGTGCCTGCCACGCCCGGGAAATTCTCCGCGAAATCAATACGCCGGACTACCTCGCCCTCGCCGGTATGCTGGCCCAGCCTGCCTGAGTCCGGTTACCCCCGCCGCAGCTTGCCTGGCTGGGGCACTTGCCTTTCCGGCGCCTTCCTAAGTTGCTGAAACCTCTCTGATTGAGACGTATTTTCTGCTGCGATTTTTTATTGCGGTGGTTCGGTCTATCCTGAGTGTTCAGGCCGATCATGAGAGAGAGGAGACCCCGGCAATGAAAGGTGACAAGAAGGTCATCCAGCATCTGAACAAGGTGCTTTGCAACGAACTGACTGCAATCAACCAGTACTTCCTCCATTCCCGGATGTATAAGGACTGGGGCATCACCAAGCTGGCGGCAAAGGAATACGAAGAATCCATCGACGAGATGAAGCACGCCGATGCGCTGATCGAGCGGATTCTGTTCCTCGAAGGCCTGCCCAACCTGCAGGACCTCAACAAGCTGCTGATCGGTGAGAACGTCGAGGAAATGTTGGCGTGTGACCTCAAGCTGGAGCAGACTGCCCACGAGGATCTGATCGAAGCGATCACTTACTGTGAGCAGGTGAAAGACTACACCAGCCGTCAGCTGTTCCGCTCCATTCTCGACAGTGAAGAAGAGCACATCGACTGGCTGGAAACCCAGATGGAGCTGATCAGCCAGATGGGCATCCAGAACTACGTCCAGCTCCAGTCCAGCGCGGCGGAGTAAGGATCGAGGGGCCGTTTACTGCCCCTTCACGCCCGGGCCGACACTGTCAGCCCGGGCGTTTTCGTTTCAGATGGCGGCTTGCTCCCGGTCACATCGTTTCTTCGAGTGCTTTCTGTTCGAACGCTCCTTGTTCGAGCACTTCCTGTTCGACACTTCCTGCCCTGCACGGCCCGGCAAATACCGCTAGAATGGCGGCTCCGATCACCCATGCCCTTCCGGGCAAGCCTGGAGACCTGCTGAAATGGATCTGTCCTGTTTCAAAGCCTACGACCTGCGTGGTCGTGTGCCCGAGCAACTGAACCCCGAACTGGCGGAACGTATCGGCCGAGCCTATGTGGACGTCACCGGCGCCCGTCGGGTGATCGTTGGTTACGATATCCGGCTGTCCAGTCCGGCCATTGCCGAGGCCCTCACCGCGGGCCTGGTGGCGGCCGGCGCCGATGTCTATGACATCGGTCTGGGCGGCACCGAGCAGGTGTACTTCGCCACCAGCCACTATGGTATGGACGGCGGCATCATGGTCACCGCCAGTCACAACCCCAAAGATCACAACGGCATGAAACTGGTGGCCTCAGAGTCCCGGCCTATCAGCTCCGACACTGGCCTCAATGACATCCGTGACCGGGTAGCGGGCGATTTCGAGGATGCGGCGGAGCGGGGCAAGGTGCAGTCGCTGGCGGTGATGGCGGACTACGTTGCCCATCTACTGGGGTACATCGACACCAGCTCACTGGCGCCGATGAAGATTGTGGTCAACGCCGGTAACGGCGGTGCCGGGCTGGTGATCGACGCGCTGGAAGCGAGCCTGCCGTTTGAGTTCATCAAGGTACACCACCAGCCGGACGGCGCCTTCCCCAACGGCGTGCCCAACCCGATCCTGGAAGACAATCGCGCCGCCACCGCCGAAGCGGTGATCGCCCACGGCGCGGCCATGGGCATTGCCTGGGATGGCGACTACGACCGCTGCTTCTTCTTCGACGAGAACGGCCGCTTCATCGAGGGCTACTACATCGTTGGCCTGCTGGCGGACCAGTTCCTGCGCAAGACCGGCGGCGGCAAGGTGATCCACGATCCGCGGCTGACCTGGAACACCCTCGACCTGGTGGCCAGCGCCGGCGGCGAGGCCATCGAGAGCAAGACCGGCCACGCCTTCATCAAACAGCGGATGCGGGATGAGGATGCGGTTTACGGCGGCGAAATGAGCGCCCACCATTACTTCCGCGATTTTGCCTACTGCGACAGTGGCATGATCCCCTGGTTGTTGGTGGCGGAGCGGCTGTGCCAGTCCGGCCAGACCCTGTCGTCACTGATTGATGCCCGCATTGAGGCCTACCCGGCCAGTGGTGAAATCAATCGCACCATCGACAACCCGCCGGCGGTGATTGCTGCGATTGAGCAGCAGTATGGCGCCGACGCGCTGTCTGTCAGCCACGTCGATGGGCTGAGTGTGGAATTTGATCGCTGGCGCTTCAATCTGCGTATGTCCAACACCGAACCGGTGGTACGGCTGAACGTGGAGGCCCGTGCCGATCGCGGGTTGATGCAGGCCAAGACCGACGAACTGCTGGCCGCCATGGAACGACTGAACGGCGAAATCGGTCAGGCCTGAGTCATCGGCGAGAGTGGCCTGAGCCGTCGGTGAGCATGGCCTGTCCCCCGGTGAGTCTGGGTGGCGCCCTGGTTCAGCCCTGGATGCTGAACCAGGTCTGGGCGATGCCATAGCCCCAGACGCCGAGCAGGGTGAGGGCCAGCAGGCCGAACACCAGCTGGTGGCGGCCGCGCCGCTCGGGACTGGCGCTGGCCACCCAGCGCAGGTACATCAGCCCGATGAAGCTGGCGAATACCGCCAGACTGGCGGCCGCAGGGATCAGCAGCCAGCCCGGATGGACCGGGTCGTTGGCCTGGCCCTGCTGACCGAGCAGGGCCATTGAGCCCACCAGCAGCGCCAGTGCGCCGAACTCAACCAGCAGCAGGCGTTTACGCCAGGGCGATGGCTGGGGCGGGGACGTGGCCTGATGCCGGGAACTGATCTGGGACATGGTTGGCTCCATATTTCCGTGACTGTTGGTTTTTTTGCCAGCCCGCAATCGCTATAATGCGCGGCAGAATATTATAACGCTCTGATGCGAGGTGCATTGTGAAGATGAAGAACGTTCTGGCGAGCGCACTGGCTGTCGTGCTGCTCAGTCTGGGTCTGTCAGCTGGTACCGCCCTGGCAAGTGTCGAAGACGATATCCGTGCGCGTATCGCGCCGGTGGGCGAAATCTGCCTGCAGGGTGATGATGAGTGTGGGGCGGCTCCCGCACCCGCGGCGTCTGCCAGCTCTGGCCCACGTTCCGGTGATGCAGTTTACAATGCTGTGTGCACGGCCTGCCATGCCACGGGTGCCGCCGGTGCTCCGGTTGTGGGTGACGCTGGTGCCTGGGGACCTCGCATCGACAAGGGTCTGGATACCCTGATTGGTCACGCCATCAACGGCTTCAATGCCATGCCGGCCAAGGGCGGCTGCGCCAGCTGCCCGGATGAAGAAATCCAGGCTGCCGTTGAGTACATGGTCGAGCAGAGCAAGTAACAACGGCTCAATCGGCCTGCCCGGTGCGGGCCGAAGTTAGCTGGACAAAAAAGGGGTCGGAACCAACGTTCCGACCCCTTTTTTGTTGTTTTGGTTTTCACGTTCCGGCCCTTTTTCGTTTTACCCTTCAAGATCCCCGAGCAGTGCGCTCAGGGTGGCTTTGCCCTTCTTCTGGTTGGCTTCCTGATCCAGGTCGCCGGTGCCTTCCCAGATCACGTCCTCTTCCGGCAACTCATCGAGGAAGCGACTGGGGATGGTCTCGATCTTTTCGCCGTATTGCTTGCGCTGGGCGGCGTAGGTCAGGCTCAGGGTTTCCCGGGCGCGGGTGATACCGACGTACATCAGCCGGCGCTCTTCCTCAATGTTTCCTTCTTCGATGCTGGCGCGGTGGGGCAGGATTTCTTCCTCCAGGCCCATGATGTAGACGTGGGGGAACTCCAGACCCTTGGAGGCGTGCAGGGTCAGCAACTGGACCTTGTCGCTGTCGTCCTCTTCCTCGCGTTGTTCCATCATATCCCGCAGGATCAGTTTGCTGATGGCATCTTCGATGCCGAGTTCATCCGCCGTGCCCTTACCGTCGTCCAGCATGCGCTGGATCGAGTCCACCAGGTACCAGATGTTGGCCATCCGCCGTTCCGCCTGCTTGGGGGTGTTGGCGTGTTGATGCAGCCACTCCTCGTACTCGATGTCGGTGAACAGCTGCTTGATCACCGGAATCGGGTCTTCCTCGTGGATGCGGCGGCAGATGGTGTCGACCCAGTGGGCGAAGCGCCGCAGCCGGTCCAGGCCCTTTTCGGTGACGTGGGTCTCCGCCCCCATGTCGCCCAGTGCGCGGAACAGGCTGACATTGCGGCTTCGGGCGTAGTGGCTCAGCTGCTCGAGCGTGCGTGGGCCGATTTCCCGGCGGGGGACGTTCACCACCCGCAGGAAGGCGGCGTCGTCGTCCGGGTTGACCAGCAGTCGCAGGTAGGACATGGCGTCCTTGATCTCGTTCTTGGAGAAGAACGACTGGCCGCCGGAAATGCGGTAGGGAATCTGGTAGGCCTGCAGTTTCATCTCCAGCAACCGGGCCTGGTGGTTGCCCCGATAGAGCACCGCGAAATCCCGCCACTCAAGGCCCTGCTTGAGTTTCTGGTCGATGATCTCGGTGGCCACCCGCTCCACCTCGGCATCCTCGTTGCGACAGCGCAGTACGCGGATTTCCTCGCCAATGGTGTGGTCACTCCACAGCGCTTTCTCAAACTCGTGGGGGTTGTTGGCGATGACGGTGTTGGCGCAGCGCAGGATACGGCTGGTGGAGCGGTAGTTCTGCTCCAGTTTGACGATCTTCAGGCTGGGAAAGTCCACCTTGAGCTGCGCCAGGTTTTCCGGCCGGGCGCCGCGCCAGGCGTAGATGGACTGATCGTCATCGCCCACCACGGTAAAGGCGGCGCGGTCGGCTACTAGCAGCTTGACCAGCTCGTATTGGCAGATGTTGGTGTCCTGGTATTCGTCCACCAGCATGTAGCGGATCTTGCGCTGCCACTTGGCGAGAATGTCCGGGTACTCGCGAAACAGTTGCACCGGCAGCAGGATCAGGTCGTCAAAGTCCACCGCGTTGTAGGCCTTGAGGTACTCGGTGTACTTGCCGTAAATCAGGGCGATCCGCTGTTCGCGCTCATCCGCCGCCCGGCTCAGCGCGTCGCCGGGGCGGCGCATGGCGTTCTTCCAGTTGGAGATGGTCATCTGAACCTCGCCCACCTCGTCTCCGGCCTCAGCGCTGCCGTCGCTCATCATCAGGTCCTGCAGCAGGGCCTTGGCATCTTCGGCGTCGAACAGGGAAAATCCGGGGTGATAACCCAGGTGGGCATGCTCCTCGCGGATCATGTTCAGTCCCAGGTTATGGAAGGTCGAGACGGTTAGCCCCCGGGCCAGCTTGCGGTCTACCAGCCGGGTGACCCGCTCCTTCATTTCCCGAGCGGCCTTGTTGGTGAAGGTGACCGCAGCGATGTGGCGTCCGGGAATGCCCACTTCCTCAATCAGGTAGGCCATCTTGCGGGTGATCACGCTGGTCTTGCCACTGCCTGCGCCGGCCAGAACCAGCAGGGGGCCGTCGACGTAGTGAACCGCTTCGCGCTGACGGGGGTTGAGCTTGGACACAGGGCACCTGGGGAGTGAAAACGGGATCGGGTATTCTACACCAGCCTGGGTTGCTGTACCTTGTTCGGCTTTCAGCTATTCTAGATAGGGAGTTTCCGAAGGTCCTGGCTGTTGCTGTCCCGCGCCTGTCGGAGCATTGAACTGCCATGGGAACGGATCATCCGGTATGACACCGCCACAAGAATCTGCCAGCGCCAGCCAGGTACGCATTCTGGTGCTCACCCCCGAGCACGTAGAGTTTCGTTGGTACAGCGCCCTGCTGGATCGCGAGCCGGAACTGGAGGTGGACCTCACCTGGTGTCCCGATCTGGTGGACTGCGAGGACCTGCTACGCAACGCCCAGTTTGACATCATTCTCTGGGATTGCGTGTTCCATGGTGGGTCCGGCGAGGCCTTCCTGCAGTATCTGGCCGTCTCCGGCCACGACCGTCCGGTGCTGGCCATCAGCGCCGACCACGCCGCCGACCGAGCCCCCGAACTGTTGCGCCATGGTGCCGCCGACTACCTCTGCAAGAGTGAGCTGAACCAGTGGTCCCTGGGTAGGGCGGTACGCTGTCTGTGGTATCGCAGCCAGCTTGGCCGGGCGGAACAGGGCCAGCTGCGGCGGGAAGTGGCCAGCGGCTTCATCAACCGGGATCTATTTTTCGATCGCCTGCAGCAGGCGTTGCTGCGGGCCGAGCGGGGCCGCCACCGGCTGGCGCTGTTGCACATCAATCTTGACGACTTCCGCACCCTGAACGAGTCCTTCGGCTACCAGAAGAGTGACCAGTTGATGCTGAAACTGGCGGAACGCCTGCGCAGCAGCCTGCGGCGGGTGGATTCGCTGATGCGTATCGGCGGTGACGAGTTCGCCATCATCATCGAAAAGGTGGAGGATTCGCTGGATGTGACCCAGGTTATCCGCAAGGTGGTCAGCAGCCTGGATGAACCGCTGACCGTCGCCGGCCAGACCGTGATGGTCAGTGCCAGCGTCGGCGTCGCCACCTACCCGGAAGCCGGGGAAACGCCGGAGAACCTGCTGCGCCGGGCCAATCGGGCGATGTTCGAGGCCAAGCGTGATCCCGGCACCAGTTACCGCTTCTACGACCAGCAGCTGCACATCAGCGCCGGCTACCAGTTGCGGCTGGAAGCGGACCTGCGCAATGCCTTGCGGGGCCAGGAGCTGGAGCTGTACTACCAGCCCCGTATCGACCTGGCCACGGAAGAGGTGCGGGGAGTTGAGTGCCTGATCCGCTGGAATCACCCGGAGCGGGGGCTGGTACGGCCGGATGAGTTTATTCCTGCCGCAGAGCGCAGTGGCCTGATCGTACCGATCGGCTATTGGGTGATTGAGCAGGCCTGCGAACGGCTGAAACAGGCGGCGGACCTCGGCCACCCGGGGCTGGTGTTTGCGGTTAACCTGTCGTTCCGCCAGTTCCATGACCGCAAGATGACCGAAACCATCTTCCGCATCATCTACAACGCCAACGTCGACACCAGCCTGCTGGAACTGGAGCTAACCGAAAGCGCGATGATGCATGACCTGGACTACGCCCGCCGTTGCCTGCGGGAGCTGAACCAGCTGGGTGTCAGCTTTGCCCTCGATGATTTCGGCACCGGTTTTTCCTCCCTCAGCAACCTCCAGCACCTACCCATCTCGCTGCTCAAGATCGATAAATCCTTCGTCCAGGATCTGGGCCACACCGCCGATGCCGAGCACATCATCCGTGCCATCATCAGCCTGGCCCACAGCCTCCAGATAAGCGTGGTGGCGGAGGGTGTGGAGACCGAAGGACAGCTTGAATTCCTGCGTCAGCAGCACTGTGATGAGATCCAGGGTTACTATTTCGCCCGCCCGATGCCGTGGGACGACCTGGTCAAATTCCTGCAGAACCAGAGCCAAGCGGCTTGCCTGCAATCATAACGCCCTGTATTTTTGCGCTTTGGTTTTGACGCATCAGTAGAGGTGGCATGAACAGTATTTCCCAGCGCATTGCCGACGAACTCGGAGTCCGTGAACAGCAGGTCGACGCCACGGTGGCCATGCTGGACGAGGGCGCAACCGTGCCTTTCATCGCCCGTTACCGAAAAGAGGTGACCGGCTCTCTCGACGACGGCCAGTTGCGAACCCTGGAAGAACGGCTGCGCTACCTGCGGGAGCTGGAAGACCGCCGCGGTGCCATCCTCAAGAGCATCGACGAGCAGGGCAAGCTCACGGACGAACTCAAGGCGGCGATCGGCAGTGCCGACACCAAGAACCGCCTGGAAGACCTCTACCTGCCCTACAAGCCCAAACGCCGTACCAAGGCCCAGATTGCCCGGGAAGCGGGCCTGGAGCCGCTGGCGGACGCTCTCTATGACGATCCTGCCAACGAGCCCGAGGCCCTGGCGGCAGATTACGTCAACGCCGAGGCCGGCGTGGCCGATACCAAGGCAGCCCTCGACGGTGCCCGCTATATCCTGATGGAGCGCTTTGCCGAGGACGCCGAACTGCTGGGACAACTGCGGGACTTTATCTGGCAGCAGGGCCAGCTCAAGGTGACGGTGGTGGAAGGCAAGGAAACCGAGGGTGCCAAGTTCCGCGATTACTTTGACCATGTCGAACCGCTGAAGAAGGTGCCGTCCCACCGGGCCCTGGCGATCCTGCGCGGGCGTAACGAGGGCATCCTGACCTACAGCATTGTGGTGGGTGAGGGCGAAGACGACCGCCGTCAGTCGCATCCGGCCGAGCAGCGTATCGCTGGCCACTGGAACATCCGTGACAACGGCCGTGCTGCCGACAAGTGGCTGTCGGACGTGGTGCGCTGGACCTGGCGGGTGAAGCTGTCGACCCAGATTGAAACCGACCTGATGGCGCAGGTGCGTGAAACCGCCGAAGCCGAGGCCATCAACGTCTTTGCCGCCAACCTCAAGGATCTGTTGCTGCTGGCACCGGCTGGTCCCCGTGCCACCCTGGGCCTGGACCCGGGACTGCGTACCGGGGTCAAGGTGGCGATCATCGATGGTACCGGTGAGGTGGCCGGTCACGGCGCGATCTTCCCCCATGCCCCGAAGAACCAGTGGGACCGCTCCATCGAGCAACTGGCCGCCTGGTGCAAGCAGTACAGGATCGAACTGGTGGCCATCGGCAACGGCACCGCCTCGCGGGAAACCGAGAAGCTGGTGGCTGACCTGATCAAGCGTTACCCGGACCTCAACCTGGCCCGCATTGTGGTGAACGAGTCCGGCGCCTCCATCTACTCCGCATCCGAGTTCGCCGCCCGCGAGCTGCCGGACCTGGACGTCACCATCCGTGGTGCGGTGTCCATCGCCCGCCGCCTGCAGGACCCGCTGGCGGAGCTGGTGAAGATCGAACCCAAGTCCATCGGCGTGGGCCAGTACCAGCACGACGTATCCCAGGTGCAGCTCGCCCGCAGCCTGGATGCGGTGGTGGAGGACTGTGTTAACGGCGTTGGCGTGGACCTCAACACCGCCTCGGTACCGCTGCTGGCGCGGGTGTCCGGTCTGAATCAGACCATTGCCCAGAACATCGTCGATTTCCGCAGTCGCAACGGTGTGTTCCGCAATCGCAAACAGCTGATGGAGGTCAGTCGCCTGGGCGCACGTACCTTCGAGCAGGCCGCCGGCTTCCTGCGCATCGCCACCGGCGATAACCCGCTGGACCGTTCGTCGGTGCACCCGGAGGCCTACGGTGTGGTGGAGGCGATTGCCGCCAAGAGCGGCCGCGACGTCGCCAGCATCGTCGGCGACTCGGCGTTCCTGCGCAGCCTCAAGCCGGAAGAGTTTGTCACCGAGCAGTTTGGTCTGCCGACGGTGAAGGACATCCTTGCCGAGCTGGAGAAGCCCGGACGTGACCCACGGCCGGAGTTCCGCTTCGCCAGCTTTGAAGAAGGGGTGGAAACCCTCAAGGACCTCAAGGCCGGGATGGTGCTGGAAGGCACAGTCACCAACGTCACCAATTTCGGTGCCTTTGTTGATATCGGCGTACACCAGGACGGTCTGGTGCACATCTCCGCGCTGTCGCACCAGTTCGTCAACGACCCTCGTGAGGTGGTGAAGGCGGGGGATATCGTCAAGGTCAAGGTGATGGACGTGGACATTCCCCGCAAGCGTATCGCGCTGTCCATGCGGATGGATGACCAGCCCGGAGAGAAGAGCCAAAGCGACAGCCGTGGTGGCCGCAACGCCGGTCGTGGTGCCCAGCCGCGGCAGGGTAAGGGCGGCCGGGACCAGAAAGCGCCCCAGGGGGCGATGGCCGGTGCGCTGGCCCAGGCCCTGGCGTCGGCCCGCAAAGGCAGCTAACTTAGGGAGCCGGTGCGGCCGGCTCCAACGTATTCCACCCCGGTCTGCGGTCCGGGGTCAGCAGGAGTGATTCATGGGGGATTCCCGGCACCAGCTTTTCCGCCAGTTCACCGCCGGCCAGTGGCACGGCTTCCGTAAAGGGGTTGAAAAGGAGGGATTGCGGGCGGACGC
The DNA here is from genome assembly GCF_020546665.1 of Marinobacter sp. CA1. Lineage (NCBI taxonomy): Bacteria > Pseudomonadati > Pseudomonadota > Gammaproteobacteria > Pseudomonadales > Marinobacteraceae > Marinobacter > Marinobacter sp. CA1. The sequence goes on from NZ_CP071785.1 coordinate 270,671, forward strand.
CCGGGGCTTCATCGCCCAGACTCCCCACCCGCGGGCGCTGGGGTCCACCCTGACTCACCCGCGGATTACCACTGACTACTCCGAGTCCCTGCTGGAGCTGATCACCCCGGTCTGTGACAGTACCGAGGCGCTGCTGGAATCGCTGTGGGAGACCCATCATTTTGTCCACCAGCACCTGGGGGACGAGGTGTTCTGGGCCGCCAGCATGCCCTGCGAGCTTGACGGCGACCCCAGCATTCCGATTGCCGAGTACGGCAGCTCCAACGTTGGTCAGCTCAAGCACGTCTATCGCCAGGGGCTGGCGGTACGCTATGGCCGGATGATGCAGAGCATCGCCGGTGCCCACTACAACCTGTCGTTCCCGGACAGCTTCTGGCAGCAGTGGCAGCAGGCCCTGGGCGACGGGCGCTCGCTGCAGGACTTCAAGTCAGACCAGTATTTCTGGCTGGTGCGCAACTTCCGCCGGCGCAGCTGGCTGCTGATGCTGTTGTTCGGCGCCTCACCGGCATTGGATGCCAGCTTCGTGGACGGCGTCAGCCATCACCTGGAGCGGTTTGATGACCACACCTGGTTTGGGGCTGCTGCCACCTCTCTGCGAATGGGAGATCTGGGCTACCACAACAACGCCCAGGCATCCCTCAACATCTGTTTCAACGAGCTGAAGACCTACACCAACACCCTGGCCCAGGCCATCCGTACTCCCTGGCCGGCCTATGAGAAGATCGGTACCCGCGACGGCGACCGATTCATCCAGATCAACACCAGCATCCTGCAGATCGAGAACGAGTACTACAGCGCCATTCGTCCCAAACGCACCACCGAGCGCGAGGAAAAGCCAATACAGGCGCTGGATGCTCGTGGCGTGGAGTATGTGGAGGTGCGCTGCCTCGATCTGGACCCGTTCTCGCCGTTGGGGGTCAGCGCCGGTCAGTTGGACTTCCTGGATCTGTTCCTGCTGGATTGCCTGCTGTCCGACAGTGGCTGGATCGATGACGACGAGTGCGTTCACCTCGACGACAATTACAAAGACGTGGTCAGCCGTGGCCGCGACCAGAACCTCAACCTGGCCTGCCGTAACCAGCCGATGCCACTGATGGATGCCGCCCGGCGTCTGGTGGACGGTCTGGCGCCTTTGGCTGAACAACTGGATCAGTGGCAGGGCGGCGACCGGTACCGTCGGGCCCTGGCGGAGCAGGCGGACAAGCTGACCGATACCGGCCGGTTGCCGTCGGCCCGGGTGCTGGCGGCCATGCGTGAAGAGGGCCTGGGGCACCGTGACTGGGTGATGGCGATGTCGCAGCGACACCAGGCGGCTTTCCGTTCGCAAGCTCTGGCGCCGGCGACCCAGCAGGCCTATGAGCGGATGACCGAGGCGTCGCTGGCGGAGCAGGCGGCAATCGAGGCGGCGGAGACGCAGTCGTTCGAGGACTACCTGGCGGAATACCTGTCAGATCGGTAATGCACTGATTTTGAAGTACTTTTAAGAGCGTCTCTGATGCCGTTCGGTACCCCGGTCACGGTTGCAGCGGACCTGGTACACAAAAAATGAACAGCTGTTTGTCAACGACCGTAACCACTGTTAGCTTTTGTTACATCGTGTAGTGAGTCTTTCCCAGCCCAAACCCCATGTGCGGCTGGCTCAGGCGATGACAGGAGGCAGACATGGCAAGGGACATCAAGCTGGGTTGGGACGTTGAGTCCCTCAACAAGGCGTATCGTCAGGGCAGCATGGCGGCGGAAATGGGCATGCCGCGGGAGCGTTGCCCTTACCGGGGTGAGGTGGTGATCGCGGCCTGGGAAGCCGGCTGGGAAGACGCCACCGAGGCCGCGGCTGAAGCGGCGGCGGCCAGACAGGACGATTTCTTCTCCCGCATCGCCTGATCCACCGCGCTCATCCAGGCGCGGAACCGGCCTCTCAGAGGCTCTCTAGCGCTGAACCACGAACGTGGTGAAGATAACGTCGTCAATCCGGGTTCCCGTCTGCTGCTCGTCCAGCACCGCGTTGATGCGGCTCAGGGCTTCCGCCCGCAGGCTGTCCTTGCCTTCGGCCGAGGTCAGCTGATCCAGATCTGACTGCTCTCCAAACAGCATCACCAGTTCGTGCCGCAGCCTTGGCATGTGGGTTTCCACGGCCGGCCGGGTGTTGGCGCTGGATGCCCGCAGGGTGATCTCCGTTTTCAGGTACTTCAGTTTCCGGTCCGGTGTACCCACGTTGGTGACGAACGCCGGCTCCATGGCAATGTAGTCGGTGACCTGGGCGGCTTCCTCGCCTTCCTCTTCATCGTCGGCGGCCCAGGCCGGCGTCAGAGCCGTCGCCATCAGGCTGAATGCAAGCAGGGTAAAGCGAAGAAATGACATAACGTTCATAGGCTTGATGTTCTGTAGCGGTTGCGGTTAAGTGGCCAGCACAACGGGTGCGGACAGCATAGCAGGCTGCCGGTTTGCTTGCAGCAGCGTGTCTGGGCGAAGTTTGGGCGGTTGTGGATCTTATCAGCGGGTTGCCGGTCATACCGGCTCGCGCCCCCGTGGTCTGACAGTTACTTCGAGAGGATGGAACGTTTGAATCGTCGATTGGTGTTTTTCCTGGTCTTTGTGGTGTGTGCCGGTCTGCTGGCGACCGCTTTCTACATGGAACACGTGCAGGGACTGGAACCCTGTCCGCTGTGCTGGATGCAGCGCTTTGCGTTTATGGCGGTCGGGCTGGTGAGCCTGGTGGCTGCACTGCATAACCCGGGCCCTCTGGGTGGCCGCATCTATGGCCTGTCGCTGGCTGTCGTCGCCGGTGGTGGTCTGGGGCTGGCAGGGCGCCAGCTGTGGCTGCAGAGCCTGCCGGCGGATCAGGTGCCTGCCTGTGGCCCCTCGGTGGATTACATGCTGGAGGTGTTCCCGCTGGGAGAGGTGCTGGCGATGGCGATCCGCGGTACCGGCGACTGTGCCGAGGTGGTGTGGCGCTTTCTGGGCCTGAGCATTCCGGGCTGGACGGCACTGTTCTTTGGGGTGCTGGTCATCGTTGGTCTGGTGATGCTGGTGCGTCCCGGACAGCGCTGATCTGGCTCCGCCAACAAGGTCGTTTGCTATCCAAATTTTGCAGTTGCTACCCCGGCGCGGCTTGGGGTAACTTGATTTGCACGGGCCACCGTTATTGGCGGCTCGGCCCGTCTGTGCTGAAAACAACAATCAATTGCAGCAGCAACGGAAGAAGTCACCGGGAGGCGTCATGTTAGAGAATTGCCGCAATGCCAAGGAGCGTTGGGGAGGGGTCAGCGAGCTGATCGACCGTTGGCTCAAGGAGCGACAGGAGTTGATCGTCCATTACTGCGAGCTGTCCGGAGCAGACAGTGACGCGCCTACCGAGGCGGTAGTGGCCAAGTTTGTGCGGCTTTGCGAGATCCTGGTGGACTATGTGTCGGCCGGCCACTTTGAGGTCTATGAGCAGTTGATCCACGAGGCCAAGGAGTTTAACGACGGCGGCCTGGAGCTGGCGGCCAAGCTCTATCCCAGACTGGAGCAGACCACTGAGGTGGCACTGAATTTCAATGATCGCCTGGATGGCGGTGAACTGACGGACACCGAGGTGCGGGAGCTGTTCAGCGAACTGTCCCAACTGGGTGAGACTCTGGAAAGCCGGTTTGAAATGGAAGACGTGCTGATCGAGCAGTTGCACAACGTTCATGCCGATCAGGTGATGTCTTCGTCCGCCTGAGGCGGGAGTGGCCGGCAGCCAGGGACTGACTGCCGGTGAGATAGGCTGGAGTGCGGGTCCGGATCAGGACTCCGGATTGATTTCCAGCAGTTCCACGTCAAAGATCAGGGTTTCGTTGGGACCGATGGCGCGGTTGCCGCCCGGGCCGTACGCCAGATCTGACGGGATATACAGCTTGTAGCGGCTGCCTTCCGGCATCAGCTGCAGGCCTTCGGTCCAGCCCGGGATAACCTGGTTCAGACCGAAGGTGACCGGCTCGCCGCGCTCGCGGGAGCTGTCGAACACTTCGCCTGAGATCAGTTCACCGGTGTAGTGCACCTTGACCTTATCGTCGGCGGTGGGCATGTCGCCTTCAGCGGCTTCAACCACTTCGTACTGCAGGCCGGATTCGGTGGTCATCACACCGTCACGCTCGGCGTTTTCCTTGAGGAACGTTTCGCCGGCGGTCTTGTTGTCTTCCGCCAGTTGTTCCATCTGCGCAACCTGCTCTTCCTGCATCTGCTTCTGGTAGTCCATCAGCGCCTGCTGGATCTCTTCGCGGGTCATCCGGTTGACGTTTTCATCGCCGGCGTGGCCGTGCTGGATACCCTGTAGGAACTGATCCATCTGCAGGTCCGGCAGATCATTGCGCATGCGCTCGCCCAGCACCAGACCCATGCCGTAGCTGACTTTCTGGTGGTTGTCGTTCAGCTCGGGCTCCGGTGCCGGCTGGTTGGCGGCGGTACAACCGCCGAGGATGCCAGCGGTCGCTACGGCGATTAGCGTCTTCTTCATTGGATCGTCCTTAGTGTTGATGCATCGATGATGAATGATGACGGAAAAGGTAACCGGTTCAGCACTCAGATGCCACTGAACGGACGTTAATCGTTTGCCGTGGTCAACAAAGCTGAGAAGTGAGGGCGAGCCTCCCTGAACCTGTTAGCCATCCTTGGCCGTCAGCTATCCTTGCCCGGGCTCAGGGCGAAGGGGGCGTGATAGGGGGATTGCCAGTCGGTTTCCGGGTCGCCGGACGACAGGTTGGGCAGCCCCTGGTTGGGTTCGACCGCGAGGGCATTCCAGGGCCCTTTCTCCGGTGGAGTGTCGGCGTAATGCCAGCCACCGTCGCTGTCCTGCCATTTGAAGATCACATCCGGGCCGTCCAGTGGTACCGGAGATGGCACCAATCCTTCGAAGGCGGGGATCTTTTCGTCGGGGGATTCGGTTGCATCCGTGCTGGCGACGGTCTCCGGGTCGGTGATGCCGAAAAAAATCAGCAGCAACAGCAGCCCAAGAGCCGGAAACGCCAGTCTGATCAGCCATCGCATTATCATGGCCTGCTTGCTCCGTTGGGGGAGAGCCGGAAAAAGTGCCGGCTCAGTTCCGCCAGCCGTCGCTCGGTCTCCGTATCCTGTGGTTCCGGGGGCGCCGCCTTGCGGAGATTGTCCCGGATCAGTTGTTCTGTTGGCGCGGCGCTGGCGGTGGTGGCGAGGGTATGGTGAAACACCAGGGCCAGTTCCATTCGTTCCGCCTCCAGCTCGGCGCTGGCCACTTTGCTGCGCAGGCTGGCGATTGTGCTGTGCTCCCTGGGCAGCTGTTTTCGCAGCTGTCGCAGGGGGGCGGTCACTTCGGTGCGCCACTGCAACACCACTGCTGACTCGCTGGTGAAGGCCTGGCCCAGAGACGCTTGCCACGCCGCGGTCAGCAGCCGGGTGACACTCCAGCCTCGGCCCTGGAGCGCCAGGCAGTGCTGTTCAACCGCCGGAATTGTCCAGGCCGCCAGCGCAAACCGCCATAGGGGATTGTCCGGTTCCAGGGTTGCCGGCAATGGCGTCCATTGTGCGGTCATGCGGTGCCCACGGCGTTGGTGCGATGGCTGCCGGCTGGGACCTTGATGATCGCCAGTGTTCTGGCATTCAGCGGGTTCCTGATAGAATGCCGGCATGCTTACGATAACAGATCTCAGTTTACAACGCGGCGGCGTCTGGTTGCTAGAGAGCGCCAATCTGACCGTTCAACCTGGCGACCGGGTCGCCATTGTGGGTGCCAATGGTGCCGGAAAGTCCAGCTTGTTCAAGCTGTTGCTGGGCCAATTGAGTCAGGAGCAGGGGGATGTGTCGCTGCCTGGCGGCTGCCGCATTGCTCACATGGCCCAGGAATTTGAGGCCAGCGAGCGCTCGGCCCGGGACTTTGTCCTCGATGGCGATCTGGAGCTGCGGCGTATGGAAGCGGAGTTGGCGGCTGCCGAAGCTGCCAGTGACGACCATGCCATCGCCCGGCTACACGGTGAGCTGGATCTCTATCAGGCCTGGGATGCTCCCCGGCGCGCCGAAAGCCTGATCCGTGGCCTGGGCTTTGCCGACAGTGATATCGAGCGCCCGGTGTCGGCGTTCAGTGGCGGCTGGCGGATTCGCCTCAACCTGGCTCAGGCGCTGATGCGGCCGTCCGACCTTTTGCTGCTCGACGAGCCCACCAACCACCTCGATCTGGATGCCTGCCTGTGGCTGGAGGGGTGGTTGCGTCGTTACCCCGGTACCCTGCTGTTCATCTCCCACGACCGGGATTTCATGGATCGGGTGGCAACCCATGTCGTGCACTTTGAGCGCAAGGGGCTGAACGCCTACACCGGCAACTACTCAGCGTTTGAGCGACAGCGCAGCGAACGCCTGGCGCAACAGCAGGCCAACTACGAACGCCAGCAGTCTGAGATTGCCCAGATTGAGCGCTTTATCAGCCGCTTCAAGGCCAAGGCCAGCAAGGCCCGTCAGGCCCAGAGCCGGGTCAAGGCGCTGGAGCGGATGGAGAAGATCGCGCCGGCCCACGTCGATTCGCCGTTCAGTTTCCAGTTCCCGGTAGCGGACAAGGTGTCCAGCCCGTTGCTGTCGATCCGACAGGGCGAAGCCGGCCATGGCGATCGGGTGGTGTTGTCCGGTCTCAATCTGTCCCTGCTGCCTGGGACCCGGGTGGGCCTGCTGGGCCCCAATGGCGCCGGCAAGTCGACGTTGATTGATGCATTGCGCGGCGAAGCGACCCTGCTGGCCGGGGAGCGCAACCCTGGCGAGAACTTGGCGGTGGGCTACTTTGCCCAGCACCAACTGGAGGCGCTGGATCTGGACGCCAGCCCGTTCCTGCATCTGCAGCGGCTGGCGCCAACCGCCTCCGAGCAACGCATCCGCAATTTCCTGGGCGGCTTCAATTTCCATGGCGATGAGGCGTTGTCGCCGATCCGGTCGTTTTCCGGGGGTGAGAAAGCGCGGGTTGCCCTGGCGACCATCGCCTGGCAGAAGCCCAACCTGCTGTTGCTGGACGAGCCGACCAACCATTTGGACCTGGAAATGCGTCAGGCCCTGACCATGGCATTGCAGGACTTCGATGGCGCCATTGTGGTGGTCTCCCATGACCGCCATCTGCTGCGGAACACGGTGGATGAGTTCTGGCTGGTCAACGACGGCGGCGTAACGGAATACGACGGTGATCTGGAGGATTACGAGCGCTGGCTGGCCGAGCGCCGCAAGGACGATGGCGAGCCACCCAGGCGTCAGGCCGAGCCGGACCAGGCCGATGCATCGCCCGTGCCTGCCGGCCTAAGTGCCGACGAGCGCAAGGCCAAGAAGCGGGCAGAGGCGGCACTGCGACAACAGATCAGCCCTTTCCGCAAGCGCCAGACGGCGCTGGAAAAGCAGATGGAAAAACTGCAGCAGACCCTTGCCGAACTGGAAGCGGCCCTGTCCCGGCCCGAGGTGTATGAGGCCGAGAACAAGGATCGGCTGAAAACCCTGCTGGCAGAACAGGCCAGTTGCAAGGTCGAGTTGGACGAGGCCGAAGCGGAATGGCTGGACGTCAGCGAGACCGTCGAGACAATGGAAGCCGGGTTGGTGTAACCCGGCAATCTGCTCTGGTGCTCACGCCAGAATGAGCTGCAGGTCCTGACGGGTCAGGTAGTCCCGTTCATTTTCCAGGTCCGCCCGGGTCAGTGGCCGGTCTGCCAGCCAGTTGTCCGGCAGCGTCAGGGTCAGGCTATTGGCGTTGGCACTGAGCCTGAAATCCGGTGGCGGTTCCTGGTTGCGGGGGTGCTGGATCAACACTGCCAGCCGGATCAGCACGCACAGATAGCGCAGACGGCCATGGTCATCCGGGTCGGCGTTTTCGAACACCGCCGACGAGAACTTGCGGCGGTGACCCCGTACCAGGGTGGCCAGTTCACGCTGGAACTGCTGGGTAAAGCCCGGCAGGTCGGAATACTGCAGCAGATAGGCACCGTGCTTGTGGTACTGACTGTGGGAGATGGTCAGGCCAATCTCGTGCAGACGACAGGCCCAGCGCAGCACGTCTTCGTCGTTGTCGCTGTTGATCTGCCAACTGTCGGCAACCTGGCGCCAGGCGGCGATGGCGGTCTCCTCGACAGCGCGGCCATGGTCCTGATCAACGTGGTAGCGTTCCTGCAGCGCCTGAATGGTGCGCTCGCGAACGTCCTCGTGCTGGATACGGCCGACAATGTCATACAGCAGGCCTTCCCGCAGCGCGCCCTCGGCAAAGCGCATTTCCTCGATCCCCAGCGATTCGAACGCCGCGTAGAGAATGGCGAAACCGGCCGGGAACACGCTGTGGCGTTCCGTTCGCACGCCCAGTTCTGACAGCCGTTCCACCCGGCCCATGTCCACCAGCCGCTTGCGCAGCTCCCGCATGGCCTTGAAGGTGATGGTGCCGTCGGTGATGCGCAGCGCTGCCAGGGCATTGGCAATGGCCTTGATGGAGCCGGAGGAGCCGACCGCGCTGCTCCAGCCCAGGCGCCGGTATTGGCTGCGGATGTGCAGCAGCTCCTGGGCGGCGTGGGTGATGGCGCGATCCATCTGCCGGCGACTGATGCGGCCGTCGGCGAAGTGGCGGTTGCGGAAAGACACGCAGCCCATGTGGAGGCTTTCCAGCTCCCGGGTTTCAAAGCGTTCACCGATGATGAACTCGGTGCTGCCGCCGCCAATGTCGATCACCAGCCGTCGGCCGGCATCATCGGACAGGGTGTGGGACACCCCCAGGTAGATCAGACGGGCCTCTTCGCGGCCGGCGATGATCTCGACCGGAAAGCCCAGTACCTGCTCGGCGCGTTGGATGAAACCGGCGGCGTTGCGGGCCACCCGCAGGGCGTTGGTGCCAACGATCTGCACCGCTGAGGCGGGCATGCCGCTGAGTCGCTGGGCAAAGCGGCTGAGGCAGTCGAGGGCCCTTTGCTGGGCGGCTTCGGTGAGGTTGTTGTCGGCATCCAGGCCGGCCCCGAGCTGGACCTTCTCACCCATCTTCTCAAGGGTTCGGATTTCGCCGTGCACCAGGCGGGCCACGACCATGTGGAAACTGTTCGACCCCATGTCGATGGCGGCAATGACATCGGGTTCGGTGGCGGTATCGACGGCCATCACGGCTGACTACTTCCTCTTGCCGGCTTGGAAAGGCGTGGGACCAGGGCGGCCCCGGGGCAGCGGGATACCGGAAGGTTCCCCTAGCGACATCGAATGCTGCGACAACTATAAGGCAATGCCCGGTGGCTGTCAGTAGTCGCTTTCCATGATCCGGCGATAGTCGGCCCCTTCACATCCGGTCGAGCAATCGCGTAAAGTAATGACTAATCTCGTCGGTGGTGCTGGCCGTATTGGTCTGGTGTTCACCGCAGGTAAGCCGGGGTCGTGGCAAGGCCATGCAACCCCGTCCAAATCAGTCCATAGCGTAGCCCCAGGCTGGCCGACGTCGGCTTCATGGGGACAGATGCGCCGTAATCAGGAAAAGGCAATGAGCGGAAATATCGTAAATGTGACCGATGCGTCTTTCGAGCAGGAAGTACTGCAGGCCGATACGCCGGTACTGGTGGATTACTGGGCCGAATGGTGCGGTCCCTGCAAGATGATCGCGCCGGTGCTGGAAGAGATTGCCGATGAGTACGACGGCAAGCTCAAGATCTGCAAGCTCAACATTGATGAGAACGAGCAGACTCCGCCCAAGTTCAACATTCGCGGTATCCCGACCCTGATGCTGTTCAAGAACGGCAACGTCGATGCCACCAAGGTGGGCGCCCTGTCCAAGTCACAGCTGGCAGCCTTCCTCGACAGCAACCTCTGATCGGTCTGTCGAACCCAACAAAGCCGCCCCTGAGTTGCTCACGGGCGGCTTTGTTGTGTCTTGGCAGCGGCCAATGCGGGAGTGAATATGACCATTGCCGGACTGTTGCTGGCCGGGGGGGAATCCCGGCGCATGGGCGGTGACGACAAGGGCCGCCTGGTCTGGCAGGGGACGCCCATGGCAAGCCGGGTGGCAGCCACGATGACGGCGGTGGTGCCGGCGCTGATTGTCAGCGCCAACCGGCATCCGGCGTTCTATAGGCCGCTGGGGCAGTGGCTGGTCTCCGACCCACCCGGCCTGCGCTGGCAGGGACCGCTCGCCGGGCTGTTGGCTGGGCTGGAATGTGCCCGTCAGGAGGGCTTTGCGGCGGTGCTGGTCTGTCCCTGCGATACGCCCGCGGTGACGCCATCGCTGCTGGCCCATGTGCTGGCGGCCTACCACGAGGCCCCCGAGCGGCCGCTGATGGCGGAGGTGGACGGCCGCGTTCACCCCCTGCACGGGGTGGTGCCGGTGGCTCTGGTGGACGATCTGGCGGCGTACCTGGCAACGGGCGAACGCCGGGTGTTCCGCTTCTTCCGCCAGCACGGCGGGTGGCAGGTGAACTGTGACGTCTTTGCGTCCCAGTTCACCAATCGCAATACACCGGATGACTTATGCTAGTCGTCGCCAGGATCGCTCTGGTGCCAGCGGGCACCGCGTTCGCGGTCGCTGTCTTTCTGCTCCACCCAGTGCTCGCCATCGCGGGTGAGCTCCTTCTTCCAGAACGGCGCTGACGTCTTCAGCGCATCCATTAGGAATTCACAGGCCGCGAAGGCGTCTGCCCGGTGGCTGCTGCTGACTCCCACGAACACGATCTGCTCGCCCAGCGTCAGGGTGCCAACCCGGTGGATCACCCGGGCGCTCTGGATGTCCCAGCGTTCCCGGGCGTCGCCAATCAGCCCGTGGATCACCTGTTCGGTCATACCGGGGTAGTGTTCCAGAAACAATCCGGTGACGTCGCTGCGGTCGCCGTAGTCCCGCACCAATCCGGTAAAGGTGGCGATTGCACCTGTGGCGTTGCTGGTCTGGCGCAGTTGTTGGAGCTGTTCTGCGGCGTCGAAGTCGGCGGGTGCTACCAGGACATGATCGGTCATTGCTCAGCCTCCGGTTACCGGTGGAAAAAACGCCACCTCGTCCCGGTCCTGCAGGGACGTGGAGTTCTTGGCCATGGCCTGGTTGACGGCCGCCAGTACCGGCCGCTCGCCGGTCAGCAACTGCCACGGCGCTCCCCGCTCCGCCAGGCGCTGTTTCAGTTCCGCCAAGGTCAGGTTGGCGGGGACGGTCACGGTTTCCTGTTCGGTCCCCAGCTGTTCTCTGAGGCGGGCAAAGTAGTGCACGGTGATGGTGACGTCGGTCATCGGTTCACTCCAGCAGGTCGGCAAAGCTGTAGTAGGTGATCAGGTCGCCCTCCGCCACCGTGGTGTGCTCGGGCACCACCGCCAGGCCCTCAGCCCAGCAGGCGGAACTGAGCATGCCGGAACTCTGGTTGGGGTAGACCACCACCTGCGGCTGACCGTCCTTGAGTTCCTTGCGGGCCCGCAGGAATTCGCGGCGGATGGACGGCACGTCGACGGCAAAGCCGGCCGGTAGTGACTGCGCAGAGATCGGATCACCGCTGCGTCCCTGGCGCCGATGCAGGTAAGGCAGGGCCAGCACCAGGCCCGTCACCAGCACGGCGGCCGGGTTGCCGGGCAGCCCCAGCACCGGTGTGCCGGCCAGGTGGCCATAGGCCAGCGGTTTGCCGGGTTTGATGGCCAGTCGCCACAGCGACAGTTCGCCCTGATCCTCGAGAACCGCGCGAATGTGGTCTTCCTCGCCGACCGACACACCGCCGCTGGTGATGATCAGGTCGGCCTCCGCCGCCGCCTCGGTGAGGGCCTGCTCGGAAAAGACCCGATCGTCCGGCAGGGTCTCGCAGCGCACGACGTTACAGCCGGTGCGCGCCATCAGGCCCAGCAGGGTGAAGCGGTTGGAGTTGTAGATCTGTCCCGGGGCCAGCGCCTGGCCGGGCTCCACCAGCTCGTCGCCGGTGGTGAACACCGCCACTTTCAGGCGCCGATACACGGTGACTTCGGCAATGCCCATGGAGGCCAGCAGCCCCAGCTCCTGGGGACGCAGGCGTACGCCGGCCGCCAGGGCGGTATCGCCCTCGCGCAGATCCTGGCCGCGGCGACGGATGTTCTGTCCCGGCTCCAGATCGGCCAGCAGGTAGACCTGGCCATCGACCCGTTCGGTGCGCTCCTGCATGATCACTGCATCGGCGCCCTCCGGGACCTCCGAGCCGGTGAAAATGCGCGCGGCGGCCCCTTCCGGCAGCGATTCCGGAGCCTGGCCGGCGGCAATGCGGCCACGCACCGGCAGCGCGCGACCGGCCACCAGGTCGGCGGTGCGCACCGCGTAACCATCCACCGCACTGTTGTCGGCGGGCGGGACGTCGGCTGGCACCTGCTGCGCCTCGGCCAGTACCCGCCCGAGGGCGTCGGCCAGGGGCAGGGTTTCGGTGTCTGTTACCACTCCGGCGTCGGCAAACAAGTGCGCCAGGGCGTCGTCAACGGAGGTCAGGTTACCGACGGCCATCAGCGCACCGCCTTGTCGCCGATGACTTCCTGCAGCCGCTGCACCGGGCGGTCCGGTTTGCGCTGCAGCAGGCCGACGAAGTTGCAGGGTTTGTGGGTGGCGGTGAGCTGATCCCGCAGGATGCCCTCCCAGCCGGTACGGCAGGCGCCGGTGGAGCCGGGCAGGCAGAAAATCACGGTGTGGTTGGCAAGGCCACCAAAGGCCCGGGACTGTACCGTGGAACTGCCGATGTCGGTCTGGGACAGCCGGCGGAACTCTTCGCCGAAGCCGTCGATGGTCTTGTCCAGCAGCGGCATCACCGCCTCTGGCGTGCTGTCACGCTCGTGGAAGCCGGTGCCGCCAGTGATGATCACGGCGTGAATATCCGGCGCCGCGACCCATTGGGAGATCAACGCCCGCACCAGATAGATGTCGTCTGGCAGGATGCGACGGGCGATGAGCTGGTGGCCTGCGGTCAGTACGCTGTCTTCCAGGTACTGGCCGGAGGTGTCCTGCTCGACGCCGCGGCTGTCGGACACGGTGAGTAGGGCGATGTTAAGGGCATGGTTGCCGGCCTGGGTATGACTGGTCATCCGTCACATTGCTCCGAAAGTTGGTTGAGTTCCCGGCCTATTGGCCTTGTCGTAACCGTTGGCTTGCCTTAAGCTCTCAGTATCCCGATCACAGGGCGGGATTGGAAGGGCTGGTATTGACCCCGGTTGTTGCTATAATGATCAACGATTTGAGGCCGCCAGTACTTGACATTGCACAACGACCTGGTGAAAGATCGCTCAGTCTGACGGGCTGACATCTCTCTCAGCCTCTGGCCTTTAGCTCCATTTTCTTTATTTTTGGCCCCTGACATGGCCGGGACGGCCAGTTTCGTACCCCCTGTCCCCTCTAACCCTGATTATTTCCATTCTTGAATGCCTAACAACTTATGAATCTTACTGAACTCAAGCAGAAATCCGTGCCCGAACTGCTCGATATTGCGCAGGAAATGGGTCTCGACAACCTGGCTCGCTCCCGCAAGCAGGATGTCATTTTTTCCATCCTGAAGAAGCACGCCAAAAGCGGCGAAGACATCTACGGTGATGGCGTACTGGAGATTCTGCAGGACGGTTTCGGCTTTCTGCGCTCGGCGGACGCCTCCTACCTGGCGGGCCCGGACGACATCTACGTCTCTCCCAGCCAGATCCGTCGATTCAACCTTCGCACCGGTGACACCATTGCGGGCAAGATCCGGCCGCCGAAGGATGGCGAGCGTTACTTCGCGCTGCTGAAAGTCAGCGAAATCAATTTCGACAAGCCGGACAACGCCCGCAACAAGATTCTGTTCGAGAACCTGACGCCGCTGTTCCCGGAAGAGCGTCTGGCGCTGGAAGCGGGTAACGGCAGCACCGAGGACCTGTCATCGCGGGTTCTGGATCTGGTGTCGCCCATCGGCAAGGGCCAGCGGGGGCTGATCGTATCGCCACCCAAGGCCGGTAAGACCCTGCTGATGCAGAACATCGCCCAGTCCATCACCCGCAACAACCCTGAATGCCATGTGATGGTACTGCTGATCGATGAGCGTCCGGAGGAAGTCACCGAAATGCAGCGCACTGTGCGCGGCGAGGTGATCGCGTCCACCTTTGACGAACCGCCGGCGCGTCACGTTCAGGTCGCCGAGATGGTGATCGAGAAGGCCAAGCGGCTCGTAGAGCACAAGAAGGACGTGGTGATCCTGCTGGATTCCATTACCCGTCTGGCCCGTGCCTACAACACCGTGATTCCGTCGTCTGGCAAGGTGCTGACCGGTGGTGTGGATGCCCACGCCCTGGAAAAACCCAAGCGCTTCTTCGGTGCTGCCCGTAACGTCGAAGAAGGTGGCAGCCTGACCATCCTGGCCACGGCGCTGGTGGATACCGGTTCCAAGATGGATGAGGTGATCTACGAGGAGTTCAAAGGCACCGGTAACATGGAAGTGCACCTGGACCGTCGCATCGCCGAGAAGCGAGTTTACCCGGCGATGAACATCCGTCGCTCCGGTACCCGTCGTGAGGACCTGCTGATGGCCGAAGCCGATATTCAGCGGGTGTGGATTCTGCGCAAACTGCTGCACTCCATGGACGACGATACCGCGGCACTGGAGTTCCTGCTCGACAAGCTGCGGGAAACCAAGACCAACGACGAGTTCTTCCTGTCGATGAAGCGTCGGTAAGACCGTCGGCGGCGCTGGCCGCAACAGCTTGAACTGAGATGGGGAGCTTCTTGTTGATACGGGGCTCCCCATTCTTGTTTTACCGACACCGTTTTTGATCCGCTGGCTGTCCCCGACCCAAGCCCAACCCGGAGCCTGACATGAAGTACCGCGACCTGCGTGATTTTATCGAGCAGCTCGAACAGCAGGGTGAGCTGAAACGCATCCGTACCGAAGTTGATCCCTATCTGGAAATGACCGAAATCTGCGATCGCACCCTGCGGGCGGGCGGTCCGGCGCTGTTGTTCGAAAACCCCAAGGGCCACCGCATGCCGGTGTTGGCCAACCTGTTCGGCACTCCCAAACGGGTGGCCATGGGGATGGGGCAGGACAACGTCACCGCGTTGCGGGAGATCGGCAAATTGCTGGCGTTTCTGAAGGAGCCGGACCCGCCCAAAGGGTTCAAGGACGCCATCGAAAAGCTGCCGGTGTTTCGCCAGGTGATGCGGATGAGCCCGAAGGTGTTGCGGTCGGCGCCCTGCCAGGAAGTGGTGATTGAGAAGGATCAGGTCGATCTCTACCAGATCCCGGTCCAGCACTGCTGGCCCGGCGATGCCGCGCCGCTGGTCACCTGGCCGCTGGTGATCACCCGCGGTCCCCACAAGGAGCGCCAGAACCTGGGTATCTACCGTCAGCAGCTGATCGGGCGCAACCGCTTGATCATGCGTTGGCTCAGCCATCGGGGCGGCGCGCTGGACTTCCAGGAATGGCAGCAGGCGCATCCCGGTAAGCCGTTCCCGGTCACCGTGGCGCTGGGGGCTGATCCGGCCACCATTCTTGGGGCGGTGACGCCGGTGCCGGATACCCTGTCGGAGTACGCCTTTGCAGGGCTGTTGCGCGGTGGCCGTACCGAACTGGTGCAGGCCGACGTGGGCGATCTGCAGGTGCCCGCCAGTGCCGAGATTGTGCTGGAAGGCTACATCTACCCGGATGATATGGCGCCGGAAGGGCCGTTTGGTGATCACACCGGTTACTACAACGAAGTCGAGCAGTTTCCGGTGTTCACCGTGGAGCGCATCACCCACCGCCGTGACCCCATCTACCACAGTACCTACACCGGCCGTCCGCCGGACGAGCCGGCCATTCTTGGGGTGGCACTGAACGAAGTGTTCATTCCGATCCTGCAGAAGCAGTTCCCGGAGATTGTTGATTTCTACCTGCCCCCGGAAGGCTGTTCCTACCGGCTGGCGGTGGTGACCATGAAGAAGCAGTACCCCGGTCATGCCAAGCGGGTAATGATGGGGGTATGGTCGTTCCTGCGTCAGTTCATGTACACCAAGTTCGTGATCGTTACCGATGACGACGTCAATGCCCGGGACTGGAACGATGTTATCTGGGCCATCACCACACGGATGGACCCCGCCCGGGATACCACCCTGGTGGAAAACACCCCCATCGATTACCTGGACTTTGCCTCCCCGGTGGCGGGCCTGGGCTCCAAGATGGGGCTGGACGCCACCAGTAAGTGGCCGGGCGAGACCGATCGGGAGTGGGGTACCCCCATTGAAATGACCGCAGAGGTCCGCCAGCGCGTGGATGAGCTCTGGGACGAGCTGGGTATTGACGCCGTGGCCAGGGATGGCGGCGGATTATACTGACATGGCTGACATGACGGGGGCGCGGTTTCGCGTTACCCTGCGCCCCGCCGACTTGCGGTACCACGTCGCCCACGGAGAGGATCTGCTGACGGCGGCCACCCGGGCCGGCATTGCGGTACCTGCGGCCTGCCGCAATGGGGTGTGCGAGCTGTGCGAGGCACGGCTGCTGTGCGGGCAGGCGCGAAACACCCGCAACCAACAAGACATTGCCCCTGGCTCGCGGCTGATGCTGTGCCGGACGGTGGCGCAGGGGCCGCTGGAACTGGAGATTGACGCCGTTATGGCAGCAGGACAGAGCAAGCCGAACACCATGCAGGCCTCGGTGGTGGACATCGAACCCATCAGTCACGACGTCTACCGGGTCACCCTGAAACTGCCTCGGCGGCGGGAGCTGACCTTCCACGCCGGCCAGTACCTGTCGTTGCAGGTTCCCGATGCCGAGCCCAGCTACTTCTCCATCGCCAGCAGTCCGTCGGCCACCGACATTGAGCTGCACATCCAGGTGTCACCGGACTGGGGCTCTTCCCAGCGCATTGTCGATGCCCTGAAAGCGTCCGACACGGTGACCCTGACCCTGCCCCACGGCAAGGCCTGTCTCGCCGCCGTTCCTGAGCGTCCGTTGCTGCTGGTGGCGGCCGGTACCGGATTCGCCCAGATGAAGAGCCTGGTGGACTACCTGCGGGAAAATAACTGCCAACAGCCGGTACGGCTGTACTGGGGGGTACGCCGCCACGAAGACATGTACCTGCGCACGCTGGCCCAGCAATGGCATGAAGAGTGGGCGCCGTTGAGCTTTGTGCCGGTGGTGGGTGACAACGAGGACAATGACTGGGCTGGTCACCATGACCAGCTGGTGCGGTCGGTGCTCGCCTCCGGAGCGGACTGGCAGAACGTGGAAGTGCATGCCAGCGGCTCACCGGCGATGGTGTATACCCTGCTGGACGCCCTGCTGGACGCCGGATTGCCACAAGACGCCTTCTTCTCCGACGTGCTGGAATACGCGCCGCGTTAGTACCGGGCGGCGCGCCCTTCTCTCAGCCTGGTGGTTTACGCCTTGGGCATCGGCAGGTCGGGCAGGCCGCTGTCTTTCACCAGCCCCTGCATCAAGAGCTTGACGCTGGTCTCGTCCTCGCCCATGTGGGCGTTGAGACGGCTCAGTTCCGCCATGGTTTCCCGGCTGCGACGCAGTCGCAGGCTGGTTTCAAAATACTCCCGGGCTTTGCCCCAGAGCTGGTTGCGCAGGCTGAGTCGGCCCAGGGCCAGCAGCAGCTCGGCGTTGTTGGGGCGGTCCTGTAACCAGCGTTCCGCCGCCAGCAGCTGTTCATCCGGCTTGTCACCCTGGAGCCGGCCATAGAGGTTGATCAGTTCGTCGCTCCAGTGATTGCGCAGTACCTTGCGCAGCAGGGTTTCGGCCTGGGCTTCGTCACCCAGCTCCGCCAGCAGTTGGGCGTATTCGCGGATGGTCTGCTCATCCCGGCGGACGCTGCCGGGCACTTCATCCCACAGCCGGGTCAGCGGCGTGAGTGAGCCTTCACCGGCTTCCGCTGACTGCCGGCGGCAGTCGGCCGCGGCCTTCTGCATCAGGTTGTGCCAGATGGTACGCTCCAGTTCCTCCCGCTCATCGTCGTCCACCAGCCCGCGTTTGCGCAGCTCTGGCAGCAGCTGGGACAGCTCGCGCCAGTCCTCCAGGCGGACGTAGGTGTTCTTGAGCAGTTTCAGTACGAATGGGTGATGGGGTGCCTGCTTGCGCAGCCGTACCAGCGTGGCCAGAGCCGGCTCGAGACGGTTACCCGCCAGTTGCAGCTGGGCCTGGGTGATGCCCACGGCCATGTCTGATCCCGGGGTGCTGTCGAAGGCCTGACGCAGCAGTTCATCAACATTGTCGTGATCGCCGGACTCAAAGGCCGCCTGGGCCGCCGCCAGATAGTTGATCAGCGGGGTATCGGCGTGGCTGGCCGAGGCTTCCAGCAGCTTGCGGGCCCGTGGCCAGTTGCCCTCGGCCAGGGCCAGCAGGCCCTGGGTGGTGCGACGGCGGGCGCGGCGGGCGTTGCCCTGGGCCAGCCAGCCGGTAACCAGGCTGGTGCGGTGAAACAGCCGTCGACTGAGGTTGGCCAGCATCAGCAAGGTCGCCACCAGAACCACCAGCAGGAACAACCCAACCCAGAAGTTGGTCTCGATCAGCCGGTTGCCCAGGCTGATGCGAATGTAGCCCAGGTCGTACTGGATGCCCATGCTGAGGGCGGTCCCCAGCAGCAGGGCGAACAGGATCAGCAGCAGGTAGCGGATCATTGGCCGTTGCCTCCCTCGCTGTCTGCCGACTCACTGCTTTCGGTGTTCAAGCGGCCGGACAGGCGGGCCTTGAGCAGCGCCAGGGATTCACTGATATCCGGCAGCTCGGGGTCGACCTGTTTGCCTTCCAGCTCGGCCAGGGTGTCCAGCAGCGCGGTGATGCGGTTGTCGGTGCCATCGTACCACTGCTCGAGGGCGCCTCGGGCCTTGGCCAGGGCGCGGTCATACAGCACCTGGTTGCCCCGCAGCACCGCCAGTTCCGCTTCTTCCAGCATCAATTGCATGTTGAGGCGGGCGTAGGCGGCCTGTTCCGGCGACATCAAGGGCTGTACCGGCTGGTCCAGGCGCCGGTAGGAGACGGCGTTGCCCACGGTGGTCTTGACCTGTTGCCAGGCCCGGGCCCAGATGCCGGGATCGCCGGCGGCCGGGGTGGCCGGCTGGTCCTGGAATAGCGCAGGCCCTTCGCCCTGATAGAGTGTGTCGTCCGTCAGCTCCTGCATGCTGGCGATGGCGGCCTCCAGGGTGAGGTAGAGTCCGGTTCGATCAACGTCGCTGATGGCCTTGAGGGCCAGGACTTCCCGGGCCAGCTGCTTGCGGATGGTGAATACGCCGACGTCATCGGATTCCCGCAGCACCTTGTCGGCCTCGTTGAGCGCGGCCAGGGCGCCGCGAATGTCCTTCTCTACCTGCAGCCGCTGATTGGCAATGCGCATCAGGTATTCGGCTTCCGCCAGCAGCCAGTCGGTGCGGGTACGGTTGCCGGTGGCCAGCAGTTCGCGGGCGTTGTGGTCAATCTGGCGCTGGAAGGTGGCGAGCTGGCTTTGCTGATTGCTCAGACGCTGTTCCAGTGACTGCAGCCGGTCGGCCTGGCGGTCAACGCCAGCGCCATAGCGCTGATCCAGTTGTTGATCGCTCTGTTGCAGTTCGCCCAGGGTCTGCTGCAGTTGCTGTCGCCACTGCCACTGCTGCCAGTTCCAGACCGCCAGGGCGACCACCAGAATGAAGGTGAGCAGGGCCACCAGCCACAGCGGCCAGAGACGCTGGCGCGGGCTGGGGGTGGATTCCACGGGCGCGGGCAGTTGGCTGTTTGAGTCAGTCACAGGCTTCCTTACTTGCTTGTCAGGCCCCGCTGGTGGGGCAAACCCGATTACCGGGCCGGCATGTCGGTATCCGGTGCGGTCGGGGCCAGATGCTGGGCAACGGCGGCGATCACCTGGTGGTCACTCAGCTCCGGGGGGATGCACAGGTTGTGGAATCCCGCCCGGGCTGCCTGATCGGCCACCCGCTGCACCGGCACAACCAGCAGTCGCTGGTACAGAGTATGGTCACTATTCTCACCCAGCGCGATGAAATTGTTCAATGTTTCTCCAGACAGCAGCACCACGGCATGGGGGGCGAAGTCCCGCAACAGGGTGTCCAGCTGCTGACCGGCATCGGCCGGACACTGGCGCCGGTAGAGCGCCAGCGGCGTCACCTCGGCGCCCCGTTGCTGGAGGGTGTCCCGCAGCAGCTCACGGCCGTTTTCGCCCCGGGCCAGCAGGACTTTCTGCCCGCTCAGCCGGGCCAGTTCCGGCAGCGCCAGCAGCGCTTCGCTGTCTACCCCGGTGCTGGGCCAGTGAGGCTGGAGCCCGGCCTGCTGCAGCACCCGGGCGGTACCCTGGCCGACACCGTACCAGTGCAGGCCCAGGGGCAGCTGTGGCCACCAGGTATCGATCAGTGCCAGCAACTGGCGGGCGGCGTAGGGGCTGACCGCGATGACGTGGTGGAACTGGTCGAGATTCTGGATCGCGGTCCGGGTGGCCGCGGTGTCCGGCAGCGGCAGTCGCTCCAGCAGGGGCAGGGCGCGGGCCTCGGCACCGGCGGCGTG
Organism: Marinobacter sp. CA1; assembly: GCF_020546665.1. Lineage (NCBI taxonomy): Bacteria > Pseudomonadati > Pseudomonadota > Gammaproteobacteria > Pseudomonadales > Marinobacteraceae > Marinobacter > Marinobacter sp. CA1. Next base: position 291,046 of record NZ_CP071785.1, read on the forward strand.
AAACGCCGCCACCAGCCGGTCGGCTTCCGGCTGCGGTCGGCACACCAGCACCCGGCACCCGCGCAGGGGCGACTCAGCGTGGGGTGTGGCCATAGATCTCGGCCAGAATCCGGTCTGCACCCAGCCGCAGCAGGTCTTCGGCCAGTTCGCGGCCGAGGCGTTCACCCTCGCCACGGGGCGCCCGACCCTCGGCGCGGAGAATCTCGGTGCCATCGACGGAGCCCACCAGGCCGCGCAGCCACAGGGTGTCATCGTCTTCGAGCAGGGCATAGGCGGCGATGGGGACCTGGCAACCGCCTTCAAGGCGGTGGTTGAGGGCCCGCTCGGCGCGCACCCGGTCGGCGGAGTCGGGATGGTCGAGGGGAGCCAGTAGATCGATCAGTTCCTGGTCGTCGAGGCGGCACTCGATACCGAGCGCGCCCTGGCCCACGGCCGGCAGCGACACGGTGTCCGGCATGGCGTTGCGGATGCGATCTTCAAAGCCCAGGCGCTTGAGGCCGGAGCTGGCCAGGATGATGGCGTCGTAGTCGCCGGCGTCGAGCTTGGCCAGGCGGGTGTTGACGTTCCCCCGCAGCGTCCGAACCTGGAGGTCGGGGCGATGGGACCGCAGCTGGGCTTCCCGGCGCATGCTGGCGGTGCCGACCACGGCGCCCTGGGGCAACTCGTCCACCGAGTTGTAGTGGTTGCTGACGAAGGCGTCGGTGGGGTCTTCCCGTTCACAGATCGCCACCAGTCCCAGGCCTTCGGGGAACTCCATGGGCACGTCCTTCATCGAGTGCACCGCGAGATCGGCGCGACCGTCGAGCATGGCTTCTTCCAGCTCCTTGACGAACAGGCCCTTGCCGCCAATCTTCGCCAGCGGCACATCGAGGATCTTGTCGCCCTGGGTCTTGATACCCAGCAGCTCGACGGTGATGTGGTCGTGCAGGCGTTCCAGCTCCGCCTTGATGAATTCGGCCTGCCACAGCGCCAGGGCGCTGTTGCGGGTTGCAATGCGTAGGGTGCGTTTAGCCATGGTTGAATCGTTCGCCAAGTCGGTGAAAAGTTGCCGACAAGGTTAACGCGTTGAGTGGCAAATGTCCCGCCATCCGCGGCCGCGGATTTCGCCTCAGAGGCCGGCTCCGTCACCGTCCTGCAGGCGTTCGCGCACCGCGCTGGCATGACGCCGGCTGACCGGCAGGCGGGTGTCGTCCGTCAGCCGGGCGAACCAGTGACCGCGACCGTCCCGCACCAGGCCCTGCAGGTAACGCAGGCCCACCAGGGTGTGACGGTGGATGCGCAGCAGCCGTTCCGGGTACCCCTGTTCCAGTTCCTTGAGGGTGTGGTCGGTCACCGTTTCGCCGCGGTCGTGATGAATGGTGACGTATTTCTGGTCGGCCTGGCAGTAGTGCACCTGGTTGATGTCGATCAACTCGGTACCGCGGTGGGTTTTTACCGCCAGTTGGCCGGCATCGTCGTCCTGGCGTTGTTGCAGTGCCCGCAACTGCACCCGGTTGACGCGACCGGCGCGGGCCAGGGCATCGGCCAGCGCCTGTTGCCGTACCGGTTTGAGCAGGTAGGACACCGCCTGGACGTTGAAGGCATCAATGGCGTAGTGGTCAAAGGCGGTGCAGAAGATCACTGCCGGCGGATTGTCGAGGTTGCTGAGGTGTTCCGCGGCTTCCAGCCCGTCCATGCCGGGCATGCGGATATCCAGCAGCACCACGTCCGGGGCCAGTTCGGCCACCCGGGCGAGGACGTCGTGGCCGTCTGCCGCTTCGCCGCAGACGTGGAACCCGGGCAGGGCGTCCACCAGGCGGCGCAGCCGGTCGCGGGCCAGGGGTTCGTCGTCGGCAATCAGAAGGCGTTGGTCGGTGGTCATGGCGTTGTCATGGTCAGGGGGTTCGGGTGGATCGGTGGCTGGGTACCCGCTGTCGGGGCAGCCTCAGGGTGACGGTATAGATGTCGTGCTGGTGGCTCTGCTTGAGCACCGCCGTTTCGCCGAACAGCGCCTGTAACCGGGCCTGGATGTTGGCCAGCGCCATGCGGTTGCCGTCGTGGCGGCTCTGGTCGGTTTGGGGGCGGGGGTTCTGTACCAGCAGGTAGGCGAACTCGCCGCGCTGGTAACCTTCAATACGCAGGGTGCCGCCGTCGGGGCAGGGCTGAATGCCGTGGTAGATGGCGTTCTCCACCAGCGGTTGCAGTGTCAGTGGCGGAATGGCCTGCTGGTCGAGCTCCGGGGCCACCTGCCAGTCGACGGTCAGGCGGTCGCCGAGCCTCAGCCCTTCCAGCATCAGGTAGTTGCGACACAGGCCCAGCTCCTCGGACAGGCTGATCAGCCGGTCCTGGGCCTTCAGGCTGGCGCGGAACAGTTCTGACAGATCCAGCACGGCGTCTTCCGCCAGGTCCGGCCGGCTGCTGATCAGGCTGGCGATGGTGTTCATGCTGTTGAACAGGAAGTGCGGGTGGATGCGGGCCTGCAGGGCCGCCAGCCGGGCCTGCATCTCGGCCTGCTTCTGTTGCTGCCACTGGGCCTGCAGGTAAAAGTAGCGCAGCGCCATCAGGGTGATGATCAGTGCCGCCAGCAGCTTCTTGCCGATGGCCATCCAGCCGTTGACGCCGGGTTCCGGGTGCAGCATGTTGTCGGCGAACAGGCTGAAGATGAACACGTCGGCGAGCACGATCAGGGTGATCAGGGTGCTGGCGCGGGCCACCGACAATCGGGCCAGCAGGCCCCGCAGCGGGCAGATGATGGCGGCGCTGGTGAGGGCGGTCCACTGCACGAACAGCGACAACAGGCCAAAGTAGTTCCAGTCGATCCAGGTGTTTTCACTGTGCATCACCGCCAGCAGCAGCACCATCAGCTCGCTGCTCACCAGCAGCAGGAACACCGCCCGCACCCGACACAGGTCGGGGACGAAAAAATCATTGACCGGGTCATCCCGGCGGGGCGAGGCTCGGCGTTGCCGTTGGCTCATGGGCATCCTGTCGCTGTCGGTTCCTTGTTCGCTGGCGCCCGGGTGGGCGAGCGGTCCGTCGAGAGTGCTATAATCCCCCGATTTCACCCATGTCCGCAAATGCCGGGCCCTCTGCAGGAACGAGAGACCATGACGGATTCCAACACCACCTCCGAGAAACCCTGGGGCGGTCGCTTCAGCGAACCCACGGACGCTTTTGTTGAACGGTTCACCGCCTCGGTCGGTTTTGACCAGCGGCTGTACCACCACGATATTACCGGGTCCATCGCCCACGCCACCATGCTGGCGGAAGTCGGCGTGCTGACCGCCGAGGAGAAAACCCAGATCATCGAGGGGCTGGAAGCGGTCAAGGCCGACATCGAGGCCGGCGAATTCCAGTGGTCGGTGAGCCTGGAGGACGTTCACATGAACGTCGAGGCGCGACTGACCGACCGTATCGGCGTCACCGGCAAGAAACTCCACACCGGCCGCAGCCGCAACGACCAGGTGGCCACCGACATCCGCCTCTACCTGCGTGACGAAATCGACGTCATCGCCGAGGAGCTGCAGCGTCTGCGCGCCGGTCTGCTGGATCTGGCGGAGCGGGAAGCCGACACCATCATGCCCGGCTTCACCCATCTGCAGACCGCCCAGCCGGTCACCTTCGGCCACCACCTGCTGGCCTGGTACGAGATGCTGGTCCGGGATGCCGAACGGCTGCTGGACTGCCGCAAGCGGGTCAATGTGATGCCCCTGGGCGCAGCGGCGCTGGCGGGCACCACCTACCCGATTGATCGCAGCATCACCGCCCGTCTGCTGGGCTTCGACCGACCCACCGAGAACTCCCTGGATTCGGTCAGTGATCGCGACTTCGCCATCGAATTCTGCAGTTTCGCGGCCCTGCTGATGACCCACCTGTCCCGCTTCAGCGAAGAGCTGGTGCTGTGGACCTCGGCCCAGTTCGACTTCATCGACCTGCCGGACCGCTTCTGCACCGGCTCATCGATCATGCCGCAGAAAAAGAACCCGGACGTGCCGGAACTGGTCCGTGGCAAGACCGGTCGCGTCAATGGCCACCTGATCAGCCTGCTGACCCTGATGAAAGGCCAGCCGCTGGCCTACAACAAGGATAACCAGGAAGACAAGGAGCCGCTGTTCGACACCGTCGACACCGTCAAGGGCTGCCTGAAAGCCTACGCCGACATGGTGCCGGCGATTGTCGCCAAGGCCGACAACATGCGCGAAGCCGCCCGCAAGGGTTTCTCCACCGCCACCGATCTGGCGGACTACCTGGTGAAAAAAGGCGTACCGTTCCGTGATGCCCACGAAATCGTTGGCAAAGCGGTGGCGTTCGGCGTGGCAGAGTCCCGCGACCTGTCCGAGATGACCCTGGTGGAGCTGCAGAAATTCTCCGGCATCATCGCCGAGGACGTGTTCGAGGTGCTGACCCTGGAAGGATCGGTCCAGGCCCGGGATCACCTCGGCGGCACCGCGCCGGACCAGGTCCGGGCCGCGGTGGCACGGGCACGCCAGCAGCTGGGCTGAGCCCGGACTGCGGGTGCGGTATCGGCCGCTGGCGTCCGTCAGCCGCCGATACGGCCGGTTTCCAGGTCCACCACCGCCGGCGTCAGGTCGGCCAGGGGCCTGGGTCGATGCAGGCGGTAGCCCTGGCCGAAGTGAATGCCCAGGGCCCGAATCCGCCGCAGGGTGTCGTCGTCCTCAATGAACGGCGCCACCGTTGCCTTGCCCGCGCCTTCGGCGATCTTGTGCAGGGCCTCCACCATCACCTGCTGGACCGGGTCCCGCTCCAGCTGCTGCACCATTTTCTGGTCAAGCTTGATGATGTCCACCGGCAATCGCGCCGCCAGGGTGTAACTCTCCACCGATGCACCGGCGCCATCCAGGGCAACCCGACAGCCGAGCTCGTGGAGCGCATCGCAGAGCACGGCCACCTCATCCGGGTACTGGGTGGCGTGAGCCTCGCTGACTTCCAGACAGAAACTCTCATTGGGAAACGCCGAGGCCGCCAGCTGGGTCTGGAGGAATTCGGCAAAGCCGTCGTCCAGCACCGAGGCCAGTGACAGGTTGAAGCCACAGTACTTCAGCCGCGGCTCCAGCAGCCGGTGTCGGCCGAGCCAGTCCAGGGTCTGGCGAATCACCTCGCGGTCGATGCGTTTGGCCAGATCGAAACGTTCCGCCACCGGCAGGAAGTCCCCCGGTCGCAGCAGGCCGTCGCCGTCCGGGTTCTGGAATCGCGCCAGAATTTCAATGTGATCGCCCCAGGTGACGCTGCTGACCGGACGCAGTGACTGGTATTCCAGCACCAGGGTGTGCTGGTCCAGGCACTGGTGGATGTGGCTGAGCAGGCGTCGGGCCTCGGATTCCTGCAGTGCCTCGGAGTCGGCGTAGGCCGCGTGCAGGCGGTTGCGGCCCGCCACCTTGGCGGTGTGGCACAGGTCTGCCGCCTGGGACAGCAGATCCTTGGGTGCTTCTGCCAATCCTTCCCCCATCAGCAACAGGCCGGCGCTGGCGGTGGTGGACAGCTGCTGACCCTGCCATTCAAAGACAAACTCTTCGATCAACTCGAGGATGTTGGCGGCCACTTTGCGGGCCTCCGCCTCGGCGCAATTCTCCAGCAGCAGTGCAAAGGTGTCGCCAGCCAAGCGGGCGAGGGCATCCCGCTGCCGCACCTTGAGTCCAATGGCGGAGGCCAGCTCCCGCAGGTAGCGGTCGCAGGTGCCGCTGCCGGCGGTGTCGTTGAAGCTGGTGAAGTGGTCGAGGTCGAGGTAGAGCAGGGCGCCGCCCTGGGCATGGCCGCTTTCCAGCCATTTGCCGGTGCGGGCGAGGAATTCCCGCCGGTTGAGCAGTCCGGTGATGGGGTCGTGGCTGCTGAGATAGGCCCGCCGCCCGCCACTGCGAACCTTGTCGGTAATGTCGCGGGCGACATGTACGGCCCCCAGGGTTTCGCCGTCCCGGCTGCGCAGCAACTGGTAATGCACTTCAAACACCGGCGCGCCACTGTGGCGGGTGGTCAGCGGCATTTCCACGGTGAAGCCTTCGCGTTCGAAGGTGCGATGCCAGAGTCGCTCCAGCAGTCGGCGGTCGTTGGGCCAGGCCTGCAACAGCTCCGCCAGGCTGTCGCCCACCTGCGGCCGGCATTGGTAGGTCGCCTCGAAATGATGGCGGTAGGCGTCGTTGCAGCAGATCAAACGCAGCTCGCGGTCCACCGCTACGACCAGGTCCTGGCTGGCGCCGAGGATGGCGCCGAGCAGCTCCCGGGCTTCGTTGGCGGCGCGTTCCTGCTGCTGGGTGGCTGTCTGGTCCACCAGGGTGCCGGCCAGACGCACGACCTGGCCGTCCTCGTGAAAGGCGCGGCCGGTGAGCCGGACCCGACGCAGATTCTGGCGGGCGGTGATCAGCTCAAAGGTGTGGTCGAAGCCCTGCCCGGTGCGGATGCAGCGGCGGAACAGGGCGCGTACCCGGGGCTGGTTGCCCTGGCAGTAGAACAGTGCCTGTTCGGGGGTGATGTCGCAGCCCGGGCGCAGTTCCAGCAGGCTGAACAGACCTTCGCTCCAGCTGACCTGATTGCTGGCCAGGTCCAGTTCCCACAGCCCCAGCCCGGCCGAGGTTTCCATCATCTGTAGTAGCCGCGGGTCCAGCTGCAGGCCGTCCCGCCACACAATGCGGGCATCGGCGGGCTGGTCGGCGTCACGCTGCTCCAGGCGCAGGGCGACTTCGGCGGTAAAGAAGTAGCCGTCGTTATGACGCAGGGTAATGGTGACCGGATGGCCGAGGCGGAACTGGTGACGATGACCGCTGGCGAAGGGGTCGTCCTGGCGGGTGGCAATCAGGCGGCTGACCGGGCAGTCGCGCAGGTCGCCGTGGCCATAGCCCAGCAGGACTTCGGCGTCGGCATCGGCGTAGGTGATGCGACCGGTGTCATTGACCCGCAGCAGGCCACGGCGACCGCTGGTGTCCTGCGGGTCGCTGCGGTAGCGGCGAATGTAAAATTCTTTCACGGCGTCGGCTCCTCCGGAGGGCAGAGGTTTCTTTCTTATTCTGAATTTGCCACGATGCAGTCATCATACTGATTCCAGTCCCAGAAAGAACCTCTCCCGCGGAGATACCGTGACCGCCCACACACGCCCGATCGCGCTCGACTTTGACGAGGGCATAGACCGCAAGACCCTGCGCCGGTTGCGGGACCGGTTTCTGGCGGTCAATCGCGCTCGCTGGCAGCGGGCGCATTCGGCGCTGACCTACCGCCAGCAGGTGGTGCTGGATATCCTGCCGCTGGTGTTTCACCTCAACCACCCGTCGTTGCCTGGTTACCTGGACCGGGACTGTCCCTATGGTCTCAGCCATTACCAGCCGGGTGACGAGGCGCTGGGAGCGGCCCAGCGGCTGGCGCGGTCGTTTGCCTACCGCGATACCGGCAAGCGTCGCCCCGATCTGCACGGGTTGTTCCTGATGGGCAGTCCCGGCTCGCTGGGGCATTCGGTGGCCAGCGATCTGGATGTCTGGCTGTGCCATGACCCGCAGCTGCCGGCGGTGGCGGTGGCCCAGCTCGAACGCAAGGCCGAGGCGGTGTCGGCCTGGGCCGAGAGTTACGGTGTCGAGCTGCATGTCTTTGTGTTTTCCGCCGACGACTGGCGCCAGCGCCAGCAACGGGCGGAGGTGACCGGCGAAAACTGCGGCAGCGCCCAGCACTACCTGTTGCTGGATGAGTTCTACCGTACCGGCATTCACCTGGGCGGGCGTTATCCGCTGTGGTGGCTGGTACCGGTGGCGGACGAGCCGGACTATCAGGCCCGGCTGCGGCAACTGGTGGACTGTCGCTTCATCCGTGCGGACGAATACATCGATTTCGGTTCGGTGCCCCGGATCCCGGAGGAGGAGTTCCTCGGCGCCGGGGTCTGGCAGCTTTACAAGGGCATCGATTCGCCCTGGAAGTCGATTCTCAAACTGCTGCTGATCGAATGCTACGCCAGCCACCGGGATGCCGGCCCGCTGGCGCTGACCTTCAAGGCGGCGGTCTACGGTGGCGAGACCCGGGCCGATTACCTCGATCCCTATGTGTTGCTGTACCAGCGCCTGGAGCAGTGGCTGCTGGCGGAAGAGGCTCCGGACCGTCTCGAGCTGGTGCGGCGCAGCCTGTACCTCAAGGTGGGGCTGCCGCTGACCCGCACCGAGCAAAGCGCCGAAGGCTGGCAGGGCTGTTTGTTGAACCGGCTGGTGGCGGCGTGGGAGTGGGATCGCAAGACCCTGTCGTTCCTCGATAACCGCCAGCGCTGGCGGGTAGAGGACGTGATCCAGATGCGGCGGCTGGTGGTCAACGAGTTGACCCACAGTTATCGGCTGCTGTCGCGCCTGGCCCGGGACCACGGCAGCACCGCGGCCATCAGCCAGCGTGATATGAACCTGCTGGGCCGCAAACTGTACGCGGTGTTCCAGCGCAAGGCCGGCAAGGTTGAGCTGATCAACCCCAACCTGGCGCCGTCGCTGGAAGAAGAGAACCTGTCGTTCCACCACGCCTCGGAGCAGGGCGGCAACGCCAACGGTGGCTGGCGTCTGTACCGGGATCTGGAGAACCCGGCCGACGCCTTCTGGCAACCGGTCATCCGGCGGGCCCAGAGTCTGACCGAGCTGGTGCTGTGGTGTCACTGCAATGGCCTGCTCACCCGTGCCACTCGTCTGAATGTCCGGGCCGGGGAGACCGCCGCCAGTGTTGCCGAAACCCGGGAAATGCGGGAGGCGCTGGAGGCGGCCCTGCCAGTGCCGCTGCAACCGCCATCGCGGGAGGCGCTGCAACGGCCGGCCCGTCCGGCACGGCTGGTGCTGCTGGTGAACGTGGCGCTGGACCCCCAGGCCCGGCTGACCGAACGGGGGCTGCACAAGCTCAGCAGCCGCAGCGATTCGCTGGGATTCAGTGGGGGCCGTGAGAACCTGGTTCAGGGCATCGACCAGGTGACCCTCAATACCTGGCACGAGGTCAGCCTGCAGCATTACGCTGCCGGCGACACCCTGATCCAGTGTCTGAAGAACGTGCTGGCGATGGTGGCGGCGACACCGGAGGCGATGACGGAACTGACCGTGCACAGCGACAGTTCCGGCCATGGCCCGATCATCGCCCGGCGGGTGTCGGCGCTGTTTGCTGATGTCATGCGTCAGTTCTTTGCCGGTGGCCTGGGGCCGCACCCGCTGCGCTACGTCATCGAGGTGGACCGGCGTTACTTTGTATTGCAGTTCAGTGACCGTGAACCCGGTTTCACCGTGGTGGACAGTGTCGAGGCGTTGCTGACGCATCTGGGCAGTCCGCAACCGGGTTATGTGCCGGTGGTGTTCGATCGCCAGGCACTGCTGGACGACCCGGCGCTGCGCACTGTGTGCCAGGCCAGCGAGCCGGAATCGGTGCAGGTGTTCTATCAGGTTCAGGGGCGCCGGGTGCGGTTGTGGGTGGTGGATGAGGTCGGGTCGCTGTTCCACTGGCAGCAAGCCTTTGTTTCCCGTCGCCAGTTGCTGATGCCGTTGTTGCGTTTTCTCGATACCCTCATTGAGCGTCGTCAGTTGCGGCGTTCGCTGGGCGGATTTGGCGATATTTCCGGTATCCGCTGCTACGAACTGGTGGCCCGGGATGGCCAATGGCTGGCGGAGCGGCGCCAGGTGTCGGCCGACGAGCCCGCCCGCCGGGTGCTGGAGGTGCAGGCGGTTGGGGTGCGCCAGGATGGTGCCGGGCTGGCCTTCGATCTGTACTGCAACGACCAGGAGTTCGCCGCCCAGGAATATGGTGACCGGCTGATGGCCGCGGTGGCCCACTACATTCGCTCGCTTCGTCCCAGCGGTGAACCCTATCCGGTCTATCTCAATGACGTGCACCTGCCCCATGACCTGGAACCCATGGCCTATCAGCAGGATCTGCAGACCTGTCAGTACCTGTCCTACCGCCACCGGCTCGAGACCGAACTCAACCGCGCCCTGGGCAATGCCTGACCTCGCCCCGTGATGGCGGACTCAGGTATACTCGATTCAATTTGCAACTTAGGGGTGGCCGTCAATGAGGCTTCAACGACTTGCCATGATTCTGCTGCTGTTCACCGCCCTGATCGGCTGTGGCCAGAAAGGCGCCTTGTACCGGGACGCCGGGCCTGAACAGGCGCCCGCGGCGGCGGCAGAGCCGGCCGATCGCGACGGGCGCCAGCGCTGACGCCGACCCCGCAACCTGTCAGGACTATCGATGGATCATTTCAACTACCGCAACGGTGAGCTGTTTGCGGAAGACGTGGCGGTGGCCGACCTGGCCGAGCGCTTTGGCACTCCCGCCTATATCTATTCCCGCGCCACCCTGGAGCGCCATTACCAGGCCTATCACAAGGCCCTTGGCGATCGACCGGGGTTGATCTGTTACGCCGTCAAGGCCAACAGCAACCTGGCGGTGCTGAACGTGCTGGCACGACTGGGTGCCGGTTTTGACATCGTCTCTGCCGGTGAGCTGGAACGGGTGATCCGTGCCGGCGGTGATCCGGCCAAGGTGGTGTTCTCCGGGGTGGGCAAGCAGCCCTGGGAGATGCGTCGGGCGCTGGAAGCCGGGGTGCATTGCTTTAATGTTGAATCCGACACCGAGCTGGATCGTCTTAATGCGGTGGCGGCGGAGCTTGGCGTCAAGGCGCCGGTGTCACTGCGGGTCAACCCGGACGTGGACGCTGGCACCCACCCTTACATTTCCACCGGGCTCAAGGAAAACAAGTTCGGTATCGACATTACCCAGGCGCCCGCGGTATACGCTCGCGCTGCGGCCATGAGCAACCTGGAGGTCATCGGGGTGGATTGCCACATCGGCTCCCAGCTCACCACGGTGGCGCCGTTCCTCGACGCCCTGGATCGGGTGCTGGCGCTGGTGGACACGCTGGCGGAGCAGGGCATCCACATCCGGCATCTCGATATGGGCGGTGGCCTGGGGGTGCGGTATCAGCAGGAGCAACCGCCGGAGCCCTACGAGTACGTCAGCCAGCTGGTTGAGCGTCTGGGCGACCGGTCGCTGGCGCTGGTGCTGGAGCCGGGGCGGTCGATTGCCGCCAACGCCGGCATCCTGGTGACCCGGGTGGAATTCCTCAAGCGTACCGAACACCGCAATTTTGCCATCATCGATGCCGCCATGAACGACCTGATCCGGCCGGCCCTGTATAGCGCCTGGCAGGACATCGTGCCGGTGCACCAGCGCGAGGATGAGCCCGAACAGCAGTGGGATCTGGTGGGGCCGGTGTGTGAAACCGGCGATTTCCTCGGCAAGGAGCGCCCGCTGAAACTGCGGGACGGCGACCTGTTGGCGGTCCGCTCCGCGGGCGCCTATGGTTTTGTCATGAGTTCCAACTACAACACCCGTAACCGGCCGCCAGAGCTGATGGTGGACGGCGCTGATGTGCACGTGGTGCGGCGCCGGGAAACCCTGGACGACCAGCTGGCGCCTGAAAGCTGCCTGCCGGAGTAAACGGGATGAGCCAGAATCGACGGGGGCCGCGTTCGCCCCTGATCACGTTTACCAAGATGCACGGTCTGGGCAACGATTTCATGGTGATCGATGCCATCAGTCAACCGTTCCGGCTGCGCCCAGAGATGATCCGCACCCTGGCGGACCGGCATTTCGGGGTCGGTTTTGACCAGTTGCTGGTGGTCGAGCCGCCCGGCCAGCCGGACGTGGATTTCCGTTACCGCATCTTCAACAGTGACGGCTCGGAAGTGGAACAGTGCGGCAATGGCGCCCGCTGTTTTGCCCGCTTTGTGCGTGACCGTCGGCTTACCAACAAGAAGGTGATCCGGGTCCAGACCGCTAAGGGCGTGATCGAGCTGCGGCTGGTGAAAGATGGCCTGGTGGCGGTGGACATGGGCGTGCCTGAACTGGAGCCGGCCGCGATTCCGTTCGTGGCGGACAGCCGTCAGCACACCTACCCGGTGCGGGTGGGTGAGCAGACTGTGACCCTCAGCGCGGTGTCCATGGGCAATCCCCATGGCGTGCTGCTGGTGGATGACGTCGATACCGCGCCGGTTGCCACCCTGGGGCCGGCACTGGAAAGCCACACCTGTTTCCCGGCCCGCGCCAACATCGGTTTCCTGCAGATTGTCGATCGCGGCCACGCCCGTTTGCGGGTTTTCGAGCGCGGCAGCGGGGAAACCCTGGCCTGTGGCAGTGGCGCCTGTGCCGCGGTGGTTGCCGGTCGGTTACGGGGTCTGCTCGATGAGCGAGTGGAGGTTCGCTTACCTGGCGGCCCGCTGATCATCGAATGGCGGGGTGACGGGGCCCCTGTTATGATGGAAGGTCCGGCCACCAGCGTCTTTGAGGGACAGTTGCGACTCCCGGCCGAACCCGCCAGCCGTGGTCGCCGTCAGCGGCGCCCCGCTGACAACAAGCGTAAAACCGAGACCAAACGCCCACCCGAGGGCCGGGGCCGATCACGCCAGCGCCCGCGGGTGAGCGCTGAAGCCGGTCCCGCACGGGACTGATCCTGAAAGGAGAAGGCAATGACAGATCAAACGGCCCGCAAGAAGGCCGGGGACCTGAGCCGCGAGGCGGTCGCCGATTACCTGCGTGACCACCCGGACTTCTTCATCGGCCAGGACGAGTTGCTGCGCAGCCTGACTCTGCCCCATGACAGCGGACGGGCGATCTCCCTGGTGGAGCGGCAGGTTCACCTGTTCCGGGAACAGCGCGACACCCTGCGCAAGGAGCTGGTGGAGCTGGTCGCCATCGCCCGCCACAATGACCGCCTGTTCGAGAAGAGCAAGCGCTTGGTGCTGCAGGTGATTGAGGCCGGTAGTCTGAACGAGATGGCGGCGGCGATTGACGACAGCATCCGTGGCGACTTCGGCCTCGATGCCGCGTCGGTTCTGCTGTTCAGTGACCAGCCGCTGCCGGTCAGCCCCCAGGGGCCGTTGCAGGTGGTGTCTCCGGAACAGGCGGAAGCCCGCCTCGGTAACTGGCTGGACGGTGACCGGGCGGTGTGTGGGCAGTTCAAGGAAAGTGAACGCAATTTCCTGTTCCCGGACCGGGACCAGCCGGTGGCGTCGGTTGCCCTGGTGCCGCTGCGGGACGCCAAGGTACGTGGCGTGTTTGCCATCGGCAGCTGCCAGCCGGGTTACTTTGACCAGAGCATGGGGTCGCTGTTCCTGACCTACATCAGTGATACTCTCAGCCGACTGTTGCCTTCCATGATGCATCGTCACGGCGTGCCCCCGACGGTCGTCGATGTGGTGGCGGAGAACCCCTGACCGTGCCCCAGCGAGCACCTGAGCCCGAACCCGCCTGTTCACCTTCGATGCCGACGGCGCTGACCGCCGGCATAGATCGTTTTATCGACCACCTGGCTTCGGAACGCCGCCAGGCAGAACACACCTGTAGCAACTACCAGCGCGACCTGCTGCGCCTGGCCGGGTTTGTGGCGGCGCGCCAGGGCGAGTGGGCCGGGCTCGACAGTCACCAGCTGCGCCAGTACATCGCCCAGCTGAGCCGTGAGGGTTTGTCCGGTCGCTCCATTGCCCGTCACCTGTCGGCCATCCGCCGCTTTTACGATTTCCTGTTAAGGGAACGACTGGTGGCCGATAACCCCGCCCTTGGCCTGAAAGCACCGAAATCGCCCCGGCGTCTGCCCCAGGTGGTGGATGTGGATCAGCTCGGCCAGCTGCTGGATGCCGGTGCCGACGATCCCCTGGAATGTCGGGACCGGGCGATGTTTGAACTGATGTACTCCTCCGGTCTGCGGCTGGCGGAGCTGGTTGGCGCCGATCTCACGGCGCTGGACCTGCGCCAGGGGGAAATCCGGGTACTGGGGAAAGGCGGGAAAGAGCGCCTGCTGCCGGTGGGTGAGCAGGCGCTGAAGGCCTTGCGGGCCTGGCTGGCGCTGCGCCACGGGCTGGCAGCCGAGGGTGAGACCGCGCTGTTTGTCAGCCAGCGCGGGCAGCGACTTGGCCGCCGCAGTGTCCAGCTGCGGCTGCAGCGCTGGGGCCTGCACAAAGGGGCCAGCCAGCGACTCTACCCTCACTTGTTGCGGCACTCCTTCGCCAGCCACCTGCTGGAATCGTCCGGTGATCTGCGCGCCGTGCAGGAGCTGCTCGGCCACGCCGATATCAGCACCACCCAGGTTTACACCCATCTGGATTTCCAGCATCTGGCCCGGGTCTACGATCGCAGTCATCCCAGGGCCAAACGGCAGAACGGACGCGGAGGCAGCAAAAGTGACCGCGGCTGATTCGATGATCCCGGAGGGCAGGGCTATAGTTTACAGAATCCTGGCAATACAGATCACAGGGGAATGGCATGTCATCAGCTGAGTCATGGAAGGCCAAGTACCTCAGGGAGATCGAAGAGGCCGAGGTCCGCGAGCAGCGGTGGCAGGAAGAGCGACACACCCTCGGCCGGATGCTGGTGCGTACCAGTCTGGCTTCCGAGGGTCAGGGCCCGCACCTGGACAGCCTGCTCGGGCAGTTGCGGGATCTGCTGCGCAAAGACCATTACGACCTGGAACGCCTGCGGCAGTTGCAGGCGTCTATTGATCGTCAGCTTACCCAGCTGGATGACCGCAAGCAGCAGACCTTCGGTCAGCTCAAGGAACGGGTGGATGCGCTGGTGGAAACGGCTCGCCGCCATCCCCAGTTTCAGCCTGAGAAAGACGGTCTGCGACGACTGGAAAAAGCCTTCCGCAAGCCCGATCAGTTGCGGGAAACCCTGCCGCAATGGTTCTGCGAACTGGCGGAGCTGGTCGCGCGGGCGCTGGCGGCGGACCCGGCGACGGAGCACAAGCCCGGATTGCTGGGGCGCTGGTTCGGCAATGGCGACGAACACCACGACGAGACGCCGGAATTGGCGGCCCCGCTGGAGCTGAGCGACGAGGATCTGGCCCAGCGGCTGCGGATCGCCCGCCGGATCTCGGAGCTGCTGGGGCAGATGTTGGCCCAGCTTGCCCTCGATCCTCATGCCCACGCCCGTGCCGAGACCCTGCGGGATCACCTGGCGGTGAGCAACGACTGGGCTGAACTGCGGGCCTCCCTCAACGAAGTGGCGGACCTGCTGATTGCCGCCGTGCGGCGCGGCCAACAGGAATTCGAGGCATTCCTGAAACGGCTGGATGAGCGGCTGCTGGCGCTGCAGGACCATTTCCTGGACCAGTCCGACATGCTGGCCGGTGCCCAGACCGCCTCACAGGCGTTTGACCGCGGCTTGCGGGAGGGCCTGGAAGAGCTGGGGCAGCGGGTGAAGGCGTCAGAAGACGTGCACGAGCTGAAGCGTTCGGTCAACGACCATATTGAAACCATCTCGGTGGTGGTGGCCCGGTATCGCGAGGAAGAAAGTGAGCGTGAGCGCCGGCTGGCCAGTCAGGTGGCGACCATGCAGGAAAAGCTGGCAGCGCTGGAGGCCCATTCGGAACAGATGCAGGAGCGCCTGCGGGAAGAGCGCAGCCGAGCCCTGACCGATGTGCTGACCCAGTTGCCCAACCGCGAGGCCTGGCAGGAGCGGCTGGCGTTCGAGTTCAAGCGCTGGCAGCGTTACCGCCATTCGCTGACGGTGGTGATGCTGGATATTGACCACTTCAAGCGGATCAACGACTCCTATGGCCACAAGGCCGGAGACCGGGTTATCCAGCTGCTGGGCAAGACCCTCAGTGAGCGTTTGCGCAGCACCGACTTTGTTGCCCGCTATGGTGGTGAGGAATTTGTGGTATTGATGCCGGAAACTGACAACGACGGCGCCAGCAGGGTGGTGGAAAGCCTGCGCGAGCACATCGCCCAGTTGCCGTTCCACTTCCGCGGTGAGCCGGTCTCGATTACCTTCTCCGCCGGCGTGGCGCAACTGCGCGACGGCGATGACCAGGACTCGGTGTTCGACCGTGCCGACAAGGCCCTGTACCAGGCCAAGGACGGCGGTCGTAACCGGGTGCAGGTGGCCGGTTAGGGCGGCACCTCAGTGCCGCAGCATGGCGTCCAGTTCGTCGATGACTTCCGCCCAGTCCGAGTCATCCGCCAGGCCCTCGGCAAGGAAGTGCGCCTGGCCCTCGTTCCAGAACGGCGCCTTGGCCAGCGTGGTGTCCTGGCGCAGCGGCGCGTGACGGCGGACAAACTGCTCAATGCTGGCTTGATCCGCGGGCAGGCCGAGTTGCTCAAACAGGGTGGTCAGGGTGTGTTTGCTGGTGTCCATTGGGGTCCTCGTCAATCCGTGTTGCGGCAAGTCGAAGCGGGCCAGTGGCTCGCGGGCACCCCTGAACAGGGCACCTCTGACTAAATCTAGCGGATGGACTGGTGTCCTGTCAGGTTATTTCGATAATCTGCCCTCAGGTGTCTGGCGGTGCCTGAAATGGCACTCATAGATGGTGTATTAAACGCGTAGCGGCACCCCAGGTTGCCGATGAAGAGGTTTCAGTGAAGGGTTTTCGGTGAGCGGGTTGTTGGGTCGTTGGTTGCGTTGTTGTGCGTGGTGGTTGTTGGTTCTGTCTCTGCCGTTGGCCGCGGAACCGCCGCTGGAATCCCCGCCACCGGTGCTGGGCATTGAAGACCTGAGCTGGCTGCAGCAGCAGACCGGCTTCACCGTCGGTGTCC
Organism: Marinobacter sp. CA1; assembly: GCF_020546665.1. NCBI lineage: Bacteria > Pseudomonadati > Pseudomonadota > Gammaproteobacteria > Pseudomonadales > Marinobacteraceae > Marinobacter > Marinobacter sp. CA1. The sequence goes on from NZ_CP071785.1 coordinate 307,560, forward strand.
GCAGTGATCAGGTGCCGCTGGCGTTCCGTGCCGGTGGCACCGGCATGGCCGGCACCTACATCGATTACCTCAACCGCATCGCCAGCAAGCTCGACAAGCCCCTGGAGCAGACCGGGGCGCCAGCGGCGGAACTGGATCAGTTGCTGGCCACCGGCCAGATTGATGCCCTGGTCACCACCCTGCCGCCGGGCAAGCAGCCGCCGGAGGGCCGGGTGGTGACGCCACCGCTGATGAGCCTGACCTACGGCCTGTTTGTTGACGCGGGTGATCCCAGCATCCGCCAGCTGGCGGATCTGGAGCGCCGACGCATCGCGCTGATCGACGACGATGCCAACCAGTTCCTGATGCTCGACCCGGTGGAGAATTTCCAGCCGGTGCCGGTGGCCAACGTCAGCGAGGCGGTCAGCAAGGTGCTGTCGGGCCAGGCCGATGCTTTCGTCGGCCCGGTGCCGGTGGTGTCGGATTACCTGCAGTCGGCGATGATCAATGGCATCGGGCTGGCGGTGCTGCTGGACAGCCAGCCGGTGGACGTGGTGCTGGAGGTGATGGCCAACCGGCCGCAGCTGCATCGGGTACTCAACCGGGCGGTGGAGTCCATTTCCCACAACGAACACCGCTCCATCCGCCAGGCCTGGCTGCCCTTCTCGGTGCCGGAAGCCGGCGAGCAGGTGGCGGTGGCGCTGACCGAGAGCGAGCAGGGCTGGCTCAAACGCAATCCCAACCTGCGGGTGGCGTATCGCACGCTGTGGCCACCGTTCGAGTTTCTGGAGGACGGCAAGGTCCGCGGCCTGGTGCCGGATCTGGTCACCCGCCTGGAGAGCCAGCTCGGCATCACCATGGCCCGCAGCCAGTTGACCGACCTGGCGGACGCCGAGGCCAAGCTGCGCAGTGGCGAGATCGACATCCTGCCGGCGTTGTCCCTCACTCCCCAGCGTGAAGGTGAGTTCCTGTTCAGCCGACCCTACCTGACCCTGCCGATTGCGCTGGTGATCCGCGACGATGGCCGTTTTATCGGCGATCTGCGTGAGCTGCGCCAGGAGCGGGTGGGTGTCGTGGGTGGTCAGGCCGGCCACGATTACCTGCTGATCAATCACCCGGATCTGGACCTGTATCCCATGGAGACTGTGGAGGAGGGCCTGCTGGCGCTGTCCAATGGCGACCTGGATGTGATGGTCACGCAGATTCCCGCGGTCAGCTACACCGTGGCCCGGCTGGGGCTGTCCAACCTGCGCATCACCAGCATTACCCCCTATCAGTACGAACTGCGGTTTGCCGTAAACCGGGACCGGCCGGAGCTGTTGCGCATCATCAACAAGGCCTTGGGTAGCCTGACCCCGGAGGAAACCGAAGCGATCTACAACCGCTGGATTCACCTCGACATCAAGCAGGAGACCGATTACACCGCGGTGCGGCGGGTGATCCTGATCGCGCTGGTGGTGGTGATGATCTTCCTGTACTGGAACCGCAAGCTGTCGCGGGAGGTGGACGAACGAATCCGCTCGGAGGAGGCGCTGCGACGCAGCGAGGACGAACTGCGGGCGGCCAAGCTGGAAGCCGAACGGCTGGCCAACGAGGCCGAGGGTGCCAACCGCGCCAAGAGTGAGTTCCTGGCCAATATGTCTCACGAAATCCGCACCCCGATGAATGCGGTGATCGGCTACAGCGACCTGCTCGACAAGTGCGTGACCGAACCTCAGCAACGCAGTTATCTGGAGGCGATCCGGGCCGGCAGCCGCAGCCTGCTGATGCTGATCAACGACATTCTCGATCTGTCCCGGATCGAGGCGGGCAAGATGCGGCTGGAGTACGCGCCGCTGACCGTGCGGCGGCTGCTGGACGACGTCCGCCACATCTTCGATCTGCGGGCCCAGGAGCAGGGCATTGCCCTGGACGTGTCCGTGGACAGCGATACCCCGGCGGTGATGCTGCTGGACGAGACTCGGTTGCGCCAGGTGTTATTCAATCTGGTGGGTAATGCCATCAAATTCACCCACGAGGGTGAGGTGACGGTACAGGCCCGGGCCAGTGACTCGCTGGAAGCGAAGGGCCCAGACGGGGCCCAGTTCTGCTGCCTGGTGCTGACCGTGACCGATTCCGGCATCGGCATCGCCGAGGATCAGCTGGAGCGGATCTTCGATGCCTTCGAGCAGCAGGAGGGCCAGAGCAGCCGCAAGTACGGCGGTACCGGACTGGGCCTGGCCATCAGCCGCAAGCTGGTGCACATGATGGGCGGAGAGCTGTCGGTGGAAAGTGAGCAGGGGCGTGGCTCCACCTTCACCGTGACCCTGCGCAATGTGGAGGTTGTGGAGCAGGCCGCAGAGGTGGATGAATCCGCCCAGGAAGTTGAACACCCGCTGGTGGAAACCCTCAACATGCAGGAGCGCGGCTGGCTGCGCAATCAGCTGGCGGACGATTTCGGGGATGAGTGGCAGTCGGTGCGGGAAAGTGGCGATCCGGAGCAGATGCGCTACTTTGCCAGCCGGGTGCTGTCCTGGGGCCAGCGCTTCCGCTCCCGCACCGTGACGCTCTATGCCGAACGACTGCTGGCGGATATCGATGCCTTCAACCTGGACGCCATCAACAGCGCGCTGGACGGGTTTCCGAAACTGCTGGGTGAGGACTGATCGCCGTCACGACCACTGCTCCTGACGGCTTACAGGCAGTCGTACTGGCTGTTGCGATCGAACGCCACGGATACCATGTCGTAGCCGTCGTCTGAAAGGGTGCGAATCAGTTCCCGGTCCTTCAGCAGGGTCATACAGACCTTGTGGACACTGGCCTGTAACTGGGCGTCTTCCGGAGGGGCCGGGAAGCGGAAGTCGACAATCAGGTACTTGCGGTCCACGGCCGCAGTTACCGGAATGTCCATTCGTTCGACGCTGTCGTAACCGATGTAGGTGGCTTCCCCGCCGGGAAACAGGTCCGACATCAGTACATCGATGTTCTCGGCTTGGGCCTGGGAGGCGGTGGCGACTCCCGAAGCCATCAGCAGGGCACAGAGCTTGGCGATCCTGGTCATAATGATCTGTCCGTACGCAGTGTAACGATCCGCAAAATTGCGTTACAAAGATTGTTACAGATCGTGAGCAACCTTGCCTGTCTCCTACCCCTACTTTTTTCAATTGTTTGCAGTTGGCACACAATGCCCGGGCCGGTGTTGGCGCTTCCGACCGCGTCGGCGATCAACTATGATGGGGAAAAACCGGTGTAAGGAGAGCCCGTTAGATGTTCCAGCTGATCTTCAAGGGAGAGTGTGCCCCGGGTACTGACCTGGCCACTGCCCGTAACAACGCCCGCAGCCTGTTCAAGGCGTCCCTGGACCAGGTGGACAAGATGTTCAGTGGCCAACGGGTGGTGATCCGCAACAAGCTGGATGAGGCCCAGGCAGAGAAGTACCGCGCGGTGCTCGCCAAACACGGCATGGTCGCCCATGTGGAGCCGATGGCGGCAGCGGCGCCATCGCCCCAGCCGGCCTCTCAGTCCGTCTCACCCCAGCCTGCGGCACAGCCCGCCTCACCACCGACAAGCTCACCACAGCCAGGCTCTGCCCAGACAAGCCCGCCGCCGGCGGACTCTGCTCCCGTGTCGAAACCGGCCGAGCCTGCCGCCTCCGGCGGGGAGGGCGTCAAGGTCGAGCCCGGGGATCGTTTGCCGGTGGCTGGCGACAAGGTGGACGACATCCTTGCCAGCAGTGGCCTGACCCTGGACCCGGTCGGCGTCGACCTGGCCGAGGTGGACGAGGTGGAACCGCCGATGTTCGAACACCTGGACGAGTGGACGATCGCGCCGGCAGGCAGTGACCTGGCGGAAAAGAGAGACACACCGCCGCCGGTGGTGCCAGACACCTCCCATCTGTCGATCGACAAGGGCCCGTCGGACGATGACCGCAAGGATCATTGAGCCGAACAACGCTGAGCCGAGGAACAACCGCCGCCCGTGCCCATCTTCCTGATTCCGCTGCTGTGCCTGGCGTTCTGGTGCGTTTATCCCCAGACCGCGGGCGCGGCTGATTCCGCCGAAAACAGGGCGGCTGTCGCTGCGCCGTCTGACTGGCAGAGCACGGAACGCCCCAAGGTGGGGTTGGTACTCAGTGGTGGCGGTGCCAAGGGGCTGGCCCATGTCGGCGTCCTGCGGGTGCTGGAAGAAATCCGGGTGCCGGTGGACTATATCGCTGGTACCAGTGCCGGCTCGGCGGTGGCGGCGATGTACGCCCTGGGTATGCCGGTGGATGAAATCGAGCAGCGTTTCATCGACATGAACTGGTTGTCGAGCTTTCGTGACAATCCGGGCCGTATCTACCGACCGGTACGCCGTACCCGTGAAGACTGGCGTTACCCGGTGGTGCCGGGCATTGGCGTCAGCGCAGACGGGGTGCACCTGGGACAGGGGCTGATCTCCGGTCAGAACCTCGGCTTCATCCTCAACGAACTGACCCGCGATGCCGCCCTGGTGCGGGATTTCGACCAGCTGGCGATTCCCTTCCGCGCCGTCGCCACGGATCTGGAAACCGGTGAGGAAGTGGTGCTGCGGGAGGGCAGTTTGGCGGATGCGGTACGGGCCTCCATGAGTATCCCCGGTGTCTATGCGCCGCTCACCCTCGATGGTCGGGTGCTGGTGGACGGTGGCGTCGCCAACAACATCCCGATCAGTGTGGTCCAGGACATGGGCGCCGATGTGGTGATCGCAGTGGACATCACCGATCCCCTGGCCAGTGGCGACCGCCTGCGGGAGGCGTTTTCGGTGGTGGGGCAGCTCACCACCATGCTGACCCGTGAAAACGCCGTGGAGCAGCTGGCGCGGCTGGGGGAGAAGGACGTCCTGATCCGCCCGGACCTGGAAGGAGTAACCTCAGCGGATTTCTACCAGGCCGCCAGGATCTTCGAAATTGGTGCCACCGCCGCCCGCCAAAAAGCCTCGGCGCTGCATGACCTGACGGTGGAGCCAGAGCAGTGGCAGGCCTACCAGACCCGGCGCGCCGAACGACCATTCCGGCCTGGTCCGGTGGTGGCCATCGAGATCAATCCCGAGTCCCGGCTGTCCGAAGAGTTCCTGCGTTCCCGTTTGCACCAGCAACTGGGCCAGCCGCTGGACGTGGCGCAGCTGGAACTGGACCTGAAGCACCTCTACGGCCTCGGCTACCACGAAACCATCAGCTACAACCTGCGCCCTGTCGAAGGGGGCGCCGCGCTGGAGCTACGGGCCCGGGAAAAAAGCTGGGGCCCCAATTACCTCAGTTTCGGGCTGGGGTTTGAGGACAACTTCCGCGATTACACCAATTTCAACGTCGCCGCCTCGTTGCGGATGACCGAGCTGAACCGCCTGGGTGGGGAATGGCAGACGGGTCTGCAACTGGGCACCGAACCCTACCTGCGTAGCGCCTGGTTCCAGCCTCTGGGGTTCGGTTCCAACCAGTTTGTCGAGGCGGCGGTCGAGTACGAAAAGGAGCGCTTCAACCTCTTCGACCCGTCTGGCGAGCGCTTTGCCGATGCCGATATCAGCCATCGCCAGCTGGAGCTCAGCCTCGGCACGGCGCTGTCCATCAATACCGAAGCTCGGCTGGGGCTGACTCGGGGTTACGCCAGCCCGGGGGAGTTCCTGCGTTACCTGGCGGAGCTGGACAACCACGTCCATCAGGGCGGCCTGGAGCTGGGACTGGTGCACGATTCCCTGGATGATCCGTTGCTGCCGTCCCGAGGCATGTTCTTTGGTGTGCGCGGGCACCTGGAGCGTCCGGGGCTCGGCTCCGAACGAAACAACGACCGCCTCAGCCTGATGGTGTCCGGGGCCATGCCCTGGCGGCAGTACCGTCTGTTGGGGTCGCTCTACCTCGACTCGGTGGTGCGGGGGCAGGCCGGCCTTGAGGATGTGGTGTTGCTGGGGGGCTTCCGCCGCCTTTCCGGCTACGGCTACGGTGAAGTCAACGGTCCCGATGCCGCGCTGGCGTCGGTGTCCGGTTACCGGGAATTCGGCGGGCCTTTCGTTCCCTTCTACGCCGGGCTTGGTTTTGAAACCGGCAATGCCTGGGAGCGGCTGCGGGATGCCCGTGGCAACGACCTGCGCCATTCCTGGAGCGCCTTTGCCGGTATCGATACCTTCCTTGGACCGGTGCAGGTCACCGGCGCCTACAACGATGAGAACCGCTGGTCGGTGTACCTCAACATCGGTTATTACCTCGGCCGCCTGTTCGAGCAGTAACGCCGTTCCGAAGTGATTTCAACCTCCTCAGTGCCCGGGCAGGGGCGCGACCAGGTACAGTCTGGCGCGCGGGCAGGGGCCATTCAGCGGCCGTTCCAGTAACGCCTTGAACTCATCCCCCGGCTGGCTGCCATCCGGCGCCGGGTGAAACAGCACATCGCCGCCCGGTACGAATTCCCAGGTCGCCAGCTCAGCATTGGCCATCGCGCTGCCCAGCGACAGCAGCGTGGCGATGCCCCGTACCTGACTCCAGGCGCAGCGGGGCTCGGGTTGGGGCACCGGTGCCGTCGCTTTGGGCGGCGGGCTGGGCGCCACCGGAGCCGACGGTGATGGTGTGGTCGACGGTTTGGGATCTGCGGTTGCTGGCGGCGGTTGCTGGCTGGGCGGCGTGGCGGCGCAGGCGGTCAGCAGCAGCGGCAACAGGCTGGTGGCCAGCCGCGGTGTCGGGTTAGCGGGCATGGCTGGGCTGGGTGTCGAGATAGCGGATGACCTTGTCGCACTGGTCGTCGGCGTAGCCCTGGATGATCCGACACAACTGCGCTTCATCACGCTGCCGGATGGCGGCGATGGAATTGCGCATGAAGCTCAGGTTGTCCGCCAGGCAATGGTCGCCGCCACCCTTGAAGGCAACGAAGGCGCAGCGTTTGGCCGACGGCCAGAGGTCGTCGATGGCGGAGACAATGAAGTAGTTGTCGGCGTAGGCCAGGGAGGCCTGGGTGTAGTGGATGCCAAGGTCGAGAAACCCCGGCAGATCGTTACTGACGCGGCAGTCTTCCATGCGCTGGTAGAGCGATTCCAGCCGGGCCATGTCGTCGGCCTGCCAGGCGCGGGCGAACTTGCGACCGGTGTGGCTCAGGTACAGCGCCATCACATCGTACAGGCTGCGGACGAAGAAGCTGTCGAGCCGGGTAACGAAGGTGCCGCGGCGGGGAACGTTCTGCACCAGATGGCGCCGTTCGGCCAGCCGCAATCCTTCCCGCAGCGAACCGTGGCTGACGTTCAGCTGCCGTGCCATGGTGGATTCAACGATGCGCTCACCGGACTGCAGCTGGCCAAAGGCCACCAGGTCTTCGAGGTGACGGGCCACCTGCTCGGTAAGGGACTCTTGCGGTTTGAACGGGGTCATGGTCTCCGGCATCGACGCTGACGGCTGGGAGCCGGGTGGTGAACTGGCGCTCATGGTCTCACATACCGGGACTCGAAGGAATGTCTACAACAACGGCGCCAGCAGGCGAACCGCACGGCAACTGATGCGAAACAGCAGCGAACGGTCGCGATAGTCGCGGGCGGTCATGAGCTGACACTGGGCCAGGTCCTCCGTCAGCATGGTGTCAACCGCGCGAACAAACGACGGTGCCGTGGTGAGGGCGGAGATCTCGAAGTTCAGTCGCATTGAGCGGTTGTCCAGGTTGGCGGTGCCGATGGCGGCGTAGCGATCATCCACCAGCACCACTTTCTGGTGCATGAACCCGGGCTGGTAGCGGTAGATGCCAATGCCGGCCTGGCTGGCCTGCACCAGGTAGGAATAGGCCGCCATGCGGATCAGCGGGTTGTCGGATTTCTCCGGAATCAGGATGCGGACATCCACCCCTCGCAGGGCCGCCAGTTGCAGGGCATTGATGACCTGGAAGTCCGGCACGAAATAGGGCGAGGCGATCCAGATCCGGGACTGGGCGTTGTTGATGCAGTTAAGGAAGAACAGGGTGCAGGTTTCGTGGGGGTCCGCCGGTCCGGTGGGCAGGATCAGCGCCTCCTGGTCGCCGGCCCGCAGGGGTTCCCAGTGCAACGTTGGGGTGTCGTCGCTGGCCCAGTTCCAGTCTTCCAGCCACGCCAGTTGCAGCCCCAGGGCCGCCGGGCCTTCCACGCGGCAGTGGGTATCGCGCCAGGGTTCCTGATCCATCGCGCAGCCAAGGTACTCGTCCCCCAGGTTGATGCCACCGACAAAGCCGACGGTGCCATCGCACACCAGCAGCTTGCGGTGATTGCGGAAGTTGATCTGGAACCGCCGGCGACGGATGTTGCCGTCCCCGAACGACGCCACGTTGGCACCGGCGGCACTCAGTTCCCGCAGGTACTTGCGGGGCAGCCAGACGCTGCCGATGTCGTCGTAGAGAAACCACACCTGCACCCCCTGCGCCAGTTTGCGCTTGAGGATGGTCTTGATGCGCTGACCGACGCGGTCGGAGCGGACTATGTAGAACTCCAGCAGAATGTAGTGGCGGGCGTCCTCCATCGCCTCGAACAGCGCCTCGAATGTGGCCTCGCCGTCTTTCAGCAGGGTGAACTGGTTGCCACCGGTGAAGGGCTGGCGAGCCAGCCGGCTGAGTACCTGCAGGTCCCGGCCGGCATCCCCCTGCTGCGGTGCAGAGATGGTCTCCGGGCCCTGTTCGAGGCGATTGAGCAGGGGCCGTAACGACTTGTCGCCAAGGCGACGGGCACGAACATAGCCGGAGAAGCGGTTGCGACCGAACAGCAGGAACAAAGGCACCGCCAGGTAAGGCAGCCCCAGCAGCCCCATGATCCAGGCAATCGCGCCCTGGGCGGTGCGGTAGGTAAGCAGAATCCGGTAGACACAGACCAGCGCCAGGGCGTACAGCAGGGCAACGGCCAGGGCGAGGAAGGACGGCAACTCGGGCATCAGGCGGATGGCTCCTGCTGGTGTTCGCTGCGGTACTGCGCCGGTGCCTGGCCGGTCCAGCGCTTGAACGCCCGGCTGAAGGCACTGAGCTCGGAGAAGCCCAGCAGGAACGCAATCTCGCCAAGGGCATACTGGTTGTCGGCGACGTAACGCAGGGCCTTGTCCTTGCGGACCTGCTCCACCAGATCGTGGAAGCTGATGCCTTCTTTCTTTAGTCGCCGGTACAGGGTCTGGCGGCTCATGTGGCACTGTCGGGCCAGGTTGTCGGCATTGACCTGGTTGGTGGAGAGCTGTTTCGAGATCAGCTGGCGGATCTTGCGGCTGAAGGACTTCTGGCTGCGCCAGCGGGCCAGCACTGTGTTGACCTGTTTCAGCACCGCCGAGTAGACGTAGGGGTTCCGCCGTGGAATAGGGCGGGCCAGGTGCTGGGCGTGGAAGGCCACCCGGGTCACCGGCTGGTCAAACCGCACCTCACCGCCAAAGAGCCCGCTGTATTCGTCGGCGTAGGCCGGGCGTGGATGGGCGAGCTCGGCCCACTCGGCACGAAAGCCGGGGTAGATAAAGTGGCGGGTACGGCTGATGGCGGCAGCCAGGGTCCGGTCCATGTCCAGGCGGCAGTAGTGATCGGGGCTGTCGGGTTGCCAGCTGAGAATGGTGAGGTCACCGCTCTGGGCCAGGCTGAGGGTGACGGATTCGTTGATCAGCCGGTGCAGGCGTACGTACTGGCCAACAGCGTCTCCGAGAGTGTCGCAGTTGAAGAACACATGGCCCACCAGGCCCATGGCGCCGGGATCGCCCCACTGGCCAATGTGCAGGCCGATGGCGGGGTCGTTGGTGATCGCCTCGGCAAAGCGCCAGAGCCGGTAGTGCTGCTCGGCATCGATGCGCTGGTCCGGCTGGGCCAGGCTCTCCAGGCTCTGGCCGAGCTGGTTTTCAATGGCTTCGCTGTCACACAGCTCATGCTGTAGCAGGTAGTTCACCACGGCCAGGGTGCTGGACGCCGCTACCTGGGGAATCGGGTTCTGCACCTCGGTTGTCGCCACCATCATGTCATCCGGAACGGTCGAAATGGGTTGCTGCCATGACCATCGACTGCGGCAAGATTGATACGAAATGTCAAGTTTCTGGGTCAGCCTGTCAAGGAGTTGTCACGACCATAACGATAGCATGGGAACTCCAGACAGAGGCACTGTGCCAAAATCAATGGAGGTGATTTGTATGGAACCGATTTTCGTACCGCACAACGAAACCGAACGGGAAAACTGCCGCGCACTGGCAGAGTACCTCAACAGCATTTTCTACTGCTGAAGGCATGGGTAAGAGTGTCGCCTGGCGTTGATGGGCGCCCGGTGACACGGTTTTTTCAGGTGAGATGTTTTATTGCATCCAGGGGCCGTGACCGGCCCCTTTTTTTTGTTCCATGTTTTTCCTCGCTCGCAACACCGCCCTGGAAGAGCCGTTCCCGGCGCCAAGAGAAGAACTTCTTCGAGACCCGGGGGATCGATTATCAGGCCGGGCTTGGCTGGGGATGTAAGTGCTTACTAGCGGCTAACCGAGCGGACTACGGACCCCGGATACACCTTTAGCCATAACGTGGGTGTAGATCTGCGTGGTCCGCACATCTTCATGGCCAAGCAACTCCTGCACCGTGCGGATGTCATAGCCAACCTCTAGCAGGTGGGTCGCGAAGCTGTGCCGGAAGGTGTGGCAGGAAGCCTTTTTAACGATGCCGGCCTCCCGAATGGCGCGTTTCACGGCCCGCTGTACGGAGTCTTTGCTGATGTGATGACGCCCGGTTCGCCCGGAGCGGGGATCGGTGGACAGCCGCTCGGAAGGAAAGACGTATTGCCAGGGCAGGCTAATTGCTGCCCCTGGGTATTTGCGGGCCAGTGCGTTTGGCATATATACCTCACCATGGCCCAACTCACGATCCATCCGGTGCATCAGCTGAGTCTTACGGCAAGCCGCCTTCAGTTCATCAACCAATGGCGATGGCAGCAGGGTTTGCCGGTCCTTGTCACCCTTGCCGGATCTCACCGTAATAGTTTCCCGGTTAAAGTCGATGTCTTTCACCCGCAGCCGAACGGCCTCCATCAAGCGAAGCCCGCTGCCATACATCAAACCCGCCATGGCATGGTACGGAGGCGCCAATTGGGCAATCACCCGCTGGGCTTCATCCTGGGAAAACACGCTGGGCAGGCGTTGGCTCTTCTTGGCGCGAACCGCATTACTGAAATCTCCCAGGGGTTGCTTTAACACCTCTCGGTACAGGAACACGATGGCGTTCAGCGCCTGATTCTGGGTACCAGCCGCGACATTACGTTCCACCGCCAGAAACGTCAGGAATCGCTGAATGTCTTGATTACCCAAATCCCGGGGATGCCGCAATTGATGAAAGCGGATAAAAAAGCGAATCCAGTAGAGGTAGGATTTCTCCGTACTCAGGCTGTAATGCTTGAGACGAATTGCGTGACGAACCTGCTCCAGCAGGCGAGGTGGTTTACTGTCCATAGTTCCTCCGACACTGTTTATCCATGGCTCTTCACTTATCCGTGTGGGTTAGGAGCCATAGGCAGTCCGCCATAGTGAAACAGTATCGCCCGCTTGAACCTTTCCTTGCTCCGGAATCCTCTGGATCGAACCTTTAAAGTTCTTATCTGTCCGTTGATGGCTTCCGCCAGTCCATTTGAGGCTCGAAATCGCATGGCGTTGAGAATGCCAAACAACTTGGTTTCGATCTGATTTGCCGCTGACGCCAAGGCCCGAACTTCTGTTAGCCGAGCCATCTGAACCCATTCCAGCCAAGCCGAACGAGCACCTTTGACACGATACCCCTGCCAGATGTCTCGAGCCTTTTCCTTGAGGTACCACACCAGGCCGGTGTCTTTGAGCGCATCCGACAAGTTCCGGATTTGCCGAACCTGCTGTCCCTCAAGGCTCTTGCGGTGACGTAACCAGGTATATCGGCTTCGGTGGATCTCCTGACGCATCGAACGATCCGCCCGCGCCATGTCAGCCTTGCGAGTGGCATCAAGCGTCCGGGTCAGCATCTGTGCAACATGAAAGTGATCGAAGGCAATCTTCCGGTGGGCTTTCTCGATATGGTCAAACGTGGCCTTCTGATAGGCCGGGCTCATGTCCATGGAGATCGAGATAATCGACTGTTTGCACGGCTCTTTCAGGCTTTCGTAAAAACGGCCAAGACTGTCTGAAGACCGGCCGTCTTCCACCGCGAGGACCTGCCCCTCGGCATTGGAAACGATCGTCACATAGTCGTGCCCCTTGCGGAATGCCGTCTCATCGACCGCCAGCCGAGTAGTATCCCGGTTGGGCGTATTGGCCAGCCCCCGACGCACCGCTCGATCCATGATGTTGTCGATGGCGGTCCAACTCAGACGCAACTGTTTGCTGACGGCAGAGATCGAAGCTGCCTTGAGCCAACTAATCACAAAGGCTTCAAACAGCAATGTGTACCGGCTGTTCTGTTCAGCCCAGGGTACGCTGATAGTCAGGCAACCATGCTCCGGACACTGTACTCGAGGGACTTGAGCAACCACTTGCGTCCGAAATTGGCAGGTATCGAGATGACGCCAACGACGCTCCCGTGAGTCGTAGCCCGGGCAGGTACGGGCACAGCGAGGGCAGACCAGTTTGGCGCTGCGGTCTAGATCGACCTGGACTACGACTTCTCCCTGGCTCTTATCAAGCTCGACGCCTGAGACAAACCAGGGCGAGGAGAGCCCAAGAATCTGTTGGTAAAGGGTGCATTGATCCAACGGTAGTCACCATCCGTCGCGTTAATCGGATGGGATAACAGTGACCAAAAACGATAGGAAAATAAAGGGTTACCCACCAGAAGAAGTGAAGAGCCTTATCCATACAGTTGTCGGGATATTATGGCATCTGACACATTTTACGCAAACGAACCTAGAGAAAATCTCTCTAAGTGCTTGATAGAGTCGGAATTGCCGTATAGGTTTGATGGAGAAATGTGGCGGGATATCACGTCTGGTGACGTGTTTAAACACGTCATGTGCCGTTGAATCAATGTTAGCACTCTTGAAAGATTATGAACATCGTAGAAATTATAGAGAAAAGAGGTTGTGGTGAGCTTAGAATAAACTTTGCAACCAATTGGAATTACTCCACTAATCAAATATTGAGTGGATTTGGTCTCTTTCCAAATGAAGAGAATCTTATTGAGGTGACTATCGAAGTTGCTCGTGAGATTGTCGAGACTCTACTTTGGCGTGATCTTGCTTACAGCGGTGAAATCATGTCAAAGAATGATGCTATAAAGTATTCTGAGTATTTGATCTATTCCCAAGCACCAAGAGAATCTACTTTTTATACTAATGCAGAATGGCAAAAGTATCACCAAACAAGCTCCTTCAGCTCAAAGCGTTTTACTAATTCTACATTTGATGGTGGTGTTCTATGTGTGGGTAAAGATTCATCGATGAGTATATGGGTTGAAGATGAAGATTAGTGCTAACAAGGGCCAGCAACGGACTGTCAAAAGTGTCACTCAAATTGCTAGCGCAATTACGTGCCACTTTTTCCAGCCGCTGTGGCCGGCGTTAGCTTCTTCTGAGGGAAGTTCATGATTCTGTACAAGTACATGTCCTTCGGTGCCGCGCGAAAGGTGATCGATACCCTATCACTAGGATTTTCATGCCTTGAAGATTTGAACGACCCTTTTGAATGCACAGCCTTTGGTTTTAAAGATAGCGAGGGGGCTATAAGCGCAAAAACCGCCACGGATGCTTATAGAAACCGCTTTTCGAGAAAATACGGTGTTTTATCGTTGACTCGTCAGCCGTTAAACGCACTTATGTGGTCGCATTATGGAGACTCTCACCAAGGTGTAGTGCTTGGGTTTGATTGTGATTTGGCCGGCTTTTCAGACCCGAAAAGCAACGTGATTCCAAGCCAGTATGGAGAGCTGATCTACTCAGCTACGAAGCCGCACAACGATCTACCCGTGATTGGCGAGAATGAGCTAATGGATATTGGTGGTAGCCTTCGTTTTGATTCGAATGCCTTCAATCTAATGAAGAGAGCTTTTCTGTATAAGTCTCTCGAGTGGGCGTACGAAGAAGAAGTCCGTGTTGTAAAAAATATTGGGGGAATCCCCTTCGGTTATCACACAGGCGGTGGTCGCCATCGTGAATGTAATATGGTAACTGTCTCTGGTAGACCTCTATACTGCTTTGATGTGCCAGAGAATTCGCTCAAAGAAATTTACTTGGGGCGGCATTTATATAGAAACGTTACAAAAGGTGGCTCTGTTACCGATGAAGAGTTGAAAGGTGTGCTTCAGTCCTGGGGGGAAAAAGATATCAAGATGATGCAATGTGAACCCGACGTTCACTCCTGGAACCTCGTTGCAAAACCATCTATCAATAAAAGCTAACCAGTGGCTGTTGGCGGACGCACCTATGCTGGCGCTCCGGCACGCCGCAAAGCCAAGGCGTTGATATGACTCCCCACGTCAAGAGGCAAACACCGGTCCAGGCCCGTTTTTCAGAGCTACATTCCCGCGGTAAAGGGCGGGTCAGGACAGACGCTGAGGCCAGTAATCGTCGACGGTTTTCATGCTGATATCCGTGGGTTCTCACCACCTTACTTTTCCGTCGTGAAGCCGGTCCTCCGTCTATGAGCGAGCGTCTGGTCTGAGTCGTCAGCCAGGCTTCCTAACGCGCGTCGAGGGTTGCTTCACACTCCGCGGCCTGAAGCGCCTGTCCTGTCCCATAATCGTTGTCATAGCATCAACCTTGGATCGGGTTTGGCGATCACCACTTCCCGGGCAATCGCCCAGATGTGACCGACCAGTTCTCTGGCAATGGCGGCCACGACCACGTTTCGATGTTTGCCGCGCTGCATCAGCGATCGATAGCGTCGACAGAGTCGGACCTGAGCATCCCAGGCCTTTTCCACAATGGCCTTGGGCAAGTCTTCCTGGCGCTGCTGCAAGATCCGGGAGGTTTTGGCCGGGTATCGATAGGCATGGGCTGCTTCGATCAGCATGCGTCTTGCCCGTTTGTTGCCGGCACAGGTCAGTGGCCCGATCCGACGGCGGCTGCCACTGGATCGTTCGCTGGGCGTTAGACCAACGTATGCCATCAGCTTCCTGGGGTTGTCGAAGCGCTGGAGATCCCCCAGTTCAGCGACAACGCTGGTAGCGACCAGCAACTGAACACCCCGTAGCGCCTGGACGGCTTTGACCAGTGGGTAGAACCGCCATCGCCGCACCTGGTAGCTGAGTTCGTTATCGAGCCGTTCGAGACGCTTGTGGCGTTCGACAATGGTGTAGAGCATTTCCCGGAACACGGTGTTCTGGGACGGCGTGGGCATGACCAGTTCGGAGAGCCAGCGCAGGTGTGCGGCCGACCAGTTGGCTGAACCGGTGTAGCGGATATCCTGTCGCAACAGGAACGCCTTGAGCTGGCTCTTGGCGTTTTTGAGATCCCACATGGCAGTTTCCCGGGCTCGGGAAAGATCGCGGATGGCCTCATCTTCCGGTTCCGGCACATAAATGGGATCAATGTCGCCGTTGCGCAGCAACTGGGCCAGTTGCATACAATCGCGCTTGTCGGTTTTGACCTGTTGGCCGGGCTTCTTCGGGATCATGGATGGCGCCACCACGAAGCAGGGATAGTCCCAGCTTGAGAGCAATCGATAGAGCCAGTAACCGCAAGGGCCGGCTTCATACACGAACTGAAGCTGGCAGCCTGGATGTCGGGACTCGAACTGCCGGACCATCTTTCGGATGGCGTAGTGCTGGGTGCCAATGGTGCCCACGTAAGTGACTGGATCGGTTCGGGAATCTGTGGCGTAGGCCACGGCAATGGTGTCTTTGTGCGTATCCAGTCCGATGAACAGTGTGCTATGTTTTTTCATGGTGCTGCCCCCAATTTTACGCATGAGAACACGTAAATTATGGCTCTGGCTGAGGCTAACCCACGAAGCGGGGGCAGCCCTCTAGTGGGGAGTCATAATGTCTATGTTTTGAGGAAGAATTCGACAAATGCGTTTACCTCAAGAAGCTGAAGAGACACTGAGAAGCAATATCAAGTTCTGCTTCAGTAGCGAGTTTGTAGTCACAGAGGAAGACGCAAAGTGGTTTCAAGAAAATCTTGGACTAGCCGATTCACGTTCAGCGTTCGTCGCTTTCTACACCATCGTAGCTTTTCCTCCCGTCGGAAATGGGCCCGAGCTACTAACTTTAGAGTCGATCCTCGAGAACTCAGCAGAAGATATTCAAGAGCTACCGGAAGGGCTCGGCACTCGCTTCATTCGACTAACCTCGTTCGAAGGTGAGGGTGCGTACTATTTCGACGTTAAAACAGACAAAATATATGATGTCGCTTGGGGGCAAGAGGCTGATTTGAGCAGTGGTCAACTCAGCCCTTTGGAGGAATCCTTTTTCGATTTTCTAGCAAGGTATTATAAAAAAACATAACAATCGGCTGCACGGCGACCGATTTTCCGCCGCTTCGCGACTCCAAACCGGCGCGTGAGCCGGGCGTTGTACGTAAAGGTAAGCAATGAAAACAGATATAAAAAAGGTTTGGCGTGCGCTTCGGCCAACAGTCAAAGATGGCTTCACCTTTAATGAGACAAAGGATGTAGTCGCGGCTGCTGCATTGCCGGTGGAAGAGTTGGCGCACCTCCAACAGAAGTCATTGCCAGCGAAGGGAGCATCAAAAGGAGAGCTTCTTGATGCGTTGGATGGTTTGATTTCGAAAGAGCCTAATCCTGACAAGGCAATACAGTATCTTATAGCCGCAATGCTTGAGCAGAAAAGCCACCTTGAAGCTCGCATCTCAGATTGCGCACAGAGGTTTGGCTGGAAATTAGTTGATGGGCAGCTTCGGCCGTTGGATTTTCAAGTCGATGATGCTGTCCAAGATTTTTCTGCGGAAGTGAAGGGTCTTCTTCGAACCGCATATCGGCGGTTTGGCGAAGGAGATTATTCGGGCGCAATGACCGCCATATGTAGCGGATTAGACACAGTCACAAATTACCTCTACACAGTACATGATCTTGGAAACCCTCATGACGACTCATATCAGCAGAGGGTGTCTCGGTCATTTGCGGTCTTAGAGCCCGTCTATCGAGACAGATTTGGTCAGATGACCGATGATGGCAACGAAGTTAATAGGTTATGGCAAAACTATCGTGGTGCCATCAATCAAGCAGCTTACGTTATGGGGTCGTTTCGGCGAAATGCTAGTGATGTACATGGTGTGTCTGCCTGTCCCCCGGAGTTGATCAGGCACGCAATCGACAGCGGCACCTTCATCATCAGGAGCATCACATCTGAAACTTCGGGAAACGTACAACAAGACGATGCACTCGACTTTTAAAAGCTAGCGCTTTCAAAAGCGAGTGATCTTGGCGTTATATGAATAAATAGGGAGAGTTCATGAATCCAAAAGTTTTTGTAAGTCATGCAAGCGAAGACAAGGTTCGATTTGTGAATAAGTTTGCTACCAAATTGAGAGAAAACGGTGTTGATGCTTGGTTAGATAAATGGGAGATGCTACCGGGTGACAGTCTCGTAGATAAGATCTTTGAAGAAGGTCTTAAGGAGGCTGAAGCGGTAATAATTGTTTTGTCGAACTTCAGCGTCAGTAAGCCTTGGGTTCGTGAGGAACTAAATGCAAGTATCGTAAGCAAGTTATCTAAAGGAACTAAGATAATTCCCGTTGTTCTTGATGATTGCAAAGTACCGGAATCGTTGACATCCACTTTGTGGGAATCGATTAGTAATTTTGAAGACTATGAGACTAGTTTCAAGAGGATATTATCATCGATTTTTGGTGCCACGGATAAGCCCGCCTTAGGTTCATCGCCTGCGCATGTGACCAGTAAATATCATGAGATTGGCGGCCTTACAAAAGCAGATAATCTTATTCTAAAATCCTCCTGTGATCAGGCCATAGAAACTGGTGATATTTTTGTCAATCCAGAATCATTATTTTCTAACGGCAACGATTTTGGTTTTAGCCGCGCCGAGATTAAGGACTGCATAGAGGTTCTTGAAGAAAATGGATATCTGGACGTAACTAGGTTTTTAGGGGGTGGGGATAACTACGGTTGTCATTACAAGGTTACTACATACGGGTTCGATAAGTATGCAAATGCATATATCAGTGATTATGCTTCAATTGTTGAGGGTGTCGTCAGCGCTATAGTGAATGAAAATATGACTAACAATGCTGAGTTACGAGAAAAGATTGGTAAAGAAGTTATCGTCATCAATCATATCCTGGATGTACTAGAATCGAATGGTCATATCAAGCTAATCAAACTCTTAGGTGGCGGAATCCAGATACATCATGTAGCAGCAAGTCTTCGCAGGGCTTTAGCGTGATTCATATAACAAGCGCGTCAATTAGGACGCTCGCAAGCTCGCGCCTATTACGCAGGCGTTACAAAGCAAGGGAGAGTGCGTAGTAATGATCGCCAGGGAATGGAAATGCCGGGTGCCGGAAGTCCATAGTGAAGGGTTTACGGGCTATTTATACGAAACCGGCATCAAAGACTCTTCCGCAACTCCTGGGTTTCTCGGCGCTCAGATTTTCCACCGTTCCCTCGCCGGCAAAGTTGAACTCACCCTCATCACATACTGGGACACGCTGGCATCCATCAAGGCTTTCGCTGGCGACGAAATTTCTCGGGCCCGTCTGTACCCGGAAGACGAGGTATATGAGCTTGAGCCTGACCTTTCAGTGCAGCACTATGAGGTTATCGAACATCAGATTTCACCAGAGCTTCGGGGGGTAAACGGGTGCTCTTGCTTTGTAACCAGTCAATCAAGTTCGTTCCGGCCTGCGGCCTCCACCGGACGCCCCTGTCGGGCCGCCGCTTATTTCAGCGTTAGACATTCGCAAGCATTTTAAAAGAGATAAGTGCACCTACATGAGTCAGAATAGACCGAAAAAATCTCGTCTTAAGAAAGGTCGAACCATTGCCGGTTGGCGACTCATCGAAAAGCTGGGTTCCGGAGGAAATGGCGATGTTTGGAAAGTCGTCAATGACTCCGGAAACGAGTATGCAATGAAATTCCTACGGCAAATAGATGACGTCACATATGAGCGTTTTAAATCAGAGGTACATATTCTCTCGACCGTAGACATCGACGGAGTTATCAAGATAGTCGAATCATTTATACCTCAAGAAAAATCTGAAGGTATCCCGTGGTTTGTAATGCCTCTGGCAGAGAGTTTTACAGATTATATCAAAAGAAAAGCAGCATTAGATGTTGTGTCAGACTTTGTGTGTTTGGCTAAAACTCTGGAAGAACTTCATCATAAGGAAATATCTCATCGTGATATCAAGCCTGAAAATCTATTATTCTTAAATGGCCGTTTATTTTTCACTGATTTTGGCCTTGTAAAATATCCTAAAAAAGAAAAAGTGACTCCCCAGAAGCGGGATGTAGGAGCTAAATTTACAATGGCTCCGGAAATGAGGCGCATAGCAAGCGACGCAGATGGTAAAAAAGCTGATATCTATTCATTTGCCAAGACACTCTGGATCGCGCTTACTGGTGAGTCGAAGGGGTTTGACGGCCAATATGTTCCTAACGGGATATTGGGGCTAAATAAATACCATCGTGGTCTATATTTAACATCTTTGGACGAGCTAATAGTACGATCGACGGATAATGATCCAGGTTTGCGGCCATCGATGGGTTATTTCTATGAAGAGCTAGAAAAATGGCTCCGATTAAATGAAGATTTCGAAGAAAGAAACGTAACTGAATGGTTCGAGCTACAAAAAATTATTTTTCCCATTGGGGTTCCTGAACGCACGACGTGGACAAATTTAGACTCAATTGTTGCTGTTATTAATGAGCTGTCGAAAGCGCACTCTCTCAATCACATGTTTTTTCCCGATGTCGGTGGCCACACGATCACCGGAGCATCAATTGCGTATGAAGACGGATTTATTGCTTTGCATGTCGGTGAAAAAATTGCTGAGCTATTGAGGCCCAAAAAGCTCACGTATGAATCGTTCGGTGTCGATCCTTCTTGGGACTACTTCAGGTTAGAGGCGGAACCGGTCAAGCCAACAGGCATAGAGAACGCGGTGAGCTACGACGGTATTGTAGAAGCTCTTACTGAGATTGAGCCAGGGGAGTACGTACCCTATGGGGCTTGGGATCATGGTGAATACAACGGGGAAGAATTGCCTGATTTCGCCCGCCCTGTTAGTCGTTACTTAAAGGGATCTTTTGTTTTTTTCTGTACGACATCAATCTATAACAGGTTGAGAGGCAAATACGACGCCTATAATGCAGGTCATAACAAAATGACTGAAGATGAATTTCGTGAATTTATTCGATCCGATGCCGAACATGTGGCTAAACTTAGTAAAGTCTAACAAGTTGCTGCACGCGGATAAATTACTCGCTGCGCTCCTAATTTACCGGTGAGCAAAGCGTTATAAGTGAGTTATGCCACACGTTTATCTCGATCAAAACGCCCTATCCGGAATGAGAGAGCGGGTACTCGCAAAATCTCATGATGAGGAACTGCGTGCCCTCAAAACACTAGTTACTGGTAAGAGTGTTGAGGTTCTTTACACGGCGACCCACTTGCGCGAAATCCAGCAAATTCCTCACGAAAGTTACCGACAGGAGCATCTAGATCTCCTTTGGGGGCTTGGAGCAGCCTATTTGACCCCGATAACGAATATGCTGGTGAGAAGTCATCCGAAAAACGTGTGGAATGATTTTTTGGAGAATGAATCGCAGAATGCCAAGTCGGGTACAAAATCGCTTGTCGAAATCCAGGATCTTATTCATCGAAAATTATCAGGCCTCCCGGTAGATCAAACTTTCAGCGAGCTGAACGCGATGCTCCAAAATGATCTTCAAATAGTTTTGAAGGATGCGTTGAGCCACCTCGACAGCACATTGGGTTCCGAAGTTGGCGAAGATCAGCTTGAGTCAATGAAGGTTCAGATAGAGTCACAGCTATCACAGATTAAAAACATGCAGGGACTCGATGTCCCAGATGATCAAGAATTAGGGCCAAAACCTTTCAGAGAGCTTGATCAAATCAAGGAAATAGAGAAGCTTCCCCCCGAACAGGTAATCCCTTCGATAGAAGGATTTTTTCGCAAGGAAAACCCAAATTTTCATTGGAGCGACTATTTCGAGGGCACACCTGAGAACCACATTGCTGTTTGCTACTCTCTCCTAAACTGGGCCGGATATTGGGCAGACGATTTTACCAGTATGGGAAAGGGGAAAGACCGGTTCAATGCATCAAAGAATGATCTGATGCATGTTCAAAGTGGTGCTCGCTGCTATCTTCTTGTTTCCAACGATGTGGCATTTCTGAAAAAAGCCGATGCTATTTACAAGCATCTCAATATTGGGACCTTGCCTGTGAGACCCGGTGAGGCGCTCCGATACTTATAACCAGTGCGTCAACGGGACCGTTTTGTTCCGCTGCCGCTCCAAAACGGCCCGTTACGCGGGCGTTATGGGGAGAGCCGTCTCCGCCAGTAGCCTGGTTTTCTGGAGTGGTGAGCAAAAGCAACGACTATAATAGCTTGGTTTCTTTCGATGGTTACGAGGGAGAAGGGGAATCTATGAAGGATGAGTTGTTTTGCTCCGGATTCTGCGGCGTCAGGGTTGACTGGAACCAGTGGGGGATAGGGTTCCTCAAGCCGCTCAATTGCTTGTTCGAAAGCATTGATCAGGCGTTCTCCAAGCCCAACTTCTTCCTGCTCATACCAGGTAGCGGCTTCTTCCAATTCTGTAGCAGCTTCCCTGCTGACTCTTGCTCTCAAAACGATCAGCCTCTGATTCGATCTCTGGCGCGGGACAGAACTTCCTTTGCATCGAGCAGCTCTGCTTCTCCTGAATCAATCTGGTGGATTCTTCGGCGAATCTCACGGTCCCACGCTTCTGCAACACCTTCATCTGCAGGGCCATCCAGGCTTGCCACCAGATCTTTGGCTAAAGCGGCGCGCTCCCGTTCGGAGAGCGTCATGGCAGCATTTCTGAGGGTTTCGAGTTCGAGCGCAGTCATTTGACACCCCGCGGAGATAGATATAGGTAAATGATGCAGGATGTTTCACCCCATAACAAGTGGCAGCACGGTGACCGCTTTTCCGCCGCGCTGCGGCTCCAAACCGGCGCGTGAGCCGGGCGTTATGCACCTCACTCAGCCTACTTTCCGCATACTAACGCTTTACGTTATTAACGCTCTGCGTCACCATTTCTATATGATCATATCGTTCAAGTGTAAAAATGCCGAGAAGCTGGCAAGCGGACGCCGAGTTAGACGCTTCGTCAATTTTGAGCGAGTTGCTTTGAGGAAAATTCGGTAACTCCAGGCTGCAAGCCAGTTGGATGATCTTAAAGTACCACCCGGGAATATGTTGGAGCCATTGCTTGGTGATCGCCAAGGTCAGCACAGCATCCGAATCAACAGGCAGTTCCGGGTTTGCTTCCGATGGACCAAGGCTGGCGCGGAAGATGTCGAAATTGTTGATTACCATTAGGAGGTAACTCATGCGCAACATTGAAGCTGTAACGCCAGGGGAGTTACTGAAGGAAGAGTTTCTTGAGCCGATGGGTATTTCTCAATACCGCTTGGCCAAAGAGATTGGGGTGCCTGCTCAGAGGATAGGCCAGATTATTGCTGGAAAGCGTTCGGTAACCGCAGACACGGACCTGCGACTTTGTCGCTTTTTTGGTTTGTCCAATGGCTACTGGTTGCGAGCTCAGGCAGCCTACGACATTGAGATTGCGGAAGATGCCCTTGAGGATCAGTTAAAGAATATTCGTCCGTGGAGTGCTGTATCTGAAATCGGGCCCAGGGCATAATCGGGTGAAACCGGCTGAACGGTGATCTTCCCACAGGGGGCTTTCACCCCATTAGTTCATGCCCATGCTGGGCGTACACCAGGCCATGCACCGGCTGCCAAAACCTCCGCTTCGCTGCGGTTCTGTCACCGGTGATGGCGGGCGTTAAGCTTTGTTGTTGCGCAGTGCGCAACACGCTATAATCCCCTCCTGATTAAATCATTTCGTCACAAAGGGCTGAAACGGTTCTACTCGACGTGGCAACACGTCAGGCATACAGCCTGACCACGCCAAGAAGCTGCGAATGCAGCTGGCTGCGCTGGACACGGCCACTTCGGTGGAAGATATGGATATACCGGGTTTCCGGCTTTATCCATTGAAGGCTAGAGACAAAGGGCGGTGGTCGATTCGTGTTACCGGAAATTGGCGCATGACGTTCGAATTTCAGGACGGTAACGCCTACATTCCTGATTATGAGGATTATCATTAATGGCTATGCATAATCCGCCGCATCCTGGTGAATTCATTCGGGAAGTGTACCTGGAGCCTTTTGATATCAGTTCCCGTCAGCTTGCTTCCAGTTTGGGGGTCTCTCCCTCCACTTTGTCTCGGCTGCTCAAAGGGAATAGTGGTATTAGCCCGGAAATGTCGCTTCGACTATCCAAGGTTCTCGGGCGTTCTCCTGAGAGTTGGTTGGCGATGCAAGATATGTACGATCTATGGGTGGCCCGCAACACGGTCAACCTGGATGGAATCCATCCCCTGGACTTCGAGGAAGCTTAACCAATGGCTGTTGTTGGACGCGCCTGCGCTCCGGTGCGCCGAGAAGCCAGGGCGTTGATATGACTCCCCACGTCAAGAGGCAAACACCGGTCCAGGCCCGTTTTTCAGAGCTACATTCCCGCGGTAAAGGGCGGGTCAGGACAGACGCTGAGGCCAGTAATCGTCGACGGTTTTCATGCTGATATCCGTGGGTTCTCACCACCTTACTTTTCCGTCGTGAAGCCGGTCCTCCGTCTATGAGCGAGCGTCTGGTCTGAGTCGTCAGCCAGGCTTCCTAACGCGCGTCGAGGGTTGCTTCACACTCCGCGGCCTGAAGCGCCTGTCCTGTCCCATAATCGTTGTCATAGCATCAACCTTGGATCGGGTTTGGCGATCACCACTTCCCGGGCAATCGCCCAGATGTGACCGACCAGTTCTCTGGCAATGGCGGCCACGACCACGTTTCGATGTTTGCCGCGCTGCATCAGCGATCGATAGCGTCGACAGAGTCGGACCTGAGCATCCCAGGCCTTTTCCACAATGGCCTTGGGCAAGTCTTCCTGGCGCTGCTGCAAGATCCGGGAGGTTTTGGCCGGGTATCGATAGGCATGGGCTGCTTCGATCAGCATGCGTCTTGCCCGTTTGTTGCCGGCACAGGTCAGTGGCCCGATCCGACGGCGGCTGCCACTGGATCGTTCGCTGGGCGTTAGACCAACGTATGCCATCAGCTTCCTGGGGTTGTCGAAGCGCTGGAGATCCCCCAGTTCAGCGACAACGCTGGTAGCGACCAGCAACTGAACACCCCGTAGCGCCTGGACGGCTTTGACCAGTGGGTAGAACCGCCATCGCCGCACCTGGTAGCTGAGTTCGTTATCGAGCCGTTCGAGACGCTTGTGGCGTTCGACAATGGTGTAGAGCATTTCCCGGAACACGGTGTTCTGGGACGGCGTGGGCATGACCAGTTCGGAGAGCCAGCGCAGGTGTGCGGCCGACCAGTTGGCTGAACCGGTGTAGCGGATATCCTGTCGCAACAGGAACGCCTTGAGCTGGCTCTTGGCGTTTTTGAGATCCCACATGGCAGTTTCCCGGGCTCGGGAAAGATCGCGGATGGCCTCATCTTCCGGTTCCGGCACATAAATGGGATCAATGTCGCCGTTGCGCAGCAACTGGGCCAGTTGCATACAATCGCGCTTGTCGGTTTTGACCTGTTGGCCGGGCTTCTTCGGGATCATGGATGGCGCCACCACGAAGCAGGGATAGTCCCAGCTTGAGAGCAATCGATAGAGCCAGTAACCGCAAGGGCCGGCTTCATACACGAACTGAAGCTGGCAGCCTGGATGTCGGGACTCGAACTGCCGGACCATCTTTCGGATGGCGTAGTGCTGGGTGCCAATGGTGCCCACGTAAGTGACTGGATCGGTTCGGGAATCTGTGGCGTAGGCCACGGCAATGGTGTCTTTGTGCGTATCCAGTCCGATGAACAGTGTGCTATGTTTTTTCATGGTGCTGCCCCCAATTTTACGCATGAGAACACGTAAATTATGGCTCTGGCTGAGGCTAACCCACGAAGCGGGGGCAGCCCTCTAGTGGGGAGTCATAATGTCTATACGCTTAGGTAGAACAGTAAACAAGTATGGTTAGTAATTTAAGAGAAGTTTATCAACTGAAGGTCCAATTAAAGGGGATTCGTCCACCAATCTGGAGACGTTTCTTGATATCCAATACATCTACACTTGAAGAATTTCACCGCACAATTCAGATTGTCATGGGCTGGACGAATTCTCATTTACATCAGTTCATATCTGGAATGTCAAGATATGGAATGGTAGATCCGGAATTTGGAATGGATTGGGATGATGAGTTACAGGACGAGCTCAATTTTAAGGTAAAAGATATCTTAAAAAATGAAGGCGACTCAATTCTATATGAGTATGATTTTGGTGATGGCTGGGAGCATAAAGTCACATTGGAAAAAGTTCTCCCTTACGATAAAGAGCAATTTCTACCAACGTGTATCAAGGGCAAGCGAGGCTGCCCACCTGAAGATGTTGGCGGTGTATGGGGATATGCTGAATTTCTCGAGAAATGGGTTGATGAAAACCATCCTGAACATGAAGATTTAACAGAATGGGCTGGAGACTATTTTGATCCCGAAATATTTGACCAGATTGAAACAAATGAAATACTGAAAGAAGTATTCGCCAGCGTATAACAAGGGCCAGCAACGGACTGCCAAACCTGTGGCCGGCGTTATCACATAAGGAAGTGTATCAATGAAGCAAACAGGTAGTTGTCTCTGCGCCTGAAGTCAACCGAGGGGATGGGCTTGGAGCTCAAAATACTGTCTCCCGTTTTTAAAATCATCTAATTGTTTGATTTTTATAGTTAAATGTCTTAAGTCGAATGGCATTCGGGGCGCCGTGAGATGCCTCCCTATCCCGATTAAATGCCAGTGACAGCAAGATCCAGGGCCCCAACAATCTGCTCCCTAAAATGGGAGAGGGAACCAACAGGGTTTTTGAGATGCTTTTCTGGTATGGAGGAGATTTGCGGGGTTAACAGCAGCAGCTCCTGATCGGCAAAGCTGATTTCCGGTGTGAGTCCTTGCATGGCTTTGCCTCCAAAGGCAGAACGTTTGCCCAAAGGAATAACGATTCGAGTTGCCAGATCGCTCAGGAGGCTGCTCTGAATATCGACAAGGTAAGGGTAGTGCGCTTTGCTGGTTTTGCTTGGGTTGGGGTACACATCGAACTGTGCCATTAAAACTCCCTGAATTCGTCGCCAAAGCACCCATGTTGTTCGACAAAGTCGTTGTAACTTTTTATGGCAGTACGATTTTCCTCAATCCATTGTGCTGCTTCGCGTTTCGCAAGTTCTTCTTTCAGAGCTCGCTCCAGGGTGGCGGACAAGTTAATGTTCAATTCTCGGGTCTTACGCAGCAGATCGCTATTGATTGAGAGGTTCGCGGCTTTTTTGGGCGCGGCTAAATCATAGAGTTCGGCCATGGGGATCTCCAGGTAGCTTTTCCATCTACAACTTGAGTCTACGCGCATGGTAATGCGCATACAAACATTTGACCAATGGCTGTTGTCGGACGCGCCTACGCTGGCGCTCCGGGCACGCCGCAAAGCCAGGGCGTTATGTTTCTCGCAGAGCCGGTTCGAGTCCTAAGTGGTCAACAAATGGAACGAAATCCCGATCCAGAAAGAGCAGCGGGAGGTTGTTCTCTATGCAGAACGTCGCGATGATGGTGGCGGCGGTTTTTCGGATCGTGATTCCTTTTTTGCGGAGCGCCCGATAGGTGTCGGCGTACTTTCCAGCCATCTCTTTGCCAAACATTTCGTACTGATCCAGAGCGAGCAGGCTTTGTTTGGTCTGACGGTATTGTTTGTCGTCGCGGATTCGTTGAAGGATCTCCAGAAATATGAGGTCGCCGATAGCGACAGACCCTTGGACGATGGAGGTATCAAGCAGATCAGTGTGCGGGTTTTCGGCCCCCTTGAAGTAGTCGATCCAGACGCTGGTATCCTCCAGTATCATCTGGCACTCCGCATTTCATCGAAAACATAACAATCGGTTGCACAGTGACCGATTCTCCGCCGCTTCGTGCCTCCAAACCGGCCCATTACGCCGGCGTTAAATCAGTAGTTATACCGGAGCTGGGCGATAAGCAAAGCGTCATCCGTGACTTTGTAAACTATTCGGTGTTCTTCGTTGATCCGGCGAGACCAGTATCCGGCGAGGCTGTGTTTGAGGGGCTCTGGTTTGCCAACACCTTCGAACGGCTCTCGCTTGGTCTCCTTGATCAGCTTGTTGATTCGGTTAAGAATCTTTTTGTCGGTTTTTTGCCAGTACAGATAGTCTTCCCAGGCGTTCTCAGAGAAGACGAGTTTCATTCAAGAAGATCCTTTTCTCGACCACCGCCTTGCTCCAGCTCGGCAACGGACTCCAGCAAACGGCGGGCGTTTTTTGGCGCGCGCAGGAGGTATGCCGTTTCTTGCAGCGCCTCGTAGTCCTCCAGGGACATCATCACCACGGACTGCGATTTGCTCCGGGTGATGACCACAGGGGAATGGTCTTCACAGACCTGCTCCATGGTTTTCGCCAGATTGGTTCTGGCGGCTGTATAACTAATGGCATCCATAAGGCTGCTCCTGTACAGGATGTTGACCATGTTCAGGATACCGTACGCCAAAGGACTTAACAATCGTCTGCACAGCGACCGATTTTCCGCCGCTCGGCGACTCCAAACCGGCGCGTGAGCCGGGTTAGGGCTGGTCGTAGTGCCCTCCAATGGCGAGAACGTACTTCCACGCTCCTCTGTGATGAACCGTTCTTAGGTCTGCTTCATGGTGTCGGTGTACGGCGGCCAGCCCAGGGGCTTGCCGGCCAGCAGGTGAAGGTGCAGGTGGAATACGGTCTGGCCGGCGCTCTCTCCGCAGTTCATCACGACCCGATAGCCGTCCTCGGCAAAGCCCATCTCGGCGGCGAGCTTGGCGGCTACCAGATAGAGGTGCCCGAGCAGTTCTCGATCCGCTTCCTGGATGTCGTTGATGGTGGCAATGCGCCGCCGGGGGATGATCAGCAGGTGTACCGGAGCCTGGGGGTTGATGTCCCGGAACGCCAGGCTGAGATCGTCCTCATAGACGATGTCGGCGGGAATCTCCCGGTTGATGATTTTGTCGAAAATAGTTTCTGACATCGGGGCGGCTCCTTGCGGGTGGCGGTGATTGGCTTGCTGCTCAGGCTCAGTGGGAACTGAGCCCGGGCAAACGGTTGATCAGCAGTTGTAGGGCCGGTGGCCACTGTTCCTCAATGCCCATGGCATAGCGTGCCACCCGGTTGCGGGCAAAGGGCATGGCCTGGGCCAGGCCGAGGCCGAGGTTACGGGCCAGGTGCAGTGGCGGCAGGCGGTTGCTGAACAGATGGTAGAACAGGTCCATTGCCAGCATCATGCGGCGGTTGGCCGGGCGGCGCTGGTGTTCGTACTGGGCGAGGGTGGCGGCATTGGCCAGATCGGTGCCGCTGCGACGGCATTCCCGCAGCAGCGCCTGCAGGCACTGGGCGTCCTGGAACCCCAGGTTGACACCCTGACCCGCCAGCGGGTTGATGGTGTGGGCGGCATCGCCTACCAGTACCACCCGGTCCCGAACGTAGTGTTTGGCGTGCTGGCGGGCAATGGGAAAGCTGGCCCGGCCGTCGAGGTGGGTCAGGGGAGGCAGGTTGTCAGGGAACGCCTGCTGAACTTCTTGCAGCAGTTCTTCCGGCGTCAACTGCTTGAGCCGGGCCAGGGTGTCCGGGTGGTCGTACCACACCAGCGAGGCCCAGCTCTCGCCAGGGTACTGGTCGCCGGCGCTGTGCAAAGGCAGGAAGGCCCGGGGACCGGTGGGGTAGAACCCCTGCCAGGTGATGTCTTCAACCCCACCGCGGTAGCGCACCGACAGCACCATGGCCTGCTGGCCATACTGGTCACGCTCGGTGCCGATGCCGGCCAGACTCCGGATCGGCGACTGGGCGCCGTCGGCTCCCACCACCAGTTGGCCGGCCAGTTGGCGGCCGTCGGCCAGTTCCACCCGGGCGCCGTCAGGCCCGGAACTGAGGCCGGTGACGGCCTGACCGGTCAGCAGGGTCACGCTGTCCTGCTGTTCGGCGCACTGCCACAGGGCGCTCTGGGTGATGCGGTTCTCGACAATGTGGCCCAGGTGACTGGTGCTGAGATCCTGGGCATCGAAGGTGGTGCGTGCCAGCGGCCGCGGCAGCAGTGTCGACAGTGGGTGCGGGGACTGGTCCCACACCGCCAGGCGACGATAGGGCGTCAGCCGCATGGCGGCCATCAGCGGCCAGGTGCCCAGCTGCCGCAGGTAACGTTCGCTGCCGGCGCTGAGGGCGGAGACCCGCAGGTCCGGTGCCTGTGAGGAATCAAAGGGGGAGGGCGTGTCCCGGTCCACCAGGGCCACGGAAAGTCCACTCTGGCCAAGGCCGGTGGCAAGGGCGGCGCCCACCATCCCGGCGCCCACCACCACAATGTCGTACGCGCTTGTCATAGGGTGTCCTGTCTGGAGTGTGTCCAGCGGCCGGTGCAACCGCGCCCCGGCCGGAAAACCCTAGTTTACGCGCTGGCAGCGGTCGCACAAGCGCGGCCACTGCAACACCTCGCTCAATAGCCCAGCACGTCCGAGGTCATAATCTCGTCCAGTGCCATCTTGCGGGGTTTCTGGCCCTTCTTCAGCCAGGCTGGCTTGGGGGCCCCGGGCTTGGTGAAGCCCTGGTTGATCACCACCGGGTGCACCAGTGCCAGGAAGTCGGCGGTTTTCATGTGAATGGATTCGGTGTGGGTGCCGGCCGCAAACGCCAGTTCCGGTTGTTCGGTAAGGGCCTCGGCACAGTACACCGACATGTCGAACAGGTTGCCGAACGGTGGCATGGCGCCGACCTCGCAGTCCGGGAAGCGGTCCTGAAAGGCCTGCTCATCGGCCAGGTCGACAAAGTCGGTATCGAGAATGTTGCTGAGTCGTTGCCATTTCACCCGCCAGGTGGCGGGCATGACCAGCATGGCCATCTTGCCGTCCAGCTCGATGATCACGGTCTTGACCACCCGGTCGCCGGCGATCTTGACGTGATGGGCCAGCTGTTGGGCGGTGTACGCGGGGGGATGGGGCAGGCACATGTACTCCACGCCTGCCTGGTCGAGAAATTCTTTTAACTGCTGTACCGGCATCGTTACAACCTCCTACCAGCAATGACAGCTAGCCGATCGGCGCGCCAACCGGCGTGGCTGGAATCCGGTGCTCCAGACTCCTTACCCGACAGCTTAGCTGAGCCGTTCCGGAATGCGAGGGCATTTATGTGACGTTTTGCGAACAGCTGCACCAGGGTAGTGCGAGTCAGGAGGGTGGCCGGAACAGACTGTTCCGGCCGGGGTGAGGGGCCTCAGTCGGCCTTATACAAATGCACGTCGCGCTGTGGGAAAGGGATAGAGATTCCCTCGGCGTCGAAGGTCTTCTTGACGTTTTCCTGCATGTCGAAATAGAACGGCCAGTAGTTCTCGGCTTTCAGCCATACCCGTACGGTGAAATCCACCGAGCTCTCGCCCAGGCCGCCGACCACCACCATGGGTGCCGGATCGGTCATGGCGCGGTCGTCGTTCTCGATCAGCCGACGGATGATGCCCTTGGCTTTCTCGATGTCGTCACCGTAGCCGATGCCGAAGCTCATATCGCAGCGGCGGGTGTTGTAGGCGCTGTAATTGATCAGGCTGGCGTTGGACAGGTTGCCGTTGGGGATGATGATGCGGCGGTTGTCGAAGGTGTTGAGCACGGTGTAGAGAATCTGGATCTCCACCACGGTGCCCAGGTAGCCCTGGGCTTCGATCACATCGCCTACCTTGAAGGGCTTGAAGATAAGAATCAGCACGCCGCCGGCAAAGTTCGCCAGGCTGCCCTGCAGCGCCAGGCCCACGGCCAGGCCGGCGGCACCCATGATGGCAACGAACGAGGTGGTGGCAATGCCCACCATTGAGGCCACCGAGATCAGCAGCAGGATCTTCAGGGTGATGCCGATCAGTCCACAGAGAAACTTGCTGAGGGTGGGGTCCTTGGCGGTCAGCCGGTTTTCCAGCATGTTCATCAGTCGCTTGATCAGCCACAGGCCGACGATCAGCGTCACCAGGGCCAGAACTACCTTGGGGGCATAGGCGACAATCATTGCCGTTGCCTGGTCGATCAGCCCAGAGGCAGCGCCGTTCGCTCCAAACAGGTCTTCCATTGGAAACTCCTTTGTTTCATTCGTGTTATGACCGCGCCTGGTCGGCAGTGATGCTCATAACCAGGAGGCTTGCGGATGTTTATAGCAGAGTATGCCTGCACTGGCGTACCCGATCATGACAGTACGGTAGGGATTGCAGATCGATTACTGCCGACTCCACGCCACCAGCTCGTCCGGCGTTCCCCGTACTGCAATACGGCCTTCTTTCTGGCTGAGCTGGTAGTCGTACATCGGGTCGTAGTAGTTCTCCAGCAGGTCCTGAATCCAGGCGTCGTGGCCGTCCAGGCCGGCTCCGGCCAGCTGTCGGGTGAGGGCGTCTTCCATGCTTTGCCGCAAGCGGCGGTGGCGCTCGCCGCCAAGGCGGCGGCGAATGCGGTCCAGTGCGCTGAGCAGGTAATCACTGAAGTTGAACCAGCCGGCTTCCTCGCCATCCCGTTCGCGGTAGCTGGCGAGCATGGTTTCAACGTAGTCCTCACGGATGATGGCAACACGTTCGGCCATGGGCCGTTCGAGGATCATCAGGTCCGCCTGGGCCATGCGCTCGCGCAGCGTGTCCGGTAGCGCGCAACGGCCAATCAGCCGGCTTTCATCTTCCAGGTAGATCGGCCCCTGGCGCAGGTGACAGGCTTTCAGCAGGGCGATCGCCAGCGCGTTCTCGAAGTCAATCTGGCTGGGCTGGGGGGTGACCTGGCGGCCAAAACTGGAGCCCCGGTGATTGGCCAGGCCTTCCAGATCCAGCGGGTTGGGCAGGTTCTGCAATACCCGGGTCTTGCCGGTGCCGGTGCGGCCGCTGAGGATGCGCAGCGGGGCGTTGGCGGCCAGTTGCTCCAGGCTGTCGATGAGAAAGCGACGCAGCGCCTTGTAGCCGCCAACCACCAGCGGGTAATCGATACCGGCGTCCTTCAGCCACTGCTGGGTCAGCTGGGAACGCAGGCCACCACGAAAGCAGAACAGGTACCCGTCCGGGTGCTGGATCGCAAACCGTTTCCAGGCGGCGATGCGTTCCGCCTTGAGGTCGCCGGACACCAGTTGGTGGCCCAGCTCGATGGCACTGGCCTGGCCCTTTTCCTTATAGCGGATGCCGACACGGTGGCGTTCGTCGTCGTTCATCAGTGGCGCGTTGACGGCGCCGGGGAAGCTGCCCTTGGTGAACTCCACCGGGGCCCGGACATCCATCAGTGGCGTATCCGCAAGGAACAGGTTGAGGTAATCGTTGGTGTTGGCGCGGGCGCTCATGATGTTCGGGCTTCCTGACAGGGTGTGGGCTTGCCGATCCTGGGCCGGCGCCGGTCTCGGCGCTGGCTGAGTGGTAAGGGACGTAGGGGCCAGTATAACGAACCCGTCGTCGGTTTCAGAGGTTCCCGGGGTGGCGTTGCCGGGTGTGCGGCTTACAATAGCGCGCTATCGATTCTGATGACCTGACCAGGAAGCCCGATGTCCTCCGATTCTCCAGCCTCTGCTTCTCCGGCCGCTGCACGACGGCTCGACCAGCATCTCCAGCAGACCCTGCCCCATGGCCGGGTGGCACAGACCCGGCCGGCGGGCTGTCCAGACCTCAACCTGTGGCTGTTTGATCCCCAGGTTCTGGAAGGGCCGCTCAGTCACGACGAGGCCCAGGCGGTGGTGGACGCGCCGGCCTACTGGTCGTTCTGCTGGGCCAGTGGCCAGGTGCTGGCGGCCTGGATTCTGCGTCACCCGGAGGCGGTGGCCGGCAAGCGGGTGCTGGATTTTGGCTGTGGCTCCGGCATTGTCGCCATTGCGGCGGCTCGGGCCGGGGCTCGCGATGTCATTGCCTGTGACCTTGATCCCGCCGCGCTGGATGCCGCCGAGGCCAACGCGCTCACCAATGGCGTAACGGTGGCCCGGTGTGAGGATTTCTTCCGCCGTCCGGCAGGCATCGATGTGATCACCGCCGCCGACGTGCTCTACGACCCGGACAACCGGCCGCTGCTGGCCACGTTCCATGACGCCGCGCCCACGGTGTTGTTGGCCGACTCCCGGGTGCGGGATCTGGGTGATGACCGCTACCAGCTGAAGACGGTGGCGGAAGCCCGCACCTGGCCGGACCTCCACGAGTTCGAGGAGTTCAACCGGGTGCGGATCTACCGCTGCGATTCGGCATCGTCCGGAGCCGCTTCCTGAGCGCTATTCGCAGCTGGGGGTGAATGGACGGTAAGGCTCCAGTTCGCCGCTCTGGTAATTGACCTGCTGGTCATTGGCGATGGCCTCGCGCACCTGCCACTCACCGCCGGTTTTGCTTAGCAGATGGCTGCGGATCTCGCATTGGGTGTCATCGCCTGTTCGCATGCCCAGGGTGGTATGGCAACTGGCCCGGTCCCGATCCTTGGTCAGCCGGCAGGAAACCCTACTGGCGCGGACCTGGGGCATCTGTCCTTCGCGGTTCAGCTCGGTTTCCAGATGGCGGGCCGCCGCCTGTTCTGCCAGCAGGCCGTCACGGGTTCGGTCGCTGAGATCGGACGCTGGCAGTGCCTGGTGAGCCTGGGGCAGCTGGCTGGTGTCCAGTTGCTGGCTGACCTGCCAGCCGTCGGCGTCCTTGCGGAGCAGGACTTTGAGGGTAGAGGCCTCGCCCTTGTCGTCGGTGACCTCAAAGCCGATGACTCCGCGTTTGGGATGGTCGTCGCCAAAGCTCTGCAGGGTGACGCCAAAGCGCTCGCCCAGTGCCATTGCCGGCGCACTTTGCGCCAAGTGCTGCTGGGCCAGGTAGTCAAGAGTGTCGAAACTGTCCCAGTGGCGGTCGATATTGCCGTCTTTCAGGGCAATGTCGAGGAAGGTGGCCAGGCCCTGACCAGATAGCTTGGTGCCGTGCTCGGGAACGCTGAGACTGAGGGTGTAAGGCAGACCGAGAGGCTGTGCCTCACCAAAGCTGAGTTGCAGCTGGTAGCCGGAGAGAACCATTTCGGTGTCGGGCAGGTTGGCATCGGGGGCCTTGTAACCGAGCCGGAGGTGGGGCGCAGGGGTGGTGTCGGCAGTGAGGGTTCTGCCGGCGAGGCTTTCGGACTCAAAGGTGACAATTTCCACCGCAAGGTCCGGGAAGAAGTCGGTGCCCTGACGGATTTCCAGGGTGCCGTCCCTGAGGATGGCCTGATCGGGCTGGAAAGGGTGCTGCCGGAGTGTACCGGAAACCGGGCTGGCGACCGTCGCTGGCGGGGTTGCCGATTTTTCCGGCACTGGCGAGCTCTGTTCTGGCGGACTCTGCTCTGGTGGTGCTGGCTCGTTGCAGCCGAGAGTAAGCAGGGTCAGGCTCAGGGCCAGGGCGGAACGTGGGCTCTTGGGCATGAGTCGTGGGTCCTGTAAGACAAGGGGCAGACTCACAGGATAGCAAAAGTGATGTTGCCAGTTGGGGGTGGCATCGGCCTTGCTGTCATTTTACTGTAAAGAATGAGCCCGCTAATACATGGTATAAGGGGGCTGGCCCTTATCCCGCAACTGGACCGCTATATGACTGAATTGCAACCTGAAATACGAAATACTGCGCGGGCGTTGATTGTGCGGCAGGAGCGCGTGCTGCTGTTGCGGAAGTTCAGCGAGGAGCGTGGCGAGTACTTTGCTCTGCCTGGTGGCGGCCAGGAGACCGGGGAGACCCTGGAGCAGACCATCGCCCGGGAGTGCCGGGAGGAAATCGGCACCGAGGTGGCGCTGCGTGACCTGATCTGGGTCGCCGACTATTTCCGGTGCCGCTCCACCCAGCGCCACCTGATCGAAATGGTGTTTCTGTGCGAGGTGCCGGAGCACTACTCACCCCATAATGGCCACCATCCGGACAAGCACCAGCAGGAAGTGGTGTGGCTGCATCGGGATGAGCTGGCCAGCCATCGTCTGTCGGAACCCTATCTCGCCGAAGCAGTGGCGGAGATTCTTCGCCCGGATTCGCAGTCCCCCGATCCCACGCCGACCTACCTGGGGGCTTTCCATGACGATCCGGTTACCTGAAGCGGTCCAGGAAAACCTGCGCTTCCTGATCGTTGAGGTCGATTCCCAGCTAGCCAATCTGCAGACTTACCTGTCTGGTCGTCCCACCGCCGCCATGGCCCGCCGAATCCTCGATCGGGCCGGCTATGCCTACAATCTGAAGCTGCGCATCCACAGTGTGTCGGTGGGAAAACTGGCCGGTCGCAAGAAACGGCGCACCGCCAGCTACCTGACCTTGCGAGCGGCGGAAACCATCGCCACCGATCTCGACCGCCTGACCGAGCTGTGTCGTGAGTGCCTGCACCAGCTCGAACCCCTGGATTCCCTGGACGGACTGCAGACTGAGGTGCTGGTGGGATTGCTGGAGACTGTCCGCACCGGCCTGTCGATGATTGAGCCGGCGGTGCAGGACAACGACACCAGCCAGGCCACCGCCCTGGGGCAACTGGATCGACAGCTGGAGCAGCGTTACCGTCAGCTCTACGACTGCCACGTTGCGGCGCTGCGGCAGCGGGATGACACCGAGGTGCGGGTACGGGCGCTGCTGCTGGCGGAAAACTTCCGCCACATGGGGCGGGCGCTGTTGCGGATCAGCGAGGCCATCATCTCCGCCAATCTGGGCCAGCAGGTGAGCTTCGAACGCTACCACTCACTGCAGGCGCTGATTGGTGACCTGGAGCTGGATGGCGACGGCCTGCAGGTGGAAACCATCGCCGAAACCCGCTCCGGCAGTACCATTGCCGGGGTCTCTGCCAGCAACGACGACGGCTACCTGGCAATCTACAAGGACGGCCTCAAGCAGAAGGTGAAAGAAGAGCGCAAGGGGGTTAACAGCTGGCACGAGATCTACCCGGGCTTGGCGCCGCGCATCCTCAACTACAAGAAACGGGGTGAGTCCGCCGCCCTGCTGATTGAGCATCTGCCGGGGCTGACCTTTGAGCAGCTGGTGCTGGGGCGGGATGACGAGTTGTTGGCCCAGGCCCAGACCCAGCTGTCACGCACCCTGCGGTCGGTGTGGACCGAAACCCGGACCTCGGAACCGGTGCCGGCACTGTTCATGCAGCAACTGGCCAAGCGCCAGGACAATGTCTACAAGCTCCACCCGGAATTCCGGGCCGAGCAAACCGAACTGTGCGGGGTGACCATCCCGCCCTTCGATGCGCTGGTCAAAGCCGCCGAAGCACGGGAACGGCAGGTGCCACCGCCGTTTTCGGTGTACATCCACGGCGATTTCAATGTCGACAACATCATCTACGACCCGATGGAGCGGCGCATCAACTTCATTGATCTGCACCGGTCCCAGTACATGGACTATGTCCAGGACGTCTCGGTATTCATGGTCTCTAATTACCGGCTGCAGATTCTCGATCCGGTGATCCGCCGGCGCATCATGGCCGTCGCCCAGACCCAGTACCGGGCCGCACGGCGGTTTGCCAAACAGCAGCAGGACGACAGCTTCGATTTTCGCCTGGCCCTGGGGCTGGCCCGTTCGTTTGCCTCGTCGACCCGCTTTGTACTCGACAAGTCGCTGGCCCGCAGCATGTTTCTGCGGGCCCGCTATCTGCTGGAGCTGGTGCTTGCCAGCGATCCCCAGCGCGTTGACAAGTTCCGCTTGCCCCTGAAGGAGATATTTGTTGAATAAGCCGAAGATCGGCGTCGTCGGGATCCCCGGCAAATGGTCCACCGAAGTGCTGGCCGACGCCCTGGAACAACGCACCGGACACCGTCTGGTGATCGACCTGGCTGAGGTGGCGCTGGACCTGTCAGGCCCGACTCTTACCTGGCGCGGCAATGACCTCACCGCCCTCGACGCGCTGGTGGTGAAGAAGGTCAGCCCGGTTTATGGCCCGGACATGCTGGACCGCATTGAGCTGCTGTGTCAGGCGGAACACTGTGGCGTGCGGGTCTTCAGCCCGGCCCGGAGCATCCTGCGGCTGGTCAATCGGCTCAGTTGTACGTTGGCGCTGCGTCAGGCGGACATTCCGATGCCCGAGACGGTCATCACCGAAGATGTCGGCGAAGCGGTGGCGGCGGTACGGCGCTTTGGCCAGGCGGTGTTCAAACCGCTGTTTTCCACCAAGGCCCGGGGCATGACCCTGATCGATGCCGACCAGCCCGAAGCGCAGCTGGCGGCCCAGGTGGCAGCCTTCAAGGCCGACAACCCGATGATGTACCTGCAGCGCCGACTGGCCCTGGGTGGCCAGGACCTGGGCCTGGTGTTTCTCGGTGGCGAGTATCTGGGCACCTATGCCCGTCAGGCCCAGGGCGAGAGCTGGAACACCACCATTCACAGTGGCGGACGTTACGCCAGCTATCAACCGTCCGCTGAGCTGATCGAGCTGGCTCGACAGGCCCAGCGACCGTTCCAGCTCGACTTCACCACGGTGGATGTGGCAGAGACCGATCAGGGCCCCATCGTCTTTGAGGTGTCGGCGTTTGGTGGTTTCCGGGGCGCACTGGAGGGCGCCGGAATCGACGCCGCCAGTGCCTACGCCGATTACGTGCTGGAGGCGCTGTCATGACAGTGGATGTACTGCAGAGCTATCGGGAGCAATTGCAGGGTGGCGCGGCACTGCTTCCCCGTACCTTGCTGCTGGCCCTCGGTGACTGCCGTCTGCGGGTGGCCAGCAACAGTGGCGCGCTGCTGGACCGTCTCGAACGCTACTTCCATCACGTTGTCACCGCTGGCGACCACGCCGATATCGAGGTGGTGGCCATCGAACGGGCGGCGCCGGAGCTGGCGTTGCCGTTCATGGATTGGCGCCGGGAGGCGAGCAAGCGGGGGCGCAAGGACGCCTACCTGGATGTGCCCGGTGGCCGTCTGGTACAGAAGGTACGTACCGGCATGGTGTTCCTGCAGTGCCAGGGTGCGCGGCTGGCGGCAGGGCCGTGTCTGGCCAACGACAACCAGGTGATCAATTTCATCAATGCGCAGCACATGAACTGGCTGCAGCAGCGGGGCTGGTTGATCTGCCACGCCGCAGGCATTGAGCGTGGTGGCCGCTCACTGGCGCTGGCCGGCTTCTCCGGCGGCGGCAAGTCCACCCTGATGCTAAAATTGATGGAGCGCCCCGGCACCCATTATCTGTCCAACGACCGGTTGTTTGTACGTGCCCGCGCCGGTGAAGTGGCGGCGGCGGGCATTGCCAAGCTGCCGCGGGTCAATCCCGGCACCATCGTCTACAACCCGCGGCTGCACCCGCTGATCGACGCCGACCGGCGGGCGGCGCTGGCGGCCCTGCCGGGAGACCAGCTGTGGGACCTGGAAGAAAAGTACGATGTGATGATCGACGACCTCTACGGCCAGCAGCGAATTGTCCAGCAGGCGCCGCTGCAGGCGTTGGTGATCCTCAACTGGCAGCGGCAGGGCGAGGCGCCGTTATCGGTTCAGGCCGTGGACCTGAACGAACGCCGTGATCTGCTGGGGGCGGTGATGAAGTCGCCGGGCCCGTTCTATCAGCATCAGGACGGACGCTTTCATCAGGACACCACGCAACCCGTGGAGGAGGATTACCTTCACGCCCTGGCCGACGTGACCGTGTATGAAGCGACCGGCCGGGTTAATTTCGCTGCGCTGGCGGATCTGTGTGACCGGGAGGTACTGCCACTATGACTCAGGCGGCCGGAGCCCGCGAGCTTTTGCTGCTGCGCCACGGCAAGTCCGACTGGCGTGAGCCGGTGGCTGACTACGACCGGCCGCTGAAAAAACGCGGCAAGCTGGGGGCTCAGCGCATAGGGGCCTGGCTGCAGGAGCAGGCGCTGGAGCCGGACCAGATTCTGGCGTCACCTGCCGAGCGCGCGCTGGCCACGGCGGAGAAGTGCGTCAAGGCCATGGGGCACACGGTGGCAGAGGTGGAAACCGATCGCCAGCTGTACATGGCCAGCGTCGAGGATCTGCTGGCGGTATTGGCGAAGACGCCGGACAGCACCGAACGGCTGCTGCTGGTGGGTCACAACCCCGGTCTGGAGCAGCTGGTACGGGTGCTGCCGGCGCAGCCACCGGCGACGCCGGAGGACGGTAAGCTGATGCCCACCGCCACCCTGGCCCAGTTGCGGTTTCAGGGCGGCTGGTCCGAGCTGGCGCCGGGCAACGCGGAACTGCAGCGCATCGTGCGCGCCAGGGCGCTGTCCAGTGAGTTTCCCTTTCCCCATGGCCAGGCTGTGGACGAATGGCGACAGCGACCGGCCTACTACTACCGTCAATCGGCGGTGATTCCCTACCGTTATCTGGACGGTCAGCTGGAAATCCTGCTGATCGGTTCCAGCAGTGGGCGCCATTTGAGTGTGCCCAAGGGCATTGTGGAGCCGGGGCTCAGTGACATTGCTTCCGCCTGTCGCGAAGCGGAGCAGGAAGCGGGCATTCGTGGTCGGGTCCAGTTGCCGGCTTTGGGGCAGTATCGCCAGGCAAAGTGGGGCAACTGGTGTGAGGTCACCGTCTACGCCCTGGAGGTGACGGAGCAGTTGCCGGAGCCCGAATGGCAGGAGTGTCAGCGGGGACGCCAGTGGTTATCGCCGGTCCGGGCCAGCCAGCAGGTGCGGCAGCCCGAACTGGGGCGTTTCATCACCAAGCTGACACGGCTGCTGAACTGATATGCCCCGCCTGTTCGCCGCCCTGATTCGCCACGGTGATTACGCCCAGCTACCGGATACTCCCAGCGCCCACCAGCCCTTTGCCCTGAACCCGCAGGGCCGGGCCCAGGCCGAGAACGCGGCTTTGGCGCTCGCCGAACAGCGGCAGCGGGAGCGCTGGCAACTGGCGCCAGAGATCGACAGTTCCGAGCAGCTGCGGGCGTGGCAGACCGCCAGCATCATCGCCAACGTCCAGCTCGAGCCGCCGGCGGTGGCAAGCTTTGCCGCGCTGGCCGAGCGCGGCCTCGGCAGTGCCGCCAATCTGACCCTGGCACAGATCGAACAGGCGGTAGCCGACGATCCACGCTGCCCGCCACTGCCCACGGACTGGAAGTCCAACAGTCATTTTCGCCTGCCCTTGCCCGGTGCCGAGTCGCTGATGCAGGCCGGCGAACGGGTGGCTGAACACCTGCGACTGCGCATGGCCGAACTGGCCACGCAGGCCAGTGCCGACACCGTCAAACTGTTCGTCGGTCACGGCGCTGCCTTCCGCCACGCCGCCCATCAACTTACCGTGCTGAGCTTTCCCCAGATCGCCCGACTCAGCATGTACCATGCCCATCCGGTGCTGCTGGAATACTGGCCAACCCCGAATGGTCAGGGCCGCTGGCGCCATGTTGCCGGGCACTGGAAGGTGCGTAAACGAGGGGCTGGCGTTCTGGATTAGCTTAACGGGACGCAGAAACCTGAAAGACGCGTTTGAGCGCCGCATTCATCAAACTGCAATCCAGGTGACATACAACGGGCACACAGCCATTGTTTGCAGGTCACCCCATGATTTGTCCCCATACCCGTGCGCAGCTGCCCCGCTACTCGTCCCATATCGCCACGTC
The DNA here is from genome assembly GCF_020546665.1 of Marinobacter sp. CA1. Classification (NCBI taxonomy): domain Bacteria; kingdom Pseudomonadati; phylum Pseudomonadota; class Gammaproteobacteria; order Pseudomonadales; family Marinobacteraceae; genus Marinobacter; species Marinobacter sp. CA1. Next base: position 348,148 of record NZ_CP071785.1, read on the forward strand.
TCAAGGTCTGCCGTCGCGGGGGGAGGCCTGGGCCATCGATGGTCCTGTGCGGGGGCTGGCGCCGGCGCAGTGGCAGTGGCCGAGTCGGCCGATTTTCTTCATTTCCGATGCCCATGCCGATGCGGCGGCGTTTGATGCCTCATTACTGATATCCGGTGGTGTGCAGTGGGTTCACAATGATCTGCAACTGACCCGTGAGGGCCGCGAGGGGCTGTTCGTCATTGGCGGTGACTGTCTGGACAAGGGGCCCAGCAACCTGGCGTTGCTGCGCCGGGTGCGGCGGTTGATGGCGCTGGGGGCGTCGGTCAAGCTGCTGGCAGGCAATCACGACATGCGACTGTTGATGGGGCTGCGGGCGCTGGCGCTGCCGGCCTCGCCGCTTACGGATCACCTGTTTGTGCGGATGGGCGCGAAGGCGGTACCGCTGTTGCGGGAGGTGTTCGACAGTTACCTGGCTGGGGCGTCGTTGCCCGCCTGGGTGCCGGACGCCGACGAGTGCCGCCGTCGCCTGCTGCCCGCTGAGCGCTGGTTCCGGGAGTTCCCTAGGGCTGCGGCGGGGCTGATGCCGCCACTGGCCATCGATAAGGAGGTCAAGCGCTTGCGGGAGAAGCGGGACACCTTTGAAGATGCCTGTTCGCTGGCGGGGCTGGACATTCGGGCGGTGTATGCCACGGCCCACCATTGTCTGCAGCTGTTTTGTGAGCCCGAGGGGGAGTTCCACTGGTTCTTCCGGGACATGGAGCTGGTGCATCAGGAAGGGGCGTTCCTGTTTCTCCACGCCGGATTGGACGATACCCTGGCCTCGGTGCTGGCCCGCAAGGGCAGTGCCTGCCTGAATCGGCTCTACCGCCATCAGAGCCATCACCAGCCATTCGAGTTCTACTACGGCGCCCTGGCCAATGCCCTGCGTACCAAGTATCGCAAGGTGGACCGGCCGCTCAGCGAGGCGGGCGTACGGCGGGCCTGGCAGCAGGGTATCCGGGCGGTGGTGCATGGTCACCGCAACCGTCTGCAGGGACAGCAGCTGACCCTGCGTCAGGGGCTGCTGCACGTGGAGGGGGATGTGACTCTGGACCGCAATTCCCGTCGCAAGGAAGGGCTCAGTGGCATCGGTGCCGGCGTCACCATCATCCGGCCCCAGGGCCAGCTCATCGGTATCAGCCGTGACTACCCCTATGCTAAGGTGTTCAGCGCCGATTCGATCGCCCACGTCCGGTCACCAAGGAACCACGCCGCGCCATGACCAACGACAAGACCCGCTTCCGTCACCAGTCCCTGCAGGATCGCAAGAGCGTACAAAGCCTGCTGAAGGCCATTACCAAGGGCATCGCCAAGGGCAACCTGGAGTTTCGTGATGAGGAAGGGGAAATCACCCTGCACCCGGAGGGGCTGCTGAACCTGAAGGTGACCGCGCGCCGCGAGGGCAGTCGCGACCGGCTGGATATCCAGGTGTCCTGGCATTCGGAAGAAGCGGTCGGTTCGGATGGCAAGCTGGTGGTGAACGGCAAGGAGTAAGCCTGGAGCCTTCACATAGGTCTTCTCCAGGCCAGCAACCCTTGGTAACAGGCAAAAAAAGGACAACCCCATGGGGTTGTCCTCGTCGGAACAGTTGCCGCGTCCTTGCGTCCTGGCAACATCCTGTTGCCGCTCTGTCCAATCGCCAGCTCCGTGGCGCCAGCTTCCTAGCCAGCGGTCCAATCATTATCCCTTAAGCCTGTCTTCCCTGTATCCCTGCTTCTCTCCGCGTCCGGTGCGGGGGTGCCTCCAAGCGTCTTCCTTTTCCCTGTCGTCCGTGACAGCTTCACTATAGCAATACCCTTTTGATGTTTGTGTGACAGCCGCTGTTCGAATGTTGAGCGATTTTTCCGCTCAAAAAATTTTGCATTAAATAACAATTGCTTGCTGTTCGGCTGACAGCCTGTTGTGCTCTTGCGCACGGGTGATTGCCGAAAAGACTTACCTGTATGTAGGAAAAGGCTTACACCGCTATGAGCCATTGTCGCAATGGGCTGACGAGGTGTTCAGAGTGCGTTTCAGCCAGTCCAGTCCGACCCAGCCGGTCAGCCCCAGAATAATGCCGATCAGGTCAGCAACCAGGTCATCCAGACCGAAGCTGCGATAGTGCAGTTGTGCCTGGGCCAGCTCGATCAACAGGCCGTAGCCCAGCAGCCAGAGCGCAACATACCAGGCTCGCGCCGCCGGCCAGCCAAGGTGTGCCAGCAGGGTCAGTTCAACGAACGCCAGGACGTGATTGATTTTGTCACCGTGGGCGACCGGCAGCGCCGGGCCGGAGCGGATGGTGGCCAGGACCAGAATAGCCAGCAGTGACACCACCAACGCCAGGCGCCAGATCGACGGTTGTGCCAGCAGGGCGCCAAGGCGCTGTTTCAGTGCGGACATGGGACTCCTCGGGCTGTGGGCGCTGGCACAACATGATATGCTTTGCGCCCCGTTACTGTCATCGCGGTTATCACCGGCGGAGAACCTCATACCATGCTCAAAGGCAACTTCTTTCACGGGCTGGGGTATCTGGCAGAAGGGTTTCGTCTGATTCGCCAACCGGGGCTGCGACTGTTTGTCGTGATCCCGTTGGTGCTCAACATCCTGCTCTTTGCCACCCTGTTCGTTTTTCTGGCTGATATCTTTTCTGTATTCATCGCAACCGCCATGGGCTGGCTGCCCGACTGGAGCTGGCTGCAAAGCCTCGACTGGTTGCTGTGGCTGCTTTACGGCGGCGTGATCCTGCTGATGCTGGCCTATGGTTTTGTGATTGTGGCCAACCTGATTGGCTCCCCCTTCTATGGCTATCTGGCGGAACTGACCGAGAAGCACCTGACCGGCCAGGAGGTCGGGGTGGACGGCGGCTGGGCCCAGATCATCAAAGACATCCCACGCGCGCTCTGGCGCGAAGTGCAGAAGATTCTCTATTACCTGCCCCGGGCCCTCGGGTTGCTCATCCTTGGTCTGATTCCGGTGGTCAACCTGGTGGTGGCGGTGCTGTGGTTCCTGTTCAACAGCTGGATGATGGCACTGCAGTACGTGGATTATCCCGCCGACAACCATCGCATGAGCTTCCCGCTGCTGCGTCAGCGGCTGGCACAGCAGCGGCTGTCCGCCCTCGGGTTTGGCCTGCCGGTGTCGCTGGGGGCGATGGTGCCGATTCTGAACCTGTTTGTCGTGCCGGCCGCGGTGTGTGGTGCGACCGCCTACTGGGTGCGAGAACCCCAGTTGTCTCTGGAAAAGCAAACGCAAGCCTGATCAGGCCAGTCAAAGAGTACTGGCAAGAAAGTGCGAGCAAGAAAGTACTGGCAAGAAAGCAATCGGAGGTTTTTTGGATACATCAGATTTTGTCGTCGGGCAGCGCTGGGTCAGCCACAGTGATTCCGGACTTGGCCTTGGTATCGTTACCGAGGTTTCCGGCCGACGGGTTACGCTCGGGTTTCCAGCGGCGGACGAAGAGCGCACCTACGCCATCGACAACGCCCCGCTGTCGCGGGTGGTGTTTCAGATTGGCGAGCAGATTGAAACCTTCGACGGCGAGGCGTTCACAGTAAGGGCGGTGGAAGACCTTGGTGGTGTTCTGCTTTACCACGCCGATGACGGCGGTGAGACGCTGCAGCAGATCTCCGAAGTCAAACTCACCAGCGTGGTGAATTTTTCGGCCCCGCACCAGCGGCTGTTTGCCGGTCAGTTTGACCGCAACGGCGCGTTCCGGCTGCGGGTGGCCTCCATGCAGCACCTGGACCGGCTGCGGGGCTCGCCCGCCCAGGGCCTGATTGGTGCCCGTACCCAACATCTGCCCCACCAGATCCACATAGCCCACGAGGTCGCCAGCCGGTTTGCACCGCGGGTGCTGCTGGCGGACGAGGTTGGCCTGGGCAAGACCATCGAGGCGGGTCTGATCGTCCATTATCAGCTGCACACCGAGCGCGCCCGCCGGGTGCTGATTGTGGTGCCGGATTCGCTGGTGCACCAGTGGTTGGTGGAAATGCTGCGGCGCTTCAACCTGCGCTTCACCATCATTGATCAGGACCATTACGTCAGCGACTACGACAGCGATGACATTGAGCTGGAACGGGACAACCCGTTTGAGGCCGAGCAGCTGGTGTTGTGCAGTCTGGACTTCCTTACCCGCAATCGCTCCGCCCAGCAGGATGTCGCTGACGCCGACTGGGATCTGCTGGTGGTGGACGAAGCCCACCATCTGGCCTGGAGCCCGGAATCCGCCAGCCCCGAGTACCAACTCATTGAACGCCTGGCGGACCAGGTTCGCGGGCTGCTGTTGCTGACCGCGACACCGGAGCAGGTGGGGGTGGCCAGCCACTTCGCCCGTTTGCGGCTGCTGGACCCGGCTCGCTTCCATGACCTGGAGGCCTTCCAGCGCCAGGAGCAGGATTACGAACGCATCAATCAGGTGGTGCGGGGGCTGCTGGACAACCCGGGCCTGCCCGACGCCGACCAGCAGACCACCCTGCGGGCGTGGTTGGGGGATGAGCTCGACACCCTGCTGACAACCGAACAGCCGGTGCAGGCCATTGTTGATGCCCTGCTGGATCGACACGGTACCGGGCGGGTGCTGTTCCGTAATACCCGGGCGGCGATTCAGGGCTTCCCGCAACGTCAGCCCGAACCGGTGCCGTTGGCGTGTCCCGAGCTGTACCACGAACGCCGTGACGGTCGCCATGGCCTGACCCCGGAAACCGGCCGGGACGATGAGGAGTGGCTGGCTGCCGATCCCCGTGTGGCCTGGCTGGAACAGACCCTGACCGCGCTCAAGAAAGAGAAGGTGGTGGTGATCTGCGCCCATGCCGAAACCGCAATGGCGCTGGAGGTTTATTTGCAGCTGCGTGCCGGCATCCGCAGTGCGGCCTTCCACGAGCACCTGTCGCTGGTGGAGCGCGACCGTGCCGCCGCCTACTTCGGCGAGACCGAACAGGGCGCCCAGGCGCTGATCTGTTCCGAGATCGGCAGTGAGGGTCGCAATTTCCAGTTTGCCCACCACCTGGTGCTGTTCGACCTGCCGGAGAACCCGGACCTGCTGGAACAGCGCATCGGGCGCCTGGATCGCATCGGGCAGGCGGAGACCATCCGCATTCACATTCCCTATCTACAGGGAACAGTGCAGGAACGCCAGTTCCGCTGGTTCCATGAAGGGCTCAATGCCTTCGCCGAGAGCTGTGCCGTTGGCGTTGCGGTGAAGGAAACGGTTGCGACGCAATGGCAGGCGGTGATCGATGGGGAAGGGGATCTGGACGCGCTGGTGGCGGCCTCCCATGACGAGGCCCAGCGTCTCCGCGCGCTGTTGCACAGCGGCCGTGACGCGCTGATTGAACTCAACTCCTGCCGTCGCCCCCAGGCAGAGGCACTGATTGCCCGAATTGAGGAAGAGGAAGCGCCGGAGCGGGTGCGGGACTTCATGATGGAGGCCTTCGATATCCTCGGCGTGGATGTGGAAGACCACTCCGAACATGCCGACATTCTCAAGCCCAGCGAGCAGCGCAACACCGGCCATGTGCCGGATCTGCCGGAAGATGGTCTGACCGTAACCTGGAACCGCCAGCAGGCGCTGGAACGAGAGGACATGGCGTTCATGAGCTGGGAGCACCCGCTGGTGGCGGGCGTTCTGGAGTCGGTGACTACTACCGATCTGGGCAAGGCGGCGCTGGCGAGCATGTCGGTCAAGGGGGTGGCACCGGGAACGCTGATGCTGGAGGCACTGTTCAAGGTGCATTGTCCGGCCCCGGCGGCGCTGCAGCTCTCCCGTTACCTGCCGCTGTCTCCGCTGCGGCTGCTGGTGGACGTGAATGGCCGTGACCTGTCCGAGATCCTGCCCCACGATCGTCTCAACGGTCTGTGCTCCAACATCCGCCGACGCACCGCTCAGGCGGTGGTGCCCAAGGTGCGGGCGGAAGTGGAAACCATGGTGGATCACGCTGAAACCCTGGCCGATGGCCATCTTGAGAGCTTGCGGGAACAGTCACAGAAGCGGGTGCGGGCGTTCTTTGAACCGGAAATCCGCCGTCTGGAGGCGTTGCAGCGCGCCAATCCGGCGATTCGTGATGAGGAAGTGGCGTTCTTCCGCGACCAGCTGGCGGCGAGTGAGGACGCCCTGGCCCGGGCCACGCTCAGCCTGGAGGGAATTCGGGTGATTGTGACCTCGTGAGTTGACGCCACGGCGCTGGCGAGCAACCATCACAGGGCTGGTCCGCCATGGCGGGCGGGGACGCGGGCCTGGCCGGCGTCCCTGAGTCGGTTCCCGGACGCCGCTGGTGTTGGCGGGCCGACGGCAACGTGCCGCACCTCAAGTCTGTGTTGCGGCCCGGTGCGTACAATGCTGCTGAGAGAGTAGACGGATCAACCCATTTCAACCCTGGAGTCGCGGAGACGATCCCGGCGGGAGCGCTCCCGGACTCCGTAAGGATGATGAGTAGCTATGATGACGTTTATCCTGTTGCTGATAGCCATCGCCGGCCTGCTGGTGGTGATGCGCAAGGAAGCCGGAGCCAAACCGGCACTGACGGTGCTGGTCTCGGTGGCGGTGGTATCGCTGCTGTTCGCCTCCGGCACCCTGGCGCTGATACTGTTTGTGGCTGCGGGCCTGGTGGCCGCGGCCGGTCTGCCCGGGTTCCGCCAGAGCTGGCTGACCCCCCGTGTTTTCGCCATGTTCAAAAAAGTGGCGCCGAAAGTCTCTGACACCGAACGTACGGCCCTGGAGGCGGGTACGGTTGGCTGGGATGGCGAACTGTTCAGTGGTCGCCCGGACTGGCATAACCTGTTGATCAATCGCAACACCGGCCTGACCGAAGAGGAACAGGCCTTTGTCGATAACCAGTGCGTGGAGGCAATCTCCCAATGCAACGCCTGGGATGTCGCGGTGGAGCGTGCAGACCTGCCCCCGGAAGTGTGGGAATTCCTCAAGAAAGAGAAATTCTTCGGAATGATCATCCCCAAGGCCTACGGCGGTCTGGAATTCTCCGCCAAGGCCCAGTCTGCGGTGCTGCAGAAGCTGGCTTCCAATGAGTCCCTGATGGTTACCGTTGGCGTGCCTAACTCTCTTGGTCCGGGCGAACTGCTGCTCAAATACGGCACGGACGAGCAGAAGAACCACTATCTGCCAAGGCTGGCAGACGGCCGGGAAATTCCCTGCTTCGGTTTGACCGGCCCTCGCGCGGGCTCCGATGCCACCTCCATTCCCGACACCGGGGTGGTGTGCAAAGGCACCTATGAGGGCAAGGAAGTTCTCGGGCTGCGGCTCAACTTCGAGAAGCGCTGGATCACCCTGGCACCGGTTGCCACCGTGGTGGGGCTGGCGTTCCGGATGTTCGACCCGGACGGCCTGCTGGGTGAGACCAAGGATTACGGCATTACCTGCGCGCTGATTCCGCGGGGGACCGAGGGCATGGATATCGGCCGTCGCCACTGCCCGATCGGCAGCCCGTTCCTCAACGGCCCGATCAAGGGCAAGGACGTGTTCATCCCGCTCGACTTCATCATCGGTGGCCAGGAAATGGCCGGTCAGGGCTGGCGCATGCTGGTGGAATGCCTGTCGGTGGGCCGCTGCATCACCCTGCCGTCCGGTGCGGCCGGGGCTTCGGCGTACGCTGTGGGTACCGCCGGTGGCTTCACCCGGGTCCGTCGCCAGTTCAATACCCCGGTGGCGGATATGGAAGGGGTGCAGGAGCCGCTGGCGCGCATCGCCGCCCATACCTACATCGCCAAGGCGGCGGTCAACCAGACCGCCAACATGGTGGACAACGGTGAGAAACCCGCCGTGCCCTCCGCCATCCTCAAATACCACCTGACCGAGTTCCAGCGCAGCGTGCTGACCGACGCCATGGACGTTCACGGTGGTAAAACCGTGACCCTGGGGCCGCGGAACTACCTGGGCATCGGCTATTCCGGTGCGGCGGTGTCGATCACCGTGGAAGGCGCCAACATCATGACCCGCAGCCTGATGATCTTCGGCCAGGGCGCGATACGCTGCCATCCCTACGTGCTCAAGGAACTGGCGGCGAAGGACAACGATGACATCAACGCCTTCGATGATGCTTTCTTCAGCCACGCCGGGCTGATCATGGGCAACGCCGCCCGTGCATTCACCCAGGCTCTGGGGCTGGGCCGTGCCGAGGTGCCGTTCGATAACGCCTCCCGTCGCTACGCCCAGGGTGTGGCTCGCTTCAGCGCGGCCTTTGGCCTGTGTTCCGATGCGGCCATGACCACCCTGGGGTCAGAGCTGAAAATGCGTGAGCTGATTTCCGCCCGTCTGGGGGACATGCTGTCCAACCTGTACCTGGCATCGATGGTGCTCAAGCACTGGTACGAAACCCAGCCGGTGGAAGGTGAGAAGGAAGTGATGCAGTACAGCCTGGAGCTGCTGCTCAACCGCACCGAGACCGCCCTGGAAGAGTTTCTCCAGAATCTGCCGAACCGCGCCGTTGCGGTGGCCTTGCGGGCGGTTACCCTGCCGCTGGGCCGGCGCTGGGATCGTCCCCACGATGACCGGGCGCGGGCGCTGGCGCGGGCCATCTCCACCGATACCCCGGTTCGCGGCAAGCTGTTGGCCGGGGTTTGGACCACCGCGGGTAACGACGCGGTGGACAACCCGGTTGCCCGCTACAACGACCTGCTGAAGGATTACAGCAAGGCCGAAGGGCTGTACCGCAAAGTCACCAAGGCCTACGCCAAGGGTGAGCTGCCGATGGATGCGCTGCATCCGGAGGAGCGTGTCGAAGCGGCGCTGAAGGCTGAGCTGATCAGCACCGAGGAAGCCGAGTTCATGCGCGCGTACGAAGCCAATGTGCTGGATCTGCTGTCGGTGGACGACTTCCCCTTTGACGCATTTGCCCAGCGCAAGGAATCGGTGATCGAGCACAACGCCGCCTGACTCGGCGGCCCTTGCCGATCGACCTGACAGGACCCGCCGTTGGGGCTGTAAGGCAGCGGCACGCCGAGCCGGCGTGACGGCCTGCCCGAGGTCCCGGCGGCGGGTTCTTTGTTCTATCAGCAGGAGAATTTGCCATGTGGTTGTCTTGCCTGGCCGTCAGCCTGGGGGCCGTGATTGGCGCCAACCTTAGATGGCTGTTGGGGTTGTGGCTGAACAGCAGCTACCACGCCATTCCCGTCGGTACCCTGGTGGCCAACCTGGCGGGTGGGTGGCTGATCGGTGTGCTGATCAGCTACTTCAGCCACGACAATGCCCTGGCGCCGGAGTGGCGATTGTTTGCCATCACCGGTCTGTGTGGTGCCCTGACCACCTTCTCCACGTTCTCTCTGGAAATGTTCGCCGCCATTCAGGATGGCAAGTGGCTGATGGCGGTGGCCGGTAGTCTGGCGCACCTTCTGGGGTCCCTGCTGATGGTGGCTCTGGGGGTCTACAGTGCCGGTCTGCTGCGGGCGTAATGGGCTACTTTCAGGCTGGGATAAGCGTCGGTATTGGTGTGAAAAAATCAGCTTGGCAAGAATAAAAACAAGGAGTAGAGTGCAACGGGTAGGAAAGATTTGAAAAGCATGTCATGAATAAGACGTATTCGGCCGAAGTGAGTTGTGCATCGTCCTGTTTTTGATCCGCGAGTCCAGTTTTTCCGTTACCAGGCGTCACCCCATGTGACGACAGAAATATGATTGATTTCAGGAAGTGTTAAGATATGTCTACAACCACCGGCACCGTTAAGTTCTTCAACGAAACCAAAGGTTTCGGCTTCATCACCCGCGAAGATGGCCCGGACGTTTTCGTTCACTACAGCGCCATTCAGGGCTCCGGCTTCAAGACCCTGGCCGAAGGCCAGCAGGTCGAGTTCACCGTAACTCAGGGCCAGAAAGGTCCTCAGGCGGAGAACGTTGTAGCTCTGTAATCGCAGAGATACGGCAGAAAAAGGCAGCTTCGGCTGCCTTTTTTCGTTTTTGCGCCCCGGGCCGTGATTCGGTCGATCAGCAACGTAACCCCCGATGGGCCACTAGCGTTCAAACAGTTGCCGGTAGAACGCCAGGGTACCGTCCCAGGTCCGCTGGGCGGCGTCTTCATCGTAGCCCAGCGGCAGGTCAAAACGTTCACCGACCTGATCGGCGGCAGGGTTGCTGAACGAATGCTGGACGCCGGGGAAGCTGGTGATGGTCAGATCCACGCCCGCCGTCTGCATCTCCTCCACCAGAGCGGCCACCTGGCTGGCCGGCACCAACTGGTCCGCACCACCGGTGTACACCTGGACCCGAGCCTTCACCTTGCCGGGTTGTGCCGGCACAGTGCTGGTCAGCGCGCCGTGGATACTGACCACGCCGGTCAGCTCCACCCCCTGTCGAGCCATATCCAGCACCACCGACCCACCAAAACAGTAGCCCTGGGCGGCAATCTGGTCCGAAGCTACCGTGTGGTGATTTTTCAGCACCGCCATTGCCGCCAGAAAACGCTGCCGCAGTCGCTCCGGGTCGGCTTTGGCGGCCTTGGCAAACGCCATGGCGTCTTCGGGGTGTTCGGCCAGCTTGCCATCGCCATACATGTCGAGGGCAAACGCGGTGTAGCCCTCTGCTGCCAGTCGCTCGGCCTGCTGGCGGGCAAACTCGTTATGTCCCCACCACTCGTGGACCACCAGTACGCCGGGGCGGGGCTGGTCGGAACTGTCATCGAACGCCAGGTACCCTGAGAAGGTTTCATCGTCGATCCGGTAATCGACCGTCTCGGTATGAAGCGCCGCCAGGGCGGGTTGACCGAGCCACAGTAGCGAGGCGGCTGCCAGGGCTGGAAGAGGGTACAATTGCATGTCCGGGACTCCTGTCTTGATGGGAAGGGAAGAGGCGGCGCCAAGTGGCCGCAGGCTCTCAAACTATAGTTGTTGTGAAGGGACTCTGTGACAGATGTTGGTAACAGCGGTGGTTCGTTGGTGATGAAGTGGACGCAGTTACGGGGTGTCCGCCGTCTGATCTGGCTGGTGGTCTGGGTCTTCACCGGGGTCACGGTGTGTTCGTTGGCAGCGGCTGGCACGCCGCCGTTCCGGCCGGCGATTCTGTTTAACGGCGAGGTGCTCGACGATCAGGGCTTCAATGCCCAGATGGTGCGGGGCATCCGGCGGTTTGAAGATCGCTACGGTGTGGCGGTGACGCCCTTTACCGAAGTGGAGCCGGTGGCTCATCGGCAGCGGCTGCGGCAGCTTGCTGAGGCCGGCTATACCCCGATCCTGGTGCCGAGCAGCAGCACTGCGGAGTCGGTGCGCCGGGTCGCAGCCGATTTTCCTGATACCGTATTTATCACGCTGGATTACACCCTGGACCGCCCCAACGTCCGCTCGGTGGCCTTTCGCGAGGCGGAAGTGGCTTTCCTGGCCGGTGTGGCCGCGGCTCGTCGCAGCGACAGCGGGCATCTGGGCTTCCTGGGTGGCGTTGCCAACGAAGCGCTGGAGGAGTTTCGCCGAGGTTTCGAGGCCGGTGCACGAACTGTTCGGGACGATGTGCAGGTAACCGTCCGCTACCTGGCGGAGGTGACTCCGCGACCGTGGAGCGATCACGCAGCAGCCCGTCGGTTGGTGGCGGCCATGGTGGCCAACGGGGCCGATGTGGTGTTCCCGGTGGCCGGTGACAGCAGCCTGGGGGCGTTAGCCGAGGCGGACCGCCTGGGAGTGTTGGCCATCGGCGTGGACAGCGACCAGAATCCGCTGTTTCCCGACAGTGTCCTCACCTCCGCAACGAAACGGCTGGACCAGGCTGTATATGTCTCCCTAATCAACGAGCGCTATCGGCTTTGGTTGACCCACCAGAAGAACCTGGGGCTGGCCCAGGGCGGTATTGCTCTGGTACTGGATGGCGGCAGTCAGCGCCTGCTGGGGGAGACTCTGGTGGCCGAGTTGCAGGATTATCAGCGGGAAATTGTGCTGGGTGCGCGGAACCCGCTGACCGGTGAGCGTGACGATGTTTTGTGGCAGGCGATGGCCTCCACCCGCGGCCGGCCGGCGGAAATGACGGTGGCGTTGCCCGCCGAAGCCTTTTTCCCGTTGTTGCTGGGTAATGGTCCCGCCCTGCATCAGCCTCGTCCCGGCTTGCTGGTGGATGCTCTGGAACTGCTGGCAGAGCGCGCGGGAGTCACCATTCACTATCGCCGTCAGCCCCGAAAACGGGCGCTGATGAGTCTGCAGGAGGGGCGGGTGGACGGCGTGATCAGTTCCACCGCGCTGGACGATGTCCGCAGCCAGGGGCACCTGCCCGGTGGCACCGAGCGACTGGACAGTGCCCGTGCGGTACTGAGCTGGCGCTGGGGGCTCTATCGACTGAAGACCGACGATGAGGATCGCCCCTGGCCCCGGTCGGCGGTGGTGCCGACCGCGTCCTCGGTCGGACAGCGGCTGCGCCGCCACGGCGTCCGGGTGTATGAGAACCCGAGCCTGGAGGGACGCTTTGAGATGCTGCTGCGCGGTCGGGTGCAGGCGGTAGCAGCGGACCGGCTGTATGCGGAACATCTGCTGGCGGTCAACCCGCGCTTTCGTGAACGGATCGAGCCGATACCGGCGGCCCTCGGTCGCGGGTACTCCTATCTGGTGTTTTCCGACGACTTTTATCAGCGTTATCCGGAGTTCTGCGAACTGTTGTGGAATCAGTTGTCTGAAATTCAGCAGTCTGCTGAACTGTGGGACAGGGTACCCGAGTATCTCGGCAGTCTCTGATCCACCGGGGATCACCTCAGTGTGAGGTCCGGGTGAGCCAGCGACGCCTCTGAAGCGTGGCAATCTGTGAACGGGGGTGAGTCGGCCCGGTCCGCTCGGGTAGCCATTGGCAGGCCGGCGCCGGTGAGCCGGTGGCCGGTCCAGTGGAGTAACCAGCAACGGAGGACAGTGCGCACCGGGGAGCCCGCTTTGGCGGCTGACCAGGTGGCGTACCGGCATCATGATTATCGGCGTACCCAAGGAAATCAAGAATCACGAGTATCGTGTCGGCATGACACCGTCGGCGGTTCGGGAACTGGTCGGCCATGGCCACCGGGTGGTGGTGGAAACCCAGGCCGGAGCCGGCATCGGCTTCAGCGACGACGACTACGCCCGCGTGGGCGCCAGCATTGCCGGTACGGCGGCGGAGGTGTTCGGGCAGGGGCAACTGATCGTCAAGGTGAAGGAACCCCAGGCCGGCGAACGGGCTATGCTGACCCCCGATCATACCCTGTTTACCTACCTGCATCTGGCTCCGGATCGTGCCCAGACCGACGACCTGATCGCCTCCGGCGCCACCTGTATCGCCTATGAGACGGTGACCGACGATCACGGCCACCTGCCGCTGCTGGCGCCAATGTCAGAGGTTGCCGGGCGAATGTCGGTGCAGGCCGGCGCCCACTGCCTGGAGAAATCCCTCGGCGGCCGCGGTGTGTTACTGGGAGGCGTTCCCGGCGTCAGTCCGGCACGGGTGACGGTGATTGGCGGCGGCGTGGTCGGCCAAAATGCACTGGCCATGGCGGTAGGGCTGGGCGCGGATGTGACAGTGCTGGATCGCAACATGGAGGTGTTGCGGAGCCTGGATCGTCAGTATGGCAATCGCATCCGCACGCTGTTCTCCACCGCCGACGCCCTGGAACAGGCGGTAACCGAAGCGGATCTGGTGATTGGCGCGGTGCTGATTCCCGGCGCCTCGGCGCCCAAGCTGGTCACCCGGGATATGCTCCGGGGGATGCCGGATGGCAGTGTGCTGGTGGATGTGGCGATTGATCAGGGCGGCTGTGTCGAGACATCCCGGGCCACCACCCACGACAATCCCACCTTTGTGGAAGAAGGGGTGGTGCACTACTGTGTGGCCAACATGCCCGGGGCTGTGGCGCGCACATCCACCCTGGCATTGAACAACGTCACGCTGCCGTATATCGTCGCTCTGGCGGACCAGGGCACGGCACAGGCGCTGCTTAACGACGCTCACCTGCGCCGGGGGCTGAATGTCTGCCGTGGCCAGGTCGGTTACCGGGAAGTGGCGGAAGCCCACGGCTACGATGCGGTCGATCCCGACACTCTGGTATCCCAACTGGCCAACAACCCCTAAGGACCTGTCATGAAACTGATTGGCTCAACCACCTCGCCCTACGTGCGACGAATCCGCCTGCTGCTGACCGACGAACCCCATGAGTTCGCCAACCTGGACATCTATGGCGGCGATCGGGACGAACTGCGTAAGCACAATCCGGCGTTGAAGATACCGATGCTGATCGACGATCACCAGACCCTGTTCGATTCCCGCGTCATCGCCCGTTACCTGAGCGCCCGTCAGGGCCTGGACCCGCTGACCTGGGACCAGGAAAACCTGCTGACGCTGATCGACGCCGCCAACGATTCCTTCGTGACCCTGCTGTTGTCCAAACGCTCGGGGCTGGATGTCGACCAGGACGCGATGTTCTACAACCTGCAGTGGGAGCGAGTGGCCAAGACCCTCAGCGCCCTGGCGGAGCGGGTTCAGGACGGTGAGTTTGACCACTGGCATTACCCGGCGATGTGTCTGTACTGCCTGGTGGACTGGCTGGAATTCCGCGATTTCCTTCAGGGCGAAGGCGTGGACGTACTGCTGGCGTTCCGCGATCGAAACCGGGATCAACCAGGGGTTGAGGCCACCGACCCCCGGCTGTCGTGATGGCGCACCGGTAAACTGGAGCTTTGGCCGTTTCTGATCTAGTTTCAAAGTGAGGCGTATAAAAAATGCGCAACACAACAATAGAGGGAAACGGCTATGCTTCTAGGTCACGCGTTTGGTCTGTTTACCCACCCTGATGATGAGTGGGCATCCATCCGAAAAGAACACGAAACCCCGACCCGGGTCTATGTCGCCTATGTGGTGCTGCTGGCGGCGATTGGTCCGGTATGCGCCTATGTTTCTACCGCCATGTTTGGCTGGACCATCGGCAATGACCGTCTGATCAAGCTCACCGAGATCAGCGCGCTGCAGCTCAGCGTCCTGACCTATCTGGCCATGCTGGTGGGGGTCTTTGCGCTGGGCTACGCCATTAACTGGATGGCGCGGACCTATGGCGCACGGGAAGAGCACAATGCCTCCAACGGCATCGCCCTGGCGGCTTACTCCTGCACCCCCCTGTTTCTCGCCGGTTTTGCTCTGCTGTACCCGGTGCCCTGGTTCAACGCCGTGGTGTTCCTGGTGGCGGCCTGCTACGGCGCCTGGTTGATGTACGATGGCCTGCCGATTGTCATGCAGATTCCGAAGGAACGGGCGGTGATGTACGGTGGCGCCCTGCTGACGGTTGCCCTGGTGATTCTGGTAACCACCCGGGTGGGCTCGGTGCTGTTGTGGAACCTCGGCTTCGGTCCGGTGTTCATCTCCGGCTGACGATCACTCTCGCATCTACCCGCCCTATTGCCCGTCGCTGGCGGAGGCCTCCGCCAGCGCCATTTCCTGCTCCGTGTAGTGACCCACCATGGTAGCCAGGCCCTCCACCAGTTCGTCAAAGCTGATGGGCGGTGCCGGGTCCGACAGATGCCGCACCACCGCAAAGATACCGCCGTTGATCATGATGTAGCTCATGGTGGGAATGTTGCGGATCTTCAGGGTTTCCGGGTGGTGCATCAGGTATTGGGTCACCAGTTCTGAAAGCGCTTTCTGCAGCGGCTCCATGTGTTCTTCGAAGCCCAGCGTCATGGCGTGACGGGCGCATTTGAGGTAACGCTCGTCGTCTTCCTGCAGGAAATCCCGGAAATGCTGCAGCAGTTCCCGCACCGCATCCTTCATCGGTTTCCGAACAAGGGTCGGAATGAGGGGGTGGATCAGGGCAATGGTGTCGGCCACGAAGCGTTCCCCCATCACCTGGAAGATCTGCTCCTTGTTGTCGAAGTACTCGTACAGCGACCCCACACCAACCCCAGCAATATCAGCAATCTGGCGAGTTGTGGTGGCGGCGGGGCCGTGCTCTGCCATGGCGATGAAGCTGGCTTCAATGATGGCGTTGACGGTGGCTTTGGCGCGTTGTTGACGGGGTTTTCTGGCCATGATTTTCCGAATTGAATCCGAACAAGCATTCGCTTTACTGTGGACGAAAGTAATCGGGGATGCAACGCCCGCCTGCCCACAGATCGGCTGTACGGAGTACCCATGGCCAAGATTGATCTCGACAAAATGCTTGCCAAGGTGAAGGCGACCCAATGGTCCCTCGCCGACATCGACTGGGACGCCCCGGGGGCGGACCGGATCACCGACGAACAGTGGCCAAGGCTGAAGGAATTCATGGCCGATCTGATGTGGATCGAGCACGTCGGCGCCCGGGCTTTCGCCGCCATGTCGAAGAAAGCACCCACCGATACCCTGAGAGAGCTGTACAGCTACTTCCACGCCGAGGAGCAGCGCCACGCCAATGCCGAAATGGCGCTGATGAAGCGCTGGGGTATGCTCGACGGCGACGAGCTACCCGAGTCCAATATCAACCTGCGTCTGGTCATCGAGTGGCTGGATCGCTACAGCGATGAGATGCCGGTGTACGTGCTGGGGACCGTGGTGCCGATGCTGGAAATTGCTCTTGATGGCGCCCTGTGCAAGTTCCTGCTGGATACCGTGGATGATCCGGTGTGTCACCAGGCCTTCGAAAAGATCAATGACGATGAGTCCCGCCATCTCGGGGTGGGCTTCACGGTCATGGAAATGCAGGGCCATGGCGCCACCTACACCAGAATGGTGACCATGGCGGCACGGCTGATGGACCCCCGGCTGATCCTGGGTATTGCTTCCTACTTCCCCCTGCTCAACAAGATGCGGGACAACGTGGTGGCGATGGGGCTGTCAGAGGAGAAGCTGTACGAGTGCATGGGCAAGTTCGAGAAGATCGGTGGTCGCACGGAAGACGGTCGCCGCAACCCCTGGTTCCAGATCATCAAGCTCCACAGTCGCTGGGTGGTCAACCGTGACAACCGTCTCTACCACACGCCGGTGGATGCCATCGTCAAGGTCACCAGCTACATCCCCCGCCGCGCGCTGCCGGCGGTCCCCAGCTGGGTGCGGGAGCTGACCTACCGACCCACCGCCTGAGCTGCGGTATCACCGATGACCCCGGGGCGTTTCGGGCGCCCCGGGATGGCCATCGTTCCGTTTCCGGTTCTGTGAGAGTTTGATATGAGCAATCCTTCCCGCCCCAAAACGCCCGGACGCCGCAAGCGTCATCCCTCCGCCACGGTGTTGATCGTCGGTGCCGGCTTCGCCGGCCTGGGCACCGCCATCCGCCTGCAGCAGGCCGGTATCCGCGATATCGTGATCCTGGAGCGGGCTGCCGATGTTGGCGGTACCTGGCGTGACAATCAGTACCCCGGTGCGGCCTGCGACATTCCGTCCAACCTGTATTCATACTCGTTCGACCAGAACCCGGACTGGAGCCGCAGCTTCTCCGGCAGTACCGAGATTTTCGAGTACATCAAGGCGATGGTGGAGCGTTTCGACCTGGCGCAGTATATCCGCTTCAACCAGAACGTCACCGACCTGGCCTACGATGATCAGCATGGCCTGTGGCGGGCCAGCACCGAGTCCGGCGAACAGTTCAGCGCTCGCGCGGCGGTGATGGCCCATGGCCCGCTGTCCAACCCCAGCTACCCGGACATCGCCGGCATTGATCGCTATCAGGGCCATAAGATCCACAGCGCCGCCTGGGATCACGACTACGATTTCCGCGGCAAGAAAGTGGGGGTGATCGGAACCGGAGCCAGCGCCATCCAGATCATTCCCGAGCTGGTCAAGGACGCGCAAAAGCTGACGGTGTTCCAGCGCACGCCGGCCTGGGTGATGCCCAGACCGGACTTCGAAACACCGCAGTGGCAGAAACAGTTGTTCCGCCGGCTGCCGGCCAGCCAATCGGCGTTACGGAAGGGGCTGTACCTCGCACATGAATCCATGGCGCTGGCGGTGATCTGGGACTCACCGGTCACCCGGCTGGCGGAGCGTCTGGGGCGTTGGCACCTGCGTCACCAGGTTCGCGACCGCTGGCTGCGGCGCCAGTTGACGCCGGATTACCGGATTGGCTGCAAGCGTATCCTGGTGTCCAACGACTACTACCCGGCGCTGCAGCAGCCCAACTGCAAGCTGATCACCTGGCCCATTGCCCGGCTTTGTGAGAACGGCATCCGCACTGTGGAGGGCATTGAGCACCAGTTCGACTGCATCGTCTTCGCCACCGGATTCGATGTCAGTCATTCCGGCACCCCTTTCCCGGTGCGGGGCAGTGGCGGCCGGTTGCTGTCAGAGGATTGGCAGCGGGGTGCCCAGGCCTACAAGAGCGTCAACGTGGCAGGTTACCCCAACCTGTTTTTGACCTTCGGTCCCAACTCCGGCCCCGGCCACAACTCGGTGCTGGTGTACATGGAATCGCAGATCGACTACATCGTGCGGGGGGTGAAAACCATCCTTAACTGCAACCTCAAGTCCCTGGCGGTGCGGGACAGTGCCCAGCAGGCCTACAACGACGGTATCCAGAAACGGCTGGCCCGCACCAACTGGAATTCCGGCTGCAAGAGCTGGTACCTCACCGAAGATGGCTTCAACGCCACCATGTATCCCGGGTTTGCCTCGCAGTACGCTCGCCAGATGAAAGAGCTGGACCTGCGGGACTACGTGCTGACCCCACCCTGAGCGGCGATGACGGGTTGATGAAGGCGTGATGGCAGGGTGGTGAAAGGGATGTTGAAGGACGTTCAGGCCGCCGCCGGCCAATAGGGCCCGGCGGCGTTCGCTGGTATAGTAGGCGGATCGTGTCCGCAGTTTCGGCTTGCGGATTGCACCGGCCCTGTGCCCAATCGCCTGACCAGAGAGCTCCGTTCCACATGTTCCGTCGTTCGTTTTGCCGTCTTCTTGCCATCACCCAGGTGCTGTTGCTGTTGAGTCTTGCCGGGGGCGCTCAGGCCGGAGCAACCGGTGAGGCGTCAACTACGCCGAAGCTGGCTTCCGTCAGCGCCGCAGTGGCCTACCTGGATGACGGCGAGCTGCTGGTGAACAAGCACGCTGAGCGTTCGGTACCCATCGCCTCCATCACCAAGCTGATGACCGCCCTGGTGGTTCTGGATTCCGGCGAGCCGCTGGACGAGTGGCTCGAATTCTACCCACGGCACCAGGCCGCCAGTGCCAATGCCTACACCCGCATCCGCGTCGGTTCAACCCTGCGTCGGGGCGACATGCTGCGCATTGCGCTGATGTCGTCGGAAAACTTTGCGGCCTATACCCTGGCACGTCATCACCCGGGAGGCTTCGATGCCTTTGTGGCGGCGATGAACGACAAGGCCCGGGCGCTGGGCATGAGCCACACCCGCTTCGTTGATCCCACTGGCCTGTCTACCGACAACCGTGCCTCCGCCGGCGATCTGGTCCGCCTGGCGAGGGCCGCCGCGGCCGATGAGCGCCTGCGGCAGTACTCCACGACTGTGACCTTTGAAGGCCGTTTCCGTCAGCCCCGTTATCGTCTGCTGTTCGGCAATACCAACGTGTTGGTCAACCGGGGTAACTGGTCGGTGGCGTTGAGCAAAACCGGCTACCTGGACGAAGCCGGCCGGTGTCTGGTGATGGTGTCGGAGATGCAGGGACGTGAAGTGATCACCGTGTTGCTGGATTCCTTTGGTACCCGGTCACCGCTGGGGGATGCCGGCCGTATCCGGCGCTGGCTCGCCACCGGGGAATCCGGTCAGGTGGCCGGAGCCGCCCGGGACTATGAACAACGCCGCAATGCCCATTACGCCGCTGCGGCCCAGGACCGTAAGGTGCACTAACCGAGGGTGGATTAAGGACGTACCCGTATGATTCAGATCTTCACCACTGGCGGCACCATCGACAAGCACTACTTCGATGCCAACAGCGAGTTTGAGGTGGTCGACAGCCTGCTGCCGACCCTGCTGCAGGAAGCCAACATCAGTGACGGTTATGAGTTGACCGGGCTGATGCGCAAGGACAGCCTGGAAATGGACGACCAGGACCGGGCCATCATTCGCGATGCGGTGCAGGCCTGTAAGGCCGAGCGGGTGTTGATCACCCACGGCACCGACACCATGCCCCAGACCGCGGACGCCCTTGCCGGTATCGATGGTAAGACCATCGTGCTGACCGGGGCCATGCAGCCGGCGCGTATGCGCCACAGCGATGCGGTGTTCAACCTGGGGTTTGCCTGGGCCGCGTTGAAACTGCTGCCCGCCGGTGTGTACCTGGCGATGAACGGCGAGGTTTTTGCCGCCGGCCAGGTCCGCAAGAACCTGGCCCAGCAACGGTTTGAGTCCACGTCATCCTGAGCCGCTGACCGACCGGGAACCGCTTCAGGCCGGTTCGCTATCGCCACCTTTCAGAAAGCCGTCAATCTCGCTGTCTGTCAGCGCCCGAAACTCACCTGGCGCCAGCTCAGGGTCCAGCACCAGATCGCCGATGCGGGTCCGGTGCAGGGCCACCACCCGATTCCCCACCGCCGCAAGCATCCGTTTGACCTGATGATAGCGACCCTCCCGCAGGGTCAGGTCCAGACAGTGAGTGTCCACCGCTTCCGCCTCGGCGGGCGCTGTGGGAGTGGGGTCGTTGCGAAGCCGCAGACCTTCGCGCAACTGGGCCAGCGCGCTGGCGGTCAGTGGCTCGGCCAGGGTGACCCGGTAGGTTTTCGGGCATCGGTGGCGAGGGGCGGTGATGCGGTGGGACCACTGGCCATCGGTGGTCAGCAGCAACAGGCCGGTGGTGTCCTGATCGAGGCGGCCGACGGGGTGCAGGTCTCGTTGCCACTGCGCGGGCAGCAGGCTCAGCACGCTGGGGTGGCGGTCCTCACCGACCGTGGCGCTGACCACTCCGGCCGGTTTGTGCAGCATCAGGTAACGTGCCGTGGGGGCGTTCAGCTCACGGTCATCCAGGGTAACCGTGTCGTCGGCAGCGACGGCGTGGGCGGCCTGGCGACAGGGGGAGCCGGCCACCTGCACCCGGCCCTGGCCGATGGCACGCTTGGCGTCCTTGCGGGACAGTCCGGTGGCCTTGGCGATATATCCATCCAGTCGCATGATCAGCTACAGCTTTCGGCGTCCGGTTGTGCCTGCAGGGTGGCCAGGCACAGCACCGGCTGCTCGCCTGTCAGCCGCTGCCACAGAGTGCCCAGCAGCCGGCGGTCCGGGGTTGGGGTTTCGTGGCGGCTGGAGCGGGCGGGCTGCCATTGGCCGTCCTGACGTTTGGCCAGCACGAAGGTGAACGGGTGGGCGCCGGGTACGCCGAGCCGGACGTCGGTTGCGGCCAACTGACCTTCAATGATGGTGTAGTCGAGAAAGCTCCGGGTGAACCAGGCCAGGCGTTGACCTTCCGGTAACCGCTGCGCGGCGGCCGCCAGCTCTGGCCGGGTGGGAAAGGTCTCCACATGCAGTGGCGCATCGCCATCGAGCAGGCCGGTCACCATCTCCAGGCGGCGATCGCCGTCCATCACCGTGACCCGCCACAACAGTGTGGTCAGGGGCATGGGCTGTACCAGCCGGGGAGCGTCCGCGGCACCCAGCTCTGCCAGTGTCGGGGTGACCCGCTCGTTGATCAGTTGCTGGGCCATCAATGACCAGCCCAGATAGCCGGTGGACAGTATCAGGCCGGTCACCAGTGCCCGGGGCTGGGCCGGCCGCCACAGGAACAGGGCAATGGCGGCGAGCAGTGGCAAGGTGTAGAGCGGATCAATAATGAACACGCTGTTTAGGGCCACCGGGTCGCCCAGTGGCCACCAAAGCTGGGTGCCGTAGGTGGTAAAGGCATCCAGCATCGGGTGTGTCATCAGGGTGGCGCCGCAGAACAGCCACCAGTGGCGATAGCTCATCACCGGTCGCCACCGCTGTAACGCCCAGGCCAGCAAGGCGCTGAACGGCAGCAGCACCAGCAGCGAATGGCTGAAGCCCCGGTGCAGGGTGAAGTCCGCCACCGCGCTGCCGTAGTCGATCAATACATCCAGGTCTGGCAGGGTGCCGAGCAGGGCACCGCCCAGCAGGGCCTTACGGCCCAGCACCCGGCCGGCAATGGCTCCGCCGAGAGCGGCGCCCAGCGCCGCCTGGGTTATTGAGTCCATCCGTCCAGCTCCAGGGCCTGGAACAGGCGTTGGTCCGGGTAGCCGTCCGCAGTCAGGCCGTTACGGGCCTGAAACTGGCGAATGGCCCGGCGCGTCGCCGGTCCCAGGATGCCGTCGGCTGAGCCGGCGCTGAAGCCCTGCCGGTTCAGGCTCTGCTGCAGGGTCTTGATGATGTCGCGGGACAGCGCCGGGGTATCGGTCGGGGGCGGATTGTGCAGGCCGCCGGCGCCGGCAATACGGTCTGCCAGGTGCCCGACGGAGATGGCGTAGTATTCCGAGCGGTTCCAGCCCATGATCACCCGGAAGTTCTTGTAGACCAGGAACGCCGGACCGCGATGGCCGGCCGGCACGATCAGTTTTGCCTGCAGCTCGAGGTCGTCCAGGGGCTGGCCGAAGGCGTCGGTGATTCCCAGCTCACGCCACTGCGCCAGGGACCGCTGGCCATGACCGGCCAGGCTGTAGTCAAAGCCCTCTGGCAACTGTACTTCCCGTCCCCAGCGGTAGTCCGGGTCCCAGCCCATGGACTGCAGGAACTGACCGGCGGACATCATGGCATCGGGCAGGCTGTTCCAGAGATCGCGGCGGCCATCGCCGTCGGCGTCGACGGCGTGCTTTAGGAACACCGTGGGCATGAACTGAACGTGCCCCATCGCCCCGGCCCAGGAACCTTCCATCTGTTCGGCGGCAATGGCGCCTTCATCAATGATCTGCAAGGCGGCAATCAACTGGGCGGTGAAGAAGCTGCTGCGGCGCGGATCGCACGCCAGGGTTGCCAGGGCGCTGGGTACCGACATGCGACCGAAATAGCTGCCGAAGTTGGTCTCCAGTCCCCAGAACGCCAGCAGGTAGGCTGGTGGAACACCGGTTTCCCGGGTTACCCGTTGCAACAGTTCCTGATGCTCTTCCAGCAGCAGACGGCCCTGTTCAATGCGTCGGGGATTGACCCGTCGGTTCAGGTAATCCGCGAAGGTGGTGGTGAACTCCGGCTGGCGCCGGTCCAGCTCGATCACCCGATCCAGGTGCTCCACGCTTGCCAGCACGTCGTCGGCCACCGGCCGTGACACGCCCGCTGCAATGGCCTTGTCTTTCAGCCCGGCGACGCAGGCATCGAAGGCCTCGTTTGATGTATCGCTGGCGGGAGTGGCCAGGGCGCTGGAACTGGCAAACAGGGCCAGCAGTCCAAACTGGCGCAGTCGATGAAAGCTGGGGAACCTGCCTTGGAACCGGAAATTCTGGGTAACCACGTCTGACCTCAAAACGCTGTGGGGGAGTCGCCGGCGAGTTGCCGACCTGTGTTGTTACTGTCATCCAATGTCCATGTTATCGCGTTTCGGCGATTGTTGAACGTGTCGCTTGAGCGCTCAGGGTGACAATTCCTTAAGGCGCCCGGACTCGCTGCGCCGGGTGGTAAGCCTCTGCATGAGTTTGTAGCGATGTAGTAACCGGATCGCCTGCGCTTGAATGGTTTGTTCTATAGTTACCGTGTGCGGACTGTTGCCGCGCACAGACAGTTACCGTGTACGGACGGCTACTGTGTTCAGACCGTTACCCATACCGATAACGAACGACAGGTTTGCTCGACGAAAGTTCTCTCGACAAAAGTTCTCTCGACAAAAGTTCTCTCGACAAAAGTTCTCTCGATAAAGGTTCTCTCTATGGCAGTGTTGAAGGCGTTGGTGGTGGATGATGCCAGCTTCGTGCGCGATCTGGTGAAACGGACGGTTCGCCAGCGATTTCCGGTGATGGAGCTGACCGAGGCAGCCAATGGCAAACGTGCCCAGTCACTGATGTCGAGGACGACCTTCGACCTGATACTGTGCGACTGGGAAATGCCGGAGATGACCGGTCTGGAGCTGTTGCAGTGGATGCGGGAGCAGCCGCAGTACCAGAAAGTGCCATTCATCATGATCACCAGTCGTGGCGACAAGGACCATGTCATTGAAGCGGTCAAGCAGGGGGTGTCTGAATACCTGGGCAAGCCGTTCAGTCCGGAGGGCCTGAGCAAGAAGATCATCAAGGTGATGGGCAAGCGCCTGAAGGAAGCCATGTCGCGCAGTGGCAAATCGATGGCCAGCCCGGCGGACGCGTTCAAGGAGTCGGCCTCGCTGCTGACCCAGAAGCGGGAGCCCGCCGAGTCGCCCAAATCCCCCGCCGTCCCGGCGGACAATCCGTTGCTGCGGGGTGCTGCGTCCAGCCAGCCACCGGCGAGCAAGGCGCGTCCGACCAAGGCGCCGCTGAGCGTGGCCTCGGTGCGCTTCGCCGAGAGTACGCTGCGGTCGGTGGTCAAGGATATTACCCTCAACGAAGTGCGGGTCATTGCCAAACGCGACCAGGACTTTCCTGGCATTCTCGACCAGGCCGTGGTGGACATTGAAGTAGCGGAAGGCCAGATGGCCCGGCTCAACGGTTATGTCCATCAGTTACAGGCAGTGGACAAGCGACAGGACACCGACTTCGTCAGTGTGGTGGTGCGGTTTGTGGACGAGGACCCCCAGAAGCTGGAGGACCTGTCCCGTTTCATTGCCCGCTTCCGTGCCGGCGGTTAGTGGTTCGCCAGGTCCGTGTTGGCCCGTTCTGGCGGCACTTCTACCAGTCGTTCACGGGGGAAGTGGCAGATGAAGGTGCTGCCCTCGCCGATCCGGCTCTGGATCTCCAGATTGCCATCGTGGTTGAGCAGCACGTGCTTGACGATGGCCAGGCCCAGGCCGGTGCCACCGGTTTCCTTGTGGCGGCTCGGGTCGGCGCGGTAGAAGCGTTCGGTCAGGCGCGGAATGTGAATCGGGTCGATGCCGATACCGGTGTCCTTCACCGCCAGGTGAGCGCCCTGACGATCGGTGTACCAGCGCACGTCAATCCGCCCGCCAGCCGGGGTGTACTTCACGGCATTGAAAATCAGGTTCGAGAAGGCGCTGCGAATTTGGCTCTCGTCGCCCCGTAACAACCGCCGCTCGCCCACCTCCACGGTGATCTCGTGCTGCTGCTCTCCGCTCAGGGCCTGGGCGTCATGGCACACCTGACTGATCAGCGCCTGAACGTCGGTGGTGCTGTCGGAGATGGTGTTCTCGCCGGTTTCAATCTTTGACAACAGGATCAGATCGGTGATCAGCGCCTCCATGCGGGAAGCCTGCTGATCCATGGTGTTGATGGCCCGGCGCCACTTCGGCGGCAGGTCGTCGGCGTTGTCCACCAGGGTTTCCAGATAGCCGCTGATGACAGTCAGTGGAGTGCGCATCTCGTGGGACACGTTGCCGACGAAGTCCCGCCGCATCTGTTCCAGCTGGAACAGCCGGGTGACATCCTTGGCCACGATCAGGCGGTCGTCGTCACCGAACAGACTGATCTGTACCTGCAGGTGAATATGGGGCTTGGAGGGCGATCGCATGTCCAGCGGTTCGCGATAGTCGCGGGCGTCGAAGTAGGACTTGAACGCCGGTGTACGGATCAGGTTGTGGATATGCTGGCCCCGGTCCGACTGGCGCTGGAATCCCAGCAGGTGCTCTGCTGAGCCGTTCCACCATTCCAGAATACCGCGGGAGTCGGTCATGATCACGCCGTCCCGCATGGCGTTGGTGGATTCCTGAATACGGTTGATCTGCGCCACCAGCCGATCCCTGGTGAGCAGGTGATGCTGGTGCATTTTGTGGAGGCCGTCGAAGATGTCTCCCCACATGCCCAGACTTTCTGGTGCGCCGTCGGCGGTGGTGGGGTTGGCCAGCCAGTGGTAGAGCTTGCGGGCCTGCACCAGAGTCCAGATCAGGTAGATGATCAGGCCGGTCAGCAGGCCCAGCACCGGCTGTCCGAAGAACAGGCCGATGCCAGTGGTCGCAATAAGAAAGCCGACGATCAGTCGCAGATAGCGTGACCAGTTGTGTTGCATGGGCTGTCCATCGTATGGCGGCGAGGAAATGACCTACGCGGCCCGGGTGGAGAAACGGTAGCCGGTACCCCGTACAGTCTGGATCAGGTGATCGTACTTTTCCCCGAGGGCCTTGCGCAACCGGCGGATATGGACGTCCACCGTACGTTCCTCAACGTAGACATTGCCGCCCCAGACCTGGTCCAACAGTTGGGAGCGGGTGTACACGCGCTCCTGGTGTGTCATGAAGAACTGTAGCAGTCGGTACTCGGTGGGGCCCATATTGAGGGCGCCCTCAGCGGTGGTGACCCGGTGGCCGACCGGGTCCAGAGTCAGGCCGTCCACTTCAATCGGGCTTTCCACACCCGGTGGGGTGGCGCGTCGCAGCACTGCCTTCAGGCGGGCGACCAGCTCCCGCGGGGAGAAGGGCTTGGTGATGTAGTCGTCGGCGCCGACTTCCAGGCCCTGGATCTTGTTGTCCTCCTCAACCTTGGCGGTCAGCATGATGATGGGGATTTCCGCCGTGGCCTCTTCTTTCTTCAGCCGGCGGGCCAGTTCGACGCCGCTGGTGCCGGGCAGCATCCAGTCCAGGAGGACCAGGTCCGGCTGTTTGTCGATGATCAGGGCATGCGCTTGGCGGGCATCCTCTGCCTCCAGGTAGTTGTAGTCTGCCATCTCGAGGGCAACGGCGATCATTTCGCGGATCGGCGCCTCATCGTCAACGATCAGGACAGTTTTTCCAGACATGAGCAATAACCTGTATCAGACGGGGTTCGGAAGCGGTGTGGGAGCGGGTCACAATCTCCCGTGATAGCTTCTTTGTTGCTGCCTCATTACAACCGCCTACTGTTACAGGTATATGACAGTTGCCGTTGCAACCGGTTCGTCACAGGCGATCGATGAACAGCCCCAGGAACACCACCATCCCGGCCCAGTTGTTGTTGAGGAAGGCTTTGAAGCAGCCGTCACGCTCCCGGTTGCGGGCCAGGTGCTGTTGATAGAGAAACAGGCACGCCATGGCCACCAGTCCCAGGTAGAACGCCAATCCCAGTTTGGCCTGGAGCCCCACCACCGCCAGTACCAGTACCACCATCGCCTGCAGGCCGCCAATAATGGCCCGGTCGGCGTCACCAAACAGAATGGCGGTGGATTTCACCCCGATCTTGAGGTCGTCGTCCCGGTCCACCATGGCGTAGAGGGTGTCATAGGCGACCGTCCACAGCACATTGGCGGTGAACAGCAGCCAGGCCAGGCGGCTGATGTCACCGGACTCCGCCGCCCAGGCCATGGGAATGGCCCAGGAGAACGCCGCCCCCAGGAACAGCTGGGGCAGGTGGGTGTAGCGTTTCATGAACGGGTAGATGAACGCCAGCAGCAGGCCGCCGAAGGACAGGTAGAGCGTTAGCGCGTTGGTGAACAGTACCACCAGCAGAAACGCCACCAGCGACAGGCCGGCAAACAGCCCCACCGCTTCGACGGGTTTGACTCGGCCGGAGGCCAACGGGCGATCCTTGGTGCGTTTAACGTGGCCGTCGACCTTGCGGTCGGCAAAGTCGTTGATGGCACAGCCGGCTGCGCGCATCAGGAACACCCCGAGGGTGAACACCACCAGGTTGCCGAGGGCGGGAATGCCGTCCGCTGCCAGCCACAGGGCCCAGTAGGTGGGCCAGAGCAGCAGTACGCTGCCGATGGGACGGTCGAGTCGAAGCAGGTGGGCATAGTCCCTGGCGCGGGTCTGCATCGCCGGTGAGACCAGTTCGGAAGCCATATCAGCCGGTTCCTGTTGAGCTGTCGAATGTCGGCGGATTATAGCGCGTCTGGTGGCTGGCGTAGAACCGCGCCGGTCGGTAGACGCGAATGGGCCTCTGGCGCACTGTTAACCAAACAGCTTTGACAGCAACCCAACGCCCAGCAACAGCACACTGAACACCATGGTGTAGAGCATCGGGCGGTCGCCCAGACGGCGGGAGCGGCGGATCACCAGCCAGCTCAACAGCATGTTGTAGAACACCAGCAGTGCCGGAATCAGCGCTGCCGCCGGCAGGCGCAGCCCGCCTGCCAGGGAAAGGTAGGCGATCACCAGGATCAGATTGAGGATGACCAGGTAGACAATGATCTTCTGGCTCAGGGCGACCCGTCGGGCCTGTATCACTCGTGCCATGCGCGCTCACCCGCCGGATGGCGTCCGGCCTCTGCGGTTGCGGGAGGGGCATCGGTGTGCCGGTCCGGGGCGCCGATGCGTCTGGCCAACAGTATAGATGGTAGGCGCAGGCGTTGTGGTGATGGCCCCGGAAGGCTGGGATTCCCCCATTACTGATCAATAAGCGACCGCATGGGGGCGAAACTTTAGCGAGCCTCCGATAAACGCCGGATCACCACTGAAAACTCCGCAGCTCGTGTTCCGAGGGGCGAAGCCGGCGGCTCAGCGGGTGACCGGCTGGTTCTGGCGGGCCTGCTCCCGGGCCTGGTTGATCTCGCTGTCGGACTGACTGGCGTCGAACAGGCCCATCAGTTCCGCCTGCGCCTGTTCGGTCAGGACCAGGATTTCGATGCGCCGATTGGCGCTGGCGGTGGGATCATCCGGATTGGCCAGGGTGCGATCCGACATCGCCACTACCTGCAGGAAGCGGTCCGCCGGCGCGCCGCCGGCCATCAGGACCCGCCGGGCGGACAGCGCTCGATCTCCGGAGAGCTCCCAGTTGCCGTACTGGCGGCCCTGGTAGGGCACGGTGTCGGTATGGCCGGAGATCACCAGGCCGTTGTTGATGCGCCCAAAGACCGGAGCCAGGGCCAGCAGCATGTCCTCAAAGAAGGGATGCATGGCGGCCCCGCCACGCTCGAACATCTGGCGGTTGTCGTTGTCCTGCAGCCGAATCCGCAGCCCCTGGGGGACCAGATCGATGGCGAGGTTGTCCATGGCACCCAACTGGCGCCCCATCTCCTCCATCACATCGGCCATCACCTGCAGTGTGGCCAGGTCCGGGAAGGGGGATTCAAAGATGCTGTCGAGGCTGGTGCCATCGCCAGTGCCAGACATCTTGAGGCCGTCTTGCCGCTGTTGATTGTGCAGCGAGGTGCCCACGCCGTGGTTACCGCTGGTAAGGATTTCGCTGGCGATCCCCTGGATCAGTGAGGGATAGCCCTCCAGGTCGAACGGATGGGGACTGTTGCCCAGTTCAAAGGGGTTGGGCTGGCCATCGAAGATCGAGTAGTTACGCAGGGTGCTGGACACCACTTCCCGTTCCTGTTGCGTCGACGCGGAGAGAATCCACAGGATCAGGAACAGCGCCATCATCGCCATGGTGAAGTCGGCAAAGGCCACTTTCCAGGCGCCGCCACCGCCGGAGTCGTCGTTGCGTCGACGGCCGCCCCGTTTAATGACAACCGTTTGCTGGGTGCGCATCAGGCGGCCTCGCGCGCTGGCTCTTCGAAGCCGGCTTCATCACCGTCAGCGTCGTCGATCCAGTTTTCCAGGGTCGCAAAGGACGGTTTGATGTCCAGCTCCAGTACCCGCCGACCGGCATCCACCGCCAGCAACGGGGCCTTGCCCTCCAACTGCGCGGTGAGGATGGCCTTGACCGCCTCCAGCAGTGAGACATGACGGTGAACCTTCTCATGCAGCGCCGAGGCGGCCGGTTCCAGCACGCCGTAACAGAAAAAGATGCCGATGAAGGTACCCACCAGCGCCGCGGCTACGTGCAGGCCGATGGTGGCCAGCGGGCCGTCGAGGTACTGCATGGTAATGATGATGCCGCCAACTGCCGCCAGGATACCGAACCCGGGCATGGCTTCACCGGTGCGATGCAG
Organism: Marinobacter sp. CA1; assembly: GCF_020546665.1. Taxonomy (NCBI): domain Bacteria; kingdom Pseudomonadati; phylum Pseudomonadota; class Gammaproteobacteria; order Pseudomonadales; family Marinobacteraceae; genus Marinobacter; species Marinobacter sp. CA1. Next base: position 377,790 of record NZ_CP071785.1, read on the forward strand.
CGCTTTGGAGGGCTTTAGCAGGTCATCCTCGATCGCCATGATTTCCTGCTCCAGCAGGGCTTCCACCTCATGGGCGTTGGCCTTTCCCATGGACAGCATACGCAGGTTGTCGGCAATAAAGTTGACCAGAATCGGATCGGCCAGCACCAGCGGGTATTGCTGGAACCAGGGGCTTTCAAACGGTTCCTCGACGTGTTCGTCCAGCACCAGCAGACCATTCTGGCGAATGGCGTCCAGCAGGTGGTGCATCAGCATCAGAAACTGGCGGGTTTTCTCCGCCTCGTCTTCCTTGCCGCCAAACAGGCCCTTGAGCTGGCGCAGGCAATCCTTCAGCACCACCTTGGAGTTGCCGACAATCATCGAACCCAGGCCGGCCCCGAGGATCACTACCAGCTCTGCCGGTTGCCAGAACGCCGCCAGCTTGCCGCTGGCCATGATGAAGCCGCCGAACACGCCGGCAAGTACGATGACAAGGCCAATGATGATCTGCATAGCGTGTTATTCCCCCAGCAGGCGGTTGAGTTGGGCCAGGCACTCTTTGTGCAACTGGCAAACCCGGGATTCGGTCAGCCCCAGGGTCAGCGCGATCTCTTTCATATTGAGTTCGTGCTGGTAGTACAGGGCAATGAGCAGCCGCTCCCGTTCCGGCATCTGGGCCAGGGCGGAGGCAATGGTGCGCTGCAGTTCGGTGCGGGCGAGGCTGTGGCTGCCAACGTCGCCGCCTTTGGCCAGCCAGTCGTCCAGGCACTGCATTTCTTCCGCCTGGCTGTCGTAACGGATCTCCCGGACCTGGGCCGTGGTGACGCCGGCGGCCTCGGCCAGCTCTTCGTCCGTGGGCTCGCGACCCAGCTGGTTGAACAGGGTGCGATGATGGTGGTTCAGGTCATGGCTGGCCTGGCGGACCCGCCGTGGTCGCCAGTCCTGCCGCCGCAATTCGTCGAGAATGGCGCCGCGGATGCGTTTGAAGGCGAAGCTCTCAAACGCCTCATCCGGCTCACCGTAGCGGCGGATGGCCTCCAGCAGGCCCATCAGGCCGACCTGTTCGAAGTCTTCCTGATTGAAACTGGCACTGACCTGGCTGCGCAGGTGGCTGCAGGCCCGCTTGACCAGGTAGGCGAAGCGGTGCAGCAGTTGGCTCTCGCGGGCGGCGAAATCCTCTCCCTGGGAACTGGTGGCGTAGGCGGTCTGCATGGCGCGTTCTCCTACTGGATCACCACGTTGGTGACCAGAACCTCTTCAATGGCCAGGGGCTGGCCGTAGCTTTCGGCGGCCGCCACCAGGCTGGTTTGCAACTGGGCCTGGAGCTGGTCCACGGCCGCCATCTGTTCCCGCACCTCGCTGCGGGTCATGCCGGCGAACTGTTTGAGCAGGGCGTTGCGGATCACCGAGTTCAGCGCCTCGGCCTGCTCCGGCATGCGTGGGTCGTGGCTGACCAGGGACAGCTCCAGCATCATGTAATGCTGGGTCCGCTCATTGGCCAGACTGACCACAAACTTGTCCAGATCCTTGAACAGCGGTGTCTCGCTCATCTGCACCGGTGGCGGTGGTGGTTCCTGGAACAGGCTGGACAGGTCCAGCCGGCCGCTGGAGACCGCCCAGGCGCCGCCACCGACCACGGTCAGCAACAGCAGCAGGATCAGGCTGATGACGATCATCAGCATCTTGTTCATGGCCCCGGCCTGTTGATGTCTGTTCACGGTACTGGTTCTCCTCAAGCGCTGGTACTGAGCCAGCGGTCTGACGGTGTCGGTGAATGGTCGCGGTCATCGGGTGTCGCGGTGGTGTTGGCGATGATCCGTTCGGCCGGCTGTGGCTGGTTGTGGCCGTGACGTTCGCCACCACTGTGCTGGCCCACCTGGACATCGACGGTCTGGCCGTTCTGGGCCATCAGGTCCATGCGCAGGCGTTCCGCATGCTGGGACAGCAGGTCACGGACCTGGCCATTGCTGGCGTGGAGCTGGATGTTGAGGCGATCGCCGTCCATCCGTACGGTCAGCTCAATCCGCCCCAGCTCCGGCGGATCAAGACGCACGCTGGCTTCCTTGACCTGCTGGCTGACCTGCATCTGCAGCCGGTCACCCAGTGCGGCCGCGAGGTCGCGGCTCCACTGGATATGTTGGGTATCCACCTTGACCGGGGCCCACTCCGCCGCCGGTGTCAGGCGCTGGCTGGCGGCCAGACCGTCGGGACGGGCATCGGCGGCCGGGTTGGTCACCGCGCCGGTCTGGGCGCCGGAACCGCTGGCTTCCCGGCGGGCACTGGCCAGCAGCGCCTCAAACCCGTTGCCGGAGCCGCTACCGCCGTTGGGCAGTGGTGCCCGGGTTTCCAGACTGTTGGGCGCCGCGGTGAGCGGACGACCGGTGTCGGTGGTGGCCCGCTCTGCCGTTGTTGTGGCACTTGTGGTAACGGTCGGAGCCTGGGGCCGAACCGGACCGGCGGTGGCGTCACTGCCCGGGACGGCGAGCGCCCGGGCCGCGGTTTGGCCGGCCGCGTTCGGTTCGGTGCCCGGGGCCGTCGAGGCCGGGGGCACTGGCGTTTGTCGGAAGGCCCGCTCGTTACCCGCGGCCGGATGGATTGCCTCCGCGGCGTCTGCGCCGGTGTCCTGGTCTGCCCCGGGCGCGTCGGCGAGGAGGGCATCGGCATCCTCGCTGGCTGGCTCGCCTGCTGCCGCACCGCCGCGGCTGGCGTCGGCTGATGTCGGCAGATCCGCCCAGGCGTCGGAAGAGCCGTCGGAAGAGGCATCGGCGGTGCGGAAACCGTCCAGTGTTGTCTCCTTGCCTGGTGATCCGCTGGTCGCCGGCGTGGCACCCATCAACGCCTGGAAGGGGCCAGTCGGGGCATCCGTCGCGCTGCCCTGGGACTGGCGGAAACCGGTGGCCGGAGCGGATGAGTGCGTTGAGCCCGAGCTAGACGGTGGCGCTGAGCCGAAGCTGATCATGGTTGCCCCTCCATCTGTTCGTACGCCCGCAGGCCCTCGCTGTGATCCTGCATCCGTTGCAGCCGCTCACCCAGGGCTTCGGCGTGGCGCGTGGCCCAGGTCATGGCGTAACGGTGTGCCTGCTGCAGTTCGGCGAGCGCACCGTTCAGCGTTGACGGCATCGGCCGGGTCCGTTGCAGCAGCTCGTTGACCTGACGGTCCAGCCCTTCCAGGCGGGCCCAGTCCTGATCATCGGTGGCGGCGCGAAGCTGGGTTGCCAGTTGCTGTATGGAATCCGTAAGCCGTGTGCTCATTGCGGGTGTCCTGTCACATCCAGTGGTGCCGGCAGTGGCGCCAGCGATACCTTGGGCCTGCGCCCGGTGCTGCGATCTGACTTTGCTAAGCAGGGGGTGTGCCAACTTGATTGGCTATAAGAATCAATGGGTTGCTGGAGAGGGTGGGCCGGGGAGGAAGTGAGTTTTCCGCCCCGGCGGAAGCGACCGGAAGTGGCGGTAATCAGGCCGCCATGGCCTGCCAGCCCTCCCGCAGGTCGGACATCACCTGGTGTACCACCTTGAGTCCGGCCGGGTCGTTCTTGACGCTGACATCAAACAGCTGGCGGCCGCAGAAGTCGTACAGCCGGTGCAGTTCCTCCGCGATGGGACCGCCATTTTCCAGATCCAGGGCGGTATCCAGGCCACCAAGGATGTCCATGCAGCGGGTAACGGATTCGGCCTTGCGCTCCAGATTGCCCGCGGCCAGATGCCCTTCGATGCGGGCCAGTTCGTCCAGCAGACCGTCCACCAGCATCAGCACCAGCTGATGGGGATCGGCCGAAGCCGCACGGGCTTCCACCTGGGCGTGTTGATAGGCGTCGTAGCCGGTATCGTCGATCATGGTCTCACCTGTGAATAAATGGCTTAGAACAGGCCGGCGGTCTGCTGCATCTGCATGACCAGGCTCTGCATCTGGCTGAACTGGTTGACGTAGCGGTTGTAGGTCTGCTCCATCCGCAGGTCGAACCGGTCCATCCGGTCCTGCAGTTGGTCGAGACTGGACTGGACCGCATTGCTGGAACTCTTCAGCAGCGAGTCGTCACCCTTGGTGAAGGTGTCGAGGCGGGCATCCAGCTTGGCGAGCAGACCAGTGTCGCCGCCGAAGGTTTCAGTCAGGGCATCGGGGTTGGCGGCCAGGGCGTCGTCCAGACGGCCGCTCTCCAGGGTCAGCTTGCCGGACATGTTGAACTCCAGACCCAGACCACTGATGCCGGACCCGCTGAGTTCACGCCGCAGCTGCTGCACCAGCATGCGTGCGGTGCTGTCGCCGGTCACGCCCTTCTGGCTCACAGTATCGACAATGGCGTTGTAACCATCCACCAGGGTTTGTAACTGCTCGCGGGTGGCTTCACCGTCCTGGCCGACGGTGAAGGTCAGCACATCCCCGGCGGTGGCGTGAGTCTTTTTCAGGTCGATGGTGAGGCCATCAATGGCGTTGTCGAAGCTGTTGGAGGCTGAGGTCAGCTCCAGCGACTGGTTGGCCCCCAGATAGATACGGGCATCCTGGGCCTGGCTCAGCTCGGTGTGATTGTCGATGGCGGTCTGGATGTCCGCCATGGCGGGATCGCCATTGGTGGTCATCGATACCACGTTGGCGGCGCCGGTTTCCTCGCTGGTCAGCATCAGTTTGACCGCACCGCCGGTCCGAACGATGGATGCCTGTACCCCCGGGTTGTCGGCGTGGGCGTTAATGGCATCCCGCAGGTCGGTGAGGTCGGCTCCGGCGCCCAGGCTGGCCATGTCGATGTTGAAGGTGTCGCCGCCAAGGCCAAGGGTCAGCTGGCCGCTGGTGGCCACCGGATCGGTCTCGGAGGCAAAGTCCAGAGCGACCTGGTGGGCGGTGGCAAGCTGATCGATGTTGATCTGGTACTGGCCGGAGGCGGCGTTACCGCTGGCGGTAATGTCGGCGTAGCCTTCGGCGGACTGGGTCACGCTGTAGGCTTCCAGACTGTTCTTGTCCGCCAGGGCATCGATGGTTGAGTGCAGCTCATTGATCTTGCTGGTCAACGCCTGGTAGGCCTTGAGTTGGGTCTGGTAGGCGTTCTGGCGCTGGGCGAAGAACTGGTCCTGGGATGCCCGGTCGGCCTGCATGAACTGCAGGGCGAGGGACTGAACGTCAGTGCTGCCGTTGATCATGGTCGGGTCTCCTTGGTTGGCCCGGGAACCTTTGGTTGTGTCCTGCGACAGTGGCGCGCGGGACACAATCAGAGATTCCCCGCTGATAAAAGCGAGAGCCCCGGGTGGGGCTCAAGCGGGGAATGCCGGGGCTTAGCGCAGCAGGGAAGTGACCAGGCCACTCATCTGGTTGGCGTTGCCCAGAACCGAGATGCCGGACTGCATCAGCATCTGCTGTTTGGTCATGTTGGAACTTTCGGTGGCGAAGTCCGCATCCATGATCCGCCCTTTGGCGGCTTCGGTGTTCTGGCTGATGGAGGCCAGGTTGTTGATGGTGTGCTCGAGACGGTTGACGTTGGCACCCAGCTTGGCGCGAACAGAGCCAACGGCGTCGATCAGGGTGTCGGCAGCATCGATGTTGGTGTCGGCGTTGGCCTGGGTGGTGATGTCAGTCAGGGCGCCGTATGCGGCAGTGACTGCGGCAACACCGCTGGAGGCGTCCAGGGCCAGGTCTTCACCGGAGCCGGCACCGATCTGGAAGGTGACTGCAGCCGCCAGGGTGCCGCCTTCCAGCAGGGTCTCGCCGCCGTAGCTGGTTTCCTGCATGATCCGGGTCACTTCCGCGGTCAGCTCCTGGTATTCCGCATCCAGGGCGGCACGGTCGTCAGCGTTGTTGGTGCCGTTGGCAGACTGGGTGGCCAGGTCTTTCATGCGGAAGGCGATGCTGGAGATCTCGTCGAGCGCGCCGTCAGCGGTCTGCAGCATGCTGATGGCGTCCTGGGAGTTGCGCTGGGCGACTTCCATGCCGCGGGTCTGAGCGTTCAGACGGTTGGCAATCTGCAGGCCGGCAGCGTCGTCAGCGGCGCTGTTGATGCGCAGGCCGGTGCCCAGACGCTCCATCGCGGTGGAGAGCATGCCGTTGTTCTTGTTCAGGGTGTTCTGGGTAACCAGGGAAGCGAAGTTGGTGTGGATGGACAGTCCCATGATGGTTCTCCTGTGTCTTGGGTCGTACCGCGTTGGCGGTGTTGCGTTGTCTCATGGGAAGAAGAGCGGCCAGTGGCTGGGGAAACTGAAATTCTTCCTGCAATAAAATGCGAGGGTTTTGTTACCGAATGTTGTTGGTGTGAATGTGATTTAAAAACAGTGGCTTGGGCTTGGTTTTGTTGCTGGTCGATCTTGGCAGGATGGGCGCGGCGAGATTGTTCTGAAGAAAGTGGTGTGAAGAAAACGGAGATGTGTTGGTCGGGATTGCCGAATCCGGACGGCTTCAGCGACCGAGCAGAGCAACGACCGAAAAACGGGAGACGTTGGCCTGCGCCATCAGGGTATTGAGCTGAAGCGTGAAATCGCCGTTCTGCAGGGTCTGGCGGACCGCGCCGCTGAGTTCCAGATGCTGTTCGGTCTGGCCGGTGTCGGACGTGCGTAGCTGGGAAATCTGCCGCAGCAATTGCTGGCGCTGATTCTCCAGGGTGCGGCGCTGCTGCTCCAGGGTGCTGAGCAGGTCTCGCAGGCGTTGTTTTTCCGCTTGGACGTTGCCCTTGTCGAGGCCGGCCTGGAGCTGCGACAGCTGGTCTGGTTCCGCGCCCAGCTGGATCGGCACCGGATTGCCCGCCGGTACCCGGATGCCCTGGCCCCGGAACACCCAGGGTGAGGATAACAAAGCCTCGGCCCCGCGCAGCCGCAGTTGCCCCTGGTCGTTGCGGTCGGCTTTCAGTCCATGGGGCTCGAAAGCCTGTTGCAGTTGCCGGAGCTGATCATCCGGGCTGCTGTTGGCGGCCAGTTGCAGGGTGAGGGGCTGACCATTGGGCAGCTGGATGTTGAGACGCTCGCCCTGGGGGCGGGGGCTGAGCAGGTCGACCCGGTCCAGCAGGTAGCTGACCTGTTGTGGTCCTTCCCGGTGCTGGAGTCTGAGATTGCCGTCCAGGTGTGGAGTCTGGTTAAGCTGCTTGCGAAGGTCGGCGACCCGTGAGGAGAGCTGGTCGCCGCGAGTCTGGCTGCGTTCCAGTTGGCGCATCAGTTGCAGCAGCTCGCGGTAGCTGTCGACCACCGCCTTTTCCGCGCCCTGCAGATGGGATAGCTGGCTCTGGGCCCGGCCCAGCAGGTCCCAGCGGCCGTGCCGCTCGACCCGCACCGCCATGGCGCTGTGCTCCCGCCGGTCTGCCTGGGTGCTTGGCGCCTTATCGCTGCTGCTCGGGCCAGACGGTCCCTGTACCCCGGAATTGGGGCGGTGGGGCGCGGAAGCGCGATTGACAGGCAGCTCGGGTTTCATGGCAACGCCTAGAGGTGATTGAACAGGCTCAACTGACTGAGTTTGCTGTACGTCTTCTGGGTGGTGTTCATCGCCAGCTCGATCTGGCTGACCCGGCCCATGGCATCCAGGTAATCCAGATCCTGGATCTTACCACGGATCTTTTCGTTGGTAAGGGCGAGGTCCTCCTGGGCCATATCCAGACTCTTCGCGCTCTTGATGCGCGACCCCACCTCCGTCAGCTTCTGACCGATGCCGTTGACGGTGCGGTCAATGGCATCCAGCATCGCCGGACCTGTGGTATCCAGGGTGGCACTGCCGGTTTCCAGATCGGTGATGAAGTTTTCCAGGTCGGTGAAGAAGTTGCCGCCGTTGAAATAGACCGATTCGATGGTCTCGTTGGCGGCCAGGGTCACGCCCTGGGCAACGGGCACTTCCCGTCGCAGGTTGTCGCCCTGGTAGGCCAGGCCGGCGCCGGTATCGGACACCGGCGCGGTACCCAACTGACTGCCACTGAACAGGTAGTTGCCCTCTTCGTCCCGGGCATTGGCAAAGTTCACCAGAGTATCCTTGAGGGTCCGCAGCTCCGACGCCAGTGCCTGGCGGTCGTCATTGGTGGCGGAATCGTTACTGGCGGCCAGCGCCAGATCCTGAACCCGCAGCAGCGCATTGAAGCTGGTGTCGAGGTAGGTTTCGCTCTGCTCCATCCGGCTCATGACCCGGGTGGCGTTGTCCCGGTACTGCTGGTAACTGGTCTGTTCCCGCTCCAGGCCAATCAGGCTGACGGTGCCCAGGGGATCGTCGGAGATGCGGTTGATCCGCAGTCCCGAGCTCATCTGGGTCATCACATCGGCGTAGGATTTGTCCTGCTGGCGCAGCCCCTGCAGAACGATCTGGTTTAACTGGCCGCTACTGACGCGCATTAGAACATCCCCAGTAAGGTGTTGAAGACCTGATCGGCGGTGCTGATGACCTTGGCGTTGGCCTGGTAGGCCTGGGTAAAGGTCATCAGCCGGATCGCCTCTTCATCCTGGTTGACGCCACTGACCGAGTCGCGCTGGTTCTGGGCGTCGTGCAGCAGTGACTGGCTGGCATCCGCCTGGGCCTGAGCCTGGGCGCTGCCGATGGCGATGTCGCCGACCAGTCCGCTGAAGTTGTCGTAGAAACCGGTCTTCAGGGCCACGACGTCGAGCAGGTTGCTGTTGTCACCGCTGCCGCCGACCGGGTTGCCGCTGCCGTCATCGCCAATGAACGCCAGTTCCTCGGGAGTGATCGCCGGGTTGAGTTCAAGGGTGCCGGAGGGCGACGCCGGGTCGTACTGGAACAGCGCGGCACCCGGGTTGCCGTTGAGGTCGAAGCCGGCCGCCAGCTGGTTGTTGATCTGGTCGGCGAGATCCTGGGCCTGGGTGTCGAGGCGGCCCCGGATGTCCGCCAGGGTCACGTCGCGGTAGGTCAGCAGGGCCCCCATTTCACCGCCCGGCTGGTCCACCGGGAAGTTCTGGCCTTCCAGCTCCAGGCTGAGGGTGCCGCCGCTGAAATCCAGCGTGGCGGACTTGTTGCCCAGCACCAGGGGCTGGCCACTGGACAGCGTGACGTTGACCCGGCCATCCGGAAACGCCTGGGTTCGCAGCTCCATGTGACCGGCCAATTCCTTGATCGCCAGGTCACGCTGGTCCTGAAGCTGGGCGGTGTTGCCACCGCGGGCCTGGACATCGGCAATGCGCTCGTTGAGGCGGGCGATGCTGGCGGTCTGGCTGTTGATGGTGGCGGTCATCGCCACCGCCTGTTCGTCGATCTGCCGCTGCTGGATGTCGAGGTTGTGAGCCAGTTGGTTGAAGCGGTCCGCCAGCGCGCTGGCACTGGCGAGGATCTGCTGACGGGTGGCGATGGACTGGGGGGCCTCGGTGGCGGCGTTGAAGGCGGCAAACAGGGTGTCGAGCCCTTTGTTGACGGAGAGTTCGTCGCTGCCGACGATGCCTTCCACCTGCTGCACCAGAGTCTGCATGCGGTCGTCGTACCCGAACTGGCTGCTGGCCCGCCACAGGGTCGCCACCCGGTAGTCATCGGCGATCCGGCGGATGGCGGTGACTTCCACGCCATTGCCGCTGCTGAGCCGGTCACTGCCGCCGCCCCGTGACATCAGCACGGCGTCCTGCCGGGTGTAACCCGGGGTGTTCAGGTTGGCGATGTTCTGGCTGGCGACCTCCAGTACTTTCTGGGACGCGGACAGGCCGGACAGACCGTTCAGCAGCAGGCTCATGGTGGTTAGGTCTCCTTGTCGTGCGGCCGGTTAAGGGGCTGTTGAAAGGCCGCCGAGTTCACAGAGGGAGAAGCGACCACCGGCCCGGAATTCTTTAATGGCTCCGGCGATTCGGTGCCAGTGTGACCACCGAGCTGCTGTACCAGGGCATCGGCCAGGCCCATGCTGCCGCGTTTGGCCATGTCGCTGGCCAGCTGGCCGTCGGCCATCTGCTGGTAGAACTGCTGCTGTTGGCTGCTGAAGGGACTGTTGTCGTCAGCAATGGCCTCGGTGGCGCTGCGCATGTTCTTCAGCACCATCTGCAGGAACATCGCCTCAAACTCGCTAGCGGCCGCTTCCAGGCCTTCGCGGCCCTTGAGCTGCTTGAGCTTGGAGGTGTCCTGGTAAAACGTTGGCGTCGTGGTATCGATACGGCTCATCTTGATTCCTTACTCAGATCACGACCAGGTCACCTTCCAGGGCACCGGCTTCGTCCAGCGCCTGGAGGATCGACATGATGTCACTGGGCGCCGCGCCCAGACTGTTGACCGCCCGCACAATGGTGTCCAGGTCGGTGCCTTCGGGCCACACGAACATGTGGGGCCGCTCCTGCTCGACGTTGATGCGGGAGTCCGGGGTGGCAACGGTGCGACCGTTACCAAAGGCCCGGGGCTGGGACACGTTGGTGTCCTCGGAAATGGTTACGGTGAGGTTGCCGTGGCTGACCGCCGACTTGTGTACCTTCACTCCCTGGCCCATGACCAGGGTGCCGGTGCGGCTGTTGAACACCACCCGTGGACGGTTGCGGCCTTCCTCCACATCGATGTCTTCCAGCATCGACATGAACACCACCCGCTGGTCTGGCTGCACCGGTGCATTGACGTGGATACGGCCGGAATCCTGGGCGGCGGCCACGCCCGGACCAAAGACCCGGTTGATGGCCAGCTCAACGTTACGGGCGGTGCGGTAATGGGGCGCTTTCAGGGTCAGGGTGACCTGTTGCGGCAGCTGTTCCTGCACCGGCACTTCCTGCTCAATGATGGCGCCCTCGGGAATGATGCCAACGGTGGGGATGTTGACCTGCACCGAGGAGCCGTCGCGGCCACGGGCCCCCAGCCCGCCCACCACCAGGTTGCCCTGGGCGACTGCGTAGATCTCGCCGTCGACCCCGTGCAGGGGCGTCAGCAGCAGGGTGCCGCCCTGCAGGCTGCTGGCGTCGCCGATGGAGGACACCGTCACGTCGAGGGTCTGGCCGCTGCTGGCGACGCTGGACAGGGTGGCGTGCACCGAGACCGCGGCGACGTTGCGCAGCTTGGGATCGACGTTCTCCGGCAGCTGTACACCAAACTGCTTGAGCATGTTGGTCATCGACTGGCTGGTGAAACGCACCTGGTTACGGTCGCCGGTGCCGGTCAGGCCGACCACCAGGCCATAGCCGATCAGCTGGTTCTGGCGCAGGCCTTTGACGTCCACCAGGTCCATCAGTGACCGGGCCTCGGCGGAGAGGGTGAGCAGTAACAGCAGGCAGCTAAGCAGGGTTCTCATGGCAAACCTCAAAACGGGAACAGGGGGCTCTGGAAGAAGCGGGTCAGCCAACCGGGCTGATTGGCTTCTGCCAGCGAGCCGCGACCGGCGTAGGTGATCTGGGCGTTGGCAATGCGCTGGGAGGAAATGCGGTTGCCGTCGTCGATGTCATCGACCCGCACCAGCCCCTTGAGACGGATGAACTCATCGCCCTGGTTGAGACGCAGCCATTTCTCGCCCTTGATCGACAGCACGCCGTTGGCCATGACATCCGCCACCGTGACGGTGATGTAGCCACTGAGGGAGTTGCGCTGATTGGCGCTGGCTTCGCCGGAGAACTCACGCTGGGCGTTGAGTTCCGCGGTCAGCTCCTCAATGGTCTTGGTGCCGAAGGTGGGGGCACCCATCGACAACCCGGAGCTCTTGCCCATGGAGGCGCCGGAGCGTTTGGAGGACTCGGTGGCCTCATCCAGGGTGACCGTGAGGATGTCGCCGATGCGATAGGCTCGCCGGTCCTGAAACAGGGTAAACAGTTGCGCCGAAGCGTACAGACTGCCCGGCCCACGTCGGGCTTCACTGGCATCCACCACGGTCGGCGCCCAGGCCTCCTCACCGGGCTGGGGCACCGCCACGTCGTAGTGGGCGCTCTGGCAACCGGCCAGCAGCAGGCTGGCCAGGGTGAGCAGGAGGGTCAGGCTACGCACGGCAAACTCCTTACATTGACTGGCTGGCAAAGCGCAGCATTTCGTCAGTGGCGGACACCACCTTGGCGTTCATCTCGTAGGCACGCTGGGTAGCGATCATGCTGACCATTTCTTCCACCACCGAGACGTTGGAGCTTTCCAGGCTCTTCTGCTTCAGTGGACCCAGGGCATTCTCTCCCGGGATGCCTTCCAGCGGCTGGCCGGAGGAGGCGGTTTCCAGGAACAGGTTGCCACCCTGGGCTTCCAGACCGGCGGGGTTGGCGAAATTGACGGTGGCGATCTGGCCGATCTGCTGGGGCACCGGGTCGCCGGCCAGCTTGGCCATCACAATGCCGTCGGTGCCAATGCTGACGCCGACCGCATCCTCCGGAATCTGGATCTGCGGCACCAGCGGCAGACCACTGGTGTTGACCATCAGGCCTTCGGCGTTGCGCTGGAACTGACCGTTACGGGTGTAGGCCAGCTCACCATTGGGCTGTTCAATCTGGAAAAAGCCCTTACCAACGATGGCCACATCCAGGTCCTGGCCAGTGTTCTCGAAGTTGCCCGGGGTGTGGACTTTCTCGGTGCCCGCCAGGCGCACACCGGTACCAACCTGAACGCCGGTGGGCAACTGGTTCTGGAAATCCTGCTGGGCGCCGGGCTGACGTTCGATCTGGTAGAACAGGTCCTCAAAGGATGTCCGGTCACGCTTGAACCCGACGGTGTTGACGTTGGCCAGGTTGTTGGAAATGGTGGCCATCTTGACGTCCTGGGCGGCGAGGCCGGTCTTGGCGACCCAAAGTGCTGCCTGCATGACTTGTCTCCTGTCTCAATCTCTGGAAATCGTTATCGGTTCGGAAAATTGCTGTTGGCCAAGTGGTCTGTGACCGCTTAACCGCCTCGAACCAGTCGGTTACCGGCGTTGGAGTTCTCGTCGGCCGCTTTCATCATTCGCATCTGGATCTCAAAGGTTCGGCTCAGCGCCATGGTGGTGACCATCTCGTCCACCGGATTGACGTTGGACTGTTCCAGATGGCCCGACACCACCAGAACCTCCGGGTCGGCTGCGGCGGCTTCACCGTCGGCGAGACGGAACAGGCCGTCTTCACCCTTGCGGAGCTGGTCCAGCGGCGGGTTGACCAGTTTCAGCTGACCGGCTTCCAGCTGGCCACCGCCGGGGGGCGTCACTGAGATGGTGCCGTTGTCACCGATGCTGATGGCCTGGTATTCGGGAATGGCGAGCTGACCACCGCCGGCGCCGACTACTTCCCGGCCGCGGATGCGCAGCTGGCCCTCGGCATCGAGACTGAGGTTGCCAACCCGGGTGTAGGCCTCGTTGCCGGCCTCGTCGATCACCGCCAGGAAGCCGGCGCCGCGGATGCCCACGTCGAGGTCGCGGCCGGTGGTTTCCAGTCGCCCGGGGGTGAAGTCGGTGACCGCACTCTGGCTCTGGCTCAGGTACTTGGTCTCCAGGCCCGCCCCCTTCACCTGGTATGTCTCGGCGCGTTCGAAATCACGGCGAAACCCGGTGGTGCTGCTGTTGGCCAGGTTGTTGGCGTGGATGCGCTGCGCCGTGAGGGTGTGCAGCGCGCCGCTCATTGAGGTGTAGAGGTAACGTTCCATGGTCGGGCCCTATTACATGTTGCTGAACAGCACCTGGGTGAGCTGGTCGGCGGTGCTGACGCTCTTGGCGTTGGCCTGGTAGTTGCGCTGGGCGGTCATCAGGTTCACCAGTTCGCCGGTCAGGTCGACGTTGGAGCCTTCGTAGGCGCCGGGAGTCAGGGTGCCAAGGGCGCCGGTGCCAGCGGTGCCGGTAACGGCGTCACCGGAGGCGAAGGATTTGGTCCAGGTGGTGCTGTCGGCCTGGGACAGGCCGCCCGGATTGGCAAAGTTGGCCAGTATCACCTGACCCAGCAGCCGGTCGCGGCCGTTGGTGTACACCGCCGAGACGGAGCCATCTTCATCCACCCGCAGCCCGGTCAGGTCACCGGAGGCGAAACCGTCGGTGGCGTTGGCGGTAACCGCGAAGTCACCGGCGTACTGGGTGGTGCCAGTGAGGTTGAGGTCAAAGTTCATGACATCCGCGCCAGTAGTGGCACTCGGGTCATAGGTGAGGGCGACCGGGCCGGCCGGGGTATTGAGACTGCCGTCCGAGTTGAAGTTCACGGCCGTCGGCGCACCCATGGCGGCGCCGTTCATATACATGTGCACATCCCAGGTATTGGCGCCGGTTTTCACCATGTACTTGGTCAGGGTGTGCTCATTGCCAAGGGAGTCGTACACCTCACTGGAGTAGGAAAAGTTGTAGGTGTTGGTGTCGTTCGGGTCCAGCGGCGCGACGGCCGGCACAGGCGCATCGGCCTTGAAGTTGGCCACGAAATCCAGGCTGGTGGAGGCCTGGGCCGGTACCGTGGCGGCCTGTACCTTGAGGTCGGTCAGCACACCCGGAACCAGATCGCCGTTGGCATTGACGCCGTAACCCTGGAGTTTCATACCGTTGGCGGTGGTGACGAAGTTGTTGGCGTCCTTGCTGAACATGCCGGCGCGGGTGTAGCGGTCCTGGCCGTTCTGATCCTTGACGATGAAGAAGCCCTGGCCGGAGATGGCCATGTCCAGCTCACGGCCGGAGAAGTTCTTGTTGCCGTCCTTGCCGAAGTTCTGCGACACGTTGTTCATCTCCACACCACCAGGCTGACCGCCGGAGTAGAGTGCGGCCAGTTCCGGGCGGCTGGCCTTGAAGCCCGCCGTGGACACGTTGGCAATGTTCTGGGAGATCACATCCAGAGACTGGTTGGTGGTGCGCAAACCGCTAAGACCGATGTTGTAGCTCATGAACGTCCTCCAAGGAATTCGCTGATACTGAACAGGGAAACACTGCCCACGCCGGCAACCTGCAGGCGGATGTCGCTGCCATCGGACGGCACGCTGACTTTCTCAACGGTACGCTGCAGCTTGGGCGGGTAGGTGGTGAGGTCATCGCCGTTGCGGGCGATCACCTCCAGGGTGTATTGGCCGGCATCCAGCTCCGGCAGAGTAAAGGCGGTTTCGCCGGCGTCGCGGGCGCCCAGATTGACCGACTCCACTACGTTGCCAGCGGCGTCGAGGGCACGGACTTCCACCTCACTGGCGGCGGCGGGCAGGGCCACGGTGCCGGTGAGTTCCTCTTCCGCATCCAGGTTGATGCGATCCACCGGAATGCTGACCTGCTTGCCGGCCAGGTTGGTGCTCTGCAACACCTGCAGGGTGTCCATCAGCACGTTGTTCTGGTTCTGCAGTTTGCCCATGTTCTCGATGCCTTCGACGGTGGAGAACTGGGCCAGCTGGGCGACGTACTCGGCGCCGTCCAACGGATTAAGCGGGTCCTGATTCTTGATCTGCGCCACCATCAGGGTGAGGAACTCGTTTTTCAGTCCCGCGGCGCTGTTGTCATTGCCGGCAATGGTGTTGGCGGTCGTGCCGGTGTTCGTCGCGCCGCCGGTTTCGCGGTTCTGCATGGCTGAAACGGTCATGTCGGTTCCCTATCCCCTCAGGACTGGCCAAGGCGCAGCAGGCCCTGCTGCATGCTGTTGACCCGGCTGACCATGTCCACCGAGGTCTGGAAATTGCGCGACGCCGACATCATGTCTGCCATCTCTTCCACCACATTGACGTTGCTGTAGTAGACATAGCCGTCGCCGTCGGCAATGGGGCTGCCGGGCTCGTGACGACGCTCGATGGCGCGGTCGGATTCGGTGACACCGGCGATGCCGACACTGGCGGCGGCCAGACGCTGGCTGGTGACCGGGCTGCGGGTCTCCAGGCTCTGATAGAGGCTGGCGAACACCGGCTTGATGGCGCGGAAGGCATCTTCCTCACTGCCCGCGGCGCTGTTGGCGTTGGCCAGGTTGGAGGCGACGGTGTTCAGTCGAACCGACTGGGCGCGCATGGCGCTGCCGGCAATGTCGTAGATGTTGTGGAATGCCATGGTGTGGCTCCTCGATCCGTTATCCGTCGATGGCCTTGCGCAGGCCGGAAATTTTCATATTCAGGAACGTCAGGCTGGTCTGGAAGTCCATCGCGTTGGCGGCGAACTGGGCCTGTTCCACGCCGAGCTCGGCGGTGTTGCCGTCTTCGGACGGTTGCATCGGCACCCGGTACTTGAGATCCCGGCTGGCATCGAGGCTGGGTGCGGGCAGGCCGCTGTGGAGGCCGTCCAGCTCCCGGGCGACCCGCTGCAGGGAGGCCTTGAAGTCGAAATCACGGGACAGGTAGCCCGGGGTATCAACGTTGGCCAGGTTGCTGGCGAGGATGCGGGAGCGTTCCATCCGCATCGACAGGGCGTATTGATGGACGCCCAGTGCCTTGTCCACAATAAGTGCCATGGTTGGTCTCCAGTGCCATGCAGTGAGATTTCCTGCTACCGTACTAACAAGGTATGTGCCAACTTTTAGATTCAATAAATCAAGGGGTTACCGATTGAGGGCGGAAGTGGGGAAGGCAGGGCGGAAATCGTGGTTTCCGCCCCGGAAGTGGCGGGTTCCCCTGTCGGGCGGGGCACTGCTGTTGGTCTGGCTGCTGGCCGCTGGTGGTGTTCAGGCCCAGAACCAGAATCGGGCGGACCTGGTGGCGCGGGTCACCGCGGACGCCGAGCGCCAGGTCCAGCGTTACGCCCGTCAGCGTGGTTGGGTCAATTTCGATTACCAGGTGGAAGCCTGGGTGCCGGGAGCCGCGGACCAGCATCCCGGCTGCCAGGGCGAGCTGGTGGTGGCGCCGGCCCAGGCCTCCGGGCGAATCTGGGGGCGGGTGCCCTATCGCATCGGCTGCAGTGAGCCGGAATGGGAACTGCGGGCGCGGGCGGAAGTATCGCTCAAGGTTCCGGTGGTGACGGCCCGGCGGACGGTGCGCCGGGGTGAGAGCCTGAACCGGGACACCATGCGGCTGGCGGTGCGGGACCTGGCCGACATCTACGGCGATTTTGTGACCGACATCCGCATGTTGCGGGGGCTGCGGACCCGGCGCGCGATCCGTGGTGGCCAGGTCATCACCCTGGACCTGGCGGAAGCACCGCTGCTGGTGGAGCGAGGCGACCAGGTGCTGATCCGGGTCGAGGCCGACGGCGTGGCTGCCTCGATGACCGGCGAAGCGCTCCAGAGCGGCAGCAAGGGGGAGGGTATCCGGGTGCGTAACCATTCGTCCGGCAAGGTCATCACCGCCTGGGTGGTGGAGCGGGGCATCGTCGAAACCCGATTCTGATGGGCCCTGGACCGGTGCGGATACCTGCCAACGCATTTTTTCCAAGTTCGGTTACAGTTTCGCCGGCAGCCGGTCGCTATACTCTGACAGAGACACTGATTGGGTTTGAATGCTATGAAAATCAATCACGCCACGACACCGGTTACCAGCGCCAACCAGCGTGCCAACGCCGCCCGCCATGACCAGGGGGCGACCAGCAGCACGGCCGCCAGTGCGACGCCGGAACTGCAGAGCCGCGGTCTGGAAAAGTCCCTGGCGGACGCCTCCGATGTCGACATGACCCGGGTTAATGCCCTGCGTCAGGCCATCGCCGAAGGTCAGCTCGATCTGGACCCGGCGGTACTGGCGGAAGCGGTGCTGGACCTGCACGGCTCATGAGCGCCAAGGCTGCCCTGGCGGAGCTGACCCGGGGAATCCGTGCCGACCTGGCGCGTTGCCAGGGGTTGCAGCCACTGCTGGTGGAGCAGCAGCGGCTGCTGGCGCGCACTGACGCCGAGGCGCTGCAGCCGCTGGGAGAGCAGATCGGTGACGCGTTGGCGGCGCTGGAAGTCAGTGCCGGCCGTCGGGGGGAAATCCTGGTGGGCCTGGGACTGAACGCCGATGCCGGCGGTTTTGAGCGGCTGTTGACCAAACTGCCACCGGCCCTGGCCACGGAGCTGCGATCGTTTTGGCAAGAACTGGAGGCGGCACTGGTGCGCTGCCAGGCCCTGAATGAGCGCAACGGCGAGCTGCTGGCCAGTCACCGCACGGCGCTGGATGATCTTCTGGGCACCACCACTAACCCTTACGACCAGCTCCGTTGAGCCAGTCGTCCACCTGTCCCTGCTCCTGGCGCCGCTGGCGCTGCTGATCCTGCTGCTGGCGCCGTCGTACCAGCAACTCCAGTCCCTTGACCTTACCGAACTGCGCCAGCAATGCCCGCTGCCGTGCTTCCAGTTCCTTGCCCGCCAACAGCAATTCGTCGGCCTGCTGATCCAGTAGCTGGTTGAGCTGATGGCGCATGGCCAGTCGGTTCTGGTGCACCAGCGCATTGCCGCTGGCGCCGCTGGCCATGCTGTCGACATAGAACTTCAGGCTGTCGTAGCGCTGCTGTTCCTGCTGGTGGCGCAACTGCTGCTGTTGCTTGTCGTTGCCCAGGCGTTCCAGGGTTTTCTGCTGCTGGTCGAGGAAGCGGTTGAACATCAGCCAAACAGCCCTTGCAGTTGTTGCAGGCTCTGGTCATAGCCTGCCGGTTCGTCGATCGCCTGCTGCAGGAAGCTCGCCAGCCGGGGATGCGTCTGTACGGCTTCATCCAGCTCCGGGTCCTGGCCGGCGTGATAGCCGCCAAGGGGAATCAGTTCCCGCACACTCTGGTAACGGGACAGCAGCCGGCGGAAGCGTGCAGCGGTCTGCTGGTGGTCGCGGTCGGTGACCTGGGGCATGACCCGGCTGATGGAGGCATTGATATCAATTGCCGGGTAGTGGCCGGCTTCCGCCAGCTCGCGACTGAGGATGACGTGACCGTCGAGGATGGCGCGGGCGGCGTCGGCAATCGGGTCCTGCTGGTCATCACCTTCCGCCAGCACCGTGTAGATGGCGGTCAGTGAACCTTCACCTTCGCCGTTGCCGGCACGTTCCGCCAGCCGGGTCAGGGCGGCGAACACCGACGGCGGGTAGCCCCGGGTTGCCGGCGGTTCGCCGATGGCCAGTGCCAGTTCCCGCTGGGCCTGGGCATAGCGGGTAAAGGAATCCATTAACAGCAGCACGTCCTGGCCCTGGTCGCGATAGTATTCCGCCAGCCGGTGGCAGGTCTCGGCGGCCCGCAGCCGCATCAGCGGCGACTGGTCGGCCGGTGCGGCGATTACCACCGAGCGGGCGAGGCCCTCCGGCCCCAGGGCGTCTTCGAGAAATTCCCGGACTTCCCGTCCGCGTTCACCGATCAGGCCCACCACAATCACGTTGGCCCGGGTAAACCGGGTAATCATGCCAAGCAGCACACTCTTGCCCAGGCCGGCGCCGGCAAACAGCCCCAGACGCTGGCCTTTGCCCGGTGTGAGCAGGGCGTTGATGGCGCGGACCCCGACATCCAGTGGTTCCCGCACCGGCCGCCGTTTCAGCGGATTGGGGGGCGCCGCGTGCAGCGGCAGGCGGTCGCCGCTGACGGCGGGGCCGTCATCGAGGGGCTGCATCAGACCGTCAAAGGTACGACCAAGCAGGTTGTTGCCCACCGGCAGTTGCAGATCGTCGTCCAGGCGCTGGACCCGGGCCCCGGCGTAGAGGCCACCGACCGCGCGGTAGGGCATCAGGAAGGCGGTGTCGCGGTCAAAGCCGACCACTTCCGCCAGCACCGGCTCGCCCTGGTGGGTGTCCACCAGGCAGCGCTGGCCAATCACCAGTCGACAACCGACGACTTCCAGGGTGAGACCGGTCACCCGCACCAGGCGGCCGGTGACGGTCTCCCGTGGCACTTCCCGCAAGCGCTCGGCGGCGCGCGCCAGCTGTTCGGGCAGGGTGTTCATGTACGGGTTCCGGTGCGGATCATTGTGGCGACTCCTGGGTCAGTTCCTCGCGCACCTTGTCCACACAGCCCTGCAGCCGTTCTTCGCTGCGAATGGTCTGTTGCTGCTGGTCGCTCTCCAGGCGGCAGTCGCCAATGGCCAGGGCGTCGTCGGGCTGGACCGGGTAATCACCGATGTGGTTGGTGCCGGTGCGGGCCAGGCGCTGGTAGTCGTCCGGCGACAGGTACACGGTGACGTCGCCCTTGCGGGTGTCCATGCGGGTCAGCGCCTCTTCCACCAGTTTCAGCATCTGGCCGGGGTTGAGGCTGAGTTCGGCGTGCACCACCCGCCGAGCCACCTGTTCCACCAGTTGGCACAGCTGTTCGGTGTGTTCTCGAAGCTCCTGCTGACGCAGCTCCTCCAGCTTACCCTGGATACTCTGCAGCGGTGCCAGTGCGGCGTTGAAGGTGTGGCGTCCGGCATCCTCGCCCTTGCCCAGGCCCTGCTGGTAGCCGGCCTCGTAGCCCTGGGCCTCGCCCTGACTGCGGCCATCGGCCAGGCCCTGCTCCAGGCCGCGTTCCTGGCCCTGGCGGAAGCCTTCGTCATAACCCTGCTGGAATGGGTCCTGCTCGCCGCGATCGCTGGCCTCCAGTGCGGCCAGGGAGCGGAAGCGATGCCTGCGGTAGTTGCCCCTGAGTTTGTCCATAGCGTCAGTCTACGACCGTTTCCTCGAAGATCTGGTAGTTGATCACTTCCTGTTCGTGCAGTTCCCGCACCAGGCGCATGACCTCCCGCCGGGCGTCTTCCACCTGACTGACCGGCACCAAACCCAGGGCCTGGGTGCGGTCGAGGATGGACTGCGCCATCCGTCGGGGCAGGGCGCCCATCAGTGCATCACGGACCTCCGGCGCAGCGCCCTTGAGGGAGAGCGAGAGGATGTCCTCGGGAATCTCCTGCACCAGCACCTGGAGCACGTCGGTGGACTGGCGCCCCAGGGTCATGAAGTCGTACATGTTCTCGGACACCGAACGCGCCAGCTCTTCGTTGTGGAGCTTGAGCATGTCCATCAGGCTGGCGCGATCACCGCGGAAGCGATTGAGGATGTCGGCGGCCTGCTTGACTCCGTCTACCCGCGCAGTGCTGCGCTCGGAGACGAACTGCAGACAGCGGCCGAGGGCGTCGCGCAGCTCCGACAGCACCTGGTCACTGACTTCGTGCATGTTGGCGACCCGATAGAGCAGATCGTCGTGGCAGTTGTCCGGCAGCTCTGCCAGTACCCCGGAGGCGGTCTCCGGTGGCAGGAAGGCCAGCAATACCGCCTGCATTTGGGGATGCTCGGTGGCGAAGAAGCGGGCCAGGGTTTCCGCCGGCACCCATTGCAGCTTCTGCAGCTCGTCTTTCAGGGCGTCGCCGTAGATGTCGTCGATCATGCCCTTGGCCAGGCGCTTGCCCACGGCCATGTCCAGGGTGCGCTCCAGGTAGTCGCGGGAGGCCGCGCTGATGCCACTCTGGTCCCGGAAATGATCAAAGAAGCCCTGGATCACGTCACGGGCGGCGTCGGTGGAGACGCCGGCGAGCTTGGCCATGCGATTGGACAGGGTGGTGACCTCATCCCGGCCCAACCGACTGAGAACCTTGGCGGCAGCATCTTCACCCATCGACAGCAGCAGGATGGCGGCCTTGTCGAGGGAGTTGGTTTCAACGACTTGTGTGTCCATGATCCTCTACCCATGATTTGATGACGTCGGCAACGCGGTTGGTTTCTTTATCGGCCAGCAACCGCAGGTGTTCCAGTTGTACCTCCAGTTCCGAGCCCGGTGGTGGCAGGCTCAGGGTGGAGGCGGCATCAGCGCTGGACTCGGTGGCTTCCTGTTTGCTGGCGGAGGCCTCGGCACTGGCGCTTGCTGTTGCATTGGTGTCGGTACGGGTGACTGTGCGTTCGTCGTCGTCACTGTCATCGGTGTCCTGACTGCGCTTGCTGGCGAAACGGTTCTGGGGTTGGCCGGCGGCGCTGTTGGTCAGGTGCTTCACCAGCGGGCGAATGCCGAACAGGATCAACAGCAGCAGCATCAGGCTGCCGAGGGCGTAACGGATGTGGGTCTCCCACGGGGTCAGGTCCTGATACCAGGGCGTGGCCTGGGGCACGGGCGCGGCAGCCGGCTTGGCGACGAACGGCGCGCTCTGCAGGGTAATGACGTCGCCGCGCTCGGTATCGAGCCCGGCGGCGGTGTGTACCAGTGCGCTCATCTTGTCGAGCTGGGCCTGGGTCCAGCCGCCATCGGGGGCATTGCCATCATTGACCAGTACCGATACCGACAGCTGACGGACCCGAGCCTCATCCAGGCGGGTGTGGGTGACCGCACGTCCGGTTTCGAAGCGGCGGTTGACCTCTTCCCGGCGATTGACCGCGGCCGCGTCCTGGCCTTCCTCATCGGCCTGATCCGGTTGTGGGACCGGTGGCTGGTTGGTGAGGGCGCCGGGAATGCCCAGCGCCAGCTGGCCGGCGGCGTTGTCCAGCACCGAGTTTTCCGACAGCAGCACCGGCTCGCCGTCCAGGACTTCGCGGGTTTCCTCAACCTCGGAGAAGTCGACGTCGGCGGCGACCCGGATGCGGAAGTTGCCGGCGCCCAGCATCGGCTCCAGCATGTCGCTTGCGCGGCTGGCCACCTTGTCTTCCAGCTTGGAGATGTAGTCCATCTGGCGGGTGCTGACCCGGCCCGGGCTGTCCTCGCCAATACCGGCGGACAACAGCTCGCCGGCCTGGTTGACCACCGACACCGAGCCCGGCTTCATGCCGGGAATGCCGGCCGCTACCAGATTCACGATGGCTTCCACCTGGGTCTCATCGAGGTGGCCACTGAGGTCCAGCACCACCGAGGCGGTGGGGGTCTGTTCCTCGCGGCCAACAAACAGCGTGCGCTCAGGGATGGCCAGGTGCACCCGGGCATTGCGGACCTGCTCCAGGGTCATGATGGTGCGGGCCAGTTCCCCTTCCACTGCGTGGGTGTAGCGGGTGGACTCCATGAACTGGCTGGTGCTGATGCCGGACAGTTCGTTAAGGCCTTCGATACCGGCCGGCATCTGGGCGGTTACGCCACGGGCGGCCAACTTCATCCGCGCGCTGGCAATCTGGTCCTTGGGCACCAGGATGTTGCCGCTGCGGCTGTCGAGTTCAAAGTCGATGGTTTCGGCTTCCAGTACCTCCAGGATGGAGGCGCTGTCGTAGCGCTCCTGGTTGCCGTATAGCGGGACATACTGGCCGCTGTTGGTCCACAGAATGATAACGATGGCGGCGGCCACCAGGGCCGCCAGCAGGGCGACCACGATGATCGAACGGGAATCACCGGAGAGGCGGCGCCAGCCCTGCAGCAGGGACTGGGCCCGGGAACGGCTGGCGCTGGCGCCGCCTCCCTGGCCATTGGTGACGGTGCTGGGCAGTGCGTTGATCAGCTCAGACATGACTCAGGCCCTTACACCGGCATCCGCATGATTTCATCGAAACCGGACACCAGGCGGTTTCGAACCTGGACCAGTGCCGAGAAGCTCAGGCCGGCCTTCTGGCTGGCGACCATGGCGCCCACCAGGTCGTCGCTCTGGCCGGTTTCCACCGCGGTCTGCAACTGCCCGGCGTGATGCTGCTGGGCGTCGATGGTGTTGAGGGCGGCCTGCATCACCTGGGTGAAGTTGACGTCCTGTTCGGAACTGCGCTGGGCCGGTGCCACGGCCGCATCACCCCGTAACTGGGTCATGGTGTCGAGCAGTACCGACTGGGTATTGATTGCCTGAATAGCCATGGTGTTCTCCTGTTAGCCGGTGACGGCAGCCTGATTGATGTCGATGCCTTGCTCGCGCATTGCCGCGAGTTTGTAACGCAGTGCCCGGGTGGTGACGCCGAGGGCCTCGGCGGTGTCCTTGCGATGGCCGTTAAAGCGGCGCAGGGTATCCAGTACGTGCTGGAATTCGGCAGAGCGTCGGGAGTGCTGCAGGCTGGACGCCGCCGGTGCCGGGGCGGGCACTGGCACGGTGTCTGGCAGCATCAGGTCGATGCTCTGGATCACCAGGCCACGGGCCAGGATCAGCGCGCGCTGGATGGTATTTTCCAGTTCCCGCACGTTGCCGGGCCAGTCGTGGGCCAGCAGCGCCCGGGCAGCCTCCGGATGCAGTTCGAAGCCGGATTCCGGGGCGTGCTTGGCGAGGAAGTGACGGGCCAGTGGCAGGATGTCTTCCTGACGCTGGCGCAGGGCCGGCCAGCTCAGTGGCAGCACGTCGAGGCGGTAGAACAGGTCTTCGCGGAAGCGGCCGGCGGCGGCCTCGGCGCGCAGGTCACGGTTGCTGGCGGCAATGACCCGGACATCGAGTTTCACCTTCTGGTTTGAGCCCAGCTTTTCCAGTTCCCGTTCCTGCAACACCCGCAGCAGTTTTGCCTGCAGGGCCAGCGGCATCTCGGAGATCTCATCCAGCACCAGGGTACCGCCGTTGGCCAGCTCGAACTTGCCGGTCTGGCTCTGCTGAGCACCGGTAAAGGCGCCCCGGGCATGGCCAAACAGGGTGGACTCAAGCATGGTTTCAGGAATGGCCGCGCAGTTGACCGCCACGTAGGGACCCTTGGCTCGCGGCGACTGATCGTGGATATACCGCGCCAGGCATTCCTTGCCGGTGCCGGACTCGCCGCCGATCAGGATTGAGGCGTTGGTTTGGGCAGCCTTCTTGGCCAGCAGCAGGACCTGTTGGCTGGCCGGTGACGCCACCACCATGTCGGGGATGGGCTGGTTCAGGCTCAGGGCATGGTTGACCGTGGCCACCAGCTGCTCACCGGTAAAGGGCTTGAGCAGGTAATCCATGGCGCCATGGTGCATGGCCTCGCCGGCCAGCGCGCTCTGTCCCGCATCCACCAGGGTGATGACCGGGCAGCCGGGGTAGCGCAGGCCGAAGTCGCGCAGCACCGGCACGATGTCCGGGCTGACGGCGGCGTCCAGCAGGATCAGGCTTGGCGGAGGTGTGCCCGGGTCCAGCTCCGGCGCGGTGCCGTTGACCAGGCGAACGTCGTAGTCGGCGGCGATCAGCTGTTGGTGAAGACTGGTGGCCAGCGGGCTGGCTTGAATCATGAGCAAGGGCGTCTTCATGAGGTTTCCTCAGTTTCCTGCCTGACGATACGGATGGTGACGCGGCGGTTCAGGTCCCGGCCTTCAGCGGTGTCGTTGTTGGCGGACGGGTAGCGGTCGCCGTGGGCCCGCTGTTCAATCATGGTGTTGGGAATGCCGGCGGCCTTGAGCACCGCAGCCACGTCGGCGGCACGTTCGCGGGCAATCTGCAGGTTGCCCAGGCGGGAGCCGGTGTTGTCGGTGTGGCCATCCACCAGCAGCTTGCGAACCTGGGGATCAAGCTGGACATAGCGGGCCAGGTCCTCCAGGTCGGCGATCTGCTCGGGAGTCAGGGCCCGTTGACCGGCCTGGTAGAACACCACCTGGTCGCGGGCCTGGTGCACCGACAGCGGTGACAGTTGCTGCTCGCACTGGCGGAAGCGGTCGGCAACCGGTGCCCAGTTCACGGTGGGAATGCGCAGCTCCAGGGTATCCAGGTACAGGCTGGTCCAGAGGCCGCTGTCGAGGGCGGTCAGCACTGAGCGGCTGGTGTGCTGGTCGAGCCGGAAGTGATCGTCGCGGGCCGCCAATGCGGTGGCCTGGCTCTGACGATCGCCCTGCCAGGGCGCGGTGCGGCTGGCCAGTGACACCTCGGCCGGGAGGGCCTGGGCCGGGCGGTAGTGCACCTGCATGGGGGCGCCAGCCGGGTGGCTCAGCAACAATTCACCATTTTTTTTCAGATCCAGCTCAAGTTCGCAGTGGAAGCGGTCGCCAGTAAAAGACCAATGGACCTGATCCATGGCCAGTTGCTGGACCACCCCGGAATTGGCGGCTGCTGTACCGGCGACCGACAACGCCAGAATGGCGGCATTGGCCCGGGACAAGAAATTGCGCATACCTTGCGACGTCATCGTTTCCGACCTTACTTGGGGCACTGGTTGGTGCAGACCAAGGCGTATTGCGAAGACAACAGCAGGCACCACGGCGATGACAAAAACGTCTGCTGTGTGGTGACTGTGGGAAAAGATATCGACCTGGGCGGCATCGGGACCGACGCCGCGGGGAGAGATATCTTAGCCCGGCAACCCCGCTATCATGGATTCTGTCGAATCGTTAGACCGGAGGCTTTGCGTCCTGCGCTTTCGCGACAGTTTGCCTTTGTCTGTAGCTAAGTTATTGAAACCGGTGTCTGGTTCGTCAGACACCGGCCTTCTCGATAGTGTGATCTAGTTAACAGTAATTGACGTTGTGCCGGCAACCGCTGTTTTGTAGCGGAGAGTCGCCCTTTGTGGCGAATTGCTAAAATGTGTAACCCCCGCTTGTTCTGACACCATTTTCAGCTAGGACCTCTAACCGTCACTACCCCAGTGTGCCGACCACATCGATGTGCATCTGCTCCGGCACTTCGTTGTAGGACAGCACCGCCAGCCCGCGGGCGAAGGTGCGGGCATAGCGCGCCAGCAGCGGCCGCAGCTGCGGCACGACCAGCAGCACCTGGGGCAGGCCCTGACGTTTCATTTCATCGCGAACCTGTGGCATCGCCTGTTGCAGCCGTCCCAGCATCTGGGGCTCCACCGGGAAGCTGTCCAGTGACGCCTGGCCGGACTGCTGGGCCTGCTGCAGCGCCTTCATCAGGGTCTGTTCCAGCTCGTCCGCCAGGGTGACCACATTGAGCTGATCGCGTTCACCGATGGTCTGGCGTACCAGGCTGCGCTTCAACGCACAGCGTACGTCGGCGGCCAGCAACACCGGGTCCTTGGTGACGTCGGCGCTGTCCACCAGGGTGGTGGCAATGGTCTGGATGTCCGACAGGCTGACCTGGTCGGACAGCAGGTGGCGGAACACCCGCAGCTGTTGCATCGGGCTGAGCTGGCTGTTGAGGGCCTCGGCGAGTTTTTCCGACACCCCCTTGAGGCGTTCCCCCAGAGCCAGGACGTCGTCGTGGCTGAAGATTTCATCCAGGTGCTGGCGCATCACCTTGCCCAGATGGGTGCTGATCACGGTGGCGGCATCCACCACCGAATAGCCCAGGTTCAGTGCCCGCGACTTGTGCTCGGGGGCAATAGCCACCGCGCTCATGTCGTAGGCGGGCTCTTTGACCAGTTCGCCGTCGAGCTGGCCATAGGTCTCGGCGCCTTCGATGGCCAGCAGTTTGTCCGGGTCCACCTCGCCGCTGGCAATGCGAACGCCATCGAGCTTAATGCAGTATTCCGCCGGTTTCAGTCGCAGGTTGTCGCGAATACGGACCTCCGGCAGCAAAACCCCGAGCTGCTCCGACAGGGTCTTGCGGATGCCGCGAATGCGGTTGGGCAGTTCCGCCTTCTGCTCCCGGTCGGCCAGCGGTACCAGCCGGTAACCCAGCTCGATGCGCATCTTGTCGACGTAGGGCAGGTCCTGCCAGCTCAGGGGCGGGTCTTTCTGCAGTTGTTCGGTGAGCTCCTGTTCGGCCTCGTGGGCAGCTTCGTCGGGCTTGGTCTGGTGCAGGTTCCAGGCCGCGAATGCCAGCACGCCGGCAAATGCCAGGAACGCCACCGTCGGCATGCCGGGAATCAGCCCGAGGATACCCATCACCAGGGCCGCGGTACTGACCACCCGGGGGGAGGCTAGCAGCTGCTGCTGGACCTGGTCGGCCATCTCGGATTCGTCGTTGACGCGGGTGACGATGATGGCCGCAGCGGTGGCCAGCAGCAGCGACGGTATCTGCGCCACCAGGCCGTCACCGATGGTGAGCAGGGCATAGATCTGGAACGCCTCGTCGCCGGACAGCCCCTGTTGCAGCACGCCGATGGCGAGACCGCCCAGCAGGTTGATCAGCAGGATCAGCAGACCGGCGATGGCATCGCCGCGGACAAACTTGGAAGCGCCGTCCATGGAACCGTAGAAGTCGGCTTCCCGGGCAACGTCCTGGCGGCGCTGGCGGGCCTGGTTCTGGTCAATGGTACCGGCGTTGAGGTCGGCGTCGATCGCCATCTGCTTGCCGGGCAGGGCATCAAGGGTAAAGCGGGCGGAGACCTCGGAGATGCGCTCGCCACCCTTGGTGACCACCACAAAGTTGATGATCATCAGGATCACAAACACCACCAGACCGACCACGTAGTTGCCGCCGATCACCACTTCCCCGAACGACTGGATTACCTGGCCGGCGGCGCCGGGGCCGGTGTGGCCATCCAGCAACACGATGCGGGTTGAGGCAACGTTGAGGGTCAGCCGCATCAAAGTGGCGATCAGCAGCACGGTGGGGAAGACTGAAAACTCCAGTGGCCGCTTGGCGGAGACCGCCACCAGCAGCACCATCACCGCCAGCACGATGTTGAAGGTGAACAGGGTGTCGATCAGCCACGGCGGCAACGGCAGGATCAGCATGGCCAACACGGCCATCAGGATCACCGGGATGGCGGCGTAGGAACGGGTCAGGTTGAATTTCACCTTGGGTCACCTATTTCCTGAGGGAGTCCGGAATCTGGAAGCGGGGCAGCGGCGCGGGTTTGTTTCCGCGCCGGGCTTTCCAGGCATTGAGCTGCATGACGTACATCAGCACATGGGCCACGGCGTTGAACAGCCCGGCCGGAATCTCCTGGTCGATTCTCGTGGAGTGGTAGACTGCCCGGGTTAGCTCCGGCAGTTCCAGTATGGTTTTATTATTTTTTGTAGCAACGTCGCGGATGCGCAGCGCCAGGTCGTCCACCCCCTTGGCGATCACGTAGGGGGCATCGGCGGTATCCGGGGCGTAGCGGATGGCCACGGCGTAGTGGGTCGGGTTGGTGATCACGACGTCCGCTTCCGGCACCCGCTGGTCGATGCGCTGGCGGGACATTTGCATCTGGATTTCGCGAATCCGCTGTTTGACCTCGGGCCGGCCTTCGGTGTTCTTGTGCTCGTCCTTGACCTCCTGCTTGGTCATTTTCAGTTTCTTCACCATCGACCAGCGCTGGTAGGGCACGTCCAGCAGGGCGATGAACAGCAACACCAGTCCCATGGCCATCAGCGCCAGCCCCAGCAGTCGAACGCCTTCGCCAATGGCGGCCCCCAGCGGCAGCCGGTTGATGGCCACCAGGTCGTCGGCGTGGGTCCACAGCAGCCACACCATAACCCCAAACAGCAGCACCACCTTGAGGGAGGACTTGGCCAGCTCTACCAGACTCTGGCTGGAGAACATCCGCTTCAGGCCCGACAGCGGGTTGAGTCGCTTGAGCTGGGGCTGGATGGCCTTGCCGGACGTCAGCCAGCCGCCCGGCACCATGCCGGAGACGGCGCCAATCAGCCACAGCGTGATCAGGAACGGCAGCATGGCACCCAGCCCCAGTTCCAGGGCGCTGCCCAGGTGTTGCAGCATCATTGCCGGGTCGGTGGCGGCGGCGCGGTCGAGCTCAAAGTGCTGCACCATCAGATCCCGGGCAAACTGGGTGAGGAAACTGGACATCAGCAGCAGTACCCCGCCGATGCCCACCAGGGCGGCGCTTTGCAGCTCCCGTGAGCGGGCGATCTGGCCCTCTTCGCGGGCTTTGCGAAGTCGCTGTTCCGTGGGTTCTTCGGACTTGTCCTGGCTGCTGTCGTTCTCGCTCATGGGCTGACCGTGGTTACCAGCAGGCGCATTTCATCCAGCACATGGGCGGTGAACTCGCCATAGCGGCCGGGCACGCCGGCCACCGTCAGCATCAGGCTCAGCAGCCCCATCAGCATGCTCAGCGGGAAGCCCAGGGCGATAACGTTCATCGACGGTGCCGAGCGGTTCATCACTCCGAAGGTGAGGTTGACGATCAGCATTGCCACCACCGCCGGCATCGCCAGCAGCAGGGCGCCGCCGAACATCCAGCCAAACAGGGCAAGCACCCGGTTGAGATCGAGGGCGTAGATCGACTGGCCGGGCGGCCAGGTGAAGAAGCTTTCCACCAGAATGTCGATGGCCACCAGGTGGCCATCGAACACAAAGAACAGAAACGCGCCCAGGATGATCAGCAGCTGTCCCATTAACGGCACCGCCTGACCGTTGGTGGGGTCGTTCATGATGCCCATGGCCAGGCCCATCTGCATCGACAGGATCTGCCCCAGCAGCGACATCAGGGCAAACAGCATCTGCAGCATGAAGCCAAGGAAGAAGCCCAGCAGGATCTGTTCGCCGGCCATCACCAGGGCTGTGAGGGAGAACGGGTCGACGCTGGGCATCGGTGGCAGCATGGGGGCCATCAGTGCCGCCAGCGCCAGCGACAGCAAGACCCGGACCCGCACCGCGGTCAGCCGGTCGCCGAACATCGGCATGGTCCACAGCAGCGCACCGATGCGAAGAAAGGGCCACCACAGGCGACCCAGCAGGGAGGTGATGTCGGCGCCGGTGAGTTCCACCAGACTCATCCGATGGCTCCCGGAATGGTGGTGAAGATCATCTCGAACAACCGCAGTACCCGCTCCAGTATCCAGTGGCCGGCGAACACGATCATTCCCAGGGTGGCGAGCAGCCGTGGCAGGAAGCTGAGGGTCTGCTCGTTGATCTGGGTGGCGGCCTGGAACACGCTCACCACCAGCCCCACCACCATGCCCGGACCGATCAGCACGGCGACGATCAGGGTGATGGTGAGGACCGCTTCGTAGATCAGTGAGACGGCGAGTTCGGCGGTCATGGCGCTACCCGAAGCTGGCGGTGAGGGTGCCGACGGTCATTGACCAGCCGTCGGCCAGCACAAAGATCATCAGCTTGAAGGGCAGCGAGATGATCAGCGGAGACAGCATCATCATCCCCATCGCCATCAGCACACTGGCCACCACCAGGTCGATGACCAGGAACGGAATGAACAGCATGAAACCGATCTGGAACGCGGTCTTCAGCTCCGACAGCACGAACGCCGGTAGCAGCGCCGAGAAGGGCACATCGTCCTGGGCCAGGGTCAGCGGCTCGTTGGCGATCCGCAGCATCTGCTCCAGGTCCGCCTCGTGGGTCTGCTTGAACATGAAGCCGCGCAACGGCTGTTCGGCGCGGACGAACGCTTCCTTGAGGGTGATCTCATCCTGTTCGTAGGGCACGAAGGCGTTGGCGTAGATGTCGGTCCACACCGGGCGCATGATCAGCAGGGTCAGCACCAGGGCAATACCCACCAGCACCCGGTTGGGCGGGCTCTGCTGCAGGCCGAGGGCCTGGCGCAGCACCGCCAGCACCACGATGATGCGGGTAAAGCTGGTAAGCATCAGCAGCATCGCCGGCAGGAACGACAGCGCCGTCAGCAGCAGCAGGATCTGGATCTTGATGCTGTAGTCCTGGGTGGAGTCGCCGTCGGTGACCGAGAACAGCGGCAGGTCCTGGCCCCAGGCCAGCCCCGGCACCAGCAGTGCCAGCAGCAGGAGCATTCGCATCGGGCGTCAGTCCTGGTCGGGGGTGAGATTGGGGTTGCGGGGCACGTCCACCAGGCGCAGACCGTAGCGGCCATCAACCACCACCACTTCGGCGCGGGCCAGCAGTTCGCCGTTAACCCGCACATCCAGCGGCTCTCCCACTTTCTTGTCCAGCGGCAGGACTTCGCCCGGGTTCAGATCCAGCAGGTTGCCAAGCATGATCTCGACACTGTCCACTTCCAGCGTCAGTTTGACCGGAATCTTGCCGAACATTGCCATGTCCCGCTTGGGGGCGGCGTTGCCGGAGCTGGCCTGATCGCCATCCGCCGGGTCGGAAAACAGCTCTTCCAGGCTCTGGTTGCCCAGCCCCTCCAGGGAGTCGAGCTGATCCTGGCCCTGGGGCTTGTCGTCTTGAGGGTTCATTCCGCGTCTCCGATAAAATCACGAATTCTCAGCGCCAGACGGTCGCCGTGTTCACAGACTTCGCCGCGCAGGCAGGGGGCGCTGCCGGCGCTGGCGGTTACCAGACTGTCCAGCTCCATCGGCAGGATGTCGCCTTCGCGCAGTTGCGTCAGGTCTTCCAGGTTGAGGGTGAGGCTGGCCAGATTGGCCTTCAGACGTACCGTAACCGCCTGCAGGTTGTGGCGCAGGCGCTCTTCCTGGTCGGCCGGCGCTTCGCCGGTGCCTTTGGGGTGGTGGCTATCGAGCGCCAGTGGCCAGCCGCAGGCCAGGGAGACCTGCCAGGCGTCGCCATTGCCAAGGCGGATCTCGCTCCACAGCGTCTGTTGGCTGCTGGTTTGTGGCGGGTAGTCCAGCCACTGGCTTTGCCAGTCGTCCAGATCCAGTGACAGCGCCGGGCACACCAGTGCCAGCAGGGCGTTGAATATCCGATTGACCAGACGTCGTTCGGTGTCCGCCAGTGGCCGGTCTTTCAGTTGGCTGTCACTGAGTTGGGCGGGGTCACCGCCAAAGAACAGTTCCGACAGGCTGTACAGGCAGCGGTTGTCCATGGCCAGCAGAACGGGATACTCTGCCTCGCCGTTGCGGATGGCCGCCAGCCAGTGGTTGTGGGGCTGGGCGGGTGCGTCGGCACGCCAGGGGCCCACGCTGACATCCAGGCTGCCAAGGTTGAGCAGCTGACGCAGCGCCGCGGCAAGTTCATTGTTGAGACTGCTGGTCAGACCGTCGAGCTGGCGGGTCAGTGCCTGCCGGCGCTGCTGGTAGCCGGTCAGGTCGTAGGCCGGGCAGTCGGCCGCGGCGTCAGCAGACAGGAAGCGCCTGTCGGCGGGGTGTCTCGATGTCACGGGCATGGACCTTGGTTGCGGTGTTGGCTCTGTCTCTCACAGGGTAGTCCTGTCGAGGCGGTTGCGCATGAAACGGCGCTCTCGACGGCCCCGGGCTCAAGATTCTTGCACAAAAGGTCGTTTCACATTGTATAGATACTGTTTCGGGGGTTACCTGCTTGAAAAGCCAGAGTATTAAGCGTCGTCGTGAAATCCGTCACCAGCTTCGTGAACCGCTGCCCGCGAGGGTACTGTTGCGTCGTCTGCGAGACGGTGGCAGCCGTGGCGTATCGGGCCTGTTGATGGATGTCAGCAAGAACGGTCTGGGGGTTCTGGTGCAGGAACATGTGGCGCTGGACAGCCGGTGCCGCATCGAGGTGGTGTGCAACCAGAAACGCCAGGTGTTTCGCGGTGAAGTCTGCTACGGCACCCGCACCGAGGCCGGGTTGCGGCTGGGCATCCTGTTGTCCCCGGGCAACACGGTGTCGGCGTTGGAGTACCTCAAGGCTGAGCAGGTGGAGCTGTTTTAAGGCTCAGTCGATGAACTTGCGGTTGAGCGCTGTGATGGCTGGTTATTCGGCTGAGCGGGGCAGCCCTGGCAGAAAGTACTCACTCACCAGGATGGCGCCCTGGGGGCCGTGGAAGCAGGAACGGCGGGCGACCCGGGGCTGATTGCGGCCATCGGAATGGCACAGGCCAGTCTCGAACCCACTGCGTTGCCATTGCCGGGTGGCGAACAGGTAGCTGCCCAGGGGGCGTCGCCCCAGGTGGCGGAGCCGGCGTCCACTGCCCCGCAGTGTCGCCGCCGGCATCACCGTGCGGGCCAGCACCCAGGGTTGACCATCGCCGCACAGGCGCACTTCCCGAATCCAGGCCAGCTGTCGCTCCGGCAGGCCGAGGCGTCGGGATTCCTCCAGGCCTGGCCGGGTGAAGGCCTCACGGACAACGTCAACGTCAAAGCGCTGGCGACAGCGTAGTGTCAGGGCGCGGGTCAGCGAGCCTTCGAGCTGCAGCCAGAACGCCAGCGCCTGCAGGGGCTGACGCTGGTGCAGGGCGGCGGCCTGCCAGGAGGGGTGCCAGTGGGTCCGGGGCAGGGCAAAGGCCGGTGGCTGGCCCGGGGTTGCCGGGCTCAGTCCCACCGGGTGATCGCAGCGGCTGGGGCTGGCGACCTCAAAGTCCCTTAACGGCATAGATGCCTGGCGCGTTGCGCCAGTAACCCTTGTAGTCCATACCGAAACCGAACAGGAAACGGTCTTCCACTTCCAGGCCGGTGTAATCCGCCTTCAGATCCGGACGCGCTTTGCGGTCGTGCTGTTTGTCCACCAGCACCGCGGTCAGCACTTCCTCGGCGCCCTGGGCTCGGCAGTAGTCGGCAATGGCATCGAGGGTGGTGCCCTCATCAAGGATATCGTCGACGATCAGAACCGAGCGGCCCTGCATGTTGGCGTCCGGGCGCAGTTTCCATTCCAGCAGGCCGCCGGTGGTTTCCTGGCGGTAGCGGGTGGCGTGCAGGTACTCCGCCTGAACCGGGAAACGCAGCTTGGGCAGCAGCTGTCCGGTGAGGATCAGGCCTCCGTTCATTACGCAGAACAGCAGTGGGTTGCGGTCCTTGAGGTGATCGGTAATGGCGCTGGCCATGCGATCAATGGCGGCGTGAACCTCCTGCTCGGTGACCAGGCAGTCGGCTTCCGCGAGGACCTGGTTCATTTCGGCGACGGTATCGGTCATAGTGGTCTGATCCTGTCGTAAAACGCCGCATTATACCGAAGCCGGCTCCCGGAAGGGAGGCCGGTGCTGGTCTCCCGTCATCCTGTCGTCAAACCGCTGCCATTGGCCGCTGGCGCCGTGATCATGCCGCTCCATGCCGTCTGTAGCCGAATTGGTGGCGAGTGGGTATATACCGCTATTGGCAGCAGCGTCGATCCGTGAGGTTCGATGCGGCATTGGTGTACGCGTGTTCGCTGGGTATGATGGTCGGCCAATAGGTTCGGCGTCGCCAGCGCTTGGAAGATCCTTCTAATCGTGTATGATTGTCCGACAATATTAAGCGTCCCTGATGATGAGTCTGGAGGAAGTGGTATGAAGAAGTGGCAATGCGTCGTCTGCGGCTGGATCTACGACGAGGCCGAGGGCTGGCCGGAAGACGGCATTGAGCCGGGCACCAAGTGGGAAGACATTCCCGATGACTGGGTATGCCCGGATTGTGGCGTCGGTAAAGAAGACTTTGAAATGATCGAGATCGGCTGAGCCGGTCGATCAGTAACACAGGAGCGCAGTGAATGAGTGAGCAAGCCCCCATCGTCATTGTGGGTACCGGTCTGTCCGGTTTTTCCCTGGCCAAGGAGATCCGCAAGCAGGACCGCGAAATGCCGATCCTGATGATCACCGCCGATGACGGATTCAGCTATTCCAAGCCCATGCTGTCCACCGGATTCACCAAGGGCAAAGAGGCGGATGAACTGGCCCAGGCCACGGCAGCGGCCATGGTGGAACAGCTCAACATTGAACTGCGCACCCACACCACCGTCACCGGCATCGACAGCGCGGCCCATCAGTTGCTGATCGGCGACGAGCGTCTCGAGTACAGCAAGCTGGTACTGGCCTGGGGGGCAGACGTGATCCGCCTCGACATCGCCGGGGATGCCCACGAACACGTCTATTCCATCAATGATCTGATGGACTACCGCGCTTTCCGCCAGGCGCTGGCTGGCAAGCGCCGGGTGGCCATTATGGGCGCCGGCCTGATCGGCTGTGAGTTCGCCAATGACCTGCGCAATGGCGGCTACGAGGTGGATGTGATCGCACCTTCCGACACCGTGATGCCGGGCCTGCTGCCGAAGCCGGCGGCGGATGCGGTGGTGGCGGCACTGACTGACGAAGGCGTGGGTTTCCACCTGGAGACCGTGGTGGAACAGCTGGACCGGGCCGGCGACGGCGTCCGCCTCAGCCTGGCCAATGGCGAGACCCTGGAAACGGATCTGGTGATCTCCGCCGTCGGCCTGCGACCGCGCACAGAGTTGGCGGCTGCGGCAGGGCTGGAGACCGCCCGGGGTATTGTGGTCAACCGGGCGCTGGAAACCTCCGCTGAGGATGTTTATGC
The DNA here is from genome assembly GCF_020546665.1 of Marinobacter sp. CA1. NCBI lineage: Bacteria > Pseudomonadati > Pseudomonadota > Gammaproteobacteria > Pseudomonadales > Marinobacteraceae > Marinobacter > Marinobacter sp. CA1. The sequence goes on from NZ_CP071785.1 coordinate 413,069, forward strand.
CCTGGGCGATTGCGCCGAGGTGGATGGCCATGTACTGCTGTACGTGCTGCCACTGATGGCCTGCTCCCGGGCGCTGGCGAAATCCCTGCTGGGCACCCGCACCGAGGTGGCCTATGGCACCATGCCGGTGATGGTGAAAACCCCCTGTTGCCCCACGGCGGTCTGTCCGCCACCGGTCAATGCCGAGGGCGACTGGCAGGTGGAGCAGGATGGCCGCAACGTGCGAGCACTGTTCCGCGATGCGGAAGGCACCCTGCTGGGCTTTGCGGTGACCGGCGACTACGCTATGGAGAAGCAGGCTCTGGCCAAAGAAGTGCCGCCAATCCACGGTTGATCCGGGGCGCCTGGTTCTTCCAGGTAAGCGAACGGTGTTGGCGTTTAACGCCGAGACAAGGGCAGTTGTGGTCAACCACGCTGCCCTTTTTGGTCATTGCATCCTGCCCCGGGTCTGGGATAGAACGTTCTGTCCAAACCAATAAATCGAACAGGAGCAGGCATGCTGGAAGTCACCAGAAAGCTGGTAGAGTTGCTGGACCTGTCGCCCACGGGCGATGATCATTTTCAGGGGGACAGTGAGGACCTGGGCTTTCCCAACGTCTTTGGCGGCCAGGTGCTGGGCCAGTCGCTGATGGCGGCCTGCCGCACGGTGGAAGGTCGTTTGCCCCATTCCCTGCATGCCTATTTCCTGCGCCCTGGTAACCACAGCCTGCCGATCGATTACGAAGTCCAGCGGGTCCGCGACGGCGGCAGCTTCTCGGTGCGTCGGGTGATTGCCCGGCAGGACGGCAAGGAGATTCTCACCAGTGCGATGTCGTTTCATGGCGAAGAAAGCGGCTACGAGCACCAGTTTGAGATGCCGGCGGTGGCGGGGTATGACGACCTCGCCTCGGAGTCTGACTACGTTGCCCGGCTGATGCCCCACATCCCGGAAAAGATGCGTGACAAGCTGGATCGTGAGCGGCCCATTGAAATCCGCCCCATCGATCCGGTCAACCCGCTCAAACCGGAGGCCAAACCGCCCTACAAACAGAGCTGGTTCCGTGCCCAGGGCGAGCTGCCGGATGATCCGGTGCTGCATCGTTGCCTGTTGGCCTATGCCTCCGATTTCACCTTCCTTGGCACCTCGCTGCATCCCCATGGCGTTACCTTCATGAGCCGGAACATGCAGGTGGCAAGTCTGGATCATGCCATCTGGTTCCACCGCGATTTCCGCATGGACGATTGGCTGCTGTACGACAAGGATAGCCCCAGTGCCTCTGGTGGCCGGGGCTTTAATCGGGGCAATTTCTTCAGTCGCGACGGTGTGCTGGTGGCCTCCACCACTCAGGAAGCGCTGATCCGCCAGCGCTAGCCCAGCTTGCGGGCTGTGGTGTCGGCGCGCTCGTCCAGCCAGCTCAGCAGGTCCGCCAGGGGCATGGGCCGAGCCAAGTGGTAGCCCTGAATCATGTCGCAGCCCATGGTTGTCAGCAACTGCTGGGTTTCCGCGTCTTCCACACCTTCGGCCACCACCCGGTAGCCGAGGCTGTGGCACATCTGGATGGTGGTCTGCACAATCACCCGGTCTTCATTCTGTTTGGGCAAATCGCCCACCAGGGAACGGTCGATCTTGATCTCGCGAGCCGGCAGTTGCTTGATGTAGGACAGCGACGAATAGCCGGAGCCGAAGTCGTCGATCGACAGTGGGATGCCAGTGGCGTCCAGTGACTTCAGGGTTTTCAGCGAATTGCCGGGGTCCAGCATCATCGAGGTTTCGGTGACTTCCAGGGTGATGTGTCCGCGGTGATCCGGGTGGCTGGTCAGCAGCCGCTGGACGTGCAGCGGGAACTCCGGCTCCCGCAGGTTGTTGGGGGAAATGTTGACGGAAACGCCGATCTCATGCCCCCGCTCCAGCAGTTGTTGGCGGACCCGCAGCGCCTCCTCAAGAACCCAGCGGGTCAGGGGCTTGATCAGGCCGGTCTGCTCGGCCATCGCCACCAGCTGGTCGGCGGGAATCGGTGTGCTGCGTCCGGGCCAGCGAATCAGCGCCTCGGCGCCAACGATCTGGTTGCTGCTCAGGCCCAGCTTGGGCTGCAGGTGCAGTTCCAGTTCCTGGTTTTGCAGAGCCAGGCGGAACTCGGACACCAGGGTCAGGCGGTCGGCGCTGTAGGAGTCCCGGCTGGGCTGGTAGTACGCCAGGCCGCGGTCCCGGGCCTCGTCCGACTCCTGGGCGATGTAGGCCCGGCGAATCAGCGAGTTGGTGTCCTGGGCGTGGTCGGGGTAGATCGCGACACCGGTTTGGGGGTCGAGCGGCAACTGCATGCCTAGGTAGTCGATGGGTTCGCGGAACTGCTCCAGGCCCTGGACGATGCGTCGCGGGTGCAGGGCGATCAGGTCGGCATCGATGAGAAAGCCAAAGGCGGCGGACTCCAGTGACGCCAGATAAAAGGTCCGGTGCGGCGTCTCCTCGATCGGTTGCACCCCGGGCAGATCGGCGATGATGCTGTTGAAACGGCGGGCGGCCAGCTCCAGCAGGCGGTCGGTGTTACGGTGCCCGAGGGTCTTGGTAATCGCCTGCAGGTTGGTGAGGTAGATAATGCCGACGGCCTGTCGCTGTTTGGACTGACGACCAATGCGTTCGTTGATCACCAGCTCGAAACTGGTGCGGTTCGGCAGTCCGGTCAGCGGATTGTGCAGGGCCTGCTCCATCATCCGCAGTTCGGCCTTGCGCCGCGCCGCCATCGCGTTCAGCTCGGCTTCCCGTGCCGCGATCTTGCCCTGACGCTCCTGATGTACCCGCACCGCCAGGGCAACGGTCAGCAGAATGGCCTCCAGCGCTGAGCCCAGTTGCATGCCATAGGTGGTGATGAAGCTATTGGCGATCCAGCCGTACTTGTTGGCGGCGGTGATGGCGCTGCCCACCGTCAGCAGGCCCCAGGCGATGGTGTAGAAACCGGCCTGGGGGTTGCCCCGCAGCCACTGGATCGGGCCGATCACGGTCAGCATCAGGCAACTGGGGATCGCCAGTGCCACCGACAGCCGGATCGAGGTGTTGTAATCCAGCGCAAAGGCGCCAGCGAAGCTGATGACATTGAAGATCACCAGGGAGCGGACCACCAGGTCCAGCCGTGGTGCATTCTGTGGCAGTTTGAGGAAGGCCCGGACAAACATCAGGGTGAACAGCATCGCCGCCGGTACCGACAGCAACACCGTCAGATTATGGAGCAGTGGGTGGTCCGGCCACAGCAACTGGAACGGCACTCCCCGCAGGGTCGACAGCAGAAACAGGTAGCTGGCGGCCGACAGGGTGTAGAGCAGGTACGTCACCTCACGTAGCGCCAGAAAAATGAACAGGTTGAAGCAGATCACCGTCAGCAGCACGCCGTAATAGAGGTTGTGAAGCCGGTCTTCCTGACCGATGGCTTCGAACACCTCGCTCTGCCCCCAGAGCCGGATCGGCACCTGCAGTGCCCCCTGGGTCTGTACCCGTAATAACAGTTCATCGCTGCCGGTGCCGGATACGGTGTAAGGAATCAGGAACGTCGGGTGGTCTATGGGACGGGCTGCAAACGGCTGGCGATCGCCGAAGTGGGTGGTCTGGATGACCTGTCCGTTGCGGACCAGGTAAAGGGTAACGTCGTCAAGGTGGGGGTAACTGATATCAAGAATCTGGTGATCCGGTGACGTTGGCGGAGTCATGCGGAACCAGTATTCGTTGGTGACGTAGCCGAAGTTGGGGCTGGCTTCGGCCAGCGCCTGCCAATGACGGCTGGCCAGCGCCTGCTCCAGACTGAAAGCGGTCTTGGCGGGCACTTGCAGAAAACGGATGTCAGGCTGGTGCCAGCGATGACTGTTGGTTTCCGCCTGGACACCAGCGGCCACAGCCAGCAGCAACAGCAGCCAGCTGGTGATGATCAGGGATTGGCGCACGGTAGTTCTGTCTTATTGTGATTGTTCTGGTTACCGGGCAGGGGTGTTGGCTTCTGCTCCGGTGGAGCCGCCACCGGTGGCGGTCCGGCTCTGCTGTCGGTTGGCAACAGTAGAGCCAGTATGGCGGTTGGGCGTGCGCGCCTCAAGCACGGGCTGCGGCTTTTGAGGTAAAAAAACGAGAATCTGTCACAAACTCTCTAGCCAGTCCCGTACCCAGGGCAGGGCGGGCTCTTCCGGCTCCAGGGTCTCCAGCGCGTCGATGCGCAGGGTGTCACCGACCTTGCGGGCGCTGGTTTCGTAGAGTGCTTCTTCCATCAGTTCGCCAGCGCCGCAGAAGGTGTCGCCGTAGGAGCTGTCGCCCAGCACCATCACCCCAAACGGGCGTCCCGGCATCTGTGGCAGCTGCTCCCGCAGGGCCAGGTAGAACGGCAGCAGGTTGGGGGGCAGTTCGCCCTGGCCGGTGGTGGAGGTGCAGACCAGGATCGGGTCGTCACTGCCGGCAATGTCATCCAGGGTGGGGGCTTCCAGCACGGTGACTTGGTGTCCTTCCGGCTCCAGGGTCTTCTTGATGGCACGGGCGGTCATCAGGGCGCCACCGTAGACGCTGCCGACCAGTATCCGGATTGCGGCCATGGCGTGAACCTCTTGCTAATGGGATGGCCGGCTATGGTAGCGAGCCGCCAGCAGCGCCTCAAGCGTCGGGGATTGCCGGTGTCAGGCGGCTCTTGACCCGGGGCGCAATGCGGTTGCGGCCGGCGGCCTTGGCGTTGTAGAGCTGGACGTCCACCTGCTTGAGCAGATGGTTGATGGAGTCGGATTGGGTGATGGAGCTGACGCCGGCGCTGATGGATACCGGCAGGGTCTCACCCCGGAACTGGAAATGGTTGTCTGCTACTTTCTGGCGCAGCCGCTCGGACAGGGTCAGCGCCTGCAGCAGCGAGGTGTCCGGCAGCAGTAGCAGGAATTCCTCGCCGCCCCAGCGGGCCGCCAGGTCAGTCTGGCGCACCATCTGTGCTAGCAGCTCGGCAAACTGGCGCAGGACCGCGTCGCCGGCGTCGTGGCCGTAGTCGTCGTTGATGCGTTTGAACCAGTCCAGGTCGATCAGGGCGACCGAAAAGTGGTGGCCGGAGCGCTGGTAGCGGTTGTACTCGAGCTGCAGCCGCTGTTGCATTTCGCGGCGATTGGCCAGGCCGGTCAGCTCATCGGTACGGGCCGCCTGTTCATGACTCATGGCCTGGGCCAGCAGTTCGTTGCGGGCCTTGCGCCGGCTGTACTCCAGCAGGAAGCAGAACATCGCCTCGAAGCAGATGGTGGCAAAGAACCGGACCTTGAAGTCGGCGCTGTACTCGGCGGTGACAAACGGCAGTTGGGGGAACTGGAACACCAGGGTGGCGAACAGCAGGCACACCAGCAGCATCAAGGTGCCCACCCGCAGGCCGGTGAGGTAGAACAGCAGCGGTGGGAAAACGTAGAACCACAGCGGGCCGGTGTTGTTCTCGCCACCGGAAGCAAACAGGTAGACGAACAGTGCCGACACCACGATCAGCAGACCCACCTTGTGCTGGCTTGGGTCGCGGGTTTTCAGGAACGCCAGGATGTTGAGGGCCACCAGCACCGCAAAACACCAGAGCACCACGGCGTGGTTGCCATGGCCGGAGAACCACGACTTGGCACCAATGCCCAGCAGGAACAGCAGCGCCATGGCAGATAGCCAGGCCAGCAGCTGGGCGGCCCGGCCCTCTTCGTCCTGCTTGGCCGATTGGCGGCGGTCATCGGCAAGGTGTTTCATGGTGTCTCGCTCGGCGGTTATCGTTCTTTTCGGCGACCATGGAGGGATTATGCGGCAATCACTGTGGACAAAACAGTGATAGAGTGCCACTGATTAGCTTGCTTTATGTCAATAAGGCAGCAAACGACCGGATTTTCGGGGCTAGCATCTCGGTTTTCGATGATTTCAATTTAATGACAAAATCACTATAGTGCGCCCCTGGTTCCTATCTGCATGAGTGTGGTTTTCTCCATGGCCCAGGCTAACGGTTTTCTCGACTCCCTCCTTACCAGTCCTACCACAGAGCGCTATCGGATCGGCATCAGTCTCTTCTTCCTGCTCGGCGTCTGGCTGGTCGTGGGGCAGCTGAGCAGCGGCCTGCCCAACAGCATGTTGCTGATGGCCGCGGCGGTGATCGGTGGCTACATGGCCATCAACATCGGCGCCAACGACGTGGCCAACAACGTCGGCCCGGCGGTTGGCTCTGGGGCCCTGTCACTGGGGGCTGCGGTGGTGTTGGCGGCGGTGTTCGAAGCCAGCGGTGCGCTGATTGCCGGCGGTGATGTGGTCTCCACCATCAAGGGCGGCATCATTTCGCCAGAGCGCCTGGCCGATCCCAACAGTTTTGTCTGGCTGATGACCGCGGCTCTGCTGGCCGGCGCCCTGTGGCTGAACCTGGCCACCTGGATGGGCGCGCCGGTGTCCACCACCCACTCCATCGTAGGTGGGGTCCTGGGAGCGGGGATCGCCGCCGGTGGTTGGGGCATCGCCAACTGGGCGGTGATGGGCAAGATCGTAGCCAGCTGGGTGATTTCGCCGGCCCTGGGTGGCCTGCTGGCGGCGCTGTTCCTGTTCCTGATCAAGAAGGCCGTGCTTTACCGTCGCGATGTGATCCCGGCGGCCCGCAGCTTCGTGCCCTGGATGGTCGCCATCATGGCCTGGGCCTTTGGCACCTATCTGATGATCAAGGGTGTGAAGAAGGTCATCAAAGTGGACTTCCTGGATGCGTCCCTGGTGGGTCTGGCGGTGGCTGCTGTGACCTTCGCCATCATGCGCACCCTGGTAGCCCGTAAGGCGGCGACCATGGCCAACAGTGCCGCCGGGGTTAACACCCTGTTCACCTGGCCGCTGATTTTCGCCGCCGCCCTGTTGAGTTTTGCCCACGGCGCCAATGACGTCGCCAACGCCATCGGTCCGCTGGCGGCCATCAATGACGCTCTGTCCAACGGTGGTGTGGTGACCTCCGCCAGCATCCCGCTGTGGGTGATGATCGTTGGTGCCCTGGGGCTGTCTTTCGGGCTGATGCTGTTCGGGCCCCGGCTGATCAAGACCGTGGGCAGCGAAATCACCGAGCTGGATAAGACTCGTGCCTTCTGTATCGCGCTGGCGGCTGCGCTGACGGTGATCATCGCCTCCCAGCTTGGGCTTCCGGTTAGCTCCACCCACATCGCCATTGGCGGGGTGTTCGGGGTGGGTTTCCTGCGGGAGTACCTGAAGTCCAACTACGCCTCCCAGCTGCACTCCATCATTGAGCGTCATGGGCCCGAGCAGCGGGCGCGACTGCAGCCGTTCCTGGACAACTTCCGGGAGGCATCGGTGGAAGAGATGGAGCAGCTGCTGAAGGAAGCCAAGCAGAACAAAAAAGACGTCCCGCTGTCGAAAGCAGAACGCAAGCGGCTGAAGAAGATCTACCGGGAAGAGCTGGTGAAGCGCTCCCACCTCACCAAGATCGTGGCGGCCTGGGTGATTACCGTGCCGGCGTCGGCCAGCATGGCGGCGATACTGTTCTTCACGGTGCGGGGTCTGATGGTCTGACCGCTTGGCGTCCGTTGCCGCCGATGGCATTCGCCCCTGCTATAATGGGCGGTGCTGCGGGGGCGGTATCGTGGGCCGTGACAGTATCGCGCGGTTGCGGCATGATCGCAGCCCGGGTCATTTATCGAGGGAGTAAACAGATGAGTTCAGCATCCGAGAGTCGTCAGGCCAAGACCATTGACGAACTGCGCACCTTTATCAAGAAGGTGCTGAGCGATCCCACCGTGGCGGTCAAATCCGTGGAGATCGCCCGCAAGTACCGCAATGAGCAGAACGCCAACGAACTGATCGCGAGGGAAATCAGCGCCAACACCACGGTCCGTATCCCGGAGCAGTGGAGTGAGGCGGATCGCATGTTCCTGGACATCCTCCACGAGGTGCTGGACGACGAGGCCGCCCTCTACTGAGGTCCGGCCCCCGCCATTCGGTGACGGGACGGCATCGGCCGTCCTGCACCCGCCTCAGGCCTGTGAGCGCAGGTCTTCCCCGCCTTCCTGCCCGGCCAGCACGGTCCGGGTGATCTCCTCCAGAATCGCCATTTCATCGGCAATGCCCGCTTCCTGGGCCAGTTCCGCCTGCTCGCTGAGAATGTCCCGCAGGATTTCGTCGGTGGTCAACGGGTTGGCCAGCACCACGCGGAAGACAATGCAGGGGAAGCGCTGATAGGCCACCGGTTCCAGTCGGGTTCGGGAGACAAACGCCTTGCCCCGCTCACGCTGGGTTTTCTGGATGAACTTGGTCACCCGGTTGAGTCCGGTATTGAGGCGCTCCTGCTGGAGCGGGTCTGCCAGCGCCAGTGCTTGCTGAACCTTGGCGGGACAGTAGCGGTAGGTGAGAATGTTCAGCTCCGGTCGGGAAATCAGCTCAAAGTCGTCGCGGGCATCGATCAGGTCGGCAAAGCGACGGGCCTTGGCGATGCCCTCATTGATCAGGATCTCATAGCCTTCCCGGGCGAGAATCTTGAGCCCGGAGTGGATCAGCATCGCCATGCCCGGGCGGGAACCTTCCAGGGTGGTGCTGCCGAGGTCACGGGAACCCTTGCGGATGATGTACTGGGCATGGTGCTCCACCGCGCTCGACAGGCTGGGGTCACGAAACACCACCAGGCCGGCCCCCATCGGCGTATACAGCTGCTTGTGGGCGTCAAAGGTGACCGAGTCGGCCTGCTCGATGCCCTTGAGCAGATGGGCGTGCTGGCGGGAGAACAGGGTCGGCCCGCCCCAGGCGGCGTCAACGTGAAAGTGGGCGCCAAATTCCCGGGCAATGTCGGCCATCGCTTCCAGCGGGTCGACATTGCCGGTTTCGGTGGTGCCGGCGACGCCGCAGATGGCCATCACCTTGATCTTCTGTTTCTGCAGTTCCAGGCACTTTTCCCGCAGCGCATCGGTCTGGATGCGGTTGTCATCGTCCGTCGGCACCGGTACCAGGAAGTCCCGGCCCAGTCCGAGCACGTCGGCAGCCTTGCGCAGGGAGTAGTGGCCGCGACTGGACACCAGCACCGCAGCGCCTTCGTGGCCGTAGTAGCGCAGTGCCCGGAACAGGCCTTCCTGGTGCAGGCCGCGGAAGCTGCCCTCGGCGGGGAAGGCGCGGTTGCGGGCCACCCACAGCGCCGTCAGGTTGGCCACGGTACCGCCGGAGCACATCGCTCCCAGCGAATGTCGCGGATCGTGCATCCATTTGCGGTAAAAGGCGCCGTCCTGCTTGTAGACCAGGCGGTGAATCATTCCCAGCACCTGCCGCTCCATGGGCGTGAAGGCCTTGGAGGTCTCCGTTTTCACCAGGTTCTGGTTCAGCGCGATCATGATCTTTGACAGCGGCAGCATGAAGTAGGGCAGTGCCGAGGTCATATGACCGATGAAGCTGGGGGAGGCGGTATGAACCGAGTTGGCCACCAGCTTGTCGAGCAGGAACTGGGTCTGCTCGGAGACAAACACCGGTTTCTCGGGGATGCTGGAGTCGGAGAAGTTTTTCTCCACATCGCTCAGGTCCCGCTCAACGGCGACGATGTGCTCCTGCAGGAACCCCGCCAGGTTGTTGGATATGTTCTGGTCGATCCGGCTCAGGGTGGAGTCGGGTGCTTCCGGTACGGTGAACACACGATACATGGCCTCGATCGAGGCGTGAGCGGATTTTTTCTTACCGGTCATAGGCGCCACACGGTCTCCGTGGTATCCGTCGGCCGATCCCGGCTGGCCAACGGAGAACGGCGGTAAGCCAAGGCTTACCGCTGGTCTGTTACAGCAGTCTGGCACACTTTTCTGGGTTCCCAAACGGGGAGGCCGACTGCCGGTTGCAGAGACACTCTGAACAACACCTCACACCGTCCGCTGGCGAAGCAAGTGCTGTTCAGAGGCTTCTGTTAGCTGCCTCTAAATACCTTCGGATCACCTATGGGCCAGGGCGCAGAGGCGATTCAGAGTTATTCAGAGGGTCATTTCTGGTCCTCTCAGGGGGGCGTAGTATACGGGCTCCCCGGCAGTGGTGCCATAAGCCGGATTGACCCGGGTGGGTCGCTGCTGCAGGCACCCGGGCCGTGGTCAGAGCAGTTCCCGCTGGACCTCAAGTACCGGCGCGTCGATGCGCTCGGCAATGGCTTTCTCGATCTGGTCCAGGCGCTGGTCGATGGCCTGGGAGGAGGTGCCCAGGACCGCGATGCTCCAGGTGGCGCAATCGAGCGCCTCCTGGTCGGCGGTTTCCGCCACCGCCAGGTCCGGTTCCCGGCCCCAGACCGCTTTCAGCGGCGCGAACGCCTTGCGCTTGGCCTTGAGGTCGTCGCAGCCATAGACCTGGAAGTGCAGGGTCATTACCCCGATATGCGGAGTGATGGTGGGCTGTTGCTGATCGGCCTGGATCAGGCGGCGCAGGGCGTCGGACATGAAAAACCTCCGGCAGTGGAGCAGGGCAGGCCGGACGCAGGACGCGACCGGCCGGGGCTGTGTGATACGCCGTCAGTCTACTATACGCCGTCAGTCGACTACAGGTGTGGCCCGCTCGATAATGGCGCGGACATCCACGCCGCGGGGCAGGTTGCCGTAGTTGAGGCCGCCGTGGTGCTCCAGGCGGGCAGCGCAGAACGCGTCCGCCACCGCCGGGGTGCCCTGTTGCAGCAGCAGCGAGGCCTGCAATGACAGCGCCAGCCGGTCCACCAGGTTGCGGGCGCGGTACTGGATGTCGTCGGTGCGGGCAAAGTCACCCTTGAGCTGATCGACAAAGCGGTCGAAGCGATTGTCGCTGCCGCGGGCCAGGTCGAGCTCGGCAAAAAACGCCGACAGTGACTCCGGTGATTTCTGCAAGGCCCGCAGGGTGTCCAGACACTGGACGTTGCCGCTGCCTTCCCAGATGGCGTTGACCGGGGATTCCCGGAACAGCCGTGGCATGATGCAGTTTTCCATTACCCCGCTGCCGCCGATGCATTCCATCGATTCGTAGGCGTGATTGGGTACCCGCTTGCAGATCCAGTACTTGCCCACCGGTGTCGCCAGCCGGGTGAACAGCTGCTCCTGTTCGTTGTCCGGATTGTCGAGGGCGCGGCCGACCCGCAGGGTCAGGGCCATGGCGGCTTCGCTCTCCAGCGCCAGGTCTGCGAGCACGTTCTGCATCAGCGGCTGGTCTGCCAGGGTGGCGCCGAACGCACTGCGGTGGCGGCAATGGTGCAGGGCCTGGGCGGCAGCCTGACGCAGACCGCCGGAACTGCCAATCATGCAGTCAAAGCGGGTCATGGCCACCATCTCGATGATGGTAGGGACGCCACGGCCCTCTTCGCCCACCATCCACGCCAGGGCGCCGCGCAGTTCCACTTCGCTGGAGGCGTTGGCGACGTTGCCCATCTTGTTCTTCAGGCGCTGGATCTGCCAGGGGTTCTTGCTGCCGTCCGGGCGCCAGCGCGGCATCAGGAAGCAGGACAGGCCACCGGGGGCCTGGGCCAGTACCAGGAAGGCGTCGCACATCGGGGCTGAGACAAACCACTTGTGGCCGACCAGCTCGTAGGCCTGGCCGGGGCCACCCTGGCCCATCGGCAACGCCCGGGTGCTGTTGGCGCGGACATCGCTGCCACCCTGCTTTTCTGTCATCGCCATGCCAATGGTGACGGACTGTTTCTCGCTGTCCGGGACATTGCGGGGATCGTAGCTGTTGTGGAGGATCTTGTGTTCCCACTGCGCCGCCAGGTCTGGCTGATGGCGGATCGACGGAATGGCGGCGAAGGTCATGGTGACCGGGCAGCCATGGGCGGCTTCGACCTGGGAGTGCATGTAGTACTTGGCCGCGCGGGCGACGTTGGCGCCCGCACCCGGGTTGGTCCAGGGGCTGCTGTGGAGGCCGTTTTCCAGGGCAATCGTCATCAGCTCATGGTAGGCGGGGTGGAACTCCACCTCGTCGATACGGTGGCCATAACGGTCGTGGGTGTTGAAGGTCGGTTTGTTCTCGTTGGCCTTGAAGCCAAGATCGATGGTCTCGGCCTGACCGGCCAGGGCGCCAAAGCGCACCAGCTCATCCTCAGCCCAGCTCGCGCCTTCCCGCGCCACGGCCTGCTGCAGGGCGGTGTCCTGCTGGTAGAGGTTGTAGTTCTCCAGCGCGGTTGGCTGGTTGGTGACCTCGTGGGTAACCGCCAGGTAGCGGTCGGTTGGCTGCTCGTCGATCGAGCTGGCCGTGGGCTGGTGCTGGGCGTTCATAACTTACCTCCGGTTGCCGGTCAGTCCCTGCAGGCAAAAGCGCACAATGGTGTCGACCAGCGGGTCAGTGTGTTCCGGCTCGACGATATCGCCATCGCCCGCTTGCGTGGGCGACAGCGGCCCTACCAGGCTTTCCGATATCGCGCCCACCAGACAGGTACTGCTGAAATGCGCATCCTGTGGCGGCAGTGAGCCTTCCTCGATCCCTTCTTCAATGGTGCGTTGAAACAGCTCGGCGTAGGCCCGGCGGTAAATCAGCCGTTGCGCCTCCACGCGCGGGTCCACCGGTTCGGCAATCAGCGCCCAGGCCATCACCGGGGCATCCAGTGCCCGCTCGGCGAAGCGTCGCAGCGCCTTGCCCAGGCGGCTGACGGCATCGCCGTGACTGGCCAGATCCTCCGACACCTTGTTGACCTCCCGTTCGGTGGCGTCACGGAAGATCTCCGCGAACAGCTCCTCCTTGGAGTCAAAGTGGCGGTAGATGGTGCCCGTGGCCACACTGGCCAGTTGCGCGATGCGGGTTACCTGGGCGTTGCCGAAGCCCCCCTCGAAGACCCGTTGGCGGGCGCAATCCAGAATGCGCTGGCGTGTCTGGGCCTTGCGTTGGCGCATCTTTTCGGTTTCGCGATAGGCCATGGCTGTTTCCTCTAAAACAAGTGAATCACTATTCATTCTTTGTGTCAACGCTGCCGGGGCAATCCGTGGCACGGCGTCCGGGCGTCCGTTGCGGTACGCAGTTGCCGCAATGCCGGTGCCCTAGGTCGCGCCGCAGGTCAGGGCTGGTGCGGTCTGGGCGGCGTTGTCATTAATCTGTAACAATTTGGTTGCTACCCTCGTCGTGTCGGGGTCTGTGCTCCTCGCGGCAGAGGTGTATGATGGAAGAATTTCCTTTCCTAATAGACTCCTACAGGAGGTTGCAGTGAACTCTCCCACCCATCGTGCCTTCCCCGCCAGCCGTTTGCGTCGTAACCGGGTCGACGATTTTACCCGTCGGCTGGTGCGGGAGCATCGGCTCAGTGTTGATAACCTGATCTTTCCGGTGTTTGTGCTGGAAGGGGAAGGTCAGCGGGAGGCGGTGCCTTCCATGCCGGGCGTTGAGCGTCTGAGTATCGACTTGTTGGTGGAACAGGCGGCGGAGCTGGTGGAGCTGGGGATTCCGGCAGTCGCCCTGTTTCCGGTAGTGGCGCCGGAGGACCGCAGCCTGTCGGCCAGTGCGGCCTGGGACAGTCAGGGCCTCATTGCCCGCACCATCCGGGCGCTCAAGCAGGCGCATCCGGAGCTGGGGGTGATCACCGACGTGGCACTGGACCCTTACACCTCCCACGGCCAGGACGGCATCATCGACAATGATGGCTATGTCCTCAACGATGTCACCGTAGAGGCGCTGGTGAACCAGGCCCTGTGCCACGCCGATGCCGGTGCCGACATGGTGGCGCCGTCGGACATGATGGATGGCCGCATTGGTGCCATTCGCCAGGCGCTGGAGGAAAACGGCCATATCAACACCCGGATCATGGCCTATTCTGCCAAGTACGCATCCAGCTACTACGGTCCGTTCCGGGACGCGCTGGGCACGTCCTCCACCCTGGGCAAGAGCAGCAAGGAAACCTACCAGATGGACCCGGGCAACAGCGATGAAGCCCTGCACGAAGTCGCCATGGATCTGGCGGAAGGCGCGGACATGGTGATGGTGAAGCCGGGTATGCCGTACCTGGACATCGTTTACCGGGTCAAGCACGAACTGAAGGTGCCCACCTTTGTCTATCAGGTCAGTGGCGAGTACGCCATGCACATGGCGGCTGCGGAGAACGGCTGGCTGGACGGCGACAAGGTGATGATGGAAAGCCTGCTGGCCATGCGCCGGGCCGGTGCCGATGGCATCCTGACCTACTTCGCCGTACGAGCGGCGCGGATACTCCAACAACGCGGCTGAGCCCAGGCTGGCCGTGGCGAACTGCGAGGACGACACGACATGACGACGGATTCTGCAAATGCCCTGAAACCGGTGGCCGGCAAGGCCGAGGTGGATTCAGTGGAGGAAGTTGTGACCATTGATCCCACGGCCAGCGAGAACTACTTCAATCGCGAACTCAGCCACCTGCAGTTCAACTACCGGGTGTTGCAGCAGGCTCTGGACCCGACCCACCCGCTAATCAACCGGTTGATCTTCTGCTGCATTTTCAGCAGCAACATGGATGAGTTCTTTGAAATCCGGGTGGCCGGGCTGCGTCAGCAGATCAAGTACGGTCGTGAGAGTACGGGGCCGGATGGCATTCTGCCCAACCAGCTGCTGAATGAAATCAGCCAGGTGGCGCACCAGTACATCACCGAACAGTACGACATCATCAACAACGTGCTGATCCCGGAGATGGAGAAGGAGAACATTCACTTCGTCCGCCGCCGGGAGTGGACCCCCGCCCAGGTGGAGTGGGTGCAGCGCTATTTTGAGGAAGAGATCCTGCCGGTGGTGAACCCCATTGGTCTGGACCCGTCCCACCCATTCCCGCGACTGGTCAACAAGAGCCTCAACTTTATTGTCGAACTGGACGGCAAGGACGCCTTCGGCCGTGAAACCGGTATGGCAATCGTGCCGGCGCCGCGTTCACTGCCGCGGCTTGTGCGCTTGCCGGACGAGGTTTGCGACGGTGGCGACAACCTGGTGTTCCTGTCGTCGATGATTCACGCCCATGCCGATCAGCTGTTCCCGGGTATGGAGGTCAAGGGCTGCTACCAGTTCCGGCTGACCCGCAACGCCGACCTTGAGCTGGAAGACGACCTGGAAGACCTCGCGTCCGCCCTGCGGGGCGAGCTGCTGAGCCGCCGCTTTGGCGACGGCGTGCGGCTGGAGGTGGCGGATAACTGTCCTGAGGAACTGGTGCAGTTCCTGCTCCGGGAGTTTGGCCTCACCGAGCGTGATCTCTATAAGGTCCATGGCCCGGTTAACCTGACCCGGCTGATGGCGGTGGGTGGCCTGGTGGATCGGGACGACCTCACCTATCCCGGTTTTTCGCCCTCGGTGCCGAAGAAGATCCGCAACGCCGAGGCGATGTTTGACGCCATCCGTCAGAAGCCGCAACTGCTGCTGCATCCCTATGAGAGCTTTACGCCGGTGATCGACTTCCTGCGTCAGGCCGCCAAGGACCCGCAGGTGCTGGCCATTCGCCAGACCCTTTACCGCACCGGCGCCGACTCCGAGATTGTGGAAGCGTTGATGGACGCGGCCCGGCGCGGCAAGGAAGTAACCGCGGTGATTGAACTGCGGGCGCGGTTCGACGAGGCGGAGAACTTGGAGCTGGCCAGTCGTCTGCAGGAAGCCGGGGTGATCGTGGTGTACGGCGTGGTGGGCTTCAAGACCCACGCCAAGATGATCCTGATCGTGCGCCGCGAGGAAGGCCGGCTCAAGCGCTACGTCCATCTGGGAACGGGCAACTATCACGCCGGCAATGCCCGGCTGTACACCGATTACAGCCTGCTGTCCTGTGACGATGCCCTGGGGGACGACGTCAACAAGCTGTTCCAGCAGCTCACCGGCATGGGTAAGGCGCTGAAGATCAAGAAGCTGTTCCATGCGCCCTTTACCCTCCACAAGAAACTGATCGAACTGATCGACCGGGAGGCGGAGTACGGCGAGAACGGCCATATCATCTTCAAGATCAATGCGCTGACCGAGCCTGAGGTAATGCTGGCGCTGTTCCGTGCCTCCCAGGCCGGGGTAAGGGTGGACCTGATCATCCGTGGCATCTGCTGCTTGCGACCGGGGGTGCCGGGACTGTCGGAGAACATTCACGTGCGCTCCATCATCGGCCGTTTCCTGGAGCACACCCGGGTCTACAGCTTCGGCAACAATGGCAAGCCGGAGATCTACTGTTCCAGCGCTGACGGCATGGTCCGTAACCTGATCAACCGGGTGGAAGTGGCTTTCCCGGTGGATGACCGGGACCTGGCTGAGCGTTTGCGCAGTGACCTGGACGCCTACCTCCATGACAACTGCCAGAGCTGGGAGCTGCAGCCGGATGGCCAGTACATCCAGAACCACCCGGCGGAGGGCGAAGAACGCTTTGCCTCCCAGCTGGTGTTACTGGAGCGCCTGGCGGGCAAATGACCGCCGGTAAACAACCGCACATAGCGACGGAGTAGAGTTTGAAGCGATCATGGATGTTGGCGGCCGGGGCACTGGTACTGGCCCTGGCTGCCAGTGCGCCCTGGCTGGTTGGCAAGGCCACCGAAACCCAGTGGCAGCGGGCGACAGCGGAGCTGAACCGCAATCAGGCGCTGTTCCGGCTGGAAACCGGCCGCTACGACCGGCATTACCTCAGCGCCGATGTCAGTGGCCGGTTGGTGTTCACCAACCCCGAAACAGGGCAGGCGATCACCATTCCGTTCCAGGGTGAGGTCAGTCATGGCCTGCTGGGCAGTGAGCTGGATGTCACCACGTCAGAGCGTTTCCAGGTCCTGGGGCAGCCTCTGTTCGGCGAACGCCGGCCGCACCTGGTAATGGCATCGCGGTTGTGGGGCACGGTGACGCTGGAACTGAACGTACCGGCGGTCAGCGTCGAGAACACCGCCACCGGGGAGTCCTTTAACGCTGCCGAAGCCTATGGCTGGGCGCGGATCACCAATCAGGGCCGTGACGCCGAGATCGACCTGCGTTGGCCGGGAATGGCAGCCAGGGCTCCCGGAGTGCGACTGACGTTCGACGACCTGCGGCTCAGCCAGCAGCTGCAGCAGGTTCGCGGGCAGCTCTGGCAGGGCGGCGGTGAGTTGACGTTGGCGCAGGTGTCCCTGGCGGATACCGATCAGCCGGCGGTGACGCTGAAAGGGATTACGGTTCGGGGAAAAACCACCGCCACCGATGGCCAGCAGCGCTTTGACAGCGAGGCGGAGCTGGAAGTGGAGGAACTGGCCGTTGCTGACTCCAGCTATGGTCAACAGCGGATGAGCTTCGCCATTCAGGGCGCCCATCTGGACAGTTGGAATCGCCTCAGCGAGCTGTTCGCCGACCTGCAGAGTCTGGCGCGTCCTTCCGGGCAACCCACCCGGGCCCAGGTGGATCGACAGCTGGCGCTGATGGCGGAGCTGTCGGATACCCTGAAAGCCCTGGCAGGCCATGGTCTGACGGTGGCGGTACCGGAACTTTTATTGCAGACACCGGAAGGCGACATCACCGGGCGGGCATCGTTGCAGCATCCGTTGGTGCCGGAAGCTGAGCGGGCGAATCTGCGGGTGGTCATGGATGGTCTGGTCGGGGATCTGGAGCTGGCGGTGCCGGCGGCACTGGTGGACAAGAATCCGCAGCTGGCCCGGGACGTGCTCCGTCCGCTACAGTCCCAGGGACTGATTGTGAGGGATGACGATGTCTATCGCATCGAGGCCCGGCTCAAGGACCGGGTGATCGGCGTTAACGAGACCAGCATCCCGCTGCCGCCGTTGATCTGAAAGCCGGCGGCTGTCGGGCCCGGTACCAGAGAGTGGGCCGGGCCGACCGCCGCGTTGTGTTATTACCCGGTCAGTTGGTGGTATTTGTCCATCAGCTGCTCCC
The DNA here is from genome assembly GCF_020546665.1 of Marinobacter sp. CA1. Classification (NCBI taxonomy): domain Bacteria; kingdom Pseudomonadati; phylum Pseudomonadota; class Gammaproteobacteria; order Pseudomonadales; family Marinobacteraceae; genus Marinobacter; species Marinobacter sp. CA1. The sequence continues at coordinate 430,767 of NZ_CP071785.1, forward strand.
GGGTCTCCTCCCGTTCCGGATCGACCGGAATGCAGTCCACCGGACATACCGCCTGGCACTGGGGCTCATCGTAATGGCCGACGCACTCGGTGCACTTGTTGGGATCAATGATGTAGATCTCATCACCGGGCGAAATCGCCTCGTTCGGGCATTCGGGTTCACAGACGTCGCAGTTGATGCATTCGTCGGTAATCATCAAGGCCATCAGGCATCACCTCGGGAATCTCAAAGAACGCCGGTATTTTACCGGAAACCGGGGGCAAAGTGGTGGCTGTTGCCCCCGGAATGCTGATCAACAGAGCGACTATTGGCGACCGAACTTGCGGGCCAGCGCCGCGGCCACCGCCGGCGGCACGAATTCGGAAATATCACCGCCCAGGGATGCGATCTCCCGAATCAGCGTCGAGGAAATGTAGGACAGGTGGTTGGCCGGTGTCAGGAACACGCTTTCCACCTCCGGAGCCAGGCGCCGGTTCATGTCCGCCAGTTGGAATTCGTACTCGAAATCCGACACCGCGCGCAGGCCGCGAAGGATCACCGTGGCGTTCTGCTCTCGCACAAATTCCGCCAGCAGATTGCTGAAACCGGTCACCCGGACATTGTCCAGATGGGCGGTGCACTCCTCCACCAGTTCAACCCGCTCTTCCAGGGTTAGCAGCGGTTGTTTCTTGGGATTGTAGGCAACGGCGACCACCACCTGGTCAAACATCCGGCCGGCCCGCTCGATCAGATCGGTGTGGCCGTTGGTGATGGGGTCAAAGGTTCCTGGGTAGATGACGGTGGGCATGATTGGGCTCCTTGTGCTCTCCAGGCGCGTAGGATAGCAGCAACTGGGGCCGAAGTTCGCGTCGGTACGGTGACAGCGATGATCTGGTGCGCAATCCGGTTGGCAGGGGGGGTGGTATAGCTGGGTGGCCGGCCCGGCGGTCAGCGCGGGCCGGCAGTGGAGCTTAGCGGATAAACAGCTTGTACACCAGCTTGTGCATGGCGGTGCCATGGGGGGCATAGACATACTTGCCGCTGTTGAAGCGCTGCTTGGTGAAGATGGAGCGGGCGTGGGAGAAGGTCAGGAAGCCTTCCTTGCCGTGGTAATGGCCCATGCCAGAGTCACCAATGCCGCCAAAGGGCAGGTCGTCCTGGGCAACGTGCATCAGCGCGTCGTTGATGCACATGCCACCGGAGTGGGTGCTTTCGGTGACGTGCTGTTGCAGACCCTTGTCGTAGCCGAAATAGTACAGTGCCAGCGGACGTGGCCGCTCATTGATGTAGTGGATGGCGTCGTCGAGGCTGTCATAGCTCACCACTGGCAGGATCGGGCCGAAGATCTCGTCCTGCATCAGTTTCATGTCCGGGGTGGTGTTGAGCACCAGGGTCAGCGGAATCTTGCGGGTGCCGTCACTCAGGTTCTCCCCGGCTGGGTTGATCTCGATGATCTCGGCGCCCTTGTCCCGGGCGTCGTCCAGGTAGCCCCGCAGCCGGTCGTACTGGCGTTCGTTGATGATGGCGGTGTAGTCATCGTTGTCCCGCAGGCTTGGGTACATGGTGGAGAACTGGCTGCGGAATTCGTCGACGAAGCTCTGCAGGCGGTCGGCCGGGCACAGCACGTAATCCGGGGCGACGCAGGTCTGGCCAGCGTTGAAGGCCTTGCCGAAGGCAATCCGTTGCGCCGCATCGGCCATGGGAACATCAGCGGACACCAGTGCCGGGGATTTGCCGCCCAGCTCCAGGGTGACCGGGGTCAGGTTCTCGGCGGCGGCCCGCATGACGATCCGGCCGACGGAGGTGGAACCGGTAAACAGCAGGTGGTCAAACGCACGGCCGGAGAAATCCGCGGCGACATCGGCCTCACCGAGAATGACGGACACCAGATCTTCCGGGAAGGTGGCGCTGAGGATATCGTGGACCAGCGCGGAGGTGTGCGGGGTGAACTCGGACATCTTGATCATCGCCCGGTTACCGGCGGCCAGGGCGGCGACCAGTGGCCCGATGGCGAGGAACAGTGGGTAGTTCCACGGCACGATGATGCCGACGACGCCCTTGGGTTGGTAAAACACCTGGTTGCTGGCGGGCTGGAACAGCACCGACACGTGACGTTTGGATGGCTTCATCCAGCCTTCCAGGTGTTTCATGGCGTAGTTGATGCCCTGCACCGACGGCATGATTTCGGCAATCCGGGTCTCATCGCGGGAGCGGCAGCTGAAATCCTGGTCGATGGCCTCGAGCAGTCGTTCCTGGTTGCTGAGCAGGGCGCGTTTGAGGCGCTTGAGGTTTTCCAGTCGTTCCGTGGCCGAGGGCATCGGGTTTTTGCGGAAGGCCGCGCGCTGGGCGTTGAAAACCTGGCCGATGTGTTGAATCTGCTTCTTGCTTTCGGTCAACTCGATGACGGTTGCACCCATGATTCTCTCCTCGTCTCCCCGGACCGTGTCAGCACGGGCGGATGGCGTTTTATCGTGGCCGGGAGGCTGGCCGGTCGTGCGCTGTGTCAGGCCGGTTCCCGGGTGTGTCTGTGCAGGTCTGTGTTTGTTCAGGACTGCATTTCTGTTCAGGGCTGCCGTTCAGGGTTTTGCGGCTGTACAGAAACTGTTCGATTTGATCTTTGGTGTATTATTAGAGTATATACTCTAGTCAGTCAAGGGAAGGGGTGGCCGATCGGGCCATGCCGGAATTGCCACCCACGATGCGTTGCCGGACAGCGCTGAGTGCAAGCAGTGAGTCTATGAAAACAAGAGATAAAATCATCCTTGCCAGTCTGGATCTGTTTAACGAGCGGGGCGAGCGCAACGTCACCACCAACCACATTGCCGCCCACCTGGCGATCTCGCCGGGCAACCTCTATTACCACTTCCGTAACAAGTCCGACATCATCTACGAGATCTTCCTGGAGTATGAAAAGCTGGTGGATTATTACCTCCAGGTGCCGGAGGGGCGCTCACTGACGCTGGAAGACAAGATGTTCTACCTGGAGTCGGTGTTTGACGGGCTCTGGAGTTATCGTTTCTTTCACCGCGATCTGGAGTTTCTGCTCGACAGTGACGAGCGCCTGCGGGAGGACTATCGCCGTTTCACCAACCGCTGCCTGGACGCCATCAACCGGATTTTCGCCGGGCTGTCCGATGGTCAAGTGCTGCAGCCGCAGACCGAGGAGATGCGCGCCGCGCTGGCGCTGAACGTGTGGTTGGTGATCACCAACTGGATGGCGTTCCTGAAGACCGCCCACGGCACCGAGCTGTCCTGCAGTCTCAACAAGACCAAGCTCAAGCAGGGTATCTTCCAGGTGCTGACGCTGGAGCTGCCCTACGTCACCGAGCCTCACCATGAGGCGGTGCTGGCGTTGCGGGAGCGGTACCGGCCGGATTTGCCGGAGGCTGATTAGTTTCCCGGAACTTTTGGATCTGTCGCCGGGTCGTACATACACGCCCAAGGATTCGGACTTCCGGGGCGTCTCCTGAGCGTTCGCTCGGGTTTTAGCACGTCGATAACCCTGACGTTTGGCCGGGTCCCGATGCGGGACGCCGGCTTTTTTAGGGGTGGACGCCGGCCGCCTGGCGGATCATTTCACCGGGGTGGGGGCTCAAACCATTGGCTGAGAATGTCGCGGGTTTCATCGAGACCGCGCTTGGTGGTGGCGGAAAACATCACCAGATTTTCCACAAACTGCTGCTGTTTCAGTTCCTTGGCGATGGTCAGCATGGTGGTCTTGGCCTGCCCGAACTTCAGTTTGTCCGCCTTGGTGACCAGGATGGTCAGTGGCACCTGGTTGTGCTCGCACCAATCCACCATCATCCGGTCGAACTCGGTGAGTGGGTGGCGGATGTCCATCACCAGTACCAGTCCCCGCAGGCAGCGGCGATCGTTGAGGTAATGACCCAGGTGTTCCTGCCAGTCTTCCTTCATGTTGCGGGAGACCTTGGCGTAGCCGTAGCCGGGCAGGTCCACCAGGCGGCAGTGTTCTCGATTGAGGCTGAAGAAGTTGATCAGCCGGGTGCGTCCCGGTGTCTTACTGGTGCGGGCCAGCTTACCATGGCCGGTGATGCAGTTGATGGCGCTGGACTTGCCAGCGTTGGAGCGACCGGCAAACGCGATTTCGACACCGTCGTCGGGCGGACATTCGTCCAGCCGCGAGGCGCTGATCAGGAAGCGGGCGCTGTTAAAGGATACGGGTTTGGACTGCTGTTCGGCCGACACGAATTTAGGCTTTCCTATTGGATTTCAGTTATCAGGGATTAATGTATAATGCTACACCAATTTCAGGCGGCACGCCGAGCGTAGCTGCTGACAGCCCCGGAGAACCGAGGCTGCGTGAAACTGTCTTAGGTCAAGGCCCAGCCTCGCGTTTTCTGGCAAAAAGGCCCTTCGCAGACGGCCCGTCAACCTCTTGCCTGCGGTTTGGGGTTCTTTCCGGTGGCGGCCACGTTGCCGGTAAGAGGTGTTCGGCGAGCCGGGTTCACGCAGCACCTCCTTGGCCCAGGCCCGCCGGCTGTATGACGAATAATCGGTTTTAAGATGAGAGAGAAGCGGAGCGAGCATGAAAAAACTGATCGCAGGAGTAGTTCTCGGCGTTAGCCTCAGTGCCGTGGCTTACGGGGCGGGAGATCCTGAAGCTGGTAAAGAGCTGGTGTCGGGTATGGCGTGTCAGAGCTGCCACGGCCAGGGCGGTGCCCAGCCACTCATGGGCAACTACCCGAAACTGGCCGGCATGGGCGAGGTCTACCTTACCCGCCAGCTCAAGCATATCCAGGATGGCACCCGGAACATTCCGGAGATGGCTGGCCAGCTGAATGGTCTGTCTGACCAGAATCTGCAGGACCTGGCAGCCTATTTTGACCAACAGCCCGTGGGCCTGAACCAGGCCGACCCGGCGCTGGTGGAGCGCGGTTCTGCGATCTACCGCGGTGGTAACATGGCCTCTGGCGTTCCCGCCTGTGCCGGCTGTCACAACCCTCAGGGCAAGGGTAACGAGCCGGCCGGCTATCCCCGTCTGAGTGGCCAGAACGCCGAGTACGTGGCCAAGCAGCTGCGGGCCTTCCGCGATGGTGAGCGTGCTGCCACCGCCAACGCCCAGATCATGGCTGATGTGGCGTCTCGCCTGACGGATGCCGAGATCGAAGCAGTTGCCAACTACGTATCTGGCCTGCACTAAGGCCGGTAGACGTTGTTGCAGAAAACCCGCCGTGTGCGGGTTTTTTTGTGGCCGAACTGGCTGGATTAACATGGCGTAACCTGCCAGGCGTGGATAAATGTGGCTGTTTATCGATAATTTGGGGCATCGTCGGAGCCCGGATGAACAGGGCGTAAGCTGCCTGGCCAGAACTATTTGGCTGGTGCATGGTCACAGCGCGGGCATGACGACGAATCGGGCCCGTCGGGCCAATCCCTTGCAATGTGGAGAAAATCGATGACCAAACTACTGAACGTGGCGCTGAGCCTGATGTTGGCGCTCACGGCTTTTTCAGCCCAGGCCGCCGACGGTTCCTGGGAAGAAGGGCGCCACTATGAGCGCCTGAGCAATCCGGTGCGCACCAGTAACCCCGATGTGATCGAGGTGGCTGAAGTATTCTGGTATGGCTGTGGCCACTGTTACCGCTTCAAGCCGCTGGTTGAGGCGTGGGCGGACAAGCAGGCTGAAAACGTCAGTTTTGAGATGGTACCGGCTGCGCTGGGGCGTTCCTGGACCCCTCATGCCATGGCGTTCTATGCCCTCAAGGCCATCGATCAGCTCAATGACACCACCAACGATGCGCTGTTCAAGGCGCTGGCGGTGGAGCGTCGGGCGCTCAACGATGCCGATGCCCTGGGTGAGTTCCTGTCGGACTATGGTGTCGACAAGGCTGAGTTCGTAGCCGCCTACGAGAGTTTCGGGGTCAGTGCCCAGTTCCAGCAGGCCCAGTCACAGATCCGTGGTGCCCGCATCACCGGAACTCCGACTATGCTGGTAAATGGCAAGTACACGGTCACCGGCACTGGGGCGGGTAGCCATGAAGCCATGCTGGAAGTGGTAGACTACCTGGTGGCGAAGGAGCGCGACGCGCGCTGATTCGCTGCGCCGCCGGACCTGAACGGGTCCGGCGGTGTGTGTCAGGGAGACGAAAGGCCTGGAGGTAGTGAGGCGAGCCGTCCATGTACAAGCGAATCCGTAAGCAGCTCAATGGCATGCTTGGCACCGAGTCTCAACCTCGGGGTGCCTGCTCGGGCGAGGTCCATGTCCCGGACTTCGAGCCCCATCGACATATCCGCCTGTTGACCTTCAACATCCAGGTCGGCATCAGTACCTCCTCCTACCACCATTACCTTACCCGCAGCTGGCAGCACTTCCTGCCCCATCGTCGTCGTATCGAAAACCTGGACCGGATCGCCGGGCTGTTGCGTGGCTACGATGTGGTGGCGCTACAGGAGTGTGACGGCGGCAGCCTGCGTAGTGGCTACATCAACCAGGTTCAGTACCTGGCGGAGGCGGCGGGTATTCCCTACTGGTACCAGCAGCTCAACCGTAACCTGGGTCAGCTGGCCCAGCATTCCAACGGTCTGTTGAGCCGATTCCGGCCCCTGGATGTCTGTGAGCACCGGCTGCCGGGGCTGATTCCGGGTCGCGGTGCGATCATCGCCCGTTACGGTGCCGAGGACGATCCGCTGGTGCTGGTGATGATGCATCTGTCCCTGAACAAAACCGCGCAGCAGAAGCAGTTGGGGTATATCCATGAGCTGATCAGTCAGTACCAGCATGTGGTGCTGATGGGGGATATGAACAACCACGCCGAAGAGTTGTTGAGCGGTACACCGCTGAAGGAGGCGAACCTGGTGCCGCTGCCGGAGACGGCCCACAGCTTTCCCAGCTGGCGGCCGGAGCGGGCGCTGGACCATATTCTGGTGAGCCCCAGCCTGGAAATACGGCGTTCCGAGGTGGTCAGCTACCCAATGTCGGATCACCTGCCAATTGCGATGGATATCGCCTTGCCGAAGGGGTATCTGGAGACTTTCTGAGTCGATTGGTGGCCACAAAAAACCCGGCGGTTGCCGGGTTTTTTGTGGCCGGAGATCAAATTACTTGATCTTGGCTTCTTTGTACGCCACGTGCTTGCGAACCACCGGATCGTACTTTTTGATCTCGATCTTTTCCGGGGTGTTACGCTTGTTCTTCACCGTAGTGTAGAAGTGGCCTGTGCCTGCTGAGGATACCAGCTTGATCTTTTCGCGCATGATGCGGCTCCTTAAACTTTCTCGCCGCGGGCGCGAAGATCGGCCAGCACAGCGTCAATGCCTTTTTTATCGATGATGCGCATGCCCTTGGTGGATACGCGCAGCTTCACGAAACGTTTCTCGGACTCGACCCAGAAGCGATGGTTCTGCAGGTTCGGCAGAAAACGACGCTTGGTGTGGTTCATTGCGTGAGAAACATTGTTACCGGTGACCGGTCGCTTACCGGTAACCTGACAAACTCTGGACATACTTGCCTCCGACCTGAGCGTTGGTCTACTTAAAGAACGAATTCGTTAAATTGCGTCTCTGGTTGCTACTCGCGCCTCTGCTATTGCGCCCCTGAGTGCACGCTGCCCGCCAGACGCCGCCAGAAAGGGACGCTTTTATACCAGAACTGCCCAGGCAAAGCAAAAAATTGTTGGGAATTTGGCCAGGCCATCGGCTAAGCCCCCGTTTTCACAACAGACCCCGTTCTGCCAGGGAAACCACCTCACCGTGCCCCACCACCATATGGTCCAGCACCCGAATGTCCACCAGCCCCAGGGCTTCCCGCAGCCGTTTGGTGAGGGCGACATCCGCCTGGCTGGGCTCGGCGACGCCGGACGGGTGGTTGTGGGCGAAGATCACCGCGGCGGCGTTATCCTCGAGAGCCTGACGCACCACTTCCCGGGGATAGACCGCGGCGCCGTCAATGGTGCCGCGGAACAGCTCGCGATACTGGATCACCCGGTGGCGGTTGTCCAGGAACAGGCCGGCAAACACCTCGTGGGGATAGGTGCCCAGGCGACTGCACAGATAGCGCCGGGTGTCCTCCGGAGAGCGCAGCGGGTCGCCCTGGCGCAGAGGTTCGTCCATCACTCGCCGGGCCATCTCCATGGCGGCCTGAATCTGGGCGTACTTGGCGCTGCCCAGGCCGCGGACGTCGCAGAACTGGCGCTGGCTGGCGGTCATCAGGCCCCGCAGACTGGTGAAGCGCTCGATCAGTTGCTGCGCCAGCGCCATCACCGGTGTGCCGCTGGTGCCGGTGCGCAGGAAGATGGCCAGCAGTTCGGCGTCGGAGAGGCTGCCGGCGCCATGGGCCAGCAGGCGTTCCCTGGGGCGTTGGTCCCGGGGCCAGGAAGATTGTGACATGGTGAATCCTTTCCCTTGATGTCGATAACGGCTCGTCCTGAGCCGGGTTTACGGTGTCCGTGACGATGAGACTACCACAGTTGGCGGGCTGTCGATGGGCGGCCAGCGGTGCTATCTTATACGCCCCTGGGTTTGCTAACAGGGTGCCTTGATTTTCAAGGCTTTTGGCGAGATCAAACGGGAGAGGACATGGTGCAGAAACGCATCCTGCTGGGAGTAACCGGCGGTATCGCGGCCTACAAGAGTGCCGAGCTGGTTCGCCTGCTGCGCAAGGCCGGGCACGAGGTGCGGGTGGTGATGACCGGCGGTGCCGAGGCCTTTGTGACGCCGCTGACCTTCCAGGCCCTCAGTGGCGAGCCGGTGCGGACCTCATTGCTGGACCCGGAAGCGGAGGCCGGCATGGGGCACATCGAGCTGGCCAAGTGGGCCGAGCTGGTGCTGGTGGCTCCGGCGTCGGCGGACTTCCTTGCCCGCTTCGCCCAGGGCATGGCGGATGACCTGCTCACCACCGTGTGCAGTGCCACCGAGGCGCCCATTGTGCTGGCGCCGGCGATGAATCAGGCGATGTGGCGCAATGCCCGCACCCAGCGCAACGTCGCCCTGCTGGCGGACGACCCCCAGGTGTCGCTGTGGGGACCGGACCAGGGCGAGCAGGCCTGTGGCGACACCGGCCCCGGCCGGATGCTCGAACCCCAGGCCCTGCTGGCCAGGCTGCAGGTGCCGGTTGACGGTGTGCTGGCAGGGCTGCGACTGGTGATTACCGCCGGTCCCACCCGTGAGCCGATCGACCCGGTGCGCTACATCAGCAATCACAGCTCCGGCAAAATGGGGTACGCCCTGGCGGCGGCGGCCCGGGCTGCGGGTGCCGAGGTCACGCTGGTGAGCGGGCCGGTGGCCCTGGCGGCGCCGGACGGGGTTGCGGTGGTGCCGGTGGTGACAGCGGCCGATATGCTGGCGGGCGCCAGTGAGGCGGTCGATGCCGGTTGCGACATTTTCATCGCCACGGCGGCGGTGGCGGATTACCGCCCAGACCAGTGTGCGGATCAGAAGATCAAGAAATCCGAGCGCGCCATGTCATTGGCTCTGGTGCGCAATCCCGATACGCTTGCGACAATATCTTGTCGCGAGAGCGCCCCATTTACCGTCGGATTTGCGGCGGAGACCACAGACGTGGCCCGCTACGCCCGCGATAAAATGCAACGCAAAAACCTCAACATGATCGTTGCCAACGATGTGTCCCGCCCCGGGCTGGGATTCAACAGCGACGACAACGCCGTGACGGTGTTCTGGGCCGACGGCGAGCAGCCCTTCGAGGCCCAGGGCAAGGCCGAACTGGCGACCAAACTGGTGGCGTTGATCGCCGACCGCTACCGTGACCGGGCCAGTGCCGGCTGATGCCGTTTACTGCGGCGCGGAACGCAAACGTTTATTAAGGAATCTGGATGACCAAACAATCTTTACAGGTGCGGGTGCTGGACCCCCGCATCGGCGATACCATCCCGCTGCCGGAATACGCCACCGATGGCTCCGCCGGGCTCGATCTGCGGGCCTGCCTGGATCAGCCGCTGACCCTGGAACCCGGTCAGACCGAGCTGCTGAAAACCGGTCTGGCGATCCACATCGGTGATCCTTCGCTGGCGGCGATGATTCTGCCCCGCAGCGGGCTGGGTCACAAGCATGGCATTGTGCTGGGCAACCTGGTGGGACTGATCGATTCCGACTATCAGGGCGAGCTGATGGTGTCCTGCTGGAACCGGGGCAACACCACGTTCACCATCGAGGCCGGGGAGCGCATTGCCCAGCTGGTGCTGGTACCGGTGGTGCAGGCGGAATTTGAGCTGGTGGACAGCTTCGAGAGCAGCGATCGTGGTGCCGGTGGCTTCGGCTCCACCGGTAAGCACTGAGGGATTCGCTCTCCCTCGGGTAGGGTGACTATACTTTTCCACTAAACATTTGTTGCTCTAAATCATATTCCTACGAATCATCGTGTCGTCACCGATACGCAACTGGCATGCAGGGTTGGCTATGAAACTGGGGAAGAAAAAGCCGTCGGACGACGACGTGCCGGCAAAGCCGAAAGACAAAAAGGACGCTTCTGCCAAGCAGAAGAGAAAAGCCGACAAAGGTAAAGGGGAGCCTTCCCTGAAGCGACTCGGCAGTGTCGCCGGAATGCAGGCTGCGGTGGTGGTGATTGCCGCCGCGGTCGCCGCAGCCCTGCTCTACCTGCTGGTTTTTCAGCCGGCGGAGACTCGTCGCCAGCAGGCGGTGGCGGAGCGTCTGGCAGACCAGGCCGAAGTCCGGTTTGAGCAACGGGTGGCGGGTCTTCAGGCCCTGGTCGGTGGGATGTCAGAGCTGGATCAGGTCCGTGATGCCTTGGGCAACCAGGCGGCCACCCAGCAAATCAGTGCCGATCTGCAACGGCTGATGCCGGGGATTCAGGAGGTCCACCTGTTCCCCTATGGCCGGGTGCCCCGCTCGGCGGTGGGGTCGGTGCGGCTTGGCTTTGCCAGCCTGGACCTGGCGCGCCGTGCCGAGTCCGGCCGGGCGCTGAGTCCGGATGCGTTTCCCCGGGATGGCAACTGGTTTGTGCAGATCGCCGCGCCGGTGCGGAACCCCACCAGTCAGGCGGTGGAAGGCAGTCTGCTGGTGGTGATGGACGCGGATATCCTGGCGCCGGCACTGACCAGTGCTAGTGCAGAGCAGAGTGCCCGGGTGGCCCTGGTGCAGACGGTATCCGGCAATACCAATACCGTGGTGGCCCAGGGCTCCGGCCAGGGTGCCGTGGTGGAACGCAGTCTCGACATCCCCAACTGGACCCTGCAGGTGACTCCGGGTATGAGCCTGGCGCCAGTGCTCAATCCGATGCTGGCGCTGGCGATGGTGGTGGCGCCGCTGCTGGTGGCCGCGGTGATCGTCTGGCTGTTACTGGGCCAGGCCCAGAAGTCCCTGCGTCAGGAGTCCACGGCGCTGATCCAGTGGGCTCAGAAGACCTTCAGTGGCGAGCGCCAGAAATTGCCCGCCATGTCCTGGGAGACCCTGGCGACCATGGCGGATGTGCTCCAGCGCCTGTCCCAGGCGATTGAGAAGCGGCTGCTCAAGGCTGCTGAAGCCGCACGAGCCAGGCCCGCTGCGCGGGCTGCTGCCCCTGCCTCCGAGTCGGCCGCAGGCGCCAAGGCGGCGCCAGCAGCCGAAGAACCGCTGTTCCAGGACAAGGATATGCTGGACATCGACATGCTGGACGGCGACGACGACCTGTTGGGCCTGGGTGACAGCCTGGACAGTGCGGCGGATGAGCTCGGAATCGAGGAACAGCCGGCGGCCCAGGTGTTGGTTGATCCGGGCATCTTCCGCGCCTACGACATCCGCGGCATTGTCGGTGAGACGCTGACGCCGGCGGTGGTGGAAACCATCGGCCGGGCCATTGGCAGCGAGGCACGCCAGCGTGGCCTCGATACCCTCTGTGTCGGCTACGATGGCCGTCACTCCAGTCCAGAGCTGGCCGTGGCGCTGGGCAATGGCCTGATGGCAACCGGCTGCAATGTGATCGACATCGGCGCGGTACCCACGCCGGTGCTGTACTTCGCCACCCATCAGCTGGAAACCGGTTCCGGGGTGATGGTGACCGGCAGCCACAACCCGGCCAACTACAACGGCCTGAAGATGATGCTCGGTGGTGAGACCCTGTCCGGCGATGCCATCCAGGGGCTGCTGCAACGCATCCAGACCGGCGATTTCGCCACGGGGCAGGGCCAGAGCCGTCAGGAAGATGTCCGTCGTCCCTACCTGGATCGGATTCTTGGCGACATCGCCGTGGCGGCACCGCTCAAGGTGGTGCTGGATGCCGGCAACGGCATTGCCGGCGAACTGGCACCGATCCTGGTGGAAGAACTGGGCTGTGAAGTCATTCCGATGTACTGCGAAGTCGATGGCAGTTTCCCCAACCACCATCCGGACCCGGGCAAGCCGGAGAATCTCAGTGACCTGATCGAGCGAGTTAAAAGCGAAGGCGCAGACCTCGGTCTGGCGTTTGACGGCGACGGCGACCGTCTGGGTGTGGTGACCAACAGCGGCAAGATCGTCTGGCCAGATCGGCTGATGATGCTGTTTGCCCGCGACGTGGTCTCCCGCAACCCGGGCTCGGATGTGCTCTACGACGTCAAATGCAGTCGCCGCCTGGCCAGCGTGATCAACGAGGCCGGTGGCCGGCCGATCATGTGGAAAACCGGCCATTCACTGATGAAGGCGAAGATGAAGGAAACCGGCGCTCTGCTGGCAGGGGAAATGAGTGGTCATGTCTTCTTCCAGGAACGCTGGTACGGCTTTGACGATGGCCTCTATTCCGCCGCCCGCCTGCTGGAAATCCTCGGGGTGGAAGATCGCCAGAGCGATGAGGTGTTTGCCGACTTCCCCGAGGACGTCAGCACCCCGGAGCTCAACGTGGCGGTGACCGAAGACAGCAAGTTCTCGCTGGTGGAGAAACTCAGCAGCGAAGGTGACTTCGGCGATGGCAGCATCAGCACCATTGACGGTGTGCGGGTGGACTACCCGGACGGCTGGGGCCTGTGTCGCGCCTCCAACACTACACCGGTACTGGTGCTGCGCTTCGAGGCGGAGTCCGGCGACGCCCTGGAACGCATCAAGACCGTGTTTCGGGAACAGCTCCAGAAAGTCTCCCCGGACCTGGTGGCGGAATTCTGAATCGCTCCCTACCAAGGGCCTGGCAGGCAACGGCCGCCGGCCCTCCCCAACAACACTTCGATGAGTAAGGCAGAGAATGGCACTGGATCGTGAAACGGCAATGCAGGTGGCTGCGGTATTGAGCAAAGGCCTGCCCTACATCCAACGGTTTACCGGTAAGACGGTGGTCATCAAGTACGGCGGTAACGCCATGGAGAATGAGGACCTGCAGCGCAGCTTTGCCCGTGACATGGTGCTTATGAAACTGGTGGGTATCAATCCCATCGTGGTTCACGGTGGTGGTCCACAGATCGGTGAGCTGCTGGAGCGCCTGAACATCAAGTCTCACTTCATTAACGGCATGCGGGTGACCGACAGCGAAACCATGGACGTGGTGGAAATGGTGCTCGGTGGCCAGGTCAACAAGCAGATAGTGTCACTGATCAACCAGCAGGGCGGCACGGCGGTGGGGCTGACCGGCAAGGACGGCAACCTGATCCGCGCCCGCAAGCTGGAAGTGAAAAACCACGCGGACGAACTGGCCCGCCCAGAGATCATCGATATTGGTCACGTTGGCGAGGTGCAGGAGGTCAACGTCGAGATGATCGACATGCTGACCCGCAGCAATGTGATTCCGGTGATCGCCCCCATTGGGGTCGGCGAAGACGGCGCGTCCTACAACATCAACGCCGATCTGGTGGCGGGGAAGGTGGCCGAGGCGCTGAAAGCCGAGAAGCTGATCCTGCTCACCAACGTCTCCGGGCTCAAGAGCAAGGACGGAGAGGTGTTGACCGGGCTCACCGCCCAGGAAGTGAACGACCTGATTGAGGACGGCACCATCCACGGCGGCATGCTGCCGAAGATCCGCTGCGCCCTGAACGCGGTGGAGAGTGGGGTACGGACCTCCCACATCATCGATGGCCGGGTGGCCCACGCCACCCTGCTGGAAATCTTTACCGACGAAGGTGTCGGCACCCTGATTTCCCGGCACTGATCGCAGTGTCGTTGGCAGACCGGGACAGGATGTAGGGAGGCCAGAGTGAAGAAACTGTTGATGACGCTGGTTCTGATGGCCCTGGTGGCATTCGGGGCCTACAAGGCGGCGGTGTGGTGGCTGACGGAGCAGGACCTGAAGCAGGCCCGCGCCGAGCTGGAATCGTTTGGCGTGCTGGAGTGGGGCAGTATCCATTCCAGCGTGGCTGGTCAGCTGACCCTGCGGGGTAACGGCTACCAGTCCTTCCACCTGACCCAGCCACTGGAGATTGGCGAGGCCTCGCTGGATGCCTCGTCACCGTGGGCGCTGTTGCAACTGCTGGCCGACCCGGCCCGTTTGCCGTCGCACTGGGAGTTTCAGGCCCGGGACGTTGGTCTGGCGCTGGACGCCGCGATGTTCCGCAGCTGGGTCAGCGCTGGTGATAACGGTGGCAACGATTCCTTCGCACCGGTATGCGGGCCGGACCATCGTCAGCGCCTGGGCAGTGGCGATCTGGTGCGCATCGGCATCACCGAGGTGAGTGGTGAAGCGCTGTTGCGACAAAGCCCTGACCGCCTGCACGCCGAGCTGGTGACCGATGGCACCGGCAGTATCGAGATCGACTGGCCCGGCGCCCGGTTCCGGTTGCTGGAGCCGCAGTCGCTGTGGCAGGACGCCCCCGGTCCGTTGACCCTGACGCTGCGGGATGGCGGCACCATGCGGAAAATCGCTGCCTACTGCGCCCGGGAGTCCGGGCTGGCGGTTGACGAGTGGACCGCCTCGGCGCTGGCGGCGCTGAAGGCCCGTTTCCGGCAGGCCGGGCTGGCGCCCAGTCGCCAGTTGCAGGCGCTCTATCGACGCTGGCTGGCCGACGGCGGCGAGCTGGTGGTGGTGCTGGACCCGCGCCAGGGTCATTGGGGACTGCCGGTCCGCGCGGCCAATACGGACTCTGGAGCTGACGGCACGACTAACGACGGTGCCGAACTGGCGGCACGGTACAACGGCGCCGAGGTTCCCGGGCTGTTCCTGAACCGGGTGGCTGCCGCCGTTTCCGAGCTGCCCACCGAGGCCCTCGAACCGGTGGTGCCCCGGGACCGCAGTCTGACCCAGCCGGGTTGGCGAACGGTGACGGTGGAGAGCGCCTCGCAATGGCTTGGCCACCGGGTTCGGGTTACTCTGAACAATGGCCGAACCGTCCAGGGCCGTCTGGATCGGGCCGATGACCGGGAGCTGGAAGTAGCGCGGGCGGTGGACGGCGGCGAAGTGGCCTACCCGATGATGGTTCGCGCCGTGGCCACCCTGGAAGTGTGGCGGCGAGGTGGTCAGCCGTCATCCCGATAAAGTAACGGCGACCGGGCCGTGGTGATGGCGCCGTGGTGATACGGTGGTCATGCGGTGGTGATGGACAGTGGTGATGGACAGCGGCGATGGGAGAACGGTGATGACCCAGGCAAACCCGGTGGCAACCCCGCCGGACATCCAGACCATGCTGGCCCGGCTGATTGCGCTGCCGTCGGTCAGCAGCGCTTCCCCGGAATGGGACCAGAGCAACGCTGCGGTGATCAACCTGCTGGAGGAGTGGCTCCAGCCCCTGGGCTTTCGCACCGAGGTGTTGCCGGTTCCCGGCCGGGATGGCAAGTTCAACCTGGTGGCTACCCTGGGGAGCGGTCCCGGTGGTCTGGTGCTCTCCGGCCACACCGACACCGTGCCTTACGACCCCAGCCGCTGGCAGAGCGACCCCTTCACCCTGACGGAGCGGGATGATCGCTGGTACGGCCTGGGCACCTGCGACATGAAGGGCTTCTTCGCCCTGGCCATCGAGGCAGCCCGGGAGCTGGCGGGGAAAAAGCTGAAGCAGCCGCTGATCCTGCTGGCGACCGCCGACGAGGAAAGCTCCATGGACGGCGCCCGGGCACTGGCTGAAGCCGGTTACCCCAAGGCCCGTTACGCGGTGATCGGCGAACCCACCAATCTGCGTCCCATCCGTATGCACAAGGGCATCATGATGGAGCGGTTGGCGTTCGAGGGCCAGTCTGGCCATTCCTCCAATCCGGCGTTGGGTCGCAATGCCCTGGAGGGCATGCACCAGGCCATGAGTGAGCTGCTGGCGCTGCGGGCAGACTGGCAGGCCCGTTACCGCAACCCGGCGTTCGAGGTGGCGGTGCCGACCCTCAACCTCGGTTGCATTCACGGTGGCGACAACCCCAATCGCATCTGTCGTCGCTGCGAGCTGCATTTCGATCTTCGGCCGTTGCCGGGCATGGCGATGACCGAGTTGCGCGAGGCCATACTGGAGCGGCTCCAGCCGCTGGCCCGGGCGCGTCAACTGGACCTCACCTTCGAGCCGCTGTTTGATGGCGTACCGCCGTTTGAGACCGCCGCCGACGCCGAGCTGGTCAAGGCCTGTGAGGCGCTGACCGGTCATCGCGCGGAAGCGGTCGCCTTCGCCACCGAGGCGCCCTGGCTGCAGAAACTGGGCATGGAGACCCTGGTGCTGGGGCCTGGCTCGATCGACCAGGCCCACCAGCCGGACGAGTTCCTGGCGCTGTCCCAGGTGGCCCCCACGGTGACCCTGCTGCGTCAGTTGATCCAACGTTTTTGCCTGGAGTAACTCCTTGAAATCGAATGACTGGCTGCACGGGTTCCGTCACTCGTCGCCGTACATCAATACCCATCGTGGCCGTACTGTGGTGCTCTCCATCAGCGGTGATGCCATTGCCCACGACAATCTGATCAACATCATTCATGACCTGACGCTGCTCAGCAGTCTGGGCATCCGTCTGGTGATCACCTTCGGCGCCCGCAGCCAGATCCAGCGACGGCTGGATCAAGCCGGCGAGTCGTCCCGTTTCCATCGTGGTTTGCGTATTACCGGCGAAGGCCAGCTTCCGCTGGTGCTGGAGGCCATCGGCGGCCTGCGGAGCCACCTGGAGAGCCAGCTGTCCATGGGGCTGGTGAACTCCCCCATGCACAACGCCCGCATCCGGGTCAGCAGCGGCAACTTTGTGACGGCGCGCCCGGTCGGGGTGCTGGATGGGGTCGATTTCGGCTACACCGGCAAGGTTCGGCGGGTTGACGTCGAAGGCATCGAACGGCTGCTGGAGTTGGGTCACATCGTGTTGGTACCGCCCCAGGGCTATTCGGCCACCGGCGACGTCTTCAACCTCTCCTACGAGGACGTGGGCAGTCAGGTGGCGGCCGCCCTGCAGGCGGAGAAACTGATCATCTTCACTCGCCACCAGGGTGTGCTCGACGAGGAAGGTGCTCTGGTGCGGGAGCTGTCCGCCCGCCAGGCGTCTGACCGGCTGGCCGCCGGGCGCCTGACCGGGGACGATGCCGACCTGCTGCGGGCTGCCTGCGATGCCTGTGTCAAAGGCGTCAAACGGGCCCATATCATCAGCTACGCCGCCGACGGTGCGTTGCTGGAAGAACTGTTCACCCGCGACGGCTCCGGCACTCTGGTCAGTGGCGACACCTACGAGCAGATTCGCGCCGCCGGGGTGGAAGACATCGGCGGCATCATGGAGCTGATCCGGCCGCTGGAAGAGCAGGGGGTGCTGGTACGCCGTTCCCGGGAGATGCTGGAAACTGAGATCGACCGTTTTGTGGTGGCGGAGCGGGATGGTACCGTGGTTGGCTGTGCGGCCCTCTACCACTTTCCCGACGAACGCGCGGGTGAGTTGTCGTGTTTCGCCGTGGATGCGGCCTACCGCCGCGCCGGTCGTGGTGATGACATTCTCGCCACGGTGGAGCAGATGGCCCGACGCCAGGGTATCCAGCGGCTGTTTGTGCTGACCACCCAGACCGAGCACTGGTTTCGCGAGCGTGGCTTCCAGCCCTCCACGGTGCAGGCACTGCCTGGCCCGAAGCTGGCTACCTACAACGCCCAGCGCAACTCCAAGGTGTTCGTCAAACCGCTCTGAGGGCCTGAGGTGATCCGCCGTTAATCGGAGTCCCCATGATCCGGATCGGGTTGGCCGGCAGCGGCGGCAGCCAGCGTGTGCAGCCGGCGTTGCCGTTGCGCTGGGGGTTGTGCGGCGAGCGTTTTGACAGCGTCATAGAAGTCGGCAAAATGATGGTCATGCTCGCGCAGCAGTTGGCGAAAGGCCGGCAGGTATTGGTTGTACTGACGAAACAGCGCCAGGTGGGCGTTGTTGAATGCCGGCGGCGATAGCCCGAACGGACCCGGCGCATGCCATTCCCGGGTTTTGGCCAGATAGGCCTGACGCAATTCGGAGAGGATGCGGGCCTTGTGTTGCCGCAGCTGCTCGGGCGGTAGTGGGTCTTCACTGTGGTACAGCGCCTGCAACTGCTCGCTGGCGGCGGCGACCAGGGCGAGGGTCTGGTCCCGCCGCTCCAGGCGCGCCAGGGTGGCCTGGAATCGCGCCTGTTCACCTTGCCGGCTGAGCCACAGTTCCAGGCCGGCCAGTTCCACCGCGGTGGCGAAGCTTTCGTTGAAGGCGGTATCGCCGGCGACGTACACCACCCGGTGGGCGAGTTCGTGGAACAGCAGGGCGGCCATGCGCTCACTGGGCAGGCGGGTGAATCCACTGTGCAGGGGATCGTCAAACCAGCCCAGGGTGGAATAGGCGGTGACGCCGCTGACCAGGGTGTCAAAGCCCTGGTCCCGGAAAGTCTGGGCCTCGGCCCTGGCCATCTGTGGATCGAAATAGCCGCGGTAGGCCTGGCAGCCCACCACCGGGTAACACCACTGGTGGGGCTGCAGGGAAAACTCGGGCACTGCCACCACATTGACCACCACGTAGGGGCGGTCGA
This sequence comes from Marinobacter sp. CA1, assembly GCF_020546665.1. NCBI lineage: Bacteria > Pseudomonadati > Pseudomonadota > Gammaproteobacteria > Pseudomonadales > Marinobacteraceae > Marinobacter > Marinobacter sp. CA1. Next base: position 449,518 of record NZ_CP071785.1, read on the forward strand.
GGGCGACGAAGTCGCGGTAGGCGTCGCCCACCGGCAGTGCCAGCTGGTCGCGGGCAAAGCGTCGGGCCGTCTGGGCCTGCTCCAGGCGCTGACGCAACGCAGGATCGATGTCCGGGTCGGCAATTACCTCGCTCACCGGACGCGCGGACCACATCAGATCAAGCTGACCTGCGACGGCCTGCTGGTAGTAGCGCAGCGACGAGCAGCCGCCAAGCAGGCCGGAGATCAGCAATGCCAGCACCAGCAGGCAACCGCGTCGGGACCATACGGCGAGAGCGTCTGCATGTACTGGAAGGCTACGCAAAATCACGGGTTTTTTCTCCTACCTTGGTAGCCGCTATACTACAGCCAACGTAATCCGGGTGGCAGTTGCCACGCCGGGTCAGAACAAGGAAGCGGGAGGGCACCGCCACTCTCGTATCGGCTTCGCCAGGTATCAGGTCGTCAATGGATTCCAAGGATCGTCGTTCCAGTCCCCGCAGGGCCATCAAACTCGCCGCTCAGTTGGTGCTGGACGATGGCACGGTGCTGCCGTGCCAGATCGCAGACTTCTGCGCCGAAGGGCTCTACATCCGCTTTTCCCCGGACTCTGAACGCCGTCTGGAGCAGCAGCTCCAGCGGGGCGACAGCCATGCGGTGGATGTGCGCTTTCGCGCCGCCGATGGCCAGACCCGCCACGAGCTGCGGGTCAATGTCGTGCGTCGTACCTCGGGCGCCGCCGGCGTGGCGTTTGCCAGCGTGAAGCCGGAGGCGGTGGCTGCCATGCTGCAACTGTGTGGTGCCGAACAGGAACAGGAGCGGCCGGCGCTTAACGCCCCCAGCGAGCGGGTCCAGTTTGTGCTTCACCAGTGTGCCCGCTCGGTGGTGCGCTATCTGGAACCGTTGATGCAGGAATGCTTCGGCCAGATGACGGCCAGTTTGCAGGAAGCGGCGCAGCATGCCACCAGCGACCAGCAGGCGAACGACTTCCTCGATGCCTCGGGGCTGTTGGCCGGTCGCCAGAAGGTAATCTGGCACCAGATGAGCCAGGCCCTGTCGTCGCCCCTGAAGCCGGCCGGCAAGAGTGCCGATGGCGGTGAGCTGTCGCTGGTGGAAAAGGGCGAGTTTGAGGACTGGCTGACCCTGCGGGTGATGGTGACCAAGGCTGACACCCAGTACCGTGGCGATCTGCTGCAGCTCAAACTGCGCCTCGACAAGCTCGGTGTCAGTAACGACACCGGCCACCAGAATCCCTTGGGGCCGGCGCTGATCTGCGAGTCTTTCCATGCCGGTCTGGCACTGCTCAAGGCCAGCCGGGCGGTGGAGAAAGTGTGCCTGAAGACCTTCGAAAAGACGGTGCTGAACCGTCTGGCGGCGCTGTATCAGGAACTGAACCAGATTCTCGTTCGTCACGGCATCCTGCCGGATCTGGATCTCAGCAAGTACCTCAGTGAGCGCAAACCGGTCAGTGCCCAGGCTGAGCGCAAGCAACCCGTGGCTCCGCCGATGGCCGAACCCGCTGCAGCGCCGGCCTCGCCATCACCGGCGGATGTCGGGGCGACTCCCAGGCCTCGCGCCGACGCGGCCCAGGCCGGCGCCGCGGGACTGGGGTTCCAGGGTCATTCCCAGGCCGCGCAGTCGGCCTTTGCCACGGTGCGCAACCTGTTGTCTACCCTGCAGGCCAGTCGCCTGGCCCGGGGGGATTCGGACCCGGTAGCGTTTCCACCCAACGCCCGGCCCCTGTCCACCGGGGAGTTCCAGCGTGAACTGCAGCAACTGCAATTGGCCGCTGTCGCCAAGGCGGATGACCACACCCCGTTGAAAGATCGGGTGGTGGCGCGGGTGCGGGACGATGCCGACGGCCGCCTCGATGACGAGCAGCAGGACGCCCTCGATGTGGTGGACCGCTTCTTCAGCAGTATTTCCGAGAGCCCCCGTATCAACGAGGCGGTGCAGCGCCACCTCAAGCAGCTGGAAGTCCCGGTATTGAAGGTGGTTCTGCGTGACCGCTCGTTCTTCGATGACGAAAACAGCCCGGTGCGGGGCGTGCTCAATCGCCTGGCCCAGCTCAGCGTCAAGGGCGGCCGGATTAATCCGGTTACCCAGCGCCGCATCGATGAGCTGGTGCAGCAGATTGCCACCAACTTTGAGCAGGACACCGGGGTGTTCGAGCACGTGGTCCATGAGCTGGACACCCTGATCGAACGTCAGAACCTGGTCTATCGCCGCAACGTCGAGCGGGTCACGGCGGCCTCGGAAGGGGCCCAGAAGGTGGCGGAATCCAAGACCGCGGTGGCCGAGGCGCTGGATCAGCGTCTCGCCGGTCGCCGGGTGCCGAGGGTCATCGTCAGTCTGCTTGATGGAGGCTGGCGTGACCTGCTGTCGCTGACCTGGATTCGCCAGGGCGCCGACAGCCAGTTGTGGGAGGATTACCTGGCGGTGATCGACTTGCTGATTGCCTTCGGCGAAGACCCCGACAGCGACATCAACCTGCCGGAACTGCTGCGGTTGATCCAGGACGGGTTGGCGTCCATCTCCAGCAACCACCTGCCGCCGTCCCAGATCCGGGACCAGCTCAAGCAGTTCCTGGTGCGCAAGCCGGATCAGGACGTGGAATACGTTGACATGCCGGAGGCTGAGAGCAGCCAGGGCGCAGCCGACGATGGCGGCAATGGCGAGCACAGCCTGGTGCGGTGGCTGCATCGGGCCCAGCAGCTGCGCACCGGCGACTGGCTGCGGGACCAGGAAAGCGCGGAGACTGCCCAGTATATTCGTCTGGTCTGGGTGGCCCGGGAATTCAGTCGCTTTGTGTTTGTGAACCACCAGGGTATGCGGGTGGTGGAGCTGGATCTTGAGGAACTGGCCCGCCGTATGAAGGCGGGCAGGATCGTGCCCGACAGCCAGTACGACCGACCGCTGGTGGACGAGAGCATCGATCGCATGGTGCGCAAGGTTTACGATCAACTGTCCTGGGCGTCGACCCACGATGAACTCACCGGCCTGCTGGCCCGGCGTGAGTTTGAGCGCTTGCTGGAACAGCAGTTAGAGCGTCATGAGGACGAACGCTTCCTGGTGCAGCTCGATCTGCGTCAGTTCCGGCTGCTCAATGACACCGCTGGCTACCAGGCCGGGGATGGCGCCCTGAGACAGGTGGCGGAAATCCTCCAGGCCCGGGTGGATGGCGGCATGCCCCTGGCCCGGTTCGGCAGCAACGAGTTCGCCTGGCTGTTGCCAGCGGAGCAGGCCGAGACCGTGACTGAACAGATCATTCGCGACATCGAAGCGCTGGAACTGGTTCACTCTGGTCGTCGCTACCAATTGTCGGCCTGTGCCGGCCTGGCCGCGCCCCTGCCGTCCCTGTCCACCCCCGAGCGCTGGTTACGGGCGGTGGATGATGCCTGTAAGAGTGCCAAGCGGCTGGGGGATGGCCGGCTGGCCTATTACGCGGCGAACGAAACCGAGCAGAACCGCCAGGAACAGATTGCAGCCAAGCTAGCCAGCCTTGGCAACCTGGACGAAGAGCGCATGTTGCTGCGCTGCCAGAAAATCATTCCACTGCACCCCGGTGCCCGCATGGGGGCCCAGTACGAAGTGCTGATCAGCATGTACGACGACGCCGGCAACCTGATTACCGGCAGTGATTTCGTGCGGGCGGCGGAGCGCTACAACCGAATGCAGGCGGTGGACCGCTGGGTGGTCGGCCATATGCTGGACTGGCTGCGGGAGTCGGATGTACGGGCCGAGCAGTTGGGGGGCGTGTGCATCAACCTCTCCGGTTACTCGCTCAATGACGAATCGTTGCTGGAGTTCATCTACGACAAGCTCAGCCAGAAGGATGCGCCAATCGAAAGGCTGTGGTTCGAGATCACCGAGGCGGCTGCGATCAACGATCTGCCCGGCGTGGCCGAGTTCATTCGCGAGATGAAGGAGCTGGGGTGCCGGTTCTGTCTCGGCAATTTCGGCAGTGGTCCCAATTCCTACCAGCTGCTGCGCAGTCTGCCTGTGGATCTGATCAAGCTGGATGGAGCCTTTACCAGTCAGGTCACCAGCAGCCAGACCGATCGCGCCATCGTGGCGTCCATGGTGGAGATGGCCCACTACATGAAGCGGGAAGTCATCGCCACCCAGGTTGAGAGCCGGGAGATCCTGGATGGCCTGCGCCAGCTCGGCGTGGACTATGCCCAGGGCTACGTCATCGAGAAACCACGGCTGCTGGACAGGCTGGGCTGAGGGTATGTCGAGACGTCATCCGATCATTGCGGTGACCGGCTCCTCGGGTGCCGGGACCACCACCACCGGGCAGATCTTCAGCCGACTGTTTGCTGCCGAAGGGATTCATGCGGCGATGGTCAGCGGTGACAGCTTCCACCGCTATAATCGCGAGCAGATGGCCAGGCTGGCGGCCAAGGGCCAGTTTGGTGAGCGCAACCATTTTGCTCTGGCGGCCAACCACATCGACAAGCTTGAGGCGTTGTTTTACGACTACTGCCACACCGGGAACGGCCAGAGCCGGCAATACGTCCACGATGAAGACCGGACGCTGATTGCCAGCGGCCATAAGCCGGGCACGTTTACCCCATGGGAGTCGCTGCCGGCGGACACAGATCTGCTGTTCTACGAGGGACTGCACGGTGGTGTGGTCAGTGACAGCTTCAACACCGCCCAGTATGTTGATCTGCTGATTGGTGTCGTGCCCATCGTCAATCTGGAGTGGATACAGAAGATCCATCGCGATACCTTCAAGCGGGGCTACAGCCAGGACGCGGTGGTGACAACCATCATCAACCGCATGGATGACTACGTTCACGACATCGTGCCGCAGTTTTCTCATACCCATATCAACTTCCAGCGTATCCCGCTGGTGGACACCTCCAATCCCTTTGTGGCCCGGGAGGTGCCCACCGACGATGAGAGCATGATCGTCATCCACTTCCGCGACCCGCTGGATGTGGACTTTCCCTACCTCCTGCAGATGATCGCCGGCAGCAGCGTTTCCCGCCACGACACCCTGGTTATTCCCGGCACCAAGCTGTCCCTGGCCATGGACCTGATCATGCGGCCCATGGTCCAGAAGCTGATGCAGCAGAAGCCGTTTGCCTGAGCATGTTCACGCCGCTTTCACCAGCTGACCGTATTGTCTTTACCGGCGGCCCTGGCTCCGGCAAGACCACCACCCTTGAATACCTCAAACAGCAGGGCTTTGACGGTGCTCCGGAAGTGGGGCGGGCGGTGATTCGACAGCAGCTTGAACAACAGGGGCAGGCCCTGCCGTGGCTGGATCGTGCAGCCTTTCTTGAGGAAATGATCCGGGCGGAAGTGGCTCGCTATGGCGCTTATCTGGCGTGTGCTGATCCGGTGTTTTTTGACCGGGGACTGATCGACTGCCTGGGCTATGCCCGACTCGAAGGGCTGGCGCTTCCTCCCGGTCTTGAAGACCGCTGTCGGTCTCTGCGGTACCACTTGCAGGTGTTCCTGTTTCCACCCTGGCAGGAGATCTTCGTCAACGACGCAGAGCGAAAGCAGAGTTTCGCTGAAGCGGAGCGAACCTGTGAACACATGCTTGCCAACTACCAACAGTACGGCTATCAGGTGATTGAGGTTCCGACCGGCTCCGTTGCCGAGCGGGCATCGTTCATTCTTTCACGGCTTGGTCTTGCTGGATCTGCGGCTATCCCCCCGGGCGGTGCCATCGCGTTTCGCCCGGCCCGGGACAAGGCGTTTGCAGAGGGTCTTAGTCGCGACAATATGGCGAGCTATTACTCTCAAGCCGGGATGAGCTGGGACCCTGAGCAGTTTGAGCGGGACTGGCGGCAACTGGACAACCTTGAGATCACCGCGGCTGGACAGGTTATCGGTGTTATCCAGCTGGGCTGGGACGATCTGGCATGCTACGTCCGGAACCTGCAGGTATGTCCCGGTTGGCAGGGGAAGGGCATTGGAACCCAGACAATCGAACATGTCGTAACCCGGGCCCACAAGGCTGGAATAAAGCGCCTGCGGTTGCGAGTGTTTCCAGGTAATCCGGCTGTGGTGCTGTACCAGCGGCTGGGGTTTCAGACATTGAAAACGGCAGACGGCACCCATTACATGGAGAAGCGGCTGTCAGCCTAGGGAGTTAATCTAGGGTTCCCTAGAAAATCGACCAACCGATCCTCTCACTCAGCATCTCCAGCGCCGCCATACCGGCGAGGGAGTTGCCTGCCTCGTTCAGCTCCGGCGACCACACACAGACGGAAAACTGGCCAGGAACGATGGCCACGATGCCGCCGCCGACACCACTCTTGCCCGGCAGGCCGACCCGATAGGCGAAGTTGCCGGCTTCATCGTACAGCCCGCTGGTGGCCATCAGCGCGTTGATCTTCTTGGTGTCCCCTCGGGCCAGGATCCGGGTGTCGCTGTGGCGACAGAAACCACCGTTGGCGAGGAAGCTGAAAGCCCGGGCCAGGTCGATGCAGGACATTCTCAGTGAGCAGTTGTTGAAGTAATAGCGCAGCACGTCCTCCACGTTGTTGTGGAAGTTGCCAAACGACTGCATCAGGTAGGCCATGGCGGCGTTGCGGGCACGGGTCTCGTACTCCGAATCGGCCACGGCCTGGTCGTAATGCAGTTCGGAGTTGCCGGACAGGCGGCGGACGAACGAGCGCATGGCCTGCTGAGGGGCGGCGATGTGGGCGTAGTTGATGTCGCTGATGACCAGGGCGCCGGCGTTGATGAACGGATTGCGGGGAATGCCGGCCTCATACTCCAGCTGCACCAGGGAGTTGAAGGGTTGCCCGGATGGTTCCTGTCCCACCCGTTGCCAGATGTCTTCCCCGCAGTGCTGCATCGCCAGAATCAGATTGAAGACCTTGGAGATGCTCTGGATCGAGAACGCCTGGTCGGCATCGCCGGCGGTATAGAGATCCCCGTTGTTGCTGTAGATGGCGATACCAAACTGGTCCGGGTTCACACGGCCGAGGGCCGGGATGTAGTTGGCGACCCGGCCCTGCCCAATGAGTGGGCGGACGTGGTGGCAGATGTCGTCGAGCAGGTCTTTCACGGTGTAGTCCGGAGCACGAAAATGGGCGCGCATTATCGGATCTGGAGGATTGCACGTCCATTCGCCGAGAGTCGGGGGGCACGCCAATACCCGGTTTGATCTGCTGGGGAACGACCAGGAATCGCCGTGGAGGTTGTGAAACGCAGGGCGGCGTGTGTGGCTCTGAGCGGATTGCGATCAACGCCGGTTGTTCATAGTCGGGTTAAGTTCAGGTAATATTGCCGCGCATGATAATCATTTGCTTTTGAGTGACCGGAGGGAGCGCTGGTGACGACGATGCTGAACTGGGAGGCGGAGATCGCGGTGCTGTATCAGGAGCATCATGGCTGGTTGCGCAACTGGCTGACTCAGCGACTCTGCTGCCCGGAGACCGCGGCCGAGCTGGCCCAGGACACCTTTATCCGTGTGCTGAGGCAGCGTCCGTGCGAGGAGCTGCGACAGCCCCGGGCCTACCTGGGCCGCATCGCCCGTAACCTGATGGTGGATCTGATCCGTCGACGCCGTCACGAGCAGGCGTATGTGGATTCCCTGACGTTGCAGCCGCCAGTGTTTGAGCGCTCGCCGGAGACCCGGGAGAGTCTCATCGAAACCCTGGTGGCGATCGACAGTCGGTTGGGTGAACTTGGTGCCCGCACCCGGGAGATCTTCCGGTTATCCCGGCTCGAGGGCATGAATTACGTCGCCATCAGCGGTCAGCTCGGGGTGTCGGTCAATACCGTCCGCAAGCACGTCACCCACACGGTCGACGGCTTCCTGCCGTTGCTGGAGGCGTAGTCGCGAGATGGTCGAGAAATAACGCATCGGGCGTTGTTGTTTTTGATTCTCATTCGTCTTTGTTGGTAGCGGCGTTGCGTACACGCTGCCGAACCATCAAAAAGGAATGAGTAATGCTGATACGAAAAACCAAGTGTTCCATGATGTTGTGGGGTCTTGCCACGATCCTGCCTGCCGCCACCCTGTCACCGGTGGCGGTGGCCCAGGGGCCGTCGACATCGGCGTCCCAGCGCGTGGAGCAAACCGTCCGGTTCGCCATCGCCCCGGGGCCTCTGGATGCAGCGCTGAAGCAGTTCCGTGCCCAGGCCGGGGTGGCGGTGTCGTTGCCGGCGAACGCTGCGGAGGTGCATAGCCAGGGGCTGAACGGCGGTTATACCGCAGCGGCAGGGCTGGCCCGATTGCTGGCGGGGACCGGGTTGCAGGCGTTGGCCTCGGCAAACGGAGGCTACTCGGTAGTCCCGGCCGCAAACCATGCCCTGGCGCCGGTGGAGGTGTCGGCAACGGCTCTGGCGATGGCTACGGAACACACCCGCTCCTATACCCTGATCGGAGAGACCGACACCGCAACCGGGCTGGGGCTGACCCTGCGGGAAACGCCGCAGTCGGTGACGGTCATCACCCGCCAGCAGATGGACGATCAGAATGTCCGCACCATCAACGATGCGCTGGAGCAGACGGTGGGCATTTCACGGTCCCAGCATGGGGATGCGGAAACCGGTTACATCACCTACTACTCCCGTGGCTTTGGCATCAACAACTACCAGTTCGATGGCATCAATACCTCGGCCCTGGGCGGGTTCCGGGGGCGCGGTGGTGCGTCGGGTCGCGATATGGCGGTCTATGACCAGATGACGGTGGTGCGAGGAGCGACGGGGCTGCTCAGTGGTGCCGGAGATCCCAGTGCCACCATCAACCTGGTTCGCAAGCGGCCGACCCGGGAGTTCCAGGGACACGCGAGCGTGAAGGCCGGCCGTTGGGACCGCTATCGTGGCGAGGTGGACGTGTCCGGTCCCCTGGCCGGGGACGGCAGTGTGCGTGCGCGAGTGGTCGCCGCCCACACCGACAACCAATCCTGGATGGAGCGGGCCAGCAGTGAGAAAAGCACGCTCTACGGGGTGATAGAGGCGGACCTGTCAGCGGAGACGGTGGTGCGCGGTGGTATCGAACACTTCCGGATGCGCAATCGCCAGACCAGCATGCACGGCTTCCCCTATGCGGACACTGACGGCAACCGAACCCATCTGAGTGGGTTTGATAACCCGTACACCAGATCCTCCTATCTCGACATGGACCACAGCACGTTCTTCGCCAACCTGGATCACCGCTTTCACAATGGCTGGGAAGCCAGGTTGGCGGCGACCCATACCCGCATCGACGGCGATCAACTCTATGGCGTGGCCGCCCACGATATCCAGGCAGAGGACAATTCCTCTGGGGTGACGTTCGGCAAGAGCATCGACAAACCGACCCAGAACACGCTGGACGGCAGCCTGTCGGGCTACTACACCCTGTTTGGCCGGGAGCATGAGTTGGCTGCCGGCTTCAACTGGGCCCGGCTGGAGAAGGATGATCCGGGCTTCCGGCGCCACGTTGTGCCGGTGGACAACATTTACGAGTTCGATGGCAGTACGCCGCACCTGCCGTTTGAGTCCTCTGGCCGCAGCACCTCCAACATTCGCCAGTCCGGGGGCTACGTTACCACCCGGCTGCGCCCGGTGGATGAACTGGCAATCATCCTCGGCGGTCGGGTCAGCAAGTACCGCAATGTGGAAAGTGGTCTGGACGAAAGCGGTCAGTTCACGCCCTACCTGGGCCTGGTCTACGAGTTTGTCCCCAACTGGTCTGCCTACGCGAGCTACACCACCATCTTCAATCCCCAGAGCAATGAGGATGAGGACGGCACCACGCTGGACCCGGAGCAGGGCAAGAACTACGAAGTCGGAGTGAAAACCGAGCTGATGAACGGGCGTCTGAATGCGACGGCTGCGGTATTCCACACCCTCAAGGACAACCTGGCGGTTGCCGATGGCGACAAGCTGACGCCGGACGGTGGTCAGGCCTATGTTGCGGCCAGTGATACCAAGACCAATGGCTGGGAGCTGGAACTGAGCGGCGAGCTGACGCCAGGGTGGCAACTGGCCGGGGGCTTTACCCACGTCATCACCCGGGACGGGGATGACAACCGCCTCAACACCTCCGTGGTGCCGGAGAACCAGTTCAAGCTGTCCACCAGCTACGACTTCAGCCAAACCCTGCAGGGCCTGACTCTGGGTGGTGGTGTGATCTGGCAGAGCAAGGTCTGGGAGAACGGCTCCTACTACAGCGATGCACAAAAGGCCCTATACCGCGAGGACAGTCGTGCGGTGGTGGACCTGATGGCGCGTTATCAGATGCACCCGCAGCTGAGCCTGGCACTGAACCTGGAGAACGCGCTCGACAAGCGCTACCGCACCCAGGTGAGCCAGCACAACATCGGTGCGCCTCGCAACCTGACGGCCACGGTGCGCTACTCGTTCTGACTGGAGATCCCTGGCAGGCGGTCCGTTGACCGCCTGAATGCCGGAACGTGAAAGGGGACGTCATCCGTCCCCTTTGTTCTGCTGCCAACGACGGTATTTCTTCACATACCCATTGATCATCGCCGGATACAGCACAAGGCAGACGGTGGCGAGTACCATCGGCAGGAACCACATCTGATGAAAGCTGTTGATCGTCGCATTCCCAGAGAAATCGCACTTCATCAACCGTACCCCGCACCCGCCTCCCGGACTCCGTGACGGCCACCGGCACGCGCCGATAGCGAGGGCTCGAGCCCGACAACCGGATGGATTCACAATCGGTGATGACGGCCTCTGCTGTCCCTTCGTAGCTCAACGACGCCAGCGTGTCCCGTGACACGTAGTACTGACTAAAGAGTACAGACCAAGGGCCGGCCCCAGAAACAATGCCAGGACCAGTAAGCCCCCAATCAGACCACCAATGATTTTCATCGATTGGCTCCCAGGTGGTATCTATTGATCAGGCTCGAGCCGGATCAGGGTATTCGTCCGGGGTGATCAACAGGCTGTGCCGGCTTTGGCCGTCGCAAAGGTCGTAGAGCATCGACAGCCGGGCTACGGGTAGCCCGCTGTGAAGGCCGAAATGGTGCACCAGGTCCGGTTCCAGCGGTAGGTGAATGTTGGAGCCATCAACGCCAAGCAGGCGCAGTCCGCACCAGGTATGGCGCAGGCCCAGCTGGTCCAGTTCGGTCTGAAGTGCGCTGTTGGGTTGGTTAAGCAGGAAGAGGATCAGGTTGCGGAAGGTCAGACAGCGTTTTCGGGTGAAATCGGTGGCTTTGTGTCGATGGGCCGCGATGAAGTTGGGGCACTCAAGCGGGGTGGTTATTTTATGTGCACTTTTCAGTCAGGATCTGGCTGGAAGAGTCAACCGAGGGGATGGGCTTGGGGCTCAAAATACTGTCTCCCGTGTTTTTTGATTGCCATAAATATATGATATTTATCGTGAAATTTCTTTGATTGATGGCGTTGACCTAAAGGGGCCATGCACTGGAGCATCAGCCTCATGGTCAAGCATGCTGGCGTGACGAGCTGGCAAGTACGCCAGATCTGGAGGACGGCTGATTTGAAGCCGCGCCGGCTCAGAACGTTCAAAATTAGTAACGGTCCAATCTTTGCTGAGCTGAAATAGTGTGACGTTGTAGGCACTTATATGAATCCGCCGGATACCCTGTGGGAAGTTATGGACATTGAGGCATCGATCTCATATTATCGCAAATCTAAATGATCTTCGTTATCAATACGGATTGCGCTATGAAATGGATTAATTTTTTGTTTGCAATAGCTTTCACTTTTAGTTTTGTCTATAAAGCTCATGCGGCTGACCAAAAAGAGTTCGTCTCCTGTAATGGGTGCTCCTACAGTGATATGAAAAGACTCGCTCAATCGCGATCCCGTCCAGCTAATCAGATACCTCTTAATGAAGTTTACACGACGTCTATTACAGTTGCTGATTTTGACAATGGTTCGATTTTTAATTGGGAAGTTAGTTGGGAGTTGATCAGAAAGCCTCCGAGCTTTATGGAGGAAGAGTTGATTATTAGGGAGGTTAAAGAGGTCAGTACGGTGCGAGCGGTTGAGCATAATTTCTATCGGGTGTACGAAGCTAAAGAGGCTATGAAGTCCTCCCGTGTTGAGGTGCCACCATCTGTTGCAGGGAGTGCTTACGATTTGGTTGGGGCGAGCTATTTGCAATTCAATGTTTCCAAGTATATGTATGAAAACTTCTCTTTGATTCAAGAGGTTGGGGTGGGTGCTGGCGCGATAATTCGTATTTTCTTCAATGATAGAATCAATCTGGGAGAACTCTTTGCTACCGCAAGCTTCAGTGATGGTTCTACGGCAACTTTCAGGCTTGTTGGATTTGATGACATTGATCGACCTCAATTTGAGTTTCGCCGTGGTCGGGATGTAGATGGTAACTATATATCAGCGCACTCCTCTGGTTACGTAAGTGGTGCCTACAGCTTCAAAAGAGGGGGTGTTGATGCTCTAAATCGTTTTATCGATGCTGCAATGCGTGTCGGGATTCGGATTGGAGCTCCAAGTGGATCGGTTTCTCTTGGCCCTTTGATGCTATGTAGTGTTGACGATGATCATGGGGACTATTTGTTTAACTATAACTGCGAGTAATTAGAAGGTTTGAATATAAGATTGGTGATCTTGGAGAGCCTGTTTCTGGCCAGTATTTTACTACAAGGGTAATCGATTTGTAGTGCTCTACTAATCCTAGACAGTATTCAGGCAGTCTGAAGCGACGTTTCACCTTTCTAACGCTGCTCAGTGATGTCAAGAAATCAAAGTCGACCGTCCAGACAGTAGTCATCGCCGGCTGCCACTGCGGTCTACAGTGCGGGATCTTGCCGGGCATGAAGCGACAGTGTGGTGGCTACCTGCTCGCGCATCCGGTTCAGGTCCCAGCCTGACCGGGTTTGCCGATCCAAGAGACTGCGAAGGCCATGCAGGACTTGGTAAGCGTAATGGCTCAGCAGCAGGCTCACCTCGTTGCGGGCCATCACGTCCTGAGCGGCGGAGGCGCCGCTCGAACGCTGACTCGTCATTGTCCAGCATGCCATCAAACCATGTGCGGTATTATCCGTAAGTGCTGGACAACGGCCGACTCCGGGGGAGTACAGACACACCCCGTAACCTGTTGGACACGGGGCGCTGTTGGGGGAGCCTGCAGTGGCCAGTCAGGCAGTAAGCTGGCCATTGCGGTAATCCTGTAACGCCTGCTCGATCTCCTCACGGCTGTTCATCACGAACGGGCCGTACTGCACGATGGGCTCGCCGATGGGTTTGCCGGCGATCAGCAGCACTCTGGCTCCGTCGCTGCTGGCGCTGACCGTCAACTGGTCGCCCTCTGTCAGAAGGCTGGCGGCGCTGGTCTGCAGGGCCTCTCCGGCCACCGAAGCCTGGCCCTGGTAAAGGTACACCATGGCATTCAGTGCCAGTTCAACCGGCAGGGTGAGGTTGCCGTTGGGTTCCAGTGTCAGATCCAGGTACAGCGGGCAGGTGCTGCCGCCGACCACCGCGCCCTGATGGCGCTCGCCTGCCAGGGTCAGGCTGCCGGCAATCAGTTTGACGGTGCCGCCGGGCAGCTGCACTGACGGAATCTCGTTCGCCTGAATGTCGCGGTAGCCCGCTGGTTTCATTTTCTCGGCGGCGGGCAGATTGAGCCAGAGCTGGAACCCCCGCATCAGGCCTTCTTCCTGCTGCGGCATCTCCGAGTGGATGATGCCGCGACCGGCGGTCATCCACTGCACGCCACCGGTCTGAAGGTTGCCGCGGTTGCCCAGGTGGTCCTCATGCAGCATGTGGCCCTGGAGCATGTAGGTGACCGTCTCGAAGCCCCGGTGCGGATGCGCCGGAAAGCCAGCGATGTAGTCCGCTGCCTGCTCCGAGCCGAACTCGTCCAGCATCAGGAACGGGTCCATGCGCACCGCCTGACTCTGGCCCAGGGAACGCTTGATGCGTACCCCGGCGCCGTCGGAGGTCGCCAGAGCGGCAATCTGCTGTTTGATGGTGCGTGCGGTCATGATCGGCCTCCCAAGTGTCCCGTCTGATGACCCTCAGGCTGTGAGGGCGTCGATTTCGGTGCCTGCCTGGTCCAGGGCGCTGGTCTTCTGGTCGTCGCCCATGTTCAGGCCCTCGGCGTAGACGAACTCCACGCTGGTCAGGCCCAGAAAGCCCAGGAACGAGCGCAGGAACGGGGTCTGGCTGTCGTTGGCGGTACCGGCGTAGATGCCGCCGCGGGCCGCGAGTACATATACCGGGCGGTCTGCCAGTAGACCCACCGGACCATTCTCGGTGTAACGGAAGGTGATGCCGGCGCGGGCAATGTGGTCAAAGTAGGCCTTCAGCACCGACGGCACACCAAAGTTGTACATCGGCACCCCGAGAATCACCGCGTCGGCCTGCTTCAACTCCTCAATCAGCGCGTCAGAAAATGCCAGGACGTCCGCCTGATCGGCGGTTGGCTCATCTTGGGCAGCCAGGAAGGCGCCAAAACGCTCGGCATCCAGGTGCGGGACCGGATTCTTCGCCAGGTCGCGAATGGTGACGGTGGCGTCGGGATGCTGGCGGGTCAGTTTGTCCAGGGTCTGATTGACCAGTTGGGAGGACTGTCCGTTTTGACCAAAAATACTGGCGGTGATCACAAGGATGTTCTTCATGGCGTTCTGTTCCCCATATCAGTTGGTTCAGAGTATGGGAGTATTAAACGGAGAAACGGCCAGGGAAGAAAACGGAGAGATTTGGAAGGAACGATCAAAAAAACTGATGGACGGTGGCCGCGATGCGACACCACCGTCCTGCGCAGTTATTCCACGTTGCGGGAGTAGAAAATCTCGAGCATTTCCCGCTTCAGGCGCTCTTCGATAGAGCGGGCTTCTGCCGGGTCCAGGTCACTGGCGTTGACGCCGAACACGTAGTTATCCAGATCGAACTCCTTGAGCATCATCTTGGTGTGGAACAGGTTCTCCTGATACACGTTGACGTCAATCATCTGGTAGGCGTTCTGGGTGTCCTCGCTCAGGTAGTTCTGGATCGAGTTGATGTCGTGGTCGATGTAATGCTTGGTGCCATCAACATCGCGGGTAAAGCCCCGAACCCGGTAATCCACCGTTACCACATCCGAATCGAAGCTGTGGATCAGGTAGTTGAGCACTTTCAGTGGCGAGATCAGTCCGCAAGTGGAGACGTCGATGTCGGCGCGGAAGGTGCTGATGCCCTCGTGGGGGTGGCTTTCCGGATAGGTGTGCACGGTGACGTGGCTCTTGTCCAGGTGAGCAACAATGGCATCCGGCAGCGGTCCGGGGGACTCCTCGTTGTAGCTCTCGTCACCGGTGATTTCGTGCTCGGCGATCAGCATGGTGACGGACGCGCCGTGGGGCTCGTAATCCTGGCGGGCGACGTTGAGGATAGTGGCGCCGATGATCTTGACCACATCCGACAGGATCTGGGTCAGCCGCTCGGCGTTGTACATCTCGTCGATGTACTCGATGTAGGCCTGACGTTGCTCTTCGGTCTGCGCGTAACAGATGTCGTAGATGTTGAAACTTAAGGATTTGGTCAGGTTGTTGAAACCGTGCAGCTGGAGTTTGGTTTCCACGTTCAGCCTCCCCAACGTTTGGAGATGAATGATTAGGACGCGCATTTGCACGTCGCCTAGGCCGCCACCGATCACTGACCCGGTTGATCACCTTTTGCGCAGACCGGCGGTGAAGGGTGCGTATTATGCACACCGGGTCAGGCGTTGGATAGAGTCTGGGGCAACATTTTAGCAGCCCCATGACGGGCTGCCGGAGGCTGGCCGGAAAAGCCCTGGCAGCAGGGCCTTTCAGGCACCGGGAAGGTCAGTCGGCGGGCTGGATTTCGTAGCTGTGGCTGATCTCGACACCGGCCTGTTCCAGCATGATCGACGCCGAGCAGTATTTCTCGGCGGACAGGCTGACCGCCCGCTTCACCAGGTTCTCCTTGAGACCCCGCCCGGTGACCACAAAGTGCAGGTGAATGCGGGTGAATACCGACGGCACCGCGTCGGCCCGCTCCGCCTCCAGTTCGGCGCGGCAGTCGGTGACGTCCTGGCGGCTTTTCTGCAGGATGCTCATGACGTCAAAAGAGGAACAGCCGCCCAGGCCCATCAGCAGGATTTCCATCGGTCTTGGTCCGAGGTTCTCGCCGCCGTGGTCCGGTGGTCCGTCCATCTGCACGCTGTGGCCACTGCCACTGGTGGCCTTGAAGCTGGCGTTGCCGGTCCAGTCGATGGTTGCTTTCATCCGCGGATCTCCAGTTGCTGGGGGTAAGCCGGCCGCAGGCAGGACCGGGCTAAAGAGCTGGGATGCTAGCACATCCCCGTGAGGCCAGGCACGGGCAGGGTGGGTGTCAAAACCATGCCCTTTAATGACGCGGTGTCATGAAACTGACGATCGTCGGTTGCCGATCCATGACCATCTTGTTATAAGTTTCCCGCCAAGGCGCCAAAAAGAGTGCCGGGACAGCCGCGGCGCTGAGCGCCCCGTCAGGGGCGGGCGAATGCGGCTCGGGGGAGAACAGTCAACGGCGACAGATCGCCGTCCTACACGTGACGTGTGGCCCTTCCCGTGGCAGCAATGACACATAACCGTTCGGCAGGATCACCGGGTCGCCCAGGGCGTCAGGTGCTCTGCCTTTAAACCCGCACGGAAAGCAGGGTATTAACAACAACGCCGGGACCCGCCAGTATTAAGGAGGCATGACTCACGCTATGGCCACTATCGTCAAGCCGGTTGAGCAGAAGACCAAACACCTGGACTACTTCCTTTCACAGTGCCATCGCAGGCGCTATCCAGCAAAAAGCACCATCATCTATGCCGGTGACAAGAGCGATTCGCTGTTCTACATCGTCAAGGGATCGGTCACCGTCATCATCGAGGATGACGACGGTCGCGAGATGATCATGGCCTACCTCAACGCGGGAGATTTCTTCGGCGAAATGGGGTTGTTCGATAACATGGACTCCCGCAGCGCCTGGGTCAAAGCCAAGAGCGAGTGCGAAGTGGCGGAGATCAGCTACACCAAGTTCCGTGAAATCGCCCAGCAGGACCCGCGGGTGCTCTACTTCATTGGTGAGCAGATGGCGACCCGCCTGCGTCAGACCACCCGCAAGGTGGGTGACCTGGCGTTTCTGGATGTCACCGGCCGGGTGGCGCGGACCCTGCTCGACCTGTGCAAGGAGCCGGATGCCATGACCCACCCGGATGGCATGCAGATCAAGATCACCCGTCAGGAGATCGGCCGCATTGTCGGATGTTCCCGGGAGATGGTGGGCCGGGTTCTGAAAACTCTGGAAGACCAGGGGCTGGTGCAGGTGAAAGGCAAGACCATGGTGGTGTACGGCACCCGCTAGCGGGTTGGCCGTTCGCCGCAGCAGGCGCTGATTGCGGATTGTTAACCCGTCGGCGCTTGCGATTCTGGCGCTTTGTCCCCATATAGTGGGTATCCCAATTCTTGCGCAAAGGGCGCCGCTGCCAGGCTGTCCTCGCTGACCCACCACAGGGAGCCCCAATGAGTTCTATCCTCAAACGATTTCTGCTCGTATCGAGTTTCTATCTGCTGGCACCCACCGCCGGCGCTCTGGACCTGGAAGAAGCCATGTCCAGCGGCGCCCAGGCGCTGTCTACCGCTGCCGAAGTCAGCGGTGAGGCCCAAAGCCTGATTGGCCAGCTCCAGGACCAGCTGGGTGTGACCGAAACCCAGGCCGTCGGCGGCACCGGTGCGTTATTGCGAATGGCCCAGAACCAGCTTGGTGAAAGCACCATGAACGGCGTAACCAGCGAAGTGTCCGGGCTTTCCGGGTTGCTGGGCAAGGGCGGCGATGGCAGTCTGACCGGTGCGCTGCTGTCCAACATCTCCTCCCTCGATGGTGTTCAGCAGGCCTTTGGCGCCATGGGGCTGGACGCGGGCATGGTGCAGCAGTTTGTGCCCATCGTGCTGGGCTTTCTTGGCAACCAGGGCGTAGGCTCGGAGTTGCTGGGCCAGCTGGGCAGTTTGTGGACGCCCAGCGCCGGCTGAATGTTCCGTCTTCCTCGCGGGGCCGCCGGTCAGCGGTCCCCGGATACTCCATCCCGCCGCCAGAGTAGCAGCCGGTTGTTGGCAGGCATGGCGGCATCCTCTTCCAGAACCAACCCCACCCGATGCCCCAGGGCGACCAGGTCGTCCAGATCCCGAATCCCCATGCTGGCCTGGCGCGCTCTCAGGTGCTCATCGAACTGCCGGTTACTGTCGCTGGTATAGCGACCCTGGTAATTGAAGGGACCATAAAGGCAAAACACCCCGGCTTGCGGCAGCAGCTCCGCAACTCCCGCAAACATCGCTTCCACTTCCGGCCAGGCCATGATGTGGGCGGTGTTGGCGGAGTACACCGCGGCGATCGGTCGGGGAATCGCCCAGGGCCGGCGGCCTACGTCCAGCGCCACCGGCTCGGCAAGGTTGTCCAGCCCGGCCTCCTGCAGCCAGGGCCGGCACAAACCGGCGTTGTCCGGATGATCACTGGGTTGCCAGATCAGGTCGGGCAGGGCGGCGGCGAAGTGGACGGCGTGTTGACCGGTACCGGTGCCAATCTCCAGCACCCGGCCCCGCTCGGGCAGCCACTGTGTCAGTTGCGCGAGAATCGGCGACTTGTTGTTCTCACAGGCCTGGGAAAAGGGTTTGTCGGACATGTCCGGAGTCTCTCAGCGATGACGGATGGGGCCCCGAACGGCACCGGCCTGGCTGGCGGCGTCTGCTGCGTCAGCCGCGGAAGGCCCGGTCCAGTTCCAGAACAAAGCGCAGGGGCTGGTCCAGTATAGGGACATGACCACTGTTCTCAAACATCACCAGACGGGCGTTGGGCATCCGTTGCTGCATCTGCGCCTGGCCCTGCCAGGGGTACATGGCTGAGCGACGGCCGGTGATGATGGTGGTGGGCACCTGCAACGACGGCAGCAGTGGCAGGAAGTTGTAGTCCCGCTCGGTGTAGGCCCGCAGGTGCTGGTACAGGGTATACCAGTTATCCACCGGCACCAGACGGTGGGCGGCGGCGGGCCTTTGGGCCAGTTGCCGGGCTCCCCACTGCATCCAGGGCCGGCTCATGGCTTTGGCCAGGAAAGCGCCCAGATGGTTGTAGAAACGGGCCTTTTCGGCGTCGGGAAAGGTGTCGAAGCGCTGGTTCGGGTCCGCCCCGGCAAGAAATTCCAGCGTGGGTTGCCAGCTTGCCATCAGCTCCGGGCCGTCGGCGCCGAACAGTCCCCAGGGCCAATCGGGTCCGTGGGAGACCCGGGGCGCCTGGTCGATGTGCAGGTAGTGGCTGAGACGCTCATCGCCGTACAACTCCATGTATCGCAACACCGTGGTGGCGCCCAGGGAGATGCCGCCAACCCTCAGTGCCTTGCCCTGACCGAAATGCGCCAGCACCGCCTGCAGATCATGAGCGTGGCTGCTGGCCACGCAATCCTCGCTGCAGCTCAGCCGCGACGACCGGCCAAAGCCCCGCAGATCCGGCATCACGAAGCGGTAGCGGTGGGCCAGGGGCAACACCAGTGGCAGCCAGTGACGGCTGTCCATGCCGAATCCATGCAACAACACCACCGTTGGCCCCCGGCCCAGTTCGCGAACGTAGAGGGAGTGATGGTCACGGGTGAGGATGCGGGTCATGGTGGCTCCGTCGTTGATAGGGTAGGTCAGCGGGCGGGCATGGTAGCCCGTGGGCCAGTTCACCGGTTACGGAGAAAGAGGCCAATCGCCTCAGACAAGACACTAGTCGACGATGGCGACGGACTTGACCTGTGCCCAGAGCTGCTGGCCCGGAGTCAGGTTGAGCTGGTCGGCGGCGCGGCGGGTCAGGCGGGCCAGCAGCGGAGTGTCCCCCAGGGTCAGTTGTACCAGCGCCATGGCCGGATGGTGATCGCTGTCCACCGACACCACGGTGGCCGGCAGCAGGTTCTGGATACTCTGATCATGATGGGGTTGGCGCGCCAGGCTGACGTCCCGCGCCAGCACCCGCAGCCGCAGCGGGCTACCCAGGGGTCGGGTAGGCGTCGGCAGCCACAGCGCGCCACCGTTGAAATCGGCCCGGCTCAGATGCCAGTCGGCGTCCTCCGTGGTGAGTGTGGCGTCAATCACCACGCCCACCTCCTGGGCGGAGGTAACCGGCAGGTCCAGCCGGGGCAGCAGCTCGGTCAGGCTGCCCTGGGCACGTACCCGGCCGTCAGCCATGACCACCAGGTGGTCCGCCAGCCGCGCCATCTCCTCGGGGGAATGGGTCACGTACAGTACCGGAATGGCCAGCTCCCGGTGCAATCGTTCCAGGTAGGGCAGGATGTCCTGCTTGCTGGCCTGGTCGAGGGCCGACAGTGGTTCGTCCATCAGCAGCAGCTGCGGGCTGGTGAGCAGGGCGCGGGCAATGGCGACACGCTGGCGCTGGCCGCCGGAGAGCTGGTGGGGAAAGCGCTCGCGCAGTGTCTCCAGTCCCAGCCAGGCCTCCACCTGGGACGGGTGGATCTGTCGCAGACGACGGGGGGTGCGGCGGTAGCCGTACTGCAGGTTGCCGGTCACCGACAGGTGAGGAAACAGACTGGCTTCCTGGAACACGTAAGCCAGGGGGCGTTGGTGCACCGGCCGCTGGACTCGGTCATCAAGCCAGGTCTCGCCGGCCACGGTAATGTGACCGCTGGCGGACTCCAATCCGGCGAGGCAGCGCAACAGGGTGGTCTTGCCACACCCCGAGGGCCCGAACAGCACGGTCACTCCCTGGCCCGGCAGATCCAGATCCACCTCCAGGGTGAAGTCCGGCCGCTGATGGTGCAGTCGTGCCTGCAGACGCGGGCTCATGGCTTAAGGCCATGGCCGCCCAGACGGCCGTTGATCAGGTAAAGGCTGAGCAGCACCAGGAACGCGAACGCCACCATGCCGCCCGCCAGCCAGTGTGCCCGGGCGTATTCCAGGGTCTCGACATGGTCGTAGATGGCCACCGACAGCACCTTGGTTTCACCGGGAATGTTGCCGCCGATCATCAGCACCACGCCGAACTCGCCGATGGTGTGGGCGAACGTCAGCACCGTAGCGGTCAGCAGTCCGGGCCGTGCCAGCGGCAACACGACGGTAAAGAAACGGTCCAGAGGTGAGGCCCGCAGCGTGCTGGCGGCTTCCAGCATGCGCTCGCTGAGGCCGCTGAAGGCGGCCTGTAGCGGCTGGACGGCGAAAGGCAGGGAGTAGATCACCGACGCCACCACCAGACCTTCAAAGGTGAACGGCAGGGTGCCCAGGCCAAGGCTCTGGGTCAGTTGTCCCACCGGGCCGGAAGGGGCCATCAGGATCAGCAGATAGAATCCCAGCACCGTCGGTGGCAGTACCAGTGGCATCGCCACCACGGCGGCCAGGGGTTGGCACAGCCAGTGACGGCTGCGGGCCAGCCACCAGGCCAGCGGTGTGGCCACGATCAGCAGAATGGCGGTGGTGACGGTCGCCAGCTTCAGGGTCAACCAGATGGCCTGCCATTCTGCGCTCATGGGATGTTAGCCGTCAGCGTCATTGGGGGAGTCGGTGGCGTAGCCGTAGCGGCGGATCACCGCCTGGGCCGGCTCGCCGCGGAGGAACTGCATCCAGGCCCGGGCCACCGGGTTGTGCTGTGCCCGGGTGAGCAGCACTGCCTGCTGTTCAATAGGCTGGTAGAGCGTTTCCGGCACCGGCCATACCGAGCCCACCGGATCAGGCCAGGCAGAGACCTGGGACAGCGCCACAAAGCCGGCGCCGGCGTTACCGGTGGCGACAAACTGGAACGCCTGGGCGATGGAGTCGCCGCGCACCAGTCGCGGCTGCCAGGTGGTCCATAACGTCAGCGACTCCAGGGTCTGTCGGGCCGCCAGGCCATAGGGTGCCGTGCGGGGGTTGGCGATGGCCAGCGGCGTGGTTGGCGCCTGGTTGAGATAGATCTCGCCGTCTTCAAAGGCGTCCGGGTGAGGGCTCCACAGCACCAGCTTGCCGCGGGCGTAGGTAAACCGTGAGCCAGTGACGGCGAGGCCGTTCTGTTCCGCCAGTGCAGGACGTTGGCGATCGGCCGCCAGGAACACATCGAACGGAGCGCCGTGTTCGATCTGGGCGTACAGCTTGCCGGTGGAGCCGTAGCTCAGCCGGGCCCGGTGGCCGGTGGTGTCGGTGAACAGCGCCGCCAGTTCACGACCGGCATCGGTGAAGTTGGCGGCCACCGCCACCAGAATCTCATCTGCACGGACCAGCTGGCTGAGGCAAAGTGTACAAACGGCCAGGACAACACGGGAAATACCAAGACGCATAGCGATCATCCCTGGGTGGCTGGGTACCGGCATTATATACGCCGGTATATAACGATGGCTGGATCATAGCCGCTGGCGGAGGCGGGATCAATGAGGAATGTCAGTTGTCGGCGCCAGTTTCCGGCGGCGTGTGCTGGCGCTCTGGCCCGTCGCTGGCATCAGTGTCCCGGCACAGCTGCTGCAGCTGGTCCAGTTCGGGGCATTGTCGGAGCCGGGCCTCGTACTGGCGGTAGAGTGTCAGCACCTGGTGCCCGGTATCGGAAAGGCTGGCACCGCCACCTCGGCGTCCCCCGGTGGCGGTGACCACCAGCGGCTGGCGAAAGCTCTGGTTCATGGTGTCCACCAGCAGCCAGGCGCGGCGGTAGCTCATCCCCATCTGGCGGGCGGCTGCGGAGATCGAGTGGGTGTCGTCAATCAGGGCCAGTAGCTGGGCCTTGCCTGGCCCCATGGCCACGGTATCGGCAAGCTTGAGGCGAAGTCGGGGCGTCAGGGGCAATGGCATCGGCGGCGATGGCGTCCGGTTTCAGGCTGGATGATTTGCCATGATAACAAAGCAAATGCCTGGACGTCCCCCGCTTGGCCCGTGTCCCGTCTGGCGCAGTTGCAGGCCAGGCGGGACCATTCCGGCGGGATCAGCCGTTGACCACGGCCAGGGTCGGACGCGCGGCGCCGTCAATGATCGGCAGGCTGCTGATCAGGTGCTGCCAAACCTCGCTGGCGTTGGTTTCGTTGATCAGCTCGTGGCGGGCGCCGTGGTACAGCCGGAACGTCGCCGGAACGCCGGCGGCGTGGAGGTCGTCACAGTGCTGGCTGACGCCATGGCCCATTTCACCGACCGGGTCTTCGCTGCCGGCAATCAGGTGAACCGGCAGGTCTTTGCGCCACTGACGGGGGTCGATGGTGAGCATGCCGCCGATAAAGTCGCTCCACAGCTGATTGCTGCATTCGAATCCGCACAGCGGATCGGCCAGGTAGCGATCGACCTGCTCCGGGTCGCGGCTGAGCCAGTCGTGACTGGTGCGGTTGGGCTGAAACTCGCGGTTGAAGGCGCCGAAGGTGCGGTCGCTGATCAGCGAGCTGCGGTGACGCGGCCCCTTGAGACGACGGATGGCGGCGATCATCACCCGCGAGGCGCACAGCTCCTTGCGGTTGATGCGGTTGGTGGCGCACAGCACCAGGTTGTCGAGCTCCTCGCCATACTGCTGGGCGCAGGCCTGGGCAATGAACGAGCCCATGCTGTGACCGAACAGCGTCAGGGGCAGGTCCGGGGCCTGGTTGCGGGCGTAGCGGATCACCTGGTGCAGGTCTGACACCACCTTGTTCCAGCCATCTTCATCGCCAAAATGCCCCAGCTCCTCGGGAGCGCAGTGGGGGCCGTGGCCACGGTGATCGGCGGCCACCACCTGTACGCCCTGGGCGCACAGCCACTGGGCCAGCGGCGCGTAGCGCTCGGCGTATTCGGCCATGCCGTGGGCAATGACCAGGGTGGCGCGGGGGTGGTCGGGACGCCAGCTGGTGACCGGGATGCGGCGGCTGTCACTGGCGATCAGGAAGGTCTGTTGGCAATTCATGGCGTGCCCCATCGGCAAGTCCTACTGCGAATGTGCCTGGGACGCCGGCGGGCCGGTCCATCAGACACCGAATGTCTCAGTCTAGCCGGGAACGCCCGGCCAGTCTGAGACATCGGTTCGGTTTTGGCCGCCAGGAGGTGACGGGTTCTTGTTCAGTCGCTTTGGCCGGTGATCAGCGACTCGATGTCACGAATCACCTGCAGGGCTGCCAGCGGTCCGCCGGTGGATGTCCACAGGGAGCCGTCCACTGCGGTGTAATGGCCGCTCTTGACCGCCTCCAGCTGGGCAAACGCCGGGGTCGCCAGGGCTTCGTTCATGGCATCGACGGCATCGCCAGTGTTGCTGAGGGTGCCGATCACCAGCCAGTCGGCGTCCAGCAGGTTGAGGGATTCCAGGCTCAGGGTCAGGGAGTGGGTGTAGCCTTCGTCCTGCTGATGATCGGGACGTACCAGGCCCAGTTCACGGGCGATCTTGCTGGCG
This sequence comes from Marinobacter sp. CA1, assembly GCF_020546665.1. Classification (NCBI taxonomy): domain Bacteria; kingdom Pseudomonadati; phylum Pseudomonadota; class Gammaproteobacteria; order Pseudomonadales; family Marinobacteraceae; genus Marinobacter; species Marinobacter sp. CA1. Next base: position 473,726 of record NZ_CP071785.1, read on the forward strand.
AAGGAATCGCGGAACATATAGGCCGGCCCCTTGGGATTCCAGCGCACCACGCTGATGGTGTCGCCCTGGTGGTCGGCGAGCCTGGTCCGCACCTGCTGGATGCGGTCGTCGTACTGCGCCAGGAACTCGGCGGCCTCATCTTCCCGCTGCAGCACCTCACCGACCTTGGTCAGGGTCTGCTTCCAGGGCGTGCCCCATTGGCTGGTGACCACCGTGGGGGCGATGGAGCGCAGCAGTTCCAGCATTTCCGGACGGTCCTGGCTGGTGAGAATCAGGTCCGGCTGCAGTTCCAGTACCTTTTCCAGATTGGGGTTGCCAAGGTCACCGACGATGTTGAGGTCGTCGGCCTTATCCAGCAGGTAGCGGGGCGGCGTTGACTGGCCGCGGCCATTGATGGCACCAACCGGCTGGACGCCCAGGGTCAGGGCGATGTCCAGGTCAATCTCGCTGAGGGTGAGGATACGCTGGGGCTGGGCGGGAATGGTCACGGTGTCGCCAAAGGCGTCGACCACCTCGCGGCTGTCGGCGTGGGCGCCGGAAACGGAAAACATCAGGGCCAGCAGGGCCAGGAGCGCAGGACGTAACAGGGATGGAACCATGGTCATGACTTCCTTGCAGTGGGTGAATCAAAGGCCTGACGCCGGGGCACGATGATTGGTGCACCGTCGCCGGGGGCCTGGAGTATGTCAACGTCGGTCTGGTACAGGCGGTCGATCAGCGGCTTGGTGATCACCTCCCGGGGTGGCCCGGCCGCGGCGATGGAGCCGTCCGCCAGGGCCAGCAGGCGGTCACAGTAGCGTGCCGCCATGGCGAGGTCGTGGAGAACGATCAGCACGGTCTTGCCGCTGGCGGTCATCCGGTGGATCGCCTCCATCACCTCGGTCTGATGGCCAATGTCGAGGGCGCTGGTGGGTTCGTCCAGCAGCACCAGATCGGTGTTCTGGGCCAGGATCATGGCCAGCCAGACCCGCTGGGCCTGACCGCCGGAGAGATCCGACACCGGCCGGTGCAGCAAGTCCTCAAGCTGCATGGCCTCGCAGGCGGCGGCCACCTGCTGGCGGTCCTCCTCGCTCCATTGGCTGAGCCAGCCCTGGTGGGGGTGACGGCCATACTGCACCAGTTGTTCCACGCGGATGCCGGCGGGTATCAGCGGCCGTTGCGGCAGGAACGCCAGCTCCCGCGCCAGCTCCCGGGTACCGTAATCGGTCAGTGGTCGCTGTTTGAGCTCGATGCGACCGTGACGCAGCGGTTCCTGGTGGGCCAGCAGCTTCAGCAGGGTGGACTTGCCGCTGCCATTGGGGCCGACAATGCCCACCAGCTCGCCTTCGGGCACCGTCAGGCTGATGTTCGTCAACACCGGCCGCTGGTGGTAGGAAAACTCAATATCGTGGCCGCTCAGCAGTGTCATCAGTCAACCCTCCGTCGGTCCTGGATCAGTAAGAACAAAAGCAGAATGCCCCCGAGGAAGCGGGTCATGATGCCGGTGGGCACCTCCGTCGGCGCGGCCAGTACCCGCACCAGGGTATCGCTGAGCACCAGCAGCAGGGCGCCAGCCAGGGCGGCAATCCACACCGGCACCGGGCCGTTGCGCACCAGCTTGGAGGCCAGGATCGGCGCTGCCATGGCGATGAAAATCACCGGCCCGCCGATGGCCGTGCCCAGCGCCGCCACCAGGATCGCCAGGGTCAGGATCAGCAGTTGCAGCCGGTTGACGTTGACCCCGAGACCCTGGGCGGTGGCGGTGCCGAAGGGCAGCACGGACAGCGGCCGCACCAGCCACGCCAGCAGTGGGCACAGCGCCAGCAGACACAGCGCCACCGGCGCCAGCACGCTGTAGCCCTGGCCGGCAAAGTGTCCCATGGTCCACAGGTACAGGCTGTTGAGATGCACCGGCGACTGGGTCGACATCAGAAAATCCCCCAGCGCCTGGAACAGCTCCGTCAGCGCGATTCCGATGACCACGAACAGGTAGCCCTGCTCGCCGGGGTTGCGGCACAGGGTGTACAGCGCCGCGACCGCCAGCGAGGCCCCCAGGGGCGAGGCCCACCAGGGCCAGCTGCCGGCGGTGAGGTAGAGGGAAAACAGTACGATGGCAAGGGTGGCGCCCTCGTTGACGCCGACCATGTCCGGGGTGGCCAGACGGTTGCGGACCAGGGTCTGGATCAGGCACCCGGACAGTCCCAGTGCGGCGCCAGCGACAATCACCGCCAGCAGTCGTGGCAGACGGATCTTGAACACCATCACCTCCTGCAGCCGGTTGCCCTGGCCCAGCAGGGTGTGCCAGGCGTCGGCGATGGTGAGTTGGGCCGAGCCGATCGACAGCGCCACCAGGGAGGCCAACACCAGCAGCACCGTCATCGCCAGGGTGACCAGCCAGGCGCGCCGGTGCAGCAGCACGGACCAGCGTCCGACACGGAGGTGCCAGCAGTCGGAGGGGCCCTGGTAGGGCAGGGCGTTGGGAGCAGAGTTGGACATAGCGGACCTCATTTCACCGACAGCAATGAGCGGAAGCCGCCCCGCAGCACCACCGCAATCAGCGCCGGGGCGCCCACCAGCGCCAGCAGGGTGCCCACCGGCAGTTCAAAGGGCTGGACCAGCCAGCGGGCGAGGATGTCGGCGGCCAGCAGGAACAGCGCCCCCATCAGCGCCGAGAACACCACCTGACGGATCAGCGCCACCGGTTCCACCATGCGACCGCAGTACGCAGCGAGAAACCCGACGAACCCCACCGGGCCGGCAATGGCGATGGCGCAGGCAGTGAACAGGGTGGAGCCGATCAGCACGCCGAACCGTACCCGGCTGGTGGAGACCCCGAGGGCGCGGGCCTGCTGGTCGCCCATCTGCATCAGCGTCAGCCGCTGACACAGCGCCAGGGCCAGCACCGTGGATACCAGCGCCAGCGGCAGCACGGTCTGCACCGCCACCAGGTCGGCGCCGGCCAGCGAGCCCAGGTTCCAGAACCGGAACTGATCCAGGGCCACCCGGTTGGAGATCAGCAGGAAGCTGTACATGCCCCCGAACACCGCGTTCATGGCCACCCCCACCAGCACCAGCTTGAGCGGACTGGAGGGACCGAGCATCAGCCCCAGCCCCAGCACCACCACGTTGCCCAGCAGGGCGCCGGCACCGGACCACACCAGATAACCGCTGGTGGACTCGATGCCGAAGTAGGTCAGCCCCAGTACCAGCCCGAACACCGCGCCGGAGTTGATTCCCAGCAACCCCGGTTCCGCCAGCGGGTTGCGGGTGGCGCTCTGCAACAGCGTGGCGGCAACGGCGAGGCAGGCCCCCACCACCAGCGCCGCCAGGGTGCGGGGCAGGCGCAGGGTTTCCAGAATCATCGCCAGTTTGGGGTCGGCGGTCAGGGTCGGGTCACCAAGGTAGAACCCGGCGACCTCGGGGGCGCCGTAGACTCCGGCACCGGTGGCCATGGACAGGGCAAACAGCAGCGCCACGGCGACAAGGCCAACAGTAAGGAACCAGCGTTGGGTCACAGGCATCGGTCAGTCTCCGGTCGGGGCGGTGGCGAGGGCCGCCGGTGTGCTGGTGGTGGCGCGCAGCTGGCGCAGGATATAAAGCAGCCCGACCATGGCGAACAGCATGCCGGCGGCCGCCAGCCAGGCCAGGGTATCGAAGCCCACCAGCGCGCCGCTGGCGGTGGAATCCAGGTAGCCGGCGCCGGCCATGCCGGCCAGACCGGACGCCACGCTGACCACCGTGCTCTGCAGCGCCATGTAGGCGGCGCGCTGATCGGCGGCGGGGATCAGCGACACGATGGCCTGGGTCGCGCTGAAGCGGGCCGAGCTCATGGCCATGAACAGGGTGAACACCAGCAACAGCGGCGCGGCGGCGTTGAGGGCGAAGCCGGCGATGGTGACCGTCATCAGCACCAGGTTGCTGCCCACCACGGCGACCACCGGCAGGCCGCGATCGATCAGCGAGCCGCTCAGGCGCATGGCGGCGATGCTGGCCAGGCCGCCGGCAAAGTAGAGTTCGGGAATGTCGGCGCGGGGAAAGCCCAGATTGAACTGGAAGTAACTGGCGAACTGCGGCACCAGGGCGGCATGCCCCGCCATCTGCACCGCCGCCACCAGCAGGGCCACCTGGCACAGGGGATTGCCCAGCAGCGTGGTCAGGGACTGGCGCGGCTTGTCGCTGGCCGGGCCCAGGGTCGGGAACAGCCAGGCGGTGCCCAGCGCCAGCATCAGCCCCAGGCCACCGGTGATCAGGAACGGGCTGCGCCAGCTCCAGTGCTGGGACACCGTCAGGGCAAACGGCACCACGATGATGGCGGCCAGGGAGAAGCCCATCGCCACATAGGCCAGTCGGCGCCCCCGTTCCGCCGGTGGGATCAGATCCAGCATGGCGGCCATCAGTACCGCGCTGAGGGGGCCGGACAGGGCGCCGGCCAGCACAAACAGCACCGTCAGGTCGGTACCGTCACGGGCCAGGCTGCAGGCCGACAGACACAGGAAGCGCAGGCTCACCAGCGCCACCAGGGCGTGCTTGCGGTTGCAGCGGTCAAGCCAGGGCGCGGCCAGCAGGCTGACGGCGGCGGCCGCCAGGGTGGCCGCACCGCTGAGATAGCCGATGTGTTCCGGGCGCATCCCCAGGGGGCCGACAAAGTCCGCGCCCAGGGGCATCGCCATCATCAGGCTGCCGATTGACAGCATGTTGATCAACAACGCCAGGTTGAGGGCAACCAGGGGTGTTTTGGTGGGCGTGGCGTTCGGCATGGGGACCCGAGGGCTGATGACTACAAGCGCGGCATCTTAGCCAAAGGGTCGGGGCTTTACAATGAACGAGAATTGTTGTCATTCATGTTGCCGGGGGTGACGCCGAAGCGCCGTTTGAACGCAGTAATGAAGTTGGAAGGGTGGTTGTAGCCCGCCATGTAGGCGGCTTCGCTGATGCTGAGGCGGTCCATGCGCAGGCCATCCCGGACCTTGTCCAGGCGTCGGTTGCGGATGTAGTCAAATACCGTAATACCGGTTTCCTGTTTGAATCGCCGCTGCAGGGTGCTGACGCTCATGGCGGAGGCCCGGGCGATCTCCTCCAGCCGCAGCTCCCGGTGCAGGTGGGCCTCGATAAAGGCGAGGGCGGCGGCCAGGGGTTCCCCGCGACGGCTCGGGGGCTGGGCGGTAGCGGTGTCGGTGCCGTCCGGCGCCCGCAGCACGTCCTCGATAAAGTGCCCCATCACCTGCAACGCCAGGCTTTCGGCCTGCAGGTTGCGGTGCAGGGCGTCGCCTTCCTCCCGCAGCGCAAGGATCTGCTCACACAGTGTCAGCACCCGCCGTGAGGGTTGCCAGTAGTGACGGGCCAGATGCTGGCCCAGCAGGCGGTTGGTCAGGCGCTGGCGCATGTCGCTGTCGCCCTTGCCGCGAAGGAACCAGTCCGGCCCGGCCTGGATGTGGACCTTGCCCAGGGGCTGCTCACTGCGGCGGATCTCCCGGCGGAAGGTGGTCAGCCGGCGCAGGTTGACCGCCAGCGCCTGCTGGCCGAGCTGGCGGCCGCCACGGGGTGCGCGCAGCACGAACTCCTCGCTGTCGTAGCCGAAATGGACTTCGCCGCAGAGCAGCACGGTGAGGGTCAGGCAGGGCTGGATGGTTGCCACCACGTGGGCATCGGCCTGCTCCTCGCTGTAGCCCGCCTGGATGCCCAGGCCCGAGGGCGTGGTCTCGGACAGGAAGCGGCCGGTGGCCAGTACCCGGCCATAGGGGAGGTTGCGGGCCACGATTTTCTGGCGCTGGTCCCGCTCCACCATTTCCGCCAGCACCACCCGTTTGGAGAGTATCTCGCTGGCCCGGTCGGTGGTGGTGTCAGGGGCCTGGGATGGTCGTTCGGTAAGGGGCATGGTGGGCTCGATCCAAGTTGATGTTTGCGCATAATGCGAAGGCGATTGAGCAGAATGATACCGTCTTCCTATCCGGCTTTGCAGTCCGTAATATTAATGAGAATTCATATCATTAACCTCATCATGATCAGCGGACGATCAGCTCTGGCAGGATTTTCTACTATGGCACTCAGTCCCATGCGCTCTTTCCGCGCGCTTCCTTTCCGTGGTTCCCCCCTCAGTCTGTCCATCGCCGCCGTCCTCGCGTCCAGCCCGGTCGTGGCCCAGATAGGGGGCGAAGCCACCGAGCTCCAGCCGTTGCAGGTCTGGGGTGCCAAGGTCACCAGTTCCTCCGAGTACCTGGGGGATCAGCACATTGCCCTGAAACAGGCCGATCACATGTCCGACCTGCTGCGGGACATTCCCGGCGTGGACGTCGGCGGCACCCACTCGGTGACCCAGCGCATCAACATCCGTGGTCTCAACGAAACCGACCTGGACATCCGCCTGGACGGCGCCTCCCAGTACGCCAGCATGTTCCACCACATCGGCAACCTGACCCTGAACCCGGACATCATCCAGGCGGTGGACGTGCAGGTGGGCAACAACTCGGTCACCAACAGTGGCCTGGGTGGCTCCGTGCACTTCGAGACCAAGAACGCCCAGGACATGCTGCGCCCGGGTGAACAGTACGGCGCCCGTCTGTACGCCGGCCATGGCACCAACGCCTACACCCAGGGTTCGGCCACCGTATACGGCCAGCTCACCGACACCGTGGACGCGCTGCTGTATGGCTACCTGATCGATCGTGACAATTTCGACGATGGTGACGGCAACGAGACCATCGGTTCTGACGGCGAAATCGGCAATATGCTGATGAAGCTGGGCTGGGAGCCCGCCGTGGGCCATCGCCTGCAACTGAGCTACGACCGTTACCAGGATGAAGGTGACTACAGCCCGCGTCCGGACATGGGCGGCTCCGCCAACGACGGCCTGTCCGGCGACCTGGTACTGCCCACCGAGTACAACCGCGACACCCTGGCGCTGAACTACGCCTACGACCTGGGGGCGGCGCTGAATCTGGAAGTTGGGGTTTACCGCAACCAGATCGAACTGAACCGGGACGAATCCCAGATCGATATCCGCTGGCCCAGCAACCGGCTGTCTGACAACACCGCCGAGAACACCAACACCGGTACCAACGTGCTGGCGGTGTCCCGGGTTGGCACCGGCCCGGTGGCCCACCAGATCACCTACGGCCTGGACTACAACCGCCAGGAGAGCCGTGCCCGCTACGGCAGCGACCCCTGGATTGAAGAAGACGGCACCACCACCGCGCTGTACCTGGAAGACCGGCTGCAACTGACCGACGCCTTCTCGGTGACGCCGGGTGTGCGCTACGACCACTTCGACCGCGACGCGGTGACCGGCGACAAGAGCTTCAGCGACGTCAGCTGGGCCCTGGCCACCGATTTTGCCGTCAACGACAACCTGACCCTGTTTGCCAGCGCCCGTGAGCTGTTCAAGGCGCCGCAGCTGTTCGAAACCTTCATCCGTTACCAGGAAGTGGCGTTCCTGGCGGACGACATCAAGGAAGAGTCCGGTCTCAACTCCCAGGTTGGTGCCCGCTATCAGTTCAACAGCGGCCTGCACAGCTTTGCCTCCAACCTCACCCTGTTCCAGACCGACATCGACGATTCTATCCGCTCGGTGTACAACGGTGATGCCGCCCGTTACGACATCATCAACGACGGTGACGAGCGTATCGAAGGGGTGGAACTCAGCGCCCTGTACGGCTACGACGCCTTCAGTGCCAAGCTGAGCTACGCCTACTCCGAGGCCAACAACCGCACCAACGACACTCCGGCACTGGATGTCAACGGCCGCAGTGCCGACCAGGGCGACACCATCACCCTGAACCTGGACTACACCCTGTACGACCTGGGCGTGGACATGGGCTGGCAGTCCCAGTGGGTGCTGGAAGAAGACAACGTGCTGGATGGCGCGCCGGTCAAGGAAGGCTACAACGTTCACTCGGTTTACGCCCAGTGGACCCCGGCCCAGGTCGATGGTCTGGTGCTGACCCTGGGGGTGGATAACCTGCTCGACGAGCAGTACACCTCCCACGCCTCCCGCTCCGGTATTGCCCGCGGCTTCACCCTCGACGACTTCGAGCCGGGCCGCAACGTCAAGGTCTCCGCGGCGTACCAGTTCTGAGCGGTTGTTAAACGTCTTCCGTTAGCGTCCCTGAGCCCCGCCAATCGGCGGGGCTTTTTTATCCCTGACGATCGCTCTCCCGCTGCCACTCCGGCGGCCGCCACAGGTGTTGCAGGCGTTGGCGCCAGCGGCCGGGGCGGGCCATGGCGCGGAACAGGTCGACGTACTCGTGGGTCCACAGGGTCAGCAGGCGCTGGTTCGGCACGGGGGTGGTGATGCCGTACTCCGGTGGCCGCTGCGGGTCCTCGACGGTGAAGGTGCCGAACAGCCGGTCCCAGAGAATCAGTACGCCGCCGTAGTTGCGGTCGATGTAGCCGGGATTGCGGCCATGGTGAACGCGGTGGTGGCTGGGGGTGTTGAACAGCCACTCGATGGCCGCCGGCAACTGCCGTACCAGGGTGGTGTGGATAAAGAACTGGTACACCAGCGACAGCGCATAGACCACACCGATCCATACCGGGTTGAACCCCAGCAGTGCCAGCGGCAGGTAGAAGGCCCAGTTGCCGTTGAAAATGTTGGTGGCGTTCTGGCGCATAGCGGTGGAAAAGTTCATCCGCTCGGAGGAGTGGTGCACCACATGGGCGGCCCAGAACCAGCGCATGCGGTGGCTGCAACGATGCATCCAGTAAAAGCAGAAATCCACGGCGATGAACGTCAGCAGCGCCACCGGCCAGGTCAGTGGCAGGTCCCATAAGCGGTAGTGGTAACACAGCGCGAAGACCGGAAACGCGATGATGCCGGCAAACAGCAGCTCGGTGAGCTGGTAGCCTGCCCCCAGGGCGAAGTTGCGGATGGCCTCGGGCAGGTTCATCAACTGCGGATCGTGGCGGATGCGGCGATACTCCCACAGCGTCAGCAGCAGGAACACCGGTGTGGCGACGACGAAGATCAGCTGGCGTTCATCCAGTGCCAGCCAGGGTGCGAGGGTCTGCCACAGCGGCAGCAGGCCGCTGTCGGCCAGCACGCCCTGGAACAGGTCGGTCAGCGATGTCACGGTTCGACTCCGGTCTTGTTGTTGATATTGGAGTTTCAGTCTGACCCGCTATCGGGTTTCTGGATTGACGATTGACGCCACCAAATTGATAATTTACGCCAATAACGGCAAGCGAGGTGGCAATGAGGGTAACCGGAGCCTGGACAGGACTGTTGACCGACTGGCTGGCCCGTCGCGGGTTGCACAGCGCCGCCCTGGCGGCGGAACTGGCGCGTTGGGCGATGGCGGAGACAGTGCCGATTCCGGTGTGGCGTGACCTGCTGGCCCAGGCGCTGGCGCTGGTGCCGCAGGAACCGGCGGCCGAGTTAGAGATTGGTGCCGGTGTGGAACCGGCCCATGTTGGGGTGCTGGGGTATCTGGTGCTGGCCTCGGAGACCCTGGGTGACGCCCTGCGGGCCTACCAGCGGTACGAAACCCTGTTCTACGGCGAGCGCCTGGCGGACGTGGCGATGCTGGACGGCGAGGTGGAGATCCGCTGGCCCCGGCCCGAGCAACCCCTGGGTCGCCAGGGCGACGGTGTCGGCATTGCCGCGCTGGTGACCTTCCTGCGTCGCCAGATCGATCAGCCGCCACCGCTGAGCCGGGTCAGTTTCCGGGGCTCGGTGGCGCAGGCCACCGATCAGGCCTACCAGGCGTTTTTTGGCTGTCCGGTGCAATGGCAGGACAGTCACGTACGGGTGCGTTTCCCGCTGTCGTACCTGACCATGGCCATGCCGGGGCGGGACCCGGCGCTGCGGCAGTTGCTGGATCGCCAGGCCCAGGCCCTGTTGCGGGCGCTGCCGGCGTCCACTGCGCTGGAGCGGCAGTTGCAGCAGGTGTTGCTGCGGCTGCTGGCCGAAGGTGATCCCACCCTGGCGCGGGCTGCCCGGGTACTGCACATGTCACCCCGAACCCTGCAGCGGCGTTTGCGGGGGCATGGCCTGAGCTGGCAGCAGTGGCTGGACCGTAGCCGCGAGCAGCTGGCCCGTCAGTACCTGGCGGACCCGGTGCTGAGCCTGGCGGAAGTGGCGTTGCTGCTGGGATTTTCTGAGCAGAGTGCGTTCACCCGGGCATTCCGGCGCTGGACCGGGACCCTGCCGGGGCAGTACCGTCGTCAACATGTGGCGTTGCCATGACTCGACAGAGCCCGGCCGTCCACCCTCCAAAGCCTTTCCCATGCGTCTTCCAAGGAGACTGAGATGACTTCGCATTCGCTTTATTCACGCACCGGTGGGTCCCGCAAGTTCGGGCCTTCCCTGCGCCGCCTGCCGGTCCTGATGCTGGCGCTGCTGGCCGTGGCCTGCACGCCGATGGCGACCACCGAGACAACCTCCGGGACAACGCCAGAGCCCCAGGCGGCCTCCGACAGCTACCGGGTGACCGGGGCGATCAGCTACCGTGAACGCATGGCGCTGCCGGCGGACAGTGTGGTGACGGTGTCTCTGGAGGATGTGTCGCTGGCGGATGCGCCGTCCACACGGTTGGCGGACTTCAGCTTCACCAGCGAGGGGCGGCAGGTACCGTTCGACTTCGAGCTGGTGGTGCCCCGCAGTGACCTCAAGGCCCGCCATCGTTACGCGGTGCAGGCCCGCATCACCGACCCGGCGGGGCGACTGCTGTGGATCACCGACACCATGAACAGCGTCGACCCAACCGCCGCCGGCGCCGATCTTGGCACTCTGGTGCTGGTACGGACCGCTCGTTAGCGGTGCCGCTCATACTGTGCGATCAGCGGGGCCAGCGCTGACTGCTGGCTCTCCAGCCACTGCTGCATGGCCTGGGGTAAGCGCTCCGGCTTGGGCCAGGGCACCGGATAACCGGCGGGCTGGAACAGTGGTGCGAACAGTGCGGCGGCGGTCAGATCGGCGCGGCTGAAGCGATCCCCCACCAGGTAGGGGCCCGACTGATAGGCCTCGGCCAGATCCTGTAGCACTGCGGTCATGGTCTCCATCGACTGGGCTGCGGTCTTTTCGTTGATCTTCATCCAGTTACGCATGACCTCGTCAATCCGGCTGAACGCCAGACGCACCAGGTAGCGGTTGTAGAACGGTGTCTGCGCGGTCAGCAGCGGGGTGACCACCTTGGGCCGCTGCAGCAGATGGTGATAGCAGTAGCAGCGCACCGCCGGCCCGGCCTCCTCGTCCAGACGCCGCTCCCAGGCCAGGGCCTGGGCCCGTTCATCCTCGTTTTCCGGCGTCAGCGGGTTGTCGGGGAAGGTGCGGTCGAGGTAATCGGTGATCTGCTCCGAGCCCTGCACCACCTCCTGGTCATGCTCTAGCACCGGCACCGATGAGGTCCCCGCCAGCGCCTTGATGGTCTTGATGTGGCTGCCCGGAAGCAGGTACACCGGCTGGTACTGGATGCCCTTGTACTCAAGCGCCCAGCGGGACTTCTCACAGAAATGGGAAATGGCAAACTGATACAGTCGAACGGCCATGGAGCATTCCTCGGTGGCAGTGGCAGGATGGCCTAAGCGTAATGTTTTCGCAGCGAATTTATAACCGGATCGTTCTAGAATCTTCAGGAATGTGAGTTGGTGTGCCGTTTGGCGAATTCGCTAATCTACTGAGCCACTGAGAGCCTTGAGAGCAAGGCACGGTGGTGAAGGTTTGGTGGTTCCAAATCGAGACAGCGTAACGCGGCTATCAAGGCTCTCAGTGGCTCCCGAAGGGCGCGACGCTGGGGCCTCTGGCCGGTGTTTCCAATCCTTGATGTGGCACCACCACACCTGCGGATTGGCGCCTAGGCCAGAGGCCCCAGCGTCACGCAGTAGATCAGCGAATTCGCCAAGCGGCACACTTAGGAGATAAAACATGAACCCAATGCGTCCTCTTGCGGCGGCGGCCCTGACCGGGCTGGCCGCATTGTCGGGTTGCGCCTCGATTGGCGGTGGAATGGCCGCCGGTGGCAGCAGTGTGGAACCGCTGGCCGGCTATGAGTGTGGCCAGCTTCAGGTGCTGGCCGGTTTCGACGGTGAGCGGGCGACGCTGCAGGCCGGCAACCGCACCCTGGTGCTGGAGCAGGTACCGGCGGCGTCCGGCGCCAAGTACCAGAGCCCCAACAACGCCGGTACCAGCTTCTGGACCAAGGGTAACCTCGCCCTGCTGGAAGTGGATGGCCGTGCCTGGCCCGAGTGTGTGGCCCTCGGCGCCGTACCTGACACCTTCAGCGCCGGTGGCAATGAGCCGTTCTGGCGGGTCAGCCTGGCGCAGGATCAGCTCACCTTCGACGAGCCCGGCAAGACCAGCCAGGTAGTGCCTTATCAGCTGCAGTCACGACAGCCGTTGGGTCTGACCCTGGCCGCTGAGCTGGCAAACGGTCCGGTGACCCTGGCGGTGGAGCGCCAGCTGTGTCGCGATTCCATGACCGGCATGCCCCATCCCTACCAGGTGGAGCTGAGCCGCGATGGCCGCACGCTGGCCGGTTGCGGTGGCGATCCCCGGCAATTGCTGCAGGGCGTGGAATGGGTGGTGGAGTCGATTGATGGCGAGGGCATGGTGGATGACACCCGCGCCACCATCAATTTCCTGGCCGATGACCGCATCGCCGGCCGGGCCTCCTGCAACCGTTTTATGGGGGGGTATGAGGTGACCGGGGAAGGCCTCGGTATCAGCCGCCTGGCCTCCACCATGATGGCCTGCCAGCCTGAGGTGCTGGCGCAGGAGCGTCGTTTCATGGGCAGTCTGGAGCAGGTCCGCTCCGCTGATTTCAACGCCGATGGCGCCCTGGTGCTCACCACCACCGAAGGCGGCACCATCCGTGCCTATCCGTCCCGCTCGTTGAGCCAGTAACTCCGTCGCGGCCGCCGTGCCGGTGGCCGCGATGCCGTTTCCCGTCCTGCTTCTACCGGCCGGTGGTGACTGTCACCAAACGGTAGCACTTCGGCTATAGCGTTGGCTCCATGACCGAACTCAGAGCCCTTACCCCCCACGCCGCCATTCCCGCCGAACAGGCCACCCGCGACAGCCGTCAACGTCGCCTGCTACGGACCTTCCTGCCAGAGATGGTCAAGCTGGAGCGTACCCTGGCGGAAGCACCGGGCTGGGTCAGTACCCAGGTGGTGGAACGGGTGGCGCTGAAGGACGTCACCGTGCCCATCTACCGCGCCGACCTGGGCAGCGACTCGCCCAACGTGCCGGCGTTCCTGCTGGTGGGCGGGGTGCACGGGCTCGAACGCATCGGCTCGCAGGTGGTGATCGCCTGGCTGCGGAACCTGTTGTCGCGGCTGAAGTGGGACCAGCACCTGCGGGAGCTGCTGGAAAAGGTTCACATCACCGTACTGCCAATCCTCAACCCCGGCGGCATGTACCTGAACCAGCGCAGCAATCCCAACGGCGTCGACCTGATGCGCAACGCCCCCATCACCGCTCAGGATCGCAGTGCCTTCCTGCTGGGTGGCCAGCGACTGTCGCCCCGTCTGCCCTGGTACATCGGCGATCCGGAGCAGGGCATGGAGCCGGAGAACCGGGCCCTAGAGGGGGTGATCAACAGCCTGCTGCCGGGACGTCCGTTCAGCCTGGCGCTGGACTGCCACTCCGGCTTCGGCTGGCAGGACCAGATCTGGTTTCCCTACGCCTACCGCCGTCGTCCGATGCGCCGTATCGCCTCGGTGATGGCGCTGAAGGTGATCTGGGAGCAGGCCTACCCCAATCACGACTACCGTTTTGAACCCCAGTCCCGCCACTACCTGACCCATGGCGATCTGTGGGATTACTTCTACAAGCAGGTCAACCGTCACAGCGAAGGCGCCTTTATCCCGCTGACCCTGGAAATGGGCTCCTGGCGCTGGATTCGCAAACGCCCACGACAGTTGCTGCGGCTCGATGGCCTGTTCAACCCGCTGGTGCCCCATCGCCATCAGCGGGTGCTGCGCAGTCATCTGCCGCTGCTGGATTTCCTGGCCAGCGCGGCTGCCAGCCACGACCACTGGTTGCCGGTGTCGGAGGAAGCGTCCATGCTGAGGGAAGCGGCCATTATGCACTGGTACCGGGATAACCGATGACATGAGATGGATTCTGTTGCGGGGACTGGCCCGCGAACAGGCCCATTGGGGGGCGTTCCGCCAGCAGTTGGCGATGGCCTTCCCTGGGCACCAGTTCCACACCGTGGACCTGCCGGGTACGGGCGTTCACTTCAAGGAGGCCAGTCCCACCACCATTGCGGACATCCGCGCCTGCGTGCAGCGCCAGGTTCAGCACATTCCCCGCCCCTATGGCCTGATCGCCCTGTCCCTGGGCGGTATGGTGGCGCTGGACTGGGCCCAGCAGGCGCAGGAAGGGGAGATCCAGCAACTGGTGCTGATCAACACCAGCTCCGGTTTCAGCCCGCCCTGGCAACGCATGAAACCCACCGCCTGGCCACAGTTGTTGAGGCTGCTGGCGCGGCGGGAACTGTTCCGCCGTGAGAGCGATATCCTTGCGCTGTCCTCCAACCGTCCAGTGGCGGTGCAGACCGCCAAACAGTGGTACAGCATCCAGCGCCAGCGCCCGGTCACTGCCACCAACGCCCTGCGCCAGATTGCTGCTGCTGCCCGCTTCCGGCCTGCATCTCAGCGGCCGTTGCCGGATGCCCTGCTGCTGGCGAGTCAGCGCGACCGGTTGGTGGACTGGCGCTGCAGTCGCGCCCTGGAACGGCGGTGGCAGTGGACGCTCAAGGTCCACCCGGACGCCGGCCATGACCTGCCGCTGGACGATGCCGACTGGGTGATCCGCCAGCTGCGGGCGTTCTGCCTCGAGTAACGGGTCACCCGGATTGCTGGATCGCATTGGGAAAGCGGTTGCTTGACGCAACTCTTTTTTGGCGTCAGTCTCGGTAAGGCCGAAGGTGGCATGTGCCCGCCGTTGGTCAATCCCCCTTATCGGAGCTGAGGTCAAAACAATGAAAATCTACGAGTCCAAGGTCGCCCCCAATCCCCGTCGCGTACGCATGTTCCTGGCCGAGAAAGGCCTGTTGGATCAGGTGGCGTTTGAAGAGCTGGATCTTCAGGGCGGTGACAACCTGACCCCGGAATTCGCCGCCAAGAACCCGATGAAGAAGGTTCCGGTACTGGAACTGGATGACGGCACCTGCATCGCCGAAACCATGGCCATCTGTCGCTATTTTGAGGAACTGCATCCGGAACCGCCGCTGATGGGCCGCGATCCGCTGGAGAAGGCCCACATTGAACAGTGGCTGCGGTGGATCGAGTTTGGTTTCTTCCTGCCCACCGGCATGTGCTTCCAGCACACCAGCGGCTATTTCAAGGACCGGATGAACCCGATCAAGGAATGGGGCGAGGAGTGCCGTACCGCGGTGGAGAAGTTCTTCCACTTCCTCAACAAACATCTGGAAGGTCGTGACTACATCTGTGGCGAGCACTTCAGTGCCGCCGACATCAACGCCTTCACCACCGTCGACTTCAACAAGGTCAACCGCCTGCGTATCCAGCCCGAGCAGACCCACCTGCAGGCCTGGTACGACCGTATCAACAGCCGCGATTCGGCCCGGGTTTAAGGAGAGGGCCATGCTGGATCTGTACACATCACCCACCCCCAATGGCTACAAGGTGACGGTGGCACTGGAGGAAATGGGGCTGGACTACAACCTGATCCCGGTGGACCTGGCCAAGGGCGAGCAGAAGCAGGAAAGCTTCCTGGCGCTGAACCCCAATGGTCGTATTCCGGTGCTGGTGGACCGGGACGCCGACGATTTCGTGGTGTTCGAATCCGGCGCCATTCTGGTCTACCTGGGGGAAAAGACCGGCCAGTTCTACCCCTCCGATCCCCGGGTCCGCTCCCGGGCCCTGCAGTGGCTGATGTTCCAGATGGGCGGCGTTGGTCCGATGATGGGGCAGGCCAATGTGTTCTACCGCTACTTCCCGGAGACCATCCAGCCCGCCATCGACCGCTACCAGCACGAGTGCCGGCGGTTGTTTGAAGTACTGGACCGGCGCCTGGGAGAAGCCCCCTACCTGGCGGGCGACGAACTCACCATTGCCGACTTTGCCAACTGGGCCTGGGTGCGTACCTACAGCTGGTCCGGCGTGTCGGTGGAGGGGCTCGGTCATCTGCAACGCTGGCTCGACGAACTGTCGGCCCGCCCCGGCTGCCAGGCGGGGGTGCGCAAGCCCGAGCGCCTGCAGGCATCCGACAAACTGGTGGCTGCGGCGCAAACCATGGTGACGCGCTGACGTGGTTGTGAGTCCTGGAGGGCATCCCCTGGGACAGCCGTGCTGACTTGCAGATGAGCTGACAAACGGTAATCATTCCGGGTTTTAACCGGACAAGGAGACCCCGATGCCAGCAAAGCACGCCCTGGTGGCAACCGCCGATGCCAGCCGTTACCTCAAGCGGCTGTGCCGCCACTTCAGTCACAAGGTGGACGTCACTTGGGACGACCACCAGGGCGATGTGGCGTTTGCCATGGGCCAGTGTCGCCTGGAAGCCCGCGACGAGGGACTGTCGATCCACTGTCAGGCCGGCGACGAAGCCGCGCTGGAGCAGGTGGGACAGATCGTGGCGGTACACCTGGAGGGCTTCGCCCGCAATGAAACCCTGACCGTGGTCTGGACCGCTGCCTGAAACGGTGGTGGTCAGGCCGAGCCGGCGGCCGTGGTGAGTGGGCGGTCGGCGGCAATCACCCGGCTGGGGCGAAAGCGCGCCAGGCACGCCAGCGCCAGTACGAAGGTCAGCCACTCCGCCAGCGGCAGGGCCAGCAACAGCGGCCATTGCGGCAGCCACCACCCCAGTACCAGCAGCAGTGCCGCTGGCAGGACCAGACTGCGGGACAGGGCAATGGCGGCGGAGGGTAACGGCTGGTGCATGGCGGTCAGATAGACCGACACCAGTACGTTAAAGCCGTTGACCACGAACAGCGGCCACAGTACCGCCAGGAAGTCGGTTGCCAGATTGCCGGCGTGGACGTCGCTGGGGGCCAGGAACAGTGTGATCAGGCCGTCGGCAAACAGCCACAGGGCCAGCAACAGTAGCACGCTGAGGCCGCCGATGGTGGTGGCGCCACTGATCATGAAGCGGCGGATACGGTCGGCCTGGCCCGCCCCGAGGTTATGGCTCACCAGCACGTTCATTGCATCGGCAATGCCATAAAACACCATCAGACTGAGAAAGATCAGGTAGTTCACCACGGTGAACGCCGCTACGCCGTCGACCCCGTGCTGCCGCATCAGCAGCCAGTTGATCAACAGCATCACCACCCCCACCGAGGCTTCGTTGATCCACTCCGAAACCCCATTGTAGGCCGCCCGACCCAGGCGTCCCCAGCCCTGGCGCGGCAGCGACAGGCGCAGGCGATGGTCTCCACGGAAGTAGTTCATCAGCACCAGCAGTTGCAGCACCGCCGCCACGGCGGTGGCAATGGCCGCGCCCGACAATCCCAGATCGAAGCCGGCGACCAGCACCATGTCCAGCACGATGTTGGTGCCGGCGCCCACCGCCAGGGCCAGGGTGGCGAGCCCCGGGTAGCCATCCACCCGCACGAAGTAGTACAGCACCACGCCACTGATCTGAATCACTAGCCCCCAGGTGATGATGCGAAAGTAGCTCTGCATCAGCGGAAACAGCTCGGGGTCGGCCCCGAGGGCCCGGAACAGGGGCTCTTCCAGGCTGAGCGATAGCACCGCCGCCACCAGCCCCAGGGCCACCGTCGCCAGCAGGCACTGGCTGAACAGGGTGGCAGCCTGGTCCGGCTGTTGTTGCCCGAGGAACTTGCCCGCCATCACCGTGCCGCCAATGGCGAGCATCAGGGCGAGTCCGAACAGCAGGGTAAAATAGGGAATCAGCAGGTTCAGAGCCGCCAGTGCCTCGGCGCCGGCGAAGTTGCCGATGAACAGGCCGTCCACGATGTTGGCGGTGGTCAACGCCAGTAACCCCGCCACCGACGGCAGGGCATAGCGGAAGAAGGTTGGCCACACCGGGCCGGACAGCACAGGGTTATCGGTTGGCGAAGTGTTCACGGCAGTCTCTAGTGTCCTGTCTGGTTAATTCGTTAATTTACTGCTTGTCTCTGAGGGTTCTGACCAAGGCGCCGCTGTGCCGATGTGGTGGTTCCGCATCAAACAGTGGCAACACAGGCTCAGAGCCCTCAGAGGCAAGCCCTTCGGGAGCCACTGACAACCCGAATAGCGTCGTTGTACTGTCTCGATTTGGAACCACCAAACCGTCACCAGCACGCCTAGCTCTTCGGGTTGTCAGTGGCTCAGTAAGTCAACGAATTAACCAGACCGGACACTAGGGATGGTGTTGGTGGCGCTTATGCTGGCAGCCGAGCGGGTTTGGGGAATAGGCGAATGCCGCAGCCCCGGGCCGGCAGCGGCGGCCAACCCGAGGTGGGGGGCGAAAAGGTCCTAGAAAAACAGCTCCCGCAGTTTGGTGCCGGGGTCTGCCGCGCGCATGAACGATTCCCCGACCAGGAAGCCGTGGATGCCCTGATCAGTCATCGCGGTGACGTCATCCCGGGTGAGGATGCCACTCTCGGTCACCGTCAGCCGCTCAGCGGGAATCCGGCTGTGGAGATCGAAGGTGGTGTCCAGCGACACCTCAAAGGTGTGCAGGTTGCGGTTGTTGATGCCCACCAGCGGCGTGGTCAGGGTGAGGGCATCATCCAGCTCTTCGCCATCGTGCACTTCCACCAGCACGTCCAGGCCAATCTCGTGGGCAATGCCCTCGAGTTCCTGCATCTGGTCCCGGGTCAGGCAGGCGGCGATCAGCAGGATGCAGTCCGCGCCAAGAGCGCGGCTTTCGTACACCTGGTAGGGCGCCACCATGAAGTCCTTGCGGATCACCGGCAGGTCGCAGGCGTTGCGGGCAGCCACCATATAATCCTCATGGCCCTGGAAGAAGTCCCGGTCGGTGAGCACCGACAGGCAGGCGGCGCCGGCGCCGGCGTAGCTCTCGGCAATGGCGGGGGGATCAAACGGGTCCCGCAGGATGCCCTTGCTGGGTGATGCTTTCTTGATTTCGGCGATCACCGCCGGCTGACGGGCCTCGATCCGCGATCGCATCGCGGCCACAAATCCCCGTGCGGGCGGTTGGTCACCTGCGCGGGCCTGCAGGTCAGCCAGCGGCGCGCGGGGTTGGCGTTCGTCGATTTCCTGCCATTTGCGCTCCACGATCTTGCGCAGAATGGTGGGGGTCCGGTCGTTGTGTCGATTGGTCATTGGCTGTTGCCGTCAAAGCAGTGTGAGAAGTCGGCCAGCTCGGACAGTTTGCCGGCCGCCAGGCCGCTGCCGATGGCATCCAGGGCCAGGTCGACGCCTTCCTTCATGGTACGGGCTAGGCCGGCCACGTAGATGGCGGCGCCGGCGTTGAGGGCGATCATGTCGCGGGCCTTCTCGGCCATGTCATCATGGCCGCGGCCGAAGGCGGCGCGGATCAGCTTCAGTGACTCGTCCGAGGTGGCGACATCCAGGCCCACCAGCGACTGGCTGGCGATGCCGAGTTCTTCCGGGGTGATGGTGAACTCCCGAATCTCGCCGTCCTTGAGTTCCGCCACGTAAGTCTGGCTGGCCAGGCTGATCTCATCCAGTCCGTCTTTGGAGTGCACCACCAGAATGTGCTCGCTGCCCAGTGTCTTGAGCACTTCCGCCATTGGCCGGCACAGTTCCTGAGTGAATACCCCGATCAGCTGGCGTTTGACCCCGGCCGGGTTGGTCATCGGGCCCAGGATGTTGAAGATGGTGCGCATACCCAGTTCCCGACGGGGACCGATGGCGTGCTTCATGGCACCGTGATGGGCTGGCGCGAACATGAAGCCGACGCCGATCTCTTCGACGCAGCGGGCCACCTGTTCCGGAGCCATGTTGAGGTTGATGCCGGCTTTTTCCAGCAGATCGGCGCTGCCACTCTTGGACGACACCGCCCGGTTGCCATGCTTGGCCACGTAACCGCCGGCGGCGGCCACCACGAAAGAGGCGGCGCTGGAGACGTTGAACAGGTTGGCGCCGTCGCCGCCGGTACCGACGATGTCGACCAGAGGATCAGCGTTGATGGTGACCCCAGTGGCCAGCTCCCGCATTACCTCTGTGGCACCGGTGATCTCTTCGATGGTCTCGCTCTTGATCCGCAGTCCCATCAGCAGGGCACCGATCTGGGCATCGGTAGCTTCTCCCTTCATCACGATGCGCATCACGTCTTTCATCTCTTCCCGGTTCAGATCCAGGTTGGCGACGATGCGGTTGAGGGCTTGCTTGATATCCATGAGTCGCTCTCTTGTGGTCGGTTCGTATCGGGTGGGCTGTTGAGGCGCGCGCTTGCAGCGCCTGACGATCAGCTGCGTAAAAAATTCCGCAGCAGTTCGTGGCCCTGCTCGGTCATGATCGATTCCGGGTGGAACTGTACACCTTCAATGGGCAGGGTCTTGTGGCGAACGCCCATGATCTCCTCCATCGAGCCGTCGTCGTTGCGGGTCCAGGCGGTTACTTCCAGGCACTCCGGCAGGCTGTCCGGCGCGATCACCAGGCTGTGATAACGGGTGGTCTGAAGCGGGTTGTTGAGGCCGCGGAACACGCCGCTGTCGTTGTGGTACACCTTTGATACCTTGCCATGCATGACCTGGCCGGCTCGCACCACCTTGCCTCCGAACACCTGGCCGATGGACTGGTGCCCCAGGCAGATTCCGAGGATCGGCAGCCTGCCGGCAAAGTGGCGAATGGCCTCCATCGAGATACCGGCCTCGTTGGGAGTACAGGGGCCGGGGGAAATCACTAGCCGCTCAGGCTCCAGGGCCTCGATCTGTTCGATGGTGATCTCATCGTTGCGATGCACCTGAACGTCCGCCCCCAGCTCCGCCAGGTACTGCACCACGTTGTAGGTGAAGCTGTCGTAGTTGTCGATCATCAGCAGCATGGCGGTCACATCCTTTGGCGTTGGTCTGGGGGCGCTGTCACGTCTCTTGCGTAGTCGGGCATTATTGCAGCCGAGGGGGGAGGGGACAATAACGACTCGCCGGGGTGAAAACTGATCAGCCTGGCCGGCCCCGGGTATTTTATCCCGATTCGGGTAGTGGGCCCGGAGGCGGACGGCGACAATCGGCGGCCGTGTCCAACCCCGTTTCTGTGCCTGGATGAACGTCGCCATGCTTTCCTGCTGTGACCTGTTTCGCTTTCGTGATTTCTCTGCCCTGCAGTCATTGGGCCTTGTCCTGGCGCTCTGGCTTCTGCTGGCTGGGGCCCTGCGGGCGGACGGGGCCTATCCGGTGGTGGTGACGGATGACCGTCCGGCGCCGGTGACCTTTACCCGGGCGCCGCAGACGGTGGCCGCAATCTCGGCGTTTGGAGCCGATGTGATGGCGGCGCTGGGGCAACCGGTGCAGGCGCTGTCGACGCTCAATCACCGGCGTCCGGCCTACCTGGGCGAGCGGGTGGCTGCGATGGTGGACCTTGGTGAGGTGCATGAGCCGAATCTGGAGCGGCTGACCGAACTCAGTCCGGACCTGGTGATTGGTCTGCGGCAGTACACCGAGCCCTTCGAGCGCAAGTTTGAGGAAATCGGCCAGTTCCTGGCGTTCGACCTGATGACCTACGAGGATTCCGACCGGGCGGTGGTGGCGGTGGCTCGGGCCCTGGGTGACGAAGCCCGGGGGCAGGCGCTGAACGCGGCCTTTGCCGACGACGTGGCCGAGCTGGCCGATGCCGCCCCGGGCGGTGTTTCGGCGCTGCTGATCTGGCACTGGGCGGATACTCTCTACGCCTTCTACGACCATCACCTGAGCACCACCCTGATGAATCGACTGCAGGTCACCAATGCCATGGGACCTACGCCAACACCCGAGTTCAAGAAACCGGATGCCGGTGTGCTGACCATGGAGCAGCTGCTGCGTCTGAACCCGGATGTGATCCTGTCGTTCACCGGCGACGACCGTCCGGTGAGCCGGCATCCGGTGTGGCAGCGGCTGGACGCGGTGCGCAACAATCGGGTGTTCCGGGTCAGCGACCAGTACGTGATGCCTCACGGGCCAATCGCCCGGGAGCTGGTACTGCGGGAAATGGCCCATCTGTTCTATCCGGAACGTTTTGCCGCTCCGGCCGACCTGCCAGCCGCCGCCCGTGCCCGGCCGCTGACCTTCGTTTCGCGCTGACACCGTGGAGTTGGATAACCGGGAACTGAGCTGCCGGGCCACCGTGCTGGCGCTGTTTTGTCTGTTGCTGGCGGCCGCGGCCACCCTGATCTCACTCGCCTGGGGCGAGCGTTGGCTGGCCCCGCAACAGGTGTTGCAGGCGTTACGGGACAGCGGCGACGGGGTTGATGGCTTTGTGGTCCAGCAACTGCGGCTGCCACGGGCGGTGACTGCCGTACTGGTGGGCGCTGCGCTGGGTATGGCTGGCACCCTGGTACAGTCGATTACCCGCAATCCTCTGGGGACCCCGGATCTGATGGGGGTCAGTGCTGGGGCCTCCTTTGCCATCGTTCTGGGCTATCTGGTGCTGGGCTTGCCGCCCGCCACGCTGTTGCCACTGGGAACCGCTGGTGGCTTTGCCGCCGGGCTGCTGACGTTTGCGGTGGCCTGGCAGACCCGACTGAACCCGACCTACCTGCTGCTTGCCGGCATGAGCATCGCCTTGTTCTTCTTTGCGGCCATCACCTTGTTGCTGGTGACGGCCGATACCGGCGCCAATGGCATCTACTACTGGCTGACCGGCAGCCTGATGAACCGCACCTGGGACCATGTCCACCAGCTCTACCCGCTGGTGGTGCCGGGGCTGGTGCTGGGTATGGCGTTTGCCCGGGTCCTGGATCTGCTGACCCTGGACGAGCTGACCACCGCGGCTGTGGGCCTGCCAGTGCAGCGCTGGCGGCTGGTTCTGGGGTTGCTGGCGGTGGTGCTGACGGCCGCCACCGTGGCGGTAGCCGGTCCCATCGGTTTTGTTGGCCTGGTGGCGCCCCATCTGGTGCGCCTGGCTCTCCGGCGGAGCGCTGGTGGGGCCTTGCCCCATCGCTGGCTGCTGCCGCTGTCGGCGTTGACTGGCGCCGCGCTGGTGGCGCTGGCGGATTGTGTCGCCCGGCTGGTTGGGGTGCCGGTGGGTATTCTGTGTGTGTTGCTGGGCGGGCCGTTGCTGGTGCTGCTGGTGCGTCGACAGGGCGGGGCGGGCTGATGGCGGCGGCGAATGCTGAAACGGTGGTGGCAGAACGCGGCGGCACCGTCCGCCGATGGCCCGCGCTGGCGATGCTGGTGGTGATGTTGTTGGCGTTGGTGCTGGCGTCTTTGCGCCTGGGAACGGTCGCGCTGGACTGGGGCACGTTGTATGGGGGCATGGTGTCGGCAAACCCGGCGGACTTCCCGGTACTGTGGAACCTCCGGCTGCCGCGGACCTTGCTGGCGGTGGTGGTGGGGGCGCAGTTTGCGCTGTCCGGGTTGATCCTGCAGCGGGTGATCCGCAACCCGCTGGCCGATCCCGGTGTGGTTGGGGTCTCCGGAGGTGCCGGGCTGGCGGTGGTGATCCTGTTGTTGCTCTCCGACCTGCTGCCGGGCGTGGCCGCCGGTGTCGGGCTTGCCGGTCTGCCCTGGGCGGCCCTGGTGGGTGGTCTGATGGTGGCGGCGCTGGTGCTGGCGCTGGCCTGGCGCAATGGCTTGGCACCGGCGCGACTGGCACTGACCGGGATTGCCGTAGGCGCGGTGTTGAACGCGGCGGTGATGTGGGTGGTGGTGGTCTGGGGTGGCAGCCGCACCGAAACCACGCTGATGTGGCTGGCCGGCAGTCTGTATGGCCGCGATTTCAGCCACCTGTGGTTGCTGTTGCCGTGGACCCTGGCCGGCCTGCTGGCACTGTTGCCGGCGCTCAAGCCGCTGTCGTTGCTGCGCTTTGGTGACCATCAGGCCCAGACCCTGGGGCTGGCCGTGCAACGCTGGCGGCTGCTGGCGCTGGCGGTGGCCGTCGTGCTGGCAGCCAGTGCCGTCGCCGTGGCCGGGCCCATGGGGTTTGTCGGGCTGATTGTGCCGCACTTGGCCAGGCTGCTGGCGCGAGGGTCCTTTGCTGCCCAGGTACCGGTGTGCCTGTTGCTGGGCGGTGTCCTGACCCTGGCGGCGGATATCGTCGGGCGTACCCTGGCCAGCCCGCTGGAGCTACCCGCCGGGGCGCTCACCACGCTGCTGGGTATTCCGGTGCTGTTGTACCTGTTGATCAAACAAGGCGGAAGATCGTGATGACCCTGAGTGCCGAAAGGCTGGTGCTGGGATACCGTGGGCCGGCATCGCCGCGGACCATTGTGCCGGAGCTGTCCCTCTCCCTGTCACGGGGAGCAATCCATTGTCTGGTGGGCCCCAATGGCTGCGGCAAATCAACCCTGCTCAAGGCCCTGGCAGGGGTGCTGACGCCGCTGTCTGGCCGGGTGTGCCTGGAGGGGCGTGAGGTGGCGCAGTGGGGCCATCGGCCCCTGGCCCGGCGGCTGGCATTGCTGCCCCAGAACCCGGAGGCTCCGGAGGACATAACCGTTCGCCAGTTGGTCGCCCACGGCCGCTTCGCCCATCAGGGCCTGTTTGGGCGCAGCAGTGCTGCTGACCGTGCCGCAGTGGCAGACGCGCTGGCGCTGACGGGCATGGCCGGGCTGCAGAACCGCGAGTTCCAGGCCCTGTCTGGGGGCGAGCGGCAGCGGGCCTGGGTGGCTCTGGCCCTGGCGCAGCAGGCCGACTACCTGTTGTTGGATGAACCCACCACTTTCCTCGATATCGGCCATCAGCTGGAGGTGCTTTCGTTGTTGCGGCAGCTCAATCGCGACCGGGGGCTGACGGTGGCGATGGTGCTGCACGATCTCAACCAGGCCAGCGAATACGCCGACCGCTTGCTGGTGATGGACCAGGGACGCCTGCAGGCCGATGGCAAACCGGCGGAAGTGCTGACGCCGGCGTTATTGCGGCGGGTATTTGGCATTGAGGCGGCGTGGGTGATGCAGCAGCACGGAGGTCGCCGGTATCCCCAGATGATGGCGCGGCTGCCAGCGCAGGAACGAGCGACGGAAACGGGGGACGCCGACGTTTTCGGGTAGTGGCCGATTGGTGACTGGCACAGAATGAAGGTAAATGAGACGCATTCACCAATCAAGTTGAAGGAGTCCTGTGATGTTGCGACTGTCCCACCGGTCAGCTCTGGCCGGAACTGCCAACCCCGCCTCCAGCACCCTGTGCAAACTCAAGTCCCGGGCGCCGTCGTCCGGTTTGACCCGGTCGCGTACCGCGCTGGCGGACAGCTGGCTGGGGTGGGGCGCGGCGGCAGGCCTTGGGCTGGCTCCCCTGACCTCGTTGGCGGCGCCGGCTGCGGCACCACTGGCGCTTGAACCGATTACCGTAACCGCGGAGAAGCGCCAGGCGGAGGTGATGGACGTCAGTGGCAGCGTGTCCGCCAGGAGCGGCGAAGAGCTGGCGGACGCCGAAGTGGAGAGCCTGGAGGAGCTGGGCCAGCAGGTGCCGAACCTGCATGTCTTCACCTGGGGAGGCAGCCGCGAAAGCAACATCTTTATTCGCGGAATCGGCCCCGGGCTGTTTACCGACCAGACCGTGGGCTTCTACGTCGATGGCGTCAATTACACCAGCAACGGCATGTTCGACCTGGAGTTGATGGACATCGAGCGGGTTGAGGTGCTGCGGGGCCCCCAGGGTACCCTGTACGGTGGCAATTCCCTCGGCGGCATCATCAACATCGTCACCCGGCCACCCGGGAACACCGCGACGGGGCGCCTGTCGCTGTCCGCGGATAATCTGGACCGGCGCAAGCTGGGTCTGCAGGGCAGTGTGCCGCTGATCCGTGACGAGCTGTTCGCCAGTGTCAGCCTGTCGGCCACCGATGACGATGGCCACCTCACCAACATCCATACCGGCGAGGACTATGGCGAAACCCGTGAGGCCAGTGCCCGGGTGAAGCTGCGCTGGCAGCCATCTCACGATCTTGAGGCCGATCTGATCCTGGACTATGACCGTCGCCGGGGCGATTCCTACGCTCTTGGAACCGCCGACTTTATCAAGCGGAATCCGGACAAGGTCGACCACAACATGCACGGCAAGGACGACCAGGACTCCAGGGGTGCCTCGTTGTCGATCAGCCGTCAGTTCGATGCCGGAACCCTGACCGCCATTACTGGCTGGCGGGACTGGGAGACTCTCAACTCCGCCGACCAGGACGCCGGCAGCAATCCTGACTATACCCACCATTCAACGTCGGATGAGAGCCAGAACCAGTTGTCCCAGGAAGTGCGCTGGGCGTCCGGTGGCGAGACCGAGCTGAGCTGGCTGGCGGGGCTTTATGCCTATCGCAGCGAGTACCACGTGGATGGTGTAAATGTACTGGACTATACCGCGTTCGGTATGGGTGGCCCCTACCGCGACCTCACCGATGCCAGCAAGAACAACAGCGGTCAGGCGGTGTTTGGTCAACTGGATTATCGGGTCGGTGAGCGCCTGAGCCTTACAGCCGGCCTGCGTCTGGACCGGGAGAAGCGTGAGGCGGATATCCGCACCCAGCTTGAGAGCGGCGCCAGTGTCCATATCCAGGGCGACAAGCATTTCAATCAATGGCTGCCGAAGCTTGGCGCCTCGTGGACGCTGAGTGACGGGTTGCTCTACGGCAGTGTCAGCCGTGGTTATCGCGCCGGCGGCTTCGACTACCTCTACCCCAGTGAGGACGACCCGACGTACGACTCCGAAACCAGCACTAACTACGAGCTGGGTTATAAGTCGAGCTTGCTCTCCGGTGCCCTGGAGTTGAGCACCGCCCTGTTCTACATCGAGATCGATGATCAGCAGGTGCAGCAGCTGGTGCCGCAGACCGGCAAGATTCTGACCGACAACGCCGGCAAGGGCCGCAGTCAGGGCGTGGAGTTTGAGACTCGCTATCGTCCGGCACCGGGCTGGCTGGTCAGTGCCAGTGGCAGTTACACCGACGCCGAATACGTCCGTTACCAGGGCTGCGATTTCTCCGGTGTCAGTGCCAACTGTAATGGCAACAAGATGGTCAATACTCCGGAGCTGACCGCGAATCTGGCGGTACAGCACCGTCGTCCGCTGACCGATGGTCTGGACCTGTTCGCCCGTGCCGACGTGCAGTACATTGGCGACTATTACTTCGACAGCCAGAATCACTT
Source organism: Marinobacter sp. CA1 (assembly GCF_020546665.1). Taxonomy (NCBI): domain Bacteria; kingdom Pseudomonadati; phylum Pseudomonadota; class Gammaproteobacteria; order Pseudomonadales; family Marinobacteraceae; genus Marinobacter; species Marinobacter sp. CA1. The sequence continues at coordinate 500,811 of NZ_CP071785.1, forward strand.
CGAACAGGACGCCTACAGCCTGCTGAACCTCAAGGCCGGAGTGGAATCGGAGCATTGGGAGGCCTACGCCTGGATCAAGAACGCCGGTGATGAATACTACTCGCGGGTGGAGTTCGACTTCGGTGCCGGCCACACCGTGGAAGCCGGTGACCCGCGCCGGTTTGGGATCAGTCTGGCCGCCCGCTTCTAGCGCCGGGTTAATTGAGAATGATAGGCGTTAACAACTGGTGTCGGGTCTGGTAGCCTATTGGCTGCCCGGTCTGCGGGCAGCCATGGACCCACCCACTGCCCGTTGCGATACCGTTGCCATGTCCGTCACCACTGAACAACCGAATCGAGAGTTGCCGTTCTTTTCGGAAACCCGCCAGGAGATCCAGCCCGGGCTGACAGTGGCGCTGACCGATTACGTTGCCCAGGCCGCCGTATCGGGCTCGATGGAGTCGCCCGGTGACAGTGAGTTCATCCACCTCAACTGCATTCTGGAGGGGCGCTTTCAGGCCTGCATCCGCGATGTCCGGATGCAGTATGGCGGTGGCGATCTCAGCATGGGCTACTCGGACGGCGAAGTGTTCAGCATGCCGGTGGGGCAGCGGTTCCGCAATCTGGCGGTGATGGCGACCCCTGACAAACTCTGGGAGCTGGCCGGTGACGAGCTGACGGTACTGCGACTGGCCGATCGTCCGCGGTTCTTCGTCCGCAACGCCGGTTACCACCTGGATGTGGCGCGCCAGGCTGAGCAACTGGCCATCCGGCTCAGCCAGGGAGGCGACAGCCGCCTGCGCCTGCACGCCGCGGTGCTGGACTATCTGCACTGGTTGCTGAGCGCTTTCCGGGAGCCGGCGGCGGCCGTTACCACCATCAGCGAGCGGGACCGGCGCCGGCTGTATCTGGCCCGCGACCGGCTGTTGAGTGATCTCAGCCAGCCGCCAACGCTGGCGGAACTGGCCAGTGAGACCGGACTCAACCAGTACAAACTCAAGAATGGCTTCCGGGCGTTGTTTGGCACCAGCGTCTACGCCCTGTTCCAGCAACAGCGGATGCAGGCGGCCAGAGCGCTGCTGCGACGTCACAACGTGACCGAAACCGCGGTGATGATGGGCTACAGCAACGTCAGCCACTTCAGCGCGGCCTTTCGCAAGCAGTTTGGGGTCCTGCCCCGGGACCTGCGCGGGTAACCGGAGACTCCCTTGCAGCGCGTCCCGTGCCGTGAACAACCAGGAGAACCCCGTGACCCCGGACGGTCCTTTCATCAACTGCGAGATGGCGGCCATCGCCGATCTCTACGAACAGTACCCCCTCGATCGCCAGTCCTGGCTGCGGGTGTTCGATTACACCACCCGGCAAGGCCTGCGACTGCAGGAGCGGGTGCCCGCCGGTTGTTACGTCAGCATCATGGGGCACAGCGATGCCCTGGGCGGTGACTACCCGGAGGTTCCCTCCAGTTTTTTCCGCAATCGCTGCCTGGTGGCGGTGCTGCCGGAGGATTACCGGGACCACGTGGTCTTGCCGGCGGGGGGGCGCCTGCAGGCGATCCAGCTGTACTTCCCGCTTTCTGACCACAACATGTCACGGTTGTGCCAGTCCGCCTCCAGCCCCGGCCTGGAGAGATTCCGCGAACTCTCCGCCGGCTGGCTGACGCCGCTGACCGGGGCGCTGGCCGGGGCCGCCGAGGCGATCTGGCAGTGCCCATTGCGGGGTGAAGCCAGGCACTTGTGGATGAAGGCCAAGGCGCTGGAAATCCTCGCTCTGCTGATGGCTGATCCAGGCGAGCCGGCGCTGGTGGACCGGGCCTGCGGGCTGATCCGACAGGATCTGTCGCAGACCTGGTCAATCACCGCGCTCGCCCGGGCCCTGGGTACCAATGACTGCTACCTCAAACAGGCCTTCCGCAGCGAGCTGGGTCTGGGCGTGGCTGCCTGGACTCAGCAGCAGCGGATGCAGCGGGCCCGGCGTGAGCTGGCCCATACCGATTGCACCATCACCGATCTGGCCCTGTCTCTGGGCTACCGCCACAGTGGTCACTTCGCCCGGGTATTCCGGCGTCACACCGGCCTCAGCCCCAGCCACTACCGCCAACACCGACAGTCCGGCCATCGCTGACCGGGAGAATTCCCGATCGTGATGATCTGGTTCCCGAAGGTGCAGGCGGCAAGGTGATCGATTGCGAATAATTCCCACTTTTGGCGGGAGAATTGGCAATGAACCTGACCCATGACATGTCCAGCAGCCAGGCTCTGGTGATGATCCTGCGGGGGGAGCCGCGGCGTCTGCCCGTGGCCCTGGCGCTGGCGTTACTGGCCTCACTGGTGGAGCTGGTGCCCTGGGTGGCACTGTGGCTGGCGGCCCGCGCGGTGATGATCGGTGAACCGGTGCTGGGCCATGGCCTGGTGGCGGGGAGCGCCATCGTGCTGCGCTACCTGTTGTTCACTGCGGGGGTATGGCAGGCGCATCTGGCGGCCTACGGCATCATCCAGCGGGTGCGGGCCTCTCTGGTGGCGAGCCTGGCCCGAATGCCGGTCAGTCGGCTGCGGGGCTTTCACCGTGGCGACCTGGAAAAACGCGTCATCACAGACACTCAGGCACTGGAACCGCTGATTGCCCACCACGGTGTGGACATTATCAACGGCGTCATCATGCCACTGCTGCTGACCGCTCTGCTGTTTGTCATTGACTGGCGCCTGGGACTGGTGGCCCTGGCACCGTTGCCGCTGGCGTTACTGATCCAGGTGGTGATGATGCGGGGCTTTACGGAGCGCCAGGCCCATTACAACGACATTGTGGCCCGCATGCATGAGGCCCAACTGGAGTTCCTGCGCAGCATAGGTGTGATGAAGCTGTACGGGGTGGATGCCGATTCGTTCCGTCAGCTGGATCGTGCGATGGCGAGCCATCACGGCATGACCGCGGACTACATCCGCCAGCTCATTGGTGCCTGGGTCGGTTTCGTGACGGTGGCTCAGGCGTCGCTGTTCTTTCTGGTGCCGCTGGCGATCGTGTTGATGGCTGCCGGTACCCTGTCACTGGCGGACGGGGTGGTGGCGGCGATGATCGCCGCAGGCATGCTCAAGCCCTGGCTGGCACTGACCCAACTGATCGGGCAGGTGTCCGAGACTTTTGTGGCGGTGGGCCGCTTGCTGTCGCTGTGCCCGCAGCAGGAAGTCACCACCGGGCATCTGGACGAACCCCTGCAGCGCCTGGCCTGCCGTGATCTGACCCTGTCCCGGGGTGGCCGATCGCTGTTCCGGGGGCTGTCGCTGTCGGTGGCGCCAGGACAACGGGTGGTGCTGCAGGGCGCCTCCGGTGGTGGCAAGAGTTCGCTGCTGGAGCTGCTGTCCGGTCAGTTGGTGGCGGATCAGGGCGACTGGCTGCTCAACGGCCACGCCATCCGCACCCTCACTGACGAGTGCCGGGCCCGTTACGTTGCCAGCGTCAGCCAGCAGGCGTTCTTCTTTGTCGGTTCGATTGCCGACAACCTGCGGCTTGCCTGTCCCCGTCAGCATGAGAGTGAACTCTGGCGGGTGCTTGAGGTGGTCCGGCTGGCGGGGCTGGTGCGGGCGTTGCCGGCGCAGCTGGATACCGACATGGGGGAGACCCGCCGCAGCTTCAGCGGTGGCGAGCTGCAACGGCTGGCAATCGCTCGGGCCCTGCTGGCCAAAACCCCGATTCTGATCCTCGACGAGGCGACCTCTCACCTCGACAACCGCACCGAGCGGGAGGTCCTGGCAGGTGTCAGGGACTACGACCCGTCACAGATCCAGCTGGTGATCAGTCACCGGCCCCAGGCGGTGCGCACGGCGGACCAGGTATGGACACTGACGGATGGCGAACTGACGGTGACGGAGGGCAAGAGCGATGACTAAGGTGCAGTTTCTGCTGGCGCACAGTGGGGCGTCACAGCGCCAGTTCTGGTTGGGCATCGTCGGACGCATGGGCGCCGATCTGGTGCCTATGGTGCCGTGGTTGATGCTGTTTGGTTACGTGTTGTCGGGACACACGCTGTCGGGGCCGGCGCTGGTGGCGGTGGCCGCGCTGGCACTGGCGGCCCAGTGGCTGCTGGGGCTGACGGCCCGGCAGAGTTTTACCGGTGCCTACCAGCTCAGCCACAGCCTGCGTCGCCAACTGCTGCTGGACATTCGTCGCCAGCCCCTGGCAGCGCTGACCGGCAAAGGGCTGGGGGAGCGTATTCGCCTGATGACCAGCGATCTGAAGCAGTTTGAGGACATTCTCAGCCACCTGGTGGCCGAAGCCGCGGGAGCGGTGGTGGTGCCGCTGGCAATGGCGATCGTGGTTTGGCTGGTGAGCCCGGCGCTGGGCGCCCTGCTGACCGCCAGCCTGATGGTCAACCTGATGCTGCTGCCGGTGCTTGAACGGCGTTTCATGGCGGCGGCCGCGACCAGCCATCGCCACGGCATCGAGGGTGCCAACGAGTTGCTGGAGTTCATCGAGGGGTTGCCGACGCTGAAGGCGTTTGGTCGCACCGAGCGACTGGCCGCGCCTCTGCAGCAGCGGCTGTGCCAGATTCGCGATGCCGGTCTGGATCTGGAGTGGGCTGCCGGCACTGGAGTGATGCTGGTGACCTGCCTGCTGGAGCTGACTCTGCCGCTGGTGATGGTGGTCGGCGGTGTGCTGCTGGCTGGGGACGCCCTGACGCCGGAGGCCTGGCTGGTGGTGGCAGCGGCCACGGTGGCCTGTATCCGGCCGCTGGCCAGCTTGACCATCTTCGCCGCGCTGATCCGCTTCTTCCTGAGCGCTACCGCCCGGCTCCATGGCCTGGCCACGGCACCGCGCCAGCCCCAGCAGGGCCAGGCACCGCAGGGGACGGATCTGGCCCTGGAGGGCGTGACTCTGAGTCTTGACGGCCAGCCGGTGTTGCGGGACATCAACCTGACGGTGGAGGCCGGCGAACACCTGGCCCTGGTTGGTCCCAGCGGTGCCGGCAAGAGCAGCCTGCTGCATGTGATTGCCGGTTTCCACGCCATCGATCACGGAGAGGTTCGTCTGGGAGGGCTGACATTGGCGCGATTGGGCACCGATCAGCTGTATCGCAACCTGTCTTACGTCACCCAGGATGTGCAGCTGTTCGCCGGCAGCCTGCGGGACAATCTGATGATTGCCAATCCGCAGGCCAGCGCCTCAGCCCTGGCGCAGGCGGTGGCCGATGCCGGCCTGGATGAGGTGGTGGCACGCCTGCCCGAAGGCCTCGACGGTATTCTGGGCGAGAACGGCCAGACCCTGTCCGGCGGCGAGCGCCAGCGGGTCAGTATTGCCCGGGCGCTGTTGCGGGACGCTCCGGTGGTGTTGCTGGACGAGGTCACCTCAGCGCTGGATCAGCGTCGCCAGGAGGCTGTGCTGAGGGCAATCCGGCGACTGTGTGAAGGCAAGACGGTGATCACCGTTGCCCATCGTCTGGACACCATTGTCGATGTTGACCGGATCTGTGTACTGGAGCAGGGCAGGTTGGTGCAGCAGGGCCGGCACACCGACCTGCTGGCCGACAGCGCCACCTACCAGGCACTGTGGCAGGCGGCGGATTAGCTGGGTTACCGGGTGGCTCAGTGATCGAAATCGTTCAGGGTCATCGCCACCGCCCGGAAGATGGCGCGGCCCTTGTTCATGGTTTCTTTCCACTCCAGTCGCGGTACCGAGTCGGCGACCACGCCAGCGCCGGCCTGGATGTGGAGCTGGTTGTTCTGGATCACCGCGGTGCGGATGGCGATGGCGGTGTCCATGTTGCCGTTCCAGGACAGGTAGCCCACCGCGCCGCCGTAGACGCCCCGCTTCACCGGTTCCAGTTCGTCGATGATTTCCATCGCGCGGATCTTGGGGGCGCCGGAAAGGGTGCCTGCCGGCAGGGTGGCCCGCAGCACGTCGAGGCAGGACATGCCGTCTTTCAGCCGGCCGGTGACGTTGGAGACGATGTGCATGACGTGGGAGTAGCGTTCCACGATCATCTTGTCGGTGAGCTTGACGGTGCCGGTCTCGGAGACCCGGCCGGCGTCGTTGCGGCCCAGGTCGATCAGCATCAGGTGCTCGGCGATTTCCTTGGGATCGGCCAGCAGCTCGGCTTCCAGCGCCCGGTCCTCGGCATCGGTGGCACCGCGTTTGCGGGTGCCGGCGATGGGCCGTACGGTGACCTCGTCGTCTTCCACCCGGGCGAGGATTTCCGGCGACGATCCGACGATCTGGAAATCCTCCAGATCGAGAAAGTACATGTACGGTGACGGGTTCAGCACCCGCAGCGAGCGGTACAGGTTCAGCGGCGGCGCCTCGAACGGGATGGTCATGCGTTGGGAAATCACCGTCTGCATGACGTCGCCATCGAGCACGTATTCCTTGATCCGGTCGACCGCGGCCTCGAACTTGTCCTGGGAGAAACCGGAGATGAAGTCCTCCTCTTGGACCTGCCGGCCGCTGAGGTGGGCCGGCGTCTGGGGGGCGTCGGCGGTCTGCCGGTGCAGTCGGCGCTCGAGCTCGTCCAGACGCGCCAGGGCCTGGTCGTGGGCGCCGCTGGTGGCGGGATCGACGTGGACAATCAGGTGCAGCTTGCCCCGCAGGTTGTCGAACACCACCACTTCGTCCGAGACCATCAGCAGGATGTCCGGGGTACCGATCTGGTCCGGCGGGCAGCTTGGCTGCAGCCGTTTCTCGATGTAGCGCACGGTGTCGTAACCGAAGTAACCCACCAGACCGCCGTTGAAACGGGGCAGGTCCGCCAGGTCCGGGGCCTGGAAGCGGCGCTGGTATTCTTCCACGAAGGCCAGCGGATCGTCGCTGTCGATCTGTTCCACCACCTGGCCCTGGCGGCTGATGGTGATGCGGTGATCGTGCACTTTCAGTACTTCCTGGCTGGGCAGGCCGATGATCGAGTAGCGGCCCCATTTCTCGCCGCCCTGAACCGATTCGAACAGGTAGGAGTAGGGCCCGCTGGCCAGCTTGAGGTAGGTGCTCAGGGGCGTGTCAAGGTCAGCGAGTACTTCGCGGAACACGGGAATACGGTTGTAGCCGGCGGCGGCCAGCTCGGCAAACTGTTCAGGGGTCATGGCGTTATCCTGGCTATGCAATAGGCGATGGGGTGTCGATGTGGCGGCGATCGCTGGCTTTACGATCAGCGCCACCACAGGGATCGGGGCCGGCTGTTGTCGTGACAGGCCCGGCCGGGGCTGGTGGATCAGCCGTTACGCCATCGCCACCATCGGGTTGCGCGGGAGGAGAGTACGCTCCCGGGGGTTGCCAGATTCAGTCCCTGCACCGCAGGTCTCTCCCTAACGCTGGGGATATGGAGGATGGGCCCGGGAATTCCGGGCCGGAAGTTGCTGTTGAGATTACAAAAGCTCTGCCAGCGAATCAACCACCCGCTCGGCACCGAGGGTGTCGATGGCCTCGCCGTGGTTGTAGCCGTAACGCACCGCCACCACCGGCAGCCCGGCGTTGCGGGCGGCACGGATATCGGTGATCGAGTCGCCAACCATCACCGCCCGGGCTGGGTCGGCCCCGAGCGCTTCCAGGGCGTGGTGCAGTGGTGCCGGGTCGGGCTTTTTCACCGTCAGGGTATCGCCGCTGACGGTGACCTCGAACCAGTGATCCAGGCCCATCTGTTCCAGCAGATCGCCGGTAAAGGCGGACGGCTTGTTGGTGACCACTGCCAGCTTGCAGCCCTGGTCCCAGGCCGCCGTCAGGAAGGCTTCGACGCCCTCGAAAACGGTGGCGTGGCGGCCATTGTGCTCGGCGTAGGCGGTGAAGAAATGGTCCAGCGCCTGGCGGTAGGTGGCCTCATCCAGCGGGCCGCCGGCCTCATGGTCGTGGCGACCGGCGAGGGCACGCTGCACCAGCACCGCGGCGCCATTGCCGACCCACTGCCGGACCCGTTCGGCACCGGCGGTGGGGCGACCCATCTCGGTCAGCATCTGGTCCACCGCTGCGGCAAGGTCGGCGGCGCTGTCCACCAGGGTGCCGTCCAAGTCAAACAGCAGGGTCTGCGGCCACTGGCCATCGAACAGTTCGGTCAGTTTCATGGGGCGTCTCCGGGACGGTTACTGGGCCTTGGCCAGTTCGGCACGCATCTGGTCGATGGTGGCCTTGTAGTCGTCGGTGTTGAAGATGGCGGAGCCGGCGACAAAGGTGTCGGCGCCTGCAGCGGCAATCTCTTGGATATTGTCGACCTTGACGCCGCCGTCGATCTCCAGGCGGATGTCGAGGCCGCTGGCATCGATGCGCTGGCGGGCCGCCCGCAGCTTGTCGAGGGTGCCGGGGATGAACTTCTGGCCGCCGAAGCCCGGGTTCACCGACATCAGCAGGATCATGTCGAGCCGGTCCATCACGTGGTCGAGGTGGTGCAGCGGCGTTGCCGGGTTGAACACCAGGCCGGCCTTGCAGCCACCATCGCGGATCAGTTGCAGCGAGCGGTCGACGTGCTGGGACGCTTCCGGATGGAAGGTGATGTAGGTGGCGCCGGCGTCAATGAACATGCGGATCAGGTCGTCCACCGGGCTGACCATCAGGTGGACGTCGATGGGGGCGGTCACACCGTGCTTGCGCAGGGCCTCGCAGACCATGGGGCCGATGGTGAGGTTGGGCACGTAGTGGTTGTCCATCACATCGAAGTGGACAATGTCGGCACCGGCCGCCAGCACGTTGTCGACTTCCTCACCGAGGCGGGCAAAGTCGGCGGACAGAATGGACGGGGCAATCTGGAACGGGGTCATGACAGCTCTCTCGATCGGGCTTATAGTCGTTGGCGGGCCTGCGCTCACCCGGAGTGGGTCAGGCGCGGGTCTCGGAGGGTCCTAAGTGTACCAGTTTCATTGAGCGTTTTTGGAGTTGGCCAGACGGGACACTGGATACGCATCTTCCGGCAGTCATTGAGCAGGAACAGGCAGGTGGTCGTGAGGTTACGAATAACAACAGGGCAGAGGCGCCCGCGGATTGGTCGTCCGTCTGGTGGTAAGCGTCTGTTGACCGTGCTGATGGCGGCGATGCTGGCGATGCCGGCGCTGGCCCAGGAGGAATCGGACGCGCCCGAGGCGGAAGTGGACGACACCGCAGAGGCGGCCTCGAGCACGCCCAGGCGGGCGCCGGTGGATGCCCGCCGGCTGATGATCTCCACCGGTCTGGGCTCGCGGGCGCTGGCCGCCCGTTATCCAGACGCGGCGGTGTGGCTGCAGAACAGCGAAGGCGGAGACGAGCTGGCACTGCTGGAACGGGAACAGCGGGCGCCGGCCAAGGGTGCGGTCTTGATTCTGGGGGCCGAGGGCCAGAGTGCGGCCAGCAGCCTGGCCGGCGCCATGCGTGAGGCGCTGGCGGCGCGAGGCTGGGCCGCCATGACCCTGGGCCTGCCGGTGGGGCCGGGGGACGGACCGCCGCCAGCGCCTGCCCAGACCAGCACCCAGACCGCGGCCGAGCCGGACCCTGCACCCACCGGTGGTGAGGCGGCGAATCCGGCGTTGGCTGCCAGTGGTGAGTCGTCGGTGATCGACGTGATGGCGAAAGAGCCGGTTGCGGATCTGACCGGCCAGTACCGGGAGCGAGTGGCCTCCACTCTGTCAGCCGCCCGCAGCCGGCTGCAACAGCAGGGCTATCAGCGCGTTGTGCTGGTGGGTGTTGGCCGTGCGGCGATGCCGGTGTGGCGAGAGGCCCAGGCCGCCAACGGCCGCAGTGCCGAACTGGTGTGGATCGCGCCGCGTTTCGCCGCCGACGAGCGTCAGGCCTGGCCGGCCAGTCTGGAAGGTCAGAGCGACTGGCAGGTGCTGGACCTGGCGCCGGCGCGGGCACAGCCGGAGGTGGCCAGTCAGCGGGCGGCAGTGTTCCGGCGCCAGGGGATACAGGGCTATCAGCAGCAGGCGGTGGCGATGGCGGCGCTGCCGACCGCGCGGGACGCCCGCCAGGTGGTCAGTCGCCTGGTGGCCTGGTTGCAGCGCAAGGACTGATCGGCCGGGCGGTTATTTCTGCTCCGCCTGGTGACGGTGATAGCGCTGCACCACCTCCCAGGCCTGCTGGTAACGCAGCAGGCGCTCCTTGGCGTAGGCCAGTTCCCGGGGCGGCAGGTCCCGAGCCAGCTTGTCCGGGTGGCAGCGGGAGACCTGTTTGCGATAGGTCTGCTTGATCAGGGTCAGTGAATCCCGGCGGCCAACGCCCAGGATGCGACAGGCGTCCTGGTAGGTCTGCGGTGGCGGAAAGCGTTCGGCATTCTGTTGCCCGCCCTGGTTGCTGTAGCTTTCCAGCACTTCCGCCACCAATCCCGCATCCAGCCCGAGGGCGTCGACGGCGTCTTCACAGCGGTGGCGCCGCTGCTTGCTGGGAAGGCCCTGCAACTGGGCGCCATGGCACAGGCATAGGGCGATCACCATCACCGCTTCCGGCCGCCAGCGCCAGTTCAGGCGTAGCCGCCAGGCCTGCCAGCGTGACAGTTGGGAGCACTGCTTGCCCTGCTGGAAACGTTTGATGGCGCGCTTGCGCTGACCGGGTGTCAGCGTCAGTGCGCGGATCAGACTCTCGGCATAACCGATGTCCTTTTCAGTGACCCGGCCGTCGGCCTTCGCCAGGTAACCCAGTAAAAAGAACAGCTGTCTTCGGGCGTGGGCCGGCAGGCCGGTTTCCGTCAGCACTGGGCCGGGCTGGTAACCGTGTTTGACCAGGCGGGTTACCAGGTCGTCGTAGCTGGCGTCCAGTGGCGATGGCAGGCTGACCGGTGTGGCGGTAAGGCTCATGGCTGTGAGGGCTCCTGCTGATTCAGCAAGCGATCCAGCTCTGCCAGCCGCTGAGGGGTGCCGATGTCGGCCCAGTGGCCGCGGTGGTGCCAGCCGTACACCTGGCCGGCGGCCATGGCCTGGCGCAGCAGGGGTGCCAGCGGCCGGTGGCCGGTCGGCAGGTCAGCCAACAGGTCCTGATGCAGCAGGCTGATGCCGGCGAACGTCAGTTGTGGTGTGCCGTCGGCGTGGACGTGACCGTCCGCCGCCAGGTGGAAATCGCCGTCCGGGTTGTGGGGTGGGTTGTCCACCAGTACCACCAGTGCCCGGGCCGAGGCGTCGTGCGGCGGTGTGAGCAGGCCCAGGTCAAGGTCGCACCAGATGTCGCCATTGATCACCAGAAACCAGGGGCTGTCGGCCGAGGCCAGTTGCGGCAGCGCCTGACGGATACCGCCGGCGGTTTCCAACGGCTCGTCCTCGGCGGAATAGTGCAGTTGCAGGCCGTAGTCCTGGCCTTGGCCAAGGGTTTCGACGATCTGTTCGCCGAGCCAGGCGTGGTTGATCACCACCTCGCGGAACCCGGCCTGCTGCAGTCGCACCAGATGATGGCCAATCAATGGTCGGCCGCCGGCGGTGAGCAGTGGTTTGGGGGTGGTCAGGGTTAGCGGCCGCATCCGTTCGCCTTTGCCAGCGGCCAGGATCATGGCCTTCACGGGGTCGGGTTCTCCGCGAGCAGGGGGAGCAGACGCTGGTCGATGGCTGGCATCACCACCTCCAGCAGCCAGTCGTGGAAGTGTCGCAGGGCGGCCTGGCGACCACTGGCCTCCACCAGATACTGCACCGTACGGGGTACATCGCCGAGGAAGCTGGTCTTGCCATCGCGGATGGCCAGACGGGCAAAGATGCCAGCGGCCTTGAGATGACGCTGCATACCCATCAGTTCAAACCACTGTCGGAAGGTATCGGCATCGGCGTGGTGCAGGCCAGCATCGGCGCTGAGTACCCGGTATTGCTCCGCCCACTGCCAGACCTGCTGTTCCGGCCAGCGCACGTAGCAGTCCTTGAGCAGCGACACCAGATCGTAGGTGATGGGGCCGCGCACGGCGTCCTGGAAGTCGATCACGCCGGGTACCGCCGTGTGTTCGCGCACCAGCAGGTTGCGGGAATGGTAGTCCCGGTGCACGGTCACTTGGGGCTGGGCCAGGGCGCTCTCACGCAGGAACGCGAACACGGTATCCAGCAGGGCGTGCTCGCTGTTGCCCAGGGTCAGGCCCAGTTGCTGCTCCAGCAACCAGTCGGGGAACAGGTGCATCTCCCGGTTCAGCAGCGCGGTATCGTAGGGCGGCAGCGGGTAGGCCGGATCGGCGGGCAGCGACTGGATCCGCAGCAACTCGTTCAGGGCTTGCCGGTAATGGCCGTCGGCGTTGTCGCTGTCGAGCCTGGCCAGCAACTGGGTATCGCCGAAGTCTTCCAGCAGCAGGAAGCCTTCCACCAGATCCTCCGCCTCAATGGCCGGCACCGCGACGCCCTGGTCCCGCCAGTGACGGGCGATGGCGACAAACGGCCGGCAGTCCTCGTGGGCGGGCGGGGCGTCCATCACGATCAGCCCGGTGCCGTCGCGGTGGACCCGGAAATAGCGGCGAAAACTGGCGTCACCGGACACCGGTTGCGGCTCGGCCTGGGCCAGACCGGGGAATTGTCGGACCCATTGGGTCAGCTGTTGTAGGCGGGTATCCATCGCGTGGCTCTGAAGCAGTTCAAAACCCGAAAGTTAGCAGAACTGGCGGGCAATCAGAAGCTGTGACGACGTTCTGGGCACAGGCTGGCCACGCCGCTGCGTGAGGATGCGGTAATCTCGTTAACAAGCGCTGGAGGGCCGTGTAAACTAGGCGGCTCCCCGATTTCCATGCAGCAGCACAGGACCGCCGTCAACGTGCCAGTTTTTCTCCGCGATTCGCGATCTCCAGGCCGGCAGGCTGACCGCCCCGGCGGCGCCCCGGGCCGTGTGCGCCTGTGGTTGACCGGATGCTCCCTGGCGTTGGCGGGGCACGCCGCCCTGGCCCAGACTGGGCCGACCGCCGCGGAACTGGACTGGCGCCCCCGTGAGGCCCTGCCTGCGGCGGTGCGGAATCAGCTGCCGCGGTTCTGTGAGGGCGGCTATCTGCCGCCGCCTGCGAGCGCTGTGGTGGCGTCCGGCAGTCTGGCTGAGGCGCCGATCCACGCCAGTGGCCTCAATGCCCGCTATGAGATTGATCGGTCGCTGTTTCTGGAGGGCGACGTCAGCATCCGCCAGGGCGGCTTTTCCATGCAGGGTGACCAGGCCCGTTACGATGCCGTCAGTGGTGAGGTGTCGCTGAATGGCGGGCTGGTGAGCCGCGGCGACGGTTTCCTATTGACCGGCGATGAAGCCCGCTACGACACCGCCTCAGGGCAGTTCCGTCTCAACACCGCTTCGTTCCTGTTGCACCAGGCTGACATGCGCGGCACAGCGGCGTCGCTGTCCCGGGTGGCGGACCAGCAGGTGGTGATTGATGAGGGCACGCTGACCACCTGCGCGCCTGGCCGGAACGACTGGTCCATTGTTGCCTCCCAGATCCATCTCGACCGGAACGAAGGTTTTGGTACCGCCCGTCACCTGCGCCTGGAGGTGATGGATGTGCCGGTGTTCTACTGGCCCTGGGCCAGCTTCCCGATTGATGACCGCCGCAAGAGCGGCTTCCTTTACCCCGAGTTCGGCACCTCCAACACCGGCACCGGTGGCTATCTGGCGCTGCCGTATTACTTCAATCTGGCGCCCCATTACGACGCCACCCTGACGCCTCAGTACATCCATGGCCGGGGCCTGTTCACCGAACTGGAAGGTCGTTACCTCGGACCCTACGGTGAATCGGTGTTGCAACTGGGTTACATCGGCCAGGACAGCGACTATGACCGCGAGTATCCCGGCAAGGACGGCGAACGCTGGGCGCTGGATTTCAGCACCGGCGCCAGCTTCGGTGGCGGCTGGACCGGCTACGGCGACTACTCGGTAGTGTCCGACAACGACTACCTGAGCGACCTCAACCGTTCCCTAGACATCAGCCAGGCCACCCATCTGCGCCGTCGTGGTGGTGTCAGTTATCGCGACAGCAACCAGCTGTTTGAGGCCTACCTCAACGGTTATCAGACCATCGCCGACTACATCGCCGAACCCGACAAGCCCTATGCCCAGTTGCCGGAGCTGCTGTACGGCGGTCGTGCGGACCTGGGGCTGGCGGCGGCGTCGGTGGAAGCCCAGTACACCCATTTCTATCGCGATAACGACCTGCTCAGTGGCCTCGATCGGGCCAATGGTCAACGTCTGCGGCTGCAGCCACGGCTGGCACTGCCGATGCGGGCCATCTGGGGGTACGCCGAGCCGTCGGCCACCCTCGACTACACCCACTATGAGCTGGTGGACTATGACTTCGGCGGCCGAATCGACGACAGTCGCCAGATCGACCGTACCGTGCCGGTGCTGGAGTGGGATTCCGGGCTCTACTTTGATCGCCGTACCGAACTGTTCGAGGTGCCGTACAACCAGACTCTGGAGCCGCGTCTTTATTATGCCTGGGCCGACGCCGATGATGACCAGGACGAGATCCCGGATTTTGACAGCTCCCTGCGTTCGTTCAGTTTCGAAGAACTGTTCCGGCGCAACCGCTTCAGTGGCGGTGACCGGGTCGGGGACGCCAACCGCCTGACGCTGGCGGTAACCAGCCGCTTCTACGACTTTAACGACGGTGCCGAGCGGGCCCGTTTCAGCCTGGGGCAGGTCTACCACTACCGGGACCGCCGGGTCACCCTGGACGGCGAGGGGGCGGAAAGCCGTGGCGAGTCGCCGCTGGCGGGCGAGGCCGTGCTGCGGCCCCTGGCCAATCTGGACCTGCGTACATCGCTGCTGTGGGACCCGCGGTTGCGGGAAACGGAAGAGAGCCGCAGCCAGCTGGTGTTCCACTCCGGCGACTACCGCTACCTGGCCAGCCTGGGCCACACCTACAGCCGCGACCGGTTTGAGCAGGCGGACATTGGCGGGGTGGTGCCGGTGACCGATCAGCTCAGCCTGATCGGCCGCTGGGTCTACGATTCCCAGCTTGATCGTACCGCCGGCTCGCTGGCGGGGATTGAGTACAGCAGCTGCTGCTGGAGCGTGCAGGTGGTCCACCAGAACTACCTCACCACCGATGAGAAGCTCGACAGCCGGATGCTGTTCCAGATCCAACTCAAGGGGTTGGGGGGCACCGGTGGTGCTTCGAGCCGTATTTCCGACGCCATCTACGGGTTTGACGAGCGCCAACGCCGTCGTTACGGACATTGATCGAACGCGCCGGCGGGACCGGTGCCAACCACAGAAACAGGGGAATCTATGAAGGCCAATCTGCGCGTAAGCGTCCAAGCCATGCTGCTGTTGCTGGCGATGGTCCTGGCCACGGTGGCCCGGGCGGACCGGGAGCCGCTGGACCGGGTGATTGCCATTGTCGATGACAGCGTGATTCTGCAGTCGGAGCTGGATGCCCGGGTGCAGACCGTGATCTCACGGCTGAGTGCCCAGGGCACCACCCTGCCGCCGCGGTCGCTGTTGGCGCAGCGGGTGCTGGACCAGCTGATCACCGATTCGATCCAGCTGCAGCGGGCCGACAGAATGGGCATGCGGATCAGCGACAACGAGCTCAATGAGACCATCCGCAACATCGCCCAGGGCAACAACCTGACCCTGGCGCAGTTCGAGCAGCAGCTCACCGCCGAGGGCCTGACCTACGCTCAGGCGCGGGAACAGATTCGCCAGGAAATGCTGGTCAGCCGGGTTCAGCAGCGCAGTGTGGGCAACCGCATCCGGGTCACGGACCGGGAGGTGGAAAACTACCTGGCGGCCGAGGAAGCCCGTGGCGGCAATGTCACCGAGTATGAGCTGGCCCACATCCTGGTGGCGGTGGATAACTTCAACGACCAGGCCGCCGCGCGCCAGGCCCGTGACAAGGCCGAGCGACTGGTGAAGGAAATCCGCAACGGCCGCGATTTCCGCTCCGCCGCGGTGGCCGAATCCGACGCCAGTAACGCGCTTGATGGCGGCCTGATGGGCTGGCGTCCGGAGAACCAGTTGCCCTCTCTGCTGGCCGACGTGGTGCCGGAACTGCCGCTGCAGGAACCCTCGGAGGTGTTGCAGAGCGGCAGCGGGTTCCACATCGTGATGGTGCTGGACAAGCGGGGCGGCGCCCAATTGGTGGAACAGGCCAAGGTGCGGCACATTCTGGTGCGGGCCTCTGAGACCCTGACCGAGGCCCAGGCGGAGCAGAAGATCCGCGAGCTCTATCGGGAGCTGCAGCAGGGCGCCGACTTTGCCGAACTGGCACGGGAGTATTCCGATGACCCGGTGTCCGGGTCCGATGGCGGTAACCTGGGGTGGGTCAGCCGCGGCCAGATGGTGCCGGCGTTCGAGCAGGCGATGCTGGCGGCGGACATTGGCGAACTCAAGGGGCCGATCCGTTCCCAGTTCGGCTGGCATATCCTGCAGGTGGAAGACCGCCGCCAGAAGGACGTCAGCGACGAACTCCAGGAGAACAGTGCCCGCCAGGCCATCTACCGTCGCAAGTTCGAGGTGGAGCTGCAGTCCTGGCTGCGGGAGATCCGCGACGAAGCCTTCGTGGAAAAGAAACTCGATTCTGACGACAACGGTGACAACGCCTGATGACCGACGCCATCACCCTGGCCGTCACCGCCGGTGAGCCGGCGGGTATCGGCCCTGAACTGTGCCTTCAACTGGCCGCCAGCGACCGCGACGTCGGTCTGGTGGTGGTGGCCAGCGAAGCCCTGTTACGGGCCCGGGCAACCCAGCTGGGGCTGACGGTGACGTTGCGGCCCTGGCAGTCGGGGCAACCGGCCGCCACCGGCGCCGGTGAGCTGTCGGTGCTGGATGTGGCGGGACTGGCCTCGAATCAGCCGGGACAGCTCGATACCGGCAACAGCCAGTACGTGCTCGACACCCTGACTCTGGCCGCCAACGGCTGCCTGGATGGCACCTTCGATGGCATGGTGACGGCGCCGGTGCACAAGGGCGTGATCAACGAGGCGGGCATCGCCTTTAGTGGCCATACCGAGTTCCTGCAGGCGCTGTGCGGTGTCGAGCGGGTGGTGATGATGCTGGCCACCGACGAGTTGCGGGTGGCGCTGGTCACCACCCACTTGCCGCTGAAAGACGTCTCCGCCGCCATCACCCCGGCGCGGCTAAGCCAGGTCAGTCGCATCCTCGACCAGGACCTGCGCAAGTTCTTCGGTCTGGCGCGGCCCCGCATCCTGGTGGCGGGCCTCAATCCCCACGCCGGAGAAGGCGGTCACCTGGGGCGTGAGGAGCTGGAGGTGATTGAGCCGACCCTGACGCAGCTGCGAAGTGAGGGTCTGGAGCTGATCGGGCCGCTGCCGGCAGACACCCTGTTTACGCCCCACTGGCTGGACCAGGCCGACGCCGCCCTGGCGATGTACCACGACCAGGGACTGCCGGTGCTGAAATTCCAGGGTTTTGGCCGCGCCGTCAACATTACCCTGGGGCTGCCGATTGTGCGCACCTCGGTGGACCATGGCACCGCCCTGGACTTGGCCGGCACCGGTCGGGCCGATGTCGGCAGTCTCAAGACCGCGGTGCGGGTGGGTGAGCGCATGGCCCGATCCCTGCGCGCCCATCGGGCCACCGCTTCATCCCCGTCGAGTGGAGAACCGACATGAGCCGAAAGGCCGGCCACCAGGCCCGAAAACGTTTTGGACAGAATTTCCTGCACGACCCCGGGGTGATCGAGCGTATTGTCCGTGCCATCCATCCCCAGCCCGACGACGCCATGGTGGAGATCGGCCCGGGGTTGGGGGCGCTGACCGAAGAGCTGTTGCAGGCCAACCCGCGCTTGCAGGTGGTGGAGCTGGACCGGGATCTGATTCCGGTGCTGCGCACCAAGTTTTTCAACTACCCGGAACTGACCATCCACGAAGCCGACGCGCTGTCGTTCGATTTCGGTCAGCTTGCCGGAGATGGTGAGCGACTGCGGATCATCGGCAACCTGCCGTACAACATCTCGACCCCGCTGATTTTTCACCTGCTGAGCTTCTCCGGGCTGGTGAAGGACATGCACTTCATGTTGCAGAAAGAGGTGGTGCAGCGTCTGGCGGCGGTGTCCGGCGACAATCACTATGGCCGCCTCGGCATCATGGCGCAGTATTTCTGCAAGGTGCAGCCGCTGTTTGAGGTGGGCCCGGGCGCGTTCCGGCCGGCGCCCAAGGTGGATTCCGCCATCGTCCGGCTGGTGCCTCACGATACCCTGCCGCACCCGGCGAAAGACCTGGCCACCCTGCAACGGGTGGTGCGAAGTGCCTTCAATGCCCGCCGCAAGACCCTGCGCAAGGCGCTGGCTGCGGAGGTGTCGGTGGCCCAGCTGCAGGCGCTGGGGATCGATGACGGCCTGCGACCGGAAAACCTGACACTGGCCCAGTACGTGGCGATTGCCGATGCCGTGTACGAGGCCGACGGAGAGAGGAATGACTGACTACGCCATTGGCGATATTCAGGGCTGTCACGACCGTCTGCAGGCGGTGCTGGCCAAGGTGGACTTCTCGCCGTCCCGGGATTGCCTGTGGGTGGCGGGGGACCTGATCAACCGTGGCCCGGCGTCGCTGGAAACGCTGCGTTTCCTGGAAGGTCTGGGGGACGCCACCCGCATCGTGCTGGGCAACCACGACCTGCACCTGCTGGCGGTGGTGCTTGGCGGGCATCGCACCCGCAAGAAGGATACCCTCGCGGAGATCCTCGATGCGCCGGACCTGGAGCGGCTGGTGGCCTGGCTGCGGCAGCAGAACCTGTGCCTCTACGATGGTGACCGGGACCTGTTCATGGCTCACGCCGGTCTGCCCCACATCTGGTCGGTGGATCAGGCCCTGGCCTGTGGCCGGGAAGTGGAGGCGGTGATCCGGGGGCCGGAGGCGCGGGCGTATTTCACCGGCATGTACGGCAACGAGCCGGCCCGCTGGCAGGACGATCTGCAGGGCATGGATCGCTGGCGCGCCATCACCAACTACTTCACTCGGATGCGTTTCATCGCCGCTGACGGCACTCTGGAACTGGCGACCAAGGAGTCTGCCGGTGCCGCGCCCAATGGCTACCAGCCCTGGTTCCAGTTTCCCCGGGACGATCAGGTGCGGGTGATCTTCGGGCACTGGGCGGCGCTGGAGGGGCGTACCGGCAGCGAGCGCTACATCGGCCTGGACACCGGCTGTGTCTGGGGTGGCGCCCTGACCATCATGAACCTGGACAGCGGGGAGCGCATTCACTGTGACTGTTAGCACCCTGCCGCTGCTGCGCTTTCCGTTGGTGGCCGGCGCCCTGTCGATGCTGGTGGCGGTGATGGCGGGCGCCTTTGGAGCCCATGGTCTGCGGGCGCTGGTGAGTGCCCGGGGGCTTGAAGTTTTCCAGACCGCCGTCACCTATCAGGTATACCATTCCCTGGCGTTACTGGTGTGCGCCCTGCTGCTGGGTTTCGGCTGTCGCCGGCGCTGGCTGCAGGTTGCCGCCGGCTTTTTCCTGGCCGGCATCCTGCTGTTCAGCGGCAGCCTGTATCTGCTGGTACTGACCGATCTGCCCGGCCTGGGGCCGGTGACGCCGCTGGGCGGTGTCTGCTTTATGGTGGGGTGGCTGGTGCTGGCCATCGCCGGCATCCGCCGTACCCCTGTTGAGACTTGAGGCTTGTATGAACATTGAACTGAACGGCGAAGCGTACGAGCTGGCCGACCAGGCCACCGTGGCCACCCTGCTGGACGCCCTGGCGCTCCACGGCAAGCGGCTGGCGGTGGAAGTGAACGAAGACATTGTGCCCCGCAGCCAGCATGCCGAGTTCCGGCTGCAGGCCGGTGACCGGGTGGAAGTGGTCCACGCCATTGGTGGTGGCTGACCCCGCCACCTCTCTGCAGGCCGTCCTGGCCGGCAGCCCACACCACCCATAATCCCAACCCCAATCAGGTGCTCCATGACCCATCCTGCCGATAACGCGCTTCCTGAAGACAAACCGCTGGTCCTTGACGGCCGAACCTATCAATCTCGCCTGCTGGTCGGCACCGGCAAGTACCGCGACTTGGCCGAAACCGGCCGTGCCATCGAGGCCAGCGGTGCCGAGATTGTCACCGTGGCGGTGCGCCGTACCAACCTGGGCCAGAACCCGGATGAGCCCAACCTGCTGGATGTGATCTCGCCGGAGCGGTACACCATCCTGCCCAACACCGCCGGCTGCTACAGCGCCAAGGACGCGGTACGGACCTGCAAACTGGCGCGGGAGCTGCTCGACGGCCACGACCTGGTGAAGCTGGAAGTGCTGGGTGAGGAAAAGACCCTCTACCCCAACATGACCGAGACCCTGGTGGCGGCCGAAGAGCTGATCAACGATGGCTTCAAGGTGATGGTCTACTGTTCTGACGACCCGCTGCTGGCCAAGCGCCTGGAAGAGATGGGCTGTATCGCCATCATGCCGCTGGGCGCGCCCATCGGCTCCGGTCTGGGTATCCAGAACCGCTATAACATCCGCCTGATCGTCGAGAACGCCCAGGTGCCGGTGCTGGTGGATGCCGGTGTAGGCACCGCCTCCGACGCCACCATCGCGATGGAGCTGGGGTGTGACGGTGTGCTGATGAACACCGCCATTGCCCAGGCCCGTGACCCGATCCGTATGGCCAATGCCATGCGGCTGGCAATCGAATCCGGCCGCGATGCCTGGCTGGCCGGGCGGATGCCCAAGAAGCTCTACGCCAGCGCTTCCTCCCCCCTGGACGGCACCTTCTTCTGAGGTGTGGTCCGGTAAACGTTAACCTTCTGGAAATGGACACGCAGTAACGCCATGACCGACAAACAACCCAGCCGCCGGGAGGTGATCCTTCAGGCCCTCGCCGGCCTGCTGGAGACCGACCCCGGTGCCCGGATCACCACCGCCAGCCTGGCGCGATCCGTTGGCGTCACCGAAGCCGCGCTGTACCGGCACTTTCCCAGCAAGCGCAAGATGTTCGAGGCGCTGATCGAGTTCGCCGAGGATGCGGTGTTCTCACGCTGCCAACTGATCCTGCAGGAGCAGGACGACGCCCAGGTGCGTCTGCAGCAGATTGTCCACCTGGTGGTGGTCTTTGCCGAGCGCAATCCCGGGCTGACCCGAGTGCTCACCGGCGATGCCCTGATGGGGGAGGACGAAGCCCTGCGCCGCCGAGCCTCCCAGTTCTTCGAGCGGCTGGAGACCCAGATCCGTCAGGTGCTCAAGGAGGGCGAGATCCGTCAGGGCCTGCGCCCCCGTACCAGTCCGGGCCGTGGCGCGGACTGGGTCATGGTCTTTATTGAGGGACGCCTGCAGCGCTTCGTGCGCTCTTCCTTCGAACGCCAGCCCACCGCCCACTTCGACGAATCCTGGCTGCTGGTGCTGGACACCGTCTGGCCCGGTTAACGCCCGGAACCACCTGCCACCGCTTCTAATTCTAGCCCTTTAGCAGACCTACCGGGACGCCTCCGCCAGCCACTGGCGGATGGTCTGGTAAAGGGCGGGCGCCGTGATCACGATGTCCTGCCCCCACAGCTCTTCCGGCTGCCCCTCCGGCACCGTACTGAAATGGCCCGCCTCGGCACCGGCTTCGGTGGCAATCAGCCGGGCGGCGGCGAAATCCCACGGGCTCACGGTCTCGTAATAGATGTCCAGCCGGCCACAGGCCACCCAGCAGATGTCCAGCGCGGCGGAGCCGATCCGGCGCAGATCGCGGCAGTGGTGGATCATGGTGTCGAGCCGGCGCAGCAGCGGCGCCAGCGCGTCCTTGGTGTAGGGGAAGCCGGTGGCAAACAGCGCCTGGCGTGGGGTGTCACAGCCGCTGTGGCGGATGCTCTCACCGTTCAGGGTGGCGCCCTGGCCGCGTTCGGCACGGAAGGTCTCCGCCGAGAACGGTGCGTGGACGATCCCCAGCTGCACCTGACCACGCTCGGCGTAAGCGATCGACACCGCCACCTGCGGGTGGCCATAGGCGTAATTCACCGTGCCGTCGATGGGATCGACTATCCACAGCGGGGTGTCCAGTTCTTTCGCCTGGCTCAGGTCCGGCATGGATTCCTCGGAGAGGATGCGGTGATCGGGAAAGCGCTCACGGATCGCCTGGGTGATGAACTCATCCGCCATCACGTCCGCGTGGGTCACCAGCTCGGTGTGGTTCTTGTAGTCGGTGCGGAGGGTGTTTTGCTCCCGCTCCCGGCGAATCAGCGCCCCGGCGTCCCGGGCCAGTTGCTCGGCGAAATCGGCAATCGCGGTAACAGACACGTGGTGGTCCCTCCTGGCAGGTATTGGTTTGGAGAGGCTATGGAACCACCGCCATCGAGTGTCCGCAAGTGTTGCGCAGGTGGGCGGCCGGGTGTGGCGGCCAGTTAACCGGAAAGCAGCCAGGTCACTCCCCGGATCACCACCGCCAGCGGCACCATCAGCAGGATCGCCAGCAGGTGCCAGATCAACACGATGTTGGCCTCGTTGCCGTGTCTGGTGGTGAGGTGGATGTACAGCCAGAAGCCGGCGCAAAAGCTCAGCAGTGGTAACCAGAAGTCCTCTCCCCACAGCGCCATCAACGGCAGCGACAGCGGTGCGACGAGGCTGGTGGCAAAGGCGATGGAGAAGATCACCCAGCCCGGGTCCCAGCGTTCTGAAATCTGTTGGGGCAGGGCGGTGAGGGCGCACAGGGCCAGGGTAAGCGACACCAGCCAGGGCCAGTCCCAGGCGAGAGGCGAGAGAGGCGTATCCATACGCGGGGTTCCTTTCGCGGGGTTCCGATGCTTGCGTGAGGGGAAAACTGCCCCGATGCTTGAACGCATCGGGGCTGGGGCCGTTTACAGCGCCTGGAGCCAGGCTTCCATCTTGTCCATGGCGGTCACCAGGCGTGGGCAGGCCTGTTCAACAAAGCTGTCGCCCAGGGCCTGGTCGGCGTAGTCGCCACCGGCCAGCTTGAGGGCTTCGCCGCCGTCAAAGTCGACGAACGCCAGACGCGCGCCGAGGTGGTCCGGCACGAAGCCGAAGTCGCTGGCGGGCAGAATGGCCACCCCGGTGTCTTCCAGCAGGCGCTGGCACAACGCCTGGCTGGTCTTGATGTCGCGACGGGCAAGGGCATCCTGGAAGTTGACGAAGTTCGGGAACAGGTAGAAGGCCCCCTCCGGCTTCTGCACCACGGCGCCCATGTCGCTGAGCCGGCGGTGGAGGTATTCACCCACCACTTTCAGCACCCGTCGGGACTGCTTCAGGTACTCGTCCATGTCGTCCCCCCCGTCGAAGGCGGCGATGGCGGCGTACTGGATCGGCGCACTGGTGGCGGTGTAGGTTTCGCTGGCAATGATCGCCATGGCGTCCTGCAGCGGTCGCAGCTCGGGCGGGAAGATGAAGGTGCCGAGACGCCAGCCGCCGGCGCCGGCCCATTTGCTCAGGCCGGTGCTGATGATGGTGCCTTCCGGGTAATAGCGGGCAATGGACTTGTGCTTGCCCTCGAAGTGCACTTCGCCGTAGATCTCATCCGACAGCAGGATCAGCTTGTATTTGCGGGCGACGTTGGCGATCGCCAGCAGCTGGTCTTCGGTGTAGGTGCAGCCGGTGGGGTTGGATGGGTAGTTGAGAATCAGGATACGCGGCCGCGACGGATCGTCACGGCAGATGATGTCCAGCTCCTCGGCGGTGAGCTGCCAGTTGTTCTCGGCGTGGGTCGGCAGCCAGTGAACCGAGCGACCGATGATGCGGGCCTGGGGAGCGTAGGACACCCAGCTCGGGCGGGGAATCAGCAGGTCGCCGTAATAGGCCAGCTGGAGAATGAACAGCAGCTCCTTGGAGCCTGGGCCGATGAGCACGTCGTCGGCGGAGCAGCGCATGTGCTCGGCACGGTTGATGTAGCCGGCAATGGAGTGGCGCAGAGCCTTGAGCCCCCTGACCGGGAGATAGTCCTTTTCATGGGCATGCTGTTGCAGCGCCTCCACTACGCGATCGGGTACCGGGAACGGGGATTGCCCCAGGCCCAGCTTGATGATGTCGCGGCCTTCCTGGCGCAGCTGGTTGCTCAGCTCATTGATGCGCAGGGTCGAGGAGGGCTGGATGCCGCGAACGTTGAGGTTGATGGCGTAGTGTCGGTCTGTGCTGTTTATGTCCATGGGTCCTGATCTGTTGTGAGTGTTGTCACACAGCAGTATAGGAAAGCCGACGGAAAACCATCAGGGTGGCGGAATAGGGGATTGCCGAAGTGTCGTGGTAAGCGTCTGTGAATCAATGCCTTGGCAGCGTTGGAGAAATTTTCGGAAGCCGTTTGGCAGGGTTGGCGGTCATGCAATGTTCTTTTGTGTTTCACGCCAAGGCTTGGTAATTTCGCCGGCGAGACAGGAGTTGAAGCAGTTCTCAGATGGAGATTGAGACCATGTCCCGCACCCCCCAAAAAAACTGGGTTGTCGATCTGCCCGCCCGTACAGCCCGCCACCATTCCGGGTTTCTGATCCAGTTTGAGGGTCGCCCCGGTTCCAGCCATTTCGGTGGTCACCCCACCTTTGTGCCGTCGCTGAGTCACCTGGAAACCGTAGAGCTGATCCGCGAGGGGTTTCAGGTTTTCAAGGAAGCCTACGCCGATTCCGTCAGCCAGACCCGCAACAGTGTGCCGGTACGCAAGAAACTGGTACTGCCGAATTAACCAGTCGGGACACTCGCCCGTCTGTCAGTGTGCTGTCTGCTCGGCCCGCAGTTCCGCCAGCGCCTGGTCGAAGCGATCGCGCAGCGCGGCGGCCTGAGGGTTACGACGGGAGAACGCCGCCCGCAGCTGCCGAGGTGGTGCCACCGGTGTTGGCAGCGCCTCCAGGTTGGCCAGCTCCGGCATCTCGTCGCGGTGATGGGCGATCAGATACTCGCATACCTTCAACTCGCAGATAAACAGGTCGATCCGCCCCCGCGCCAGCATCCTCAGGCTGGTTAAGTCTGGCTGTTCATGGCTGATGCGGGTGACCCGGGCCAGATCCCGGGCGATCCAGGCCATGAATTCGCTGGGGTAGTTGTAGGACTCCGACAGCCCAATTCTCTGCCCGCTCAGGTCGTCCAGCTGCTGCCAGGAAAACGGCCAGTCGCGGCGTTTGAACAGCACATCCCGGGCCTGGCTCAGGGGGGCGGTGAACAGCAGCTCCTCGGTGCGCTGATCGGAGTAGGTCAGCGAATAGACCATGTCCGCAAAGCCGTCCTCGACCTGCTTGATGGCTCGGCGCCAGGGCAGCATCTCAATGCTTGCATCCAGTCCCATGCGGTGGATGACCTGGCACACGGTGTCGGTATCGATGCCCACGACGGTGTCCCCCTGGCTGTACTCGTAGGGTGGGAACTCGGCGGTGACGATGGTCAGGTTGGCGGGCTCGGCCCTGGCCTCCAGAGTGACAAGGGAGGCCAGAAACGACAGCGCTGCAAAGAATACCGGTCGATTCAGCATGTCGGTGGTCCATGGATGAAAGGGGCCTGTCGGGACACTAGGGCCGCATTGTAGCGGCGTTGGCCAGCGGATGGCAGTCAACCGTATCCAGAAACAGGTGCCCCGGCGCCGCCTTGGCCCGTTTCTTGGCCGCGGACGCGATCTCCGCCAACTGGTCGGCGGTGCGACAGGCGTCGCAGTCGAAGCCGTTGACGGCAACCAGGCCGGCGGCAAGGGTGACCAGCGGAAAGCGGGCCATCTGGCCGAACCGATCGCTGCACTCGACAAAGCCCGCGTCTCGGGTGGCGGAGGGATAGAGCGTCGCCGTCTCGGAAACGAACAGCGCCTGGGCCCGGCGGATACGATCCAGGGTGTCGTTCGCCGGGCTGATCACCACAAAATCGTCGCCGCCAATGTGGCCTACGAAGTCGTGGTGGTCGGTGAACAGCTCCGCCAGGATGCCGCCGAGCTTGAGGATTACCTGGTCCCCGGCGCGGTAGCCGAGCACGTCGTTGAGGGGCTTGAAGTGGTTGATGTCGAAGTACACCAGGGTGAATGGCTGGCGTTCCCGCAATCGGCTTTCCAGGGCCTTCTGGATCGGTACGTTGCCGGGCAGCAGGGTCAGCGGGTTGGCGTAGCGGGCATCCTCGAGCTTGCGGGCGGTGATCTGCTTGAGCAGCGAGCGGGTGGCGCCGAGACCGGCATAGCCGCCGTCGCGCACCACGATGAAATGCTGCTTGAGGTAGTGCAGGTCCTCGTCGATCAGCCGTTGGCTGACGTCCTCCAATGACATGTGATGATCCACCACCAGGGCGTCGGCACTGAGCAGGTGGGTGACCGCGCGGCGCTCGTTGAGGGCGCGGCCATAGGGCGTGCTGAAGGTCTCCAGCACCCGCCATTTGTGCAGCAGGCCAAGGGGATGGCCGTTGTCCACCACCGGCAGGGCGAACAGGCTGGGCTCTCTCTGCAATCGTTCCCAGGCGGCCTTGAGGGTGGCATCCGGGGCCAGGGGTTCGACGTAGCGGCACAGGTTGGCGGCGGAATCGCGGCTGTTGCCGGCCCACTGGCGGCCGGTGTGGCGGGGCAGCAGCGGATCAAGGGTGGCGGTGGGCATGGGCCGGGGGCGACCGAACAGGAAGCCCTGCACCAGGTGAATGCCCAGCTCGGCAATCAGCCGGAACTCGGCCTCGCTTTCGACGCCTTCGGCGATCAGTTTGCAGTCCAGGCGTTTGGACAGATCCACCACCGAACGCACGAATTCCCGTTTGATCAGATCGTCCTGGATGTCGCGGACAAAGTGACGGTCGATCTTGACGAAGTCCGGCTTCAGCTCCGACCACAGTTTGAGTCCGGAATAGCCGCTGCCAAGGTCGTCGATGGCGATCCCGAAGCCCTGCTGACGCAGCCACACCAGCGATTCCTGCAGTGCCGCCAGGTCACTGGTGGGGTAGCGTTCGGACAGTTCGATGACGATGTCTTCGGCCCGCAGGCCGTTGTCATCAAGCAGCCGGGACAGGCCGGCGCGGTTGAGCGCCGGCAGCACAAGTTTGTCCGGACTGACGTTGACGAACAGCTTCTGGGGTACGCCATGCGCGGCCCAGCTGCGGGCGGTGGCCCGCAGGCACAGGGATTCCAGTTCGCCGGTCAGGTTGTGGCGTTCGGCGGTTTCAAACAGCATTGCCGCAGAATGCAGCGGGCTGTCGGAAGGCCCCCGGCTGAGGGCCTCGTAGCCGAAAACGGAGCCTCCGGCGGTGTCCACGATGGGTTGTAACAGGGTGGTGATACGTTCATCGGCAAGCAAGTGCTGTAATTCCTGAACCAGACTGTCTTGCATCCAGGGGCTCCGGGTCGGTTAGTGCTTCACCCACACCTCGACGCGTCCATTGCGTTGCTGACCGGCACGGCCGCCTGAGCGTCCAACAAGCATGAAATGGCCATAGCCGGTGTAGGCATCCACTTCCGTTCCTTTTTCCCGCAGTGCCCGCACCACGGACAGGGCGCGCAATTCGGAAATCATCTGCGCCCGCAGCTCGCTGGTCTGCTGGTCGGCAAAACCGATCAGCAACAGGTCGGAGCCCTGCCTGTTTTCCCGTTCCAGGTAGTCGATCACCCGTGTCAGGTCACGCTGGGCCTTGTTGTCGAGGCGGGTATGGCCTTCGGAGAAGCGGAAGTTCACCGTCAGCCTACGGTAGTTTTGTGTCAGGGATTTGAACGACGCCGGTGTGTTGTCATCAAATTCCGGGTCCATGGCCATCGGCGTCTGGGAGATGCCGCCATTGTCATCGACGATTTGCTGGCCCTGCTCGCTGAGCACAAACGCGATGAACTCGTTGACCAGGTTGCTGTTGTTGTCTTCCCGGGTGTAGAGGAACAGTCGCCGGGTCAGCGGGTAGTCCTCGCTGGCCACCGTCAGGCGGTCGGGCTTGAGGGCCGGGGCGTCGCCGTCGGCCACCGCCACCTCCTTGCTGTCGCGGATCGAGGCCAGGCCAGCGAAGCCGATGGCGGCGGGGTTCTGGCTGACGTCGTCGGAGAGTTGGTCGTTGGATTCATAGCGGCGGGTGCCGGCGGCCAGCTGGTAGCGATCGCCCAGCACCAGGTTGCGGAAGGTGTCCCAGGTGCCGGACTGGCTGTCGCGGGCGTAGCGCTGGATCGGCAGGTCGGCACCACCAAGCTGGGCCCAGTTGTTGATGTCGCCGGCAAAGATCTGGCCGAGCTGGTCCAGGGTCAGGGACGTAAGCGGGTTGTCTGGGTGGATCAGAATGGCGAGGCCGTCGATGGCGATGATGTGCTCACTCGCAAGCGCGGTGAGGTCGGCCTCGCCGGCGAGGGCGTCAATCTCGGTGGGCTTGGCCGGGCGTGACGCCGCCCAGATGTCCGCGGTGTCGTCCAGCAGGGCATGGAAGCCGGTACTGGAACCGTGGGCGGCAACCCGGGCGGTCAGGGCGTTGTCGTCCTGGCCAGCCTGGATCAGCAGGACATTGTCTTCCGCTCCGGGCTGGCGTTCGGTGCCTTGGCCTGTCCTTTTTTGCAGAAAGCCGGCCACCAGTGCCGGAGCCAGGTCGGCGCCGATGGTATTGGAGCCGTGAATTTCAATATGGGTTTCACTGGCCAGTAGCGGCCAGCTCAGGCACAACAGGCACAGGGCGCCCATCTTGCGAGCTGCAGACAGCATGGTTTTCCTCTCTAGTGCGGGATTGGTGCGGACGTACACCGGCCGATAACGGACAACGGCCCGGGCGTAGGTTGCGGGCCCAGTGTGGACAACGGATCGTAGGAAGAGGTCATCGGGGTACGGCGCGGCTTGGTGTGGCTAACGGGTCGGTGCTGGTCCTGGCTCAGTGCCCGGGGCCAAACCGGTGTGGGTCCAGTTCCATGTGTTCGATGCGCTGGCCCAGCATGATCACCCGTCCGAGGTAGCGTTCCTCGCCAGTGGAGGTGAACTCGAACAGGTAACGGCGCCAGACTCGGAGCCGTCCCTGGCGGTCGCGTTTGAACCAGAGCCCCCGCGAATAGACCGCGTCATCCAGCAGCATCACGTCCATTTGCTTGCAATAGGTCTTGGCGGCGGCAAGCACCGTGTCCTTGATCGCCTTGGCACGCCACCAGTACCAGGCTGCGAAGCCAAGGGTGAAGAGCCAGAAGAGGGTGCCTAGGGTCACGGAGAAATTGCCTGTCGCCGGATCGGAGGGGCCCGGTTGGACCGGCGCCAAGGTTACACCGAATCAGGGGTCAATTGCGAGTCTCTGCTCGGGATTTCAGCGGCTTGCCGCTGCTCCGTGCTGACGCCGCAGAGCATCTGCAGAAAGTGGTTACTCAGCAGGTGGGCCTGGTCGACGTTGCTGGCCAAGTGAAGGGACTCCTGCTGGGCGCTTTCGCTGCTCTGTACCGAGCGGGTGCCCAGTTCCAGCAGCCGCTGGGCCTGCCGCTCCACCTGCAGGCTGAGACTGGACTGCTGTTCGGTGGCGTCGGCGACCTGGTCGGAGCAGGCAGCAATCAGCTGGATGTCCGCCAGGGTCGAGGTGATGGCCGCCTGGGTGTGGGTGGCGTTGCGGCGGGTCTGGTCGCAGGCCGCCACTCCCTGTTGCAGGGTGGCGGAGGCCAGGCGGGCATCGCCCTGAAGGCCGTGGATGATCTGCTCTATCTCGCGGGTGGATTCCTGGGTACGGCGGGCCAGGTTCCGCACCTGCTCCGCCACCACCGCGAAACCACGTCCGGCCTCACCGGCCCGGGCTGCCTCGATGGCGGCGTTGAGCGCCAGCAGGTTGGTGCGTTCGGCAATGTCGCCAATGACGTCCAGCACCATGCCGATGGTGTCACTGCGGTCCGCCAGTGCCAGCACCTGGGTGTTGGCCCGGGTCAGGTCGGTGCTGAGTTGTTCCAGGGCGTTGTCCAGGGTCGCCATCTGTTGCTGGCAGTGCTGGGCGGAGCGGTCGGCATCGCCGGTGGCGTCGCGGGTCTGGCGGGTGAGATTGCTGACCCGCTGGACACTGTCGGCGAGGGCATCGAACGCCCGGTTGATGTCATGGAGGTCGTGCTGCTGGCTGCGGATGCTATTGGCGGACTGGCTGATCCAGTCCATGGTGCGGTCCTTGCGGTTGTGAATATCGTCCACATTGGCGTGCAGTCGTGCCGACACCGCTCGCAGGGTGGCGTCCTTCTTCAGCCGCTCAAACGTCAGCCAGGCGCTGTCGTCGCGCCGACCGGTGTAGATGTAGGGGTGGGCTGGGTGAACGCCTTCACGGCCGGCCCGGAGGCGGTGCTGCAATGGCCACAGTCCCGCCAGCAGGGCAGCAAAGGTGAGTAGCAGCAGTGCCTGGGTGACGGCGATCCAGGTCACGGCCAGCAAGGGAATGCTGGCCCACAGCAGCACCGATGCCAGTGCCAGGTAGCCAGCGACCAGACGGCTGAGCAAGGCCGGTGCCCGGGCCAGAAAACGCTCGGGCACCGAGCCGGTGGCCCAGGCCTGGTACACCGCCTCCGCCCGTTGCACCTGTTCCCGAGTGGGGCAGGTACGCACCGATTGGTACTCCACTACTTCACCATGCTGGCGGATTGGCGTGACGAACGCGCTTACCCAGTAGTGGTCGCCGTTGCGGCAGCGGTTCTTCACCAGCCCCATCCAGGAGTCGCCCCGCTGGATGGTCTGCCACAGGTCGGCAAAAGCGGCCTGGGGCATGTCCGGATGACGGATGATGTTGTGGGGCTGGCCCAACAGATCCTGCTCATCGAAGCCGGCGATCTCGCAGAAGGTGTCGTTGACGGCGGTGATGCGGCTGTTGAGGTCGGTGGTGGTGATCAGGTGACTGTGCTCGGCGAAGCGCTTTTCCTGCTGGGTTACGGGCTGGTTTCGACGCATGACAATCCTTTGCTGTTGTTTGAGTTCTGGGCTCAATTGCGGCGATGTTATTAGCTGATGTTCCTTGCCAACTATTGCCTGCGGTCGCTGGAATACCAGCCGCATATTGCAATTATCGATAAGTAAGCGCTTATTTATGAACAAATACACGCTTCTTTAGGGCGGGTTTGCAATATCAGGCTAGGGCCAAAAGTGTAATTGCTTATCCTCTGCTGCAGGTGAAACATACAAAGGAGCCTCAGACTCCAACGATAAGAATGTGAGGAAACAGCCAGGCAGGCCATGGACACACTCAAAGATCACAGCTTCAAACAACTGGTGGACCAGCATCCCCGCGCCATCATGCTGGCAACCACCGAGCCGACCATCACTTACGTCAACCAGCAGTTCTGTCGGGTGACCGGCTACTCGGTGAGCGAGATCGTCGGCCTGAAGCCGTCGGTACTGAGTTCCGGCTTCCACAGTGAGCAGTTCTACGCCGACATGTGGCATACCATCGCCGAGCAGGGACACTGGGAAGGGGTGATCTGGAACCGTCGAAAAAGCGGCGAGATCTACCCGCAATGGCTCAACATCTTCCCTATCGAGCAGGAAGGGGAGCGGCTCTATGCCGGGGCTTTTCTCGACGTCAGCGAGCTCAATCCGCGGGACCGCGGGCTGGAATCGATGGCCTACTTCGACACCCTCACCGAGCTGCCCAACCGCTCGCTGTTCCGGGAGTTCCTCAACGCCAAGGTCAGCCAGTGCGAGAGTGGCGGTAGCCAGTTTGCGGTGCTCTTCATTGACCTGGATTTCTTCAAGGGGGTGAATGACCTGCATGGCCATGACGTCGGTGATCAGGTGTTGCGTCAGGCGGCGGCATCGATCCGTCGGGTGATGCGTGAAAGCGATGTGCTGGCGCGGCTGTCCGGCGACGAGTTTGCCGCCATCATCGATCTGGACCATGGAGACGCCATCCTGGAAACCGTGGGCCAGCGCATCGTCGATGTGTTCCACCAGCCCATCCCCGCCGAGGACAAAGACCATTTCCTGTCGGCCTCGGTGGGGGCGGCGGTGTTCCCCAAGGACGGCACCAGCGGTGACGATCTGCTGCAGAACGCCGACCGCGCCATGTACGAGGCCAAGAACGCCGGCCGCTCCTGTTTCCACCGTTTCCGCCAGGACGAGTCCGAGCGCAGCCTGCAGGAGCAGCGGGTGGCGGAGGCGCTGGTGGAATCGCTGAAAACCACACCGGAGGAGTTCAGTGTGGTGTACCAGCCCCAGTTCGACCTCACCAGTGACCGGCTGATTGGCATGGAGGTGTTGGTGCGCTGGGATCACGCCGACATCGGTCCGATCTCCCCCGCCGAGTTCATTGAGGTGTGCGAACGGCGTGGGCTGATTCACGAGCTGATGGAGCGGGTGGTGGCCTGCGTGGTGGCGGACCTGTCGTCCCTCACCACGGCGGTGCCGCGCGGCCTGGGGCTGGCGCTGAACATCTCTGCCGGCCAGTTTGCCGATGCCCGCCTGTTGGCGTTGATTGAGCCGATCGTCCGCGAGACCCGGCGTCTGGGCTGGGTGCCGGAACTGGAAATCACCGAAACCCACCTGATGCACCTGTCGCCGCGCTACCGGCGGCAACTGGAAGCCTTTGGCCGGGATGGCGTACGTATCGCGGTGGACGATTTCGGGACCGGCTATTCCTCGCTGGCCTACCTGCACGAACTGCCGATCCACATCCTCAAGATCGACCGCCAGTTTGTGGCCCGGCTGGGGGAGGAGCGCCGTGACCTGCAGATTGTCTCAGCGGTGCTGGGGATGGCCCAGGCCCTTGAGCTGGAGGTGATCGCCGAGGGCATTGAGACCGACACCCAGCGGCAGCACCTGGTGCAACTGAACTGCCTCAAGGGGCAGGGCTTCCTGATGGCAAGGCCGATGCGCTGGGACCAGCTGAGCCAGCGCTGGTTGATGTAAATCAAGCTCAAGCCCAAAACAGCGGGAAAAGTGACCTGTTTGCAATATAAGTCATGGACGATATCGGCCCGACCTTGGAGAGTGCACTCATTTAGTGCTGACGGGTTGTAGCGTTTTATGGTCGAGAACACGAACTGTTGCGAGCTGGGAGCCTACCTGCGGTTACACCGGGCCAAGCCGGGTGAGTGGGCGGCGGCCCTGCATAGCCTGACCCGTGGTGGCGAGACCCGCCTGAGTGCGGAGCGGGCCCACCTCTCCGGACATTGCCTGGCGGAGTTGTCCACACGGCTGGGCAGTGTCATGTACTTCTGGGCCGAGGGTGGCCTGCGGCTGGCCGGGCGCAAGGGGCCCTGGTATACCCTGGCGCTGATCCAGAATGGTGATGTCGAGATGGCCACCGACGAGGGCAGTTTGGGGCCTTCGCCACAGCTGCTGATGCTGCCACCAGACAGTCCGGTCGACCTCAGTCTGCAAGCCGGATTTCGCGGCCTGGTGATCCAGCTCCCCCCTCATCTGCTGACCCAGATCCGGATGCCGACGCCGGTGATGCAGCACGGCCTGCGTCCGTGGCTCGAGCACTACCTGTTTGAGAGCCAGTTTTTCCTCGATCATGGCCATGCCATCGCCGAGACCGAGCGCCTGTTGCGGCGGTTGCTGGATGCGCTGAACGAGGGCGTGGTGGCGCCGGCGCCACCGCCGCGGCAACTGGACCGGCGCGTACTGCGGGCCATCGACAAGATGCGTCATGACCGCAACTGGGAGTTCCAGCTGGCGGATCTGGCCAGCTGTGCCGGCGTCAGCGAGCGTAACCTGTACTACCTGATGAAGGCCCACACCGGCATGACTCCCTATCGCTTCCATCAGCGTTGCCGGCTGATCCGCGTGCGTCAGCGGCTGGTGGACTGCCAGTGCGCCACGGTGCACATTTCCCGCTACGCCAGTGACGAAGGCTTTGCCCACCCCGGACGGTTTGCGGCGTTGTACCGGGAGCACTTTGGCGAGCTGCCGCGGCAGACGGTGCAGATTCGGCGGGCGCTGCTGGAGCGGGTGGCGCCGCTGGAGGCCTTGGCGGGGTAGCCGCTGGACCAGCGCGATTACCTATCGAGTGATCAGGCACAAAAAAACCGGCGCGAACGCCGGTTTTTTTGTGGTCGGGCGTCAGTGCTGCCCGTTGGCTGGCGCCGGTTCCTGAATCTCCGCCGGGGTGACATCGTGATGCTCCCGGGCCAGCAGAATGTAGAACGCTGGCAAAACGAAGATGGTGAACAGGGTACCGATACCCAGACCAGCGGTGATCGTCAGACCAATGGCGAAGCGGCTTTCCGCCCCGGCACCAATGGCAATCAGCAGTGGCACCATGGCGAAGATCAGGGCCAGCGAGGTCATGATGATCGGCCGCAGACGGATCGCCGCTGCTTCGATCACCGCCTGGCGCTTGTTGAGGCCACGCTCCTGCTGCAACTGGTTGGCGAACTCCACGATCAGGATGCCGTTCTTTGACACCACCCCGATCAGCGTGATCAGCCCCACCTGGGTGTAGATGTTCATGGTGGCGAATCCCAGCACGATGAACGCCATCGCACCGGCCACCGACATCGGCACCGACACCAGGATGATGAATGGATCACGCCAGCTTTCAAACTGCGCCGCCAGCACCAGGTAGATCACCAGCAGCGACAGGAAGAAGGTCACCATCAGCGCGCTGCCCTGATTGGCCAGCTGACGGCTCTGTCCGGTGTAGTCGTAGGTGAAGCCGGCCGGCATCACCTCATCCGCCGTCTTCTCGATGAACGCCATGGCATCGCCTGCCGCCACGCCCGGCATCACCACCCCTTCCAGGGTGACCGCGTTGAGCTGGTTGAACTGGGTCCGTCGTGACGGCTCGACATCGTGGTCGAAGCTGACGACGCTGCCCAGGGGCACCAGATCACCGCTGTCGGTACGGATGTAGTAGTCGTCCAGGGCCTGGGCACTGGCGCGGAAGTCCCGCTCCACCTGCGGCACCACTTTGTAGGAGCGCTCGTCCATGCTGAACCAGTTGATGTAACCACCACCGAGCATGCTGGACATGGCCTGGCCGACGTCCTGCATCGACAGCCCCAGATCCGCGACCCGGTCACGGTCGACGTGGATGCGGGTGACCGGCCGGTCGAAGTTGATCGACTTCTGCAGGAACATGAAGTTGCCACTCTGCATGGCCTTGCCGAGCATCTCGTTGGCGACGCTGTCGAGCTGTTCGTAATCCTCCCCGGTGGTGATCACGAACTGGAACGGCAGCCCACCGCCGGAACCTGGCAGGGACGGCATCGGGAACACCGCGGTCTGCAGCCCGGTGACCTTCTGCAGCTCCTGCTGCAGCATCGGCTGAACCTCGAACTGGCTGATGTCACGCTGGCTCCAGGGGGCCATCTTGAAACCGCCGAACACCGCGTTGGGGCTGGTGATGCCCAACAGCATGAAGTCCTCCGCGTAGCCCGGCACATTGCCCATGCGGGCCTGGACTTCGTCACCATGCTCGCGCAGGTAATCCAGATTGGCTTCCTGGGGGCCGAGGCCCTGATAGAACAGGATGCCCTGATCTTCGGTCGGTGCCAGTTCGCTCTGGCTCATCATCACCATGAAGTAGATGGAGGCCAGCACCACGACGGCGAAGAAGATCACCACCGAGATAGTTTCCATGGTGGATGACAGCGCCCGTTTGTAGCCGTTGGCGAGACCGTTGAAGGTTTTCTCCACCATCACCTCAAACCGGCCGGGGTTGCCGTGGGGTTTGAGGACCTTGCCGGACATCATCGGTGACAGGGTCAGTGCCACGATGCCGGAGATCACCACGGTTCCGGCGAGGGTAAAGGCAAACTCGGTGAACAGTGAACCTACCAGGCCGCCCATGAATCCGATGGGGGCGTAGACCGCCACCAGGGTGGTGGTCATGGCGATGATCGGAACCGCCATTTCCCGGGCGCCGTTGATGGCGGCGTTGAACCGGGTTTCGCCGGCCTCGATGTGCCGGTGGACGTTCTCCACCATGATGATGGCGTCATCCACCACCAACCCGATGGCGAGAACCATCGACAGCAGGGTCAGCAGGTTGAGGGAGAAGCCCATCAGCAGCATCACGAAGGCGCCACCGATCAGCGACAGCGGCACTGCCACCGACGGCACGATCGCTGCCCGCAGCGAGCCCAGGGTCAGGAACACCACCACCAGTACGATCACCAGC
Organism: Marinobacter sp. CA1; assembly: GCF_020546665.1. Classification (NCBI taxonomy): domain Bacteria; kingdom Pseudomonadati; phylum Pseudomonadota; class Gammaproteobacteria; order Pseudomonadales; family Marinobacteraceae; genus Marinobacter; species Marinobacter sp. CA1. The sequence goes on from NZ_CP071785.1 coordinate 536,488, forward strand.
GCTTCCAGCAGGGTCTGGATAACCTCATTGATGGAATCGTCGATGAAGTCAGAGGCGTCGTAGGCCAGGCGCACGTCGAGGCCGGAAGGCAGCTGGCGCTCAATGTCCGGCAGCAGGTCCTTGACCAGTTCGGCGACCGTCAGCGGGTTGGCGCCCGGCGACAGTTCGATCGCCACGTAGGTGGCGGGCTGGCCCTTGTACAACGCCAGAGCGTCGTAGGATTCCGAGCCCAGCTCAACCCGGGCGATGTCCTGCAGGCGGATCAGGGTGCCATTGGACTCCTTGATCACCAGGTTGCGGAACTGGTCCGGGTCGGCGACATCGGTGTCGCTGGTCATGTTGATCTTGGTGTACTTGCCTTCGGTACTGCCCACACCCGCCTGGTAGTTGTTCTTCAGCAGCACGTTGACCACTTCCTGCGGGGTCATGTCCACCGCCGACAGGCGTTCCGGGTCCAGCCACACCCGCAGGGCAAACTTGCGGCCCAGAAGGTCCGCCTTACCGACACCGGCCAGGGCCTGCAGCTTGGGCTGGACGACCCGTGCCAGGTAATCGGTAATCTGGGGCACCTTCAGCTCGGAGCTGTAGAAGGCAATGTACATCAACGCGGTGGAATCACCGGTGGTGGAGGTGATGACCGGGTCCTGGGCGTCGGCGGGCAGCACGTTGCGCTGGCTGGCCACCTTGGCCTGGATTTCCGCCAAAGCGGCGTTGGCGTCGTAGTTCAGCACCATCTTGGCTTCGATGGTGGACAGCCCCTGGGAACTGGTGGAAGTCAGGTAATCAATGCCGTTGGCCTCGGCGATGGCCTGCTGCAACGGGTTGGTGATAAAGCCCTTGACCAGGTCGGAGCTGGCCCCCGGGTAAGCCGTGCTTACCGTGACCGTGGTGCTCTCCAGTTCGGGGTACTGGCGGATCTCCATCTCCAGGGCCGCCCGGGCCCCGAGTAACAGAATCAACAGGCTGACGACCGTCGCCAGTACCGGTCGATGGATGAATACGTCAGTGAATCGCATTATTCAGAGGCCTCCGCCTGGCTGGCGTCCTGCTGACCAGGCGCCGGATCTTCCTGAATGGTGACGTGCTGGCCGGCCCGCAGACGCAGCAGCCCTTTGGCCACAACCTGCTCACCGTCGTCCAGGCCATCGGTGATGGCGACCCGGCCGTCGCGGATCTCACCGGTGGTGACGCTGCGACGGTTCACGATCAACTGGTCGTTCTCGCCGGGCTCGACCACGAACACGAAGTCGCCGTAGGTGTTGTAGGAGATGGCGGTCTGCGGCACGGTCACCACGTTCACGTCCTCGGGCTGACGGGTGAAGATGGTGGCGAACATGCCCGGCTTGAGCTTGTTGTCCGGGTTGTCGATGGTGGCTCGGATACGCACGGTGCGGGTCTCCGGGTTGACCGAAGTGTTGATGGCGCTGACCTTGCCAGAGAAGGTTTCACCCGGGATGGCGGCTACCGAAGCCTCAACATCGTAACCGGTCGCGACCAGCGGCAGGTCCTTCTCGGACAGGGTGTAATCGACGTAGATCGGGTTTAGCATGTTGATCTCGACGATTGGTGTGCCGGTGGCCAGGTACTGGCCCTGGTCGACCATGCGAAGCCCCAGGGTTCCGTCGAACGGCGCGCGGATGACCTTCTTGCTCAGGGTTGCCTCGGCTTCATTCACCCGTGCCTGGGCAGCGTCGTAATTGGCCTTGGCCTTGTCGTAATCGGACTGGGAAACGGCGCGGCGTGGCAGCAGGTCACTGACCCGATTGAATTCCTGGGCGGCCAGTTGAGCCTCGGCGCGGCGGGTCCGCAGCGCGGCCTCGTCAATGGCGGCATCCATGCGCAGCAGGACTTCACCTTTCTTGACGTTGTCACCGGATTCGAAATGGATCGACTCGATCACCCCCGGCTCTTCGTTGGCGATCTCGATCCCGTTCACGGCGGTGGTGCTGCCGACCGCCTTCTTGGCCGGTGTCCAGGATTCGGTGGTTGCGGTGGTTGCCGATATAATGGCCGGAGGTTGTGGCTGGGAGAACATTTCCTGCATCTGGCCAAACTGGTAGAACTTGTAGCCGAAAATGCCGCCAAGCACGATGCCGAGAAAAATTAGGACGATTACGAATCGGGAGGCTGTGCGCATAGTTCTGATCCTGGGTGACAAATCCATGTACGGGAGGCGCTGAAGGGTAGTCACGCTACCATACTGTTTTTTTTGGGTTAAGAATCCGCAAGTTTATATCAAACGATAGCATCCTATACAGGGTCGAATGTCATTGTCACGACCCTGTCAGGGATATTACGTACCGTGCGCTCAGTTTGGCCAGAAGCGTTGGGCTGCTTTGTTTTCGGCCGCTGGCATGGCAGTCTCTGCGGCGGTCGGTGGTGGCCGATCGTGTTACCACCCACAGGTGGTGTTGGGATGTAAATCGAAGTTTCCCCATCGGGGTAGGGTGGTGGCATGCATTGGCTCCTCGGAATCGCGCTGACCGTCGCGGTATTTGTGATCCTCAAACGTTGGGGAGAGCTGTCGCCGGAAGCGCGTCGAAAAATGCTCTGGAAGTGGGGCGTGGTGGCGTTTATTGGTGTGCTGGCGGTGCTGGTGCTGACCGGGCGCATCCATGCTATCACCGCCGGTGTTGCCGCCCTGTTACCGTGGCTGCGCCGGTTGCCGACGCTGTTGCAGCACTGGTCGACGCTGCAGCGCTGGCTGGGCCGCAACGACACCGGCCCTGACCGGGGTGAATCGTCAGCTCCGCCACGGGCCGGGGCCCTGACCCGCCAGGAGGCCTGCCAGATACTGGGCGTGGCCAGCGATTGCAGTCGTGAAGAGGTCATTGCCGCCCACCGTCGGCTGATGCAAAAGCTGCACCCGGACCGGGGCGGTAGCGATTACCTGGCGGCGCAACTCAATGAGGCCAAGGCCTGCCTGTTGCGGGGCTGAGCGCTACAGCACATCCACCCGTACTTCAAAACGCTGCTGATCACGGCTGTCGCCGCCGACCTGATAGACGATGCCCTGCTGCTGGTGCTTGCGGGTGGTCTCGGTACTGCCGAGCTCCACCCAGGTGCCCGGCGCCACCCGCCGCGAGGTCATTACCGCCTCGGTCTCGAACCCCGGCTGGTCGTCCTGGGGCAGATCGTCAAACGCCATGACGCTCAGTTCCACCTGTTGCCGGGAAATCAGCCGTGGTGTCACCACAAAGCCTCTTCGCATCGGTACCTGCTGATAGAGGATGGCCGGATTGCGGCCACCCTGGATTGCCACGGGGAGGGCGCGTACCTGGCCGGAGTTGATGTGGGCGGACTGGCCGTCCTGGATCACCAGTGACTGTTCCCGTTGACGCTCGGTGCTGATGGTGCGGCTGCCGGCGCTGAGGGTGACCTGGCTGTCGTGGACGCTGGCACCGGCGCCGCTGCCATGACGATGATCGTTGCCACCACTGCGGATGGTGATGCGGAGCTGGGCGACGGCGACGTCCATGGTGTCGATGAGCTGGTCGATTTCATTGAGAATGCTGTCGTCAGCGCGGATGATCAGCTGCTGACCGTGGCTGGTGATGGCGGCTTGGTCGCGGGGGTACAGTTCTTTCAACTGCTGCGCCACGTCATCGGCGGGGCGGTTGCTGAGCTGGTGGGTGCGGGTGGCTGCATCGGCGGTAGTGACCAGGCTGAGCAGGCACAGTGAGAAGGCGACAATTCGTGACAGGGCCATGGGAACGTCCGGCTGCAATTCGATTATTTGGCGCAAACGGGTTGCAATGGGTGAAACCCGGGTTATATATTGATGAGCATGAAGACCACACACTCGACCTGTCAATTGAATGTTTCTACAGCTTTCGCCAAGGCGGCAGCTGCGGTCGCTGCTGTGTTTTTTTGGTGGTTTGGTTATGGCTTTTATTTTAGCCAGAGCCCGGGCCGCCCATAGATCTTCATCAACGAACAACACGAGGAAGGCAGCCCGGCAGACACCCAGGCTGCCACCGGACTCGAAAAAGCCCCGACTGGTAGCCCAGCCGGGGCTTTTTTGATTCTGACCTAGGGAAACGGAAACACTGACATGAACATGCCGCTGCACATCGACACCCTGGAATCCTCCGCCCAGCACCAGGCCGTGCCGACGACAGACTCCACCGACGACCAACGAGGATGCGCCATGATCCTGCCCACCCCCGCCCAGCTGCGCCATGACCTGCCGCTGCCGGCGGTGCTGGCCGAGCAGATCCACCAGCACCGTGAGGCAATCCGTCGGGTGCTGGCCGGTGACGATCCCCGCACCCTGGTGGTGATTGGGCCCTGCTCCATCCACGACGAAGTTGCCGCGCTGGAATACGGCGAGAAGCTGGCCGCTCTGGCCGACGATGTCAGTGACCGTTTCCTGATTGTGATGCGGGCCTACCTGGAGAAACCCCGTACCACCGTTGGCTGGAAAGGCCTGCTGTATGACCCCGAGCGCACCGGTGACGGCGACCTGCACCAGGGCCTGATCCGTTCCCGTCGACTGCTGCTGAACCTGGCCCAGCTGGGGCTGCCGGTGGCCACCGAGGCGCTGAGCCCGCTGGCGATGGATTACCTGGCGGACCTGGTGAGCTGGACTGCCATCGGCGCCCGCACCACCGAGTCACAGATTCACCGGGAAATGGTCAGTGGCCTGCCCATGCCAGTGGGCTTCAAGAACGGCACTGACGGTGGCATGGCGGTGGCGATCAATGCGATGAAGTCCGCCGCCCACAGTCACCACCGGCTCGGCATGACCGGTGAGGGTGTGCCGGCGATGATCACCACCGACGGCAACCCCGATACCCATCTGGTGCTGCGGGGCGGACGCGGCATCACCAATTACGATGCGGACAGCATTGCCGAGGCGGTTGATGCCCTGACCGCTGCCGGACTGTCACCGGCGGTGATGGTCGATTGCAGTCACGACAACGCCCGCAAGCAGGCGGAGCGCCAGCTGGACATTGCCCGTGAAGTGATGGCCCAGAAAGCCGCGGGTAACGGCTGTATTCGCGGGTTGATGCTGGAGAGCTTCCTCGAACCGGGGCGCCAGAACGACGGTGATGAGCTGATCTACGGATGTTCGCTCACCGATCCCTGCCTGGGCTGGACGCAGACCGAAGCCCTGCTGCGTTCGCTCTGACGTCTGCGCCGGCGTTCGCTTTGCAGGACTGGTCACGCTGGCCGGGCCCGCAAAGCGAACGGGCCGGTAGTCCTTTAATCAGAGGTCTTTTAATCCTAGGCCCTTTAATCCGAGGCCCTCTAATCATCGCCCCTTAACTCGCTACCTTCCCGCCGCCGGTGCTTCGCTGGCACCCGCCACGGTCGAGAACAGCAGTTGCCCTGCCAGCAGGAGCAGAATGCCTCCCATCATCCGGTCCAGCCAGATGCCGAAGCGGTTGAACCCCCGGCGCACCCGCGGCAGAGTGAAGAAGGTTGCCACCAGGGTGAACCAGATGCCGGTGGCCATGGCGATGTAAACGCCGTAGGCGGCCTGGATGGCGGTGGGGGTTTCCGGGCTGATCAGTACCGAAAACAGCGAGACAAAGAACAGTGTTGCCTTGGGGTTAAGCGCGTTGGTCAGAAAGCCGAGACGGAACGCCGCCGGGCCGCTCTGGCGCTGGGCGTTGCTGGTATCGACATGGACGCCACCGCCCTTGGAGCGCAGGCACTGGATGGCGATCCAGGTCAGGTACAGGGCCCCGACGACCTTGAGCACGCTGAACAGGATCAGCGACTGCTGGATCAGCAGGCCAATGCCCAGCAATGAATAGGTGACATGAACCAGAATGCCGGCGCCAATACCGACCGCGGTCAGCAGGGCGTTGCGGCGGCTCTGGCACAGCGCCTGGCGTACCATGATGGCAAAGTCCGGCCCCGGACTGGCCACCGCCAGCAGATGAACAATGGCGACGGTGAGAAATTCGGCCCAGTAACTTTCCATGATTTGTGGTGTCTCTTGATGCAATGACTTTGGGGGATCTCGGCTGCCGCGGGGCAGAACGCCAAGGATAGTCCTGTGGGGTAAAAATGTCCCGTGTCAGTGCCAAGGTCTCGTGCGATTGGTAACGGACTGATTAAGGAGGTGGCTTCGTGGAAACGCGTCGAGTGGATGTGGCGATTATTGGTACCGGAACCGCGGGTATGGGGGCCTACCGGCGTGCGCGTCGGCACACGGACAGCCTGGCCCTGATCGAAGGGGAGGCCTACGGCACGACCTGCGCACGGGTTGGCTGCATGCCCAGCAAGCTGTTGATTGCTGCCGCGGATGCCGCCCACAGCGTGCGCCAAGCTTCGGTGTTTGGTGTGGTCGGCGGTGAGCCGGTGATCGATGGCGCTGCGGTGATGGCGAGGGTGCGGGAAGAGCGCGACCGTTTTGTTGGCTTCGTGGAAGAGGCGGTGGCGGGCTTTGATCCGCACCATCGTATCTGGGGGCGAGCCCGGTTTCTGGATAGCCATCGCCTGCGGATTGATGACCGCCTGGTGCTTGAGGCGGAGCGTATCGTGATTGCCACCGGTTCCCGTCCCAATGTGCCCGGGTTTCTCAAGGCTGCCGGTGACCGCCTGCTGGTCAACGACGATCTGTTTGAGTTGACACACTTGCCGGCTTCGGTAGCGGTGTTCGGTCCCGGCGTTATCGGTCTGGAGCTGGGACAGGCGCTCAGCCGGCTGGGTGTGCGGGTACGGATGTTCGGTGTCGGGGGCGGCGTTGGCCCCATTCGCGATCCGCAGATCCGCGACTACGCGCTGAAGACGTTCAACCAGGCTTTTCCTCTGGACCCGGATGCGGATGTCCAGACCATCGCCCATACCGACGAGGGCGTGGCGATTACCTTCGAGGACGCCGAGAGTGGTGAGGTCACCGAGACCTTTGACTATCTGCTGGCGGCTACCGGGCGTCGTGCCAATGTCGACAATCTTGCCATCGAGAACGCCGGTATTGACCTGGATGAGCGGGGAACGCCCCGGTTTGATCGCTTCACCCTGCGCTGTGGCGACAGTCACATCTTCATCGCCGGCGATGCCAATAACGACCTGCCGTTGCTGCATGAGGCCGCCGATGAGGGCCGCATTGCCGGCGACAACGCCGGCCGGTATCCTGACGTCCGCGCCGGTTTGCGGCGACTGCCACTGGCGGTGGTGTTCACCGATCCCCAAATCGCCACCGTGGGGCTGACCATTGACCAGGTGGCGGCGCAGTGTCGGTCGTGTTACGCCGTTGGCGAAGCGTCCTTTGAAGACCAGGGCCGCAGCCGGGTAATGGGGCGTAATCGTGGCCTGTTGCGGGTATACGGCGAGCAGGGTTCGGGGCTGTTTCTGGGCGCCGAGATGTTCGGGCCGGCGGCGGAACACCTGGGGCACCTGCTGGCCTGGGCTGCGCAGCAGCGGATGACGGTGAGCGAGATGCTGGCGATGCCGTTCTACCACCCGGTGATCGAGGAAGGCGTCCGCACCGCGTTACGGGACCTCAACCACAAACTGCACATCGGGCCGGAGATGGTCGAGCGCTGCCTGGATTGCGGGCCCGGCGCCTGAGGTTCTCGGCCCACAGACGGAATTCGGCAGTGAAGCGATTCGAGCAACTGGCCCACGATCTGGCCGAACTGATCCGCGATGGCACCCTCCAGCCTGGCCAGCGCATCCCCTCGGTGCGTTTGGCCAGCCGCACTTACAAGGTCAGTCCGTCGACGGTGTTCCGGGCCTACTACCTGCTGGAAAACATGGGGCTGATCTATGCCCGTCCCAAATCCGGCTATTTTGTCACCAGCCTGACCTCCCACTCGCTGCCGGAACCGGCGGCGGGCTACGACGAAACCCAGCGCACCAGCGTCGATGTCAGCGAACTGGTGTTCTCGGTGCTGCGCTCCATGCGGGAGGCGTCCCAGGTACCCTTTGGCTCAGCCTTTCCCTGTCCCACGTTGTTTCCGATGCAGCGGCTGGCCCGCTCCATGGCCAAGGCCACCCGGCTGATGGATCTGCGCTCGGTGGTGGCCGACCTGCCGCCTGGCAACCACAGCCTGCGCCGCCAGATCGCGGTGCGCTATGCCATTTCCGGGGTGTCGGTGCCGGTGGAGGAAGTACTGGTGACCGACGGCGCGCTTGAAGCCCTCAACCTGTGCCTGCAGGCGGTCACCAAACCCGGTGACCTGGTTGCCATCGAGGCGCCGGCCTTCTACGCCTGCCTGCAGGTCCTGGAACGGTTACAGCTGCAGGCGGTGGAGATTCCGGTGCGTGCCGCCACCGGCGTTGACCTGGGTGTACTGGAGCAGGCGCTGGATCAGCACGACATCAAGGCCTGCTGGTTCATGACCAACTTCCAGAATCCTACCGGTGCGTCGATGCCGGCGGACCACAAACGCCAGTTGGTGGAGTTGCTGCACCGCCACCAGATTCCACTGATTGAGGACGATGTCTACGGCGAGCTCTACTTCAGCCGGGAAGCGCCGGTGCCTGCCAAGGCGTTTGATCGCGACGGCCTGGTGATGCACTGCAGCTCGTTTTCCAAGTGTCTGGCGCCGGGCTATCGGGTGGGGTGGGTATCCGCCGGCCGCTACCTGGAGACGGTTCAGCGGCTGAAGCTGATGACCACCCTGTCGGCGTCGGTGCCGGCCCAGGCGGCCCTGGCCGACTACCTGGAACATGGTGGTTTTGACCGCCACCTGCGGGGGCTTCGCAGCAGCCTGGAAACCCAGAAGAACCGGATGCTGGCGGCCATTGACCGTTACTTTCCCCCGCAGGTGCGGGTCAGCCGACCCACCGGCGGCTATTTCCTGTGGCTGGAACTGCCGCCGGGTAACGATGTGCTGGCGCTGTTCCGGGCGGCCTCCGAGCGGGGCATCGGGCTGGCGCCGGGGCCGATGTTTTCCGCCACCCGGGGGTTTGGCCATTGTGTCCGGCTGAACTTTGGTCACCCCTGGAACGACAGCCAGGAGGCGGCGATCGCCACGTTGGCGGATCTGGTACAATGCCGCTGAGCTGCATCTGATACGCTTTTTTTTAAAAGATCTGGATCTGTTTCCTGGTGTCGCCAAAGAGGACACTGGTAGGTGTGATCATGCACCAACCAAGAGTGTCTTCTGATGAGCGAGCGTATTCCCGCAACCAACATTCCCGTCAAAGACCGTGGGTCCGACGCGGCCCCCAGCGGGATCTTTCCCCGCAGCTTCAAGGGCTTCTACCGGAACCTGCGGATAGCCGGCGGCACCCTGCTGTTTGGCCTCTACTTCGCCACCGTCTGGCTGACCTGGGAAGGTCGCCAGGCGGTGCTGTGGGACATCAGCAACCGCCAGTTCCATATCTTCGGCGCCACCTTCTGGCCCCAGGACCTGACCTTGCTCACTGCCGGTCTGGTGATCTGTGCCTTTGGCCTGTTCTTTATCACTGTACTCGCCGGACGTATCTGGTGCGGCTACAGCTGCCCACAAAGCATGTGGACCTGGCTGTTCCTGTGGGTGGAGCGGGTGACCGAGGGGGACCGCAACCAGCGTATGCGTCTGGCCCAGGCCCCCTGGAGCCTGAACAAGGTGCTGAAGCGGTCCCAGAAGCACACCCTGTGGCTGCTGATCAGTCTGCTTACCGGGCTGACCTTTGTCGGTTACTTCACCCCGATCCGGCCCCTGGTAACGGATCTGCTGACTTTCTCCTCCGGCGCCTCGGCGGCGTTCTGGGTGTTCTTCTTCACCGCCGCAACCTACATCAACGCCGGCTGGCTGCGAGAGAAAGTGTGCCTGCACATGTGCCCGTACGGCCGCTTCCAGTCGGTGATGATTGATGACGATTCGCTGGTGATCAGCTACGACGCCAACCGGGGCGACCCCCGCGGCCACCGCAAGCGTACCGTCAGTCCGGCAAGCCAGGGTCTGGGCGACTGCATTGACTGTTACCAGTGCGTGCAGGTGTGTCCCACCGGTATTGATATCCGCGACGGCCTGCAGATCGATTGCATCGGCTGTGCCGCCTGTATCGATGCCTGCGATTCCATTATGGACCGGATAGGATACGACCGTGGCCTGATTCGCTACGCCAGCCAGCGGCAACTGTCCGGCGGTCCGATGCGGCTGTTCCGTCCACGCATGGTGGGGTATGCCGCGGTGCTGGTCACCATGATCGGTGCGCTGGTGTGGGGTGTGGCCAACCGGCCGATGGTGGCGCTGGAAGTGGCCAAAGACCGCTCGTTGTTCCGTTACAACGACGTTGGCCAGATTGAGAACAGTTACCGTCTCAAGCTGCTCAACAAGGCGCCGGAAGCCCGCCAGTTCGAACTCTCCGCCATCGGGCTGGATGGCCTGACCCTGGAAGCGCCCGAGACGCTGACCCTCGATGGTGGTGAGACCCGGGAGCTGGCGGTGGTGGTATCGGCACCGCCGGAATCCCTGGACGATGTCAGCAGCGACGTTCACTTTGTGGTGGCGGATCTGGACAACCCCGATCATCGCGACGAGCGCCGCAGCGCCTTTACCGGGCCGGCCTTCTAGCCACCGGCCACCAGAGCCCCGCACGGTTCCCGTCGCTTTGTCGGGGGATCGTGTGGGGCGGTTTGTCCTCCCGATTTCCCCCGCCAGCGTCCTTCGGCCTCAGGCTAGGGTCCCGCCGGCCGAGCTGGTGTGGTGACCCGCGTCGTCGGGCGCGGCGCCCAGTCTCAGCCACAGCTTCTCATGGAAGAAATAGGCCACGGTGTTGATGGCCGGTTCAACCATCGCAATCAGGCTACCGATCAGGATGTCCCCCGTCAGCACGTAGGCCACAGTGAACGCCACCGTGAAGTGGGTGATGGCAAAGGTGATGGTTTTAAGCAGTGAATGATCGCTGTGACTGTGGTTATGAAGCAGATGTTTCAGGGCGCTCATGGTCGTCTCCGCAGGTTCTGGGCCGGCGACGGCCGGCGATTGCTGTCAGTAAACAGGAATCATTCCTTTTCGTTAATTTGATTGTTCCTAGGGATTGGATAGTCCTGCTCAATCGACAGCCGCCGCGTTTGACTCGGTGATTGACCGTCGCCGCCACAGTTGCCAATTCACCAGTGACAGGCACTGGCGTTGGAAGGTAATGGTGAAAAGTTAAAATGTATTAATGGTTGCAATGCAATTGCCTTTCTCTATTGGTGGCATTGGTGAACTCAACTTCCCCACAGCCAGGGCAGTGGCTATAGTAGTCGTGCAGTCGGGAAACAGCCCATTGCTGATTCTGATCGTTGCTGACGGTTACCCACTCACATCGCCTGAGTGATACGTGGAATCGCCAATGGCTTGGTTCACGGCCAGCGTTACGATCTTACTGACATCCATTGGTCAAGGAGACACCCCATGAGTACCAACATCATTGGTTTGGATACCGCGAAAACGCAAAAACTGGCGGAGGCACTGAACGAGTTGCTCTCCAACTACCAGATTTTCTACATGAACGTCCGTGGCTATCACTGGAACATCAAGGGGGAGAACTTCTTCGAACTGCACGCCAAGTTCGAGGAACTCTACGATGACCTGCTGCTGAAGATCGATGAGATCGCCGAGCGGGTGCTGACTCTGGGCCATCGTCCGGCCCACGCCTACAGCACCTATATCGAGCACTCCGAAGTGGCGGAGAGCAAGGACGTGTCCGACGGCAAGACCGCAGTTGGCCAGATTGTCGAGAGCTTCGCCAAGCTGATCGGTAAGCAGCGTGATCTGCTGGCGCTGGCCGGCGATGCCGATGACGAAGGCACCGTGGCGCTGATGAGTGACTACATCTCCCAGCAGGAGAAGACCGTCTGGATGTATCGCAGCTACCTGGGTCAGTAAATCTGCCAGTAAGTCTGCCAAATGTTGCCATCGGGCCCGCAATCGCGGGCCTGATGTGTTTCTGTCACCTGCCAGTCACACTCTTGCCTTCCTTTCGTCGCGCCATCGTCATATCAGTGACACGGAACGGTCATTGTTCGTCGCCACCCTTGGCTACGCCAAACGTTCACTATAACGAAAGAGGCGTACCATGCACTTACGTAAAACCCTGCTCAGCGCTGCCATTGTGACCTCCCTGTTCGGGTTGGCGGGCTGCAGTGACGATGACGACAAGGACACCTCCCCGAGCACCCGGGCCACCATTGAACTGAGTGTTCTGGGTAGCTACCGGACCAACTTGTTCGATGAAGGCGCTGCCGAGATTGTGGCTCACGACCCGGTTCACCAGCGTCTGTTCGTGGTCAACGCCGCCGCATCCACGGTGGATGTGCTGGACATTCAGGACCCCGCCATGCCCGGTAAGCTGGCAACCATTGACGCCAGTGCCGAAGGCGCCAGCGCCAACAGTGTTGCGGTCCATGGTGATCTGGTGGCGGTGGCGATTGAGGCTGAAGACAAGCAGGCCGCCGGCCAGGTGGTGTTCTACAACGCCACCGACCTCAATAAGGTGGGCGCGGTGACAGTGGGCGCATTGCCGGACATGGTGACCTTTACGCCCGATGGCCAGCGGGTGCTGGTGGCTAACGAGGGCGAGCCCAGCGACGACTACAGCAACGATCCCCGGGGCTCGGTCAGCATTATCGATCTGACCAACGGCGTGGCCGCCGCCGCTGTGACCACCGCCGGATTCGAGGCCTTCGACGGCCAGGAAGCGGAGCTCCGGGCCCAGGGAATTCGCATCTTCGGTCCCGGTGCGTCAGCATCCCAGGATTTTGAGCCGGAATACATTGCCGTGGCACCGGATGGCGACAGCGCCTGGGTGACCCTGCAGGAAAACAACGCGGTGGCCGAGATTGATCTGACCGAGAACCGCATCAGCCGGGTACTGCCGCTGGGCTACAAGGATCACAGCGTGGCCGGCAACGAGCTCGACCCCAGCAACCGCGACCTCAATGCCGATCCGTCGAACGAGGACGGCGCGGTTCGCCTGGCCAGTTGGCCGGTCCTGGGGATGTATCAGCCGGACGCCATCGCTGCCTACGCGGTGGCGGGGCAAACCTACTACGTTACTGCCAACGAAGGCGATGCCCGGGATTACGACGGCTTCAGTGAAGAGTTGCGTATCAAGGATCTGACCCTGGCCGACGGGGCGTTTGCCGACCTTGCCGAGCTGCAGGAAGATCACCAGTTGGGCCGCCTCAAAACCACTTGGACCCAGGGCATCAGCAACGATTGTGATCCCTATGGCGCTGGGGCCGGCAACTATAAAGACGCTGCCGAAGCCAACTGTGAGTTCGATACCCTGTACGCTTACGGCACCCGCTCATTCTCGATCTGGTCCGCCAGCGGCGAGTTGGTGTTCGACAGCGGCAGTGCATTTGAAACCATCACCGCCGAGCAGTTGCCGGCGTTCTTCAACGCCACCAACGATGACAACAACTTCGACAACCGCTCCGACGACAAGGGGCCGGAGCCTGATGGGGTGACCGTTGGCCAGATCAATGGCCAGACCTTCGCTTTCATCGGTCTGGAGCGGGTTGGTGGCCTTATGGTGTATGACATCAGCACGCCCCAGGCGCCAACCTTTGTTCAGTACCTCAACAACCGTGACTTCAGCGTGTCCGAGGCTGACCTGCAGGCCGGCATGGCGGGTGACCTGGGCCCAGAAGGGCTGGCGTTTATCAGCGCGGCTGACAGCCCCACCGGGGCACCGCTGCTGGCAGTGGGCAACGAGGTGAGTGGCAGCACCACCCTGTACGCCATCGCCGTCAGCGAGGTGGCGGACGAGTAAAGCCCTGCCGACCTGGCCGGATGGTCCGGCCCTGTCTGAGTGTCACGGCCATCGTCTCGCGGCGATGGCCGTTTCTTATTCCGGCAACCGTCTAAGCCATGGCTCCCCAGATCGGTAAAGATGACTTTGAACCGATTAGCTTTTATATCGGTTAGTTTTGATTTGGTTAATTCATATTCCTGAAAGGAATTCTTCACCGCTCAGTCATCTGGCCGCTCCATATTGGGCTCACTCGTATACATGAGCCCAACATTGGAGACAGATTGATGAAAAAGCAGTTGCTCGCCCTGGCCATCGGTTCCCTGGTTGCGTTGCCTTCCGTTGCCCTGGCTGACAAGGGACCTACCGTCTACGGCAAGGTCAACGTGTCCTACGAAAACGCCGATAATGGCACCGATGATGCCTGGGAACTGAACAGCAACGCCTCCCGTCTCGGTGTCAAAGGCGCGCTGGATCTGGACGTCAACAACCTGGAGGCAATCTACAAGGCCGAGTTTGAGATCTCCGTGGACGACGGCGACAAGAAGGGCCAGACCTTCGCCCAGCGCAACATCTACGGCGGTTTCGCCCACGCCAGTGCCGGTACTTTGATTGCCGGTAAGTTCGACACGCCGCTGAAAGCTTCCCAGGGCAAGATTGACCAGTTCGGTGACCTCGGCGGCGATCTCAAGCATGTGATGGGTGGCGATGAGCGGGTCAGCGATATTGTCCAGTACTCCACCCCCACCTTTGCCGATGCCCTGCAACTGAACTTTGCGTTTGTTCCGGGTGAAGACGCCGGCGGTGAAGACGACGGCCCGGCGGATGCCTTCTCCGGTTCCCTGGTCTATGAGACCGATATGATCTACGCCGCCATCGCCTACGATTCAGAAATGGAAACCGAGATCTTCGACCTCGGCGACGATGCCAAGGCCGATACCCTGCGCCTGGGCGCCAAGGCCAAGCTGGACATCTTCGAGATTGGTGCGATGTACCAGATGTCCGAAACTTCCGATGAGGTTGAGGGCGTCAGTTACGAAGACAATGCCTTCCTGCTGAGTGCTGCCGTGAAGCTGGATCGCTGGAAGCTGAAGGCCCAGTACGGCCTCAATGACCTCGACCAGAGCGACGACGAAGTCACTCTGATGGCGGTGGGCGCAGACTACAAACTGGCGAAGAACAGCAAGGTGTTTGGCTACTTCTCCCAGGTTGAGGAAGACAAGGGCGACCTGGAAGATTCCACCTTCGGAATTGGTTTCGAGCACAAATTCTCAATGTAACTCCAGGCTGTTGAGTTAACTCGTTCGCCGGGCTCCAGTCAGGAGGCCCGGCTTTTTGCATTTGCACTGGCAGCGGCTGTTACCGGCCCTGGCTCGCCAGGGCCAGCGGCGGGACCTGCTGGTGGAGGAACCATTTCTCGGTCACCACCTTGCGGGTGAACCAGTGCGAGCGCATCAACCTGCCAGCGAGGGAGGTGCGAACCCAGTCGGGCAGCTGCCAGCCGTCGTGCCGTTGCAGGGAGCGGGTGCCAAAGCGTTCAGCAATGGCCTCGCCGTAGGGTTGCAGGGAGCGGGCGGAGGCGTCCGGTGCCAGTCGCAGCACCTCGGCGGCCAGCAGTGACGATTCCACCGCCGGGCGGATGCCCTCGCCACTCTGGGTGTAGGCCAGGCCGGCAGCGTCGCCCACCAGCAGCACGCCGTCGTCCAGCAGCGGCCGTTCGGCGTGGTCGTAGAGCAGGTAGGCGTGGCCCTTGAAGCGGCCGGGCAGGTCGGCGGGAATGCGTCCATCGGCCTGCATGTCGGCGACAAACCGGGCCAGATGTTCGCTGAGTTTGTGGTTGTCCTCCCGGCCCAGGCCGATGTTGAGATAACGACCTTTGCGGAAGATCCAGGCATAGCCCTTGAGGTCACGACAGAACCACAGTTCCGGGGTGTCGCCCCGGGCCGCGCAGTTTTCGGCCTGTTGCGGGCTGAGCTGAAACTCCACTTCCTTCGCTGCTACCACCGTTTCATGACGTCCCGGGCCATCTCCCAGCAACCGCGCCACCGGACAGAAGTGGCCGCCGGCACCCACCAGCAACGGGGTGCGCCAGCGCTCGTTGACCAGCCAGTGGCGGTCGTCCCGTTGCAGGCTGGTGACGGCAGTATTCAGCTTGCAGTCGGTGTCCACCCGGGACAGCAGGTAGTGATCGAACTCGCAGCGACGGATGCCATAACTCACCACGTCACCGTGATCGTTCTCCACGGCGGGCTGCCCCATCATGCCGATGCGGAAGCGGCGGATGGGTTGCAGGGTGTGCTGCGCACGATAGTCCTCCGGGTCAATCTCCAGGCTGTCGAGGACCACCGGGGTGACCCAGCCGGCGCAGGTTTTGTCCCGGGGGAAGGGCTGTTTGTCCAGCACCAGCACCCGTTTTCCGCTGTTCTTCAGTGCCCAGGCCAGGGTGGAACCGGCGGGACCGGCACCGACGATGATCAGGTCGTAGTAGTCCATGCTCCGGCCTCCGGCGCTGCTGATCGCTGGTACAGGTCTGCCCGGCTCTGCGGCAGTTGGTTGTTGTCGCCGTGGCTGAACACCACCTGAAACAGTTGCAGTGACCCAACCTCAAAGGCAGCGATGGACCCGGCGAGGTAGAGCCGCCAGGCGCGGCTGAAGTGATCGTCGTACAGGTCACGGATGGTGTCCTGGTGGGCCTCGAAGCGTTGCAGCCAGTGACGCAGGGTCTGGGCGTAATGCAGCCGCAGGTTTTCCACATCGAGCACCGAGAAGTGACCGTCTTCGCAGATCGAAACCAGCTCGCCGATGCTGGGGGGATAGGCCCCCGGGAAGATGCGTTTCTCGATCCAGGAATTCATCAGCATGGGCCGGTTGCGGCCGATGCTGTGCAGCAGCGCCAGCCCATCGGGTTTGAGTGTCCGTCGAATCAGCGCTGCCAGGGTGGGGTAATGGTCTTTACCAACGTGCTCCAGCATGCCCACGGAAACGAAGGCGTCGTATTGGCCGTGGATGGTGCGGTAGTCGTCCTCAATGTACTGGATGCGGTCACTGAGGCCCTGACGTTCCGCCTCGGCGCGGGCAAAGGCGACCTGCTCCCGGGAGATGTTGTAGGCGTGCACGGTGACGCCGTGATGGCGGGCCATGTAGCGGGCCAGTCCACCCCAGCCACAGCCGGCCTCAACCACCGTCTGGCCTGGCCGCAGTCGCAGCTTGCGGCAGACATGTTCCAGCTTGGCCAGTTGCGCCTGCTCCAGGGTGAGATCGGGGCGTTCGTAGTAGGCGCAGGTGTACTGCATCTCCGCCTGATCCAGCCACAACCGGTAGAACTCGTTGCCCAGATCGTAGTGATGGTGGATGTTGTCACGGGCTTCGTCCACGCCGGTGGCTCGGGGGCTGTGATTGCGCCACAACGCTTCCAGCCAGCGCGGCCAGCGCTCGCTGGCCTGGTGGATGGCGCGGTAAAGGGTCGCCATCAGGCCGGGCAGATCCTGGTCCACCTCCAGGCGTCCGGCGCTGTAGAGGTCGCCGAACGCCAGGTTGGGATTGGCGACCAGCTGCATCAGCGCCCGTGGATCCGCTACGGTGAGGGTGTAGCGGGCTTCTCCCTGCTCCGGTTCCACCACCTCGCCATTCCAGAGTTGGAAGCGGATCGGCGGCGAGCCGGCCATGCGCAACAGTTTGGCAATCAGCCAGCGTTCGTAGCTGTGGGGTTCCCGCTCAACAGCGTGGTCTTCCAGCGGCAGGGTCAGCGGGTGGCTGGATGAAGTCGCTGGCTTGTCGGATCGGTCGGTTTTCTTGGCGGTGCTCGGTGTCATGGAGGCAGGTCTCCCGCAGGCAAACGTCACACGGACGCCATTACGTCATTTCGGTCCGGCTTCGGGGTTGAGCCGGTTTATTACTGTCAGTATAGAAAATGATCGATGTTTGTCAGTGGTGGGCTTATAGCGCTGGGCTATCGTATTGATAGCGTTGATCGTCCTGACAGTCTGGTTTGTGGCGTTGTGTTGGCGGGAGGGCGGAGATCGGAACGGGTGCTCGTGTGACGAATGATCGGACAACGCCGGAGGCCTGGCCCGCCGGCGTTGTCAGAGCTAAGGGTGGAATCAGTAGCCTGAGGTGGAGCTCATGCCGAACCACTCCGGGAATATGAAGATCAGGATCAACACCAGTGCCTGCAACCCGATGAACGGGATGACGCCCTTGTAGATGTCCGTGGTCTTCACGCTCGGTGGCGAGACCCCCTTGAGGTAGAACAGACTGAACCCGAACGGTGGTGTCAGGAAGCTGGTCTGCAGGTTCATTGCGATGAGGATCGCGAACCACAGCATGTTGATGCCGAGCAGTTCCGCGATCGGCGCCAGTATTGGCACCACGATGAAGGAAATCTCCACGAAATCGATGAAGAAACCCAACACCAGGATCACCAGCATGGACAGAATCAGGAAGCCCCACTTTTCACCTGGCAGCGCCAGCATCCACTCTTCCAGCAGATAATCGCCGCCGGTGTAGCTGAACACCATGGAGAAGGCCGTAGCACCGATCAGGATGGCGAACACCATGGCGGTCACCTTGACGGTATCGCGAGCGCTTTCCCAGATCATCCGGAACGAGAACTGACGATAGGCAATGGCCAGCACCAGAGCACCGACACCGCCAAGGGCGGAGGATTCGGTGGGCGTGGCAATGCCGGTGAAGATCGAACCCAGCACGATCACGATCAGCGCCAGAGGTGGAATGATGGCGATCAGGGCGCTGACGATTTCCTGCTTGCGGCTGAGGCCGGAATTGTCCGGCATGGCCGGTGCGGTCTGGGGTTTCAGCCTCGTCAGCACCAGGATGTAGGCGATGTACAGGCCTACCAGCACCAGACCGGGAATCACCGCAGCCTTGAACAGGTCGCCCACCGGCAAACCGAGAACGTCACCGAGAATGATCAGGATGATTGATGGCGGCACGATCTGGCCCAGAGTACCTGAGGCACAAATGGTGCCGCAGCTCAGGCGTTTGTCGTAGTTGTGGGCCAGCATCACCGGCAGTGAGATCAGTCCCATCGCCACCACGCTGGCACCCACCACACCGGTGGAGGCGGCCAACAGCGCGCCAACCAGAATGGTGGAAATAGCCAGCCCGCCAGGGAGGCCGCCAAACAGCCGTCCCATCGAGGTCAGCAACTGTTCTGCCAGTCGGGTTCGTTGCAGCACCACCCCCATGAAGATGAACAGGGGAATGGCCATCATCACCGTATTCTGCATCACGCTCATGATCCGGAACGGCATGAACGCAAACAGTTCCGGCCCCTCGGCAATCAGCCCGAACACCAGTGCAACGCCACCAAAGGTAAAGGCGACAGGGAAGCCCCACAGCAACATGGCGAGGCACACCCCAAACATGATGATACCGATCATGCCAGGCCCTCCTTGCTGTTCTCATCGTGGTAGCTCTGTTCACCAGCCAGCACCCGCAGGGCGTAGGTAACCATGCCCAGGCCACTGGTGGCGATAAAAAAGGCGGACAGCGGAATCACCGACTTGATGATCCAGCGGTACGGCAGACCGCCGGGATCACCGCTGCTCTCGCCCAGGTTGTAGGATTCGACGGTAAAGCTGTAGCCGTAGGTGGCGATCAGTGCAGCGAAGGGCAGGACGAAGGCCAGCGCGCCCACCAGGTTGATGATGGCCTTGAAGCGTTCGCTGCGGCCCTGATAGAGCACGTCGACCCGGACATGGCCGTCGGTGCGCAGGGCGTAGGGAATACCGAGCAGGAACACCACCGAGTAGAGGTGCCACTCCATTTCCTGCATGCCAATGGAGACATCGTTGAAAACGTAGCGGGTAATAACGTCGTAGAAGACGTTGAACAGCATCAGGATCAGTGCCACACAGGCGATCCAGCCGCAGATGTTGGACAGCCGGGCAAGGCCGTTGTCCAGTTTAACAATCCAGCGCATTGTGTTTCCTCTGGCCGGCTTGCAGGGCCGGCTCTTTTCGTATCTGTATACGACAGCACCGGAGCGGTCCGGGGACGGCTCCGGTGCTTCCCGGGCTACGGGATTATTCCAGTTCGGCCATGGTGTTCAGGTAGGCGCGGTCGGAAATTTCCGTGTAGGCGCGGGCATTGTCCAGATACGTTTCCTGGGACTCAACGATGCGCTGTGCCAGGTCGTCACGCTCGGCCGCTTCCGCCAGCAGTTTGCGGTTGGCGTCGAACATCGCCTGGATCACGTCATCCGGGAAGGTGCGGACTTCGATGTTGGGATGTTCCTGCTTGATGGAGGCCCAGGCACGGGCGTTCTCGTGCATCGATTGCACCAGCATGTCGTAGGCGGCGGTGCGCATGGCGATGCGAAGGATTTCCCGCAGGTCGTCCGGCAGCTTCTCCCAGGTGTCCTGGTTGACCAGGAACTGCAACTCGGTGGCCGGTTCATGCCAGCCGGTGTAGTAGTAGTCGGCAATCTGCTGGAAGCCCAGACGCAGATCCAGGGCCGGACCTACCCACTCGGTGGCGTCGATGGTGCCACGCTCCAGAGCGGTGTAGAGCTCGCCCGGGGCAATGTTGGTGGGGTTAACGCCCACTTCCGCGAAGACTTCGCCGGCAAAACCGGGAATCCGCATCTTCAGCCCCTGCAGATCTTCCAGGGAGTTGATCTCGTCGCGGAACCAGCCGCCCATCTGGATGCCGGTGTTACCGCCGGGGAACGACAGCATGTTGTGGGGCTCATACACTTCCTGCATTAGCTCCATACCGTCGCCGTAGTAGAACCAGGCGTACTGCTCCAGCGCGGTCATGCCAAAGGGCATGCTGGTGAAGAACAGGGTGTTGGGAACCTTGCCTTTCCAGTAATAGGAGGCCGAGTGACCGAGGTCGTACTGGCCGGCCTTAACCATGTCGAAGACACCGAACGGCGCCTTGTGCTTGTTGGATGAGTCGATGCGGATGCGCAGGCGACCGTCCGACATTTCTTCCGCCATGCGCGCCATGTTCTTGGTGGTGTCACCGAAGATGGGGAAGTTCGGACCCCAGGTTTCCGCCAGGCGCAGCGTGAAGCGTTCCTGGGCGAGTGCCTGGGAGGCGGAGAGACAGCTGGCCAGCCCCAGGGCCAGGGCGGAGACTACGGAACGTAATTTCATTGTTTGATATTCCTCTGTTCCTGAATATTGTCGTTATAGTGAGTCGGGTTGTCCGACACCCGCCCCCGCGCAGCCAGCGGCAACGGCAGGAAACGGGTGTCATCCTGACACAACCTATTATCGTAGCTGAGGGCGGCAGGTATAGTTAGCGGTTCGTATAAAGAAACCCTTGAATCCGTAAGGTTTCTGTCCGTGGGTGTGGTGAGTAGGCCAGAGGCCAAGACGTGATTGAGTGCCCCGTTCTAAGCACTTCGTGATCGCAATAGTTGCTCGGAGGTGGGCCGCTTTGCACTGCTTGTCAAAACCGCACTAAGTCCCCAGTTGGGTTTTTCTGTGTATCTTTATAGTCCTTGAATATAGGGCATCAGGACTATCTACAAGTGGCTCTCACCAATGATGGAGTGATCCCGGGGCACTGAGGTGCAGGTATAGAGGAAATAGCCCCCGAGATTCAACCCTGCCTATGATTTGATAAAGTAGAATAGCGGCGTGGCGACGAAGAAGGTCAAGAATCCCAATAACATAGCGTAAGCGATAACTTTTTCAAACTGAGTGGCGAAGGCTTTAACGTCTAAGTTGTTATATATTCTCTGAAAATTTCGTGACTTTGAAACGAAAGGTAAAGTGCACGCATAGGCAAAAATATAAGTGTTCAGGAAACCGAAATCTAAGGTTCCACTTTTCCAGTAGTTGTTGTTTGTCTCCAGATGCCGCTTGAGACGGCGAGTAAGAGTGAATCGCAGCACTACCAAACATAAAATTGCCATCAGGATTCCACCGACAGCAATCAATGCAAAAAAAGTCTCTAAGGGCATACTTGTTTAGCCTGTAACCCAATCGTATATGTTTCCCAGCAACTCTTTAAGGGCGTAATCTGCGCCAACGGCAACTGCTCCAGCGGCAACAACGCCGACAACAAGGCCAACCGGGGTGAAGGCTATTACCAGCCCTATTGCGGCACCAGCGGCGATCCCACCAGCAAATGCTCCTCCCTCGACAACAGCCTTTCGTTCCCAGTTTTCGCCATTTTCCCAACTGTGATAGACGCTATTGGCTCTCAGGTAGCCATCTACAAGAATAAAGCCTGGTCCTGCGATTCTGCCCATTTTGGCAAACCTCGAAAGCGTCTGCACATCTGCGGTATCACGAACAGGAATGGACTCCCAGGCCGAGCGCCCTGTCATGTTTGTAGTCTCGCGAACTCGGAAGGTGTTGTTTTTCAAGTAATTTTTCGATCTGGTGAACAGGATCTCATTCATCTCCTTGAATGCAGCTTCTGCTCTCAGCTTTGCTGCATGCACCATTCTAGTGTCCCTTAACAAAAGTTTGTCGAATTTTTGCGGTTAAAGTTTATAATTGCAGAAAGCATTGAGGGAGCTACTGCAATGGGACGACCGGTCACCCCTTTGATTATTACAGACGAAGAACGCGATGAGCTCAATTCGTGGGTTCGTCGCCGGCAGATGCCTGCGGCTGAGCAACAACGAGCACGAATGATCCTGTTGAGCACCGAGGGTTTTCCTGGGCGAGTGATCGGAGAGCGAGTGGGCGTGACGGCCGAAACGGTCAGCAAGTGGCGCAAGCGGTTTGAGCAGTTCCGGGTGGCCGGGCTGACCGATGCCCCCAGGAGTGGTCGGCCCCGCAGTATTGATGACGATAAGGTCACGGAGGTCATCAACAAAACGCTACAGTCCAAGCCCAAGGAGGCGACCCATTGGTCGACAACCTTGATGGCCAAGGAAACGGGCCTCAATGCCATGGCGATCAGTCGAATCTGGCGGGCATTTGGTCTGAAGCCTCACCGCCTGGAGACGTTTAAGCTCTCAACCGACCCGCACTTCGTCGCCAAGGTCCACGACATTGTTGGGTTGTATATGAATCCGCCTGACCGGGCTCTGGTGCTGTGCGTGGATGAGAAAAGCCAGATACAGGCGCTGAACCGGACCCAACCGGCGCTCCCCCTGTCGTTTGGCTATTCAGAGACTCGGACGCACGATTACGTTCGTCACGGCACCACCACCCTGTTTGCCGCCTTGGATGTAGCCACCGGTGAGGTTATCGGACGTCTTCATAGGCGACACCGTGCCAAAGAGTTTCTGGCCTTTTTGAATGAGATCGACCGGGAGGTTCCAGAGAATCTGGATATTCACTTGGTCATGGACAACTACGGGACTCATAAGACCGAAAAGGTGCGAGCCTGGTTTGCTGCCAGACCCAGATACCACGTTCATTTCACGCCAACCTCGGCGTCGTGGGTCAACTTAGTGGAACGATTCTTTGCCCTGATCTCGGAGCGGTGGATCAAGCGCAACTCGCATCGCAGTACTCGCGAGTTGGAAGCATCAATTAAAGACTACCTTGCGACCTACAACGACGATCCCAAACCGTTTGTTTGGCGTAAAACAGCCGATCAAATCATTGCGTCAATCGCTCGGCTATCCGACAAAATCAATGATAAGACGAACTTTTGTTAAGGGACACTAGGACTTGCTCTATGGTTTCTTAGGTCCTCGTAGTTTTTATTTGCGTGGTCGTACCTGTCGATTGCGCCAAGCACTGTATTGGACTGGGCGAGGGCTGCCCCCATTCCGTTGCCGCCAAATGTATTTAGGTCCCCGATTATATTTGGGATATTAATTCCAAAGAGAAAATTAGCCATTCCCATGACGGTAGCACCACCTGCATGCCGGCTTAATTGAGAGAGCGTTCGATGCTCTTCACTTGAACAGGCCAGAACTGGGCTAATGCCAACACATGTTCTTTGATCAGAGGGCGGGATGACTAGAGGTCTATTTGGGGCGCATAGCATTTGGCTGTTCGGATTAGGGAAGTTGGCGGCTATCAATCGCCGTTCAAAATCGTCGGAGGCAATGTTCGCCGGGCAGGCAGTTCTGGAGACTTCTTGTGGAGAAAGGATTGATCTTGGGTAGTAAATTGCTGAGGCCATGTTTCATCCTTGATTACCATTATTTAGGCTGACAGTCCTGTCGGCTCGAACGCTAGCAAACCTCTTCCAAAATTGCCAGCAGCTTTTCTCAAGCCGAGAATGAGGCCGCTGCTTCATCGGTGGTCAGAGGATCGATAGGAAAATATTTTATTACTTAATCAGCACTCCAGTCCCCTGCAACTCCTGGCCGTAGTCGTCGCTGGCGGGCAGGCTGAGGAAGTGCCAGGCGACCTGGGTGCCTGGGTCTTGGTCACCCATGGTCAGCGTCAGTTCGGTTTCCTGGTGGGCGGGGTCGGTGAACAGGGGGGCGAGATGGGTCTGCAGTGTCTGAGCGTCCGTGCGGGTCAGTTGCGCCAGGCTGGTGCCGATCAGGTCTTTTTGTTGCCTGCCCGTGGCTTTTCCGAAGGCGGCGTTGGTGAAGGTCAGTCGTAACTGGGCATCGACGCGGCAGATCAGCTGGCGCTGGCTCTGGACGATGTCCTTGTAGCGACGTTCGGCCCGGGCCATGCGTAACAGCACCTCCTGATAGTTGCTGAGGTCGTGGCAGATACCAACAAACAGCCGGCGACCGTCCTGCTCGGATTCACCCACCGACAGATGCATGGGGAACTCGCTGCCATCCCGGCGACGGCCGGTGACATCGCGGCCGATACCGATGATGCCCGGCTGGCCGGAGTTGAGGTAACGGCGGATGTAGTCGTCGTGCTCCCGCGCGTAGTGGGCGGGCATCAGCATTTTGACGTTCTCACCGATCACGTCTTCCCGCCGGTACTGAAACAGCGTTTCGGCGGCAGGGTTGAAGCTGGTGATCAGGCCCCGCTCATTGATAGTGATGATGCCGTCAACAGCAGCGTCCAGCAGGGCGTGCTGAAGTTTTTCAATGGACACCCGCTCGGCAATGGTAGTGCGGTAGGTGGTGAGATCGTGGCAGATGCCGACGAACAGCCGTTGCCCCTGCACCCGGGCTTCTCCCACCGACAGATGCATGGGGAACTGGCGGCCGGATTTCTTCAGGCCATGGACATCCCGGCCAATGCCGATGATCTTGGCTTCGCCGCTGCGCTGGTAGCGTTTGAGGTAGCCGTCGTGCTGGCTCCGGTAAGGTTCCGGCATCAGCTTGCGGACGTTTTGCCCGAGGCATTCGTCGGCAGGGTACTCGAACAGATCCTGGGCGGAGTCCGAGAAATGGCGGATGATGCCATGCTCGTCGATCACCACGATGGCGTCGGCGGCGGCATTCATCAGGGCATCGTAAAGGCTGTCCGCTTCCAGTGACTGAATCTCGCGGCCCATGGTTGACTGGTCCTTCAGCGTGGTCGCAGGGGCGGGCAGTGACAGCTGTCGGCCCTGCGAAGACATTCTCACCCCAGTATAGATGCCCTGTCGGATGACGCGAGGGGAGCGGCGTGGGATTGTGGTGCCGTTAACGAATTCTGAACGCTCGCGTCAACGACAATTCGATGGCCGGCCAGGCGCCGGGGGCGGTGTAATGGAGCTCCATTCGATGATTGGAGTGCCCATCATGAAACGCCATCAGCCACTGTCTCTCGATACCCTGATTCACACCTCCGGGACCCGCGATGATCTGGGCCGAGGTGCTCGGGCTCGCGTGTTGAAATCGGTTTGGCAGGCCGTGCGTCGGTTTATCGGTAAAGCAGGGAACTGGCGCCGCCGCGGCGCACGCCAGTCATTGTTGCAGGTCAACGTGTCCAGAACGGCTTGTGCATCTCGCGGGCCAGACCGCCCGGGGGCAGACCGACGTCGCGCTCCATGCGTGCCAGCCATTGCGGACTGGCCTCGCCAAGCTCATTGCGAAGCTGGCGCCGGCGCCGGGCGCGACGGAACCAGGTGCTGACCAGGGGAAGGACATGTCTCGGGTGATGAGGGATGGCCATGGTGTCACCTCCTTTGCTGGCCCGGAACGGGCGATGGGTCAGGCTTCGATGTTAGGCCGGTGTCCGGGGCGGCGGAATCAAGCTTTTTTTGAGCCTGCGTTAACGATCCGTGAACGCAGGCCCGGTCTGAATCCGCTACCATTAGGGCTGTCTCCGACTTGCCTGGCAGGTCGTGACTCTCGTTCCCGCCCGGAGGAAACCGCCATGCACATCCAGCTGGAGAAGCTGAGATCCTTCGTCCTGATTGCCGAAGAGAAAAACCTGACCCGTGCCGCCTCCCGCCGTCATTCCACTCCCGCGGCGGTCAGCACCCAACTGAAGCAGCTGGAAGACAGTCTGGGGCTGCAGCTGTTTGAACGCAGCAGTCGGGGCATGTTGCTGACCGAAGCGGGACTGACGTTGCTGCCCCTGGCGTACCGCATTCTGGGTAACCTGGCGGAACTGGAGACCACCGCGCGGGCGATTTCTGGCCAGCGCAAACGTCAGCTGCTGCTGGGACTGAATGCGCTGCCCGAGCTGCTGCGGATTGAAACGGTACTGGAGACCACGGCGCGGGAACTGCCGGATGTGTCGCTGGTGATCAAGTCCAGCAACTCCGCTGAGATTCAGCAACTGGTTCAGGCGGGGGATCTGGACGTGGGGTTTGTCTACGGCGGCAGCGACCATCGTGATCTGACCCGGATCGTGCTTGGCCAGATTCAGGTAGTCACCATCGCCCCACTGAACGGTGGCCCGGACTACCTGCCGGACAGTGCCAGTGAACTGGCGACACTGCCCTGGATCTCACCATCGCCGGCGTGTCCGTATATCGATCTGATGAAAGAAGCCATGGGGGGGCATTACCCTGCCGCCAATCTGGTGGCGACGTCGGACGACGAGTACTCCACCATAGCCATGGTCAAGGCAGGGCTCGGCCTGGGGCTGGTGGAAAGTCATCTGGCGGAGATGGCGGCCGCGCGCCATGAGATCCGACTGGTTCCGGACACTGCCCAGCCTGTGGCGTTGTATCTGGTGGTACGGCAGGATCGGTTGCAGCAGATCCCGGAACTGCAGGGCTTTACCCGGCTGGTGGAAGCCCAGTGGCTTGGGGAGCAGCCGGCGCCTGCCGCAAGTGAATCACCGGCGGTGACCCCGTCCGGCGCGCCGGCGTGATGGGGCGATCATCCGTTGTGGCCGTTGACCAGGGCGTCGGTCAACAGCGCCAGATGCTGGCGCAGGGTCTCGGCGAAATCGAGTCGGAATGCCGACAGCGGTGGTTCCGCCATGGCACGCGCCATGGTGTCGGAAGGGTGGCTCAGGTGCCAGCACCCGATTAGCGCCTGCTGGCACTGCATCAGGTAACGGAAGCAAGCTTCCGGTGGCTGCCCGCTGATGCTTTCAATACGGGCCTGAAGTCGACGGGTCTGGTGCAGCAGGTGGTGCTTGAAATCCTTCGCCTCCTGCTCGCTCAGACCGGACTCCAGGGCAACGTGGAGGATGGCGGTCAGCCGGCAGTAGCTGTCATGGGCCAGCAGGGTGTCGGTGAAGCCGCCGGGAAACGCCTGCGCCGGCAACGCCTCGATGGCTGCCACCAACCGGTCAAGGGCTCGCCGATACACTGCCAGGAACAGCACTTCCTTGCTGCGGAAGTAGCGATACAGGGCGGCCTTGGTGAGACCGGTGTGGGCGGCGACTTCGGCCAGGGTCAGACGATCCAGCCCCCGTTCGCGGAACAGCGCGTCCGCCGCCGTCAGTATCTGCTGTTCTCGCTCTGCCTTGTCCGCCGCACTGCGGGCCCGGCGACGCCCACCACACAATCTGCCTGTCATGCTGTCCTCATGCCTGCAACCAACCCGCGATCCGACGGGTCATCCAACGCGGCGAGAGTTTACCAGACCACACCATCAGCCGGTTAAGAAGACCGGGAATGACAATGGCACTGCGGCGACGGGCCAGGGCCTGTCGTACCACGGCTTCGGCAGACATGGCGCTGCTGCTGAACAGTTTGGTGTCGGCGACATTGGCCTCCTGGGCAAATTCGGTGGCGGTGGGGCCCGGGCAGAGGGTGCTGACGCGAACGCCGCTGTGCTTGAGTTCCTCATGGAGAGCTTCACTGAAGGACAGCACAAACGCCTTGCTGGCGTAGTACACCGCCATTTTTGGCCCCCCCTGGAAGGCGGCGGTGGAGGCGACGTTGATCACAAAGCTGTCGCGCTGGCCGCGCAGTCGTGGCAGCAGCTGCCAGGTGAGGGAAACCAGCGAGCTGATGTTCACCTGGATCATTGCCAGTTGCCGTGGCAGTGGCAGTTCATCGAAGCGGCCACGATCACCAAAACCGGCGTTGTTGATCAGTCCCGCCAGCGGCCAGTCCGCGGACTCGATCCGCCGCACCAACTGATCGACCCCATCGGCAGTCGCCAGATCGGCGGCAATCACTTCCACTTTGATGCCATGCTGGCTGACCAGTGTGCTGGCAAGGGCCTGCAGCCGTTCTTCCCGGCGGGCTGTGAGGATCAGGTCCTGGCCGTCAGCGGCCAGCTGGTGAGCGAACACTTCGCCGATGCCTGAGCTGGCACCGGTCAACAGGATATAAGCCATGGGGGCTCCTTGATGTTTGTTTAAGTGACTCCTGGTAACTTAGTGCGAATCCGACCGCCTGTAAATAAGTAACCTCTGGTCATTTAGGGCCTTGATGAATACGCCAGGCAGTCACGGTGGTATGGTTTCTGCTGTTTTAGGAATTCGGCAAAGTGCTTTATAAGGAGGCAACCATGTCAACCGTATTGATCACCGGTGCCAACCGCGGTATCGGTCTGGAACTGGCCAAGCATTATGCCCGTGAGGGCTGGCAGGTGATTGGTGTTTGCCGTCAGCTGTCGGAGGAGCTGGCTGAGGTAGCGGCCCGGATTATCGACGATGTGGATGTCACCACTCAGGCCGGACTGGATCGCCTCAAGTCGGCCGTGGGGGATACCCCGCTGACGCTGCTGATCAACAACGCCGGTCTGCTGCAGGATGAGGTACTGGGGCAGATCGACTACGATTCCATTCGCCGGCAGATGGAAATCAATGCCTATGCGCCGTTGCGGGTCACCGAGACGCTGCTGGATAACCTGCATGATGGCAGCAAGATTGCCAACATCACCAGTCGCATGGGCTCGATTGCCGATAACACCTCTGGGGGGCGTTACGGATACCGGGCCTCCAAGGCGGCGCTGAACGCCTTTGGCAAGTCCCTGGCGGTGGATCTCAAGCCCCGGGGCATTGCCGTGGCCCAGCTGCATCCCGGTTTCGTCCAGACCCGGATGGTGAACTTCGGCGGCCTGATCAGCCCGGAAGAATCCGCCGCCGGCCTGGCCCAGCGCATTGATGCCCTGACCCTGGAGAACAGTGGCGGCTTCTGGCACAGCAACGGCGAAGCACTGCCCTGGTAAGGCGGGCAGGCGAGCCGAAGCGTGAGATAGCTTGCCGCAAGCTGGGCTGCCGCAAGAGCGATCGCGTCAGAATGGAATGGATCGAACAGGCCGAATATCGAACCGGGCGCGTATCGGGTATTGAATAGGTCGAGTATTGAATCGCAAGTGTTAAATAGAGAGTGTTAAACAGAGAGAAGCGAGCAAGGATGTCAGACAACACCACCGCAGTGGAGATCAAGGCGTTTGTGCCCGCGAGGGACTTTGCGCTGTCGAAGCAGTTCTATCAGGACCTGGGATTTGAGCTGCGCAGCGACGGCGGTGGTGTCGCCTACTTCGCCCATGGCAATACCAGCTTCCTGCTGCAGGATTTCTACCAGTCGGAGCACGCCAGCAATTTCATGATGCACCTGCTGGTGGAGGATGTGGCGGCCTGGCACCGCCGGGTGCTTGCGTCCGGTGTGGCTGAATGCTTTGGGGTAACCGTTGGCGAGCTGGAAGAGCAACCCTGGGGCATGCGTGACTTTGTGCTTTACGACCCTTCCGGGGTACTTTGGCGTATCGGCCAGAATCTTTGAGATCACACCACCGCCGGGTGATCCGGAAACGGTCAGGGAGGGACCATGAAGGCTTGGCTGAATCGTTACTATCAGGAGGAATCGCGTCGCATCCTGGCGACCCTGATCCGCTTGCTGGGGGACTTCGACCTCGCCGAGGAGGCGCTGCACGAGGCGTTTGCCGCCGCCCTGGCACAGTGGCCCCGAGACGGTATTCCAGACAATCCCCGGGCGTGGCTGGTGTCCGCCGGTCGCTTCCGGGCCATAGACCAGCTGCGTCGCCGGGGCCGTCATCACGCCGCTATGGAGCAGTTGGCGCACCAGCTGGAATCGGAAGCCGACACCCCGGAGCCACCTGAAGAAATCGCTGACGACCGTCTGCGCCTGATCTTTACCTGCTGTCATCCGGCGCTTTCCAGCGAGGCTCAGCTCGCCCTGACCCTGCGGGAAATCTGTGATCTCACCACCGAAGAGGTGGCCCGGGCCTTTCTCGCCAAGCCCACCACCATTGCCCAGCGTATCGTCCGGGCCAAAGCCAAGATCCGCGATGCCGGCATTCCCTACGAGGTACCGGAAGGCAAAGCGCTGGCCGAACGCCTGCCCGTGGTGTTGCACACCCTGTACCTGATCTTCAACGAAGGCTACACCGCGTTCAGCGGTGCAGCACTGGTGCGCGGCGCTCTGGCCGTTGAGGCCATCCGTCTGACCCGGCTGTTGTGGCAGTTGTTGCCGGAGCCGGAGGTGGCGGGCCTGCTGGCGTTGATGCTGCTGCATCATGCCCGACGCGATGCCCGTGTCGACGCCAGCGGGGAACTGGTGCCGCTGGAGCAGCAGGATCGCCAGCGCTGGCACCGCGACGACATTGCCCAGGGGCGGGCGCTGCTGGCGGAAGTGATGACTCGGCCAGGCTACGGCGCCTACACCCTGCAGGCGGCCATTGCCGCCGTTCACAGCGAGGCGCCCAGCTACGCGGCCACCGACTGGAAGCAGATTATCGGCCTCTATACCGTACTTCAGGGCATTGCTCCCTCGCCGGTTGTCGCCCTGAACCGGGCTGTCGCCGTGGCCATGCGGGATGGGCCGGCGGCCGGCCTGGCGGGCCTCGACCGGATTGCCGCGGAGCCTGCGCTGGCGGATTATCAGCCGCTTCATGCGGCCCGGGCCGATTTGCTGGCGCGGCTGGATCGCGTTGAGGAGGCTGCAGAGGCCTACCGCCGGGCCTTGGCGCTGTGCCAACTGGAACCGGAGCGGCGCTTCCTGGAAAAACGGTTGACCGAGCTGAGGTGTCGATCTGTGGCTCCGTCGGGCGACTAGGATTGAATGGCAACCAAGGAGAACCCCCATGAACTACCTGGCGCTGGTGTACTACAACGAAGACCTGATCCGCTCCATGAGTCAGCAGGAGTGGGATGCGCTCAATCGCGAGTGTATGGCCTGCGGCGAGGGGCTGCGCGAGAGTGGCCACATGCTCGACGGCCACGCCCTGCAGTTGACCGATACCGCCACCACGGTGCGGCTGCGGGACGGTAAACTGACAGCCACTGACGGCCCCTTCGCCGAGACCAAGGAACAGTTGGCCGGGTTTTACCTGTTAACGGCCCGGGACCTGAACGAAGCCATCCAGTTGGCGGGCAAGATTCCGCCGCTGCGACTGGGGTCGGTGGAGATTCGGCCGGTCCGGGAGTTGGCGACCGAGGGCAACCTGGCCGGAAAAACACCGTTGATCGACCATACCGCAAGGAGTGATGGATGAACCCCCGTATCAGCATGATTACCCTTGGGGTCAGTGACTTGGATCGGGCCGTGCGGTTCTACCGCGATGGTCTGGGGCTGCCGCAGCTGGAATCGCCGCCAACGGTGGCGTTTTTCCCGCTTAACGGCACCTGGCTCGGACTCTATCCCTGGGACGCTCTGGCAGACGACGTGGGCGTGGCCGCCGCTGGCTCCGGGTTTCGCGGTGTCACCATTGCCCACAACCTGAAATCCGAGGCCGACGTCGACCGGATGATGGCGGAAGCGCTGGCTGCCGGTGCCACCGAGGTTAAGAAGCCCCAGCCGGTATTCTGGGGCGGTTACTCCGGTTACTTTGCAGATCTGGACGGCCACCTGTGGGAGCTGGCCTACAACCCCTTTGCCTGGGTTGGGCCGGAGGAAGACGCTGACGGTCCTGACGGGAAAACGTCATGACGCCACCTCTTGGCATTATTGAAGGTTTCTACGGCCCGCTCTGGTCCTGGCAGGAGCGCCGGGATCTGGTAACCACCCTGGCGCCGGAAGGCTACCAGTTCTACCTCTACGCACCGAAAGCGGACCCTTACCTGCGCCGCCACTGGCAAAGTCCTCATCCGCCCGAGCAGGCCGGTGCGCTGCTGGCCTTTGCTGACCATTGTCACGGTCTGGGGGTGAGGTTTGGCATTGGCCTGAGCCCGTTTGAGATCTTCAACGACTTCAATGCACCGGCCCGGGAGGCGCTTGCCCGCAAGCTGACGGCGCTGGATGCCCTCGGTATCGACGATCTCGCCATCCTGTTTGACGACATGCACAGCCAGACCCCGCAACTGGCAAAAGTGCAGGCGGAGATCGTGCACTGGGTGGCGGAACGTTCCTCCGCGGAGCGTCTGCTGGTGTGCCCGACCTACTACTCCGATGATCCGGTGCTGGATCGGGTGTTTGGGCCGCGGCCACCGGATTACCTGGAGACCCTGGGGCAGGCGCTGGATGCTTCGATCGAGGTGTTCTGGACCGGGGAAGAGGTGTGTTCCAGGGAGATTTCCCCGGGCCATCTGCAGCGGGTGGCCGGGCAATTGGGGCGGCGCCCCTGGCTGTGGGACAATTACCCGGTCAACGATGGGGATCGGATGTCCCGCCACCTTCATCTGCGGGCCTTCAGCGGCCGGCCGGCGGCAAACGCCGACCACCTGGCCGGCCATGCCATCAATCCCGCGCTGCAGCCTACCCTGAGCTGTATCCCGGCGCTGACGCTGGCCCAGAGCTACCAGCAGGGTGGTCGTTACCAGTACGGTCACGCCTTTCGCCAGGCCGCCGAGGCGGTATTGGGGACCTCATTGGCCTGCCGGATTCACCAGGACCTGCTACTTTTAGAAGACGCGGGGCTATCCCGGCTATCTGCGGAAAAAAAGACCTCGCTACGCTCGGCGTACCAGCAGTTCGATCACCCGGCAGCTCGGGAGGTGGTTGCGTGGCTTGACGGCGACTACCAAGTGACCGACGAAATGGTACAGACCCAGTAACTGCTCTGGATCGCTGTCACCGGTTCAGACAGCGGACCTAAGGATGGCGGTTTATGGACGAACAGGCGGTCTGGCAATCCTCCGGCAAAGAGCGCGGCCATCACCCTGCCTGGGCCTGGCTGGTGGCGCTGCCGCTCTACTTCCTGGCGGGCTACTTCGGCCTGTCACTGGCTTTTGAAACCACCAATGTGTCGCCGGTCTGGCCGGCGTCCGGTGTGGCTGTGGCGGCGCTGCTGGTGTACGGCGTGCGGCTGTGGCCGGTCATCGCGATTGGGGCTTTGCTGGTCAATTTTGTCAGCTTTGGCATTGATGCCGGTGACTGGCAGCGTCCCGGGGTGGGGTCACTGATGATCGCCACCGGAAATACCCTGGAAGCGTTGGCGGCGGCGGTGTTGCTGCGCCAGGCCTTGGGGTCCAACCTGCAGTTTGATTCCCTGGTGATGGTGTTCCGGTTCCTGGTTGTGGTGGCGGTGGCGGCCGCCATCAGCGCTGCCGTGGGAACCGGCACCCTGGTGGGGCTGGGGTTCGCCGGTGCTGACTATGCCGGCAACATTTTCTCGACCTGGTGGCTCGGGGACTGCGTCGGCATGCTGGTGGTGACACCGCTGGTGCTGACCTGGCGTAAGCGCCCGGACGTGCTGCCCAGACAGCCGGTGTGGCACGCCTTGTTGCTGGCGGGCGTTACGGTGCTGCTGTCGGCCCTGGTGTTTGTGGAAGGTCTGTCGGCTCACTTCGACGACCGCCTGTTGAGTTTTCTGTTCCTGCCCCTGCTCGCATACAGTGCCTATGTCTTCGGTCTTCACGGGGTCACTGCCTGCACCCTGGCGGTGACGTCGGTGGCGGTCGCGGCCACCATTTCCGGAGCCGGGCCGTTTGTCCTCAATAGTGTCAACGCTTCCCTGGTGGCGTTGGATGCCTTTATCGCATTGTGGGTGTGCTGTGGCCTGGTGTTGGCTGTCGACTTGAGGGAACGCAGTCAGTTGGGGGTGCTGCGACGGCGGGAAACCCTGTTGCCCTGGCTGGTGCTGGTGGGAGCCTTGGGGGGCACCGTACTGATGTGGCGAATGGCGGTGGCGACGGCCCAGGAAAAGGGGGCGGAACAGTTCGATTACCTCGCCGACACCATTCGCGCACGGGTGGTTGACCGAATGAAGGATTACGAGCAGGTGCTGCGGGGCGGGGTAGGACTGTTTAACGCGTCCAGTGAGGTCTCCCATGAAGAGTGGGCCCAGTTCGTTGAAGATCTTGATCTGTGGGAGAACTACCCCGGGATTCAGGGCGT
Organism: Marinobacter sp. CA1; assembly: GCF_020546665.1. Classification (NCBI taxonomy): domain Bacteria; kingdom Pseudomonadati; phylum Pseudomonadota; class Gammaproteobacteria; order Pseudomonadales; family Marinobacteraceae; genus Marinobacter; species Marinobacter sp. CA1. The sequence goes on from NZ_CP071785.1 coordinate 570,574, forward strand.
CGGGTTCGCCCGCTACCTGGCCTCGGAATCGGAGCGACAGGCGTTTGTAAACGGCTTGCGGGAGGAGGGCTTTCAGTCCTTCGATGTGCGGCCCCAGGGCCGGCGTGATGCCTACGTGTCCATCGCTTATCTGGAACCGTTTGACTGGCGCAACCAGCGAGCCCACGGCTATGACATGTTCTCCGAGGCTCGGCGTCGTGAAGCGATTGAGGCGGCCCGGGATTCGGGCGAAACCTCCCTCTCCGCGCCAATCACGCTGGTGCAGGAAACGGCGGTTGGTGTCCAGGCCGGTTTCCTGATGTATCTGCCGCTGTATCAGGGCGGGCGGGTGCCGGAAGACCTGGAAATGCGCCGGGAGCGTATGTTTGGGGTGGTGTACAGCCCGTTCCGGATGGATGACTTGATGGCGGGCATCCTGGCGGACCAGTTTCCCCAGGTGGCGCTGTCGGTGTACGACGGCGATGCCGGTTCGTCCGAGAGCCTGCTGTATGAGGCGAACCGGGATCAGGCGGAAACCGATCAACTGATTGCGCCCTTTACCCGCACCGTGCCGGTGCAGGTGGCGGATCGGACATGGACGCTCCGGGTTCAGTCCCTGCCACAATTCACCGATACCCTGGATCAGCAGAAGGCCCAGATTGTGCTGATCAGCGGTGTGGTGATCAGTTTTCTGCTGTTCTCGTTCATTCGCGCGCTGGTACTGACCCGCTCGCGGGCCCTGCGGTTGGCTGATGAGCTGACCTCGGCACTGAAACAGTCGGAACGCAAGTTCTCGGCGCTGGCCAGCAATGCCAGCGAGGCCATCTTCATCCTGGATGATCGCGGTCGAATTGCCTCCGCCAATCCGGCCGCCAGCGAATATTTTGGCTGGCCCGAAGAGCATCTGGAAAGTACCCGCATCGACAGCCTGTTTGCCGAAGGCGAGCGGGAGCGCCTGCAGGATGCCTTGGCCCGGCTACTGGTCGACGGTCGCGGGGTGGACCGCATCGAAAACCGCCAGACTGAGTGCGTGGCCCGCAGCGGGCGTGCGTTTCCGGCGGAGTATTCACTGTCCCACTGGCAAAGCGATGGTGAGGATTACGTGGGGCTGATCCTGCGGGACATCACCGAGCACCGCCAGGCCGAGGAGCGTTTGCAGCAGGCCCGGGCGGAAGCGGAGCAGGCCAGCCGGTTCAAGAGTGAGTTCGTCGCCAACATGAGCCATGAAATCCGCACGCCAATGAACGCGGTGCTGGGGATGACCCAGATCATGGCTCGCACCGCGCTGTCGGGTGATCAGCGACAGTATCTGGAAATGATCCAGTCGGCGGGCCGTTCGCTGATGGACATCATCAACGACATTCTCGATTTCTCCAAGATCGAGGCCGGGCGGTTGGAGATTGAACCGGTGCCGTTCAACCTCGATGAACTGGTCAATAGCCTGGCCAGCGTGATGATGATCGGTGCCAGCAAGAAGAGCCTGGAGCCTTCGATTGGGGTGGAGACCAATGTGCCGCGGTGGCTGATTGGCGATGAGTTGCGCATTCGTCAGGTGCTGCTCAACCTGCTGTCCAACGCCATCAAGTTCACCGAGGAGGGCGAGGTTGGGCTGTTGATTGAGCAGATGGATCGACAGCAGCAGCAGGTTCGTCTGCGCTTCAGTATCAATGACACCGGCATCGGGATGACGGAGGAACAGTGCCGACGGCTGTTCACGCCGTTTACCCAGGCTGATGCCTCCACCACCCGCCGGTTTGGCGGCACCGGACTGGGGCTGGCCATTTCCCGCCGTCTGGTCACTCTGATGGACGGCCGGGTTGATGTGGAGAGTCTCCCCGGCGAAGGCAGCTGTTTCCGCATGGAGCTGCCGTTGCAGGTGCAGGCGGAGCGGGAGACGCCGCGGGTTCCGTCCTGCCTGGCGGATCGGCGGGTGCTGCTGATTGACAGCAACGACACCAGCCGGGATTACCTGGAGTGCAGCCTGCAGGGCTGGGGCTGGCAGTTGAGGGCCGTGGCCGATGCCGAAGAGGCGCCAGCACAGCAACAGGTGTTGGGAACCGTGGATATTCTGCTGGTGGATTGGTTACCCGATAACCCTGAGGGTCAGCAGCGGTTGCAACGCTTGCGTGATGCCATCAGTAATCCGGATCTGGTGGTGGTCGCGCTGATCTCACCCCACGAACAACCGGAGGATGGCAATGCCGAGTTGCCAGAGGGGCTGAGTGCCATGCTGGTCAAGCCGGTCACCAGCTCACGGTTGTTCGACAAACTTCACGAGATCATGAGTGGTGGGGTGGTGGAGCCTGCAGCGGTGTTGACGTCCGAGCCCTCGGCATTGCCTTTGGATGGGCGCCGCCTGCTGCTGGTGGAAGACAACGAGCTGAACCAGATCGTGGCCCGCAGCTTCCTGGAGAGTGCCGGCGCCGAGGTGATTCTGGCCGAGGATGGTGAACAGGCCCTGACCCGCCTGGGGGATGACAAGGTCCACTTTGATCTGGTGTTGATGGACGTACAGATGCCGGTGATGGATGGTCTGGAAGCAACCCGGCGTATACGGCAGCAGGGCCTCACCCTGCCGGTGCTGGCGATGACCGCCGGTGTGCTGTCAACCGAACGGGACAATTGCCTGCAGGCCGGTATGGATGACTTTATCGCCAAGCCGGTGGTGCAGGCCCAGATGCTGGCGACCATTGAGCGCTACCTGCAGGTGCCCCCGGAGGATGCCAGGCCAGAAGAGAAAACACCGGCCCCGGTCAAGGCGGAGGATGCCACGGATTGCGAGGAGATCACCGGCAAGCTGTTGGCGCAGCTCGACGATCTGGTGAGAGCGGTCGGGGCCTATGCCGATTCCCGTGAGGCGGTGCTGTTGATTGCCCGCAACCTGGTGGATCGGGGCATCGCACCGGTGGATCAGGCCATGCACCAGTGGCAGGCCGGTCAACGGGACAAGGCCGCCAAGGGACTGGAGAGCTTGCGGGGGCTGTTGGGCGGAGTGGACGCGCGGCAGTTGATCCGCTTGTGCGAGTCACTGGAAGATGAGCTTCGTGATGCCCCCAGCGCACAGCTGCAGGACAACTGGAATCGCCTGCAACGGCTGTACCGGGATTACCTCACGGCGCTGGCGGGTTGGCTGCGGGACCAGGCAACGGTCTCGAGCTGAGCCCCGCCGGCAGCCTGTTTCAGACCGTGCTACTCAAGACAGTACTAATCAAGATAGTACTAATCAAGATAGTACTGCACGGTGGACACCACCCGCACCGTCTTGATTGCCTGCTGGGCCTCGACGACGCCAGCGGCCTGGTCCCGTGCCAGGATCTGGAACACCCCCTGGTTGGCCCGTCGCAGGGTGCCCAGGGAGGCATTGGCGTCCTTGGCAAACTGACGGGCGGCCTCCCGGGCGGCGGCCGTGGCTTCTGCAATCATCGCCGGTTTGATGTCGTTGAGCCCATTGAACAGGTAGGTGGGGCCGCTGGGGCCGTAGTCCGCCGACAGCACCACACCGGAATCCACCAGCTCGCTGACCGCCTGGGCGGCCTGTCGCACCCGTTCAATATCCTCGCTGCGGACCATCAGGGTCTGATTGATGATGAAGCGCTGGTTATTGTTGTTGCCCTGGTAAGGGTTCGCCCGGTTGTCGGTTACGTCCAGTCGTTGCAGTTCCACGGCGTCGGTGTCGATGGCCTGCAGTTTGAGGAATGCCATGATGGCCTCGCGACTGGATCGGGCCTGCTCCTGCGCCGCCGCCAGGGTGTCACCTGCCGCCACGAACCGCAGTGGCCATAGCGCCAGGTCCGCTTCCACTTGGCGTTCCGCCACCCCCTTGACGGTGACGTAACGGTCGCTGGTGCGCAGGTGGGTAAGCCCCTCCTTCACCAGGAAGGCTGAGGCAACCAGCCCCAGGGCGACGATCAGACTGGTGATCACTTTCATGGTGCACTTCCTCTCAACACGTAAACCTCCACCATTGCGGCAGGCCCGGTTGGCGTCAAGTGACCGATTGCTAATTAGAGGCTCCTGAGGAAGCCGGATTGGGGCGTACCGGCGAAGATGTGCCATGCTTCAGCAGCTAGTGTCCCGTGCGGTTAATTCGCTGACCTACTGCGAACGAACCGCACGGGACACCAAGGGCAATCAGGAGAATGTAATGATTCGAACTCGGGTAGAGTGTGTTCAGGGCGACATCAGCAATCAGCCCGACATGGATGCGGTGGTCAACGCCGCCAATGCTCAATTACAACCTGGCAGCGGTGTTGCTGGCGCCCTGCACCGTGGTGCCGGGCCAGGTCTGGCACGGGAGTGTCAGGCGTTGGCGCCGATCCGGCCGGGGCAGGCGGTGATTACCGGGGCCTACGACCTGCCCAACCGTCGGGTGATTCACTGTCTCGGCCCGGTGTACGGACGCGACGAACCTTCGGAACAGCTATTGGCGGACTGCTATCGCCATGCCCTGGCGCTGGCGGAGCGGGAATCGCTGGTCTCCGTTGCCTTCCCGGCCATTTCCACCGGGGTGTTCGGCTATCCGCTGGCCGAGGCGGCGGAGGTCGCCATCGCCACGGTACTGGCCGCCCTGACGGATTCATCACTGACCCGGGTGCGCTTTGTGCTGTTCAGCCAGGCGGATCTGGTGGTCTTCCAGCGGGCTCTCGACGCCGCGCTGACGGCGGCACCGTTTGATGACGGCCGGAAGTCGCAGTGACATGCGGCCAAGGAGGCATTGCCGGTGACGGGTGATTCGGCTGTGATGGCATAAGTTACCTGGCTGGGGGATAGGACATGCAGTGGCGAGCCGTGGTGTTAACGGTGGTGGCGATGGTCGCATTCGCCGGTAATTCGCTGTTGTGTCGGGCTGCGTTACGGGACACCGACATCGATGCCGCCAGCTTCACGTCGTTGCGGCTTGCCTCTGGCGCGCTGGTGCTGGCGTTGTTGGTGTGGCTTCGGGGTGGCCGGGTGCGTGCTGGAGGTTCGTGGCTGTCGGCGCTGGCGCTGTTCATCTACGCCGCCGGTTTTTCTTTGGCGTATCTCGGGCTGGGTACGGCGATGGGCGCATTGCTGCTGTTTGGCGCGGTCCAGGCCACCATGATCGGGGTGGGTCTGGTGCGGGGCGATCGTCCCAATCGCTGGCAATGGCTGGGATTTGTGTTGGCGTTTGGGGGGCTGATTGGCCTGCTGTTACCGGGGCTGTCGGCGCCACCAATCGCCCAGGCAGTTCTGATGCTGGTGGCCGGGACCGCCTGGGGCGTGTACTCATTGAGGGCAAAAGGTGCGGGTGAACCCACCCTGGCAACGGCAGGAAACTTCCTCCGGGCGCTGCCGTTGACGGTGATCTTCAGCGTAGTGCTGTGGCCGCAGGCCCAGGTTGATGTTCCGGGGGTGGCACTGGCGCTGGCATCCGGAGCGCTGGCTTCGGGATTGGGCTATGCCGTCTGGTATGCGGCGTTGCCGTTGCTCCAGGCCACCACGGCCGCGACGGTACAGCTCAGTGTGCCGGTGATTGCTGCACTGGGCGGCGTGCTGCTGTTGGCGGAACCACTGACGCCGCGGCTGCTGGTGGCTGGCACTGCCATCCTTGGCGGTATCGCGCTGGTGATTCTGGCGAAGACCGTTACCCCAACTGCCAGATCACCGGGGTAGTGGGGATCAGGCGCCGAACAGTGCCGAACGCAGGGGCGCCATAAAACGTGTGGCGCGGCCCTGGCCCTGCTTGCTGCGGCGGCCGTCAAACTCGATGTAGCCATCCTCGATGGGATCGAAGCGCAGGGTCCTCACGTCTTCCAGGTAGTTCTGTGAGCCTTTCCACGGACCCTGGCTGCCCTGGCGGGGCAGACGGTCGTTGGCGCGTTTGATGTAGCCGGCACTGAGGGAGCCCAGGATGGTGTCCTCGGTGCGGCTGTTCTGGGTATCGTGGGTGACACACTCCTGATAGCCCTTACGGTCCATGTGATTGATCAGACGGCAGATGTATTCGCTGGCGATATCGGCCTTCAGGGTCCAGGAAATGTTGGTGTAGCCGAAAATCATCGCGGCGTTGGGCACGCCTTCCACCAGTACGTTCTTGTAGATCAGCGTATCCCGGATCGGTACCGGCTGACCGTCTACTTCCAGATCCATGCCCCCCATCATCTGAACATCCAGACCGGTGGCGGTGATGATGATATCGGCCTCCAGTTCCTGACCGGATTGTAGCCGGATGCCGTTCTCGGTGAAGCGGTCGATGTGGTCTGTGGCCATGGAGGCCTTGCCGGCTTTCAGCGCCTTGAACAGATCGCCGTCGGCAACCACACACAGGCGTTGGTCCCAGGGGTTGTAGTCCGGCGAAAAGTGGCGCATGTCGACCTTGCCGCCCAACTGCCGCCGTACAATGCCGAGTATCAGGCGGCGTACGGCTTTCGGATTCTTGCGTGAGCGTTCGAAGATGGTGCGGGCCAGGGTGACGTTGCGGGCACGGGTCAGTCGATAGGCCAACTGGTCCGGCAACAGTTTCTGCAGCGTCACCGAGATTGGATCTACTGAGGGCAGTGGCATCAGATAGGTGGGCGAGCGTTGCAGCATGGTGACGTGTGCAGCCTTGTCAGTGAGCGTCGGCACCAGCGTTACGGCGGTGGCGCCACTGCCGATGACCACCACTTTCTTGCCACTGTAATCCAGGTCCTCCGGCCAGTGCTGGGGGTGGATCACCTGGCCCTTGAAGTCGGCCTCGCCCGGAAAGTCGGGTTTGTAGCCGGCATCGTAGTTGTAGTATCCGGTGCAACCCACCAGGAAGTTGGCGGTGTAGGTTTCCGCTTCGCTGCCATCTTCCCGTTCCACGTTGACGGTCCAGCGTTTGTCAGCACTGGACCAGTTGGTGCGTACCACCTTGCGGCCGAAACGGATGTTGTCGGTGACGCCATACTCGTCGGCGGTTTCGCAGACATAGCGTCGGATCGACGGCCCGTCCGCCAGCACCTTGCCACCGGTCCAGGGCCGGAAGTTGTAGCCGAAGGTGTACATGTCGGAATCGGAGCGAATGCCGGGGTAACGGAACAGGTCCCAGGTCCCGCCAATGGCGTCGCGGCGTTCCAGGACGGCGTAGCGTTTGTCAGGGCAGTTGCGGGTCAGGTGGCAGGCCATGCCGATGCCGGAAATACCGGCGCCCACGATCAGGACATCAAGGTGCTGTTGGCTCATGGTAAACCTCTTGTAGATGGCCAGCATCTGGCGGCTGGCCTGTCATCAGGGCCGCCAGGGCGACCACTGTGGTTGTGCAATGCCGTGAGTTTAAAGGAGCCTCTGATCAACTCCGGATCACCTCTGGCCTTCAGAGCGGTTCACACTCAAGGCGCGGCTTTGCAGGAAGGCTGGTTGCCTTTCAAGAAGGCGCAACGCCGAGTGTGGATCGCTCTGAAGGCCCCGAAGGGCGCACTCTGAGGGCTGCATCTGCGGCGTTGCGGCCCTTGCCAAGGGCTACGGCCATTACCTGCGGACCGCGCCTTGCAGCTACAGCCCTCAGATCGCGCAGAGGCGATCCGGAGTTGATCAGAGGCTCCTTAATCTACGCCGTTCCCCGGTGGCGTGGGATTGGCCGAGGATTTCGCCAGCGCGGTTGGTGGGGCCAAGGGGGCGGTGTCTGGCCTGGTGGATGTGCGGAGGCTCCCTAGCCCTGGGATTGGGCCTCGTGGTAGAGACGCTGCCAGATGCTGTGGCCGACCTGATCGTGTTCCAGCAGGGCGTCGAAGAAGCGCTGCCTGGCCTGCTGGTCTACCATCGCGTCCGGCAACAGCGGATCAAATACAATCTGGCGGATGGCCTCGTCGCCGATCTCGAACGACTCCCGGGCGGCAATTTCCGGTTCCAGGTCCTTGGCTTTGTCGAGCCAGCGGTGCAGCCGCTCGGTGGTGTGTTGGTAGCCGGTTTCCAGGGCGTCCCGATCCCACAGGGTACGAGCCACCTGCTGGCGACGTGAATCCAGCTCGCTGAGGGCGAACACCGGTGCTTCGGGCTCCAGGCCGAGGCGGTAGAGGCGCTGGCGGATGGCATCGGTGCTGCCGGCGAGATTGTCCGGTCGCACGAACAGATCCCGGGACAGTTCCTGAAAACCGTTCATCTGCAGGGCACGGGTCCGTCGTCGCAGTACCGGCTTGTCGCTGCGGCCAAGGTCGCCGCAGTGCACGGCCAGCCAGCGACCGCTCCAGGGCACCAGGCGCTCGAGGGCGGTACGCCAGCCCCGCAGGTCGTCGGCGAGTCGGTGCGCCTTGTCAGTCAGCTGATACTGACCGCGCCCGCAGGACTCGATCAGGCCGTCGGCGGACAATCGCGCCAGCGCCACCCGGGTGCTGTTGCTGCTGACATCGAACAGCTCGCAGGCGTGGATGGCATCGCGCACGTGAACGATACGATCATCCACCGCCATCATCATGTTCATCAGCAGTCGTTGGGGTTTAGGTTTCACAGTTGTTCTCGCTGGCTTGCCGGAACCGTTTCATCATGGCCTGCAGTTCGCGGTCCCTGTCGAGATAGTCCTCCTGGAGTGGCCTCAGGTAGTAAAGATAGTCGCCCTTTTCTCGGTCGTCTTGCGACACATGTTCGGCAGGTACGTCGGTCACCACCGGTGAGATCACCCGCACCGTAAGCTCCGGTGCCCGTGCGTTGAGCGCAGCGACGGTGCCGAGGCGGTGCTCGCTGTGGAAAGTGCCGTTGGTGTGCACTACCTGTGCCCCCGGATGATCCGCCAGTGCCTGGACAATGCGGCTGGCCATGGTGTTGTCCCGCAGCAGTTGCGCGCGGTAGCTGTTCTCCAGGCGCTCGGGGTCGCCGGGGCCATGCTGGTGATCGGTCAGCGTCGCAAGGAATTTTTCCCGGTAAGGCGCGGTGCCGTAGAACGGGTCGCCTGGCAACAGCGCCTGCAGGTCTTTGGGGGCCCGTGTCAGGTAGTCCGGCCCCTGCCGACCGACGCAGCGCACCAGCTGGGCCGGGGCATTGCCGGCAATCACCGGCAGGTCGCGGGCGAGGGCGAAATCCACCAGCGGGCGGTAGGAGGCCTTGTAGTTGTCCCAGGCGTCTGCGTCTTCGATCATCTCCGCCTCGCCCAATTCCCCCGCCAGGTAGCGATCCAGTGTCGGCTGGTGCTCCACGGTAAACTGCTCCATCGACAGCACCTGAAGCGGCTGTTGTTGATACAGCGCCTGTTGCAGTCGGGCCTGCAACAGGTGCGCACCATTGTGGCCATGGAGCTCGCCGATAAAGACCACGTCGGCATTCTGTAGCGCACTGGCGAGCTGGGGCAGCGCCATGACCTGGCCAGAGTCCGGGTCGACAATCCGATAGTCGTAGAGGCTGGTCAGCGGGGCTTCGGCGGGGGGCGACGGCGGGACAGTGGTGCAGGCGGTGGCCGCCAGTGCTGTGAAGGCTGCGAAGCTGAGAATTCGAGTCATCATGATTTCCGTTTCCAGTGCGAGGGTGTCATAAAACAGTGACTATCAAGCCCCTGTCAATTGTGTCACCCTCCCGGTCGCTCTGACGGTTGCCTCCCGGGATGCGGTTCCGGGACGACAGTTGGACTCCGATAACAAGACTTAAAGGAAGTACCGTCCGTGAGCAAACGCAAGACATCTCGCCCATTGTGGCACCCCGGTTTCTGGCCGTCCTGGGCCGTGGTTTTCGTGTTGTATCTGCTGGCCCAGCTGCCGATGGCCACCAAGCGCAGCTGGGGTCGAAAGCTGGGCGGCGTATTTAGCCGCAAGCTCCGTTCCCGCGCAAGGGTGGTGGACGCCAACCTGGCGGCCTGTATGCCGGAACTGACAGAGCAGCAGCGCCAGCAATTGATGACAGCCTCATTCGAGTCCTGCACCCAGGGCGTCTTCGAGAGCCTGCACAGCTGGTGGGGGGATACCCGACCCTGGCAACAGGCGGCGGAAGTGGTGGGGCTGGAGCACGTGCAGGAGGCGCTGGATCGTGGGCGAGGGGTGCTGCTAATCGGCGGCCACTACAGTATCCTCGATCTGGCGCTGCCGTTGGTGGCCTGCCACCTGCCCAATCCCGGTTACATGTATCGGCCGAACAACAATCCAGTGATCGACCGAATGATCGAACGGGGCCGCCGTCGTCATTTCGGTATCCAGCCGTTCACCAAGCGGGAACTACGCGGCATGATGGATTTCCTCCGTGGCGGTGGTCAGGTGTGGTACGGCTGCGATCAGGACTTTGGTCGCCGTACCGATCTGTTTGCCCCGTTCTTCGGTGTCGACACCGGCTGCATCAGCACACCCACCCACATTGCCCGGGAGACCGGCGCAGCGGTGATCTGCGTCAGCCATTTGCGTAACGAGGATGGCAATTACCGCATTGAGTTTTCGGTCATTGAAGAGGGTTTTGGTGAGTGCCCGCAGCAGGATGCGGCCACCTGGAACGGCTTTATTGAAGACACCATTCGGCGTTACCCGGACCAGTACTGGTGGTTGCACAAACGCTTCAAAACCCGCCCCCCTGGGGCTGCGGCGGTTTACTAGCTGACCTGGCCGGGGTTCATGCTACATTGAGGCTACCCTGACCAACCCCGACCAACCCGGCTGGTTGGTCGTTGTCTGGAACCCTGTTCGCCAAGGGAGGTGGCCCCCGTCATGCTGCCATTGCGGTTTATTGATCGTGTGAAGTTCTTTGTTGAGCGCCAGTTCGTCCGTGGCGCGGCGTTTCAGCTGTTGGTTGTGGCGCTGGTGATTGGTTTGATTTCCCTGGTGGGGGGCTTACTGGTGGCGCCGCTGGGAGAGCCGTTTGACGGTCTGGGGGATGCAATCTGGTGGGCCTTCCTGCGATTGACGGACCCGGGGTACCTGGGAGACGACAGTGGCAGCTGGCAACGTTTTGTCTCCACGTTACTGACCATCAGCGGCTACGTGGTGTTTCTGGGTGCCCTGGTGGCGATCCTGACCCGTTGGTTGATCACGCTGATGAATGACCTGGAGCGGGGCCTGACTCCGGTGTCGCTGAAAAACCACGTGGTCGTACTGGGCTGGACACCGCTCACCCTGCCGCTGTTGTCGGAACTGCTGGGCGCCAGCCGGCGGGTACGGCGCTTTCTGGAGCGCCACGACGCCCGGCGATTGAATCTGGTGGTGTTGTCGGAAGAGGCGTCAGCAGCCCAGGTGCTGGAACTTCGTAGCGAGCCCGGTATTGGCGGCAAGGCCCGGCAGGTGATTCTGAGGGCCGGGCAGGCGATCCAGCCGGATGCCCTGCACCGGGTCGCATGTCTTGAGGCGGCAGCGGTTATCATTCCCAGCGCGGTTCACCCCAGCAGCAGTCTGGTGAGTGCCGATGTGGAGACCGTCAAGGCGTTGCTGTCGATCACCGCCCAGGCCCGGCAATCGGGCCAGGTGCTGCCCTTTGTGGTGGCGGAGGTGCAGGATCTGCGCAAGCGTCCGGTCATCGAGCGGGCTTACCCGGGCCCGGTGGAAGTGGTGGCGGGGGACGCCACCATCAGTCGGCTGCTGGCCCAGAATGTCTTCCATCCGGGGCTGTCGGCAATCTACAACGAACTGCTTACCTCCGGCGTTGGTAACGAGCTGTACATTCGCAGTGACGATGGTCTGGTGGGCATGACGCTGGAAACCCTGGCCTGTCAGCGGCCCCGTGCCCTGGTGCTGGGTCTGCTGAGAAAAGGCGATGACGGCCAGTGGCAGGTGCTGCTGGCGGTGGCGACAACGACGGAGATCGTGGCGGGGGATCGCATCGTGATGATGGCCCGCAGCTACGAGGACACCGAGCCGGACGGCCGTCAGTCGCCGCTGAAGCCGGTGCCCCGAACGCCGGCGGTCGCACCCGTGGCGGTCGCCGCCCAGGAACGGCGGGTGCTGGTATTGGGTTGGAGCCGAAAGGTACCGGCGCTGCTGCAGGAATTGGACAGCTATCCTCAGCAGCAGCTGCAGGTGGATGTGGTGTCGGTGGTGCCGGAGGCCCAGCGGGTCAGTGCGGTGTCGGCCTACCTGGGCACGCCCCGGCGCCTGCGATGTCAGCACCTGGAAGCGGACTACATGGTGGAAGGCGAGTTGCGGCGATTGCGGCCGGACGGCTACGACACCATTCTGCTGTTGAGCAGCGATCGACTGTCTTCCGGGGAAGAGGCCGATGCCCGGGCCATGGTGGGGTACCTGCAGCTTGAGGACATCCTGGCGGAAGCCGGTGGTCGACCGCAGCTGATTCTGGAGCTGAGTGATCCGGACAACCGGGATCTGCTGGGGGTGCATCAGGCCGAGATGCTGGTGAGCCCGATGGTGTTGAGTCACGTCCTGGCCCAGGTGGCGCTACGGCCGGAACTGCGGGTCGTGCTGGACGAGCTGTTCTGTGCCGGCGGTGCCGAGTTTCAGTTCCGTGACCCGGCGGATTACCCGCTGCCGGCCAGCGCGGATTTTCGTGCCCTGGAACGGGTACTGGCCCATCAGGGGGAATTGGCAGTCGGGGTCTGGCGTTGGCATGCCACAGGCCCACAGCTCGAGCTGAACCCCAGCCGCAGCGGCTACCTGGACCTGAGCCCCGGGGACCGGCTGGTGGTGCTGGCGGTCACCAACCCGGTGGCCTCGTCGGCGGACTGATCGTCATTCAGCAAAAAAATGCTGGAAATAGATAATATAAATTTCAATTATGAAATTGGGGCCATTACAGTATCCGCAACTCAGCACCCGATCGCCCGTAAAACACGTGACGGGATGTCTGAAACGGTGGCCGACTCCGGTCGGCCACCACCCTATGCAGTACCTCAAACCTACGAGACAGGACTGAGACCATGCCATACGCAAGCGACGTCGATGCCATCGCATCCCTGATCAAGCAAAACAACTGGGCCAACATTTCTCCTGAGCACGCAGCCCGCATGCGCGCCCAGAACAAATTCAAGACCGGCCTGGACATCGCCAAGTACACCGCCAAGATCATGCGCGAAGACATGGAAGCGTATGACAAGGACACTTCTCAGTACACCCAGTCCCTGGGTTGCTGGCACGGCTTCATCGGTCAGCAGAAGCTGATCTCCATCAAGAAGCACTTCGGTACCACCAAGCGTCGTTACCTGTACCTGTCTGGCTGGATGGTTGCCGCCCTGCGTTCACAGTTCGGTCCGCTGCCTGACCAGTCCATGCACGAGAAGACCTCTGTATCCGGTCTGATCGAAGAGCTGTACACCTTCCTGCGTCAGGCTGATGCCTGGGAACTGAACCACCTGTTCCGTGACCTGGAAGCGGCCCAGAAAGCCGGTGACGCTGCCAAGGCCAAAGAAGTTGAAGCCGCTATCGACAGCCACGAAACCCACGTTGTGCCGATCATCGCTGACATCGACGCCGGTTTCGGTAACGCCGAAGCGACCTACCTGCTGGCCAAGCAGATGATCGAAGCCGGTGCTTGCTGCATTCAGATCGAGAACCAGGTTTCTGACGAGAAGCAGTGTGGTCACCAGGACGGCAAGGTTACCGTTCCTCACGCCGACTTCATCGCCAAGATCAACGCCGTACGTCTGGCGTTCCTGGAGCTGGGTGTGGACGACGGTGTTATCGTTGCCCGTACTGACTCCCTGGGCGCTGGCCTGACCAAGCAGATCGCCGTGACCAACGAGCCGGGCGACCTGGGCGACCAGTACAACAGCTTCATCGATGGCGACGTTATCGAAAGCGCTGACGACATTGCCAACGGCGACGTTGTGATCAAGCAGAACGGCAAGCTGGTTCGTCCGAAGCGTCTGGCTTCCGGCCTGTTCCAGTTCAAGGCTGGCTCTGGCGAAGACCGTGTTGTTCTGGATTGCATCACCAGCCTGCAGAACGGCGCTGACCTGCTGTGGATCGAAACCGAGAAGCCGCACGTTGGCCAGATCGCTGGCATGGTTAACCGCATCCGTGAAGTGGTGCCCAACGCCAAGCTGGTTTACAACAACAGCCCGTCCTTCAACTGGACCCTGAACTTCCGTCAGCAGGTATTCGATGCCTGGAAAGAAGAAGGCAAGGACGTATCTGCCTACGATCGCGACCGTCTGATGAGCGCCGACTACGACAGCACTGAGCTGGCGCAAGTGGCTGACGAGTGGACTGCGAACTTCCAGCGTGACGGATCTCGCGAAGCGGGCATCTTCCACCACCTGATCACTCTGCCGACTTACCACACCGCGGCCCTGTCTACCGACAACCTGGCCAAGGGCTACTTCGGCGACGAAGGCATGCTGGCCTACGTTGCAGGCGTACAGCGTAAGGAAATCCGTCAGGGTATCGCCACCGTTAAGCACCAGGATATGGCTGGTTCCAACATCGGTGACGACCACAAAGAGTTCTTCGCTGGCGAAGCAGCTCTGAAGGCTGGTGGTAAAGACAACACCATGGGTCAGTTCGAGAACATCTAATCTCGATCGACACCCTGTGTTGATGAAAAGGCGACCCTCGGGTCGCCTCAGACTGCTGACAAACCCTCGCCATGGTAGCGGGGGTTTGTTGTAATTGGGTCAGCGACTTTCCAGAGGCTGCCCCATGCTCAAAGAGCCCTCCCCACAACAACACGAACTCGAGATGGTCTGTCTCGAGTCCCTGGTTCCTGAAACCCATCTGCTTCGCTCAATCGATCACGCCATTGATTTCGAGTTCATTCGTGAGCGTGTACTGCACCTGTATTGCGCGAACAACGGCCGCCCGGCCCTTGATCCGGTGGTGTTGTTCAAGATGCTGTTTCTGGGCTACCTGTTCGGTATCCGCAGTGAGCGGCAGCTGGTGCGGGAGATTCAGGTCAATGTGGCCTACCGCTGGTTCCTGCGTTTCAACCTGACCGACAAGGTGCCAGATGCCTCCACGCTGAGCCAGAACCGCCGTCGTCGCTTTCATGACAGCCACATCTATCAGGAGATCTTCGATGAGATCGTGCTTCAGGCCATGAGGTACGGCCTGGTTGGTGGCGAAGTGCTCTACACCGACAGCACCCACCTCAAGGCCAACGCCAACAAGAACAAGTACGACCTGGCACAGGCGGAAGTGAAGGTGGTGGATTACCTGGAGAGTCTGGAGCAGGCGATCGAGAGCGACCGCAAGGCTCATGGCAAGAAGCCGCTGAAAACGAAGCTGTCCGAGCAGCCGCCCAAAATGAAGGACACCAAGGTGAGTCGTACCGACTCGGACAGCGGTTACATGGTGCGGGAAGGGAAACCCAAAGGCTTCTTCTATCTGGACCACCGGACGGTGGATGGGCGTCATGCCATCATCACAGACAGTTACGCGACCCCGGCCAATCTCCATGACAGCCGGCCTTACCTCGATCGGTTGGACCGCCAGCGAGAACGCTTCGGTTTTGACGTCTGGGGTGTGGGGTTGGATGCGGGGTACTACACGGCGGGTCTCTGCAAGGGCCTGGAAGACCGGGGCATCTATGGCGTGATGGGCTACCGACGCCCCAACAAGCCCAAGGGCTATCTCCCCAAGCGTGCCTTCACCTATGACCCGGAAACCAATACCTATCGCTGCCCCGAGGGACAGTTGCTGATCTACGCCACCACCAACCGGCAGGGCTACCGGGAGTACAAGTCCAACCCGGTTCACTGCAAAGACTGCCCGCTACTTGGTCAGTGCACGCGCAGCGCTAACCACGTCAAGGTGCTCACCCGCCATGTTTGGCAGGACTGCAAAGAACGAGTCGACCAAAACCGATTAACGCCTTGGGGCAAGGCGCTGTACAAACGACGGCAAGAGACGGTGGAGCGCTCGTTCGCGGATGCCAAGCAGTTGCATGGCCATCGCTATGCTCGATTGCGAGGGCTGTCAAAGGTCCGCGAGCAATGTCTGTTGGCTGCGACTGCCCAGAATATGAAGAAGATCGCGCAGCTCCTGGCGCGTATTTTGGGGCTGAAATCGCTTGCAGCACTGGTCTTACAGGCGTCTATCCTGGCATGGACTCAAAAACGGGTTGATAGGAAGTATCGACGAGGAAGGCTGACTCAAGCGACCGTCGGCTGAAAACAGAACGACCAAATGCAACAAACCCCGGAAAACCGGGGTTTGTCAGCAGTCTGAGGCGACCCTCGGGTCGCCTTTTTTGCTTTATCGGTGTAAAACAATTACCCGGTTGCCCAGAATTCCGGCTAACCATCTGGTAAAAACTCACGACGGCTCAAGGCGTTGGTCTCTTTCCGCCAAAACAGCCAGAGTCTGAATCAAACTACCTGCTGCCGTTGATCGGCAAGTGCGAGTCATGGAGCGAACATCATTATGAGCTATGGACTGGTTCCCTACACCTGCAACCTCGATTACATCAATGAGCTGGGCCGTAACCTGAAGGAAGACGAACTGGCTGGCCTAAGAGAATCCCTGGCTCCGGCTCTGGCGCAGATAGACAGTGATTTTATGGAGCCGGTGAAAGCCATTCAGGCGCTGGATGACTTTATCGCAGGCAAGGTCAACCATCCGTCTTATCCGCACCTTTACTGGTACGTCTTCGAAATCCTGTGCCACGTATTCGGTGGCCGCCTCCCCAACGAAAGCTGTTATCCATGTGATCCAGCGATCGTGGATAACCTGAGCAGTATCAAGCTTTACTGCCTGAGCCACCCGGTACTCCCCATGCCTGACGACTTTCCTTCGGTCTATGCCTGCCGCCCCAGCAGCCAGGCTCAGCTCCGCGAAGAGCTCAAAACCGCCCCGATGCCGGAAGAGTGCCGTATAGAAATGAATGGCTGGCTAGACTTCGTTCAGCCCCATGAACAGGATTTGGTTGTCTTTTATTACTGAGAGGGGGCGGCGGGATCTCTGGTCAGTACTCCAGCCCAAGTGTCTCCATTACGGCACGGTTGTTAGCTGCGACAACCGTGCCGGTCCTTGGGATTAAGCTGCCACGTCTTCAACGATGCTTTGAAGCTTCTGCTCAGACAGTCGTCGGCGACTCGGAGAGGTTGCCCCATCTGCGACGTACTCGTAGATAGCCACCAGCGACAGATTTCATCAAGCCGATAACGCTGGGCATCTCGCCATGCCCGGTCTCATCGCCGGTATCGCGACCGCTGTCACCAGGTGCTAGCGTCACCTGACGTGCACGGCCTCAGCCACCGCTTCGTAGTGGCGGCCCACGATCTCCATGTCGTCAGGGTTTACACAGCGCTCCTGGCAAAACTCGTTCAGATCGTTGCGAATCTTCGCCCGCAGCTCCGGCGGGTTGCTGTCATCATTCACATAGGCGTAGGGATTCTGGGACAGCGCGGGATCGGGATTGGGTTCCCCCAGGGTAGCGGCGGTCGCCACCATATCGCCGGTAATTGCGATCGAAAAGATGCGGTCGAAAACCTGGGCGTAGTCCGCAAATCCGTCATAACCCGATTTCCGGGCCACCTGGTCCAGCATTGCCATCGATGGCTTGGTCGCCATGATCTCGGTCAACGTGGTATAGGGGCGCAGATCGAAAATGGCATTTTGTACCTGCTTATTCTCAGCCTTGGACAAGTCCTGATTGGTCGACGCCAACACGGCTTCAATCGCCGGCGTCTTGTCCAGAAACAGGGCCACCTGCTCCTCGGTGAGGCTTTCCGCCGCCACCGGCGCAGCCAACGCAGCGGTGAGAGCAATCGATACGGTCATTCGCTTGATCATCGGAGTTCCTTCTGTCATCCGTGAAAACATCGTGTGTTCCTTATTGCGGGTTATCAGTAGGTAGCGGCACAAGCCGCTCGCTGCTTCACTGCCCTTCCACCATCCAGTTGGGCACGAAGTCGCTGGCCTCGGTCACCCTATACCCGGCCCGGTCGTAGGCCACCGAGGCCATGGCGGTGAGGGGAAGGGAAAGCAGTCCGTCGCTGTCAGGGTCATTGGCTGACCACGCCTGCCAGAAGGCCTGGTGCTGCTCCAGCGCGGATTGCAACAGCTCGTTATAACGAGCTTCGCCTTCCTCATTCAGCACGGCGGCCAGCACCGCCAGCGAGGGCAGCAGAATCTGGCCCTCGTACTGGACGTCGTAAGCCCGGCAGCCTTCGGTTTCCAGCGTCTCCAGGGTGGCCTGCATTTTCCCCGTCAGGTTCGGCTCGGCTTTCGCCAAGGCCTTATAGAAATTACTCAGCGTCAGCTTGAAGGCGGTGTCAGGCCCCCCGTTATTATCTAGGAAGATATCCAGTCCGACTTGATCCAGAATCGCCAGACCATCGCTATCCCGGTTGATCAACGCCAGCCAGAACGCCTTACACCAATCGTTCACGCCCTTATCTGACCTGGAGTTTTTCCCAACCGTCTCCAGATCACCGCGCCGAAACCGGATCGTAAGCGGCTGCTCGTCAGCCATCAGGTTCTGAAAGAACCCGACGGCGAGCTGACCGGCCTCTACCAGTAACTCACCCGCCAGTTCGGTGCCGCCATGCTTCAGGTTTTCAATCACTAGGTATTTCTTGGTGATCCCCATCCGTACATGCAAGGCTCTTTTCGGGTTTGCTCGGACCATTTCCGCGACCCGGTCTAATGCGCCAAAATAAAGCTCAGATCGCAACTCGTAGGCATGGTCCAGGCTAATGTTGTAGTGTTCGAGCATCTGCCCAACGTCATATTTCAAAGTCGTACCCTCCCTGCTGTCTAGATAACCTGCGTTCCTGGCAGGTTTCGTTTTACCAGATACGTTGAAGGCCAGAGTCTTCCTGGCTATAAGGCAACGCTTCAAATCGTCGATGTTATCAGAACTATCCTTACCCCCGCCGCCATCTGATTGATGCGAATACGCGGAATGAACTCAGGGTCAGAGGCTCAAACACTCACGCCTTCGACGCCGCCAGCTTCTCCCGGGTGGCGAGGCGGCCCTGACGGCGGGTTTCCGCGTCCCGGTAGCGGCGCTGCTGGTCGGCTGTTTCCGGTTGTACGGCACGCACACTGATCGGCCGACCGTTCTCATCGAGCGCAACGAAGGTGAAATAGGCCGACAGAATATGGCGCACCTCGCCGGTGTAGCTGTTCTCCGCCATGACCCTGGCACCGATTTCCATGGATGAGCCCCAGACCCGGTTCAGCGCCAGGTTGAACAGCAGGGTGTCGCCGCCCTTGGCGGGCGCCCGGAAATGGATGGAGTCCACGGCTGCGGTCACGCAGACAAACCCGGAGTGACGTTCCGCTACCACCAGCGCCAGCCGGTCGCACTTGGCCATGATCATGCCGCCGAAGACGGTTTCATGAGAGTTGAGATCGTTTGGGAAAACCTTGTAGACGTGGCTGTCCACGGCGGAGGCCGACACCGGCCGGGCGTTGTCCTGCTGCATGACGTGTCCCTGTAATGGATGGCTGGGGTAAGCGTAACCGAAGCCACGTTGTCGGGCTACGTTGATGGACGTCGTCGGGCTGTGTGTGCGATCTCAGCCCCGGTAGGTGCGGTGCTTCTCCATCAACCGGTACATCGACACCCGGGAGATATCCAGCAGCCGGGCGGCGGCGGATACGTTGTTGTGGGTCAGCGCGAGGGAACAGGACACCGCCTGCTGTTCGGCGCGGGCGCGGAACTGGTCAAGGCTCAGGCCTTCGTACTGCCCGGGCGGATGTGGGGTGAGGCCAAGGTCGTTGGTGGTGATGGTGCGTCGATCACTGAGCAATACCGCCTGCCGCAACCGATTGCTCAGCTCCCGCAGGTTGCCCGGCCAGTCGTGCAGCAACAGGGCCCGCATGGCGCTCTCGTCCAGCCGCCGGGGCGGGTGGCGACGGGCGTCCGGCAGGGCGTCGAAGAACAGTTCCAGCAGGGTGGGAATGTCTTCCAGTCGTTCGCTCAGCAGCGGTAGCTGGATTTCCAGGCCTGCCAGACGGTAATACACGTCGCTGCGGAAGCGACCGGCGTGAACCAGCGCATCCAGTGGGCGAGTACAGGTGGCGATAATGCGGATGTCCCGCTGGTGGCCGGCGGCTCCGGGCTCATCCTGAAACAGCCCGAGCAGCGCCGGTTGCTGCTCCAGGGTCAACTCGTCCACCGCCTGCAGCAGTAGGCTGCCGCCATGGGCGCTGTCCACGCTGCCCACGCCGGTACCGGGTTCATGCTCCAGCAGGGCGTCGTCGCTGAGGCTGCTGGGCAGGGCGGCGCAGTTGATGGTGACGAACGGGCCTTGGGATACCGGCGAGTGATCGTGCAGAAAGCGGGCGGCGGCCTCCTTGCCGGTGCCGCTGGCACCGTGGATCAACACCGGTTCCAGAGTCTGGGCGAACCGCTGCAGCAGAGTCCGGGTCTGGTGAATGCGTGGTGAGTCGCCGGCGAGAGCGTGGCGTTGCAGGCTGGCTTTGTGGCCCTCGGCCAGCCGTGCCTGCAGATCCGCCATCCCCCAAAGGTGGCCGAGCACGGTGTCCAGCCGAGGCAGATCCAGAGGCAGGGTGTGGTAGTCGGCGCAGTAGGTGCCAATCAGTGTGCCCAGGCTTGGTTCGTCATAGGGTGACTGACTGGTCAGACCGACCCAGGTTGTGGGCGCCAGCGCGACCAGCCATTCCTCAAGCCAGGGAAAGCGCTCGCTGTCGTAGTTCTGCAGGTCGAGTACGCCAACCCGGGGCACCGGTGGCACGGAGCGGACATTGGGGGGCTGGTTGAGGTCGATTGGCACCAAATGCCAGCGATCCGCCAGGGTCTGGGTCGGCAGGGACTGCTCCGGGTCCGGTGATAACCATAACAGCGTTCTGTCTGCCCCCATTACCTGCCCTCGGTGCCTAAAGGTGTCCGGATTCGTTCTCTGGATCTGTATAAGCAGATTACATGCCACGCTCCGTCAGGGCGCCAATGGCGGTGTCAGGCGATTCCGGGGCGGCGGTCAGCCTGTCAAAAACTGTAAAATCCACTGACGTTTCTGTGAGGGTCAGCCGCTGCTACCTCCGGTGGCCGTGCCGGCCTGGAGATAGTCATCGATGTGACTGGCCAGTGCCACGCCGGTCTCGTTCATGGTCAGGTAGGCCTCGTTGGCACCGGCTTCCTTGATCTTCTCGGCCTCGTCGGAAAACATCGTGTGAGCAATGATGAAGCCGTCGAAGCCCCGGTTTCGCAGCATCCGCGCGGCGATGATCTTGCTCTCGATGTCGCTCATCGCCAGCACCACCGCTTCCACCTTGGGCATGTGCAGGGCTTCCCAGAAGGTGGTGTCTTCGCCGTCGGCAAACACCACGTTGCGGCCGGCCTTGAGGTGCATGTGGGCCTTGGCGGGGTCCGAGTCCAGGCCCATGATCCGCGGCTCCGAGTCCATCAGCCGGTCGTAGGCCGCCGAGCCTGTGCGGCCCATGCCCATCACCAGGATGCGGGTGTCTCCCAGCGAGATGGGCTGCTCGTCCGGGTGGTGACGGTCGGCCTGGAATCGGCTCAGGGCCCCGGAGTAACGTTCGTAGAGGGTGTGGGCAACCCGGTTGATGGGGGCCGAGATCACGAACGACAGCGACACGGCGATCGCCAGCGGAACCAGCCACTCCGGCAACGCCACGCTTGCCACTATCAGACCGAACTCGCTGTAGTTGGCCAGTGACAGCGACGTCAGAAAGCCGCTGCGGGCCCGCAGCCGGAAGGCCAGCAGCAGGAAGAAGAACAGCCCGCCCTTGAGTGGCAGCAGCAGGGCAACGGCGACAGCAAAGATCAGCGCCTGCTGGTCCGGCAGACCGCCGATGCCGATCTGCAGGAAAAAGCCCACCAGGAACATCTCCTTGACGCTCCAAAGCGACTTCGACAATTCCACCGCCCGCGGGTGGTTCGCCAGCATGGCACCGAACACCAGTGCCCCCAGTTCCGAGCTCAGGCCAACGGCTTCGAAACCAAGGCCGCCCAGCACCAGTGCCAGCAACAGGCCCAGCAGCACCAGCAGTTCGTCGTGGCCACTGGCATCCAGCAGCCGGTACAGCAGTGGGCGTAACAGTGGCAGCAGGAACACTCCCAGAGCCCAGATTGACGGAGTTTTGCCGGCGGCAATGCTCATCACCACCAGGGCGATCAGGTCCTGCATGATGAGAATGCCGATGGCGACACGGCCGTGAAACGCGCGCAGTTCCCGCTTGCTTTCCAGCACCTTGGCCGCCAGTACGGTACTGGAGAAGGACAGTGCAATGGCCAGCAACAGCGAGGTGGACCAGTCGGTATCCAGTAACAGGTAAATGCCCGGCGTAAACAGCGAGCAGCTGATGGTGAAATGCAGCAGGCCACCGCCAATCACCTCGGGACTGAGGATCGAGCGCAGCTTGAGCTTGAGGCCGACGGTAAACAGCAACAGCAGCACCCCGAGGTGGGCGAGGTGATCAAGTACATCGGTGTTCTCCACCGCCAGCGGAGTAACCGTCGCCAGCCCGCTCAGGGCAAAGCCGGCGGCCAGGTAGCCCACCAGCGGGGGCAGGCCGACCGCCTTTACAATCAGGCCAAGGGTAAAGGCGAAGGAGATCCAGAGAGCTTCGGGCATGCGCGTGTTGCCTTAACGTGCGTGGGTGTTAACGGATAACGGTTGCGCCAGCGGCGGGTGGTGCGTTGATAAACGCTCTGACCAGCTCGGCGGAATGGTCCGGGGTCTCGATCATGGGTACATGGCCAATGTCGTCGAGCAGGTGCGTGACGGTGGTATTGATCCGCTGCTGGAACACCTCGGCATTGCGGTAGTCAATCACCCGGTCTTCCCGGCCCCACACCAGCATCACCGGCGCCTGGATGTCGGCGAGCCGGTCCCGGAAGGCGTTATCGTAGCCGGAATCGCGAATCGCCAGGAAGATTTTCTCATACACCGGCCGGTTGGCGATGGCCTGCTGTTCCATCACGTCGTAGATGGGCCAGGGCACAAACGGCTGGTCGCTCATCACGAACGCCACCAGCCGCTCCATATCACCGGGCTGGCTGACAATCAGCGGGTTCTGGCCTTCCTCAATCCGGGTAACCAGTTCGCTGTCGTACTTGAACACCCCCGCGGGGCTGAACAGGCTGGCTGAGTGGACCTGGTCCGGATAGGTGGCGGCGTAAAGCGCGGTGATGGCACCCCCCATGGAGTTGCCGAGCAGATGCACCTTCGATTCGCCCAGCGCCGCCAGGGTGTCGTGGACGTAGCCGACCTGGTCTTCCAGGCGGTAACCCAGCGTCAGGGGCTTGCTGCTGTCACCGTGACCGGGCAGGTCGAGGGCGACAACGTTGAACTGGTCGGTCAGCTCGCCGGCCATCCGCACCCAGTTGTCCTTGTTGCCGCCAAAACCATGGAGCATCACCAGGGTGGGGCCGTCCTTGACTTCCTGATTGTGCAGGTAGCTGATGCTGAGCTCGCCGACCTCGATTTGATCGACGGTGAGCCCGGCGGAGCTGCGTTCCCAGGCCATGGCCTTGTCAAACAGTTCCTGGCGACTGCAGCCATTGAGGGTCAGAATCAGCAAGAGACAGAGCAGCAGGCGGAGTTGGGGGGGAGGCTGAGCCATCATCGGGTCCTTGGGCGTGTCTGGGGTTGGCCGAAAAGCCTTGCGACAGAACCCCTTACACTAGCGCAAAAAAAAGCCCGGTCAATAACCGGGCTTCGGGATCACCGCGCTGGGGCCTACTGCTCCCGGGCAATGGCGCGGTAAGCAATATCCTTGCGGTAGAAGGCGCCATCCCAGTGGATCTGGCTGGCCAGGGCGTACGCCCGTTGCTGGGCTTCGGTCACCGAGTTGCCCAGGGCGGTGGCACACAGCACCCGGCCGCCGCTGGTCACCACTTGCTCGCCATCAAGCTTGGTGCCGGCGTGGAAGACCTTCTCGCCATCGATCTCGGCCTGCGGCAGCCCGGAAATGGCGTCGCCCTTGTTGTAGCTGCCGGGATAGCCGCCGGCCGCAAGCACGATACCGACGGAGGCGCGTTCGTCCCACTCGGAGTCGCACTGGTCCAGCTTGCCGTCAATGGCGGCGTCGCACAGCGCTACCAGATCGGATTTCATTCGCAGCATGATGGGCTGGGTTTCCGGATCACCAAAGCGGCAGTTGAACTCGATCACTTTGGGAGCACCGGCGCCATCGATCATCAGGCCAGCGTACAGGAAGCCGGTGTAGGGATGACCTTCGGCCGCCATGCCGCGCACGGTGGGGTAGATCACCTCGTCCATGATGCGCTGGTGGATCTCGTTGGTCACCACCGGTGCCGGGGAGTAGGCGCCCATACCGCCGGTGTTGGGGCCGGTGTCACCGTCGCCGACACGCTTGTGGTCCTGAGAAGTGGCCATCGGCAGCACGTGCTCGCCGTCCACCATCACGATGAAACTGGCTTCCTCACCCTCGAGGAACTCCTCGATCACCACCCGGCTGCCGGCGTCGCCGAAGGCGTTGCCTGCCAGCATATCGCGGATGGTGGCTTCGGCCTCCTCCAGGGTCATGGCAACGATGACGCCCTTGCCGGCAGCCAGGCCATCGGCCTTGACCACAATCGGCGCGCCCTGTGCCCGTACATAGGTCAGGGCTTCATCGACATCGGTGAAGTTGGCGTAAGCGGCGGTGGGAATGGCGTGGCGGTCGAGAAAGTCCTTGGTGAAAGCCTTGGAGCCTTCCAGCTGCGCGGCGCCCTCGGTCGGGCCGAAGACACGCAGGCCGCGGCGGCTGAACAGATCCACAACGCCGGCCACCAGCGGTGCTTCCGGGCCGACGATGGTCAGCCCGACCTGGTTCTGCTCGGCAAAATCCGCCAGGCCGTCGAGATCCATAACGTCGATGTTGACGTTCTCCAGGCTCGGCTCGCCGGCGGTACCGGCGTTACCGGGGGCGACGAAGACCTTGTCGGCGTTGGGCGACTGGGCCGCTTTCCAGGCCAGGGCGTGTTCGCGTCCACCACTGCCAATTACAAGAATGTTCATAGTCTGAATCCTTAACGCTTAGTGGCGGAAATGGCGCATGCCGGTGAAGACCATGGCGATGCCGTGCTCATTGGCGGCGTCGATCACTTCCTGGTCACGCATGGAACCGCCAGGCTGGATCACCGCGTTGATCCCCGCGGCGGCGGCGGCGTCAATGCCGTCCCGGAACGGGAAGAAGGCGTCGGAGGCCATCACCGATCCCTTCACTTCCAGATTCTCATCCGCGGCCTTGATACCAGCGATCTTGGCGCTGTAGACCCGGCTCATCTGGCCGGCACCAATGCCGATGGTGCGGCCGGCCTTGGCGTAGACGATGGCGTTGGACTTGACGTACTTGGCCACTTCCCAGGCGAACAGCAGATCGTTCAACTCGGTTTCGGTGGGTTGGCGCTCGGTGACGACTTTGACGTCCTCCATGGCGACCATGCCCAGATCCCGGTCCTGCACCAGCAGGCCGCCGGTGACCCGTTTGTAGTCCATGGCCTTCTCACGCTCGGCACTGAACTCGCCGCAGGCCAGCAGGCGCACGTTCTTCTTGGCGGCGACGATCTTAACCGCTTCCGCGGTGATGGTGGGCGCGATGATCACTTCCACGAACTGGCGGTCGATGATGGCCTTGGCGGTCTCGGCGTCCAGCTCGCGGTTGAAGGCGATGATGCCGCCAAAGGCGGAGGTGGGGTCGGTGGCAAATGCCAGGTCGTAGGCCTGGCGAATGTCGGCGCCAATGGCCACGCCACAGGGGTTGGCGTGCTTGACGATCACGCAGGCCGGATCGGCGAACGGTTTGACGCACTCCAAGGCGGCGTCGGTGTCAGCGACGTTGTTGTACGACAGCTCCTTGCCTTGCAACTGCTTGGCGGTGGCGACACTGGCTTCCCGCGGGTTGCGCTCGGCGTAGAAGGCGGCGCGCTGATGCGGGTTCTCGCCGTAGCGCATGTCCTGCACCTTGACGAACTGGCTGTTGAAGGTGCGGGGGAAGTCGGCGTTGTCGTTGTCGGTGGTGCGGCCGCCCAGGTAATTGGCAATGGCGCCGTCGTAACCGGCGGTGTGCTCGAACGCCTTGACCGCCAGATCAAACCGGGTGGCGTAGCTCAGTTCGCCGTTGTTGTCGGCGAGCTCGGCCAGCACCCGGTCATAGTCGGAGGCGTTGACCACAATGGCAACGTCGTTGTGATTCTTGGCTGCGGCACGCACCATGGTGGGCCCGCCGATGTCGATGTTCTCAATGGCTGTCGCCAGGTCACAGTCGGGGTTGGCGACGGTGGCCTCAAACGGGTACAGGTTGACCACCACCATGTCGATCGGGTTGATCTGATGCTGCGCCATGACGCTGTCGTCGGTGCCGCGCCGGCCCAGGATGCCGCCGTGGATCTTCGGATGCAGGGTCTTGACGCGACCGTCCATCATCTCCGGGAAGCCGGTGTAGTCGCTGACTTCGGTGACAGCGATCTGGTTTTCCTGCAGCAGGCGGAACGTGCCGCCAGTGGACAGCAGCTCAACGCCCTGAGCGGTGAGGGCGCGGGCGAACTCAACAATGCCGGTTTTGTCGGAAACGCTGATCAGCGCACGACGGACGGGGGTATTTACCTGATTAGCCATGGGTCACATTTTTCGTTGGGTCTGAACGAATGAAGGCCTCGCGAATGATGTCGGGAGGCCCTCGTAGGGATTGGATGCCAGGATTATAGCAGACCGTACTGCTTCAGTTTCTTGCGTAAGGTGCCGCGATTGAGCCCCAGCATGGTGGAGGCTTTGGTCTGGTTGTTGCGGGTGTACTTCATCACCTGCTCCAGCAACGGTGCTTCCACCTCGGACAGCACCAACTGGTAAACATCGGTGACCGGGGCACCGTCGAGCTGTGCGAAGTAGTTTTTCAGGGCTACTTCCACGCTGTCGCGCAGGGTAACGGAGTTACCACTGCCGTTGACCGTCTGCAGCTGGTGAATGTCATCACCAGTGGACGGAATCCGGTTTTCGTTTGCCAGAGTCTCAGCGGTCATGCTGCGAATACCTCTCCATTTCGTAAGGCTGCAAAATACTGTTGAATCACATCTCGTTGCTCCAACCCATCCTCGATGGCGTTGAAGCGCTTTCTGAAGGCTCTGCTCTCATCGTGAGCCTGCAGATACCAACCAGCGTGTTTACGCGCGATACGGGGGCCCATGACCTCGCCGTAAAACTCGTGCAGTGCTCTCAGGTGTTCGGTCAGTATCTGCTCCACCTCGTTCAGATCCGGGGCGGGCAGTTGTTGTCCGGTTTCCAGGAAATGCAGGATTTCCCGGAAGATCCAGGGGCTTCCCTGGGCAGCACGGCCGATCAGCAGACCATCGGCGCCGGTGTGTGCCAGCACCTGTCGGGCCTTCTGCGGTGACGTGATATCACCATTGGCGAACACCGGGATACTGACCCGGGATTTCACCTCGGCGATGGTGTCGTACTCGGCACACCCTTTATAGGCATCTGCCCGGGTCCGGCCATGGATGGCCAGTGCCTGAATACCTGCATCTTCCGCCATCCTGGCGATGATGGGGGCGTTGCGGTGTTCCTGATCCCAGCCCGTGCGCATTTTCAGCGTTACCGGTACCTCGACGGCGGCGACCACCGCCTGGAGAATGTCCCGGACCAGGGCCTCATCTTTCATCAGTGCGGAGCCGGCGGCCTTGTTGCAGACTTTTTTGGCCGGACATCCCATGTTGATGTCGATGATCTGGGCGCCGTGCTCGGCGTTGAGTCGTGCGGCGTTGGCCAGCATTTCCGGATCACCGCCGGCGATCTGCACCGAACGGGGTTCGGGTTCGCCCTGATGGTCCAGGCGCAGCCTGGACTTGCGGGTGTGCCACAGCTTGCTGTCGGCGATCACCATCTCGGAAACCGCCAATCCGGCCCCCAGGCGCCGGCAGAGCAGCCGGAAAGGGCGATCGGTCACGCCCGCCATGGGCGCCACAATTAGCGGATTGGGCAATGTGTACGGCCCGATGTTTGCCGTTGGCAGCATAATCTCAGTCCGTTTCACCACGATACACCAGAGTTATTCGGTGGCGCCGGCGTTCTACCTGTACAGGTATTAACCAGCCCGATTTCCGAAGGGCGACAATGATACCGCCGAGATTGGCGCTATTGAAGGGGCCTGAGCGCGAAAAAACTGATTATTTTTCGCGCTTGTTGGTTGACTTTTGGACGCGTGGTTGCCAACGAGTGCTGGCCGGAAGTCAGCACTCGCTTACGGGGCGTAGCGCCGGAATGCGATGTTGTAGTTGACCGCGTCGCGGCCGGGGTCGCGAATACGGATGGCGATCCGCACCGGCACGCCATTGGGCATGGCCGTGAGGTCGCTGGCATCCCCCGCCAGGTAGTCTTCCGGTGGGAAAACACTCTGCGCAACCACATCGCCATTAAGGTTGGAGAAGGTCAGGGCAATCGCCGGAAAGGGCTGGTCGAACGGCGCCCGGTTGATGATTTCCGCATCCACGACAAGCGCATCCCGCTGTTGCGGGTCGGTGCGGACCACCAGTTTGCGGCTCTTGATCTGGCTGACATCCACCAGGGGTTTCAGTTCGCACCCGGCGTACTGGCAGGCTGTTTCATAGTAGGGCCGGAGTTCGGGAATCGCCGCCAGCCGGTCAAACTGATAGTAGCCGACCTGAGCGCCCAGCAGGCCCAGCAGTCCCAGTACCAGCAGGGTCCAGACGGTGGTGCGCATCCAACTGCGACCGCCGTTGTCCAACGAGATGGGATCGTGGCCGAGATCCTGATAGGGCGAGGCCGGTTTGTAGCTGGGCCGCTCGCGCTCGGCGCTGAACGACTCCAGCGCTGCTGACTCAGCGGCCGATGGCGCGCTGGCCTGCAGCGGCTCGTGATCGGTGGGCTCCAGCGCCAGTTCCGGTCGAGGCTGTGGTGCTGGGGTCTGCTCGGGTTCGGGCTCCCGGGGTGGTTCCGGCCGGGCATCTGGCTCGCGGTTCCGAACCTCTTCGCGGGGCTGCTCCGGTTCGGTGGGCGCCTCCGTCGAGGTCTGCTTGGCTGTGTCCTTGCGGGGCTCTTCCAGCAGCATGGCTTCGGCCCAGCTTTCA
Organism: Marinobacter sp. CA1; assembly: GCF_020546665.1. Classification (NCBI taxonomy): domain Bacteria; kingdom Pseudomonadati; phylum Pseudomonadota; class Gammaproteobacteria; order Pseudomonadales; family Marinobacteraceae; genus Marinobacter; species Marinobacter sp. CA1. Next base: position 599,350 of record NZ_CP071785.1, read on the forward strand.
TCCACCTGGGACTGCTCTTCGTCCGCCTCTTCCGTGTCGAAGCTGGGACCTTCCTCATCAAAGCTGCGGAAGCTATCGCTCAGCTCGTCTTCGGAGAAGGTCAGCTTGTTGCCGGCGTAGCTGTGCTCGGTGGCGTCCTCTTCCGGGTCGTCCTGGAACACCAGGTCGTCCTCGGTCGCGGTGAAGCCGGCAGCGGCGCTTTGGCCATCGCTGGCCGAGGTCGCCGGCGGTGCCGTCTGGTGCTCAACGGCATTGAAGATTTTCATGCAGTTGCCGCAACGGACTTTGCCGTTGGCGATACCGAGCTGTTGGTCCGTTACCCGGAACTGGGTTTGGCAGTTGGGGCAGCGGGTGAGCAGACTGCTCTCGGGGCGACTCTCAGGCATCCTTCAATCCTGTCGGGGGCGGCGCGTTGACTCGGGGCAGTTTAGACGTTCGACCTGCGTTCGTCACCTGTTGGTGCGTCGACCTGTGAGGCGTATCCAGTCTTCCTGCTGCACCGGCTCGTCCATGATGAACCAGGGTTCGTAGGCTTCCATCACTTCCCGGGCCTGGTTGGCCAGAATGCCCGACAGCACCAGCAGGCCGCCGTCCCGAACCCGGCTGGCCAGGTGAGGGGCCAGGCCAATCAGTGGCTGGGCAAGAATGTTGGCCAGCATGATGTCGGCGATGGTGTCCGGTTCCTGCTCCGGCAGGTACAGATCCAGCTTGCGGTCCTCCACCTGGTTGCGCCGGGCGTTGTCGCGGCTGGCTTCCAGGGCCTGGGGGTCGGTGTCGACACCGATGACGTGGTCCGCTCCAAGCAACAGGGCAGCGAGCCCCAGAATGCCGGAGCCGCAGCCGTAATCGATCACCTGGCAGCCTTCCACGGCCTGGCTGTCGAGCCACTCCAGACAAAGCGCTGTGGTGGGATGGGTACCGGTGCCAAAGGCCAGGCCCGGGTCCAGCATCAGGTTGGCGGCCTCGGGCTCGGGGGGCTGATGCCAGCTCGGTACGATCCACAGCCGATTGCCGAAGCGCAGCGGCTGGAAGTCGTCCATCCAGGCGCGTTCCCAGTCTTTGTCTTCCACCAGGGTGACGTCGATTTCGGGCAGGGTTTGCTGGGTCTGCTGATGCCAGCCATCGCGGATGGCGTTGCACAACTGCTCGGTGTCGCGACCGGAGTCGAACAGCCCGGTGACCCGGGTCTGATGCCACAGCGGGGTGGTACCCGGATCGGGCTCGTAGAGGGGCTGGTCGGCGGCGTCTTCCATCGAGACGGCGTCGGCACCCATCTCCATCAACAGATCCTCCAGCTGATCCGCGGTGTCCGGATCAGCCGGAATCTGGAGTTGTATCCAGGGCATACTGAGGTCCTGTTTGTTAGGGAGCCTCTGATTAACTCCGAATCGCCTCTGCGCGATCTGAGGGCTGTAGCTGCAAGGCGCGGTCCGCAGCCAATGGCGTCGTCCTTGGCAAGGGCCGCAACGCCGCAGGTACAGCCCTCAGAGCGCGCCCTTCGGGGCCTTCAGAGCGATCCACACTCGGCGTTGCGCCTTCTTGAAAGGCAACCAGCCTTCCTGCAAAGCCGCGCCTTGAGTGTGAACCGCTCTGAAGGCCAGAGGTGATCCGGAGTTAATCAGAGGCTCCTTGGCCGTATTTACCCTGGAGGTCGGCGGGGTCAGTCCCGAATCAGCTTCTCCAGGTAATGGATGGTGAAGTCTACCTGTTTAAAGCCGCCATCGCGTACCAGTTTTCGGTGCAATGGCTGATTGGTCTTGATGCCTTCCACCACCAGCTCGTCCAACGCGTTCTTCATGCGCCGGCGGGCGATGTCACGGTCATCCCCCCAGGTGATCAGCTTGCTGATCAGGGAGTCGTAATAGGGCGGAACCGTGTAGCCACTATAGAGGTGTGAGTCCACCCGCACGCCGTTGCCGCCAGGGGCATGGTAGTGCTTGACCTTGCCCGGGCTGGGTACGAAGGTCTGGGGGTCCTCGGCGTTAATGCGGCACTCCAGCGCATGGCCGGACACCTTGATGTCGTCCTGGCTGTACTGCAGCGGCAGACCGCTGGCGATCCGAAGCTGCTCACGGACGATATCCACACCCGTCACCATTTCCGAGACCGGATGCTCCACCTGGACCCGGGTGTTCATCTCGATGAAATAGAAACGGCCATCCTGGTACAGGAACTCGAAGGTGCCAGCGCCGACATAACCGATTTCCTTACAGGCCTGGACGCAGGCGTTCAGGGTCTGTTCCCGGGCTTCCGGGTCGATGTTGGGCGCGGGGGCTTCTTCCAGTACCTTCTGGTGACGGCGCTGCATGGAGCAGTCGCGGTCCCACAGGTGGATGACGTTGCCGTGGGTATCGGCCAGAACCTGCACCTCGACGTGGCGAGGCCGCTCCAGGTATTTCTCCAGGTACACCGTGGGATCGCCAAAGGCGGCCGCGGCTTCGGACTGGGTAATCTGGATGCTCTTCAGCAGCGAGGCTTCGGTGTGGACCACCTGCATACCGCGACCACCGCCGCCGGAAGCCGCCTTGATGATGACCGGGTAGCCGATCTCGCGGGCGATCTTGAGCGTGCGTGCGTCGTCTTCGGTGATCGGACCATCAGAGCCCGGTACCGTGGGAACGCCGGCGCGGGTCATGGCGGTGATGGCGGACACCTTGTTGCCCATCAGGCGGATGGTGTCGGCGTTGGGGCCGATGAAGCGGAAACCGCTTTTCTCCACCTGTTCGGCAAAATCGGCGTTCTCCGCCAGGAAACCGTAACCGGGGTGGATGGCAACCGAATCGGTAACTTCCGCGGCGCTGATGATGGCCGGGATGTTCAGGTAACTGTCCACCGGGCTGTTGGGGCCGATGCAGACGGACTCGTCCGCCAGCCGGACGTGCATGAGGTCGCGATCCACCTGGGAGTGGATCGCGACCGTGCGAATGTTCAGTTCCTTGCAGGCGCGCAGGATACGCAGGGCGATTTCACCCCGGTTGGCGATCAGGACTTTCTCTATCATGGCCATGGCTCAGCTTCACCCGCTATCAGGAAATGACAATCAGGGGCTGGTCGAACTCGACCGGCTGACCGTTCTCGACCAGGATCTCGGTGACCTTGCCGGCTTTGTCGGCTTCGATCTGGTTCATCATCTTCATCGCTTCCACGATGCAGATGACGTCACCGGCATTGACCTGCTGGCCGACTTCCACGAAGACCTTGGCGGTGGGCGACGGCGCTCGGTAAAAGGTGCCCACCATCGGTGAGTTCACGGTATGGCCGGAAATCACCGGGGCAGCAGGCTCAGCGGCTTCGGCAGCCGGAGCGGCGGGCGCCGGGGCCGGTTGAGGTGCGGGCGCGGTGTACTGGGCGACCATGCCGGCGGCCTGTTCACGGCGGCGGGAGATGCGGACGGAATCGTCGCCCTCATGAATCTCCAGTTCCTCGACGTCGGATTCCTCCAGCAGCTCAATCAGTTTCTTGATCTTGCGAATGTCCATAGTCAGTTCAATCCCGTTCTGTGTTCTGAATTCGTGAAGCGGTGGTCAACCGCGTTGTTGTAGCTGGTTCAGTGCGGCCTGTAGCGCCAAGTCGTAGCCCTGGCTGCCGAGGCCACAGATAACGCCGATGGCGATATCGGAAAAATAGGAATGATGGCGGAAGGCTTCCCGCGCATGCACGTTCGACAGATGCACCTCAATAAAGGGAATGTCGGACGCCAGAATGGCATCCCGCAGCGCCACGCTGGTGTGGGTGAACGCGGCGGGATTGATGATCACAAAGTCCACTCCTTCCCGACGGGCCTCGTGGAGGCGCTCGATCAGCTCGTATTCAGCGTTGGACTGCAGGTGCAGCAGGTGGTGACCGGCGTCGGCGGCCTGCTGTTGCAGGCGTTCGTCGATGTCGGCGAGCGTCTCCCTGCCGTACACCTCCGGTTCACGGGTGCCGAGCATGTTCAGGTTGGGGCCATGGAGAACCAGAATTGTTGCCATGAGTACCTTTGATGATAGCTGGGTTTTTTACAGGATCGCCGAAAATCGCGGCATTTTCCACCAATCCATGCTGTTAATCCCAGGATTTTCTTACATTCTGGTTTTCTGGGTGTGACAGTTTTGCGACATCGTCGGGGTGGCAACCGAAACGGTCGCCTCGACAGTCCCTCCGTGGGGCGTCAGCGTGCCTATTGTGGGAAAGCCAATCAGGAGCGTCCATAAGACGTTGGTTTCATAACCGCGGTGGGAGGCATCGACGGAATTTGGGGATCAGCGGTGATGGTGACGAGGCAGATGGCACTTTCGGGTCGGCACGCAAGTGCCAGGGCAATGCTGCCAGAGTGTGGTGTTGGGCTGTGGGTGGCCGTGCCAACATCATTGCAATAACAACAATGTCGTGAGTGCGCGGTCAGTTCCGGGCGTTCGCAACAGGACGTGGAGGGAGCGGGAATGAAAGACCTCGAGCTGTGTCGCCACCTTTTGGGGCTACAGCCGCCGTGGGACGTCGGTAGGGTTCGTCTGGACGAGCCCAGCGGTGAGCTGCACCTGTATCTGGGCCAGGGGCGTGCCTGGTTTGGTCGCTACCGCCCTGGCAGCGGCCAGTCGCGCTGGCGTCACACCAACATTGGCGACTGCGCGGTATACGTTCACGCGGCCCTGCCGGAGCAGGTTGACGCCGACCTACCGTTTCTGGGACCGGTGGATCAGGAGTTCACCCATGGTCTGGCCCAGCGGGTGGTCACATGCCTGCAGGCGGGGCTGAGCTATCGCCAGGTCTGTGAGTTGCTGCTGATCGATGTCCATCTGGCCTGGCAGATCCGTCACGCCCTCAGCGAAGGTACGCTGCCGGGCACTGCGCCGGAGTTGGCGCAGCGGGTCAGCCGGGAAACCGTTGGCGACGCTGCTCCCGGGCGTATTCCCCCCAGTGCCGATCCAGTCTGGCGCCAGTTGCTTACTGACGATGAACCGATGCCGGTGCGTATGCTGAGTCTGAAACTGCTGTTGGCACGGGCTCGCCAGGAGTTTGCCCAGTTGCATGGAGAAGAGGCTCGGCTGCTGAAGATCAACGACATCCGTCGTTTCTTCATCAAGCACGAAAGCCAGTTGGATGAAGAGATTGATCGGCTGGCGGCATTGCGTGGGTCACCCATGCAGGGGGATGGCTCATGACTGCGGTAGCGGGCGGGCTGATGTCGGTGGCCGAGGTGACTGCCCTGATTGGGACCGGTGAGTTGTTGGCTCTGGCCGCCGACCGTGCGGTGCTGACGCGGTTGCCCCGGGGAAACTGGATTGCCGGCTCAACGCCCTACTTCATGGCGGAACAGGGCGGCTGCCAGGATCGGGAGCGGGTCTTCGTTCAGCGTTTTGGTGACCTCCAGGGTCATATCCGGCGTTACCAGCCGGAGACCTTGCCGGAGGTTCTGGAAGAAGCGCCAGAGCACGGGTTGTCGGTGCTGATCCTGCCGGCTGGCAGCGCGATACTGGAAGCCTTCGCCCGTGAGGCGCCGCTGTATCCGGAGATGTACCTGAAACCGCTGGTGGGCTGGGTGGCCGGTATTGCGATTGACGACGTGGGGAGCGATACGGCGGTAGTGGTGGACGGCCGGGATGGCTGCGTTGCGGTCAATGAAGCGGTGGTATTACACCTGCAACTGCCCGCGCAGCTGGTCGCCAATGTCCACGCCATCAACCTGTTTGAACCGGGGGACGGGCCAGAGATCCGCTTCCCGCGCACAGGATTTGAGGTGAGCGATTGCCTGGTTGATGGCCAGCCTGCGAACTTTGCCCATTATCTGATCGAACAGGCTGGCGCAGGTTCGCTGCCATTGGTGGCGGATTATTGTGGCGCGATGATCAATGTCAGTGTGCAGGCGGTAGAAGCGAATGGGGTTCGGTTCTACGCCCCGGTGTTTGAGGGTGTGGGCTACCGCCTGGCGCGACCGGTGCAGGACTATCCGACGGAATTCCTGGCGGCCATGCCGCCCCGGACCGGGCCGGTGGTGTTTGGCTGCAACTGCATTCTCAACTACCTGAACTGTGGCCTGGAAGGCCGTCGGACCGAGGGACTGGACGGCCCCATCACCTTTGGGGAAGTGGGCTATCAGTTGATGAACCAGACGGCGGTGATGGTGACGCTGGACGGAATCTGAATCACTGGCGGTGTAGTGTGCTGGCGGTCAGGGCGGCCTCGCGGGCGAGGCCTGACCGCCAGTGCGTCAGTCGACAGCCGGCACCACACAGTTGCGGTCGTTGGCCTTGGCCTGATACAGCGCGCGGTCGGCACGTTCACACACCAGTTGCGCCGATTCGTTGTTCCAGCTGGCCACGCCGCAGCTGAAGGTGACGGAGAACTCGCGATCGCCCGCCGGTTGCACCAGCTCGGCAAAGCGTTCGCGGATTTCGTTCAGCACCCGCTCGGCATCCTCCGCCCGGGTATCGGGCAGGATGATGGCAAATTCCTCACCGCCATAGCGGCCGATGTGATCGGTCTTGCGCAGGCGCTGTTTGAGGAACATCGACAGGCTTCGCAGCACCCGGTCGCCAATGGGGTGGCCGTAGGTGTCGTTGATCTTCTTGAAGTAATCGATGTCGATCATGGCAAAGCACAGCGGGTGTCGCTTCTGCCGCGCCTTGACGATTTCCTGATCCAGCAGGTGCAGGGTGTGGGTATGGTTGAACAGCCCGGTAAGGCTGTCGCGGATCATCAGCGCCAGCAGCGATCTAGCGCGCCGTCCACGGTTGTGGATGGTGGCCACCAGGTGCTTGGGATCAATGGGCTTGGTCAGGAAGTCGTCGCCACCGAGGCTCATGGCGTGGAGCTGTTTGGTGACGTCTTCCTCCGCCGACAGGTAGATGATGGGCACGCTGTGGAAGCGGTCCTGCTGGCGGATCACCCGGGCGATTTCCATGCCGGTGCAGCCGGGCATGTACATGTCGAGAATGATGATCTCCGGCGAGAACTCCTCCAGGGCATGAATGATCTGCATCGGGTCGGTGATGATGTGGGCTTTCATACCGGCCTTGCCCAGCACCGTCTCCATGAACTTGGCCTGGGCACGGGAATCGTCCAGCACCAGTACCCGGTACGGCTCCACGGTGTTGCCGTGGGTGTAGGTTTCGATCTTCTCGATCAGCTGGCCCGGGTCTACCGCCGGGTAGAAGTATTCTTCACCGCCGCAACGGGACGCCCGCAGACGGGTTTCGATGGTGCCGTCCTCATCGCTGATAAAGATGATGGGGATCGGGGTGTCATGGCGTTCCTGCAGCCGTTCGATGGCATCCAGGCCGCCATCGGTCTGGCCGCCGAAGCTGACGTCCATCAGGATGGTTTCCGGCTTGTGGAGCGCGCAGGCTTCCATCAGGTCTTCCGCCTTGTCGAAGGCCGAGGCACGAAAGCCGAAGAACTCCATCTGCTTGATCAGCCGCCCCGCCATCTCGCTGTTGTTGAGGGCAATGTAGACCGGGGTGCGACGATAGATCCGGGGCGATTCGTCCTGGTGCTGGTCAGCCCGTCGCAGGGTGGCGCGGGAAAGCTCGTCGACCCAGTTCTGGACCGGTGCGGTGAGTTCCTCAGGCAGGGCCTCATTGGCCGGCCACTCGGCAATCAGTGTCAGCAACTGCTGGCCGGCGCTGGCGTGTTTGTCCATTTCAAAGCGCTGGGCATACCGCACCAGTTTGTCGATGGCGGTGGCGAAGTCATGTTGGAAGGCGGCGGTATCGTTGCCGGCTTCGCGGATCTTTTGCCAGGTATCGAGGACAACCCGGGCCTGGGTGGTCACGCGGCGGGCAAAATGCTGCCTCAGCTTTTCCTTTTGGCTTTCTTCGTTCATCGTGGCTCCGGCCTGGAAATCTCATTCCAACAGGGGATCTTCCCCAAAATTCCAACACTAGTCGTTTTTCAGAGTCTATAGTGTTTAGTGTTGTCGGCGTAGGTCACGCTGTGTAAATGTTTGTCATTTAATTTTTATGCAACTGCTTGAAACAGCAGAAACTTGAGGGCCTCTGAGGCATTGTGATGGCGGGATCGCGGGCGCACACCAGAGCCGACACGGACGCGGGCAGGCAACGTGGGGCGGTGACCCTGCGGATGTTGTTGCTGGTCTTCACCGGCGGCCTGATCCTGCTGCTGCTGTCTACCAGCCTGGTTCTGACCCTGGGCAGCTTTCGTGACTACATTTCCGGCCAGCTCGAGGATCACGCCCGCGACGGCGCCACGGCGCTGGGCATGTCTCTTTCTCACGCCATTGATGGCCGTGACCCGGTGGCGTCATCGTCGCTGATTGATGCGGCCTTTGATTCCAGTCGTTACCTCAGCGTGCAGTATCTGGATCACGCCGGACAGCCAGTGGCGGCCCGCTCCGAACCGTTGGGCAATTTCGGTGTGCCCGACTGGTTCATTGCCCTGGCGGAGATTCCGCTGGTGGAGGGCAGGGCGGAAGTGACCCGGGGCTGGAATCTGTTGGGCACGGTGCGGGTGGTCAGCAACCCGCAGCAGGCCTACCGTGACCTGTGGAACATCAGTCTGGCCATGGTGGCGATCAACGCCACGGTTGGCGGCCTGGGGCTGGTGATCCTGTTTGCCATTCTCAGTCGTGCCTTGGGACCATTGCGACAGTTGGAAGCCCAGGCACAGGCGGTCAGTGGGCGCGATTTCAGTCAGCGGGTTACTCAATCTTCGACCCGTGAGCTGAATCGGGTGACCCGGGCGATGAATCAGATGTCGGACGACCTCGGTGTGTTGTTTGAGGGCCAGGGCAAGCTGATTCAGCATCTGCGACAACTCAATAATGAAGACTCGGTGACTGGCCTTGCGAGCCGCACCGCGTTTGATCAGCGTCTGCGGGTGGAAGTGGAGTCGGAGGAACGGGCTGCCCCGGGCGCACTGTTGCTGTTTCAGTTGTCGGATTTTGCCGAGTTCAACCAGCAGTTCGGTCGTGATACCGCAGACCAGATGCTGGGCCGGGTGGCCGACCTGGTGAAGGCATTTGTGCTCAAACATGCCGGAGGCTTCGCCGGTCGCCGCATGGGGGCGGAGATTGCGGTGTATCTGCCCGGTGCCGCCCAGGCCGATGCCCGGCTTTGGTTCAATGAGCTGGTGCAGCAGGTCTACGCGCTGTATTCCGATGCGTCGTTGCCACTGACGGTGGCGGTCTACGGTGGCATCGCTCAGGCGGAAGAAGGTCTGGGCCGGGGCGAACTGCTGGCGATGGCCGACGAAGCCATGCGCCAGGCCCATGCCGATGGCAAGACCGGCTGCCGTGGCGGCGATCCCGGCCAGGCGCCCCACTTTGGCGCCGAAAGCTGGCGACAGCGGTTGGAGGCGGCCCTGGCGGAGGAGGCCCTGGGGTTGTGGCAGCAGCCGATGGTCACCCGAACCGGCAAGGGGCCGGCTTTTTATCAGGTGTTCTCGCGCATTCGCTGTGACGACGAGTGGGTCCGTGCCGGTGTGTTTGTGCCCATTGCCGAGCGGTTTGGGCTGATGCCGGCGGTGGACCGGCTGGTGGTGATCAAGGCCATCGACTGGCTGCGTCAGGATCGGGGTCGCCAGTTGGCGCTGTCGTTGGGACAGTCATCGCTGGCGGACAGCGATTTCCGGGAGCAACTGATCGAACTGCTGCGAGATGCAGTCGATGTTCGCCGGCGCTTGTGGATCGGGGTATCCGAGCAGGCCATGGGGCATCACCGCAAACCGGTGAAAGCCCTGGCGCAGGCATTGGGGAAACTCCGGGTGGGGATGGTGATCGACCATTTCGGGGTTGGCGGGGTGCCTTTCAGCTATCTGCAGGGGCTGCCGATCCGTGCGTTGCGGATTGATCACAGTTTCGTGCACGGCATTGAGGCCCACGAAGACAACCGCTTCTATTTGGAGTCTGTGGTCTCAATTGCCCACAGCCTGGGCGTGCAGGTTTATGCCACCGGGGTGGAAACCGCGAATGAATGGGAAACCCTGCAGGCGTTGGGGATTGATGGCGCCATGGGTTATCACCTCGGTCGTCCGGGACCGGCAAACGGCGAGGCTGAGTAGCCCTGCGTACCATTGCACAACGGTAGGGATTGCGTCATGGTAACTTCCGTCAGAACCACAGAATAAACCGGGGCTTGGGAATGCTCATTAACTCCGAATCGCCTTCGTGCGGTGATCTGAAGGCAGAGATTATCCAGAGTTAATCATAGGCTCCCTATTACAAGGAATAAGGACGGTATGCTGAGTCGAATGAAACAATACTTTCGCGATCGTCGGGACGATGTGAACGATTACGCTGGTGGCCTGGGTAAGTGGCTGCTGGGGTTGCTGATCATCTATTTGCTGGTGACGGTGGTCCTGGGCATGATCTGGAGCAGTGAGCCGGATGTGTATTCCGTGCGGGAGCATACCCGGACGGTGGCAGCAGAAATGAACCGTGAACCGGTGACCGGGTTTGCCACCACGGTCACCATGATCCGCATTGCCGAAACCCTGCTGGACAAGCCGGGTGGCTACATCAGCAACGACTATTTCCCGCCCGGTCTGTGGCTGGACAACATGCCGGCCTGGGAATACGGCGTGCTGGTGCAGTTGCGGGACCTGTCTCGCGCCATGCGCAAGGACATCAGCCGCTCACAAAGCCAGTCTGCCGAGGACCAGGATCTGGTGGTGGTGGAGCCACAGTTCCACTTTGACAGTGGCAGTTGGGCGATTCCCTCCACCGAGTCAGAGTACCGCCGGGGCATCCGGGCGCTGTATCGCTACCTGGATCGCCTCTCCAACCCGGAGCAGCCGGACGCCCAGTTCTTTGCACGAGCCGATAACCTGAGCAACTGGCTGGCGGATCTTGAGACCCGGCTCGGCAGCTTGTCCCGGGTGCTTGGGGAGAGCGTGGGTAAAGCGTCGGTGTCGGATTCCCTGGCCGAGAGTACCGCCAGCGACCCTCTGACCGACTCCGCCGATGGCGAGATGATCAAGACTCCCTGGACCGAGCTGGACGATGCCTTCTATGAGGCCCGCGGCAGTGCCTGGGCTCTGCTGCACATCTTCCGGGCCATTGAAGTCGATTTCCGCAGTGTGCTGCAGGACAAGAACGCTACCGCCAGTGTTCGCCAGATCATCATTGAGCTGGAAGGTTCTCAGGGCGAAATGTGGAGCCCGATGATCCTCAATGGCAGCGGCTTCGGGGTACTGGCCAACCACTCCCTGACCATGGCGGCCTACCTGTCACGGGCCAACGCGGCCATCATCGATCTGCGGGAGTTGCTCTCCCAGGGCTGATCCTGCCTACCCGCCACTGGCTGCCGCCGGTGGCGGGCCTCTCCTCGACGGCCCGGCGATGGAGGGGCTATTTTCGATCTGGCCTTGATTACCGGAAGTTCATCTTATTAAGATGCTTGCGGATCGCACTGGTTCGGACGTCCAGTGACACAGGCCTTCCTGCCCGCGATCAGATTCATGCTCCAAAGTGCCTGCGGGCACGGGGCGTCCATGAGAGGACCGGTCGCAGAAAGGAGACCTGTGTTATGACCCGGATTTTTGCCCTGTTTGTTGCCCTGATGATCGCGTCCACCAGTGCGTCAGCATTTGACGGCTATGTGGATGTGACCAATAACACCGGCTATGACATCTACTACCTGTACGTCAGTCACGCCAAGCGCAAGAGCTGGGGGGAAGACAAACTTGGAGAGGATGTGTTGCTGAACGGTGACACCGTGCGCATCGATGTCCGAAACGAAAAAACCTCGGTTTTCGACATTCGCGCCGAGGATGAGGATGGTGACACCTACACCATCTGGGATCTGGACATTGAGCACTATGACCTCGAGCTGACTCTGGATCATCTGGACTGATGGCGGATTTCCGCAAAAACACTTGCAACCCTCATTGATTCGGATTATTTAGTCCTTTGGATGTGCCTGCCCTGGTGTCCCGTGCGGTTGATTCGCAGTAGTTCAGTGAATTAACCGCACGGGACACTAATCAGCAGGTGGGCACGCCACCCCTCCCGCTTCCGTCCCAACGACCAAGCCCGAGCTTTCCGTACCCGCGCCCGCCGACATGTTCTTGAGCGCAGGGAACGGGCGTGTGCCTGTGTCAGCCGTACTGGTAGCGGGATTAATCCGCTGTCCGCCCGGGCAGCTGCTGAGGACTTGCCGTGCTTGCCTTACCTGATGCCTATCGTGATTCTGGTCAGAACGAATCTGACCAACTGTTTGAAACCATTGCCCGGGATCTGGGCGAGAGCGGTTACAGCGTGAACCCAGGCGCCTTGCCCGCCGACCTGGCTAATGGCCTGGCGCAGCAGTGCCGGGACATGGGGATGACGCTGTTTGACCCCGCGGGCATTGGTCGTGAGCAGGATCACCATCTCAATGGGTTTGTGCGCAGTGATGAGATCTGCTGGATGACGGGTGAGTCAGACGTTGGCCAGGCCTGGTTGAGCTGGGCTGCGGACCTGCAGGCCTATCTCAATCGCCGGCTCTTTCTGGGACTGTTTTCGTTTGAGAGTCATTACGCACACTACGCCCCCGGGGATTTTTACAAGCGGCACCTGGATGCGTTTCGGGGGCAGGCCAACCGGGTGCTGTCGCTGGTGGTCTATCTCAATCCGGGGTGGCAGCCGGACCAGGGCGGTGAATTGGTGCTGTACCGCGACGCACAGGATCGCGACGGCCTGAAAGTGACGCCTGCCCTGGGCACCGTAGTGGCGTTTCTGAGTGAGGAGTTTCCCCACGAGGTTCTGCCAGCGGCAAGACACCGTTACTCCATTGCCGGCTGGTTCCGGGTCAATGGGTCTGATTCCCAGCGGGTCGACCCACCCCGCTGAGAGATTTGTGTCTATGCTTTGAGGGCCTTTGATGCACATTGCGTCAGAGGCCTCTTGGTATTGGGAGCAGCGGCATGGGCACACCATCACTTTCCACCAGCACCACCGTGCAGTTGTGGTGGTTGGCGTTGTGTACGGCCTTGCTGCCCTTGCTTGCCCTGCATGGAACCTACCTGATGGCGGCCGTGGAAGGCCATGTGCCCTGGTGCCTGCCAGTTGCACCAGCATCAGCCGCACCGGACGCCACGGCACCGGCTATTTCCTGTTCAAGGCGCTGATGATCCCGGCGGCGGTGATGGGCGCGCTTTACTGGTGGTTCAATGGTCGTTGGTTGCGTCAGCAGGGGGCTGTTGGTGCCGGTGTCACGGTGTTGGCATGGCTCGGCATCGGCGCTTGCCTGGGGTTGGTGCTGTATACCGTGGTGCTGGGGCATATTGGCGACACCTTTCACAGCCTGCGCCGCACCGGTGTGGTGCTCTACTTCTCATTGACCTTTCTGGCAGAGCTGCTGTTCAGTGCGGCGTTGATCAGGCTGCCCGGTCCCCGGGTGCGTGGGCGCCGTCTACTGGCGCTGTGTGGTCTGATGCTGGTGCTGGGGCTGCTGTCAGTGGTGCTGCAGTGGCTGGTTCATCCCTTGTACGACCGTATTGAAGACGCCTTTGAATGGTGGTTTGCGTTGCTGATCAACCTCCATGCCTTTGGCGTGGCGTACCTCTGGTGGCGAACCGAGTTTCGGGCGAGGTTGTGGGTTGCCTGATCGGGATATCCCGTATTTTTATTAGCCAGCTAACTTAATACCATTGTTGTTAGCAAGCTAACAAAATAATTAGGCGATCGCCGACGGGAGCTCAACATGAATGAAAGTGGCCGCACTGGCATCGGTCCGTTTCCTGAATCCACCTCCTATTCCCTGCACGCAGACCTGCGCCCGTCGTTGGGGGGCTCGCTGGGGCGATTGCACCGGCTCTGGCGCCAGGCCATCAATCAGGCGACGGTGCCGCTGGGTCTGACGGAGTGTCGCTGGGCTGCTCTGGTTCATCTTGCCGATCTGGGGGATGGCTGCAGTCAGCAGGCTCTGGCTCACGCCCTGGCAATTGAAATGCCGTCACTCACCCGTACCCTCAATCAGCTCGAACGTCAGGGCATGGTGCAGCGCAGGCCCAGCACCGAAGACCGACGGATCCACCAACTATGGCTGACGCCGGCCGGTCGTGACGGCGTTCAGCTGCTGGAAGTGAGAATGCGCGAGGTCAGGGCGGCCATTTGTGCCGGCATGGACGACGATCAGCTCAACCAGCTGGCAGCGTTGTTGCAGTTGATGGAAGACAACGTCCGCAACCATCTGGCCAGCGTGGGGAGGGGGGATCATGACGCCTGATCAACGTTTTGCCCGTTGGGTCCATTGCGCCCTGGTGGTCTTTGCAGTGGTGTTTGTCTACTTCCTGGTGGCGGACTTGTGGATGCCGGTTTCCCCTCAGGCCCGGGTTCTGCATCCGGTGGTGCCGCTGGCGCCCCAGGTCAGCGGTCGGGTGGCCGACGTGGCCGTTGCCAACAACCAGCGGGTGGACGCCGGCCAGACGCTGTTCAGTCTGGATCGACGTCCATTTGAGCTGGCCCGGGAGAAAGCCGCCCTGGCGCTGGAAGTCGCCGTCAGGGAGAACCAACAGACGGATGCCGCCATCGCCTCGGCACAGGCTGAGTTGGTGGCCGCCAGGGTTCAGCGGGACGAGTTGGCCGATGAGGTTAGCCGGCTGCGGCGGATGTTTGAGCGCGGGGGTGTGGCGCAACAGCAACTGGATCAACGGGTAGCCCAGCATCGGGCTGCCGAAGCCAAGACCCATGCGGCCCAGGCCCGGGTCACCCAACTGACGGTGCAGCGCGGTGAAGGCGACGATGGCAACCTGCGCCTGCGTCAGGCCCGCAATGCTCTGGCCCAGGCGGAGTTGTCGCTGTCTTACAGTGATGTCCAGGCGACAGAGGCCGGCGTCGTCTCCAATCTCCAGGTCCAGCCTGGTGCCTACGCCACGGCCGGCATGGCCATGGCCGCCCTGGTGACTGACCAAACCGATGTGGTGGCGGATTTCCGGGAGAAATCCCTGGCTCATGTAGAGCCCGGCACTGCTGCAGCCATCGTCTTTGACGCCTGGCCTGGCGAGGTGTTTGCGGCCCATGTGGCTGGCGTGGATGCCGGAACCCGGGCAGGGCAGATGGCCGCTGACGGTACCCTGGCGTCGCCCCAGGCGACCGATCGCTGGGTTCGGGATGCCCAGCGTCAGCGTTTGCACCTGCAGCTGGATAACCCGCCGTCAATGCTCTCTGGTCTGCCGTCGGGCGCCCGGGCGACGGTTCAGTTGCTACCCGGTGGCGGCGTGGCGGATTGGTTGGGATGGTTGCAGATTCACGCCATCAGTTTGGTGCACTACATCTACTGAGGTGAATCATGCGGATCTTTCGGCCCATGCAGGCCGGCGGTAAAACGGCCTTCAACACCGCCGACCTGAACCAATGCCTGCGAATCGCTTTTGGCGGCACCCTGGGGTTTCTGGTTGCCAAGCTCACTGGTGCCAGCTATGGCGCCTTCTATACGGTGTTCCCGATGCTGTTGCTGGGGATGGTGCCGCAATTGAATGTGGCCGTTATGCGACAGTTCCTCGCCAACATTGGCCTGGTAAGCCTGGTGGTGTTGGTGGGGCAGGGGCTGCTGGGTGACAAGCCAGTGCCGATGACATTGCTGGTGATGGCGCTGTTTGCTCTGCTGTTCCGCGCCATGGCTCGTGGGCCATACTTTCTGTTCGGCGCTATGAGTGTGGTGAACCTGTCGATGCTGCTGCACTTTGCCAGTTATCCCCAGGCAGACGTTATCGGCATGGTGACCTCCAATCTGGGCGCTGCGGCGTCAACGCTGCTCATTACCCTGTTGATGCACACGCTGTTTCCCGAGCCCGGTGCGCGGCCGGCACGGCCGGTGATGAGCAAGTCCGTGGAAACCCGGCGCCATGAAGTGATTCTGGCGACAACGGTGGCCACGGGCTCGTTCATTGCTTTCCAGGTGTTGGATCTGCAAGGCTCCCTGTCGGCCCAGGTGGCGACGGTCCTGGTGCTGTTTCCGCTGAATTGGCGTGGTGCCGTGCCAGCGGGCTGGAACCGGGCCATCGGTACCTTTGTTGGCTGCAACGTCGGGCTGGTGATCCAGCTTGTGCTGCTGGGGCATTTCGATGTCTTGCCGTTTATTGCGGTGGGGTTGTGGCTGAGCCTGATGCTGTTCGCCCGTATGCATCTGCTGGAGGGCGGCGGCTCCGGTGCCGGATTTGCTGCCCTGACCACCATGGCGATCCTGTTCGGGCAATATCTGTCACCCTCCCAGGATCTGGTCTACAGCGACCTCTACCGGTTCAGCTCACTGTTGGTGGCGGTGGTGCTGGCGCTGCTGGCGGTGTATCTGATGCACCTGCTGCTCAACCGGTTTGCGGCCACTCGCTGGGCTGAGCCCGTGCCGGTGGGGTAGTGTCCCATCAGATCAACTCCGACAGTTACCGGCCTTGCGATAGCCCGCCGCTTCGGCGGCGGCCGGGCTGGCGAATTCCACCCGGTTGTCAGTTGAGACCCGGTCGAAGCTTGGGCAGCCTTCCGACAGGTGGTAGACCTTGCTGCGCCGGTTACCGCGAACCTGACCGGTGGCGGACGCGGGCTGTTCCGCAAGGTTTGGCGCCTCGCCTTCCCGCAGACCCTCCGCCAGATTGCGGTGGCCCAGGCGCCATTCCCGCTCACCGGTGACAAAGGGGTTGTGATGACCCATGACCCCGGCGATTCGACGATCCCGCTCCTGCTCCCACTCGGTTGCCGGGAACTGTCGATGCCACGCCATCAGCAGTTGCTGCTGCTGGCGGCTCATAGTGAGGTCGTAGCGGTCATGGATGTAGAAGTAGGTGCGGGCAATCATACCCTTGACCTCATCCCGCGGTTCCACGGTGCGCTCCCCGAAGGCGACCTTGAAGGCGCATTGGCCGTGCTGGTAAAGGGCTTGGGGCAGCACACCGAAGCGGTAGTTGCTGCGGTCCGCATTGACCTCGCCGATGGCGGGGGCCAGGTTGTGCATGTTGGCTTCCATGCGCTCGAACAGCGGGTCATTGGCGGCACAATTGCGGCGTCCGCCATCCTGCCAGCACTGGCGTTGGTGACCCATGACCCAGGCCGGGACCACATGTTCCCACTCAATGCGAGCGGCACGGTTGGCCTGTTTGCGTACCTGGTAACCGCAGGATGCCTGGTCAATACGGCCTCCGCTGGTTCCGGCCCATTGCCATTGGCAACCGCAGTAGAAGGAGCCGGTGTCGGAGGCATTCTGGTCGTGGTAGACCCGCTCCCGTAGTTCGGATTTGGCTTGTCGGAAGGACGACGGCTGGCTGACGGCCTGGCAGGCAATCACCAACAGCAAGAGAGCAATCAGAGGTCGAACTGCGCGCACTGATGATCCTTAAGGTGATGGAATGGCGCGGAGATTCTGCCGTACACCGTGTGACGGCTATGTTGCTGACGTGTATCGGTTATGTGTCGATCTGAAACCGGCTGCTGGTGTCTGGTGGCTTATGGGCGGGAGCGTCTGCGATGTCACAAAAGTGTCATCGGTCTTTCTTATTCTGAAGGTAGCGACGAGGGTGTATGAGCTCAGACGATCGTGTGTTTAACCGAAGGCGGCAACGTCTTCGGTTTTTTTCTGTGGGGCCCCGGAAACTTTGGCCCCGGTGTGTGCACAAGCAGACGGACAGCGGTGCTGTGCGATGAATTCTGGCTTGCCGCCATCGCCCGTAGCAAACGAATGATCTCTTCGAATTGGCTAAAAATTGCCCGAAATCAATGTGGCCATGCATTGGGGTGGCGACACTGGGCCGGGCACTGGCGGGGGTATTCCGGCAGCTTCAATGAGAGGCAACAGCGGAGGCACACTCATGAACATGCAGCGTTTACGGCAAATCCTGGCACTTGGGCCTGATGAGGCACTGATGCCTTACTGTCGGCAGGTGGGTGCGGATTGGCCGAAAGCCAGCGATACCCTGAGTTATCGGCAGGTGTCGGCAGATGGCGACACCGTGGCGGTGATCGATGCCTGGCAGGTCGACGGCATCTGCCTGGGCTTTGTGCGCTACGATGCCAGCGGTTTTGTGTTTCAGGATCGAGGATTTGTCAGCCTGGATGAGGAGGACGGTGATGCTGCCTATTCTGTCCCCCAGTCCGTCGCGCATTCTGTTGTACAAGCTACATAAAATCACAGAATGTGATGCGGGGATTTACACCTCGCGTCTGCGTTGGGTTATGCTGAGGTCTTCCAATGGAGGGCCTGATAATGCGACACATCCTGCTGCCTTGCGCGTTTCTCCTGGCGTATGGCAGCCACGCCTGCGCTGAGGTTTACACCTGGACAGACGAAAACGGCGTCACCCATTTCTCCGACCAGTCCGGCGACCAGAGTGCAACGCCGGTGGAGTTGCGCGCCCCCAGCATCATCCCGATGCGGGAAAACATTGAAGTCAAACAGCGGCTCCTGCAACAGCGCCAGAAACCCTCTGAAGACGCGCCCACCACAGCCGTTCAGCTTGGTGAAGACCTGGGCATCAACACCCTCGATCCCGGTACGCCTGAGGGCGAGGAAGGTCCGGCAGACCTGCGCAGCAAAGTGATGAAGATGCTGCAGCATATGAGTGGGTTTGTGGTGGATTAGGTAGGGGCGTGGACACTTGGTTGACACTTCCGGGGTAAAACGGTGAGGTCAGAAACAAAAAAGCCCCTGAAATCAGGGGCTTAATTGTTAGAGATTTGGTGGAGACGGCGGGGATCGAACCCGATTAAGCCACCCACATACCACCACACAGAACCACAAAGCGCCATAAAACAGTGAGTTAGGTTTTTGCAGAACCACACAAAACCCCATACAACCACAGTCCCGTAGACACTTTGTTGACACTTGCCAAGCTCATCCCCGACTTGAGGGAGAAGGGCTATCTGTCGACGACTGGAACTCAGCTAGGGTTTCTTGCCATCAATCCTGGCGTTCGTTGATCACATTTTGTTCATGGTTTTTTCATCGGCACCCTTGTTGCGGACTTTTCTCAGAATCCTCCGAATAGGAATAATTGGCAAGCAAGGTTCTCGAAAAATCGACCTTGTGACAAAAGCAACCAGACGAGCCCGGAACAGGCGAGGCGGGCTGTGAAGGCAGCTCAGAGAATAGGTGCCCATCCCGTATAGTCCCGCCTCATGTGATAGCCATTGTATGAATCAATTGGTGCAGAGCATAGGTAATCGCTTAGACTTCGGTTGCACTTTTTGAGCCTTAGGCCATAATTGAGCCAGTGATAGATACTGTATAAAAAAACAGGGAAATGCAACTAATGTACACCTCTCTCGAACTTTGCGCTGGCGCCGGTGGACAGGCATTAGGCTTGCACCTAGCTGGTTTTCGCCATGTGGGCCTGGTTGAGTATGAAGAGGCTGCATGTGCAACCTTGAATCTCAATAATGAAAGGCACGGTCTTGGCTGGACAGAGGCAAAGCCAACGGATTTGACCGAGTATCACGCGAACCATTTGCGTGGCCAGGTTGACCTCGTAGCTGGTGGCGTTCCCTGTCCTCCGTTTTCGAAAGCTGGTAAGCAGCTGGGTAAGGACGACGAGCGTGACATGTTCCCCCATGCACTCCGAATCGTTGAGCAGGTTCAGCCAAAGGCCGTGATGTTCGAGAATGTCTCAGGTCTTTTAGACTCCCGCTTCGACGAATACCGTGCAGAGATAAACCAGAAACTCAGCGACCTAGGTTTTGATACTGAATGGAGGCTGCTGAACGCTTCTGATTATGGCGTTCCTCAGCTCCGGCCACGAGTGATCATGGTGGCCATGCGTAAGCACCTGTTCAGCGATTTCAGCTGGCCAGAGCCAGGACTGCGTAAGCCGCCAACAGTTGGTGAGGCATTGTATGACCTGATGGCGTCCGAAGGCTGGCCAGGAGCTGAAGAATGGAAGGAAAAGGCCAACAAGATTGCACCAACTCTTGTTGGTGGTTCCAAAAAACATGGCGGGCCTGACCTTGGACCAACCAGGGCTAAGCGGGCCTGGAAAGAACTCCACGTAAACGGTCATAGAGTTGGGAACGAACCCCCTGGCTCTGACTATGAGGGAGTCCGTGAAGGCTATGAAAACATGCCTTTGATCACCGTGCGCATGGCCGCTAGGATTCAAGGCTTCCCCGACTGGTGGGAGTTCTCTGGAAAGAAAACGGCAGCCTACCGGCAAGTTGGAAATGCTTTCCCGCCCCCTGTTGCACAGGCAGTGGCGGAGCAGATAATGGCTGCGTTAGAGGCAAATAACGCCGCTAACGAAGCCATACAGTACAACCTAGTCCCCGAGCCCGATGTCTGCCTTGCGTAGGCAGATGAACTCATCTCTGGACAACGGGCGGTAGCCAGCCGATTGCGCCGCCTTGTTGTCTTCCTTCCGGCCTCCCCAGAGGATTTCCAGCCCTTCCTCGTCCAGAATATCTTGTGCACCGCCATTCCGGCGTAGACGTTTCATATAGTCACGCTGCTGGGATACGGACTCGACAAGATAGCGCTGATTGATCACTCCAATTCTTGAGCGGAAGAACTCTGCAAGTCTCTTCGTTGCTCCACCGGCATTGAAGATCCTGTCTCTAACGGCTGGGGCCATGTGAAGGAATACGTTCTCTGGCATCTGACCATCCTTAACGAGCCACAGGATATTCTTCTTGCCTGATGCTGAAATGCTCTTTTTCTGATCGCGGTTTCCGCCTTTACTCAGGTTCTCCTCACTGCAGCGTAGAAGACCAACGGAGAATGTCCCTTTTTCATCAGACGCCTGTACGAGCAAACAGATTTCGTCCAAAGCCTCGCGGGGAATCATCCAGTTAGTGCCAGTGGTGTTCTTTATGTCGACATCATGGCCATCAATTCGGGCATCGAGCTTATCGCCATGCTCCAAGCCCAGTTCGTGCATCAGAACGATCTCGACCTTCGTGCCGATGTAGGTTTTCTCTGTCTTCTCAATCTGTTCTAAGCAGTAACGCCCGGTACGGGGCATGTCGATCACCTCGTCCATGGCCTGGCGAAGCGGAGGCCCGAAGAACGCCTCCAGCTCGTGAGGCCCTCCAGCATTGCTAATGACCCTTTCAGCAATTGAAACGAGGTCATTCTGACCAGGGTGGCCCTGTTCAAACTCTCTTAAGTAGTTGAGGTTGCGACAGTCTATTGATGGCACGTTTCCACTCCGTTGATAGTTATTGAGGGAGCTAGTGTGCATCAATGTGTAAAAAAGTGGAAAAATGAGGGGAAAACATAGCTTTGCTACTTGCGAGTAGCAGGGGGATTGGCTTCTATAGGAGTCTGTAAAGTTGTCTGTAGGAAAAGGCCAGCTCTGGGCGGCTAGAGGTTCTTGCAGTACAGGATGCCGTAGCAAAAGGAAGCAAATGAAAGTATCGCTAAGCACTTGTGAAGAGGAGCTATTTCCGCTGCTATCTCAAGCTGGATGGAAGGAATTGGAGAGGTGGGAGCAACGGCGGCCCGAGAAAGTTGTACGGTTTGCCAAAGGATTCGCCCATGAATTTCTGTTTAAGGTTCGTCCAGAGGATGTCTTGGCTGTGGTGGATCGCACGGCGCATGCATTAGGTGACGTGCATAAAAGCGAAGCTTTACCTGAAATCGAGGATTACAGTGCGCCCTTTGCCTTCCAGGATATTTTTCATGCCTGTCTCGAAGAGAAGGAAACCGTTCCGACATGGGAGCAGTTCAGAGAGTGGTTCGCGAAAGAAAGACGGGATTTGTTTGTTGAAGACTACTTGAAGGATATTAACCCTGGAGCGAGAACAAAAGAGGAGAAGAGAAGGCTGAAAAGGGCGCTAAAGTGGCGATTGGGAAAAGCCTATTACTCATCGTTGAGAGAGGTCCACCTGCTTGCCAGCTTGAGGCACACCTATGGGCTCGATGTGAAGTATCACGTGCTGGCAGACGTCAGGCTACGGGTCGATTTCTGGATGGGAAATCAGGTGATTATCTGCTACTTCAGCAATCAAAATTACCGTGCCGGTACAGAGGGAAGAAAGCCTAGAACACAGGGCTACTTCCGGGACAATGCTGTGGGTTTTCATAGTGTTGCAATGTATGAAACAGAGCAGTATGGCAGGGCTTGGCTAGTGAGCAATGCGGAAATTGAACGGCTGGCAGACTGCCTTCATAGTGATCTGTGGTGAAAGCAAGCGAGATGCGCGTTATGTTCTCTACCTTCTGATGGCTCTTCGAAAAGTCTAATGGGGTACAAGCTGTGGTTGAACCACGCTGGCGTGCCTCTTGCCGATCAGCTCTGTGAAGTCATAGAAATACAAGGCGGGAATGTCAGTCTGTGTTGCTTTGGAAAGTCGATGGGGCTCACGCTTGTGTATCCGTTTCGAAAGCGGCTTCTCGAAACGTGAATCATTTCCCATTTAGTTGCCATGCCTAACCATAGAATGGTCAGTGAGCCATTCAGTCAGGAAGTCTAGGGCTCACAGGCCGACAGGATGTCAGGCCGAACGCGACACCTGCCCAGTGGTGTGACCTGCCAGGGAGAGCCCTGGCCCCAAGACATAACACTCTTTTACATCCTCCCCCCTTAGCGAACCCAACCCCATAGGTTAGTATCTACTGATCAACGGACGAATCACCCGTCAACGGAGCTGACTGTGGGTTTTCTAAAGATCTTCCTCGCGGTAGTCGCCGCCCAACTTGTCATCCTGCTGATCGTGGCCGTAACGGCTGTCTTCTTCATGGAAGAAAGTGCCGTCGAGCTGGCGCGGGATATTGGCATTGACCTGAATGGCCTGACCATCACCATTGCCGGGGAAGACTGGATCGTCTTCGACAACCAGAGCACGCCAGACAACACTGTCCGCCCCTACGTTGCCAGCGTAGCGCCGACCGTACCTCCCTGGGACAGCAACCAGTCCTCCCGATCGAACCGCACCAACGACGACAACCGCCGCAACACCCTCAGCTCGGCGGCCAGGTCCTCCAGAGACATGTGCCGGTTCTGGCATGCGGAATTCATAAAGAACCGTTCGGAACAAAGCCGCATCTATCGGGAAAGCGCCTGCAAACGATACGAACGCCTGAGTGGTCGCAGCCGCAGCACCATCGTGGGCAACGTTAACCGACAACTCGCCCGGGCCGATCGGGAACGGGAACAGGTACTTGCCCGCCGCAGAGAGCAGCGGGAAGACAGACAACGGGAACAGGCCGAGCTACAGGCCAAGTGTGATCGCTATAACCGCCGCATCGACGTACTCGACGCCAAACTGCGCAGCGGCTACACCGTCTCCCAGGGCAATCGCTGGAGGGCGGAGAGAAGAGAAGTCAGTCAGAAGTATTCGAGGGAGTGTATTTTGGGGCGGTGAAAATTGAGCTGACCCTTTATTTTATGCTTAGGCATATAGTGTTAATGCGAAGATTTGTATCCGAACACCGATCGACATAATGGCCGAGAAAGGTGTAGCGCCATAGCTGATTGATATTTCGGGGCTTTGTTTTTTGGGTGTTTCTTAGTCGAAATAGTTAAGTGTTCGACTACTTTGTTCTCTATTGGTAATTCGTATGGGGGTTGGGTTTATGACGCGAGATAGTATCGAATTGGATTTTTACGATGATGAGCTTTTTGGTAATGAAGCTGGTGAAGATGAAGATCCAGCTGTCCTTTCTTCCTATTTCATAACGAAGGATAAATTTAACAAGTTCTTTTCCCAGTCACGTAGATTTGCAATTGTGAGGGCTAGAAAAGGAATGGGGAAGTCCTCCCTGCTTTCAAAAATGGCTTATGATGTCAGGAAGGGTAATCCTGAGAATATTGTTATATCGATTACTGGTTCTGACCTTTTAAGTTATGGTGAATTTGATTCTACTGATCATCTGGTTCTTCAGAATGAGTGGAAAAAAGCGCTTTCCGCACGAATAAATTTTGAACTTGGTAACAGGATTGGCTTTGCTTGGACGGATGATCAGATGGCCCTTGTAGAGGCTTCGGAGATCTCCGGCTATCGAGGGAAGAATTTTGTTGGCTCTTTGATTGCGAGAATCAGGAGCAAGCATTTTCCTATAGAGGTGACGTCGGGGGCTGAAAAGGACGCTGGTGCGCTTCTATCTAGATATTTGTCTACACATGAGGATATGAAGATATGGCTTTTCGTTGATGATATTGACTCGACATTTTCTGCTGATGAAGTTCAGAAAGCGAGAGTTTCTAGCTTCTTTTCGGCTTGTAGATCACTCACGAGGGATGTTGATGGTTTGTTTGTTCGAGCAAGTGTTCGGACAGATGTTTGGACGACGGTTAGGTATAATGAAGACTTGGATAAGTGTGAGCAATATACTATAGATATAAGTTGGACAAGAACGGATCTTGAAAAAATAATCTCTAAGAAGATACTTTCTTATATAGAACGGAATCATGGTGGCAGCTCTTTTAAGTCATGCAGTGTTGATAATTCAAGGGATAGAGAACTCTTGCTTTCATTGGTTTTTATGGATCGACTTAGGTGGGCTAATAGCCGGGTTCCTCCATTCACTCCCATTCGCATTTTAGGTGCCAAAAGACCTCGTTGGATGAGT
Source organism: Marinobacter sp. CA1 (assembly GCF_020546665.1). Lineage (NCBI taxonomy): Bacteria > Pseudomonadati > Pseudomonadota > Gammaproteobacteria > Pseudomonadales > Marinobacteraceae > Marinobacter > Marinobacter sp. CA1. Next base: position 623,754 of record NZ_CP071785.1, read on the forward strand.
CAGTTATGTAGGCTTTCGGCCGAAGCAGCTGCAGACAGGGAGTATAAACGAGTTGGGATTCAGGAGATTAATAACGTACTAAGTGATTTTGGTAGGTTGAGGGTTAATGATATATATAAAGAGCATTCTCATCAGTTTTCGCATTTGCAGAAGCTTGTAGAGACATTTACAAGGGGGAAGAAAAGATACAGGACGGGTGAGCTTTTAGAAAAGATTGAGAAAGGTTTTGTGGCTAGGATTGGGGAGGAGTCGGTTGGGCATATCGATGGCGAGATTTATGTTAGGCCGCTTCAAATAGCGCACCTTTTATATAGGGTGGGTTTTATACTTTTAAGGGAGATTCCTAATCCGGGAAGCCCTCCAAGGTTTATCGATTATGATGAAAGGCCGGAGCTTTTAACTGACCCTTCTTTGGACTATGCTGGTTATATATGGGAGGTTCACCCTTCGTATCGCGGGATTTTAAGTATTCGCTAATTCTAGCTGTTGCTATGGCTTGAGAAAGTAGTGGGTTTGATATGCCATTTGCTTAGGGTCTTGAGAGGTTTGGAGTTCCTTTTCCAGATATTGGAAGCTATTTCAAGTTAATGGTTTGAGATTTCCCTGGAATACGGGATTTTCTTCGGGTGTCCTCCAGATCTTAAAAAGGCCCATAGGGTTTGTTATATTTTTTGCTTGGAGCGACAGCCAAGTAAAGCGCTCTTGATCATCAAACAACCTCTAATGTCCTGGGAACTGCGAAGCGCCTAACTCCCTATCCTTGGCGCTTCATCCGGTCGTCTTTGTCGTAACCCATGTATTGCGGCCATGCCAGCGACTCGCGATCCTGGCAGCTAAGCAATAACCTACCCTGTTTTCAGCTCGTTTTCCTTCCTTGCCTGTTCAATCTCTGGACTGATTTGGCCAGCTTCGGGGATTGTCTTTCCGGTAGTGAGCCAGTAGGCGAACTGTGGAAAAGCTTCGTTAAAAGCCTCTATATCATCCTCGTTCACGCGGCGCCGCTTGGCTCTGATCGCGTTCCACTTCTCTCTATCTATACCCGTCAGACGTTCCATTTCTTTAGACGTCGTCTCTGTGTAATTAAAAAAATCTATGAATCGCTGTCTTATCATTTCTTTTATCAAATTGTAAGGAGTACAAACAGGGTATAGATTGTAAATGTTGCAAACGAATAAGTGCATTGCATTTGTTCGTAGGCAACAAGCCTATCGGAAAACAGTGTAGCAGAGTGGCGAATAGTGGACGAACAAAAGCAGATCATCCTATTGGCAACCCCGGTCATGACGCAGGAACGCTTTGCGCAACTGACCGGGCTCACGGAAGGGCAGGTAAGGGGCATGATCGAGAAGGGCCACTTGCCATCAGTGAAGATCGGCAAGCCCCGACTGGTGAACATCGCCCTCATCTCACAGAACGCCTTGGAAGGGGAGGACTGGGCATGACACCGGAACTGAAGGAACAGAAAAAGAATCACGTACGGGTGGTGTTTGACGGCGCCATCCGGTTGCTGGACACCGGCGAGCGGGACGCCGCCTTCGACAGCCTCAACAAGCTGTTGGGCATGAAGGCCGCCTTTCACCTGATTGATGAGGATCTGCACCAGTTCGCCAAACTGGCCGCTGATGCCCTGGTCCAGTACGAACAGGCCAAACACACCACCGCCCCCATCGCGCCCCCGCAGGACGCTTTCATGCTGGGCCTTCACGCTCTGGTGTCCGGTGACGTCGAGACCCTGAGCTTCTTCCGTCGCCAGTTATTCGATCTGGCCGTCAAACACTCCTGCAGCCAAGCCCGTCTTCTCTACCGGGTACTGGTCGCCATGGTGCTCTGCCACCACGGCCGCCGCATTCCCGACAACGTGCTGGGGCCGCTGGTGAACAACAGCAACGAAGGGAGGGCAGTCCGTGAAGCCTCTTAACCATGCTGGTCGTGTTATGGCTGAGTATCAGCACCTTGAAGCCACTACGGGCGAAACGTTTGGCAAGGTTTTCTTCTTCGATGGCCAAAAGTGCGTTGCTACCGCTGACCGCCTCGGCCCCGCTCGCATGGTCGCCCCAGGCACCGTGGCTGTCAGTGTTTCTGGTCGTCAGTGGATGGCGGTAGGCGGTGACCGTGTAAAAGGGGCTGCTGGCTGGCGCTTCGTCTCTCCGTATGTCGATCAGTTGCCTGTGAACGGCGACCCGGTCTGCTTCAGCGACAACCCCAAGTCCCTGAAGATCCGCGCCAAGCTGGATGCCTACCTGGACTACTACCAGGAATGCAAAGGCGTCGCGCCTTCCACCGTGGTACTCCGCCGCGAACAGCTCTCCGCCGTCGGTGCGCTTCCTGGTCAGATCTACAAAGGCGCTCGCCTGGAGGTCTTTGTATGACTCCGGACGTTCGCAAGCAGAAGAAAACCAACATGCGCCTGCGCTTTCAGCAAGCCTGCGAAGCCTGGAGCGTTGGTGACTACGAACTGGCAGCCTGCCGCGCCAGCCAAGTGTCCGACATGGCCGCCTTTTATATGGGCGTCGACTCCGATCTGTACTGGTACGGCATCCGCCTGAGCATCGCCTGGAGCGAATTCATGCTTCAGGACGACACCCGCGACTTCAATACCTGGGCCGTCGGCCAAGCCTGCACCGCACTGAGGGCCGCCGCATGAACTGCCGCCAAGCAATGACCCATGCAATGGAATTCCAGCGCCCCAGCGCATCCAGGGAGGAACAGACCATGAGCGACCACACCAACTGTATCCGCCTCGCTCAGGCATGGCGCGACGACCGCCCGCAGCTCGCCGGCACCGGCTTTGTCGTGGTCTGCAATGACCAGTCCTGCGGCTGGATCAACGTGATCCGTAACCCGGAATGCTGGGCCCCAGGCTGTGTTGCTGTGGGCGCCAACGGCGACCTGTGGCAGGCCATGGGCGGCAATGATTACGACGGCGCGGCCCGCTGGGAACGCATCACCCACACAACGGAGAACGACCAATGAGCCACATTCCCCCACGCCAGGAACAGGTCGAGGACAAGGAACGGCGCTTCTACGTCTGCGCCGCGTCGTCCCGCTACCTGCAACTGCAACAGGAAGCCATCCAGCGCGGCACCGACCTGTGGACGCTGGGCGGCGCGGTCCTGACGGCGTGGCTGGAGGCCGGCTGCCCGGATTTCGGTTTCAGTGGTTCAGCCACCCCCGAAAGTCCCTCAAGTCCGCCCCCGTCATCGTCACCACTCGCGCATGACCAGGGAGACTGACAGGGAGCGTTGCAAGGCTGGCGCTTGCGCCACGGCCGCTTGCGGCCGCGTGGCCTTGTGGCGGTCCCTGGCAGGCTCACCATGCGCATAACGAGTGGTGATGCTGACGGGGGAGGACGCCGCCCCTTGATTCCGAGCCATGAGCACAGGAGGCAAGCGGAGCGCGGCAGGCGGCAGGGATCGTGACCCGTAAGGGCCAGCACCTCAGTGCTGGTTTGCAAAGCAAATAGAGCCCGGCCCGAAGGGGCCGCAGACAGAGTTAAACCCACCCGGAAACCACCGGGTATCACTGGAACGAAGAGGAAACAGCAAATGGAAAACTACCTGAACCTGATGATCATCGGCGCGACCCGCTACGACATCGACGGTAACCGTGGTGGTTCCCTGTGGGCCTACTCCCCAGCGGAAGCCGACGACGAAAACCGCGTAGGCAACGAGGTAATGAAGATCGCCTGCGATTACAAACACATCGACCAACTGCGCAACCACGCCAACCGCCTGCCGGCGATGTTCACCGTTAAGGCCCAAATGAAAGCCGGTGCCCAAGGCAAGGTGACCTTCAAAGCCCTGGAGCTGAAGCCCCAGGAACCGGCAAAGAAACCGGCAGCTTAAGGGAGTAGGGCAGCGTGAACTGGTGCCGGTTGCTTGAACGTTCTTCAACCCTTGTATCCGTTTTCATCATGGGCCTGACGATCGGCACGTTAGTCGGGCTCGCCATCGCGGTTGAAGGCCAGGATAGCTACCTGGAACAGCACGGCTGCCCGCCCGCTACATCCGAAAGTGGATCTGGGGAGTAGGACAGCATGCTTCGTGAAGTGCTCGTTGTAATGGTCGTGGCTTTCGTCTCTTTCGTGGCTGGCATGAGTTACATGACCTATGGCCTGGAAGATGACGTCATCCGCTTTCTGGATGAACACGGCTGCCCAACCCCCAGCACTGAGTTGGTTAAGTAATGGAAATCCTGACCTGTGACGGCCAGATCAGCCAGACCGGCAGCACCCCCCAGTGCTCCGGCTCCTGGCAGGTCGTCACGGTCGCCGAGTTCGCCACCCAGTACCGGGAGGCGTTCACCATGTCACGGGAAGACTTCCACCTGATGGCGGGGGATTTCGTGATGTGGTTCCTGATCGCGTTTGGGGTAAAGCTCATTCGCAAAGTAGCAAACGTTTGAAAGACGGGGATCTTATGAACGAACTCATGAAACAGCAGGAACGGGAGTCCCACAGCAAGCTGTGGGGCATTGAGAAATCACGCTTTGGCGCACTGGCCAAGGGCTCTGCGGCCCTGGCGTCGGTGGGCATGGCAGCGGCAGCCAATGCGGCCTCCATCCTGCCCGCCGACTTCAGCACCGACATGGACGCTGTTGGTAGTGACATTACCACCGTCGGCGCTGCGTTGATTGGTTTGGCCATCATCGCGGTGGGCATCAAGTGGGTGAAAGCCACCTTCTTCTGATCCTGAGGGTCACTCTCAACAGGGGCGGGCTACGGCCCGCCTTTTTTATGGACGGCCCCAGGGCCAAGGAGCAAGTGGTGTGTTCTTCAATGACCCGTATTTTCTGGCGCTGCTGGCGCTCATTGCCTGCTTGTGGGTGGCTACCAGTTAGGGCGCTGGTGTGCGTGTTGCTTTTCGCCCTGGCTCCTGCTGCGTATGCCTCCTGCCAGTCTATGGCTGAGTCTATGGCCTATTGTGCTGAAACAAAAAGCCGAATTCCGGGCTTAAAAAACGCCCGGTGCGTCTCTGCATATAGTGATTATCACCAATCTATGATGGTTTTTTTGAAGCATGATCGTTGGGGCAAAACCCATGATCACAGTAGCTGGAAAGTTTGCGGAAACAGTTGTGAGCAGAAAGAGTTTGAAGCCCCGGCCAGCTATGGAGCTGACAAATTACCCGTTGCTGCCTGTGACATGGGGTGCAGTGTTTCATACAGCGGAACGGTAACCGCGGATAGTGTTTCGGGGGGTGAGCCTGGTTCGGGTGATGAGACCTATCATTTTTCAAATGTGACGTTCACGTATTCCGGTGAGATGTGCTCTATGCCCGATGATGCGGAACCGTTGCCGACCTATGATCCGCCCGATGATGGAGGGGATGACGGCGGTGACGATGACACCGGCGGTGATGATGGCGATGGAGACGGCGATGGAGATGGTGATGGCGACGGCGACGGCGATGGCGATGGAGACGGCGATGGAGACGGCGATGGAGACGGCGATGGCGATGGCGATGGGGATGGCGATGGTGATGGTTCTGGCGATGGCGACGGGGATGACGACGGAAGTGGTGATGGTAACGGTGATGGCAATGGTCAGGGCGACGGTGATGGCCAAGGCGATGACCGCGAATACACCTCCAACGGCTGTGAAGCGGCCCCCACTTGCTCCGGCGACGCCATCCAGTGCGGCATTGTGCACGAAAACTGGCTGCACCGTTGCCAGATAGAGGAAGCTGCCAAGAAAGCCCAGGAGTTTATGGACCAGAAAACCCAGGGGGTCGGCAACCTGGGGGATGAAGGTCTGGCCCTGGCCGATCACAAAGAGTTCGACCTGTCTGAATACTTCTCCGACTTCACGAACGTATCGGACCCCTCACCGGGAGCCTGCCCTGCCGGTCAGCCTATCGACCTGTCGATGGGTAGCTACACCCTCAGTTATCAATCCTTCTGCGATCTAGCAACCGGCCTGCGCCCCCTGGTGATCTTCATCTTCACCTGCGCGGCCTCTTACATGATTCTCCGTCAGTTTATGGGAGGTATTCTCTGATGCCTGCGCTACTCCGTTGGGTCTGGTACCTGATCATCTCCGCTGTTCCGTACATCGTGGTTTATGTCCTGCGGGGCATTGGCTTTGGTCTGGTCACCTTCACCGGCATGACCATCATCTTCGACCAGCTCGAAAGCATTATCTTCAGCAAGCTGGACGGCATGCAGGAGACTATTTACCAGTTTGTGTCCCTGCTTGGTGTACCCCTGGGAATCAAAATCCTGTTCACCGCGGCCGCCGTGGCCATCGCCATCAAAACCGCCGTTAAGCCATCCCACCCGGTCTGGCGCAAACCCGGTTCTCCCTGGGAGGCCTGACCATGAAAACCACACTGTCCGGCGTGTTCTACAACACCGCCTACCACCTGATTACCGACATCCTGCCCCTGACCCTGGCCGCCCTGGGCGGTTACCTGCTGGGTCAGGGCAGCCCGTTCTAGGAGGCCTGCTGTGATCACCCTGATAACCGGCGTTCCCGGAAGCTCCAAAACCCTCAACGCCATCGATCTGGTGCAAAGCGATCCCGCCTTCCAGGGCCGGAAGGTGTACACCTACAACATCAAGGGCCTGACCCTGCCCTGGCAGACCCTGGACGCCGACGAAGCCAAACGGTGGTATAAGCTGCCCCACGGCTCGGTCATCATCCTGGACGAATGCCAGGACCTGTTCCCGCCGGAGAAATTCGGCAGCAAAGTCCCGGAGCACATCAGCAAGCTCAACACCCACCGTCACTTGGGCATCGACCTGGTGCTGATCACCCAGCACCCCAAACTGATCGATACCAAAGTGCGGCGCCTGGTGGGGCAACACTTCCACTTCAAGCGCCAGTTCGGCATGGAATCGGCGACCCGCTATACCTTCCAGGAATGCGCCGACGACCCCAACGACTTCTTTGCCCTCAAAGCGGCGACCAAAACCCGGAAGAAGTTCAACAAGAAACTCTACGGCGTCTACAAAAGCGCGGAAGTGCACACCCACAAGCGCAAGATCCCGTGGCAGCTGTGGGGCATTGTTGTTGTTGCGGTGATCGTGGGGTACATGATCTATTCCGTGGTCACCAACTACGGCAAGCGTGGCAACATCGGCGCCGACAATACGACAACCACCCAGGAGGCAGCCAGCCCCCTGGACACCGCAAAGCTGCCGGGCACGCCCGCCCCAGCCGCGCCCCAGAGCGATGGGAAGACCTTAACAAGGGAACAGTACATCGAGCGCTGGACCCCGAGACTTCAGGGCGTCCCGCACTCGGCACCGGCCTACGACAAGGTGTACGAGGTCCACGATTTCCCCAGGCCGCAATGCATCCAGCGCCAGAGTGATAGCAGCTGCCACTGCTACACCCAGCAGGCCACCCCCCTGGACATCGCCCAGGACCAGTGTGAATCCATCGTGGCCAATGGCTATTGGGACCCAACCCAAAAGCCGACCAGGGCTCAGCGGGTCAGCCAGCAGGGCGGCCAGCGGGGACAGGAAAGCGAGGGTGGTCAGAACCAGCTAGCTGCCCAAAGCGCCCACGCAAGGAACCTGCGGGCCTTACAGATACGAACCGAGACTGAGGCAATGAAGTTCTAGCAACCGCGGGGCGGTGGCGGCGCGTGGGTGGAAAGGCTTGCCCCAGCGACGCGCCGCCGCCGGCGGACAGACGTCCCTGTAACACGTCTCATAGAAAACGACGGCAGTCGTTTTAACACCACAATGAACCACAGTGAGCCATAGATGAAAATCAAAGACTTTGAGCGAATCGATGTACGCACCGGCGAGATTGGCAAGGGCAACCTGTTCATTGGACCGGAAGGGCAGCAAGTGGACCTGGGCAACGTCAATGTGCTGTGGACCGGGGTTGATACCGTCCGGCAGCTCTACGAAGGCAAACTGAAACCCCAGATCCTGGCCGACATCGCCCACGCCTACGAATCCGGCTACGACGCCAACGTAACCATTCGGGGCGTCACCTTCCGCCTGCAATCCGGTCGCCGTGGTGGCTTCAAATACCTGCTGCAAAACCGCGAATACGGCCTGACCATCCTGCTTCAGAACTTCTACGCCGAAGGCGATGCCCTGGGAACCCACGTCAAAATCGAATGCAGCCCTCAATGGCTCTATGAACGCGGAAGCGACCAGATCAGCGACGAACTGGCGGAGTGGGGCATGCACTTCCTCAACGCCATCAAACCGGTCGGAATCGCCCTCCATCTGGCCTGCGACTTCCAGGGCTGGGAACCGCCCCGAGAGTTTGCAGAACACTTCGTGACCCGCGCCAGAACCGTTACCGTCCACAACGGCCTGTCCGACCTGCGCTTCGATGGCGCCATCGGCTCAACGGTCAACGGACGTGGTGAAACCTACACCTTCGGCAAGGCCAACAGCCTCCAGATGTGCCTGTACAACAAGTCCAAAGAGATTGATGTCTCTGACAAGCGCGCCTTCATGGAAAGCATCTGGGAGTGTGCCAGCAACGAACAGTGCTTCCCGGACACCTGCTACGACCCGGATAAACCGGTCTGGCGCCTGGAGATCCGTTTCCATCACCGCATCGTCAACGAAGTCTCCCAGGGCACGGCCAACATGGCCCCGATCTACACCTTCGCCCACGCAGTGAAGCACCTGACCGGTCTGTGGCGCTACGCCATGGAACGCAACCGCTACGAGGCCAAACGGGAGTGGGTGCACCCGATCTGGACCAAGCTCCGTGACGACATCAGCTTCGGCCACCCGGCCCCGGATCTGCTGTACAAGCGCGCAAAAAAGGAACCCGGTTGCGGCAACGAAAAGAATGTCTCCCTGGCCTTCGGCAATCTCCTGAGCATCTATGCCCGCAACCGTTTTAACACCCGGCAAGCCTGGGATTGCCTCAAGAAATCAGGCCTGTGGGAAGACCTCTGCAACTACTACCGGCGCAGGGACATCAAGGAGAACGAGTTATACCAGCTTGTTGAGGATGGCTTGGTGAAACGACGGCTGTTGAGCAAGGTAGCGGCATGATCCGGAGAAAGCCCAACGGACGTTGGCAGGTGGATATTTGGGTAAATGGTCGCGGTTCAAAGCGCGTCCGGAAAACCTTTGCATCCAAGCCGGAAGCAATCCGGTTTGAGAACTGGGTGATGTCCAAGCGGATAGAAGGCAAAGAAGACTGGAGTCCGGCCAAAGCTGATACGCGAACCCTGCTACAGCTGATAGAGCTTTGGTTCAACATCAAAGGTGTCCACCTTAAGGACGGGGAACGTCGTAAACGAGCGCTGGAAACCATAGCCTCCGCTATGGGAAACCCCAGGGCCAGCAAGGCCAATGCGTCTGCCTTCCTATCTTACCGGGCAGCCAAAATGTCCAGTGGGGCAAATGGAAAGACCCTGAATAACCATCTTGGTTACCTCAACGCTGTGTACAACCAGCTACACAAGGTTGGTGAGATCGACTACGAAAGCCCGTTTGGCCGTATTGAGCCAATTCGGCTGGATGAAAAAGAACTAGCTTGGCTGACCTCCGACCAGATCCGGCACCTGCTGGAGACAATCAGCGATTTTACGTCGAATCCGCATGTCCATCTGCTGACTCGGCTTTGCCTGGCTACCGGTGCGCGTTGGGGCGAGGCTGAAAACGTTAAGGAGCGGAATCTAAGACACAACCGGGTGACGTTTGTGGGGACAAAAAGCGGCAAGTCCCGGACGGTGCCTCTGACACCGGATCTGTTCGAGGAGCTGCAGGCGCATCTGAAAGAGTGGGGTTCTTTCTCGTCTTCACTCAGTGCCTTTCGAAGAGCCCTGGTGAAGTCACGGATTCAATTGCCCAAGGGGCAGTCTGCCCATGTTCTGCGCCACACATTCGCCAGTCACTTTGTTATGAACGGTGGTGACCTTCTGACGCTGCAGAAGATCCTGGGACATTCCACCATCAACATGACCATGCGGTACGCGCATTTGTCACCGGACCACCTGTCAGACGCGGTGCGCTTTTCTCCGGTGTGGACACATTGTGGACGCGTTAGCGAGAATGAGGAAGGTTGAGAAACAAAAAAGCCCCTGAAATCAGGGGCTTAATTGAGAGAGGTTTGGTGGAGACGGCGGGGATCGAACCCGCGTCCGCCAGCACTCTGCCTTGAGGTCTACATGCTTAGCGTCCTTCTATTGATTTAACCTCAAACGACCCGAAGGTCAGGGTGTGAGAGGCGAGCTCTTTGAATCTTAGCCGTCAACCAGTGAGCTCTGGAAAACGGAGCATCCTGTTAATGATGACGTCCCGGGATGTTGCTACTAGGTTACAGGCATCCTAGCCGGGACGACTGGAACGGCTTACGCCGCCAGTGCGTAGTTGTCGTCGTTTGCGACTATTAATATGCAGCTTTGGATTAACGAGATTGGCTGCCATCTCGACATGCACCCAAGGGTTCGCAACCAGCGTCGAAGCCATGTCGTCCCCCTATGGTTAGAGTATATGTGGGCGGTTGTGCCCACTTCAAGGGCTTTCGCCGAAATTAAAGCGTCCCAGACTGGCGCGAGCCTCGCCAAGGCGTCGGGGGCCGACGCGGCTGATCCGCGAATAACCCCTAGCTCGCAGCGCGCGGTTCCCCCAAAAACGGTTGGCCTCTCGGAGTTGCCTGCAGCAAGCGCTCGAATTCGTTGTGGAAATCCGTCATGACGGCGTTGGGATCGAGATCGATCGCCTTGTCGACGCTGAAACCGAACTGGACCGTGCCATCATAGGTGAAAATGCTCATGCCGATCCCGATATCGCCACTTTGCGGGACCCAGAACATGGGTTGGCGCAGACGAGCGCCAGCGAGGTAGACCGGTTGCTTGGGGCCAGGCACATTGGTCAGCACGGCCGTGGCTTTGTGGCTGAGCAGGTTCAGGGCCTGGCGTTCGAGCTGATCCGGTCCATGGCCAAACAGATCCAGCAGCGAGTAGGTGATCTCGGCCTGGTGAGACTGCTTGAGCCGGCTCATGGTTTCCCGAGTCTGGTGGAATCGCATCAAGGGGCAGGGGACGTCCACCGGGAGGGTGACCAGCACCAGTCCAAACTGGTTCCCTAACGTGTCCACTGGCTGATGCAATGGCCGAAGGTTGAATGGCACCGCCACCCTGAGACCGCAATCCGGGGCTTGGCGGCCGGTATTCTCGAAGTATTGGTGCAGGGTGCCTGCGGCAATGCTCAGCAGCACATCGTTTACCGTTCCACCAAGGGTGTGGGCGCATGCCTTGACCTGGGCCAGATCCAGTGGGTTCGCCCAGGCAACCTGTTTGCGGCCACTCAAGGCGGGCTTGAGTCCGGTGGGCGGTTCGTTGGCGGCCAGTGCCAGCTTGAGGCCGTCAACCACCCAGCCGCTGGCCTCGCGGGCAAAGCGACGACCGAATTGTCCTTCCCGCAGGCTGTGACGAAGGCGCTCGCCGTTCCGGCGGACCGCTGAGGGCGCCGTCAGGAGTTGGTCCAGCCGGCGTTGCCAGCGCGATTGGCGTCGTGGTGGCTGATGGGCGCTGGGGGAGAGGGTATGGACCTTAGGGGTGGCGTTGCTGTCCGTCAGCGAGAGCAGTACCCGAACCAGGGAGAGGCCGTCGGCGATGCAATGGTGGATGCGGACAATCAGGGCGCAGCCGTCACCGTAGTGGTCGACGTAATGGATCTGCCAGAGCGGATGTCTGAAATCCAGTGGGGTGCTGTTGAGGTCGCTGACCAGTTCCTGCAGATCGAGCTGGCTACCCTGGCCGGCAAGGGCCATCCGGTGCAGGTGGTTGTCCAGGTCGAACCTGGGGTCATCCTGCCAGTACGTGGTGCCGCGATGATGGTAGGGTCGTTGCCGGAAGCGCCGAAACGCCAGCAGACGCTCGGACAGTACCCGGCGCAGCCGGGGCAGCGGAATGGCATCATCGAAAGCCAGTACCGCCGAAATCATCATCGGGTTCTGTTCGCTTTCCATGCGTAGCCAGGCGCGATCAACGGCTGACATGGGTTCACTGTGGGGTTGCATTCGACCCTCCCTCTTATCCGTAAGTGAGAGGTCGTAGCGTTGGTCAAATACGACAGATAGATGGGCGCTACCACCTGAGAAATTGCAGTATAGGCTGGTAGCACAGGTTGTGAAAGTGGCTTGTGACCAGACCTCGCGGCCGGGCTCAGGAGGCGTTGGCTTCCCGCATCACACGCTGTTTCTGGCGATTCCAGTCGCGCTCTTTCTCGGTCGCCCGCTTGTCGAAGAGCTTCTTGCCTTTCACCAGGGCAATCTCGCATTTAACCTTGTTTTTCTTCCAGTACAGGGCCAGCGGAATGCAGGTGTGACCGGTCTGATTGACCTTGCCGACAATGCGGGCAATCTCCTTGGCGTGCAGCAGCAGTTTGCGGGTGCGCGTCGGGTCTGCGATAACGTGGGTGGAGGCGGTGTTCAGTGGCATGATGTGGGCGCCAAGCAACCAGGCTTCACCGTCCTTGAGTAATACGTAGGCGTCCGTTAGCTGGCCCTTGCCAGCCCGGAGCGATTTCACTTCCCAGCCAAGCAGGGACAGTCCTGCCTCGAAGCGCTCTTCAATGTGATACTCGTGCTTGGCTTTCTTGTTGAGCGCGATGGTGCTGCTGGGCGTACCGGGTTTCTTCTTGCTCATGAATACCTGATCCGTTTGCGGGAATTGCCTGGGCCGGGAGGCCGGGCCCGCGGATAAAAGGGACCATTGTAGCCCAGGACTGCCAGATCGGTCACGATTCCCGTTGTCGGGGTCTGTCACAGGAGGTGAGTTCGCGTCGGATTTGGTTACAATGGCAGTCCACTGTCTGACTGGGTACGGAATGCCTACTCCATACGAAACGGCCATCGGTTCTTGGACCCGTCGCACGACGTTTTTCTGGGCGGCGACCGGCGCCACGGTGGGCCTCAGCAATCTGTGGCAATTTCCCTATCTCGCCTCGCAACATGGTGGTGGCCTGTTTGTGCTGCTGTACCTGGGGTGCCTGATCCTCGTGACCCTGCCGCTTATGTTGACCGAAGCCGCTGTTGGCCGGAATGCCCGCCATGGCGTGGTGTTGGCGATGGACGGCTTTGTGCGCCAGGCGCGGCTGTCGCGGTACTGGGTGTGGATCGGGCGTCTGGCCATTGTTTCCGCTTTTGTAGTTCTGTCGTTCACTCTGGTCATCGGGGCCATCTGTCTGGCGTACGTGTTCTATGGCGCCCTGGGCTGGTTTCACGGTGGTGGCGAGGCGGAGGCCACCGGCTTGCTGTCGTCTCTGGTGGCGGATCCGGGCAACTACCGTCACTTCATGGGCTGGCACGGGTTCTTTCTGCTGCTGGTGCTTTGGGTGTCAGCCCAGGGCGTGGTCGGCGGTCTGGAGCGGACTTTCCGGGGCGTTGTGCCAGGGTTGCTGTTACTGACGCTGGTGCTGTTGGTGTATGCCGGGCAGAACGGCGATCTGGCCGGCGCGAGTCAGCAGCTGTTGGGCTTCCGGCGCGAGCAGCTGGGCTGGGACAGTGTCAGCTTGGCGCTGTTCCACGCCTTCTTCACGCTGGGGCTCGGGATGGGGGTTTGGGCCATTTTTGGCGCTTACATGCCCGCCATGACACCGCTAAAGCGCTCGGTGTTCGCCGTGGTGCTGATGGACACCCTGTTTGCGCTGATGGCCGGGTTGGTGATCTTTGCGTTGGTCCGGGCCGGTGCGCCAGGGTTGGGCGAGCAGGGCTTCAGCTTGCTGTTTGTGGCCCTGCCGCTGAGTTTGGCGGAGGTCGTGGGGGGGCAGTTTGTGCTGGCGGCGGTGTTCCTGCTGGTGGTTCTGGTGGCCTGGACGACGTCGCTGGCGCTGCTGGAACCACTGGTGGGCTGGTTTCAGGAATGGACTGGTTCGCCCCGGGGGTGGTCGGTGGTGGTGATGGGGTTGGCGGTTTGGCTGGCCGGACTTCTGTCGCTGTTCTCGTTCAATGTCTGGGTCGATATCACCTGGATCGGCGGCAGTCTGTTCCGCTGGCTGGAGTTACTGGCCAGCGGCATCCTGATACCGCTGGTGTGTGTGTCTCTGGCGATATTCATCGGCTGGCGTCTGAGCCGGCCCCTGGCGTTCAGCCTGATTGGCCGGACGCCCTGGCTGGTTGGCCAGATCTGGTACTGGGGCATGCGGGTGGTGTTGCCGCTGGTGGTGGTCTACATCAGCGTTCATTACACCCTGGCCTCGGTGCGGGACCTGTGTGGCGAAGATCAGAATGAGGTCCTGTGTCGGCCAGTGTTGATTCACAATGGTGCTGCACCGCTGGAGGAGGCCGCGCCGGAAACGTCGGTAGAGCCGCCGGAATCTGAACTGAACGACGCTCAGGAGGCTTCCGAGCCGGGGGCTGATAAAGGAGCCCCGGGAGCGGAACCGCTGCCGCCAGCAGACGTGCGACCGGCGATGCAGGCCCCGAATGAGAAAGATCGCCAACGCCAGGATGAAATCCTTTATCATAGTGTCTGAATTTCCGGTTCCCGTGTCAGACAGGTAGTCCATTCCCATGTCCCACCAGATCGAGAAGACCGCGCTGGTCATGCACTCGGCCCAGCGCATGTTCGAACTCGTCAATGACGTTGCCCGTTACCCCGATTTTCTGCCCTGGTGTGAAGGCACCGAAATCCATGAGCAGACCGAGCTGGAACTCATGGCCTCTTTGCAGGTGGCCAAGGGCGGCGTGCGACAGCGTTTTACCACCCGCAACCAGCTACGGGCGCCGGACGTCATCGACATGACCCTGGTGGATGGTCCGTTTCGCAACCTCAGTGGCCACTGGAAGTTTCTGGCACTGGATGAGAACGCCTGCAAAGTGCTGCTGAGACTGGAGTTCGAGTTGTCCAATTCGCTGTCGAAAATGGCGTTTGGGGCTGTCTTCAGCCAAGCTGCCAATACCATGGTGGATGCGTTCTGTCGCCGGGCTGATGTGGTGTATGGGGAGCGCGTGCTGTGATTGCGGTTGAAGTGGCTTACGCGACGCCGGAACGTCAGGAAATCCTGGCGGTAAGGGTGGATGAGAGCGCAACGGTCTATGACGCAGTAATTCAGTCAGGTATTCTTGACGTGTTTCCTGAGATTGATCCGGACTGTATCGATATGGGGGTGTTTGGCAAAGTGGTCAAAGCCCCCAAGCGAGAAAGTCTGAGGGCGGGGGATCGGATTGAGCTCTACCGCCCGCTGAAAATCGATCCGAAACAGGCAAGGTTGAACCGGGCCCGGAAGAAAGGCTGATCCGGGCCGGAGCCGAACTGGTCAGTAGGCGGGCGTTTCGTCCAGCAGACTGGCTTCGTGATGGCTGTACTGGTTGCCATCGTAATAGACGATGATCTGCTGCTTGCGGATATCTCCGCCGGCTCGCTGGAAGGTGTAGACGTAGTACTCCTTGCTGTTGTCCACCGGATTGATGACGGCTGGTGACCCGAGGAGCGCGTGGACCTGGCGTCGACTCATGTCGGTGTTGAGCTGTTCCAGGTTCTCCTGGTCGACGATGTTGCCCTGCTGGACGTTGATTTTGTAGACGCCCGGGAACACGCAGCCAGAGAGGGTTAAAACCGCCGTCAGGGCCAGTAGGCACAAGGGCTTGAGGGGTGCCGCAAGCTTTTGCATCGTTGGGGGAAATCCTCTATCTTGAAGCGGCCTGCGGGTTGCAGGTAAGACGCGGGTCAAAACATATTCATGCGGCTTCATAATACCGGAAGCCGGAAGTACACCAAAGAGTGAATAGCATCATGTCTTCTGAAAACACCGAATTGCGCAAGGTCGGTTTGAAAGTCACGCTGCCGCGGGTGAAGATCCTCAACATACTGGAAAATGCCGAGGAGCACCACCTGAGTGCGGAGGACGTGTATAAAAAGCTCCTGGACCAGGGAGACGATGTCGGACTCGCGACAGTCTATCGGGTATTGACCCAGTTCGAGGCGGCAGGCCTGGTATTGCGCCACAACTTTGAAGGTGGCCACGCGGTGTTTGAGCTCGCGACCGACGAGCATCACGACCATATGGTTTGCACCCAGACCGGTCAGGTCATTGAGTTCTGCGATCCGGTGATTGAAGAGCGCCAGCAGAAAATCGCCGCCGAGCACGGCTTTGAGATTGTCGATCACAGCCTGACGCTGTACGTAAAGCCGATCGACTCCTGAGCGGGCATAAAAAAAGGCGGGTGTTGCCACCCGCCATCAAGGCTCTCAGGTCGAGAGGGGGAAAGTGTTCGTGGCGAGTTCAGTGATGGGTCGCCTGCCCCTTGGTAAACATCTCCCGGGCGTGAGCAATGGTCTGCTCCGTCATATCCACCCCGCCCAGCATTCGTGCCACTTCGTTGATCCGTTCATCGTCTCCCAGGGTTTCGATGCGGGAGTAGGTGGCGTCCTTCTGTGTGAACTTGCTGACAAACAGGTGCTGATGGCATTGCGCCGCCACCTGCGGCAAGTGCGTCACGCACAATACCTGGCCGTTGCCGCCGAGCGTGCGCAGCAGTCGGCCGACCACTTCCGCGGTACCGCCGCCAATGCCCACATCGACTTCGTCAAACACCAGCGTGGGGGTGGTGGAGGTCTGTGCTACCACCACCTGAATCGCCAGGCTGATCCGTGACAGTTCGCCGCCGGAGGCCACTTTGGCCAGTGGGCGTGCTGGCTGGCCGGGGTTGGCGCTGACCAGAAACTCGATGTCCTCCTGGCCGTGGGGGCCGGGTTCGTCGTGACTGTTACTGCTGAGGCGGGTGACGAACTGTACTGAGGGCATGCTGAGTTGCTGCAGTTCCTCGGCAATTCGCAGGTCCAGGGTGGCCGCCGCTTTTTGGCGGGCTTCTGACAGCTGAGTCGCCAGAGTCTGGTAGGTCTGTCTCCGCTCTTCCAGTTCTGCCTCCAGCTGCTCCAGGCTGCCAGCACCGCCATCAAGTTCGGCCAGTTCCTGGCTCAATTTGCGATGCAGCTCGGGCAGCTCTTCCGGTGGTACCCGGTGTTTGCGAGCCAGTTGGTAGATGGCGCTCAGTCGTTCCTCCACTTCTGCTAGTCGGGCCGGATCGGCGTCATAGTCTTCAACGAACCGGCGCAGGTTATCACCGGCTTCGGCAGCCTGGATTTGGGCTTCATTGAGCATCTGCAGGGTGTCGGCAAGCGCCGGCACTTCAATCGGGAGCTGCTCCAGCTGGTTCAGTGCCTGTCGCAGCAGGCTGGCTGCGCTGTTGTCGTCCTCGCTGCACAGCAAGGCGGCCTGATGGCTGCGGTGCATCACGCTTTCGGCGTGCCCGAGCTGCTCCTGCTCGGCCTCCAGCTGTGCCTGTTCACCGCCCTCCAGGGCCAGTCGGTCCAGCTCTTCCACCTGATAACGCAGCAGTTGCAGGCGGGCTTCGGCTTCGTCCGCGTTCTGGCGGCGCTTCTCAAGGGCGTCCCGGATTTGCTGCCAGGTCTTCCAGGCTGCCCGGGTCTGGTCGGCCAGGGGCAGGGCGCCGGCGAACTCGTCCACTAGCTTGCGGTGGGTGTCCTTGCGTAGCAGGGACTGGTGCTGGTGCTGGCTGTGAATGTCCATCAGCAGGGCGCCCAGCTCTTTCAGGTGTGCCAGTGGGCAGGGTTGGCCATTGATGTAGGCTCGAGACCGGCCATCTTTGCTGATGGTGCGACGGAGAATGCAGTCATTCTCATCATCGAGTTCGTGATCTGCGAGCCAGGTCCGGGCCTCGTCGATCCGGCTGACGTTGAACGATGCCGTGATGTCCGCCCGCTTGGCACCGTGTCGCACCGCCCCGGCGTCAGCCCGGCCGCCCATGGCCAGTCCGAGGGCGTCCAGCACAATGGATTTGCCGGCCCCGGTTTCTCCGGTCAGCGCGGTCATGCCTGCCTGGAACTGAAGCTCCACCCTTTCGGCGATGGCGTAATTGGTGACGGTCAGATGGGTCAGCATGCGGGGTCCTCCTGGATCGATGCGACGGATTCACTGTGAATCTATACAGTTGCTGTGAATATATACAGGCTTTTGCTGGTTTGCAAATGTTCAAATCGCAGGTTTCGGGTGGTTGAAACCCGTCAATTGGGCCCCATATCGTTCGGCAACGAGATTTACCGGTGACGCTGTCCCGGAACGCCAACTTGAATTGAGGGCCGTGACGGCCAGAAACGAACCAGCAGGAGTTGCCAATGAGCGCCGACGAGAACCGCAATGAGCAGGTGGAAGAGGAACTGAAGCAGCCGGAAGACGCCGAGCTGGAAACGCCGGAAAGCGACCCTGCGGGCGAGGCGTCGGCGGACGATACCGAGGCTCTGCAGGCCCAGCTCCAGGAAATGAAGGATCAGGTGCTGCGGACCCAGGCCGAGATGCAGAATGTCCGTCGTCGTGCCGAGATCGATGTCGAGAAGGCGCACAAATTCGCGCTGGAGAAGTTCGTCAAGGAACTGCTACCGGTGGCGGACAGCCTGGAGAAGGCGGTGGAGAGCACCGAATCCCAGAACCTGGATAGCGAGGCGCTGGCCTCCATTCGCCAGGGGGTTGAGATGACGCTGAATCTGTTCCTGTCCAGCCTGCAGAAGTTCAAGGTGGAGCAGATCAACCCGGAAGGCGAGCCGTTCGATCCCCAGAGCCATGAGGCGATGTCCATGGTGCCGGCGCCGGGCGCCGAGCCCAACAGTGTGGTGTCGGTGATCCAGAAAGGCTACAGCCTCAATGAGCGGCTGGTGCGTCCCGCCATGGTGGTGGTGGCGAAAGCCGAAGATGGGCCAAAAATCGACGAACAGGCTTGAAAACTTTTTGCTGGCGCCAATATAGGCAGTAAACGGGTGGCGCCCCGGGCCGACAGGCCCCGGAAGAGCAGCGGGCAGAATGCCGGAACCGGATGACATAACGAATTTGGAGTGAATCAATGAGCAAAATTATTGGTATCGACCTGGGAACCACAAACTCCTGTGTGGCCATCATGGATGGCGACAAGGTCAAGGTGATCGAGAACGCTGAAGGCGATCGCACCACCCCGTCCATCATCGCCTACACCGACGATGGCGAGACCCTGGTGGGCCAGTCCGCCAAGCGTCAGGCGGTGACCAACCCGGCGAACACCCTGTACGCCATCAAGCGTCTGATCGGTCGTCGCTTTGAAGACAATGTGGTCCAAAAAGACATCAAGATGGTGCCGTACACCATCGCCAAGGCGGACAACGGTGACGCTTGGGTGGAAGTGAAAGGCCAGAAGATGGCGCCGCCGCAGGTGTCCGCCGAAGTGCTGAAGAAGATGAAGAAGACCGCTGAGGACTACCTCGGTGAGACGGTCACCGAAGCGGTGATTACCGTCCCGGCCTACTTCAACGACAGCCAGCGTCAGGCCACCAAGGACGCCGGCAAGATTGCCGGTCTGGAAGTCAAACGGATCATCAACGAACCGACCGCCGCGGCCCTGGCCTATGGCCTGGACAAGAAGAGCGGTGACCGTACGGTGGCGGTTTATGACCTGGGTGGTGGTACCTTCGACCTGTCCATCATTGAGATTGCCGATGTGGACGGTGAGCACCAGTTCGAGGTTCTGGCCACCAACGGTGACACCTTCCTGGGTGGTGAAGACTTCGACATGAAGGTCATCGAATACCTGGCGGACCAGTTCAAGAAGGACAGCGGTATTGACCTGCGTGGTGATTCGCTGGCAATGCAGCGTCTGAAAGAGGCGGCAGAGAAGGCCAAGATCGAGCTCTCCAGCAGTCAGCAGACCGACGTCAACCTGCCGTATGTGACCGCCGATGCGTCTGGTCCCAAGCACATGAACGTCAAGCTGACCCGTGCCAAGCTGGAGTCTCTGGTTGAAGACCTGGTCCAGCGCAGCCTGGAGCCTTGTAAAGTGGCCCTGCAGGACGCCGGCATGAGCGGCTCTGAAATCGACGAAGTGATTCTGGTTGGTGGTCAGACCCGGATGCCGCTGGTGCAGGAGAAGGTTAAAGCGTTCTTCGGCAAAGAGCCGCGTAAAGATGTGAACCCGGACGAAGCCGTAGCCATGGGTGCGGCGATTCAGGGTGCGGTGCTTTCTGGCGATGTTAAGGACGTACTGCTGCTGGACGTTACCCCGCTGACCCTGGGCATCGAGACCATGGGTGGTGTGGCGACGCCGCTGATCGAGAAGAACACCACGATTCCGACCAAGAAATCGCAGACCTTCTCCACCGCGGACGACAACCAGACGGCAGTGACCATTCACGTCGTTCAGGGTGAGCGCAAGCAGGCTACCCAGAACAAGTCCCTGGGCCGTTTCGACCTGGCGGACATTCCTCCGGCGCCGCGCGGTGTGCCGCAGATTGAAGTGACCTTTGACATCGATGCCAACGGTATCCTCAACGTGTCCGCCAAGGACAAGGCAACCGGCAAGGAGCAGTCCATCGTGATCAAGGCCTCTTCCGGTCTGAGCGAGGACGAGATCGATAAGATGGTCAGCGATGCCGAGGCCAACGCCGATGAGGATCGTAAGTTTGAGGAGCTGGTGCAGGCCCGCAACCAGGGGGATGCCATGGTTCACACCGTGCGCAAGACTCTGAGCGAGGCCGGCGACAAGGTCAGCGACAGCGAGAAAGAGTCCATCGAAGCCGCCATCAAGGACCTGGAAGAGGCCCTGACCGGTTCCGATAAAGACGACATCGAAGCCAAGACCCAGAAGCTCACCGAAGTGTCTTCCGAGCTGGCACAGAAGATGTACGCCGAGCAGGCTGAAGCCCAGCCGGGTGATGCTGGTGCCCAGGCGGGCGGCGAGCAGGCTTCCGGCTCTGCGGACGATGCCGTGGACGCCGAGTTCGAAGAAGTGAAAGACGACGACAAGCGCTAATCCGCGCATTGTCGAAGTCAGAAAAACGCGGGGAGTCGCTTCCCGCGTTTTTCCTCGTTTAGGGGGTGCGCTAGAATGCCGGGCCGCCCCGTCGGTGAGGTGCTCCAGTTGGAGTATCCAGGCGATCAACAGAAGTCAGAACGGTTTCCGGAGATCCGGGAGCAAAAACAGGGTTAGAAAGCATGGCCAAGCGCGATTACTACGAGATTCTCGGAATTTCCCGGGAAGCGGATGAGAAGGAAATCAAGCGGGCATACCGTAAGCTCGCCATGAAGTACCATCCCGACCGCAATCCGGACGATGCGGATGCCGAGAACAAGTTCAAGGAGGCCAGCGAAGCATACGAAGTACTGGCCGATCCCCAGAAGCGTAGCGCCTATGACCAGTTTGGTCATGCCGGTGTCGACGGTCAGGCCGGCGGCGGCTTTGGCGGCGGTGGCGCGAGTTTCTCCGACATCTTTGGTGACGTGTTCGGTGATATCTTCGGCGGCGGTGGTGGTGGTCGTGGTGGCCGCAATACCCGTGGTGCCGATCTGCGCTATACCCTGGCTCTGGACCTTGAGGAAGCCGTCAAGGGCAAGACTGTCAAGATTCGGGTGCCGGGACACGTCGAGTGTGATCACTGCGACGGCTCCGGTGCCGAACAGGGCTCCCACCCGGAGACCTGTACCACCTGTAACGGCATGGGCCAGGTCCGCATGCAGCAGGGATTCTTCACCGTTCAGCAGGCCTGTCCGACCTGTCGTGGTGCCGGCAAGATCATTAAGAACCCCTGTAAGGTCTGTCATGGTGTCGGCCGGGTTCAGGAGGAGAAGACGCTGTCGGTGAAAGTGCCGCCAGGTGTGGATACCGGAGATCGTATCCGTCTGGCGGGTGAGGGTGAAATGGGCGTGGATGGTGGTCCTCCGGGGGATCTTTATGTCCAGATCGACGTTCGTGAGCACTCCATCTTTACCCGTGATGGCCGCAACCTTTACTGTGAAGTGCCGATCAGCATTGTTGATGCCAGCCTGGGCGGCGAACTGGAAGTGCCCACACTGGATGGTCGGGTGAAGCTGAAAATTCCGCCAGAAACCCAAACCGGCAAACTGTTCCGGCTGCGTAACAAGGGCGTCAGCCCGGTTCGCGGTGGTCCTGCCGGCGATCTGCTGTGCCGGGTCATGGTGGAAACCCCGGTAAACCTGACCAAGCGCCAGAAAGAGTTGCTGGAAGAGTTCCAGCAAACCCTGGACGCTGGCAACGGTACTCACCACGCTCCGAAGAAGACCTCCTGGTTTGAAGGGGTTAAGAGCTTTTTTGACGAAATGAAATTCTGAGGGCGGAGCAGATGAGGGTAGCGATCATTGGTGCGGCTGGCCGCATGGGCAAGGTGTTGATTGAGGCGGTGGATGACGCTGAGGGTCTGACTCTGGGTGCTGCCATTGTTGAGCCGGGCAGCAGTCTGGTCGGTGCCGATGCAGGTGAAATGGCCGGTATCGGCAAGATGGGGGTGTCCCTGGTGTCGTCATTGGACGAGGCCTGTGACGCCTTCGATGTGTTGGTGGACTTTACGTTCCCGGATCTGACCCTGGCCAACGCCCGTTTCTGTCAGGAACACGGCAAGGCCATGGTGATTGGCACCACCGGTATGACGGACGCTGAGAAACAGCAGTTGGCAGTGGCGGCCGAGTCGGTGCCGGTGGTCTTTGCGCCGAACATGAGTGTTGGCGTGAACGTGGTGCTGAACCTGCTGCGCACGGCAGCTGAAGTGTTGGGTGACGATTACGATGTGGAGATCATCGAGGCCCATCACCGTCACAAGAAAGACGCCCCCTCCGGCACAGCGCTGCGGATGGGTGAGGTGGTTGCTGATGCGCTGGGGCGAGATCTGGCCGAGTGCGCCGTGTATGGCCGAGAAGGGTTCACCGGTGAGCGTTCGCAGAAGGAGATCGGCTTTGAGACCATTCGTGGTGGCGATGTGGTCGGGGATCATACTGTGCTATTTGCCGGCATTGGTGAGCGTATCGAGGTTACCCACAAGGCCAGCAGCCGAATGACTTTTGCCAAGGGCGCGGTACGGGCGGCCAGATGGCTGAGTGGGCGGCCTGCCGGTTTGTACGATATGCAGGACGTGCTCGCGCTCAAAGACTGAGCGCGCCTGCAATCGCCGTGGACAGTAAGTCGCCAAAATTCTATAATAAGGCGGTTTAACTGCACTAAGCGTAACAAGCAGCCGTAGTTGACAACAGGACCTGGCATGGCAACGCATGCCAGGCATCGGGAAAGCGGGACGGAGTGAAAGACTCCCTCTCGCTTTTTTGCGACCTGAATTTGGCCTTTCACGGCCAGGTCGCCACGTTGGGGACCCCGCGCGCAACCGTTTAGAATAACGGTAGGGTCCGGCCCGATTCGCAACTGACGACACGCCACTCGATGAGGATACACGCCTTGAGTACTCACGCCCTGAGCTCCCCAAACCTGAGAACCCCGGCAATCCTGGCTCTCGCAGATGGAAGCCTGTTCTACGGAACCGCCATCGGCGCGGACGGAGAAACCAGTGGAGAGGTGGTGTTTAACACCGCCATGACCGGATATCAGGAAATCCTGACCGATCCGTCCTATGCCCGCCAGATGGTTACCCTGACTTATCCTCACATCGGTAACACCGGCGTCAATGAAGAGGATGTGGAGTCCGACCGTATCCATGCCGCCGGTCTGATTATCCGAGATCTGCCCCTGCTGGCCAGCAACTGGCGAAGCACCAATACGCTGGATCAGTACCTTCGCAACAACAACGTGGTGGGTATTGCCGATATTGATACCCGCCGCCTGACCCGGATTCTCCGGGACAAGGGCTCGCAGAACGGTGCCATCGTGGCGGGTGCCGACGCGACGCCAGAGCGTGCCCTGGAATTGGCCAAGGCCTTCCCCGGTCTGAAAGGTATGGACCTGGCGAAAGAGGTCACCGCTGACAAGAGCTGGCAGTGGAGCCAGACCGAGTGGGATCTGAGCAGTGGTTACGGTGAACGTACCGAGTCCCGCTTCAAGGTGGTGGCCTGGGATTATGGGGTCAAACTCAACATCCTGCGCATGCTGGCCGCACGGGGTTGTGATATCACGGTAGTGCCGGCCACCACACCGGCTGCCGATGTGTTGGCGATGAATCCGGATGGCATCTTCCTGTCCAATGGCCCGGGGGACCCAGAGCCCTGCGATTACGCTATCCAGGCCATTCGTGAAGTGCTTGAGACCGAGACCCCGGTCTTCGGCATCTGCCTGGGGCATCAGCTGCTGGCTCTGGCCAGTGGCGCCAAGACCCTGAAGATGGGGCATGGCCACCATGGCGCCAACCACCCGGTTCAGGATCTCGCCAGTGGCACTGTGATGATTACCAGCCAGAACCACGGCTTTGCGGTCGACGAAGCCAGTCTTCCGGCAAATATTGAGGCGACTCACAAGTCCCTCTTTGACGGTACGCTGCAGGGAATCCGACGTACCGACAAACCCGCGTATAGCTTCCAGGGTCACCCGGAAGCCAGCCCCGGCCCCCACGATGTGGCGCCTCTGTTCGATGAATTTATCCGGCTGATGGACGCTGCCCGGGGCTGAGCCCCGGTCCCAGCGCCAAGCTGTGTTCGAACATTATTAGCGCCGCCCTCAGGGCTGCAAGAATCCAACGTTGCTGACAGGTTTATCGACGACATGCCAAAACGTACTGACATCCAGAGTATCCTGATCCTGGGCGCGGGCCCCATTGTGATCGGCCAGGCCTGCGAGTTTGACTACTCCGGCGCCCAGGCCTGTAAGGCGCTGCGGGAAGAGGGCTACCGGGTGATTCTGGTGAACTCCAACCCGGCCACCATCATGACCGACCCGGCGATGGCCGATGCCACCTACATCGAGCCCATCACCTGGAAGACGGTCGCCAAGATCATCGAGAAAGAGAAGCCGGACGCGCTGCTGCCCACCATGGGTGGCCAGACCGCCCTGAACTGCGCCCTGGATCTGGAGAAGCACGGCGTTCTCGCCGAGCACGGCGTGGAGATGATCGGTGCCAATGCCGACACCATCGACAAGGCCGAAGACCGCGACCGCTTCGACAAGGCCATGAAGTCCATCGGCCTGGAATGCCCCCGTGCCGAGATTGCCCACACCATGGAAGAAGCCTGGGGCGTGGCGGAGCGCATCGGCTATCCCTGCATCATCCGGCCCTCGTTCACCATGGGCGGCTCCGGTGGCGGCATCGCCTACAACCGTGACGAGTTTGAGGAGATCTGCCAGCGCGGCCTGGATCTGTCGCCCACCAACGAGCTGCTGATCGACGAATCGCTGATCGGCTGGAAAGAGTACGAGATGGAGGTGGTGCGGGACCGCAACGACAACTGCATCATCGTCTGCGCCATCGAGAACTTCGACGCCATGGGCGTGCACACCGGCGACTCCATCACCGTGGCCCCGGCCCAGACCCTGACCGACAAGGAATACCAGATCATGCGCAACGCCTCGCTGGCGGTGCTGCGTGAGATTGGTGTGGAAACCGGCGGCTCCAACGTCCAGTTCGGCATCCATCCGGACACTGGCCGCATGGTGGTGATCGAGATGAACCCGCGGGTGTCCCGTTCCTCGGCGCTGGCCTCCAAGGCTACCGGCTTCCCCATCGCCAAGGTGGCCGCCAAGCTGGCCATTGGTTACACCCTCGATGAGCTGCGCAACGAGATCACCGGTGGCGTCACCCCGGCCTCGTTCGAGCCCAGCATCGACTACGTGGTCACCAAGATCCCCCGTTTCACCTTCGAGAAGTTCCCTCAGGCCGACGCCCGCCTGACCACCCAGATGAAATCGGTGGGTGAGGTGATGGCCATCGGCCGCACCTTCCAGGAGTCCATGCACAAGGCCCTGAGAGGGCTGGAAGTGGGCTCCGAAGGCTTTGAGCCCCAGGTCGACCTGGCCACCGAAGACGGCCGCGAAACCCTGATCCGCGAACTCAATGAGCCGGGCGCCGAGCGCATCTGGTACATCGGCGACGCCTTCCGCAGCGGCATGACCGTGGAAGACGTGTTCCAGCACACCAAGGTGGACCCCTGGTACCTGGTGCAGATCGAAGACATCATCCTGGAAGAAGAGGCGCTCAAGCAGGCCGGCAAGGCCGACATCGACCGCGACACCCTGTTCCGCCTCAAGCGCAAGGGCTTCTCCGACGCCCGCCTGGCCAAGCTGCTGAGCCTGTCCGAAGAGAGCCTGCGCAAGCTGCGTCACGACCTGGACGTGCGCCCGGTGTACAAGCGGGTGGACACCTGTGCCGCCGAGTTTGCCTCCAGCACCGCCTACATGTACTCCACCTACGAGGAAGAGTGCGAGGCCGACGCCACCGATCGCGACAAGATCGTGGTGATCGGCGGTGGCCCCAACCGCATCGGCCAGGGCATCGAATTCGACTACTGCTGTGTCCACGCCGCCCTGGCCATGCGTGAGGATGGTTATGAAACCATCATGATCAACTGCAACCCGGAAACCGTGTCCACCGACTACGACACCTCCGATCGTCTGTACTTCGAGCCGATCACCCTGGAGGACGTGCTGGAGATCGTCCGGGTGGAGCAGCCCAAGGGCGTGATCGTGCAGTACGGTGGCCAGACCCCGCTGAAACTGGCCCGCGGCCTGGAAGCGGCCGGCGTGCCCATCATCGGCACCAGCCCTGACGCCATCGACCGCGCCGAGGACCGCGAGCGGTTCCAGCAGATGATTGGCCGCCTGGGCCTGCTGCAGCCGAACAACGCCACCGTGCGCAGCCACGAGGAAGGTGTGCTGGCAGCCCGTGAGATCGGTTACCCGCTGGTGGTGCGGCCGTCCTACGTGCTCGGTGGCCGGGCGATGGAAATCGTCTACAACGAGGAAGAACTGGTGCGCTACATGCGCAACGCGGTGCTGGTGTCCAACGACAGCCCGGTGTTGCTGGATCACTTCCTCAACGCTGCCATCGAGGTGGACATCGACGCCATCTGCGACGGCAAGGACGTGGTCATCGGCGGCATCATGCAGCACATCGAACAGGCCGGGGTGCACTCCGGTGACTCCGCCTGCTCGCTGCCACCGTACACCCTGCCTGCCGACGTTCAGGACCAGATGCGCGACGCCGTCCGCAAGATGGCCATTGAGCTTGAGGTGGTGGGTTTGATGAACGTTCAGCTGGCGTGGCAGGATGGCCAGATCTACGTCATCGAAGTGAATCCGCGGGCCTCGCGGACGGTGCCGTTCGTGTCCAAGGCCATCGGCGTGTCCCTGGCGAAGGTGGCGGCCCGCTGCATGGCCGGTACGTCACTGGTTGAGCAGGGCTTTACCCAGGAAATCGTGCCGTCGTACTACGCGGTGAAGGAATCGGTGTTCCCGTTCAACAAGTTCCCGGCTGTGGACCCGATCCTGGGACCGGAGATGAAATCCACCGGTGAGGTCATGGGCCTGGGCGACAGCTTTGATGAGGCCTTTGCCAAGGCCGCTTTGGCGGTCGGTGAGCGGTTGCCGGAGAAGGGCACTGCGTTCATGTCGGTACGGGATGTGGATAAAGCCGGCGCGGCGGAAGTGGCTCGCGATCTGATCGCCGCCGGCTTCCAGCTGGTTGCCACCACTGGCACGGCCAAGGCTCTGCGCGATGCCGGCATTAAGGTGGAGACGGTCAACAAGGTCCGTGAAGGCCGCCCGCATATTGTGGACGCCATCAAGAATGGCCAGGTTCAGTTGATCATCAACACCACCGAGGGCCGCAAGGCCATCTCTGACTCGGCGCAGATCCGGCAATCGGCTCTGCAGTCGAAGGTTACCTACACAACGACGCTGGCGGGCGGTGAAGCGCTTTGCCGCGCCATTAATTTTGGTCCGGAGCGCACCGTTCGTCGGCTCCAGGATCTGCATGCAGGAAAGTAAGACTATGACAACCCGTGTACCCATGACCAAAGCTGGTGAGGTCAGTCTCCGTGAAGAACTGCACCAGCTCAAGACCGTTGAGCGCCCCCGCGTGATCGAAGCGATTGCGGACGCCCGCGAGCACGGTGATCTCAAGGAGAACGCCGAATACCACGCCGCCCGCGAGCAGCAGAGCTTTATTGAAGGCCGTATCCAGGAAATCGAGGGCAAGCTGTCCTCGGCCCAGGTGATCGACGTCACCACCATGGAGAACACCGGCAAGGTGGTCTTTGGTGTGACGGTTCACCTGCTGAACGTGGATACGGATGAGCAGGTCAAGTACCAGATCTGTGGTGAGGATGAGGCCGACATCAAGGCTGGCAAAATCTCCATTTCATCACCCATCGCTCGCGCCCTGATTGGCAAGAGCGAAGGCGATGTGGTGGCGGTACGGGTACCGTCCGGCACCGTGGAGTACGAGATCGAAGAGGTCGAGCACATCTGAGCATGTGTGTGCAGGTTCTCCGTCGCCGGCGACAGACAGGCCGGCGGTTGGGGAGCCAATAAAAAACCGGCAGCGGGACAGACCCGGTGCCGGTTTTTTATTGCCGCTGCGGTGGCGTCGATTAACCTTGCTGGCGCAGCAGGTTGGACAGCTTGGGGTTGGGCTTCTTGGCGCGACGCAGGACCACAGCGATCTTGCCAATGGTTTGAACCAGCTCGGCACCGGATTCCGCGCAGAGCGCCGCAATGATTTCCTGGCGCGCCTCGCGATCCGGGTTTGCGACCTTGACCTTGATCAGCTCATGATCGTCGAGAGCTCGGTCCAGCTCCTGCTGGAGGCCCTCGGAGAGGCCCTTGTCGCCGATGATAATCACCGGTTTGAGTGAATGGGCAATGCCCCGGTATGCGCGGCGCTGTTCAGGTGACAGGCTCATGATCAAGTCCTTCAATGGGTGCCATAAAAAACGTCAGCGGCACATCGGCCGTCAAACCCTTATAATCGAGGCATTGTACCAGATCGCATGATCCTGGAAATTGCCGTATCCACCTATCAGTGCGCCGGGAGGTTCTGCTTGGCACGTTCTAAATCCAGTGGTCGTTGGCTTAAGGAACATTTTGACGATGTTTGGGTCAAGAAGTCCCAGGCGGATGGCTATCGCTCAAGAGCCAGTTACAAGCTGGTGGAGCTGGATCAGAAAGATCAGTTGTTCCGCCCTGGGCAGTTGGTGGTGGACCTTGGCGCGGCGCCTGGCGGCTGGTCACAGGTGGCCATGGAGCGGGTCGGTGATCAGGGCACGGTGATCGCCAGTGACATCCTGGCAATGGACCCGATTGCCGGCGTCACGTTTGTTCAGGGCGACTTC
Organism: Marinobacter sp. CA1; assembly: GCF_020546665.1. NCBI lineage: Bacteria > Pseudomonadati > Pseudomonadota > Gammaproteobacteria > Pseudomonadales > Marinobacteraceae > Marinobacter > Marinobacter sp. CA1. The sequence continues at coordinate 652,725 of NZ_CP071785.1, forward strand.
ACCGAGCAGTCGGTGTTCGACGAATTGATGTCGACTCTGGGTGAGCGTCGCGCAGACGTTGTAATTTCCGATATGGCACCCAATATGAGTGGCATGGCTGCCGTTGATATCCCCAGCGCCATGGGCCTGGTTGAGCTGGCGTTGGATATGGCCAGCCAGGTGCTCAAACCCAATGGGGTGTTTGTGGCGAAGGTTTTCCAGGGTGAGGGCTTTGATCAACTGCTGCAGGACATGCGCGGTTCGTTCAAGACCGTCGTCAGTCGCAAGCCGGATTCCTCTCGCGCTCGGTCCCGGGAGATCTACCAGGTCTGCAAGGGCTTTCGTGGGTAACTAGGCCAACTGTGTCGAGGGTGCCGATTACCCGCCGACAAGATTGGTTACCGACTGACCTTGTCGTTTTACCCGGGCTGACCAAAGGGTAACGAAAAAACCGCCAAGGGCGGATCATACGCGAAGGCCACTTATGGTGGAGCGGCGTATAATTGGTGTAAGGTGTCGATAAAGGCCAGCTTTGCGGCGTTGCCGGCAATGGGGTCTTTCAATTCACAGGTGACGATCCTTGAACGATATGGCAAAAAATCTGGTTCTTTGGCTGATCATAGCCGCCGTCCTGTTGATGGTGTTTCAGAATTTCTCACCCAACCCTACGGGGCAACAGGTAAATTATTCCCAGTTTGTACAGATGGTACAGCAGGGGCAGGTACGTCAGGTAACCATCGACGGCCTGGAAATCCAGGGCACCCGTGGTGATGGTTCCCGCTTCCAGACCATCCGTCCCCAGGTTGCCGACAACAAACTGATGGACGATCTTCTGGCCAACCAGGTGGAAGTCGTTGGCAAGGAGCCTGAGCGTCAGAGCCTGTGGACGCAGCTTCTGGTTGCGGCATTCCCGATTCTCATCATCATTGCTCTGTTCGTGTTCTTCATGCGCCAGATGCAGGGTGGCGGTGGCGGCAAAGGACCGATGTCTTTTGGCAAGAGCAAAGCCCGCTTGATGAGTGAGGATCAGATCAAGACCACCTTCTCCGACGTTGCTGGGGTCGACGAGGCCAAGGAAGACGTCAAAGAGATCGTTGACTTCCTGCGGGATCCGAGCAAGTTCCAGCGTTTGGGCGGCCGTATTCCCAAGGGGGTGCTGATGGTGGGGCCTCCGGGTACCGGTAAGACCCTGTTGGCCAAGGCCATCGCCGGGGAAGCCAAGGTGCCGTTCTTCTCCATCTCCGGTTCCGATTTCGTAGAAATGTTCGTCGGTGTGGGCGCATCCCGCGTTCGCGACATGTTCGAGCAGGCCAAGAAACAGAGCCCTTGCATCATCTTCATCGACGAAATCGATGCCGTTGGTCGCCATCGTGGCGCAGGCATGGGCGGTGGTCACGATGAGCGGGAGCAGACCCTTAACCAGTTGCTGGTTGAAATGGACGGCTTTGAGGGCAACGAAGGCGTTATCGTCATTGCCGCCACCAACCGTCCCGATGTCTTGGACCCGGCGCTGCTGCGCCCAGGCCGTTTCGACCGTCAGGTTGTGGTCAGCCTGCCGGACATCATCGGCCGGGAGCAGATCCTGAAAGTGCACATGAAAAAGGTGCCGCTGGCGGATGGCATTGAGCCGAGCGTGATTGCCCGCGGTACACCCGGCTTTTCCGGTGCGGACCTGGCCAACCTGATCAATGAGGCCGCGCTGTTCGCCGCCCGCCGCAATCAGCGTCTGGTGTCGATGGAAGAGCTGGAGCTGGCAAAAGACAAGATCATGATGGGTGCCGAGCGCAAGTCCATGGTGATGAATGAGAAAGAAAAGCGGAACACGGCCTACCATGAGGCCGGGCACGCCATTGTCGGACGTCTGATGCCCGAGCATGATCCGGTGTACAAGGTCAGCATTATCCCCCGTGGCCGTGCCCTGGGTGTGACCATGTTCCTGCCGGAAGAGGACAAGTACAGCCATTCCAAGCGTTACCTGATCAGTTCGATCTGCAGTCTGTTCGGTGGTCGGATCGCTGAGGAGCTGACGCTCGGGTTTGAGGGGGTCACCACCGGTGCCTCCAATGACATTGAGCGGGCGACTGGCCTGGCCCGTAACATGGTGACCCGCTGGGGGTTGTCGGAAAAGCTGGGGCCGCTGCAATACGATACCGACAGCGAGGAGCCTTTCCTGGGTCGCTCTGCCGGTCAGAGTCATACGGTCTACTCTCCGGAAACAGCTCAGCGAATCGATGAAGAAGTACGCAATATCATCGATGAATGCTACGAGAAAGCCCGTCAGTTGCTGATCGATAATCGCGATAAGCTGGATCTGATGGCCGATGCCCTGATGAAGTACGAGACCATCGATCGTCACCAGATTGATGACATTATGGAAGGTCGCACGCCGCGACCACCCAGAAGCTGGGGGGATAATGGTCCCAGTGGGGGCGCGGCGGTTGAAGAGCCGGTATCGGAACCAGCCGCTGGCGATGATCGCCAGTCCGGTGGGGTTGGCCGGCCTGCCGGGGAGCACTGACCGGCACCTCGGTGTTGGCTTCCCTGAACGCTGAGAGCAGTACGCACAACGCCGCCCGTCCGGGCGGCGTTTCTGTTTGTTAAGTGGAAATACACGTACGACCATGCCGGGCGGTTGATGAGCTTGCCCGGCGCTTGCTGATCCAAGAGGCTGAGATGGAAATGAACTTTGCCGGCCGGGTGCTGGATATGTCCCGGTGTCATGTCATGGGGATTCTGAATGTCACGCCGGATTCATTCTCCGATGGTGGGCGCTTCAACCGTCTGGACGCTGCCCTGGATCAGGCGCGCCGGATGGCGGACGCCGGCGCGGTGTTTATCGATGTTGGCGGCGAATCCACCCGGCCTGGTGCGGCGGAGGTCTCGGAGCAGGAAGAGTTGGATCGGGTATGTCCGGTGGTTGAGGCGATTGGCCGCGAACTTGAGGTGGTGGTGTCTGTGGATACCAGTTCGCCAGCGGTGATCACCGAGACGGCCCGCTTGGGCGCCGGGCTGATCAACGACGTTCGGGCACTGAGTCGGGACGGTGCCGTTGCAGCGGCCGCAGCCAGCAAACTGCCGGTCTGCCTGATGCATATGAAGGGCAAGCCCCGGGATATGCAGGTTCAGCCACGGTACGACAATGTCCTTCGGGAAGTCAGTGCCTTTCTGATGGCGCGAGTAAGGGAGGTGGAAGCTGCGGGTATTGCGCCAGAACAGGTGCTGCTGGACCCGGGCTTCGGTTTTGGTAAGAGCCTGGAGCACAATCTGCAGTTGCTGGCCACGATGGAACAGTTGCAGGTGTTGGGTTATCCGCTTCTGGTGGGGATGTCACGTAAGAGTATGCTGGGTCACATTACCGGCCGTGACGTGGATGAACGGTTGTCTGCGAGCGTGGCGGTGGCGACAATAGCGGCGATGAAGGGCGCGTCGGTCATTCGGGTGCATGACGTGCCGGAGACGGTGGATGCGGTTAAGGTCGTTGCAGCGATGGAGGAATCGGCACAATGAGCGACAGAAAGTATTTTGGGACCGACGGGATTCGTGGTCGTGTAGGTGAAGCGCCGATTACTCCGGATTTCATGTTGCGGCTGGGCTGGGCGGCCGGCCAGGTATTCAAGCGAGAGGGTCAGCGCAACAGTGTGTTGATAGGCAAGGATACCCGGCTGTCCGGGTATATGTTTGAGTCGGCGCTGGAGGCCGGGCTCTCAGCCGCCGGCGTTGATGTGAAGTTGCTGGGCCCCATGCCGACTCCGGCCATTGCCTATTTGACCCGAACTTTCCGGGCGTCTGCGGGCATTGTCATCAGTGCCTCCCACAACCCCCACCATGATAACGGCATCAAGTTCTTTTCGGCGGCTGGTACCAAGCTGGATGACGCCCTGGAGGCGGAAATTGAACGCTGGCTGGACCTCCCCATCCAGGTGGCGGATTCCGCCGACCTTGGGAAAGCCAGTCGTATCGATGACGCGCCGGGGCGTTACGTTGAGTTCTGCAAGAGCACCGTGCCCAATGAGTTCACTCTGGAGGGGGTGAGGTTGGTGCTGGATTGTGCCCATGGGGCGACTTACCACGTGGCGCCCAAGGTCTTTCGCGAGCTAGGGGCCAAGGTTTCAGTCATCGGTGGTGAACCGGATGGTCTCAACATCAACCTGGCGGTCGGTTCCACCAATCTCGACCGCTTGCGGGAGACCGTGCTTGCGCAGGGCGCTGACCTGGGAATTGCTTTTGACGGTGATGGTGACCGGGTGATGATGGTGGATTCGGACGGTGCCGAAGTCGATGGCGATGAGTTGCTGTACATCCTGGCTGCCGAACGCCAGGCATCGGGCAAACTCAAAGGGGGAGTGGTCGGCACCCTGATGACCAATCTCGGGGTCGAGCTGGCGCTGCAGGAGCGGGGGATTCCCTTTGAGCGGGCGAAAGTTGGTGACCGCTACGTCATGGAATGTCTGGTGAAGAACGACTGGGTACTGGGGGGCGAAGGTTCCGGACACATGGTCATCCGGGATCGCACGACCACTGGCGATGGTATTGTGTCGGCATTGCAGGTGCTGGTGGCCGGCTGGACCTCCGGCTGCTCTCTGAAGGCCTTGCGGGAAGGTGTGAACAAGCTGCCTCAGCATATGGTCAACGTCAGGGTGGCGGAGCGCTTTGATCCGCTGTCCCGGGATGATGTGCGGACGGCGGTCGACCAGGCTGAGCAGGCGTTGGGTGCGAACGGCCGGGTACTGCTGCGGGCTTCAGGCACCGAGCCGCTGATTCGGGTAATGGCGGAAGGACGGGACGCTGGGCAGATTGGTCGAATCGCGGAAGAGCTGGCGGAGGTGGTTCGCCAGTCCAAGGCGTGAAATTTCGGCGGGCGGTTGTCTGGCAGGGGAGACTGCTGTATAGTTCGGCCTCCCTTGTGTCAGGGGGCTGATATGCGCCAAAAGATTGTTGCTGCAAACTGGAAAATGAACGGGTCCGAAGAAATGGTTCGGACGTTGCTCAAAGATGTAAAATCCGGTGTTGCAGGCCTTGATAAAGGTGTTGAGGTTGTTATTATTCCTCCCTCTCTTTATCTTCGCGATGTGCAGCAGGAAGTTAAAGGCAGTCAGCTTAAGCTGGGAGCGCAGAATGTTGCTCGCTGGCAAGCCGGTGCTTATACCGGGGAAGTGGCTGCAGGCATGTTGAGTGACTTTGGTTGTCGCTATGTCTTGGTCGGTCACTCCGAGCGGCGTCAGTTGTTCGCGGAATGCGAAGAGGTCGTCGCCGAGAAACTCCAGCAAGTGCTGGAAGCGAATTTGACGGTCGTGCTCTGTGTTGGTGAAACGCTGGAGCAGCGACAAGCCGGGCAGGCTGAGCAAGTCGTGTGTGAGCAGTTGAGCTCTGCACTGGTAGGTCTGCGAGGCGAGCAGTGGCAGCAAGTGGTTGTGGCTTATGAGCCAGTCTGGGCAATCGGTACCGGCAAAACGGCAACCGCAGAAGACGCCCAGTCAATGCATGCTGTTATGCGTAAGCAATTGGCAAAGCTGGGTGCGCCCGCAGAGGAAATTACGCTGCTTTATGGTGGCAGCGTGAAGCCCGAAAGCGCAGTCGGACTGTTTCAGCAGCCGGATGTCGATGGTGGCCTGATTGGTGGCGCATCGTTGGTAGCTGCTGATTTTGTCGAAATCTGTAGGGCGCTCGAAGCGCCGGATGCGGTCAACTGATCGCACCAGCTAGATAGACAGAGAGTCGTTATGGAGTGGTTGGAAACACTGGTTGTCGTAGTGCACGTGGTGATCGCCGTCGCTCTGGTGGGTCTGGTTCTGATTCAGCAGGGAAAAGGGGCGGATGCTGGTGCAGCCTTCGGGGGCGGAGCGTCCCAGACGGTATTCGGCAGTCAAGGCAGTGGTAGCTTTCTGACTCGGATGACCACGTTCCTCGCGATCGTGTTCTTTGTGACAAGTTTTTCCTTGGCGATTTTCGCCAAGCAGCGTGCGGAAGTGGCTGGCGATGCTGGCATTCCGGTGGTCGAGGAAGTTTCGGTCGACGCTGAGCAGCCTGCACTTGAAGAGGGTGCGGCTCAAACCGAGGATGCGGCAGGTAATGATCTGCCGGAACTCGAGTAAGTTATTGCCGAAGTGGTGGAATTGGTAGACACGCTATCTTGAGGGGGTAGTGGCGTAAGCCGTGCCGGTTCAAGTCCGGCCTTCGGCACCATCTTAAAACGGTTTGGGTTTCCAAGCCGTTTTTTTTGGTCAGTCCTTGACCAGTGGCGGTGAGGTACTTATACTCCGGCCACGTTCGATGCGGTTTTCCGGTGATTTCGAGCCGGAGCTCGTGATGACAGGCCAGGTGTCTGTCTGCAGGGAGCGCGCAAGCGCAGCTTTCCCTGTACGTTCTTGCAACAAAGGGCCCCGGATTAAGGGGCTTTTTGATTAAGGGGCCTGGCAAATGGCCCTGGTGCATAAAAAGGGCTGATTAACAGCCCTTTTTTTGTTTTAGGGCACAGAAAATGATGGAGACGGGATAACCTTGTCAGCCAAGTTAAGTAAGCTTGAAGAAATGCTGCGGCCTGTAGTGGAAGGGTTGGGGTATGAGTTTTGGGGAATGGAATACCGTTCCCGTGGCCCTCAGCCGATGTTGCGGCTGTTTATCGACGATGCCGAGAACGGTATCGGTGTCGATGACTGTGAGAAAGTGAGTCGCCAGGTGAGCGGCGTGCTGGATGTGGAAGACCCTATCCAGAGTGAGTACACCCTCGAAGTTTCCTCCCCGGGCATGGATCGGCCTCTGTTCCGACTTGAACAGTACCAGGCTTATGCCGGCCACAAAGTCCAGATCCGGCTACGCATGGCGTTCGAAGGACGCCGTAAGTTCCAGGGCCTGCTTAAGGGCACCGAAGGTGGCGATGTGGTAGTGATCGTGGATGATCACGAGTACCTGTTGCCCTTCGACAGCATTGAGCGCGCCAACATCATTCCGGTATTCAAGTAAGTCGTCTGACTGCGAGTCTATTTCAGGTTAAGGGCAGGGTAATCCAATGAGTAAAGAGATCTTGCTGGTTGTAGAAACCGTCTCGAACGAGAAGGGCGTTGAAAAAGACGTCATCTTTGAGGCGATTGAGCTGGCGCTCGCCACCGCCGCCAAGAAACGTTACGAGGATGAAGAGGCCGATATCCGCGTTTCCATTGACCGCCGTACCGGAGAGTACGAAACCTTCCGTCGTTGGCTGGTGGTGGATAACGACGCGGTTCCTGCTCTGGGTACCGAACTCACGCTGCAGGAAGCGGAAGAAATCGATACGGAGCTCAAGCCCGGTGACCTGCACGAAGAGAAGGTTGAGTCCGTGGCCTTTGGCCGGATTGGTGCCCAGGCGGCCAAGCAGATCATCTTCCAGAAAGTGCGGGAAGCTGAGCGTACCAAGATCGTCGACAGCTACCGTGACCGGGTGGGTGAACTGGTGTCCGGCACCGTCAAGAAGGTGACCCGTGACAACGTCATCGTTGATTTGGGCAGCAACGCCGAAGCGCTGCTGCCCCGTGATCAGCTCATCCCCCGTGAAACTTTCCGCATGGGCGACCGTGTGCGTTCGCTGCTGCTGGAAATCCGCACCGATCATCGCGGCCCGCAGCTGATCCTCAGCCGTACCGCGCCGGAGATGCTGATCGAGCTGTTCCGTATTGAAGTGCCGGAAATCGCTGAGGATCTGATCGAGATTCGCGGTGCAGCCCGTGATCCCGGCTCCCGTGCCAAAATCGCCGTCAAGACCAACGACCGCCGTATCGATCCGGTCGGTGCCTGCGTCGGTATGCGCGGCTCACGGGTACAGGCTGTGTCCAATGAGCTCGGCGGCGAGCGCGTCGACATTGTGCTGTGGGACGACAACCCGGCTCAGCTGGTGATCAATGCCATGGCACCGGCGGAAGTGGCTTCCATCGTGATGGATGAAGATCGCAACACCATGGATGTCGCTGTCGCCGAAGACAACCTGGCCCAGGCCATCGGCCGTAACGGTCAGAACGTTCGCCTGGCCAGCGAGCTGACCGGCTGGACCCTCAATGTGATGACTGAGGAAGAAGCCGGCGAGCGTCAGGAACAGGAATACAATCGTCTGCTGAGCCACTTCACGGAAAACCTGGATGTGGACGAAGAGTTTGCCGGAGTTCTGATCGAGGAAGGCTTTACTTCCATTGAGGAAGTGGCTTATGTCCCGATGGAAGAAATGCTGGCGATTGACGGGTTTGATGAAGACACCGTCACAGAATTGCGTCGTCGTGCCAAGGACGTCCTGCTGAACAAGGCACTGGCCGACGAGGAAGCGCTGGAAGGTCGTGAGCCGGCAGAGGACCTGCTGACGATGGACGGCATGGATCGTGCCCTGGCGTTTAAGCTGGCGGGGCTGGGTGTCCAGACCATGGAAGACCTCGCGGAGCAGTCTGTTGACGATCTGCTCGAAATCGAAGGTATGGATGAAGAGCGCGCTGGCCAGTTGATCATGGCAGCACGTGCGCCCTGGTTTCAGGACCAGGCTTAATCGGGAGGAGGACCAGTATGTCAGAAGTAACGGTTAAACAACTGGCCGAAGATGTTGGCGCTCCCGTCGATCGTTTATTGCGCCAGATCGTCGAAGCCGGCCTCAAGGCCCGCTCTGAGAATGACTCGGTATCCAGCGAAGAGAAACAGCAGCTGTTGGCCTTCTTGCGAAAGAACCACGGCGAGTCGGACGCTGAACCCCGCAAGATCACCCTCAAGCGGAAAACCACGACCACCCTTAAAGCCGGTGGTTCCAGTGGCCGTGCCAAGACGGTCAATGTCGAGGTTCGCAAGCGTCGCACTTACGTCAAGCGAGCGGAGGTTCAGCCGGATGCGGATGCGCCTGACGTTGCCGAAGAGGCGGTAGAAGCCGCAGCGCCGGTTGCCGAGGCTCCGCAGGCCGAGCCGCCCGTCGCGACAGAAGCTGCCGAGGCGCCAGCCGCAGAGGCGCCGGCGCCAGAAGAGACTCAGCCGGAGCCGGAAGTGGAAGCGCCCGTTGAGGCTGCCGAGCCTGCGCCGGAGGAGGTTCCGGTTCCACCGCCTGTGGATGCCGATAACAAGGACCGCAAGGCGAAGAAGAAGAAGGAAAAAGAGCGCGGTCGCGACGACGCCGATGACGGCAAGCCGAAGAAAAAGTCGGCGGGTCATCGTGGTCCCCGTAACCGCCCGGCCGAGAAGCCGGTCATTTCTGTGGACGATGAAGATACGACGCTGCGCAAGCCAATGCGCGCGAAAAAGAAATCCAAAGAGAAGCGACACGGCTTCGAAAGGCCGACCAAGCCAATGGTAAGAGAAGTAGAAATCCCCGAAACCATCGCGGTGGGCGAACTGGCCCAGCGTATGGCCGTTAAAGCGGCGGACGTCATCAAGACCCTGATGGGTATGGGTGTCATGGCCACCATCAACCAGGCACTGGATCAGGAAACCGCCGTTCTGGTCACTGAAGAGCTGGGCCACAAGCCCAAGACAGTGAGCGAAGACGCATTTGAAGAAGAAGTGCTGAGCGGCATCGAGTTTGAGGCGGGCGAGAAGTCCAAGCGCGCGCCGGTGGTAAGCGTGATGGGTCACGTTGACCATGGTAAGACCTCGCTGCTCGACTACATCCGTCGCACCAAGGTAGCTGCCGGTGAATCCGGTGGTATTACCCAGCACATCGGTGCGTACCACGTTGATACCGATCACGGCATGGTGTCCTTCCTGGATACCCCGGGCCACGCCGCGTTTACCGCCATGCGTGCTCGCGGTGCCCAGTGCACCGACATCGTTATCCTGGTGGTTGCGGCCGACGATGGCGTAATGCCGCAGACCAAGGAAGCGGTTCAACACGCCCGGTCCGCCGGCGTACCGCTGGTCGTCGCTGTCAACAAGATGGACAAGGAAGAAGCCGATCCGGACCGCATCAAGAATGAGCTGTCCGCACTGGAAGTGATCCCGGAAGACTGGGGCGGCGATGTCCAGTTCGTGCCGGTCTCCGCACACACCGGTCAGGGCATTGAGGAACTGCTGGAGGCGGTTCTGCTGCAGGCCGAGATTCTGGAACTGGAAGCCTCCCCTGACGCACCGGCCAAAGGTGTAGTGGTGGAATCCAGTCTGGAGCGCGGCCGAGGTTCCGTCGCCACGGTACTGGTCCAGAACGGTACCCTGAAGCGTGGAGATATGGTCGTTGCCGGTGGCTTCTTTGGTAAAGTCCGGGCGATGATGGACGAGACCGGATCTCAGGTTCAGACTGCTGGCCCTTCCATCCCGGTTGAGATTCTGGGCCTGAATGGAACCCCCGATGCCGGTGATGAGTTCTTCGCGGTTGCGGATGAACGCAAGGCAAAAGAACTGGCTGAGTTCCGTCAGACTCGCGAACGCGAGCAACGGCTGCAGCGCCAGCAGGCGGCCAAGCTGGAGAACATGTTCGAGAACATGGGCAAAGACGAGGTCAAGAATCTCAACGTGGTCCTCAAGACCGACGTCCGTGGTTCTCTGGAAGCCATCGTCAAGGCTCTGCAGGATCTGGGCAACGACGAGGTCCAGGTGAAGGTGGTGTCCTCTGGTGTGGGCGGTATCGCCGAGACCGACGTCAGTCTGGCGATGGCCACCGGTTCGGTAATCTTCGGCTTCAACGTTCGTGCCGATACCGCCGCCAAGCGGTTGGTGGAGCAGGAAGGTCTGGATCTGCGTTACTACAGCATCATCTATAACCTGATTGATGACGTGAAAGCCGCGTTGACAGGGATGCTGGCACCGGAATTCCGGGAAGACATTGTTGGTATTGCCGAAGTTCGGGATACCTTCCGGTCGCCGAAGTTTGGCCAGGTGGCCGGCTGTATGGTGACCGAAGGCACGGTGTTCCGGAACAAGCCGATCCGGGTCCTGCGTGACAACGTGGTGATCTTTGAAGGTGAGCTGGAATCCCTGCGTCGCTTCAAAGACGATGTTCAGGAAGTCCGGAACGGTATGGAGTGTGGTATCGGGGTTAAGGGCTACGACGTGAAGGTCGGTGACCAGATCGAGGTGTTTGATCGGGTCAAGGTCGAGCGTAAGCTGGAATCCGCTGGTTGATACCGGCGTTCCCCGGACCAGGAGGCGCCCCGGCTGACGGGGCGCCGTGTTTTCTGCCGAGATAATCCGAAGGCGCGACATGCCAAGAGAATTCAGCCGAATCGATCGAATCGGCGACCAGATGCAGCGGGAACTCGCGCAGTTGATTCAGCGTGAGATCAAGGATCCCCGTGTGGGTATGGTGACCGTCAACGCGGTCAAGGTAAGCCGGGATTTGGGCTACGCTGATATCTACATTTCCCTGCTGACAACCGACGAATTGAATGCCGACTCGCCCGAGGTGAAAGAGTCTCTGGCGGTGCTCAGCAAAGCTGCAGGCTTTCTGCGGGGACAGGTTGGCCGAGCCATGAAGCTGCGGGTGGTGCCCCAGCTGCGTTTCCACTTTGACAGCCTGCTTGGGCAGAGCCGCAGAATGGATGCGCTGATCCGTAAGGCGGTGGACGACAAGCCTGCGGTGGATCAGGGCGATGACTCGGAGTCACCAGAGGAGTCGGGTTCTTGAGTCGTCGACGCAAAGGCCGTGATGTTAACGGCATTCTGGTGATCGACAAGCCGCAGGGGATCACCTCCAACGGTATCCTGCAGCAGGTCAAACGATTGTACGGTGCCGCCAAGGCCGGCCATACCGGTGCGCTGGACCCGCTAGCGACGGGCGTGCTGCCGCTGTGCTTTGGTGAGGCCACCAAGTTTTCCCAGCTGATGCTGGACAGTGACAAAGCTTACATCACCACCGCTCGTCTCGGCGTTCGTACCGAAACCGGCGACAGCGAAGGGGCGGTGGTCGATGAGCGTCCGGTGCCGGAAGGTCTGGACGAGGATGCCCTGGAGCCAGTACTGGCAAATTTCCGCGGCGATATCCAACAGGTGCCCTCGATGTACTCGGCGCTCAAGCACAAAGGGCGGCCGTTGTACGAGTATGCTCGTGAGGGCATTGAGGTTGAGCGCCCACCCCGCCCGGTTACGATCTACCAACTGATTCTGCTGAATGTCCGCGCCAATGAAATCGATCTGGCGGTGAAGTGTACCAAGGGCACCTACATCCGCTCGCTGGTTGACGATATTGGTGAGGCGCTTGGCTGTGGTGCCCATGTTACCGCCCTGCGTCGAACGCTGGCCGCCGGTTTTACTCTGGACCAGGTTCATCGGGTGGACGATCTGGAGGCCATGCGGGAGCGGGGCGAAAGCCTGGATGGCCTGCTGGTCAAGCCCGATGCGGCATTGAGCATGTTCCCGGAGTTGACCCTGGAAGGGGCATCGCTGGTATCGATATTGAACGGCCAACCGGTTAGAATATCGGGTCATTCTATATCCGGTCCGGTGCGGTTGTATGGCGACCGCGGATTTGTCGGGCTGGGAGAAGGATTTGCCGAAGGCGACGGCTGCAAGATCGTTCCCCGTCGTTTGGTAAAACACGGCTGACCTACCCCGAAACGGGTGGGGCCGTATTAGCCGGGCTGTAGAGATGCGCGGTTCGGCTGGACCTTTTATATGCATCGCAACCAATGAGGTGAGTTATGGCACTTTCTGCCAATGAGAAGGCACAGATCGTTAAGGACTTCCAGCAAGGTGAAGGCGATACCGGTTCTCCTGAAGTACAGGTAGCACTGCTGAGCGCCAACATCGATAAGCTGCAGGGCCATTTCAAGGCCAACAAGCAGGATCACCATTCCCGCCGTGGCCTGATTCGGATGGTTAACCAGCGTCGTAAGCTGCTGGACTACCTGAAGAACAAGAACGCTGATCGCTACCTTGAGCTGATCCAGCGTCTGGGTCTGCGTCGCTGATCCGTCTGGATTCGACGACTGTTGGTCAGGGCCTGTTGGTCCTGGCCTGCGCCCGGCGGCGTTGCCGTCGGGTGTGCTTCTCTCCAGCGATATTGTTGGCCGCCAGAGCCCTGGTGCAGGCAATACCGCTAACCGTGCCGCCTTCCGGTTCCGCCGGTGATTCGTAAGGACTCCCTGTCACAATGGAAAGCCGCTATTGATAGCAGGTTGTTGAAAGGCCTGGCTCCGCCACTTGCTGGCCTTGCCGGGGTTTTGCAACAGCCTGTTAGCTTTCTGACAGGTGTCGCTTTCGTTCATCGCAACAGAGCCGTGACGCGGTAGGTGTAGTAAAACGTGGCCAATCGGCGGACTTTGATGCCGGATTGGCGATTACAAAGATGAGCTATCGAATTAAGGAGTTACCGTGAATCCGGTACAGAAAACATTTGAACTCGGCGGCAAGACCGTCACCCTCGAGACTGGACGCATCGCCCGTCAGGCCACTGGTGCCGTTCTGGTAACCATCGACGATGTATCCGTTCTGGGTACCGTTGTTGGCGCCCGGGAGCCCAAGCCGGGCCAGGGTTTCTTCCCGCTGACCGTGAACTACCAGGAAAAGACCTACTCCGTTGGTAAGATTCCGGGAGGCTTCTTCAAGCGTGAAGGCCGTCCTTCCGAGAAGGAAACCCTGACATCCCGTCTGATCGACCGTCCTATCCGTCCGCTGTTCCCCAACGGCTACATGAACGAAGTTCAGGTTGTCCTGACGGTCATGTCTGCCAACAAGACCCAGGACCCGGACATTGCTGCCATGCTGGCCGCCTCGGCTGCCCTGGCGATCTCCGGCATTCCGTTCGACGGCCCGATTGGTGCGGCCCGTGTCGGCTTTGAGAACGATCGCGGCTACTTCCTCAACCCGACTTTCCAGGAGCTGGAAACATCCCTGCTGGACATGGTTGTGGCAGGCACCGAAGACGCGGTGCTGATGGTTGAGTCCGAGGCCAAGGGGCTGACCGAGGACCAGATGCTGGGTGGCGTTCTGTTCGCCCACCAGGAAATGCAGGTGGCAATCCAGGCCATCAAGGACTTCGCCGCCGAAAACGGCAAGCCCCGTTGGGAGTGGACCCCGGAAGCCGAGAACACCCAGCTGCTTGAGGCCATCCGCAGCGAGTTTGCCGCTGGCATCGAGGAAGCCTACACCATCCGCGACAAGATGGACCGCTACGCCCGTCTGGGCGAGCTGAAGGCGGCTGCGGTCGAGAAGCTGGCCGGTGAAGAGGAAGGTCAGCCGTCCGAAGACGAAGTGAAGAAGTACTTCGGCAAGGTTGAGAAGGCGACGGTTCGCCAGTCTGTCATCGACGGCAAGCCGCGCATCGACGGTCGTGATACCAAGACCGTGCGTCCGATCGAGGTGGAAGTCGGCGTACTGCCAAGCACCCACGGTTCCGCTCTGTTCACCCGTGGTGAAACCCAGGCCATCGTGACCACCACTCTGGGCACCGCCCGTGACACCCAGATCATCGATGCCCTGGAAGGTGAGCGTAAGGACCCGTTCCTGTTCCACTACAACTTCCCTCCCTACTCCGTTGGTGAGGCTGGCCGTATGGGCAGCCCGGGCCGTCGTGAGATTGGTCACGGTCGTCTTGCCAAGCGCGGTGTGGCTGCCGTTATGCCGACTGTGGAAGAGTTCCCGTACACCATCCGTGCGGTGTCTGAGATCACCGAGTCCAACGGTTCCAGTTCCATGGCTTCTGTCTGTGGCTCGAGCCTGGCACTGATGGACGCCGGTGTGCCGATCAAGGCGCCGGTGGCCGGTATTGCCATGGGTCTGGTCAAGGAAGGCGAAAAGTTCGCCGTTCTGACCGACATCCTGGGTGACGAAGATCACCTTGGCGACATGGACTTCAAGGTTGCCGGGACCGCTGAGGGTGTGACTGCCCTGCAGATGGATATCAAGATCAACGGCATCACCGACGAGATCATGGAAATCGCCCTGCAGCAGGCTTACGACGCACGTCAGCACATCCTTGGTGAAATGGCGAAGGTCATCTCTGTGCCGCGTACCGAGCTGTCCTCACGGGCGCCGAGCATCACCACCATCAAGATCCATCCGGACAAGATCCGTGACGTGATCGGTAAGGGTGGCTCCACCATCCGTGGTATCTGCGACGAAACCGGTGCCTCCATTGATCTGGACGACGACGGTAACGTCAAGATCTACGCGGAAGACCAGGCGTCTGCCCAGGCGGCGATGAAGCGGGTTCAGGAAATCACTGCCGAGATTGAAGTCGGCGCAATCTACAGTGGCCGCGTTGAGCGCATTGTGGACTTTGGTGCCTTCGTCAACATCCTGCCGGGTAAGGATGGTCTGGTGCATATCTCCCAGATCTCCGAGCGTCGCATTGAGAATGTGACCGACGAACTCTGCGAAGGCCAGGAAGTGCTGGTCAAGGTGCTGGATGTGGACAACCGTGGTCGCGTCAAGCTTTCCATGAAGGAAGTCAAAGAGGGCGAGCAGCCGACGGAATTCTGATTCCGGGGCTGACTGTCCTGTAAGCGAAAACCCGCCGTTCGGTCCGAACGGCGGGTTTTTTTATGGCGGTGATTGCGCCAGGCCAGTTGCACAGCCCTGTGCTACGTATGGGGCCTTCCAACGAGGGCCAATAAAGATTAGGATTTGGTAACGCGGAGGTAAGGGAGTGCGGTCCGCTTTCCAGTCGGTTGGTTCTCCGATTCCCTCCGCTTATTTTTCGACGGCCTGAAACGGGACGCACGGATTCTCAAATTGGTATTTAGGGAAAAGAGGAACGCAATGAAATCAATTAGATTGGCCGCAGTGCTGATGCTGGTCGCGGCACTGTTCGCTGGCTGTACTTCGGTATCTCGCCAGCTCGGCAGCCTGACTGACAATAAATATGCAGAAGCCCGCAGTGGCACCGTTTGGGTCGTACCACCGCCTCAGTTGGAGCCGCCCGCTGGTGGCGATCGTACGGTGTACATCTCTTATCGTAATATCAGTGACAGCGATATTGAGTTGCTGAACCTGCTGAAGGAATCTGCCCGGGAGCAGGGTTGGTCGGTTGTGAACGATCCGTCGACTGCCAAGTATCGTCTACGTGCCTCCACGCGTTATTTCGGCGAAGTGGAGCCTGAGTCCGGCGGTGCGATCGCGGCCGGCACCATGGGTGCCATCGCCGGTGCAGCAACCGGGATTGGCACCGGTATCGCTGTAGCAGCAGCGACCGACAGCAACCTGGCTGGCGCCGCTGCCGGTATTGGTGTCGGTGGCCTGGTTGGCGCTGGCCTGAGCAATGCCTCGCGTCCTCGCGAGTGGGCACTGATCATCGACGTGGTGCTGGAGGAATACCACTCCGAGCCGGTTGAGTTCACCATGGTTACGGGTTCTGCCAGCGGTACCCGTGATGTTGCGGGCACTCACAACGGTCGTATGGCCTCTGGCGGTGGCACCGCTCAGGGCAATGCGTCCGGCGCGACCGCAACACGAACCAGCAACTACTTCCCTCATGGTATCCGCCTGTCCGTCTGGGCGAACCAGATGAACATGAAGGAAGAAGAAGCGCTGCCGGAAATTGAGGAACGCACTCGTCGCGTCGTGACACAGATGCTGCCGATGTAATCTGAGCTTTCTGAAAGCCCGGTATCCAGAGATGGTGCCGGGTTTTTTTATACCTGAACCATTGTGAGTCGTGGCGGAACGTGGCTGACTCAAGGGCTTGGTTTTGATTGCAGGGAGATCAAGCCGTTACCGGGTGATCGGATGGGCATTAGTTGGGAAAAGGGAGGAGAGTGAACACGCCTCCAGCATGAGAATTCTGGAGGCGAGAGCTGGTAAAGTCGGCAGACTTTACTCGCCGTGAACCCGCAGCTCGTAGGTTCCGATAATGCCGAGAATGTTCTTGGCTTTCCAGTCCATGTGCGACACGGAAGAAATGTTACCGTCTTCTTTGGCGGCTTCGATGCTGCAATCGCCAATGGCGACCAGAGACAGGATGCTCTGACACTTGGCTACACCAGTCTTGGAGGCCGCAGTGTTAGAGGTCGCACCCGCCGGGAGCTCAACGTCAGTGTACAGTCCGCCAACCGGAAAAGAAGTCGCGCAACCAGACAGAGTGACAGTCGCAGCGATGGCTGCAGCGGCAAAAAACTTCTTCATGAAGATAATCCTTGTTTAGAATTGGTTCCAATTTAAGGCACAGGGCAGACCTGGCCAGGCCGTTCGTTTTCATCGTAAGAACGGCTTGGCAATCATAAGCCTTTTGTAAGAAATGTGAAGTCTGAGTGTCATCTAATCGGTTTTTATTCCGCTTCCAAGAACTCAATGACTTCTTCCCGATACTCCGGATATACAAACGTCGCTGCGTGTGGCGTGTCCGTCTGGAGAAACTGCTTCGGTTGCTGAGCCTTGGTGAACAGCGTTGTGCCATGATGAAACGGCACGATGGCGTCGCGCGTACTGTGGATAATCAAAAGGGGGGTTGGGGCAACTGCGGCGATCAGGTCCAGGGCTTCATGATCGTCGGGAATGGTCCAACTGAGCGGCACCTGGAGCGCCCAGGTGAGCCAGAAGCTGTCGAGTTTCTCCTGGGCGATGGTACGAAAGCCGGAGAACGCTGCGTCCAGCACTACGGCGTCCAGTGCCGGTCGTGCTTGGGTCTCTGTCCACTTGCCGGCCAATGCGGCCCCCAGAGCTCCTCCGAGGCTTTGACCAAGCAACATAATGGGGGAGCCTGAGGCATCCGGGTTGGCTGCCAGCCAGCGCAAACCGGTTTCAGCATCGTGCAGAGCGCCTTCCAGATCGGGGACGCCGGTCGAGCTACCGAAGCCCCGATAGTCGATCATGAAGACGTTGTAGCCGCGCTCAGGGAGCCAGGCTACGTTAAGTATATGGCTGCTTATATTCTGGGCGTTGCCATGTAGATAGTAGACCGTTCCTTTGGTCGTTCCATTGTTGCTGGGGAGCCACCAGCCGTGAAGGGTTTCACCGTCGGCGGTGTCGAGGTAAACATCTTCGTACGTCAGGTTCAGCCGATCAGGGGTCAGATAGACCGCTTGGTCAGGATAGAAAAACAGACCGCTGCATCCGGTAAGCAAGCTGCAACCACAAAGCAACAGCAGGGTCAGAGATAGATATGTAGGCCTAGCTTCCATAGGGACTGATACCGGTCAAAATGATGCTCGCGGGCCCACTCTGCGAACCCGCTGACTTGACGAGACCAATGCATTGTCGCTTTCAGGTAGGCCTGATCCTGACGATGCTGGCTGCTCACGATCCAGGCTTTAGAACGTATGCCCCCCAGTGCACTGAGCCGGTCTGACTGGTAGAGAACACCAAGATCAACGCCGGGGGCTATGTCGTACCCTCTGTTCAGGTCATCATCGAGTTCCAGGTCTGCAGTCGCAAGTGCAAATGCCTGGCCGTTCGGGCTGACCCTCACGCTGCCACCGGCGCCCCCTTCCAGATAAGGGGCCAGAACCCGATCAGTACCGGTATCACTTCGGCGGGCGCCAAATCCTACTTGCCAGGACAGGGGCGAAAAGAACTGATTCCGCGGGGACAGAGACCGAATCTCAACAGCCGTCAGCTTTTCTATCTGGAGCTCATTGTTATCCGTGTAGCGGCGGGCGTCGAGGCGAAAGAACTGCAGTTGGGCGCCCGCGCGATAGCCCGCTGGCGGGTCGAGCACATCATGGTAAGCCGAGCGGAGGGTGAGTTCATTAAAGTTGCGCTCGCCCCAGCGGCCTGCGGAAAGGCTGGCCCGAAAGGTATCGTGGCCCTGGTCGTCTCTCACTTCTGGTTCCGGCGGAGACGGGGGCGTGGAGGTCTGTGGCAGTTGGCTGCGGGCGAGCAGAAGACTGTGGGACAACGGCGCGACCTGCTCTCTGGGCCACTCCTCGGCTTCGCTCTGATAACGGACGTATTCATAGGTCGCGTCCAGCACGGCCGCCTGCTGGGCGGTGGATGGCAGTTTTCCGGCAATAGCCCCGGGCTTGATATCGTCGTTGGCGAGTTCAGCTGCCAGGGCCTGTTGATCTTCTGGCAACTCGTCCAATGCATAGCTGACGGCGGTGGCTGCCGATGGCCGGTAACCTACTTCTGAAATCAGTGATTTCTTGACCACCCATCTAACCGTATCGGAGGGGATGGCATGAGTGCTCACTTCATCGAGCAGGTTCGTGCCTGGTCTGGCAACATCAATCAGCGCAAGCAGGCGGTAGGCGCAGTTCTCATCAAAGAAGTAATAGTCAAAGTTGCGGTCTTTGATCTCCCACGCATGGGCCAGCATCTGCCTGACCTCTGCTGGGGTCAGGTTAAGTTGATATTCCCACAGATCACGATGTTCAATGTCTGAGTAGAGCCGTATTTTCTCGTAATAGGGTTGAACGGTGGTGATACCGGGGTAACCACCAAAAATACCCTTGTAGGCAAACAGCAGCTCACTGTCATGTGCTGCTGCGTCCGCGGCGTAAGAGATGGTGTTTGCCAACAGCAGGTCAGTTGTTTCGTCATCGCTTGGTGGATCAAGCCTCAGGAAAGTGTGACCAAACATGGACGAGGGGCTGTTGAGGTAGGACGCGGCAAACACCAGGGTGACTGTCTGGGTGTTCAGCGTCTCGGTCCATTCCTCATAGGCGGGGCACTGTCTTGACTCCGGCGTGGCCAGATCCAGCTTGCTTCGAATCCATCGATTTCTGGCGGGAAAGCGACAGGCTGGATGGTCGTTGCCGGCTCCGGGTTGCTGGACGGCGATTATGGTGGCCTGGAGTTCCGCCTCTGGTGACGTCTTACCGTTTGGGCTCAGGAAAAAGTCGGAATCGTCCGCCTGGCTGGTGTAGCCGTCCGAGAAGGTGTTGGGGTGATAGTGTCCGAGATTAAGCCACTCCCGGGAACTGGCAAGTTCTTGCAGTTCTGTTTGCGTTAGTGCCTGGGCGTTCAGGCTCGTTGCCGCTGCGGCGGCAAGCAGCAACTGGCGGAGCAGTAATGGCATGAAGGTAAGGTACTTGTGCGGTGGGAACGGAAAGTGCGCCATCCCTGGCGCACGTGCAATCCATTGTAATGAGCGGGTAAGCGCTTAGGCAGCGACGTACTTGCTCAGGCTTTCGTGTTGCTCCAGCAGAGCGACAATGGCGTCGACTGCCTGGCCGGAAGTGGTGTCGGCAGACGGGAAGATGGCTGCGAAGTTGTCCTTCATCAGGGCACGGAATGATTCCCGGTCACCTTGCTCGACGCCCAGCAGAACCGCCAGGGTCTCCAGGTTTTCGCCTTCACCGCGGGACATGTCGCGGGCGATCTTGTCAGCGTTGCTGTCCATGTACAGAGCCATGGACTGAACGGACTCGTTGGTATCGCAGCCCAGAGTACCGGTAGTCATACCGAACGTTTGGTTGCCGAACGTGCCGTTGGTCGTTGCAGCGAGGATGTGTGCAGCCGGTCCGGACTGGCCTTTCCAGACCATTGCCCCCAGGCCACAGCCGGGCTGTGCGAACGTTACGGTGGAGGCACCCAGAAGCAATGCACCTGCGATCAGTTTTTTCATTATCCACTCCTTTCTGTGGTTTTTTGCTGTCGTCTTGTCGGTATGACTTCAAGCTTTGAAATCATTGGGTTAACGGTCTTGGCGAGTCATCCGTAAATGCAGCTGCAAGACCGACCGTCAGAGTATAGACCAGATGGCGTCATGTCGAACAGGCAACTAAAGGATACGGAACTTAAGCAAGACACCTTAAGTTTTTCGCCTGACCTTAGCCTCCCAGATACGCATTCCGCACATCCGGATTTTCCAGCAGGTTGGCGCCGGTGTCGTGGAGGCGGATGCGGCCGGTTTCCAGTACATAGCCGCGGTCTGCCAGGTTGAGCGCCTGGTGGGCGTTCTGCTCCACCAGAAACACGGTGATGCCTTCCTCCCGCAACTGGCCGATGATCTCGAAGATCTGTTTGATCACCAGCGGTGCGAGCCCCAGGGAGGGTTCGTCGAGGATGATCATCCGCGGCTTGCTCATCAGGGCCCGGCCGATGGCCAGCATCTGCTGCTCACCGCCGGACATGGTACCGGCCCGCTGGGCGCGGCGTTCCTTGAGGCGGGGAAACAGTTCATAGACGTGTTCCTGGCTCTTGCGGATCTCCTCTTTGGTATTGAAGAAGCCACCCATATGCAGGTTCTCCTCCACCGTCAGGCTGGAAAAGATCCGCCGGCCCTCCGGAACAATGGCGATGCCGGATCGCATGATGTTCGCGGTGGCCTCGCGGGTGATATCCCGACCCTCCAGGATCACCCGGCCAGAGGTGGCCTGGGGCGTGCCACAGACCGTCATCAGCAGAGTGGTCTTGCCGGCGCCATTGGCGCCGATCAGTGACACGATTTCGCCCTGGTTGACCTCAACAGAAACCCCGTGGAGGGCCTCAATCTTGCCGTAGTGGGTGTGGACATCTTCAAGCAACAGCATGGACATGGTTCAGGTCTCCCCCAGGTAGGCTTTGATGACGTCGTCGTTCTGGCGCACCTCTTCCGGGGTGCCGCTTGCCAGCGGACGTCCCTGGTTGATGACATTGATGCGATCGGAGATTTCCATCACCAGGCTCATGTCGTGCTCAATCAGTACCACCGAAACGTTGTAATCCTCCTTCAGGCTGATGATCAGCTGGTTGAGGTCGCGGGTTTCTGCCGGGTTGAGGCCGGCGGCCGGCTCGTCGAGCATCAACAGCCGGGGCTCGGTGACCATGCAGCGGGCAATTTCCAGGCGCCGTTGCTGGCCATAGGCCAGGTTGCCAGCCTCGCGGTTGGCCAGCTCCAGCAGGCCGACCCGGTCCAGCCAGTAAGTGGCACGGTCCAACGCCTTCTGTTCCCGCTTCCGGTAATTGGGGGAGCCGAGAAGCCCGGCAATCAGGTTAGTGTTGAGGTGGCGGTGTTGCGCCACCAGCAGGTTTTCCACCACCGTCATCTTGTTGAACAGCCGAACGTGCTGGAAGGTTCTTACCAGCCCCAGCCGGGAGATCTTGTAATCGGGTTTGCCGTGAATTGGCTGATCGTTGAACAGGATCTCGCCACCGGTCGGACGATAGAAGCCACTCATGCAGTTGAACACGGTGGTCTTGCCGGCCCCGTTGGGGCCGATGATGGAGACAATCTCATGCTCCTGAACGTCCAACGACACCTGATCGACCGCAAGCAGGCCGCCAAAACGCATGGACAGGTTGCGTACTTCAAGCATGCCGCGTCACTCCTGCTTCTTGAGTTCGATGTGGATACGTCGCATTGGCAGCAGGCCCTGGGGCCGCCACACCATCATCAGCACCATGGCGGCGCCGAAGATCAGCATGCGGAATTCAGAGAACTCCCGTGCCAGTTCCGGCAGGATGACAACGGCGATGGCCGCGAGGATAACGCCGATCTGCGAGCCCATGCCTCCCAGCACCACAATTGCCAGAATAATGGCGGACTCCAGGAACACGAACGATTCCGGGCTGATGAAGCCCTGCTTGGACGCAAACACGGTACCGGCAAAGCCGGCAAAGAATGCGCCGATGGTGAAAGCCGAGAGCTTGACCGAGGTCCGGCTCAGACCCAGGGAGCGGGCCGCGATCTCATCCTCCCGCAGGGCTTCCCAGGAACGGCCCACCGGCATCTTGGTGAAGCGGCGGATCACCACCGCGGTGAAGACCGCCAGTACCAGGGCAATCAGGTACAGGAAGATGATCTTGTGCTCACTGCTGTAGGCGATGCCAAACACCTCGTGGAATGAGCTGTTGCCTTCTTCCTTGATACGGCGCCCGAACTCCATGCCGAACAGGGTGGGGTCGGGGATGCCGCCTATGCCATTGGGGCCGCCGGTCAGCCAGGTCATGTTGTTCAGCAGGATGCGGATGATCTCGCCGAAGCCGAGAGTCACGATGGCCAGGTAATCCCCCCGCAGCCTGAGCACCGGGAAGCCCAGTACCAGCCCGAACAACGCCGCCAGACAGGCTCCCAGTGGCAAAGCGAGCCAAAAGGAGATGCCGAAATACTGGGACAGTAGGGCGAAGGTGTAGGCCCCGACGGCATAGAAGGCGACGTAACCCAGGTCCAGCAGACCTGCCAGGCCCACCACCACGTTCAGACCCAACGCCAGCATGACGTAGATCAGCACCAGGGTGGCCAGGTCCACCGAGCCCCGGGACACGAAGAACGGCCAGGCCAGGGCGGCCATGACCAGCAGCACCAGGGCAATGGTCTCGAAACGCTGGCGGCGGCCCTGTTCCATGGGCTCACGGTTGGCCAGGGGATTGAGGCGGGGAATTCGACCGAGCGAGGCCATGATGGTGTCCCGAAACAGCTGGAACAGAAACACCACGATTGCGGCCAGCGCAATGGACACCACCGTAACGGTGTCGGCGCCTTCGAGCACCACCTGGGTGCCTTCCGCCTCCAGGTTCAGGCCAAGAATCGGGTAGGCGATGATCAGGGTGATTATGGCGCAGAACAGCGCGTGCTTGAGGTTTTGAGCTGCCATCAGATCTTCTCCACCTCAGGTTTGCCGAGCAGGCCGGTGGGTTTGAACAGTAGGATCAGGATCAGCAGTCCGAACGACACCACGTCCTTATATTCGCCACTAAGGTAGCCGGAGGTCATGCTTTCTGACACCCCCAGGATCAGCCCGCCCAGCATCGCGCCGGGAATGCTGCCAATGCCCCCCAGTACGGCGGCGGTGAAGGCCTTGAGGCCGGCTATAAAGCCAAACAGTGGATCGATGGAGCCGTAGTACATCCCCAGCAGCAACCCGGCGACCGCAGCCAGTGCCGCACCAATGATGAAGGTGGCGGAGATGATGCGGTTGGTGTCGATGCCCAGCAGGTTGGCCATCCCCAGATCCTGGGAGACCGCCCGGCAGGCGCGTCCGGTGCGGGAACGGGAGATAAACAGCGAGAGGGCGGTCATGCAGATCAGGGTGGTGATAAAGATGGTGATTTGCATGTAGGAAATGGAGGTCTGGAAGGAGTCGGCAGGGCCGAAGGTGAAGCCGCCTTCAATCAGGGCCGGGAAGCCGATGTTGCGGGAGCCCTGGGCGAGATGAACGTAGTTCTGCAGGAAGATTGACATCCCGATGGCGGAGATCAGTGGAATCAGCCGGTGTCGTCCCCGGACCGGCCGGTAGGCCACCCGTTCGACGGCCCAGCCCATGGAGCTGGAAACCAGCATGGCGCAGATCAGCGCCACAAGAAGAACCAGGGGCAACCAGGCGACGCCGAGACTTGCGAGGCCGGTAATGGTGATCAGCGCCGTGTAGGCGCCGATCATGTAGATCTCGCCGTGGGCGAAGTTAATCATTCCGATGATGCCGTAGACCATGGTGTAGCCAATCGCGATCAGGGCGTAGGCACTGCCAATGGTCAGTCCGTTTATCAACTGCTGGAAAAAGTACAGGAGATCTTGCATGTTTGTGGCGCTCCGACAACCAGGCCATGCATCCGGGCTGAGCGCGATCATTCAATCGGCAGTCCGGACCACGAGCCTAGAAAAACACCTCCTCTCCGCGCTGGTGAGAAGGTGTTTTTGCTTTATTATTACCGTTTTTTAACGATTTCGGCTCAGTTTACCGGAGTTTTGCTGCCATCTGAATGCCATTCATACACCACGAACTCGAACGCTTTCATATCGCCCTTGTCGTCGTATTGAACGGTACCGATGGGGGTGTCGAAGCTGCCCTGGCGAAGGGCTGCTGCAACGTCAAACGGGTCAGTGGATTGGGCCTGTTCAATGCCATCGGCCACCAGCTGAACCGCGGTGTAGGAGGTCAGCACGAATGGGCCGGAGGGGTCTTCGCCCTTGTCTGCAAAGGCCTGTACCAGAGCCTGGTTTTCGGCTTTTTCGTCGAAGCTCGGCGGCAGGGTGACCAGCAGGCCTTCTGACGCTTCGCCGGCAATGGTGTTGATGTCCTTGTTGCCAACCCCTTCAGGGCCCATGAACGTGGCATCCAGGTCCGCCTGGCGCGCCTGACGCAGGATCAGCCCCAGTTCCGGGTGATAGCCACCGTAGTAGACGTAGTCCACATCAGCCTGCTTGAGCTTGGTAATGAGGGAAGAGAAGTCCTTGTCGCCAGCGGTGATGCCTTCGAACATCGCCACTTCCACGCCGGCCTCTTCCAGAGTGTCGCGCACGGCGCTGGCGATGCCTTCACCGTACTGCTGCTTGTCGTGGACCACGGCAACCCGTTCCGGATTGACGCCGGCGAGGTAGGCGCCCGCAACCGGCCCCTGCATGCTGTCCAGGCCGATGGTGCGGAACACCAGTTCGTAACCACGATCCGTGATGTCCGGGCTGGTGGATGCCGGGGTGATCATCAGGATGCCTTCGTCCTCATAGATGTCGGACGCCGGCTGGGTGGAGCTGGAGCACAGGTGCCCGACCACAAAGCGGACCCCGTCGTTGACCAGGCGGTTGGCCACGGTCACCGCTTGCTTGGGATCGCAGACGTCGTCCACTTCCACGGCTTCGAGCTGTTCGCCCATCACGCCGCCGTTTTGGTTGATGCGTTCGATCGCCATGCGGGCGCCGGAGAATTGCATGTCACCGTATTGTGCAACCGGACCGGTCATCGGACCGGCGATACCCACCTTGATCTCAGCCGCAGCCTGGCCTGCTCCCAGCATGGCAACCGAGGCGCTGACGGCCGTTACAAGTTTCTTCACGGATGTATTCATTGGATCTGTCCTACCTTGGGTGAGGGAGTCCCTGATCAACTTCGGGTCGCGCCCTGGTGGCGAATCGCCCTTAAGACCGGAGGCGGCCAGGCGTTGATCCGAGGTTCCCGAGGGTTATTCTTATGTTCTCAACGGTTTAAACAAACACCACGGCCCCGAAGTTGTCAAGCCGCAGGGCGACTGGTGAGGCCGTGGTGTGCGTTTGCTCAGAGGCATGAGCAAAAAGGTAGGCAAAACCTGTGCCGGGAGTGCCCGGCATCGGGTCAGGATGGCAGTTCTTCGTCTTCCTCTTCCTGACCATTGTCCGGGAAGACCACGGCGCGGAACTGCTCGTGTTCCTGCAGTTGGGAGAAGCTGGGGTCAACCGAGGCATCGTCGCGATACGCCTCGGAGATTTCCACGGCCTTGCTCAGGGTGTTGACCGCATCTTCCCAGCGGCCGATCTCGGCGTAGGCACAGGCCAGCTGGTAGTGGGCGTGGCCGTTGTCCGGGGCCAGCTTCAGGGCCCGCAGGCAGAGGCTGATGGCCCACAGCGGCTCCTGCAGTTCCAGCACCGCATCGGCCTTGTAACTGAGGGCTTCCACATCGTCCGGGCGCAGGTCCAGGATCTGGTCGTATACCGAGATCTTGTTCTGATGGGAGGTCTCCTGGCTGGCTTTAAGCCAGAGCGAATGCACCTCGTTGGTGCGTTCGATCTCTTCCTGGTTCTGCTGAATGATGTCGGATTTCTGCTGCAGCTGTTCCTCAATGTCCTTCAGGCGCTTCTCGTACTCGATAACCAGCTCGTTGACCCGCTTTTCCGCCAGGCTGGTGAGCTGGGATCGCATGTCCCGGATCGAGTTCCAGCCGATCACAACGAGGATGGACGTGGCACCGGCGATCAGATAGAAGAAGTAGGTGACGGTGTCTGTGGCGTAGGACATCGTTTTGTCCGCTACCGTCAGTTCCTTGTCGACCACCTTCTCGATAAGTTCCGCGCGGGTATTGAGTAATTCGTTCCGCAGGTTCTTGACCTCATCCAGCAGGTAGCGCTCCACAAACGGGTTGTAGAGCGGTTCTGTCAGGGTGTCTACCCGTTGCTTGACGTCTTCGGCATCGGCTGATGTCGGTGGTTGCTCCTCGCTCTGTGCCTGGGCGGTTGAAGCCAGCAACAGGGCCAGGGAAACCTGGAGCAGGATGAACAGGGTGCGGGGCAGGCTGGTGCCTGGTTGGTCAGGGTTCTGGTACATCATGAGTATTGTTGTGTCCGATGCCGATCAGGTGAAACATTCGGGCCGCGCCGTTGGCGGCGTCCACGCATGGCCGTTGAGACCTTATCCATGGCGTTGAGACCTTATCATAGTGGCTGGCTGAAAAAATGCTGTCAGGATTTGTGCGATGGCGGCGGAGGTCCCCATCTCGGTATCTCCACACTTGCATTGCGGGCGGTATCGGAATCTAATAGTTAGAGCTGTAAATAATTGGAGTCCACCGGTAACTGCGAGGAGATGAGGTCGTCGTGTCTGCCCACAAGGCTTTTTACTCGGATACCGCCAATGCCTATAATTCCCGCCCTTTTGATGTGGCGGAGTGGGGGAGTGCCGTGAATAACTACGAACAGGTTTTGGTGGCGCTCCGGCGCGTGATTCGCGCGACTGATCTGCATTCCAAACGGTTGAGCAAACACGCTGGCCTGACCGGGCCGCAGCTGCTGATCATGCGTACGATCCGGGATCTGGGGGAGGTGACCATCGGTACCATCGCCGAGCAGGTCAGCCTGAGTCAGGCTACCGTAACCACCATTCTGGATCGACTGGAACACCGGCAACTGGTTTACCGGGTTCGCAGCACCCGCGACAAGCGCAAGGTGCACGCTCACCTCACCGAGGAAGGGGCGGCGATCCTGGCACGGGCTCCCCAGCCGCTGCAGGAGGAGTTCATTGAGAAATTCCAGAGCCTGCAGGAATGGGAGCAAACCATGATCATCTCGTCCCTGCAGCGGGTGGCGAACATGATGGACGCCGACCATATCGATGCCTCGCCGGTGCTCGATGTGGGGCCGGTCCTGCGGGAAGACGGCTGGAAGGAAGGCGGCAAGAAATAGTCCGCCGGATGGCCAAATCGCAGAAAAGGGACGGGCAACTACCCGTCCCTTTTTCGTTGGGTCAGTGAACGCTGGCTTTCTTTTTCGGCTTGTCCTCAAAGCAGATCTGGAACACGTCGCCAAAGTGCTGGGCGAAGTGCACTTCCAGCCCTTCCTTCAAGTAATCCGGCAATTCCTCGTAGTCACCGCGATTGGCGTCCGGCAGAATCAGGGTGGTGATCTTCTGGCGCCGTGCCGCAATCACTTTTTCCCGGATGCCGCCGACGGGCAGCACCTGGCCGGTCAGGGTCAGTTCTCCGGTCATTGCCACGTTCTGGCGGGGCGCCTCGTTGCGGGCAATCGACAACAGCGCCGTGGCAATGGTGATGCCGGCACTGGGGCCGTCCTTGGGTGTCGCCCCGGCCGGCACGTGCAGGTGCACCTGGGACTTGTCGAAGAAGGCGGTGTCGCCCTTGTAGCGCTTCAGGTTCGACGAAATGTAGCTGTAGGCGATGTCTGCAGACTCCTTCATTACATCGCCCAACTGCCCGGTGAGCTTGAAGCCGCGGTGGCTGGTGTGGATGCGGGATGCCTCAATGCTCAGGGTGGCGCCTCCCATGGCGGTCCAGGCCAGGCCGGTGACCACCCCCACGCCCTTGAGCGCCCGCTCCTTCTTGAACGGCGGCTGGCCCAGGTATTCGGCCAGGTCCGCCACGCCGACCTTGATCGGCGTCTCCGGGTCCTCCAGCAGTCGGACAATGCCTTTGCGCAGAATCTTGTGGATCAGCTTTTCCAGATTTCGCACCCCCGCTTCACGGGCATAGCCTTCAATCACCTGCTTCAGCGCCGCATCGGTGATGTTGAGCTGCTTTTTCATCAATCCCGCCCGCTTCAGCAGCCGTGGCAGCAGGTAGTGCTTGGCTATGGCCTGCTTCTCCTCGGCGATGTAGCCGGAGAGACGGATCACATCCATGCGGTCCAGCAGGGGCTGGGGAATGGAGTCGAGCTGGTTGGCGGTACAGATGAACAGGACCTTGGAGAGGTCCATGCGGACGTCCAGGTAATGGTCGAGAAACTCCCGGTTCTGCTCCGGGTCGAGGGTTTCCAGCAGGGCTGAGGCCGGGTCGCCCTGGAACGACGCGCCAATCTTGTCGATCTCGTCCAGCATGATCACCGGGTTGGCCACCTTGGCGTCCTTCAGCGCCTGGACGAACTTGCCGGGCATGGCGCCGATGTAGGTGCGGCGGTGGCCCTTGATCTCGGCCTCATCACGCATGCCGCCGACGCTGAAGCGATAGAACTCCCGCCCCAGGGCATCCGCGACCGAACGCCCGATGGAGGTCTTGCCGACCCCAGGCGGGCCTACCAGCAGCAGGATTGAGCCGGATACCTCGCCCTTGAAGGTGCCTTCGGCGAGGAACTCCACGATGCGGTCCTTGACGTCGTCGAGGCCATCGTGGTCCCGATCAAGGATGCGGCGGGCTTCGGCAAGGTCAAAGTGGTCCTGCGATGTGCGGCCCCAGGGTACCTGGGTCAGCCAGTCGAGGTAATTGCGGGTGACACCATACTCCGGTGAGCCCTGCTCCAGCATCTGGAGTTTCTGGATCTCGTCGGTGAAGCGCTCGCGAACATGCTCGGGCGGAGTCAGTTCGGCCATGCGCTGCTCGAAGCGTTCGACGTCGGCGGTCTTGTCATCCTTGGCGATACCCAGCTCACGCTGGATCACCTTCAACTGTTCCTTGAGGAAGAACTCGCGCTGGTGCTTCTGCACCTTATCGTTGACCTCCTCGCTGATCTCCGCCTGCAGTCGTGCGACCTCCAGCTCCTTGCCCATCAGCAGCAGCACTTTCTCCATACGCTTGAGCAGTGGCACGGTGTCGAGCACGTCCTGGAGTTCCGGGCCCGGCGCGCTGGTCATGGAAGCGCCGAAATCCACCAGGGGCGAGCTGTCCTCCGGGCCAAAGCGGGACAGATACTGTTTGATGTCCTCGCCGTACAGCGGGTTGGTGCGTAGCAGTTCCTTGATCGCGGAGATGATAGCCAGGGTGTAGGCCTTGAGCTCGTCGGGCTCTTCTTCCGGCGCCTCGGGATATTCCACCTCCACCAGGTAGGGCGGTTTGCGCCGCAGCCACTGCACGATGCGAAAGCGCTGCAGACCCTGGGCAATGAACTGGACCTTGCCGTCGTTGCGTTGGGGGTGGTGGACCCGTACGGCGCAGCCCATCACCTCCAGTTCCTCGCTGGCGGGAATGGCGTTGTCCGGGTCCGGATTGTTGACGTAACAGATGCCCACCACCTGGTGGTCGGTTTCCCCGACCCGTTTCAGGGTGTCGTCCCAGGGGTCTTTATTGACCATCACTGGCTGCACCTGGGCGGGGAAGAACGGCCGGTTCGCCACCGGCAGAACGTACATGCGCCGGGGCATCAGTTGCTGGGGCAGGGCGAGTCCCTTGCTGTGTTCGTCTTTGCCTATGTACTCGGTTACATCCTCAATGGCGTCACTGCTGTTGTCGTTGCTCATCAGGGTCAACTTCTGTCCGGTGAGTGATTGGGCCGAGAACCGTCGGTCCGTTCTTTTTTGCTATGTAACGTCGGCCCCCGGTTTTTCAAGGGTGTGGCGTTGTTAAGCGATATTGCAGGCTCCCTTGAATTTCCCCCTTGCAGCCATCACCTTTGAGCTATCTCTGCAATCATGCCGGCCTGCCCGCCGGCGAACCCGTTAACCGTTAGCCAACAGTCAGGTGCCCAGCATGAGTGAATCGCCCCACGTATTTGATGCCACCATGGAGAACTTTCAGGAGTCGGTCATGGAGGCATCGGCGCAAACGCCGATATTGATCGACGTCTGGGCGGACTGGTGTGCCCCCTGCAAGCAGTTGATGCCGTTGCTGGAAAAACTGGCCAATGAGTACCAGGGGCAGTTCCGGCTGGCGAAGGTGAATGCCGATGAACAGCAGCAACTGACCGCCAGCCTCGGTGTTCGCAGCCTGCCCACGGTGATCCTGGTAAAGGATGGCCAGGCGGTGGACGGCTTCAATGGTGCCTTACCGGAAAGCGAGATCCGCCAGGTGCTGGACAAGCACGTAGAGGCGCCGGCGGAGGACCCCTATGAGACCGCACACCAGCGTTGGCAGGACGGCGACGTTGAAGGCGCGCTGGCGATCCTGACAGAGCTGAACCAGAACGATCCCGACGACCTCAAGGTGCTGATCGATATTGCCCAGCTGAAGGCGGAACTTGGGGATGTGGATACCGCGGAGCAGGTGCTGGATAGCCTGCCACCGGAGGAGAAACTGCAGACCCAGGCCAAGCAGTTGGCGGCACGCATCAAGTTTATCCGCCAGGCCGGTGAGCTGCCGCCGGTGGCGGAACTGGAGCAGACTCTGGCCGCTCATCCGGACGATCCGGCGGCACTGCATCAGCGGGCATTGCAGCATGTGCTGAAAGAGGAGAATGCCGACGCAATGGCGTTGCTGATTCGGTTGATGCAGGTCGACAGCGGTTACCGCGACGGCATTGCCAAGACCACCCTGATTGAACTGTTCGACAAGCTCGGCAGTGGTGATCCGGATGTGCGTACCTACCGAAGAAAACTCTACACCCTGATGCACTGAGTCTGAATAGGGGCGGTCAGTTGCAGGCTCGCCTGCTCTTACCCGCCCCGGCTCCCTAACGATCATGAAACTGCCGCCCCAGCCGGACCATTGCGAACTCTGCCTGCGACCGGTCGCCAGGCTGACGCGTCATCACCTGATTCCCAGGCGGCTTCACCGCAAGAAACGCTTCCAGAAACTGTTCTCTCGTGAAGATCTGATCACCCGTACCCTGTGGGTCTGCCGGCCGTGTTACAACGCCATCCATCAGGTCTGCAGCGAGCATGAGCTGGGGCAGTACTGCAACACCCGGGAACGGTTGATGACACTCGACCCGCTGGTGGATTTTGTCGACTGGCTGCGGGAGAAACCGCCGGAGTTTGTGCCCAAGCGGCGGCCCCGACGCTGACAAAAGCCAACGATCGGGCACAAAAAAACCGACCCCTCGGGGTCGGCTCGGGATGGTCGGGGCGGGTTAGCCGTTGCCCTTGCGCATCTCGTCGTACTCGTCCTCGAAGAAGAACTTCTCCTCCCCGAACGCCGGCTCAAGCTCATGCAGCCAGGTGGCCGTTTCGCTGTACTTGGCGAAGAACGGGCGCTGGAACCAGTCCGGGTTACGGCCCTGGAGGAAGCGCAGTACAAACACCTTCTCGCCATTGATCTCGGTAATGCCCTGCACCTCGACCTTGCCGGGGCCGGCGCTCATGGACGGTCCGCGGGCGGTCCGCGCCAGGCCTGACACCTTCTTCATGGCCTTGCGGTAAATGTTGTAGGCCTCGGCCAGGGGCAGCTCGAAGTAGGCCTTGGCGCCAGTGTCCCGCTCCACGAACATGTAGTAGGGAATGATCCCGAGCTTGACCTGCTTCTTCCACATCTTGGCCCAGTCGTCGGCATTGTCGTTGACGTGCTTGATCAGCGGGCCCTGGGCGCGAATCTCGGCACCGGTGGCGCGGATGCGGCGGATGGCCTCTTCCGCGATGTCGGTGGTGATTTCCTGCCAGTGGTTGTAGTGGGCCATGATGGCCACGTGCTTGCCGGCGTCAACCAGGCGTGCGAACAGATCGATCAGCTCGTCCGCATCCTTGTCGGTGACGAAGCGGTATGGCCAGAAGGTCAGGGCCTTGGTGCCGATGCGGATGCTCTGGATGTGATCAAACTCCGGCTCCAGCAGCGGTTCCAGGTATTGCACCAGGTTCTTGGTTTTCATGACCATCGGATCACCACCGGTCACCAGCAGATCGGTGACTTCGGTGTGCTCCTTCAGGTAGCCGTGCAGTTTCTCCGCCTCAGTGCTGGCCATCTTCAGGTCTTTGTCACCGACAAACTGCGCCCAGCGGAAGCAGAACGTGCAGTAGGAGTGGCAGGTCTGGCCCTGGGCCGGGAAGAACAGCACGGTTTCGCGGTACTTGTGCTGGACGCCGTCGAGCACCTCGCCATCGAGCTCCGGCATGTTCATCTGCATCTGGCCTGCCGGGTGCGGGTTCAGTTCCTCGCGGATCTCTTTGGCAACGGACTGGATCAGCTTTTTGTCTGCGCCTTCGCGATGGAGCTGCGCCATGCGCTCATAGTGCTCCTCTTTCAGCATGCCTTTTTGCGGGAACACCAGCTGGTAGATCGGATCGTTGGGGACCTTGTCCCAGTTGATCAGCTCGTTGATGACGTATTCATTGACACGGAATGGCAGCACGCTGGCAACGACCCGCATTTCGAACAGGGTCTCTTCCGGCAGTTGCTGGATGGCCTCGATCTTGTCGAGCTGGCGGTCCGTATAGACCTGGAAGCGTCGCTCTTCGAATTCCGCAGTGGGGATGCGGTTCGGGAAGGTGACGATGGAATTCATAGATCGCCCTCTGGGTTAGGAAAAAACCAACAAGCCATCCCACAACGGGCTCTGCCCATCGTGATATGGTCTGGAAAAAGTGATGCCGTTGATTAAAAAACGGGCAGGCGAGTATACCCAAATCGGTGAATATTTTCAGGTCTAATTAAAATTCTTTGTAAGTTGGTGTTCTGCCAAGGGTAATGCTGGCCTTTAAGGTAAGGGCTGGTGACGGGGTGGCGGATTCTGGCGCAGTCAAGCTGGCTGAAAAAATCCTTTAGTGTCTGAAATGTTGCTTCGGCATCAACCTACGACCTTGGTCGGGGATGTCTTGAGAGTTTCATAAAAAAACGTCATTCTCCTAAAATTGCGCCGGCAAGTTGGGCTCTTTCTGGGCTTTTTGCAAGCAATGATGTCGTTTTCTTGATTTTTGTTAGTAATACTACGACATAAGATCCGGTGTGGTGGCCTGAGGCCGCCGTCCCGGCCGGCAAGACGGGGGAACTGATCTATGCTGTAGGCAGGCGAGGACCTGCGCTCTGCCCCCGGCCATCGAGCGACCAGCACCGACGGACGCACAGACAGAATTTTCAGGCGGTACCGACCGGTATCGCTGTCCTATTTGTTAATGGGAGGGTTGGATGTACCAGGACGAAGATCCCGTAGAAACCAGTGAATGGCTTGACGCGCTGGAATCGTTGATCGAACAGGAGGGCGTCGACCGCGCCAAATACATTCTGGAGCGGTTGTCTGAACGCGCCAGCCGGGATGGCACCGAACTGCCGTATTCCATTACCACACCGTTCCGCAACAGCATCCCGGTGACCCAGGAAGCGCGCATGCCGGGCGACCTGTTCATGGAACGCCGCATTCGGTCGCTGATTCGCTGGAACGCCATGGCCATGGTGCTGCGGGCCAATCAGCGGCCCGGCGAGCTGGGCGGTCACATTTCCTCGTTCTCCTCGGCGGCGACGCTGTACGACGTCGGCTTCAACTATTTCTTCCACGGCGGTGACGAGAAGCGGGAATCTGACCTGGTCTACTTCCAGGGGCACTCCTCACCGGGCATCTATGCCCGTTCCTATCTGGAAGGGCGTTTTGACGAAGATCAGCTGGATACCTACCGCGAAGAGGTTGACGGCAATGGTCTGTCCTCGTACCCGCACCCCTGGCTGATGCCGGACTACTGGCAGTTCCCCACCGTGTCCATGGGGCTGGGCCCGATCCAGGCCATCTACCAGGCTCATGTCATGAAGTACCTGCACAGCCGGGAGCTGATCGACAAGAGCGACCGCAAAGTCTGGTGCTTCATCGGTGACGGTGAGTGCGATGAGCCGGAAACCCTGGGCTCGATTTCCCTGGCGGGCCGCGAGAAGCTCGACAACCTGATCTTCGTGGTCAACTGCAACCTGCAGCGTCTGGACGGCCCGGTGCGTGGCAACGGCAAGATCATCCAGGAACTGGAAGGTGTCTTCCGTGGTGCTGGCTGGAACGTCCTTAAAGTGGTCTGGGGCCGGATGTGGGACCCGCTGTTCGAGAAAGACAAGGACGGGGTGATGCAGCGGGTGATGGACGAGGTCTGCGATGGCGAGCTGCAGAACTTCAAGAGCAATGGCGCGGCCTACACTCGTAAGCATTTCTTCGGCAAGTACCCGGAACTGGCCAAGCTGGTTGAGAGTCTGTCGGATGAAGACATCGGCAAACTCAACCGGGGTGGCCACGATCCGTACAAGATCTACGCCGCGTACCACCACGCCATCAATAACCACGGTGGCCGGCCGACGGTGATCCTTGCCCATACCATCAAGGGGTACGGTTTCGGCAGTGCCGGCGAGGCCCAGAACACCGCTCACTCCCTGAAGAAGCTGGATGTCGAGGCGCTGAAGGAATTCCGTGACCGTTTCGCGGTGCCGCTGAAGGATGAGGAGCTGAAAGACGTTCCCTACTACCGGCCGGCGCCGGACAGCCCGGAAATGGTCTACATGCGCAAACGCCGGCAGGAGCTGGGTGGTTTCTATCCCAAGCGTCGCAAGGACTGTCAGCCGCTGCAGATCCCCGCGCTGGACATCTTCAAGAATGTGTTGGAAGGCTCCGGTGACCGCAAGGCGTCCACGACCATGACCTTCGTGCGCCTGCTGACCGCGCTGACCAAGGACAAGCGTGTCGGCAAGCGGGTGGTGCCGATCGTGCCGGACGAGGCGCGGACCTTCGGTATGGAAGGCATGTTCCGCCAGCTTGGTATCTACACCTCCGAGGGGCAGAAATACGTGCCCCAGGACCGTGACCAGATCATGTACTACCGCGAGGACAAGCAGGGACAGATCCTCGAGGAAGGCATCAACGAAGACGGCTCAATGGCGGCCTGGATGGCCTGTGCCACGTCCTACAGCACCAACGATTTCCCGTTGATCCCGTTCTACATCTTCTATTCCATGTTCGGTTTCCAGCGGGTGGGCGACCTGGCCTGGGCTTCTGGTGACATCCAGGCCCGTGGCTTCCTGGTGGGTGGTACCGCCGGTCGGACTACGCTCAATGGTGAGGGCCTGCAGCACCAGGACGGTCACAGCCACATCCTGGCCAACACCATCCCCAACTGTAAGGCCTACGACCCAGCATACGGCTACGAGATGGCGGTGGTGGTGCACCACGGCATGAAGGAGATGTTCGAGGACAACCAGAACGTCTTCTACTACCTCACCATCGAGAACGAAAACTACCAGCAGCCGGCCATGCCGGAGGGTGTGGAAGACGGCATCATCAAGGGTATGTATCAGCTGGATTCGGTGGAAGTGGATGGCAACAAGGACGCAACCCGGGTTCAGTTGTTGGGCTCCGGTGCAATCCTCAACGAAGTGCGTGCCGCCGCGGAGCTGCTGCGTGACGACTTCGGGATTGCCAGCGATGTCTGGAGCGTGACCAGCTACAACGAACTGGCCCGTGATGGCCAGCATGTCGAGCGCTGGAACCGCTACCACCCGGACGACACGCCGAAGAAACCGTACGTAACCCAGTGTCTGGAATCCCGTAAAGGGCCGGTGGTCTCTTCCACCGACTATATCAAGCTGCATTCCGAGCAGTTGCGGGCTTACATTCCGGCGACCTATGTCACCCTGGGAACCGACGGCTTCGGGCGCAGTGATACCCGCGAAAAGCTGCGTAGCTTCTTCGAGGTGGATCGCTACCACGTGGCGGTGTCGGCGCTGTCGGCACTGGCTGAAGATGGTGAGGTGAAAGGAGACGTCGTGCTGGAAGCCATGCGCAAGTACGGTATTGATCGCAATAAATCAAATCCGGTGCATAGCTGAGGAGGTGGGTGATGAGTGAACAGGACATCAAGGTTCCCGATCTCGGCGGCGCGGACGAAGTAGAAGTCATTGAGATTCTGGTCAGCGCCGGTGATTCAGTGGCCGAGGAAGACCCGATCCTGACCGTGGAGTCTGACAAGGCCTCAGTCGAACTGCCGGCGCCTGCCGCCGGCACCATTGGCGCGATATCCGTCAAGGTGGGCGACAAGGTCCGCGAAGGGGATGTGGTGGGGACCATCAACGCCGGAGGCGGCGGTGGTTCGGCTGAAGCGTCAGATGCTGACGCTGAAGCGCCGGCGGAGGCCGATAAGTCAGAGGCTGCCGAGGACGCACCGGCAACCGAGGTGCCCGCGTCCGGTGGTTCCCGCACCGAGACCGTCAAGGTTCCGGGGCTGGATGGTTTTGACAACGTACCGGTCATCGAGCTGAACGTCAGTGAGGGTGACACCGTGGCGGCGGATGATCCGCTGGTCACGGTGGAGTCAGACAAGGCCACCATGGAGATTCCGTCTCCGTTTGCCGGCACCATCGACAAGCTGCTGGTGAGAGAGGGCGACGCGCTGTCTGAAGGCGACAGCCTGGTGGAAATGACCGTCACTGAGGCCGGTGGCAGTGCTCCAGAAGAGCAGGCCCCGGCGTCGCAGCCGGCGGCCGCGAAAGCGGACACCGGGACTGCCGCCAAACCTGACCGTCAGCCGGCGGAAGCGCCGGCGCAGACCAGCCAGGAGGTGCCGTCCCCGGGTGCCAAGGTTCATGCCGGTCCGGCGGTGCGCAAGGTGGCGCGGGAGCTGGGCGCGGATCTGACCCTGATCAAGGGCTCCGGGCCCAAAGGCCGCATCGTCAAGGAAGATGTCGAAAGCTACATCAAACAGCAGCTGCAGAAAGTGCAAAGCGGCGGTGCGGTTAGCGGTGGCGCGGGGATTCCCAGCGTCAAGCTGCCGGACTTCAGCCAGTTTGGTGAGATCGAGCGGGAAGCGATGTCGCGCCTGCACCTGGCCACCGCCAACAACATGCAGCGTAACTGGCTCAATGTGCCTCACGTTACCCAGTTTGACGACGCCGACATCACTGACCTGGAGAGCTACCGCAAGGGCCTGAAGGCGGAGGGCGAGAAGCGTGGCGTCAAGATGACCCCGCTGCCATTCCTGCTGAAGGCCTGTGCCCGGGCGTTGGCCGACCTGCCGCAGTTTAACGTGTCTCTCGACATGGAGCGCAAGGAGCTGGTCCACAAGCGCTACATCCATATTGGCATTGCTGTCGACACGCCGGCGGGGCTGATGGTGCCGGTGATTCGTGACGTCGACAAGAAAGGCCTGTGGGAGCTGGCCCAGGAGGCCGCTGAGCTGGCCGCCAAGGCGCGGGACAAGAAACTCAAACCGGCAGAAATGCAGGGGGCCTGCTTCACCATCACCAGTCTTGGTGGCATCGGTGGCACCGCCTTTACGCCCATCGTCAATGCTCCGGAAGTGGCGATCCTTGGAATATCCAAGGCGGCCATGAAGCCGGTGTGGGACGGAGGCGCA
Source organism: Marinobacter sp. CA1 (assembly GCF_020546665.1). Taxonomy (NCBI): domain Bacteria; kingdom Pseudomonadati; phylum Pseudomonadota; class Gammaproteobacteria; order Pseudomonadales; family Marinobacteraceae; genus Marinobacter; species Marinobacter sp. CA1. Next base: position 690,512 of record NZ_CP071785.1, read on the forward strand.
TTCCAGCCCAGGCTAATGCTGCCGTTGTCCCTGTCCTATGACCATCGGGCGGTGAACGGTGCTGATGCCGCCCGCTTTACCACCCGTCTGAGCCAGCTGTTGGGGGATATCCGGCACCTGCTGCTGTGATCTCTGGCTGGCCGTTGGGCTGACCGAAACCGTGGCCGGTGAGTGATCACCCGCCACGGTTTTTTTATGTCCGCTCCCAGAAGCGGCGTAACTCCTCCCGCATGTCCTCCCTCAGGTAACAGGTCAGGAATCGGCCATCCCTGCGCACCTCGATCAGGCCGGCATTCACCAGCTCCTTGAGGTGGTGCGACACGGTCGGGGCGCCCACTTTCAAAGAATTGATGAAGTCCACCAGCTTGCAGCCGGAATCGGCCACCTCACCGCTGCGCTGATCCCGTATCTGCTGGTAGATACGCAGTCGTGTTGGATTGGCGAGGGCCTTGAAGGCCCTGCAGAGGTGATCCTGGTTGCGGGTGTCCGTATTGCGGGTATCTGTGTTGCGAGTGCCCATGGTGCGCTTGTCCCGATCGGATAAGGAAGAGTGTGGCGGCGGCGTACTAAAGTGGCCTCATTAAAGTTCGATAGTTGTCGAACTGTCAAATAACCCCGATCGGGCAGAGCCCGCAGGAGGATCGTATGACGACCACCCACCCACTGTCCCAAATGTTAACGTTGCCCAATGGCGCGACCCTGCCCAACCGGATTGCCAAGGCGGCCATGAGCGAGGCGCTGGGCTCTGTTGATAACCGTGTGACGGACCGTCTGGCGACGCTCTACCGCACCTGGGCGAGGGGCAAGGCCGGGCTGCTGATTACCGGCAATGTCATGGTCGATCGCCGTCACCTGGGGGAGCCCGGCAATGTGGTGCTGGAGGATCGACGTGACTTGCACAAGCTGCGGGCCTGGGCCGAGGCCGCCTGCAGCGGTGGTGGCCAGGTGTGGATGCAGCTCAACCACCCCGGCAAGCAGAGTCCGAGAATGCTCAACCGGGACCCGGTGGCTCCCAGCGCGGTGCCGTTCCGCAAGGATCTGCGGGGCATGTTTGCCACGCCACGGGCACTGCGGGATGAGGAAATCCGGGACATTGTCCAGCGCTTCGCCCGCAGTGCCGCGGTGGCAGAGGCGGCCGGTTTCCAGGGCGTGCAGATCCATGGTGCCCACGGCTATCTGGTCAGTCAGTTCCTGTCTCCCCATCACAATCAGCGCAACGATGCCTGGGGCGGTGATGCCGAGCGGCGTCGGGCCTTTGTGGAGGCGATCTACCACGCCATTCGGGAGGCGACCTCGCCGTCGTTCTGCGTCGGGATCAAGCTGAACTCGGCGGATTTCCAGCGTGGCGGCTTTACCGAGGCGGAGTCGCTGGCGGTGATCTCACGGCTGGCGGAGCTGGGCATCGATCTGGTGGAGATCTCCGGCGGCAGTTACGAGAGTCCGGCGATGGCCAATGGCGGTGAGGTGAAAGCCAGTACCCGGGCGCGGGAAGCCTATTTCCTGTCCTTTGCCGAGACGGTTCGGCAAACGGTGTCCGTGCCGTTGATGGTGACTGGCGGGTTTCGCTCCAGTGAGGGCATGAATCAGGCGATAGCGTCCGGGGCGACCGACCTGGTCGGTCTGGCGCGTCCGCTGGTGCTGGAGCCGGAGTTGCCCCAGCGACTGCTGGCGGGTGAGTCGGTGACGAGTCTGGTCAAACCGGTGACAACCGGTATTCGCAAGGTGGATGAGATGGCGATGATGGAGGTGAGCTGGTACACCCGGCAGCTCGCTCGGATGGGGCGCGGTAAACCACCACGGACTCAGGACCGGGGGCTGTTGTCACTGCTGGAAGTGCTGGCGGTGATGGCCGGTCAGGGGGCACGGAGCCGACTGCGAGCGGGGTGAGGAAGCGCCCGCGGCCGATCCGCCCCATACCGCATCAGTTGGCGAAGTACATCCAGTCGAAGTAATCGTGCAGGTCCTGCATGGCCATACTTTCAAAAGGATGGGTCAGTTCGAACAGCAGGGTGTGGCTCTTGGCTTCTTTCATGACGTCACCTCAATGGTTGTGGGTCTGACGCTTGGGAGGTCAGGGGCCGTTTAGGCTCCTGGACCACGCTCACACTGTAACAGGAGCATAGTTGATGCCAGTTTCTGAGCGGATGTGCAGGTGATTGATTTGTCGGGGGAACACCAAGGCAAAAGCGGGAATATAAGGAGGGGAAGAGGCGCCGGGCGCCCCGCACTGGGGCGGGATGCCCGGAAATGTCGCGTACGTTGAGCAAAAAAGCCCCGGCAGGAAGGGCCGGGGCCAAAACGCTCATTGTACTGCTTTACGTGCGGAGATTCTTAGAAGTTGTACTGGCCGGCAAACAGGATGCGGCTGGCATCACCGTCGTCGCCACTGACATTCTCACGCTTGAAGTAGGCGTATTCCACGCCCAGTTTGACGTTTTTCACCGGAGACCACTGGTAGTTGGCCATCAGGTTCTGGTTGGTTTCGCTCTTGTCGGCAACGGCGGCACCGTCGTCTTCTGCGTCATCCCAGTCGACTGTGGCGATACCGTAGCCGACATTAACGCTGGAGCCTGCACCCAGGTTGACGCCCATGCCGATGGAGCCGCCATAGCCAGAGATGGCTTCCAGGCTGCTGCCGTCCATGTAGGCGTCTTCAGCGCCGAAGTTTTCACCGGAGCGATACAGATAACCGTTGGCACCGTTGGTGTAGGACACCGTGCCCTGAACTGTCACCGTGTCGCCCAGCGCCATCTTGGCAGCGCCAAAGGCGGCGAAGCCGACGATGCTGTCGTCATCGGTGCCGGTGTCGTAGGTGGTTTGTTTGGCCAGCAGGCCACCAGCATAGGAGAAGCCGCCGGCGGAATCCTCAATGCGGGCGGTGAAGGCGGGCAGTCCCTGCTTGTCGGCGGGGTTGCCAACAATACCGGTGTCGGTGGCTTCCTCAATGGACACCGAGAACGGGCCACTGGTGTAACGGGCCTGGCCAACGCGGCCCTGCAGACCGGCAAGGCCGGCAAGGGAGTCGAAATCCAGGGTGGAGGTATTACCTACGAAACTGTTGTAGTTGGACCAGGTCTGGCCCAGCAGTACGCCCTTGTACTCACCGTAGCCATGACGCAGGCGCAGTTGGCCGGGGCGGAAATCCCCTTCCACAACAATCTTGACGCCTTCCGGCGTGGTGGTGCGAACCCCGAGGCGGGTCTGGACGGCATCGGCGCCGAAATGACCGGTGACTTCGTTGTCTTCTGCTGCGCCGGTGTTGATGGCGGAGAATGCACCTGAACGGGTGGAAATGCCGATCTCTTCATCGATGTCGTAACTGGCATTGAAGCGCGCGTAGCCGTAGATGTCGGCACTGTAGTCGCCTGCGCTGACTTCGAAGGCCGATGCCTGGGAGGCTGTACCCAGAATCAGAGCCGACGCGGTTGCGCGAATTGCGAGTCTCAACTTGTTGCCTTGCATTATTGTTGTCTCCAAGGTTTTTGTTGTTGGGTCGAAATCACATTAGTGACATGCGCATGACACTTCAAAGCCTGTCAGCGCAAAATTAGACGAATGTCTAACCACTTTGTCCGGGATTCGGGACAGCCGGGCAGGGTGCCGTAACGTAAAGCCAGTCGGGGGTTTACCGGTTCCGTGGTTTCAATCGACAGAGCCGGAAGCGCCCTTGCTGTCGTAGAATGGGGCATGACCAAACACAACCTGCTTGCGACCACGACCTTTGCCTTTCTCGATATCGAGACCACCGGCGGCGGCGCCACGTCGGACCGTATCACCGAGATCGGTATCCGCTTCTGGCGTAACGGCGAGGTCACCGGAGAGTGGCAGACCCTGCTGAACCCGGAAACCCGTATCTCCCCGTTTATTGAGAGTTTTACCGGTATCACCAACGCCATGGTGGCCGATGCGCCGGTGTTCGAATCGGTGGCGCAAGAGCTCCGGGAACAGCTGGCGGACTGCGTCTTCGTGGCCCACAACGCACGCTTTGACTACGGCTTCATCAAGTCCGAATTCCGCCGGCTCGGGCAAGCGTTCTCGGCGCGGGTGCTGTGCACCGTGAAGCTGTCCCGCAAGCTTTACCCCCAGCACCGCCGCCATAACATGGATGCACTGATTGCCCGCCATCAGCTGGGCCAGGTTCAGCGTCACCGGGCGATGGGGGATGTCGCCGCGATGTTGGCGTTCTTCGAGCATGCCCTTGCGGACTGCGGCGCCTCCCTGATGGAGTCTGCGATTGGCGAGTTGTTACAGCGTCCGAGCATTCCCTCCCACCTGCCACCGGACATCCTGATGGAGCTGCCGCGCCGTCCCGGGGTGTACCGCTTCTACGGCGAGAACGATGTGCTGCTTTACGTGGGCAAGAGCACCAACATTCAGCAACGGGTGGCGTCGCACTTTTCCGGGGATCACAACAGCAGTCGGGGCATCCGCATCTCGGAGAGCCTGCGGCGGGTGGAGTACACCGAAACCGCCGGCGAGCTGGGGGCGTTGTTGCTGGAACTGAAGCAGATCAAATCACTGCGGCCACTCTACAATCGCCGGTCGCGAGCCGCCAAGCAGCTGGTCAGCATCGAGCTCAGCAAGGATGACCGTGGTTACCTGCGCGCGCGACTGGTGCGGGAGATCGACCCGCAACGGCTGGGGGATTACTACGGTCTGTTTCGCAGCAAACGCGCGGCGGAGCAGGCGCTTCAGGGCATCGCTGCCAGGAATGAGCTGTGCAATCGCCTGCTGGGGCTCGAGAGTGGCGAGCAGGGGCCCTGTTTCCAGCGCAGCCTCGGCCGTTGCCAGGGCGCCTGCGATGGCGGAGAGGACATTGCCCGCTACAATTTGCGTATGCAGATCGCGTTTCATTCACTGCGACTGACCACCTGGCCCTGGTCCGGGGCGGTAGGCATTGTCGAGTGCAATGATGATGGCGAACGCACCGACATCCTGGTGATCTACAACTGGGTTCACGTGACCACTGTGCATTCGGAGGATGAACTCCACGATCTCACCCTGGGTCACCAGAGCCTCACCTTTGACCTGGATTCCTACAAACTGGTGGTCAAATCACTGATGGGACCGGAACGCCACAAACGGCGGATCATCGAGTTGACCGATGCCGGCTTACCCGATGTGCTAATACCGTAACTCGGCGTATGATGGTAAAGGTGTATACGACTTGGGCCGCCGCTGACACCATGCCGGTTGCGGACGGCCAGTCGTCTGGAAACAGAGTGTGAGGATGCAATGAATATAGAACCTGTCAGTCGAGAGCTGTTTGATGATGTCATGGTACCCAACTACGCCCCGGGCAAGATCATCCCGGTGCGAGGAGAGGGCTCACGCGTCTGGGATCAGCAGGACCGAGAATACGTCGATCTGGCAGGGGGCATTGCCGTCACCTCGCTGGGCCATGCCCACCCGGGGCTGGTTGGTGCGCTGACCGAGCAGGCTGAAAAGCTGTGGCACCTGTCCAACGTCATGACCAACGAGCCGGCCCTGCGTCTGGCCAAAACCCTGTGCGACCTGACGTTTGCCGAGCGTGTGTTCTTTGCCAACTCCGGTGGTGAGGCCAACGAGGCGGCGTTCAAACTGGCCCGTCGCTACGCCTGGGAGCACTACGGCGCCGACAAGCACGAGATCATCTCGTTCAAGCAGTCGTTCCACGGCCGTACCCTGTTTACCGTCAGTGTCGGTGGCCAGCCGAAGTACCTGGAAGGCTTCGAGCCGGCACCGGGGGGTATTCACCACGCCGATTTCAACGATCTGGACTCGGTGCGCAAGCTGATCTCGAAAGAGAAAACCTGTGCGGTGGTGGTCGAGCCGATCCAGGGTGAGAGTGGCGTCAAGCCGGCGGACCAGGCGTTCCTGGAAGGCCTGCGGACGCTGTGTGATGAAAACGATGCGCTGCTGGTGTTCGACGAAGTGCAAAGTGGCGTTGGCCGAACTGGTCACCTCTACGCCTACCAGATGTACGGTGTTACCCCGGATATCCTCTCCAGCGCCAAGTCGCTGGGCGGTGGCTTCCCGGTGGCCGCGATGCTGACCACTGCCAAGATCGCCGCCAGCCTGGGGATGGGAACCCATGGCAGCACCTACGGCGGCAATCCGCTGGCCTGCGCCGTGGCGCAGAAGGTGATCGATACCGTCAGCCAGCCGGAGATCCTCAAAGGAGTGGCTGCCCGCTCCAAGCGTCTGCGTGATGGCATGATGGCCATTGGTGAACGCTACGGGGTGTTTGAGCAGGTGCGGGGTGAAGGCCTGCTGCTGGGCTGTGTGCTGACCGAACAGTGGCAGGGCAAGGCCAAGGAATTCCTCAACGCCGGTCTGGAAGAGGGCGTGATGGTACTGATTGCCGGGCCCAACGTGGTGCGTCTGGCGCCATCGCTGATTATCCCGGAATCCGACATCGACGAGGCGCTGGAGCGCTTTGAGCGAGCCGTCAAAACAGTCTGCAGTTAACAACCGGAGGCCTGCCGGTTTGCCGGCAGGCCGCCCTGATTCGCCGTAGATGACAGGAGCCGAGCCCATGTGGCGAGTCCGACCCGTACAACAGGGCGACCTGAAGGACCTGATAAAACTGGCCGGCGACCACGGCAGCCAGGTGTCGTCGACCCTGCCGAAAACCGAAGAGGCCCTGGCCGCGAGGATCGAAGAATCCTTGGCGTCTTTCGCCGGTCAACGCTCTCCTGACCACTACCCCCGTTTCCTGTTCGTGCTCGAAGACCTTGGTCGTGGCCAGGTGCAGGGTGTGGCAGGCATTGATGCCCGCGCCGGTAACGGTCAGCCCTTCTACAACTACCGTATGGACGCCCTGATTCACGCGTCCCACGAACTGGGTGTCTCCCGCCGGGTGGACGTACTCTATCCGTCCCACGCACTGACCGATCGCACCCTGCTGGGCGCCTTTGCTATTGCCCCGAAATTGCGTGGTACGGAGGCGTTCGAGCTGCTGTCCCGGGCACGACTGCTGTTTATTGCCCGTCACCGGGAATGGTTTTCCGAACGCATGGTGGTGGAGATCCAGGGTATCCAGACCGAGGATGGCAAGGTGCCGTTCTGGGACAGTCTGGGCCGGCACTTCTTCAACATGGACTTTGACACCGCGGACCGCTATTCCGGCATGCTCAGCAAGACCTTCATTGCCGAGCTGATGCCACCCAACCCGATTTACGTCACCCTGCTGTCGCCCCAGGCCCAGGAGGCGCTGGCGCAGCCCCATCCAATGACCAAGGCGGTGATGGCGCTGTTGCAGCAGGAAGGCTTTCATGCTGGCCACTACGTCGACATCTTTGATGGTGGCCCGGTCCTGGAAGCCCGCACCGACACCCTGAAAACCCTGGTGACCAGTGACCGAAAACGGCTGCGGCTGGCGGAGACCGATGGCGGCGAACGCTGCCTGTTGGCCGCCTCGGAGGGTGGAGATTTTCGCTGCATCCTGGCGACGGTGTCGGAATCGCTCAACGACGTCCTGCGGGCGCCGCCGGAGGTATTGCAGGAGCTGCAATGCGAGTCCGGCTGCGATGTCACGGTGGCGCCGTTATGATGCGTTCCGCGATCAACCGGCCAACCCAAAGCGGAGGTGACCGATGCTGGTAATACGGCCCCTGCAGGAGCGGGATCTCGACGACCTGATGACCATGGCGGAAGCCGCGGGTAAGGGCCTGACCACCCTGCCGGCGGATCGGGAGCTGCTTCAGCGCAAGATCGATATGGCGCAGGCGTCATTCAACCAGCGCTGCGAACCGGAGGCGGGTCTGTTCCTGTTCGCGCTGGAGGACACCGAGCTGAACCAGTGTGTCGGCATCAGTGGTATCCAGGCCCGAGTGGGGCTGGACGAGGTGTTCTACAACTACCGCCTCAGCACCACGGTCAATGCGTCGCGGGAACTGGGCGTGCACGTGCAGACGCCAACCCTGCACCTGACCAACGACATGACCGACACCACCGAGATCTGTTCGCTGCTGCTGTCTGGTAGTCATCGTCAGGGCGGTAACGGGCTGCTGCTTTCCCGCTGCCGCTTCATGTTCCTGGATGACTTCCGTCGCCATTTCTCCGAGAAGGTGTTTGCAGAGATGCGGGGGGTCTCCGATGCCCAGGGCCAGAGCCCGCTGTGGGATGCCCTCGGCAGTCGCTTCTTCGACATCGAATTCAGTGAGGCGGACTACCTCACCGGCATCGGCTCCAAGTCGTTCATTGCCGAGCTGATGCCCAAGTACCCGATCTACCTGCCGCTGCTGCCGGAGAGTGCCCGGGAGGTGATTGGTCAGGTCCACGACAACACCGCGCCGGCCCTGCGGATGCTGCAGGCGGAAGGCTTCAACTTTAATGGCCTGGTGGACATCTTTGACGGTGGACCGGTGGTCGAGGCGTTCATTCATAACATTCGCACGGTGCGGGAAAGCGTGAACCGCCACGTGCTGATCCGACACAAACCGCTGGAACTGGACGTGCCCGCCGAAGAGCGGGTGATGGTGTCCAACCGGTCGTTCCGGGATTTCCGGGTTACCACGGTGCCGGCCACCTGCATCAGTCCGGACACCGTCAGCCTGCCGCCGGAAGTGGCGGAAGTGCTGGAGGTGGAATCGGGAGATCTGGTGCGGCTGGCGCCACTGAAGGACGGTGGTCCGCTGCCGATCCACACCGCACCCGGACAATCGCGGTAATCATTCACAGTCAACAGCGCCGGGAGGTGCAACAGCATGGCAAAGCTGACAGGTGAACTTTATATCAACGGACTGTGGCTGGATGGCCACGGCCCGTCGCTGGAATCCACCCAGCCGGTGACCGGCGACGAGGTCTGGAAAGGCGAGGGCGCCAGCATCGACGATGTTGACGCCGCCATCCAGGCAGCCCGCAGTGCTTTTCCGGCCTGGCGTCGTCGCCCGCTGGCGGAACGTCAGGCTCTCGTAGAAGCGTACGGACGGCTGCTGGAGGAAAACAAAGAAGCGCTGGCCCACCAGATCGGGCTGGAAACCGGCAAGCCGCTGTGGGAATCCCGCACCGAAGTGGCGGCGATGATCGGCAAGATCGGTATTTCCGTACGTGCCTACGAGGAGCGCACCGGGCTGAAGGAAGAGGATGTGGCCGCCGGCCACGCGGTGCTGCGTCATCGTCCCCACGGCGTGGTCGCGGTGTTCGGGCCCTACAACTTCCCGGGTCATCTGCCTAATGGTCACATTGTGCCGGCGCTGCTGGCGGGCAATACCGTGGTGTTCAAGCCCAGCGAGCTGACCCCCGGTGTGGCCGAGGCCATGGTGCGGTTATGGCACCAGGCCGGGCTGCCGGACGGGGTGCTGAACCTGCTTCAGGGGGCGGCCGATACGGGCAAGGCACTGGCCGGACATGCCGGCATCGATGGCCTGTTCTTTACCGGCAGTTCCAATGTTGGCCATATCCTGCATCAGCAGTTTGGTGGCCAGCCGGAGAAAATCCTGGCCCTGGAGATGGGCGGTAACAACCCGCTGATCGTGCAGGACGTGTCGGACCTGGACGGTGCTGTGCACCATGCCTTGCAGTCGGCCTTCCTGTCCGCCGGCCAGCGCTGTACCTGCTCCCGTCGCCTGCTGGTGCCTCGGGGCGCTGAGGGTGACCGTTTCCTCGACCGCCTGGCGGAAGTGGCAGGCCGGATCAAACCTGGCGCCTTTGATGCCGAGCCCCAGCCCTTTATTGGCGCGGTGATCTCGGTGGAGGCGGCCGACAAGCTGCTGGCGGCCCAGAACAGCCTGATCGATCAGGGCGCCAAGGCGTTACTGACCATGACCCGGGTACAGGAAGGAACGGCCCTGCTGACACCGGGGATTCTCGATGTCACCGGGGTGGAAACCGTGGATGAGGAGTTCTTCGGTCCGTTGCTGACGGTCTACCGCTACGACGATTTCGATCAGGCCCTGACCATCGCCAACGATACCCGCTACGGTCTGTCCGCCGGCATTCTGACCGACGACCGGGCGTTGTATGAGCGCCTGGTGGAGGAAGTGCGTGCCGGCATCGTCAACTGGAACCGGCCACTGACCGGTGCCAGCAGTGCCGCGCCGTTCGGCGGCGTGGGTGCCAGCGGCAATCACCGGCCTTCGGCGTACTACGCGGCCGACTACTGTGCCTGGCCCATGGCCTCGCTGGAGGCGGACAAGAGCACCGTGCCGGCGACCCTGGCACCGGGCCTGGACTTTCACTGACCGCACGGGGGAATTATGCCCAAGCACGCAATTGAGGCGAACTTCGACGGCCTGGTCGGCCCGACTCACAACTACGCCGGTTTGTCCTGGGGGAACGTTGCCTCCAAGAGCAACGTCAACGCCGAGTCCAACCCCCGTGAAGCCGCCCTGCAGGGGCTTGCCAAGATGAAACGGTTGGCCGACCGGGGCTATGTTCAGGGCGTGCTGCCACCCCATGAGCGGCCCCACATCCCGACCCTGCGGCAACTGGGGTACAGCGGCTCCGACGCCGAGATCCTGGCGGCGGCTGCCAAGGACAATCCGGTGGTGCTGGCGGCGGTATCGTCAGCGTCCTGCATGTGGACGGCGAACGCCGCCACCGTCTCTGCCAGTGCTGATACCGCGGACCATCGGGTGCACTTCACCCCGGCGAGCCTGAACGCCAAGTTCCACCGCTCCATCGAGCATGTGGTGACCGGGCGGGCATTGAAGGCAATCTTCTCCGACGAAGCCTACTTCGCCCATCACCCGGCGTTGCCGCCAGTGAGCCAGTTTGGGGATGAAGGAGCCGCCAACCACACCCGCCTGTGTGCGGCTCACGGTGAGCCCGGGGTGGAGCTGTTTGTTTATGGTGCCACCGCGTTTGACGACGACGCACCGGCACCGCAGCGGTTTCCGGCGCGACAGACCCTGGAAGCGTCCCGGGCCATTGCGCGTCTGCACGGTCTCGACGATCACCACGCGGTGTTCGCCCAGCAGAATCCGGCGGCGATCGATGCTGGCGTTTTCCACAACGACGTCATCGCGGTGGGCAACGGCAATGTGCTGTTCTATCACGAACAGGCGTTTCTGGATGAAGCGCGGGTGCTGGCAGACATCCGCCAGCGTCTCAAAGGCGCCGAGCTGGCGCCGGTGCGGGTTGCCGAGAGCGATGTGCCACTGGCAGACGCGGTAGCGTCCTATCTGTTCAACAGTCAACTGCTGAATTCACCGGACGGCATGCTGCTGGCAGTGCCGGGGGAATGCCGTGAGATCGAGTCAGTCAGCCGCTACCTGGATGGACTGGTGGCAGGGGATGGTCCGATTACCGCGGTTGAGGTGTTCGACGTCAAGCAGTCCATGCGCAATGGCGGTGGCCCGGCTTGCCTGAGGCTGCGGGTGGCTCTGCGGGATGATGAGCTCCAGGCCATGCATCAGGGCGTGTTGCTCACCGACGAACTCTACCAGCGTCTCACCACCTGGGTGGAGGCCCACTACCGGGACCGGCTGACCCAGGCCGATCTGGCCGACCCGCTGTTGCTGCAGGAGTGCCGCCATGCCCTGGATGAGCTTACCGGCATCCTTGGTCTGGGCATGATCTACGACTTCCAGCACTGACATCGGTTTATCACGGCCTCGGTGGCTGCTCTGCGGCCACCGAGGTAATCAGCATCGACAGGGTGTATTCGATCAGCTCATCCCGTGGAAAGCTGGCGTATGCACCCGAGCGCCCCATGTCCTGGCGACAGCCCATGATCACCCCGTGCAGGGCGCCACGCAGAAACAGTGCGGTCTGCAACGGATCGCGGATGCGGCTACGGCTGAGAATGCCTGCCGCCAGGCCCTGTTCAATGATCTCCACCATGATGGTCATGACCGCCGTCTCCGAACAGTGCAGCTGCTCGGTCTGGGCATCGTCCGCCTCGCTCATGGTGGTTGCGGCCTGGGTCAGGGCGCCGAAGTACTCCGGCTCTTCCAGGCAGAACCGGTAGTAGGCCCGGCCGATAGCCACCAGTTGTTGCAGGCTGTCGCTGGCGGAGTTCCGCGCCCGTTCAAACCGGCCCCGCAAGCTTTCCCCCGCCCTTAGCACGATGCCGCGCCGGATCGCGCTCTTGTCCCTGAAATACACGTACAACAGGGCCCGGCTCAGGCTGGCGCGACGTGCGATGTCGTCCATGGACGTGCGCTCGTAGCCCTTCTCCGCAAACGTGGCCTCCGCTGCGTCCAGAATGGCGTCATAGCGGGCCTGCTTTTCCCGCTCCCGTCTCGATTTGATTGGTTCGTTCATCGTTTCCGCCGTTGGCCGTGGGTGTGCCCCCCCTCCGTCTGGACGCCTTGTTTCGGCGCCAGAGCCTGGATGGAGCGACGTCAGTATCGCCCAAAAAAACGTTATTGACAAAGTGTCAAAGAGTGACAAGATGTCGAAATCATTTAATGGTGGCCGGTGGACCCGCCGGTATTGAGGGAGGAAAGACCCATGAGGTTCAAGACAGGCGCGTACGGGTGGTTGCTGATCGGTCTGGCGCTGGCCGGCTGCAAGGCGGTGGAGCAGGACGCGGCGGGAGAGGCCGCTGCGCCCTCACGGGAAACCGTGCGGGTGGCCGAGGTGCGATCCGGGGGCGAGGTCAGCGAACCGTTGCGGTTTGCCGGCATCGTGCGCGCCAGTCAGCGGGCGACTTTGACCTTCCAGGTCAGCGGTACCCTGCGGGAACGGCCGGTGGAACTGGGGCAGCAGGTTGAACGGGGTGAGCTGCTGGCGCGAGTCTACAGTCCGGCACTGGAGCCGGCCCGGGACTCGGCGGCGGCGCGGTTGCGGGAGTTGGAGACCCAACTTGAGCAGGCCGAACGGGAATGGCTGCGGTCACAGCGCCTGTATGAACGCGGCGTGGTGTCGGAGCAGGCGCTGGAGCAGCTGGCGGCCAAACGCGACGGCCTGAAAGCGTCGGTGGGCACCGCCCGGGCGTCTCTGGCGGAGGCCTCGCGCCTGCTGGAGGAGAGCCGGCTGCTGGCGCCGTTTGCCGGCCGGGTCGAAGCGCTGCTGGTGGAGCAGGATGAGTTTGTCGGCTCCGGGCAACCGGTGATGCGGCTGTCTTCCCCGCTGGGGCGCGAGGTGGAAGTCCGGGTGCCGGCCTATCTGCTGTCCCACATCGAGCGGGGCGAGGAACTGCCGGTGTGGTCGGTACAGAATCGCGACCAGCCGCCGGTGGTGGGCACTGTGACGGAGATTGCCCAGCCCGGAGCGGTGCGTGGCGAATTGCACCCGGTGCAGGTGCAGCTGCCGGGCAACACGTTGGCGGCCGGGCAGCCGGTGGAGGTGGGCATTGCGCCGACGTTGCCGGCTCACACCACCGTGCCCTTGCTGGCGGTGATGCGCAGTGCGGGTGGTGCCGGTGTGTACCGGGTCCGTGACGGCCGGGCGGAGCAGGTCGCCATTGAGGTGAAGCGCATCCTGGGGGAGCAGGTGGTGGTGGTTTCTGAACACCTGCAACCGGGAGACAAAGTCATCTATGCCGGGCTGACCCGGGTCATCGATGGTGATGCCGTGGAGGTACTGCCATGACGGCCCGCCTGTTACGGTGCCAGCGCCTGCTGGGCATGGTGGTGACCATGCTGGGCCTGCTCGGCATCGCCGCCTATACCACTATGCCGCGGCAGGAGGACCCATCGTTCCCCGCTCGTGCCGGGCTACTGACGGTGTCCTATCCGGGCGCTAATGCCGAGACGGTGGAACGGCTGATCCTGCAACCGCTGGCGGATGAGCTGCTGCAGGTGGAGGAAGTGGACTATACCAGCGGCACCGCCCGAACCGGCGTGGCGGTGGTCAACATTCGGCTGTACCAGACCATCTACGATACCGATTCCGCCTGGGACCGGGTCCGCCAGGCCATGGAACGGGCCCGTCAGGAGTTTCCTGACGACGTCGGGCGGATGGTGCTGGACGACCGTCTCACCAATACCCCGACGGTGGTGCTGGCTGTGGGTGGGGCACCATCGGTGACTGAGCTGAGCGAGGTTGCCGAGCGCCTGAAGACCACGCTGTCGGACCTGCCGGGGCTGTCGCGGATCGAACTGGAAGGCGAGGTGGACGAGCAGATCACCCTGGCCCTAGACGATGCCGCAATCTACCGCCTGGGCATCTCGCCGGCACGGGTGCTGGAGACCCTGGCCCAGCGCAATCAGACCATTCCCGGCGGCTTCGTGGTCAGTCACGGCCGCCGGCTGTCGGTGCTGCCCAACAGTGAGTTCACCAGTGTCGATGCCATCCGTGCCACACCGATTGAGCTGCCCGATGGTTCCCAGGTACCGCTGGCCGCCGCGGCGGAAGTCTGGCGCGGCCCGGTGGAGCCCCGGCAGCCGGAGACCTGGTTTGATGGCGAACGGGTGGTACTGCTGACGCTCTACATGTCGGAGGAATCCACCGATGCCATCCGCTTCGGTCGCGATGTGCGGGAGCGGCTGGCACAGCTGCGCCCGGAGTTCGCGCCCTATACCCTGAAAGAGATGTTCTTCCAGCCGGACAAGGTGGAGGAGCGCCTGGACAGCCTGGCCTGGAGCCTGGTGCTGGCGGTTGCCATCATCATCGCGGTGGTATTCACCGGCATGGGGCTGCGCATGGGGCTGCTGGTGGCGTCGATCCTGCCGATGGTGGCGTTGATCTCCATTGGTCTGTATGACCTGGGGGGCGGCGTGCTGCACCAGATTGCGGTGATCGGTATGGTGATTTCCCTGGGCATCCTGATCGACAACGCCATTGTGATCGTCGAAAACATCCAGACCCACATCGACCACGGTGTTCGCCGGCTCGACGCCTTAAAGCGGTCGGTGCGCGAACTGGCCGGTCCTTTGGGCGCCTCCACCGGCACAACCCTGGCGGCGTTCGCGCCACTGTTGCTGTCCAAGGGTGGGACCGCCGACTTTACCCGGGGAATTCCGGTCATGATCATGCTCACCCTGTCGGTGAGTTACCTGCTGGCGATCTCCGCCGTGCCGCTGTTGGCCGCCCGTTTTCTCAAACCCCGCCGTCGCCACCGTGCCGATCCCCTGGCCGGTCTCGCCGGCCGCCTGGGTAACCTGGTGGCGCGGCGGCCGCTGGCGCTGATCCTGGCCGGCGTGGTGCTGGTGGTGGCCAGCCTGGCGCTGACGCCCTATATGAAGCTGCAGTTCTTCCCCAACGCCGACCGGCCGCGGGTGGTGGTCGAAATGTACATGCCTGAAGGCACCGATCAGGAGCGGACGGCGGAAGTGGCTGCAGTCCTTGAACAGGCGGTTCGCTCCCGACCCGAAGCACTGGAAGTGCATCGCTTTGTCGGGTTTACCGGGCCCAGCTTCTACTACAACTTGTTGCAGGCGCCCCAGGCACCCAACCGGGGGCGGATGGTGATTCGTACCCCAACCCTGGCGGATACAGCGCCGCTGATGGCGTGGATTCGGGGCTATGTGTCGGAGCGGTTGCCGGAGCTTGATGTCACGGTCGGCGTGTTGGGGCAGGGACCACCGCGGGCTGCCCCGGTGGAGGTGAGGGTGCTTCACCCGGATGACGCCGCCCGGGAGCAGGCGGTGCGACAGGTGTATGCCGCGTTGCGGGCGGCGCCCGGTGCTGTCGACGTGCGCCACGATCTGGATCTTGGCGTCGCCAGCATCGCCATCCAGGTGGACGACGCCAGTGCCGCCCGTTACGGCATCAGCCGCTCCGACGTTGCCCAGAGCCTGTATGGCCAGAGTTTTGGTGTGGTGGCCGAACAATACCGCCAGGAGGACGACCCGATTCCCCTGGTGTTGCGTTCTCGCGAAGGCACACAGCTGTCGCTGTCGCGGCTGTTGTCCATCAACATCTACAATGCCCAGGGCCAGGCCGTGCCACTGTCAGCCATTGCCACCGTGCAGACCCGATGGGAGCCGGCCGCGCGTTATCAGCGCGACGGCGTCCGGGTGGGTACGGTGACCAGCAATCTGTTGCCGGGCTACAGCTTTAGTCAGGCGCTGGATGGGCTTGATCAGGCGCTGGCAGAATCGCCGTTGCCTGCCGGCACACGACTGCAGTACGGCGGTGATGCCGAAGGGTCCGGCAAGGCCAACAATGCCCTGCTGACTACCGCCCCGATTGGCATCCTGTTGCTGCTGTTCTTCCTGATCCTGCAGTTCAACTCGTTCCGGCGGGTGGGGATTATCCTGTTGACCGTGCCATTGGCCACGGTGGGTATATTCCCGGGGCTAGTGTTGTCCGGATCACCCTTCGGTTTCCAGTCACTGTTGGGGGTGATTGCCCTGGTCGGCGTGGTGGTGAACAACGCCATCGTGCTGCTGGATGTGGTGGATCGCCAACTGGACCAGGGCGATGGTATCCGCGAGGCGGTACGCCAGGCGGTGACCCAGCGTACCCGACCGATCCTGCTCACCACGGCGACCACTGTCGCGGGGTTGCTGCCGCTGGCCTTCTCCGGCTCCACGCTGTGGCCGCCGATGGCCTGGGCCATCATCTCCGGCCTGCTGGCTTCCACGGTGCTGACTCTGCTGGTGGTGCCGTCGATGTGCGCGCTGGTGATCCGGCGCCCGGTTCCTGAGATGGAAAACGCCCCGGCTTAGTGCCGGGCTATTTAAGCGGTAGGCGCGAGCATCAGTCCGCGTCGGGTCTGGCTCGCACCATCAGGCCCACGCGTTGGCCGACAGGGACGTCCCGGTTGGGGAACACGATGGCTTCCGGGCTTTCTCCGACCTGGTACTGGTTGCGGTCGTCCTCCCAGATCACCGTGCCTGGTGGGTAGCGGGTGAAGTTGGCGACATCGTCTGGCACGTGAAAGCGGAACTGGTCGCCGGAATTGATGATCTCGTGGACCACCTCAAACTCCGTCAACTGGCAGTCTGCGGCCGGCTCGGGCGCAGGCTCGCCGCGCAACAGGCGGCGCAGGGCACGGTGGATACCCTGGAAGCGGGACAGATCGTTGTGGCCAAAGGGCTGCACCTTGCCCAGTTCGATGGTGAAGCTCTCGGCACCCAGATCCACGGAACTGAAGGAGGAGAAGGTGGTGCCGGTCTTGTGCTGCAGCAACAGGGTATCCACCTCGGCCTCCAGCAGAAAGGCGCATTGCTCCGGCGGCACCTGGCGCTCCGGTACGAAGGGGTAGAGGGCGAACTTCTCCCGCTCCGAGGGGCGGATGGCCGTATGCAGATCGTAGTGCACCAGCGCCTCGCTTTCGACGGCGAACTGCCGGCACAGGCGTTCCAGCTGGCTGGCCCGGGTCGCCTCCGGGGTGTCGTGGTAGGGGCGCTTCTGGTGGGCACCGGCAAACAGCCGGTTGAGGTTGAAGTCGATAAAACGCTCGCCCCGGGCCATGGCTGGCGGGTTGCCGAGGATCAGCAGGGCCGGGCAGGCCAGTGACCACTGGCCATCCAGCAGCTCGCTGACCAGCGCATTGAGAACTTCGATAGGGGCGGTTTCATTGCCGTGGACGCCTGCGGACACGATCAGTCTGGGCTGGTCGGGGCCTGGCTGGTCCGGATGCAGTTCCAGCAGACCTGTGTCCAGCCGGTCGACAGTACAGCCGTCCGCCAGGCGGGTGGACACCGCCGGCGTCGACTCGGTGGCATTGGCCAGGGTGTGGGCCAGCCAGTCTTGGTGGTCGCCAAAGAGTTGCTGACGCGGTGTCATGCTCTACTTCTCCCGCCTTGCTGTGAGTGGACGGTGCGCCGACCGTTAGCCCCCGACAGGCCTCTGGTGACGCAGCAGCCGGCGTTCCAGACGGCGGAACACATACACCAGTATAAACGTCAGCAGCATGTAGAGCACGGCCACGCCGATGAAGGCGTCGAATGGCGCGTAGAAGCGGGAATAGATGTTTCGCGCCGCCCCGGTCAGGTCGACGATGGTAACCACACTGGCGATGGCGCTGGCGTGCAGCATGAAGATCACTTCATTGGAGTAGGCCTGCACCGCGCGGCGGGCGGCGCTGGGCAGCACGATGCGGCGCATCCTCAGGGCCCAGCTCATGCCATAGGCCTTGGCGGCCTCGATCTCGCCGACCGGCGTGGCGACGATGGCGCCACGGATAATCTCCGTGGTGTAGGCGGCTGTGTTGAGGGTGAAGGCCAACAGAGCCGGGTAGAACGGCTCGCGGAAGATGGTCCACCAGAAAGTGTCCTGGATGCCCTCAATCTGGGCAATGCCGTAGTAGATGATGTACAGCTGGATCAGCAGCGGGGTGCCGCGGAACAGGTAGGTGTACAGCCAGACCGGACCGGAGATGAACGGCGACTTGCTGGTACGCATGATGGCCAGCGGCAGGGCGACCATCAGCCCCAGCAGCAGGGACAGGAACACCAGTTGTACGGTGGTGACCAGGCCGTCCCAGTAATGGGCGACGGTGATCGCGGTAAAGACTTCGTTCTGGTTCAGCCATTGGGCAATGAAATCGGGCATG
This sequence comes from Marinobacter sp. CA1, assembly GCF_020546665.1. NCBI lineage: Bacteria > Pseudomonadati > Pseudomonadota > Gammaproteobacteria > Pseudomonadales > Marinobacteraceae > Marinobacter > Marinobacter sp. CA1. Next base: position 708,831 of record NZ_CP071785.1, read on the forward strand.
GCTCAGTCTCCCTGTACAACGCCGGCGTTGGCACGCTTGTCGAGCCACTTGATGAACAGTTCCGATCCCGCCGTCAGTGCCAGGTAAACGAACGCTACGGGAATGAAGAACAGGAACGGAGAGCGTTCGGCCTTGGCGGCCTCTTCCGCCACCCGCACCATGTCGGTGAGGCCGATGATCGAGACCAGGGCCGTGGTCTTCAGCAGGACCTGCCAGTTGTTGCCGATACCGGGGAGGGCATGGCGGAGCATTTGCGGAATCATCACCCGGCGGAAAGTGTGCCAACGGCTGAAGCCATAGGCTTTGGCGGCTTCGATCTGCCCCACCGGGACCGCCAGGAAAGCGCCGCGGAAAGTCTCAGTCATGTAGGCACCGAAGATCAAGCCGATGGTGAGTACGCCGGAAATGAACGGATCGAACTGGAAGAAAAAGTCGATACCGTAGGCTTCCCAGACGTAGTCGGAGATGTTGTTGACCAGCACCTGGCCGCCGTAAAAGAACAGCAGCATCATCACCAGATCCGGAACGCCGCGGATCAGTGTGGTGTAGGTGGTGGCGGCGCCGATCAGGACGCGGTTGCTGGACAGCTTGGAGGAAGCGCCAAGCAGCCCCAGGACAATGGCCAGGGCCAGTGACAGGAAGGCCAGTTCTACGGTGACGATGGCGCCTTCAAGCAGTGAGGGGCCGTAGCCTTTGAGGTCGAGCATGCGGATGTCCGGAAATCAGGGACGGCCAGCCAGTCCGGCCGCCCCTCTGGGTTTACGCCAGCAGGCGGTTTACATCTTGATGTCGTAGCTGAAGTACTTGTTCATGATGGTGTCGTAGGTGCCGTTCTCCTTCAGGGTGCGCAGGGCGGCGTTGACCTTCTCGGCCAGGTCGCTGTCACGCTTGCGCATGGCCACGGCAACCCCTTCACCCAGCTTGACCGGTTCTCCCACTTCCTTGAAACCGTCCCGGTTCATGATGGTCTGTTCGCCCACCGGATAGTCGACGAAGACCACGTCCAGGCGCTGGCCTTCCAGGTCGAGAACCATGTCCTCGGCGGTGGTGTAGCGCTTGACGGTCACGATGCCGCTCATCTCGTTGGTGACGTGGGTGTCCATGGTGGTGCCACGCTGGACGCCAACCACTTTGCCTTCCATCGCCGCCATGTCGGTAACGTCGGTGTTGAAGTCGTTACGGGCGAACCAGCCACCCGGGGTGTTGTAGTACGGCTCGGAGAACAGCACCCGCTCGGCGCGCTCCGGAGTGATCGACATGGACGACATGATGGCGTCGAACTTGCGGGCCAGCAGCCCCGGAATCATGCCGTCCCAGGCCTGGATAACGAACTCGCAGTTGGCTTCCAGCTCGGCGCACATGGCTTCGGCCAGCTCCACTTCGAAACCGGTCAGTTCGCCGTCAGGGGTCTTGTACTCAAACGGCTCGTAGGGAACATCAAAGGCGATGCGGATGTCGTTCCAGTCCCGGGCCTGGGTCTGGCCGGCGAACAGGGCGAGGGCACAGCTTGCTGCAACAATCAGTTTCTTCATTTTTACTTCTCCAAGTCGTTGCCTTATATGGCTTTATTGTCGACGATGGTCTGTGTTTGTGTGCTCTGTTTCACGCCTTATGCGGCAGGGGGTGAACCCGACGCATAGTGAAACCTGAACTCAAGATAGCACCGACGGCGCATCCCGTCGCCTGTCAGGAGACGCTGGCCAGTGGTGCCGGTCAGCTCAGAACTTGGGTGCGAGGAACTGCTTCATGCGTTCCGACTCCGGGTGGTCAAAGACCTTTTCCGGGGTGCCCTGTTCCTCGATCACGCCCTGATGCAAAAACAGTACCTGGGACGACACATCGCGGGCGAACGCCATCTCGTGGGTGACCACAATCATGGTGCGCCCTTCTTCCGCCAGGCTCTGCATCACCTTGAGAACCTCGCCCACCAGTTCCGGGTCGAGGGCCGAGGTGGGTTCGTCGAACAGCATCACTTCCGGTTCCATCGCCAGCGCCCGGGCAATCGCGGCGCGTTGCTGCTGGCCGCCGGACATCTGTGCCGGGTAGTAGTCCTTGCGCTCGTAGATACCCACTTTCTGCAGGTAGGCCTCAGCGCGTTCAATGGCCTCGGCCTTGGGAATGCCGAGGACGTGAATCGGCGCTTCGATGATGTTTTCCAGCACCGTCATGTGGGTCCACAGGTTGAAGCTCTGGAACACCATCGACAGCTTGGCGCGGATCAGCTCCACCTGTCGGTTGTCGGCGGGAATGCGTTCGCCCTTGCGGTTGGTGCCGAACCGGATTGGTTCACCGTGCACGATTATGTCGCCGGAGGTGGGAGTCTCCAGCAGGTTGATGCAACGCAGGAAGGTACTTTTACCGGAGCCGGAGCTGCCGATCAGGGAGACAACGTCGCCCTTTTTGGTCTCCAGAGAAATGCCTTTGAGGACCTCCAGATCGTTGAAGGTCTTATGGATATCCTTGCAGACCAGGGGCGCTTGTTCCGCCATGAAAGACTCCTGAAACTGTCGCTATGCGGCTGTGTCTGTATCCGGACCCGGGCACGGAAGCCCCGAATCCCTTAAAGAATAGTTGCAATTGGGACAGTACACGAATTTCGCAATTCGATGAAACGTCGCCGTCGGGCGGAGTCGTCCCAGCTGGACCGGCTCCGCAAAAGGGGCCTTTTTTACGGACCTTGGGGCTGGAAATCAACCGTTTTGTTAGTGGCGGCCTACCACAGAATTGCGTGCCTGATTGTCGACAAATGTAAAAAATGTTGCAGTCTTGATGGGATTCACGGTCCCGATCGGAGGCATTGGCAGATGGAGTTCAAGGTCGTACACTCGGGACCATGACCCTATCCATGAGCTCGATCATCGAGGAAATAACAACAATGGCGTCACAGTCGGTCCTGGTTGAGCGTGGCCTGCTTCGAGTGGTTGCACGCAAGCTCGGGGCTGGCGAAGTGTCCTTCAGTAATGAGGGCGTTGCCTACGACGTAGAGATCGATGGTCAGGAAGTGTTGAAGACTTTCCTGTCATTTGGCGAAGCGGTGCAGTTTCTGGACATGGTCTCGCCCAGCGAAACCAGTTGATTCCAGCCCCGGCCAGTCTGCCTCGATGCTGATGGCCTGCCGGCGGTTGGCCGCTTTATCCTGCCCGTTGTGTTGTTACCCCTGCGAATCTGACAAGTCGCGTTGACGCTGGCCTTCCCTGGCCGGTCGTCGCTTAGTGAGTGCTGGCAGCGGCCTGCGCGGCGGGAGAGCGGGCCAGGTAGGCCAGCGCCTGGCGGGTGTCGCCTTCGGTGATGGGATGGAACCCGGGCGAAAGCCAGCGCAGCGTCGCCCGAACCAGGAAGGAAAAGGTCGGCACGTTGCCGTTCTTTCGACCCACCCGCTCCAATTCCAGCAGCACCCGGGGCAGCAGACTCTTGCCAAGCCGGCGCAGACGGGGGGAGTCGTCCTGCCGGAACAGCGTGCGTCCTCCTTCGGCAATGAAGTAGACGATCAGCGGAAACACCAGGGCCATCAGCGCCTGTCGGCTGACGTAGAAGCCGAGCTCGGTCTCGCACAGGTGCTGGAACAGGTCAAACGCCACGGTCCGGTGTTCCACTTCCTCCGCCAGATGCCACTTGAACAGATCCACCATTGTCGGGTCGCCTTCGGCTTCCCAACTGGTGTTGTCCATGGCCCATTGGCCGAGCACGCCGGTGAAGTGCTCAATGGCGGCAATGATCCCCACCCGCAGGATCAGCCAGGGTTTCTCCAGACCCGGTTGTTGCAGTGCCGATACCCCCAGCGGCTGCTCACCCAGCAGGTTCTTGAACAGCCAGTTGACCCGCTCCAGGTAGGCGTCCGAATCCAGGCCGTGGCGCTGCAGGTAGCCCTGGGCCTCTGAGTGGGCCCGCGAATGCACCGCTTCCTGACGAATAAACCCCACCACGTCCTCGCGCAGGGCGTCATCGGTCACCAGCGGCAGGGCCTTGTTGTAGACCCGGCAGAACCACAGCTCGCCCTCCGGCAACAACAGGTGAATGCCATTGATCAGGTGGGTGGAGAAGGGGTCGTCCGGCAGCCAGTACAGTGGCGTCTGGTCGAAATTGAACTGAACCTTGCGGGCTTTCAGGGGATGGTTGGTCATAGCGGCGTTCATGGCGGACTCCTTAACTCGCATTACGGGGTGATATCGAGCTTGGCCACCAGACGGGAAACCCCCGGGGCAAAGCGACTCAGCAGTCGGGTGGCCCGGGCTTCCGGACCCACCAGGGTCAACGCCGGGTTGGTCAGCACGGTCTGCAGGATACGGTCGGCGACGTCGTCAGCAGTGACCACGCTGCCGCGCTGGTACAGCGCTTCGGCCTTGTTCCGCTTGTGTTGCTCCTCTTCTTCGCTGAGCCCGGCATAGACGGTGTTCTGGGCAATGCCGGTGGCGACAAATCCGGGACACACGGTGCTGACGCCAATGTCGTGCTCGTCCAGCTCGGCCCGCAGGCATTCGCTCAGCATGTACACCGCCGCCTTGCTGGTGGAATAGCCGGCCAGCTTGCGGTTGGGGGCAAAGGCCGCGGCCGAGGCCACGTTGACGATGTGACCGCCACGCTGGTTATCCACCATCTGTTGGCCAAACAGGCGGGAGCCGTGAATCACGCCCCACAGGTTGACCTTGAGAATGCGGTCCCAGTCCGCCGTGGAGGTTTCCAGAACACCGCCCGCCATACCAATGCCGGCGTTGTTGATGACGATGTCGGCACCCCCCAGTTCGCGCCCGACCCATTTGGCCAGTCGTTGCATGGCGGTCGCTGAGCCCACGTCCACCTTGCTGGCCCAGGCCTGGGCACCCAGGGTCCGTACCAGGTTGGCCGTCTCCTCGGCGGCGGCTTCATCAATGTCCACACACACCACGCTGGCACCGGCGGCAGCAAACCTGAGGGCGCTGGCCCGACCGAAGCCGGAGCCGGCACCGGTGATGACGGTGACCTTGCGGGCCAGCGGCAGGTGGTCCTGTTCCGGTTGCACCCGGGCCTGCTCCAGGGCCGTACTCATGCGACCGTTCTCCACCCCGGTCACGAACTCGCCGATCCAGCTGGCAATCTGCTCCGGGTGGCTCAGGGGCACCCAATGGCCGGCGTTGATGTCCCGGCGATAGAGTTCCGGTACCCATTGATGCAATCGTTCAAACAGTTGCGGGCCTACGTAGTTGTCGCGGCTGGGGACAATCAACTGAACCGGGCAGCAGGCCGGTCGCTGTTGCGGACGCAGCAGTTTGAAGCGGAAGTTGGCGCGGTAGAGCTGAACGCCGTAGCGGCCATCCTTGCGCTGGCTGGGATTGGGCACCGCCTCGGCCACCTGCTCGCGACGCTCGAGGTAGCTGGGCCAGAGCTTGTCGAGGCCGTTCTGCCAGGCCGCTGGAGCCAACACCGGCAACTGGAAGAAGGCCACGTACCAGGAACTCAACAGTTGGCTGGCCAGTTTCAGCTTGGCGCTGGCCGAGCCGTTCAGGGTCTGTTCCCGCAGCCAGTAACCGACATGATCCAGGCAGGGACCGGAGATGGTAGTGTAGGAGCGGATGCGAGCGGTGAGTTCGCCGCTGGTGACCGATTCCCAGGTCTGGATCGATCCCCAGTCATGCCCGGCCAGGTGAAACGGCCGTTCCGGAATGAGGCTGTCCACCACCGCCTTCAGGTCCGCCGCCAGCAACGGCATTCGGTACGCTGCCACCTCGGTGGGCGCAGTGGACTCGCCGGCGCCGCGGACATCGTAGGCGATCACGAAGTACTTCTGCGCCAGTCGCTGGGCGACGGCGTCCCATACCGTGTGGTTGTCCGGGTAACCGTGAACCAGAACGATAGGCACCTTGCGGGCGTCGCCGTAGGTGACCACATTCAGACGGACTGGGCCGTTGACGACCTGATGGCTCTGTTTCATGCACACGCTCCGAATGTTTCCTCTAAACCCAGAAGGTTATCAGCGCGGCTGCTGGTGGCCATTTGCGCAACGGGCCGCACTGTCGGCATTTCGGGACAGGTCAGAAGCGGAAGGGATTGGCGGGTGTTCAGTCGCCGTTGGTGTCTGGCCGCTGGTTGGGGTCAACCCAGATGATGCCCTGATCCATGGCCTCCAGGGTGTGCATGGAGTCACTGACGTAACGAACGTGGGCCATGGCGGCGTTGCGGGCCGCCCGGGGCTGACCGGCAAGGATGGTGCGAAGGATGCGCTGGTGCTGACGATGAATCCGCTGGCGGAAGTTTTCCCGCGGATTGAGGTTGGCCACCGAGGCCTGAACCGTCATCAGCATCAACTGTTTGACGCTGCTCAACAGGTGCACCAGCACCGGGTTGTGGGAGGCTTCGACAATGGCCAGGTGAAACGCGTGGTCGCGGCGGGCATTGGTGAGCGGATCGGCGGCGGTCATATCCTCGAAGGCTTTGGTGATCAGGTAGCGGTCGCGTTGGCTGGCCCGCTCGGCGGCCAGGTAGGCGGCCTGTCCTTCCAGTTGCTCACGCACCTCCAGCAGGTCATAGAGGGTGCGGGGATGGCCGGCAAACAGCTTCAGCAGGGGACTGTCGGTGTGGGGCTCCGGCAGCATGGGGGCAACGAAGGAGCCGCGGCCATGCCGGGTTTCGATCAGACCTCGTCCCTGCAGCTCATGCAGGGCCTCCCGGACGATGGCCCGGGACACGCTGTAACGGGCGGCCAGCTGACGCTCGGAGGGAATCTTTTCCTCCGGCAACAGACTGCCGTCCATGATCAGCCGCTCCAGCCGATCGCTGATGTCCTGGGCCGTGGTGATCTGTCGTTCGCTCATCGTTCCTGTCGGTCTTTGGTGCTGCCGTTGTAGTCCAGTGGTTGGGCAAGTGGTTGGACCAGTCATTGCCCCTGTAGTTGATGACGGGGCAGTGAGCTGGTATCCAGCAAGAGGCCCACTATGGCGGAGCCCGGGAGATTCCGGCAAGCTCCGGACGGCAAAAAACTGGTCTGACCAGTTGCTCTGGTGCTGGACTTGGCCCACCTGCGGGCACGATCATTTCCTGAACACCTGGGTGCCGGTCGCCTTGATTGGCTGCCTGGCACCTTCCAGACTGACAGGAGAAACCAATGCTGACCGTGACTCGATTGGATCAGGCGGACGCCCGACTGCTGCTCGCCGGGGCTGCGGCCCGGGCCCGGGCGATTGGCGTGCCGATGTGCATCGCCGTCACCGACGAGTCCGGCAACCTGCTGGCCTTCGAGCGGATGGACGGCGGCAAGGTCACCAGCATCACCGTGGCCCAGGACAAGGCATTCACCGCCGCGGCGGCCCGTAAGGCGACCCACGAGTACAACCAGGCCTGTGTGCCCGGCAACCTGGTGTTTGGCATTCACACCGCGTTGTCTGGCCGGTTGAGTGTGGTCGGTGGCGGTCTGCCGGTGCTGGTGGAGGGCGAGGTGGTGGGGGCGATTGGCCTCAGCTCCGGCACTCCGCAACAGGATATCGACTGTGCCCAGGCCGGAATCGATCATTTCCTGCAGCACCGCCAAGCGGTGCAGTCATGACTCTGGACGCAGTAACTGAACAACCGCGACAACAACAATCGGTGGGGCTCTCCGGGCCACACCGGACGACAGGATGAGACCGTCAACATGAGCGACCAACCCAGGGTGAGTCAGGCGCAACTGGCCGCCGAGCTTCGGGCGTTTATCGACCCGGACTACGTCATCACCGACAACGAAACTATGAAACCCTACGAATGCGACGGCATGTCCATGTACTGCGAGATGCCGTTGCTGGTGGTGTTGCCGGAAACCGTGGCCCAGGTACAGCAGGTGATGCAGGTGTGCCATCGCTACCAGGTGCCGGTGGTGGCCCGGGGCGCGGGCACCGGACTCAGTGCCGGGGCGATGCCCCATGCCGACGGTGTGGTGCTGTCGCTGGCGAAGTTCAACCGCATTCTGGAGATCGATCCGCTGGCCCGTACCGCGCGCCTGCAGCCCGGGGTCCGCAACCAGGCCATCAGTGAGGCGGCGGCCCAGTACGGGCTCTATTATGGCCCGGACCCGTCGTCGCAGATTGCCTGCACCATTGGCGGCAACGTTGCCGAGAATTCCGGCGGTGTGCATTGCCTGAAGTATGGGCTGACCGTGCACAACGTTCTGAGTGTGGAACTGATCACCGTCGAGGGAGAGCGGGTGACTCTGGGCAGCGATGGCCTCGATGTCTGCGGCATGGATCTGCTGGCCCTGGCCACCGGTTCGGAAGGTCTGCTGGGGATTGTCACCGAAGTACAGGTGCGGTTGCTGCCCGTGCCGGAAAGGGCGCGAGTGGTGCTGGCGGGCTTCGACAGCGTGCAGAAGGCCGGCGACGCGGTCGGGGGCATCATTGCTCACGGCATCATTCCCGGTGGTCTGGAGATGATGGACAGCCACGCCATCATTGCCGCCGACGATTTCGCCGGTGCTGGCTACCCGCGGGAGGCCAAGGCGCTGCTGCTGTGTGAGGTGGACGGCACCGAAGAGGAAGTGGAAGAACACATCGAGCAGGCGGAAACCCTGTTCCGGGAGCTTGGCGCCACGTCGGTGCGCACCTCCCGCAGCGAGCAGGAGCGGGCGCTGCTGTGGAAGGGCCGTAAATCGGCGTTCCCGGCGGTGGGCCGGATCTCGCCCGACTACTATTGCATGGACGGCACCATTCCCCGCAGTCAGCTGGCGTTTGTACTCACCGAGATGGAGCGATTGTCCCAGGAATACGACCTGCGGGTGGCGAACGTGTTTCACGCCGGCGATGGCAATCTGCACCCGTTGATCCTGTTTGATGCCAATGTCCCCGGCGAATTTGAGCGCACCGAAGCCTTCGGCAGTCGCATCCTGCAGCTGTGCGTGGAAGTGGGTGGCTGCATCACCGGCGAGCACGGCGTTGGGGTCGAGAAAATCCGCCAGATGGCAATCCAGTTCAACGACCTTGAGCTGGCCCAGTTCCACGCGGTCAAGGCGGCCTTTGACCCCCCCGGCATCCTCAACCCGGGCAAGGGCGTCCCGACCCTGAGGTTCTGCCAGGAATACCGATCCCTGGAGCACAAATGCCAACAGCACGCCGTGGAGGCCGACCATGACTGATCGCAGCGAACAACTCCTGGAGCAGGTGCTGGCGGCAAAGGCCGCCGGCCAGCCACTGCGCATTGTCGGGGGCAACAGCAAGGCATTTCTGGGCCGCCAGGCCGATGCCGAGACCCAGGATCTGAACGTCGGCGAGCATCGTGGCATCGTCGATTACAACCCGGTGGAACTGGTGCTGACCGCCCGTGCCGGTACCCCGCTGCGGGAGATTGAGGCGGCGTTGGCTGAGCATGGCCAGGCGCTGCATTTCGAGCCGCCGCATTTCGGTGACAGCGACACCCTCGGCGGCACGCTGGCGGCCAACCTGTCCGGTCCGGCACGGCCCTGGAGCGGCTCGGTGCGGGATCAGGTGCTGGGTATCCGGCTGATCAACGGCAACGGCGAGCACCTGCGCTTTGGTGGCCAGGTGATGAAGAACGTGGCCGGCTACGATGTCTCCCGGCTCCAGGCCGGTGCCCTGGGCACACTGGGGGTGATGACCGAGATCTCGCTGAAAGTCATGCCGCGGCCAGCGGCGAGCCTGACCCTGGTGCGAGAGATGTCGGCCCAGCAAGCGATACAGCAGATGAACGCCCGGGCCGCCGAGCCCAAGCCACTGACCGCTGCCTGCTGGCAGGGAGGCCGGATGTACCTGCGGCTGGCCGGGGCGCAATCCGCGGTGGAAGCAACGGCGGCGAAGTGGGGCGGTGAGGTGCTGGAGCAGGCCGATGGGTTCTGGCGTTCGCTGCAGGACCAGCAACTGGACTATTTCAAGGGTGAGGCACCGCTGTGGCGATTCTCGGTACGCGCCAATGCCGCCCTGGCACCGCTGCCGGGTGCCTGGCTGCTGGACTGGGCCGGGGCCCAGCGCTGGTACCGTGGTGACGCCGAACAGCCGCAGCTGGAACAACTGGCGCGGGAAGCCGGCGGGCAGGTCAGCTTGTTCCGTGGTGGCGACCGCAGCGGTGAGGTCATGCACCATCAGCCACAGGCTCTCGCGGGCCTGCAGACTCGGATGAAGCAGGCCTTTGATCCGCACGGACTGTTCAATCCGGGCCGGCTTTATAGCTGGCTGTGACGGTGCTCCCGAATAACCGACTCCAAAAAATAACGATCAGTAGCGACTGACAACAGTAGATGAGCGACCATGCAAACGAACCTTGTTGCCGAATTTGCCAACACCGCTGAGGGCCAGGAGGCGGAATCCATTCTGCGGGCCTGTGTCCACTGCGGTTTCTGCACCGCAACCTGTCCCACCTATCAGGAACTGAACGACGAACGCGACGGTCCTCGGGGTCGAATCTACCTGATGAAGCAGTTCCTCGAGGGTGGCGAGGTGACCGAGAAGACCCAGCAGCATCTGGATCGCTGCCTGACCTGTCGCAGCTGTGAGACCACCTGTCCCTCCGGTGTGGAGTACGGTCGTCTGGTGGACATCAGCCGCGGTTTGCTGGAAGAGAGGCTGGAGCGCCCGACCCGTGATCGCCTGTTACGCCAGGCCCTGGCGCGGGTATTGCCCAACCGCCGGCTGTTCGGCGTGTTGCTGCGGATGGGGCAGTGGTTCCGGCCGCTGTTGCCGGGCGCACTGCGAGCCAAGGTGCCACCGCGACAGGCGCCCAAGCCGTGGCCGGCGGCCAGTCACTCTCGGGTGGTGCTGGCGCTGGCCGGCTGTGTCCAGCCGTCCGCCACGCCCGGTACCAATGCCTCGGCGGCGCGGGTGCTGGACCGTCTCGGCATTACCATGGTGGAAGCGCCCGAGGCGGGCTGTTGCGGAGCGGTGAACTATCACCTGTCCAATCATGACGCTGGCCTGGACGCCATGCGCCGCAACATCGATGCCTGGTGGCCGGCCATCGAGGCGGGGGCGGAGGCGCTCATCATGACCGCGTCGGGGTGTGGTGCCATGGTGCAGGACTATGGCCACCTGTTGAAGGATGACCCGGTCTACGCCAACAAGGCCCGCAAGATCAGCGAGCTGACCATCGATCTGGGCGCCTATCTGCTGCAACAGGATCTGGAACCCCTGACGGTGCGTCAGACCCCCGGCAAGGTTGCCTTCCACTGCCCCTGCACCCTGCAGCATGCGATGAAGCAGAGCGGCACCGTGGAACAGGTCCTGCGCAGGGTCGGTATTGATCTGGCGGAAACCACTGACAAGCACCTGTGCTGTGGTTCCGCCGGGACCTACTCCATCACCCAGCCCGAGCTCAGCCAGAAGCTGCTGGATAACAAGCTCAAGGCCCTGACCATCGATCAGCCGGCGGTGATTGCCACTGCCAACGTCGGTTGTCAGATGCACCTTGGCAGCAAGGCTGAGGTTCCGGTCAGTCACTGGATCGAACTGCTGGATCGCTGATCAGGGACCTCTGTCCCCGGTTCACTCCAGACGGTTGCCGTTGGGGACGGCCTCGTCCATCGAGGCCAGCACCACGGCGCCGTCCTGCCGGCGCACACCGGTCACCAGGCATTCCGAACGCATCGGCCCGATCTGCTTGGGCGGAAAGTTCACCACGGCCAGCACCTGACGGCCCAGCAGGTCGGACTTCTGGTACAGGTCGGTGATCTGGGCGCTGGATTTGCGTACCCCGATCTCGGCGCCGAAATCGATCTTCAGCCGATAGGCCGGCCTTCTCGCCTCGGGAAAATCCTCCACCTCGATCACCGTGCCGGCGCGCAGCTCCACGCGCTGGAACTCGTCCCAGCTCAGGTCGTTGGTGGACGATATCGATTCGCTCATGTCGTGGCTTCCTCTGTGGTTGGGGATTGGCGGCGACGGGGCCAGCCGGCGATCAGTGAGCCGCCGACGATGATAAGGCTGGCCAGCCACAGTGCGGTACTGGAGCTTGCCTGTCCGGCCAGCACCAGCAGCACCACGGATATCAGCGGCGCGCTGTAGGCCAGGGTGCCCAGCAGCGGCAGGTTGCCGTGCTTGACGCCGTAATCCCAGGTAAAGAACGCGATGCCGACCGGCCCCAGCCCGAGGCCAAGGACCCCGATCCACTGGCTGGTCTGCTGTGGCCACACGGTCTCCTCCCACATCAGGTGGCACCCCAGGGCCAGCAGCGCGGTGACCAGACAGAACCAGCCCACGGCGTCGGTGGGCACCGAGCGCACCAGCCGGCTCAGTACCGAGTAGCTGGACCAGATCAGTGCACAGGCCAGCGCCACCAGATAGCCCGGCAGGCTGTCCCAGGCGAAGCCCTGAGCGTTGCGGCCAACCAGCAGCCAGCACCCGATCAGGGCGAGAACCGCGCCCACCAGATGCTGGCCGCGCAGGTGCTCACCGGGCAATAGCGCCGAGAACAGCACGATCAGCAACGGCCACATGTACGCCAGCAGGCTGACCTCCACCGCCGGTGCCAGGGTCATCGCCTTGAAATAGCAGAAGTGGTAACCGAACAGGCCGCCGACGCCAATCAGCCAGGCCAGCGGCGACTGGCGCAGGTAGGCGGTCCCGGATTCGCCCCGGGACCACCAGCGACCGCACATCAGCAGGAACGCAATGGCAAAGGTGATCGCCATCAACTGGAATTCCGGAATCTCCCCGTCGGTCAATTTGGTCAGCAACGCCAGGGTGCCCCAGAGCAGGACAGAAATGGCGCCGATCAGGGTGGCGGTGGTGCGAACAGGCATGGTGTCAGGTCCGGTAATCAGAGACTCCTTAGTCTATGCCGGCACTGGCGACGCGTCTTTGTCGTTTGGGCGGAGTTATTTCGTGCGTCGGCGGAAATGGCTGGGGGACTGGCCAAAGTGGCGCCGGAAGCGATCGCTGAAGGCCGCCTGACTGCGATAGCCGACCTGTTCTGCCACCGCCTGGATGGGCTGACTGGTGGTTTCCAGCAATTGCCAGGCCTGCTGCATCCGCTTTTCAACCAGGTATTGCTGGGGCGATAGCCCGAGCTGACGGCGGAACAGCTCGGTGAGCTGGCGCACGCTGAGGTGGGCCACGGCGGCCAGCTGCGACAGCACCAGCGGCTGTTGGAAGTGATCGTCGAGGTAGGCCTGCGCCGCCGCGATGCGATGGTCGACCGCCAGCACCGGCTGCTGTCGCTCCTGCATCAGTTGCAGCAACAACAACAGCATCTGGCGCTGACTGGCAGCACTGCCGGCAGCGGAACGGACCTGGTGGTGCAGGAAGGCCAGGTAGTGACGCAGCGCCGGGTCGAGCGGAAAGAACAGTGGCAGGCGATCCATCGCCGGCGCCAGCGCATCGGGAATGTCCGCCACCAGAAACTGGTTGTCGTCGCCGGCGGCAAAACCATGGTCATGCCCGGCCGGAATCACCGCCGCCTGCTCCCGGGACACCGCGCCGCCGGTGTGGGCAATGGTCAGCGACAGCTCTCCCGCCACCGGCAACACCAGTTGGTGGTGATCGTGGTGATGACGGGTGACTTCGTCGCTGTAGCTGCGGAGCTCAAGAGTCAGGGGTGTGGTCATGGTGGTAGTATATCGCGCGCGCACTATTGTGTTCAGGGACACAAGTACCGAGACATCATGAGACAGTTCCTCAATACCTTTTTTCAGGCCAAGGAGGCCGTGCAGCAGTTGGCCAGGCCGTCGACCAGCAGTGCCGGGCAGGGGGCACCGCGGCCGTTGTCCGAAGAGTTCAGGCAGCTGCTGGAAACCCGGGTGGTGCCGCTGCTGGCACCGCTGGAAGACTTCCGGTTGCACAAGCTGGGTCAAAAGAGCTGGCGCAAGACCTGGTTCCTGCGTCTGGGGTGGCTACTGTACCTGCCGGCCCTGGCGCTGGATATCGTCATGCTGGAGGACGGCGATCTGACGATGTACACCCTGTTGGTGCTGATCGCTGCCGTGATCTGGGTGTTCTATCCGGAGATCCAGTACGTGCGGCACTACAAGCAGAAACTGATGCCGGTGCTGGTGCAGGCTTTCGGTGACTACCACTACAGCGAAGACGGCTGTGTCGACCTCGACGCGCTCAAGTCGTTCGAGATTCTGCCGGTCTACTCCTCCAAAAGCAGTGAAGACTACATCCGGGGTTCGGTGGAGGAGGTCGGGTTCGAATTCTGTGAACTCAAGCTGGAGCGGCGCGCCAACCGGAACAGCACCAACGTGCACCGGGGCGCGATCCTGGTGATGACCATGCCGTTCGAGTTTCCCGCCGTCACCGTGGTGCAGCCGGATTTCGGCCGGGTGGGCAATCTGCTTGCCGGTTCCGGTGGCCGCGAGCGGGTCACCCTGGCTCATCCGGAGTTTGGGCAGCGTTACGACGTCACCGCTGACGACCCGGAATACGCCCGCCAGCTGCTGACCCCCGCCATGGCGGAGCGGATCATCGAACTCGATGACCTGTTCCGGGCCCGGGCCCAGGGCTCCGGCCTGAGTTGTGAATTCCGTGGCAACCGGGTGGTGTTCCTGTTGTCCTATTTCGGTAATCTGCTGGATACCATCGACATCGATGTGTCCGCCTACGACCTCGAACACATGCCGCTGATTGAGCAGGAACTGGCGATGGTCACCGGCATGGTGCGCCAGCTCAAGCTGGATTGGCTGGCCAGCCGGCACACGAGCGCGTGGCGAGCGTCATAACAGCGCCTGTGTCTGGCGGTAGGCCCGTTCCGCACCGGGGGTGCCGAGTTCCATCGCCCGCTTGGCGTCGGCGCTGCTGCGTTCGTAGCGATGCAGGTGATAATAGGTCCCGGAACGTTCCAGATACGCCCGGCCATCGTTGGGCCGCAGGCGCAGATAGCGTTGCCAGTACTCGAGGATCAGCTCCAGGCGTCCCTGCTTGAACAGCACCAGATCCGTTACCCGGTAAAGTTCGAAACGCTCTGGCTCAAGTTCAATCGCCCGATCCAGTGCGTCCTTGGCGCTGTCCAGGCGATGTTCGGCAATCTCTGCCTTGGCAAAGTTGAACAGGGCATCGGCATCCTGCTGGTCGACCCGGCCGGTGACCGGGGTGTAGGCCATCAGCTCCCGGTCCGGATGCTGCAGGCGGGAGAACAGATAGCGGCGCAGGCTGATGATGTTCTCGCTGGTCGGGTCCAGGGCGTAGGCGCGTTCGATGTCGTTCAGCGATTCGTCAAGCAGGTTCAGTTTGGCGTGGATGCGGGCACGTTGATGCAGGTAGTCGGCGTCGTCCGGGTAGTCCGCAATGGCGCGGTTGATGTCCGCCAGCGCCGCCTCGGGTTGTTCCAGCCGGCGCAGGGTCTTGGCTCGCAGGTAATAGGCGCGGTGGTCAGCGCCGCGGTTGATGGCGATGTCCAGCCGCTGCCGTGCCAGTGGGTAGTTGTTGGCGATGTAAGCCATGCGCCCGGCTTCGTAGATGGCGTAGCCTGGCAGCTGTTTCAGGTTGGGATTCTGGTCGGCGTAAGCCTGAGTGTCATGGGCAAACGCCATCATTGCTGGCGCCGAGCCACCCCATTTGGGGGCCAGTGCCTGCAGGTAGCTCTGGCGCGCGATGGCGTTGGCTGGGAAGTGTTTGATGGCCCGCCTCAGCGCCAGGGCCGCTCTGCTCTGGCTGCCGTTTGCCTGGGCGGCGCTGATCCGCAGACAGGCGGCCCACAGCGACACCAGGCCCAGTTCACGGGCCCGGTCCAGATCCTCACTGGCGCGCTCGAACCACTCGGTCATGCGGCGGAAATTGCCTTCCGGGGTTTCGTCACGGTAGGCACCGCCACGGGCCTGCCAGGCCTGGTGGGTACGGTAGGTGGCCCGGGCCAGGTAAGCGGTGGCTTCGTTGGGCCAGCGTTCTATCCAGCGATCCAGGCCTGCCGCCCAACGGTCTTCTTCCAGTTCGAAGGCCTCGTAACTGGCTTTCAGGGCAAGCTCCTGGCGGATGTCCTGCTTCAGCGCCGCCTCTGTCCGCTGCAGGCGCTCGCCCAGCAGATCATAGCGACCGTCCTGCAGCAGTTGCCTGAGGGCCAGGGCCTCGCTGGCCCGGGGTGGCTGGTAGCCGTTGGAAAACTGGGAGGAATACTGCTCCGGCCGTGATCTCGGCTCCCGTTCGACACTCAATGTTGGCAATGTCTGCACCGGGTCCGTTCGTGTCGCGTGGGCTGGCGCTTCCTGAGCCTCACCCGGAGCCTCCTCCTGAGCCCGCGGCCGGGCACTCATGTGGGCTGGTGGCTTGTCGCTGAAATGGCGCTGACCATTGGCATCCACCCATTGGTAGAGCTCGGCGGTCGCCGTCAGTGGTGCGATCAACAGGGCCAAAACCAGGCCTGGTGAAACTCTGGTGGTCACAAACGCTCCTTGTCGTGTAAACCGTCATCTTACGGGCAATCTGTACCCCATTTGCCCACACCCGTGATCAAATCGCAATGCTTAAGGAGCCTCCCGAAGATTCTCCAGAGGTACCCAGCCAGAAGCTTTGCCATCACTGCTGTGGCACCAGGCCCAGCCGTTCAGGATTCGAGTGCCAGACAGTGTATCGCCAGGATCAACGTCGAGTTCCCTGGCGGTATAGTCTTCCAGAGCCGTCCCGAAGCCATCCCTGTCCCAATGGATGACCTGGGCGGGAACCCAGCCTCCGGGGAGGCCCTCAACGGTGCAGAAGTACCAGTTATCCCAGTCTTCCGGTCCCTGGTACTGCTCGCCGATGGTCAGCGCCGCCCCTTTGGTGAAGTGGATGGGCTGGGGAAACTCGCTACGGTGAGCGGTGACAACGACGTAGTTCTGGGGCATTACGAAACTCTCTCCGGGGGTCAGGGAATCATGCCGTAGGGCATGGTGCGTAAAAGCTGTATAAGTATGGCTCTTCACTTCTTTTGGTGGGTAACTATTTATTTTCCTATCGTTTTTGGTCACTGTTATCCCATCCGATTAACGCGACGGATGGTGACTACCGTTGGATCAATGCACCCTTTACCAACAGATTCTTGGGCTCTCCTCGCCCTGGTTTGTCTCAGGCGTCGAGCTTGATAAGAGCCAGGGAGACGTTGTAGTCCAGGTCGATCTAGACCGCAGCGCCAAACTGGTCTGCCCTCGCTGTGCCCGTACCTGCCCGGGCTACGACTCACGGGAGCGTCGTTGGCGTCATCTCGATACCTGCCAATTTCGGACGCAAGTGGTTGCTCAAGTCCCTCGAGTACAGTGTCCGGAGCATGGTTGCCTGACTATCAGCGTACCCTGGGCTGAACAGAACAGCCGGTACACATTGCTGTTTGAAGCCTTTGTGATTAGTTGGCTCAAGGCAGCTTCGATCTCTGCCGTCAGCAAACAGTTGCGTCTGAGTTGGACCGCCATCGACAACATCATGGATCGAGCGGTGCGTCGGGGGCTGGCCAATACGCCCAACCGGGATACTACTCGGCTGGCGGTCGATGAGACGGCATTCCGCAAGGGGCACGACTATGTGACGATCGTTTCCAATGCCGAGGGGCAAGTCCTCGCGGTGGAAGACGGCCGGTCTTCAGACAGTCTTGGCCGTTTTTACGAAAGCCTGAAAGAGCCGTGCAAACAGTCGATTATCTCGATCTCCATGGACATGAGCCCGGCCTATCAGAAGGCCACGTTTGACCATATCGAGAAAGCCCACCGGAAGATTGCCTTCGATCACTTTCATGTTGCACAGATGCTGACCCGGGCGCTTGATTCCACTCGCAAGGCTGACATGGCGCGGGCGGATCGTTCGATGCGTCAGGAGATCCACCGAAGCCGATATACCTGGTTACGTCACCGCAAGAGCCTTGAGGGACAGCAGGTTCGGCAAATCCGGAACTTGTCGGATGCGCTTAAAGACACCGGCCTGGTGTGGTACCTCAAGGAAAAGGCTCGAGACATCTGGCAGGGGTATCGTGTCAAAGGTGCTCGTTCAGCTTGGCTGGAATGGGTTCAGATGGCTCGGCTACTAATGCGAAACTTTGTATCCGAACACAGCTCAATACAATGGTCGATAAGGCTGGGTCGCTATAAGCCATTGATATTTTATCGCTTTATTGTTTGGTTGAAGATGTATGGCCGAAACATTTAAGTGTTCAGCTACTTTGTTCCCAATTAGTAATCAGAGAACATAAATCATGAATGTGTTGCTTTTAGTCGGGCTTTGGTATTCCTCGGGAAATGAATCTCTGAGCATCAGCGGCGTACCTCTCACATAAACTGTCAGAGTACTGGATCTCAGACCTGAACCCTGACGCAATTTGTTGTGTTGAAAGCTCCTCAAATCCAACGACCATCGCAGAGGGCAAGGCCTCTTTGTCCCAGCCAGACAGTTTGATGGCATCCAACAATCGCCCGTTGATTAACTCATAGTCTTTGGCGCCCGCATCAGCACCGCGGGACGCTGAAGAATCTGCGCATAACGATAGACCAATGAATACTCTTGCCACGGGGAGGAGGCGCTCATCGTATTTGAAACGCGGAGAAGCCTGAAGGCTAACGGATGCTAATGTGATAGAAAGCGCCAGGACCGACCACCGCACCTTAAATAGATCGGATCTAATCTTCACTCTTTGTATCGTTTTCATCGACACTTTCCTTTTCAGCAATCTTAGTCACAACAAGGTAGCCAGAATGAAGAACGAGCCCGAAAACAAACCATAAAGAGACTGTCAGAAAGTAGCTTAATTCTGCTCCGAAATAACTTGCGACCATTGTCGCACTAACAGCTAGCAGAAAGGCATTTGCACCAACGCACCGGGCCCAGTAAAGCCGCGTTTTCTGTAGATCTTTGGTGGCAAGGCCGAGCAGGAGACAATAGTATAAAAAGCTGCCAGCCAAGCCGGTAGTGATCATAATAACAAGCACGTCAGAGCTCGCTATAAGCCAAAAGCCCCCGAGCAGCAAGCTCTTTTCTCGCCATTTCAGACTCTTTCTTGGCCATGATATTAATGCCAGAAATAACAATGAGAGATGGAACGCTAAACGCGCCTAACGCTCCCACAATGCGGTTACTGAGTCCAAGCCTCTTGGCAACTTCCTTGACCAACTCACTTTCTTTCAGCGCCTGCAATTGAGCGCTCACAAAAGCCCTAGGACCTTTCTGCGACATCAAAAAAACACCGGTGGCAATTGACGAAATAGTAAAATCAGGAAGCGAGAGGGGACTGAACTGACTCGTAAGTTTTTCTTTGTCTTTAGAGAACTGAAAAAATTCTAACAACTCATCATCAGACAAAGACCACATATACCAGAAACGCTGCACACTTAGGTCACCAATCAACCCCATCAACTTGGTTGTCAAACCACCGTAAGGGACATCATGGATTATTGCGCTATTTACCTGTCTTCGATCCGACGCGGGAAGGTGGCGGTACAGAGCGATACCATTTAGGATCGGAGAGTATAATTCTGGATTTCTTGCAATTTGCACTTGGTGCTCACTAAGCCCCATTAGATCGGCCAAAGCAATTAGCGGAGTACTTCTGAAATCAGCTGTAGTGTATCGCTCGGCAGCAGTAACATTGCCCATAACACTCTCCTTGTTGAGCGGGAAATATCCATTATTTACCCCTGGAAATCCTAGCCCGGATTTCTCACGGGGGATAAAAGAAAGCGGCTGAAAGTGCTATGGTTTTAAGAGCCTAACCAATCCACCAAGCACCAACAGCCACTTCCAAAATGGTACCTGAAAAACTAACCTTCTCGCCACTCGCACGCCGCCAGATTGAAGCCGATTTCTCCGGTGGCCATATCACCTCCGATGCCGGATTACTGCTGCTCCGTGAAGTCGACAGACAACATCGGTTGACTTCGCGCCTGGCTTCGGTGCTACAAGACCCGCGAACACCAGAGATGGTGCGCCACAAGCTCGACACCATGGTTCGTCAACGGGTCTTCGGCGTGGCGGCCGGTTACGAAGACCTGAATGATCACGAAGCCCTGCGCTTTGATCAGGCACTTCAAACAGCGGTTGACCAGGACAATGATCTGGCCGGCAAATCCACGCTATGTCGGATGGAGCAGCGAGTAGACCGGCAGGCGATGGTGAAGGCCCACGAGCTGCTCTGGCACCATTTCATCGAGCAGCATGACGAGCCGCCGAAGCAAATTGTGCTCGACTTTGATGGCACCGACATTCCGGTCCATGGCGAGCAGCCGGGCAAGTTCTTCAACGGTTACTACGACCACCATTGCTACTTTCCGCTGTACGTGTTCTGTGGTCGCCACCTGCTGGTCAGTTACCTGCGCACCAGCAACCGCAGTGACAGCCGCCACAGCTGGGCCATTCTGGCGCTGCTGGTGCGCTTCATTCGCCAGTACTGGCCGGATACCCGCATCGTATTCCGGGGTGACAGCGGTTTTTACCGACCCCGGATACTGAGCTGGTGCGACCACAATGATGTCGATTACATCGTTGGCATCAGCAAGAACAGCCGCCTGCTCAAGGAAGTGGACGTGCCCATGATGCTGGTACGCACGACCCAGTGGCAGGTGAAAGAAAAGGTGGCGGAGACCTTCCGCTTCCAGTATCAGGCGAAGTCCTGGAAATACCCTCGCTGGGTGGTCGCCCGCCTGGAAGAAGGCGAGCTGGGCTCCAATCCCCGGTTCATCATCAGCTCCCGTTACGATGACGGGTTCAAGCTCTACTACGAGCAGTACTGTGCCCGGGGTGACATGGAAAACCGGATCAAGGACCAGCAACTGAGCCTATTTGCTGATCGCACCTCCAGCACCCACTGGTGGACCAACCAGTGGCGATTGATCCTGTCGGGCTTTGCCTACACCTTGTTCGAACGGCTGCGGAGCCACCTGAGGAAGACACCGTTCGAGCGTATGAGTGCCAGCACACTGAGACTCAAGCTGATCAAGGTGGGTGCGGTGATCATCCGCAATACCCGTCGAGTCCGGGTGCTGATGAGTGATACCTACCCGTACAAAGATGAACTCTCAGATCTGGTGCGCCGACTGGTTCCGGGATAGAACCCTGGGCTCCCCCGGCCCGACGCAATGGGGGGAAGGGGGTAGTGTGTCCGGAGGACGGCTACCGTTTAAATATTGAGCGGTTAGGGCCTGAGCTGAGCCGGCATGGCGATGGGTCGACCAGTCTGCGAAACTTGTTGGCAGCCTATGAGAAATCCGGGCTAGAGTCGCCAAATTAAATATCTCTGTCAAGCCTCAAAATAAATTTTGACCCTGAATTCAGATACTAATGCGGAATTTTGTATTCGAACACAGCTCGACACAATGGTCGAGAAAGCTAGGCGACCATAAATCACTGATATTTTTGACATCATTATTCTCTTGACGTTCCATGATCGAAATTCTTAAGTGTTCGGATACTTTGTTCCCCATTAGTATGCGGTGAGGTTGCCATCAGGATGGCGTGAATCCCCCCTACCTCAGCGCAGCGTTGTATCTGGCGTATCAGTGCCCGAACCCGGTTCCCAGGCTGAGCACGAATCCCCGGCCCGGGGCGAGGATGTTGCCTTCTGTGAGGTGTTCCCGGTAGCGCTTGTCGAGCAGGTTGTTGGCCGTCAGGGTCAGCTCCAGATTGGTGAACGGTCCCGGATTTGCGAACGCCCAGCCCAGGCGAAGGTCCAGGGTGGCGTAGCCGGGGGTGGCGAGTTCGGTGTGGCTGGAGAACCGGTCCGCGGTCCGATCCTGTTCGGCAACGGCGCGTACCTGGGTGTGCCAGCGCAGGCCCGGGCCCTGCCAGTCACCGATCCCAACGGTGAGTTCCGGAGCCGGCATCTGGTACAGCGGCTCGTCGTCCTGCTCGTTGGTGCCCCTCAGCCAGGTGGCGGAACCATCGATGGCCAGCTCGCCGGCGCTTTCGTTCAGGGCGGACAACGCCAGGGTGAAGCCCGCCTCGGCGCCATAGATGGTCACCTCGTCCAGGTTTTCGGTCTGTTTCAGGGGCAGGTTGTTCTGGGGATGGAGAGCCCCGGTGACCCGACCGGCGATGTAGTCATCGATGCGGGTGTAGAACGCCGCGACCTGGTAGCGGGCGGTCGGGGTGCGACCCTTGAGGCCCAGTTCCAGCGTGGTGGACTTTTCCGGGTCCAGTTGCGGGTTGCCTTTGTGGAAGTAGCCATCGCCGCGGCTGGCGTCCTCGAACCGCTCCCGCATGTCCGGAGCCCGATAGGCGGTGCCCAGATGAACATACGGGTTGATCAGGGCGCTGACATGGTAGAGCGCGCCGGTGGACCAGGACAGGGTGTTGGCGCTGTTGTCCAGGCCCTCGTTGCGGGCACCGGGGCCGTTGCCCATTACCCGGGCGTCGCCGTCGACCCGGTCGTAGCGGGCGCCCAGTTGCAGCTGCCAGCGGCCGAGGTCGATGTCGTCCTGGAGGAAGATCCCGTGGCTGCGGATTCGGCCATCGCGGAACGGCGAGTTGGCGACCGGGCTGTCAGACATGGGCGGTTTGAAGGTGAAGCGTTTCGGGTCGGCAGTCATCTCCCAGCTGTCCAGGCCCAGGCTAACCAGATGATGGTCTGCCAGTGGCAGCAGGTAGTTCAGTTGGCCGCCGTCGGTGCGGAAGGTGACGTCGTTTCGCACCTGGTTGCGGGCCTTGAGATCCCACCAGGCCCGAATCTGGCGATCAACCTCCTGGCGGTAGAGGCTGGCGGACAGGGTGCCCGGTCCTAGGTGAACGTCGTAGTCCACGGCCAACAGCGTACGTTCCTGGCGCGGGGAATGAATGGTGAGGCTGCCGTTGCCCCCGGGCCCGGCCTTGCGGGAACCGGGGTACCAGACGTCGCGGTCGGCGTGATGCTGGAGGTTGACACTGAGGGTCTGGTCATCGCTGAGGCGATAGGCGTAGCGGGCCAGCCAGCTGTTGGAGCTGTAACCGCTGTTGGCGACGTCTCCGTCCGGTGTGTCGTAGTCATCCAGGTCCTTGCCCGCAGCGCCCAGAACCAGGCCATGGTCCTGACTGGAGGCCCGCACCAGAGCGCCCCCGGCAAGGTGGTTGTCAACGCTGCCGGTGCTGGCGTTGAGCCGCCCCGACAGTTCGGGCCGGGCGCTGAAGGCCGGTTCCGGGGTGCGTAGGTTGATGGCGCCGCCAAGGGCTCCGGTGCCGTGGAGCACCGATCCCGGGCCTTTGACCACTTCCACCGAGTCCAGCAGGCTCAACGCCGCCAGCGAGGCGATGGCGCCCTTGGGCTGGGCCGAGTTGAGACGTTTGCCGTCCACCATCATCACCACGCTTTCTTTCCGCAAGCCCCGCAGCACCGGATTGCCGCCCCAGGCGCCACCGTCTCCCTGCACCGCCAGCCCGGGCTGGCCCCGGAACAGATCGCCGGTGTTGGTGGCGGCATCCCGTGGCTGTGGCGCCAGGCGCTCGACTGCGCGGGCGGTATCGAGGGTGTCGGCTTCGTGACCCTTGGCGGTTATCACCAGCTCCTGCAGAGCGGCAGGTTCAGCGCTGCCGGTGGCGGGCAGGGTAGCGGCAATGGCCAGTGCCAGCAGGCAGGTGTTGCGGGGCGGGTTCAAAGGCATAGCGGTTCTCCAGACGATGACTGCGGATTTCCATGGCAGGAATGGTCGGTAGCATATCTAACTGAGATTGATTCGCGTTTGACTATTATCAATGGTAACCGGCCATCACTGGGGTAGTTTTGACCCCAGGATCTAAAGAGCCTCTGAATTAGAGGCTCCCTAAGGAGAAGCGATGGCGGCGTGGGTTCGGCGGCTACTGCGTGGGATCGGCAGTCTGACCGGTGTCCTGCTGCTGGTGGCGTTGTGGGAGTGGGGCAGCATCCGCTATGGCAGCTTCATGCTGCCGGGGCCACGGGACACCCTGACGGCGATGGGTCGACTGGCGGAACAGCAGGCC
This sequence comes from Marinobacter sp. CA1, assembly GCF_020546665.1. Taxonomy (NCBI): domain Bacteria; kingdom Pseudomonadati; phylum Pseudomonadota; class Gammaproteobacteria; order Pseudomonadales; family Marinobacteraceae; genus Marinobacter; species Marinobacter sp. CA1. Next base: position 732,563 of record NZ_CP071785.1, read on the forward strand.
CTGCTCGCTGCCATGTGGGCCACCAGCTGGCGGGCGATCACGGGGTTTGCCCTGGCAGCCCTGGCGGGCATGGCGTTGGGCCTGGTGGCGGGCCTGTCCCGGACCCTGGGGCGGCTGTTGGAGCCCGTGGCCACGGTGCTGTTGGGGATTCCGCCCATTGCGTGGATCGTGCTGGCGATCCTCTGGTTTGGCAGCGGCTCGCTGGCTTCCATCTACACCGTGGCGGCCACCACCCTGCCGATCGCCTTTGCCGGCGCCCAGATGGGCGCTCGCACGCTGGATGCCCGGCTGGCAGAGCTGGCGACGGCCTACCGTCTGCCGCTGGCCCAGCGGCTGTGGGATCTGTATCTGCCCCACGTTGCCTCCTATGTGTTCCCGGCCCTGATCACCGCGCTGGCGGTGGCGTGGAAGGTCACAGTGATGGCGGAGCTGTTGGCAACCGATACCGGCATCGGTGCCGGGCTGGCCCTGGCGCGGGTGAACCTGGATACCGCTGCCGCCATGGCCTGGGTGGTGCTGGTGGTGGTATTGCTGCTGGTGGCGGAGCACGGCGTGCTGCGACCGTTGCAGCGGCGCATGGAGCCCTGGCGCACGGGACACTAGCGCCGGTGCGGCAGGGAAGCAGAGGCGTTTGAGCGAACTGAACCAACGAAACGGTAGCAACAAGGTAGCAACGAAAGGGAACCGCACAATGTTGGAGCTGGACCGGGTAGGGGTGGCGCTGGGGCCCAAGGCGATCTTCAATGACCTCAGCCTTACCATCGGGCCGGGGGAGTCGGTGTGCCTGGTGGGGCCGTCCGGGGCGGGCAAGACCACGCTGCTGCGACTGGCTGCCGGGTTGTTGGCGCCGACGTCCGGCGAGGTAACCAATGGCTTCCGCGAAACCTCGGTGGTGTTCCAGGAACCAAGGCTACTGCCATGGCGGCGGGTGACCGACAACATCGCCCTTGGCCTCAAAGCGCGCGGTATTGGGCGTCGGCATCGGCGTGCCCGGGCTCGTGAGCTGGCGGCGACGGTGGGTCTGGGGGAGAGTCTGGACTGCTTTCCCCATCAGCTGTCCGGTGGTATGTGCCAGCGGGTGGCGTTGGCCCGGGCGCTGGCGGTGGGAGCCGAGCTGTTGCTGCTTGATGAGCCGTTCAGCGCCCTGGATGTGGGGCTTCGCAGCGATGCCCAGCAGCTGATGCAACAGCTGGTGCAGGAGCGGGCGCTGGCCATGATGCTGGTGACCCACGACCTGATTGAGGCGTTGCGACTGGGCCATCGGGTGCTGGTGCTGGCCGGCTCTCCCGCAGATTTGGTGTACGAACTGCCCGTTACCACACCGTTTAACGAGCGCACGCCGGCCTGGCTCCATGAAGCCGCTGCCAGACTGTTGAGGCAGCCTCTGGTGCAGGCCAGCTTTCAACCACTGGTGGATCGGGAGGCCGCATGATGTCATGCCACCGTCGACAATTCCTGCAACTGCTGGCCAGTTCCGCGGTGCTTGCGGCGGTGCCGCTTGGCAGCTTCGCCCGAACGCCGGCGCTGACGGCTGCCACCCCCATGGGGCTGCCACAACTGATCCTCAGCCGTGCTCTGGCGGATGAGCGGGTCCAGGCCGCCACCGGGGGCACGGAACTGAAAACCTGGCGAGACCCGGACCAGCTCAGGGCCTGGCTGGCCCGGGCGGAAGTCAGCCTCACCGCGATGCCCACCAATGTCGCGGCCAACCTCTACAACCGGGGGGTGCCGCTGGTGCTGCTGAATGTGTGTGTCTGGGGCACCCTGGGCGTGCTGGGGCTGGCACAACAGGGGCCGCTGACGCGTCTGCAGGACCTGGCCGGTCGCCACGTCGGCATTCCCTGGCGAGGTGACATGCCGGATCTGGTGTTCCGCTACCTGTTGCAGCGGCAGGGATTGGAGCCTGGCCGGGATCTCACCATCAGCTATCAGGCCAGTCCGTTCGAGACGGTGCAGATGTTCGTGGCGCAGCGGCTGGATGCGGCGGTGCTGCCAGAGCCGGCACGCACCGCGACACGGCTGCAGGCCCGTCAGTTTGGCGCCGAGACCCGGGAGCTGGACCTACAGCAGGTCTGGGCCGGAGGTGGCGACGAGTCGCCGGGCTTGCCTCAGGCCGGGGTGGTGTGTCGGCGGGAATTGCTGGAACAGCAGCCGCAACAGGTGGCCGCTGTGCAGCAGGCGGTGGTGGATGCGGTGAACTGGATTGTCCAGAATCCCGAAGCCGCCGCGGAACTGGGCGCTGCCCAATCCGCACTGTCCCGGCCGGTGTTTGCCGGGGCCATTCCCCGTACCCGGCTGGCGATGGTTCCGGCAGCGCAGGCCCGTCCGCAACTGGAATCGTTTCTGGGGGCCTTGTCGGCGCTGTCACCGGCGTTTATCGGGGGCAAACTGCCGGACAATGGCTTTTACCTGCCGGCTGCTGACGGGAGGAGAGCAGGGTGACGTCGAACCCTCCCTGGCAGGGCGCGTGGCTGGCCTATGGTTTTCGGCCGTTCTTTCTGCTGGCGGCGGCGTATGCGCCGCTGGCTCTGGTGCCCTGGGTCGGGGCTCTGTTGCAGCAGTTCGTGTTGCCGATGTCGTTATCGCCGCTGGTCTGGCATGGACACGAGATGCTGTTCGGGTTTGCCTTCGCCGCGCTGGCCGGGTTCCTGCTGACGGCGATCCCGTCCTGGGCCGGTGTGCGACCACTGACCGGAGCCGGGCTGGCGTCACTGGTGGGGTTATGGCTGCTGGGCCGGGTGAGCTTCTGGTTTGGCGCCAGCCTGCCGGTGTTGGTGGTGGTGGCGCTGAACCTGATGTTCTCGTTGGCGTTGTTGGCCTGGGTACTGCCGTCGCTGTTGTTGCCCAGGGGGCGGCGCCACCTCAGTCTGGCGGCGGTGCTGGGCGCGATGGTGATGGTTCAGGCGGCTTTCTACGGTGCCTGGCTGGCGCCCGCCGCCGGTTTGCCCGCGCCGGCGACCCTGCTCAATACCGGGGTCAACCTGATGGTGTTGATGGTGGTGTTGACCCTGTCCCGTATTCTGCCGGTGGTTACCCAGGCGGCGCGCCGGGACGCCGGGCTGCTATCCCCGTGGCGACTGTCACCGGCCCGGGCCCACCTGGCGGCCGTGACTTTGGGGCTGTTTGTGCTGGCGGACCTGTGGGCGCCAGGGCATCCGGTGACTGGCTGGCTGGCGCTGGCCGCGGCGGCGGCCCAGGCAGACCGTCTGTCGGAATGGCCCTGGGGGCGGGCAATGGCGCGGCTGTACCTGTTGCTGCTGACGCTGGCCTACCTGTGGCTGGTGGCGGGATTGGTGCTGGTGGGACTGGCAGCGCTGAGCGACGCCTGGCCCGCCTACGCCGGTCGTCACGCACTGTCGGTGGGGACGCTGGGCACGTCGATCCTGGCGGTGTTCTGCATCGCCGGCCTGCGTCACACCGGGCGACCACTGCGCCTGCCTCGCCTGCTGTGGCCTGCGTTGCTGACGCTGGCGGCCACCGCGGCCCTGCGGACCCTGGTGCCGCTGTGGCTGCCCCAGTACTACCTGATGGCGGCCGTGGCGCTGCCGTTCCTGTTGTGGGCTGCGACCTTCGCCTGTTACCTCGTTGGCTACGGTCGCATGCTGGTGACCGCCCGGCCGGACGGCTTGCCCGGCTAATCGACGGGCACTCTTTCTCTGCCGGGAGGTACGTTTCTGCTGGGTGGTGCTTTTCTACCGGAAAGTACTTTCCGCCGGGAGGTACGCTGTCTGGCCGGATCAGGCTGTGACCGGATCACCCTGGCGGTGGTCCTCAAGCACGCGACCGCATTGCACACAATCCGCTTCATGCTCCGGGTCCACCCAGGGCTCGGCGAGGGCCTGACGACACCAGTCCTCCAGCGCCGGCAGGGTACGGATCTGGTCCATGTACGCCTGTACCTGTGTATCCTGGCACAACCCATAGGTTTCAAAGCGCAGCACGATGGGGGCGTAGAACGCATCCACCGCCGAGAATCGGTCGCCGGCCAGGAAAGGGCCGCCAAAGCGTTCCAGTCCCTCCAGCCAGAGTTGGTGGATTCGCTCGATATCCCGGACCAGGTCGGCAGGGCGCTCGGTCAACTCCACGCGCAGGGCAATGTTCATGGAACACAGGTCGCGCATGGTGGTAAAGCCGGAATGCATCTCGGCGCAAGCGCTGCGGGCCCAGGCCCGGTTATCGGTGCGGGAGGGCCAGACCTGGGGGTGACGTTCCGCCAGGTGCTCGACAATGGCGAGTGAATCCCACACCAGCAGATCGCCCTGCTGCAGGGTCGGTACCTTGCCGCCGCCTCCAAGCGCACGGAACGGCCCCCAGGCGCTGTCATCCCCGAACGGCAGTAATCGTTCTTCAAACGGAATGGCGAGTTCTTTCATCAACAGCCAGGCGCGCAGCGACCAGGACGAGTAGTTCTTGTTGGCGATGTACAGCGTGGTCATCGGTCGTCTCCTTGACAGCGGTGGGGTGGAGTCAGGCATGGGTCGTGTCATTGCTGGTGGCTTGGTGGCTCCGACAGTTTGAATTACCGTAGCTTGCCGGGTGGTGATAGGTCCATCAATCATATGCGTACGGGCGTTAACGTGAGGTGAACGGCCCGTTTCCAATACCGGTTTGGGCGATGCCTTCGGATTTCTTTCGCTTTGATGTTTCTCTATACTTTGTGGCGGTTCACATCCCTGAATCCGTTTTTCTGGCAGTCCTGTCCGAGCCTGGGCCCATTCCTGTTCCTGCCGTGTAAGCCATCCGTTCGCCACTGAAGAGGTTCTGTACTGTCGTGAGCGCCTTGTCCGAGAATATCGTCGCCGATTGGGAAGCCCTGTTGGGGGCGGAGAGTGACACCAGCCTTGCAGAACTGTCGCTGGTGGTGAACCGTCATTCCCAGGTGCTGGCTGACCACTTCTACCAGGTGATGATGGAAGACGAGAGCGCCAGTGTGTTCCTGTCCCACGATCAGGTGCGCCATCGCCTCCATGGTTCCATGAAAACCTGGCTGGAGCGCCTGTGTACGGTCGATGAGCATTACGACATGCGGGCGGTGATCGCCCAGCAGATCAAGGTGGGGGAGATTCACGCTCGCATTGATGTGCCGGTGCATCTGGTGCTGCGGGGGGCTCGGACCCTCAAGGACCGGTTCCGGGAGTTGCTCGGCCAGGCGGTGGACGTGCCGGTGGAAGATCACCGCCACTGTTTCGGGCTGTTCTGTAACCTGATGGATCTGGCGATGGAGATGATGAGCCAGGCCTACGCCGTATCCCACGATCGCAAGGCGCGCACCAGCGAGGCGTACCGGCTGTTCTCGATCAGCCAGAACCTGTCCACCGAGCGGGAAAAGCAGAAAGCCGCATTGCTGGACTGGGAAAACAGCCTGATGTTCGATTCCGCCATGGGCATCGCCGCCCACAAACTGCCGCGGATTGAGGATTCGGAGTTTGGTCTGTGGTTCCGCCATAAAGGTGCCCATGCGTTCCAGGGCGCAGCGGAAACCGATCTGATCATGGAGGCGATGGCGGAGATTGATCACGTCCTGCTGCCCCTGTTCAACCTGGATGGTCTGGAGACACTAGAGCGGGTGGAAAAACTGCGGGAGATTCGTGGCCAGGCCAAGGGCATCCACTATCAACTGGAAACCCTGTTTGACCAGAGCATGGAACTGGAATCCGGTAAGGACGTGCTGACCCGCCTGCTCAACCGTAAGTTCCTGCCTGCGGTGCTGACCCGGGAGGTCCAGTTCTGCCGCAAGAGCAACCGGGGCTTTGCCGCACTGCTGGTGGACATCGATCACTTCAAGAACGTCAATGACCGCTATGGTCACGAATCCGGTGATCTGGTGTTGCAGCAGGTTGCCACCCATCTGACCAACAGCTGTCGCAGTGGCGATTTCCTGTTCCGCATGGGCGGAGAGGAATTCCTGATCATCCTGGTGGACATCAAACCCGACAGCGCCCTGCGGGTGGCTGAGCAGATGCGCACTCAGCTGGCCGCGGACCCGTTACTGTTGCCCAATAACCAGAAACTCAACATCACCGCCAGCATGGGCCTGGCCCTCTACGATGGCCACCCCGACTACCAGAGAATCCTCCGCAAGGCCGACGACGCCCTCTACCAGGCCAAAAACGGCGGTCGCAATCAGGTTTGCGTGGCGGAGTGATCTGGGGCCCTGACCGGACTTGTTGGGCCTGGTTGAAAATGCTTTACTGCCAGAGTGTAAAAAAACCAACAAGGATAGTTAGTTATGAAAAGCACCTTCGTGATGACGGGCTCGCGGGGCTGGTCCTTATGTGCCCCTGTTCTGGTTGCTGGGTTGTTTCTGGGAGGGTGTGGAAGTGACTCTGACGATGAGGCCGAACCCGATCCCGCTCAACCGGAACCACTTGAACTGAAATCTATTGATCCGGCGGAGTTTTCCTCGCCTGATGACGTGGCGGTCCTGGCCGGCACATTGTTCTTTGACCTGGCCAGCGCCAGCTCATTTGATGAAGATCGTCTTCAGGCCGGGCGGGTACCAGCGTCTTACCCGTGGTGTAACGATGGCGGCGAGTACGTTCCTCCCCCGCCTAGTGGCGAAATTTTCGCCACACCGTTTCTTGATGATGAGTTGTTGGAGGGGGTGGGCGTCTTCTACATGCAGTGTGTGACCAATGACGAGATGGTTAATGGCTTTGTTTTTAGTGGATCTGAAAGCCCTCGGCCAGCTCAGCCCAATATTGTGATCGCAGGGTATGAGGGTACTTCAGATGAACCGCATTTCCTGATCGAAGGCGATGATGGTTCGGCGCTTGAGTTCCTGGGAGTAAGTCATCAGAAGGTTACCAGCACGGGCGTCCAACGCTACAGTCGTTGGACGGTTGCTTCCCAGTTTTCCAGTCCTTTCGGCAAAGCCGCTTTAAACGTGCAGATGCAGTTTGGTAAGCGCCTAGCTCCAGATTTTTTCGGTTACGGCCCCCATGACAATTTCGTGACTTGGAGCACCTTTTTCACCCGTGAGGTGACCCATGTGGGTAACTCCGGCAATACCGAAGTCGAACTGAATGGTCTTTGGGGTATTCAATGGGCAGACGACTGTGGTGGTGGACTGGTTGAACTGGAAACTCTGGCACCGCTGCAACAAACCGAGGCCAATGAGCCCTACATTGCCGGCAAGCTTCGTTTAATGGCGGCGGAGAAGGCAACTGATGCTGAACTGGTGGGCCCAGATGAATTGGTCGTCACCCTGGATGGCGTCTCCCGAAGCTACAGCAAGTCGGATGTGAACGATTTGGTAGAAGCGTGCGTGACGCAATAGCCTGCCGAACCCACTAATCCGAAAGCCCCGTTCCGGCTCTGTCAGAGGGCTGGGGCGGCGGCTGAATCAGATATCTCTCAAAATAGCGTTGCACAATGGCGTTGACGTCAATCTTATTGATGCCCTGATTGAACACCCGTTGCCAATTCTGGGTGCTATTTGATCTTATTGCGGGCAATCACCTCAGCTTGCTTGGGTGTAGGGATGTAATCTTGAACCACACGGCTCGCGGGTTGTGTCCTATATTCCTCGAAACTGAGAATGTCGGCGATTCCGCAGAGTCCTCCGCCAGGGCGACGACGCCCTCTACCAGGCCAAAAACGGCGGTCGCAATCAGGTTTGCGTGGCGGAGTGATCTGGGGCCCTGACCGGACTTGTTGGGCCTGGTTGAAAATGCTTTACTGCCAGAGTGTAAAAAACCAACAAGGATAGTTAGTTATGAAAAGTACCTTCGTGATGACGGGCTCGCGGGGCTGGTCCTTCTTTGCTCCTGTTCTGGTTGCTGGGTTGTTTCTGGGAGGGTGTGGAAGTGACTCTAACGATGAGGCCGAACCCGATCCCGCTCAACCGGAACCACTTGAACTGAAATCTATTGATCCGGCGGAGTTTTCCTCGCCTGATGACGTGGCGGTTCTGGCCGGCACATTGTTCTTTGACCTGGCCAGCGCCAGCTCATTTGATGAAGATCGTCTTCAGGCCTGGCTGGCACCAGCGTCTAACCCGTGGTGTAACGATGGCGGCGAGTATCTACCTTCCCCCCCTAGTATCGAGTTTTTCGCCACACCATTTCTTGATGATGAGTTGTTGGAGGGGGGGACCGGCACCTACGTGCAGTGTGTGACCAATGACGAGATGATTGATGGCTTTGTTTTTAGTGGATCTGAAAGCCCTCGGCCAGCTCAGCCCGATATCGTGATTGCAGGGTATGAGGGAGGTGAAGATGAACCGCATTTCCTGATCGAAGGCGATGATGGTTCGGCGCTTGAGTTCCTGGGAGTAAGTCATCAGAAGGTTACCAGCACGGGCGTCCAACGCTACAGTCGTTGGACGGTCGCTTCCCAGTTTTCCAATCCTTTCGGCGAAGCCGCTTTAAACGTGCAGATGCAGTTTGGTAAGCGCCTAGCTCCGGATTTTTACGGTTACGGCGACGCCCATGACGATTTCGTGACTTGGAGCACCTTCTTCACCCGTGAGGTGACCCATGTGGGTAACTCCGGCAATACCGAAGTCGAACTGAATGGTCTTTGGGGTATTCAATGGGCAGACGACTGTGGTGGTGGACTGGTTGATCTGGAAACTCTGGCACCGCTACAGCAAACCGAGGCCAATGAACCCTACATTGCTGGTAAGCTTCGTCTCACCGCAGCCGAGAAGACCGCTGATGCTGAGCTGGTGAGCCCGGATGAATTGGTCGTTACCCTGGACGGTGTCTCCCGAAGCTACAGCAAGTCGGATGTAAACGGTTTGATAGAAGCGTGCGTGACGCAATAACCTGCCAAATCCACTAATCCGAAAGCCCCGTTCCGGCTCTATCAGAGGGCTGGGGCGGTGGCTGATTCAGATACCTCTCAAAATAACGCTCTACGATGGCGTTGACGTCGATCTTCTCGATGCCCTGATTGAACACCCTTTGCCAGCGCTGGCCCGCCGGTGTTGTTTCAAAGGCTATGTGAAGAGTGCGCTTGGCTAATAGTTGCGGGTTCATCCGAACCTGATCTTTGACTTCAGCGGCCCATGGGTTGTGCAGGGTCAGGTAGTCCAGAACGTAGCGATCAATCACCGCCGCATCGACCCTTCCTGCTGCCACCTTGAGGATGTTCTGGGTGTCCGTCAGCACCGGATGCGCTTCGATCTCTCCTCGTGCAATCGCCCCGTCCAGTTCGGGGGTATTGATGTAATCCTGAACCACACCGAGTCGATAGCCTCGCAGATCTGCAACGGTTCGCCATTCAATGGGCCTCGCCGTAGATTCCACCAGCCCAAGCGGGCTGTCCCCGATGCTCCCTGAGACAGAGAACGCGTCCGATTCCAGGAAATACTCTGGAATATAACCGACGTAGCGGGCTTCCTGGCGGGCGGTGGCAATGGTTCGGGACCAGGGGAAGAAGTCCACATCAAGCTGATGCCCCATGGCCTCGAAGGCCGCCCTGGCCACGGCAATGGAAGCGCCGTTCTCGGGCAAATCGGCACCGCTGTAAGGTGGCCATTCCAGCGAAGTAAGGTGCACGGTTTCAGCGCGGCTGGATTGAGCCACGAGGGTGAGGAGTGTAAAGACAAGCCATAGAGCAACAGGACGCATGGTGGTCGCGGTATCCACAAAAGCACAGTAATTGTAGTCCAAAAGTTATTACGCTTTGACTGCCGCGGTGGATGTGAGTCGGTTTCCGCGAGTTAAAGAGCGTGCATTGATAGTGGGTGGTCACTCTCGAAAATTGGTGTGTCACAAAAGGTGACAGATAGTTCTGGATGGTGTTTTATGAGTCGTTTCCTGACGCGGTGCCTTGTGTCTCGGGCTTGTGTCGAGTTTGTCGCCATTCTGATTTTCTGTCGATTAATCATGGAAATGGCAGTAACTTCATCTGTTAGTTTTTCAGGGAGAGCAATTTTGAAAATGATGCGTCTGGCCCCGGCTCTGTTGTTGGCGGGGGTGCTTGCTGCGTGCGGTTCCGGCAGTGATTCCCCCGCAAATGAGAAACCGGTCGATCAGCCCGGTGATGTACCACAGCCGCCGGCCAATGGTGATCTGGTGGACATCGCACCGGCACCGTCTCCCTACAACCGCGACGTGGCGTTTGAGTTGACGCTGGCCTACCAGTCGCAAGTGACCCATTTGGACGTGAATGAAGACGGTGTCTGGTGTGACGTCAGGCGCCTGGGCGGCTATGGCAACGACCTGTATACAACCTGGAACTGGCAGCCGGGCTGGGCGCAGAGCCTGCAATGTCATGTGGGCGCCCAGCAGATCTTCAGCCACCAGCCTGACGATGGTGCGGTGATTGTGGATATGGCGATGCTGGAGGCCAACCGCATTCTGGTGCTGGAGGCTGTGGCAACTGGCCGGTTCATCGGGGCAACGCCGGATCAGGAGGTGGATGACAGTGCTGAATTCTATGAACTGCGCCTTACCCAGCTAGACGGTAACGGCGAAGTGCTTCAGCAGCGCTGGCTGGAGGATACGCCAAACGGAACCGAACTCAATTTTTACTCCTACGATCTGGCGACAAAAGAGGTCTCTTATTCGGTATTTGAGGCTTTGAGCCATGACGATCGTCCCCAACTGCCCCTCAACGGGTTTGCCCGGTTACAGGTTCAGGATGGTGTGCCTTACCTGCTGGCGCATACCTATGGCGTTAAGGTCTATCGCCTGAACTCCGACCTGACGGTGGCCTGGGATCAGCAGGTGATGCCCGCCTACCCCTGGCTTTACAGGGAAAAACTGAGCAACGACAGCCGTCTGGCCATTCGTGAGGATGGTTCCGTTGCGGTGGCCTACGAACTCTTTGACGAAGACGTTGCTGTCTACAACGCCCATTTCGGGCAACCGCTGTTGGATGCCAACCCAGGCGCTGATATCGGTGTCACGGTTCTCAGCCCGGACGGCCAGCCGGAGCGGGCATTCCTGGCTGGTATGCGGGATCACAGTGAAGGGATTAATGCCCTGTTCTGGCAATCCGATGAGCTGATCCTGACTGGTTCCACGCTTCACGAGAAAGCGGATGCGGCTGGCGGCACCACTGAGTGGGATGGTTACGTGGCCAGGGTAGACAGTACTTCCGGCGAAACCACCCAGTCGCAACTGCTCCATATCCACGACGAAGACGTCGCGTACGATGCGCTACTGACTGACGGTGGTCGCTTGCTGATTGCGGGTAAGTCAGGCTATGGCCAGGCCGATACCGGCAGCCAACTCAATTATGGCTATGGGGTGATCTACGAAGTGAGTGACGACGGCAAGGTCGAACCGCTGCTGAAGCTGGACCGGCCGCGAGATTCGGTGGTGAGAGGCATCCAGGTTGTTGGTGATACCCTGTATTACCGCTTCGACTTTGACGGCTTCATCACCCATACCTGCGACAATGACGATACCCAGTGTTGGCTCAAGTCAGGAGTGAGCAACTTGGCCTTGGATTGAGCCATTCTTTAATCGGGATCGGGATCGGGATCGGGATCGGGATCGGGATCGGGATCGGGATCGGGAAAAGAAAAGGACGGCGATCCCTGCCGGTCCAAAAAGGCGTCAGGCCAGTGCTTGGCGCCGGCGTGTTGCGCCGAGCAGCAGCAGGCCGAGAGCCAGCAGGGTTACGGCCCCCGAAACGAATGCCGGCATTCAGTCGATAGACGAACCATTCGTCCGGCCGATTGCCGGTACCAAACTTGAACTTCGGATGGGAATGAGGCTCCTTAAGTAAAAGCCTCAATAAATGAGGGCCCTCATGTGCGGCCGCTACAACGTTATTGATGATCCGGACGTCCGTCATTTGATGGATATTCTGGGCATCCAGCTCTACCCACAAACCCGCTACAACATCGCCCCCGGTGGCAAGGGGCAGATTGTCTATCACCGGGAAGGGCAGCGTCTGTTGGACGATGCCTACTGGTCTCTCCTGATAGAGCCTCGTCCAGGTGCCTCAGGTTACCGCCCGTCACCCCGGTACAGCACGTTTAACGCCCGTGCGGGCAAACTGGGCAGCAGCCCGCTATGGCAAAAACGCGTCCGCTACCAGCGCGCGATTGTCCCCGCCAGTGGCTTTCATGAGTGGGTCGGCGAGCGGGGGAGCAAACAGTGCCATAACATTCGCTTGGCCGAGGAGGCCATCGCTTTCGCTGGCCTTTACGAAGTGTGGAACTTCAATGACGAAGCGGTCACCTCATTTACCATCGTCACCCTGTCGCCTCATCCCCGGTTCAGTCATATCCACAGCAAGAGTATTCCGCTGATGCTGACGGAAGACGAATACGATCTGTGGCTTGATCCCGATCTGACCACCACCGACCCATTGCAGCCACTGCTGATTTCCCGGATTCGTCAGCCTCTGGTAATTGAGCCAATCCGCTCACCGGAGAGTCTGGAGATCATCGGGCCGGTGGAGAGGTTGACGGCTGACGGGGCGCGGTGACTTGATGAATACTTCCGCACAGTCTCCCGGTTTGCGGCGCATCCCGGGAGAAGTTGCTGCCTGAATCAGTATCGGAACTGGGCTATCTGCGTGTGGAGGCCTTCGGCAAGTCTTGCCAGTTCCTCGCTGGCCGCGGATACCTGCTCTGTGGAGGCGGCAGACTGGTCGCCGATGTCGCGGATCTGAGTCATGTTCTTATTGATGTCCTCGGTAACGGAGATCTGCTGATCTGCGGCAGTGGCGATCTGGCTGTTGTAACGCCGTATTTCTTCAACGGCATCCGCAATGGCCTGAATCGCCGTACCGCCCAGTTCTGCCCGTTCCAGTGTCTGCTGCGCCAGCTTGTGTCCTTGCCCCATGCCCGACACCGCCGTTTCGGCGCTGGTCACCAGGTTGCCGATCAGTGCTTCAATTTCCACTGCCGACGTTTGTGTTCTCTTGGCCAACGATCTGACCTCGTCCGCCACCACGGCGAAGCCGCGTCCCTGCTCCCCGGCGCGGGCGGCCTCAATTGCGGCATTCAGGGCTAAGAGGTTGGTCTGCTCCGCAACCGCTTTGATGACATCCAGCACTGTACCGATATTATCGGTTTCCGCTTTCAGAGTATTGAGTTGCTGCATCACCGAGGTGCTCTGCGAATTCAGCTCGGATACAAAATTGAGGGTTTCGTTCGTAGCCGCTGTGCCACTTTCAGTCTTATCGCTGCAATGGTTCGTGGACTGAAAGGCGGCTTCGGCGCTTCTGGCGACTTCGCTGACCGTTGCCACCATCTGGTTCAACGCGGCGGCAACCTGGTCTGTTTGCGACTTCTGTTCGGCGACCCCCATGTTGGTCTGATGGGTAACGGTGGACAGTTCCTCCGATGCCGAGGCGATACTGGAAGCCCCCTGATTGATTTCCTGAATCAGCCCGCGGAGATTGGTGACCATCATGCCAAACGCGGTCAGCAGCAGGCCGAACTCGTCACCGCGATTGCTACGGCTGTCGACGGTGAGATCGCCCGACGCGACCTTGTTGGCAATGGTCAGTGTTTCGCGGATCGCGTGCGTTATTGAGCGTGTCAAAGTCCATGCCACGATGGCTGCAACCAACATGGCCAGGGCGGTAATGCCGATGATTTCGATAACCGTCAGGTCATAGCGCTCTTCCATCAGGATACGTTCCCGTTCCTTCAACTCCTCCGTTTTGCCGATAGCGTTGTGAGCGGCTTCGTACAGCTGTTCTTCTATGGAAGCGGTGTTTGCTGCCCCGGCGGATATGCTCGCCGTGTAGGTGCTCAACAGAGACTGATAGTCTTCGACATCGGCGCGTATCTGTTCGACCAGGTACCTGTCTTTTTCGTTGTCGATCAGCGCCACCAGCGCTGCCAGAGCGGCGTTGGTTTGCGTCAGATAGTCGGTGGCTCGATCAACGGACTCGGCATTCTCGTGAATGCGATAGTTTTTCTCCTCCCGCTCAGCTTCCAAAAGCGAGATCTCTGCCTTGTTGGCCTGTTTCAGTATCGACACGCGGTGGTTGTAGTCGTTGAGCGAGGTGATGCTCACGACCGAGACGATCAGGATCAGCAGCACCAGAGCCGCAAAGCTGAAAGCCAGCTTCTTTCCTACAGCAAGGTTTCCCCAAAAAGCACTCATCGATTTTTCCTTTGGCAGCCGCTTCCCTTCGAGTCATTTGATCGTCCACCAGAACGGTATACGACATCTTGGTCGTGATTTTTGGTTTGCTTTGTAAAATGTTTGCAAAGTTAATCGTGAGATTAGCTCAGGACCAGGTATGTGCCATTCGCAGCGGCGGGCTAAGTTGTTGGATTCTGGTGCCTGCAGGTGGGGTCGAACCACCGATACTGGGGGTTCAATTTGAAGGAATAGCGTAATTCTTAAAATAATCAATGATTTACGTTTACTCAGTCCTGCGCCAAGCCACACAAGGCTACGATTCGGTTGATACTTGGCGCTGAAGCCTTTGTTATGCTCTGGCTACCACCGGCGATTTTCAACCCAGCCGCACAAGGACGATGCATGCCCGCTGAGACTGTCGCTATAAAACCCGCGCTTCACAACGAATTTCGAGCAATGACGAGTGGCCTTGCAGCCTTCTCTGTCGCAACGCTGCTGATGTTATTGCAAGGGAGCTTCGGTGAACCGAACCAGTTCACAGCAATTGCGGCAATCCTTTTTACAGCGGGTGTGCCGATCAGTGTCTCGGCATCAACTCTTTCCTTGTTCTTTTCCAGACGTCCTCATGTGCCGGTATGGGCGAACAGCCTTCTGGATACGTTGATGAGCTTGGGGTGGGGCGGAGGTATTGTCGGTTTTGGCTTTTTGCTCTTCGCAAAGGATGGCCTGCTGGGAAAGATCTTTTTAGGCTCTGAGGTGGACCCAATCAGTTGGACAACCTGATGGTGTCCCTAAGCTATGATTCGGTTGTTTCCCTGGCTCAGGCTGCCAGAGAGATGGGTTGCCCGTAGTACACCTCATCGGGCGTTTGGTATTCAAGGGTTTGGTGGTACCGGGTCTGATTGTAATGCCGAAAGTACCGGTGGAGCGCCTGTTTCAAGTGGTGTCCATCCTCGAAGGCTGTGAGGTAGACGCACTCGTGTTTGACGCTGCGCCAGAGCCGTTCCACGAAGATGTTGTCATGGTAGCAGCCCTTGCCGTCCATGCTGATCCGGATGTCATGATCTTTGAGAACGCCTGTGAAGGCTTCACTGGTGAACTGGGCACCCTGATCGGTGTTGAAGATCTCCGGCGTTCCATGGCGCTGTAGGGCCTCCTCCAGAGCATCGATGCAGAAGTCTGTGTCCATGGTGTTAGAGACCCGCCAGGACAGCACCTTGCGGCTGTACCAGTCGATGACGGCGACCAGGTGCATGAAGCCCCGGGCCAGCGGAACGTAGCTGATGTCAGTCGCCCACACCTGGTTGGGGCGGTCGATCTTCAGCCCTTTGAGCAGGTACGGATAAACCTTGTGCCCATCACCCGGAATGCTGGTCCTGGGCCTTGGATACACCGCCTGGATGCCCATGGTGCGCATCAGCCGCTGCACCCGCTTGCGGTTTATCCGGTGGCCCTGGCGTTCCAGGTGGACTCGCATCTTACGAGAGCCATAGTACGGCGTTTCCAGATACTGCTGGTCAATCAGGTACATCAGATCCAGATCCTCCTGACATTGCTCACGAGGGACGTAGTACACCGATGAGCGGCTCAGCTTGAGCAACTCACACTGGCGCACAATGCTGACTTGGGGATGACCACGCTCGATCATCGCCAACCGGCGTTGACGGCTTACTGATCGAGCTTGCGCGACAAAAAATCGCGTTCCACTGTCAGTCGGCCGATCTCGCGATAAAGCTCGTCAGAACTGGGCTCGCTGGACTGTTTGCCGGTCTTCTTCTTGCCTTCGAAGAGGTCCGGGGCATTCTCCAGCAGCTCGCGTTTCCAGTTGCTGACCATGGTCGGGTGAATCTCGAACCGGGCAGCGATTTCAGATGTGGTCTGGTCACCCTTGAGCGCGGCCAGAGCGACTTTGGACTTGAATGATGCGCTGTATTGCTTGCGTTTCTTGCTCATGATTCTCCTCCTTGTGGAGATGATGAATCAGAGCTTGGGCACCTGTCCAAAATTTGGGGTCCACTTCACTCAATCATTTTTGCCTTTGTAGCATTTTGTGTAATTGCTTACCTCGTGGGGGAGCATGATAAGAAAGCAAATGCGAAAGAAACGAACAGTGACGGTGACATTGCCCCGGAAATCGAAGACCCGGCGGTTGAAATCAGGGAGGGCTAACTTTGACGGGCTACAAGGTAATCATGGAAGACGATGTATTCCAATGGTCCGGTGAAACTGGCGCTCGATACCACTATCGTGCTTCTGCGGCTCCTGATTCTTAAGCGGGGTAGCTATGTTTTCAACAGTTGAGCTGCGTTATATCAGGCAATGCTTGAAGCAAAAAATCGAAACAGAGCGTGAAGAGCTGAAGGGTATGGATGAAGACAGTGATGAATACATGGAAAAGGCAAATGACCTGATGGCGCTGGACTCAATCGTCGCCAAAATAGATAAAGGAAGGGGTGCAGGTAGATAGTTCAAACTGAGTCAACGTTTAGCGCATTGGTTTATTTATAAGAAACTATGAAAGTGAGCTAACTTTTATGGAAATTCCAAAATCATGGGCGCCAATGCTGGTGTCCGCTGTCAGAGATGCCGTTCGATACAATGAGCGCTTGCTCACAAGCGAAACACTACGAAACCGCGCTGACTATGAAGAGCACCTGGTCCAGCTCACCCAGTTTCTTGAATACGTGAAGGACGAGTATCAGGCAATCGAGGGGGACGTTGGCATTCCGCTAAAGAAGCTGCTCTAAATCGCATTAGTTGATTCTGAGGCCGACAGGAAGTCAGGCCGAACGCGACACCTGCCTAGTGGTGTGACCTGCCAGGGAGAGTCCTGGCTCTATAGTCTTTAACGACATCCTCTACGACACTCCGATACTGTTGATGTGGTATTGTCGTCGGTTCCGTGAGCTGAGGGCTCGCTAACAATTACTTTGGGGATCATAGGGATATGAAAAAGAAGTTAATCATTTCGTTTTTTGTGGTTTTTTTGATCGTTCTTGCCTTGCCTTTCGTTATCAAGGGGCAATCAGTCAACTTTTCGGGCGTTGAGATTACCTTGTTTCCTGGGCACCCGGCACAAGAAGTCTTGGAAGAGTTTTCGATCCCGGAGCCTTATGGCGCTAGCGGAGAAATGGAGTTGATAAACCTTGATGGGAATCAACCATATATGGCTTCTTTTGGCTTTAAGGTTGAAGACGAAGCGGCTGTATATTTGGCAAGAGAGTATTATATAAATCAGTGTGATAAAAATGGGTTTTTTGAGCCTGATGATATGGAAGTAAGGTCAAGCCCTAAGTTACTTTGTAGAAAGAAGGGGGAGGATTATACGCATAGATTTTTATTTGAGCACAGCTGTGATGCTAGTGAGTGCGAAGTATTTGTCCAGGTAAGGTCAATATAGAGAATCTTTGAAAAGGAATTTCGTATGACTGAAAGATCAGATATTGCACCAAACTCTAATGGTTGGAGTCGGCTGAGTTACACATATCATTGCGGTTGGGTTGACTGGGGGCATGCAATACCCGATGGTCCGAGAGGCCTGATCGACCAACTGAGAGATCAAGATCTTGGGAAAAATATGACGCCGGGAGGGCTGGATATAGTCTTTAATGGAAAATCGGCTTTTATAATGAAGTATCGCCAGAATATGGGTTGGAGAAGTATTAGAGTTGGAGCGCCCCGGCACTGGATTGTAAAAATAAAGCCTGACTGAGCAAGAACTTCTAAGCGTTCGCGCACATCGCTATAAAAAGAAGATCCTTATTCCAATTTCATCCAACGCCTCGGCCACTAAATTCCCAGTTTTACTTTGCTCAATCAAACCTGATGGACTATCTTATTTTGGCTTGTCTCAAGTGGTCTGTTGTAGTGATAAGCATGTTGATGAATCATAAAAGGATGAATGATATGGCTTATGCGCAATGGATTAGTATTACCATAGAACCCAAAAACTATGATGTAACCATTAAAAACGTCACCAGTGATTGGGGTAAGTTCTACTCTGGCAGTAAAGACAACGAGGTATCCCCGGAAGACATTGAGGGGAAAGTGATCAAAGCCGGAGAGAAGTTCACCATCAGTTCGTGCGGACGGTCAGACTCAGCTTCCGGTACGGAAGGCTCTTTTGATCTTTACCATGGCAGTTCGCATGTGGGTAACTACTACTGGGATTGTCCCTGGGGTAGCAAAACCAACACCTCCACCTGGACCGCCGACAACTCCGAGTACATCACTCAGGTCACCGGCGGAAACCTCGACAGTGGTGCAATCGGGAACGTACAGCTGGTGAGCTTCTACACCAGCTAATCGCCGTGTTCCTAAGCAGTAAGGCCTGGGGAGTCTCTCAGGCCTTCAAGAAACACGGCTCGGCCCATCGCCAGCCACTTCATCATGAAAGGCGGCGATATTCTCACGCTTCAAAAAGTCTTAGGGCATTCAGATATTAAGCTCACGATGAGGTACAGCCATCTTTCGCCACAATTCATGCAGAAGGTCGTCGAGATAAATCCTTTGTCTATCGTTTACGGTGGCTAGGTGACCAACTTAATAAGGAGTCATCGATGAAAAATGCCGACATGCACGAAAAGTGGATGGAAAAATGCGATCTGGCGCGTGAAGCGCAAGAAACGTACAACCAAGATCCTACCCCGACGAATCTCTCAGAGTTGCAGAAGGCACTCTATGAGCGAGGTTTGTTTGAGGAAGAGATAGACCCTAGTGCAAGTCACACTCATAGGCCGTAATTCTGTGTGGACACTTCGTGGACACCAGAAACAACAAAGCCCGCACGAGGCGGGCTAAGTCATTGAATTCGTGGTGCCCGGAGGCGGAATCGAACCACCGACACGGGGATTTTCAATCCCCTGCTCTACCAACTGAGCTATCCGGGCAAGTCGCTGCTGTGCTGCAACGGGGCGCTATTAAACCGGTTTCGCCGGGGTGAGTCAAGGCCGTGTTTGAAAAAAGTTTGAAACTTTTCGGTCTTGCTCAAACCCTGATCAATTCCGGGCTTATTGCTCCGGTGGCACGTAGCCTTCGGCCTGGTCGAAGGGCTCGTTGTTGAAGAAATGGTCCATCTGGGCCTGAAGGTATTTGCGGGTGTCCGGGTCCATCAGGTTGAGGTGTTTCTCGTTGATCAGCATGGTTTGCTGGTGCTGCCATTCCTGCCAGGCTTTCTTGGAGACGTTCTGGAAAAGCTCCTCGCCTTTTTTGCCCGGCATGGGGGGGAAGTCCAGTCCTTCGAGGTCCTGCTGGTATTTGCGGCAAAAGACGGTACGGCTCATGGCATCTCCTTCTGTGTCGGTGCCTGCGGGTGTGTCTGGACGATAGATGATAACAGAGGCCCGCTAGATCAGCGCAGCCTGTGCGGGTTCGGTCAGTAGCGTGCGGATGGGGGCGGGCAGGCCCAGGGTCAGGGCCTCGTCCCGGTGGAACCAGCCGTGGTCGGGGGCTTCATGGACGCCGGTGTGGCCTACGGTCAGCAGCCGGGCGGGCTGGATGTGCAGGTGGTAGTGGCTGAAGGTGTGGCGGAAGCCGGCCTGGGCGATCGCTTCGCTGCAGGTCAGGCCGAAGGTGTCGGCACAGGCGTCTGCCAGCTCTTCCAGGTTGTAGGCCGGGTCCAGCTCCGGCAGGCTCCACAGGCCGCCCCAGATGCCGCTGGGTGGGCGTCGTTGCAGCAGCACCCGTCCCTCGTGGTCTTCCAGAATCAGCATCCAGGTGGTTTTCTCCGGCTTCTGTTTCTTCGGCTTGGAGCCTGGGTACAGACCCACCTCGTCCCGGGCATAGGCCTCGCAGGTGGCCACCACCGGGCAGTCCTCACAGGCGGGCCGGCTGCGGGTGCAGACCATGGCGCCGAGGTCCATGATGGCCTGGGTGTAGTCCCGCACCCGTTGATGTGGGGTATGGGTTTCGGCGTGTTGCCAGAGGCGATTGAGCACAGCGGTCTGGCCCGGCCAGCCGGGCACTGCATGGTGTCGGGCCAGCACCCGTTTGACGTTGCCGTCGAGGATGGTGGCCCGCTGCTGGAACGCCTGGGCGAGAATGGCGGCGGCGGTGGAACGGCCGATGCCGGGCAGGGATTCCAGCTCATCCTGGTTGCCGGGAAACTCGCCATCGAACCGCTCCATCACCTGCTGCGCGGCTTTCTGCAGGTTTCTGGCGCGGGCGTAGTAGCCCAGGCCGGACCAGTGGCTGAGGACGTCGTCCACCGGGGCGGATGCGAGTTCATGAACGCCCGGGAAGCGCTCCATGAACGCTTCGAAGTAGGGGGTGACGGTGGTTACCTGGGTCTGCTGGAGCATGATCTCCGAAACCCAGACCCGGTAGGCGTTGCGGTTGTGGTGCCACGGCAGCTGCTTGCGGCCGTGGCGGTCGTACCAGCCCAGCAGGCGCTGGGCGAATCGGTCTGGCATTACTTGAACAGCCCCCGGATGGCGTCTTTGACCTTTTCGGCGTCCTCGCTGTCGAGGCGCTCGTCCAGTTCTTCGTTGATTCGCTCTTCAGCCCGACGGCGGCCGCGGTCGATCTCTTCTTCGGCCTTGGCGCGGGCGGCGTTTTCGGCCATGTCCTTGAGGGTATCGCGGAAGCGGGAACCATCGAAGGAGCAGAGCTTGGCGGTGTCGCCGTCCAGGCTGCCGCGGCATTCTACCGGAATGATGACGTTCTCCACATACTTGGTGACCCGGCAGGCCTCGTCGCGGTGAATCTCGCCGACGATTCGCAGGCCGGCTTCGTAATCCACCTCGCTCTGTGCCAGGTCGACGGTGCCGTTGCCCTCCAGCCGCATGCCGGCCAGGGCGGCCACCAGGTCGCTGTTGGTGAGGGTATTGCCGTCGATCACCAGGGTGCCGTGCATGTCGTTGAATGGCGTGGTGGTGCCCCAGCCGGTGTCGCCCAGTTGATCCTGGTTGGCCAAGGCGATGCCGCGACAGGCCATACGGGTCAGGTTCATGCGGGTGAACTGGCCCTCCGCCAGATTGAAGTCAATCCGGCCCTTGGCGTTGCTGCGGATGGCTGCCATGGAGTTGCCGTTGGTGCGCACGTCCACCACCAGGTTGGCGGCACCGTCGAGCATGTCCAGTTCTGCCAGGTCTGTGAGCAGCGGTTGCATCTTCACGCCGGTGAGATCCTGGCGAACCTGCCACTGCGGGTTGTCGCTGCGGGCGTCCAGGGTGGCGGAGGCCTTCATCTGGCCATCGTAGAGGTTGGCGCTCAGTTGCTCGGCTTTCAGCAGGCCGTTGTTGCCGGTGATCACCGCCTTGAGATCGCTGATGGTGAGGTTGCTGGCCACCAGTTGGCCGAGCCCGAGGTCAATATCGAGGCCCAGTCCGCGCAGGGTCTCCAGTGGCAGCAGGTCTGCCTCCGGGTCGCTGGCGGCCTGGGCCGGTGCTTCGCTTTCCGCTGCCGGGGCAGCTTCATTGTCGTCGCCGGCAGGCGGCAGGTAGCGGTCCAGGTTGAAGCTGTCGCCCTGTAGCTTCAGAGCAATGGCGCCGTTGCTGAGGCCGTAGCGGGCGTTGCCCGTCAAGGTGGTGTCATCCAGCGCCAGGGAAAGGTTGTCCAGGGTGACCTGGCCTGCCGGGCCGTTGAGGTTGGTCTTGAACGAGACCGCCTGCAGCACGTCTTCGTCGGCGGTCTCGATCGGTGCCTGTCCGAGGGCGGCGAGCAGTTCCTGCAGCGAGAATTCCGCGATGTTGAGGTTGCCGGCAAGCTGCGGCGCGTCACCAAATCCGTTGACGCTCAGGTTGCTGGTCAGCGACAGGTTGGCCACGGTGACCTTGAGGTCGTTGATTGAGGCGGTTTCGTTTTCAAGATCGGCGGCGAGGGCGCCGGTCAGGCGGGTTTCAACGGTTTGGGCGCCGAAAGGTTCCCCGCTGAGGGCGAACTTGCCGTCAAGACCGTCCACATCGAACCGGTTGAGCGCTTCGTTGGCGGTCAGGTTGGCGCGTACCGAACCATCCACGGCCATCTGGGGCTGGCCCAGGGCGACCCGAAACGCCAGTTGCAGCGGAAAGCTCTTGCCCAGGGTGATGGCACTGGCGTTGGCGGTAACGCCTTCCAGAGCAAAGGACTGGCCGGTGGCCTGATCGTCGTAGCGAACGCGGGCGTTGCTGATCTGGACGCTGTCGACATTGAAGTTCAGCGGCTGCTGTTCGCCGCTCTCCGTCGACGTCACCTGCGATGGTTGTTGGTCGGCGGCCTCGGCTGCGGTAGCGGCAATGTCGCTGGTGGACTCCGGTATGATCCGGGTCCAGTTGCCTTCGCCCTGCGGGTTCACCACCAGGTGGGCATCCAGACCGTCCAGGACAAAGGTGTCCACCTGCGGCGACATCTTCACCAGCGACCAGAAATCCAGCTGCGCCACCAGTTGCTCCAGTGCCACAAAGCGTTCGCCCTCAAGGTTGGCTTCCACCTTGTTCAGCTCCAGGCCAAGGGGAATGAACGACCAGCCAATATCACCCTCCAGCACCAGATCCAGATTGGTGGCTTTCTCGACCACCCGTTCGATCTGCGGTTTGTAGGTGTTGGGATCGATGACGGCAACGGCAATGGCGACAGCGGCGGCGGCCAGCACAATGATGGCCAGCACGGCGAGCACCAGGTAACGAACAGCTTTCATGGCGTTTGCGTCCTTTCTGATGTATCTGGGCCATCAGTGTAAACCGCTCTGACGGCCTGGGGGATCCGAAGTTGTCCAGAGGCTTACTTGATCGAGGATATCTCAGGCATAGCAGAATTAAACCCGAAGAGTATGACAATGCGTTAGTGTTAGGCCAGAATAGGCCCTTTGCCGAACCCAGGCGCGAAAGGTCTTTGTTATTTTCAGGCCCCGGTCGCCCATTGGACGGACCATACGGGACATTCAAAAACAAGAGGAGTCGTTTGTGGCTATCACCGTATCCATTGAGCTGAGTCGGGAGTTCGAAATTCCGGCGGGTTATGACGAGGTATTTGATCTGCTGGCGGATGTTCCCCGGTCGGCGGCTCATTTCCCCAAGGTCGACAAGCTGGTGGACCTGGGCGACAACGCCTATCGCTGGGAGATGGAAAAGATCGGTGTCGACAAGCACGCGATCCAGTCGGTTTATGCCAGCAAGTACTACGCCGATAAAGACGCCGGCAGCATTACCTGGGAGCCGGTGAAAGGCGAGGGCAATGGTGTGGTAAAAGGGTCCTGGTCGATCCGCGCCAACGGCGACAGCGCCACCGCGCTCAAGTTCAAGACCACCGCCGAGTTGACCCTGCCGCTGCCGAGCCTGCTCAAGCTGGCGATCAGTCCGGTCATCAAGCACGAGTTCAACAGCCTGGTCGACACCTACGTCGCCAACCTGAAAAAGGCCTTCTGAACCTGCCGGGCCGGCGACCGCTCGCCGGCACCCCTTGTCCGCCGCTTCCTGCTGTTCATTAGCCGATGGCTAAGGCCTCGATAGTTCCTGGCAGGGGACGCTGGCGGGCAGAATAGGTATAATCCCCACTCACTCGATTTCCGGCGCTATGCCGTCCTTTTGTACTGGAGTCCCCATGGCCGAACGTAAGGCTCGGGTAGAACGCGATACCCTTGAAACCCAGATCACGGTTGAGATCAACCTCGATGGCACCGGTAAGGCCCATTTCGATACCGGCGTCCCTTTCCTTGAACACATGATGGATCAGATCGCCCGCCATGGTCTGGTGGACCTGAACATCGTGTCGAAAGGGGATCTTCACATCGACGATCACCACACCGTGGAGGACATCGGCATCACCCTGGGGCAGGCGTTCAAGCAGGCCGTGGGTGACAAGAAAGGCATTCGCCGTTATGGCCACGCTTATGTTCCGCTGGATGAAGCACTCTCGCGGGTGGTGATTGACCTGTCCGGACGTCCCGGTCTGATCATGGATGTGCCCTACACCCGTGGTGCGGTGGGTGGCTTTGACGTCGATCTGTTCGAAGAGTTTTTCCACGGCTTTGTTAACCACTCCATGGTCAGCCTGCACATCGATAACCTGCGTGGCAAGAATACCCACCACCAGATCGAGACGGTGTTCAAGGCCTTTGGCCGTGCCCTGCGCATGGCCATTGAAATGGACGAGCGCATGGCCGGGATCACCCCGTCCACCAAAGGTGCGCTGTAACCGGCTGGAGTAGGTAAACGATGAAGACCGTCGCCATTATCGATTACGGCATGGGTAACCTGCACTCCGTCAGCAAGGCGGTGGAGCATGTGGCGCCCGATACCCGGGTGCTGGTCACCGACGACGCCGCTCTAATTCGCGAGGCTGACCGGGTGATCCTGCCCGGAGTTGGCGCCATCCGCGACTGCATGGCGGAGATCCGTCGGCTGGGGGTGGATGAGCTGGTGAAAGACGTCTCCCGGGACCGGCCGCTGCTGGGTATCTGCGTTGGTATGCAGGCGCTGATGTCCCGCAGTGAGGAAAACGGCGGCGTCGACTGCATCAATCTGTTTCCTGCCGAGGTGCGTTACTTCGGTGAGGGGCTGACGGAGCGGTCCGGCTCCCACGCTGGCGAGCGCCTCAAGGTTCCCCACATGGGCTGGAACGAGGTCTATCAGACCCAGGACCATCCGCTGTGGCACCACATCCCGGATGGCGAACGGTTCTATTTTGTGCACAGTTTCTACGCCGAGGCCGAGCACAATCCGGACCTGGCCGGCCGCACCCATTACGGCGTTGACCTGGCCGCTGCGGTTGCCCGGGACAACATCTTCGCCGCCCAGTTCCACCCGGAGAAGAGCCACAACGCCGGCCTGCAACTGCTGAAGAATTTCGTCAACTGGACCGGCGCCTGAGCCGGTTCTGATGCCCAACTGACAACAACGGATTCCCTCTCATGCTGATTATCCCCGCCATCGATCTGAAAGACGGCAAGTGTGTACGCCTGCGCCAGGGCCGTATGGATGACTCCACGGTATTCTCCGACGACCCCGTCGATATGGCGGCCCGCTGGGTCGACGCCGGTGCCCGGCGCCTGCACTTGGTGGACCTGAACGGCGCCTTTGCCGGTGAGCCGGTGAATGGCGAAATCGTGCAGGCCATCGCCAAGCGTTTTCCGGATCTGCCAATCCAGATCGGTGGCGGTATCCGTTCTGCCGATACCATCGAGGCTTACCTCAAGGCCGGTGTGCAGTGGGTGATCATCGGCACCAAGGCGGTGAAAGAGCCGGAATTCGTTACTGAGATGTGCCAGCGCTTCCCTGGCCACATCATTGTTGGCCTGGACGCCAAAGACGGCCGCGTGGCCACCGACGGCTGGGCCGAAGTCTCCGAAGTGATGGCCACCGATCTGGCCAAGCGTTTTGCCAGCGATGGGGTGGATTCCATTGTCTACACCGACATCGCCCGCGACGGCATGATGCAGGGTGTCAATGTGGAAGCCACCGCGGCCCTGGCCGAAGCTGGTGGTATTCCGGTGATTGCCTCTGGCGGTGTCACCAACATGGACGATCTCAAGCGTCTGGCGACCGTCGCCGACAAGGGTATCCTGGGGGCCATCACCGGCCGCGCGATCTATGAAGGCACCCTGGATGTCGCCGAAGCCCAGGCCTACTGCGACAGCCTGTAATTTCGAATCTACTGACTAGCGGAGCGCACACTCATGTCTCTGGCCAAACGCATCATTCCCTGTCTCGACGTCGACAAGGGCCGGGTGGTGAAAGGGGTCAACTTCGTCGATATCCGTGACGCCGGTGATCCGGTGGAAGTGGCCCGCAAATACAACGAGCAGGGCGCGGATGAGATCACCTTCCTCGACATCACCGCCAGCCATGAAAGCCGGGACACCACCTACGAGACCGTGGAGCGGATGGCGGCGGAAGTGTTCATCCCGCTCACCGTGGGCGGCGGTGTGCGCACCGTGGACGACATCCGTAAGCTGCTGAATGCGGGCGCCGACAAGGTCTCCATCAATACCGCGGCGGTGTTCAACCCGGAGTTTGTGCGCGAGGCCGCCGAGCGGTTTGGCAGCCAGTGCATCGTGGTAGCAATTGATGCCAAGAAGGTCAGCGGTGACGGTGAGCCCGAGCGCTGGGAGATCTTCACTCACGGTGGCCGTAAGCCCACCGGGCTGGACGCTATCGAATGGGCCCGCAAGATGACCGAACTGGGCGCCGGCGAGCTGCTGCTGACCAGCATGGACCGCGACGGCACCAAAGTGGGCTTTGATCTGGGTCTGACCCGGGCGGTCAGCGACGCGGTGTCGGTACCGGTGATCGCTTCCGGCGGCGTTGGCGAGCTCCAGCATCTGGCGGACGGTGTGACCGAAGGCGGCGCCGACGCGGTACTGGCCGCGTCGATCTTCCACTTTGGTCAGCACACCATTCCCGAAGCCAAGGAAGCCATGCGAGCCCAGGGGATTGAAGTCCGGCTCTGACGACCTGAGCCTGATACCGGTAGCAGAAGGCAGACCTCCAGCGGGGGCCTGCCTTTTTTTATGGCTGACGCCTGGTGGGGCGCTTGGCGAGGGTGGGCGCGACGGGTTGTTTCTCGCCCTCGGCAAACATCGTCTGGTTGTTGTTGCGCAGGGCCCAGACGGCGCTGACGGTGGCGACGGCAATGCCCTGCTGGTCCAGCTGCGGCAGGTGCTTTTCGAGGTAGTCCACGGTGACCTGGTGGGGATGGCCGATGCCAATGGCGCTGCCATTGCGCCTGGCCAGCTGAACCAGGCGCTTGAACTGCTGGTCGACGAACTCCTCGGTCTGCTTGTGATCGAGGAACACATCGCGGGTCAGGGTGGGAATGCGGTAGGCCTCGGCGACATCGCTGGCGACGGAGCTGGCAATGGTGCGGCTGTCGACGAAGTACAGCGGGTAGCGGTACAGCTCCGACATCACCCACTCCATGGGTTCGATCCGCTGGGTCAGCAGGCTGCCCATGTGGTTGTTGACACCCTGAACGTGGGGGATTGCCTGCAGCGAGCGGCGCAGGGTGGTGATCACCTCCTGCCGCGACATGCTGTTGGTGAGACCGCCGGGGCCCAGGTCAAAGTTGTGGGTATTGGCCATGGGCGCATGGAGCATGATCTCCTTGTTGCGTCGATGGGCCGATTCCGCCAGTGATCGGGTAAAGCGCCGGTAGGGCAGGAACGCCAGGGTAATGGGCTGGTCGAGGGCGATCAGTCGCTCGCCCTCCCGCAGGTTGTGGCCCATGTCATCTATGATGATGGCGATGGTGGGCGGCACCGCCTGGCCGTTGGCCCCGGGGGCGTCGGCAAAGGCGGGCAGTGACGCCACCAGGGCGCCGATCAGCAGTAGCAGGCGTAGCATCCGGCTAGTTGTCCCCGTCGTCCTGTTTATTCTGGAAGATGGTCATGCCCTTGAGCAGGTTGAGCGCTGAGCGCAGCTGGAAATCCCGCTCCATGTGGGATTCGTTGGCATCGCTGTTCTGGTCCTGCTGCTTTCGCTGCTCACTGTTGAGCTCGTCTTCACCGTCGCCGTTTTCCAGGTGGCCGCTAAGATCGGCCTCGGTGAAGAACGGCTGGCCCTCGAACTCGGTGAAGCGGGCCGGCCGCACCTCGATGTCGGGAGTGATGCCGCGGGCCTGGATGGAGCGGCCATCCGGCGTGAAGTAGCGGGCGGTGGTCATCTTGATGGCGTGGGTCTCATCCAGCGGAATGACCGTCTGCACCGAGCCCTTGCCGAAGGACTGGGTGCCCATGACAACCGCACGATGATGATCCTGCAGCGCGCCGGCGAGGATCTCCGAGGCGGACGCCGAGCCGCCGTTGATCAGCACCACGATGGGGGTGTCGGCAATGATATCGCCCGGGGTGGCGCTGAAGCGCAGTCGTGAGCTCTGGATGCGGCCTTCGGTATAGACGATCAGGCCTTCGTCCAGCAGGGCGTCTGCCGCACCCACCGCCGCCTGCAATACACCGCCGGGGTTGTTGCGAACGTCGATCACCAGACCGTCCAGCTGGCCGTCGCTGTCGTCGGCCAGGCTGCGGATGGCGTCGCGGAACTCATTGCCGGTTTCAGACTGGAACTGGGTGATGCGCACGTAACCGTAGCCGGGCTCCAGCAGTCGTGACTTGATGCTGGTGACCTTGATCACATCCCGCACCACATCGATCTCGATGGGGGCGTTCTCGGTTTCCCGCATGATGGTCAGGGACAGTGTGGTGCCGGGCTTGCCCCGCATCAGGTTCACGGCTTCCTCCAGTGACAGCCCCTTGACCGGCTGGTCACCCAGCTTGATGATCAGGTCGCCCGCCTGCACGCCGGCTTTCTGGGCCGGGGTGTCGTCGATGGGGGTGATAACCTTGATGAAGCCGTCTTCCATGCCCACTTCGATGCCCAGACCACCGAATTCACCGGAGGTGCTTTCTTCAAGTTCTTCGTATTCCTTTGGGGCCAGGTAGGTGGAGTGGGGGTCCAGGTCGGCGAGCATGCCCTTGATCGCGCTTTCCAGCAGCTGGCGATCATCCACCTCTTCCACGTAGGCCTCTTTGATGCGGCCAAACACCTCGGTGAACTTGCGCAGGTCTTCCAGCGGCAGTTGCTCTTCCGGGTCGGGCAGGCGGATCTGAACCTGCTGGCCGTTGGCGGTCCCTTCGAGGATCACCTCCTGGTCAGGTGCCTGTTCCTGGGCGGCGGTCAGACCGGGCAGGGTGGTGAGACAGATGGCTGTGGCCAATGCACGAAAAGCTGTTGTCTGGCGTGTACTTCTAACCGTTCCCATTCACCCGTCCTGTATACCTGATTGATTGGGGAGCCCTGAATTTTCCTGCTCGACAGTATGGCGTCCCGTGCCTGCTTTGTCAGCCCTGGCCGCCGGCATCCGTCCCGGCTGGTGGGCTCAGCGAGGTGCCAGCCAGCGACGGGGATTCTGCGGTGTGCCCTTGTGGCGGATCTCGAAGTACACCGCTGGCTGCTCGGTGCCGCCGCTCTGGCCGGCAATGGCGATGGCCTGGCCGGCCGCCACCCAGTCACCGGGGCTGGCTAGCAGGCTGCTGCTGTGGCCGTAGAGGCTCATGTAGCCGTCGCCATGATCGATGATGGTCATCAGCCCGAAGCCCCGCAGCCAGTTGGCGAACACCACGCGGCCATAGTGTACCGCCTTCACCTCGGTCTCGGCGTCAGTGATCAGCAGCAGGCCGTTGTGGCGCAGCCGGCCCTGGGCAAGCTGTTCGCCGAAGTTACGGCTGACCCGTCCGGCGGCAACCGGCCACGGCAGTTTAGCGCGCAGTGACCGGAAAGGTTGTGACTCGTTTGGCGCCGGGATGTTGGCAATGGCGGCCTCAACTTCCTTGAGCAGTTTCTCCAGCCGTACCCGGTCGGATTCCAGCTGTTCCCGCTCATTCTGGCGTTGGCTGATCTCGGTTCGCAGTCGGGCCAGGGTCTGTTGCCGTTCCGCCTTCCTGGTCTCCAGCTGTTGCTGGCGGCTGGCCACGTCCCGCTCCAGCCGGGCCAGTTCGGTCTGGGTCCGGTTGACCTCTTCGCGGGTCGTCTTGAGTGCCTGTAGGCTGGCGTTGAAGGCTTCCAGCCGGCGCACCGTGTCGGCGCTGAGGTACTCGTAGTAGGTCATGGTGCGGGCGACATTCTGGGGATCGATCTCATTCAGCAGGACCTTGATCGCCGGGGTGTCGCCCGCCATCCAGGCCGCGCGGATCTGCTGCTGGAGGCTGTCCCGCTGGCGCGCCAGGGAGGCGGTCAGTTCCTGCTCTTTCTCGCCCAGTTGCGCCAGTCGCGTTCGCTGATTGCCGATCTGGCGGCGCAGGTCGCGACGTTCCCGGGTCAGACGGCTGATGGTTTGCTCGGTGCTGACCAGCTGCTCTTCCAGATCGGAGCGGTCCTCGCGGGCGTCCTGGAGCCAGTCATCGATGTCTTCGATGCGTTCCTTGAGGGCTTCGATCTGAGCTGGTGACACGTCATCGTTAGCGGCCAGCACAGGGGCATTAATCAGGGTCAGGAGCAACAGCAGAGCCGTGCCCAGGCCCCGGGTTCCGCAGGTGCGAAAACCGGAGCCGGGTGAGGGGAGGCGGGTGCGCATCAGCGAGCGCAGGATGATGGCGAGATCAGTGCCGCTCGACCAGGCTGTGCCCGGTCATTTCGGCAGGCTGTTCCAGTCCCATCAGGTCCAGCAGTGACGGTGCGATGTCACTGAGGGCGCCATCGTCCTTCAGCGACAGTGACGCCGAGCCCAGGTAAACCAGCGGCACCGGACCAATGGTGTGAGCGGTATGGACCTGGCCGGAGTTGGGGTCGGTCATCTGCTCGCAGTTACCGTGGTCGGCGGTGACCAAAGCCTGGCCATCGACTTCCTCCAGCGCTTCGGCAATACGTCTGACGCACTGGTCAATGCATTCAGCGGCCTTGATGGCGGCTTCCAGATTGCCGGTATGGCCCACCATATCGCCGTTGGCGTAGTTGCACACCACCAGGTCGTACTTGCCGCTCTTGATGGCTTCCACCAGCTTGTCGGTGACTTCCGGTGCGCTCATTTCTGGCTGCAGGTCGTAAGTGGCTACCTTGGGGGAGGGCACCAGAATCCGGTCTTCGCCCTCGAACGGCGTTTCCAGGCCACCGTTGAAGAAGAAGGTGACGTGGGCGTACTTCTCGGTTTCGGCAATCCGCAGCTGGGTCTTGCCCTGCTGGGCCATGATCTCGCCGAGGCCGTTGACCAGTTTCTCCGGCGGGTAGGCACAGCTGGTGTCGATGTCGGCGGCGTATTCGGTCAGCATCACGAAGTCAGCCAGTTGCGGCCGCTTGCGACGCTCAAACCCTTCCAGCTCGGCTTCAACAAAAGCGCGGGTCATTTCGCGGGCGCGGTCGGCACGGAAGTTCATGAACAGCACCGTGTCGCCTTCATTGATGGTGGCTTCCGACTCGCCGGCGGCCTGGATGCGGGTGGCCTTGACGAACTCGTCGTTCTCACCACGCTCGTAGGCCTGCTCCAGGGCGGCAACCGGGCTGTCGGCAGTGAACTCCGCCTCGCCCAGGGTCATCAGGTTGTAGGCCGCCTCGATGCGATCCCAGCGATTATCCCGGTCCATGGCGAAGTAGCGCCCGATGATCGAGGCCACGCGGCCAACGCCGAGGGATTTCAGCTTGGCGGCTGCCTTTTCCAGCGACGGCTGGGCGCTGCGGGGGGGCATGTCGCGGCCATCCAGGAAGGCGTGAACGTAGACTTCCTTGGCACCCCGGCTGGCGGCCAGCTCGGCGGCGGCGAGGATATGATCTTCGTGGCTATGGACGCCGCCCGGGGACAGCAGTCCCATCAGGTGCACGGCACGACCGGCCGCTACGGCCTTATCGATGGCGGCACACAGCACCGGGTTGGTCTGGAAATCGCCGTCAGCGAGTTCCTTGTCGATACGGGTCAGGCTCTGGTACACCACGCGGCCGGCGCCCAGATTCATGTGACCGACTTCGGAGTTGCCCATCTGGCCCTGGGGCAGCCCCACAAACATGCCGGACGTGTTCACCAGGGTTTTGGGGCGCTGGTGCCAGACCTGGTCCCAGAACGGGGTATTGGCCTTGCTGATGGCGTTGTCTTCCGCCGGGTCTCGGTGTCCCCAGCCATCGAGGATAAGCAGTGCAGTGGGCTTGCGCGTCACAGTCATCACATCGTCCGGTTGAATTGCGGTGAAAAGAACTGCGGCGATTCTACCCGTTTTGCCGGGTGCAGGCTATGTGGGGCGCCTTCTGTCCCCGGGGAGGGGTGTGTATAATCGCGCCAAAATCACTGTTTGCAGGGTCAGTTCATGGACAGGTTGTTCGAGTTCGTTGTCAATCATTACATTCTGGTGTCGGTCTTCGTGGTGCTGTTGATTGCCCTGCTGACGCTGGAATCCCGCCGGGGTGGCCAGAAAGTATCGGCCCAGGCGGCGGTCAGCCTGATCAACCGGGACGAGGCCATTGTGCTGGATATCCGCGACCGCAAGGACTTTGGCGAAGGCCACATCACCGGGTCCCTGCACATTCCCCTCAGCAGCCTGAAAGAGCGTGCCGGTGAACTCGACAAGCACAAGGGCAAACAGATTATTGTTGCGGACAAGATGGGGCAGCACGCCGCCATGGCGGTGAAGCAACTGGTCGCCGATGGCTATGAGAATGTGGTGCGTCTCAACGGCGGTATCGCCGACTGGAAAGCCAGCAACCTGCCGCTGGTCAAGAAGTGATGGTCGCCGGGTGACTCCGGTCACCGTCGGGGCCTTGAATTGCCGCGCGATCTGCCGCACTGTCTTACCACAGCACGCAGAACCAGAGAGCTCTGGGCCTGCCGCTCATAACCGAATGATAACCGGGCGCATGCCCATCAAGAGATCGAAAAGGATTCACTATGGCTGACAATCAGCAGGCCGCCGCCGGCAACGAAAACCAACCTCAGTTCGCACTGCAGCGTATCTACGTCAAGGACCTGTCTTTCGAGTCTCCGAACTCTCCGGATGTGTTTCAGGAGCAGTGGAAGCCGCAGGTCAGCCTGGACCTCAACACGTCCCACAGCAAGCTGAGTGACAACCAGTTCGAAGTCGTGCTGTCTCTTACTGTCACCGCCAAAGTGGGCGAGAAAGTGGCTTACATCGTCGAAATTCAGCAGGGCGGTGTGTTCATGGTTCAGGGCATTGAAGGTCCGCAACTGGGCCAGATGCTGGGTGCGTACTGCCCCAATATCCTGTTCCCCTACGCCCGTGAAGCCATCGACGGAGTCGTCAACAAGGGCAGCTTCCCGGCCCTGATGCTGGCGCCGGTCAACTTTGACGCCATCTACGCCCAGGCCCTCAAGCGTCAGCAGGACGAAGCCAAAGGCGAAGCGGCCGAAGAAGGCTCCGCGCACTGATCGCCTGATCGGAGGCCCCCCGGGCCTCTTGATCCTCCCCGGCGTGGCCTCTCGATGGGCGCGCCGGCCCTCCCGCCCAAGCTGTTTATCCATTTCTTCTCGCCAGCGTTTCCCCAGCGCCTTGCCGATGTTTCGAGCGCCCTGCCAGGGCACAACCATCTGGCATCACTGAAAGCCGGTTTTTGAACACTGTCACAACGATGGCCGCCTGGCCCGATCGGCCGTCACCCTCTGCCCGGTATGTCGCATCTCTCATTGACTTGGAGCTAAAAATAAAAAAGAATCACTCTCATTAGCGTTAGCTCTAAGGTTTAAAATGATCCCTCTCACACTCCGGTCTTCCTTTTCGTCCTGCTCACTGTCCGGTTCCCTGCTGCTGACTCTGGCTCTGTCCGGTGTCGTGACGCCCGCTATGGCGGCCAACGAAGAGCAGTCGCACTACCTTGATGAGATTGTAGTCACCGGTACCCGCTCGGCCCGCACTGTCAGCGACACGCCTGTGCGCACCGAAGTGGTGACCCGGCGGGAACTGGAGAAGACCCACGCCCGCTCGGTGGCCGATGCCCTGGAGGATGTACCGGGCCTGCTGCTGCGCAACATTCACGGCAAGGCCGGGCAGGAAGTCTGGTTGCAGGGCATCAACGCCGATCGCGTACTGGTGCTGATTGATGGCATGCCGATGACTGCAACCACCGGGTCGTCGGTGGATGTCAGTCAGCTGGCCATTCTCGATGTTGAACGTATCGAAGTGGTCAAGGGCGCGGTTTCGGCGCAGTACGGCAGTGCCGCCATGGGCGGGGTGATCAATGTCATTACCCGTCAGGTGGAGCCGGGACTGGCGGGCGAGCTGACGATGGATGTCGGCAGCTATGGTGACCAGAACCCCAGCGGCGATCACTGGGATGTGGGCCGCCACAGCCTCCGTGGCGGTGTCGATCTTGGTAATGACCAGTGGCGGCTGCGGGTGTCCGGTTCCAGCCAGGAGTCCGACGGTATCGATCCGCAGCCGGATACCTGGCAGCGGCCGGGGGATGAGTACGAACGTAACCAGTTCAACTCCCGGCTGACCTGGTTGCCACAGGCTGGCCAGGAGGTCTTTGCCGAGGTTGGCGGGTTCGAGGAACAGGCGGCCTCGCGGTTTGTTCAGGCTCGCCCCGGCGGGCTCACCGAGAATCACATCAAGGACGAGTCGGTAGAACGGGTGCGGCTGGGCTCGGGTGGCCACCATCAGTTGTCGGAGCGCCAGCAGCTGCACTGGAATCTGTTGCATGAAACCCTGACCGATGACACCGAGAAGTCCGATGCCGCCAGTCGCTACGATTTCCGCAGCGCGGACCTGACCCTGTCCCAGCTGTCTGCCCACACCGTACTGGCCGCGACCGGGTTTCATACCCTGATGGTGGGGGCCGATTACCGTCACGAATCGCTGGAACAGACCAAGGATGGCGTCTCTGAGCTGTTCGGCGACGACCGTGCCAGCCGCAGCAGTCGGGAGCTGTGGCTGCAGGACACCTGGATGCCCAGTGATCGCTGGGAGTGGGTGGTGGGCCTGCGGGGCCAGTACGACTCCGATTTTGGCGACCACTTTGCCCCCAAGCTCAACCTGCGTTACGACCTGGCGCCGGGGAGCGACGTCAACCACTACATCCGCGCCAGTTGGGGTGGCGGCTACCGGGTGCCGAACCTCAAGGAACGCCACTACCTGTTTGATCACAGTCAGCTGGGTTACGTGGTGGTGGGTCAGCCGGAACTGCGGCCGGAGTCTTCCGAGAGCGTCCAGCTGGGGTGGGGCATAAATGTGCGCCAGCAGGGCTGGTTGGAGGTCAATGCCTTTCTCAACAACATCGAAGAGCTGATCCAGACCGAGTTTGATGCCATGGCCACCACCGAGCGGGGCGATGGCGTGGCGGTCTACACCTATCGCAATGTCGCCAAGGCCCGCACCCGCGGTATCGAAACCACCGCCGGCTGGCAGCTCGCTCCCGGCTGGGAACTGACCGCGGGCTATACCTACACCGAGGCCGAAGACCGCTCCGGCGGCGTCGACCTGACCCGCCGCCCGGAACACCAGGGCCGGGTGGCGCTCGATGGCCGTACCGGCATTCCCGGCATGTCCTGGTCCACCCGTATCCGCAGCCAGAGTTCGGAAGTGGTGGACGCCAGTTTCGGCCGCACCTCGCCAGGCTTCACGACGGTCGACCTGAAGCTCAATCAACGTCTCGGGGACAACCTGAAGCTGTTTGCTGGCGTCGACAACCTCACCGACCGCCAGCGCGACTTCGACAACCAGAACGATTTTGGCCCGGTGGCGGGGCGCTTCATCTACGGCGGCCTGACACTGAAGTTTGCCCGCTGATGACTCGACACGCTGGTGAAACCCCAGTGGCAACCCATTGAAAAAATGAAAACCAACCCTTCACGCTTGATAACAGAAAAGGACAGATCCATGGCACAGACACGCTGGATGATTGGAATGGCCCTGACCACCACACTCCTGACCGGGTGCGGCGGCAGCAGCGACAACAAGATCGACGACAACCCCGATAACGGTGGTTCCGACAATGGCGGTGACGGCATCACCCGCATGGTGGTCGATGCCTCCAGCAGTGACACCATGGCCTACCTCAATCTGGCGTCTGGCGAGGTACTGAACCTGACCGCCGCCCAGGCCGCCGAGTCCGATGACTGGCACCTGGGCCTGCGCCGCTACAACATCCAGCTCAATGGCGGTGCGTCCGGGCCGGGCGCCGTGGTCGGCGTGGTCGGTGATGATCAGGCGGACTTCTATGATGACAGTGGCGAGCCAGTGGCCAACGTGTTCCTCAACGCCACCCCGGATTCCGAACTGGAGCACCTGAAAGACACCTTTACCGCGCCCGCCCGCTGGAGCCAGGACTCTGTTGTCAGTGGTCTCGGCGAAGCCTGGTACAACTACGACCACAGCAACGGCAACATGTCGGCCAACAGCGACAACGGCTATCTGCTGCGCTCCGGCGAAGGCGACAGCTACGCCCGTCTGCGGGCCACCGAGTTCACCTTCCCCACCCGCACCGGGCAGGGCATTACCAGCTTTGAGTTCAGCTTTGACGTCCAGCCCGCCGGTACCGAGCAGTTCACCGGCACCGCCACCTTTACCGGATCGATTCCGCCGGAAGGCGGTGAGCGCTGCTTCGATTTCGACAGCAATGCCACCGTCGACTGCGCCAGCTCCGAGAACTGGGATCTGGTCCTTGGCTTTGCCGATCGCAGTCTCTACCTGCGAACCAACAGTGGCCCTTCCGGCAATGGGGACGGCGGCGCCTTTGGCCCGATGACCTGGAGCGATCTGTCCGATTACACCAGCGCCACCACCGATCCCGGTGGCAATTCACTGGCCAGCCATTTCAACGCCGATTCCACCGGCGGGGTGTTTGTGGATCATGGCTGGTACGCCTACAACCTGAGCGAACAGCACCAGCTCTGGCCCAACTACCGGGTCTACCTGATCGATACCGACCGCAACGATGACGCCTCGCCGGTCTACGCCGTGCAGCTGATCGGCTACTACGGTGACGACGGCGAAAGCGGTCAGCCGGTGCTGCGCTGGCGTGAAGTCACCCTGACCGAAGCAGCGGAGTAACAGCATGGCTGCGATGGATACCATTTCAGAAGTGCCACAGGCGCCGATTGATAACTCGTTGGCCCAACGCTGGCAGGCGTTGCTGGCGGAACAGCCCAATCTGCGGATTCGCAACGCCGCCCGCGAGCTGGGGGTGAGTGAACTGGAGCTGCTGCTGTGCCGTGAAGCCGGTTCGGTCACTCCGTTAGTGGCCGATTTTGGCGGCCTGCTCAAGGCGATGGACCCGGTTGGGGAGGTGATGATCCTCAGTCGCAACGAGCAGGTTGTCCATGAAGTAACCGCCGCCTTCCACGAATTCAAGGTGGGTGGCTCCGGGGCCATGGGGCTGGCCGTGGGGGACATCGATGTGCGGGTGTTCTTCAATAACTGGTACTACGGCTACCGGGTGCTGGAATCCGGACGCGGTGGCACCCGCGAGAGCCTGCAGTTTTTCGATGGTCATGGTCGGGCGGTGCACAAGATCTACCGCACCGATGGCACCGATGCCGAAGCCTGGGAGGCGCTGGTAGCGAGCTTTCAGGCCGACGCTGATACCGTACCGGCGCTGGCTCCGGTACTGAATCCGGCACCAGCGCCCCAGCCCCGAACCCCGGTCGCCGAGGTTGAGCTGGCACCGTTACAGGCTGACTGGGCCGCGCTCAAGGACGTCCACCACTTCCACGCCATGCTCAAGCGCAACAAGGTGGACCGGCTGACGGCGGTAGAGCTGATGGGGCCGGACTGGTGCCGACAGCTGCAGACCCAGCCCGAACTGGCACCATCGCCGCTGGATCTGTTGTTGCACCAGGTGCAGCGCAGTGAATGCCCGGTGATGGTGTTTGTGGGCAATCCCGGCATCGTGCAGATCTTTACCGGCACCGTCAGCAATCTACGCCGCACCGGACCGTGGATGAACGTGCTGGACCCTGGCTTCAACCTGCATGCCAACACCGACGGTATCACCGCCTGGTGGGTGACCCGGCGCCCCTCCACCGACGGCACCATCACCTCGGTGGAAGGCTACAACGCCGACGGCGAGCTGGTGATCACCGTGTTTGGCAAGCGCAAACCCGGGCAGGCGGAATCGGAAGCCTGGCGGGCGGAAGTGCGGGCTCTGGAGGAGGCGTTATGCGTACAACCCTGCTGGCTGCTCTGACGCTGCTGACATCGGTGGCCCAGGCGGCAGACCCGGCATCCGATCTTCGGGTTGTCAGTGCCAACGGTGCCATCACCGAAACCATCTACGCCCTGGGGGGCGAAGAGGCTCTGGTAGCGGTAGACACCACCAGTGTCTATCCGGCAGAGGCCCGCCGCCTGCCCAAGGTTGGCTATCTGCGGGCGCTGCCATTTGAAGGCGTGCTGTCGCTGCAGCCGGATCGGCTGATCACCACCGTGGAGGCCCAGCCGAAACAGACCCTGGAGCGTCTGGCGGCCGCCGGCGTGGAGGTGGAACAGCTGCCGCTGGCCCGTTCGCCCGAGGCCACCATGGCGCGGGTCACCCGGGTGGGTGAGCTGATTGGCAAACAGGCGGAGGCGGCCGCGCTGGTGGCGGAAATGGCCGATGACTTCGCCGCACTTGCCAAGGACGTTGAGGCCCGGGGCTGGCGGCCGAGGGTGCTGCTGATCATGTCTGCCGGTAACCATGGCGTGGTGTTTGGTGGCGCCGACACCGGGGCTGATGCCTTTATCCGGAGTCTGGGCGCCGACAACGCCGTGGCGACAGTGACGGGCTACAAGCCGGCAAGCCGGGAGGCAATCATCAGTGCCAACCCCGATGCGATCATCATCGCCGAAGCGACCCCGGGCCAGTTCCGGATTGAGGACTGGCCGGAACTGGCGCAGCTGCCGGCCTGGATCAACGGCCATCATTACACCGGCGACAGCATGTTCCT
Source organism: Marinobacter sp. CA1 (assembly GCF_020546665.1). Lineage (NCBI taxonomy): Bacteria > Pseudomonadati > Pseudomonadota > Gammaproteobacteria > Pseudomonadales > Marinobacteraceae > Marinobacter > Marinobacter sp. CA1. The sequence continues at coordinate 770,836 of NZ_CP071785.1, forward strand.
GCTGGGGTATGGCCCGCGCCTGGCGGACGCGCTGGCAGAGGTAAACGAGATCCTGCCGAGTCAGCCCGTGTCGGGCCATGACGACTGAGGCAACGGTCAAGCGCCTGCCGCCGGCGCCGGTGTATGCCGCGCTGTTGCTGCTGTCACTGGCGGTGGCGCTGCTGTCACTGACCAGTGGTGCCTACCCGCTGCCAGCCAGGCAGGTACTGGCATTGCTGGCAAACAGCAATGCCGGTGGCACCGCGGCACAGATGGTGCTGTTCGATATTCGTATGCCGCGGCTGCTGCTGGGGTTCCTGACCGGGGCGGTGCTGGCGGTGTCCGGCGCAATCCTGCAGGGGCTGTTTCGCAACCCGTTGGCGGACCCGGTGTTGATCGGGGTGTCCGGTGGCGCGGCGATGGCCGCGGTGGCGGTGATTGTGCTGGGCAGCACCTGGCTGTCGGGCTGGACCCTGTTCGCAGGTCGCTGGGCGATCCCGGTGGCCGCGTTCCTGGGGGCCACCGGCACCACGCTGCTGGCCTGGCGCATTGCCAGCCGCTCCGGCCAGGTCTCGGTGGCCACCCTGCTGCTGGCGGGGATCGCCATCAACGCCATCGCCGCCGCGATCACCGGGTTGCTGACCTTCCATGCCGACGACGGTGAGCTCCGCTCCCTGACCTTCTGGAACATGGGCAGCCTGGGGCAGGCGCGCTGGGACGACCTGGTGGTGGCAGGGCCGTGGATGCTGCTGGCACTGGTGCTGGCGCCCTGGCTGGCAAGACCGCTGGACGCCTTCACCATGGGCGAGGCGGTTGCCGGCCACCTGGGCTATTCAGTGGTGTGGATCAAGCGCGGCGCGATCCTGCTGGTGGCCCTGGGTGCGGGAGCGGCAGTGGCGGTGACCGGGCTGATCGGCTTTGTGGGCCTGGTGGTGCCGCATCTGCTGCGGCAACTGGTGGGCGCCGGCCATCGCCTGCTGCTGCCAGGCTCCGCCCTCGCCGGGGGCGCGTTGCTGGTGGGGGCGGACTGCATTGCGCGGGTGATCGTGGCGCCGGCGGAGTTGCCCATCGGGCTGATGATGGCGCTGCTGGGCGGCCCGTTCTTTCTGTTTCTGTTGATGCGAATGAGGGTGAGCTGATGGTGTTCGATGTAGGCCGGGTCTTGCAGATTGACGACGTCAGCCTTAGTTTGGGTGGCAAGACCATACTGAGCCAGGCGTCGCTGTCCCTGCAGCGGGGAGAGCTTCTGGCGCTGCTGGGTCCCAACGGCGCGGGTAAATCCTCATTGCTGAAAGTCGCCTCCGGCGATCTGGAGCTGCAGAGTGGACGGGTGCACATCGCCGGCAAGCGCCTGCAGGTCTGGCGTCGGCCTGAGCTGGCACGGCACCGGGCGGTGATGCCTCAGCGGGTGGAGGTAAACTTTCCGTTCACCGCCCGCGAGATTGTTGCCCTCGGTTGTTCCCGTGGCAGTCCGGAAGAGCGCGATGAGCTGATCGAGCATTTGCTAAGGCGACTGGAGGTGGCGGCGCTGGCGGACCGGCTGATTTCAACCCTGTCCGGCGGTGAGCAGCAGCGGGTGCAGCTGGCGCGGGTACTGGCCCAGCTCTGGCACAGTTCCGGGCCCCGGTTGCTGCTGCTGGACGAATGCACCTCCGCCCTCGATCCGGCCCAGCAACAGCTGGTGTTCGGATTGCTGCGGGAGCTGGCGAGTGACCAGGGCTACGCCATCCTGGCGGTGGTGCACGATCTCAACCTGGCGGCCGCCTACGCCGATCGTCTGGTGGTGATGTCCCGGGGGCAAACACGGATAGATGGCTGCCCCGGGGACGTCCTCACGCCAGCCATGCTGGAGCGGGTCTACGGATTGCGGGCCCGGGTGGAGCAGTTGCCTGAGGGCTACCCCATGGTGGTGCCCCTGGGGACCTCGGGGGCGTCGTTCGCGCCCATGGCTGCCGCCATGGGTGCAGGTTAGTTACCCGGGCGCTTCAACGTCTTCCTCGGCAAGTCGCTCTCAAGCACCTCCGGCAAAGCCCAGCTGGCGCCAGGCTTCGTAAACCACCAGTGCGGCGGTGTTGGACAGGTTGAGGCTGCGGCTGTCCGCCCTCATTGGCACCCGCAGCCGCCGGTCTTCCGCCAGACCCTCGCGGACCGCCGCGGGCAGTCCGCGGGTTTCGGGGCCGAACATCAGGTAGTCACCGTCTTCGTAGTGAACCTCATGGTAACCGCGCTGTCCCCGCGTGGTGAGGCCAAACAGTCGCCGCGGCTGTTCCCGTTCCAGAAAGCTGGCGTAGTCCGGGTGCACCCGGACTGAGGCGTACTCCCGGTAATCCAGTCCCGCCCGGCGCATTTGCTTGTCCTCCAGGCTGAAGCCCAGCGGCTCGATCAGATGCAGCTGGCAGCCGGTGTTGGCGCAGAGCCGGATGATGTTGCCGGTGTTCGGCGGTATCTCCGGCTCGTACAGCACCACATTGAGCAGGGCCATTACCGCTCAACAGCGAGGGCCACGCCCATACCGCCACCAATGCACAGGGTTGCCAGGCCCTTGTGGGCATCGCGCCGCACCATTTCGTGAATCAGGGTGACCAGTACCCGGCAGCCGGAGGCGCCGATGGGGTGGCCCAGCGCAATCGCACCACCGTTCACGTTGACCTTGTCGGTATCCCAGCCCAGATCCCGGTTGACGGAGATAGCCTGGGCGGCAAAGGCCTCGTTGGCCTCCACCAGGTCCAGATCGTCCACTGACCAGCCGGCCCGCTCCAGACAGCGACGGCTGGCAGGAATCGGGCCGGTGCCCATGATGGTGGGGTCGACGCCGGCACTGGCGTGGGCGCGAATGGTCACCAGCTGCGTCAGGCCCAGGGCCTGGGCTTTCTCGGCACTGCACACCATCACCGCCGCGGCGCCGTCGTTGAGTGAGGAGGCGTTGCCGGCGGTCACGGTGCCGTCCTTGCGGAATGCCGGGCGCAGCTTGGCGAGGCCATCGGCGCTGACGCCATCACGGGGGCATTCGTCCTGATCCACCACCACCGGGTCGCCTTTGCGCTGGGGAATGCTCACCGGCACGATCTGGCCGCTGAAATGACCCGCCTGCTGGGCTGCTACGGCTTTCTGCTGGGAGGCGGCGGCAAAGGCGTCCTGCTCCTCGCGGCTGATGTCGTACTTGTCGACGATGTTCTCCGCGGTGATGCCCATGTGGTAGTCGTTGAAGGCATCCCAGAGGCCGTCGTGCACCATGGTGTCGATCATGGTCCAGTTGCCCATGCGCTGGCCGTTACGGCTGTTGGGCACCACGTGGGGAGACTGGCTCATGCTTTCCTGGCCACCGGCAATGATCATGTCGGCATCGCCGCAGCGGATGGCCTGCACCGCCATATGGACCGCTTTCAGCCCGGAGCCACACACCTTGTTGATGGTGATGGCGGGAACCGAGGCCGGCAGGCCGGCGTGGATGGCAGCCTGGCGAGCCGGGTTCTGGCCACTGCCAGCGGTGAGCACCTGGCCCAGCACCACCTCGTTGACCTGCTCGGGGGCCACGCCGGTTTCCTCCAGCAGGTTGCGGATCACCGCGGCACCGAGCTGGTCGGCCCGCAGGCTGGACAGGCCACCACCGAAGCTTCCGATGGCGGTACGTTTGGCGGCAACAATGACTACGTCACGCATGGCAATTCTCCTGATTGATTGGGCGGTCCGGCGTTATGGTATGCGGCGTTTATGGTGCGGACCTCAGAAAGTCGTTCATTGTACCTGCTAGCCGGTGTGAGCTACAGGCTCAGGCTGCGGCCGCCATCGACGGACAGGATCTGCCCGGTCACGAAGGGCGCGTCGCACAGCAGATAGGCCACCGCACCGGCGATGTCCTCCGGTGTCCCCGTCCGGCCCAGCGGGGTCTGGCGGAGGATGCCCTGGCGGTAGTCGCCGTCATCGTTGTCGTCGTTAGGACGGTAACCATCGTCCTGGTCCGGCCACAGGATCGCGCCGGGGGAGACCCCGTTCACCCGAATCGCCGGGCCCAGGTCGTTGGCCCAGCTGCGGGTCAGGGCCGCCAGGCCGGCCTTGCTGGCGCAGTAGAGCGGGTGATCCGCCAGTGGCCGCTCGCTGTAGATGTCGATCAGGTTGATCACCGCGCCCTGGGTTGCCGTGAGTGCCGCCTGGCAGCCCTGCAGCAGAAAATATGGCGCCCGCAGGTTGGTGTGTAACAGTCGCGACCAATCGTCGGCGCTGGTTTCGCCAACCGGGGTGGGGAAGAACTCCGACGCGTTGTTGATCAGAGCGTCCAGGCGCCCCCATTGGTCGACGGCCTGTTGCGCAAGTGCCTCAACCTGGTTGAGATCGGCAAGGTCCGCCGCCAGGGTGGTGGCGGAACCCTTTTGCTGCCGGTTCAGCTCCCGGGCCAGAGCGTCGGCCTGGGCGCGGCGGGAGCGACAGTGGATCAGCACCCGCCAGCCCCGCTGGTGCAGGTGGCGGGCCATGGTGGCGCCAAGCCGGTGGGCCGCGCCGGTGATGAGAACAACCGGTGATCTCTGGTCCTGCTGATGGGTCATGGTGGCTTCCTAGTGTCCCGTCTGGCTCATTCGTTGACTTACTGAGCCACTGACAACCCGAAGAGCTAGGCGTGCTGGTGACGGTTTGGTGGTTCCAAATCGAGACAGTACAACAACGCTATTCGGGTTGTCAGTGGCTCCCGAAGGGCTTGTCTCTGAGGGCTCTGAGCCTGTGTTGCCACTGTTTGATGTGGTACCACCACATCGGCACAGCGGCGCCTTGGTCAGAACCCTCAGAGACAAGCAGTAAGCCAACGAATGAGCCAGACGGGACACTAGTAAACGGCGTTCTGGGTTAACCGCTGGAGCCGCGCCAGCTTCTCCTTGCGGATGGCGTCTCCCAATGCCTTGCCCTGATGGCCCTCTGCCATCAGCGCCTGAGCATCCACCCGGGCGGTCAGGTCGCGGGCCTTACTCAGCCAGTCGGCCTGGTCGGCGGTCAGAGCGGCGTGGGTGCAGCGGCAGGTCTGCAGCAGGCGTTCAAAGCGGTCAGCTTTGCGCCAGGCATCGACGCGCTCCAGCCAGCCCAGTAGGGCCTCGGCGTCAGGTTGGTTGACGATACACGCGGCTTCCGGTCCCTGCCCGGCAACGAGTGCGGTCAGTTGGATACCGTCGTTGGGGGCCTTCAAGGCCTTGGCTCGGGCCTGGGCGATCCTGGCTGTCAGCGGCGACAGCAGGCCGGCGAGCCGCATCTCGGTGGTCGCGGCTGTGGGGGCCAGGCACCGGAGCGTGGCCATGGCCTGGTTGAATGTCTCAGCCGGGGCGAGTTCCGGTATCAGGACCTCGAGGGCGCCACAGTCCCTCAGGACCTGGAAGAATACCTCCGGGGCCTGTTCGTGCAGGGCCCGCTGGATCTCCTGCCAGACCCGCTCCGCGACCAGATGGGCCACCTCCCCATCGGCGGTCATCCTCGCCATCAGTGCCTGGGTCTCCTCCGCGACCGTAAAACCCAGCGGCGCGAAACGGGCGGCAAAGCGGGCGGTACGGAGGATGCGTAACGGGTCCTCACTGAACGCGGGCGAGACGTGACGAAGCCGTCTGGCTTTCAGGTCGGCCTGACCATTGAAGGGGTCCACCACCAGGCCTGCCTGATCCCGGGCCATGGCGTTGATGGTGAGGTCCCGGCGGATCAGGTCGTCTTCCAGGGTGACGTCCGGTGCGCTGTAGACGGTGAAGCCGTGGTAGCCTTGGCCCTGCTTGCGTTCGGTGCGGGCGAGGGCGTACTCCTCATGGCTGTCGGGGTGGAGGAACACCGGGAAGTCTGCGCCGACCTGTTTGAACCCCTTGGCCAGCATGTCTTCGGGGGTTGCGCCCACCACCACCCAGTCTCGGTCCTTGACCTGTAATTGCAGCAGGTCGTCGCGCACCGCGCCACCGACGAGGTAGATCTCCATAGTGCTCCTTAATTCTGCCCCTGACTTGGTGCTGCCGAGGTGTCTGGCCCGGGGGCTCGTAGCGGGAAACCCTGTTGGATGCAGCTCGGCTGTTGCGGGATTATGCCGAGCCAGGCTAGAAACGCCAACCCAGCTCAATCGCGCCGCCCTGCTCGGTATCGCTGAGCACGGCGGCGATATCCAGGCGGGCGCCGAAGGGGCTGAGGCCCAGGCCCAGGGTGAGCTGGCTGTCTTCCTCCACGCCGCGGTGCTGATCCTCTCCCGCCAGGTTGTGACGAAGCCCCAGGCGCACCTGGGCCAGCATCGCCACATCGAATTCCGCGCCCAGAGCCAGCCAGCGCTGGTCATCGCTGAAGCCAAAGCCCGGCTGCTCGGTGAGGTCGAGTTCTGCGGTCACCACGTGATAGACCCCACGATGGGCGAGGCCCGCGGTTACCTTGGGGTCCACCTCGAATGTCAGCCCACCGCGGCTTTGCAGGTCCATTGGCACCAGGTTGCGGATGGCCAGGCCGGCATTCCACTGTTGGCGTTCACCAAAGGTGTAGGCCGCACCCAGATCGAGGTTTAGCTGGCTGTCATCGGTACGGTTCTCATCACGATCGAAGTCGTCCTCGTCGAATTCGTCGACCCGTACGTCATACTCGAAGGTTTCCAGCCGCACCCATTTGGGGGTGACGCCCAGGGCCAGGTGGTGGTCTTCCGCCAGGCGAATGCTCCTGGCGAAGGCAACTCCGACTTCCGCGATCGAGGCGGCGAGGGTGCGCCCCCTGGATTGCAGGTCGTCGGAGATCGAAATCGCGGCCGCCGCGGCCAGTGGGTCGTCTTCCACCAGTTGCAGCAGCGCCAGGTCCTCGTCGCTGATATCGCCGCGCGCGGTGAAGCGAACGCTGGCGCGGCTGAACACGCCAACCGACAGCTCTGGTGAGGGCACCGCCAGGCTGAAGGCGAGTCCGGCATCCAGGCGGGCGGTATCCCGATCCAGTGCCCGGAGCTGATTGTCCAAGTCTTTGGCTGCGGCCTGGGCCTGCGGGATCTGTTGCTGGCGGGCGCTGTTTTCCAGCCGGTCAATGGTGTCCTGGACCCGGTCGATCTGGTCGACGACGTCTTCGTCATCCGCCAACTGGACGGTGAAGCTGGGGAGAATCAGGTCAACCTCATTACCGCGGGCATGGTAGCGGCTGGCCATCATGGCCGGGTTGGTCAGGTTGGCGGCAGCCGGCTGTGCCACCGCGACGCCCGTGCCCGCCATGGCGCTGGCGCGGGCGCCCGCGACCGGTGACGGTGCGGCCAGAGTGTGAGTGGTGGCGATCAGTACGCCAAGGCCGAGGGTCAGACGGCAGACAGTGTCCGAGGCAGGCACGGTGAACTCCAGTATCAGTTTGTCACGGCGATCAGCTCTCAGAGTACTCCTGTGCTGCCTGGACGTCACCGTCAGAGCCCGTCATCACTGCGTTTTGGTGAGCCCGGGCAGTAGGCGAGATGCGGGGAGGCCGGAAATATGTCCTTACATCCCTGCGCCCTATGTAGCCTTGCTGATTATTTGTGTTCAGATTGGTTGCCAAAGCTTACATTTTTCATAGGAAAAATTTGTTAACTGCTATTAAGTTTTTGGAAAGGTGTCCGATAGCCAATCATGACCCCAAACCATACAGGTGCTGACAAGAGTGTCCGCAAATGGAAGGTGGCCGTTGGCAGGGGGCAGCCCGGAATTGAGCATCACCAGGTATTGAGCCTGTGCGATGTGCTTGGGCAGCGCAGGAGGCAACGACGGAAGGATATGTTTTGACAAAGCTTTACGATCTTCCAGGTTATTGAAGAGTAAGCCGTAATTTGGCCATCAGTCTGATTTCAGGTGGGCCGATTCAGTGATCGGGAAGTGGGTTCATTAAGTTTTGTACATGGATGTCGTAAAACTCAGAGAGCGCTGGCGGTTCCGTTGATGAACTCTGCCAAGGGCGCAGCTCCTCTTCGGGAGCAGACAATTTGACTCGGGCCCTCTAACCAATGGGCATAAAACCTAAGGGGTTTTGGTATGACAAAGACAATCAGTAATGTGATGATGCGCAAGATCGGTTTGGGGGTTGTTGCTGGCGGTCTCGCCATCGGCGCGGGTTCCAGTTACGCCGCAGACTTTGGTGTGACTGCGGATGTTCAGAATACTCTGGAAGTGACTGTTGTCGCACCGATGAGCCTGGGTACACTGTTTGTAAACGCCACCGACGGCACCGGTATCGGTACGCTGGTACTGAACCCGGATGGTTCCTTTACCCCGGGCGAAACAGATCAGGTTATCACCAGCCTTGGCGGCCAAAGTGCGGCTCAGGCCTCGGTTGCAACGGATCAGAACTTTATTGTCAATGTACCTACTGCCGCTCTTGATGCTTCCACCTGGGCTGCGGCTGGCGACGTTGCGACAACATTGCTCGCTGCCGGTGCTGTCGAAGTGCGCCTCGGGGGCACCGCTGGTGACCCGAATGTTGCGCGACTCTACCTGGCCAACTTCACTGTGGGTGATATCACCGACGGTGTTGAGTCCGGTGGTCCTGCGGTTCCTGGTGCCCCGGTAACCATTGACCCGGACTTCGGCGCAACTGCCGTTACCTTCGGTATTGGTGCAGAGGTTTTCACTGATGACAGCGGTACACGTACCCAGTATGAAACCGGAACCTATGAGGGAACCTTTGAGGTCACAGCCGAATTCTAAGGCCTCGGGTGTGACGGGGCGGGGTTATCGCCACGCCACGTCGCTGACCCATCGACAGGAGGTGCCTCGTTGGCACCTCTTTTTTGTGGCTCTTTCTGCCTGGCTGCTGGCCCTGTCCCCGGTCCGGGCGGCCACCGAAATCGAAGAGCTGAGCGTTTTTGATTTTGGCACCATTGCCATCACCGGTAATGGCAGCGTATCGGTGCTGGAGTTTCCCCGCTCCGGCCGCAATCTCAATGTGATTGGTGACATCGTGGTGGTGGCGGTCGGTCAGCCCGGTCGTTATCGTCTTACGGGGTTTCCGCCCAACACCAATATTGATGTCGAAATCGATGACATCACCCTGTCTGCCGGAGGCACCGGCATACCCGAGCTACTTTCTGTTGGCAGCTACGATACCGGTTCGGTGCGTACCAACGAGCTTGGGGAAGTTGAGTTCCAGCTTGGCGCCAGCTTTAGCACCTCCGGCAATGGCGGTAGCTATGAAGATGCGCCCTACAGCGGCAATGCCCAGCTTCGGTTCCACTATTGGGAACCCAGCCTGAGTGACTACGTGACGGTCAGTGAGAACGTCACCTTTGCAGGTGAGGTGCGCAGTAGCTTTGAATTGACAGAAGCCGACCGGCTCAACTTTGGTGTGTTGTACGCGGTTGGCACACCGGATGATCAGGCCAGCCTGAGGCTGTTTCCTGATGGTCGTCGGGATGTGACCAACGCTGGCAACGCCCGTATTGTGTCGCTGACTCAGCCCACGCCCGGTGTGGTTGCGGTCAGTGGGGCTGCGCCCTTCCGGGAACTGGATATTACGGTATCAGCCACGGACGTGCTGCTCCGGCATACTCAGGCTCCTGCCGGTCCCCACTTCATCCTCAATGCGATGGCAACCCTGCCGGATCAGAGTGGCCGCACCGATGAATTTGGTGCCCTGGAAATTCGCGTTGGGGGCACCCTCAGTACCCAGATTACGGCGACCGAGGTCGTCTACCCAGCGGGTACTTACGAGGGGACCTATACCATCACCGTGTCCTACTGACCCTAACCAATGACTTGTGGAGAGCTCGTGACCATGCACAGACTTCCTTCCCTGCGGGCCTGGCCGATATGGGCCCTGCTGATGGTGATGCTGGCGCCGCCGGCCTGGGCAGAGATGCTGATCAGCCCGACCCGGGCAGCCATGGACATCAACAATCGCTCGGCGACCCTGGTCCTGCGCAACACCAGCGACGGCCCCAAGACCTACCGGCTGAGCTGGGAAGACAAACGTATGAGCCCCGAGGGCACCTATCAGCCGGTGGCAGAAGGTGAAGACTGGCCATCCGCGGCGGCCATGGTCCGCTTTTCGCCACGTCAGATTACCGTCGGCGCCGGTGAGAATCAGACCGTGCGGCTGAACTTCCGCCCGCCTGCCGATCTGGCGCCGGGGGAGTATCGGTCCCATCTCAAGCTCAAGGTGATTGCGGAGGAGTCCGAACCTGCGGGGGTGATCGAGATGGGGAGTCAGGATCAGGAGGGCATTGGCTTTCGCCTGTTCATGCAGATGTCCTTCTCGGTGCCGGTGATTGTTCGGCACCAGGTGGCACCGCCGCAGGTGGCCATCGAGAACGTGGAGGTGGTGCCCGCCACTGGTGACCAGAACATGTCGCTGGCGGTGACCCTCAGTCGTCAGGGTGAGAGCAGCAGTTACGGTGACCTGAGGGTGGAAATGCAGCAGGACGCCAACAGCCCGGTGGAGCTGATTGGCCGCCGCAAGGAGCTGTACCTGTTTACCGAAACCGACCGCAAGGTGGTGAACGTACCGCTGAGGGATGCGGCCATACCTGCCGGCTCGTGGATACGGATTGGTTACGAAGGGGTGGCGGAGTACGACGGTCGGCTCTGGGACGAGCGTGTCTTTCAGAGCCGCTGATAGACAGAGGCTTGCCAATAGCAATAGCCCCCAATAGCAACAGATAGAAGAGTTAACTAATTGGCGTGATACTTGCTGCTGTTCCCGGAAACGTCGACTTTTCGACAGCCATTGTCCGGAGACCCGCCCATGTCACGTCGCCAACCTCATTCCCTGCATCGCCGCCTGGCACTGGTGGTGAGCCTGCTGGTGTGGGGCGGCCTGGTACCAGTGGCGCCGGTCTCAGCCCAGCAGGTGAATGACGAGACTGTGCTGCGGATTGAAAACGAGCTGCTGCTGGATGTCCGTCTGGACGGCGCGCCGCTGGGGGCGGCCATCCTGGGTTACCGCCGGGGTGATGAGGTGTTGCTGGCGCTGTCTGAGCTGATGGACGTGCTGCAGTTTCCGGTCAATGTCGACGCCGATGCCGGCCGTGCCGGTGGCTGGTTCGTTGAAGAGGCCCGCAGCTTCTCACTGAACCGGGCGACCGGTGAGGTCAGTGCCGGTGATCGCAACTTCAGCCTGGCGGACGCCGAGGCCATTCCCTTCCAGGGCGATCTGTATGTGCCCACCAGCAGCCTGGAACGCTGGTTTCCGATTACCCTGGCGCCACAGATCCGTCAGCTGTCCCTGGATGTCAGTACCCGGGAGACCATTCCCCTGCAGGAGCGGATGGCCCGATCCAGTACCCGCCGGGTCGGTGGCGTCGGTGGCCTGAGCCGGGAAGCCCAACTGCCATTCCAGCCCACGCCCTATCGGTTCCTGGGGCCTCATGCCACCGACATTCGCCTTAACCTCAGTAGCGTCCTTGAGGACGAGGACGACACCAGTACCAGCCTGGGGGGCAATTATTCCATCCTCTCCCGCGGGGATCTGCTGTGGATGACTTCCACCATTGCCGTCAGTGGCAACAAGGATGATGACGTCAGCGATGGCCGCTTCCAGCTTGAACGATCCGACCTGGATGGCCCGTTGGCGCTGGAGCACGTGGAAGTGGGGGATGTCGATGTGGGCAATGCCCGGGGGCTGTTGATCCGTGGTGGTGGCGCCCAGGAGGGGATGAGTGGACTGTTTGCGGACGAACAGGTCGACCTGCGGGGCGATATCCCGCCGGACTGGGAGGTGGAGCTTTACCGCAATGGCGTGCTGATCGATTTCCAGGTGGTCGGCGGTGACGCCCAGTACGAGTTTCTCAATGTGCCCCTGGAGTTCGGTGAAAACCGGTTCGAGTTTGTCTTCTACGGTCCCTTTGGTGAGAACCGGCGGGAGGAGCAGGTCTTCTACGCCGGTCGCAGTGGTCTTGAGCTGGGTGATGTCAGCTACGAGCTGGCTGCGGTCCAGGATGGTCGCACGGTCTTCGATGTGCGTTCGCCAAGTGCCCGTGGCGATGTGGACAGTGCCCGCTACCTTGGCGATGTCAATATTGGCCTGGCGAGCAACGCGGTGGCCACTTTGGGGGTCGACAGCTTTGTGGTGGACGATGAGCGTCACGAAGACTACAGCGCCGGCCTCAGCATCAACTTCGCCACCCTGCAGACCAGCCTCGGCTACCAGGACCGGGCGCTGGAGCAGGATGAGGCCACCGCTCTGCTGCGTGGTCGTGTGGGGCGTGAGACCACCGGCTCGCTGCGGTACACCCATTACCTCAAGGGCGACCTGGAAGCCGATCAGTTGCCGTCAGATCGCCAACGCTGGAGTGCGACCGGCAGTCTGGCAACCCGGGCGGCGTCCCTGCCGATCAATCTGGACGCCTTTCATCTGGAGCGTCAGCGCAGCAGTGCCTCGGCGGCGTCGATTGGCACCACCCACAGCACCGAAACCGGCTGGCGCCTGTCCAAATCCTTCTTCTATGAGCGCGAGGAGCTGGTTGATGACACCGACCAGCGCACCGGTGGTGCCTTCAACGTCTCCACCAGCCTGCGGCCTTGGCGATTCCGCGCCGGCGTTGGCTACAACCTGTCACCGGATACCGAGATCAGCACGGTCAATTCGTCGGCCACACTGCGGGTGGATTCCCGCATGACGATGAACCTGGACATCACCCACAGCGCCCTCACCGATTACACCACCTACCGGACCGGTTTCAACTGGCTGCTCGACGTTGTCCAGATCAGCCCCCAGATCGTCTATGACAGCAACGAGCGCTGGACCGGCCTGGTAAGCGTGTCCACCAGCCTCAACCCCCGCCCGGGTCACGCCTGGCCCGAGTTCAGCCGGCTGTCCCAGACCGGCTACGGTGCGGCCTACGCCCGAGCCTTCCTGGATGCCAACGGCAACGGCGTTCTGGACCCGGGTGAGGCGCCGTTGCAGGGCGCTCAGATTGACGCGGTGCAGGCCTGGCAGACCGCGCAGACCGATGCCGAGGGCCGCGCCTATCTGCACCGGCTGCGGCCGGACCGGCTGACCGACATTGCCATGGTTTCATCCTCCCTGGCGGACATCGAACTCAATCCGTCGACCCCGGGGGTGTCGATTGAGCCTCGTCCCGGTAGCTGGAGTCAGGTGGATTTTCCCGTCATCCGTACGCTTGAGCTGGAAGGGCATGTCTACGGCCAGGGCGGTAAGGACGACCGCATTCCGCTGGAACGGGTGGTGGTGCAGTTGCTGGATGCCGAGGGCCAGGTACGGGCCAGTCAGCGCACTGCCTTCGACGGTTTCTTTCTGTTTGCGGCGGTACCGCCCGGACAGTACCAGTTGCGGTTGGGGGATGCCTGGCGGGACCGGGTGGTTGAACGGCCCGGGCCGATCAACGCCCGTAGCAGTGGCGGGGTTCTGCGGGACCAGGACTTCCTGCTGGCCGCCGAGGGGCGTCAGCTGGTGGAGTTCGACGAACTGGAACCGTCGACTCCGGCAGAACCGGAGTCGGTGCCCGAAGCCGAGGCGGGGCCGTCGCGGCCGTCGCCATCACCGGGGTTCGCTCCGCCGGTGGAAGATGTCGACGAGCCGGCGGTTCTGATGGACGTTCCCGTCACGGCCCCTGAGCCGGTGCGAATGGAGGCTGCTGGCGCTGGCGCCAGACCGGCCGGGAATTGGTTTGTGCAGCTGGGTGCCTTTGGTGAGCGCGGCAATGCCGAGCGCTATTGGCGTCGCCTGAGTGAAGACGGAGTCTTGCCGGCGAGCGCCGAGGCCCGATATCAGGAGGCCGGCCGCCTGGTCCGCCTGCTGGCAGGCCCGGGACAGCCGGAATCTGCCGCAAGAGGCCTGTGTCAGCGTCTCAAGTCAGAAGGCGCTGATTGCCTGGTCCGGGAAATGACCGGGCAATGACCGAGCCGCGCGGCGGCGTTGTACTGCCAGGCAGTGGCAACCGCTTGCCGCCAGCAAACGACACCGTAGCGGTGGCGGATCGCCGCCGGGGCCGCAAACAGCGGCTGATTGTCCCGATTGGCGCGATTCTTGTTTCTTATCACTGTAGTTTCAGAACACATTAGTTTCGGATGACCTGAGTTTCAGGTGACTTTGGTTTCAGATCACGATCGATTTAGAGCTATGGAGACAGCAATGCGGATTCGACAGGTCAGTCAGGCCCGATTCCGGCGGGCGACGGTGGTTATCGGTGCGATGGCCCTGGTGCTGGCGCCGGTCAGTCTCCAGGCCCAGGAGCAGAACCAGGATGTGTTGACCGAGCAGACCGAGGACTTTCTGGCCGATCGCAGCAGCGTCGGCGCGCTGGTGGGCGGTATCCTCGCCGGTGCCGCCTTTGCCAATCCGTTTGCGCCCCTGGGAGGCACCATCCTGGGCTTCTTTGTGGGCAAGAGCACCGATTACTCCGAGGACGAGAGCGAGGCCAGAAGCGTGGCCCAGCGCCGTGGCTTTGCCCCCTCCGGCAGCGATGGCCAACCGGTGGCGGCGCTGGCGCTCAGTGGTGGCGACGCCGGGACGGGAGAAGCCCTGTCGCTGTCGGAGTCGACACCGACCGTGGCGCCGGTACCGATGTCGGCGGAACCGTCCTCACAGCCTGCCGATGGCCGTCTTGCCAGTCTGGAGCGGGGGACGATGATATCGACCGAATCGGCGTCTGCGGCCTCAACGCCTCGCCATACTCCGGAGCAGGATGACGTTGCCGATATTACCGTCACGGCGGCGCCGGCCGGCTTACCCATGCAACGAACCCGGCAGGGACAGGGCGCGGCGAGCGACGCCGGTGCGGCTGACACCTACGAACCGGTTCACCCAATCATCACTGAGGATGTTGGTGGGACCCAGGAAAAACTCGATGAACTGGCGGCGATTATCCGCGCTGAACAGGGGCGGCCGGAGTTCGTGCCTCACGAACGTTGCCCCAGCAACCGGGCGCCCGGCTATCGCAAGAAGATCGCCGTCGCCGGTTTTGCTGTCGAAACCCCGGAGCAGGGCGTGCTGGGTGGTTTTGAGCAGCCCGGCCAGCGGGTTTCCGAGTTGCTCTACCAGCGCTTCCAGCAGGCTCATCAGGTGCAACCCTACGCTGCGCCACAGCAATTGATGTACGCCAGCCTGGAGCAAACACCTCACTGGACCGAGTTCGACAACCGGCTGCGGGATTACTCCGCCGTCAGCCGCCAGATGGGCGTGCAGTTCGTGGTCTCAGGGGTGATCCGCAACCTCGGTGTGCGCAATGGCGAGGCCTGGGATACCTCGGTCTATTCCGGCCTGCAACGGCGCTGGAGCGGGGCGGATACTACCCGTGACTTTGTGGTGGATGTGGTGGTTCACGACGGTTACACCGGCCGGGTGGTGATCGAGAAACGCTACGCCGCCTCCGGCCGCTGGGATCTGCCGCGCACCGAACGGGCGGGCTTTGGCTCGGCGCGGTTCATGAGTACCGGTTATGGCGTGGCGGTGGACAACCTGTTGGCGGACATCAGCGATGACATCACCGACAAGATCGCCTGTCAGCCGATGCTGGTGCCGATTCTGGAGGTTAAGGGCAGAGATCTGCTGCTGGACATCGGCACCAAGTCCGGGCTGTTACCCGGGGCGCGAATGGAGCTGGTACGCAGCGAGACCTCGTTGATGCGGCCGGATGCGCCGCCCCAGTTGTGGGAAACCGGGGTGGAGCTGCACATCCACAGTCTCAGCCTGGACACCAGCCGGGCGTGGATGCCCCAGACCGGGGGTGAGCTCAATATTCAGCAGGGGGATTACGCCGTCATCTACTGACGGCGCATAGCAGGTGGTCGCTCAGGCGGCCTCGCGGGCGGCAATGTCGCGGATTTTTCCCACCATGGCCCGCAGGCCGTTGCCACGGGTCGGCGAGATGTGGCGGAACAGGTCGAGGCGCTCGAACAACTCGTCAATGTCGGTGCTCAACAACTCGCGGGGCGCCTTGCCATTCAGGGCCACCAGAATGATGGCGGCGAGGCCGCGCACAATCATGGCGTCGGAGTCGATCAGCAGGTAGAGCTTGCCGTCGTCCTCGTCCAGGTGGTGAATCAGCCACACCTGGCTCTGGCAGCCATGAACGTAGTTTTCTTCCACCCGCTCATCGTCCGGAAAGGCTGGTAACTGCTTGCCGAGATCGATGATGTAAGCGTAACGCTCTTCCCAGTCATCGAGGAACTCAAAGGCGTCGAGCACGTCTTCCAGGTTGACGTCCTTGCCCAGCGGGTTGTCACGGAACTGTTGTTCGGTGGCGGTCATTTACAGCATCCCCAGTTCAAGTTTGGCCTCATCACTCAGCATATCGTTGTTCCATGGCGGGTCAAAGGTCAGCTCGACCGTGACCTTGTCCACGTTGGGGACATGCTCGACTTTGCGCTGGACGTCATCGGTGATCACCGGGCCCATGCCACAGCCGGCGGCGGTGAGGGTCATCTTGATGTGGACCTGGTTACCTTCCGGGTCGCCGTTGAGAGCGCCGTTGATCACGTTGCATTCGTAGATCAGTCCCAGCTCCACCACGTTGACCGGAATCTCCGGGTCGTAGCAGTTGCGCAGCGCTTCCCAGACCTGGTTCTCGTTGACGGAGCCGTCTTCCGGAGTCTCGTAGCTGCTCTCCAGCGGCTTCTTGCCCAGGGCATCGGCGTCGTGACCCTCGATTCGGGCGAGGTTACCGTTGACGGCCACCGTGAAAGACCCACCCAGTGACTGGGTAATGGTGACGAAGGTGTCGGCGGGCACCATGATCTCGGTACCGGCGGGAACCAGGCGGGCTTCCACCTCGCGTTTGGTCAGAACCACTTCCCGTTCTTGCATGCGCTCAATGACCTCGTGACTGTGGGACTGGGCCTTACGGCTCAGGCCACGGTGAAACTTTCGCCGCACCCGCATTCCGCCGTGGCGTTGGGGTTGCGGAACTGGAACATGGAATTGACACCCTGGGTGATGAAGTCGATCTCGGTGCCATTCACCATCGGCAGGTGCTCGTGTTTGACGTAGATGTCGATGCCATCCACCGAAAACACGTCGTCATCGTCCGCCGGTGTTTCCACCCACTGGGTTTCATACTTGAAGCCGGAGCAGCCACTCTTTCTGATGGCCAGGCGAATGCCCTTGGCGTCCGGTTTGCGCTCCAGTTGTTTGCGGACATGGGACACCGCGCTGGGTGTCATGGTGACCCCCATGGTGGGGGTGAAGGTTTCTGCGGTCATGGAACCACCCTTGAATCAGACAAACAGGCGCTGAATTTTCTGCAAGGCGGTGAACAGTTGCTCCACCTCTTCCAGAGTATTGTAAAACGCGAACGAGGCCCGTGCCGTACCGGGAACCCCATAGAAATCCATCAGCGGCATGGCGCAATGGTGGCCGGTGCGGATGGCAATGCCCTGCTGATCGAGCAGGGTGCCGATGTCGCTGGGGTGCAGGCCATCGATCAGGAACGACATCACCGCCGCCTTGTTGCGGGCGGTGCCGATGATCCGCATGCCCGGCACGCTGTCGGCGAGTTCGTGGGCGCGTTGGATCAGGGCGCTTTCGCTCGCTTCCAGGGCCACCCGGTCAATGCCGTTGAGGTAGTCAATGGCCGCGCCCAGGCCCACCGCTTCGGCGATGGCGGGGGTGCCGGCCTCAAACTTGTAGGGCAGGGCGTTCCAGGTGGTCTTCTCGAAACTGACCCGCTCGATCATCTCGCCGCCGTATTGGTAGGGCGGCAGTTCCTCCAGCAGCTGTTCGCGGCCATAGAGCACGCCAATGCCGGTGGGGCCGAACACCTTGTGGGAGGAGAACGCGTAAAAGTCGCAGCCCAGGGCCTGAACATCCGGTTGCAGGTGAGGTACCGCCTGGGCACCATCGACGACCGTAATGGCGCCGATCGCCCTGGCGCGGGCAACCAGCTCGGCAACCGGGTTGATGGTGCCAAGGGCGTTGGACACGTGGGTAAACGCCAGTACCCGGGTGCGTTCGCTGAGTTGCTGCTCGAGATTGTCCTGGTCCAGCTCGCCTTCCGGGGTGATGGCAATCACCTTGAGGGTTGCGCCGGTGCGCTCGGCCAGCATCTGCCAGGGTACGATGTTGGCGTGGTGCTCCATGTGGCTGACCAGAATCTCATCGCCGGCCGACAGCTTACCAGTCAGGCCATTGGCAACCAGGTTGATGGCCTCGGTGGTGCCGCGGGTCCAGATGATCTCGCGGGTGCTGGCGGCGTTGAGGAACTGGCGGACGGTCTCGCGAGCCCCTTCGAACGCCACGGTGGCGGCATCACCCAGAGAGTGGGCGCCACGGTGAACGTTGGAATGCTGCTGCTGGTAATAACGGTCCATGGCATCCAGCACCGCCTGCGGTTTCTGGGCGGACGCGCCATTGTCCAGATACACCAGCGGCTTGCCGTTGACCTGCCGGCTGAGAATCGGGAAATCACGGCGGATCGCGGCGACGTCAAACCCGCCGGTGGTGGGCGTGGCGCCGGATGTGCGTGCCATGGAAAGATCCGTCATACCTCAGGCCTCCTCGAATGTCTGATCGATGAAGTGGTTGAGCCGCGCCTGGGCGGTTTCCCTTACTGCTTCGACCGGGATCTGTTCGATCAATTCATTGATGAACGCCATGGTGAGCAGGGTACGGGCATTACGCCGGTCGATACCGCGGGAGACCAGATAGAAGATCGACTCCTCATTGAGCTGGCCAACGGTGGCGCCGTGGGCGCACTTGACGTCGTCGGCGTAGATCTCCAGCTCGGGTTTGGTGTCGATCTCCGCGCCGGTGGAGAGCAGCAGGTTCTTGTTGCTCATGTTGGCGTTGGACTTCTGGGCATCCTGATGGATGTGGATGCGACCATTGAACACCGCGTGGGACTGGCCGGCGGCGATGTTGCGGTAGGTCTCTTCACTGTCGCAATGGGGCGCAACGTGCTCGATCACCGTGTGGTTGTCGTAATGCTGCCTGCCCTGGGTAACCACCACGCCGTTCAGACGGCAGTTGGCGCCGGATTCTTCCAGTCGAACCTGCAGGTCGTGGCGACGCATGGGGCCACCAAAGCCGACGCAGTGGCTGTCGAAACGGGAGTGAGCGGCCTGTCGTACCCCGGTGGCGCCGACATGCTGGACATTCTCGCCTTCGGCGGACAGTCGCACGCTGGTGATCTGGGCGCCCTCGGCCAGCACGAACTCGCTGACGGCGTTGACCATCACCGGCTCGGCGCCGTTGGCGATGTATTCCTCCACCAGGGTGGCCTGGCTGTGGTGGCCGGCGTCAACGTAGATCCGCGGATAGGCGGAGCCGCTGACGTGGGCGTCGGTTTCGCTGATGATGAACAGCGGGTGCTCCAGCACGGCGTCTGGAGCCAGTCGGATCAGCAGGCCATCTTCGAAACGGGCGGAGTTGAGCCGGGCCAGTTGCACGGCGTTGGCATCCAGGGTGTTATCCAGGCGTTCCGCCAGTTCCCGGGCTTCGTCATCCGTCAGGTCGGCAAAGCGTTTGATGGTGACGCCGTTGGTGTCGGGAAAGTCGCTGGCTTCCGGTACCATCACGCCGTTGCGGAACACCACGTGGTGACCCGGAGCCGCGAGGGCGGTGCCGTGCTTGCCAGTGGTTGGCAGGCTGGTGGCCAGCTCGTCAGACAGCTTGAGGTAGCGGCTGGAGTACTTCCAGTTTTCCGTCTTGCGGGTCGGCAGCGGCATATCGGCCAGTGCCGCGCCCCGCTGCTGGCGCAGCTCAAGCAGCGGCGCCGGCAGAAAGTCACCAGCGGGCTTGAGGAAAGCGCTGGAAAGCGTCGGTGCGGGTTTCATTCCTGCGATCTCCTTCAGCTGGCTGGGGTGGCTTCGTCTGCGTCCTTGATGCCGAGCCAGCCGTAGCCGCGCTCTTCCAGCTCCAGGGCCAGCTCGCGACCGCCGGATTTGATGATTCTGCCACCGGCGAGAACGTGTACGTGGTCCGGGACAATGTGGTTCAGCAGCCGCTGATAGTGGGTCACCATCAGAATGGCCCGGTCGTCTGAACGCAGGGCGTTGACGCCGTCAGACACCACCTTGAGGGCGTCAATGTCGAGGCCGGAGTCGGTTTCGTCGAGGATCGCCAGTTGCGGTTGCAGCAGCAGCGCCTGCATGATCTCGTTACGCTTTTTCTCACCGCCGGAGAAGCCTTCGTTGACGCCGCGCTTGAGGAACGCCGGGTCCAGGTCCACCTGTTTGGAAACCTCTTTCGCCAGCTTCATGAATTCCGCCGCGTTCATCTCTTCCTCACCACGGTGCTTGCGCATGGCGTTGACCGCGGTGCGGAGGAACTGCAGGTTGCTGACGCCGGGAATCTCCACCGGGTACTGGAACGCCAGGAATATGCCTTCGCGGGCGCGCTCTTCGGTTTCCTGCTCCAGCAGGTTCTCGCCGTTGAGCAGTACTTCGCCGTCGGTGACCTCAAACGCTTCATTGCCTGCCAGCACCTGGGACAGGGTACTCTTGCCGGAACCGTTGGGGCCCATGATGGCGTGAACTTCCCCGGCCTTGATCTCCAGGTTGATGCCTTTGAGGATCTCTTTGCCCTCAACGGAAGCGTGCAGGTTCTTGATGCTCAGCATGCGTCGGATTCTCTCTCGTTAATCTGTCTGAATTCTGTGTCCGTGGCCGCGCGCTTGCCCGGCCATCCTGATCGTTGCAGCCGGTGCCTCAGCCCACCGAACCTTCCAGGCTGACTTCAAGCAGCTTGCCGGCCTCGACGGCGAACTCCATCGGCAGCTCCTTGAACACCTCCTTACAGAAACCGTTCACGATCATTGAGACGGCCTGCTCCGGGTCAATACCGCGCTGGCGGCAGAGGAACATCTGCTCGTCGCTGACCTTGGAGGTGGTGGCCTCGTGTTCGACGATGGCGGATTTGTTCTTGCTCTCGATGTACGGGAAGGTGTGGGCGGCACAGCGATCACCGATCAGCAGCGAGTCACACTGGGTGAAGTTGCGGGCACCCTCGGCGGTGGGGCTGAACTTCACCAGACCACGATAGGCATTGCTGCTGCGACCGGCGGAAATCCCCTTGGAGATGATGGTGCTGGACGTGTTTTTGCCCATGTGAATCATCTTGGTGCCAGTGTCGGCCTGCTGGAAATTGTGGGTCAGGGCCACGGAGTAGAACTCGCCCACACTGTTGTCACCGCGCAGCACGCAGCTGGGGTATTTCCAGGTGATGGCGGAGCCGGTCTCGACCTGGGTCCAGGACACCTTGGAGTTGTTGCCGATGCAGGCGGCGCGTTTGGTCACGAAATTGTAGATGCCGCCCTTGCCGTTCTCGTCACCGGGGTACCAGTTCTGCACGGTGGAGTACTTGATCTGGGCATTGTCCAGTACCACCAGTTCCACCACCGCAGCATGCAGCTGGTTCTCGTCCCGCATCGGCGCGGTGCAGCCTTCCAGGTAGCTGACGTAGCTGTCGTCATCGGCAACGATCAGGGTGCGCTCGAACTGGCCGGTGTTGGCCGCGTTGATGCGGAAGTAGGTGGACAGTTCCAGCGGGCAGCGGACGCCTTTGGGGATGTAGACGAACGAACCGTCGGAGAAAACCGCGGAGTTGAGGGCGGCGAAGTAGTTGTCGCCGGCCGGCACCACGCTGCCCAGGTATTTCTGGACCAGCTCGGGGTACTTCTGCACCGCTTCTGAAATCGGGCAGAAGATCACGCCGGCTTTCTCCAGCGGCTCCTTGAAGGTGGTGGCCACTGACACCGAGTCGAACACCGCATCCACCGCGACGCCGGCCAGGCGCTCACGTTCGTGCAGCGGGATGCCCAGCTTTTCGTAGGTTTTCAGCAGCTCCGGATCGACATCGTCCAGGCTCTGGGGCATGTCTTCTTTTTTCTTCGGCGCCGAATAGTAGGAGATGGCGTTGTAATCCACCTTGGGAAAATCGACGTGGGCCCAGTCCGGTTCGTCCATCTCCAGCCAGCGACGATAGGCTTTCAGGCGCCATTCCAGCATGAACTCAGGCTCGTTCTTGATCGCCGACAGACGGCGGATCACGTCTTCGTTGAGGCCGGGTTCGAAGGTATCGGCTTCGATTTCGGTAACGAAACCGTGCTCGTATTCCCGTTTGATCAGCTCGTTCACCTGTTTGTCGGTGTTCGCCATGATCGTCGCTCCGTATGCTTTTCTCATCAGGGGTCTGCGACCCGTGTACCAGGCGGGGCGTGGGCCCCACCAGCGGCTGTCATCTGTGTGCTTGCTGTCGGGGTCGCGTCGCCAGGTGCCTGGTCAGTGTCGCCCCGCAGTCGGTTATTGATTGGCGAAGTCCCTGTCGCGAATTGCGCAAGCCTGTCTGGCCATTGAAAAAAAGAGGGTTTTCCAGGCTTCTGGCGAGTGATTGTACAATATCAGACCAAAATAGTCAGGTATTATTGTTCAGCGGATGGTCGGAGCTGCTGGGGCGGTTTGGTGGGCGGTCAGGCAGTGCGGCACGCCGGGCCCCTGGCGCGACACCCGCGGCCATCAAAAATGAGTGTGCAGATTATACAGGAATCCGGGGGGCTGGCACCAAGGCTCCTTGTCTCGCCAGAAAAGCTGAGCCAGAAGAGCCGAGCCGCAACACGTCGCCGATGAGTGGGGGAGTGGTCGACAGATTGATTACCGGTACAGCGACGCCAGATCGGTGGAGTAGCTGACCCCCACCAGCTTCCAGCCTTCCCGGGGCTGGTAGAAGGTAAACGTCCAGGCGATGGCGGCGGTGTCGAACTTCTGCAGCCAGACGGTGCGGTAGAAATCCTCACCGATGCTTTCGGTCAGCACGTGGCTGTAGCCGATGGGATCGCCCACCTGTTCGGCGACCCGGCGGAAGTAGCTGTCGGCTTCCCGGGCGGAGGCGTCGAACGGAGCCTGCTCCACCCCCAGAAAGGGGCGCAGCGCCCGGTAGGCCTCGGCGAGCTGGCCGTCGACGGCGCTGGCGAGGAAGCGTTCGGTGGTGGCCTGCAGCGCGGCCGGAGTGTCCAGGGTATCGGCACTGACGGTGCTGGTGACGCTCAGTAAGCTGGCGAGTGCGGTGAGCGTCAGCAGCAGGGTCAGTAATGAGCGCACGGATCGGATCTCCTAGTCGATGGCTGGGGCCTGGTGGCGAGTGAGGTAGCTGAAGTCCAGGCTGTCCGGCGTGCCCTCGGGCCGCTGGACACGGACAATGTAGCCACTGCCCGGGGCGCAGTCCAGCGCCTTGCCGGCCACGGTTTCCATGGCGTCAGTGGCAAAGTCGACATTGCCGCCCGGAGTGATCAGACTAAGGCGATCACCCACCGCGAAGCGGTTCTTGACCTCCACCGTCAGGGTCTGGTCGTCCTGGGCGATGATCTTGCCCACCACCTGCTCGGTGCCCTGCTGTGAGGAACCCTGCTCGTAGGTCTGGTATTCCTGGGGCAGGTGACGACGCAGGAAGCCCTCGGTATAGCCCCGGTTGGACAGCGCTTCCAGTTCATCCATCTGTGCCATGTCGAACGGCTGGCCGGCTGAGGCCCGATCGATGGCGCGGCGATAGACCTGGGTGGTGCGGGCGACGTAGTAGGGACTCTTGGTGCGGCCCTCGATCTTCAACGAGTGCACGCCCATCCGGCACAGCGCCTCCACATGCTGGACGGCGCGCAGATCGCGGGAGTTCATGATATAGCTGCCGTGTTCATCCTCATAGGCGGGGATGAAGCTGCCCGGCCGGTTGGGTTCCTCAAGCAGCACCTCTTTGGGCTCCACCGTCTCGGCGACCGGTATCAGGTCGCCCGTGCCGTCTTTCTGGTGGCTCACTTCCCGGTAGTTCCAGCGGCAGGCGTTGGTGCAGGTACCCTGGTTGGCGTCACGATGGTTCATGTAGCCGGACAGCAGGCAGCGGCCGGAGTAGGCCATACACAGGGCGCCGTGGACAAACACCTCCAGTTCCATCTCAGGCACCCGGTCGCGGATGTCGGCGATTTCTTCCAGAGCCAGTTCCCGCGACAGGATCACCCGCTCAACCCCCTGGCGTCGCCAGAACTCCACCGTCGCCCAGTTGACCGCGTTGGCCTGCACTGACAGATGGATTGCCTGCTCCGGCCAGCGCTCCCGCACCAGCATGATCAGCCCCGGATCGGACATGATCAGGGCATCCGGTTGCAGCTCCACCAGTGGCGCCATGTCGTCAAGAAAGGTGCGTACCTTGCTGTTGTGGGGGGCGATGTTGGTGACCAGATAGAACTGTTTGCCCTGCTGGTGAGTGCGTTCAATCCCGGTGGCCAGGGAGGCGACGGTCTTGAAGCTGTTGTTGCGGGCGCGCAGGGAATAACGGGGCTGGCCAGCGTAGACCGCATCGGCCCCATAGGCCAGGGCGGTTTCCAGGTGTTCCAGGGTGCCGGCGGGAGCAAGCAGTTCGGGGGTGGTCATGGTGGTCTCCAGATCGTCGGTGACAGGGCGGCGATCGCCTTGGGCAAAAGCGGGGAGTGTGCCTTATGCCAGGCTTGGGCGGCTTGACCAGGCTCAAGGATCGGACTGGCTATTTCAGCTAACATGTGTACGCTGAACTAATCTGCGAAATCGTGAGGAAAGGGACAATGAGTGACGATGCCAGGAGTGAACTGGCGGCCGCCATGATGGCTTATCTGGCGCGTGAAGATGGCAGCGGCGATCTCGACTCGCTGGCCGAGCTGGGCATGCTGACGTCGTATCCCGGTCAGGGCACGGCGCCCACCAGCGGTCAGTTAGAGCAGTTGTGGCAGTTGGTGCAGCTGCGATTGTCCCGCGCCAGTACCATCACTGCGCGGGTGCGGAAACTGATCCGCGCGCAGCTTGCCCGTGGGCGGATCGGTATGGACTCGGTGGCCTGTCAGCTCCACATCAGCCGCCATACCCTCTACCAGCGCCTGAAGGCCGAGAACCAGTGTTTTGCCGGACTGCTCGAGCAAGAGCGGCGGGAGCAGGCCATGCGTTACCTGGCGATGCCTGACCCGCCACTGGTGATTGTGGCGGAGCGGCTGGGGTTCTCGGAACTGAGCGCCTTCAGCCGCGCCTTCAAGCGCTGGGCCGGGCTGTCGCCGGCAGCGTACCGGGCCAGGATGCTGGCCGGCTGACTGAACGGGACACTAGCCCCGTTCAAACACCAGCGTGCCGTTGGTTCCGCCAAAGCCGAAGCTGTTGCTCATGACCCGCCGCAGCGGGGCATCGGTGACCGGCTGCCGCAGGATCGGGTAGCCCTCGGCGGCTGGGTCCAGCTCATCGATATGGGCCGATGGTGTCAGGAAACCGTGCTGCAGCATCAACAGGCTGTAGATTGCCTCATGGACACCGGCAGCGCCAAGGGCATGGCCACTCAGGGGCTTGGTGGAGCTGATCGGCGGCATGCGTTCACCGAAGACCGAGCGGATGGCCGCCAGCTCAGTGATGTCTCCGGCGGGTGTGCTGGTGCCATGGCTGTTGATGTAGTCAATGTCGCCCTCGACGTTGGCCAGCGCCTGGCGCATGCAGCGTTCGGCGCCCTCACCACTGGGAGCGACCATATCGGCACCGTCAGAGGTGGCACCGAAGCCTACCAGTTCCGCGAGGATGGTGGCGCCCCGGGCCTCGGCGTGTTCCAGGGCCTCCAGCGCCAGCACGCCGGCGCCACCTGAGATCACGAAACCGTCGCGGTGGCGGTCGTAGGTACGGGAGGCCCGGCTGGCCTGGTCGTTGTAGCGGGAAGACAGGGCGCCCATGGCGTCGAACAGCAGGCTCAGGGTCCAGTGGATATCCTCTCCGCCGCCGGCGAACATCACATCCTGGCGGCCCCAGGCAATCAGGTCCCGGGCATGACCAATGCAGTGGGCGCTGGTGGCGCAGGCCGAAGTGATGCCGTAGTTCACGCCACGAATGCCAAACGCTGTGGCCAGGTTGGCGTTGATGGTGCTGCCCATGGTGCGGGGGACCCGATAGGGGCCAACCCGACGCAACCCGCGATCCCGGTGAGTGTCCACGGCGTCGGTCAGTTCCACCGTGGAGGCGCCGCCGGTGCCCATGACAATGCCGGTACTGTCGGCGTGCAGGTGCTGGTCACCCAGTCCCGACTGGGTCAATGCTTCCCGCATGGCCAGGTAGCTGTAAGCGGAGGCGGGACACATGAACCGCATCAGCTTGCGATCAATGTGATCCGCCGGCTCCAGGTCGATCTGGCCGCAAACCTGGCTGCGCAACCCGGCATCCCTGGCCTGTTCACTGAATCCAATGCCACTGCGCACCTGGCGCAGGGCGTCTTCCACTTCGGCCAGGTTGCGGCCCAGGCTGGAGACAATGCCCATTCCGGTAACGACGACACGACGCATAACGCTTCCTCAGAACTGATCGGTATTGGTGAAGAGGCCAACCCGCAGGTCAGCGGCGGTGTAGATCTCACGGCCATCCACCAGCATGCGGCCGTCGGCAATGGCCATGGTGAGCTTGCGGCGGACTACCCGCTTGATGTCGAGTTGGTACTGCACCAGACGGGCTTCGGGGAGCACCTGGCCGAAGAAGCGTACTTCCCCGGCGCCCAGCGCCCGCCCACGGCCTTCGCCGCCACCCCAGGCAAGGAAGAACCCCAGCAGTTGCCAGAGTGCGTCCAGTCCCAGGCAACCGGGCATGACCGGGTCATCCTGAAAGTGGCAGCCGAAGAACCAGAGGTCGGGACGGATGTCGAGTTCCGCTTCCACCAGGCCCAGGCCATGAGAACCACCGTCGGCATTGATGTTCTGGATGCGGTCCATCATCAGCATGGGGCCGGTGGGCAGTCGCATGTCGCCGGTGAACAGCTCGCCCCGGCCACAGGCTTCCAGGGCGGCTTTGTCGAATTGATTGGGGCCGAGTTGATTGGGCTTGGACATACGGTGGTCTCCCGGGGAGGCAGGAATGTGTGATTTCGATGTATTCGACTCTAACCCGCGGCCCGCGCAACGCTGTTGACCGCTGGTGGCAGATTGTTGACCGCCGGTTGCTAATCAGAGGCTCTTCAAGGTTGTGGTGGTCACCGCTGCGGCTTTGACAGTGATCAAGGCGTAACCAGCGCTTTGCCCCGTAGGCTGCTTGCAACCCCTCCGGATGGACCGGTGGGCCGGGCAAGGAGACAGAACTGTGAAGGTGGTGAACGAGTGGGGCGCCCTGGTTTGGCGGGACGATGTCGTTGAAGTGGGCCTGCAACGACGGCTGGAGCATCCCCGTGGGCGGGTATGGGCGATGCTTACTGAGTCTGCTGAGCTGGCCCAGTGGCTGGCGCCAGGAAAGCTGGAAGGCGGCCAAGGGGGCCGGGCGCGGATCGATTTCGGGAACAGCGGTCGCCCGATCGATTCGATCATTCGGGTGTGGCAGCCTCCGGCACAGCTGGCCTATTCCTGGAGTGCCGGATCAGAGACCGAACGACCGCTACGCTGGCATCTCGCAGAGTGCGGCGATACCTGCACTGACCTCAGCCTGACGTTGCAGCTGCCGGATGATGACCTTCTGGCCATTGCCTGCGCCGGCTGGGACGCCCATCTGGAGATGCTCGCAGCGGCGCTGGAAGGTATTGCCATTCATTTCCCGCGGGACCGTTTTCAACAGGCCCGCTCCGCGTTCTCCGCCATGCGGGGGCTGGCTCTGGCGCCCCGCGCGACCGCTAATACCGGCGGCTGATTCGCGAGTCAGCCGGGTCGGCCATCGGCGCGCGGGCTGGCGAGGATGCCGCCGTAGCGCCACAGGAAGATTCCGAAGGCCAGGCACCACAGCAAGGTGGCGGTGCCAATGCCGGGGTGCCAGGGCAGCGTCCCCAGGGCGGTGAGTACCCGCAGCACCGCCGCCAGTTGCAGGGCCAGGAACGCGGTGACCAGGCCCCGGGGCAGGGTCAATGGCCGACCGGTATGGCCCAGGGCCACGCGGGCCATCACACCGAGAATCAGGCAGGCGATGGCCCCGGTACCGGCGGCATGGCTCCACGCATTACCTGGCCAGGCCAGCAACTGGTGGCCGGCAAACAGCGCCAGCGCCACCGGAACCCACAGAATGGACAGGTGCAGCACCCACAGCAACGGTTCGCCCCGGGTGCGCCAGCCCTGCCAGCCTGCCAGGCGGATCAGTGTCAGCAGTGCGGCGGGGATGGCCAGCACGCCACTGACGATGGCCAGGCCGGCCACGGTTGTGGCCAGCAGCGCCACCAGGTTGATCAGCACGGCACGGTCCAGCCAGGGCCTCATTTTCACCGCGTCGCCATCATCATGCTGCTGACGCAACCAGTTGCGGGTGAACGCGGGGGTGATGCGACCGCCGATGATGCCGATCAGCGCCAGCGCCATGATCAGTGCGCCATCGATGAACACCGGTTGCAGGGTGAGCACAAAGCCCGCCTGCATGGCCCACAGCAGGCCCAGCACCACAAGGATCATCAGTTGCCGCCACTGCCGGGTACGCCACACCCGCCAACCGGCATCGACCATGACCAGCGGCAGGAACGCCAGGTTCACGCCCTGCACCAGGGTGTCCGGCAGGTCGCCTCCAAAGCTGAGCAGCCCCCGGCCGGCAAGCCAGACCAGCCACAGTGCCAGCAGCCGGGCGCCATGGCTGCGTTCGGTCTGGGTCCAGACGCAGACCGCAGTCAGCAGGAAGCCGGCAATGGCCGCCGACAGGAAGCCAAACAGCATTTCATGTTGGTGCCAGTAGATGCCGGGCATGGCCAGGGGCGGTTGCCACTGGCCGGAGACGATCATCACCCACGCCGGTACGACCGCAATGGCCAGCAGCGTCAGTGACAGAAAAAAGACCCGGAACGGGTAGGCAAACAGTTGCCCCAGGCTGGGGGCAGTGTTGGCAATGGCGTGGGTATTGGTGGGCATGGCGGGCTCCCCGGCATCCGAATAACGAATTAAAATGTATTTTATATGAATGTTATTGGGCGGAACATACCCCAAACGTAGGCATTGTGCGTACAATTCCGCCAAACCCATAGATGATGAGAGAAATATGAGCCTTTACCTGGGGTTGAAACACCTCCACATGACCGCGGCCTATCTGACGTTGACCCTGTTCGTGCTCCGGCTGGTGCTCGATGCGGTCGGGCGTCCCGGCTGGCGTAACGGACCGCTGCGCTGGATTCCCCACGCCAACGATACGGTACTGCTGGCGGCGGCCATTGGCCTGCTGTTTGTGACTGGCTGGATGCCGTTCGTCCATCACTGGCTGACCGCCAAGGTCCTGCTGCTGTTGGGTTACATCGTGGCGGGTATCTTTGCCCTCAAGCCCCGGTTCAGCAAGCCGGTGCGGATGGTGGCGGCGCTGCTGGCGCTGGTGCAGGTGTCACTGATCTTCCACCTGGCGATGACCAAACCGCTGCAGTTCTGAACGGGGTCAGTCCA
Organism: Marinobacter sp. CA1; assembly: GCF_020546665.1. NCBI lineage: Bacteria > Pseudomonadati > Pseudomonadota > Gammaproteobacteria > Pseudomonadales > Marinobacteraceae > Marinobacter > Marinobacter sp. CA1. The sequence goes on from NZ_CP071785.1 coordinate 799,997, forward strand.
GCAGGATCAGGACCCACACCAGCAGTACGTTGATGGCCAGGGACAGCAGCGCCAGGAAACGCCAGCGATCCGGCGGCACCCGTTCCGCCAGGGGGCGGTGTGCGGACGCCGGCAGGTGGGGGTTGGGGTACTCCAAGTCGTGCAGGAACTCCGACAGCGCGGGGTAGCGATCCGCCGGTGCCCGTGCAACGGCTTTCTCCAGGCAGGCGTCAAGCCAGCCGGGTAGGTCTGGAAGGCGGTCCCGGGCGCTGCGGTATCGTTGGTGTCGGTGGCGCTCAGACTGGCCGCTGTCGCCATAGGGATGCTGACCGGTCAGCATCTCATAGGTGATTACCCCCAGGGCGAACCGGTCCGCCGCCGGCGTGCCGCGCTGTCCGGCGAGACACTCCGGCGCGGCGTAGCGGGCCGTGCCAGGGTACAGGGCCCGGTCCCAGGGTACGTCGATTTCCTCAATGCCCCGTATGTACACCGACCCAAGGTCAATGAGTTTCACCGTGCCTTCCCGGTCGATCACGATGTTCTCCGGCTTCAGGTCCTGGTGGACCATCTCCAGTCGATGCAGGGCGCGAAGCCCGCTGGCGATCTGGCGGACGATGGCGCGTACTTCGGCCGGCGCCGGTTTGGGGTGGTCATTCATCCACTCCCGCAGGGTGGGACCGTCGACGTACTCGGTCAGCGCATAGAGACACTGGCGCTCGGCGGGCGCCGGCAGCGCCTTTACCACATGGGGGCTGTTGATGCGTCGGCTGACCCAGATCTCGGTCAGGAAGCGGTCGATGTAGCTGGCGTCGTCCTGGTAGTTGGGCGATGGCGTCTTCAGGATGACCGGGGCACCGTCATCCTGCGGTGGTCTCGCCAGATAGACCTGGGTGCGGTTGCTGGCGTGAATCTCCCGCAGGATGCGGTAACCGTCAAGACTCTGGCCGGGCGCCAGTGGCGGCGGAAACGGCAGGGCCGAGAGCCGCTCATAGTGGGCCTCAAGATCTTCCGCTGGCAGGTGGTCCACCACAATCACCTGAGCGCTGAGGTTGTCGCGGCTGCCGTTGTCGTAGGCGGTGGTCACCAGCCATTCGGCGGCGGCTTCCGGGTCCTCGGCGCTGGCGCACTCGGCGAGTGCTCGGGGGCTGAGGCTGTCATGGGTGCCGTCGGTGGTCAGAATCAGCCGGTCCCCGGGGGCCAGGGTGAGACGCCGGGTATCGATCTCGATATTCGCCTCCACGCCCATGGCCCGGGCCAGCGCGGGCTTGTCAGCACCCACCAGGATGTGGTGGTCGCGGGTCAGGCAGTCCAGCTCGCCGTCCCGGAGCAGGTACACCCGGCTGTCGCCAACGTGAAACAGGTGGGCGCGGTTGTTCTTGACCACCACCGCACTGAACGTGCAAACCATACCGCGGGTGTCGCCGTGGCTGGCATAGCCACGGCCATGCAGCCAGCGGTTGAGGGCGCCCAGAACCCTGCCGGCAGCGGTTTCAACGCTCCACGAATCCGGGGTGCTGTAATAGTCGTTGAGGAACCCGGTGACACAGGTTTCCGCCGCCTCGCGACCGGCCTGGGAGGCACTGACACCGTCGGCAATCACGGCGCTGACCCCTTTCAGTGCCAGCGTCTCACCCTCCGGATAGCGGGCGCCCAGGCTGTCCTGATTTTCCTGCTTGCGGCCGGCCACGCTGTACTGGCCCAGCCGCAGACGCAAACCGTCGTTCATGACACCTCGATCATCCGAACGGTGCCGTCCGGCAGTACCTCGCTGGTCTGCGGGTCGGGCTCATCCATGAACAGCCCGACCAGCGCCAGGATCACCAGGGCAAATCCCCCCAGCACCACAAAGAACAGGGCCGGGGACACCAGGGACAGCACCAGCAGAAACACCACCCCGCCAACATTGCCGTAGGCGCCGGCCATGCCTGCCACCTGTCCGGTCAGCCGTCGTTTGACCAGGGGCACTGACGCATAGACCGCACCACAGCCGGCCTGCACGAACACCGAGCAGAACAGCACCAGGGCCACCGCAAGCACCAGCGGCCAGTCACCGGTGATCTGGCCCATCAGCAGGTAGCCCACGGCAATGCCGGCCAGGGTGATCAGGGTGGTGAGCTTGCGGCCCCAGCGGTCGGCGACATAGCCGCCGCCGGGGCGGCCCACCAGGTTCATCAGCGCGAAACTGCCCCCCAGCAGGCCGGCCAGAACCGGAGAAATGTCAAAAGTGTCAAGGAAGTACAGCGGCAGCATGGACACCACCGCCAGTTCCGAGCCAAAGCTGGCCATGTAGGTCAGGTTGAGCAGCGCCACCTGTTTGAAGGGGTAGCGGTCAAACGCCGGCACCGGCTGGCGGAAAATGTGGCCGTTAACCTGCCAGATGCGCAGGAACTGGCCCGCCATCATGATCGTGACCAGGGCGTAGAGCAGGTAACAGGTGGTGGTATCCAGCATGGCCAGGTTGGCCGGGCCGAGTTTCCAGACAATCAGGGCCAGGGCGATGAACAGCGGCAGGTTCATCAGCCCGTAGAGCACAAAATCCCCCCGGCTGGTGACCTCCATGGCGCCGCCTTTCTTGGGCTTGAAGTAGGTGGACCCTTTGGGGGTATCGCGGGCCAGCAGGTAGAACACGCCGGCGTAGAGGATGGCAATAACACCGGTGCAGGCGATGGCGTAGCGCCAGCCCGCGTCACCGCCGAACGCCAGGGCCAGGGCGGGCAGTGACAAGCTGGCAAAGGCGGCTCCGAAGTTGCCCCAGCCACCGTAGATACCTTCCGCCAGTCCCAGCTCCCGCGCCGGGTACCATTCGCTGATCAGACGAATGCCCACCACAAATCCGGCGCCAACAAAGCCCAGAAGGAAGCGGCTGATGGCCAGCTGCTGGAAGCTGGTGGCCATGGCAAAACCCAGGCAGATAACGCCGGACACCGCCAGCACCAGGGCATAGACCCGTCGTGGGCCGAGCGTGTCCACCAGCATGCCGATAAGGATGCGGGCCGGGATGGTGAGGGCGACATTGAGCAGCAGCAGGGTATTGACCTCGGCGTCGCTGAGGCCGAACTGCTCCCGCAGTGTGGCCATCAACGGGGCGTGGTTAAACCACACCAGAAAGCTGATAAAGAAGGCCATCCAGCTGAGGTGGAGGATGCGGGTTTTGCCCTGAAATGAGAGCAGTCGGAAGGACGGATCGGACATGAAGGGGACCTGTTCTGACGCGGTGGATGCAGTCCGCCGGGCCGACCTCCACCGGTGTGGCGCCATCGCGCAGGCAGTCTGGCTCTCCGTCAGGAAGCGTCAGGTGCGGGCAGGGGCGATCACAGCGGGGGAAGATCAGCAGTGACGTCATTGCCAGCAGCCGTATCGGACAGAAGTAAGACTCTGGCCCCGTCAAGCAAGGGGCGTACCAGTCGTCGACAGTGCAGGCACATGCCCGCTCAGGTCAGGTGGGTAGCGGGCATGGGCTACTGATGAGGTGTGGCGCGGGCTGGGGTGGGTGCACCATTCTCAGGCATTACGGTTGGATGCGACTGAAAATGGTGCGTTGATCGTGGCCGGTCAGGAGCGCTTCTGCTCGCGCATCATTTCGGTCAGTTCATTGAGCTGGGCCTGCATGGCCACCAACCGGCGGGCCATCTCGTCCCGCTCGTCGTGGGCCTTCTGGGCCTGTTTGGCATTCTGTTCCTCGCTCATGACTTCGAGGATGGCTCCCACCATCATGTTGAGGAAGACAAACGCGGTCAGGAAGATGAACGTCAGGTAGTACATCCAGCTTAGCGGGTAGACGTCCATGGTGGCGTACATCACATCGGTCCAGTCCTCAAAGGTGGCCACCCGGAACAGGGTAAGCATGGACACCGCTACATCGCCCCACAGGGTATCGTCGATATCAGCGAAGAACATCGCCCCCATGGCGGCATAGATGTAGAAAATGATGAACATCAGCAGGGCGATGTAGCCCATGCGGGGAATGGCCTTGAGCAGAGAATTGATCAGGAACCGAAGCTCAGGCACCACTGACACCAGTCGCAGCACCCGGAAAACCCGCAGTAGCCGGCCCAGCAGCACCGCTTCGGAGTTGTCCAGTGGGATCAGGCTGCCGATCACCACCAGGGTGTCGAACAGGTTCCAGCCATCCAGCAGGAAACGCTTCTTGTCGGGGTACACCGCGAAGCGGAACAGGATCTCCACCAGGAAAAACACGGTGATGCCGTTATCCAGAATCGTCAGTATGTCCGCGACCAGCGGTGGAATCTCATAGGTTTTGGCGCCGATGGTCAGCGCCGACAGAATGATGATGGTGATAACAGTGCCCTGGAACAGCCGGCTGGATTCAATCCGTCGCAGCTGTTCGAGGGCGGAAAATCGGCTCAGATCCGACGACATGGGCGTCTGGTACTCCTGCGGGTCACTGGGGAAGGCTTACGGTCGGGGTGTTATTGACCGGGTGGCAATTCTAGTGCCAAAGCTATCCGTTGGGTAGCGCCAGAATCGCCTGCCATTCCGCCTCACTGACCGGCATCACCGACAACCGGCTACCACGCCGGACCAGCGGCAGTTCTGCCAGTGCTGGCAGTGATTTGAGCCGGTCCAGGCTGATCAGTCTGGGGAGCCGGGAGACAAACTGCATGTCCACTGCCTGCCAGCGCGGTTTGTCGCGGGTGCTTTTGGGATCGTGATAGTGGGACTCGGGGTCGAACTGCAGGGGGTCTGGGTAGGCGGCCCGGACGACCCGCACGATGCCGGCAATACCGATGTGCTTGCAGCTGGAGTGATACAGGAACACCTCGTCCCCCTCGGCCATCTGTGCAAGGAAATTCCGGGCCTGATAATTGCGCACGCCGTCCCATGGAATGAAGCCAGCGGGATCGCGGGCGAAATCGTCGATGCCGCACTCGGAAGGTTCGGATTTGATCAGCCACTTTGCCATCTGGGGTCTCCTGAAAACGGCACTCGGGCCATTCTAGCAACACCGCCATGACGCCGGTATGGCGACCGGATTACCAGATCGCCAACAGGGCGCCCACCCCCAACACCGCTGCACCACCCACCTCGGCGACGATCAGCAACCCCATGAACATTGGCGTGACCCAGCCAGGCAGGTGCAGGCGCCCCAGGCGATGGGGTTTACGCAACTGGTTGCTGGTGTCATTGAGCAGCCCATGCACGATGTAGGTGACGATCGCGAAACCAAAGAACGCCAGCGCCGCCAACGCCGCGAGCGCATCCACCAGATCCGGGAACACACTGAGCCGAGCGAAGTACGCCAGCAGCAGGGCGGCGAAGGCATACATCAGCGAGCTGCGATGGGCGACGTTGACATAGACCGGAGCGCTGGCGTTGGCGCTGGTGGCCATGCAGCGATACTTCCAGATGCCGGTCAGCAGGCCGGTCATGAAGAACGCAAAGGCGGCGGTGATGCAGAGTTTCTCAGCCAGGGTCAGCATGGTGATTCCTTATTATTGGGAGCGGGTATGGTAACCCGGCGGAGGTGAGGAACCCTTCTCATCGGTGACGGAGTGTCACGGGCTGAGGAGCGAGTCGATGCGGTCGGTTTGAGAATTGTCAAAGTCTATGTTGTGTTCGATGGTATCTTAAGGCACAACATATAGTGTTTTTCGGAAGAGTATTGGCTGGAGACATAGGCATGAATCACCCCCGGGGCGGCAGTCTGGACACCGGAGCAACCATTCGCGAGTACCTGGACCGCAGTGACTGGCGGGTCAACGCCAACGCCAACCAGGGCTATTCTCTCGGCGGGCTGATCCTCAACACCGCGGGCAAGGTGGTTGCCAACTACTGGCTGAACGAGGTCTATTCACCGGAGATTGGTGAGGCCCATCGCCAGGCAGATCTGCATATCCACGACCTTGATATGCTCAGTGGCTACTGCGCGGGCTGGTCGCTGCGCCAGCTATTGCATGAGGGACTGAATGGCGTGCCCGGCAAGGTGGAGGCAGCGCCACCGAAACACCTGTCCAGTGCCATCGGCCAGATGGTCAACTTCCTGGGAACGCTGCAGAACGAATGGGCCGGCGCCCAGGCCTTCAGCTCCTTCGATACCTACCTGGCACCGTTCGTCCGCAAAGATCGGCTCTGTTATGCGGAAGTGCGCCAGGCCATGCAGGAGTTTGTCTACAACCTCAATGTGCCGTCCCGGTGGGGGACGCAGACGCCGTTCACCAATGTGACGTTTGACTGGGTCTGCCCGGAGGACCTGAAGGACCAGGTGCCGGTGATTGCCGGCGAGGAAATGCCTTTCCACTACGGCGAACTGCAGGCCGAGATGGACGTGATCAACCGGGCCTACATCGATGTGATGACGTCCGGCGACAGCAAGGGGCGGGTGTTCACCTTTCCCATCCCCACCTACAACATCACCCCAGAGTTTGATTGGAGCTCTGACAATGCCCACCGGCTGTTTGCCATGACGGCCCGTTACGGTTTGCCTTACTTCCAGAACTTCCTCAATTCGGACCTGGAGCCGAACATGGTGCGTTCCATGTGCTGTCGACTGCAGCTGGACTTGCGGGAGCTGCTGAAGCGGGGCAATGGGCTGTTCGGCTCGGCGGAGCAGACCGGTTCGCTGGGGGTGGTCACCATCAACTGCGCCCGCCTTGGTTATCTGTACGCCGGGCAGGAAGAGGCGCTGTTTGAGCGTCTGGATCAGTTGCTTGAACTGGCGCGGGAGAGCCTTGAACGCAAGCGCGAAGTGATTGCCCGGCTGATGGATGAAGGCCTGTTTCCCTATAGCCGGCGGTATCTGGGGACGCTGCGTAATCACTTCTCCACCATTGGCGTGAATGGGCTCAATGAAATGATCCGCAATTTCACTGCCGATCAGGACGACATCACCAGTGCTCAGGGACAGGCTTTTGCCCTGGCGTTGCTGGATCATGTCCGCCACCGCATGCAGGCATTCCAGGAACACACCGGCAACCTCTACAACCTGGAGGCAACACCGGCGGAGGGCACCACCTACCGGTTTGCCCGCGAGGACCGCAAGCGGTTTGCCGACATACTCCAGGCGGGCACGGCGGATGCCCCCTACTACACCAACTCCAGCCAGCTGCCGGTGGGTTACACCGACGACCCTTTTGAGGCGCTGGAGCTGCAGGATGCGCTGCAGACCCGATACACCGGCGGCACCGTGCTGCATCTGTACCTGCGTGAGCGTATCAGCGATGCCGACACCTGCGCCCGCTTTGTACGGCGGGTACTGGAGAACCACCGGCTGCCGTACATCACCGTGACGCCGACGTTCTCCATCTGCCCTATCCATGGCTATCTGGATGGCGAACACGAATTCTGCCCCCGCTGCGACGAGGCGTTGCTGGCGGAGCAGGCCCGGGCCTGATTGGCCCGCCCACCCAAACGATCCACCAAATCAAAGGAGTACCACCATGAACCAGAAACCTGAACCGTCCCGTCGTCAGCGCTGTGAAGTCTGGACCCGAGTCATGGGTTACCACCGCCCGGTCACCTCCTTCAACCACGGCAAGCGCTCGGAGCATCGTGAGCGGAAACCCTTCCGGGCGTCATGACGGCGCAGGATCTGGCCACGGCGGACGGCAAGCGCTCGTCCGCCGACGGCTTACGGCTCGGTGGGGTGGTGGCTTTTTCCACCGTCGACTACCCGGGACAACTGGCCGCCACGGTGTTTCTGCAGGGCTGTCCGTGGCGTTGTCACTACTGCCACAACCCGCACCTCATCTCCCGTCGAGCTAACGTTGGGGCGCCAGCTTGGACGGACGTGCGCCGATTGCTGCAACGACGACGGCATCGGCTGGAGGCGGTGGTGTTCAGCGGTGGCGAGCCACTGTCGCAGCGCGGCCTGGCTGCCGCCATGGCAGAGGTACAGCAGCTTGGCTTCCGGGTGGGAATGCACACCGGCGCCCCGGACGCCGATCGACTGCAACGGCTTTTGCCCTGGCTGGACTGGGTCGGCCTCGACATCAAGGCGCTGCCGGCCGGCTACCCTGCCATTACCACCAGCCGCAGCAGCGGTCCTGCCAGTTGGCGGGCGCTGTCGCTGTTGCTGCAACACGGTCTCGCCTTTGAATGTCGCACCACCTGGCACCCCGAGCTGCATTGCGCCGCCGACATCATCAAGCTGGGGGTATGCCTGGCGCAGCAGGGTGTATCCAACTATGCGATCCAGATTGCTGGAACCGATCAGTGCCTGAATCCACTGTTGGCCCGTCGCCGGCCCGGTCCGGCGGACCAGGATCAGGTCGTTCAGGCTTTGGCGCCTCTGTTTGAGTCTTTTCGCCTTCGGAGCTAATCAGAAACTCTCTCGTCCAATAGGGCGCCCGGGCCTGGTCATAGTTCGGGTGACAGCGCCCGAACCCTCAGGGCTTCGGTGGCGGAAAACCGCTGTTCGATCAGCTGATCGATAGCTGCCTGTTGGGCTGCCGGCGGCAGTTCGGACTGGCGCAGACGATTGCGATCGGCGACAAAGGTGTCCAGGCGTTGCCGCCAGTGCTGGCGCTCGCGATCAAGTTCGGCCAGCCGGGCGGCGGCGTTGTCGCCCAGGGTCTGGGCCCGGAGCTGATAGAGCTCGGCCGGGCTGGCGCCCTGGTCCCGAAGTTGACGGGTGTGTTGGTACAGCTCGGCGTGGCTGGTGACCCGCTGGCGGAGTTGGCGAAGTTCTGCCGGCAGCGAGTGCTCCAGGGCTGCCAGCGCCTGAGCTCGCTGGTCCTCTTGTAGGCCAGGGTGTTGAGCAATCTCCATGTAGGTCAGCAGATGTTCGTCCTGGCGGCTCTCCAGCGCGAAGAACGCGCCCTGTTCGTCGTCGTTGAATTGGGTGTCCCTCAGTGTCTGCAGGTGTTGCTGGCGCTGGCGGAGGGCCTCCAGATCAAATGCCCCTGTGGCCAGCCGCGGCGGTGTTGCTCCGGCAAGATCGTCCAGTGCCAGGCGGTAGTCGATGTAGCGTGTCAGCAGGTTCCGGGCCTGGGCAAGGGCCTGGGGCTGGTCACCCAGTTCGTCGGACAGGGCCTGCTGAATGCGTGTCATGACCAGTTCGAGCGGCTCGTCGGTCAGGCCGGCGAGGTAGAAATCAAACAGGCGTCGCACGTCGGGGGTTGGCCGCAGGTTGCCGTCGTTGTCCACCGCAAGCCGAAAGCGGGGCTGCGCATCAGCCAGGTGCGAGGGGAGTGGCGGCAGCGGCTGAGATGGTAATGACGGTAGTGAGGTGGAGGCTGGTATCCCTCCCGAAGCCCCAGTGCCCTGGCTGATCGATGGCACTGGCCTTTCGGCAAGAGGGTTGGAGGGTGATGGCATGTCGTCCGGTTTTGCGGTCGGTTGCAACAACAGGCCCAGGATCAAACCCAAGCTGGGGACCGTGAGCGCGAGTATCTGAATTCGGGGCGGCATTGGACGGCTCCTCTCCCCCGGCCGATTTCGCCGGGGGACTGTTTCTCACTGATGGTTCCGCAATGAACTCAGAGACCGGCCTGTTTCAGGCGTACTGCGTGATTGCGGAACAGGGTCTCGGGCCGGGTCTCGAACAGTGACACCAGACCCAGGACGTGGTTGTTCACATCAATGTGATTCATGGTGTAGTTGTCCTTGATCACCTGGCCAAAATGACTGGAGCAGCGGCCGGTGACGCCGTCGTTGGCCTCTTCGAAGGCCAGGCTGGTGGCGCCAAACAGGGCATCGGACAGGTCCAGGCCCGTTGTGAAGGTAGCGGTGCCACTCCAGGAGTAAAGCCGGATCGGGTGGCCATTGATGGTGACTTCCGCCGGCCCTTCGCCGCAGGCGGATTCTGGCACCCCGGCGGGGAACTGGGCATTGAAAGCAGCGGAACCGTCGCTGTTGAACTCGGCCAGCATGGCGTTGACATCGGCACGGTCATGGTGGTTGTCGGACAGCAGGTTGACCAGGTTGCCAACGGCGTTGGAGAAGGCCTCGAAGGTGATGCCCCGCAATGTACCTTCCGGTGCAATGCCTGTTGCCACATCCGCCAGCGGCGACCCTTTGTGGGGGGAGTGGGCGGTGGACACCGAGGCGACCAGGTCTGGACGGACATTCATGACATAGCGGGAGGTGAGGCCTCCCTGGCTGTGGCCAATCAGGTTGAACTTCTCAATCTGTCCGTTGGACGCCGCGCGGATCTCCTCGAGTTGCTCGATCAGTCGTTCACCGCGCATGGCGGAACTGTCGAAGGCGTTGATCCTGGGGATGAATACCGTCGCGCCCTCGGACTCCAGTGCGGCGGGAATGCGGTACCAGTAATCCACCCCTGCGATGGTGTCGAAGGCGAAGATGCCTGGCACCAGCGCGATCGGGTGACGGGTTTCGGCGTCGTTGCGATCAAACCAGTTACTGAAGAAACCGGCCTGGGCGGACAGGGTGGCAGTCATGCCGGCTGCGGCTGCAGCGGCGATCATTACTTTTCTCATGGTCTTCCCTTGTTCAATTGTTGTTGTTTGGTGTGGCCACCGGCTGATCCTATGTTGCTGTGTCAGCTGGCGGGCGGATGGTGACTGCCGGACGGGAAGGCCCGATACCATCAGTGAGCGATACCATAGGGCAGGGGCGAAGCGGGCTTCTTGTAAGAACTGATAACGGTTACCCGCAGTGATCGGAAACGTGGCTCAGGTCACGAATGTGCATGAACGCTGGCTGCAGGGTGTCGGGTTTCGGCTAAGCTCGGCACACTGGTCCAACAACGATAAAACCGACTATGACGATGGCCCACCCATCGCCCGACTGCGCCCTCTACCTCTGGCCACGGCGGACCGTGTACGTGGGGCGTCTGGCCCGGCCCATAGAGTTCAACCTGGCAGCCGCTTCACTGACCGTCGCGCTGGACGGGTTGCTGCAGTACCAGACTCCGGACATGCCCGGTCCGGGCTATTGCACCAGCCTGTTACTGAAGCCCGGGGAGCGGGTACGGGTCGATGCTGGCGACCGGCTTATTGGCACCTGCTACTTGGATGCGCTGGGACAGGATCATGCCCTGCTCGAACCCCGTATGCTTGAGTGCAACGCCGGTGTCTGTCAGCGGGTGCCTGGAGAGCAAGAGTTCCAGCGTTTGTTCCGGCAAATGCTTGACCCGGGCATTGCTGCCAGCGAAGGGTTCCGCACTCTGGAGACGCTGATCAACCCGGGCGCCATCCCCTATCCAGTGGTGGATGACCGGGTTGCCCGGGTGGTGTCGCTGATTCACCAGTCCGTGGCACAGAACTGCCCGGTCACCGAACTCGCCGGGGCCGTCAATCTGTCTGCCCCACGACTGGTACAGCTCTTCCGCCAGCAGGTGGGGGTGCCGATCCGACGCTACCGCCAATGGCACCGGCTGTTCGTCACCGCGATACGGGTGGCCCGGGGCTGGTCACTGACCGAAGCCGCACTGGAAGCGGGGTTCACCGATTCCGCGCATCTGTCTCATACTTTCCGAGCCATCATCGGCCTGCGCCCATCCGATATCTTCACGGCTTTGGCCAGAGCCAGGTTGGTGGTGGATGAGGGTATCGACAAAGACCTGGAGGCCTCGGTTTGAGTCCGGCCATCTTTGGTCTTCAGAGGCGCCCTCTACTTCGGAGCAGGCTCAGGAACGTGCACGCTGGCAGACGGTGTGCCAGTCCACCGCATTGACCAGATCACCGTTGCGGAACACTGTCCTGAGTTCGTTGCTGCGTCCTGCCAATGCCTCCGCTCGCACCGTGCTGAAACAGTCACCGTCGCGAATCAGCGCCAGGCGCCCCCGCTTGGAGCGTTTGCCCGGGTCGGTGATCGGGTCTTTGTAGATGTCCCGCCATTGTTCGCCGACCTGGATGGCCGAGGCCTTCATGGCGAACTTCTGGGTATCCCGGTTGAGTTTCTGCAGCAGTTCGGCGCCCATGCCGAAGGCGATGTTGTCGGCACTCAGGCCTCTGGCCGTCATGGCGGCAAGGATGGCGGCGATACTGTCGGTATTGATGCCATCGCCCTGGATCACCCGCACAAACGGCGGTAATACCCGATAGCCTTTGTGGTTGGTGGTAAAGCCGAATCGGGCCATCAGCCGTTCAATGACTTCGGGAACAATCGCCACCGGCTCGCCGGAATCCGGCCGCACCACAAGCGTGCCGCCATTTTGGATGACCTGCTCCCTCAGGGTGTCGCCCCAGAGATTGTCGATAGCGTTCCACAGGTCATAGGAGTCGCTGACCACGGCCACCGTACGACCATCTCCGCCAAACTGTTCCAGCATGTTGGCGTAGGCGGCGGCCTCGCCGTCCCGGCCCCAACTGGTCATGGTGCTGTGCTCTGCCGCCGGGATTGAGAAACCGGCCATGTCGGCCTGGTAATAGCGCCGCGCTGCGACAATCGCCGACAGGTTATCCGTTCCGGCAAAACTCAGCAGGTGGGCCATGCCGCCGAGTGCAGCGGTTTCTTCCGAGCTGGTACCGCGGGCTCCGAAATCGTGCAGTTTGAAGTCGAGACCGTCCAGGCTGTCACTGGTCTGAGTCATGACGCTTTCGATAATGTCTCGACAGGCTCTGGCACGGGTGGCCACGGTGGTGGGGTACCACACAGCGCGCAGCAGGGCGGTCTCAATATAGCTGCTGAGCCAGGCGCAGTTGGGGTCGGTGTTGACCACCTGAGCCAGTACATTGCCCGTCGGGACCACTGTTCCCTCCGGCGCCGCTTCAATCTCGATCGGTAAATAGCCCTGGTAGGCATCGCGGATGTACTCCCAGCCAGTCCGGTTGAACGGTACGCCGTGGGCACGGCAGAGGGTGTCGGCTTCATCAATGTCGGCGGTGGTGATCGGCCGGCTGAGGTACTCCTTCAGGAACGCCTGCAGGCCAAAGAACACGGTTTCAGGGTAGGCGCCACCCCGGGATTCGATGTAGCTGGAGATGAAGCGGGTATCCGCCGGGTATTGCAGGAAGTGTGAGGTCTTGTAGGAATCGGTGTTCAGAATCAGGTTACGCATGACGGAAATCCTCCAGTCAGTGGTGTTCGGCGCTGGTCTATCCGGCGCCGTTGGCAGCGCTCCGCTGCACGGGTTTGTTTGCTGCCCGATGAAGCTATATTGGCCTAGGGCCACTAATTAGGTCAAGCTTTATTTCCCTGAGTTGTCCGGTGGCCGTCAGGCGGCCCCGATCAGGTCCTGGATAATGAAGTAGTGGTCTTCAAACATGGTTTGGGGATCGAGTTCCGCCAGTGGCACCCAGCGCGCCGTGCGGGCGTCGTCGCCGCCTTTTACCCTGGGCAGCTCTGCCTGAGGCGCCAATTCAAAGTAGAAACCATGGGTGATGGTGCGGCCCCGAGCGGAACGGTATGGGTCGTCGTACACCCGTTGTTGGCGGATAGAGCCTTTCAGCACCGGTGCTGGCACCTTGAGACGGGTTTCTTCCCGTAACTCTCGCAGGCAGGCGTCCAGCAGGCGCTCACCGGGGTCGACAAAGCCGCCGGGCAGCGCCCAGAGCCCCTTGCCCGGATTGGCCCGGCGTTCCACCAGCAGGATATGACCGGACTGCACCACCGCGCCGTCCACGGTCACAAACGTAGGTTCGTATGGTGCTGATTCCCAGGCCGACTGGTACTTGCGAACAAACGCCAGTTCATCCCGCACCTGCTGGTAGCCCGGATTGGTGCTGGCAAAGTCTGCCAGCCAGGCGACCACTTCCGGAGGCAGTACACCGCTGTCACGCAGTTGCGGCAGCAGAGTTGCCGGTTCATCGCTGAAGAATCGCTCCCGTAAAGGGGTTGCGCTGATGTTCTCAAGGTTGTCCACCGACAGGCTGGACCACTGCGGAAACAGGTTCAGGTAGAAGCCGGTGGCGTCCTTCCTGTGGCCGATCAGTGCGGTTTTCATTGCCCGGTGGGGGGTGGTGTAGTGGGCGGTGGCCAGGCCGGCGACGGTGGCCTGGACGTTCCGCACCCAGACCTCATCGTTGTAGGGCGCGTCCATCAGCGGCAGGCACAGCAGGCGGCTGTTTTCCTCGCTGGTGAGACAGGCTCTCACCATCTGCTCCCGCTCCTGATGGGTCCAGGGATTGCGGGCATTGCGGGCCTGCCAGGCGGAGCCGATCAGCAGAATCAGTTTGTCAGCCTGCTCCAGACCGGAGCGGATAACGTGAAGGTGACCGCTGTGCAGGGGTTGAAAACGACCAATAAACACCGTGAAATCGAAAGCACGTTGCATGCAGCAAGCTCCTTGCTGGTGAATCTTGCGGCCGGTCTGTCCGGCCGTCTTGGTTTCCAGTTCTGGGCTGGAACTGTGTTATTGTTGGCATAAAGCCACTAAATTGCAAGGGGAGCCCATGGCCAACAGCGACAGCATGGATGAACAACACTACCTGGCGAACTACCAGGCTGGTGACTATTCAAGCCCATTGGTGACGGTGGATGTCGCCATCTTCACTCTGATTGAGGGCCAGCTTCATGTGTTGCTGGTGCAGCGGGGCAACCATCCGGCCCAAGGCCGCTGGGCGTTGCCCGGTGGCTTTATCAACACCGACAGTGACCTGGATCTCAGTGAGGCGGCCGGCCGCAAGCTGCATGAGAAAACCGGCATCAATGCCCCCTACCTGGAACAAGTCTGCACCAGTGGCGACGCCAGCAGAGACCCCCGTGGCTGGTCGGTCACCGTGCTGTATATGGCTCTGATGGCTCACGCTCCCACTGCGGAATTCGTCGAGACCGTGACCGACGCCCGTTGGTGGCCGTTGCCATCGGCTCAGCAACAGGACCTTGCCTTCGACCACAACCACCTGCTGGAGGCCGCCCGCAAACGGCTCAGCAGCAAGACTGCCTATACGGTACTGCCCATCCACACCCTGGATGCACCGTTCACCCTGACCCAATTACAGCAGGCCTTCGAGGAAGTGCTTGGCACACCACTGGAGAAGAAGTCCTTCCGTCGCCGCATCCTCAGTGCCGACATCCTGGAGGAGTCCGGTGAAGCCCCGCCGCCCGGAGGCCGCGGCCGTCCTGCTGCGTTATTCCGCCCCAAAGCCGGTCTGGAAGATCATGCCTTTGTGCGGGTGGTGGGGGAGGGAAGGTAATCCTTCACTCATCCCAATACGGTTCATCCCCTCCCAGGTACTCCAGCGCAAACTCCAGGAACACTCTTACCTTCGCCGGTAGATATTGGCGCTCGGGAAACACCGCATAGAGGGTGTGGTCAGGGATGCGGTGGTTCGGGAACAGGTCAACCAACTGCCCCGATTTAACCAGGGGGCCGGCGACAAAGGTTGGCAGCCGGCCGACACCGATGCCTTCGAGGACGGCGGCAAGGATCGCTTCGCTGTTGTTGACGCGATAGCTGCCGGTCACTTCGACGGTTTCTGCCGTTCCATCGTGCTCAAATGTCCAGACATTGGCGTCCCGGGAGTAGCTGAACAGAATGCAGTTGTGTTCGGTCAGGTCGGCTGGGGTGCGTGGCAGTGGGTGCTCCTGACCGTAATCCGGTGATGCAAAGACGGCCTGTCTCAATGGCGCCAGCTTGCGGGCCACAAGTGCCGAATCCGGCAGCCCACCGAAGCTGCTCCGGATGGCAATGTCGATGCCATCGGCAACCAGGTCCACAGGGCGGTCGTCCATCATCAGCTCGATATCGAGCTTGGGGTAACGCTTCAGGAGCTTGGGGATCAGCGGGGCAATGTGGAGCCGTCCAAAGGACATCGGGCTGCTGATCTTCAGTTTACCCTGAGGTTCCCCCTGCAGCTGTGCAACAGCGTCCTCCGCCTGACTCGCTGCCCGTAATGCCTGTTCCGCGTGTTCGAAATAACGTTCCCCGGCTTCCGTCAGGCTGAGCTTGCGTGTGGTCCGGTAGAGCAGGCGAACGCCAAGCTCCTGTTCGAGCTGGTTGATGCGTTTGCTCACCGCCGACTTGGAAACACCGAGTGCGCGCGCCGCCGCTGAAAACCCACCGCCCTTCACCACCGCAACAAAGGCTGGAATGGCCCCGAATCCGTTCATCAATTCGCTCTATTGTGGAGTCTAATTCAACAGTTATTTTCCATTCTAGTGGATTATCCGTTTCTGGGAAACGGGATAAAGTTCTCTGCGTCAACCAACGGGCCCGTTGCGGGCCGTAAAGGTGGCGTAGAGCGCCACCTCGAAATCATATTCAAAAGGAGTTCCTCCAATGAAAATTACCGTACTGGGTGCCGCAGGAAACGTAGGTCGTCGGGTTGTCGCGGAGGCGCTTGCCCGAGGGCATGAGGTGTCAGCGGTTGTTCGTGATGCCCGGACTTTTGAGGCGTTGCCGGAGGCTGCCATTGCCAAGGCGGGCGATGCTACCGACCCGTTTGACGTTGCCAGGCTGACGGCGGGCCAGGATGTTGTCGTTAACGCGACCCGGCCGCCGGCGGGTGATCGCGAACGAGTGTTTGAGTTCACCCGTTCGCTGATGGCCGGGGTTGCCCGGAGCAAGGTTCGGCTGATTGTGGTCGGTGGTGCTGCAACCCTGACCGTGCCCGGGACGGGCGGTCGAACGGTGATGGAAGATGCGAGCTACTTGCCGGTCTCAGCTCGACACATTGGTCGGGCCAGTGCCGATCAGCAGGAGGCCTGCCAGACAGAAAGCACGGTGGACTGGGTTTACCTCAGCCCGCCTGCAAACCTGGTTGCCGGCGAGCGGACCGGTCAATACCGCCTGGGCACGGACGAACTGGTCGTTGATTCCGATGGCAACTCCAGTATCTCCATTGAGGATTTGGCTGTCGCCCTGATCGACGAGGCGGAAGCCCCTCGACATCACCAGCAACGATTCACGGTCGCCTACTGATTGCCAGGCAGAGCGACGTCAGAGGCTCTTTTTTGATCTCTATCGACCTGTTTGTGAACTTGTACCTGATCACCGGAGTGAACCATGAAGCACCTAATCAGTATTGCCCTGCTGTTTGTTGCCCTGCTTACCACCAACCTTGCCCATGCCGGAGGCTCAGACAAAGACCCGGAAAAGATACTCATTGTTCTGACCAGCCATACCGAACTGGGGAATACCGGCAAGAAAACGGGGTTCTGGTTGCCGGAACTTACCCACCCCTACTACGAGTTTACTGAGGCCGGCTACACCGTGGATGTTGCCAGTATTGAAGGCGGCATGGCTCCGGTCGATGCCAAGGCGTTCAGAGAAGAAGATGAGTTCCATCAGGTATTCCTGAATGACGCGGAGTTAATGGCAAAAGTGATTCGCAGCATTCCGTTGGCGGAGGTTGATCCGGAGGACTATCGCGCTGTTATGTTTGCCGGAGGCTCTGGGCCGATGTGGGACTTTCCCGAAAACGACGACATCAGCCGTATCTCTGCTGCAATCTATGAGAACCAGGGTGTTGTGTCTGCGGTATGTCACGGCAATGCTGCGCTGGTCAATCTGCGACTGTCCAGTGGTGAGTTGCTGGTGGCGGGCAAGCGCGTTGCTGCATTCACCAATGAGGAAGAGGCTTCGTTGGGCACGACCGATGTGGTTCCCTTCCTGCTGCAGGACGAGCTGGTCGAACGTGGCGCCACTCATGTCTATGGCGCAGCCTGGGAAGAAAACGTGGTTGTTGATGGCCGTCTGGTGACTGGCCAGAACCCGGCTTCCGCCCAGAAGGCTGCGCAGAATGTCATTCAGATGCTCCAAGGTAGCTAGCGATTCCTGTCGGATTTGGCTGTCGGTACCTCACTATAGTGTCACTTGGGCTTCGGGGGAGCAGAGGGCGCGGCAGCGTGGCTGACAGCCTGGCTGGCCCCCCGTTGCATTCGGTAGTGCCCATAAAACAGCCCCAGACTGATCAGCGCCGGCAAGGTCACCCCGGCAAAATCCACCAGCAGGTACTCGGGTCCACACAGGCCGGTGGCGACTTCCAGAACATGAAAGATCGCGTGACCGACCAGCCAGGTGGTGGGGAGCGCCCATAGCAGCAGCCGAGGTCGGGCGTTGAGGGCGCCGTAGGCAAACGCCACGCCCATCAGCAGGTACTGGATGCCGATGTCTCGCACAAAGTGCTGATTGAACGAGCCTCGCACCGGTACGCCGGGCACGGTCCAGTACCAGGTTTCGGGCGCCACCAGCATGAACATACCGTTGGCGAACAGGGCCAGCCCGAGGATAAACGCTATTACGGTGATCAGTTGCTTAACCATGTTGCGCCTCCGCTGAGCGGGTTGGAGCCAATGTCTGGTCGTTGACCTGGACACGGCTGCAGGTGTGTCCGTACCCCAGGGTGTATTTCAGTGCGGGGTAGACCCGGGATGAACTGATGCTGTAGGCGATGGCGATCAGGCCTTTGCTGCCCCACAGGGCGCGGATCTGCTCCCGCAGCTCATCCGCTTCCGGGTTGTGGGCCAGTACCAGCTCAGTAAAGCGGGCCACCAGGGCGGTGCTTTCCGGCAGGTTGTCCAGGTCCATGTCCACCATGGCGCGCACCCGATCCGGGCTCACCTTGGCTTCCAGCGCCATGTTTACCACCAGCTGCGTGCAGGGGCCGCAATCGTCCCAGATGATCGCCCTCACCCTGGCGGCAAACAGCGGTTCCGCAGGGACGTTTGCCGAATGGGTCGCCATCATCTGAAAGCCCAGGTATTTCAGGAACGCGGACAGGTCGGTCTGCAGGATTTCCTGCATGTAGCGAACGTCATAGTCGTATCGCCGGTGCATGGCCATCAGCATCTTGTTCAAGAGATATCGGATCATGTTGCTACCTTCTGTGACGTGGGGTTGAAGTAGAGGGTGATGTAAGGAGTGACGAATCAGGGGGGGGGGTGTGACCGGCTATGGCGAAAGCGGTACGGCGCCCATCGGAGTGTCCTGGGCCTGAACAGGCCGTATCAGCAACACAAAGCTCATCAAGAAAATGCCTGCACAGCTGTAGAGCATGACCGAAAAGCTGTCGCGCTCGAGCAGGCTGGCAGCGAGCAGGGGACCGGACGCCATTCCGACGTAAGCGGTGAGTCCGGCCATGGCCGAAAGTCGCCCGGTGCGGTCCATGTCTGCGGTAACCGCCAGTAGAAACGACTGCACTGCGGGCCAGGCGAAAAACAGCAGCGCCATCGCCGCAACATAGAGGACGGTGTGTTGGGCGTAGTCCAGCAGAACAGCTGCAACCATCGACATCGCCAGACCGGTGGTCACCCAGAACAGGCGCCCAAAACGTTTGCCACTGATCACCGGCAGCATGGCGCCCAACAGCCCCAGCAAGCCGGTCGCGGCGATGTACTGGCTGACCGACTCGGCCGCCATGCCCGCATCACGACCGATCAGTCCCACGTAAGCCCAGATCCCGCTGGCCGCTACCTGGTAGCCGAGGATGGCCAGCAGCAGTAGCGTCGTATTGGCTGGCAAGGGGGAGGATGGTTCGGTTGAACTGCTATCGAGCCGCAGGGTGGGCAGGAACGGCAGCAACATCAGGCTTAGAGCCGCCAGGGTCGCCATCACGTAGAACACGGCGTGGGCGCCAAGGGCGATTTCCAGCCCAGGCAGCAGGTAGATAACCATGGAGCCCAGGCTGAACTGCACGAACATCAGCAGGCCGAATGCCCGGTCGGGATCGTTCAATCGCGCCAGCACCGCAAGCCCGATGCCGACACAGAGCCCGCCCAGCACACCGGCGCCAAAGCGCCAGCCGAGCAGCAACGGGTAGGACTGCACCCAGGCGGTGGCCAGGTCAACCATGGCCAGCAGCGTCAGGAAGGTCAGCATGGCGTATTGCCATCGCACCCGGTGTATCAGGGCAATCGCAATGGCACTGCCCAGCAAGCCGCCGTAACCGTTGAGCGCAACGATCTGCCCGGCCTGGGCGTCACTGAAGCCGATGTTTCCCGCGAGTGCATTAACGACGCCGGGCAGGAAGTTGATGTAGGCAAGGCCTGCCATAGCAACAAATGCCAGAAGGCAGTAGGCCAGTGTGCCGGTGGTGGCTATGGGATTGGGATCATGATGTTTCAACGGTTTTCCCCAGACAGGTACGTGGTTGGCTAACGAATTCTAGGCACCTGAAAGCTCGAGAAAATCGGCCTGTCACCCCAAACAGTCGTGAATAATGTTCATGATTCTTTGTTGCTATACTGGTCTGATGGACAAGTTACGGTCACTGGAAATTTTTATCGCCACCTGTGATGGCGGCAGTTTCGCGGCAGCAGCCAGGCTGTGTGGCAGCGATCCGTCCACCGTCAGCAAAGCCATTGGCCGCCTGGAAGCCCAGTTGGGGCTGACACTGTTCCAGCGTTCAACCCGGCAACTGCGGATTACCGCCGCTGGCGAGCGTTACGCCAGCACCGTGCGCAAGATGATGCAGGACCTCTCGGGTTGTGAAGAAGAGCTCAAGCAGATCAACCGCTCGCCCAGCGGCACCCTGCGTATCAGTTCCGCCGTCTGCTACGGCCACCTCTATCTGCGTCCCTTGTTGCGGGCGTTCTGCCTTCAGTATCCGGACATCCGTCTGGAGCTTGAAATCAATGACCTGCATGCAGACATCATCGACAACGACATCGATGTGGCACTGCGAACCGGCTATGTGAAGGACAGCCGCCTGGTAGCCCGACGACTTAGCCCGATGGACTTCCTGGTCTGCGCGTCGCCCCGGTATCTGGAGGAGTGCGGTATACCCCGTCGTCGCGAAGATTTTCACTTCCATTCCTGGATTGGTTTTCGCATCAAGGAGACCCAGCAGCTACAGCCAATCTTCCTGCCCGATGAGACCGGGGACTACCAGCCCTATGAACTGGAACGCCGCTATCTCACCGATGATGGTGAAGCCATGGCGTACATGTGCGCCGACGGTCTTGGCTTTGCCCAGTTGCCGCACTTCCTCGCCAAGGACGGGCTGGACAGCGGTGCCCTGGTGTCGCTGTACCCCTACTACCGGCCCCCGGAGCCTGGCAGCGGTGTGTTTGCCATCTATCCCAAGCGTGACTACCTGCCGGCCAAAGTCCGGGTGTTCATCGATTTTCTGACTGATGCATTGGCAGCGCGGGGAGAGGATGCCAACCATACCTGGGCGGAGAGCTGGGAGCCGGTTGTAGGAATGCCAAAGCACGCCTGATAGGGCGTTGGTGCAGGTGGATACATGCAGGCGAATACGCCTGCCGACGGGGTTGTGAACGATAAAGTCGTTTCTATCGATACTTAAGGTAGTGCTCGGTACAACCTTTCCTCAAAAACTTCAAACAGATCGCCGAAAGCCTAGACTTCTCTTCTGGTGATATTCATAGGGGACAGGGATGCTTGAGGTTATCGTCATTGTGTTTGTGGCGTGCTTTGTTTTGGAGCGAATCATACCGGGATGGCGGCTGCCGAAAATCCGTAGCTGGCCCTGGCGGGTCGTGCTGGTGAATGCCATCCAGCTGGGGGTGGTTCTGTTGGCGGGGGTTACCTGGGAAACGTGGTTATCCGGGGCTTCGGTGGTCTCACTCTCCCATTACCTGTCGCCATTGGCTGGCGGTGCTCTGGCCTACTTTATCGCTACATTTGTGTTCTACTGGTGGCATCGCTGGCGCCATGAGTCAGACGTGCTTTGGCGCTTCTTTCACCAGATTCACCACAGCCCCAGACGGCTTGAGGTCATCACGTCGTTCTACAAGCACCCCGGCGAAATGGTGGTGAACTCCATCATCGGTAGTCTGCTCGTCTACGCGTTTCTGGGCCTGTCCGTTGAAGCGGGCGCTATCTACACCTTCTTTACTGCCATTGGTGAGTTCTTCTACCACACCAACGTCAGAACGCCCCGCTGGATCGGCTACGTATTCCAGAGGCCAGAGATGCATCGGATTCACCATCAGTTCGGTCGTCACAAGAACAACTATGGCGATATCGTATGGTGGGATATGCTCTTCGGCACCTATGAGAACCCGGAAACCTGGGACGGCAAGTGTGGCTTCACTCCCGAACGGGAAGAGCGCCTGTTTGAAATGTTGTGTTATCGGGATGTTCATAAAAGTCGCCCAGCGAATGGGACGAAAAAGGCTTTTTGGGGAAGGGCCGGGTGATAGTGTTACCCTGCCTTGTTTACGAGGCCTCTTATCAGGCGGTCTGAAACTATGCTTCACTGGCACCCTTCGTCAGAATCCGCTTTTCTGGCATGAGAGCTAGCTAAGCTACTAATCCGAAATAAAGTAAGCGAACATTACGCCGAGATATAAGCCAGGTCCGGATGCCCGAAAAATGACTTCAAGAGCTTTGGTAATTTCTGCAATCGCCGTAGTTGCCGATAAACGATAGCTCGGAGCTGCTCCTTGTTGTTGATGACTTTCTTGCCCACATGGTGATACTTGATGTAGCCCCAGACAGACTCGTCCGGGTTCAGTTCGGGGGAGTAAGGCGGCAAGAAAAACAATCGGAGCCTGCCATCGAGATTGTCCACGTACTCTCTGACCTTGCGGGCATGATGGACTGGGTGGTTGTCCAAAATCAGGAACACGGGTTTGTCAGCATCCCGAACCAAAGCTTTGAGAAAACCGATAAACACCTCGGCATTCATGGTGCCCTGCAGCGTTTTAAAGCGCAGCTCTCCACGAGGCGAAATGGCAGAAATCAGGTTTAGACTGAAGCGGCTTCCAGTCCCTCGTATGAGGGGAGTTTCGCCCGCAGGGGCCCAGGTTGTGCCACTGTGATAATCAGAGCGAATGGTGGCCTCATCTCCGAAGAAGATGGTGGCTCCTGCCTTCTTGGCCTCTTTTTGAATCTCTGGATAGGTTTCTTTCTTCCATTGTTCCACTGCTTTCGGGTTTTGCTGGTAGGCCCTATGCAGCGGTTTCTGAGGTGTCAAACCGAGGTTCCGGAGTAGGCGCCCAACAGACACATCGCTCAGGCGTACATTGAACTCCCGGCGGATCAGTTCACGCACGCGAGCCCGGGTCCACAACGCAAACTCGAACTTCAGTTGATCCGGCGTGAATGAGGTGATCCAAGTGTAGAGTTCACGAATCTGGTCTCCGGTCAGCTTCTTCGGTCGGCCTGAAATCTGCTTCGCCTTGAGGGCATCAAAGCCGCCTTCACGATAGGCCGCCAGCCACTCATAGATCCGCGCCCGGCTCATGCCCAGAGCCTTGATGACCACTTCAGGACTCTCTCCATCCATCACACGTTGCACGGCGCGAATGCGGAGGGCTTCCAATGTCTTGTGGTCGAGTTTACGACCGTCTTCGTGGCGCATGAGGGGAGATATCCGATAAGCTTGGTGAATAGGGACTGCATTATAAATGATGTTCGCTTACTTTCGCATTCATTAGTATTGCGGGGTGCTGTTTTATGCCGCCGCTATGGACCACAATCGGCCGGCTATCTATCACAGCGCTGAATGCTTTTTCTTCAGGGCTTTGCGGAAAGGCTTCGATACTTAACCCTTGTACCCGTCATAACCCGGTCTATATCTTTCAGCGCTGTTTTCAGCCAGTAAGTTTCAGAGTCAGGAGTCCTCCGAACGAAACTGAAACCTACCGTTAAGATGTTTTTTGCGTTAACCATAGTGCAGTAGAAAATGGCTTTTGGCTGTCCCTTGAACTTTGGCTCCCAAGTAAATCGTACCCAATCCGTTTCTGCAATCCGCTTCAATTTGAAGTCTGAAGGAAGAGTTAACGTACGTGACTTGATGAATGCGGTGATACCCCGCTCATGAAGCTCAATGGGGCCATTGCGTTTCTCAAAGATCTCGTAGGCCTCTCGCCGCACCTCTGCATTTGGACCACCTTCACTTTCAAAGTAAGCCTCGTAATCCTGAGTCAAGTATTCCTTTAATTCCTCAATATTTTCGGTGTCGAGGGATAGGTCGCCTTTCACCCGTTCAATCTTCCATGTTTGAGTTACAACTACGTAGGGCTCCTGACCACAGCGCCACCAGGGGCCGCCGTACATCCAGTTGGCTGCATTCAAGACTATTCGGCTGTGCCCGGTGCGTGATTCCGAGGCCTTTTCCAGCAATTCCAGTGGCGGGGAGTCCAAATTAACCCGCGTCGGGGGAACCTTTGAACCAGGGCCATCAATAGGGCTGCGAGTAGCCAGAAATTCAATGGTAGCTGTCCCGCAATCTACTTCGTATAGACTGGAATCACCAAAATCCGGCCCCCCTCGCAATACGGGAAGGCTTCGCTGAATGAGTTGCCTCACGTAGATTCTACCTTTGCAATGTAGCGTTTCACGTGTCGGGCGTAGTCATGATTACCCGTAACTAATAGCTGGTGATGATAAGTCTCAATCCCGAGATAAGGAAGCGTGTGGGGACTGGCAAGTGAATCATCACCCAGCACCAGCTTTCTAAATTTAATTGATCGGGCGAGTCCACTTCTGCTCAGGTCATTGCCACCAGCGATATTTGGTACCATATCAAAGGGGTTATTGCGCACAGCCAGCACCTCAATACCTGCCTGAGTGCAAACCATCTTGGCGTTGGAAATACTGCAGCCGGCACCATGCAGGCTGATTTTATGGCAATTAAGGGAGCCGCCGTAAATACTATTATGCAAGCCCACTGCACGAGCAAAAATGATGGCGCCCTGGCTATGGGCGACCCAGTGGGTGGAATGTCCTCGTTGTTGAGTTTCTCGAAGTACTGCCGCCAAATGGGAAACATTGGCACTATAGCTATTCCGCCCAAATCTGACGCTGGGATTCAGGAACCGCTTGTCAGTAGTACACTCATAAAAGTCCTCTCCGCCTCCCTCAGATGGATTGTGGAAAAGAGTGTACTCTTTCGGTGCGTCGGCCCGGTAAGCTACATCCACATGCGTCCCCATCAGCCAAGAAGCTTTCACCAAGTCATTCTGCATTCCGTTAACAGCAGCATGCCTTGTTTCAATTCGATGCACCGGGCGTTGTTTTTCGGTCTCCCAAGCTGTAGCTAATACCTCTTGGATTCCACGATCTGGCTTAGCCTCAAATCGGGCATCACTTTTCCGGTCAATACGGTAAAGGGCATTGCGTTCCATCGCCGCAACGGGTTGAGGTGCCATCAGTTCGAAATCGTAAAAAATGTCATCAACCAGAATACAGTTCTCAAGCACCGAAAATCTAATCAGATAGTGGTAGCCCTTAAAAGGATACCGCTGTTTTTTCAGTCGCATAAAACCATTATGGCGGTGATGGGACAGGTCTGGAGCATTGGGATTTTCACTGAGGCTGAGTATCTCTTCCGACACCTTCTCACGGTCATAATCGTTCAGGCTGCGCAACATCCGGCAGGCTTGATCCGTGAGCATGACTTTCTGGCATAACTTGCGATGACGCCTATCCTGGCCGGACAGTCGGCTTGGCGTGGTCCCACGGTGCAACGCTGCCGTTTTGCCTGGTCGACCGAACAAACTGGCAATTTCCGGGTATTGCAAAGCTTCTTCCCAAGAGATCCGTTGGCGGGAGGTTTCGAGTAGTGAGGTATTTTGAATGCGTTCAAATGACATAAACGTTCCTTCGTTTATTTTATGGATAGATCACCGAACTCCAGTTTTCAGCGACTAGCTCAACTTGGGGATACTACGAGTTCCGGGATGTGGGCGCAACGGCGCTTGCTTGGAAGTGTGTCCGTCTCCAAAAAGTAAAAAATAAGAGCTTTCAGGTGGGTGTCATTAATCGTGTGAAGAACCACAGGCACTGGTCTCAACCTATGCCTATGAGCTGGCCTATTATCTGACAGCAAACTGCAAAGAGCCGCCCCCTGGCGGCTGGAAGTTGTGGGAGCCGGCTAAGGATCTGATCGCCGCCTATGTGGGAGGTCGTTTTTGATAAAATAATATTTTATTTTCAGTGTGTTATATTAGGTTTTTGCCCGGGGTTGGCGTACCCAGAGCCTAGGCTGCTTGCCCCAGCCGGAGTTACTCAATGCCTTGGTCATTTTTATGATTTTTAGAGATCATACGGTATGGCTCATGATCAGAACTCCCCGTTTAATTGCCTGCTAACAGGAATCACACCATTTGAGCCCTGTGACCTGGAATTGGCACGCCCAGATTTCTCGTTTCACACCTACACCCCTGGCGAATGCATCTTCTCCAGCGGTGATGTTGTCCGGCACGTCTACTTCGTGATGGAGGGTATCGGGCGCTATTTCTACATCGATGCGGGTGGCAAGGAGCGGAACAAGTCGCTGGTTCGGGCTGGTGGTGCTTTTGCCAGTATCAGCAGCTGTGTCAGTGATATGCCGAGCCCCTTTTTCACCCAGGCTATTACCCGTTGTACGACCGCATCAATCGAGTACCGCGCCCTGATAGAGCTGTCCCAAGGTAACCGTAACTGGGCAGATTTCGTTCGCAAGCTGTATGAGAATCTGGTTCTGAAAAAGGAGAAGCGTGAGGCGGCTTTCCTGCTGTTGAGTGCCAGGGAACGGTATGAGCAGTTTCTGGCAGAGTTTGCTGAGGATTGCGAGCAGGTTCCACTGCGGCAGGTGGCGATGTATCTCGGGGTGACGGACGTGACGTTGTCGCGGATACGACGGGAGATGGGCTTAACCTAGGTTAAGGTACCTGAGGCTGTACGGAGGTACTTTGGCGCTCCACTCAATGGCGAGTTGTTCTGGAGCGTTATCATGAGAAAGCTGTTGCCACCGGTCCTTTTCCTGGTCTTTGTGATTGCGATGGCCCTGTTGTGCTGGAGTATGGGGTTCTCTCATCCCATTGGCTTCCCCTATAACCTGGCCGGGCTGGTTGTCGCCGCCGCAGGGCTGGCTTTGTCGATAGCGGGCAAAAACCTGTTCAAACGGCGACACACCAACATACTGACCTTCAATGAACCGGATGTTCTGGTTACCGAGGGTGTGTTCGGGCACACGCGAAACCCCATGTATCTCGGCTTTGCCATCGCTCTGATTGGCTTTGCGATACTGCTGGGTGGCGCAGCTTCCTCTTTCCTGCTGGCAGGGCTGTTTGTGCTCATCACCGACCGGTGGTACATCGCGTTTGAAGAGAACGCCATGCGCCGACGGTTCGGAGCGGAATACGACGAGTATTGCCGGCGTGTGCGGCGGTGGGTCTAGGACGTCTCACAACGCCTGAGCGATGTCGACAATCAGCTGACGAAGCCATTGATGGGCCGGGTCGTAGTGCTGTCGCTCGTGCCAGATGAGAGATGGCGTCATGGGCTCAATGTGGATCGGCGCCTCAAGGATCTCAATGGCCGTCGACTGAGCCAATCGAATAGCCAGTTTGCGTGGCATTGTCAGGATCAGATCACTTTCCGCGATGATCGTCGGGGCAACCAGAAAGTGTGGTGTTCGCACCGCGATTCTCCGGGTGAGACCATGTTTCGACAGGGCCTCGTCAACACTACTCCCGCCTTGCCCCGTGATGATAACCGCCAGATGCGACAGCGCTGCGAAGTTACGCAGGTTCAGCCCCTTGGCGATCACCGGGTGGCCCTGGCGAACGACGCACACAAAATCCTCATGATAGAGCGGGCGGCAGTGGAACCTTGCCGGCAGGTCTCGAAATGACCCGATGGCCAGATCGGCGCCTCCCTGGGCGATCAGTGCCACGTTATCTCCCGACGGAGGGGGTATCACCAAGTCTATCCCTGGCGCGAGTACTGCAAGCTTGGATGTCAGCGTCGGCATCAACAGCAGTGCCAGGTGATCGGCACTCGCGATGGTGACGCGGCCGGAGGCGGTTGCGGGATCGAACTCGGTGGGTGCAACAATGGCCCGGGCGTCATCCAGCAGTTTCGTCACCGACTCCGACAGAGCCATCGCTCGCGGTGTCAGTTCCCACCCGGTTGCCGTTCGCACGAGCAGTCGATCGTTCAGCAACCGCCGCAGCCGCCCCAGGCCCCGGCTCGCAGCTGGTTGGCTGAGCCCGAGCCGTTGGCCGGCGCGCGTCACGCTGCCTTCCTTGAGGAGGGCGTCAAACAGCTTCAGCAGGTTCAGGTCGACCTTAGCGATATCCATTTATGGTATGCCCGATATAGTTTGTATGCATTTTTCATATGTCGGCGAAGTCTATAGGGTTTCTGACATCGAATCCATCAAGGTCGAAGGAGCCTCTGATTAACTCCGGATCACCTCTGGCCTTCAGAGCGGTTCACACTCAAGGCGCGGCTTTGCAGGAAGGCTGGCTGCCTTTCAAAAAGTCGCAACACCGAGTGTGGATCGCTCTGAAGGCCCCGAAGGGCGCGTTCTGAGGGCTGCATCTGCGGCGTTGCGGCCCTTGCCAAGGGCTGCGGCCATTACCTGCGGATCGCGCCTTGCAGCTGCAGCCCTCAGATCGCGCAGAGGCGATTCGGAGTTAATCAGAGGCTCCTTAACATCAGGAGAAGACGATGAGCCAAACCGAATTGTATGTTGTGACGGGTGCCACCGGCCGTACCGGCGCCGCTGCGGCCAGTGCCTTACTGAGCGCTGGGAGGCGGGTGCGGGTTGTTGTGCGGGATGAATCAAAAGGGGCGTACTGGAGCGCACGTGGTGCGGAAGTGGCTGTTGCCGAGTTTGCCGATCACGAGTCTCTGGTCCGGGCGCTGTCTGGCGCCGATGGGGCCTATATCGTCAGTCCGCCGCAGTATGCCTCGGATGAGCTGTTCTCGCAGGCCGAGATCATGGCCCGCGCCATCGCCAAGGCGGCGACAGACGCCAGTTTGCCGAAGCTGGTGGCGCTGTCCTCCATTGGCGCGGAGCAACCAGACGGTACCGGCTGGATTGCCATGAATCGCGGGCTCGAGCACCACCTGGGCGGCACCGGTTTGCCCGTCGCCTTTCTGCGGGCGGCCTACTTCATGGAGAACTGGCAACCTCTGGTGAAGGTGGCTGTGGCACAGGGCCAGCTGCCCAGCTTTCTTGCACCGTTGGAGCGGGCCATCGCGATGATTGCGACCGATGACATCGGACGAATCGCCGCAGACGTGCTGACAGAAACCTGGAATGGCGAGCGGCTCATTAACCTGGAAGGCCCTGCCAGGTATGCGCCTTGTGACGTCGCCAACCACCTCTCCAAGTCACTGGGGAAGCCGATAACGGCTGCGGCAATACCGCAAACGGATTGGGCGCAATCCGTATCGGGGCAGGGCTTCTCAGTACCGGCCGTCGATGGGTTTGTCGAGATGACTCAGGGACTTAACTCTGGACACATTGGCTTTAATGATCAACCAAACGCAGAGCATCGCCGGGGCGTTGTGAGGCTTGGCGAGGTCATTGACTCAATGCTTGATCATCCGGGGCGTACGTAACTCGTTGATGTTGATTAACCTTCAAGGAACCGCTGATGAACTCGGAATCGCCTGTGCGAGATCGGCGGGCGGTAAGGTGCCAGGTGGCGGACCTTGGCACAGGCCGCCACTTGAAGCCGGCGGGTTATGGACTAGTTTGAAAGTTACACCCTACGTCAGCAGGTAGTGGCTCAGTAGGTCCGCGAATTAACCAGACGGAACACTGGTCGATGGTCGCGACGTCAATGTCATGTCGAGTTAAGGAGAACCTGTCATGTCGAGCAGACTACGTACCAACCTAGTTGGCCAATCCACTACCAACCCAGCCGACCCCATCTACTGGTATGAAAAAGCCGTCAGCCGGATGCGGGGGCGAGATATATCCGATCCCAAAAGCTGGGGGTGGTGGGCGGCCGTCCACCAGTATTATTTTGAGTCCCCTTTCTGGCACGTCACTTACGACGATGACAAACCCTGGGTTACCGGGCTGGAGAACGGTATCAGGCCCGGTGATCTGGAGTTTCTGGGCAAGTGCCCGCACGGATCGTTCTATTTTCTGGCCTGGCACAGGCAGTACCTGCTGGCGTTCGAAAATGTGATTCGTTCTGTGCTCAGTGAGCTGCCTGGCGCACCGGACAACTGGGCCTTGCCCTACTGGGACTACACCACATCCGGTACCGAGAATATGGTCATCCCGGAGTCGTTTCAGGATCAGAGTACAGCGCTGTATTTTCCGGGCAGGCATCACAACAATCTGGATTTCTATGCAGGCACTGTCGAGAGTGTCAGCGATGAGCCTTTCTTTGAGTTCGGTGGAAGTCAATCTGGCAGTGGCGGCTCACTGGAGGGCACTCCGCACAATGTCATTCACAATGGCGTTGGCGGGGCGATGGGGGATACCAGAACGGCAGGCCTTGACCCGATCTTCTATCTCCATCACGCCAACATCGATCGACTCTGGGCAATCTGGACCGAGCTTGGCGGTGAGGTGCTGATTGATGACCGGGTTCCCTATCCGGGTATCGAATATGCTTTCAAGTGGTTCCATAACGGCGGCCTCAAGGACGTCAGCCTGTTGTTGGAGGATTTTTCCAGCACCAGGGATATTGTGATCCGTGCGCCTGATTCGAGTGTGATCGAAACGATCAGCTATGAGTATGCACCGGCAAGCGGTTTGTCCCGGTTCATACAGGACGTTCAGGATAACCGGGCTCCGGAAGCCAGTGTCGCGGCCCTGACTTCTGGTAAGGATGTGAAACCGATGGCTGTCAGAAAATCCAGTGACATCAATACCCTGATCGTCGGCAATGTGAACAGGCCGATGACGATTTCTGATCAACCAAAGGCCGAAACCCTGCAGGTCCTCGAGGAAAAATCCTTCCGTAATACCCTGAGCCTGTGTCAGGCGAGCAATACTGCCACTCAGATCAGGGGGGCCAAGGTAAAGCTGGAAGGTGTGGTCACAGACGGAATTCCCATCAACTATCGGGTGACGTTGTATGAACACGATGCTGGCGGGCAGAAAACGGGGAATCAGTGGGAGTTGGGCGTGGTTTCCTTTTTCGGCTCTACGCTGTTGAACGGCAAAACCCAGCTGTTTGACGGTGCGCCAATGTCCACCACCGTTCGTGTACCCAAGCAACACATCGTTGATATCTGCCAGCACTTGCTGGCCAATGGCCACCTGACAGTGCAGTTGGAACCGGACGGTGAAACGACAGGTTGTGGCGTCGTGACCATCCAGAAGATTTCACTGGAATTCCATTCCGTGGCCTGACGCCGGCGGGCGCCGCCTGAGTAGGCTGCGCCCGCTGCCTGGGAGTCTGTTATGGCTTTTCTCGCCAAATTTCCGTTGTTGTCCCGTTGCCAGCCCGGCTGGATGGCCTCGGTTCTGACGACCCTTGGAATCGATCTGGACTACATCGGTAAGTTCAGGGTCAGTGCTGGGCTGTTTGTCGCTCTGTTTGTTGCTGCTTGGGGATCGCTGGCGTATGTGGCGTTTGCCAGCAACATGCATGTCATGTCTGGCCACGCACCTGAGCACGCCAGTCATGGCGGCGTACTGAGCCTGATGTTGATGGTGCCGGCCATGATGCTGCCGATGATTGCCGGGCACCTGCTTCATATCGCCCGCTCATTGAATCCCCGGCATCGCCTCCCGGCCATGAGCTTCTTTTTTGTCTGTTACACTGGCGGTTGGGTCCTCCTGCTGATGGGCGCACTCTGGTTGGCCTCTGCACTGTCATCGGCTGTGGCGGCCCCTTTCGTTCTGCTTGATTGGCTGGCCATTGCCCTGTTTATTGCCGCTGGATTCTGGGGAAAACACCCTGCCAACAAGGCGTTCAGGAATCGCTGTGGCCGCTATGGCGTTGTGCATGTCACCGGCTTCAAGGTGTATCGCAGTATGGCAAGCTATGCCGGAGAGGTTTGGCTCCGGTGTGTGCTTGAGTGTGGTCTGGTGATGGTGGCCATGGTGCTCATGGTTGGACACAGCTTACTGCTGATGGTGCTGATGACGGCGCTGCTGCTTACTGATCGCTATCTTGTGGTTAGCAAGAACAGGAGTGTGAGTGACGGCTGGATCGCCATTGGCGTCTGGCTGTTGGTGTCGCAGGTCACCGGGGCTCCCCACCCGTTTTGAGATGAGGCGGACTCCAGGGCAACGTACCCGTCAGGGGCTTGCCCGAGCACGGGATTTCGTTCTAACGTTCTCTGGATTGCCCCTCAGTGACTGCCAGAAACCGCCCCTATTCAACCATCAGGCCCTTACGAGCTCTGCCGGCCCTCTTATAGGCCTTCAGAACGGTGTTGACCTCGCATGAGACAATCCCTTCTAACGCACCAATTCGGGACGTTGAAACTGTCCAAAGGTCATGGATGTCACGGCACAAGACATGCCAAAACAGTTGCAGATGCCCACTTGTGCCGAACAGGCAGCGTGTATGTTTATCCCTTGCCAATTCGTTCGCAATGCTGTCTGTCATGCCAGGCCGAGTCTGTAACGACAGGATTGCTTCAACCTCGTACCCAACCAATTGAGGCTCAAGCTCGACTCGAAAGGTCAGAGCCTGAGATTCAACCAGCCCACTAAGCAGCCGTTGTGCCTTTGGCTCACTTACTCCACACGTCTCTGCAAGATGGCTCAGGTTTGCCCTTCCATCCATCATCAATGCTTCCTGAAGTCGCATTTCTTCGTCGTTGAGACGAATGGGACAGGTTTGCACAGGTTCAATTGGTAGAGAGCCATCAATACGCCAGCGACTCGCACGCCGGAACGACCTTAGCACGACTCGTGACTGCACCTGCTTTACGCCTGGTACCAGGGGCAACTCTTTCACGACCATGTCTGACAGCGCTCCCACACTGCTCAGATTGAGTTCGGTGAAAATGTCGAACTCGCCCGTTGTTGCCATCACCACCCGGGCTTGAGTCAGCTGCGTCAGATGTTCAGCAACTTCCTCCTGGCGCCCGTCGGCCACCTGAATCCAGGCATGCAACACTGGACCGCTGCCCATAACTACCGGGTCAAGCTCTCCGATGACTCTGATATAGCCGCTCTCCATCAGGCGTTGGAGGCGACGGGAGAGTGTTCGCTCCGTTACGCCAGAACTTGCGCTCAGGTCTCGCCAGGTACCGCGGGGGTTGGCTTGCAGAGCGATCAGGCATGCTAGATCTGTTTCATCCAGGGCTTTCTGTCCATTTTCTGTGTTTTTTGTTGTTGACGAGTCCATAATTTAAAAATAACCTCGTTTCCGTGTCGATAAAAGTGAATATTTTGGACTCGGGTGTCCAAATACAACTATAAAGCCAAAGTCGAAGGCCCAAGCCAATGAATGAAATGACCGAAAATCTTCAGGCAGCAAAGCCCCAAGTCTCTACCGCACGTAAAATTGCTGCAGGCAGCATTGGCAATGCGGTGGAATGGTTCGATTGGACCATCTACGCCTCGTTTGCTGTCTTCTTTTCAACGCAGTTTTTTCCGGAAACGGACGCAACGGCGTCGCTGCTGGCAACGTTCGCCATTTTCGCAGTTGGATTCTTCATCCGTCCAATCGGCGGTTGGGCCCTGGGAATCTATTCTGACCGCTACGGTCGTAAGTCGGCGCTGGGAGCTACGGTCATGCTGATGGCCGGCGGCTCGCTGCTGATCGGTATTGCTCCCACCTATGAGCAGATCGGCTTGATGGCGCCGGTGATACTGGTGATCGCTAGGTTGATGCAAGGGTTGTCGTTGGGAGGGGAATACGCCTCAGCCTCGACGTATCTTGCTGAGCTGGCCCCGGATAAACGCCGTGGCCTGTTCTCCAGCTTTGTATTTTTCAGCTCCGCAGCCGGCATTCTGACCGCTTCGTTGATTGGCTGGGCATTGACCTCGTACCTCACGGAGGAGCAGATGCGCGAGTTTGGTTGGCGTATCCCGTTTCTCGTGGGTGCTCTGGGCGGCGTTGCCGGAATTTGGTTACGCATGTCTGTGCCGGAATCCGATTCCTCTAAGCCGAAGGACGACAGTGCTATTGTTAAGCAACCGCTGCGTACTCTGCTGCGAGACTACCCTCGCGAAACCCTGCGGATCGTTGGTTTCTCTATCCTGAGTACGTTCGCCTTCTACCTGTTTGTGGTTTACGTTCCCACTTATGCCATCCGTGCTCTGGACGCCCAAGCTTCGACCGCATTTGGCGCCAATACCGTGGCAATGATCGTCTTTATGCTGGTCCACCCTTTGTTCGGCATGCTTTCAGACAAATTCGGGCGTCGGCCACAGCTGATTGTATTTGGCCTGGGTTACCTGGTGTTCTTCTATCCGATCATTACCAGCATGCAGCCGACGTTCTCTTCGATCCTGATGGTCGAGCTGTTCGGGCTGCTGCTTTACGCACTGTATACCTCGATCGCGCCCGCGATCATGTCTGAGCAGTTCCGCAGCAACGTTCGTGCCGTTGGTATCGGCGCACCCTACAACCTGATGGTGGCCTTGCTTGGTGGCACCACACCGTACCTGCTGACCTGGTTGCAGAGTAATGGTCAAGAACACTGGTTCTTCTATTACGTACTCACCGGTGCTGCACTGTCCCTGCTGACCTTCGTCAGGATGCCTGAAACAGCAGGCAAGCCACTGAAATAGGGCCGGTGTAATCAACGCCACGATACCCCGTTAGCGATGGCCGATGGGGTATCCCTCGAAAAAAAACACAGAACCCGGAAACTATGCAAGACCAACCCAAAAGCCTGCATTTTCAGACCGCCCTGCAGATCGCTCACTTGATTGAGACGCGGCGGACCACCTCACGTGCCGTGACCAGTTACTTTCTTGACCGAATTGCCCGTGGCAGCGCCCTGAATGCGTTCACTGAGGTATTCACGGAAGAGGCCCTGGCGCGCGCCGATGAGGCCGATAGAGCACTTGATGAGGGGCGGGTGTTGAGTCCGTTGCATGGCGTGCCTGTCGCCATCAAGGACAATATCGAAGTTTCCGGCACCCCGGCTTCTGCCGGCTCGTTAAGCCGTTTAGCCTGTGTCAGTTCCGTGACCAGTGCCGCCGTTAAGCGTTTGCTGGAGGCCGGTATGGTTATCGTGGGTAAAACTCAAATGACTGAGTTTGCCTTCGGGTTGTCCGGGCAGAACCCGACTCGCGGTACACCCAGGAACCCCTGGGATTCCGCACTGCATCGCGCCCCGGGAGGATCATCCTCTGGGGCGGGCGTTGCGGTTGCTGCCGGGCTGGTCCCGATCGCTGTGGGAGGAGATACCGGTGGCTCGATTCGCGCACCGGCTGCGTTGAATCACTTGGTTGGATTCAAGCCTTCCGGGGGCCTGATCTCTGCGGATGGTGTAGTGCCTCTTGCGCCAAGCCTGGACGTGCTGGGCCCCATCTCCCGAACCGTTGACGATGCCAGCGCCCTCACTGCCATTCTCAGCAGTGTGGATGCTGACTACGAGTTGAGCGCGCCGGCGAAGTCAGGGCAAGGCCTGACATCTGTCGGGACGACAAAGGTGTTTGTTCTGGACGAAGCGGCCTTTCCGGCTGCGATGACCGCGGATGCCCACCGCGTTTGGAGAGGGGTGCTGGACAATCTTGGTGATGCAGGCTGGGAGCTTGAGGAATGGAGTCCCGGGGATGGACTGGGTATAGGGGAGCTTTCTGAGCGTAACTCGTTAATTATTGGCTACGAAGGCTATCGAGAGCATGGCCACCTGGCAAGTGATCCGGCACAGCCGCTTTGGGACGTTGTGCGTAATCGGATTCTTGCCGGTGGTGATATTAGTCATGAGGCATATGAAGCAGCAGTTGCACAGCGAACCAAAGCCGCCAGGGCATTGACGCAGAGTATTGGCCCGTCAGGCGTCCTGCTAATGCCCGTAAGTGGTCATGGTGCTTTGCCCCTGGATGATGAGGACTGCCGTCATGCCAGCATCGGTCAGTTCAGCCGTGCGGCAAACTACCTCGACTTTCCCGCAATTGCTCTACCAGCAGGATTCGATGATGCCGGCATGCCAATTGGTGTGCAGTTGCTGTCGCCGATTAGATCGGACGCACGGTTGTTGCTTCTGGCGCGCGCCATGGCGCCAAGCATTCGGCTTGAACAACGCGCCCCCGAACTTGGGTTCTGGGGGCTTTAGTTGGGATCTTGTTGGTCCATTGGGGGAGGGCGGCGCGATCATAACTGGTCGGTGATCAGTGAGTTGAACCTGGCGAAAGCACAGGATCCCAGAGCGATCCCTTCCATGGGAACGCTTTGGTTTCGGATTACGCCTTGAACGTCTTGCCAACCCTCGACGGGTTATCCCTTTCCAGGAAATCGCAGATTTCATTTCCCACCACTGCCAGGGCTTCAAGGTCGATGCCGGTGTCGAAACCTTCACCGTCCAGCAGGTACAGCACATCTTCGGTGGCGACGTTGCCAGTGGCACCATTGGCATAAGGGCAACCGCCGAGGCCGGCGACGGCGCTGTCGAAGATGCGGATGCCCCGCTCCAGCGAGGCGTAGATGTTGGCCACGGCCTGGCCACGGGTGTCGTGGCAATGCAGGGCCAGCTTGTTCACCGGCAGGAGCGGTAGCACTGCATCCAGCAGCGCATGAATCTCTTTGGGGCGGGCGACGCCGATGGTGTCGCCCAGGGAAATTTCATCGGCCCCCAGGGCCAGCAGCTGTTCCACCACCGGTGCCACTTGGGATGGCTGGATGGCGCCCTCATAGGGGCATCCGACCACGCAGGAGACGTAGGCGCGCAGACGTTTGCCGGCAGCCTTGGCACCTTCCGCAACCGGCCGGAAGCGTTCGATGCTTTCCGCGATGGTGCAGTTGATGTTGCGCTGGGTGAAGCTTTCCGAGGCGGCGGTGAAGACCGCGCAGACATCGGCATCGGCCGCCAGGGCGCCCTCCAGGCCTTTCTGGTTCGGTGTCAGCACTTCCACCGACAGGCCGTCACGGCGTTTGATACCGGCAATGACCTGGTCGGTGTTGGCCATTTGCGGTACCCACTTGGGGGACACGAAACTGCCGGCCTCGATGCGATCAAGGCCGGTGCCGGCGAGGGCGTTAAACCAGCGGGCGCGGACGTCCGCCGGTACCGGGGTGGCCTCGTTCTGGAGGCCGTCCCGCAGTCCCATTTCCACCAGGGTGACGAACTCCCGGCTCATGACGCCTCCTCAGCTTCGAACTCCACCAGCACCTGACCGGAGCCGACGTTGTCGCCCTCGTTGCAGTGTACAGCGGCGATGGTGCCTTTGACCGGTGCGCGCAGGGTGTGTTCCATTTTCATCGCCTCAAGCGCGACCAGCGAGGTGCCTGCGTCGACGGTGTCGCCGGGCTGGCAGGTAACCGCAGTGATGCGGCCATGCATCGGCGCCTTGAGCTGGCCGTCGCCCGCGGCATCACCGGCCTGCTCCTCGGGATGGTTGACCAGCGCTTCCCAGTGGACGGCGTTAGCAAAGACTCCCAGGCGCTCGCCGTGGGCAGCCCAGCCCAGCTTCACGGTACGGCCATTGAGGCGGACAATGACGCCGT
The DNA here is from genome assembly GCF_020546665.1 of Marinobacter sp. CA1. Taxonomy (NCBI): domain Bacteria; kingdom Pseudomonadati; phylum Pseudomonadota; class Gammaproteobacteria; order Pseudomonadales; family Marinobacteraceae; genus Marinobacter; species Marinobacter sp. CA1. Next base: position 837,020 of record NZ_CP071785.1, read on the forward strand.
CGCTATCCGGGTCATCCCGCCAGTTGAGTGCGATGGAGCGGTCTTCGCTGTCCAGTTGCACCTTGCCGTGGCCGGTGGATTCCAGCCAGTAGTGCAGAGTGTCGTCCTCGCTGCCGATGCGCAGTTCACAGCGCTGACTGCAGGGCCCGCCCAGGCGGTAGCTGTCGCCGGCGGTCCACGGAGAGGTCCAGCGGGAGGCGGCTTCGTCCAGCAGCGCGGAGTTGGTGGCGCGGTACCAGGCCAGCCAGCTCAGTGCCATCTGTTCGCGATGATCGAACGCCTGTTTGGCCAGTGAGTCGGCCTGCTGTTCGATGAAATGGGTGGTCAGCTGGCCCTCGGCAAACTCGGTGTGTTCCAGCACCCGACAGACATAGTCGATGTTCAGGGTCACACCCAGGGCCCGGTAGTGTGCGAGGGCGTCCACCAAGCGCTGGCGGGCCTCGTCACGGGTGTGGCCATAGGCGATGACCTTGGCCAGCATGGGGTCGTACCAGGGGGTGATCTCCTGCCCCTGGCACACGCCCGAATCCACCCGCACCCCCGGCAGGTTGTCCGGCTCGCTCAGGCTGAACAGGGTTCCGGTGACCGGCAGAAAGTCGTTGTCCGGGTCTTCGGCGTACACCCGGGCTTCCATGGCATGGCCGCTGTAGTGCAGGGCGTCCTGGCTCCAGGGCAGGGTTTCGCCCTGGGCCACCTTGAGCTGCCATTCCACCAGATCGAGGCCGGTGATCAGCTCGGTGACCGGGTGTTCCACCTGAAGCCGGGTATTCATTTCCATGAAGTAGAAACCGGCGCCGGGTTCGTAGAGAAACTCGACGGTACCGGCACCGACGTAGCCGATGGCCTCACCGCAGCGAACCGCGGCTTCGCCCATCTCCCGGCGGACGTCGTCCGGAATGTTGGGCGCGGGTGCCTCCTCAATGATTTTCTGGTGACGACGCTGCACCGAGCAGTCGCGATCAAACAGGTAGCGGCCGTTGCCGTGCTTGTCGAACATCACCTGGACTTCGACGTGGCGCGGGTTCTCCAGGTAGCGCTCAATCAACAGATGAGGATCGCCAAAGCTTGAGGTGGCCTCACGCTGGGCGGCCGCCACGGCGTCGTCCACTTCCGCCAGCGAACGCACCACCCGCATGCCCTTGCCTCCACCACCGGCACTGGCTTTGATCAGCAGCGGGAATCCGGTGTGCTCGGCCTCCTGGCGGAACCTGTCGGCGCTCTGGTCATCGCCGTGATAGCCCGGCACCAGGGGCACGCCGGCTTTCTCCATCAGCGCCTTGGCGGCACTCTTGGAACCCATGGCGGCGATTGAGGCGGCAGGCGGACCAACGAAGTGGATGCCTTCGGCCTCGCAGCGTTCTGCCAGTTCGGTGTTTTCGGACAGAAAACCGTACCCCGGGTGGATGGCGTTGGCGCCGGTCTTGCGGGCCGCGTCGAGGATGTGATCGACCTTGAGATAGCTCTCAGAGGCGGCTGCCGGACCAATGCAGACCGCCTCGTCGGCGAAGTCGACAAACGGCGCCCGGGCGTCGGCCTCGGAGTAAACCGCAACGCAGCGAATGCCCATGGTCTGTGCGGTCTTCATGACGCGCAGGGCGATCTCGCCCCGGTTGGCAACCAGCAGAGTGTGAATGTGTTGAGTCATGGTTTACTCCTGAATCCAGCTCGGTGCGCGCTTCTCCAGGAAGGCGCTCAGCCCTTCCTGACCTTCGTCGCTGGTGCGCAGGTGGGCAATCAGGTCCGCGGTGTAGCGGATCAGCTCTTCGTCCGGCTGGTTGTGGCCGGTACGGGCAATCAGTTCTTTGCAGGCGCCAAGGGCCTGAGGGCTGTTCTTCAGCAGCCGGTCCACCAGTCGGTTGACGGTATCGTCGAGAGACTCGGCGGTCACGGTCTCGTGGACCAGCCCCAGATCGACGGCCCGGGTGGCGGAGATTTCCTCGGCGGTGAGGAAATAGCGCCGGGCCTGGCGGGCACCCAGTACCCGGATGACGTAGGGGCCGATGGCCGCCGGTGCCAGTCCGAGGCGGACCTCGCTGAGGCAGAAACGGGCATCGTCGGAGGCAATGGCGATGTCACAGGCGCTCACCAGACCCACGGCGCCGCCAAAGGCCGCTCCCTGTACCCGCGCGATGGTCGGTTTGGGGGACAGGTCGATGGCCTTGAGCATGCCGGCCAGGGCGCGGGCGTCTTCCCGGTTCTCGTCCGCGCTCAGGGTGGCGGTGTGTTTCATCCAGTTGAGGTCGGCCCCGGCGGAGAAGTGCTTGCCATCGCCGGCCAGCACAATCACCCGGCAGGCGGGATCTTCTGACGCCAGCTTCACCGCGTCGGTGAGGGCGCGGATGATGTCGGCATCGAAGGCGTTGCGCTTGTCCGGCCGGTTGAGGGTAATTCGTGTCACACCCCGGGCATCGGTTTCGTAACGTACGGCGTTGTCACTCATGGTTGCCTCCATCACATTCTGAAGATGCCGAAGCGGGTGTCTTCGGGCGGTGCATTGAGCGCGGCAGACAGACTCAGGCCCAGCACCCGGCGGGTGTCAGCCGGATCGATGATGCCGTCGTCCCACAGCCGCGCACTGGCGTAGTAGGGGCTGGACTGGCGTTCGAACTGGTCGATCACCGGCTGCTTGAAGGCTTGCTCCTCGTCGTCGGACCAGCTCTCGCCGCGGCGTTCGATGCCGGTGCGTTTGACGTCCGCCAGCACACCGGCGGCCTGCTCGCCACCCATCACTGCGATACGGGCGTTGGGCCACATGAACATGAAACGGGGCTTGTAGGCGCGGCCACACATGCCGTAGTTGCCGGCCCCGAAACTGCCACCGATCACCACGGTGAGTTTGGGCACCCGGGCGCAGGCCACCGCGGTCACCATCTTGGCGCCGTGCTTGGCAATGCCTTCGTGTTCGGCGTCTTTGCCCACCATGAAGCCGGTGATGTTCTGCAGGAAGATCAGTGGAATGCCCCGCTGGCTGCACAGCTCAATAAAGTGGGCGCCTTTCTGGGCGGATTCCGAGAACAAGATGCCGTTGTTGGCGACGATGCCCACCGGCATGCCGTACAGGTGGCCGAAACCACAGATCAGCGATTTGCCGTAGTTGGCCTTGAACTCGTCAAACTCCGAGCCGTCCACCAGCCGGGCGATCACTTCCTTGACGTCGTAGGGCGTACGCAGGTCACTGGGGATCAGGCCGTACAGGTCCTCGGCCGGGTACAGCGGCTCCACCGGCTCCCGCAGGGCCATGTGGTCCGGGCGTTTGTAGTTGAGGTTGGCGATGCAGCGGCGGGCCCGCTCCAGCGCTTCCGCCTCGGTGTTGGCGTAGTGGTCGGCCACCCCGGAGATGCCGGTGTGGACGTCGGCGCCACCCAGGTCTTCGGCACTGACGGTCTCGCCGGTCGCCGCTTTGACCAGCGGCGGGCCGGCCAGGAAGATCGAGCTCTGGCCTTTGACCATGATGCTCTCATCCGCCATGGCCGGCACGTAGGCGCCGCCGGCGGTACACAGTCCCAGCACCACGGCGATCTGGGCAATGCCCTTGGATGACATGTTGGCCTGGCGATAGAAGATGTGGCCAAAGTGCTCGGCATCCGGGAAGACTTCGTCCTGCTGGGGCAGGTTGGCACCGCCGGAATCCACCAGGTAGATGCACGGCAGGTGATTCTCCTCGGCGATGGTCTGGGCGCGGATGTGCTTCTTCACCGTCAACGGGTAGTAGGTTCCCCCCTTCACCGTGGAGTCGTTGGCCACGATCATGCACTCGACGCCGTGGACCCGGCCGATACCGGCGACCACACCGGCGGCGGGTACCTTGTCGTCGTAGACGTCTTCCGCGGCGAAGGCGCCGATCTCAAGGAACGGCGAGCCGGGGTCCAGCACCCGCTGGATGCGGTCCCGGGGCAGCAGTTTGCCGCGGTCGGTGTGGCGCTTCTGGGCCTTTTCACCACCGCCCTGGGCGATGGTGTCGTGGCGGTTGCGAAGTTCTTCCACCAGGGCCTGCATGTGTTCGCGGCGCTGGCGGAATTCCTCGGAATTCGGTTGAACCTGGGTATGGAGAATAGCCATGTGTAACGCCTCTACCCTTAACGGGATTCCTTGAACAGTTCGCGGCCGATCAGCATGCGGCGGATTTCCTGGGTGCCGGCGCCGATTTCATAGAGCTTGGCGTCCCGCAGCAGGCGGCCGGTGGCGTAGTCGTTGATGTAGCCGTTGCCGCCGAGGATCTGGATCGCTTCCAGGGCCATCTTGGTGGCGCGCTCGGAGGTGTAGAGAATGGCGCCGGCGGCGTCCTTGCGGGTGGTCTCACCACGGTCGCAGGCCTGGGCCACGGCGTAGAGGTAAGAGCGGGAGGCCGCCAGCTCGGTGTACATGTCCGCCAGTTTGCCCTGGATCAGCTGGAATTCGCCGATGGGCTGATCGAACTGTTTGCGCTCGTGAACGTAGGGCACCACGATGTCCATGCAGGCCTGCATGATGCCGACCGGACCACCGGAGAGCACCACCCGCTCGTAATCGAGGCCGGACATCAGCACCTTAACGCCTTGGTTCTCGCCCCCCAGGATGTTCTCTTCAGGAATCTCCACGTCTTCGAAGATCAGCTCGCAGGTGTTGGAACCGCGCATGCCCAGCTTGTCCAGCTTGGGCCCACGGGAGAAGCCCTTCCAGTCCCGCTCGACGATGAACGCGGTGATGCCGTGCGGGCCCTTGGAAACATCGGTCTTGGCGTAGATCACGTAGGTGTTGGCATCGGGGCCGTTGGTGATCCACATCTTGCTGCCATTGAGGATGTAGCGGTCGCCTTTCTTGTCGGCCCGCAGCTTCATGCTGACCACGTCGGAACCGGCGTTGGGCTCACTCATGGCCAGCGCACCGATGTGCTCACCGCTTACCAGCTTGGGCAGGTACTTGGCCTTCTGCTCGGCGGTGCCGTTGCGGTGGATCTGGTTGACGCACAGGTTGGAGTGGGCGCCGTAGCTCAGGCCAATGCTGGCGGACGCGCGGCTGATTTCCTCCACCGCGATCACGTGAGCCAGGTAGCCCATCTCGCTGCCGCCATACTCCTCGCTCACAGTCATCCCCAGCAGCCCCATCTCACCGAGGCGTGGCCACAGGTCGTTGGGGAACTGGTTGTCCTTGTCGGTCTTCTCGGCGATGGGGGCGATGTGGTCTGTGGCAAAGGCGTTGACCTGATCCCGCAGCATGTCGGGAGTTTCGCCGAGGTTGAAGTTGAGGGAGGTGTATTGGCTTTTCATCTGTGTGCTCCGTGGGCCCGCCCGAAAGGGGCGGGCATCTTGTTGTTGGCTTGAATTACAGGCTCAGCTCTTCGATGCTGATTTCCCGCATCTTGAATTTCTGGATCTTGCCGGTCACCGTCATCGGGAATTCGTCCACCAGGCGGAAGTAGCGCGGTACTTTGTAGTGGGCGATGTTGGCCTTGCAGAACGCCCGCAGGTCGTCCTCGCTGACGTCCTGACCCTCCACCAGCTTGATCCAGGCCATCACTTCCTCGCCGAAGCGGTCATCGGGGACGCCGATGACCTGGGCGTCAGAGACGGCCGGGTGGGTGTAGAGAAACTCTTCGATTTCCCGTGGGTAGATGTTCTCGCCGCCGCGGATGATCATGTCTTTCATCCGGCCGACGATGGCGACGTAGCCCTCGTCGTCCATGGTGGCCAGGTCACCGGTGTGCATCCAGCGGGTGGCGTCGATGGCTTTGGCGGTGGCTTCCTGGTTGTTCCAGTAGCCCAGCATCACGCTGTAGCCACGGGTGCAGAGTTCGCCCTTTTCACCGCGGGGCATGATGGCGCCGGTGGCCGGATCGACAATCTTCACCTCCAGGTGGGGGTGGATGGTGCCGACGGTGGTGACCCGCTTCTCCAGTGGCGCGGTGGGCTCGGTCTGCAGGCTCACCGGGCTGGTTTCGGTCATGCCGTAGCAGATGGTGACGTCCCGCATGTTCATCTTCTCGATGACCTGCTTCATCACTTCCACCGGGCAGTTGGAGCCGGCCATGATGCCGGTGCGCAGGGTGGACAGATCAAAGCTGGCGAACTCCGGGTGTTCCAGTTCGGCAATGAACATGGTGGGCACGCCGTACAGCGCGGTGGCTTTTTCCCGCACTACTGCCTTCAGGGTGGCTTCCGGCTCGAAGCCCTCCGAGGGGTAGATCATCGCCGCGCCGTGGGTGATGCAGCCGAGGTTGCCCATCACCATGCCGAAGCAGTGGTACAGCGGCACCGGAATCACCAGCCGGTCCTGCTCGCTGAAGTTCATCCGCCGGGCCACGAACAGCCCGTTGTTGAGGATGTTGTGGTGGGACAGGGTGGCACCCTTGGGCGCACCGGTGGTGCCGGAGGTGTACTGGATGTTGATGGCGTCGTCGAACTGCAGATCCTGCTGACGGCTCTGGTAATCCGCTTCACTGGTGCTTTCGGCCAGGGCCAGCAGGTCCTGCCAGTGCAGCATGCCCGGGGCTTTGTGATCGGCGTCCAGGCAGATCACGTTCTTCAGGTTCGGCAGCTTGTCGCTGCTGAGGTCACCCTGGCGCTCATCGGCCAGCGCCGGTGCCAGCTCGGTGGTCATGGCGACATAGTCGGAGGTCTTGAACTGGCCCTGCAGGATCAGCGTGGAGGTGCCGGAGTGACGCAGGGCGTACTCGACCTCGTGGAGGCGGTAGCTGGGATTGATGTTCACCAGGATGGCGCCGATCTTGGCGGTGGCAAACTGGGTAATGCACCACTCGGCGCAGTTGGGGGACCAGATGCCGACCCGGTCACCCTTGCCGACGCCAAGCCCCATCAGGGCGCGGGCGCACTCGTCCACCGCCGCCTGGAGTTCGCGGTAGCTGTAGCGCAGGTCCTGGTGATGGACGATGAGGGCGTCGCTGTCGGGCACCCGTTCCACCGTCTGGTCGAACGCTTCGCCAATGGTCATCCCCAGCAGGGGCGTTTCACTGATTCCACTGATGTAACTGTTGTGTGTTGCCATAACCCACCTTGCTTTTGTGTTTGTATCGGTAAGTTGGAGCGTCGTTGGTTGGGGCTATTATTGTTTTTGGCGCCTGACCTGACCGGTCAGTTGCCTCCCTCCGGCTCGGGCTCCAGGTCCTTTAGCGCTTCCAGGCAGCGGTCCTCTGCTGCGTCCAGTTCGTTCTTCATCACCTCGATATCCGCCAGCTGTTGCAGCAGGGCGTCGCGGCTCTGCTGGATCTTGCGGCGCAGGGCGTGCAACTGCGGGACGTTATCGGAGGACGGGTCGTACATCTCGATCAGTTCACGGGATTCCGCCAGGCTGAAGCCCAGGCGTTTACCCCGCAGAATCAGCTTGAGCTTGACCCGGTCCTGGTCACTGTAGATCCGGGTCTGGCCATTGCGCTCCGGCTCCAGCATGCCCGCTTCCTCATAGAACCGGATGGTGCGGGTGGTGATGTCGAACTCGCGGGCGAGTTCGCTGATGGAGAAGGTGCGCGGTTGACTGCGTTGATTCATTGGTCGTGCCCAAGTTGACGTTAACGTAAAGGTAACGCTGGGCGATTGGGGCGTCAATGCCTGGTGGTGGAATATTGGACAAAAGTGGGATAGGGCGTTCTAGGCGGGTAATGCGGAGAGGGGAACGGGAGGCCAGAGGCGGCCTCCCGGTGCTGCGGTCAGCCTTCAGGGCTGTTGCAGGTTAAGCTCGTAAACGGCCTCGTTGGCGTCGTTCACTTCAAGGAACACGGCTTCCGGCGCCTTGCTGGCGACAAAACCCTGGGTGCGCTGGGTGTTGGGCACCCGGAATACGATCTCCAGGTCGGTGGCGCTGGTGATCGGAGCGAACGACCAGTTGCCATCGGCGGTCGGGGTGACCGGGCTGTTGGTGCGGATGTAGTTGGCCAGCACGTCCCGGTTGGTGTCCGGTGAGTTGATCACGATGTGATCGGCGCCGGTACCGGGGAACACACCGCTGTTGGCGCGGTAGTTGTTGGTGGCAATCAGGAACTGCTGGTCGGCGGTGACCGGGCTGCCCTGGTAGCTCAGGCCGAGCACACGCTGGGCGCTGTCGTTGATGATCTGGCAGTCACGGTCATAACGGGGCGGCTGGGTCACGTCGATCTGGTAGCTGACCCCATCAATAACGTCGAAGTTGTAGGTGGGGAAACCGCTGAAGTTGACCAGTTCCTGACGCTCACTGGAACCCGTGTCGATCTGGAAAAACTGGGACGCGGAGCACTCCAGCCACTGCTGCAGTTCGGCGCCATTGACCTTCACCGCCATCAGGGTGTTGGGGTAGAGGTAGAGATCGGCGGCATTTTTCACTTTCAGCTCACCCTGGGGTACCACGGTGAAACTGCCTTCGTCAGCGCAGACGCCGTCGCGGTCGCAGGCCTTGAAGGGCGCGGCGGCGGACAGTACCGGCAGGCCGTCCAGGTTGACGTCGCCCTGGATAGCGGCTTCAACGTAGGCTTTCTGGGCATCGCTGACGATCTGGATCGAGGGGTCATCCTTCACCACCGCCAGGAAGCTGTAGATATCGTCGGTGGATTCGCCGATGGCCTGGTTCATGAAATCGATGGTGGCCTGGTGGTCGACAACTACCTGGGCCATCAGGTTGGCATCCGGCTCCACCAGGGGGGTGTTGTCGGCGAAGATTGGCCGCGCCTCGACGTCACTGGTGCGGACGCTCCACTGGTCGTCGTCGGTGTTGTAGGCCAGGGTCAGGTCAATGATGCCCAGGTGACTGCCCCAGTAGCCGGGCATGACCGCGGGCACACCCTTGATGGTGCCACGCTCCAGATCCACGCCGTCGGTGTCACTGAAGCTGCTGGACGGGAATACCAGGTGGCTGTGGCCGAACAGAATGGCGTCAATTCCCTCGACATCTGCCAGGTACCAACTGCTGTTCTCCGCCTTGTTGGCAGGGTCGTAAGCCAGGGTGCTGATACCGGAGTGGGGAATGGCGATGACCAGATCCGCGCCGTTGGCACGCATTTCAGGTACGTAGCGCTCCGCCATGGCGCGGATGTCTTTGGCAATCACCTGGCCTTCCAGGTTGGCTTTGTCCCACTGCATGATCTGGGGCGGGACAAAGCCGATGAAGCCGACGGTCAGCTCATGGCTGTTGCCATCCCGGTCGGTAACGGACTTGGTCACCAGATGGTAGGGGTCGAAATAGGGCTGATCGTTGTCCGGGTTGCTGTCACCATCGTCGGCGAAGATGTTGGCGCTGATGTACGGGAAGGTGGCGTCGTTGACGCTCTCTGCCAGGAACTCCAGACCGTAGTTGAACTCATGGTTGCCGTAGTTGGCAACATCGTAGCCCATCTGGTTCATTACCTTGTACACCGGGTGGATCTCGCCGGCGGTGATGCCGACGTTGGCGCGCCAGTCGCCCATCGGGCTGCCCTGGATCAGGTCGCCATTGTCGACCAGTACGCTGTTGCCGGCGTGGGCCAGCTCAGCCCGGGCCTGGTTGACCAGGGTGGCGGTGCGAACCAGGCCCACCTTGGGATCGGTTTTGTCGCCGTAGTAGCTGTAGTCCATCACATTGGCGTGGATGTCGGTGGTTTCCATGACCCGCAGGTCGACCGTTGCGACCTTGGCATCGTCGTCATCGCTGCCGCAGCCAGCCAGGGTCAGGGAGGTGATTGCCGACGCCAACAGCAATGCACGGGTGGGGGTGTACATAGGGTCCGCTCCTTAATGGGTCCGTAAAGCGACTCACTGTCGCGGTTGTCGATGACCGGGTCATGAAACTCCGGTGACGGTGGGGTGACAGTGTCCGGAAAAGTGTTTCATAAAGAGTGGGTTGGGTAGGTATAAACCCGTATCCGGGGAGGGCTTGCTTCTGCCCCTCCCGGGGCGCTGATAGACTGTCAGGCTTTGCCCGGAGACCTCTCATGGCCGCAGCACTGGCGCTTCTGTACAAAATGATGCCCCTCTACATCACCGTAGCTCTGGGCTGGGTGGCCGGCCGTTACCTGGAGGCCAGTGGACGTCACATCGCCGGCATCATGCTGTACATCGTCACGCCCTCGGTGGTGTTTTCCGGGGTGATGAGCGCGCCGCTTTCGGCGGAGGTGATCCTGCTGCCGTTTCTGACCTTTGGCCTCAGTACCCTGGTGGCGCTGATACACCTGGCCATCGCGAGGCGCTGGGTTGGTGATGAAAGCGCCAACATCATTCCCCTGGCAACAGGCACCGGTAACACCGGCTATTTTGGTATCCCGGTGGCTCTGCTGCTGTTTGGCCAGGAAGGCTTGGGGCTATACATCGTGGCGATGCTGGGCACCACACTGTTCGAAACGTCGGTAGGGTTCTATCTGGCAGCGCGGGGGCGCCAGGGAGTGAAGGATTGCCTGTTGCGGGTGGCCAGGCTGCCGTCGGTCTATGCCTTCGCCCTGGCGGTGGTGCTGAACCTTTCCGGTGTCACCATTCCGCAGGTGTTCGAGCCGCTGTTCGACAACCTGCGCGGGGCCTACAGCATCTTCGGGATGATGATCATCGGGATGGGGATTGTCAGCTTCCGGGGGCTGGCGGGTAATTGGCGCTTCACCGGACTGGCCTTCTTCGGCAAATTCCTGGTGTGGCCGGCAGTGGCGTTGTCGCTGTGGTGGCTCGATGCCAACGTCTTCGGGCTCTACAGCGAGGCGGTGCACCGGGCGATGTTCCTGGTCTCGATCACACCGATTGCGGCCAATACCGTGGTTATCGCCACCCTGCTGGATACCGCCCCCCGCCAGGCGGCGGGGACGGCGTTGCTCAGCACGCTGTTTGCGTTGCTGTTTATTCCGGTGATGGTGGCGATTGTGCTGTAGCCAGGTTTCTCGGCCGAGCTTGGTCAGGAAGTGCAGGCCCGGGCTTCGGCGATGTCGCTGCGGGCGTGGCCAACCACCGCGAGACCGGAATGGATGGCCAGTCCGCCCATGATGGCGGCGACGATCAGATCCGGCCAGGCGGTGCCGGTACCAAAGACTCCGACCGCAGCCAGCATGACCGCCAGGTTGCCGAGGGCATCGTTACGGCTACACAACCAGACCGAACGCATGTTGGCATCGCCGGTGCGATGGGCGTACAGCAACAGGGCTACCGCGATGTTGGCCACCATCGCCAGCGCGCCCACCATACCCATGGTCATGGCTTCAGGGGTGGCGCCGCTGCTGAGATTCCAGAATGCCTTGCCAAGAACGGCAACGCCAAACACCACCATGGTGACGCCTTTCACCAGCGCAGCACGCCCCCGCCACAGCAGCCCCATCGACAACACATACAGCGACAGCATGTAGTTGGCCGAGTCGGCGAAGAAATCCACCGCATCGGCCAGCAGGGCCACCGAGCCTGAGGTCAGACTGGCGGCAAACTCCAGCAGGAACATGCCCAGGTTGACCCACAGCGCGATCCACAGCGCGCGGCGGAACCTCGGGTCCACAGCCTGGCTGGCGTGGGTGTCGGACGAACAGCAATGACCGGCCATAACGAACTCCCTCATTAAGTGTTATTGGCCCGCCGGGGGGGGACTCCCCAGGGGCTCATATCTGCAATGGAGTCATTAAAAAGCCTGTAGCTGCTACAGGGTCAAGGGCCGGTTTCGACAAATCAGTGGGAGCCGGGAATATGGTTATCCCGGTCCAGCCCCGGATCGTTGCTGCTGGACTGCTTGAGCCGGTCGATGATGCCGCACTCACTGACCTGGCCCTCGTTGGCACAGGCGGCCCGCAAGCGCTGCATTTCCTGTTGCAGGGCCTGGAGTTCGGTGATGCGCTGCTGGATGTGTTCGAGGTGATGCTCCAGTAAGCGGTCGACCTGCTGGCAGCCCGCTTCCGGCTGGTTCATCAGTTCGATCAGCCGACGGATTTCATCCTGGGCCATGTCCAGGTTGCGGCAGCGACGAATGAAGCTGAGCCGGCGCACATGGTCGTCGGTGTAGCGCCGGTAGCCGCTGTCTTCCCGCTGCGGTTCGGCCAGCAGACCGATCTTTTCGTAGTAGCGGATGGTTTCGACCGGCACACCGGTCTGTTTCGATACCTGGCCAATTTTCATGGGATTTCCTTTCAGGCTCCTTGGGGCGGGTGCGCTACGAAAAGCTTAGCGGCTTTGTCATACTGGCGTCACCCGGGCGGAGTAGGGTGCACGGTTTTGTCGGTCAGAGGAGTCATACAATGGAAGCACGAGCAAATGGAGAGGGCTCCACGCCGCTGTACCTGAGAGTCCGGGACCAGCTCGCCAACCAGATCGAGGCCGGCCTGCTGGCGGCCAATACTCGCCTGCCGTCGGAGCGGGTGCTGGCGGAAAGCCATGGTACCACCCGGGTCACCACCCGTCTGGCCCTGGCCCAGTTGGAGGCGGAGGGGCGCATCTACCGCTCCAACCGCCGTGGCTGGTTCGTGTCACCGCCGCGGCTGGTGTACAACCCTACCCAGGATTACAGCTTCTCCGACAACGTGACCTCACAGGGCCGCACGCCGGCCACCGAAACCCTGGAAGTCACCACCACCGAAGTGGCCCCCTGGCTTGCCAACAAAACCGGCCTGGCCGTGGGCGATGCCATCGTCAGGTTGCGTCGGCGGCGGCAGGTGGATGGCCGCCCGGTGCTGGTGGAGAACATCTACCTCAACCCCAAGCGCCTGCCCGGCATTGAGCAGTACGATTTCAACCGTTCGCTGTGGAAGCTGCTGCGGGAGAAGTACAGCGTCGAGCTGCAGGGCAAGCGCATTGAAATGTTTCCCACCGCACTGGTGGACCCGCAGGCGGAAGCCCTGGGGGTTAATGCCGGTACCGCCGGGTTGTATGTGACCCGGCGCAGCCACGACGCCGACGGAGTCTTCGTGGAGTTCGATGAGGAGTTCTGGTTGCACGACACCCTCAGCATCCAGGTGGAAGTGCAGTGACCTCCTCGCCGCGCTGAAAAGCCGGATTGTCATCGAGCGTTCATAAAACCGTCACAGTTCCTCGCCAAACTGGTCTATACCAGATGAGCGAGGAAATCCCATGTTCGCAAACCCTCATCCGGATGTGGCCATCATCGGTGGCGGCATCCTTGGATGCGCCATAGCCCGCTACCTCAGCCGTCAGCCGGGCGTCTCGGTGACGGTCATCGAGCGTCACGGTCTGGGTGAGCAGACCACCAGCCAGGCGGCGGCGCTGCTGACCCGTATCCGTCCCTACCGGGAACTCACCGCGATGGCGATGGAAACCTTCCACGCCATTGACGAGCTGGGTGAACAGACTGGTGAGCCGCTGCCCCTGCGTCGCGTGGGCAGTCTGCAGGTGGCGGCGGAGTCCGCGGGGCAGCAGCAGATTGAGCGAACAGCAGCGCGTGCCGCCGACGTTGGCGTGGTGGCTGAACGGCTTGACGCCGACACTGCCCAGCGGCAGGCGCCCTGGCTGTCCCTGAGTGGCGACACCGCGGCGCTGTGGCTGCCGGATGACGGCTACATCGAACCCTACACCCTGTGCCAGGCCTATGCCGCCGACGCCCGCCGCCATGGCGTCAGTTTCCGCCTGCGCCAGACTGTGGCTGAACTGCTCCAGACCGGCAATCGGGTGACTGGAGTACGTCTGGCCAGTGGCGAGACCGTGACTGCTGGTCTGGTGATCGATGCCGCCGGACCCTGGAGCACGGCGCTGGCCCGCCAGGTGGGGGTTCACCTGGGCATGGCGCCGGTGCGTTCCCATTACTGGATTTCCGCCGCCCATCCCGCCATCCCCGCGGATGGCCCGATGACCATCCTGCCGGACAGTGGCGCCTATGCCCGCCCCGAAGTGGGCGGACTGCTGTTCGGACTGCGCGATCCCCAGGCGGTGACCGCCCATCCCGGCCAACTGCCGGCCAGCCTGCAGGATTTCTGTTTCGACCAGGACCCGAACGGCGACAACGCCCTTGAAGCGGGGTACCACGCCCTGCGCCAACAGTTGCCGCTGGTGGACGAGCTGCCCTTGGCCCATTACGTCAGTAACGTTTCCAGCTACACCCCGGATGGATTCTACCTGCTGGGCGCCATGCCGACCGTCGAAGGCTTCATGGCCGCCACCGGTTGTTCCGGCGCCGGTATTGGCATGTCTGGCGGCATTGGCCGGCTGGTGGCGGAGCTGGCTACCGGCCAGACGCCGTTCGTGGACCCCGACCGGTTCCGGCTGGACCGGTTTGGCAGCATTGATTCCTACCACCCTGACTTCATCCAGCGCTGCGCTGAGGCGCGAGCCCGCAAGCGCACCGGCTAGACACGGAGACCACCATGACTGATCAAGATCCTTACCTGCTGACCCCGGGTCCCCTCACCACCAGCACCACCGTAAAGCAGGCCATGCTGCGGGACTGGGGCTCCTGGGACGGCAACTTCAACGCCATGACTGCCGACATCTGCCAGCGTTTGCTGGCGGTGGCCGGCGGCGAGGACAGCCACGTCTGTGTGCCGATGCAGGGCAGCGGCACCTTCGCGGTGGAGGCCACCCTGGGCACGGTGATTCCGCCCGGGAGTCGCACCCTGGTGCTGATGAATGGCGCTTACGGCCAGCGCATCGGCAAGATCCTGAGCACCCTGGGGCGGTCGTTCCTGGCCATCGACAAGGGCGATTACCACCCGCCCCGTGGCGAGGAGGTGGCGGCCGCACTCACCGAGAACCCGGACATCGACCAGGTGGTGGTGGTTCACTGCGAGACCAGCTCCGGCATCCTCAACCCCATCGACGAGATCGCCGAGGTCTGCCGCCAGGCCGGCAAGCGTCTGATCATTGACAGCATGAGCGCGTTCGGCGCCTTGCCGGTGAGCGTCGCCGAGCTGCCCTGTGCCGCTCTGGTGTCCTCAGCCAACAAGTGTTTTGAGGGGGTGCCCGGCTTCGGCTTTGCCATCATTGAGCGGAACCTGCTGGCCGCTTCCGCCGGCCAGTGTCACAGCCTGTCACTGGACCTTTATGAGCAGTGGCAGTACATGCAGAAAACCGGTCAGTGGCGCTATACCCCGCCAACCCATGTGGTGGCGGCGTTCCAGCAGGCGATGAAGGAACATCAGGCCGAAGGCGGTGTCGCCGGTCGACTGGCCCGCTACACCCGCAACCGCGACCGACTGGTGGCCGGCATGCGGGAGTTGGGCTTCCAGACCCTGCTGGTGGATCAGTGGCTGTCACCGATCATCACCACCTTCCTGTCGCCGGACAGCGCGGCGTTTGAGTTTGGCCGTTTCTACGACGCCATCAAGGCCCGGGGGTTTGTGATTTACCCGGGCAAGCTCACGGTGGCGGACAGCTTCCGCATTGGCTGCATCGGTCAGCTCCACGACGAACAGATCGATGCGGTGATCGCCGCCATCGCCGAAGTGTGCCAGGAGCTGGGACTGACCCTGCCCGTACCGGCGCCCGCCGAGGCCCCCGACAACCTGCAATCCGCCTGACCTTTTACCGCCTGACCCTTTACAGGAGAGACCCATGTACACCTACACCCGTTGTTATACCGGACCGCTGCAGGCGGTCATCATGGACCTGGCCGGTACCTGTGTGGACTTCGGTTCGCTGGCACCGATCCAGGCCTTCCTGAACCTGTTCGAGGCCGAGGGTATCGAGCTGAGCGAAGCCGAGGCCCGGGAGCCCATGGGCACCGAGAAACGCGAGCACATCCGCCAGTTGCTGGCGATGCCGCGCATTCGCAAACAGTGGCAGGCACGGTTTGACAAGACTCCCGATGCTGCCGACATCGATCGCCTCTACCAGGCCTTCCTGCCGTTGCAGACCGCCGCCATTGTCGAGCGCGCCACTCTGATTCCCGGTGCGCTGGCGCTGCAGGAGCGGTTACGGGAAGACGGCATCCGCCTGGGGGTCAACACCGGCTACAGCCGCGAAATGGTGGAGGTCATGCTGCCGGAGCTGAAGGCCCAGGGATTTGAGCCGCAGAGCGTGGTGGTGGCCACCGAGGTGCCTCAGGGCCGCCCGGCACCACACATGAGCCTGAAGAATGCCATCGAGCTGGGGGTGACCGCGGTGCAGGCCTGCGTCAAGGTCGACGACACCGTCACCGGCATCGAAGAGGGCCTGAATGCGGGCATGTGGACCGTGGCCGTGGTGGCGTCCGGCAACGCCGTGGGGCTGAGTGAAGAGCAGCTGGCGGAGTTGGCGGACGACGAACGGGGGGCTCTGCTGGCCCGCGGGCGTCGCGCCATGGCCCCGTCAGCGGCTCACTATGTGATTGATTCCATTGCGGACCTGCCGGATGTGCTGGCGGATATCGATCATCGTCTGGCCGCCGGCGAGTGCCCCTGAGGAGCGGGCTGGCGCGCTTTCCGGTGACCCTGGAAGGCGCGCTGCCCTGTCATTGAAAACGTCACATTGCTGTCACGTCTTTGCAATGAAATATGCCTAAGGTGGATGACGATCCTAACTGGTATAGACCAATAGCAATTGGCAGCCACAGCCTGACTCATCCACTGAATGCCTGATCAAGGAGACTGACGTGAAACACCTGAAGAAAGCCCTCGCCGTTGCCACCTGCGCCCTGGCCATGAACGCCAGCGCCGAGACCGAACTGACCGTATACACCGCGGTTGAGGCCGAAGACCTGCGCAAGTATGCCGAGCGCTTCAATGAGGATCATCCGGACATCAAGATCAACTGGGTCCGGGACTCCACCGGTGTGGTCACCGCCCGTCTGTTGGCCGAGAAAGAAAACCCCCGCGCCGACGTGGTCTGGGGCCTGGCGGGCACCAGCCTGCTGCTGCTGAAGAACGAGGGCATGCTGCAGCCGTACGCGCCGGAAGGCCTGGACCAGCTGTCTCCGAAGTTCCGTGACCGTGACGAGACTCCGTCCTGGGTCGGCATGGACGCCTGGATGGCGGCCATCTGCGTCAACACGATTGAAGCCGAGAATAACGATCTGCCGATGCCCACCAGCTGGCAGGACCTGACCAACCCGGTGTACCAGGGCCACGTGGTGATGCCGAACCCGAACTCCTCCGGCACCGGTTTCCTCGACGTGTCTGCCTGGCTGCAAATGATGGGCGAGGACCAGGGCTGGAGCTTCATGGACGGCCTGCACCAGAACATCAGCCGTTACACCCACTCCGGCTCCAAGCCCTGCAAGATGGCCGCCTCCGGTGAGACCGCGATCGGGGTTTCGTTCGCCTTCCGTGGTGCCCGCCTGAAAGAGCAGGGCGCGCCGCTGGAACTGGTGTTCCCGGAGGAGGGCCTGGGCTGGGAAGTGGAAGCCACCGCCATCGTCAAGGGCACCGACAAGCTCGACGCGGCCCAGACCCTGGTGGACTGGTCGGTTAGCCGCAAGGCCATGGAAATGTACAACGAAGGCTACGCCATCGTCGGGATGCCCGGTGTGGCACAGCCGATCGAGTATTTCCCAGCCAACGCCGACGACCTGATCATCGACAACGACTTTGCCTGGGCTGCCGGCAACCGCGAAGCCATCCTGGCCGAGTGGGCGCGTCGCTACGACGGCAAGTCCGAAGCCAAGTAATGGGGCGCCGTCAGCCTGACTGACGGGCCAAGAACCGGTCGCTGGCCGGGCTCCCTTTCCGGTACGTCGGGGAGTCCGGTTGGCGACCTGCCTGTATGGAAAAACTGGAAGCCGCGAGGTGTTCACCATGAACCAGACAACCCAAGGAAGCCGCCTGGAAATCCAGGGCGTGAACAAGTTCTTCGGCGATTTTTGCGCCCTTGAGAACATCGACCTCACCATCGAACCCGGTGAGTTGGTGTGTTTCCTGGGTCCGTCCGGCTGTGGCAAGACCACGCTGCTTCGCATCATCGCCGGCCTGGAACAGCAGAGTGCCGGACACCTGAGCCAGGGCGACGTCGACATCTCCCTGAAGCCGCCCCGGGACCGGGACTTTGGCATAGTGTTTCAGTCCTACGCGCTGTTTCCCAACATGACCGTCAGCGACAACATCGCCTACGGCCTGCGCAGCATCGGCATGGCCAAGGCCCGGATTCGCAGCCGGGTCGATGAGCTGCTGACCGTGATCGGGCTGGAAGATCATGCCCGCAAGTACCCGGCGCAACTGTCCGGTGGCCAGCAGCAGCGGGTGGCCCTGGCGCGCGCGCTGGCACCGTCGCCAGGCCTGTTGCTGCTGGACGAGCCGCTGTCTGCCCTGGACGCCCAGGTCCGGCACCACCTGCGCAGTGAGATCCGCAATCTGCAGAAGCAGCTGGGCGTTACCACCATCATGGTTACCCACGACCAGGAAGAGGCCCTGGCAATGGCCGATCGCGTGGTGGTGATGAACAACGGTGTGATCGAGCAGGTCGGCACCCCGCTGGAAATCTACCAGCAGCCGGCGTCGGCGTTCGTGGCCTCATTCATTGGCGCGATGAATTTCATCGACAGTGCCGCGGTGAATGGTCAACGGGTGCGGGTTGGCAGCCGTGAGCTGGAACTGGTGCGGCCGATGCCCGAAAGCCAGGACTGTGTACGGCTGGCGATCCGGCCGGAAGACGTGCACCTGCTGCCGGCCGGCGATGGCGACTGGGAAGGCCAGGTGGAGTCGATGGACTACCTTGGCGCCTTCATCCGCACCCACATCCGCCTGGCGGACCTTGAGCGGTTGCTGGTGGTGGATGTTGACCCGCGCTCGGCGCGACAGCTGAACCTGGCCAATGGCGCCAGCGTGTGCCTGCAGCTGCCATCCGACGCCCTGCATTGTTTTGCCGCCTGAACCGGCGGCTCTGATCCCTTTGGCAACACCCGGTAAGCACCACCATGATTGATTCCCCGACCTTGCCCCAAGGGGCCTCCAACGTAACCTCTTCGCCGTCACCGCTGGCGGGCCTGCGGCAGCGGCTGTCCGGCCGCTGGCTGTTTGCGACCCTGCTGCTGGCCGGCGGTGCCGTGCTGTCGCTGCTGGTTCTGGCACCGCTGTATTCACTGCTGTCCAAGAGTGTGGAAAACAAGGACGGCGACTTCGTCGGCCTGGCCAACTTCGCCCATTACCTC
Source organism: Marinobacter sp. CA1 (assembly GCF_020546665.1). NCBI lineage: Bacteria > Pseudomonadati > Pseudomonadota > Gammaproteobacteria > Pseudomonadales > Marinobacteraceae > Marinobacter > Marinobacter sp. CA1. The sequence goes on from NZ_CP071785.1 coordinate 855,917, forward strand.
AGCTCCGGCGGCATCGAGTCGGCGTTCGTCAACTCCCTGTGGGTGGCCGCTCTGAGCACCGTGATTGTGGTGTTCCTGGCCTTTATGGCGGCCTGGGCACTGACCCGTACCCGGCTGCCACTGACCGGCTGGGTCCGTGGCGTGCTGGTGCTGCCGATTCTGGCGCCCTCACTGCTGCCGGCCATCAGCCTGGTGTACCTGTTCGGTAACCAGGGTGTACTGAAAAGCTGGCTGTTTGGCGCGGAGATCTACGGCCCCATCGGTATCATCATGGGCTCCTGTTTCTGGACCTTTCCCCATGCCCTGATGATCCTGCTGACGGCCATGGACAACGCCGATGGCCGCCACTACGAGGCAGCAACGGCCCTCAAGGCGAGCCCCTGGCGGACCTTCTGGACCGTGACCGTGCCGGGTGCCCGCTACGGTCTGGTGAGCGCGGCCTTTGTGGTGTTCACCCTGGTGATCACCGATTTCGGGGTACCCAAGGTCATCGGTGGTCAGTTCGACGTGCTCGCCACCGACATCTACAAGCAGGTGATTGGCCAGCAACGCTTCGAGATGGGCGCGGTGGTCAGCGTGCTGTTGCTGTTGCCGGCGATGCTGGCGTTCGTTGCCGACCGCTATGTCCAGCGCAAGCAGTCGGCCAGCTTTACCGCCCGTTCGGTGCCCTACAAGCCCAGCCACAACCGCCGGCGCGATGCCTTCGGCGCGCTGATGCTGGCGCCGACGGTGGTGTTTATCCTCACCATCATCGGCATGGCGGTGTACGCCTCGTTTGTCACCTTCTGGCCCTACAACCTGGAACTGAGTCTCAACAACTACCAGTTTGGCCGTATGGATGGCGGCGGTTGGGGGGCGTACCTCAACAGTCTGCAGATGGCTCTTGGCACCATGGTGCTGGGTACCGCGCTGGTGTTCTTCAATGCCTGGCTGGTGGAGCGTACGCCACAGCCGAAGCTGCTCACCGGGGTGTTCCAGATGCTGTCGCTGCTGCCGCTGGCCGTGCCGGGGCTGGTACTGGGGTTGTCCTACATCTTCTTTTTCAACCACCCGGACAACCCGCTCAACGTGATTTACGGCTCACTGCTGATACTGGTGCTGTGCACCGTCAGCCACTTCTACGCAGTGTCCCACCTCACCGCGATCACAGCCCTGAAGCAGCTCGATCAGGAGTTCGAGGCGGTGGGGGAGTCGCTCAAGGCATCCCGCTGGCGGGTGCTGTTTACCGTGACGTTGCCACTGTGCCTGCCGGCCATCCTCGACGTGGCGCTGTACCTGTTCGTCAACGCCATGACCACGGTCTCGGCGGTGGTGTTCCTGTACGGCCACGATACCCAGCTGGCCTCGGTAGCGGTGCTGGCCATGGATGAGGCGGGCGATATTGCCCCTGCCGCCGCCATGGCGATTCTGATTACCCTGACCTGTGCCGGCGCAAAGCTGATCCAGAGTGGTCTGCGGCTGTGGGTGGACCGGTCCACCAGGGCCTGGCGTCAGGGGGCGGAATGACGCCGCGCCCGGGTGGTCGGCGATGACACCGGCCGCCATCGTCATTGTTCTGGTGTCGGCCCTGGCCCATGCGGGCTGGAACCTGTTCGGCAAGAAGGTCAGCCCCAGCGGTGCCTTTTTCTGGTACGCCAACGCCTGGGGCGTGCTGGTGGCCCTGCCATTGCTGTGGTGCTATCAGCCGGTGATCGCACGGCTGGATGCGGGCCTGTGGTGGCTGGTGTTGCTGACAGGCTTGTTCCAGGCCACCTACCTCAGTGCCCTGGCCGCGGCCTATCGTTTTGGCGAGCTGTCGGTGGTGTACCCGCTGGCGCGGTCGTCTCCCTTGCTGATCCTGCTGGTGGGAGCCCTGTTCCTGGGCACCGCCGAGCGTATCACCGCCGCTGCGGTGGTGGGCATCGTGCTGATCGTGGCAGGCTGCATGGTGCTGCCAATGCAGCGGTTCCGGGATTTCAGTTTTGCCAACTACCGTAACCTGGCGACACTGTTTGCGCTGCTGGCAGCGGCCAGCACGGCCGGCTACTCCATCGTCGACGACACCGCCACCGCCCGCATGCGCAGCTTGCTCGAAGGGCTGGTGCTGGATGCCGAAGTGGCGGTGGTGTTCGTGATCCTGCAGGCGGCCTCGGCCCTGTCCTGGCTCAGTTTGGGACTGGCGTTGCAACGGCGGGAGCGGCAGCAGTTCCGGCAGTTGGCCTTGCGCTGGCGCAGCACCCTGGCCGCCGGTGTGCTGATGTTGGGTACCTACGCTCTGGTGGTGTGGGCCATGGCCTACGCCGACGATGTCAGCTACGTGGTGGCATTCCGCCAGATCAGCATTCCCATCGGTGTGGCGCTGGGCTGGTACTTCCTCAACGAGCCCCTGCACCCTCCCAAAATCATCGGCGTGTTGGTAATCCTGGCCGGGCTGATGCTGGTCGTGCTGGGTTGAACTCGTTGGGCTAAAGGCGCAGGGCGGTCCGCACTGAGCAGAGACTGCCGGCGTAAGCCGGTGCTGCGGTGACCTGACGATCGGTTCGGCAACGCCGGTCAGCGCGCCTGGGGCCGGAGCCACACTACCCGGCCCGGTAGTCGGCCGGGCAGCGGGGTGGTACGGCCGGAGGGCAGTGGGGATGTGGGCTGGGAAGTCAGGCGCCGGTAGGCGCCGTAGTGCAACTGGGCATGAGCCAGATTGAGGAATCTCAGAGTCATAAGGGTGCCGGTTCGTCCATGTAAATCGGCCAGTCGTGTGCCTGGGCGTGTGCCCTGAGCACCGGGTCCGGATTGACCGCCACCGGGTGATCCACGTGGTTGAGCAGTGGCAGGTCGTTGTGGGAATCAGAGTAGAACCATACCGGCTGGGGTGCAATGCCCCGACGTGCCAGCCACTGGTCCAGGGCGGTGACTTTGCCATCGCGAAAGGGCCGGCGGGGGCCAATGGTGCCGGCCAGATTGTCCTGCTGCCACTGTACCTGCACACCGATGCCCTCACCAATGCCGAGGTGACGGGCGATGGGCTGCACCAGGTGCTCACCGGTGGCGGAGATGATCAGCACTTCATGGCCCTGGGCCTTGTGCCACTCGACCTTCGAGCGGCCGACCGGCAGCACCCGGGGGGCGATCTCCTGCTCGACGAACTGCGATACCAGGTCCTCCAACTGCGCCCGGCTCCAACCCCGGAGCGGCGCCAGACTGAACTCCATGTAGTCCTGAAGATCCATCTCTCCGGCATGGTAGGCGGCCATAAAGGCCTCGTCCCGGGCCTCGGCATCCGCGGTGGTATCAATGCCCTGATGCCGCAGAAAATAGGTGAACAGCTGCGAACTGTCGCCACGGATCAGGGTTTCGTCGAGATCAAAAACGGCAAGCATGTAACACTCCTTTTGGTATACACCAGATTGTGCGACAGCTGTGTTACCGGGATGTGACAGGGGGGTGGTGGTGCTGGGATTGATCCCGTCCGGTCCTGGGGCAACAATGCCGGTCTGAAGATCTGCAGCGGTCTTAACCTGCCTATTTAGGACGAGGTTTCTTGCCGAGCAAGCCCGCCAGCCGTAATCAGGTCACGGCTGGCGGACGCAGTCAGTACTGCATGTCGGGATGCCGTTCTACAAGCCACCAGAAATAGTCGACTGTAAAGGGAATGTTGCTTCGAATCCGGAAGGCGCTGACCCCCTCAACTCCCTCTGGAAAAGGCGGAGATGGGGCATGCACCTTATCTGGTGCCATTCTCATTCCTACTGTCAGGCCACCCTCGTAAAGCCGGATGTTGCTTCTGGATACGACACGAATCTCTGATCCATTCTCAGCAACCAACACGACCTCCGGCACAACCAGCTCATTTTCGGCGTTGCGTAGATCAAAGAAATGCTCTGGGTCATTCGAGAGCGCATCCTCGTGCGCGCTGTTGGAACTGAACTCTTCTGGGTCGACGACGATATGGAGGCCCTGTTGAAACGCTTCACGATTGATCCTAAGTGGTTGGTCTAGCTCAATAACCTGCCACTCTGGACTCGCTTCGATCGGTCCTGGAATCTTCTGGTTTTCGGGGAAATCGTTTTGAGCCCCACAGCCCTGGAGACTGATGCAGATGGCAACAATCGCGATCAATAGCAGTCGCATATCTGGACGCCAAGTTGATTTCACCAACAAACTGAACCGTGCGGAGCTCGCGCAAAGCCTCCCGCTTGGGCCCAATACTCGCGGCACCAGCCCTGTCGTAAACGTTACTGACTTGTATTGTATCCCGGTTTGCAACAACCGCTCTGTGTTCGGCGGTTGCGCTACGATCAGGGGCGATTCGGCGTGAATCGAAGAAGCTTTCAGTGTTTTCATAAGAGTCCATTCTGAGTAACAGTCCGGCCTGCCTGACCAAACCGGATTTTTGCCGACCTGGCATCCTACAGCACCGGTACCTGGCTGGCGGAAACACCGAGTATGGTGACAATGCTTGGGAGTTTAAAATCTGTCTTGGATCCCATGGAGGCGATATGACTGACATTATGATCTTCGAAACTGATAACCAGCAGGTTGAGGTCCGCTTGCAAGGTAACACGCTCTGGGTCAGCCAGAGCCAGATGGCGGAGCTGTTCGCTACGTCAGTCGATAACATCAGTTTGCACCTGAAGAATGTCTATAAAGACGGAGAGTTGGAAGAAGGTCCAACTACCGAGGATTTCTCGGTAGTTCGCCAGGAGGGCAAGCGACAGGTTCGTCGGCAACTGAAACATTATAACCTGGACGCCATCATCTCGGTGGGCTATCGCGTTAACTCGACGCAAGCTACCCGCTTCAGGCAGTGGTCAACCCGGGTTCTCCGAGAGTATCTGACCCAAGGATACGCACTCGACAAAGCTAGGTTCGAAAAGAACGCCGCCGAACTTGAACAAGCCCTGGCATTGATCCAGAAAGCCGCCCAGAGTCCGGAATTGTCCGGCGACGCTGGGCGCGGGCTGGTGGACATCGTTTCCCGCTACACCCAGACCTTTCTCTGGCTGCAACGCTATGACGAGGGGCTTCTGGAGGAACCGGCGGGGGAGCGCGGCGGTGCCTTGCCCAGTGAGGTCGAGGCCATGGCTGCGCTGAGTGACTTGAAACAGCAGCTCATTGCCCGGGGCGAAGCCACAGATCTGTTTGCCCGGGTCCGGGATACAGGCCTGGGCGCGATTTTTGGCAATCTGGACCAAACCGTGTTTGGCGAGCCGGCTTATCCTTCCGTGGAGAGCAAGGCCGCGCACCTGCTGTACTTTGTGGTCAAGAACCATCCCTTTTCAGACGGCAACAAGCGCAGCGGCGCCTTCCTGTTTGTGGACTTTCTGCATCGCAACGGTCGTTTGCTGGACGACAACGGCCAGCCCGTCATCAACGACACTGGACTTGCCGCCTTGACCTTGCTGGTGGCTGAGTCCGACCCGAAACAGAAGGATGTGCTGATCCGGCTGATCATGAACATGCTCAGCCAGTCATCCTGACAACAGGCCAACCATGATCCATCTTCACTGCACCAAAAAACTTCTCGCCAAACTGCCTCTGAACAATGCCGGCAGGCTGAACAGCAAACGACCACTGCCCCACGCCGCCAACGACGAAGCCGAGAGCCTGCTCAGTGGCTGGCACGCCAACCTGCTCACCATCCAGCGCCGCAACTGTGTGCTGTTTATCCACGACGCCACCCGCTTCCCGGTGCTAGCCACATGCCTGACCAAACCGGATTTCGCCGATTTGGACTGGTGGTTTCAGGATGCCCTGATGAACACCCTGCTCAAGGCGGGGGCCAATGACGCTCAGATGGAAGCCGCTGCGGGTGCGCTCGGGCCGTTAGTGTGCGATACGGATTGCGACCGCTCCGTGCAGGGCACGATGAACCAGATGAAGCAGGATCTGGAATACCTGATCTGGCACGACAACCTGTCGATTGCCGACCTGGCACCCTACGGCTCCGGCGTCTGGCTGGCGGAGCGACCGTGTACGGTGAAGGGTAAGGGATTTATCTGGCCGAAAAAGGCGATGTTGGAGTTGCTGGGGTAGTGGTGGGCTCAGGGAGTTTCCTGAAGCAGTTCCTCTAGCTCAGGATTAACTCGCCTGGACTCCCTCGCCAGGTTGACCCCCATACTGGCCTTGGCCACCTGGACCAGCGAATCTTTGACCGGGCGATACTTGCGTTGAATAAACCATTCCAGCACATCGGCCAAATGCCAGATGGCGGATTTTCCCTCATGCAGAGGCAGCGGAAAGGACGCCAGATGGGTCTGGACCAGCTTGCGCATGTTCTGGCGGCTGAAGTCCAGCAGGCGGGCAATGTCGGAAATGCCCACCAGATCCGGGCCGGCTTCTACCAAACGAGCCTCCGGAATGGCCTTGCGTACATCCTTCAGGGCGCTGACCAGGGCGGCTTCGGCAGAGCTGGCTTCGCGGGTAAAGTTCAGGACCAGCCGGCCCGTTTGGCCCAGGCCGAGGATGGCGTCGTCGCAGCCGGCTTCAAACAGACGCTCTTCCAGTTGCTCAGGCTCAATAGTCTCTGGAATCGCAAACTTCAGCGTAAATTCATAGTCGGTTGTCATTGCTCACTTTCTCCCTCTTGGTCGCCGCCGGTGCAGTTTGAGGTGGACCCAGGCGCGCCCTGATCGGGGCTCAATTCTCCAGCCCTGCGCTTCTGCATGTGTCAGGGGGCAGCTTCGATATCCTTATCGGTGTGGCGCTTCCTGCTCATGAACCTTCCCTGTTGTTTGGAACAGTTTGAACTTTAGGTTGTCACCTGACAACCATTAGTGGTGACGTTGGGAACTAAAAGTTTTTGGGCGAATAGCCTCTGTCAGCCAACATCTACCTGCCGGTAAAGAAACAGGATAGTCAGCAAAATCTTTATAAAATCCGTTAACATCGATTCATCGACTGTCCAATAGGAACACCGTCGTTTGCAGTAGGGGCGTGGCATGTCAAAGTTTACTGAGCAAAGGCGGGGACAGGCCAACATCGCACTGCTTGATCATGAGATCTTCGTGCAGGCGGAAAACTTCAAGGCCCATCGGACGTCCGCGGCCAGCGGTTGAGCTGCAACCGAAATACCTCGCTTCCAGAACACCAGGAGCCATATCACCATGCCCAGTCACGACCTGGCGGGTCTCCGCCAACGCCTGCTCTCAGACACCATGCCACGCTGGCGGGTCTGGCTGTCCTGCGGCGCTCTTTTCCTGCTGAGTACCGGGACGGTGCTGGGGTTCTGGTACGCCTTTGCGACCTTGCCGGGGATGGCGTGTTACGAGGGATTTGTGTATCTGGCGGGGTTCTGGCTGCTGGCCCAGTGGCTGATAATCGGGTATCTGGCCGGCTACCGACCGGTGCCGGCCTTTGCCCGGTGGGGGCTGACGTTCACCTTGCTGGTGGCCAACGCCTGGTTCGGGCTGCTGGTGTTCTCATTGCGTCCCTGCGCGGCGAGCTGACGACAATCAATCAGGAGAGGACAGGGATGACGGATACCACGAATACCTCAACGGGGGAGGTGGGACGGCTGGGATGGATTCTGTTGGCCCTGGCCCAGGGCACCATGCTGTATGCGCTGTACCTGAGCACCACCGAGGCAGTCTGGCCGGCCACCGACCTGCGTTGGCTGTATGGACTTTACGCGGTGGCCCTCGGGCTGCCGGGCTTCTTCTACCTGGGACTGGAGCGCTGGCGGGATCGCCGCAACCTCTGGCCATTGCTGGGGCTGACCCCGGTACTGTTCTGGGTCGGTGCGCACATCGGCTGGCAGGACAGTGGCGAGCTGGGGGCGGCAGCGTCCCTGGCTTTGGTGGTGTTTATCCTGGCCCTGTTCTTCCGCTGCTGGTGTCTGGGGCCGGACGCGACTGGCCGGGTGTTTCGGTTTGAGCGAATGCTGGCGCTGTCCTGGCAGCAGTGTCTGGTGCTGGCTCTGTTGGGACTGTTCCTGCTGGTGTTCTGGCTGCTGCTCGTGCTGTGTGCGGCGTTGTTCAATGCGGTGGGAGTATCGTGGGTTGAGTCATTGTTCGAGGAGGCCTGGTTCATCCACCCGGTCTCTGCTCTGATTGTCGGCTGGGGGCTGGCACTGATTCGCGAACGGGTGACGCTGTTGGCGGCTATTCGCAGTGTCTGTGATGGGCTGATTCGTGCTCTGTTGCCGCTGGCGGCGCTGATTCACGTGCTTTTCCTGGCCGCCTTGCCCTTTGTGGGTCTGGAACAGGTATGGCAAACCGGCCATGCCTCGGCGTTGATGATGTCGCTGACCCTGGTTGTGCTGTTTGGCTTTAATGCGGTTTTTACCGCAGACGATGGCCGCCTGCCGTACCCGCAGGAGCTGAACCGGGCGGTACTGATCGCGGTGGCACTGCTGCCGGTGTACTCGGTACTGGCGGCCTGGTCGCTGTCAGTGCGTGTTGAGCAGTACGGTCTCTCTGTTGACCGGCTTTGGGCCGCCGTCCTGCAGGTGCTGATTGCCGGGTTTACCCTGGGCTATGCTCTGCTGCTGATGTGGCGTCGGGCGCGGGCGCTTACGGCCATGCATGCGTTGAATCGGGGCATGGCCCTGGTGGTGGTGCTGGTGTTGCTGGCCGTCAACACTCCCATCGCAGACCTTCGCGCCTGGGCGGCATCCAGTCAGAGCGAGCGACTGCTCTCCGGCGAGGTGTCGGGGGAGGTGTTTGACTTTGACTACCTGCGCTTTGATCTGGGTACCTATGGCCTGCAAGCGCTGCAGCGCCTGCAGTCAGCGCCGGAGCTGGCGGATGACGATGCGACCCTGGCCAGGCTTGAGGCTTCGCTGGGCAAAGAGTCCCGCTGGGCACCCGTGCTCCGGGTGGATGGCAGCGATATAGCCGAAGTCGCTGGCATCGTGACGGTGATCCCGCAAGGTGCTCAGGTGCCCGATGCGATCCTGGCGCAGCTGGCTGAGTTCAGCCCGTTCTGTCTGCACGTCGGGTCCGATTGCCAACTGGTGAAGGTTGCCGGCCCCAGGGGCGAGCTGTGGTTTGAAATGTCCAATGGGGCTGACACGCGCTGGCTTGGTAACGTGTTTGGGCTTCGTAATGGTAAGGGTGTGATGCTGGGAGAGCAGTTCTGGATCGGTTGCCGCGATAGGGGCGACGCCCGCTCCTTGCGGCCGGAGCAACTGAGCCTGGTGCCGGGCTCGGTACTGTTGTTCGGTGACGGCGACTGTGCCCTGCAGGTGAAGCCAACACCTGATTACCTGCGGGAGCTGTTGCCAGCCGTCCCACCATCAACGGCGGAGAGCGAGGCTAGTTCCCGGGGTGGGTCTGCAACCCCCGGATCAGCAGGGTGACCATCTCATCCAGGCTTTGCCGGCCGCTGCGTTCGTCAATTTTGCCACAGACCTCCAGCATGATGGCGCCGTGGACGCCGGCCCAAAGGGTGCGCACCGTGGCTTCCGGGTCGGCACTGACCCGGAACCGGCGTTCCGCCATTCCCTGTTTAACCATGTCAGCGAACAGCTGGAAGGCGGGGGAGCGGGCAAGCAGGCCGAACAGGTCGGCCTCAATGGCGGCAGACGATGTCGATGCCAGGAACAGCGCCCGGTCCGAACAGGCCAGTTCGCGGTAGAGCCGGGCGGCCTGGCGTAACAGGGCATCGCTGGGCAATCCGGGAGCGGACGCCATCAGCCGGTGTTGCCACTCTTCCACCCAGCTTTGATACAGCGCCCGCACCAGGTCCCGCTGCGAACCGATCAGTGATTCGATGGCCCCGGCTTCAATATCCAGCTCCCTGGCCAGGCGTTGCGGGGTCAGTTCGTCCAGGCCGTCGCGTCGGACGATATCCCGGGCGGTTTGCAGGCATTGCTGGCGGCGGGCAGGTGAACAATCACCGGAGGGTTGTTGGTTCATCGGCAGGTACCTTTTTTACATCCTGGGCACATGGGCATTCTGGACATGGATGGCCCGGGGAAAGCGTCTTCACAAAGCCTAGCACGGTTTGTGGGCGGTCTGACCTGGCGTTGCTCACCCTTGTGTGTGAACCGCTCTGTAGGCCAGAGGTGATCCGGAGATGATCCGAGGCGCCCTTGGTGCTGGCGCCGGGTCGGGGCATGATGGAAACTCTGGATTGCCCAACCTGACCATGAAAGGAGTCTCTGTGAACTACCTGGCCGATAACCTGTGGATCTTTGAAGGCGAAACCGTTCCCTTTTACGCCATGCCGTACCAGACCCGGATGACGGTGGTGCGGTTGGCTTCCGGGCAGCTCTGGCTGCACAGCCCGATCCGGCTGACGGAGGCGTTGCAGCAGCAACTGGCGCCATTGGGCGAGGTGGCGTTTCTGATCGCCCCGAACCACCTTCATCACCTGTTCCTTGGCGACTGGCAGGCGGCCTATCCGGACGCTCGCAGTTACGGTACCCGGGAAGTGATGGCGAAGCGGGAAGACCTGCACTTTGACGGCGAGCTGACGGATTCCGCCGACTTCCCCTGGTCTCAGGAACTGGATCAGTTGATGTTCACCGGCTCCAAGGTGATGGAAGAATGTGTGTTCTTCCATCGCCCTAGCGCCACGATGATCGTCACCGACCTGGTGGAGAACATCGATCCGCAGATCTTCAAACCCTGGCAGCGTGGTCTGGCAGGGTTGGCCGGGGTGTTGGCGCCCAACGGCAAGATGCCACTGGACTGGCGGATGACGTTCCTGTTCAAGAAAGCCCAGACCCGGGAACACCTGCGCCGCATGCTGGCCTGGCAACCCCAGCGACTGATTATGGCCCATGGCAAGATTATTGACCGGGAGGCTGGCGACTTTCTGGCGCGGTCCTTCCGTTGGGCGACCTGAGGGCTGTCGATCCACGCCATCATGGAACTGACATTCGCCGCCGGTATAAACTGATAGACCATTTTTGCGCCTGTTTTCCGCCACGGAGAACAGGCTTCGCTGATCGGGATGACGGTTACTTTGCTGGTGCCAGGGTCCCTGGGAGGAGTGTCCGTGTCTGAACTAGCCGTGGACCGACGCACGGTCCGGGAACAGTCTGCCGTTGAGGAGTTTCTCAACTCCGTCACCCACGGAATCGGGGCGTTGGTCGCGCTGTCGGCGGCCACAGTCCTGATCACCCTGGCCAGTCTTGATGGTGATCCCTGGCGCATCGTCGGCGTCTCGATCTATGGTGGCTGTCTGTTCCTGCTGTACCTGGCGTCCACCCTGTACCACGGCATCCGCCACGAACGGGCCAAGCCGATCCTCAACATCATTGATCACTGCAGTATCTATCTGCTGATCGCCGGCACCTACACGCCCTTCCTGCTGGTCAATCTGCGCGGGCCCTGGGGCTGGTCGCTGTTCGCGGTGATCTGGGGCCTGGCGTTGGCGGGCATCCTGCTCAAGGCCACCCGACCCAGCCGTTACGAAACCGCCCACCTGCTGAACTACCTGGTGATGGGCTGGCTGATTGTGGTGGCCTACCAGGAGTTGCTAACCAGCTTTTCCGAGTTTGGTCTGACCATGATTGTCGCCGGTGGCGTGTCCTATTCCGTGGGGGTGATTTTCTTCGTCCTGGACCGTTACCCGTTCATGCACGCCATCTGGCACCTGTTTGTGCTCGGCGGCAGCACCTGTCACTACATTGCGGTGTTCAGCGATGTGCTCTGAGGTTCCGGCGGCCCCCCAGGTGGCGACTTTGGCCAGCAAGGCCCTGGCGGAGTTTCTGGCACATCATCCGCGGCTGTTTGTGCTCACCGGCGCTGGCGTCAGTACCGGTTCCGGCATTCCGGATTATCGCGATCACAATGGTCAGTGGAAACGACGGCCACCGGTGCAACACCAGGCCTTCATGACCGACGCCGCCGTGCGCCAGCGGTACTGGGCCCGCAGCCTGGTGGGCTGGCCGGTCATCCGCAATGCCCAGCCCAACGCCGCTCATCAGGCGTTGGCTGCCCTGGACGGTCAGTGGGGATTCACTACCCTGGTCACCCAGAACGTGGATCGCCTGCACCAGCGGGCGGGCAGCCAGCGGGTGGTGGATCTTCACGGCCGCGCTGATGAGGTGGTTTGCATGGGATGCCAGTGGCGGGGCAGCCGGGACCAAGTCCATCGCTGGTGTGAAGATCTGAACCCGGCGTTTGCCGGCTTGTCAGCGGCGCCGGCGCCGGATGGCGATGCCGACCTGGAGGTTGCCACCGAGCATTTTGAAGTGGCGGACTGTCCCTGCTGCGGCGGCATTCTCAAGCCGGACGTGGTGTTCTTCGGTGACTTCGTCCCCGGCGAGCGGGTGGCCACCGCGCTGGATACCCTGCGACAGAGCGACGGCCTGCTGGTGATTGGTTCCTCGCTGATGGTTTACTCGGGGTTCCGCTTCTGCCGCTACTCCAGCGAATGGGGCAAGCCCATTGCCACCCTCAACCTCGGGCGCACCCGCGCCGACGAGTTGGCCGCTCTGAGTCTGCGGGCACCGATCGCCGAGACCCTGATCCCGTTGGCGGGCTGAAACCGGCCGTTCCTGAAAGGTAGGGACATACCACGACCATTAACTGATAATCATTCCTGATTGATTGGTGAAGTGGTAGCATTATGCCACCAAATTGACAGGGAGATACCCATGCCCAGCCCAACCTTCCGCGAAGTCAGCGTCAACCGCGCCTGGTCACTGACCCCCAATATGCAACGGGTCGAATTGGTGGGGGAGTCGCTGCTGGAATTCCCCGATGGACTGGATGGCGGCTACATCAAGCTGACGTTTGACCAGCAGGGGCAGCCGATGGACGACCCCGCCGCCCTGGAGGCGCTGGGATGGCAGCAGGCCAAGCTCCGTACCTACACCATTCGCCGGTTTGATCGTGCCCGCCAGATGATCACCGTTGATTTCGTATTGCACGGCGATCACGGCGAGCCGGGACCGGCCTCCGGCTGGGCCAGCCGGTGCCAGCCGGGCGACCGCATTCTGATCGCCGGCCCGGGACCTGCCCGCCGCGTGGGCAGCAAGCCGGCCTGGTGTTTTATTGCCGGCGACATGACCGCCTTGCCGGCCATCAGTGCCAACCTCGAGCAACTGCCCGAAGACAGCCGCGGCTACGCGGTGATCGAGATCAATCACCAGGACGATCGTCAGGCCCTCGAGAAGCCGGCGGGCGTGGAGCTGATCTGGGTGGTGAAATCCGACACCGAGAACCTGGAATCCCGGGTCCGCGAACTGCCCTGGCTGGAGGACGGTGCGCCGGCGGTCTGGGTGGCCTGTGAGTTTTCCACCATGCGCCGGCTGCGCCAGTACTTCAGCCCGGACCGGGGCATTGAGCGGCGCCAGCGCTACGTCAGCAGCTACTGGCGTGAAGGGCGCTCCGAGGACCAGCACAAGGTGGACAAGCAGGCCGACGCCAAGGCGGCGGGGGAGGCCTGATTGCCTGAGGCCAAGTCAGAGGCCGACGTGGCTTGAGCGACTGAGCTAGACTTGGGCTTTCTGGATGGAACTGAAAGGAGAACTGCCCATGTTGTCACGTCGTTCGATAGCGCCATTACTTGCCCTGGTACTGGCTTCTGTGTCGTTGGGTGCCCAGGCCGCCGATGGGCTGGTACGGGTGGCCAGCGAACACAGCGTGGCCGAGACGGCTGATCGTCTGGTAACGAACCTGGAGGCCCGGGGTATGACGGTGTTTGATCGCATCGACCATCGTGCCGGCGCCGAGGGTGTCGGGCTGACTCTGCCGCCGACCGAGGTAGTGGTGTTTGGCAATCCCAAGGCTGGCACGCCGCTGATGCACTGTGCGCCCTCCGTCGCGATCGATCTGCCGCTCAAGGCCCTGGTGTGGCAGGACGCCGATGGCAACGTCTGGCTGGGCTACAACGACCCTGCCTATCTGGCGGAACGTCACAACATTGAAGGCTGCGACGCGGTTCTCGCCAAGATGACCCAAGCGCTGGCCAACTTCGCCCGGCAGGCGACAACGGATTAGCGGCGTCTAACGCCCCACCTGCGCATTCACCAAGCGGCGCCTCAGCGCACCACGAACATCGATACGTCGCTGTGTCGTAGCAGGGTGGCACCATTGGATCGCAGGATGTGCAGCCGGTCAGCCACGCCTGGTGGGTGTGAGGCCATCACCACCAGATCGGCGCCGGTCTGTTCGATCGCGGTCAGCAGGTCGTCATCCAGCTCCACGGCGGTGTCCGGCGATTCGATGAACAGGGTCTCGGTTGCGATGGCATGCTGGTCCCCCTGCTCGCGGGCGAACTCTTGCAGCTTTGTTTTCAGCTCTTCGCTGTTGTGGGCAGCGGGGGACGGCGTGCTGTTGCTGACGGTGATGTAGCACAGTGTGGCCTGGTAATGACGGGCAATGTCGACGGCGGTGCTCAGGGCTTTGGACAGTTTGTCGAGGTGGTTCAGATCCACCGGAACCAGAATCTTCTTGTACATGTCGGTCTCCCTTGATGCGTGGCATCGGCCTTTACCAATGCAGACACCCCTCAGTGTAGGCAATCCCCGACGCTTGCGTGGCGTTCGCCATTGGATTCCATCGGCGTCGGCCCCATATCTCCGTTCAGTGAGTCAACCGTCCGGGCTGCAGGCCCGGGTTGTAAACGACACCCCAAAGGAGTCCTGACATGTCCGAAGGCAGTTACGTACCACCCCGGGTCTGGCAATGGGAAGCCGGTAACGGCGGCGAATTCGCCAGCATCAACCGGCCCATCGCCGGAGCCACCCACGAGCGTGAACTTCCGGTGGGACGGCATCCGCTGCAGCTCTATTCCCTGGCCACGCCCAACGGCGTCAAGGTCACGATAATGCTGGAGGAATTGCTGGCACTGGGGTTCGAGGGGGCCGAGTACGACGCGCATCTGATCCGCATTCTGGACGGTGATCAGTTCGGCAGTGGGTTTGTGGCGGTGAACCCGAACTCCAAGATCCCTGCGATGGTGGATCACAGTGTCAATCCGCCGCAGCGGGTGTTCGAGTCCGGCGCCATTCTGCTGTACTTGGCCGAGAAGTTTGGTGCCCTGCTGCCGCAGGACCCGGCAAAACGCACGGAGTGCATGTCCTGGCTGTTCTGGCAGATGGCCAGTGCGCCCATCCTGGGCGGTGGGTTTGGTCACTTCTACGCTTATGCGCCGGAGAAGTACGAGTACCCGATCGACCGCTACACCATGGAAGTGAAGCGACAGCTGGACGTGCTGGACCGTCATCTGGCCGCTCACCGTTACCTGGCGGGGGACGAGTACAGCATTGCCGACATTGCCGTCTGGCCCTGGTACGGTGCCCTGGTTCGCAATGCACTGTATGACGCCGGCGAGTTCCTGGACGTTGCGTCCTATACTCATGTCCAGCGCTGGGCGGAGGACATTGCCCAGCGTCCGGCGGTGCAGCGTGGCCGGATGGTTAATCGCACCTGGGGCGATCCAGCCGAGCAGTTGCATGAGCGTCACGATGCCAGTGATTTCGAGTTACGCACCCAGGACAAGCTGGCAGTTTAAGGCGCCTTGCGCCCCATTTTCTCCAGTGCCAGTAAGGTGTCCACATAGCCGGCAAACCGCTGCAGGTAGTCCGGCGACAGGGTCTGCAGGTCGCGGATGGCGCGGCTGACCAGTCGGTGGGGGTTCATGGGGCCAGCGTCGGCCGGGGTGCGTTCGATGGCATCGCGGATTCGCTGCTCCAGGGCCTGATGGCCCTGGGCCTGACGCATCTGGGTCATCGCCCGAAGCGGTTTGGGCTGGTCGCTATTTGCCGCCGAGTTGGTGGTGCCGTCGGCCTGAGACGGTGCCATGCCCATCAGGCTGGCCAGGGGCGATGGCTTCACCTCCGGTACCGGGGTGGCTGCGACGTTGAGCTCCGCCACCAGGCTGCTCAGTGGCGATAACCGCCGGGTTGCAGGCCCGGACTCTGTCTTCTCCCTGTTCTCCGTTTCCGCTTTCCCATTCTCTCTCGCCGCAGCGGCTGTGGCGAGGTTTTGCCGTTGCTGTTCAACGTCGCACTGGCAGTCCCGCACGGCCTGTAGCAGGCGCTCGCTGGCCGCTGCCTGGTGCAGGTTCCGCCGCTCCAGCCGTTGGTACAATGCCTCCAGATAGCGCAGTCGTACCGGCACCAAGTGCTGGGCGTCGCTGGCCTTCAGCGCCGTGAGCTGGTGGCGGGCGCGGGCGAGGGCAGAGGCCTGTGGCGCGTCGGTGGGCGGAGTGTCAGCCATCACCGCCACCATCCACGGTTTCCTGACCCGGTGCTGCCGGTGGCGTTTCCGGGGACGGTTCGGTTTGCGGTTGGGCGGCACTTGACCGGGGCACGGTGCTGATCTCCACCCGCCGGTTGCGGGCACGGGCCTCGGCATCGTCGTTGGGTACCGCCGGGTGGTGTGGGCCGAACGCGGCGGCAAACACCCGGTCATTGGGCAGCCCCTGGTCAATCAGGGTTCGGGTGACGGTCAGCGCGCGCTGGGCCGACAGGCCCCAGTTGTCCTGGTAGCGCCGGTTGCCCCGGTGAATGGGCAGGTCATCGGTAAAGCCACTGACCATCAGCAGTTCGTCGTGCTCGTCCAGGTAGGCCTGCAGGGGCTGGACCAGTGAGTGCAGCAGGTCGGCGCCATCGGCCTGCAGCTGATCGGAGTTGAGCTCGAACAGCACGCTGCCGCTGATGCCGATGCGGCCGTCACGGAACGTCACCTGGCCCCGGGCCAGCGGTGTTGCTAGGGCCTCTTCCAGCGCCATGCGGCGCTCTTCCTCGGCCAGTCGGCGCTGCTCCTCGGCAATCCGTCGTTGCTTTTCCTCCGCCAGGGACTGGCTGAGCTCCAGCTGAACCCCAATCACCCAGACCAGGATCAGCACCAGAATGCCCACCAGTGCCGCCATCAGGTCGGAGAAGATCGCCCAGACCGGCGTGGCCTGACCGTCGCTGTCTTGAAGCTCGTCCATCAGCTGGCTCCGGCGGTCTCGTTCTGGTCGCGCTGCAGGGCGGCCACGGCGTCGATGACCTCCTGCTGGGAGCTGAGGCTGAGGTCAATCACTTCCCGGGCCTGGGCGACGTAATAGGCCAGTTGCTCATCGTGGCGGCTGGTGGCCGCCTCCAGCGCCTGCCGGACCTCACCGAGGCGACTGACCAGTTGCTCGTTGGCACTGCCGAACAGCTCCACCGCGTGGTGGAAGGCCTCGCTGAGTGCGCCCACTTCCTCACTGCTGCCGGCCATGTCCTGACTGATCCGGCCCAACTGCTCGCCCTGGTTCTGGATCAGCTGATCAAAGCGCTCACCGAGGTTGGTGAGGGTGTCGCCGGCACCGCTGACCAGACGCTCGATAGCCTGGCGTTGGCCCTCGGTGGCCTGACGCTGGCTTTCCAGCAGGCCGTCGAGTTCGCTGACCAGGCGCTGGCGTTCTTCCAGCAACTGGTTCTCACGCTCGCTGTTGCGAATCATCTCGGCCTTGAGTTGCTGGATGGCATCCGCTGCCGCCTTCGGGGTCTCCGAGGCGGTTTCGATCAGCCGGGTCATTGGGGCCTCCAGGGCGGTGCCCAGCTCACCCAGGTGGCGGCCAACGGTTGCTTCCAGGGCGTGCAACCGCTGCACGGCGGCATCGCTGCGTTCGCTTTCCTGGGCATGGAGCTGACTGAGCTGTTCGGTCAGGGTGGTGACCAGAGCGTCCAGCCCCTGCCGCTGGTTGGCCACCAGCTGATCGGCGTCCTGCGCGAAGCGCTGCTGGTGGCTTTCCAGCGCGGTCTGCAGGGTGGCAGCGAGGGCGTTGCTGCTTCGCTGTTGTTGCGCCAGTCCCTGCTGCCAGTGTTCCGCGGTCTGGACCGAGGCCTGTTGCAGGCGCTCGCCCAGCTCACCCAGCTGCGCGCGGCTTTGCTCCAGCAGCGCCTGTTGGCTCTGTTGCAGGTCGGTGAGCCACTGCTGCATCTGTTCCGCCTGCTGCTGCTGGCGTTGTTGTCCGTTCTCCAACAGAGCCTGCTGCTGCTCGGCTGCGGCCTGTTGCTGGCGGTCCAGGGTTTGCCGCCAGTTCTCGGCAGCGGTGGTGGTGGCTTCGCTGAACGCCTCGCTCAGGCTGGCCATCTGTGCCGCGCTGTCGGCGTGACGTTGCTGCTGTTGCTGGTCGATCCGCGCCAGCAGCTGCTCGGTGGTGGCCTGGAATTGTTGCTGCTGGCGGTCCAGAGCGCTCTGCCAGCTTTCGGTGGTGCGGGCCTGGGCCTGGGCCTGCTGCTCAATGCCCTGACGCCATTGCTCCGCGGCCTGATTACTGGCGCTTTGCAGGGTGTCTGTGAGCCGGGTCAGCTGCTGCCCGGTGGTGTCAGACCAGCGTTGATGCAGGTCGCCGGCCTGCTCGCTGAGGGCGGCCATGGTGTCGCGGACCATCGGCTCGATGCGTTCGGCGGTAAGCTGACCACTGCGTTCCAGGGCTTGCTGTAGCGACTGCGCGACCGAGTCTGCCAGCGTCTGGTAGTGATCGCCCACGGTGTTGTGGAATTCCTGCTGGTTGCTGGTCAGGGTCTGACCGAGCTGGTCCCCCAGCTGCTCCATGCGGCTGGTCATGGCCTGCATGGCCGAGACCATCTCCGGCCAGGCCTGGGCCTGACTCTCAAGGGCCTGGTAGGCCTGTTGGCGTTGGTGGTCGAGCGACAGGTGGTGCAGTTGCTGCTGCAGTGTGTGGTCGAGCTGGCGGGAGAGCTGGGCCCGGTCGCGACGGCTCAGGGTGGCAGCCAGTCCCAGCATGGCAGAACCGGCGACGCCGGCAATGGAGGTGCCGAACGCCAGGCTGAGACCGGCGATGGGCGCCGCCAGCGCGCCACGAATCACGCTCAGCTCGGTGCTGCCGCCGAGAGCCGAGGCGGCACCGTTAAGGGTGACAATCATGCCGGCAAAGGTGCCCAGTAACCCCAGCATCACCAATAGCCCTGACAGGTAAGGCGTCAGTTGCGGGCCGGGCAGGGCGGCGGAATGGCCGTCCAGCCGGCGCCGGACAGTGTGCTGGATGGCCTGGGGCAGATCGGCAAGCCACTCATCAAGCTGGTCCCGCTGCGCCGGTGGCTGGCGCAGGCATTCGGCGAGCTGGCGACTGCTGCGGCGAAAGCCCACCAGCTCGGCAAAGCCCAAACCATAGACCGCGGCGATGATGACGGTCACCGTGAGTGCCAGCGGGTCGGAATCACGAAAGCCCAGTCCGATCCAGGTCACCACGGCGGCACCAAGAACGAACGCGAGGGCGAAGAACAATCGACTCATGGGGTATTGCTTACCTCGTTGTGAAACGCCTCCAGCAGACCGAGTGTGGGTTCCAGCCGAACATCCAGTTCGGCGAGTAACAGGCCCTGCGCTTCCTCGCAGTACTGATGGAACCAGCCTCCGGCATCGGTTGCCGGTGCCTCGGTGGCGGAGGTCTGTAGGGCCTGGAAGCGCTGCTCCAGGACCCGGGGAATGTTGGCAAAGCCCTGGCTGGTGAAAGCCGCCAGGGTATGATCGAACACGGCATCCAGCTCGCCCAGCTTGGCCAGCGCCGGTCCCTGGTCGGCCAGCGCCGAGCGGACTTTGCTCCGGAACTGGCGACTGGCGGCGGCCAGTTCGCGCTGGCGGGCGAGATAGGCCTCCTGCAACGGTGCAAAGGCCGGAGCGCTGCGGTCGGCGTCTTCGCCGTACTGCTGAATCTTGGCGGTCAGGGTTCGGCGGATACGGGCCAGTTCCTGACACAGCCGCTCCAGCGTAGCGGTGCCGCCGAGGCCACCCGAGCGCCTACGGAAGGCCAGGGCGGCCTCCAGGTTCATGGTATCTCCGAGCCCGAACAACCGCCCCAGCCGCTCGGACAGACACGGCAACCGGTCGTCCCCCACAGGCGCGCCGGCATCCGCCAGCAGCTGCAACAGCCGGACACGGGAAGGCGACATTCTGGAAGCTGGGGCTTGGGTCATCGGGTGCGGGTCACCGCTGTGGTTCTGTGGCCGTATCGGGTCCCTGGCAATCAGGGGGCCGATATTCTAATCGCTATTGGCGGTCGATGATAATGGCGATCCCCCTTTCAGGCCCGACTGGCCGGATGCCGGCAGCTTTGGCGATTGCGGATCGCCTGATATTCCGAGACGTTGCGGTGAAAGGTACGATGTTTCCTCTGATATCATTACCTTTCGTCAATCCAGAATTGCCTCTGGTCCAGAGGGCGTACCCGGCCTTCAGGTTCCGGGTATGGTGGGAATCTGATCCCGTGGATCAAGAGTAGGGAACGCTATGCTGCCATTCGCTTCGCTTTGCGCCCTGCTGCTGGTTGCCTCCGGCCTGAGCCTGCATCGCTGGCCCCGGTATCTGGGGGCGTTGCTGGTGCTGCTGGTGGCGGTACTGGTGGAGTATGTGACGCCGGTGTTCGCCGGGTACCTGCTGGGTTATCTGGTGCTGACCGCGTGGATGGCGGAGTGGCCGGTGCGGCGCTGGGTCCGTTACCTGCGCTATGGCCTCTGGTTTGCTGCCAGTGTGCCGCTGGTGATTCACCAGGCGCCAGGGTACGACGGCCTGCTGTTAGCCGAACAGGTCACGCTGAAGCCCGACAGTATCGCCACCGACCTGTACTTCAACCATGACAAGATCTGGGTGGCCTGGTCGCTACTGGCATGGCTGCCGCTGTTTCGCCAGAGCATTACGCCGCGGCGTCGATTCGTGGCGGTATTGACGCCGCTGTTGCTGGTGCTTGGCCTGGGGCTGGTCATGCTGTCGGCCATGGCATTGGGGCTGGTGCAGTGGCGGCCTGGATGGTCGGTGTGGTTCTGGGTGTTCGCGTTGACCAACCTGTTGAACACCTGCCTGGCGGAGGAGCTGCTGTTCCGGGGCATTGTGTTGCGTCAGCTGCTGATCCGCTTTGGCTGGATCATCGCCCTTGGTTTGTCGGGCCTGTTGTTCGGGTTGGTGCATTTTCCGGGGGGCTGGGCCTATGTGCTGGTGGCCACGCTGGCCGGCGTGCTTTATGGCCTGGCGTACCTGTGGACCGGTCGATTGCTCTGGGCGGTGATGGTGCACTGGTTGCTGAATCTGGCCCACCTGGTGCTGTTTACCTACCCCATGGCGGCCGGTTATGGAGGGTGACGGCGGCCATGGCGCATCGCGAATAGTACGGATGGTGAACGGAAATGGTTGATTCGCGGCCGCCAATTTTGCAGTCTTGCCCTTTTTGCCACCGCCGGTTGGGAATGGAACAGACATGCCGATTGTTGGAGTCAGGGATACACGCAGGCAGCAGCTGATTGATGCCACCATGGCGTCAATCGCCGAGCTGGGCATGCAGAACACCACCATTGTCAGCATCAGCAAGCGTGCCGGAATGTCGTCGGGGATCATCAGCCACTACTTCGGTGGCAAACAGGGGCTGATCGAAGCGGCCTTGCGCTACCTGCTGGACCAGTTGGGCCGGGAGTTCCGTGAGCGCATCGTTCGCACCGACGGGTCCGCACTGCAGCGGCTGGACTGCATTGTCGAGTCCAACTTCTCTGAATTTCAGCGTTCCGATCTGGCGGCCAAGACCTGGCTCAGCTTCTGGGCCCGCTCGATGCACGAGCCCGGCCTGCAGCGATTGCAGCAGATCAACAACGCCCGCCTCTACAGTAACCTGCGGTACGCCTTTTCCATGGCCCTGCCACCAGCGCCGGCAACTGCCGCGGCGCGTCAGACTGCGGCGATGATTGATGGCTTCTGGCTACGAAGCGCTCTGAGCCTGGACCCGGAAGAGAGCTTCGAAGCCGGCGAGACCCTCTGCAAGCGCTTTGTGCGCAACCTGTTGGCGGAAGGCGAGCAGGCCGCGGCTTCGGCCTAGAGCGCTTTGGCGCTGATCAGTGGCTCAGTAGGTCAGCGAATTAACCGCACGGGATACTAGCCGTTCGCGGCGTCCGGGCAGGTGTCCTCGCGGTTGGCTCCACCCAGTTGGCGCCAGGCAGCAAAGAAGATCAGCAGTCCCACCACCGAGGTGGCCGCGCCGACATAACCGGTGATTTGCCAGCCCAGCCCGGCGGTGATCGCCAGCCCGCCCAGCCAGGGCCCCAGGGCGTTGGCGACGTTGAATGCGGCATGGTGGGACGCCGCGGCCAGGGTCTGGGCGCCGGTGGCCACGTCCATCAGGTGGGTCTGCAATGAGGGCCCCAGCGCCACCATCAGGGCCACCAGGAAACACACCACCAGCAACAGCGGCAGTGACTCCGACGCCGCTGGAAACAGCATCAGCATCGCCGCACTGAACATCAGTATGGCGCCCACCGCCCGGAACTGCAGCCGGTCAAACAGCCAACCGCCCAGCAGATTGCCAACGAAGCCTCCGAGACCAAACACCGCCAGTGCCACCGGAATCCACACCGGTTCCACCCGGGTCACTTCCAGCAGGGTTGGGGCGAGGTAACTGAACACGGTGAACATGCCGGCAAAGCCGATGGCGCCAATGGCCAGGGCAAACCAGATGGCCGGTTTGTTGAAGGCGCGGATCTCACTCAGCGGGCTGTGGCGAGCCTCGTCGCGGTCCAGTGGCAGGAACGCAATCACCAGCGCCATGGTCAGCAGCGACACCCCGCCGACAAAGGCAAAGGCGTATCGCCAGTCCAGATACTGGCCCAGCACGGTGGCCAGGGGGTTGCCCAGCAACAGGGCCAGGGTCAGCCCCATCATCACCCGGCTTACCGCCTTGGCCCGCTGACTGGCCGGCACCAGCGATGCTGCCACCAGAGCGGCCACGCCAAAGTAGGCGCCGTGGGGGAGGCCAGCGATAAACCGGAACAACAGCAGGGAGTCGTACCCGCTGGCCAGGGCGCTGGCGAGGTTGCCCAGGGCGTAGAACCCCATCAGCAGGATCAGCAGGTGGCGCCGGAACAGGCGGGCGCCAAGGATGGCGAGAATGGGAGCGCCCACCACAACCCCCAGGGCGTAGGCACTGATCAAATGGCCCACCTGGGGTTCGGTGACGCCCAGATCCTGGGCGACGTTGGGCATCAGCCCCATGATGGCGAACTCGCCGGTGCCGATGCCGAAGCCGCCCATGGCCAGGGCGAACTCGATCAGGAACAGTTTGAGCCTTGAATGGGTCGGGATCGCGTTGGCAGTGGACATAAGGCTCCTGGGAGTCGATGGGTGGAACACCGAAAACGCAGCGATTCCGTTTCCGATATGAGGCGGGCGATTGTGGCGGTTGGCCGACCAATCCGCCATAGGCGATTGTGGCGATAGAGCCCTGACCACGAATTGTCATGTTGGTTCGATAGTCTGCGGCCTCCCCGGCCTGTGCCCGCCGCTGGCTTCACCTGCGGTACTCCATCCGGTGCCGGCTCGGGGCCTGCCTCACGTGACAAGGAATCAAACAATGAACAGAACTACACTGCTCCTGGCCTCCCTGCTGACGTCCACACTGCTGGTGGGTTGCAGTGACGACGATGATGGCACCACCCCGGCGGCGGTCTTCGACAGTTTTCCCGCTGAAGGGGCGCTGTTGCCCTTCCAGGTGTTACGGGATGACCTGATCGACGGCAAAACCCAGCAGAGTTTTGAGGTTCGCAATGGCGGCTTCGGGTCGGCGATGACGGCCCATCCCTCAAGTCCGACCCGCTTCTATGCCCTGACCGACCGCGGCCCCAACGCCTCGTTTACCGGCGATCACGGCAAGGGCAAGGTGTTCCCCACGCCTGACTACACCCCGCGTATCGGGCTGTTTGAGGTTCAATCGGATGGTGTGGTGACGCATCTGAACAGCATCCTGCTGAAGCGGCCGGACGGCAGTCACATCACCGGACTGCCCAACACCTCCGCGCTGGGTGGTACCGGCGAGACGCCTTACCACGCCAGTGGTGCTCCCGTGCTGGTGGATGACAGTCAGCCCTACGACGAGACCACCAACCCCCTGCGGCTGGATGACTATGGCCTGGATGGGGAAGGCCTGGTGGCTCTCTCCGATGGCACCTTCTGGGTCAGTGACGAGTACGGCCCGCACATGGTGCATTTTGATGCCGAGGGCCGGGAGATCGGTCGTATCAACCCGTTCGCCGATGACAGCCGGGTCAGCCTGAACCTGCCGGCGGAGTTTGCCAACCGCCGCGCCAACCGGGGTATGGAAGGTCTGGCGGTAACGCCGGATGAGACCACCCTGGTGGGGATCATGCAGTCGACTATGTACAACCCGGGCAGTGCGGTGAAGGATCTGGACATCACCCGTCTCGTCACCGTGAATCTGGAGACCGGCGCCATTGGCCAGTACCTTTACCGCCAGCAGAAAACCCAGAACTCCAACTCAGAAATCCTCGCCCTCAGCGATACCGAGTTTCTGGTGCTGGAGCGTGACGGCAGCTTCCTCTACGGTGGCCCCAATGGCGCGGGCGCTGCCAAGCCGGATGCCCAGAAGCAGGTGTACCGGATTGACCTGTCCAGCGGTACCAACCTGGAAACCATCGCCCTCAACGGTGACCTAGCTCAGAATCCGGCGCTGGGGCTGACCCTGGCAGGCAAAACCCTGGAGGAAGTGGTGCTGGAACAGGGCTGGGGGGCGCTGACCGCCGCCGGTATTGTGCCGGTGAGCAAGTCCCTGGTGGTGGATATGGTGGCTGAGGTGAACTATCCCCACGACAAGATGGAAGGCCTGTGGCTGATCGATAACCAGCGCCTCGGGGTGCTGAACGACGACGATTTCGCCACCTGGTCCAGCGGCGGCGTGCTGGAGCAGAAAATGCTTGATGCCAATACTGTGGATGGCAATCGCCTCTACATCATCAACGCCGACCTGTCGGTGGATTGATTCCGCGGCCTCGGTGTTCAGACCGGGGCCACTTTCCTGCCGTTTTCCTGCGTCTTGCCGGCGATCATTCTTTGGTACTGGGCCAAAAGTACCGCTGCCGGCCCCCACACGCACATTGATCCGCACCGCTGATTCCTGCCCGACGGGGTTTACCGGTGCCCGGGCCACGCTGTCATCATTCTCTTTTAATCTATGAATGAATTTTCATAATACCTTCGGCTAGTTGTGACCGATACCGTCATTGACTCAAATCAATGTCGCTATTGGGCGTTTGTGGTTATGCACCTTCATTCATAACTTGGGCGCCAACATCAGAACGTACAACACAGATAACAAGAACGGAGTTCGCTTATGGATGGGGTAGCAGGAGATCGTGTCTACGACGGTGACGAAGCCGAGCCGAAACCGGGTTTTTTCAACCGTGAAAACACCATCGCCGGACCGGGCTTCAATCGTTGGCTGGCGCCAACCTCGGCGCTGGCGATTCACCTCTGTATCGGGATGGCATACGGCTTTTCGGTATTCTGGCTGCCAATGTCGAATTTGATCGCAGGGGCAGATACCGCCGCCTGCGCTGACATCGGCTTCTTCCAGGCACTGACGACCACCACCTGCAACTGGACCGTGTCCCAGGTGACCTACACCTTCGGTATCTTCATCGGCATGCTGGGGATATCCGCCGCGCTCTGGGGCGCCTGGCTGGAACATGCCGGCCCCCGCAAGGCCGGGGCCATCGCGGCGCTGTGCTGGGGTGGTGGTCTGGTGCTGGGCGGGGTCGGCGTCATGACCCATCAGCTGTGGCTGTTGTACCTCGGTTGCGGTGTGCTGGGGGGCATTGGTCAGGGCCTGGGTTACATCACCCCGGTATCGACGCTGATCAAATGGTTCCCGGATCGTCGTGGCATGGCCACCGGCTTTGCCATCATGGGCTACGGCGGCGGCGCCATGGTAGGCGCGCCGCTGGCGGTATGGCTTATGGACTATTTTGGCCAGAACGGCGGCACCGGCGTTGCCAGCACCCTGATTGTGATGGGGGTGGTCTATTTTCTTGCCATGGGCGCCGGTGCGCTCAGTTTCCGGGTACCACCCAATGGCTGGAAACCGGAGGGTTGGCAGGCCCCGGTCAGCAGCAACGCCAATGGCATGATTACTCACGGCCATGTCCATCTCAATGTGGCGTGGCGTACCCGTCAGTTCTGGCTGATCTGGGGAGTGCTGTTCCTCAACGTCACGGCGGGCATCGCGGTGATCTCCATGGCCAGCCCGATGCTGCAGGATGTGTTCGGCGGGGCCCTGGTGGGTCTGGATGACACCTCCGGTGGCCTCACCGCAGCGCAGCAAGCGGCAGTGGTGGCGGCTGCGGCCGGCCTGGTGGGGCTGATCAGCCTGTTCAACAGTGTTGGTCGGCTGTTCTGGGCGTCGCTGTCTGACAAGATTGGCCGCAAGAACACCTACTACACCTTCTTTGTGTTGGGCATTGCCATGTACTGTCTGCTGCCGACCTGGGGTCACCTGGGCATGGCGGGGCTGTTCGTGATTTCGATCTGCGTCATCCTCAGCATGTATGGCGGCGGCTTTGCCACCGTGCCGGCCTATCTGGCGGACATCTTTGGCACCCAGATGGTCGGCGCCATCCACGGTCGGCTGCTGACCGCCTGGACCGCCGCCGGTCTGGTGGGCCCGGTCATCATTGCGATGATCCGCGAAGGCCAACTGGAGGCCGGGGTCGAACCCGCATTGGTCTATGACCGCACCCTCTACATCATGGCCGGCCTGCTGTTACTGGGGCTGATCTGTAACAGTCTGGTGAAACCGGTAGACCACTCACTGCACATGAGCGATGAGGATCTCGCCCGGGAGCGCGCTCTGCAGAAGGACAGCGGTGTCGCTGCCAACGCTGCAGATGCAGCTCGGGGGCGCTTCGGTGCGACCGGGGTGATGGCCTGGCTGGCGGTGGGTATCCCCTTCCTGATCGGGCTCTACATCGCCCTGGCCAAGGCCGCTGCGCTGTTCTGACAAGTGGGTCAGCCCGTCGGTGCGCGGCATCAGCCAGACGGGCTTTCACCTAACAGCGCCTCGAACGTGGTGACCTCGCCGGGGCGGTCTGGCTGGTAACCGGGAACCTGGCCAATACGGGCAACCACGGCCTCTGATGCCATCAATGCCCGCAGCCGAGTCAGTCCCGGTTGCTCCAGCCGGTCCTGGTGGCACACCAGCAGATAGTGTTCCCGGGCCAGTTGCCGATACCGCAGACCAAACTGGGCTGCGGCGGCCTCCACTCCGAATCCCACATCCGCCATACCGGCGGCCACGAAGGCCGCAACGGCGGTGTGGGTAAACTCCTGTTGTGGTGACAGGTTCAGGTCGGCTTCGGCCAGTCCCTGATGCTGCAGCAATCGATTGAACAGCACCCGGGTGCCGGAGTGGTGATCTCGGCCAATGAAACGCAGTTGCCGCTTGACCAGGTCGGTGAGATGGCGCACCGGTGGGGTGGTGTCCGGCCGCATCATCAGACCTTCGCTTCGGGTGACAAACCGGATCAGCCGCAGTGGCCGTCCGGCCAGCAGGTGGTGATAGTGGGCCAGGGTGTCCTGTGCCAACGCCGGATCGGTGGGGAAATGCAGGCTGGCCACGTCGCAGTCACCCCGGTTAAGGGCTGACAGCGCTTCTTCCGGGTTCCGGTACTGCAGGTTCACCGACAACTGATCGCTGAACTCCGTCAGCAGGGCAACGGCGTAGCCGTGGCTGGCGTGCAGTCGCAACACCGTTTCGGCATTGGCCCGCAGGTGCTGGATCTGGTCATTGAGTTCGGCGGCCATGCTGTCCAGCTGGGGACCAAGCCGGGCCTTGACCCGGTGCTCGGCCCAAAGCAGCGTTTCGCCCAGCTCGGAGAGGGTCGTGCCGCGGCCCTTACGCATGTTCACCAGGGACAGTCCGAACACCTCCCCAGCCCGGTTCAGCAGGTTCCAGCCGTGACGATAGGAAATCCCGGTCCGCCGTGCCGCATCGGTGAGTTTTCCGGTGTCACGAATGCCTGCCAGCAAACGAAACAGGGTTGGTTCAAGCAGGTCGCCCTGCTCGCTCTGGAACAGCCAGGCGGGCGCGATGGTCAGTTTGTTGTTGTTCATTGGGAGGGATCGCCGATTGCTGAAAACCCCTATCTCATCAAATGGTCCGAGTGATTGCCATGGGTCTTTGGTGCCTGTCGATAAACGGAAAAATCCGGCATGGATTTATCGAACTGTCGACCTTGCCCGGCCATTGGCTCGCGGTTCTGCTAAAACAGCCGATCCAGAAAAATATAGATTGAGATGGTTTCTGAGGTTGAGAATGAGACGTGTTTTACATTCGTTGACGCTGCTTGGCCTGGTGTTTGTGGCCAGCTCCCTTTCTGCCCGCGAGCTTGTGGTGGGCGATACCGGCATCACCTTTCAGGCGCCGGATGAATTCAAGGTGCTGTCGTCGGAGGTGATGGCGGCGAAGTGGCCCAATCGCCGGGCTCCGCGCTGGGCCGTAGGCAACCGGACCGGTGGAACCACCATTGCCTACGACCTGAAACCCCATGACATTTCCCAGGCCTCCGCGGACCAGCTGATTGGGGTGTTCAGCCAGCTGTTCAGCCGGGTGGTACCCGGCATCGTCTGGCAGCAGCGCCGGACGCTGGATATTGATGGTCGCCAGTGGGTGCATCTGGAGTTCACCTCCAATGCTATCGATACCGATATCCACAACAGCCTGCTGGCGACCAGTTATGGCGACCAGATGCTGGTGTTCAATTTCAACTCCACCCGGGAAGAGATCAAGCAATACCGGGAAGCCTTGGAGGCCAGCATGATGACTATCTCTTTGCCGCCAGCGGGTCTGTGAGCGGTCTTTTGCAGGCAGTTCTCCGATAACGTTCCACCGTACAGGATGTATGATGACGGATACCGTTCCCCCCAAGGCTTCCCCCGCCGATGTTGCCCTCACCGATGTGGCCGCGCACCTGACCCGAGAGCCAATGCTTGGGCAGGTATCGAAACCGGTAAACCGCCAGAACCTGTCGGCGTCGGCGATTGACTGGAAACCGCTGCAGCGCGGTGGCGCCAACTTCCGTACCCATTGTCTGCACGACGTTGCGCCGGATCGGCTGGAGTTCCGGGCCAGTGGCGGACTGCGGCGGTTCTGTCTGGTGTTTATTGTGGCCGGTCTGGCCCTGTCCGGGCTGTTTGTGAGTGAGCAGTTGGCGGCCGGGCCCCGCATCGACCAGTGGTTGCCGGTGTTGTTCCCGCTGCTGTTCGTTCTGGCCGGCGTGGTGATGTGGTGGCTGGCTGGCCAGCGACGGGTGTTTGATCTCACGCAGGGCTATTACTGGCGGGGGAAAGGCAGGGTGACCGGGCCCGAGGCGTTGAACAAACAGAAAGATGTGGTTGCCCTGGCGGAGATTCGGGCACTGCAGTTACTGGAGGAACGGGTTCACAGCGATGGCGCTTCCTATTACAGCTTCGAACTCAATCTGGTTCTGGCGGGAGGGCGCCGGATCAATGTGATCGACCACGGCAGTCGTGCCTCGGTGGTAAAGGATGTCACTTTACTTGGCCAGCGGTTGGGTGTACCGGTGTGGGATCGCAGCTGAACTGAGCGTGAGATGAAGTACCTGTTCGAAATCCGCGTGGCCGAAGGCCATACCGCAGAAGAGTACGCCGACGCTTGGGTGCGGGCGTCGCGCATCATCCAGCAGGCACCGGGTGCCCGGGGAACGGAACTGCATCGCAAGATCGGTGACCCCCAGGTGCTGATCGCCATCGCCTACTGGGACAGCAAGGCGGACCGGGATGCCATGTCGGCAAAAAAGGACACGGACGTGGCGGCGATCCTCGCCAGCGTTGCGTCTTTTGTGGAGATTCACCGGCTGGGAGAGTTCGAGGACCCTGAGTGGACGGTGCTGCCACCGGGACAGGACACAAGAACAAAGTAACCGCTCGGGACATCCGCAGAGCGGTCCGGTCAGGCTCGCCGGGCGCTCGCTTGCGTTTTCAGGGGGGCCGGGGCACAGTGTCGCCCTTTGATTCTGAGTGAACTCAGTGCCCCCCCAGGAAAGCAACCAAGGAGACTGGTTATGAACACCCTTCGCGCCACCGCCCTCGCCCTGTCGATCAGCCTGTCCGGAGCCGCCTTTGCCGATACCGATGGTCAACGGGAGACCGTGGAGAGACTGCTGGATCTGATGGACATGCCGGCGATGATGGATGGTATCGATGCGCAGCTGGATCAGATGGCGCCGCAACTGGGCCAGCAGATGGGGGTGCCGCCCTCGGAGCAGGCGCTGTTTAACGAGTTCATGTCTGACTTCATGGCGCTCAAGCGCAAGGAAATGACCTGGGAACGGATGAAGGAGCCCATGGTCGACATCTACCTGCGCCACTACACCGAGCAGGAGCTTCAGGACATGCTGGCGTTTTACAGCAGCGAGACCGGACAGTCCGTGGTGGCCAAAATGCCCCAGGTGGTTGGTGAGAGCATGCAGGTCTCCCAGCAGTTGATGCGGGACTTCCTGCCCAAAGTACGGGCCCTGGCGGAGTCCTACAAGAAGCGTCGCCAGAGCACCGACGAGTAGTCGCGGGCTCTCTGGCCACGGACGTGCTCTACAGCCGCCAGGTGACCGCCACACTGCCGTAGGAGAACGCCTCCTTGTGGGTGTCCTCCTCGCCGGTGTTGGCCCGCACGATCAGCGAAATCTGAAAGCCGGGGCTGTGCCAGTCGACGCCGACCCCGGCCTGCCCGACCCAGGGGGCCTGTTCCAGGTCGTAGGGGCCATCCTCGTGGTCCAGGTAGGAATAAGGCACATACTCCACACCGATTCCGATAAACGCGGACCAGCCTGAGCCCGCCATATCCAGGGCGCCAGGCAGGCCGATGCTGGGGGAGGCACCGGAGTAATCGGGAATGAAGTTTACCGGCAAGTGCCGGCCCATCCGCCAGATCAGCGCGGCGGTGCCATTGGTGCGGAAGCCGGACAGCTCGGTACCCACAACCCAGGCCATTTCGTTCTCGACCTGGCCACCGCTGCGGAACAGGGTGCGTCCATGGTAGGCGTGAATGCCCACCAGCAGGTTGCTGCCGAGCTGGTTGTCCCAGCCCCGGGGCTGGGTACTGCCGGTGATCTTGTGTACCCACTTCTGGGCCTGCTCTGCGCCACTGCCCGGGCCCACGACCCCCGCACCGATGCCGTAGCCGGTGATGCGTTCCCGATTCCAGCTCCACAGGGTGGTTTCCAGCCCCAGAAAACCGGCGTAGGGCAGGTCATCGTACTGGGGCTCGCTGGTGGCAATGTTCTCTGGCGTCAGCATCATCTGGCGAAGACTGGTCGCCAGTGCATGCTGTGTGCCGGCTGCACCGATGCCGGGCAGCCATTGGAGACGATCTCGCAGTGATCGGGCCAGTGTGCTGCGCTGGCCTTCTGGCGCCTCGGCCCGGTCGGTGAGGTAGGAAAGCCGTAGACCGTTGGTGTAGCCGCGGTCGCTGCCGGTCAGCAGATCGTTGTCCCAGGACAGGTTGACGACGTCGGACTGGGCCGGCTGCATCACCCCCAGGCCGAGGGTCGCGCACAGAACATAGCCTGCATTGGGTAAAGAGCAGTATCGGGAAAAACGGTATCGGGAAAAACAGCGTGGGGACAAACAGGTCTCCTCGATCCACAACACGGTAAAGAATCGAACATGATACGACCATTTCGCGAACAAGACATGATGGCGGTGCTGGATATCTGGCTGGCGGCATCCATCCAGGCCCATGACTTCATTGAACCGGCGTTCTGGCAGGCCCAGGTGGAGGCCATGCGTGAGCAGTACCTGCCGGCCTCGGAAACCTGGGTCTGGTGTCACGACAACAACGTCGTCGGCGGTTTTCTCAGTCTCAATGGCGACACCCTGGCAGCGTTGTTTGTGGCGCCGGAGGCCCAGGGGCAGGGCATCGGCCAGTCGCTGCTTGCGATGGCCCGGGAGCAGCGGCCAACCCTGGAGCTGACGGTCTACAGCGCCAACGCGAACGCTGTGTCGTTCTACCGGCGCCAGGGATTCACCGTCACCGGCGAGGCTCCCGATGCCCACACCGGCGCGCCGGAACTGACCATGGTCTGGCATCGTGAACCGCAAGTGACGTCTGGATAATGGCGCCGGCATAGGAGGGAAAGGCAATGCGAGTGGATTGTGGCCAGTGTGGCACAACCCAGAGTCCGGGCTGGCAGGCTGGCATGCTGTGCCAGGCGTGCGGTGGTGTGGTGCGCCCGGAAGTAAGGTGTGCCTGGTGCTGTGAATGGACCCCGGAAGCGAATTTCTGCCGCCATTGTGGCGCCGGGACCGTATCCCGGGAGCACTTTGGTGTGGCCCGGATGCTGAAGGCCGCGGGCGTGGACCGGCTCAGTCTTGCGGATCGGGTACGGGCGCTGACGCCGGCCCAGCAAGAGGATTACCAGCGTTGCTACCTGCCACATCAGGCATTGCTGGAGCGGCAGCTGCGGACAATGGCCTGGATCGACCAGTGGTTGTTGGGCAGCCACGAGGTGGAGCTCGCCAATACCCTGGTGCCACTGATGCCGTTTGACGACGACACTCGAGAGGCGTTGGAACTAACGCCCCAGCCGGATCTTCAGTGCGACTATGAAACCCTGCTGCTGATGGTTCGCGATGCCCGTATTCCGCTGCTGAGCCACTATGCCCGCCGTGCCGTGTTCAAGGTTGCGTCGGCGTCGTTCGTGCGCAAGTTCGGACAGGACTGGTTGTGGCAGTGCCTCCACGAACTGGGTGATGCCACGGCGATGGACCTGGAAACCCTGGATGTCTTTGCCGAGCCATTGCTGGTGCTCTGGGGCCAGCCTGCGTTGCCCTGGCCTCCCGAGATCACGGAACCGTTGCTTCGCAGCTGCGAGGTGTTGCCTTATCACCCCCTGTCTGCGCGTCAGCGCCTCACTCTGGCGGCGGTGATTGCCCGCTGTCGGGCCAGCGGGGTGGCTGTTGATTCGTCGCTTTCGGCGTTGCTGGACGATATCGACGGATTTCTTGCCAGTGATGATCGCCGGCTGCGGCTGATGGCTGCCTTGACCCTGGGCCACTCGCCAGTGATTGCACAGATGGCATCGGCACATGACGACCCGCTCACCGCGGCGGCAGGCTGCTGGTTGGCGGACCATGACCTGGAAAGGCTGGCATCAGTGCTGGCCGACGCAGACCCTGCGCTGGTGGCGCTGTGGTGTCGGCGACTGGTGATCCGGCCCCGGCACTGGCCTGACACGTTGAACCAGGCGCTGCTGTCCCGGCTGGCCCAGTCCCGGGAGCCCGCGCTAAGGCAGGAGCTGGTGACCGCCTTGCTGGCGCCTGGCGCCAGGGCCGAGGTCATCGCGCAATTGGTCAGTGAAGCTCGCCAGTGTCGTGATCAGGCACTGGTGGCGAACCTGCTGCGACAGCACTGGCGCGAGGCGGACACCCTGTGGCCGTTGCTGGCGGAGGAACTATGGCATCCAGAGTTGGCCGAGGTGTTACTGGACCTTGCGGAGGACCGCTGTTTTCCGGCCGGATTACTCAAACGGTTACTGACCGGTGATGCGCTGACGAGTGCCGGGCGGATCACGCTGGCGACACGGCAACTGCAGGCCAGCGGTCGTTCCGGCTCCGAAGGGCTGGCACCGGCGCAGGCAGAGTGCCTGCTGCTACTGGCGACTGACCACCTGGAGGCCGGAGAGGGTGATAGGGTTGCCTCCTGGCTGGTGCGATTGCTGCTGGAGCATCACGATTCGGTGGTGACGGTGCTTGAGACCCGGTCTGAACTGGCCGAGTGTCTGGCCCGGGCCCTGGCCGACGAGGGCTCGTCGGCTCTTGGGCGCCACGCCATGAGTGACACCCTGGCACAGGCGCTGCTGGGTTCCCGCAGCCAGCCGTCGCCATTCTACCGGGCCTGGCGTGGTCAGCAGGACGGCCTCCCGGCATTGGCCTGTGCCGCTGCCCGACAACTGGGCTATCACCATGACTACCCGGAGGGCTTCCACCAGGCCCTGCTGTTGCAACTGGCCCGGGCTGGTGACGGCCCAGGCTCCGAGGACTGGGTGTTACTCGCCGACCTGCTGCGGGTCCCGACAGCGGACGCCACTTGTCTGGCCCGGCTACTGGCGCTGGCCCTGTCAGGCGCGGCTGGTACGCCGCTGGCTCCCCTGGAACTGGTGCAGGCTTCCAGCTCTGATCCGGAGCACTTGGCCGAACGTCTGCCGCCACTGGATTGCGAGGACTGGGGGACCGGACTGGTCCGTGCCCTGATACAGGGTGAACCGGTCGATGACGGGGTAGAAATGCTGCTGAGTGCCAGTGCCCTGGCGGTGGCTCGCGATGGAGAACGCTGGTTGTCCGGTCAGGGCGGGGCACTGGCCAATGCGGTACTGACGGCCCTGAACCGGGGCTGCCCCGGGTCCTGGCAACTGACCCTGCCGCGCCTTTTGGAGGCGCTGGCTGAGCATCTGGCGCTGTCGTCGGAGACACCGCACCCGGGGGTTCAGGGCGATTTGCCTCCCGCTGTTGAAACGGCGCTGTCAGCAGATGCTGTCACGGCCCTGGTGCAATGGCTGACCCCTGCTGGTCGAGATGCTGGCGACGATGGGGATACGGGTAACTGCGACGGTGTGGTTGACTGCAAGGATGCGGTTGCCACTGAAGAGTGGGACGCGCCGGGCGTCGATGTCGACACTGACAAAGGTGAAGGTACGGACGATGCTGCTGGCAATGACGTGGCAGTGGCGCAGACCCTGGCTGGCCTGGAACAGGCCCTGGCGGCTGCCAGAACCGCTGCTGAGGGGCAGCCTCCGGAAGTGGCGGAAGCCATCCTGGCGGCAACCCGGGAAGGGCTGGAGCCGGGCATTGCCATGGTGTTGCCGATGTTGTCGGCCTTGCCCCTGGAGCATCAGATGGCCTATCTGGACCGTATCCAGCAACTGCGGAGTCAGTAACGGCATCTTCCATACTGTCTGAGTGACTGGTTGAGGTTGCCTGGCCAAAAGTGGCTGACCCGTTGATACCTGTCTACTCTTGAGACATCGGACGCGGTAATCGTCGGAGGCGTACGTTCGCCTTCGGTGACCTCAGGAGGGTGCAATGACAAGTCTGTCCCGGTGGCTTTGGATTGTGCTGGCGGCAACGCTGGCAGTGGGTTGTGGCGGCGGTGGTTCTTCCGGTGGCGATGACCCTCCCGGGGACGACACCCCGGGTGACGGTGGTGGCGATGGCGGTGGCGACCCGGGCGACGGCGAGCCCGGCATCGCCAGCGAGCGTATTGCCACGGTGCGTTATGACCTGGATAACAATGGCGTGTTTGAAGGCGTACGCCAGTTCAGTTACGACACCGAGGGGCGTCTGGTCCGGGAACAATACACCTACACCGACGACGGTGAGGAAGATGCGGATTTCGTCTCGTTTTCCCTGTCCAGCGATGACGATGCCAACTCGGTACTTGAGTACAGCTACGGCACCGATGGTAGGCTTGAGAGCATTCGCCAGACCCAGGCCGACGGTCGTTACATCGACACGACCTACGACTGGAACGACGATGGCTGGCTCAACACCAGCACCCAGATGATCTACAGTGCTGCTGGCGCTCTGCAGTTCGCCACCCAGCAGCATCTGGAGCATAACGGTAGCCGCCTGGTGAAGGTCGAGGAGTACCTGCCCAACGAGCCGGACCCGGAAAGTACCATTACCTTTTTCTACGATGGCAGCGATCCCCTGCCGGTTGCCAGTGAGGATTCCCGCAGCGATGTGCGGACCGACATCACCTGGACCGGATTCGGCAAACCGGATGCCTTTGCCCGCAGTGGCCTCAACTCCGACCTGACCAGCTCCACGGACCTCATCTATGACGCTCAGGAACGCCTAGTGGAACGCCGGTTTACCAGCAGTATCAATCCGTCGGTGAACTTTTACACCTGGTTTTTTGAATACAGTGGTGACCAGGACCGGCCCAGTGTCCAGCTGATCGACATGCAGTCTGATGGCACCATTGAGGCGCGGCTGGAATTCGAGACCGAAACCGCCATCTGCCAGCAGGTGGTTGCCTTCCTTTGGGGCGCCGAGAGCGCGGAGGAGCCCGACGAACTGGCGCCCTACGTACCGGGAACCGGTTACGTGCACATCAGCCAGTGTGTTGAATAGGTCCTGCCAGCACCTCTGGCGTACCTGAGCGGTCTTCTCTGGGAGGCGTTCAGGTACGCCAGGTTTCTCTGTTTACTCTCCCCTGGTAATTTCAACAAACATTCTCCGTCCCGCCCGGTTTAACGTTATGATATTGCCGGCAAGCGGGTGCTCCCGACAGTGCCGCCGTGTGGCTGGCGGTGTGGGCATCCGGCGCGGTACGGCTGCGCGTGTGGAACGGATGCCCCGGTATCCGGCTGTTGTTAAACCTCAGGACGATAAAGGTTTTGTGATGAAAAAGAATGTTTCTTCCCTGGTTCTTGGTGGCGTGGCGGTGACGCTGCTGGCTGGTTGTCAGGCTCTGCAGGGCCCCTCTGCCGGTGGTGTAGGTACCCAGGCTGCAGTGAGTGCACCGGGCAAACTGGTGGTGGGTGAGCGCGCCCGTGGCGAGCTGACCACCCAGAGCGGCCTCAACCTCAAGGACGGTAGCCGTTATGCCCAGTTCAACCTGAACCTGGACGCCGATGAGCTGGTGGAAATCGAGCTGGACGGCAGCGTGGTTGGTTCCCTGGCGCTCTACAACAGCCAGAATGAGCTGATGGCCAATGCCTCGCCGCTGTATTTCAAAGTGGAAGATGCCGGCCAGTACACTCTGGTGGTAAGCGGTGCTGACGCCAACACCTACGGTCCCTTCAGCCTGAACTCCCGCACCCTGGAGCTGAACCAGGTGTCTAGTCTGGTGCCGGAAGACAGCATCAGCGACTGGATGACCGACGGTGGTAACAGCTACACCCTGACCATCACCGAAGCCGGCGGTTACCAGATCGACATGACGTCGGACGTTGTCGACGCCATGCTGATCCTGGAAGGCCCCGGTGGCTACGAGTCCCAGGATGACGATGGCGGTGAAGGCTACAACGCCCGCCTTGGGGATATTCTGGAACCGGGCGAATACACCTTGACCGCAACGTCCTACGACGCCACGCCGGGCCTGTACGATCTGTCTGTCTCCAAGATGGATGTGGACCTGACGGAAATGACCGGTGGTCCGATTGACGTTCCGACCGAAGTGACTGGCTGGATGCGTTCCGGTCCGGACATCTTCACCTTCACTGTGGAAGAGGAAGGCCTGTACCAGATCGACATGCGTTCTGACACGTTGGACTCACTGCTGACCCTGGAAGGCCCCAACGGTTTCTCCACTGAAGACGACGATGGTGGCAGCAACTACAACGCCCAGATCACCACGCGTCTGGCGCCGGGTGACTACCACATCACCGCCAGCAGCTACGACGACAGCCGGGGCATCTACACCCTGTCTGTGATCCGTCGCTGAGGCTGGTCTGATCTTGCGACCCGGACCACCTCTGGTGCCCGGGTCGCCTCTCCGAACCTACGCCTTTCTTCTGCTCCTACCCCTACCCCTTTTATCTGTTCCTGCCCCGCCTCTTCTACACTTTCGCTTTCTCAACACACTCGCTTTCTCAACACACTCGCTTTCTCCACACCCTCGATGGTTCCCAAGCCTAAAACGATGATCAGTCATCGAATAACGACAACTGCTGTGCCATTGCTGGCGGCTGGCGGTCTTTGATCAGCGGGCGAGGGCGTGACTGTTTCGGTCCCTTGCGGCTGCCATGTCGGCTCAGCACGCGTCGAGTCTCATCATTGGTCAGCCGTTGCTGACGGAATTGGCCAATGGCCTGGCGCGCCTGGCGGGCGGCAAGCTGGTGGTCGCAGATGGGCTTCGGGTAAGCCTGGCTGCCATAGCGTTGCTGTTGGTTGTGACTCAGCAGCCAGGGGGTGTGGATCAGATCATCCGGTAACCCCGACAGTTCCGGTAACCATTGCCGCAGGAACTGACCGTGTGGGTCCAGCTGCTTGCTTTGGCGTACCGGATCGTAGATCCGCAAGGCGTTGATGCCGGTCAGGCCTCCTTGCATCTGCACCTGTGGGTAGTGGATACCGGGTTCAAAATCGGTGAACAGCCGCGCCAGGTGGAGGGCGGGCTGGCGCCAGTGCAACCACAGCTGATAACTGGCCACCGCCATCACCATCGCGCGCAGCCGGAAATTGATCCAGCCGGTATGGGCCAGCGCCCGCATGGTGGCATCCACCAGCGGCCAGCCGGTCATGCCCTGTTGCCAGCGCTGTAACCGCTCCGGGTCATCGGGCGCGGATTTCAGGTGTTCCAGATCCCGGTGTACTGCCCGGAACTCCAGCTCCGGCTCGTCTTCCAGTTTCTGGATAAAGTGGCAGTGCCAATGCAGCCGTGACCGAAAACGGGTCAGGCTGCGCTGCTTTCGTGGCAACGCCACACCGGCGTCGCCTGCCTGTTTCGATTGCTGGTAAAGCCGCCGCAGACTGACGGTGCCGTACGCCAGGTGCGGACTGAGCCGGGAACAACTGCTGACGGCCGTATTGGGGCTGGAGATCCGGTACTGGTACCCAAGGCAGCGCTGGCTCAGGAAACTGTCGAGCAACCGTTGCCCGTGATGGCTGCCACCGGGCTGTCGCTCCGGGCAGGGCGTATTCCAGCGGCAGGTCGGTTCACGCCAGCGGCTTTCGGGCAGGGTGGATGGCGGTGCCGGCAGGCTGGGCGGAGGGGACAGGCAATCTGCCATCATGCGCTGGCGCCAGTGGTGATCCCAGTCATCCCGATTGGCCAGACGGCGCACCACGCCGAACTGATGCCACTCCGACAGGGTCACACCGTGACTCTGACACCAGCCGGCCACGGCGATGTCCCGCTCAAACGTCCAGCGGCCGCCGGTTTCCTGGTGGCAGAACAGGCGCTGGATGCCGCACCGCCGATGCAGGTCTGCCAGCGCATCGGGGACGCTTCCATAGTGGAGGTACAGGCGGTTGCCGCGCTGGCGAAGCTGATGGTCCAGCTCCCGCAAGCTCTCTGCAATAAAGCGCCAGTGCCGTTCGCTGGTGTCGTCCAGTTGCCAGTACCCGGGCTCCACCACGTACAGGGCGATCACCGGCTGCGCCAGCGCGGCGGCGGCCGACAGCGGACCGTGATCGTCCAGTCGCAGGTCCCGCTTGAACCACACCACCGTCGTCATTGTATCGACCTTCTGGCCCGACGGCAGCGCTCACTGCAGTAACGTACCTGCGGCCAGTCGCGGGCCCACTTGCGGCGCCAGCGAAACGGACGCCGACAAACCGGACACTGTTTTTCGGGAAGTTGGGATTTTTTGTGCATTGCCGACTCTTGGGTTTTACTGACAGTACGGCTGGTGCTGCCTGCTGGATTGGCTCAAACCGTAACGGGCTGGTTTGGGCCTCCCTTGAGGTGGTGGGGCAGGGGACTGGCCGGGCGATGCTCAGCGGAAACAGGAGAGACGTGGAACATGGCCCGATTTTCCGATTCGCTGCCGGTGCCGGCAGTGTTGATGTTCGACTGGCATGGCACCCTGGTGGATACCAGCGATGCCATGTTCAGCGCGATGGAGGACATGCTGCCCCAACTGGAGGAGCTGGGGCTGGTGGAACGGCTGTTGCCGGAATCCAAGTGCATGACCGCGGAGGATGCCCGTCTGGTGCGTTACATTCGGGTCTACCGCCGATTGCACCCACGCATCCTGGCTGAGCGGCGAGTGTCCCGGACCGACATCTTCAATGCCATTTTCGGTGACGACCGGGACGCCCGGCTGATTGCCCACGACGCCTACAACCAGTGCTACCGCAAGTACTTCGGTCAGGTGAAGCCCTTTCAGTCCGGCGTGTACGAGTATCTGGTGGCCTGCAAGGAACTGGGTATCCGGCTTGCGGTAGCCACCAACCGCAACCGTGAGTTTCTCGATACCGAGATTGCGACCGTCGACGACGGGCGCTGGCAGGGCCTGTTTGACACCACGGTGTGCGCCGATGACGTTACCCACTACAAACCCGATCCGGAAGTCATGCTCAGGGCCTTGGACAATCTCGGTCTGGCGGCCGATCAGCACGCCTGGTACATCGGTGACAGTTACGTCGACATGATTACCGCAGCCCGCGCCGGGGTGACCCGGGTGTTCTACAACGGCGCCTGCTGGGATCAGGATCGCATTGAAAGCTGGTTCAGCTACCGCGACACCCCCCACGCCATCCTCGACAGCTTTGAAGACCTGATGGACGGCCTGGCGCTGCTTGAGCGTGGCCATCCGGGGGCGCTCAATGGCTCGGTGGCGCGTTTACGGCCCCCCGCCCACCCGCCGCCGACGCCACCGGAGCCGCGCATTGAAGCCGACTGGCACCCGGCGGTGGCGAAACTGATTCGGCCGTCGGTGATCCTGTTCGATTGGCATGCCACCCTGGTGGACACCCTCGATGCCATGTACCACGCCGTGGATGACATGCTGCCGGAGTTCCATGCGCTGGCCCTGATGAACCGGATGGTTGCGCCGGAGGACAGCAAAACCCCGGAGGATGCCCGCCTGGTGGCGTACGTGCGGGAATTCGCGGCCTTGCACCCCAAGGTCAAGGCTGACCGGAAGATCTCCCGCACCGACATATTCGAGGTGCTGTTTGGTGAAGATCAGGAGGCCAAGCAGATTGCCCATCAGGCGTTCAATCGCCACTACCGCAATCACTTCGGCACGGTGACGCCGTTTGAGCCCAAGGTCAGCGACATGCTGGCGGCCCTGCGTCGCCATGGCATTCAGGTGGGGCTGATCACCAACCGGGACCGGGAGTTCTTTGAGCAGGAACTGGCTGCGGTGGAGGGGCATGGCTGGGTGCATCTGTTCGACACCACCGTGTGTGGCGACGACACGCCATTGCGCAAGCCCCACCCCGACCAACTGCAACTGGCTGCGGCCAATCTGGAGTACCCGGCCGACCCCTGTGTCTGGTACGTGGGGGACAGTACCACTGACATCATCGCTGCCAAGCGGGCAGGGATGACCGGAGTGTTCTTCAACGGCGCCCAGTGGGATCTGCCCTGGCTCAACAAAATCTTCCCCGGTACCCACCAGCACCCTCACAAACCGGATGTGGTGGTGAACGACTTCTCCGAGTTCTGGGCCCTGGTGCTGGCGTGCGAGGTGGGGCCGCCCTGACATGATGACCCCACGCCCTGATCCGAAGAAGTGGATGACCTTGGTGCTGACCTGTCTGCTGATGGGGCCTGCCCTGGCCCACGCCGCCATTCGCTGTGGTACCTCGCTGGTGGATCTGGGGGACTGGCCGGTGGAGGTGCGGGACCGCTGTGGTGAGCCGGACTATGTCGCGGTTTATCCCACCCGGGCGGTGCCAGGGCTGGGGGTCACCCAGACGGTGGAACACTGGTATTACAATCCTGGCCCCCAGCGTCTGATCCGTCGTCTGGAGTTTCGCAATGGCAGCCTGCAACGGGTTAGAACCCTGGGCTACGGTTTTTACCCCGATCCCCGCGCCCGCTGTGATAGCCGTGCCCTCAGGGAAGGGCTGAGTGAATTTGAGCTGGTAAGCCGCTGTGGCGAGCCGGTCTCGGAGCGGTTGTTCTGGCAGCCGTTTGATCTGTCCAGCCTGGCCGATCCGGTGCCGGGGATTTCGATCATGCCGGTGAAGGAATGGCTCTATGGCTTTGGCAAGCATCGCTTCCGCCGGATCGTGATTCTTCGGGACGGTCTGGTGGTGGAGGTCCGTACCGGCAACAAGCCACGGTAATGTGTCAGGCGC
This sequence comes from Marinobacter sp. CA1, assembly GCF_020546665.1. Lineage (NCBI taxonomy): Bacteria > Pseudomonadati > Pseudomonadota > Gammaproteobacteria > Pseudomonadales > Marinobacteraceae > Marinobacter > Marinobacter sp. CA1. The sequence goes on from NZ_CP071785.1 coordinate 897,334, forward strand.
GCCTGACCGCACGCGATCAAAGCTGTTCCAGGTGGTCCAGCAGCCAGTCACCCCGGGCCAGTATCGCCTGGCGCCGTTCCGGCTTTTGCCGGTCCCAGTTGCGGTACATCATCGTCATGCGTGGATTGCCGGCAAACTGGTCACGGTGACGGTCGAGGAAGTGCCAGTACAGGGCATTGAACGGACAAGCCCGGTCGCTGGTGCTGTCGGCCACCCGGTAGTGGCACTGCTGGCAGTGGTCTGACATTCGCTGAATGTACTTGCCGCTGGCCGCGTAGGGCTTGGAGCCCAGGTAGCCGCCATCGGCGTGCATCACCATACCCAGGGTGTTGGGCAGTTCCACCCAGTCATAGGCATCCACGTAGACCGCCAGGTACCAGTCGCAGATGTCCGCCGGCGCAATGCCGCTGAGCAGGGCAAAGTTGCCGGTGACCATCAGGCGCTGGATATGGTGGGCATAGCCGTTACGGCGGGTGGCGTCGATGGCCCGGTGCAGGCAGCGCATGCGGGTGTCCCCGGTCCAGTAGAACCAGGGCAGTGGGCGCTGGTTGCCGAGCCTGTTGAGTTGCGCATAATCCGGCATGGTGAGCCAGTAAAGGCCACGGACAAACTCCCGCCAGCCGAGAATCTGGCGCACAAACCCTTCGGCGGCATTGAGTGGCACCTGGCCGCGCTGATAGGCCTGGCAGGCGGCGTCGCACACCTCCTGAGGGGTAAGCAGGCCGCAGTTGATGTAGGGCGACAGCACCGAGTGGAACAGCCAGTCCTCCTGGTCCGACATGGCGTCCTGGTAATCGCCGAAACATGGCAGCGCGAAGTCGATGAAATGTGCCAGCGCCTCCCGGGCCTGATCGCGGGTGACCGCGAAGTGAAAGTTGTCACTGCTGCCAAAGTGGCCGGAGAAGTGGGTCTCCACCAGATCGATCACCTCACGGGTGATGGTGTCCGGCTCCACCCGGAAGGGCGCCGGCGCGGGGGGCTTGCCGGTCCATTTCTTGCGATTGTCACTGTCGTAATTCCACTGGCCGCCTTCGGGCCCGCCGTCGGCGGTCATCAGCAGACCGGTGTGGCGCCGCATTTCCCGGTAGAAATACTCCATCCGTAACTGTTTGCGGCCCTCGGCCCAGCGGGCGAACGTCTGCTGGCTGGCAAAGAAGCGGGTGTCAGGCCGGATTTCCACCGCCACCTTGAGGCGCTGGTGCCACTGGCGGATGGCCTGATCGAGTCGCCATTCGCCGCATTCGGTGGTGATCAGGCGCTCAGGCGCATGCTCGGTGACCCTGGCGGCGACAACCTCCTCCAGGGTCTGGTGCTGGTTGTCGGGGTGGTAGGGCTGGTAGTCGACCTGCCAGCCGGCCTGGCGAAGCTCGTCGGCAAAGTGGCGCATGGCGCTGAACAGCAGGATCAGTTTCTTGCGGTGGTGGTTGGTGTAGCTGGCCTCCTGGTGGACTTCGGCCATCACCACCCGGTCCCGGGTGGGGTCGCCGTCGCAGAGGGCGGACAGGCCGTGGCTGAGCTGATCGCCGAGGATCAGAATCAGGTTGCGCATGGTTGGGTCCTGGCGGTGTCGGGGTTTGGTTACCCCCGGTTTACGTCACACCGCCAGTGCTGGATCTCGCCCACAGCGGTTGGCTGAACCGAATCAGGCCGCCTTCACGAACGCCAGCCCATGCTCGTCGCCCTGATGCCAGACACAGACCGCATCCGCCGGATCAAACAGGTCACTGGCGATCTGGACCCGGTCGCCTTCCTTAATGGCCTGCTCGGTGCGAATGCGCACGCCACCACCGGGGCTGAAGTCCAGCAATTGGCAGCTCATTGGCTGGGCGCCCTGACTGACCGCCAGCTCTGCCTCAACCGGCCCCACCTGGTGGCGCCTGGATTGTCGACGGTCTTCGCCCCTCGACGGGATCGCATCGCTGGCGGGAGCATCGGTTGCCGCGGCGGCGGGCTGGGAGGCCGTGGCAATGCCGCTGGCGGTTTCAACCCGGGATGGCATGCCTTCGAGTTCCGGAAAGTCAGGGTTGCGGGGCAGGTAATGGCCGCTGCGGACCAGTCGTTCCACCGAGTGATGAATGGAAACGTTCAGGGGTGGGTCGGCGGGATCGCCATAGACCGCCCGGATGCCTTTCTCGAAGCGCAGCATCTCCAGCAGACGGTAGCCGGTGCTGAAGGAGTTGTGGGCGGGCATGGCCGGGTCCGGGTCGGTGAGACCGGCAAGGTAGGTGGCGTCAAAATCCAGTCCCAGGGTGCGGGCCTTATCCGCCATCCACAACAGGGCAATGTCCGACAGACCAGCTTCCTTGTAGCCACCGCCAATGTCGGAATGGACTCCGCGGAACCAGCACTGCTCCACCGTCTGGTCGCCGTTGATCTGCCCGGTCCACAGGTCGGGCGCGAACGGGCCACGCTGCTCGTCCAGCGCCAGTGCCTGGTAGGCGTGTTTGACCTGGGGACTGAGGTGGGTGTTGAAGAACCCCACCCAATGGCTGGTGAGGTTCTTCAGCAGCGGCGTGGGAGCGCCCATGGCGCCGACGGTATCCCAGACCCCAATCATGCGAATGTCGGGACGGACATTCTCATCGTAGATGCTGTTGGGGCGTTGTTCCGGTGGGGTGCGGTAGTAGCGGTAGGCCTTGGGCAGGGTTTCCAGCTCGCTCTTCTCCATCAGCCCGACGGCGTGGACGAAACCGGCCACGGCCCGGGCGGTGTAGGCACCGCGGCTGAAGCCAAAGCAGTAGATCTCATCTTCGTGGCTGTAGTTGTGAACCAGAAAACGGTAGCAATCCAGTACGTTTTTGGCGACCCCCTTGCCGAAGGCACCACCCAGCAGGCGGTCCACCCGGCTGCCGGTGCCGACGCCCTCGTCATAGAACACCACCTGTTCGGTGCCATCGGGGCCGGTGGGCCGAATGCTGCGGACCAGCTTGACCACGTTGGTGGGGTCGATGTCGGGCTGGTTCCAGGTTCCATCGCAGCAGAGGATGATCCGTTTCTTTGAGCGCATGGCGCGGCCTCCTGTTGTGCTCCAGGCGCCCCTGACCTCTGTGGGAACGGTACCTCCGTGCAACGGTATCCGGCGTTGGCGGGTTGAGGGGCTGCCTTGTTGTTTTGCCCTCGGACATATCAAACCACGATAACAGCGCCACTTGGGGGAATTCCGGTAGCGGGGCGGGCAGACCCGGTGAGGACCTGCCAGCCGATGAACACCCCGCCGGTGTTTTCCAGACAGTATAGACGACCGCAGTTTCCACGGTGGGTTTGATGTTGGTCAAAGGTCAAACCCGCGACCGCCGCTAGACTATGACTTTGTGATCTGTGCGAGAGGTGGTCATGGCAGTTGAAGCGGTACAGTGGGATACAGCGACAGGGATCGGCGAGGCATTGGTTTGGGACGACGCGCTGATCCGGCGCTACGATCTCAGCGGTCCGCGGTACACCTCGTACCCCACGGCCGTGGAGTTCCAGTCCGGGTTCGGGGATGAGGACATGGTCCAGGCGGCCCTGCGCAGCCGTCAGAAGGGTGGACCCTTGTCTCTCTACACCCACCTGCCGTTCTGTGCCCATCTGTGCTACTACTGCGCCTGTAACAAGGTTATTACCAAACGCTACGACCGGGCCATGCCCTACGTCGAGCGGCTGCTCCGGGAAGCGGAGCTGCAGGCGCCGCTGTTTGGCCCCGATCGCACGGTCACCCAATTGCACTGGGGCGGTGGTACCCCTACCTTCCTGCCCCGGGATGCCATGCGTCACTTGATGCAGGGCTACGCCGAGCGCTTCCGGCTGGCGGACGATGACCAGCGGGATTTCAGCATTGAGATTGATCCGCGGGAAGTGGCCGACGATACCCTGTCGACCCTGCGGGAGCTGGGCTTCAACCGCATCAGCCTGGGCGTGCAGGACGTCAATCCGAAGGTCCAGAAGGCCGTCAACCGCATTCAGCCACGGGCGATGACCGAGGCGGTGCTGGACGAGGCCCGTCGGCTGGGCTTCGGCTCGATCAACCTGGATCTGATCTACGGTCTGCCGTACCAGACGCCGGAGAGTTTCGCCGAGACCCTCGACAGTGTTATTGAGTTGTCTCCTGACCGGTTGTCGGTGTTCAGCTACGCCCATCTGCCGGAGCGTTTCTATCCCCAGACGCGGATTGCCAACGACACCTTGCCGACGCCGGCGCAGAAGCTGACGATCCTCCACAACACCATCCGGCGGCTGCTGGAGGCGGGGTACGAGTACATCGGTATGGATCATTTCGCCAAGCCCGACGACAGCCTCGCGGTTGCCCAGCGGGAAGGCCGTCTGCATCGCAACTTCCAGGGTTACACCACCCACGCGGAATGCGATCTGGTGTCGCTTGGGGTGTCTGCCATCGGCCAGACTGACGACGCCTACTTTCAGAACAACCACGACCTGCCGGCCTGGGAGGAGTCCATCGACAACGGCCAGCTGGCCATCACCCGTGGTGTGAATCTGAGCTGGGACGACCAGATCCGTCGCTGGGTCATCGGCGAGCTGATCTGCCACTTCGGACTGGATCGGGACCGCTTCCAGCAACAATGGGCGCTGGACTTCGATCACTACTTCGCCGATGAACTGAAACGCCTGCAGCCGATGATACGTGACGGCCTGGTGGCGGATACCGGCACCAGCCTGCTGGTGCTGCCGGCCGGGCGGCTGCTGATTCGAGCGATCTGCCAGCTGTTTGATCGCTATCGCAAGGAAGGCGCCAGCCAGCGATTCTCCCGCATCATCTGACGCCTCTCGCTAAGGCATAACCCGGCCGGGGGCTGTCAGCGGTCCTGCATCAGCACGACTGACTCCGGCGCGGTGGCATTGAGTCGCACACTGGGGGCGACGTTGCCCTGCAGACTGTCATCGGTCAGGAAGTCGCGCCACAGCTGCAACTGGCCGTTGATCTTTTCCGCTACGTACAGATCCTGGCCGTCGAAGGCGATGTCCACCGGATTGCCCAGCCCGGTCAGGTCGCTGCCGTCGCCAGGGTTGGCGATGCGTTTGCCGACCATCACCGTGCCATTGGCGATGGACGCGCCGGGCAGGGTCATCAGCGCACCATCGTTACTCTCAGCCCCGGAACCCACGTCCGACACGATCAGGGTGTCGCTGGCGGCATGGTAACGGATGCCGTGGAGATTGGTGGCCGCCGGTTCCGGCATCAGAATACGGTCTGGTCCGGCGCTGCCCAGGCGACTGGAAAAATCATCGTAGGCAGCGACGGTGCCGTTGGTGAGCGCGACGTAGAGCGTGTCGCCACTGGCATCGTAGTCACTGTCCCAGGGCGCCACGTCTCCGGTACTGACTACCCGGGGAGTGGCGTTGCCACTGTCACAGGCGCTGAACACCAGGATTTCCGCCCCGGCCTGTTCCGCTACGATTACCAGCCCCAGGTCGTCCGCCAGCTCCACGCCCTTGGGCGACATCAGCCGGGTATTGCTGCCGGTGATCAGTCGATCCCGTGACAGGCTGAACCCCATCCGTTCCTCCACCGCACCTATCACCGCCAGGCCGCTGTTTGCGGTGGTGCCGTCGTCGTAGCTGAGGTAGGCGTTACCATCACGATCCAGAGTGACGTTTTCGGCGCTGGCCAATGCACTGCTGAAAGCAAGTGCCAGATTACTCTCAAGCCCCTTGTCCACAGTGAACAGCTGCCCGGAGGTCGCCGAGCCCACGGCCGGGTTGCTGGTCACCAGCACCTCGTAATCGGTGCCAGGATCACTGACATCAGTGGCACCGGGCATCGGCATCATGGTGGGCATTATGGCAAGGGATTCCGGTGCCGGGGTGTCCAGCACATGGTCCGGGGCGACGTTGCCACCAGAGGCCTGAAACAGGTTGTGGATGGTCAGCAGGGCGCCGCCGCCATTGGCTTTCTCGGCGATGCGCAGGTGGGGGCCATGGAGTTGCAGGTCCACCGGGTTACCCAGCCGGGTGTTGTTGCCCTTGAAGGTGATGGCGGCAGTGACGGTGCCGTTGGCGGTGCTGGCGTTATTGATGACATAAAGCTTGCCGTCGTCTGGCGAGCTGGCCTGGCCAACGTCAGACACTATCAGGCGATCGCTGGCGGCGTCGTAGTCAATGCCGTGGAGATTGACGGAAGTCTCGTTATCGCCGTCGATGATCGAAAATGTGCGGCTGGCGCCACCAATACCGAGGGTGTCTTCGAAGTCGTCGAACACGGCGACCGAGCCATCCACCTGGGCCACGAACAGGCGATCACCATCAGCATCGTAGTGTACATCCCAGGCATTGGCGGCCAGGGCCACGGTGGCGACCGGGGCATCGTTACCGGCGGCTGAGGCACCGATGACCAGCAGGTTGCTGGCGGTGTTGTTGGCTACCACCACCAGTCCCTGTTCGGCCAGATAGGCCATGCCCTTGGGCTTGAGCAGGGTGGTGTTGGCCCCGGTCAGTTGGAAGCTGGGGTCATCGCTACTGCGCTTGGCGGCGTTGCAGGCGGTGACTACACGGCCGGTGTCCATCAGATCACCGGCCTGGATGAGGTGGCCGGCGTGGGTGACCAGTACGCCTTCGTTGGCACCAGTGGTGTAGCTGTTCAGCAGCGCGAGATCCCGGTCACGCACCCGCACGGTGGTATCGCCGTCACCGCTGTTACTGGCGATGTACAGGGTCGCCGCCGGGAAGGTCACCGCCGGAGTATCGTTATCGTCGCTGTCGAAGACGCAGCCTGTTGTCAGCACCAGTGAACCCAGAAGGGCAACGGTCAGCGGATGGGGTTGAAAGCGTTTGCAGCAACTATGGCTCCATTGGGAAAAACGTGGTTGTGTCATGATCCATTCCTCGTGTTCTCGTTTGTAATGGCAAACAGCCCCCCGGAAAGCGCCAGAGAGGGTGGGCTCATTGAGGAGTACTCGCGAGAAACGGGTTTGGAGGCAGAGCGGGCGAAAAAAAGTTGAACCGGTGACGGTCGGCCGCCGTCACCGGTCCGTACTCAGGCCTGGGCCGGCACCTTGAAGTCGTTGGCCAGGTCCTGCAGCTGGCGTGACAACCGGGCCTGTTCACCGGTCACCTGGGTGATCTCCTGGGAGCCGGTGAAGGTCAGGTTTGCGGCCTCGCGAACCTGTTCCATGCTGCCGGCCAGTTCCCGGGTGACGGCTACCTGCTCCTCCGAAGCGGTAGCAATCTGGTTGGCCATATCGGCGATGGCGGAGACGTCATTGAGGATGTCAGCGAAGGTCTGCTCCAGGTTCGAGGCCTGTTCGCTGGTCTCATTGGCCAGCCGGTGGCTGGTGGCGATGGATTGGCCGGCATTGCTGGTGATGTCCCTGAAACCGCCGACAATGTCCTCGATCTTGGTGGTGGACTCGTGGGTCTGCCGGGCCAGCGCCCGCACCTCGTCGGCCACTACGGCAAAGCCGCGCCCGTGCTCTCCGGCCCGCGCCGCTTCAATGGCGGCGTTCAGTGCCAGCAGGTTGGTCTGCTCCGCCACCTGACGGATGACTTCAACCACCTCGCTGATGGACTGGCTACGCTTCTCCAGGGTATCGATTACCGCATTCACCTCCTGCACCGAGCGCGCCAGGCTGTGAATCCGCGCCATGCTCTCTTGCAGCACCCGGTCGCCGTCCCGGCTCTTTTCCCGGGCCCGCTGGGCGGCATCCGCCACCTGTTGGGTATTGCGGGAGATGTCTTCCGAGGTGGCGGTCATCTCTTCGGTGGCGGCGGCCACCTGTTCGATCTGCTGCTGTTGCTGGCGGACCTGGGCCGCGCTCTGGTCGGCGGTGGAGCTGGTCTGCTCAGTTGAGGTCGCCAGTTGGATGCTGGCCTTGTCGATCTGCAGCAGGGCCTGGCCAAAGCGCTGGAACAGCTCGTTGATGGCGGTGCCTATGGCCCCCATTTCATCCCGGCTGGCCACGTCGATGGGCCGGGTCAGATCTTTCTGGTCCATGGCAAAGCGGATGCCGGACAGCAGTTGACCAACCTGACGATTGATGGTGCGGATGGTCAGCAGCATCAGCACCAGCACCGCCAGTACCGCCGCAGCAGCCAGCACCGAGGCGGTGAGCAGGTTATTGCGGGCGCTTGCAAGGCTCTGGTCAGCCAGTTGGCGGACGTTGTCCAGCAGCACCTGGCGGTCGGTGTTCATGACTTCAATTCGCTCGGTGGTGGTGTCGAACCAGCCCGCGGCGGTGAGTTGGGTCAGGCCGGCGGCGTTGGCAAACAGAGTCTGGCGCTGACGGGCCAGTTCCTGGCTGGCGGGAAGGGTGTCGAGTTTTGCAATGGTGTCCCGCAGTGGGGAGTCCGAGGGCAGCATCGACTGTACGCTGGTGAGGTACGCCTGTTGTCGTCCTGCCAGTTCGGCCACCTGTTGCAGTCGAGCCAGATCAAAGCGGCCACTGCGAATCAGCGAGGCGCCGCCGGCCCGTTCGCGACCGGCGTATTCGGCGGCCTCGGCAAGGGCGAAGTAGGCATTGACCTGACGTGCCAGCTCACCGGTGCTGGCACGGCGCACGATCAGCGGAATACGGTTGATCATGCCCATAATCAGCCCGGTGTAACGACGACCGGACTCGCTGGCGGCAATTGATCTCTGATCCACCTGCTGGCGGAGGTTGGGCAGATCTTTCAGTTGCTGTTCGACCTCCCGAATACTGGTGTTGACGGCGCGGTCAAACTCCGCTTCGGCGAGCAGGGCGCGGATGCTGTTGTTGTATTCCTGCAGGCGAAGGTCGGTCTCCTGGCGTTGGCGGTCCAGGTTCTGCTTGGCCTGGCGGGCCAGATCACCGCTGCTGGCAAAGGCAACGGCCGAGCGACCCCGTTCCTTCTGCAGTGCGGCAATCAGCGGGTCGGCCAGGCCAACCAGGCGGACCCGGTCGTCCAGTTGCTGCATTTTGGACAGTTCGTCCCGGGAAGTGAGAATGTTGTTGATAGCGAAGTACAGGATCACCAGCAGGGCGGGCAGTACCAGAAGGATGAGCTTGCCCTGCATGGAGAGGTGGTTGAGCGCTTTCATGGTGGGCCTCGTCAATGAGTTCACACGGTACTTCCATTCTTCTTCAGTCTAGCAGTTGCCGGTATTCGCGCGATGGAGTAGCTGAGGAGGTAGAGCCAGCCTCTGTAACATGCTGTCAGCAAACGTTAATCGCCGGAGTCGTCAGCAGAAAATCGGTCAATAGGGAATTGAACGTGGAGTACCACGGCGGTGGTAGCGGCTATCCGGGGACGGTCTGACAAAGGTCAAGGTGACCCTGGTGGGAGGCGGGTAAGGTGTCGGCTTTGCCCGCTGCGGAGGATGTCATGGAGCTTGTTTGTCCCGCCGGTAGTCTGCCGGCTCTCAAGACCGCCGTCGACCACGGTGCCAATGCGGTGTACATCGGCTTTCGCGACAGCACCAACGCCCGCCAGTTCAGCGGCCTCAACTTCAATGACCAGCGGGCGGCGGAGGGTATCGACTACGCTCACCGTCACGGCGCCCGCGTCTTCTGCGCTATCAACACCTATCCTCAGCCCGATGGCTGGCGCCAGTGGACGGCCGCGGTGGACCGCGCCGCCCGCCTGGGGGTGGATGCCCTGATCATCGCCGACATGGGGCTGCTGGCCTACGCCGCTGACCGCTACCCGGACCTGTCCCGCCACCTGTCGGTGCAGGGCTCGGCCACCAGCTACGAAGCACTGCGCTTCTACAAGGAAACCTTTGGTATCCGCCGGGCGGTGCTGCCGCGGGTGCTGTCGGTGGACCAGGTCCGGCACGTCGCCCGAGCCAGTCCGGTGGAGCTGGAGGTCTTTGCGTTCGGCAGCCTGTGCATCATGGCGGAGGGGCGCTGTTATCTGTCGTCCTACCTCACCGATGAGTCTCCCAACACCCGGGGTGCCTGTTCGCCGGCCAAGGCGGTACGGTGGCAGGAGTCGGCCCAGGGGCTGGAATCCCGCCTCAATGAGGTGATGATCGACTGCTACGGCGATGGCGAAGCGGCCGGCTATCCGACCCTGTGTAAGGGCCGGTTTGAGGTCGAAGGCAGCGTCTATCACGCCATCGAGGAACCGGTCAGTCTCAATACCATGGACCTGTTGCCGGAACTGGCGGCCATGGGCATTACTGCCGTCAAGATCGAAGGCCGCCAGCGTAGCCCGGCCTACATCCGTGCAGTGGCCGGCACCTGGCGCCAGGCGCTGGACCGGTTGGCCGCCGGCGCTGATCGCTATGCCGTCGAGCCGGGCTGGAGTCATACCCTGTCGGGGCTGTCGGAGGGCGGTCTGACCACCCTCGGCGCCTACCACCGCAACTGGAAATAGGAGCCCATCATGCTCTCTCTGTCCCTTGGACCCATCCTCTGGTTCTGGTCGCGACAATCGGTGTTCGATTTCTACGCCGAGGCGGCGGAGTGGCCGGTGGATCGCATTCACCTGGGGGAAACGGTGTGTTCCCGGCGTCGGGAGCTCAAGCTGGAGGACTGGCTGGCGCTGGCCCGGGAACTGGCCGCCTGCGGCAAGGAAGTGGTGCTGTCGAGCCAGACCCTGATCGAGTCCGAAGCCGATCTGCGCACCCTGCGCCGGCTGTGTGAACAACAGGAATTTCGGGTCGAGGCCAACGATCAGAGCGCCATGCAGCTACTGATCGACCAGGGCGTACCCTTTGTGACCGGGCCGGCAGTGAACATCTACAACAGCGCCACCCTGAAGATCCTGGCGCAACGGGGACTGCAGGGCTGGAACCTGCCGGTGGAACTGTCGCGACAGACCCTGGAGGCACTGTTGGCGGAACTGCAGGAGCAGGGACTGGTGTTGCCGGTGGAGGTGTTTGCCTGGGGCTTCCTGCCACTGGCGTGGTCGTCCCGCTGCTTTACCGCCCGCCACTACAATTTGCCCAAGGACCGGTGTGAGTTCCGCTGCCTGCAGCATCCGGACGGGCTGTCGCTGCGGTCCCGGGAATCCCAGGAGCTGTTTCGTCTCAACGGCGTTTCCACCCTGTCGGGCTACCGCTACGATCTGCTGCGGGAGCTGCCCTCAATGGCCGCCATGGGCGTGGACGCAGTACGTCTCAGTCCGGAGTGGCAGGGCATGGCCGAGGTGGTGCAACGTTTTGACGCCGTCCGCCGCGGCGAACAGCCGGCTACCGATCCCCTGCAACTGGTGGAGGCACCACCGTGCAACGGCTACTGGTACGGTCAGCCGGGCATGGCAAGCGCCTGATCGCAGGCGTTTGCGCTGACGATCCGGATGCAGGCGCCGCAATGGCGCCCGCGCTGGTGTTCAGTTTGTCAGGGCTGGGGGCCGGGTTGGCAGCAGCTGCCACTCCAGGCTGTCCAGCAGGTTCTTCAGGCCCAGACCCAGCTCGGTGTCGCCTTCGATTACCAGACGGCGCTGGAAGAACAGCTGATCCGGGTCCTGCTGCCGTTCTGCCAGGGTGCGAAAGGCGGCCAGGGTGCCGCGAATGGTGGCTTCGCCGGGGCCGTCCACCACCCGGAGCCGGCCACACCAGAACCCCAGGGTGACGCCGGGCTGACCGCCGTGACATTCCAGCCGGATACGGCGACCCTCGAACTCGTCAAACTCGCCGCCGCTAATGGCATCGGTAAACACCCGGTTCAGCGGGGCCTCCAGCAGCAGCTGTTTCAGTGGTACCGGCACGCGGCGGTCCAGCGCCGCCAGCCAGGGCGCCGGCGACGGTGCATAGGCTTTCAGCACACCGGTCAGCTGACGCCCCAACGATGTGGGTGCTGCGGCGCGGTCGGCATGGCTGTGGGCATGACCCGGCAGGGGGGGCAGGGCACGGATAAGCTGGCGGGGGTGGGGCAGGAACATGTGACCTCCAGAACGGTAGCAATCCCGCCAGCCTACCGAAACCGGTGCCCGGACGACTTGATATAAGCCAACGCCCGCCAGGTCAGAGGCTCACTTGATCAGCGAATCAATCGCGCGGGACACTAACGGTGCAACCCTTCTTCCACCGCCCACACCGCCACTTCCACCCGCGATCTCAGTTTGAGCTTCTTCAGCAGGTGTTTGACGTGGACCTTGACGGTACCATCGCTGATGTTGAGCTTGCGGCCGATCATCTTGTTGGACAGGCCTTCGGCGATCAGTTTGAGGATGTCCTTCTCCCGCGGGGTGAGGCTGGCGTAATCGGCCCGCTCGGTTTCCGGCTTCTGTGACCTCAGCGCCTCTGCCAGCAGGGCGGTCAGGCGGTCGCTGATCGCCATCCGCCCCAGCGCGGCCTGGCGCAGTTGGGGTACCAGGTCGTCCGGCTCCATATCCTTGAGCAGGTAGCCGTCAGCACCGGCCCGCAAGGCCGCCACCACATCGTCCTCGTGGTCGGAAACGGTGAAGATGATGATGCGGGAGCCGATCTCATCGGCACGCAGCGCCTTGAGGGTATCGATGCCGTTCATCTCCGGCATGTTCAGGTCCAGCAGGATCAGGTCGGGTTCGATGTCCCGGGCCAGGGCAATGCCGTCGCGGGCGTTGCTGGCTTCGCCAACCACCTCCATGTCATCTTCAAGGTCGACCAGTTGCTTGATGCCCTGGCGCAGCAGGGGATGGTCATCGATCAGCAGAATGCTGGCGGGTGCGTCCGTATCCGGCATGGGCAAAAGTCTCCAGTCAGGCTTCGGTGGTGGATGATTGGGTTGGAATCAGATGTCGGCTCTTGGGGATGAACGCCAGGGTGACGTCCACGCCACCTTCCGGGCGGTTGTCGACCGCCAGTCGGCCGCCCAGGGTTCGGGCGCGGTCCTGCATAATGATCAGGCCGTAGTGCTGGGGCGGTTGATCACCGTCGGGCAGCCCGACACCGTTGTCGCTCACCCGGACCTTGACGGTCGGTGTATCGAAGGCAATGGTGACCTCAACCTCGGTGGCCCGGGCGTGCTTGACGGCATTGGCCAGCGCCTCCCGGACCACCTGCAGAACATGGATTTCCTCGTTGGCGGACAGGGTCTGGGGCGGTAGCCGGAAATCCAGGCTGACGCTGTAATCGAGCCGTTCGCTGAACTCGTTCACAGTCTCCCGCAGGGCGGTGCCGAGGTCCGGTGTATCGAGTTTCAGACGGAAGGTGGTAAGCAGCTCCCGCAATTGCCGGTAGGCGCTGTTCAGGCCGGTGCTGAGTTCTTCCAGGATGTCTTTGTGCAGCTGTTCGTTGTTTGGGTCGAGCCCCACCCGGCGCAATCGGGCCACCTGCATTTTCAGGTAGGACAGGGACTGGGCCAGGGAGTCGTGCAGTTCCCGGGCGATCACCGCCCGTTCTTCCGCCAGGGTCAGTTGCTGCTGCTCGGTGATCTGGTTCTGCAGGAAGATGGCGGTGGCGAGCTGATCGCTGAGGGTTTCCAGCAGGCGACGGGCGGTCGAAGGCAGGCCCTGATCGCGGCGGTACCACACCTCCAGGGTGCCCAATAGAGTGGAGGCGGTACGGATCGGCAGCAGCAGGCGCTGGCCGTCCTCACTGGGGGGCAGCGCGTCATAGGCTTCGGGGGTGACCAGGCAGGCGGTGCAGTGGTGATCACGGCAGTAATAGGGCCGGTCGACGCTGGCGGTGGTCACCGCCTCCACCATTTCGGCGGCATGGCGGTCGTGCAGGTAGAGCCGGATCGGGCCGATGTTGAGCAGTTCTTCCAGTTGTTGCAGCAGGGGAATCGAGCCGCCGCACAGGTCGCGGTTGGCAAACAGCGAACGGCTGGCCCGGTGCAGCAGTTCCAGCGCGGCGTGGCTTTTCTCCAGCTCGCGGGTTTTCTCCCAGGATTCCGATTCCAGTTGCCGGTAGCTCTTGGCGAGGGCGCTGGTCATCTGGTCGAGGGCGCCGCCGAGCTGGCTCAGTTCATCCCGGCCGGGCAGGTTGGCGCGCTGGTCGAAGTCCTTGCGGCCCACGGCCTGGGCGATTTCCAGCAGCCGCCCCAGCGGCCGCAGCACCCGTGCCTTGATGTCGAACACCATCAGTACGATCACCAGCGCGGCGAAAATCAGGCTGATGGTCTGCACCAGGTTCATCAGCCGCACCCTGGCTTCGGTGCGGGCCTCCAGCATGGCCACCAGGCTGTCAATTTTGTGAACCAGCCGATCGATGCGCTCCCGCAGTTCGGTGGCGGTGCTGGCGGTGGGGCGGTCACGAAACAGCGGGCGGATCTGCTGCTGCCAGAGCTCGGTGACCTGCTGGTGCTGGCGGGCCAGGTCATGGTCCACCGCCGACGGCAGGGCATTGATCAGGCCGGGATGTTCCAGGCGCTGGCTGAAGTTCTCCAGTCGTTGCAGTCGCTCGTTTTCAGTCAGCCCGCCGGGGCCGGAGACCTGCAGCCAGTCGCTCAGCAGCACGAAGCTCTGCATCCGCAGCGACCCCGCAAGGTTGATGGCGGTGGCGCTGCCCTGGATGCTGGCGGAAATGGCCATGGAAATGGCGATGTTCATCAGGGCAACGATGCTGATGGCAGCGACAACAGCGCCGAGACGGTGCACCAGGGAGTTGTTCAGCATAGGTCAGTGTGGCCGTATCCGGAGGGCTGTATTCGTTGATTCTAACCCAGCAAGGGTAGCCCAAACACCGCGGGCTGTCGCAGTTTTTGAACCCCGGGCCATCGCTTTTCCATGGCAATAACCCTTTGGAGATAGAAGCTTACCCCGGATGGCATTGCCTCCAATGCGTCTTTGACCGTCGACACTGGCGACACTCACACTGATGGGGCACGGTGGTGGCCCCGGATGGCTCATGCCGCTGCAGTCCATTGCCAAAGAGTCAGACGGGGGAAGCATGCGCGGGCACCGACCCAGCCAATCGGTTGACCAGACCTCGCTGATGGTTGCGCTGCCGCTGACCCTGGCGGCGTTTTTCGTGGCCTTTGCCTGCTGGACCCTGTTCGCGGTGCTGGGGGTGCAGTTACGCCACCAGTTCGCCCTCAGCCATCTGGAGTTTGCTTTACTGTTGGCGATGCCGATGCTGTCCGGCGGTCTGGTGGCGTTCCCGTTGGGGGTGGCCACCCAGCGCTTCGGCGGTCGCCGGGTGATCCTGGCTTGTCTGCTGGCGTTGATGGCGGCACTGCTGTTGCTGTCGTCGGTGCACAGCTACACCGGTTTTCTGGTCGCGGGTCTGGGCTTGGGCGCGGCTGGTGGCCTGTTCAGTGCCGGCCTGCAGTACCTGGTGACCTACCTGCCGCCCTCGCGGGCCGGCCTGGTGCTGGGGGTATTCGGCGTCGGTGTCAGCGGTGCCGGCTTTTCCTACCTGATCGTGCCGGTGGTGGAGCGTGCCTACAGCTGGCAGCTGGCGCCCCTGGCCTATGTGCTGGTACTGGTGGTCATCGCGCTGTTGCTGCTGGTGCTCACCGATCCCGAACCCACCGACCGTAGCCAGCGCCCGCTGGTGTCGCTGGGGGTATCGCTGCGGTTCCTGGCACGATCGCGGGTCTGGCGGTTATGTCTGTATTTCAGTTTTCTGTTCGGTGGCCTGGTGGGCCTGGGCCTGTGGTTGCCGGATTACCTGTCGACGCAATTCCAGCTGTCCCTGGAGGACGGCGCCCGCTGGTCACTGCTGTTTGCGCTTCCGGTGGTGCTGGCGCAGATCGCCGGTGGCATCGGTGCCGATCGTTTCGGTGCGGTCACCCTGCTTCGGCTGGTGCTGTTGCTGTGCCTGGTGCCGCTGTTCCTGCTGTCCTATCCCGACACCGACCTGGCCATCGCCGGTATCGAGCGGACGATCCTGCTGTCGATCCAGCCCTCGCTGGACTGGGTGGTGGTCGGCCTGGTGCTGCTCAGCTTTACCATGGGGCTGGGGCTGGGGGCGCTGTTGCGGCTGCTGTTTGACGAATACCCCCGCCATCTCGGAGTGGTAGGCGGCCTTATGCTGGCCGCGGCCTGCTCCACGGCCTTTCTGTTGCCGCTGATGTTTGGTCTGGCGGTGGCCTGGGTGGGGGTGGCCAGTGCGGTGTTCATGTTGCTGTTCATCTTTGGCCTGTGCACCTGGGTGGTGCTGGAGTGGGCCAGTCGCTCCGACCGGTGTATGGGGCCCCTACCCCCAACGGGTTAGCCACCGGGTCTCTCGGGGTAACCACGCAGATTTCAGGGTTTTTCTTCCTCACAATGATTCCAAACGATACCGGGGCAGGCCCTTTGGAGCGCCGGTTTCCGGGCGTCTGCCCCCCTGTGTCTGGAGAGAGACCATGAGTCACTTGATCGATAAACTGAACTACTTCAGGAAGAAGCGGGAACCCTTCGCCAACGGTCACGGCGAGACCCACGCCGTCAGTCGTGACTGGGAAGACGGCTACCGCCAGCGCTGGCAGCACGACAAGATCGTGCGCTCCACCCATGGGGTGAACTGCACCGGTTCCTGCAGCTGGAAGATCTACGTCAAGAACGGCCTGGTGACCTGGGAAACCCAGCAGACCGACTACCCCCGTACCCGCCCCGACTTACCCAACCACGAGCCCCGTGGCTGCCCCCGGGGCGCCAGCTACTCCTGGTACATGTACAGCGCCAACCGGCTGAAATACCCGCTGGCCCGCAAGCACCTGCTCAAGCTGTGGCGGGCGGCCAAGGCCCAGTACCCGGACCCGGTACAGGCCTGGGCGTCGATCGTCGAAGACCCCAGGAAGAGCACCGAGTACAAGACCCGCCGGGGCATGGGCGGTTTTGTCCGTTCCAGCTGGGACGAACTCAACGAGCTGATTGGCGCCTCCAACGTCTACACCGCCAAGAAGTACGGCCCGGACCGGGTCATCGGCTTCTCGCCGATCCCGGCCATGTCCATGGTGTCCTACGCCGCCGGCAGCCGCTACCTGTCGATGATCGGCGGTGTCTGCATGAGCTTCTACGACTGGTACTGCGACCTGCCGCCGGCCTCGCCCCAGACCTGGGGTGAGCAGACCGACGTGCCGGAATCCGCCGACTGGTACAACTCCGGCTACATCATCGCCTGGGGCTCCAACGTGCCTCAGACCCGGACTCCGGACGCTCACTTCTTCACCGAGGTGCGCTACAAGGGCACCAAGACCGTGGCCATTACGCCGGATTACGCCGAGGTCTCCAAGCTCTCCGACGAATGGCTCAACCCCAAGCAGGGCACCGACGCGGCCCTGGGCATGGCCATGGGCCACGTGATCCTGAAAGAGTTCCACATCGACAACCCAAGCCCGTACTTCACCGACTACGTCCGTCGCTACACCGACATGCCGTACCTGGTGATGCTGGACAAGGGCGAGGACGGCCGCTACGTGCCGGGCCGCTTCCTGCGCGCTAGCGACCTGGTGGATGGACTGGGGGAAGAGAACAACCCCGAGTGGAAGACCATCGCCATCGACGAGGACAGCAACGAGCTGACTGCCCCCAACGGCTCCATCGGTTTCCGCTGGGGCGAGAAAGGCAAGTGGAACCTGAAGCAGAGCCAGGGTGCCGGACAGAACAACACCAAACTCAAGTTGTCGCTGGTGGAAGGGCACGACGAAGTGGTGGACGTGGCGTTCCCGTACTTCGGCGGCATCGAGCACGATCACTACAACCACGTCGAAGTCAGCGACACCCTGACCCACAAGCTGGGCAGCCGCAAGGTCTACCTGGCCAATGGCGAGCAGGCACAGGTGGTCACGGTGTTTGACCTGATGGTGGCCAACTACGGCATCAACCGTGGCCTCGGTGACGACGATGGTGCTACTGCCTACGATCAGGTCAAGCCCTACACCCCGGCCTGGCAGGAACAGATCACTGGCGTACCGGCAGAGAAAGTCATCCGCATCGCCCGTGAGTTTGCCGACAACGCCGACAAGACCCGGGGTAAGTCCATGGTCATTGTGGGAGCCGGGATGAACCACTGGTACCACATGGACATGAACTACCGTGGCCTGATCAACATGCTGATCCTCTGCGGCTGCATCGGCCAGAGCGGCGGTGGTTGGTCCCACTATGTCGGCCAGGAGAAACTGCGGCCGCAGACCGGCTGGCAGCCGCTGGCGTTCGCCCTCGACTGGCAGCGTCCGCCCCGGCACATGAACTCCACCTCGTTCTTCTACGCCCACTCCGGTCAGTGGCGTTACGAGAAAGTGGGTGTGGATGAGATCCTGTCGCCGCTGGCGGACAAGTCCAAATTCTCCGGTAGTCTGATCGACTACAACGTTCGCGCCGAGCGCATGGGCTGGCTGCCGTCGGCGCCGCAGCTCAACCGCAACCCGCTGACCATCGCCGCCGAGGCAGAGAAGGCGGGCATGGAAGTGGCGGACTACGTCGCCCAGTCCCTCAAGGACGGCAGCCTGGCTTTCGCCGCCGAGGACCCGGACGCGGAGCAGAACCATCCCCGCAACCTGTTTGTCTGGCGCTCCAACCTGCTGGGTTCCTCCGGCAAGGGCCACGAGTACATGCTCAAGTACCTGCTGGGTACCACCAACGGCCTGCAGGGCAAAGACCTGGGCGAGGAAGGTGGCGCCAAGCCACAGGAAGTCAAATGGCACGACGAGGCCCAGCAGGGCAAGCTCGACCTGCTGGTGACCCTGGACTTCCGCATGTCCACCACCTGTCTGTACTCCGACATCGTGCTGCCGACGGCCACCTGGTACGAGAAGAACGACCTCAATACCTCGGACATGCACCCGTTCATTCACCCGCTGACTGCGGCCACCGACCCGGCCTGGGAAGCCCGCAGTGATTGGGAGATCTACAAGGGCATCGCCAAGGCCTTCTCCCAGGCCGCCGAAGGCCACCTGGGGGTGGAAAAGGACGTGGTGACCCTGCCGCTGCTTCACGACGCGCCGGCGGAGCTGGGCCAGCCGTTCGACGTGAAAGACTGGAAGAAGGGCGAGTGCGAACTGATCCCCGGCAAGACCGCGCCCAACTTCATCACCGTGGAGCGGGACTACCCCAACACCTACGCCCGTTTCACTTCCCTCGGCCCGCTGATGGAGAAACTGGGCAACGGCGGCAAGGGCATCAACTGGAACACCCAGAAGGAAGTCGATTTCCTGCGGGATCTCAATCACCGCCACAGCGAGGGGGCCAATGCCGGCCTGGCGAAGATCGAAACCGCCATCGATGCCGCCGAGGTGATCCTGTCGCTGGCGCCGGAAACCAACGGCCAGGTGGCGGTGAAAGCCTGGAAGGCGCTGTCGGAGATGACCGGTCTGGACCACACCCACCTGGCCACCAACAAGGAAGAGGAAAAGATCCGCTTCCGCGACATCGTGGCCCAGCCTCGCAAGATCATCTCCAGCCCGACCTGGTCGGGCCTGGAAGACGAGCATGTGTCCTACAACGCCGGTTACACCAACGTCCACGAGCTGATTCCCTGGCGCACCCTCACCGGCCGTCAGCAGTTCTACCAGGACCACGAGTGGATGCGGGCCTTCGGTGAGAGCCTGCTGGTGTACCGCCCGCCCATCAACACCAAGGCGGCGGCACCGATGATCGGCAAGAAATCCAACGGCAACCCGGAGAAGGCGCTGAACTGGATCACCCCACACCAGAAGTGGGGCATCCACAGCACCTACAGCGACAACCTGCTGATGCTGACCCTGTCCCGCGGTGGCCCCATCGTCTGGCTGAGTGAGGACGACGCCAAAGACATCGGCGTAGAAGACAACGACTGGATCGAGCTGTTCAACAGCAACGGTGCCATTGCGGCACGGGCAGTGGTGAGCCAGCGGGTAATGCCGGGCATGGCGATGATGTACCACGCCCAGGAACGGATTGTGAATGTACCTGGCTCCGAGGTGACCGGCACCCGCGGCGGCATCCACAACTCGGTGACCCGGGTGTGCCCGAAACCGACCCACATGATCGGTGGCTACGCCCAGTACTCCTACGGTTTCAATTACTACGGCACCGTCGGCTCCAACCGTGACGAGTTCGTGGTGGTGCGCAAGATGCACCGGGTGGACTGGCTCGATGGCGAAGGCAACGACGATGTACAGGAGGCAGTGAAATGAAAATCCGTTCGCAAGTCGGCATGGTGCTGAACCTGGACAAGTGCATCGGTTGTCACACCTGTTCGGTGACCTGCAAGAACGTCTGGACCAGCCGTGAAGGCATGGAGTACGCCTGGTTCAACAACGTCGAAACCAAGCCGGGTGTTGGCTACCCCAAAGAGTGGGAGAACCAGGACAAATGGAAAGGCGGCTGGCTGCGCGACAGCGCCGGTCGAATCAAACCCCGCATCGGTGGCAAGTTCCGGGTGCTGGCGAACATCTTCGCCAACCCGGACCTGCCCCAGATCGACGACTACTACGAGCCGTTCGATTTCGACTACCAGCATCTGCACACCGCCGGCGACAGCAAGCATCAACCAGTCGCCCGGCCCCGTTCGCTGATCTCCGGCGAGCGCATGAAGAAGGTGGAGTGGGGCCCCAACTGGGAGGAAATCCTCGGCACCGAATTCGCGAAGCGCCGCAAGGACAAGAACTTTGACCAGGTGCAGGCGGACATCTACGGCCAGTTTGAAAACACCTTCATGATGTACCTGCCGCGGCTGTGCGAACACTGCCTCAACCCGGCCTGTGTTGCCAGTTGCCCCAGCGGCGCCATCTACAAGCGGGAAGAAGACGGCATCGTGCTGATCGACCAAGACAAGTGCCGGGGCTGGCGGATGTGCGTGTCCGGTTGCCCGTACAAGAAGATCTACTTCAACTGGAAAACCGGCAAGTCCGAGAAGTGCATCTTCTGCTACCCGCGCATCGAAGCCGGCATGCCCACGGTGTGCTCTGAGACTTGTGTTGGCCGCATCCGCTACCTGGGTGTACTGCTCTACGACGCCGACCGCATTGAAGAAGTGGCCAGCGCGCCAGGGGAGCAGGAACTGTACGAGAAGCAGCTGGAGATCTTCCTCGACCCGTTCGACCCCAAGGTGATCGAGCAAGCGCGGAAAGACGGCGTGCCGATGAACGTCATCGAGGCCGCCCAGCAGAGCCCGGTGTACAAGATGGCGGTGGACTGGAAGCTGGCGCTGCCACTGCATCCGGAGTACCGCACCCTGCCCATGGTCTGGTATGTGCCGCCGCTGTCGCCGATCCAGTCCGCAGCGGAAGCCGGCAAGGTGGCGTTTGACGGCGTGCTGCCGAAGATCGAGAGCCTGCGGATTCCGGTCAAATACCTCGCCAACCTGCTCACCGCCGGTGACGAGAAGCCGGTGGTGACCGCGCTGAAACGTCTCCTCGCCATGCGGCTGTACAAGCGGGCGGAAACCGTGGAAGGCCGGGAAGACCTGCGGGCGCTGGAGGAGGCCGGCCTGAGCAAAGCCCAGGCCGACGAGATGTACCGCTACCTGGCGATTGCCAACTACGAGGACCGTTTTGTCATTCCCACCAGCCACCGCGAACTGGCGAAAGAGGCGTTCCCGGATGCCTCGGCGTACGGCGAGCGCAATGGCTGCGGCTTCAGCTTTGGTAATGGCTGCCACGGTGGTGACAGTGAGTTCAGCCTGTTCGGCGGTCGCAAGCAGACCACCACCATGGTGGAGCAGTTGACCACGGTGAAGCAGGTTGACCCACGGCAACTGCAGGATTGAGGAGACCGACCATGCAGATTATTCGAGTCATTGCCCGCTTGCTGGACTACCCCACCGTGGAACTGCAGAGCGCCAAGGATGCCCTGGTCACCACGGTACTAGAGGATAGCCATCTGGCCACCCCGCACAAACAAGCGTTGCTGCGCTGCGTGGAGGTGTTCTGCGATGAGGACCTGATGGACCTGCAGGAAGCCTACGTCAGCACCTTCGACCGGGGGCGCTCGCTGTCGCTGCTGCTGTTCGAGCATGTGCACGGTGAATCCCGCGACCGCGGCCAGGCGATGGTGGACCTGCTCGGTGAGTACGAGGCCGCCGGCCTGGAGCTGGATGCCCGGGAACTGCCGGACTACCTGCCGCTGTTTCTGGAATTTCTCTCCACCCGGTCACAGGCGGAGGTGCGCCACTGGCTGGAGGACATTCACCACATTCTCGGGCTGCTGGCCGAACGGTTGTACCAGCGTGAGAGCCTGCATCACGCGCTGTTTGACGCCCTGCTGGATCTGGCCGGTCAGGCGCCGGACCGGCGCCAGCTGGCGAGCCTGGTGGCGGACGAGGTGCGGGATGACACCCCCGAGGCGCTGGACAAGGTCTGGGAAGAGGAAATGGTGCGGTTCGTGGATGATCAGGGCGGTTCCTGCGGCAGTTCCGGTGCGGTCGGCCAGCGCCGTCGCGAGCTGGAACAGGTACAGACCATCCACTTGAGCGATCAGCTGATGCCGGCGGCGGATCAGTTGCCGGCAGGGCGCGCCTGAGGGCGCAGGAGGGAATAACCATGTCTTATTTCAACACACTGATTTTCGGGATCTACCCCTACATCGCCCTGGCGGTGCTGTTTATCGGCAGCTGGCTGCGCTACGACCACGGCCAGTTCACCTGGAAGGCCGGCTCCAGCCAGATGCTGCGCAAGAAAAACATGGCGCTGGCCAGTGGTCTGTTCCATGTCGGTATTCTGGTGATCTTCTTCGGCCACCTTGTCGGTCTGCTGACGCCCCACTGGGCCTACGACTGGTTCATGACCGCCGGTACCAAACAGGTGATGGCGATTGTGGTGGGTGGTGTTGCCGGCGTGGCCTGCCTGGTGGGCGCGGTGATGTTGGCGGTGCGTCGCTTTACCGATCCCCGGGTCCGTGCCACCAGTACTGTGGCGGACGACCTCATCATTGTGCTGCTGGCAGCCCAGGTGGCGCTGGGGCTGCTGACCATCCTGCCCACCCTGGGCCATCTTGATGGCAGCACCATGCTGCGATTCTCCGCCTGGGCCCAGGGCATCCTGACGTTCCAGGGTGGCGCGGCGGCGCACATTGCCGGGGTGCACTGGATCTACAAACTGCACATTTTCCTCGGGCTGACCCTGTTCGTGGTGTTTCCGTTCACCCGCCTGGTGCACATGTTCAGCGCGCCGCTGGAATACGTGACACGACGCTATCAGGTGGTGCGTAAACGCGCCTAGTCAGCCATCTCGGGCAATTATTGCAGCCGATCATGACAGCCGACTGGAGGACCGATCATGCAGCTTATTCCCACCGGCGAAGCCGATAAGCCCCGCAACCAGTTTCCACCGGTGAGCGTTGGCGAGACCCTGATCCCGGAGGCGGACATCGCCGCCGAGTTGCAGCACCATCCCGCCACCGAAGTCAGCGAGGCCTGGCACCAGGCCGCCCGCAGTCTGGTGGTGCGGGAGCTGCTGCGCCAGGATGCCCGACGTCAGGGGATCTCTGGTGACAGTGAGGAAGCGGTGACCAGCCGGCTGCTGGAGCAGCAGCTGGCGATCCCGGACCCCGACGACGCCGACTGCCGCCGCTACTACGACGCCAATCCTGAGCGCTTCCGCAGTCCCACCCTGTTGGCCGCCAGCCACATTCTGTTGCCGGCGGCTCCGGACGACGGCGAGGCGCGGCAGCGTCAGCAGCGTCTGGGGGAGGAGCTGCTGGCGCTGCTCAGCCAGGGCGAGGCCAGCTTCGAGGCCCTGGCCCGGGAACACTCCGCCTGTGAATCCCGCCACCAGGGCGGCAGCCTGGGGCAACTGGTGCCGGGACAAACGGTGACCGAGTTTGAACGCCCGCTGTGGCACCTGCCGGAAGGAATCGCATCGACACTGATCGAATCCCGCTATGGCTGGCACCTGGTGCGTATCGACCAGCGCATCGAGGGCCGGATGCTGCCGTTTGAGCAGGCAAAACCCCGGGTACGGCAGTTGCTGCTGGAGGGCAGCACCCGTCGGGCCCTGCGCCAGTACCTGTTGGTGCTGGCGGCGGAGTTGGGGGTGGAGGGCGTCGATCTGGAGGTGTCCGGATCGCCGCTGTTGCAGTAAATTGCCTTTCTGATCCAGATCAAGTCGGTGTCAGAAAGCGGCCCGATACCCCCGATATACCCCCATCGGGGGAGCGCCAATCGGGCGGCAAGGCTCTATGATAAACACACATATCAAATATATGATTAGAGGAGCTGGTCATGGGGTTCGCCGAAGTCGTCAATACCAAGTTCAGTCAACCTGTACCGATGCCGGCGGAGGGCATCGAGACAGTCAGTGACGACCTCCGCGCCCTGCAGCAGCACCCACTGTTCCATGCCTTTGACGCGGTGGACTTTGCCCGGGTGATCCGCCAGGCCCGCCGGGTCCGGCTGGGACATCATCAGGTGCTGTACCGCCAGGACATGCCCGCCAGCCACTTCTACTTTGTGGTGTCCGGCTGCCTGCGACTCTACCGCCTGGATGCCTCCGGCATTGACCGCACCCTGGACAGCCTCGCCCCCGGTGACTGCTTCGCCGAGGTGATGATCTACGCCGATCCGGCACGTTACGCCTGCTACGCCGAGGCACTGAAACAGAGCGAGGTATTAATGATCCCGGTCAAGGCATACCGGGCGCTGTTGGCGGAGAATCCGGACTATGCCCAGCACGCGTTGCGGCACTATGCCAGCCGCGCGGTGTCGCGGTTCCATGATCTGGAGATCATGACCGTGCAGAATGCCCGGGACCGGTTGATCCGATATCTGGTTGACCTGCTGCCCGGTGGTGCCCGGGAGGGTGGCGAGGTGGAATTGCCATTGCCGAAGTGCCTGGTGGCGTCCCGTCTGGCCATGCAGCCGGAAACGTTTTCCCGCATCCTGGCCGAACTCAAGGCCAGTGGGTTGGTGCGGGTGAACAAGAGCCGTCTGTTCATACCCAACCCGACCCGATTGATGACCCTCTCCCAGTGAGTGGCGGCTTCGGCCCAACCACTCCGGCCTGAATGGGGCAGCCGCTGGCTGCCCCTTTTTTTGCCCTTCTGGAAGCCGGTGCGATGGCTCAGAAGTGGTAGGCCACGGTGATCATCGCCAGCCCCTGCACGTCCTCCAGCTTGTCTTCCACTTCCTTGCGCTCCCGAGCCAGGCTGCTGGCGTTGAGCACCTGGTTGGGATCAACCGCTGCCATGGACACATCGGCGTCCCGCATCGGGAAGATCAGCCCCAGTTCCATCATGAAATCGAAGCCGGGTTCGGCCTCCAGGCGGTTGCCCCAGCCCACGCTGAGGTAGGGGTTAACGCCCTGCTGGTTGGCGTCGAGGCTCAGAGACTCAAGGCTGTTGGCCGCCAGGTGCTGTCCCCCTACGTTGAGGACGTCACCGACGTCGGCGTTCCCTTCAATGTCGGTCTTTTGCCAGATCAGACCACCGGAGACGAAGATCTCGTCGGCCCAGCTTTTGAACGGGTACCAGTCCAGGCCGATCTGGGCGCTGTAGGTGCTCAGTTCGCCGTCGTCATAATCGATACCCTTGACGTTGACGCTGTCAAAATCGTCCAGATCGCCGTCCAGGCCGGCGAACTGGGCCCGCAGCTGGAACTGGTCATGGCCCATCAGTTTCCAGGGCAAACGGGTACTGACCATGGCACCGCCACCCTGGGAGCCCAGGGTCAGACCCGCGCTGTAGTCAGCGGCAAATCCCGGTACGGAGGCGGCCATCAGCAGGGCGGCGGCCAGGCCGCGTTGGAAGGAGGAAGGGAGAGTTGGCTGTTGCATGAGGTTTTCCTGTTTGGCAATGGATAAACGACCGACGGTTCCGGTCATGCCAGACAGCTTGCCGGGTCAGGGGCCGGGGTTCCTCAGTGGGTGTGTTGGGGTTTGTCATGGTTCTGTCGCGAAATCGTCACAATTCCCCACCCACTGGGGCTGGTCTCAGGTGATGAGCGGACTATGATTGGCGTTCCATCCGGCACGGGGCCGGGCTGTATCGGAGGCAACCATGATTCGACTGTTCATCAGTCTGTACCTGATCCTGCTGGCGGGTGTCTTCGCCTATAAGGCGATTGGACAATACGCCATCACCCCGATGGTCCACGACTGGATCGAGTTGGATCGTACCAACGACTACATTGGCGGCTTCTACATGTTGGATGCCCTGCACCAGCGCCTGCCCCCGGACGAGTTTGACGCGGTATTGGCGAACTACCCGGATCGATCCAACCTGCCACTGACCATGATGACCAGTACCGATACCGCCATTCCGGCCCCGATCCGGGAGCGGCTCGTCGCCGGAGAGAGCAATGTGCTGGATCTGGAGGCCGACATTATCTACCACCGCCTTTCAGGGCCTGAGTCGGGGCGGGTGGTGGCGCTGGGCCCCGTGGGCACCTATGAGCCGCTGATGGAGGCCTCACGCTGGTACGAACTGTCGATGTTTGTGGTGCTGGCGATGCCGGTGTTCTTCTGGCTGGCCCGGCTGCAGGCCAAGTTGCGGGGGCTGGAGCGGGTGGCGACCCGGTTGGGGGAGGGCGACCTCAGTGCCCGTGCCAGCGAGAAGGGTGGTGATCGGGTGGGCCGGCTCAATCAGGCCTTCAACCGTATGGCGGAGCGGCTGGAGAACCTGATCGCCAGCCATCGCAGTCTCACCAATGCGGTGGCCCATGAGCTGCGCACACCGGTAACCCGGGCCCGCTTCCAGCTCGACATGATGCGCCAGGAATCGGATGAGGCCGAACGTCAGGGGTATATGTACGGTGTCTCTGACGATATCGACGAACTTGCCGACCTGGTGGACGAACTGCTGACGTATGCCCGCTTCGACCGGGCGCCGCTGTCGCCGGCGCTGACGCCCCACAACCTCCACCAGAGTCTGGACAAGGTGGTGGCGTCCTACCGGCACAGCAGCGACATTCGGGTGGAGTATTCCGGGGTTTGGCACGCAGGTGACGAAAACAGGGCGATGGTGCCGTTTGAGCCCCGGCACCTGGAACGGGCCATTGGCAATCTGGTGGGCAACGCCCACAAGTACGCCCACAGCCGTATCCGCATCCTGGTGCGCCAGGACGGCGATCGTTGTGAGGTTGTGGTGGAGGACGATGGGCCTGGTATCCCGGTGGACGAACGACAACGTGTGTTCGAACCCTTCCGCCGGCTCGACAGCAGCCGCACCCGGTCCACCGGTGGGTATGGTCTGGGGTTGGCGATTGTGCGCCAGGTGGCGTTGTGGCACCGGGGCCGGGTCACGGTAACGGACTCTGACCTGGGCGGTGCCTGCTTTTGTGTGTCCTGGCCCACTGTCTGGTAGAACGACACACCGGCCGCTAGAATGCCGTGAGTATCTATCCCGTGAGTGCAATTCACTTGAGTACAGTTCACCTGAGTACAACAGCCCCGCGTTATCCGGGGCTGTTGTTGTTCCTGCCGCAACCCAAGGTTCTCGATCATCATGCCGAAAGTGCTGTTCGTAGAGGATGACGACAAGCTGGCGTCGCTTATTGAAAAGTACCTGTCCCAGCAGGGCTTTGAGGTGGAGGTCATTGCCGATGGCAGCGATGCGCCGGCGGCGGTGTTGGCCTCCCGGCCTGACCTGGTGATGCTGGACCTGATGCTCCCCGGCAAGGACGGCTTTACCATCTGTCGGGAGATCCGCTCTCACTATCCCGGTCGCATTCTGTTCCTTACCGCCAGTGAAGACGATATGGATCATGTGGCCGGCATTGAGCTGGGGGCGGACGATTTCATCACCAAACCGATCCAGCCCCGGGTGCTGCTGGCTCGCATCCGCATGCTGCTGCGCCGACAGGGCAATCAGCCCCATTCAACCGACAGCCAGCCCCGTGATCTGAGCTACGGTGGGCTGACCATCCACGGCGTGCGCCGGGCGGTGGTGCTGGATCAGGAGCCGGTGTCACTGACCGCCAGTGAGTTTGACCTGCTCTGGCTGCTGGCCAGCCACCCGGAGGAAGTGTTGTCCCGGGATTATCTGTACCGGACCCTGCGGGGCATTGAGTATGACGGTATGGACCGCGGTATCGACAGCAAGGTAGCCACCCTGCGCCGCAAGCTGGGAGACAGCGCGTCCATGTCCACCCGCATCATCACGGTTCGTGGCCAGGGCTACCTGTTTGCACCAGACAGCTGGGAAACCCGTAATACCGGCTAAAGACAAACTGGGGACAAATTCAAGACGTTGTGCATTGCAATAATGTGGACAATAGGACTACCCAGCAAGGACTGACTCACAAGGAACCCATTCATGCAAACCCCTGGTGCCTGCCAACACCTTCGTCGTCGCCTGGCACTGCCAGCGGCCCTGATGACCGTGCTGCTGAGTGGCTGTGGCGGCAATGACGACCCGATCTTCCGGGAGATCAACGAAGAGATCAAAGTGGATCTCAAACGCCTCGATATGAACCGGGACGCGCTTTACCCGGGCGAGAGCACCCGTCTGGAGTGGCGCTCGTCCGGCGCCCTGCTGTTCGATGCCCAGCTGTATCTGAGCGACGATGAAACCCTGTCCAGCGACGATCGTCGACTGGTAGACGAGGAATGCGGCGTGGAGCACGACGACCATTGCTCGGCCCTGCGCGAAGTCACCTTCCACTGCCGGTACGAGTCCGACAATGACTTCACCTGCCGCGAAGACGGCGATGTGCTGCAACGCAACAACCTCACCGACTATTTCCCTCAGCTGCCGTTCACCGGCTACCTGATCCTGGAAATCTGCGGCGACCGCAACTGCGACACCCGCCGTGAGCCCATCACGTTTTACTGACCCTGAACCCTCTGCTCTTCCCTAAAGCCTGCCGCCACGTTTGTGGCGGCTTTTTTACTTCCGAAACACGGAAAATAGACCTGTCCCGGCGTCACTGTTCTTTATACAGTAGTATTGGGTGCGCAAAATGTGGAAGCCAAGCGATTACATGGTGACCCAATGAGAAGTGCGCTAAGCTGTTGTTTAATCGAAAACTTGAACCCGTGCTGGGATGTGTGAAATGCGAAGTTATCTAGAATCGGCTTTTTCGCAATATCGCGGAACGCGGTCTAATTGCTGTTATGCACTTAATGAGGCCCGCAGTTATCGCCAAATCGAGCTTTTATAAAATCTGGTTGGTTGCCTTCATTCTGATGATGGGGTATCAGTTGTATTGGGTTCACGGGGAAGGGGTGGCGTTGTCGAGCCACTCGTTCTTCGTAGGGATCTTATCTGGCATTGCGATCTATCTGCTTGGCGTCTACAAGCTCAAAATTGAACCCACTAACGAATGGGGCTATGCAGTTGCCGCGATTTCGGTCGCGCTGGTCATGGCGGTGCTATCTGCTCTAGTGCTTCTTTTTGTTCCAAAGCTGGCTGGGGGCGCAGTTGTAGCAACATGGTTTTGTTCTTTATTCATCGATAGGCCCAGCAATGCATAACCAGCGGCATCACGGCGACCGCTTTTCCGCCGCTTCGCGGCTCCAAACCGGCGCATGTGCCGGGCGTTGAGGCTGTAGAAAAACCCCGAAATCCCCACCGGTTTTGCTAGGATTGAACAAACAGACAAGGAGTGTCCGATGCCAGAAGCCAAGCCCCGATTCCGGCCCTACAACCACGATCAAAACTCGATGGTGGTGATCAATTACCGGGATCAACTCCAGCCAGGCACCTTCGAGCACGCGGTTCACTACCTGGTCCAGCACAAGCTGGACCTGTCGATCTTTTATCCTCGGTACCGCAACGAGAACACCGGTCGTCGGGCCTACGACCCGGCCATCCTGCTGCCGGTCATTCTGTTTGCGTATTCCCGAGGCATCACCTCCAGCCGTGAAATGCAGTGGTGCTGCGAGACCAACATCCTTTTCAAAGCCTTATCCTGCGATACCGTGCCCCACTTCACCACGCTGGCGAAGTTCGTCAGCAGTCATGCGGATGAGATTGAGGAACTGTTCGAGCAGGTGCTGCTGGTGTGCCACGAGCAGGGTCTGCTGGGTAACGAACTCTTCGCCATCGACGGGTGCAAGATGTCGTCCGATGCCAGTAAGGAGTGGTCGGGCACCTTCAAGGAACTGGGCGAGAAGCGGGACAAGCTGCGACGACTGATCCGCCACCACCTGCGTGAACACTACGAGAAGGATGAGGCGGAGACCGAAGCCGAACTGGACCGGGACATCCGGCGGGCGAAGACGATCCTCTCGCTGGATGAATCGTTGAAAAAAGTAGACCGCTTCCTAAAGACGAACCGCCCAAGGATGGGCCGGGGGAAGCGGAGCAAGGAAGTGAAGAGCAACATTACCGATAACGACAGTGCCAAGATGACCACCAGCAAGGGCACGATCCAGGGCTACAACGGCGTGGCCACGGTGGACAAGAAGCACCAGGTCATCATCGACGCCCAGGCTTTTGGGGAAGGTCAGGAACACCACACCCTGCAACCGGTACTGGAAACCGTTGAAGCCCGCTACCGCAAGCTGGGCATTGCCGACAGCATCTACCAAAAAACACCATCATCACCGCCGACACCGGCTTCGCCAACGAAGCCAACATGAAGTACCTGCACAATCGACAGATCAACGGCTATATCCCGGACAACAAATTCCGTAGCCGCGACCCGAAGTTCCAGAATCAGAAAGCCAAATACGGCAAACGCCACCAGAGCCAGACGAATACCGGCTGGAAAAACATCATCCCGGCCAGTGAATTCCAGTTCGATCCGGTGAATCTGACGTGCATCTGCCCGGCGGGTGAATCTCTGACCTACCGGAGCCAGAAGGAAGCCGAGAACGGCAAGACCCGGGTTCACTTCGAAGGCCGTTTGCTGCAATGCCGGCACTGCCCCAAGAAGCACCGATGTATGCAGAACCCGACGTCCGCCGATCACCGCAAAGGCTCGGGAAAGCAGGTCTCGTTCACTATCGAAAACAAACGCCAGCCCAACTACACCGACTGGATGAAGCATCGGGTGGACAGCCCGGAGGGCAAAGCGATCTACAGCCACCGAATGTCGGTGGTGGAACCGGTGTTCGGCAACATCGGCACCACGAAACGATTGAATCGCTTCAGCCTGCGGGGCAAGAAGAAGGTGCAGGGCCAGTGGCAGTTATACTGCCTGGTGCACAATATTGAGAAACTGGCCAATTACGGGCGGTTGGTTGCATGAAGGCCAGAGGGCGGTATAGGTCGGAACCGATGCCACTGACCGCTCTATAGCTGGCTAAGCGACAATGCTTGAGAAAGAGTGGCGGTTGCCGACCAATAAAACAACGTGCCTGCCACCGGTGGGTGAATAAAAGAACAACTGAAAAGGCGGGTGGAAACGGCTCAGATATGGGTTTTTCTACAGCCTCGTTAGAACAAATAGGGCAATATGCAGACACCTCTACTCTCTATCGATAAAAACTACGAAGCACTAGAAGATAGTCAGGTTACCGCAAAGGTAATGGACTGCTATATATGCGCTATGAGCCTAAATCTACTGGAGTTTCCAAAACGGAAAGAGCATATATTGGAACTGGTAACCCACAGGTTTTCATACTGGGAGCGACTCATTAATGGAGCTGACAAGCTCTATTGGCTGAAAGCTGAAGGGCGGGGGTGGGCTGTTTTTTTGCCAAATCAGGACTGCGGTTTTACGAGAATCTACAGGTTCAAGCCTTCGAAAGAGCATGACATTCGCAGGGATTCACCTTGGGATATGGGAGACTGGAAAACAATTCAGTCTGAAGAGCCATTGCTGGATGTCCTGAGCTCAATTGAATACGTTTCAATATTCAAACACTGGAAAGATCACCGGTTGGAAGTGAATAGCGTTCCCACCGAATTTGCTGAGGGGCGTCTTTCAAACACAACTGTGGACAAAGCAATGCTAGTCACTAAAGGAAGTGGTTGCGCCGTTTGTGGTAAATCTGCGGGATCCAGGGCTACAACTACTCTAAGTGAACTCAGTACGGTTATGCTGTCGATTTCTCTTTGTGACATTCACCAAATAGAAGCAAGAGAACATCCCTGTGTTCTGAAATTCTTCGGAACTCTATTTTTTCTGGATCTCGATATACCAGATTTAATTAAATTAGACCATATTCCAGATGGACTTATTGTCCCGATGGCAAATGTTATAGCGTCTAATTTGGAAGCCGAATTTGATGAGCCACAGAAAAGGAAGCGCGGCTGGAATATAAGGTTTTCAATGCAAGACGGCTGGTCGTGGCTTCTTCGTCTTAATACACTAACTGATTATGCATATATGCTGTTTAATCCTAGCAATAAACAAGTTCACCGAATTGATTCTGCAGATGATCATCCCGATGTAGCATTTGGGCCGGATCATCAACATTTTAATCCTAAGACAAAGCGAGAGTCGATTGAGCCTAGCTTCTCTTATGGCATTCCGTTATTCGATTTTCCGTTGCTTGAGAATAGTAAGCAGTACCATGCAATGAAATAATGTTCTAACAAATGCGTCAACGCGACCGCTTTGTTCCGCTTACGCTCCAAAAATCGGCGCGTTACGCTCGCGTTAGCATTTAAAAAGGGAACTTCATGGATCTCATAAAGTATGTAATCAGCGCGGTAATTGGAGCTTTTATACTAATGAGTACGAAAGTAAGCGAACATCATTTATAATGCAGTCCCTATTCGCCAAGCTTATCGGATATCTCCCCTCATGCGCCATGACGACGGTCGTAAACTCGACCACAAGACATTGGAAGCCCTCCGCATTCGCGCCGTTCAACGTGTGATGGATGGAGAGAGTCCTGAAGTGGTCATCAAGGCTCTTGGCATGAGCCGGGCGCGGATCTATGAGTGGCTGGCGGCCTATCGCGAAGGTGGCTTTGACGCCCTCAAGGCGAAGCAGATTTCAGGCCGACCGAAGAAGCTGACCGGAGACCAGATTCGTGAACTCTACACTTGGATCACCTCATTCACGCCGGATCAACTGAAGTTCGAGTTTGCGTTGTGGACCCGGGCTCGCGTGCGTGAACTGATCCGCCGGGAGTTCAATGTACGCCTGAGCGATGTGTCTGTTGGGCGCCTACTCCGGAACCTCGGTTTGACACCTCAGAAACCGCTGCATAGGGCCTACCAGCAAAACCCGAAAGCAGTGGAACAATGGAAGAAAGAAACCTATCCAGAGATTCAAAAAGAGGCCAAGAAGGCAGGAGCCACCATCTTCTTCGGAGATGAGGCCACCATTCGCTCTGATTATCACAGTGGCACAACCTGGGCCCCTGCGGGCGAAACTCCCCTCATACGAGGGACTGGAAGCCGCTTCAGTCTAAACCTGATTTCTGCCATTTCGCCTCGTGGAGAGCTGCGCTTTAAAACGCTGCAGGGCACCATGAATGCCGAGGTGTTTATCGGTTTTCTCAAAGCTTTGGTTCGGGATGCTGACAAACCCGTGTTCCTGATTTTGGACAACCACCCAGTCCATCATGCCCGCAAGGTCAGAGAGTACGTGGACAATCTTGATGGCAGGCTCAGGTTGTTTTTCTTGCCGCCTTACTCCCCCGAACTGAACCCGGACGAGTCTGTCTGGGGCTACATCAAGTATCACCATGTGGGCAAGAAAGTCATCAACAACAAGGAGCAGCTCCGAGCTATCGTTTATCGGCAACTACGGCGATTGCAGAAATTACCAAAGCTCTTGAAGTCATTTTTCGGGCATCCGGAGCTGGCTTATATCTCGGCGTGATGTTCGCTTACTTTGTTTCGGATTAGTATCTGGTGTCGGTGTCGTACAGTTTCTGGACGATCGAATTGACGCCAAATTGGAGAACTTAGAGGACAAATTAGTGGTTTCACAACTGAAGCCACTAGAAAATCGGTTAAATAGTGTCGAGAACAAATCGCTTCCCGAGCTTGAAGTATTGCTCAAGGAAGGGGCGTACCAAGATGTCCAGTCCACATGGGTGCCAGGTGACAGCGCGTGCACCTTGCAGTGCCCGGCGGGCTTCGTTCTAAAGAGCTTTGCCTATGAAAATCCTCAGAGCGCCTCCGATTGTGGAAAGTATCGCTGTGTGTCGTTTACCGCCGAAATCACTCAATAGATGCTAACAAGCGCATGTTACGGATAAATTTCCGCTGCGCTCCAATTTTCCGCAAATGCGGGCGTTAACTACTATATATGGTGAAGAATAAAATGTGGCTGAGGTCTGAAGAGGAAGTAATAAAGCGTATCGTCGCTAATAAGACCTCTTTTGCCAACTCCGTAAGCTTTGCTCTCAATTCCGCATTTCCCTACCCAGAGCATCAGTTTTCTAATGATGTGATGGTATCTGTAAATGTGCCTCGTGCTCACCTAGGATTAGACCCAGAGCAGAAGCCGGGAGATATTGATCTTCTTCTTATCCCACTTGATGATTATCAATATCATTTTGATCTGTCGGTTGCTATTGAAGTAAAAGTAGTGCGGCCAACCATTGCAAAGCCATCTAGAAACGTAAATTCAATGGGCTTCAAGCAGACATCAGGTTTGCTGAGGGATGGATTTCCGTTTGTAGGGTTGCTCCATATTGCTGTGCCGGAGGCAATTCCGACAGAGCTTTTTTGGAATGTTCCTGTGATAGACAACGCTCTAGGGCCCAATGGTGAGTTGGTGGAAACGGGTGAGCGTGTGGCGATGGACCCTTTCCCGATAATTACTGCCCAGAGGCAGGAAGGGCGAATTAATGCATTGGGTTTACCAATGGAGGCCGGGTTTAATTCTATTGGCCTTAATTTGTCACCTGACGGCGAAGGTTTTTCTGGTGGCACGGTGGGTTTCGATAAAATAGGAAAGCCGAACCCCCAAGTTTCTAAGGATCTCCTGGAAGCTATCGAAGCATATTTGATTAATAACAGAGAAAGTTTCAGTGAAGTTCGGTGGTTTGATAAGAGTCGTCGTTAACAAGTCACGGAAGACGGACGCGTTAGACGCGCCGCTTCGTTCAGCGTGTGTGCCGGGCATGGCACAGAACTATGGAGGTGAAAGTCCTCCTGCCAGGTGTTCGCAGAGCCGAAGGCTAGGAGAAGGGCAAGGGCGTCATCGCGAGGTGGGGTCTGGAGGGCCGCAGGCGCCGTGAATACCTGGAGCGGCCGGGATGCCCAATCCAAAGCGGCGGGGTGACGAACAGGAGCCCGATATGAGGTGTGGTACATCCGGGGCGAGCGGGCACGTGACCGCGAAGCCCTCCTTCTGCGACTGGGATGTGCTTTATAAATTGGGCCGGGCCGCGTTCGGATTTACGCCGTGAAAGCTCTGTGCCTTACCCCGGGAGGTCTGTAGCGTGTTGAGGGATCAACTGAAGGGCGAGTGATCGCCCTTGATCGCGTTGCAGAAGTCAGCAGAGGGCATAGTACTGCGGCCTACTCGGCGCGATGTGATATTGCGAAGTGAATAGCGGCAGGAAGGCCTGAACGGTTGAGAGGAGGACAAGTTGTCTTGGTACTGCGGTATAGCACCAGACCCGGTGAAACTGCGGTAGGCTAGGTAACATATAGAAATCCGGTTGGTGCTCTGTCGATTCATCAGTTCTGAGAGGAGTGTCATGGCAGTGAATCACGAAGGCAGGCCACCAAAGTAATCAACCGAACCGCCGTGGTACGTGATCCGTATGCTCGGTGGTGTGGGAGGAGGGGCGCCGTGAGGTGCCTCCCTATCCCGATTAGCTTCAAAGGCAAGAGACGCAATGTCGAGACAACTTCTGAGAGCAATACTTCGCGGTAACAGGCAGGAGTTTGATCGGCTTCGGACCGAGGTCTCAAGCACGGATCTCACGGAGCGAGAGAATTGGAATTACCTTCACCGAGCGCTGGTCAATCCTGCGATGAACGGGCCTCCCGAGATGATTCAGTCGCTTCTATCCTGGGGGGTGGATGCTGACGGTGTGGACATTTACGGCAACACTCCGCTTCACTATGCGGTAAGAGCGACAAATGTGAATGCAATTGAAGTTCTTATTGGAGCAGGTGCAGGTGTAAATCGGGCGAACGAGGAGGGGGTTACGCCTCTCCGCGAGGCTCTTAGTATCCAACCGAGCTCGGTAGAGATCGTTAAACTCCTATTAGATGCCGGGGCACGCTTAGATCAAGAGGGCGCTGGCGGAATTACTGATCGGGAGTTCGCAAACTCTATCCTCGGCGAGCAGCACAATATTCGTCGTCTTCTTGGTCTCGA
Organism: Marinobacter sp. CA1; assembly: GCF_020546665.1. NCBI lineage: Bacteria > Pseudomonadati > Pseudomonadota > Gammaproteobacteria > Pseudomonadales > Marinobacteraceae > Marinobacter > Marinobacter sp. CA1. The sequence goes on from NZ_CP071785.1 coordinate 933,125, forward strand.
GTAGCTATGGCGAGCAAAGCTAACACATATGAGCCTTCTCGGATGCAATAGGTAATAGTCATTTTTTTGGCCGCGCCAGCGGCCAACCTAAACCCATGAGCAAGAACGCCTGCTTCGTCAGTCTCGCGGAGCTGTCAGGCACTTACAGCAAACACATATAGGGGCTCTCTTACGTGGCTTTGGACCACAGCCTGACCGGTCGTTCCTTCGGTGGGTCAGGGGCACCAGACATTCATCGGTTAACCGGTCACTGGCGCTATTCAAGTGTCGGGCTGCATGGCTCCAGTTAGTGTCAGGCTCAGGACCGGTGTAAGCGCACTGGCTCATGGTATTAAGGCACGCCCACGGGCTGGCTAATCAAGTCGCCCTGGCTTCAACATCGGTGACAGAAAACCGCTTGGGTATCGGGTACCAGTCAGCGGACTTGCAGTCTTCGGCGTCATCCTTTCTGATCCAGTTAGACGTCATGCTCAGCCCGTGTCGTGACTAACCTCTCAGGAACCGTTGTTCATCGAACACCCTCTTGTCTTTGAGCATGAAGTACACCGCTCGTCCCAGCTTGTGCGCCAGTGCGGACAGGGCCTTGGGTTTATTCATCCGCCTCTGGAGTTTGTCGACGTAGCGTTTGGCCTTGTCGTTGTTACGGATAAACAGCACAGCTGCCTCTGAGAACGCCCACTTCAGATGGGCATTGCCGATCTTGTTGCCCTGAGTGCCATAGACCTTGCCGGCCGATTCGGCTTTGCACTTCACCAGGCGGGCGTAGGATGCAAACTTCTGAACCGATTCGAAGCGCTGGATATCGCCGACTTCATAGAGAATGGTCAGGGCCAGAATGCGACCTACTCCGGGAATGGTTTTCAGCACGTTGAGTGATGCTGGATCGTGTTGTTTGGCCTGCTGTTCCAAATGCCATTCAAGCTTTTTGAGCTCGTGTTGATAACAGTCGACGATGGCCAGGTCCAGATCGATGTTGCGCTGAACGTCTGGATCGCTAAACGCAGCGGTCAGTTGTGACCGGCCGCCAGGGTTGTTGAGGTTGGCTTTACTGGGTGGCAGATTGTATTGGCCCAGAGTGTTCACCGCGTGGGCCTTGAGCATGGCCCCATGACGGACAATGCGAGTCCGGCGGCGCAACAGATCGCGGGTGGCCCGCACCTCCTTGGGATAGACGTAAGCCAGCGGGAAATTACCACCGCGCATGAGCATGGCGATCTTGAAGGAATCAATACGGTCGTTCTTGGTTTTGCCGCCATGGATCGCTTTCATGTAAAGCGCATGGCCCAGAATGAAGTTGATGCCGTGTTCTTCGCACAGGTCTGATATCCAGTACCAGCAGTGCATGCATTCGACACCTACGACGAGATCATCGCGAAAGGGTTCCAGCAGAGCCAGTAGCGGTTCCGGGCGGGCTTTGATTTCCTTGTGCAGCAACACCTCGCCTTGTTGGTTGATGATACAGACATACAGGCTGCGGGCGTGCAGGTCGATTCCACAATAATGGCGGTGGGTGCTATGGTAAAAGTTCATTGAGTCTTCTCCCTTGTAGAGCTTGGTCGCCTTCCAGCTTAGCGGGCAACCGCTGGGCTGGGGAGAAGGCTCAATCAGTATCAATCGGCTGCACAGCGACCGATTTTCCGCCGCTTTGCGGCTTCAAACCGGCGCGTGAGCCGGGCGTTTTAGCTGTACGAGAAACTATGCAGATAGTTAGAGCAGAATGGATGTGGTATATAGCTGAATTTGTAATCGCTATTGATTTAGATGGAGATATTGCTCACGAATATCAGATTCAAACATATTTGCTAAAGGCTGATTCGCCAGAGCAGGCATATGAAAAAGCTATTGAATTGCAAGGGCGTTTAGGTGATTCAATACGAAACGAATTTGGCGAAGTCGTAAATTATAATTGTTTAGCCCGGATTTCTCACGGGGGATAAAAGAAAGCGGCTGAAAGTGCTATGGTTTCAAGAGCCTAACCAATCCACCAAGCACCAACAGCCACTTCCAAAATGGTACCTGAAAAACTGACCTTCTCGCCACTCGCACGCCGCCAGATTGAAGCCGATTTCTCCGGTGGCCATATCACCTCCGATGTCGGATTACTGCTGCTCCGTGAAGTCGACCAGCAGCATCGACTGACTCGTCGCCTGGCCTCAGTACTGCAAGACCCACGAACACCGGAAATGGTCCGCCACAAGCTGGACACCATGGTTCGTCAACGGGTCTTCGGCGTGGCGGCCGGTTACGAAGACCTGAATGATCACGAAGCCCTGCGCTTTGATCAGGCACTTCAAACAGCCGTTGGCCAGGACAATGATCTGGCCGGCAAATCCACGCTATGTCGGATGGAGCAGCGAGTAGACCGGCAGGCGATGGTGAAGGCCCACGAGCTGCTCTGGCACCATTTCATCGAGCAGCATGACGAGCCGCCGAAGGAAATTGTGCTCGACTTTGATGGCACCGACATTCCGGTCCATGGCGAGCAGCCGGGCAAGTTCTTCAACGGTTACTACGACCACCATTGCTACTTTCCGCTGTACGTGTTCTGTGGTCGCCACCTGCTGGTCAGTTACCTGCGCACCAGCAACCGCAGTGACAGCCGCCACAGCTGGGCCATTCTGGCGCTGCTGGTGCGCTTCATTCGCCAGTACTGGCCGGATACCCGCATCGTATTCCGGGGTGACAGCGGTTTTTACCGACCCCGGATACTGAGCTGGTGCGACCACAATGATGTCGATTACATCGTTGGCATCAGCAAGAACAGCCGCCTGCTCAAGGAAGTGGACGTGCCCATGATGCTGGTACGCACGACCCAGTGGCAGGTGAAAGAAAAGGTGGCGGAGACCTTCCGCTTCCAGTATCAGGCGAAGTCCTGGAAATACCCTCGCTGGGTGGTCGCCCGCCTGGAAGAAGGCGAGCTGGGCTCCAATCCCCGGTTCATCATCAGCTCCCGTTACGATGACGGGTTCAAGCTCTACTACGAGCAGTACTGTGCCCGGGGTGACATGGAAAACCGGATCAAGGACCAGCAACTGAGCCTATTTGCTGATCGCACCTCCAGCACCCACTGGTGGACCAACCAGTGGCGATTGATCCTGTCGGGCTTTGCCTACACCTTGTTCGAACGGCTGCGGAGCCACCTGAGGAAGACACCGTTCGAGCGTATGAGTGCCAGCACACTGAGACTCAAGCTGATCAAGGTGGGTGCGGTGATCATCCGCAATACCCGTCGAGTCCGGGTGCTGATGAGTGATACCTACCCGTACAAAGATGAACTCTCAGATCTGGTGCGCCGACTGGTTCCGGGATAGAACCCTGGGCTCCCCCGGCCCGACGCAATGGGGGGAGGGGGTAGTGTGTCCGGAGGACGGCTACCGTTTAAATATTGAGCGGTTAGGGCCTGAGCTGAGCCGGCATGGCGATGGGTCGACCAGTCTGCGAAACTTGTTGGCAGCCTATGAGAAATCCGGGCTAGGTAAAATATGGAATTGCAATCAATCACTTTAAATGTCCCATTTGATTTACCAGATGAAGACTGGGATAAGATTATGGCGGTCTATCGTGAAATGGATGGCTGGATTGAAGGAAAGGATTTCCCCTATTGGTATGGGATAGAAGGAGATGCGCAATTTATTTTAGTTTCAGCTGAGCCCAGCGGTCTTGTATTTTCAGGAAACGTCAATCATGATTTTTGGATAGCTTGGATCACTAAAATATGTGCAAAACTATCCTTAGCGCTTAATCGAGAAGTTCATGATGCTACAGCGTAATTCACCTAACGAGCGGCTCCACGCAGACGCCCAAACCTACGTTCTTTTTGTGGGTTGCGCTTCGCTTACTTTACCACAAAAATATCTCCGGCTTGGGCGCTGGTGAGCCGGGCGTTAGCACTACATTATGATCAACAATATCCATACTCTTAGAGAAAAGAATCCACCGAACTTCGTTAAAGATTACAAATATTATGAATGGTATTTAGACGAAAGCGATCTTTGCTATGACTTCGGTACGGGCGATTGTGAATTTACGATAATATTTGAAGGTAGATCCGAACTGACCAATATGGACAAGCTGATCCTTAGCCAACTACTAGGCAAAGTTGTAGAGCTTGACTCTGAAGTCGCTAGTAAAATTAAGCCGTACGAAGATTATGAATTTGAGTTGTCATATATAACTATTGGTGCGTCAGTCTTATTTAGCTACTGTGGGGTTAACGTTAATTCAACGTGGGAATCCGAGTTCACCATAGAAGACGGTGAAAATTGCACTTTTAGGCGTGTGTTTTAATGCTAGTTCAGGTGTTAACAAAGCCATCAAAAATCGCGCTTTCAGCGATGGACTCGCAACAAGTTGCTCGCCTTTTATGGCGGCATTATATTTTTTTTTGTTAAGGAAGATATGTCGTTAATTCAAGGTTGTTGCTGGATTCTAAATAAATTATTTAATATCTTTGGCTGTCTATGGATGTTCATGATGGTCCTTTTTGCAGGGCTAACTGTTTACACTAATTTAGCCGGGGGCATTAATGGGGCTATATATCCTTGGTCTTTATTTTTGGGGCTCGTTCCTGGATTCTTCTTCGGAAGCTTTTTGAGAAAGTTAGACTTTAAGAAAATTAAGCGCTGGGCTGTAGGGGCTGGCATCATTGGTGAGTAATATAAAAAGTGGCTGTTGTCGGACGCACCTACGCTGGCGCTCCCGGCGTGGATATCGGGGTTACTGACCTATTGGCTCAGATCCCGGAGGAGGTTCATGTATAACCAGCCGCTGTTGTCGGACAATTTTTCCACCGCTTCACCGGGGGGAAATAAATCTGTCCCGGTTTTCACAAAACTTCACGTTACGAATGATTGCGCAGAGAACTCGTAACTTTCTGAACAGTCTGATATTTTTTATTTCTCCGGATTTTTGGGTCATAAATGAGGCATTGCGTCGATTGATAATTTGCTTATAGCCACTACCACGGGATGAGGTTGATTACACCATGAGGGATGTACTCGAGTTGTTTGAAGCGTTGCCTCAAGAGTATCCTCAATTGTTGGAACGCGCTACGAACCGCGGTGAACAGATCGTATTTGCCGGCGCGGACTTCTTTACGCTGCAGCCCTTTGCGGTTGAATTGCTGCACCTGAGCCCCGCTCAGGTGGCCCTGTACCCCACCGTTGAAGAGGTGCCAGGCGATGACCGGTTCCTTCTCGCATTGAGTGACGGGCAACTCGAATACGCCACCCAGGTTTATGGTGAAGACATCCGCTACGATTTCTTTTTCCAACGCGAGAAAAACTCCCAAACCCGCTTGCAGGCTTACCACAACGACGGTCACGTCAACGCTGTGGAGGTTGAACGAATAACCCGCGACGATCAGGGGCTGCCGCTGCTCTACGAGCGCGTTGACACCCACGTGCGCTTAACCCAACGGTACCAGTATCAGCAGTGCGGCACTGCGGACGGCCAACGCTGGATGTGTGACATTACCAGAGAGAGCGTCAATCCGGCGCACGATTACACCTGCCAGCAACGACAGCGGGTCTATTTTGCAGACGACGGCTATACGGTTGACCGCATAGAGTCACTCGACAACGGCGACATACTCTACGACCGGGCAATGAACTCGCTTTCGCTGGAGGAACTGTTGGAACAGGCCAAAGAGGCTATTGAGAGCAGATTGCTGGCGGGGCTGAGCCAGCAATCGCTGGAAAGCGTCGAAGTACGCTGTGTGTTGTTCGAGTATTCGCTCCAGGGCCCCTTCCCCCCTACCCTGGCGCTGATCCAACCGCACGAGGTTGACGATAATCCGGAGTATGCACCGTTAAGCTGGCTGAATGCACCAGACGCGGAGCTTTTCAGCGAAAGAGGCCTGGACGCTGTCGACTTTCATCAAGGCTGCAGTGCGTTGTTCGACCAGCTCAATGCACAGCTGGACGCTTTGGAGTTCCAGAGCCAACAAGAACTGGTAATCACGTTTTACGTCGAGTTTTGCCGCCGCCTAATGAACAACCCTCGACTGGCAACATTAATCAGAACCGACGACGATTTTTTTGTGACCGCTCGGGATTTCGAGGCGGCCAATGAACTGGAATTGCTCGAACGGGTTCTTCCTGCACGCCAGTGGCAATCAATGAAATCGACTATCGAGTCGCACGAGTACGCTTCAGGGCGACAACCATGCCATGGTGATAATCCACAATGATGGCGATTAAGTTCTTTTCAACGCCAAAAAACCAAAAGGATAGCTAAGCAATGTCGAGCTCAGAGGACCTGTTTGAGTGTTATGAAGTTGAAGACGGCGGCGTCGTTATTGGCGACTACCACGGAGACGCCACCGATTTGGTGATCCCCGAAACAATCAAGGGTGAGGTGGTCAGGGGTATATACCGCTATGCCTTTAAGAACAAAGGCCTGAAGTCCGTGGTGTTACCTCCAACTCTGGAAGAAATTCACGCGGAAGCTTTCTCTACAAACCAGCTGACGAGTATCTCCTTCCCCGAAAAGCTGTACTACATAGGCCAGGACGCGTTTTACAACAACCGGTTAAATAGCCTTGTGATCCCAGAGGCAATTACCTACATCGGTCATGGGGCATTTTCCAGAAACGCCTTGGAAGAGTTGAAAATTGAAGCGCCGCTGGAAACTATTCCCGACTATTGCTTCACACGTAATTCGCTGACAGCACTGTCATTGCCAGAATCGGTCGTAGAGATTCGTGTGAGTGGCTTTGCCTATAACAACTTTGTCGATTTGGTGATCCCACACCACATCAAAGAGATCGGCCCCCAAGGCTTTCAAGGCCTCGAGCACATTAAACGCGTGCGCATGCCGGAGCGGTTTATGAATCGCATCAACAACATTTTTCTGGACTCGGCGATAGAACACGCAGAGTTTTCTGCGCTGTAGCCCGGTGACCTGGACCGGCCTGTCTGCAGCGACCACCTACGTCGCTGCAGACAGCTTTAGTCGCCGTTTCCACCAGCTTGGGCGCTCTGGCGCTTCTCCTTTTGGTAATCCATACCTTCATAACCCCATATCAGGATGAACCGTACCTGAGTACTTACATTCTAGATAAAAAGGGAATGGATGAGCTCCTGGAAGGCCCCATGAGAATGCTCAGTATGTAGTTGGGGTTGAGATTTTTGATTCCGGTCGAAATGCCTAACCAAATGGTCAACAGGACGTGCAACTACGCTGCGCTCCGTTGCCGCCCGTTACCACTGGCGTTGAGGCTGTAGAAAAAAACCGAAATCCCCACCTCAATTGATGGCTGCAAGATGCCCTCCAGCGCCGCCAAGGAATGGTCGGGTATCTTCAAAGAACCAGAGAAAAAGGTGCAGTAAGCTGCGACGCCTGATCCGCCACCACCTGCAGGAACACCACGGACGACTCGGAAACGAGTTTTTCTACAGCCTCGTTATGCAAAACGTTCGTCTTGACGTACGTACCTATAGGCGTACACTTGATTAAAAGTTAAACACGCAAGAGGTGCGTCATGACTGGAATAACCGCAACTGAGGCGCGCAGCAACCTTTATCGGTTGATTGACGAGACTGCAGAGTCTCACCAACCCATCGTCATCATGGGTAAGCGGAATAAAGCCGTCTTGGTTTCCGAGGAAGATTGGTCGGCCATTCAGGAAACACTCTACCTGCTCTCCGTGCCAGGTATGCGAGAGTCTATTCGCGAGGGGATGGATACCCCCGTGAAGGAATGCGATGAGGAGCTGGACTGGTGACATGGAAGTTGGTTTACACCAAGCAAGCTCAGAAAGATGCAAAGAAGTTGGCCTCCAGCGGCCTCAAACCAAAAGCCCAGGAACTACTGGCGCTGATAGAAGAGGATCCATACCGCAAACCGCCTCCGTTTGAGAAGCTGGTTGGTGATCTTGCTGGTGCCTATTCACGCCGTATCAATATTCAGCATCGGCTGGTCTACCAAGTGCTCGAGGAAGAGCGTGTGGTGAAAGTCCTCAGGCTCTGGAGTCACTACGAATAATGCATAACCAGCCGCTGTTGCCGGACAATTTTTCCACCGCTTCACGGCTCCAAAATTGCCGCAAATCCAGGCGTTGAGGCTGTAAAAAAAAACCGAAATCCCCACCGGCTTTGCTAGGATTGAACAAACAGACAAGGACTGTCCAATGCCAGAAGCCAAGCCCCGGTTCCGGCCCTACAACCACGATCAAAACTCGATGGTGGTGATCAATTATCGGGATCAACTCCAGCCAGGGACCTTCGAGCACACGGTTCACTACCTGATCCAGCACAAGCTGGACCTGTCGAACTTTTATCCTCGGTACCGCAACAAGGACACCGGTCGTCGGGCCTACGACCCGGCCATCCTGCTGCCGGTCATTCTGTTTGCGTATTCCCGAGGCATCACCTCCAGCCGTGAAATGCAGTGGTGCTGCGAGACCAACATCCTTTTCAAGGCCTTATCCTGCGATACCGTGCCCCACTTCACCACGCTGGCGAAGTTCGTCAGCAGTCATGCGGATGAGATTGAGGAACTGTTCGAGCAGGTGCTGCTGGTGTGTCATGAGCAGGGCCTGCTGGGGAACGAGCTCTTCGCCATTGATGGCTGCAAGATGCCCTCCAACGCCGCCAAGGAATGTGAGGTGGACCCAATCAGTTGGACAACCTGATGGTGTCCCTAAGCTATGATTCGGTTGTTTCCCTGGCTCAGGCTGCCAGAGAGATGGGTTGCCCGTAGTACACCTCATCGGGCGTTTGGTATTCAAGGGTTTGGTGGTACCGGGTCTGATTGTAATGCCGAAAGTACCGGTGGAGCGCCTGTTTCAAGTGGTGTCCATCCTCGAAGGCTGTGAGGTAGACGCACTCGTGTTTGACGCTGCGCCAGAGCCGTTCCACGAAGATGTTGTCATGGTAGCAGCCCTTGCCGTCCATGCTGATCCGGATGTCATGATCTTTGAGAACGCCTGTGAAGGCTTCACTGGTGAACTGGGCACCCTGATCGGTGTTGAAGATCTCCGGCGTTCCATGGCGCTGTAGGGCCTCCTCCAGAGCATCGATGCAGAAGTCTGTGTCCATGGTGTTAGAGACCCGCCAGGACAGCACCTTGCGGCTGTACCAGTCGATGACGGCGACCAGGTGCATGAAGCCCCGGGCCAGCGGAACGTAGCTGATGTCAGTCGCCCACACCTGGTTGGGGCGGTCGATCTTCAGCCCTTTGAGCAGGTACGGATAAACCTTGTGCCCATCACCCGGAATGCTGGTCCTGGGCCTTGGATACACCGCCTGGATGCCCATGGTGCGCATCAGCCGCTGCACCCGCTTGCGGTTTATCCGGTGGCCCTGGCGTTCCAGGTGGACTCGCATCTTACGAGAGCCATAGTACGGCGTTTCCAGATACTGCTGGTCAATCAGGTACATCAGATCCAGATCCTCCTGACATTGCTCACGAGGGACGTAGTACACCGATGAGCGGCTCAGCTTGAGCAACTCACACTGGCGCACAATGCTGACTTGGGGATGACCACGCTCGATCATCGCCAACCGGCGTTGACGGCTTACTGATCGAGCTTGCGCGACAAAAAATCGCGTTCCACTGTCAGTCGGCCGATCTCGCGATAAAGCTCGTCAGAACTGGGCTCGCTGGACTGTTTGCCGGTCTTCTTCTTGCCTTCGAAGAGGTCCGGGGCATTCTCCAGCAGCTCGCGTTTCCAGTTGCTGACCATGGTCGGGTGAATCTCGAACCGGGCAGCGATTTCAGATGTGGTCTGGTCACCCTTGAGCGCGGCCAGAGCGACTTTGGACTTGAATGATGCGCTGTATTGCTTGCGTTTCTTGCTCATGATTCTCCTCCTTGTGGAGATGATGAATCAGAGCTTGGGCACCTGTCCAAAATTTGGGGTCCACCTCAATGGTCGGGCACCTTCAAAGAACTGGAGAAAAAACGCCGTAAGTTATTGTAATGCCGGCACGGCCCCAAGAAGCACTGATGCATGCAGAACCCGGCGTCCGCCGATCATCGCAAAGGCTCGGGAAGGCAGGTCTCGTTCACCATCGAAAACAGACACCAGCCCAACTACACCGACAGGATGAAGCATCGGGTGGGCAGTCCTCAGGGCAAAGCGATCTACAGCCACCGGATGTCGGTGGTGGAACCGGTGTTCGGCAACATCGGCACCACGAAACGATTGAATCGCTTCAGCCTGCGGGGCAAGAAGAAGGTGAAGGGCCAGTGGCATCTGTATCGCCTGGTGCACAAGATTGAGAAATTGGCGAACTATGGGCGCTTGGCGGCATGATGTGAGGGCGAAGGCCCCTCAAAAAAGGCTGCAGGAAGCCAGTCATAGCGTCCCTGAAGGAGCTGATGTTGCTGAATGGCTAAACAAACAGGGGCTGTGAGTTATCGTCCAAGCTGATGCTGGCGACAGAAAAATTGGAGATCAGGTGGTAGGGACTACTCGGAAACGAGTTCTTCTACAGCCTCGTTGTGTACAAGGAAACAAGGAGGAAAGTATGTGGAATCGAGGAAAAGTTACCAGGAATTCAAGAAAAAGTATGAGGAAGTGCGGCTAGATGTGTATAAGGAGGTTCCTTATGCAATCAATATGCCGCTGGTGAAGTTGACACCGATCAATAACCTTGCATTAGCAAAATACAGGGAGTGGAGTGTCGGTACTACCACAAGGAAACCTCCTAATGGTGGATGGGACTGGGCTACATGGTCAGCGGTATATAGAGAAAAGTACCCGAAGCGTATCGAGATTGCCATATGGTACGGGGGAACGCTTTGTGGGCTTGCTCTCGGCAAGATGTCTGAAAAGAATGTGCACGTAAGGCTTGAGGTTTTGGAGGGCTCGACTTCCCCGATCCACCCTTTGAAAGGGCGGGTCGCCTATATTGCACTGACAGCGGTTGAAATGTTTGGTTATGCACTTGGCGCCGAAGAGTCAAGGGTTATAGATCCAGTTGATGGAGCAGTAAGAAGTTACGGGAAGCTTGGGTATAGACTTTTTCCTGCTGCCAAAAAACAACCGAGATATATGAGCAAAGTGTTGTAAGGAGACGGTACGATGAATAGATTTGAGACTAATGAGAAAGATGAGCCAACGACTGATTCAATGCGAAAAAAAGTCAGGGAATATTCGAAAAAGGTCCGTGAGAACAAGCCAGTTCTTGCCCCCAAAGAACCTGAAGGAAAGATTAATAATACCTTCAGAGACTGATTGAAAGTGTAGGGTGGGTTATGAGTGAAAACAGTGAATCTTCGCATGATCCTTCTGTCTCCGAGGCGAGGAAACGAGTCAGAGAGAGAGCTAAGGAGTTAAGAAAGAAAAATCTTGTTCCACCAGTGGATGAGGATGAGCCTTTGGGGCCACTATCTGGTGGACCTGAGCATCTTGATCTCGAGGATGACGAGAATTCTGACAAGTAGTACACAACAAAGCCAGTCACGGCGATGGCTACAACATTGCGGCTTCGCCTCCATTCCGTAGCCGCGCATGCTGGCTGGCGCTAAAAGTTAAGGATGACCATGCAGTATTTTGGCCCGGCTCTTCTCACTATTCTTGGGTTGGTAGTTATTTATTCTGCCGCATTCGTGACGTATCACGTATCGCGATCTGATTCGCTTGAAGTGGGCCAGAAACGAGCCATTGTCTTATTCGTATGGCTGGTTCCATTGATAGGCCCCACTGTGACAGCTGCCGCGCTAGGGGATGAGTTCGTAGGGCAGAATAGGAAGCCAAGCGTCCCATTGCTAAGCTACATTTTCTTGGGCTCAGTGTTTTCATCGGCACAAGACCAGAAGGGTGGGCCCTCACATGCTCAGGGAACTGATTCCTCGGGTGGAAGTGATACAGACTTTTAACAAGTCGCTGTTGTCAAAAAATTTTCTGCCGCTATGCGGCTCCAAGATTGCAGCAAGGTTTCGCGTTAGCCTCAAGAGAAGGATAGTCACCAGTGAGTACGGTGGAAATAGCAAGACATTCAAGAAAGTTACTCCTGCTACGCTTTGCAATCGTGGTAGCACCTTTGTTTTTCTTCATCGTCATACTAGAAGTTGATCGGTATGCGCAAGTTCGAGATCACCTAATAAGCATACTCTCCGGCTATCTTCCTGTATTGTTTGCCATCTTCGGCCTCACGATTCTTCTATTGGCCTATAGAGCACATAGCCTTTCATCAGGAATAAAGGCACTTTTGGTTCGGGGAGAAAGCGTGTCCAACGACGAAATAAAGGAAAGCGCCAAGAACCTGAAAAAGTTATTCACTTCGCTCTTAGGGGCGGCGAAACTGAGTATATATGCTGTTATCCCCTTGTATTTGTCGGGGGCAACATACAACTTAGCCGTTCTGTTAGCTCTTCCGTCGGTTCTTGCGTACGGATATTGCTTAAGGCACCCCTACCTCTTGGCAGTGGGGAGATGCTAAAAAGTGGGTGAAGTCCACTGCTAGAATCGTCGGCTGATTTGGGTGATATGTGGCAGATGACTATTCAGTAAAGAGGATATATGGGTACGGCTACGAAGTTTTTGATCTTATACCTAATTCCAGTGATTTCCTTGGCTGTTACGTTTGTTACGTATCTATTTGTTTATGGAGAGAGTGTTGATCATCCTCTAATAGATTTTTCCTTGGTCTTGGTTATGTCAGGTTTTTTGATTTCATCGAGTCTCAGTATTAAGCTGATTTTTCAGTTTTTAGGTGGCAGTATAAATTACTTGGGTGTAACTTTTGCTGTAGTCGGGTGGCTGGTAGGTTTGATTCCAATAAGTTTATATGCGGTTTTTCTTATACAGTGACTGCAACCAGCAACGCACACATAACGCGGTGTTACGTTTCGTCGTCGACAATGCATCGAGTATTTGAATGAATGTAGAAGTCATCGGTGATCGCGAGTTTATCAGCTCTGTTCAGGAGCAAGGCGGTGTTTGGGTGCTAACGGCTGGCCAAGCGCTTTATGCCCTACAGGCGGATGGTGGCAGGGCTCTTCCTGTTTGGTCATCCGCAGAAAAAGCAGGAGCGTTCGCCGAGAAATTGAGCCAAAAAGGTCTGTCCCCGGTGTTCGTACCGATGAGCAATTTCCTGGGTGCTGCCTGGTTGGGTTCGTCGAGCCTCCAGATCGTTGATGTTTTGGCTTCGCCTCGCTACGGCCAGGAATCTCTCACCTACACAGCAGAGGACCTCCGTGCCAGACTCAAAACGTAACAGTGCGCGGCCTGCGGTCGCCGGACGTCCCTGACGAGCCTTTGCTGTACCCCGTGCTACAGCGAGAATTCCGAGTCATGGCGCCTGATACTCATCCGATTCAAAATTGGATGGTATGAGAACGAAAGGTCTTGGCCGCAGTACTGGCTGGCCAGGCTGTGATGCCTGAAAATCTGCGATGACGCGTAACCGCGAAAACTGGCAGGGACCGCTAACGTTTTATCGATGACCGGGTTTGTCAACGGGAAGAGGCCGGTCAAGTGACCGGCCTCTTCTGTCTGGCTTTTACGACGGCCAGTTAGCGGGCGTAGGATTTGATCGGTTGTTTGGTTTGAGTATTTTGATGGCCTTGGATGCCCAGAAAGCCCACATCGTTATTCCACTCCTGGACAACCTGGGTCGTGACTGACCCATCGGTGTCGACCACGAAGTTCACCACATGCCACCAATAACCCTCAGAGCCCTGGGCATTTGCCGGCGAGAACACCTGGGTTTCACCATCCATAGACAGCTCTACCCTGGCCGGCGAGTCAGAGATCGTTCCAAAGCCGGCGAAAAGCTTGACCATATATCGGTAGGTGCCCGGGTATGGGAACCGCGAGACCGTAGTAACTTCAGGGCCAAAACTGCTGGTGTCGTCAACATCCAGATTGATTGAGGCATCGTCATAGATTTCGGTCTTGTTGGCGTAATAGAGGTGGAACTCTTCGCTGCCGTCGGCATTGGCCGGGCCGTAAAGATGACTGTCCAGGTCACGAGGATTCTGCCCCCAAGTCAACGTCAGGGCAACGGAGGCCTGGAACAGAACCAGGTCTTCAGACAGTGTGGTATCGCTGTTGCCGACGGTAATCTCACGGGTATTCGACAGGGTGAGACGGGTTGCTGAGATCAGCAGTTCGGAATCGGGACGAACCTGAAGGGAAAAGGTCCCGTCAGCGGCGGTACGGGTTGAGGAACCACCAATGTAGTCCTGGCCCTGGGAACGGACAATGGCGTCGGCAATCGGGTTGCCTGCCTCGTCTACCACGCGACCAGAGATGGTGATGGCGTCGTAGAGGACATCCGCATTCCAGCTGGTGAAGTGGTTGACGGTGCCTTCATAGAACCATTCGCCGTTTTGTTCCATCTTCTGGGCGCTGCCTTCTTCACGCCAGATGGTGTCCTGCTGGTCAAAATAGAACAGCGGAATGTTCCAGGGAGATTGGGAAGGTGAGCGGGCATCCGCGATGGGAATGCGGATCGTGGCAGATCGACCTTCGGCCAGTTGCAGGTTGTCGCCGTCTTCACCGTGGAAGGTGGCTGTGATTGCGCCCCAGGATTCCATCAGCCCTTCTTCACCATCTGCTCCGATGGCTTCGTAGCCACCAGGCATGCGGCTGGGATCGCCCGACGGATCGATCACCGTAAGGTGAGCGGTGACATTGCCGCTGTATGGATTGCCGTCGGAATCAACAAAGCTGTTGGCGTCCAGCTCGACCAGGTCAACGCCATCGACACTCAGGGCGACCGCCTGACCGGCATTGAAAGTGTCCATGACATCAGCAGGCAGCAGTGACAGTTCGAGATTTTCATTGTTCCAGCTGAGGTGTTCGCCGGCAATGACGGAGGTATCCCCGAAACCGTTGGCCGACGCGTTGACTGCGATACGTTCCAGCTCTCCGGGGGCATTGAAGGCAAAGCGACCATTGGCGTCGGTGGTAACGGTTTCCAGTGCGCCGCGACCTGCTGTCGTAGCTGTGACGGCGGCATTGGGTACGGGATCGCCGGTGTAGTAATTACGAACCACTCCGGAGAGAGTCTGATTCTCGGGGTTGCCGGTATCGGGTCCACCGGTCGGTGAGTCATCGGAAGAGCCGCCACACCCGCTCAACCCGAGGATTGCGAGAGTGCTGAATGACAACGTTCGGAACGTGGTTGCGCGAACACGCGGGGCAGATGGGTACTTCGAAAGCACAGTTAGCCTCCTTGGCTATTAGGTAATCCTGACGACTCCGGGTGAATCGTCTTCGCCCCTGCAACGGCATTGCAGGAGCTGTCTGAGTGACAACAAAGACGACAGATTGTATCGGCGAGATTTGAGGATTGCCAGCATGGCCTGTTCGGCTTTTAGTCTGATACCCGATCAGTCCGGCATTGCCTCCAGATGCTCTTCTACCAGCGCCACAAACCGCTCCGGCGCCTCCACGGGCAGCATGTGGTTGGCGTCTGCCAGTATCACTTCGCGGCTACGGGGCAGGTAGCTGCGGGCGGCGTTGCAGACCACGTGGAACAGTGGCCGGGTGTTTTCGCCACGGGCGATGGTGGTGGGGATGTCCAGGCCGGCCAGTGTCTCTGCGGTGAGGTTCGGGGTCTCGTTCTGGTGCAGCTGCAGGTCCAGGCTGCCGGCGTTGTCCAGCTGTTGCTGGCGAACGGCGTCCGGCTGGCGGTCGAAATAGCCCGGAGCCCCGCCGGAGCCGTCGATCAGCTGACGCACGGCCTCGGGCCATCGAGCCTCGGCTGCCAGCGGAAACACCGGTTCGAACATGGCCTGGGCATCGGCACCGAACTCCGCCATGGCCTCGTCTGCGAGATAGCCTGGAAAGCCGGGGTCACACAGGCACAGGCTGGCAAAACGCTGCGGTGCCAGGGTGGCGGCATTAAGGGCGACGTCGGCGCCGTAGGACCAGGCCACCAGGTGGACCCGCTCCAGCGCAAGATGATCCAGCAGGGTCAGCAGGTCCCGGGCATGGGTGTTGAGACCGAATGAACCTGGCGCCGGCTGGGTTTCGCCGAAGTGGCGCAGGCAGGGCACGATGACGTCGTAAGACTTGGCCAGCGCCGCCTGGTGAGGCGCCCACAGGCGTGGATCGGCCAGCGCACCATGCAAGAGGATCAGGGTATCGCCCTGTCCCAGGCGCTGGTAGGGCATGAGAAATTCGGAGTTGGACTTGGTCATGTTGAAGGCCTGCGAACTGGACGGTTGGTCGTCGTGGTGAATCAGTGAATCTGTCCGTCGCAGCAGTATCGCCTGTCGGTTCGGGTTGCTCAACATGCTGAATTGTCGCGGATAATCTGGTGAACGCGGGTGATAGAGGATAAAAAAGCCGGCCTCAGTGTCCCGTCCGGTGAGTTCGCTGATCTACTGCGTCGCTCTGGGGCTCTTGGCCAAGGCGCCAGTGCGCAGGTGTGGTGGTTCCACATCAAGCGCTGGCAACACCGGGCAAGAGCCCCAGAGCGGCGCCCTTTGGGAGCCACTGAAAACGTTGATAGACGCGTTTTCAGTGGCTCAGTTGATTAGCGAACTCACCGGACGGGACACCAAGGCCGGCAAAGCACAGTAAGTCGAGGTCGATGAGTTCAGGGGTTGCGGAATTCGGCCTTGGGGCCCAGGTAGTACCACCAGTTCAGCACCAGGCAGCCGGCGTAGAACAGGGCGAAGCCGTACAGTGCCATTTCCGGGGTGGCCGCCTTGATCTGCTCGCCGAACACCTGGGGGATGACAAAGGCGCCGTAGGCCGCCACTGCGGAGGTCCAGCCCAGGGCCGGGCCGGCCTGTTCCTTGTCGAACACCATGGCGATGGTGCGGAAGGTGGAGCCATTGCCAATGCCGGTGGCTGCGAACAGCACCAGGAAGAGCAGCAGGAAGGGCATGAAGAATTCCTGCGGGGTGGCGGAGCTGTACGCCAGCTTCAGGTAGTAGGCGACCCCGAGTGAGCTGGCGATCATCACGATGGCGACAATACCGGTGACCAGGGCGCCGCCGACCTTATCGGCAATCCAGCCGCCGACCGGTCGAATCAGCGCGCCAATGAACGGGCCCATCCAGGCGTACATCAGCGCGGATGGGCCGTCCGGGTTGACGATGTCGTGGGTCATGGCGCCGTCCACCATCACGTGCTGATAGCCGAACACCACCTTGATCGCCAGGGCAAAGCCCGCTGAAAAGCCGATGAAGCTGCCAAAGGTCATGGTGTAGATCACGCTCATGATCCAGGTGTGCTTGTTGGAGAAGATCCGGAACTGGCGCTGCAGGTTGGGTTTGATCTCGCCCGGAATCAGCTTCAGCAGCAACACCGTACCCAGCAGGATGCCGCCAATCACCGGCCATTTCGCCCAGTCCGGTGCACCCAATCCGACCGGCTGTGGCAGGATGATGTAGAGCCCTGCGGCGGCGGTCAGAAAGCCCACCGCCAGCATGCCGCCAATCTTGCCGAAAGCACCGGCCGGGCTGCCAATGTTGGGAGACACCGCCTCGGTACGGATGTTGTTCATGCCGAACCAGCCCGCCAGAGCCAGTGGAATCAGCAGCAGCAGCCAGACAAAGCCGGCGTTGTGAATCCAGGTCTCGCTGCCGGCGGGGATCTTGCCGATCAGGGTGCCGGAGGTGTTTTCCAGGATCATTGGCTCGCCGCCGAAGACGCCGAAGGTCATCACCAGGGGCACCAGAATCTGCATGGTGGTGACCCCGGCATTGCCCAGACCGGCGTTCAGCCCCAGGGCGAGGCCCTGTTGACGCTTGGGAAAGAAAAAGCTGATGTTGGACATCGATGAGGCGAAGTTGCCGCCGCCGATACCCGACAGAAACGCCAGCAACTGGAACACCCACAGCGGTGTGTCGATGCTCTGCAGCGCGAAGCCGGTGCCGATGGCCGGGATCATCAGCAGCGCGGTGGTGAAGAAGATGGTGTTACGACCACCGGCAATGCGGATAAAGAAACTGCTCGGAATCCGCAGGGTGGCACCGGTCAGGCCGGCGATGGCCGTGAGGGTGAACAGCTCTGCCTTGGGAATGGGAAAGCCCAGGTTGAGCATCTGTACGCTGATGATGCCCCAGTACAGCCACACGGCAAAGCCGCACAGCAGGCTGGGAATGGATATCCAGAGGTTGCGGTTGGCAACCTGCTTGCCGGTGGTCTGCCAGAACTGGTCGTTCTCGACATCCCAGGTTTTCAGGTCGGTCATGGTCGGGTCCCCGCGTTAATTGGCATGGGCTGGTGAGTCGGTCGCTTCCGGATGGCTCCGGTGGCGCTTGGAAGGTGCACTGGTATCGGCTTCGCGGCCGTAGTCCGGCTGAATCTCCGGCAGGTAGCGAGCCTGGTCGCCTTCCCGCAGTTCCGGGTGACGGCGGTTCTCCATGCGTACGATGGCACCGTGCATCCACAGGAAAGACACCAGCACGATGGCGAACAGCAGCATGAAACAGCTGGTCCAGACGCCAATCAGGTCGTTCATGGCGCCGAAGGTGATAGGCAGCACAAAGCCGCCAAGGCCGCCGATCATGCCCACCAGACCACCGACGGAACCGACGTGATCCGGGTAGTAAACCGGGATGTGCTTGTACACCGCGGCTTTGCCCAGGGACATCATGAACCCGAGGGTGACGGTGAGCATGACGAACAGGTAGACCGGAACCACGATGGCGAACTCGATGGGGCCCTCAATGCCCCGGACCACGTAGCTGGTCTCCGGGTAGCTGAGGATGAACAGGCAGATCAGTGACACGCCGTAGGTCCAGTACATCACCCGGCGGGCACCAAAACGGTCAGATAGCCAGCCGCCGAAGGCCCGGAACACGGAGGCCGGGGCGGTGTACAGTGCCGCCAGCATGCCGGCCTGCTCCAGGGTCATGTCGTAGGCGCCAACGTAGTAGCGCGGCAGCCAGGAGGCCAGGGCAACGAAGGCGCCAAACACGAAGAAGTAGTACAGCGAGAAGCGCCAGACCTGCAGGTTCTTGAGCGGCGCCAACTGCTGTTTCAGTGGCACCGCACCGCCGCCACTTTGCTGCTCCCGCGTCCGGCGGGGATCATTTTCGGTAAGCAGCCAGAACAGCACGGCAATGGCCACCAGTACGCCAGCGTAGATCTGTGCGGTGCTCTCCCAGCCAAACGCCACCACCAGGAACGGCGCGGCGAAGTTGGTTACCGCAGCGCCGACGTTACCGGCGCCGAATACGCCCAGTGCGGTGCCCTGGTGCCCTTTGTCATACCACTCCGAGATATAGGCCACACCGACGATGAACGAGCCACCGGCCAGCCCGACCCCCAGCGCCGCGAGCAGGAGCAGCTCGTAGGTGCGCACCGTGGACAGCAGGTACACCGCCACCGCCGTGGTGAGCATCAGGACCGTGAACACCAGTCGGCCACCCATGCGTTCGGTCCAGATGCCAAGGAAGATCCGGCTGATTGACCCGGTCAGGATTGGTGTCGCCACCAGCAGCCCGAACTGGGTGTCCGACAGCCCCAGCTCCTGTTTGATCTTCACGCCGATGATGGAAAAGATCGTCCACACCGCGAAGCAGGTGGTGAACGCCAGGGTGGAGAAAAACAGCGCCTTGTGGGCTTTGGGAGGGTTGTACTCCTGTTCGCTCAACATGGTTGTGCCCTCGTTGGTTTGGTTTGCAACTGGAACGATTACGGCACAGCCCCCTGAGCCCGAAATTGACATACATCAAAAACCGCCGGCACCTACCCCATACGCGCCGGCGGGCTATTACCCCCGATGGATCAGGGGGTAAGGCGGGCGCAAACGGGTTATCCACTTTGCCCCTTGCGAGTACCTCCAAAGGGGAAGCGATCCCGGCCGTCAGCTTGCCTAGCATGGTGGGGTAGTCATGTTCAGGAGCCAGCGATGACCTCCCGCAAACAACGACCACTGATCTATGCCTGCTCCGGTTGCTCGGATGTGGCACAGCTGGCCAACAGCGCCGCCGTGCGACTCGATCATCGGGGAGCGTTCGAGATGTCCTGCATCTCTGGCGTTGGGGGCAAGGTGCCGGCACTGGTGAAGACCGCCCGCTCCGGTCGGCCGGTGATGGCGGTGGACGGTTGCCCCCTGCACTGTGCCCGGGCCTGCCTGGAAGGGGTGGGGGTCACGCCTGATGACCATGTCCGGCTCTACGACTTTGGCTTTCGCAAACACTATGGCCGCAGCTATGACGATGACGCGGTTGAAGAGGTCTGCGACGCCATTCTGGTGCGGCGGGAACGTCTGATTCCGCTGTTGCAACTCGACGCTTCTGGAAGCTGCTGATGGTCCACAACTACCAATCCCTGATCGAAACCGCGCTGATCCAGCCGGAGCCCCAGCGCCTGCTGTTCGTGTTCTGCCGTGCCGAACTGCCGGACGACGCCAGTGCCGGTGAGCGGGCGGCGTTCCAGCGGGGGGAGGGCGGTGCTCTGACGCCGGTGATCTGCGTCGACAAGGCGCCGGCGGAGGTGACCCGCTTCCACGACCTGGAGATGGAATCCCGCCAGACCGGGCAGGACTGGGATGTGGTGTTTGTCGCCGCGATGTCGGGGCGCGCCGGGGTGGCGCCGGCATCGGAAGATGCCCAGCAACCGCTGACCATGATGGTCGAGTCCATTCGCCTCGGCCACGTTGCCAGCTACCTGCCGCTGAATCGCCGTGGCCAGGCCATTAACCTGGATCAGTAGTTCTAGATTAATGGTCCTGGATCAATAACCCGTCGCTTTCCCGAACCGGTTGATGGTTATCAATTTATTGGCTGTCGCCGCTGGTTAGGGTGGCAGCCAGGTCGGGACCTTCCCGGCACCAACTAGAAGAACGATAGAACGATGAGAGTGGGAACAACCGTGAAGCTGTCTGTTGTCCTGACGCTGTTGCTGACGATGCTGGGGATGGCGTCTCCGTTGCTGGCCATGCCGGTGGCCGAGTACGAGCCTCTGGCTGCCCGTCAGGTGGTGGCCGACGCCATGCCGGAAGTGGATCGTCTGGAGCCCCGGGAGGACAACCGGGCGATCCTGGCGCTGTACGCCGGCGACACCCTGAAAGGCTATCTCTACCAGACCCTGGACTTTGTTCAGACACCGGCTTACTCCGGCAAGCCGGTGAACGCCGTGGTGGTGATGGACCCGCAGGGGCAACTGCTGGCGACGAAGGTGATTGAGCACCACGAGCCGATCCTGCTGGTGGGCATTCCCGAGCGTCGGCTGCACGAATTCACCGATCAGTACATCGGCCTGGCGGCGGACCAGCGGGTCACCGTGGGTGGCTCCAGTGATGGCAAGCGGGTGGCGGTAGACGGGGTGTCCGGTGCCACGGTGACGGTGATGGTGATCAACGAAGTGATCATGCGTACCGCTCACAAAGTTGCGGTTGAGCTGGGGCTCGTTGACGGTCATGCCAGCAAGCGTCCGCCGGTGGCGGAGATTGATGGCTCGGCGGTGGCGGACAAGAGCTGGTCAACGTTAACCGGCGATGGCTCCATCCGGCGTCTGCTCCTGACTCAGGAGCAGGTGGATGAGGCTTTCCGCGGCACCGCCGCTGACAAGGGCCGGCAGGCCCGGCATGGGCGCCAGGACGGACCGGTGATCGATTTGTACGCCGCGTACCTGAATGCCCCGGGCATTGGTCGCAGCCTCCTCGGAGACCGTCAGTACGACTGGTTGATGTCCGAGTTGCAGGAGGGCGAGCATGCCATCGCGGTGATGGCCAATGGCGAGTATTCCTTCAAGGGCTCCGGCTACGTTCGTGGCGGCATCTTCGATCGCATCCAGATCCGCCAGTTTGGCGACACCTTCAACTTCCGCGACTTGGACTACCATCGTCTCAGCGATGTCTACGCCGAGGGCATGCCGGCGTTCCGGGAAATGGCGATATTCATCGTGCGCCAGCAGTACCGCTTCGACCCCGGCACCGAATGGTCGCTGGAGCTGACGGTCAAACGCCAGACCGGTCCGCTGGACAGCGAGTTCCAGGTTTTCCCGCTCAGCTACCAGTTGCCGTCGCAGTACTTCGTGCGGCCGGAGCCGGTCATCAGCGAAGCCGACCGTCTGGCCGAGCAGCCCCTGTGGGTGCAGGTGTGGTATCAGCGCCAGTTCCAGGTGGGCGTACTGGCTGTGGGCATCGCGGTGCTGTTGTTCATTCTGTTCTTCCAGGACTGGCTGGTGCGCCGGCCCAAACTGATGCGCTACCTGCGTCACGGCTTTCTGGTCTACACCCTGGTGTTCATCGGCTGGTACGCCCTGGGGCAGCTCTCGATAGTGAACGTGCTGACTTTCGTCCACAGCCTGATGGGCAGCTTCAGCTGGGATACCTTCCTGATCGATCCGATCCTGTTTGTGCTGTGGGGCGCGGTGGCCGCCATTGTGCTGCTGTGGGGGCGGGCGGTGTACTGCGGCTGGCTGTGCCCGTTCGGGGCGTTGCAGGAGCTGGTGAACGAGATCGCCCGCAAGCTCAAGGTGCCCCAGTACAACCTGCCGTTTGCCGTCCATGAGCGCTTGTGGGCGCTCAAGTACCTGATCCTGCTGGGGCTGTTCGGGGTGTCCCTGGAATCCATGGCGACCGCCGAACAGCTCGCGGAAGTGGAGCCCTTCAAGACCGCGATCACCCTGCGCTTCGACCGTGAATGGCCGTTCGTCACCTACGCCGTGCTGCTGGTGGTGGTCAACCTGTTCACCCGCAAAGTCTACTGCCGCTACCTCTGTCCACTGGGTGCCGCGCTGACCCTGCCGACCCGCTTCCGGGTGTTCGACTGGCTCAAGCGTCGCAAGGAGTGCGGTAACCCCTGCCGGCTGTGTGAGAAGGAATGTGAGGTCCAGGCGATCCACCCCGACGGCACCATCAATTACATGGAGTGCCACTACTGCCTGGACTGCCAGATGACCTATTTCGATGACCACAAATGCCCGCCGCTGATCGTCAAACGGCGGGGCAAACGCCGTGGACGCAATGCCCCAGGGCGGCCCGAGGAACGCATTCCTGCGGTAGCCGTGGATTGACCAAGCCAACAGGACCCCTGTTTCTGAACCCTTATTCCTGAGTTGAAAACGGAGCACCGAACCATGAAAAAAGAACAGAACGAACAGCAAGAAGCCCCGCAGGGCGGTCTCAGCCGCCGGCGTTTCCTGGGTGCCACCGCCGCTGCTGGTGTGGTGGGTGCCACTGGTCTGGGGACGGCGGTGATGTCCCGGGAAGCCTGGGCCGACGCCGCCATGGAAGCCCGCAACAAGGCGGTGGTACATCCCGGCGAGCTGGATGAGTACTACGGCTTCTGGAGCGGTGGCCACTGTGGTGAGGTCCGGGTGCTCGGGGTGCCGTCCATGCGCGAGCTGATGCGTATTCCGGTGTTCAACGTGGACTCCGCCACCGGTTGGGGCATCACCAACGAAAGCAAGGACGTGCTGGGCCATGACAACACCTATCTCAATGGCGACGCCCACCACCCCCACATATCCATGACCGACGGTCGTTATGACGGCAAGTACCTGTTCATCAACGACAAGGCCAACACCCGGGTGGCCCGTATCCGGCTCGACATCATGAAGACCGACAAGATCACCACGGTGCCCAACGTGCAGGCGATCCACGGTCTGCGGTTGCAGAAAGTGCCCCAGACCAACTACGTGTTCTGCAATGCGGAGTTCGTGATCCCTCAGCCCAACGATGGCTCCGAGTTTGCCCTGGAAAACAGCTACACCATGTTCAACGCCATCGACGCCGAGACCATGGAAGTCGCCTGGCAGGTGATTGTCGACGGCAACCTTGACAACATGGACGCCGACTACACCGGCCGCTACGCCGCCTCCACCTGCTACAACTCCGAGAAAGCTGCCGACCTGGCCGGCACCATGCGGGCTGATCGGGACTGGGTGGTGGTGTTCAATGTTGATCGCATCGAAGCGGCCGTGAAGGCCGGCAACTTCAAGACCATTGGCGACTCCCAGGTGCCGGTGGTGGACGGTCGCCATGGCTCCGAGCTGACCCGTTACGTGCCGGTGCCGAAAAACCCCCACGGCCTCAACACCTCGCCGGATGGCAAGTACTTCATCGCCAACGGCAAGTTGTCACCGACCGCCACCATCATCGCCATCGACCGGCTCGACGACCTGTTCGACGACAAGTTCGATGATCCCCGAGATGTCGTAGTAGGTGAGCCGGAACTGGGCCTGGGGCCCCTGCACACCACCTTCGATGGTCGCGGCAACGCCTACACCACGCTGTTCATCGACAGCCAGGTGGCGAAATGGAACATCGAAGATGCCATCCGTCACTACAACGGCGAGCAGGTGAACTACATCCGCCAGAAGCTGGACGTGCATTATCAGCCGGGCCACAACCATGCCTCCCTCACCGAGTCGCGGGATGCCGACGGCCAGTGGCTGGTGGTGCTGTCCAAGTTCTCCAAGGACCGCTTCCTGCCCGCCGGGCCGCTGCATCCGGAGAACGATCAGTTGATCGACATTTCCGGCGAGGAGATGAAGCTGGTCCACGACGGTCCGACCTATGCCGAACCCCATGACTGCATCCTGGTGCGTCGGGACCAGATCAAGACCCGCAAGATCTATGACCGCGACGACCCCTATTTCGCCAGCGCCCGTGCCCAGGCGGAGAAGGACGGTGTCACCCTGGAGTCGGAGAACAAGGTGATTCGCGACGGCAACAAGGTGCGGGTGTACATGACCTCCGTGGCGCCGACCTATGGCCTGACCGAATTCCGGGTCAAGCAGGGGGATGAGGTCACCGTCTATGTCACCAACCTGGACACCATTGAGGACGTAACCCACGGCTTCTGCATGGTGAACCATGGCGTCAGCATGGAGATCAGCCCACAGCAGACCAGCTCCGTCACCTTCACCGCCCATTCACCCGGGGTGCATTGGTACTACTGCAACTGGTTCTGCCACGCCCTGCACATGGAGATGGGCGGCCGGATGATCGTCGAGAAGGCCTAGGACGGCGAATGGAAGGCCCGTGGCTTTGCTGCGGGTCTTCCTGCCGGGACCGCAGTAACTCACAGGCCACCAAGGTTTTTCATGATGATGAAACGGATTCTGTTGGTCATGACCGTGCTGATTGGCCTGACGGCGTCGCCGGTGTGGTCGCAGGCCGGTCTGCAGCCGCAGCTTGATGCCATGGCCGAGGGCAGTGTGCTGACACTTCCAGCGGGCACCCTGCCATCCCTCCGGGTGACGGTGCCGGAGGTGACCATCCGCTGTCACCAGGACACAGTGATCGACGCCGGTGGCGACGGCCATGCTGTGGTGATCGCCGCGCCTGGCGCCACCCTGTCCGGTTGTCGAATCCGCAACTGGGGAGCCGATCTCAACAATCTGGATGCCGGCGTCTTTGTGACGCGGGCCGCGGAGGGTGCCGTGGTGGCGGACAACGATCTCCATGGCCCCGGTTTCGGCGTCTGGCTGGACGCCACGCCGGATGTGACCGTTCGCCACAACCGTATTCAGGGCAACCCGAACCTGCGCTCCCAGGACCGGGGCAATGGTATCCACCTGTTCAACACCCAGGGCGCCCTGATTGACGGCAACCGTATTCGCCAGACCCGGGATGCCATCTACATCGAAACCGCCAACCACAACCGCATCGTCAACAACGATATGAGCGACCTGCGCTATGGCATTCATTACATGTACTCCCACAGCAATCATCTGGAAGGCAATGTCACCCGCAACACCCGCACCGGTTATGCGCTGATGCAGAGCAAGCGACTGACGGTGGTGAACAACCGCTCCGAGAACGACCGCAATTACGGCATCCTGATGAATTTCATTACCCAGTCCGAGCTTCGTGGCAACCGCATCGTCGGGGTCCACCAGGGCCAGAGCGGCGGCGTCGACATTCAGGGCGCCGAGGGTAAGGCGGTGTTTATCTACAACTCGCTGTACAACACCTTCAGCGACAACGTCTTCCGCGACAGCGATATCGGCATCCACCTGACCGCCGGCTCCGAGGACAACCAGGTCAGCGGTAATGCGTTCATCGATAATCGCCGCCAGGTCAAATACGTCGCCACCCGGGAGCAGGAATGGTCCAGTGAGGGCCGGGGCAATTTCTGGAGTGATTACCTGGGGTGGGATCGCAACCAGGATGGCATCGGCGACGTCGCCTATGAACCCAACGATCAGGTCGACCGCCTGCTGTGGACCTACCCCGAGGCGCGGGTGCTGATGCACAGCCCGGCGGTGGACACTCTGCGCTGGGTGCAGCAGGCGTTCCCGGTCATCAAAGCCGCCGGCGTCAGCGATCACCATCCGCTGATGCGGCCACCCCGATCACACAGTTTGTCAGCGAATTTACCAGAGCAGACACCAGGCCAGGAGGCGCCATGAGCTGTTTTGAACTGACCCAGGTGCACTACCGCTACGATCGCCAGCCGGTGCTCAGGGACCTCTCCCTGGCCCTGGCGCCAGGCCAGATCCTGGGGCTGTTTGGCCACAACGGTGCCGGCAAGACCACCACCATCAAGCTGATCCTGGGTCTGCTGACCCCGGATCAGGGCCGGCTGTCGGTGCTGGGTGGCGAGGCTGGTGATGCCTCCGTTGCCCGACACATCGGCTACCTGCCGGAAAACGTGATGTTCTACCCCCAGCTCAGTGGTCGCGAGATCCTGCGCTACTTTGCCCGCCTCAAGCGGGTGTCTGAAACCCAGGTGCCGGAGCTGCTGGCCCAGGTGGGGCTGACCGACGCCGCCGATCGCCGGGTGCGGACCTACTCCAAGGGCATGCGCCAGCGTCTCGGGCTGGCCCAAGCCCTGCTCGGCTCGCCGCGGCTGCTGATGCTGGACGAACCGACGGTGGGCCTGGACCCGGTTGCCACCGCCGAACTGTACCGGCTGTTGCAGCGACTTCGGGATAACGGCACCGGCATCGTGCTGTGTTCCCACGTGCTGCCCGGCGTGGAGCCCTACATCGACCAGGCCGCGATCCTGTCCGCTGGCCAGCTTCAGGCCTGTGGCGATCTGGCCCAGTTGCGCCGTCAGGCTGATATGCCGGTGCGGTTGAGTCTTCGCAGTGGTCGTGGCGATGGTCTGCTGTCTGCGCTCAATGGCCATATTCCAACGCTGTCGACGCTGCAGCCAGGGCCCGACACCCTGGTGGTGGAGGTGCGGGCCAGCGACAAAATGGCGGCCATCGAGGCGCTGCTGGGCGCCGGCGGCGTGGACGACCTGCAGGTGCATCAGCCCACCCTGGAGGATCTCTACTGTCACTTCATCCAGGCGCCGTCGTCATCGGACGCCGCCGATCACCAGAGAGGGGTGTGACATGACCGCCATCTGGACCATTGCCCGCAAGGAACTCAACGACAGCCTGCGCAATCGCTGGCTGCTGGCCATTGCGGTGGTGTTCGCCACCCTGGCCATGGGGATTGCCTGGTTCGGGGCTGCCGCCTCAGGCAGCGTCGGCTACGTCACCACCCCGGCGACCATCGCCAGCCTGGCCAGCCTGGGCATCTTCCTGATTCCGCTGATCGCCCTGCTGCTGGCCTACGACGCCATCGTCGGCGAAGACGAGGGCGGCACCCTGTTACTGCTGCTGACCTATCCCCTTAGCCGGGGACAACTGCTGTTGGGCAAGTTCCTCGGTCACGGCCTGATTCTGGCGCTGGCCACGTTGCTGGGTTTTGGTCTGGCGGGAGTGGCCATCGTGATGCTGGTGGATGATGTGGCGGTGGTGCCGCTGGCGCTGGCTCTGGGTCGTTTCATTCTGTCATCGGTGCTGCTGGGCTGGGGCTTTGTGGCGCTGGCTTACCTGGTCAGCGTACGGGTCAGCGAAAAACCGGTCGCCGCCGGCCTGGCGCTGGCGGTTTGGTTCCTGTTTGTGCTGGTGTTCGACCTGCTGCTGCTGGGCACACTGGTGGCCGGTGAGGGCGCGATCCGCCCGGACCTGCTGCCCTGGTTGCTGCTGCTCAATCCAACAGACATCTACCGGCTGCTCAACATCGTGGCGTTTGGTGACGCCAGCCAGTTGACCGGGGTGCTGAGCCTGGGGGCGGACCTGCCCTTCGGTGCCGGCGGCCTGTGGCTGGCGCTGCTGGTGTGGGTGGCGGTGCCTTTTACCGGGGCCTGGGCCCTGTTTCGTAACCGGAGAATCTGATCATGGCTGTACTGACATTCTGGACGCCTCGCCAGGGGCGAGCGGCGGGCTCTGTCCCTGGTGCTTCGCAGGCACGTCTGTTGCCACTGTCGTTGCCGTTCTCGATGACGTTGCTGCTGGCACTGCTGCTGGCGCTGGGCGGCTGTTCCAAGGCGCCGGAGGAGGCGGCAGCGCCGCGACAACCGGTGAACTTCCAGTCCGGTGACGAGTGCCACGTCTGCGGCATGGTGATCCAGTCCTTCCCCGGGCCCAAGGGCCAGGCCATTGGCGCTGGCAGCCAGGCGAACGGCCCATCGGTGAAGAAGTTCTGCTCCACCCGCGATCTGCTGGCCTGGAAACTCCAGCCTGAGCATCGACGCCAGGACGACGCCCTGTTTGTTCACGACATGGCCCAGACTGAATGGGCACACCCTGCGGACACCGCGCTGATCCCGGCGGAGACGGCGGTGTTCGTGGTGGGCTCCAGCCGCCAGGGCGCGATGGGCCCGACCCTGGCGTCATTTGCCGAGCCGGCGGCGGCGCGGGCGTTTGCCGAACGCTATGGCGGCGAGGTGCTGGGCTATGACCAGCTCACTCTGGATCACCTGATGCCCGGCCACGGCCATGAAAACGGCCATCAGGGCATGGCCTACGGGGCAAATATGGGAATGGCCGCAGAGCACTGAAAGGTGCTGCTGCCCGGAGCGGATCATGGCAACTTTCCGGTGAGAATGATTGCTGTTATTGAATGCAGAGCTGAGTTGTAAGTGCATGAAAAAAATATTCTTTCCGCCCGGTCAGCGTTGATCAATATCAAAGGGTTCGGGCTATCCGGTTCCTAAGATGACAGAGAGTTCAGGGATGCAGTCCTCAACCAACTACTCTGTCCAAGGAGTTCGTCATGACCCGCAGAGGCACCCCCACCGCCCCCCGAGGGGGCAAACTGTTACTGGCCACATTGATATCCGCCCTGTCCCTGTCCGCGACGGGGTTGCAGGCGGCGGAAAACCCCGAAAACGCCAACGCCGCCTACCAGGGCGAGGCGTCGGCGGTGGACCCGAATGCCGCCCGCATTGTGCATAGCCCCGGCGCGCCGGACCTGACCGAGGCCGAGTTCGAGCAGGCCAAGACGCTCTATTTCCAGCGTTGCGCCGGCTGTCACGGCGTCTTGCGTAAGGGTGCTACCGGTAAGCCGCTGACTCCCGACATCACCCAGGAGCGCGGCCAGGCCTACCTGGAAGCACTGATCACCTACGGTTCTCCCGCGGGGATGCCGAACTGGGGCACCTCCGGCGCCCTCAGTGAGGCGGAGATCACCACCATGGCCAAGTACATCCAGCACGAACCGCCGACTCCGCCGGAGTGGGGCATGTCCGCCATGCAGGAATCCTGGAACCTGATCGTGCCGCCGGAAGAACGGCCCACCCGCCAGATGAACGATCTCAACCTTGGCAACCTGTTCTCCGTCACCCTGCGGGATGACGGCAAGATCGCGCTGATCGACGGTGACACCAAGGAGATCGTCAAGACCATCGAAACCGGCTACGCCGTGCATATTTCCCGCATGTCCGGCTCAGGGCGTTACCTGCTGGTGATCGGTCGTGACGCCAAGATCGACATGATCGATCTGTGGGCCGAGGAGCCCACCAAGGTTGCGGAAATCAAGGTAGGGCTGGAGGCCCGTTCGGTGGAGACCTCCAAGCATGAGGACTACATGGACACCTACGCCATCGCCGGTGCCTACTGGCCACCCCAGTACACCATCATGGACGGTGAAACCCTGGAGCCCTTATCCATCGTGTCCACCCGTGGCATGACGGTAGATACCCAGGAATACCACCCTGAGCCGCGGGTGGCGGCGATCATCGCCTCCCATGAGCACCCCGAGTTCATTGTCAACGTCAAGGAAACCGGCAAGGTGCTGCTGGTGAACTACGAGGACATCGAGAACCTCAAAGTCACCACCATTGGTGCGGCGAAGTACCTGCACGACGGCGGCTGGGACAGCACCCACCGCTACTTCATGACGGCGGCCAACCAGTCCAACAAGATCGCGGTAATCGACTCCCGCGATGGCGAGCTGGAAGCGCTGGTGGACGTTGGCAAGATTCCCCACCCCGGTCGCGGTGCCAACTTTGTGCATCCGCAGTATGGCCCGGTATGGGCTACCAGCCACCTGGGTGATGAAACCATCGCACTGATCGGTACCGATCCCGAAGGTCATCCCGATTACGCCTGGAAGCATGTCGATACGATCCATGGCCAGGGCGGCGGCTCGCTGTTTATCAAGACCCACCCCGAGTCCGAGCACCTGTACGTGGACACCACCTTCAACCCGGACCCGGCGATCAGCCAGTCGGTGGCGGTGTTCAACGTCAACGACCTGCAGGCCGGTTATCAGGTGCTGCCCATCGCCGAGTGGGCCGATGTGGGTGAGGGCGCCAAGCGGGTGGTGCAGCCAGAGTACAACGAGGCCGGTAACGAAGTCTGGTTCTCGGTGTGGAGCGGCAGCGAGGAGGAATCCGCGCTGGTGGTGGTCGACGATGAAACCCTGGAGCTGAAGACCGTGATCAAGGACGACCGGCTGATCACCCCGACCGGCAAGTTCAATGTTCACAACACTCAGTACGACGTGTACTGAGCCCAGGCCGGGCAGGTCAGGCCTGCCCGGTCACAAACCGATGGAGACCCAACCATGAAACCCAATCTGATCCCGATATTGGCGGTCTTGCCCTTGCTGGCCGCCCCAGTTGCCCAGGCCAGCGACGGTGAGGCGCTGTTCAAGAGCAAACCGTGCGCGGCCTGCCACGCCGTGGACACCAAAATGGTAGGCCCGGCACTGACCGAGATTGCTGCCAAGTACAGCGACCAGGAAGGCGCGGTGGACACCCTCGCCGACCACATCAAGAACGGCACCCAGGGTAACTGGGGCCCGGTGCCCATGCCGCCGAACCCGGTGACGGAAGAAGAAGCCCGGACCCTGGCGGAATGGGTGCTGGAACACTGATGGCACGGCGCATTGCGAGTGTCGCGGCCGGCGCCTGGCTGTTGCTGGCGCTGCCGGCCACGACCCTGGCGGCGCCGCCACCGCAGGCACTGACACCGGAGCACCGTCAGCGCCTGCACGACCTGTTGGTGCAGGACTGCGGTTCCTGCCATGGCCTGCGGATGACCGGTGGCCTGGGCCCACGCCTCACCCCCGAGGCGCTGGCCGGCAAGGACCGGGAAAGTCTTGAGGCCACGGTGCTCCATGGCCGCCCCGGCACCGCCATGCCGCCCTGGCAGGGCTTGCTGGATCAACGCGAGGTGGCCTGGATGATCGACCAATTGCTGCAAGGAGTGGAACCATGAAACCCCGCCTGGTGCCGTTATTGCCGGCGTTGCCGCTGGCGTTATTGCTGGCGCTGATGTTGAGTGCCTGCGCCCAGTCGCCGGCGCTGCGTGCCACCGGTGACCTAGGGGTCATCGTCGAACGTGGCAGCGGCAGCCTGCTGCTGGTGGAACACAGCCATCAACGCCGGCTGGCAAGAATTGAGGGGCTGGGGGACCTGTCCCACGCCTCGGTGGTGTTTTCCCGCGACCAGCGCTACGCCTACGTGTTCGGGCGCGATGGTGGCCTGACCAAGGTGGACCTGCTACGCCAACGCATCGACCGCCGGGTGGTGCAGGGGGGCAACAGTATTGGTGGCGCCATCAGCCAGGATGGTCGCCTGATTGCCGTGGGCAACTACGAGCCCGGCGGCCTGCGGGTGTTTGACAGTGACACTCTGGAACCGGTGGCGGATATTCCCGCGCCCCTGCTGGACCCGGCGGCCGGTGTCGACAGCAAGCGGTCCCGGGCGGTGGGGGTGGTGGACGCCCCGGGCCAGCGGTTCCTGTTCAGCCTGTTCGACACCGGCGAAATCTGGTCGGTGGACATGACCGAGCCGGCGTCCCCGGAGATCAGCCGTTACCGCGACATCGGCCGCCAGCCCTACGATGCCCTGCTGACCTCTGACGGCCGTTACTACCTGGCCGGGCTGTTTGGTGAGGATGGCATGGCGCTGCTGGACCTGTGGCAGCCCGAGGCTGGCGTCGAGCGGGTGCTGCACCACTATGGCCGCGGTGACCAGCGGCTGCCGGTGTACAAGATGCCTCACCTCGAAGGCTGGACGGTGGCGGGTGACAGCGCGTATGTGCCGGCGGTTGGCCGCCATCAGGTGCTGGTGCTGGACCGCAATAACTGGCAGCAGACCGATGCCATCGAGGTGGCCGGCCAGCCGGTGTTCGTGATGGCGCGGCCCGATGCCCGCCAGATCTGGGTCAACTTCGCGCACCCGGATAACCACCTGGTGCAGGTGATCGACACCCGCAGCCACAAGATTATCGACACCCTGGAGCCCGGCCCCGGTGTGTTGCATATGGAGTTCACGCCCCGTGGCGAACAGGTCTGGCTGTCGGTGCGGGACGCCGGCGAGGTCCAGGTCTGGGACCCGTATCGGCTGACCCGGATGGCGACCCTGCCGGCGGAAAAGCCCAGCGGCATCTTCTTTACCAGTCGCGCCCATGAAATCGGGCTTTAGGGATTTTATTCAACCAGGAGAGTGACCGGTGGATTCGCTGACCCGACGGATGATCAACCAGTACCAGCACAACCTGCCGCTGTGCGAGCGACCCTACCAGCGTATGGCTCAGAGCCTGGGCTGCACCGAGGACGAGGTGCTGGCGCGCCTGGATCAGTTGCAGAGCCACGGTGCCCTGTCCCGGGTCGGACCGGTGTATGACCATCGCCGGGCCGGGGCCAGCACCCTGGCGGCCCTGGCGGTGCCGGACACGGAGGTGGACGCGGTGGCTGATTGGCTGAATGAACTGGCGGAGGTCAACCACAACTACCTGCGGGAACACCACTTCAATCTCTGGTTTGTGCTCACCGGTCCTGACCGGCCTCATCTGGACCGGGTGATTGCGTCGATTGAGGCCCACACCGGTCTGGCGGTGCTGGATCTCCCCATGGAGCAGGCGTTCCGCATTGATCTGGGCTTTCCGCTTGATGAGCCCCGTTTCGACCCGTCCGACCTGCGTGAGGTGAACCATGGCCCTGACTGAGCACCAGCAACAGACCCTGCGGCAACTGCTGGAACAGGGGCTGCCATTGCACCCAAGGCCCTGGCAGGTACTGGCTGAGACAGTCGGGGCCGAAGCCACCGAACTGTTGGCCCAGGCCCGGCAGTGGCAGCACCAGGGCCTGTTCCGGCGTTTTGGCCTGGTGGTGAGGCATCGCGCGCTGGGGTATCGCGCCAACGCCATGCTGGTACTGGATGTTCCCGACCACCAGGTGACTCTGGCCGGGGAGTCGCTGGCCCGTTCATCGGGGGTGAACCTTTGTTACCAGCGGCCACGACGGCCGAACTGGCGTTACAACCTGTTCTGCATGATCCATGGCCAGGAGCGCACCCGGGTGGTGGCGCTGGTGCAGGAACTGCTGCGGCAACATGGGCTGGATGGCTGCGACCACCGGCTGTTGTTCAGCCTCAAGGCCTTCAAACAGTGTGGTGGCCGCTTTGTGGCCCCGGAGGCAAACCGATGAACGATGATCAGCGCCGGCTGATGAACCGGCTGCAGCAGGGCTTTCCGCTTGTGCCATCGCCCTGGCGTGCCCTGGCAGAGGAGCTGGATCTGGAGGAGGCGGCGCTCCGACAGCAGGTCGACGACTGGCTGGCAGACGGCACCCTGACCCGGTTTGGCCCGATGTTCGATGTTGAGGCCCTGGGCGGCGCCTTCACCCTGGCTGCGATGGCGGTTCCGGAGCCCCGCTTCGAGGCCGTTCACCGGCTACTCGATGGTTTGCCGGAAGTCGCCCACAACTACCGCCGGGAACATGCCCTCAATATGTGGTTCGTGCTGGCCTGTGACAGCCCGGCTGCGGTGACCCGGAGCCTTGAGCACATCGAGGCGGTGACCGGGCTGGTGGTGATGAACTTTCCCAAGGAGGCGACCTACCATGTCGGACTGCATTTCCCCGTCTGATGCCGCCCTGGCCCGACAGCTGATTGAGCTGACCCAGGCGGGCCTGCCGGTGGTGGCGGAACCCTGGCAGTGGCTCGCGGCAGAGCTGGGCCTGACCGAGGCCGAGACCCTGGCGCTGCTGACCCGACTGCAACAGGGCGGTGCCATTCGCCGGGTGGCGGCGGTGCCCAATCACTATCGCCTGGGCTATCGCTACAACGGCATGACGGTGTGGGACGTTGATGATGACCAGGTCGATCGCCTGGGCGCGCTGATCGGACGGGAACCCGGTGTCAGCCACTGTTATCGGCGGCCCCGCCGGCTGCCGGTATGGCACTACAACCTGTTTGCGATGATCCATGGCCGCAGCCAGCAGGAGCTCGACCAGCAGCGGGCCCACCTGCGCCAACTGCTGGGGGAGGCCCGTCGCAGCGATGACATGCTGGTGAGCAGCCGCATTCTGAAAAAAACCGGCGTGCGCCTGCCTGAGACGCTTGCCCGCACACCGTCCGGCATCCCTGATGAGCCATCTCAGCATTCAGCTCATCAATCAAACCCAAAACCCGACACCGGGAGCGATCACCATGCTTAGGATCAGTCAGTACCTGCGCCATCTGGCCGGCCAGGCGCCGGCACCGCGAGCGGCCCGGCCCGGCAGCACCCGACCACCGGTGGTGATCTGGAATCTGCTGCGGCGCTGCAACCTGACCTGCAAGCACTGTTACGCCACCTCGGCTGACAGCGTGTTCCGGGACGAGCTGGACACCGCAGAAGCCTTGCGGGTGATCGACGATCTCCACGCTGCCGGGGTGCGGGTGCTGATCCTCTCCGGCGGTGAGCCGATGCTGCGGGAGGATCTGTTTGAGATCTCGGACTACGCTCGCCGGCTGGGGTTCTTCGTGGCGCTGTCCACCAATGGCACTCTGATCAACGAAGACACCATCGAGCGGGTGGCGGCGGCGCACTACGACTACGTTGGCATCAGCATCGATGGCCTGGAACAGACCCACGACGAATTCCGCCAACTCGAGGGCAGCTTCCGCACCTCGATGAAGGCCATTCGCCTGTGTCGCCAGCGTGGTATCCGGGTGGGGCTGCGTACCACCCTGACCCGGTACAACTTCAAGCAACTGCCCCAGTTGCTGGGGCTGATGTGGCAGTACGACGTCAACAAGTTCTACCTGTCCCACCTCAACTACAGCGGCCGGGGCCGCCGCAGCCGCAAGCACGACGCCTACCAGCGCATGTCCCGGGATGCCATGTGGCAGATTTTCGATCAGGCCTGGCGCGATATCCGGGAAGGGCGTGACACCGACTTTGTCAGCGGTAACAACGACGCCGACGGCGTGCTGTTGCTGCAGTGGGCAAGGCAGGTGATTCCCGCCAGGGCAGAGCAGCTCGAAGCCCTGCTGCGGGCCTGGGGCGGCAACGCCTCCGGCGCCGGCATCGCCAATATCGACAACACCGGGGAAGTCCACCCGGACACCTACTGGTGGCAGCACTCGGTTGGCAACGTTCGCCAGCGCAGCTTCCGTGATATCTGGCTCGACCGGCCCGATCCGCTGCTGGTGCAGTTGCGCCAGCACCCACGGGCGGTCGGGGGACGCTGTGGCAGCTGCCAGTGGCGGGCCCTGTGCAATGGCAACACCCGCACCCGGGCCTGGGCAGACGGCGACCTGTGGGCGGAAGACCCGGGCTGTTACCTGAGCGACCAGGAAATCGGCCTCGGTGGCGAACGCCGCATTACCACCGCGCCGGCGGGTGTTTAGTGAACCAGCCCGCAATCAGCCTTCGCCTGGCCGCGCTGCTATGACCAACAAACTGAGAGAGACCACAAACCGGGAGACCGTCATGACCCAACCTCTAACATTGCCCCCCTGTGCCCAGGCCCACCTGGCCGGTGGCACGGTTGCCCTGGTGGGCGCCGGTTCCGGTGACCCCGGCCTGCTCACCCTGCGGGCCTGGAGCCTGCTGCATCAGGCCGATGCGGTGGTGTACGACCGTCTGGTGGGCGATGACCTGCTGCGGGCACTGCCGACCACCTGCCAGCGCCACTACGTTGGCAAGACTTGTGGCCGCCACGTGCTGTCCCAGGGCCAGATCAACGATCTGCTGGCGACGCTGGCCTGCCGCGGCCTGCGAGTTGTACGCCTCAAGGGCGGTGACCCGTTCGTGTTTGGCCGCGGCGGGGAGGAGCTGGATCACCTGCTGGCCAGGGGCATTGACTGTCAGGTGGTACCCGGGGTTACCGCCGCATCCGCCTGCACCGCCTACGCCGGCATTCCGCTGACCCATCGCGGCCTGGCCCAGTCCTGCACCTTCATTACCGGCCACCTGCAGGCCGATGGCCAGCTCAACCTGCCCTGGCAGGCGCTGGCGGTGCCGGGTCAGACCCTGGTGTTCTACATGGGGTTGGGCAACCTGGCGGAAATCGCCGGGCGCCTGCAGGAAGCCGGGCTCGCCCCCGACACCCCCGCCGCGCTGGTGGAGAATGGCACCCTGGCGGAACAGCGGGTGATTCGCAGCCGCCTGGCAGATCTGCCGGACACCGCACGCCGGGCCGAACTGCAGACCCCGACCCTGACGGTTGTGGGTGAGGTGACACGGCTGTTTGGCCATCATCGTCTGATGGCGCCGGGGCAGTTCCAGGGAGCCCATCCACTGGCGGTGCAGGAGGCGGTATGACCATGACGCTGGTAAAGCTGAAGCGAGCTGTCTGGCTGGTATTGGGAATCGCCACCGCGCTGAGCCCGGCATCGGTGGTTGCCGAACCCGCCGCCGCGCTGTACCAGCAGCACTGCCAGGCCTGTCACGGCCAGTGGCGCCAGGGCGCGACCGGGCCTGCGTTGTTGCCGGAGAGCTTGCGACGCATACGCCAGGCCGACGTGGCGTCGGTGATTCGGGATGGCCGTCCCGCCACCCAGATGGCCGGCTTTGGCGACCGGCTGAGCGAGGCCGAGGTGACCGCTCTGGCGGATTACCTGTTCCAGCCCAGCGACGTGGAACTGAGCTGGCCGGCGACCACCATCAACGCTCATCACCGCCGCTTTGTCGACGCTTCAACCCTGCCGGATACCCCCCAGCACGACGCCGATCCGCTGAACCTGTTTGTGGTGGTGGAGGCGGGCAATCATCACGTCAACATCATGGACGGTGACCGCTTTGAAATCCTTGAGCGGTTCCCCTCCCACTACGCCCTGCATGGCGGGCCCAAGTTTTCGCCGGACGGCCGGTTCGTCTACTTTGCCTCCCGCGATGGCTGGGTCAGCCTCTACGACCTCTACAATTTCCGCAAGATTGCCGAGACCCGGGTAGGCATCAACACCCGCAACCTGGCGGTGAGCCACGATGGCCGTTGGGTGATGGTGGCCAATTACCTGCCCGGCAACTTGGTGGTACTGGATGCCCGGGACCTGTCTCTGGTCAAGGTGATTCCGGCGCTGGCGGAAGACGGCCATGGCAGCCGGGTCAGTGCGGTGTACACCGCGCCGCCCCGGGACAGCTTTGTGGTCGCGCTCAAGGACGTGCCGGAAGTGTGGGAGTTGTCCTACCGTGACCAGCCGCCACTGACGCCTCGGCGGCTGCCGGCCCAGGACCTGCTGGACGACTTTTCCTTCACTCCCGACTACCGCTATCTGCTGGCGACCTCCCGCAAGGCCGGCGGTGGCCAGGTGGTGGACCTGGACAGCGGCGAGGTGATCACCGACATTCCGTTGCCGGGCATGCCCCATCTGGGCTCCGGTATCTACTGGCAGTACCAGGGCCGCTGGGTCTACGCCACCCCCAACATCCGCGAAGGGGTGATCTCAGTGCTGGATCTGGAGACCTGGGAGCTGATCACCGACATCGAGACCCTGGGCCCCGGCTTTTTCATGCGCAGTCACGCCAACTCCCGCTACGCCTGGACCGACGTGTTCTTCGGCCCGGAGCGGGAGGCGGTGCATCTGATCGACAAACAGACCCTGACCCTGGCCCACACCCTGCGGCCGATGCCCGGCAAGAACGCTGCCCATGTAGAGTTCAGTCACGACGGCCGCTATCTGGTGTTGAGCGTCTGGGACGAGGACGGGGCACTGATCATCTACGACAGCGAGACCCTGGAGGAGATCAAGCGCATCCCCATGAACAAGCCGTCCGGCAAGTACAACGTCGGCAATAAGATCGGCTACGCCGAGGGCACGTCTCATTAGTGTCTTGTTGATATCGCCAGGCCGGTCACGGACCTGCCTGGCGCACTTCTCAAATGCCTTGATATTTGCCAATCCCCCGCCTTCGAAAAGTAACTTTATCCCCTTGATTATCATCAAATTAATCGTACTCCCATCGCTATAACCTAGTGCTGTAGTCGGATATAAGACGAACGATGGAGAGAGAGCGATGGCTGAGCGCTTCACCAAAAGCATGGCCAGGAACATCTATCTGGGAGGAAGTGTGTTCTTCGTCCTGTTGTTCCTGGCGCTGACCCTCGATACCCAGGTTCGGGCGATGCCCGAGCGGGACAATCGGGAGCTGATTACCGAGGCTGTGGCCAAGGGTAAGGAAGTGTGGGAGCACAACAACTGTGTCGGCTGCCACACCATCATGGGCGAGGGGGCCTACTTCGCGCCGGAGCTGGCCAACGTCTTTGATCGTCGTGGTGGCGGTGACAGCGCCACCTTCCGCGCCTACCTGGGCGCCTGGATGAAGGCCATGCCCACCAAGGTACCCGGACGTCGGCAGATGCCCCAGTTCAACCTCACCGAAGAGGAGGTGGATGCCCTGGCGGCCTTCCTGGAATGGACATCGAAGATCGATGA
The DNA here is from genome assembly GCF_020546665.1 of Marinobacter sp. CA1. Taxonomy (NCBI): domain Bacteria; kingdom Pseudomonadati; phylum Pseudomonadota; class Gammaproteobacteria; order Pseudomonadales; family Marinobacteraceae; genus Marinobacter; species Marinobacter sp. CA1. Next base: position 971,882 of record NZ_CP071785.1, read on the forward strand.
CAACAACTGGCCACCCAACATCGAGGGTTGAGGACGCTGCTATGAAATACCAGTCTCAGGCGGTTGCCAAACCGTACTTTATATTTGCGCTGATCCTGTTTGCCGGCCAGATTCTGTTTGGTCTGATTCTTGGCCTGCAATACGTGGTGGGAGACTTCCTGTTTCCCGAAATTCCGTTCAACGTCGCTCGCATGGTTCATACCAACCTGCTGATAGTGTGGTTGCTGTTCGGGTTCATGGGGGCCACCTACTGGCTGGTGCCGGAAGAGGCTCAGACCGAACTGCACAGCCCGCTGCTGGCGAAGGTGCTGTTCTGGGTGTTCGCCGTTGCCGGGACCCTCACCATCCTCGGGTATCTGTCGGTGGACTACGCCACCCTGGCGGATCTGACCTACAACAACCTGCTGCCCACCATGGGGCGTGAGTTCCTGGAACAGCCCACCATCACCAAGATCGGCATTGCGGTGGTGGCCGTGGGCTTCCTCTATAACGTGGGAATCACCGCGCTCAAAGGCCGCAAGACCGTAGTCAACATCGTGCTGATGACCGGTCTGTTCGGGCTGGTGGTGCTGTGGCTGTTCGCTTTCTACAACCCCAGCAACCTGACCCTGGACAAGTACTTCTGGTGGTTTGTGGTGCACCTGTGGGTGGAAGGCGTGTGGGAGCTGATCATGGGCGCGATCCTGGCCTACATCCTGATCAAGCTCACCGGTGTGGACCGGGAAGTGATCGAGAAGTGGCTCTACGTCATCATCGCCATGGCGCTGATCAGTGGCATCATCGGCACTGGCCACCACTTCTTCTGGATCGGGCCGCCTGAGTACTGGCTGTGGCTGGGGTCTGTGTTCTCGGCGCTGGAGCCGCTGCCGTTCTTCATGATGGTGCTGTTCGCCTTCAACATGGTGAAACGCCGCCGCCGTAACCACCCCAACAAGGCCGCGCTGCTGTGGGCCCTGGGGACCTCGGTGATGGCTTTCCTCGGCGCTGGCGTGTGGGGTTTCCTGCATACCCTGGCCCCGGTGAACTACTACACCCACGGTAGCCAGATCACCGCCGCCCACGGCCACATGGCCTTCTACGGCGCCTACGTGATGATTGTGCTTACCATCATCTCTTACGCCATGCCGATCATGCGCGGACGGCCCTACGGCAATAGCGCCACTGCCCAGGCCATGGAGATCTGGGGCTTCTGGCTGATGACCCTGTCCATGGTGTGCATCACCCTGTTCCTCACCGGTGCGGGCGTGTTGCAGGTGTGGTTGCAGCGCATGCCGGATGCCGGCGAGGCGTTGTCCTTCATGGCCACCCAGGACCGTATTGCACTGTTCTACTGGATGCGGCTGGTCGCCGGCGCCTTCTTCATGGGCGGTCTGGTGGTCTACCTGGGCAGCTTCCTGATCAAGGGCGAGGCGCCGGAGCCGGCCCTGGAAGGGGCAGCGGCCCGAGCCTGAATGCATTGTCCCGGTGGGATCAGGCCAGAGTGGGGACTCGGCAGTTGCTGACAGCACTGCCAGGACCTGGTCTCACCCAGGGACATGCCCGCATCTGACGGACCCTGACGCAACAGTGGACTAGATCGCAATGGAAGAGTGGGTTGGCTTCAAATGGCACCAGTACGTAACACGCCAGGCACTGGCCCAGTACCCGGCTGCCGCGGTGCGCCTTGAGGACGAAGCGCGGGGGCTGGGTATCCTGTTCCGTGCCCTTGGCGGCGACCCGGGGCTGAGCCTGGTGGCGGCGGAAGCCCGACCCCTGAAGATACGACGGCGATGGCTGCAGCGCATGGCAGGCACCCATCGCCGTTTCGAGTTGGCCTGGCGGGACCAGCAGAGTGTGAGATTGCCGGAAACGATTGCAGCCTTTCCCAAGGCATCCCTGAACCGTGATCTCTATCTCTGGCTGGCCGCCATGGCCGCCTGTGGACCGCTGTCAGCCGGAGACTGGCTGGTGGCGAACCAACAGGCGGTGACCCGGGTTCTGGCAAGCTGGCCAGGCCTGGCAAAGTGCTATGCCCGCCTGGCCCGGGCCTGCGTGGCGACTCGCCCGACGCCGGAAAGCATGGCCGGGCCGGAGCGGTCGCTGGAGACTGCGATACAGACCGCACTGCTGAGCCCGGGCAGCGTGCCCCGGCAGCCTGACTGCACGGTGGACCCCTGGCCGGTGCCGTTGTGGCTGTATCCGGCCCAGGGTCTGCCAGCGGCGAACGGCCACAGCAGCGGTGACAACGATGACCCTGGCAACCACAGCGGTGGTCAGCGCCGCCGCCACAAACGCAAACAGGCGGAGCGGGTGGAGGCGTTTGATCGCGACAACGGGCTGATGATCTTCCGCCTGGAAAGCCTGTTCTCCTGGACCGAGTTCGTGCCGGTGGATCGTGCCGGTGACGACACCGAGGAAGAGGACGCCGCTAAGGTGGCCAATGACCTGGATGTGATCTCGGTCTCCCGGGACCGCAGCCAGGTCTCCGCCAGCATCAAGTTCGATCTCGACCTGCCCGCCGAGGAGCAGGACGACCTGACCCTGGGGCCGGGCATTCTGTTGCCGGAATGGGACTGGCGCGCGCAGCAATACCGCGAACGCCACTGCTGCCTGAAGCCGGTGCTCAGCCAGGCCCCGGAAGCGGATGCTGATGGCATCCTGCCAGCTCACCTGCGGGCGACGGCACGGCGGCTGCAGCGCCAGTTTCGTGCCCTGAAGCCCCAGCGCCAGTGGCTACGTCGCCAGACCGACGGTGAGGAGCTGGATCTGGATGCCTGCCTGGAGCAGCGCATCGAGCAGCGACGGGGGGCGGTGGCCACCGATCCCGGTCTCTATCGCCAATGCCGACCCAACCAGCGGGACCTGGCCTGCCTGGTGCTGGCGGACCTGTCGCTTTCCACCGACAGCCACATCAACGATCGCCAGCGGGTGATCGACATCATCCAGGACGGGCTGTTGTTGCTGGGTGAGGCGTTGCACGCCAGCCAGGACCCGTTCGCCCTGTGCGGTTTTTCCTCCCGGAGGCGCAACGAGGTGCGCTTCCATCACATCAAGGGATTTGGCGAGCGTTTTGATACCCGCTGTCGTGCCCGTATTCAGGCGCTGGCGCCGGGCTACTACACCCGCATGGGGGCGGCCATTCGCCAGGCCACCCGGGTGCTGATGGCCCGGCCGGAGCACCAGCGGCTGTTATTGCTGCTCAGTGACGGCAAACCCAACGACCTGGATATCTACGAGGGGCGTTACGGCGCCGAAGATACCCGCAAGGCGGTGCAGGAGGCCCGCCAGGCCGGGGTGGTTCCGTTCTGCGTCACCATCGACGCCGAGGCCAACGAATACCTGCCGTACCTGTTCGGTAGCAACGGCTACGTGGTGATCCGAGACCCGGCGCAACTGCCTGCCCGGCTGCCGTTGCTGTACATGAGCCTGGTGTCATGACCAGACCGCGCTACCTGCCCGGCGACCTGGCGGTGTGGTTGCTGATTCTCGCCGAGCTGGCGGTGTTCGCACTGTTGTTCGTTGGCTTTGCCGTGGCACGAGCGTTCGATCCGGCCACCTTCGCAGCAGGGCGGGCTGAACTCCACCCGGGGGTGGGGCTGGCCAGTACCCTGTCGCTGATTGTCGCCAGCTACCTGGTGGCCACGGCCACCGTCGGGTACCGGCTGGGCCGTGACGGCACAGCGGTGAGACTCTGGCTGGCACTGCTGGTGTCGCTGGCATACACCCTGGGCAAACTCCGGGAGTACGGCCAGCTCTATGGGGCCGGTTACCACCTGGGGTCAGACACCTTTTTCATGTTCTATTTCTTCCTTACCTTCTTTCACTTCCTGCATGTGGTGGTGGGGCAGGGCGTGCTGCTGGCGCTGGCCCGCAAGGCTCGCCGACCGTGGCAGGATGACCGCGACACCAACGCCATGGAATCGGGCGCCTGCTACTGGCACATGGTGGACCTGGTGTGGCTGGCCCTGTTTCCGCTGCTTTATGTGGTTGCTTAGCGCCAGACCGACAAGGAGACACCATGATCCTCACTCTGATGACCCTGATCGTGTGCACGGCGCTGCCGGTGCTGCTGGCCAATGCGGGCCTTCAGGGCTTACTGCCCCTGGTACTGGCGATGATTCTGATCAAGGCCTGGCTGGTGGTGGATCGCTTCATGGAACTGCGTCATGCGCCCCGTCACTGGCGCTGGGCCGTCCAGGCCTGGGCTCCGATGGTGGTGCTGGCCGTGATCGTGGCTGGTGGTTGGTAGGCGTTTTTTACCGCGGGTACATCTGGCTTCCTTCCCTGTGTGATCAGATCTGGTCGGACAGGCCGACTCACGTTACAGTAACCAGCTGATAATTGGGGACTAACTGTCGGCTCCCTAACTTCCCCCCGAAACGGTTTTCCAAGAAGGAAGGAAATCGATGTTGTCGCAAGTTGTCGCCTACTCTGGTGTTCTGGCGTCTGTATGGCTCGTGCTCGGTGTGTTCGTCGCAGGTCTCAGGTATGAGGGGTACAGCCATGCCAAACAGTTCTGCAGTGAACTCGGCGCTGCTGGCAGCCCAACGGAAAAGTTCTCGCCTCTTATCAACAACTACCCGCTCGGCGTACTGTTCTCGTTGTTTGGTGTGTATGTGATGACCAGCGACAGCTCCTCAACGATCATGATTGTTGTCGGTGTTCTGATCGTGATGCACGGCCTTGGCACATGGGTCGCCGGTTACTTCCCGATGGATGCCGATCCGTACACCGAAACCCCCACGTTTTCCTGCAAGGTTCACTCCTGGGCGGGATTTGTCATGCTGTTCTCCCTGCTGATCGCGCCAGCACTCAGCCTGTTTGATGATGGGCTTCCACTTCCGTTCAAGGCCTTCACGGTGGCCTGTCTGCTATGTACGGTCCTGTTTATGGCTACGCTGGCCAAAGCCTTTAAGGAAAAGGGGAATCCGGGCATCCACCAACGGTTGAGCTACGGGGCTCAGCTGGCCTGGCTTTCAGGGCTGTCGATTACTCTGGCGTAAGGCCAACGACGATGAGGGCCGTCTGGCTAGGCAGCCCGCCCTGGGTCAGTTGCAACTGGCTTTCTGAAACGTGCGCAACAATCCACCCGGGTCTGGGACTATGGGTCAGGGCGCCCTTAGCGGCGCTGCATCAAGATCCGACAGACCAATCCTGGAGCAACTGACATTGAAAAACGTCGAAGTATTTCTGGTGAATGCCTTCACTGCCAATGAAACCGGTGGCAACCCGGCAGGCGTTGTGCTGCATGCGGACAATCTGTCCAACGAAGAGAAACTAAAGATAGCGCAGGCTGTCGGGTACTCTGAAACCGCGTTTGTGGCCGAGGAGGATGAAGCCGATTTTGCGTTGTCGTTCTTTACCGTCACCGGGGAAGTGGATTTCTGTGGCCACGCTACGTTAGCCGCATTTTCAACCATGTACAGGGAAGGTGTGGTGACCGAAGGCGATTATGTTCAACGGACCAAGGCGGGGTTACTTGCGGTGACTGTAGGCGCGAATGGGCATGTGGTGATGGCGCAAAAGCTGCCTGAATGCCTTGGCGTATTTGAGTATGAGGCGGTATCTGGGCTTATTGGCGTTGAAGCGGCCTCTCTGGCGTCGACGCAGTTACCGGTGGAAGTAATATCAACCGGGTTGCCCGACATGATTGTGCCCGTGCCACAGGGCTATCTTGACAGGCTTCAGGTCAACGAACGCTTGCTCAGCGATTTCTGTAAAGACCACGGTCTTGTGAGTCTCCATGCTTTTGAGCTGTGCGAGGAGAGCGGCAGTGTGACAGCGAGTTGCCGTAACTTCGCTCCACTGTTTGGTATCCCGGAAGAGTCTGCAACGGGAAGTGCCAGTGGCGCGCTGGCCTGTTATCTATCCAGGCACCTTAACGGTGGGCGTTCGGGGTGCTTTACGTTCGAGCAGGGCAGGGCAATGAACTGCACGTCAGTGATCACCGCTTCTGTAGACTATGACGGATCTGATGTTGCCAGGGTCAGAGTGGGTGGGTTTGCTAAAGAAATTGGAAAGCAGATCATCTCCCTATAAGGACCAGCAGTGGAATCAATTTCGATGGTTTCCAGGGTCAGCGGCAAGCTTTCAATCCCCTCCAAACACTGCCCGGGCCACGTCCATCAGGGCTGCCACCGTGGCGTCGTCATCACTGAGTGGTTCCGCCAGGGCGGCGCGGCAGGCGTCCAGGGTGGGCAGGCCTGCACCGATGAGTTGGGCGGTGTAGATGAGCAGGCGGGTAGAGGCGGCTTCCTCCAGGTCGTGGTCTTTCAGGTTGCGCAGGGCATTGGCCAGGCGCACCAGTAACTGCGCCAGATCCGGATCACAACCGGATTCCCGTTGCACAATGGTGGTTTCCACCGCCGCCTCGGGGTAGTCGAAGCGTAGGGACACGAAGCGCTGCCGGGTGCTGGGTTTCATGCCTTTGATCAGGCTCTGGTAGCCGGGGTTGTAGGAGACCACGAGCATGAAGCCTGGCGCTGCCTGCAGGCATTCTCCGGTGCGTTCCAGCGCCAGCTCCCGGCGATCGTCAGCCAGGGGGTGGAGCACCACGGTGGTGTCTTTGCGGGCTTCCACGACCTCGTCCAGATAGCAGATACCACCTTCACGTACCGCTCGGGTCAGGGGGCCATCCTGCCAGTAGGTGCCCTCCGGTCCGATCAGGTGCCGCCCGACCAGATCGGCGGCGGTGAGGTCGTCGTGACAGGCAACGGTGTACAACGGCCGGTTGAGGCGTTCGGCCATGTGGCGAACAAAGCGGGTCTTGCCGCAGCCGGTGGGTCCCTTGATGAGCACCGGTAGCTGGTGCTGGCAGGCCCCTTCGAACAGCGCGATTTCGTTGCCCTGGGGCTGGTAGAACGTGGGCTCGGTCATGAACACCTCAACAGGCCGATGAACAGTGTGATCAGCGATCGGCTACGATGCTGATCCAGTGTCCCCAGACTACCGCGGCAACGCGGGAGTGCCTTGATCGATGTAAAGCGCGTTCAGGCGTAAGAAGCATCGGCGACGATGCGATTGCGGCCGGCCGATTTGGCCTGGTACAGCCGGTGGTCGGCCTGGTTGATGAGCGCATCCAGTGACGGCTCGCAGCCATGGGCGAGGCCGATGCTGATGGTGCAGCGGATGTCCTGGCCGTCTTCTCCAAGGTTCATGTCTTCCAGGCTGCAGCGGAACTGCTCGAGCCGGGCTTCGGCTTCGGTCTGGTCGAGCTGGTCCAGGAACAGGCAGAACTCTTCGCCACCAAAGCGGGCGCAGAGGCCGTCCTCACCGAAGTGCTGCTGCAGCATGCTCGCCGTGGCCTGGAGGATGTCGTCACCGGTCTGGTGGCCGAAGCTGTCATTGATGTTCTTGAAAAGGTCAATATCCAGCATGGCCAGGGTTGATGGCTCGCCCTGCTCATGGCGGTTGGCCAGTACCGGGGCCAGTTGCTGGAAGAAGTAGCGGCGATTGTAGAGGCCGGTCAGGGCATCGGTGTGAGCCTGGCGACGGATGGTTTCGATGTTCTCAATGTATTCGATGTTCTGGGTCACCCGGCAATAGAATTCTTCCGGGCAGAAGGGCTTCTTGAGAAAGTCGTTGGCGCCGTTCTTGATGAACTTGGCAGTCAGGGACGGGTTGTCGACGCCGGATACGCCCACGATGCTGATTTCATCCTTCGAGTACTGGGAGCGTACCTCGTTGCACAGCTTGATGCCGTCCATTTCCGGCATCTCCTTGTCGGTAATGATCAGCTTGATGTCGGGGTGGTCCGACAGCTGTTTAAGCGCCTCGATACCGGTTCGTGCCGACAGCACTTCGTAGTTCTGGCGCCGCAGCAGGCGGATCAGGTGCATGCGGGAGTTCACCGAATCGTCGACGATCAGCACCTTGATGTCCTGGTTTTCCCGCAGCTTGATCAGCAGCTGTTCCAGGTAGGTAAAGGACTGCCGGCTTTCCTTGGTGATGTAATCAATGACCGGCAGCTTCCAGATGGCAGCGCGGGTATCGTCGTCGATACGGCCGGTCATGACCACCCCGGGGACTTCCTGGCCCAGCAGATAGTCGATGGCTTCACCGTTGGGGGCGTCCGGGAGGTTGTAGTCGATGATCGCGCAGAAGAATTCCCCCAGCCGATCCTCCAGAGCCTTGGCCTCGGCCAGGGTCTTGGCCACCGTTGGGGTGAATCCGGCCCGACGGACCAGGTGGCTGTGGATTCGGATGATTGGGGCGCTGTCCTCTACGATGAGGACGTCGGGCTTGTTCATCAGGCTACATCGTCCATGCCGGCTGGAGTGGTTGGGTGCCCGGAAACAGTACGGGCCCTGGCATCATCATAGCCGTTTTTGGCGTGACGGCTAAGCCATCGCCGAGGCCGCTTCGGTAACTACATAGCGCAGTTGGCGTTGTGAGGGCGTGAGGGCTCAGCCCCCGGTCATGTTCATAAAACGGAGAATCTGCACATCACCGTCGCTGGAGAAGTGGTGGCGTTCGGGTTTCAGGTCCATGGCCTGGATGATGGCGTCCCGCAGCCGGTCGTCGTCGATGGGGTTGGCGCGCAGTACCCGGCGGAGGTCCACCGAGTGCTCATTACCCAGACACAGCAGCAGCCGGCCTTCCACGGTTACCCTCACGCGGTTGCAGGTAGCGCAGAAGTTGTGGGAATGGGGTGAGATGAAGCCGACCCGGATGTCGCTGTCGGGCATCCGGTAGTAACGGGCCGGGCCGCCGCTGTCTGCCGTGGTGGGCACCAGTTCGTGGCGTTGGCGGATGATGGTGCGCACCTCTTCGCTGGTGCACAGGCTTTCACCGCGATGGTGTTCGGTGATGGTCCCCAGCGGCATTTCCTCGATGAAGCTAATATCGATGGCCTTGCGGCGGGCGAACTCGATCAGCTCGGGAATCTCATCGTCATTGCGCCCCTTCATCACCACCACGTTGAGTTTGATGCCGTCAAAACCGGCTTCCCGGGCCGCGTCGATGCCCGTCAGCACCTGGGGCAACCGGCCGGTTCGGGTGATGGCGCGAAACCGCTCCGGATCAAGGGAATCCAGGCTGATGTTCAGGCGTTTCAGCCCTGCCTGCCGGAGGGGCTGCGCCAGCCGGTCGAGCTGGTTACCGTTGGTGGTCATGGCGAAGTCCCGCAGCCCGAGCTGGCCAATGTCCCGGACCAGTTCGAGAATGTCCTTGCGCACCAGCGGCTCGCCTCCGGTGAGGCGGATTTTCTCGGTGCCAAGGCTGACAAACGTCCGGGCCAGGCGGGCGATCTCTTCCAGAGTGAGCACCTGCTGACGAGGCAGGAAGGTCATGTCCTCGGCCATGCAGTAGACGCAACGGAAGTCGCAACGGTCGGTCACCGAGAGTCGGACGTAGTTGACGGTGCGACCGAAACGGTCGGTCAGTGGCGCCTGGGGCATGGTGGTTCCCTGTGCTTGTGGGGCTGCGGTTCAGTAACAGTATCGCAAAACCGGCGGGCGGGATTAATACCCCTGCCGTAGTAACCCCTTTTATTCATTCTTGTTGTCGGTCAATCTGAAGCTCCCTAACCCTAACCAATCCACTACACTGAAAACAGCCCCCGGCTTTACCTGTCGCAAGTCAACGGGACGCGACAATGGTCGGCGGTGCATAGCGTTGGCTTTGCGGTACACTGGAGGCTTCAGTTCAATGGGTGAGTCAGTGAAGTTGTCCATCGGAAAGGGCGGTTACCGGTTGTTGGCTTATGTCTCCGTAGCGCTGGCTGTGGTCGGGGTGGTGTTGCCGCTGATGCCCACCACGGTGTTCGTGCTGATTGCCGCCTGGGCGGCGGGCCGGAGTTCGCCCGAGTTCGAGGCCTGGCTGCTCAATCACCAGACCTACGGTCCCATCATCAGCAACTGGCGGGAGCGCGGCGTGGTCCCCCTCCGGGGCAAGGTGCTGGCCTGCGTGATGCTGACCATCAGTTGGTCGATACTCTTCTTCACCGGCTCGCCCGTGTGGTTGCTGGTGGGACTGGGGGTGTTTTTCCTCTGTCTGGCAACTTACCTGCTGTCGCGGCCTTCCTATTAAGTTCGGTCTAACTAGACATCCTTTTCATTACCGGAGATGAGGAAATCAGGCAATCTGTGACGGCTAGCTGTAACGAGCTGCTTGGGATGGCCTGTGCTTTTGAAATGGAGATTCATGATGCACCTTCAGATTTCGAGTAAATCTGACCTGGAGTCAGTCAATAAAATCATAGCCTTGGGCTACCCAGAGAATCAGACCTGTCTGGACCACCTGCTGTCCTGGACCTGTGATCCCAACTGGCCGGTGGCAGCGCCGATCTATCAGTACTTTCTGGCTCTGGGCAAGGCTGAGGTGCAGCGAGTGCTGGCGCTGGCAAACCGCTGCGATCAGGACTGGCGTTATTCACTGATTACCGCGCTCATCGCGCACTACGATGATGAGGTGTTGGCAGAGTGTGTGGATAGCTTGAGGCGTTGGGCATCTGAGACCGGGGCGAAGGAGTGTGATTTCGAATCCATCCGTATCCTGACCGACCGGGAACTGATCCCTGCGGAGGAGATCGCCGAGATCGTGAAGCGGAATCTGTTTGTCTACAACGTTTGGATCAAGGAAACACTTTCCGCGTCTGAACGCGCTGTTTATTCGCTGCCATTGGGCAGTCACACGCTCTAGCCTCTCTGCATCCAGAAAGAGGAGACAACCACGGCTGTCCCCTCTTTACTTCTGATGCACTACTTCTGACGCACTGTTTGGCGCGTTGCTGGTTACGCCGGCTGGGCTTCGAATCTGCGGCGGACGCGGTCGGGTAGGGAGAAGCGGCCGATGCGTTTAAGTACCGTCCAGTACTGGCGGGCGAAGGTGTCGGTGTTGTAGCAGATGCCGTGTTTTTCGCACACCGCCTGGACTCTGGGCGACATTTCCCGGTAACGGTGGGCGGGGATGTCGGGGAACACGTGGTGCTCGATCTGGTAGCTGAGGTGGCCGCTGAGCAGGTGGACCCAATTGCCGCCGGTGAAGTTGCTGGAGCCAGTCAACTGGCGCAGGTACCAGTGGCCCTTGCTTTCGCCCACGCATTCCTCTTCGGTGAAGGTCTCGGCGTCCTGGGTGAAATGGCCGCAGAAGATGACGGTGGATGACCACAGGTTGCGGATCAGGTTCGCGCCGATGTTGCCGGCCAGCACGATGGGGGCTACCGGGAACGTCAGTAACGGGAAGAACACGTAATCCTTGAAGGCCTGGCGTCCGCCCTTGCGGAAGAAATCGCGAAGGAACGGCAGTTTGGATTTCAGGCTGATCTCACGACGGCGAATGCGTTCACTCTCCAGCTCATGCACCCCAACTCCCCACTGAAACAGCACCGTCAGCAGGATGTAGTTGATGAACTGCAGCAAATGGCCCGGATGCCATTTGACGTCATCGCTCAGCCGTAACACCGCGTAGCCGTAGTCCCGGTCCTTGCCGATGATGTTGGTGTAGGTGTGGTGCTCGTAGTTGTGGGTGCGGCGCCAGGAGTCGCTGGTGCAGACGGTATCCCATTCGTAGGTCTGGGAGTTCAGCGACGGGTCGTTCATCCAGTCGTACTGGCCGTGCATGACATTGTGGCCAATCTCCATGTTCTCGATGATTTTCGACAGGCCCAGGGCCAGGGTGGCGGCGGCAAACACCGGGGGGATAAAACCGAAGGGCATCAGAACCCGACCGCCGACCTCCAGTGTCCGGTGCAGGCGCACCACCTTGCGGATGTACCTGGCATCCCGTTCCCCCAGATCCGCCAGCACGTCGTTGCGGATGGCATCCAGATCCTGTTCCAGTTCTTTCAGTTGGGCTTCGTTCATCTTTTGCATGTCTGGTCTCCTTGACCGGCCTGCGTGGGCCGGTCTGTTGTTCTTGTGCGCAATGTCGTTGTGGCGATTACAGGTCCACCGTGACCGGGCCCTGGGGCACCGAGACGCAAAGCTGAATGCTTTCCTCGCCGGGGCCGGACGCTTTGCCCGTCAGCCGGTTGATCACGGTGCCGCTGGTTTTGCGGCAGCTGCACTGGTGACAGATGCCCATGCGGCAGCCGTACTTGGGCGACAGCCTGGCGGCTTCAGCGATCTCCAGCAGGGCCACGTCGCCGCTGGCTTCCACGCTGACGTTGCTTCGTTCAAAGCGCACATCGCCGCCCAGGTCGTCGTCTGGCAGGGCGGCCTTGGGTGCTGAAAAAAAAGTGCTGTGAATGCGGTGCTCGTCGATGCCCCGGTGGTAAAGCAGGTCGCCGGCCAGATCCATCAGCCCCTGGGGGCCACAGAGGTAACAGCGGCGGGCACTGAGGCCAGGCACGGCGTCCAGGTGGCTGTCGCTGAGGTACTGGGGCGTGCGGCCCTCATCCGTGGCCACCACGGTGAGGGTGAAGGCCGGCCAGCGCTGGCGCAGGGCGTACAGCCGTTCGGCGCCAATCACGTCGGCCTGGGTGCGGACGAAGTAGAGCAGGGTGACCGGTGCTCGGAAGTCGTCAGCCGCGAGGGTTTCCAGCAGACTCAGTACCGGGGTGATGCCGCTGCCACCGGCGATGAACAGCAACGGCTCCGGCAGCTCCGGTGCCAGGAACTCGCCGAAGGCCTCCCCCAGACCCAGGGTGGTGCCGATGGTCAGTTGATCGTGCATCCAGTTGGTAACGCGGCCACCGGGCAGGCGCTTGATGGTCAGGGTGACGGTGCCGTGCTGTTGCCACTGCCGGGGCGAGCACGACAGGCTGAAGGTACGATTGTGGCGAACACCATCAATGTCGATACAGATGTTCACATGCTGGCCGGCGGCGAAGCCCTGCCAGCGGGGTGCGGGTTGCAGGACAAAAGTCCGGGTGTCGGCGGTTTCGTCAATAATGTCGACGACCCTGGCCGGAACGTACTGGCGTACCAGCATCGGGTCAATGGACGCCAGCAGCGGGTCAAAGAAGGCAGCCGGGTCTTCCCGATTGAAAAGCTGCTTGCCCAGCCAGCGCAGCGCGCCGTTGTTTTCCAGAAGTGACAGCATGGTTTCTCCCTCCATGTGTACAGTTGTTCACTTGATGTGAACGAATGTACACAAGTGCTTTGACGGCTGTCAATCAGCCCAATGGCAGGCCGGTAGGTAACGCTATCTTTATGATTTTCAAAATGTATTCGTGGGTTTATCCGTGCTTTCTGAGGTTTCAGTGAAGTGCCTGCTTCAGCAAAGGCCTGAAATGACATGCTATCTGTCGCCTTACAGGCAGTTTTGTGTACACTTGTTTGCCTTACTGAACGCCACGGACTGTTATGACCGAACGCAAACGCCGCAAACCTGGAGAGACCCGGGACAAACTGATGGAAGCCGCGCTGACCCTGGTGGGTAAGGGCCGCCATTTTGCCAGTCTGGGGATTCGGGAGGTGACCCGGCAGGCCGGGGTGGTGCCTACGTCGTTCTACCGTCACTTCCGCAACATGGATGACCTGGGGCTGCAACTGGTGGACGAGTTGGGGCTGGTGCTGCGGCGGATGATGCGGGATGCCCGCGCCAATGTACTGCAGGCGGAAAAGCTGATGGCGGAGTCGGTGGCGATCTTTATCCGCCACGTTCAGGACAACCGCAGTTTCTTCGTGTTCATGGCCCAGGGGCTGGCGGGGGAGAGCCGGGCCGTGCAGGAGGGCATTCGCAGCGAGCTGCGTTTCTTTGCCAGCGAGCTGGCCAATGACCTGCGCCGGCTGAGGTTGGTGGATCACCTCAACGATGCTGACCTGGACCTGACCTGCGATCTGGTGGTCCGCACGGTGGCGTTCAGCCTGACGGACCTGATCAGCGTGTCAGCGGATGATGACTACCAGATCGACCAGATCCGTCAGCGCACCACCCGCTATCTGCAGTTGATCTTTGTCGGGGCGGCGCACTGGCAGACCGGCGACTGACCGGTCTGCCCTCCAGAGCGATTCGCACCGACGTTTCGGCGTTCTTCCTCGTCGTTATTCTTCTGGCTGCTCTGCCAGCTACTCTTCGGTCGCCGTGCCTGGCTTGCGGGCGTTGGCGGTCTTGCTCCGGTTGCCGGTCGCCGGTTTGTGGGCCCTTGGTTTGCGTGCTGGCTTGTCGCTTGGCTGCTGCTCTGCCGCAGGTTCCAGCAGCCGCTCCAGTTCATCCAGAGCCTCTCCGGTGTAGACCGCCAGCCGCTGCATACTCGGCAGGGTATCCCGACAACCGGTAAAGCCGAAGTTGAGGGAGCCGTCGTAGCTCAGACAGGTGATGTTCAGGGCGCCGCCGTGGGCGATCAGCGACACCGGGTACATGGCCTCGAGTTTCGCACCCTCGTAGTAGAGCGTACGGCTGGGGCCGGGCACGTTGGAAATGGTGACGTTGAACACCGGTCGCATGCGCCCGCCCATGCCGGACATCAGCTGCAGGATATAGGGCGACATCAGCATCATGGTGTATTGGGTCAGGGCCTTGCGGGGCAGTTTCTGCAGGTGTTCCTTGGCGCGTCGGGTGGACTCGCGGATCTGCTCCAGCCGTGCCAGCGGGTCGGCTTCGTCGGTGGCCAGCGAAGCGATCATGAAGCTGATCTGGGTGCCGGTGCCCTCGTCGTCGGCAGGCCGGATATTGACCGGGATACCGGCGGTCAACGGACTGTCCGGCAGTTCGTGCTGGTCCAGCAGGAATCGGCGCAGGGCGGTGCCGCAGAGGTACAGCACAATGTCGTTCATCGAACTGTGGGACAGCTTCGCCAGGTGCCGCAGGCGGGCCAGCCGGTAGTGTTGGGTGGCCAGCCGGCGTTGGGCTGTGACCCGGTGGTTCAGCGGCGAGACCGGGCCGGTAAAGGGCGCGGTGAGGCCATCCTCCGGATGGCGGGCGGATTGCACCAGACGGGACATGGCGCCCCACAGTCGCGGTGCCATATCGGCCTGCAGCTTCAGGGCGTCCCGGGCCTGGGACACAGCGCCGGCCACCGAGGCCTCGCGATCGGTCTTGCTGGCACGGCGCTGCTCGGGGCGGACCGCCCACGGTGGCAGCATGTTGGTTTCGTCGGGATTGGTGGACAGCACCCGCTGCATCAGCCGAACCCCGCTGATGCCATCGATCATCGAATGGTGCATCTTGGTGTACAGCGCAAAGCGGTTGTTCTCCAGCCCTTCGATGATATGGCATTCCCACAGCGGGCGGTGGAAATCCAGATGATTGGAGTGCAGTCGCGACACCAGGATGCCCAGCTCCCGTTCGCTGCCGGGCTTGGGCAGGGCGGAGTGGCGGACGTGGTAATCCAGGTCGATCTCTTCATCGACGCTCCAGGCCGGGGCGATAACACGGCCGAGGTTACCGGGAAAAGCGAGCTTGTAGCACCAGGGGCTGGCGACTTCGCGGGCGGTCTTCATGCGTTGGACCATGTCCCGCAGGAAGGTGTCGGGGGCGTTCTCGGGCAGTGAAAAAATCTGCAGCGTGCCTACGTGCATGGGGGTGTCGTCTGACTCCACCGCCAGCCAGGAGGCGTCCAGTGTTCCCAAACGTTTCATTCTTGTCTTGTCCTCGTGTTGCCTGGGCTTCCGGTTCCGTGGAAGCGGGCTTGTTATTTATTGGTGAGCCGCTTTGGGTCTCTTTGGAATTATGGGTAGTACGTGTGTGCAGGTTTGAGTATACGTACAAGCGGGGAGGGAGACGAGGGGCTCGCCTCCCCGCGTTGAATTGCGTCAGGCCATGGCGTCTTCCGCTTCCTTGTACAGGGAGCGTACCGGCTTGGCGAAGACCCGCTGAACCATGGGCTCGAAGAACGACAGCGGCAGCACCTCGCCGTCGGGATCGAACGCGGGGGAATCGTATTTGCTGACAAACTCGATGGTACGTTTGAAGTGGGGGTGATCCCGGTACTGGTTGCGCATGTCCCGGTCCATGCCCAGGTAATGGAAAAAGTAGTAACCCTGGAAGATCGCGTGGTGCTTGATCATCCAGTGGTTGGCCTCGCTGACGAATGGCTCCAGCAGCACGGCGGCAACGTCGGCGTGGTTGTAGCTGCCCAGGGTGTCGCCGATGTCATGCAGCAGGGCACAGACCACGTACTCCTCGTCCTGGCCATCGCGGTGGGCGAGGGTTGCGGTTTGCAGGCAATGGGTCAGACGGTCCACCGGAAAGCCGCCGAAGTCGCCTTCGAGCAGTTTCAGGTGTGCCAGGATTCGGTCGGGCAGGCCACGGGCGAATTGGCCGAACGACTGGGCGATGATCTGCCAGTCTTCCGGAGTGCCATCTTTCATGTGGTGGAACCGGGCGTGCGGGGCGTTGCTGTCGGTCATGGTTGATTCTCCTGGCTCAGTCGCGGAAACCGGCGTTGATCCGGTCCAGTTTGCGCAGCAGCCCGGGCCACGCCAGTTTGCCACCCATGCCGCGGGTGACCTGTTCTGCCTGTTGGCGGATGGTGTCGACGATGCCGTCCGGAATTGGCGTCAGCGGCTGGTTACCGGCGAGGGCCCGGATCTGTACCTCACAGGCTTTCTGCAGGATGTACATGCCGAGGAAGGCATCGGCAATGCTGCCGCCGGTGGTGAGCAGCCCGTGATTGCGCAGGATCATGAAGTTGTTCCCGCCCAGATCGGCCTGCAGCCGGGCCTTCTCATCTTCCCGCAGGGCGACCCCTTCGTAGTCGTGATAGGCCAGGTTCGATAGCGGGAACAGGCTCTGCTGTGACAATGGCAGCAGGCCGTGCTGCTGGGCCGAGACCGCCACACCCTCGGTGGTGTGGGTGTGCATCACACAGACCACGTCCTCCCGAACGGCGTGAATGGCACTGTGGATGGTGAAGCCGGCGGGGTTGATGTCGAAGTCGTCGGGGTCCAGCTTGTTGCCGTCCTGATCCACGCGCACCAGGCTGGAGGCGGTGATTTCATCAAACATCATGCCGTAGGGGTTGATCAGGAAATGGTGGTCGTCGCCGGGAATGCGGGCGGAGATGTGGGTGAAAACCAGGTCGTCCCAGCCGTACAGCGCAATCAGCCGGTAGGCGGCGGCGAGGTCAACCCGCAGTTGCCACTCTTCCGCGCTGACCTGGTCTTTCTTGGAGGGAATGGCCAGTTGTTCGGACATGCTCTGTTCTCTCTCTGGTTGTTGTTGTCGATGGTTATCGGTGGTTGTTGGCGATCTGGCGGGGCTGGCGATCAGCCACCGGATAGCCCCAGTGTAGGCCGGTGTTCCGCGGTAAAACTGTCAACCTGTTTACAGTCTGCCGATGGCCGCCGATATGGTCTTGGCAGAAGAGATGGCCATATTGGCAGGTAAAACACTGTCAACTGGTTTACATTCAATGAAATCCAATTGGCCTAGACTGCTGTGATGACTGACTTGACTGCGATCCTGCGCACCTGCCCGTTGTTGGCTGGGTTGCCGCCACCAGCGCTGGAAGAGGCCGCGGCGATGTCCAGATTGCGCCGCTTCAGAATGGATGAGCCGATCTACGCCAAAGGGTCGATGCAGTCGACTCTGTGTGTCATTGCCGAGGGGACGGTTCGCATCAGTTCGGTGAATGCCGCCGGGCGCGAGGCGACGCTGATCATCTTTGATGCCGGTGCCTGGTTTGGCGATACCGTGTTTTCGCCGGATATGCCCCGGGTGTATGGGGCTACCGCCCATGAGGCCACCACACTGGTGGAGTTGCCCGGAGAAGGTTTTCGGCAGCTGCTGGAAGCCTATCCCCAGACGTATCCGGTTGCGCTGGATCTGGTGAGTCGGCGGCTGTGGGCAGCCATGTCGATCATTGAGGACGATGCCCTGCGCAGTGTGGATGCCCGCATAGGTCGACGGCTGCTGTTCCTGGCCCAGATCCAGGGCGAAGGCGAGGCGGGCACCCAGCCGGTGACGTTTCGGCTGACCCGCGAGCACATTGCCAATATGATGGGGATGACCCGTCAGGGAGTACACAAGGTAATCAAAGGCTTTGAGCAGCGTGGGCTGCTGAGGCTGGATTATGGTCGGGTAACGGTGACCTGTCCGCGGGACCTGCAGGGCTACCTGCGAACCCTGGACTGAGTAACCCCGGCGCCACCAACAATAACAACAGAAGGAGGCTTAGCGTGGAGTCAAGCCCATTGATATCGATCGGCTTGCCGATTTCCCTGTTCATCATCATGATCGGGATTGGCATGACCCTCACCCTGCGGGATTTCCGGCAGGTGACCCTGAACCCCAAGGGTATGATTGTCGGCACCCTGGCGCAGATTGTGATGATGCCGCTGATCGCTTTCATGATCGCCAAGCTGCTGGGTCTGGGGCCAGCCCTGGCGGTGGGTCTGGTCATCATCGCCGCCTGCCCGGGAGGGACCACCTCCAACCTGTTTGTGCTATTGGCCCGCGGCCACATCGCCCTGTCTATCCTGCTGACGGTGTCGGCCAGCCTGATCACCATTCTGTCCTTGCCCTATTTCACCAACTACGCCCTGCAGCTCTATTACGGCGAAGGTGCCGAGATCGCGTTGCCAGTGGGCAAGACCATTATCATGCTGGTGGCCATCGTGCTGCTGCCGGTCACCATTGGCATGGTGGTACGCACCCGGGCACCCGCACTGGCCCAGCGGGTGGAGGGCATTGTGAGTATTTTCGGCGGCGTGGTGCTGCTGTTTCTGGTGGTGTCGTTGCTGTGGGATGCCCGCGACCGCCTGCTGGACCTGCTGGCCCAGGCCGGACCGGCTGCCTTTATGCTCAATGCGCTGGGGGTTGGCCTGGGGCTGGCGGTCTCACGCCTGGTGGGGCTGTCCCAACGCGAGGCGCTGGCGGTATCGGTGGAGCTGGGCATCAAGAATGGCACCATTGCGCTGATGGTGACCCTGACGTTGCTGGAATCCAGCGAGATGTCGATTCCGGCCGTGGTCTACAGCGTGATGATGTTCCTGGTGGGCTTCGTGCTGGTGGGCTTCGGCCGACGCTACATTCCCTCGCCAACATCGTCGCAGCCATTGAAGGCGGAAGGCGCCGGCTAGTGTCCCAAGTGTCACAGTGAGAGGTGGGTCATTTCTGCTGGCCCTGAATGACAGGCTGAAGCCCGGGATTGCCTTGGTAACCTGAGATGTCCATCGGCGCCCCGCGAGGGGCGCTCTCAGGTATAACAACAAATCCCGGGAACGACGACCATGCCTGTTCGATTCTCCCTTGCCCAAGGTGTGGGCCGCTGGTGCCTGCTCGCCATCGGCCTGCTGTTTACCCTGCCTGCCCTGGCCAACGATGCCCAACTGCGGCAGCAGGTTTACGATCAATCCCTGCCGCTGTCCGAGCGGGTTGAAGCCATGCAGGCCCTGACCGGTCTGGAGCCGGACCCGGAGCGGGTTTACCGGGTCTGCATCTGGGACATTTTTGGTCGCTCCGGCCCGATATTTGCGGCCGCGCAGGACCAGCGCAGCAAGATCATCCAGTACGGCATCAACGTCGAGATGGTGCCGTACACCAGCGAATCGGTGATGGTGGAGGAGCTCAAGTCCGGCACCTGCGACGCTGCCCTGATGAGTGGCCTGCGGGCCCGCCTGTTCAATCGCTATACCGGAACCCTGGATTCCATTGGTGGTTTCCCGGAACGTTCACAGCTCCGCCTGGCCCTGCAACTGATGGCCGATCCCCGCAGTGCCGAGCGGATGGTCAGCGGCAACTACGTGGTGATGGGGGTTGCCCCGGGTGGTGCGGCCCATGTTTTTGTCAACGACCGCTCCATCAACACCCTGGCCAAAGCGTCCGGCAAACGGGTGGTGGTGCTGGACTACGACCCGACCCAGGCACGGATGATCGCCGGCGTTGGCGCCACCCCGGTGGTGGCGGACATCGTCAATGCCCCCAATATGTTCAACACCGGCGTGGTGGACGTACTGGCGGCACCGCTGGCGGGTTATGAGGTGCTGGAACTGCACAAGGGCATGGAGCCGGACGGCGGCATCATCGATCTGCCGCTCACTCACATCACCATGCAACTGATCGGTCGGCGGGACATCATCCCCAACGAACTGGCCCAGTTCGTGCGCGAAGCCTTTTACGACGGTTTTGACCAGATTATCGCCCGGGTGGCGGAAGAGGAGAAAAAGGTACCTGAGCGGTGGTGGATCTCCATTCCGGAGCCGGATCGGGTGGAGTACGAGCGCATGATGCAGGAGGCCCGGCTTCAACTGCGGGACGAGGGCTACTACAGCGGCGACATGCTGACCCTGCAACGCAAGATCCGCTGCCGGGCTGATGCCAGTCGCCAAGAGTGCAGCAATCCGGTGGAGTAACCATGGCCTCACTGGAGCAAAGCCTGGCCCGTCCGGGTGTGCTGGGGGTTTCCCGCTGGCTGTCCGGATTACCGATGCTGGTGATTCTGGTGCTGACGCTGCTGGCGTCCGTCGGCGAGACGCTGCATTCCCGTCTGCTGGAGATTGGTGGCGCCACCTGGCCGGACTATTTCAACCTGCGGGTCATTGATCAGGTCGGAGAGCCGGCCTGCAACCCGGAGCGGAACCTGGAGCAGGCGGTGGAACGGGCGGTCGCAGCCCACCGCCAGGAGTTGGCAGATGACCCGTTTGCCGATGTGTTCGGTGGCCAGGTGGACCGCGGCGCCATCCGTGAATCCCTGGCAACCCAGGCAGAGGCCTGCCAGCGGGACTGGGCCAGCTGGCACCGGCTGCAGTCGCTGGATACTCCCGCGGTACGGGTGTTTGCCACCCTGGAAGCGGGATTGTCCCAGGCGGTGGTGCTGGTGACCGGCAACCGGCGGGTGTTGCTGGGGCTGATGCTGCTGCTCTGTGCCGCTGCCGCCACCCTGCGGCGCCAGCACATCGCCCTGAGGCCGGTGGAGAGCCAGCGCGATGACCGGGTCGCGACGGTTGCCCAGTTGGTGGCCAACTCGCTGCTGTTGGGATCGGCCTGGCTCTACCGCGATCAGGAACTGGCCCAGGCCGCGGCCGGGATGCCGATCGCCCACCTGTTCATGCACGATGTCTGGGTGGTCGGGTTTGGCGTACTGACCCTGATCTCACTGTGGCAGCTGGGGCGGCCCCGCACCGACCTGCCGGCCCATGGTGGCTGGGGGCGGGCGCTACTCAGCGTACCGCTTTACAGCATCATGTGCCTGAGCGCGGCGCTGCAGTTTGCCGGCCATGGCTTCTACCATGGCATCGCGGTGTACCTGAACATGATGGCGGAGCTGTCGGCGCTGTTTCTCAGCCTGGGGCTGTATGTCTGGGTGGGGATGCTGCTGGCCCGTACCCATCTGCCCCGCAAGGTGTTCGACCTGGTCCGGCCCTGGCAGTTGCCGCCCAAGTGGCTGGGTGTCGTGGTGCTGTTGCTGACGGCGCTGCCTACGGCCTACAGCGGGGCTTCCGGTATCTTTATCCTGGCGGCGGGGATGACGCTGTACCGGGAACTGCGTCGTGCCGGCACATCGGAACAGCTGGCGTTGGCCACCACCGCCATCTCCGGTTCCATGGGCACCATGCTGCGGCCCTGTCTGCTGGTGGTGATCGTGGCCACCCTCAACAACACCGTCACCACCGACGAACTGTTTTCCGCCGGTGCCCGGGTGTTGCTGCTGACCGCCCTGATGTACGCTCTGTATGTGCTGTTCCTGGGCGGTCGATCGTCGCTGCGCATCGCGCCGTTGTCCCAGGCGATTCCCGGGACGTTGCGGGCGCTGGTGCCGTTGCTGCCTTATGTGGCAGCATTCGCGGCGGTGGTGCTGGCCTGGGAATGGCTGTTGGGGCGGGGACTGGACGAGTTCTCCGCGCCGGCGATCCTGCCGCTGGTCATGTTGTTGATTGTGGCGATGGAACGATGGTGGCTGAAGGCGCCCGACCCGGAGTCAGCAGACGCTGCCCCGGACACCGTGCCGCCAACCGAGACGCCGCCGACCCCGCCCGTCGGTTTTCGTCAGGCGGTGCTGCGGGCCACCGACGATTCCACTGCGTTGATTGGTGCGCTGCTGATGCTGATGGCGCTGTCGGTCAGTGTCGGTGGCTTGGTGGAGCGCTCCGGGTTGCTGGCGCTGTTTCCTGAAACCCTGGGGTCGGTGTGGCTGACCCTGGCGCTGCTGATGGCCATGCTGGTGCTGATCGGCATGATCATGGACCCCTACGGCGCGGTACTGCTGGTCAATGCCACGTTGGCACCCATTGCCCTGGACAACGGCATTCATCCACTGCATTTCTGGGTGATGACGGTGCTGGCGTTTGAGATGGGGTACCTGACCCCGCCCGTGGCCCTCAACCACCTGCTGACCCGCCAGGTGGTGGGCATGCCAACCTCCTGGGAAAGTCTCCATGGCAGCTTCTGGCAGCGCAATTTCCGCTACATCCTGCCGGTGCTGGTGATGGGGACGACACTGTTGCTGGTAACCTTCGGCCCGGCTGCCTGGCCTGCATTCGGTGATCTGGTGCTGGCGCTAGGTTGACTCGCGGCTGGTGCGGCCGAGCTGCCTGGCGTCGGTTGTTGGTGCGTCAAATTCGGTGTCGCGGCCGTCGGCGCCGAGCTGGCGTATGCGCCGGGGCTGGCCGCTGGCGTCCAGGCACACCTCGCCGATGCCCGCGCCATTCCATAGCCGTTCGCCCCGACTGCGGCCCCGGGGGGAGCGCGGTCGTATGCGCATGCGTCGGCGCTTGGTGAACCAGTTCAGCGGCGACCAGCTGGCAAACAGCCAGCGGTTGATGCGGTCCAGCCAGTCCAGCAGGGCACCGGGAAACTGGTTCTTCAACCCGCTGCTGGTGATCTGCCAGATTCTCGGCGCATCCGGCCGGTGGCGCAGCCGCACGTCGTAGACGAAGGAATAGTGTACATCGCCGGACAGCAGCACGAAGTTGGCGGGGGTGCGGGAGTGCCGGAAAATGTTCAGCAGCACACTGGCCGCGCCGCGATGGGCCATCCAGTTTTCCGCATCCACCATCAGCGGCTGGCCAAACCAGGTGAACACCGCCTGAATCACTTCGATCAGTTTGACCCCGAACACCGGCGCAGGAGACACCACGATCACCGAGTCGCGGCCAATCAGCTCATGCTGGAACTCGGTCAGCGCCTCCCAGTCCATCAGTCCCGAAGGCCGGGCCCGTGACACCTCGCTGCGCCAGCGGCGGGTGCGGGTGTCCAGCACCACCAGCGGCGGGGTGGTGTCCAGAGTGTAGTGCCACTGCTGGCTGGCCAGCAGAGCGTCGATCAGCTGGTCGAGCGTGGCAGCGTCCAGGCGGCCGTCGCGGGTGTTGGCCAGCAGCTGGTTGAGGGTCTTGAGATGCTCACCGAAACGCTCAGGCGTATTACCCCAGGCCTGGTTGACCAGGTAGCCCACCAGTGCGTTGCCGATGATGCGGCGGGAAAAAGGATGCTCGTACGCCGTCGATTCCCACAGTGCCGACAGGTTCCAGTCGTCGGTGATGTCGTGGTCGTCGAAGATCATGTAACTGGGCAGGTGAGCCAGTGCCCTGGCGGCCTGGGGCAGGGTCTGGCGAAAGGCCAGCAAGGTTTGGCGCTCTTCCAGGTAGCGGTCCCGCTCCCGGGGCAGCGAGACCGGTATGTGGTCGTCCACCAGCTCCCAGGGCCTGGGGGACCAGACTAGCAGGTACATGGCCATCACCTCGGCCAGGGTGATCAGATGGTTGCCGGCACTGGCGCTGGTGAAGACGGGTTTGCGGACGCCGCCGAAAAAACGCTCGGTGACCGCCTCGTTGAACTCGCTGTGGGGCAGTAGGTCGTCCCGGTGGTAGAAGCCGTAGGGATGCAGACGCAGCGCCTCGCTGTCGGCGGGCTCCTCCGCCGGCAGCGGTTCAACGGGCAGTTCGAGACGGCGGATGACTTCGTGGCAGGCATGGAGCATAGGGCCGGCCACGTCGTCGGCATAGATCTGATCGCCCGTCAGCATCAGCAGCGCCGGACGTTGTTCCGCAGTGCTGTTCTGCAGTTCCAGGTCAACCCGGGCCAGGCCATCACCGGCGGGATGGTGTGGCCGTCGGCAGGACCCGTGAAACACCCGGTCGAGGCGGTGCTTCAGAATGAAATTGGGGCTGTCGTGCCCAGGCAAGCACAGGTGCGGCGCCCATTCGGCGATCCAGTGCCAGTGGTGGCTGTTTTCACCATCGCCCTGAAGGCCGAGGTTGTAGTGGATCAGCTGATCCCGGGGCAGTGGGGTCGTCAGTTCTACATCGAGAAGGTACACCCGCAACTGGCCACCGAAACGCAGCTTGGTGTGCTCGGCGTCTGTCAGCGGGCGATCCAGCAGTGGCTGGTCATCGCCGTCCACGGTCAGTTTCAGGCGCCACCGTACCGGCTCACGGGCGGCAACCCAGAGCGCCAGGCGCTGCTCGCTGACCCGGCGCAGGATGGGGCCGGCGAGAACCTGTGGAATGGCGTCAGAACGGGAGGCGCCCGCTGTGGTCATGGTGCCGGTCTATTCGTCGTCGAGTTTCTTCGGCGGACAGTGAAATTCCTGAACCACCGTACTGTCATCGACGCTCTCCAGATGGACGTCGAATCCCCATAGCCGGTGAGTGTGCCGCAGCACTTCGGCAGTGTCATCCCCCAGCGGCACCCGATCCACCGGTACATGCCGCAGGGTCAGCGAGCGGTCGCCTCTCAGGTCGACGTTCCAGACCTGGATGTTGGGCTCGCGATAACTCAGATTGTACTGACGTGCGAGTTTCTCCCGCAGTTTGCGGTAGCCCATCTCATCGTGGATGGCGGTGACCCGGTAGACCTCCTCACGGTCGTCATCCTCAATCGAGAACAGTTTCAGGTCGCGCATTACCTTGGGGGACAGGAACTGCAGGATGAAACTCTCATCCTTGAAGTTCTTCATGGCGAAGTGCAGCGTTTCCACCCAGTTACTGCCGGCGATGTCGGGAAACCACTCCCGGTCCTCATCGGTGGGGGTTTCGCAGATACGACGCAGGTCGGTGTAGATCGAGAAGCCCAGCGTGTAGGGGTTGATGCCGCTGTACCAGGGGCTGTTGAAAGGCGGCTGGTAGATGACCGCGGTGTGGCTCTGGAGGAACTCCATCATGAAGCCGTCGGTTACCAGCCCTTTCTCATACAGCCGGTGCAGCAGGGTGTAGTGCCAGAACGACGCCCAGCCTTCGTTCATTACCTGGGTCTGGCGCTGGGGGTAGAAGTACTGGGCGATCTTGCGCACGATCCGAATGATCTCCCGTTGCCAGGTCTCCAGCAGCGGTGCGTTCTTCTCGATAAAGTACAGCAGGTTCTCCTGGGGTTCTTCCGGGTAACGCTGCTTGCGGCGTTCGCTGTCGCCGTCGTCCTCACCAGCGCGGGGAATGGTGCGCCAGAGATCGTTGATCTGCCGTTGCAGGTACTCTTCCCGCTCTTTCTGCCGCCGCTGCTCCTCGGAAGCGGAAATGGGGGCCGGGCGTTTGTATCGGTCCACGCCGTAGTTCATCAGCGCGTGGCAGGAGTCGAGGATCTCCTCCACCGCATCAACGCCATAGCGCTCCTCACACTCGGCGACGTAATGACGGGCGAACACCAGATAATCGATGATGGCGCTGGCGTCGGTCCAGGTCCGGAACAGGTAATTGCCCTTGAAGAAGGAGTTGTGGCCGTAACTGGCATGGGCGATCACCAGTGCCTGCATGGGCAGGGTATTCTCCTCCATCAGGTAGGCAATACAGGGGTTGGAGTTGATCACGATCTCGTAGGCCAGCCCCATCTGCCCGCGCTGATAGCCTTTGGAGGTGTTGAGGAACTGCTTGCCGAACGACCAGTGGTTGTAGCCCACCGGCATACCCACCGAGCTGTAGGCGTCCATCATCTGTTCGGCGCTGATGACCTCGATCTGGTTGGGGTAGGTGTCGAGGCCGAATTCCTCAGCGCACTTGGCGATTTCCTCGTCGTAGCGGCCAATCTGCTCGAAGCTCCACTCCGAGCCGGTAGAAATGGGTTTCCGCGCGTCCTCCTCGGACGGGCGCTCAGGCGCTTTGTCGATGGTGTCGGTCATGCGGCTTTCCTCTCGAACAGCTGACGAAAGACCGGATAGATCTCACTGGCGTCGGCAATCTGTTGCATGGCGAAGCTGTTGGGGGCCTGCTCCATGATCTTTTCATACTCGTACCAGAGCATCTGGTGATCCTGGGGCGTGATCTCGACATAGGCGAAATACTGTACCAGCGGGAGAATGCCATCCTTCAGCAGCTTGCCGCAGATGGGGGAGTCGTCGTTCCAGTTATCGCCGTCCGAAGCCTGGGCGGCGTAGATGTTCCATTCCGCGGGTGAATAGCGGGCGTCGATGATTTTCTGCATCAGCTTCAGCGCGCTGGAAACGATGGTGCCGCCGGTTTCGCGGGAGTAGAAGAACTCTTCTTCGTCCACCTCCTTGGCGCTGGTGTGGTGGCGGATGAACACTACATCGATCTTCTTGTAGTTCTTCTTCAGGAACAGGTAGAGCAGGATGAAGAAGCGCTTGGCGATGTCCTTGTGCATCTGGGTCATGGAACCGGAAACGTCCATCAGACAGAACATCACTGCGCTGGTGGCCGGTTGTGGCTGCTTCTGGTGCTGGCGGTAGCGCAGGTCGATCTCGTCGATGAAGGGGATACGCTTGACGTTGGCCTTCAGGCGGGCGATCTCCGCTTCCAGGGCCTCGATCTGGTCTTCGTGACGAAACGCCGCATCCAGGTCCGGTGGACCGCTTCTCAGCTCCGCCAACTGGGCTTCCAGCTCGCGGATCTTGCGGCGGCGGGCGCCGCCCAGGCTCAGCCGGCGGGCGTGGGCGCCACGCAGGGAGCGCACCACATCGAGCCGGGCGGGCACCCCCTGGGTGGAGTAGCCGGCCCGAACGTACTTGAACGTTTCGGTATCCTTGAGTTTCTTGCGGGCCAGGTTGGGCAGTTCCAGGTCGTCGAACAGGAAGTCGAGAAATTCTTCCTGGGTGATCTGGAAGGCGAACTCGTCCATGCCCTCGCCGTCGGGGCTGGCCTGGCCTCCGCCCTGTCCGGCACCGCCGCTCTGGGGCTTGGGCAGGGTGTCACCGGCAACGAACTCCTGATTGCCCGGGTGTACCATCTCGCGGCGGCCACCTTTGCCATGGTGAAAGGTCGGTTCCTGGATGTCGCGGGAAGGAATGCTGACGCTCTCCCCCCGTTCGATGTCGGTGATCGAGCGTCGCTGGACCGCGTCGGCCACGGCTTTCTTGATGTGCTGGCGGTAGCGGCGCAGGAACCGCTCGCGGTTCACCGCACTCTTGTTCTTGCCGTTCAGCCGCCGGTCGACGATGTGAGTCAAACCCATAACTGCACCTCTTCAGTAACCCATGCTCCGGGGACTGGCGGAGGGGCGGTGGCACCACCGCAAGGTTTTCGGTGATGCCCGGCCCCTCGCAGTCCTTACTGGGACTTGCGCACCCGCAGGTACCACTCGGCAAGCAGTCGCACCTGCTTCTCGGTGTAGCCCCGGTCGACCATCCGTTCGACGAACTGCTTGTGCTTGTTCTGGTCTTCCTGGCTGGCCTTGGGATTGAAGGAGATCACCGGCAGCAGATCCTCGGTGTTGGAGAACATTTTCTTCTCGATCACGCTGCGCAGCTTCTCGTAGCTGAGCCAGGACGGGTTCTGGCCCTGGTTGTTGGCCCGGGCCCGCAGTACGAAGTTGACCACCTCGTTGCGGAAGTCCTTGGGATTGCTGATACCGGCCGGCTTCTCGATTTTCTCCAGTTCGTCGTTGATGGAGGAGCGGTCGAGGATCTCCCCGGTTTCCGGATCACGGTATTCCTGGTCCTGAATCCAGAAATCGGCGTAGGTGACGTAGCGGTCGAACAGGTTCTGGCCGTACTCGCTGTAGCTTTCCAGGTACGCGGTCTGGATTTCCTTGCCGATGAACTCCACATAGTGGGGCGCGAGGAATTCCTTGATGAACCGCAGGTAGCGCTCCTGGGTTTCGGTCTGGAACTGTTCCTGCTCGATCTGCTTTTCAAGTACGTACAGCAGATGCACCGGGTTGGCGGCTACTTCGGTGGTGTCGAAGTTGAACACCTTGGACAGGATCTTGAAGGCAAAGCGCGTCGACAGACCCTCCATGCCTTCGTTGACCCCCGCAGAGTCCCGGTATTCCTGGATCGACTTGGCCTTGGGATCGGTGTCCTTGATGTTCTGGCCATCGTAGACCCGCATCTTGGAGAAGACGGAGGAGTTTTCCGGCTCCTTCACCCGGGACAGTACTGAGAACTGGGCCAGCATGTTGAGGGTGTCCGGAGCACAGGGTGCGCCGGCGAGGGAGCTGTTCTTCAGCAGCTTCTGGTAGATCTCAATCTCTTCGGTGACCCGGACACAGTAAGGCACCTTGACGATGTAGACCCGGTCGAGGAACGCCTCGTTGTGCTTGTTGTTGCGGAAGGTCTGCCACTCGGATTCGTTGGAGTGGGCCAGGATAATGCCGTCGAACGGCACCGACCCCATGCCCTCGGTGGTGTTGTAGTTACCTTCCTGGGTCGCGGTCAGCAGCGGATGCAGGACCTTGATGGGAGCCTTGAACATCTCCACGAACTCCATCAGCCCCTGGTTGGCCCGGCACAGGCCGCCGCTGAAACTGTAGGCGTCGGGATCATCCTGGGAGTAGTCCTCCAGCATGCGGATGTTGACCTTGCCCACCAGCGAAGAAATGTCCTGGTTGTTGTCGTCGCCGGGCTCGGTTTTGGAGACGGCGACCTGGTCAAGGATGGAGGGGTAGCGTTTCACCACCCGGAACTTGCTGATGTCGCCACCGAATTCATGCAGGCGTTTGACCGCCCAGGGCGACATGATATTGGTGAGATAGCGGCGGGGGATGCCGAACTCTTCTTCCAGGATCGGGCCGTCCTCGCCGGGGTCAAACAGCCCCAGCGGGGTTTCGTTCACCGGCGAGTCCTTGATGGCGTAGAAGGGCACCTTCTGCATCAACTGCTTGAGCTTCTCCGCCAGAGAACTCTTACCGCCCCCGACCGGACCGAGCAGATACAGGATCTGTTTCTTCTCCTCCAGTCCCTGGGCAGCGTGGCGGAAGAACGACACGATGTTTTCCACCGCCTCTTCCATGCCGTAGAACTCGGAGAATTCCGGATAGCGTTTGATGACCTTGTTGGAAAAGATGCGGGAAAGACGGGCGTCCCGCGAGGTATCCACCAGTTCCGGCTCGCCGATCGCCAGAAGCATGCGTTCGGCGGCGGTGGCGTAGGCGGATTTGTCCTGTTTGCAGATCTCCAGGTATTCCTCCAGGGAATACTCTTCCTCCTGGGTTGCGTCATACCGTGTCTTGAAATGCTGCACAATGCTCATGGTGACCCCTCGCTGCAGTGATCTGGTCCTGAACCTGGTCATTCAAGAACCGTACCCATGGGTAAGGTGAGCGTTCAGGAACCCGATCTGTATTTAGTGATTCACACAAAAATTCCCCATTTCCTGATGGCGGCAGTCGCTGGCGCCGCCAATGGCAGTGATTGTTGGTTGATGGATCGTCAGAAATGATGGCGGGGCTCTGGGGCCTCTGTTCCTGGGCTGGTTCAGGGGTTCCCGGCTCCCCGCTGCTGGTAATTTCAGCTTAGTCCAGTCTTTCACCCTTGGACAGTTGGAAGTCAGGTTTTGTTTCAGATAATTGGCGAATTGATGACAGTCTCTCCACGCCATTGAAAGCCCTGATCCGGCCCGCCCCTTGCGATCGTACGTCAGTCACTTAGACTGATTTGAATTACGCATTTTTCATTCACTGTTCGAACCAACGACCAAGAGGCCTGGCCGTGTTCCTGAAAAAACTGGTGGCGACCTGTCGCACCCTGCTGACCCTTGCATTTCTGTCCCTGTCACTGACGACGTACGCGGCCGACGCCGTTGTGGTTTCCTCCAAGATTGATACCGAAGGCTCGGTCCTTGGCCAGATGATCCTGCAGTCTCTGCAGCGGGCGGGCATTCCGGTGGAAAATCGTATCCAGCTCGGCGGCACCAGCATCGTGCGCAATGCCATCAAAGCAGGCGAGATCGACATCTACCCGGAGTACACCGGCAACGCAGCGTTCTTCCATGACCGTGCCGACAGCCCGGTGTGGAACGACGCCGAGCAGGCCTACGCCACCGCCCGTGAGCTGGATGCCGAAGCCAACAACATTGTCTGGTTGCAGCCGGCGGACGCCAACAACACCTGGGCCATGAGTGTCCGGGGTGACCTGGCCGCTGAGCACGATCTGGAGACCCTCGACGACCTGGCCCGTTACCTCAACGACGGCGGCCAGTTCCGGTTTGCTGCCAGCGCGGAGTTCGTCGAGTCCGCCAGCGCGCTGCCTGCATTCCAGGTCGCCTACGGTTTTACTCTGTCGTCGGATCAGCTGCTGGTGCTGTCCGGTGGCAATACCGCCGCCACCATGCGGGCGGCGGCGCTCAGTAACAACGACGTCAACGGTGCCATGACCTACGGCACCGACGGCGGTCTCAACGCCCTCGGCCTCAAGGTGTTGACCGACACCAAAGGTGTTCAACCGGTGTATCAGCCGGCGCCGATCGTTCGGGCAGAGGTGCTGGAACAGTACCCTGCGATTGCCGAGGTACTGGCGCCGGTGTTCCAGTCCCTCGATCTGGAGACGCTGCAGCGCCTGAACGGTGATGTCGCTGTTAACGGCGCACCGCCGGAGCAGGTGGTGCGCACTTATCTGGACAGTCTGGCCGGGAACTGACGGTTGGCTGCGTCGATGCTGGCCCCCAACCGGGTGATCCTGGTCTTGGGGGCCATTGCCCTGCTGCTGTTCTGCAGTCTCGATTTCGGCACTATCCAGCCCAACCGCATTGTGGAAGGCACGCCCTATGGTGCGCTGGATGCCCTAGAGTGGGGCGGCTTCGCCCTGGTGACGTTACTGCTGGCGGTCACGCTGGTCGCGGCGGTGCTGGCGTTGCCTGGCCGCTACTGGGCCATTCTGGTGAGCATCGTGCTGCTGCTGATGGCCTTGCCCTGGCTGTTTTCCGGCTTCCTCGATGACCAGTTGGGGGAGCGCTATCCCTACGGTCGCGGGGGCTTCGCGGCCGGGTTCTGGAGTCTGCTGTTTTTGCTGGCGCTGATGCTGGTGGAAGGCTTGCGACAGGTTGGCGCCAGCGCCTGGTTGCGGCTGACGGCGGGCGTGCTGGTCCTGCTGAGCTGGTGGCGGGCACTGGAGGTAGAGGCCCTGGCAGGGCTGTCCCTGGTGATGGAATTCCAGACCCGACCGGACCAGTTTCAGCAGGCGTTGCTGGATCACCTGGCGCTGACCCTTGGTGCCGTGATGGTGAGCCTGCTGCTGGCGGTGCCGCTGGTGCTGGTGATGATCCGCCGGGTCCGCTGGCAGCGGCCGGTGTTCGCCCTGGTCAGTTTTCTCCAGACTGTCCCCAGCCTGGCGTTGTTCGGTCTGTTGATTGCCCCCCTAAGTGTCCTCTCCGCCAACTTTCCGCTGTTGCAGCAGCTTGGCATTCGGGGAATTGGCTGGGCGCCGGCGATGATCGCACTGGTGGCTTACAGTCTGCTGCCGATGGTGCGGAACCTGTTTGTTGCCCTGACGGAGGTACCGGCGGATCTGCTGGAGGCGGCTGAAGGCATGGGCATGAACCGCCGTCAGGTGTTCCTGCGGGTGCAACTCCCGCTGGCGTTGCCAGTGGTGATCGAAGGCGTACGGATGACCACCATCCAGGCGACCGGCCTGACCGCGGTGGCCGCCCTGGTGGGGGCCGGTGGTTTTGGTACCTTCATCTTTCAGGGACTGGGCCAGGCCGCAATGGACCTGGTGCTGCTGGGGGCGTTGCCCACCGTGGCGCTGGCGCTGGCCGCCGACACCCTGTTTACCGCCCTGGCCCGGCTGAGTGCCCGCCTCAATGGGGCAACGGCCCAACCCTCGCTGATATACGAGTGAACACATGATTGAACTGACGAATGTCTCCCGCCGGTTTGGTGAGGTGACCGCGGTGGACCGGATCAGCCTGACGGTCGAAACCGGTGAGACCTGTGTGCTGGTGGGCAGCTCCGGCTGCGGCAAGTCCACCACCCTGCGGATGATCAACCGCCTGTTGCCACACAGTGCCGGCGACATCCGGGTGGACGGCCAGGACATACGTGAGGTGGACCTGCAGCAACTGCGGCTGAACATGGGCTACGCCATTCAGGGCACCGGCCTGTTTCCCCACTGGACCGTGGCCCGCAACATTGCGCTGGTGCCGCAACTTCAGGGCTGGGAGCGAGCGCGGGTCGAGGCCCGGGTAACCGAGTTGCTGGACATGCTGGGACTGTCACCGACGGAGTACGCCGACAAGTACCCGGCCCAGCTCTCCGGCGGACAGGCCCAGCGGGTGGGTGTGGCACGGGCACTGGCGGCGGACCCCAACATCCTGCTGATGGATGAGCCGTTTGGCGCCCTCGACGCCATCACCCGGGAAAACCTGCAGAACGAAATGCTGCGCATCCAGCGCCGGCTGCGTAAGACCACGGTGTTTGTGACCCACGACATCGACGAAGCCCTGCGCCTGGCGGATCGTATTGCGGTGATGGACCAGGGCCGTATCCTGCAGCACGATACCCCCGATGCCATTCTGCGGCAGCCGGCTTCGGCTTTTGTGGAAAGCCTGGTGGGCAGTCAGGATCGGGGACTGAAACTGGCGGCACTGCAGTCGGTGGCCGAGGTGATGCAGCGCCATCCCCAGCCGCGTCAGGCGGTGCCCGAGAAAGTCAGCGTGGGGGCGCAGGATTCGCTGCGCCAGGCCCTGTCGGTGATGCTGTGGCAACAGCTCAGCGAACTGCCGGTGGTGGATGACCAGGGCCTGGAACTCGGTGTCCTGACCCGGGAGCGGCTGTGGCGGGAAACCGCATGATGCGCCACTGGCTGACGCCGGCCCTGTGGCTGCTGGCACTAGTGGTTGGATGCCTGGGGCTGCCCGTCCTGGAGCCCTGGCTGCAACCCTTGGTGGACGGTCGCCAGGCGGTGATTTACCCCCGCGACAGCTTTGTCACCCTGTTGCTGAACCATCTGCAGCTGGTGGCCATCTCTGCCGCTGCCGCCACGCTGGTGGCGCTTGGGGGCGGTATCGCGGTGACCCGTCCCTGGGGCCGGGATTTCCTGCCCATGGCCAGTCAGTTGGCCTCCATTGGCCAGACCGTGCCGCCGGTCGCCGTGCTGGCACTGGCCGTGCCGGTGATGGGGTTTGGTGACGGACCCACGTTCGTTGCCCTCGCGCTGTATGGCCTTTTGCCGATCCTGCGCAACACCCTGGCGGGCCTGCAGGGCATTGACCCGGCGGTTCGGGAAGCGGCCATCGGTATGGGCATGTCCTCCCCACAGGTGTTGCTGCGGGTGGAGCTGCCCCTCGCCGGGCGGGTCATCCTGGCGGGCATTCGCACCTCGGTGACCATTAACATTGCTACCGCGGCCATTGGCTCTACCATTGGTGCGCAGACTCTGGGTGATCCGGTGATTGCCGGCTTAGTGAATGGCAATACCGCCTATGTGTTGCAAGGGGCAGTACTGATCGGGCTGCTGGCGGTGACAGTAGACAGCCTGTTCGAAGCCCTGGAACAGCAGTGGCTGAAGCGCACGCCCGGCCTTTCCGGTTAGCAGCCTTGCCGGAAGGGAGGCCGCGTCGGCTCCGAACCCAGCATTTGTTCAAAGACGATCCAAGGAACTCTTTATGAAAGGAAGTTGCCTGCTATGAAAGGACGCTGCTTGCTATGAAAGGAAGCTGCCTGTGTGGCGCGGTCCGCTATCAGGTCGATCGGCTGGACCTGCCAATCATGCATTGCCACTGCCAGACCTGCCAGAAAACCCACGCCGCCACGGAAGTGCCTACGGCGGGTGTGCTGCGGGAGGCGTTTCGGTGGTTGCAGGGCGAAGCCTCGGTGACGTCGGTGGTGTCCTCACCGGGTAAGCAGCGGCATTTCTGTCAGCACTGTGGCACCCATCTGGTGGCGGAGCGAGAGGGCAAGCCGCATCTGATCCTGCGGGTTGCCACCCTCGACGAGACGCCGGACAGCCAGGTGCAGGGTCACATCTGGACGGCTCACGATCGCACTTGGCTGACGACGGCGGCGCCACGTCATCGAGCCTGGCCTCAGGCGCCGGAGCAGGGTGAGACGGTCGCGCTGACGATCCGGCGTGCCGGGCCAGACGAGCTGCCGCAGGCGCTGTTGCTGCTGGCGGACCCGGATTGGGGCAGCATCGCCGGCTATCTGCCGACAGCGATCTGCTATGTGGCTGAAGCCGGTGATGAGATCGTGGCCGTCTGTGTGGTGTCGAAGCTGGCCGGGGAAGAGGTGTTCGAGATCATGAACCTGGCGGTGGCGGAAGCCCGCCAGCAGGCTGGAATCGGCGCGAGGCTGTTACAACAGGTCATCGACGACGTGCGTGCCCGGGGTGCCAGGCGGCTGGAACTGGGCACCGGCAGCTTCGGCCACCAACTGGGGTTCTACCAGCGTCACGGCTTCCGGGTGGTGGCGGTGGAGCCGGATTACTTCCTCAACCATTACCCGGAGCCGATCCACGAAAACGGCCTGCAGCACCGGGATCGGCTGCGGCTTGCCATTGACTATCTGCGCACTGATGGGTAAACCACGGCTTTGGAGCCCAAATTATGGTGCTTGGTTACTTTGCTACTTCTTGCGCAGCCGGAACACGCTTTCCCGGGCCTGTTCGAGGCCGCGGCGGGTGGCGAAGGGGCTGTCGGTGGGAATCTGCTGGGTCAGCAGTTGCTCCACCTCGTAATCTGCACTGAACAGTTCCCGGACTTCGTCATCGGTGACGTTGAATGGCGGGCCCTGGACGTCGTCGTTGTCGTAGTCGAGGGTGAGCAGCAGGATCTGCAGGTCATCGGGAGTGACCGCAGTCAGGTGCTCAACGTAGTCCCGTCGCATGGCCGGGGGCAGGGCGATCAGCGCCGCCCGGTCATAAACCAGCCGGACGTTGCGCAGGTCTTCCGGCACCAGCTGGAAGAAGTCCCCACACCACAGTTCCAGGGTGTCGTGGCGGAAGCGGGTGAACGGCTCGCCGGGGTGAACGTGGGCCTTTTCCTCGGCTTCTTCAAAGAAATCCTTGCAGGCGATGTCACTGAGCTCCACCCCAATCACCGGATGGCCGCGATCGTTGAGCCACCACATGTCGACGGCCTTGCCACACAGCGGGACCAGCACGGTCTGATCGCTCCGGCCTTCGCCGGCAAGGGCGGTCCAGTGGTCGTGGAGAAACTGGTTGACGGTTCCTTCATGAAAGCCGATTTGGCTCTTGGCCCAGCGGTTGTGCCAGAATTCATGTTCCATGGGTGTTTTCCTGTCGCGAACGGTTTCCCTGAGTGTAATCGAATGGTCGACAGTTGGAACCCCCGCAAAGTCTTATAAGGAAGGCAGTATGAAAGCGGTTTTTCTGGATGCGGACACGCTGGGCAACGACGTTGATCTGGCCCCCATTGAGCAGGTCACGGATGAGCTGGTGTGTCACCCGCGGACCCAGCCGGCCGAGGTCACAGAGCGGCTGCAGGGATTCGATACCGTGCTCACCAACAAGGTGGTGCTTGGCCGTGAGCACTTCGAGGCCTGTCCCGGCATCCGGTGGGTGGCGGTGGTGGCGACCGGCGTCAACAACGTAGATCTGGAAGCGGCCCGGGATCACGGTGTGCGGGTGGTGAACGTACTCAACTACGGCCGCTCCACGGTGGCCCAGCATACCCTGGCGCTGATGCTGGCGCTGGCCACGCGCTTGCTGGACTACCAGCGGGATGTGCGCCAGGGCCGCTGGGGCAGGAGTGACATGTTCTGCCTGATGGACCACCCCATTATGGAACTGGAGGGGCGGACCCTGGGGATCGTCGGTTACGGTGACCTGGGCCAGGGCGTGGCGGAACGTGGCCGGGCGTTTGGTATGAACATTCTGCTGGGTGCCCGACCCGGCCAGCCCGCCGGGGAGGTGGATGGCTACCCGCGACTGCCGCTGACGGAGCTGTTGCCGAAGGTCGATGTCCTCTCACTGCACTGCCTGCTGACCGAAGACACCCGGCACATGATCGGCGCGGCGGAATTGGCGCAGATGAAGGCGGACGCTCTGTTGATCAACACCAGCCGCGGTGGTCTGGTGGATGAACAGGCGCTGGCGGATGCGTTGCGTAACGGTACCATCGGCGGTGCCGGTTTCGATGTGTTGACCGAAGAGCCGCCAAGGCATGGCAACCCGCTGCTGGCCGATGATCTGCCCAACCTGATTGTGACTCCCCATTCCGCTTGGGCCAGCCGTGAGGCACGACAGCGGATTGTCGGCATCACCGCGGCCAACCTGGCCGGACTGCGCAGCGGCGGTGACGCCCACATTGTGGTGTGATGCCTGACAAGCCCCCAATCCCAAATGGACGGACAGCCTGTGACCGCTAGCCAACTGAAAGATCGACTGAAGGCCGCTGAAGACTGGATTTTGGCCAATCCCAACCCGCCTCGGCACTGGCCCTGGCGATGGGCCTACAGCTGCGGCCGGGTGGCCTATGCGCTGGTGCGGGATCTGATCAACGGCAACCTCACCCTGCACGCCATGAGCCTGGTCTACACGACCCTGCTCAGTGTGGTGCCGCTGCTGGCCCTGAGTTTTTCGGTACTCAAGGCGATGGACGTACATCAGCGTATGGAGCCACTGCTGTTCCAGTTCTTCGAGCCCATGGGGCCTCAGGGTATCGAACTTGGCAACAAGATCCTGGAGTTCGTCGACAACATGAAGGTCGGAGTACTGGGGTCGGTGGGTCTGGCGTTGCTGGTCTACACCGTGATTTCGCTAGTGCAGAAAATCGAGCGTTCTTTCAACATGATCTGGCGGGTGCCGGACATGCGCTCCATGGCCCAGCGTTTCAGTAACTACCTCAGTGTGATCATGGTGGGGCCGCTGCTGATGGTGTCGGCCATCGGGTTTACAGCCACCATCCTGTCGTCTGACTTTGTTGTCCGGCTGATGGAGATTGAGCCGTTCGGCGTGATGATCCTTCAGGCCAGCCGCCTGATGCCTTTCTTCCTGGTGGTGGGCGCCTTCACCTTTGTGTACATCTTCATGCCCAACACCCGGGTGCGGCTGCGCTATGCCTTTACCGGAGGCCTGATTGCCGGCATCAGCTGGCAGGCGGGCAGCATGCTGTTCGCCTCGTTTGTGGCCGGGTCTGCCAAGTACGCGGCGATCTACTCCAGCTTTGCCATCGGCATCATCCTGCTGATCTGGATCTACGTGAACTGGATGATTCTGCTGCTGGGGGCGAGTCTGTCGTTCTATCTGCAGAACCCGGGGTCGATTGCCCGTCGCCAGCGGGTGCGCCACTCCGCCGAGCTGCAAGAGCAGACCGGGCTGGTGCTGATGTGGCTGGTGGCCCGGCCATTCCAGCAGGGCGAACCAGCGCCCCAGCAGGAAGCGCTGGAGGCCGAGCTGCGAGTGCCGGGGGAAGTGACCCGGCGTATCAGTGACAAGCTGATTGCGGCGGGGTTGTTGTCCCTGGCGGGGCCGGATGGTGATCGGCTGGTGCCGGGCCGATCGCTCGACCGCATTACCGTGGCAGACATTCTGGCGGCGGTGCGTCGGGACGACGACGGTGTGGCCAGGAAGCTGCCACGGGTATTGCCGCAGGCGTTGACCGATGCCCGCATTCCCCAGGGGGAGGAGACCCTGGCCGAGCTGTTATCGCGGGATGATGGGGCGTTGGAGCGTTAGCCGCCTTCCTTGAGCATGCCCAGGATGGTCTGCCGAATGCTGCCAAGCTCTCCCCGTGACACCGAGACGGCGGCTTCCAGGTCTTCCTCGGCGAGATTGCGCTGGTTGGCGAACCGTAGCACCTCCCGGGTGCCAATCAGGATACCGTCGTACAGTGGCGTTTGCGGTTGCCCCGGCACCGGCCGCTCGGCCGCCAGCAGATGGGCGAAGTAGCGGGGCGGCAGATTCCAGTCGTTGGCGAGGATCTGGGTGCAGGTCCAGTCGAACTGTTGCAGGGCACCGGTGACCGCTCCCGGAGGCAGCAGGGTGTTGTCGCCGTGCAGGCGATGGTGGATGCGGCGAACTTCGCGGAACAGGGTGATGTGCGCCAGGGCCGGCAGCAGGGAGACCATGAAGTAGGCGCTGGTGTCCTTGCCGTGCTGGCGTGCCACCAGCTCGGCGGCGCGGGCGCAGGTCAGGCCCCAGCGCCAGACCCGCTGGGCAAACTGGACTTCGGAACTGTTCCGGGCCGACAGCATGGGGCGCATGATGGCAGCGGAAATGACGCTGCGGATGCCCTGGAGGCCCAGCACGAACACGGCCTGATCCACCGTTTCGATGGTTTGTTCGCTGGGGCGGAAATAGGGACTGTTGGCGACCTGGAGCAGATGTTCGGTCAGCGCCGGATCATCGAGAATGATGCGGGTGACCTCACTGCGGGAAATGTCCGGATCGGACAGCGCCCGCAGCAGCATGGGCAAGGTCATGGGCTGGCGTGGCAACTCATCCAGCTTGCCCTGGCGAATGTGCTGTCCCAGTTCGGCGAGGATGCGACCGACCTGGTCCTGGTGGCGCTGGAAATCCCGGGGAGAGGCCTCCAGCAGCCAGCAGAACAGATGCTGTTCCAGTTTTTCCATCGCCCAGCTTGCCGGAGTGCTGATGAACTGGCGGCGGGGACTGGCGGTGTGACGGTTGGCGGATGACTCGGCTTTGCTGGGCACCTTCTTTTTCGACAGCCAGTTGAACAAGCCGGGCATCCGCGGACTCCATAACCAAATACTGGGCCCAGCGCCGATTGCCTGGACCACCCTGTTGCTCCCCACCAGATCGTGCCGAGCTGGAGTTAATCAGAGGTTCTCACGTAAGTATATAGTAAAGCTACAGGATATTCAGCGACTGCCCGAACACAAAAATGAACTGGCAGACCCCGGCGGCAAAGCCGAGGAAGGCGCCCACCAGGATCAGCTTGATCTCGTCTTCCTGGAAGCAGGGGCGCAGCAGATCCTGGAACTCCTCCGACGACAGCGCCACCATCCGTTCCACCATGATGCGTTCCACCGCCTGCGCCCGGTCCTGTTCGAACACCGGGTTATTGAAGGAGGTCTGGGAGATCTCGATGGCCTTCTCACCAACCTGGTTCTTGAGGGTGGCAAATCCGGTTGGACCAAAGGCCATCTGGGTCAGCGCCTTGCCCATGCCGGCAGTCTCATCCACCAGCGGCTTGATGTGTTTTTTCACCATGTTGCGGGCACGGTCGCCATTGGTGCCATTGAGGATGGCGTTAATGATGTTGCCAACCGTGAGGATCTCGTGGGTGACGATGTGGCAGAAGGACTCGGCGACCTCGGTCTGGCGTCGCAGGAACAGCCCCTGGATCTTGAATGGCCCGACTTTCTTGGGCTGCAGCGGCCGGAAGATCACATTGAGGGCGATCCAGTTGGTGGCCCAACCGACCAGAAGACCGAAGAACGGCAGCACCCACCAGCTCTGGTAGAAGTACCAGACGGCCATCTGGATCAGGCCGAACAGAAAGCCAAAATAGAGCCCGGAGTTGATGATGAAGCGGAACTCCACCTCCCCGCACTCAAGGAATATGCGGTTCAGCAGCCGCTTGTCGGTGGCCAGGCGGTCGATCACCATGCTCTTGATGTCCAGCAGGCCTTCGATGTTATCGGACAGGTCATCCACCAGATTGTCCACCAGCTGGGGGGTGGATTTGCGGACCCGGTCGTACACCATGTTGCGGGCGGAAGAGGGCAGGTTCTCCCAGAAGGTGGGGTATTCCCGCAGCATCAGTTCATCCACGTACTCTTCGGTGCGAGGTTCCACCGACGTCAGGATGTGGGCGGCCAGTACCTTGGGATCGATCTGCTCGAAGATCTCCTGCACGGTGCCGATCTTGGAAATGGTCGCGTCGACACTGATCGCGGCCATCTTGCGTGCCTTGGAAGGGATAATGCCCTGCCAGCCCCAGATCGGCCGCTTGCCGACGAATTCGAGGGGGTAGAACGTCATCTTGATCGCCAGCCAGTTGGTGGTCCAGCCGATCAGCGCAGCAATCACCGGAATACTCAGGTATTGCCAGAATTCAGCTTGGTAGAACAGGTCTGTCATCCGGAACTCGCCTGGTGTCTTGTCGTTTTTAGTTGTTTGCGGTGACCGGCAGCGGTCGGTCCAGCCACGCGCGCGAGATGTGCTGGGAGCCTGAAGCAACCGCTGGATAATGTTGCGCTTGGGTAACGTTGTCAATGACTGAGCCGCCGGCGAAAACGGGCAAAACTGCCTGCTCAGCCGGCGCCCGGTATCAGTCGGCGGCGTTGAAATCGCCCCAAAGCCACTGGCACAGGGCCATGGCGGCCACCGGGGCGGTTTCGGTCCGCAGCACCCGCGGGCCCAGGGCCGTGGCCAGGAAGCCGGCCTGTTCCGCGGCGGCAATTTCATCGGCACTGAGGCCGCCTTCCGGCCCGATCATCAATGCCACGGACCCCGGCCGGGCCAGGGTGGTCAGTGACTGTCGGGTACGGTGATGCAGCACCAGGCGGGCGTCGAGGCTGGCGCTGTAGTCAAACCACTGAGGCAGGGTCATGACCGGCTCGATGGTGGGCACCACCGCCCGGCCACACTGCTCCGCCGCACTGACGGCGACGCCCTGCCAGTGGCGCAGGCGCTTCTCTTCGCGGTCGCCCTTGAGTCGGACGTCGCAGTGCTCGGTCACCAGCGGGACGATGGCAGAGACCCCCATTTCCACACTTTTCTGGATGGCGTAGTCCATCCGGTCGCCCTTGGACAGGGTCTGGCCCAGGACAATGCGCAGCGATGATTCGCTGGTGTTGCCCAGCGGTTCGCCAAGCGTTGCGGTGACCCGGCGTTTGCCGGCCTCGGCGATGGTGGCGGGGAAATCCCGGCCGTCGCCGTTGAACAGCTCCAGCGCCTGGCCAGGCTGCATGCGCAGCACCCGACCGACGTGCTGGGCGGCGTTGTCATCCAGTTCAATGGTCTGGCCGGCTTCGAGGGCGACCGGGGTGTAGATCCGGGGGATACGCATCGGCTCAGTCCCTCACCGCGATTTCAATGCCTTCGGTGGCGACCTGGGCGAGATGGCGGATCTGTTCCTCGGTGATGACGTAGGGCGGCATGAAGTAAACCACGTTGCCCAGCGGTCGCAGCAGTGCCTGGCGGGTCAACGCATGCTGGTAGACCCGCAGACCGCGGCGCTCCTGCCATGGGAACAGGGTACGGGTGTCGCGGTCCTTGACCATTTCGATGGCCAGGGTCATGCCGTGTTGGCGAATGTCGCCGACGTGAGGATGGTCCGCCAGGTGGGCCACGGACTCGGCCATACAGGCGGCGAGCAGGCGGTTGTTCTCGACCACGTTGTCGTCGCGGAAGATGTCGAGGGTTGCCAGAGCAACGGCGCAGCCGATGGGGTTGCCGGTGTAGCTGTGAGAGTGCAGGAAGGCCCGCATGGTTTCGTAATCGTCGTAGAAGGCGTCATAGACGTTGTCAGTGGTCAGCACCACCGACAGGGGCAGGTAGCCGGCCGTCAGGCCCTTGGACAGACACATGAAGTCCGGGGAAATGTCGGACTGCTCGCAGGCGAACAGGGTGCCGGTGCGGCCGAAACCAACGGCGATCTCATCGGCAATCAGGTGGACACCATAGCGGTCGCAGGCTTCCCGCAGCTTGGTGTGGTAGATCGGGTGATGCATGCGCATGCCACCGGCGCACTGGATCAGCGGCTCCACCACCACCGCGCAGATCTCCTCGTGCTGTTCGGCGAGAATGGCCTCCATCGCCTCGATCTGTCGCAGGGCATAGTCCTCATCGCTCTCGCCCGGTTCCTTGTTGAAGGCGTCCGGTGACGGTGCGGTGATGACCTCCATCAGCAGCGGCTCGTAGGTGTCCTTGTACAGTGACACGTCGCCGAGGGCGAGAGCCCCAAGGGTTTCGCCGTGATAGCTGTTGCTGAGGTTGACGAAGTTCTTCTTGCCGGCCCTGCCCATATTGCGCCAGTAGTGATAGCTCATCTTCAGCGCCGCCTCGATGGCGGAGGAGCCGTTGTCGGCGTAGAAGCACTTGTTGAGCCCTTCCGGAGTGATCTCGATCAGTCGCTCGGACAGGTTGACTACTGGCTCGTGACTGAAACCGGCGAGAATGACGTGCTCCAGCTGGCCGATCTGTTCCTGAATGGCGGCGTTGATCCGGGGGTTGGCGTGGCCGAACAGGTTGACCCACCAGGAGCTGACCGCATCGATGTAGCGGTTGTTCTCAAAGTCTTCCAGCCACACCCCTTCACCCCGTTTGATCGGGATCAGTGGCAGGGTCTGGTGATCTTTCATTTGGGTGCAGGGGTGCCACACAGACTTGAGATCGCGGGCGACGAGATCGGCGTTGCGCATGGGGGTCTCCGTCCAGCTGGGAAGTGGGTTCTGTTTCGCTGTTAACCAAGGCGGATATTACAGTTAACAGCGCCGGCTGACCACCGTGCTGCGTTGCCGTGGCGCTGTCATTCAGCGCTGCCTTGAAAGCGGCCATGATACTGGGCCGGCCAGCCTGCTGGCCAGTCGACGGTTGCGAATCGTTGTCACCGGCGCTGGCTGCGCAGCCAGGCGGGGCTGCCGACGCGGCCAATGTGGGCCTGGCCTGGCAGGCAGGACAATACCGTCGACTATCTATCAGGAGCTCCCGAAGAACAATAAGGAGGTAACCATGGAGCTGGAAGTGACACACGCCTACGACTCGGGGCTGGAGCGGGTATTGGCGGCCTTCTTTGCAGAAGACCACATCCACAGCCGGAACGAGAAAGTGGGCGCGCGCAACGTGGAGATCCAGGAGCGGGCGTTGTCAGAGCAGACCGGTAAGCTGGTGATCAGCCGGGAAGTGCAGTCCGCGACCCAGTTGCCGGGCATCCTCGCCAGTTTCCATCGCGACTGGCATCGGGTACGCCAGGAAGAGCACTGGTTCTGCAAGGACGAAGGGGAATGGCACTGCGAGTTCCGTGTGCACATCGATGGTGTGCCGGCGAAGATCAAGGGCACCATGCGGTTACAGGAGCTTGAGTCGGGCTGTCAGAACCAGCTGACCCTGAACGTGCGCTGTGACCTGCCGCTGATTGGCAAGACCGTGGCCAAGTTTTTGCTGGATGATTCCCGTCGCAAGATTGAGCGGGAGCACCTGATTACCCGAGAGTTGCTGGCTTAGGGAGAGGGCTCCCCGCCGCCGGCGGGCGGGGAGTTGACTGCGGGGCTCACCGGCGTACCGGTTTCACCCCGCAGTGGCTCAGTGAGCCAGAACCCGTGACAGAAATGCCTGGGTCCGCTCGTTCTGCGGGGCGTCGAACACCGCCTCGGGCTTGCCATGCTCAACGATCTGACCT
Organism: Marinobacter sp. CA1; assembly: GCF_020546665.1. Lineage (NCBI taxonomy): Bacteria > Pseudomonadati > Pseudomonadota > Gammaproteobacteria > Pseudomonadales > Marinobacteraceae > Marinobacter > Marinobacter sp. CA1. The sequence goes on from NZ_CP071785.1 coordinate 1,015,057, forward strand.
TCATGGATGTAGATCACCCGGTCCGCCACCTCGCGGGCAAAGCCCATCTCGTGGGTGACGACCATCATGGTCATCCCTTCCCGTGCCAGTTCACGCATGACATCCAGCACCTCACCGATCATTTCTGGATCGAGCGCCGATGTCGGCTCGTCAAACAGCATCAGCCGGGGTTCCATGGCCAGTGCGCGGGCAATGGCTACCCGTTGCTGCTGACCGCCTGAGAGCTGGGAGGGGTATTTCTCCGCCTGGTTGGCAATGCCGACCCGCTCCAGCAGGCGCAGTGCGGTGGCCTCGGCATCCGCCTCCGAGTTCTGCTTGACCTTCATTGGCGCCAGCATGATGTTGCGCTTGACGGTCAGGTGCGGGAACAGGTTGAACTGCTGGAACACCATGCCGACTTCCTTGCGGATGGCGGACAGTTCGGTCTGGTTGCCGCCCTTGGGGGACAGCGGGTGGCCGTCGACGACCAGTTGGCCGGATTCGTACTCCTCCAGCCCGTTGACGCAGCGGATCAGGGTGGATTTGCCGGAGCCACTGGCGCCGATGATCACCACCACTTCGCCGGAGTCCACCGACAGGTCAATGTTTTTCAGGACATGATGGGTGCCGTAGTACTTGTTCATGTCCTTCATCTGAACGATCTGGGTCATAGCGACAGTTCCTTCAAACGGAGCCCAGGCCGCGGCGCTCGAAGAAGCGCAGGGCCAGCGACAGGGACAGGGTGATGATCAGGTACAGCACTGCCACCGCGAAGTACACCTCGAATGCGGTGAAGGTGTTGGCAATGTAGACCTGACCCTGGCGAACCAGCTCGCCAACGCCGATCACCGAGAACAGCGAGGTGTCCTTGATGCTGACGATCGCCTGGTTGCCCAGGGGTGGGATCATCCGTCGGAAGGCCTGAGGCCAGATGATGGACCAGAAGGTCTGGGTACGGGACAGGCCCAGTGACAGGCCAGCCTCGGTTTGGCCGCGGTCGATGGACTGAACGCCACCGCGAACGACCTCGGAAATGTAGGCGCCGGAGTTGAGCGCAATTGCCGCAATACCCGCTACCAGCGGGTTGATCGGCGCACCGATGATGTCGGGCAGGCCGTAGAAAATGAACAGCACCTGAACCAGGATGGGCGTGCCGCGGAAAATTTCAATGTAGGCGGTGGCAGGCCAGCGCATCAGCCGGCTCTTGTTCAGGCTGAGCAGGCCGAAGAGGATGCCCAGTACAAAACCGATGGCGAGGCCGCCGAACGAAATCAACAGGGTATAGGGAATACCCTTGATCAGGTATGGAATGGAATTGATGGCTGCCTGCCAGTCAAACTGGAATTCCACGTGTGGTGTCTCCCTGAGGCAATGAGTGGTGTGCCGGGGGCAGGCCCCGGCACCCGGAGATCAAGCGTTACTCGCCTTCAGGCATGGGGCCGAACCATTTCTCGTAGATGGTCTTGTAGGTGCCATCCGCGCGAATGCTTTCCAGGGCCTCATTGACTTCGTCAACCCACTCGCTGCCGTTGGTCAGCGCGATACCGTACTGCTGGCCTTCATACAGCGGACCGGCGGTCTGAACCTTGCCTTTGCCGCGGGTGCTGGCGAAGTAGCCAACGTTGGGGGCGTCGTAGAAGACTGCGTCAACAGCGCGGGACATCAGCGCCATGTACATGTCGGAGCTGCCCGGGTAAGGGGTTACACCGTCGTCTTCCTCCAGGTTGGCAACCAGGTAGTCGTAGCTGGTGCTGCCAATCTTGGTGCCGATTTTCATACCTTCCAGATCGCTCATCTCATCAACAGCGTCGTTGCCGGCGCGAACCAGGATGCGAAGACCGGAATCGTAGTAGGGATCAGAGAAGTCGACGATTTTCTCGCGTTCTTCGGTGATGGTGATGCCAGCGATGGCGATATCAACGTTACCGGTCTGCAGGGCCGGGATGATGCCGTTGAAATCCATGGTCTGGAGGTCGTATTCGAAGCCTGCGCGCTTGGCGACTTCAGCGATGATTTCCATGTCGAAACCGATCATCTCGCCGGTTTCCTGGTCCATCATCTCAAACGGAACGAAGCTCGGGTCGGTAACGACCTTGAGGGTATCTGCCTGGACACCAGCGGTGCCGGCAATCAGTGCGGCCGCAGTCAGCGATTTCAGCCATTTCGTGCTCATGGGATCTCCTTTCAGATTCTTATTACGCACTGGGGAGCGAGCAGAATCGGTGTTGACCGTCCTGCAGGCTCCCCAGTCCAGAGGTATAAAACCTCTTACATTCTAGACTATGTGGGCAAGCGTGTCGGCAAATCAAATGTTTAGGTGTGGCCAAAGGTCGTATTGACAGGTTTTTTGAGAACTTTTGTCGTCTTATTGGCGAGGTGCCGGTGAGTGGGCGCCTGACATTGGTGGCGCTTCACCGGGGCTGCCTTGGAGCTATATGGATCGAAGAGAATAGGGGGGGAGGCCGGCCGCGACGAAATCGGGCCGGCCCGCTGGGGCTAAAACGAGATTTTATCCCGGTCTGCAAGGCCCAGGTTGTTCCAGATGTTGAGGCTGGCTTCGGCCTGGTTGAGGGTGTAGAAATGCAGGCCAGGGGCGCCGGCGTCCAGCAGTTTCTGGCACATCTCGGTGACCACCTCTTCGCCGAACTTGCGAATGCTGGTGGTGTCGTCGCCGTAGGCTTCCAGCTGTTTGCGGATCCAGCGGGGAATCTCCGCACCGCACATATCCGAGAACCGCACCAGGCTGGAGAAGTTGACGATGGGCATGATACCCGGCACCACCGGAATGGTGACGTCCATTTTCTCGAGCCGGTCAATGAAGTAGAAGTAACTGTCGGCATTGAAGAAGTACTGGGTGATGGCGCTGTTGGCGCCGGCCTGTACCTTCCGGGCGAAGTTCTTCAGGTCTTCCTCGGCATTGCGGGCCTGGGGATGAAACTCCGGGTAGGCGGCCACTTCCAGATTGAAGTGATCGCCACTGTGCTCGCGGATGAACGCCACCAGGTCGTTGGCGTAACGCAGCTCTCCGGAGGCACCCATGCCCGAGGGCAGGTCGCCCCGGAGGGCGACGATGCGGTTGATGCCGTTCTCCCGGTACAGATCCAGCAATTCGCCGATTTCCTCACGGGTACCACCAACGCACGACAGGTGCGGTGCGGTGGAAATGCCCTGCTTGTGCAGGTTCAATACGGTCTCGATGGTGCGGTCCCGGGTGGACCCCCCGGCCCCGAAGGTGACCGAGAAGAAGTCCGGGTTCACCTCCGCCAGCCGGTTGCGCACCAGCTGCAGCTTTTCCCGGCCCTGGTCGGTCTTGGGCGGGAAGAATTCAAAGCTGAACCGGCGCTTGAACTGTTTCTGGCTTTGCATGTCGTTACCTGATCAGTATTTGTAGCTTTCCGGCTTGTACGGGCCTTCCACCGCCACACCGATGTATTGGGCCTGTTCCGGGGTCAGTTTGGTGATCACGCCACCAAAGCCTTCGACCATGGCGCGGGCCACTTCCTCGTCCAGCTGCTTGGGCAGAACCTGAACGTATACACCCTTGGCCTTGGCGTCTTCCGGCAGTTCGGCGAATTTGCGCTCAAACAGGTACATTTGGGCCAGCACCTGGTTGGCGAAGGAACCGTCCATGATCCGTGACGGGTGACCGGTGGCGTTGCCCAGGTTCACCAGGCGGCCTTCGGAAAGCAGGATCAGGTGATCATTGCTGGCCTTGTCACGGTAAACCACGTGAACCTGTGGCTTGACCTCGTCCCATTCCCAGTTCTTGCGCATGAAGGCGGTGTCGATCTCGTTGTCGAAGTGGCCGATGTTGCACACGACGGCACCGGATTTCAGCGCCTTGAGCATGTTGGCGTCACAGACGTTGTAGTTGCCGGTGGTGGTGACCAGCAGGTCGGTGTTGCCCAGCAGGTCCTTGTCGACGCCGGCTTCGGTACCGGTGTTGACGCCGCCGATGTAGGGGGACACCACTTCAAAGCCGTCCATGCAGGCCTGCATGGCGCAGATCGGGTCCGCTTCGGTGACCTTGACGATCATGCCTTCCTGACGCAGCGAGGCCGCGGAGCCCTTGCCCACATCGCCGTAGCCAATCACCAGTGCTTTCTTGCCCGCCATCAGGTGGTCGGTGCCGCGCTTGATGGCATCGTTGAGGCTGTGGCGACAACCGTACTTGTTGTCGTTCTTGGACTTGGTGACGGCATCGTTGACGTTGATGGCCGGTACTTTCAGGGAGCCGTCCCGCAGCATTTCCTGCAGGCGGTGAACGCCGGTGGTGGTCTCTTCGGTGACGCCGTGGCAGTTGGCCAGGATGTCCTGATGCTTGTCGTGGAGCAGGGCAGTGAGGTCGCCACCGTCGTCCAGGATCAGGTTGGGTTCCCAGCCTTCGATGTCTGCGCCGACGGTGCGTTCCAGGCACCATTCGTATTCTTCCTCGGTTTCACCTTTCCAGGCAAAGACCGGAATGCCTTGGGCGGCAATCGCTGCAGCGGCGTGGTCCTGGGTTGAGAAAATGTTGCAGGAAGACCAGCGCACATTGGCTCCCAGCTCCACCAGCGTCTCGATCAGCACGGCGGTCTGGATGGTCATGTGGATGCAGCCCATGATGTTGGCGCCTTTGAGTGGCTGCTCCGCTTTGTACTTGTTGCGCAGGGCCATCAGGGCCGGCATCTCGCCTTCGGCGATCTTGATTTCCTTGCGGCCGTAGTCGGCGAGAGAGATATCGCGGACCTTGTAATCCTGGTTGGCGTTCAGTTGCTCTGCCGGAGTGCTCATGGTGTTCTCCTGTCGCTTGCTGTGTTTTGAGAAACCGTCGGCGCGCCACCGTCAAAGTGACAGGCCGACTGGGTTAATTCTGAGGATCAGATCCCGGCTGCGTCCTTCAATGCCGCCGCCTTGTCGGTTTTTTCCCAGGGGAAGGCGGTGAAGGTGTCGCCGTTCACGGTCATTTCGTAGGGATCACGACCGAAGTGTCCGTAAGCCGCTGTTGCCCGGTACATCGGGTGCAGCAGGTCCAGCATGCGGGTGATGGCATACGGACGCAGGTCGAAGTGTTCGCGGACCAGGGTAATGATCTTGTCGTCGCTGATCTTGCCGGTACCGAAGGTGTTGACGGAGATGGAGGTCGGTTCCGCCACGCCGATGGCGTAGGACACCTGGATCTCGCACTTGTCAGCAAGACCGGCGGCCACCAGGTTTTTGGCTACGTAGCGGCCGGCATAGGCTGCCGAGCGGTCAACCTTGGACGGGTCTTTACCGGAGAAGGCGCCGCCGCCATGACGGGCCATGCCACCGTAGGTGTCGACAATGATCTTGCGGCCGGTCAGGCCACAGTCGCCCACCGGGCCGCCGATCACGAACTTGCCGGTCGGGTTGATGTGGAACTGGGTGTCGGCGTGCAGCAGCTCCGCCGGGATCACGTGCTTGACGATCAGTTCCATGACCGCTTCTTTGAGATCGGCCTGGCTGACATCTTCATCGTGCTGAGTGGACAGCACCACCGCGTCAATGCCGGTCACGATGCCGTTTTCGTAGCGGCAGGTTACCTGACTCTTGGCGTCCGGGCGCAGCCAGGGCAGCAGGCCGCTCTTGCGGGCCTCGGCCTGACGTTCCACCAGGCGGTGGGCGTAGCAGATAGGGGCCGGCATCAGCACGTCGGTTTCGTTGCTGGCGTAGCCGAACATCAGGCCCTGGTCTCCGGCGCCCTGGTCTTCCGGTTTCTGGCGATCAACGCCCTGGGCGATGTCGACGGACTGTTTGCCGATGATGTTGATGACACCGCAGGTGTCGCCGTCAAAGCCAACGTCGGAAGAGGTGTAGCCGATGTCCTTGATGACCGAGCGCACCAGATCTTCCAGGTCGACCCAGGCCGAGGTGGTGATTTCGCCACCAACAATGGCAACACCGGTTTTTACCAGGGTTTCGCAGGCAACCCGGGCATGGGGGTCGCTTTCGAGAATGGTATCCAGAACGGCGTCGGAGATCTGGTCAGCCAGCTTGTCCGGATGGCCTTCAGAGACCGATTCAGAGGTAAAGATGCTGTAATCAGACATTGTTTTTGGCTCCTGTTATGAGCTGAATAAGCTGTTAAGCGTCTGCCGGCCGTGATCGGCGCCGGAATACCGTTGTGTCAGGGATTGCATTGTATATCAAAAAAAATTGATATTGCTCGTAAAAAGTTCGAATTGTTAACTGCTGCCGATGGATTTCCAGAATTCCCGTACCTGTACCTGGAAGCCGTTGCGCAGACCAATGAACAGTGACTCGCCACTCACCAGGCCGGCATCGTCGGCCCAGGCGGTGAGTTCTTCCGGCTCAAACCCCAGCCAGAGGTCGCCACAGTTTTCCTTGGCCCAGTCCTGATCGTGGCTGCACAGGTCGCTGACCACAAAGCAGCCACCATTGTTCATCAGGGCGGCGGCATCGAGAAAGATGTCCGCCGGGCTGGGAACGTGATGCAGCACCATATTGGCTACCACCAGGTCGAACGCGTCGCCGCGGGCCAGTAGGGTGTCGGTCACCCCTTCAATCAGGTCGACGTTGTTCAGCCGCTCGTCGATGCAGGTCCGGGTGGCCTTTGCCAGCATGTCGCGGGAGTTGTCCAGCGCCACCACCTGTTCACAGAGCGCGGCCAGCACATTGAGAAAGCCGCCCTCGCCAGGACCGATCTCCAGCGCGGTGTGCCAGCCCTGACGACTGGCGCGCTGGCGGATCAGCTCCGCTGTTGGTTCAGCGTACAGCTCGAAGGCGGCAATCAGCTCCTGTTGTTCCCGGAATTGGGCGGCATGCCGGGAAAAGAACGCCTGGGACTGATTGGCCCGTTGCAGGCGAATGGCTTCAATCCGGTCCTGCAGGTGTTCCGGCATCGGTACCTGATCCACCATGTCGAAAATCTGCCGGATGGTCTGGTCGGCGAGTTTGTCGCTGTCCAGGTTCAGTGGCCGGCGGTAAAAGATGGCGTTGCCCTCCCGCTGGGGCTCCAGCAGACCGGCCTTGTTCATCACCTTGAGGTGATGGCTCATGCCGGATTGGCGCATGTCGAACAGTTGGCTGAGCTCCATTACGCCAAAGGTGTCCCGTCGCAGCACCCGCAGGATTTCCAGGCGCAGGGGGTCGCCGCTGGCCTTGAAGATCGGCGCCAGGGAATCGAGGCTGGTCGATTCAATGCTGGGGGTGGGGGCGTTGTTGGTCATGGCTGGCAGTTTAGGGAGGCATGGCTGGTTAATCAATAGTCATATCAAAATATTTTGATATAGATTTGTGCGCCGCGGCAGGGGCGGAATCCGGCAGGATGACCGCTTGTCTATCCGATTTGCCCCAACGGTGCCTAATCGGCGAAAATACGCGCCAGTTTTTGTACCCCTAAATCTTTTCTTTTCCTGAAGCCAGTGGAGAACAGTCAATGCCGTCTCGCCAAGATCTCGCCAACGCCATTCGCGCGCTGAGCATGGATGCGGTTCAGAAAGCCAAGTCCGGCCACCCGGGTGCGCCCATGGGTATGGCGGATATCGCCGAGGTGCTGTGGAACGAGTACCTGAGCCACAACCCGGCCAATCCGGAGTGGGCCAACCGTGACCGCTTCGTCATGTCCAATGGCCACGGCTCGATGCTGGTGTACTCACTGCTTCACCTGACCGGCTACGATCTCTCCATTGACGATCTCCAGAACTTCCGTCAGCTGCATTCCAAGACGCCGGGTCACCCCGAGTACGGTTACACACCGGGTGTTGAGACCACCACAGGGCCGCTGGGCCAGGGCATTGCCAACGCGGTTGGCTTCGCCATCGCCGAGAAGGCCATGGCTGCGCAGTTCAACCGTCCCGGTCACAACATCGTTGACCACTACACCTATGCGTTCCTGGGCGACGGCTGCCTGATGGAGGGCATCTCCCACGAAGTCTGTTCGCTGGCGGGCACCCTTGGGCTGGGTAAACTGGTCTTCTTCTACGACGACAACGGCATTTCCATCGACGGTGAAGTGGACGGCTGGTTCACTGACAACACCCCGCAGCGTTTCGAGTCCTATGGCTGGCAGGTCATCCCGGCGGTGGACGGCCACGATGCCGAGGCCGTACGCAACGCCATCGAGCAGGCCCGCGCCAACACTGAGCAGCCGACCCTGATCTGCTGCAAGACCGTGATCGGTTTCGGCTCCCCCAACAAGCAGGGCACTGAAAGCTGCCACGGCGCGCCACTGGGCGAGGATGAGATCGCCCTGGCCCGTGAGAACCTGGGCTGGAATCATGGCGCGTTTGAAGTGCCTGACGACATCTATCAGGCCTGGGACGGTCGCGAGAAGGGCTCTGCCGCCGAGCAGGCCTGGAACGATGCCTTCGCAGCATACCAGCAGGCGGAGCCTGAGCTGGCAGCCGAGTTCCAGCGTCGCATGGCGGGCGAGTTGCCGGCAGACTTTGCTGAGCAGGCTCAGGCCTACATCCAGCAGATTCAGGATAAGGGCGAAACCATCGCCAGCCGTAAGGCCTCGCAGAATGCTCTGAATGCCTTTGGTCCGTTGCTGCCGGAATTCATGGGTGGCTCGGCGGATCTGGCCGGCTCCAACCTGACGCTGTGGGACGGCGCCAAGGGGCTGAGCCGTGAAGACGCCAGTGGCAACTACATCTATTACGGCGTTCGTGAGTTCGGGATGTCCGCGATTATGAACGGCATCGCCCTGCACGGTGGCTTCGTTCCTTACGGTGCGACGTTCCTGATCTTCATGGAATACGCCCGTAATGCGGTGCGGATGGCGGCACTGATGAAACAGCGCGCCATCTATGTGTTCACTCACGACTCCATTGGTCTGGGTGAAGATGGCCCGACCCACCAGCCCATTGAGCAGCTGGCGAGTCTGCGCACCACTCCGAACATGAGCACCTGGCGTCCGGCGGATGCGGTGGAATCCGCAGTGGCCTGGAAAGCCGCAATCGAGCGCCAGGATGGCCCGACAGCGATGGTGTTCTCCCGTCAGGGCCTGCCACACCAGGACCGCAGTGCCGAACAGTTGGCCAACGTCGCCCGCGGTGGCTACGTGCTGTCTGACAGCGACGGCACCCCGGATCTGATCCTGATTGCCACCGGTTCCGAAGTGGCGCTGGCCCAGGACGCGGCCGCCCAGCTGCGTGAGCGAGGCTCGCGGGTGCGGGTGGTGTCCATGCCGTCCACCGACGTATTCGATGCCCAGAGTGCCGATTACAAGCAGCAGGTGCTGCCGCTGGAAGTGACCAACCGTATCGCCATTGAGGCGGCTATTGAGGACTACTGGTACAAGTACGTCGGTCTGGATGGCCGCGTGGTGGGCATGAGCTCCTTCGGTGAATCCGCCCCGGCGGGTGAGCTGTTTAAGGAATTCGGTTTTACCGTCGACAACGTGCTGGCGGTGGCAGGGGAGCTGCTGGAAGCCTGATGAACAGTCCGGGCCGTCCCTATCGCATTGCCCTCAACGGCTACGGCCGGATCGGGCAATGCGTGCTGCGAGCGTTGTACGAAAACGGCTTTCGCGACCGGCTGCAGGTGGTCGCGATCAATGAGCTGTCGGACATCGACACCATCGCCCACCTCACCAAGTACGATTCCACCCACGGGCGGTTTCGTGGGGAGGTGACGGTGGAGGCCGAGCGCTTGCTGGTCAATGGTGATCCCATCGCCGTATTGCGGGGCACCAGTCCGGAAGGGCTGCCCTGGGGTGATCTGGACATCGATCTGGTGCTGGAGTGCTCCGGCTCGTTCTCTGACCGCGCGACCGCTGAACAGCACCTGGCGGCGGGGGCCCGTCGGCTGCTGTTTTCACAGCCCGCGGAAGCCGATGTCGATCGCACGGTGGTGTTTGGGGTTAATGAACACTCACTGTCTTCGGCGGATCGAATCGTTTCCAACGCGTCGTGCACCACCAACTGTATCGTGCCGGTCATCCGGGTGCTGGATGAGGCTTTGGGGGTGGAGCAGGGCGTTACCACGACGATTCACGCGGCAATGAACGATCAGCCGGTTATCGACGCCTACCATCATCACGACCTGCGCCGGACCCGCAGTGCCCTGCAGAACATTGTGCCGGTGGATACCGGCCTGGCGCGAGGGATCGAGCGTCTGTTGCCGCAGATGAAAGGCCGTTTCAGCGCTGTGGCCATGCGGGTACCGACCACCAACGTGTCCGCCATCGATATGACCCTGAATGTACGTCGGGAAACCTCGGTGGCGGAGGTAAACGCCCTGCTGCAGCAGGTGGCGGGTGGACCGCTGAAAGGCATCCTGGGCTACACCGACGAGCTGCTGGCCAGCTCCGATTTCAACCACGACGCCCACTCCGGCGTGGTGGATGGCGGCCAGACCCGGGTGACCGGCGGCCGCATGGTGAAGGTGCTGTGCTGGTTTGATAACGAGTGGGGCTTTGCCAATCGGATGCTGGACGTCAGCCGAAGCTGGCTGCAACTGAACTGAACCCAACCTACTGAACATTTTTGAAGAGACGACCCTATGGCCATCAAAAAAATGACCGATCTGGATCTCGCTGGTAAGCGCGTACTGATCCGGGAAGACCTGAACGTGCCCGTCAAGGACGGCAAGGTGACCAGTGATGCCCGGATCCGCGCTTCACTGCCGACCGTCAAGGCGGCTTTGGACGCCGGCGCCAAGGTCATGCTGATGTCTCACCTGGGCCGACCGGAGGAAGGTGTTTTTGATCAGGCCGCGTCCATGCAGCCGGTGGCGGAGCACCTGTCCGGTCTGCTGGGCCAGGACGTACGTCTGGCCGCGGATTACCTGAACGGCGTTGATGTTGCCGATGGTGAGGTGGTGCTGTTCGAGAACGTCCGTTTCAACAAGGGCGAGAAAAAAGACGACGAAGCCCTGGCCAGGCAGTACGCCGCGCTGTGCGACGTGTATGTGATGGATGCCTTTGGCACCGCCCATCGTGCTCAGGCATCCACCCATGGCGTTGCCCGGTTTGCCCCGGAAGCCTGCGCCGGTCCGCTGTTGTCGGCCGAGCTGGAGGCTCTTGGCAAGGCGTTGGACAATCCGGCCAAGCCGGTGGTGGCCATTGTCGGTGGCTCCAAGGTATCGACCAAGCTGGACGTACTGAATGCCCTGTCCGAGATCTGCGATCAATTGATCGTTGGTGGCGGCATTGCCAACACCTTTTTGGCTGCTGCCGGCCACCCGGTGGGCAAGTCGCTGTGCGAACACGACCTGGTTGATACAGCCAAAGCGATCGCCAGCAAGGTCAACATCCCGCTGCCGAGCGATGTGGTGGTGGCCAGTGAATTTGCTGAGACCGCTGAGGCGACGACCAAGTCCATTGACGAAGTGGCCGAGGGCGACATGATTCTGGATGTGGGCCCGCAGACTGCCGCCCAGTTCGCTGAGCTGCTGACTTCGGCCAGGACCATTCTGTGGAATGGCCCGGTAGGTGTGTTTGAGTTTGATCAGTTCGGTAACGGTACCAAAGCCCTTGCCGATGCCATCGCACAGAGCGATGCCTTCTCGCTGGCGGGTGGTGGTGACACCGTGGCTGCCGTTGACAAGTACGGTGTGGCTGACAAGATTTCCTATATTTCCACCGGTGGCGGAGCCTTCCTGGAGTTTGTGGAAGGTAAGGTGCTGCCGGCGGTTGCGGTATTGGAAGAACGCGGCGCTTGAGGAATGCCGGTGGCTGTGGACAGCCGCCACTCCCGAGTCGGAAGCCTGGGAAAGGCCCCGGGCTTTTTTCGTTTTAAGCAGAATTCACAGAATTTGAGGAGATAGATCCCATGGCCCTGATTTCGATGCGCCAGTTGCTGGACCACGCGGCTGAGTATGGCTACGGTGTGCCCGCGTTCAACGTCAATAACCTGGAGCAGATGCGTGCGATTATGGAAGCGGCGGACAAGACCGATTCCCCGGTGATCGTGCAGGCCTCTGCCGGTGCCCGCAAGTACGCCGGTGCGCCGTTCCTGCGCCACCTGATCCTGGCGGCGGTGGAAGAGTTCCCCCATATCCCGGTGGTCATGCACCAGGATCACGGCACTAGTCCGGCGGTCTGCCAACGCTCCATCCAGCTGGGCTTCAGCTCGGTGATGATGGACGGCTCCCTGGGTGAGGACGGCAAGACCCCGACCTCCTACGAGTACAACGTAGACGTTACCCGCCGTACCGTGGAAATGGCCCACGCCTGTGGTGTCTCGGTTGAGGGCGAGCTGGGTTGCCTGGGCTCCCTGGAGACCGGTCAGGCCGGTGAGGAAGACGGCATTGGTGCCGAAGGTACCCTCAGCCACGAGCAGATGCTTACTGATCCGGAAGAGGCGGCGGATTTCGTCAAGAAAACCCACGTTGACGCCCTGGCCATTGCCATCGGTACCAGCCACGGCGCCTACAAGTTCACCCGTCCGCCTACCGGTGACATCCTGGCGATTGACCAGATCAAGGCCATCCACAAGCGCATTCCGGACACCCACCTGGTGATGCACGGCTCCAGCTCCGTGCCCCAGGACTGGCTGGCGATCATCAACGAGTTTGGTGGCGAGATCCCGGAAACCTACGGCGTGCCGGTGGAAGAAATTGTTGAAGGCATCAAGCACGGTGTTCGCAAGGTCAACATCGATACTGACCTGCGCCTGGCCAGCACCGGTGCCATCCGTCGCTTCCTGGCAAACAACACCGCCGAGTTTGACCCGCGCAAATACCTCAAGGAATCCATGAAGGCGATGACGGATATCTGCGTGGACCGTTACGAAGCCTTCGGCACTGCCGGCAATGCCAGCAAGATCAAGGCGATGGATCTGGAAGTCATGTTCCAGCGCTACGAAGCCGGTGAGCTGGACCCGAAGGTCAACTGATCCACACCGCACTGCGCATGTAATCATCTGGGGCGGCCTTCGGGCCGCCCTTTTTCATGGTTAATCAGAGGCTCCCCCAAAAAAAAGCCCGCCGGGTGGGTGGGCGAAGGTGCCGGGGCACCGGGAGTCCAGAGGAATGGACGAAGGGAATCGGGCCTTGGGGTTAAGTCAGAGGCTCCTTAAAACCGGTTGATGCGATAAGGCGTGAGGTCTATCCGGGTGTCCTGTTGGGTCATCCGGGCGGCCAGCAACTCCGAGGTGATGGCGGCCTGGGTCAGCCCTAGATGCTGGTGACCGAACGCCGCATATACCGAAGGTTGTTGCGGGTGCTGGTCGATCACCGGCAACGAGTCCGGCAGGGTGGGGCGATAGCCCATCCAGGTGGTGTGATTCCGGGTGACCGGCTCCGCATCGGCCAGCAGGGCGCTGGCATGATGGCGCAGGGTATCGAAGCGCTGCTCGATCGGCGGCTGATCGAGCCCCCCGAGCTCAGACATGCCGACCACCCGCAGGCCGCAGCTCATTGGCGTCATCACCACATGGCGGTCCGCCGATCCCACCGGGCGGCGGAGAACGCTGCCGGCCCGGGGCAATGTCAGGTGGTATCCCCGTTCCGCCTGAAGAGGGACATCGACACCGGTGGTTTTAAGCAGTTGTCGGCTCCACGCACCGCAGGCAACAACCAGTTGGTGTGCATCCACCGCGCCCTGTTCGGTGACGGCCTGTGCCGCCATCTGTCCGCCTCGGACGCTTGTTACCCGGGTTTGCTGGAAGCGTCCACCCGCCTCCATGAAGCGTTCGAACAGCCGCTGCACCAGATGGTAGGGATCTCGTACCTGGTGCGACGCGGGTAGTAACAGGCCGTGACGTACCCGCTCATTCAGCCCCGGCTCCAGCTCGGCAACCCCGGCGGCTGACAGCACGGTGCTGTCAATGCCCCAGCCGGCCAGCTTCTCCGCCTGCTGCTCGGCCTGGCTCCCGGCGTGCTCCGCCTCCCAGACCTGCAGGTAGCCGGACGGCACCAGTTCGTCGATCAGGTCCAGCCGCCGCAGCAGCCGTTGCCAGGCGCCCAGGGCTGACTGGTTCAGTGCCCGAAGCCCTTGCTGTCCCACCTGCACCTGCCTGGGACTGGCAGCTTTCACGAACCGCCATAACCAGGGCGTGATCTGCGGCCAGTGTGCCAGTGGCAGTGACACCGGGCCGCGGGGATTGGCCCACAGCAGCGGCGCCGCTTTGAGTGTGTCAGGGGTGGCCAGCGGGTCGTTCAGTTCAGTGGCAAGAAAACCGGCGTTGCCGAAGGACGCACCTTCACCCGGGCGACTCCGGTCAAGCAGGGTGACCTGGCGGCCCCGCTGCTGCAGGGCGATGGCGATGCTCAGGCCCACCACGCCGGCTCCCACAACAACGGTTTCACATGGCTGATTCATGGCTCAGGCTTCCTGCTGCTCGCCAATCAGGCCGGGACCGGAGGCATTGCTCTCACTCTCAGTGGTTTCGGCGCGCTTGGAAAACCAGCCCAGTTGGGCGTAAAGAATGCCGAACAGTGGTGAGAGCCAGCAGGCAAAGGCCAGCGGAATATAGAGCAGGGCAGACAGGTCGCCGTTGACCACCGTCAGTCCCAGTGCGCCCATCACAAAGGCACCACCGGCATTCCAGGGCACCAGCGGGGACACCAGCGTGCCACCTTCCTCAATCGCCCGCGACAGGTTCAGCCGGGAGTAGCCCAGCTTGTCGTAGGCGGGCTTGTACATCCGGCCAGGCAGGGCGATGGACAGGTACACATCGCCGGAGACAATGTTGGTGGCGATGGAGGTGAGGATGGCGCTGGTCTGCAGCCCACGGAACCGGGTAATGACCTGCATGATGGCGGCTACCACCGATTCCAGGCAGCGGGTGCGCTCGAGGGCGCCGCCGAAGGCCAGGGCAAACATCATCAGCGTGACCACCCAGGTCATGGAGGTCACACCCCCTCGGTTGAGCAGGCTGTTGAGGGCGTCATCACCGGTATCAATGCTGTAGCCCGCATGGGCGAAGGTCAGCGCGTCATGGATGCCGGCTCCCTGATCCAGAACCGCGACGACGCCACCGAGCACGGCGCCGGTGAACAGGGCCGGAATCGGTGAAATGCGCAGAAAGGCCATCACGATCACCACCAGCAGCGGTAGCGCCTGCCAGAACCCGAAGTCGAAGTTGGCGCTCAGCCCTTCCTGAATGGCAGCAATGCGTGCCAGGGAGTCACCAGAGGTTTCGGTGGAACCACCAACCACGTAATAGATCACCAGCGCGATCAGCATGGCCGGAATGGTGGTCGGGAGCATGTTGCGGATGTGCTCGAAGATATTGGTTTCGGTCACGGCCGGTGCCAGGTTGGTGGTGTCTGACAGAGGCGAGATTTTGTCACCAAAGAAGGCGCCGGATACCACGGCGCCGGCGGTCCAGTAGATGGGCACACCAAACGCATTGCCGATGCCGATCAGCGCCAGACCAATGGTGCCGACGGTGGTCCAGGATGAGCCGATCGACAGCGAAATCAGTGAACACATCAGCATGGTGGCAGCGAGGAACCAGGAGGGATCGATCAGCTCAAGGCCGACGTGAATCAGCAGCGGTACCGTACCGCTGGCCAGCCAGGTCCCGACCAGCATGCCAACGATGATCAGGGTGGCGATCGAAGGCATGGCGACATGAAGCACGTGGAAGGCGCCGCCTTCGATGTCCTTCCAGCGGTAGCCCTGGGCCCAGCCAACGATTGCAGTGATGGCGAAGCCAATGGCCAGTGGAATGTGGGGAGTAAAGTCGTCGTAGTAGAAGATCTGTATCCCCAGCAGCCCGATCGTGAGCACGATGGGAATCAGGGCAATCGGGAGGGCGGGCATGGCGACCGTTGGGGTGTTGGTATCCGACATGGTGCGGTCCTCAGGGTGCATTGTTGTTATGGCACAGCGTTTATGGTGACGCCGGCGCGGAGGGAGCGCCAGCGAACCGATTCATGCTGCGTGGTGTGTCGCCTGGCGGTAGGCCAGGATTGCCGCGGCAAGATCCTCTTCCGAAGTGCCGACGGATTTGAACACAGTGATGGCTTCGGCGGCTGATGGCAGCCCGGCACGCCCGGCATGATGGCCGCCGCAGAGGTCGCGGAACTCTGCCAGAACGTCCTGCTCAGTGATGGCGCCCTCGCGGATCGGGTCAATCAGGTCACCGGTTTCCTTGAGCGCGCCAGCGCGGGTGTCGACAAAGACGCTGCCGCGAGTCATGACGGTATTGTCGGCTTCGCGCATTGCCGGTGTGAAGCTGCCCACCAGGTCCAGGTGGGTGCCGGGCCGGAGCCAGTCGCCCTGGATCAGCGGGTGATTGGCGAGGGTGGCACAGCTGACAATATCGGCCTGCGCCACCGCTTCGGCGAGCCCGTCCACGGCGACCTGTTCGCAGGTGATGCCTTCCGAGGCCAGGGTATTGATGCAGTTAGCCACCGAGTTGTCGTCAATTCCCCACACCAGCACCCGTTCAATATCCCGCACGGCCAGGTGGGCCGGGATCAGGTGAGTGGCCATCCGTCCGCTACCCACCATCAGCAGGGTTTTGGCATCCGGACGTGACAGGTAGCGGGAGGCCAGGGCCGAGGCGGCCGCGGTGCGCCGGGCGGTGATGGTATTTCCGTCCATTTCCGCCAGGTGATGGCCGGTACGGCCGCAGCTCAGCAGGTAGTGACTGGTAAGGCCGGGAATCTGGCGTTTGTTGTTGCCGGGAAATACGTTGACCTGTTTAACGCCAACGTACTCGTTCTCGATCCAGGCGGGCATCAGCAGCAGGGTGGCGTCCGGGTCGTCACCCACATGAATGTGGTGGTGGTGGCGGATGGGTACGACGATGTCGCGGGTAAACGCCTCATCGAGGGCATTGATCAGGTCTTCCCAGGGCAAACACGCGGCAACTTGATCGGCTGAGAGATACATGCAATTCTCCTGTAAGTTGTCATCGGGGTGAAACACCTCGCTATGTGATCGAGTCTATCTGGGGTTTCCCGGATGCCTTTGTTTCAGAATCCACACTCGTTGTCTGAGTGTCGCGAATGCATCAGCGTCCAGGGACCGGGCCGGCAGTTACAGGTCGATAACCATGGGGCAGACCCTGCTTCGAAAGAATCGGATCGCCCGCACCAGCGGCGAACACCGCCACGATTTCCCCCAGTTGCTGCTGGGGTGTCGCGGAGTCACCGAGTGCGAGTTTGACAGCAACGGTCAGGGGGTCGGTCCCGACAAGATGGTGCTGGTGCCGGGAGATGCCAGTCACGGCTATGAAGGTAAGGGGGAGGACAGCGAACTGCTGGTGATTGATATCCAGTTCGACGATCCGGCGGTTCAATTGTTTGAGTCCACCGCCGAGCGGGCGCTTAACGATCATCTGTTCAACAGCCCCCGCTTTCTGGATATGTCACCGTCGATTCGCTCGCTGGTGGCTCACGCTGCCTGGCAACTGGGGCACCCGACCACGACGGGTGACAGCGGGCAGGTGCTGGCTCAGCAGTGGGCCCTGATGCTGATTGCCCAGATCTATCAGACGTTGGAGCAGTCACCTGAGCATGCGTCGCGAAGGCAGTTGCTCAGCCCGGCGCTACTGAACCGGCTCATTGATCAGCGCATCGCCGAACCTTTGGATAATCGCCAACTTGCCCACCTGCTCAACATGAGTGTGAGCCGCCTGCATCGGCTTTTTGTGATGGAATTTGAGGCAACGCCCCAGCAGTACATCATGAGCCGACGGATGGAATGGGCTCGCCACTGGCTGAAGCTGAGCCAGAAACCCGTTGGGGTGATTGCCCTTGATCTCGGCTTTGCCGATACCGCCAGTTTCTCCCGGGCCTTCCAGCGTTGCTGTGGTGTGTCTCCCAGCCGTTTTCGCCAGCAACAGCCGGGTCTGATGTCGATCAATAATTGATCGTTCCTGTCTTGTAAATTTCCTCGAATCACCAAATATTTCTTATCAAAGGGTGGCGTTGAGCGCTGCCCGTTCTGACCGCTTTGGTGTGAGAGGAATCATGGACTTCAAGGACTACTACGCCGCTCTCGGGGTGGGTGAGTCGGCCTCGCCCGAGGAGATCAAGAAGGCCTACCGGAAGCTGGCACGGAAGTATCACCCCGACGTCAGCACCGAGGCCGATGCCGACGAACGCTTCAAGGACATTGGCGAAGCCTACGAAGTGCTCAAGGACCCGGAGAAACGGGCAGAGTATGACCAGCTTCGCGCCTACCGCGACCGCGGCGGCGAGTTTACACCGCCACCCGGCTGGGAAAGCAGCTCGGGGTTCGCCGGCGGAGGCTATACCGAGGCCGATGCCCGCCAGTTCAGCGACTTCTTCGAATCCATCTTTGGCCGTGCCGGCGGTTTTGGGACCGGACCGGGTTACCAGGCGCGTCGGCGTGGAGAGGATGTCCACGCCCGTCTCGCGTTGTTTCTGGAAGAGGCCTATCACGGCTGCGACAAACAGGTTCGTTTCACCGTCCATGAAGTGGATGACCAGGGACGCCTCCGTGCCCGCCAGAAAACCCTCAACGTCAAAGTGCCCGCCGGACTGCGAGAGGGCCAGCATATGCGCCTGAAGGGGCAGGGCTCACCTGGTCAGGCCGGTGGCGAGCCTGGCGATCTGTTTATCGAAATCTCGCTGGCGCCCCACCCGATGTTCAGTGTCGAAGGCCGGGATGTCCTGGTGACGGTTCCAGTCACCCCCTGGGAGGCCGCCCTGGGGGGCAGCATCACCGTGCCAACCGTTGGTGGCCGGGTCAGCGTCAAGGTACCGCGGGGATCTTCCAGTGGTCGCAAGCTCCGCCTCAAGGGCAAGGGGTTGCCGGGCAAGCACCCCGGCGACCAGATCGTGGTGCTGCAGGTGGTGATGCCGGAACAGCACAGCGATGAGGCCGAAGCACTTTATCAGCAGTTGGCGAAGGCGGAAGAAGCCTTCAACCCACGTGAACGCATGGGCGTGTGAGCTGGAGAGAGTGATGGAACGACAGCAACCCAATATCGAGGTCGAGCTGCTGGAACAGCAGGCAACCTTCAGCCTGCGGGAACTTTGCGAGCGCGGCGATGTGCATGCGGAGTTTGTGGTCAAGCTGGTGAGCTATGGCGTGATCTCGCCACTGGCTGAGGGGCAGGTCACCGAGTGGCGTTTCGACCTGCCTTCGCTGGCCCGCCTGCAGAAGGCTCAGCGTCTGCAGCGGGACCTGAAACTCAATCTTCCGGGCCTGGCCATGTCGCTGGATTTACTGGACGACGTCAACGAGCTGCGGCGGGAAGTGGAGCGGCTGAACCAGCGTGTCAGGCAGTTGATGGGGGAGTGATTGAGAGTATGGTGAGCAATCAATCAAAGATTACTAATTCGTAACCAAATTATTTTCTGTCTATAAATTCAGCAATAACAATGCGTTAGGTTCTGCTTTTGCGAGCTTTGCGTCGCCATTGGGGACATGCAGTGTAGACAACCAAAAAAATGGGAATAAAATCCCAAATCAAGTTTCAGGGAAAAATATCCCAAAACGAGA
This sequence comes from Marinobacter sp. CA1, assembly GCF_020546665.1. Lineage (NCBI taxonomy): Bacteria > Pseudomonadati > Pseudomonadota > Gammaproteobacteria > Pseudomonadales > Marinobacteraceae > Marinobacter > Marinobacter sp. CA1. The sequence goes on from NZ_CP071785.1 coordinate 1,034,375, forward strand.
ATCGAGCGTGGTAATGGACCTGAATCTCAGAAATTCGGGCCAAATGAAAGATAACGAGTTGGCTTAATCAAGGAGATAACTATGAGGCGTAAAGCCCTTGCTGGAGCTGTGCGGGCAACCCTGGTCACGATGGCGGTAACGACCCTGGTTGCCTGTGGCAGCGACAGCGATGATAAACCGGGCACGGATCAGCCCGGGGAATGGGATGCGATTGGTAACAGTGTCGGTCCCGTTTCCGGTTTTGGCAGTGTGTACGTTAATGGCGTACGTTTTGACACCGACGGCGTCGTCACCAGTGATGATGGTATTGATCGCGAGGAGCAGCTCGAGAAAGGCATGGTTCTGCGGGTCAATGGCAGTTGGACGGAGACTGGCCAGGGTGAGGCTTACGAGATCTTCTACGACGATCTGCTGCGTGGCCCATTGACGACGGCGTCCTGGGACAGCGAGCAGCGCACCGGTGAACTGAAGGTCTTGGGGCAGACGGTTCTGGTCGATGCTCAGACGGTGTTCAAGGGAGCCTCTGTGGAAGAGCTGGAAGCAACGCCGGAAGCTTTCCAGGTGCGCATCAGCGGCTGGTACCAGCAGGAAGGGAATTTCCGTGCATCCTTTGTAGGTGCCGCCCAGCTTGAGGCCATTTTCGACGAGTATCAGGACGTTGAACTGGAAGGGAAGATTTCCAATCTGGATCAGCTTGCGGAAACCTTCAACATCAACGATCAGCCTGTAAGCTACGACCTGGCACAGTTCGATGACGACCTTGATGAAACAGAGCTCAGTAACGGCATGTTGATCGAGGTTGAGGGTACGCTGAAAGAAAATGGCGTATTCGTTGCCAAGGAGATCGAGCGGCAAGGTGATTATCTGGCTGGCGAGGAAGGCGATGACCTTGAATTGTCCGGGCCGGTGATGGGTGAGTACGATGCCGCCAACCGACGGTTCATGCTGAATGGCTTCACCGTTCAAGTGTCCGATGCAACGGAGTTTGAAGATGGTGCTCAGGAAGAGCTGCTGACCAATGGTGTTCGGGTTTCGGTAGAAGGTCAGGTGAGTGGTGGTGTGCTGCTGGCCGAAGAGATTGAGCTGAAGATGGTGGATGCTGAAGTTGAAGGCGTCATTGTCGGTATCGATCTGAGCACCAATACCATCGACGTGGGCGGTGTAACGGCCCTGATCTCCTCGGGCTCTCTGCTGGAAAACGACGAAGATGACTCTCAGGACCGGCTCAAGATTGATGAGCTGGCGGTGGGAGACCTGGTGGAGATTTCCGGCTTTCAGCGTGAATCCGACGGCGTTGGCTACCTGGAAGTGTTCAAGCTTGAGCGTGAGTCAGCGGATGACGATGACGATCAGGAGCCCTTTGAGTTGCAGGGGCGCGTTACTGACGTAACGGAGACTGCTATTACGGTCTTGAGTGTCGAGCTCCTGGCAGGTGATGTTGATATCTCCGATATCGAAACCGGCCAGAAAGTCGAGGCTGAGTACGTACCAACGGAAGGTGGGCAGTACAAACTGCTTGAGGTTGAGGCAATCGCCAGTACAGAGGACTGACTTCCCCAACCCTGATAGATGGAAGTAAGGCCGGTGCTGTGTTCCTTTTCGCAGTTACCGGCCTGCTTTCTGGTGTTATCCCTTCTATGGGAATACAATCCCAAACATGAGCACATCTGAAGATCGTCCCCTCCACAAGGCCCTGTTCCGTATACTGCGGCCACTGGCCAGGCTGTTGCTGCGCAACGGCATTCCCTATGGGGAATTTGCCGAGCTGGTCAAGCGCGCCTATGTCCAGGCGTCCCTGGAGGATTTCAATCACGGTCGCCGAAAAACCACGGACTCCAAAGCCGCGGTGATGACCGGCTTGACCCGTAAGGAAGTCAAGAGATTACGGGAATCCCTGGCCGACGAAGAGGCAACAGTTGAGGACCGGGTTCACACCAATCGCGCATCACGGGTAGTCTCCGGCTGGATACACGATACGGATTTCCAGGATGATCAGGGAGAGCCCCGGGTGCTGTCTTTTGATGGGGAGCTGGGTTTCTCTGAACTGGTACGGCGGTACAGTGGCGACATGACGCCACGGGCGGTTCTGGATGAGCTGTTGCGAGTTGGCGTTGTGGCACAGGCAGAAGGCCTGGTGCTGCGCAAGCGCGCTTACGTGCCAGTTGGAGACGATGCCGAACTCCTCAATATCTTCGGCGAGGATGTCTCCGATCTGATCTCGACAGTCGACTTCAACCTGGTCAGTACCGAAGCCGGACATCAGCCCCTGTTCCAGCGTACCTTGACCTACAACAATATACCGACCGAGGTCCTGGACGCCTGGCGCGAGTATGCTGCAGATCAGTCCCAGGCACTGTTAGAATCCCTCGATCGCTGGTTGGGGCCCTATGACAGGGACATTTCCGGCAAACACGAAACCTCCCAGGCCGTTCGGACCGGTGTGAGCATTTTTTACTTTGAAGATCCGATCCAGCCACCCAAGGAAAGAGAGCACGAATCATGACCGACCCGAAATCGCGCCCATCGCTGAAACTGGTACTGGGTGTCTCCGCACTGGGAGTGCTGGCCGCCTGTGACGGTGGCATAGATGTCGCTGATGGCGGTATCCGGGGGACTGGCGACAGTGTTGGCCCGGTTTCAGGCTTTGGTAGCGTCTACGTTAACGGCGTTCGCTTCGATACCAGTTCACTGAATGGCAAGATCACCAGTAACGATGGAATTGACACCGAAGCCCAACTTGAAAAGGGCATGATCGTTCGAGTCGAGGGCAAGTGGCAGGACGATGGCCAAGGCACCGCCACAGCTCTGGAGTATGACGATACCCTGCGAGGCAAGGTATCTGATGTGGTCTTTGACGAAAAACGGGATCGTCTGACGTTCTCGATGTACGGACAGGCGGTGCGAGCGGATACTCAGACTGTATTCAAAGATACCAAACTGTCCTCGCTGAAAGACGGTGATTTTGTTCGGGTGAGTGCCTGGTTGGCAGATAATGGCTATCGTGCGTCGTTCATAGGGTTGATTGAAGACGGCCTTGAGGATGACATCGAAGTTGAAGGTTCGGTCGACAGCTTCTCGATGCAAACGAACCTGAACAGCTTCCGGATTAAGGGGCAGTTGGTTCAGTATTCTTCCGCCAGCCTGGCATCCAGTGGCCTCAGCGAAGACGCGCTGGGCGATGGCCGTTTGCTGGAAGTGGAAGGCGCACTGGTGGATGGCACCATTGTGGCGCGCTCCATACGTCCCCATGATGGCGCGCGCTACCGCAGCAGTGAGGGTGCGGATATCGAACTGTCTGGGCCTGCCAATGCTGTTAACCCAAGTTTGGGTTTCTATCGGGTTGGCGGACAGTTGGTTGAATTAAGTGCTGATACCGAGTTCGCTGGCTTGAATGCCGAAGACTTCGGCAACGATCTCCTGGTCAAAGTTGAAGGCGAAATCCGCGAAGGCGTCCTGGTTGCTGAATCGGTTGAGCGTCGGGAATCCGGTGCCAAAGTAGAAGCCGTTATTACCCAGGTTCCAGACCTTTCAACCCAGCGGCTGGAAGTGGGTGGCGTGCCGGTTCTTGTCAACTCCTCGACCCTGATTGCAGACGATGATCAGGAAGGTCTTCGAATGACCTTTGAGCGATTGCAGCTTGGCGATAGCATTGAAGTTGATGGTATTGAAAAACTGGATGCCGCAGGCAACGTTTACCTCGAGGCCGTCAAGATTGAACGGAACTCGGAGGATGGAGCCGACGGTGATAGTGATGAGCCGGGTGCAGTGGCCAGCTTTGAACTGGAGGGCAACCTGATTCAGTCCTCCATGACCGATCTGCAGATCCTCGGGGTGACCATGGCCATCACCGAGAATTCCACTCTGGACGACGCCGAGGCCCTGCTCCCGGGCCGGGTGGTTGGTGTCCAGTACCGCCTGCTGGACAATGGTTCCTATGAAATCCTGGAAGTCGACGTCGACGACGATGATGACGACTGACGCAAAGCCGGGCCTCTGAGCGTCAGAGGCCCGGCACCCTTACACCAGCCGGCTGCGGGCGTTGCGGTATTCCGTTTGCAGTTGGCTAACCAGTGACTCAACGGAGTCCACCGTATCGATCAGGCTGACGCCCTGCCCAGCCGACCATACGGTTTTCCAGGCCTTGGCCTCATCGTCCATGGGCTTCAGCTTTTCCCCGTAGTTCACATCCCCTGCCTGATTCAGCTTGTCCATCGGGAAACCGGCGGCTTCCAGGCTCTGGCGCATAAAGCTGGCGGGTACCCCGGATACCGCAGGCGTATGGATAATGTCCTCGGAGGCGGATTCAATGATCATCTGCTGGTAGGCCTGCTCGGCCCGGGATTCCCGGGTGTTGATGAAGCGGGTGCCCATATAGCTGAGATCGGCGCCCAGGGCCTGGGCGGCCAGCAGGTCTTCGCCTTTGGACAGGCCACCGGCGAGGATGACGGTGCCGTCGAACACCTGCTGGATTTCATGGACCAGGACCAACGGATTGGTGGTGCCGGCGTGTCCACCCGCGCCTGCTGCCACCGCGATGATGCCGTCAACACCCGCCTCGGCGGCCTTGCGGGCGTGTTTGCGGTTGGTGACGTCATGAAACACCAGACCGCCATAGCTGTGCACGGCTTCGACCACCTGGCTGGCGGCGCCAAGTGAGGTAATGACAATGGGCACCTGGTGTTTCACGCACAGTTCCAGGTCCGCCTGCCAGCGCGGGTTGGTCCGGTGGACCACCAGGTTGACGGCATACGGCGCGACCGTGGTATCGGGGTGCTGCTCGCGGTAGGCGGCCAGCTCCGAGTTCATCTGCTCCAGCCAGTCTTCGAAGCCTTCACTGGTGCGCTGGTTGAGGGCGGGAAAGCTGCCGACAACGCCTGCTTTGCAACAGGCCAGGGCCAGTTCCGGGCCAGAGATCAGGAACATGGGGGCAGCAATCAGCGGCAGGGAGAGGGTGTTCTGCAGGGGGGTAGGTATGGCCATCGTAACTCCTGTTATTATCGTGTTGTCATAAAGCCAGGGGAGCTGATCAGAGGCTCCCAAGATACATAGGCACCTTACTAACTGTCGATCATAGCGGTTTCCCGCTCTGACACAAACAACCCGAATACAACGGAGACATTATGGGCGAGGCAAAGCGCCGCCAGACGGGTGGAGCACCAACGCGTCAAAGCCGTGGTGGCAAACGCACGGGATGGATGATTACCGGAGGCGCCATCGCGCTGGCATTGGTGGCCGGTGTGGTCTGGCTCAGCCAGCCGCCGGCGGCGGAATCGCCGTCGTTGCCGGTGGCGGCAGAGGACGCCGGGTCTTTCCCGGAGGAGCTGGATCAATACGGTGTCAGCATCGGCCCGGCGGATGCCCCGGTGGTGGTGCGTGAGTTCGCTGACTATCAATGCCCCGCCTGTGCGAACTTTGCTGAGGCCAGCCAGAAACTGAAGGCCGAGTATGTCGCTTCCGGTCAGGTGCGTTTCGTGTACTTCGACCTGCCGCTGCGCCAGCATGCCAATGCCATCCCGGCTGCCATGGCTGCTCGCTGTGCCGGTGATCAGGACCAGTACTGGTCGATGCATGAGCGGTTGTTCGCCCGGCAGGGCGCCTGGAGCGACAGCGAGTCCGCGGCGGAGATCTTCACCCGCTATGCCGGCGACCTGGGGCTGGATCAGTCCCGCTTCCGTCGCTGTATGGCAACCGACCTGCACCGGGAGGCCATCGAGAACAGTGCCGCGGTGGCCCGCCAGTTGCGGGTCATGAGCACGCCGACGGTGATGGTCGACAACATCCCGCTGACCCGGCCCGGCTGGGGGCAGTTGTCCGCTGTGGTTGAACGCGAACTGGCGCGCTGAAAGCGGCATGTGTAGACCGGCGGCGAGACGTTGGCATTGCCTCGTGGAGGCTACGGACTTGCGTCGCGCCGCCTGAACCTTAGAATGCCGGACACTGGCGTTACCGCCGTGTCCACCCATCGTGCTCCGGATTTACGATCCGGCCCGCAGGAGAAAGTTATGAGTCAATCTGTTGTCGTCTGCGCGCTTTACAAGTTCGCTGTTGTTGATGATTTTCAGACCCTTCGCCAGCCACTGCTGGACCTGATGCTGTCCCGGGATGTTCGCGGCACCTTGCTGCTGGCCCGTGAGGGTATCAATGGCACCATTGCCGGCAGTCGCGAGGGTATCGATGCCGTGAAAGCGTGGATTGATAGCCACCCGCGCTTTGCCGGCGTTGATTACAAAGAATCGTTTGTCGATATCCAGCCGTTCAAACGCACCAAGGTGAAACTCAAGAAAGAGATCGTCACCATGGGTGTGGAAGGCATTGATCCCAAGAAGGTTGTTGGCACCTACGTTGACGCTGCCGAGTGGAATGAGCTGATCTCCGATCCGGAGGTGTTGCTGATTGACACCCGCAACCAGTACGAAGTGGAAATCGGGACCTTCAAGAATGCGGTCAACCCGGCTACGGACACGTTCCGGGAGTTTCCGGATTACGTCCGCGACAATCTCGATCCTGCCAGGCACAAGAAAGTGGCGATGTTCTGCACGGGCGGTATCCGCTGCGAGAAGTCCACGGCCTATCTCAAGGAACAGGGCTTTGATGAGGTTTATCACCTCAAAGGCGGGATTCTCAAGTATCTGGAGGAAGTCCCCCAGGAACAGTCGCTCTGGCAGGGCGAGTGTTTCGTGTTCGACGACCGGGTCACCGTGGACCACAACCTTGAGCGGGGCGACTACGACCAGTGCCACGCCTGCCGCCGGCCCATCACCGACGCCGACAAGCAGCGGCCTGAGTATCGTCAGGGCGTCAGCTGTCACCAGTGTGCTGACAGCCTGACCGAGGCCCAGAAAGCCCGCTTTGCCGAGCGCGAAAAGCAGATGCAGCTGGCGCGGCAGCGGGGGGAAACCCATGTCGGTGGCGAGGCGGCCCACATTATTGCCGAGCGTAAGGCCCGCAAGAAAGCGGAGCGCGCGCGGCAGGCCGAACTCAGTCAAGCCGGGGAGAAAGGCTGACACCCCGGCCCACTCATCCTGAAACGAGGCGATCCATGCAACGTCTGCTATCCACTCTCATTCTGATGGCCTGCGCCTCCGGCGCCGGCGCCGTAACCAACCAGGAAGACTGGGGTGGGGAAGCCGAGCTGGGGGTGCTGATCACCTCCGGCAACACCGAAGAGACCAACATCAATACCCGCGTAGCGTTGGTGAATGACGTGCCGGGCTGGCGCAACCAGCTCAAGCTGGCGTCGCTGTATTCCAAGGCAGATGGTGAAACCACCTCGGAGGAGTATCGGGCCTCAGCCCAGACCGACTACAAGTTCAGTGAGCGGCAGTTCTGGTTTCTCCGCGGCAGCTATGAGGACGACCGCTTCTCCGGCTACGATTTCGAATCATCGCTGACCTCCGGTTACGGTCATCGGCTATGGCAGCAGGGGGAGCGATCTTTCCTGGAGCTGTCCGCCGGTGGCGGTTATCGCTTCAACCGGTTTGATGAACCGGATGATACCGGTGAGCGGGAAGAGAAAGAGGCTATTACCAGACTCTCCGGGAGGCTGGATTACAGTCTGTCGGAAACCGCCCTGGTCCGACAGACGCTCAGCACGGAAGTGGGACTGGACGACGGTAATACCGTCAGCGAATCGGAAACCTCGCTACAGGCCGCCATCAATGGCAGCCTGTCGATGAAGCTGGCGTTCCGGCTCAAGCACCTGTCTGAACCGCCAGGAGACAGTGAAAACGTCGATACCGAGACTGCGGTGTCGCTGTTGTATGGCTTCTGAAGTGAGGGCTGAGCCCGGGTTAAACCCGGTTTCTCAGCCCCAGTTCGTCGGGGTAGGGGGTGAGGTAATGCTGCATCTCCACATAGTCCACCGGTTCCCGGCGCTGCGCCATTCGCAGTAGTGTCATGGGCACCACCAGCGGGGTTTCGCCCCGGTGGTACGCCTCGATCTGTTCCACCAACACCGCCCGATCCTCGCTGCCCATGGAGGCCCGCAGGAACCCCATCAGATGCTGCATGGCATTGACGTGGGCTCCGCGACTGACCTTCTGGGTCATCGCACCCATGAACTCTTGAATGTAACGATCCGCCAGTGCCTCAAGGGGCTGGGATTTCAGGTCCGCCAGCATTGGTCCCAGTTGGCGGTAAACCGCCTCGCTGTGAGCCAGCAACTGGAATTTGTGGCGGGTATGGAAATCGATCAGAGCCTTGGGCGTCAGGTCTGCCGCTACGTTTTGCAACCAATCGTCGTACACAAACACCCGCTCGACGAAATTCTCCCGCAGCTGGTCGTCGTGGAGCCGGCCTTCTTCCTCCACCGGCAGCAGCGGGTAGGCCTTCATCAGTGCTTCGGCAAACAGACCCTGGGCATCGCGTCGGATGGTGCGGCCCTGGTCGTTGTGGACCTTGATGCGCTCCATGCCACAACTGGGAGACTTGGCCATCAAAATGTAGCCGCGCAGGTGCGACAGGCCCGGCAGGGCGCGTGCGATGGTCTCATGCATGGCGTCGGTGTGGTCGGCGTCGCCCTTGGACTCCACCAGTCGAAGCTCCTCCCCGACCTCACGGAGGTGAATCGCCGGCCGCGGTGTGCCCATGCCGGTGGCCACCTCCGGACAGAAGGGCCGAAACTCAAAGTGCTTCGCCAGTACCTGCGTACAGAAGCGTGAATGCTTGTGGCCGCCATCATGGCGGACGTTCTGCCCCAGCAGGCAGGTGCTGATACCAACCGGAATTCCTGTCACGGCGATCACTCCTTTCGTTGATTACCTAAAAGGCTCTACGAACCCTCAGTGTAATCCGATCTCTCAGACCCCGCCAGGGAGCGCATCAGAGCCTCCCCGGCACAGAAATACCGGCAAACCCACGATTTCCTGCAATCCCACACCAAGCTGCTATTAATAACTAGTGTCCTGTCTGGCCAAGGAATTCGTCAGACGGGACATCAGGGCGCCTCTGATGAACTTCGAATCGCCTCTGCGCGATCCGAGGCTACCTCGACCAGCGTAATGGATAGGCAAGAGCACAGCTGCCGACAGGAGCACTCGGTTACCATGGCCATCAACACACCCAAACCGTCCCGGCCATCGAAAACAATGGCTGACGCTTCCGCGCAGACCGCGGACGACCCTTTGGCCAACGATGAGGATCGGTTCTTCCAGCTGATCGAACAGCTGCCCATGGTCGCCGTGCAGGGTTACGACCGCGAACGGCGGGTCATCTACTGGAATCAGGCCAGCACCCGGATCTACGGTTATTCCGCAGACGAAGCCCTGGGCCGCCGCCTGGAGGACCTGATCATTCCTCACCGCATGCGTGACGAGGTGATCGAGGCCCATCGCGTCTGGCTGGCCGAGGGGGTGGCGATTCCTTCGGCGGAGCTGGAACTGCAGCATCGGGATGGTCATACCGTGCCGGTGTACTCCAGCCACGTACTGCTACGCCAGGCCTCCGGGGCCTGCGAGATGTTCTGTATCGATGTCTGCCTGCAGGAGCAAAAGCGGGCGGAGCAGAAGCTGGTTCGGCAGGCTCATTATGATGGCCTGACGGGGTTGCCCAACCGCTTCAGCATGGAGCAGGAGCTGGCCTGCCGGATCACCCGGGCCGGGAACGAGGGGCAGCGGCTGGCCCTGTTGTTCATCGATCTGGATGAGTTCAAACTGATAAACGATACCCTTGGCCACGATCTCGGCGACCGATTGCTTCAGGCGGTGGCCGCGCGACTGGCGTTGGTGGTTGGTCCGCCAAACTGGCTCAGTCACTTTGGTGGGGATGAGTTTGTCGCCATTCTGGCGGACGTCGACGGACGACCGGAGGTTGAGGGGTTCCTGCAGTCACTGCGCGACCAGTTTGCGGATTGCCTGGTGGTCGATGACGTCGACTACGCCCTGAGCGCCAGCATCGGTGTCAGTCTGTTTCCGGATGATGGCCGTGACAGCCGTTCGCTGATGGGTGCGGCTGACGCCGCCATGCACCAGGCCAAGGCCCGGGGGCGAGACGGCTACTGCTTCTTCAGCCAGGCCATTTCCGATCAGCTACACCGTCACCAGCAGGTGGTGACCTTGATCCGCCAGGGCCTGGAGCGCGACTGGTTCCAGCTCTACTACCAGCCCCAGGTTGACTTGCGCAGCGGTCGGATCAGGTCCTGTGAGGCGTTATTGCGTTGTTTCCCGGCGGAAGGGGGGCCGGTGTCGCCGGCGGAATTTATCCCGGTGGCAGAAAAGTCAGGCCTGATCTGGGAGATCGGCCAGTGGGTGCTGCAGCAGGCCTGCCAGCAGTTGGCACAGTGGCAAACGACGCCCCTGGCCGGTCTGCGTGTGGATATCAACGTTTCCGCCAATCAGCTGATCAAGCAGCGCTTTGATGACCAGGTGCTCGAGGTGACGCGTCAGTTCGGAATCCCGCTCAAACAGCTGGGGCTGGAGCTGACCGAGCACGAAATGATGTCGAGCCAGGACGCTGAGATGGCCCAGCTGCATCGCCTCTACAACGCCGGCGGCCATATTGCCATTGACGACTTTGGCAGCGGCTACTCGTCACTGGTGTATCTGCGGCGGTTGCCGCTGTGCACCCTGAAGATCGACCGGCTGTTCCTGCAGAACGCACTCGGCAACGACGCCGACATGGCCATCCTGGAGGCGATCATCCAGGTCGGTCACCGGCTGGGCCTGACGGTCCTGGTGGAGGGCGTCGAAACCGCGGAGCAGGACCGGTTGGTCCGCGATCTGGGTTGCGATGCCGCCCAGGGGTTTTACTATGCCCTTCCGATGCCTGCTGACGAACTGGTGGCCTTTCTGGCAACCACGACAGGAGCGGATTGGTCAGCCTTCCGCTGAACGGTCGTCCTCCGGCTCGCCAAACCGGCTGGCCAGTACGGTCGCGTAGATGGTGCGAACGTCGTCAGCGAACTGCTCCACCGAATAATCCGCGGCAAATGACAGGGCGTTGTCTGCCAGGCGCTGGCGCAGCTCGTCATCCTCCAGCAACTGTTGCACCCGTTGCAGCCAGAGCTGCTGCTTTTCCGGGGTCTTGTAGCCGTTGTGATCGTCTCGTACCACGTCGTCGATGCCGCTGGAACGCACCGCCACCACCGGCAGGCCCGCCGCCATGGCTTCCAGGATCACCATGCCCTGGGTTTCCGACTTGGAGGCAAACGCGAAGGCGTCGCCAAGGTGGTACCAGGTGGCCATGTCGTCCGGGGGAACGGCGCCGACCAAGGTGAAGTGCCGGCCAAGGTCCAGCTCATCAATGCGCTTCTGCAGTCGCTGGCGCTGATGGCCATCACCAATCATCAGGAACCGGAACGGCACGTCGGTGCGACGCCGCAACTGATCGATGGCATCGATCATGAAATCGATGTTCTTCTCATTGGACAGCCGCGACACGCTCACAAACACCCGCTCGTCGCCAAGTTCGAGTCGCTGGCGCAGCTTGTCGACCTCGCGCTGGTGCACCTCCTGGAAACGCTGATACTCGATACCGGTCGGCTGCACGTAGGTGGGGGTCTTGACGTCAATCATCCGCAGGTACTCCTCGGTGGAGTAAGTGGGCACGATGACCGCATCGCAGCGGTTGGCAAAACGCTTGATGATCTCGTGGGAGATCAGGTTACGGAACAGCCGCCCGGGCAGCGGCACGAAGTGGGCGTAGTGCTCGAGCCGGGTGTGGTAGGTGTAGACCGCCGGGACCCGCAGCCAGCGGGCGATGAACAGCCCCAGGGAACCGATCCAGAAGGGGTGATGAATGTGGATCAGGTCGGGGCGGAAGTCGGCCACCTGCCGCCGCAGGCGGGGCAGGAAAATGTTGGCCAGCCGGAACTCACGTTTTTCGCCCAGCGCCAGCAGCGAGGGTATGCGCAGAACCTGCTCTTCCTCCGCTGGCTGGTCCCGGTAGCGTGGTGCCACCACCAGCACCGAGTCGCCCAGCGCCTTCAGGCCCCGCCGCAGGCGTTCAATGGAGATCGGTACGCCACCGATGAACGGCAGGTAGTTGTTGGTGAACATGGCCACCTTCAATGGCCGCTTCAGCCAGGGTGTGGGGTCCAGGTCATAATCCGGGTAGTAGTCACGACCGACGTACACGGTGACGTAGAGCCGAATGGCGATCACCACGAACACCGCCAGCACCAGCAGGAAGTTCAGGTAGCCGACATAGAACAGGGAGTAGATGAAGAACCAGAAACTCTCCAGTTGCTTCATCACCGGGTGCTGGCCAATCTCCAGTCGATTGAGCTCGATGGCCACGTCTGCATCCGGGTTCTCCGGCACCGTCACCCGTACATAGTGGTAGAAACTGTCCTCGTTGTTGAGCACCAGGCCGCCGGCACCGCCGGTGGTAATGAGCCGGGTATCGTGAACTTTCTGCTCGGCGAAGATGGGGATGCTGGCAGAGAACACCGCGTCCACCCGGTGTTGCTGCAACAGGGACATCAGCGCCTGACGGAATTCCACCGGTTGCAGGTGCTTGTCCTCCATCCCAAACAGCAGGTCCTTGCCGGAGCTGAAGGGCGGGTGGTTGATGAATACAAAGCGGTGGGGACTGTCGTCGCTGGCCAGTTGTTCGTCCAGCCAGCGGATCTGCCAGCGCCAGGGGGTCTTGCCGGTGCTGTCGAGGAACAGTAGCCGGCTGTTGCCGGCGCTCACGCTGTAGAAATGCGGGCCAAAGTGGTCGTAGAAGCGGAAGCTGCCAAAGTTTTCCTGCTCGTTTTCGCCAAAGGTGAGCAGGTAGGGCATCTGCAGGTGTCCCAGGGTGCCCTGCAGTGCCCGGTACTTGTCCTCACCGCCACTGCTGACGGCGTTGCCTGCGGACACCAGGAAATCCACGCCAGAGCGGTTCAGTTCCGGCACGATACGCTGCTCGAAGATCCCGACCGAGTTGTTGATGTTGCCAACCACCGCGAACGAGAACGGCTGATCGGCGGTCAGGGATGCCTGCAGCTCGGCGACCTGGTCGGTGTGGATCGCTTCCAGTCGGGGGCCGTAAAGATTCAGGTACACCTTGTAGCCAATCAGCAGCAGGATGATCAGCAGGTTGAGGTAGAACAGCGCCTTCAGGGGGTGGCGGAAGATCATGGGGTCTTGGTGTCCTTGCTTTGGCGGGCCAGGTCGCGCTGCAGCAGAATCAGGCCGATCAGCATACCCAGGTAGATGGTGAGGAAGCGCCAGGCCACCGTCACCAGCACCAGGTGCTGGCCCGCCAGCAGGTCGCGGAAGAAGGTGCCAAACACGCCCTCGGAGATGCCGGAGGCACCGGGGGTCGGCGCGAAATACATCACGAACGTGGTGACCGTCATCAGGCCCAGGGTCGTCAGGTAAGGAATCTGGTAGTCCAGTGCCGCCAACAGGACCGCCGGCAGACTGAACAGGCACAGCAGGAACCCGACGGTACACAGCACCGACAGCGCCACCCAGCGGCGGGGGCCGGCGAGATAGGCGCGGAAACTGTGGGCAAAGCGGATCAGCTCCCGCTTCAGCCGGAAGCGCCAGCGGCGATAGCGGTCGTCACCCAGCGCATGGGCCCGGTGCAGGCCCGCCAGCATTGCCTGCAACGGCACCAGCAGCCAGCGGGTACGGAACAGCACCAGCGCGAAGAAGGTCAGGTAGATGGCGGCGAACACCGCCAGGGCAGTGCCCAGCTGCTGGTTGAGCGAGAAGGACTGCAGGGCGGGCAGCCACATCAGGAACAGCGGAGCCAGGGTAAAGATCACCGCCACTGCCAGCACCGTGCGGATGGTGGTGGCAGCGGTGGCCCGGCCAAGGGGAATGCCGTGCTGGCGCAGGTATACCACCTGAGCGACGCCGCCACCGGTGGCCATCGGTGTGACGTTGGAAAAGAACAGGTTGATGAACACCAGCTTGAACAGCGCGGCCATCGATAGCCGGTGCCCCAGGGCCCGGAGGGTGAAGTGCAGACGCAGCCCGTCCATCAGGAAGTACAGCAGCACCAGACCGGTGATGGCAATCAGGGAAATGGGGGACAGCAGGCGGTCATCGAAGGCAATGCTGCGACCGGCAAAGCGATCCCAGATGGTGTAGAGCCCGAGGGCGGTCAGCCCCAGGAACAGGGCACTGAAGAGCAGCAGGCGTGTGCCGGAGCCCTGGTTTTCTTCCCTGTTGGACGAGGTCTGGGACGGCGAATCAATCCGTGTGTCACTCATGCGCGTTCCATCGAAGGATGACGGCGCAGTGTAACCATTCCGGGGCCACCTGGCTAATGGCCAGCCGGACTCCCGGTGGCCGGATCAGTGGCCGTAGACCAGGAAGGACGCATCCTGGATGTTGATGTCGGTCATGTACACCGAGCCGATGCTGTGACCGCCCACCTTGAACCGATCGATGTCGAGATCCGCCCGGAAATCGACGTTGTGAATCGACAGGCCATCCTGCCCGCTGGTACCACTGGTGCCCTTGCTGATGGACGCCTCGGCGTAGGCCATGCCGAAGTGGCCCAGCATGTCGTCGCCGCGGTTGTTGTGCAGGCGCAGCCCTTCAATGCCCACTGCGGCGAAGTTGAACAGAATGGCGAAGTTGCCCACGTTCCAGTCGAGCTGGCCGTTGGTGATGGCAAAGTGGCTGCTGATGTGGGTTTCGGCGCCCTGGACCAGGGTGCCGCTGGGCAGCACACGGCTGTTGTCAGTGTTGCCAACCACAATGTCGGTGGGGCCCAGGTAGCCTTGCAGCAGGATGTTCTCAAACATGGTGGTGCTGGTGGGCTGGCCGCCGGTGACAATGGAGTCGATGGCCAGCTCGAAGTCCACCGCATTGAGGTAATCGGTCAGGCTGGCGGGATCGCCGCTGTCCACCGGGCTGAGGTGAATCACCAGATCACCGTCGTTGTACTGACGACCGAATTCGCCAGCCACCGAGTAGCGGTTCATGGCGTCCGCCACCTGCCAGTGATTCGGGTCCAGAGTGCCCTGGTCGCCCCGTCGAGCCAGTTCCGAGAAGCCGTAGTCGAGCACTTCGCCCGGGCCGGCGACGTCCAGGGTCAGTTTGAGGTTGTCGAGCATGGTGCCGTTGTGGCCAGACAGCCGCACCTGGTTGAAATCCAATGGCGCCTCATCGACATAACGCACCTGCCCGATGTCGATCCGTGCCGCCAGTTCCATGGTGATACCTGCCTGGCCGGTCACCACCCCCATCTCACCGTCGTCCAGACGCTCCAGTGCCTGGGTCGGCATTGCTGTCAGCCACAATCCGGCGGATACCAGCAGGCCGGCAGCGGCACTGGCGGAGAAGGAGTCTCGATTCAGAGGCATGGGGCGATCCTTGGCATGGGTGGGGCTGAACCCCGGATTCTTGTTGTAAGGTTACATGTTGTTACAGTAGACGCATCGGGGTATCTGGTCTGTGATTACTCTCACAGACCGGCGCGAATCACAGATCTGGCCCGTCGGGCCAATGGCAGGGTGGTTCAGGCGGAGCGGGACGAGGCCGGTGTGGTGTCGTCCGGGGACAGTGCCTGCAGGATGAGCTGGCGCTGGTGGTTGAAAAACTCGGTGATTTCATGGGCCGCCGCGACCCGGTCCCGGTCCAGGACCGCCTGGGTCAGCCCCTTGAAGAAGCTGGCGGTACGGCGAAGATCCTGGCGATAGCGATCGGCGCTGAGGTAATAGGTGCGACTGACGGCAGGCTTGAAGTTGGTCAGTGCCTCGGTGAGGTAGGGGTTGCCCACCACTTCACAGCAGACATCCATGACATCGAAGCTGGCCTCCACCACCGCCAGCACGTCGGTGCGCTCCTGCAGCCGCCGGGATACCTGCTCGATGTGGCCCAGCAGGCGATCGCGGTGTTCGGGCTGCCAGCGGTCGATCAGACGTTCCACCAGCATCTGCAGCAGGTGCATGTAGACATCGTAGAGCTCGGAGGCGTGCTCGGCGTCAAGCCAGGTGGCGACAGCACCCTTGCGGGGGATGATGTCGACCAGGTGCCAGCGCTCCAGGGTGTACAGCGCTTCCTTGACCGAAGCACGGCTTACCTCCAGTTCGGCGGCGATCTTGACCTCATGAATGCGCTCGCCCGGCCGAATCTGACCAGTCATGATCCGTTCAGCCAGGAAGTTGGCAATCTGTTCGGCGAGGGTGTTGGGGACCTGAAATTCCATGGCGCGAGTTTAGCACACCGGGCCAGAGTGCCATGTCACCTGTGTCACGCCCTTGAAATCCTGCTGACACGCACACAGGTATAGGGTTTACATGGGGCCCGGCGATGGCAGCAGCACCGCGACGCCGGTAGCCCCGGCGAATGAACAGAACAGGGAGCCCACCATGCCCAAGCATTTCGAAGAGGCCCCCGGCCTCTATGATGCCCCGATTCCTGAGACCGAGGGCTACGTCTTCAACCAGACCATGATGCGAATCAAGGACCCGGCCGTCAGCCTGGACTTCTACACCCGGGTGCTGGGTATGAGCCTGGTTCGCAAGCTCGATTTCCCGGAGATGCAGTTCAGCCTCTACTTCCTGGGTTACCTGGATGAGCGTCAGGCGGCAGCCGTACCCCGGGACGAGGCCCACCGCACCACCTTCACCTTCGGGCGCGAGGCGATGCTGGAGCTGACCCACAACTGGGGGACCGAGGACGATCCGGACTTCCACTATCACAATGGCAATGACCAGCCCCAGGGCTTTGGCCACATCGGCATTGCGGTACCGGATGTGTATCGGGCGGCGGAGCGTTTTGATGAGCTTGGGGTGGAATTCATCAAACGGCCGGATGACGGCAAGATGAAAGGCCTGGCCTTCATTCAGGACCCGGATGGTTACTGGATCGAGATCCTCCAGCCCAACATGCTGGAAAAGCAGCGCCGCGACCACGACTGATCGCGGCGGTCCGGCGGGTAGCAGTGCCCGTCGGCACCGTCCGGCATCAGTGCGATCAGCCCAGCACCAGCACGATCAGCTCCCGCGGGCCGTGAACGCCATAGGCCAGGGTCTGTTCGATATCGGCGGTCTTGGAAGGGCCTGAAATCAGCAGGGCGTTGGTCGGCATCCCCGCAGACCAGCCCTGCTGGCGCAGGGCATCCAGAAACGTGCTGTACAGCTGGTCGGCGTCCAGCACCGCAATGTGAATGGGTGGCACCAGACTCATCAGTCTCGGCTCGTCCCGGGTCGGCCACAGGATCAGCGAGCCGGTTTCGGCGATGCCGCCAAGGGTCGACGTCAGGCTGGCATCAACGTCGTTGAACAGCGATGGCTGCCAGGCCTCGATCACCTGGTCGTACGCCAGCAGTGTTGGCAGGTCGTCACGGCCACTTTGCCGCAGGGCCTGACCAAGTGGGTGTTCCACCGGCGCCAGCAGATTGCGTACCTTCCGGGCCTGCAGAATCTCCGCCAGCCGGAGCAGCCAGTGCGCCCGGTCGACCCGGTGAACCTCTCCGTGCACCGACTCCAGTGTTTGCTCAAACCGTTGCAGGCACTCCTCCTGACTCCACGGTGGCCGCTCCATTGAGGTGAAGTCCAGCGGTGTTGCCTCAGCCGCGGTGTCCGTTGCGGCCCTGAGCCGATCCAGAATCTGTTTCCGTGCGTTCATGATTCGTCAGACTCCTGCTTGGACCGTTGTCGCACCCATTGGTGCAGGCTGCGGCTGGCCAGTCGTGGTGCCGTGCGGTACTGGGTCCAGGCACCCAGGTTTGCGGGCTGCAGACGGCGGAAGCGGGTGGCCAGGGCGGTACCCAGCCGGTAGCGGCCGCCATTGCTGTGCAGCCAGCGCCAGCTGCGCCAGGCCACCGCTTCCACCGGGTTGCGCTTACTGCCATGGCCGGCGACCCGGGACGGGTGTAAGCGGTCGCCGTCCACCGCCTCCCGGCGCAGGCGGACCAGCAGATCGGGGATCGGGATGCGTACCGGGCACACCTCACCGCAGGCGCCACACAAGCTGGAGGCACTGGGCAGGTGGCGGGTCGAGGCCAGGCCAAGCAGATGGGGCATCAGGATCTTGCCAATGGGGCCGGGGTAGGTGGTGCCGTAGGTGTGGCCGCCAACCCGAGTGTAGACCGGGCAATGGTTCATGCAGGCACCGCAGCGAATGCAGCGCAGGGTGTCGCGCAGCTCCGGGTCCTGGTAAAGCGTGGCGCGGCCGTTGTCCACCAGCACCACGTGAACTTCCTCGGGGCCGTCCAGCTCGTCCGGCTGGCGGGGGCCGGAGATCATATTGAAGTAGGTGGTGATGTGCTGGCCGGTGGCGGAGCGGGTCAGCAGTGCCAGCAGTACCGCCACTTCGTCCAGGCCCGGCACCACTTTCTCGATGCCGGTGACGGCAATGTGGCAGGGTGGCACGGTGGTGGTCATGCGGCCATTGCCCTCGTTCTCCACCAGGCACAGGGTTCCGGTACTGGCGACCGCGAAGTTGACCCCGGAAATGCCCACATCCGCCTGCATGAATTTCTCCCGCAGTTGCTGGCGGGCACTGGCGGTCAGGTACTCGACATCGTGGGAGCGCCGGGTGCCGGTCTTGTCGTGCAGCAGCTCGGAGATCTCATCGGTGTTCTTGTGGATCGCGGGCATGATGATGTGGGAGGGCGTTTCCTCCGCCAACTGGACAATGTACTCGCCCAGGTCCGACTCCAGCGCCTCGATGCCGTGCTGCTCCAGATAATGGTTCAGCTCCATCTCCTCCGACACCATCGACTTGCCCTTGATCACCCGCCGGGCGTCGCGGGCGCGGCAGATGTCGGTGACGATGCGACAGGCATGGTCACCATCCACCGCCCAATGAACCTGAATGCCGTTGGCCTGAAGTTGTTGCTCCAGTTGCTCCAGCAGGTTGGGCAGCTCGGCCAGGGCGCGCTGGCGAACCGCCGCCCCCAGGTCCCGCAGGGCGTCCAGATCCCAGTCGGCGAACGCAGCCTTGCGTTTGGCCATCAGCCCATCCATTGCGCGACGGAAGTTCTGTCGTACCTGGGGATCACTCAGCGCGGCCCGGGCCCGGGGGTGGAACTGTTCAACGTCGGACGGGGGTGGCTGGGCGGTCATGGCGTGACCTCTCTATCCTCTCGATCCTGTCCACCCGGTCCACCCTGGGTCCGCTGCCACAGGAACGATAGGATATGCTGGCCCCGCAGTGGTTGCTGTTCCTTCTCGGCGTGGCCATCGATGTTCATCAGGCAACCACAGTCGGTGGTGACAAAGGCGCGGGCGCCGGTATCAACCAGGCTGCTGACCTTCTCATTGACCATGGCGCCGGAGATCTCCGGGTGGCGTACCGCAAAGGTGCCGCCAAAGCCACAGCATTCCTCCGCCCGTACCTGTTCCACCAGGGTGACCTTGTCCAGCTGGCCAAGCAGTGCTGGCCCCACGGCGGCGATGCCCATTTCCCGCCGTGCGGAGCAGGAGGTGTGCATGGCGACCGTCACTGGTTCACCCTGATCCCGCAGCTTGATGTGGCAGACGTTGAGCAGAAAGTCGGTCAGCTCCCAGACTCGGGCCGCTACCTCATTGGCCAGCGCCTGCTGCGGCGTGTCCTGAAACAGTGCGGGGTAGTGCTGGCGCATCATGCCGGCACAGGACCCGGAAGGCACCACAATGGGCCATGGTTCGTCAAACAGCGGAAGTTGGGCGGCGGCGACGGCGCGGGCGTCGTCGTGGTAACCGGAAGTGTAGGCGGGCTGGCCGCAGCAGGTCTGGGCCTGGGGGAACAGCACCTCAATGCCTTCCCGTTCCAGCAACTGGATGCCGGCCATACCGGCATCCGGGAAGAACAGGTCCACCAGACAGGTGCCGAAGAAGAACACCTTTTGCGGTTTGGCGGGATAGACCTTAACCGGCTCTGTCATCAGACCTCCCACTGCATGCGGACTCGGTGGCTGCGCACGCGCAACCACACCGACGTCTCCTAAACTTATGCAGCGGGAGCGAGCCTGTCCAGAAGCCCGTTAACCAAACTACGGCGTGGCGGGACGGTCCACGGTCAGCCGGGGGCTGTTCTTGGCCAGGGTCTGGTTACCAATGCCCCGGACCTTGGTGAGGTCCTCCGTGCTCTGAAAGGGGCCGTGATCATTGCGGTAGCTGACGATCGCCTGGGCCTTGGCCGGGCCGATGCCATCCAGTGCGGTCAGTTGTTCGACGGTGGCGGTATTGATGTTGATGGGGGCGACAGCGTTCGCCGGGTCCGCCTGCAGGGGCAGGGTCAGCAGCGACAGCACAAGTGCCAGAGTCGCGAGGATCGGGCTGCGATGAAGGGGTTTCCGGGGTACGAGGTTGTGCATGGATTTCTCCTGGGCGCATGGACTCGCGGACCAGGATCTGCAAGATCAGGTGCTGCCGGTGGCAGACGATTGGCTGGATAACCCGCGGTCCGGTGTTGGTAACAGCGACAAGGGGTTTGGCTCGGCCACGCAGGCCGACACCAGCCAATAACCGGTATGCCTTGAGAAGGCGCCCGACAACGAAAACAGACAGAGGGAAACATGCAGGTAAAGCTGGGGGAGAAAGGGGCACGGAAAGGCTCACAATCCTTGTAAACCTTCTCCGTCGCCGGCCTGACGCCCGGTCCTTCGGGCTGCCCTGCTCCGTGGGCAGTCGTCCATGTACGCTCACATCCTGTGAGCCCATCCGTTCATCCGTATGCCTGCTTCCGTGCGGGCTTGTCATCCTTGACACTGTCTATTCTAGGTAAGTGCCGAGTTGGTGCCAAAGGACATTGCCGACGGTTCGTGTGCGATATCTCCTACAGTGGTGTAGGCGCTGGCGCACCAAATGAGATCAATTCCTGTTCATATTTTTCAGCTGCGCCAGCAGTTCCCCGGCGGGCCAGGCCCGGCGTCGGGTTTCGCACTGATGAACCAGCCTGGTGAGGGTGTCGTTGATCGGTGCCTGGCGGCCCTGGGCATGGGCGAGAGCGACCACTTCGCCGTTGATCCAGTCCACTTCGGTGGCGCGGCCGGCCTCCAGATCTTCCCACATGGACGAGCGGGCGACCGGGTCCATGGCCAGCATTTTTTTCGCCAGCCGGGTGAACAACCAGTCCGGCGCCCGCATCAGCGTGGGTATCCAGCGGGTGGGCAGACCGGTCAGTTTGATCACCGGAATGCCTGCTCGGTCCAGCAGAGTCAGGGTTTCTTCCTGGGCCAGCGCCAGGCAGCGCCGGTAGTCCCGCTGGGAGAGTTCCTCCAGCAGCGGCACGCCAGACAGGGCGTTGATGGGGTTGTTCAGGTTGAGCAGCAGCTTGGACCACATCACCGAAAGCATGTCCTGACGTAGCTCCAGCGGCAGACCCGCGGCGTTGAACAACCCCAGCCAGGGTTCCAGAACGGCGTCGTAAGCTGCCATCAGATGGCCTTCGGTACCCTGATGAAAGTGCCCGGGGGCCTGCTGCAGAACATTGAATGGCACCATACCCGCCAGTACACGGGCATCGGGCATGGCCGCCGCCAGGGTGTCGGCGTTGGAAATGCCATTCTGCAGGCTGATCACCGGCGTGCCAGCCGGCAACACCTCTGCCAGTTGATGGCCGGCTTCCGCGGTAGCGGCGGATTTGACCGTGACCAGTACCAGGTCTGCGTCAGCGGCCGCGCTGGGGTCGGTGACGTAGTGGCCCTCGGACAACTGCTGGCTGTGGCGGAAACCCTGGTAATCGCTGGCGACCAGTGGGTGTTGCTGTAACACCGCCTGTAACCGGGGGCGACCGATGAAGCGGACCTCTGCGCCTGCGGCCAGTAGCCGGGCGCCCAGGTAGCAACCGACGCTGCCGGCGCCAAAAATGGCGATCCGGCCGGGGGGATTGGTGGCGGTGTGATCGTAGGTGTGGGCCATGGCGACATCCTGGGGCGGCGTTTTTGTTGTTCTGACAGCTTGGGAGCCTCTGCCATCTTTTCGTGACATCTGACGATTGTGACATCAGGCCAAGTAACCATACTGTCCCCGCGAGCCGCGTCAACTACTCTTCGGCAGCGGTCGCCTGTTGGCGCTGGTATTCGGCGGCCTCGCGGATGCGCTCCATGGTGATTTCCTTCACCGCGTCCTGACTGCTGCGGATGTGGCTGGCCAACAGGTCGGCGGCGTGGCTTGCTTCGCCCCGGCGGAGGGCGTCGAGAATCTCCGCGTGCTCCTCGTAGGTGGCGTCGATGCGATCGTCACGGGTGAAGTCGAGCCGACGGATGATGCGCAGGCGTTCGGTGATCTCCCGGTGAATGCGAGTCATCTCGCGATTGCCGGCAGCGGCCACCAGGTCACAGTGGAAGCTCTCATCCAGCGCCCGCACGGTACTGCCCACCGCCCGTTCAGAGGGATGATCCGGGTTCCAGATCGCCGTCAGGGTGCGCAGGGTCGGCGGTGGTTCCGGCAGAAGACAGAGCTTCTCCACCGCTGCCCGCTCCAGGGTGATGCGCAGATCGTACAGGTCGGCCACCTGCTGGAAGTCCAGCGGCCGCACCTGCCAGCCGCTGCGGAACAGCACGTCCACATAGCCTTCCCGCTGCAACCGGTACAATGCCTCGCGCACCGGAGTGCGACTGGCCTGCAGCCGGCCGCCGATATCGCCCTCACTGAAACGGTCGCCAGGAATCAGGCGGAACTCGAAGATGTCTGCCTTGAGGGCCTCGTAGACCCGATCGGCCATGCTTTCCTTGCGACGGCCCGGGGATTTTTCTGTCATGACTCTTGCTCCCTAAGTCACCGGGCACCCTCAAACAGAGGAGGGCGCCCGGCCTGGGTTATATCTCAATGCTAAGCAACGGTTCGCCCGGCGTCACGGCCTTGCCGGCCTGAACATGCAGGGCCGAGACGGTGCCATCGTGGCTGGCGAGGACTTCAAACTCCATCTTCATGGCCTCCACCACCAGCACCCGGTCGCCCTTGCTGACCCTGTCCCCGGGTTTCACCAGGCACTGCCAGATGTTGCCTGCCATGTCCGCGCTCACCAGCTCGCCGAAGCGGGCCAGATCGGCGGTGTCGGTTGCCGGTGGCGCCTTGGCCAGCCGCTCCAGGGTGTCGGCTTCGCTGTCTTTCCAGCGCGCCACCTCCTGTTGGTAGGCCGACCGCTGGCTCTGGCGGAACTCGGCGATGGCGCCGGCGTTGGCGTCCAGAAAGGCCTGGTGGGAGGCCAGCTCAAAGGTGGTGTGTTCAATCTCGATGCTGAGCTGGCCGGCGCGGAACAGATCCCGCTGACGCTCCAGTTCCTGCTCCGACACCGGGTAGTAGCAGACCTGATCAAAGAAGTTCAGCAGCCAGGGCTGGCCGTCCTGAAACTGCGGGTTCTTCAGGTAGCGGTTCCAGATGGGCAGGGTCCGCCCCACCAGCTGGTAGCCCCCCGGGGAGTCCATGCCGTAGATGCACATGTAGATGCCACCAATACCCACCGTGCCCTCGGCGGTGTAGGTGCGAGCCGGGTTGTACTTGGAGGTCAGCAGCCGGTGCCTGGGGTCCAGCGGCACCGCGCAGGGCGCCCCCAGGTAGACATCGCCGAGCCCGAGCACCAGATAACGGGCGCTGTAGAGCACGTCGCGAACCTGCTCCCGTTCCGCCAGGCCGTTGATGCGCTGGATAAAGTCGACGTTGTTGGGCAGCCAGGGCGCCTCATCCCGCACCGACTGGCGATAACGTTCCACCGCCTCAAGGGTGGCGCTGTCCTCGAACGCCATGGGCAGGTGCAGCACCCGGCTGGGGACGGACAGCTCGTGGGTTGGCGGCAGCCGCTCCTCCAGCGCCAACAGCTGATCCACCAGCGCCTGCTGGGGCAGCACCCGGGGATCGTAGCGCAGTTGCAGCGAGCGCACGCCGGGGGACAGCTCCAGCAGCCCCGGCGGCAGCCGTTCCTTCAGGGTTTCCATCAGCGCGTGGATGCGCAGGCGGGCTCCCAGGTCGAGCTCGTTGGGGCCGTATTCCATCAGGATGTACTGATCCCCGGCCTGGCGATAGCACACTTCCGGGCGCTGATCGGTGCCGGCCAGGTGTCCCAGCAGGGTGGCGGAGCGGTCCGCCTGCGGCGCCAGCGACGGCCGCTGCCAGGGTACCGGGGCGCTGGCGGTGAGGCTCTCGACAGCGCGGTCGCAGCGCTCTGACAACGCCACCGCCGTGGCCTGGTCCATCGCCACAAAGCGGATGGTGTCGCCGGGTTTGACCTGTCCCACCTTCCACAGCTCGGCACTGGCGATGGTTACCGGACACACGAAGCCGCCCAGGCTGGGGCCGTCACGGGTCAGGATCACCGGCATGTCGCCGGTAAAGTTGATGGAGCCGATGGCGTACTCACAATCGTGAATGTTGGACGGATGCAGCCCGGCCTCCCCGCCGTCGGTACGGGTGAACGACGGCTTGGGGCCGTTCAGGCGGATGCCCAGGCGGTTGGAGTTGTAGTGCACCTCCCAATCCTGCTGGAAGAATTCCTCGATGGAGCGCTCGGTGAAGAAGTCCGGCGCGCCATGGGGACCATACAGCACGCCGATCTGCCAGTGGCTGGGGTAGTCCGGTACCAGTGCCGGGTCGGCCGCCGCCGGCGCGTGGGTGGGGGCCGGCGTGGTGCAGGCCGGCAGCTCCGGCTGGCTGATGGCGAGGGTGTCCCCGGGGCGCAGCGGCCGGCCACCATGGCCACCGAACTGGCCCAGGGCAAAGGTGGCGCGGCTGCCCAGGTACACCGGCACATCGAGCCCGCCCCGTACCGCCAGATAGGTACGGCAGCCCGAGGTGGCCTTGCCGACCGCCAGCACCTGGCCGGCACGCACGCTCACGGGGGTCCAGAAGGGCACCGGCTGATCATCCAGGGTGGCCGGGGAGGGCGCACCGGTGAGGGCGATAACGGTGTCCTGATGGAACGTCAGTTCCGGCCCCACCAGGGTGGCTTCCAGGCCGGCGGCGTCGGGGTGGTTGCCCACAATGCGGTTGGCCAGGCGGAAGGCGTAGTCGTCCATCGGCCCGGAAGGGGGCACCCCGATGTGCCAGTAGCCCATCCGGCCCGGGCAGTCCTGCACTGTGGTGTAGGTGCCCGGCTGGCGCACCGAGACTGCCGCCGGCTGGTAGTCGAAGCTGTCCAGCGCGCGGGTGGACACCTCGCCTGCGGCGAAGGCCGGGTTGGCCACCACCTGGCGCAGGTAATCCAGGTTGGTGGCGATGCCCATCAGCCGGGTGCTGGCCAGCGCCTGTTGCAGCCGCTGCAGCGCCTCGGCACGGTCGGCGCCGTGGACAATCAGTTTGGCGATCATCGGGTCGTAGTGGGCCGAGACCTCACTGCCGTTCTCCACCCAGGTGTCTATGCGGACCTCGCCGTCCGGCCAGTGCACGTCGGTGAGCTCGCCCGGGCTGGGCTGGAAATCCCGCAGCGGGTCCTCAGCGTAGATCCGCACCTCCATCGCAGCGCCGGAAAACGCCGGGGTGAAGCCGGCCAGATCCGGGCCCTGGCCGGCGGCGATGGTGAGCATCCACTCGATCAGGTCGAGCCCGGTGACCGCCTCGGTGACCGGGTGTTCCACCTGCAGCCGGGTGTTCACCTCCAGGAAGTAGAACTCGTCCCGCTGGGCGTCGTAGATGTACTCCACGGTGCCGGCGGAGCGGTAGTTCACCGATTGCCCCAGGGCCACGGCGGCGTCCAGCATTTTCTGGCGGGTGGCTGCCGGCAGGTTGGGGGCCGGGGTTTCCTCCACCACCTTCTGGTTGCGGCGTTGCAGCGAGCAGTCCCGTTCGCCAAGGGCGACCACATGGCCGGCGCCGTCGCCGACGATCTGTACTTCGACATGGCGGGCGCGGGCGATGAAGCGCTCAAGAAACACGCCACTGTCGTTAAAGAAGCTCTGGCCCAGACGCTGGACCGAATCGAAGGCGTCCCGCAGGGCGGCCTCATCGTCGCAGCGGGTCAGGCCGATGCCGCCACCACCGGCGGTGCTCTTGAGCATCACCGGGTAGCCCAGCTCGGCGGCGGTGGTGAGGGCCTCGTCCAGGTCCGCCAACAGGCCGCTGCCTGGAGCGAGCGGAACGCCGGCCTGCTCTGCCAGTTCCCGGGCACGGTGCTTGAGACCAAAGTCCCGCATCTGCTGCGGGGTAGGGCCGACAAAGGCAATGCCGGCGGCTTCGCAGGCCTCGGCAAAGCCGGCGTTCTCCGACAGGAAACCATAGCCCGGCAGGATGGCCTGGGCGCCGGTCTGGCGGGCGGCAGCGAGGATCTGCTCGCCGTCCAGGTAAGTCTCACTCGCACCCTGGCCGGTCAGAGCAATGGCCTCATCCGCCTGCTGGACGTGCTGGCTGTGGCGGTCCGGCTCGGCGTACACCGCGACACTGGCGATGCCCAGCCGGGCCAGGGTGCGCAGCGAGCGGACGGCGATCTCACCGCGGTTGGCAATCAGTACCTTGGTGAACGGCAGGGGACCGTTAACGGGTGTCGGAATTGGGTTGGTCATGGCGGTCTCCTTATGCCTGGCCGTTGGTAAGGGCGGTGATGTAGGGACGCCAGCCGCCGAAGGCGGTGACATCCCGGGCCTGCTCCAGGGCATAGCCTTCACAGATAAAGCCTTTCACCCAGCGGCCATCGGCCAGCTCCACGTTGCCAATGCCCAGGGGCGGCGGCACCAGGTCGACAAACGAGCCGAAGCGGTTGGCCTGCATGCGCCATACCTCTACAACAATAGCCGCGCCGTCCTCGTTGGCGACCCGCCGCAGGCCGGGTTTGGGGGGCGTGGTTTCCGGCAGCGCATAGAGCCGGTAGCTGGGGGTGGTGGTGGTCTGCTCCAGCAGTTCCGCCTGGCGTTCGGTGAGCTGACCATTGAGCGGCATGCCGCTGAGGTGAGCGCCCACCACCGCCACGGTGACGGTGTCTTCGCCGGGTTCTGGGATTGCCGTCTGGCTGCTGTCGGGGCCGGTTTCCAGTGGTCGCGGGCGATCGGTGGCGCCCAGTGGCAGTGGGTGGCGGTTCAGCCATTGGCTGGCGAGGGTCTGCAACGCCTGGTCTTTCCAGGCACCGCTGATCAGGGTGACGCCAAACGGCAGGCCGTCTTCACGGAACCCGGCGGGAATGGCCAGGGCGCAGAAGTCCGCCAGGTTGACGAAGTTGGTGAAGGTGCCGAGCTGGCTGTTCAGTGTCAGTGGGTCCGCCTGCACCGCCGCAATGGTGGGGGCAATGGGGGCGGTGGGCACCAGCAGGCCATCGACGTCGGCCAGGGTCTGGTCAATCCGGCGCAGCAGCTCCTCGCGACGGTACTGCGCCTGGAAGGTGGTACTGGCGTCAAACTGGCTGGCGGATTCAATGATGCCCCGGACCACCGGATGCACCGACTCGCCCTGTTGCTGGAGAAAATCACCGATGGCGGCGTGGCGCTCGGCAACCCAGGGTCCTTGGTACAGCAGCTCGGCGAGTTCCAGCAGCGGATCAAACGCCATCGGCACCAGTTCAATCCCCAATTGCGGCCAGTCCGTTAGGGAGCGCTGCCAGGCCGCGACGGTGGCGTCGTCCCCCAGCCAGTGGTGGGGCGCTGGAATGGCCAGCCGACGAATCGGGCCAGGCCGGCGGATGGCGGGGCCGTCGCCCGCAGCAGTCCCGGTGCGGGAGAAAACATCGCGGTCGTCCAGACCGGTCAAGCGGGCGCTCACCGCAGCGGCATCGTCCACCGTCAGCGCAAACACCGAGACACAGTCCAGCGAGCGGCAGGCGGGTACTACCCCGGTCATGCTGAAGGCGCCCCGGGTTGGCTTCAGCCCCACCAGGTTATTGAGGCCGGCGGGAACGCGGCCCGAGCCGGCGGTGTCCGTGCCCAGGGCAAAGGGCACCAGTCCCCGGGCAACCACCGAGGCAGATCCGGAGCTGGAGCCGCCGCTGATCACTTCCGGATCGAAGGTGTTGGCCACGGCACCATAGGGAGAGCGGGTACCCACCAGGCCGGTGGCGAACTGGTCCAGGTTGGTCTTGCCAATCACCACCGCGCCGGCGGCTTTCAGTTTCGCCACCACGGTGGCGTCCTCCGTGGGCTGGTAGGCAAACTCGGGGCAGGCGGCGGTGGTGGGGAAGCCGCGGGCATCAATGTTGTCCTTCACCGCGCAGGGCACCCCATACAGCGGGAGCCGGGCGGGATCGCCACCGGCCTGTGCCAGAGTGGCGGCCAGTTCGGTCAGGGCCTGGTCGAGGCCGGGCTGGTCGAGCAGGGCAATCCAGGCCGGATCGTCCGCAGTGCACTGAGCCAACAGCTGTGGCAGCAGGTCGTCGGGTTGGGCGCCTTGTTGGTAGGCCGCCTGCCAGTCATTCAGGGTCCATCCGGAAACATCGAACATGGGCAGAGTCCTTCATCTAAGGTTGCGTGAACTTGTATACAACCTGCATGGCAAGGCCTGTGCCATTTCGAATGGATGGATATAAATCTATATATAACAATGAATTAAAGGAATGCGGCTGGTATCCCGACAGATCGAACTGCACCGTTATAGCGCGCTGGCACCAAATAGGACCGACCCCGGTTTTACTGCATCGTGATTGATTGTTGTGTTTTGGTGTTTTTATTAGTTGGTTGATATTTATGGGTTTTCGGTGGGTTTTCGTCATGCCACACGGTTGTGCACGACCAGAGGCCGGCGCCGGCTTACGCCCAGCGATGAGGCCCCAGGCCCTTGAATGACCCCCGATTGGTCTTGCTCTGTCTTCTTGTATACATCGCAAACTTATGAAAATTAAAGACCTTTTCCTGTGTTGGAACGGTAGCTGCACTGGTGGCTGGGCGTTTTGACCGATGTCCCATCAAACAGGAAAAGGACGTAAGACATGACCATTAAAAAACACGTGACTCTGGGCCTCTCCGCACTGGCGCTTTCCATCTCCATGCAGTCGATGGCGGCGGAAGACCCGATCAAGGTCGGTATCCTGCACTCCCTCTCCGGCACCATGGCCATCAGTGAATCCACCCTGAAAGACACCATGCTGATGCTGATTGAAAAGCAGAACGAAGCCGGCGGCGTGCTCGGTCGGCAACTGGAACCGGTAGTAGTGGACCCGGCCTCCAACTGGCCGCTGTTCGCCGAAAAAGCCCGGGAACTGCTGGAGAAGGAAGACGTTGATGTCATCTTCGGCAACTGGACCTCGGTTTCCCGCAAATCCGTGCTGCCGGTGGTGGAAGAGCTGAACGGCCTGCTGTTCTACCCGGTTCAGTACGAAGGTGAAGAATCCTCTGAAAACGTGTTCTACACCGGCGCGGCGCCCAACCAGCAGGCGATTCCGGCGGTGGACTACCTGATGAACCAGATCGGCGTTGAGCGCTGGGTACTGGCGGGCACCGATTACGTCTACCCGCGCACCACCAACAAGATCCTCGAAACCTACCTCAAGGACCATGGCGTCGCCGCTGACGACATCATGATCAACTACACCCCGTTCGGGCATTCCAACTGGCAGTCCATCGTCGCTGACATCAAGCAGTTCGGCAGCGAAGGCAAGAAGACCGCCGTGGTCTCCACCATCAACGGCGACGCCAACGTGCCGTTCTACCGTGAACTGGGCAACCAGGGCATCGAAGCGTCCGACATTCCTGTGGTGGCGTTCTCGGTGGGTGAACAGGAGCTGTCCGGCATCGATACCGGCCCGCTGGTAGGTCACCTGGCGGCCTGGAACTACTTCATGAGTGTGGATGCCGACGCCAACTACGACTTCATCGACGCCTGGGTGGACTACAGCGGTAACGAGGAAGCCGTCACCAACGATCCGATGGAAGCCCACTACATCGGCTTCAACATGTGGGTGGAAGCGGTGCGCAAAGCCGGCACCCCGGAAGTGGACGCGGTCAAGGACGCCATCATCGGCGTGTCGGTGCCCAACCTGACCGGCGGCTACGCCACCATGATGCCGAACCACCACATCACCAAGCCGGTGCTGATCGGTGAAATCCAGGACAACGGCCAGTTCTCCGTGGTCTGGGAAACCCCGTCCACCGTGGCTGGCGACGCCTGGTCCGACTTCCTGCCCGGTTCCAAAGACCTGATCAGTGACTGGCGCAAGCCCCTGGCGTGCGGCAACTACAACGTGGTGAGCCGCAGCTGTGGCGGTGCCGCCGAAGTGGCTGCCGAGTAACCGAGACCCGGCGGGACCATCGCGGCCACCGGGCCGCGGTTGTCCCCGCCCGCCCGGCGCTCCGGCGCCCGGCTGAAGGCAAGACCGAACCCTACGCGTTACCGCCAACAACGCTCACCCCTTAGCTACAGGAAGACACCCATGAGCATCTCCCGATCGCTCACCAGCCTGCTGTTGCTGTGTCTGCTGGTCCTGGCGCCGATGGCCCAGGCCCAATCGACGGACAGTGAGGCCACGGCGCTCTTGCAGGCGCTGGCCGAGGCCTCCTATGCCCAGAAGAAAGACGTGATCGCAGAAATCGCAGGCAGTGGAGACGAACGCGCCCGAGGCTGGCTGGACGCCTTTGCCAACGGCAAGCTGAGCCGCATCGAAGACAGCGGCCAGTTCGTGATTGTGCTGTCCAACCGCGGCCGTAACTGGACCGTGGCCGACGCCCTCAGCGGCGAATCCCTTGGTGAGGTGTCCCGCCGCGATCTGGACACCATTCGCGTCAACAACGCGCTGCGCAACGAACTGGACGGCATTCTCTCCGTCATTGATCTGACCGTGGCCAACCCCGACACCCGCCTGGCTGCCGCCCGTGATCTGCGCGGCGAGGTGGACGGGCCGCTGGCCGAGCGCATCGAAGGCCTGCTGCAAACCGAAGCCAACAGCGACGTGCGCGCCGCCCTGGCCGAAGCCCTTGCCATCCACCAGGTAGGGCAGGGCGACGTGGCCGCGGTGGCGGTGCTGGATGGCAGCCTCAACGCCCAGGCCCGTGTCGCCCTCAATGCCGCCGCCGGGAGCGACAACCCCGAGCTGGCCGCTGCGGCTGCCAAGGCGCTGAAGGGCGTTGAAACCAAACTCAAGCTCAACGACGTCGCCGAGACCCTGTACTTCGGCCTCTCCCTCGGCTCGGTGCTGGTGCTGGCGGCGATCGGCCTGGCCATTACCTTCGGCGTGATGGGGGTGATCAACATGGCCCACGGCGAGTTGATCATGCTCGGCGCCTACACCACCTGGGGCATGCAGCAACTGTTGCCGGGCCAACCGGGGCTGGCACTGATCCTTTCCATTCCCGCCGGCTTCCTGGTGGCGGCGCTGGCGGGCATCGCCATTGAGCGCACCGTCATCCAGCACCTCAAGGGGCGCCCGCTGGAGACCCTGCTGGCCACCTTCGGGGTCAGCCTGATGCTGCAACAACTGGTGCGTACGGTGATCTCCCCGCTCAACCGTACCGTGGTTACCCCGGACTGGATGAGTGGCTCGCTGATGATCAACGAGGCCCTGTCACTGACCCTCAACCGCCTCTACGTCATCGGCTTCGCCCTGGTGGTGTTCGCCGGGCTGATGCTGATCATGCGCCGCACCCGCCTGGGTCTGGACGTCCGCGCCGTCACCCAGAACCGCGCCATGGCCCGCTCCATGGGCATCAAGGCCACCAAGGTGGACATCCTCACCTTCGGTCTGGGCTCCGGCGTGG
Organism: Marinobacter sp. CA1; assembly: GCF_020546665.1. Taxonomy (NCBI): domain Bacteria; kingdom Pseudomonadati; phylum Pseudomonadota; class Gammaproteobacteria; order Pseudomonadales; family Marinobacteraceae; genus Marinobacter; species Marinobacter sp. CA1. Next base: position 1,065,788 of record NZ_CP071785.1, read on the forward strand.
CCGGTCTGGCCGGGGTGGCGCTGTCGCAGATCACCAACGTCGGCCCCAACCTGGGCCAGAGCTACATCATCGACTCCTTCATGGTGGTGGTGTTCGGTGGTGTCGGCAACCTCTGGGGCACCCTGGTCGCCGGCCTCTCCCTCGGCACCATCAACCAGATCCTCGAGCCCTGGGCTGGTGCGGTCCTGGCGAAGATCGTGGTGCTGGTCTTCATCATCCTGTTCATCCAGAAACGCCCACGCGGACTGTTCCCGCAGAAGGGCCGAGCGGCAGAAGGGTAAGTCATGGAGTCATCAATACTGAACACGTCCAAGCCGTGGCTGTTGCGTCCTTTCAACGAGCGCTCCACGCAACTGTTCCTCGGCATCCTGTTTGCCGCCGTCGCGCTGGTGACCGTGCTGCACCTGGCCTTCCCGGAAGGTCACGCCCTGCACGTCAGCGCCTACACCGTAACCCTGCTGGGCAAGTATCTGTGCTACGCCCTGCTGGCGGTGGCGGTTGATCTGGTCTGGGGCTTCCTAGGGATTCTCAGCCTGGGTCACGGTGCCTTCTTCGCCCTCGGCGGCTATGCCATGGGCATGTACCTGATGCGCCAGATCGGCGATCGCGGCGTCTACGGCGACCCGGTGCTGCCGGACTTCATGGTGTTCCTCAACTGGCAGGAACTGCCCTGGTACTGGCAGGGCTTCGACATGGCCTGGTTTGCCTTCCTCATGGTGCTGCTGGCCCCCGGCCTGCTGGCGCTGGTGTTCGGCTTCCTTGCGTTCCGCTCGCGGGTGACCGGGGTGTACCTGTCGATCATCACCCAGGCGCTGACCTTTGCCCTGATGCTGGCGTTCTTCCGCAACGAGATGGGCTTCGGTGGCAACAACGGCCTCACCGACTTCAAGGACATCCTTGGCTTTGATCTGCGCACCGACGCCACCCGACTGGCGCTGTTCATCGCCACCGGCATCGCCCTGGCCATTGGTTATGTAGTCTGTCGCGGCATCGTGCTCAGCAAGCTGGGCCGGGTCAGCGTGGCCTGTCGCGATGCCGAGGCCCGTACCCGCTTCCTGGGCTACCGGGTGGAACGGGTGCAACTGTTCGTGTTTGTGGTTTCCGCCATGCTGGCAGGGGTGGCCGGTGCCCTGTACGTGCCGCAAGTCGGCATCATCAACCCCAGCGAGTTCTCGCCGCTGTTCTCCATCGAAGTGGTGGTGTGGGTGGCTCTGGGTGGCCGCGCCACGCTGTACGGCGCCGTCATTGGGGCGCTGCTGGTGAACTACGCCAAGACCGTGTTCACCGGCATCATGCCGGACGCCTGGCTGTTCGCCCTCGGCGGCTTGTTCGTACTGGTCACCGTGTTCCTGCCCAAGGGCATTGCCGGCCTGCTGCAGCGCCGCAGGAAAGACGACAGCAGTGACTGCGTATCCGGCCAGGAGGCAACCGCATGAGCATCTTCCAGGAACTTAGCAATCGCGACCGCGTCTTCGAATTCTTGGCTCCGGCGGCGTCCCCGGTGGACGTTCGCCACGGCCCGATTCTCTACCTTGAGGACGTCAACGTCAGCTTCGATGGCTTCAAGGCCATCAACAACCTCAACCTCACCATCGACGACGGCGAACTGCGCTGCATCATCGGCCCCAACGGCGCCGGCAAAACCACGATGATGGACATCATCACCGGCAAGACCCAGCCCGACACCGGCTCGGTGTGGTTCGGCAGCCGCCACAACCTGCTCACCATGAACGAGCCGGACATTGCCAGTCTCGGCATTGGCCGCAAGTTCCAGAAGCCCACCGTGTTTGAGGCGCTGACGGTGTTCGAAAACCTCGAACTGGCCATGGCCACCGATAAGCGGATTCTGCCGACCCTGACCGCCCGCCTCACCGGCGAACACCGGGACCGCATCGACGAGGTGCTGCACCTGATCGGCCTGGCCGAGCTGCGCTACCGCGAGGCCGGCATTCTCTCCCACGGCCAGAAACAGTGGCTGGAGATCGGCATGCTGCTGATGCAGAAGCCGCGGCTGCTGCTGGTGGACGAGCCAGTGGCGGGGATGACCGAACAGGAAATGGAACGCACCGCCGAACTGCTCACCAGCCTGGCCGGCAAACAGTCGGTGGTGGTGGTCGAGCACGACATGGGCTTCGTACGCTCCATCGCCAGGAAAGTCACCGTGCTGCACCAGGGCAGCGTGCTGGCGGAAGGCACCATGGACCAGGTCTCCAACGACCCGAAAGTCATCGAAGTGTACCTGGGGGAGGGCGCCTGATGCTGAAAGTGGACAAACTCAACCAGTTCTACGGCGAAAGCCACACCCTGTGGGACCTGGAACTGAACGTACCCAAGGGCCAGTGCACCTGCGTGATGGGCCGCAACGGCGTGGGCAAGACCACGCTGATGAAGTGCATCATGGGTGAGGAAGCCGTCAAGGATGGCTCTTTGACCTACTCTTTAGGGGGTGAAAACGGGGGCGGCACCGAACTCACCCGGCAGAAAGTGGAAGACCGCTCCCGCCTGGGCATCGGCTACGTACCCCAGGGCCGACAGATCTTCCCGCTGCTGACGGTGGAAGAAAACCTGCGTACCGGCCTCGCCGCCCGCAAGGATGGCAGCAAACAGATCCCCGAGCGCATCTACGAGCTGTTCCCGGTGCTCAAGGAAATGAAAAACCGCCGTGGCGGTGACCTTTCCGGTGGCCAGCAGCAACAGCTGGCCATTGGCCGCGCGCTGGTGATTGAGCCGCAGCTGCTGATCCTCGACGAACCCGGCGAAGGCATTCAGCCCAACATCGTCGCGCAGATCGGCGAGGTCATCCGCAAGCTGATCGCCGAAGACGGCCTCACCGTGCTGCTTGTGGAACAGAAACTGCCGTTCGCCCGCAAGTACGCCGACCGCTTCGCCATCCTCGACCGGGGCCGCCGTGTCGCCCAGGGTGAGATTGGCGAGCTGTCCGACGAACTCATCAAACAGCACCTAACGGTATGACGGCGTATCAGGCCATCGGCAACCGGCAAGCCGCCAACGACTCTGGCCACCGCTTCGACGGCGACCGGCGCTGGGCAGCAACCCTGTCCCTGGGCTTCGTGGCCCGGCAGGAGCGGGGCGAGACCCTCACCCGGCTCACCCGCCGCCACCACAGTGGCCCCCTGCGGGTACAGCGCCCCTTCTATCCGGAAGGCCGCACCGGCTGCTGCCACGTCTACCTGCTGCATCCGCCGGGCGGACTGGTGAGTGGTGACGCCCTCACCATCTCCGCCGACGTGGGCGAGGGCGCCCATACCCTGCTCACCACCCCGGCGGCGGCCAAACTCTACAAGGCCGACAGCCACGGCGTCGCCTGGGCCCAGCACACCCATTTGACGGTAGCCAAAGACGCCATCCTCGAATACCTGCCCCAGGAAACCCTGGCCTTCGACGGCTCCCGTGGCGAACAAAGCACCACCATCGAGCTGGCGTCCGGTGCCCGCACCCTGGGCTGGGAAATCCTCGCCCTCGGCCGCCCGGCCAGCCGGTTGCCGTTCGTCTCCGGCCATCTGGAACAACGCTTCAAGCTGACCCTCGACGGCCAACCCCTGTGGCTGGAACGCCAACCGCTGGACCCCAACCACCCGCGCTTTGCCGGCAAATGGGGGCAGGGCGGCGCCACCGTCCAGGCCACCCTGTGGGCGGTGGGGCTGGACGACGAAGCCGATGCCATCGAAGCCGTCCGCGAGGCCCTGCCTGAAAACAACCGCTGGGCCATCACCCGCCGCCGAGGCGTGGTGCTGCTGCGCTACCTGGGCAACGAACGCAACGAAGCCTGGGCCCTGTGCCAACAGACCTGGGAAATCCTCCGGCCCCGGCTCACCGGGCTCGAGGCCCACATACCCAGAATCTGGCTGACCTGAACGCCGAAATGCCAACGACAACAACGGAGCATTGAGCAATGGAGCTAACACCCAGAGACAAAGACAAGCTGCTGCTGTTCACCGCAGCGCTGCTGGCCGAACGCCGCAAAGCCAAAGGACTCAAACTCAACTACCCCGAAGCCATCGCCCTGATCAGCGCCGAAATCATGGAAGGCGCCCGCGAAGGCCGCTCCGTGGCTGAACTCATGAGCTCCGGCACCGAAATCCTAACCCGAGATGACGTCATGGATGGCGTGGCCGACATGATCCACGAGGTCCAGGTGGAAGCCACCTTCCCGGATGGCACCAAGCTTGTCACCGTCCACAATCCCATTGTTTAAGGAGTGGCTGAGATGATCCCCGGCGAATACCAATTGAAAGACGGCGACATCGAACTCTGCGCGGACCGCGAACGCACCACCATTGAAGTCTCCAACACCGGCGACCGCCCGGTGCAGATCGGCTCCCACTACCACTTTGCCGAAGCAAACCCAGCGTTGGAATTCGACCGCGCTGTCGCCAAGGGCCTGCGTCTCGACATCGCCGCTGGCACTGCCATCCGCTTCGAGCCCGGCCAGACCCGCGAAGTCACCTTGATTCCCTATGCAGGTGGCCGCGAGATCTACGGCTTCCGTGGCGACGTCATGGGCAAGTTGGACTGAGCGATCAAAAGAATGATGTCTGAGGTCCGGTTGGGTTCTCCCTTCCGGGAATGTGCGGAGCCATGGATGGCGGAGCCCAAGCGTCACATGGATGTGCCGAAGGAGCGTTTCCCGGAAGGGAGAACCCAACCGGACCCGGCACCCAAGTTCAGAGAGGGATAGCATGAAAATCAGCAGACAAGCCTACGCCGATATGTACGGCCCCACCGTGGGTGACCGCGTCCGCTTGGGCGACACCGACCTGTGGATCGAAGTGGAACAGGACCATACCCACTACGGCGACGAAGTAAAATTCGGCGGCGGCAAAGTCATCCGCGACGGCATGGGCCAAAGCCAGCGCAACGACGATAGCGTGATGGACACCGTCATCACCAACGCCCTCATCCTCGACTGGTGGGGCATCGTCAAAGCCGACGTCGGCATTCAGAAAGGCCGCATCGCCGCCATCGGCAAGGCCGGCAACCCCGACACCCAACCGGACGTGCAGATCGTCATCGGCCCCGGCACCGAAGTCATCGCCGGGGAAGGCAAAATCCTCACCGCCGGCGGCATCGACCCCCACATCCACTTCATCTGCCCCCAACAGGTGGAAGAAGCCCTGATGAGCGGCATCACCACCATGCTTGGCGGCGGCACCGGCCCGGCCACCGGCACCAACGCCACCACCTGCACCCCCGGTGCCTGGCACATGGGCAAAATGCTGCAGGCGGTCGACCAACTGCCCATGAACATCGGCTTCCTTGGCAAAGGCAACGCCTCCCTGCCAGAAGCCCTGATCGACCAGGTCAAAGCCGGCGCCATCGGCCTCAAACTGCACGAAGACTGGGGCACCACCCCCGCCTCCATCGACAACTGCCTCACCGTTGCCGACCAGTACGACGTGCAAGTGGCCATCCACACCGACACCCTCAACGAATCCGGCTTCGTGGAAGACACCCTGGCCGCCTTCAAGGGCCGCTGCATCCACACCTTCCACACCGAAGGCGCTGGCGGCGGCCACGCCCCGGACATCATCACCGCCTGCTCCAAGGACTACGTACTGCCATCCTCCACCAACCCGACACGGCCCTACACCGTGAACACCGTGGACGAGCACCTGGACATGCTGATGGTGTGCCACCACCTTGACCCCAACATCCCGGAAGACGTCGCCTTCGCCGACTCCCGCATCCGCCGCGAGACCATCGCCGCTGAAGACATCCTCCACGACATGGGCGTGATCTCCATGATCTCCTCCGACTCCCAGGCCATGGGCCGGGTCGGCGAAGTGGTGTGCCGCACCTGGCAGACCGCCCACAAGATGAAAGTCCAGCGTGGCCTACTGCCGGAAGACGAAGAGCGGGGTGCCGACAACTTCCGCGCCAAACGCTACATCGCCAAGTACACCATCAACTCCGCCATTACCCACGGCCTGGGCCATGACGTGGGCTCGGTGGAAGTGGGCAAGCTGGCCGACCTGGTGCTGTGGAGCCCGGCGTTCTTTGGCGTCAAACCCGCCTGCATCCTCAAGGGCGGCATGATCGCAGCCGCCCCCATGGGTGACCCCAATGCCTCCATCCCCACGCCCCAGCCGGTGCACTACCGCCCCATGTTCGGAGCCTACGGCAAGGCCGCCAGTGCCACCCGCCTGACCTTCGTCAGCCGGGCCGCCCTGGACGCCGGTATCGGTGAGGAACTGGGGCTGGACAGCCCACTGTCCGCCTGCAAGGGCGTGCGGGACGTGCGCAAGGGCGACATGAAACTCAACGACGCCTGCCCACACCTCACCGTGGACCCACAGACCTACGAAGTACACGCCGACGGCGAACTGCTCACCTGCGAGCCCGCCGCCGAACTGCCGCTGGCCCAGCGCTATCACTTGTTCTGATACGCAGCCTGAGCTGGGTTGATGAAGAAACCTGAGCCTGCGAAAGGAGAAACCGAATGCTGGAAATGACGCAACGCATCGCCCCGGTGGAAAAAGCCGAGGTGCTGGATACCCTGACCCTGCCCTACGAACTGCGCATCCGCGGCCGCCTGCGGGCCACCACCGACAACGGCCACGACATTGGCCTGTTCCTCGACCGCGGCCCGGTGTTGCGGGAAGGGGACCACCTGATGGCCAAGGGCGGCGAGATCGTCCGCATCCGCGCTGCCGACGAACCGGTGGTCACCGCCCGCATCGAATCCGGCCTGCCGATGGCCCGGTTGTGTTACCACCTGGGCAACCGCCACGTTTCCCTCCAAATTGGCTCCGGCGGGGCCATCGGCAGTGACGACCAGGGCAGCTGGGTGCGCTTCCCGCCCGACCACGTGCTGGAAGAACTGGCCGAACGCCTCGGTGCCACCGTGGTCCACCACCAAGCCCCGTTCGACCCGGAACCGGGTGCCTACGCGCAGGCCGGGCAGGGGCATTCTCACGGTCATAACCACGGGCACGGACATGGTCATTCACACAGCCATGGCCATTCACACGATCACGACCACGGGCATGCCCATGGCCATCACCACTGACAACCCAACCGGTGATCTGGCCCTGCTGGGCCTGCTGCAACTGGTCAGCCCGGCCCTGCCCATCGGCGCCTTCGCCTGGTCCCAGGGCCTGGAAAGCGCCTTTGAACTGCAATGGGTGACCAACGAGGCAGAGCTGGGCCAGTGGCTGGAAGGCGTACTGGACGACGGCCTCACCCGCTGCGAACTGCCCCTGCTGGCCCGGCTGCAAACCGCCTGGGCCGAAGGCGACAGCGCCACGGTGGCCAGCTGGAACCAGTGGCTCCACGCCACCCGCGAGACCGCCGAACTGACCGACGAAGACGTCCGCCTCGGCGCGGCCCTAGTACGCCTGCTCAACAGCCTGGAGCTGCTGCCACAAGCGGACGACGGCGAACTGCCCACGGAACCGGGCTACGTCACCGTCTTCGCCTGGGCGGCGCATCTTCGCCATGTGCCAGCACGCCAGACCCTGCTGGGCTTCACCTGGGCCTGGCTGGAAAACCAGCTCGCAGTCGCCTGCAAAGCCTTGCCCCTGGGCCACACCGCCGCCCAACGGCTGACCGAACAGCTGCGGCCCAAACTGGTGGCTGCGGTAGACAAGGCCCTGGGCCTGAGTGACGACGAATTAGGACCGGTGCTACCCGGGTTGGCTTTGGGTAGCGCGCTCCACGAAACACAGTATTCGCGGTTATTCCGCAGCTAACACCAGACAAAGAAGAGTGAGGATTTCACAATGACACATTGTTTACGAGTAGGCGTCGGCGGCCCCGTCGGCTCCGGCAAAACCGCCCTGCTGCGCCAGCTGTGCAAAGCCCTGCGGGACCACTACAACATCGCCGTGGTCACCAACGACATCTACACCCGCGAAGACGCCGACTTCCTGCTGCGCCACGAAGCCCTGGGCGCCGACCGCATCCTCGGCGTGGAAACCGGCGGCTGCCCTCATACAGCGATACGCGAGGATGCCTCCATGAACCTGGCGGCCATCGACGACCTCCAGTCCCGCCATCCGGGGCTGGAACTGGTGCTGGTGGAATCCGGCGGCGACAACCTCTCCGCCACCTTCAGTCCGGAACTGTCCGACCTCACCCTGTACGTCATCGACGTCTCCGCTGGCGACAAGATCCCCCGCAAAGGCGGCCCCGGCATCACCAAATCCGACCTGCTGATCATCAACAAGATCGACATCGCCGAACAGGTCCACGCCTCCCTGGACGTGATGGAGCGGGATTCCAAGAAGATGCGTGGCGAGCGGCCGTTTGTGTTTACCAACCTGTATGACGGGGTAGGGCTGGACACCATCATCAGCTTCATTCTGGAGCGGGGCATGCTGCCGGAAAGGCGTCCTGAAAAACTTGCTGAAATGGCCTGAGCAAACGAACCAATACGATTACAGAACCACCAGGAGCAACACCATGAAACTGACTTCAAAACTTCTCGCCACCGCCGCGCTGTTGACCGCCTCCGCCACCGCCATGGCCCACCCCGGCCACACCGAAGGCGGCTTCACCAGCGGCCTGCTGCACCCCATGCTGGGGCTGGATCACCTGCTGGCGATGGCCGCCATCGGGTTCTGGAGCGTGCGCCAGAGCAAACTGATGAAAAACGCCACCCCCGCCTTCGTGGTCGGCGGCATGATCCTCGGCGCCGCCCTGGCCTGGGGCGGCCTGAGCCTGCCGGGCGTGGAAACTGGCATCACCTTCTCGGTACTGCTGGCGGGGATTCTGATCGCCACCCTGGCCAAGCTGCCCACTGCCGTGGGTGGCTCTCTCGTTGGGGCGTTTATGGTATTTCATGGTTTTGCCCATGGCACGGAAATGCCAGAAGGCGCAACCCTGGTCGCCTACCTGACCGGCTTCTCCATTGCCACGCTGCTGATTACGTTTGTGGGCCGTGGCCTGGGGGCGTTGATGCTGAAAGCTGACAGCCGGTTTAGCCGGGGCGTAGGCGGTGTGCTGGCGGTGGCTGGGGCGTACTTGTCCGTGGCCTGAGCGCTGGCAGGTGCCCGTAACCGGGAAACTCATGAAAGCCGTGCGGGAGACCGTACGGCTTTTTTGATGGGCTGTTGTTTGTTAACGAGATTTTGCATATCGCCCTAGGCCCGCGCACCAGAGTTGGGCTACTGTATATCGGATACAACGGATTGACATGTTTTAAGTTAGGGATGACGGATGGACTACACCCCGGTTCTTCAACCTCTCTTCACCGCCCTCTGGTACCTGATTCCCCTTGCCATCCTCGCGGGTGTGGTCAAGTCGCCCTGGTTCAAGGGCAAAGTCGGGGAGTTCGTTGTTAATGCCTCCGCACGCCTGTTCCTCGACAAGCACCGCTACCACCTGATCAAGAACGTCACCCTGCCTACCGAAGACGGGACTACCCAAATCGATCACATCATTGTTTCCCAGTATGGGGTGTTTGTGGTGGAAACGAAGAATATGAAGGGCTGGATTTTTGGTAAGCCGAATCAGCGGTATTGGACGCAAAAGATCTTCAAGCACTCGCAGAAGTTTCAGAACCCGCTGCATCAGAACTACAAGCATGCGAAGACGTTGCAGAGCCTGCTGGGGCTGAGTGACCAGCAGGTGCATTCGTTGGTGGTGTTTGTAGGGGATTCGACGTTTAAGACGGAGATGCCCAATAACGTGACGCAGGGTGGGGGATACCTTCGCTTCATCAAATCGCACTCTGAAGAACTGCTCTCTGAGGCTGAGGTTCGGGAGGTTGTCGAGAAGGTTGAGTCTGGGCGATTGGCGGCTTCGTTTCGGACGAATCGGGAGCATGTGGCGCATGTTCGGGAGATTGTGGCCAGGAAGGAGGGTGAGCTGCGGTGTCCCAAATGTCGGGGGGAGATGGTGAAGCGCACGGTGAAACGTGGGGACAATGCCGGGAAGGAGTTTTTTGGGTGTAAGGCGTTTCCCAAATGCCGTGGGGTGGTTGATTCGGCGTTATTGTGATGATGACGAATCGCCGTTATTGCAGCTCAGGGTGTTGTGGGAGGCTGTAGGTGTTTGTTTTTATTTGATTGATTTCATGGAGTGCTTCGGGCGGTGAGCGTTATGCCGCGTTCGGTATTTTTGCAATAACGAAGCGTTCCATCTAATACGCTGTTAAGCAGTAGGGAGGTGACGTGAAAATTGCAAGTGTTGCGAAAACAATCGCTGCCCTCTCTTGGTCATTAATGGCCCTTGTTTCCATGGGTGTCGGATGGAGCCTCATTGCTGGAAATCCATCAGTCTCCTTTAGTGGGGACTCGGTCAACGATCAATTTGCCATAGGCTACACAGTTGCAGGAGGCTTCCTCCTCTTGCAGGCAGCATTTACGTTTTGCAGAAAGAAGCTAGCTTTGGTTCTTTCTATCCCACTGGCACTTTTCGCCGCGATAGCGGGCTCTGGCCAGCTAAACCAGCTCTTTCAAGGCAGCATAATTACCTCTAACTATCTGATTATGTATGGGTTCGTTTTCATGGTTTCCATCCTCACTATCGCTGTCGTGGCATTTTCGGGCAATGGTGCGGACCTGGAAAATGCTTAACAATACACAGCACCGGACGCCACTGTCGTGGTGCCGGTGTGTTTGGTGTTAGCAATTTTAGGATTTCCCAGTCATTTGAGAGTTTGAGGATGGATATCACCGCAATAAAAGGCGCATACGACGGCTTCAAGCACACCAAAGAAATTTTTCAGACGTTGCTAGATGCCAAAATAGATGCAGGCGCTAAGGAAAAGGTCAGTGCTGCCATGAAAACGCTCATGGAAGCCCAAGACAGTTTGTTCAATGCGCAATCAGTGATGTTTTCTCTTCAAGAGGAGAATCAGTCGCTAAAACAGAAGGTTAAAGAGCTTGAAGAATGGCGCATCCAAATGGACTCGTATGAGCTTGTAGAGGCGCCCGGGAAGGCGGTCGTATACAAGTTTAGGGGAAGTCCTGAGCACTATGCGTGTCCGTCCTGCATGGTAGAGAAACGTGTATCGATCCTTCAAAATCGGGGTGTTGTGTCTGGCGTATTCGATTGTCCACATCCAGACTGCAAAGCAGAGTACAACGTAAATCCCTACAACAATTCCTGGATGAGCTAGCTGGTTGTGACTCTTGGGTTCGCCGAAAACGTTGCTAACAATGTGGCCAATGGGACGCCAACTACGCTGCGCTTCGTTGCCGCCCATTACCACCGGCGTTAGCTTCATGGAGGACAGTGCATGAAATGCAAAATGTGCGGTGAAGAAAAGCGATTAATTGACGCACACATAATACCGCGCAGCTTTTACGAGCCTCTTAAAGAAAACGGTCGAACCCCACGGATTGTCACTGATGTTGCGGGAGAGTACCCCAAAAGGTCCCAAACCGGCGTTTACGATAAAGAAATCGTTTGTGAGAGCTGCGAGCAGCTCTTTTCTCCTTGGGATGATTATGGGTACCGTTTTCTTTTCCAAGAACTCAACGATGAGCAGTTTATAAGGAAAGACGGTGAGATTGTTGCGTACAACTTCGGAAAGTGCGATTACGAAAAGCTGAAACTGTTCTTCCTTTCAGTCCTATGGCGGGCTTCTGTATCTAAGCACAAGATATTTGAGAAAGTTCAGCTTGGGCCTTTTGAGGAAAAGCTGCGACAAATGTTGTTGGAAAAGGACCCGGGAGATAACAGTGAATTCGCCGTTGCTTTGTCTAAGTTTGATGCCTCCGCAAATGAGACTGGGATCTTAAACCCAGATAAGACACGTTATGATGGTGTTGTCCACTATAGGTTTTACATGGGTGGGTATATGGCTGTGATAAAGGTCTCAAGCCAGCGAGCATCTGAAACGTTCGAAAAACTATACATTTCTGAGGGAAACGATGTTTTCTGCATAGTTCGGGAGTTTGAGCAAAGCCGTGAGTTTCGAGCTCTCGTTAATGTCGCTAAAAATGCAAACCGGCCGGCCAAAATCTAACCAATGCGCCAACGGGACCGCTTTGTTCCGCTGCCGATCCACAAATCGGCCCGTTACGCCAGCGTTATGTAGCCACTTCTCACCCAATACATTAGGATGGGCATAATGAATGAGCTTATGGATGATCTAGTTAAAACTTATGCAAATCTTAGTCTGCATAGTGCAAATGAAGCAGAGACCAGAAAGAAACTTATAGATCGGGTGCTGGAGGAGGTCCTTGGTTGGACTAACGACGATATTTCCTATGAAGAACGTGTCTCCGAGGATGGTAATACCACCTTTGCAGATTACATTATAAGAACTGCGGATATATCAATACTTATTGAGGCAAAACGAATTGGAAAATCTTTTAGCCTAGTTCCTGACAAAAAGAAAGTGAAGCTATCTGGCTCTTTTCTGCAAGGAGAAACTGGAGATGCAATAAAGCAAGCTAGAGAGTATTGCAGAAAAAAATCAATTCCATTTTTTGTAGTTACTAATGGTTCTCAATGGATTCTGTTCCCGGCTGTTAGAACAGACTCTGTCTCGTTTTCGGATTCAAATGCTATTATCTTTGATTCCATTGAGAGAGCGTTAGGCGAGGAATTTACAGAATTTACTGACTTGTTGTCTAGATCTGGAGTTATTGAGGGAAATCTGGCTATTCAATTGATAGGCAGAAATACCGACCAGTTTGAGGAGCGACGACTCAATAAATTTTTCAAAGGTGGTCACTCCAAAAGAGAAAATCCGATATATCCACTTATCGAAAACGAGGTAATTACTGCATTCTCCGATTCAATTATAAGTTCGGATACTGACCTTTTAGATAAATGCTACGTGAAGAATGCAGATCGCACAAAGTTTGACAACCGAATACAGATGCACCTGCAAAAGCGGGAACCTCTTTTCTCAACTCAACCGAAAAGACCAATGCGTAAGCGTGAATCGGGTTCATTGGTTGACTCAATAAACGCTGCCTACAAAAACCATCGTCCATTAGCGATTTTAATTCTGGGAACTGTTGGGACAGGCAAAACTACCTTCCTCCAGTATACGCGCAGGGTCGCCTCTTCAAAGTATTTTGAGAAGAGAAAAGATCAGCCGTATCCACATTGGATAGATATAGATTTTAGGAGCTTTTCAAAAAACGAATCACCGATAGAGTTTATATACTCCCAGTTGTTCGAGTACATTAACAATGATGATTTTTTTAAGGACTATAACAGATCAATTCGATCAGCATATAAAACTGAAATTGACGCACTCAAGTCCGGCCCCCTATTTTTGCTCTCAAAAGACGAAAAAGAGTTTGAGAAAAAGATAACAGAAGTAATAATGAGTGATTATGAGAAGAAAGTTCCATACGTAGATAAGCAGTTAACCTACGGAGCGAGAAAGTCTCCAATATTCTTGGTTATTGATAATGTTGACCAGTTTGAAGATGATGAGACCCAATCTCAGATTTTCTCGGACGCAATTGCAATAGCTAGTCGGTTAAATATAAATCTCATAATTGCGATGCGAGAATCAACATACGTAAATCATCGTGCGTCCCCTACTTTTGATGCCTTTGATTTTGATCCTTTTCATATCGAACCGCCGGAAATACCCTCAGTTTTATCAAGACGGTTTTTCCTCACAGCTCAACTTCTCTCCGGTAAAAAAGGTTCATTCACTGCACTTAACGGGGCAAATTTTGACGTCGATGATCTCTCGGTCTTTATTGACATAGTAAAAAGTTCCGTCCTTGGGACGGAAATAGGCGAGAGAATAGATGTATTGGCCAACCATGATGTCAGGTTAGCCTTAAGAATGACTCGTGAGTTTCTTGCCAGAGGCTATACTGATCCTGCTAAAGCACTTAGAAAATATAAAAGCGAAAATAAATACACGCTGCCTAAACAGGAAGCATTTAGGTCAATATTGCTTGGCAATCAATCAGTTTACAGTGAAGAATTTTCAGTTATTGGCAATCCATTTGATTCTAGGCTTGGCAGGTCCAACGGAGAACTTCTAAGGCTTTTTGTTTTAGCTGCTTTGGTGAAACAAAGTGGAAGTAATGGTGGAGGTTACATAGATGGTCCAGATGTTAGGGGCAACTTAAAGGCTATTGGTTTCTCTGAATCTGATACGTTAGATGTGCTAGGCGATCTCTGCTACTTTAGGTTTGCTCACACAAAGTCCCACGGGAAGGCAGACTTTTCGAGCAGTTACTTTGCTAGTAGGTTAGGCGGGCATATAGTAAGAAATTTAATAAGTGACTTTACCTTTATTGAAAATGTAATGATGGATACCTTTATCGCGGACAAGGGTTGCTGGGAGCGATTGAAGAATATATCGACCCAGGTACAAGAAGAAAGGAATATAGTAAGTCGAATAAAGCTAAGAGCGGAGAGAGCTGAGGTGTTTTATGAATTCATGCTCACTGAGTATATAAGAATTTTAAATGAGGCTCTAAAAAGAGGATTGGATCCAGTATGGTTAACAAATCCGCTTGAGGAATTAAAAAATACCTTGAATACCAATCTTCAGAAAGCTGTCCAATCTGCAATTCGAAACTACGGGTAGCTACATAACCGGATTAACGGCGGATTAACGGGGTCCGGATTAACGGGGTCAGATCGATTTTAAATTGATCAATTCGGATTAACGGGGTCAGATCGATTTTAAATTGATCAATTCGGCCCCGCCCCGAACATCCGATACAATCCTTCTGACAAGCTAACGGGTTGGCTCCAAACACTCAAACGAAATTGCACCATGGCACGGAAGACATACACCTTCGGGGTTAGGTCTTGCCTTTTGCCCTTCCGGCCTGAAAAAAGCCAAATAGCAAAATATAAGATCTGGGGGCACTCTTACTGAACGTATGCCAGTCGCAGGTAGAAAGATGCAACGCCTAACACAGCTAAAGGGGTCAGATCGATTTTAAATTGAACAATTCGGCCCCGCCCCGAACATCCGATACAATCCTTCCGACGAGCTAACGGATTGGCTCCAAACACTCAAACGAAATTGCACCATGGCACGGAAGACATACACCTTCGGGGTTAGGTCTTGCCTTTTGCCCTTCCGGCCTGAGAAAAGCCAAATAGCAAAATACAAGACCCGGGGGCACTCTTACTGAACGTATGCCAGTAGCCAGTCGCAGGTAGAAAGATGGAACGCCTAACACAAATTTTGATTTTACTCTGTATCGTCGCGCTCGCGGGCTGTGAGAAAAACAACGTCATGACTGAATCGACAACCAAATCCGAGCCAGTTGTTAATCACTCTATTGGGAATCTGGACCATCTAATAGCTTTACCTGCTGAGCCGGAATCAGTGAAATGGTCCCGGACCAACACTGCCGACAGGGGCGGCGATTCGGGGCTTGTAGCGGTGTTCCGTTTTAGCCAGGAAGACTATGAGTCAATACTCAAACGGAGCGACGGTCACGAGGTTGTAGGCGACGCGATCGTCAATCAGAGCTTCTACGATAAGTGGGTTCCGGAGGAGGTGAAAGAAAACCTGGCGGGAGAGCTCCATGCCGACGGTGAATCGATTGTGTTGGTCGGACGCCCGAGCCTTAAGCCAAATCTGTTCGTTAACAAGGAAACCAGTTCGCCGTATATTCATGGGAACGTGTACCCCTTGGGTATGGGATATATCGCCCTGGGTTTGTACACAATGTAAAAAAACGCGGTGCAGGGTGTGGCGGTTGCAGCACCACGCCCGTTCATTTCTGCGAGCACATCTGGTCCGATGCTCAAAGGGGGCAAATCGATTTTTATTTGATCAATTCGGACCAGCCCCGAACATCCGATACAATCTTTCCGACGAGCTAACGGATTGGCTCCAAACCCTCAAATGGAATTGCAACATGCCACGGAAGACACGGATGTATCTCCCGGGCGTTCCTGCTCATGTGGTTCAGCGTGGCCATAACCGGGATGCCTGTTTTTTTGCGGAAGAGGATTTCCGCTTTTATCGTCAGGTGTTGGGAGAAGGTCTGAAGCGTTACGGCGCAGAACTTCATGCCTATTGCCTGATGACCAACCATGTTCACCTGCTGTTGACGCCCAAGCATACCGACAGTATCTCCCGGCTCATCCAGCATGTGGGGCGCCAGTACGTTCAGTACATAAATAAAACATACCGACGGTCGGGGACGTTGTGGGAAGGGCGGCATAAAGGCAGTTTGGTGGATGCCGAAAACTACCTGCTGAGTTGTTATCGCTACATCGAGCTGAACCCCGTCACGGCCTGTATGGTCGATCAGCCGGAGCAATATCCCTGGAGCAGCTTTCGCATGAATGCATTAGGGGAGTTCGATGAATTGGTGACGGCCCACCCGTTGTTTCTGGCGTTGGATCGGGAAGAAACCAAGCGTCGTCAGGCATATCGTGAACTGTTTCGATTCAGCCTTCCTGACGAACTGAGGAATGAGATCGCTGATTGTTTATCGGCCAGTCAGCTGTTGGGACGGAGCCGTTTCAGAGAACAGGTGGAATCGACGCTCGGGCGTAAGGTGGGGCAGGTGAGCCGTGGGCGACCAAAGGGGCAGACCGAAATGATCAATTTAAAATCGATCTGACCCCTTTTTTTCGCTTTTCGGACCCTTTTAGCGACTTCCCTACTGCTATTGATCGGATAGCAGCGACAGCAGCGTCTGGGTGTGTTCCACCGCCTCGCTGCCGCGGCTGGTGAGGTAACCACCATCGTGCTGGGTGATCAGGCCCTTGTTGAACAGCCGCTCGGCGGCGGACACCGCCTCCGGCGCCGCGCTGTGCTGGTGCACCTTGATGCCTTCCTGGGAAGAGGCCGAATCAAACAGCGCAAGCAGGTTCAGTTCGGCAATCTGGTCGGGTGAAAACGGCATGGCATGTCCTCTGTATTGTTTTGGCTTGGAATTGTTATTGGTTCGTCGTTATCGAGGTGGGTTTACAACAGTTGTATACGAGGCAGCGGCATCAGACAAAGTTTATTTACGCTGGTCCTGCCCACTGATGTCCAGGTTCCAGCTGAACCGAATCGAGCAGATCTATTTTCAGACCAGTTTTTGACCAATTTGGACCCTCATCCCGGCAGGATTAAAGCGAGCAGCCAGAATAGCGCCTATCTGGCTGGGAATGGATTCTGGGCTTTCGCTCTGCAATGGCAAGGAGAACCCAATGCCCCGTCAGGCTCGGGTTATCGTGCCCGGTCCCCCACATCCACAATGTTCAACGTGGTCGTAATCGTCAGCCGGTGTTTGTTGAGGATTACGGAAAGCGCGACAAAGTAGAAATAGGCCTGTCACGGTTTTTAATGGCTAAAATTCCTTTCTCCCTCAACTGGCGTTTGTATGACTTCGGAGATCAATCATTCATATACATATAGCCGGCACGCATAGCCGGTTTCTTTGCTGAATCTCTCTATCCCTTGTGCCACAAGAGATCTGGTCGTTTGTCTCTGGGCTTCCAGCAACATTTCCTGCAGTTTCTCTGAGTAACGTACGTGGCAATACCGGTTTACCTCGGTGCTGGTGGTCACCAGAATCCTCGTCTTTGACGTTTTTGAACGCCTGTTCATGAACGAGCCGAAATGGAGTGGGGGCCTCGATGAGAGCTTTACTAAATGCCTATCTGAATACTTCTCTGGTGTTGCGCATTGGCATTGCGCTTGTACTGGGTCTGGTTGTTGGGCTGGTGGGTGGGCCCGCCGTGGTCGAGTGGCTGGCCCCTCTGAGTGAGTTGCTGCTGCGGTTGTTGAAATTTCTGATTGTGCCGATTGTGCTGTTTACCCTGATGGTGGGGATCAATCAGGCCAACCTGGGCAGCATGGGGCGCGTGGGTTGGAAACTGTTGGGCTTTTACGTGCTCACCTCGGCCCTGGCCATCTCGGTGGGTCTGCTGGTGGCTTCCGCCTTCTCTCCCGGTAGTGGCCTGGAGCTGACCTCGTCCGAAACGGTGAAGGTGCCGGAGAATCCGGGCTTCATTCAGGTGCTACTGAACATCGTGCCTACCAACATTGTTGGGGCGTTTGCTGAGCCCAACCTGTTGGGGGTTATTTTTACGGCGGTGGTGTTTGGCATCGCACTGATGAAGTTGCGGGAATCCGAGGCTCATGGCGAAATGGCCGAGCGGCTTTATGGTGTGGTCTCTGCCCTGAACGAGGTCACCATGAAAGTGATGGCCGGCGTGTTGCAATATGTGCCGATAGGTGTGTTTGCCATTGTGGCCCACACCGCTGGTAAACAGGGTACCGCCACGCTGTTGGCACTGGGCGACATGGTGATGGTGTTGTACATCGCGCTGGCGGTGCAACTCGCGGTTTATGCGGTGCTGATGCGTCTGAATGGTGTGAATCTGGTGAGCTTTGTGCGGGAGGCCCGGGTGCCGGTGGTCACAGCATTTGCCACCCAGAGCAGTTCAGGTACGTTGCCGCTGACCCTGAATGCGGCTCGCCGGCTGGGCATTCCCCAGCGTATCTATGGTTTTAGTTTGCCACTGGGTGCAACCATCAACATGGACGGAGCCGGCATTCGTATCGCCATTTCAGCGGCCTTTGCCGCCAACGTGGTCGGCGTGCCGCTGGACGTTGTCACCATGCTGGAGATTGTTCTGATCGGGACGCTCGCTTCCATCGGGACTGCTGGCGTTCCCGGAGCCGGTATTGTGATGATTGCCACGGTGTTTGCCCAGGTTGGGCTACCGATCGAAACGGTTGCTCTGCTGGTGTCTATCGATGCCCTGGTGGGCATGGGGGCAACGGCCATGAACGTGACCGGGGATCTGGTCTGTACCTCGGTGATCGCCCGCTCCGAAGAAAAGTACGAAGCGGGCGAGGATCGCTTGGCCATATCGTCAGAACAACATTCCTAGAAAACGGACCGAAACAGGGCAAGGTTTCCGCCTGGCCTGTTTCGGTCCTGCTCCTTCCTCATTCCCGCCACGTGCCCCCTGCGTACTCTGAATTAGCGCCCAGCGAGCTACTGGAATGCGCTTCTGTGCCTTGGCACAGAGTCCGGACTTCAGTTTTTTGCCGACTGCCCGGGCTCCCCAAATTTTTGCCTCGTTTCTCCGCCAATACCGCGAATTGGGTCTAATCTGACTCGGGAGGCATTTGGATGCAGTAGGATAGTTAACCGGCCCCGGTGGCTTGAACGGTGCCTTAACCCGTTATGGATTCAGAAAGAGGGAGCTTTGATGGTTAAGGCAATGACGTTCCTGCTGCTGGTATTGCAGAGCTTTAGTCCGGTATTCGCGCAAACTCAGGACATTGATGAGTCGGAAAGCCGGCGTGGCCAGTTTCAGTTTGCCCTTCACTACGATAATGAAATCCGCTATGGCGGTTCCAAAACGCCGTTTACGGCCGGACGTGACCTGTCCCACGGAGATAAAGTTGTTGTTGTCACCCATGTAAATGGCAGTCCCTCCCAGACCAACGGCGGGCAATTCACCTACAGAAAGCTGGCAGAGCAGAATCTCAGTGTCACCAGGTCGATTGTGCGCAATCTCGGGGTGAGTATTGATCATTTCGTTTTCTATACGGAAAAGGACGATGGTCGATCCAGCTATTACGACCCATTTATGACGGTGTTGGCGGCGTTCAACGAAGACCGCGAATCGGCCCTGCCTGCCGAGGAACTTGATGTCATTGCCTCGGTTTTCTTCAGGTCGGAGCATGTGGGTGATATTGCCAGCCTCAAAGGCCAGACGACGGAGTGGACGCCAGACCGGTACAGAAACTTCCTCATATCGAGCTGGGCCAGGGATGTTCTGATCGATATGGCAGTCATGGCGATGAGGAGCGGTGACTACGAGTTGTCGTCCCGCTTGCTGGAACCTGCCATTTCGGTGGATCACCCACCCGCGATGTATTTGATGGCGGCCATACGGGACAATCTTGGAGACAAGGCAGGCTCGGTAAGCTGGTTAAAGAAAGCCAGTGATGAAGGGCATAGGCAAGCCACGTACATGCTGGCCCTGAGACTGGAGTCGGGTGCTGGTATTCCCCAGAACCACGACGAATCCATCCGCCTGCTGACGGTTGCGGCGGAGGCTGGCCACAGCCAGGCGGCTTTCCGTCTGGGCAGGCATTACCTCGACGGCAAAATTGTGGAGCAAAACTCAGAGGAAGCCGCTCGGTGGCTGGCGGTCGCGGAGGCGGGCGGAATTGGTGAGGCGTCGCCGTTTAAAGGAAAAGCCGAGCATCTCTTGGACCTCGAACGTCAAATGGGGACCCTGAGAGAGGAGACGGATCAGCTAACGGAGCAAATCGCGGCGCTTAATGAAGCTTCGGCTATTCTTGAGGTCAATAGCAATCACCCTCTGAACCGTCTTTCCCACGATCAATGGAAGGTGCTTACCATAAAAATGCAAGAGAACAAGAGTTACTACGACGACGTTGAGGGCATTGTTTATTGGCGCAGGGTCGAGGCACTTGCCCGTCAGCTGGGGTTCTTTGAATAGGACAAATGGGGCCGATGTGTTTGTCGGTGGAAATAGGTCTGTTTAGGTTTTTGCCGATCTGCGTCCTTCCTGGGTCCCTCCTCGAGTTAATTAACTATATGAAATATAAAACAATATTAACGGGTTGCATCAAGTTTACGTCTGACACTCTCGAGCGGATCATAGAGCTGACAAGTGCCTGATGGGACCGAGGCGATGGCTTCATTCTCGTCATGCTGGGTCAGCCAGACCACCTGAATGAGGGTATTCAAATTGATGAATATGAAGTTACTGCTCGCTTTTCTATCTCTGATGGTCGCCTCATTGGGTGCCGTTGCCGATGATACAGTCGACGCCGCGCTGGGTGGCGGCATAGGCGGAGCCATTGGGGCTGCCATCGGTAATGAGGTAGGTGGCAGAGATGGCGCTATTCTCGGCGGTGCCGTCGGCGCAGCAACTGGGGCAGCTATTACCACGAAAGATGATAACGAATACCGCCACGACCGCGATCGCCGTCGTCGTGACTACGATGATCGTAGATCTCACCGTGAGTCTGGTGGTCATTTCTGCCCACCGGGACAGGCGAAAAAGGGCAACTGCTGAAACATGACGGGCCTGCAATTTGACCTGTGCGCTTCAGAAAAACCTTCTCCAACGGAAAGGCTTTTCTGAACGTATGATCCCGGAGTGGACCCAAAGGTAAGGCCTGACTCTGTGCTATGGGGGTGACTCCTGTCTGGGTCAGTAAACAACAGGGGTGGATGGAGCTCCCGCCGGGGTGGCGGTGTACAACATGCCCTCTGATTGGATTGTCGATTGTAGTAACGCGTCAGTGTGACTTCCGGCCGGTTGCTGATGGTGCGTAACTCTTCTGTCAGAGAGCCTGAAGTCATGGCCTCCGCATAGATGCAAAGACAGCGTTACCAGTCTTCACCAGGCACATCTTGCCATTCATCAAAGGGGTATTCTGCGCCGTTGAATTTGAGAGTCATCGTCAAACGGCGGTTCGGGCGGGTGGTGGTTTCTCCGTCATAGCTTTCGATAACGGTTGGGTAAACCAGCTGTAAATCACGCAGGCTATGGCTGCTTGTCGGCAGTACATTGATATAGCCTTCTGCAATTTCACGGGTAAAGTGGTTTGCTTGATAGTCCGCGTTGATCTCTTGCCAGACATACAGGGGCAAATGATCCACCAGCGGCACTAGCTGGCCGTGTTGCGGCGTCCCGCTGAAGAGAGTGAGAAAAAGATTACGGCCACCTTGTGCATATCGAGGCCAGTCGCCCGAAGCCAGCCGCACGCCAAAGGCGCGATTATCGTCGGTTACATGATAGCGCGCGGTATCCAACCAAATCATGCCGCTATCAACTCGGGTTGTGGCATCTCCGGTGTCAATGCGGCTCTCGAACCGGGCTTTTATTTCATAGTTGTGCGCCTCCAACAGCATCACCCGCCATTGGTAACTGTCTTCATAGTCGCCGTCAGCCTTGATCACAGCAGAAGCAAGGAGCGTATCCTGGTCATCGGGCAGCACCTTGCAGGCTGATGCGACCAGGTATTCAACGTTTAATTCCGTCTTGAGAGAATTGAGTGCGCCAGGTGGGCAGGGCTGTTCCTCGCCGGCGTGGCCCACAAGAGCGGTGCCAAGCAGTACAAGCAATACGATAAGCTGGTTCATCGATGTCCTATTTGTGGCTTACAGGATGCCAATGCCTCTTTATCTCGGCTGGTCAATAAAGAATCGAAATGCCCGGTGAGCCGGAAGAGGGTGAGTTTCCAGATTCATTTCCCACCGTCCACTCTAGGGCTGTGAGTCTGAGTTGTCGTTGCGTGTTTCGGAGAGCGTGATTATTAGCTGATGAGTCTCCAAGCCGGGTATAAGCCCAGAAACCTAAAGCATGCTGCGTTCTCGCCAATAGCCAGGCTTTCTGGACTGATGAGCAACGGCGACTATGATGGTTTCCTCGAGCATCTCAATTGCAACGATATCGTACGGAAACCGGTCAATAATCAGTCGTTTTGCACCAGTATCGTCAGCTTGTTCAGGAAGGGGAGATAGGGGGCTCAAGTTTTCTTCAATAATATCAATGGCGGCATCCACGGCAGCGAAAAACTCCGCGCCGAGACCCGGCTGTCGATGCTCATACCATTCTGCGGCTGCGATCGCTTCCTGCGCGGCCTCTTCCAGTATCCTTACTGTTCGCACTTTTACTCGCTTAACCTTGCTCGCATCTTTGATCGGAATTCATCACGGCTTAGCAGTGTGGCTTCACCGTTTTTGACCTTTAAGACACGTCGAACAATTTCGTCGCTCCAGGCCTGCTCGACAGAGCCGTCGCGAGGGCCGTCCAGGCTCATGATAAGCTCGCGGGCTAACGCCGCGCGTTCCGATTCGGAAAGAGTAGAAATCTGAGAACGCAGGTTTTCTAGTGTTTCGGTAGTCATAGGGCCTCCGCGAGTGCCGATACAGTCATGCTATCCCGATTCAAAGGCCCCAACAAGGTTGTGCCGGTTTGGCGGATTTTTGCGGGCCGCATTGATCTTCGTGTGGAACTACTGAGTGGCCCTGGATGGCCCAGACGTGAGAGACAGACATATCGTGGTGCTCTTACCTTCTTGCTAAGCAACGTCATTGCGGGCTGCAATTGACGAGGCCGTCAGTTCGCTCACGTCCACATGACCGAATATCGGCTCCAGATCCCGCCCGACCAGATGCCTGGGCCGGGCCGGCGTCCTCACTGATTAACGTGGTCAAACGAAAAGCGAGCGGGGGCTTTTCAGTGAATCCCCCGCAGTGCTTTTGTGGTATCGCCTCAAGCGTAGGCAAGGGTGAAGCGGGCATTCTGATGAGCCGGTTCTTCCAACTCATCGATCATGGCTTTGGCGTAGTCTTCCACCGAGATCCGGCTCTCGCCGTTCGCATCCGTCAGTAACTGGTCACTTCCCAACTGGTACCGACCAGTACGCTCACCCGGCGCGATCATGGCCGCCGGTGACAGCATGGTCCAGGCAACGTCGTCCTGTCCTTGTAGTGCGTTCAGGGCATAGCGTGCTCCCTCTGCGGTTGCTTTGTACTGGGCTGGAAAGTCGGGGGTGTCGATCAGTTGTTTGCCGGGCGCCACCTCCAGGGAACCGGCACCACCCACAACCACCAGACGTTTGACGCCTGCCAGTTTGGCGGCGGACAGAATGCTGTCGAAGCCCTTGGCGAAATAGCCGGCCACGTCTTCCTGGGCGTGGCCAGAGAAGGCGCTGAGCACGGCATCAAAGCCCTGGAGCTGGTTCGCGAGGCGTTCGGTCTGCTGCACATCGGCTTTCTTTACGGTTAATCCGTCTCTGGCTTCCAGGCGCTCCGGACGGCTGACCAGGGCGGTTACCGTATGGCCCCGGCTCAGGGCTTCGTCTCGCAGGGCGGAACCGATAAATCCGCTGGCACCGATAATTGCAATGTTCATGTTGTCGTCCTCATTGAATGGTCATCGATGAGGTCTATTGTGTTCGGGATGATTGATTTGAAAAATAGGTCGTTTGATAATTCATTGTTATCGAACTCATAACAATGTTCCCATGATTAACGACATCGACCTCAACACACTGCCGCTGTTCATCGCCACCGTTGAAGCCGGTTCCTTCACCCGTGCGGCCGAGCGTCTGGGCTGCACCAAGACCAAGGTCAGCCTCAATATCCGGGCGATGGAAGATCATCTGGGGCTGGCCCTGTTCACCCGTACCACCCGTCAGGTCACCCTAACGGAGGCGGGTCAACAGCTTTACCAGGCGTGCCAGCCCTTGTTGCTCCAGTTGGGCGAAGCCCTGAGCGACGCTGGCACCAGCGCCCGTACCCTCAGTGGCAACCTGCGGATTACCGCGCCGGCGGACCACGTGGCGCAATGCCTCGCGCCCGCTGCGGCCGAGTTTGGTGAGCGTCACCCGAACCTGCGTATCGAGCTGCGAAGCGGTGATAAGGTGTCGGATCTGGTCGGCGAGGGGATTGATCTGGCCATCCGAATGGGCTGGCTGAGAGATTCCAGCCTTCGCGCCCAGAAACTGGGTGAGTTTCAGCAGAGGGTGGTTACATCCCCCGCTTACCTCGAAGCTATGGGGACGCCTGCCCACCCAAGCGAGCTCAGCCAACATCGATGGATCGAGTTCACACCCCTGCCCAGCGCATTGACCTGGACCTTCGAGAAGGACGGAGAGCGTATTCAGGTGCAGATGAACAGCCATCTCAAGGTCGACAGTACCAGTGCCATACGCAGTCTGATTATGAAAGGAGCGGGCCTCTCGGTACTGGCTGGTAATGTCAGCCAGCAATACCCGGGGCTGGTGTCGCTGTTTCCGGACTGGCAACTGCCCTCGGGCGGAATTTACGCAGTGTTCCCGCCAGGGGCTTTCATTCCGGCCAAGGTCCGGAGCTTTGTGGATTTCTATCGGCAGTGGTTGGCGGCCGAGTAGGCTAAGGAATTGGCCGGACGGGACACAGGCTGGTTTAACCCGCTAGATAGCACCGCTAGTCAGAACCGTTCTATTTTGATAGGTCACGTTATCCTCCAACAGGTCTGGGGTAACGGGCCTCACGGCTAGGGTAAGACCTCAAGTGCCGCTGGGGTAAAGTGTTTTTTCGAAAGCCGGTGCAGATTGTGCTCGGGCTGGAGAGGACGGCTATGCTGTTCTGGTGAGGAGAGCGCTTAGGTGCTCTAACGATTGAATCTGCAAGGATCTTGCTATGGTCACCTACCTTTACTGGTTCATTGTTCTGGCACTTGTGTGTGGCGCCCTTTTCGGAATCGGCGTACGGCTGGGAAAGTGGCAGCCGGCGGTGATTCTGGCGGTCGTGATCGCGGTGGTTGGCTCCGCGGCGTATTACTTCTGGTTGCAGCAGATTTTCGTGAAGCGCTACGGCGGCGTGATGAGTATTACCATTCCTCAGGGCCTGCAACACATCGGCGCCACCTGGAAAGGCGACAACCTGTGGATTGAGGACTACAATCCGAAAACCAACGAGTGCATTTTCCGCGAGTATTCCCGGGGCGATCTGCTGCAAGGGCGTGTGGTGTTGAAGAACTGCCATCCGTTGGGGGCCAGCAGACCGGCACCCTCGACGCCCGTCGCCGAGTAATGCTAGAAAACCGGGGGTTAGGTGTCTTTCTCAACCCCGTTTTGCCAAGTCCGATCCCAATTCAAGAAAGAGGCCTGGTTATTAATGTTTGGAGTGGCAGGCTAGATCGGCTACTGACATTTGAGCGTGCAGGCAGCATACAGTCCTCAGCTGAACTACACTGAGTGATCCTACACCGGTATAGGGAGGCTCTTGTGATGGCTGTCCGACCGAACGTAGTGTTCTTTGATGTTCTTGAAACCCTGATCAACCTGGCCCCATTGGCTGATCGCCTGGAAGAGGTCGGTCAGCCGGGGATCATTCTGGAGCCTTGGTTCCTGCGCTTTCAGCGCGATGCCATGGCTCTTACCCTTGCCGGAGACTCGGCACCTTTTGACGCGGTTGCACGGGAAGCGCTCCGGACGGAGACCAGGCTCACGCTCAGTGAGCGGGAGATTGAGTATGTGGTTGACGGTTTTTCCACACTGCCCACCTTTGACGATGCCGTGCCTGCCCTGAAGAAGATTGCGGATGCCGGCGTGGCTGTCGGTTGTCTGACGGTGAACAGCCCTGAAAGAACCCGCCGTTTTCTAGAGGGAGCGGGGCTTATCAGGTTTGTCGATCATATCGTGACCGCTCAGGACGCCGGGGTTTGGAAGCCCCACCCGGATATCTATCGGTGTGCCGCACAAGTTACCGAGACGCCGATTGAGCGTCTGGCCCTGGTTGCCGTGCATGCCTGGGATTGCCACGGTGCGAAGCGGGCCGGGGCGGTGGCAGGCTGGTGCGCTCGCCTTGAGTACGAGCCTGGTGATGTCTTTCTGCCCGCCGACGTGATGGGGGAGACGCTAGTGGAGGTCGCCGACAAGCTGATGTCACTGAACTGAAAGCCCCAACCGGGGCTTTACAGCCATGCTGAATCGCTTAGTTGGGCAGGGTCAGCTTCATGGAGTCCGCTATGGCTCTGGCATCGACCTCACTACCATCACGATGCGTAACGTCCTTCAGCCACGCCTCCACGGCCTCTGGGTTTTGATTCATCCAGTGACGAGCGGCTCGGTCCTGAGGAACGAACTGGTTCAGGATCATGTCCATCACCTGGCCTTCCATTGCCAGTGAGAATTCCAGGTTGTTCAGGAATGTCGCCACATTTTCACAGTCGTCCGCAAAACCGGCGCGCGTGTTGGTGTAAACCGTTGAGCCGCCCTTGTCGGGGCCAAAGTAATCGTCGCCACCCTCCAGATACGCAATGTCAAACTGCTCATTCATCGGATGTGGTGCCCAGGCCAGGAAGACGATCCACTTCTGATCACGAATCTTGCCGTTTACCTGAGCCAACATAATGCGCTCCGACGTCTCAATCAGATCAAAGCGCCCTAAGCCGAAGGCATTGGCATTGATCATATCGAGAATGAGCTGATTTCCATCATTGCCGTTCTCCAGGCCGTAGACGCTCTGCTCAAACTTGTCTGGGAACCGGGCGATATCAGAAAAGCGCCTGACTCCGGCATCGTAGACATATTGTGGCACTGCCAGGGTGTACTTTGCGCCTTTCAGATTGGCGCGTAGCCGCTCGATCTTCTGGTCATTGATCAGTGGATCTGCCACGGGCGCCATACTTGGCATCCAGTTGCCCAGAAAGACGTCGATGTCGCCTTTCGCCATGGCGTCGTAGGTTTCGACGACCGATTGATCGGAAATGGCCACCTCGTAGCCAAGCGCCTGCAAGAGTTCGGATGCCACGGCCGTGGTGGCCCGGACGTCCGTCCAGTCCACAATCCCGAAGCGTACCTGGTGACACTGCTCGGCGGCATGGGCTGCCTGTCCAACCATGACCGTCGCAAAGACCGCCAGAATCAAAATCGTTCGCATATCAAACCTTTTAATTGAACGTTCAATCAATGTTTGTGAGCGGATGGATGGTACATAAAGCCGGTCGAGAATGATATTTGAGTTGCGGGTTTTGCTGGTTGCTTTTTGAGCGAGTTGTTCGCTTTTTGTTATCGCTTTGTTGCTCAAATGAAACCTCCCCTTGCGCTTGGTGTATCAGGCTTGGGTCAGGGAAGGTGAGCCGCTCGGTCAATCTTCGAGCGGGCGGTGTTTCTGATCGTTGATTATGGCCATTGACGCTCAACAGCGGGATGTTAACCAGAGGCCCCTTAGAAGATCTCTATTAGCCGGTCGCATTCAAAAGCCAATCCTACGTAATTGGTGTTCGCCGTATCATCGTGACTGAGTCCCATTATGTTTTCCATTTTTCGTCTGATGGTCTTGATGTTGGAAACACGTCCTGAAACTGCGTCCATGGCGCCAATGATCAACCCCTCTGGCTTGTGCTGAAAAAATATTGGAATGGCGTGTGATAGGCCTTCTTTTCTATCGAATAAAAATGCACATCCCCGGCTTTTGTAGCCGAACTCAATAAATTCATAGTGTGGTGTTTTTGGAGTCGGGCTATTGTCTGAGTTCAAGCGATCTAAAAGATGCTCCTTGTTTCGGATTGGGTGAGGAATTAGAAAGTAGTGCGGGGATGCGCCTGTTATTTCTGAGGAAATTCTGTCTGCCAGTATCTCCATAATTTTACTGATCGCGATCTGTGAATCCGTTTCATTATTGTCCTCCGGCCATTCAAAGAAGTCTCTATCCAGTACAGTTTGCATTTTCTATCCAATGGTTCTTGCCTTTAGGGCGTTGAGTTTCTGATAGTCTAATGAGGCTCTGTCTTATTTCGCTGCCGCCAACCATTTTCTTGATCTGTCTTCCAGGGAGCCTTTGATTAACTCCGGACCACCTCTGGCGGTTTTCATGTCGTATATTTGAGAAAATACCTTTATGAATTATAGCTAAGCGGCCAACGTCTCGCGAAACGGGGGACAAGTCTTGTGCCATGGGCTTGCCATTATTGGGCGAGCGAATCAGCCTGAACGTCATAAGTCGGTTAACGTGGATTCTGGGTTGGTTTGGGTCCGAGTTGGCCTGGCTGGAGGTTGCCGTGATTCTCCGCCGGATCGTCACTGGTTGGTTTGGCTACGCAATGATGCTTTCGCCTACAATGTTGGGCCATCCCGTCTGCTGTAGGAAGCCTTATGCCGTTATCCCAATCCGAGAGTGCTGGTCGAACCAAAGCCAATCCGGTGCTCAACCTGCTGGGAACTCTTGTGCTCATCGTTGGAGCGGTTGCGCTGTTCGCACCCTTGATCATTCAACCACTGTTACCCGCAGGCCTGGCCGAGCCGCTTGTGGAGCATGCCAAGCTACTGATTGGTCTTGGTATCGCGTTGAAGGTGGTAGCAAGCGTAGTGCGGGCCAAGAAGATTGTCGGCGCGGGCTATCGACTTGGAAAACAGCAACAGGCCGCCGAGCCCAATCAGCGTAGTGAAGGTGACGACATCGACTGGACGCCACTCAAAAAAGGCGGTTCCAACTTCAAGACCCATCACCTGGTCCAGGTCAGCCCCAGTCGACTGGAGGTCCGCCCCAGTATCCAGATGATGCTGTTCTGTGCTCTGTTCATGGTTCTGGGGGGCGGTGTAGGCAGTGTGTTTGTTGTCGCGGGTATTCGCGACGGTGATCTGATGAATGCCGTTATTCCCGGGCTGATTGGGCTGGTTTTTGTGTTGGCTGGCGCGCTAATGCTGAAATCGGCCAGTAAACGCCGGGTGTTTGACCCGTCCCTTGGTGGCTATTGGCGCGGTTCCGCCAAACTGAGTGATCCTCGGGCCCTGACGACCCAAACAGACTGGGTCAGGTTGCAGGACATCAAGGCGATTCAACTTCTGCGGGAAGGGGTTACCAGTACCAGCGACAACGGCCGCCGCCGCTCCTACTGGAGCTACGAAGTGAACCTGGTGTTAACCGACGGCCGCCGTATCAATGTCATGGACCACGGCAAACAGGCCTCCATCCGTCACGATGCCGAGGCGATCGGCCGGCTTCTGGGCGTGCCGGTGTTGGACCGAAGTTAGTGGGTCGAGTGACCATGGAGGCCAAAAGGGGCGCTGATTGAGGCCCTGGGCGGTCGTGGAGTGAAAAGCCCGTTCCGACCTTACAGTCGTTTCGGTGCTCGTAGCGACCAATAAGTTCGGGGAGAGCACATGGCGAAAGAATTGTCCTGGACACTAATTGATCGATTCGATAAGGTCAGCAGCAGTAAATTGGAACTTACTGTCAATATTATCAAGGATTGATAACATGCCCGAGATATGCTTTTCGTCCCGTCAGTGTGAAGTTAGTGATGTTGTTGGAAACGATGTTAATTTAATTGAGAATTTTCGTCGTCTCAATGGATTGCAAGCTAACTCTCTTATCTCGCCCTGCCAAGCCTATTCGACTGATTATGAGGACCCTTTAGCTGCCGTGTTAGTCGGGCAGTTAAACTCAATGGGTTTTCAAGATCGGAAAGTACTAGCATGGTGTGCAGCCAATTTTGGTGATGATGTCCATGGAGTTGCCGCATTTTGTAAAGAGAATCTCAATAAAGATACCTTGAAACAGATTGCTGGTTTGATGGGAGCTTCATCAGGTGCTGCCAAAGCTAGGTTGAACGGGTTTCAGGAAGCGTTGCTGGAATACCAGG
The DNA here is from genome assembly GCF_020546665.1 of Marinobacter sp. CA1. Classification (NCBI taxonomy): domain Bacteria; kingdom Pseudomonadati; phylum Pseudomonadota; class Gammaproteobacteria; order Pseudomonadales; family Marinobacteraceae; genus Marinobacter; species Marinobacter sp. CA1. The sequence continues at coordinate 1,095,794 of NZ_CP071785.1, forward strand.
AAGCATTACTGGCACTACAGCAACGCAAGCAAATAACTGTCAAGGGTGTTTCAGTAACTTCATTTGTAGCCGAGAACCGGGTGCGCGATGCTTATAGAGCCCTTGAAAGCGAATTTGCCTCGGAGTTGAGTGTTTACGTCGCAGCGGGGAGCCGTGGTAAAAACAAAGGTACGGCTCTATCAAACGCCGACCGCGGCGTACTTTTGGCTAGACGTAGTGAATCGGGAAAAGCAGATCATCGATTATTTGTGGCTGATTCGATTCAGGGAGGAAATCTGCGATGGTTTGCTGGCTTTTTCAGGAGTGTTGGGTATGGCGCTACTCTCTTAGACGCGTTCCTGCGTTACAGTGAAGTAAGAACAGTTCAGACGAATGGAGAAGACTGGGTAAAAGAAAGTGTTAAGCAGACGGTTGGTATGGGCATGGGCATGGTTGCTGGTGGTGCCGCTGGCGAAGCCATAGTTAGCCATGGGAGTCGCCTTGGAGGGCAACTGTTAGTTACTGCTGGCCGACGCTATGGCGGACAGCTAGCCATCCGAGCTGGTGTGGCGGCAACTGCCGGCCTTATATCTGCTGGACCGGTTGGGTGGGCCATTTTAGGAGTAGTTGTTTTTACTGGAGTCTATGTGGGGCTGCTAGTTGGTAGTGGGTCTGACTCTGTTGGCCAGGCTGCTGTAGACAAGTTGTACGGACGGGTAATGTAAGATGCCTTTTTGGTATGCAGTACTGGTAAGTGTGCTTTTTATAGTGAGTGGGCTTTCGTGGATTTTATTTGGGCGTTTAACTATGGGGCGTATAGAAAAAGATATCCGAAAGGAGAATCTCGAGCTTTCTGCCCGTTGGGATGCTTTAGGCTATCGTATATTCGGGTTTGCCAGGGCTGTTGTCTTTAGCGAGCGGCGCTTGCCGGGCAAAAATGAAGTTATGGTGGATGCAACACTTATTAGGCGTTTCGCAAACCCTCGTGACCGCTTACTTGGTATAATTTTTATGGTTTCAGTATACAGTCTTTTAGTCGTTGTTTTATTTGGAGTATTTTTATTTGATCTCTAGAGCGAAGCGGCTAGTAGATTCTGTTATTTGCCGGACTATTAGAAGGATTTTAGCCGAGTAGTGGATCTGACAATTCTGGTCGACGGGCAGTAGTGTCTATTAAAAAATGTAGTTGCCATTAAAGATGGGAGCCATTCGGCTCCCATCACCACTCACACTGTTCAAACACTTGCTGCTCCGGATCGACATCCCGCGACGCTTCCCGGGCAACAGCCACCAACTCTTCGGTGGCAGGAAAAATGGCTCCGGTGCCTGGCCATTGGTATCCCTCGTTTCCCTGACAAAGGGTAATAATCACCCACTCTGCTGGAGCCGCATCCGACTCACCGGGTTCCGCAAACAGTGCGTATGTCAGACGATCGATTTTCGGCCCCCGAAATACGTCACGGACTTCAACGTGGTGCAGAAACACAAGCTCACCCTCACTTGCCTCTGAGGCTTGACGTTCGGCCGACACGTGGCGGACGACGGCGGCAAAGGGTGTTTGATCGACAGCATCGATCAGGGCTTTCTCAACAAAACCGAAGCGGCCAACGGGTTTGACTTCTTCCGCAGTGGACGCCTGACAGCCTCCCATCAAAACCATCGAAACGAAGAGCACAATTATTTTGCCGGATTGGGGCTTACTAGTTTTCATCTTTTTGATTCCGCACAACGGTGTAACCACGATACATCGGTAAGCTGTCGCACAGAGGTGTGCTGATCAGAAGCATAAATAACAGCGTTGGGCCCTGAACAGATATGTGTAATGACAGCAGGCACACTCGGTTTCTCACTCAGACGAAATTGAGCGCCAGGTATCGCTTCCTTATCCCACCAGGTCGACGGACTCCGGGCGTTACGGCCAATGGCTTTTCCCAGCCGCTCTCATCTTTAACGGTTAACCTGCAGCGTTTGAGATGGATGAAGCTGAACTCAATGGTTTGCTTGTCGACGATGTGGAGGTCTTCCAGCGCCCCGGTAGCCAGATAGCCCCCGAACTCCAGCGAGTCCAGAATCTCGGCATCACGGTTGATCAGATAAAGGCGTAAGGTTTCCTCGTACGGCACGTCATCCGTGACAAACAGCAGGTGGCGTTGTTCGTCAACCTGATACTGGGCCTCAATCAGAGCGCCTTTTAGCGGTTCGCCGAATGGTTGATTGCCCCTTAGCAGTTGAAGGTGAGGAACAGGGCTGTCGTCGGAGCAGTTGAATGGTCTGAATGAAAGTTGATCGGACTGTTCCATGGGGTGTCTTTGGGATTCCTTTTGCGAGAGAAAAGAATAGCTTTGAGTCAGCCATTCTCCTGGTCCGCCTTCTCTGCTGATTCCGGTACTTTCAGGTTCTTAGATAATAATCGATGCCTGCTGCACGGGACACTGGATGACCTCGGATCAGCGCTTCCTCAAACAATCTCAGCCACTGGGGCAGGCGCCGGGTGCGGAATTCTCGCCATTCCTCGTGCGTCCACATACTGGAGCCGTTGTATCGGCAGAGCTCCATCAACAGGTCGTTGCAGTCCATCAGTACCTTCAGGCTGAGCGCGGCGGTGTAGGGGTCTTGGGGTGTCAGGTCCAGTTCCTGTGCGGCGTACTGGACGATGGCGGGCATCTGGCTGAGGGTGTGGCGTTTTGTTAAAGCCCGAAAAGCCTCGTGCTTGATGTGAGCGGGTTACTGGTTGCGATCGAGTGCTTCAGTTGACAGAGTTATTAGTTGCTATATCCTTGAGTAGTCAATTATCTCGCAAGGTTAACGCTATGTCCCTTTCCCAGCACGCCAGCAACCTCCTCAAGCTGGCGACGTTCCAGACCAGGCTCCAGAAGAAGCAGGACCAGTGGTTGGCGGCCCACGGTATCAGTTTCAAGGAATTCACCATCATGTATCACCTGCACCAGTCACCCACCAGAAACATGCGCCGCGTTGATGTGGCCGAGGTGGTGGGGCTCAGCGCGTCGGGGGTTACCCGGTTGCTCAATCCCATGCAGAAAATCGGGCTGGTGGAGAAAGAAGAAAGCGCCCGTGACGCCAGGGTGAGCCTGGTTCGCCTGACCGAAGCGGGCGAAGCCCTGTTCAAGGACGCGGAGACCTCGGTGAATGAGCGGGTCGAAGCCTTCATGGACCTGCTCACCGACGAGCAGCAAGCAGCCCTGCAGGCGCTATCCGAGACAAGGCTCTAGAAACGAACTGGAAGGAAGCCAATGAATTATCGACAGCGATTGATCGACCGCATGGGCGTCCCGGTGAGCCAGGCGCAGGTGATGGCGGGGGCAGTGAATACGGCCTATCTGGAGGCTGGTGACGGGCCGCCGGTGATCTGTCTCCATGGGGCAGGTGCCGGCGCGGTGACCTGGTACCCAACCGTCGGGGCGCTTGCGCAGAACTATCGGGTGATTGCGCCTGACATTGTCGGCTATGGTGAGTCTGACAAGCCCGATGCCGCCTACGACCGGCCCTTCTTTTCGGCGTGGCTGAAAGACTTCCTCTCTGCCTTGGCGATTCCCCGGGCCCACATTATCGGCCTCTCCCAGGGCGGGGCAATTGCCCTGCAGTTCACCCTCGACCATCCGGAGATGGTCGACCGGCTGGTGCTGGTGGATTCGGCCGCACTCGGCGCCCGACCAGAGATCTTGCCCCTCGCTGGAATGATCTGGCTGAATGCCCTGCCGTCGTCTCTGGCTAACCGGTTTTTCTCCCGCTATCTGTTGGTTAACCCCAGCAACCGGAACCCGGACCATGGCCGCTATTCCGTTCAGGTGCTTCAGCGGGCCGGCGGCAAGAAGGTCTTCAGTCAGGGCCGGGGAGCGGCGGTAGCCGCCATACCGGAAGACGCCCTGCGCCAGATCCATCACCAGACGCTGATTCTGTGGGGCGAGAATGACCGGCTGTTTGCCATCGAGCATGGCGAGGCCGCGGTGCGCACGCTGCCCAACGCCCGGCTATGCCGGCTTCCGGAGGCCGGTCACTTGCCCCTGATGGACCAGCCCCAGGCGTTTAACGATGCGGTGATCGGGTTCCTGGATGGGGCCGGCAAGGGGGATCATCGGAATTCGGCCCCAAGCTCTGTGATCGGCCAGGGCGTTTGATAGTATGGCCGACCTGTTACCCTTCTGACGATCAAGCCCACAACATGACTGCTCCTTTCACACTGCGCCCCTACCAGCAGGAAGCGGTTGATGCCACGCTGAGGCACTTCCGCCAGTCCGACGCGTCCGCGGTGATCGTGTTGCCGACTGGTGCTGGCAAGAGTCTGGTCATCGCCGAGTTGGCCCGGCTTGCCCGGCGCAAGATCCTGGTGCTGACCCACGTGAAGGAGCTGGTGGAGCAGAACCACGCCAAGTATCAGAGCTATGGCTTGGAGGGTGGGGTTTTCTCCGCCGGGCTGAAGCGTAAGGAGAACCACCACCAGGTGACCTTTGCCAGTGTGCAGTCGGTGTCGGCGAACCTGGATCAGTTCCGGGATGAGTACTCGCTGGTGATCATTGATGAGTGCCATCGGGTCAGCGGAGACGAGAGCAGTCAGTATCAACGGATCATCGACCTGCTGCGGCAACAGAACGACTCCCTCAAAGTGCTCGGCCTTACCGCTACCCCTTACCGTCTGGCCATGGGCTGGATCTATCGCTATCACTACCGGGGCTTTGTTCGCGGCGCCGGCGACGAGCAGCACAAGCCCTTCGCGCACTGCATTTACGAGCTGCCGCTGAGCTACATGATCAATCGCGGCTATCTCACCAGACCGGAGCTGGTGAACGCGGCGGTGGCGCAATACGACTTCTCCGCGCTGACTCGGGATCGCTTTGGTGAGTACGCCGAGAAGGACGTTAACGAGCTGCTCGGCAAACACCAGCGGGTAACCCGTGCCATCATTGAGCAGGTGACGGAACTTGCCGCCGACCGTAAAGGGGTGATGATCTTTGCAGCCACGGTAGACCATGCGCGGGAGATCACCGGCTATCTGCCGCAACAGCAGACCGCCCTGGTGACCGGCACGACCGAGCTGCAGGATCGGGACCTGCTGATTCAGCGTTTCAAGCAGCGGCAGCTGAAGTTCCTGGTGAATGTGTCTGTGCTGACCACGGGCTTTGATGCGCCCCATGTCGACCTGATTGCCATTCTCCGGCCCACCCAGTCCGTCAGCCTGTATCAGCAGATCGTGGGGCGAGGGCTTCGGCTGGACGATGGCAAGCAGGATTGTCTGGTCATCGATTACGCGGGCAACCATGTGAACCTGCATCATCCTGAGGTGGGGGAGCCGAAACCGGACCCCGACAGCGAGCCGGTACAGGTGTTCTGCCCGGGGTGCGGCTTCGCCAACATTTTCTGGGGCAAAACCGACGGTGATGGCCGCGTTGTCGAGCACTATGGCCGCCGTTGCCAGGGGCTGCTGGAGCCTGTGGAAGAAGACAAAACCGGGGTACAGACGGAGCGGCCGCAACAGTGCGATTATCGATTCCGCTTCAAGGAGTGTCCCCACTGCGGTGCTGAAAACGACATTGCGGCCCGTAACTGCCACCAGTGTCACCAGGCCATCATCGACCCGGATGATCAACTCAGGGATGCCCTGAAACTGAAAGACGCCATGGTGATCCGGTGTGCTGGGGTAACGGTGAGTGTTGCCGGCAGCCGGCTGAAACTGACCTACCACGGTGAGGATGGGGAGGAGCTCGGCGAGTCGTTTGATTTCGGCAAGCCTGCGCAGCGGGCTGTTTTCAACCGCCTGTTCGGTCGCCGTTTCGCCAACGGCCAGGCGCCGAAAACGTTTACCCGCGTGGATGAGGTGGTGGAGCGGCAGACGGTGTTGCCGGCGCCGGATTTCGTGATTGCCCGCCGGCACAAGCACTATTGGCAGGTGCAGGAACGGATCTTCGATTATCACGGGCGTTACCGGAAGGCCAACGAGGCTCCCTGATAACCCAGCGCCACAAACGGCTTCGCTTTCTTACCGGCGTCAAACGCTGGTGTGGCTGGCGGAGTGCACGGCCACACCGGGGCGGGTTTGAGTCGCATCATTACCGGAGCGCAGGTTGGGGGGCATCCGCGTCGGCAACCCGCTTCATCCACGCCATGTCCAGCGGTACCAGCACATTCAGCGCGAAGAGTACCCAGCCCAGAGGCTGCAGGCTCGGGGCAAACCACACCATTAGCGCCAGGGACAGCAGGCCCCAGCTCACATCCACCACAATCATCAGGTGGTAGTGCCTGGCCAACCATCGCTCATTGATGGCCATTGCCGCCATGTCCAGGCACCACAGCAAGGTCAGAATGCCGGCCACCAGGTAAAAAGTGGCGCCAGGTCCGCCGGCCCATTGGGCAATCGGTTCGGCGGCCAGAATGAGTACCAACGCCATGGGTGTGGAGAGGAAGACGTCGGTCAGGACGATCTGTTTCACACTGAACTGTCGGATCATGTTTTTCATGGGATCACCTTGATTGGGTTTCGCAATGGTTTCGGGTGCGCTACAAAGCTTCTACCCGGGTGGTGATGGACTCAATTACCTGTGAGGTAATGGTTTGGCTTACTCCCAACCGCAATAATGTCCGAGAACATTGACAGGAAACCCTATGAGCGCCTTCGGTACGCTGGTCAGAGAAATGCGGCAGGGCAAGCGCCTGAGCCAGATGGAATTTGCCCTGGCCTGTGAGGTGTCGGCAAAGCACATCAGCTTTCTGGAAACCGGCCGCAGCAAACCCAGCAAAGGCATGGTTCTGCATCTGGCGCAGATGCTGCAAACGGACCTGGCCGGCACCAACCGGCTGTTGTCCGCAGCGGGATACAGCCAGGTCTATTCCGACCAGGACTTGAGCTCGCCCGGCATGGCCATGATCAGGGAAGCGCTGGAGCACCTGTTACAGGGCCACATGCCTTACCCGGCGGTGGTGTTCGACCACGAGTATTATCTGCTGATGGCCAACCAGGCGATGCGACAACTGATGCAAACAATGGCAGAGCTGGGTGCCCGGTTTCCGGCGCGGCCAAACTTTTTGCTGTCGTTGCTGGATGACGAAGGCATCAAGCCCTTCGTGGGTGATTGGGAAACCATTGCCTGCCATATGCTGCAGCGTGTCTACCATGAGCATCTCGCCGGCCCTTTTCGGGATCAGCCCAACCGGTTGCTGGAACAGGCGCTAAGCAACCCTGGCGTTCCGGAGAACTGGAAAGGCCACGTGGTGGAGCACCTGGACTACCCCGCGATTCCGTTCACACTGAACCTGGGAGACCACCAGCTCAGCATCTTTTCCACCATCGCAACCGTCGGCACGCCCCTGGATGTCACCGCCCAGAACCTGCGGATTGAGCATTTCTTTCCGATGGATGAGGCCAGTAAGGCGTATTGGCAAGGATGAGTTGGCCCGTGGCGATGAGCCTGACTCGGTCAGGCTAACCCTCACATCATGGTTGAGTTTGGTGCCTGGTCGTTGTGCCCAGAATGGTTGATATAATGGCGGACTTTAAACCGTCTCAGAGAATCCTATGCCTATCGAAAAGAATCAGGTGGTGCTGTTTCACTACAGTGTCCGTGATGAACAAGACCGCGTCGTTGAAAACTCCCGTGGCGGTGAGCCAAATGCATACCTCCATGGCCATGGCGGCATTATCAAAGGGCTGGAAGAGGCTCTGGAAGGTCGCGACGCCGGCGATGTCTTCAGCGTGACCGTAACCCCTGATAAAGGCTACGGTCCGCGTCAGGCCGATGCGGTGCAGCGCGTGCCGATCAAGCATCTGGTCGGCGCCAAGCGCTGGAAACCGGGCATGATAGCTCAGGTACAAACCGACCAAGGCCCGCGTCATGTGGTCGTTGCCAAGGTGGGCCATAAGTTTGCCGACGTCGACACCAACCATCCCATGGCCGGTAAAACCCTGACCTTCGATATCGAGATTATCGACGTTCGCGCCGCCGACCCGGAGGAGATCTCACACGGCCACGTGCATGGGCCGGGTGGGCACCACCACTAGCCAGGGAGCGCACATAAGGACCATGTGGTGACCTGGCAACGAATCATGATTGTGGGCGGCCCTGGCGCCGGCAAAAGCTGGCTCGCTGGTGAGATTGCCCGTCGAACAGGGCTGCCATGGTTCTGTGTGGACGACGCGGTGTGGCGGGCCGATGGCACCTTGCGCCCGGCGGAGGCCATGGACGACCAAGTCAGAACATGGGCTCTGCAGTCCGCCTGGATCATTGAGGGTGGGAACAGCCGTACCTACCTGGAGCGGGCATGTCGTGCCGACGTCCTGATCGTTCTTTCCCCACCTCGCTGGCTGAGGGTGTGCCGGGTGTTGCGGCGGTTGCCGTCCCGTGCCCTCCTGCAAGGCACGCTGACCTACGACCGCCTATTCCTGCAAAAAAATCTGGGCTTAAAGGCCGCTCTGCCTGAGCAAAGCGCATTCTATTGGCTGCGCTCCCGACAACAAGTGAGGGAGTTCCTGGATGGTTTGCCCATGAACGGCTGACCTCATCGGGGCGGCTCTATTTCACCCAGGTCTCCTCAAACGTCATCCCCAGAGACGATTGATCAACTCTGAAGGTGGCGACAAACGGCTGGTCTGGTAGCTGATTCCAGAACGTTTTCGGAACGCACAGCTCGAAATACAGCGGGTCCAGCTGGTTACTCTGTATCTGATAGGTACAGGAATAGCGACCACCGCCCCGGTATCTGGAGACCTCGTAGCTGATCACGCGTGGTTCGCTGTGGATCCTTGTCCAGAGGCGAGGCAGGGCGTAAGCGAACGACAGGTGGTTTACGCCCCAAAGCAGCAGGGGCATGCCGATCACAAGCAGGCACTTGCGGGCCCAACCGTAAGCCTTCCACACGGATTGGGGATCGAGCGTACCTCTGCGCACGTGACTTGCGGCCCATACCGAAACACCCACCGCCAGCGCCGCAGACAGGAATACAGAAACCCTCGCGACCTCCGCATCCGGAAGGAAGTTCTTGGGAGAAAACGTGCAGATCACTGCGATCACAAAAAGCGGGAGCTGCGTGAAACACAGGATCTTCTGCTGCCGATTCATGAGAGGTTTTGAAGCAGTTGTGCTCATTCAGCATCCTTTACAGGGTCTGGTTATGCAGTCCTTGCAATTGTTCAGCATGTTACCAGCTGGAGTCGGGACCATAGACCCCATTTAGGGCGTGATCAGTGGGTGATGCGCTTGCTCATGCGCTAACTATTGGTTCTGGGTGCGCCTATAGTATGAGTGAGCCCTCGGCTTTTCCATGATTGAGCAGCCATTATCTGAGCCGCCATGATGCGACGTTGCATGCGTACCCTTTCAGGTTTCCTGGCCACCTCGGTTGCTTTGACGGCATCGGCTGCGAGCGTAGACGAAGTGGTTCAGAACCAGTTGTCCCAGTCCCTGGTGACCAGCAGCCTGTTGACTAATGGCGATGCCGTCCGGCTGGGGTTCTGGAATTTCAATCCCAATGAGTTTGTGAATCTGGAAGACGACGCCTTTGGTAATGAGGAGTCTGCTCAGCTGCGGCAGCAGATTACAGTCATCTCGCTACCCTATGAGTGGACACTCGCCGCTTCGAATGGCCGCGACGAAGTGGGTTTTGTGGCCAAGGCTGCGTATCTGGATGTGAAACAGGACGTTCAGCTGGTGGTGTCTGACGAGCCTCGTAAAGACAAGCTGGACGATTCGACCACTTCGCTCTCTCTGGGATCTGCCTGGCGCCATTACCTCGACGATCACTGGAAGCTGACCGTTCGGGGCTTTGGCCACTGGATGCGGTACCGCAATCAGGCCGAATTCCGGACTCAGGCTTCAAGGGACATTGCTCCCGTGCTGGATGGCCTGCTGACCAACATCACTGTCGATGCGTTGCTGGCGGAGCCGAGCGTCCAGCTCAGTTATGACACGGTTTTTCACCGCACCCAATGGCAGTTCTTCAGTGACTACCATTACATGGCCGGCGACACCTACCATACCGACCGCCGTGCCCACGATGCCAACCCGGAAGCCTGGTTCTGGTTTAATGGCGCCCATATGACCAACCCGTTGCTGTCTGAATGGCTGCCAGGGCAGACCATCTGGTTTCGGATTGCTCGAGTGGATCTGGGGGGCGACCTCTCCCAGTCACTTGGAAACCGGCATTATTATGAGGCTGGCATCGCCTGGTTGGTGGATACCGGTGATTATGTCTCCGTGCTGGACAACATCGGGATAGGCATCAACTTCAACTACGGCAGCGTGTTACGGGGTGGTAGTCTGGTGCTGATGCTCAATGAGTTTTGATCGGCGTGTTTTGGGTTGACCAGAGCTGAGGCACATTGAATCGGACTCGCGTTTTGAGACTTTGCGCCTGTTACCGGCCTTCAGAATTGTAAAAACGCACGGTAAGATCGAGCTCTCCCAACTTGCGATAAGGAAGTTCGCAATGAGCACTATGACGCTTTCCGGAGCCGTCGGGATTGGCGGTAAGAATCAGCCCTCCGACATCCGCTCTGTTCAAACTGCACTGAATCAACTGAATGCCCTGATTGTACCAACCCGTCGGCTTGCCGTGGATGGAAGTCTGGGGGCGGTGCCAGCCCGCTCCAATACCGTTGCGGCCATCGAAGTTTTCCAGAAAAAGGTGGTTGGCATGATGCGCCCGGATGGCCGTATCGATCCCAATGGCCGAACCCATCGGTTAATGAACCAGAAACTGGCGCAGGCAGCCTCGTCGCAGGCCTCTCCGTCACCGAACCTGATTGCTACCCTGATGAAGCGCCTTGAGCAACAGGAAGGCCGGATACCTCATATGTATCTGGACACCCGCGGTTATGTGACGGTTGGTGTGGGCAATATGATCCCGGATGCTAACCAGGCTGCGGCGATCTCCTTTGTTCATCGTGATACCGGTAGGGCTGCAACAGCAACCGAGATTCGCGAGGAATACAACGCCATCAAGCAACGGCCCTATGGCCGGCGATATGGCGCCAGTGCATTCCGCCCTTATACGTCGTTGGAACTGACCAACGCCACCATCGACCAGTTGACCCGCAAGCACGTTCAGAGCTTTACCGGCGAGTTGCAAACGATCTACGGTAAAGCGGCTTTCAACGCCATGCCAGACAAGGTGAAACTGGCTCTGTACGACATGATTTTCAACCTCGGTATGACCAAATTGAAGAACGAGTATCCGAATTTCAATCGGCATATTGGCAACAGCGACTGGGCGGCTGCTGCGAGGGAAAGTCGACGGGGTGGTATCAGTGATGAACGCAATCTGTACGTTCGGAACTTGCTCAATCAAGCCGCAGGAACTCCCTGATGATGCCCGCACATCGTTCCTTTCTCCTCGCTACAGCACTGATGCTGTCAGCCTGCAGTAGTGCCGCGCAACAACCGCAGGCGCTCAGTCCCGAACATCCGATGCTGGCAACCCTTGAACCGGTGCCGTCACCGGATGAGGTCACTGCGGACGGGTTGATGTCGGCGCGCTGGCAGTTTCCGCTCATGCTGACGAAGTCGGGCGGTGATTCGAGGTCGGTGGAGAGCTGTCGAGCCTTACTCGAAGCTCATAATGATGGCTTCGGGCCGGCCCAGCCGTCCGATTACGGTCTGGCGCAGGCCAACCTGGCACTCTGCCTGGCCACTGAGGACAGTGGAGCTCTGAAGCCCTCGATCAACAATCACCTGCCTGCGCCGCTGCTGGGTCCGGATTTTCCTGAGGTCGCACCAGCGGAGCTGGCCGTGGCGATTTCCGACTACCAGCGGGCGCGGGTGAAGGAGAGCCGCTCCTGGCAGGATTTCAGCGCCATCAGGGAGTATCAGTCCCGCAGCCCCTATGAGGCCACCTACGTGACGGAAGACGGCGCGATCCAGCGGGTTTTTCTGGTGGCCACCGGGGATTTCAACGACGATGAAGCTCGCGATGCCATCCTCTACCTGGAAAGTGCACTTGAGGAAGGGACCTACGGTACGGCGCGCTACCTGATCGTGACGCGGGAAGAGGACGATGGACCCATGCGGGTTCTGAAGAGCGTTTGGCCGGGCGAATAGCCCGGTCACGCTGGAGGAACCTGCTGCCACTGGTGATGGCGGCGGCGTTTTCCGGTTTCTGATGCCAATGGTTGGCTCTGCCAACGGTCGTATTCTGGTTCGCAGAACGATCACCAGCAGATCCATTGCCAACCAGGAATCTGACCATGAGTAACGTAGCCGTCTTTCCTCAGAATGCAGAAACCCACGCGTTGAACCCAGCGACTGGCGAGACGCTGGATTCCGTGGCGAATACCCCGGAGAAGGACATCCCCGGGATCTTCCAGCAGGCCCGCCAGGCCCAGAGCATCTGGGCTGCGAAATCATTCTCTGAGCGCCGCAAACACATCTTCAAGATGCGTGATTACATCCGTGACAACGCGGATGAGCTGGCGCGTATCGTCAGTGACGGCAACGGCAAGACCCGGCTGGATGCGCTCGCCACCGAGGTGCTGCCATGTCTGCTCGCCTGTAACTGGTATGGCAACAACGCAGCCAAGGTGCTCAAGCCCGAGAGCCGTGAGCCGACCAGCCTGTTGTGGCTCGGCAAGCGCTCCGAAGTGCGCTATGAGCCGCTGGGGGTTGTGGGCATCATCAGTCCCTGGAACTACCCGTTATCAATTCCGTTTGGCGAGATTGTCATGGGTCTGATGGCCGGCAATGCCATCATCCTGAAAGTGGCAGCGGTGACGCCGCTGGTTGGTAAGGCCATTGAAGGCATTGTGGCCGCCGGCGGCCTGCCAGAGGGGCTGTTCAGCCACATCATCGGCTCCGGTGGGCAAGTCTCCACGGCGATGTTCAAGCATGGCATCGACAAACTGTTCTTTACCGGTTCGGTACCTGCCGGTAAGACATTGATGGCGCAAGCCGCAGAGACCCTGACACCGGTGTCTCTCGAACTGGGCGGCAAGGACCCGATGATTGTGCTCGACGATGCCGATCTGGAGCGGGCGGCCAATGGTGCGGCCTGGGCCGGGTATCAGAACGCGGGACAGTCCTGTGGCGGGGTGGAGCGTATCTACGTCCACGAATCGGTGTATACCAGGTTTGTGGATCTGCTGGCAGAGAAAACACGGGCGTTGCGTCATGGGGTTCCCGGCGACCACTGCGGAGTGGATCTGGGTTCCATGACCACGCCCAAGCAGCGTGAGACGGTGGCCAAACAGTTGGCGGAAGCGATCGCCGATGGTGCCAGGATTGTGGCCCAGTCCGAGCCGGTCGGCGGCCAGGACGGACAGTTTCACCCTGCGACACTGGTCACCGATGTGCACCATGACATGACGCTGATGCGCGAGGAGACGTTCGGGCCGATCATCCCGGTCATGTCGTTCAAGACCGAAGACGAAGCCGTTGCGCTGGCAAACGACTGCACCATGGCACTGACGGCGTCAATCTGGACCCGCGACACCGGTCGAGGCAAGGTATTGGCCAACCGCGTCAAGGGTGGTGTTGTTGCCATCAATGACCACCTCTATACCCATGGGATGTCTGATCTGCCCTGGGGTGGCCCCGGGGAATCCGGCATCGGTCGTACCCACGGCCCGGAAGGGCTGATGGAAATGAGCAAAGCCAAGGTGGTGAACTGGGACTGGCTGCGGGCGAAACGAAATCTGTGGTGGTATCCCCAGGACCGCCAAAGCTACGACGCCCTGCGCAACGCCATGCACATGGAGGCCCCAACATCTCCGGTTGATTTCATTCGGGCAGCTGGGAAGGTGGTTCCCACGATGATCCGAAAGATGTACTTCTGAAGCCTGCAAGCCGGCGGCAGGCCACGACCTGCCGCCGGCCCCGAGCGCGAACACACCGCTTACTAATCCAAAACAAAGTAAGCGAACATCACGCCGAGATATAAGCCAGCTCCGGATGCCCGAAAAATGACTTCAAGAGCTTTGGTAATTTCTGCAATCGCCGTAGTTGCCGATAAACGATAGCTCGGAGCTGCTCCTTGTTGTTGATGACTTTCTTGCCCACATGGTGATACTTGATGTAGCCCCAGACAGACTCGTCCGGGTTCAGTTCGGGGGAGTAAGGCGGCAAGAAAAACAACCTGAGCCTGCCATCAAGATTGTCCACGTACTCTCTGACCTTGCGGGCATGATGGACTGGGTGGTTGTCCAAAATCAGGAACACGGGTTTGTCAGCATCCCGAACCAAAGCTTTGAGAAAACCGATAAACACCTCGGCATTCATGGTGCCCTGCAGCGTTTTAAAGCGCAGCTCTCCACGAGGCGAAATGGCAGAAATCAGGTTTAGACTGAAGCGGCTTCCAGTCCCTCGTATGAGGGGAGTTTCGCCCGCAGGGGCCCAGGTTGTGCCACTGTGATAATCAGAGCGAATGGTGGCCTCATCTCCGAAGAAGATGGTGGCTCCTGCCTTCTTGGCCTCTTTTTGAATCTCTGGATAGGTTTCTTTCTTCCATTGTTCCACTGCTTTCGGGTTTTGCTGGTAGGCCCTATGCAGCGGTTTCTGAGGTGTCAAACCGAGGTTCCGGAGTAGGCGCCCAACAGACACATCGCTCAGGCGTACATTGAACTCCCGGCGGATCAGTTCACGCACGCGAGCCCGGGTCCACAACGCAAACTCGAACTTCAGTTGATCCGGCGTGAATGAGGTGATCCAAGTGTAGAGTTCACGAATCTGGTCTCCGGTCAGCTTCTTCGGTCGGCCTGAAATCTGCTTCGCCTTGAGGGCGTCAAAGCCACCTTCGCGATAGGCCGCCAGCCACTCATAGATCCGCGCCCGGCTCATGCCAAGAGCCTTGATGACCACTTCAGGACTCTCTCCATCCATCACACGTTGAACGGCGCGAATGCGGAGGGCTTCCAATGTCTTGTGGTCGAGTTTACGACCGTCGTCATGGCGCATGAGGGGAGATATCCGATAAGCTTGGCGAATAGGGACTGCATTATAAATGATGTTCGCTTACTTTCGTACTCATTAGTACCTGTCCTGAGATCCAGACACCGGCTGTCTGGATAACCGTACATTCAAGCCTTTACCCCCTCTCAAAACTGTCCGCCATAGCGCTCAACAGTTTATAAATCAATGCCTTGTGGATGTGGTGTGTTATTTGTATGGCTACCTGCCCCATACCAATAACAACAAGGACCCAGGCATGCGTTTCCTGTTACTTGCTTTGCTGCTCGTGAGCCCCCTGTGCTTTGCCAAGACCGTGGTTGTGATTGAGAGCTACCACGACGCCTATCAGTGGGATGCCGATTACATCGCTGCGATCCAGTCGGAGCTGGGCGAAAGCCATGAGATTCATGTCCTGGCTTTGGACACCAAACGATTGCCCAAGTCCGAATGGCCCCAGCAGGCGGCGAGCGTGCAGGAGCGGGTTGCAGCACTGCAGCCAGACCTGGCGATTCTGGGGGATGACAATGCCTTTTCGCTGATGGCCGGGTATCTGGTGCGCCGGCAGATTCCGGTGGTGTTTCTTGGCGTCAATGGCGGCCCCAATCAGCATCCTGAGTTGGCGCACCCTCTGGTGACCGGCATTCTGGAGCGTCCTTTCTTTGCCGAGAACGTCCGTCACCTGCGCAAGGTGCTTGGCCAGAGCGACCGGTTTCTGATCCTGATGGACGATTCTCCCACCATGCGCAATGCGGTGACGGAGTACTTCGGCGAGGAACGTGAATCGTCTCTGTATGGGGCGAGCCTGGATATTGTACTCACCAACGACCGGGACACCTGGCTGCAGAACGTGTTTACCGCCCATGAGCACTACGACGCCATCATCGTTGGCACCCATCACACCATTCGGGACCAGGCGGATCGCTACGTGCCGCCTGCCGAGCTGATGAGCCGGGCGTTTGCCTATGCCCAGGTACCGATCTTCTCGTTCTGGGACATCTTCATTGGCAAGCAGCAGAGCGTCGGTGGGTTCACCGTGTCTGCCCATCAGGAAGGGATCACGGCTGCCCGGCTGGCATCGCTGATTCTGAGTGGCGTTGCCCCTGACCGTATTCCACAGATGCGCTCCCTCAGCGGGCACTATGTCTACAGCCGCAGTGGTATGGCGCACTGGAATCTGGAACTGTCGTCACTGATTTCCAGCCAATCGAGCTTTGTCGAGTAGCCAGAGGCGTCCTGGCCCTGGCGAGCAGGCGGGCGAAAGTTGCCAGCTCCACGACTCTCTAGGATGATTTGTAGATTGACGATACAACGACCCCGGAGACTGTGATGAACGACGCCTGGCTGAACGCCCTGCCCAAAGCCGAGCTGCACCTGCATCTGGAAGGCGCTCTGGAGCCCGAACTGATGTTTGCGCTGGCCCGGCGTAATGGCATTGAGCTGCCATGGAAGGACGTGGACGCCCTGCGACAGGCGTATTCCTTCAACAACCTGCAGGAATTCCTGGATCTGTACTACCAGGGCGCCAATGTGCTTCGCACGGAGCAGGATTTCTACGATCTCACCTGGGCCTACCTGCAGCGGTGCCAGGCCCAGGGAGTGGTGCACGTTGAGCCTTTCTTTGATCCCCAGACCCATACCGGCCGGGGCATTCCCTTTGAGGTGGCCATCAACGGCATCAGCGGCGCGTTGCGTGACGGTCGTGAGCAACTTGGTATCAGCGGAGAGTTGATTCTCAGCTTCCTGCGGCATCTGTCGGAAGACGATGCCTTTCGAACGCTGGAGCAGGCCATGCCGTTCCGGGATCAGTTTTTTGCGGTGGGGCTGGACAGCTCAGAGCAGGGGCATCCCCCCAGTAAATTTGAGCGGGTGTTTGCCAAGGCGCGAGCCGAGGGCTTGCTGGCGGTGGCTCACGCCGGCGAAGAAGGGCCACCGGAGTATATCTGGCAGGCGCTGGATCTGCTCAAGGTGAACCGGATTGACCACGGCGTGCGTGCCGCGGAAGACCCGAAGCTGATTGACCGGCTGGTGGACGAGCAGATGCCGCTGACGGTTTGCCCATTGTCGAACATCAAGTTGTGTGTGTTTCCGGACATGGCCCACCACAACATCCTGGAACTGCTGGATCGTGGTCTCAATGTGTCGGTGAACTCGGACGACCCGTCCTATTTCGGTGGGTATGTGCTGGAGAACTTTCAGGCCCTGCGGGAGGAATTGGGGATGACCGAGGTGCAGGCTCGCCGGCTGGCCCAAAACAGCCTGGACGCCCGCCTGGTGTAAGGCGAGAGCTTAAGGTTTCGGCGCCGTCGGCTGGCGGTGTGCAGTGACAATAAAATGTGCAGTGACCATAAAAAAAGAAGGGCTCTGGGGCCCTTCGTGATTGTCGGTTGAGTCGGGTTCTGACACCTCATCCTGCCAGTCCTCGAATTCGTCCAGTGCCTGGCGCCAGTCCAGACGGGGACGTTGGCTGAGTTTCGCCTCCTGATGGACGCCGCCCTTGCGCATCAACGGGTCGCAGGCGGCCCAGTTGTGCATGGGTTTTGGTGCTTTTGCCATAACGTGTCTCCTTATCCTTTTACGCACACAACCTGTTTCAGGGTGTGCACCACTTCGACCAGATCGCTCTGGTTTGCCATCACTTCATCAATGTCTTTGTAAGCGGCCGGAATTTCGTCCAGCACTCCCTTGTCCTTACGGCATTCTACGCCCAGGGTCTGGGCCTCCATGTCGGCGCGGTTGAACTGCCGCTTGGCCTGGGTGCGGCTCATAGTGCGTCCGGCACCGTGGGAACACGAGCAGAACGACTCGGCGTTACCCTTGCCACGGACAATGAACGACTTGGCGCCCATGCTGCCGGGGATGATGCCCAACTGGTCCTCGGCAGCCGCAATGGCGCCCTTGCGGGTCAGGAACACCTGTTCGCCAAAGTGGGTCTCCCGGGCCACATAGTTGTGGTGGCAGTTGATGGCCTCTTTGCTCACCTGGAACTCCGGCAGGTGAGGGCGGATGGCGTTGACCACCAGACGCATCATCTCGCGACGATTGACCAGGGCGTATTCCTGGGCCCATTCCACCGCCTGCACATAGTCGTCAAAGTGATCGGCCCCCTCCGAGAAGTAGGCCAGGTCCTTGTCCGGCAGGTGCAGCTGGTGGCGCTGGGCATCTTTCTTCGCCAGGCTGATGAAGTAACGCCCAATAACATTGCCAATGCCACGGCTGCCGGAGTGCAGCATGATCCACACATCCTGGCTCTCATCGATACACAGTTCGATGAAGTGGTTGCCGCCACCCAGGGTGCCAAGCTGTTTCGCCCAGGTATGGGGTTTCTGCATTTTCAGCAGCCCCGGGTGTTTGCCCAGAATGTCATCGAGCTCTGCGTCCAGCTGCGCGACGGACTTGCGCTGGATGCTGGGCCGGCTGTGCATATTGAAGCCCACCGGTACCGTGGCCTCGATGGCGCTGCGGATCTTGCGCAGGCTCTCTGGGAGCTGGCTCGCCTTGAGCGTCAGCCGCACCGCATTCATGCCGCAGCCGATGTCGACGCCGACAGCGGCGGGGATAATGGCACCAAGGGTGGGGATCACCGACCCCACGGTGGCGCCGATACCCATATGGACATCCGGCATGGCTGCAATGTGGCTGTGCACAATGGGCAGTTGGGCGATGTTGGCCAGTTGATTGAGAGCGCCGTGCTCCACCTGGTTGGTGTAGATCTTGACGGGCACCCGGCCTTTATTGATGGTTCTCCGAATCGGCATAACAAATCCTTTTTATGGGACCTCGAACGGGTGTCGAGGTTCCCAAATGCTGTCTGCCGACGCACCGCCCATACGAAAAAACCCTGGTGAACAGGGTCCACCAGGGTTTTTATGCGTTATGCATACCACTGCGCCGGAAGACCTTTATGCCTTCCAGCCGACTAGGAGGAAGGCAGTATCAGTTACTGGATACCTGCTTGAGTTGTGACATGTGTTTTCCTCCTGTTGCGTAGCGCCCCGCGACAATGTCGCAAGGCTTGGGTGAATTCTTGGTGGGCAAGCATACGCCGGTTGTTTGGGTTTGCCAATATGCCTCGCCGCCAAATCCTTCTAAAGTTTAGGCCCCCGGCCACGGAGCACATTGACCACAACCGATACAACCATCAGGATCAGGAAAATAAAAAATAGAATCTTCGCAAACCCGGCCGCGGTGCCGGCAATGCCGCCAAAACCGAGAACGCCTGCAATAATAGCGATGACCAAACAGACAATAGCCCAATAGAGCATTTCCTATCCTCCTGTTAACTGTGTCGGTATAACCGTGGCAGTAGGGCCAGTTATGTGCAACGGTTTGCTGTATCTGTGACGGGATGGTAACGGGGCGTTCATTACCTTCCGGTTCCATTTCTTATTCGCGTATATGGTTCCGTGTGCCTGGATGAGTTTCTGGTGTCATGACGTTAAAGCGTGCTGCAAACCTAATCCTGGCAATGGCCATGCTGCTTTGTGCCTGGTTTCTGCTTTCGGGCACCAGTCCCAGGGCGCTTTGGTTCAATCTGTCGGGCAGTACGGCCGCAAGAGAAGCGGCGCTGGATGACCGCTATGGCCTGCAGGTTCACTATGAAAAGGGCACGCCGGCGTTACCTGCACTTTGGCAACTGCCGCCAGTGTCAGGCACGGCCGTTCCGGCTGATGCCAAGTGTGTGGCTGCGCCATCACCTGTTCATAGTGTTGCAGTTCGTGGGCGAACCTTGCGTTGGCCTGTCCTTGGGTGTCTGCGCCAATGGCCGAACAGGCCGACAGCAACAGCAGTGTTGCGACACCGTGGCTGCTTCCTTTCATGCAGGATTCCTTGTGGCCCCGGTGTCATTAACACCTTAAACAGAAGCCGCTCAGTGGCGCGGGTTGCGGTTGCCTGAGGTGGGCTCATTGTCAGAGGCATTGTCGTCCGATGTGAGGTAGAAGTCCTTCTCTTCCACGGTCTTCACATCCGGGTCCTCAATGCTGTTTCGCCGACGTCCCTGGCTCAGCCAGTAGGCAACCACGGCAATGACGATGGCCAGTACGATCCACTTCATGCGTCTATCCTCCGCAAGGTGATGGTCTTTCTATTCAGGCACTCGATGGGGCCATCCGTCAATATTGCCGCCGCAGATTTCTCGACATCTATACTGAGGGGCATAAACCCCTGACCGTGGAGGTCCCGGATCGTGTTTTTTCGCCAGCAATCCCGCGTCGGCCGGAGTTTGGGCGGCTTTATGGCCTGCCTGTTGTTCTGCCTGCCGGTTCAATCGGAAAACCTGGTGATCGCCACCGGGGAGTGGCCGCCTTATGTCTCAGAGCATCTGAAACATCAGGGTGTGACGGCTCACATTGTGCGGGAGGCGTTTGCAGCGGTGGGCGACACCGTGGAGTTCCGGTTCTTTCCCTGGTCGCGGACCATGCTGATGTCTGAAGTAGGAGAGGTGGCGGCAAGCTTTCCCTGGAGCTACCAGCCTGACCGGGCGCAAGCGCATCTGTACAGCGACGCCATTGGGGAGTACGGCTACGTTTTTTTCCACCTGAAAACCACCCACTTTGACTGGCGTCAACTGGACGACCTGAGGGGGCTGACGATTGGTGGTACCAACAGTTACAACTATGGCGAGGCATTCGTGTCGGGCGGGGAGCAAGGGCTTTTCCGGCTCGAGTGGGTCAGCTCCGACAAGCTGAACTGGCACAAACTGCTGGCGGGCAGGATCGACCTGTTTCCATCGGACATTGAGGCGGGGTACGCCGAGCTGCGCAAGCTGTTTCCGGCAGAGACGGTCAACCAGGTGACTCACCACCCCCATCCCCTGAAACCGCTGACCACCATGCACCTGCTGTTTCCCCGGCAGGTCCCGGAAAGTGCAGACCGTCTCGCCCGATTCAACGAGGGACTGCGACGGCTTCGGGAGGATGGGCGAATGGACCAGTACCTGCAGCGGTCCCGCCAGGGGGGCTATCAGAACTGAACCGCGGAATAGCGGGCAACTTGATGGCCCGAAGGCCATCCCTCAAGAGGAATCAGAACGTATGGCATTGGAAATGCTCGGCGCTATGATCGGTGGCCTGGGGCTGTTTCTGCTTGCGGTCGGAATGATCACCGACGGTTTGCGTATGACAGCTGGCGATGCTTTGCGGGATTTGCTGGGACGCTGGACGAAAACGCCGCTGCGTGGCATTGCATCGGGGGCCCTGATCACGGGCATCGTACAGTCCTCCAGTGCGGTTACTGTGGCCACCATCGGTTTCGTCAATGCCAACCTGCTGACCATGCATCAGGCCCTGGGGGTGGTGTTCGGAGCCAACATCGGCACCACCATGACCGGTTGGTTGGTGGCCGCGGTGGGATTCAAGATCAAGGTAGAAGCCTTCGCGTTACCGATGATCGGTATCGGTATGATCCTGCGCCTGACCGGTGCCGGCAGTCGGCGCGCGGCAATTGGCGGCGCCTTGGCCGGTTTTGGTCTGTTCTTCATCGGTATCGATGTGTTGCGCGGGGCCTTCGAGGGGCTTGCCCAGGGTGTGGAACTGGCCGCTCTGGCGTCGGAATCGCTGCCGGGGCTGATGATGTTTGTGGGTGTTGGTGCCTTCATGACCTTGATGACCCAGTCCTCCAGCGCGGCCATTGCGATCACCCTGACCGCCGCCACCGGTGGCGTGATCGGGCTGCCGGCCGCTGCAGCCATGGTGATAGGCGCGAACGTTGGCACCACCTCCACCGCGGTGTTTGCCGCCATTGGTGCAACGGCGAACGCCAGGCGCGTTGCAACCGCGCATGTGATCTTCAATCTGGCAACCGGCGTGGTTGCCCTGATGCTTCTGCCGGTGCTGCTGTGGCTGGTGCGGCAAGCCGGGGCTGTGCTGGCCCTGGAGGCGGTGCCAGCGGTGATCCTGGCGTTGTTCCATACCCTGTTTAATGTGCTCGGGGTGCTGTTGATGTGGCCTTTCACGGGGCGCCTTGCCGGGTTACTGGAGCGCCGCTTTGTGACGCCAGCCGAGGATCTGTCCAGACCTCAGTACCTCGACCGGACCACCAGTTCGACACCGCTGTTGGCACAGGATGCCATGCGCCTGGAGTTGCGCAGGGTGCTCGGGATGAATCGGGAGCTCGCTCTGGCCGCCTTGCAGCCTCCGGTGGATGCGCGCCAGTTTGAAGGTCGCCAGCAGGCGGTCATGTTGTTGTGTGACCGGATTGATGCCTCGGTGGCGCATCTGGAGCGCTCGGGGTTATCCGCCGATGAGTCCGCGGCGCTTCCTGTTGTGCTTCGCCTGGTTCGGCGTATGCGGGAGATCGCCTATGAGGCCAGCCAACTGGTGAATCAGGGGTTGGATTGTCCCCAGGCCCGCCCCCTGGTCAGCGAAACCATCACCGTACTGAAAGCCTGGCAGCCACAAGACGACCTCTATTCATCGACGCTTAGCGATCAGTTCCACGAACTTCATCACCGGTATGAGCGGGCCCGAAAGGACGTGCTCAAGGCTACCGCGACCGGGCAGTTCCAGCCAGTTCAGGCCAATGCATTGCTGGATCAGCTGCGGGCTTTGGGGCGGTTGAACAGCCAACTGGCAAAAGCCGGTCGGCAATTGCAAAAGCAGCTTCGTGATGAGGAAACAGTGACGGAGTCACCACACCTGCCCTCTGGCGCCCTGGTTGGGAACCCCAGAACGACACAGTAGATCAATGAATCTACCAGGCGGGACACAAGCCAAACGAGGCACTTGTCTTTGCAGAGCTGTCCGCTGTTTTGGCGAGTTTTCACCGGGAAATGAATGGCTAGCGGAGCCATGCGGTGTTCTCATGATTGAGAATTCAGCAGATTCGGCCTCTATTGCCTCCCCATAACTCCATTCCTATAATCGCCTGTCGGCCCATTGGCAGTTTGCCTCCCGCTGGTCCGCACCACTCCAATAAGAAGGAAAAACACTATGTCGAGACGTCATGCATTTCTGACTGCCATTGCGACGGGTATGTTCCTGTTCAGCGCCGCATCCCACGCCCAATACAAGGACGAGTACACCGTTTCGACGGTTCTGCCGTCTGCCTTTCCCTGGGGCCAGGCTGCTGATAAATGGGTGGAGTTGGTGAATGAGCGCTCGGAAGGGCGCATCAACATGAAGATCTACAGCAACTCCCAATTGGTCTCTGGTGACCAGACCAAGGAGTTTTCCGCCATGCGTTCCGGGCTGATTGATATGGCGGTCGGGTCCACCATCAACTGGTCGCCGCAGGTGCCCGAACTGAACCTGTTTTCACTGCCATTCCTGATGCCGGATTACGCGGCCATTGATGCCATCACCCAGGGGGAAGCCGGCGAGGCGATCTTTGCCGCGATCAAAAAACGGGGGGTGACGCCATTGGCCTGGGGTGAGAACGGTTTCCGCGAGCTCTCCAATTCCAGCCTGGCGATTGATGAGCCGGCGGACCTGGACGGTCTGAAAATTCGGGTGGTCGGCTCGCCGCTGTTTCAGGACACCTTTTCTGCCCTGGGCGCCAACCCGACCCAGATGAGCTGGGCCGATGCCAAACCGGCGTTGACCACCGGCGCCGTGGATGGTCAGGAGAATCCGCTGTCGGTATTCGATGTGGCGCGCATCGACCAGGTTGGCCAGACCCACCTGACCCGATGGCACTACATGGCGGACCCACTGGTGTTTGCGATCAGCAATCGGGTCTGGGACCAGTTCAGTCCGGAAGATCAGGCACTGCTGAAACAGGCGGCCATTGATGCCGGCCAGTGGGAGATCGAAAAGTCCCGCAGCGAGGTTGATGGCATTCTGGCCACCATCAAGGAACGGGGCGTGAACGTGACGGAACTGACGCCTCAGCAGCGGGACGCTTTTATTGAGGCTACCCACTCGGTGTATGAGAAGTGGACGCCGCGTATCGGTGAAGATCTGGTCCGGCAGGCCCAGGACGCGGTCAGCAATCGCAACCCGTAATACCGCGCGGCCCCTGCGCCCGCCGCTACTGGCGGGCGTTCTTCCTGACCCGGAGTCTCCATGTCGTCCCGTCCCCCCAAGTTCCGTCCTGATGCCTGGCTGGCCACCCTTGCCCTGGTCGCAATCTGTGGAATCAGCCTGGGCAATGTGATCGTTCGCTACGCAACGGATGCGTCGTTTGCCTTTACCGAAGAGTTCTCGGTGTTCTGTCTGGTTGTGCTGACCTTTGCGGGTGCGGCGGTTGCCGCGCGTCACAATCAGCACATCCGCATCGAGCTGATTGAGCACTACCTGCCATTGTGGGCACGTAAAGTGGTCTACGTGCTGCAATGGCTCGCCGGCCTGGTGGTCCTGGGGATCATGACCTGGTACGGCAGCACCTTCGCCCTGCAGGAATACCAGTGGGAGTCGCTGTCGCCTGGGCTGGGCCTGCCCAACTGGATCTATGTGGTCTGGCTGCCGCTGTTGTCGGTGGCCATCATGATCCGGATGACCCAGAGCCTAATTGATCGTCTGCGGGGTCGGGAAGCGCCGGAGGTGGTTCATGAGTCCTGATCTGTTGATGATTGGCAGCTTCCTGCTGGCATTGCTGTTGGGCGTGCCGGTGGCTGTGGCGTTGGGCGTTGGCGGCGTGGTCGGTATTATCGCCGGGCTGCCGCCAGCGATGTTGGGGACGTTCGGTACCAATACCTACAACAGCGTGGCGAAGTATCCGCTGATTGCGATTCCGCTGTTTATTCTCACCGGCCTGATCTTCGAGCGGGCGGGGGTGGCGGCCAGCCTGGTCCGCTTTGCCCAGGCCATTATTGGTCCCCGACACGGCGGTCTGACGGTGGTGGCCGTGCTGGTCTGTCTGATTATGGGGGGGATGAGCGGTTCTGGCCCTGCCGATGCGGCGGCGGTGGCGATGGTGATGCTGCCAAGCATGCGTAAGGCCGGCTATCCCCAGCCGTTCTCCGCATCGCTGATAGCGGCGTCATCGTCCACGGCGATTCTGATTCCACCGTCCATTGCCCTGATTCTGTATTCCATTGTGGTGCCCGGTGTGGATCTGCGTGCGCTGTTTGCGGCGGGGTTGTTCCCCGGCATCCTGGCGGGTGTGTCGCTGTTGGCACCGGCACTGTACTTTGCCAGAAAGTATCGCTGGGAAGACCCGGATACGGTCGAACGCCCACCGCTGTGGCCCAGCTTCAAGGCGGCACTGCCCGCGCTGTTTGCGCCGGTGATTATCCTGGGTGGCCTGCGTTCGGGGCTGTTCACACCCACCGAGGCGGCGGTGGTTGCGGTCACTTACGGCGTGCTTGTGGGTTGTCTGCTGTATCGCAACCTGGGCCTCAAGGACCTCTGGAACCTGATGACAGAGGCCGCCGTCACCTCTGGGGTGGTGATGTTCATCATCGCACTGGCCGGTATCTTCGCCTGGGCGGGAACCACCCTGGGTACCTTCGAGCATCTGGCCGATGGGTTGCTGTCACTGTCTGAGAACGGCTGGGTGCTGCTTGGGCTGGTGATGGTGCTGGTGCTACTGGCTGGCATGCTGCTGGATGCCATTTCGATCTACCTGATCCTGATCCCGATCGTGCTGCCGTTGATGAACCACTTCGGTTGGAACCCGATCTGGTTTGGTATCCTGCTGGCCATGAACATTGCCATTGGCCAGTTCACACCACCGGTTGCGGTTAACCTGATGGTGACGACGCGGATCGCCAACATCCGCCTGGAGCACACCATTGGCTGGGCGTTGGTGTTTATTGCCGCCATGGCCGTCAGCCTGGCGCTGGTCATGCTGATGCCCGGCATTGCGTTGTGGTTGCCAGAGCAACTGGGGTACGTGGTCGGACCGTGGTAACCAGCGGCGCCGTTTTGGGACTCTTGGCCGGTGTTGTCAGCGCTTGAGGTGGCGCTTTGGCCAGGAACCCCAGAACGACGCAGCGGGTCCGGGTCATCGAATGGACCGAGCGGGACATTGGGATGCTGCGGCCGACCGGATCAGGCGAAGTCGTACTCACCGCCCTGTTCCAGTGCTCGCTGGTAGGCGGGGCGCGCGTGTACCTGTTCGACCCAGGCGATGATATGGGGGCGATGCTGACCGACGATACCCCGGGCCACCGACGCTTCCAGTGGAAAGCTCATCTGGATGTCAGCCGCGCTGAGGTTGTCACCCAGAAACCAGGTGTTCTTCGCGAGGTGGGCCTCCACAAAGTCCAGGTGGGTCTTGATCATTGGGCCAATAAAGATGGCGTTGGTCTTGTCTGAAATACCCTTGGCCACAGGCTTGATAAAGAACGGCATCGGACTGGTTTTCACCTTTTCAAACACCAGGCGCCTCACCAGTGGAGGCATCAGGGAACCTTCGGCGTAATGCAGCCAGTAGGTGTAATCCAGCCATTGTTGGCCGCCGGCTTGTGGCAGCAGGGTGTCCTTTCCATAGGTATGGGCCAGGTATTCGATGATGGCGCCGGACTCGGCTACCACCAGGTCGCCATCGGTGATCACCGGCGATTTCCCCAGCGGATGAATCTTCTTGAGGCTGTCGGGCGCCAGCATGGTCTTGGGATCACGCTGGTAGCGCTTTATCTCGTACGGCACGCCCAGCTCTTCCAGCATCCAGAGAATGCGCTGTGAGCGGGAATTGTTGAGGTGGTGAACGGTAATCATGTAAGGCTCCTTAGTGTCCCGTCTGGTTAATTCGTTGACTTACTGAGCCACTGACAACCCGAAGAGCTAGGCGTGCTGGTGACGGTTTGGTGGTTCCAAATCGAGACAGTACAACGACGCTATTCGGGTTGTCAGTGGTTCCCGAAGGGCTTGCCTCTGAGGGCTCTGAGCCTGTGTTGCCACTGTTTGATGTGGAACCACCACATCGGCACAGCGGCGCCTTGGTCAGAACTCTCAGAGACAAGCAGTCAGTTAACGAATTAACCAGACGGGACACTAGTGTCCCTTAACAAAAGTTCGTCTTATTATTGATTTTGTCGGATAGCCGAGCGATTGACGCAATGATTTGATCGGCTGTTTTACGCCAGACAAACGGCTTGGGATTGTCGTTGTAGGTCGCAAGATAGTCTTTAATTGACGCTTCCAACTCGCGAGTACTGCGATGCGAGTTGCGCTTGATCCACCGCTCCGAGATCAGGGCAAAGAATCGTTCCACTAAGTTGACCCACGACGCCGAGGTTGGCGTGAAATGAACGTGGTATCTGGGTCTGGCAGCAAACCAGGCTCGCACCTTTTCGGTCTTATGAGTCCCGTAGTTGTCCATGACCAAGTGAATATCCAGATTCTCTGGAACCTCCCGGTCGATCTCATTCA
Organism: Marinobacter sp. CA1; assembly: GCF_020546665.1. Classification (NCBI taxonomy): domain Bacteria; kingdom Pseudomonadati; phylum Pseudomonadota; class Gammaproteobacteria; order Pseudomonadales; family Marinobacteraceae; genus Marinobacter; species Marinobacter sp. CA1. The sequence goes on from NZ_CP071785.1 coordinate 1,122,909, forward strand.
AAAAGGCCAGAAACTCTTTGGCACGGTGTCGCCTATGAAGACGTCCGATAACCTCACCGGTGGCTACATCCAAGGCGGCAAACAGGGTGGTGGTGCCGTGACGAACGTAATCGTGCGTCCGAGTCTCTGAATAGCCAAACGACAGGGGGAGCGCCGGTTGGGTCCGGTTCAGCGCCTGTATCTGGCTTTTCTCATCCACGCACAGCACCAGAGCCCGGTCAGGCGGATTCATATACAACCCAACAATGTCGTGGACCTTGGCGACGAAGTGCGGGTCGGTTGAGAGCTTAAACGTCTCCAGGCGGTGAGGCTTCAGACCAAATGCCCGCCAGATTCGACTGATCGCCATGGCATTGAGGCCCGTTTCCTTGGCCATCAAGGTTGTCGACCAATGGGTCGCCTCCTTGGGCTTGGACTGTAGCGTTTTGTTGATGACCTCCGTGACCTTATCGTCATCAATACTGCGGGGCCGACCACTCCTGGGGGCATCGGTCAGCCCGGCCACCCGGAACTGCTCAAACCGCTTGCGCCACTTGCTGACCGTTTCGGCCGTCACGCCTACTCGCTCTCCGATCACTCGCCCGGGAAAACCCTCGGTGCTCAACAGGATCATTCGTGCTCGTTGTTGCTCAGCCGCAGGCATCTGCCGGCGACGAACCCACGAATTGAGCTCATCGCGTTCTTCGTCTGTAATAATCAAAGGGGTGACCGGTCGTCCCATTGCAGTAGCTCCCTCAATGCTTTCTGCAATTATAAACTTTAACCGCAAAAATTCGACGAACTTTTGTTAAGGGGCACTAGATCAAACCCGATTTGATCATGTCAAAGGTGTCCAGAATTCTCGCCAGGTACTGGTCTTTGGGGCGAAAACTGCTTTGGGTGCTGAGCGCCAGGTCGCGCTCTAGGTGGTCCAGCAACTTGAGCAGGCGCCGCCGGTGTAAACCGATCGCCGCCTGTACCGGATCAGAGATCACGCCGGACAGGGCGGCAAACGCTGCCAGCGCGGTCATCACGGCGACCATCACGGCAGCGGTTGTGGCCAGTGACGGCTCCGGAGGGAATACGCTGTAGTACCAGTGGCCGATTGTTTCTCCGAGAAAAAAATCTCTGGCCGCCAGGAATTTTGCGACCATGGCGGCGACCACCACCCCGAGACCGATACCACCAGGGGTAAACTTCTGGAACGCAAAGGCACCCAGCACAGTACAGGAAAGGCTGTTGGTGATGTCCGCCGACGCCGTCCGGGTCACCCGGTATTGGTGAAGGGCGTCGGTGATCAGCGGCGCCATCAAGCGGCAGAATTGTTGGTGATCGACGGGCTCGTGGCTATGGCGTGTGTAGACGGCTTCAAGAGCATCGATCAGGTAGTCTTCCAGTCTTTGACCTGGCTCGCCCAGAGCAAGCAGCTCCTGCTGGATCAGCATCGAGACGTGCGTTTGGACCCGGGTGGTAAACCCTGCCGGCACCTGGCCGGCCATCGTATGCAGCCATCGCAGACTGGCACGCTGGCGGGTCAGGAGTTTCACCAGACTGGCGATGGCGTACACGGGCGCCCACAACAGGTTGAGCGGCGCCCGCAACATGTCCCAGCCCCACGCCATCCGGTTGGTGGCGACGGCTCCCGGGTAATGGAAGTGGTGATCAATGAACGCCGGTACCCGCGCTCGACAGTCGGCAAAGTAGCGCTCAGTGCCCGTACGGATGGCCTGTGCTATTTCGGCTTCGGAGATTGTATGCTCGGCGGCTGCGGTGGTCATGGTTTCTGGTGCATAGGACGATAGGGGCGTTGGAGCAGAATACACGATTAGGCTGGAAACAAGGTTACCGGGTTTCCGGCCAATTCCACTGGAAGTCTTGCAAGCAGCAAGCCAGCAACAAAGGGTAGTGAAATGATGATTTGTGGTGTTGAACTTACGGGCAGTGACGCGGTGCTGTGTTTCCTGCACCTGGACCGGGGGCAGTTCAGTCTGCCTGATTGCAAGGTGCGCAAACTGTCGTTGCCCAAGAACCACACACGGGAAGACCTGATGCAGTTTCAGCGTTCGTTTGCGGAGCTGATGACTGAAAAAGGGGTGAGCCGTGTGGTAATCAAGGAGCGGATGCCCAAGGGCAAGTTTGCCGGCGGTGCGGTCAGTTTCAAGATGGAAGCGGCCATTCAGCTGATTGACGGAGTGGAGTTTGAGGTCCGCCTGCTGCCTTCGGCGTTAATCAAATCGACGTTGTCGGCCAAACCACTGCCGGTCCCCTTTGCGGAGACCGGCTTGAAGGCGTTTCAGGAAACCGCATTTACCGCCGCTTACGTGGGGCATGTGGCGAACTAGCAACCGCACGGGACACTAGGGCGAACGCCGACTACTCGCTCAGGTTCAGCCCCATGTTCCAGAAGTCGATTTCCAGTCGGGTCGCGTCGCGGAAGATGCGGGTCAGTTGTTCGAACCGGGCCGGGGAGACTTCCGCCAGGCGTTCGTTCAGCCACTCAACTTCGGCCTGCATGGCCTCCTGGAAATCGTCGCTTTCATACATCGCCATCCAGGCGTCGTAAGGGTTGCGGTCGCCTCTGATGGTGGTGCTTCGGCTGTTCAGCCAGTTGGCGATCTCGCCATAGCCAACCATGCACGGCGACAGGGCCACATGCAGATCCAGCAGATCGCCGCGGTTGCCGGTGTCGAGCACGTAGCGGGTGTAAGCCAGCGTGGCACGGGCTTCTGGCAGCTCAGCCAACTCAGCCTCTGATATTCCCCACTCGTCGCAATAGCTGATGTGCAGGTCGAGTTCGGTGTCCACAATCGCTTCCAGGCCTTCTTTGGCCTGTTTGAGGTCAGCCAGCGTCGGGCTCTTGTAGGCGGCCAGTGCGAAGGCCCGGGCGAACTGGATCAGGAACAGGTAGTCCTGTTTGAGGTAATGCTGGAACGCTTCGGTGGCCAGCGTCGCATCCCCGAGCTGTTGCACAAAGCTGTGTTCGATGTAGTCACGCCACTCGGTGGGGCAGCTCTTCTTGAGGTCTTCAAACTGGTAGGACATGGGGTCTCCTTGATCGCATTGCGTTAGCATCGTAGCAATAATTGGAGACGATTCGGGAGAGAAGGTACGTGTGGGTATGATTCAGGCACTCGAAACCAATGGTCTGTTGCAGATTCTTTTATTGACGCTTATGGCCGGGCTGGCGATGCCTCTTGGCGCTGCCATCGCCTCGGTAGAGCGGATTCGTCCCCGCTGGCTGGAAACCGAAGTTCGTCACAGTGTGATCGCGTTCGGCGGTGGCGCGTTGCTGGCCGCGGTTGCGCTGGTGCTGGTGCCTGAAGGCACGAGTAATCTGCCGGTTGCCGCAATTGTTGCTTGCTTTGCGGCTGGCGGTATCACGTTCATGCTTCTGGATCGCTGGCTGGCTGCCAACGGCACCCCCGCAAGCCAGCTTGTGGCAATGCTTTCCGATTTCGTGCCTGAGGCTTTGGCGCTGGGGGCAACGTTCTCCATCAGCAGTGAGGGCGGTGTGCTGCTGGCCTGTATCATTGCGCTGCAGAACGTGCCGGAAGGCTTTAATTCCTATCGGGAGCTGGCGCAGGCCACTGGTTATCGTCGGCTTCAGGTGATCGGTGGGTTTGGCGCGATGGCGTTACTGGGTCCGGTTGCAGGTGCTGCTGGCTACTTCCTGTTGTCAGACTTGCCGGAAGTGGTGTCCGGCATCATGCTGTTCGCCGCCGGCGGTATCCTCTACATCATTTTTCAGGATATCGCGCCTCAGGCCAGCCTCAAGCGCCATTGGGCGCCCCCGCTGGGTGCATTGGCCGGTTTTCTGCTTGGGGTGATTGGTGAGGCTGTGTTGTCCGGGTAACGGTTCGTTCAGTCTCCTGACTGTACCCAATCTACTGACTGTACCCAATCGCCCAGCGCCAGATTCCTAGACTCAAGCACGCGCGCTGTGATGCCACCATGTCCACGCATGGCGTTGTAGCCGCCAGGTCCAAGGATGGTCTCCATCTTGCTGCAGGGGTGACACAGGCCGGTGTATTCCAGCAGCGCATCACCAATGCGAAACTGTTTGCCTTTCAGGGCCAGAAGGTTGAGGCCGGAGACCACAAGGTTGCGTCGGAAGAGCGCCGGTTCCAGTGGCCCGCTTTGAAGGCAGGCGGCAATCACCGCCAGGTGTTCCTGCTGGATCAGGGTGACCTGGCGTTTACTGGCTGTATGGCCCCGGAATCGATCACCCTCCAGACCCAAGCCCGGGCTGATGGTTACCCGTGTGAGTGCGGTCATGGCCAGACCGCGGGCAGGGCGGACGCCAATCCACTCGACCCTGCCCTGTTGCGGCAAGGTCGCCATCAATGTGTGTAGGCGGCTGGATTCGGGCACGGTGTTCTCATCGGGGTGTTCGGGTCGCTTGACGGTATTGTCGGAGCAAAAAGCAATCACTGGAGTCCGGCAAAGATCGTCTGGAGCCACCGGTACAATGCATCCTGCTCTGGTTTGCGGCTGTCGGTTTTAGGGTAGACCAACCAGTACCCCTTATCGATTTCGACCTGTTGTGAGAACGGCATTATCAACCGTCCGTTGTTGATCCACAGATTTGCCGTCGGAAGTATTGCCAGGGCTACCCCAAGACCTTCCGTCGCCGCTTTCAGGGCCGCTATGTAAGAGTCGTAGGTGATGCTTTCAACAGGCTGTTGTTCCTCATCCTGCCAAAAGTGCTGCCCCCATCCAATCATGTAGGGGGCGGCCTCAATGATCCGGTGACGGTACAGTTCCTTGGGGGTTGTGAAGGCGTGGCGATCTGCGTAACCCGGGCTGCACACTGGCGTGACCATCGCACCGCAGAGCTTGCGGCACTCCAGTCCCGGCCAGTTGCCGTCGCCGAACCGGATGGCTGCATCCATGGAGTCTGTGTTGAAGTCGACCAGGGACATGCGGGCTTCCAGACGAAGCTCCGTTCCGGGCAAGTACTCGGCAAACTGAAGATAGTTAGGCATGAGAACTTCCTGAGCCACAAACACTGGCGCGCTTAAATGCAAAGCCGTCCGCCGGAACTTGCGCAGGTAGTCCGCATAGCCCTGAATATGGGCCCGCATAACATCCTGTGCCACCGAAAAAAAATGCTGCCCCTCCGGTGTCAGCGTCAACTGCCTGGCGTTGCGATGGAACAGCGGCGTCTCCAGCCAGGATTCAAACGCTCTTACCTTTTGCCCCACCGCTGGTGCCGTCACACACAGCTCTTCGGCGGCTTTCTTGAAGCTCAGGTGTCGGGCTGCAGCCTCGAAGGCGGCGATGTACTGAATGGGCGGTGATTGTCGGTAGTGCACTTCCGTCTGCCTTATAGAAAAGATTTTCTGTTTTGTGGTGAACAATAAGTCGCTTGTGGCGAGGCTTATGTACAGAATATCTTTTCTTTGGGCTTAAGGAATCATTAAACAACCCAAAGTGAGAAAGCCATGATATCGACCCCCAAATCACTCAAACGTCTGCTGAATATCTACCCCCCTTATCTTGGTGCAGGAGTTCGCATTGAGCATGTCGGCGACGACTGGCGAGAACTGCACGTATCCATGGCGTTACGTTGGTTCAACCGCAATTCCGTGAATACCCACTTCGGTGGGAGCCTCTATTCAATGGTTGATCCCCATCTAATGCTTATGCTGATGCCGCTTCTGGGAAAGGGGTATCTGGTTTGGGACAAGGCCGCGGATATTGAATTCGTAAAGGCTTGTCGGACGAAAGTGACTTCGGTGATCAGGATTTCAGATGAGGACCTGGAGACCATCAGGCAGAAAACCGCAGGGGGGGAGAAATACCTGCCTGAGTTTCAGGTTGAGATCCGGGATGAGGTCGGGGACCTGGTAGCCAAAGTCAAGAAAACGCTGTACGTGAAGCGCAAACCCGCCAGAATCGAGCATTGACGAACGGCCGGGTGAGTCACTTCAGGGCTTGAAAATCTCGCCCGGCCTTTTGACGCGTGGTGATTCCGATGGTTACCCGAAGTGGAAGAACGCCAGCTTGTTGCCGTCCGGATCACGAACATAGGCGCCGTAGAACTTGTCCGGCAGGCGCTGGCCGGGCTCGCCCTCGCAGTTGGCTCCCAGGTTGATGGCCTTCTGGTACAGGTTGTCCACCGCCTCTTTGGAGCCAGGCTGCAGGGCCACCATATTGCCATTGCCGGGATGGTTCTGTTCGTTGTCGTAGGGAGTGCATACGGCCAGCATCGGTGCGGACATACTCTGACCGATAAAGGCAATGCGGCCCATGTCCAGCAACACTCTGGCGTCCAGGTCGCCCAGCAGGTCTGAATAGAAAGCCTTGGCTTTTTCCATATCGCTGACGCCAATGGTTACGTATCCGATCATGTTATCTCTCCGTTTTTGTTGAGCCTCTGGCGGCTGTTGGTGAAGCGGCTAACGTTACTGCCACTCTCTCCGGAGTAGCCACTTCGAATTCAGCGTAGCTTCATCCCGCTCCGGTCTCGAGGGTGGGAACTGACAGTTGTGGGGTGATAAGTGTCACGATCTGGAAGGTATGGATGTCTGAAGTAGGGGGCTGGTGTGATCCATGGCAGCATCCGGCTCCGGTAATTTCTACATGGCTCTGCTACGATGGCTTGGCAGGGTTCCGGGAGAATTATCTTCGGTACTCTTGGAATAACCAGAGAGCGTTTACTTGTTTCAAAGCATCCCAAAACGGAGGTTGCGATGCGATATTCAGGTGTGTGTCTGCTCTTCTTGATTCTTTCCGGTTGTGGTGGGAGCAGTGATTCCCAGAACAACAATGAACTCGTTCAAGGAGATAGTTATGAGCTTGTCTACATTGATGATGGTGCCGTCCAGTGTGAAAGCGACGGCCTTCCCGCCGAGGACTCTGCCCAGCGTATGATCAATAAGGGCATTGATGTCATTGAATCGCAGTGCGCCCGGCTCACCGGCGTGATGTTCCCCTCTGAGTGTGGGGGTGTGGATGGCGGCATTCACGTCCATACTATCCACTCAGAGAATCTTCCCGATGCCCAGAAGCTCGGCTTCGAATCGGTGTCGACATTGCCCGAGCACGAAGGCGATTCTGGGTATGCCGTTGTAGAGTGTGCTGGTAAGTAAGCACTCGACGGGGATTCAAAACTCGCCCCTAAGATTATCGCAGGCATTTACCTGTTCCAGATGCTCTGAATCAAAGAGACCCGGACAGCTTCGCCGGATTCTGCTGTTGTCTTTAATGGTCGTCGTCACACTGTCCAGTAGCTGCTCTCTTTCAGTTGTTGCTAGAGTGTCTCCACAACAGTAATAAAATCAGGAGACTCCACATGCCTTCCTCCCCGGTAAGGTCCGAAATCCAGGGCCCCGTCTGTACCATCATTCTGGATCGCCCCGCCAAGCGGAACGCCATTGATCGGCCTACGGCCAATGCCTTACGCGCCGCCTTCGAGCAGTTTGAGGCGGATGACCAGTTGCTGGTCGCGGTGCTGTGGGGGGCAAACGGCACCTTCTGTTCGGGGGCAGACCTGACCGCCATGTCAGACCCGGAAACCCGTAATGAGGTGGACGCCGAAGGGCGCGGAGCAGGGCCTCTGGGGCCAACCCGTATGACGCTTAGTAAGCCGGTGATTGCGGCGGTTTCCGGCTACGCGGTGGCCGGCGGCCTGGAGTTGTCCCTGATGTGTGATCTGCGTGTGGTGGAGGAGACGGCCGTTTTCGGTGTGTTCTGTCGTCGCTGGGGCGTGCCGTTGATCGATGGCGGCACCGTCCGGCTGCCGAGGCTCATTGGGCAGTCTCGCGCCCTGGATATGATTCTCACTGGGCGACCGGTGCACGCTGATGAGGCTCTGCAGATGGGGCTGGCCAATCGGGTAGTTCCCGAAGGGCAGGCAAGGCAGGCGGCGGAAGCCCTTGCTGAACAGATTGCCGGTTTTCCTCAGCAGTGCCTGAGTGCGGACCGCGCATCCGCTTACCGGCAGTGGGATCTGGCACTTGAAGATGCACTGCGTCAGGAAGGACGTGGTGGCTACCCGGTGGTGTTTGAGGAAGCGATCAAGGGTGCTGAGCGATTTGCAAAGGGGGAGGGCCGTCACGGGGCCTAATCCTGACCTGTCAGCGCTGATCCGGTACCATGGAGGTTCATTCAACCGCACAAGGATTTTCCATGGGCCTCCTGTTTGAGGAAATCGACTGTCAGCCCTCCCGACTGGGTGACATTTCCCTGCGCCGACGTCGCATTCCGGCCCTGGGAGATCGGGACATCTATGAGGTGAAGCTCGGGGATGAGTTTCTGATGTCCAGTCTGTTTGTTGAAGCCGAGAAGGAGCTGTCCAACCTTGGCCTGGCGGCCCTCGATGGCGATCAGTGGAAGGTTGTTGTCGGCGGCCTGGGGCTGGGGTATACCGCTGTGGAAGCCTTACACAATGATCGGGTTGGCGAGCTGCTGGTGGTGGAGGCGCTGGACACCGTGATCCACTGGCACCAACAGGAGAAGGTACCGTTGGGGGCCGAACTCAACCGGGATGAGCGTTGCCGCTATGTGCATGGTAGTTTCTTCGATCTCGCAGTCTCCGAGGCGGGTTTTGACCCCGACCATCCTGGCAGCCAGTTGGATGCCATCCTGTTGGACATTGATCACTCCCCCCGGGCGCTGCTGAACGATTCCAACGCCAGTTTCTATACCCACGACAGCCTGCAGAAGATGGCCAGCCATTTACGAGCGGGTGGTATTTTTGGTCTGTGGTCCAACGAACCGCCGGATGAGGCGTTTATGGGCATTCTCCGAGCGCTGTTCACCGACGTGGAGGCGCAGGAGATTGCGTTCTACAACCCGTTCCAGAACCGGGAGGCGTACAACACCGTTTATCTGGCACGAAAGACCGCGGGTTCGGCGCACTAAAGCCTCAGGAAGGCCTTTGCGTTAGACTCCCACCACACTCAGCAGCAAAGCAGACCCACCATGAGTAACAACCCGTTGGAACAGATCCTGGCGATGGATGGCGAGGAGCGATACGACTTTTTTCTGGATCAGGTCGTCGAGGAACGCGAGATCTGGATTCTGGTCAACGACGACCACCAATTCCTGAAGATTGTGGCGGAGGAGGACGGTGTGGCCTACCTGCCGGTCTGGCCGGCTGAGGCGTTTGCCAGCGACTACGCCAAAGGCTCAGACAATCTGTCTCCCAAAGCCATTTCGCTACCGGACTTCTTCCGGAAATGGGTGCCGGGACTCAGCAAGGACGGCCTTGAGGTTGGTGTCTTCCCCGGTGCCGACAGCGAACTGTGGATCACCGGACCACAGGATCTGAAAGACGATCTTCAGGAAGTGTTGTCGAACACCGGGTTTTGAGCCGTCTCTGAGCGTCCGCCGGCGATCCTGAAGACAGGGTTTCAGGGCGTTGCTGGTGATGGGACTCAATCGGCCCAATGCCACGGTGGTGCATCCAGCAGGCCCTGATCCACGATGACGGTTTCCCCGAGGTCTTTATTAAGGGCGATGGAGTTGCAGTCGTTGCTTGCTTCCAGGGTCGCCACCAGCCGCGGTGCGTGTGACACCACCCAGACCTGGGTTTCCCGGGCCGCGCGGATGATCAGTCGCCCCAGCGCCGGGAGCAGGTCAGGATGCAGACTGGTTTCCGGCTCATTCAGCACCAGCAGGGACGGTGGCCGGGGGGTCAGCAGAGCGGCCACCAGCAACAGGTAACGCAGAGTGCCGTCCGACAGCTCCGCCTGATTCAGTGGTCGCAGCAGGCCGTGCTGAAGAAACTGCAATACAAAGCGGTTGCCGGCATCGGCCTCAAAGCCAATGGTGGCGCCCGGGAAGGCGTCTTCGATCGCGTCGTACAGGGCCTCCCGGTCGCCAACTTCGTGGATGGTCCGGAGCGCGGCTACCAGACTGTGGCCATCGTGGTCCAATACCGGTGTGCGTGTGCCGATTTGAGGGGTACGGATGATGGACTGGGGATCGGTACGGAACTGGTCATAGAAACGCCAGCTACGGATGGTTTGGCGCACGGCGTAGACCTCGGGTACAGCCACTGGGTCGCTGATCTCATTCAGTATGCTGTCGTGACTGCTGATATGGGCGTTGTAGACTTCCCACGAACGACCGGAGCGCACCTTTACGACCGGTCCCACCCGGTCGATAAGGCAACTGCTGGGCCGGCAGACGTCACCTACCCAGATGCACTCGCGCTTGATTTCCGGATCGAACTGGAACATCGACGGTTCTTGATAGCCGGCAAACCCCTGGGGCGAGGGCATGCCCAGCGAGATTGCATAACCAAACTCTTCACCGGCGAATCCAAGTCTGAGACGGGCTTGCTTCTTTTTTGCGGTCCCCTGGACGGGGGCCTGACCGCTTCTCATATCCGACGTCAACGTCTCTGGCCCGGCCCAGAAGGTGTAATCGAGACCGCCCTCCCGGGCAATGGATGAGATCAGGTTGCCCTTTGCAGCCTCCGCCAGCAATCGCAGGGATTTATAGAGATTGGACTTGCCACAACCATTGGGCCCGGTGACGACGTTGAGGTTGGCAAGCGGTGAGACAACCTCTTTCAGGCTACGATAGTTCGATACGGAGAAGGCGTTGATCATGTGCACAGGGTCGTTGAGTCAGCGGTCAGGGGAATGGGCAGTGTAACCATAGATGCCTTGGCAATCGACGACAGTGCCTGACGCCGTAGTATCATCGGCCACGCACTGCTATCGCTCATCCGCAGCGATGACCTCCCCACTTTAGCGCCGCCTAAGCCAAACGGCCCTGCCGGTAATCTATGTATAACGTCATGTATTTGTTGGCTTTATTTCTTTTTTCTGGAAGGCGGCATAACTATTGCTGAAGACCTGAAGAGTACAAGACATAAAGCTGCTTTCAAGCTTTATGGTGAAACATCACAAGGCAACGGCGCCTTCTCTGTCCTGGTTTCCAGGGTGGGGGAGGCGCCGTTTTTTTGTGCCCTGAACCCGTTAGAAGGGTTTTTCAGCCGGTTCGTGCGTGTTGAGAGATCCCAGTTCAGAAAGAGGAAAAGACGGATGTCCTACTTAGCTCCCTCCGAGTTCGTCACCAAAATGGTGGATGCCGGTGAATCCAAGATTCACATGTCCACCCGCGACACCCTGATCCGCGCCTACATGGCCGGCGCGATCCTGGCCCTGGCGGCAGTATTCGCGGTTACCGTGGCCGTCCAGACCGGGGTGTTCCTGATTGGGGCGATACTGTTTCCGGTCGGGTTCTGCATGCTTTACCTGATGGGCTTTGATCTGCTGACCGGAGTGTTCATGCTGACACCCCTGGCGCTGCTGGACCGACGCCCCGGCGTTACCCCCGGCGCCATTCTGAGAAACTGGGGGCTGGTGTTCGTCGGCAACTTTGCGGGTGCATTGACGGTCGCCTTCATGATGGCCTTTGTGTTCACCTATGGCTTCAACACCGAGCCGGGTGCGGTCGGTGCCAAGATCGCCAGTGTGGGGGAGGATCGGACCCTGGGCTACGCCGAGTATGGGGCGGCAGGTTGGGCCACCATTTTCATCCGGGGCATGCTGTGTAACTGGATGGTGTCCATGGGGGTGGTTGGCGCGATGATCTCAACCAACGTCGCTGGCAAGGTGATCGCCATGTGGATGCCGATCATGCTGTTCTTCTTCATGGGCTTTGAGCACTCGGTGGTGAACATGTTCCTGTTCCCATCGGCGATGATCATGGGCGGTGAGTTCTCCGTCATGGATTATATGATCTGGAACGAAATTCCCACTGCGCTGGGTAACCTGGTGGGCGGCCTGGCGTTCACCGGCCTGACGCTCTACACCACCCACGTCCGCACCGCCAAACGTAAGGCCGCCGTAGCGCCGATTGATCGCGCGGCCGCCTGATGTCGATGGCAACAGACTCCGGGATGCAGGTGGCCGGGCCCCGTGAGGGGCTCTCGGCCCCTGGGCTCAGGGTCTCTGTGGGGCAGTACTCCGACCGGGGCCAGAAGCCCTGCAATCAGGACTTTGCTGGCTACCGGTTGCCTCCGGAGCCCAGGCTCAGTCTCAAGGGCCTGGCGTTTGCGATGGCTGATGGCGTCAGTTCCAGCGACGTCAGCCAGATTGCCAGTGAGACGGCGGTCACCAGCTTTCTGGACGACTATTTCTGTACCTCCGAAGCCTGGAGTGTCAGGAGCGCGGCGGAGAAAGTGCTGGCCGCGACCAATGCCTGGCTGTATGGCCAGAATCGCAGAGGGCCGTACCGCTATGAACGGCACAAAGGGTATGTCTGTACCCTCAGTGCGTTGGTGTTGAAGGCCGCAACCGCCCACCTGGTCCATGTCGGGGATACCCGGATTTATCGCCTGCGGGAGGCCGGCCTGGAACAGCTCACCCACGACCACCGCCTGTGGATGGATCATGGCCGCAGCTGCCTGAGCCGGGCACTGGGGGCCGAAGCACTGGTCGAGATCGATTACCAGGCTCTGCCGCTGAAGGAGGGTGATACGTTCATTCTGGCGACCGACGGTGTGTATGAGCATATTCCGACCGGGGAACTGGTTGCGTGCATTCAAAGCCAGCAGGCGGATCTCGACAACGCTGCCCGGTGTCTGGTCCGGGATGCCCTGGCGCGCGGCAGTGACGACAACCTCAGCATCCAGATCATCCGGGTTGACGCGTTCCCGAAGCACCCGGCCCTGCCTCTGCAGCAGGAGATCGATCGTCTGCCTTTGCCGCCTCTGCTGGAACCAGGGCAATCGCTGGATGGCTATACCGTTGTGCGGGCGCTGCACGCCAGCAGTCGCAGCCATGTTTATCTTGCGGTGGATGAAGTCTCCGGGTGCCAGTTGGTGCTGAAGCTGCCTTCGACGGATCTGCGGGATGAGGACGGCTATCTGGAACGTCTGCTGATGGAAGAGTGGATCGCCCGTCGGGTCAACGGCGGCCATGTTGTTAAAGCCGCCCCCCGCAGTCGGGAGCGCAATTACCTCTACACCGTCTCAGAGTATGTCGAGGGCCAGACACTGGCCCAGTGGCTGAAAGACCACCCGAAGCCGGAACTGGAGACGGTTCGCAACCTTCTGGAACAGGTTGCCAAAGGGCTCTATACCCTGCACCGGATGGAAATACTGCATCAGGATATCCGTCCCGAGAACCTGATGATCGACATCCGTGGCACGGTGAAAATCCTGGATTTCGGCTCGGCCCGTGTCGCCGGTATCGCGGAAGCCTCTGTGATGACCAGTCGCAGCGACCGGCCAGGCACCGCCCTGTACATGGCGCCGGAATACTTTCTGGGCGAGGTGGGCACGACCCGTTCCGATCTCTACTCATTGGGTGTGCTGGCCTATCACCTGTTGAGTGGCCGCTTTCCCTACGGCAACCAGGTGGCCAGAACCCGGACCGCCGCTGACCAACGCCGGTTGGGCTATCGCTCGGTACTGGATGATGAGCGTGCCATCCCGGTATGGGTCGACGAAACCCTCAGAAGAGCCGTTCATCCCAACCCGGATCGACGCTATCAGGAACTGTCCGAATTTATCCATGACCTGCGATCACCCAACAGCGCCTACCTCAACAAGACCCGACCGCCACTGATTGAACGCCATCCGGTGCGGTTCTGGCAGGGCGTGGCTGCGGTGCTTGCCATTGTGGTGGTGCTGTTGCTCAACCAGTGAAAATCGAACTGAAAGGAAGAGGAACCGATCATGATTCATAACCGGGAAGACGTTACACAACGGATCGTTGCCACCAAGGTGGCCAAGGGGCTCAAGTGGAAAGACGTGGCCGCTGAAATCGGCATGTCCAAAGAGTGGACCACCGCAGCGTGTCTGGGGCAGATGAGTTTCAACAAGGCCCAGGCCGAAACTGTCGGACGGATATTTGAGCTGTCGGATGAGGCCGTCGCCTGGCTGCAGATTCCGCCCTACAAGGGCTCATTGCCATCGGGTATCCCGACGGATCCGCTGATCTACCGTTGGTATGAGGTTGTCAGTGTTTTCGGCACAACGATCAAGGAACTGATACATGAAGAGTTTGGCGATGGCATTATGAGCGCTATCGACTTTTCTTTTGATGTCCAGCGTGAAGAGGACCCAAAAGGGGATCGGGTCAACGTCGTGCTGTCCGGGAAGTTCTTGCCCTACAAAAACTTCTGACGGCCAGAGGTGATCCGGAGTTGATCAGAGGCTCCCTTGCCTCTGCGACACTGGACAAACCGCATTCCCCATGCAGTAATGCCGGCTGATGCCACAAGTGCTCCCCGCAACAAGTTGGGCGAGCTGGCGTTCAGAGTCTGCAAGAGGAAGGGAAGAATGCTGTTAAGCACAGGGCAGGAGCCCGGAGTGTTGCGTCGTAGGGCGAGTGGTGCCGTTGCGGTTCTGCTGCTTCTGATTGGTGTGCTGTTTGGCCCGGCTGCCTACGCGGCGCCTGGGGCTGAGTCTGTCGAAGCCAGGGTGGTACCAAGGTCTGATGGCTCCCATGTTACCTACTACCTGCTGGAGAAGGCCTCTCAGGCGCCCAGCGAGGTACTGTTGCTGGTCCTGCAGGGCTCGGACTGCAACAGCGTACTGAACAACGAGTCGATCCTCACCGACTACCGGAATGTCTGGCCTCAGGCAGACCTGCTGCTGGTCGAGAAGTATGGCATCGACCACAGCCTGGCCTACAGCGCGGAGCCGGAACGCGCGGATTGCCCGGCTGATTACATCCAGCATGACAGTCCCGGCCAGCGACTGGACGATCTGCAGTTGGTGTTGGAGACGGTTCGCCAGCAGGGCAACTATCGTCATTACGTGGTGTTGGGCGGCAGTGAAGGTGCGGTGATCGCCAATCTGTTGTCCGCCCGCGTGCACTTTCTCAGCGCCACGGTTGCCTTCAATGGTGGTGGTCGCTTTTTCCTGGATGACGTACTGCACAGCATCGCTGCGGAGCATGACAGTGCGGAGGCCGCCGAGGGCAGCCTGCAGGAGTTCCGGGGATTCGCAGCCTTTGTGCGGAACAGCGAACCGGTCGAGCTGAATGTGAGTGGCCACGGTTTCGATTGGTGGCAGCAGATGCTCTCTCTGGACCAACTGAACATCCTGCGGGGTGTGAACTCGCCAGTGTTGCTGCTGCAGGGCGGTCAGGACCGCTCGGTAGCGCCGGCAGAAGTCGATGAACTGGTGGCGGCGGTGCGTCAATCGGGCCGTACGAACGTCGATTATCGGGTGTATCCGGCGTTGGATCACCGCTTTCTGGATACCCAGGGTAACAGCAAGCTCGATAGCGTGGTGGCAGATATCCGTGCCTGGCTAGGGGAAACGTTGACGGGTGGTTGATGGACGTGTGATTGCCATTCCCGAAGCCTGGACACTCGGATGGGTGGCCTTGGCTTATGTTGGGCTAAGTCTGCTGTTGCTCGGGCTTTATGGCTGGGACAAACGGGCAGCCCGTCTTGGCCGCCAGCGGGTGCCTGAAAAACGGCTGCAACTGCTGGCGCTGATTGGCGGGTGGCCGGGTGGCTGGCTGGGCCAACAGCTGTTTCGGCACAAAACCCGCAAACTGAAGTTTCTGTTGGTGTTCTGGTTGATGGCGCTGATCAACCTGTGTGGCCTGATCTGGCTGCTGTGGATGCTCAGGCGGGACTGGTTCCGGCCACTGATCGGGTATTTGGAGCCATAAGTGATGGCAAGAGGTTTTGTCACCGGCCGAATGCTGAAGTGGGTGACCCTGGGCGGGATGGCTTTGGTGCTGTTTATGGTCCTGGTCATCTTGCTGTTTCGGGTCGTGAATCCGCCCACCTCCGCCTTCATGGTGGGTTACCGTCTGGATCATCCCGGGCAGCCGGTGCAGCAGCATTGGGTGGCTTTCTCTGATATCTCGCCGTGGATGCCACTGGCCGTGGTGGCCAGTGAAGACCAGCGTTTCCCTCATCACTGGGGCGTGGATTTCGTGGCTATCCGCCAGGCCTTGGCGGAGTATCAGGCCGGTGAAGGCCTGCGGGGCGCCAGTACCATTACCCAGCAAACTGCCAAGAACCTGTTCCTCTGGAATGGTCGCAGCTTTGTAAGAAAGGCGCTTGAGGCGGCGATGGCCTTGGGGTTGGATGGCTTGTGGCCGAAGCAACGGGTGCTGGAGGTGTACCTCAACATTGCCGAGTTCGGCCCTGGCATATACGGCGTAGAAGCGGCCAGTCAGGCGTTCTTCGGAGTGCCCGCGCGGCAGCTCTCGCAGGCCCAGGCTGCCCGCTTGGCTGCGGTGCTGCCCAATCCCAAGGTGCTGGATGCAGGCGCACCGTCGGCCTACGTGCAGGAGCGGGTGGTCTGGATTCGTAGCCAGATGGCAAGACTGGGTGGACTGAGCTATCTCGAAGGGTTATGACCCGAGGCGCTAGCCACCTGCTCAATGGGTCTTTACTTTCTGCGTACCACAGCGTTCACAGCGGTAGATCGTCACCAGTTTGCCCTGTTTGACGTCAAACTGCTTTTCCTTACAGACCGCCCACTTGTGATAGCCGTGCTGGCATAACCCCTTGCGAGGCGTTTTTTTCTCAGGTTTCTTGAACGGAAGAATGGTTGCCATGGTTCACCTTTGGTTACGGTTCCGGGGCCTGGGATTCTGGCCGGCAGCGTCATCCTGTCGGGTCAGTGTCAGATCCTTGTTCAAGCAGTAGGTCTCGAAGTCACGAGCCAGGAACAGCTGACCGTTGAAGTGCTGCATGGCTTCGGCGGCCAACTGGTTGATGTGTGGCGCGCCGCCGGGGCCGGATTGGTAACGGGAGCTGAAGTGAGTAAGGACCAGGTTGGGTAACTGGGCCTGCTCGGCAAACCGGGCCACCTGTTCCGCGGAACTGTGCTGTGGCCAGGGGCCGACCCGATCCGCAACATCCTGGGTGTAGGTGGCCTCGTGAACCAGCACGTGACAATCCTTGCTGGCTGCTGCCAACAGGTTCGGGTCATCATTGTCACCGGCGACAATCAGCCGACGGGCCAGCCGGGGCACCTGGGTGTAGTCGTCACTGTGGATCAGTCGACCGTCCTCCAGCAGCACGTCATGGCCTTTCTGCAGTTCGCCCCAGTCCGGGCCGGCCGGTATTCCCTCCTCGATCAGCTTGTCCCGCAACAGCTGCCGTTCCAGTTTCCGCTCGGTGAACACATAGGCTCGACAGGGCACCCGGTGGGACAGTGCCACGTTGGTCACCGTGACATGATCGTCCTGCCAGTGGAAGTCCGCTGCCTCGGAATCCAGGTAATTCAGGGGGTAGCTGAGGCTGGAATCGCTGTTCTCGATCACCGCCTGGATCATCCGCTGGACCTGTGGCGGGGCTATGATATCGAGCGCCTGGGTACGGCCCAGCATGGAGGCGCTGGTAAGCAGCCCGGGCAGTCCGAAGGTGTGGTCACCGTGGATGTGGGTAATGAAGATCGCCCGCAACTGCATGACCGAGTAGCGCGTACGCAGTAGCTGGTGCTGGGTGCCTTCGCCGCAGTCCACCAGGTACCAGGGCTTGGGACCGTTGGGTGCAAGGGCGAGCCCGGTCACGTTACGGGACCGGGTCGGGGTGCCGGCGGATGTGCCGAGAAACGTGAATTCCATGGTTTGTGGCTTAAACGCCTTCGAGGTGTGGGCGAATCTTCTCTGCCAGTGCTTCCAGCCTTTCCTGCTGGGCGGGGTTGGTGGCGTGTGGTGTTGCCCGCAACTGGCCAATGGAGGTTGGAACCACGTGGAAGTGGACGTGGGGAACCGTCTGCCCGGCGCCTTCGCCATTGAGTTGCATGATCAGCGTACCCGGCACGTCGAGGGCGGTTTCGATGGCCCTGGCGATCTTCTGGGTGGTCTGGATGCAGGCGGCGGAGCCTTCCGGTGACAGGTCGTGAAGAGTTTCCGCCGGTTCCTTGGAGATGATCAGGGCATGGCCGTCTGCCTGGGGCATGATGTCCATGAAAGACAGGGTGTGGTCATCTTCATAGAGCTTGATGCAGGGCAGCTCGCCCCGGAGGATCTTGGCAAAGATGTTGTCGTTGTCATACGGCATAGCGTGAGGTCCTTGGCTGCTATCAACGAGGTGCCGTCGCAGTCTATGGCGAATGCGGTAACTGCGTCCAGTTTGCAATCCTCAATCCAGCCTTCCACAACCCGGCCTTATTGCCGAAATTGCGAAGTTTTCTCCGGATTCTCCCTTCCGCAGCAAACCGCTGCATTCAAACGACCGTATGAATGCAGCGTTTCCACTCGCAATGGCCATAAGAAAGGAGTGTATCCATGCCATACCAAGCACCCGCGAATGACCTTCGTTTCCTGCTGTTTGATGTATTGGGAGCGGATAAGCTGCACGAACTGGAGAAATACGCCGATGCGACGCCGGACCTGATCTCGGCGGTGATTGATGAGGCCGGCAAGCTGGCGGCGGAGGTGATTCAGCCGACCAATCAGACCGGTGACCGCCAGGGCTGTCGCTACGACCCCGAGACCCGCACGGTGACCACGCCTGACGGCTTCCGCGAGGCCTACAGCCGATTTGTGGAAGGTGGATGGACCGCGTTGGACGCACCCATCGAGTATGGCGGCCAGGGCCTGCCTCATACCCTGAAGTTTGTGGTGGATGAGATGGTGTGCTCCACCAACCTGTCCCTGGGGATGTACCCGGGGCTGACCCACGGCGCGATCAGTGCGCTGTATGCGCACGGTTCGGATGAACTCAAACAGACCTACCTGGAAAAACTGATTTCAGGCCAGTGGACCGGCACCATGTGCCTCACCGAGCCCCAGTGTGGCACCGACCTGGGCATGATCCGCACCCGGGCGACCCCCAACGACGATGGCAGTTACCGGATCGAAGGCTCCAAAATCTGGATCACCGGTGGCGAGCATGACCTGGTCGACAACATTGTCCATCTGGTATTGGCAAAACTGCCGGGCGCGCCGGATACCACCAAGGGAATCTCACTGTTCGTGGTGCCCAAATTCCTGCCGGAGTCCGGAGAACGCAACCCGGCCTTCTGCGGCGGCCTTGAGCACAAGATGGGGATCAAGGGATCGGCCACCTGCGTGATGAACTTTGAGGGCGCCAGGGGCTGGCTGGTGGGTGAACCCAACCAGGGCATGAAAGCGATGTTCACGATGATGAATGAAGCCCGCCTGATGGTGGGGATGCAGGGCCTTGGGCTGGCTGAGATAGCGTACCAGGAGAGCCTGGCGTTTGCCCGCGAGCGACTGCAGAGCCGGTCTCTGAGCGGGCCAAAGAATCCGGATGGCCCGGCAGACCCGATCATCGTTCATCCCGATGTGCGGCGCATGCTGATGCGCCAGAAAGTGCTGAATGAGGGCATGCGGGCGTTGGCGCTGTTTACCGGCTATCAGCTCGACCTGTCCGTTGCCCACCCCAGCGAGGCGGTGCGGGAGAATGCCGATGATCTGGTGCAACTGCTGACACCGGTGGTTAAGGCGTTTCTGACCGATGAGGGTTACAACAACACCAACTGGGGACAGCAGGTGTTGGGTGGTTCCGGCTTCACCGAAGACTGGCCGCTGGAGCAGTTGGTTCGGGATGGGCGGATTGCCCGAATCTATGAGGGCACCAACGGCATACAGGCGATGGATCTGGTAGGACGCAAACTGTTCCTGAAGGGCGGCCAATTGGTGCGGGCACTTTTTTCGGAGCTGTCCGGCTACCTGAAGGAGCAGCCGGACGCGCCGTATCGGGAGGCCCTAAAAGGGGCGATTGGCAACCTCGAGCAGGCTACAATGTGGCTGGCCAGCAACGCTCCGAAAGATCCGGAGCAGGCCGGCGCGGCAGCGTCGCCCTACCTGCGGCTGATGGCCCTGACCGTCATCGGCTACCTGTGGTCCCGCATGGCCGGAGAAGCCGAGCGTCAACTGGCCGCCGGCCAGGGCAACCGGCCTTTGCTGGAGAGCAAGCAGGGTTCCGCCCGCTACTTCTTCGAGAAGCTGCTTCCCGAGTGCGACTGGCTGCTGCGGGACATCCAGACCGGTAAGGAAAGTCTGATGGGCTTTGATAACCAACACTGGACCGGCTGATCTCAGGCCCCGATACCACTGGCTCCTGGCTATAAACCTGCTTAGGTAACGTCAGGACGCCAGGCGGTACCTTGTCATCCCTGTGGTCGCTGCTCAGCGGTATTGGCGTCCAACTCAAACATCCTGCCGCCGCCAAACGACCAGTCTTCCGATGCTGTGAACTGGATCACCACCATCACATCATCCGGGCTCAGGCCCAGGTCGTCGTGCAGCTGTTTCGCCAGGCCCTGGTACAGCGCCCACTTCTGGTCGGTGCTGCGGGGTCGGCCGGCGGTGATCTGGAACAGCACGAATTCATCGCTGCGGGTGCCAGTCAGGTAGTGGCGGTCAAACACCCGGCTGTCTGCGTCGTACTGGTCAATCAACTGAAAACAGTCGTCGGCGGGCACACCAAAGTGGGTGACCAGATTGTGATGAAGGATTCGTGACAGTTGCTGCTGAAAGGCGGCCGGTTTGCCCGACGGAATAGCGATACGTGTAAAAGGCATGGGTTTGTCCTCAGAGGGCGTTGTGGAGTCGGGAAAGGCCGGAGACGGCGGCCGGCCAACCGGCATAAAACGCCAGGTGGGTCATTGTTTCGGTCAACTCGGTGTCGGTGAGCCCGTGTTGCCTGGCCAGTGCCAAATGATCCGGCAACTGCTCCATCCGGTTCAGGGCGACCAGTGCGGCAACCGTCACCAGGCTGCGATCCCGGGGCGACAGGTCCTTGCCTTGCCACAGGTCGCCGAACAGTACCGTTTCTGTCAGTTGCGCGAGTTTGGGCGAGGCTTGTGCCAGGGTATCTCGATTAAGGGTCATGGCTGGTATCTCCAAATCAATGGTGGGGCTATACTCGCTTGCGGTTATGATTTATAAAATCAAAACTATTGGTACCAATAATTCGATAAAACAGGATGGTCATGAGCAAGCGGCCGATCACCTTTGATCTGGAAGCCCTGCGCAGCTTTGTCTGGGGGATGGAACTTGGCAGTTTCGCCCTGGCGGCGGACCGATTGAGTCGCTCCACCTCGGCGGTCAGCGCTCACCTCAAGAAACTGGAGCAGCAATGCGACACGTCTCTCACTCGCAAGGCGGGGCGGCAGCTGGTGGCGACTGAGGCCGGGGAGCGATTGCTGGGCTATGCCCGGCGATTGCTGGCACTTAATGACGAAGCGTTTGAAGCTGTGCTCCAGCTGCCTCTGGAGGGGCAGGTCCGTTTTGGCATGCAGGAGGATTTCAGTGAAACGGTGCTACCCGCGGTGCTCGGACAGTTCTCGCGGGCTCACCCCAATGTTCGTATTTTTGCCACAGTAAACCGCAATGCCGCGCTCCTCACGGCTATTCGCCAGCGTGAGCTGGACCTGGCGCTGAGTTGGCAGGATGACGTGGGCACGCCCCACAGCCAGGAATTGGCCCGACTACCGCTGCGCTGGATCGCCAGCCCTGGGTTCAATGGGTTGGCGGCACTGAGCGAGGGAGAGCCTCTGCCGCTGGTCATGCTGGAAGCTCCGTGTCTGTTACGCAGCCGCGCTATTGAGGCCCTGGACCGGGCCGGGATTGCATGGCGAGTTGCCTTTGTCAGTCGCAGCCTGAGTGGCATCTGGGCAGCGGTGTCGGAAGGCCTCGGTATCACCGTGCGAACCGAGGCCGGCATGCCGCCCCACCTGGTGTGCTTGGGCGTTGACGACCTGCCGGCTGTGGGTGATGTTGGTATCCAGTTGCACCAGGCGCAACCGCAGAGTTCCGATGTCACAACCCGATTGGCGGAGATCCTGGGTCGACAGGTGCTTGCCTACGGTTAGGCAGGTTTATTGGTGTTGCCCAGTAGCATCGTCGGCCACCAGCTTCGAAGGCTCAGGTACGCCAGTGGTGCGATTACGCCCAGCAGTGGCGTTGCGATGACAAAGGGCAGAAAGGATCGCAGTTCGCCGCCTTGTGACTGGTGGTCCCGGTACAACAGATACATGACCAACAGCAAGGCGATGGCAAGATCCAGCACCACCTGGAGGGATTCCGGGGTGGTGAACAATCCCAGAAACCAGGTCAGGAAATTCTGGTTCGAGGTGGCCAGTACCCACAGGGTGAACCCTGTGAACAGTATAAAAACCAGTGGTACGATTCGTTGCATCGTCATGATGGAGGTTCCTGTCTGAGGTGTTGTGGTGTTGTAACGGTCTCCAGCATGCCTGTGCGTGTGCCCGATGCGCACTTCCCGAAAAGGTAAGGACTTCCGAATGCCTACAGATCAATGGTCTGACGCGGTGTCGTCAGTGTCCGGCGAGCACAGCGCCTTTGGCTTTCTGTTGCGGCGGTGGCGGCGACAGCGGGGAATGAGCCAGCTCGATCTGGCGCTTGCAACCGGCGTTTCTGGCCGGCATCTGTCCTTCGTTGAGACGGGGCGCTCCCGCCCCAAGCGGGCGTTGGTTTTGACCCTGGCGGAAGCGTTGGACATTCCGCTACGGGAGCGAAATGAGTTGTTACTGGCGGCCGGATTACCCGCTGCCTACTTCGAGTTTGACTACGACAGCGCCGAGTTGTCGGTGTATCGCAGTGCCATTGCCGAACTCATTGAAAACCACCTGCCATACCCCGCACTGGTTTTGAATCGCTGGGGGGATGTGGTGGACGCCAACCGCACGGCATTTGCCATGTTTCCGGAGTTGGTGGCCGAACAGCCCGTCAACCTGTACCAGGCGTACCTGTCCTCTGATCACTGGAAAGCCGTGATCGAGAACTGGAGCGAAGTGGCCTGGGCCGCCTATGGTCATCTGCAGGGCGATGCCGCCCGTTACTGTGGTGACGAGCGCATGCAGTCGTTACTTCGGTTTATTGAGGACTGTCTGAAAGACGTGCCCAAACCGGTCAACCTCCCCAGCAGCCCATCGATCCGCACACGCCTGAACCTTAATGGCCAGGTGCTGGAAACCACCACTATGGTGGCCCGCTTTGGCCCGGTGAACGATGTGTTCCTGTCTGAACTGCGGGTGGAGATGATCTTCCCTGCAAACGACAATGCCCGACGCTTCTTTGCGATGTTCTGAGGCGGGCAGCTGCGATAGCTCGTTGGGAGTCGGCTATCGGCCTTAGTCCCGATTCAGGAACTGTGAGAGCCAGCGGTAGGTACGCTCACAGGCCTGCGGCACCAGATTCTCCAGGTTCAGGTAGGCATGGATCATG
This sequence comes from Marinobacter sp. CA1, assembly GCF_020546665.1. Lineage (NCBI taxonomy): Bacteria > Pseudomonadati > Pseudomonadota > Gammaproteobacteria > Pseudomonadales > Marinobacteraceae > Marinobacter > Marinobacter sp. CA1. Next base: position 1,145,999 of record NZ_CP071785.1, read on the forward strand.
GTGTCCTCGCTGTGGTGTTGTGTGGCGATCCCGATGCTGGAGAGGCGGTCCAGGTAGTGTCTGCCTTCGTCACGCAACGGACAGAACCCTGCGGTAATCAGCCCTGTGGGTGGGTGGGCCGGGGTGACCGGCATGAACAGGGGTGAGACCGTGGTGCGGCATTCTCCGCGTTGCAGGTAGTGGTCGAAATACCACTGGATGCGAGTCTTCTCCAGCAGATACCCATTGGCAAGTTCGTCGATGGATGGGCTGGAGAGGGTGTAGTCGAGGCTGGGATAGATCAGTGCCTGCTGCCGGACCGGTAGGCTCTGGTCCTGCTGGCTTTGGGCCGCCAGTGTCGCACACAACGCGCCGCCACCAGAATCGCCGACCAGGCTTAGCGATGGTCGATAACGAATCTGATGCTGGTCCAAGTGTTGCCACAACTGCCGGATGACCGCCTGGCAGTCTTCCAGTGCGGCCGGGTAGGGGTGCTCCGGTGCCAGACGATAGTCCACTGAGACCACCAGATGGCCGGACGCTGCTGCCAGTTTTCGGCAGATGCCATCGTAAATCTGGACGCTGCCACACATGTGCCCGCCGCCGTGGATAAACAGCGCCACCGGAGTGGCTGCCTCCGGTGCAGGGTCGTAGTGCCTTAGCGAGATTGCTCGATGTGGGCCGGCCAGTTGATCATCCCAGACCCGGGCAATGGCGGGTAGATCGGTGACGAACGTCTCCGTCATTCGTGCCAGGCTTTTACGCATCAGCGACGGGGTTATCTGCAATGGCCCAGAGCCTGGCTGATTGATGCCGCCGAGCCAGCGAAGCAGGCTGGAATCCGGAGCAGGGGCTGTCAGCATTGGAACAGCACCAGTGCTTCACCCCGGCAGATGAGGCGGTCCTGCTCACCAGTGCACGTTGTCTCCAGGTTGACCAGTGCTTTATCAGGGCGCAGTCGGGATATACGGACGGTTGCTGTCAGGGCTTCGTTGGCCAGGGCTGGCTGGAGAAATGTCATGGACTGTTTCAGGTAGTTGGTGCCTTTGCCCGGCAACTCCATTCCCAGAAGGTAAGAAAACAGACCGGCAATCAGCGGCTCCGGTACACTCTCCGGGCTTTGGTCCATCTCCGCCAGTTGCCGCCACTGCTCAAGGTCGGCGTCAGTGAAACTTCGCTTGATGTGTGCTGATTGCTGCTCTGCCAGTTGCTTGAATCGGGAAAAGGTCGGGGCATTCATGGTGCGTTTCCGGTGTCAGGTTCGAGAATACAGCGTCCTTCAAGGCAGGCACTGCCATCGGCTTTCAGGATGCGTGTGGCCACGCTCAGGGGGCCTTTGTCCTGTGTTGGGGCACTGTCCACCTGGATAACAAGGTTCTCTTCTGCATAAGCCGGTGCCGGAAACATCAGTTGCTGCTCAGCCAGGCGGTGTTTGGGAAAATGGCGGTGCAGGCAGCCCCGTAACTTGGTAAACAACAGCATGCCGTGGGAGACCGTGGCCCCAAACCGGGTGCCGGAGGAGTAGTCCGGGTCGACATGGATCGGGTTGTGGTCGCCACTAAGGTCAGCAAACTGGTTGAAGTCCTGCTGGCTGAGGCGGGCTGGCTCTTCAAAATGGATGGGTGTAGACATATCAGTGATTCCGTAACGATTGTTTGGTGATCTTGCCGACCGCATTACGGGGCAGTTCTTCCAGGGCCTCAAAGATCTTGGGGATTTTGTAACCGGCCAGGTGTTCCCGGCAGAACGCGCTCAACTCGTCGGGTGTGGGCGCTTGGTGTTGCGGCATTACCGAATAGCAGGCCTTGCCAACTTCCCCCCAACGCTGGTCCGGAACACCGATTACCGCAACGTCCTCGACGGCTGGATGCTGTTGAAGTACCCGCTCGATCTCGGCGGGAAAGACGTTCTCTCCGCCTGAAATGAACATGTCCTTCCAGCGATCGACGATGTAGAAGTGGCCATCGGCATCGCAGCGGGCGACATCGCCGCTATGGAACCATCCGCCGTCACTGATGGCATCAGCAGTTGCATCCGGCCGGTGCCAGTAACCCGGAGTTATCCCGGGGCCCCGTATCAGCAGTTCGCCAGGCTCGCCGTCTGCAACATCCCGGCCCTGGGTGTCCACAATGCGCACATCCACCAGCAATTGCGGCCGGCCTACGGAGCCCGCTTTGGCAAGAACCTTGTCTTCATCCAGCAGGAATACGGTCGGGCCTGTTTCGGTCATGCCCATGCCGGTGCGAATGCGGATACCCTGATCCGCAAACTGTTGTGCGACTGAAACTGGTAGGGCCGCGCCACCGCAACCCCAGGAGCGAACCCGTTTGAGCGCGGATGTTTCGAAGGATTCTGCTTCCAGCAGAGCCTGGTAGATGGCGGGGACGCCGAAGAACACCGTCGCACGTTGTGCCAGGACGGCGAGGGCATCGTCAGCATCGAAGTTGCGGGCCACCAGCACACTGCCTCCGGCCATGAGCACCGCACTGGAGTAAAGGTTGATGCCGGCGGTGTGGAACAGCGGCAAGACGTTCAGCAGCACATCGTCCTGAGTCAGGCCGGCGGCGATACCGATGTTGAAATAGTTGGCCTCCATCATCCGGAAAGTCTGGATGACGCCCTTGGGCAGTCCTGTGGTCCCCGAGGTATACAGCAGGTACCAGGGTGTATCCGGGCTCTGGGGGGCATGGGGGCCCAATTCCGGAATCACTGCCGCCAGTGTCTTGTGATAGCTGGTATGGCCATTGGCCGGGTCTCCGGCGGCAAGGCTGATGCCCTGGACGCCGGACCGGCAAAGGTCGGCGGCCGTTTCCTCAAACTCCTGACCGTAGATCAGTGCGCGGGGAGCGGCATCGTCCATCAGGGTGCGCAACTCTGGCAGCGCCAGTCGCCAGTTGAATGGCACCAGGATGAGCCCTGCCTTGGCGCAGCCGAACAGCATCACAAAAAACTCGGCCCGGCTATGGCCCAGATAGGCGATCCGATCGCCAGCCTGGAGCTGCCACTGCCGTGCGGCGGCCGCCGCAAAGCGTGCGGCCTGGGCGTTCAGTTCCCGATAGTTGTAGCGGGTGCCGTCGTCCAGATCTTCCAGTGCCGGACGTTCCGGGGTGGTCTGGGCTCGCTGGGCGAGCAGGTCAATCATATCCATGGTCACACGTCTCGCTGATTGTTTGTTGTTGGATCGTGAGTGAGTGTTGAGACCGGCAATACGCTCATGGCTGCAGCTCGCTCCACTCGAAGCGGGTAATGCGATTACTGATCAGGGAGAATACGAAGGTGTATCCTCCGCCGTTGATGATCTGTTCCGCATCGAACAACCCGCCGGGGCGTGTGCCCAGGGATGGCGATAACCAATGGCCGAGGTAGCCCGGCCGGATCTGGCCGTCGGCATCGAGCGGTGTGGAATCCGGATCTGACCAGGCCCGCGCAAGCATGTTGAATCCATCGGCAACGAGCATGGCTTGCTGGTCGTCATTCCAGGCCAATCCAGCCGGTAGAAAAAAACTGTCTGGAACCAGGGTTGGTGGATGATCGTAGGTGCCGCCACCATCTCCCATCTGTCCGAGGTGTTGTCCGGTTGCCGGGTCAAAGAGTTGGACCCTTTGGTTGCGACGATCTGTCACATAGACTCGATTAGGTCGTGCCAGGATGCTGCCGATCTGGTCGAAGGTTCCAGCAGCCCCCTGTGCGTAGAACGCTGGGCCAAGTTGCCAGCTGTCACCCAGGTCATTGCCTTTTTGCGGATCGGGAGAGCCAGCGTTCCAGGTGTAGTCGAGAGTGTTGGCGATAGAATTAAAGTCGAAGCGCCAGAGTTGATTGCCGAAGCTGGAAATGAACACCGGGTAACTCTGCCCATCGGCACTCTCGCCCACTGATATCGAGACCGGGTAGTTGGCATCGCTAAGAGAAATGGGTGGCGTGGGCAAGTTGCTGGTGCGGTAGCCAAGGTTGAATATGTTGTCGAGATTGCCCTGGTCGTCATAGATACGAAGGCTGCTGTCGCCGGTATAAGGCCAGGGCAGTGTGGCGTCGGATGCGACAAGCACTGCGACGCGGTCCTGCATGGTGCTGTCTTTGAAAGCGGTAATGCCGGTAACGCCATAACTGATGTCGGTGTCGGCAAAGCGGCCAAGGTACTGGCCCTGTGGCGTGAAAGCGCTGATTCGAGTATTCGGCGTGTCACTTACCAGCAGTACCTGCCGGTTGCCAAGCCAAGCCAGTCCACTGGCTGAGTGCAGCTGTCCTGGAAGATTTCGCGGGTGCCCCCAGAACTCGTGGTGGCTCATACCCCCAACTCCTGCTGATACCGAGCAGCGGATGAGGTCGTCGCCGTTGGCTGTGCTCCAGCACTTCTTGACACGGTTGTTTCCGGTATCGCTGACCAGATGTACACGGGCATTGCCATAGAACTGGCCCCAGGCCCAGATGTCCTCGCGATAAAACGAGCCATCGGATCGAACCAGTGGTACATGATCGTTGGGCAGCTGGAATGCGGTGTCTTCGGTTGCGGCGGTGACGGGGGCTCGCATCAGCACTTGATGAATACCTAGTTGGCCGTACTGCCACTGACTTTGGGCATCACTTTGCAGTGTTGCCCGGTACCGAACCGGCTCTGGATCAGTTGCCCCTGACAGATTGACGAACTTCAATATGCGGCCGTTATAGGTGTCGGCCACATAAAGGTTTCCTTCCGAGTCGGTCCTGACGCCACGAGGTCGTTTCAGGTGATCTGCGTTGCCGTCTGAATTGGTGAATCGCCCGAGCATGTCCACCAGGGTCAGTTGCCCTGTCACCGTATTTGCCCGGAAAATCTTGATCCGATTGTTGCCATTGTCAGCAATGTATATATACATCGCCTGCTGATCCGGCGTCAGGTAGTACGTAACACCTTGCGGAATTCTGAAACCGTCCCGCTTATTTGGTGCCTCGTGATAGTCATCGTAATGACTGGAGTCAGTTCCATAGTTCTTGTCGACACCACGGATGATCGGTCCTTCCGGCTGAAAGTTGCCGTCCGTGCCCTGCCAGCCCAGGGTTTGAATCAGTGTTGCCTGATAGTTGTTGTCAGGATCGAGTCGAAACGCTTTAAGGCGGTGATTGAACTCATCAGAGACGTAAAGGAACCCTTGAGGGGTAACGGTCAGGTTCCGTGGCAGCATCAGCTCCGTGCCGTTCCCATGCCCGGGCTGCCCGATTGATGTGACGTAGGCGAAGTCGTCCGGGTTACCCGGTGATGGTCGGAAGAAATGGATCTGGTGGCGGCCAACGTCATTGACATAAAGTCCTGCCAGTCGATCGTCCTGGGCTTCCGAACGGGACAGGAATGCGATGCCCAGTGGAGCCTGAATGGATGGCACCGAGCTGTGCGGGCTGTCGTCGGCAATGACCTGATCCTGATCATCCAGTCGACCAATCTGCTGTCCATCAAGGTCCAGTACCTGAATCCGGTGGTTTCCCATGTCGGCGACATAGACCCTTGCCTGATCTGCGGCGCCAGTCAGGGAATCCTGATCGTAGGTAACGGTGGTCGGAGTGTTGAACTGGAACTGCTGGTGCGGTGGCTGAGAGGCCAGTTCCGGGCTTCTGTCCTCATCCGCAAAAGTCTGAAACGCCAGACAGTCTATCGAAAGCATAGCGGCTACCAGTGTGCTACCAACCCTGGCTGCGTGTCGTTGAGTGCTCATCAAATGTCCCCTTGTGCTTGTTGTTAGGGATGTGTGTGGGTGAGGCTTCGTGCTCAGGGCGCCCGCTCAAGAAACTTCGCCATGCCAAGATGAGCCTCGTCCGTGGTGATTTGGGCCAGGAAGTGCTCGTACTCCCTTTGCAGTTGCGCGGCTGTCTGTGTCAGGTCTGGGCGATTCAGGGTGAGGGTGTGGCGGACGCTGCCGGGTTGGCGGTGGCAAAGGATGTCGGAAATGTCGGCCACCTTCCCGGGGAATGCGTCATGGTCAGCTAGGTAGTGTGCCAAGCCGTAATCCAGCGCCTGTTGGGCTGTGATCGTGCGGTTGGTGAGCTGAATCTCCAGAGCCCGGGAGGGACCGATACGTTGCCCCATCAGGTTGCTCCAGCCTCCGTCAGGGCTGAAACCCACCACTGTGTACCAGGGGGCAAAAGTGGCTCTGGTACTGGCGACAACCACATCCGACGCCAGCACCAGTCCCAGTGACCCTCCGGTCACCAGGCCCTGTACGGCGGCGATGGTGGGGCAGGGCAGGTCGAGCAGGGTCAGGATGGTTCTGTTCAGGCGACCAACCACGGCCTTCGCATAGTCGACCCGTTCGCTGCGTGCGGTGGTAAAGAACGCCCGGACATCTCCGCCGGATGAGAACGAGGCTCCCTCGGCGTCGAGAACAAGCACCCTGGGAGGATCCTGGCGACAGTTCTCCAGCGCGTTCAGCAGGTCATCCAGTAGCGCTGGTACCAGGGCGTTGTGTCGTTTCGCGTGCGTCAGCGTGATCCTGGCGGTGTCACCGATGCGTTGGTAGCGAACGTAGTGGTTGCTCATGATGGTTCCTTTTCCGGTTAGCCTTTGGGGTCCAGCGCCAGGCCATGGGAGAGCAGATCGGTAATGGATGCGACGATGTCGTCAATGGGTACGTCCTGTTCCCACAACGCAAAGCGAAGTCCCAGAAAATTGGAGAGTCCCATCAGCGCCCAGATTCGAACTTCGTCGTTCCCCGGGCGAACTTCGCCCTTCCGGGTGGCGTCCGCCAACATGCGCAAATAGCCTCGTCCGAAGGCTTCGTAGTACTCCCGATAGATCGTTTCATCCACAAACTGCGCTTCCTGCAGCACCCGGTACAGCGAGGGATTGGCCGCCACATACTGGAGAAAAGCCTTCAGCCCCAGGCCTTCGGCCTCAATCCGGTTGCTGGCGTTTTTCACCTCGCTGGCCAAGTGTGCGCGGAGTTTCTGACCCATGTCCCGAACCAGCTCCCGCAGCGTGTCCTCCTTGCTGGCGAAGTAGGTGTAGAACGTACCCTGGGCCACGCCGGCCAGCCGGGTTATGTCGGATACGCCGGCCTGGTGGTAGCCCATGGAGCCAAAGGCTTCCTCTGCCGCCTTAAGGATCTTTGCCCGGGTGCGGGCACCACGCGCAGTTTTCGGCGCGCCGGGAGTGCTGGTTTTACTGTCGTTTTTCGTCATCTTCATGCCTGTCGATTAAAATCCAAACCTGAATTGGTTGTCAACTTGTGATTGATTTTTGATGATTGATGTTGTTTGTTTCGTTGCGACGTAAAATGATTTATTCATTTTAAAACAGTTGATTAAAAGGCTAATTCGAGTTTTGTGACCTTTCCTTCTGGGGCGATCTGTTGACGATACCTGAATCAGTTGTCATATTCTGTGTGGCTTCAAGGTTGATTCAGGTGCGTCACCGTGTCGATCTGAAAGCGGATCTCCAACAACAAATACAAGGGAGCAATGCCCGTATGAAACGTTCACTGTATGCCTCTGTACTGTCGATGGCGCTCCTGTCGCCGGTCCAGGCGGACGATGCCTTCCGAGTGGCCCATGTTACCGATTTTACCGGTGCTCTTGCGCCCTACGCTGAGCAACTGCATATCGGTATGAAACTGGGTTTCGAGTATGCCACTGACGGTTCTATGGCGGTCGCCGGTCGCCAGATTGAGCTTCTGAGAAAAGACTCCCAGCTTGACCCGGCCCGAGCCCGGATGCTGGTGGAAGAAGCCTACGGGGAGGATGACGCCCACATGGTTGTCGGACCTGTGTCCTCTGGCGTTGCCCTGGCGACGTTGCCGCTTGCAGAGGAATACGAGCGAATCATCATGCCGGAAGGCGTGGCGGATGCCATCACTGGCGAAAGCTGGAACCGATATGTGGTTCGAGTTGGCCGCAACTCATCCCAGGATGCGGTGGCCAACGCGGTGGCACTGGGAAAGCCGGGTGTCTGTGTGGCAACCATCGCTCAGGACTACGCCTTCGGTCGTGATGGCGTAGCGGCCTACAGGGAGGCGATGGACGCAGCTGGTGGCCAGGTGGTTCACGAGGAATATCTACCACTGGACGCGACGGACTTTACCGCTGCCGCGCAGCGCCTTTTTGGCGCACTCAAAGATCGTGATGACTGTGACCAGGGTCGTTACATCTTCACCATCTGGGCGGGCTCATCCAATCCGCTGGCCCGTATCAAGGATCTGGAACCGGGTCACCATGGTATTGAACTGGCCGCTGGCGGCAACACGCTTGCCGCGATGGTGGGCTACTCGGCGTTTCCGGGGATGGAAGGTGCGGGTTCCTACTATTTCGAGTCACCGGCGAACGATATCAACGGCTGGCTGGTTGATACCCACTTTGAGCGTTATCAACAGGCACCGGACTTCTTCACCGCCCAAGGGTTCTCCCAGGCCATGGCCATTGTTGCGGCTGTTCGCGCGGCTGATGGCTCTTCGGATGCGGAGGATCTGATCGAGGCCTTCCGTGGGTTGCGGTTTAAAACGCCCAAAGGTGACATGGTGATTCGCTCCGAGGACCACCAGGCATTGCAGTCGATGTACCACTTCCGTATTGCGCAGGAAGAGCGCAGCGACTGGTTCTCGGACCGTGCGGTGACAGCGGGCGTTCCCGAGTTGATTCGCGCCATCCCCATTGAAGCCATGGACATTCCGGTTCGCAACTGAGTGTTGGGCCTTCAGGGGGCTGATGCGATAGGAGGAGTGCGCAATGAGCTTTGATTCCCCGGTTCTGGAGACCCGGAACCTGTCGATCCATTTTGGCGGCCACAAGGCGGTGAATGACGTGAGTTGTCAGTTTCACCAAGGCACGCTTACCACCATTGTCGGTCCCAATGGGGCCGGCAAGACCACCTGGTTCAACCTGTTGTCCGGCCAACTGCGGGCAACCCATGGCCAGGTGTTGCTGCAGGGCGAGGATCTTACCTCTCTGAGCGCTGCTGCCCGTGCTGACAGAGGGTTGGGACGAGCCTTCCAGCTGACCAACCTGTTTCCGGGGCTGACTGCCCTGGAAAACGTTCGCCTGGCGGTGGCGTCTCGTCATCACACCGGCCACGTGTTCTGGCAGATGTCTTCCCGGCGTCGGGATATTGCCGACCGGGCCTTTGAACTGCTGCAAACCGTATCCATGGCCCATCGTGCCGACAGTCTGGTCGCGAACCTGCCTCATGGTGACCAGCGCAAGCTGGAGGTGGCACTGCTGCTGGCGCTGGAGCCACGGGTCTTCATGTTTGATGAGCCCACGGCCGGCATGAGTGTTGACGAGGTACCGGTAATCCTGGAGTTGATCGCCGAGATCAAGGCGCGTCAGGACAAGGTCATCCTGCTGGTGGAGCACAAGATGGATGTGGTGCGGTCACTGTCAGACCGCATCGTGGTGCTGCATAACGGTGAGCTGGTTGCTGACGGTGAGCCGGCGGAAGTCATGGCCTCGCCGTTGGTGCAGGAAGCCTATCTGGGCTCAACCGAGCCGACGCAGGGGGTGGCCTGATGTCTTGTACAGACAATGCGACGCCGGCCCTTACCCTGACCGGTGTTCACGCCAACATTGATCAGTACCACATTCTTGAGGGCGTGGACCTGTTGGTACCGAAAGGCGAACTGACGGTATTGCTGGGGCGCAATGGCGCCGGCAAGAGCACGACGCTGCGTACGATCATGGGGCTGACGACGGTGACGTCGGGGCAGATCCGCTTTGGCGGGCAGGACATCACTGGCTGGCCGACGCCGCGAATTGCCCGCGAGGGTATTGCGTTTGTGCCGGAGCACATGGGGGTCTTCGGCCAGCTGACCGTGCGTGAAAACCTGATGCTGGCTGCCGTCAGCGGCACGATGGACGAGGAGCGACTGGCCTGGTTGCTGGCGCTGTTTCCACCTTTGAAGAGATTCTGGGACCGGCCGGCCGGCAATCTGTCCGGTGGCCAGAAGCAGATGCTGGCGATTGGCCGGGCCGTGATTGAGCCGCGTCAGTTGCTGCTGATTGATGAGCCAACCAAGGGGCTGGCACCGGCAATCATCAATGACCTGGCGGACGCTCTGGATCAGCTCAAATCCCAGCGTGTCACCATCCTGCTGGTTGAACAGAATTTCAGCTTTTCCAGGCGTCTGGGGCAGTCGGTGGCGGTGATGAACGACGGTCGCGTTGTTCATACCGGAACCATGGCCGATCTGGCGGAAGACGAAGCCCTGCAGCATCGCCTGCTGGGGTTGGGTTTGGGCGAACACCAATAGAACAAGGAGAACCTGGTATGTCGACCCTTGAGCAGTCGGTTGAGACGGCTTCGCCACACTGGTGGGCCGTGTTTCAGCGATTCCGTGATCAACATCCGCACTGGTTTCTGCTGTTGGCGATGATGCTGGTGGCATTGTTGATGATGGACTTCAGCACCTGGCTGGTGCTGACGATAAGTGGTGCCGCCATGGGAGCGATGCTGTTTCTGATGGCGTCAGGCATGACTCTGACCTTTGGGCTGATGAACGTGCTGAATCTGGCCCATGGTGCCTTTATTTCCCTGGGTGCCTACGCCGGAGCCACGGTGTTGCTGTTCTGGTTGAATGATCAGGCTGCGGCGTCGTCGCTCTGGCTCAACCTGGCCAGTGTGGTGCCGGCCCTGGTGTTTGCGTTACTGGTGGCGAGTGTTATGGGCCTGGTGTTTGAGAAGCTGGTGATCAAGCCGGTGTACGGTGACCACCTCAAGCAGATTCTGGTTACGGTCGGCGGCTCTATCATCCTGATGCAGTTGATCGAAGTGGTTTGGGGTGGCAATGAGATTCCAGTGCCCCGCCCCGAGGCGTTCAGCGGTGCCGTGGTAATCGCGGGCATTGCTGTTGAGAAGTACCGTCTGCTGGCGGTGGTGCTGGGATTGCTGGTCTATGGCCTGATGACCTGGATCATCGAGCGCACGCGGGTGGGCATTCTCATTCGCGCGGGCGTCGAAGACCGCGAGATGGTCGAAGTGCAGGGTTATCGCGTGCGTCTGCTCTTTCTGGGAGTGTTTGTGGCCGGATCCGCGCTGGCTGGTTTGGGCGGTGCGATGTGGGCGATGTATGAGGAGCTGATTACGGCCCACATGGGGGATGAGCTGATGATCTCCGTGGTGGTGGTGATCATCCTTGGCGGCCTGGGGTCGGTCAAAGGGTGCTTCTTTGGTGCAATCCTGGTGGGGCTGATCAACCTCTACGTTGGCTTTCTCGAGCCGCGACTGGCTGCTGTTGCGACAGTGGGTCTTATGGTGGCGGTGTTGATGTGGCGGCCTCAGGGCCTGATTCCGGTCATTCGGGTGTAGGAGATGACGATGTTGACGACCCTGTTTTCCGGGGACTCTCCCCGAAGTCGCCCTCTGACCATCGTGTTGCTGGCCATGATAGCGATCCTTGCCTTGGGGCCATTTCTTTTCCCTGGTGTACGTGCCTTTTCGATGATGGGGATGATTTGCGTGTTCATCATCCTGGTGGCGTCCTACGACCTTATGTTGGGCTACACCCACATCGTGTCTTTCGCCCACACCATGTTCTTTGGCATTGGCGCCTATGGCGTGGCAATGGCTACGTCTGCCTGGGGCAAAGGCTTTGATGCAGTGCTCCTGGGCGCGGCGGCGGCATTGCTGCTGACCGTCATTCTGGCTCTGCTGTTGGGGCTGCTTTCCTTGCGGGTGAAAGCCATTTTCTTTGCGTTGGTGACCCTGGCGGTGGCCTTTGCCTTCCTGAGCCTGGTCACCCAGCTGTATCCGATCACCGGTGGCGAGGATGGCATGCGGGTTCGGGTGCCAAGGGAACTTGGCCCGGCGTTCCGGCCAGTGGAGGGATCGCTGGTGGGGGTGAGTTTGCCCGATGCCCTTGCGGCCCTCGTTGGTCAGGCGGCCTGGAGTGATGTGTTGTTCGACGTGCGCGTCACCGGTCGGACGTTGATGTATTACGTTGCCTTCACCGTCTCGGTACTGGTCTTCCTGTTCCTGCTGCGGGTGGTGAACTCGCCCTTTGGTAAGGTGCTTCAGGCTATCCGGGAAAACGAGTTCCGGGCCCAGGCGCTGGGGTACAACACCGTGCTTTATCGCACGGCGGTGGTCATTCTGTCGGCGTTGCTGGCTTGCGTTGCCGGGGTGCTGTTCGCGTTGATCAACCGCTACGTCAATCCCGAGAACACTCTGGCGTTTGAGCTGATGGTATTCATCCTGCTGATGTGTGTCATCGGAGGTATGGGCACGATGTATGGCGCGGTGGTTGGCGCAACCCTGTTTTTGCTGGCCCAGAACTACCTTCAGGACCTGCTGAAGCTGCTCGCTCAGCAATTAACCCCGGACAGCACCCTTGCTCACCTTGTTGGGCCCGAGCGCTGGTTGCTCTGGTTTGGCCTGCTGTTCGTGCTCAGTGTGTATTTCTTCCCATCCGGCGTGGTGGGCCAGTTACGGCAATGGTCCGCACAAACCCGCCGCCAAGCCCCGCTGGAGGACGCCAAGCTGGGCCGTCCCAACCCACAGTCGCGGTAATACAGGGGTGACCGATCGGTCACCCAGCTTCCGATCCCAAGGTCTCTCGATTCCAGGCTACCTCCCCGGTGGGCCGGGACGCGTACGGCCTTGATACAGCAACAACAATAACCGAAAGAGAGGTAGCAACAATGACAGCGAAAACCATCAAGGCACCATTTTTCATACCGGCACTCAGGGCGGGTGTGATGCTTGCCATGGCAGGCTCGGTCTCCACCGCGATGGCGGCGGACCTGAGTTTTGACTGGGGCGCCGACTACCGTGCGTCCGCCTTCTACATCCAGTCGGACAGTCTGGACAGTGGTGGCCGTTATGACAGTGACAATGACAACGGTCTGGCCCATCTGATCCGGGTTCGGGGCACGGTCAAAGACGTCGAGAGTGGAGCGTCACTTCACGCCAGTGTGGAACTGGCCGGCGATCGATGGAGTGGGGATTACCGTCACTACGACACCACGGCGCCCCGCAGTTACAACCGGGGCAGTCGCAGCGACAATGTGCGGTTGGACCAGGCCTATGTGCAACTGCCGCTGGGGGATGCGACCGCACGCATTGGCCGCATGGCGGCGAACTTCAACAACTGTTTCCTGGTGTGTGATGACCGCAGGGATCGTGCGCTTGTCATGCTGCCGACGGACTATGCCACGCTGATCAGCGTTTACGACCGCCGCGCGGATACCGACAGCTTCTTCAATCAGGATAACGGCGACCTGCTGGCGTTCGGTGGTGTTGCCAAGCCATTCGGTTGGACGGCCGAGCTGATCTACATCCACTGGTTCAATAATTTCACCGGTGATTTTGGTGACCCGGCTGCAGAGGGCGCGCCGGACCCGTTTGTACTGCAGGATCTGGACCTGTTCTCCGGTCGCTTGGCTGGTAGCCTGGGCGGTGTGGCGGATCTTACCGTTGGCGGAACCTGGACCGCCAACGGTAAGGCGGATCTGGCCGACGATGGTCGCTTCTTCATTGGGCAATCCTGGTCTGGTTACCTTCGCGTCGGCAAGCGCTATGGTGATCTGTCTCTGGACGCGCAGTATGTGACGACGCGGGATGGTGGTTTGATCTCGCCGGGGTTTGATACCTACGCCAGCATCATTAACAGCAACCCGGATGCCACGAACAGCCCTAACAGTCTGTATCGGATGGGGGGCGCCTACGGGATCCGGGAGCTGGACGAAGACCTCCTTATTGGCCGAATTGGCTATCAGTTGACACCGAAGCTGGATCTGGCGCTGGCGGTGGGGCAGCTGTCGGTGGGTACCCAGGCAGGTGATGATGACAGCATGGTGTATGACCTGCACGCCGGCTATCAGGTCACGGACCGGGTACGGCTGTGGAGCCGGCTGGGATGGCTGCAGGCCAATGATCAGGGCTCACTGACCAGCAACTCCCTGGTGGGCAGTTTGCCCAGCAATAGCTTTGCAGACGATGACCTGCTCACCGCAAGCCTCAACCTGAGTGTTGAGTTCTGATACCCGGGGAGTGAACCAGAGACTCCCCAAGGTCCCGTCTGGTTGATCCGCTGTGCCACTGAAAACCAGACGGGACGTTGGGTTCAGTCCGGCACGTCAGCCGCTGACGGCACCACAACCGCGGGCAGGTCTGAAAGTGCCGCCAGGGCTGCTTCGTGGATCTGGGCGGCGGCAACCGCCTCGCCGGATAGTCGGGATGGGAGTGCCCGGGTGGCGGTGGCTGCACCGACCACCGTGGCACGGAAGCCAAGGGAGAAGGCGCCTCTCGCCGTTGCGTTCACACACATGTGGGACATGAACCCAACCACGATCAACTGATCGATGCCGGCCTGTTTTAGCTGGTCCTCCAGATCGGTCTGCACGAAGGCGTTGGGGAAGTGTTTGGTGATGACCACTTCGTCTCCGACCGGGGCGACCGGATCGGCGATCTGGCCAATCTCCTGCTGGAGATCGAATGGCGAGCCCGGGCCGGAATCGTGCTGTACATGGAACACCGGCCGGCCAGCGGCACGGAAGCGCTCCAGAAGGACACGGCATTGCTCCAGGGCCGGCTCAATGCCTTCGAGTTTCATCCCCCCCTGGCGATAGGTGTTCTGGGCGTCAATGATCACCAGGGCGGATTGGCCAATGGCGCTGGGGGTGTTGCCGAGGCCGGAAAGGTCGCGAAGGGTGGTGGGTTCGGTCATGTCGACTCCTGGGATTGGTTGCTCTGCTTGTCTTGGTGGTGGACTCCGTTGGGGGCGCTTGCCAGTTCTATTGGTGCCCTTTGGGAGGTGGCCCTATTATTCGCGGAAGCGGGCTCCTATACTGCGGGCGGAACTGGCATAAAAAAGGCTGAAAGTGACAACTGCAAGGATCCACATAGGCATTGCCCATTACCCGGGGGCGCTGTTGTCTGCGGTGCAGGGGCTGGCGGAGCAGTTCTTCCTGGCAAACCGGATCTGTCGTGAGCGGGGCATGGGGGAGATCTTCCAAACCATCGTCTTTGACAGCCGCCAACTGGGCCGCGAGGAAGGGGGGCTGCCTGACACCCTGCAGGTCGTGATCCTGCCACCCTGCCTGGATGATGACGCCTACCTGGAGCCACCGCCTCCACTGTTGGAATGGATTACCCGGCAGCATCGCGGTGGAGCGATCGTGTGCTCGGTGTGTGCCGGTGCCTTTGTGCTGGCACAGACGGGCTTACTCAATGGTCGCCGTGTCACCACCCATTGGGCCCTGGCGGATGCCTTTGCCGCGCGCTTTCCTGAGGTGCGTGTTGATAGCGGAAAACTGTTGATCAACGACACCGACATCATCACCGCTGGCGGCCTGATGAGCTGGGTGGACCTGGGGTTGGAGTTGGTGGCCCAGTTCAGCGATTCCCAGGTGATGCGCCAGTTGGGCAAGTATCTGATTGTGGACACTGGTGCCCGGGAACAGAGTTACTACCGGAGCTTTACACCAAAACTGGATCACGGAGATGAGGTGATTGTGCGTGTCCAGCACCAGCTGCAACGGGAGTTTTCACAGCCTTTGAAGGTGCGGGATCTGGCCATGCAGGTGCATCTGACTGAGCGTACATTCCTCAGGCGTTTTGTCAGCGCTACCGGCCTTAAGCCCACCCACTATATCCAGCGACTGCGTATCCAGAAAGCGTGTGAGCTGATTGAGACCAGTGCCCTGGCCTTCGAACGTGTTGCGGAGAACGTAGGGTACGAAGACCTCAGTGCCTTTCGGAAGACCTTTGTCAGGATCACCGGACAAACGCCGAGAGAGTTCAAAAAGCGGTTTGTTGGTATTGGTCCGGGGCAACGTAATGGCACCGTGACAGCGGAGGATGGCGCCTGAGGACAGAGTAGAGAACAATCGCAGGGCGGGGCGGTGATGGATACCGTGGGCAGAACAGCAGGTGGCTTTGATTGCGCCACCTGCCTGCGCTATCTGGGGAGGAAGTACGACCTAGAAACCGTAGGATCGGGAGATGGTTTGCATCTCGCCCGAGTTTACCAGGCTCTCGTAGCTTGCCTGCAGGGCACGGATGGTTTCCGGATCTGTCCCCTTGTGGATCGCCAGGTACATCGGTGTTTCGCGGAAAACCAGCACCTTCTCAAGGCCGGTGACGTCTGAGGCGTCCGCCGCCAGGTAGGGGCCAGCCAGACCATCAGCCACCCAAAGGTCGATCTGGTCCTGCACCAGGCGACGGGCATTGAGGCCGTTGTTGCTGATCGCCGCAACGTTGAACCCTTTCTCGGTCAGGTAGTTGGTCATGATGTCGCCTTTGTAGCCACCGATGCGGTAGTTGCGGGCGTCATTCAGATCGCTGAGGCGAATGCTGGAACCTGGCTTGGCGAAAAGGCTCCATTCAATGTTGGCCAGGGGACCAACCCATTCGAACATTGGCTCCCGTTCTTCTGTTTTGGAGACACAGTAGATGCCGTGGTTGGGGTGCTGCTCGGTCCGGTTGAGACCGTAGCTGAGATCCCGCAACTTGATGCTGTACTCAATGTTGGCCTGCTCAACCAGCGCGGTCAGTACATCGGTGCACAGACCGGTGATCTCCGCCTTGGAGTGCGCGAACGGCTGACCGTTGGTGGTCATGTTGTAGGGAGGGTATTGCTCGGTGTAGAGACGCAGTTCGCCGGTGGCGGTTGCGCAGCCGGCCATCAGCAGCAGCGCCGCTGCAAGTCCGAATGTCTTTCTCATGATGTCAGGTCACTTATCAGGATGGATGGTTTGGGACGCCGGTATGGTAAGTGAACAAATATCCATCAGAATAGCTCGGGTTCTTCTTGTTTACATCCTCATTAATTGCTGAATGACTGTGGCGAACGTCGTATTCCTGACCAGCGCAGGTTGACCTGCCGGAAGGGGTCAGCAAGAATCCAGATCGTATGGCATACGGATATGGGCCCCAAAATGGAAGTGTATTCTGCTTTTTCGCTTTCCCCTGTCTCAGACACCCTCTCCTCCCTGATTGATGAAGGGGGGCGCGAGCTGTGCCGGATTGCCGGCCTGGTTCTGGAGAAATCCTTCCGGCTGGCCGATGGTCGCTTCCTGCTGGTCACCACCGATGACTGTCCTTTTGAAGAAGGGATACACATTACGTTGCTGCGCAGTGATGGCCAGATTGATGAAAGTCTCGCTCGCGTCGTTCCATACCAGCCCGCCGTACTTACCGGAATTTCGTCGCTGGCCGACGATACGTTAGAGATCACAATCAGCAATCAGGAACGCTTGGTTGTTACCGTAGATTTCAGTGGCCATCGAGCCCCGCTGCAGTTCTCAAAATGCGGTTTCAAATCGGACCGGAAGTTGTTCGAACCAAGGTATCTGAGTGTTTCGCCTGCTCAGGCCTGATCGTTCGTCATCGTTCTTTGGAATGGCAATTAAGGAGATAACAAATGGAAGTGAACGACCAGTTGGTGAGTGACCACCAAACGGAGCATGCCATCCGGCAAATGGAAGTACAGGCGGTGAACTTTGCCTATCGTTTGACGAATGATTTCAACGTGCGCCAGGAATACATGCGAAAGACCCGTGAGGCTGCCGATAACCTCCGGGCTGCATACAAGAACGGCGATATCTCCGCCCGGGAGGCGGCCAATGCCGCCAACCAGATGCGCAATGAGATCATGGAGTTTGCCCGTTCAAACTCCAGTGATCTGGGGCGTGCCAAGGCGAAGGCGCTCAAGGCCAGAGGGCTGGATCTCGATCTGTTGGTTGAGAAATATGCGAATCGCCGTTACAGCAAGTCGTTCACAGCCTTGTCTGAAGCTGAGCGCGGGCGGGTTTACCTCGACATCGTTGACAGCTCCGGTCGCTCCAACCCCAGGGTGAACGCTGGCGTTCGCCGGCTGGGCATGGCCAGCAAGGGGCTATGGGTGCTGACGGCCTGTCTGGCGACCTACAACATCGCAACGGCGGAAAACAAGACCAAGCAGGCAGGGCGGGAAGCTGCGAGTATCGGTGGCGGCTTTGGTGGTGGCGCAGCCGGTGGTGCCGTGGCGGGAATCTGGTTTGGCCCGGTGGGCGTGGCCGTTGGCGTTGTGGTTGGAGGTACTCTGGGCGCCATCATGGCGGATCAGATCTATGTGGAGGTTGCCGGCCCTGACGGTGAGTTTGCCCGCAACTTCATCCCCCGTTTTACCAGTGTCTTTGGTGTTGATGAAGAGGGGATGGCAAAGGCCCTGCATCGTGAGGCCCGGTACGAGCTGGGCAAGGTACGCAGCGTCTTCCGGGAGCTGGTGGACAAATACAGCACCGATGCCGACGACGTTGCGCGATACTACATCGCCCAGATTCGCCAGACCCGGGGAATTGCGTTCAGGGCTCTCCAGCAGGATATCGGTTTACGGAACCTGCTGATCCGAATTCTGGACGATGGCTGGACCACCGCTGATGAGAAGCGGGACATCGAGTTTCTGCAGCGTCTCTGAATCGACCGCCTTGCTGGTCGGACACCATCTGTCCAGCGGGCGTCCCCTTTGTATGGGGTCACCTGGGCTCTGTCGATCCGAAAGATAATCAGGTGGGACAGCGCGTAACGAAACACTGGCGTGCCCTGATTTACTGTTCACCCTCACTCTTCTGACGTCAGGTGCGATTATATCGCCCAAGAGCCTGTTATTGCAGGCCCTACGGGCTTGCTGAGGCGATCGAAGTCACGAACTCAGGTGCTACAAAATATCCGGGTGGCGATCTACGTGCCAGCGGAAGTGCAGAGCTTCAAAGGGAAGGTTGCTTCGTAAGCGTGCAGCGACGAAATACTTGGAGTCTTCCGGGTATGGGGGTATTGCTGCAGAAGCTGATTCAAACATTCCGAAATTGACGGACAGTCTCCCCTCATAGAGTTCTGTGGTTCCCGTGGCCGTAACTTTCACCTCATTTCCCTGATCATCCACGAGTATTACATCAGGTGAGACGACCGCTCCGTCTGCTTCTCTGAAGAGGTCAAAATAATGAGCGCTGTCGGATAGATCATGATCCAGATTCGGGTCGTATTTTTCGTTGCTTACAACGATATGAAAACGTTGAAGTCCCCGCCTGTTCAATTCGAGGGGAGAGGCAAACTCGATGGTTTGCCATTGCTCATCCACGACCATGGTAAGACGAATCACTTGATCTTCGGGAAACTGATCGGTCGAAGCCGAGCAACCTGAAGAAAGGAGGCTGACGGCTACGAGTAGTAGGACGGTAGGCATTTTCACTAGGACGCCTCCTGAAGGTCTCCGGCCCGGCAGTGTGGGCCTGGCTTAATCCAACAGGGGCCCCAGCGACGGAAAACGCGCGAATAAGTTCGCTGCAAAAGAAATGTGACGAAGGTCCGTTTCTTCTCAGCGACGCTCGATCGACTGAATTCCACCATTGTCGTGCAGGCGGGTCAGTTCGGCCTGGGTGAACTCTGCGTAGCCTGAGTAATAGCTGTCCTGGGAGGCTGCGCCCGAGCTGATGTCCTTTCGCAGACCTTTGGATTTGTTATACACCGTATCGCCAATCTGGAATATGACGGCCTCGGGGGCGACCTTGGCGATCCGCATCAGACCATAGCGGTAGGGACTTTCGGTGTCGTCAAATACGTCCCGAACATCGATGATGTAGTAGTCATGGACCTGCGGTGCGGCGATATAGGCGGCTTCCTGCTGGTTGTCCTGGTAGATACCGAAGGCGATGGCAATGACGGCAACGATGGCCAGCGCCAGTCCACTGAACATCGGCAGGGTGTTCTTTTTGGTGAAGACGGCCTTCTTCAGCTGAGTGGCCAGGTCGTTGGGCAGCTCATTGCCAACCAGGGTCTTCTTGCAGTGGGTGCACTCGATGCCGACTTTCTGCGACGTGACGCAGGTCGGAATCTTGTAGAGGTGGAAGTAACGCATCAGGCCAAAGCTGTTGAACTGGTTGCTCTCGCAACTTGGGCAGTCGATACCTTCGATCAGTTGGCCAGCAATGACCTTGTTATTGGAACCCCAGACAAGCATAGGTGTCTCCTTCAATTCCCTTGAATATGATGACATCAGGAGACCCGCTGGCTGGGTACGACCGGCACCAGCCGGTGTAGCCACGACGAACTCCCTTTCGCCAGTGATTGTCGGCAGACACCTGTCCTGTGCTGCCGGCGGCTATTATCCCCGTCGGTTGCGGCGGGGACAAGGTGCGGGCGAGATTTCGTGATTCCCCTGCTAGACGATCAGCAGCGTCGTTAGCCCGCCTGGGATTGCAGGTAGTTCTGCAGGCCCATGCGGTCGATCAGGCCGAGCTGCTGCTCCAGCCAGTAGGCATGGTCTTCCTCGGTGTCGGCCAGCAGGGGCTCAAGCACGGCACGGGTCTGGTAGTCCTTTTCCGATTCGCATAGCTCGATAACATCTTTTAGCGCCTTATCAACGTCGTACTCCAGTTGCAGGTCGTTCTTCAGCATGCTGGGCACGTCGGTGCCGATGTTGAGGCCATCCCGTTTGGTCATGTCGGGGGTGCCTTCGAGGAACAGAATGCGCTCGATCAGCGCCGATGCGTGGTCCTTCTCCTCGGTGAACTCGTGGTCGATGCGTTCGAACAGCTTGGTCAGTCCCCAGTCCTGGTACATCCGCGAGTGAATAAAGTACTGATCCATCGCCGCCAGCTCGCCGGCCAGTAGTGCGTTCAGGGCGTTGATGATGTTCTGTTTGCCTTTCATGGTGAAGTCTCTCCGTTATGTCCTGGGCATGGTTGCCGATACTGTATCCCAAGTTCCCTGGTGGGTGTTTGATCAACATCAGCTAATCCGTGGCTCCCGGAAGTGCCGGAGCTCTGGCTTTCAGCCACCAACGTCGTTATGTTCAGGCGATCTCAGCAATGGATGGCAATGAACATCATGACGTTTCGACCCTGGATTAGAGTCCTCGCATCCTTTTTTCTGTTTTCCCTGCCGGCTTTGGGGCTGGGTAAGACGTTCACCTACCACGGCATGGCGGGTAGCGATCCCGTCACGATGATTCTGGCGATCCAGTCAGACGGTCGTGCCGAGGGGCGCTTCGAGCATGGCAGTCAATCCGTGGCAGTGACTGGCGTCCTGGTCGATGGCGAGCTGAAGCTGAGAGCTGATGGTGAGCCCGATCGTCCGGACGAGCGTTTACTGGGACGTTACCGGTCACAGTCGCAGCGTTTTGGCTGGCCCCCGGAGGATGCCCTGGAGCACTATCCGGTGACGTTGTCCGGGGAGTGGACCGCCGGTGACCAGCGTCGAGCCTTTGAGCTGGCGCTGGAGCCTTTCGGTGATGGGCGACTCAGTTGTGAGGAAATGCGATCCCAGCCTGAACGGGTATTCCGGCAACAACCGGACCTCGGGTCGGGCCATGGCTCGCCATTGAGTGTGGAGTACGATTGCCCGGAAAGCCTGCTGAAGCAGGATTTCCTCAAACGCCTGCATGAACTTGCCGAGACCCTGAACGGTTCGGGTAATCTCAGCCTGATCTGTGGCGGCACGATCGAGTATGCCAAGAACCGGTATTTCCTGTTCCGGTTGCTGAAAGCGGGGTTTGTGCCGCGACAAAACCCTGATCAGCGGCAGTGGGGGCCATCGCGAGACGAGATGTTGAGCTACCTGGCGTATTGGTCCGTGCAGAGTCTCTACAATCGGCGCCTCTACGAGGTGTTTGTGGACGAAATGGCGCTGGCGGAGCGCCGGCTGGCCCGGCACTATGCGGTCACCTCCGGGTTGAACGGCGACGAAGCAGCCCAGGCAGCGGCCAACGGCATTGAGCTCTACCTGAGACGGGCGGCCGGAGCTGCACCGGCCCGGGATCGCCGGCCGCCGCCGTTGCTTGCGGCCTTGCTGGCCGGGCCGACAGACTTGCAGGCTCTGGACCGGTTGATTCGCGACAGTGACCCCCGGACTTTGTCCCGGGCTTTGAGCGCCGCCCTAATACTGGAGCGTGGCGACGCCACCATCAACCGGCTGTTGACGGCTGTGCCTGATCTCAATCACAGCCACAATCCCGACCCCGGTTACGTTCAGAGTAGCGAGCCCCCTTTATTCGCCAGCCTGACCCAACCGGAGCGTGTGCGGCAGCTGCTGGCAGCGGGTGCGCAGGTGGATAGCCAGAACGGGTTTGGCAAGACCGCGCTGTACTACGCCATCCAGTTCAACCGCCTGGACGTCGCCGAGCTGTTGATTGCCGCAGGGGCGAATGTGAATCACCAATACCCGAGTGCGGAAGCGCTGGACAGTGGCGAGCGACGTTGTCGCTACAGCATTCGCCGGGGACTGCGAACACCGCTGATGCACGCCGCCCAGCATGCCGGGCCGGAAATGCTGTCAATGCTGCTGGAGGCCGGCGCCGACCTGGGGTTGAAGGACGATCTGGGTGACACGGCGCTGGCCTATGCCGAACTTGGCGGCAAGCCAGCCAACGCCGATTTCCTCAATCGTCACCTCATGCTGCAACCGGCCCCCTGAGGCGGAGCCAGGAACCGTCAGGCCGGCACCGCGGTGGTGTCGGCAAGTTCCGCCAGCAGTTGATCTGCCAGCGCATCCACCTTCTTGTTGGCATTGGCGACAGATGCCGCCAGCAGATCGCCACCGGCCTCCTGATACTCAATCGCCACCCGGTGGATACGGTTGATGCCGATAAACTCCAGTACCGTCATCAGCGCCGGTTCCAGGTGATTCATGTGAGCCAGCGGGCCACCTGGCTCAAACCCTTCGCCACCCCGGGCGGAGAGGATGATGGCCTGGCGAGGCCGATCCGCCAGTAACGGCGTGAATGGGTCCTCCGGTTGGCTGGGATCGAAATCCACGGTACGGCCGACGCGGACGATCTGGTCGACCCACGCCTTGAGGGCGGCGGGCATGCCGAAATTGTACAGCGGCGAACCAATCACCAGCACATCGGCGGCCACCAGTTCATCCACCAGGCGGTCACTTTCCGCCAGCACGTCGGCCATCCACGGTTGTCGGCGCGCTTCCGAAGCGAAGGCGGCTTCAATCCAGCGCTGGTCAATGAAGGCCGGGGGCGAGAGGCCGACTTCCCGATGGCTGACCGGGTCGTTCGGACGTTCCTCCCGCCAGCGGTGGATAAAGCGATGGCTCAGGTTGCGGCTGTGGGAACCGTGTTCGTCACGTCCGGCCAGGCCCGGGCGGGCACTGGCGTCGATGTGCAGGATACGGGGCATGGTGACTCCTTGATGTCTGAGTTGAATTCAGGTGCTTGTGTCAGCAAAATCAGGCTATCGCTCAGTCAATATTGGCGACAAACGATCATTTTTTCTTGATACAGATGAGTTGGGTTCATCCATTATGTCCAGACGTTTGCCATCCCTGTCTGCGTTACGTGCCTTTGAGGCGGCCGCCCGGCATGAGAGTGCCAAACTGGCGGCTCAGGAACTTTCTGTCACCGCGACGGCCATCAGCCATCAGATTCGTGGACTGGAAGAGTCGCTGGGGGTAGCGCTGTTTGTCCGTAAGCCTCGCCAGTTGATCCTGACGACCCAGGGGAAAGAACTGCTGCAGGTGCTTGAGACGGCTTTTGACAACATCAGCCAAGCCGTTGAGCGCCTCACTGTCACGCCCAGTCGCCCGGCGGTGACACTCTCCACCACACCTGCCGTAGCAGCGCGGTGGCTGCTGTCTTGGGTCTGCATGCTGCGGGTGTCCCATCCGGAGATTGACCTGCGTATCCACGCTTCCCATGAGCCGGTGGCGCTGGATGGCGTCACGGCGGATCTGGCGATCCGTTATGGTGATGGTCAATGGCCCGGCCTGGTGGCAGAGAAATTGTTCGACAACTACTTCATGCCCGCCTGCAGTCCACATCTTGGGCTACAGAATCTGGCGGACTTGCCGAAATACCCTTTGATACATTTTCATCCCCAGGGCGCCTCGGTGACGCCGATGGACTGGGCCGGCTGGCAGAAACAGGCTCAGGTACCTGGTCTGGATGTGACCGCGGGTCTGGAGTTTTCGGACGAGACCCATGCCATCGCCGCCGCCGTTGGCGCTCAGGGGGTGGCTTTGATGAGCCGGCCGTTAATCGAGGACGAGCTGGCGGAAGGGCGGCTGGTGCAACCCTTTGGTCCGGAGCTGGAGGGCAAGCCATTCTACCTGGTGTACCCGGAAACCCGCCGCCAGGACCCGGTGATCCTGGCGATCCGCGATTGGGTGCGGAACGTGCCTGGTGGTCTGTGCACCCTGGCGCCTACTCGGGTGTCATGATCGGCCATGAGTGATCGGTGGCCGGCGATGCCAGCGTATTATTGGCAGTCGGGGCTCTCCGGGCCTAGTCTCAACATTGTGTAGTGCTGTCGTATTTCGGTATTCGCGACAGCCTGTTTTCAGCGTCGTCAGCGGGTGGGCCGCAGGATCTTTCGACGACTTCCGCCATAAAGGACCCTATCGCCATGTTTGGCAGAGAATTGCGTAAAGAAAACGCCGAATTGAAAGAAGAGCTCCATATGCTCCGCCAGTTGGTGGACGACGTGTCTCAGGAGTTGTTGGTACTGAACTTGGATGTCCGGGGAGTAATCACATCTCACAACCACAACTTCCTGATCGAAACCGGTCTGGCTGAGAAAGACCTGGTCGGCCATCACATCAAGGACCTGGTTCCCTCGTTCCTACGCAGTACTCCTCATTTTGACCGGATGATGTCGGCCCTGAGCAATCATGCGGTCTGGGTAGGGGCCTGGCAGATTCAGAACAACCGGGGGGAGCATCTTTGGTTGCGCTCTACTCTCTGTCCGATCAAGAGTGTGGATGGCAAGCTGGATCATTTCACGATCTTTGCCAATAACCTTACTCGCACCATCGAGGGCTCCCGCGAGCATGAGAACCTGATCCAGGCCATGCAGCGTTCCACCGCGGTTATCGAATTTGATATGTCTGGCCATGTGTTGGCGGCCAACGACCTGTTCCTGAACTCAATGGGGTACTCACTGAGCGAGATCAAAGGCAAGCACCACCGGATATTCTGTCCTCCTGAGGTCTACAACTCACCGGAGTACGAGCGCTTTTGGGAGCAGCTTCGACACGGCAATTTTATTGCAGAACGCTTTAAGCGGGTCGACAAATACGGTCGAGATGTGTGGCTTGAAGCGTCCTACAACCCTTTGTTGAATGCACGCGACGAATACTACAAGGTGGTCAAGTTTGCCACCGTGATCACTGATCAGGTGCAACAGGAGCAGGAAGTGGCCAGGGCTGCTGGTGTGGCCTTCGAGACCTCCCAGGCAACGGATGCCAGTGCCAAACGGGGCATGGAGGTGATGCAGAACACCGCTGCGGTGATGGGGCAGTTGGCGGAGCAGATGGTCAAAGCCGCTGAGGGCATTGGTAATCTGGACAAACAGGCCCAGATGATCAATGCCATCATGCAGAACATCAGCAGCATTGCCGAACAGACCAACCTGCTGGCCCTCAACGCCGCCATTGAGGCAGCCCGCGCCGGCGATCAGGGCCGCGGGTTTGCCGTGGTGGCGGATGAGGTGCGACAGCTGGCGTCACGCACCTCGGAGGCGACCGATGAAATCTTTGGCGTTATGGGGCAGAACCAGAGCCTGACGTCAGATGCGGTCAGCATCATCGAAGGTGGCAAGAAGCAGGCCGAAGAAGTCCGCGAACTGGTGGACGAAGCCAGCGACGTCATCAATGAGATTCAGGACGCCGCCAAGCGTGTTGTCGATGCGGTCTCCCAGTTCGCAGACCGATTGAACCAATCCTAGTGTCCCGCTACGGGCATTGGCCGCTCTGGTAGTGACCAGGTGCTGTCTCTCTCACCCACGGGGACAACCCGGCCACTGCCCCCAGGTAGTCATCCCCGCCGTAGCTGAAGTAACCGCCTGCGTAGTAGGCCCGGCCGGCAAGGCTGTGGTTGAGGTTGGTGTCCTGCCAGTCGGTGCAGACGGTGTCGCCTGGATTGCCATCGTCGCCGCAGGCGGCCGGTTCGCTGCTGTACCAGCTCCCCGGGACGCCTTCATGAAGTGTTACCTGGCTCCAGGTATCGAACGACCCGCCGATATCGATGTTATCTCCGCTGGCGTAAGCCCGTAGATTGGAGGTGCCGCCAGCATAAGCCCGCCCTGTTGCGATGTGGGTGTAGGGCGAGGCAGTGGCTTGCTCACAGGTTTCAATGGGCGTGTTGGGATCGACGACCGTGACGGTTCGCTCCCGGGTTGTGGTGTTGTCAGCGCTGTCGGTGGCCGAGTAAGTGCAGAAGTAATCACCAACTGTGGTGGTGTCGACGTCGCTGCAGTCTGCGGTGACGCTGAGCTGACCGTCTTCGCTGTCTTCCGCCGTCGCTCCGGGATCGGTGAAGGGCTCGCCCAGGTTCACCGTCATTGGGTTGTTTCCAATCAATGTGATCACTGGGAAGCCGCTGGTACTGCCATTTTTCGGGTGACGGTCGAAGAAATCCCAGACGATGTCGGGATAGCTGGGGCCAACCCGTACTGACCACTTGCCGTTGTTGCCATGCTCTCCGCCGATCCAGTAGTGACCATGATCGGTGTCTTGCAAGTTCGGTGTGGCCAAGGGGCCGTCCAGGAATATGGTTTCCACCAGTGAGCGTTGGCCGGCCTGACCGTTCTCGGTATAGCGGGTGTGCTGGCATTGATGGCGGTCCTGATAGTACGGCGAGCAGGCCGTTGACGAGGCTTCGCTGTTACCCTGGGAACTGCCGTCACTCCCAAACACCTGCAGGTGGGCGTCCCGGATGTTGTTGGCCGCTGTCTGCAAAACCGTACAGTCATTGGCGTTCTGAAGAACCATCAGCGGGATGGGGTAGTCATCGTCCAGCTCAGCCGCCATGTCTGAGGCCACCTGTGACACGCTGTGAAAAGACGCGCTGCCCGGGCATTGGCCAGTCAGAGATACCGAGGCGGCATCCTCACCGTAGGGCAGTCCAGAGGCGGCGGCTGCAGCGGCCCAGTATTCGTTGTGTGCAGTTGCAGCGACAACCGCCATGGCGCCGCCAGAGGACAGGCCGGTGATGTATAGCCGCTCGGGATCGATGGCAAACGCGTCCTCAACGGCAAGGCCGATTTGATGCAGATCTTCGACTTCTCCGCGGCCTTGGTGACGATGATGATCAAACCAGAAGCCCCAGCAGTTTTCATTGCGCAGACCGTCATAGCTGGTGATGAACGGGGCGACCAGCACGAAGCCATACTGGTCCGCGGCTGCGGTAAGACCCCAGTCAGCGAGCACGTCGGCGTTACTCTGTTTGCAGCCGTGCAGAGCCATCACCATCGCTGCCGGCGTGGTGAGATTGTCCGGGACATAGACCTGGTAGTCCCTGGCGCGGGACTGGCTATAGGCCTGTTGTGGCAGGGTGTAGCTGTAAGTCTGTCCGGCCATTGTCGGAGCGCTCGTCAACGACAGCACCATGGAGACAACGGCGAGAGCCAGCAGGCTGAGCTGTGTCAGCCGGGTTGGATAAACAGTCATTGGCAGTTCCTTCTTGTTGGTTTTGTTTCCGCCACCAGAATGAAGAAAGAACCGTGCCAGATTGGCAAGCCGTTGATTGGCTGAGGGGAAGGTATCCGGCTGGTCTTAAGGTGACCTGTCAGCCGGACACCGGTGTCTGGAAAGCCGGACTGGCCGGTTTCGCAGGGTCAGGCTGCAGCCAGTTCCCTGGCAACCGCCCGCGGGGCACCCAGGGCAAGCAGGACCGCACCGCAGGAACAGGCCAGCATACTGACCACGATGGGCAGCAGGGCATGGCCGCCAAACACCGAGGACAGCGCGCTTATGCCGCCGGCAATGGTGAACTGGGACGCGCCCAGAAGGGCTGCGGCGGTGCCACCGAGGTGGGGGAAGAACTCCAGTGCGTTGGCCATGTTGTTGGGGACAATACCGCCCTGGCAGCCAATTGCGCCAATGATGCAGGCTACCACCAGCCACAGCGGTCCATTCATTGCCACCACCGCGACCAGGGCCACCAGTGCGGCAAACTGCATGATCACCTGCACCCGCAGCAGCACCACGGATGAGAACCGACGCAGCAGTGGCCGATTGATCAGGTTAAGGGTGGCCATCAACACGATGTTGGCGGCAAACAGAATCGAA
The DNA here is from genome assembly GCF_020546665.1 of Marinobacter sp. CA1. Taxonomy (NCBI): domain Bacteria; kingdom Pseudomonadati; phylum Pseudomonadota; class Gammaproteobacteria; order Pseudomonadales; family Marinobacteraceae; genus Marinobacter; species Marinobacter sp. CA1. The sequence continues at coordinate 1,173,924 of NZ_CP071785.1, forward strand.
AACTGGCTGTTCGACAACCCAAGCCACTCCTGGTAAATGAACGAGGAGTGAGTGATGAACAGCATCATGGTGCTGAAGCACAGCACCTGGATGCCAATGAATCGCATGGTGGTGCGGTGTTTCAGCACCAGCAAGTAGTTGGTGACCAGAGTCTTAACCGGGGTGGTCGCCCGGGGGCGTGGTTGCAGTTTGGGAAACAGCGCCAATTGCAGTGCCAGCACCAGGAACACGGCGTAGCCCGCGAGCACCAGGAAGATGCTGTGCCAGTCGCCAAACGACAGCATCAGCGCGCCGAGGGAAGGCGCCGCGGCCGGGGCAATGAACATGATCAGGCCGATCATGCCGAAGAGGCGTGCGGCATCCTGGCCGCCGACCTGGTCCCGCACAATGGCAGGTACCGAGACGGCGCAGAAAGCGCCGCCAATGCCCTGGGCAATCCGCCATACCACCATGTCGGACAGTGACCCGGCCTGGGCGACCATCACACCGGTGATGGCAAAGATGGCCAGACCGCCGAGCAGTATCGGACGACGACCGTAGCGGTCGGAGAGCGGGCCGCCCACCAGTTGCGCGAGGCCGAGGGTGGCGACGTAGGCGCTCAGGGTCAGGCCGACATCGCTGTGGGGAATGCCGAAACCGTCTGCGATACTGGGAAAGGCTGGCAGGTAGGCGTCCAGCGCCAGCGGGCCGAGGGCCACGGTCATTCCGAGCAGAAGAGCAAGGTGAAAATGAGACAAGGGCTACCTCCTTAGTAGGTAGATAGCTAACAGTATTTGTCCGGCTCCGGCAATGAGCAGTTTCCGAAAAGTCTTATGTAACAAATGGTTGTATTGACAGGAGGCGGGCGCTGCCGGAGGAACGGAATGGTAACCCGACAGCGGCCCCGGCTTCGGTAGAATAGTCGTTAACCAGAGGCTCCTTAACGGCTCCTTGAATAACCCGTATGAGACGCTCGTGAGGAAGTGTGTTGATGAACCGAAACTCGTTGATCGCCGGTCTGCTGGCTGCCGCCACCCTGATGAGTGGGTGTGCCAATCCCGAGACACCGCAGGAAGTGTCCCGGCTCTTCTGGCAATCGGTGATCGAGAATGACGCCAGTGAAGCAGACGACTACTCCACGCTGGTAAACGAAGCGGCTTTTGATGGCTTTGAGCGGGACTGGCGGGGCGTGACGGTTCAGTGGGGCCGGGTGGTTATCGATGGCAATGAGGCCCGCATCGAAACGGTGCTTGAGGGCATGGCTCGCCAGACGACTCCGCTGGAGACCACCACCTACCTGGTCCGTAAAGGCGATGAATGGCTGGTGGACTATTACCGCACCGGCGATGCCCTTGCGCAGGGACCACTGTTTGAACAGGTGATTGGCAAACTGGAGCAGCTGGGCCAGGATCTCCAGGCCCGCTGGTCAACCCAGTCCAGTGAGCTGGCGGACGACATTGAGCGGATGACCCGAGATCTGGAAAAACAGGCAACCCTGGCGAATGAGCGTTTTACCCTTCTGTTGGAGGATTACGCCGGCAAACTGGAACAGCAGCTGGAAGCCCTGTCCCGCTCCATAGAGGAGGCTTTGGAGCAGCACCCGTCTTCAACTCCGGAAGACCGGCGTCGGCTCAACCAGGCGGTGATCCGGCTGGACGACCAGAGCCAACGCCTGCAGGAGCCCGATCTGCAATCGGTGGCGATGACCACCCAGGTGGCCGCCGAGACCCGGCTGACCCTGGCCCAGCTCGGCGACGAATTCGCCGGCTATAAAGCCGAATGGAATCAGCGGGTCAGTGACATGGAGAGTGAACTGGCGGCGCTGTTCCGCCAGTTCACCGGCGCGGAGAGCTGATCGCTCTTATTCGGTCACCGCTTCCGCCTTGCGGCGTCGAGTGCGATTCGATTTCACCGGTTTGGGCGCTTCGGCCTGGCCGTAAGTGAGATCGTAGTCCTCCAGGTTGAAGACGTTCAGGCGTCGTTTCAGCGCCTGCAGTGACCAGGGCCAGGCGGCGAAGTTACGGCCGTTCTGGTCCAGGTAGTAGCTGCTGCAGCCGCCGGCGTTGAAGACCGTGGTCTGCAGGTTCTTCTGCACCCGCTCGTTGTGGGTTTTCAGTACATCGGATTTGATGGTGAGCTTGCGGATGCCCCGGTCGCGGATCTTCAGCAAGCCATCAATGATGTAGTCGAGCTGTGCTTCCGCCAGCTGGATGAAGGAATCGTACACCAGCACATTGGGTCCAAGGATCAGGAAGGCGTTCGGGGTGTTCTCGATGGCAGTACCGAGGTAAGCCTCCGGCGAGCTGCTGGCCCACAGGTCTGCCAGGCGTTCGCCACGGTCGTTGAAGACCTTCTGGCCAATGGGCGGGTGAGACACATCAAACCCGGTGCCCCAGATGATCACGTCCACTTCCCGCCGCTCACCATTGGCGGCGATCACCGTGTTGCCCTCAACCTTCACCAGACCACTGGCAATCAGTGAGGTGTTGTCCGCCTGCAGGGCCGGGTAGTAGTCGTTGGCAAACAGAATACGCTTGCAGCCGATGTCGAAGTTCGGCGTCACCGCCTTGCGCAGGGTAGGGTCTTTCACCTGTACTTTCAGCAGTTGCCGCGCCGCAACATTCACCGGCTTCAGGAAGGCCGGGTTGCGCAGGCCGAAATTGATCACATTCAGTGAGCCGGCCACCGCTTTGCGCCAGCTTTGCTGGATCACGGGGAAGCGCTCAATGGCCTGCTTGCTGCTCTCCCCCAGCGCCATGTCCGGCTTTGGAAGCACCCACGGAGCGGTGCGCTGGAACACCGTCAGCTCTTTGGTCTGAGGCTGGATCTGGGGGACGAACTGGATCGCGGATGCGCCGGTGCCGATGACCGCGACGCGTTTGCCGGTCAGGTCCACATCATGGTTCCAGCGGGCGGAGTGGAACATCTCGCCTTTGAAACTCTCGAGACCGGGAATGGCCGGTATCCTGGATTCGGTGATCGGACCGGTCGCGAACACCACGGTGCGGGCGAGGTATTCGCCGTTGCTGGTATCCAGGCGCCAGAGACCGGCATCGTCGTCCCAGGCAGCCCGCTCAAGGGCATTGTTGAACTCGATCAGAGGGGTGATGCCAAACTCATCGCTGACCCGCTCCAGGTAACTGAGAATCTCGGGCTGCTTGGCAAACAGGTTGCTCCAGCGGCTGCTGGGGGCAAACGAGTAGGAGTAGAGCGACGATGGCACATCACAGCCACAGCCCGGGTAGGTGTTTTCCCGCCAGGTGCCGCCCACGCGGCTGGCTTTCTCGATGATCTTGAAGTTGTGGTAACCGGCCTTGTTGAGCTTGATGGCGGTGGCAAGCCCGGAGATGCCTGCGCCGACGATGAAGGTGTCGTAAATCCTGACGTTGTCGGACGGGGATGTTCTGGCGGCTGCTCGCCGGGTTTTCTTGGGAGTGGAAGTAGCCATGGGATGAAACCGTATTGGGTGACTGGGGAGTTAATCAGGGGCTCCTTACGGAGCGACCGTTATTTGAAGAGCCGGTACGACAGTCCCAGGAATCTGGTGTAGAGCGCAGGTGATGCGCGCTTCATCATCCAGAACAGCTTGGCGTCAATCTGCGGCGTGGTGTAAAGCTGTCCGCGATCGAGCCGGTCCAGGGTGAGACGGGCCACATCGTCACTGGTCGTCATGGCGTAGTTCATCAGGGCATGGTCGGCGAGTTTGGAGTAGCGGCCGGGAATGCGTCCGTTCTTGATGATGTTGGTTGGCACCAGGGTCGGACACAGCACGTTTACCCGGATGTCGTACTTCTTCAGTTCCGCCGACAGGGTTTCCGACAGCGCCAGCACCCCGGCCTTGGTGACGTTGTAGGCGCTCATCTCCGGCGCCGCGGTGTAGGACGCGGCGGACGCGACGTTGATGATGGCGCCCCGACCGAGTCGCTTGAATTGCGGCACGAAGTAGTGGCAGCCATGGATTACGCCCCACAGATTGACGTCGGTGCACCACTTCCAGTCCTCCAGGGGCAGCTCGTCGAAACGGCCGCCGAGGCCGACGCCGGCGTTGTTGATGACCAGGGTGGCGGGATGGCCGAAGAAGGTTTCCGCTTTCTCCGCCAGGGCCTTCATCTGCTCGGCATCGCCCACATCACACTGCACGGCATGACCCGTCGTGGCGCCCGCCTGCCTGATACGGTTGACGGTTTCCTCCGCCGCTGCGAGGTTGATATCGGAGCACACCACGGAACCATGGCGTTTGGCCAGTTCCAGGGCAAAGCTACGGCCAATGCCGCTGCCGGCACCGGTCACTACCGCATAGGCGTGGCTGCTCGGAGCGGGCTTTCGGTTGAACAGTGATTTCATGCTGAACGGTGATCTCATAGAGGCAAATCCTGAAATGGGTGGCCAATCGCACATAGGCATGGTTCAGGCCCGTACTGGCGGTACCACCTGTTTAACGAAGTAGGGGGTTAACAGGCCGGTTTCCGGATGCAGCAACCGTTCCTTGTAGTACTCGAGGTACTCGCTGGTGTCGTGGTCGTTGGGGTGGAAGTCCGGCCGCAAGTAATCGAAGACGTGGCCCAGGGTGCTGCCATACACACCGTTCTTGCGGCCGATCAGCAGGCCCAGACTACGCTTGGCGTCTTTCCAGAATCCCAGGCTTACCAGTTTGCGGGGGTTGCGCAGGAACGGAATGGCAACGCCACCGAGCGGCACCAGGAACCAGATGGTGAACAGCGCCAGTGCGAACCCGGTGATTCGCAGCAGATAGCTGCCGGACAGCTCCTGATAGACGTCGTAGGCGATGTCCTTGTGCTCCGCCTCTTCCAGCATGTGCCACATCCACAGGCCGCGCTGCTTCTCATCTTCGCTGTGAAAAAAGTTGTCTTCGTGCTTCATCATGAATTCCGCCAGCACTGCGGTGAAATGCTCGATACCCGCCATCAGCGACAGTTGCAGGCGATGGGGGAAGCGTTTGAAGCCATAGTTGAAAAAGTTCTCGGCCAGAAAACGGTAAAGTGGCACCGGAAAGCGGTGCTCCTTGAGAATCTCGTTCCACTCTTCATGGACTTTCGAATGCAGCGCCTCCTGGCCGATGAGGGAGGTGACCCGCTGTTTCAGTACCGGATCGGTGAGAAAGTCCCGGTGGTAACGGGCGGTGTCGATGACCAGGTCTTCGCCGTAGGTCAGGAAGATCGACAGCGCCTCGAAGTAGGCGGAGGCCAGTTCGGCATTCAGGTAGAAGTTCGGGTCCGCATCCTGGGCATTGAAGTCGAACTTCATGTGGCGAATGGGCACTTCCGGCTTTTCTGCGGTCTGGGCACTGGCTTGGGATACCGGTTGAGCTGCGGTCGCGGTCGTCATTGGGGAAACCTGTCCTGAATCGTCATCATGGGTGTGGCCAGACGCTGCGGAAGGGGGACCGGTATGAACGTCTGGCCTGAGTGGCACAATCAATACACTCCTTGCAGGCTAAGCTGATCAAATGTTCGGATTCAATTCGGAACTCGCGTTGTTCAAGGCCGGGAGGGGCAGATGATGAGTCGTTTCTGAGATCCCGCCATACCGCACTCCACAGCGGTTTTCGGTGGAGTGGTGGCGATGGTGTCTGGGGTGGGAGAGGTGCTTACCGAATGCTTGTTCGGGTATTGTTTTAGAGGATGACCGATCCTGTCGGTTGCAGATCAGGCCGTTTGGCCCGAAAGGTCATTGTCGATTGGCCGCAACGGCGCCCTAGAACATTCCCCTAGAGCGCCCCCCTAGAACAGCCCCAGCTGGGGCGCTTCTGTGGTGAGTTGCAGTTCGGGTACTCCGGGGGCCCGAGCGTGCAGGAGTTCGCTCCAAAGCGCTGCCAGTGACAGGGCGTCGCCATTGTCAGGCATGTGCATGAATACATAGGGGGATCGCCCCTGCTCCAGCCACTGGCCAACGCGCTCGACCCAGGGGGCGAGAAAGGCCCGGTTTGATTCCAGATCCGGGTGGCCGATGTAGCGGACCATCGGCGGCGCGTCCGCCGGTAGCAGGTGGACCGGAACACGGGGTTTCTTGCGTTGGGCGTCGACAATAACGTCCGAGTCTGCGGTGGCGGAGAACAGGGCGCGACTGTCAAGACAGACCCGGGCGGTGTTACGTTCACGCAAGCCGCGATTCAGGTGGCGTTCGACTTCGCCTTTCTGAAAGAACGCCGGATGCCGTACTTCCACCGCACATCGCAATGGAGACGGAAGGCTCTCAAGAAACTGCCAGAGGTTGTTCAGGTGGGCGGGGCCAAAAGCGGCGGGCAGTTGTAGCAGAAATGGGCCGAGAACATCCTGCAGGGGCGATAGTATGGTCAGAAAGTCGGTTACCGTTTGGCCGACGCCTGACAGCAGCCGATCGTGAGTGACCTGCCGCGGAAACTTGAATACGAACCGAAAGTCGTCCGACACCTGGGCCCGCCATTGCCGGCATTGTTCCTGGCTGGGTGTGGCGTAGAACGTGGTGTTGCCCTCGACGCAATTGAGTACCCGGCTGTAGCGGGACAGTGGGGACGGCCCCGGGGCCAGTTGGCTGTTCCATTTCGGGTCCTGCCACTGGGGGCTGCCAAGGTAGTAGGGAAGGGACATGACGCTCTCTGCTGGTGCCATTACGGAGACGGAGTATGCCGTGGTGTGTTCTCAGGCGCCAACCCCTGTGCGGTAGAAGCCCTGGGCGTCCAGGGCCCGGCGGACCTCTGCCACCATCACATTCGGTAGTTGCCGGTAGTCGGGATAGGGCGTCAGCAGCAGGTGGGCCTGATTGTCGATGGCGATAGCGGAGCCTGGCGTCAACGGCTGCGCCTGATGGGTGTCGATCCCGAACCGGGCCAGGTTGTCCTGGCCACCGATCCAGTGCCAGCTTGGGGGTATTGCCTCCAGTTCAGCGCTGAAACACAAAGCGGTGTCCCCGAACAGGGTCGTGTCCCGGTAGGTTCGCCAATCATCCGGTTGCGGACTGGCAACCTTGGCGAGCAGGGTGATGATCTTACGCCAGTGATTGGTGTTCCGGGCTATCAGGTCCCGGGCATCAGGGCGTTCAGCCAACTGCGGCAGGCCATCTGGTTGGTGGGGGAGATAAAGCCGGAGTTTCGGGGCCGTTGAGCCGATACGGGTGATCTCTGTCATGTCGATGCGCCGGGGCTTACCTGTCGTATGTATTCGTGGTTTTAAAGCACAAGGGGCTGCCGGAAGGCAGCCCCTTGTGCAGGAGGGAAACGTTAAACGGATACTACCGGATCCACTTGTCGCCCCAATGGGTGGCGGTGCGCTGCTGTGCTGAGCGAAGCACGCCAACGGCCGGAGCGCTTTCCTCGGCGGCGTCGATCTCATCATCGATGAGCTCTGTGGACAGGGACAACCAGCTGGTGACAAACGCCGCGGCGTCGCCGTTCAGCTCCAGGGCCAACTCATCAATGTTGGTCAGGTCATCGCAGCCGGAATGATAGCAGGGATCAAAGGCCACACCCGCTTCGCCACCGAACTTGGCGGCCTGCTCCTCGGTCTTCAGTACCTCTGCGCCAGTGAACAGGCCACCAAAGGCGATGCCGTCCTCGAAGAACTGGGCGTAGTCGGAGCGGAAGCTGATCTCGGTACCCTCGAAGGCAATGCCCCGAAGGTCAAAGTAGCGCTCGAACAGGGCCTCAGTGGCTGCCGATCCTGGCGGTCCCTGAAGCCCGAAATCGGAGCCGTCGCCATCATAGATGAAGTTGCCAAAGTTCGGCGAACCGATCATGTCGTAATTGAGGTAGACCTTGATACGGTCCTTTTCCGCCTGGGACAGATTATTGACGTAGTAGGTCGACCCGACCAGGCCGGCTTCCTCGGCACCCCACCAGGCAAAACGTACCTGGTTGTTGGGAAAGGCGCGCTTCATCTGCAGCGCCAGCTCCAGCAAGGCCGCACTGCCCGATCCATTGTCGTTGATACCGGCACCTTCATAGACCGAGTCCAGATGGGCGCCGGTCATCACCACGTTGTCGGGATTGCCGCGGCTGGTTTCGGTGATCAGGTTGAAGGTCTCGGTTTGCTCCCGGACCACATCGGTGACTACGCGTACTTCGACGTCACCGGCTTCAACCCAGGCCGCGCCGGTGTCGTAGCTGGCGAACACGGCGGGAATGCCGCCGGCATAGTCATCGCCCAAAGTGGCGTTGAGCAGGCCCTTGCGATCTTCGGTGTCGCCCTGATTGAAGATCACCACACCGGCCGCACCGGCATTGGCTGCGTTTGAGGCTTTCTGGCCAAAGGTGCAGGCACCGCGCTGTACGACCGCAATGGCTCCGGCCGGGAAGCCGGCAAAGTCCTCGGCTTCGCAGCCGCTGGTGGAGGTGTTGCCGAGCCCGAGCTGGGCATCAACCCCAACGGCCAGGCCAGATACATCGCCAGGTTCGGTTTGGGAAAGATAGGTGAAATCCTGATCCCAGACGTAGCTCTGTGGCACCGGGGCCAGCGCCTCCAGAATGCCTTCGCCTTGCGGGTAGTAGGCGTTGAACGGGAAGGGCTGGATCGAGACCTCGTAGCCAACGCTTTCCAGTGTGGTCTTGAGGTAGTCGATGGAGGCGTCGTAGCCCGCCAGGCCGGCTGCCCGGTTGCCGTCATTGGCTTGGGCAATGCCATACAGGCGATCCAGATGGTACTGCACGCTGGAGGCCTGCATACACCGTGGCAGGCCGAACGGCGTGCTGTTCAGCAAGCCAAAACGACATTCAAACGGGCCGAGCTGCCCGGGACTCCAGAAGTCGTTGAGGATGTCCGATGAGGCGTGCTGATTGGGTGCTGCGTGTGCCGAGAAGGTAAAACAAAGGGAGGTTAAAGCCAGGGTACGGCTGAACGTGCTGATAGTCATTGTAGTTCTCCAATCCTGGGAGTTTTTTGTCGAGGAGCTTGCAGTTGCTCCCTGAACCCGCTTTTGGCGGGCGTTCAGCACAGGAGCCCGAAAGGGTAACTTTCGGGGTTCCCGGGCACCGTGACTTCCTGAGGTGCCAACGAACAGACTAGACGTGGTTTTCTGGCGCTTCCAATAATTTGCGACTCGCGTGTGTTATTCCTCCCAATCGCGGAAGTAATCCAGCAGATGATCGATCGCGAGTCTGGCCCTGAGCGGCTGGAAGCGGCGGTTGTGGTAGACGATCCAGCTGCTGCCGCCTCGGCTCCAGTAGGGCTTAAGTACGGGCATCAGGTTGCCGTTCTCCACGTTCCCCAGAAAACTGCTCTTGGGCATGTAGGCGATGCCAAGGCCTTGTTTGCAGGCCTGTACGATAGCGTTGGCATTGTTGCTTCGCCAGCGACCGCGAACCCGGAGTTCGAAGCGTTGGCCGTCCCGCTCGAATCGCCAGAGGTCGTTGTTGGTGACGAGGCAGCTGTGGTGACGGAGCTGATCCGGGTGGGTTGGTGTGCCGTGCCTGGCAAGGTAGTCGTCACTGGCGGCGGCCATCATGGGGCGGTCCAGCAGCTTGCGGGCAACCAGACCGGAGTCCTGTAGGCGACCATAGCGAATGGCAAAATCAATACCGTCGTCCACGAAGTTGACCATGCGGCTGTTGAAATCCATGTCGATGGTCAGCTCTGGGTGGTTGCTGGCAAAGTCGAGCAGGGCTGGTGCGACGTACTGCTCTGCGAAGGCTCCAGCGGCACTGACACGGAGGGTCCCGTTTAGCGTCACCTGCTCGGCACTGATCTGTTCATTGGCCTGCTGCAGTCCGCTCATCAGCTCCTTGCAGTGCTGGTAATAGCGCTCGCCGGCACCGGTCAGGCTCACCAGTCGGGTGGTACGGGCGAACAGGGCTGCTCCCAGGCGGGCCTCCAGCCGGGCTACCTGTCGGCTGACATGGCTGGTGCTGACGCCAAGTTGTCTGGCCGCTGCCGAAAAGCCCTGGCAGTCGGCCACGGTCACGAATTCGGGAATGCCGTCAAAGCTGTCCATCAGAGCTATCCATCAGAGCTATCCATCAGAGCTATCCATTAGAGCTATCCATTAGAGCTATCCATTAGAGCGGACCCTCAGGGCTATCCCTGGAATCGGTTCTGCCAAGTCTACTGTTGTTATATGGCAATGGTCATTTGTCATTTTCGGTGATTATCACTTTTATGGCGACTAATTACACTGAGTCAGAGCTTCCTTAAGGGGAATCGAACGGGCATTCCCGGATGCCTGCAAGTCAGAAATCTGAGTCAGACAGAAACAGGAGAACGCGTTATGAAAAAAATACTGATCTTTGTGACCAATCACGGCACCCTCGGCGACACCAGCGAACCTAACGGCACTTTTGCGCCGGAACTGACTCATGCGTTGAAAGAGATCCTCAGCGCCGGATTTGACTACGATCTGGTGTCCATCAATGGCGGTAAGGCGCCCTTGTATGGCACTGATATTGAGGGAGATGAGGTGAACCGCGAGATTCTGGCCGATGACACCTTCCAGAATCGGATCAACAACACCCTGCCGGTAACGGCTGTACGGGTGGAAGACTATGACGCCATTTTCTATCCTGGCGGTTTTGGCCTGTTGTCAGATCTCGCAACCAATGACACGGTCGCCAGCCTCAGTGCGCAGCACTACGAAGGGGGCGGTGTTCTGGCGGCGGTATGCCATGGCCCGGCCGGATTATTGCCGATCACCCTGAGCAATGGAGAGAGGTTGCTGGCGAGCAAGGCCGTGACCGGTTTTACCCGGGAAGAGGAAGTGGATTACGGCACTCTGGACAAGATTCCATTCCTGCTGGAAGAGGCGCTCGCCCGCACCGCACGCCAATACAGCAAGACTCAGCCCTGGCAGGAACTGGTGGTGGAGGATGATCGGGTGATTACCGGCCAGAACCCCGCCAGCGCCCACGCCGTTGGTGCAGCACTGGTTAAGCGGTTGGTCTGAGTAACCGACAGGCACAAAAAAAGGCAGCCGAAGCTGCCTTTTTTATTCGTTGTCGCTGATTTACAGCGGAACAACGTTCTCTGCCTGAGGGCCTTTCTGGCCTTCAGTTACAGTGAATTCAACCTGTTGGCCTTCGGCCAGGGTCTTGAAGCCACTGCTTTGAATAGCGCTGAAGTGAACAAAGACGTCCGGACCGCCTTCACGAGTGATGAAGCCAAAGCCCTTGGATTCGTTGAAGAACTTAACGGTGCCAGTGATAGTAGACATAGATATAAATCCTGAAATCAAATATTTTATTGTGTCGCCGACATCGACAGGATGTTCGGTCAACGGTGCGGGAACTAATAAACAGGCGTGATCAGAAACAGGACGGTGTACTACTACTGGGAACGTCTTATTCGTGAACTGCTGTGCTAACTCTTTCCTACGAGCGTCACTGTACTCTGATTTTTCTGAATAAGCCAAGCTTTTCTTTGTAGGCAATAGCCGTGATGCCAAATTGTTGGTTCCAGAACCGGGGTCACGGCCCGGCGGGATTGCCCTGTCGGCGGCGCCACTGGCTGGGTGTGAGGTTGTTCCAGGCCTTGAAGGCGCGGGTGAAATTGGCGGGTTCGGAGTAGCCAAGCAACTCGGCGATGCGGTGAATTCCCAGTTCCGGCATCACCAGCAGCTGGCGACTGTCCCGTTGGCGGGCTTCTTCCAGCAACTGTTTATAGTTGTAGCCCTGTTCCTGCAACCGTCGCCGCAACGTTCGTGGTGACAGACACAGCTGTGCGGCGACCTGCTCGGGGGAGGGGTATCCGGACGGGCCGGGGGTCAGTGCTGTTCGGGTTCGCTGCAGGACGTCGCCATCGCTGTCCATCAACGCGCTTTCCCGTTCGCACTGGCTGATAGCCTGGGTGAGTCCCTCCGGGTTGGCGGTGGGGAGCGGCTCGTCCAGCCAGGCTTTATCGGAATGTATCAGTAGCCCTGCCTGCGGCATACCGAAACGCACCGGTGGCAGGTAGGGTCGCCAGGTGTCGAAGCCGAGAGGTGGGTCACCCTGCAACCAGAGCTCCTGATGCACCGCCAGCGAGGGTGACACCAGTTGCAGCCCCCGAAACATGCTGGTCAATGTCGAGCTGAACAGGGGCTCCCGCAGGTTGACGGAAATCGGCAACTCCGGCACCAGCTCCAGCATCAGATCGAAACCTTCTTCCGTAACCATCAGCAGCACGCCGCGACCTCGCAAGTGCCAGAATCGCTTGAGGATCTGAGTGGCCTGTCGGGCCGTGTCCGCGCACATCAGGGCGTAGCCAAGGCTACCGTGCGCAGTCAGTGGCAGTCGCAGGCCCGCCTGGAATCCCAGGGTGGTGTCGCCGGTTAGTGCCAGTGCGGATTCCAGGATGCGCGAGCTGGCTGCCAGGGACAGGCGACCGGCGGGATCATCCAGAACATCGCCTGCCAGACCCGCGCGAGCGAGCACCCGGTCACCGCTTACACCCAGCGACTCAGCGATCTCCACAAACATCCGTGGATAGGTGACAGGCTGGTTGGCCTGGTGAACCCAGGCTGGTTCTGCGGGTGAGTGAGAATGGGGGAGATTGCGGGACACGGCTGGCCACCAATGACAAGTGCTTTGTCCGGCCAGCATCTCACGCGGACGTGCAATCAACCATTACTTTAGAGGCCATAGCGCAGTAATCAGTGGAACGCCCATTGGCAGAATAACCACTGGAATGAGCCAGCACTGAGACAGAACAACAGCTAATGAAGCAGAACAACAACGAGCTGATTGAGGAGAATTGAGATGAACGCTGTTGCCAATGCCATCGCTCGGGTATCCAGAAATGCCTCGCGCACGGTTGCAACGCCAGCCGGCCTGGTACCGACCGTGCGTCGGCCGACATTTGACCTGGCGGCGGATGTCCCCAGGTACTGGTGGGACAACAATCCCGTCAAAACCCTGCTGTTGGCGGCACTGTCCTCCGGCTTTCCACCGGGGGAAAAGTTCTTTATCGATTCGGTGCGGTATTACCAGGATCGAATCCGCGATCCGGAGCTTCAGAAGGCGATTCGGGGATTTATCGGGCAGGAGGCCCATCATTCCCGGGAGCACAAACAACTGAATGGTTTTCTTGAGGAACGTGGAGTTGGTCTGGGTCGGCTGGAGCGCGAGGTCGAAGACTTCATGAACTGGATGCGTCGCAACTTCAGTCCCGAGCGCCAACTTGCCCATACCGTGGCTGTCGAGCATTTCACGGCGTTGATGGCTGAGGAATTCCTGCTCAAGTATGACGCCCTGGATGAGATGGACCCGCGGATGGCGCCAATCTGGGCCTGGCATGCCATCGAGGAGTCGGAGCACAAGGCGGTTGCGTTCGATGTCTACCGAGCCATCGGAGGCAGCGAGGCGGTGCGGCTCTCGGAAATGCTGGTGGTGAGTGTGGTGTTTCCGGTGTTCACCAGTCTTCACGTGCTCCAGTTGATGAGGGAAGACGGTCAGCTTGGCAATCTCGGAGCCTGGGCCAGTGCCGCAAACTACCTGTGGGGACGTCCGGGGGTATTTCGGCGGCTGTTACCGTCCTACTTCAAGTACTACAGTCCGCGCTTCCACCCCTGGAATCACGATGCCCGTGACCTGGTCGAGAAGGCCAAACGGCGCTGGCTGGGAGCCAACGCCTGACCTTCGGCCGGGTCAGTCGGACAAACGGTTGCCCGACGCTTTACCCTGGCAGCGAAACACCAAAGCGCTGGCCAGGGTAAACAGCAGAATACCGATTGCATCTGCCAGCAGATCCTGCGCATCCAGGGTTCGGTGGGGTAGCCAGGCCTGACTTAACTCCTCTCCCACTGCAAACACGGTGACAGCAAAGGTGCCAAAGTAGACCCGCAGTGGCCCGACATTCAGAGTTTTCAGCTCTAGTGCCAGATTCAACACGAACGTCATCAGTCCGTAGAGCAGCAGGTGGGCAAGTTTGTCCTGGAAGGGCAACAGCCGCACCAGCTCCAGGGGCAGTCGGCTACCCGTGTCAGCCAGATAGATAATCCACAACAACAGCGCAAACAGAATCAGGGCAAGCCAGCTCAACGGTTTTTTCATCAGTCCACCACAGGTCGGAAGAAGGCAGCAGCGTCGCTCCCTAGATCCAACCATGTTGCCGGCCCGGGGTGGCAAAGCCGGGCCTGGATTGTGATGAAATGTGGCTGGCCTGCCGATGAGTTGCGTTTGTTTGAGCCGCGGGCGCCATTTCTTATCTGATGGCTGAACGTTCGCCTGAACGTGGCCTTACCACCCCATTCGGCGGTCGGAGTTGAAGATGAATACTGTCGGAATGTGGGCCAGTGAAATGCCCAGCAGCGTGACTGTGCCGGCGATGAACTGGTCAATCAGTACGCCGACATCGAACGACAGCGTCAGGTAGCTGTTCAGGCTGAAGAGCGAGACCCCGTAAAGACACACGAAGATCAACGGCAGTTTGAATATATAGTCGTCGAAAAGTCGCACCCGTTCGCCGTGGGCCAGCAGGTACAGCAGCAAAGCCGGTATCGCGATGTTGATGGCCAGGGTGGGGATGCTTTCGGGCAAAACGAGGCGGCTCGCAAACACCATCAATAGCATCAGTATCGGGTAGCCTGCGAACGTGGCTAGTGGGGGGCGCTTGCGTTTCACCCGCTGGATCAGTTCAGACGGCGGCGGTACCTCGTGCTTGCAGGCGTGGCGGTAGAAACGTTTGTAGTGGGCATTGGCCAGGGGGCGTGAGGTCCACCATGAGCCGGTGTTTGCCCGGAACAGGAAGGGGCGGATACTGACGTTGCAGTCTTTCCGGCTGCGTTGGTCCAGTTTTGCCAATTGTGGCTGGAGTTGGTCGGCATCGCCCCGCTGGTCCACCACGATGATGTCGTAGTTGACGGCGGTAACCTGCTGACGGAAGTCCTCCGCCTGCTCTTCCGGGGTTTCATCCCACGGGTCGATGTTCAGCTCGTGCTGGATGATCGGAGCCAGCGTCGTCAGCGTTTCCCGGGTAATGTTGGCGGGCAGGCTGTTGTTGAAGACCAGCACGATCCGGCAGGTGCGGCTCCCCCACAGGCGAACCAATACACGGGCGGCGCTGCCGGCCAGGCTGCGTAACTGCTGGGACGCGAGCAGGACCTGCTCGGAAACACAGTCCGCCTCCAGCAACTCGGCAACGCCGCCGATGGGGCCGCCGACAAGTGGTTGCTCACGGTAGTGGGCAATTTCTTCTGCGATGAACTCACGTTCAACCTGAGTACGCTCCTCATCGCTGTCAGCGGCGCCCAGTCGCGCCCTGAACGCATCGTCTTCCGGCAAAGCCGGAAAGGTCTCCCTGTCCACCAGCACCGCGTAGCCTTTCTCCAGCAGCAGGCGCTGGGCAATTCGGTCTGCGTATGAGGTCATCCTTCCTCCCTGAATCTGTCGTTCCGTGACGGGACACTGATGCATCCTGCCCCGCTGTGGCAAGCGCGTCATTGTAGGGCGGCTTGTTGATGGATTCATCCCTTGAGCGAGCGAATTGCGGCATTGGCCACCGGACTATTGTCGGCCTGGGATCGGCCAGGGAGCTTTCGTATAGTGGGCGGCAATAATGAACAAGAAACAGGAGTTGTAGGATGACGTTTCAGACTTATAGGGATATCGGCTTCGGTCTCACCCGTATCGATACCGGCATGGTGCGGGACGAACTGGCCGCCTGCTATCTGATGAGCGGTGTCGCGGACGCTGAGGCCTGGCACCGGGACGAGGCGTTGAGAGAGGCCGATCACGCCATCATCGAGACCGGCACCCACAACACCGTGCCGGCGATTCTGCGGTTGCTGGATCAGCGTGGCATTGATCGCTCGCAGGTGCGCTACGTCATTCCCACCCATGTCCATCTCGATCATGCCGGCGGCGTTGGTGGGCTGATGCAGGCGCTGCCGGAGGCAACCCTGCTGGTCCATCCCCGCGGTGCCCGACACATGATCGATCCTTCCCGGCTGAAAGCGGGAGCGACGGAAGTTTACGGTGAAGCGGCCTTCGCCGAGATTTATGGCGATGTCCTGCCGGTGGATGAGCGCCGTGTGAGAACCATGAACGATGGCGAGCAGGTCAGAGTGGGGGATCGTCAACTGGTGTTCTACGATACTCCCGGCCACGCCCGACACCATTTCTGTGTTTACGATCCCGCGTCGGCCGGCATCTTTACCGGCGATACCTTTGGTCTGAGTTACCCGCAGCTGACGACAGCGAAGGGGCCCTTCATCCTGCCAACCACGACGCCGGTACAGTTTGACCCGCCGGCTCTGAAAAGCTCCATTGAACGGCTGTTGTCACTGTCGCCGGAACGGGTCTATCTGACGCACTACGACCGGGTGGACAACCCCATGCCTCTGGGAGAAGCGCTGCTTCGCCGTCTGGCGGATTTTGTCGAACTGGCCAATACCGTTGATGCACGTCGTGATGCAAGTTGCAGCGAGCCCGGCGAGCTGGAGGCGGCCTTGCAGTCAGCCATGACCCACTATGTCGATCAGGAACTCGAGGACCATGGGCTGTCTCTGAGCGAGGACCAACGCCAGGCGCTGCTGGGTATGGACATTCGACTGAACTGCCAGGGACTGGCCGTGTGGCTGCAAAGCCGGCGCTCATAGACGACTCCTCACTTGCAACGCCCCGGGTTCAGAGCGTATTACTGTCACCCGCTGAATCTCATGGGGTCGCCTCCCCGGTGCGTATGACGTAGCCGGGGCGGCCGGCTGTGAAACCGTCAACCATAGGGACTGGAGAGCGATGAACGGTCGTCCTGGCTGGGTGTTCTTTACCTCACTTGTCATTCTTTCGGGCTTTGTCGGCCTTGGTGCGCTGATGCCCGAGCGCCTGCTGGCGTGGGCGCACCTGGCGCTGGATTTCACGACCCTGCACTTTGGTTGGCTCTATCTCTTTGCCACCACCGGATTCCTGGTGTTCTGTGTCGCGGTTGCCATGAGCAACTACGGTCGCATTCGCCTGGGTGCCGATGGTGAGGCACCCGAGTTTCCCTATCCGGCCTGGCTGGGGATGATCTTCTCGGCCGGTATGGGGGTGGGGCTGGTGTTCTGGGCGGTCGCCGAGCCAATGAGCCATTTCATGCAGCCGCCGTTTGATTCCGCGGCTGCCCGCACGCCGGAAGCGGCCAGTCTGGCCATGCGCTACTCGCTGTTCCACTGGGGCTTTCATCAGTGGGCCAACTTCGCGGTAGTCGGGCTGGCCATCGCCTATACCCGCTTCCGGCTCGGCCGACCGGGGCTGATCAGTGAGACCTTCCGCTCAACGCTGGGGAATCGGGTGGACGGTGCCAGCGGCAACGCCATTAACATCCTGGCGGTGGTGTCCACGGTGTTTGGTGTGGCCACCACGCTGGGGCTGGGGGTCATCCAGATCAACAGTGGTCTCGGGGCCGTGGCGGATGTCGGATTCGGGGTCAGTCAGCAGTTGGCGATCCTGGCCGGCGTGGCCATCATCTTCCTGCTGTGTTCGTTAACGCCCCTGGAAAGCGGGGTGCGCTATGTCAGTGATGCCAACATGATACTGGCGGCTCTGCTGTTGGCGTTTGCGTTCTTTTTTGGCCCGACCGATTTCATCACCGCAGCCATGACCAACGCGATTGGTGACTACTTTGCCAACATGGTGGGCATGAGCCTGGTGATGACGCCGTACACCGGCGACGACTGGGTTGAGCGCTGGACCATTTTCTACTGGGCCTGGGGGCTGTCCTGGGCTCCGTTTGTCGGCAGTTTTATTGCCCGGATCTCCCGCGGCAGGACCATTCGCGAGTTTGTGTTCGGGGTGATCGGCATGCCGGTGCTGCTGAGCACGGTGTGGTTCTCTACCTTTGGCGGCGCGGCCCTGTACTTTGAGCTGTTTCAGGGCGCGCCGCTGGCTGAAGCTGTTAGCGCAGAGATTAGTTCCGGCCTGTTTGCGACACTGGAATACCTGCCCTGGAGTGAGTTCATCAGCCTGTTGATGCTGGTGCTGATCGTGCTGTTCGTGATTACCTCGGCCAACTCGGCGACGTTTGTACTGGGGATGTTCACCAGTCGGGGGGTGTTGACGCCCAAGCGCTGGTCACGACTAACCTGGGGGCTGGTTCAGGTCCTGGTGGCCGGTGTCCTGCTGCTTAGCGGCGGGCTGGCAGCGCTGCAGAACATTTCCATCCTGGCGGCGTTCCCGTTCATGATCCTGATGATCTTCATGGCGGTGGCGTTGCTGAAATCCCTGCGCAATGAGCTTCGTCAGTACGAACTTCGGGAAGCCATGACCCAGGAGCGCATTCGCCGGTTGCTGGATGAATCGGATCAGTTGGGTCGTTCTGCGGACGAAGTTACCGGTTCGGATCAGGAGGCATCCGATGCTGGGCGGGAGCCGTCATTGCAGGGAGAGCGAGCGGGATAACCGGCCCGCTCGCCAGCACGGTTCAGTTAATACGGTAGTAGGGACGGTCGTAGTCCAGCGTGGCTGGTCGGGTTTGCGGGGTATCCGCGTCGCCCTCGCCGATGTAGAGAATGTTGTTCTGGATATAGAAGATGTTGTAGTCGTTGATATCGAACGGCGCGCCATTGAACTGGGTGATATGGCTATCCATCTTGGTTGCGGTCACACCATCGCCCAAGACCACGTCTTCACCCACACTATATGTGCCTGAGGCGGTGGGGTTGGGAGAGTACTCCAGTGGAAGGGTGCAACTGGCATCCCGGTAGTTTTCGATACTGGAGGTGAATGTCCCACGGTCATGGGTCACCGTCACAATATCGTAGTGCTCCTGGCCTTCAACGGGGCCACAGTCTTTCTTCCAGGTGCCATCAAGGGCTGTGACCTGGTCGGTTGGAGTACCGGAGCCGTTGTCGCCGTCGCCCTGGGAAGAGTCTGAACCGGAACCGTTGTCCGGATTGTCTGCTTCCAGATCGCCACCGCTACTGCCACCCCCGCAGCCAGCCATCAATGCGGAAACCAGGGTGAACGCCAAGATCTTCTTCATAATTATGTCGTCCTAACAATATTACATAGTGAAGATCCTTTATATCATTTCTGTATAAACGAATGTAGCTGACGCCAAACGATGGTCAGTCATCATCGTCCTGTGCATCCAGTTCGGCTTTGCGCTTGCGGATTTTCTCCAGTTTGTCTTCGGGGATGCGCATGCTGTTGGCGCTGTCCCGAAGCATGAACAGGCTGCCCAGAATCATCGCGAGGGCGAGCAGCAGGATGATCCATCCGATCATTGGCATGGCGGTGGCTCCTTGGCGTTTTTCAAATAGTCTCACAGGTCAGGGAAGTGAGGGGAGAGTACATGGGGTTCCAGAGCATCTATCAGCAGGCGGCAGCCCGCAAGGGTGGCGAGGCGGCATTGCAGGCGCTGATGCCGCGAGTCGCGACCGCGGATGAATTGGCGGCGCTGGGTGATGACCGATACCTGGCGGAGATAACCCGGTGCATCTTCAAGGCCGGGTTTGTCTGGCGGGTAATCGACAACAAATGGCCGGATTTCGAGGCGGCCTTCGAAGGGTTTGTACCGCTCTACTGGCAACAGGTGCCGCCGGATGTGCTTGAGGCACTGGCGCAGGATGAGCGGATCGTCCGTAACATGCAGAAGATTCGTACCGTACCGGACAACGCCCGGATGATTGTTGAGGTCGCTCAGACTCACGGCAGCTTTGGTGCTTTCCTCGCCCAGTGGCCATCCAGCGATCAGGTTGGCCTACTGCAGTTTCTCAAGCGCGAAGGCGCCCGGCTGGGGGGCAACAGCGCCCAGTATTTTCTGCGCTTTGTCGGCTGGGATGGCTTCATCCTGTCTGGCGACGTGATTGCCGGTCTCAGGCGCGAAGAGCGGCTGGATGCGCCACCGGGCAGCAAGAAGGCGTTGGTCCAGGCCCAGGCCGCCTTCAACGACTGGCATCAAGAGACGGGCTTGCCCTACAGTCACCTGTCGCGGATTCTCTCTTTCACGGTGGACTAGTAGTCCATACCATCGGTTCGTGGCATGACAGGAGCACATGCAATGGAGCGGATACGTCAGCGTTTTGAAAAGCAGGTGATCGGTTTGACCGGCCTGGCGTTGGGAGGGATCGATTACGAGTCCCCGAAAGGGGACCCGGGGTTGTTTGGCCCCGGCAGTCTGTGCTGGCAGGTGCATGGGGATTTCCCGGCCATGCTCTGCGGGGGGATCAGTGCGCTGATACTGCAGATGTTGCACCCGCTGGCACTGGCGGGCGTCTGGGATCACTCCACCTTTCGTGAAGACATGATTGGTCGCCTGCGTCGAACCAGCCAGTTCATTGCCGGTACCACCTTTGCCTCCCGTGCTGATGCGGAAGCCCTGATAGCCAGGGTTCGACGCATCCACGCCGGAGTGGTTGGCACGGCCCCGGATGGCCGTGCTTACGCCGCCAGCGACCCGGAGCTCCTGGCCTGGGTTCACGTTGCGGAGACCCGTAGTTTCCTGGCGGGTTATCTCCAGTATGTTCAGCCATTGAGTGAAGCCCAGCAGGATCAGTATTTCGATGAGGTCGCCCGGATTGCCGAGGCGCTGGGCGCGACCGATGTGCCTCGATCCCGTCAGGCGGTGGAGGCCTATCTTGAGCGGATGCGCCCGCAACTGGTGTTCGATGATCGCACGGCGGAGGTGCTTACCCTGTTGTTCCAGGCACCGGCCCCCTCCCTGGCCACCGGTCTGGCCGGCAAGGTGGTGACCCGCGCGGGACTGGACCTGCTACCGGACTGGGCCCGCACGATGACCGGTCTTGCCGTTAGCCGCCCTCGTCGGCGGGCGATTCAGCAGGCCATGCGTGGCGTGGCCCCGGCTATGCGTTGGGCCCTTCGCAACAGCGCCGCCCACCGGGCCCATCGACGCGTTGACGCGACTCAGGACGCTTCTGATTAATGCCGGGTCGCCACTGTGCGGCCTTCGGACCAGCGGTGATACGGCGTTAACCTGACGTGCATGGATTGCCTGCTGCATCAACACGGCTTATAGCCTGGCATCAATACATTGGATTTCCCCGTCGCCCCGTCTGGTTCTATTCTGCCTGCTCTACCCATTCATCTCAGGGACTAACAACATGAGTCAGGACTTTTCCAACAGAGTGGCCGTGATTACCGGCGCAGGTGCCGGCATTGGCCGGGCAACGGCACGAGCTTTCGCTTTTCAGGGAGCTGCGGTGGTCGTGGCGGACATCAACCAGGCTGCGGGCGAGTCGGTGGTGGAGGAGATTCGCGCCGAAGGGGGCCAGGCCATGTTCGTGGCTTGTGATGTCACCCGGGACGAGGAAGTGCAGGCGTTGGTGACAGAAACCGTGGAACGCTTCGGGCGACTCGACATTGCTTTCAACAACGCGGGTATTGAGATTGAGCAGAGTAAGCTGGCGGATGGCGAAGAGGCGATCTTTGACCGCATCATGGACGTGAACGTCAAAGGTGTGTGGCGCTGCATGAGGCACCAGATTCCGGCCATGCTGGCCCAGGGGGGCGGAGCCATCGTCAATACCGCTTCCATTGCCGGACTTGGCGCGGCGCCGAAGATGAGTATCTACAGTGCCAGCAAGCACGCGGTGATCGGGCTCACCAAGTCAGCGGCGGTGGAATACGCCAAGAAGGGCATTCGCGTAAACGCCATCTGCCCGGCGGTCATCGACACTGACATGTTCCGCCGCGCCGCCGAGAGCGATCCCCGCAAGGCCGAGTTTGTGGCCAGTCTGCACCCCGTTGGGCGGCTGGGAACGCCTGAGGAAATCGCAGCCGCGGTGCTTTATCTGTGCTCGGACCTGGCCGCCTTCACCACCGGCGTTGCATTGCCTCTGGACGGTGGCACCACCGCAGTCTGAGCCTGTCAGCCGGGGCAAGACTGCGGGGCGACTGACGGGCGCTGGGCCCGACGGTTCCGAAACCAGGCCAGGCAGGGTTGCTCAATGCGGTAGTGGATCAGTGTAGCCAGTGCGAATGCGGTGCCAAGGGCCAGCAGGATACCGACTGGCCCGGGCAACCCGTAGGCGTAGGCCCAGCCGATGATGCCATAGCCGATGTTCTGGTGGACCAGGTAGAGGGAATAGGACAGGCTGCCGAGCCAGAGCAGGGGGCGGTTGGCCAGCCAGGGCAGGCGCCCACTTACAGCGAGCCAGAAGACCCCATAGCAGCCCAGTACGAAGACGTTGAACGGTGCCTTGTACGCGATCAGGCAATGAGCAATGGCAAGCACCAGCAGACACTGGTCAAAGCGGTCCGGCTGCAACTGCCGGTATTGGCGGTACAGGATCATGCCGCTGAAGAACAGCGGTGCGTACTTGATGAACATCAGATCCTTGAGCCAGAAGTCGATGGGGGCAGAGAGTTCACTCCACCAGATCACGCCTGCGTAACTCAGTATGAGCCAGCCGGTAATCACCCAGCGAATCCGCCGCCACTCGCCGAGTCCGAAGAACAGCAGTGCAATCCAGGCGTAGAAGGTCACTTCCACCACCAGGCTCCAGTAGGCACCATCGACATGGGGCTGGCCGAGGTACTCGTGCAGCAGGGTGGTATTGAGGATCGCCTGCGGCAGGCTGACTGCGCGGTCCGCCGGGCCCAGGATATGAACCATCAGGAAAGTGAGCAGAATCCCCGTCCAGAGCGCCGGTAGCAGCCGCACGCCCCTGGCGAGTGCAAACCATCCGGCATGACGGGTGCGCTCAAGCGTCATCAGAATGACGAAGCCGCTGATAATAAAGAACAGATGTACCCCGTAACGACCGAACTCCAACAGCCCGGTTGCACTGTCTGCAAGGGCGAAGTGGTGACCATAAAGCTTGTCGTAATAGGGGATGTAATGGAACAGCACCACGCCGAGGGCAGCGAGCCCACGCAGGGCGTCCAGGCTTTGCAGGCGAGGTTGGGGTGAAGTCATGGCGTCGTTGCCCGGTCCAGTGAATGCGGGTGGGGCCGTTGGCTGGCTCCCCGAAGTTCGTATAGTAGGCCGGTAACGCCAGATCGCCCAGTGAGATTCCCTACCATTCGCTTGCCTGAAGCATACCGTGTGGTAATGGGGCTGGCCCGGGAGAGCCAGCCCTGGGGCCATCAGGCCAGATGGTGTACCTCTTGTAGACCATACACCGGCGTGTCCAGCCCTTCCTGGCGGGCCTTCAGCTGGAGCGCCAGATAGAGCGAGTAGTGCCGTGACTGATGCAGGTTACCACCGTGGAACCAGAGCGCGTCCTGTTGCGTTGGCTTCCACATGTTGCGGAGCTCCCCTTCCCAGGGACCAGGGTCCTTGGTGGTGTCCGACCCCATCCCCCAACACTTGCCGACCTTGTCGGCGACGTCCTGGGAAATGATCCTGGCGGCCCAGCCGTTCATAGAGCCAAATCCGGTGGCGTAGACAATCAGGTCCGCAGGCAGTTCGCTGCCATCGGTGAGGGTGACGGAACGAGGGTTGATTCGCGCGATACTGGTACGGCTTTTCAGCTTGATCTCCCCTTGGGCCACCAGTTCGGAGGCCCCCACATCGATGTAGTAGCCGGAGCCTCGACGCAGGTACTTCATAAACAGCCCTGAGCCGTCATCGCCAAAATCGAGCATGAAGCCGGCGTCCCGCAGTCGCTGATAGAAATCGGCATCCTGCTCGGCGACCTGCTGGTAAACGGGAATGTGGAATTCCGGCATGATCCGAAAGGGAATGGACGCAAACGTCAGGTCGGCCTTTTCAGTGGTCATACCGTTTGCCACTGCCTCTTCCGAGTAGAGTCCGCCGAGCACCCGCTCCATCAAGGTATCGGATTTGATGATGTGGGTGGGCGAGCGCTGGATCATGGTGACGTCGGCGTCATTCTCCCAGAGCGCAGCGCAGATGTCGTGGGCAGAGTTGTTGGCACCAAGCACCACGCACTTCTTGCCTCGATAGGCCTCGGCGCCCGGATGGCGGCTGGAGTGGTGTTGCTCACCCTCGAAGCTGTCCATGCCGGGGATGTCCGGGATATTGGGGATACCGGACATGCCGGTTGCCAGCACCAGCTGCTTGGGTCTCAGGGTGACCGGCTGACCATCGCGGATGACCTCGACGGCCCATTCGCCATTCTGCTCATCGTAGCGGGCACCCAGGCATTCGGTGGAACTCCAGTAGTTCAGTTCCATTACCTTGGTGTACATCTCCAGCCAGTCGCCGATCTTGTCTTTGGGGGCAAACACGGGCCAGTGGTCAGGAAACGGCAGGTAGGGCATGTGGTCGTACCACACCGGATCGTGCAGGCAGAGTGATTTGTATCGGTTGCGCCAGGAATCTCCGGGGGTCGGGTTGCGCTCCACCACAATGGTGGGGACGTCCAGTTGCCGCAGACGGGCTGCCAGACCAATGCCACCCTGGCCACCACCGATGATCACGCAGTAAGGCTGTTGGCTGTACCCCAGCTCTCGTTCCTCCTGTTGGCGGGCCTCCAGCCAGGTCTGGCGAGTCTTGCTGGCACCATGCTGGGCCCCCTTGGGGCGACGGAACTTGCGTTTCTCCGGGAAGTCTTTGAGCTCCTGCATGGTGGTAAGCAGTGTCCACGCCTGGCCATCTCGCAGCCTGAGGTGACCCTTGCCCCGGGCGTCCCGGGTTTCGAACGTCAACCAGGCCTCGACGACGCCGTCCTGTTCGGTTGCCGGCTCGCTCAGTTGCCAGTTGCCCGGCTGAATGTGAGGTGCGGTCTGGTGAATCATGTGTCGAATGGCCTGGCGGCCCTCCAGAGTTTTCAGGTTCCAGGTCATCGCGACCAGGTCTCGCCAGTAGCCGTTCTGTTCGAACAGGTCCGCCGCCCGTTCGGGTTCGCCGGAGGTAAGGATTTCATCAAAGCTGGCCAGCCACTGCCGGGCCTGTTCCGTTGCGTTGGTTTGGCTGTTCATGTTGGTTCTCCAAAAAGATCTTGTTGTTGTTCATGGGGCAACACGTTTTGCCTGAGCAGGTGCTGTGCCAGAGCGTAGGCAGAGTGCACAAGGTAAGCGCTAAAGCTTTGATCTTTATTGGCTAAATTGTCGACTCCGATGCTTTCACGGGCGGGGTGCAAGGCCAGGAAGGGAGGGGTCTTGTTACAGCTGTAGCGTGCGGAATGGGTGTGTGGCGTTACAGGTGTAACGCTGGCGAGTGGTACCAAGGGAGGATGTTGGCGGGCGGTTATCGGGTCTATTCTGAAACCACGTGCGGCCCTCTCCAGTCGACCCAGAACAACAACATTTGCACGATTCAGGAGCCCGACATGCTGATGCAGCCTCAGGCGCGGCAGCGCCATATTGATACCGTTCTCAACCTGGCCCGTTCGCAGGGAGTTGCCGGCACAGCTCCCCCGTTGATCGGCCGTTCCTGGCAGCGTTGCATGGATGATTACGGCCTGGACCCAAGCCGTCCCCGTCAGGCTCGGATTGTCACCAGCCAGACCCTGCGGGAGCACCAGGACAGCGTCGATGAGCTGCTCGCCGTGGCGCGCTCGGCGGTGGAGCAGCTGTATACCCAGGTGGCCGGTCTGGGGTACGTGCTGTTGTTGACGGATCATCGCGGTATCACCGTTCAGTACCTGGGAAATGATCGCCAGGATCAGCATCTGCGCCAGGCCGGTCTCTATCTCGGCGCGGACTGGAGCGAACAGTATGCCGGTACCTGTGCAGTGGGCACCTGCATTCAGGAGCAACAGGCCCTGACCTGCCATCGCACCGATCACTTTGATGCCACCCATATCCAGCTCACCTGCACCTCTGCGCCCATTTTTGATCCTGCCGGTCAACTGATGGCGGTGCTGGATATCTCGGCGCTGGAATCCCCTGAGGACCGCAGCAGCCAGATGTTTTCGCTGCACCTGACCCAGCTTTATGCCCGGCTGATTGAAGACGCCTACTTCCTGCGACGTTATCGCCGCCAACCGGTGATTCGTTGTGGTCCCTCCCGGGAGCTGGTGCGGGTCAATGGCCCCTGCCTGTTCGCGGTCGATGACGCCGGACAGGTGGTGGCCGCCAATACCGCCGCACGCGGGCTGATGCCACCGGGTGATCGGGTGGCCATGACGGCGGTGTTTGAGTGTGAACTGGAAGACCTGTGGCGGATTCCATTTGAGCAGGACGAGCAGGTTCGGTGTTTCCGGCTTCTGGATAGTGGCGATGCGTGCTTCGCGGAGCTGATTCTACCCCCGGCACGCCTGCTCTCGACCGGAAGCGCTGATGATCGTATCGCAAGTATTGAGGCTGTTCCGGAACTGGATCAACTGGCCGCGGATGACCCGGTGATGCGGCGGACCCTGGGACTTGCCAAACGGCTGAGAATGCGGGACGTGGGGCTGCTGATTCTGGGGGAGACCGGAACCGGCAAGGAAGTGCTGGCCCGGGCGATCCATCAATCGGGCCATCGTGCCAAGGGGGCGTTTGTTGCCGTCAACTGTGCGGCGATTCCGGAGTCACTGATCGAGAGCGAGCTGTTTGGCTATGCACCTGGCGCCTTTACCGGTGCCCGTGCCAAAGGAATGCGGGGGCTGATCCAGCAGGCGGACGGCGGCACCCTGTTTCTGGATGAGATTGGTGACATGCCGTTGCCGCTACAAACCCGCCTGCTGCGGGTGTTGGCGGAGGGCGAGATTCTGCCGGTTGGTGCGGATCGTCCAATCAGGGTCGACTGTCGGGTGATTGCTGCCACCCACCAGGATCTGGGCAAACTGATTGAAGCCGGCCAGTTCCGTGCGGATCTCTACTACCGGCTCAATGCTGCCACCCTGAAACTTCCGGCCCTGAGGCAACGGGTGGATCGGCACTATGTGATTCAGCGGGTTCTGGCGGAACTGGTTGAGCAGGGCCGGTTGCCGCAGGTCCGAATTCGCGCTGATGCCATGACAGCGCTGCTCGGTTACCACTGGCCAGGCAATGTTCGCGAGCTGGTGAACGCCTTGGCGTTCGCAGAGGCAACCTGCGATAACGGCGAGATTACTGTGGCGGATCTGCCCGAGGACTGCTTTGGTGCCAGTGATGGTGCAGACCTCTCGTCGGCACCGGCACGGGTAAACCGATCACCTCTGGAGGCGGCTCTGTGGGCCAAACACTGGAACGTATCGGCGGTGGCGCGCCAGTTCCAGGTGTCCCGGCCGACGGTTTATCGCTGGATGCGGCAGCAGGGGCTTGTTCAGCCTCAACGCCTGAGCGGAACCCGTGGCGTCGACAGCGTGGACAATTAGTCAGTGTCTGCCCGAGCGTCGGTTGAGCCGATCTCAACCAGGGTTGTTCTCGGTTTCTGAGATCTGGCCGCAGCTCTCACAGCGGATACCGGCACGCACCGGAAAAAGCGGAAATTGGATGCCCAGAAACACCAGGAATGCGCACCGACGGCCAATCTGGTGATAGTGGGTGTCACAGCTGCCGCAATAGGGGCAGCGAGTGGAGGAGGTCGGTTCAAGGTCCTCCAGGTCTGGTTCACGGTTCTCCGCCAACACCGCCGCCGCGTCTGCCTCAAAGCCCTGTGGAACCTGCAGGCGCACGCCACCAAGGGCATTGGAGTACAGCCATTGCATGTTGATGGTGTGCTCGTCCATCACGAAGGCGGGAATATCCTCCGCCTCCAGTCGCGCTCTGGCCAAATGGGCCTCGTACGGCAGGCTGTAACGGGCAACGGTAATCAGCATAGGCAAGCGGCTCTACGACCCATAATGGTTCTGTGACCGCCAGCGACGTTGGTTGGTTCATTTGGCTCGTCCCTGAGCCCCGTTGTTCTGATGAGCTCCGTTGTCCTGATAAGCCCTGCTGCTCTGATAAGGGTGAATCTAACCAAAAGTCGCCCAGTCAAAGTAGTCGCTGACATCCAGGCCATCAAAGGGCCCCGGCGGTTCAACGGGCTCTGGCTCGGGGTCCGGCTCCGGTGCCAGTGGCCGGAAGCCAGGGGCGCCCGGGTCGAGGATCACGCCGTTGACCTGGCCGTCGTCGTCGAACTCACTGCCGTCTTCGATGGCGAAGGTCAGCAGCAGGCGATCATTCACCTGCGTCATGCTGCCGCCGTAGGACTCGCTGGCGAGGTTGACCCACTCACCGCTGCCATCCTGCTTCCAGTAACCGTTGACGTTCAGGCTGCCAGCGATGAACAGCTCGAAGGTAACGGCGTCACCTTCGTCCACCGTGGCCTCAAAGCCCAGCAGGCCCAGGGGCATCTCCAGGTCGTCCGGCCGATCCGCCGGGGCGTCCAGCTGCACCAGGTTGGTCAGGGCGTTGTTGCCGCTGCCTGTTGCCAGGGTGATGTAGGTTGCCGGCGCATCGCCGGGGTTGCTCTGGGCGGTGTCGGTTTCCAGGAACAGCAGCGAGGCAACGTTGGCCTGTTCGGTATCTTGTACGGAGTCGCCGTTGCCATCGCCCTGGCCGTTGCCGTCGAGGGACGGTACGCCGGCTTCCTCTTCCTGACTGATGCCGTCGCCGTCGGTGTCCGGTTCGGGATCTGGCTCCGGGTCAGGATCAGGCTCGGGGTCGGGCTCTGGTTCCGGATCAGGTGTGGGTGTAGGTGGCGGAGGTGGCGGTGGGTTGCCCACATCCAGGGTCAGGGTGTTGCTGGCTGCCGCGAACTCGGTGCCGTCATTAACGCTGAACACCAGGCTGGCGTAGCCGTTGCCGGAAGCGCCGTTGGCGGGACTGAACACCAGCAGGCCGTTGGTGATGTCGGTGGCGGTGATGATGTCGCCGTTGGCCACCGCGTTGCCATTGAAGGTCAGGCTGCCGTCCGCCGGTATGGTATCGATGCGCACCGATTGCAGGCTATCGCCGGTATCAACGTCGCTAAAGCCAAAGTCCGCGGTGGTAAACGTATGAGCGCCGTTGTAGCTGATATTGACCGTATCATCGGCGGCGGTAGGCGCGTCGTTCACGGGGGTAATGTCGATGTTGACGCTGCCCAAGGCGGTGTCCGTGCCGCCGTCGTTAATGCTTAAGCTGACGGTGGCGACATCGCTGCCGGCCAGGTTTTCAGCCGGCGTATGGGTAAGGTTGGTGCCATTGATATAGGCATCGATATCGGCAATGGTGCCGGTCAGCGTCAGGGCGGCGGTGGTGCTGCCGCCGACGGTCACACCGCCACCGCTGGCGGCGGCGAGGGTACCGGCACTGGCGGTTAAGGTCAGGGTTACGTTGCCGGTGGTGTCGACGTCGGACAACGTCGCCGCAGACAGATCCAGATTGGCGGCGGTGTCTTCAGTGAAGCTGACGTCGCTGATTAAGCCGGCCAGCTGCGGGGCATCGTTGACCGCGGTGACTACCACGCTGACGTCCGCGGTATCGATGGCCTGGCTGTCCGACACGGTAACGCGTACTGTCCGGGTGGATTCTGCGGGGTTCTCACCTGTGGCTTCAAAGGTCAACGCTTGCAGCAATGACTGAATTCGAGCCGGCGTCGCATTGGCATTGAGGTTCACCACAAAATCATTACCGGCAGCGATGTTATTGGCCAATGTGCCAATGACGGTCCCAGACACCGACACATTGGAACCCATGGTGGTGCCGGCCAGACTGACCACGCCATCGGTGTTGACGGACAGCACATCGCTGGTGGCATCGGCATTGGCGGTCACGCTGACGGCGACCGAGCCGCCATTAAAGTTGGCCGAGTCGGCATCCGTCAGGGTGGCGTTGGTACTGGCGTCCAGGAACACCGCACCACCTTCTTCGGCGGCATTCACACTGTCACCATCCAGATTGCCAATGGCCGGCGGGTTGGGCGTGACTCTGATGGTAAAGTTGCCGCTGTCGTCGGCATCACCACCGTTGGCGCTACCATCGGCGTCGTTCAGAGTCAGGGTAAAACCGCGATCGCCCAAGGCCGACGGTGCATCGTACTGCAGCTGTTGCAGCAGCGTCTGTACACGGACATTGGTGGCATTGGCGCCGAAATTGATGGTGAAGTCGTTACCGCCCTGGCCGTCGTCGGTGCCGTCGACGGTACCAATCGAGGTGCCTGATACCTGAATGGTCTCCCCCGCGCTGACGGTAGCATCGCCGCCTGAGGTCACAGTGGTACCGTCAACAAACCAGTTGCCATTGGCGGTGCCAGAGGTTTGCGCCAACGTGATAAAACCACCGTTGTAGTCGGCGCTATCCACATTGGCGACGGCGGCGTCGGCAAAGCCGCTTAGCGCCTGAGCACCGTTACCGGCCACCACTTGGCTGGTCTCGGTATACACATTGCTCACTACCGGCGCATCGTTCACACCGGTCAGCGAAACCGTGGAGGTGAGGTTCGGCGTGGCTGCGTTGCTGCCGCCATTGGCTGTGCCGCCACTGTCGGTAACGCTGGTGATGGTGACGACACGGTTGCCAGCGGTGGTGGGGTTATCTGAGCTGTTGCGGTAAGTCAGACCGTCGATCAGGGTTTGCAGCTGCGCTTCTGACAGCGTGGCACCCGTGAACGAGACCGTGGCGGTGCTGCCGGTCACTGACACATTGGTCGTTAGGCCATTGGTGGCTGTGTTGACCGAGTTGCCGTTGGTGATAGCTATATCTGAGCCATCGAACGACAGGATTTCGTCAGAGCCGTCGGCGACGTTGGTGACGGTCAGGGTCAGCCCGCTGAAGGTCTGCCCGGTTTCGACGGTATCGGTGCTGACGGTGTTGAACAGATCCTGCGCACCACCACCTTCAACAAAGGTGGGATTGCCGCCGGTGGCGGTCACGCTGGGGGCATCGTTGACATCGGTGAGGGTCGCCGTAATGGAGCCTGTGCCGTTGGCTGCGCCGTCACTGACGGTAAAGTCCAGTTGAACATTGGTAGCTGGGTCATTGCTGCTGTTGCTGTAGCGAATCGCTTGCAACACTTCATTTACCAGTGCGGTGGTGGGTGTGGTGCCGTTGTCGGCAAAGCTCAGTTGCAACTGGCCGTTGCCGGTATTGGCGATGGTGGCAATCACGTTACCGCCAGCCGAGACGGTACCACCGCCATTGGGGCCGCCGGCGACGGTCAAATTGCCACCGCTGAGCACACTGAACAGATCCGACGCATCGGTGCCGCCATTGCGGGCAATCGTAAGGCTGGCGCCGGAATAATCGCCGTTGCCGCCGTTTAAAGCATCCAGCTCCAGATCGCTGATGGTGGCGTTGGCATCCAGCGGCACCGCCGCGGCGCCTTCGGTATAGCTGGGTGTGCCATCCAGACCGGTAAATACCGGTGCGTCGTTCACCGCATTAATGGTCACACTGGCGGTATCTGAGGCGGTGGAAAACGACGTTGCGTTGCCAACCGTTGAGGCATCTGCGGTGCCGCCGGCGCTGCCGGAGGTTTTATCCCAGGCGTGAAAAGTAATGGTGGCCGTGCCGCTGTAGTTAGCATCGGGCACAAAGCGAATTAGCTGAGTACTGCCGCCGCCCAAGCTGCCATCGAGCAACCGTGCTGTCGCGGTAAGATCGACGCTGCTGCCAGTGGTGCCGGAAAAGTTATTCCAACTGGTGCCGTTGTCGGTGCTGTATTGCCAAATACCATTGGTGTTATCGACCTGAGTCACGGCAATGGCTTCCGCCGCACCGCCATCGACGTCGGTAATCGAGCCATCGACCACCATAGCTGCCACGCTGGTGCCCGGGTTATTGGCGTTGTTGGCACCGTCGTCATCTCCATCGGCACCAGAGCCATCGTCGTCACCGGCGTCTTCGTCGATGGCGGTTAATACCGGCGACTGAGCGGCATCCAAACTTGGCGCATCGTTACCTGCGGTGATGTCGGCGTTGACGCTGCCGAGGGCAACGTTGCCCGAGCCGTCTCCATCATTGGCGGTGACGGTGAAGGTGGAGGCGTCGTTGCCACTGTCGTTGCTGGCCCCCGTCCACTGGATGTTGCTGGCCGTGTCCAGGTAGGTATTGATGTCTGCAGCCGTTCCAACCAGGGTGATGGTAGTGGCGTTGAGCAGTGTTTCTGTGACGCCGCCGCCAACACCGGCGCCATCGGCGGGGGCGGCAAAGGTGCCCTCGCTCGCCGTGAGGGTCACGGTGAGGGTGGCGCTGTCCACATCCGCAAACGAAACGGGCGACAGATCCACATTGCCCTGAGTGTCTTCGGTAAAGGTGAGATCGGTCGGCAACCCTGTCGCTGTCGGGTCATCGTTGACGGCGGTGATGTCGGCGTTGATGGTGCCGTGGGCGACATCACCCGAGCCATCGCCATCATTGGCCGTGACAGTGAAAGTGGAGGCATCGTTGCCACTGTCGTTGCTGGCTCCCGTCCACTGGATGTTGCTGGCCGTGTCCAGGTAGGTGTTGATGTCTGCAGCCGTTCCAACCAGGGTGATGGTAGTGGCGTTGACCAGTGTTTCTGTGACACCTCCGCCAACACCGGCGCCATCGGCGGGGGTCGCGAAGGTGCCTTCGCTGGCCGTGAGGGTGACGGTGACGTTGCTGCTGTCCACATCCGCGAAGGTCGCCGCAGACAGATCCACATTGCCCTGGGTATCTTCCGTAAACGTAATGTCGCTCGCCAACCCTGTTACCGTCGGATCATCGTTCACGGCAGAGATGGTGATGTTCACTGTGTCCGCGGTGCCGTTTTCCGTGCCATCGTTTGGTGTGACGGTCAGGGTGGCTGCCGTTGTATCGTCAGCGGCCGTGGTGAACGTAATCTTGCTGGTATCGTTCAGGTAGGTGTTGAGATTGGCGGCACTGCCCTGCAGCGTCATGCTGGAGGTGCCGGAGTTGGCAACGGTGACGCCTGCGGTGGTGCCATTGCCATCGGTGCTCGCGATGGAGCCGCGATCTACGACCAGCGTCAGGGTGATGGTGTCGCCGTCCGCATCGGATACGTTATAAGCCGACAAATCAATGGCGGTGGCCACGTCTTCGGTGGCCGTATCGTCAGCGGGGGGGCCGCCCAGAGTAGGGGCGTTGTTCGGGGCGACTGGATCAGAGATTTGAATGTTATTGACAGATGGACCGTAATTTCCACCTACTCCATAAATCCTGATTTCGTCAATATCTTGGAACTCTGAAGGCGTTAATTCATCTGCTTGCGAAAGGTTGATGTAGGAATCATTGGTATTTCCTGTAAACTGAACCCCGGCTCCGGTTGCTGTGCCATCTTTGAACCCTTTTATAAGAAAATCTGCTCCCATCCACCAGGCATCGTGAAAATCAAGTGAGACGATTGAAAACTCGCTCCCATCTTGACTTTTTATTGCCATCCCTTTGTAGCCATTATCATAATCGCTCCCACCAGAAAGAAGAATGGCAGGGTAACCTCCCCAATTGGGTGTATCACCATCGATATATTTGACGCCATTTCCTGTAGACGTTCCACTGATGTCGCTTATGCCATAGATTTCAATTTCAATACCTGCGATGTCTGCAGAACCGCCTTCTCCATCTGTCGCAGCTGTTGCGTTTGTGTAGCCTTCTTCTGTAAAAGTAATGGTGCCTGAAAACAGAGTGTTCTGGAAATTATTTAGCACTAAAGGTGATGAGTTTATTTCACCCGCGCCATTTTCAAGATTCCAGTCGCCGCCTTGGTTCTTAGCACCGGTCAAATCATTTGAAGCCGCAATATCCGCGCTTGTTGCTTTTGCCAGTTCACGGATAAATTCGATACCGGTTTGGTTGGATGTTACATTACAACCATATAACAAAATGTCGCCGTCCTCGGCCAGGGCGCTGCCTATTTGAGCCAGCTCATTCTGATACATCGCCAGTGCGTCACTGGAGAGGGTGGCACTACCTAGTTGCTGGGCACCAGATGTGCCATGTCCAAGAATATGAATGGCGCTGTAACCGGAATGTGCTTGCGCCCAGTCGGTCATGACTTGGATACCGTCCTGATACGGGGCGACCAGTACAAACTCCATGCCTTCGGGTAGGCCATTGATCAAGCGTTGATAGTCCGGAAGACTGGCGTCAATAAAGGTGACTTGATTGCTAGAGTTAGGTGATAACAATGGCATTACGCTTCCCTCGTTTAATCTCTTTTCAGTAGCCAGGTCGAGAACTATCAGGATGCAAAGGTCGGATTAGTCATTCTGCTTAACCTTATGTCCGGCATCGACTCGTGCGGTGTTGCAACTGTGAAACCAAAAAGCCTTCTGCTCGCACTGACCAAATTGCTTCAACGTGTCGGCCCTAGGTCGGCAGAAACTACTGGCATCGATTGTGAAATTACCAAGCAATGCCTGTCCTTGCTGTGTCGCTGAGGGAACACACACATCCCATCCAGCTGCGTTGTATCAAGTGTCGTACGCCGGGTTGCTTGAGGCATCCTGAACTCTCCGCATACTGAATTCTCCTGAATGTGGTCGTCTCAGAGCTGGTGGCGGACGAGCAGCGGCAGGGAGGCTTGCGGCCTATATTGGATCGTGCACTTTAGTGATGCTTAAAATTTAGATAGTTTTTGTCGCTGGGACACGGTGAATGTGGTGGTCTTTGTGTTTCATTGTGTGACGAAGATCACCCATTGGTTGCGAACTGTAGCGGCTCAATCGATCTGAGCCGCTGACTTCAGTCTCTGGGTGGAAAAATCCCGGTCATTGCAACGCAATAACGCATGGCAACCTGGGGCGGTCGGTTATTGAAGTCCTGGCCCATGCCGGCATTGCCTACCGCCACAGTACCGGAACCACTGACGCTGGTGGTTACGCCTCCTACATTGGCCAGATGATCCGAGGCTGCGGCAGCCCATATCGCGGCTGCACTGGGTCCACCTGGTGAAGCGGCGAGGTAGTTCTGTGTGGAAGAGGGGGTCACGGTATTGCTGCCCGAATTCGGTAGCACCGGAATGGTGACGTCGACATTGCCGAGGCTAGTGATCGAGGCGGCGTGACTGTGTGTAGGCAGGTTGGCCAGAGTTAGGGTAATGAACTCCCTGCCCGCCATGTTACCTTGCCGCACTGGTTGCAGGCCTGGACCAGTGCCCTGCCCGATACCGCTGCGTCCACGGTAATCAGGTAAAGCAAAGGTGCTTCTGCCGTCGCCACCATATTGTGTTCCGATTAATGAAAACAGGGCTGTATAGCTGGAGATAGGAAGTACCTGCCCGGCAGCCTCTTTATAGCCCCTCGGGCAGAAGTTGGCTGCGGTTGTGCAAACTGAGCCAATGTATGGCTCTGGTACACAGGTTGCAAAAACGCTCCCGCCTGAGACAGTTAACGCGAGAAAAGCTGACGATGCGAACAGGGTATGGGGGTGTTTCATTAGGGCTCCTCCTATGAGTCCAATCCGTCGGTCCATGCTGTGGTCACTTGTTGGCAGGGATCTGATTGGCTCCTTGTTTGCTGATTTGCGTGAGTAGGTGGGTCGAGGTGTCGATGATCCAAATGCGTTTCCGCCCGCCCGAGTATCAAATTACGGCAGAACTGGGTGGTTAATAAGTGATCAGTTAAAGGGTAGGCCAGGCATTACCGAAGCGCCAACGTGCGATGGGGTTGGATTGCCATTGATGTGAAGTGAAATATGCTTAGCATGGTAAGGAATTAGCCACTTTGATCCGACGTCGGTTGAAGTCGCTTTCCCAGGGACGCTTTCTTGCAATGAATTGATGTAAGACAAGTTTGTCTCAATTCGGAGGGGCTAACCTGCTATCCATTAGCATAGCGAGGTATTCAATGGTTCAAAGGAACTGGTTTTACGGACTGATAATCGGATGTTTCGGTCTGGCGTCCATGGCGCACGCGGAGTCTACCGTCAACGAGGCCATGGCCAAGGTGAACCAGATCCTGGGTAATCCGGAGCTGCATGAAGCCAGTTACCAGGCAGGCCTTGAGCGGATTACCTTCTGTGCTTCCTGTCACGGTAAAGATGGCAACTCAAAGCGGGACTACATTCCCAACCTGGCGGCACAGCACCCGCTGTACCTGTTCGAGCAGTTTGAGAAATTCGCCGACGGCACCCGGGAAGACTATGTCATGTCCAGGCTGGCGAAGATCCTGACGCTGGAAGATCGCATCAACATAGCGGTCTACTACAGCGAGCAGGAGGCAAGGGCGCGGCAGGCTGATAACGCCGGGCAGGTGGAAGCCGGTGCCGAGGTGTTTGCCTCCGTGTGCACCAATTGCCATGGCCGCGCTGCTGAGGGTTTCCGCAACATGCCCAGGCTGGCAGGGCAGCCAGCGGAGTACGTTCGCAATGCCCTCAACCGGTTCCAGGATATGGACCCGGCCAGCTCCAGCTCGCCGATGATCGGCATCGCAAGCGGTTTGTCCGAGGACGACATTGCGGCGGTGGCGACCTACCTCCAGACCCTCTGATCATCGCCTTGGCGGTCACGCCGGCTGGTACACAGTCCAGGCGGCGTGACACCTGAATACCCATGATCGACACACGCTGATCAAAAAGCTGTTGATGCGAATCGTTCCTGTTTGTGTTCTAATCCGCGACATGTTGTATGCGGGAGAAGGCTATGGCCGCCGATGAATTGGCACAACGACGGGATATCAACGCTCTCTACACTGGCCATCATGACTGGCTTCAGCGGTGGCTGAGCAGGCAGACCGGCTGCTCGGAGATGGCTGCGGATCTGGCCCAGGAAACGTTCCTTCGGGTCATTCACAAGCAGCAGAAAGATCAGTGTTTCTCCATCAGTTATCCGCGCCGTTACCTTCGCATGGCTGCAAACAGCCTGATGATAGACCTCTTTCGGCGCAGGGCGGTGGAGCAGGCCTATCAGGAGGCTCTGGCGCAACGGGCGGATACCTGCACCCTCCCGTTGGAAGAACGGGAAATCATTCTGGAAACCCTGCAACGGCTGGATCGACTGTTGGGGCAACTGCCGGGCCCGGTTCGCCAGGCGTTTCTGCTGTCCCGCCTGGAGGGGCTGACCTATGCCGAGATCGGTGACCAACTGAAGGTGTCTGAACGAACCGTGAAACGATACATGCAACAGGCGTTTGTCCTATGTCTGGATCTGATGGTGTGACCGTGGATCGCCAGATACTGCTGCAGCAGGCCGCGGACTGGCTGGTGCGACTGGATCACGGCCCGCTCGCGGACGATGAGCAGCAGGCTTTCCAGGCCTGGTATCAGTCAAGCCCTGAGCACGAGCGGGTATGGCAGGCGGCCTGTCAGCTGAACCAGGATTTCGAGCGGGTGCCGGCGGGACTGGCGGCACCGGTGCTGGCCCGGCCCCGTGTCGGTCGCCGGGCCGTGCTCAAGGCCCTGGCCGGATTCGGTGTGGTGCTGCCGCTGGGATACGCCGTTCGTGAGCGTCACCTCTGGTTGGCGGACTACCGCAGTGACATCGGCGAACAGCGGACGCTGGTGCTGGACGATGGCAGCACCTTGATCCTCAACACGGCCACTGCTCTGGATGTGCAGTTTGATGAGCGGCAGCGCCAGATCCGGCTCTACCAGGGAGAAGTGTTTGTAGCCACCGGTCCGGATGCCGTCAGACCTTTATCGGTGGTGACCGACCAGGGCAGGGTGCGGGCCCTTGGTACCGAGTTTTCGGTGCGCTGTCTGGCGGATGCCGACCAGGTCTGTGTCGCGAAAGATCGGGTGGTGGTTGAGCCGGCGTCCGGAGCGGAACCGGCCCTGCTGGGTGATGGCCAGCGCTGTCTCTTTACCGCCAGTCGGGCCGGCCAGGTTGAGGCGCTGGCGCCTGATGCCCTGGCCTGGCGTCGTGGTGAGCTGATTGTTGACCGTTGGCCGCTCCGGGCGTTTCTCGCCGAATTGGCTCGCTACCGTCCCGGGTTGTTGCGTTGCGATGATGCGGTGGCGAACCTAGAGGTTTCCGGGGTCTTCCTGACCGATAAAAGCGATCAAGCGCTGGAAGTGCTGGAGGCGGTTTTTGATCTTCAGGTGACCCGGGTCACACCGTACTGGGTCTCCGTTGGTAGAAGCTGAAGATAAATAATTCGCATTTGCTTGTCCCCTGAGCATGGGGCGCTTCGACTAAGTAGTACATCGAATCGAAATCGAAACTCATCGTCGAGGTGCTCCAATGCCAGTCACGTTTTCTCCTCGTCCTTCCGGGACAATCAGGATTCACCGCAGCTCATTGCTGGCCGTTGCCATTGCCGCTTCCGGGCTGGGCATGGCGGTGCCGGTAATGGCCGAGAGTCCGGCCGCCGAAGCACACCAGGCGTCGTTCAATGTTGCGCCCGGTGCCCTGTCGTCGGTACTGAATCAACTGGCCCGTCAGGCCGGGATCACGCTGTCGTTTGATCCTGCTCAGGTCGGCGGCCTGCAAAGCCAGGGAGTGGCGGGCAGCTATTCGGTTGAGCAGGCGATCCGGCAGGCGCTTGCGGGCACCGGCTGTGTGGTCAGCCGTACGGAGTCCGGTGGTTATTCGGTCAAGCGCGGCGCGGCGGAGAGTTCCCGGCGCCAACTGCCGGCTCTGACCATCAGTGCCGAAGCGGTTCAGGAGATTGCTCTGGGTTCGGTGGAGGGCTACGTCGCTCATCGCACCGCCTCAGCCACCAAGACCGATATTCCGCTGATGGAAACGCCCCAGTCGATCTCGGTGCTGACGGCGGACTTTGTCGATGCTATCGGCAGTGAAAGTTTGGCGGATGCGCTGACCTACGCCCCCGGGGTCAACACCGCACCCTGGGGGGACCAGTCGCACTACGACTGGCTCTACATCCGGGGCGCAGACGCCTATTCCCCCGGCTTCTATCTGGACGGTCTGCAACTGCGGAACAGCGGTAACTGGGGGCTCTGGAAAACCGAAAACTACGGTCTGGAGCGGATCGAGCTGCTGCGAGGCCCCTCCTCCACGCTGTACGGCCAGGGCGGCCCCGGTGGGGTGGTCAATCTGGTGAGCAAGCGCCCGGAAGCCGATGGCCCCAATGAGATCCGTGCACAACTGGGCAGTCACAATCACAAGCAGCTGGCGCTGGATGTCACGGGCGCCCTGGATCAGGAGGGGCAGTGGCTGTACCGCGTTACCGGGTTGCTGCGAGATGCCGAACTGTCTACGGCTGATCTGGAGAATGATCGCCTGTTCCTGGCCCCGTCACTGACCTGGCAGCCCAATGACGATACCCGGCTGACCCTGCTGAGCCAGTACATGCGTGAGCGAACCGGCGCGGTCTGGCATGGCTACCCAACCGAAGGCACGCTGCTGGAGAACCCGAACGGCGACATTCCGATTTCCACCTTGTTGGGGGAGCCGGATTTCAACCGGTACCATCAGGACCAGTGGATGCTGGGGTATGAGTTCGAGCACTATCTGACCGATTCTCTGCGAGTCCAGCAAAACGCCCGTTACGGTACCTTTGATCTGGACTACGGTGTGATCTGGTCCAACGGATGGGTCACCCAGAACGAAGCGGACCCGGCGGCCGCCGAGAACTTCCGGGTGGTGAACCGGACACCGTTTGCCAGCGATGAGGAAGCCACTTCGGTGACGGTTGATACCCGCTTGCTGGCAGAGACCCGACTGGGCCGCTGGGACCACACCACGGTGCTGGGCTGGGACTACCAGTACACCCGGATGGACGTGCTGGCAAACTACGGCGGCACCGTGGCGCCGCTGGACCTATACGCACCCCGGTATGGCGCGAGCGTCGAACTGGCTGATCCTTTCATTAATGGGACAACCCGGCTGCACCAGTCTGGTATCTACCTGCAGAACCAGGCCAAGTTCGATGATCGCTGGATTGTCACCGTTGGTGGGCGCTATGACCAGGCCTCTGTGGACAATGAGGATTTCAACAGCAACAGTCGCAGTGACAACAGCGACTATGAGTTTACCGGTCGGGCGGGTCTGGTCTATGTGGCGGACAACGGCTTCGCACCGTACCTGAGCTATTCCGAATCGTTCATGCCCAATACCACGATCAATCCGGAGAACGGGCAGCCCTTCGAGCCGGAAACCGGTCGCCAATACGAGCTCGGGGCCCGTTACCAGCCTCTGGGACATCGTGCCCGGTACGCCGTGGCCGCGTTTGAGACGGTCCGTAGCGACTACGTGGTGTGGGAGTGGAGTTCCGGTGGACCGCGCCAGACCGGGGAAAACACCATCCGGGGAATCGAATTCGAGGCCCAGGCGGAACCGGTCGACAACCTCAACCTCCATGCCAGCTACAGCTGGATTCCCAAGGCCGACGTCACCGAGAGCGCCAACGCCGCCCAGGTTGGCAAACAGGACCTGGCGGTGTCAGAGCACCAGGTGTCGGTGTGGTCGGACTATCGACTGGACAACGGCCTGAAGCTGGGGCTGGGGGTGCGTTATACCGGCTCCAATGACGGCACCAAGGAAGAGGCGCCGAAGCCGCTGCCGTCCAGTACCCTGGTGGATGCACTGGTCAGCTACGAGCTGCCGGACTGGCTGTTCAGCCTGAATGTCCGCAACCTCACCGATCGCGAAACCCTGCCGGCCTGTGGCAGCGATGAGTGCTACTACGGCGAACGCCGCAAAGTGGTCGCCAATGTCAGCTATCGCTGGTAAACGCTGAACGGCCGGGCCCTGTGGGGCCCGGCCAGT
Organism: Marinobacter sp. CA1; assembly: GCF_020546665.1. Taxonomy (NCBI): domain Bacteria; kingdom Pseudomonadati; phylum Pseudomonadota; class Gammaproteobacteria; order Pseudomonadales; family Marinobacteraceae; genus Marinobacter; species Marinobacter sp. CA1. Next base: position 1,214,114 of record NZ_CP071785.1, read on the forward strand.
TTTGCGTTGAGGTGAGGAGCTAGCAGCCCCGGAAAACCGCCTCCCGGCGTTCCAGGAATGACTGGATGCCTTCTTTCACATCCTCGCTGGCCATCACCGGCTGGAGGTCCGGGAACAGCCGCTGCTTGGCGGCTTCCTGACCCGCGCTGACCGCCAGCTTGGAGGAGGCCAGGCTGCCGCTGACGCCCAGCGGTGCTGCCCGGGCAATCTTTTCAGCTATCGCCAGGGCGGCCTGAAACTGCTCGCCCGGTTCCACCAGTTCCTGTATCAGCCCCCACTGGTAGGCCTGTTCCGCAGTCCACTCGTCGCCGGTGAGCAGGTAGCGCTGGGCGTTGCCCCAACCAATCTCCCTGGGCAGGCGGATGGTGGCGCCACCGCAGGCAAAGATGCCCCGCTTGACTTCCAGCTGGGCGAACCGGGTGCCCCTGGCAGCCACGCGAATGTCGGTGTTGAGCATCATTTCCACGCCACAGGTGTAGCAGATGCCCTGGGCGGCGAACACCACCGGTTTGGTGAGGCCCTCACCGGTGATGTGGAACGGGTCCAGCTCACCTTCGCCGGGCGCAATGCCGGAACCGTTGGCGAATACCCCGGCCCAGTCGTCCAGTTGCAGACCGCTGGTGAAGTGATCCCCCTCGGCGTACACCAGCCCCACCCGCAGATCCGGGTCATGCTGCAATTGGTGATAGGCACTGGCGATCTGGTGGTACATCGCCCGGTTCATGGCGTTCATTTTGTCAGGGCGGTTGAGCCCGATCAGCAGGATATGCCCCTGCCTTTCTACCTTGACCAGTGACATCAGAACCACTCCTTTTGCATGTTGAGGCAGGTGTTGTCCTGATTGCGCAGCAGAACCAGGTCCTGAGCGACGGTGGGCAGCTCCCAGTGGAAGAAGTACTGGGCGGCCTGCAGTTTGCCGTTGTAGAAATGCCGGTCGGCGTCGGAGTTGGCGGCGACGAGGCCGTCGATGGCGGCGTTGGCCTGGCGCAGCCACATCCACGCCACGATGATGTTGCCGAACAGGTGCAGATAGCAGGAGGCATTCGCCAGGGCCGGATTGGGATCGCCTCCCATCAGTGACTTACCGAGGGTTTGCGTCACCTTGACCGCCTGCTGCAGGGTTTCGCTCAGGGACAGCGCCCAGGGCTGGCAGCGTTCGCTGGTGGCCGCCTTGAGATCCACCTGCATCTCCTGCAGCAGGATCTGCAGGCCATGGCTCTGGTCCTGCCACAGCTTGCGGCCCAGCAGGTCCAGGGCCTGGATGCCGTTGGTACCCTCGTGGATCGGATTCAGCCGGTTGTCGCGCCAGCACTGCTCGACCGGGTATTCCCGGGTATAGCCGGCGCCGCCGTACACCTGAATCGCCAGGTCGTTGGCTTTGGGACCGTACTCGGACGGCCAGGCCTTGATCACCGGCGTGAGCAGATCCAGCAGTTTGCCGGCCTCCTCCCGCTTTTGCGGATCGGGGTGGGTGTGCTGGTCGTCCATCAGCCGGGCGCCAAACAGGCACAAGGCCAGGCCGCCTTCGCTGTAGGCCTTCTGGGCCAGTAGCATGCGGCGCACATCCGCGTGTTCGATGATCGGAACCTGGGGGCTTTCCGGGTTCTTCTCCGAGGGCTTGCGGCCCTGCAGGCGGTCCTTGGCGTACGCCAGGCTGTGCATGTAGCCACGGTAGCCTATCACCGCCGCGCCAAAGCCCACGCCGAGGCGGGCTTCGTTCATCATCTGGAACATGTACTTCAGGCCCTGATGGGGCTCGCCCACCAGGTAGCCGTGACAGGGCGCGTCGTCACCGAAGCTGAGCGCGGTGGAGGTGGTACCGCGATAGCCCAGCTTGTGGATCAGCCCGGCCAGGCTGACGCCGTTGCGTTCTCCGCGGCTGCCGTCGGCATCGACCCGGAACTTGGGCACGATGAACAGGGAGATCCCTTTGACGCCGGCCGGCGCGCCTTTGATCTTTGCCAGTACCATGTGAACGATGTTGTCCGTCAGTGACTGCTCACCGCCGGAAATGTAGATCTTGGCGCCCTTGATCAGGTAATGGCCTTGGTCGGTGGGAGAGGCGGAGGTTCGGATATCCGCCAGGCTGGAGCCGGCGTGAGGTTCGGTGAGGGCCATGGTGCCGGCGAACCGGCCGGACAGCATCGGCGGCAGAAAGGTACTGCGCTGCTGCTCGTTGCCGAAGACGCGGATCAGGTTTGCCGCGGCTGTGGTCAGAAATGGGTAGCCGGCAGTGCCCGGGTTGGCGGCGGTGAAGAAGCCATTGCAGGCCGCCATGATGGATTCCGGCAGTTGCATACCGCCCAGCGCCTCGTCGTAACGGCCGGCGAGGAAGCCTGCTTCGGCGTAGGCGTCGAACGCCTGCTTGACCTCGGGCAGCATCTGCACCTCGCCATCGACGAAACGGGGTTCGTCCTTGTCGGCAGCGCTGTTGTGATTGGCGAAGGTCTCCCGCGCCATCCGGTCGGCGGTTTCGATCACGGCGTCGAAGGTGTCCTTGCTGTGATCCCGGAATCGCTCCCGTTGCAGCAGGGCTTCCGTGTCCATCACATCGTAAAGCTGGAACGCCAGGTCGCGGCGATCAATCAGGGTATCGGTCATAGTTGTGTCCCGGGTGTGATCCTTGGCGAGCCCCCGGGAGCCGGAGGCTACTGAGCATGGCACCAAGCCTCTCATACTGCCTGCTCACACGGAACCGGCATTTCTGACATAATATTGGCCAATCCCGCCACATGATCGGATTCTACGGAGACACCATGCAGACCATCACCGTGATTGGTTTTGACGGCGCCCTAGCCAGCGCCATCACCGGCGTGATCGACCTGTTCCGGCTTGCCGGTGTTACCTGGGCGCGGATTCACGGTGAGGCTCCCCAACGTCACTTTGAGACCCGACTGCTGACCCGGGATGGAACCCCCTGCCGTTGTATCAATGGCATTGGTCTGCTGGCAGACGGGGCATGGGCTGAAGCGACAGAGACCGATCTGGTGGTGATCCCCACCATTGGCGGGCCGATTGAGGCGGTGCTGGCGGAGAACCGCGCGCTGGTGACCTGGCTGGCCGGGTTGGCGGCGGGTGAATGTGGTGGCGTGAGGGTGGCCAGCAACTGCACCGGCGCCTTCCTGCTGGCTGAAGCCGGCCTGCTGGATGGGCGGCGGGCAACCACCCACTGGGGCTTCAGCCACCAGTTTCGACAGCGCTACCCCGGGGTGCAGCTGCAACCGGACAGCCTGGTAACGGTGGATGGCCCAGTGGCCTGTGCCGGAGGTGGCATGGCCTGGTGGGACCTGGTCGTCTATCTGGTGGAACGGCTGGCCGGGGCCCAGGTGGCCCGCGAGTTGGCCAAGGCTTTCGTCATCGATGCCGGGCGTACCAGCCAGGCGCCCTACAGTGTCCTGCAAACCCGTCGCTACCACTCGGATGACACCATCCTGGCGTTGCAGGACTGGCTGGAACAGCGGTTTCACGAATCCCTGCCACTGGCGGCCCTGGCGTTGCAGGCCGGCTTGACCGAGCGCTCCCTGTTGCGTCGCTTCCGTCTCGCGACCGGCGATACCCCCACCAATTACCTGCAGCTGCTGCGGGTGGAAGCGGCCCGGCGACGCCTGGAATCAAGCCGCGACAGTCTCGAGACCATTACCCGAGCGGTCGGGTATGAGGATGTCAGCTCATTCAGTCGATTGTTCCGGAAACACACCGGACTGTCCCCGGGCGCCTATCGGGCACGATTCAGTTAACCTGAGATTCCCTGAGGTTCTTATCAGGCACTATTTGTCAAAGAAGCCAAGCTGCGTAAGCACAACACAGACGCCGATCAACAGCACCATGAACTTCCAGTCCTGGCCGCTTTCTTTCATGAAGTCATAGAGCGACTGATCCTTGCGGCTCTTGAACTCCACATCCACTTCCCGGGTCAAGAGCCGTCTGAGTCTGGATGGTTTTCTGGGGCGTTTTCTTCGCATAGCTCCCTGGTTTCTAAGCTCGAATGTTCGGAGGATTCGGCTGTCAGTCTGCGAGCTCTGTGCGTCGGCAAACCCGATCGGCTTGCTTCAGCAGTGTCGGGTTGCGGTATTTGCCGTGCATTCGCTGAACGGCCTGGTAGGCGTCGTTCTGCTCGATGCCTTCGGCGGTTACATAGAGCGGGGTGTTGCTGTTGCCGCGGTAAAGGGCGAAGTCGTCGCCAATGTCCCGGAATGGTTTCTTGGCGACGCCGATGATGATGGTTCTGCCGTCCAGGGCATCGTAAAGGTGTTTCCCAAGGCCGGGCTGGTGTTTGCCATCCAGGTACACGTATCCATCAATCATGATCACGTCCGGCTTGAGGTCGTGTTCCCGCAGCAATGTGAGGATGCACGGGAGTTCCCGTTTGTAGAAGCTGCCAGGCACATAGTCGGCGATGTTGTCGACCTGTGACTGGTAAATGCTTGTGGCTTCGCTGTCCTGCCAGTGCTGAAAGGCAATACCCGCAACGCTGGCGGTCATGCCTCTGTAATCTACATCTACTGCTAGTATCATGCCGGTTCGTTCCGTGTGCCGGAGTTAATCCGAGACTCCCTAAACACTTTAACGAGGCTGCGGAATCAGGGCAATCGGGGCCGGGCAGTCGATTGTGACTCGGCTTCGTGGTATATCAGCTACCCGAGATCGCCGTTAAGCGGCAACGCAGGGCCATGCATGGTCCCCGAGATTGTTTAGGAGTGAGAGACGATGCCAAGAGCAAGTGAGATCAAGAAGAACTCGGCGGTGGAATATGACGGCCGGGTCTACTTTGTGAAGGACATTGAACGGTCCGTGCCCCAGGGCCGGGCTGGCGGTAGCCTCTACCGCATGCGTATGTACGACGTGGTGACCAACAACAAGCTTGACCAGACCTTCAAGGATTCGGACATGCTGAATCTGGCGGACCTGGTCCGTCGGCCGGCGACCTTCTCCTATTCGGATGGTGAAGAGTATGTGTTCATGGACAGTGAGGATTTCAGCCAGTACAGCCTCAATAAGGAGTCCATTGAAGACGAACTGCTGTTCATCACTGAAGACATGCAGGGACTGATGGTCATTCTGGTGAGTGACGCACCGGTGGCTCTCGATCTGCCCACCACGGTGGAGCTGGAAATCACCGAGACCGACCCGTCCATCAAGGGTGGCTCCGCCACGGCCCGGACCAAGCCGGCAACCCTGTCCACCGGGCTGGTGGTGCAGGTGCCGGAGCATATCTCCACCGGCGACCGCATCAAGGTCAACGTGGAAGATCGCAAGTTTCTCAGCCGGGCCTGAGGCTCATCCCAGCGGGGCGCTGACGGCGCTCCCGCTGCCTGAACTTTCCTTTCCTGTTTCCCTTTTCAACTTTTCCTCTGCTTTCTTGGCAGACCTACATCCCCCGGTCTTTGACGTTCTCCATCACCACGAAGGTGCTGGTCTGCACCACGTGGGGCAGGGCAGAGATCTGCTCCCCCAGCACCGTGCGATATTCGGTCATGTTGCGGGTACGGACCTTCAGCAGAAAATCGAAATTACTGGCGATCATATGGCACTGCTCCACCGCCGCGATGTCCCGTACCGCATTATTGAAGGCGGTAAGGGCCTTGCTGCTGGTGTCGTTCAGGGTGACCTGGGCAAAGGCGATGTGATTCAGTCCCAGCTTGGCCTGGTCCACCAGGGCGGTGTAGCCGGTGATGTAGCCCTGTTCCTCCAGCCGTCGCATGCGGACCTGGCAGGGCGTTTTGGACAGCCCGACGCGGGACGCCAGGTCAGTGACGGTGATGCGTCCGTTCTTCTGGAGTTCCCGCAGGATGGAGTGGTCGATTCGGTCCAGGTCGGCCATAGGGGATTGCACCTGTGCTTGGGTGAAGGTCTGGTTGCCTAAAATTCACAGTATTTTAATCCATATCTGGATATTTTGGCATCAATAAAGTCCAAGTGGCTGGTCGTTGGTGGGCTAAAAGGGAAATCGACTTTCTGTGCATCGGTAGAATGCTGCGGTGAGACCAACAATGATGAGGTGATGACAATGAACCCGCAGCAGTCAGTGACTCCCGATCTGATCGAGTGCCGTCAAAACATCCGTGACCACTACCTGGCCAACGAACACCAGGTGATTCATGGGCTGATTGCGGAAGCCCAGCTCACCCAGGCAGAACGCGAGGCCATGTCTGTCCGCGCTGCGGATCTGGTGCGAGCCGTGCGGGCCAATGCCAAGCCCACCATCATGGAAAAATTCCTGTCCGAATACGGCCTGACCACAAAAGAGGGCGTTGCCCTGATGTGTCTGGCCGAGGCACTGCTGCGGGTGCCGGACAACATGACCATTCACGCACTGATTGAAGACAAGATCACCTCTGGTAACTGGGGCGCCCACGTCGGCAAGGCGTCTTCGTCTTTGATCAACTCCACCACTCTGGCGCTGCTGATGACCAGCAACCTGCTGAAAGACTCTGAGCGCCAGAGCGTGGGCGACACCCTGCGCAAGATGATCAAACGCCTGGGCGAGCCGGTGGTCCGCACCGTTGCCGGCCAGGCGATGAAAGAGATGGGCCGTCAGTTCGTTCTGGGTCGTGACATCGACGAAGCCCAGGATCGCGCCAAGTCTTATATGGAAAAGGGTTACACCTACTCCTACGACATGCTCGGCGAAGCCGCCCGCACCGACGCCGATGCGCTGCGCTATCACCGCGCCTACGCCGATGCCATCAACCGTATCCGCCCGGCCTGCACCGGCGATGTCCGCAAGAACCCGGGTATTTCGGTCAAACTGTCTGCCCTGCACGCCCGTTACGAGTTCGGTCACAAGGAGCGGGTGATGGAAGAGCTGGTGCCGCGGGCACTGGAACTCGCCAAGATGGCTCGTGATGCCAACATGGGCTTCAACATTGATGCCGAGGAAGCGGACCGTCTCGACCTCTCCCTGGATGTGATCGAAGCAATCCTGGTGGACCCGGAGCTGGCCGGATGGGACGGCTTTGGTGTGGTGGTTCAGGCCTTCGGCAAGCGCGCCTCCTTTACCCTGGACTGGCTCTACGCGCTGTCTGAAAAGCTCGACCGCCGCATCATGGTGCGACTGGTAAAAGGCGCCTACTGGGATGCCGAGATCAAGCGTGCCCAGGTGATGGGTCTGGAAGGCTTCCCGGTGTTTACCCGCAAGGCCTGCAGCGATGTGTCCTACCTCGCCTGTGCCAAGAAACTGATGGGCATGACGGACCGCATTTACCCGCAGTTCGCCACTCACAACGCCCACTCGGTATCGGCAATTCTGGAGATGGCCCAGGGCCGTGACTGCTACGAATTCCAGCGCCTGCATGGCATGGGGGAATCCCTGCACGACCAGGTCATCCGCGAAAGCGGCGTGCCCTGTCGGATCTACGCGCCGGTGGGTGCGCACAGTGACCTGCTGGCGTACCTGGTGCGCCGGCTGCTGGAGAACGGTGCCAACAGCTCGTTCGTCAACCAGATCGTCGATACCAGCATCACCCCCGAGCAGATTGCCCAGGACCCGATCGACGTGGTGGTCGCCATGGGCGACAACATCGCCAGTAAGGCTATCGTGCGTCCGGAAGCGCTGTTCGGTAGCGAGCGTCGTAACTCCAAGGGCTGGGACATCACCGATCCGGTCACCGTTGCCGAGGTTGAGCGTGGCCGTGGCGAATACCGCAGTCACCGCTGGACCGGTGGTCCGGTTATGGCCGTGGACGCGGTGGGCACCGAAGTACAGATGGTGCGTAACCCGGCCGATCCGGACGACCTGGTCGGGCATGTGACCCAGGCTTCCGAGGCGGATATTGACGCCGCCATTACCGCTGCCCAGGGTGGTTTCCAGGAGTGGTCCGGGATGTCCGCCGAGCAGCGCGGTGCCTGCATTCGCAAGGTTGGCGACCTGTTCGAAGCTCACGCCGACGAGCTGTTCGCACTGACCACCCGTGAGGCCGGTAAATCCCTGCTGGACGCCATTGCCGAGATCCGAGAGGCGGTGGATTTTGCCCAGTTCTACGCTGACGAAGGTATCCGTTACCAGGGCAGTGGTGAGGCTCACGGCATCATGTGCTGTATTTCACCGTGGAACTTCCCGCTGGCGATCTTCGCTGGCCAGGTCCTGGCCTGCCTGTCTGCCGGCAACGTGGTGCTGGCCAAGCCGGCGGAGCAGACCTCGCTGATCGCTGTACGGGCGGTGGAGCTGATGCACGAGGCCGGTATTCCCAAGGCCGCCATCCAGCTGCTGCCGGGCACCGGTGCCACTGTGGGGGCGGCGCTGACCTCCGACCCGCGTCTGGCCGGGGTGTGCTTCACCGGTTCCACCGCGACGGCCCAGCGCATCAGCGGTGTGATGGCCGAGAAGATGGCGCCGGACGCGCCGCTGGTTGCCGAGACCGGCGGCCTCAATGCCATGATTGTCGATTCCACAGCGCTGCCGGAACAGGTGGTGCGCGACGTGCTGGCGTCCTCGTTCCAGAGTGCCGGCCAGCGCTGTTCCGCCCTGCGGATGCTGTATGTCCAGAAAGACATTGCCGACCACCTGCTGGAAATGCTGTTCGGTGCCATGGAAGAGCTGGGAATTGGTAACCCGTGGTTGCTGTCCACTGACGTGGGCCCGGTGATTGACCAGGCCTCCAAGGACCGCATCGAAGCCCACTGCAATCGCTTCGCCAAGCAGGGCCGGGTACTCAAACGCCTGCCGGTACCGGAGAAGGGCCTGTTTGTGGCGCCCACCGTGATTCGGGTGAACGGCATTGAGGAGCTGGAGGAAGAGATCTTCGGGCCGGTTCTGCATGTGGCCACGTTTGAGGCCCGTGACATCGACCAGGTGGTCGACGCGGTTAATGCCAAGGGGTATGGCCTGACGTTCGGTATCCACAGCCGGGTGGATCACCGGGTGGATCGCATTGCCCGCCGTATCAAGGTGGGTAACACCTACGTCAACCGTAACCAGATCGGTGCCATCGTGGGCTCCCAGCCGTTCGGTGGTGAGGGGCTGTCCGGCACTGGTCCCAAGGCCGGTGGTCCGCAGTATGTACGCCGGTTCATGAAAGCCGGGACCGAGTCCCGGGCGACGGACAGCTCTGCCAAGGCGGTTGATGCCAAGCAGCTGCGTGGCCTGATCCACAAGCTGGAAGGCCAGCAGGCGCTGGCTCCGGAAGCACGGATTGAGGCCCTGCGGCCGATCTTCGGCAAGGTACCGGCACCGCTGGACACCGGCTATGAAGAAATGCCGGGACCGACCGGGGAACTCAACCGTCTGTCCTGCCATGCCCGTGGTGTGATCCTGTGCCTGGGGCCGGACCGTGAGTCCGCCATGGCGCAGGCCGCAACGGCACTGTCCCAGGGCAACAAGGTGGTGATGATTGCGCCGGGGGTTGCCGACGTGGTGAGCCAGGCCGCGAATGCCGGCCTGCCGGTAGTGGGCGCTGAAGGCCTGCTGGCACCGGAAGCCCTGGTGTCTGCAGCTGGCTTTGAGGCGGTGGTGAGTGTGGCCGAGCAGGATCTGCTCAAGGCCTACCGTCAGGCACTGGCCCGTCGCGACGGCGCCCTGCTGCCGCTGATTACCGAGCCGACCCTGGATCAGCGCTTCGTCATCGAGCGTCACCTGTGTGTGGACACCACCGCGGCAGGTGGCAACGCAAGTCTGATTGCTGCTTCCGAGTAAAGCCGTCACATAGCGCGGTGATTACGGAACCGCCTGAATGCTCTGCGTTCAGGCGGTTTTTTTTGCCGGTTGTTTATGTTCTTAAGACTCAATCAGAGTTCACTTAAGTGAAAATGAGTCTATATAGCGTTTGAGAATGGTGTGCGGTATTCTGGGATGGATTTGGCCGAGCTTTACCAGCCGTGGCCACTTGGAAAACCATTTCAGAGTCTCTGATGCCCCGTCATGATCGAAACCGCCATACCCCACGTCGCCCCCCATTCCGCTTCCCGCACCTTTAGTCATCGTGATCTGAGCCAGTTTGGTGAACGATTCGCCCTGGACTATCGCTACCCGGACAACGCCTCACCGACGGACATACTGTCCGGCCAGGTCGAGGAATTCAGCTTCCGGCCTGGGATGCAGCTGGTGCGATCGGATGTGGAGGTGCTGGAAACCTATGAATCCCGTTCGCTCAATCCCGCACCGCTGTGCCTGGTGGTGGTTCTGGAAGGGCAGGTGGGGCTCTCACTTGGGTCCCAGACCTTGGAGTTGTCCGACCGAACGGTGGCCACGCTCCATATGGAGCAGGAGGCGCGGCTGGATGCGCGGCAACGCCGTGGACAGCGTCTCAAGGTGCTGACCCTGAGCGTGGATGCCGCCTCGCTGACGGCGTTGGAAGTGGCCGCCGGCCACCAGACCCGCGGACAGGTGTGGCAACTGCCGGATTACCTCGCCCAGGCGCTGGCAGCGCCTCAGTCCTCACCGCTATGGCTGGAGGGGCTCAGCCTGCAACTGCTGTCCCTGGGCCTGCAGGGGGCTGAAGAGACCACAGCCGGGTCGCCCGTGAGCCCGCGGGATCGGCGCCGCCTGGCGGATCTCCGCGATCGACTGGCCGCGGAACCGCAACACGACTACACCATGACCGCGCTGGCCGGGCTGGCGGCCATGAGTCCGAGCAGTCTGCGCAGCAAGTTCAAGGCGGTGTACGGCCAGACCGTGTTTGAGTTCCTCAAGGCGCGTCGGCTGGAGCTGGCCCGAGGTTACCTGGAGCAGGGTTACAGCGTGCAACAGGCCGCTCACTTCACCGGTTATCGTCATGCCACCAACCTGACGGCGGCGTTCCGTCGCCGCTATGGCCTGCCGCCGAGTCAGCTGGTTCGACGGTAGCTTCGCTTGGCAGCTGACTGCGTTGTCGCCTCAAATTGACATCCTGTCGTTTCCCATAGCTTCTGCGGCAATAATTGCTGAATAATAATGATTTGCATTAAGGGGAGATGTGTCCCCTGATTCACTGGCTTTTGGCAGTGGTTGCGGGCGTTGGTTGCCAAGCCCTTGCCGATGCTGCCATGGAAAGGAGATGTCACTGGATGCCCTCGAAGTATCATTATCTGTCGTCCGTTCGCCACGCCGGCTGTCTCGGCCTGGTGGTTGTACCCTTGCTGTCGAGTCCCCAGGCGCTGGCCGGGGATGAGGTGATTCAGCTGGGGACGGTGGAGATCACCAGTCGCGAGCTGGCTGCCGATTCCGAGCAGCGCTCGAGCTATGCGCCGGGTGCCAGCACCACCGCCACCAGTCTGCCACTGTCAATCAAGGAGACGCCTCAAGCTGTGAGTGTGGTGACCCACCAGCAGATTGAGGATCAGGCGCTGGGCACCAGTGGTGACATTCTCCAGCAGGCGCCAGGTGTGTCGATGACCCGTCGGGACAGCAACCGGGTGAGCTTTTCCGCCCGCGGCTACGCCATCAAAACCTACCAGTTCGATGGCCTGCTGACGCCGATTCAGGGCTTCTGGAACTTTGGTGATACTGAGTGGGACAGCGCGATCTACGACCGCATCGAGGTGGTGCGGGGCGCGACCGGTCTGCTGACCGGTGCCGGCGATCCGTCCGCCAGCGTCAACTTCATCCGCAAGAAGCCACTGCCGGAGTTTGCGGCCAATGCGTCAGTCGGCGTGGGCCGGTGGGACAAGCAGCGTATTACCGCGGATGTTTCCACACCGTTGAGTGAGGATGGTCGTACTGCCGCCCGGGTGATCGCGGTCCGCGATACCGGTGACAGCTACGTTCATAACCTGCGGGATGAGCGGGAGACCTACTACGGCATCATCAATACTCAACTGGCGACCGGCACGGAGGTTTCCCTCGGGGTTGAGTACCAGCATAACCAGACGGACGGCTCAGGCGCCGGCTTCCCGTTGTTTCACGCCGATGGCAGCCGCACCGATTTTGACCGCTCGGCCGCCAACAACACCGACTGGTCCGGCTTCTTCAATGAGACCACCCGCGGCTTTGTCGACATCAACCACTTTCTCGACAATGGCTGGCGGCTGCGAGCGGCCTACAGCTATGACGACGGCAACTATGGCCTGAACTACCTGTTCCGTGGCGGTTACCCCGATCAGCACACGGGTGAGGGAATGACCAAGTATTTCGCCAACTACCGTGGCCACCGCAGCCGCCAGGACCTGCACTTCACCGCCGAAGGTCCGTTTGAACTGTTTGGCCGGGAGCACGAGCTGGCGGTGGGTTGGATGCGGATGGAAGACGATCTGGACATGACCGTCGCCCTGCCAGCCGACGGTGGGCCGGATATTGGCCGCTATCTGAACGGCCGTGGTGATGCGGTGGACGAGCCGGCCTGGGGCCAGTTCAACAGCAACGATGACAGCAAACTGGTGCAGAGTGGCGCCTACGCCGTCACCCGTCTGTCGGTGGCTGATCCTCTTCACCTGGTGCTTGGCATGCGCTTGAGCAACTGGGATCTCGAACAGGTCTACTACGGCGAAGAGCGGGATTATTCCTACAGCAATGAGCTTACCCCCTACGCCGGTGTGGTGTACGACATCAACGATCGTGTCAGCACCTACGTCAGCTACACCGAGATCTTCCAGACCCAGAACAATCGCGATCCGGACGGTGACTTGCTGGACCCGGTAACCGGTCGCAACTACGAACTGGGTGTGAAGGCGACGCTGGCGGAGCAGCTGGACGGCAACCTGGCCCTGTTCCGCAGCGAGCAGGACAACCTCGCCGAGGCCATCCCCGATGTGCCGGTGCAGGGCCGTCCGGATACCCAGGCCTACCGTCCGGTTGATGGCGGCACGGTGGAAGGGGTGGAAGCGGAACTGGTGGGGCGTCTGGCGCCGGGCTGGAGCCTGAGTGCCAGCTACACCCTGGCCACCGCCCGGGATGCCGATGATGAACGGGTCAACACCCTGCATCCCCGTCAGCAGTTCAAGCTGTTCACCGCCTACCAGCTCCAGGGCGATTGGCGAGCGCTTCGGGTGGGCGGTGGTGCCCGCTGGCAGAGCGAGGTGTTCACCCGTGCCAACAACCCCAACGGTAAGGTGCGTGTCGGCCAGGGCAGCTACGTGGTGGCGGACCTGATGGCACGATACACCTTCAGCGACCAGCTCAGTGCCCAGCTCAACGTCAACAACCTGTTCGACCGGGAGTACCTGGAACAGGTCGGTTTCTACAGTCAGGGCTGGTGGGGCGAACCCCGCAACCTGCAGCTGGCGCTGAACTACGACTTCTGACGTGCGTTGAGACGCCCCGACTTCCGATTGAGTCACTCCTTGGCCAGGGCACTTGCCCTGGCTTTTTTGTCTGAGCCTTCTATAAAGCGCTGCCCGGAAGTTAGGATTGGTTCCTTAACTTCACTGGGAATCGATCGTTGCTATGGAAACCGTGCGAATCGTTGTTGCCACCGGCGTTTTTCTCGGGGCCTGTTTTCTGATCTGGGATGGTCTGGTGTCGACGCCCACGGGCTGGGCTTTGCTGGTGCTTGCGGCCTTCTGCTTCGGTCTGGCCTACCTGATCTGGCCAAGCCGGAAACGGGGGCAGCGTGAGCAGGAGCATCCGTTACTGGATGTGCTGGAAGTGGTGCTGGAGTTGCCGGTTGAGTGCCTGATCTGGCTGATCCGTGGGCTGGGCCGGTTGGTGAGTGGCAAAGGTGTGGATATCGACTTTTAAGGAGCGCCTGATGAACTCCGAATCGTCTCTGCGCGATCAGAGGCTCCTTAAAGCTCGGTCCTGAGCAAAAAAGCCGGCCTATGCTCAAGGAGCTGTCGATTTTCCGAGTCGCCGTTCGACTCTGTCGAGAAGGACCCCATTCCACACCCACTTGCCCTTAGCGGGGCCAAGGAGCATCCCATGACCAATCCCATTCCAGACGGCATGACCGGCCTGATTCCCCACCTTGTCTGTGATCCCTGCGATCAGGCCATTGAGTTCTACGCCAGAGCCTTTGGCGCCGAAGAGCTGAGTCGTTCGGTTCACCCGGAGACCGGCAAGATTCTCCATGCGGCCATGCGCCTTGGATCGCAGGTGCTGTTCATGAGCGACGACTTTCCGGAGTTCTGTGCCGATGGCAAGCCGAGTTCCCCGCAGGCCTTGGGCGGGACGCCGGTGACCGTTCACCGCTATGTCGCGGACTGTGACGCCGCCCTTGCAACGGCGCAGTCCGCCGGTGCGACGCTGGTGATGCCGGCGGAAGACATGTTCTGGGGCGATCGCTACGGCATTGTAGTTGACCCGTTCGGGCACCGCTGGTCGCTGGCGACCCACATCCGTGACGTCACCGAGGATGAGATGAAGGCCGCAATGTCTGACCTGTCGATGGCCTGAGGCGATTCGGGTTACCTCCGGATCAACTCTGATCGGCCTGCCCCCGGTGCGGGTCGATCAGTTGCCGGGCCTCCACCTGTTCCAGAATTCGCCGTTCCAGGGTTTCATTGAGCTGCTCCAGCTCCTGTGTGCGAGCGGCCACCCGCCGTTCCAGCGAGGCGTTGGTATGGATCAGCATGTCGGTGAGTTCATTGATGGCTCTGGAAAGATCCAGAATTTCCCGGCCGGCCCGTGGGTTTTCGGTGGTTCTCAGATCGTACTCGCCGCCAAGAATGCGCCGGCTCTCCTCGGCCAGCCGCGTGACCGGGCCGGCAATTGCCCGGGCGATGAGCACGCCCAGTAACAGGGCCGCGATCAGCAGCGAGATTGCGGCCATGGCGACGGTGGTGCGAAAGTCGGACACCGGCGCCAGTATTTCGGCGTGATCCATTTTTACGGCCAGTTGCCAGTCGAGCGTGGGCAGAGGGCGCAACGCTACCATGGTAACCGTGTCCCGGTAGTCGGATGCGACCTCCAGCGTGGCGTTGGATTTTGCGTCCAGGCTTGCCGCAAACGGGCTGGACAGTTCCCTGAGCGGCTGCAGGTAGAACTCGGGACGGTGCCGCAGTGGTGTCAGCAGATAGGCTTCGCCCTGTCTGTTTCGGGCAGTGAGCAGGGTTTCGCCGGTCTGGCCCAATCCGGTGGTGTCTGCGGTGGTCCGCAGCAGCTCATCAGCGGACAGCGTGACCTGAACCTTGCCGACCACCACGTCGTCAATAACCATAGCTTGGCTGAGCGTGGCAAACAGGTGACCGGTCTGGTCCGAGGCCAGGTTGATCAGGCTCGGGTTGGTCTCTTGGAGGGAAAACTCGATCATTCTGGCTATCGTCTGAATCGGCTCGCCTGCGGATGCGACAACCTTGCCGTCCAGGGTCGATACCTGAATGCCGCGAACGGCCCGCACAGACTGCTGGGCGTCTGCCAGTATGGCCGCCATTTTGTCCTGGTCGGATTGCTGCGCGGTGATGCCGTAGCGCTGCAGGCTGATGCGCAGCTGGGTACGACTGGCAATCAGTGCCACCCGGTCCTGCCAGGCCAGGATCACTTCCGCTATCTTGCCCTGCTGATGGGTGGCAATGGCGTTAAGGCGCTCCCTGACCGAGTCACTGACCACGTCACTGCCTTTCTGGTAAGACAGGTACGTCATGGAGACGATGGCAAGCAGCACCAAGCCCGTACAGGCGGCAATCACGCGTTGATAGATGGACACAGACTCACTCCCTTGACCGGTATGGCCCGCCGCTTCAGGCTGGCTCCAGTTAAAGCTAGCACAGCCTGAAGACGGCGTAGGCAATGAGGCGGTGGTGCTAGAATGACCAGCGCAGACCCACCGCCGCACCGACAGCCTGTTCGTCAAAGAAATCCAGATTGGCGTCGTTGTCATCCCACCCCAGCTGCGCAATGGCCAGAGTGTCCGGAAGATTGAACGGAGCGGCATAGCCATAGGTCAGGCTGGCGCTGGCAACGTCATCCCGGCGTTTGCGATCAAACAGGGGATGGCTGCCATCGTAGCGGTATCTTGCCCACCCGGCTTCCAGGCCCAGAATATGGCGGCCGAACACACCCTGAAGCTCCAGCGCACCTCCACCACCTTGGTAGGCTTCCGCGTCACCATCCGCCTGGTGATCCCGGGCATGCAGTGTCCAGGTAAGTTGCAGCGTGTCGCTCAGCGACAGTTCCTGGGACAGTTGGCCGTAGAATACATCGGCATCCCGTTCCAGCTGCTGTTGAATTGCCAGCGATTGATCCTGGCCGCTGCGCTCCTGGTCAATGTCCTGTTGGCCATAGGCGACCAGCGCTTTCAGGCCCGGCGAGAACAGGTTGTCCAGTGTCAGGTATGCGCCGCTGCTGTCCACATCACTGGTGCTTCGACGGGCTCCTAGACGGTAGGGGTCCGCCCAGGTTTCGTCTGGAATCAGGCCGGGAATGATGCCGCCTCCAATCACTGTCCCGCCAGTCAGGTGGTAGCGGTATCCCAGGGTCAGGTAGGGTTTGTTCAGAATGCCATCCTTGTGGACTTTCGACACCAGCTGATGCCGATTCGCAAAGCCATAGCTCAGATCCCAGATCGGCACCACCAGGGCTTCCGATTCGCGTTCGGTTGGGCCATCCAACCCCGCAAGGGTGTTGGCGCCTTCGGTATTGAGGTTGGACTCAAAGCGGGAAACGCCGGTGTACAGGGCGACGTTTCCACTCAGCCCGGGCGTCAGGTCGGCCGCGAGAGCTTCCGGCAGTGGTGCCAGGGTGGCAAGTCCAAGGGTTATCAGGGGTAGGCAGTAACGCGGTGTCATAGTCAGTTCCTCGCAGATGGCTTACGGCAACGGGGGTTCAGTCAAACCGTTACCTCAGGGTGCCATCAGCATGGCGGCGGCTATGTCACATCCGGGTCACAAGCATTGAAGACCACCAGCGTTTGATATCGCTTTCCGCTGAGGCGTCCCCGAAAGGGCCAGCCATACCGATGGCACAGGCGCTGGACGATTTCCTGACCGAAGCCATAACCGCTGTCCGGTGTCGAGGCAGGAATGTCGTTGCTGACCCACAGAAGCGAGCCGCGAATTCTAATGGTGACTTTGCAGTCGGCGTACGCCAGTGCGTTGCGAAGCAGGTTGTGACAGACGATCCAGGCCTCCTGCTCGGGAACAGTCCGGGGCGCGCCCCGTGCCCGCCAGTCGATCTGCAGCGTTGGCGGTACCGGGAGGTTGCTCAGGGCAGCCTCCAGACAGCCGGTGAGATCGACCTGGTTGGCGGAGGGCGGCGATCCCTGCTCCCGCCCCAACTCCAGGAACGTGGTGATCAGTGACGACATATCCCGGTTGGCCTGTTCTACACGTGCCAGAGGCCGACGCTGAGCCGGTGTCAGGGGCTGGAGTTGCAGCAATTCAAGGGCGCCCTGGATGACCGTCACCGGGGTGCGAAGTTCATGGCTGGCGTAGCGGGTGAACTGTTGCTCCCGCTCAATGAACTGCGTCGTGCGGGTGAAGGCCTGATGAAAGCTTGCGCTGAGCTGGCCAATCTCATCGGGCCGGTCCAGTGGCTGCGGCGGCAGGTTCGGGGAGGCGGTGTCGACCTGCCGTTTCAGCGCCAGCACCGGGGTGACAATCCAGCCTGCAAGCGGCTTCGCCAGCAGCAAGCCGACCACGAGCAGGATCAGAATCAACCCAAACAGAATCTGTCGGGCATCGTTGGCGTAGGCCGGTTGCCAGGGGTCGCGGTCGGGTTCGTACTGCAGCAGAACCAGGGTGTCGGACGGCGGCATGGCTGCGACGGCCACGTGCACTTTGGGGTGTCCGAGCTCGTAGATCCCGGGCTCCCGGAATCGCACCAGGTACCTTGGCAGCTCCGGATCATCGGCGGCCCAGGAGTGCCAGGGACCGTCGTTGAGCAACTGCAGCCCGTTACCTTGCTGGTTCTTGGCCTGCAGTTGCGTCAGCGTCATCTGTAGCTGTCGCTCAATGAAACTGTCGGCGGCGGTTTCGGTGGCAGCCCAGGTGAGCATCAGCATCAGCCCGCTGGAGATGACAATGGCGGCGATGATGATGGCCATGACCTGCCGTCGAAGGGACTGACGGATGGGCAGTGACGCCCGTTGTATCAGGTCGGCGAGTTGGCGTGTCAGCATGGCGATTGGGGCCCAGGACCGGCCGGAACGGATCGGTCCGGGGCCGTCAGCCGCTGTTCGCACAAGCGATACCCTTGTCCCCGTACTGTTTCCAGTGATTGCTCCGGCAGCTGTTTGCGCAGCCGGTAGATATGGGTCCGCAGGACACTGCCTTCCAGCGCTTCTTCCCGCCACAGGTGGTATTCCAGGTCGGTCTTGCGAACCACTGCCGGAGCCTGTTGAACCAACAGGCTCAGCAGCCGGAACTGAACCCTGTCCAGCGCCAGCGGAGTTTCCCCGAGGCGAGCCTGCTGATTGCGCAGGTCGAGCTCCAGTGAACCGACATTCACCGTTTGTTGAAGGCGGCCCTGATGGCGGGTCACCAGCGCCTGCAGACGAGCTTCAAGTTCAGGAAGCTGGAACGGCTTGACGAGGTAATCATCACCACCGCGGGCAAATCCGGCCAGCTTGTCGTCGAGGGTATCCCGGGCAGTCAGAAACAGTACCGGTACGTCCAGTTGCAGCCGGTGCCGGAGGTGGTCGCACACCGCCAGGCCGTCCATCCCCGGCATCATGACGTCCAGGATCACCACATCAAACGACTGTTCTTCCAGCCGTTGCAGGGCCGCTTCACCGCGGTAGGCAAAATCCACCGACATGCCCCTAAGTTCCAGGTATTCGGCAATATTGCCGGCGATTCCGGCATTGTCTTCCACCAAAAGTACTCGCAAGATCCTGACCTCATGCGTAGATGTTCACCAATGGTCGGTATCTGAGCACGAATTGTGTGCAAATGGAACGGATCGGAGTGCACCTTGCAGGACCGGCTTCAGAGCAGTGCTGTGACAGAGTTGTGACGGTGGGCGCCCTAAAGTGACAGGCCTTACCTCACTCTCACAGGGAGCTACAACCATGCTTTTGAACCGTTTAACGCGAACCCTCGGCCTTGCTGCTGGCCTGTTTGGTGGCCTGGCGTTGTCAGGCCACGCCCTGTCGATGGAGGCCGGAGTGGCCGATGCTCCCATCGTCGAACTGGCTCCACCGGAGCAGGCGTTAACCCTGGCCCAGATCCAGCGGGATGGCCAGCACCATACCTTACTGCTGCTCAGGGCCGGAGCGGATCAGGTCGACGGCATCAACCTCAGTCGCCATTTCAACAGCTATCCCCATGACAGCCTGACTCTGGTTCGAAATCAGGGCTATCAGAGTCTGGCTGGCCTGCTCCGGCTGGCCTTGTCCAACCCGATCGATTTGCCCCTGGAATCCATTGATCGCGACGCGCTGCTGCCAACGGGTGGGCCTAGGGAGCATCAGCTGGCTGCTGGAGCCAACTATGAGGAGCACGGCGAGGAAACGGACATCGATGAGGTTTTCCTGTTTCCCAAGTTCAGTCCCGCCAGCGGCGCGGTGGTAATCATGGCTGGCGGGAACGGACGCCTGCTCGACTACGAAGTGGAGTTGTGTATGCGGTGGGACCGGGACCTCACCAGCCTGGCCGATCTGCGACAGGCACAGCCGGGCCTCTTTCTCTGTGGTGATTTTACCGACCGCGCCGAGATGTTGCGGCGTCTGGACGTGGACAACATAACCTCGGGACACGGTTTCACCGATGCCAAGAGTGGCGCGGATCGTTTCCCCACTGGGCCCTGGTTGGTGGTCCCTGCAGACTGGAGGCAATTGCTGCCGGATCTCGCCCTGCGAACCTACGTTGGAACGGATCTGCGCCAGCATGCCCGAGCGGACAGTATGATCCTTCAGCCGGATGCACTGGTGGAAAGAATTCTGGCAGCGGGACAGGAACCTGACTGGCGCTATCGAGATCAGCCCGTGGCTCTGCTCAGTGGCAATGGTAGTGGCATTCGCCAGGGTGAGTCCCTGTTGACCGGTACCCCCGAAGGGGTGGTGTTCAATGCCCCCGGACCGGGTTACTACGTCACCACGATTGCCCATTGGCTGGTGACGTTGTCATTCCTGGACAGCGCAGCGATGGACTACCTGGTGGAAGCCCTGATCGAAGACGGCCTGGCGTCCGGCGATTATCTGATGCCCGGAGACCAGGTTCGTCTTGAAGGGCGTTACCTGGGAAGCATTGAAGTGACCGTCACAGACGGTTGAACGTGCTGGGTTACGTCAGCCCTTCGGCCAGCCCCTGGGTCAACGCCCGGGCTGGCAGTGGCTGGCAACCGCTGATGTTCTGGCCGGCCCAGAGCGGGCTGAAATCGCCGCTGCCCAGGCTTTCCGCCTTTGCCCTCAAAGGTGCTGACGCTGCGGTTGCCAGCGGGAACGCCGGCGCCTGATCATTTATGGGGCCAAGTGTCCGGATCATGCGATTGACGATCCCCCGCGCCGGTCGACCACTGAACACGTTGGTAACCGTGGTTGTGAGGCCAGCGTCGCTCTGCAGAGCGGCCCGGTGTACCGCAGACGTGGTGGCCTCGGGGCAGAGCAGATAGGCCGTACCAACCTGGACGCCACTGGCCCCCAACGCCATGGCGGCCCGCACACCCCGTGCATCGGCGATGCCACCCGCCGCAATAACCGGCACATCAACCGCGGCCACCACCTGGGGCAGCAATGCGAACGTTCCCAGTTGGTTGCTGATGTCCTGGTCCAGAAACAGGCCGCGGTGGCCGCCGGCTTCCCAGCCCTGGGCGATGATGGCATCCGCACCGTGGTCAGCCAGCCAGCGAGCCTCGGCGACGGTGGTGGCGGTCGACAGTACCAGGGCACCACTGTCCCTGACCTTGGTCATCAGAGCCGGGGCCGGCAGACCGAAGTGGAAACTCACCACCTCTGGCTTAAGCTCACACACCAGATCGGCGAGGATCTCGTTGAACGGTTGTCGACTGGCACCACTCGGCCCCGCCGGCAGGGGAACGTCCAGTTCTTGATAGAACGGTCTGAATTGCGACAGCCAGGCCTCCTGGGCCGCCGGGTCAGGGGTTGGCTGTTGATGTGCGAAGAAGTTCAGGTTGATGGGGCCGGTGGTTCTCGCGCGGATCTGTGACACCGCCTTGCGGATCGCTTCCGGGGTCAACATGGCGCAGGGCAGGGAGCCCAGCGCGCCGGTGTCTGATACTGCCGCCGCCAGCTCCCAGCCCTGAACGCCTGCCATAGGCGCCTGGATAATGGGGAACCGCAGCGGTAATCGTTGGGTCAGAGCCGTCATGCAAATACCTTTCACGTGCGTTGGGAAGAATGGCCGGTCGGGTAGTGTACCCGGCCCGGTGTCGGGTTGCCCCACCACAGCCAACCGGCACTGACGACCAACAGGCCGCCTGCCAGAACGTTGGCCTGTTCGATTGGCGTCAACGGTAGAGGCATGGGCAGTGGCGAAACAGAGGCCAGCAGCGTGACCAGCACGGGGCCGGCGATCTGGCCAAAGGCAAAGCCGGCGGTCATTCGCGCCAGCAAGGCGGTCGGGTTGATGGGCGCCAGCGACCGGACCAGCTGCAGCCCCGCCATGGTGATGACCATAAAGGTGCCGCCAACCAGCAACGCTGAGACCGCAAGAGCCGACAGTGACGGCCACAGCACGGGGACCACGGCACCGGCTGCAAGTACAGTCTGGGCCAGGGCCCAGCGCTTGCGGTCAGACCAAGCAGACAGCCAACGGGTGACTATCACCACCGATATCATCGCCGCGACCCCAAACAACGGCCAACTGAGGCCGAACAGCAGGGCATTGTCCGTCAGAGTCTGGCCCATGGCTGGTAAATAGGTTGCTGGCAGGATGTACCCAAAGCCCGCCAGGCTGTAACAGACGATCAGGCCCCAATGACGACCTGGATCAGGCTGATCATGGGCGCGGCCAGTTTGGTCATTCTGGATGTGAGTGTTGCCGGTTGTTCCCAATCGCCCCATGACCAGCAGGGCGCCCAGCATCGCAATCGCTCCCAGCACCAGCCAAAGGGTGGATGCCGCCAGGGTGCCGCCAAGCCAGGTAATGGTGCCGGTCACCGCGATGCCTGCGCCAACCCCGCTGTAGATCATCCCCGCTTTGGCCGCGCTGCCCCGTGCTGTCAGTTGTTCCAGGCACCAGCTGCTGGCACACACCAGTACCCAGGCGCTGAGCACACCACAGCTGAACCGCAGCAGAAGGCCGGTAACCGGCAGGCTGGTCAGCGCAGGCCACGCCGTCAGCAGGGTAAGACCGGCGATGCCGACCAGGCCGGTGGTCAGGCCCTGGGCCAGGTGGTGGCGCCAGCGTGCGGCTGTCAGCGCACCCACCAGATAGCCCAGATAGTTGGCGGTAGCCCACTGACTTCCGAGTGTTGGGTCCAGCAGGCTGTCCCGGAGCATCAGCGGGAGCAGGGGCGTGAAGGCAAATCGGCCAATGCCCATGGCGACGGCCAGGGCGACAAGGCCAACAAAGAGGGGCGCGGCCGGACGCGAACGGGGAGCTGACAGGTTAAAGGTATTCATGGCTCGCCATTAGACGTCAATTATCGATACTATAAAATTGAATTAATTGTTGTGAGCGTTCTCAAAATGAGAATTATAACCCTGGAAGACCTGCTCATTGTCCAGACAGTCGCCCGTGGTGGCGGTGTGGTGCGGGCGGCGGAAACCCTGAACCGGGTACCATCCAACATCACCACCCGCGTACGCCGCTTCGAGGAGCGGTTGGGCCAGAAGCTGTTCCGGCGCCAGGGCCGTGGTCTGGTGCTGACTGAGTCCGGTCACAAGCTGCTGGGTCATGCTGACCACCTGTTGAAGCTGGCCGAGGAGGCCGAGCGCTCGATGTTGGGCGGGGCGGTCAGTGGGCAGCTTCGGCTGGGCTCCCTGGAAAGCGCCGCGGCGGTGCGATTGCCGTCGCGGCTGTCGACCTTCCATCGTGAACATGGCGATATCGCTGTGGAGTTGCGCACCGGCAGCACCGGTACCTTGCTGGAATGGCTGCGGCATCGTGAGATTGAAGCGGCGTTTGTGTCTGAGCCTTTCGACAGCACCGGGTTGACCGTCCACCCGGTGTTCACCGAAAACCTGGTATTGATCACCGCCCGCGACCATCCGCCGGTAGCGCGACCAGAGGATCTGGGGGCTGCGGCGGTGGTGGCCTTTCCCCATGGCTGTTCCTACCGTCGTTGTCTGGTGGACTGGCTGGCAGCAGGTGGAGTGTCGCCGAGGCGGTTTCTGGATCTTGGGTCCTACCACGCCATTGTCGCCTGCGTTGCGGCTGGTGCTGGCGCAGCCTTTGTGCCTGAATCGGTGCTGGATCAGGCATCCCTGGGAGCGCAGGTGCAGCGCCACCGCCTGCCGCCGGCGCTGGCCCGCAATCGGACCCACCTGGTGTGGCGGGACGAGCCAAGTAGGGCACTGGAGGCTTTTGTTCGCCAGCTTTCTGCGGAGTAAATAGGGTGAGACTCTGTAGTTTTTTACAAATCTTGTCTTGCGGATTAGGCTGAAGGTAACGCTTCGCTCGTTTCGGCACACCGGGTCTGGTGCAGGATGCCCGGCGACAGGGAGGTTGGTAGGTTGTCGCCTTGAGCCGTCCATTGCCGCGAGGTGCGACATGCCAACGCCAGACCAGTTGAATGACGTAATCCAGCTGCAGACCGATGTGGTCCGACTGGGGCCTAATCTCGGTGAAGTCATGAGTCTGGTGGTCGACCGCACTCTGGAGCTGGTTGAGGCCGATGGCGCCGTTATAGAACTGCTTGAGAACGGTGAAATGGTGTATCGCGCCGCCTCAGGTGCGGCCAAGCCCTACCTGGGCCTCCGGCTTCAGCAGGACGCCAGCATCTCTGGTCTGTGCGCCCGCACCGGCCGGGCCCTCCTGAGCAATGATTCGGAAACCGACGAACGGGTGGACCGCGCCGCCTGCCGCAAGGTCGGCTTGCGGTCAATGGTGCTGGTCCCGCTGAAACATGACGGCGATGTGATCGGTGTGCTCAAGGCCCTGTCCTCCGAACCCAACCAGTTTGCGGCCGCCGACATCCAACTGCTGGTGCTGCTGTCGGATCTGGTGGCCTCGGCGATGTATTTTGCTGGCAAGTACGACCGCGACGAACTTTTTTATAGGGCCACTCATGACGACTTGACGGGCCTTGCCAACCGCTCCCTGTTCATGGACCGTCTTCGTAACAAGCTGATCCAGTGTCTACGGTCGGAAGAACCGCTGGGGGTATTAGTGATCGACCTGGATGATCTTAAAGTAGTCAATGACCGTCATGGCCACCAGGTGGGCGATGCCCTGATCCGTACATTTGCTGAGCGTTGTCATCAGGCCGCGAGGGATACCGATACCATTGCCCGTATCGGCGGTGACGAGTTTGCTGCCGTCTTATCCCCGCTGGCGGCGGACTGCAACCTGGAACCGGTGATTGACCGCCTCCGGGATGCCCTGTGCCAGCCCAGCCATTTCCGAGGCCTGACTCTGCCGATAAGGGCCAGTATCGGTGGTGCGGTCTATCCGGACGATGGTCGTGAGATTGATGTATTGCTGGATGTTGCAGACCGGCGCATGTATGGCCAGAAACGGCGGCGGAAACGCGCCATCCGCGTGATGCCAAAGGAGGGCGAGCCGGAATAGCACAGGGTCTGAAAGGCCGGCGTGTTATTCCGGGCAGTAGCAGTAAAAGAACTCAGGCAGCCCTCTGTTTTACCGATCAGGGCACCATCGGATCGGGTTTCGGGGTGGTGTCCGTGCTGACGGGTAACACCGGGTACTCGATCTTCGGTACATCCCCGGTCAGGGTTCCCAGAAAGGCGACAATGGCCTCAACTTCGTTTGGTTCCAGTTTCGTGCCCAGTTGGGCGGTCCCCATCACGCTGACGGCTTCTTCCAGATCCCAAACGGCTCCGGAATGGAAGTAGGGCGCGGTCAGGGCAATGTTTCTTAACGGAGCCGCACGGAACACGTATTCGTCCGAGGCGGTCTCGGTCACCGCAAAGCGCCCCTTGTCGCCCTGGGGCAGGATATCGCCGCCGGGTTTGGTGACCAGACCAAACGGGAAGTAGGACTGGCCGCCGAGATTGACACCGTCGTGGCAGGCTGCGCAGCCCCGGTCCATGAACAGCGCCAGGCCCTCTTGTTCCTGTTCATTGAGCGCGCTCTGATCGCCCCTGAGGTATTGGTCAAAGCGGGCGTTGGGGGTGGTGAGGGTGGCCTCGAACGCCTCAATGGCCGTGGCCATGTTGTCAAAGGTCACCGGCGCCTGGTCACCCGGAAACGCGTCTTCGAAGCGCTGCTGGTACTCTGGCATACTGTTGAGGGTTGCAACCACCCGCTCCGGGGTGCTGCTCATTTCCACCCCAGCCTGAACCGGGCCTTTGGCCTGCTCCGCCAGATCGGCGGCCCGGCCATCCCAGAACTGGGCGGCATTGAACACCGCATTGAACACGGTGGGCGAGTTGCGGGGACCTTTCTGCCATCCGTGGCCAATGGATGTGGGCAGGTAGTCGTGTCCACCCATGCCCACGTTGTGACAGGTGTTACAGCTGATCAGGTGGCTGGCAGACAGCCGCGGTTCGAAGAACAGCATTTTCCCCAGCGCCACCTTGGCCTCGGTCAGTTCATTGCCATCGAGACTGGCAGGATACTGCGGTACCGGATCGAACGTGTGCTGCGCCCGTGTCATCAGGTCCGCCCCCTGGGCTGAGGTGGCCAGACCAATGCCGAGTGCCAGCCCAAGTTGAGACAGCCGTATTCCTTTCATCGCTCATTCTCCTTAGTTCTCTCATCCACAGCCACGTTACCAGAGTAGGTTTCTATGCAACTTGGAACCGGAAGCAGAATTGATATCTGTCAGGAATGCTGTTGGAAGTGAAATGCCAAGCTTCTAAAGTCAGGAGTGACGAGAGAGTATGAATGTTTTTACTTCCGTGCGGACGGGTTGTACACATCGATATTTCACAATTGCTGTAAGTTGCTATAGTTTGGGACAATTGCCTCGCCAAACAGGCCGCCAGGGTTGCGGTAAGCAGGGCGCACCTGCCCGCTTGATACCCTGACACTCAGCCGCTTGAACTGGATAGACCATGCCATCAGAGATAACGATGCTTCTTGACCGTTGGTTGAAGAGACGATGTGCTTTTCTCTGGCTGTTGGCGTGCGGGCTCGTGCTGACCTCGACGGCCAAAGCCCAGGAAGCTCCGGCCTGTGATGAACTGCTGGTGGCGGGTAACTCGGAATATCCGCCGTTTCTGTGGCGTGATCCTGCCGAGCCGGATCGGGTCATCGGAGCGGTGCCGGCGGTTCTGGAGGATCTGTTTGCCGAGCTGGGCATTCGTGTCCAGGTGCGTCACGTCGGCCCCTGGTCCCGCACCCTGGAGTCTGCTCGCACCGGCCGCATTGATCTGGTGGCGGGCGCCTTTCTGACCGACGAACGTCAGCAGTACCTGGACTATGTGTTGCCCTCGCTGGCTCCGATTCCCACGGTGGTGTGGATGCCCCGGGGCGAAGTGTTCGATTATCGCAGGTGGTCCGATCTCAAGGGGCGCACCGGTGCCACGCTGTTTGGCAACAGTTTTGGCCAGGCCTTCGATGCCTACGCGGAAGCGAACCTGCGAATAGAAGGGGTCCGCTCGATTGAGCAGGCCTTCAAGATGGCTCTCATGGGCCGGGTCGATTACGTGCTCTATGAGGCGTTGCAGGGCAAGGTCAAACTGGCGAGCAAGGGGGAGTTGGAGGATTTCCAGCCGTCTGGGCTGTTTGTCAGCGTCGAGAATCTCTATATCGCCTTTTCCAAGCGTTCCCGCTGCAACACCCCGGAATTGCGGGAGGCGTTTGCCGATGCGCTGGTTCGAATGCGGGGTGAGGGTCGGGTGCAGGAGTACATTGCCGATTTTACCCAGCGTTACATCAACAACGGCACCAAGCCTTGAGACTCCTGACGGCCCGGCACCATGTCGCGAACCCTGTGTGACCTTTGTGGCCTGCATACCCGCCTGTGCGTTTGCGACGCCTGCCGGCCGGTCGCCAACCAGACAGCCATCACCATCCTGCAGCATCCCTCGGAAGTTTGTCGTGCCAAGGGCACGGTAAGGGTGCTGGCGCAGTGTCTGCAGTCCTGCCGCATCTGTATTGGCGAATCACCCGTGGAGCTGGCCCGGGGCGGGGTTGATACCGACAGCCTTGGTTCTGGCGTCGGGCTGTTGTTTCCCGGCCCTGATAGCCGTCCCCTGGAAAGCGCGCCACCGAGTGATATCAGGCACTGGATCGTGCTCGACGGCACCTGGCGCAAGGCTGCGAAACTGGTGCACCTGAATCCGGCGCTGAAGGCCCTGCCAAGCTACCATCTCGTCGCCCCGCCGCCATCCCGTTACATCATCCGCAAGGCGCCTGGCCCGGGCTACCTGGCCACGGCGGAAGCGGTGGCGCATCTGTTGGCGACGATGGAGCCGGGTCTGGATACCACGCCAATCGATCATGCCATGAAGGTTCTGGTACAGCGGCTGCTGGCCCAGGTGCCAGCGTCGTTGCGTCACCGTTATGGTTCGCGGGAAGAAGGGTAGGGAGGTGGTTCTCTAGAACCCACCGTAGCGGCGATGGAGGATACCGACCCGCTCGACATAAGCCTGGGTTTCGGCATAGGGCGGAATGCCGCCGTAACGCTCCACCGCGCCTGGGCCGGCGTTGTAGGCGGCCGTTGCCAGGGTAACGTCGTCATCAAACCGCTTCAGCATCCACGCCAGGTATTGCACACCGCCACGGATGTTTTCGGCCGCGTCCATCGCGTTGCCAACCTCCAGATCCCGGGCGGTGCCCGGCATCAGCTGCATCAGCCCCTGGGCGCCTTTGGGGGACAGGGCTTTGGGATTGAAGGCGGACTCGGCGTGAATGACGGCCCGCACCAGGGCGGGATCTACGTCGTGCTCCCGGGCGGCGGCCCGGATTTCCTGCTGGTAGGGGGAGCGATACAGCGGCGTGGTCAGCCAGTTCACCGTCGAGGACGGGTTGCACGCGAAGCAGTGGAAGCGGATAACGTCGTAGCTGGCCGCTTCGGGGCGTTCGCCACTGAACGACACCACGCCGTTCTGGTCCTGATAGCGGTAGACCACCTCACTGCGGGTTGAGGCCTTGCGTTCCTGGCTGCCGCGGACGTTGGTGAACTCCACTGAACCGTCCGGGTGGACGATGCGGCGAACACTGTCTGCCAGGGCGGTGGTGGTCATCATCATCGAGACCACCAGCATCAGGGTGGCCGGGAGTTGGGCCAGCAGGCCGCGATTGCTGGTCATGGTAATGCGCTGGACATCCTCTACGTTTGATTGGCGGATCAATACCGATGCGGAAGATCTGGTCCGCCGCCACCCGCCGTGACTGGCCGACAGTATAACGTGTCGGCCAGTCAGAGTAAGCGATCTGGATTCCAGTTTTTGCCATGCACCGGGCCGTGAGCGGCGACGGCGGTTTCTCAAACAGGGCGTCACGATGGCTTGGTGAAGTATCACAAAACGCCTGCTTCGGGCGCGGGCGTTGATCGGGGTCAATCAGCTGCCTTTCCGGGCTGATACCCTGACCCCCATATACGCAGGCACACAGGACGTGTCGCCCGCCAAAGGCGATGTAGATGATAGCTGTAACGGCTCACAG
This sequence comes from Marinobacter sp. CA1, assembly GCF_020546665.1. Taxonomy (NCBI): domain Bacteria; kingdom Pseudomonadati; phylum Pseudomonadota; class Gammaproteobacteria; order Pseudomonadales; family Marinobacteraceae; genus Marinobacter; species Marinobacter sp. CA1. The sequence goes on from NZ_CP071785.1 coordinate 1,242,536, forward strand.
AAACAGAATCAGGAGGTAAGGGTATGTTCAGGCTGGATGGACAGGTGGCTCTGGTCACTGGTGGTGCTCACGGCATTGGTCGCGGCATTGCCAGCGTACTGCATGAAGCGGGTGCGATGGTGGTGATCGGCGATATCGACCGGGAGGCCGGTGAACAGGTCGCGCGGGAGCTCGGCGGGCAGTTTGTCTGCCTGGATGTCACCGACGCGGCCAACTGCCAGCAGGCGGTAGCGGCGGTGACGGAGCGCCTTGGACGGCTGGACATTCTGTGCTCCAACACCGGCATTTTCCCCCAGGCGTCGCTGGCTGAGATGACCGGCGACGACTGGGACCAGGTCCAGTCGGTCAACCTCAAGGGCATGTTCCAGATCGTCCAGGCCGCCCTGGTGCCGATGCGCCAGCAGCGCTACGGTCGGGTGGTGATAACCTCCTCCATCACCGGGCCGATCACCGGCTTTCCGGGCTGGAGTCACTACGGCGCCAGCAAGGCCGGTCAGCTGGGCTTCATGCGCAGCGCCGCCCTGGAAGTGGCAAAGGACGGCATCACCATAAATGCCGTAATGCCGGGCAATGTGCTGACCGAGGGTCTGCAGGCCCAGGGTGAAAGCTACCTGGCGCAGATGCACGCAGCGGTGCCCACCCACCAGCTGGGTACCCCGGAGGACATCGGTCACGCGGCCTGTTTCCTGGCGTCGTCGGAAGCCCGCTACATCACCGGTCAGCAGATTGTGGTGGACGGTGGCCAGATCCTGCCAGAATCGCCGGACGCCATTCTGGCGTGATTGGCGGCTTCTCTGCCCCGTGCTCAGGCCAGGTGGCGACCGCCATCCAGGGCCAGGGTGCGGCCGGTGAGGTAGGGGTTGTCGAGGATAAACTGCAGCGTTTGCACCGCGACTGCTTCACCGGGCTCCATCTGCAGCAATGACTTGCCCAGTGCTTTCTGGCGATAGGCGGCATCATCGCCGGCATTGAAGCAGATCAGTGACGGCGCCACGCTGTTGACCTTGACCCGGGGCGCCAGCAGGCGGGCAAAGGACAGCGTCAGATTGGCCAGGGCCGCCTTGCTGGCGGCGTAGGCGATGTGTTTGGCGCTGCCTTTCTCCACCACATAATCTGTCATGTGGATGATGTCCCTGGGGCCATCGCCGGAGGTCAGCAGGTTCTGCAGCGCCAGGTTGATGCGATAGGGCGCCATGGCGTGAACCTGCATCATCGTCTGCATGGTCTCGGTCGCGGAGCGCTCAGGAGTCTCGGGCAACCAGTCCGAAGCATTGTGGATAATGGCCCGTAAGCCGTTGCTGCGGGCTCTTACCTGATCGATAAAATCGTCAACGCCGGCGTCGCTGCTGAAATCTGCCGCCAGGCACTCGGCGCCGGCTTTCTGCAGGGCATCCACCGCCGGACGGTAGCTGCGGTAACTGACCACCACTGGCTGACCCTGGGCCAGACAGTGGTGCGCAAAGGCCAGCCCTATGCGTTGGCCGGCACCAGTGATGAGAATGGGGGCAGACATAACGGTCTCCTGACTATGAACGTGCCCCCAGCATACGGTACCGACTCCGAAACGGCTCTCCTGCGTCGTTGGTCAGGGGATGTCAGAAACTGAACACCACCCCGGCGTTGTAGCGGCGACCGTCCAGCACCTTGCTGTATTCATCGTAGCGGATTTCCTTGTCGAACAGGTTGTAGACCCCGGCGTAGAACTGGGCGTGGCGGCCCCACTGGAAGTTCAGCCCGGTGTCGACGAAGGTGTAGGAGGGGTACTGGTTAACGCCGCGACGGCCGACGGTCTCCAGGGTTTCACCTTTGTATTTTACCTTGCCCCAAACGTTCAGCGCCGCTGTGGCCTGCCAGTCCAGACCCAGGTTGGCCCGGTGCCGTGGCTGGTTGTTCAGGGCAATGCCGGCATTGGCGCCGGTCTTCTGCTCGCTGTCGGCAAAGGTGTAGTTGGCGCTGGCCTGCACGGCACCGAGGCGATACCCCAGTGTCAGTTCCACACCCTTGAGTTCGGCTTCCTCTACGTTCTGGTACTGGTAGACCTTCTGGTAGTCGGTGCCCAGATAGCTGCAGTCGTAGGCCTGGGGGGCGCTTTCCTCACAGATCAACGGCTTTTCGATCTTGTCGTCGAACTGGGTGAAATAGGTCGTCAGGCTGCCGGAGAATCCATTGGTCAGGTCCCAGGCCACGCCCGCTTCGTAGTTGAGGCTGGTTTCCGGCTTCAGGTCGGAGTTGCCGACATCGGCGCCGTCGACCCGTGGACCTCCGCCACCTTCCACCCACCGGGAATCCCCTTCCTTGAGATCGGGTGTGCGATAACCTGTGCTGATTCCGCCCTTGACGGTCCACTCCGGTGCCAACCGGTAAACACCGTACAGCCTCGGCGTGAGTTCGTTACCGTAGTTTTCGTCCTTGACCCAGCGTGCGCCCCCGGTGAGGGAAAAGTCGTCGCTGAGGAACCACTCGTCTTCGGCAAACAGCGCGGCGTCCCAACGTTGCAGATTGGCCTTGAGTTTGGCACGGCTCGGGTTCTCGGTTTCCTGGGTACGGTACTGGGCCCCCACCGTCAGTTGATGGCTGTTGAACGGCAGATTGGTGCGGGTGTCCACCGTTACCCGTTCGTACACGGCATTTTGGGTCTGGTTGTCGAGGGTTTCCCGTTGCACATAGCTCTGGGTCTCATTGCTGCCCCAGTGCAGCTCGTGGCTGAAGGACTGGTGGTGCCGGTAGAGCACCTTGTCAGAAGCCCGGCCAACACCGGCCTCGGTGCCTTCGGACTGCTGCTTGCCATAGCCGGCCTCCAGCGTGACCGCCTGGTCTGCCGACGGTGTCCAGGTCAGTTTGCCGGTGGTGTCCTCCTTGTCACGCTCACGGTAACCGTTGGCGATCTCATCTTCATCCCGCTGGAACCGGGAACCGTACACCGTCAGCGCCAGGGTGTCCGCGACCAGCGGTCCGCCCAGGTAATAGCGCAGTTCGCGGCGATCGCCAGATGCCGAATTGCCCTGAATCACCGTGTCGAGCGTGAGGCTGCCGCGCCATTGCCCTGGCACCTTGCGGGTGATGATGTTGATGACACCGCCGAGGGCGTCCGAGCCGTGCAGTGACGACATGGGGCCCCGGATGACCTCAATTCGCTCAATCGCAGACAGCGGAGGCAGCCAGCCAAACTCGGCGCCTCCGCCTTCGCCGTTGTAGTAGCCCTGGCCCGAGCCTTGGGCGCGGCCATCCACCATGATCAGGGTGTACTGGGAATCCATGCCGCGAATCGAAACCTCGGCGGTCGTGGCCTTGCCGCCCGGGCCGCCTTCAATGCCGACGCCTGGAATATCCTGCAGGGCGTCGGTGACGTCGCGATAGGCCCGGGACTCCAGCTCTTCCCGGCTGATGACCGAGATCGACGCAGGGGCTTCGGCGACTTCCTGTTCGTAGCCACTGGCCGTAACCACCAGGGTTGGCAGGCTGGTGGTATTGGCCTGTGCGGCTGCACTGAGGCTGGTGAGGGCGATGGCGGTGGCCAGGCGGCCGCGAAGCGGTCTGATAGCGCGGGCTGGGGTCATGCAGGCGTCTCCTTAATGGTCAGACAGGGTTAAGCAATCTGTATCGAGTGCTGTTCGCATCTGTAAGTGAGACGTATTGGGTTTTAATGCGCGTAATAAAAAATGCTGATCTGCAGGCCAGAGGTGTTCCGGAGTTAATCAGCGGCTCGCTAAAACTCCGCCGTCAGCCCCAACCATAGCCGGCGGCCCGGGTCGGGGTATTGGTACCGGCGAGGATCGTCGACCCGGTCCAGCCGGAACCGGCGTTGGTCAAACAGGTTGTCCAGGCCGGCGTTGACGGTCACGGCGCTGGACGGTGACCAGGACAGGCCGAGGTCCACCGTGGTCAGTGACGCCGGCTGAACCCGGACCTGGTTGCCCTGACCAAAGCTGACCGCCGCCACATCGCTCTGATAGCTCGCTTGCAGGTGGCCCCGTAACGGATGATGTTCGCTGAGCGGGCCGGCCAGTCTCAGCCAGGCCTGGTGGGCAGGAACCGCGGCCAGGGGCTCACCGGCCAGTGCCAGTACGTTGGCTGGCTGGAACGGCAGGCGCTCGCCAGCGGGGGTTGTGACGTGTAGGTGACCACTGCGCAGCCAGGAGTCGGTGTAGGTGTAGCTGAGGCTGGCGGTCAGCCGCTGATCGGGGGACCAGTGGCCCTGCAGCTCCAGACCCTGGACCCGGGCGCCGGGGAGGTTGAGCCAGGTGCCCCAGGCCGGGCAATCCCGGGTGGCCGGGTCACTGGGCTGGCAGGTCAGTGCCGGTACGGCGATGGGGTGGCCGTCGCTGTTGTGGAACCGGTGGGAAGCGGTGTTAATGATTTTGTTGCGAAAATCGCTGTGGAACGCGGTCGCACTGACGTTGAGCCCCGGCCGCTGGTAGTAGACGCCGAGCTCAGTGTTGACACTTTGCTCCGGTGAAAGCTCCGGATTGCCCAGCGCAAGGATGGCGCCCCGAGCCTGGGGGGCTCCGCTGGAGGCATCCATTTCCCGCAGCTGTGGCGCCTTGAACCCGGTGCCGATGCCACCTTTTAGCGTCCAGTGGGGCGCGGGGCGCCAGTTGAGGTAACTGCGAGGGCTCCAGTGCAGGCCGTAGATCTGGTGGTCACTGAGTCGCACGCCGGTGGTGAGAGTGAACCGGGGAGCGAAGCGCCACTCGTCTTCCACAAACCAGGCCTGTTGGTTGACGGAGCGGGTGCCCCAGAGGCTGTCCGGCACCTGCAGGTTGCGAAAATCGGCTTTGCTGGAGGTGGTGTCCTGCCTCTGGTATCCCAGGGTGGTGGTATGCGATCTGAAATAGGCGGTGAGCTGGCCATCCGCGATGGTATGGGTGACGCTGGTTGGCAGGTAGCGCTGGAACAGCGGGGCCCGCCGTGAGGTGTGTTCGCGGTAGAGCTGGAGGCGGGTATCCAGCGTCTGCCACTGGCCCTGGTGGGCAAGGGCCCAGCTGCGTCGACGGTAGTGGCGACGGCGGTTCTTGCCCGCACCGCTGGCATTGGCATGACGGGCGTAGTGTTGCCGGGCCTGTCCCAGCTCCAGCATCCAGCGCTGATGGCCGGAGGTTTCCAGCCACAGCCGGCCGGTGAGTTGCTGCTGGCGGCCCTGCTGGGCGCCGTTCTCAAAGGCATCCTCCTGGCGCTGTTGTTGGCTACCCCAGAGCTGCAGCCCCAGCCGGTCAGGCAGCAGCGGACCGGATACGTAGGCGCTGCCTTGATGGGCATTGCCCTGCTGGCCCACCAGCGCGGAGGTGTGGCCAAGGACCAGACTGCTCGACCAGTCGCTGGCCACGGCACGGGTGATTACGTTGATCACGCCGCCAACCGCGTCGGCACCATACAGTGACGACATCGGCCCCCGGATGACCTCAATCCGCTCGATGGCGGCCACCGGAGGAATCCAGTGACTCTCCAGGTCATTGCCGCCGCCGCGGGGATTGGCTTCTGCCGAACTGATCCGACGTCCGTCCACCAGGATCAGCGTCTGATCCGACTCCATCCCGCGAATGGATACGCCGCTTCCTTCCTGGTGACGACCGCCGGCGATGCTGACGCCGGGGATGCCGGTCAGGGCATCCTGCAGCGAGCGGAAGGGTTGGGTCATCAGCTGTTCGCGGTCAATCACGGTGATGGCGGCGGGAGCCTGCTGAAGCGACTGCTCGTAGCCGCTTGCACTGACCACCAGGGTGGGCAGCGGTTGCACTGGAGCAGGATCAGGCGCCAGTTGCACCCGCCGATGACTCTGGAAAAGTGTGTGCAGGCCGGTGTCCGCCAGCAGGACTTCAAAGGCCCTAGCCAGGGTGTAGGCCCCGATCAGTGACGGTGCCGGCTGATTGGGGACCAGGTTGGCGTCATAGACCAGTTGCAGTCCGGCCTGCTCTGCCAGTTCCAGCAGCGCCGCGGGTAACGGCTGGGCGGGGATGCTCAGTTCCTGAGTGTGGTTGCCTGGACTGTGGTCGGTAACCGCTCCGGCCTGACCAACGCCAGCCAACGCCGCGATCAGGCAGACTGGGAGCAGCCAGCCTCGACCCTGCCGGCGCATCAGTACACCAGGGTCAGCCAGGGCGTCAGCGACTGCTGTTTCAGACCGAGGCTGTCGGTGATGGTTGCCAGCGCCTGTTCCGGCTGTGCCAGGTCGAAGACGCCGCTGATCGGGCGTTGCCCCTTGGCGTCTCCCAGCAGTATCAGTTGGCCTGGATAATACCGTTGCAGCCGGGCCAGCACATGGCTCAGCGGTTCCTGCTGGAATCGCAGGGTACCCTGGCGCCAGTCGGCAAGGGTTGCCTGTGCCGCCGGCACCGGTGTCCGGAGCCCATCTGGATGAATACGCACCGCCTGCCCGGCATACAGTACCAGCGGCGCCTGTTCTCCATGACTGGCGATGGCGACCCGATGCTCGGTAACGGTGACCAGCAGCTGGGCCGGTAGCCGTTCCACTTCGAATCGGGTGCCCAGGGCGCGGGTGACGGTGTCGTCGGCGACCACCTCGAACGGCGGTCTCAGCCCATCCTTGGCCGGGGCCGGATGGAACCAGGCCACACCATGGAGGAGTTCAACCCGCCGCTGCTGAGCCGATAGCATCACATCGATGGCCGAGTCCGGGCCGAGCACTACCTCGCTGCCATCGGCCAGGGTCAGAGGCAGGGTTTCCCCCCGTTCGGTGTGGTAATCGGCCGTCAGTGCCTGATAGCGTTCTGGCATCAGGCCAACCCCAAGCAGCATGGCCAGTATCAGGCACGCCGCCAAGGCCAGTGCCGGTGAGCTGATGCGGGGCTTGACCACCGTGTGGCGGTTGGTAACCGTTGCCGGTGGGGGCAGGGCTTCCGTGGCCGCCGTTGTCATCAACTGTAGCACCCGACAGGCGTCGTCGTAGGCGTCGGGGTGCGACGGGTGCTGAGCCAGCCAGGACTCGAAGTCAGCCGCCTGAGCGGCTGAGAGGTTGCCATCGGCACAGATCACCGCCCAGTCGATGGCTGCCTGCTGCACGGTGTCGGCGGTAGCGGACGGGTGATTCATCGCTCTTCCCCCAAGTGGTGCATGACCGTACCCAGGGCCGCAGTCAGATGTTTCTGCACGGTGCTTTCCGATACCCCCAGCTGCCTGGCGGCCTCGCGGTACTTGAGCCCCTGGACCCGGGTCAGGTGAAACACTTCACGGGTCATCGGCGGCAGTCTGGTCATGACCTCGGCCACTCTGTCGAGTTGCTGGCGGCCACCGATCATACGTTCCGGCACCTGGAGGTCGTCGCGGATTTCGGGCAAGTCATTCGGGTCGCAGACGTCATTGGGGTTGCGCTGTTGCCGGCGCACATGATCCACCGCCAGGTTGCTGGCTGTCCGATAGAGGTAGGAGCGGCTGTGGGTGATCGGACGTTCGGGACGCTGCTGTAGCTGCTCGGCCATCCGCACAAAGGTTTCCTGGGTCAAATCCGCCGCTGTTTCCCGGTCCCGGAGTTTGCGGGTCAGAAAGATGTGAAGTTCCCGGCGATGTCGTTGGAACAGGTCGACAAGGTTGAGGGTGGAGGTTGCTTTCATGCCTAATCCGGCCGCTGGAGTCAGTCAGGAGCAGGATCATATAGGTATCGATAATCGTTATCAAATGAGATCTGTTGTCGGAATTGATCTGCGTGCTTGCGACCATTCGCGGCTGTTGCGGCTCGTCCAACCGGGGTAAGGTGGGCGGTTTCGATCAAGGAGATGTCGTGCCATGCGGTCGCTGTTCTACACCTACCTGATCCCGACCCTATTTGTATGGCTCTGGAGCACCGGCTTCATTGGCGCCAAGTACGGCCTGCCTTACGCCGAACCGTTTACCCTGTTGCTGATTCGCATGTTGTTGACCATGGCGCTGCTGCTTGCTCTGGCCGCCTGGCTCCGGGTGCGCTGGCCAGGCTGGCAGGTTGCCGGGCATCTGGCGGTGACCGGGCTGCTGGTGCATGGGTTCTATCTGGGTGGGGTGTACTACGCCATTCAGGGCGGTATGCCCTCCGGTCTGGTGTCGCTGATCGTCGGTCTGCAGCCGCTGGTGACGGGCGTCGCTGCCGTGTTCCTGCTGGGGGAAGGTATTGCGATGCGGCAGTGGGCCGGTCTCGGGCTGGGGCTGGCCGGTGTCGCCTTGGTGATCCTGGAAAAAATGGGGCCTGCAGCAGCGGCCATGGAGACCTTTCCAGTGTGGACCCTGGGATGGGTCCTGCTGTCGCTGGTGGGTATTTCGCTGGGCACGGTGTATCAGAAACGCTACGGCGCTCAGGCAGAGCTGGTTCCGGGGACGTTGATCCAGTATGCCGCTGCCGCCACCTTTTTTGCCGTGGGAGCCTTCGGCTTCGAGAGCCGCGAGGTGGAGTGGCATCTGCAATTGCAGCTGTCGATGGCGTGGCTGGTGTTCGGGGTATCCATCGGCGCCATTCTGCTGCTGATGTGGCTGATCCGCCAGGGGGCGGCCAATCAGGTGGCCAGCCTGTTCTATCTGGTGCCCCCGGTGACGGCCTTACAGGCCTACTGGGCCTTCGACGAGCGCCTGGGACTGCTGGCCATGGCCGGCGGTGCTCTCTCCGTCACCGGAGTGGCGCTGGTGGTGAGTGGCCGGAGTTAAAGGAGACTAAACCGCCACCGGCAACGGTGGCTCGGGATCGACCGGTGAGTCAGGGTCCCGTGGGGTGCTGCGGCTCTCCAGATAGCTCAGGATGGCATCGCGCAGACGATCGTTACCGGCTAGGCCCTGGTTGCCAAACAGGCGGTTGAACTCCAGCACGTACGGGTGATCCCCCACCATGGCGATGTCGAAGCCGGCGTGGTCGACCTCCAGGTCCCGGGCAAGCTGCAACGCCAGGTCCAGGGCGCCCTGGGGAACCGGGCTGGTGTCGATGCGACCGCCCTGGGCAACGTTGTTGTAGAAGCCCTGGTCGGCTTGGTGGCGCCAATAGGCGGTTACCACCCGATTGCCGACCACCACCACCCGGATGTCCCGGTCAATCGGCAGATATTCCTGGGCATAGAGGACGTCGGTCCGATCGCAGTAGCGTTGCCAGTCCTGGCGACTTTCTATCAGCCACACACCTTCCCCCATGCTTGCCCGCGGCAGCTTCGCCACAAAGGGCGACGGCATGGTGTCCCAGACCTCCTGGCGTTCCCGGGGGCCGTTGGCTTCGATCAGGGTCCAGGGCACGTGGGCCGGGGCGACGGTCTCGAACGCCCGGGTCATCTCCACCTTGTCGTGGCCAATGCGGTAACTGGCCACGCTGGGAAAAACCCGGCACTTGAGACCGTGCACCAGGGCGTTCAACTGCCAGTATTCCGGAAACAGCACCCAGTCTGCCTGGCGCAGCTCTTCCTTGTGAGCAAGGAACCGCTCGGGCTTGATCACCGTAGTGTCAGGAAAACCGAGGGTTCTGAAGATATCAAATGAGATCAGATGCATGACGTTCAGGGGCACCCCAAAGTTTGAACCGGTCACAGTTTAATCAGCTTTCGGGGCTTGGCAAGTGCTATCGTCACGAGCCGTGCGATTATTATGGTCTATTGCGATTGTCCTGAAGCTTCAGGCTGTGATCGATACCGACAGCGGCCACGAAGTCTTCGTCGTGGGATACCAACAGCAGCGCGCCGGGGTAGTGGGCCAGGGTGCTGGCCAATAGGGTCTGCGAGGCCAGGTCCAGGTGGTTGTCGGGCTCGTCCAGGAGCAGCAGTGCCGGGCTGTCGTCGGTCGGGGCCACCATCAGCAGCGCGACTTTCAGACGCTGGCCGCCACTGAGCTGGCCGGTAGGTGTCAGGGCCAGGTCGCCAGTGAGATTCATGCCGGCGAGCTGGGTGCGCAGATCGCTGTCCCCGCGGTTCGGCTGGTAACGCCGGAGATTGTCGAGGGCGGTGGCCTGGTCGTCGAGGATGGACAGCTGCTGATCCAGGTACAGGCAGCGTCCGTTACGCAGGCATTGACCGGATGCCGGCTCGAGCCGGCCGGCGATGGTTTGCAGCAGGGTCGACTTGCCACTGCCATTGGCGCCCTGAACGCGCCAGCGTTCACCTTGCCGTACACTCAGGGTGATGGGGGTGGTGTCGCCATGGCTCAGCACCAGGTCCTGCAGGAACAGCCGACGGCCACCGGGCTCCTGGCCTGAGCCCAGGGCCAGGCGCTGGTCGGGTTGGATCTGCTGTTGGGCCCGGGCGTCGCGAATCGATTCGGTAAGCGCCGACTGCTGGCGTCGGTGGCTGTCCTTGAGGCCGGAAAGGCTGTTCTCGGCTCGCTGTTTGCTGGCGTCCAGCAGCAGTTTGCTTTGCGATCCGTCCCGTCGTAACCGGCGGCCCTGGCGGCTGCGACGACTGGCGGCTTCCAGGGCTGCCTGATGTCGCTGCTGGCGTTGCCGTCGTTCGCGTGACAGCTGCTCCAGCCGCTGGCTCAGCGCCTGTTGCTGACGCTCCTGCTCTGCCCGGTAGTCGTCGTAGTCGCCGCCATACACCTGAAGGCCCCGGGGGGTGAGCTCCAGAATCTGCTCGACCTGCCGCAGCACGGCGCGGTTGTGGCTGGCGATGAGAGCGCCACCGGGATGGTGTTTCAGCGCCTGGCGCAGCCAAAGCCGGCCAGCCTGGTCGAGATGATTGGTGGGTTCATCCAGCAGCAGGAAAGCCTGTGGCCGGGCGAAGGCAGCGCACAGAGCAAGGCGGCTCCTCTGGCCGCCACTGAGGGTCGCTACGGGGGTGTCCAATGGGCAGGTCAGGCCAGCGAAGGCCAGTTGCTGATGCCACTGCGCCGGCAGGTGCCAGCGGTCGGCGAGGGTGGTGAGATCCTCGGCATCGCCTTCGCCGTGTTCCAGCCGTTGCCAGCTGTCGAAAAGCGGGCCGACACCCAGCGCCTCGGCAACTCTGGGGCCTGCCACTGCGGCCTGCTGATCTACCCAGTGCCAATCCCGGTGCCAGCGGATTTGGCCCTCGGAGGGAGTCAGCGCCCCGGCCAGTAGCCTGAGCAGCACCGATTTACCGACGCCATTGTCCGCTACCAGGCCGGTCAGGCCGGATGCCAGGGTAAAGGTGAGGGGCGAAAACAGTTGTTGATCGGCAAAGCCATGGGACAGGCCGATCAGGTCGACTACGGGGGATGAGGTGGGCATGGGCGTTGTTCTTCCTTAGGAAACAGGTCCATCGGGAACAGGCGGCCACACCGGCACGGGATACTCGGGAATTGTTGCTAAGAGGCACGCCGCCTGTCCTATCAAACCGCCAGCCATGGGGCTGGATTTGCAGAAATCGGTTGATGGCAGGACTTACTTCATTGGCGTGCATACTCCAGTCAGGAAAGGGGTGACCAGTTTAAGGCGGATGGCGTAACTGGCGCAAGGGTGGACCGGAGTCGGTCTGATCGGCTCCGGGCCACCCTGGATGGTGGGCAATTGCAACGGCGGGTCGATCAGAAGAACAGCGTGACGCCGCCAAACAGTCCCAGCTCGCCATCCTGGATGTCCAGTTCGGCGGTTGCGCTCAGATTCCGCTGGATCTTGTAGCGCCCCTGTCCGGTGAGACCGAAGTAATCCAGGTCGCCGGAGACATAGCGGGCACTGGCTCCCACCTCGATACGGTCGTCCAGCTGATGGCGAATACCGCCACGGATGGCCGGTGCCACATCGTCTTTGGAGCAGCCGCTGAAGCCTCGGCAGTTGTCCGCCTCCACTTCCTGGTATTCCAGGTTGGCGCCACCCCAGACATCGGTGCGGGCATCCACAGCGTGACGATAGGCGCCGCCGAGGTACCAGTTGGTGTAGTCGAGGTCATCGGACAGAAACCTCAGGCCGCCATAGGCAAAGATGTTGCGGTTGATCTGATACGACCCGCGACCGTCCACCCCGAACAGAGTGTCGTCGGTGTCGGTATCGAGAATAGCGAGGCCGCCCTCGGCGTAGGTGTAGCCCAGTTCCGCATGGGCCGCGGTGGAAGCGAGCACTGAGGCGAGCACAACTCCGGTGATACCTTGTTTCGTCATGTCCTTTATCTCCCTGCAGGATTGTTATGGTGCATTCGTGACCGTATTCTTTTGAGTGCAAATTGCAACCGTTCAGTTCGCAACCGGATCCCCGTGTGCATACGACCAATGCATGAGTCGCCAGGGGCGTGGCAATGCTCGTGTTCTGCGGCGGTTGCCATTACAGTGAATCTCCCAAAAACAACAAAGCGTCAGCAATCAGCGGACGATTCCCGATTGCCGGCGATTCAAGGAGATCTGTATGGTTCAGACGTCCATGCCCCCGATCAGCCGTTTCGACACGCCTACCCTGGAAGACCTGCCGCAGGACATCCGCGACCGCATCCTGGCGGTACAGGAAAAAGCCGGTTTCGTGCCCAACGTCTTCCTGGTGCTGGCCCGCCGTCCGGACGAGTTCCGGGCTTTCTTCGCCTACCACGACGCCCTGATGGACAAGCCCGGCAACCTCACTCAGGGGGAGCGGGAAATGATCGTGGTGGCCACCAGCAACGCCAACCAGTGTCAGTATTGTGTGGTGGCCCATGGTGCCATCCTGCGTATTCGCGAGAAGAACCCGCTGATCGCTGACCAGGTCGCGGTGAACTACCGCAAGGCCGACATCAGCGAACGCCAGAAAGCCATGCTGGACTTCGCCCTCAAGGTAAGCCAGCAGGCCCATGCCGTGGCCGAAGCCGACATCGAGGCGCTCAAGGTTCACGGCTTTGATGAAGAGGACGTTTGGGACATCGCCGCGATTGCCGCTTTTTTTGGCCTCTCCAACCGGATGGCAAACGTTGCCAACATGCGTGCCAACGACGAGTTTTACGCCATGGGTCGTTAACCGGCGCCGTCAGGCCGGGCCTCCGGGTCCGGCGTCATTTTCAGGAACACTCCCAGGGCAGCCAGCAGGAACGCGGTGCTGATGATGATCGCCACCGGGTAGTAGAGGTTGCCCGCCATGTCCATCTGACTGTACTTGATGATCATGATCAGTCCCTCCAGTGACATCGCCACACAGGCAGTGCCGATAAACCGGGGCAGGGTGCGTCGCAGCATGGTGACCACATCGTGGGCGCCGGACGGCCCGCTGTATTCGGAGCGAATGACCATCGCTAGTTCGTAGACGGCGAGGGCGATAATGCTGCTGTTGATCACCTGTATCAGCATCGGCATGGTGTCCTGGCCGCTGCCCAGATTGCTGATGACCGTCACCGTGGTTGAGATCACGATGCCTGCGGACAGCGCAAAGAACATCAGCGAGAACAGCCTGGCAAAGACTTCACGCACCGACAGGCGGATGCCCATTACCGTCATTGTCTGTACCTCCGGTGATTTCAGCGTTCAATAGGTCGGCATGCTAGGGAATCCGGCAGGTGGATGCAGCTTACGGTTGCGCAACGCCCTGTCCATCCTGGACTCTGTTCGGCCCATCCACCCGTCGGTTCACGGTTGCATGGCATCCCGCACCGGCACCGGCTGGTGCTGGTTTACCAGTCTACCTCGCCGGTGTTGACCTTGGCGCTGATGGTGAGGGAGTCCTCTCCCGGCAAGTCCGGATAACGGGCCTTCAGCTTATTGATGACGCCATCGGAGCTGTCGTGCTCGGTGAGAGCCTGCTCAAAGTTCTGCAGGTAGTCGCGGGTGAACACCACCGCATCCACCCCGTCAGGCCGCTGGCCCAGGTAGTGGCCGGGAATGACCTGCCGGGGCTGGCGCTCGATCATTTCATTGAGTACGGCCTGCCACTGGTCACGGGCTTCGCGACTCTGGCTGTCTGCGGTCCAGACGTGGGTGTCGGCGTACACCGCCACACCACCAAGGATGGTTTCCTCGCCGGGCAACCAGAGGTGGGCCTGGTGGGTGTTGATGTGGTGAACCTCCACCGGCTCGCCGTCCACCAGGAACTCGGTGCGCTCGCTGACGTCAGGTACGATCACCTGCTCCGGGGCGCCTTCTCCCAGCTTGGGTCCCCAGTATTCAATCTTGCCTGCCTTGGTGGCGTTGATGTGGGCAACCACCACCGGGCTGGCGATGACGTCGGCGTCCGGAAATGCTGCCACCAGTGGCTCCAACCCGAAATAGAAGTCCGGATCACCACCGCTGATGTAGATGGTGGTCAGGGTTTTGCCACTGGCGCGAATCAGGTCCACCAGTTCGTCGCCCTCGGTGATGCTGAACTGGGCATCCACCAGCATCGCCTCGGTCGGTCCGGTGATCAGCGTGGAGGTGACGGGGAAAATGCCTGCCTCGCCCGGGTTGTAGACGGTCAGGTCCAGGTCGGCAGCCAGGGTGCTGGTGCTGGCGAGCAGGGCGGTGGTGGCAAGTAGGAGTTTTGTATTGGTCATCATAAGTACCTTTGTGTTTGGTTATTCAAATCATGGGGCTTGCAGGTTGGGCAGTTCGTTCAGCAAACGCAGCCACCCTGGCTGGTCGCCGTAGAAGGTCGGCAGCCGAATCCGGTGCCAGGGCTGTCCTTCGAGCGCCAGGGCCAGAGTGGGGTAGCCCTGACCGCCAAGCTCGGTGAGACGCTGGCGGGTGGCGGCCAGGTGGTGCTGAAGGTCCGCCCCGGATTGGTTTGTCCAGACCTGTTCGGTGGCCTCTGGCCAGAGCCGGTCTGCGGCCAGCAGCTCATTCAGGACCTCTTCGCGGGTTATGTTGCGGCCATGGCCGTAGTAGCCCCGCTGGATCGCATTGAAGGCCCGGGCCGCGGTATCTGCCCCGACGCTCTGCTGGATCGCCAGAACCCGCCGGATGGCCGGGGTGGAGTCCAGCACCAGGGAGGGATCGCGCAGCAGCTGGTGACGGTAGCCGTCGCCAAAGGGTTGGCCGCTGAGGCTGGCGATCCGGTCGTCGTGGACCAGTACCTGTTCACGCCAGGTGTCATCCACCGGTCGCCGGCTGGGGCCGTGGAACAGGCCGCCGAAATGCAGGGTATGCTGGCCCGGGAAGCGTTCCAGCGCGGTCTCCAGCAACGGCGCGGCGGCATAGCTCCAACCGCAGAGAGGGTCGAGGATCCAGTGGAACCGTGGTGGTGTGTGGGACATGGGGTGTACTCCGGTCGCGATGTCTCTGATGGAGCGTTATTCTAGGTTTCGTATCAGGAAACAGAATCCCCATTGTCGTTGATGGTTTGTTGCATAAATCGAGCAGGTGAGTGAATGGACAGGGTCAAGGCCGCGATCGTTTTCAACCGTATCTGTGAACAGGGCAGTCTCAGCGCCGCGGCTCGGGTGCTGGACATGTCACGG
The DNA here is from genome assembly GCF_020546665.1 of Marinobacter sp. CA1. Classification (NCBI taxonomy): domain Bacteria; kingdom Pseudomonadati; phylum Pseudomonadota; class Gammaproteobacteria; order Pseudomonadales; family Marinobacteraceae; genus Marinobacter; species Marinobacter sp. CA1. Next base: position 1,257,760 of record NZ_CP071785.1, read on the forward strand.
CCGATGGTCAGCCGTTATCTGGAACAGATGGAACACTGGGCGGGCACCCGGCTGCTGCATCGCTCGACCCGCAAGCTGTCGCTAACGGCGGCGGGGGAGCGGGTTCTGGAGCAGAGCCGGGAGCTGGTGGAGGTGGCAGAGCGGATTGCCGATCAGCAGGAAGCGGAGACGCCGGCGGGCCGGCTACGGGTGGCCTGTGCCCGCTTCACCGCCGAACACATGGTGATGCCCTGGCTACCGCAGTTCCTGGCCCGCTATCCGGCGATGGCCGTCGATCTGCATGTCAGTAACCAGGCGGTCAATCTGGTGGAGGAGCGTATTGATCTGGCGATTCGCATCACCAATGACCTGGACCCGAACGTCATTGCCCGCCGATTGGGGGACTGTGAATCGGTGTTGTGCGCGAGTCCGGATTACCTGGCCCGGCATGGTCGGCCCACGGCGCCGGAACAGCTGGCGCTGCACAACTGCCTGCACTACAGCCATTTCAGTCGCGGGCTATGGCATTTTCGGCAGGCTGATGGCGAAAGGCTGGGGCTGGACGTGGTCGGCAACTTCAGCGCCAACGAGTCGTCCCTACTGACCAACGCGGCCCGCGCCGGCATGGGCATCGCCCTGCTGCCGGAGCTGGAAGTGCGACAGAGTCTGAGTGCCGGTGAGTTGGTGCCGGTGCTTGAGCAGCTGGAGCCGGAGCCGCTGGGCGTCTTCGGTCTTTATCGCAGCCGCCGGCACCAACCTCTGGCGTTGTCGTTGTTTCTGGAGTCGCTGAATGCGGCGTTGCCGGCGGGGTGACGTCTGCCTGAGCCGCCTTATTGCTTGCCGAACCCCCGGTCCCGCAGGAAGGACTGCATGTGGGGACGCAGCTTGCTGGTGAACAGCGGCTTGAGCTGTTCGGACCAGTTGCTGTCCTTGTTGCCACCGGTGCGCACCTGGTAGTAGCGGTGCATGGTGGCGTCAAATTCCGCCACTAGCTCGGCGTCCCGGGTATCCTGGTAGTAGTCTTCCTTGAGGATGGCGGGCAGCGGCAGCCGCGGTTTAACCTCCGGGTCCTGATTCGGGTAGCCCAGACACATACCGAACACCGGATAGACATGCTCCGGCAGGCGCAGCAGTTCACTGACCTCCGCCGGATTGTTGCGGATGCCGCCGATGTAGCAGATGCCCACGCCTTCCGATTCGGCGGCAATGGCGACGTTCTGTGCCATCAGGGCGGTATCGATGCTGGCCACCAACAACTGTTCCGTCATGCCCCGGACTACATCGGCACCAGCGCGCTCGGCGGCTTCGGTCGGGCGTTTCATGTCGGCGCAGAACACCAGGAAATCCGAGCATTCAGCAATATAGGGCTGACCACCGGCCAGCTCCGCCAGCCTGGCGCGGTTATCAGGGTTCACCACGTGGATGATGCTGTAGGCCTGGACGTGGCTTGAGGTCGCCGCGCACTGACCGGCGCGGACAAATGCCTCCAGGGACTGTCGTGGAATGGCCCGTGGCTGGAACTTGCGGATGGAGCGGTGGCGACTGAGCTGGTCGATGATTGGGTTCATGCGGACTCTCTGTTGCTGGATAGGGACGCCGGTCGGTCGGCGGTGTGTCTATTCTGCCGTGTCCACAGCGCTCGCGAAACCAGGGTGTGGCTTCCCAACCCTGCGCCTTTGCGGACCTACAACTGCAATACGCCCAGTTCCAGCGCCCGTACTACCGCCGCGGTGCAGTTTCGTGCCTGCAGCTTGCGCATTGCATTGCGCAGGTGGAAATCGATAGTGTGGGCGGACAAGCGCATGTGGTCGGCGGTTTCCTGGCGGGTGAAGCCCTGGGCGCACCAGCGCAGCACGTCGAGTTCTTTTACGCTGAGCGGCTGATTCTCAGTATGAGGTATCGCCAGACGGGCGTAGCGGGCCTGGAACTGACGGGTCAGACGGTCGGTTTTGTCCGGTAACCGCGAGTCCCTGCCCGGTGGGTCGCTGGCCAGTGTTACCAGGGCATGGCGGTACAGGGCCAGCAGTTCGTCGACACTGGAGGCGGCGTTGCTGCGCCGAAAAAACTCGTCGAAGTGCACGTCCGTCGTTTCCTTCCGTAGCCAGACTCAGTGCAATGCTGAAGCAATCACCGGGCCAGGCGTTGGTGTTGGAGATGGCCTGAAAAACCGCCGATGGCGACCCATGACTATCGATCACCATTGCCCATGACTACGTATATTCGTAGGCGTCAACGGCGACAGACTGGCTTAACCTGAACGTGCCGGGTGAATTCTGGGGAGCCTCTGATTGATCCCGCGTCTCCTCTGCGCGCTTTGATGGCTGTCACCGCAACGCGGGGCGTCGCAAATGGTCTGGGGTTACTTCCGGGCTCCCTGACTCTGGTGCTCCTGTGGGTCGTGCAGACTGCAGGTTTGCGTGTGCCTGCCGGGGTTGATGGTTTGGTATTCAAAGGAGGGAAGACAATGGTTCTTCGAATGAGTGGGCCTCTGGGGGCCTTTTGCCTGAGCCTGATGCTGGCCGCCTGCGGCGGGGGCAGCAGCAGCGGTGGTTCGAACAATGACGGTGGTGGCGACGGCAACGGTGGCGACAATGGCGGTGGTGATGTGGGCGGCACCACCCAGCAGGGGGTGTTCATCGACGCTCCGGTGGCCGGCCTGCAATACACCGCCGGCGCAACCAGCGGTGTGACTGATGCCGAGGGCCGCTTCGAGTATGTGGTTGGCCAGACTGTCCGTTTCTACATCGGTGGTATTGAGTTGGGCCAGGCCACCGGGGATGACATTGTCAGCCCCATCGATCTGGTCGCCGATGCGGTGGATGACAGCCACCCGACGGTGGTGAACATGGTCCGCTTTATCCAGACCATCGATGACGATGGCAATCCCGATAACGGTATCCAGATTACCGCGTCGGTTCGTGGCCAGGCGGAGGGCCGCAGTATTGACTTCAACCAGTCTGAAGCCGCCTTTGAGGCTGACGCGGCGGTAACGGCCGCGCTGGATGAACTGACCGCTGCAACCAACTCGGGCGCCCGCGGTATGGTTGCCCGGGAACAGGCGTTGGCGCACTTCCGTGAAACCCTGGCGAGCTTCGAGCTTGAGGGGCGGCTGGAGCCCGGGGTCATTGATGGTGAGAACCTGACCCTGGCGCAGGTGGAGTCCTATATGCAGAGCGTTGGCTCGGGGATCTGGCGCACCCTGGTGGTGATGGATGCGGCCACCTCGGTTACGTTGTTGGGCAATGAGATCACCTCCCAGACCGCCGGGACCTTCGTCACCGAAACCATGTTCCTGTCCGAGGGTGGCCAGTTGCTGGTGCGCAGTTGCGGCGAGGACGTGGCCGAGCCGGTGGACGAGGATGAGTTCGACCCGTCGGACGATGACAATCCGTTCTGCCAGGATGAGCAGTTCCAGTATTACCGGCTCGACAGTGGTGGTCTTGGTATGACCCTGACGTGTGACGGCAACATTCTCTGGGCGGCCGAGTTTGACAAGATTTCCAGTCAGACGACCTGGCACCAGGGGCAGCTGTCGATGTCTTCCGCCCAGTTTCCGGATCTTGCCAGTACCGGCGAAGTCTGCGGGATGATCACCGATGTTGAGGTGACCACCTCCGGTTTCCCCGATGACTTTGGCGACCAGTTCCCCGGTGGTGGTGACCTGCCGTATGGCAACGGCACCCAGACCTACTGGTCAACCGAGGTGGTTGCGCCCTACGGCAACGATGATATCGAGCTAATGTTCAACTTCTACGGCGGTAGCAAGCAGGCCGGCACTTACTCAGTGCTGGACTCTGTTGATCCCGGTACCGATGGCCGCTACGTCGTGGCGTACGCCGAATCCGATGCCTTCGGCGTCGGCTCGAACATCGTGGTGACCGGTGGCAGCGTCACCATCAGCAGTGTTGGCCTGTATACCGTCAGTGGCAGCTACAACCTGAGCACCGCCACGGGCGATCAACTGCAGGGGAGCTTCCAGTTGGGCATTCATCCCTGACTGACGGCCCGCCCCCTTATTGCCGGGGCTGTCCGGACATCGGACAGCCCCAGGCTTGAACGTTCCCGATTGTTCCGTGTTGACGGATCTGCTCGCCACGATTCCTTCCCGCCTTGCGCAACCGTAATCGCCGCCGGTCTTCAATGCTCCTATGCTGGGAGGCTCTGTAGTCGGACAGGATATCGGGGGAGACCGTGCAATGACCTATTGGTTGGTGGCCAACGGCCAAGCCGGTGATGGCGGGCGGGGGCGTGACTTCTGGGTATCGGCGTTGGTGGCCGCGGGGATTGAGCAGCCGCGGTGCTGTGAGTTTGACGACCCGGCCTGGCAACAGGAGGCGGGGCCAGGCGATGTGGTGATGGTGGCCGGTGGTGATGGCTCGGCGAACCTTGGTGCCCGCGTCTGCACGGACACCGGGGCGACCCTGGCGGTCCTGCCATCGGGCACGGCCAACGATTTTGCCCGCAATCTGGCATTGCCGGATGATCCGGATGCCCTATGCAGACTCATTGCCAGGGGTGAGTCCCGGGCTGTGGATGTGGCGGTTTTCGGTGAACAGATTTTTCTCAATGTGGCGCATGTCGGTCTGGGTACCCTGCCAGTGCGGCGCGGAAACGGCAGCCGCAAGCGACTGCTCGGGCGATTCAGCTACGGTGTGGAGCTGATTCGTCAGCTCGGTGCAAAGCGGGGCTTCCGTGCCACCATTGAATGTGATCGGGGGCAGGTGAGTGGCCGCTGGCTGTCTGTCGCGGTGGCCAGCGGTGCCTTCTATGGCGGTGGCAATGAAATCCCCCAGGCGGCCGCCGACGATGGCTTGCTGGACGTGATTGCGGTGAGGCCCCGGCCCCTGTTACAGCTGCTGCTGACCTTTGTGATGGTACGGTTGAACCGGCAGGCGCCGCGTCGCACCAGCACACTGCTTCACCTGAAGGGGCGGCAATGCCGGATTGGTACCCGTAAGCCCAAGACCGTGACCGCGGATGGTGAGGTGGTAGGCAAGACACCCCTTACCGTCACTTGCCGGCCAGGGTGCCTTAAGGTTATTGCGTCGACCGTGGTCAGCACCGTACGAAACTGAATTTTCAAGCCCGCGGGTCTGCCGTATAGTAGGGGTCTGCCTCGCCTGGCCAGTGCCTGGTCAGGGCAAAGGCGTAATGCCATGGCCGCAAAGGATATGGTCCCCATCAAAAGGAGTAGATATGTCTGACCCCACGCCGCAATCACCGTCGTCCCCTGAGCAGCCGGAGCCCAAGCCGCAGGCCGCCCCCGCTGCACAGCCAGAGCCTCAGGCTCAAGCCCAAGCACAAAACCAGGCCCAGACGGAGTCTGCTGCCGGTACCGGGCTGTCGGAACCCAGTCAGGATTCCCGCAACCTGGCGCTGTTGAACTGGATTGGTACCTTTTTCTTTGGCTTCATTCCCTGCCTGGTGCTGTACATCGTCAAGAAAGACGATCCCTATGTACTGGATCATGCCAAGGAAGCGCTGAATTGGTCGATTACCTCATTCATCGCATCCATGGTGGCTATTGTTCTGAGTTTTGTCGTAATCGGTGTCTTGCTGTTCCCCATCATCGGTATTCTGCACATCGTGGTTTGCATACTGGGATTGGTTGCCACCACCAAGGGCGAAACTTTCCGTATGCCCTACATTCTCCACCTGATCAAGTAAGCCCTGCTGTTCGCAGCCACCGAAACGCTCGGTGGCTGCCTTTCTCCCCCCGATTCCTGCCACAATTCATCACCACTGTGCCTCTGGCTGGCCCGAATCCGCCTGTAGCCTGTTTGCAGTTACGACGCATCGGGCGTTGGTATCACTGGCGATCAGGAGGGCAGGGGTTATGGCAACAGGCGAATCAATAGCGCGGGCTAGTGGTGTGAGGGAAACGGATGTGGCGCACCCAGGGCGTGTGCATCAACAGCTGCGGCGATTGCGGCTGGAGCGGGATCTGGCCATTGCCGCCTGCGAGCGGCTGGCGGCGGAGCGGATCGTGTTGCGTTGTCTGGCGCGATCACGCCGCCGTCGCTGATCCTGAGGGATATGTCGGCATTGTTTACGCAGCTAACAGAGTGTCGTGTTTTAAATCGTCTATCTAGCAGTAATTATTGAGAAAAATGCTTCTGGTCGGGTTCTTGCTAAAGCTTAAGTGCAGGCAGCAGTAATAAGACCCATAAAGGAGATAGACGAATGAAACACACTCTTGCACTGGGAGCTGCTCTGGCGTTGGCCAGTACATCCTCCCTTGCGGCGCCCATCAGCGCCGACGTGGTTTTTCTGGTGGACGAATCCGGCTCCATGGCCGGCGAGCATACCTGGCTCGGCAACATGATCTCCAGCCTCGAAAGTGGCTTGCAGGCTAAAGGTGTCGGTGGTTCCCAGGCCAACCAGTATTCCCTGGTGGGCTTTGGTTCATCATTACATGGCACCGGCCAGGGGCCTCACCCCCATGACATGGACGCCGGCACCGGCGGTATTCAGAACTGGGGCTCCGCTGCCCAGTTCGCGACTGCCACCAGTTCCCTGGTTGCCAGTGGTGGTTTTGAAGATGGCTGGACCGCCATCGACTGGGCCATCAACAATCTCAGCTTTCGCTCCGACAGCGCGGTCAACTTTGTGCTGGTGACGGATGAGGACCGGGACGCTCCCTTTGGCGATACCCTCACCGCTAACGGGTTGTTGTCTGATATGGGCGGCTTGGGCGCTTTGTTGAACGTAGTGGTCAACAACAACTTCGGCTGTTCGCCCAGCACCACCGGCGCCATCGGTATCGACAGCGACAGTAATGGTTACGAGGCCGATGGCAGCGGTGGCTACACCGAATGCGCTGGCCAAGGCACCATTGGCAGCGGATTTGGCACCACCAAAACGGACTACGTGGATCTGGCCACCGCCACCGGCGGGGCCGCCTGGAACCTCAATATCCTGCGCAGTGGTGGCCTGGACGCCGACTCCTTCACCACGTCTTTCGTGGACATCAAGGTGGAAGAGATCACCAACCAGGACCCGAACGATCCGGGTGACCCGGTGCCAGAACCTGGCTCCCTGGCGTTGTTCGGACTTGGTCTGACCGGTCTGTATCTGCGTCGTCGCAGAACCCAGGCCTGATTGGAATATCACCGGCCGGGCAGTCTTGTGGCTGCCCGGCATTTCGCCGGGAGGAGTGCCGGCGGTTGTCGCGGCTTCTGTGCCTCCCTTACACTGGCAGGGCAATGTAGTTCGGCCATACAAGGAAGCCCGGTGCCATGGTGTTATTGACGATTCTTGCGGTCCTGTTTGTGGTACTGGTCGTAATCGTACCCCTGATTGAACGCTACGCCCCCAGAGACAATGGTCAGCAGCTGGCCCGTTACCGTCGGTTCTTCTTTCCCGCCCTGGCGTTGCTGCTGGTGATTCAGTTGCTGCATCACTATCTGGGCTCCTAGCTCGCTATCCATTCGCCTTGCAATGGCGCCCGTCTGTTCTGTTTTACCCGCCCAGCTCCTGCCTGAGCCATTGGCAGAATGCCGCTTCTCCGGGGCGGACGAGGCGTCCGGCTTCCCGCACCAGGTAATGACCGCCATCGCTGGCCAGCGTGACCGGGCTGGCCTGCACCAGCGACCCATCCGCCAGGGCCTGCTCCACCAGCAGTGACCGCACCAGCAGCAGACCGAGACCGGACTTGGCAGCTTCAATGGCGAGGCTGGTGGTGTCGGTTTCCATGATCGGTTCGGGCAGGGTGCCGGCGATGTTCGCCTGTTGCTGCCACTGCTGCCAGGTCTCGCGATAGCCCTGCACCGCAATCCGGGGCAGGCTGTGCAGCCGTGTTTTCAGATCGGCCGCGCCATGCCGGATCGGGAATCCGGGGGCGGCCACCACCAACCAGTGTTCCCGGGTCAGGCGTTCCACCTCCAGTCCCTGCCAGTCGCCATAGCCATTGGCGATCTCCAGGTCAGCGCCTTCCAGGGTGTGTTGTGAGGGCCAGGTGATGGCCAGCAGGCGAAGTCGTAGGCTGGGCTGCTTGCGGTAGAGTTCGGGCAGCCTGGGCACCAGCCACTGACGGGCAAAGCTAGCGGCAACCCGAACCGTCAGTGGGCGTTGGGCGTCGTCACCGAACAGCGCCTGGGTTCCTTCCCGCAGAGTTGTAAGCGCTGTGCTGAGGATGGGGAGATAGGCCCGGCCGGTGTCGGTAAGCTCAAGACGGCGGGGGTGGCGCAGGAACAGCGGTTGCCCCAGGTGTTCTTCCAGCAACTTGACCTGCTGGCTGACGGCGGCCTGGCTGACACCCAGTTCCCGGGCAGCCTGGGTGAGGCTTTCGTAACGGGCGGCGGCTTCGAAGGCCCTGAGGGCGTTCAGCGGGGGCAAGGTGCTTCTACTCATAAGAAATTCTAACTTGTTGTCTCAAATTGTCTGGTATGTCTATCCACTTTCCAGCTTTTTATCAATCTCTCTTCGCCGATTTCACAGAAGTGACATCTTCTGTGAATAAGTTTTCCTGATAGTTGGCTTTCAGCTTTTTGAGCTGAACAGCCCCCGGAAGACACGTTGAGGAGAACGCCGTGAGTATGTTGAAAGAAGTCCGATTTGTGCCGGATGAGCTGATGATCGAGTGGGCGGACGGCCAGCAAAGTGGGTTCTATGCCTTGTGGTTGCGGGACCATTGCCAGATGTCGGCGAGCCGCCACCCGGCCAACGGTCAGCGTCTGGTCAATGTCAGCGACTTTTCGGAGTCGTTGTCGATCGGGCAGGTCAATCGCCTGTCTGAGGATCGGTTGGAGGTGGTCTTTGAGCCGGATGGCCACCGCTCTATCTTTGAGGCGCAGTGGTTGCGACGTCACTGCTACACCCTGAACGAACCCTGGGATGACCGGTCCGAATCTGCCAAGACCCTATGGCAGGCCAGCTGCTTCAGCGGTGGCGTGGCCAAGACAGACTATGTCGAATATGGCCATTCGCGGGAAGTCCGTCGGGACTGCCTGCAGTCGGTGCAGAGGCTGGGCTTTGCGCTGCTCGGCAACGTGCCCTGTGAGAGTGGGGCGGTGTTGGACGTCATCCGCAGCTTTGGCTACTGCCGTGAGACCAACTACGGCGAGTTATTCGACGTGCGTTCGGTGGTGGACCCCAACAACCTGGCGTTCAGCAATCTGGGGCTGGGCTGCCATGCCGATAATCCCTATCGTGATCCGGTACCGACCATACAGTTGCTGCATTGCCTGGCGAGTTCCACCGAAGGCGGCGACTCGATTCTGGTGGATGGCTTTCGCGCCGCCGCCATTCTGAGGGAAGAGGCACCGGAGGATTTCGAACTGCTGACCGGTCACTATCTCAACTACCGTTTTCAGGACGCTTCTACGGATCTGCGCTCGCGGGTTCCGATGATCGAGCTGGACGATCGCGGGCGGATCACCAAGGTGCGTTACAACAACCGCTCCATCGATACCATCTTGCTGGCCCCGGCGGTTATCAAGCCGTTCTATCGGGCTTACCGCCACTACGCCCGCATCCTCGAGAGGCCGGAGTTGAAACTGACGTTCCGGCTCAACCCGGGGGATCTGATGGTGTTCGACAACACCCGCATCATGCACGCCCGGACCGGCTACCAGGCCGGCGGCGAGCGCCATCTCCAGGGCGCCTATGCCGACCTGGATGGTCTCTACAGCACCCTGGCCGTGTTGCAACGGGAAACCCGGCCAGCCGCCATGGGGAGAGCGTTATGACTCAGTCATTGCCAACCCGGGACACCATTGTGGATTTCATCGAAGGCATCTTCCTGCGTCGGGGCGCGGAGTCGTACTTGGGCGAGGCGGTGTCGATGGCCCAGCACATGCTTCAGGCCGCGGCTTGCGCCGAACGCGACGGTGCGCCCACCACGATGGTGGCCGCGGCCTTGTTGCACGATCTCGGACATTACACCAATGAGATACCGGACGATGTTCTGATGGAAGGCACCAACAACTACCACGAGGAAGCCGGTGCCAACTTCCTCGCCCGTTTCTTCCCCGCCGAGGTGGTTGAGCCCATTCGCCAGCATGTCGCCACCAAACGCTACCTGTGCGCGGTGGACCCGGCTTACTTCCAGCGGCTGTCGGATGCATCGGTGTATACCCTGGAGCTGCAGGGCGGGCCGATGAGTGAGGCCGAAGTAGCGGCGTTCCGGACCAACCCCTACCTGGAGGCCTGTGTGCGGGTGCGCCACTGGGATGATGAGGGCAAGGACCCTGAGCGGGCGCATCCGCCGTTCAGCCATTATCGGCCGCTGTTGGCGTCGTTGGTGACGTCTTGACGCAGTCGCTGGTCCAGGGGGTTATTGGCGGCCAGCTTGCTGAAGCCGCAGCGGCGGAGGAAGTGGGCGTGGCTGCCTGGGCGGTGCGGAGTCTGATCGATGGACGTGACGATCTCCTCACGGAATCCGTGGCGGGGATAGCGTTGGTGGATCTGCTGGTGCAGAGCTTCCGGCACCAGGTGCTGATAGGCTCCAGCAACGTCCATGTGGGCACCGTACTTGAGCAGCAGTGCCTCGGCTGAGTGGTGGTGGGCGCTGAGCCAGGGGTTGAGGTGGTAGCTGATGGCCTCGTACAGCCGGCTGGCGTCGTCATCACTCCATTGCTGTCCCTTGGCCAGTCGCCAGGCTTCCCGGGCACCAAGGATCTGGAAACCGGTGTCGCAGGCACAGTCGAGGTTGGGGGTGGTCAGGCCCAGGTCGTGCAGCAGACAGGCGATGTAGAGCTGTTCCGGGTCGGCCTCGACCGCCAGCGCCTGGCCCACCACCGCGCCCATCAGCCAGGTGCGGTAACAATGCGACAGCAGCGCGGGGGAATAGCGGCTGGCTGCCAATTCCTCGCACTCGCGGGCAAATCCGGTGTCCGGGCGTCGGATAGCCTCCAGTGAAACCCTGCGCCGACGGGCCGGAGACAGGTTGAGGCGATAGCACAGCCGGCTGGCCTGCTCGTCGACCTGAGTGCGGATCAGTTGCCAGATAACGTGTGCCTTCTCGCGGGTGGTCATGGCACCGTTGGTGCGTTCGCTCCAGTGGTGTGAGCCTGGGGTAGGGCCGAGCATGGTTGTCTCCCGGTACTTGCTTTGGCGGAACAGGTCGCTTTCATTTTGAAAGTCTCTTTAGTGTCGCTAGATGACTTGCGTATTGCAAGTGACTATTGGTGCCTCTAAACTGCAACCATGACCTCTCCCAGCTCCTCTCCTGACCCGAACTCTGCGACCACTCAGCGCGCCGATCTGGCCGAACCTGTCGATCGCTCATCGGTGCCGGATAACACCCCGCCAGCAGGCCAGTACTGCCCACTGGCCCGGGGCCTGGAGTTGGTGGGAGATCGCTGGAGTCTGGTAATCCTGCGGGAGATGGCGCTGGGTCGGCATCGCTACGGCCAGTTCAGTGAGGTGGCGGAAGCGATTCCCACCAACATCCTGGCCAGCCGGCTACGCAAGCTCTCCGACCATGGTCTAATCCGCAAAGTGCTTTACCAGGAGCGACCGCGTCGCTACGAGTACCACTTCACTTCCCGGGGCGCGGCGCTGTTGCCGGTGATGCAGGCCCTGGCGCAGTGGGGCAGCGACCAGTTGCCGGAGTGTTATCGCCCGCCGGAGCGGTTTTTCGGGTTGTGTCCAGATGACCTGTTGAGGAGCGTGCCGAAATAGCCGGTGAGGTGGCCCGGTTGTGAATCAAATGAAAGTGGTTATCATTATTTTTATTTGATTCATGGCAGGGAACTAGCGGTATGCTAAAACTCAAAGCGTCGGAGTTCTTTGCCGACACTCATGCGGCAAGCTTTGTCGGTGTCCGATCCGAGGTTGAATCAACGTCCCTGATGCGGGATCTGATGGTATCCCTGGTGTCCTTCGAGGCCCCCGAACAGTTTGTGCTGGCGGCGGAGAACGATCAGGATCTGATCCACTTCAGTTATTTGTTCGAAGGCGGAGCTGAGGTCGGTTGGTCGGGGCAGAGTCACCAGTTGGGGGCTGGCAACCTGTTGGCCAGCTACGCCCCGCAGGCCCGTTTTCAGTTGCAGCTGTCACCGCGATACCAGAACATTGAGTTAATGGTCCGGCCCCAGCTTCTCGCCGAACTGGCGGGGGATGAGTACGAAGCCCTGGCGCTACATATCCGTGAGGGGTTCTGTTTCCGTGTCGGCCCCGGTTGCCCGGAAGCTGACCGTTCAGCACGGTCACTGGCGCGGGTGTTACGGCAGCCGGACATATCGCCGCTGTTGCGGCAGGCGGCGGCGCTGGAGTTTCTGGGGTGGCAGTTGCAGAGCTTCAATCAAGCCCGAGACAGTGGCTTGCCGCGCCAGGAGCGACAACAGCTCGCCAGGGCCCGGGCCCTGCTGCTGCAGGATCTCACGACGCCCCCAACGATAGCCGCGCTGGCGAGGGAAGTCGGGCTTGGCCAACTTCGTCTCAAGCGCGGATTTCGATTGTTGTACGGCGACAGTATTTACGCCTGCTTCCTGCGACACAGGATGGAGCGGGCCCGGCAGTTGCTGGAGTGTCATTCCGTCACCGAGACGGCTGTGGCGGTGGGTTACTCCAACATTAGCCATTTCAGCGCTTGCTTCCGGAAGCATTTCGGCTGTCTGCCTCGGGATATCCGGGCCCGCTCCAGAATGGCCTGATGCCCCGCCAACCGCTATCGCCATCCGGATCGGGGCATGGGCAAACCCGTTTCGGGTGGTTGTTGCAAGTAATAATCAATATCGTCTTGGTCAGGCAACGTATTCGAACGCACCCAAGTCGAGAAGTCCATGACCAAGATCCTCTCCCGGCCCTCCCTGGCCGTTGCATTGCTCACCGCGCCATTGGCGGTCTCCGCAAACACAACTGATGACCAGGCAGCACATTCGCTCCCGGCGTTGACTGTAACTGCCAGCAAACTGGGTACCACTGAGTTTGATACCCCGACCGGTGTAACGGTAACTGAAGGCGACACTGTCGAAGACTATCGCTACAGCACCCTTGGGGACCTTGCGGAGCGTCAGTCCAATCTCTATCTCACCAGCTTTACCGGCCATACCCCTCAACTGGTGTTCCGCGGGCTGGGGTTCTCGGACGATGAGTCTGACAGTGTCAGCAGCAGCGTGCTGATTGATGGTGTACCGGTCTTCGGTCTGGCCTTGGGGCAGCTGTTCGATCTGGATCAGGTGGAGCTGCTGCGGGGGCCCCAGAGTACACTGTATGGCCAGAACAGCATGGCCGGTGTGATGGCAGTGGCGACACAGGCGCCGCAGGCGGAGACGGCGAGTGCTCTGAAGTTTGAGTATGGCACCGGCAATCGCAGGCGTGGAGAGTTGACGACTAACCTGGTGATGTCTGAGCGCACCGCGGTCCGACTGGCATTGGGGGGAGAGTGGGCTGACGGCTATACCGACAACCAGATGCTTGACCGGAACGATACGGCGGATTGGGCCTCGGGTTTTGGTCGCGTGCGGTTGAGTCATCTCGATGAGGCCGGCGGGCAATGGCACCTTGGACTCCACCTGATGGATCACGACGGTGGCAATGATTATTTTGCCAGTCAGGATCAAGCCGATGACCACCAATCCATGGCCGGTGACTCGGGCCAGAACGATGTCTGGTTTGCGTTGGTGACTGGCGAGTACCGACGTCCGCTGGAGACTGGAGGGGACTGGGTGACGACGCTGGGCAGCAGTTCCTACGATTGGCGTTACTGGGTGCCGGCGTCGCTCTTCGATGCCCGCTCGGGATACCACATGGAGGGGCGCCAGAGCAGTCTGGAGACGCGGTTCAATGGCTTGCATGGTGAACTGGACTGGCTGTTGGGCGGCTTCGTGTCCCACAGTGCACGTGAGGCGCCCTATACCTTTGACATGGGGTCGGCTTACACGAGCAAAACTCACTCCGATGTTACCGGGCAAACCGCTGTACTGTTCGGAGAGGGCGGTTGGCGTTTTGGCAGCGGCTGGCGGGTCGCTGCAGCGTTGAGGCTGGAGTTTAATCATCGGGAAATGGACTGGCATGCGCTAAACCGAGGCCTGATAGATGCCGACGGTGACGGTACGCCAGAGACTCCATTTGAGCAGATCCGGCAACTGGAGGACATTAAGGCCACTGACCGGGTGCTGTTGCCGCGCTTTACTCTGGCACATCGCGATGGCCACTCCAGCTACCGTTGGTTGACTCTGGCTCGTGGGTACAAGGCATCCGGTTTCAATCTGTTCACCGGTAGCGAGGCTATTGCCAATACCGAGTTCGATGCCGAGTTCGGCAACTATGTGGAGCTGGGGCAGCGGCTGCAGGACCCGGATGGTGCGTGGCAGCTCAGCGGTAATCTGTTCTATATGAAGCTGACTGATCAGCAGGTCGTCGTGGTGAACGATCAGAACGCGACCATGACGACCAACGCCGGACGCTCACACAGCGCTGGACTGGAGCTTGAGGGCAGTGTTTGGCCTACCGATATGGTACGGGTTCAGGTTCGCGGGGCATTGCTGGAAGCGGAGTATGATCGTTATCGGAATCAGGGCGAGGATTTGGCTGGTAATCGCTTCCCGAATGCGCCCCGCTACAGTTATGGCCTGGCTTTGAGCTGGCAGCCGGCTTCGGGCTGGCGGCTGGGTACATCGGCGACCCGGCAGGGTTCGACACAGGTGTATGGCAATACCGCGATCAAGAGTCCTGGATACACCCAGGTGGATGCAATGGCGGGCTATTACCGGCCAGATTGGCAAGTCTCAGTGTTTGGCAAAAATCTGCTCGATGAGGACTACTACGTCAGGGCTATGAACAATGGCATGGTCGTGGCTGGTGCTCCGCGAACCCTGGGCCTGCGGCTGGGGCTGTCATTCTGATGGCTGTTGCCACCCGTTCCGCTCGATTACTACCGATGCTGGCGCTGTTGTACCTAGCCCAGGGACTGCCGATGGGGTTGGTGTTCCACGCCTTGCCGGCAATGCTTAGGGATGCCGGGGCATCCCTTGAGTTCCTGGCGATGGTGCCCCTGGCAAGTCTGCCCTGGGTGGTGAAGATGCTGTGGGCGCCCTGGATGGAGAACCACTGGTCGCCACGCTGGGGACGTCGCCGCAGCTGGCTGGTACCCGCTCAGGTGTTATTGACCCTGACGTTGGTCATTATGGCTCTGGTGCCGTTCGGGCTGGACCAGGCCAGCACACTGCTCGGCCTGGTGGCTCTGGCCTCGCTGTTGGCAGCGACCCAGGATGTGGCCAGTGATGGCTTGGCCGCTGATGCCCTGACGGGGCAGAGCCTGAATGCCGCCAACGTGCTTCAGGTGGCTGCCTTCATGGTTGGCATGCTGATTGGCGGCCCAGGAGTGATGGTGGTGGCTGATGGCTTTGGCGTCCGATTTGGGTTGCTGGTGCTGGCGCTACTAATGATGGTGTGCAGCGTGCCTGTGTGGGTTTGGCAGGAACCGGCCGCGGCCTTCGCCGGTCGTCATGTGCGGGCATCGTTGCGGCAGGCCTTTCAACGGGAGCGGGGGGTGTTCATGCTGGTGCTGGCCATGATCTCGACGCTGGCTGGCGCAGTGCTCTTTGCCTTGGCCAAACTGATTTTGGTGGACGCTGGCTGGCCTCTGGCTCGGGTGGGTGTGATTACCGGCGTGGGCAGTTCGCTGATGATTGTGGCGGGTTGTGTGCTGGCGGCTTGGCTGATGCGTTTCGCGGGTCAGTGGCAGACCCTCACCCTGGGGCTGCTGCTGGTGTTGGTGAGTACTGGCCTCTGGCGCTGGTTGGCGCTCCAGCAGGATCTAAATGTCAGCGCGGTTTGGCTGGCAACGTTGGTCAGTGGTACGGGGACCGGTGTTGTTTCGGTTGCCATCTACGCGCTGCTGATGGGGTTTGCCCAGCGTGGCGAGCAGCCAGCAACGGATTATTCACTGTATCAGGGCTGTCAGGTGCTGGGGGAAATTCTGGTCGGCAGTTTCGCCACCGCCCTGGCTGCTTTTGCAGGCTACGGCGCCGCAATGATGCTGGCTGCGTTGCTAGGGTGCCTGGCACTGGTCCTTAGCTTCCGCGGTCGACCGGGGTGTCAGGCTGCCGGGTAAC
Organism: Marinobacter sp. CA1; assembly: GCF_020546665.1. Taxonomy (NCBI): domain Bacteria; kingdom Pseudomonadati; phylum Pseudomonadota; class Gammaproteobacteria; order Pseudomonadales; family Marinobacteraceae; genus Marinobacter; species Marinobacter sp. CA1. Next base: position 1,273,743 of record NZ_CP071785.1, read on the forward strand.
GCTTGCGATCCTGTTGCGATGGGACCTGTTCTGGCTCTGTGACCCCCGCCAAGGTCAATTCTGTGTCTGTTTTTCCGGGCCATGAAGGGTCATAATGGTGGGCTTATCAAGACATCAGGTTGCGTATCGGGAGGAGCAGAGAATGGCGGATTCGTCCCCCAACAAGGCACAGGCACCACGGCAGACCGGGGCCTTTGGAACAGAGTTTATTTCGAAGATGGCGGTGGCCGAATGCATTGACGGTGTCTGGCAGCCGGCCAGGGTTGTACCGGTGGCGCCGATCTCCCTGCACCCTGCTGCTCACGTCCTGCATTACGCCAGTACCTGTTTCGAGGGTATGAAAGCCTACCGTACGCCGGATGGTCATACCCGTGTGTTCCGGCTGGATCGTCACATGGCCCGCTTCGGCCGCAGCGCCCAGCAGCTGTACCTGCCGTTCCCCGGTGAACAGGTGGTGGAAAGCATGGTCCGTGAGATGCTGGCGGAGTGTGACGCCGAAATGCCGGAGCCGCCCAAGGCGCTGTATCTGCGGCCTACGCTGATCGGCACCGAGGCGAACATTGGTGCCGCCGGCGCACCGTCCCGCGATGCCCTGCTGTACGTGCTGGGCTCGCCGGTGGGTGACTATTTCACCGGTGGCGCCAAGGCGCTGACCATCAAGGTGGAAGAGGAAGCCATGCGCTGTGCGCCCGGCACCGGCCAGACCAAGACCGGTGGCAACTACGCCGCTGCCCTGCGGCAAGTGATTGAAGCGCGGGAGAATGAAGGTGCGGATCAGGTGCTGTTCTGCCCTGGCGGTGACGTTCAGGAAACCGGCGCGTCCAACTTCTTCCTGCTCAAGGACAACTGCCTGCTGACCAAACCGCTGGCGCCCTCGTTCCTCGACGGTGTTACCCGGGATTCGGTGATCACCGTGGCAAAAGACTTGGGCTACGAGGTCCGTGAAGAGGACTTTACCGTTGACGATATCCAGGACTGGATCAAGGACGGTGAGGCGTTCCTGTCCGGCACTGCCGCGGTGTTGTCCGGTGTTGGTTACCTGCTGTGCCGTGGTGAGCGCCTGGTGGTTGGCGACGGCAGCATGGGTCCGCACACCCAGAAGCTTCGCCAGGCCCTGACCGACCTGCAGTTCGGTCGAGTGGAAGACCGCTTCGGCTGGTTGTCCTGATGGCTTCCGGGCGCTGGTCACGTGCTGATCAGCGACCCTCTCAGGTTCCGGTGTCTGAGCCACGATCGTCACTTCTTCGTATAAGACGTGACAGCTGATCGTGTTAAGATGCCGGCGCCGATTCCCTGGGTGGTATTGGTATCTGAACAGCGGATATCCGCAGTAACAGGGGATGTTATCCATGCAAATTGAAAACCTGCCTGAATCCATCGACGCCGACATCCAGAACTGCATGGCCGATGTATTCGAGACCCTTCAGGGCATGGCGCCCGAGGAGTCTTACCTCGCCACTAACCTCATGAAAACCAGGCCCTTCTTCCTGAAGGCACTGGCACTTCTGCGCACCACCGATTACCTGTCCCGCGGGGATCATCTGAATCTGCTCAAAGCGCTGGATTTCGAGATTGACGCCAACGGTGACGATCTGGAAGACAACCTGGCGTTCTGCTGGGTGACGATGGTCAACAATCTGGAAATGGCGCTGACCCAGCAGGAGTTCAACGCTCGCTTCGCGCTGTTTGTGCCTTTGGTCCTGCGCAAGATGAACGAAGTCCAGGCAGAGGCCAGATTCCCAGCGGCCTGACCATCTCCTCAAAACGACGCAGTAGGTCAGCGGGGCGTTTTTCCTTTACTGGTCGGTCAGTTACCGACTCTCGGATTCCCGTGGCCGGCCTCAGGACGGCAAGTGCAGGCTTTGCTCAATCACCAAATAACAACAATTCTCATTTGTATTATTATTAAATTGTGGTAGGTTTGCCGCCCGAAATTTGAGGCGGTCGGACCAGGGCTGCCTCATGGCCATTCGATGACCGGATCAACGAGGTATCCCGCAACCATGCGTGTCAAACCCGCTCACCCTACGATTACTCTAACTCTGTTCGTTGCCGGGCTGGCCCAGCCGGTCTCTGCTGTGGCTGACAGCCCGGGATACACCGCCACTCTGCCGACGCTGCTGGTGGAGGCGACGTCGGAACTGAGTCAGACCAAGGGGTACGTTGGCTACGAAGAGGCGAACGTCACCCGCAACAATCTGACGATTCGCGAGGTACCCCAGACCATCGATGTCATCAACATCCAGAAGAACAAGAACTACGGCACCAATGACCTCAGCTCGATCCTTGAGGGCAACGCCGGTGTGGATGCCAGCTACGACATGCGCGGGGAGAACATCTTTCTGCGGGGCTTCAAGGCAGACGCCAACGACATCTACCGGGACGGAATCCGCTCCAGTGGCCAGGTGCGACGGAGCACCGCCAACATCGAGCGGGTCGAGATTCTCAAGGGGCCGGCGTCGGTACTCTACGGGCGCAGCACCGGTGGCGGGGTGATCAACCTGGTGAGCAAGTCCGCCAACTTCACGCCCACACGGGTCGTGGGTGTCAACTACGGTTCCTGGGCCGATCGCAGCGCAACGCTGGATGTGAACGAGGTGGTGAACGACAACGTGGCGGTTCGGCTTACCGGTGAGATTGGCCGGGCCAACGCCTTCCGCTCCGGCATCGAAAGCGAGAATGAGATGCTGTCACCCAGCGTGTTGGTGGCCTCCGACGATGGTCGCCTGACGTGGGAAGCCCAATACACCTATGACAACGCCTGGCGAGTACCGGACCGTGGGCCGAGCAAGTCGGACTACGATCTCATGGGGATCGACTACCACACCGGCTTCGCCCACCCCGGGGATTACGTTGAGGATACCCTGCATTTTGTCCGTTCCAGCCTCGGTTACCAGTTTGCCGATGACTGGGAAATCAGCTGGCTGATCGGCTACCGCCAGGCCGAGCAGAACTTTGATCACCATTACGCTGGCCGCTACAGCGAAGATGACGGCCTGCTGTCCCGCAACTACGCCTGGCAGGAAACCGACAACAAGACGCTGACCAACACCCTGCGCCTGACCGGTGAGGTGACGACAGGTCCGTTGAGTCACAAGATTACCCTGGGCCTGGAGGACAGCCGTGAAGAGCGGGTGCCCAAGGTTGGCTTCGTCAGCGGCCTGGTGAACATTGATCCCCGTGATCCGTCCAGTTGGCCGCGCCCGGACCGGGCCAATGCACCGATCCGCTTCGACAACGTCCATGAGACCGAGACCCAATCGCTGTTCGTGCAGGATCTGATCGGGCTGACTCCGGCGCTGAAGGTGATGTTGGGCGCCCGCATCGATGACTACGAGTTCCAGACCACCAACATTGATGATGTCAGCAACCGCTATGACGACACAGTATTCAGCCCCAGCGCCGGTGTGGTCTGGGACCTCGCCCGGGACCATACCGCCTACGCTTCCTACAGCCAGAGTTTCTCGCCCTATGGCGGCCAGGGTTACCTCGGCATCAGTGCCACCGCCGACAGCGACACCTTCAACACCGATCCTGAGGAAAACCGCCAGTACGAGATCGGCCTGAAAAGTGACTGGCTGGATCAACGACTCACTTCCACGGTGTCGCTGTACCAGATCGAACACCGCAACATCCGTTACCGTCCTGACCCGGACAACGACCCGTTCCGCTGGGCGGAGCGGGGCCAGGAGCGTTCCCGGGGTATTGAGCTGAGCCTGATTGGCCAGATCGTTGATCACTGGTTCCTGCGCAGCTCGGTAGGGGTGATGTCCGCGAAGGTGGTTGATAATGTCGCCGATCCGGCTGAGGAAGGGCGCCATCTGGACAACACCAGCAACGTCACTGGCAATGCCTTTGTGCGCTATGTGCCGGACGATCAGTGGTACGGCGAGCTGGGCGTGACTCACCTGGGTGACCGCTACAACTACAACCGCGACGGCTCCGCCGCGCACCTGGACGGCTTTACCCGTGTTGATGCGATGGTGGGCTGGCAGTGGCGTGACTGGAGCACCACCCTGGCGGTGCACAACCTGCTGGATACTGACTACTGGCGCTCCTCCAGCATGCCGGGCGAGCCCCGCTCGGTGTATGGCCGTCTGAGTTATCAGTTCTAGGGAACCTCAGATTAACTCCGGATCGCGCAGGGACGATTCGGAGTTAATGGGAGCCTCCCTGGTAGCCCAATCCCCCCGTGTCAGGGGAAATACCGGTTGAAGCCAATGGCCGTGGCCTTTAGGGTGCGCGGCCATTTGCAAAAAACTGGCTTTTTTATGACCACTCTCTCGTCGGCAGCGTCTGGCTCTTCCGCTGCACCATCCCGCTGGCATCACCTGGGTGATCCGGTTGTTCTGATTCTCACCATGGGATTCATCATTGCCTTCATCGGCTTTTCACTGGCTGATTCGCAATGGGTGGCTACACAGATAGGCGAGGGATTTGCCTGGACCGCGAAGAATCTGGGATCGTTTTTTCAGCTCCTGCTGCTGCTGACGTTCTTCATCGCCATGGGCGTTGCCCTGAGTCAGGCGGGCGCGGCCCGGCTGGGGGATCTGGCGAAGCCGGAGATCGGTACCTTCCGCTGGCTGGCGATGATCCTTTGTACGCTGCTGGCCGGTGGCGGCGTGTTCTTTGCCGCGGGTGAACCGGTCTACCACTTTGTGGTGACGCCGCCGGTGTTCGATACCGAGGCGGCGACCGCGGAGGCCGTGGCGCCGGCACTGGCGCAGTCGTTCATGCACTGGGGCTTGCTGGCCTGGGCGGTGCTTGGTTCGCTGACGTCTTTGGTGCTGGCCCATGCCCACTACGTTCAGGGCAAGCCACTGCAACCCCGTACCCTGTTGTACCCGGTGTTTGGTGAACGGATCCTGACCAGCTGGGTTGGCGGCGTGGTGGACGCGCTTTGTGTGATTGCCGTGGTGGCCGGCACGGTGGGGCCGATCGGCTTTCTGGCGACCCAGATGAGCTTTGGGCTGCACGAACTGTTCGGCTTTGCCGACAGCTATGGTGCCCAGTTGGTGATCCTCGCCATTCTGGCAGGGGTTTACATGACGTCCGCAATGAGCGGCGTCCATCGCGGTATCCAGTTGCTCAGCCGTTTCAACGTGGTGCTGGCGTTAGTGATTGCGGCGGTGATCTTCGTCTTCGGCCCGACGCTGTTCCTTACCAACAGCTATCTGTCCGGGTTGGGGGAGTACATGACCTCATTCTTTGATATGGCCACCGTGACCTCGGAAACCGCCCCGGACTGGTGGATGAAATGGTGGACGGTATTCTTCTTCGCCTGGTTCATTGGCTATACCCCGCTGATGTCCATCTTTGTGGCACGGATCTCCCGAGGCCGCACCATCCGCGAAACCATCCTGGCCATTTCGCTGTTGGCGCCGATCGCCACCACCATCTGGTTTACCCTGCTCGGCGGCAGCGGTGTGTTCTATCAGCTCAGCGGTGCCATTGACCTGACCGAAGCATTGAATGCCTTCTCCTTCGATGTGGCCACCCTGACTGTGGCTCAGGCTCTGCCAGGTGGCACCTTTATGGCGGCGGCGATCCTGTTGCTGACCACCATCTTCGTTGCCACCACCGGTGATTCCATGAGCTATTGCATTGCCATGGTTGGTACCGGCCATGACGAGCCCCACTTTCTGGTACGGACCTTCTGGGGTGCGGCCATGGCGATCATGGCGGCGATTCTGTTGTACATGGGCAGCGGTCAGATCGGGGTGCTGCAGCAGTTTATCGTGCTGACCGCCATTCCGGTGTCGCTGATCATCCTGCCATCCCTGTGGACCGGCCCCCGGGCGGCCTACGCCATGGCGCGGGCCCAGGGACTGGTGAAGTAACCGGGGCTTTTGCTCCTTCCATCGGCCCCCGCCACTATCACCGGAACTGCCGGTGATAGTGGCGGGGGTTGAACTCTGCCGCCAACAGGAACAGCAGGACGTAGGCGGCGGCCAATACCAGCCAGACATCGACGAATGTCCCCAGCAGGTCTCGTGTGACCCCTGCCAGCAACGGCGTGAAGGCCGCCAGGGTGTAGCCATAACCCTGAACCCGTCCGACGATCTGACCAGCCACCTGGTGGTCGGGATGGTGATCCATCGCCACAATCATTGCCAGCGGGAACTGCCCGCCAATACCCAGCCCCAGCAGCGTCAGCGGCACCAGGATGGACGGGGTCTGCGGCATCAGGGCCAGTACCAGAAAGCCCACCATGGTCAGGCCCAGTACCAGAAAAATTACTGGTCGCCGGTCGGTACTGCGTTGGGCCAGAGACGGAAACAGCAGGCCTGCCACCACTTCCACGCAGGTCAGGTACCCCAGCAGGTAACCGGATTCCACCGCGCTGAACCCGAGATCCATGGTGTAGGGAGGCAGCCAGGCCAGCACACATACATAGCCGGTGCCCGCCAGTGCGAAAAACACGGCCAGGGCGGCGCTGCGTCCAGGCACCAGCGTTGGCTGGGGTGAGTGGCTGCGGTGTTCCGCCGGCAGCGCCAGACCACGACGATTGCCCTGCCAGAACAGCGCTGCGACGGCTGCCAGCAGTCCCCAGCTCGCCATGCTGTGACGCCAGCTGTCCAGAGTGTCGGTGAGAATCGGAGCCAGAGTAGAGGACAGCGCCGCGCCGCACATGATGGCGGTGATGTACCAGCCCATGGTGATGGCCATGCGTTCGCCGGTCTGGCGTTTGATGATCGCGGGCATCAATGCCTGGACCAGGGCGATGCCGGCACCACCGAGCAGTGCGGTGGACAGGAACGCCAACCACCCCAGATCGAACAGTCGCATCAGGTCAGCCAGTGCAATCAGCACCAGGGCAATGCCCACCAGTTGATGCACCCCCAGGCGGCGGGCCAGCGGCATGGCGACGAAACAGCCAAGGCCCATCACCAGTACTGGCAACAGTGTGAGCAGGGAGATCTGGGTGTAGTTCATCGCCAGGGCGAGCTGGAGATGTTCGGTCAGTGGCCCGATGACGGCCAGCGATGGCCGCAGGTTGAGGCCGACCAGCACGCACAGGCCGGTGAAGGTCAGCAGGGACAGGGATGTCCGAGCGGGGGGTTGCAAGGTGTGTTCCATAACGTTCCTTTGTGCTTGCCAAGGGGGGTGTAGGAACGGCACTCTAAAACCTCAAGTCAACTTGAGGTCAAGCCATGGAGTTTCGAAAGTTACCGAGCCGTAAAATCGACAGCCGCAAGCAGGCCCTGAGTGCGGGGGAGGTGGCAAAACGTTGCGAGATTGCGGTGTCGGCGGTGCATTTCTATGAAGCTGAAGGGTTGATTCACGGCTGGCGTAACAACGCCAACCACCGCCGCTATTCCCGCCATGTGCTGCGTCGGGTGGCGATCATCAAGATCGCCCAGCAGACCGGCGTACCCCTCAGGGACATCAAGGTGGCGCTGGATGCCTTGCCGTCCAACGAGGCTCCGACGCCGGCGCAGTGGGAGGCCATGTCCAGTCGCTGGCGGGATCTGCTGGATCGCAAGATCCACGATCTCTCCATGTTGCGGGATCAGTTGGGAGAGTGTATTGGTTGCGGGTGTCTTTCCCTCACTGCCTGTCCGCTGCGTAATCCCAGTGATTGTCTGGCAGGCCAATAGAGCTGAAAGGTTTGGATATAAAATATAGATTCACTTATAAATGAAAATTTGACTATTTTATATTTTGTTTTGATGTTTTTATTCTTTGAAGTTTCTTGGCTTTATATTCATACAACTTTAACGTCTTCTGGCTAGGGTGGCGCTTCGTTCATTCGATAGTCAGGAGTCTCACTATGAAGTGTCTATCCCGCAATGCGTGGTGGCGGGGCGGATTGCCCATCGCCATGAGTCTGATGTTGTCTGCCTGTGGTGGTGACGGCAGCTCTGGAAACAGCACCACAGGACCGGTGGTCGACAGTGACGCAAATTTTACCCTGGCGGTCATTCCAGATACCCAGAAGTATGCCCGCTATTCGCCAGAGCGGTTTCTGGCCCAAACTCAATGGATTGCCGACAACTACCGGCAGGAAGGGGTTGCCTTCACCGTTCACCTGGGCGACGTGGTTGATCAGGCGGACGAGCCCTCCGAGTGGACCTATGCCCGACAGGCCATGCAGGTGCTGGAAGCCAATGCTGATACTCCCTACAGTGTGCTGCCTGGAAACCACGATGTAATGGACAGCAGCCAGTGGGACAATGAAAGGTCGCTGGCGTCGGAGCCTTACCTCAACCATTTCCCGGCGTCATTGCAGGCTGGCAACTTCACCACGTTCCAGGGCACAGACAGCACAGGGTTCAGTAGTTACCACATATTCTCAGCCGGTGGCCGGGAGTATCTGGTACTGGCGCTGGACTGGCGGTCTTCGGAGCAGACCGTCACCTGGGCCCAGTCAGTGCTGGATCAGCATCCGGACTTGCCCGTGATTCTCACCACTCACCAGTTGCTCAATATTGCGGGTGACGGCGAAACGGCGATCTTCACCGATCATGGTGCCATGCTGTGGGATCGTCTGATTCGCAGTAACGACCAGATTTTTCTGACGTTTAACGGTCACCACCATGGCGAGGCAATGATGGTGGGCAAGAACGACTATGGCCGCGATGTGGTGATTGTTGTAGTGGACTACCAATCCGGCTTCTGGGGCGGGAATGGCATGATGCAGCTGGTGGGGTTTGACGCCGCCAACGACGAGCTGGATTTTCGTTCCTTCTCACCATGGGTGGCAGCGATTCCCGAGGGGCAACGCCAGCCACAGGATGAGCTGTCCCGTTGGGAGTTCAGTGTGCCAATGGATTTTGATGCCCGCTTCAGTGCCTTCAACCAAGGTGCTGTGGACGACGAACCCGGCAATATTGACGGCACCCAGGCCTACTGGATTCTGGATGAGGCCCACCGTGCAACCACCACCAATGGAAACGTCGAGTTCCTCGATGCCTCCGGTAACGGCAACAGCCTGCATCTGGCGTCTTTCAATGATCCCCAGGGCGACCTTTCGAACTACTTCAGCCTGACGAATGAGCCGGCTCCCTTTGGGTATGCTGATGGTGCCGCCAGTTTCCGTGGCAATAACCGTGTTGGCGGGTACTACCTGACCACCGAAGCACCCGGGCTGACCTTCAGTACCAGTGAATCGGGGAATGCGGGCTACCTGCCAACCTACACCATCGAAGCAATCGTCAGATTGCCGGAGGATTGGTCGTCTGAAGATAACAAGTGGTCGGGTATCCTCAACCATCGTCCCCAGATCTCCCGGGTTTGCGACTACCATCAGGTGGATTGCAGTGGTGGCGATGCATCTCTTGGACTGAACGTGTCGTCCTTGAAAGAGTTTCAGTGGGTGAGCACCTCGCAGAATGGCAAAGGCCCGGATAACTGGTCCTGGGAAGTGATGAACGGCTACTGGTACCACATTGCCCTGATCAATGATGGTGAAAAGGTGCAGATGTACGTTGATGGCTCTCTGGTGATGCGCACCGGTGTGGGTGAGCAACAGGGGTTGTTGGTTGAACCCGGGCAACCCTGGTCCATTGGCATTAACAGCTGGGAAGGGGAGCCGGGCAATCTGTTCGCTGGTGATGTCGCTGAAATCCGCATCAATCGCCGGGTGCTGGATCGTTCTGAGTGGCTGCTTAACCGGTAATTTTCTGACCCCCGGTGCGGGGCGGTGAGTTGCCGCCCCGAACCATTTGGTACGGACAAATCCATCGCCTTACCTGCCGGAAACATCCCTTAGCCGCTATACTTCCCGCCGCCGGGTCATGTGATCCTACGGCGGGGTCGGAAGGGGGACGTGCGTTTGCGGTCTGGTGGTTGTGGTATGGGTGTTCGGTGCCTTGCTGTGGTGTGGCTGGCGCTGTTGGCAATGTTGGCCTGGAGCGAGGAACGCCCGTTGGTGCTGGATGAAGGTCTGGCGCAGTCCCTGGATGGCTATGTCGCGTTGTTGAGGGACCCGGGAGGCGAACTGAGCTTCGACCAGGTGCGTGCCGGCACAGGGCTTTTCCGCCTGGCGGCCGCTGGGGATCTTCACCAGGGCTATACGCCAGACGTGTACTGGATGCGGGTCGACGTGGAATCCCGATCCAGTCAGCGGCTGGATCGGATGCTTGAGTTTACCTACGCCTACCTGGACGACATCCGGCTGTATCGGGTCAATACCGACGGTACGGTTGAGCAGATGCGCTCCGGACGCACCCTGACCCCTGCGGATCGTGTGGTGGCGCACCGCAAGCCGGTGTTTCCGCTGTCATTCGACGCCGGCGAACGGGCAACCCTGTACCTGCGGGTGACCACCCACGCCAGCATGACGCTCAACGCCCGGCTGGCGCCGACCATCGAGTTCTACGAAGACAGCGATCAGGCCTATGTCTGGCTGGCGCTGTACTTCGGCATGCTGGTGGCATTGGGTACCTACAATTTTCTGCTGTTTCTCGGCACTCGGCATCGCACCTTTCTGCTTTACTCGCTGTTCGTGTTCAGCTTCGGCATCGCCGCGTCCAGCATGAATGGGTTGGGGCCGCTGCTGCTGTGGCCAGGTCTGGTCGGGGAGTGGGGCAATCGCATCCTGCCCACCGGTTACACCCTGGCGGCGACTTTGGCGGTGATGTTTGCCCGCAGCTTCCTGGACATGCGGCGGATCGCGCCGCGTTGGGACCGGGTGCTGTCGGTCATGGTGATTTGCTGGTGGGGGGCCACCCTGACCACCCTGGTGGTACCGGTGCAGGGCGCGCTGAAGATCATGTCCGCCATGGGCGTGTTGACGACGGTGTTCCTGATTGCCAGTGGCGTGGCCGGTGTCCGCCACCGGATTCCCGCCGCACGGATCTACCTGCTGGCCTGGCTGCTGTTGCTGGTGGGGACGGCGCTGCTGTCGGTGCGCAACCTGGGCTGGATACCGTCCAACTTCCTCACGGTCTACAGCCTCCAGATCGGCTCCGCCATCGAGATGCTCCTGCTGTCCTTCGGCCTGGCTGCCCGCTTCAATGAGCTCAAGCGCCAGAAGGAGTTGGCCCAGCGTCAGCTGGTCCTGGCGTTGCAGCGTCAGGAACGGGAGCTGGAGCACCGGGTTGCACTGCGAACTTCCGAGTTGGAAGCGGCCAAGGCACAGCTGGAGCGTCGGGTGGTGGAGGACCCGCTGACCGGGCTCTACAACCGCTATGGTCTGATGACCCATCTGGAAAAAGCGTTGCAGCGGGCACAGCGCCGCCATGAACCGTTGGCGGTCATCCTGATCGATCTGGACGGATTCAAGCCGGTGAACGACCAGTATGGCCACGAAGCGGGTGACATCCTGCTGCAGGCGATTGCCCGACGGCTTCAGCAGGAGGCGAGGGACAGTGACTGTGTCGCACGGCTTGGCGGCGATGAGTTTGTGGTGGTAACAGAGAACATCGCCTCGGAAGCCAGTGTGCTGGAGATCGGGCAGCGGTTCCGTGAGGCCATTACCCGGCCTGTCACCCTGGCATCGGGAGACGCGGTGCGGGTGGGTGCCAGCGTTGGTATCTGCACCGGTCGGGGCGGAGATCAGCAGGGACAGGATCTGATCCACAGAGCGGACGAGGCGATGTATCGGGTCAAGAAGGCCAACAAGAACGACGTCTGCCTGATGCCCTGATGCCCTGCCTCAGGGCGGTGACTGCATGGCTCTACGACAGGGAGGCGGGGCGGGGCATTCAATTCAAAAAAGAAATAACCATATCCTATTTTATGCTTTTTCGTTTTTTAGTGCTTCTGGTAGCTTAGGCGCCCTTACACGATTTTCCACGTACCGGACTGGGGTAGATACCATGAAACACTTTCTCAAAGGTGTCGCGGTCGCGGTCACCCTGGCGGCACAGCCTGTGCTGGCGGCTGACCGGGAACTGCTGAATACATCCTATGACATTGCCCGTGAACTCTTCGCTGCCTACAACGAACAGTTCCAGGCTTACTGGCAGGAGACCCAGGGAGAGGATGTCACCATCCGCCAGTCCCACGCCGGTTCTTCCCGTCAGGCCCAGGCCATCATCCAGGGGCTGAAGGCCGATGTGGTGACCTTCAACCAGGTCACCGACATCGACATCATCCACGAGCGTGGCAACCTGCTGCCGGAGAACTGGGCCGAGCGGCTGCCGAACAACAGCTCACCGTACTACTCCACCATGGCCTTCCTGGTGCGCAAGGACAATCCCAAGGGCATTGAGAACTGGGACGATCTGGTCCGTGAGGACGTTGATCTGGTGATGCCGAACCCGAAAACCTCCGGCAACGCCCGCTATACCTATCTTGCGGCGCTGGGCTACGCTCAGGACACCTTTGGTGACGACCAGGAGCGGATCGATGACTTCCTCTCCAGCCTGCTGGGCCGGGTCAAGGTCTTCGACAGCGGCGGCCGCGGTGCCACCACCACCTTTATCGAGCGTGGTATTGGTGATGTGCTGCTGACCTTCGAGTCGGAAGTCCTCAACATCGTTGACCGACTGGGCGACGACTACCAGGTGGTGACACCGAAAGTCAGTTTCCTGGCCGAGTTCCCGGTGACCTGGGTTGATGACTACGCTGAACAGAACGGCAACCTGGATCTGGCCAAGGCCTACCTGGAGCACCTGTACAGTGAAGAGGCCCAGCGCCTGCTGTCCGGCTTCAACTACCGGGTCCATGATGAGACCGTCAAGGCGGAGGTGGCTGACCGCTTCCCAGAGGTCAAACTGCTGCCCATTCAGGACATCGCCGGCAGTTGGGAAAACGCCATGCAGACGCACTTCGCCAGTGGCGGCAAACTGGACCAACTGCAACGTCGCTAGGACATCTCCGTGACCGAAACCGTCACCCAGGGCGCTGTGGCAACACCGCGCCCTTTCCTCGTTAAACGCAATAAGCGGGTCCTGCCCGGGTTCACCCTGAGCCTGGGTATCTCGCTGCTGTTCGTCAGCATGGTTCTGCTGTTGCCCCTAAGCGGTCTGGTGGTGGAAGCCTCTGGCATGAGCTGGCAACAGTTCTGGTTTGTGATCAGCGATCCGCGGGTGGTGGCCTCCTACAAGGTGACTGCGCTCGCGGCCCTGGCGGCCTCCCTGTTCAATGCCCTGTTTGGTCTGCTGCTGGCCTGGGTGCTGGTGCGCTATGAATTCCCGGGCAAGCGCCTGGTGGACGCCATGGTGGATCTGCCCTTTGCCCTGCCGACGGCGGTCGCTGGTATAACCCTGGCGACCCTGTTCGCCGAGACCGGCTGGTACGGCCAGTGGTTGAGCAAACTGGGGCTGGAAGTGGCGTTCACCCCCGTGGGTATCGTCGTTGCCATGGCCTTCACCAGCATTCCCTTCGTGGTGCGCACGGTGCAGCCGGTGCTGGAGGAGCTGTCGCCGGAGGATGAAGAGGCGGCCATAAGCCTGGGCGCCTCCGATGGCCGCATTTTCCGTAAGGTAATCTTCCCGGCCCTGTGGCCGGCGCTGGTGACCGGTGCGGCGTTGTCGTTTACCCGCAGCCTGGGTGAGTTCGGGGCGGTGATCTTTATCGCTGGCAACATGCCCTATGTCAGTGAGGTGACCAGTCTGATGATCTACGTGCGGCTGCAGGAGTTTGACTACGCCGCTGCCAGTGCCATCGCCTCGGTGGTGCTGTTGACCTCACTGGTGCTGCTGTTTGCCATCAACCTCTGGCAGGCCCGCTTCCTGCGCCGTCTGGAGGGTCGCTAACATGGCTGAATCCGCCCGTCACCAGGTCGGCTCAAAACCGCTGATCAAGTGGACGCTGATCGGCCTGGCGTTGTCGATTACGCTGGTGCTGCTGGTGATTCCGCTGGTGCTGATTTTCAGCCAGGCGTTCAGTGCTGGTTGGGGAACCCTGATGGCGAACCTGGGGAATGAGTACACCCTGCACGCCATCGGCCTGACCCTGTTCGTGGCGCTGGTCACGGTGCCGCTGAACCTGGTGTTCGGCACGGCGCTGGCCTGGGCGGTGACCCGCTTCCAGTTTCCCGGCCGCAAACTGCTGATCACCCTGATCGACATTCCGTTCGCCATCTCACCGGTGGTGGCGGGGTTGTTGTACCTGCTGCTGTATGGGCGCAACGGTTGGGTGGGGAGCTGGCTGGGGCAGTACGATCTGCAACTGATGTTTGCCTGGCCCGGAATCGTGATGGTCACGGTGTTTGTCACCAGCCCCTTCGTGGCCCGGGAGCTGATTCCGCTGATGCAGCAGCAGGGCAGCCAGGAAGAAGAGGCTGGCGTGGTACTGGGGGCATCCGGTTGGCGGGTGTTCCGCCACATCACCCTGCCCAACATCAAATGGGCGCTGATCTACGGCGTTGTGCTGACCAACGCCCGTGCGGTCGGGGAGTTCGGCGCGGTATCGGTGGTGTCCGGGAATATCCGTGGCGAAACCAACACCCTGCCATTGCACGTCGAGTTGCTGTACCAGGACTACAACATTGTGGGGGCCTTCGCCAGCGCCTCATTGCTGGCGGCCATTGCCATTCTGACCCTGGCAGTGAAAGGCTTTGTGGAATGGCACCAGGCCCGTGAGCGGGACCAGCAGCCGGAACACAGGACGGAAAAATGAGTATCCAGATTGACCAGGTAAACAAGTTCTATGGCCAGTTCCAGGCGCTGCATGATGTCTCCCTGACCATTCCGGAAGGGCAGATCACCGCACTGCTGGGACCGTCCGGTTCCGGCAAGACCACGTTGCTGCGCATCATCGCCGGTCTGGAGAGCGCCGAGCGGGGGCGCATCCTGTTCGGTGGCGAAGACATCAGTCAGCTTCATGTCCGGGACCGGAATGTCGGCTTCGTGTTCCAGCACTACGCGCTGTTCCGTCATCTGACGGTGGCCCAGAACATCGCTTTTGGCCTGGAGTCCCTGCCCAAGAAGCAGCGGCCGCCAAAGCCGGAGATCCGGGCCACGGTGGGGCGTCTTCTGGAGATGATCCAGCTGCCACACCTGGCCAACCGCTATCCGGCCCAGCTGTCCGGTGGCCAGAAACAGCGCGTGGCATTGGCCCGCGCACTGGCCACCAAGCCCCGTATCCTGCTGCTGGACGAACCCTTTGGCGCCCTCGACGCGCGGGTACGCAAAGACCTGCGTCGCTGGCTGCGTAACCTGCATGATGAGTTCCATTTCACCAGTGTGTTCGTCACCCACGATCAGGAGGAAGCGCTGGAGCTGTCTGACCAGGTGGTGGTAATGAGTCATGGTCGGGTGGAGCAGGTCAATGCACCGACCGAACTGTACGCGCGACCGGAAAGCCGGTTCGTGTTCGACTTCCTGGGGCAGGTGAATGAATTCTCCGGCCAGCTCCAGGAAGGCCGGCTGGTGCAGGGGGACGCCTGGGTCCGTCTGCCGGAATCGCCGGCAGGGTCTGAGGCGCAGCTCTACCTACGGCCCCATGAAGTGCGGCTGACCAGCGAACCGTCGGAGCAGGCGCACTTCCCGTTCTGTATTGAGGCCGTCAGCCTGATTGGCTCCGAGGTGCGGGTGGAGCTCAAAGCCCAGGGTTGGCAAAGCGAGGATGTCTGGGAGGTGGGAATCAGCCACGCCGAGTTCAATCGCCGTCAGCCTCGCCGGGGGGACCGTTGCTACGCGGTGCCCGATATCGGCCATCTGTTTGCCGAAGGACAGGATCAGCCCCGAACCATCAGCTGGGGCGACAGCGCCTGACGTGAACGCTGAGTGCAGGCGGCGTTCCTGACGGTCGCTGCCTACCTTACTGTCCCTGCCATACTGCTCTCCTACGTTACTGACCTGTCTGCTGGGGGACCCCGTTCCCCAGAATCTCCATTTTACCCGCCAGGGTCGCCAGCAGATCCCCGGCTTCCAGCCGGGGGTGGTTCAGGCCCTGGATCAGGGTCATGAAGTACAAGTCCAGCATCACCTCGGCCCGGGCCGGGGCAGGGTGGTCGTCCGCCGCTTCAAGGCGTTGCCGGAAGGCCAGCAGTTGCGGGCTGAAGTAGTCCTGCTGCCAGACGATCTCCTTCAACAGCTCCCGGCTGAACTCCCGATGTGCCAGGTAGAACCGGTAAAGGTAGTCGGCGAAATGCAGTAACCGGCCGGCGGCGCTGTGGCTGCGGTCCTGTTGCTCGGCATTGGCCAGCACCTGGTCAATCTGAATCCGCATTCCCTCTTGTAACAGCTCCAGCTTGGTGGCGAAGTGACTGAATACAGTACCGTCAGCGACACCGGCGGCGCGGGCGATCTGGCGGGTGCTGGTGTCCTGGTACCCCTGCTCGCGAAACAGTTGCCAGGCGGCGTTGAGGATCTGTTGGCGAGTGCGTTGCCGTTTGCTGGGTTCTGGCATGGTGGCTGCTGGCCTTCGGTTCTGTTGGGTGAAGCGGAACACCGGGTCAGTATAAGTTGTAAATTGAGCGTGCTCAAATTAGCATTATGAGCGCGCTCAATTTTAACCGGAGGTCATCATGTCGATTTTTGAATCCCTGAAACGCCTGGCCATGGCGGTGGTGCTTGTGCCCTATCTGCTGATCTACGCCTATGTCATCGGTCCGCTGTTAATGCTGGTGCTGGTGCCGGGTGGTCTGGCGCTGCTGTTGCTTGTCGGGCGCGGTGAGGCCTGGGCGGTGGCGCGGCAGACACTGTTTCGCCGGTCAGCCCAGGGTGCCGAACTGAATCGTGTTCCGGCATCACCTTCAGAACGGTGAGATTGATACAGGTTCGCTTTGCTACTTGACCCGCCACCCGGCTTCTTGAACACTGGGGGTCCTATTCAAAGGATCGCGGACCCTGATCAAGATGTTTTGTAAGCGTTTGACTGTTACCAATCTGCTCCAGAACCGGGCCGCCGCGATCCGGTTTTTCGGGTGCCCGACCCTCTGCCATTCCCTTCGCTGAATCCGTGTTGTCGCTGCGGATTCGGCGACAACCTCCAGCCTGGCTGATGCGCTGACTGCCGCATCGGTTTCCCAAATCGATTGCTGATCCACCTGTTATCGAACCTGCGTGTTTGAGGGATTGCTATGTCTGAATTACCTGCCATTACGGTGACCGAAGAAGATTACAACCGCCTGATGTCCTTGCTCGATCGGGACGACAGCGACTCCGATGTGCTGGAGGGCCTCGCCGAAGAACTGGAACGGGCGGAACTGGTACCGGCGGACCAGTTGCCCGAGGGCGTGGTGGCGATGAATTCGCTGGTGCGTTTTGTCAACGAGGGCAACGGTCAGTCCCACGATCTGACCCTGGTATACCCCCATCAGGCCGGCGCTGGCGCCGGCCAGGTATCGGTGTTCGCGCCTGCCGGTGCGGCATTGTTGGGGCTGTCAGTGGGTGATCGGATCGACTGGCCGATGAGTGGCGGCAAGATCCTGCATCTGAAGATCGTCAGCGTGACCCGACCTGAGTAATCGGACGGGCCCCTTGCGCCCGAAAACAACCAAATTCCAATAACCATCCACAGTCAAAAAAACATCCACAGCCAATAAACGTGATAAGGAGATGTCATGCACAACACCCATGCCCTGGAGGCCCTGAGGGAAGATGTTGTTCGCCGCAACCCGGCCGAGCCCGAGTTTCATCAGGCCGTGACCGAGGTGCTGGATACCCTGGCCCCGGTGATTGCCCGCCACCCCGAGTACGCCGAGGCCAAGCTGCTGGAGCGCATCTGCGAGCCGGAGCGGCAGATCATCTTCCGGGTGCCGTGGGTGGATGATCAGGGCACTGTGCAGATCAACCGGGCGTTCCGGGTTGAGTACAACTCCGCTCTGGGGCCCTACAAGGGCGGCCTGAGATTCCATCCGTCGGTCAACCTGGGAGTGGTCAAGTTCCTGGGCTTCGAGCAGATCTTCAAGAACGCCCTGTCCGGCCTGCCTATCGGTGGCGGCAAGGGTGGGGCGGACTTCGATCCCAAAGGACGGTCCGACAATGAAATCATGCGCTTTTGCCAGTCCTTCATGACCGAGCTCTATCGCCACATTGGGGAGTACACCGACGTACCGGCGGGTGACATCGGCGTTGGTGCGAGGGAAGTGGGCTACCTGTTTGGCCAGTACAAGCGCATCACCAACCGCTATGAATCCGGTGTGCTCACCGGCAAGGGCCTGGGCTGGGGGGGCGCCCGTGTGCGCAAGGAGGCCACCGGCTACGGGGCGGTGTACTTTGCGGAAGAGATGCTGGCAACCCAGGGGCGCAGTCTCGAGGGGCAGCAGGTGGTGGTGTCCGGCTCGGGTAATGTGGCGATCTACGCCATGGAGAAAGTGCACCAGCTGGGGGGCCGGGTGGTGGCCTGTTCCGACTCCAGCGGTTACGTCTACGATCCGGCGGGAATCGACCTGGAGTTGCTGCGCCAGATCAAGGAAGTGGAGCGGGGCCGTATCGGGTTCTATGCCGAGCGCAAACGCAGTGGCACCGATTTTGTCGAGGGTGGCTCAATCTGGAGTGTGCCCTGTCAGGTTGCCTTGCCGTGTGCGACCCAGAACGAGCTGGACGAATCCGCTGCCCGTCAGCTGGTCCAGTCCGGGGTTCTGGCGGTGGTGGAAGGTGCCAATATGCCGTGCACACCGGAGGCGGTACGGAACTTCCGCGAGGCCGGTGTGCTGTTTGGCCCGGGCAAGGCCGCCAACGCCGGTGGCGTCGCCACCAGTGCGCTGGAGATGCAGCAGAATGCGTCCCGGGATTCCTGGAGCTTCGAGTACAGTGAGCAGCGGTTGCGGGACATCATGATCGACATCCACCGTTCCTGCGACGAGACCGCCCGCGAGTATGGCCAGCCCGGTGATTACGTTCTGGGCGCCAACGTCACCGGCTTCTGTCGGGTGGCCGATGCCATGCTGGCCTTTGGCGTGATCTGAACCCGCGATTCCAGCAACAGTGCTGTTTCAGTAGTCCCCGCCCGGTGCCATGGCACCGGGCGGGAATGGTTTAGCGTTCATGGTCCGTCGATTGCGGTAAACCGCTACGGGGATTCCTCAATGACTATTTGGCGCGTTTTTCTGTAGCGTTGCTAATCTTTTTTCTGAGGAGCCCCGATGGGCTCCTCCGGTACCGGCCTCGCCGGTTTAGCCCTACTCCCACGGAAAGATCGCCGCCATGAAGAACCTGACCATCCAGACCCGGGTGCTGGTGTTGGCACTCGTGCCCGTCATCCTGTTGACCGGCCTGCTGAGCAGCTACAACCTGAACCAGGCCCGCGCCATCGGCGACCAGGCCGTGACCAGCTTCTCTGAAGACATGGAGGCCAGCAAGCGGCAGGAGCTGCGCAACTATCTCCAACTGGCCAAGACCTCCATCCAGCACCTCTACGACGAGCCCGGCTCGGCGGGCGACCCCGCAATCCGTGAACAGGCCTGGAAGATCCTGCGGCAGCTGCGCTTTGATGACTCCGGCAGTGATGGCTACCTGTTTGCCTATGACACCCGTGGCACAGCGGTGATGCATGGTCTCAACCCGGCGCTGGAAGGCCGCAATCTGTGGGACTTCCAGGACCCCAACGGCACCTACCTGATTCGTGAACTGGTCAAAGTCGCCCGTAGCGGCGGTGGCTACGTGCCCTACGGCTGGAAGCACCCGGACAGTGGTCAGGTAGCGCCGAAGCTGGGATACGCCGAGATGCTGCCGGAGTGGGGCATCATGATTGGCACCGGTTTCTGGGTTGATGGCCTGGAAGCCCAGGTGGCCAGCATGGAGGCGCGGGTTGGCAGTTCGCTGGAAGAGGCGATCTTCGGCTCGGTGACCACCTCGCTGGTGGCGCTGGCGATCATCGTATTCCTGGCACTGGTGGTGGTGCGAAGCATCATCCGACCGATGAAGTCTGCGGTTGCCGCGATGAATGGCATCGCCAGCGGTGACGGCGACCTGACCCAGCGGCTGGAGGTCGCCAGTGGTGACGAATTGGGCCAGCTGGCGGAAGCGTTCAACAGCTTTGCCGATCAGGTTCAGGCTCTGGTCAGTCGGGTGCGGGCATCCACCGACACGCTCAATGAGACCGCTGGCGAGCTCAATGGCGTCATGGTGGAGGCGGAGCAGGGAGTGGCCCGTCAACAGTCCGAGAGTGACCAGGTCGCCACCGCGATGAACGAAATGACGGCGGCAGCGCAGCAGGTTGCGGGCAATGCGGCGGAAGCCTCCGATGCTGCCGGCCATGCGTCGGTGCAGGTGTCGGACGCCCAGGGCGTGCTGTATCAGGCCATTGAAGTGATTGGCGGGCTGTCCCGGCAAGTGGAAGAGGGCGTGCAGGTGATCCGGAAGCTGGGCGAGGACTCACGCCAGATCGACAATGTACTGGAAGTGATCCGCGACATTGCCGACCAGACCAACCTGCTGGCGCTCAACGCGGCCATTGAGGCCGCCCGCGCCGGTGAAAGCGGGCGGGGGTTCGCGGTGGTGGCGGACGAGGTGCGAACCCTGGCCAGCCGCACCCAACAGAGCACCCAGGAGATTCAGGCGACCATCGAGCAGCTGCAACAGGGCGCCGACAGGGCCGTGCAGTTGATCGGCACTATCAGTGAGCAGAGTGAGGCCACCGCCGATGAAACCCGGCAGGTCAATGAGGCGCTGCAGCGCATCTCCCAGGCGGTTGGCACCATCACCGAGATGAACACCCAGATTGCCAGCGCCGCCGAGGAACAGACCAGCGTGTCCGAGACCATCAACCAGAACGTGCACGAGATCGTGGCCATTTCCGAGCAGACGGCTCAGGGTACTAAACGGGCTGGTCACGCCACCCAGCAGCTCAAAGCACTCGCCGGCGAACTGACTGATGAGGTTCAGCGCTATCGGGTTTAGGGGCCGCTCGGCAAAGGCGACAGCGCCTATCGCAGGTGTATGGTTTTGATGCACGACGGCCCCGCCATGGCTGGTGGGGCCGGTCAAAACGATTACTGACGGGACAAGATCAAAGCGATGTCGTCTTCGTCGATTACCTCGTTCTCGTTGTCGTCCAGCACCAGGGACAGCTGGTCTCCGTCCACTGTCGCGAACATCAGAAACGGCTCAGCTCCGGGAGCCGAGAGTCCCCGGCCATCGTTCCTGTCAAGCAGGGCTGAAACGGACAACTGATCAGTTACCGGATCAATGGTGTAGTTACCCAGTTCGACTCCCGCCTCTTCGGCTTCTATTTCAGGGCCGTATTCCGAGTGGATATAGCGTCCGTCGTTGAAGAACATGAAGTTTACCTTGTCATCCCCCGTCACATTTTCCCCGATTATCATCGTCATTTCCCATAGCCCCACCTCCTGATCCGAAGTCACTCTGGTGAAAATGACTGTCTCCGAGCTGTCGGCCAGGCCGTCCCCATTATCATCAAATATCAGGTGAAGCTTGTCGCCATAGACCCGGGCGAAATGGCCGATGTCTTCGGACAGGCCACGACCGGGGTCCAGGTCGTACAACTGGGTTGTGGTTAATTCGCCGGTGCCTGAGTCCAGTGCATAGTTACCCTGCTCCATACCGTTCTCGGAATCGGGTTGCTGAGAGTTGTAATTGGTGAAGATGTAGTAGCCATCGGACATAAAGGCCACAGCGGTCAGGTCGTCCCCATCGGAGTCCAGTCGCCACAGGCCGTCCAGGGTGCCGAAGGTAACGCCGTAGCTGACCAGTTGCTCCTCAAAATGGTCACGGGCTTCGACCTCGGCGACCAGGGAGGTCGTCGCGGAGCCGGAGTTGGCCACCAGGTTGGTCACCAAAGAAACAAACTGCCCCGGGTCGACGGAAAAATCCACGGCCAGGCTGTTGGCCGCCGCCCCTTCCGGAATGGCAATGCCATTGTCCGGATCTCCATCCTCGTCCAGCGACTGCAACAGTCGAACCATATTGGTCACGGCCTGATTATGAGTATCGTTGGTCCCGGCCAGATCCAGCGGTGTGACGACAGCACTGGCGGGTACCGTGGGAAATTCCAGGTCGCCAATAAAGAAGGTGACCATCTCGCCTTCGAGGTATTTGAACTCGCCCAGTTCATTGGTGGTACCGGCCTGGGAGTCGGTGCGATAGCCAATATTGATCACTGGGCTGTCAACAAAAATGCCAGTTCGTGTCTCCGGCTCAGGAGGATTGGTGTTGCTGTCATCGTTTGATGATCCACCGCATCCGTGGAGTGCGCCCGCGGCCAGCAGCGTGGCCAGGATTGGGAGCGTTTTCTGCGAGAGAGTCATGCTAGACATGGTAAGGGTATCCTTTTGACGGTCTTTTTTGCGACTTCTGTCCATACTCCTTCGATAACAAGATTAACGGTTGTTCATGTCGATGCGATTCACCCATATGGGTGAAATCCTGAAGCGCCGGATCGATCCGGGCGTCGTCATACGGGGCGGTGAATACAGCGGGGAGGGAGGGCAACTGCAGAAGGTGACTCGTCAGTTCAATACCTGGGACAGCACCAGCGCGAGCTCCATTTGTCCGGTGGCCTGCAGTTTCCTTGTCATGGATTTTATCTGTGAGCGTACCGTGTGTACGGTCCGGTTTTCCTGCTCCGCGATCCGCTCTGGTGTGTAGCCATGGGTAAGCCAATAGCCTACGTTGGCCTCCCGGCCACTCAGGCCGAAGGCCAACTGAAGTCGCTGAATTGCCTCCGCGGGGGCAGGATGGCTGCCCTTGATCTTAACCAGGGCGCACATGCTGGTCGCAATCGGGACTCCCAGAAGGCTCTGGCGCCACTGGAACGGCGAGAGCTCAAGAATCAGTCTGAAATCCGGGGTGTGAACATAGCGAACAGGCTGGAGTTGCTGCGTGACTTCACGGAGTGCCAAGCCGAACTGCGACCTCAGGTCCGGGTTTCGGGGGCGCAACCTGCCCCGAACAGCAACCAGGTCCGAGCCACTGCCGACCAGCCTGTCAGCGGCGTCATTGTGGTACAGAATGGTGCCATGGACGTCCAGCACCAGTGCGGCATCACCCAGGCTGTCCAGCAACGCCTTGTGGTGGTGCTCTGAACTGTGACTGCGGTCCAGGTCACCCTGGATGGTGATGGCTCGCCGGATGTGGGGTCGCAATTGCGTGAGATGATCGGTTTCTGCGGTTTGGAAGGGGCCCTGTGACTGGCTTCTCTGGAAGGCGACCCGTAATACCGCGTTGCCTTCCGTAATCAGGTAGTTGCCCATGGCGTGGTGAATGTCCAGTGGGCGGGCATAATCGTTGTAAACCTCTGTACGTTTGAAATCCCGTAGGCTCATCATCTCATCTGATGTAACAAACTGCGGCCGTTCAATTTCAAGCAGCCGCTTGCTCCAGATATCCATGTCATAAAAGTGCTCGCTATACGTCTCAAGGTCTCTGTTATCGAATCCTGACGATAAGATATGCAACGGTTTACCGGTATGCTTGTCCTCAAGCGAGAACAGCCCCATGGAAGCGTTGATATCAAGCTTTAGCGTTTCGATAAGCGCCTGCCAGCGCCCAGGCGACCCAATGGCCTGATAGATCAACTCCAGGTGGCTTTGGAAGTCTGGTGATCGATGCATCGCGTTTGCCCTGTCAGGGCCAGCTCTCCCCAGAGCCGGCCGTGCTCCCAACAGCGAAAGGTATGGTGTTCCTTCTCAGGGTTGCGTTGAACATGGTGCAAGTATTGACCAGATGCCCGATTTTGCTAGTGCCCCCTCTGGTTGGTTCGATGACCTGCTGTGCTGTACTTAGCTTTTCTGGGGCTCTTGGCCTCGGCGTCAGAGTGCCGGTGCGTGGTGGTTCCCTGGCGGCACGCTCGCGCCGCCGGCCATGGACTTGGGTGGCTGCCCGAAGAACCGTTTGAATTCCCGGCTGAACTGGCTGGGGCTTTCATAGCCCACTTCTGATGCCGCCTGGCCCACCTGAACCTGCTGATCCAGCAGCAGGTCGCGGGCGCGGGTCAGGCGAATGCGTTTGATGTACTGAATCGGTGACAGCGACGTCACTTTGCGGAAGTTGCGGTGAAACGTGGGTGAACTCATATTGGCCATGGCCGCGAGCTGTTCCACGTCCAGGGCGTTGGCGAAGTGGGTATGGATGTACTTCATCACCGGTTCCAGTCTCGATAGGCTGGTGTTGTGACGGGCCAGCGCCATCAGTGACGAGCCGCCCGGTCCCTGCAGGGTATGCAGCAGAATCTCCCGCACCAGTCCGGGGCCAAGTACCTTGGCCTTGACCGGGTCCTGCAGGGCTCGGGCCAAGCGCAGGGTGCAGCTTCGGAAATCGGCTCCAGCCGGGGATACGAACAGGCTACGCTCCGGTTCTCTGGTACCGGCAACCGGGTTGCGGCCACAGTCGTCAAAGACCCGGACAATCTCATGCAGCATGGTCAGATCAATGTCGATCACCAGGGACAGCAGAGGGCGACCTGGTTCTGTGATGGCCTCGCAGTCGGCCGGTACCGGCAGCGTCAGCACCAGATAGTTATCCGGGTTGTACTCATACACCTGGTCTTCCAGGTACACCCGTTTAGTGCCCTGCGCCATGATGATGAGGCCCTGCCGGTAGCACAGCGGCTCCCGCTGATTTGAGCGTTCGCTGCGAAAGATACCAACACCATTAAGGATAGTTGGATGGTATCCCTCGCCTTCAGCCAGTTGCTCCAGCACGGCGGCCAATGGTGTCATGTTGCTTGCTCCCAGGTGGTCTTTTCGCGCCATTCTAGCACTCCATCATAAATGCCCAAAAAGATCTTTCTTGATCGTATTAGGCATGTCTGAGATGGTTTTCCCCATTCCTGAAACGGTCGGCGTACGTATCATACTGCTTATAAACTAGTGGGAGAGTAGGTGATGCAGAACTTTGATTTTCATAATCCAACGCGGATCGTATTTGGCAAGGATCGTCTGGCTGAGCTGGACCAACTGATTGCTGCGGATGCACGGGTGCTGGTGCTCTACGGTGGCGGCAGCGTCAAGCGTAATGGCACCCTGGAACGGGTGTTGGCGAACCTGGGGGAGCGGGCGGTCTTCGAATTTGCTGGCATTGAGCCGAACCCTCAATTCGATACGCTGATGCGGGCGGTGGAGCTGGTTCGACAGGAGCGCATCGACTTCCTGCTGGCGGTCGGTGGTGGTTCGGTGATGGATGGCACCAAGTTTGTTGCCGCCGCGGCGCCGTATGATGGTAACGCGGCCGACCTGCTGGGCCACGGCTTTGCGGGTCTTCCTGTGACTGAGGCTTTGCCTCTGGGCACTGTAGCGACGTTGCCGGCCACCGGATCTGAAATGAATATGGGCGCCGTAGTGTCTCATCAGGGAGGCAAATGGCCGGTGATGAGTCCGCTGCTGTTTCCTGCCTTCTCGGTACTTGATCCGACGTTGACCTTCACCCTGCCGCAGCGCCAGGTGGCGAATGGTGTGGTGGACGCGTTCGTACACGTTGTTGAACAGTACGTGACATATCCCGCCAACGCTCGTATTCAGGATCGTACCGCCGAGGGCATTCTAAAGACCTTGATCGAGGTCGGCCCGATCACCCTGGCGGAGCCGGAGAATTATGAAGCCCGTGCCAACCTGGTGTGGGCTGCGACCTGGGCGTTGAACGGCTTCATCGGTGCCGGCGTACCCCAGGACTGGAGCACGCACATGATCGGCCATGAACTGACGGCGCTGTTTGGCATCGACCACGGCCAGAGTCTGGCAATTGTGCTGCCGTCGGTGTGGAAGGCCCGTAAAAACCAGAAGCGTGAGAAGTTGCTGCAGTTTGCCGAGCGGGTCTGGGACATCTCTTCGGGGAGCGAGGAGGAGCGGATTGACCAGGCGATTGCCAAAACCCGCGCTTTCTTTGAGTCCCTGGGGGTGAAAACGAGGCTGAGCCAGTACGGGGTTCAGGCGCATCAGATCGGTGATGTGGTTTCGGCCCTCGAGGCTCACGGCATGGTGGCGCTGTCCGAGCAGGGCGACATGACGCCGGAGATCAGCCGCGCTGTGCTTGAGGACGCTTTCAGCGACTGACCGTTGGCTGCGCCGCCTCGACGGTCAGCCAGTCGATGAACTGCTGCACCGCCGGCCGTGGCGCCGGGTGGCTGAACAGCCAATAGGCCCGGGTGGTGTTGGCGCGGGTGCCGAACAGCACTTCCAGCGTGCCCTGGGCCAGCTCGGTCTCGATCAGCCGGGGTGGGCACAGTGCCACGCCCTGGCCGGCGATGGCGGCCGAACTGAGCAGGTTGAAGTCCTGGTACAGCAGCCCCTGGTCCAGGTGGCTTGGGTTCAGGCCCTGGCTGTGGAACCAGTAACGCCATGGGTCCCGGGTTTCGTCGTGGAGCAGTTCCAGGCGCAGTAGATCCCGGGGTTGGGTGATGGCCTGGACGGTCTGCAGGTAATGGGGGCTGGCCACCGGCACGGTGTCCCCGGCAAACAGCAGGGTACGGTCGCAACGACCGCGGGGATCGCCGTCAAACCAGGTGATCTGGACGTCGATGTCCGGCGGCACCTCACTGCTGGCGATGTCGATGTACTGAAAACTGATGGCGACTTCCGGATGCTGGCTGCGAAAGCGGTTCAAGCGGGGGATCAGCCAGCGCACCGCAATGGAGGGCAGGCAACTGACCCGCAACCGTTCCCGGGCCTGGTCGCTGGCCAGGGTGTCCAGCGCCGCATCAATCTGACCGAAGCCAGCACGTAACCCTTCCGCCAGTTGATCTCCCCTGGGCGTCAGACGAATGCCCCGTCCCTGTTTTTCAATCAGTTGCAGATCCAGAGTTTCCTCCAGTCGCCGCAACTGGTGGCTGACGGCGGACTGGGTGATGTGCAGTACCTCGGCGGCGGCCCGCAGGCTGCCGAGACGGGCGACGATTTCAAAGGTTTTCAGTGAAGAGAAGCTTGGGCGGGCCATTGGTGACTCAGATTCATGTATTTTGCCAATATTAGTCAATTTTAATTAGTTTTTCTTGCCGATAACCTGCTCATCCACAATAACTACTCCAAGAGGTGAGCCATGAGTACCTCCGTTCTGATCTCGTTCGCGATCTATCTGTTGATGATGTTGGCGATCGGGGTCTACTTCTACCGTAATACCCGTGACCTGTCTGACTACATTCTGGGTGGCCGCAACCTGCCGCCGAGCGTCGCAGCGCTGAGCGCTGGTGCCTCCGATCTCAGTGGCTGGGCGCTGATGGGATTGCCGGGTGCGATCTTTAGCGGTGGCTTTTCCCAGGCCTGGATCGCGATCTGGACCCTGGTCGGGGTTTACCTCAACTGGTCGCTGATCGCCGAACGCCTGCGGGTGTTCACCGAGGCCGCCGGCAATGCCCTGACCGTACCGGATTATCTGGAAGCCCGTTTTGCCGACAGCCAGCGCATTCTGCGCACGGTGTCGTCGGTGGTGATGCTGGTGTTTTTCACCTTCTACGTGTCTGCCGGCCTGGTCGGGGGCGCGGTACTGTTTGAGAGCCTGTTTGAGCTCGATTACACCCTGGCGCTCTGGCTCGGGGCGGCGGTGATCGTGTCGTATACCTTTCTGGGGGGCTTTCTGGCGGCATCGTGGACCGACCTGATCCAGGGCATCATGATGGCCGCTGCGCTGTTCTCTGTTGCCATCATGACCTTGCTGGCGCTGGTCAACGGCGACACAGCGGCAGTGAATGCCGATGCCATCGCACCGTTGGCAGGCCTGACTCAGGACCTGACGGTGGTGGGGATGATTTCCCTGGCGGGCTGGGCCATTGGCTACTGTGGTCAGCCTCATGTGGTGGTGCGGTTCATGGCGTTGCGTCGTCGTGAGGACGTGAAGGTGTCCCGGCGAATCGCCTTGGTGTGGTCCACCATTACCATGGCGTCCGCAGTGGCTGTGGGAGCGCTGGGTTACTACTGGTTTGGTGGTGAGCTGGAGAACAGCGAGCGGGTGTTCATTGTGCTGGCTGACACCATGCTCAACCCTTGGGTTGCCGGATTCGTGCTGGCCGGCGTACTGGCAGCGATCATGAGCACCATCGATTCCCAGCTGCTGGTGTGTTCAAGCGCCATTTCCGAAGACATCTACCGTGGCCTGATCCGGCCTCAGGCAGAACAGAAAGAGCTGGTATGGCTCAGCCGTGGCAGTGTGATTGTGGTGGCGCTGCTGGCGACGGTGATGGGCATGGATCGCAACAGCAGTATCCTTGACCTGGTTTCTTACGCCTGGGGCGGGTTTGGCGCAGCCTTTGGGCCGGTCATCCTGCTCTCGCTGTTCTGGCGCCGGATGAATCGCAACGGTGCGATTGCCGGCCTGGTGGTGGGGGCTGCCACCGTCGCCGTGTGGAAACCACTGACCGGTGGTCCGGTGGGGATCTTCGACATGTTCGAGGTGGTTCCTGGCTTCATTCTTTCTTTCTGGGCCGTGGTGGCGGTCAGTCTGTTGACTGACGGCGAACGCGAGGCCCGCCAGTTCGATGGCCTGTTGGCGGCATTCAAACCGTCCGGGTCAGCGACTCCCAATCCTGTTTCCGGCTACAACAAGGAGGAATCCTGCCATGTCTGATGTACCTGCTGCCTACCGCGCCACCAAAGGTTCGGTGCTGGATGTCGATAAAACGTTCTACGATGGCCTGACTGCCGCCGCTGGCGACCGCGAGCTGGTGGCAACCCACACCGTGCCAATGCGGGACGGTCTGGCCTGGACGGTGCCGGCCGGCCACGTGTTCCGGGTACGGATCACCGACGGTCCGCAGGTCGGGGATTTCAACATGTGGAGCCTGCATAACCCGCGGGAGCGCATGTGGGCGTCCCGCACCCGCCAGCTGCAGCGGGCCCACATCAGCACCTACGACCGGTTGTGGTCGACGCTGCCTTACCTGCGGCCAATGGCCACCATCATCGACGATACTCTGGCAAACTATGGGGTAGACGACGAAGGTGGCCGGGTTCACGACCTGCTCGGTACCCGCTGTGATCCCTACGTCAACCGCCTGCTGACCGGTGAGGACTTTGATTTTCACTGCCATTCCAACCTGGTACGGGCGGTTGAGCCCTGGGGACTGACGGAGTTTGATGTCCACGATGTGTTGAACATCTTCCAGTGCACCGGGTTGAACAGCGACGACCAGTACTTCATGAAGGCCTGCCCCGCGCGCCCGGGGGACTACCTGGAATTCTTCGCGGAAATCGACGTGCTGTGTGCCATGTCCTGCTGCCCGGGAGGCGACCTGTCGGTGGACCTGTGGGGGGAGAACGCGCAGGACCCGTTGCAGACCTGCAATCCCCTTGGGGTTGAGGTGTACCGGGTGGCGCCGGAGCGGCTGCAAGGCTGGCAATCCCCGGAGTACGCACCGTACCGGGGACGTCACGGCCGCCAGGCGCCGAAGGTGGACTGGGCCGCGATCAAACAACAGGGCTGCTGCTGAGACAGCCTGGTAACGAGGAGACGAGACACTGTGACGCAACTGCTACTGAACGCGGATGTGGGTGAGAGCCTGGGAGCCTGGACCATGGGCAATGATCCGGCCCTGGTGCCTTTGCTGGATCTGGCCAACATTGCCTGTGGCTTCCATGCGTCCGATCAGGACATCATGCGTTCCACTGTCCAGCTGGCGGTCCGTCACGGTGTCCGTATCGGCGCCCACCCGGCGTACCCGGACCTGATCGGCTTTGGCCGGCGGTCGATGGCGTGTACCCCGGAGCAGGTCGAAAATCTGGTGCTGTACCAGATCGGTGCCCTCGCGGCGATGTGCCGGGCGGAGGGCGCTTCGCTGAGCTACGTCAAGCCGCATGGAGCCCTGTATAACGACATGGCCCGGGATCACCGGCTGCTGGCGGCGGTCATGCGCGGTGTGCGGGCATTCGATCCAACCCTGATCGTGGTGGTGCCAGCCACGCCCGACCCGGAGACAACCCAAGCGCTGGCGCAGGATCATGGTCTGGCGGTGTGGTTTGAAGCCTTCGCCGACCGTGCCTATCACCTCGATGGTCGCCTGGTGGCAAGGACCCGCGACGGGGCGGTGCATCATGATCAAACGGTGATTGTTGACCAGGCGATGCGGTTCGCCGAAGGCCGCAGTATCCAGTCGGTGGATGGCCAGCCGCTGACCCTGAAGGCAGATACCTTGTGTGTGCATGGCGACAACGAGGCCTCCATTGCGGCGGCCCGGGCTATCCGTGTGGCCCTTGGGCAGCGGATGGCCCAGCCATGAACGCGCCCCGGATCGAGAATGCTGGCCTGGGTGGCTGGCTGGTGCGTCTGTTCGACACCATCGATGAGGCCAACCTGCCCTGGGTCACAGCGTTGGCCCGGCAGTGTGAATCGGCCTTTGGTTCAGCGTTGGTGGATCTGGTGCCGTCCTACACCACACTGCTGGTGCAGTACGACCCACTGATACTGACACCGGATCAGGCCCAGCGCAGGCTGCAGTCAGTGCTGGCTGAGCTGGCGCCGGACGAGTCCGATGCCTCGGGTTCAGAGAAGGAGCTGCCGGTATGGTATGACCCGTCGGTCGGGCCGGATTTGCCCACCCTGGCGGACGCCCGTGCTCTGGGTCTGGAGCAGTTGGTGGCGTTGCATACCCAGACCACTTACCGGGTGTTTGCCCTGGGCTTTGCGCCGGGGTTTGCGTTCATGGGCTCGCTGGACCCGCGCCTGGAGGCGCCTCGTCTGGCCACCCCGCGCCCCAGGGTACCCCGGGGCAGTGTGGCCATTGCCGGACGCCAGACCTCGGCCTACCCGGCGGTGTCGCCCGGAGGCTGGAATCTGCTGGGCCGTACGCCAGTCACCCTGTTTGATCGTCATCGCCACGAGATGAGCTATTTGCAGGTGGGCGACCGAGTACGCATGGTCCCCGTCAGCCGTGAGGAGTTTCTGCGTCTGGGAGGTGATACCACCCCGTTGGAGGCGTCATGAGTTCAGGACCCGTTGTCGCGCTGGATGTGATCAAGGCCGGTCCGCTGGCATCGTTGCAGGATGCCGGTCGGTTTGGCGTGCGTCACCTGGGGATTACCCAGGGTGGTGCGGTGGACCTCCACGCCTGGGCCTGGGCCAATCAGCTTGTGGGTAATGCCTGGGGGGCAGCGGCGCTGGAGGTGACCTTCGGGGGCTTGCAGCTGCAGGCGTCCCGGGATCTCACCCTGGCGCTGTGTGGTGCAGATCTTGGCGCCACCATCGACGGCGTTGCGTTGCCTCCCTGGCGTACCTTGCAGTTGGCTCCCGGTCAGGTGCTGGGCTTTGCCGCCCCGCGGCAGGGGATGCGGGCCTACCTGGCGGTTGCCGGTGGCTTCCATGCCGAACCGGTGCTGGGGAGTCGTGCCGGGGTGGCACGGGAAGCCCTGGGAGGCCACGATGGTGAGGGCCGTCAACTGGCGGTGGGTGACGCCTTGAGGGTAAGCACCCCAGCTCAGTCGCCGGCGCCCAGCGTCCTCGAGGTGCCACGGGAGCAGCGTCCGGACTATCGTCAGACGGCGGTGTTGGGGCTGGTGCCAGGCGCGCAGATTGGGGCATTCAGTGGCCGCAGCCTGTTTGATGCGTTCAACGCCGAGTGGACGGTGGACAGCCGTTCTGACCGGATGGGCATCCGCCTGGCTGGTCCAGTGCTTAACAGCGAGGTTGGCAATCTGGTGTCCGAAGGTATTGCGCTTGGGGCGGTGCAGGTACCGCCGGATGGCCAACCGATCGTACTGCTGAATGATCGCCAGACCATTGGTGGCTACCCGCGCCTGGGTACCCTGACGCCACTTGCCTGTAGCCGACTGGCCCAGTGCCAGCCGGGACAGACTGTGATCCTCAAGCCCCAACCACTTGATCGGGCACAGGCAGAGTACCGGACGTTCAGAAAACCGTTCGCCGGTTGACCTTCCGCTACACAGTATTGTTGTTAGTGAGTATCATTATCTTTTCGGTGGTCCTGTTGGACGCCAGACTGCCAGGGAGAGCATGACATGAGCACTGCCGCCAGATCCGAACTGAACGCCCTTCTGCTGTTTAACACCCTTTGCCTGACCGCGATGATGGCCATCGTCCCGGTCATTGGCCCGATCATTCGCGAGCTGCAACTGTCGGAATGGCACGGTGGTTTGGTGGTGACCGCTTCGGGGGTGCTGTGGATGCTGATGGCCCGGGTCTGGGGACGGCGCAGCGATCGTCGGGGCCGGAGAACCGTGCTGCTGCAGGCTGCTGCCGGGTATCTGGTCAGTTACCTGCTGCTGGCCTGGGGTCTGGACGTTATGCTGGACGAACCGCCGGCAGCCTGGTTGACCCTCAGCGTGATGATTCTGTTCCGGGGCCTGGTCGGCGCGTTCTATGCTGCCCTGCCATCGGTCAGTGCTGCCCGGGTGGCTGATACCACCGCGCCGGCGGAGCGGGGTGGCATCATGGCCCGGTTGGGGGCTGCCAACGCCCTCGGCATGGTGTTGGGGCCCATGCTGGGTGGGTTGCTGGTACAGGACAGCCTGGTTTTGCCGTTGTACGTGGCAGCACTGCTGCCGCTGTTGGGTATGATCTGGCTGGCGCGGGTGCTGCCGAAGGACGGTCGCCATGAGCACAGCGATTCACCGCCGGTGCGACTGACCGATCCCCGCCTGCGATTGCCGCTGGCGGGCATGCTGCTGGCCATGAGTGGGGTGATTACCGCGCAGATGACCGTCGGATTCTTCGCCATGGACCGCCTGGCGTTGCCTGCCAACGAGGCTGCCCGGGCGGCGGGCATGGCAATCACCGCCGTTGGTGTAACCCTTATCCTGGTGCAGGGCGCCCTGTCCCGGTTTGGCAGCGCATCACCCAGGCTCTGTCTCGGTGTGGGAGCACTGATCGCGGCAGTGGGGTTTGCGCTGGTGTCGCTGTTGTCGTCGGTGGTGGGCCTGGTGGTGTGCTACTGCGTCATGGCCATGGGCCTGGGGCTGGTGTTTCCCGCGATCCAGACCCTGGCGGCCAATTCGGTAACGGCCCGGGAGCAGGGCGTCGCCGCTGGTTCCGTTACCGCCGTACAGGGGCTGGCGATGGTGGTAACGCCGTTGCTCAGTACCCTGGCGTACGAAGTGTCGCCGGTCTTGCCGTATGCCGCGTCTGCGGGCTTGCTGCTGGTCCTGGCGATGATGGTAGGGCTGAGTCGCCGAACCCCGGAGACTGGCGAAACCGACGATAACAGCCTGGCCAACGCCCCCTGAATTCAGAGGGCGGGGCGCTGTTGTCAATGTGTTGGAATGCGAGCGCTGGTATCGGCGGCGCAACCGATGAGCGAATCAACCAGACGGGACACTAGCTGCGCTCTGCCAGTTCCGCCAGGGTTTCTTCAGCCTCGCTGACATCGAACTCATCACCGTGGTTCCGGGCCAGTGCCAGGCGTTGTTCAAACAACTGGCGGGCCTGCTCCGGGTTGCCGCTTTCAAAGCTCAGTACGCCCAA
This sequence comes from Marinobacter sp. CA1, assembly GCF_020546665.1. NCBI lineage: Bacteria > Pseudomonadati > Pseudomonadota > Gammaproteobacteria > Pseudomonadales > Marinobacteraceae > Marinobacter > Marinobacter sp. CA1. Next base: position 1,306,883 of record NZ_CP071785.1, read on the forward strand.
CTGGAACAGGCTGTCAAAGGCGTCTTCAAAGCCTTCCTCGTCGGCAGCCTGGGCCGCAGCGAGCCGCTGACGCAGGTAACTTTCCGCATCTTCCAGCCGTCCCAGTTCGTAGCAGTTCTGGGCCAGGTTGTTGAGCACCCGCAGGTTGGTTTCGCCGGCGGTCTCGGCCTGATCGAGCAGGTTGGTGTTGAGCGCCAGGGCTTCCTCGAAATGAGCGGCCTCGTGCAGCAGGCGGGCCAGGCTTTCCACCAGGGTCCGGTGTTGATCGTCATCCAGGGTGACGGCGACGGGGTTCTGCAGAACCAGGTTCAGGTACATCATCGCCCGTTCCGGTTGGTCGTCTTCTTCCAGCGCACAGCTCAGGCGGTAGTGTAGATAGAAGCGGCTTTCGTCATTGAGGAACGGTGTTCGTTGGTCAATGGTGACGCAGGCTTCGCCGTGTTTCAGTACTTCATCGGTGTCGCCGCGCTTGTTCTGCACCAGCGACAGCAGGTTCAGGATCTGCCCGGCGATGGGGCCCTGGGGCTGGTCCACCTGGCCCAGCAAGGCCTCCAGATTACTGACCATTTCGGTGCCGCTGAAGCTTGCCTCTTCATCGAGGATGATGTCCTGCAGGCGCTGCAACTCGGTGGCAATGCTGTTCTGGGAAGACATGGGTACGGTCCTTGTATTCGTTAATCGATGGTAGTGGGTGGTCGATCACTGATGTTTTATACCGCGCAGGATGCCCATCAACAGCTCTCCGGCATCGAACTTGGTCAATGCCTCATCGGCACCGACCTGGCGGGCGTAGCTCACGCTCATTTCACTGTTCAGGGAACTGTGCAGAATGACATAGGGCTGATTGAGTGATTGGTTGTCGCGGATGTTGAACGTCAGTTCGTAACCGTCCATCTCCGGCATTTCGATATCGCTGACCAGCACATCCACCGGCTTGCCCTCGTTGGCGCTCATCACCATCTGCAGGGCATCCTGACCGTTGGTTGCCACCTGGTAGGAGATGTCGTGCTGGTCGAGCACGTCAGACAGCTGCTTACGGGCGACCTTGGAGTCATCGACGATGAGAATGTGAAGGGTTTTGAGCTGCTCGCTCTGGACATCCGTCAGGTTGACCTCTTCACCCTCCGCCGAGGCCGGGTAGATCTTCGCCAGCAGCAGTTCCAGATCCAGCAACTGCACCAGCTTGCCATCGCGTTCCAGCAGGCCGGCCACAAAGGCCTGGCTGCCCAGCCCCTTGGGCGCCGAACGCACTTCCTTCCAGTCAATTTCGATGATATTGGAGACTTTACGGACCAGAAAGCCCATCTCTGTGCGCTGAACGTCGGTGACGATGATGGAGCCTTGCTGGCGCTCGGTTTCGTTTAGCGGCGGGTAGCCTACCGCAGCGGCCATATCCACTACTGGAACCGCGCGACCGCGAAAACTCATGGTGCCGATCACCGCCGGGTGGCTGTGAGGAAGATGAGTCAGCGGCTGGCAGGGTACGATCTCGCGAACCTTCAGCGTCCCGAGAGCAAACGGGCGCTCTCCAACCAGGCTGAACAGCAGCAGTTTCTGCGGATGGGCCGCGCGATCGGACATGACGGAGATCCTTGCTTGGACAATGGTCGGATCTCCGATTTTGCAGGATTCGTCACAGGGATGCCAAGGTATCCCTGTGACGAAGTGTTTTGTCTGGACAATTCGCCGGTCAGACCAGCGTCATCACAACTTCCAGACCCGTTGCATCTGCAATGCTGCACGTACTTCGTCAGCCCGGCCTTCCGAGGACATCTGGGCCAGCAGCGCCAGGGCGGCTTCGTAGCTCACCACGCTGCCATTGGAGGTAATGACGTTGCCGTCGATGACGTAGTTGGTGTCGTATTGCACGTCCACCGCAGGATAATCGTCTTCCAGATCGCCTTCTCCGCCGGCCCAGGTGGTGGCTTTTCTACCGTCCAGTACGCCGGCCTCCGCCAGTACGAAGGCGCCCGAGCAGTTGCTGGCGAGCCATTCGATCTTGGGCTCCAGCTCGCGGATGTAACCGATCAGGTCCTTGTTCTCAAGCAGCGGGTCCATGTCGTAGCTGCTGGGGACCAGCAGTACGTCCACTTCGGGGCGGTCGCTGAGATGGGCGTCAACGGCCAGGGTCAGGCCTTCTTCCGAGGTCACGGTGGCGCCGTCACCCACGTTGATGGTGATGACGTCGTAGTCCGAGAACCAGGCTTTCTTGCTGGCAATGCCGAAAACCTCGATCGGGGCGGTGATGTCAGAGGTCAGTACGCCGTCAAAAACAATAATGCCGATGCGCTTGTCGGCCTGGGCTGAGGCAGCCACCAGCAGGAGTGACAGCGCGAACAGGGTGCGTTTGAGAAGGGTAGGAAGCAGGTAGCGATGAATCATGGAATCTCCTTGAGTCACGGGCGGGCACGGGTAGTCAGTCAGACTTTTGCTGACCAGTTCCCCGGGATTCTATGGCGCCCCCGGCTGTGCTTAAATGCCACAATCATGGCAACTGATGTGAAGAAATTTCACGAATGGATAAGCTAAATCTGATTCGCCTGTTCCTGACGGTGGTGGACCGGGGCAGTTTCGCAGCGGCGGCCGCCGTGCAGGGGCTGTCGCCGTCAACCGTCAGCAAGGCGATCGCGCGTCTGGAAGAAGACCTGCGGCTGTTGCTGTTTCACCGCACCACCCGCCAACTGACTCTCACCGTGGCGGGACAGAACTACGCCAAGACGGTGCGTCAGTTGGTGAGCGAACTGGACCAGTGTGAAAAGGACCTGGGGCGACAGAATGACAGCCCGTCGGGACGGTTGCGGGTCAATGTGCCGGTGTCCTACGGCCGTCGTTATGTGGTGCCCATGCTATCGGGTTTTCGCGAGCGTTACCCCGATATCGAGCTGGATGTGCGGTTCGATGACAGCTACGTCGATATGATCGAGCAGGGCATCGACGTTTCCATACGCAGCGGCACCCTGGCGGAGTCCGGGTTGATTGCCCGTCAGCTCAGCCCGGTGGACTTTCTGATCTGCGGCTCACCGGCTTACCTGGGCGCGACCCGGACCATTGCCGCAACGGATTTTGGCCGCCACCCCTGGGTTCGGTTCCGTTTCCAGCAGACTGGTCGGGTGCTGCCAGTTATGGTGCCGGGTGACGAGGAATCCCTGATGCTGGACCCCGGGCGCCAGTTTGTGGTGGACGATGGCGAGGCCCTTGCCGAGCTGTGTGCGGCCGGGGCCGGGCTGACTCAGGTGCCGCACTTTATTGCCCGGGACTGGCTTGCCGGGGGGCAGATTGTGCCAGTGGCGCCGGCGTATCGACCGCCCGGGTTTGGTGTGTGGGTGGTGTACCCGGAGCGGGAGTATCTGCCCCAGAAGATTCGGGTCTTTATTGAGTGGCTTGAAAAATACGTGGGTGGGCAAGGAGAGAGTGCCTACCACACCTGGGCGGAAAACCTGGGAGTTTCCTAGTTTTGCTCGCCACAGAGCACCTGCGCCAGCGCCTGGCGCACGGACTGGGGCTCCCGGTGCTGGGTCAGCAGCACATGCAGCTTGGCAAAGGCTGCTTCCGGGGTCAGGTCCGCTCCGGCCACCACGCCCAGCCGGTTCAGTGCCGCTCCGGTGGCGTAGACGCCCTGACACACCGCGCCCTGCTGGCACTGGCTGATGTTGATCACGGTAACGCCGTGGTTGCAGGCCCGTTCCAGCGATGCCATCCACGCCTCGTCGGCATCCGGCGGGTTGCCCACACCGTAACTCTGCAGCACCAGTCCCCGGACGCCGGGGGCGTTCCAGGCGGCTTCCAGCAAGCGTGCTGGCATACCGGGAAAGACCGGCAGCATCACCACCGCGGCCGGGTCGAAATCCGGTTGCAGGAAATCCGGTGTGCCCGGTGGCAACAACAGATCTTCCTGCAGTTCAATGTCGATGCCGACCTGGCCCAGCCAGGGGGCGTTGGGGGAGTCGAACGCATCAAACCCGCTGGTGCGGACTTTCCGCGCCCGGTTGCCCCGCAGCAGGCGGCCATTAAAGCAGACGCAGACTTCGGTGATGCGCCGGTCCGCCGCCAGCAGCAGGGCGGTCACCAGGTTGTCGACACCGTCGTTACGAAGCTGGGACAGCGGAATCTGGGAGCCGGTGATGATCACCGGGCGATCACAGCCCCGCAGCAGGAACGACAGGGCACTGGCGGTGTAGGCCATGGTGTCGGTGCCGTGGAGGACCACGAAGCCATCGTACTCGTGCCAGCGCTTCTCCAGCATCTGGACAATGTGGGTCCAGTGCGCCGGCGTCAGGTTGGCGCTGTCGATCAGCTGATCGAATTCGACCAGGTCGTACTCCGGCAGCTCCGCGGCGCGCTCGCCCAGTTCTTCCCGCAGGCGACCGTCGAACCCCGGGCAGGGCACGTAGCCCTGTTCCGACGGCACCATACCAATGGTGCCCCCGGTATAGAGTACCAGAACCCGGGCTGTCACGACGCCACCGCCACGGGCGCCAGCATGGACCGCGGGCTGAGCAGCTGATCCAGCGTGGCCTCGTCCATCAGCGCTTCCTCCAGCACCAGCTCCCGCACGGTCTTGCCTGTGTTCAGGGCTTCCGCGGCAATGCGGGTGGAGTTGGCGTAGCCGATGTGGGGCACCAGCGCGGTGATGATGCCGATGCTGTTGTTGACGTGGGCGGCGCACTGTTCGGTATTGGCGCGGATATCGCGAATGCAGCGCTCATCCAGCATGGTGCAGGCCGATTCCAGCATCTTCATGGAGTTCAGCAGGTTGTAGACGATCATCGGCTCCATGGCGTTGAGCTGGAGCTGGCCGGCCTCGGCCGCCAGAGTGACGGCCAGGTCGCTGGCAATCACCTGATAGGCGGTCTGGTTGACCGCTTCCGGGATCACCGGGTTGACCTTGCCGGGCATGATCGACGATCCCGGCTGCCGCGGTGGCAACAGGATCTCGCCCAGGCCGGTGCGGGGACCGCTGGACAGCAGGCGCAGGTCGTTGCACATCTTGCCGAGCTTGATGGCAAAGCGCTTGAGGATGCCGGAGAACAGCACAAAGGCGCCCATATCGGAGGACGCCTCCACCAGGTTACTGGCCGACACGATCGGTTTGCCGGAAATCTCCGCCAGGTACTTCACCGCCAGGGTCTTGTAGTCCGGGTGGGTGTTGATGCCGGTACCAATGGCGGTGCCCCCCAGGTTCACTTCGCACAGCAGACGGCTGGCTTCGTGCAGGCGGTCAATGTCCTCTCCCAGGTTCACTGCAAAGGCTTCGAACTCCTGGCCCAGGGTCATGGGTACGGCGTCCTGCAACTGGGTGCGGCCCATCTTGACGATGTCGGCAAACTCTCGGCCCTTGCGTTCCAGCTGCTGCTTGAGCTGCAGGATCGCCTGCTCCAGCGGTTCGGCGGCAAACTGCACCGCCAGGCAGACCGCCGTGGGGTAGGCGTCGTTGGTGGACTGGGAGCGGTTGACGTCGTCGTTGGGGTGCAGGTGCTGGTAGTCGCCTTTTGCATACCCCAGCTTTTCCAGCGCCAGGTTGGCGATCACCTCATTGGCGTTCATGTTGGTGGAGGTGCCGGCTCCGCCCTGGATCAGATCCACCACAAACTGATCGTGCAGACGACCGGCGATGATGTCGTCGCAGGCCTCGATGATGGCATTGGCCTTGGTGGCCGGCAGCACGCCCAGATCCCGGTTGGCCCGGGCGGCGGCGGATTTGACCATCGCCAGGGCGCGAATGAACGGCGGGAAGTGGCTGATGGGAACGCCGGTGATGGCGAAGTTCTCAACGGCGCGCTGGGTCTGGATGCCGTACCAGGCGTCGGCGGGGACTTCGAGGTCCCCCAGCAGGTCATGCTCAATGCGGTTGGTCATGATAGGGCCTGAACTCGTAGCTTCGGTGATCCGCGGGGATCACAGGGTAGAAAACGGGAGAGAAAACGGAAAAGGGAGCGGCCCACGCGGTGGTGGGCCGCCTCCCGGTCAGGCTTGCGCCTGTTTGCCGCTGGTGGCGGACTTGTCGCTGTATTCCTTGAGACGCTGGATGTCTTCCGGCTCCAGATCCCAGGCGGCTTCGTCGACGTTCATATCGCTGAAGCGCTTGGCGTCAAAGATTGGCTGCTTGATGCCGGCGGCGATCTGGCCGTCGAAGTCCTTGAGGATGCGCAGGCCTTTCTTGAACAGCGCGATCAGGGCCACCAGGTTCACCAGCGCCAGCAGGCCCATGGTGACGTCGGCGAAGCCGAACACGGTGCCCAGGTCGGTGGTTGCGCCCCAGCACACCAGGCAGATGATGGCGACACGGAAGCCATTGAACAGGTTCTGGTTTTCCGTGCTGAAGTAGTTGAGGCTGTTCTCACCCAGGTAGTAGTTGTAGAGGATGGTGCTGAAGCCGAACAGTACCAGGGCAACGCTCACGAAGCTGCGTCCCCAGTCACCAATGTGATCCGCCAGGGCGGCCTGGGTGAGGGCGACGCCACCCACATCGCTGGCACCGGCCGGGTCGTAGATGCCGCTCAGCAGGATGATGAAGGCGGTGGACGAGCAGATGATCATGGTGTCGATGAATACCGAGAATGCCTGCACTACGCCCTGGTTGGCCGGGTGCGGTACGTAGGCCACGGCGGCGACGTTGGGGGCGCTGCCGAGGCCGGCTTCGTTGGAGAACAGGCCGCGCTTCACACCCATCAGGATCGCAGCACCGATGCCACCACCGACAGCCGGCTCCAGGCCGAAGGCGCTGTTGACGATCAGCATGATCACGTCCGGCAGACGCTCAGCGTGCAGCGCCAGCACCACGGCGGTGAGGAACAGGTAACCAACGGCCATGATCGGCACCAGCACTTCCGCCACCCGGGCGATCCGCTTGACGCCACCGAAGATGATCATGCCGACGATCAGCGCCAGGGCAATACCGGAGTAGTAGACCGGAACCCCGAAAGCGTCACCAACCGAGGTGGCAACGGCGTAGGACTGCAGGGCGGTGAAGCCGAAGCCGAAGGTCAGCAGCAGCAGGGCGGAGTAGAGGCCGGCCATCCACTTCCAGTTCTTGCCAAGGCCGCGGGCAATGTAGTGCGCCGGGCCGCCGCGGTAGGTACCGTCAGGCTCGGCCTGTTTGTAGGTCTGCGCCAGGGTACATTCCAGGAAGCTGGTGGCCATGCCCATCAGGCCGACGACCCACATCCAGAACACCGCGCCTGGCCCGCCGAGGGTGATGGCGACGGCGACACCAGCGATGTTGCCGCCACCGACCCGGCCGGCAACCGAGAGGACCAGTGCCTGGAAGGAACTGAGGTGACCGTGTTTGTCACGCTGGAACGCCTGACTGGCGCCAAGGATGCGGAACATCCGGCCAAAATAGCGGAACTGTACAAACCGCGAGGCAACGGTAAAGCCGACACCCACTGTAATCAGCAGGGCAATCAGAATCTTGCCCCACAGCAAATCGTTCAGAACGTCCAACATAGCGAACTCCACTGGTCATTGTTATGTGAAGCCGATGAATGACGACTGGGCGTTTCCGGACCGAGAACCGCTATGAGGCAGGTGCAATGGCTGCGAAAACCCAGAGGCCATTCAACGGCCCCTTACGGGAATTGCGCATTTAAACAACACATCGCTATTGTTAGAATTTCGCACTATTCGTTACTTTGGCGCAGTTTGGCGCAGTTGCGGCGTCGAGTCGCACCGGCGCAGAGTGTTGTCCCCGGCGCAGGCCCATGCAATGACAGTATCCGGCACCCACCAAGATCTGGCCCTCAACCTGAGGCTACTGTGCAGCTATTACAAATCCATTGCGGAAGTCTGTCGCCGTCTCAACATCAATCGCCCTCAGTTCAACCGCTACCTGAGTGGCCAGTACAAGCCCTCGGCCAACACCCTGCGGCGCTTGTGTGAGTTCTTTGGGGTTGAGGTCCATGAGATCCTGATGCCCCATGGCCAGTTTGAGCGTCTGGTTCAGGCCCGGCCGCCGTCGATGGCCTCTGGCGGACAGCAGGAGTCGGAGCTGGAAGACCACGTAACGCAGCTGAGCCAGGTCAGTCGGGCCGGGCTGGAGCGTTACCTGGGGTACTACTTCGAGTATTACCTGTCGATGTCCACGCCGGGCAAACTTTTACGCAACCTGGTTTGTCTGGAGCAGCGTGACGGTCAGGTGGTGTTCCAGCGCACCGAACGGATGCGGCCTCAGCATGGTCTGCCGCCCTGCCATAACCGCTACCAGGGCATCGCCTTCCTGCTGACCGACCGGCTCTTTCTGGTGGACTACGAAAGCCTGAACCATCATGAAATCACCCAGACCATCCTGTTCCCCAGTTTCCGCAACCGGGTATCCCGACTGACCGGACTCAAGGTCGGCGTTTCCGACAACAGTGAGCGCATGCCCTGCTGCGCCCGGGTCCTGTACGAGTACCTCGGGCCCACCGTGCAGCTGCGCCGGGTGCTGGCCCAGTGCGGCCTCTACGACACCTCTGACCCAGCCCTCGACACGTCCATCCTGGCCGCAGTCAACAACGACATGGCGCCCCACGAGTTGCTGTTTCGCGCGAGACATTGAAATAGGCGTTCTGTCGCCGCCAAGGTGCGATGGGCTTGCTTTCAGGTAGACTGTCAGAGAGCAAAAAACGAGAGCTTGACTGAGTCGCATCGTGCCCAAACTTCCCCGCAATACTGTTGCCGAGCATCTGGACGAAGTGAGGTCCTGGGAGGACTTCTTCGGAGTGGATTACCCCGGCTATCTACCCTACTGGGTGGCCTATATGCCATCAGATGAACGCTATCGCTATTTGCTGGCAACCCGTTCGGAATATCGAGACTTCCAGTCGGCAATGCTGAAACCTGGTTTTGACTGGGCGAGTTGGGTTGCCATCTGTCCCTATGATGAGCAAGATCAGCACGGTACCGAATTTCAGGCTTACTGAGTAAGCACCACGTTGAAAGGGACATCAGCATGCAGAAACGATTTTCAGCCCTGGTCATGGCGTCGGCACTCACTGTGTTGTCGGCCTCGAACGTCTATGCGGCCTCCGAGTGCAAAGGCGAAAGCCTCACACCCGACAGTCAGTTTACGTTGATGGAGGATCAAGTCCTCGACAAAAAGACGGAACTGGTCTGGAAACGCTGCGCCGAGGGCATGAGCTGGAACGACGGCGCTTGCGCCGGTGAAGCGGCGCAACTGACCTATGAAGAGGCCATCGCCCGCTACGATGAGGATGGCAGCGGTTGGCGACTGCCCGACAGTGACGAGCTGATGGGCTTGCGGGCTGGTCGGGCGTATGCGTCTGGGTGTATCCATCCAGCACTTAATACCACGGCATTCCCTGGCGAAGAGCAGGTTGGTGGGTACTGGTCCAGTACCCCGTCATACATGTCTGGTGCCGCCACCAGCGTAGACTTCCGCAATGGTGCGCCCAGCGACGGCACTCAGCGGAGCAAGCCCCTGAGAATTCGGCTGGTAAAGAACCAGTAGCCTCAGATCAACCCCTGATCCAGCGCCTTCAGCACCGCCCGGGTACGGTCACGAACGTTGAGTTTGGCGAGGACCGATGAGACCTGGTTGCGGATGGTGCCGACGGATTTGCACAGGGCGTCGGCTATTTCGTGGTTGGAATAGCCGGCGGCCACCAGCCTGAGCACCTGGCGCTCGACGCTGGACAGCGGTTCGCTGGGCAGGCCGTCGTCGAAATCCAGTTCGGGTTTGCCCTGTTCCACCCGATAGGTGACTGCGGGCTGCAACCAGGAGTCGCCATTGGCGAGGCTGGCAATGGCGCTGGTAAGGGCCTCGAAGCTGACGTCCTTACGGAGGTAGCCCTTGGCACCGAGGCGGATGCAGTCCAGCACCAGATCGTGATCATCAAAGGTGGTCAGTACCAGCACCGGCGTTTCAAGACCTTCGTCCTTGAGCTGTTGTAACACCTCCAGTCCCGAAACCCGGGGCATGCGCAAATCCAGCAGGATCACCTGGGGACGGTGCTGGTGGATCAGCCCGATCACACCATCGCCATCGTCGGCTTCGGCCACCACTTCAATTCCGGGGCTGATCTGTAACAGGCTCTTGATGCCTTCCCGAATCAGGTTCTGGTCGTCCACCAGGGCAACACGAATGGTCATGGGGCAGGGTCCGGCAGGGTTGTGTCAATGGTAAAGCCCGCCGCACCGACCTTCAGCTGCAGCGTTCCGTCCAGATGCTCAATCCGTTCCCGCATCCCGGTGAGGCCATTGCCTGGGACGATGGGCGCGCGCGCGTGGCCGTTGTCTGACATCACCAGGCGAATCCGGTCGTGATCATCCCGTGTCAGGTCCAGGGTGCAGCGGCTGGCACGGCCATGGCGAATGCTGTTGGTGAGCGCCTCCTGGGCAGTGCGAAACAGCGCCTCCGCGACGCGGGCGTTATGGATGTTGAGCCCCGGTTCCAGGTTGAGGGTGACCTGAAGGTGTTTCAGGTCCTGCACCAGGGCCTTCAGCGCCTGGGCCATGTCCAGCTCATTGCTCTGGCGAATGTCGGACACCGCCTCCCGGACATCGCTGAGCAGCAGGCGGGAGATGTCGCGAGCTTTCTGGATGTGGGGCAGGGCCGGGTCGCTGCCGAGCTGGTTGGCAACTTCCAGCTGGATGCTGAGCGCCGTCAGGTGATGGCCGAGCACGTCGTGCAGGTCCCGCGCGATGCGCAGGCGCTCGTCCCGCTGGGCGGTGGCGAACAGCAGCGTCTGGGTGGCCCGAAGCTCCCGCAGCAGGTGGGCGCTGGCTTCCCGGGCCCGGCGTTCGTTGACCAGACGGCTGGAGATCAGCAGTGCAAACAGGTTGAACATTCCCAGCATGGAAGCGTTGATCCAGGCGTATTGCTCACTGGCCTGCACGTAGTACAGCAGTGGCAGCAGCAGGGCGATCATCAGGCAACCGGCGGGGCGCAGGTATTCCCCCAGGTGTCCCACCAGCATGATGCCGAGAATCATGATCATCGCGCTGGGGAACAGTGATATCAGCACCAACAGCGAGGCGCCCTGGAGCACCAGCCCCCACTGCGGCCGGTGTCGGGACATCAGGCGCCAGCAGAAACCCGCGAAGTTGGTGATGAACAGTGCCACCACCGCCACCAGGGTTGAGGGATTGAACTCAACCCGCGCCGGCAGGTTGGGATCGTTCTGGTGCCAGAAGTGCAGCGCGATCAGGGTGATCGTGCCCCAGGTCAGCAGACCCAGTGACAGCTCCACCAGTTGGGCACGGGTAGCGGGTAATGACGTCATGGTGGGCATTATTCCATGGCCGGGGCTGAACCCAAATAGAACAAATGTCATCCCCCGAACGTCGCCGCCGTTCGGCCGTGACATTTGATACATGCCCGCAGACCACCGACGGCTCCAGACTTCAGGATCATTCCACTCTTCCGGGAGTCTGTCGTGCGTCGTTCCGCTGTACTGTTGCTGCCGCTTGGACTGCTGCTCGTGCTGATGGCCTGGCATCTGGCGGACTGGCCGGCGGGTCCGTGCGCCAGTTTCTACCGCGGTGGCCTGGTGGGCGCGGAGAGCAGTTGGACCTGGCCGATGCCCTGTCGCGGCAGGCCATGACATTTGGTACATGCCGCCCGGTTGGCCGGGAGATAGCCTGAGATTCCCGTACTCAGCCAAGGCAGATCTGTTATGAAGCCCAATCACCCCCTGTTATCGATCACGACGCTGGTTCTGGCGCTCAGCCTGACGCTCCCCGAGTGGGCCCGGGCGGATGACTGGAACCTTGAATTTGGCGGCGGTGTACTGGTTATGGACCCGCCCTGGAAGGGCATGCCAACCCAGCATCAGTCGCTGCCGTATGTCCGCGCCGAATATGGCCGCTGGCGCCTCGGTGTGCAGTACGGCCTTTTCCAGTATCGACTGACCCCCGCCGAGTGGCCGGTGGATGTCGGCATTGGCCTGGACTACCGCGATGAGGTCTATGAGAGCCTGTTCTACTCTGACGATGATCTTTCCGACGATCCGGTGTTTGAAGGTTATGACTCTCCCAATGGCGAGGGCGTCGTCCGCCTCGACCTGCGCTGGCAGGATCTGGTGGTGCGGCTGCGTCAGGATGTGACCGATCAGTCCGGCGCCGTCAGCGGCGAAATCAGTTACCTGCACCCGGTGTACCAGGGGGCCAAAGGCTTCCAGGTGCGGTTGGGCGGCGGCGTGGTCTGGAAAGACCGCGAATACAGCCGCTACCTCTATGGTATCGAGGGTGACAACATTGACCGGTCTGTTGGCCGCTACCCCTACCTTCCCGATGATGCCCTGAACTACGTGGCTTCCATGCAGGTGATCTACCCGTTCAACCAGCAGTGGGCCCTCAGTGCTCACGCCCATTACGAGTGGCTGGACGAAACCGTCAGTGACAGCCCGCTGGTTGGGCAGGATGGTCTCGGCAGGTTCATGCTGTTTTTGACCTATCGACCCTGAGCCTGATGCTTCCTCGATATAGATGAGAATGTTTTACATTTGTTGACGTGAAAAGCGTCCCTGTCATTTGCGGGACCTGTGTGAACTGACTACATTTAAGGGGCTTCAGAACAACGCCTGAAGCGCCTCGCAGGCTTGTCCTTTGAGGCCTTCAGGGGTTGCTCTGGGGCCGTTGACATCCAGTTCGATGTGTTTGAACTGAATCTGCGTTGAACCTGCCTTTCACCAGGCTGGATAACGTTGTCCCGGTTGCTCTGGAAGGCATTGGATCGCCTCTGACTCGCATTGTCATGGAGGACCCCGGTCATCTCTGGCCGGGATTGGGCACTGGAACGCTTGGCCCGATTTCCCGATCCGTATTCTGTTCCGCGCCGAACGGGCTTCCATTCCTTTGCGGGAAGATCGCCCGGCACGGGCAAGGTCGGACTTCGACACACCGCGAAACCAGTACGTGGCCGTTCCTCCATGGCCTGCCGTCAAGGCTGCTTAGGGAGGGTGTATGTCGAAGTTGCTCGATGCGCTGAGTGTCCGTGCCCAGCTGATTCTCGCAGTTGCTGTACCGATGTTGCTGTTGCTGGTCCTCAGTGGTGTGTCCACCTGGGGTCTGCAGAAAACCAATCAGGTCATCCATACCATCTATCAGGATCGGGTGGTGCCCCTGCGGGACCTGAAGGTCATTTCCGACAAATACGCTGTCCGCATTGTCGATGCCATCAACAAGGCCAACTCCGGTCTGATCTCGGTGGATTCCGCCAGAGACCAGATCATGGAGGCCCAGCAGTCCATTCATGAGCGTTGGGAGCAATACCTGGCCACCACCCTGACGCCCCAGGAGCAGAGCCTGGTGAATCAGGCGGAAACCCTGTTCCAGCCGGCCAATCAGGAGATCGACCGCTCCGTTCAGAAACTGACCGCGTTGTCGGGCAACCGTGCCGGTCAACTGGATGACATTGACGGGCCGCTCTATCAATCCATCGATCCCATCAGTGACAAGATCTCCCAGCTGATCGAGCTGCAGTTGCGGGTGGCAGAGCGGGAGTATGAAAACTCCCTGGAGCTGAAGGCCACCATCGGCCGGGTGATCGGTCTGGTGATCGGCATTGGCTTGCTGGTGAGCGTGGTGCTGACCTACTTCATCCTCAAGGCGCTGTATGGCCGGTTGGGGGGGGACCCGCGCCAGGTCAATGACGTGGTGGGTGAAGTTGCCGAGGGCCATCTGCTGGAACACGAGGCGGCCGATCTCAGACCCAACAGTGTCCTCGGTCGGGTGCGTAGCATGATCCGCAAGTTACGGGACGCGGTCAGCGGGGTGATGAGCAGTGTCAGCGCCATTCGCGAGACCTCCCGTCAGCTGGTTCAGAAAACCCAGGACAGTGCCCAGGCTGCGAACCAGCAGCAAAGCGAGACTGAGCAGGTGGCCGCGGCGATGAACGAGATGACGGCGTCCGTTGCCGAAGTGGCCAACAATGCCCAGAGTGCCAGTGAGGCGGCCAGCCGCGCGTCCTCTGAAGTGGACACCGGCCAACTGCGCATTCGGGATACCATCCGCTCGCTGGAGGCCCTGGCAGAAGAGGTGGAGAAATGCGTCACCATCGTCCAGCAGCTGGCGTCCGAGAGTCAGAAGATTGGCAGCGTGGTGGAAGTGATTGACGGCATTGCCGAGCAGACCAACCTGCTGGCACTCAATGCCGCCATCGAGGCCGCCCGGGCCGGCGAACAGGGCCGGGGCTTTGCCGTGGTGTCCGATGAAGTCCGTTCCCTTGCCCAGCGCACCAACGAGTCGACCCGGGATATCCAGGCGATGGTGGAGAACCTGCAGGAAGGCGTAGGCCGGGTCTCCGATGCCATGGAGCACAGCAACACCCGTGCAGCCGACACCCGCAAAAGTGCCCGTACTGCCATTGAGGTGCTGGACAGCATCCAGTCGGCGGTCAATGAGATCACCGACCTGAATGCCCAGATTGCCAGTGCTGCGGAGGAGCAGAGTCATGTCGCAGATGAGATCAACCGTAACATCCACCGGATCACCTCGGCCGGGGAGCAGACGGTCGAACTCAACAACAATCTCCGTGCCACCGGGCAGGATCTGGAAAGCATCTCCAACCGGCTGCAGATGAGCGTCGCGTTCTTCAAACTGGAGTAATGAGGTGTCCGGGCTGGTGCCGCTGCGGCCCAGCCCGGTCATGCAAACGAGGGATCAGACCCGGAACTGCCGCATCAGGGTCTGCAGTTCGTTGCCCAGGGAGTGAAGCTGTCCAATAGCCACTGCCGTGGTGTTGATGCCGGCCGTGGAGCGTTCAACGATCTGGTGAACCCGGTTGACGTTCTCATCGATGGACTGGGACACACTGGCCTGTTCCTCGGCCGCGGCGGCGATGGACGCGGCGGTCTCGTCGATCCGGGTGACCGAATCGGCGATCGCCATCAGGCTCTGATCTGCTTCCTCCGCCTGGCTTGCGGTACGACGGGCGCCGTCCAGACTGTCGCCCATGGAGCGGGACGCCTGAGCCGCCTTACCCTGGAGTGATTCGATAATGGTCTGGATTTCGCTGGTCGACTCCTGGGTTCTTGAGGCCAACTGACGTACCTCATCGGCAACCACCGCAAAGCCCCGGCCCTGTTCGCCGGCCCGGGCGGCCTCGATGGCGGCATTGAGTGCCAGCAGGTTGGTCTGTTCGGCGATGGCACCAATCACTTCCAGTACCGATCCGACCTGTTGGCTTTCGTTGTTGAGCTGTTCGATCAGCCCGGCATTGGCTTCCATATCGCTGGCCAGGGCCTGCATTGCGGTGCGGGTATCCTGTACCAAGCCGCGACCGGTCTGGGTCTGATTGGCGGCGGAGCGGGCCTGTTGCGCGGTGCTGTTGACGGATTCCGCCACCTCGTTGGCGCTGGCGGCCATTTCGGTCACGGCGGAGGCCACCTGGGTGACTTCGCTTTCCTGGTGACGGGCGTCTTCCATGGCTTGGTTGGACGTTTGGGTCAGGGCCTGGGACGACTCTGCCAACTGGCTCACCGCCTGGGAAACCTGGCTGATGGTGACACGGATTTTTTCCGCGAACTTGTTGAAGTTACGGGACAGGTCGCTGAGTTCGTCGCGACCTTCGGCGGGCAGGCGTACGGTCAGGTCACCGTCGCCGTCGGCCAGGTCGACCAGGGTGGCGTTGAGGCGGCTGACGTCATTGCGCAGGCGCACCACCACCAACCAGGCCACGGCAATGCTCAGAGCGAAGGCGATCACCGTCAGAAGGATGCCGTTGGTGGTGACGGTCGCCACTTCCTCGTTGGCGTTGTCGGTAGCGGCCTGCATGGAGTCCACCAGGCTGGCGCGCAGATCCGTGGCCAGCTGTGCCACTTCCGGTCCGATCAGGTTCAGGCGTTGGTTGCCGGCGTTGCGGGCCTTGATGGCGTTGACCACCCGCTCAGTGCCGGCCATGTAGTTTTCAAACGCGGCAATCTGCGGTCGCAGGATTTCGGTCAGGTCGGTGTAGTGCCGGGACAGCTTCTGCAGCCGGTCCATGGTTGCGGCCAGGTCTTCCCGGAAGTACTGCTCGTTGTGCTCGCTGTTGTCACGCAGGTAGCGGTTTACGTATACCCGCGCCAGCAGCAGGTTGCGAATGGTCTGGCTGATGTCGACCGCCGCCATGGTGTCGTACTCGGCGAGGGCCTTGTCCTGCTGGAACTTGAGCACGTCTTCCACCGCCGGGCCATTGACACTGAGGTTGTTCTCGATTTCGTCCTCGATCATCGCCTGGTTGCGAACGATGGTGCTGAGGAACACATCCCGGTATTCCGATTTCAGCGCTTCGATGCGTTTGATCTTGGCTGCCCGTGCGGTGTTGCTGATTTCGCGGCTGGCCACCGCCAGGCGCTCTTCCCACAACGCAATGGATTGCCGGAACGCGTCGACCTTTGCCTCGGATGGATCGGACAGGTAGTCCATCACCGCCATCCGGGAGCGGTACATGGAGTCCATCAGGTCAGCCGCGTGATTGGTGTCTGGTGCCAGATCCTCGGTCACCGAGGCCATGGCGGCTTCGATGCGCTGGATGCTGAAAATGGCGTAGGTTTCCTGAATCAGCAGGAAGACGGCAAAGATGGCCGGGGCGATGGCGATCTTAATGGCAATCGGCAGATTGTTTAACCAACCCATTGAAAACTCCGTGTGCATTGGGGAAGGGAGGCGGGGAATGGTACTGCCGGATGAGGGGCGGGAAAGTTGTATTTTTGTGTCTGACGTCACAGACGCGGGCTAAACGTGATGTTGTGGCAGGTTTGCTGAATGCTATTTCTGTTCAGTTAAAAGTTAAATTTAATCAATGGCTTGCTGGTTTTTATGGTGATTATTCCAGACCCGACATCCGGTGTCTGGGATGTCCGGAAGCTTCGGAAATCACGTATCGGGTGAGTCGGACGCGGTTACTCGGAGGTCTGCACCCGTCGGAGTGAGCGCTCCAATCGGGTCTCCCGTTTGGACAGTTCCAGCAGGCCCTCTTCCACATACACCAGGTGCTGGTGAGACATCTTGCGGGCCAGCTCGCCATCACCCGCCAGAATGGCATCAAGCAGCGCCTGGTGCTGAGCCAGCAACTGGCTGCGGGAGTTGTCCCGCTCAAACAACAGGCTCAGGTTCTCCACGATGTTCTTTTCCAGCAGATTGAATAGGCCGCGAATGGTGTGCAGCAACACCACGTTGTGGGCCGCCTCGGCAATGGCCAGGTGGAAGGCGGCGTCTGCCTCGGCTTCGCGAACCGGGTCCTGATCTTCGTAGGTGGCGCGGAGTTCCTCGAAGCGGGCTTGCAGTCGCTCCTTGTCGGCCGGGGTGGAACGCAGGGCGGCGTAGTAGGCGGACAGACCTTCCAGGGAATGCCGGAACTCCAGCAGGTCGTACTGGAATTCGTTGTGGTTGGCCAGCAGGTCGAGCAGGGGATCGCTGAACGAGCTGCCCACCTGTTCGCTGACGAAGGTGCCGCCGCCCTGGCGACTGGTCAGCAGGCCCTTGGCAGCCAACTTCTGAATCGCTTCCCGCAGCGATGGCCGTGACACCCCAAACCGGGTGGCCAGCTCCCGCTCCGGAGGCAGCCGTTGCCCGGGCTTGAAACTGCCTTCCAGAATCATGCTCTCCATGCGCTGCATGATGACGTCGGAGAGCCTTGGGGTCTCCAGGCGGCTTTGGCTCATGGTGGTCGGCTTCCTGAGTGGCCAATGGGTTTCGGTCGCGGTTGGCTGACTGTCGAAGGATACCAAAGCCCGGGCCCGGGCGTCTTTATTCAGGACGGAGATGAGAATTGGTCATACCAATAATCTGATGCCTGTTTACGGTGGCGCTCAGAGGCTCAGCGGTATGGATGCCGTCTTGTCCAGGTATCAAGAACAAAAACTATCTCAGGAATGTGTCTGCGGCAGCGATGGTAGACAAAGGTCGCATGGGTGTTGGCTAAAAATTGACAACAGGTTAATCGTCTCACTAGCATTGGCTATCGACAATTGTAAATTGGTAAGACCAATTATAACAACGAGCAGGTGACCCCTGATGACCGACACCATCAAGCTCTACCCAGCCAAGCCCGCCAAGGTGTACTTCTACGGCACCTGCCTGGTGGACCTGTTCTACCCCGACGCAGGCCTGGCCGGGGTCCAGCTACTGGAGCGGGAAGGCATTGACGTGCTGTTTCCCCAGGATCAGACCTGTTGCGGCCAACCCGCGTTCAGTTCCGGCTTCAACGACCAGGCCCGGGATGTGGTTGTGCCCCAGCTGGACCTGTTCCCCGGCGACTGGCCGATCGTGGTGCCGGCCGGTTCCTGCGGCGGCATGATGCGCAAGCATTATCCGGAGCTGTTTGCCGGCACCCCCTGGCAGGCCAAGGCCGAGGCCCTGGCATCGCGGGTATTCGAGCTGACCGACTTCCTGCTCAACGTTTGCCACATTCGCCTGGAGGACCAGGGCGAACCGGTTCGCGTGGCCATGCATACATCCTGTTCCGCCCGTCGGGAAATGGGGGTCGGGGACGTCGGACCGGCGCTGCTGGCCCAGTTACAGCAGGTGGAGGTGGTTGAGCAGGCCCGGGCCACGGAATGCTGTGGTTTCGGCGGTACCTTTGCGGTACGGCACCCGGAGGTGTCCGAAGCCATGGTGGCGGACAAGACCACCGCCATTGAGGAGGCGGGTGCCGATACCTTCCTGGCGACCGACTGTGGCTGCATGATGAACATCGCCGGCTACGCCGAGAAACAGCAGCGCTCCCTGAAAGGTCAGCACATTGCCAGCTTCCTGTGGCAGCGGGTGGGAGGGGACGCATGAGTATCGATACTGCTCACAGCGACGTTCAGCAGTTTCACCCCCGGGTTCGCTCGGCGCTGGAAAATCCGCAGATTCGCAGCAACTTCCGCTCCGCCATGGATGGGCTGATGGGCAAACGCCAGGCGGCGTTCGAGGACTGGGAGCTGGAAACCCTGCGGGACCTCGGGGCGGCGGTACGGCTGCGGGCACTGTCCCGGTTACCGGAACTGCTGGTACAGCTGGAGACCAACTGCCAGCTCCAGGGCATCCGTGTGCACTGGGCTGAAACCGGTGATCAGGCCTGCGAAATCATTCGGGACATCTGCAAGGCCCGCGACGCCAGACGGGTTATCAAGGGTAAATCGATGGTGTCCGAGGAAATGGAACTGAACCATTTCCTGGAGGCTGAGGGGATTGAGGCGCTGGAATCGGATCTGGGCGAGTACATTGTCCAGCTGGCGGAGGAGACGCCCTCCCACATCATCATGCCGGCGATTCACAAGAATACCGACGAAATCTCCGATCTGATGCATGAGAAAACCGGCACTGAACGCTCGCGGGATGTGGGGTATCTGACCGCCAGTGCCCGGCAGCAGCTGCGGGACAAGTTCATGCAGGCGGATGTGGGCATTTCCGGAGTGAACTTTGCGGTCGCGGAAACCGGCACCCTTTGCCTGGTGGAGAACGAGGGCAATGGTCGTCTGACCACCACCGTGCCGCCCTGCCACATTGCGGTGACGGGCATCGAAAAGGTGGTGGAGCACCTGGAAGACGTCGCGCCTCTGCTGGCGCTGCTGACCCGCTCCGCCACCGGCCAGCACATCACCACCTACTTCAACATGATCTCTGGCCCCCGCAAGGCCGATGAGAAAGATGGGCCGGAAGAGGTTCACCTGGTGCTGGTGGATTCGGGCCGTTCGTCCATCTACCAGGATCAGGAGCTGCTCGACACCTTGCGTTGCATCCGCTGCGGCGCGTGCATGAACCACTGTCCGGTGTATGCCCGGGTCGGCGGGCACGCCTACGGCACCACCTATCCCGGGCCCATCGGCAAGATCCTGATGCCTCATCTGCTGGGGCTGGAAAACACCCGTGACCTGCCATCCGCGTCCACTCTGTGCGGTGCCTGCGGTGAAGTGTGCCCAGTGCGGATTCCCATCCCCAAGCTGCTGCAGCGTCTGCGCAAGGAGTCGGTGGACGGTGATCGCCTGCGGCCGTCGGTGGTGTCTGGCCATGGCGTCAAACGCACTCTGAAGGAACGGGCCAGCTGGAATGGCTATCGCTGGCTGGCGTCCGACCCCGGGCGCTACCGCCTGGCGGGCTGGATGATGACTCGTTTCCGCGCCCTGACACCCCGCAACGTTGGTCCCTGGACCCGCTATCGAACGGCGCCGCGACCGGCCGCCAAAACCCTGCATCAGCTGATGGCGGCCCGTCGCCGGGAGGAACAGTCATGAACCCGGGTAAGACCGCCAGTAATCAGAGTCGATCCGCCATTCTCAAGCGGCTGCGCCAAGGTCGCGGAGACCAGCCGATGACGGTGCCAGCCAGTGATTTCGCCGTGGTGCGGGACCGCAACTGGACGCCAGCCGAGCGGCTGGACCGATTTGAGGCGCGGATTTGCTCGGTCAACGGTGAGGTCCACCGGGTGGCCAGGGAGCAGTGGATCGACACGCTTTATGCGCTTATGAAGGCCAAAGGGCTTGAGAACCTGCTGGTGTCTGAGGACGTTGAGCATGGCCGTGAACTCCGACGCCTGTGGCCGTGGGAAGCCCCGGCCCTGCTGGGGTATGAACAGCCCATCGAGCACTGGAAGCCGGCCATGTTCAATGACGTGGCGGCGGCACTGACCGGCTGTCTCGGTGCTATTGCTGAAACCGGGTCGCTGATGCTCTGGCCGACTCCACAGGAGCCGCGGCTGATGAGCCTGGTGCCGCCGGTGCATTTTGTCCTGTTGGCCGCAGACTGTGTCTACGACACCTTCCACCAGGCGATGGCGGAGCAGCAGTGGGTGCAACAGGGCATGCCCACCAACGCCCTGCTGATTTCCGGCCCCTCGAAAACCGCCGACATCGAACAGACCCTGGCTTATGGCGTCCACGGCCCCCGAGAGTTGGTGGTGCTGATCCTGGAATAGTGTTCCCGGCCAGACGAGACCTTGGGTTGCCCCGGAACCGTCCGCTATCCGGGGCTCCTGATACCCCCTGCAAGGGTGCGGGGGAGCAACAACGACAATAACCACATCCGGAGCTCTACATGTCCGATACTCTGTTTTCCCTGCTGGCGTTCGCGCCGCTGATTCTTGCCGGCATTCTGCTGGTGGGCCTGAACTGGTCTGCCCGTGTTGCCATGCCGGTGGTGTTTCTGGCCACCGCTGCAATTGCCTTGCTGGCCTGGGATATGACCGTCAACCGGGTCCTGGCCTCGACCCTGCAGGGGCTGATCCTGACGGCCGCGATCCTGTGGATCATTTTTGGTGCCATCCTGCTGCTCAACACACTTAAACACTCCGGGGCGATTGCGGCCATTCGCCGGGGGTTCTCCGGTATTACGCCAGATCGCCGGGTTCAGGCGGTCATCGTGGCGTGGCTGTTTGGCTGCTTTATTGAGGGCGCCTCCGGCTTTGGCACGCCTGCCGCGGTGGCGGCCCCGCTGCTGGTTGCGCTGGGCTTTCCTGCGCTGGGGGCGGTGATGATTGGTATGATGATCCAGTCGACGCCGGTCTCCTTCGGGGCCGTGGGCACGCCGATTGTCGTTGGCGTCAGTGGCGGCCTGGACCGGCAGTTGATTGGTCAGCAGATGGCGGCCAATGGCGGTGACTGGGAGATGTTCTTCCGCCTGGTGACCTCCGAGGTGGCGATCATTCACGCTGTGATCGGTATTCTGATGCCGTTGTTGATGTGTGTAATGCTGACGCGCTTCTTCGGCCGTAACCGCTCCTGGCGAGAGGGACTGGAAGTCGCTCCGTTCGCATTGTTTGCCGGTGTCTCGTTTGTGGTGCCCTACGCCGTCGCCGGAGTTTTCCTGGGGCCGGAGTTTCCGTCGATGATCGGTGCCCTGGTGGGCATGGCCATCGTGGTACCGGCGGCCCGTGCCGGTTTCCTGATGCCGCGCCAAGCCTGGGACTTCGCGCCAGCCAAAGACTGGCCCAGCGAGTGGATGGGCAAGCTTGAAATCAGCATGGACCAGGTAGCCAGCAAACAGCACATGTCCGGCGTCAAGGCCTGGACTCCCTACATCCTGCTGGCCGGCCTGCTGGTGGCGTCACGGGTGATTCCGGAGGTAAAGGCGGCGTTTACCAGCTACCTGAGCTTTGGCTGGAGCAACATTCTCGGGGAGCAGGGCATTTCCGGCGCGGTGCAACCGCTGTACCTGCCCGGTGGGATCATGGTGATGGTGGTTGCGATCACCTTCTTCTTTCACCGCATGTATCTGAAGGAAATGCGGGCCGCGGTGGTGGAGTCGTCACGCACCCTGCTTGGTGCCGGGTTCGTACTGGTGTTTACCATCCCCATGGTGCGTATCCTGATCAACTCCGGGGTGAACCTGGCGGATCTGCCTTCCATGCCTATTGCCATGGCGCGCGGGGTGGCGGACCTGATGGGGGGGCTGTATCCGGCCTTCGCACCCCTGGTGGGGGGATTGGGAGCGTTCATTGCCGGTTCCAACACCGTGTCCAATCTGATGCTGTCCCAGTTCCAGTACAGTGTTGGCGAGCTGTTGGGGGTATCCAGTGTGCTGCTGGTGGCACTACAGGCGGTGGGCGCCGCTGCCGGTAATATGATCGCCGTGCACAACGTGGTGGCCGCCTCGGCGACCGTGGGCCTGCTGGGCCGGGAGGGCCGCACCTTGCGGATGACGGTGATTCCTACCGCCTATTACCTGACGGCGGCGGGGGTGATCGGGCTGGTTGCCATTTTCCTGCTTGGCTTGGGCGATCCCCTATCTTAGGGATGTGGCGCTGACCGGGAGTCCGTTAGGGTGCTTTGGAACCTTTTCTCTCACTGGCGGTCACTCCCGGCTCGCCGGTATGATCCGGCAGAATGGATGATGAGAGGAGAAGTACATGCAGTTCAGGGATACCCAGAACCGTTACGGCGGCCTGAGTCGGGCTTTTCATTGGGGAATGGCGTTGCTGTTCGTGTGGCAGTTTCTGACCGTGATTGCCCGGGTACTGTTTGAGGATTCCGCCCTCGATAACCTGCTTTGGGGCAGCCACAAGCCGCTGGGTCTGGTGCTGATGGTACTGGTGGTGTTGCGCCTGTTCTGGGCCCTGGCCAACCGTGCCAGTCGGCCGCCATCGCTGAACCTGCCGGCCCGTCTGGGGCATCTGGCGCTCTACCTGCTGATGGTTCTGGTGCCATTGCTGGCGTTGATGCGCCAATACGGCTCCGGTCGAAGTTTTGAGCCCTTCGGTCTGCCGCTGATGGCAGGGTTCGAGGGTGACAAGATCGAATGGCTGATGACACCGGGCAACTGGCTGCACGGTAACCTGGGCTGGGCGCTGCTGGCGCTGATCGTGGGCCACATCGTGCTGGCCATGGTGCATCGTCGCCGACCGCAGGACAATGTGCTACCGAGGATGCAGGGCCGACCGGTCGGTGAGTAACCCGGTGCTTGCTGGCCGCTCGTCATCAAGGCACCTGGCCTATCTGGGCCTGGTGCTGACTCCGCTGTTCTGGGCAGGTAACGCGGTGGTAGCCCGTGCGGCGGTGGAGCAGATGCCGCCCATGGCGATGTCGTTCTGGCGCTGGTGCCTGGCGCTGGCCATCCTGTTGCCCTTTGGCGCACCGGCGGTGTGGCGCCAGCGTCATCTGGTGCGTCAGCATTGGGGCTCATTGCTGGTGCTATCCGCTTTCAGCGTGGGGGCGTTCAACTCCCTTCTGTACGTCGCCGCCCAGACCACCACCGCCACCAATATCGCGCTGATCAACGCCACCATCCCCATCATGGTGGCGCTGCTGGCCTGGCTGATCCTGGGGGATCGGACCCGGCCGCTGCAGGCGCTGGGGATCGGGCTGGCGGTGTTGGGGATTGTGCTGGTGGTCATCCAGGGCCAGTGGCAACGCCTGATGGCCCTGCAACTGCAAACCGGCGACCTGGTGATGGTGCTCGCGGTGTTCAGTTGGGGGCTGTTCTCGGTGTTGCTGCGACGACAGCGTGTGCCGATGGGGGCGTTGGCGTTCCTGACGGTCCAGATTGCCATCGGTATCCTGGTGATCCTGCCGTTCTATCTGGTGGACCTTGTGTGGTACTCCGGTGGTTTTGAGCTGAACCAGGGCAACCTGACCAGCCTGGCCTATTTCGCCATCTTCCCCGGATTGCTGGCCTACAGTTTCTGGAACCATGCCATACACGAAGTCGGGCCGGCCCGGTCGGCGGTCTTCATGTACCTGACGCCGGTCTTTGCATCGGTGCTGGCGATGGTGTTCCTGGACGAGCAACTGGCGCCGCATCACCTGGCCGGTGGCGGGCTGATCCTGCTGGGACTGGTGCTGGCGACCCGGGTGGGGCGCCAGCAGAGGTAAAGCCGGGTGGTAACGGAGGGTGGTTACAGGTTTCGGAAATAGGCGTTTGCAAAGTTGCGCTGTCTGGGCTCGTCTTTATTGGTTGTGAACACAACTTCGTCACCGTCCATCTCAAGCTTCAGCCGATCCCCAAATTGGCAGGTCACCGTCTCGATTTGTTGGACCATGTTCTTGAAAGCATCGTCGCTATCTTTGCACATGGACTTAAGTTCGGTGACGACAACACCGCAGTAGCCCGATACATTAATGGCGATCATCAGATCATCCGTGACGGTGTCCCAGTCAACCTCGGTGATAATATCGCTGTCGCAGGATGTGTTGGTATCGCTATCCATCTCTTCCAGTATATGTTCGGCTTCTTCTTCGTTTCCGTCACGGTCGAACCTGGCGATCTCAGCTTGGATGCCTTCTTCCATTTGCTGGTGGTAAAGGACCTGCAACGATTGCAGGTCGACTTCGTTTTGCAGATCTTCGTCTGGATACAGGCTGACACGCCCCTGGTCTGGTAAAAATGCCTCAAAATACTCTCCGCGCCATCCTTTTTGGCGCAGCACCAGTGCCAGGTACTCTCCATCTCTTTGAAACTGGTAGGCCTTGGTGTCTCCGCCACGGGAGACAATGTCACTGAGGAAAACCACGCCGTCGAGGGGGTGGTTGATCCCCGTCACCTGAAGCAATGCTTGGTCTCCCTCTGATGTCGGAACCAAAACAATCTCGGCACCATCTGAAGTGGTAAAGGCTTTAGGATATTTGACCAGATCAATGGCGGATGCAGTGGTGGCTGTCAGGCAACCGAAAAACAGAGCCAGTGCGTGTCGGGACATAGGAACTCCTCCTTGATGGTTCCTTCTGATTGGAGGCGGCATCATAGTCGGGTTTTTTACGAATGTGCAATGAATCATCCCGTAGGACAGGAGTTAGATCTTTATTTGTAGGAGATATATTACAAGGTGCTCTGATATGTAAGAGATATGATATGAATTCCGTGATTTTAAGGTGATCTGCAAGAATTGATGACGACTAGTTCATTTATTTCTAGAGCTTATGATGCAAAATCTTCACAAGATTCCAAAGGTGGGATAGTATCGCTGTCGCTGGTGTCAGGCCGGCATGGATAATGAATAGACAGATTGGAAGTTATTCGTTCATCTAATCGGCCGATGTGATGATCGTACGGACTGGTCTGTTTTGGAACTGAATGATTCAGTATCGAAGGAAAATACCCATGGGATTGAAAGAAAGAAGAAAAGCCAAGGAATTTCAGGAAGATCGGCTTCCCGCCCTGCAGGCCAAGCTGAATAAAGTCGCAAAGTTTGAGGTCCCCCTGGAAATCAACTGGGATACACTGTCGGTGGATGATCAGGGCGATAACTATGACATTTACTGGCCTATGGTTTACTTCGAGCCATTGATTAACGGTTTCAAAAAAATCTGTGATGATGACATGGGACAGGAAGCCCTTCAGGAAGTCCTCCAGAAAGTCGTTATGCAGAATTTCAGCGACAACTGGTCCGCCAATCACTGGGCAAGATTTGATCGCAAGACCGGTGTCCTGACCCTAAACCACTCTCCTGTTCTGAACGTTCCCCGGGTAGAAGAGCGTGAGGTGGAACTGATCAACGCGATTGAAAGCGAGCTTTGATCAGTTAGAGTTTTTTGTGCTGGACAGGAGCGGGCAGTGCTTTGCCCGGCCTGTGTAATAAAAAGGCAGCCCAGGCTGCCTTTTTATTTTATGAGGATCATTTCAAGTCGAGGCAGCCTTCTTATAGATGATGGTTCAGTTCCCTTTCCAGTCGTTGACGTGTCCAGCTGTGTCCGGGTTTTTCCAGATCTACTTCGATGCTTAACTTGTTTTCACGTCGACTCACTTTAATCGTTCGGTCTTTTTTGCTGACGATCGAAACCGAGGCGATTTCTGACCATGCATCCCTGCCGACTTCATCATCACAGAGTTTGGACAGGACGCTTCTGATCATGTCCAGTAAGTCGCGCAAGTTGACGGCAGTTCGGTCGTTCTCTGTAAATGTTGCATGATCGATAAGCCACTCAGTATCTGTTTGCAGCTGACTGTTCATCTGCTTCGTGGCAGTGGCGGCGACCTCCTCTGCGTTCAATTCTTGCTCTGTCCCGGGGTCTTGGTTGGCGGTGCCATCGTTATTTCGCATTAACAGGCATTCGAGTTGCGTCGGATGATGTATCTCGACTGAAGAAACGTCTGAAATGCTCTGGTAGCGCAGTCGTCCAGACACATTGCTGTTCTCATCTGAGAGTGCGATGAGTGCGGTTGTTCCGTTGGACTTCAGTAGCAATCCCGTCACAGCCATGCCGTTGGCGGTGTGCAAAGTAAGGAGTGGCGGTTTTCCTGGGGAGAGCGCATCTTTATCGTTGTTTGAGGCCAGATTGATCATTTCTCCTGGGGTAAGCAAGGGAAATGCTTCCAGGCTCTCAATATCGGGGGAATAGTTGTCCATAAAGAATCACATCCGTTGTATTGTCGGGCGTTCCTCGCCCTGAGTTGATTCAACCCGTTTCGACGTTGATATTAAACACAATTTACACAAAGATATACTGCCCTTGTCCTAGTGTCCCGTCTGGTTAATTCGTTGACTTACGGAGCCACTGATAACCCGAAGAGCTAGGCGTACTGGTGACGGTTTGGTGGTTCCAAATCGAGACAGTACAACGACGCTATTCGGGGTGTCAGTGGCTCCCGAAGGGCTTGCCTCTGAGGGCTCTGAGCCTGTGTTGCCACTGTTTGATGTGGAACCGCCACATCGGCACAGCGGCGCCTTGGTCAGAACCCTCAGAGACAAGCAGTAAGTTAACGAATTAACCAGACGGGACACTAGCTGAGCGATCAGATTAAATGGGAGCCATCTGGTGTTTTGCCACTGAGTTTGCGGAGTGGGCTTTTTGATTCTTTGCGTTCAGTTCACTTGCCTTTCTCAATGGTAAGACCGGCCCGGGCAAGTATCACCAGCAGTTGATCAACGTCACCTGGGTTCAGAAACCCGGCCAGCTGTATGCGGGTATTCCGGTGTTGCAGGTACAGTCGGGGATTGGCCGGCAGGAGCCGGTTACTGGTCTGTTGGCAGACGCGGGTGTAGCGGGCTGGCCACTCCCATTGGCATTGTCGGTGGGAATGGCCCTTCTCCAGTCGCACGAGATCACGATCTATGGTCAGCACTTCCTTGCGGTGGCAATCCCGGGAGGTGCAGTAGAGGCCGACGGCGAGTGCTCCCAGTTCCAGGCCGGCAAACGGCAGCACCATCCACGCCCCGGCAAGGGTGAGTGCCAGCGTTGCCGCCAGAACCGGCAGGCAAAGCAGGCACCAGATGATCACATTCCCCCGCCAACTGAGGGAGCGGTTCGGCGTTAACAGCAGCCGAATGCCCTGTCTGGATTCCAGGAACTGAACCATCGCCAGTGCCCCACGGTAAGCGTACGGCTTCCGTTGCGGTAAGCCGCATCACGTTCCTGTCAGTGTGCGCCAGCCGGTGTGTGAGCGTAAAGATCTGTGTGCGAGCCTAACCTAAAGAAGGGCCCTGTTATCCGGTAGCGGCTGTCACCCCACCGACCTCAGCCGGAAGTGGCCTGTTCGGAATAGAACTTTGCGCTGGCAATCACCGCGTTCGTGGTGCTTGGTTTTGGGAGTGCTTGAGTCTTTAGGAAGTGTTCGCTCTGGCTCAGATCGAAGCGGGTGGTCTGGATGAAGTTCAGGGCCTCGGGCGACGTGTTCATCAGCTGTGGCATGCCCGGCAGGGCAAGGAGTAGCCTCAGCAATCCCTTGGGAATGTGCCCCGTTGGCGTCTTGCGCCCCAGTGTCTTTGCCACCAGCGCCAGGGTGTTCTGCAGGTTTGGGGTATCGTCCGCCAATGCCAGCAGTTGCTCAGGCGGGTGGGGAGCGAGGGCTGCGGCGGCGATCATCTGCGCCAGCTGGTCGACCGGAATCAGCGGCAGCCAGTGATCCGGAGTGCCTGGAACCCGCGCCAGGCGCCCCCTGGCGAGATTGTCGATAAGGTTGTAGAGGGGTTGGGTCGGGTCGATGGCACCGGTCTGGCTGTGACCTGCCACGGTGGCTGGCTGCACCTCGACGTAGTCCAACTGCTGGTCACGGGCAAACTGGCGCACCCGCAACGCGCCTTCCAGCTTGCTGGCCTCGTAAGCGCCGGCCCGGCGATAGACCTGGTCCCAGATGGTCTGGTCCGGCGCCTCGGGTTTGATCCCGAGTTCCGCCAGATGCCGGGTATTGGCCAACATGAAACCACTGATGAACACCAGGCGGCAGCCCTGACTCTGGGCCAGCCGGGCCACCGCGAGGCTGCCTTCAACGTTGGTTTGGCGGGCTTCGTCCGGCGGCAGTTTCCAGCCGAAGCGGGCTCCCAGGTGGACGATCGCTGCCAGTGGTGGCAAGGCGTCCGAGAGACCAAGTTGGGGGTGGTCGAGATCGCCCTGAAAAGCGGAGAGCAGAGCGTCCTGTCCTCCCAGCTCTGCGACCTGCCGGCGCAAGGTGGGGAGCCGGTCGGTGTGTCTTAACAGCGCAATAACGGAGTGTCCGGCGGCGGTCAGGTGGGCGGTCAGGTGCCGGCCAACGAAGCCGGTGGCGCCAGTAATCAGGATGGTCATTATGGGTCTCCTTGGGAGTTGATGACGGAACCGATACCAGCAGGCTAAAGGCTGGAGTATGCTCTAAGGTCAAGGACGAAATGCTGCAAAGAATGAGGAGCCTGCATGCGCATTGCCGAGCTGGAGCGCCGCACTGGGGTGAGCCGCCATACCCTGAGGTATTACGAGAAGACCGGTCTGTTGCAGGAGGTGGGGCGGCGGCAGAACAACTATCGGGACTATCCTGACCAGGCTGTTGCCCGGGTGGCCATGGTGCGCCAGCTCAAGTCATTGGGGTTCTCCCTGAAGGAGATTCGTCAGGTTCTGGATGCACTGCGGGCTGACCGTATCGACTGCGCCGAGGGTGCTGTCCTGATGGCGGAAAAGCGCCAGGCGGTGGAGCAGCGCATTGCCGAGCTGCGTCAGGTCAGTGACCTGCTGGCGCGGGAGCAGGCCCGGCTGGAAGCCAGCGCCGCGCGGCAACTCGCCGAAGGGCGATGTACCCGCGCGCCGGGGTAGCCGAAAGGCACCTCCAATTAACTCACGCTGCAATGCGTCGGGAACGATCAGCGTCCAGATTAGATCCGTACCTTTTCGAACAGCTCAGGCACCCGGGTGAGCCAGCCAAAGCGTTCTTCTATGTGTTGACGCATTTGATCGCTGGCCACCGGTTCACCGTGGGTGACATAGACTGCCTCCGGCGCCAGAGAACCCTGCTCCAGCCAGGTCAGCAGTTCCCGGTAGTCGGCGTGGGCGGACAGTGCGTCCAGATTCTGAACGTCGGCCTTGACCGGCCAGTACTCGCCGTGGATCTTGACCCTGTCGGCACCGTGAACCAACGCATCTCCCCGGGTTCCGGGTGCCTGGAACCCGGCAAACAGGATGGTATTGCGGGGATCGGGGAGCAGTGTCTTGAGGTGATGCAGCACCCGGCCACCGGAGGCCATGCCGCTGGCTGAGATGATCACTGACGGGAACTTGCGGCCGGTCAGATCAATGGATTCCTCGACGGTCCGGACATAATGGGTGCCGTCATCGATCATGCGGCACTGCTCCGGGTCCAGCCGGTGTTCCCGGTGATGGTCCATGAAGATCCGGGTGGCGCGAATGGCCATCGGACTGTTGAGGTACACCGGCAAGCGGGGGATGCGTCCCGCCTTCATCAGTGAGTGCACCAGGTACAGCAACATCTGCGCCCGACCGACCGCGAATGCCGGGATCAGCACCACACCACCGCGCTCGGCAGTCCGCTTGATGATCTCCTCCACCACCTGCGCCGGGTCATCGTCCGGGTGCAGGCGGTCACCGTAGGTGGATTCACACACCAGCACGTCTGCCCGTTGTAATGGTTCCGGAGGGCGCATGATCATGTCGTCCTGGCGGCCGACATCGCCGCTGAACACAATGGTGCGATCATGGCCGGCATGGCGAACGTGCACGCAGGCCGAACCGAGGATATGGCCCGCTGGTGAGAAATTGACCTCAAAGCCTTTCACCGGCTCGAAGGCCTTGTGGTAAGGGTGTGACTCGAAGTGCTCCAGGGCGGCCAGGGCCTCTTTCTCGGTGAACAGCGGGTGGGGCTCCTTGTGGCGGGAGAACCCCCGGCGGGCGGCGAAGCGGGCATCTTCCTCCTGCAGGTGGCCGGCGTCCGGCAGCAGGACCTTGCACAGTTCGTGGGTGGCCCGGGTGCAGTGGACGCGGCCTCGAAATCCGTGTTTGACCAGCGCTGGCAGGTAGCCGCTGTGGTCGATGTGGGCATGGGTCAGCACGACGGCGTCGAGGGAGGCGGGATCGACCGGAAAGGGTGACCAGTTCCGTCGCCTGAGATTCTTAACCCCCTGGTACATGCCGCAGTCCACCAGCAGCCGGTGTCGGTCATCACTGAGCAGGTAGCGGGAGCCGGTGACAGTCCCGGTGCCGCCGAGAAAGCTGAGTTCCATGTATGCACCTCCGGTCAGTCTGTTTCGCTCATTATGGCGCTGCTGCAGCCGTCGTTTCTTGACGTTGGGCAAGCCCCCGTCTTTCACGGATGCCGTTCTGTCTGACTTTAGGTCAAAACCCGTCAACAGGGGAGTTGATCAGGGCTCCCTAATCAGTCGTTCACTGCCGTGGCTTCGGTGTGAGCTGGCCTGGGATAGAACCTGGCGAACAAGGCCATGGTTGCCAATGCAAAGGCCAGGCGAGCCCAGAGGATGCCAGAGAGATCCGCTCCCAGCATCAGAATCAGCAGGGTGTCCTCGATCAGGCTGTGGCACAGTCCGAGGAAGCTCAGCGTCAGCACCGCGTCGCGATGGCTTAGGCGGCCGGAGCGGGCATCCCGGATCAGCAGTCCGGCGCCGAAACTCAGCCCCAGGGTCAGGCCGATGACGGTGGTGTTGGCCGCATTTCGGCCCAGCCCGATGGCCCGTAACAGGGGATAGATCAGGGCATGGAGCAGCCGTTCGATGCCCAGTCGACGCAACAACCGGAGCACCACCATCAATCCCAGGATCACCGCAAAGATGGTGGCGAGCATGGAGCCCTGACGATACAGCCAGGGGACCACGCCGGACGGTGTCGGCGCCGGTTGCCAGGCCAGTTGGTTGGCGTCCTGCAGCCAGTTGCCGGTTTGGTAGACCAGGTGGAGCAGCCACGCCAGCAAAATGGCACCGCCCACTCGCAGCAGCAGGGTCAGCCACCAGGGCGCACCGGCCTTGCGGGCAACCGCGCCTTCTACCGGCAGGGCGTGACCGATGATCATCAGCGTGCCGAGAACGGTGACCTGGGCCGTCGTCAATGGCATCTCCGGCGCCAGGGCGAAGAACACCACCATACCGGCGTAGATGTTGGTGAGCAGTGTGGTGGCCCACACCAGTCCGGCTGCGACAGGGAGGCCAATCCAGCCCATCACCGGCGCCAGCAGCCACGCGAGGACCTGGTCAGCGCCGGTCCAGATCAGGCCTTCCACCACCAACAAAGCCGGCACCAGAATTTTCAGCAGTGTCAGATAGACCTGCCAGGCTTCCAGCAGCAGTTGGCGGCAGTGGGCGAAGAGGGTCTTTGGCATGGTGCGGGTCTTCCGTTGGTGACTGTTCAAGCTGTCGTGGTGGCGCCGGGTTGGCCCACACGCTCAGGTACTGGTCACCAGTTTATGGAGCGCCAAACAAATTGTTGCGTTTTAGGTAGTCTTAAAAAGCGATATTGTTGAAAATAATCGGTGCAAACGATTAATTATTTCTTTGGGGGCTGCCTGTGGTGAATGAGCCGGATCGTCTCGACTTACGCATTCTGGATGCGCTGCAGAACGACAGTCGCATCAGTAACCTGGCCCTGGCAGAGCAGGTGGGTTTGTCGCCCTCGGCGTGCCTGAAGCGGGTGCAGCGGCTGCACCAACAGGGCCTGATTGAACGCCAGGTTGCGCTGTTGGCACCCCAGAAGCTGGGCATTGCCCTGCATATGGTGGTGGAAGTCACCATGGAACGGGACCGCAAGGATCTGTACCAGCGCTTCCTCAAGCGGGCACTGGCCGCGCCGGAAGTGAAGCAGTGTTATCAGGTGACCGGGGAAGTGGATTTCGTGCTGATCGTGGACGTGCCAGACATGGTTGCCTATGACCGCTTCTGTGATGAAGTACTGTATGCCGACGACAACATGCGCAAGTTCCGCACCCTGATCTCCCGTCGCCGCAATAAATTTGATACCCGGGTGTCGCTGCCGGATGTATGAGGCCGTGGCCTGTACCTTCAGCCCCGGGCTGGCGTTGATGCCGGCCCGGGGCTGATTCTCCTTTGGCTAGTCTGTGCTAAGGCACCGTGAGCAGGGCGCTAATCGCCATAGCGCTGCCGATTACGTACTTGTTGCACGCCCCGATATTTACGGCTGAGCTGGCGGTCCTGGGCCCGTCGCTGGGCCAGGGTAGCGGTGTTGTGGGCCTGTTCCCGGATCAGTTTGTGGTAGTTGGCGAGCCGCCGGGCGTCCAGCGCACCCGCCTCCAGGGCGCCGGTAACTGCACAACCGGGTTCCTGCTGGTGCTGGCAGTCCGGAAAGCGACACTGGGCCGCGAGGGCTTCAATGTCCTCAAACGTACTGGCAACCCCTTGGGCGCAATCGGTGAGCTGGAGTTCCCGCATGCCCGGGGTATCCAGCACGAGTGCGCCGCCGGGCATCTCCAGCAGTGACCGCCGGGTGGTGGTGTGACGGCCCCGCGCGTCGCCGGCCCGCACCGAACCGGTGCGCTGGCACTGCGCGTTCATCAGGGTGTTGGTGAGAGTGGATTTTCCTGCTCCGGATGATCCCAGCATGACCACGGTGGTGCCGGCACCACACCAGGGCAGCAAGGCCTGCACCTGCTCCGGTTCCCGGGTGTCCAGGCAGTGCACCGAGAGCAGAGGGTCAAGACCCTGAACCTGGCTGCGAAAGTTCTCTGACTGCTGGAACTGGTCCGCTTTACTCAGCACCACCACCGGCTCTGCACCGGCCTCATGGCAGAGACTGAGGTAGCGTTCGATCCGGTTCAGGTTGAAGTCGCCCTGAAGCGCGCATACCACCAGTGCGACATCCACATTGGCAGCAATCAATTGCTCCCTGGCCTCAGGGCCGGCGGCCCGTCGTTTGAACAGGGTCTTGCGGTCCAGCCGGCGCTGTACCCGCTGGTCAGAATCCAGCAGCAGCCAGTCTCCCACCGTCACGTCCGGTAAAGAGGGGGTGATGGGAATCTGAAAGGATTCCTGCCCGCTGGCGAACTGAAGGCAGGAGCGATGGCGTTCCGTAACCCGTGCGGGCACGGTTGTTTCCCATTCGGAAAGGCACAGTTGTTGCTGAAAAAACGGTTGCCAGCCAAGGTTGGCCAGTTGGATGTGATTGGTCACGTTGATACCCCCGACGCCGCAGCGTCTTGAAAGCCTTGTAAAAAGAGAATCGCAAAGCGATCCGGTTAACAGGGCAAATGACCGGGCGAGGGCATGAGAGGCAGGGTGTCAGGCAGGAGCGAACGCACCACAGCGGGTGGATCGTTTCAAAACAGGGTCTGACAGCGGCTTCAGCCGGCAGTAATGGCCCGGTCGGGGTGGGTGACAATCATCAAGCGTGCTCCTTGGCAGTGGGTAGGATGGCCAATATAGCACAATGCCGTCCTCGGGCAATCGGCGCGATGGCTGATGGTTCCTTGACTATAGTGAGTGAATCGGGGCTCCTTGATCGGGGCTCTCAGAACCGTGATTTCCCGACAGGGCGGTAAGCATTCAGGGAAGTGAGTCAACCAAACGGCGACAACGGCGACAACGGCGATAGGGGGCCGCATGACTCCGCATTTTCTCAAAGGGCTGTTCAACAGCCGACTGTTGCGACCGGTGCTGCTGATACTGCTGCTGGCAGGCGCCGTGCAGTTTGTGGTCAGCCAATGGCTGATCAGTCGTCAGGTCGAGGCACTGACCGATCAGGTGGAACAGGCACTGCAGGCGGGCGGTGAACAGGTCAATCAGGCATTTGGTCAGACCCGGGAAGACGTTAATCAGCGGCTCCAGGGCATGCGGAACCAGACCAGTGAGCGGCTGGCGGAGCAGCTTGATCGCCAGCTAAGGCAGCAGCAGGCGCAGATTGCCGAAACCCTGCGTCTGGCGGTTCGCTCCAAGGCTGAGGGGCTGGCTGAGGTGCTGGCCGAAGTGGCGGCACCACTGATCTGGGACCGGGATGTGCCCCGTCTCACCGATCTGGTGGAGCTGGCGGATGCCCAGGAGTCGGTGTTGTTCGCCGTCTATTTCGATCAGTACGGCGAGCGCCTGACGCGTTATGTCGACCGGACTGACGATCGGGTGAAGGCGCTGATGCGTGCCGGCGAGGGTCGTGGCGCGGCCAACAAGGTGCTGGATGCCGCGTCCCGGGACCCGGATGTGGTCATCATCACCGCCAATATCGAGCCCCAGGGCACGGTGATTGGTCAATTGCGCATTGGTCTGTCGCTGCAGGCGATCAATCAGCAGATGGAGGCGTTTGCGTCGGGCTTCACCACCACGATTGACGACAGCACCCAGGTGCTGGGGCAGACCCTGGATCAGGCCACTCGCGGTCTAAGCGCCCGGCTGCAGGAACAGTTGGCGCGGGTGGAGGAAACCACCAGCGAGCAGAACATCCAGGCACTGGCAACCATTTCGGCGGAGGCTGACGATCTGACCAGTAACCTGTCGCTGTTCGCGATCCTCTCCAGTCTCGGGCTGCTGATTGTGGTGGCGGTGGTGCTGGGTATCGGGGTACTGGCCAAGGTCTGGCGCCTGGACCGGGCGGTGTGGGACATCGCCGACGGGGAAGCCGATCTGACCCGGCGGGTGCAGTTGGGTGGTCGCGATGAGTTGACCCGTATGGCGGATGGTTTCAACCAGTTCATCGAACGCATCCAGCACCTGGTGGGCCAGGTGGGCGAAGCGGCGGAATCGGCGGTGCAGCAGGCGGGTGTACAGGGGGATGCCAGCCAGCGGGCGGTGGCGGCAGTAGGCCACCAGCAGCAGGAGGTGGCCCAGGTGACCGATCATATGGTGGCCATGTCTGATCGCATTGCCCAGGTGGCGGACGATATCCAGCAAATGGCCGGTACCGTCCAGGACGTCAACAGCGAGAGTGAGGCTACGGCTGAGCTGTCCCGGGGAGTCCGTGAGCAGTTGGATCGCATGGTTGCCGAGGTCGGGGAGGCGGTCACAGCGGTGAACGCCCTCAACGACCAGAGTCAGGAGATTGGCTCGGTGCTGTCGGTCATCGGGGCCATTGCCGAGCAGACCAACCTGCTGGCGCTGAATGCCGCGATTGAGGCTGCCAGGGCCGGCGAGTCCGGGCGAGGCTTTGCGGTGGTCGCGGATGAGGTCCGGACCCTGGCCAGTCGTACCCAGCAGTCCACCACCGAGATCCAGGCCATCATTGACCGGCTGCGTCAGGGCAGTGAGCGGGCCGTCAACCTGATCGGCGAGGCATCGTCCCAGGTGGGCGCGGCCTCCGACCGGTTCCGGGACGCGGATGAGCACTTCGAGCAGATCCAGCGCCAACTGGCCAGTTTGCAGGAGCACGCTCTGGCAGTTGCAGAAACCGCCAAGCAGGAGGGGCAGGAAGCCCGGCAGGTCAGCGAGAGTGTGGCAGGCATCAGCGAATCGGCCGGCCACACCCAACAGGCAATCGAACAGTCCGATGACGCCAGTCGGGAAATCGGTCGGTTGCTGCGTTCCCTGCAACAGACGGCCGGACAGTTCCGGATCTAGCGTGGTCAGCAGGGCGCCGGATGTCCGGCGCCCGCTCCACTACAATCGGGGCCAGTGGGCTCCGGTGTTGTATCAGGGCTGCGCCGTGGTGACCGACTTCAGGCTGTAGTTGGCCGGGTCCAGCGGTGGCAGGGTGTTGTCCGCCAGCTCGTCCCGGAAGTACTCCAGCAACGGTACGGCGTAGGCCACGTCGGAATCCTCAAAGGTGTCCGGATTGGCAGCACGTACTTCGCCAAACGTGACATAGCCATCCTTGCCCAGAGCGGTGAAGGAGTTGGTGGCCACTGAATAGGTGGCGGTGGCGTCGATGGGACTCCAGGTGCCAGAGGTCTTGTCCTTCACTTCCACATTGCGGATGCCGGTGCCGGCCTCAGCGCCCAGAACCACGTCGTAGCGAAGATTCGCGGAGTAGGGGAAGGCGCCGGTGGAGGCGGAAATGCCCTGGGCGTAGTCGAGGGCCTCGTTCAGGACCTTGACGATCTGTGCCCCGGTCATATCGATGGTGACCACGGTGTTGGAGAACGGCAGGATGGTATAGGCATCGGCCACGGTGAAATTGCCATCATCCAGAGCTGCCCGCACGCCACCGGCGTTCTGGATGGCCACATCCGCCTTGGGCAGGTAGCTCAGAAAAGCCTCCGCCACCACCTGGGCGGCGTAACTACCGCTGGGCTGTTCACCGGGGGCAAAGTCAGACGGAATCCGGGTGAACGGCATGGGGGCCAGCACAGTGCCCAGAGACTCCTGTTTGTAGGCTTCCAACTCTGCTTTATAGGGGGCGATCAGGGCCAGTACATCCTCCGCTTCGGCGACCTGTCGCACGGTGGTCAGGTTGTCGATGGCGCTGGTGATGCCTGCCTGCTGTTCGCTGCTGGCTTCCACCCAGTCGTCGTTGTCATCCCTGATCTGAAAACGATCGCCGACCAGCAGTTCCACATGGCCGGTTGCCGTAGTGACACGGCCGTCAGCGTCAAAGCTGATGTTCATCCGGCCCAAGCCCTTGGCGTACTCCCAGGCCTGGGCGATATAGACCGGTTCGCCATCCGGGTTGTTGACTACGGTGGGGTAACTGCCATCCACGTCGATGCCCATACCCTCAAACTCGCCGGTGGCATCGAGCACATCGTGGGTGTCGCCACCGATGATCACGTCCAGATCGCGGACATTGGCCGCCAGGACCTGATCAAACTCATACCCCAGGTGACTCAGCACAATGATCTTGTTGACGCTCTTGCCCTTCAGTTCGTTGATGTGGGCACGCACGGACTCGATCTCGTCGTCGAAGGCGACGGCATCGGTGACCAGGGACGACTCCCGGGTTTTCTCGACTTTCAGTACGCCGATGATGCCCACCAGTTCTCCGTCAATCTCCTTGATGACGTAGGGCTCGATGTTGGAGCCATACAGCGGACTGTCGGTGGTGGGGTGAACATTACCGCCAATGATGGGGAAGTCGGCGAGTGTCATCAGCTCGGCCAGATGGGCTTCACCCTCGTCGAACTCATGATTGCCGAGTTCGTAGGCGTCCAGTCCGATGCTGTTGAACACCTTGAAGTCCACTTCCCCCTTGAACAGGCTGAAGTACAGGGTGCCGTTCAGTTCGCCGCTGTTCAGCACCAGCGTGTGGTCATCGCGATAGTCTTCAATGGCAGTGGCAATACGGGGAAAGCCTCCGAGGTCCACCCGTACCGGTTCCGCGCCGGGCTGACTGGCGTCGTAATCCAGTGCCAGGTCGTAGGTCTGGCCCTCGAAGTAGGAATGGTGATCGTTGGTGTGCAGCAGGGTGATGTCGATGGCCTTGCTGTCTTGACTGTCGTTATCGCTGCCGCCGCAACCGGCGACCAGCAGGGCGCCGAGGCTGAGACAGCCCAGGGCAGTAACTCGCTTGAACTGGGACATTCTGATTACTCCGGAACTGAAATGATTTAAATTACAAAGTGTTATGTTTTTGTTCCGGGGTCAGCCTATTGGCCTGATGTGACTGGATCATGGCAGTCCGGTGACAGTCTTGAGTGACATCCACTCGTGGTGAGCGCCTGGCTTGGGGGTTGGCCGGAGGCGGGGTATGATGCTGTCACACAACGGTCACCGGGCGCTTGTTATCAGTCCGCCCACCAATCATCCAACACAGCCAGGAACGCAGTCATGAGTTCATCAGCATTCAGCAATCTGCCCGATGCCCAGGGTTTCTTTGGTCGCTTTGGCGGACAGTTCGTACCGCCGGAACTGAAAGCGGTGATGGACGACATCAGTGCCGCCTATGAGGACATTCGCCAGCGGGACGATTTCCAGCAGGAACTGGCAATGCTGCTGGCGGATTACGTTGGCCGGCCAAGTCCGGTGTTCTATGCCCGCCGGTTGTCGGAAAAGCTTGGTGGGGCCCGTATTTACCTCAAGCGTGAGGACCTTAATCACACCGGCGCCCACAAGATCAACCACTGTCTGGGCGAGGCGCTGCTGGCGAAGTTCATGGGCAAGACCAAGGTCATTGCCGAGACCGGAGCCGGTCAGCACGGCGTTGCCCTAGCCACGGCCTGCGCGCTGGTTGGTATTCCCTGTGAGATCCACATGGGACAGGTGGACATCGAGAAGGAACATCCCAACGTCACCCGGATGAAAATTCTGGGGGCGACCCTGGTGCCGGTGACCCGTGGTACCGCGACCCTCAAGGACGCAGTGGACAGTGCCTTCGAGGAGTACCTCAAGGACCCGCAGAATTTCATCTATGCCATTGGTTCGGTGGTGGGGCCGCATCCCTTCCCGGGCATGGTGCGGGACTTCCAGTCGGTGATTGGCCGTGAAGCCCGGGCCCAGTTCCTGGAACGTGAGGGGCGGCTGCCGGATCGTGTGGTGGCCTGTGTCGGAGGGGGCTCCAACGCCATTGGCATGTTTACGGCGTTTCTGGACGACAACGAGGTGCAGCTGGTGGGTGTTGAGCCGGCCGGCGACGGCCTCGATACCGACCGCCACGCCGCTACCCTGACCCTGGGGAAACCCGGAGAAATCCACGGCATGGCCTGTTACGTGCTGGAAGATGCCGAGGGCAATCCGCTGCCGGTACATTCGATTGCGTCGGGGCTGGATTATCCGGGCGTTGGTCCCCAGCACAGCTACCTGAAGGACCTGGGCCGGGTGGATTATCAGTCGGTCAGTGACCAGGAGTGCCTGGATGCGTTCATGACCCTGTCCCGGGTGGAAGGCATCATTCCTGCTCTGGAAAGTGCCCACGCGGTGGCCTGGGCGATTCGGGAGGCGCCGGCGCTGTCACCGGAGCAAACGATCCTGGTGAACCTTTCCGGACGGGGTGACAAGGACGCCGATTACGTCGCCGACAAACTGGGTCTTTGACGCCACCGTATCGGTAGCAGCCATTGCGGCACTGGCAGGAGTCTTGCCGCAATGGCTGTCGGGCGACCTCAGCGATTGGTCAGCCAGTGGGTCAGCTGATGAATCCGTGGTCCGAACGCAAATGAAATCAGAGCCGCCGCCGGCCAGGCGGTGACAAACGCGGTTGCCCACTTCACAACAAAACCTTCCACAAGCCCCAGGTTGATCCAGGTGACCCAGGCGGTCATCAGGCCGGACAGCACCAGCGACATCAGCAAGGAAAAGAAAAAGCGGTATTTGGCGGACATAGACTCGAGACTCCGGTTGCTTGATCAGGGGTTTCCCAGACTAGCAGGACGTCATTATTGTAAGTAGATTGATAAATCCAATCTTAATTTGCGATATTGCAAACATGCTGGATGAACTGAAGCTGTTTATCGTAACCGCCGAGTCCGGCAGCCTGACGGCGGCGGCCCAGCGCCTGGAGACCACCGTGGCCACGGTGTCCCGGCGTCTCAGCGCACTGGAAGGCCACCTGGGATGTCGGCTGCTGCATCGCTCACCACGGGGGCTGACCCTGACTCAGGAGGGCGAAGCCTATTTCAACGAGTGCGCTGAGTTCGTGCATTCCCTGGATCAGCGTCTGGAAAGCCTTAACGACACCCTCAACAGCCTGCAGGGGCCATTGCGGGTGCTGGCACCCACCAACCTGGCGGTGGGGCCGATGGACACCTTCTGGCAGGATTTCCTCGCCCGCTACCCGCAAATTGAGCTTACCGTGGAGCTGAGCAACAGCTACGTTGATCTGAAGCAGGCGCAGGCCGATCTGGCCATCCGTATCGGTGAACTGCCGGACTCCAGCCTGATCCAGAAACGGCTGGGGCATACCGGCACTGTCCTGGTGGCCGCGCCGGCACTGGCTGAGCGGGTATCGCTGCCCAGTCGACCGGAGGCCCTGAACAGCTGGCCCTCGGTGGCCACCCATGTGCTGAGCCGCTGGGAACTGATCAGCGATGAGGGTGAGCAGGTTGTTCTCAACAAGGCGCATACCCACGTATCCAACGACATTGCCCTGGCCCGGCAACTGCTGAAGGCCGGCGAAGCCGTGGCGCTGTTGCCCCTCAGCGGCGTTGAGGCAGAGCTTCGCAGTGGCGAGCTGGTCAGGATATTGCCGGCATGGCAGGGGCAGCACCGCCATTTTCAGTTGGTGTGGCCGTATCGCCGGGCCATGTCCGTCAGGGCGCGGGCGTTCATTGAGGCGCTTGAGACCTACCTGGCACAACA
The DNA here is from genome assembly GCF_020546665.1 of Marinobacter sp. CA1. Lineage (NCBI taxonomy): Bacteria > Pseudomonadati > Pseudomonadota > Gammaproteobacteria > Pseudomonadales > Marinobacteraceae > Marinobacter > Marinobacter sp. CA1. Next base: position 1,347,528 of record NZ_CP071785.1, read on the forward strand.
GCCCTGGTTTACACCTTTCTGACCGCCTGCCGGCTCAGCCGGTGCGCCCGAACACCCGTTGCAGGAAACCGACCTCCCGCACGTCCGGTACCGGCAGTTCACCGTCCAGCTTGACCGCCTTGCGCCAGAACGCCTCCGGGGTGTCCAGGTGGGCGACCTGCTGGCGTTCCTTTGAGGTGTAGGCGTTGTGCTCACCGGTCAGGCCGTGATCCAGCAGCGCCTGGCACCACAGGTAGAGCGCGCCTCGCACAACCCGTATTACCCGGCAGTAGGTATCCCGATTGATGGTCAGGGCCAGGGTGGCGGTCAGGTTCACCTGTTTCTGCAGCGTTCTCAGGGTGTCGTCGTCGAAGGTGACCCGATGGCCGTTGCCTTTCTTGCAGTTCAGGCACACCCGTTCCAGTTCCTTGATGCTGTCGCCGACATCCAGGTGATTGTGTCGGGTCTTCTGATCCTCGTCGATGGGCGCGGGAATCCAGCCGTACTGGGGCGAGTTCGCCACCAGATGGCCGGGCAGGGCAGCGCGATAGGTGGGGATGCTGGCGGGATCACGGTAGCCCTCAAACTCGGTGCGTAGCCAGGTGGCCATGGCACGGTGGCGGACCATGGTGGCGAGGGTGATGGCGATGGGCATGAGCCGGGTGATGGCTTCGGCTTCGTCCTGCAGATGCTGGTGGAGATGGTTGGCGGATGTTGACATATCGCACGCTCCCGTACCGGGACCATGGGCGCTGAAGCTGTGCCGACCGTCCCTGGTACTGACTGTTATTGTTGTTGCTGTTGTCTCTATTCCACCGTAGGCCGCATCCAACGGCGAATCCATTGCAAATCGGTTGTGCTTTGTAACGCTCGGTAAGCCTCTGCCAAAGCAGCCGCTAGCTGTCCATATCCGGGCCGTCGATGGGGTCCGGCAGATTCGCCAGCAGCCACTGGCGGAAGGTCTGGGCAGCGGGTTTCAGTGGCCGTCCCCGGCTATAGGCGAGGTAGTCGTAATACCCGGAGATATAGCTGAAGGGGCCGAGCCGGCGCAGGCGGCCGGTGTCGATGGCGCGGTGGACCATGAAATTCCAGCCCAGACCGACCCCCAGTCCCTCCAGCGCGGCGTGGTACACCAGTGTGACCTGATTGAAGGTCGCTGCACTGGCCGGGCTGCGGTAATCCAGCCCGAAGTAGGCGAACCAAGCGGTCCAATCGATGCAGTCCCAGGCCCGGGAATCGAGCTGGATCAGAGGATAGCTCATCAGCTGTTCCACAACGTCCGGTTCGTTCACGTCCAGATCCGGGTGGCAGACAGGATAGACCTGTTCGACAAACAGCGGGTCGCTGTGCAGTCGCGGCCAATTGCCGGGGCCGTAAAGAATCCCGAAATCGTAGTCATCCAGGTTGGTTTGGTGAATGGCGTTATTGGAATGGATGTTGATGGTCACTTCGGGGTGATGCTGATTGAATTCGGTCACCCGGGGGAACAGCCAGTAATGGGCCACCGCATGGGTGGCAATGATGTTGACGGTGGTGCTGTCATGTTCCAGTCGAACCCGCTCCACGCCGTTACGGAGCTTGTTCAGCACCGGCGTAATCTCATCCAGCAGGCTGGCTCCGGCGGCGGTTAGCACAATCCCGCGGGCGTGGCGCTGCAACAGGGGGATGGCCAGCTGGGTTTCCAGGGTCTTGATCTGCTTGCTGATAGCGCTCTGGCTCAGATGAAGCTCGCTGGCCGCTGCGGTCATGCTGCCACGACGGGCTACTGCCTCGAAGGAGATCAGGGTGTTGAGTGGGGGAAGGCGACCAATCGATGCCATGTCATCCGGGGTCCGCGGGGTGGGTGTCGTGGTGTCCGGACTGGTCAGCGCGCCAACCCGACGGCACAGGAGTATAGCAGCTATGACGAAATGGAATAGCTGAATGCGTAATCGTCGCTTCTTGAGATGCATCGTTGAGCGGTACGGTGACCGATTGGAATTGGTCACAGGAGAAGGCAATGCGGACTGGGGTACTGTTGGGCGCTGCAGCGGGGGCGTGTTGGGGGCTGATGTTTGTGGCACCGGTGGTGCTGTCGGCGTTCACTCCGTTGGAGATCGCGGCCGGGAGGTTTGCAGTGTATGGCCTGGTCTCACTGTTGCTGCTGTCTCCGGCACTGGTCACGGTATGGCGACGGCTTAGCGGGCGGGACTTGCTGTTGCTGTTGCTGCTGGCAGCTTGTGGGAGTGTGGTGTTCTATATTCTGTTGTCCGCGGCTATCCAGCGCGTAGGCGTTGCCCCGGCCGGGTTGATCATGGGCCTGGTGCCGCTGGTGGTGACCCTGTGGGGGCGCAACGATGAAGGTGCGGTGCCGCTTGTACGGCTGGCGTGGCCGTTGGCAATGGTGCTGCTGGGTATTCTCTGCATCAATCTTGATGCCATGGAAGCCACACTGGCGGCCGGGCTGACCTGGCTGGAGGCCGCTGGTGGCCTGATGCTGGGCTTTGCCGCGCTGTTCAGTTGGAGCCTGTATGCGGTGCTCAACGCCCGTGCTCTCAAGCATCGCCAACAGGTCACCAGCCAGCAATGGTCGCATCTGGTGGGGATCGCCTGTGGCCTGCTGGCGTTGGGCTTGCTCGGCTACAATCACCTGCTGGCCGAGCCGGTGGTGGTAACGCAGGCGAGGGACTGGCCCCTGTTCTGGGGGATCAGTGTGGTGATTGGCATAACCGGATCGGTGGTGGCCAACATTCTCTGGAATGCGGCTTCCCGTCGATTGCCGCTAACTCTGACCGGTCAGGTCTTCGTATTTGAGCCTCTGTTTGCGCTGATCTACGGCTTTGCCTATGCCGGTCGTTGGCCCCGGCCGTTGGAAACCCTGGCCATTGTGTTGCTGCTTGGCGGTGTGGCCTGGGCCGTTGCCCGGCATGCGGAGAAACGCGAGCCTGCGGAGATCACCGAACACTGACTACCCTTAATCCATCCCCCATGCATGGGTAGGGATGCTGGGCTACCTTTAAGGAGGCCCAGCATCCTTGTCTCTTTGAGGAGCGACTGTGGCCAAGCTACGGGCAGTACGGGAGCCTACCTCTGCATGCATCTCAAGCGAGTGACCTTTTCGGTTTTTGTTGCCTTGGTTGCAATGGTGATCGCTATCTCGTTCAAGGACGAGCCGCTGCGTAGCTGGAGCGAGATTGCGTTGCACGATTTTTTCAGTGAGATGGCCATGACGGTGCTGGCAGGAAGCTGGGTAGTGTTCCTGCATACATTCTCGATCTCCAATCGTGTTTTCTGGTGGCTCTATCCGGGCTTTACCCTGATTGTGATTGCCAGCCTGGAAGACGCTCTTGAAGAATGGCTGTTCATGCAGCCCCTGTCTCTGCAGCTGCTTGAAAACCTGGGGTTTCCAACGGGCATGTTACTGGTCAGCATTGGGCTTTTCTTCTGGGGCCGGGAACAGCGCCAATCCCGTCGGCATTTTCAGGTACTCAGCCAAACGGACCCGCTCACAGGCCTTGGCAATCGAGCCGCCTTTGACCGGCAGTTGGGTTTATTGGCCGACCAGGAAGGGGAGCGTGCCCTGCTGGTTATCGACGTCGACGACTTCAAGCCCATCAACGATACCTACGGTCACGCCACCGGTGATGAGGTGATCAAACAGCTGGCGCTGGTCATCCGCGACAATATCCGCCAACAGGACAGTGCCTTCCGCTACGGCGGTGAGGAGTTCACCATCCTGCTGCGCAATCTGCCGGTGGAGGCCCTGACGCAAGTTGCGGAGAGGATACGGCGTAACTTTGCTGCCCTGCGATTTGAGGGCAATGGGTTGGGGGCGTTTTCCCGCACCATCAGTATCGGCATGGTGCATGTCAACGGGCCCGTTTCGGCCGACCAGTGGTTTGATGAGGCGGATCGCTACCTCTATGAGGCCAAGGCGGCGGGGAAAAACCGGACGATCGATGGTGTGCTGGGTGTTGGTTAGACTCGCTGCCTAAAACGAAGCGGGGGAGCGGATCACGCTCCCCCAGTCCTTGCTCTGCTTTGTGGTTGTGTTCTGGGCATCGCCTTGGCGCTTGTGGCGCCGGCGTGGCGATGCCAGGCCCTGCCACCCCCGAGTGAGTGCTAGGGCCTGAGCCGGATATCAGTCGCGACCGTAAACGGCGATTTCGGTGCCGGCCATGCTCAGACCCTGGATGGCGACGGAGCCAACGCTCTTGCCACCGATCTGAACGTCACCCATCCAAACGTCGAGGTTGGAATCACCCACGCTCATACGCAGTGCCAGCGGGTTGGTCGGGTTGCTGGGATCAGCCTCGCTCAGGCGAGAGCCGGAACCGATGGTGACGGTGTTGGTCGCCAGCATGGAGTCGGTGATAGTACCGCCGCTCTTGAGGGTGTCCAGGTTACCGCTGGCGGCAACGCGAACGTCACGCAGCTTCATCGCAACCATGTCGACGTCGGCTTCCAGGTTGTTCACCGCGAAGGAAGATTCGATGACCAGTGAGCCTGTGTCGCCACCACCGGCAAACGGGTTGTTGTTGGTGGCGGTGATGGTGGTGGTACCGACCAGGGCTTCGACTTCCAGATTGGAGATCAGAGTGGTGGTGACCGGGTCGGACATGTTGGTGCCCAGGCCGATTCTGTCAATGCCGAGACCAACCTTGAACGGGTCGGCGGAGGCGCGGTTGGCCAGCTTGATGATGGCGTCGCCGTTGGCGGCGATGTCGATGTCGACTTTCAGTTCCAGGTTATCGTAGGTCGGGTTGCCGTTGGTGTCAGTGCCGTTCTGCCAGCCTGACAAACGGATGTTGTCCACCAGCAGGGCGCCCTGGCCCTGGCCACCGTCGTTCTGGGAGTAGGCAACCCGGTCAATGTTTACGTTGGCGTCCATTTCGATGGTAACGCCGGCCTGACCGGTAACGTTACTCATGTCAGTATCGCCCAGCGGCACCAGACCCTGGCCCATGGCAGGCAGAGCGGCCGTGGCAGACGCGATCGCAGTAGCACACGCAAGCTTTTTGAATGTTTTCATTGTTCGACTCCTCGGGGAATTCTGGAAGTTGGAATTGTTTTTAGTACCTGCTGATTGGTGTCCCGAGCTATTCTTTTTCTTTTGTGTATCTTGGTCCGTTATTTCTTTTTATGTTGTGTCATAAGAGGCCAGATTGTCTGACAACCCCTCTCGAGACGTTAGCGAGAACTGTTCTTGCCCGCTAGCGTCTGGCCGTAACCTTTTGCAAATGTTTGCAATGTTATGTGTCTGATGGCTGAAGTCGGGCTTTGACCAGATCGTGCAGCCGAGGCTCAATGACCTGCTGGATCGCGCCTCCGACCTGCCATTCCTCACCTTCCCGCCAATAGGGCACGACATGGAGAATGCCAAGCCCGGCCAGGTGCTGCATCTCGATCAGCAGGTAGCGAAGATCTTCAAGGGTACGGCCGTCGGCTTCCGCTTCAGCGCGGAACTGGGCGAGGGTGTCGTTGGAGAGGTGGTCTGACCCGCCGGTGGTGATGTACAGCAGGCTGGCTGCCAGGGTGCCGTCGGTGGCGGCTTTGACCACTGAGCGCTGGATCGCATGCACAGCCACGTCCGGTGGCACCGCTTGATCCTCGGAAAATCTCAGAAAGCGACCCTGGCCTTCATAGTCGCCGATGTAGGCGAAGGGTTTCACGCCCCCCTGCTGATGGATCTGCGTCAGCGCCGCATCAATGGAACTGCTCAGCAGGTTCTGCAGGTTGCCCAGTACCACCTTGCGTTCATCTTCGGTCAGTGTCTGGAACACCGTGGCTTCGGCCCGTGACTGGCCCTCGTCCTCTGCGGCCTGGAGCATGGGGCTGGCCACCAGCAGGGTGATCAGGACGGCGAGAATTCGGAACTTCGTCATTATTATTCTCCTGACAGGGATACATCGCACGAAGGCTCCATTGAACCCTGTCAGGTCGAACCTTGCAAAGGGCTGAAACGGCGACGTCAGGTTGCCGTCAGGGCCAACAGCTGCATCGCAAAGGGCAGCAGCACTGCGGTGAATACGCCCGTCAGACCCATGCCCAGAGAGGAAAATGCACCGGCGGTGGGGCTGATCTCAAAGGCCCGGACGGTGCCGATGGCGTGACCATTGATGCCGAGGGTAAGGCCGATCAGGCGATCGTCTTCGATGCCGAGGCGTCGACTGAGCAGGTCAACACACAGCGAGGCCACGACCCCGGTCACCAGCAGGCTACCCATGAGCAGCGACACCGAACCACCGATCTGCTGGTTGATACCAATGGCAATGGGAGCGGTGACCGACTTGGGCGCCAGTGACGCCATCACGCTGTTGCTACCACCCAGAGCCCAGGCAATGACCAGGGCATAGGCGGCGGCCATGGTGGCGGCCAGCGGAACGGTGACCAGAATTTGCCGCCAGAGGGCACGGATGTGGTGGAACTGCTGGTACAGCGGCACGCCAAGCGCCACGGTGGCGGGGCCCAGGAGGAACGACAGCCAGCCGGCACCACGTCGATAGTCGTCAAAACTGATCGACAACAGGCTGAGCGTACCTGCCAGCAACAGTGCGGCCACCAGCACCGGCGGGCACCACACCGGCTGGCGCAGCTTGCGGAAAATCGTGACGCCGGCGAAGTAGGCAATCAGGGTCAGTAATACCGACAGCGCCGGTGTCGCCAGAAGATGCGGGAACAGGGATTGTAATCGTGCGCTGAACTCAGTCATGGGGGACCTCCGCCGGTTTTTGCGGCACCAACGCTTTCAGCAGCAATAGAGTGGTCAGTACACTGAGCAGGGTGCCGCCCACCAGGGCCGCGGCAATGGCCAGCCATTGGCCGTCGAACTGGTTGCCGAGAAAGAACACGCCAACCACCCCGGGCATGATCAACAGGATCAGCAGCGAAATCAGGTGCTGGCTGGTCTGGGCGACGTCATCCCGGACATCTCCGGTGATCATCAGCCACAGTGTCAGCAGCATCATCCCGGCAACACCACCGCTGACCGGCCAGTTGCACAGGTAGCGCAACAGCTCCCCCAGAATCAGGAACAGCAAAAGAGTGAGAAAGCCGCGCAGCAAGGGCATGGGCGCATCCTCCAGGCAGGGACAGGGAAGGGAGACCGGCCCGCTGGGCCGGAAAGCCGGGCATTATACCGGCATTGCTTGGCGGTGTGGGGTTATGGTTCGGAATTACAATGACTTAAATCATGACCCGCCCCAGCGCGGGTTGGCTGGGGCGAGTGTTGTCGGCGGCTATCCGGTGCCAGGAATCAGGCCACCGGCACCAGGGTGCGATTGCCCGCCCCCGGCAGGACTTTCAGGCGCTGGCTGCGGTTGCTGTCAACCTGATAGTCCGGGCTCTTCACCGTTGAGACGAAGCGCCAGTCCGCTGTGACCTGCTCCGGGCTGAAGTTCACCACCAGGTAGCCGCGCTGGTTGAGGTTGAGGTATTGCAGATCATCCACCAGCAGGCTGAGAGCCTGCTCGGCGCCCATCACCTGCTCCATGGGCAGCTGCAGGTACTCCTCCATGCCGGGGGAGGAGACCGAGGAAGTCGCCAGTTCCACGCCAACCGTGTCGCCGTTCATCGTTTTCAGATTGCTGGCCCAGGCGTTGTGGGTATCGCCGGCCAGCACCACCAGGTTACGGTCGAGGCTGCGGGCGGTTTCCAGCACCACTTCCCGTTCTGCGAAGTAGCCGTCCCAGGCGTCCAGATTGTATGGCAGCACGGTGGTGAGGCGGGCAATCTCTGCTTCTGTCAGGGTGGGATCGCCCTGGAGCTGGCGGGCCTTCAGTGTGGCCAACTCCTGGAACTGGGGCAGCAGCGTAGCGGGATCAGGGTTGATGAAGTTCAGCAGCAGCTCCGCTGGCAGCATCATTCGTCCCATCAGGATCTGCTGGCCGAGCACGTCCCAGGTGGTGGTTGACTGGGCCAGGGTGTTTTGCAGCCAGCCTTTCTGTTCTGCTCCCAGCAAGGTGCGGTTGGGATCGGTGAGGTCCGCCTGGAATGCTGGCGCGTTGATGCCATCGCCGGTGAGGTAGTTGGCGTAGTCGAGCTGCTGATCGCGGCCGATCACCCGGGTGTCCAGCATGTGCAGTGATACCAGGTCGCCGAACTGGAAAGTGCGGTAAATGGTTTCCTGATCGCCGTCGGTGACGGGACGGATCGGAAGCCACTCAAAGTAGGCCTGCAGGGCAGCGAGTTTACGCTGCTGGAAGTCACCCTCACCGTCGTTGTGGTTCTCGGCGCCGTCACGCCAGGTGTCGTTGGCGACTTCGTGGTCATCCCACACCGTGATAAACGGTACCAGGGCGTGCAGTACCTGGAGGTCGGTATCGCTGCGGTACAGGGCGTAACGCTTGCGGTAATCCGTCAGACTCAGTAGTTCGGTGTCGTTGTCTGCAGGCAGGGTGCGACCGAGGGCGGCGGCATCGTCCGTGGCATAGCCGTTACCGTCGTATTCGTAGATGTAATCACCGAGGTGGACAACCGCGTCAAGATCCTGCTCCTGGGCTGCGGCGGCGTATACATGGAAGTAGCCGGCCGGGTAGTTCGAGCAGGACATGACCGCCAGCTTGACGTTGTTGACAGCACCTTCCGGCAGGGTGCGGGTGGTGCCGGTGAGGGAGGTCTTGTCGCCGGCGCGGAAACGGTAGTAGTAGGTCTGTCCCGGTGCCAGGTTGCGCACATCCACCTTGATGGTGAAGTCGTGCTCCTGACGGGCGTCAATCGAACCGTTGTGGATCAGGTTGCTGAAGCCTTCATCGGTCGCCACTTCCCAGGTGGTGGTCACTGGCTTGTCCAGATCTTCGGAGGGCAGGACCCGGGTCCAGAGCATGACGCCATCCTGCAGTGGATCACCACTGGCCACCCCGTGGCTGAATGAGATCGAGCGGTCATCATCGCTGGAAGACAGGCAGCCGGAAAGGCCGGTGGAAACCGCCACTGCACCCATGGTGAGGGCCGAAGCCTTGAGGAACTGGCGTCGAGAATACTGCTTCATGATTGGAACTTCCCCATCAGTCGTTGGTTGTTGTAACCCGCATTTTGGGGAAGTTTATGGATTTTTTATGACACTTCGTCGACATTTTCGGAGTTTTACCGAATTCGCTTTCAGTCGCGCAGCTGCGATACCAGAAACTGGTGCAGGGCTCGCACCGTTGGTGACAGCTGGCGCCGGTCCGCGCACACCAGGTTCAGTGGCGCTGGCTCCCCCTGCCATTGCGGGCACAGGCGGATCAGGTGGCCCCGGGTCAGTTCCTGGCTGATATCCAGAGTCGACTTGTAGGCCACCCCGCAGCCGGCCAGCACCCAGCGCCGCACCGCATCGCCATCGTCGGTGACCCGATCCCCCCGCACCGGCACCGACTTCTCCTGTCCATCGTCCGCGAAGAAGCGCCAGCGATCGTGGAAGTAGTCACCGCGCATGTAACACAGGCAATTGTGCTGGGCCAGCTCGTCCAGGGTTTGCGGATGACCGTGAAGTTCCAGATAGCCCGGAGCGGCCACCAGCACGCGGCGGTTGTCAGTGACAACCGGTAAGGCCACCAGGCTGGAATCCGGCGGCTCACCGTAGCGCAAGGCGAGATCCACAGGCTGACTGTAGATATCCGCCAGGCGGTCACTCAGGCGCAGTTGCAGATGCACATCGGGGTGTTGCTGCTGGAATTGGTCCAGCAGCGGCAGAACCCGGTTTCGGCCCAGATCTGAGGGCATGGTGAGCTGCACCGTGCCGCTGATGACCTGCCGGCCACTGTGCAGGGCCTGGCGGGCATCCTGCAGGATGGTCAGCGCCTGCTCGCAGTGCTGGAGATAGCTCTCGCCTTCCAGGGTCAGCCTCAGGCGGCGGGTCGAACGCAGGAACAGCACAACCCCAAGCTCGGCCTCCAGTCGCTTGATGGCGGCGCTGGCGGCTGCGGGGGTGAGATTGAGCTGCCGGGCAGCGGCGGAGAGACTGCCAGCATGGGCAGTACGGACAAACAGGTCAAGATCGTGGAGGCCTTTCATATTCAAAAAATAGTTGAAACTGGTTATCTTTTAAAGCGGTTTTTCAACCGTGGATTGATTAATAAGCTGGTGCCTCACCCATGACTGGAGACACCCGCGATGAGCGATTCCCCTTCGGGTCCGTCCCGGGCCCCATCGAGTCCTGCCTGGCAGTTCGATCACCTCAGCCTGACGGCGCCGGAAGGCGCACGGGATGTGCAGATCCTGGCCCGGCTATTAGCTCTGGTGCCAGGTCCGCGGCCGGCGTTTCCCTTCCCGGGCCGTTGGCACTACGCCGGCTCCCAGGCGTTGCTGCATGTGGTGGAGGTACCGGCGACGGAGCCTGCCAAGCTCAGCCACCTGGCGTTCCGCGCCGAACTGCCCGGTGACCAGGTCATTCGTCAACTGCAGCAGCTTGAGGTGCCCTTCGAACAGGCCCGGGTACCAGAGACTGACCAGTTGCAGCTGTTCTTTCGCCTCGACTGCGGCCTGGTGATTGAACTGGATCTTCCCCTGGCTGCGGACGCCTCAGCAGCACCCCTGACAACCATCGATTCCCTGGAGGAACTCTAAGATGACCCTGCCCCTGTTTCAGCCTTACACCCTGACGGACCAGAGCCTGCCCAACCGGGTGGTGATGGCACCGATGACCCGCTGTCGCACCGAACAACCGGGCGATATTCCCTCAGCGATGATGGCGGACTACTACGCCCAGCGGGCCAGTGCTGGCCTGATCATCTCTGAGGCTACCCAGATTAGTCGCCAGGGGCAGGGCTACAGCTTCACCCCCGGTATCTACACCGAGGCTCAGGTGGATGGCTGGCGCCGGGTAACCGACGCCGTCCACCGGGCTGGTGGCCGTATGGTGCTGCAACTCTGGCACGTCGGGCGCATGTCCCACGCCAGCTTCCATGATGGCGAGCCCCCCGTTGCGCCGTCCGCGATCGACCCACGGGCCCAGGTCTGGGTCGCCGATGGTCAGGGTGGAGGCGGCATGGTGGATTGCCCGATGCCGCGGGCGTTGGCCACCGAAGAGCTGGCCGGCATTGTCGCGGACTACCGTCAGGCGGCGGCGAATGCCATGGCGGCCGGCGCGGACGGCGTGGAGATCCATGCGGCCAATGGCTATCTGCTGGACCAGTTCCTGCGTACCACCTCCAACGTTCGCACAGACCGCTACGGCGGCAGCCGGGAGAATCGCCTGCGCCTGCTGCTGGAGGTGGTGGGCGCGGTTGCTGAAGAGATCGGCGCCGCGCGCGTCGGCGTGCGCCTGGCGCCCTACATCACTGCCCGGGGCATGGCGTGTCCGGACATCATCGATACCATCCTGGCGGCGTCGGAACGGCTGAATGACATGGGCATTGGCTATATCCACCTGTCGGAAGCGGAGTGGGATGATGCGCCGGTCATTCCTGAACCCTTCCGTCACCAGTTGCGGGAGCGCTTCAAGGGCACCCTGATTGTGGCCGGGGGCTATGATCGTGACCGCGCCAACGACCTGCTGGCTGCTGGCCTGACGGACCTGGTGGCGTTTGGCCGCCCGTTCGTGGCCAACCCTGACCTGCCGGAACGGTTGCTGCACGACTGGCCCCTGGCGGCCGCGGACCCGACAGCACTGTTTGGCGGCGACCAGCGTGGTTACAGCGATTATCCCCGTTTTGATCCATCCACCATTGATCCGGCCGTTGCGGCCAACCACTCCGAAGGAGCTGACTCATGAAGGCCATTGGCTATCGAACCCCGCAGCCCATTGACAGTGCCGAGGCACTGGAATCGTTTGACCTGGCGCAGCCCCAGCCTGGTCCCCACGACGTTCTGGTCCGGGTGGCTGCTGTTGCGGTGAACCCGGTGGACAGCAAGATTCGCCGCAACGTCACGCCGGAAGAGGGCGGCCCCCGAATCCTGGGGTGGGACGCCGCGGGGGACGTGGTGGCGGTGGGGGAGCAGGTGACACTGTTCCAGCCGGGTGACCGGGTCTGGTACGCCGGCGACCTGAATCGGCCGGGCAGCAATGCCGAGTATCAACGGGTGGATGAGCGCCTGGTGGGCCGAATGCCGGAAACCCTGACCTACGCCGAGGCCGCGGCCATGCCGTTGACCACCATCACCGCCTGGGAGCTGTTGTTTGATCGCCTTGGCCTGGCGCGGCGGGCCGCCGGTTCGGAGCGAGCGCTGACGGCGGACTCGCCGTGCCTGCTGGTGGTCGGAGCCGGCGGTGGGGTGGGGTCGATCCTGGTGCAGCTGGCCCGTCAACTGACCGGTGCCCGGGTTATCGCTACCGCTTCCCGGGCAGAAACACGGGACTGGCTGCTGACGCTGGGGGCGGATCATGTCATCAATCACCACGACGATCTGGCGGATCAACTGGCGGGACTGGGGTTGGACAACGTCAGCCATGTGGCGTCGTTGAACGGTACCGAACAGCACCTGGCAGCGTTGGTGGAGGTTTTGCGTCCCCAGGGGCGATTCGGATTGATTGATGATCCCCAGACGCTGGATGTGATGGCGCTGAAGCGCAAGAGCATTTCACTGCACTGGGAGTTCATGTTTACCCGTTCCATGTTCGCCACCGATGATCGCATCGAACAGCACCGGCTGTTGACGGAAGTGGCGTCCCTAGTGGATCAGGGCATTCTGCGGACCACTATGGGGCAGCATCTGGGCGGGCTCTCGGTGGCCAACCTGCGGCGGGCCCATGAGCTTCAGGAATCCGGTCAGGTGCGGGGGAAACTGGTGTTGGACGGGTTCTAGAATTTCAGTGATTAAGCCCCGGCCCTGGCGGCCGGGGTGGTTCGATGTTGCTTACAGCACCGATTCAAACCCTTCGAACTGAGGCGGTCCCAGGTACAGATCCTTGGCCGGTTTGGCGTTGGCGTGCGCCTTCTTGAACGCTTCAGATTTGGTCCAGTCGATAAACGCCTGCTCCGAATCCCATACCGTGTGGGTGCTGAACAGGGTGTGGTCCTCGTGTTTTGGGCCCTGCAGCAGGTGGAAACTCTGGATACCGGGTACCTCGTCCAGGTAGCTGTCCCGTCCCTGCCAGATCTCGATGAATTCCTGTTCTTTGCCCGGCGTAATACGGAACCGGTTCATGGCGATATACATGGGCTGAACCTCTGTTGGTTAATGATTCTCATTGAATGTTATTTCGGTAACCCCTGTGTAGGCAAGCCCGCATACTGCAAGGTTCGACATTTGGCTAATATCCTCGTTCTGGCAACATGCGATTTTTAGATCTATAAAGATGGTCAGAGGCTGCGATTGTTGGTGGAGATCTGTATTCAGCCTCTATACCTATCCAACGTATCTGCGGTCATTGATACGGAAAGGAATCCCCTCTGTCCAAAGATGAATAGAACGATAAGCAGTCCAGGGGTTCCCGAGAGTGTTAAACAGACTAACGATTCGATATCGCCTTCTGATTTCCTACGCCTTGCCGGTGATCGCGGTGATCGCGGTGACCATCTACGGCATGACGTCCTTCACCCGGGTTGAGCAGGGGGTTTTGAGCCTCTATGACGACCGGATAGTGCCACTCAAACAGCTAAAGAACATTTCCGACAGCTACGCCGTACTGATCATTGATGCCGTCAACAAGGCCAATGCCGGCCGGATGACGGCGTCGGAGGCGGCCAATGGCATCCGTCAGGCCCAGCAGACCATTGAGGACCAGTGGGGGCGTTACAGCGAAACCCGGCTGACTGAGGAAGAAGCGCGGTTGGTCCGGCAGGTGGAAACGGATTTCCAGCGCGCTGACCGGGCCATTGCTGATGCACTCACCGCGTTGTCGAGGACAAGCGGCAATGCGGAAGGTCAACTGGATGCGATTGACGGGCCTCTCTACGACGCCATTGATCCGGTTACCTCGCGCATCGAGGAACTGATGCAGGTGCAATTACGGGCATCGGAAGTGATTCGTGATGATACCGTCGAACTGCACGATCGAGTTGTGTTGATCTATTCCGTTACCTGTATCGGCCTGATTGTGGTGCTACTGGTGGTGGGGATGTTGATCGGCCGCTCCATTTCCGGGCCCATTGGCAATCTGAGGGCAATGATCAATCGCATTGCCGAAAACTCGGACCTGTCCCTGCGCCTGCAGAGCGTGGGTACCGATGAGGTGGCGGCAACGTCGGACTCCTTCAACAACATGCTGGACCAGATGGAGTCATTGGTGCGCCGGTTGTCTGGTGCCACTGCGGAAGTGGCCTCGGCCGCGGAAGAAATGTCAGCGGTCAGCAACCAGACCCAGCAGTCCATTGACCTGCAGGCGGAGCAGACCGATCAGGTAGCGACCGCGATGAACCAGATGAGCGCCGCCAGCCAGGACGTGGCCCGCAGCGCCAGTGAAGCCCAGGCGGCGGCCACCAACGCCGATCAGTTGGCCAGCGAAGGCCGGAATAAAGGCAACGACAACCGGGAGCGTTTGCAGAAGCTGTCGACCGAAGTGGCGTCGATCTCCGAGACCATTCGTGGTCTGGCGGACCAGAGCCAGTCCATCGGTCGGGTGATCCAGGTGATCAACGACATCGCCGAGCAGACCAATCTGTTGGCGTTGAATGCTGCCATTGAGGCCGCGCGGGCGGGCGAGCAGGGCCGTGGCTTTGCCGTGGTGGCCGATGAGGTTCGCTCCCTGGCTCGGCGCACCCAGGATTCCACCGAAGAGATCGAGTCCCTGGTAACGGCGCTTCAGGGCGAGAGTGACCGGGCGGTGGCCGCCATGGAATCCGGCCAGCGGGACGTGGAAGCCAGCCGTGACCAAGTGGTGGAAGTTGCCGATATCCTGGAGCGCATCAGTGGGGCGATCGAGCACATTACCGGCATGGGTGCCCAGATCGCCAGCGCGTCGGAGGAACAGTCGGTGGCTGCGGACCAGGTGAATGCCAACCTGACCCAGATTGTTGACACCGCCGAGCAGACCCGCACCGGGGCAGGGCACACCGCCCAGGGCAGTGAGGATCTGGCGCGACTGGCGGCAGAACTGCAGTCCCTGGTCAGCGAGTTCCGCATCTCCGGCGCCCGCTGACGCTTCAGACCGTCAGAGCCCCGTCTGGTCAGCGAGACGACCGGACGGGGCACCGGGGTGTCGGCATTCTTGACACCCTGGCTTGGCTGACGGTTTCTCCCGTTTCCACACTGACTGATATTACTGCCGAGTTGCCGTTCTGGCATGAGCTATGCCCTTGTGTTTTTGATCGAAGCGAAGCTTATTGATCAACTCTCAACAGCAGCCAGGCATGGCGAGACCACGACGTTTCCCGCCTGAACCAAGATCTGAGAGTACCTACCATTGATGCTGCCGACCGGTCCCAAGGTTGGCGGTCTGGAGCAGTGGCCAGTTGTCGGTTGCCTTGATGGATCATGCGTACCACATGGGAGAGTGAACGATGACAAGGACCCTAATGCATCCAACCCCGGGGCTGGGTTGCCCGGGCCACGGTGGTGGTGGCCGCCGCCCGTCGGCCGAAGCCCTGGCTCGCCTGTCCGGCCATGATGACCCTGGCATGTTTGGCCGTATGTTCCCGGATTTGCCACCACTGGAAGTTGCCGAAGACAAACTGCGGGCACTGGCAGAGACCATGGTCGCTGCCGACGCGGTGGACCCGGCGCTGGACAACCGCCACATTCCGGCCGGTTATACCTACTTCGGGCAGTTTGTTGACCATGACATCACCCTGGACCTGGCGTCCCTCAACCAGCGCCGCCGGGACCCGTTGGGTGTTACCAACTTCCGCACGCCGGCGCTGGATCTCGACAATGTCTATGGTCTCGGGCCGGAGGGTAGCCCTCACCTGTATGCGCGCCTGGCCGGCAATCCGCGGGTTCGGGGGGAACGGCTGCTGTTGGGGCATAACATGCGGATTCACTATGGCTCTGTTCCCGGCCACTTCCGCAATGATCTGCCCCGCAGTGCCGAGGGTATGGCGTTGATCGGCGATCCCCGCAACGACGAAAACCTCCTGGTGGCTCAGACCCACCTGGCATTCCTGAAGTTTCACAACCGGGTTTGCGATCAACTCGAGGCCGATGGCGTTCCCCGGGAGGCGCGCTTCGAACAGGCACGACGACTGGTCACCTGGCACTATCAATGGCTGGTGCTTCACGA
This sequence comes from Marinobacter sp. CA1, assembly GCF_020546665.1. NCBI lineage: Bacteria > Pseudomonadati > Pseudomonadota > Gammaproteobacteria > Pseudomonadales > Marinobacteraceae > Marinobacter > Marinobacter sp. CA1. The sequence continues at coordinate 1,363,564 of NZ_CP071785.1, forward strand.
TTGGATGGAAAAACTCTGCGGTGACGGTACCACCGCCCGCATTCTGGCCGATGGGCGGCAGTTCTATCGATTCCAGGAAACCCCGTACATGCCGGTGGAGTTTTCTGCAGCGGCCTATCGTCTGGGCCACAGCATGGTGCGCCAGACCTACCATCTGAACCGGCTATACAGCCCGATTGATTTCCCGGAAATCTTCCGTTTCAGCGGCCTGGCCGGCGCTATTGTAGGCAACCTGGCGCCGGATGACATGGATGGTGGTGACCTGGTGCGGTCCCTGCCCAGTGCCCTGATCATCGATTGGCGCCGGTTCTACGATGTGGATCAATCTCCGGGGCTGGCCACCAACCTGTCCCGACGTATCGACGCCCGTCTGGCGCCCGAGCTGCACGAGCTGCCCGGTGGTGGCGGCAACCTGGCGTTGCGCAATCTCCAGCGAGGTGTCCAGCTGGGTCTGCCATCGGGACAGGACGTCGCCACGGCCATGGGCATCAGCAATCCACTCACCGCGGCGGAAATTGCCACCGGTCCGGACGGTGATGAGGCCCGGCGTCAGGGACTCGATGCTGCTACGCCGCTGTGGTATTACATCCTGAAAGAGGCGGAAGTCCGGGAAAACGGTGAGCGATTGGGGCCGGTGGGCGCGACCATCGTGTCTGAGGTGCTGGTTGGACTGGTACACGGTGATCGCCAGTCGTACCTGTGGCTGGACGGCCCGGATTGGCAGCCAAGCCTGCCGTCGGCGGTGCCGGGAACCTTCACCATGGCTGATCTGATCCGCTACGTGGACGACATCAACCCGATTGGAGACTAGGGCGTCTAATCAGGAGTCTTTTAATCAGGAGCCTTTCTGCTGTTGCTGTCGTTGCTCGAAATCCTCCAGCTCCACGTTGATGGCGTTGGTGGAGATGATGATTTCATACAGTGAGTAGAGCAGGGACAGCGACAGCAGAATCAGGCTGATGCCGAAACAGACCACGCCAAGGGTTTGTGCGCCGAGGAACAGGGCAAACATCGACAGGGTACAGCCGAAAAAGCTCAGCACGCCCAAAGCCTGCATGCGCTTGGTCAGCACAATGCGTTTACGCAGCATGCCGAGCTGGCGGGCGATGATGCTGCGTTCCTTCTCGGATTCCATCTGTTTGAGCTGGCGGATGAGCTGGGCCAGGACCAGAAAACGGTTGGTGTAGGCAAGCAGCAGCAGGGAGATGGCGGGGAACAGCAGTGCGGGTGTGGTCAGGGTCAAGGCATGATCCTTTTTGGCGGACCGGCTGCTGCCTGATCAGGCAGCAGCCAACTCGTGGGTATCTGTCCACCAGCATACCGGGATTATAGCGTGGCCAGAATTGCCAGCTTCCCTTACTCGGCCGTGATTCAGCCGCGGTTCAGTCTTCGTTGTTGCTGTCGCCGCCGGCTATGGCGTTGAGCACAGAGGGCTTCTTGAGCGCCTTGGCGAACAGGTCTTTCTCTTCTGCGATGGCGAGGGCTGCTTTCTCTGCCAGCTCTTCGCCAAGCCCCTCCACCCGGTTATGGAGGAACTGGGTAATCTCTTCCGCCAGCTCCAGGATCTTGTCGCGGGCGTCGGCATCGGCCTTGGACGAAAACAGCATCGTGTCTGGGTGTTTCAGTGCCATGTCCAGCCCATCCCTCTCTGAATAGTACAGTGCTTTTACGGCCATGAATGTCTCTCCATTGGTTCCCCTGGGCATCGTTGGTGCCGGGGTGGCGTTTGACTCGGAAAAGAGTGTACCTGAATTGCTGTATATAAATACAGTCTTTGTGTGATTGGCCCGACAGGCGCTTCTTGGCCGGGATGGCTTCGACCTGCTTCAGGCTCGGCCACGTACCCGTCAGAATTGTTCTGGGATAGTCGGGATTCAACCATCGACCAACCGACGGCAGGACAACAACAATGACCCAGACCAAGGCCCTCTGGGGCTTCCCCATCGATGAACAGCTGCATGCCGATGCCCAGGCAACGGCGGATAAGATCCGTAGCGATAGTGGCAACAGTACCCGCCGGCTGAGCGAAGAAGCGGCCCATGTGGTGATCCGCCTGACCGAGCATGGGCTGCAGAGCTATTATCATCGCCCCACCGAGATCGTGCCGTTGACCCCGGGGCTGAAGCGATCGGCCGACACGGGCATTCGCGCGATCATGGGAGCGATCCAGATGGTCATCAAGCAGTTTTTCAGCAAACGCAATGAGGCGGAACTGCGGGAGCTGAGTGTGTACCTGGAGCAGATGCTGTGGCTGCATCCGGAACGGCAAGAGCCCCACCTGGTGTTCAGTGTCCATGGTGAGCTGCACGACCGGGCGCTGCGATTGATTGCCCAGGTGAGAACCGATGAGCACCCCGGTAACTACATCGATGACGTGATCGACGCCCTGTGTGAAATCGTCGATCTGAGCATCGTCAACTATTACCACCAACCCACAGATCGGGTGGCCATGGGACGGGTCAGCAAGAAGACCGCGGACCTCGGCATCAACACCGCGGAGAAGGGCATTCGCAAGCTCATCGACAAGCTGTTGCGGGAGCTTCAGCATAACCAGTTGGTGGAGCTTTCCTACCACCTTGAAAGCCTGATTCACGCCAGCGAATCCCGCTGAGTTAATGAACTTGTCAGAGGCTCCCCGGTGTCCCGTCTGGTTAATTCGTTAACTTAATGCTTGTCTCTGAGGGTTCTGACCAAGGCGCCGCTGTGCCGATGTGGTGGTTCCACATCAAACAGTGGCAACACAGGCTCAGAGCCCTCAGAGACAAGCCCTTCGGGAGCCACTGACAACCCGAATAGCGTCGTTGTACTGTCTTGATTTGGAACCACCAAACCTTCACCAGCACGCCTAGCTCTTCGGGTTGTCAGTGGCTCAGTAAGTCAACGAATTAACCAGACGGGACACTAGTCCCGCCGGTCCGACGGTTCAGTCGGACCGGTTATCCCGCAGCCGCTCCAACGCCTGCACCCGCCGTAACTCCCGCTCATCGAAATGCTGCTGTCTGGCAAGCGCCAGGCGACGCTGTTGCGTTGCCGGGTCGAGGCCACTGCTGGCCAGGATCTGTTGCCGTTGCCGCAGCCACTGCTCAAGGCGCCGATCCCATTGCGCCCGCTTCTGATCGAGTGCCTGCAGGCGTTGGGCGGCTTCATCCCCGAACGCTTCTGCCCGCCTCTGGTAGCGTTCGGCCGCTGTCCGGGGAGCGCCTGCGGATGGTGGTGACTGGCTCAGGCCGGCGGTCAGGGTCTGCATCTCTGAGGGCAGGTTTGCCCGCAGTTGCTGCAGTTGTAGCTGGCGCTCAGCCGGTGCAAGGTCCTCCCTTGCCATCAGTGCCAGGCGATCGAGGGTGTAGCGGTTGTAGCGGTTCTCATCACCAAAGAACGCGGCCGCCGCCGTCTCTCCCAGGTGTTGCACCTGCAGGGATTCCATCAGCGCAAGACGGGCCCGCATCTGTTCGGGCTGCAGTTGCATGGCTGCAGGCGTAGCGCCGTCACCGAGCTCTCCGGCGGCTGCCTGCCAGGCCAGATATCGGGCCAGCAGTTGCTCGGCATCGACCACTGCGCTGGCCGGCAGGCTGGCTTGCAAGTAACGCTGGAGCCTGCTCAAGACAACACCGGCGGGCTCTTCGCCAATGATAGACAGAAAATAGTCGAATACCCGGCGAACCGCGTGCTCAATCACCAGCCGGCCATCGTCGCTGGCTTGCAGCCGGCCGTCCACCGCCGTGCCACGGAGCGAGGGCGGCAGATTCGACAGGCCGTCCTCGCCCAGATCCGGTGATGTTGCGTTGGCAGTGGGCGGTGTATCGGTGGTGGCCGGCAACGTCGAGGGCTGGCCAGGATCGGCCGCCGCGGTTGACGCTGCCAGAGTGGCGGGCGGCTTGTCCGTCTGACCAGCCAGCATAAGCCCGCCCCCGGCGACAACGGCGATGGCCACCAGGCCGGCACCCAGCCGGCGCAGAGAAGGTGGAGTCATGGGTCGCCTCAGAGCCCGGCCTGTTTCAGCCGGTTGGCGTGAATCCTGAACACCGATTTGGGGTTGGTTTCAAACAGGTAGGTCAGGCCAATCATCTGGTTCACCTCATCCAGATGATTCATGCGGTAGTTGTCCCGGATGACTGTGCCCAGATGACTGGAACAGCGTCCAACCAGCCCATCGTTGGCTTCACCATTGAACGCCAGGCCAGTCAGAGACAGCGCATAGTCGCTGACATCGGCCACGTTGGTGAGGGTGCGGGTACCGCTCCAGGAGTAATAACGCACGCCATTGGTTTCGGCGGCGCCCTGGCCGCAGGGGTCATTGAGCGCTGGCATGCCGGCCGGGAAGCGGGCATTGAAATCCGCTGCGCCTTCGGTGGTCAGCGACGCCAGCCCGGCCAGGGCATCCTGCTCGTAGGCTTCCCCGGAGAGCAGTCCGACCAGGCCGAAGAAGCCGTTCAGCACCGAAGACAGCACCGGCCCCAGTTCCAGGGCTTCGCCCACCTCACTGGTGCGCAGGTCGTCCACCAGGTCCGCCACTGGCGAGCCGGTGTTGGGACCGCCGATGGCGGTCGCGGACGCCACCAGTTCCGGGGCGACTCCGGCAACATAGCGAATGGAGTGGGAGCCATGGCTGTGGCCGATCAGGTTGACCCGGTCGGCGCCGGTGATAGCCAGAATGTCCTCGACCTGTTGCAGCAACTGCTCACCCCGGACCTCGGAACTCTCGAACGACGCCACCTGGGTAATGAACACGTCGGCGCCGTTGCGGGCCAGGTCTTGGGGAATCTGATACCAGTAGTCCAGCGGGCCAACTCTGGAAAATCCCGCCATACCATGGGCCAATACGATGGGGTAGCGGGTGTCGGCGTAGCGGCTCCAGCCCCAGGGACTGGCTGTTTCAGAGCACCCGGACACGCTGCAGATGGAGATACTGCCGGCCGCCATGGTGGTCGCCGGGGCGACCAGGCCGATGGCCGTGGTGAGTAAAAGGGAAGAGCATAGCTTGTTCATTCATTGTTCCTCATTGTTGTTTTTGTGATCAATGCCAACTGAGCGTAGTGGGTGGTCCGGGGTGGGTCGAGCCATACGGTGAGGTTTGGCCTGCTTGGCCATCAGAGGCTCCCTTGCTCTCCTTCGACGTCGTGCCCTGTGTGTGAATCGGCCTCGGGACCGGCGGTGGTTCGGAGATAATCAGTTAGGGCATCGGAGATTTGTACGACGAATTGAGGCTGGAGCTGACACGGGATTACCTGCATCATACCGGCCTGCTGTGGGAGCCGGCCTGCCACCAGGCTGAGAAGTGGCCTATAGTTAGCAGAGGCTCCTTAACGGAAGACGTCCGTCGCTACGGCGACATGCGGATCAGGGATGATCGGATAAGGTATTTGCATGAACGAGCTTTTCTCTCTTGTCAGGCTTTCCTGGCTGCGATTGCTGGTGGTTGTCCTGTGCAGCGTCTGGGTGGTGGGCTGCAGTAGCACTCCGCCGGATAACCTGGGGTTGCAGAACGATCAGAGGCTGGCACCCTGTCCCGAGACACCCAACTGTGTATGCAGCGTGGTGGAGAATCTGGACAGTGAGCACTACATTGCGCCGTTGGTGGGGGACCTGGGCACCTGGAACTCATTGCCCGTACTGGTCTCCTCCCAGCCCAACCTGCGGATAGTTGAGCAGGGCGAGACCTATCTCAGGGCAGAGGCCACCTCCAACATCTTCCGATTTGTTGACGATGTCGAGTTTCACTTCCTGCCGGAAGAGGGGTTGATCCATATCCGCTCGGCGTCCCGTGTGGGCTATTCCGATTTTGGCGTTAACCGGGAGCGGCTGGAGGAGATTCGCCGACGGCTGCGCCTGGCGGTGCGGCCGTCCTAGTGTTCCGAGCGGCGAATTCACCGCTCGGAACACTGGCTGGTTATCACTCAGTCTTCGGGCTTCTGGTCCGGGTCCATCCAGAACGGCTCCCACAGATGGCCGTCCAGATCCTCGAATGACCGACCGTACATGAAGCCGTAGTCCTCGGTGTCCCGGTATTCACTGGCGCCGGCCTGGATGGCCCTGGTGAACAGGCTGTCTACTGCTTCCCGGCTCTCCAGTTGCAGGGCCAGCAGCACCTCCGTGGCCTGTTTGGCATCAACGATCGTTTTGCGAGTGAAGCGCGTCAGGCTTTCGTGGGTGTGAAGCATGACCCGTAAGTGGTCCGATATCACGATCGCGGCTGTCTCATCATTGGTGAATTGCGGGTTGTGCTCAAATCCGAGCTTGGCGAAGAAAGTAATGGCGCGGTCCAGATCAGTCACTGGCATGTTGATATAGGCGGCTTGCGGCATGGTGATTTCCTTTTCCGGCTTGAATCAGTGAAAGAGTGTCTTCAGTGAAAGAGTGTCTTCAGTGAAAGCATGTCTTCACTGACTGATCGACCGACGCCCGCTGGATTCGACAGTCACCCGTCGTTTTTTTCACCGAAACCGCGGTGGAGAATGCAGAAGTAGGTGTCGATGACCCGTCGCCCCTCGGTTTCAAAGTCAAAATCCCCCTGCCTTAACAACCACATATAGATCAGACCGGTAATCTGGACATGGAGGAATAGCACCGCCCGCTCCACATCCAGATCGGCCGGCAGCTGCTGGCGGTGGATGGCGTTGTTAAGAATTCGGCTCATCCGCTCAGAGGCGGTGACAAAGCCCTGGCGGTGACGCTCCGCCAGGGACGCGTTCTCCTCTGACAGCTCGCACTTCTGCAGCACAATCTCATAGACCCGGCGGCGTTTGGGGTCGTTGGCAATTTCGCTCATCAGGTAATAGAGGAACTTGCGCATCTCGCCCAGGGGATCTTCCTGTTCCGGGGCGGCGATGGCCTGGTGCAGGATTTCCAGCGGCAGGTCCATGCGTTCCAGCATGGCCTCGAAAACGTCGTGCTTGTTCTTGAAGTGCCAGTACAGCGCTCCCCGGGTCAGCCCTGCCTCCTCGGCAATGTCGTTGAGGGAGGTTTTGGATACGCCCTTGCGATGGAAGACCGTCTCGGCGGCATCCAGCAATTGTTCGCGGGTTTTCTGGGCGTCTTCTTTGGTGCGTCTGGCCATGCCTTGGCTTGCTCCTGGCGATTCTGTTCAAAGATTGTGCGAAAGTTTACCTACTATACATACATTCATGGATGTATGTATGATCGTGCTTTCCCTGATTCTCCATCGGGCGTTGACTGGCGGTCCCCCCAGTCAACGCCCGGATTCAACTGCCTTTCAGCCAACAGGTGTTCTTCGGCACCTGTTGGCGTAGGCCAGACAACAACAGAGGTACTGTTGATGCGACAATATAAACTTCCCTTCGTACTGACGGCGCTGTTGGTACTGGCCGGTTGTGAGCCGTCCAAACCGCAGTCGGCCGGTCAACGGCCTGCGCCGGAAGTGGGTTACATGACGGTGTCGGCCCAGCCTTACACCGTGGTGAATGAACTGCCGGGTCGGACCACGCCCTACCGGGTAGCGGAAGTTCGCCCCCAGGTTACCGGCATCCTAGAGCAGCGACTGTTTGAAGAAGGCGAGACCGTCACTGCCGGTCAGGCGCTCTATCAGATTGATGACAGCCTGTACCAGACCGCTCTGGCCAGTGCCAAGGCTGAGCTGGCATCGGCTGAGGCGTCCCTGGAGACCGCTCGCCTCAAGGCCGAGCGTTACGAACGCCTGATCAAGACCGGTGCCATCAGCCAGCAGGAGCTGGACGAGGCTCGCTCCTCACTCAATGCCGGTCAGGCACGGGTCGATGCCAGCCGAGCGGCGTTGGAAACGGCGCGAATCAACCTCGACTATACTACCATCACTGCGCCCATCGACGGCCGTATTGGCCGTTCTTCGGTGACCGCTGGCGCTCTGGTGACGGCTAACCAGGCCGACGCGCTGGTGACCATTCGCCAGCTCGATCCAATCTATGTCGACCTGACCCAGTCTTACAGCTCCCTGCAGACGTTGCGTAACGCCATGGCCGAGGGCCAGCTGCAAACCGTGGGCGAGGATCGTGCTGCGGTCACCCTGGTGCATCAGGACGGCGCGTCGTATCCCCAGAGCGGCAGCCTGCAGTTCTCCGAGTTTGCGGTGGATGAAACCACGGGTTCAGTGACCCTGCGGGCACTGTTCCCCAACCCGGATGACTCACTTTTGCCCGGCATGTTCGTTCGTGCCCGCCTACCTCAGGCGGAACGGGACGAAGCCATCCTGGTGCCACAGAAAGGCATTGGCCGCGAACCCAATGGCCAGGCCATCGCCATGGTGGTCGCCGCAGACAATACCGTTGAAAAGCGTCAGGTGGTTGCAGAGAAAGCCGTGGGTGACCAGTGGCTGATCCGCGATGGTCTGCAGGTTGGTGATCGGCTGATCCTGGAAGGACTGCAGAAGATTCGCACTGGAGCCTCCGTGCGACCGGTGGCCGTCGATGGCGGCCAGGTGGCGGATGCCGTCAGCGAGCAAGGGGAGCAGGGCTAAACCATGGCGCGTTTCTTCATTGACCGACCCATCTTCGCCTGGGTGATCGCCATTGTGCTGATGATGGCCGGTGCCCTGTCGATCTATTTCCTGCCGGTGGAGCAGTACCCGACAGTGGCGCCACCGGAAGTCACCATATCGGCGAACTACCCCGGCGCGTCCGCCAAGGCCGTGGAGGATTCGGTCACCCAGGTGATCGAGCAGGAAATGAACGGCATCGACAATCTGCTGTACATGTCCTCCAAGAGCGATTCCTCCGGCAATGCCTCCATTACCCTGACGTTTGCTGCCGGAACCGATCCGGACATCGCCCAGGTCCAGGTGCAGAACAAACTGCAACTGGCGACCCCAAGCCTGCCACAGGTGGTGCAACAGCAAGGTGTTCAGGTGACCAAGTCGTCGGATTCCTTCCTGATGGTGATGGCATTCATCTCCAACGATGACAGCCTGACCCGGGAGGACATCGCCGATTTCGTCGCCGCCAACATCCAGGACCCGATCAGCCGGACCCAGGGTGTCGGCCAGGTGCAGCTGTTCGGTGCCCCTTACGCCATGCGGGTTTGGCTTGATCCGAACCGCCTCAACGAATTCAACCTGACCCCCGCCGATGTGACCCAGGCGATTCAGGTGCAGAACAACCAGGTGGTTGGCGGCCAGCTCGGCGGTGCCCCTGCGGTGGAAGCCCAGCAGATGAACGCTTCTATCGTGGTGCAGACGCTGCTGGAAACCCCTGAGCAGTTTGGCAGCATCCTGATCCGGGTGACCGCCGATGGCTCCGAGGTGCGTCTGAGCGACGTGGCCCGTATTGAACTGGGGGCAGAGAACTACGCCATCCAGGGGCGCTTCAATGGCAATGCGGCCGCGGGTCTGGGGATCAACCTGGCCTCCGGCGCCAATGCCCTGGATACCGCTGAGCGGGTCAAGGCCCGTATTGATGAGCTGCGTCAGTACTTCCCGGACAGCCTGGAAGTGGTGTATCCCTACGACACCACACCGTTCGTGGAAATCTCGATCTGGGAGGTGGTGAAGACCCTGCTCGAGGGCATTGTTCTGGTGTTCCTGGTGATGTACCTGTTCCTGCAGAACTTCCGCGCCACGCTGATTCCGACCATCGCGGTGCCGGTGGTACTGCTGGGTACCTTTGCGGTGCTGTTTGCCTTCGGCTTCTCAGTCAACACCCTGACCATGTTCGGCATGGTACTGGCGATTGGTCTGCTGGTGGATGACGCCATTGTGGTGGTGGAGAACGTCGAGCGGGTGATGGCCGAGGAGGGGCTGTCGCCTCTGGAGGCCACCCGCAAGTCGATGGGTCAGATCACCGGCGCCCTGGTGGGGATCGCCCTGGTACTATCTGCCGTTTTTGTTCCAATGGCATTCTTCCCAGGCTCCACCGGAGCTATCTATCGCCAGTTCTCCATCACCATTGTGTCAGCGATGGTGCTGTCGGTGCTGGTGGCAATGATCCTGACGCCGGCATTGTGCGCCACCATGCTCAAGCCATTGAAAGGCGATCACCAGACCAAGGGCGGGTTCTTCGGCTGGTTTAACCGCAGCTTTGATCGGGCCACCGGACGCTACCAGAGTCGGGTTGAGAAGATCCTCGGGCGTCGCGGACGTTACCTGTTGATCTACGTCGGGGTTGTGGTGGCGCTCGGCTACAGCTTTATGCGCCTGCCGACCGCCTTCCTGCCCGATGAAGACCAGGGCATCCTGCTGGCCCAGGTACAGCTGCCGGTGGGCTCAACCCAGGGCCAGACCCTGGAAGTGCTGGAGAAACTGGAGCACCACTTTCTGGTGAACGAAGCCGAGGCGGTGGAATCGATGTTCGTTGTCGCCGGGTTCAGCTTCGCCGGCCAGGGCCAGAACTCGGGGCTGGCCTTTGTACGGCTGAAGGACTGGGAAGACAGGGATCTGGAAACCAACGGTGTCAACGCCATCATTGGCCGGGCGATGGGTGCATTCTCGCAGATTCGTGAGGCGGTGATCTTCGCGCTCAACCCGCCCTCGATTCCCGCCCTTGGTGTCGCCAGTGGTTTTGATTTCTATCTCCAGGATCGCGGCGGTCAGGGTCACCAGGCCCTGGTGGACGCCTCCAACAGCCTGCTGGGGCAGGGTAATCAGCATCCGGTATTGACCCAGGTGCGTTACAACGGCCTGCCGGACGCGCCCCAGTACCGACTCGATGTGGATCGGCAGAAAGCCCGGGCCATGGGAGTCTCGCTCAACGACATCAACACCACTATGGCGGTGGCGTGGGGCTCGTCCTACGTGAATGACTTCGTCGACCGTGGCCGCATCAAACGGGTTTACGTCCAGGCCGATGCACCTTACCGCATGCTGCCCAGCGACATTGACAACTGGTATGTCCGCAATGGCGAGGGCGACATGGTGCCATTCTCCAGTTTCGCCACCGGTGAGTGGACCCACGGTCCGCAACAGCTCCAGCGCTACAACGGTGTGTCTGCCATGAATATTCAGGGCAGTGCGGTGCCAGGTGTCAGTACCGGTGAAGCCATGGCGGCCATGGAGCAGCTGGCGGATCAACTGCCGGGCGGGTTCGGCTACGAGTGGACCGGACTGTCCTATCAGGAACGCCAGTCCGGCAGCCAGGCGCCAGCGCTCTACGCCCTGTCGCTGATTGTGGTGTTCCTGTGTCTGGCGGCCTTGTATGAGAGCTGGTCAATTCCGTTTGCGGTCATGCTGGTGGTACCGCTGGGGGTGATCGGCGCGGTGCTGGCAGCGACCCTGAGAGGGCTTGAAAACGACGTGTTCTTCCAGGTCGGCCTGCTGACCACCATTGGGTTGTCGGCGAAGAACGCCATCCTGATTGCCGAGTTCGCGCTGGAGCTGGAGCACAAGGGCAAAGGCCTGCTGAACGCCACATTGCAGGCGGTAAGGATGCGGTTGCGGCCGATTCTGATGACGTCGCTGGCCTTCATGCTTGGGGTCACGCCACTGATGCTTAGCACCGGGGCCGGCTCTGGCGCCCGCAACGCCATCGGGACGGGCGTTTTTGGCGGCATGCTGACCGCTACCGTGCTGGCCATCTTCTTTATCCCGCTGTTCTACGTACTGGTACGTCGGTTGTCTGGCGTGCCCCTGAACCAGCCGACACAGACGGTGTCTCCGCAACCCCAGGAGGTGAATGGATGAAACAACGGACCTTAGCGGCCGTGGCTGTCAGCCTGCTGGGCGGCTGCAGCCTGGTGCCCAATTACCAGACCCCGGAATTGCCGGTCGCGGAACAGGTAGGTACTGCTGTGGACGGCGGTGACCAGGCCACGTTGCCCACCTTGCCCACTTTACCAGGGTGGCGCACGATGTTTCCCGATAGCCAGTTGCAGGAATTGATCGCCTCCGCGTTGAGCAATAACCGGGATCTGCGGATGGCCATGCTCAACGTGGCCGAGGCCCGTGCCCAGTACGGCATTGAAGGCGCCGCACTCTACCCGGAACTGGCGGTGGGGGCGGATGGTAGTCGCCAGCGGCTGCCGGCAGACCTGAGTGGCAGCGGTGACAGCCGGGTGGCGGCACAATACGGCGTTCAGCTGGGCTTGATGTCCTACGAGCTGGACCTGTTTGGCCGAGTGCGCAGCCTGGAGTCGGCGGCGTTGCAGCAATATCTGGCGACGGAGGAAGCGCGTCGCAGCGCCCAGCTGACCCTGGTGTCGGAAGTGACGGCTGCCTACCTGACGCTGATGGCTGATGCAGAGAAACTGCGCATCAGCGAGCAGGCGGAAGCCGACCAGCAGCGGGCCATCAATCTGATCCGGCGCCGTTACGAATCCGGGCTCAGCACGGAACTGGACCTGCGCCAGGCCGAGATTGCGCTGGAGACTGCCCGTGCCAGCCGTGCCCAGTACGCCCGCCTGGTGAGCAAGGATCGCAACGCACTGGCGGTGCTGGTGGGTGGTGACACCCCGGTGCTGGCCATGCGGGAGCTGACCGATCCTGCGGTCACACCTTTGACCGGGGTGCCGGCTGGCTTGCCTGCCACGGTGCTGACGGCTCGGCCGGACATCCGTCAGGCCGAGCACCGGCTGCGCTCCGCCAATGCCAACATTGGTGCGGCTCGCGCTGCGTTTTTTCCGCGCATTGCCCTGACCGGCTCGGTGGGTACGGCCAGTGGCGAGCTGTCGGGCCTGTTCGACGCCGGCTCCGGTGCCTGGTCGTTTGCCCCCAGCCTGTCGCTGCCGATTTTCACCGGCGGCCGCAATCAGGCCAACCTGGACCTGGCGGAGATCCGTCGCGACCAGCGCGTGGTGGACTATGAGCAAACCGTACAGCAGGCATTCCGGGAAGTGGCTGACACGCTGTCAGCCCGGCAGTTCCTGGCTCAGCAGGAGCAGGCCCAGTCCGCCCTGGTGGCAGCAACCGCCCGCTCCCTGACCCTGGCGGAAGCCCGCTTCGAGGAAGGTGTGGATGATTACCTCGCGGTGTTGGATGCCCGCCGCGCGTTGCTGGATGCCCGCCAACAGCTGGTGTCGGTGACGTTGCAGAAGCTCACCAACCGGGTTCAGCTCTATCGTTCCCTTGGCGGAGGTGGTCAGGCCGACCGGCCAACCCTGGTGGGAGACGCCGTCGAGGCGCCGTCCGGCTGAATGCTGGTGGCAGACGGGGGCGGCTGGTTCAACTAGAATCGTGCCGGAACACACGTATACCAGCCAAAGGAGTGGATGTTGAAATTGCCCCCGTCCCGTTATTTCGCCTACCTGTTGTCCCTGTTCGGGTTACTGGTGTCGCTGCCCCTGGCCATTGCCGGGCTGGTCGGGTACTGGCTGCCCGGCATACTGGCGCTACTCGCTGCCCTGGGTACCTACGACCTGTTGCAGCGTCGGCATTCGGTCAGTCGCAACTACCCCATTCTGGCCAACATCCGCTATTTCCTGGAATCCTTCGGGCCGGAGATCCGCCAGTACTTTATCCAGTCCGATACCGAGGAGCGGCCGTTCTCGCGGGAGCAGCGGGCGATCGTTTACCAGCGCGCCAAGAGCACACTCGATAAGCGTCCATTCGGTTCCCAACTGGCGATGTACGAGGAGGGGTTCGAGTGGATGAATCACTCGCTGCAGCCCACCCGGATCGACAATCCGGACTTCCGGGTGGTCATCGGCGCCGACTGTGACAAGCCTTACCGGGCCAGTGTTTTCAATATCTCTGCGATGAGTTTCGGATCGCTGTCTGCCAACGCCATCCTGGCGCTCAACACCGGTGCCCGCAAAGGCGGTTTTTATCATGATACCGGCGAAGGATCGATCTCCCGCTACCACCGTCAACCGGGTGGAGATCTGGTGTGGGAAATCGGCTCTGGTTATTTCGGCTGCCGCAATGACGATGGCAGCTTCAGCGAAGAGAAATTCATAGAGAATGCCACCCGGGACCAGGTCAAAATGATCGAGGTCAAGCTGTCCCAGGGAGCGAAACCGGGCCATGGTGGTATCTTGCCGGGCGCCAAGGTGACACCGGAGATCGCCGAAGCTCGTGGTGTAGCAGTGGGACAGGACGTGGTGTCGCCGGCCAGCCACTCGGCGTTCTCCACGCCGCGGGAGCTGCTGGTGTTCATTGACTGCCTGCGGGAACTGTCGGGTGGAAAGCCGGTCGGCTTCAAGCTGGCCATTGGTCACCCCTGGGAGTGGTTTGCCATCGTCAAGGCGATGCTGGAAACCGGACGTCGGCCCGATTTCATCGTGGTGGATGGCGGCGAGGGCGGCACCGGTGCGGCGCCGCTGGAGTTCATCAATCGCTTGGGGATGCCGCTGACCGAAGCGCTGCTATTGGTTCACAACACCCTGGTCGGGACCCACCTGCGGGAACACATCTCGATAGGCGCTGCCGGCAAGATTACCTCGGCCTTCAACATTGCCCGCACCCTGGCGCTGGGGGCAGACTGGTGTAATGCCGCTCGGGGCTACATGTTTGCCCTCGGCTGTATTCAGTCACTGAGCTGTCACAGCGGCAAGTGTCCGACCGGTATTGCGACTCAGGACCCTGGACGCAGCCAGGGGCTGGACGTGGCAAACAAGAGCGAGCGGGTCTACCACTTCCACCATAACACGGTGAGTGCGCTGGCTAACCTGCTGGCAGCCGCGGGCCTCACCCATCCCTCCGAGCTGGGGCCGGAACACATCATCCGGCGGGTATCCCGCAATGAGGTCAGCTCTTACCTCGACATGTACGCCTTTCTGGAACCGGGCGCACTCCTGCGGGGGCGGACGGGGCAGGCAGTGTTTGACCGCTACTGGCCGATGGCGGACAGCACCAGCTTCGATCCACCCGCATCCATCCGACAGCTGCGTGAGAGCAAGCTGCGATAACCGGTCCAGGCCCTTTCATGACGCCTGAACCGGACGCCATCAATAGTTGTTGTCAAAGAGAAACCGCTTGCGCTCGTAGGCGGTGTCCACACCCATAGGGAAGTGGTGACGGCCCTGGTGGTGCATTCCCATTCCTTTATCCATGGTATCGGGGGCCATGGTGTCAGAGGCCATGGAATCCTCCATCATGGCGTCTTTCATCATGCGATCTCCGGCTTTGGCCGGACCGGCTGCAGTCGGTCCGTATGTGCGGTGAATCTGCTCTACCGGATTGGCCATGGAGCGGCCATCGTTGTGGTGTAAACGGTCAGCCCGGCTGTCAGCGTGGGTCTGGGCGAAGGGCAACAGAAACAGGCTGGCAGACAGCAGAAGCGTGCGGCTCAGCGTTGTGAATTGGCTGCGAATCATGGTGGAACCTCCATCGTATCGGTTGGGGTGAGCGGAGCAGGCATTTGCTGCAACGCTACCCCTGAGACCGCCCGTCACGGTGGAAGTTGGTCACGTTCAGACACCATTCGGTCACGTTTCGGTGAACGCTCTGTCACGGTTCTGTCACGGCGAAAACGAGAACGGTTACGCGTCGCGTGGAGCGACAGTTTCTTTTTTCTGGCGTGTCGAATGTCTCAGAATTCAATCGATAAATTGTCCTTTCGGGCCGAACAATGGCCTTTGTGACCCCTTGGCAACACCCTGTCTGACGGGCCTACCTATACTCGTGCCGCTCAGCAGTTTGCGCCCGGCGACCTTCTGCGTCAGCCGGCGGGCAAGGAGGCCATCCTTCTGGGTAGTACCCGGGAATACCCGGCAGTCCAGCGCCGTTGTCTTGGGAATCAGGCTCGGTGCCGGAGATGTAGGGCTCCCGGACTACCGGTAGTCAGAGGTTCTTAAACAACAACACAAGACCTCGAGCCATGACACACATACCTTTGACCTCTCGGCATACCCCTTACAAAGTGCCGATCCTGGCGGTGCGCTATGCCCGCCGTTTCGCCCGGTTCATGGAGAGCCGGGGTATTGGCCGGCGGGCCCTGCTGTCGGGCAGCGGGCTGGAACCGTCACAACTGGATAACCCCGACGCCTTTCTGACCATGGAGGAGGTGATGGCCGTGGTACAGCAGGCCCAGCAGTTGCTGGGCGATGAGCTGGCACCCTTCCAGTTTGGCCAGCAGCTGGATTTCCCGGCCCATGGGCTGCTTGGTTTTGCGCTGATGAGTCAGCAAAGCCAATCCAAACTCACCCACATGATCGTGCAGTACCTCCGGGTCGGGTTGCCGGTGATGGACATGGAAGTCAGCTCCACCAGCCGCAACATTCATCTCCACCTGCGGGATACCTGGGACCTGGGGCCGGTACGACCGTTTGTTGCCAAGATCTACATGGGCAGCATCCACTCGCTGGCGTCCCAGGTCTGTCGCAGCATGCGTTTTGAGTGTGATTTTTCCTCCGGGCTGGCGCCCACCCAGTGGCAGGCCCAGGCCCGCTGTGCCGAATTTCACTTCGACAGCGGCAGTTGCCAGGTCATCATGCCGCTGACCGAGCGGCTGCCGGTGGACTCGGTGGACACCAGCTATGTGCTGGCCAGGGAACGATCACGGCAGTCGGAACAACCGGAGCGGGTCACCGAAGTGGTGGCCCAGGTGCGTGAGTTTGTTTCCCGTGATCCGGGTCGGGGCACGTCACTGGACGCTGTCGCGCGCAAACTGGATATCAGCGCCCGGTCCCTGCGTAGCCGGCTGGCAGAGGCGGGCGAGTCGTTCAGGGACATCCGTAACGACATCCGCGAGGCCTACGCCACCCGATATCTGAGGGACACCTCCCTGGCGCTGGACATCATTGCCGAAAAAGTCGGCTTCAGTGATCAGGCCGCTTTCACTCGCGCCTATCGCAGTTGGACCGGTCACACCCCCGGTGAGGTTCGCCGGCTGGCCCAGAACTGAGCGGCACGGTCTGGTTCCCCCCTGATTAAGGGCCTCTGATTAAGGAGCCCCTGATTCACTCCGCATCTGGGCAGTGCAGAAGCTGTCCGGAGTGAATTGGAGGCTCCCTGGTTCCGGGGGGAGGTTGACCGCCGTCACGTTTTCAAACACCGGTGCCGGGGCCTGCCAGAACTGTCAATGATCCTGCCGTTTTTCGCAATGACGATCCGCCGCTCCCCGCCGCTTAATAGAGCCAGGCATCGGAACCCCGATGCGTTGCTTGTGGTCGTTGTGGCGACCCCCGCGACCTCTCCACAGATCGATTGAGGTGTCCTCATCGATGCCGTCTGTGCACAAACAATGATCAATAAGACCAATACAGAGGACGAATGATGAACCCGACGAATGCACGCAAGCGGTCACGCCTGTTGTCATCCGCCGTTGCCTCGGCATCCCTGATGGCTCTGGGCAGTGCGGCGTATGCGGAACCCGTTAACCTCACCCTGGAATACAGCTGTCCCTTCCCGCTGATCGGTGATCAGCCCATCTTCGCTGAGATCAGTGCCGATATTCCTGCCGAGGTCAAAGTTGGCGAGCCACTTGGTCCCTTCCAGATCGAAGCGCTGACCACCGTTAACGAGGACTCCCGGCTGGGGCTGAAACTGGTTGGTTCGGCCACCATCGAGGGGGTTGCCACCTCCACCAACATCATTACCACCGGTGCTGGCGACCGTCAGATCGTGGTGCCCCTGACCATTCCCCAGTCGCCGATTCCTGACCAGTCCGGCGCCTTTACCGTACCGGCCACCGGTGAAGCAGAGCAGCAGGTATTTGATGCCGCTGACGTTGGCCAGGGCACCATTTCCGTGGGTGGCCTGGTACTCGACATGGTCGCACGCACCGCCAGTGGTGATGTCGCGCCGGCGCCAATTGGCGAATTCACGGCCGACTGTACCCAGGTTGCCGGTCAGGACAACATTCTGCAGACCTTCGAGGTGGTGAATGATGATCCGGTCCCGGATCCGAAGATTGAGGTAACGCCTGACAACCTCGAGTTCGGTAATGTCCAGTTGGGTCTGTCCGCAGAACAGAGTGTCACCATTGCCAACACCGGTGGCGCCATTCTCGGCATCAACGCCATCACCATTGATGGTTCCGCTGCCTCTGCCTACATGCAGACCAACGACTGTACGACGGTTGCGCCGGGTGAAAGCTGCACCGTTGATGTCACCTACTTCCCCTCCGGAGAAGGTGAGCAACTCGCTGAGCTGAGCATCCAGTCGGATGATCCGGACAATGGCCTGGTGGGTGTGCCCATGTCGGGTACCAGCGTGCTCCAGCCTGAGCCGGAAATCAGTGTCGATCCGCAGTCGGTGGATTTCGGCAAGATCCAGGTAGGTACGTCCGCCTCTGCCGACATCACCGTCAGCAACGTTGGTGACGAAGTGCTGTACATCAACGGTGTCAGCCTCGACGGTGCCGCCAGTGGCGACTTCCTGCAGACCCATGACTGCGCCATGCTCACCCAGGATCAGGCCTGTACCATCACTGTGACCTATACCGCTCCGGCGGCTGGCGTCAGCACCGCTAATCTGGTGATCGAGTCTGATGACCCGGATGCCGGTGTTGTCGACGTTGCCCTGCAGGGCGAGGGTGACAGCGGTTCCAGCGGCACCGTGGATTTCCTGCTGGACCTGGAAGGTGCCACCACCATTAACGCCAATGGTAGCTCACTGCCGCTGAGCGGCTCCATTGATGCGGTACTGGAACTGGCCACGGGCCTGTTCACCGCCGATCTCACCATCGCGCCGACCGAAGGTACCTTCCAGATTTCCCGTCTGTTCCGTCGCCTGACCGCGACCGCAGAGGTGACCTTCGAGCAGGTGGGTGACACCACCGGACAACTGGCCAACAGTGTGTTGAGCTCGGAATCCCAGATGTACGTCCAGGTACCGGAAGTGACCACCCGTCTGTTCGGCTTCAAGATCCCGCTGGGTGGTGGCTCCGAGTGCCGCACCATTGATCCGGTCACCATTGCCATGCAAACCCCGGATGGCGAGACCTTCGAACCGCTCACTGGTGGCAACCTCAGCGGTACCTACGACCTGCCGCCACTGGAGAACTGCGGTCTGTTGACCGACGTGCTGAACCTGTTCATGGCCGGTTCCGGCAACACCATTGACCTGGAGCTGACTCCGAACCTGTAAGCCAAAAGCCGGGCCCGCGAGGGCCCGGCCACACGGTCAGCCAAGGTTATGCGCAAGAAGAACAAAGGACGACATAAGAAGGACTTATAACAATGAAAAGCCTGAAAATTTCAACACTGGTCCTGGCTACTTCGATGGCACCTCTGGTAGCACAGGCAGAACTGCAAGCGCTGAACGACCAATCCATGGGGCAGGTCACCGGTCAGTCCGGGATCACCATTGAGCTGGAGGCACAAGTTCAGTTGGGAGAGTTCCGCTACGAGGATGAAGGCTCTCTGGCCATCAGCGACATCTTTATCGGCGGTGCCGACCGGGATGACATGTTTCCGGAACTGGGCTTCCCAATCCCCAATCAGGCCTCCACGGCGATTGATAACATCAAGATCGACATCGACATCATGGCGGACGGTGACGCGGTATTTAATGTCTTGCCGCTGTATGGCTCGCCGGTGGACTTCGCCATCCGCACCGGCAAATGGGAGCTGATTGCCCAGAATGGACCCCGCGACGGCACGGTTCTCATGGATAACGTCAACGTCGAAGGGGTGTTCGGCTCGATGCGAATCGTGATCGACAACCAGACCGAGAAGATGAATGTGAACACCCGCTTCGCGGTCGACAAGCTGGAAGCGGACGTGCCGTTCCTGGCCATGGGTATCCGCGACATGCAGATTACCGGCGCCGGTTACGGTACCGCACCGGGCGAATCCGAAAACGTCGTGCGTCTGTTTGCGATGGCGGACTTTGATATCTACAAGGCGCCAAACGCCGCCGGTGTGGATGCCCTGGCCCTGGATATCAACTCGTTCGATGCTGACATGCACATTGGTGCGCTGGAGCTGGGGGGAACCTCAATCGGCGCGGTGCACCTGGATGACCTGTCGGTGTACAACACCAGCATGCGCATCTACGGCCACTGATCACGCAAGGCCTTTATGTTCGACTACTCCACTGGCCCCCGCGCCGATAAGGCGTCGGGGGTATTTTTGTTTTTACTGAAACCGGCCGCTCGCCCGGTTGCAGAATGTTGTTTGATGTAAATCTGCCAAACATCCCCTTTCCTGTCAGAGCCATCTGTGCAAAGTTACCGCCAATCTTTTCGACCCCGGTGGATGCCCGCACATGAATCTCAAGCCGCTCTTTCTGTTTTCCCTGTCGTTGTCTCTGATTGCCTGTGGTGGTGGCGGTAGTGACGGCGAGACCGCTCCGTCCGCACAGGAGTCGTCCTCCGGGGCGGTGGAATCATCAACCGATCAGCCGGTGGACGATACCGACCTCACGGGCGGCGGCACCGGAGCCTGTGAGCTGACCGAGATGCAGGCACAGTTGCTGGTCAGCCTCAATCAGGCCAGGTCACAGGCTCGCGACTGTGGCGACGAGCGTCATCCCGCGGCCCCGGCATTGACTTACAGCTGTGAGATTGCACCAGCAGCGCTTGCCCACAGCATCGACATGGCCACCAACAACTTCTTCAGTCACACCGGTTCCGACGGTTTGAAAGCGTCACAGCGGGTTGATGCCACCGGATATCAGTGGCGCGTGGTGGGGGAGAACATCGCCGCCGGGTATCACGACGTTGACAGTGTCATGGCGGGCTGGCTGGAAAGCCCCGGGCATTGTCGCAACATCATGGACCCGCGTTTTGAAGAGGTCGCAGTGGAGCGTGTGCTGGCCGAGAATGCCGACTACAGTTCCTATTGGACCCAGGTGTTTGCCACTCCGCGTTGATGACGGCGTTGGTCCTGAATTCAGGATCACAGGCAGTTCCGGTTGATATCACCAGACGATCGTGCCTCTGGTGGCAGTTTGATCAAAAAGTGGTTAAAATTTCGCCGGTTTCGTATTGCCCCCCGTTTGGGCATTCCATTCACTTTCAAATGCTGTGTGATTGCCATGAGTCCTTCTCAACTCAAGATGGCCATCACTGGCGCCTGTCTGCTGGTTATGCTGGTGGGGGCGCTGTTGATGGTGCAGTTCATGAATGATGGGGCTGGATCGGCCGGCATGACGCTGGGCGCCATGCTCATCCTGATTCCGGCCTCGGTGATGATGACCCGTCTTCCCCGGCTCTGGAAGTACCAGTCGATGAACCGGGATTGGTACCACACCACCTACCCGGACCGGGTTCAGGGTAACCAGTTGGCCTGCCGTGCCTGTGGTAGTGACCATATCCACACCCGTCAGTTGAGCCCGTTCACGGGCTACCTTGGCCACATCTGTGGCCGCTGCGACACCACACTGTTCTATTCCTGAGCAGACACCGGGAGGCATCGTTCTCCCGGTTTTCCAATCCGTCCTGTCGTTTCCAAGCCCGTCCAGCCGTGTCCAATGCGTTCTGCCGTTTACAATGTACTAACCGGCTGTTACCCCCTGCCAGCGATTCCGGCGCATCATGGAAGACCGCTCACCAATCCCGGTGGGCCGCGTATCTGTGACGATCAAGGGAGAACGGAACAATGACCACCAAGAAACTGCTTCTTCTGGCCGGCGACTTCGCCGAAGACTACGAAACCATGGTGCCTTTCCAGGCCCTGACCATGCTCGGGTATGAGGTGCATGCCGTGTGTCCGGACAAGAAAGCCGGTGAGACGGTGAAGACCGCTATCCACGATTTCGAGGGTGACCAGACCTACACCGAAAAGCCCGGTCACAATTTCGCCCTGAGTTACAATTTCGACGAAGTGAAAGTTGAGGACTATGTCGGTCTGGTGGTTCCCGGCGGTCGTGCTCCGGAGTATCTGCGGCTGAACGAGCGGGTAATCGAGATCGTTCAGGCGTTCAATCAGGCTGATAAGCCGATCGCCGCCGTGTGCCACGGTGCCCAGTTGTTGGCCGCAGCCGGTGTTCTGGACGGTCGTGAATGCAGTGCCTACCCGGCCTGTGGACCAGATGTAAAAATGGCGGGCGGTGAATACATGGATATCGCCGTGGACCAGGCCCATGTCCAAGGCAACCTGGTGACGGCGCCAGCATGGCCAGCGCACCCGGCCTGGCTGGCGGCATTTGTGAAACTGCTGGGCGCCCAGATTACGCTGTGATTGATGATGGCCATGGCATATGTCGCCGTGGCCATTCCCATTGGAGACTGCGATGTGTGAACTCTACGTCAAGGCGGATCCGATCCTCTACGAATCCCGCTCCCGTTCCCTGCGGATTCGTGGAGTGGTCACCACACTGCGGCTGGAGAACCAGTTCTGGGACATTCTCCAGGAGATCGCTGAAGTTGATGGCATGACCACCAACCAGTTGATCAGCAAACTCTATGATGAAGTCACCGAGCTACGGGGCGAGGTGGATAACTTCGCGTCTTTCCTGCGGGTCAGCTGTACCCGTTACCTGGCCCAACGTGAGGCCCGAACCGTGCCGCTGACGGTGGTAGGACAGAAAGCGGTCGGATAATCGATCAGAGGCGACGGCCGATGTGGTTGTCGCTCCACAGGATCGCTGCTGTCTGGGCTATGCTCAGGACAGGGCCCGCCGGCGTGTTGCTGCCCGGGGGCACTGTCAGCAGGAGCGTGAGCGATGCCCCGGCACGACTCTCAACAGGCGGTCTTACGCATCGTTGTGGTCTCAGCCCTGGCGGTGGTGGTGGGATCGACCGCGTCACTGGCGGCGATTGGCTTCGTTGAGGCCCTTCATTGGCTCAACGATTTGTTGCTGGTCTCGCCCTATGCCCGCATCCAGCGTGCTGACCAGCCCGCCCTGGTGATGCTGGCCACGGTGCTGGTACCCACCCTGGGCGGTCTTGTGGTCGGCCTGGTGGTGAGTCGGCTGGTGCGGGAACGGCGAGGTCTGGCACCGCCGGACGCGATCCTGGCGGTGCAGACCCGGCGCCCGCCGCCAGACTTTCGCAGCGGACTGGCGTCGACCCTGGCCGCGCTGTTGTCCCTGGGAGCAGGCGCTTCCGTTGGTCAGTATGGTCCCCTGGTCTATCTGGGCAGCATGTTTGGTGCGTTGGCGGGGCGTTTGCACCTGCCTGTCCGCAACCTGCGGGCGATTGCCATTGGCTGTGGGGTGTCAGCCGCCATTGCCACCGCTTTCAACGCGCCAATCGCCGGCCTGGTGTTTGCCCACGAAGTCATGCTCCGCCATTACTCCCTGCGCGCTTTCGCACCGGTCACGGTGGCTGCGGCCGTGGGTTACGTGGTGGCCAACGTTTTCCTTCACCGCCCTCCGTTGTTTCAGGTGAGCTTTGCTGGTGTCGCTCACAGTTACGAGTTCGTGCTGTTTGCGCTGGAGGGGGTGTTTTGCGTCGGCCTGGCGGTGGTCTTTGTCCAGTTGATTCAGGGCAGTGCCCGGCTGGCGAGTCGACTGCCGGTCCCCGCCTGGGGACGCCCGGCGCTGGCCGGCCTGGGGCTGGGAATGGTGGCGCTGTGGTTGCCTGAGGTGCTGGGTATCGGCCAGGAAACCCTGCGCTTTGCCACCATCGAAGGGGCATTCGGACGCACTGAACTCGCCCTGATCGTGGTGGCCAAACTGCTGGTCACGGCCCTGTGCCTGGGGTTTGGATTTGTTGGCGGTGTTTTCAGCCCGGCGCTGCTGATTGGTATTCTTTTCGGTGCGCTCTATGGCCTGCTTCTGCCCGAGCTGTTGCCCATCCCCCTGTCTGGCCAGGTGGTTTACGCCGTCTGCGGCATGATGGCGCTGGCCAGCTCCGTCATTGGTGCCCCCTTGAGCACCATCCTCATTGTGTTTGAACTGACTCGCAGCTATGACCTCACCATCGCCGCCATGGTGGCCGTGGTGTTTGCCAACCTGGTCTCCTACCGCGTGATGGGGCGTTCGTTATTTGACCTGCAATTGCGCCAGCGCCATTTCGACCTCTCCCAGGGCCGGGACAAGGCCATTCTGGGCACCCATGCGGTGGCGGATTATCGCGTGGACGACTGCATTCTGGCTTGGCCCGACGAGACCGTCGCCGATGTCCAGCGACGCCTGGGCGAGGGCAAGCGGGCCGAAGCCATGCTGGTGGATGACCAGCGTCGTTACCTGGGCACTCTGCACCTGGCGGATCTGTTGACTGAGCCGGCAGCGCAACCCGTCGCCGGTCTGGCAAGCCCGCCGGCGCTGGTGTTCGATGAGCGGACCTCGGTGTGGGAGTCGATGGAGCAGTTACCGGGATTCATTGGCGAGGCGGTGCCGCTGCTGGCGGATGATGGCCGTCTGCTGGGCGTGGTGCCGGAGGAAGCGGTGATAAGGGCCTACCTGGAGATCATCCATGACCTGCGACAGGAAGAGAACGAAGCGGCCTAGTGTCTGGCTTGCGGCCCTGGGGTGGTTGTTGGCCGCACCGGTAGTGGCGGAGTTGGTGGCGGAATCAGGGGCGGAATCGCCAGCCCCAACCCCGCTGACGGTGCTGACCTGGGGTGGCGCCTACGAGGCCAGTCAGCGGCAGGCGTACTTTGCTGCGTTTACCGACGCTACGGGCATCCCCATCAGGACGGTCCACTACGATGGCGGCCTGGCCGATCTGCGTCGCCACCTGGCCAGTGGCGATGTGACCTGGGACCTGGTGGACATGGTCTATGCCGACGCCTTGGCGGCCTGCGACGCCGGTCTGCTGGAACCGTTGCCGGCGGAACTGCTGGCGCCGTCGCCAACTGGTGTTGCCGCGCGGGAGGATTTTCTGCCGGGGCTATTACCCGCTGTGGCGTGGCTCACCTGGTGTTTTCGACGGTACTGGCCTTCGATGAACGGGCCTTTCCCGGAGTTAAACCAAGCTCCGTGGCGGATTTCTTTGATCTCGAACGGTTCCCCGGCAAGCGGGCGCTGCGACGGGTACCGGTGGGGTTGATGGAGTGGGCGTTGTTGTCCTATCAAGTACCGCGACAGCAATTGTACAACCTGCTGAGTACCGAGCGGGGGTTTGACCTGGCGTTCCGCCGCCTGGACCAGATTCGACCGGATTTGCGCTGGTGGACCTCGGGTGATCAGCCTGCCCGTTGGCTGGAGGATGGCGAGGTGGCCATGGCGTCCGGCTTCAATGGTCGCTTCTTTCACGCCCAGGTGACCCGGGGAGCACCGATCACCGTGATCTGGGACGGTCAGTTGCTGGATTACAACAGCTGGGCCATTCTCCGCGGCAGTGACCAGGTGGACGAAGCCCATCGTTTCATTCGCCACGCTACCCGTACTGAGGCCATGGCGGCGCTGGCGAATCGTATCAGCTATGGGCCGACCCGTTATTCGGCGCAACGGCGGGTTGGCCGACATCGGGCGTCGGGTGTTGCCATGGCTCCCCATCTGCCCACCGCGCCGTCGCACCTGTCCGGGGCGATTGATCGCGACCATGACTGGTATGCCCGCACGGCAGGGTTACGGGCGCGGCGGTTCGAGGCCTGGCTGAAGCGCGATGGTGAGGCACAGGGAGACGCTGATTGACGACGTCCGTTTCGCCAGCGTTTGTGGCCAGGGAGTGAATGCGGGACTCCCTGGATGAATTCTTCTCCATCTGCCTTGTGGTTTGCCATCGCCGGGCCCATGGTGAGAGTAGAGCGTTGGACGCATTGCCTTGATCAAAATCAAGGCGGACGCCTGCGCCAGCCGATCTTCAATGCGACGCCGTTCCTGGTCATGGCCGGGCGGTTTGGGCGGATGTGATGACTCAACGTCAATGGACCATCGCGGTTTTCCTGGCCCTGTTTGCGGTCGGGCTGCTGGCTGTCCAGTCGCCGGACCACGCCGGTGGACCGGTGCTGACCGACCTGGCAGTGGAGTGGTCACTGGATGCCGATGGCCGTGACCCGTCGCCGTCGGATGGCCCCTGGCTGATCCTGTGCGTCGTAGCCAGTGTGCTGCTGTCGTCCAGGGCCGTCCCGCTGACGGCCCGCGGCCTGCGATCCCCAAGGCGTCGTCTGATTCATTTCCCCCAGTTGCCTCAGGCGCCTCCGGCCCGCTACTGAACCCCGATCCGATTTTGCGCCTGGCATTGTGACCAGTGCCAGGCGTTTCGATTTTCTGTTCTGTAGTGAGGTACACAATGAGCAACTATTACCATGCCCTGACCGCAACCGCGGCGCAGCCGTCTGCCGCTATCGTCCAGCCTGGCAGTCATTTGGAGCTGACGCTCGATGATCCGGCGCTGATCCTGATGACGGATTTTCGCCAGCAGGCTCCCTCGGTGATTGATCATGACCTGTCCGTCGGTGACGCCCGCGTGCGGATGAAGCTGGCGGATGTCGCTCTCAAGCTGGTGGTTAACCGAAGTGGTGATTGCATCGGCCTGATTGCCCTCAAGGACGTGTTGGGCAAGCGCGCCATGGCGCGCGCCCATCAGATGGGGCGGCCGCTTGAGGAGGTGCGGGTTCCCGACATCATGCAGCCACTGTCGTCGTTGCCGTTGGTCCGTCTGGCGGACCTGGAACGGGCCAGCGTGGGGGATGTGGTGGCCACCTTCCAGCACCAGCATGCGGAGCACCTGGTGGTGACCGATGGCAGTGCGAATGCGGTGGTGGGGCTGATCTCTGCCAGCCAGGTCTCCAAACGGCTGCAGATCCCGCTGGACAGTGAGGTCCGGGCGACATCCTTCTCCGACATCATGGCAGCGGTACAGGGCCATTTCGACTGATCGAACCGCCGGCGCCGGGTCATTGATCCGGTTGCCGGCTCGCGGTCTGATGGCCTATTGAGCCGCAGCTCTGAGTTCAAAGCCGTGTCGGGGAAAGTGCAGATGCACGGTGCCGATCCCGGGATCGGCGTGGGCAACTACCAGGGCATGATCATCGGCATGACGCAGTTGCCCGGTTACCGGATCGCGGCCATAGTCGTTGGGCGCAACCGTGACGGTATCGCCGCACAGGGCCTTGTCGCAGCAGTCGACGGGGCGTGGTGTGGCGGCCTTGGCCAGTGCCAGAGCATCATCACTGGTCATCGGCATGGGCTGGCCATGGCCAAAGGCCCGCATCCTGCCAAACCATTCCTCCACCGCAGGCCATTTGCGCAGTACCGGTTTGCCGGCAAAATCGCACAGGAACCACAGGCTGTGATACGCCGAGAAATCCGCGATGCACGGGGTATCGCCAAACAGAAACGGTTGATGCTGAAGTCGGTCGTTCATCAACGCGTGGTGGTTGTCCAGCCGCTGTTTTGCCTGCCAGGGGCTGTCGGCTTTGACCTTTGCCAGACGTGCAATGCCAGCACGGTCTCGCAGAAACTGCCAGGTGTCCACCAACGACGTTTGCCGGATCATCTTCCATAGCACGCCAGGCCCGCCGGCTGTGATCAGACTGGCCAGAAAAACGGCCTGGTCGGCTTCCGCTACAAAGGCCTGGATCTGCTCACTCTGTTGTTCCACCACCAGCTCCGGCGCATGGCCCAGTCGGGCGATTTCCCGCGCCACCGAGCGGGTGTCGCAGAACACGTCGGCACCCAGCTGGGCAACCGGAATCCGGCGGTAACCGCCGGCAAGCGTGGCCAGCTCAGGACGGGGAGGCATTTCCCGCACAGTGACCGAGTGCCACGCCAGACCGGTGTAGCCCAGCATGGCCCGGATCTTTTCTGAGAACGGCGACAGCGGGTAGTGGTAGAGGATCAGTTCCTGCACTGGGGTGCCTCCAGGCGATGTATTGTCAGGCGTTGTATTGTAGAGCGGATGGGCTACCGTAACGGAATGCGCGGACTGGACAAATGGCCGTGCCGACCATTGAATGGCGCGCTATCGGCGGGTAGTGCTCGATGGTTCTTGGCTGGATCTGAAGGGGGATAGGCGCAGATGCGAAAGCGGCGCAGGTGGTACGCAGCGCAACTGGTGCTGCTTTGGTGGGCGAGCCTGGCCTGGATCTGCACGGCACGGGCTGAACCGGTACAGATGGTGACCGAAGCGTGGCCACCGTTGCTGGTTGAGGGCGAGAGCGGGCCCGAAGGAGTGCTCTGGGAGATCACCGAGGCGGTGTTCCAGCGCATGGATACCCCGGTTGAGCTGACGTTCCTGCCCTGGAAACGGGCAATGCGACAACTGGAGCGAGGCCATAGCGACGCCATCCTCGGAATCAAGCGAAACCCCGACCGGGCCCGACGGTTTCAGTTTTCCGGGGTGCCCCTGGTGAGCAGTGAATCGGTGATCCTGCACACCCGGGCTCGCTCCGAAACTCTGGATGATCTGGCCGATCTGGACGGCCTGCGCATCGGCTACTCGGCGGGCTATTTCTATTGCCCTGAGTTTGAGGCGTTGGACACCATCCACCGCCACCGGGTGCCTGATCTGGACGCCGGGCTGAAAATGCTGGAGTTGGAGCGTATTGACGCGTTGCTGATGAACCGGCAAGTGGCGGAGTTCTACGTCAGCCAGGATCGCTACCAGGGGCGCTTCCGTGCTTCCCCCCACGTTGCCTGCACTATGGATCTGTTCATCGCGTTCTCGCGGCAGACCTCCGAGTCCCTGATCCACTCGTTTGATGAGGCCCTGCGCCAGCTCCGAAGCAGCCCCGCCTATCAGGACATGCTGCGTCGCTACCGGAATGCGACAGGCCGAAGCTGAGCGCCGACTCCAGACGGGACCCTGGCGCTACAGGTATTTGCGCAGGTCCAGGTTGAAGTAACGGTAGAGCACGCTGCGCTGCTCCCGCTCAGACTGTCGCCAGCCGTAGATCGCCGGTGCTTCCTTCTCGATGGCCAGGGTGTCGAAGATCAGCCAGTCGTAAAGCGCCAGCGAACCGCATACGTTTCTGGCGGAGTTGCGACCGCGGGCGTGATGGTGATGGTGCTGGGTCGGAAAGGTGAAAACGTGGGCCAGCGCCCACATGGTTTTCCGCACCCATGCCCAGCGATGATTGTGGAAATACAGGTCGTAGTTCCAGCCGGCGTGGGTATGGGCCGCCCACAGACCTTTGGTCACCGTCCCCCAGAGGAACACTTCAGTCAGTCCCAGGTACAGGCACAGCAGCTGGAACCAGTAGTTGGGCATGATCAGCCACCACAGCCAGCCGTTGGTAAAGGTCTGAGTGGCGGTCAGGCGACCCCGGTCGTCGCTGCCACTCAGATGATGGGGGCGGTGGGAGTGCTTGAACACGGCCTGGGCAAGCTGTGCCCAGCGGGCTTTGGGGCGGCGACAGTGGGCAAAGTAGTGGCCCGCGCCGTGGATCAGTTCCTCCAGGCAGAAAAAGGCAATCAGGGTGGGCCAGAAATAGGTACTCTCCAGCCACGCCAGGGAACCGGCGCTACCCGGCCACATCAGGCTCAGGCCTGCGCCGATCAGAAACAGCACCAGCGGGCGTTGTACGGCGATCATCATGAAGGTGGTCAGGCCGGCAATCTGCCAGTCCTTGGCGGTGCGGCCGCCATTGGCACTGCGGCCGGTCGCCCATTCCAGTACGGCGGCAATCAGGACAAACGCCAGTACCGACAGGGCAACAAGGTCGTTGGTTGTCATTGTTGTTCTCCCGTTGTTTGTTGTTTGATCATCTTGCGGCGCGGTGCTCTTTTTTGGCCAATCAATATCCTGTATATGTAATTTCCATGAAGCTGAATTTACGATCGGTTGATCTGAACCTGTTGCCGGTGTTTGTTGCTGTGGTGGAGGCTGGCCAGCTATCGCGTGCTGCGGACCGGCTGGGTATGAGCCAGCCTGCGGTAAGCGCGGCCCTGCAACGCCTGCGTGTCACGGTGGGGGACCCGTTGTTCTCCCGAACCCGTGCCGGGCTGGTGCCGACAACCCGGGCCCGGGAGCTCCACGAGCAGGTGCGGGCCGGTCTGGACCAGTTGATCCTTGCCCTCGATCCTGACCGTGCGTTTGATCCTGCAACTGCCGAGCGGTCGTTTCGACTGCTGGCCGTGGATTACTTTGAAACCCTGATGCTGGGGCCGTTGATGGCTCGGTTGCGTGAATTCGGCCCAGGTCTGGGGGTACAGGTGCGGCCACCGCTGGCCGGCTGGCAGCGCCTGTTGCTGGACGGGGAGGCGGATTTCGCCTTCGACACCCAGGCCCCGGAAGACCCGAGACTGGCGGCCCGGGTTGTGGCATCGGAGACCCTGGCGGTGGTTGCCCGTGCAGGCCATCCGGCCATTCGGGGTCGCCTGGAGCTGGCCGCCTTCCTGGAGGCCGAGCATGTGGTGCTGCCGGCAACCGAGCGTCACACCCTGCCGCTGGAGCAGATTCTCGGGCGACCTGACTGGCGCCGCCGGGTAGGCGCGCAAGTGGTGCACTACAGCAACCTGCTGTCAGTCGCCAGCGCCAGTGATCTGATTGCCACGGTGCCACTGCGGCTGGCGCAGCGGCTGGGGGGCGGGCTGAAGCTGCAGGTATTGCCTTTCCCGGTGGCGGTACCACCCATCCCGATCTACCTGATCTGGCCCCGGGTTCTGGAATCCGATCGGGCTCATGGCTGGTTTTGCGAACAGCTGTTGGCCTGCCTGCCAACCGACGACCGGTAGCCTTTCACGCCCGTCTCCCGAAGAAAATCTTTCCGCTGACCTGACGTCATTGAAATCTTGTCTACACTGAAGAATGTGTCGCAATCATAGGTATTGACAGGCAGTGCACTCAGACTGGCTGTGTTTCTGACGGGCCGCCTGTTTTACCGGATTTCAAACTCCGACTGTCATTCGAAGCGTAATTTCCGCCGCGTGTAACGGTGGCTTAGCGCTCATCGGACCAAACTGATGGATGTGTGACTGGTGACCTTGTGAAGGATCATGCCGATGCCCAGAGTTTCTGAAGGCCCCTCCTATTTGATGCCCCTGGCCGCTATTGCCGGTACCCTGACGGGGTTGCTGATGCTTTGGCTGACTGTCGACTGGCTGGCGGTCGTGGTGGCTGCCGTGGTCCCGGCAGCGATGGTTTGGCTGATCGCCCGCCAGGATCACAGCGTTGAAGACGCAGCCCAGGTCAGCGCCGGGGAGCGCGCCGCAGAGCATGAGGTGTTGCGGGGGATTGGTGAGCTGGCACAGGACGAATTTTCCCTGCATCGGGAGCAGCTCCAGAGTCTGCAAGGCGTGCTTGAAGACGGTGTGCAGCTGCTTCGGGGCGCGTTTGATGACATTCATCGCCTGCTGAACGAGCAGAAACAGGCCATTGGCGAGATTCTCTCGGGACAGGACCCGTCAGATCAGGGCATCAGCATCGACGATTTTTCCAGCAAGACCTCGGAGATGCTGGACTTTCTGATCGGCAATACCGTGAAGATCAGCGAAGACCTCACCGATCTGGTCACCAAAGTCACTTCCGTTGATCAACAGATGCCAGCGGTGATGAAGGCCCTGGAAGAGATTGACCAGTTGGCGGAACAGACCAACCTGCTGGCTCTTAATGCCGCTATTGAGGCTGCCCGGGCAGGGGAGCACGGCCGTGGGTTTGCCGTGGTTGCCGACGAGGTAAGGTCGCTCTCCAAACGATCCGCGGAATTCAGCAGCGATATCCGTAAGCAGCTTCAGGGCATCAATGAGGCGGTCGCCCACCTGAGCCAGCACATTGGTGCCATTGCGGCCCAGGACCTGGATACCCTCACCGAGTCCAAGGCCGAAGCTGAGGCATCGATCAGGAACCTTCAAAAGCTGGCCGACCGCGAACGGATGTTGACCCAGAACGTCAATCGCATTGCCGAAGAGCTGGTTGACGCATCTGATCGCGCCACCCGGGGCCTGCAATTCGAGGATATTTCCACCCAGACCTCCGACTACCTGAGCCAGCGCCTGGGGCTGTTGAGCGAGCTGGCGATGGCGTTGTCCCGAAGTGATGAGCCGGCGCAACTGGCGGCGGCGTTGGCAGAAGCCCAGCGTGGCCTGTCCGGGTTCCGGAAGAGCCCGGTCAGTCAACAATCCATGGCAGCCGGTGAGGTGGAACTGTTTTAGGGGCAACCAGTCGCGACTGCCAAACAGCGAATCATAGCTAACGATCTATAGCTAACGATCTATAAACAACGATCTATAAACAACGATCTACAAACAAAGACTAAAAAAACACGACAAGGGAGCCGTCGTCAGCTCCCCATGCATTCCGACCTTCTGGAGAGAGTATATGGGCAAGCACGTTTTGATTGTTGATGACTCCGCGTCGATCCGACAGATGGTGGAGCATACGCTTAAAACCGGTGGCTATCAGGTGACGGCCGCGGCCGATGGCCAGCAGGCACTGGATCTGTGCAAAACCACCCGTTACGACTTTGTGTTGACCGACCAGAACATGCCGAAGATGGATGGCCTGACCCTGATCAAGAGCCTGCGTTCCATGGCCAGCTACGGGCGCACACCGATCGTGGTGCTGACCACCGAGGCCAGCGATGACATGAAAGCCAAGGGCCGGTCGGCCGGCGCCACGGGCTGGATGGTGAAACCGTTCAACCCCGCCAATCTGTTGGAGATCACCGCCAAAGTCCTGCGTTAGGGCAGTTCCGGAGACTGCCATGAGCATCGACCTGAACCAGTTCCATACGGTGTTCTTCGAGGAGAGCCAGGAACACCTGGATACCATGGAACAACGGCTGATGGACCTCGACCTGGGCCAGCCGGACCCGGAGGACCTCAACAGCATCTTTCGTGCTGCCCATTCGATCAAGGGCGGCAGTGGCATCTTCGGCTTTTCCGCCCTAGGCCAGATCACCCATGTGATGGAGAACCTGCTGGATCAACTGCGCCAGGGCCAGCGGCATCCCGATAACGCCTTGATCGACCTGCTATTGTCAGTGGTGGACTGCCTCCGTCGAATTCTTGAACGTTACCGCGAGGAAGCCGAGCCGGACTGGGATGAAGTCGCCAGCGTGACCAAGGAGCTGGAGCAGGTGTTGGCCTGCAAAGGCGCTGGTGAGCGGGACGACGTGGGCGCGCTGCAGGCCGATGCCGAATCCGATGCGTTTGGTTTCTTTGACGATCCGCCGGCCGAAAAAGCCGACTGCGATTCGGCCAACACGGATTCAGCCGACCGCGACGACACCGGCTGGGGCCTGTTTGAGGATGGCCCGGCATCGGGCGCTGGTCCGCCTGCCGATTCCGGTGCCGGGCCGGATGTCGATGCGTCGGCGGCGTTTGGTTTCTTTGACGAGCCGACAGCCCCTGCTGAGGCGAACCCCGACAGCGTCCCGAGTTCCCCTGGTGCAGCGGCGGCCGGTGCGGGTCAACAGGCTGCGCTCCGCAAAAGCAAGGCGGCAGCGACCAGCGAGTCGGCGACTATCCGCGTGGGCGTCGACAAGGTGGATTCGCTGATCAACCTGGTAGGGGAACTGGTGATCACCCAGTCCATGCTCAAGGTATTGGGGGAAGATCCGGAGAATCTCGACCCGATGAAGATGGCCACTGTACTGGCGGAACTGGAACGGCATACCCGTGAGATTCAGGAATCGGTGATGTCGATCCGGATGATCCCGGTGTCGTTTGTGTTCAACCGCTTCCCCCGGGTGGTGCGGGACCTTGCCGGAAAGCTGGATAAGAAGGTAGAGCTGGTGCTGGAAGGCACCCAGACCGAGCTGGACAAGGGGCTGATCGAGAAGCTGGTGGACCCGCTGACCCATCTGGTTCGCAACAGCATTGATCACGGCATTGAGACCCCGGATCGCCGTCGGGCGGCGGGCAAGCCGGAGCAGGGCACCATCGTGATCAGCGCCAGTCAGCGTGGTGGCAGCATTGTGATCGCAATCAGTGATGACGGCGCCGGCCTGAATCGGGAGCGCATCCTTGCCAAGGCCCGGGAGAACGGTCTGGCTGCCAGTGACGATCTGCCGGATCAGGAGGTCTGGGAGTTGATCTTCCAGCCGGGCTTTTCCACCGCCGAACAGGTCACGGACGTGTCCGGCCGGGGCGTCGGGATGGACGTGGTACGTCGCAACATCCAGCAGCTGGGCGGCCGCATCGAGATTGCCAGTTCGGAGCATCAGGGATCGACCTTCACCATCCAGTTGCCGCTTACCCTGGCCATTGTCGATGGCATGGGCGTCTCGGTGGGTGGTCAGACGTTCATCATTCCGCTGGTGAGCATCGTGGAATCGATGCAGCCGCCAGCGGCCAACCTGAACCGTTTGGCCGGCTCCAACCTGTTGCATGTCCGGGAGGAATACTGGCCGTTGTTGCCGCTGGGCGATGTGATGGATGTGACGCCCCGGCACCGTGATCCGGCAGACGCCATCGTGGTGCTGATTGAAACCACCAAACGACGCTACGGCCTGGTGGTGGATGAGCTGGTGGGGCAACAGCAGGTGGTGATCAAGAGTCTGGAACAGCACTACAAGCGGGTACCTGGCACCGCCGGGGCCACCATCATGGGTGACGGCAGTGTGGCAATGATCCTGGATGTGGAGTCGCTCGCTGACATTGTCCAGGACCCGATTGAGGAGGCCATATGAGCAGACAGAAGGACCAGGGTGATGGGGCCCAGGTGACCCGGACCGATGTACGGGAGTACCTGACCTTTTCCCTGGGGGACGAGCACTACGCCCTGGACATTATGGCGGTCAAGGAAATCCGGGGTTATGAGTCGGTTACCCGCATCGCCAATGCCCCGGATTTCATCAAGGGGGTGATCAATCTGCGGGGAGACATCGTTCCCATTGTCGATCTGCGGATCAAATTCAATGTCGGTGAAGCCACCTACAACGAGTTCACGATTGTCATCGTGCTCCAGGTTCATGAGCGCATGGTGGGGATCGTGGTGGATGGAGTGTCCGATGTCATTGCCCTGTCGAGGGAGGAACGCCGACCGCCACCGGAATTCGGGGTGGCGTTTGACAGCCGTTTCCTGGTCGGTCTGGCCAGGGTGCAGGAGCACATGGTGATCCTTGTGAACATCGAGGCACTGATCACCAGCAACGAACTTGGTCTAGTGGATATCGCCACCCAGGAGTCCGAAAATGCCAACTAATCCGTCTCACACCCTCAGCAGTGATTCCCCCTATCACGGTTCCGGGCAGGCTGCGGCCGGTGCGGGTGCGACTGCACCCCCGGTGCCCGGATTTGGCTTGCCGGTGTCCCGTCAGCTCCAGCTATCAGCCGGAGTGCCGTTGATACTTGTGTTGGTCCTCAGCCTGGTTGCGTTGCTGGGCGCCGGTAACGACTCCCTGGTGATGATGTTGATGGCCTTCAACCTGCTGACGGTGATTGTCGGCGGTCTGCTGATTTACCTGGCGGTCCGTCGCCTTCAGGGGGCCCTCGGGGGCGAGCCCCGCGAGTTGCGGCTGGCGGCTGAAGCGCTGGCGGACCAGCGGCTGGACCAGGCATTGCTTTCGCCAGACCACAGTAAGGGCTTGGGTGCCCATTTGCTGCGCCTGCGTGAACGGCTGGTGGAAGGCGAACGGGAATCCGAATTCAACGTACGCATCCGTCAGGCCGTAGACAGTGCAAACACCAACATCATGATTGCCGATGCGGAGCGCAACGTGGTTTACATGAACGACTCCGTGCGCCGCATGTTGCAGGACGCTGAGTCGGAGATCCGCAAGGATCTGCCCAACTTCCAGGTTGATGGTGTGCTGAACAACAGCATCGACCGCTTCCACAAGAACCCGGCTCACCAGATGCAGATGCTGGAACGGTTGACGTCAACCCACCGAGCTGAAATCCGCCTCGGGAGCCACACCTTCGGGCTGATTGCCAATCCCATATTTGCCAGGGACGGTCGCCGACTCGGTACCGTGGTGGAGTGGAAGGACCGCACCCAGGAGCTGGAAGTGGAAGCCGCGGCGGTATTCAACACCCGTATCCGGCAGGCGGTGGACAACTCCAGCAACAACATCATGATCGCCGATGCCGATCGCAACGTGGTGTACATGAACAAGGCGGTGGAGGATATGTTGCGGAATGCGGAAGCACAGATTCGCCGCGACCTGCCGCAGTTTGATGTCGATCGCATACTCAATGGCAGTATCGATCGCTTCCACAAGAATCCGGCCCACCAGATGCAGCTGCTGGGCAATCTACAGGGCACTTACCGTGGCCAGATCACCCTGGGCGACAAGACATTTGGGCTGATCGCCAATCCCATCTTCGGGGCCGGTCAGGAACGCCTGGGAACCGTCGTCGAGTGGCTGGACCGGACCCACGAACTCAAGGCCGCCAATGACGTGACTACTCTGGTTCAGGCGGCCTCGGCCGGAGACTTCAGTCAGCGTATTCCCCGGGATGGCAAGGAGGGTTTCTTCCTGGAGCTGGCCAACGGCCTCAACCAGTTGATGGATACCTCGGACAAAGGTCTGAATGACATCGCCCGGGTGCTGGGCGCTATCGCCGAGGGTGATCTGACCGAGAGAGTGGATGCGGAGTACCAGGGCACCTTCCTGAAGCTGAAAGACTTCTGCAACCGCACCACTGAAAACCTGACACGGATGCTCGGAGAAATCCGGGGGGCGTCAGACACCATTCTGACGGCCTCCAATGAGATTGCCCAGGGTAACGCAGACCTGTCGGCCCGAACCGAGCAGCAGGCGTCCAGTCTTGAAGAAACCGCTTCCAGCATTGAAGAACTGACCTCCACCGTTCGGACCAACACCGACAACGCCAAGCAGGCCAATGTCCTGGCGGAACAGGCGACCGATGTGGCCACCGACGGCGGTGATCTGATCCGTCAGGTGGTGACCACCATGGAGTCCATCAACCAATCGGCCCAGAAGATCAACGACATCATTGGGGTGATTGATGGCATTGCGTTCCAGACCAATATCCTGGCGCTCAATGCTGCGGTCGAGGCGGCCCGGGCCGGTGAGCAGGGCCGGGGGTTTGCCGTGGTCGCCTCGGAGGTGCGTACCCTGGCCCAGCGTTCCGCAGACGCTGCCAAGGATATCAAACAGCTGATCTCCGATTCGGTGGCCAAGATCGAAGGTGGCAATACCCTGGTGAACAAGTCCGGCGAGACCATGACCGAGATCGTGACGGCCATCAAACGGGTTAACGACATCATGTCGGAGATCGCCGCTGCGTCGGTGGAACAAGCCAGTGGTATCGAAGAGGTCAACACCGCGGTTGGCCAGATGGACGAGATGACCCAGCAGAATGCGGCGCTGGTGGAAGAAGCCGCGGCCGCGGCGGAAAGCCTGCAGTCGCAGGCGGGACAGCTTCAGCACAACGTCAGTGTGTTCCGGCTTGATGACAGTGGCACGGCAGCCTCTGTGGCACCGATGGCGCCGTCGCGACCGGCAGCCAGGCCGGCAACAGCCGCCTCAGTTCGCAAACCCGCTGCCAGGCCCGGCAAGGTCAATGCGCCGGAGAGTGAGGATGACGACGATTGGGAATCCTTCTAGGCGGCGCTGAGCAGCGGTCATTGCCATGACAGTCAACGAACCCGATCGGGAGTTCCCTTACCGCCGGGAGGACTTCGACGCTATTCGCCAACGGCTGTATCAGGTTGCCGGCATCAGCATGTCCGACAGCAAACAGCAGTTGGTGTACAGCCGAATCTCCCGACGGCTGCGGGCCCTGGGGCTGGCGAGCTTTGCGGACTATTTGATGTACCTCCGGCACCACGGTGAGGAGCAGCAGGAGTTCGTCAATGCCCTGACCACTAACCTGACGGCATTCTTTCGGGAGTCCCATCATTTCGATCTCTTGAAGCGTTACCTGCAGGCCCACGCCGCCCCCGGCCATCGCTTCCGGCTCTGGTGTGCGGCGTCCAGTACCGGGGAGGAGCCCTATTCAATGGCCATTGCGGCGTTGGAAGCTTTGGGGGAGGCTCCACCGGTCAAGATTCTGGCTACCGATATCGACAGCCGGGTACTGGCGGTTGCCGCTGCCGGCATCTATGACCTGGAGCGGATACGGGATATCAGCCGGGAGCGCCTGAAACGGTTTTTCCTGAAGGGCACGGGTGGTCAGACCGGTCGGGTCAAGGTTCGTCGGCAACTGCGTGAGCTGGTGGAGTTCCGCAGCCTTAACCTGCTGGCACCGCAATGGTCATTAAAGCCCGGTTTCGACCTGATCTTCTGCCGCAATGTAATGATTTACTTTGATAAGCCCACTCAGGCCCGGTTACTGGATCGGATGCTGGGACTGCTGTCGCCGGAGGGGCTATACATTGCCGGGCATTCGGAGAGCTTTGCCCATATGTCCGATCGGGTGCGGCTGGTGGATAAAACCACCTACCGGGCGGTGCCGATGGCGGGGCGCGAGGTACGCGTTTGATGCCAACGGTGGGGCAGTGGGCGAGAGACCATTACCTGGACCGCCATTTCGGTCGCATGGCAACCAAACTACTGCCGGGGGAGTATTACGCTACCCGTGATACCGAGGTTATTGTGACCGTGCTCGGGTCCTGTGTGGCCGCCTGTCTGCTGGACCCGGAATCCGGTGTGGCGGGGATGAATCATTTCCTGCTGCCTGACAATGGCGACGGAGATCAGGCGCGTTCGGCTCGTTACGGTGTTCATGCCATGGAGCTGTTGTACAACCAGTTGGTGGCGCTGGGTGCGGATTGGCGCCGTATCCAGGCCAAGGTATTTGGCGGTGGTCAGGTGATTGAGGGCATGACCCACAACCCGGTGGGCCAACGTAATGCTGTCTTTGTGCGTGACTTCCTCGCCCGGGAGGGGATTCCGCTGGTGGCGGAGGATCTGCTGGGGGATTGCGCCAGGAAGGTGTTCCTGTTCACCGATACTGGTCAGGTATGGGTCAAGAAAATTCGCAACTACAAAAACGACACGATCCAGCAACGCGAGCTGCAGTACCGTGAGCGGGCAAAACGGGCAGCTGTTGAAGGAGCCTGGGATCTGTTTGTGCAGTAGCCATATCGGCTTCTTGAGCGGCGGGATCAGGGGAGGGCAAGATCATGACCATATCCGTCCTGGTGGTGGACGATTCGGCGCTGATACGACAGGTGTTGGGGGAGATGATTCGTACCGCTCCCGGCTTTCACCTGGTTGGGGCCGCGAATGATGCCTATGCGGCCCGTGATCTGGTCAATGCTCACGCCCCGGACGTCATCACGCTGGATATTGAAATGCCCCGAATGGATGGACTGTCGTTCCTGGCGAGATTGATGAAAGCCCGTCCCACGCCTGTGGTGATGGTGTCCACACTTACCGAAGATGGCGCCGAGGCAACGCTCAAGGCCCTTGAGCTGGGGGCAGTGGACTTTGTCGCCAAGCCCAAGCTTGACATCCGCCGCAACCTTGAGAGCTATCGCGAGGAGCTGCTGACCAAACTGCGAGCCGCGGCCGCTGCCCGCGATGCCATCCGCCGTCGGGCAGGTCAGAGGTCCGGGGCCAGCCGGCCCGTGCCGACAGAGCTGTCCGTGCAGGGAACGGAGCAGGTGGTGGCGATAGGCGCCTCCACCGGCGGCACCGAGGCCATCAAGACCCTGCTGGAACAGTTACCCATTGGTATGCCCGGGGTGGTCATGACCCAGCATATGCCACCGGGGTTTACCCGCTCCTTCGCGGAACGACTTGATCGCAGCTGCCGGTTGAAGGTGGCGGAGGTCCGAGGGGGTGAACGGATTCTGCCGGGCCATGCCTATCTGGCGCCTGGTGATCGACATCTCCTGGTTCAGCGGTCTGGTGCCGATCTGGTCTGCCAGTTGTCGGACGCCGAACCGGTTCATCGCCACCGACCGGCGGTGGATGTGATGTTTGACTCCGTCGCCCAGTGCTGCGGGGCCCGTGCAACTGGCGTTCTGCTGACCGGGATGGGGAAGGATGGCGCCGCTGGACTGCTGGCGATGCACCAGCGAGGGGCCAGAACCCTCGCCCAGGATGAGGCCAGCTGCGTGGTGTATGGCATGCCAAAAGAGGCCGTCAGGCTTGGTGCGGTGGATGAGGAAGTGCCGCTGGGGGCGATGGCTGCGACGCTGGTAGAACACCTGCAGCGAGTCAGTCGGGGGAACCGGATGTGACCTCCAGCGACGCTGATCAGGCCCTCGGCGACTACATCGGGTCCATGTTTGACTCGCCGTTGCCGCCGGGGCTGAAAGATCTGCAGACGCTGTTCCCGCCATCGGCATCTCCGGAGCTTCGTGGTCGTGCCCTGCAGTGCACCTGGCGGTCCCGCCCGGAGCCGCCCGAGGCAGTAACCGCTGCGTTGTTCCTGTGGCTGTTGTGGCGTCAGCTTCCCCCCGGTGCGCTGCGTCAGGCATTGATACGCCAGGGCCTGATGTTCGTGGTCAATGGTACATCGATGGGACCGGCACTGGCTTCGCGAGAGCGTGTTGACTAGATTGATAGTTGCACACTGGCGGTTGTCCTGGCGCGAAACGTCTCAGTGCCCTTCAGCGGCGCCGTAGAGGGTTGCAGGATACGGTGGCTTTCCCCCATCACAGGGAGTGTTGGTGCTATGGAAAGACCTGGGATGCTTTTCGCGGTGGTCTGGATTTCGTTGTTCTCCATGGCCTGGGCGGGGTTGGCTCGTGCGGCTGAGACGATGGTGCTGTCGACCTTCTCCGGCTCCGGTCTGAATCTGGTTCAGGAACCGATCATTCGTGAGGCCTACCGTCGTCTGGGAATTGAGCTGAAGATCCTGCAGTTACCCGCTGAGCGAGCCCTGCAGATGGCGAGCCGCGGGCAGGTGGATGGCGAGGTGGCGCGCCTCGCGGTGATCCGGGAACAGTATCCGAGCCTGGTGATGGTTCCGGAGCCCCTGTTCATGATTGAGAATGTGGTGTTCAGTAAGGACATCAGCTTCCCGGTGCAGGGCTACCAGAGCTTGCAGCCATACCAGGTCGTGACCCTGCGGGGGTATAAGCACTTTGAAGAGCGGCTGACCGCTTTGCAGGTGGATTTCAGCCTGCTGCCAACCTATGAACAGATCTTTCAGACCATTGATAAGGACCGCTTTCAGCTGGCTCTGCTGACACGTCTGGATGGCCTGAAGACGCTGTCCGAGTTAGACGTTAGTGGGGTTTTTGCCCTGGAGCCGCCGTTGGAAGTTGTGCCGGCTTACCACTTCCTGCATCGTAAGCATGCCCACCTGGTTCCACGACTGACCCGGGTCCTGCGGGAAATGAGGCAGGCCGGGGTGATTGAGCAGATCCAACTGCGTGTGCAGCAGGAACTAGTGTCCCGTGTGGTTAATTCGCTGGCCTACTGAACCACTGAAAATGTTGAGAGCAAGGCGCGGTAATGAAGATATGGTGGCTCCATATCGAGTTAGCGCAACGCGGCTATCAACATTTTCAGTGGCTCCCAAAGGGTGCCATTCTGGGGCTCTGGGTCGGTGTTGCCAGCGCTTGATGTGGAACCACCACACCTGCGCACTGGCGCCTTGGCCAAGAGCCCCAGAACGGCGCAGTAGGTCAGCGAATTAACCGCACGGGACACCAGCGGCGGGGGTCAGTCATTGATGCCCGCCGGTGGGTAACCCGACAACAACAATCACCGGGAGTCACCACCATGTCTACGCAAGTTATCCTGCCCCGCCTGATGCAGGTTGGAGCGGAAGCCGCTGCCCAGTTGCCCGAGGTTCTGGCCAGCCTGGGTTGCAACAGGCCGTTGATCATCACCGACCCGATGATGGTCAAGCTGGGGTATGTGGACCAGATTCGTCAGTTGCTCGAGCAACAGCAGTTCCCTGTCGAAGTATTTGCCGATACGGTGCCGGAGCCGACCGTCAGTTCCATTCAGGCCGGCGTTGAGCGGGTGCGGCAGGGCGAGTTCGATTGTCTGGTCGCCCTTGGCGGAGGCAGCCCGATCGATAGCGCCAAAGCCATTGGCATTCTCGGCTGCCATGGTGGCGAGATGCGGGACTACCGCTTCCCACGTCAGGTGAATGAGGCCGGGTTGCCTTTGATCGCTATTCCCACCACCGCTGGTACCGGCTCTGAAGCGACCCGGTTTACCATCATTACCGATGACGATACCGACGAGAAAATGCTCTGCGTAGGCCTGGGGTTCATGCCGGTGGCTGCACTGGTGGATTTTACCCTGACCCTCAGTCTGCCGGCCCGAACTACCGCTGATACCGGTATTGATGCCCTGACCCACGCGATCGAGGCCTACGTCAGTCGTAAGGCCAGCCCCTACAGCGATCAGCAGGCGCTGGCGGCAATGCGCCTGATCGGCCCTAACCTGCGGCGGGTGTATCGTGATGGCAGTGATCGGGAGGCCCGTGAAGCCATGATGCTGGGGTCAACACTGGCTGGTATTGCTTTCTCCAACGCCTCGGTGGCGCTGGTTCACGGTATGAGCCGCCCCATCGGTGCGGCGTTCCATGTGCCCCATGGTTTGTCCAATGCGATGCTGTTACCCACCGTCACGGAATTCTCGATCCCGGCGGCGGAGACCCGTTACGCTGACTGCGCCCGGGCCATCGGTGTCGCGGCGGTGGAGGATGGAACAGCCGCTGCCAATGACAAGCTGTTGGCGGAACTGAAGTCACTGAACGAGGATCTGGAGGTGCCTACCCCGGCGGCGTTTGGCATTGAACGCGACGCGTTCTTTGACATCATGGCGACCATGGCGGAACAGGCCCTGCAATCCGGCTCGCCCGGTAACAACCCGCGGGTGCCCACAGCAGAAGAGATCGTCAGCCTGTACCGGGCGTTGTGGTAGCGCGTCACTCGGCCGATTCGTCCAGCAGCTCTTCCCGTTCACGCCGGTATTCCTCGTAGGACCGGTTGTGGGACTGCATACACTGTTCGTAAGCGTCCTTCGGCAGGGTTGGGCAGGCCTGTGTCTGGTTTCGCTGGATCTCCTCGTAGGCCAGTTTTGATGAACAGCCTGCTGTGCTCAGTGCCAGTGTGCACAACAGCAGGCTGGATTTGAGTCTTTGACGCATTGGCTTCTCCCTTTCATGGTTGCCTATACCTGCTTTCCGCCGGAACTCGTTCCAATCGCCGTGGACGCGGGCTTTTGGGGCTATGGTAGACTCGAACTGCCTCGAGTCGAGGCTCCAGTATAGTGAATGGGAATGGAGTGGCGGTGCAACAAAGAGACAATCTGATACTGGTAGGCATGCCCGGAAGCGGCAAAAGCACCGTGGGTGTGCTGTTGGCCAAGTCCCTGGCTCTGGGGTTTGTCGACACGGACCTGCTGATCCAGCAGGCCGAAGGGCGTACGCTTCAGGCCATTGTCGACACGGAGGGCTACCAGGCGCTGCGGCGGATTGAGGAACGGGTATTGTGCCAGGTCTGTGGCAGTCAGCGGGTGATCTCGACCGGTGGCAGTGCGGTGTACAGCGAGCGAGCCATGGCCCACCTGGGTGCCATGGGGGTGGTGGTGTTTCTGGAGGTCGCCCTGCCGACCTTGCGTCAGCGCCTGGGCGACTTCAGTCTGCGAGGGATCTCGAAACCGCCCGGGCAGTCGCTTGAGGCGTTGCTGGATGAGCGCAATCACCTGTACCGGCGTTACGCCGATCTGACCATTGTCAGCGATGGTCGCAGCCAGCATGAGGTCTGTGAGGCCATCGTGGCGGGGTTGCCGGAGAAGTGGCGAACATCATGAGAATGCGAGCGGTAAAGCGGACGATTGCCCTGCTGGTGTTGATGGTGGGTTTGCTGAGCGGGTGCCAAAGCTGGCAGGAACAGCGCCGTATTGGGGCCATGGTCCAGGCGGTGGATGAGGCGATTGCCCACCCGGCTGATCCTGCGGCCCTGCAAACGGTGGTTCGTTACGGCCTGGATTCCCGACATTACGTGATGATTCGGGGCTGGCTCGCCCTGGAGCTTAAGGGCGTGGAAAGCCAGCTTGCGGCCACCCGTAACCCCGAGGATAAGGCTAGATTTCAGTCCAGGGCGGCCTTCCTGCGTCAGGCGATCCGGCGTATTGATCTAGAATAGATCCTGATCCGGGGGCTCCTTAAGCCCGACCCGCCGGCACACCGGTGCCTATTAGCGCAATTCGTTCCTAAAGACTTTTGCCAAACCGCCGTTAACCTGCCCACAAGGTCGCCGGAACCGGATTCCGGCCCAGGCAGGAGGTTTATCGCATGGCTTTTCCCATCACCGGCCCGGGGACGGATACCCCCAACCGTTTCAATGTTGATACGTCCGCCCGCCGGCAGGCCAGTACACCGGCGCCACGGGTAATGACGGACACCTCGTCATCCCAGGTACGCACTCCCCAGGACGCCATTAACGTACTGAAAACCCGGCTTGACCAGCAAATGCAGCAGGTGCTTGGTAACCCCGAAAAGGGGGCCGCAAGAACCGACGTGCCTGCGTTTGAACCGCCCAGCGCTGCCGATGTTGCTTCTCGCATGCTTGGCTTCGTTCAGGCCCGGCTGCAGCAGGAGGCGGACAGTGGCGCCGACCAGGAACGTCTGGCGAATCTGCTGGAGCAGGCCCGCGCCGGAATCGAGAAGGGATTCGGTGAAGCCCGCGAGCAGATCAAGGCGTTGGGAATGATGAACGACACCCTGGCTGCCGATATCGACGACAGCTTCGGCCGTATTCAGGAGGGCCTGGACGACCTTGAGGCCCGTTTCCTGGGTAATCAGGAGCCCTCCGCCCCCGGTGCGGTGGAACGGTCCTCCATGACCCAGGTGGAGGCTTCATCCCGAAATGCTCTGCAGTTTGAGGTGCGGACTCAGGACGGCGACATCGTTACGGTCTCAATGAACGAACGGGCCTACGCCGGTGCCCGAACCGAATCTGTTCAGGGCGAGAATGGCAGTGCCTCCTCATCAACGGCGGTCAGCCTGTTCTCCGGCCGCTATGAATTTTCGGTGGAAGGTGAGCTGGATGAAGGTGAGCGCCAGGCGTTGACGGAGCTGTTCGAGGATGTTCAGTCTGTCTCCAGCCGCTTCTTTGATGGCGATGTGCAGGGCGCGTTTGAGGCTGCCCAGTCTCTGGGAATCGGTGGCGAAGAGCTGGCCAGTTTCAGCCTTAATCTGTCCTCCACCCGCACGGTGCGGGCATCCACCTACGAGTCTGTGGCTCAGCAGAACTCACCTTCAGCGCAGCTCAGACCGCTGGGGGATCTGGCCCAGTCGATCCGGCAGCTGGGTCAGGATGCCCTGAACAACGGCTTGGACACCGACACCCTGGGTAGCCTGATGACCCGGATGATGGACGACCTGCGCCAGCTGTCCCGGGGCGATGAAGAGCCCGCGAGCCAGGACTACATGGGCGACT
This sequence comes from Marinobacter sp. CA1, assembly GCF_020546665.1. Lineage (NCBI taxonomy): Bacteria > Pseudomonadati > Pseudomonadota > Gammaproteobacteria > Pseudomonadales > Marinobacteraceae > Marinobacter > Marinobacter sp. CA1. Next base: position 1,408,353 of record NZ_CP071785.1, read on the forward strand.
TCTTCAACCAGATCCTGCAGCGTCTGCAATCGACCGGCACCGATGCCGCCGGTACTGAGCCTGGCAGTGATGCCGACAGTGGCGATGCAGATGCACGGGAGACTGGCGACAGGTCCTCAGAGGCTTCCTGAGTCTGACCTGGCTGTGGGCGTAACCAGCCGTTAGTACAGAAAGCGAGCGGGCCATCCCGCTCGCTTTTTTTGTGGTGGTGGGCGCGGTCAGAGGCTACCGACGGCAGGCAGCCTCGGGGGTGTTCGCAACCACCGTGCTGAAGTGATAGCTGTAGTCGTCGCCAATGGCCTGGGTGCCGTCCTCGCCAGCGTGTCTGCCGATGATCCAGGTGTCTGTTTTGGCGATACCGGCAGCGGCATAGGCAGCAATGTCGGTATCGGCGTTGCCGTAAGCGCGAATGATGTCCAGGCCAACTTTGTCTTTCAGATAGCGGACGTAGTCCGTCTTGAACGACAGGGTGTTGGGCGGAATCGGCCCGTCACCGTAAGGGTTGGAGTGATAGTGCCAGGGTAACAGGCCATAGTGGTCGAACCAGGGGCGGGCGTCACTGGTGACCCAGTAGGGACGCGCCGTCAGATACAGGATCTGGTAGCCTTTGTCGCGGTAGGCTTCGACGGTCTCCGGGGCATAGGCATGGGCCTGCGCGGTCTTGATGCCGACATAGTCAGCGTAGGCCTCAAAGTCGTTGAGTGTCAGTGTGCCGTCGATGTCAAACAACACGGCCTGGCGCCCGGGGTCGACGACGCTCAGGTAGCCATCGACGGTGGTCAGGTCGCCTTCCACCACCATTCTCACCCGGTACTCTCCCACCGCCTTATTGACCGGCACGTAGATTTTGCCATCAGAGTCGGTGCGATAGCGGCCGAGGTCCTGCCAATCCGTCATATCACCGCCATACAGGTAGACACGGATGTTTTCGTCTTCCAGGTCTTTGTGCAGGACCGGGTCATAATCAAACTTGCCAATCAGCGTGGCGTCGTTGCCGGCGGCCACAATGGCGTCGTGGATCATGTGCTGTGGGCGGTAGATGCCCGACAGTAGGATGTTGCCAAAGTGGCGAAAGCCTTCGCGGTCCGGCAGTTCCAGTGCCGGGGCAGAGAGGGGCGCGGTATAGTCCGGGCAGCTGTCGGCCAGTGCTGGTGCTCCGGCGACCAGCAGCCCGCAGGTGGTGAAGGCGATGAGGTGCTGTTTCATGAGGAAACTCCTGATTGTTGTTGTGGCTGGAGCCATCTGGCTTAGGATAAAAGCCAAACTACCTCGAAAAGGTAGCAAAAACGTGACAGGGTGTCGTAGGCGGTGGTTCTCAGTTTGTCGTTGGCATTGGCCAGGTGTCGATTTCTGTGCTCACCATTCGACAAGGGTGTGAGGGCTGGAGCTGATTCTGCATAAGCAGGTGGGTTCAGCCTGAGTGCGTCTGATCATCAAGGAGATTGATATGAGCTACGTTGATGGATTCGTTGCCGCTGTTCCAACGGCACGTAAGGAGGAATACCTGGAGCACGCCCGGCTGGCCGCGACGGTGTTCAAGGAGCACGGCGCCACCAGACTGGTGGAATGCTGGGGAGACGATGTGCCCGAGGGTAAGTTGACCTCATTCCCCATGGCGGTGAAATGCGAGCCTCATGAAACGGTGTGCTTCTCGTGGATTACCTGGCCTTCGAAGGAGGCCCGTAACCGCGGTATGGATAAGGTAATGACCGATCCCCGCCTGCAGGGGGAGATGCCTTTCGACGGCAAGCGCCTGATCTATGGCGGCTTCGATATGCTACTGGATCTGTAGGTTGAGGAAGGCCACACCGTGTGTCGGTGTGGCCCGTACTTTTTAACGCACTAGCAGAAGCGCATTGCTTGAAACGCACCGCTAGAAATGCACGACGTGAGGCCGTACCAGGCGCTCATAATCCTGATAGGTCATCTGCATGACTTCGTCGTGACTGCCGGCATTGAAGGTGATGGTGTCATCTTCCCGTAGATGCTCGCTGACGAAGGTTTCCATACCATACAGGTTGCCAAAGGGTGGCATGGCACCTACGTCACAGTCCGGAAAGGCATTCCGCAGTTCGTCTTCTGTGGCAAGGCTGATGTCATCGGAGCCCAGGGCCCGGCCGAGTTCCAGCAGGTGCACATGGTCCGTTGCGGGCAATACCGCCATGCCGACTTTGCCGTGGGTCTTGAAGATCACGGATTTGGCGAACTCCCGTCCCGGCACATGGGTCACCTCGGCGGTGCGCATGGCATCGGCGGTGGACGGGTGCAGTTCGGTGCGGAATTTCACCGGATGGTCGTCGAGGAAGCGTTGCAGCCGTTCGCTGATCATGGCTCGTCCCTCCTTTCGGGGTGGGTTTGACTCTCCCTGTCGGTGCCGGTGGCCGTGTTACTTCGCTCGTAGGACGCTGGGTAGGCCGGCCTTAACGGTGGTCCAGATTACAGTATAGCGCCGCTTGGCCTGCTCGTATCCGCAAGGGATGCGCTGTTCTTGGTACCTGGGCTGGCAGGAACGGTGCTGGCCAGAAAGCTGGCGATGTTTCGGAACGCCTCTTCGGCCTGCGGTAGTTCCGGGGTAAAGAAATGCCACACGTGCACCATATGAGGCCAGGTCTGCAGTTTGATGGGGGAGCCGGCGCGCTCGGCCTTTCGGGCATAGCGGCGGGCATTATCCAGCAGCATCTCGGTCTCGCTGACCTGAATCAGGGTTGGGGGCAGATTGGCGAGCGAGTCCTGCAGAGGGGAGACGGCGGGGTCTGCCGGGCGCACTCGGGCCAGCAGCCACAGCCCCCAGTACAACAGCGGCCGCGGTACCCGGGTCAAAGCGCCGAAAGCCGGTCCCAGCATTGGGTCCGAGGCCAGATTCGCGCGTAGAGAGGGCGAAGTGAACGACAGATCAGTGGACGGGCACAGCGCAACGGCCGCGTCGGCCGGGCGCAGTCGGTGATCCCGCGCCCAGGCCAGCAGGGCCAGGGTGTGGCTGCCGCCGGCAGAGTCTCCGGCGATGACCATCGACGTCAGAGGCGCGGGGCCGTGGGGGCCGTTGGTGAGGAGCCAGCGGTAGGCCTGCTGGCAGTCCGCCAGACCCTGATGAAAACGGTGTTCAGGAAACAGTCGATAGTTCACCGCGAATACCGCCATCCCGGTCAACTCAGATAGCCGGGAGGTGATGGTGCGGTGGCTGTAAGCGCTGCCGGCCATCCAGGCTCCGCCGTGGACATACAGCAGACGGCGGTCGGGATCTGCGCCGTCGGCCATGACCCACTCGCCGTCCAGGCTATGGCCGTGGGCATCACAGGTAATCAGTGGCCTAAAGCGGGCCTTGAAGGTTTTGCCATCGCCCAGTTGGTCGAGCATCTGGCGCATGGCTTCGACCCTTTGCCGGAACGGCAGGTTGCGCTCCATCCGATTGAACTCGGCCAGTCGCTCCAGCACGCTGCGTTGCGCTTCATCCGGTGTGGCCGGCGGGCAGTCCGGGAGCGGTGCATCCAGGTGGCTGTGGTTGCTGCCGCTGAGCCAGAACCGGGTCAGCAGTGCCAACAGAACCAGGGCTGCCAGTATCAGCCAGAACATCACCAATCTCCCCTGAATCATTGTTTTAACGGTCACTTACCACGCTTTGGCAGCTTACCGGAATGACCAATATTACGCATTGAAATAATCTTGCAACATCTGGACAATCCTCGCTCGTTTCTGTTAACCCTGGCATCTCCCCCCACTGTATAAAGCTGCATTCACCTGACCGTCACGCGATTGGTCGGGGCCTTCGGCGTTGTGGCGGCAGATGCCCATTGCTACCGTGAGGACATACAAATGGGCGGACCATTGGCGGATCTGGTATTCCAGAGCTACGGACGTTGCTGCAAGGACGAGCAGTTCTTCGTCGATTTCTACACCCACTTCATGGCCAGCTCACCGGCAATCAAGGAGCGATTTGCCAATACCGACATGCCGGCCCAGCGCCATCTGCTGCGTAACGGCATCATGCAGCTGGTACTGTTTGCTCGCGGCATGTCGGATCGCAAGCTTCGCGCCCTCGGTGAGTCTCACAACCGCCATGGCTACAACATCCCGGCCGAATGGTATGTGCTCTGGCTCGATTCCCTGATGAAGACCGTCGCCAAACACGATCCCGAGTACGATCGCAGTCTGGAACAGGCCTGGCGGGATGTGCTCCAGCCAGGCATTGACCTGATCAGCGAGGCTTACTGACCGTTACCGGTGACAGCTCCGGGGCGCACTCCAGGCCCCGGGGCTTGCCAACGAAAGGCAGTACACTCGCCAATCCCGCTGCGCCCAGCAGCGCACCCACCCACAGGGGCGATTGCCAGCCCCAGCCTGCTGAAATTGCAGCGCCCCCCAGCCAGGCCCCCATCCCCAGCCCGATATTGATCACAGACGTGTGTACTGTGTTCACCAAAGGACCCGGCAAGGCGATCGCCATGACCCGGGCAATCATCGCCGGATTCATCGGAATACCGGTCAGGCCAATCACAATCACCATCGCCAGGCTGATCCCGCTGGATGTGGCGTTGAGTGCGAACATGGTCATGGCGAGGGTCAGCAAGGTCATGCCTGTCACCAGGACCGGGTAGGTGTGGCGATCCGCCAGTCTGCCCACCACCAGATTGCCGACAACGGTGGCTCCGCCATAGATTGCCAGCAGCCATGGCAGGTCGGTCTGACGGAAGCCGGTCACTTCCGTCAGGATCGGGGCAAAGTAACTGAAGCCTGCAAAGGTCGCACCGATGATCAGGGCACTGGTGCTATAGGCGGCCCACAGTGCCGGCTTGCGAAACTCCGCCAGTTCCTGGCGAAGGCTGGTCGTGGCGGGCGGATGGCCCGCAGGGGCGAGTCGGGCGATGGCGAGGGTGCAGGCAATGGTGACGCCGGTGACGCTCCAGAAGCTGGCGCGCCAGCCCAGCCATTGCTCGATCATGGTGGTCAGCGGCATGCCCAGCACGGTGGCCAGCATCAATCCGGCAAAGACCAGTGAACTGGCCCGACCACGCCGTTCGGGAGAGACCACCTCGGCGCAGATGGCGAGGGCAATACCGAAGCAGGCCGACGCCGCCACGCCGGTCACTACCCGTGCGACGGCCATGACGGCATAGCTGTCGGCCTGGGCCGCCAGTGCCTGGGCGATGGCGTAGCAGGCGAGTAGCGCCAACAGCGCGCGCCGGTTTGGCACGCTGCGGTGGAGAATGAGTAGGGTCAGCAGCGGTCCCCCGATAACCATGCCGCCGGCGTAGAGGGAAATCAGCGTGCCGACGTCACTGACGGCAACCGACAGCGCCGAGGCCAGGGCCGGCATCATGCCGGCAACCATAAACTCGGACGTGGTCAGCGCAAACAGGGTAAGACTGAGCAGGTAAACGATGGGGGGCATGGAGGCTCCTGTTGTGGGTTAAGAATTGGAATAATCGTTACAAAACTGGGTGCAAAAAATAATTGGTGTTCGACGAAAAGGTGTTGAGCGTTTTAGGGAGCCTCTGATTAACTCCGGATCACCTCCGGCCATGGGCTGCGGATCATGCAGAGGCGATCCGGAGTTAATCAGAGGCTCTTAAAGTCTTGCCAGGGTGTCGTTGACGATGTCGGTCAGAAATTCCCGCTCAGGCCGCGACTGGCCGAGCACCCGCAGGCCGTAATAGCCGGCCATGTAGCCCCGGGCCAATTGCCGGGGTGGCTGGTCGGTGCGCAGCTCGCCGAGCTGTTGGCCTTCGGTCATCAGTTCGGTCAGTCGGCGTTCGATCCGGTCCAGATAGGCATCATTGATGCGTTTTACGACCGGGTCCTGGTGGTTACGTTCGAGTACCGAACGCAGCGCCATGCAACTGCGCTGGCAGTTGGGGTCCAGGTCGGCGGTGATGCCCCATTCCATCAGGGCCCGAAGGCGGTGGCGAACGCTGTCGTCCCGGTTGAGGATCTCCAGCTGTGCCTGCAAGCCCAGGTCCTGATAGCGCCTGAGTGCCTGTTCAAACAGTTGCTGCTTGCTGCCAAAGGCGTTGTACAGACTGCCCCGTCCGAGCCCGGTGCCTTCACACAAGGCCTGCGCCGATGTGCCTTCATAGCCGTGTTGCCAGAACACCTCCATCGCTGCGTCGATGACGGCCTGGGCATCAAACTGTCTGGGTCTGCCACTCATTGGGGGTTCCGGTGGATGTGTGTCAGGCTACTTTAGCCATTATGGAACAATCGGTCAATAATAGTGGGCGGTGTCCGGTTCGGCTAACCGAGCGGGACATCAGGCTTCGGAACTACACGGGTTTGAGGGCTTACCGCGCTGGTGGGTGCCCAGGGTACACCTTCTGGGTGTGGGGGCGGCGGAACTGGCGGAACACGGCGACTTCCCAGGGGCGAATGGCCAGCATCATGCTCATCCCGAAGCGCTGGTCGAGCGGAAGGGCCAGGTCCTCCTGGTGACAGTGGCGGAAGTCCAGCGCCAGTCGCCTGAGCTTCTGCTGCATCACGTCGTTGTTGCGGGTCGAAAGCATGCCGTTCAGGAACAGGCGCAACTCGCCGGGTCGGTTGAAGCGACACTCAAAGAAATCCGCCTGCACCTGAGATTCAAAGAAGGCCTGGATCGGACCATTTCTCAGCCAGTGGAAATCGTGGCTGATCAGGGCCTTGATACGATTACCTGGCAGCAGCTCCACCAATCCCATTCGGTCCAGCCTGGCGAGACAGCGGATGATTGTGGGTTCGTCGAGGGTGTAGTTCTCCAGTATCTGGGGCAGGGTCCAGCGATTCAATGCGCAGATGGCGATGAGCAGTAGCGCATTATCCGACACCAGTTCCTTCTCCTGCTCGGGCGTCAGTTGGTCGATGCGGGGTTCCGGCTCCAGGCGCCGCACCAGGTCACTGATTTCCAGCCCCATCAGCCCGCAGACCTGGTCCAGGCGTTTCAGCGATAACTGCCGCTCCGAAAACAGCCGTTTGACACTGGCTTCCGATAGCGACAGCGCTTCGGCGACCTGTTGGTAGGTCAGGCCGTGTTCTTTCAGCGCCCTTTTCAGTGCGTCCACGATGGCGATTGTCTGTGCCAAATCGGCTCCTCCATGAATCAATGTATCGATATTTAATACTTTCAGGTTCACGTCCTGCAACCTTTGGGGTTTGTCTGGCTGCTGGCTGTCGCAGCGGCAATAGTGGCTGCACACAGAGACGCTGAGTTGGCGTCTTGCCTGGTCGCCTGAACGTGGGGCGGTTGATGATCCATCCACACAAGGTGTTGGAGGCGAAGATGGAAAGCGAACTGAAAAGCAACTCGACAGGATGGCTGTTCTACGTGAAAGCATCGTTTGCAGTCGCCCTGCTGGCAACAGGCGCGGGAATCGTGTTTGCGCCAATCGATCTGCTGGTGAAGGGGTACATGGGCATTTGCGCGCTGTTCCTGGTGAGTACGACCATAACTCTGTCGAAGACCCTTCGTGACGAGCACGAAAGCCAGCGCATCCATAACCGCATCTCCGAGGCCCGGGCCCAGCAACTGCTGAAAGAATACACCGAGTGATGGAAGCGCGAACAAGAGGGGAGTGATGACCATGATGATCTGGAGAAAAGTAGGCACCCTGTTCCGTGCCTCGGCCTGTGAGCCGGCAGAGAAACTGGTGGATGCCAACGCACTGCGCATCCTTGCCCAGGAGCTTCGGGAAACCGAACAGGCAATGGTGCAGGCCAAGCGCGAGCTGGCGTCGCTGATGGCCGAAGGACGACAGCTGGAGCGCCACAACAGCCAGCTGGAGCGGGTGATCCGGGAACGGGAAACCCAGGCCCGGGAGGCTATGGCGCGGAGTGAGTATGCCCTGGCCGAAGAGTTGGCGGAAGCCATCGCCCGGGATGAGAATCTGTTGACGGAGCAGCGTCAGCACGCTGATCGTCTGGCCTCTCAGGAGAAGAGTCTGCGGGAGCAGCTGCGCCTGGCCGCTCACGCCCTGCAGCGCTACAAGCGGGAAATGAGCCTGGCCCGGGCAAATCACAACGCCGAACAGGTGCTGCGACAATTGGGCAGTCAGACATCCGGGCTGCAGGCTCATCTTGGCGATGTGGCCCAGTCAGTAGAACGTATCCGCTCACGTCAGTCTCACCGCAGTGACGTCAACGATGCGCTGCAGGAGCTGGACCGGGAAGCCAGTGGCGAAGACCTGGAGCAACGCCTGCAACGGGCGGGTATCGCCACTGGCAAGCAGGACGCCAGCGCAGTGCTTGCCCGGCTGCGCGCCGGTAGCGACAGCACTGGCGAAGACGGTCGGGTCACTCGACCGTAACGGTGACGACTTCTGAGGCCACCGGCGGGCTATGGGGAATATGCTGGTGGTCGCCCAGCAGCAACTGCAGGGTGTGTTGCCCTGGCGGCAGGTCCACGGTCACTTCGGTCTGACCACCGCCGAAATGGCGATGGTGGTCATCGGCCGGAATGGGCTGATCCGGCGCGGGAAGTTCCTCCACATCAATCAACAGGTGATGATGACCGGTGTGGGCCTGCTCAACGCCGGCGGGTGCCACGCCCATGCCGGCCAGGCCAAAGCGGACCTTGACCGGGGAGGTCACGGTTTCGCCATTGGCCGGGCTGATGATGTAAGCGCTGGCACCGTCCGGAGCCGGCGAGGCGAGAGCTGCCAGCGGCAGCGAAGCCAGGGCCAGCAGGGCGCTGGCGCTCAGGTTGCGTAGCGGGAATGTCATAGTGCCTCTCCTTTTGCGATACGCGGGTTACGTTCCAGTCCGCTTTAGCATAGGAAACCGGCGGAGGCTCCGCTACCGGCTGTAACGAAAACCGGTAGCGGATTGGGGTTACTGCGACAGCTCGAGCCGGAAGCCAAAGTCCGCAAGCTGGGTTCGTATCTGCTCGTGGGTGGCATCCGGAGCCGTGATGTTGACGCACTGGCCAAACTTCTTGTCAGCGGTCACCTCAACGACAATCGGGTGGGGCAGTTCAGCCAGTTCCTGGCGAACCAGATCTGCGACCAGTTGGTGCCTTAATTCCGGTTTGAAGATCTTGCCCACGGCCGTCAGCGGGACTCGATCGACGAACAGGACTTCCTTGGGTACCGCCGCTCGCTCATGGATGGTTTCCCGGCCATGAGCCAGAAGCTCTTCGGCGGACACTCTGGCACCTGGTTTCAATTGTACGAACAGCACCGGCAACTCGCCGACGCGACGGTCGGGCTTACCGACGGCGACGGCCTCCGCGACATCAGGGTGTTGGTAATAGGCCTCTTCTATCATCTGTGGATCGATGTTATGGCCGCCTCGAATGATCAGATCCTTGCTGCGCCCGGTCAGCCAGAGGTAGCCGTCTTCGTCCAGTCGGCCCAGGTCGCCGGTATTGAACCAGCCTTCTTCCACCCACTGGCCGTCGTTCTGGTCCGGCTGTTTGTAGCCGGCGAAGACATTGGGGCCACTGATGGCGACGCAGCCGGACTCGTTGGTGCCGCAGTCGCGAATCCATCGGCCGTTGTCATCCACTTCAACAATGCGGATGCCGGTGTAAGGCATGGGCAGGCCGACCGAGCCAACCCGGCGGTCGCCGAACTTTGGGTTGCAGGAGGTGGCGCAGGTGCCTTCGGTCTGGCCATAGCCTTCCAGCAGCACGATACCCGTCTTGGCCTCAAACCGGCGCATCAACTCGGTGGCGAGCGGCGCGGCACCGCACAGGGCGGCATCGAGAGAGGATAGGTCGTGACCTTCCGTCGGTACCTCCAGCAGGGCGCTGAGAATGGTTGGCACACAGCTGAAGAAGGTCACCTGGTACTTTTCCACCAGGTGCCAGAAGTTGGTCAGTACGGCTGGCGTCCGGTAACCCGCCGCGGTGGCCAGGATCACCTGGGCGCCACGCATCCAGGGCGCGAGTCCGGTCACAAAGACGCCATTGACGTGGAACAGCGGCAAACCACAGAGACAGCGACTGGCGTCATTCAGCTCGACGATGGCACCCATCAGGTAGCTGCAGCTGACCTCGTTGAAATGGGTGTGGGGCGCCAGCTTGGGCGTGCCGGTGGTGCCGCCGGTGTGGAAATACGAAGCGATGTCCGTGGGCTGGATCTGGCGACCACTGAGCAGACGGTCAGCGGGTTGGGCTGCGATGAGCTGATCAAAGTCGAGCACGGTTTCGGAGAGATAGCTGGCATCCGCCGCATCGCCGGTGACGTTTACCGCCACCAGATAACGCAGGCTCGGGACCTGTTCCCGTACTGCCAGGGCCTTGTCCCAAAGATCGGAGCCGGGGGTTTGTGCCAGAGTTACGAGGACTCGGGTGTTGGCCTCACGAAGGATGCCGGCGACGTGTTCCACGTCCAGCAGCGGATTGATCGGGTTGAAGATGCCGGCAGCCTCGGCCCCCCAGATGGTGAAATGACTCTGGGGCAGGTTGGGCAGCATCATTGACACCACCGACTGGCTCTCGACACCAAGTGCATGGAACGCGTTGGCGGTTTGGGTAATGCGCGCGAACAGCTGGCGGAACGACAGCTCGATGGGCGTTTCCTCGGCGGTTCCGGCCGCCAGGAAGGTCAGAGCCGTGCGGTCGCCGTAGTGTGTCGCGGCCTGTTCGATGGCCTGGTAGGTGCTGGCTGGCAGGTTGCGCTCTGCCAGTGGGGTGGCCTCGAAACGCCGAACGTCGTCCAGGTTGGCGATCTGCACCGTGTCCTTGGGTGAGTACGTCATTATTATGGTTCTCTTTGTTGTGTCTCTGGAGCAGGCTTGTGGTTAGCCTGCTATCTGGATTCTCGCAATACCAATGCGACAGGCAAAGACCCGTTGTATAGGATTTCTGTAACAACGGGCCAGTCTGGTTGCACCGGTGATTGATCTGGGTCAGCTCTTGTTGCGGGCCACTTGCCGTTGCTTCGCCTTGCCCCAAGTCTGTAGTAACCTGACCGGTATTCCATCCTACTCGTCGGAATTCGTCCCCATGAGCCGAACCCGGTGCCAACAGACTGCCCAGGACGCGGACAGCACGATTTACAAGGCGCTTCTGGAATCCACCAAAGCCATTCCATGGAAGCTGGACTGGCACTCCATGGAGTTCGTCTATATCGGGCCCCAGATAGAGCAGATTCTGGGCTGGTCCCCGGAAAGCTGGGTGACCATTGATGACTGGGCCAATCGGATGCACCCGGACGATCGCCATTGGGTTGTGGATTTCTGCGTCTCCCAGTCCCGGGAAGGGGCCGATCATGAGGCCGATTACCGGGCCTTGACCAAGTCTGGTGAATATCGCTGGATTCGTGATGTGGTCCATGTCATGCGGGATGAGGACGGCAACGTGGAGGCGTTGCTGGGCTTCATGTTCGATATTCATGAACGGAAACGCACCGAACTTGAGCTGGTGCGTCTGCAGAAGGAGTTGGAGGCACTGTCCTACAAAGATGGTTTGACGGGTGTTGCCAATCGCCGAATGTTTGATGAAACCCTCGCCGAGGAGTGGGCGCGGGCGCGGCGTCATCGTCAGCCGCTGTCACTGATTCTGCTGGATATCGATTTCTTCAAGCAGTACAACGATCATTTCGGGCATGTGCAGGGCGATGAGAGTTTGCGTCAGGTAGCCCAGGCACTGGCTGGTGCAGCGACCCGTCCAAGGGATTTTGTCGCCCGCTACGGCGGAGAGGAGTTCGTTCTGGTGTTGCCCGAGACCGATGCCAGGGCTGCGCATCTGATTGCCGAGCGCTGTCGCAACCAGATTTTCAAATTGCAGATTGCGCACCCGTCATCGGCGGTCAGCCAGGTATTGACTGTGAGCCTGGGGCTGGGCACACGGATTCCGGACCATGGTGATGAACCAACCGCCTTCCTGCGCCAGGTTGACGAGTGTCTCTACAACGCCAAGCAGCAGGGGCGGAACCGCCTGGTATCCCTGGCCTGATCAGGATCACAGGGATACCGGGAAGCCGCCGGTGGCCTCGGATGCTGCCGCACCGAAACACACCAGCGTGTACTGCCGCTCAGCCGCGGCTGGTCACTTCCAGCAGGTGATAGCCGAACTGGGTCTTCACCGGGCCCAGGACAGTGTTGAGTTCACCACTGAAGACCACTTTGTCGAATTCCGGCACCATCTGGCCCGGGCCAAATGACCCCAGGTCGCCGCCGTTACGGCCGGAAGGGCAGGAAGAGTGTTGCTTGGCCACCTCGGCAAAGTCCTGGCCGCCTTCAATCGCCGTCTTCAGTTCGAGGCATTTGTCTTCGCTGTCGACCAGGATGTGGCGTGCTGTCGCCTGTGTCATGTTCGTTTTCCTATCGTTGCTAATCATTGGGCTAACAGGGCCGACCTGGCCCCTACTGGCATGCTGCCTCGCGCCGGCAACACTGGCAAGCGCTTTCTGGTTCCCCGAGCCTGCCGGCGGCACCCGGAGCGCGTGTCTTATCGATCGGCGGCAGGTAAACTGACCGCCCTTGTCTACCCTCAGGACCCCGCCCTTTGAACGAATCCCACTATATAGATGCCACACGCCGATGGGTTGAGCGTGTGGTTGTTGCGCTCAATCTGTGTCCGTTTGCCAAGAAAGAACTGGTGCAGGAGCGTGTCCGCTTTGTATGCTCCGAGGCTGTGTCTGAAGAGGCCTTGCTGTGTGACGTGCATGATGAGCTCCAGCATCTGGAACAACATCCCGACGTCGAAACCACCCTGCTGATCCACCCACGGGTGCTGCAGGAGTTTGACGCTTACCTTGACGGATTGGCCGATGCCGAAGCCCTGTTGGCCCATCTCGGCTTGGAGGGTGTCTATCAGATCGCCAGCTTCCACCCGGATTATCAGTTCGCCGGTACTGACAATGAGGCCGTGGAGAACTATACCAATCGCTCACCCTATCCGATGATGCATCTGTTGCGAGAGCAGAGCCTGGAGCAGGCCATTGCCCGCTATCCGGATATCGAATCGATTCCCCGGAACAACATTGACCGGGTGGAGTCTCTGGGCGAGCCGGCGATGAGGGCCATGGTGGTCGAGTGTCTGCAGGCCGCTGGTCCGGAGAGGGATACGACCTGCGATTCTGACTGAATCAGACGCTCCCTAAGGTGCCATGCTAGCCCTGCCGTTGGTGCCCAGCAGACTCTCCAGAGGGCGTGGCGCCATCAGCAGAAAGCCCTGGAGATAGTGGATGCCGAGGTTTCTCAGCAGCCGCTCCGTTTCGGCGGATTCCACGCAGAGCGCCATCGACTGTATGCCCATGGACTGGCAGATGTCGTGGATGGCGCGCACCTTGGCCAGTTCAGTCTGGTCCGAGGCCGCCTGTGTCACAAAGGTCTGATCGATTTTGACCGCTTCCACGGGCAATCCTTTCAGGTAGCTGAACGCGTTCAGGCTGGCGCCGAAATGATCCACCAGCAGGTGGCTGCCCAGACGGGCGAGTCGTTTGATCAGCGCCTGTGCATCGGTCAGGTTGTGGACCAGCGTGTCTTCACTGATCTCGAAGCATAGCTGGCTGGCCAGGGAGGGGTGCGGCTGAAGCCGCTCTTCAACGACATTGATAAAGTTCGGGTCGATCACCGAGGCGGCTGAGAGGTTCAGGTGGCAGATCGTCGGCGGTTGTGACTCAGGGACCTGGCGGGCCTGAAGGAGCGACAGGGTCTGCTCGACTACCCAGCGATCCAGGGCCGGGCCAAGGCCAAGCTGGAATGCCGGTTCCAGAAACTGGCCGGGCAGGCACAGGCTGCCGTCCTGTTGCGCCAGACGGAGCAGAACCTCCAGCCGTCGATGGGGGGCGTTTTCTGTGGTGTCGATGATTTCTTGGCCGTAAAGCCGGAACTGCCCTTCGGTCAGGGCGGTTTCCAGGATCAAACGCCAGTCCGGAGATGCTGGCTGTCCCAGGGCCTGGGTGGATTGATCACCGGCCTCGCAGACCTGGTTGCGGCCCTGACGCTTGGCGCGGTAACAGGCAATGTCGGCCGCTCGCATCAACGCACTGATGTCTGGCGCGTGACGATCAATGGCAGCGAGCCCGACACTCGCACCGATGCGGTGTTGTCGGCCTTCCCAGGTAAAGGTGAACTGCTCAATGGATTTCCGCAGTTTTTCCGCCAGTGGTCGGGCGGTCGGCAGATCGCAGTTCTCCAGAATCAGACCAAACTCATCCCCGCCGAGTCGGGCCACCACATCGCCGTCCCGTACCCCCGAGCGGATCAGCTTTGCCAGCTGGCGCAGGAGCTGGTCGCCAGCGCCGTGTCCGGAGGTGTCGTTGACCGCCTTGAACCGGTCCAGATCAACAAAGCACAGCACATGCTGGGTATGCTCGCTACGGGCTCGGCCCAGGGTGCTGGCAAGCCGGTGCTCGAACGCCCGCCGGTTGAGCAGGTCGGTGAGGGCGTCGTGGCTGGCCTGGTAACTGAGTTCGTTGGACAGCCGATAGGACTCGGAAATGTCCTCCAGCATCACGATGGCGTAGGGCCCATCGCCGTTGTGGTCGACCACTTCGGTCATGGTCAGGCGGGCCCAGATGGTTTCGCCGTTGCCCTTGAGGGCGCGCAGCTCCCGTACCTGGGCGTCGGCGTGATGGCTGGCGGTCAGGGGCGGGCTGTCCGGATCATCCCGCTGACCGGGAAACAGCTGTTCCAGCCGGCAGGCCAGCAGGCGCTCGCGGGAATAGCCCAGAATCCCGCAACTGGCCGAGTTGGCGTCCAGCAGAACGCCATTGCGCGCTACCTGGAGAATGCCGACGGAACTCTGCTCGAAGATCGCCCTGAAGCGGTGTTCCGAGCGTCGCAGCAGGCGTACCAGCCGGGCTCCCAGAAGCCACGCCGCCAGCGACAGGCCGACGACAAACAGCATACTGGCCAGGGTCAGCAGATTGGCCAGGGAGTGACTGGCCTGGGTCATGGCGATGCGGAAGCGGGTGGCCTTGGTGCCGAGATCTTCATTCAGCAGTGACAGCCGCTCTCTCATGGAGGCCAGCCGTTGTTGATCCGGCTGCGGGCGTTGCCATTCGGCGGCCAGCCTGTCCGCTATCGCATCAAGCTCCAGCAGGCCCCGGTCAGCGGCACGCCATTCATCCAGTGCCTTGCGAAAAGGCGGGTAGCCGGAGAAATAGCGATACAGCCAGATCAGACCGGGAATATCGTCCGGGTGATTGTATCCACGCTGGAAGCCGTCTTCAGCGGCCTCCAGATCAGGTTCAGGAAGATCCATTGCTTCCCGGGCTGCGAGGTCTCCAAGCGGGATATCCAGCCAGCGGCGGGCAGTGGCCAGATCCGTGGGGTTGCCGGTCTCGGTATAGCGGCTGAGGTAGTGGATGGTGGTGGTCTGGCCACGGGACCAGGCGCTTTCGCCAGCGACATAGGAGGTGACAGTCTGCTGAATCTGGACAATACCAATAGCGAAGCCGGTTGCAATCGCCACCAGTGACAGCAGCCCGGCAACCAGCCCAAGTTTTTTCCTGCGGTGCGAAGAGCGTGTTGGATTGCCTGTCATAGTTACGTTGGTGGCTGGTCATTGCATCGGGGTTGGCTGGAATGGACGCCTACAGGAAAGCATAGACGGTGGCGGCCGGTTTCGGTTTGGTTTTGCAAGAGTTTTAAAAACAACCATGGCAATTTCTGGCCATTCCGTGAACAATATCAATCAGAGTCCGTTGCAACTTGATCGAATCCGGCCGGCTGGCCGCGGGAGATGGTGTTTGACCCTACGTAGTGTCTGCATTGCCCTTTGGGCGATGCTCTCGCTGAGTGTGTGTTCGGCTGTAACTGCAGAGGGAAATCCCGAATCGCCCAACCCGATGTCTGACTCGCCGGTGCTGGTGGCAGCGCTGGCGGAGCTTGACTACCCGCCATTCTATTTCCGGGAAGACGACGCGTTGACCGGTTTCTCCATCGAGGTTCTGAACCGGGTGGCGGAACAGCTTGGTATCGTCATTTCCTATCGCCGCTTGTCCTGGCCGCGGGTGCTTCAGTCCCTGCGTAATGGGCAGGTGGATATGGTCACCACGTTCACCCCGACCCCGGAACGGCAAAAAATGGTGTACTTCACCAGCCTGCCGCATGCTGTGGAGCACAATCACCTGTTCGTGAGAGCGGATCGGCAGGTCGACTTCAAAGGCGAACTGCAGTCCCTCAGTCCGTACCTCATTGGTGTGATCACCGGGTACTCCTACGGTGCCGAGTTTGATCAGGCGGAGTATCTGCACAAGGATGAGGTACTGGATGAGCAGACTCTGGTCCGCATGGTTCTTGGCAAGCGGTTTGACGCTGGCGTAGGCAATCCCTTTGCGATCCGTCTGGAGGTCGCGAAGTATGGCCGGGCAGGGCAGTTGACGTTTGTCGATCCGCCGATCAACAGTAACCCGATCCACATGGGCTTCAGCCGTAAACTGCCTCAGGGCCAGGCATTGGCGGAACGCTTCAGCCAGGCGATTGCCCGGCTCAAGTCAGGGCCTGACTACCAACAATTGCTTCGAAAGTATCACCTGCAACCGAACGGGGTGGCCATGGACGTGAACCGGAATACAAACACCGGGTCCCCAAACTGAATCAGGGCGCCCGTTCCGCCAGAATCTGCTCCAGTTTGTCGTGCAACTGGGCTTCCCGCTTGATCAGTTGTTGACGGGTCTTTTCATCCGGTCGGTAGGTGTAGAGGTCGACGTAGGTTTGTGCGACTTCATTCATTACCGGGTGCTGTTGTTTGAACTGCTCGTCTCTCATGGTTGTTCTCCGTACCGAAGACAGACTTCATCAGGGCCTCTGAGAAGCCCCAATGGTTTAATCCTACGTCGGCCGGAAATGCCGGGGAAATAACCTTTACGCCCGTGAGATGGCTGCTGCCTGTGAATCGGCTATAAACATCGTCGCTCGCTTCACGCCTTGAGGGCCGGCGCCTGTTTCAGGTCATCCCAGCGCCAGTCCGGTCGCCCCGGTCCCAGTTCAATGCCTCCCAGCCATCGCCTTGGGGGCTGGCACTCCATCCAGTCCTGCCTGCGGCGCAACAACGCCCCGCCCAGCTCGGTAAGCGTCACCACCCGCTGGTGCCAGTTGCTGTGGCTGGAACCGGCAACCAGCGCCAGCGGTGGCTGCGGTGCTTTCAGCAGGCAGCGCACGATGTGCCAGAACATCGCATCGCCGAGCCAGGGTCTGGGTTCGGTTTCCATCATCTGAATACGGAACAGGTCACCAAGGCTCTGGTCGCCGCTGTGAAGTGGTTGCAGTGTCAGTCGCTCGGTCAGGCTCAAGCCGTCGTGGAGCCCCGGCAGCTCCTGAAGATGGCGGAGCAGGGCGCCGGCCAGATAAGGCAGGTGGGCGGTGTCCGGAGCGGTGACCAGCGCCGCCAGGGCGCCAGGATCAGGCTGCATCAGGGCATGCCATGTCCGCTCGCCCAATTGGAGCTGGGCCTTGGTAACGGCCGTTCTCCGCTGCCAGAGCTCTGTGAGGGCCTTGCTGTCCAGTTGGCCGAGGCCGATAAAGCGCTCGATTCCCGGATAGTGGTCGGTGCTCACCAGCTCCAGCCTGTCAGGAACGCCGTTGCGTTGCAGGCGGTCCAGCACCCGGCACAGCAACAGCTGGTCATAGCTGTCGTGCTCGAACCACAGCACCACCCGCTGATAGTCCTGGCTGGCTCGGGCCAGGCGCTGTTCGGACTCCGTCAACAGCGCCCGGGTGGCGGCCAGGGCCTGGTCGTCACCTTGCTCGTAGGCGTTACTGATAAAGCGTGCGCGGGCCTCCAGGGCGTCGTCGCCATCCAGCACCGGCCCCTGGCACACGGGATCGGCGTACTCGAGGAAATCGCCTCTGAAACCGGCCGCTTCCAGCGTCAGCCGAATGTCCGATCCGCAGCGGATATGGAGGGTTCTGTAATCGTCATCGAGAGCCATCGGATGGTCCTGTGGAGTGGCGTTTCAGGCTGCCCGGATAAGCCCGGATGGGCGATCCACCGGTTCAGTGAGTGTGATCGGCTGATACCATCGCCGGCGGTAAGAGCGGATCGTCGGCGATCAGCGGGGCATCGATGTCGTAGGCATCCGGCCGGAACATCAAGTGCCCGTCGCTGTCCGCTTCGGCGGTCCAGTACGCCAGCAGTACCGGCACGCTGCGAGGCAAATGTACGTTGTGGGATTCGCCGCTGGCGCGCAGTTCCTCGAACTGCTTGCGGTAACGCGTTGGGGCGTCGCCAATCAGGGTTTCGGCCAGGGACATGGCGTCTTCCACCCGGACACAGCCGGAGCTGTAAAAACGGCTGTTGGTATTGAACAGCCAGGACGACGGCGTATCGTGCAGGTAGACTGCGAACGGGTTGGAGAAGCGGATCACCACCTTACCGAGGGCATTGCCCGGCCCCGGGGCCTGTCGCAGCAGTATGCCGCGAGGGTTGTTCCAGTCCACATCGGCGGCATCGATGCGGTCGCCGCGGTAGTTGAACACACCGATATTGCGGTCTTCGAGGTAGCCCGGGTCCTGCTGGATCAGCGGTAGCTTGTCCTCCACAAAGATGGTGGTGGGAATGGTCCAGCTGGGGTTGACCGTCACATGGGTGATCAGCGATTTCAGCCGTGGTGTTTCCCGCAATGGCTGGCCAACCTGGGCGCGGCCAGACCACGCCAGCTCACCCTGACGGTAGTACTCGATGCGGGCGGCGGCGATGTCCACCAGCAACATGGTCTGTTCCAGATCGGCCGCCAGCCGCCGCATCCGTTCCAGGTTGGCGCGAATCTGGGCAAGTCGGTGTTGGGGCTGAACGTTGAGTTGTGCCCGGGTATTGTCTCCGACCCGGCCGTCCGCCGTCAGGTAGTGGCGTCGCTGGAATGCCTTCACGGCCTCCGCCAGTGCGTTATCGAAATGGTCCGGATCGGTTGTCGAGGTAAGGTCGGCGTAGCCTTCGGCCTGCAGCCGCTGTCGCAGCAAACGGACCTCCGCCGTGCGATCACCCGGCGCCAGGGTGGGGCCGGGGTCGAGGGTGGGCCAGCGCGCCGGCAGTGCTTCCCGTGCGTGCTGGTAAGCCTGGCGCAGATTCTGGTACCGGGGCAGTGCCGGACGGGTCTGATCAAATGTCGTGGATACTGGCTGGCTGCCACCGCCGGCCAGGGCCAGCAGGTTGTCGACCGAACGGCGATCGCCCAACTGCGGTGAGTACCAGGTGGCATCGGCTTCGGTATCGGCAGGGCGCCCGTAGCCCAGATCCGCCAGGGCGCTGAGATAGGCGAATGAGGCCAGCTCGGCGTCGCAGTCGTTGAGCGAACCCCAGGTGTTGCGAAAGCCAAGTACTTCCCGCAGGTCGGTGATGTGATAGTGCTGAGGGTCCAGGCCATCGGCGGTCAGAGCGGCCAGCTGCTGGATCAGGCTCTCCAGACGGCCGGGCGCGTGCCAGAAATCGTTGCCAACCTGATCCTGGAACCGTTGGGTGGCCTGAAACAGCGCCGTATCCGGTGCCGGCAGGGTGATGCAGTCCTGGGGATCAAAGCGGAAGCCGGCCTGAGTCAGCGGCGCGGTCAGCCACAACAACAACCCGGTGCAGAGGGCGGTGATGTTGTGTTTTGTATGAAAACTGTACATATGGGCTGGCCGTTCTCAATTTCCCTGTTAGAATCCGCCAGTGTTGCCTGGAAGGTATATCTGCCGCTCCAGACGACTTCCAGGGGTTGCTGTTCGGTATTCCCTGCCGATTATCCCGCCTGTCAGACACCAGCGATTTGACCCGAGGCCTCTTGGATGACCGTAACCCGTCACGCCCCTTTGCTCAACTGTCTGTTTGCCGTTCTGGCGTTTTCATTGCCGTTGCGGAGCTTAGCAGATCCGGTACCTTCGGCGCTCTACCACCAACTGGTAAAGGCAGCGCCGGCACTGGATGAACAGGTTCTGGGCAAAGCGTTGATGGCCACCCAGTGTGCCGTTCGCCATGGCGTTTCCGAGGCCCGCAGGCTGGCGGTGATCGATTATTCTCTGCCTTCCAGCGAGCCCCGGCTGTGGCTGTTTGATCTGGACGAGGGCCGGCTGGTGCTGCGGGATCGGGTCGCCCATGGCAAGAACTCAGGCCTGGCGGCAGCCACTGAATTTTCCAACATTGAGGGCAGCCACCAGTCCAGTATCGGCCTGTTCCGTGCCAGCGAAAGCTATCGGGGCCGTCATGGCTACTCGTTGCGTCTTGATGGGCTGGAACCTGGCATCAACGATCAGGCGCGCCAGCGGGCAATCGTGATCCATGGTGCCGATTATGTGGCGCAATCCTGGGTGGAAGACTATGGCCGCATCGGCCGCAGCCTGGGGTGCCCGGCGGTCAGTCAGGGCATGATCCGGGAGGTGGTGGACAACCTCAAGGGGGGGCAACTGGTGTTCAGCTACTATCCGGACGCCCAGTGGCTGGCGGCCTCCGAGTTCCTCAACTGTGATGATGCCCAGGTGGCGGACGCTGGCAGCCGGCCAGCAAGCGGCGACAGCTAATCACGGTTTCGTCACCCCAGACACTCAGGGTCTTCGCCCCAGGCTTTCAGGAGCTGTCTTCAGGGGACGCTTTAAAACAAAAAGGCGTGGCGGTCAGTAACCGCCACGCCTTTTTTATGGGTGCTTGTAAGCCGTGCCTTGATCAGGCCAGGTTGTAGATAAACACCACCAGCACCGCGATCGGAGTGACGAAGCGCAGGGTGTTGTACCACAGCTTGAAGCCGGACTCGGACAGCGACAGTTCGTTCTCTACCGCCTGCTTGGACATGAACCAGCCCACGACGATGGCGACCAGCAGGCCACCCAGCGGCAGCAGGATGTTGGCGGTGAGGAAGTCGAGAAGGTCGAAGATGGTTTTGCCTTCAAACATCGCAAACATGCCCAGCGGCGTGACGTCGGACCACAGGTTCAGTGACAGAATTGAGGCAATGCCCAGCAGCCAGCAGGCAATACCGGCGGCCAGGGTACTGATGGTGCGGTTCATGCCTTTTTGCTCTTCCAGCCATTCCACCAGCGGTTCCAGCAGAGAAATGCCGGAGGTCCAGGCGGCGAAAATCAGCAGCACGAAGAACAGGGTGCCGAACAGGGTGCCCATCGGCATCTGACCAAAGGCCAGCGGCAGGGTCTGGAAGATCAGGCCCGGGCCGGCGCCCGGCTCCATGCCGTTGGCGAATACGATCGGGAAGATGGCCAGGCCAGCCAGCAGGGCAACGCCGGTATCCATAATGGACACGGTAATGGAGGTCTTGGCGATGGAGATGTTCTTCGGCAGGTAGGAGCCATAGGCCATCATCACCGCCATGCCCAGGCTCAGGGTGAAGAAGGCATGCCCCAGGGCCACCAGAACGCCTGACGTAGTCAGCTTGGAGAAGTCCGGCTGGAACAGGAAGCTGACCGCTTCACCGAAATGGCCGGTGGTCATGGCGTAGCCAACGACAATCAGCAGCAGAATGAACAGACCAGGCATCAGGATGCTGACGGCGCGTTCCAGACCGGAGCGGACGCCACGGGCAACCACCACCATCACCAGGGCCATGAAGACGGTGTGCCACAGCAGTAGGGTGCCGGGGTCGCCCAGCAGTCCGGTGAAGATTGCTTCGACCGCCTCCGGTGTGGCGCCGGCGAGTTGGCCACTGGCCGCGGTGCCGACGTAGGACACCGCCCAGCCGCCGATCACGGAGTAGAAGGAAAGAATCAGGAAGGCCGCAAGCACACCAATGATGCCAGCAATCTTCCAGGCAGGGTTGAGCTTGTCCCGCTCGGCGATCAGCCGCAGGCTGTTGACCGGACTGTGACCACCACGACGGCCAATCAGCACCTCCGCCATCATGATTGGGATACCCACGGCCGCGATACACACCAGATACACCAGTACAAAGGCACCGCCACCATTCTCACCGGTGATGTAGGGAAATTTCCAGATGTTGCCCAACCCCACAGCGGAGCCGGTTGCGGCGAGAATGAAAGCCAGCCGGGAGGACCAGAGTCCGCGGCTGGCAGACGCGCCTTCCAGGGTTCCGGAAGCCGTGGCGGAGGAAGAATAGGACATAGCTGTCTCCTGCTTACATCTTTTTGTTTTCGGGGGACAGGGGCCGACCAGGTTGGCCGACCCCAGGGAGTTCACACGTTGCTCATTTGATCAGGCGTCCGTTAGCCGGCTTTTGCCAGCGATTCGGGTTGCTGATCTTTCTGGGCGGGGATGTGCTGGAAGCGTTCCTCTGCCAGCTCGTTGGCGATGGCGCCGGTGGGGCGGCCATCCCGGTCGGAGCGGGTGAAGATTTCTTCCAGGGTTTCACCGATGGACTCGACATGGGCGCGAACCTTGTCGGCATCGTGATCGGTACGCTCGTGGAAGACGTCAATAATGCCACCGGCATTGATGACGAAGTCCGGAGTGTAGAGAATGCCGCGCTTCATCAGCGCTTCATCGTGATGGGGGTGTTCCAGCTGGTTGTTGGCCGCGCCGGCAACCACGGTGGCCTTGAGTTTCGGAATGCTCTGGTCATTCAGTACCGCGCCCAGGGCACAGGGTGCAACCACATCCACCGGCAGGGTGAGGATTTCTTCCGCACTGACCGGTGTGGCGCCGAATTCTTCGACCGCGCGATCCATCTGATCCTGGTGGATGTCGTACACCCACAGTTTGGCGCCTGCCTCGTGGAGGTGGCGCGCCAGGCGATAGCCGACGTTGCCGATGCCCTGAACGGCCACTTTCAGTCCGGTCAGGTCGGTGCGGCCAAGCTTGTGCTTGACGGCCGCCTTGAGGCCAACAAAGGTGCCATAGGCGGTGGCCGGCGACGGGTCCCCATTGCTGGGATTGCCGTCAAAGCCTTTGCGGGCGGAGACGCCGGCGACATTGCTGGTCTGGCGTCCCATGATTTTCAGGTCGGCGACGCTGGTGCCGGAATCCTCGGCCGCGATGTAGCTGCCTCCAAGGGTTTCCAGGAAGCGGCCCATGGCCTCCATCAGCTCTTCCGTCTTGTGCTTGCGGGGATCACCGATGATGACCGATTTGCCGCCACCGAGGTCCAGGTTGGCGAGTGCCGACTTGTAGGTCATGCCACGGGACAGGCGGAGCACATCGCGCAGGGCCTCTTCGTCGGTGGCGTAGGGATACATTCGGCAGCCGCCGAGCGCCGGGCCCCGTGAGCTGTTGTGAACGGCGACAATGGCCTTAAGCCCGGTTTTGGGATCGCAGAAGAAAGAGACCTGTTCGTGGTTGTCGAACTCGGGATGGCTGAATACGTTCATGGCGTTTCACCTTGCTTTCTGGCCACTGCGACCCTTGTGAGGGCAGTGGCTGGTTTGGTTTGGGCCTTTCCGGGATCACCGGGCCGGCCCTCTCTTGTTAGTTTAGTTCGTAATGCGATGTATCGGTTCACGCCGCAGCGCTGGCGATCCGGTTGTGTTCGGGAGCGCTGGGGTTGATTTCCCGGCGCAACTGTTGGCGTTCCCTGGCTGCGGCTTCATAGGCGGCCTCTTTGACCGGTCCGTATCCGCGGACTTTCGCCGGCAGCGCCGCCAGCGCCCGGGCTGCGTCCAGATGGTCGCGGCTCAGGTGCTGGAGCAGCCAGTGGACGTCGGCTTCGTACTCGCGGATCAGCGCCCGCTCCAGGCGCCGGTCGGCGGTGTAGCCGAACACATCCAGAGGCGTGCCGCGCAGGACCTTGAACCGGGCCAGAGCCCGGAACACCTTCTCCATCCACGGCCCGAATCGGAGTTTGCGGGGGCGTGCGCCGTCTTTACCGCGGGACAACAGCGGCGGAGCCAGATTGAATTCCAGCTCGTAGTCACCCTCAAACTGCTCTTCCAGTTGCTTGAGCAGGCTACCGTTGCTGAACAGCCGGGCAACTTCGTACTCGTCCTTGTAGGCCAATACCCTGGCGTAGTTTTCGGCCACCGCCCGCACCAGCATGGGATCTCGGCCCAGCTTTGCGTCCACCGCCTTCTCGACCTTGCGCACCAGGTTCTCGTACCGCTTTGCGTAGCTCTCACTCTGGTACGCTTCCAGGTGGCGTTTGTTGCGTTCGATTAGCTGCTCGGTGGTCTCCATGACCTGAACCACGTCGGCCTTGGGCTGCGGGAATGCCAAAGACATCACCGCGTCCAGGTCATGGGCGGCGCGGCGGCCCCACACAAAGGCCTGCTTGTTGGCGTTCACGGCGACGTTGTTGAGTTCGATCGCCCGTTCAATCGAGGCTGCCTTCAGGGGCAGCAGGCCCTGTTGGTAGGCAAAACCCACGGTGAACAGGTTCACCGCCATGGCATCCCCCATCAGTGCTTTGGCCAGCTTGCCGGCATCCAGGAACCAGCTGCCGTCCGCTTTTGAGGCCTCGCGGATGGTGGTTTCCATGGCCTCACCGGGGTATTGCAGGTCCGGGTTGCGGGTGAACGCCGCCGGCATTGCGGTCTCGGTATTGACCACGCTGCGGGAGAAGCGGTTGTCCAGCTTGGCCAGCGCGTCGTCGCTGGCGGCCACCATCAGGTCGAAGGCCATCATCAGGTCGGCCTCACCGGCCGGAATACGCACTGCGTGAATGTCTTCCTGGCGATCACCAATGCGAATGTGGCTGACCACGGCACCGAACTTCTGCGCCAGGCCCGCCTGGTCCAGCACCGACACGCCCTTGCCTTCCAGGTGGGCGGCCATGCCCAGCAGGGCGCTGACGGTGACCACGCCGGTGCCGCCAACGCCGGTCAGCAGGATGCCGTAGGGATCGTGTTCGCCAACGAAGGTTGGTTCCGGCAGGGTCGGGAAGTCGACATCCTGACTCACACCGGCAGGCTTCTTGAGTTTGCCGCCCTTGACGGTGACAAAGCTGGGGCAGAAGCCCCGGACGCAGCTGAAATCCTTGTTGCAGGCGGACTGGTCGATGGTGCGCTTGCGGCCCTGTTCGGTCTCCTTGGGCAGGATCGACAGGCAGTTGGACTGGATGCCGCAGTCACCACAGCCTTCGCAGACATCGGCATGGATCATCACCCGCTGGTCCGGGTCGGTCATGGTGCCGCGTTTGCGGCGGCGACGCTTCTCGGCGGCGCAGGTCTGGTCGTAGATCAGCACCGAGCAGCCCTCAATCTCCCGCATCTCCCGTTGAACCTCATCGAGATCGTCACGGTGATGGAAGGTGGTGCTGTCGGCAAAGTCCGCCCGCGAGGGGTACTTGTCGATGTCGTCGCTGACAACGGCAATCCGGCGTACTCCCTCACCATTGAGCTGGTGGGTGATCTGCTGCACCGTCAGGGTGCCGTCCACCGGCTGACCACCGGTCATGGCGACGGCATCGTTGTACAGAATCTTGTAGGTGATGTTGGCGCCGGAGGCGATCGCCGCGCGGATGGCCAGCAGCCCGGAGTGGAAGTAGGTGCCGTCACCGAGGTTCTGGAACACGTGCTTCTGGTTGGTGAACGGGGCCTGACCGAGCCAGGTGACACCTTCGCCACCCATCTGGGTGAAGGTGTCCGTGCCGCGGTCCATCCAGGTGGCCATGTAGTGACAACCGATGCCGCCGAGGGCGCGACTGCCTTCCGGCACCCGGGTGGAGGTGTTGTGGGGGCAGCCCGAGCAGAAATGCGGCGTTCGCTCCAGGCGCTCCTTCGGTTGCGCCAGGCTGGATTCCTTTTCGGTGAGAAAGTCCAGCCGCTGGCGCAGGGTGTCGTTGCAGTAGTGATCCTTGATGCGTGCGGCAATCGCCCGCGCCACCATGGCAGGGGTCAGCTCGTCGTTGGAGCGTAGCAGTTCGGCGCCGGTTTCATCCCGTTTGCCGATGATTCGTGGAGCCTTGCGATCCTGCCAGCCGTACAGCTGGGTTTTGATCTGGTCTTCGATCAGGCCGCGTTTCTCCTCCACCACCAGGATCTCATCGAGGCCGCCGGCGAACTCGAAAATTCCTTCCGGTTCCAGCGGCCAGGGCATGGCGACCTTATATACCGTCAGTCCCAGGGCTTCGCACTCGGCGTCGCCCAGGCCCAGATCCGCCAGGGCCTGGATGGTGTCCAGATAGGATTTGCCGGTGGTGACGATACCAAATCGTGGTTTGCTGGCACTGACCACGGTCCGGTCCAGACGATTGGCGCGAGCGAAAGCTTTGGCCGCCTCAAGCTTGTAGCGGTGCAGGCGCTCTTCCTGGGCCAGCGGCTTGTCTGGCCAGCGGGCATTGAGACCGCCCTCGGGCAAAGTGAAGTTATCCGGTATGCGGATGTCGATGCGGCTCAGGTCGAGGTTGGCGCTGAGGGAGGAATCCATCACTTCCGCCAGGGCCTTGAACCCGACCCAACAGCCACTGTAACGAGACATGGCCCAGCCATAGAGACCGAGATCCAGAATCTCCTGCACGCCGCTGGGATTGAGCACCGGCATGGAGGCGTCTACGAAACCGTAGTCGCTCTGGTGGGGCAGGGTGGACGATTTGCAGGCGTGGTCATCGCCGGCCACCGCCAGCACACCCCCATACTGCGAACTGCCGGCGGCGTTGGCGTGCTTGAAGACGTCACCGGTGCGGTCGACGCCGGGCCCCTTGCCGTACCACAGTGCGAAGACGCCATCGTACTTGGCGCCTTCAAAGATGTTTACTTGCTGAGAGCCCCATACGGCGGTGGCGCCCAGGTCTTCGTTGACGCCCGGCAGGAAGTGCACGTGGCGCTGTTTGAGGTAGTCCTTGGCCTGCCACAGGACCTTGTCGAAACCGCCCAGTGGGGAGCCGCGATAGCCGGAGATGAAGCCAGCGGTGTTAAGGCCATTTTGCTGATCAAGCTGGGCCTGCAGCAGGGGGAGGCGTGCCAGGGCCTGGCTGCCGGTCATGTACATCGGACCTGCGTCGCGCTCCCACACATCGTTGAGACTGACATCACGCATAACGAATTACCTTTCTGCTCGATAAACCAGACACCTGCTGCAGCGAGATTGCTGAGCCAAAAGGGTGTTGGTGGAAAATCAGGAACGAATCAGGTCCGGATCAGCGCAGGGCGACCGGAAGGCAAGTGCCGTCTGGCGTCAGGCCCGGGTCCTGGGGTATCGAATCGAGTAACAGAGAAAGGTCTGGTATGCGGAGGGTGTGACCGTGCATCGGGCACAGTCCGGTTGTGGTAACCGATAATGTGGACATTCTGAAATCCTCTCCCACCCGGCCGGATCACGGCGTCAGTGGTTGTCTTGTTTTTGTAGTTCGGCTTTTGGCCGACATAACGATTTCATCGTCTGCGACCCCTTGTGGGGGCGCGACCAAGTGCCAAACTAGATGCTTTTTCTATAGAGGTCAACGACTATTTTCTAACCAAAAAGTCGGTCTGGTTTCACCCGCGGATATTTGCCAGAGGCGCGGAAATGGCCTGCCTGGCGCTGTACCAACCGGCTTTTTCTGGGGTTTTCCGGACCAGGGAATCGGCGACCACGCCGCGACGGATCAGCAGGCGCAGTGACCGTCCGATGGCGGGAGTGTGACCTGGGTCGCGTTGCCGGGCCGGGGCCAATCGGGGGTTCATCGTGGTGATTGCGGGGCGAACCCGGGGCGCTTCTCAGGTAGACTCCCCGGTCCGTTCAATCTCAGAAGGACTCCCATGGCCGACCTGTCGTTGCTGCAATACGTTTTGATTGGGCTGATCTTCATCTGGAGCGGTTTCGTCCGATCCGGACTGGGGTTTGGTGGTGCGGTCCTGTCGCTGCCGTTTCTGCTGCTGGTGCACAACGATCCGCTGGTGTACCTGCCGCTGATTTCGGTACACCTGCTGGTGTTCTCATCCCTGACCATTGTGATGAACAACCGTAAGCAGGCGGCTACTGCCGAGGCTCCGGCCAGCGCCGGCGGCACCGTGGACTGGGTCTATCTGCGGCGCATCCTGGCCATCATGATTGTGCCAAAGCTGATCGGGGTGTTTGGCTTGATCACCCTGCCGGCGCAGGTGATGAGCGGCATTATCTTTGCCATCGTGTCGGTCTATTCGCTGTCCTACATTTTCAACCGGCCGTTCCGCAGCAACAGCAAGGCCGTCGACACCGTGTTCCTGATGCTGGGAGGCTACATCAGCGGTACATCGCTGATTGGCGCGCCGCTGATCATTGCGGTGGCGGCCCAGCATCTGCCCAAGGAGAAACTGCGGGACACCCTGTTTGCGCTCTGGTTCATCCTGGTCACCATCAAGATGGGGGCATTCGTCTGGGCGGAAGTTGACCTGCAACTGATTCACCACCTCTGGCTGTTGCCCTGCGCCGCCATAGGTCATGTGATTGGCCTGCGGTTTCATGAGCGTATGCTGAAGGCGGAGACGCCGATCTTTTTCCGGGTGCTGGGATCGATTCTGTTGGTGATCAGCTGCGTCGGGTTGTGGAATGGGCTGACCTGACCAGAGATCGGGTAAAAAACGGATATTACCGGATTCACTAACCCGTCGGCGGCTATCGCCAGACAGTCTGAGTATTGGCCGACGGGACAATTTGGCTGTTTTATAATCGGGCTGTGACCGTTCGCGACTCTGCGCGAGGGAGGTGCTGTCATGAAACGGCTTTTCTATGTAGTGGATCGTATTGACGATGTGCAGGACATCTCCGACGACCTGCATGCCCGGGGCATCCGCGATTCCCGCTTCCATATCGTCAGCCGTGATGAGGCTGGTCTGTACACCCACCGTCTGCACCGTGCCAGCATTCTGGATCGCACCGATCTGGCCCGCTTTGTCGAGCGCGGCATGCTGATCGGTCTGGTGTTGGCCCTGTCGTTCATCCTGCCTGCGATGCTGTGGTCGGGCATCCAGTGGCCGACCCTGGCCTGGGTGGCGCTGGCAGCGTTTGCGGTGATGGCGGGCGGCTGGTTGGGAGGCTTCGGCGGCATCTCGTCGGAGAACTACCGGATCCGCCGGTTCCATGGCGAGATTGAGGCCGGCAAGTACCTGGTGATGGTGGATGTGCCCCGCAAGTTTGCGGTGGAAATTGAGCAGGAAATGCTGGAGAACCACCCTGAAGCGGTGCTGAAAGGGGAGGGCAGTAGCGTCAACAACCCCTTCGCCGGCAGCGATGGGCGGGTTCATATCATTTAGGCCAGTTGGCCCCGACAGATGAGCACGCCCGGAGACGGACAGAGACGGACAGCAACTGATAACGCGTGCTGTCGCCGGAAACGATACAAACGAGAAGTAATATCGTTTAGAGTGGCGACTCTGAGTTGATAGCCGTTGAGTCCGTCCCGATGCCCCAGTATGCCCGCTCCGATCTCCAGACCCCGCTGAGCCGCATTGAGCGTGTGCTCGACCATATTCACCGCAATCTGGATCAGCCGCTGTCGGTCCAGGCCCTGGCAGCTCTGGGGGGCTGGTCCCGCTGGCAGTTTCAGCGGGTCTTTGCCGCTCACACCGGGCTGTCGGTGGCCCAGTATGTCCGGGAATTGCGCCTCAGCCGCGCCGCCGAGGCCCTGCTGTCCGGTACCCAGCGACAGCTGGACATTGCCCTGGCCTGCGGCTTTGACTCCGAAATCAGCTTCAGCCGCAGCTTTCGCCAGATGTTCGGGTGCAGCCCCGGACAGTATCGCAAACGTGGCCAGCGTTCCGGCCTGCGCACGCCCATCCACAGTCGTGACCTGCCGTTACCGCCGGAGGAGCTGAACCCGCGGATGCTGCAGATTCGGGTGGAGACCCGACCGGCGTTCGATGTGGTGGGGGTGTGTGGCCAGGTAAGCGGCCTGTTTGCCGACCAGCCGGACTTTGCCACCAAGGTACCCGCGCTCTGGCAGCAGTTGCTGGCCAAGGTCGAACGCCCCAGCGACCGTCCGCTGATTGGCGTCATGGACATTTCCGAAGCGGCGGATTCCGGCGCCAGCTTTCCCTACTGGGCGACTGTGGAAGCGGACGGGCTGGAGCCTCCTCCTCACCTGCCACGGCTGACGGTGCCGGCGCAG
This sequence comes from Marinobacter sp. CA1, assembly GCF_020546665.1. Classification (NCBI taxonomy): domain Bacteria; kingdom Pseudomonadati; phylum Pseudomonadota; class Gammaproteobacteria; order Pseudomonadales; family Marinobacteraceae; genus Marinobacter; species Marinobacter sp. CA1. The sequence goes on from NZ_CP071785.1 coordinate 1,438,082, forward strand.
GAATACGCCGTGATTCCGTTTCAGGGGCCCTTGGCCGCGCTGGAAAAGACTCTGGAATGGTTTATCCATCACTGGCTGCCGTCGTCAGGTTACCGTGGCCGCTACGGCTTCGATCTGGAGGTGTATCACCCCGAGTTCACCATGGATCAGTCCACCACCCGCATGGAGTATTGGGTGCCGGTGGAGCCCGAGCGTTAATCAGAGGCTTCCTGACACCGATGCATCATGCACCAAATGGTTAAGTCGTGGTTGTCAGAATCTCTAGAATAAGAATGATTGGCATTTGAATTGTCAGCTTTCATGTCTTCATTCAGGAGTATCAGGTAACCCATGATCCCAAGACTTTCCCAACCGCGTTCCCTGCTTTCCCTGGCCATTGGACTGGCCCTGGTTTCCACTGCCCAGGCCGATGAGACTCTCGGGTCCCTGGACGAGCTGACGGTGTATGGAGACACGTATCGCAGCACTGCCACCAAAACCGCGCTGGCGCCGGAGGAAACGCCCCAGAGCATCAGTGTCCTTGACCAGCAGGTCCTGGAGATGCGGGATGCCGATTCTGTGGCCACGGCGCTGCGTTATGCCCCGGGGGTGAACACCGAGCTGCGTGGTGGTGCGGTGGGACGCATCGACCTGTTCAGCATGCGCGGCTTCATCAACTACCAGAACTACTACGACGGCCTGCAACTGCTCTACAACGACTGGAACCTGCAGCCCCAGGTGGACCTGGCGGCGGTGGAGCAGGTCGAGGTGTTCCGTGGACCGACGTCAACCCTGTACGGGGCCATGCCGCCGGGGGGCATGGTTAACCTGATATCCAAGAAACCGTCGACCCGCAGCGATCACCGGATCGAGCTGGCCGGTGGCTCGCGCAACCTGCTGGAAGCCTCTGTGGACAGTGCCGGTCAGTTGGGTGATTCCGATCTGTCCTACCGTCTGGTGGCGCTGACCCGTGGCCGTGATGGTCAGGCCGAAACCTCTGAGGAAGAACGCCACCTGATCGCGCCCTCGGTGGACTGGCAGGTCAGTGAAGATACCCTGGTCAACTTCAACCTGTACTACCAGAAAGACCCGGAGATGGGCATCTATACCAGCCTGCCGGCGTCCACCGTGTTCAAGCCCAACCCCAACGGCCGCCTGCCGACCGACGCCTTCTCCGGGGATGCCAACTGGAACACCTTCGATAAAGAAGTGTTGATGGCAGGGTACAAGATCAATCACAACATCAACGACAACTGGCGCTTTCTGCAGAACTTCCGCTATACCGACGCCGAGGCCTACCAGACCAACACCTACAGCACGGTGCTGGCGGCGGACGCCCGCACCCTGTCCCGGCGTGCCTACCTGACGGATGAGACAACCACCGGATTCACCGTCGACAACCAGTTCTCAGGCCGCTTCCGCACCGGCCCTCTGGAACACAACCTGCTGGTGGGTGTGGACTACATGGAACTGGAGTCCGATGTGCGCTACGAGGATGCCGCAGCGCCGGACATCGACCTGTTCCACCCGGACTACTATCAGATCAATGCGGCCACCATCGACATGACCGGCACTGCCTACAGCTCCGATTTCACCATCGACAAGAAGCAGCTCGGGGTGTACCTGCAGGATCAGGTCCGGCTGGATCGCCTGGTGATGATTGCCGGCGTGCGCTGGGACGATTTTGAAGGCACCGAGAAAGGCCTGAAGTACGGTCAGCGGGTGGATTCCAAACTGGAGCAGGACAATGTATCGGCGCGCGCAGGGGTGCTGTATGAACTTCCTGGCGGTTTTTCACCCTACCTCAATTACGCCGAAAGCTACGAACCCCAGACTGGCTCAGACCGCAATGGCAGGGAGTTCGATCCGTCCACCGGCGAGCAGCTTGAGGCAGGCGTGAAGTACAAGTCGGCGGACGGCCTCCATCAGGTGAACCTGGCGGCGTTCCGGATCGACAAGGAAAACGTGCCCACCCGCGACCCCAACGGCAGCTCCATTGACAAGATTCAGGCCGGTGAGGTGCGTTCCCAGGGCGTTGAGCTGGAAGCGCTGGCGCAGCCCACCGATAACCTGTTGCTGTCGTTGTCCTACACCCTGCAGGATGTGGAAGTCACCGAAGACAACACCGGGCTGGAAGGCAAGACCCCAATCTGGGTGCCGGAGCAGATGGTTTCGGCCTGGGCAGACTACGGTTTCTATGACGGCGCCCTGCGGGGCCTGACCGCCGGCGCCGGCGTGCGTTACATCGGCGAAGCCGAGCTGGATGCGGTCACCAACGAAGGTAAGGTCCCGTCTGCGACGCTGGTGGATGTGGCAATCCGCTACGATCTGGGCATGGCCAGCGCGGCCCTGAAAGGCACATCCCTGGGGCTGTCCGTCAACAACCTGATGGATGAGCGCTATTACAGCTGCTTCGATGCCCTCAACTGCTGGTTTGGTGAGGAGCGCACGGTCGAAGCCAGCGTCGCCTACGCGTTCTGACAGGCGCCCAGCCGGCGCGCCAGGGATGGTGCGCTGTGGTATGGTCAGACAGGTCCCGGCCCGCACCTGCGGGCCGGCCTTCGTCGACTACCTGAGCGCAACGGAGATGCTCCATGAACGTGTTGTTGCTGGGTGCCACCGGGCTCACCGGGCGGCACTGCCTTGAGGGTCTGCTGGCGCTGCCGGAAGTCAGCCGGGTGACCACGGTGACCCGCCAGCCCCTAGATCACCATCACCCGAAACTGAAGGCCGTTGTGGCGGATTTCGAGCACCTGGAATCGGTGGCCAGCCACTTCGAAGTGGATGCCCTGGTCTGTTGCCTGGGAACCACGCTGAAACAGGCCGGCTCGCGGCAACGGTTCCGCCGTGTCGACCACGACTACTGCCTGCACGCCGCCAAACTCGGCCGCGCCCGGGGCGCCAAGGCGTTCCTGCTGATGTCTGCGGTGGGGGCATCCCGCCGTTCACCGGTGTTCTACAACCGCGTCAAGGGCCAGATCCAGGATGCGATTGCCGCCCTGGGCTATCCCCAATTCTCGATCTACCAGCCTGGTCTACTGCTGGGGGAACGTCAGCAGCATCGCCGTGGCGAAGCCGCCCTAGCCACCGTGATGCCGACCCTGAACCGGCTAATGGTCGGCCCGCTGTCGGCTTACCGGGGCATTGAGTCGAGTCGCGTTGCCCAGGCCATGGTCAATGAAGTTCGAGCCCTTGATCCTGCCGCCCTGAAACAGGCCGATCCCCAGGTCGTCATTCGCCGCCACGAGGACGTGCTCGCCCTGGCTTGTGCCGCGCCGCTGGTGGACTGACGCAAGACGGGCCTGGCTTGGTGAGGTACGGGTTTCTACCTATTCGCTTGCGGCGCTGGATTGCATAGCGTGCGATTATGAGCACACTATCGACCCCCTATCAGCTCCAGCCCGACCGGGTCCGCGCTGAATTCCTGCGGCTGCTGCCGATCTCGCTGTTCGTTGTGGCGTTCGGCGCTGCGTTTGGTCTGGCCGCGGTACAGACTGGCCTGACGCCCTTTCAGTCCTCGCTGATGAGCGTGGCGGTGTTTGCCGGCGCATCCCAGTTTGCCGTGCTGGACATGTGGGGGCCGGAGATTGCCGTATTGCCGATGATGGCGGTGGTGTTTGCCATCAATTCCCGTCACCTGTTGATGGGGGCGTCGCTCTACCCGATGCTCAAGCAACTGCCGCCGCTGAAGCGGTACGGCATCCTGCTGTTCCTCACCGATGCCAACTGGGCGGTTGCCGCTCAGGACTATCAGAACGGCAAGCGCAACCTGGAAGTGATTCTTGGCGGCGGCGCGGTGATCTGGCTGGCCTGGCTGGTGGGGACGTTGCTCGGTGTCTACTTCGGTGGGCTGCTGGACGATCCCCAACGCCTGGGGCTCGATATGGTTCTGGGCTGCTTCCTGTTGTCCATGGCCCTTGGCGGCAAAACCTCCCCCCGAATCCTGGTGGCCTGGACCGTGTCTGGTGCCGCGGCCATGGCCGCCTTCTGGTGGCTGCCGCCTCACACCCACGTGGTGGTGGGGGCACTCGCCGGCGGCGCGGTGGGTTATTTCTGGCTGGAGCGGGATGAGTCATGACCATTGAAACCACCACCACCGGCATCCTGGTGGTCATCGCCATCATGAGCCTGGTTACCCTTGCGACCCGCTGGGGCGGGGTGTACCTGATGTCCTATGTGCGGATCAGTCCGCGCATCGAGAGCTTTATCAACACCATGGCCAGTTCGGTGCTGATTGCCATCATCGTACCCATGGCGTTTGAGGGCGACCTGGGCGCCCGGCTGGCGCTGTTCACCACCGCTGTGATCGTGGTGGTGCTGAAAAAGCCGCTACCGGCCATTGCGGCCGGTGTGGCCATGGCGGCACTGACGCGGATGTTCTGGTAGCGCAGCCGCCGGTGCTGGCCCTGGCCCTTTAATCAAAAGCTCCTCAAGTTTACTGGCCATCGGCCGATACGAAGTGCAGTCCTTCGTAGTCCGGAGATCGGCCATGATCAGCAGTAGCCAAGTCAGCTTTTCCCAGAGCCACAGTCGCACCACCTCACAGATGGACGCCAGTCAGTATCGCCTTGCCCGACAGAGCGATGGCGGTGGTGATGGGCCGCGAGAGCTGTTTGCCCGCCGTGACGCCTCCTACCACTACCGTGGTCAGCAACAGGTGGCGTTTTCCGGCAACAGCCAGATCCAGGGCTCCGGGGGCACCCGGGTCATGGCCAACAATCAGGTTATCGAGCGTACCGCCGATGTCATGCTGCAGGGGCGCCAGGCCATTCGGGTCAGCCGCGCGGCGCTGGGCGACAATGTCGGGGTGGGTAGTGGTAACAGTGCCTCGGTAAACGTCACCGCCAGCCGCTATTCCTTCTACTCGATGAATGAAACCCGTTCCTTTGCGGCCAGTGGCAGTATTGAGGTCGACGGCGAGACCATCGATTTCACCCTGTCGCTGCGTCAGCAGCAGAGCCATTCCTACGAGTACTCCGAGAGCCTGCAGATCACCGAGCGCCAGATGACCGATCCGCTGGTGATCAACTTCGGCTCGGCGACCGCCAGTCTGACGGATTCGCTGTTTGAGTTTGATCTCAATGGCGATGGTGAGGACGAGCAACTGGCCACCCTCGGCAGTGGCAGCGGTTACCTGGTGTTCGATCGCAATGGCAACGGCAAGGTGGACGACGGCTCCGAGCTGTTCGGGCCGCAATCCGGCTCCGGCTTTGCCGATCTGGCCCAGTTCGACAGTGATGGCAACCAGTGGCTTGATGCCAACGACGAAGCGTTCAGCTCGCTGCAGGTCTGGGTCCAGACCGCTGGCGGAGGCCAGGAGTTGCGTTCCCTTGAGGAGGTGGGCGTGCGGGCGCTCTACGTGGAAGGTGCCAGCGATCGCTTCACCATGACCAACAGTCAGGGGGTGCCCCTGGGGCAGGTCAAGGCGTCCGGCATCTATCTGACTGATGATGGCGAGGTGCGCACACTGGAGGAGCTGGATCTGATGGATCAGCGTCAGACAGCAACCGCCGGTTCCGATGTGGTGATGAACACGCCTCTTGGGGCGCCAAACGAGGCTGGTACCGGGCTGTCTGATGAGCAGCGTCTGGCCGCCATTCGGGAAGCTCTGGCCAAACTCAACGAAATCCGCGAACAGCAGAAAGAAATGCTGGAACGGGGCGAGGAAGAGGGCGTACTGTCCTTTGAGGAGTACATGAGCGAGATCGACCGAATGAGGCTGGCACTGCTGGCCAGCCAGGCCGAGAAAGAGAAGGCCGCCAACACCTATCGCGACGTGTCAGAACCTGGCTAGGCCGTTGCGTGGGACCTGGCTGCCTGCTTGAGAGCCGCTGGCGGGACGCCTCGCCAGCGCATGAATGCCCGCCGCATACGCTCGGTATCAACAAAGCCGCACTGGCGGGCAACCGCCTTCAGTGATCCATAGCCGCTGGCCAGGGCATTGCTGGCGGCTTCCACCCGCAGCCGTTCCACCGCCCTGGCGGGCGTTTCACCCATTTCCTCCCGAAAGACCCGGGCAAAATGCCGGGCGCTCATGCAGGCCTGGTCCGCCAGTTCCTCCACCGTCAGTGGCCGCTCCAGGTTTCGCCGGATGAAGTCCATCAGGTCGGCAAAGCGCCCCTGCTCCCCACCCAGTTCCAGCAGTTCCGAATGCTGGGTCTGCCCGCCAGGACGGCGGTAATACACTACCAGTTGTCGGGCCACCTGACGGGCGATGGTTTCGCCCAGATCCTCCGCAATCAGCGCCAGCGCCAGGTCAATCCCGGCAGTGATGCCAGCGGAGGTCCATAGCCGGCCCTCGCGCACATAGATCCGGTCCACCTCCAGTTGTACTGCCGGGAACCGGCGCTGGAACTCCGTTGTGCGGCGCCAATGGGTGGTTGCCCGTAGCCCGTCCAGCATGCCCAGGGATGCGAGCAGAAAGGCGCCGGAACACACGCTGGCCAGCCGTCGACAGCTCTGGCCATGGCGGCGCACAAACGCCTGGGTAACCGGGCAGGCCAGCGCCTGATCAATACCTGAGCCACCGCTGATGATCAGGGTGTCAGGGGAGGCCACCGCTTCGAACGACTCAGTGACGACTTCAAGCCCGGCATAGCTGTCCACCGCGCCGCCATCACGACTGACGTGCTGCATCCGGTAACTGCCGGGCGCGAAATGGTTGGCGGCGTCGAAAGCCGCCAGCGGGCCGGTGTGATCAAGGATCTGGAACCCGGGGTACAGCAGGAAAACAAGTGATCGGCTCATGGCAGAATATGCAGGATAGTTGTCATTTATGCCTTAGCCTAGCGTGCGATGCTGTTACCCACAAGATCAGAGGCTCCATAGCGGGAAATCGCAATGCAGAAAACCAATGTGATGCTGCTGGCCCTGTGCCAGGCAGCGGTGATGACCATGACCAGCCTGGTGCTGTCCTCCTCAGCGCTGATCGGCGCGGATCTGGCCTCGGCCCAGTGGGCGACGGTACCACTGGCAGTGCAATACCTGGGGACCATGTTGCTGACCTATCCCATGTCTCGCTGGATGGGCCGCTGGGGGCGGCGACCGGTGTTTGTGATGGGGGCGCTATTGGGAGCCGGTGGTCTGCTGCTGGCGGCGGCCGGCATCCACCAGGGCAGCTTTGCGCTGTTTGTTGTTGCCGGGCTGCTGATTGGCAGCTTTACCGCCGTCGGGCAGTTTTTCCGTTTTGCCGCGGCAGAGGCGGCCCCGCCCGAGAGCCGTTCACGAGCCATTTCACTGACGCTGACCGGCGGCCTGCTGGCGGCTGTGGCGGGGCCCCAACTGGCTCGGTTTACCGCCGATGCCTGGACGCCTACCTTCACCGCCAGCTTCCTTGCCCTGGCACTGGTGGCCCTGCTGGCGGCGGGTCTGGCGAGCCGGCTGCGGCTGTCACCTCTGGCCGCTCACCCGCAATCGGCAGGCAGCGCATCCTGGTCGAAACTGCTTGCGAACCCTCGCCTTGTCTTGGCGATGGCTGCGGGCGTGGTGGGCTACGGTGTGATGAACCTGCTGATGACCGCCACCCCGCTGGCCATGCTTTGTTCCCAGCTCGCGTTTGATGACACCGCCAGCGTGATCCAGTGGCACCTGGTGGCGATGTTTGCGCCATCCTTCTTTACCGGCTGGCTGATCCAGCGTCTGGGCGTCATGGTGGTGATGCTTGCCGGCTGCGGCCTCAACCTGGCCGGCATCGCTGTCAGCCTGGAAGGGGTCAGCTACAGCCACTATCTGGTGGCGCTGATGCTGGTCGGTGGCGGCTGGAATTTCCTCTACATCGGTGCCACCAGCCTGTTGACGGACAGCTGCCCGGAAGCCGAGAAAACCCGGGTACAGGGCCTGAATGACACCCTGGTGTTCCTGGGCTTGACCGTGGCCACTATGGGATCGGGGGCGCTGGTCACCCATCTGGGGTGGGAGGTTGTCAATCTCTGGGCCGCCGTGCCGGTGCTGATGGTGATCGTGGCGATTGTGGTGCTGTGGCTTTGGGAGCAGCGCCGGCCGGGCCTGGCCCGTTCGTCATCCTGAGCTAGCCTGAAGTAGGGTGCCTGAGATTCCGGGGCCCTTAACTTCGTGGCAATCGCAACAGGGAGAGCGTCATGTCCAATCATCATACTTACAAAAAGGTGGAAGTGGTCGGTTCATCGACCGAGAGCATTGACGCCGCCATCGAGAACGCGGTGGGTGAATGCAGCAAGAGCATTCGTAATGTGGAGTGGTTCGAGGTGCAGGAAATCCGTGGCCACGTGGTGGATGGCAAGGTGGGCCACTACCAGGTGGTCATGAAGGTGGGGTTCCGGATCGAAGGCAGCTGACGCTCCTCAGCTGCCGGACCGGGCAATGATGTCGTACCGGGACCCGCCGGCGCCCGGGGTGCTGGCAAACAGGCTGATGCGGTTGACCGGAAACGGCGCTGACCGAAAGTGGGACCAGGCCTCGAGATAGGGTGTAGCCTCTGCGCCTTTGCCCAGTCGGGCGACGGTGACATGGGGACGGAAGGGGCGTGTGTCACGGGCAATACCCAATGGCACCAGGGCATCGGCGAGCCGCTCATGGAGTCGCCGTAGCGGCGATTCCGGTTGAGCGCCCAGCCAGATGGCGCGGTGATGAAAGTGGCCGGCACCGGTCAGGATCAGGTTGAAATGGCCCAGACCGAAAGTCCGTACCAGCCGCTTAATGCCGGCGCAGTCGTTGTCCGGCACATTTCCCAGGAAGTTCAATGTCAGATGCAATTGCTCGTCAGTTTGCCAGCGGGCGTGGGCAAGAGGCATATGGGTGGCGAGCACCTGCGTCTTGATGGCGGCGGGCAGTTCCAGACCGATGAACAGTCGCATAGAGGCACTCCTTCAGTCGGCCGCGCTGTCCTGGCGGAAGGGCAGGGCGGTGCCGGCATCCTGGCGATATTGCCGGACCTGCTCTGCTTCTTCCTCAACAAATCGGGCGATGGCCTCCCGAAACCCTGGGTGAGCAATGCCGTGCCAGGAGTGGGTCAGGGTAGGCTCGAAGCCGCGGATCAGCTTGTGCTCGCCCTGGGCCCCGGCGTCAAACCGCCCGAGTCCACGCTCAATAGCCAGCTCGATTCCCTGGTAGTAGCAGGTTTCAAAGTGCAGGTGCTGGTACTCCTCAAGGCAGCCCCAGTAACGGCCATAAAGTGTGTCGTCGCCGATCAGGAACAGCGCAGCGGCGATCCATTGCCCCTGACGCCGGGCCATCACCAGATGAAGCGACTCAGGCTGTTGCCATTGCAACTCGCGGAAAAAATCCAGGTTCAGATAAGGCCGTTGGCCACGCTTGAAGTAGGTCGCCTGATAGTACCCGTAAAAGGTTTCCAGGGCGTCGGCGGGCATGCGGCCGCCGCTGAAGTGCTCGAAGCTGATCCCCTGCTCCAGCACCTGCCGGCGCTCACGGCGTATGGATTTGCGTTTGCGGGACGTCAGCCGGGCGAGGAAGTCATCAAAGCCGGAGTAACCCCGGTTGTGCCAGTGGAACTGACAGCCAAGGCGGTGCAACTGACCAGCGCCACAGTTCGCATCGGGAACCTCGTTTAGATCGTTGAGCAGTCGCTGGTCAGCGCCGTCCGGGAACAGCAGGTGCCAGGAAGACAGCCCCAGACCTGCCATCAGCTGGTCCAGTGCCTGGTTGATCTGGCCGGGACGGAGCTGATCGCGGAAGCTCGGTTCAAGCAGCAATCTCGGCCCCTGGCATGGCGTGAAGGGCACCGCGACCAGCAGCTTCGGATAGTAACGGAGACCATGTTGGCGGTAGGCATCGGCCCAGGCCCAGTCGAACACATACTCGCCCATGGAATGCCCTTTCAGGTAGGCCGGCGCCACGCCGACCAGCTCGCCGTTGAGGGACAGCTTGAGATGACAGGGCTGCCAGCCGGTGTCGGCGTTGGTGCAGCCACTGCGTTCAAGCGCCGCCAGAAAGCTGTGGCGCAGGAAGGGATGGCGGCCACCGCTAAAGTGGTCCCAGGTGGTCTGGGGAATCGCCAGGATGCTGTCTTCGGTGGTCAGGGAGAGTTCGGGCATGGGGTCCGCTACTGGCCGGGGAACATCGACACCTTACCGCCAAGCGGCCGGTAAGCGAACCCCCTTGCTCTCTTGGTGTTGGCTGTTGGCGTTAGCTCTTGATGCTGCGCCTATCGTTTGACGCCAGGCCCTCAAGCTGGCGCCAGCGGGTTACTGCTCGTCCGAGGCCTCTTGGCAGCGTTCCCGCATGCGGTCCTGTCGCTCAGCCATACGTTCCTGCCACTTGGCTTGCTGTTCATCGCGGATGGTATCCCAGGTTTGCCGTTGTGCTGGTGTGAGTTCCAGGCGCTCGGCCATCTCGGCATGGCGTTCGTTCATGCGTTCCTGGTGTTGCTGCCATCGTTGCTGATGACGTCCTTCCCGTCCGTCCTGGAAGCGTTCACATGTTTCGGCAGAGGGTTTGCCACGAGAGTGATCGCCGTCAGGGCCATGGTGGCCGGCGAACGCCATGGGGCTGGCCAGCAGTGCAGCGGAGCACAGGGCCGGCAGCAGCCAGCGCCGGGATGGGCCGGTGGGACGGCGGGTGCCGGTGGTATGGGGTGTGGTCAATGGCATGGTCGCACTCCTTGAGTATCGTGCTTGCCCGCATTGCTGGCGGGCCGGTGAATGTACGTTGCCAGTTTATGATTGGCGGTGTCAGCTGCCGTCAGCAGGGTGTAAAGGTTGTGCAAAGCCCGATCCGGCGTCAGAGTGCGCCTGGGCGCCATGGTATATTGAGCCGCAACGACGCAGGAGGTGGCAGGGTGCAGAACCGGGTATTGCTGATAGAGGATGACGACGAGCTGCGCCAGCTCCTGGCCCGCTATCTCGACAGCCAGGGTTTTACCGTGCGGGAGGCGGCCAACGGTGAGGATGGCCTGGCGCTGGCGGCGGAACACTACTGCGATGTGGTAGTGCTGGACATCATGCTGCCGGATCTCAACGGCCTGGAAGTGCTGCGTCGTCTGCGCAGTCGCACACACCTGCCAGTGATCCTGCTGACCGCGCGCGGTGACGAGACCGATCGCATCGTCGGTTTTGAGGTCGGTGCCGATGACTACATTCCCAAACCCTGTAATCCCCGGGAGCTGGTGGCCAGGCTGCAGGCCTTGTTGCGCCGCATCAGCTGGGATCAGAAAGCGGAGGCGGATGCTGTGCGTCACTATGGTGACGTGCGACTGGAGCCGGACCAGCGCCGTATCCTGCTCAACGACCAGGTGCTGGACCTGACCGCCACCGAATACGAAATCCTGCAGGTACTGCTGGCCCATGCTGGCAGTGTGGTGCGCAAGACCGACCTGATGCAGTGGGCCCTGGGTCGACGGCTGTCGCCCCATGACCGTACGCTGGATATGCACATCAGCAACCTGCGCCGCAAACTGTCTGACCAGGGTGGCAAACGGATCGAAACGCTGCGTGGGCTCGGCTACAGCTACCGGGTGCCGGCATGATCGGGCCGCGGGGATTTCCGTTGTTCTGGCGCATCTTCCTGTTGATCTGGCTGGCCATGGTGGTGACCGTGCTGGCGGCCAACTTCGCCACGCGCGAACTGGTGGAGCGGGAGCGCAGCAGTATCGAGCGGGAGAAAGGCCTGCGGGATGTGGGCCAGCAGGCAGTGACCATCCGTGAGACACAGAGCCTGCGGGCTGCCCGCCGTTATCTGCGGGAGCAGGGGCGGGAGCTGTCGCTGTTCATTGCCCTGTTGGAGAGAGGGCAGCGAGGCGACAGCCTGCCACCGGAAATCCGCGAACGGATGAAGGAAGGTTGGCTGCGCCACCGCCCCGTGGTACTGCACCTGCCGGGGCATTACCGCCTGGTGGCCTGGCCCCGGGAGGGTGGTGAAGGCTGGCTCGATCCGCGCTGGTTCCGTTGGCTGCAGATGGCAATCGGCTTTGTGGTCATTACCCTGGCCTGCTGGTGGCTGGCACGAATCCTGGCCAAGCCACTACGGCACATGGAGCACACCGCCCGCCAGATTGCCGATGGCGACATCTCCCTTCGGGTGAGTGAGCGGATCTCCCGACGCCGGGATGAGGTCGGGGCCATGGCGACCGCGTTCAACGACATGACCGACCGCCTGTGTCAGCTGCTGGAGCGCCAGAAACACCTGCTGCGGGATATCTCCCACGATCTACGAACCCCCCTGAGCCGCCAGCGGGTGGCGATTGAGCTGGCCTGCGATGCAGGAGCGGATGTTGAGCTGATGGACAGCATTCGGCGTCAGAATGAACGCCTGGAAGCGATGACAGCGCAGATACTGTCGCTGTACCAGGTTCAGGACCAGCGCTGGTCAATGCCCCGATCCCCGGTTGAGCCGGTGCGGGTCATGCAGACTGTGTTGCGGGATGCAGCGGATTACGCCGAGCACCAGCGGGTGGATTGTCACCTGGATGTTGCTGACGGTGTACGGGATATGCTGGTCCTTGGCGATGCCGACTGGCTGCAGCGGGCATTCGAGAATGTGCTCCAGAACGCCTTGGATCACACACCGCCCTCGGGGGTGGTGTCCGTGCTGATCACCGCCACCGCGGAATCCATGACTGTCCGGGTGCAGGACCAGGGGCCCGGCGTCGAGGCTGGTGCCCTGGCCCATCTGTTCGAGCCCTTCTACCGTACTGACCAAGCCCGTTCAGGTCAGGGTTGGGGCTTGGGGTTGGCGATTGCCCGTGACATCATTGCGGTGCACGACGGCTCGGTGTCGGCCGAAAATCTGGCACAGGGTGGGCTGGAAATCCGGATTCAGCTGCCGCTATTCAGCGACGGTGTTGAGCCTTTGTAGCGCCGATCCGTCACTTTTATCCTGGTTGTCGGTCTCGGGCGTTGTATCCGGGGCCGGTTTGAGTTGCTCCGCAGCCGAAAAATCAATACCTTCCTGCAGTTCATCGGCGCCGAAGCGAATGCCGCAGCCGGCTTTTTCCAGCTTTGCCGCCGGGGCAGTGCCAGGCGTATGCTTTTGCTCTTCGGACATGGTGTGCTCCTGGCTGAAAACCCGCTGACCGGGAAACTACTGACTGGACAGCGACAGAACAAGGCGTTATCCGTTATGGCACAGGATTATCCCATACCTGCCGGTTTCCTGGAACGTGAGACCGAAATCAAGAAGAGCCGGTTCATTGCCCGGGTGGCACCGGTGACCTCCCGGGATGACGTTCGGGGCTGGCTTGATCAGGCTCACCGGGACCACCCTGATGCCCGCCACATCTGCTGGGCCTACCAGATCGGTCGTCCCGGGTCGGCTGCCGAAGCCGCCATGAACGACGACGGTGAACCCTCGGGCACCGCTGGCAAGCCGATCCTGAACGTGATTCAGCACAAGGATATGGGCGACGTGCTGGTGATGGTGATCCGTTACTTTGGCGGTATCAAACTGGGAGCTGGCGGTCTGGTGCGTGCCTATGCGGGCGCGGCAGAGAGCGTATTATCCCAGGTCGAGCGGGTGATTCAGCCGGCCCTGGAGAGCGTTACCATCACCATGGGATTCGCCGATGAACAGCCGCTGCGGCACTGGTGTGACCAGCACCAGGCACTGATTGACGACATGATCTATGGCAGTGGCGTCGAGGCCAGGGTCCGGGTGCCCACCGATGCCATAGAGACCTTGACGGCCTATTGCGAGGCCCAGGGCCTGCAAATGGTGGTGGCCGATGTCTGAGCCTGGATGCCGGTCGGGAACATTGGCTGCAGGTAGGGTCAAACAACCAGATAGTGGGCGAGGTTTCGCAACCCACGTGGGAGGTTAAGATGATGATGCGCTCGGTAACTATGGTGATTGCCGCCCTGGCCATGGCTGGTTGTGCCAGTCAGGTCGTGACCGATTACGATACCCAGGTGGCGTTTGATCGCTACTCGTCCTGGGCTTTCTCCAGCCATCCTGAGGAGACGGGCTTCAAATCCCTCGACAGTCGCCGGGTGGAGTCGGTGCTGGAGCGGGAGCTGGCCGCCAAGAATCTTAGCCGCCAACCGGAAGACCAGGCCGATCTGCTGGTCAGCTATCAGGTGATCGAGCAGGAGCGGTTGGACAGCTACGGCTTCAGTTATGGCGTGGGTTTCAGCCATCGGCCCTTTGGCTGGGGCATTGCTACAGCGCCTCCGACGCGGGAAGTGATTGAAGGCAAACTGGTGGTGGAACTGGTGGACCGCAGTAACGAACAGGTTGTCTGGCGAGCTACCAGTAAGCGTTACCTCAATGAGGACCAGTCGCCGGACTATCGCCGCGAGCTGATCGACGACGTGGTCCGGGAGATGTTTAACCAGTACCCGCCGCAGATGCACTGACGGCGGTTCAGGATTCAGGAGTTAATATGAAGAAGCATTCCAGTGGCGGCCTGGTTTATTCCACAGACCAGGGCCGTATGTGCCCGGAATGCCGCGAACCCCTTGAACAATGCCGCTGCAAGGCCAAATCGCCTCCCAAGGGGGATGGCGTGGTGCGGGTGCAGCGGGAGACCAAGGGCCGCAAGGGTAAGGGGGTGACTCTGGTTACCGGCATCCCCTTGCCAGAGAAAGAACTCAAAGCCCTGGCCAAGGAGCTCAAGGGCAAGTGTGGTACCGGTGGCACCGTCAGGGACGGGGTGGTTGAGATTCAGGGAGACCAGCGGGATCTGCTGGTGATGCTGCTTCAGGCCAAGGGCTGGGTGGTGAAGAAAGCCGGAGGGTAACCGCCATTCCCGCTGTTCCCGATCTTTTCTGACGAAAACCTGCGGCGAAAGTCGCCGGGTCATGGTGACGGCAACCCGTTACAATGCCCAATATTCCATTTGATTTGCCCAGCGGAGGTGGTTATGCACATTCTGGTCATGGGGGCAGGGGTGGTCGGTGTGACCACCGCCTGGTACCTGCGCAAGGCCGGCTATGAGGTCACCGTGGTGGATCGTCAGAGCCGGGCCGCGCTGGAAACCAGCTACGCCAACGGTGGCCAGATCTCCGTTTGCCACGCTGAGCCGTGGGCCAACCCCAAGGCGCCGCTGAAAGTGCTGAAATGGCTGGGGCAGGCCGATGCGCCCCTGCTGTTCCGTCCCCGCCTGGACCCGGGACAGTGGCGTTGGGCAATGGCGTTCCTGGCCCAGTGCACCAGCGCCCGCGCTGCCCACAACCTGCGCCAGATGGTGAACTTGGGCACCTTTAGTCGTACCTGTCTGCAGGCGCTGCGGGACGAGACCGGTATCGAGTACGACTGTCTGACCCGGGGCATTCTGCACTTTTACACCGATCCGGCGGAGTTTGAGAGTGCCCTGGAGCCGGCCCGCCAGATGCGTGAGCTGGGGTGCGACCGCCAGGTGGTGGACGTCGACCGGGCCATCGAGTTAGAGCCCGCGTTGGCGCCAGCGCGTGATCGGCTGGCGGGGGCGACCTACACCGCCGAGGACGAATCCGGCGATGCCCGAAAATTCACCCAGGCACTGGCGTTGATGGCGGAGGCTGCTGGCGTGCGGTTCCATTTCGATACTGAGATTCTGGGCTTCGACAAGGCGCGGGACCGGGTGCTTGGCGTGCGGACCCTGCGCCACGGCCATCACGAGACCCTGCGTGCCGACAGCTATGTCCTCAGCCTCGGCAGCTTCAGTGGTCCGCTGGCCCGTCAGCTGGGGCTGCACCTCAACATTTACCCCGCCAAGGGCTATTCGATCACCGTACCGGTGAAGAACGAGGAGGCGGCCTACCAGGTCAGCCTCACGGATGATGAGTACAAGCTGGTGTATTCACGTCTGGGAGATCGAATCCGGGTTGCAGGCACCGCCGAGCTGAACGGTTACACCCGCACCCTCAACATGACCCGCTGCCGCGCCATTGTGCGCCGTTGTGCCGAGCTGATGCCCGAGGCGGCCTACTGGGATCAGGCGGAATTCTGGACCGGCCTGCGTCCTGCAACCCCCTCCAATGTGCCCTACATCGGCCGCAGCCACTTTGGCAATCTGTTCCTGAATACCGGCCACGGCACCCTGGGCTGGACCCACTCCTGTGGCTCGGCGGCGGCCCTGGCCGCAATCGTCGCGGGCGGGCGTCCGGAGGTGGATTTCAACTTCACCGGCCTGTAGGGAGCGGATTCGACGCTCCCTACAGGCCGGGTTACCGACCTTTGTCCCGTTTGCGGCGCACATACAGCACTTTATTAACCCGCGCGACCAGCTCACCCTTGTCATTGACGATGTCCACATCCCAGGCTGGCAGGTACTTGTCACCATTGGCGGTTGCGCCCCGGATTTCCTCCAGGCGTTCGTCGGTGACTTCAAAATTGGCGGATACCCGGCCGCTTCCCGGTTTGATGAATTCGATACTGGCGGATTTGTCCCAGACGATGTAGTCCTTGCCGAGCCGGTTCATCAGCAACAGCATGTACATCGGATCTACCATGCTGTAGAGCGAACCGCCGAAGTGAGTGCCAACGTAGTTGGTGTTGTACCAGCGGAGGGTCATTTCCACACTGGCGCTGCGGTAGTCCGGGGCAATGTGGGTCACTTTAACGCCGGCGCCGAGGTATGGCCCGTAAACGTTGATGATCTTGCGGATGCCATCCGGGCTGCTGATCCACTTGCGCAGACGCGACATCATAACGCGGCTCCTGTTTGTTGTTGCCTGAAGGGAGCGGAATTATAACGGCAAAGCGCGGTGTGAGGGGATGTCGACATCAGTAAGCGGGGCCTCTCACTGGAGGCCCCGCCAAGGGCTTAGCCCAACTGGTCGCGAATCATCTTCTTGTTGATCTTGCCCACGCTGGTCTTGGGGATATCTTCAACAAAGTCGATGGACGCAGGGATCGCCCACTTGTTGATTTCGCCAGCGTCAACGAACTGCTGCAGGTGGGCCTGGATGTCCTCGACACCAAGGTCCTCGCCCGGTTTGAGCGTCACCAGGGCATGCGGCCGCTCTCCCCACTTGTCGTCGGGAACGCCGACCACGGCTGCGGCGGCCACGGAACCGTGCTGACTGATGAGGTTCTCCAGATCGAGGGAGGACAGCCACTCGCCGCCGGTCTTGATCACATCCTTGATACGATCCTTGATCACCAGGGTATGGTCCGGCTCGATGCTGGCTACGTCACCGGTGTGCAGCCAGCCGCCTTCCCACAGCGCTTCGCCTTTCTCCGGTTCCTTGAAGTAGCTCTGGGTGAGCCAGGGCGCACGGGCCACGACCTCGCCTTTGCTGGTGCCGTCGTGGGGCAGTGGCTTGCCTTCCGGGTCCACTACCTGGATGTCCACCAGAGGCACAGGCACCCCGGTTTTGACCCGCTTCGATGCCTGCTGCTCCAGCGGCAGCTCCAAGTCTTCCGGCGTCAGATGGGTGGCGGTCAACAGTGGCCCGGTTTCGGACATGCCGTAGCCGGTGTACATGCGAATGCCCATGCTGGCGCCGGTGCGGCATAGACTTTCAGTAAGCGCGCTGCCGCCAATCAGCACGTGCCAGTTGCTGAGGTCGGCGGTCTTGATGGAATCGGTGGCGAGCATCATCTGCATGATGGTGGGCACACAATGGGAGAAGGTGACCTTATGGGTCTTGATCAGCTCCACCAGCAGCTCCGGCTCGTAGCGACCAGGGTAGACCTGCTTCAGCCCCAGCATGGTGGCAGCGTAAGGGGCACCCCAGGCATGGACGTGGAACATCGGGGTGATCGGCATATAGACCGAAGACGAGCGCAGCAGCGGCATCTCGTCGTAGGCGGAGAAGTTGGCCGCCATGCCCAGGGTATGCAGAACCAGCTGACGGTGGCTGAAGAACACCCCCTTGGGATTACCGGTGGTGCCGGTGGTGTAGAAGGTGGTGGCGACGCTGTTCTCGTCAAAGTCCGGGAAGTCGTAATGGCTGTCACATCCAGCCAGCAGTGACTCATATTCACCCAGGGTGTCCAGTTGGGTGGCCGCGGGCTGATCGTTGTCGGTCAGCTGGATATAGCCGCGTACGGTTTCCACCTGGTCACGAATGCCTTCCACAATCGGCAGGAAGTCGTCATGCACCAGCACCAGGTCGTCTTCGGCGTGATTCATGGTGTAGAGGATCTGCTCCGGAGACAGCCGCACGTTGACGGTGTGAAGGATCGCGCCAATCATCGGGATGGCGAAGAAGCACTCCAGGTAGCGGGGGGTGTCCCAGTCCAGAACCGCCACGGTGTCGCCGGCCTTGATGCCGGCCTCGGTCAGGGCGTGGGCAAGACGGTGTACCCGTTCCAGCAGGTCGGTGTAGGTGTACTTGCTGCGGTTGGCATAGACGATCTCCTGATCCGGCGCGTAGCGCGGACCGGACAGCAACAGCTGCTTGATCAGCAGAGGGTACTGGTAGGCGTTGTCAGCCGCGGGCAGTATCTTGGTATTGACCATGCAATCCTATCTCCAGGTTTCTTGTCGGTTTTGTGAGGTTACCCAGGAGTCCAAATCTGACACAGATCACAGTCTCAGGAAAGATGGCGGTGGAGAAAGATAACGCTTTGTTACGTAATGGGCTTGCAGGGAGCGGGCGGGAAGGATAAATGGCGGTCGGTGGCCGTCCGCATCGAGGCGCGAACGGTCTTGGGGAAGTGGCCGCCAGGCCGGCAATGGCCTGATGGGCCTGGCGGCAAGCTGGTATGTTGTGCGCTTACTCGTAGGTGCAGAGGTAGGCGGTATCGATGTCGGTCTTGGCCTTGAAGCTGGCCTGGCCGGCCACTTCGAAGGCTTCGCCAGCGCCGTAGGTCATCCACTCGCTCATACCCGGCAGCATCACTGTCAGGGCGCCACTGATGACGGTCATGGTTTCCTTCTTGGAGGTGCCGAACTCATACTCACCCGGGCTGATCACACCGACAGTGGCCGGCAGGGTCGAGGTTTCGAACGAGATGGACTTTGCCTTGCCGTCAAAATATTCGTTTACCTTCAGCATAGCGTGGCTCCTTGAAATGATTGGCTGCCTACTATACGGCAAAAAGGTGTACTGGGAATGACAAAATTGCCTTCAGAAACAACCAATGGCCTGTCCGGGGTGGAGCGACAGCGGCACCAGCAGGCACTGGCCCGGCTGGACCGCTATGCCCGCCGACTCGACAGCCAGTTCCGGATACCGTTCACCCGAATCCGCTTTGGGCTTGATCCGCTGATCGGGCTCCTTCCGGGCATCGGTGATCTGGTGGGTCTGGGTCTGTCACTGTATCTGGTGGTGGAGGCGATCCGGCTGGGCGCCGGGCCTGCCCTGGTGATGCGGATGCTGGCCAACCTGGGGTTGGAATTCCTGGTGGGGCTGGTTCCGGTGCTGGGCGATGCGTTCGATCTGTTGTATCGCGCCAACGACCGTAACGCCGCCATGCTGCGGCGCCACATAGAGCGTCAGCTGGAGCCGCCCCGGCAGGGCTGGAGCTGGCTGTCCTGGCTGATGGTGGCGGCCTGTCTGGTGCTGGTGGCCTTGCTGGCCTATCGCCTGGGCCAGCTTCTGCTGGCCGCCGGTGGTTACTGATCCCAGGGGTTGCCGTGGGTTTCCGGGGTGCGCGCCACACCAATGTGCATGGCGGCCTTGGCAAGGATGTTGGCGCTGACCGGAGCGGTCAGGAACAGGAACACCGTGATCAGAATCTCGGCGACGTGGACCTGGCCTTCGGACACGGTGAAATAGGCCACCGAACCCAGCATGATCGCGCCCACACCCAGGGTTGTGGCCTTGGTGGGGGCATGCAGGCGGGCAAAGAAATCCGGCAGCCGGGCCAGCCCGATGGCGCCAATCAGGGTAAAGGCCCCACCAATCAGCAGCAGGCCCGCAATCAGGTATTCGGCAAAAGCTTGCATGGTCGGTCTCCCAGTTTATTCGATGACGCTGCCGCGCTTGAGGTATTTCGCCATGGCGACGGTTCCGACGAAGCCCATCACCGCGATCAGCAGGGCCGACTCCATGTACATCCGGGTGCCGAGGGTAATACCCAGCAGGATGATCAGCGCAATGGCGTTGATGTAGAGCGTATCCAGTGCCAGTACCCGATCCGGAGCGTCAGGGCCTTTGATCAGACGGTACACGTTCAGCAGCATGGCCAGGGTCACCATGGCGATGGTGATGTACAGGGCGATGGTGATCATTGGAAGATCTCCTGCAGCGGCTTCTCGTAACGGCTGCGAATGGTTTCAATGATGGCCTGTTCATCCTCGGCGTCGAGGGCATGGATCAGCAGGATGCGCTGATCATCACTGACATCGGCACTCACGGTGCCCGGGGTCAGTGAGATGGTGCTGGCCAGCATGGTGATGGCCAGAGGATGCTCCAGTGTCAGCGGATAGGAAATGAACGCCGGCCGTGGCTTGCGCGGGCTGAGTACCAGCCGTGCGACCGAGATGCTGGCTACCACGATGTCCCACAGTACCCGCAGGACGTACAGCGGCAAAAGCCAGCCCTTGAGCAGGGCCGGGCGCTCTGGCCAGAAGTTACGTGTCAGCTGTGGCAGCATCCAGGCGAGGATCGCGCCCATGACCACACTGCCGCCGGAGAAACCGTCGTTTAACAGCTGCCAGACCAGAAACAGGCAGAGGCTGAGGAACGGCTGTGGAAAGCCGAGTCGGGCAAACATCAGGCACCTCCCTTCACAGCAGTGGTATCAAGGATCTCCAGGTAGGCCCCGGTATCAAACAGCTGAGCCGCCGTGGCGTCGACGTAGGCGCTGATCGGGCCAGCCAGCAGTACGATAATGATCGCCATGGCGATCAGACCGCCTGCGGCCACACCCAGGGACAGCGTCAGTTTGCCGGGCTTCTCCACGTGGCCATCAACGTTGCGCCAGAATACGATGGAACCGGCGCGGCTGTAGGCCACCAGGGTGAAGAAGCTGCCAATAATCAGCGTACCCCAGAGCCACGCCATTTCCACTCCGGGTGTGGTGGCCTGCAGGATCAGTACCTTGGCAAAGAACCCGCTCAGTGGCGGCAGGCCCACGGCGGCCACCGCGCCCAGCAGGAACAGCACGCTCAACAGGGTGCGGTTGTACATCCGCGGGGCGGTGACAATCTTGTCCGACGCAGAACCGCGCTGACCGGACACCAGATCCACCACCAGAAACAGGCCGCCCACCACCCAGGTGGTGTTGAGCATGTAGAACAGTGCCGCTGAGGTGCCCGCTTCGGTGCCCAGGGCTACGGCTGCCAGCAGGGTGCCGACCGAGATAATCACCTGCCAGGTAATCAGAGTCCGCAGACTGCGGGCGCCAACAGCGCCGATCACGCCCATCGCCAGGGTTGCCAGCGCCATCGGGAACAGCCAGTCCAGTCCCAGCCCCGCCAGGGCGCCGGCCTGAGCACCAAACACCAGGGTGAATACCCGCACGATGGCGTAAAAGCCGACCTTGGTCATCACCGCAAACAGGGCGGCGACGGGGGCTGTGGCGTTGCCATAGGCCTTCGGCAGCCAGAAACTCAGTGGCAACACCGCCGCCTTGAGCCCGAATACCACCAGCAACATCAGGCCGCCGGCTTGCACCATCGGCAGATCCTCGGCGCTGACCTGGGGGATTTTCGCCGCCAGGTCCGCCATGTTGAGCGTACCGGTCACGCTGTAGAGCATGCCCACGCTGATCAGGAACAGCGCCGAGCCGGCCAGGTTCAGCACCACGTAGTGCAGGCTGGGGATGGTGCGCTCGGTGCCGTGGCCCTGCATCATCAGACCGTAGGAGGCGATCAGCAGTACCTCAAAGGCGACGAACAGGTTGAACAGGTCGCCGGTCAGGAAGGCGATGTTCAGGCCCATCAGCTCGAACAGGAACAGCGCGTGGAACTGGCGGCTGCTCTCATCGGCCTTGTTCATCGAGTAGAGGTGACAGAAGAACGCCAGAATGGCCGTCATCAGCACCATCAGCGCCGAGAGCCGGTCCAGCACCAGCACAATGCCAAACGGTGGCTCCCAGTTGCCGAACGCGTAGACCCGATAGCTGCCGTCGCTGGCCAGGATCAGCAACACAACGGACGCCGCCAGCAGCAGTACCGTGGTGGTCATGGCCAGGGTGCGACGCAGGGACAGCGGCGCGTAGCCGATGAAGATCTGCAGAATCCCGCCCAGCAGGGGAATCAGGATGGGGGCAGTCAGCCAGTGGTTCATCGGCCCTTGTCCTCCTCGTTGTCCTCATCGGGCGACGGTGCCGGGCGGCGACCGTCGACATGGTCGTCGTCGTTATCAGCCTGGTTGCGCAGCGCCAGCACCACCACAAAGGCGGTCATGGCGAAGCCGATAACGATCGCCGTCAGCACCAGCGCCTGAGGCAGCGGGTCGGCGTAGTCAGCGGTGCTGCCGATAATGGGCTGGCCGCCAGTGGCCAGGCGACCGCTGGAAAACAGAAACAGGTTGACGCCATAGGACAGCAGCGTCAGCCCCATCACCACGGGGAAGGTCCGCGCCCGCAGCATCAGGTACACACCGGACGCGGTCAATGCGCCAATCACCAGGGCATAGGCCAGTTCCATTACACCCCTCCTTTCTTGCTTTTAATGGCGGAATGCGGCGACAGCCGACCAATGCTGACCAGGGCCAGCAGGGTCGCACCAATCACGGTGAAGTAGACGCCAAGGTCGAATACCAGGGCTGAGGCCACCTCGAACTTGCCCACCACCGGCCAGGTAATGTAGCCGAAGGTGGTCGTCAGGAACGGGTAGCCAAAGGCAAAGCTGCCGGCCCCGGCGATCACGGCGAGCAGCAGGCCAATGCCGATGACGTTGTGGTAGCGGAACGGCACCCGCTCCTGGGTCCACACCATGCCACTGGCAATGTACTGCAGCACCAGCGCCACCGAGGTGATCAGGCCGGCGATGAAGCCACCGCCCGGCAGGTTGTGGCCACGCAGGAAGATGTACAGTGACACCATCAGCGCCAGTGGCAGCATGGGCCGGGCAATCTGGCGCAGCATCACCGGGTAGGCATCGCGGGTCCAGGGGTGGCCCTGGCCGTCACCCGGCGGCGGGGTCATCGCGGTGTTCTTGAGCATGGCGTAGATGCCCAGCGCGGCGATCGCCAGTACGGTGATCTCGCCCAGCGTATCGAAGCCCCGGAAATCCACCAGGATGACGTTCACGGCGTTGGTGCCGCCGCCCCCCGGCTTGCTGTTGGCCAGGAAGTAGCTGGAGATCGACTCGAAAGGTTGGGTCAGCATCGCCAGGGTGATCAGGGTCATGCCTACCCCGGCCGTCAGCGCGACGGCGATGTCCCGCACCCGTCGTGGCCAGGAGGTTTCAATCGGCGTCCAGGATGGCATGTAATACAGCGCCAGCATCAGCAATACGATGGTGACCACCTCAACCGACAGCTGGGTCATTGCCAGGTCCGGCGCCGAGAAGCGGGCGAAGGCCAGGGACACCAGCAGACCCACCACACTCAGCAGTACCAGGGCGTAGAAGCGATCCCGGTGCATCGCCGCGGTTGCCAGCGCACAGAGTGCCAGCAGGCCGGCGGCGATACCGGTCGGCCAGTCCAGGGGCGTCAGGCCGTTGCTACCAATCAGGATACCCTGGGAGCTGATCGGAACCAGGGCCACCACGATGGCGCTGACCACCAGCAACAGGGCATAGCGTTGCAGTGAGCCGTTCTCCAGGCGGGCGGTCAAGCGTCCGGCAAGGTCCTCCAGCCACAGGGCAGCGCGTTCAAATACCGCTTTCTCGTCGATTTCCTTGAAGCGGGCGTGGAAGTCGAAGAACTTCTGCCGCTGGCTGTACATCAGCAGGCCACCGAAGAACGCCAGGAAACTCATCATCAATGGCAGGTTGAAGCCGTGCATCACCGCCAGCTGGTACTCCGGCACATCGCCACCCAGAGTGGCGGAGGCAGCCGCGTACAGCAGCGGGCCAATGGAAATGGCCGGGAACATGCCCACCATGATGCAGGCGAACACCAGGATCTCCACCGGAATCTTCATGTACCGTGGTGGCTCGTGTGGCGGGTAGATCGGCAGGTCCACCGGCTTGCCGTTGAAGAAGACGTCATGGATAAAGCGGGCTGAGTAAGCCACCGCGAAGATCCCCGCCAGGGTGGCTACCAGTGGCGGAATGTAGGCCCAGATGCCCGGCAGGTTCAGCTCCAGCGCCTCGGCGAAGAACATTTCCTTGCTGAGGAAGCCGTTCAGCAACGGGACACCGGCCATGGAGGACGCGGCGACCATCGCCAGGGTGGCGGTGTGGGGCATGAAGCGCCACAGGCCGTTGATGCGGCGCATGTCCCGGGTACCGGTTTCGTGGTCGATAATACCGGCGGCCATAAACAGAGAGGCTTTGAAGATGGCGTGGTTGATGACGTGGAACACCGCCGCCACGGCGGCCAGTTTGGTCCCCATGCCGAACAGCAGGGTGATCAGGCCCAGGTGGCTGACGGTGGAGTGGGCCAACAGGCCCTTGAGATCGTGCTTGAACAACGCCACGTAGGCGCCGATCAACAGGGTCGCCATGCCGGTAAAGCTGACCATGTAGAACCACTGCTCAGTGCCGGCCAGCGCCGGGTACAGCCGGGCCATCAGGAAGATCCCCGCCTTCACCATGGTGGCGGAGTGCAGGTACGCCGACACCGGAGTGGGCGCCTGCATGGCGTGGGGTAGCCAGAAGTGGAACGGGAACTGGGCCGACTTGGTAAACGCCCCCAGCAACACCAGGGTCAGCGCGAATGGGTACAGGGCGTGGGCCTTGATCAGGTCCCCGGCGGCCAGCACGTCGTCCAGCTCATAGCTGCCAACAATGCGGCCGATCAGCAGAATGCCTGCCAGCAACGCAAGGCCGCCACCGCCGGTGATCGCCAGCGCCATCCGGGCGCCGCGCCGGGCGTCCTGTTTGTGATTCCAGAAACTGATCAGCAGGAACGACACCAGGCTGGTCAACTCCCAGAAGATCAGCATCAACAGCAGGTTGCTGGACAGCACAATGCCCAGCATGGCGCCCTTGAAACACAACAGCAGGGAGTAAAATTTGCCAACGTTTTCCTTGGCTTTCAGATAGTAACGGGCGTACAGAATGATCAGCAGCCCAATCACCAGAATCAGCAGCGCAAACAGCAGTGACAGGCCATCCAGGCGAAAGCTCAGGGATAGCCCCACGGCGGGCAGCCACTGATAGGTCTGCACCAGTGTTCCGCCTTCGGCCAGGGTTGGCCAGTGCGGAAACAGCGCCGCCAGGGCGACCAGGGCGGGCACCGATGAGGCAATGGCTATCGCGGTTCGGCCCGCCTGGGCGAACAGGGGCGCAGCAATCGCCCCGATAAAAGGGAGTAAGACGACCAGCAGAAGCGTCATCGCAACCTCGTTATTGAGTCCATGTCACTGATGTGACTGTGTTTAGAGCTACGGTTGCCTGAGTTTAGCCGCCGATATGCGTAAATGCATGACATCGGCCACGACGGCTAGCCGTGACGGGGTGGGTCGGGGAAGTACGGGAGCCGGCCCCAGCGAACGTCGGTGTACGCCGGGATGAGGGTTGTCACTGGGCCAGGTAGGTCTCTGGTCCTGTCGATCATGAAAGCTCCGCAAGTGTTACGCGAAGTGTGATGATACGTGGCCGGGACCGGAGGTCAAGAGCGTTGAGGGATATCTTCATTGCTCAAAAATTAACCGCTCGTCACTGGTCAGAGCGCTGCAACAGGTTCTAAATAGGGAGTACGGACGAAATGTCCCAGTCGGTCCCGGTCCACCGGAACTGACGTTGAGTAGCCGTGACCAGGAGTCGGCAGTTGGTCGCAGATCGAAAGAGAGCACCCAGTACGACAAGCGTACAGGAGGACCATACTGATGAAGATCGGCAACCTGACGTGTATCAGCCTGTTTACCGCCGCCCTGGCGGCGTCACCACTGACCTGGGCAGCCCATCACGGGGATGACCACAGCGACGGTGGCATGAGCGCCATGGAGGAAAAAGAGTCCATGGGCAGCGAATCCATGACTGGCGACGGCATGGCAATGGAGGCGCCGAAGTTTGATCGCCTTGATGCCAATGGCGATGGACAGCTCAGCGCCGATGAGCTGAATGTCTATGGCAGCACGGCCGCCGGCAGCGAAACGGGTACGGCCGTCGACCTGGACATGTACGACAGCAACGGCGACGGCAGTCTCAGCCGCGAGGAGTACCAGCGCGGCACCATGCCGACGCAGGACCCCATGGACAACATGCAGCAATAAGGGAGTTGGCTCCGGAGAGCGGCTATGGTCGCTCCGGAGCCGGACTCAGAACCCCCGACGATCCTCGTAGGCTTTTTCCGGATCACTGGTGTTACGCGCCACTGCCGTGCGTTGGTTGGTGCGTGCCAGAATCTTCTTCTGCAATCGGGTTTCCCAGTCCAGTGCGGCCTTGTCCGGCGCGGACCAGGTGCGGTTGAAGAGCAGCTTGCTGGCAGCCACCGCATCCGGTGAGCGTTCCGACAGTTCCCGGGCAAATGCCTGGGCTTCCGCCAGCGGATCATCACATACACGGCTGACCAGTCCCATTTCTTTGGCTTCGGCACCATTGAAGCGACGAGCTGTCATGGTCAGTTCCTTGGCCAGGTCAATGCTTATCAGTTCCCGCAGCGTGACCGTAAGGCTCATGTCCGGGATCAGCCCCCACTTGGTTTCCATGATCGAGAACTCGCAGTCGCTGGTGCTGAAACGAAAGTCCGCGCCCAGGGCGATCTGGAATCCGCCGCCAAAACAGTATCCATGGGTGACGGCAATGACCGGCGCAGGCACGTCCCGCCACAGATAACCTACGTCCTGGGCCAGGTTGCTGATCTTGCGACCTGGCTTGACCAGAAGCTTGAGGAAGTTCACCGGATTCTTGGATACCTTGGCCACGTCCAGTCCGGAGCAGAAGGCTTCTCCGGCACCCTTGAGAATGACCGCGCGAACACTCCGGTCCTTCTTCAGTTGCCGTGTCACTGCGACAATGGCGTCAAACATCGCCATGTCCAGGCCGTTGTATTTGTCCGGTCGATTGAGGGTCACGGTGGCGATGCCCTGGTCGATTTCAAGCACCACGCGGTTATTGTTGGTCGTTGCCATGAGTCGGCCCCATCTCATACGTTAGTCGAAGGTTGCTATGCTACCATTCCGACTCCTGATGAGAATGGCAGAGAGAAAAAAAGATGACCGCCGCCTATCCCAACCTGTTGAAACCTCTGGACCTTGGCTTCACCGAACTGAAAAATCGGGTGTTGATGGGGTCGATGCATACCGGCCTGGAAGACCGCTTCTGGAACATTCACAAACTGGCCCGCTATTTTGCCGAACGGGCTGAGGGTGGGGTTGGCCTGATGGTCACCGGTGGTTTCTCCCCCAATCTGGTGGGGCAACTGGCGCCACTGGCCTCCACCATGAACAACCGTGCCACCGCGCTCCTGCATCGCCACGTGACCGGGGCGGTCCATGAAGCCGGCGGCAAGATCTGTCTGCAACTGCTCCACGCCGGTCGCTATGGCTATCAGCCGTTGATTGTGTCGGCTTCCGCCACCAAGGCCCCGATCAGCCCGTTCAAGGCCCGCGCGCTGTCCACCAGGGGCGTGGACCGGCAGATCGACGATTTTGTCAGCGCCGCCAAGCTGGCTCAGTTCGCCGGCTACGATGGCATCGAAGTGATGGGCTCGGAAGGCTACTTCATCAACCAGTTCCTGTGTGAGCGTACCAATAAGCGTACCGACCGCTGGGGAGGCTCCTACCAAAACCGCATGCGCCTGCCGGTGGAAATCGTCCGCCGAATCCGCGAAGCGGTGGGGCCGGAGTTCATCATCATCTACCGGCTGTCGATGCTGGATCTGGTGGAGGGCGGCCAGACCTGGGAGCAGATCGTGACCCTGGGCAAGGCCATCGAGCAGGCCGGTGCCACCATCATCAATACCGGCATTGGCTGGCACGAGGCGCGGGTGCCGACCATTGTCACTTCGGTTCCCCGGGGTGGGTTTGCCGATGTCACCGCCAAGTTCTACGGCGAAGTCTCGATTCCGCTGTGCACCACCAACCGCATCAATACCCCGGACAAGGCCGAGGAAATTCTCGCAGCCGGCAAGGCGGACATGGTGTCGATGGCCCGCCCACTGCTGGCTGACAGCGAATTTGTGCGCAAGGCCGAGCAGTCGCGGGCGGACGAAATCAACACCTGCATCGCCTGCAACCAGGCCTGCCTTGACCATGTGTTCCAGGCCAAGCGGGCATCCTGTCTGGTCAATCCCCGAGCCTGTCATGAGACCGAGTTGGTGCTGACGGTCGCGCCTGTGGTGAAGAAGGTCGCAGTGGTGGGGGCTGGTCCGGCCGGCCTGGCGGCGGCCACGACCGCGGCCAAACGGGGGCATCAGGTGACCCTGTTCGAAGCCGATGATCGCATTGGTGGCCAGTTCAACTACGCCAAGCGAATTCCCGGCAAGGAAGAGTTTCACGAAACCCTGCGCTACTACCGCAACCAGATCGACAAGCTGGGCATTGAGCTCAAACTCAGTACCCGCGTTGATGCCGATGCCCTGACCAGCGCCGGGTTCGATGAGGTGCTGGTGGCGACCGGCGTCAAGCCCCGGACGCCGGGGATTGATGGCATCGACCATCCCAAGGTGCTGGGCTATCTGGACGTGCTGAAGGAGAACAAGCCCGTTGGTGAGACCGTTGCGGTGATTGGCGCCGGCGGTATCGGGTTTGATGTCAGTGAGTTCCTGACCCACGATTTCGGGAAACAGCCGGAAGGGCAGCAGGTGGATCTGGGGCACTGGCAGCAGGAATGGGGCGTGGCCCAGGATTATGAGGGACCGGGTGGGCTGGCGGAGCGTCAGCCGATGACTTCGCCCCGCAAGATCTATCTGATGCAGCGCAAGACCAGCAAGGTCGGTGGCGGCCTGGGCAAGACCTCAGGCTGGGTACACCGGAACAGTCTGAAGCACCGGCAGGTGGAAATGCTGGCAGGCTGCCGTTACGACCGCATTGACGATGACGGCCTGCACATCACGGTGACCAGTCGCGATGGTAAACAGCAAGAGTCACGGCTGTTGGCGGTGGATCACGTGATCATCTGTGCCGGTCAGGAGTCGTTCCGCGAACTGCACGATCAGTTGACCGAACGGGGCGTCAACTCACACCTGATTGGCGGTGCTGATGTGGCAGAGGAACTGGATGCCAAGCGGGCCATTCGCCAGGGCACGGAGGTTGCGGCGCAGCTTTAACACCCGATCGGCTTCCGGTCGGGGCCCTTAATCCATACCTCATGGC
This sequence comes from Marinobacter sp. CA1, assembly GCF_020546665.1. Taxonomy (NCBI): domain Bacteria; kingdom Pseudomonadati; phylum Pseudomonadota; class Gammaproteobacteria; order Pseudomonadales; family Marinobacteraceae; genus Marinobacter; species Marinobacter sp. CA1. Next base: position 1,467,179 of record NZ_CP071785.1, read on the forward strand.
CGGTCCGGATTGACTCCGGGCCGGCCGATGCAGATTTGGGTCTGCTGTTAGGGAGCACTAACGCCCGCTTTTGAGGGCATCGCTGATGGCCTGGGCTTCCGCCGACAGTACCCGATAGAGCAGGGTGTCCTGTTGCTTGCTGGCCTGCAGCAGCTGCTTGAGTTTCAGATCGTAGAGTCGGCTGAGCAAAGCGGTCTGGTCGACTTTGTCTGGGGTTTTCATGGCGACTACCTCCCACGCACGAGGCTGGTAACACCGTTTTCGATAGAGCCGGACGGGTTCATGTCCGGTTGCCGTTCCGTTGGCCTATTCACGGCCTGATACAGTGATCCTGACTTCGCGTCAGGTGCCTTTACACTGGTTATCGGCCGGGCTGGTCACAGCTGAAGCGCTGCATAGCTCATGCCACAGGTGCCAACTGGTTGTTTCCCCGGGATATGGCAGAAAAACGCAGGATCGGCCCGGGATTGACCTGTCAGAATCCTGTCAGAGTACGCCGGAACGTGTCGAACCGGTGCCGCTGGGCGGCAACCCCTGGCCGGTGCCAGAGTTGGCGATTCCGCCGACCATGAACCAGACTGGTGAGAACAACAATAATCATCCCTGGTGTAACCATGTCCAACCATTACCGGCCTGTTGACTGCGCCGTCCACAGCGCCCTGCGTGGCTACCTTCATACCGGCGAACTGGTGGAACTTGTGTTCCGCGATGAATCCGGCCAGGTGCTGACCCTGCACGAGGAGATTCGGGACCTGTTCTCTCGGGCCGGTGAGGATTTCCTGCTTACCAGTCGCGGTCGCCTGGTGCGGCTGGATCATCTGATGATGGTGAATGGCCAGGCCCTGTCGACCTGATTTGCCCTTTCATGCCCTGTCGGGATGTTAATCGCCAGGTAATTCGCCTGACGAACGAATCAAGCATACTGTCTCCATTGATTCTCAACCCCAAAGGAGGAGGGATATGAGTATGCGTAAACCGGTAGCAATGACCGCAGCCGTTCTGATGGCAGCTGGACTCGCAGCTTGCAGTGATAACGACGAGCAAGCGCTGGACCTGGAACAGGCGTCTGACAACGCCGCAGACATCGCCCAGGACGCTGGTGATGCCGCCGGTGACCAGATTCAGGAGATGACCGGCGACACCGACACCACCTGGGAGAAAACCAAAGATACCGCTGGTGAAGTCAGCGAGCGCATTGGTGATGCTGCTGAAGAGACCGGCGATGCGGTCGAAGACGGTTACAACGACATCACTGGCGAGTAACGCCTTGCCAAAAGCTCCGGTGGCGGAGCTGTATCTCCACTAACGCACGTTTGCCCGATGCCGAAAGGTTTCGGGCTTTTTTGTGTGTGATCAGTTGGTTCCAACGCATGCAGGCGGTCTGGATGCTGTCTTGAATCTGTCATCTTGCTGCCATAATTGTTTCACAGCGCAGTCAAATTCCTTCCCCACACTGGGCGCACCAGAAAAACGATCCAGTATGAGAGGGATAACTGACATGGCGAAGAAAGACATCAACCCGTTGTACAACGACCCGGACTACGAGCCGGTGGTCAATGAGTCCGGCAATACGCCATTTGCCAACGTTCTGGCAGCCCGCATGGAGCGCCGGACACTGATGAAAGGCAGTGTGGGTGCCGCACTGGTTGGCCTGATGGGCGGCAGCCTGGTGGGTTGCAGCGACGACGATGATGACGACAACCGTCCGGGCAATCCCGGTTCCCAGGTTGAGCTGGGCTTTGAACCGGTAGCCGTGTCAACCCTGAACAAGGTAGTCGTGCCTGCTGGCTATACCGCCACTGCCTTTGTCCCCTGGGGCACGCCGCTCACCGGTGGCCTGCCGGAATTCCGTACCGACGGCACCAACAGTGGCGCCGACCAGGAAAGCCAGGTGGGCATGCATCATGATGGCATGCATTTCTTCCCCATTGACCTGAAATCCGGCGGCAGCAGCTCGGAAGAAGGGTTGCTGGTGATGAACCACGAATACATCAACCAGGATGCCCTGCACCCTGCTGGCGCTACCTACGTCAACGACAAGCGCCCGGACGACGAAGTACGCAAGGAAATCGCCGCCCACGGTGTTTCCGTTATCCACGTCAAGCGGGACGGCAACGGTGCCTGGTCTGTGGTACACGGCAGCAACTACAACCGGCGGGTGACCGGTGGCACCGAAATGGACATTCGTGGTCCGGTGCGCGGTTTCGACAAGCTGGTGACCAAGTTCAGCCCGGATGGCACCCGCACCCGCGGTACCCTCAATAATTGTTCCATGGGACCGACGCCCTGGGGAACCTACATGGCGGCCGAAGAGAACTGGCATGGTTACTTCGCCAACAGCGACGCTGAGCAGCCCCGGGAGCAGGTGCGCCATGGTGTTGGCGATGCTTCCCGTTACGACTGGGAGCTGGCCGAGAGTGGCGCCGACGAGTTTGTCCGTTTCAACATCTCCACCCTGGCTGCCAGCGCGGCGGAGGATTACCGCAACGAAGCCAACACCTACGGCTTCATGGTGGAAATTGACCCCTTCAACCCCCAAAGCAAGCCCCAGAAGCGCACGGCCCTGGGACGCTTTGGCCACGAAGGCGTGATCTTCGCACCGGCCAAACAGGGCAAGCCGGTGGTGTGCTACTCCGGTGACGATTCCCGTTTCGAGTACATCTACAAGTTCGTGTCCGCCAACAACTACGATGCCGCCGCTGCCGACGGCTCATTGCTGGACAACGGCACGCTGTACGTGGCCAGGTTCAACGACGATGGCTCTGGCGACTGGCTGCCGCTGTCACTGGACGACGCCGGCTTTGTCGCCAAGATGAATGCGGCGGTGAACGCCGGTTCTGTTGGCAGTATTCCGTTTACGGCTCCGTTCAGCTCGCAGGCGGATCTGCTGCTCAACACCCGCCTGGCGGCGGATATTGCCGGCGCCACGCCGATGGACCGTCCGGAGTGGGGCGCGGTTGACCCCAATAATGGCGAAGTCTACTTCACCCTGACCAACAACTCCCGCCGTGAGCCGGATGACACCAACGCGGCCAACCCGCTGGGTCCGAACCCGACCGGTCACATCATTCGCTGGATGGAGAAGGGCAATAACCACGCCGCCACCGAATTTGAGTGGGACATTTTTGTGTTCGCTGGTGAAGCCGGCACAGAAACCGTGGTTGACGGCAACGCCGTGGTGACCCTGGATGACAGCAACCTGTTCAACAGCCCGGACGGCCTGTGGTTCGACTACAAGGGCAAGCTGTGGATTCAGACCGACGGCTCCGATGCGCCTCCCTACCAGAACAACATGATGCTGGCGGCCAACCCTGAGACCCGCGACATTCGCCGGTTCTTCGTGGGCCCGGTGGGTTGTGAGGTCACCGGTGTGGTGACGACGCCGGACTGCAAGACCATGTTTGTCAACATTCAGCATCCGGAAGCGAACTGGCCGGACGCCAGCAGTGAGCGTCCGCGGGATGCCACCGTAATTGTCACCAAGGATGACGGTGGTGTGATCGGTAGCTGATCAAGCCGATTGACAGCAAAAACCTAAAACCCCATTCCGGGGCCGGCCAAGCCGGCTTTCGGAATGGGGTTTTTGTCGTGAAAGTGTAATCCCCCTCCAAAATAGCTCTCGAATCGAACTAAAGTAGAAGTTATAAGCAGCGGCTGATTTTCTAGTCTCGTTCAGGGTGGTGAAGAGCCAGCGCAAGGGCGTCGGCTTCTGTTGAGTGAATCAGTAGCTCGCCCGGGATAAGACATCGAACCGAGGTATCTATGAAGCTGTTGGCGGGACGGGTGTTCTGGATCGGCGGACTGGTTGCGTTGCTGGTTTTGGCGGCAACCTATTGGGGGGCGCCGATGGTGGGCCTGGACGCGGTATCCATCGTCGTGGGCGCGTTGTTGGGTATGGCGATCAGCACCGGTTATCTGGTGTGGCGGGTTGTGGAGCCACTGGAAACCGGGGTTGAGCGGCTGACCCGGGGAGAAGTGCCTGAGGACCCGGCTCTGGCGGCCCGCTGTCATGATCTGCTTGCCGCTGCCGACGCTGGCAAGGCGTTGATTGAGCGGCTGTCTGGCAATGCGGATGCCAATGCCATTTCGGCGGCGGAAGTGGCCCATGCGTCGGAGCAGCTCAAGCGCCGGCTGGATCAACAGGTCACCGACATTTCTCAGATGGCCGACTATGCCGGCCAGATTACCGAGACCGTGCGGCAATCGGCCCAGCAAGCGGATGAAGCAGCGGAGACCGCCCGTGATGCCAGCCGCATCAGCGCCGATGGCCGTGACGCACTGGCCGGCGCCATTGAGCGGGTGCGCCAGGTGCATGAACAGTCTGGCGAGAACCTGCGCCTGATACAGGACCTGAACGAGAAGTCCAACCGCATCCAGGGCGTCACCGGAGTGATCGAAGGCATCGCCGAGCAGACCAATCTGCTGGCCCTGAATGCCGCCATCGAAGCCGCCCGAGCTGGCGAGCAGGGCCGCGGCTTCGCGGTGGTGGCGGATGAAGTGCGCCAGCTTGCCGGTCGCACCGCCCAGGCAACCGGCGAAGTTGCTCAGACTCTGGAGGAAGTGCGGGCCGATACCGCCCAGATCGTTGCCCGTATTGAAGACCTGGCCAGCAGTGTTGAAACCGGCCTGCAGGCGGTGGAAGGGGTGGGCGAGCGCCTGGATGAGATCCGCGATCAGGCCGATCAGCTTGAACAGCGGGTCGGCGCCATGGCCGCCAATGACCAGCACAACGAGCAGAGCCTGCAGGAGATGTTCCGCGCGATTGAATCCCAGCGCGATCAGATCGCCGAAAGCGATCACAGTGTTGAGGGGCTGGCGCAGCAGGCCACCCGACTCATGGAGCTGGCGGAGGAGGCCAACGCGGCCTACGCCAGCCATAGCGACACCAGCTATCACCAGTTCTTCTACCACCAGGCCAGGGCCGGCGCCCGGCGCATTGGTGACGCCTTTGAGCAGGCCCTCAAGGCGGGGCGGATCAGTGACAGAGATCTGTTCGATTCCGGCCGCCAACCCCTGGCCGGGACCGATCCCCAGAAATACAGCAGTGGCTTCGACCGATTCACCGACGAAGTGTTGCCGGCGATTCAGGAACCGATCAAGGACAGCCATCCGGCGATGGTGTTTGCCATTGCTGCGGCTCCCGACGGTTACGTTCCCACCCACAACCGGGATTTTGCCCATCCGCCCAGCGGAGACCCGACGGTCGACCTGGTGAAGAGCCGAAGCAAGCGGCTCTTTGCTGACCGCACTGGCGCCCGCTGCGGCAGCCATACCGAAGCCATGCTGTTACAAACCTACCGCCGGGATACCGGCGAGATCATGCACGACCTGTCTGTGCCTATCTACGTCAACGGCCGTCACTGGGGCGGGCTGCGCCTGGGGTACCGTCCCAATACGGCCTGATGTCGCCCCGATAGGGAAGTCTCCCATCCCGGGGATGTTGGAACGGGGCTCTAACGGTCGACAGCGAGCAGCAATGAGGCCTGCTGTACCAGGGTCTGGGTCAGCCGTTCCATGAAATCACCACCGTGCCGCCAGTAATGCCAGTACAGATCCACGTCCACCGATACCCCCGGCGCCAGATCCGCCAGATCACCACTGGCGAGCCACTCCTGGCCCTGGTGGTCGGGAATCATGCCGTAGCCAATGCCCGCCCGCGCCAGTCTTACAAACCCCTCTGATGAAGGGCACAGGTGAAAGGGAAACTGACCATGGTAGCCCTGGCTGGCGAGGAAACGGTGCTGGAGCTGGTCGTGGGGGCCGAACACGATGGCCGGTGCCTGGCGAAAGGCGGCGAGGACGCCGGAATCCGGAAAGTGACGGCCAATGTAATCGGGGCGAGCCAGGGCGCGGTACTGCATCCGGCCCAATCCGGTACAGCGGGCGCCGGCCACCGGCTGGTCGCTGCTGCACAGGCAGGCGGCGACATCGCCTTCCCGCATGCGTCGCAGGCCGATGTCCTGATCCTCGATCACCAGATCCAGCAGCAGGTTTTCCCTTTGGCAGAAGTCGCCGATGGCCTGGGCCCACCAGGTCGCCAGGCTGTCGGCGTTCAGGGCAATGCGCAGACGGGTCCGGTTGTTGGTCAGCGCTGGCAGGGTATGGCGCAGGTCCCGTTCCAGCAGTTGCACCTGTTGCACGTGGTTGAGGAGCCGCTGGCCGGCGGCGGTGGCTTTCAGGCTGGGGTGGCGTACCAGCACCGGTTGTCCCAGCCGCGCTTCCAGCAGCTTGATGCGTTGGGATACGGCGGACTGGGACAGCCCCAGGGTCAGGCCTGCACGTTCAAAACCACCGGTTTCGATCACCGTGGCCAGGGCTTCCAGAAGTTTGTAGTCCAGCATAAGTAAATTTAATGCAGCATAAAGAGTATGATTTTTCAGTATAGCGGCTTCGCTCTACACTGGCTTCCTGCATTGGTGCCTGAGCTGGGCCGGAGACGGTTCGATTTGTGAGCGAGGGCGCCCGGGGAACTGATTGACGGAGAGTGGGGCTGTGCTGGAGAGCTATCTGACTGGGTTGGTGGTGTGTGGCGGTATTATCGTGGCGATTGGTGCCCAGAACGCCTATGTGCTGGGCCAGGCGATCCGCCGTGAGCACCACTGGTGGGCGGCGGGGCTGTGTATGAGCAGTGATGTGCTGCTGTTCACCGCCGGTATGTTCGGGATCAGCGCTGCGCTGCTGGCCTGGCCGGAGGCGCTGGAAGTGTTTCGCTGGCTGGGGGTGGTGTTTCTTGGCTGGCTTGCCATCCAGGCCGGGTGGCGGGCGTTGGGCGGTCGGGTGGCGCTGAACACCGGCGATGAAGCCGAGGGCAACAGCCGCCGCGCGGTGTTGCTGACGACCCTGGCGGTGACATTGCTCAATCCCCAGGTCTATCTGGATACCCTGTTGTTGATCCCCGCCATTGGTGCCCAGCAGACGGATCAGCTGACCTTTGTCGCCGGTGCCAGCAGTGCCTCCGTCATGTGGTTTGGTTTGCTGGCCTGGGGTGGCTCGGCGCTCGCGCCGGTACTTGCCCGCCCGATGGCGTGGCGGATCATCGACGGGGTGATCGCGGTGATGATGGCAGCCATTGCCCTGCACATCGCCAGCAATGGCATCCAGCTACCGGCGGCATAATGCTGGGGCAGGCTCTGCGGCTTGTGGTAATGTGAGGCCATCAATCCATTTGCTGGAGGTGGCTGTGGCCGAACAGGAATTTATACCCGCCAACCCTGACCCGGAAGCACGTAAGGCGGAGCCGGCCCGCAACCTGGCCGTGGCGGTTTACATACTTCAGGCGCTGTCGTTTTTTACCGGTGGTGTGACGGCGCTGGTAGGGGTCATCATCAACTACGTCAAACTGGATGACATGAACGGCACCTGGATTGAGCCGCATTTTCGCTGGCAGATCCGGACCTTCTGGTTCAGCCTGTTCTGGATGGTGGTGGGGACTTTGACCACCTTCCTGCTGGTGGGCTGGCTGATTCTGCTGGTGTTGTCGATCTGGCTGATCTACCGCATCGTCAAGGGCGCCCTGGCGCTGAACGATGGTGTCTCGCCCTGAGCCAGTGCTTGTATACCTCTTCTCAGGCTTCTTGCAGGCGATAGGCGGACCAGGCCCCCACCGCTCCCATGCCCCCCAGGAACAGGATCACCACCGGGACCGAGACCGTTGACAGCAGCGCACTGATGCCGCCGATGACCAGCAGCAACAGGCCAATCAGGGTATTGCTGACGGAGGTGTAGTCGGTGCGCTTGTTACCTCCGGCCATGTCGACCAGATAGGTCTTGCGCCCCAGACGAACACCGGCGTGGGCAATCCCCAACACAAAGAACGCGGCCGGATAGGCCCAGGCGGATAGCCGGTCCTCTCCGCCAGCGACGGTTATCAGTCCGGTCGCAAGGCACAGGACGCTGGCAATCACCGCGCCCAGGATCATGACCTGGCGACTGGAGCGATCCGCCATCCAGCCCCAGATGCTGGCACTGACCGAGCTGGCCAGGCTGCTGGCGAGCAGGAAGCTGCCCAGGAGCCAACCGGACTCGTTACTGTTCTGCGCCAGCAGCACCAGATAAGGTGCCGCCAGGGCGGAACACAGCAGCAGGGCGCGGGTGATAACGAACTGACGGAAAGGGGCGTCATCCCGCAACAGGCTCAGGCTTTTGATCGCCTGCCCGAGAGCGTGGCCACCGCCTGCGGTCTCGCCGGCGTATTCATCAATATTGGCAAACAGGGCGCCGGCAACCAGCCAGAGCAGGGCGGCAAACACCAGCAACAGGGTATAGAACTGCAGCGACGGTTCGCCACCGTCCCGGAACAGCAGGATGGTCAGGGCGACGGTGGTTGTGCCCCCGAGGGTTGTCGCCAGGCCGGACAGGCGTCCCCGTCGCCCTTTGGGAATGCATTTGCCCTGCACGTCTTTCATCGCCACCGAGCAGAATCCCCGTGACAGTGAAAACACCACCAGTGCTGCGACGATGCCGTAGCCGGCGGCATAGCCCTCCAAAAAATGAACACTGGCCGCCATGGCGGCAACGCTGATGGCCTGGCCCAGCGCCCCGAGGCTCCAGAACCACTTGCGCACTGGCTTGCGACGTACCCAGGCTCCGATGGCCAGTTGTGGCACCATGGAGCCGGATTCCCGGATGGGGACCAGCCAGGCCACCAGCGCCGGTGCGCCTACCGCGCCCAGCAACCAGGTCAGCACGGTTTTGGGGCTGACCAGCAGATCGCCCAGTTTGGTCAACACATTGCAAACCAGAATCAGAAAGAAATTGCGGGGGACTTCCTGACAGGCGGAGTCAGGCAGGTCCGAGCAGGCGCGGGCGTCCTCCTCGTTGGCGATCAGGCTGTAAAGCTGCTCGGTTGCGCTGGAATCAGGTTTGGCCACGTTGGCACTCCGCTGTGGAACGAGGCGCCAAGCTTACCATTGCCTGGCGCTGTGCTCATCCGGGCGATCAGACGAAGGGCGTGAGGTGGTTGTCCCAGCGCAGCGGATACTGTTGGAGGGGCTGGGGAGTGGTGGAGCGTGGATCGATCCTGTAGATCCGGCCAATGCCGGAGGTCACCAGAAAGCCGTCCTCGCCATCGGGCAGGGCGCCGGCGCAGTCGGGAATCGCCAGCTCGCGGATCAGTGTCTTTTTCTGATAATCCACCAACACCGTACGTCCGCCCCGGGGAGCGGTAATCGCTGCCACCGAGGCGCGAGGGTGGATGGCGATGCTGGCGGTGTAGTTGTTGAGGCTGGCCTGTAACGGCGAGGGCAGCTCGATCTCGCTGAACTGGCGCGCCTGGCTGTCCAAACGGGCGATCAGTGGGGGGGTGTGCCAGCGTGGCCCCTGGTACTGGTAGCCGGCGATGACAATGCCTTCCGGGCTGACGTCGAGGTGACGGCAACTGAGCTGGTGGTGGGAGGGCTGATAGCGCTGTCGCTCCTGACCACTGTGCCGGTCGATCAGCACCAGTGCCGGCGCCATGGTATCCAGATTAAGCTTGATGCGGTCGTAATCCGGATGGGTCTGGATGCCGCCAACCGCTACCACCAGGGTCTCACCGTCCGGGTGCAGCCGCAGTTCGTGCGGGCCGATGCCACCAGCGGGCAGGTGGTCCACCAGACGATAGCCATTGTGGACATCGTAGACGCCGATCAGGCCATCACCGCTGGGGTAATGGTTCATGGTGGTGTAGAGCCGGCTGCCATCGGGGCTGAACACCCCATGGCCGTAGAAATGATGCTCCTCTCCCGCCGCCACCTGAGTGACCAGATCGCCGCGGGCACTGTCGATCACGTAGAAGTGACGGCCCGGGCGGCGGGCGAACAGCACCACATGACCGCCATCCGGACTGGGGCAACCACCGTGACAACGCTCCGGCACGGGCAGGGTGACCGGCGCAGCCCCTCCCAGCTCAACGCTCACCAGGGCATGTCGGCCGTCCTCGGTATCGGCGGCACTGAACAGGCGGGTCCGGGCTGGCGCAGTCTGGCCGGAGGGTGCGAGGGCACAACCGGGCAGTCCGGCGCCCAGGCTCAGTCCGGCCAGACCCCATTGCAGAAATCGACGGCGTGAAAGCACTTTCTAGTCACCGTCGCTGGAATTGAAACCGCGAATTACACCCAGGGCGGCGGCAATGTCGTTGTTCAGGGTCTGTTCCAGCTGTACCACGTCAATGTAGATGGATTGCAGTTGGCCAAAGCCCTCGTCATCCTCAATCAGCGGCGCCATGCCCGCTGGTGCGTTCTCCAGGTCACCCAGTACTTCCTCGAAGGCGTCGTTCAGTTGCTCACCAAGATCGGCGTGGCCCTGGGCTGCAAGTTCTGCCATCAGGCCGGGAACGAAGTAGCGCTGCAGACCTTCAATGCTGGCGCGGATTCCGGCCAGTGAGGTTTCGCTGCGCCAGGCATCCGCCAGGTAGGGATTGCGGCGGCCTGAACCCCGCAGACCCATGGGCGCGCCCATGCGGCGATCCTGTAGGATCTCCAGGGCGTTCATCGCGGAACGAATGGTGCCGTGGGTGTAATCGTCGGTAGCCAGGTAGTGGGGCTTCATCGCTTGCCACTGCTGTTGCAGTTCCAGAGCGTTGGCGTGGGTGTGGCTGCTGATGGCGTTGAACAGCTGACAGCTGCGCTCGGCCGGCAGCGCCTGCTCCGACTGCTGGAATCGGGGATCGGCCAGCAGGAATTCCAGTGCAGGGAAGCCCTGTACGGCGACGCCGGCGCCGTCGATGGTGGCTGTGTTCAGTTCGGTCTCGGCGGAAAGCCAGTAGTTGACCTTGCGAGCCACCAGGTTCTTGGCATCCGGCCAGAACTGGAATTGCCACGCCAGGCTGTCCTGTTCAATCGGGCCAAACTCGACAAAACGCACCTGTTGCCAGCTCTCGAACGCCTGCAGCCAGGCATCGCCGAGCTGGCGGCGTCCGCTGGCGTCGGGGCCTTGGCAGTAGCCATCGCCGGCGTCCATCAGCTGCTGGGTGTGGTCTGCCAGCTGCTGGTAACCGGTGGCGATGTCCTGATGCCAGCGTTCCCGTGGGGTGTCAGCCAGGGCAGCGACCGGCAGGGCAGTGATAGCTGCTGCCAGTGTCAGGGAACGGGTAATGCGACCGAAGCGCCGGGAACCGGGCATGGCATGCTCCTCTTTTGAAAGTCTTTTGAGAATCTTTTCGAAAGTCTTCTCGAAAACGTTGCTGAAAACGTTCTTGGAAACTGTATTGACGACTTTTCCAGCGCCAACATCACTCTGGTTGGCGCCGATGCATTATAGCGATTCCAGGAAGCGGATCAGCGCCTGTCGGTCTGTGGCGTCCAGGCTGCGATAGCCGTCGGCGGCCGGCTGGGCTTCGCCACCGTGCCAGAGCACCGCTTCTTCCAGGGTCCGGGCGCGGCCGTCGTGAAGGAAGCCGGTACGCGGCAGGATGGTCTGGGCCAGGCCGATCCCCCACAGCGGCGGTGTTCGCCACTCGTTGCCGTTGGCCAGAAACTCCGGGCGACCATCGGCCAGGGCCGGGCCCATATCGTGCAGCAGCAGGTCGGTGTAGGGCCAGATAGTCTGTTGACTCAGGTCTGGCCGATCGGCCACGTCACCGGTTTGGTGCCGGGGGGTATGGCACCCGGCGCACCCCAGTTCATTGAACTGACGGGCGCCTGCCTGAACGTCCGGGTCGTTGAAATCCCGGCGGGCCGGCACCGCCAGGCTGCTGGCGTAGAACGACACGAAGCCGGCCACTTTGTCACTGACCTCAGGGTCCCCTCCGCTGGCGTACTGGTCACAGCCCTGGGCTGCGGTACAGTCGGTGCCGGGGCTGGTGCTGGACGTCAGGCCCATGTCGCCGGCAAAGGCACCCATGCTCTGCTGGTGAACCGTGGGTTCGGCCGCCTTCCAGCCAAACCGTCCCAGCACGGTCTGGTTGGTGGCTTTGTTCCAGACCCGGTTGGCCTTGCCGGAAATGCCGTCGCCATTGGCATCATTCAGGTCTTCCCGGGCGACCAGGTCGGATTCCGGAATGTGCTCCAGCAGACCCAGGCCGATCATTGCCGGGGCCATGCGGGGCGACACCAGCAGGTCGTCAGGCAGTGGGCCGTAGTTGGGGTTCTCGATGTGGTAGACCGGCTTGCGCAGGGTGACCTCCGTGCCGTCGGCCAGGGTATCGATGACCGTCTCCCAGCTCACCACCAGATCGGCCTCCGGTTTCACGCCGGGGATGGCTGCGGTCTGCAGCTGGCTGCCGTACACCGGCGCCGGCTTGAAGCCATGCTGTTTCAGCAGCTCCGCATCTTTGTCGGGGTCCGCCGGCACCGCCAGGCGAAGGAACAGCGAGACCGAGCCGCCCTGTTCATCCTGGGGGTGACCGCGACCGTCCTTGATGTGACAGCCCTGGCAGGAGTTGGTGTTGAACAACGGGCCGAGGCCATCGCGGGCATCGGTGCTGGCAGGCGCTTCCACCCAGGGGTTGCGGAAGAAGCTGTTGCCGACGCTGAAATCCAGCCGCTTGGTCATCGACAGGTTGCCCTGGGGCAGGGAAAAGGCGTTGTGGTCAAACTGCTCCACGGTGCCGTCACCGCCGGTCATCGGGGTGTCCTGAATCGGGTAGTCGGCAGTCGGTGTAGCATGGGTCTGGGTGACGGCCAGGGCGAATAGCCAGGGCGTCAGGTACTTCGGACGTAATGTTGGCATGGTAATACTTGGTCAAGAGGGAAGTCGTCGCCAGCCTGCCAGAAAAGTGCCAGGCTGGCCATGACTTACCTCAACACGGAGCCAGCGGCTCCGTGTTGATGGTTGGATCAGAAGCTGTGGCCGGCATCATCCGGTTGCAGCGAGTTGACGCCCAGGATCTGGGCAGCCTTCTCGATGGAGCCGGTCTGCTCCACCAGGGCCACGATGGTGTTGTTAATGACTTTCGCGCCTTCGGTGTTGTTCGGGGCGATCATCATGTCGAACTTCACCGGGTTTTCGGAGGCTTCCGCCGTTTGCTTCATGGTGCTCAGGGCGGCCATGGAGGCGTTCAGCTGGTCGTTGAGAGTGCTGTCCAGCTCCGGATTGGCTTCGGCGACCAGGTCGGACAGGGACGGGCCTTCGAACACGGTGCCGTCGATGCGGGTGTAGCTGCCGGTGTAGACGTTCTGTACGCCCTGACCGTTGTAATAGTGGGAGTTGTGGGTGTTGTCGCTGAAGCAGTCGTGCTCATCCTCGTAGGAGTTGGCTTCCAGAGCAACCTTCATGCGCTCGCCCGCCAGTTCGCCCAGGGACAGCGAGCCCATGCCGAACAGCATGCGCTGGAACGCTTCCTCCGGTGCCAGGCCGGTGAGTTCGGCGCGGTAGTTGTCGGCCTGCTCGGGTGCCCACTGGGCAACCATCCACTCCAGGTCGCTGATCAGCAGGTCCGTGGTGGCGTCCAGGTAGTCGGCACGACGGTCACAGTGGCCGTTGGTGCAGTCGTCACCCTGGGCGAAGTCGGTCGCCGGGCGATTGCCGTTGCCGGCGCCAAAGCCGTTCAGGTCCTGACCCCAGAGCAGGAATTCGATAGCGTGGTAACCGGTGGCAACGTTGGCTTCGGACCCGCCAATCTCGTTCAGGTCTGCCAGCAGCTGCGGCGTCAGCTCCGTGGTGTCAATGGTTTCGCCACCGACGTTGATGGAGGTGGAGGCGATGATGTTGGCGGTGGCGCCGTCGTTGCCCAGCTCATACTGGTAGTCAGCGTCTGCAACGTAGTCGATCAGGCCTTCGTCCAGCGGCCAGGCGTTGAGCTGGCCTTCCCAGTCGTCAACCACGGCGTTGCCGAAACGGAAAACTTCGGTTTGCTGGTAGGGAACCCGGGCGGCGAGCCAGGCTTCCTTGGCGGCTGCCAGATTGGCGGCGGTCGGCTCGCTGATCAGTTTGTCGGTCGCGGCATCCAGTGCCTTGGCGGCGGTCAGGGCATCCTGGAAGTTGGCGTGGGCCAGATCGGCGTAATGGCTGACAACCGCGGCTTTGTCCACGGACTGGGCGGCTGCCTGTTCGGCCTGCGGGGTGTCTTTTTCAGCGTCGGCTGCGGCGTTGTCCTGGCCGGTGCTGCAGGCTGTCGCCAGAGTCATGGCGGAAACGGCAACGAACAGCGGATTACGGGAAAGTCTGGCGATCATGGTGATGCTCCGTGCATTCCTTGTTGGTGAGGTGGGAATAAAAGTCATTAACATTAACGATTATAGAGATTCGTTCATTACGAATGCAATGTTCATCCACCGGGAAATGATCCTGGCGCTTGTCTGGTCGGGCGATATGGGGCCTAATTCAGCCTCTGGACTTTCTGGGACCCACGATGCTCAGTTACCTTCATGCCTATCACGCCGGCAACATTGCCGACGTTCAGAAGCACGCCGCGCTGTCTCTGACCCTGTCGATGATGCAGACCAAGCCTTCTGCGATTGCCTGCTTCGACACCCATGCCGGCCGGGGTCTTTACGACCTGCAGGACGAACGTGCCCGCAAGACCGCGGAGGCGGACAGCGGTATTCAGCAGGTCTGGGCGGTTCGTGACACCCTGGTGTCGGACGACTGGCAGCATTTCCTGCAACCTCTGGAAGCCCTGAACCGGGGCGGTGCGGGGCTGCGTTACTATCCGGGATCACCGCGTTGGTTCTGCCACTGGAAGCGCGCCCAGGATGCGCTGACTCTGTTCGAACTCCATGGCAACGAGAACGATCAGCTGCACCGCAAAGTGCCGCTGCCCGATGTCCGTATCCGCCATGAGGATGGTCTCAAGGGGCTGCTGCGTTCCCTGCCGCCAGCGGCGCCACGGTTGCTGGTGCTGATGGACCCATCCTACGAAATTCGCAGTGACTACGCCGATACCGCGCGCACCCTGGCCCGGGCCTGGCGTCAGTGTCGCCATGGCGTCTATCTTGTGTGGTACCCGATTCTGCTCGACGGTGGCCACCAGGTGTTGCTGGATCTGGTTTCTGAGGGCCAGGCCGGGCCGGTGATTCGGCACGAACTGCGGCTTCAGTCGCCACCTGAGCGGGGTATGATCGGGTCGGGCATGCTGGTGCTTAACCCACCCTGGCAGTGGCAGCACCGGCTTGAAGCGATGTTGGCCCCCGTCTGCGGTGCTGACATTCTGGCGTCAACACAGCAGTGGGACTGGCTGGTGCCCGAGTAATCTGCGTCGCCGGAGTTATGCGGCTCGGATCAATTGAACGGATCAAGACAAAGGAGCCGTCCTGAGTGATGAGTGAATCGGCCGTTGCCCGCCCAACCGGCGCGACTGAGGTGCCGGAACCGCCGATGGCATTGCCCGGTGGCCTGGTCTCGTTGGCAGATTGGCGACTGCCGCCGGCATCAGTCCGCCACACCGTGCGGGATCTGCTGCGCTCAACCTGGGGCCAGTTTCGTCACCGCTTTGACCCCGGCGAACACGGTTTTCGCCCGGAGCCGGACATCGAAACACTGACCTCCCTGCAATTGCGACGTTTTGCCCCTGATCCTGACAGAACCGCTCAGGTTCAGGCCCTAGGCGCGGAAATAGACCGTCAGCAGGCGCAGACCCGAGATGGCGTGCTGGCGCTGGTAACGCCGCCGTGTTCTGGCCTGCGGGAGACGCTGGTGACCCTGGCTGAAGAGCGCGGCTGGCGAGTCATCCAGCCGCCAGAGGTCTGGCCGGCCTCCCAGGCGGAAGCGGAGAACTGGTGGCAGCAGCAGGCTCTGGACGAGCCCTGGCTGATCGCCGATCTGGCCGGGT
This sequence comes from Marinobacter sp. CA1, assembly GCF_020546665.1. Lineage (NCBI taxonomy): Bacteria > Pseudomonadati > Pseudomonadota > Gammaproteobacteria > Pseudomonadales > Marinobacteraceae > Marinobacter > Marinobacter sp. CA1. Next base: position 1,482,867 of record NZ_CP071785.1, read on the forward strand.
TGTGGCGTCGCCATCGGCGGGGCCTGTGGTTGCTCAAGGCGTTTTTTCAGGGGCTGGCGCTGGGGCGTTTTGGCGCCGGGGTGGTGCACTGTTCCAGCTGGTGTTGGGGATTCTGGCAGCGCTATCTGCCACAGCTGCCCGTGGCCAGTTGTACGCCCGCGGCGCTGGATGAGCCATTGCTGGCTGCCTGGCTGGGTTCGCTTGTTGGTGGCGAATCCGGCCTGACGGTTCGGATGAGCGACAGCGGTGACGGCGTGCTTCCCCTTGAGAGTGAGCGTAATGGCAGCCGTCAGCACCGGTTGATTCGCGACCTGGCAGCGTTTTCCCGTGGTAATCCCGGCGTGGCCCTGGCGATCTGGCGCAAGCTTCTGCGGGCTCGGCCAGAGGCGCCCGAAGCGGATGCCGACAAGCCGGCCACCGGGGCCCGGAGCTGTTGGGCGATACCGCTGGAACAACTGAGTCTGCCCGCGGTGCCGTCGTCACCGGACCGCGGCGTCACCCTGATCCTGCACGCGCTGTTGTTGCACGATGGCCTGTCCCTCGGAGAGCTGCCAGCGGTCACCGGGCTGGGTAGCGACGCCGTGGCCATCCTGCTGCAGACGCTGCGCAACGGCGAGCTGGTGGCTGAGGGCGAGCGTGGCTGGCAGGTGACGGCACTGGGGTATCCGGCGGTGCGACGCCAGCTGTTGAACGATGGCTATCCGGTAGATGGGTTCTGATTGCGATGAATGATTTTGGTCTCAAGGACGCGCTGTCGTCGCTAAGTTCCCAGTCGGTGTTCGAGGCGTTGCTGCTGGTGGCGGTCGCGGTGGCCCTGATCATGGCCATCCAGGCCTTTTTGCCGCGGCTGGCAGGCCAGTTGGGGGGCAAGCCCCGACTCTACCTGCTGGCATCGGTGCCGCTGTTGCGGTTGCTGATCATCGTCGCCACCGTGCTGCTGGTGGTGCCGGTGCTGATCGAGCCCTCGTTCGAGAACATGTTCGCGGTGTTTGCCGCGCTGGCGTTGGCCCTGGGGTTTGCCTTCAAGGACTACGCCAACAGCCTGATTGCCGGCATCGTCACGCTGTATGAGATGCCCTACCGTCCGGGCGACTGGATTGAGGTGGATGGCCATTACGGGGAGGTCCGGCGGATTGGAACACGCGCTGCGGAGATTGTGACCGCTGACGATACCGTGGTGGTGATTCCCCATGGCGTGCTCTGGAACGCCCTGATTGCTAACGCCAACAAGGGCTCGGACAACCTGATGACGGTCACCGAGTTCCACCTGCGGCCGGGGCACGATGTGGCGGCAATGCAGGCGCTGTTGCGGGATGTGGCGTTTACCAGCCCGTTGGTGCGGATCTGGCAACCGATCAAGGTGGTGGTGGCGCAACGGCCTTACGGCTTCTGCTATCGGGTGAAGGCCTATCCGCTGGCGCCGGCAGACCAGTTTGCGCTGATCTCGGACCTGACCGCCCGCGGCAGTGAAGCCTTGGGGGAAGCAGGGGCGACGTTTGTGGAGGTGCCTCCCGTCGCCGCCTGAAGGCAGGTGTGATTGCCAGCCCGGCCGGGCTGGCAATCAGGGCTGCCGGGTATTACATCTCGCCGGAGTCGGCCTCTTCCACCATGGAGGTGATGGTGTCGAGGATTTCCTGACCACGTTCACCGGCGGCTTCGAGGTAGATGTCACGAACGCCCATGCTGGCATCGCGGAACACCGCCCGTTGCTCGTCAGTCAGCTCAACCACTTCGATATCGCTGTTCTGGGTGATCTTTTCCAGGCGCTCGCCGTTGAACTCGGCCTGCTTCTGGTAGATGTAGTCGACCAGTTCGGCGCGGGTGTCGTCCAGCCACTTGCGCTGGTCGTCGGGCAGAGACTCATACCACTCCTTGTTCGACACCAGGGTGGTGATGAACTGGGCGTGATTGGCCAGGGTCATCGCTTCCTGAACTTCGTAGAAGCTCATTTCCTCGATGGCGAAGATCGGGTTTACCTGACCGTCGATCTGCTTCAACTGCAGGCCGCTGTAGACCTCGGAGTAAGGCATGGGCGACGGGTTGGCGCCGTAGGCCTTGTAGGACTCGGTCAGAATCGGGGAGGTCATGGTGCGCATCTTGAACTCGGAGAAATCCGCCGGAGTGCGCAGCGGCTTGTTGCCGGTCCAGACCATCCAGCCTTCAGGAACAATACCCAGCAGCTGCATGTTCTGTTCGGCGTAAGGAGCATCGAACAGGTTGTGGACCTTGCTGCTGGACAGCACTTCCTTGTTCACGTCGTTGTCGTCAGACAGCACGAAATGCAGGGTGAAAACCCCCACTTCCGGGATGACGGATGCCAGGTGACCCGGGGACGCGAAAGCCAACTGGATAGAACCGTCCTGAACCAGCTCGGTCAGCTGTGAGGATGTGCCGAGGGCACCGTAGTGGTAAATCTCGATCACGATCTGTCCATCGGACATGTCCTCGATCTGGCGCTTGAACTCTTGAGCGTAGGCATCCTGGACACTGCCTTCGATTTCTTCCAGCGCGAAGCGCCAGGTCACCGGTTCAGCCTTCGCTGCCGGTTCTGCGGATTGGCTGGATGAGCTCGATGAGCTTGAGCTGGAGGTGGAAGCGGCCTCCTGCTCGGTCTCGCCGCTGTCGGAGCAGCCGACCAGAACCAGCGAGAATGCAAAGATCAGGCTTCCGAGCCAGCGTGTGAGTTTCGTCATTTGTTATCTCCTTTGCTGTGTCGTCCTCTAGAACTAACGTGTGCAAACTGTTCCTAACAGCCTATTAGATAGACACATTTCTTGATGTTTGCCACCTATATCACCCTATACTGTATGGACGCACATTGGAAACGGAGTCCAGTTTATGGCCGAACCGAGCGAGGAAAAACAAGCTGCGGGTATCGGAAACATCTTAAAAATTCCCCTTCGTTGGCTTGATACAGGCCTCAACTTCATCGAGAAATCCATTCTGATTGTCGGCATCCTGCTGATGGCCGGCGTCAGTGTCCTGAACGTCTTTGCCCGCAACCTGGGCGCCAGTCTGTCGTTTGCAGACGAAGTTGCCCAGCTCCTCGTGGTGGTGGTGACCTTTGTCGGTGTCGGCTACGGCGTCCGCAATGCCCGTCACATCCGGGTATCCGCCCTCCATGACCTGCTGCCTCCCTTGGGGCAGAAAATCCTGCTGACGATCGTCAGTTTCGTCTCCTGCGCGCTGTTGGCCCTATTGGCGGTGTACGCCTGGGAATACGTCATGAAGCTGCAGGCGTCCGGCCGTCGCATGCCATCGCTGGGGATGCCGCTGTGGACGGTGTACCTGATTGCACCCATTGGTCTGGCGGTTGGGTCGGCCCAGTTCCTGCTTGCCGGCGTGCGCAACCTCATCAGTCCGGGGGCCTGGCTGTCCTGGCACAACCCGGATGAATACGAGGACGAGCTCGACGAGATGACGTCGGAGATCGGGCTGAAGGACGACTTTGCGGGAACGTCGGAGACGGAGAAGAACAATGGATAACCTGATCGACGTGCTGGGCCTGGGCGGCCTGGATCTCGCCTCGATGGCGGTGGTGGTAGCCGTGGTGATGGTGGTGCTGCTGCTGATGGGCTTTCCGATGATGGTGCCGCTGCTGGTTGGGGCGATGGTGCTGTTGTTTACCCAGTTCCCGTTCATGGAGGGGCCGGTGATCATCCAGCAGATGATCGGTGGGATCTCCCAGAGCGTGCTGGTGGCGGTGCCCATGTTCATACTGGCGGCCGACATCATGATCAAGGGCCACACAGCGGACCGGCTGCTGGATCTGGTGTCCAAGTTTGTCGGCCATCTTCGCGGTGGCTTGCCCATGACCACGGCAGTGTCCTGCACACTGTTTGGCGCCGTGTCCGGCTCGACCCAGGCAACGGTGGTGGCCATGGGCCAGCCCCTGCGACCGAAAATGATAGAAGCGGGGTATTCGGACAAGTTCACCATGGCGCTGATCATCAACGCCAGCGACATCGCCCTGTTGATCCCGCCGTCGATCGGCATGATCATCTACGGGGTGGTTTCCGGCACCTCGGTGGGTGACCTGTTCATCGCCGGTATTGGTCCCGGTCTGCTGATCCTCGCGCTGTTCTCGATCTACTGCTACTTCAAGTCGGTCAAACTGAAGATTCCGCTGATGGAGAAGGCCCCCTGGCCGGAGCGGATCACCGCGCTGAAGCGGGCGATCCTGCCGATGGGGTTCCCGGTGATTATCATCGGTGGTATCTACTCCGGGCTGTTCAGCCCGACCGAGGCCGCCTCCATGTCGGTGGCTTACGCCCTGGTGCTGGAAATGGCAATCTTCCGTCAGGTCAGCTTCAAGGACCTGCCCAGCATCGCACTGTCCACCGGTCTGATCACCGCGGTGGTGTTTATCCTGGTGGCCGCAGGTACTGCCTTCTCCTGGGTGATCTCCTTCGCCAAGCTGCCCGAACTGATGCTCGGCGGGGTCATCGAGAACGCGGCGGACAGCCCTTACATGATCCTGGGACTCATTGCGGTGTCCTACTTCATCGGCTGCATGTTTGTGGACCCGATTGTGGTGATCCTGATCCTGACGCCCATTTTTGCCCCGGCGGTCGCCGCGGCGGGCATTGATCCGGTTCTGGTGGGTACCCTGGTCACCCTGCAGGCGGCCATCGGCTCGGCGACACCGCCGTTCGGATGCGATATATTCACCGCCGTGGCCATTTTCCGAAGGCCTTACCTGGATGTGATCGCGGGTACACCACCGTTTATCGTGCTGCTCCTGCTGTCGACGGTGTTGCTGATTCTGTTCCCGCAGATCGCGTTGTTCCTGCCCGGTTTGATGGAGTAGCGAGCCGGGCCATGATCGAGTTGATTAGCCGCCATGAAAAACCAGACCCACGCCATGCTGTTCGGGCTTGGCGCCGTCCTGCTTTGGTCCACCGTCGCCACGGCCTTCAAGCTGTCTCTGCGAGAGCTGAGTCCGGTGCAGATGTTACTGGTGGCCTGTGTGGCGTCTGTGGTGGTGATTGGCCTGGTGCTGGTGGTCCAGGGTCGCTGGCGCCAGGTGTTCTCGCTGCGGCGGGGGCAGTACCTGCAATCCCTGCTGATGGGGCTGATCAATCCCTGCCTGTACTACTTCCTGCTGTTCGGCGCCTTTGACCGGCTGCCGGCGCAGGAAGCGCAACCCCTGAACTACACCTGGGCACTGGTGCTGGCGTATCTGTCGGTACCGTTCCTGGGGCAGCGGCTGCGTCGCGCCGACATCATTGCCGGCCTGATCTGCTACAGCGGGGTGGTGGTGATCGCCACCCGGGGCGAGGTACTGTCACTGACCTTCTCGAATCCCGCTGGGGTCGCTTTTGCCCTCGCCAGCACCCTGGTGTGGGCATCCTACTGGATTCTCGCAACCCGCGATGAGCGCGACCCGGTGGTGGGGCTGTTCCTCAACTTCGTCTGTGGGTTGCCGTTCATCGTCCTGGCCTGTGGACTCACCGATGGCTTTGCGTTCGATCCTGGTACCGCCTTCTACAGTGCCCTGTACGTGGGCATTTTCGAAATGGGACTGGCCTTTGTGCTCTGGTCCTATGCCATGAAGCGAGCGGAGAACACTTCCCGCATCAGCAACCTGATCTTTATCTCACCGTTCCTGTCGCTGGTCTTTATCTACCTGATTCTCGGCGAAGTCATCCTTGGCTCCACCTACGTAGGGCTGGGCCTGATCATGGCCGGATTGTGGGTGCAGCAGCGCAAGGTCCGTGACAAGGTCGCCGAAGCCGAGGCGGTGTGATCCCGTGTCGTCTCAAACTCTCTGGCATCTGTATCTGGTGAGAACCGCGTCCGGTGCGCTCTATACCGGCATTACCACCGATGTCCCCCGACGGTTTGCCGAGCATCAGGCCGGTGCCCCCAAAGGGGCGAGGAGTCTGCGTGGGAAGGGGCCGTTGACCCTGGTTTTCAGTACCCCGGTGGGTACTCGTGCCGAAGCATCGCGGCTGGAGTGGCAGGTGAAGCGCTGGCCCAGGGCCCGTAAACAGGCCCTGGTGACCGGGGAGCTGGAATTGGCCGAGCCGGCCGTTTCAGCGGCTGAGCACTGACATCATGCCGCGGGTGATTCGGTCCGGCAGCCACTTGCTGGCCAGTGAGAGGGATTTGAACTGCCGGCTTACCAGGTGATGAACCTCATGGCCCCGGTACGCCTTCCACACCTCCTCCGCCAGATCTTCCGCAGTCAGTGACACTCCCAGGCGCTCGATCACCGGGGCGCGAAAGCTCTGGTTATCCACCATCGGCGTCTTGACGAAGGGTGTCATGATGTCCTGTACCAGGATATCGTGGCGCTTCCACTCGATATTGAGGGCTTCGGTCAGCCCTCGCACGGCGAACTTGGAAGCCGAGTAACTGGCGAAATGCGGGGTGCCATACAGCGCTGAGGCTGAGCTCATGTTGATGACCCGGGCGCGGTCGGTCTGTTGCAGCAGTGGGAACGCGGCCAGGCATACCCGCATCAGTCCGCTGACGTTGATGTCAAGGATACGGGCGTGCTCCGCCATGGGGATGTCTTCAAAAGGCCCGACCCGCAGGATGCCGGCGCAGTTGAAGAGGATGTCGAGACGGCCGTCGGCAAAGCCATCAAAGGCGGCCAGGGCGTCGGTGACGGACGCCTGGTCTGTGACATCCACGGCCTGGGTCCAGTGTTTGCCCCCCAGGGACTGGTTCAGGTTGGTCAGTGCCTCGCCGTTGACGTCCATCAGGCCCAGGCGCCAGCCCTCCCGGGCAAACAGCCGGGCGGTAGCGGCGCCGATGCCGGACGCGGCGCCGGTAATCAGGATGGTGTTCATAGTGCCTGGTGCCTCCGAATGTGTTGACCTGCCGCCTGGATGGCGTCGGTGGCCCGGCTAAGCTGGCCGGCGTGAACCTGAAACACGTGCCAGAGCCCGTTGTAGACCTCCAGCACCACTTCGCCACCCTGCTCGCGAACCTTACGCGCCAGACGCTCGGAATCGTTGAGCAGGATTTCCTCACTGCCCACCTGTACCAGCATCGGTGGCAACCCGGACAGGTCGCCGAACAGCGGCGAGATGTAAGGGTGGTTGCGGGGTTCGCCGTGGCAGTAGAGCCGGGCGGCATTGTCGATCCAGCGCTGCTGTAGCAGCGGTTCGACCACTGGGGTGTACAGGCTGGTGTGGGTCAGATCGGTCCACGGTGACAGCAGGGTCAGTGACGCGGGCAGGGGCAGCTTTTCGTCACGCAGTCGCATCGCCAGTGCCAGTGACAGACCACCGCCGGCGGAGTCACCGGCCACGGACAGCCGATCTGCAGGAATCCCCTGGTCCAGCAAGGCCCTGTAAGCCGAGACGGCATCGTCCAGGGCGGCCGGGTAAGGGTGTTTGGGTGCCAGCCGATAGTCGATGGCATAAACCGTGGCCCCGGTGGCTTTGGCCAGGTGACCGGTCAGTCCTCGGTGGGTGGCAGGAGAGCCGACGATGTACGCGCCGCCGTGCAGATACAGCAGGCCATAGCGGTCGTCGCTTTGACAGCTTACCTTGAGCGTGTCGACGCCACCGAGCGTGGTGCTCTGGAAACGGCTGCCCAGAGGAGGCAACGAGCTGCGGTAGGCCTGGCGGATCAGGGTCCGTTGCAGCGGGACGCCCAGTGACGGGTTGAGCATCGGTTTGACCACCCGTTGCAGGGTTTGGCGAAGGCCAGTGGCCAGCGCGGACTGAAGCATGGCGTGTCTCCTCAAAGAGGCGATGTGGAATGGCTCAAAGACCCATAAGGTTAGGCGGCTTGCCGGGTGCCGCCAATGGCTTGGCTGACGTTGCCAATCCGGCACTCCCAAGGGTAACCGGATTGGGGGCCGGTTATGCTACTCTTTGGCTAAATTCAGGCGCCAGCGGCAGTCCAGGCATCTGCAGTCACTTCCGCCATGGCCAACAAGTCACCGATTGATGACGGGCGTTTAATCCCTCGTGTACTGGAAAACCGATAACATAGAAATTCCCGATTGGGACCGGCAGTCGCTGTTGGCCAAGCTGGTGCCGTTTGATCCGGATCAGCCCGGCGAACTCGGCGCGGAAGCCACGGCCTACTGCCGTTATTACGGTCTGGACCTGTGGGTGGAACATCCCGCAGTCCGGTACCAGCAGGGGCTCCTGCAGGCCGGTGGTCATAAGGTGGTTTTGCATTACTACCGTCAGCCCGATGCGGAGTCGTGCCGGGGCACGGTCTTTATCCTCCACGGCTACTTCGATCATGTGGGGCTATACAGTCAGCTGATTGATCGTTGCCTGGGAGCCGGATTCGACGTGCTGGCCTACGACCAGCCGGGACATGGTCTGTCCAGTGGCACACCGGCGGCCATTGGCAGCTTTATGGAGTACCAGGCGGTGTTGTGCGACGTCATGGCCCGGGTCCGGTCGCAGTTGCGCGGTCCCTGGTTTGCGGTTGGCCAGAGCACCGGTGGCGCGATTCTGATCGACTACCTGCTGTCGAACCGTCACGACACCGACTCCTCGGCTTTTCGCCGGGTGGTGTTACTGGCACCGCTGGTGCGTCCCACCGGGTGGCTGGGGGCCAAGGTCCTTCACAGTGTGATGCGGCCGTTTATCAAGCGCTGGCGTCGGCTGTTCTCCGAGAACAGCAGTGACGGCCGGTTCCTGAGGTTCCTCAAGGAGCACGACCCGTTACAGGCACGGGCCGTGCACGTGGACTGGGTGTCGGCGTTAAGGCAGTGGGTGCCGCATATCGAGTCGTGCCCACCGGTGGATTACCCGATCACCGTGGTACAGGGTGAAAAAGACCTGACGGTGGACTGGCAGCACAACCTGCGGATCATCCGCAACAAGTTCGCCGACGTCGAGGAAGTCCGGATTCCCGATGGCCGGCACCATCTGGTGAACGAGGCGAAGGATCTGCAGGCCACAGTGTTCAACACCATTGTGGAAACGTTTACCAGCGACCAGACAGATCGATACCCGGAAGCCTGTTGAGGGTAGAAGACTTCCAGCAAACGGCTGGATTCACATAACAGCAGAGGTGTAGTTGCAGTGAAAAAGACAATCCTGGCCGTTACAGCGGCGGCAACGCTGAGCGGGTGTATGACCTACGATCCATACACCGGCGAAGAGAAAGTCTCGAATGCCACCACCGGTGCCGTAATTGGCGCTATTGGCGGCGCAGCGGTAGGTGCTGCAACATCCAGCAAGAGTGATCGGGGCAAGGGTGCGCTGATCGGTGCGGCCTCTGGTGGGGCCATCGGTGGCGGTATTGGCTATTACATGGACCGCCAGGAAGCCCAGCTTCGCCACAAGCTGGAAGGCACCGGTGTACGGGTGGTGCGCAATGGCGACCAGATTGAGCTGGTGATGCCGGGCAACATCACTTTTGATGTCAGCCAGTCCACCATCAAGTCGTCGTTCCATGGGGTGTTGGAGTCGGTGGCACTGGTACTGAAAGAGTTTGACCAGACCATCATCAACATCGAAGGGCACACCGACAGTACCGGCTCACAGAACTTCAACCAGTTGCTGAGTGAGCGTCGGGCGGGGTCAGTTCGAGATTTCCTGCTGGCGCAGGGCATTCAGTCCGGTCGTACCCGGGCTGTGGGCTATGGTCCCCGTTACCCCATCGCCACCAATTCCACGGCGGCCGGTCGTGAACAGAACCGGCGAGTGGAGCTGACCCTGGTGCCGATGCAGCAGTAATACCCTGCATGGCATCCGGAGCCGCCCCGACGGGCGGTTCCGGGACAGCTGGCCGGTGCTCAGTTGGCGTTGCTGGGCAGCCAGTCGTCAATACGGGCCTTCAGGTCCTGCAGTTTGTCTTCGCCGGCATCCCGAAGGTTGGACAGTTCCTGACGTGCTGTCTCGACCCGACCCTCCAGATCCTTGATCTTCTCCGCGAACTCCCGTTCAACCTCGGCTTCCGCCGCTTCGTCCCGCGCTTCGGCAATGCGGGCATCGGCCTCGCTGCGCAGGTTGTCGATCTGCTTGCTCCACTTCTCGGACTGGGTTTCCAGTTTCTGCAACAAAGAATCCTTCAGAGACATGGGATGCTCCTTGATCTTGTGTGGGTGATGCAAGGCTTTTGTGCCCTGACCCTTTAGACCATGGCTGCGCGACGGCATTTTACAAGGTGGCCGGCATGAATAGCGGCTTACGGGTCGTTAATCCGGCCCGTTCTGACAGGCACAAAAAAACCGCGGCGCAGGCCGCGGTTTTCGGAGGGTGCCGGTTACCGGCGATGATCGACCTCCAGGCTCAGAACAGCACCCGGCAGCGGATGGTGCCCTTGACGGACTTGAGCTTCTCCAGCGCCAGTTCGCCGTACTCCTTGTCCACATCGATCACCACGTAGCCGATCTCTTCCTTGGTCTGCAGGTACTGACCGCATACGTTGATGCCGTTCTCTGAGAACACCTGGTTGATCTCGGACATCACGCCCGGCACGTTCTCGTGGATGTGCAGCAGGCGGTGCTGGTTGGGGTGTGACGGCAGGGCAACTTCCGGGAAGTTGACGGACGACACTGAGGTGCCGTTGTCGCTGTACATGGACAGCTTCTCGGCCACTTCGCGACCAATGTTCTCCTGCGCTTCCATGGTGGAGCCGCCCACATGCGGGGTCAGGATCACGTTGTCAAACTCACGCAGCGGCGAGACGAACTCTTCGTCGTTGGACTTCGGCTCCACCGGGAACACGTCAATCGCGGCGCCCAGCAGCTTGCCGCTGCTGACGGCTTCAGACAGCGCGTCGATGTCGACAACGGTACCGCGGGAGGCGTTCATCAGAATGCTGCCCGGCTTCATCTGGGCGAACTGCTCGGCACCAAACATGTACTTGGTGGCCGGTGTTTCCGGAACGTGCAGGCTGACCACGTCAGCGATGTTCAGCAGTTCCTGCAGGGTGCCGACCTGGGTGGCGTTACCGATCGACAGCTTGGAGACCACATCGTAGAAGTACACTTCCATGCCCAGGGACTCGGCCAGAACGCTGAACTGGGTACCGATGTTGCCGTAGCCGATGATGCCCAGTTTCTTGCCGCGAATCTCGTAGCTGTTCTTGGCGGATTTGATCCATTCACCACGATGGGCCTTGGCGTTCTTCTCGGGTACACCGCGCAGCAGCAGGATCGCCTGTGCCAGCACCAGTTCCGCGACACTGCGGGTGTTGGAGAACGGTGCGTTGAACACGGCGATACCGCGGCGGGTGGCTGCTTTCAGGTCCACCTGGTTGGTACCGATGCAGAAACAGCCCACGGCCACCAGCTTCTTGGCAGCGTCGAATACACGCTCGGTCAGTTGGGTCCGGGAACGGATGCCAACAAAATGGGCGTCGGCGATCTTCTCGATCAGATCGTCCTCGGCCAGAGAATGAGTCAGGTACTCGATGTTGGTGTAGCCTGCGGCGTTCAGTGTATCAATAGCGGATTGATGCACGCCTTCCAGCAGCAGGATACGGATTTTGCTCTTTTCGAGAGACGTATTAGACATGGGCTTGCTTCCAGACCTTTCGTCGCGTGGTAAGACAGAAGTGTCATCTGTGCAGCCTGGCGTCGTCTACTGCAAGGGGGCAGGCTCACAGAACAGGGGCGGTATGATACCATAAACGCAGATTTTCACAGCGCATCAATTCGCTCGGATCAATTCCACTTTCCGATAATGCTTATGCGCCTAACCGTTAACGTGCCATCCTGATTGAGACCGGAACTTCCATGACTCCCGAACAGATCATCGCCACGCTCAAGACCCTGGTGGATGAAGGCAAAGTCCTGACCGATCCCGCCGACCTGGACAACTACGGCAAGGACTGGACCAAAATCTATCCGCCCAAGCCCCTGGCCATTGTGTTTCCCAAGACCACCGAACAGGTACAGGCACTGGTGAAATTTGCCAATGAGGCCGACGTGGCGCTGGTACCCTCGGGCGGGCGTACCGGTCTGAGTGCCGGAGCTGTCGCGGCCAATGGTGAAGTGGTGGTGGCGTTCGACTACATGAACCAGATTGTCGATTTCAACGCCAGTGACCGTACCGTGCGTTGTCAGGCCGGGGTGATCACCGAGCAGTTGCAGACGTTTGCCGAGGACAACGGCCTCTATTATCCGGTGGATTTCGCCTCGGCCGGGTCCAGCCAGCTGGGTGGTAATTTGTCCACCAACGCCGGCGGTATCAAGGTGATTCGTTATGGCATGAGCCGCGACTGGGTGGCTGGTCTCACGGTGGTGACGGGCAAAGGCGATGTCCTTGAGCTCAATAAGGATCTGGAGAAGAACAACACCGGTTACGACCTGCGCCACCTGTTTATCGGCGCCGAGGGCACTCTGGGCTTCATCACCGAAGCCACCATGAAGCTGACCCGCAAGCCCGACAACCTGACCGTGCTGGTGCTGGGGCTCAATGACCTCACCAACACCATGGATGTGCTGCAAACCTTCCAGAACCGCATCGACCTGACGGCGTATGAGTTCTTCTCCCATCAGGCCATGCAGCATGTACTGGCGCACGGCCAGGTGCAGGCACCGTTCGAAACCGAGGCGCCTTACTACGCGCTGCTGGAGTTTGAGGCGGTGTCTGACCAGGTGATGGACGATGCCATGGCACTGTTTGAACAGTGTGTCGAGAATGGCTGGGTGCTGGATGGGGTGATCAGCCAGAGCGAAACCCAGGCCAAGAACCTGTGGATGCTGCGCGAAGGCATCTCCGAGTCCATTGCGCCCCGCACGCCCTACAAGAACGACATCTCCGTAGTGGTGTCCAAAGTGCCGGAGTTCCTCACCGAGATCGACCAGGTGGTAACCGAGCATTACCCCGACTTTGAGATCATCTGGTTCGGCCATATTGGTGATGGCAACCTCCACCTGAACATCCTCAAGCCGGAAGATCTGCCGAAGGAGGATTTCTTCGAGAAATGCCAGCAGGTCAACAAATGGGTGTTCGAGATTGTCGAGCGTTACCAGGGCAGTGTCTCTGCCGAGCATGGCGTGGGCATGACCAAGAAGCCCTACCTGCAGTACACCCGCAGTGAGACCGAGATTGCCTACCTGCGCGCCATCAAGCAGGTGTTTGATCCCAAGGGGGTGATGAACCCCGGCAAGGTGTTCGATCTGTGAAACCGCACATTGTCGTACTGACCGGCGCTGGTATCAGCGCCGAAAGCGGGCTTTCCACGTTCCGTGACAACGGCGGTCTGTGGGAGCAGCACAGTGTGTACGACGTGGCCACACCGGAGGCTTTCGAGCGTAATCCGGAGCTGGTGTTGCGGTTCTACAACGAGCGTCGCCGCCAGCTGGCCAGTGTGGAGCCGAACCGGGCCCATCAACTGCTGGCGGAGCTGGAGGCGCAGTATCGCGTCTCCATCGTCACCCAGAATGTGGACAACCTGCACGAACGCGCCGGTTCAAGCCAGGTGATCCACCTCCACGGTGAACTCACCAAGGTGCGCAGCAGCCGTTATCCGGAGCAGGTTTACGACATTGGCTGTGACCCGATTGCCCTGGGCGACACCTGTGATCGTGGCGCCCAGCTCCGGCCCCACATCGTCTGGTTTGGTGAAGAGGTTCCGATGATTGAGGTCGCTGCGGACGTGGTGCGGACCGCGGACCAGCTGCTGATTGTGGGGACGTCCTTGCAGGTCTACCCCGCCGCCGGGCTCGTGCATGAGATCGACACCCATGTGCCGGTGACGGTGATCGACCCGGGTGAGCCGGCGAGCGTGTCCCGCGCCCGGGTGATTCGCAAGGGCGCCAGCGAGGGCGTGGCGGAATGGTTAGCCAACCTGGCGGTGTAGCAATCAAGAAGCTACCAGGTGGCAACCGGTGTGCCTTGGCAGTTAATCGGCGGCTGCCAGATACTTCTCCAGTTCCGAGCGGAACGCCGCCTGCACCCCTAATCGCCTCAGCATCCAATAGTGGCCGGCAATCATCCGGTCAATGAAAATGCTTTCCACCGGCGGCTTGAAGTAGTCCAGGTACTGGAACACGGTGCTGGTCTTGGCGGCGACGTCCTTGTGGATCTCGGAATCGGCGAAGTCGTAGGGCTGATGGCCATCGAACGGGCGGATCAGGATGTCCCGCCACATGGCGTAGTAGGCTTCATCGATGGCCGGCTTGTTCTCCACCCGCGCCCCCAGATCAATCAGGTGGCGATCCAGCGCCTGGTAATCCTCCTCCAGGGCCGCCACCAGGGCGTTGCGGTAGGCCTTGACGATCTCCGGCTTGAGCTTCTTCACACACCCGAAATCGTAAAGAATGATGGTGCCATCCGGGCGGTAGGCGAAGTTGCCGGCATGCGGGTCGCCGTGGATGCACTGGTAGCGGAACAGCTGGTCCGCCATGGTGACGAAAATCCGGTGACCGATCTGGTTGATGGTGTCCTGACTGTAGCGTTCCGGAGACACCTGGCTGATGTGGTCGCCTTCCACCAGTTCCAGTGTCAGCACCCTGCGGGTGGAGTGGCTGTCGATCACCGCGGGAATCAGTACGCCGGAATCGTCCTTGTGGAAATCCCGGAACAGATGGATGTTACGGGCTTCGTTGTCGTAATCCAGCTCTTCCTTCAGGCGTTCGCGAATTTCGGCAAACAGCTGGTCAACGCTTTCCTTCGGCATCTTCAGTAGCCCGCCCAGGCGCAGCGCCATGCGCAGCTGCTTGAGGTCGGAATCGCAGGAGTCGTCCACCCCTGGATACTGCACCTTGACGATCACGTCGGTGCCGTCATGCAGGCGGGCGCGATGAACCTGGCCAATGGAGGCGGCGGCGTAGGGCTCCTCCTGCAGGTACTCGAACAGTTCATGGATGGGTTTGCCCAGTTCCTGCTCGACCTGGGCGGTGATCACCTCGAAAGGCATGGGTGGTGCTTCTTTCTGCAGCCGTTGCAGCGCGTCTGAGAATTCCTTGGGCAGGAAATCCTGGGTCTGGGACGCGATCTGTCCCACTTTCATCACCGCGCCCTTGAGCTCTCCCAGGGTGCCGGCGATCTGGTCGGCCATCTTGCCGTAGCTTTCGCTGCGCGCCTGCTCGTCCTGCTCCCGGCCGATTAGCCGTCGCGCCCGCTGGCCGGCATACTGACCGGCCACTGAGGCGGTCATGCCGGCGAGTTTGAAGAAGCGTCCACCGCGGGATGTGATTGGTTTCTTGGCCATGCTTTGGGTACGTCCACTGTCCGAAAACGGTTTGCTCAGAGTCTGCTGAGAGCCAGGGCACCAGCAAAAGCGGTGCCCTGCTGACCTTACACCACGGTGGTTTCGACGAACAGGGCCGGGTCCCGCTCTGGATCAGGCAGCAGTGACAGGGAGAGTGTGTGGCCGCTTTCGAGCGCGCCGACACCCGCAGGCGTTCCGGTCAGGATCACGTCTCCCGGCTGCAGGCTGAAAATCTGGCTGATGTGCTGGATCAGTGGCACCACCGGGTTGAGCATGTCGCCAGTATCTCCGGTCTGGCGGCGCTCACCGTTGATGTCGAGGGTAAAGTGCAGCGTCTCCGAGCTCAGGCCCTGGGCGCTGATAAACGGGGAGAGTGGGCAGGCGCCGTCAAAGGCTTTGGCGCGTTCCCAGGGGTGCCCTTTGGTCTTGAGCTCAGACTGGACATCTCTCAGGGTGAGATCGAGAGCCAGGCCGTAGCCGAGGATGGCGTCCCGGGCCTGGGTTTCGGTCGCGGCGGAGAGCGGCTGGCCAATCAGTACTGCCAGTTCGGTCTCGAAGTGTACCGCACCCTGGTCCCGTGGGGGTGCCAGCGGCCGGGTGATGTACATGGCCGAGCTGGCTGGTTTGATGAACAGCAGCGGGGTTTCCGGAATGGGGTTGTTCAGCTCTTCGGCGTGGGCGGCGTAATTGCGGCCCACGCAGACGATCTTGCCCAGGGGGAAGTGGATCGGCGTGCCGTCTTTCCAGTGGTGTTGGTATTCAGGCATGATCGATCTCCTTGTTGGTACTGGGCTCGGGGGAGCGGTTTAGTCCCCCTCAAAAGAACAGACAGTATAAACCGCCAGCTCGTCTTCACGCAGCTTTTGTGAGCCTCCCAGGTCGGGCAGATCAATCATCGCAGCGACCTCGACAATCTCGGCCCCGATCCGGCGAATCAGCCGGGAAGCCGCCAGCATGGTGCCGCCGGTGGCGATCAGATCGTCCACCAGGATCACCCGGTCGCCTTCGTGAAAGGCGTCCTTGTGCAGCTCCACTGAGGCGGTGCCGTATTCCAGCTCGTAGTCTTCCACCAGGGTATCGAACGGCAGTTTGCCCTTCTTCCGCACCAGTACCAGGCTGGCGTTCAGCTCGTAGGCCAGTGCCGAGCCGATGATAAAGCCACGGGCATCCACGGCCGCCACGGCGTCGATGTTCTGACCGTGGTAGCGGTGGACAAAGGCGTCAATGAGCTTGCGAAACGCAGTGCGGTCCTGCAGCACGGTGGTGATGTCGCGGAACGAGACACCGGGCTTGGGCCAGTCAGGAACGGTCCGGATGGCCTGTTTGATGCTTTCTGAGAAATAGTCCATGGGTATTCCGGTCAGTCTGTGGCCAATCAGGCCGCATCCAGGAAGATGAATTTAAGGACGAACACAACGGCGATGATGGCAACGCTGGCGCTCAGCTGCGACCAGCGGCCGCTGAGAGCCTTGAGGGCGGCGTAGGTGATGAAGCCCAGGGCGATGCCGTTGGCGATGGAGAAGGTCAGCGGCATCATCAGTGCGGTGACCACGGCCGGAGCTGCTTCGGTGACGTCTTCCCAGTCGATCAGCTTAAGGCCGCTGGTCATCAGCACGGCGACGTACAGCAGTGCCGGCGCGGTGGCGTAGGCCGGAATGATGCTGGCAATCGGTGACAGCAGCAGACAGGCCAGGAACAGCGCGGCGACAACCACAGCGGTCAGCCCGGTGCGGCCACCAGCGGCGATACCGGCGGTGGACTCGATGTAGCTGGTGGTAGTGGAGGTGCCCAGGGTTGCGCCGGACATGGTGGCCACCGAATCACTCATCAGGGCACGGCCAAGTCGTGGGAGTTTGCCGTTTTCATCCAGCAGGCCACCGCGCTGGGCGGCGCCAATCAGGGTGCCGGACGTGTCGAACAGATCCACAAACAGGAACGCGAAGATCACGCTGATCATAGCCACATCAAGGGCACCGGCAATGTCCAGTTGCATGAAGGTGGGAGCCAGGCTCGGCGGCGCAGAAATAAAGCCCTTGTACTCGACCAGTCCCAGCATCATGGCAACTGCGGTGACGGCGATGATGCCAATCATCACGGAGCCGGTGACCTGGCGATAAGAGAGAGCACAGATCAGCAGAAACCCACCGAAGAACAGCAGTGACTCGGCCGCCTTCAGATCGCCAATGCCCACCAGGGTGGCCGGGTGGTCAATCACGATACCGGCGTTCTTAAGGGCGATCAGCGCCAGGAAAAAGCCAATACCGGCCGAGATGCCGAATCGCAGCGACATCGGAATCGAGTTAATGATCCATTCCCGCACCCGGAAGATACTGAGCAGGAAGAAGATCAGACCGGACAGGAACACCGCTCCGAGCGCGATCTGCCAGCTGTAGCCCATGCTGCCGACCACGGTGAATGAGAAGAAAGCGTTCAGACCCATGCCCGGAGCCAGGGCGATGGGGTAGTTGGCCCAGAGGCCCATGATCAGGGTGCCGATAACGGCGGCCAGGCAGGTGGCAACGAACACCGCCCCGAAGTCCATGCCGGTGCCCTGCAGGATACTGGGGTTGACCACGATGATGTACGCCATGGTCAGGAAGGTGGTGATGCCGGCGATCACTTCTTTACGAACAGTGGTGCCGTGGGCCTTGAGTTGAAAGAGTCGTTCAAGCATTGGGAATGTCTGCCTTGCTAAGGGCCAGTGGGGGTTTGGAGTTTGGGTATTGGCTAACGGAATATCAGACCGGTGACGGGGAGATTGGGTGCGTTCCCCTCCGGTTGGGTGAAAAAAGGGCAATGTTACCGACTGAGCGCCCTCAGGCCAAGGGCCTGCGCCCTGGCTTGATCAATCCGATCGTAAAATCACCGTTGTTGATGGGCCGTGATGGCAGATTTCTGCGGGAAAGCCGCAATTGACCCGGAACAAAGTAATGCGTCCTGGGACATCACTATAATTATGGCTAATGGTGCGCCATCAGTGGATTTCATTGGATTCACCCGGGGGGCGCCTTATGCTGAGGCGCATAACCGTAACAACAGCCAACAATAACCGAGGAATCAGACCATGCGGGCAATCTTGTGCAAGGCCTATGGGCCAGCGGAAAACCTGGTGATCGAAGACGTCGAGAGCCCCCAGGCGCGGGGCCATGGGGTGCGGGTGCGGGTCAGTGCGGCCGGGCTCAATTTTCCCGATACCCTGATCATCGAGGGCAAGTACCAGTTCAAGCCCAACCTGCCGTTCTCGCCGGGCGGCGAAATGGCCGGTGAGGTCATTGAGATTGGTGACAAGGTTACCCGCTTCAAACCCGGTGACCGGGTGGTGGGGCTCACCGGCTTTGGCGCCTTTGCCGAGGAAATCGTGGTGTCCGAGCACAATCTGTTGCCGGCACCGGACACCATGAGTGATGAGAAGGCAGCGGCGTTCACCATGGTCTATGGCACTTCCTACTACGCCCTCAAACAGCGCGCCAACCTCCAGCCCGGCGAGACCCTGCTGGTGCTGGGCGCCAGCGGTGGTGTGGGATTGGCGACGGTTGAGCTCGGTAAGGCCATGGGTGCCCGGGTGATCGCCGCGGCCAGCAGTGCCGAGAAGCTGGCGGTGGCCAAAGAGGCCGGCGCCGATGACCTGATCAACTACAGCGAAGAGCCGCTGAAAGACGCCGTCAAGAAGCTGACCGGCGGCAAAGGTGTGGATGTAATCTACGATCCGGTGGGTGGTGACTTCACCGAGCAGGCGCTGCGGACCATGGCCTGGAACGGCCGTCACCTGATTGTCGGGTTCGCCGCCGGGGACATCCCCAAGATCCCCGCCAACCTCACCCTGCTCAAGGGCTGCTCGGTGGTCGGTGTGTTCTGGGGCAGCTTCACCCAGCGGGAACCGGAGGCCAATGGCCGCAACATGATGGAGCTGCTTGCGATGTACCAGGAAGGCAAGATCGATCCCCGGATCAGCGAAGTCTATGACTTCGAAGACTACGCCCAGGCCCTGAACGCACTGACCGAGCGTCGCGCCAAGGGCAAGATCGTGTTGCGGGTGACCAGGGCCTGAGGCCTGCGCCCCGGCGACACAGGGGCTTGGCATCGCAGTCGGCTGGTGAAAGAATGATCAGGTGAAACTCTGATAAGGCGAGATTCTGTTCTCGGCCAACGGGAGGCGTCGCTATGTACGCCATGGTGCTTCACCAGCAGCAACAGCCGCTCCGGCTGGAGCAGTGGCCAGCGCCGGTGCCGCAGGATCACCAGATCCAGGTTCGGGTGCTGGCTTGCGGTATCTGCCGCACCGATCTTCACGTGGTGGATGCCGATCTCACCGAACCTGTCCTGCCATTGATTCCCGGTCACCAGATTGTGGGCCGGGTCACCCGGGTGGGGGCAGCCGTTACCGACGTCGCGGTGGGGCAGCGGGTTGGCATTCCCTGGCTGGGAGGTAGCTGTGGCCGCTGCTTTTTCTGTCGGCGGGATCAGGAGAATCTGTGCGACGACGCCCGCTACACCGGCTACCAGATTCAGGGTGGCTTTGCGGAGTACGCGGTGGCCGATGCGCGCTACTGCTTTGCCATTCCCGAGGGTTTCACTGACTTGCAGGCGGCGCCTCTGCTGTGTGCCGGGCTGATTGGCTACCGCGCCTATCGCCAGGTCCAGGACAGTGAGCACCTGGGGCTGTACGGGTTTGGCTCTGCTGCCCACATCCTGCTGCAGGTGGCCCGCTACCGCAAACAGCAGGTCTATGCCTTTACCCGAGATGGCGATACCGCCGCCCAGGCCTTCGCCCGTGACTTGGGCGCCACCTGGGCTGGCTCGTCGTCCCAGTTGCCCCCCGCGACCCTGGATGGAGCCATTATCTTTGCGCCCGCCGGTGAGCTGGTGCCGGCGGCATTGCAGGCCGTGCGTAAAGGCGGCCGGGTGGTGTGCGCCGGCATTCACATGTCCGAGATACCCGCCTTTCCCTACCGCATTCTCTGGGGCGAACGCCAGCTCACTTCCGTCGCCAACCTGACCCGCTGGGATGGCGAAGCTTTCCTGCCCCTGGCCGCGAAGATTCCGGTGACCACCACGGTCCATACCTATCATCTGGACCAGGCCAACCAGGCACTCGACGACCTGAGGGCAGGGCGCTTTACCGGTTCGGCGGTGTTGGTGCCTTCGTTGTCGGGGCAGGGGACGGAGGCAAGATCAGGCTGACCGTCTGCTTGACGTAGTCGTACATGCCCGGGCAACTGCTGGCCCTGGGGCCGGCCACATTGAGAATGCCAACCTCAAAATCCTCCACGAAGGCGCGGATCACCTCCGCCGCTCTTGAGGGCTCCATCAGTGCGACATCAATAAGCTTGTAGGGCTTGTTCTGGCGAATGCAGAACAACACCGTCGCTTCCGTGCCTCCCTGAACGTAGGTGTCGTAGAAAATGACGGTGCCATCCGCATCCACCACGTTTTGCTTGGTTCGCTGGCGGTAGCCTCCCCCGATCTCGGTCAGCGGGTAGATGGCATCAATTGGCCCATCCTCGGCTTTGCGGCCCACGGGGCAGCTGCCGCCAATGGCAAACGAGGCGTCGAGGGCGGCATCCAGCGCCGCCCGGTCAGCGCCGGTCTGTGCACCACTGATAATCCTGGTCAGCATGGCGTGTCCTCTACGCGGTTGTTGGCGCCTGCAGAAAAGCTTCGATTTCGGAAGGCGACGTCAGATGATGCACCGTCTTCGATCCACGGACCTCGTTGATAAACTGCCGATATCGAGGGGTCAGCTTGCGATGGCATAGCCAGAGTACCCGATAGCTGTTCAGGGTTCCCTTCACGATAGAACTGCCCTCCGGCCAACCCTCGGGCGCAATGAATAAGCCTTTCAGCAGCCGTTTGGTCACCCAGAGGGCATGGGTTCGCAGCGGCAGATCAATGAACACCAGGGTATCCGCCGCCGCAAAGCGTTCCCAGGCAGAGGGAACACAGCCAAATCCGTCGATGATCCAGGCATCCTGGGCCAGCAAGCGCGAATGAAGGCTGAGATACTCTTCCCGTGGGATTTCCTTCCCATCAGGCCGGAACTGAATCTTGTCCAGGGAGTGAAGTGGAAGGTGAGAGGCCTCGGCCAGCCGCCTGGCCAGAGACGACTTACCGCCGCCGGCGTTGCCGAAGATTGCGACCTTTTTCATGATGACTCCTGTGGCTGTTGATAGAGCCCAGGACGCCGATCATGAAAAACCCGCCACCTGGGCGGGTTTGAAAAACGGCTGACGCGTCCAATCCCACCATCCCTAGGGAATGATGGTGATAATTCGGAATGCTTGAGGCGCGTGCTGTGTGTTCATTGCTTGATCATTGCGGATTGGGGGTTCAGAAGTCAACTCTGGTGGGGGTTACGCAAACTTCTTGGCATGTGCCCGCAGCTTTTTCATGGCCCAATCGTAGTGACTGGAAAGGGTGGAGACGCAGTAGCTGCCGAGAGAGGTTGAGCCTGTCCAGTCAAAGTGCTGCTTGGTGAACAGCTCGTCGTCTGAAAACGTCTGGACCAGCTCAAGCACCGCTTGATGGCTGTCGGTTACCATGCCCTTGGCGTCCTCAAGCGATGTGCCTTGGTGTTGCTGCCAGAATGCCTGGTTCATCTCGCCATAAGTCTTCCAGATGTACGGCTCTGGCAGAAAATCTCTTCTCTTCCCCTGCATGTTCGAGCTCACCCAGGTCAGGAGCAACTGGTGCCATTCGTAGAGGTGAACCAACACATCCCGGAGATTCTTGTCCCGTCGCCAGTGAGCCTCTTTCTTGCCGGTATCGTTTGAGAAATCGAACTCGGTATCCAGAGCCTCCTGAGGCATGGCTTCAATGAGCTGCCAGAGTTTCTCGAAGTTCGTTTGTGCAGCCTCTACAAGGGTGGCTTTGGTTGTGGGGCGGCTCATGTGAATCCTCCTTTTACCGCTTTGGGGGACTAGCCAACGGTGACGTTACCCCATCACCGGACCTGTCTTCGGGCTGCCTGACCCGGACTCTGGACCTGAAGTCGTTGGAGAAGCAGCGCCTCACTCTCCGATCCGGCTTGTCAGCAACTTGAAGCTCGCAGCACCAAAAAACATCGAAAAGACGCTTTCAAACACCACCTTGGATTTCAGGTATACCCGTCTTGCGGTGCCATTGGAGAACAGCACGGCATAGCCAAGAAAAACCAGCGAGCTGACCGCCCCGACGACCAGAATGACCGACAGCAATGCCGGGGGCGATACGGTTGCGGGAACGCCAATCGAGTAAAGGGAACCGAAGAACAGAATGGCTTTGGGGTTGGTCAGGTGGATCAACAGCCCTTTGAAGTAGTTGCTCCGTGCACTGGCAACCTTGTTCTCTGGCAGGCTCAATTGTCGGGAGTTGAAGGCGGAGTGCAGGGATTTCAGCGCCAGGTACAGAAGGTAGAGCGCACCGCAGTATCTCAGGATTTCAAAGAACCATACATTGGCATGCAGTATGGCTGCGAGCCCAAACGCTGCCGATGTCGACCACACCAGTGACCCGGTAAGGACACCAGCGGCCATTGACAGGCCCAGGTAGCGTCCTTGATTCATCGAGGTACCCGCTATCGCCAGGGTCGCGGGCCCGGGACTGGCGATTGCGGCCAAAGCGGCTAACACGATAAGCAGATAATTGATCTCTTCCATTTGTTGTTCTCCGGCTGAAGCTCCACCGCCCGATAGGGCGATGTCACGAAGTCTGGGATACGCTGGCGTTGACGGAAGCGCCGCTACGGGGTGTTCAGCAACGCCTCAGGCTGACACATCCCCCCGGTAGACCAGATGGATCTTGTTGCCATCAAGGTCCCGCAGGTAAGCGCCGTAGTAGCCCTTGCCGTAATGTTCCCTTTCGCCGGGTTGGCCTTCATCCGCGCCGCCAAGCTCGATGGCTGCCTTGAACGCCTGGTCGACCGCCTCGACGCTGGGCGCAGAGAACGCAACCATTGCACCGTTACCTGCTGAGGCACTTTCGCCATTGAAGGGTTCGTAAACGTAGAACCGTGGCAGCGGTGCCTCTCCATTGACCCAGCACGCGGCTAAAGGCCCGCCATCTGGCTCGACGATTCGTTGCTGAAAGCCGAGGTGACACAGTACGGCGTTATAGAATTCGGTTGCTTCCCTTAAGTTACCGGTTCCAACGGTGATATGGCTGAACATGCCTGTTACTCCTTTGGGCTGGCATGATGCTATGGTACCCACTTCCTGGGGACTGGCACTGAGGCGATCCGGAGTGAATCCGAGGCTCCCCTGAAACGCTTTAAAAGCCAAGACCTACGGCTCAGCCTGCGGCGGGCGCGGAATGGTCAATATGCTTGTGCGGTTATTGATCGTCAACTGATTGAGGCAGGCAATGTCAGGGTCGGGACGCCGCTCAATCAACTCGGTTCGGGTTTTTCGCCAGCCGGGAATGGAGCACGTCATCCTGCCGCGGCCGCCGGTTCAGAATAGTGCAATCTGTTCGCCACCGGGCCGGCGATACAGGTCGGTCCTCAAGGGCTCGTGGTCGACCTGGTTGAGGCCGACCGCCCGGGCCTTTCTGTTGAATCGCTGCCGGATGAGATCAGCGTAGGGTCCGGTGCCGGACATTCGTTCGCCGAATCGGGCGCTGTAACTCTGCCCGCCCCGCAAATCCCGCATGCGATTCATCACATGGTCTGCCCGCTGGGGAAAGTGGCGCTGTAGCCAGTCCTGGAACAGCTCATCCAACTCCAGCGGTAGCCGCAGCAGAATCCAGGTGGCCTGTTGCGCGCCAGCTCCGGCCGCCGCCTCCAGTATCGATTCGATCTCCTGGTCGTTGAT
Source organism: Marinobacter sp. CA1 (assembly GCF_020546665.1). NCBI lineage: Bacteria > Pseudomonadati > Pseudomonadota > Gammaproteobacteria > Pseudomonadales > Marinobacteraceae > Marinobacter > Marinobacter sp. CA1. The sequence goes on from NZ_CP071785.1 coordinate 1,506,749, forward strand.
AAACGGAATCACCGGCCCGATGATGATACCGGTGGGAATGCCTGCATTGGAGAGCTCCCGTAGCACCTTCAGGCGAGTGGCGGGTGCCGCAGTGCGTGGCTCCATGCGGCGTTTCAGGTCGTTGTCCAGGGTGGTCTGACTCACCCGCACCGAGCACAGCCCCTGGGCTGCGAGTTCCGACAGCAGGTCGAGGTCACGCAGAATCAGTGCGCCCTTGGTGATGATGGAGACCGGGTGCCGGTACTCGGTAAGCACTTCCAGGATTTCCCGGGTGATCCGCCGTTCTTTCTCCAGTGGCTGGTAGGCATCGGTGTTGACTCCCAGGGCGATGGGGGAGGGCCGGTAGCCGGGTTTGTCCAGCTCCTGGCGCAGTTGCCGGGCGGCATTGGGCTTGGCAATCAGCCGGGTCTCAAAGTCCAGGCCCGGCGATAGATCCCAGTAAGCATGGGTGGGACGGGCAAAGCAGTAGATGCAGGCGTGTTCACAGCCCCGGTACGGGTTGATGGACTGGTCAAACGGCACGTCCGGAGACTGGTTCCGGCTGATGATGGTGCGGACCCGTTCGTCGGTGATTTCGGTGGCCACGGAATCCGGGCAGACCTCATCACTGGGGTCACGGTGCCAGCCATCATCGACTTGGCGGTCGGTTGCGATAGGCTGGAACCGGTTGTTGGGGTTCAGGGCGGTGGCTCGGGTTTTCATGGCGGGCTCTCGGCACTGTTTATATATACAGGTAGTTGAATGCTACGCCTTGCCGGATGCCTGCGCAAGGGTTCTCCAACCGGCGGCTGAACGAGAGAGGGCCCGGGTGTTGAGCAATGGTCGGAGGTTGCAACGCCGGCAGTTAAGAGATCTTATACTCCATGAACACCGCTTCCGGGTGAGGATTAAACCGGTAAGGTGGGATCTCTGTGAAGCCAAGGTCTTGGTATAAACGCAAGGCCTTATCAAGCTCACGAATACTGTCCAGCCGCGCTGAACCGTAGCCCATTTCTTTTGCCTGGCCGAGGAATGCTTCAGTCAGGGCTTTACCAACCCCCATGCCATGATAGTCCGGCAGAACAAACATCCGCTTCATCTCAGCAACGCCGGGCTCGAACTCTCTCAGGCCGACCGCACCAACATAAATTCCCTCCCACGTTGCCAGCAGTAGTGCACCTCTGGGTGGGCCGTACATTCTGGGCAGCGATGCCAACTCACTCGAGAACCCCTGAAACTCCAGATCCAGCCCCAGAAATTCGGCATACGCACGAATCAACCGGCCACCTGCCTCAAACTGCTCGGTGGTCTCGGCCACTTCAATCTTTACGGACATTCCTATCTCCTAAGGCGGAAACCTTGCGTCAAACCTGCAGCCGTAAAGCGGCGCAAAAGCAGGCCGTAGTGCAGCCATCGGTTATAAGCCAATGTATCCCAAAGCCATATCGACATCGGTGAAATCACGAACCGATTTGGGGCTAGCAATACGATCCCCGACTGAGACGAAGTTGTAACCCAGAGCCTCGGAAGCTCTCTGATCCCAGGGGCCATCCCCAAAATAGGTCATGGAATCGTACGGACTCTTCCCCGCACGTCTTTCGGCCAACCGCATGATCTCTGTTCTGCTGTAGTGATCCGAGGAAGAGGCCAACGGCACAGAAGAGAAGGTGAGACCCGCAGCATCAAGTTTCATCTTCGCGGATTCACTCCAGCCACCAGTCGCGAACGCTACCGCCACGTTCTTGCGTTCGATGAGCTGAGATAAGAACGCCTGCGCGCCGGGGATTGGAGATACAGCGTGGCACGAAATGTAATCCGCCACTCTGCTCAGGAACCGTTCTTTGACTTCTGCGGTGATCCTCTCGCTGTCAGGTTGAAAGCCCAGCCCATCAATCACCTCCGCGAGGATTCCGGAGTCAGTCACATGATGATAGTGACCCCAGTCCGGCCCTATCGTCACTCCCAATACGTCCTGAATCGCTGCTTGAAAGCACTCCGTATCGAAGTCGTATGACTCAACCAACGTTCCGTCGATGTCGAATAGGACCAGATGCATAACCCCTCCCTAAGCATTGGCATTCTGTGCATGTCTGTTCTGTTTACTATTTATAAGAACCAACTTTAACGCCGAGCAAGAAACAGAGTGAAGTAAATGCTGTAACAACCAGAAAGATGGTAACCGCATCGAAATGGTTCTCGTCAGTGGCTTCAACCCCGAAATGAATTAAATACCATGATGGAATAAGAATTAGCGGCTGCATCCATAATGCTAATAACTGACCCTTCTTGCCTTCAGTGTTTTTCTGGATCAATGTGAACGTCACAACACACACAGCAAGGGAGGTGACCATGGAAAAAAGAGTGGTCCCTTCTGCCTGAAAGAAAAATTTTAAGAAAAACCCTATAGGGATAAGTAATATTGATCCGATTGAAATAAGGTCAGATTATTTAAGTGGCCTAGCCATTCTCCCGGTTCTCCCACACATAGAAACTATGGCTCCTCAACAAAAGGGGTTAGATAGATTTTAAATTAATCAATCTGACCCCTTTCTGAATGTGGTGGCAGTCCTCTGTGGGATAATCACCACTCAATGGGAGCTTCGCAATTGAACGCTAGCCACTAGTGAATGGCAAGGGCCGATTCGCGGGGCGTCGTCTGGAGGAAGCCTCGTGATCTGAGGGGCACCGAAAATGATACGGCGTTTTCATTCACTCTGAATAGCGTAAGGTTAGAATGTCTCTATTTAGTATGCTAAGCCTCATGAAATCGATAAACTCCCTGTCTTCATTCTTGAGATAGATCTTGGCTAAAAACTCCAAGATCATATCTACCTTTTTGGGTTCAAATCTTGGGCCTTTAATGAATGAAATGTAGCTGGCACCAATTCCAAATAAATGAAATCCATATTCCTTCTCCAAATGCTCTGCCAACCTGTAATTCTCAAATGGAGATAGGTCGCAGCTAAAATAACCATTTGGAAAAGAAAGTATCGCTTCATAGCTATATTCTACTGGCACTTTAAGAAGATAGACCTCTTTGTCGATGACTGTTAATGGATTTTTGTTGACTTCAATAACGTCGTCTCTCGACTCTTGGTCTAAAAATAATGATTTCTTGAAGATATCTTCAAGCTTAACGTTAGAGAGTCCATGCTTGAATCCTAGTTTTCGAATTAAGAATTTCTTGTCAAAGCCAAGGTCATCGCGCAAGAAGTCTCCGTCCATCCATGATGGGTCAATATTTTCAGAAGTAAGCCATTCACCGCCATCCAATTCGTTGCTCATTTTCGAATGCATAGAGGTATAAGAGGCTTGGCCTATATCATCTAAGGTCATGATGAACTTGTAGCCATGGCTCCCCTGACTCAATACCTGAGCTTCATATAAAATATCATTGATATCAACAAGGTCGTGAATCCGGTAGTATCCACAAAGAAACTCTCCGCAATAATTTTTTCTATACTCTAATTTCATAAGATCTCTCTTTAGGAAGCGGTCCACTTTCTTCAGTGAATCATCCAGCGGAAGGGTCGTCTTCGCCCGGCGGATGTCCCGGTCCAGTTCGGCCTTGGTACAATACCACTAAATTTCACGACTGGATTTGATGTCCTTGGGGTAGGAAAAAAGTAAGTGTGCCGCATGTTCTGAGGTGCCAGGGTGGAAATAGTCTTGATAGTTGATCACGACCATCGAACCCTGATTGTGGTTGTAGTAGCTGAATCCAGGCTTTTCAACCGGCATGCTTTAGTTTGAGCTCACAATGGTTTATCCATTTGCGCTCTTGTTTCGGTAAAACCCATATTCTTGTATGAGACCCTGGCTCGCTCATTTGACAAGGAGACATCTAGCTGTATGAACTGCGCTCCCTTAGTTTTACCCCATGCCTCTGCATGGGTAATGAGCTGCTCTGCTATCCCAGTCCCCCTGTATTTTTCTGCCACGAATATGCTTTCAATATATACATAGGGAACAGTGTAAAATGCCTGAAGTGCGGCGACAATGAATCCTACTTGTTCAAATTCATTTTCCGCTGTGTATCCCTGCACATAGTCACTTGACTCAATTGCTTCCATTCCATAGCTCATCTCGCTAATTAAGCTGGCTGGAACGCTAATGCCTGGGTAAGATTTTCTAAATGCTTCCGAATTTCCCTCAACATAAAAATCGAGATCCAGGCGTGCTTTAAACTCTCTTATATTCATAGATTAAAGTTAAACCCTAGCGTCGTAATCATGGGATTGCTGAAGTGGGGTGTGGGAAAATCTTTAAAACAACATGTTATAAATTTTTCGTATCAACTCGGCATCCACAATATATGCATACGACTGAGCCACAAAACCACTTTGCGACAACTGTTGCCCAATTGCCGCTTGATGCCGAATGTGGTTTTTGGAAGGCTTGAATTGTGAGGCATCGATGACAGTGAGGGCAGCGAACGAAAAAAGCGAGAGCAAAGTGAGCTACGCCGAAGAAAAGAAACCCGCAAAATAACTGTAGTAATGTGCTCTCGCTTCCGTCCTCAGTTGCCAGCGCGTAGACAAAGTAAAGGGCGAAAATCGCTAGCATGGCCCAAGACAAAAAAAAACTGATAGCATTCAGTTGTCCAATAGTTGTGCGACTTATCACGATATCGATCCTTGTGAACTATAACACGAAAATATACGGCACCCATGGAGTATAGCGTAGTGGGCGTCCGGTGGAGACCCGAAGGGCCACATCTGCGCTTGTGTACACCCAAAATGGGCATGAACTAACAGGGTGAAAGTTTCCTTTGGGCCTCAACGCTTTCAGTGGCCCGGTAGATCGGCAAATTAACCGCACGGGACACTAGTTAGATTACGAGGCCTCAATCTTGACTATGGTTCCAAGAGAGACCGCAACCAGCTTTTCCTCTCCATCTGCTAGCCCGTACACTTTGCACTCACATGTCGCTTGCCGTTTTCCAGAAGACAAAACTGTTGATCTGGCGATCAATCTATCCCCGATCGCAGGCCGAACGTAGTTAACTTTGTACTCTGAGGTGACACAGCGCCCTAGTACTGAGGCTCCCGCAAAAGTGATGCAGTTATCAGCCAAATAGCTGATGACACCACCGTGCGCAAACCCATTGTTTTGCTTGAGATCCTCTCGAATTTCTAGGCTTAATTCAGCGGTTCCGGCTTCAAAGGCTTCCAGCTTTGCTCCCAAAAGCAAGCTGAAGGACTGTTGAGACAAAATCTCTTGCCCTTTTTCTAACATATTGCTCAATGTTCTGCTCCTTTGTCGGTACTTCGGGCAATACCGGTGACAAAACCTGCGCTAAGCGCAGGTTACGGCATCTGGTGTATGATCTGTTTATATGGAATTTCAATCCACGACGAAGAGTTTTGCGCCGTGCTCAGTCGATGACCGATGAAGTTCAGCATTGTCCGCCACCTGATAGCTGGAACCCGGCCGGAGAACAAAGCAACGCCCGTCCTTTAATTTGGTGTGTAGCTCACCTTCCAGGCAGAGAAGGATGTGCCCTTTGGCGCACCAATGATCTGCCAGATAGCCCGGGCTGTACTCGACCATACGAACCCGAATATCGCCAAAGGTGCGAGTCTGCCAATAAGCGGCTCCCTGTTCACCTGCGTGTTCGGTCTTCTCTACTTCAGACCAATCAGTAACTCCAAAGGGTAGATTTTTTATATTCAATTTGTTTTTCCTTAAATAAATAAAATCATTAATAAACAATATCATGGAGCGCCATGAATGAAACGGGATTTTATTTCCTCTGTATGAGCTTTGGGTTAGGTAATCCGCGTGGCTGTGAGGTGGACCCAATCAGTTGGACAACCTGACGGTGTCCCTAAGCTATGATTCGGTTGTTTCCCTGGCTCAGGCTGCCAGAGAGATGGGTTGCCCGTAGTACACCTCATCGGGCGTTTGGTATTCAAGGGTTTGGTGGTACCGGGTCTGATTGTAATGCCGAAAGTACCGGTGGAGCGCCTGTTTCAAGTGGTGTCCATCCTCGAAGGCTGTGAGGTAGACGCACTCGTGTTTGACGCTGCGCCAGAGCCGTTCCACGAAGATGTTGTCATGGTAGCAGCCCTTGCCGTCCATGCTGATCCGGATGTCATGATCTTTGAGAACGCCTGTGAAGGCTTCACTGGTGAACTGGGCACCCTGATCGGTGTTGAAGATCTCCGGCGTTCCATGGCGCTGTAGGGCCTCCTCCAGAGCATCGATGCAGAAGTCTGTGTCCATGGTGTTAGAGACCCGCCAGGACAGCACCTTGCGGCTGTACCAGTCGATGACGGCGACCAGGTGCATGAAGCCCCGGGCCAGCGGAACGTAGCTGATGTCAGTCGCCCACACCTGGTTGGGGCGGTCGATCTTCAGCCCTTTGAGCAGGTACGGATAAACCTTGTGCCCATCACCCGGAATGCTGGTCCTGGGCCTTGGATACACCGCCTGGATGCCCATGGTGCGCATCAGCCGCTGCACCCGCTTGCGGTTTATCCGGTGGCCCTGGCGTTCCAGGTGGACTCGCATCTTACGAGAGCCATAGTACGGCGTTTCCAGATACTGCTGGTCAATCAGGTACATCAGATCCAGATCCTCCTGACATTGCTCACGAGGGACGTAGTACACCGATGAGCGGCTCAGCTTGAGCAACTCACACTGGCGCACAATGCTGACTTGGGGATGACCACGCTCGATCATCGCCAACCGGCGTTGACGGCTTACTGATCGAGCTTGCGCGACAAAAAATCGCGTTCCACTGTCAGTCGGCCGATCTCGCGATAAAGCTCGTCAGAACTGGGCTCGCTGGACTGTTTGCCGGTCTTCTTCTTGCCTTCGAAGAGGTCCGGGGCATTCTCCAGCAGCTCGCGTTTCCAGTTGCTGACCATGGTCGGGTGAATCTCGAACCGGGCAGCGATTTCAGATGTGGTCTGGTCACCCTTGAGCGCGGCCAGAGCGACTTTGGACTTGAATGATGCGCTGTATTGCTTGCGTTTCTTGCTCATGATTCTCCTCCTTGTGGAGATGATGAATCAGAGCTTGGGCACCTGTCCAAAATTTGGGGTCCACCTCACTGCCCCAAAATCAACTAAGCTTTGACCTGAGAGTTGGTAACCAACCCACTCACTTTTAGGTTTTGCACCGATAGATTCGTAGAAATCGATTGCGGGCCGATTCCAATCCAAGACGCTCCACTCAAAGCGACCGCAACCCTCCGTTACAGCCTTCTTTGCCAAATATCTTAGCAAGAGCTTGCCTGCACCAGAACCACGGGACTCAGGTGTAACGTACAAATCTTCTAAGTACAGGCCTTTTTTACCCTGCCAGGTTGAGTAGTTATAGAAGTACACAGCAAAGCCAATTGGAGTGCCGTCCCGCTCACAGATGACGGCTTCAACTGTTGAGTTTTCACTAAAGATCGATTTCTTAATATCTTCCACTGACGCTGTAGCCTCATGCTCAGCTTTTTCATACCTGGCAAGCTCTTTCACGAAGCGGAGAATCAAGGCTGAGTCGGATGAGTTTGCTTTTCTAATTTCTAATTTTGTCATTACATTATCTCTCTGACGATTGCCTAAAACACGAAGATTCGGACGACTTGTAACGCAGCGTAGTGGGCGCCCGGTGGAGCCTGAAGGGCCGGAACGAATTTGATTGCCTTGTTATATTATTTGCACTTGGGGAGGCACAAACCATTTCCCTTTTTCCACCACTTGAAACAGATGATCAACCGTGACCGGAAAGGCAAGCCTGTGCTTTTCTCTGGAGCGATTGAGAAGGCGGCTCCAAAGGCCCTCGGCCTCTCCATGGAAGTACAGCTCAAAATCCAGGTCGGACAGTTCAGTACCAAATTTCTCGTAAATTGACTCTAGTAGCTCCCAGGCATCATCACCGGTTATACCGCAGTCTTGTTCGAGTCTGGAGTTCGAGAATAGCTATTCCGGTCTGAGCCCGGTTTGCTCGAGAAAGATGGCTTCAAGTTGTAGTGGTCAAGTGTTTTAGGCCACTGTCTTTTGAGTTTTCCAGTAGGCCTGTTCGGCCACGTTCGGCGGCAATCCACCGTTGTATTTGTGCGGTCGCAGCGCACTGTAATAGCCGATCATATAGTCCATGACTGATTGCTTCGCCGAGACAAAGCATGGATATCCGATTTCCGGCACCCATTCTGTCTTCAGGCTCCGGAAGAAGCGCTCGGTCGGGGCATTATCCCAGCAATTCCCTCGCCGGCTGAGGCTCTGTTCCATCTGGTAGCTCCATAGCAACTGCCGGAATCTCAGGCTGGTGTATTGGCACCCCTGGTCCGAGTGGAACATGACTCCTGAGGGCTTCCCACGGGCTTCATACGCAATCGTCAGAGCCTTCTTCACCAGGTCTGTATTCGGCGACAGGGATATGGCCCAGCCCACCGGTTTACGGGAGAACAAATCGATCACAACAGCCAGATAAGCCCAGCGCGCACCCGTCCACAGATAGGTTATGTCTCCGGTCCATACCTGGTTGGGCTCCTCTACGTCGAACTTCCGGTCAAGAAGGTTCGGAATATCCAGGTGCGGCTGATCAGCCTTCTTGTAAGCGTGGCTTGGCGGTTGCGTACTTACCAGTCCCAACTGCTTCATCCGTCTGCTGGCGCGGTAACGGCTCAGCGGTATTCCGGCCTGCGTTACCATGCTGGCAATCGTTCGCGCCCCGGCTGAACCCTTGCTGGTCTTGTACGCCTCGACAACCTGCGCCTGGAGCTCTTGCTCCGCCTCACAGGGCGTTCTATCCCGGTCACGCCATGCCCGGTAGCTGCTGCGATGCACCCCAAACACCTGACACAGGCGCTGCACCGCATGGCTCTCTTCAAGTCGCTCGATTATCGAGAATTGCTCAGGGAGTCTGACATCAAGAGAGCGGTAGCCTTTTTTAGGATTTCCTTTTCTTCCTCCGCCCGACGAAGACGACGCTTCAGTTCCTGAATCTCACGCTGCTCTGTGGTCAGGGCCTCGCCTCTGGGCGCTTTGCCAGCCCGTTCGGAGCGAAGTTTACGGACCCAGTACTCCATGGTGGATTTGCCGACACCCATGGCATCGCAGGCAGCTTTCACCGTGTATCCTTGGTCGACCACCAGTTGGGCAGCCTCCAAACGGAATTCCGGACTGAAGGATCTCTTTTTCGTCATCGTCTTCACCTGATTCATTATGTGAGTGATCATACACTCAAAATCAGGTGGCCAGATTCACTATGCCACTACAAGTTCCTGTTTAGTTACTCTGTTCATGCTTGGTCAGCTTCGCTGGTAACGCGGGCTTGCTTTGCTTTGATTCCAACATATAGCCCAAAAATCTCCATAGCATTCTCATCCCAAGATGTGGCAGAAACTGAACCAAAAGGCCAAACGTCACCTTGTCACCTCTTTTTCACTCTGAATGCACGAATGGGTTTTATATTCGTATTTACCGCCTGCATCCAGACAACGATCAATTGCTGTTTGCTGCTTTAGCCATGGGCCAACAATAGCGGTGAGAATCCCAATAGTGATCAGCAATATAGGAAATAACAGCATGAGCTTGGCTTCCCTACTGAAATGATTGCTCACCTTCAGCATTGATCTCTCTACTTTGGTCCTACCCACTAAAATGGGGGTGCAGCGGCCGTACAAAAAAACTCAAAATAAGACGTCGGCTGCATTGCTTGGTGTACGCCCACCATGGGCATGAACTAATGGGGTGAAAGTCTCCTGTGGGAAGATCACCGCTCAATGGGTTTTACCCGATTGAACGCTAACCACTAGCGAATGGCAAGGGCTGAACCGCGAGGTTCCGTCTGGAGGGCCGAAGGCGCCGTGAATACCTGGAGCGGCCGGGATGCCGAACGCAAAACTGCGAGCTGATGAACAAGAACATCATATGAGGCGTAGGCCGAAGGCGAGTTGGCACAAGACGACGAAGCCGCGTGATCTAACGGCCACCGTAAATGATGCAGCAGTGCAGTGACAGTGCATGTCCTTATCTGGGGCGGTCCGACGTATCGGGGTCTGCTCAACGAGCGATTGGTCAATGACCAGTCAGGCCACTGGTTGATCAAGCCTGGGCGCAGCCGTTGCCATCGGCGGTTGCGAGCGAACGAGATGGACACCGATAGTGTCTGCGGGGGTAACCTTGCCGGTGATTGAGCAGAAGCAGACGGCATAGTAGCCAAATGCCCATCGTAATGGGTGGGACAGGGTGAAGGCCTGAACTCGAAAATCAATGAGGAGCCTGTGCAGCTCAATGACTCCATATCCGACCGTTCCAAGGAACATTGGCGCAAAATCAGAAGCCATCATTGGGGTAAGCAGGAGGTAATCGGCCGACTTGCTCTAAACGTTTTCGGGAAACGCCCTGTGCGGTCCCGCATGCAGGGTGTTGTGGGGGCTGGGGGCTAGATACCCACGGCTACCCGATTAGCAATTCAAAATCTCAATGCCTTAGCGAGAGATAGTTCTTCCTGATCGACAGTAGGAGAGGTCTTTAATTCGAATCGCTCTGAAAGCTTTCTTAGAATAGGGTTATTACGTGCAACCCATCTTTTCAACAGTGGAAGATAGCTGTCATTACATTGAAAATTCTCCAGGTCTCCGGTTAGGAGTCCTGCTTCCAGTAAATTCTCAATCCCCGAGTCAGCTTCCTCAGGAAAGTGAAAAAATTCTTTCGATTTCTCGAGTGCTTCCAGAGTATTAGCGCCGGATTTAATAATAGCCGCAAGCACAACATAATGAGCAGGGAAATCAAGGAACGACTCCAATTTCCTTTTGAGCTTGATCGGCAAGAGAGCTTTCACCGACGCTTCTCTAGCCGTTGTTCGAAACTCGGTAAGCTCATTTTTTATCGAAGAGATGATGGCTTCCCTATCTTGGTTATCTAAACGACCTGCTTCACCAACTGCTTGGATTTTTTCCTCTATATTCTGTGTAATAGTCTGTTCGGCTTGGTCAAGACGTCTGTTGATCATCTCCTCAAAAACCTGAGCCCCGCTCTTCTCTACCGCTTCAGGGCTTCCATATTGGTTCTGCTCAATAAGTGAATCGAGCATCTTTGAAGAGAAATCCTTCTGATGTGTAAGACTCACTTCCACAAGGGTGCGAATTTCACCACTTAGATCTTTCACTGAGTCTAATGCTTGCTCAGATCTATTGCTGAATTGGAAACTAAGCCAAATAGCGAAAACTGCTAACCCGATCGAGAGGAGACCAAGACCTACGGAGATAGCGAGATTCACTGTATCGAACACTTCCATATGACCCTCTTCTTTAATGGGTTGCCTAAATTGCTAACGCCCGGATCACGCGCCGGTTTGGAGCCGCAAAGCGGCGGAAAATCGGTCGCCGTGCAGCCGATTGTTAAGTTTTTTAGAGACTACATATTCAGAGCTGCCAAGCCGTACCGCTAACTCATATTCTTTAAGCTTTTTCCCATGAGAACTCAAAAAGACCACTCCCTGTAACGTGGCCTCATGAAGCTGACTCACATCGCTCTCTGGACCAATGAGGACGGTTGCATCCAAGGAGAAGGATCTTTTAGACAACCGGACTATCTGTAAGCCTTTAGCTCCGTCACACCACAAGTAATCAGGACCGCTTACTCGCTTAATGCTCCAGGTCAAAAGCCACTCAAGATCATTTTCAAGCTTTGCCCTATGCCATCTCGGCATAGATAGATCGACAGCGAGACGATTCTCCGTTCTTCGTATTTTCTTATTGAGAAATCGGCTGCTGTAGATTTCATTCATGCTCATAAACTTAACGCCCGCAGCACATGCGGCCTTGTAGTGGAGGCGCAGCCGCAGCAAAAAGGCCGTCGCTGTGCCTGGCCTTGTTAAGCATCATTTGATTCCAAGCTCCTTTCTCATTTGCCGCACGATTTCCTCAAACAGCACTTGGGTTCTTTCGCCTTTTTCCTTCATCTCGCCGGATAGGCTTGAGCTTGGATTATTTATGTCCATTTGATTCAGGTTTCTCATTACGGAACACGATGAATCTATAAGCTCGCGCTGTATATTTACGTACTCGTTAACTTTTTGGAGAAGCTTCTCGGAACAGACCAAGCGCAGACCGTGAAGTTCTTGTGTTGCTTGAGTGAAGGATTTCCGGATATATGCTGTAAGATTGTTCACCTCCTGATTAAGGCGAACCAACGGATCAGAAGACTGCCCCTCCGTAGTAAGAATCTCATTCATGCAGTTTGCATAAGTTTCGCTCATAAAGCGCTCAAAGTCAGCATGACTAGACGAGGCAATCTGCTCTAATGCCTTTAGGTAGTGCTTGTACTCTTCATAACGTATCTCGAAGTTTCTTCGTTTCTTGTCATCCCAGCGCTTTAAAAAGAAGAAGATCAGCGGCCCAACAATGGCGGAAACGATGGCAGCGACAACCGCTGGCTGCAATATTGCCTCAATTGTCACTATTCCCCCCCCCGAAATGCTTAACATTGATTCAACGTCACATGCCGTGTTTAAACACATCACCATACGCAATACCCCGACACATTCCTCCACCAACGCTAAACGCAAACCCTCGCCCTGGCAAGGGCTTAGCACTTTTGCTGCTGGTTGTCGCGGTGCGAAATTTGTCATATGCCATAGTATCCCGATGACGGTGTCGCTTTGGGTATCAAGGCCTGTTCGTATAGTGACGGGCGTTTCGTTGTCGCCGTTTCATCCCATGGCATAATGCGCTAACACTGTCTCGGGCCGTCTCTTAACCTGTGTTCCCGGGAAGGCCGGAGCAGGGAGGTCGTATGGCATCAACTATCCAGGGTAAAGAACCAAGGGTGTTTCGGGGGGGGCGGCGGTGGTTGTTGGGGTGTGTTGTGCTCGTCGGTGGCCCGGTTTGGGCGGAGATGGCTGTGCCGGTTTCGCTCAGTGTTGCCTATCCCGCTGGCGAGCACCGGCTGTCGGTGTCCCGCAATGGTGATGCGTTTCTGGCCTATGCGGCCCACCCCAAGATGATTCCGCTGGCGCCTGGGACGTTCGATGTGCAGGCGCTGTATGAACAACTGGCGCCGCACCTGCATCCGAATCTGCCTCGTGAACAACGCCCCGATCCCGAGGCCCTTTACGGCATGGTTCAGGTTCGCGATGACCAGGGGGAGACCTCGCATTATCTGATCTTTCAGGCGGACTCCTGGGTCGGGCCGTTGTTCCAGAAGGCCCGGGACAACGTTCAGGAAGACGTGCCTTCCTGGTGGCCGCCGTTATAAGACGCTCGTCATGTCTGCGAGCGCTGCCGCCCTTTGCGTTCATCGCTCCGCGCAATCTCCATCCAGCGTTCTGACCCGTGCTATGCTGCGGCCGTATCCTGCTGAATAAAGAGAAGAAATGATTGAAGTGTCGAACTACCCCGGTTTGCCATGGGGCGTCCGCTGGCACCTGAAGCAGCATCGCCTGGGTTGGCATTACTTTATTGGCGCCCGTCAGACCCTGCGGGTGATGATCGGGCTCATCTGCCTGATCTGCTTGCTGCCGTCCGCGGTGATGGTGGTGGTGCTGGAGGGTGGGGAAGGTGTGTTCTATGCGGTGGTTGCCGGGTTGCTGGCACTGGCAACACTGATACTGACCGGTGTACGGCAGCACCTGGTGTTCGATGCCACGGAACAGGCGCTGGTGGAGCGCCGTGGCTGGTGGCGTACACCGCGGAAGGAGCGGCAGCGCTGGTTGCTGGCCGACGTAACCGCGGTGGTTGCCCCGATTGCTTCGGTGGAGCAGGGCTGTCAGCTGGAGATTGTTGACCATCGCTACACCATCGGCAGCTGGGACGATACCGCTGCTCTCGCCCGTTTTCTCCAGTCGGTCTATGGGGTTCGGGCGATGGATCGGGTGACCTGCTGGCCCGAGACACGGCCCCTGGACGCTGAGGCTGCCGAGGCGCCCAGCCCGCAACCAACGGGCGTTCAATCAACCACCGCTCAATCAAAGAGGCCCGGCGCGACGGTTTCCGGCACGGCTTCTCCGATGCCCGAGGCGGCTGGCTCACCGGGTCACTATGTACCGGTCTGGGATCAGCGGCCGCTGTTAAAGCTGGCGCTGGCGTTTCCTGCGTTTGTGCTGATCGGGTATGGCCTGTCGTTGCTGGGAGGATAATGGCATGAGCAAATGGAAGATCGTCTCGCCGACTCAGGGGCGTCTGGTGTTTGGTCGCTGGGCCTGGTTGATGGCTGTACCGCTGATGCTGGTGGTGATTCCGCTGGCAGTGTTTGGCATGCCCGCGGAGATCGGCGCCATTCTGGGCTGGGCGACCGCCGCCACGCTGGCCTGGCACGCCCTCTTCGGTTGCCACAAGCTGGAGATCGATCTGCAACGGGGTGTCCTCCGGCAGTCCATTCGCAGCCTGTATCCGGCCGCGCAGCTGGAAGTTCCGCTGGCGGACGTTGTCGGCTTTTGCACCGCCGCGTCGTTGCTGGAGGCCAGGCGGTATGATCTGGTGCTGGTCACCCGTCAGGGTCAGCGCCTGCCGTTGCTGCGCAGGATAGGGCGCTCCCGGGCGGAGACCTATGGCAAGGATCTGGCGGCGTTCTGTGACCGGCCCTATCGGCGGGAGTGGGAGGCGAAGTGAGCAAATTCAGATGCTATCGTTAAAGCATAGATTCCGGTTCTTCCAGCAGGGTTACCACTATGAAAGTCGCCGTATTCAACACCAAGCCCTATGAGCAGGAGATCTTCGAGCAGCTCAACGAAGATCATCAACTGACGTTTCTGGAGCCGCATCTGAATGCCACCACGGCTTCCCTGGCGGCAGGGTATCCGGCGGTGTGTGCGTTTGTGAACGACGATCTTTCCGGGCCGGTGCTGGAGCAGTTGGCGGCGGCTGGTACCCGGGTGGTGGCGTTGCGATCCGCCGGGTTCAATAACGTGGACCTGGCGGTGGCGGAGCGGCTGGGTATCCCGGTGCTGCGGGTGCCGGCCTATTCACCCTATGCGGTGGCCGAGCATACCGTGGCGTTGATGCTGTCGCTCAATCGCAACCTCCATCGCGCCTACGCCCGGGTCCGGGAGGGCAACTTTGCGTTGCAGGGGCTGATGGGGTTTGATTTTCACGGTCGCACGGCGGGCATTGTGGGTACCGGCAAGATTGGCCGGGTGCTGGCCCGTATTCTCACCGGGTTTGGTATGACGGTGCTGGCAACGGACCCCTATCCCCATGACGAGTGCCTCAGCCTGGGGGTGCGCTACGTGGAGCTGGAGGAACTGCTGGCCAGGTCGGATGTGGTGTCCCTGCATTGTCCGTTGACGCCGGAAAGCCGTCACCTGATCAACGAAGCGGCGATCGCGCAGATGAAGCCGGGCGTCATGCTGATCAACACCAGCCGGGGTGCACTGATTGACAGCCGGGCAGTGATCGCCGGCCTGAAATCCGGCCGGATTGGTCACCTCGGGCTGGACGTCTATGAGGAGGAAGCCGATCTGTTTTTTGAGGACCTGTCCGACCAGGTCATCCAGGACGATGTTTTCAGCCGCCTGCTGACCTTCCCCAATGTGGTGATCACCGCGCATCAGGCGTTCTTTACCCGCAACGCCCTGGAAAACATTGTCTCGACCACGCTGGCCAACCTCGACGAGTTCGACCGCACCGGCGAGTGTGGCAACCGGGTGATTCAGTCACAGGTGGCCGGGTAGTCCGGTCACCTGTGCCCAGTTGCTCAGCCAGCCCCCTCAGAAGCTGACCTTGCCATCGCTGATGTCCTGCTCCAGTGCCGGAGTCACCAGGGTGTATTCTTGGGTTCTCGGCAGCCAGACGTACACATCATCCTCCGCTTTGGCGGTGCTGTAGCCCAGTTTCTGGATGTCGACTTTGCGGTACTTGAAGGTGCCGGTTTTCTCGATGCCGTCGGTCACCCGGATGAAGACGGGCACCGCATAAGCTGGCAGGTTGTCGTTGAGGTAGACGAACAGTGCCTGGATGTCGAATGACGCGCCGCCGTTCTGGGGCACCAGGGTGACCATGCCGGCTTTGCCGTTGGTGTGGGGAATTTCGACGCCGTAGACGATGGCTTCTTCCACCATGCCGGAGCCGTCAATGATGTTTTCAACCTCGGTGGTGGAAACGTTCTCGCCCTTCCAACGGAAAGTGTCGCCCATGCGATCGACGAACTGCAGGTGGCGGAAGCCAATCTCCTTCAGCACGTCACCGGTGTTGAACCATTCGTCACCCTTCTTGAAGGCGTCGCGGAGAATGGATTTCTCGGTGGCTTCTTTCTGGGTATAGCCCTCAAACGACCACTTCTTGGTGATTTCTCCGATCAGTAGACCGGGGTCCCCGGGTGCGACCTCTTCCATGAAACCCTGATCGTTGCGGATCGGGTCGCGGGTACCCTCGTGGAACTTCACCAGTTTGTAGGGCGCGGTGGAGAAGCCCACGGTGTTGTCCATGTTGAAGAAGTTGCTGAAGCCGATGTTGCCCTCACTGGAGGCGTACAGCTCGGCCACGGTATCGATACCAAAGCGTTCCTTGAACGGTTTCCAGATGGAAGGTCGCAGGCCGTTGCCGATCATTTTGGTGAGGGTGTGGTGGCGGTCCTGGTCGCTGGCAGGCTGGTTCAGCAGGTAGCGGCACAGCTCGCCGACGTAGCCGAAGGTGGTGGCCTGGTAGCGGCGGATGTCGTCCCAGAACGCGCTGGCGGAGAACTTGCGCCGCAGGGCAATGGCCGAGCCACCGGCCAGCACCGAGCCCCAGCACACCAGCAGCGCGGTGCCGTGGTACAGGGGCAGGGTGCAGTAGAGCACATCCTCCGGCTCCATGTTCAGGGACATCAGCCCGAAGCCGCCATAGGCCTTGATGAATTTGCGATGGGAACCGGGAGCCGCCTTCGGCAGCCCGGTGGTGCCGGAGGTAAACAGGTAGATGGCGGTATCACCCAGGGTGGGCGGGTCCAGTACCACCGGGTCGACACCACGGAAGCCGCTCACCTGCTCCGCCAGGTTGGCGTAGCCTTCAGGGGCATCGCCAAACACGTTGAGGGTGTTGGCATCCGCGAGGAACTGGAACGGCTGCGGATGGTCCAGCTGGAGCTCGTCCCGTACGCCGTCGAAGGCGTCGGTGAGTTCCTCGCCCACCACCACCATCTTGGGTTCGATCAGGTTGATGCTGTGAGCCAGTACCTTACCTTTCTGGGAGGTGTTCAGCATGGCGCAGGCCACACCAATCTTGGCGGCGCCGGCAACCACCGCCAGCAGTTCCGGGCGGTTTTCCAGGAACACCGCAATGGCGTCTCCTTTCTGCAGGCCCTGGACGCGGAAGAAGTGGGCATAGCGGTTGGCCCACTCATTGAAGTCGCCCCAGCTGATGCGGAAGTCATCGCTGAGAATGGCCGGCCGGTTGCGGTAACGCCGGGCATTGCGTTCAATCAGCGTGCCCAGGGTCAGGGGCTTCTGGTCGTCCTTGACTGAGTAGTAGTAGAAGCCCCGGGCAATGGTGGGAAAGCGCCGCAGAATGCCAGGCAGACTGCGGACAAGGTCACGTGCGGAAACGGTATGTTCGGTCATACGATCATCCAGTTGGTACGTTGTTATTGGTATGTGCCCGGAAGATCGACGCTTCCGGGTCAGTCCAGGAACAGGTCCGGCAGCAACGGTTTGCTGCCGTCGCCATACCGGTAATGCTCAAAGTCGGTGATGCCATCCTGTCGCAGCAGGTCCTCGTCGATCAGCGCCTGGCCGGTGAGCGAGTGGTCACCGCGGCACAGGATGCTGAGCGCCGCATCGGCCATGATCTCGGGCTTGCGGCCCTGGGCCATCATCTGTGGGCCGCCCACTTCGAACTCGATGGCGGCGGTGGCAATCAGGGTTTTCGGCCACAGCGCGTTGACGGCGATGCCATGGCTGCGGAATTCCTCGGCCATGCCCAGGGTCAACATGGTCATGGCGTACTTGGTGGTGGTGTAGGGGCCATACTGGGCAAACCACTTGGGTGCCAGGTTCAGTGGCGGCGACAGGCTGAGGATGTGGGCCTGGTCGGACTGCTTCAGCCACGGCAACGCCGCCTGGCTGCAGGTGAATACCGCGCGGGCGTTGACCTGGTGCATCAGGTCGTAACGGCTGGGCTTGAGCTTCTCGACGCCCTGCAGGCGGATCGCGCCGGCGTTGTTGACCAGCATGTCGAGACCGCCAAAGTGCTCCGCGGCCTCATCGATGCGGGCTTTGACCATGGCGTCGTCCCGCACATCCAGCACCAGTGGCAGGGCCTGGCCGCCGGCCTCACGCACTTCCTCCGCGACCGAGTGAATGGTGCCCGGCAGCTTCGGGTGCGGGGTGTCGGACTTGGCGGCAATCACCACGTTGGCGCCTTCCCGGGCGCAGGCGAGGGCGATGGCGCGGCCGATGCCACGGCTGCCCCCGGTGATAAAAACGGTTCGGTTGGTCAGTCGGCTCATTGTTCGGATTCCTTCGATGCGTGTGTGTCGTCACTGTCCGTGGGGGTGATCTCTACCAGCAGTTGCTGTCGGCGGACCTGGTCGCCCTGGCGGGTGTGGATGCCGGCCACCTGGCCGTCCCGATCGGCTTTGACCGGATGCTCCATTTTCATGGCCTCCAGGATCACCACGACATCCCCCTGGCGGACGGTTTGTCCCTCCGTTACCGGGACGTCGACAATGGCGCCGTCCATGGTGGCCAGGATGCGTCCGGAGCCTGACAGGGCATCCACATCCGGCGGCTGATGGGTACGGTCGCGGAATCGGGCCGACTGCCCGAACGCCTGCAAATATAGGTGATCCCCCGAACGCTGATATTGGCAATGTTGACGTACCCCATTGTCGATATAGCCTAGCTCACCGTTTGCGACGGTCAGGATGCTCAACTGGTACTGGTCGTCGCCCAGGGTGACGGTGAGCTGATCCTGCTGACGCCGGACCAGTAACTCGTAGTGGGCGTCATCGGTGGCCAGCCGCATCGGTGTTACCGTAGCCAGGGCGTTGCTCCAGCCCTGCTGGTCCGGGTTGTCGCTGAGGATGGCGGCCGCCAGTGCCAGTTGTTTCAGTGACGGCTCCGCTGTGTTCAGTGACGGATCGTCTGCGAAGTGCTGCGTCAGGAACGCGGTGGTGGCTTCGCCGGCGCCGAATACGTCGTGGTCAATCAGTCGGCTCAGGAAGTAGCGGTTGGTGGTGACGCCGAACACCCGGGTGTCTTCCAGCGCCCGAACCAGCCGGCGACGGGCCTGGTCCCGATCCTGTCCCCAGGCAATGACCTTGGCGAGCATGGGGTCGTAGTGGGGGGTGACGGTATCGCCGCTGCAGATGCCACTGTCGACCCGGATGCCTTCGCCACGGGCCGGTTCGAACAGCGACAGGTGACCGGTCTGGGGGGTGAACTGGTTGGCCGGGTCTTCGGCGTACAGCCGCACCTCAATGGCGTGACCGTTCAGGGTGATCTGGTCCTGGCTCAGGGGCAGGGGGGCGCCCTCGGCGACCGCCAGTTGCCAGGCCACCAGGTCCTGGCCGGTCACCAGTTCGGTGACCGGGTGCTCCACCTGCAGGCGGGTGTTCATCTCCAGGAAGTAGAAGTTGCGCTCCCGGTCCACCAGAAACTCCACGGTGCCGGCACCGCGATACTGACAGGCCAGGGCCGCCTGAACCGCCGCCTTCCCCATGGCCTCTCGCAGTTCCGGAGTCACGAACGGTGAGGGCGCTTCTTCCACCACTTTTTGGTGCCGGCGCTGGATGGAGCAGTCCCGCTCGCCCAGGTAGACGGCATTGCCATGGTCGTCGGCAAACATCTGGATCTCGATGTGGCGGGGTTCGATAACCGCTTTCTCCAGAATCAGCTCGTCATCACCAAAGGCCTGCTTGGCTTCTGACCGGGCGCGGGCAATGTTGTCCGCCAGCTCTGATTCCTGATGCACCAGCCGCATGCCTCGGCCACCACCACCGGCAGAGGCCTTAATCATCAGTGGGTAGCCGATGTCACGGGCGGCGGCGATCAGTTCCTCGTCGCTGGCGTTGTCGCCCTCAAAGCCGGGCACCACTGGTACACCGGCGGCCTGCATGGCGATCTTGGAGCGGCGCTTGCTGCCCATCAGTTCAATGGCGGCAGCGGGTGGGCCCACGAACACCAGGCCGGCGTCGGTGCAGGCGTTGGCAAAATCGGCGTTCTCCGACAGGAAACCATAGCCGGGGTGAACGCAGTCCGCGCCGGTCTTGCGGGCGGCCTCCAGAATGGCATCGGCACGGAGGTAGGAGGCGGCCACCGGGGCCGGGCCGATATGAACGGCCTCGTCAGCGGCTTTCACGTGCAGCGACTGGGCGTCGGCGTCCGAGTACACCGCCACCGTTCGGTAGCCGAGGGCACGGGCAGTGCGGATGACCCGCACCGCAATTTCGCCGCGGTTGGCGACTAGCAGTTTCTTCAGCATGGCGAGTCCTCAGTGTTGGTCGTCCGGGCCGGTTTCAGCCCAGGCGGGTGGACGTTTCTGCATGAACGCCATCGTGCCTTCGGCGCCCTCGCTGCCGCGGACCGCGGCCGCAAACTGCTCGGCGGCGTCGTCCAGCAGGCTGTGCATCGGTTCCTTGCCGACCCGGTGCAGCAGTTGTTTGGTGTTGGCGGTTGCCGCTGGAGCGCAGTGGCGAACCCGATCCAGAGCCTCGGTGATGGCGTCGTTGAGCGCTGTCTCATCGGCGCAGAGCTGATGCACCAGGCCCAGCCGTACCGCCTCTTCGCCATCAATGCGCAGCCCCAGCAGGGCCAGGCGTCGGGTCTGGGTCAGGCCAATGCGCTCCACCACAAACGGCGCGATCTGAGCCGGAATCACCCCCAGGCTGGTCTCCGGCAGGCCAAACCGGACGCTGGGGCCGGCGATGGCCACATCTGACACGCAGGCGAGGCCGAAGCCTCCCCCCATCACGGCCCCTTCCAGCACGGCGATCACCACCTTGGCGGATTCGTTGACCTGCTGGATCATATGGCCGAAGGCACGATTGAGGCGGTAGAACGGGTCCTGCTCGCCGTCACCGGCCGGCTGGCTGCGGGCGCCCGCCATGTCCTTGATGTCGCCGCCGGCGCAGAAGTGGCCTTCGCTGCCCCGCAACACCACCGCGCGAATCGAATCGTCAGCGTTGATCTGGGTAAACACAGTGGCCAGTTCCGCCACCATCTGCAGGCTCATGGCGTTGCGGGCCTGGGGCCGGTTCAGGGTCACCAGCAGGGCATGGCCCTGGCGAGCCAGGGTCAGGGTTTCGCAATGGGGTAGGTCTGTCATGGCTGTTCTCCCGTGGCCTGGCGCCGGTTACTTTTTCTTGCCGGGCAGGGTGCCCATCATTTTGCAGATAATGCCGAGCATGATTTCGTCAGCACCGCCGCCGATGGACACCAGCCGAACGTCCCGGAAGGCCCGGGCCACCGGGTTGTCCCACATGTAACCCATGCCGCCCCAGTACTGCAGGCAGCTGTCGGTGACTTCGCGGCCAAGACGGCCGGCCTTGAGCTTGGCCATGGAGGCCAGGCGGGTGACGTCCTTGCCTTCAATGTGCAGCTCGCAGGCCTGGTAGGTGAGGGCGCGCAGGGCCTCGACTTCGGTTTGCAGCTCGGCCAGGCGGAAATGAATGACCTGGTTGTCGATCAGCGGCTGACCGAAGGTCTTGCGCTCGCGGCAGTACTCAATGGTTTTGTCGATGCAGCTCTCCAGCGCCTTGATCACGTTGGCCGCGCCCCACATGCGTTCCTCCTGGAACTGCAGCATCTGCATCATGAAGCCGGTACCCTCGGCGCCAATACGGTTGCGTTGGGGCACCCGGACATCGTCAAAGAATACCTGCGCGGTTTCCGACGACCGCATGCCGAGCTTGTCCAGGTGGGTGCTGAAGCTGATGCCGGGGGAGTTCATTGGCACGATGATCAGCGACTTGTTCTTGTGCACCGAATCGTCCGAGGTGTTGGCCAGCAGGCAGATGAAGTCGGACTGTGGCGAATTGGTGATCCACATCTTGGAGCCGTTTATGACGTAGTCCTCGCCGTCCTTGCGGGCTGTTGTCTTGAGGCCCGCCACGTCGGAACCGGCGCCGACCTCGCTGACGCCGATGCAGCCGACCATGTCGCCGGCGATGGCCGGGGCCAGGTAGTCCCGCTTCAGTTCATCGGAACCAAAGCGCGCCAGGGCCGGGGTGCACATATCGGTTTGCACACCGATGGACAGCGGTACGCCACCACACAGCGCCAGGCCGAATTCTTCAGCCGCCACCAGGTTGTAGCTGTAGTCCAGCCCCATACCGCCATATTCCTCCGGCTTCTGGATGCCCAGCAGGCCCAGGTTGCCCAGTTTCTTGAACAGGTCATGGATGGGGTATTCGCCGGCTTTCTCCCACTCATCGCAGTGGGGGTTGATCTCTTTCTCGACAAAATCGCGGACGGTCTTGCGCAGGGCGTTGTGTTCGGCGGTGAATTTCATGGTTCTCTCCGTGTGTTCGGTTATCAATCTTGTTGTCAATGAGATACTGGGTGCTTGCGGGCAGCTCTTTGCCCGCTGCCCGGTTGGCCCGCATTAAAGCCGTGCGACACCAAAGCTGTTAGGGCGAAGTGGCCTGGCCTCTGCCTCTCGGCACACCGACAGCGCCAGTGCCAGCACTCGCCGGGTATCCCGGGGATCGATCAGGCCGTCGTCCCACAGGCGGGCGGTGCCAAACAGGGCGGTGGAGCCTTCCTCCAGTTTTTTGGCGGTGGCCTGTTCGAGGAACGACAGTGTTTTTTCGTCCGGCTCAACGCCACTGCGCCGCTGTTTGTCCTCGGCGACAATCCGCATCACCTTGCCGGCCTGGGCCGGTCCCATGACCGCTGTGCGGCTGTTGGGCCAGGCGAAAATGAAGCGAGGGTCGAGGCCGCGGCCACACATGGCGTAGTTGCCGGCACCGTAAGAGCCACCCACCACCACGGCGATCTTGGGCACCCGGCAGTTGGCGACGGCCTGGATCATCTTCGAGCCGTGTTTGATGATGCCGTTCTGCTCGGCATGGGTGCCCACCATGAAGCCGGTGGTGTTGTGAAGGAACAGCAGTGGCGTACCGGCCTGGTCGCAAAGCTGGATGAACTGCGCCGCCTTGGTGGCGCCGTCCGGGGTGATCGGGCCGTTGTTGCCGATCACCCCCACCGAGTGGCCTTCAATGCGGATGGTGCCGCAGACGGTCTGGTCATCCAGGTTGTTCTTGAAGTCCATGAAGCGGGAGCCGTCGGCAATCCGGGCGATAATCTCGCGAACATCGTAGGGGCGTTTGGCGTCGGACGGTACGACGCCGATCAGTTCCTCCGGCGAAAGCTGGGGCTCCTCCCAGCTGGGCTCCTGGCGGGCGGGCAGCTGTTCGTTCCAGGGCAGGGACGCGAGGATGTTGCGGGCGTAGCGAATGCCATCGGCATCGTCCTCTGCCAGGTATTCGGCAGTGCCGGCGACCTGGGCGTGCATTTCGGCGCCACCCAGTTCTTCGTCGGTGGCGACTTCCCCGGTGGCGGCCTTCAGCAGCGGCGGCCCGGCGAGGAACATCTTGGCCTTGTTACGCACTGCGATCACGTAATCCGACAGCCCGGGCTGGTAGGCACCGCCGGCGGTGGCGTTGCCGTGGACCACGGTTACCTGGGGAATGCCGGCGGCGGACATGCGCGCCTGGTTGGCGAAGCCGCGGGCGCCGAGCACAAAGATGTCGGTGGCGTAGTTGAGGTTGGCGCCTCCGCTCTCGGACAGTGACACCACCGGCAGTTTGTTCTCCATGGCGATCTGTTGCAGCCGCAGGGTCTTGTCCAGTCCGGCGGGGGTAATGGTGCCGCCCTTGATGGCGCTGTTACTGGCAACCACCAGGCAGCGAATGCCACTGACGCTGCCGATACCGGCAATGATGCCGCCGCCGGCCATGCTGCCATCCTTGTCATCGTGCATCTTGTAGCCGGCTAGGGAACACAGCTCCAGAAACGGGGTGCCCCGATCCAGCAGCCGGTTGATGCGGTCCCGTGGCAGCAGTTTGCCGCGTTTGGTGAATTTCTCCCGGGCTGACTCGGCCAGGTCGAGCACTTTCTGTTCCACCTCACGCCAGGTCTGGATATGGCCTTCCATGACCTCGGCGTTGTCGCGGAACTCGTCAGACTCCGGGGTGAGGGTGCTGGTCAGTACTTCCATCGGGTTGCTCCTCAGTCGTCGCTGAGCACTTTTGGTGTGCTGCTGCGATGGAAACCGTTGAAAGGCTCGTTGTTGTTGGCGTCTGGCAGTGGCCAGATCGGTGAGCCCTGGGAGGCGCCGCCGTCGATGCGCAGGCAGTCGCCGTTGATGAAGGCTGCCCCCGGGCTGAGCAGGAAGCAGATGGCGGCACTGATCTCCGCCTCGGTACCCATGCGTTTGAGCGGCACGTGGGTGGCAAGGTTGCGAATCCAGTCCCGCATCGCCGCCGGGTAATTGTCCATGCCGCTGGAGGCGATCCAGCCCGGCGCGACGGCGTTGACCCGGACTCCGGAGTGACCCCATTCATAGGCGGCGGTCTGGGTGAAGTTGACCATGCCGGCACGGGCTGCGCCGGAGTGTCCCATACCCGGCATACCGCCCCACATGTCGGCGACAATGTTGACGATGGCGCCCCCGGATTTCGACAGCGCCTGGGTATAGGCCTCACGGGCCATCAGGAAGCCACCGGTAAGATTGGTGCGGACGACGGTTTCCCAGCCTTTCTGGTTGATGCCGGTTAGCGGCGAGGGGAACTGGCCACCGGCGTTGTTGACCACTGCGTGAAGGCCGCCGTGTTCCTGGATGATGGCTTTGACCGTGGCGCTGACAGACTCCTCCTCGCGGATATCGCAGACGTGGGCGCTGGCAACGCCGCCGTCTTCTTCAATCTCCGCTTTAACGGCTTCCACCTTCTCGGCCTTGCGACCGACCAACGCCACCCGGGCGCCCAGAGAGGCAAGTTCATGGGCGGTGCAGCGACCGATGCCGGAGCCGCCCCCGGTAACAATGACGGTCTGGCCTTCGAACAGGCCGGGACGAAGTACGGATTGATAGCTCATCAGTGGCTTCCTTTTTTCACAACGGCGGACGCAATGGGAACCGGGATTTCAAGTAACTGCTGGGCAAAGGCCTTGCCCTGGGGATCGATGCGCAGGCTGGCGACACCGCCGCCGCCCAGGCTGTGCTCCAGCAGGAAGTTGAAGGCATTGAGGCCCGGCAGTGCCCAGCGCAGCACGCGGCCGGTGTCCGGGTTCAGGGTGTGTGCCATCCACTCCGCGACCCGCTGCTCTGTGAGGGCTGCGGCGATGTAGGGCGCGTACTCGGCGCGGCGGGCGATCACACCGATGTTGCTGTGGTCGCCCTTATCGCCACTGCGGGCCCAGGCCAGATCGATCAGGCGTACTTCGGTATCGGTAGCCGGCGCAGCGATGGTCAGGTCGTCGTCTGGCAAGGTGGCGGGATCGAAGCCGCCAGCGGTGTCCACGGCAATCGGGGTGATCTCACCGTTCAGGTCGACGGTGACCGTCACGGAGGTTTTGGCAACCAGGCAGGAGTACAGCCGAATCTTCGGCCATACCGTCGGCCGGCCCCCGACGATGCCGGTGAGCCCCGGCGCCATGCCGGTCGCGGCCTGGGCAATCTCGCGGGAGAACAGTACCAGGGCCTCTTTCTTGGCATGGGCAACGCTGATCTTCACCACCACCTCGCGGCATTGTCCGCCCTGATCGTGGGGGCCGTAGGTGGCCTCGGTGCCGAGCAGTTCAACATGGGTGTCGGCGTAGGGGGGCAGGTCCCGTTGCTCGAACATCCGGCCGGTCTTGGCCAGGATGGCGTTGGCGACCCGCTCGGCCTTGGCGGGGGCATCGATACCGGCCAGCAGGAAGGTGACGGTGCACTTGAAGCCATCGGGCCAGGTACCGGACACCTTGTAGCTGTCTGTGGGTTTGCGCCCCCGGGCTCCGCTGACCCGGACCCGGTCCGGTCCCTGCTGCTCCAGTTGGACCTGGGTGAAATCGCAACTGACGTCGGGCAACAGGTAGGCGCGGGGATCGCCGATTTCGTAAACCAGCTGCTCGGCAACGGTACCGTAGGTAACCTGGCCGCCGGTGTCGTCGGGTTTGGTGATCACCACGTCGCCGTCGGCAGACACCTCGGCAATCGGGAAGCCCATGTCTTCATAGCCGTCGGCGACCTGTTGCCAGTCGGTAAAGTTGCCACCAGTGGCCTGGGCACCGCATTCCAGCAGGTGGCCGGCCAGGCTACCCTGGGCCAGCCGATCGTAGTCGTCCCACTGCCAGCCGAATTCGTGCACCAGTGGTGCCAGCACCAGCGCGCTGTCGGCCACCCGACCGGTGATTACGATGTCCGCGCCCTGGGCCAGTGCGGCCACCAGTCCCGGAGCGCCCAGGTAGGCGTTGAGACTGACCATCATCGCGGGCATCGGTGCGCCGGTAGCCAGCTCGGTGGTGCCGGCGTCGGCCAGGGCTTTCTTCTGGGGCAGCAGGTCATCACCCAGGACAAGGGCAATCTTCAGCTCGATGCCGGCCTTGTCGCAAAGCGCCTGCAGGGCATCGCGACAGGCTACCGGGTTGACCCCGCCAGCGTTGCTGAGCACGCGGATGCCTTTTGCCTTGATGTCGGCCAGCAGTGGGCCCATCACCGTCTGCACGAAATCCCGGGCATAGCCTGCGCCCGGGTCTTTCATCTTCTGACCAGCCATGATCGACATGGTGATTTCAGCCAGATAGTCGGAGACCAGGTAATCAATGTTGCCCTTGCTGACGAGCTGTCGGGCGGCGGTTTCGGTATCGCCCCAGAAGGCGGCGGAGCAGCCGATGCGAACGGTGCCGGGATTGGTTGGATCTGCCATGGCTTGTTGTCCTTTCCTGACAGTGGAGTGACGAGGTGCCGAACGTCCCGACGCTCTGGTTTGTAGCGGCCGGGGGTGGCGTGAAGGCAGCCTTGTCGATTGTTGTGCTGGCAAGATACCAAGCAAGCGCTTGGTTTGTAAATAGGCCGAATCCGGGTAAACTAGGGGATCTGCCCCGAATCGACCGGAATTGCCTGTGAACCAAGACACCATCCTCAAGACTCTGATTGCCGACAACGTTGTTTCCGACCCCGCCAGCGCCCGTGGGCGCCTGCTGAAAGAAGCCGCCAAACTGTTCCGTGACAAAGGCTATGAACGCACCACGGTGCGTGATCTGGCGGCCGCGGTCGGAATTCAGTCCGGCAGCCTGTTTCATCACTTCCGCTCCAAGGAAGACATTCTCAAGGCGGTGATGGTGGAAACCATCCAGCTCAACACCGCCCTGATGCGGGCTGCCGTGGAGGCGGCGGACAGTCATGAAGACAAGCTGAGGGCACTGATCCGGGCGGAGCTGGAGTCGGTGCTGGGGCAGACCGGTGAGGCCATGGCGGTGCTGGTGTTCGAATGGCGCAGCCTGTCTGATGGCGCTCAGGCCGAGGTGCTGGCGTTGCGGGACATCTACGAGCAGCTGTGGCTGGATGTGCTGGCAACGCTGGCGGAAGCGGGAGCGATCAAGGCCGATGCATTTGTGGTCCGTCGATTGCTGACTGGCGCCCTGAGCTGGACTATTACCTGGTACCGTTCGGACGGTGGCATGGACCTGGCGGAGCTGACCGATCAGGTGATGCTCACCCTGGCGGTCTCTCACTGAGTTTTACTTTTATATGGTACGTTTGTACCACTGCTGATTTGTGCTTCAACTGATTGTTATTTATTGCTTTATTGATGAATGTCAAACCCGTTGGTGAAGGGCCATTGGCCTCATCGGCATGATTTTTGGGCATTAGAGCCATTTCTGTCGGACAAGGTTCGTCGCATCCTCTGCACTGTGAAAATCAACCTATAAGAACAATGCAGACACGGGGCGAACCATGACTTCCTCCTTGCTCAATCTGACCGAAACCATCCGCGGCAGCCGTCTTTCCTGCGCCTGGCTCCGTGGCGGGGTGCTGTCCGCCCTCACTGTCCTGGCCGGCTGCTCGGTCAACCCGATCTATTCCACCACCGGTATTGTGCTGTCGAACTACTCCGAGGGCGAGGCGACGCCTTACGTGTTGCAGATGGAAGACTCCCATCTGGCCTGCAGCCTCGGCGAGGGAGTGGACCCGTTGCTGTATTCGTTCTCCCGGGTGACGGATGCGCCCGACAGCACCGGTTCCCTGCTGATGCTGCTGGCGGCGAACTGCTCCGAACAGCGCGCCTGGGAAGAAGAGTTGCGCTACCTGCGGGCGGACTATCAGGGTGATGTGCCGGCGGCCAAGGATGCCCGCGAAGCCATGAAGCGCCTCAATGCCGAGATTGCCACCCGCCGTTATGAGGCCTTCCTGCGGGCGATGCGGGCCTACGACTACGATCCTTCGCTGGACAATCCCGCCTGCCCGGATCTCTCAACCGAGCAGGACGAACTGACCTTCCTGTTGGGCCTGCTGACTGGCATGCAGGCCATCGTCAACGATGCCAACTCCGGCGCCATGGCCGGCGTTCCCCGTAACATTGCACCTCAGGCCGAGCGTGCGGCCCAGTGTCTGGACAACCAGCAATGGGCCGGTCTGCCCAACGCGGTGCGGGCACTGGTGTGGCTGCTGATTCCCGACACTCAGCCTGCCGGCGCGCAAGACCCGTGGCAGGTCTTCGCCGACAGTGCCCGGTTGGGGGTCGACAATGGCATGCGCATTTCAATGGCTCTTGAGGCAGTGGCGGCAGAGACCTTCGGTCGCCCGGACGTGCTGGAAACGGTGCTGGCACGCTTTGCCGATTCCGAGAGTGGTTTTGAGGTACGGGAAGACTACCGCCTGGTGGATTCGGTCGCCGGTGAGGTGGTGCAGTTCATCTCCGACAAGCACTGGACGGCCAACTATGGCTACCGCACCCCCCAGCGCTACTTCGGCCAGCTGAGCGAGCAGAGCCAGCAGGCGCCGGCGGAAGTGATGGACCTGGAAGGACTGTTGTAATCCGGCCACGGCCGGACCGAACACGCGGCTGAATCAGCCTGAGAATCTCTACGACAAGCATAACAATGACCCGGAGGTCACCCATGATCCGTAAATTCCTTGCTGCCCTTACCCTGTCCCTGGTAACGCCGCTGGCTGCTGCCCAGGAGCCGGTGCGGATGTGCGTGTTTGACGTCATCGGTGCCAATGGCGATGTCTTTAACATGGTCAAGGACTACGCCCTCGAGATGAAGAGCCACGGTGTCGACTTTGAACTGCGTCCCTACACCGATGAAGGCGTCGCGGTCGGGGATTTCTCCTCCGGTCAATGCGATGCGGTTGCTGCAACCGACCTGCGGATTCGTCCGTTCAACCGGTTTACCGGCAGTGTCAGTGCGGTGGGCGCGATCCCCACCTACGATGACCTGCGCACCCTGCTGGCGACCCTGGCCCAGCCCAAGGCGGCGCCGCTGATGAAGCAGGACGGTTATGAGGTTCTGGGGATTGTACCGGCGGGCGCCGGTTACCTGTTCGTCAACGACCGCTCCATCGATACCGCCGGTGAACTGGCGGGCAAGCGGATGGCGACACTGGATTACCAGAAGGACGCCATCCACATGGTGAACTACGTCAAGGCTACGGTGGTGCCGTCGGACATCACTAACTTTGCCGGCAAGTTCAACAACGGGTCGGTGGATACCGCCTACGCACCCGCTTTCGCCTATGAGGCGCTGGAGCTGTACAAGGGCATCGGCGATACCGGTGGCATTGTCGATTACCCGCTGGCCCAGCTGACCATCCAGATCATCGCCCGTGATGAGGTGCTGGATGACGCCACTGCCCAGCAGGCGCGGGAAGTGGCGTGGGGCATGTACGGCCAGGCCATGGATCTGGTGTCGCGTCTGGAGAGTGCCATTCCCGAGGACAAGTGGATCAACATTCCCGCCAACGATGTGCAGGGCTATCAGGAAATGTTCCGTGAGAACCGCCTGCAACTGCGGGACGGCGTCAACGGAGCCGAGCAGGTCTACCATCCCAAGATGATGAGCCTGCTGAGTAAAATCCGCTGCGCCAGCAATCCGGCCGCCTCGGAGTGCACCGCCGGCAACCGCGAATAAATGTTCGGTATTTGATAATAAGACCAAAGGGCTGAACCTCCATGATCTCCCGCGTACTGTCGACCGCCCGGACCACCACGTTGTATCCCATGCATCGCTTGCATGGGATGGTCCTGCTGCTGCTCCTGCTGTTCACCCTGCTGCTGGGGATGGGCAATTCGCTTCACAGCCGGTTGCTGTGGGTGGGTGAGCAGACCTGGCCCAACTACTACCTGCTCAATCCGGACGCCACCGCGCCGGAGTGCGATCTCAGCATGGATGTGGACACCGAGGTGCAGCGCCGGCTCGACGCCTACAAGCCCGATCCGGATGATCTGTTCAGCTCGCCGCCCAATGCCTCTGCCCTGCGGGAATCCCTGCAGCGCAACCTGGCACTGTGCGAGCAGAAGTTTGCCGCCTTCGAGGAAAACCAGAAGCACGCCACCCCGGCACTGGCGGCCTTCAAGACCGTGGAGCAGGGGCTGGCGGATTTCCTGCTGGATAACATCGACCTGATGAAATACCTGTTCATCGCGATGTTCGCGATGGCCGCGGCGGTGTCTGCCCTGGACGCCGATCACATTGCCCTGCGGTTGCCCCGGAACCGCTCGGAGTGGCGATTGAGTCAGGGTGTCCAGTTGCTGACCAACGGTCTGATGGTGGCGTCCCTGCAATCCTACGCCGGCCGGCTCAGCACGACACCTGGCTCGGAAGATGTTGCTGCCCTGCAGCTGGCCTGGACGCTGGTGTTCGGGCTGTTTATGGTGATCAACGCCGTGCGGCTGCTGTGGGTGCCGGAACGCATGCGCGCTGGCGGTCTCAATGCCTCCTCCCCGCTGGTGATCCCGCTCTACTGTGCCATGGGGCTGATCGCCATGAGTTACTTCTTCTTCGTGGACGGTTACAGCTCGGGTCTGGCGATCTATTTCGGCATGATGAGCAACCTGTCGTCGATGTTCATCAACATCGGTCTCTACGTGCTGGTGGGTATGGCCCTCAAGCAGACCCGGCTGCCGGAGCTGCTGATCAACGTCATCAAGCCGTTCCAGTTGCCGGCGCCGTTGCTGGCGTCGGTGATGATCTTTGCCACCGCATTCCCCACCGCGTTCACCGGGGCGTCCGGCATCTTCATCCTGGCCGTGGGTGGAGTGGTCTATGACGAACTGCGCCGTGCCGGCGCCGGGCGTCAGTTGTCGCTGGCAACCACCGCGATGTCCGGCAGCCTGGGTGTGGTGCTCAACCCCTGTCTGCTGATCGTTGTGGTCGCTGCGCTTAACAAGGAAGTGACCACCTCGGAACTCTATGGCTGGGGTTTCTGGGTGTTCCTGATGTCCGCCTGTCTGTTCTCCTTTGTCGTCTGCAAGACCGAGGGTAACTGGAAGCCCAAGCCCCGACCGGGTGCCCTGCGGGAATCCATGGCCCAGCTGCGTCCGTTGTTGCCCTATGCCGTGGTGGCCGGTCTGGTGATCCTGGCGGTCTGGCTGCTGCTGGACCTGCGTTTCAACGAGTACAGCGCGCCGCTGATTCTGCCGCTGGTGATGCTGGCGCTGGTCTTGCTGGATGCGGACAAGGATAACCGTGATGACGGCCAGTCCCGCGGAGGTGCCTTCTGGTCCCGCAGTACCGCGGCAGCCAGCGACTCGGCGGTGCACATTGGCGCGCTGCTGGCGCTGATCGGGTTCTCGATCTGTCTGGGCGGGATTCTTGAGCGTTCGGAGATCGTTCACGCCATCTTCCCTGAGCATCTGGACAACCCCTGGCTGGTGATGCTGGTGGTGGTGTTCATGCTGACCTTTATCGGCATGGTGATGGACCCGTTCGGCGCGGTGATCCTGGTCTCTGCCACCATCGCCCAGGCGGCCATCAACCTGGGGATCGATCCACTGCATTTCTGGATCGTCTGTCTGGTGGCCTTTGAGTTGGGCTACCTGAGCCCGCCGGTGGCGCTCAATCATCTGTTGACCCGGCAGGTGGTCGGGGAGACCGAAGTGCTTGCAGCCGAGCGCACCGGTTCCTTCTGGCACCGCTACGAGCGCCTGTTGCTGCCACTGCTGGTGATGGCCACAACGCTGCTTTTGGTCGCCTTCATTCCCATGTTCTTCTACGCCCTGTGAGGCACTGAGCGGTCTCAACCCTGGCCGGTTCCGGGAAGTTCGGACTACGGAACCGGCGCCTTGCGCTCTGCCGCCCTATTCAGGGCGGCTTTTTTATGAGCGAATTCTGCCGTACGCTCGTATCCTGAAAAGGGTGGTTTGTGGCTGGAGGTGAATAGCCAATGATTTCCGGGACAGAGATCGGCAGATTTAAGGCGTTGGCGGTGTTGGCAGCTTCTCTGGTGCTGTTCGCCTGTGGCGGAGGCGGTGGCAGTAGTGACAATGGCGGCGACGACGGGGGTGATGGCGGTGATGGAGGCGGCGACGCACCGTCAGGTCCGGCGTTGTCCGGTACCATCACCATTGAAAGTCGCACCCGGGTGGACTCCGATACCGCCGATGACAGCCGCACCGGCACCGCCGTGGAGAACGATCCCGTGGCATTGGCCCAGTGGCTCCCCGAGACCGGTACGGTGGGCGGCTACCTCAGTGCCACCGCGGGGGTGTATCCCGATGACGGCCTGAACGGCCCGGTGTTTTCCTACAATCAGGACACCATTGACAGCTTTCGAATTCGGTTGAATGACGGTGACCGGGTGGTGTTGCAGGTGTTTGCTGCCAGTCCGGTGGACCCGGAGGTGGCGATGATCATATCGCCGCCATCGGGGGGCGATATCTGCGGCAATGACTGCTTTGGGCCGCCGCCGTTCAGCCATCAGGTGTCGCTGCCTGATGGCGAGACGGTTGAGCATGTAGTGCGCATTGGCGCTGCCGGTGGCGGTCCGTTTCGCTATGTATTGACGGTGTCTGCCGAAGGCACCCAGGCAACGTCGGCGGCGTTCCCCGAGCCGGCGCTGGTTGAGGATGAGGCAATTGTGGTGATGGACACGGCCACCGCCGCAGCGCAGGGCGCGAGGCCACTTCGCTCGGCGGCAGCCGGTGGCCCGGACTACCGTCCCCTGGCCCCTGGCGTGTGGGCGGTTACCCGGCCGCAAACAGCGACCTTGCGCAGCCAGTCAGTGGATCGGCGGGAGGACACCGTGGCGTGGATTCGCTCGCTGCAGCAACAGCCGGGGGTCCGGTTGGCGGAGCCCAACTACCGTTATCGCAGCCTGGCGGTGAATCCCGGTAACGACAGCCTTTACCGCCTGCAGTGGCATTACCCGCTGATCAGCCTGCCTGTCGCCTGGCAGTCCGCGCCCAATGGTGGCCAGGGCGTTGGGGTGGCGGTGATGGACACCGGTCTTTTCAGTAGCCAGCCCGCCAGTTATGGCAACTGGCATCCGGACCTGGCTGCCAACGTTATCGGATTCAGCGGCGAGATCCTGGACTTTGTCTCTGGCGAGCTCGACATCGATACCGAGGACAATCAGCAGCGCGACGTCAACCCGGCAGACCCCGGCGACGGCCGAAGCCAGGCCAGCAACTTCCATGGCACCCACGTCGCCGGCATCGTGGCCGGAGTGGACAACCAGCAGGGCATCGTCGGAGTCGCGCCAAAATCCACCCTGTATCCGGTCCGGGTGCTGGGCCGTGACGGCTCCGGAAGCACCGCGGATCTGGTGGCAGCGCTGAACTGGGCCGCTACCCGCAGCGATGTCGATGTGATCAACCTGAGCCTGGGCGGCTCCGCACCCAGCGACACTCTGCGCCAGGCCATTGACCGGGCCCACAACGCCGGCAAACTGGTGGTTGCTGCGGCCGGTAACGAGGGCATCGACCAGCTGACCTATCCGGCCGCGTTCGAGCGCGTGGTGGGTGTTGGCGCAGTGGACGGGGCCAAGGTGCGGGCGTCCTACTCCAATATTGGTGGGTCGGTGGATCTGGTCGCTCCGGGCGGGGATGCAACCCGTGATGCCAACCTGGATGGTGACGCCGATCTGATCATCAGTGCCTGGGGCGACGATTCCCAGGGGCGTTTCGAACCGATGTACGCCGGCCTGCAGGGGACTTCCATGGCGGCGCCTCATGTCAGCGGTGTCTATGCCCTGATGAAGGGGGCTGCCCAGGACCAGGGGCTGGACGTTACGCCGGACGACTTTTTTGCCATGCTGGCCAGCGGCGAACTGACCGATCCCCTTGGCAACCGCACGGAATACGGCGCCGGGCTGATCAACGCGGTCAAAGCGGTGGATGCGGCCCTGGCTGGCGCGACCCCGGTGGTGCTGGCGGCGGAGCCGTCGTCGCTGCAGTTCAGCGAGGCCCGGGCGACCCAGACCCTGAACCTGACGGTGTATCCTTCCGGCCAGCCGGTAACGGTGCAGTCGGTGGCCAGTGTCCCCGGCTGGCTGTCACTGTCGCCGCAACTGGTGGTGGGGCAGGTGCCACCGGAAACCCTACAGGTATCGGTGGATCTTGATCAGCTGAATCAGGACACCAGCTACGCCACCGAACTGGCCTTTAGCTACGACGCCGCCGGCCAGCAGCGCGAGCTGGCGGTGCCGATCACGGTGCGCCGTGTTGACCCGGAAGATCAGCGGGATGCCGGCCGTCACTACGTGCTACTGGTGGACCCGGACGATGAGGTGGAGACCCAGCAGGCGGTGGTAGTTGTCAGCAACGGCCAGTACCAGTTTGAGTTTGCGGATGCCGCGCTCGGGGAGTATCTGCTGGTGGCAGGGACGGACATCGACAATAATGGCCTGATCTGTGAGAACGGTGAAGCCTGCGCCGAGTATCCGGTCATTGGCTTGCCGGAGCCGGTGGCGATTGGTGAGGCACCGGTCAGTGGCGTGGTGATGAACACCGGCTTCCGGCGGCCGACCCTGTCGGAGATGGGCCTGCCGCGGTACGGCTTCAAGGGCTACCGGGTGCCTCGTCCAACGCAGATGGCCATCAAACATTATCAGGGAGGAACACCATGAGAAACTGGTCCACTGCCGCGTTGGGCGTGGCCCTGGCGGGGCTGCTGGGTGGCTGCGCGTTGTCCGAAGACTCGGTGGCGGTAAATACATCGCCAGCCCAAGAGGTGGCCGCCTCCCTGCACTGCGGATTGACTGCCCCCGGCGCAGTGCTGGTACAGAGCCGGGAAGACCTCCAGCGTCTCGCCAGTGTGCCGGGCATGAACCTGGATCTGGGCAGCCTGCCGACAGAGAACCTGCAACAGCAGCCGCTGGTGGTGGTATCACAGGGCCAGAAACCGACTGCCGGTTACTCGGTATCCCTCAAAGCGGCCGGGCTGAACGGCGATCGGCTGCTGCTGGCTATGGCCATTTCTGAACCCAGGGCGGATGCCATGGTGGCTCAGGTGCTGACCACCCCGTGTGTGGTGGTGGCGGTGACGGCGGAGGGCTGGCAGACCCTGACAGTCGAGGGCCAGGGCTTGCCGGAGATTACTCGCCAGCGCAGCGCTGATACAAACAACCGTTGATCTTTGCCGGCAAATCCCTAAGCTAGGTAGCCTCAGAAAATGCTCTCCTGGTGGTGCCGAGGCACACGCCAGGTGAGCTTGTGGCGTACCGCCGTCCCATCCGTTGGCCACAGCTGCCAACCCGTTGCAAAATCGCCTCCGGAGTTGCTCCTCACCTATGAGCCAGAAAGAATACAACGCTGATGCCATTGAAGTCCTGAGTGGCCTTGACCCGGTTCGCAAGCGGCCTGGCATGTACACCGAAACCAGTCGCCCGAACCACCTTGCCCAGGAAGTGATCGATAACAGTGTCGATGAGGCCCTCGCCGGGCACGCCCGCCGTATTGATGTCACCCTGTACAGCGATGGTTCTCTCAGTGTTGAGGATGACGGTCGCGGTATGCCGGTCGACATCCACAAGGAAGAGGGACTGCCCGGGGTTGAGCTGATCCTGACCCGGCTCCACGCCGGCGGCAAGTTTTCCCAGGGCAACTACAACTTTTCCGGTGGCTTGCACGGGGTCGGTGTGTCTGTGGTGAACGCCCTCTCCAAGACCCTGGAAGTGACCATCAAACGGGATGGCCAGGTCCACCGGATGACCTTCGCCGACGGCGAAAAGGCATCAGATCTGACGGTGGTGGATACCGTTGGCAAGCGCAATACCGGTACCCGGCTGCACTTTCTACCGGACGCTTCCTACTTTGATTCTCCCAAGTTCTCAGTCAGTCGCTTGCGTCACAACCTGCGGGCCAAGGCGGTGCTGTGTCCCGGTCTGACGGTCACTTTCCTGCAGGAAGCCACCGGCGAGAAAGACGAGTGGTACTACGAAGACGGCCTGCGAGACTACCTGCGCACCGCCCTGGCGGACATCGAGGCGGTGCCGCTGGACCCGTTCACCGGGAGCTTCTCGGGCAACACCGAAGAGGTTGACTGGGCCCTGCAATGGCTGCCGGAAGGCGGCGAAGCGGTGACCGAGAGCTACGTCAACCTGATTCCCACCGCCCAGGGAGGCACCCACGTCAACGGCCTGCGGACCGGCCTGCTGGAGGCCATGCGGGAATTCTGTGAGTTCCGCAACCTGCTGCCGCGAGGAGTGAAACTGTCGCCGGAAGACATCTGGGAGCGCTGCAGCTACGTGTTGTCGTTCAAGATGCAGGACCCGCAGTTCTCCGGCCAGACCAAGGAGCGGCTGTCGTCCCGGGAAGCGGCGGCGTTTATCTCCGGTGTGGTGAAGGACGCGTTCAGCCTCTGGCTCAACCAGCACACCGACGTGGCCGAAGCGCTGGCGGAACTGTTCATCAGCAACGCCCAGCGACGTCTGCGAGCCAGCAAGAAAGTGGCCCGCAAGAAGGTGACCTCGGGACCGGCACTGCCTGGCAAACTGGCGGACTGTTCCGGCGCCGATACCAACCGCTCCGAGCTGTTCCTGGTGGAAGGGGATTCGGCCGGCGGCTCCGCCAAACAGGCCCGCGACCGGGAGTTTCAGGCGGTGATGCCGCTGCGGGGCAAGATCCTCAATACCTGGGAGGTGGATTCCGGCGAGATCCTGGCGTCCCAGGAAGTTCACGACATTGCCGTGGCCATTGGCGTTGATCCCAGCTCGGACCAGCTTGATGGGCTGCGGTACAACAAGATCTGTATCCTCGCGGATGCGGATTCTGATGGTCTTCACATTGCCACCCTGCTGTGCGCGCTATTCGTCAAGCACTTCCGTCCGCTGGTGGCCGCCGGCCACGTGTTTGTGGCGATGCCGCCATTGTACCGGGTGGATCTGGGCAAGGAGACCTTCTACGCCCTCGATGAACACGAGAAGCAGGGCATCCTCGACCGGCTGGAGGCGGAGAAGCGCCGTGGCAAGATACAGGTCACCCGCTTCAAGGGCTTGGGCGAGATGAACCCGCTGCAACTGCGGGAGACCACCATGGCGCCGGATACCCGCCGACTGGTGATGCTGACTCTGGAAGAGGGCGATGAGACCGATGAGCGGATGGACATGCTGCTCGGCAAGAAGCGCGCCTCGGACCGGCGCAACTGGCTGGAAAGCTATGGCAACCTGGCGGACCTGACGGTGTAACCGTCGGGCCTGCCGGTTTATTCTTTTCGGTGCTTTAAAAAGCAGCCTTTATTCTTTCTCCCCAAAATTCATCTTCGCTATCCTTGCCCTTTTCCAGACTGGATCGATCGGATGGACTGGCAGGGCTGGTTTTCCCTGGGCCTTGCGGGCCTGGCGTTGATAATCATGGTTACCGGACGTGTGGCTCCGCACCTGGTCATGCTGGGTGTGATGGTGCTGCTCAGTGTCAGCGGTATCATTGACGCCAACCTGGCCCTGGCCGGGTTCAGTAACACTGGCCTGATTACTGTGGTGGCAATGTTCGTGGTGGCCGCCGGTATTCATCATTCCGGTGGCGTCGACCTGGTGGTCCAGCATCTGCTGCGCTCTCCCCGCAGCGTACGTTCCGCCCAGGCACGCATCGCGGTGCCGGTGTCGCTGCTCAGTGGATTTCTCAATAACACCCCGGTGGTGGCCACCATGATTCCGGCGGTGCATGCCTGGTCCCGCAAGATCGGCATTTCCCCCTCCAAGCTGATGATGCCGTTGAGCTATTCCGCCATTCTCGGTGGTACCCTGACGCTCATTGGCACCAGCACCAACCTGGTGGTGAACGGTCAGTATCAGCAGCTGACCGGTGAGGCCGGGTTCTCGGTGTTCTCAATTACGGCGGTCGGTTTGCCGGTGGCGGTGATTGGTCTGGCCGCGATGCTGCTGGTGTTGCCGCGGATGCTGCCGGATCGCAAGGATCAGCAGAAGTTCGGCTCGATGCGTGAGTTCACCCTGGAGGTGGCGGTGGCGTTTGACGGGCCGCTGGTGGGCAAGAGTGTTGGCGAGGCCGGGCTGCGGGAGCTTGAGCGACTGTATCTGGTGGAAATTGAGCGGGATGGCAGCGTGGTGACGGCAGTGCCGTCGGAAGAGCGGCTGTGTGGCGGCGATCGCCTGGTTTTCGCCGGCGATACCCAGGCGATCTCGGATCTGCTGCGGATCAATGGCATAGTACCGTCCGTTCACGACGATGAGCCCTCTCTCAGCAAAGACCGTGCTGAGCGCTGCCTGGTGGAAGCGGCCCTGTCACCGCAATCCGATGTGCTGGGCCTGACCATCCGGGACGCCCGCTTCCGGGATCGCTACGGCGCGGTGGTGCTGGCGGTGGCCCGTGGCGGTGAACGGGTGTCGGGCAACCTGGGAAATATACGTCTACGCCCGGGGGATGTTCTTTTGCTGGAGGCGCGACCGGCCTTTATCAGTCGCCAGCGTTACAACAAGGATTTTCTGCTGATCAATGACTTGGGGACCGAAACCCCTCGTCATGACCGTGCCTATGTGTCCTGGGGCATCCTGGTGGTGCTGGTGGGTGCTGCCGCCCTGGGCTGGCTGTCGATGCTCAATGCGGCGCTGCTGGGTGCCGGTCTGATGATTGCCACCGGCTGTTGCTCGGTGGGACAGGCCCAGAAGGCGGTGGATGTGCCGGTGATACTGACCATCGCGTCGTCTTTTGCGCTCGGCGGTGCGCTGCAGGTAACCGGTGCGGCGGAGCTGGTGGCTGCACAGATACTTTCTGTCAGTGCTGGCCACCCGTTGCTGACCATTCTGCTGGTCTATCTGGCGGTTTCTGTGCTCACAGAGGTGATTACCAACAACGCCGCCGCAGTGCTGATGATCCCTATTGTGCTGTCGATGACGGCCAGTCTCGGCGTCGAGTCGGAGCCGTTTGTGATTGCCGTGATGATGGCGGCGTCGGCCAGCTTTGCAACACCACTGGGGTACCAGACCAACACCATGGTGTTCGGCCCCGGCGGCTATCGGTTCATGGATTTCGTGCGCATTGGCCTGCCGTTCAACATCTTTGTCGGGTTGGTGACCGTGGTGGTGATCGCGCTGGTGTACCAGGTGCCCTGGTAAGTACGGGGGCTAAAGACTGGAGCTCAGATGTTCCATGCGGTTGGCCAGCAGATCGCAGCACAGCACCTGAATCCGGCCATGATGGTTGTATGCCAGCGACAGGGTGACGCACATATGGGCGCCGGTGACTGAAAGGTAGGGGCTGGTGACCTGGAGGATGTTGGGCTGGGCAAGGGCATCCTTGAGGTAATTCTGGCGGAACCAGTCGGCGCTTTCGGTGTTCTCCAGCGGCTGGAAGCGGGGATCGACCTGATAGCGGGAATCCGCGGCGACCACCGTATCCTGCAGTTGTACGCCGTTGGTGTCGATGAGGTAGCAGCGGGAAACCGCCGGGTGTTCAAGTAGCGACTGGCAGGACCTGTCCAGGGTGCTGCCCTGTTTCAGCAGGGTGATGGCGGTCAGGAAATAGTCGCTGAAGAAGCTGACGATCTGCTGGGACGGGTCCAGTTGCAGTTGCTTGCGGCTCTTGTAGTCCGCCAGCAGGGTTTCAAAATCCGGAGCCTTGCTGGCAATGCTGGGGAGTTCCGTGCTGGGATGGCTGAAATAGTAGCCCTGGACAAAATCCACCCCCGCATCGATGGCAATCATGGCCTGCTCGTGGGTTTCCACCCCTTCCAGCAACACCAGGCAGCCGGACTGATGCAACAGCGATACGATACCGTTGAGAATCTGTCGGGCCTTGCGATCGTCCGTGGCTCGGGTGATCAAAGTGCGGTCGAGTTTGACGATGTCCGGTGACAGGTTCCAGATCCGCTCGAAGTTGGAGTGTCCCGCGCCAAAGTCGTCGATCGCTGTCAGGCATCCCAGTTGCTGGTAATAGCTCACCGTCTCCCGAAGCTGCTCGGCGTCATCCGTTGGTTGTTCCACTATTTCCATCACCACCCTATGGGCGGGTAGTCCGGTCTTGCGTAACAGATTGCCGAAGAAGGAGTCGTGTTGCCGCCCGGTGGCGACGACCCGGGGGGAGACGTTGAGAAACAGCCAGTTCAGGCTGTCGCTCAACTGGGAATAGTTCTGTACATGCAGGTGGCGGCACAGCCGGTCCAGAAACAGATTCTCTGCGGCGTCCCGCGGCAACTGGAACAGGTGGATCGGCAGCACGCTGGCAGCGTCATTATCGAAGGCCCGCACCAAGGCTTCGTATCCGATGATCCGTTTATGGGAAATGCTGAAAATCGGCTGTAGTGCGGTCTTCAGGGTCAGCCCCTGATAGCTGGCTGTCCAGCCCTCACTGCCCTGGGTCAGCAGAGAGTCAATCAGATCGTTTTCGGTGCTGGCCAGTTGGTCGGGCAGAAACTTGGACATGGTGCTGTACTGATGAGTCTGAAACGGAGTGATCGGTCGGTGTCAGCGTCAGAGCGCCGTGGCACGAAACGGGCGTCCGTGTGCATTTCGTGGGGAGGTGCTCAGGGGATATCGAGTGCGGCAGCAGGTAAGTTCATAGCAACCCTGGGAAGTACCGAAAACGTGAAGAGATTGCCAGACTTTACCTGAGCTTGCCAGTGGATTTGGCAAGAGTTTGCATATTGGCCAGAAGCAGGTCCGGAAAACAGGGGAGGGGCAGAGCGCTGCCCTGGCGTGGGCACTGGGTGCCACGCTAGCCAGGCGAAATCTCAGTTGTTGCTGGGAACAACAACGTGTTCGTCAAATTCGACTTCCATGATTTTATCTCCTGTCGGGTGGTCGCTGATGGTTGACAATTCTATTAGGTGTATTAATTCCATCAATCAGTAAAACCCGCATACGACAAAAGCTTAGCCGCAAAAACGTTACCGATTTGTAGGGGAACTTGCGGGGCTGGCTCCGATCTTACGAAACTTCAGGGTGACGGCGGCATGCAAAGGAGAGTGCGCCCTAATTAACTTGTTCAATTAATTTGAACCTGGAAGCCAAATAATTTCGTTTTATTTTTCATTAGGCTGGCTCTATCATTCTTCTCATTACTGACGTATTTGATTGATCAAACAGGAACTTTATCAATGCCGCTGCGCAATTCCTCCAGCCGATATGGGGCTGTCCACATCCTGCTTCACTGGGTGATCGCAATTGCGATCTTTGGTCTTTTCGGGCTGGGTTATTACATGGTGGATCTCAGCTACTACGATGACCTGTATCGCACCGCGCCGCACATTCACAAGAGTATTGGGGTGCTGGTGCTGCTGGCCATGCTGTTCCGCCTGGTGTGGAAAGTGATGAACAGCAATCCGAAGGCGCTGCCGACCCATCAGCGCTGGGAAGTGGTGGCGGCTCACGCCACCCACCATTTGCTGTACCTGCTGATTTTTGTGGCGTTGGTCAGCGGCTACCTGATTTCCACCGCCGATGGTTCTTCCATCGACGTGTTTAACTGGTTTTCGGTGCCTTCCGTAACCGGTCAAATCAAAGGCATGGAAGACGTTGCTGGCGATGTGCATTACTGGGTGACCTGGGCGCTCGTCATTCTCGCGGCGGTGCACGGTCTGGCCGCGCTGAAGCATCACATTCTCGACAAGGATGAAACCCTGAGGCGAATGCTGGGCCTGTCGCCGCGCAACTGATCCAGCTCATACATTTAAACCCCATGCCTGTGAGGCATGACATCAAGGAGAACGTTATGAAAAAACAGTTGCTTGCTTCTGCTGTTGCAGTGACGATGGCCGCGACCACGGTTCAGGCGGATGAAGGTTCTGGCAGTTACGCTTTTGACGAAAAAGGCACTCACCAGTTCGTCATGTTCAAGATCTCCCACCTGGGTTATAGCTGGCTGTACGGCCGTTTCAACGACTTTGACGGTCAGTTCAGCTTCGACGCCGACAATCCGGCCAACAGCTCCGTGAACGTGACCATCGACACCGCCAGTGTGGACTCCAACCACGCAGAGCGTGACAAGCACATCCGCAGCGAAGACTTCCTGTACGCCGATGAATTCCCGGAAGCGACCTTCACCAGCAAGCGCATCGTGGTGGATGAGGATGGCGATGAAGCCGACATCATCGGTGATCTGACCCTGCGTGGCGTCACCAAGGAAATTACGCTGGAGGCCGAGCT
Source organism: Marinobacter sp. CA1 (assembly GCF_020546665.1). Classification (NCBI taxonomy): domain Bacteria; kingdom Pseudomonadati; phylum Pseudomonadota; class Gammaproteobacteria; order Pseudomonadales; family Marinobacteraceae; genus Marinobacter; species Marinobacter sp. CA1. Next base: position 1,549,116 of record NZ_CP071785.1, read on the forward strand.
GATCGGTCACGGTGAGGACCCCTGGGGTGGCTACCGCATGGGCTTTGAGGCAGAAACCGAATTGCGGCTGTCTGACTTTGGCATCCCGATGAACCTGGGGCCGGCGTCTGAAACCGTTGAGATGATCATCTCTGTCGAAGGTGTCCGTCAGTAACAGGTCGCCTTCTTGGTCGCCCGGCCACAGTGCCGGGCGGCAATCCTGCCAGTTGCTCCTTCCCTGTTCCTCGCTCTGCCGTTATTCCGGGGCGTCTTAAATTCGGAAACGACGGACCTCTTCGCTCAGGTTTTTTGCGTGTTGGGCCACGTCCTGACTGATCTGGCTGATCTCCCGTGACCGGCCGGCGCCAGCATCCGCCAGTTCGCTCACCTGTGTTACGTTGCGATTGATTTCATCCACCACCAGGGTTTGTTGCTCGGTGGCGGACGCCACACTCAGATTGATGTCGCTGATACGTTCCAGTGCCTGCACATTGGTGGACAATGCGGCTTCCGCCGCACTGGCCAGTGTCTCGGTATCCGCTGCCTGCTGGCTGCTGGTCTCCATCACTTCAACCACTTCGGCGACACCGCTCTGCAGGGTGGAGATCATCTTCTGGATGTCTTCGGTGGAGGACTGGGTGCGCCCGGCCAGGGTGCGCACCTCGTCGGCGACAACGGCGAAGCCCCGGCCCTGTTCCCCGGCCCGGGCCGCCTCGATCGCTGCATTGAGGGCCAGCAGGTTGGTCTGCTCGGCAATCCCACGAATGACATCCAGCACCGAGCTGATGTTGTCCGAATCCTTCGCCAGACGTTGTATGACCTCCACTGCACTGCCAATCTGGCTGACCAGTCGTTGCACCTGGTCGGAGGAGGCGCGGACTTGATTGGCGCCTTCGTCGCCGCTGGCTTTGGCTTCCCGGGTGGCTTCTGTGGCGTGGGCTGCGTTGCCAGCCACTTCCTGGATGGCGCTGTGAAGCTGGTTGATGGCCGTTGCTACCTGGTTGATGGCGTCGGTCTGCTGGCCCACGCTGCTGTCATTGTCGGAGACCTGGCCGGACAGGTGCTGGGCGTCCTGACCGAGTTGTTCGGCCAGTTCCTTGATGGATCGCACCATCGACTGGAGATTGTCCAGTACCTGATTGAAGCTGACGGCCAGCTTGCCCAGGTCGTCCTGTCGCTCGACAGGAATGCGGCGGGTGAGGTCGCCCTTGCCCTCGGCAATATCGTCAAAGCGGTGCCTCAGTCGTCGCACGGCCACCAGGATTGAGCGGGCAAAGAGTACCGACAGACCGCCGCTGATCAGCAGTGCCACGGCGGTCACCGTGAGGGCAAGCGTGTTGTTGGCATTGCCCTGGGCAATGGCGGCGGTGGTTGTGGCTGAGGCCTGCTCGTCGGCAAGCAGGCCAACTTCGTCGTAATAGTTGCGCAGGGTGTCGAACTGCTGGCTGCTGGTGGTGCGCAGCAGCGTCTGGGCCTCCCTGATTTGTCCCTGATCGGCCAGCGTCATGGTCTTCCGGGCGGTGCCAAACCATTGCTCAAATGCACTCTCGAAGCCTCGCATCAATTGCTGGCTTTGGGGAGAGTCGAGCCGATCTGCCGCCAGTTGCAGCCGTTCCAGAGCCTGATCGCTGTTCTCGTTGAAGCTGTCCTGATGGCCGCTCGCGTCCCGGCCATCGGCCCTGGTGTTTACATACGCCATCTGTGCAACCAGTGCCTGGTAAAGGTCCCGGTCCCCATTGAGGGCAAGGCTGATGGCGGGCAACAGGCGTTCGCTGGAGTGTTCGGCGTTGGCAATCAGGGTGCGGATACCGTGGACGCCGAGGGCGCAGGTAATGGCAATGGCGAGCGCCATCAATGCCAGGGGCAGGCCAATCTGGATATGTAGGCCGAGGGATGACATCCGTTTCATGATCGGACTCCCTGAATAGTATTGGCGTCACCGGGTCCGGCTTGATCAAAGTGTTTCTACAGCGGCTGATTTGCCGTCGGCAGAAGGTGAAACGATCATTTTCCGGGGCTGCTATCCCCTGGTGCGGTCACCCTGAACGCAATAACGTTGTGTTTCTTCCGCACAATGACGGTGTGTTGTTAAGGCTGCGTCTGTTCAGTGTCGTTGTGGCGTTGCTATGGAGAGAGTCTAGCAGATCAGGGAGAGGGTGCCGGGAAGGCGAAGTCAGCTGTCAGCGGAACGGCAGAGGTGGCGTTCCCGGAGGAACTGGGCAACAAAAATGATGGCCCAGATCAGCAGGCCGGCCCACAGGTACGGCTCGGTCATGTGCAGGGTTCCGCTGATGGCAAACTCAACCAGGAGCATCAATGCCAACGCCAGGGAACCGTTGATGAACGCGGTCAGCATGGCGCGAAAACAGGCTTTCAGGGTTGGAGTCATAGTGTCTGCCCGGTCTGTTTTTTACACAGGTAGCCCACGGTTTTTGCTGAGGACCGCCGGGCAGAATACGGTCTGCCCCCGGGAGCCAACATTCGTGAATTCCGCTATTGGCAATCAGACGCTGATGTTGGGCTTGATTTTCAAGGAGATGGCGACTTTTTGCTCGGGGATTGGTGTAACTGCGGTCGGCTCCATATAATGAGCGACCAACCTGAGGAACCGCCACGGCGGTGGTCAGAACTCATTACAGTCAGCAAGAGGCATCCATGCCAGAGTTTCAGACGACGGATGAGGGATTCGAGCGGGTCTCTCTCAAGGAATACACCGAGAAGGCTTACCTCGACTATTCCATGTACGTCATTCTCGACCGGGCGCTGCCCAATGTCGGTGACGGCCTGAAGCCAGTCCAGCGGCGCATCGTCTACGCCATGTCGGAACTGGGGCTGAAATCCACGGCCAAGTACAAGAAGTCTGCCCGTACCGTGGGCGATGTGCTGGGTAAGTTCCATCCTCACGGCGACAGCGCCTGTTATGAGGCCATGGTGCTGATGGCCCAGCCGTTCTCCTACCGCTACCCGCTGGTGGACGGTCAGGGCAACTGGGGCTCGCCGGACGATCCCAAGTCGTTTGCCGCCATGCGTTATACCGAATCCCGGCTGACCGCGTTCTCGGACGTGCTGCTGGGAGAGTTGGGGCAGGGCACAGTGGATTGGGTGCCCAACTTTGATGGCACCATGGAGGAGCCCGCCACTCTACCGGCCCGGCTGCCTCATGTACTGCTTAATGGCACCACAGGCATTGCGGTGGGGATGGCCACGGACATTCCACCCCATAACGCCCGGGAAGTGACGGCCGCCTGTATCCGGTTGCTGGACAGTCCTGAGGCGACGGTGGAACAGCTCTGTGAACACATCAAAGGGCCGGATTTTCCCACCCGCGCTGAGGTGATAACCCCTCGCCGCGATCTGCTGCAGATGTACCAGACCGGTCGTGGTTCCCTGCGTATGCGGGCCCGCTGGATCAACGAAGGTGGCGAAGTGGTGATCACCGATCTGCCGCACCAGGTCTCCGGCAACAAGGTGCTGGAGCAGATTGCCCAGCAGATGCAGGCCAAAAAGCTGCCGATGGTGGCGGACCTGCGGGACGAGTCGGATCATGAAAACCCGACCCGCCTGGTGATTGTGCCCCGCTCCAACCGGGTTGATCTGGAAGGGCTGATGGCCCACCTGTTCGCCAGCACCGATCTGGAGAAGACCTACCGGGTCAACGTCAATGTCATCGGCAACGATGGTCGCCCCGGCGTCAAGGATCTGCGCACGCTGCTGACCGAGTGGCTGGACTATCGCCGGACCACCGTTCGCCGCCGCCTCAACTACCGTCTGGACAAGGTGCAGGCTCGACTGCACATACTCGCCGGCCTATTGATTGCCTACCTCAATATCGATGAGGTCATCGAGATCATCCGCACCGAAGACAAGCCCAAAGCGGTGCTGATGGAGCGGTTTGGTCTGACCGATATCCAGGCCGAGGCCATCCTGGAGCTGAAACTGCGCCACCTCGCCAAGCTGGAAGAAATGAAGATCCGCGGCGAGCAGGATGAGCTGGCCGCTGAACGGGACGAGCTGCAGGCCATCCTCGGCTCCGAGACGCGGTTGCGGGATCTGATCAAGGGCGAGCTGGAAGCCGATGCCGAGAAGTACGGCGACGACCGTCGCTCGCCCATTGTCGAGCGCGAAGAAGCCCGAGCCTTCAGCGAAACCGACCTGGTCTCCAACGACCCGGTGACGGTTGTGTTGTCAGAAAAGGGCTGGGTGCGGGCCGCCAAGGGCCACGATATCGAGCCGGAAGGGCTCAGCTACAAGTCCGGAGATCGCTTCGCCCTGGCCGCGAAAGGGCGGAACAACCAGCAGGCGATCTTCCTTGACTCCACCGGGCGCGCCTATTCCCTGATGGCCCACAGTTTGCCATCGGCGCGGGGCCAGGGTGAGCCTCTGACCGGTCGGATCAACCCCATTTCCGGAGCCACTTACGCCGGCCTGCTGATGGGGGAGAGTGCGCAGAAGGTGCTGCTGGTGACCGACGCCGGCTACGGTTTTGTCACTTCCCTCGGAGACATGATCAGCAAGAACCGCAATGGCAAGGCGGTGGTGACGGTGCCCAAAGGGGCTCGCATTATGCAGCCGGTCTCCGTACCGGTTACGGAAGACCCGCAGTACCTGGCGGCGATTTCCAATGAGGGACGCATGCTGGTGTTCCCGTTGAGTGAGCTGCCGGAGCTGGCCAAGGGTAAGGGCAACAAGATCATCAGCATCCCCTCGGCCAGGGTTCAGAACCGGGAAGAGTTTGTCGTGGCGCTGGCGGTGTTCGGCGAGGCGGATCAACTGGAAATCCGCGCTGGCAAGCGCAAGATGGGGCTCCAGTTTGCTGATCTGGAGCACTACCTCGGTGAGCGCGGGCGCCGCGGCCACAAGCTGCCTCGCGGACTGCAGCGGGTAGATGGTATTGAGGTGATCCGAGCCGCGAAACAACAGGAGCAGGGCGACCGTGAGTGAACTGGTACTGATTAACGTGTCCGGGCGCGACAAGCCCGGGCTGACGTCGGAGATCACCGGCATCATGGGGCAGTACGATGTCCGAATTCTCGACATTGGCCAGGCGGTTATCCACGACCATCTGACCTGGGGCATCCTGGCGGAGATACCGGACGAGGCCAACGCGCCGCCGGTGATCCGCGACCTGATGTTCCGCCTTCACGCCCTGGACCTGCAGGTGCGTTTCGCGCCGATCACCGTGGAGGAATACCAGCAGTGGGCCGCTGGCCGCAATCGGGCCTGCTACATCGTCACCCTGCTGTCCCGGGACATCAAGGCGGAGCAGATCGCCAAGGTATCGGCGATCACCGCGCGTCATGGCCTCAACATCGACAACATCAGCCGTCTGTCGGCGCGACCGTCGCTGGACCCGACGGAGAACCGCATCGCCTGTGTCGAGTTCTCGGTGCGCGGCACGCCCTCGGATCTTCAGCAGCTGCGGGGGGATTTCCTCCATATCGCCGCTGAGATGAATGTCGATATCGCCTTCCAGGAAGACTCCATCTTCCGCCGTAACCGTCGGCTGGTGGTGTTTGACATGGACTCCACGCTGATTGAAGCGGAGGTGATTGATGAGCTGGCGTTGGAGGCCGGCGTTGGCGATCAGGTCGCCGAGATCACCGAGAGGGCCATGCAGGGCGAGCTGGATTTCAGTCAGAGCTTTGCCGAGAGGCTGGCACTGCTGAAAGGGCTGGACGAGTCGGTGCTGGAGCGCATTGCCGATCGCCTCAAGCTGACCGAGGGTGCCGAACACCTGATTTCCAGGCTGAAGTCCCTGGGCTATCGCACGGCGATCCTGTCGGGCGGTTTCACCTACTTTGCCCGTCACTTGCAGCAAAAGCTGGGCATCGACTATGTCTATGCCAACGAGCTGGACATTGTGGATGGCAAGGTTACTGGCGAGGTATCTGGCCAGATCGTTGATGGCAAGCGCAAGGCCGAGCTGCTGCTGGAAATTGCCGACAAGGAGCACATTTCCCGTGAGCAGGTGATCGCGGTGGGAGATGGGGCCAACGACCTGCCGATGCTGAGTCAGGCCGGGCTGGGGGTGGCATTCCGTGCCAAGCCGCTGGTCAAGGAGTCCGCCCGCCATGCGATCTCGACCCTGGGGCTGGATGCGATCCTGTATCTGATCGGGTTCCGGGAGAGTGAGAACCACTGAACCGGCAGGACAAAAAAAGGGCGCCAACTGGCGCCCTTTTTTACTTGAGCCGCTCCGGCCTACTCGCCGAAATCGTAGTTCATCTGTGGTACCGGGGCCTGCACGTAGTAGCCCTGGATGTAGTTGACGCCGGCCTGCCAGAGGGTGGCCAGTACAGTGGCATTCTCCACCATCGGAATGATGGTCAGTTTGCCGGCACTCTGCAGGCTCTGGACCATTTCCTTGAGCTGCTCCTTGGCCTCGTCGTTCTTCTGCAGCTCCTCTGTGAACGATCCGTCGATCTTCACGTAATCCACGTCAACGTGCTTGAGGGTGTTGAAGGGGTTGATGGCGCCGCCAAACTGGCTCAGGGAGATCTTGCAGTGGAGCTCATGCAGCGAGCGTACAAACTCCTTGGCCTGTTTCATGTGATTGGTGGTGTCGCCCTCGCGCATCTGGAAAATCAGCGCATCGCCAGGCAGCCGAACCGCCTTGAGAGCGACGCTGAGCCAGGCGCTGAAGGTTTTGTCCACCAGGGTTTCGGCACTGACGTTCAGGAACAACCGGGTGTCGTGGCCGCGGGCACGGTGCGTGGCCAGCTGCTTCACTGTTTGCAGGATCACCCAGCGGTCGATCTTGACCGCCATCTCTGATGGGCCAGCCGGTGGCAGGATGTCGTAGGGGGACACGTCATTGCCCTCGGTATCAATCATCCGCACGGTGGCTTCGTAGTGCTCCTCACCCTCGCCGCGGAGGTTGATGATGGGCTGGAACAGCAGCCGGAAGCGATCTTCATCCAGGGCTTTCTGAATTTCGTCCGCCGCGGTGATTTCACCCTTGCCTTCCGCCGCCGGGTTGTAGGCCACCACGCCATTGCCGCTCTCATGGCCTTCCAGTTTGCGCACGTCCGCCGACGCCGCCAGTCCACGGCCCAGAAGATCGTTTGCCTTGGGCGCGTTCTCGGTGATCGCTGCAACACCGATGCTGGCCGTCATCTGGATGGTGCGGCCGTTGACTTCAAACAGGTAGTCTTCGATTTTCTTGCGCAATTGCTCGCAGCTTTCCATCATCGACTTTTCGTCACAGCTGCGATCGAGGATGCCGAAGGCGTCGTCGCTCAGGCGCGCCAGCAACTGGTCTTCGCCAACGTGTTCCCGCACCAGGTCAGCGACATCACTCAGCAGCAGATCGGCACCGGCAATACCCACCAGGCTCTTGTTGGCGGTGAAGTTGTCCAGTGAGACATAGGCGAGGGCGCCGTTTGGCGTCTGTTCACCGATTGCATTGGCAAGTTCATCCATGAAGTGCTGGCGGTTATAAAGTCCGGTGAGCAGATCCTGGCTGCTGATCTGGCGGAGCTTTTCTTCCAGCTCGGCGTCGCTGTGTTCCGGCTGGATAACAATCTGGGTGCAGGGCTCGCTGTCGTAGGTGGCGGAGGATACCGACATGGTGACGTTGAGCTCGTGGTCGTCGCTCCGGCGCGCGACGCAGTTGAGGGTCATGCCGTCCTGCCGGGTTTCGGCGAACTGCTTCATGAAGCCCTTGTATTCGGTCTGGCTTGCCGGCGTCAGGGTATCGAGGATGGGAACGCACATCAGCTCGTCCAGGTCGTCGTAACCGAGGAACTCCATGTACGACTGGTTGGCGTAGATGTGCATGCCGTCGTTGATGTAGGCAATGGCGTCCTTGGAGCTCTCCAGCAGCAACTGACAGCGTTGTTCGGCTTCCCGCAGGTGCGCTTCAAGTGACCGACGGCGACGGCGTTCGTCCAGCGCCGCCAGCTCGCGTTTTACTGCCAGCAGCATCAGATCATTGCAGTCCGCCGGGACCACGTCCATGGCGCCGCTCTTGAGAAACTGGACCGAGCGCTCCCGGTTGAAGTCTGACGTCAGCAGGATGAAGGGCACATCTTTGTCCATGCGACGAACCAGGTTCAGGGCATCCTCGGCGGTGAATTCCTGGTCCACATCCCGGGCCAGCAACAGATCCCAGGTTCCGGACTTCAGCGCCTCCTCAAGGTCTTCCTCAGAGGTGATGCGATGGGCCCGGGTTGCCCGTCCGGCGTTACGGAGCAGGCTGACCAGCGATTCGGCATCGTTCTGGGAAGGATCAAGGATGAGCAGGTGAACCGTGGAATTCTTTTTCTGCATGCTGTTGGCGTCTCGATGTGTCCGGATGTTGTGGCCGATACCCTGTACCCGCGTCTGGGCGCGGTCACGGTGCAGGAAAGCGTGTCGGTGATTCGGGCGAAGCCTGGCCGCCTCCTGCCGGTCGTGTTGCGAGCAGGGCGTCGTCGGGACGGTCGCGACGTCTCGCGATAACAGCGCCGGGCCAGGTGCCTGGGTACCTTAACATAAGCCGAATGATGAAGGGGATGCCCTTTAATAACAACCCTTGACGATGCCCGGGCACGGATCGGCCGACGGCCTGTCCGTATCTTGCAATTCAGTTGCAGGCCGCAGACCCTGGCCGCTTACAGCGATGGCCAGAGGGAGTTGAACTCGTCCTCGCTGGTACCATCGGGGCGGCTGTGTCGGGACGGGCTGGGTGTGCTGCTGCGCTGGAGCTTGAGTTCGAACTGGCTGACACTGCCGGTGGCGGCGACCCGCTTCGATAATTGCCCCTGGTCCTCCCGGCCATCGTGGATCAGATGGATGCGGCTGCCGGTCTGGAACGGAAGTCTGGGAGTGATCAGCGTCGCGGGCTGATTGATCACGCTGATTTCGGGCAGCATCAGGCCACGCAGGTACTCACTGCTGGTGCCCACCTTCTGGATCAGCTTGACGCCGCAGGGCGCGGCGCTGGGCGCCAGCAACTCGATGCCCATCTGGGTACCCTGATTACGGACCTGTCGAATCCAGCGCACGATAGCGACACTCCAAGGCTGGCCGGCCTGTTCCCGTACCCCGAGGATTTCCCCGGCCTGCATGGAGGGCGGTATGCTGGCTCCCCAGGATACGCAATAACCGCCAGGGCTGGTGTTGACCAGAGCCGCTTTGTGGCAGGGCGGCCGTTTGGCGTCCTGCTGGGGGCTGGTCACTGAGCCGCTGCTGCTGCGGAAGTTGATGGGCGTATCGGCGGAGTACAACCGCTCTTCATTGGGGCCAGCGTCAAACGCCCCCGACCAGGCGTCGTTCTTGCGGCGGGATGAGCTCATGAAGACGTTCTCGTCGTCATCAACAACCTGCTCGTTGCCGGCCACAAACTGGGTGAAGTTCTTCTCGCCGGCGATGTAGTAATGCGTTGCCGTCAAGCCAACGCAGAGCTCCAGTGCGCCTTCGCTGGCGACGCGGTTGAAGCTGCGTTTGGTGAGAATGCCAAGGGCCTGGCTCAGGTGAGTGAGTAACGTATCGCTGATGCCCTGGGGTAACCGGAACTCGGGTTCGTAGTCGCGGTTGTGTAGTTCCAGGTGTTGATACAGGTACTCGGCAATGCTTTCGGACAGCTTGCGGGTATCAAAGCCCAGCAGGTCACCGGTACCGGTGTTCGGCGCCAGGCTGCGGTAAATCGGCGAACTGTCCTGTTCCATGTTCACCACAAACAGGCTGTCGCTGGCCTGATCGGTGGTGCACAGGGCCAGTTCAGTCCAGTTCTCGAACAGATCGTAGGTCTGGGTCAGTTCGTTCTGGCGTAACTGGTTGGGACGGGCACAGCCGAGCAGCAACAGGCGCTTGTAGCTGTCTGCCACGGAGCTGCTGCGGCGATGCTGCAGGGTGTCGTCCTCGATGGCCGCTTCGGCGATCTTGTTGCGTGAGGCAAAACGGAAGATGCGGTGGCATTCGAGCCAGCTGCGTGCCGGGCTGGGGCAATAAAGCTGGTGTGCTCGCACCACGGTTGCGGCCAATTCGGAGATGGCCCGATGGCAGCACAGGGCAACGGCCTTCTTGGCTTTCTCGAAGGTACTGTTATCGGATGTGAATTCCAGAATGCACAGCTTGTAACCATTGGCCAGGTGCAGTTGAAGGGCCTGGTTCAGGTTGGCAATCTTGCGCTGCTTTTCAGGCAGTGATACGGCGTGGCCGAGATAATGCCGGGCCAGCTCGCCGCATACGAAACGAATCTTAGGGCGCAACAGCTCCAGTAACTGCAGGCGAACCTGAGGCGACACGAACAGCTGGTTCAGCTCGATAATGGCGTGATAGAGCTGGCGCGATGACTCGCCGACATTGGCCATGGGCAAGTTGGCTACCCACCCCTTGAAGGCTTTCGGGGACGCATCGCAGAAAGACAGGCTTGCGATCTTCTGCTCGGGGACTGTCAGGTCAGGTCTCAGGGTCATTCGTCCGAGTGCTCATGCCGTAGGGTTGACGCCGAACTATCCATGTACTGGCGGCGTATTGCTGATCAGATCGTAAGCAGGAAAAACGCCGGAATTACAGTTCGTTATTTGTGGTTATTCTGCACTCTAAAATAGCAGAGCCAGAACGAAAAGCCAGCAAATCACCGGTTTACAAAAATTGACAATTGTGGCCGGCAAGGACCTGCGGTTTATTCGGCGTGCAGGTCCAGTGGCGTTTTGGCGGTTCGTCCCGGCACCTCCCGAACCAGCTTTGGCACCAGGAATCCAGGCAGTCGTTCCAGCAGCTGGCGTGCCAGGGCCCGGGCCTGATCGTCATCCACGTCAAAATGGTGGGCGCCGAGCACCGGGTCGAAGGCGTGCAGGTAGTAGGGCAGCACGCCCGCGTCGAACAACGCTTCGCTGAGCTCTGCGAGGGTGTCTGCGTCGTCATTCACGCCCCGCAGCATCACGCTCTGGTTCAGCAGGGTGACGCCGGCCTGTCGCAGTCTGGCCAGGGCGTCGCGAGTGGCCGCGTCAATCTCATTGCCATGGTTGATATGCAGTACCATCACGGGCTGTAGTCGGGTTGCGCTGAGCCAGCCCAGCAGTTCCTCGGTCACCCGTTGTGGAATCACCACTGGCAGCCGGCTGTGAATGCGGATACGCCGCAGATGTGGGATCTCGGCCAGATCACGAACCCAGCGGGCCAGGAGTCGGTCGTTGACCGCCAGCGGATCTCCACCGCTGAAGATCACCTCATTGATCTCCGGCGAGTCGGCCAGGGTCGCAATGGCGCGTTGGCGATCCGCCGGCCCAAGCCGGTGATCGTCATAGGGAAAGTGGCGACGGAAACAGTAACGGCAGTTGATGGCGCATTGGCCGGTGACCATCAGCAGCGCCCGACTGCGATACTTGCGGATCAGGCCGGTGCCGGCGGTTGCCTGGTCTTCCTCCAGCGGGTCGAGCAGGTAGCCGGGGCGGGTTTCCGCTTCCGCGCTCAGCGGCAGCACCTGGCGCAGCAGCGGGTCGTCGGCGTTGCCCGGCTCGATGCGTTGCAGGTAGGGGTGCGGCACCCGGATCGGGAACAGGCGGTGACCGGCGGTGGCGCCCTTGAGCCAATGCCCGGCATCCAGACCCAGTTCGCCCAGCAGCGCTTCCGGGGTGGTAATGGAGTTTGCCAGGATCTGTTGCCAGCGGTCGGAATCGTTATCTTGTTGGCGGGCTTCTATACGGACGGGGGTTCGCTGTATCATAGCGAGCTTTCGATTCCCAACAGCATCGTTTCGGGCGATACATCTTGTTCAGATATGCCAGCCGATGCATGAGTTTCAGTCGACACATCAGTTTCAGGTGATATTAACATGGCTTCCTATTCTACCAACGAATTTCGCAGTGGTCTCAAAGTATTATTGGATGGCGACCCCTGTGTGATCCTGGACAACGAATTCGTCAAGCCGGGCAAGGGCCAGGCGTTCAACCGGGTCAAACTGCGGAACCTCAACAACAACCGGGTCTGGGAGCGTACGTTCAAGTCCGGTGAGAGCCTGGAGGCCGCCGACGTCGTTGAGCAGGACATGGAATACCTGTACACCGACGGTGAGTTCTGGCACTTCATGGCCACAGACGGCTCCTTCGAGCAGCATCCTGCGGATGAGAAAGCGGTTGCTGATGCCCTGAAGTGGCTGAAGGAGCAGGATATTTACACCGTGACTCTGTACAACGGTGCCCCGCTGTCGGTGACCCCGCCCAACTTTGTTGAGTTGGAAGTCGTTGAAACCGACCCGGGTATGAAAGGCGACACTGCACAGGGCGGCTCCAAGCCGGCAACCCTGTCCACCGGCGCTGTGGTTAACGTTCCGCTGTTCATCACCATTGGCGAAGTGCTGAAGGTGGATACCCGTACCGGTGAGTACGTCAACCGCGTCAAGAGCAGCTAAGTTTCCTGCCATGACCGCCAACGAACGCTGGCAACCCACCGCCTCGTTGGCGGACCTGCAGGCCCGGGCCCTTCAACTGGCCTACCTGCGGGACTTCTTTGATCGCCGGGGTGTCCTCGAGGTGGAAACCCCGGTGCTCGGTCGCCACGGCGTGACCGATCTCAACCTCGACAGCATTGCCGCCCGGTTTGCGCCGATTGCCGGCGACTCCTGTGACCGGGGGTGGCTGCAGACATCCCCCGAATACCACATGAAACGGCTGCTGGCAGCCGGCAGTGGTCCCATCTTTCAGGTCTTCCGCGCCTTCCGCAGCGGCGAGCGGGGCCATCGTCACAACCCCGAGTTTTCGTTGCTGGAGTGGTATCGCCCCGGCTTTACCGACCAGCAGTTGATGGCGGAGGTCGCCGACCTGGTGTGTGGCTGGCTGGGGTGTTCCCGTCCCGGGGTGTTGAGTTATCGGGATGCCATGCAGCGCCATGCCGGGATTGATCCGTTTACCGTGGCTGATGAGGTGCTGGTGCAGCGTTGTGGTGCCTGGGTGGGGGAATCGCTGGCAGCTTCGCTGGATCGGGACACCCTGCTTGAACTGGTGATGAGTCATCAGGTAGAGGTGGCGCTGGCGGAGGAATCGCCTACCTTTATCCATCAGTACCCGGCCAGCCAGGCAGCGCTGGCGCGGATCTCACAGGTCGACGGCGTTGCGGTGGCGCACCGCTTTGAGCTCTACATTGGCGGGCTGGAACTGTGCAACGGTTACTGGGAGCTGACCGATGCGGACGAGCAGCGTGCCCGTTTTGAGGCTGATAACCGCGCCCGTCTGGCGCAGGGGAAACCGGCCATGCCGGTGGATGAAGAATTGCTGGCGGCGTTGTCCGCAGGCCTTCCGGACTGCGCCGGCGTGGCGCTGGGGCTGGACCGGCTGCTGATGCTCAAGCAGGGGCGGGATGCCATCGACGATGTCGTGGCATTCCCTCTTGAACGAGCTTAGGTATTGACGGTTCAGGCCTTGCTGCCGAACGCCTGTCCCATGCGAACCACATCTCCGGCGGCCAGTTCCGGCTGCCAGCTCACCGCACCCTTCGGCATCACCATCACCACCGTTGAGCCCAGACGGAAACGGCCCATCTCGTCGCCCTTGGCGAAGCGGATCGGGTCCTGCTGGGTGTAGCGGCTGGTGGTGACCGATGGCGTGCCCGGGGCCACCACACCGGCCCAGGTGGTTTCCACGCTGCCAACAATCATCGCGCCCACCAGAACCATGGCCAACGGACCGAACTCGGTATCGAACATGGCGACCACCCGCTCATTACGGGCGAACAGGTTGGGCACGTTGGCGGCAGTGACTGGATTCACTGAAAACAGCTTGCCGGGAATGTGGACCATCTCCCGCAAGGTGCCGGCCAGTGGCATGTGGACCCGGTGGTAGTCCTTCGGGGCCAGATAAATGGTGGCAAACTCGCCGCCGGCGAAAGGAGCGGCGCGCTCGCTGTCGCCGCCAAGCAGCTCCAGCAGGCTGAAGTGCTGGCCCTTGGCCTGGAAGACCCGATTGCCGTCGATACGGCCCAGTTGGCTGATAGCACCGTCCACCGGGCTGGTCATCACCTGCTGGTCGGCGACCACTGGGCGGGCACCGGGCTGGAGTTCGCGGGTGAAAAACTCGTTGAAACTGGCGTAAGCACTCGGGTCCTGCTCCAGGGCTTCGCTCATGTCGACACCGTAGCGCTGGATGAACCAGCGGATGACGCGGTTCTTCATCGCTGGGGAGCGGTCATGATCCGCCAGTTTTCCGGCCAGTCGGGAGACCGCCAGTTGAGGAGTAAGGTATTGACTTAAAACAAATAACTTGTCGAACATGAATCGCTACTCGTGCCAGGGCAGCGGCAGATTCTAGCAAAGACTCCGTATCGGCGGACAGTCCGGGAAAAATGTTTGTTATTTTCGCCGTTTGCGAATGCCCTTGCTATGATTGGAGCGGCTGCCATTGGGATCGGCGTTTCCGATCCAGGTATTCAGTAATAAAGGTGTTGGTAGAGTCTATGGCATTAATCCTTGGTTCAATCATCGTCGTGGCCTGTGTCCTCGGGGGCTACGTACTCCACGGCGGTAAACTGCCGGTACTTTGGCAGCCTACGGAAGTCCTGATCATTTTCGGGGCGGCATTTGGTTCCTTTGTCATTGCCAACCCGGTCAATATCATCAAGCAGGTGTTCGTAGGTGTGATGCGGCTGATCACCGGCTCGCCCTACAACAAAGCGTTCTACCTTGACCTGCTCAGCATGCTCTACGACATCTTCGACAAATCCCGCAAGCAGGGGGTGATGTCGATTGAAGAAGATATCGACAACCCGGACTCCAGTGCCATCTTCAGCCGTTATCCCGCCGTACTCAAATCCAAGGAGCTGATGGCGTTCGTGACCGATTACCTGCGCATTATCTCTGCCGGCAATATGGCGCCTCACGAGCTGGAAGGCATGATGGATAACGAGATCGACAGCCGCCAGCACGAGCTGGAAGAGCCGGCTCATGCCGTCAACAAGATAGCGGATGCGCTCCCTGGCCTTGGGATCGTCGCGGCGGTGCTGGGTATCGTGATCACCATGAACTTCCTCTCGGAAGGTCCGGAACGCATCGGTCTCAGCGTCGCAGCCGCGCTGGTGGGGACCTTCTTGGGGATCTGGATGGGCTACGGCTTTGTGGGACCGACCTCCATCGCTCTGGAGCATGCGGTGAAGTACGAAGTGAAGGCCTACGAATGCGTCAAGGCCTCAGTGGTGGCGACGGTGTCTGGCCAGGCGCCCCAGATGGCGATTGAGTTCGGCCGCAAGGCCCTGCCGACCCACAAAAGGCCCGGGTTCCAGGAGCTCAACGACCACGTCCGGTCGAAGTAGCGCGACCGGCCCGGGTAATGCCGCCGGTCTGGTGCCGGTGCGGTTTAACGATCAGCAGGTGCAGTTGTGGAAGAAAGACCGATCATCGTCAAACGGGTGAAGAAGGTATCCGGGGGCCATCACGGGGGGTCCTGGAAGGTAGCCTTTGCTGACTTCGCTACCGCCATGATGGCGTTCTTCCTGGTGCTTTGGCTGACGGCTACCGCCACGCCGGAGCAGATCGAGGCCGTTGAGGGTTACTTCCGTGATCCGGTCGGTTTCACCGAGGGCGGCTCCCCCAATCCGGTGGACCTGGAGGGCAGCGCCTCGGTGGTGGAGTCCAGTCAGGCCGACATCGCGGATCAGCAGATCGTGATTGAAGATGAGACCATCGAAGAGCTGGCGGATACCCTGGAGCAACGCCAGATGGAGCAGCTGTTCCAGGATCTGCAGGAGCAGATCGAGCAGAGTGAAACGCTGCAGGAATTCAAGGACCAGCTGCTGATCGACATCACCGATGAGGGGCTGCGGATCCAGATCGTCGACCGTTCCCAGCGCCCGATGTTCGACAGCGGCCGGGCCCAGCTCAAGTACTATTCCCAGGACATTCTGTTCGAACTCGCCAAGCCCTTGGGGGCGGTGGCCAACAAGCTCAGTATCACCGGCCATACCGATGCCACGCCATTCAGCGGCCGGCCCGGCTACACCAACTGGGAGCTGTCGGCAGAGCGGGCCAATACTGCCCGCCGTGCGTTGGTGGCCGGTGGTGTCGGGTCTGATCAGATTGCCCGCGTCGTGGGGTTGAGTGATTCCGTGCTGTTTGACCAGAGCAACCCGAAAGCGCCGGTGAATCGCCGCATCTCCATCATTGTGCTCAACAAGAAAGCCCAGAAAGACATCCGCGACAACGCCGGCGGCCAGCCCCTGATTGATCTGACCGAACCCAGTGCGGCGGAGCGTAAGCAGGCGCAGGACAAGCTCGAAAGTGGTGACTGGTTCCAGCCCAAGCCGGAACCGGATGCCGAGGAACTGAGCTGGTAGACGGCGGAGAACAGGGGCGGCTCAGCCTCCCTGTTCTTCCATGTCCTGTAGAATGCGATGGAAGCTGTGCAGCCGTTCGGGGCTGATGCGGCCGTCCCGTGCCGCTTCGTCGATGGCGCAGCCGGGGTCGCCCTGGTGACGGCAGTTGCGGAACCGGCACAGACCAATCACCTCGCGGATTTCCCGGAACCCCTGCTCGATATCGTCCGGCGACATGTGCCACAGGCCGAACTCGCGGATGCCCGGCGAGTCGATCAGATCGCCGCCACAGTCCAGGTGGAACAGTTTTGCGGTGGTGGTGGTGTGCACGCCCTTGCCGGTGCTCTGGGAAACCGCGCCCACGCGGATATCTTCCTCAGGCAACAGGGTCTGGATCAGTGACGATTTGCCGACCCCGGACTGACCCACGAACACGCTGGTGCGCCGGGTCACCAGTTCAGTGACCTGGGGGGCCGGAGCGCCGTCTCCGGCGTGGGCGCAAGTCCGTTCTACCCGGTAGCCGAGGCGCTGATAGCGGGCCAGTAGCTGCTCAATGTGGTCGCGGTTGTGATCGTCAATCAGGTCTTCCTTGTTCAGCAGGATTACCGCCGGAATGTCGGTCAGCTCCGCGGCAACCAGGTAACGGTCGATCAGGTTGTCGTGGGGTTCCGGCTGTGGCGCGATCACCAGGATAATGTGGTCGATGTTGGCGGCCACCGGCTTCAGCTGGCCGTACTTGTCGGGACGTTGCAGCAGTGACTGGCGTTCGCTGCGGGCCACAATCACCCCGCTCTGGTCGGCGCCGGGGCGCCACACCACCCGGTCACCGGTGACCAGGCTGTCGATGTTGGCGCGTACGAAGCAGCGGAAAAGCTCGCCTTTGCGTTCGCCCTCCAGAGCCTCGATGTCCAGTTGCTGGCCATAGTGAGCCATCACCAGGCCGGCCTGCTCGCTGCCGAGTTCGCCGGAATCGAGCTGGCGGTCGATGTTGCGCTCCTTGCGCTTGGCACGCTCGGCCCGTTCAGACTGGATTTTCTGGATGCGCCACTGCTGTTGCTTGTTGAGTCGACGTTTAGCCATGAAGAAGTTATGCCGTAAAAGGGACTGTCGGATTCCGGTGTCGGGGGCGGATTGGTGTAACATCATACGCGAATCGTCGCCCGCCTGTCTGGCCGGGCGCTCACTCTCTCGACCACTGGAGACGCCCCATGGCCGCTGCCGATCGCCTGGTTTGGATTGATCTGGAAATGACCGGACTCGATCCGGAGCAGGAACGCATTATCGAAATCGCGACTATTGTCACCGATGCCAATCTCAACATCCTCGCTGAAGGCCCGGTTATTGCCATCCATCAGCCCGATGCTGTGCTGGATGCGATGGACGAATGGTGCACCCGCACCCACGGTGAGAACGGCCTGACCCAGCGGGTTCGCGACAGTAAGACTTCGGAAGCGGAGGCCGAGCAGCAGACCCTGGCTTTCCTGCGTGAGCACCTGGAAGCTGGTCAGTCACCGCTGTGCGGCAACAGCATTGGCCAGGACCGTCGCTTCCTGGTGAAGTACATGCCCGAACTGGAGGGGTTCTTCCACTACCGCAACCTGGATGTCAGCACCGTCAAGGAGCTGGCGCGACGCTGGCGACCCGATGTGCTGGCCGGAGTTCGCAAGAAGGGCTCCCATCTGGCTCTGGACGACATTCGCGATTCCATCGCCGAACTCCAGCACTACCGCGAGCAGTTCTTCCGCATGGAGCCCTGAGTCAGTTCGTTGGCGCTGGTATAGTGGCCGGATCGATGCCGTGCCGTGCCAGCGCCCAGTGCACATGCTCCTGCACCAGCGCCGATGGGAAATGCGCCCGTTGCTTCAGTGCCTCCACAACCGGAATGGTTGAGGGGGCATTGCCCAGACCTACCGCCAGGTTTCGCAGCCAGCCTTCGTAGCCGGTGCGGCGAATGGCCGACCCTTCCGTCCGTTTGAGAAATTCCGCCTCGGTCCACAGAAACAGTTCCGCCAGTTCGGTATTGTCGAGTTGATGGCGGGGATGGAAATCGTCCTCGTCGCTGACCTTGCTGAACCGGTTCCACGGGCACACCAGCTGACAGTCGTCGCAACCGAAAACCCGGTTGCCCATCAGAGCTCGAAGCTCCTCGGGAATGCTGCCTTTGAGCTCAATGGTGAGGTAGCTGATGCAGCGTCGGGCATCGAGGCGATAGGGGCTGGGGAAGGCGTCGGTCGGGCACTTGTCGAGACAGGCGCGACAGCGGCCGCAGTGTTCCTTGTCGTAAGGCTCGTCCACCGGCAGAGGGGCGCTGGTGAAGATCTCTCCCAGAAAGAAGAACGACCCGGCCTTGCGGCTGAGGATCATGGTGTTCTTGCCCTGCCACCCCAGGCCCGCCCGCTGCGCCAGGGCCCTTTCCAGAACTGGGGCGCTGTCGACGAACGCCCGATAGTCGTAACCGGCCACGGCCTCGTCGATCCGCTTGGCCAGGGTGGCCAGGCGTTTGCGGATCAGCTTGTGGTAGTCCCGCCCCAGGGTGTAGCGGGAAATGTAGGCTTTCTCCGGGTTGGCGAGGACATCTTTCGGGCTGTCCGGTGCGCTGAGGTAGTCCATGCGCAGGGAGATAACCCGCAGGGTGCCCGGTATCAGGGAATCCGGGGTGTAGCGTTTGTCGCCATGATCGGCCATGTAGGCCATTTCACCGTGCAGGCCTTCGGCCAGCCACTGCTTCAAGTGGTCACCGTGGGTGCCGGTATCGGGCAGGGTGATACCGACGTCGGCGAAGCCCAGTTCCTGGGCCCATTGGCGGATAAGGTCCGGCAGGGACTCTAGGGTGTCAGTCATGGTGTTGGCTGGGGAGGCGGATCTAACCAAATTGAAATTGATTAAGTTATGACCTTTCTATCTGTTTTGCTATTCTTTACAGACATCTGGCCAATTAACTTAAACTGGATTCTTTACCGGGGTTGCGGCGATGAATAATGCTGGTAGCCACAGCTTACCAGAAACCCTCTATTCCGCCGATGCGGTGAGGGAAATCGACCGTTATGTGATCGAGGGTGGTCACGTCGACGGTTTCGAACTGATGCAGCGTGCCGCCGCGGCTACCTTCCGCCATCTGGTCAAGGTCTGGCCGGAGCCGGGACTGCTGTTGGTTCTGTGTGGCGCCGGTAATAACGGTGGCGATGGTTACCTGGTCGCCGCCAGCGCCGTGCGCCATGGCTGGTCAGTGGCCTGCGTGGCAGTGGCCGATCCGCAGCGGTTGCAGGGCGATGCCCGACGGGCCTGGCAGAAGGCCGAGGACGACGGTGTTCCGGTGCAGCGTTGGCAGGATCTGGATTCGTCCGCGGCCGACCATCTGTTTGACGGCGCCGGCCTGATTGTGGACGCCATGCTTGGTACCGGCGTGCGAGGCGCGCCGCGGGGCGATTTCGCTGACCTGATTGCACGTTGCAATGCGATTGCTGCGCCGGTGTTGGCGGTGGACTTGCCTTCCGGCCTGGATGCGACCACCGGCCAGGTGGCGGGTGAGGCGGTGAAGGCCGACCTCACCGTCACCTTTATTGGCCTCAAGACCGGTCTGTTCACCGCTCAGGGGCCGGCCTATAGCGGCCGTGTAGTATTTGACGATCTTGATATTGAGGCGCTGCTACCCCAGAGCGGACAGGCGCCGCAGGCCTGGCGGCGGAACTGGCAAAGTCTGGCGGTCAGCCTGCCGCGGCGACCGGCGACGGCTCACAAAGGCCGCTTTGGCCACCTGCTGGTGGTGGCCGGAGATCGCGGTTTCGGTGGTGCAGCACTGCTGGCGGCAGAAGCGGCCGCCCGTTCCGGTGCCGGCCTGGTCACGTTGGCGACGCGACCTGAGCATGTGGCTCCGGCGTTGACGCGGTGTCCGTCGCTGATGGTTCAGGGTGTGATCCATGGCTCTGAACTGCCGCCGTTGCTGGCACGAGCCACCGCGGTGGTGTGTGGCCCGGGGCTGGGACAGGGCAGTTGGGGGCAGCAGATGCTGCAGCAGGTACTGGTCAGTGAGGTACCGCAGATTCTCGATGCCGACGCCCTCAACCTGATGGCGACCCGGGTGCCGGTCAGGGCCGGCAACCATGTGCTGACGCCCCATCCCGGCGAAGCCGCGCGACTGCTGGGAGTGTCTGTGCCGGAGGTGGAGGCGGACCGACTGGCGGCGGCAGTGAGCCTGCAGCAGACTTTCGGCGGCACCGTGCTGCTCAAGGGCGCAGGTACCGTCGTTGTTGGCGACGAAGGTCTGCCCACGGTGATTGACGGCAGCAACCCTGGCCTGGCCACCGGTGGAATGGGCGACGTGCTGTCCGGTATCATCGCCGCGCTTCTGGCCCAGACCGGCGACCCCCGGGCGTCGGCGGAGATGGCCGCAGCCCTGCACCTGGCGGCGGCGGATCGGGCGTCGCGGCAGCGCGGCTTTATGGGGTTGTTGCCGATGGATGTGATTGACCGGTTACCGGAACTGCTGGGCGCGGCCGAAGGCGTCGTGGCACCGGCAGGTCCCAACAGCGGAATGCTTGAATGACTGAAGTAAGCGATAGCTCACCCTACCGGCGCGAGCTGGCAGACGAAGGCGAAACCGAGCGGCTTGGCCGTGATCTGGCGGCTGCAATCCTGGCCAGTGGTCACGGCTTGACCGTGTTTCTGGAAGGTAACCTGGGCATGGGCAAGACCACGCTCAGCCGGGGGCTGTTACGGGGGCTGGGACATGGCGGATCGGTCAAGAGCCCGACCTACACGCTGGTGGAGCCCTATGAACAGCTCAAGCCGGTGGCCTACCATTTTGATCTCTATCGTCTGGGCGATCCGGAAGAGCTGGAGTACATGGGCATCCGGGACTACTTCCTGGGCGAGGACATCTGCCTGATTGAATGGCCGGAACGGGGGCAGGGCATCCTGCCGGAGCCAGACCTGGAAATCGAGCTGTCGACCTCCGGTACCGGGCGCCTGGCCCACCTTAGGGCCGGCACCGAACGGGGTGAGTACATCATCAGTGAACTGCAGGGTCGGGGGCGACCTGGAGACTGAGGAACTGTCCGATGCAGAAGCGAATCAGAACACAGGGGAAGGCCGTACTGTTGAGCGCATTGCGGGGCGCGTTGACGGTCTGCCTGTTGACCGCTGCGGCGATGGCCCAGGCCGCGACTCAGGTGGAAGGCGCACGGCTGTGGCCGGCACCGGATCACACCCGGCTGGTGCTGGATACCGGGGCCCAGGTGCAGCACAACATCTTTACCCTCTCGGGCCCGGCCCGGGTGGTGATCGACATCAGCGATGCCGAGCTGAAGACCAGCCTTTCGGAGCTGGATCTGTCCGGCAGCCCCATTCAGCGCATTCGCAGTGCCCCCCGCAATGGTTCGGACCTGCGGGTGGTGCTGGATCTCAAGGAATCCGTGCGGCCCCGCAGCTTCGTGCTGGAACCCAATCAGCAGTATGGGCACCGGCTGGTGCTCGACCTGGTGGGAGAGTCCGCCGGCCGTAGCCAGACCCCGCCCCAGCCAACACTCAGCGACGATCCCTCCGGCAAGCGTGACATCATTGTGGTGGTGGATGCCGGCCATGGCGGTGAGGACCCGGGCGCGATCGGTCCCCGCGGTACCCGGGAGAAAGACGTGGTGTTGCGCCTGGCCCGCAAACTGGCGGAGATGATTGAGGCCCAGCCCGGCTATACCGCCCGCCTGACCCGCACCGGCGACTACTACATCGACCTGCGCAGCCGGACCCTGCTGGCCCGACGCCACAACGCAGACCTGTTTGTGTCGGTGCATGCCGACGCCTTCCGCACACCGCAACCCCGCGGGGCGTCGGTTTTTGCTTTGTCTCAGCGCGGTGCTACCAGTGAAACCGCGCGTTGGCTGGCGCGTTCGGAAAACCGTTCCGACCTGATTGGCGGCTCTGGTGGAGTGTCCCTGGATGGCAAGGACGACACCCTCGCCGGGGTGCTGCTGGACCTGTCGATGACGGCGAGTATCAACGCCAGCATCGGCGTGGGCGATTATGTGCTGCGGGAGCTGGATGATGTCACCCGCCTGCACAAGCAGAGCGTGGAGCAGGCGGCGTTTGTGGTGCTGAAGTCTCCGGATATCCCTTCGATTCTGGTGGAGGCCGGCTTTATCTCCAACCCGGACGAGGAGCGTAACCTGGGCAGCTCCAGTTACCGCGACCGTCTGGCACGGGCGGTGCTGGGCGGTATCCGCAACTATTTTGAGCATACCCCGCCGCCGGGCACGCTGGTGGCCTGGGAGAAGCGTCAGGGTAACGAGGGTGGCAGTTACCGGATTCGTCGCGGTGATACCCTGTCGGCCGTGGCCCGGGACAACCAGACCACCGTGGGTGAACTGATGCGTCACAACGGTCTGAGCAATGACCGGGTGGTGGTCGGCCAGACCATACGCATTCCCGCATCCTGAGCGACTTTTGCAGAGTGTGGTGACCACGGATGAGCCGGTTGCCGCCCTTCTGCTATCATCGCAGCACTCTGATGGTTGTTATTGAGCCATCCATCTTCCGGGCAGGCAGCCCTGGCCTGTTGGTCAGTCCGTCTGCTTGCCGTCACCCTTGCCGTGCCAGGAGAGTGCGTCCCCGATGTCTTCGATCAAGCTGTTATCCCCCCGACTGGCCAACCAGATCGCTGCCGGTGAGGTGGTCGAGCGGCCGGCTTCCGTGTTGAAGGAGCTGGTTGAGAATGCCCTGGATGCCGGTGCGGGCACGATTGACGTGGATGTCGAGCAGGGGGGCGTCAAGCTGATTCGGGTCCGTGACAATGGCGGCGGTATTCCCGAGGCCGATCTGCCGCTGGCGCTCAGTCGTCACGCCACCAGCAAGATTGCCAGCCTGGACGATCTCGAGGCGGTGGGTTCCCTTGGGTTCCGGGGCGAGGCGCTTGCCAGTATCAGTTCGGTGTCGCGGCTGTCGCTGACCTCGCGGACGCCGGAGCAGGACGCCGCCGCCCGGGTAGAGGTGGAAGGCCGGGACATGGATGCGCGCATTTCACCAGCGGCGCATCCGGTGGGCACCACCGTGGAAGTGCGTGATCTGTTCTTCAACACCCCGGCACGGCGCAAGTTCCTGCGCACCGAGAAGACCGAGTTCAACCATCTGGAAGAGTGTCTCCGTCGCCAGGCCCTGGGCCGGTTTGATACCGGCTTCAGCCTGCGTCACAACCAGAAGGTGGTGCAGAGCCTGCGTCCGGCGCAGAGTCAGCTTGACCGGGAGCGCCGTATCGGTGCCCTGTGTGGCCAGAAGTTCATTGACAATGCGGTGGTGATCGATGCCGAAGCCACCGGTCTCAGACTCTGGGGCTGGGTGGCGTTGCCAACGTTCTCTCGCAGCCAGGCTGACCTGCAGTACTTTTTCGTCAACAGCCGGGTGATCCGGGACCGGCTGGTGGCCCACGCGGTGCGCCAGGCCTACCGCGATGTGCTCTACAACAACCGCCATCCCGCTTTTGTGCTGTATCTGGAGGTGGACCCGGCCAGTGTTGATGTCAACGTCCATCCCACCAAGCACGAGGTGCGGTTCCGTGACGGTCGCCTGGTCCACGATTTCATCTTCCGAACCCTGCACAAGGCGCTGGCGGATGTGCGCCCGGACGATCACTTTCGCGGCGCCGTGGCCCAGTCGATG
Source organism: Marinobacter sp. CA1 (assembly GCF_020546665.1). Taxonomy (NCBI): domain Bacteria; kingdom Pseudomonadati; phylum Pseudomonadota; class Gammaproteobacteria; order Pseudomonadales; family Marinobacteraceae; genus Marinobacter; species Marinobacter sp. CA1. The sequence goes on from NZ_CP071785.1 coordinate 1,572,963, forward strand.
CCGGCCGCGCCGCAGCCGCAAGCCGAACCCGGCAGTGGCGGTGCCGCGACCATCCATGCCGCAGCGACCGCCAATGCCGCACCGACCGTGCCTACCAGTTCGCTGTTTGCCCAGCCCGCCCAGGGGCGCCCTGAGGAGTCGGGCGGAACGACCTGGGAGGCGCGGGACCAGATGGCGTTCTACCAGTCCCTGAACGACGGCGGCGGCGTGACGCAGACGGCATCGTCCCAGCCTGCACCCGCCAACCTGCAGGCGTTGCCAACACCGCCCCAGGGCGAAGGTGAGGAGCCCCCGCTGGGCTACGCCGTTGCCCAGCTCCACGGCATCTACATCCTGGCCCAGAGTCATCAGGGCATGGTCGTGGTCGACATGCACGCAGCCCACGAGCGCATCACCTATGAACGCATGAAGCTGGCGCTTGAGGCCCAGGATCTGAAGAGTCAGCCGTTGCTGGTGCCGCTGTCACTGGCGGTAAGCCAGAAAGAGGCCGGGCTGGCGGAGAGCCATGGCGATGACCTTCAGAAGCTGGGGCTGCTGGTGGAGCGCATCGGTCCGGAGACCATCGCGGTGCGCCAGATTCCGGCGCTGTTGCGGGGAGCGGATGCCGAACAGCTGGTGCGCGATGTGCTGGCGGATCTTATTGAACATGGCCAGAGCGACCGGGTGGAGGCGATGACCCACGAGCTGCTGGGCACCATGGCCTGTCACGGCTCGGTGAGGGCCAACCGTCAGCTCACCATTCCTGAGATGAATGCGCTGCTGCGGGACATGGAGGCCACCGAACGTAGCGGCCAGTGCAACCATGGTCGCCCGACCTGGGCGCTGATGACACTCTCCGAGCTAGACAAGCTCTTCCTGCGGGGGCGTTGATACTATGACGGATACCAGCGCTGCGCCACCAGCGATCCTGTTGATGGGACCCACCGCGTCCGGCAAGACCGATCTGGCCATCGAACTGACTCAAAAGCTGCCTTGCGAGCTCATCAGCGTCGATTCGGCAATGATCTACCGTGGTATGGACATCGGGACAGCCAAGCCCACGGCCGAGGAGCTGGAGCAGGCGCCCCACCGGCTGATCGATATCTGTGACCCGGCCGAGGCCTATTCTGCTGCCGACTTCCGACGTGATGCCCTGGCCGAAATGCAGGCCATTACCGCTAAAGGTCGTATTCCGCTTCTGGTTGGCGGCACTATGATGTACTTCAAGGCGTTACTGCATGGCATGTCCAATCTGCCGTCGGCCGATCCGGCGGTTCGCCAGGCCCTGGAGGACGAGGCGTTGCAGCGGGGCTGGGCTGCCCTGCACCGGGATCTGGCGGCGCTGGACCCGAAGGCGGCAGAGCTTATTCACCCCAACAACCGGCAGCGGCTGCTGCGGGCGCTGGAGGTGATCCGCCTCACCGGCCGGCCGATCTCCGAGATCTGGCAGGCGTCTGCCGGCGCTGGGAATGAAAAACGTGAAGGTATCGAGGATTACCCGTATTTCACCCAGTGGCAGGCAGACGAGCCGAGCGCGCTGCCGTATACTGTTACCCAGCTTGCGATCGCTCCAGACGAGCGGCGTGTGCTCCATGAAAGAATACGTCTCCGGTTCCTGAAGATGCTGGATCAGGGCTTTCTGGACGAGGTCCGGGGCCTGATGGCAAGAGGGGACCTGACTCCCGAGCTTCCATCCATGCGCTGTGTTGGTTACCGCCAGGCCTGGGAATACCTGGCAGGCGGTTGCGATTACGATGAAATGGTGGCAAAAGGCGTGGCCGCGACCCGGCAACTGGCCAAACGGCAGTTGACCTGGTTGAGAAAGTGGCCGGATGTGAACTGGCTGGCATCGGAAGCTGAGGATAATGTTGAGGCTGCCTTGAAAATTATCAGGCTTCGCACCACATTTAATTGACTATTGACGATCTGCTTTTAATAAATAAACAGGAGAATACACATGTCAAAAGGGCATTCTTTACAAGACCCTTACCTCAACGCATTGCGCAAGGAGCGTATTCCGGTATCCATCTTCCTTGTTAACGGTATCAAGCTGCAGGGCCAGATCGAGTCATTCGATCAGTTTGTCATCCTGCTCAAGAACACCGTTAGCCAAATGGTTTACAAGCACGCAATTTCTACCGTCGTGCCGGCCCGTAACGTACGGATTCCCCAGCAGAATCCAGCCGGTGAAGGCGAAGCCGAAGGCTGATTGCCAATCTCTGCTGTACATTCCGGCCCTGCGGCCGCATTCAACCCGCGTATTCCGGCCCTGTCGATGACAGGAACCGGTGCGCGGGTGTTTACGTTTTCAGGCGCCATCGCCGAATACTTTCGATTTTCCCTGTCGCTGGCCCGGCCAAGTGGCCAGCCGGCCATCAACCGAATACTGGAGTCAGTCACTCTTGTTTGAACGTCCTGATGTAGGTGAACGGGCGGTCCTGGTCCACATCGACTTCACATCCCAGAGCGAAGGTGAGGACCTGGGCGAGTTCACCGAACTGGTCACATCTGCCGGTGTCGAGCCGGTGGCGACAGTCACCGGGTCCCGCAATCAGCCCAGTCCCCGCTTGTTTGTGGGGGAAGGCAAGCTGGACGAGATCCGTCAGGCCATTGCCTTCAATGAAGCCGACGTGGTGCTGTTCAATCATGCCCTGTCTCCCAGCCAGGAGCGCAACCTGGAAGGGGAGCTGAAGTGCCGGGTGCTGGACCGCACCGGTGTTATCCTGGACATTTTCGCCCAACGGGCACGAACCCACGAAGGCAAGCTGCAGGTTGAGCTGGCCCAACTGGAGCATATGTCCACCCGGCTGGTGCGGGGCTGGACCCACCTTGAGCGTCAAAAGGGCGGGATCGGCCTGCGCGGTCCGGGTGAAACCCAACTGGAAACCGACCGTCGTCTGCTGCGTGAACGTATCAAGTCAATTCACCGGCGTCTGGGCAAGGTGCGTAAACAGCGCGATCAGGGCCGCCGGGCCCGTCAGCGGGCGGACATCCCCACGGTGTCCCTGGTTGGTTACACCAACGCCGGCAAGTCGACGCTATTCAACCGGGTGACCACGGCGACGGTGTACGCCGCTGATCAGCTTTTCGCCACTCTGGACCCGACGTTGCGTCGATTGGAACTCCCGGACATTGGCGGTGTCGTATTCGCCGACACCGTGGGCTTTATCCGTCATCTGCCGCACAAACTGGTGGAGTCATTTCGGGCCACTCTGGAAGAAACCACCGACGCCAGCCTGTTGCTGCATGTGATTGACTGCAGTGATGAGCGTCGGGACGACAACATCGACCAGGTGGAAAACGTCCTGATTGAAATCGGTGCGGACGAGGTACCCGTATTACAGGTATTCAACAAGATCGACCTGCTGGAGGATTTTCAGCCGCGGGTGGATCGCGACGAAGACGGGGTGCCGGTGCGGGTATGGGTTTCTGCCATCTCGGGGGACGGCCTGGAATTGCTCACGGATGCGGTGGTTGAGCGGTTGGCGGAGAATGTGGTGCATCATCACGTGCAGCTTCACCCCAGGGATGGCCGATTCCGCTCGTTGCTGCATCAGACCGGCTCGGTGCTGAGTGAGCGCCACCTCGACAACGGCGATGCGGTGATCGAGGTTCGCCTTCAGGAGCGGGACTGGCTACAGTTGCTAAGGCGTGCGGGGATCGAACCGGAACAGGTTCAGCTGGTGTCTCCGGACACTGGTCCGGCATCCCGATAAACCGGTTGCTATTGCCCGAAAGGGCAATAACTCCTAGTATTTGCAGCCATTCGAACAGTTTGGAACGGAGAGGACTATGGCCTGGAATGAACCGGGTGGAAACCGTAACGACAATGATCCCTGGGGAACCGGGGGCGGTCGTGGCGGCAATGATCAGGGACCCCCAGACCTGGATGAGGCTCTGAAGAAAGGTTTGGACCGCCTCAACAAGATGCTGGGCGGCAAGGGCGGTAACTCCGGCAATGGCTCCGGCGGCTCCAGCAGCAGCGGCGGCACCGGATTCGGTGCACTGCTGGTGGTGGCTGTCATCGTATTTGCCATCTACGTCGTCTGGCAGTCCTTCTACACCGTTGATGAGCAGGAACGGGCCGTGGTGCTCCGTTTCGGTGAGTACAACAAGACTGAGAATCCGGGTCTGCGCTTCAAGGTGCCGTTGATCGATAACGTCACCAAGGTGCGGGTCACCAATGTGCGTAACGCCGAATCCCGTGGCCAGATGCTGACTCAGGACGAAAACCTGGTCACCGTCGACCTTCAGGTCCAGTATCGCGTTGCCAGCGCCCGCGACTACGTGCTCAACGTGCGTGATTCCAACCAGGCTCTGGCATTCGCTACCGACAGTGCCCTGCGTCACGAGGTGGGTAGCTCCCAGCTGGATGACGTGCTGACCGAAGGTCGGGCCGAACTGGCGGTGCGGGTTGAACAGCGCCTGCAAAGCTTCCTGGAAGAATACGGCACCGGCCTGGAAATCGTCCGGGTCAACGTTGAAAGCACCCAGCCTCCGGCGCCGGTGCAGGATGCCTTCCGCGAAGTCCAGCGCGCACGGGAAGACGAGCAGCGTCTGAAGGAAGAGGCCGAAACCTACCGCAACAAGGTGGTCCCGGAAGCTCGGGGTCGCGCACAGCGGATGGTGGAAGAGGCTACGGCCTACAAGGAAGAAGTCATTGAGCGGGCTCGCGGTGAAACGTCGCGCTTCCTGGAAATGCTTGCGGTGTACCAGCAGGCGCCCCGGGTTACCCGTGAACGCATGTACCTGCAGGCCATGGAAACGGTCATGTCCAGTACCAGCAAGATTCTGGTGGATACCAAGGGCGGCAACAACATGATGTACCTGCCTCTGGACCGTCTGGTGAACCAGGCTGGCTCCATCGGTTCCCGCAGTGGCGGAAGCAGCAGTGGTTCGGAGCCGGTGATCACCGAGAGCGACATCCGTTCGCTCACCGATCGGGTGATCCAGGAGCTGCAGAATCGTCAGAACACCAGTGTACGTAGGGGGAGATAATCATGGGGCCTAAATCTGTTGCCGGACTGGCAGGCGCCCTGTTGGTGATCCTGCTGGTTCTGTCCAGTGTCTACATCATCCCGGAAACCCACCGCGGCGTTCTGCTGCGGTTCGGGGAGTTGATTGAAACCGACATCCAGGCGGGCATCCACTTCAAGGTGCCGCTGGTGGACGAGGTGCGTCAGTTTGACGTGCGGGTGCTGACCAACGACCTGCCGGCCAAGCAGTACCTGACCATCGAGAAGAAGCCGCTGGATGTGGACTCCTACATCGCCTGGCGTATTCGTGACGTCGATGAGTTCTACCGGGCCACCGGTGGTGATGAGCTGCGGGCGCAGTCGCTGCTGTCTTCCCGCGTCGACAATGGCCTGCGGGACGAGTTCGGTATCCGCACCATGCACGAAGTGGTCTCTGGTCAGCGTGATGAGCTGATGCACACCCTGCGTGACCGGGTCAACGAAACCTCGGTGACCGAGTTCGGTATCGAAGTGCTGGATATCCGCGTCAAGGCCATCGAGCTGCCGGGGCAGGTCAGCGAGAACGTCTACCGCCGTATGGCGACAGAGCGTGAGAAGCTGGCCCAGGAGTTCCGGTCCGGTGGTCGTGAGGCCGCTGAAGGCATTCGCGCCGGTGCCGACCGTCAGCGCACGGTCATCCTGGCTGAGGCTTTCGCCAAAGCGGAAGAGCTGCGCGGTGAAGGCGACGGTGAGGCTGCCGCGATCTACGCCGATGCCTACAGCTCCAATGAAGACTTCTATGCCTTCTACCGGAGCCTTGAGGCTTACCAGAAGACCTTCGCAAACAAGGAGGATCTGATGGTGATCGACGCCGACAGCGACTTCCTGAAGTTCCTCAAGGACCCGCGCGGCGCCAGCAACTAAGCACAGCGCCAGCCGACAAACCGGAATGCTTCCGCATTCCGGTTTTTTTGTGGCTGGCAACCGTGTAAACTTCTGCCGGTTTTGGCCCGGATTTCTGATCCGCCCGGGCCTGACCCTCAACTTTCCGAATCCCGGTCCGCGCCGAGGCCACCGGGACCGAAGACGGACACTAGAATCTCATGACAGTATCAGATCGCTGGTTACTGCCGGACGGGGTAGAAGACATTCTGCCGCCACTGGCAGGACGGATAGAGTCGCTGCGTCGGGACGTTATGGATACCTGCCAACGCTGGGGCTACCAGCTGGTAATCCCGCCGCTCATCGAATACCTCGAATCCCTCTTCACCGGCACCGGTCACGACCTCGAACTGCAAACCTTCAAACTGACCGACCAGCTCACCGGCCGGATGATGGGTGTGCGTGCCGACATGACACCGCAGGCGGCGCGGATTGACGCCCATACCCTGCGCGAAGACGGCATTACCCGTTTGTGCTACGCCGGCCATGTACTCAACACCCGTCCCCGTCACATGCTGACCGGGCGGGCGCCCATCCAGGCAGGCTGCGAGCTGTTTGGCAGCGGTTCTGAGGCCGCCGACCTGGAAGTGATCAGTCTGATGCTGGCCACGCTGCGGGTGGCGGGTCTGCCGCGGGTCCACCTTGATCTGGCCCATGTGGCGATCTACCAGTCCCTGATCGCCGAAGGCGCGTTCAGCAGCGAGATGGAAGCCACCATCTTTGATGCCATGCAGCGCAAATCGGTACCGGAGCTGAACGAACTGCTGGGTGACTGTCCGGCAGACAGTGCCGGTGGCCGGCTGCGCCGTCTGGCGGCGATCTGCGGCGGTATGGAGGCGCTGGCCCAGGCCCGGGACGTGCTTGCGGGTGCCTCTGACGACGTTGTGGCGGCGCTGGATCAGCTGGAGCGGGTGGCTACGCTGCTGAACCGCGATTTCCCGGAAGTCGGCGTCGGATTCGATTTCTGCGAACTGCGAGGCTACAACTATCACACGGGACTGGTGTTTGCCGCCTACGCCCCGGGCCACGGTGATGCGGTTGCCAAAGGCGGTCGCTACGACGCCATTGGCAGCGATTTCGGCCGTGCCCGTCCTGCTACCGGTTTCAGTCTGGATGTCCGGGCGCTGGTGGCGTTGGGCGAGCGGGTTCAGCACCGGGCCGGTGCTGTCTGGGCCCCAGCTTCCGAAGATACCGCCCTGGCCGGGGTGATTGCCGGCCTTCGTATGACCGAAACGGTGGTGCAGGCACTGCCGGAAGACACCGATACCGACCCGCGTGGCCGGGGTTGCGACCGGGTCCTGGTCCAGCGGGATGGTCAGTGGGTTGTCGAGTCACTGTAAACGTTTAGTGTTATCCACGGTGTGGTCGGCACGGGGTTTGACCGGCCATATCATTCATCGAGTGAACCTTTTCGCCGTCACCGGCATTGTCGGAGCGGACACTGAGAGAGAATCATGGGCAAGAATGTTGTAGTACTGGGCACCCAATGGGGTGATGAAGGCAAAGGCAAGATTGTCGACCTGCTGACCGAGGAAGTGGCGGCGGTCGTACGCTTCCAGGGCGGCCACAATGCCGGTCATACCCTGGTCATCGAAGGCAAGAAAACAGCTCTGCACCTGATTCCCTCCGGTATCCTGCGGCAGAACGTCAACTGCCTCATCGGCAATGGTGTGGTGCTGTCTTTGGACGCCCTGTTCAAGGAAGTTCGGGAACTGGAGGAGCGCGGTGTGGCGGTACGCGAACGCCTGAAGATCTCCCTGGCCTGTCCGCTGATCCTGCCGACCCACATCCGCATCGATCAGGCCCGCGAACGTGCCCGTGGCAACGACAAGATCGGCACCACCGGTCGGGGCATTGGTCCGGCCTACGAAGACAAGGTGTCCCGCCGTGGCCTGCGGGTGGGTGACCTGTTCAACGCTGCCAGCTTTGAGACCAAGCTGCGGGAAATCATGAGCTACCACAACTTCGTGTTGACCGAGTACTTCAAGGAAGAGGCGGTTGATGTGGACGCAGCTCTGGCGGAACTGCTGGCCCAGGGTGAGGAAATCCGGCCGATGGCGGCCGATGTGACCGACCTGCTGCACGATTACCGCAAGAAGGGTGAGCACATCCTGTTTGAGGGTGCCCAGGGTTCTCTGCTGGATATCGACCTCGGTACCTACCCGTACGTGACCTCTTCCAACACCACCGCTGGCGGCACCGCCACGGGCTCCGGTTTTGGTCCGCTGTTCCTCGATTATGTGCTGGGAATCACCAAGGCCTACACCACCCGTGTTGGTTCCGGACCGTTCCCGACTGAGCTGTTTGATGAAGTGGGCGAGCGCCTGGCAATCAAGGGCAATGAGGTGGGTACCACCACCGGTCGCGGACGTCGCTGTGGCTGGTTTGATGCCGTGGCACTGCGTCACGCCATCCAGATCAACAGCGTCTCCGGTATCTGTCTGACCAAGCTGGACGTGCTTGACGGCCTCGACACCGTGAAAGTCTGCGTCGGCTACCGCACGCCCAATGGCGAGATCCAGCGTCCGCCAATTGGCTGTGACAATTACGCCGACATCGAGCCGATCTACGAGGAACTGCCCGGTTGGCAGGAGAGCACGTTTGGCATCACCAGTCTGGAACAGCTGCCGGAGAACGCGAAGGCCTACATTCGCTTCCTGGAGCAGCAGATTGAGGCGCCGATCGACATCATCTCTACCGGTCCGGACCGGGTTGAGACGGTGATCATGCGCCACCCGTTCGGCCAGTAAGTGACCGGACAGCCGAACTCCCGGGTTCGGCACCACAAACAAGGCCAGCACCGACATGCTGGCCCAGACTGCTGACAAACCCTCGCCATGGTAGCGGGGGTTTGTTGTAATTGGGCCAGCGACTTTCCAGAGACTGCCCCATGCTCAAAGAGCCCTCCCCACAACAACACGAACTCGAGATGGTCTGTCTCGAGTCCCTGGTTCCTGAAACCCATCTGCTTCGCTCAATCGATCACGTCATTGATTTCGAGTTCATTCGTGAGCGTGTACGGCACCTGTATTGCGCGAACAACGGCCGCCCGGCCCTTGATCCGGTGGTGTTGTTCAAGATGCTGTTTCTGGGCTACCTGTTCGGTATCCGCAGTGAGCGGCAGCTGGTGCGGGAGATTCAGGTCAATGTGGCCTACCGCTGGTTCCTGCGTTTCAACCTGACCGACAAGGTGCCAGATGCCTCCACGCTGAGCCAGAACCGCCGTCGTCGCTTTCATGACAGCCACATCTATCAGGAGATCTTCGATGAGATCGTGCTTCAGGCCATGAGGTACGGCCTGGTCGGTGGCGAAGTGCTCTACACCGACAGCACCCACCTCAAGGCCAACGCCAACAAGAACAAGTACGACCTGGCACAGGCGGAAGTGAAGGTGGTGGATTACCTGGAGAGTTTGGAGCAGGCGATCGAGAGCGACCGCAAGGCTCATGGCAAGCAGCCGCTGAAAACGAAGCTGTCCGAGCAGCCGCCCAAAATGAAGGACACCAAGGTGAGTCGTACCGACTCGGACAGCGGTTACATGGTGCGGGAAGGGAAACCCAAGGGCTTCTTCTATCTGGACCACCGGACGGTGGATGGGCGTCATGCCATCATCACAGACAGTTACGCGACCCCGGCCAATCTCCATGACAGCCGGCCTTACCTCGATCGGTTGGACCGCCAGCGAGAACGCTTCGGTTTTGACGTCTGGGGTGTGGGGTTGGATGCGGGGTACTACACGGCGGGTCTCTGCAAGGGCCTGGAAGACCGGGGCATCTATGGCGTGATGGGCTACCGACGCCCCAACAAGCCCAAGGGCTATCTCCCCAAGCGCGCCTTCACCTATGACCCGGAAACCAATACCTATCGCTGCCCCGAGGGACAGTTGCTGATCTACGCCACCACCAACCGGCAGGGCTACCGGGAGTACAAGTCCAACCCGGTTCACTGCAAAGACTGCCCGCTACTTGGTCAGTGCACGCGCAGCGCTAACCACGTCAAGGTGCTCACCCGCCATGTTTGGCAGGACTGCAAAGAACGAGTCGACCAAAACCGATTAACGCCTTGGGGCAAGGCGCTGTACAAACGACGGCAAGAGACGGTGGAGCGCTCGTTCGCGGATGCCAAGCAGTTGCATGGCCATCGCTATGCTCGATTGCGAGGGCTGTCAAAGGTCCGCGAGCAATGTCTGTTGGCTGCGACTGCCCAGAATATGAAGAAGATCGCGCAGCTCCTGGCGCGTATTTTGGGGCTGAAATCGCTCGCAGCACTGGTCTTACAGGCATCAATCCTGGCATGGACTCAAAAACGGGTTGATAGGAAGTATCGACGAGGAAGGCTGACTCAAGCGACCGTCGGCTGAAAACAGAACGACCAAATGCAACAAACCCCGGAAAACCGGGGTTTGTCAGCAGTCTGGGCCAGCACCGACATGCTGGCCTTTTTTGTTTTACCGGGTGGCAGTGGAGCTCCCTGGGGCTTCTTCGCAATACCCTAGGGCTTCTCCGCAATAATGGTCGCGCGCCGGGGGCCGGGGTAGCCCTCAATGGTTCTGGCGGGATCGTCGGGATCGAGGAAGTCCGCCAGGGACTGGAAACGCATCCAGTCAGTGGTTCGCTGTTCCTCGGTGGTGGTGTCGGTTACGTCCACCACCCGGGCCTGGCGGAAGCCGGTGCGATCCAGCCATCGCAACAGGGTGTCGCAACTGGGCAGGAACCAGACGTTGCGCATCTGGCCGTAACGGTCCTCCGGCATCAGGCTGTAGCCTTCAGGGCCGTCCACCACCAGGGTTTCCAGCACCAGTTCGCCACCCCGGCGCAGGGTGCTTTTGAGCTCCAGCAGATGGTCCAGGGGGGATCGGCGATGGTACAGAACACCCATCGAGAAGGTGGTGTCGAAGGCTTCCAGCCGGTCTGGCATGTCTTCCATGCGGATCGGGAGCAGGTCGACGGGGACCTCGCCGAGATAGCGTTTAACGCTGAGGAACTGGAACAGGAACAGCAGGCCTGGATCGATGCCCACAACCCGGCGGGCACCCAGGCCGGCCATGCGCCAGCAGTGGTAGCCGGAACCGCAGCCGACGTCCAGAATGCGTCGCCCCTGCAGGTCCGACAGGTACGGCGCTACCCGATCCCACTTCCAGTCCGAGCGCCACTCGGTATCAATACCCACGCCAAAGAAGTCGAACGGGCCCTTACGCCAGGGCATCAGGCCCCGGAGCCCGGCTTCAAGTTTTTGACGGGCGTCGTCCGCCAGAGTTGATGTGCTCAGGGTGACGGCGGAGCGGTTCAGATCGGCTTCAACGTCTGCCACCGCCGGCAACTGCTGCAGGGCCTGCTGCCAGCGCGCCATATCGCCGTGGGGATTGGATTCGAAGCGCCACACCAGTTGCTGCCGCAACTGTTCCGCCCAACTGCCGAGGTCGTCCTGTTCCAGGTGGGTGAGCAGGTCCTGATAGCAGGATTGCCAGTCAAAGGTAGACACGGTTAGCCCTTACTCCGGTGATTTGGTGGCCAGCATGGAGACGAAATTGAAACACTGATACCACAGCATCACCTGATCGAAACCGGCCTTCAGCAGGCGTTGCCGGTGTTCCTCCAGCGTTTCGGGGATCAGCACCTGTTCCAGCGCTGAACGTTTCTGGCTGATTTCCAGGTCGGAGTAGCCATTGGCGCGCTTGAATTCGTGATGCAGCCGGGTCTGACTGTCCTGCTCCTCCTGGCAATCGAAGCGGATCTTCTCCGACAGGATCAGCGCTCCTCCGGGACGGGTGGCATCGGCAATCCGGGTCAGCAGTGGCAGGCGCTGGTCCGGCGCCACGAATTGTAGCGTGAAGTTGAGGGTGGTGACCGAGGCATTGGTCAGCTCGGTGGTCAGGATGTCCTCGCACTTCAGAGTCACCGGCAGGGGATGGTCGTCGAGGGCGACATAATGTTCGCACCGTTCGATCATCGCAGCGGAGTTGTCGACGCCGATCAGTTGGCAGTCATCGTGGCGGATGCCATGACGCATGGCCAGTGTGGAGGCGCCCAGCGAGCAGCCCAGGTCATAGCAGTGGCTGCCGGGCTGAACGTACTGGTCGGTGATCACCTCAATCATCGGAATGATCGTGGTGTAGCCGGGCACCGAGCGGCGAATCATGTCGGGAAATACCCGCGCCACCGAGGCATCAAAACGGAAATCGCTGCGGGGTTGGGCCTGGGCAAACAGCCGGTCGGTTTCCTGCATTGGCGGTGTGGTCTTACTCATGATTGGGGGCGGCCTCCGGTGTGGTCGGGGCAATCTGGGTATGGATGGCGCCGCAGCGCACGCCCCGGTTCTTGTAGTCCACCAGTATGGCGCGGAATGACGGGTCGACATCCGAGGCGATGGCCAGGTAATCCTGAATGCACACTGCATGCAGTTCCGATGGCTTGTAGGACATGCGGTAGTCGTTGTCCGGAGCCAGGTGGATCGCCTTGAATTCGCCCACCGGGGCATCGCCCTTATTCTCGGAGTGGGCGATTCGCCCGGTCGACTCCAGGGCGACCACGGTGCCGATAATGGTGATGACAAAAACAGCGATCAGACTGCGAACGGAATAGCGGGCCTCGTTCTGGCTCATGGTGTCTCCTGGTTGAGCAATGGAAGTATCAGTACTGACCGGGCAGGCTCAATGGCGGCCCCTGGAGGGCTGCGAGCTGCTCCCGGAGGGCAAGGATCTGGTCAGACCAGTAGCGGGGCTGCTGGAACCAGGGGAAGAAACGGGGAAACGCCGGGTCGTCCCAGCGCTTGGCAAGCCAGGCGCTGTGGGCAATCTGGCGATAGCAGCGCAGTGGTTCAATCAGCAGTCGCTCACGGCGATTGAAGTCGCGGAACATCTCGTAGCCTTCCAGCAGCTCGGCAAACTGGTTGCCACGCTCGTGGTCCTCGCCGTTGAGCAGCAGCCACAGATCCTGGATTGCCGGGCCGGTGCGGCAGTCATCCAGATCCACCAGCAGGATCTGCTCGTCCCGCACCAGCAGGTTGCCGGCATGGCAGTCACCGTGCAGTCGCAGTGTCGCCACCTCCCCGGCGTCGTCGATCAGGCGGGCGCACTGATCGATCAGGTCGGGAATCAGACTGTCCCAGGCCGGGCGCAGGTCCCGGGGTATCCAGTCGCCGTCGGCGAGAAAGCGGCTGTATTCGCTGATGCCGGCCAGCAGATCAAGACGCTGGCGATATTCAAATGGCCGCTGGGCGCCCACATTGTGGAGCCGGCCCAGCCATTGGCCCAATCGGTAGAGGGTGTCGGGGGTGCTGGTATCCGGCGCCTGACCGCCCCGCTGCGGGAACAGGGCGAAGCGGAAATCGCCGTGGCGTGCCAGGGTGTGGCCGCCGGGCATGGTCAAAGGGGCGACCAGGGGAATGTCCGCGGCCACCAGTTCTGCACTGAACTGATGTTCCTCCAGAATCTGCGCTTCACTCCAGCGACCGGGGCGGTAGAACTTGGCGATCAGTGACGGGCCATCTTCAATCCCGATCTGGTAGACCCGGTTCTCGTAGCTGTTGAGGGCAAAAAGCCGACCGTTGACCACAAATCCTTCTGCTTCCACCGCGTCGAGGATCTGGTCGGGGGTCAGGTCATCGTAGGGATGGGGGCTGTTGTTGGTCATGGCACTTCCTGGGCTGACGGATGGACTTGGCCGCCGCTACTGCTGCGTTGGCAGCCTTGCTGAGGCTGACAGTCGCACCGGGGCAAAGTTCATCCGAGGTTCGGTCGGGCGCCAGTATAGCGGGTTCCGGCTGTGCAGACGATGCCGGTGTGGTGCTCTTCCGGGTGTCGGCGGCCTCTGCAATACTGCAGGTCATGGTAAGTGGTGTTGAGTCAGAGGAGCAGCGGGTGGCAGAAACAGAACAGCTGGTGGTGGATACGGTGGTGATCGGCGCCGGTGTGGTTGGCCTGGCGGTCGCCCGGTCATTGGCCCTGAGAGGGCAGTCGGTGTGGTTGTTGGAGGCGGGCGCGCACTTTGGTGAGGGCATTTCATCCCGCAACAGCGAGGTGATTCACGCCGGCATCTACTATCCCACCGGATCACTCAAGGCGCAGTTGTGTGTCCGAGGTCGAGAGCAGTTGTACGCCTATTGCCGCCAGCGCTCGGTGTCCCATCTGCGTTGTGGCAAGTGGATTGTGGCGGTGTCGGACGGTCAGGCTGATCAGCTTGAGGGCATCCAGCGTCAGGCTGCGAATAACGGCGTGCCGCTTACCTGGCGGGACGGTGCCGACCTTGCGGATTCGCTTCCGGACGTTGCCGCCGCTGCCGCACTGTTTTCACCGGAAACCGGCATTGTCGACTGCCACCAGTTGATGCTGGCGCTGCTTGGGGATCTGGAGGCGGCTGGCGGTACGCTGGTGTATCGCACCCCGGTATTGTCGGCGCAAAGCGGTCCTGAGGGCCATCGGTTACAGCTCGGTGGCGAACTGCCGTGTCAGTTGGTGACCAAGCGGGTGGTGAATGCGGCGGGGCTGTCGGCGATCCCGCTGGCGCGGCAATGGGCGGGCTTCCCGTCGCACTGCTGCCCGCAGGCCCATTACGCTCGCGGTGTCTATTTCAGCTACAGCGGCCGTCATCGCTTCGAGCAGTTGATTTATCCGGTGCCGGAGCCTGGCGGCCTGGGCGTACACCTGACGCTGGATCTGGCCGGGCAGGCCCGCTTTGGGCCGGATGTGGAATGGATCAACGAGCCTGATTACATCGTTGATCCGGCCCGGGCTGCGGCCTTTGCCGAGGGCATCCGTCAGTGGTGGCCGGGGCTGGATGCCAGTCGCCTGCAGCCTGCCTACGCCGGGGTCCGGCCAAAACTGCGAGGCCCGGGGGAGGGCAACGCTGACTTTCTGATCCAGGATCAGCGCGAGCATGGTGTGCCAGGCCTGGTGCACCTGTTCGGGATCGAATCACCGGGACTGACCGCCTGCCTTGCCATTGCTGATGAGGTGGCAGAACGGCTGGTTTGATCCGAGTAGGTTCAATCAGAGCCTGTTAATCTGGAATTCGACGCTCAGCCCAGCGGCGTCCGGGCCAATGCCCAGACCTGAATATCGCTGGCTCCGGCGCGACTCAGTGCCCTGGCCATGGCACGGGCGGTGGCGCCGGTGGTCATGACGTCGTCAACAATCGCCACCCGGTCAGGCACGGGCCCGAGGACCTGGAAAGCGGTACCAAGGTTGCGCAGTCGCTGTCGACGTTGCAGGCCGGCCTGGGGCTGTTGCGGGCCCACGCGACGCACGGTGCTGGCAGACCAGGGCAGGTCCAGGTGACGGCCCAGCTGCTCGGCAATGTCCTCCGCCTGGTTGAACCCTCTTCGCCGCTGTCGCCAGGGGCGCATGGGCGTCGGGATCAGCAGTTGAGGCAGCTCACCGGATGGCATCAGACTGACACGAAACTGCGCCAGCCAGGCCTGAACAAGTGGGTGTCCCAGGCTGGGCTGGCGGCGGTACTTGTAGCCGCTGATCAGCTGGTCAACCGGAAAGCCGTAAAGCCAGGGAGCGATGGTGTGCCGGAAGTGGGGCGGCCGGGCCTGGCAGTCACCGCACAGGGCGGCTGCCGGAGTGCTGGCTGGCAGGGGCAGGGCGCAGCAACGACAGGGCGTGCGGTTAACCGGCAGGGCGTCGAAACAGGCCTGACACAGACCGGTTGGTGCCGGGGCCAGACAGGCAACACAGAGGTTGCCGGCATCCAATACCCGGTTAACCAATGGTGGAAAGTGGGTTGACAGCGCTCTAAGTCCCTTTATCATTTGTGGTCTCCGTCAACCATGGAATCCAACAAAGTTAACAGGACCTGACCATGACCGCCACAGCCCTCCGTCACGACTGGACCATCAAGGAAGCCCGCGCCCTGCTGGAGCTGCCGTTCAACGATCTGATGTTCCGTGCCCAGGCGGTCCATCGCCAGTATTTTGATCCCAACGAAGTGCAGGTCAGTACCCTGCTGTCGATCAAGACCGGGGCCTGTCCCGAAGATTGCAAATACTGCCCCCAGAGCGGCCACTACAACACCGGTCTGGAAAAGGAAAAGCTGCTGGAGATCGAGCGGGTGGTGGCTGAGGCCAAGGCCGCGAAAGACAAGGGCGCTTCCCGTTTCTGTATGGGCGCAGCCTGGCGCAGCCCGGCCAAGAAGGACATGCCCTACGTGCTGGACATGGTGCGTCAGGTCAAATCCCTTGGTCTGGAAACCTGCATGACCCTGGGGATGTTGCGGGAAGACCAGGCCCTTGAACTGGCCGATGCCGGTCTTGACTACTACAACCACAACCTCGACACCTCCGAGAAGTACTACAACCACATCATCACCACCCGTACCTACCAGGATCGCCTCGATACCCTGGACAACGTTCGCCGCGCCGGAATGAAAGTCTGCTGCGGTGGCATCATGGGGATGGGGGAAGATCTGGACGATCGCGCCGGTCTATTGGTGCAGTTGGCCAACCTGCCGCATCATCCGGAAAGTGTGCCGGTGAACATGCTGGTGAAAGTCGAGGGGACCCCTCTGGACAACGTTGACGACCTCGATCCGTTCGATTTCGTCCGCACCATCGCCGTGGCCCGCATCATGATGCCGGAATCCCACGTGCGGCTGTCTGCGGGCCGGGAGAATATGAATGACCAGATGCAGGCCCTGTGCTTCCTGGCAGGCGCCAACTCCATCTTCTATGGCGAGAAGCTGCTGACCACCAACAACCCGGAAGCGGACCACGACCGTGAGCTGTTCCAGCGCCTTGGCATCCGGCCGGAACAGCGGGAACAGGCCCACACTGAGGAAGAGCAGGTTGAGGCGCTCAGCGAGGCAGTAGAGTACGAGCGTACCCGTCACATGTTCTACGACGCCACCCGGGAATCTGCCTGAGGCTGGTCCATTGCGGGATTTCGCAGCAGAACTGAACGCCCGGCATGAAGCCGGGCTCAACCGGACCCGGCGCCTGGTTCGTGGTCCGCAACAGCCTTCGCTGACAGCCGATGACACGTCGCTGCTGGCATTCTGCAGCAATGACTACCTTGGTCTTGCCAGCCACCCCGAGGTTTGCGCGGCGCTGACTACGGCAGTGTCGGACGCTGGCGTTGGTGGCGCGGCGTCTCACCTGATCTGTGGTCATCACGACTACCACCACCAACTGGAGCAGCGCCTGGCCGACCTGACCGGGCGAAGTGCTGCGCTGTTCTTCTCCACCGGCTATATGGCCAATCTGGGTGTGATTTCTGCCCTGGTGGGCCGGGGCGACACGGTGTTCTCGGACCGCCTCAATCACGCCTCCATTATCGATGGCTGCCTGCTGAGCCGGGCGCGAATCCAGCGCTATCCCCACAACGACATGGATCACCTGGCGGACCGACTTGCGGCCACCTCCGGCCACAAACTGGTGGTGACCGACGGGGTCTTCAGCATGGATGGAGACATGGCGCCCCTGCGGGAACTGGCGGCCCTGTGCCGCGAACACGACGCCCTGCTGCTGGTGGATGACGCCCATGGCCTCGGTGTGCTGGGGGAGCGAGGCGCCGGGTCGCTGGAACACCTGGGTCTGTCTGAACAGGAAGTGCCTTTGCTGATCGGCACGCTGGGCAAGGCAGTAGGCACCAGCGGGGCTTTCGTCGCCGGCTCCCAGCTGCTGATCGATTACCTGGTGCAGAAAGCCCGCACCTACATTTACACCACCGCCATGCCGCCGGCAGTGGCAAAAGCCACCTGTGCCGCCCTGGATCTGGTGGAGCAGGGCCTGGCCCGTCGCCGGCACCTGGTGCACCTGATTCGCCGATTCCGCGAAGAAACCCAGGCTCTCGGCTACCAGCTGATGCCTTCCGCAACGCCAATCCAGCCGATCATGGTGGGCGACAACTGGACCGCGCTGGAACTCAGCCGGCAGTTGGAGGATCGGGGACTGCTGGTGACCGCCATTCGTCCGCCCACGGTGCCGGAAGGCCAGGCACGGTTACGGGTCACCCTGAGCGCTGCCCACACCGATGCCGATCTCGACCGCCTGCTGACGGCACTGGCGGACTGCCGGCCAGTGCCGGAGGCCTGACATGGCAGGGCACGGTAATCTGCCAATTCGGGTGATCGGAGGCTGGGGCGTGGATGCTGCCATGCTGGCGACACTGATCCATGACTGGCCGGGCCCGGTGACCCAACTAGACCTCGCTGGTGATCTATTGGCCAACCTGTCTCCTGATGCCAGCGGCGTTGAGTCCGCTGCCCGGCGGCTGTTGGCACGTTATCCTGAACCATCCCTCTGGCTGGGCTGGTCCCTGGGCGGGCAGATTGCCATGGCCGCCGCAGGCCAGGCCCCGGACACGGTGTGTGGCGTCGTTACCCTGGGGGGCTTTCCCCGCTTCGTGCAATCCGGGCACTGCTCGCCGGGGATGGCGGCAGCGACCTTCGAGGCGTTTTTGCGTCAGTTTGACGACGACAGCCACCGTTGCTGGCAACGGTTTCTGGCGCTGATGGCGAGTGATGGCCAGGGGCGTTCGGATCGACGGGCATTGCGGCGCTGGCTGCAGGCCGGTCCACCCCAGAGCGATGACGACCTGGCCCTGACCCTGGGCTGGCTCGCCGACAGTGATCAAACTCTGTTGTGGCAGAACCTGACCACGCCCGCGCTTCACCTGTGGGGAACACAGGATCAGGTGGTATCCGCCACCATGGCCGACCAGCTGTTGGCTGCGAACAGCCGTGCTCTGCTCATTGAGGGCATGGATCATTGGCCTCGGGACGAGGCGGGGCAGGTCTGCCGGCAACACCTCCTTACGTTCGCTCACTCCCTTCAGGAGACTGTGCAATGACACTGATTGACCGCCACCGTCCGGAAATCGCCAGCAAGCACGTCGTGGCGCGGGATTTCGGGGCTGCCTCCGACTCCTATGACTGCGCTGCCAGACTGCAACGGCACATGGGCGAGCGTCTGCTGGCGCAACTGCCGCGGACGCTGTCGGCCAGCAAGGTGCTGGACCTTGGCTGTGGCACCGGACAGTTTGTGCCGGCTCTGAGCGAGCGCTACCCCCAGGCGCGGGTCACCGGCGTTGATCTGTCGGCGGCCATGGTGGCCCATGCCCGTCGCCAGCGGGCGGGGGGCTATCAGTGGCTGGTGGCCGATGCCGAGCGGCTGCCCCTGGCCTCCGGCAGTGTCGATGCGGTGTTTTCCAACCTGATGATCCAGTGGTGCACCGATCCCCGGCCGGTACTGGCGGAATGCCTGCGGGTGCTGCGTCCCGGTGGCGTACTGGTCTGCTCCACGCTGGTGCAGGGTACCCTGAGGGAACTGGCGGCCGCCTGGCAACAGGTGGACCCGGGAGTGGACCACGTCAATCGCTTTGAAGCCTGGCCGGCGTTGCTGGAACAGGTGATGGCGGTCGCCCCGCAGGCGGCGGTGGAGCAGGAGACCGTGACATTGCCCTACGAATCCCCCATGCAGTTGCTGGCGGAGCTCAAATCCCTGGGAGCCCAGTACAAAGGGGATGCCCGCCGCAAGACCGTGACCGCTCCGGGGCGGTTGCGGCGTCTGGCACAGCAGTATCCCCGTCGCGATGGGGAGGTGCTGGCGAGCTATGAGGCCGCCTATATTACTTACCGGCGGCCGGACTGACGGCAGCGATCAGCCCGATTCGGTGCAGCTCTTTCTTCACTGATCAGGACCCCTTTCCACTGACCAGGATTACAGTCTACTGAACAGGAAACCACCATGGCCAAACAGACTTTCTTCGTGACCGGGACCGATACCGGTGTTGGTAAAACCCTGGTGTCAGCAGCGATTCTCCATGCTGCTCGTAACCTCGGTCTGCGTACCCTGGCGATGAAGCCCATCGCGTCCGGCTGTGAGCAGACGCCGGATGGGCTGCGCAACGAAGACGCGCTGATGTTGATGGACGCCATGACCGAAACCCTCAGCTACGATCAGGTCAATCCTCTGGCCATGGAGCCGGCCATTGCGCCTCACGTGGCAGCGGCGATGGCGCAGCGCCGGCTCAGCGCCGAGCGTCTGGTGGGGTTCTGCCGGGGACTGCAGATGCAGCCTGCGGACCTGATGCTGATCGAGGGGGCTGGTGGCTGGCGGGTTCCGCTGAACGAGCGGGAAACCTACGCCCGGGTTCCGCAGCTGCTGGAGCTACCGGTTATCCTGGTGGTGCCGTTGCAGCTGGGGTGCATCAACCATGCCCTGCTGAGCGCCGAAGCGATTCGTGCCGATGGTTTGCCGCTGGCGGGCTGGGTGGCGAACCGGCCGCAGGAGACTCCGATGAGCTGTGAGCAGGATACCCTGGAGTACCTGCAGGCCCAGCTGCCGGCACCCTGCCTGGGTGTACTGCCCTGGCAACCGCAGCCGGACCCGGTAGTGCTGGCAGAGTCTTTGGGATTGCAGGCAATCCTGGGGCGGGGTGAACGATCATTTGATTGAAAATTGAACAGGGGTGTGGCTTAATGAAAACAATCTGAAGGTCAATCAGGTGGTCGTCGATATGATCAACAACACGCTAGCGATCGGTATCCAGGGTGTCCAGGAAGGTATTCAGGGCATGGACAACGCCGCCCGCAGGATTGCCCGCGGCGGCACCGATGGTCCTCAGGGCAGTGCGTCCGGCAACGGCGACCTGCTCGAGCCTATCGTTGATCTCAAGCTCTATCAGCGCAGCGTTGAAGCCTCCGCGCAGGTGGTCAAGACCGCTGACGAAACTCTGGGCACCTTGCTGGACATCAACGCCTGAGCGTTGATCGCGGTTCACATCCATGATTTCAGGTGCCTTGCCTTCCTCTCCCGTCGTCAGTCCCTTTCAGGGGACCAGTGCTCCCCCGCGCCCTCAGGCCGAGATGGGAGAGCGTGGTGAGGCACGGCCTACCGAACGATCCGAGCAGGCCAGCCGTAGCGCTCAGGCTGACACCCAGCTGACCGAAGCCGAACTCAAGGAACTCACCAAGCTCAAGGCCCGGGACCGCGAGGTGCGTGCCCACGAGACTGCCCACCAGTCCGTTGGCGGGCAATACGCCGGCGCACCCAGCTACACCTACCAGCGTGGGCCCGATGGCGCCCAGTACGCCGTGGGTGGGGAAGTCTCCATTGATATCGCCCCGGTAGAGGGCGACCCCCAGGCCACCATCGACAAGATGCGTATTGTCCGCGCCGCTGCCCTGGCGCCAGCGGAGCCGTCCAGTCAGGATCGGACGGTGGCGGCGGAGGCGACCCAGATTCTGCTGCAGGCCCAGGTCGAGCAGTCCCGCGAATCCCGGGAGTCATCCGATGATGAAGCGGCGAACGAAGTCGCGGACCGTCAGGGCGATGCTGCTGCCGACACCTACCGTTCCATTTCTCGCTCCACCGCTGCCGATCAACCGACCGATCTCGCTGGTTTTCAGGCAACTGCCTGATATTCCGAATAATAATTTTCAGTATTGGATGAGTCCGAGCGGGCCTGTTGCTGCCTGCGCGGGATAAATTTGCGATCACACGCTTGACAATTCCGCACCTACAAACGTATGTTTCAAACACTTGTTTAATTGATGCCTGAGTCCGGTTGGCGAAGGTGTCCGAGCAATCCTGATGGCAGTGTGCTGCGTCGAGAACCTGCGCAGCAAGAACCGATAACGAGGTGGATTCCATGCCTGAATACAAAGCGCCCCTGCGTGAGATCAAGTTCATCATGAATGAGCTGCTGGACAGCGAGCAGCATTACGCCAGTCTGGAGGGAGGCGAAGACGCGACTCCGGATATGGTCGACGCCATCATCCAGGAAGGCGCGAAGTTCGCAGAGCAGGTTCTGTCTCCGCTGAATGCGGTTGGCGACCAGGAAGGCTGTAAGCTGGCTGACGATGTCGTCAAGACGCCGACCGGCTTCAAAGAAGCTTACCAGCAGTACGTCGAAGGTGGCTGGCCGTCCATGACCGCCGATCCCACCTATGGCGGCCAGGGCCTGCCGCACTCCATCGGGCTGGTCATCAGCGAGATGGTTGGTACCTCCAACTGGTCCTGGGGCATGTACCCGGGGCTGAGCCACGGCGCCACCAACACCGTTGAAGCCCACGGCACCGAAGAGCAGAAGCAGACTTACCTCACCAAACTGATCAGCGGTGAGTGGACAGGTACCATGTGTCTGACCGAGCCACACTGTGGTTCTGACCTGGGTATCCTGCGCTCCAAGGCCGAGCCGAATGCGGATGGCTCTTACAACATCTCCGGCACCAAGATCTTTATCTCTGCCGGTGAGCACGACATGGCCGAGAACATCGTCCACATCGTTCTGGCACGCCTGCCGGGCGCACCGGAAGGCACCAAGGGCATTTCCCTGTTCATCGTGCCCAAGTTCCTGCCTAACGAAGACGGCTCCGTTGGCGAGCGCAACGCGGTTTCCTGTGGCTCTCTGGAGCACAAGATGGGTATCCACGGCAACGCCACCTGCGTTATGAACTTCGATGGTGCCAAAGGCTGGCTGATTGGTCCTGAGAACCGCGGTCTGAACTGCATGTTCACCTTTATGAACACCGCCCGTATCGGTACTGCCATCCAGGGTCTGGGTGCCGCCGAGCTTGGTTTCCAGGGCTCACTGGCTTACGCCAAAGACCGTCTGGCCATGCGTTCCCTGAGCGGTCCGAAGAACCCGGAAGGTCCGGCCGACCCGATCATCGTTCACCCGGACGTGCGTCGCATGCTGATGACCCAGAAAGTGGTCGCAGAAGGCGCCCGCGCCTTGATCTATCTGACTGGCCAGCAGGTCGACAAGACCCACAGTGCCAAGTCCGAAGAAGAGCGTAAGGCTGCCGACGAAGCCCTGAGCTTCCTGACGCCGATCGCCAAGGCGTTCCTGACCGAGATTGGTTACGAGTCCGCCAACCTGGGCATGCAGGTCTTCGGTGGTCACGGCTTCATCTCCGAGTGGGGCATGGAACAGAACGTTCGTGACGCCCGCATTGGCATGATCTACGAAGGCACTACCGGCATCCAGGCGCTCGACCTGCTGGGTCGTAAGGTGCTGATGAGCCAGGGTGAGTCGCTGAAGTCCTTCACCAAGCAGGTGCATATCTTCTGCAAGGAAAACGCTGACAACGAGCAGCTGAAGGAATTCCTCGAGCCGCTGGCTGCGATCAACAAGGAATGGGGCGAGTTGACCATGAAGGTTGGTATGACCGCCATGAAAAACCGTGACGAAGTAGGTGCGGCGTCAGTCGACTACCTGATGTACTCCGGCTACGCCGTCTTCGCCTACCTGTGGGCGCGCATGGCCAAGGTGGCGCTGGACGCCATGGCCGAAGGCACCACCGAAGAAGCGTTCTACAACGCCAAGGTGCTGAGTGCACGCTTCTACTTCAAGCGTCTGCTGCCGCGGACCAAAGGCCACGCTGAAATGATGCTGGCCGGTGCCGACAGCCTGATGGATATGCCGGAAGAATCCTTCGCCTTCTAAGGCGCGGGTGATTCGACACCGGAAAAGCCCGCTTCGTGCAAGCGGGCTTTTTTATGGGTCCCGACAGCAGTTGTGAGACCGGGCCCAAAATTGGGTAGAATAGCTCCCTACAAAAACATCAACAGTAACGGGCACACACCTGCCGGTGCATTTTTACCCTTCGCACCGTTTACCTTTAGTGTTTGAATTCTGGAGAGAAATAGATGGCTGACTATCAGGCGCCCCTGCGTGACATGCGATTCGTCCTCAACGAGGTTTTCGAGGCTCCGGCCCTTTGGAGTTCGCTGCCCAAGCTGGCGGAGAACGTTGATCCCGACACCGCCGATGCAATCCTGGAAGAAGCCGGCAAGATCACCAGCGGCGTATTGGCACCGCTCAACCGCGAAGCCGATGAGCAGGGCTGTAAATGGAACGAAGGGGAAGTAACCTCCCCGGAAGGCTTCAAGGAAGCCTACCAGACCATCGTGGAAGGTGGCTGGAACGGCCTCGGCGGCAACCCGGAGTTCGGTGGCATGGGCATGCCCAAGATGCTGGTGGCCCAGTTCGAGGAAATGATGCAGGGTGCCAACATGTCCTTCGGACTGGCGCCGATGCTGACGGCGGGCGCCTGCCTGGCGCTGAATGCCCACGGCAGCCAGGAACTGAAAGAGAAGTACCTGCCTAACATGTACTCCGGCGTCTGGTCCGGCGCCATGGACCTGACCGAGCCTCATGCCGGTACCGACCTGGGGATTATCCGCTCCAAGGCCGAGCCCAACAGCGATGGCTCCTACAATGTAACCGGCACCAAGATCTTCATCACTTGGGGCGAGCACGACATGGCGGAGAACATCATCCACCTGGTGCTGGCGAAGCTGCCGGACGCGCCGGCCGGTCCCAAGGGCATCTCCCTGTTCCTGGTGCCGAAGTTCCTGGTCAACGACGACGGTTCCCTGGGCGAGCGCAACAGCTTCAGCTGTGGCTCCATTGAGAAGAAGATGGGCATCAAGGCCTCGGCCACCTGCGTGATGAACTTTGACGGTGCCAAGGGCTGGCTGGTTGGCGAGCCTAACAAGGGCCTGGCGGCGATGTTCACCATGATGAACTACGAGCGGCTGGGTGTTGGCATCCAGGGCATCGGCGCTGCCGAGGCGTCCCTGCAGAGTGCCCGTGAGTACGCTCTGGACCGCATTCAGAGCCGGGCTCCTACCGGTGCCCAGGAAAAGGACAAGGCTGCCGACCCGATCATCGTGCATCCCGACGTGCGCCGTATGCTGATGACCATGAAAGGCTACGTCGAAGGCGGACGTGCCTTCTCCACCTACGTGGCCCAGTGGCTCGACATTGCCAAGTACGCTGAAGACGACGACCAGCGCAAGCATGCCGAAGGCATGGTGGCGTTGCTGACGCCGGTGGCCAAGGCGTTCCTGACCGACCGTGGTCTGGACACCTGTATCCTTGGTCAGCAGGTCTTCGGTGGTCACGGCTTCATCCGTGAGTGGGGCCAGGAGCAACTGGTGCGGGACTGCCGTATCACCCAGATCTACGAAGGCACCAACGGCATCCAGGCCCTCGACCTGATGGGCCGTAAGGTCGTGGGCAGCCAGGGCAAACTGTTTGAGCTGTTTGCGGCTGACGTCGCCAAGTTCGTTCAAAACAACAACGATGATGCCGCCCTGCGGCCTTACCTGGAGTCCCTGTCGGCGGCGCTGGAGCGGCTCTCGGACGTCACCGAGGCGGTGATCGCCCAGGCGGCAGAGAACCCCAACGCCATCGGTGCGGCCTCTGTGGACTACCTGGACCTGTTCGGTCTCACCGCGGTGGCTTACATGTGGGCGAAGATGGTGAAAGTCGCAGCGCCGAAGGCTGAGGGCGACACTTCCGGTTTCTACACCGGTAAGCTGAAGTCCGCGCGGTTCTACTTTGACCGCCTGCTGCCGAAGACTGTGTCACTGGCCGAAGGCATTCGCAGTGGCAGCGACTCCATGATGGCACCGACCGCAGACGAGATCTGATCGCGGTCAGCTCAGGCTGACACCATCGTGTGGTACACAAAAGGCGGGTGACGACAGTCCCCGCCTCAGACTGCTGACAAACCCTCGCCATGGTAGCGGGGGGTTGTTGTAATTGGGCCAGCGACTTTCCAGAGGCTGCCCCATGCTCAAAGAGCCCTCCCCACAACAACACGAACTCGAGATGGTCTGTCTCGAGTCCCTGGTTCCTGAAACCCATCTGCTTCGCTCAATCGATCACGCCATTGATTTCGAGTTCATTCGTGAGCGTGTACGGCACCTGTATTGCGCAAACAACGGCCGCCCGGCCCTTGATCCGGTGGTGTTGTTCAAGATGCTGTTTCTGGGCTACCTGTTCGGTATCCGCAGTGAGCGGCAGCTGGTGCGGGAGATTCAGGTCAATGTGGCCTACCGCTGGTTCCTGCGTTTCAACCTGACCGACAAGGTGCCAGATGCCTCCACGCTGAGCCAGAACCGCCGTCGTCGCTTTCATGACAGCCACATCTATCAGGAGATCTTCGATGAGATCGTGCTTCAGGCCATGAGGTACGGCCTGGTTGGTGGCGAAGTGCTCTACACCGACAGCACCCACCTCAAGGCCAACGCCAACAAGAACAAGTACGACCTGGCACAGGCGGAAGTGAAGGTGGTGGATTACCTGGAGAGTTTGGAGCAGGCGATCGAGAGCGACCGCAAGGCTCATGGCAAGCAGCCGCTGAAAACGAAGCTGTCCGAGCAGCCGCCCAAAATGAAGGACACCAAGGTGAGTCGTACCGACTCGGACAGCGGTTACATGGTGCGGGAAGGGAAACCCAAGGGCTTCTTCTATCTGGACCACCGGACGGTGGATGGGCGTCATGCCATCATCACAGACAGTTACGCGACCCCGGCCAATCTCCATGACAGCCGGCCTTACCTCGATCGGTTGGACCGCCAGCGAGAACGCTTCGGTTTTGACGTCTGGGGTGTGGGGTTGGATGCGGGGTACTACACGGCGGGTCTCTGCAAGGGCCTGGAAGACCGGGGCATCTATGGCGTGATGGGCTACCGACGCCCCAACAAGCCCAAGGGCTATCTCCCCAAGCGCGCCTTCACCTATGACCCGGAAACCAATACCTATCGCTGCCCCGAGGGACAGTTGCTGATCTACGCCACCACCAACCGGCAGGGCTACCGGGAGTACAAGTCCAACCCGGTTCACTGCAAAGACTGCCCGCTACTTGGTCAGTGCACGCGCAGCGCTAACCACGTCAAGGTGCTCACCCGCCACGTTTGGCAGGACAGCAAAGAACGAGTCGACCAAAACCGGTTAACGCCTTGGGGCAAGGCGCTATACAAACGACGGCAAGAGACGGTGGAGCGCTCGTTCGCGGATGCCAAGCAGTTGCATGGCCATCGCTATGCTCGATTGCGAGGGCTGTCAAAGGTCCGCGAGCAATGTCTGTTGGCTGCGACTGCCCAGAATATGAAGAAGATCGCGCAGCTCCTGGCGCGTATTTTGGGGCTGAAATCGCTTGCAGCACTGGTCTTACAGGCGTCTATCCTGGCATGGACTCAAAAACGGGTTGATAGGAAGTATCGACGAGGAAGGCTGACTCAAGCGACCGTCGGCTGAAAACAGAACCACCAAATGCAACAAACCCCGGAAAACCGGGGTTTGTCAGCAGTCTGAGGCGGGTGACGACAGTCCCCGCCTTTTTCTTTGCGTTACTTCCCCTTCCTGTTTCAGACCTTTTTGGCTCGGCCGCGCAAGGTTTTGCAATATCTGACATTTGCCTGCCCTTGACCTGATCTATATCAGGTTGAAAATTGACGCATATCTATAAAGTTTTTCGTCATAACGCCGTCTATGTTTAGTAGGTCGCCCAAAAAAACGATGAGAGGCGAGCTCTTACAATAATCACCACGCCGCCCGGAACCGGCGGACAGGCTAATGGGTCACCATGAAAAAACACTATTCCATCCGTTTTCTCCTGCTTGCCGCCCTGGCGGTGGCGTTCTCCCTGGTACTGGTCTTCACGGTGCTGTACAGCGCCCAGGCCCAGCGTGCCCACCTGGAGGATTACACCCATCGCTACGTCGACGGCCTGGCCAAGTCCTACTTTGATGCCCTCAACACCATGATGGTGACCGGCACCATTGGTAACCGGGCAATGTTGCGGGAGAAGGCCATGGCCTCGGAGGACGTGCTGGACGTGCGGGTGATCCGCAGTGATCAGCTTAACGCCATGTACGGGGCCGGCACCAAGGCTGAGCAACAGCGCGGAGAGCTGGGCGAACGGGCGCTGGCCGGAGAGCGGGTGGAAGAGTACTCCAGCAACGATCAGGGCCGGATCTACACCCTGATCGAACCGGTGATCGCCCGGGAGAACTACCAGGGTGTGAACTGCCTGGGCTGCCACCAGGCCCAGGACGGCGATGTCCTGGGGGCGATCCGGGTGGACTACTCGCTGGCCGAAAGTGATGCCCGACTGAACCAGCAACTGCTCACCAGTGGCAGCATTCAGGTGTTGATTTTCGTGGGCGCCTTCGCCCTGACCACGCTGGTGCTGGGGCGTTTGGTGTTCTCCCGGTTGCGTCGGTTGCGGGACCGGATGGACGAGATTTCCTCCAACTCCGATCTCACCATCGAACTGGACGTTACCCGCAACGATGAGATTGGCCTGGTGTCACAGTCCTTCAACCGCATGATGACCCGCATTCGTGACAGTATGCACACGGTGCTGGACAACGCCCGTCAGGTGGAAGAAGCGGCCCGCAGTATTGCGGAGAAATCCGACACCACCGAGCGGGAGGTGCTGGCGCAGAAAGACAACACCGACCAGGTTGCCAGTGCCACCACCGAGATGGCGGCGTCCGCGGTACAGGTGCGGGAAAATGCCATCAACACCGCCCGCAAGTCGTCAGACACCGCTGAATCTGCCAACACTGGCGAACGTCTGGCCCGTACCGCGGTGGAAGGCATACAGGCTCTGAACGGCGAAGTGCAGGCCGGCGCCCAGCGTATTGAGGAGCTGGATGAGCGCACCAGCCGCATGAACGATATGTTGGAAGTGATATCCACCATTGCCGACCAGACCAACCTGCTGGCCCTCAACGCCGCTATTGAGGCCGCCCGGGCCGGTGAACAGGGCCGTGGCTTCTCGGTGGTGGCGGAAGAGGTGCGGGCCCTGGCGTCTCGGACCCAGGACTCCACCGGCGACATTCGCGCCACCATCGACAGCCTCAAGGGCGAAGTGGTCGACTGCGTTGCCACCATGCGTCACGCCTCGGAGATGGCAGGACATCAGGTCGATGCAATTCTCAAGGTGGAAGCGGAGCTGCAGAGTATTGCTGCGGCGGTGCGGGAGATCACCGATCTCAACCAGGAGATGGAGAGTGCCGCCAATGAGCAAAGTGAGGTGTCGGAGTCCATCAACCACAATGTGATCGAAATCAGCCGTTCTGCCGAGCAGACCTCGTACGACGCCCAGCAAACTGCGCAGATTGCCGGAAACCTGTTAACCATGGCGGAAACCCTGCGTCAGACCATTGCCCAGTTCCGGCTTAGCCAATCCACTGACCAGTCGGATTGACCTTAACAGACACGCACAAAGGCCCAAATTCACCAGCCTTTGTGCGTTTGTTAGCCTTCTTACATATGGTAACAATAATTACCATGCCTACCTTGTTGGTTTGATTGATTATATGTGCCCTCAAGGAGCCTAGGCTCCTTAAACTGAGACTATTCGGTCCCACAACAAATCCAAGAAATGGTACCGGTCTCCAACAGGCTCTCTGGACGATGTCAGGGGTGCAGGAGCGCCCACCGCGTCAGGAAGGTTCTAGCGGCACAAGACCGGTACAGGCTAATAAGGAGAATTCAGCCTATGAACCGGACACGCCTGTTGTTCCTGGGAGCTGTGCTGTTGCTCAGCAGCTTCCAGTTGATGGCGGACAGTATCAAGTTAGGCCTCAACTACCCCCAAACCGGCCGCTATAAAGATCAGGGATTGCAGCAGCGGTTGGGCGCTTTCCTGGCGGTTGAGGAGATCAACAACACCGGCGGCATCATGGGCCGTCCTGTCGAACTGATTATTCGCAACACCACCGGTGACCCCGAGCGGGGCGCAGCCAATACCGCCGAACTGATTGACGACGAAGGCGTCGACATGGTGTTTGGTGGCTCCTCCAGCGCGGTGACCATCGCATCCGGTAAGGTGGCCCGTGATCGCGGTCGACTCTACTTCGGTGCCCAGACCTCCTCCAATGCCACCACCGGAAGCGAAGGGCATACTCACATGTTCCGGGAGTATCCCAACGCCTGGATGACCGCCAGCGCCCTTGGCAAGTACCTGAAGGCCAACTTCGCCAACGACGAGTACTTCTACCTCACCGCAGACTACATCTGGGGCTGGTCCACCGAAGAGTCCGTGCGCCGGTTCACGAATACGGAGAACGTTCAGGATCATGGCCGCGCACTGACGCCTTTCCCCGATGCCTTCATCAGTGACTTCAGCGCGGCACTTGAGCAGGCGGCAGCCAGTGATGCCACGGTGCTGGTGCTGGTGCTGTTTGGCGACGACATGGTTCGGGCACTGCGCCTGGTTCATGAAATGGGATTGAAGGAGCGGATGCAGATTGTGGTCCCCAACATCACCCTGGG
The DNA here is from genome assembly GCF_020546665.1 of Marinobacter sp. CA1. NCBI lineage: Bacteria > Pseudomonadati > Pseudomonadota > Gammaproteobacteria > Pseudomonadales > Marinobacteraceae > Marinobacter > Marinobacter sp. CA1. The sequence goes on from NZ_CP071785.1 coordinate 1,602,867, forward strand.
GATGGCAAAGAAAGTGGGAGCCACCATCATGGAAGGCGTCATTGCCACCACGCCGTGGGAGTGGATGATTCCTTACCAGTTCGACTTTGCCCGCGGCCAGGCCTTCGTCGAATCCTTCAGCAATCAGTTCGACCTGCGTCCGTCGTCAACCGCAGCGACCGCCTACAGCATTGTCTATCAGTACAAGGATGCGGTGGAACGTGCCGGTACCACCCGCACCGACGCCCTGATCCGGGAACTGGAGGGGCACAGCTACAGCCTGCTCAAGGATACCCAGCAGTGGCGTGACTTTGATCACCAGAACCTGCAGACCGTTTACGTGGTGCGCAGCAAACCCCGGGAACAGGTGGTGGTTGATGACATGCGCAGCGACTTCTTCGAAGTGGTGGACTCGATCGGCGGGCTGGAAGCGGCGCAGACACTGGAACAGTGGCAGCAGGAGCGCCGCGCCGCCAACAAGCCGCTGACCCTGCAATAGGCCCGGCGGCTCATGGCTCAACTGCGGTAAAAAACCGGTGACTGCCCCGATTGGGGCAGTCCGGCGGTCTCACTCGAAAGTACGTGGCCGCAGGTTGTCGGGTTTCAGGAAGGGTTTGTGGCCGGTGTTGTAATGGTCTCCCAGTAACTGGCCATTCACCTCGGTGCCATAGTTGGTGTGTTGGTGGAAGTTGTAGAACTGCTCCCGGGTTTCACGGACATCGCCGGTATAGCGTGGGTCCTGTGGGCGTTCCTGGGAGTTGATGTAGTTGGCCACCTGCCAGGCGTCGTCGTCTGACAGTGAGCCGGGCTTGCCCAGTGGCATGTTGTTCTTGATGAACGACGCCGCAGTGAAGATACGGGTCATCCCCGCGCCCCAGTTGTAGGAATCGTCTCCCCACAGTGGTGGAAACACCACCTGGCCATCCTTGTGCTGGCCCTGGCCATCGTCGCCATGACACACCGCGCACTGTTGTTCATACACCTCACGGCCACGCCCATAGTCCAGTTCCGGACGTTCCCGACCCAGATGGCTGAACCCCCGGCCGGCAATGTTGCGTTCGTACACCGGTGCGGAGCGGGCAAGCCATTGGTGATAGGCCACCATGGCCAGCATGTCGTCGCTGCCATAGGCTGGCGGCTGGCCGTTCATGGAATAGGCGAAGCAGCCAGCGATGCGTTCCTCCACCGAGTTGACGTGCCGGTTCTTGCCACGGAAGTCCGGCAGGGTGGTGACCGCCGGCCAGACCGGTCCGGACCAGTTCATTCGGCCCTCGCCCATGTGGCAGGACTTGCAGGTCATGTCGTTGAAGACGTACTCGCCGCGGAACTGCTGGGTGTTGAGGAACATGTCCCGGCCCTTGAGGATCACCTCCCGCAGCTCCGGATGCAGACTCTCATCGGCCATCAGGTCTTCGACGGTGGGAGCCTGGTGGACGTACTTGCCTTCCTCGTAGGTGGGCAGGTTGACCGGAACCTCGGTCTGTGCGGCCAGTGGCGTTGTCAAACTCAGCACCATGGCGGTGACAGCGCTGGTGTAGCGCAGACTGTTCATGGTTTGATCTCCCCGTCGTCGCTGGCGTTGAGGCGACCTAGGTACGCCGCCACCGCTTCGATCTGCTGATCGTTCAGTCGGGTAGCGACGGCCGCCATCAACTGGTTGGGGTCGTTATGGCGCTGACCGCTCTGCAAGGCTTTCAGTTGCTGACTGAGATAGTTGGGGCTCTGCCCCGCCAGCGCCGGGAAGCTGGCGCCGACGCCGCGATTGCCGGGGCCATGGCAGGTGGCGCAGGGGGGAATGTAGCTGTCCCAGTCACCGTTGTTGGCAAGCGTCTCACCCAGTGCCAGCAGCTCGTCACTGACGGTACCGGTGACGGTAACCGAGCGACTGGGCAGGCCGGCGTAGTAGGCTGCGAGGTCGCGGATCTGTGCTTCGCTGAAGCTGTCCACATTGGGTTGCATGATCGGGCTGACGCGGGCACCGGAACGGTAGTCCAGCATCTGTTTGGTCAGGTAGTCGGCGTCCAGACCCGCCAGGCGGGGGAAACCGCCGGCGTCGTTGCCCTCGCCATTGGCACCGTGGCAGGCCAGGCAGGGGGCGCCGCTGCCGTCGCCCTGGCTGGCCCATTGCTGGCCCCTGGCTGCATCTCCATGGGCCAGGGCCGGGCTGCAAGCCAGCGCCGACAGGGCACCTGCCAACAGCAGGTGTGTCGAATATCGCATGGTGGTCCTCTCTATCCGTTTTCTGTTTTTGTAACTTGCAGGAATAACTATATTCCTTGTTGTGATGGTTGCAATGGACGCTTGAGGTCCTCAATCACTTTGCAGTGAGGCGGCCTTTGGTACGGGTAAAACCGGGCCGGGGAGCGGTGCAGAGGATAGGTGCGGGGAGAGCAGCGGGGGCGCGGTGCCCCCGATGCGTCAGGCGGGGATCGCGCGGTTGCGAAGGGTGGTTGACGGAGTCTCGCCGAACAGCTGCTTGTAGTCGGCGGCGAACTGGCTCAGGTGATAGAAGCCCTGGCTGGCAGCGGCGTCGGAGACGGTGGTGGTATCCGGGGCGGTTAACCGCCGCTTTACCCGGTTCAGCCGGGTGACCCGCAGGAACTGCACCGGGCTGATGCCGAGAATGCTCTCAAAACTGTATTGCAGGGTACGACGGCTGACGCAGGCGACCTTGCACAGTTCGGTAACCGTCAGTGGCCCTTCGTCATGGCTGTCCATATAGGCCTTGATGGTGTCCACCACGGTACGGCGATGACGATAGCTGGGCGCCACCGACGGTGTTGGCGTGTCCTGGGCCAGAACCTCCAGCAGCGCGGTCAGCAGCAGATCCCGGTGGATACGGCCACTGAATTGACTGGTGTCGGCGCAGGACAGGCGACGAATCAGATAGCTCAGCTGCTGCCGGGTGTTGTGGGGCAGGGTCAGCCGGGGCTGGTGCTCGAGGATGGCCGGCGATAGCGCGATGCCCTGGGCTTCGGCCACGGCCTGGAGCGCCTGCCTCGGTACCACCAGCCCGAGGATTTCCTGTTCGGGCGGTGTTACCAGCTCAAACAGGGTGTCTCCTGGGCGGCAGAACAGATCGTTCCGGCCCAGAGCCTGGCCATTGATGCGGCATTCCGCGTGTTGGCTGGGGATACCGATCCACAGACTGTCGGACCAGACCTGGCATTGCTGGCGCAGTGCCTGGCTGGTGCTTTCCCGATACACCTGGAGGTCGCCCAGGTGCAGTTCGTCAATCCGGCCGTGAAAGTGGCCGGGGCTGATCTGGTCGTATTCCTGATGCCATCGACTGAGGTACCTGGCCTGTCTGTGGGCATCCTGGCTTAACATTGTGCACCGCCTTGGTGCGCACTGGTTGTTGTTGTAGTGCACCGCTGGCTCCCTGTGGTTGGAGATCTCTACCAGCTTGGATGCGGATGGTGTTTTTCGCCACTCTTTGCCTGGACCCTCGCTGACAACCGCGTCGTCTGGCCCCGTGCCTGAATCTGCGGCTGGAGCGGCGCCCAGGCACGAGTCCATTGATGAAGCCATGCGGCCGGCCATTGCCCTCGGGTTTGCCAAAATTCGATAACTCCTGCGTGCTGTCGTCATTACAGTGAATTGACTGAGCAAGATCCATTCCCGCTGCGGCGGGCGCGATGTCACAGGAGTTCCGATGAGCAGTCGCTATGTCTACACGCTGGGGCCCCGAACCTGGCGTTTTCGCAACCTGGCGGAGTTGATGGCCAAGGCGACGCCGGCGCGGTCCGGAGATCGCCTGGCCGGTGTGATTGCCGATTCCGCCGAAGAGCGCGTGGTCGCTCAGATGTGTCTGGCGGAGGTACCGCTGAAGCGGTTCCTGTCTGAAGCGCTGATTCCCTACGAAGACGATGAAGTCACCCGGTTGATCCTCGATCGCCACGACCCCCTGGCGTTCCAGGCCGTCGAACACCTGACCGTGGGTGACTTCCGCAACTGGCTGTTGAGTGACCTAGCCTCCAGCGAGGCGCTGACCCGTCTGCGACCGGGGTTGACCCCGGAGATGGTGGCGGCCGTCAGCAAACTGATGCGCAACCAGGACCTGATCCTGGTCGCCCGCAAGTGCCGGGTTGAAACCGCCTTCCGTAATACCATCGGTCGCCCCGGTCATCTCTCGACCCGGCTCCAGCCCAACCATCCCACCGACGATGAAACCGGCATCGCCGCCAGCATTCTCGACGGTCTGCTGTATGGCAATGGCGATGCGGTCATCGGCATCAACCCGGCCACCGACAACGTGGCTCAGGCGATCAAGCTGATGCGGCTGATGGACGAGGTGATCCAGCAATACGACATCCCCACCCAGTCCTGCGTACTGACCCATGTCACCAACACCCTGGAAGCGGTGGAGCAGGGCGCACCGGTGGATCTGGTGTTTCAGTCCATTGGCGGTACCCAGGCCACTAACGAAAGTTTCGGCTTCAGCCTGGCCACCCTGAAAGAGGCCCAGGACGCGGCCCTGTCCCTGGGGCGGGGGACCGTCGGCGAGAACGTGATGTATTTCGAAACCGGGCAGGGCAGCTCGCTGTCCGCCAATGCCCACCATGGTCTGGATCAGCAGACCTGCGAGACCCGGGCCTACGCGGTGGCGCGGGAGTTCAGCCCACTGCTGGTGAACACCGTGGTGGGCTTCATCGGGCCGGAGTACCTGTTTGATGGCAAGGAGATTATCCGGGCCGGGCTGGAGGACCACTTCTGCGCCAAGCTGCTGGGCGTACCCATGGGCTGCGACATCTGTTACACCAACCACGCCGAGGCGGACCAGAACGATATGGACAACCTGCTGACGCTGCTGGGCGTGGCCGGGTGTACCTTCATCATGGGCATTCCGGGCTCGGACGACATCATGCTCAATTATCAGACCACCTCTTTCCACGATGCCCTCTACGCCCGCCGGGCCCTGGATCTGCGTCCGGCGCCGGAGTTTGAACACTGGCTCGAGCGCATGGGGATATTCGAGGATGTCCGGCGCCATGAGCCCAGTGCGGCGATACCACCGATGTTCGGCCGCCGCCTCGCGGCGCTGGACGGGGAGGTGCGCCGTGGCTGATCAACATCCCTCCCCGGTGGTCACCAATCCCTGGCATCACCTGCGCCGTTACACCGACGCCCGCATCGGCCTGGGCCGCGCCGGGATCAGCCTGCCAACCCAGCAACTGCTGGAGTTCCAGCTGGCCCACGCACGGGCCCGGGACGCCGTCCACCTGCCACTGGACATTGACCGCCTGACCGGCGACCTGGCGTCGCTGCCCGGCCTGACCGAACCCGGCGAACCGGTGCTGCTGCACAGCCAGGCTGCGGACCGATTCCAGTACCTGCAGCGGCCAGATCTGGGACGGCGTCTGGATGATGCATCGCGGGAGCGGCTGGCGGAGCAGGTCAGCGGCAACGGAGCCGACCTGGCGCTGGTGGTGGTGGACGGGCTGTCCTCGTCCGCGATCCAGGCCAATGTGGCGCCATTCCTTGCCTGCTTTCTCGATGCTTTGGGCCAGACCGAACCGGACTGGCGCTTGGCGCCGCTGACGGTGGTGCAGCAGGGACGGGTTGCCATTGGCGACGACATCGGCCAGTTGCTGTCGGCGCGGGCGGTGGTGGTGCTGATCGGCGAACGCCCCGGCCTGAGCTCCCCGGACAGCGTCGGGATCTACCTGACCTGGAATCCGAAACCCGGGCTGACGGACGCCAGCCGCAATTGCATCTCCAATGTGCGGCCGGCGGGGCTCAGCTTCGACCAGGCCAGCGAACGACTGATCTACCTGCTGCGGGAAGCCCATCGTCTGGGCCTGTCCGGCGTCGGCCTCAAGGATCGTACCGGCGAGGTTGTGATCGACTCTTCCACCAACAACAAGAACTTCCTGACCAACGACGGCCAATCATAACGACTTGTGGAGTGACTGCATGACAAACACGGTTGATAACGACTACCTGGCCAAGCGCCAGCTCAAGAAGGGCACCGCCGGCTGGATACTGCTGGCTGGTCTGGGGGTGTCCTATGTGATTTCCGGCGACTTTGCCGGCTGGAACTTCGGTATTGGCGAGGCCGGCTGGGGCGGTTTTGCCGTTGCCATGGCGTTGATGGCAACGATGTATTTTGCCCTGGTGTTGGCGCTGGCTGAGATGTCGGCGGCGATTCCGGCCGCTGGCGGGGGCTACAGCTTTGCCCGCCACGCCATGGGACCGGCCGGGGGTTACCTCACCGGACTGGCGGTGCTCATCGAGTATGCTCTGGCGCCCGCCGCCATCGTGATCTTCATTGGCGCAGCGGTGGAAGAATTGCTTGGCATCAACGGCCCCTGGGTCTACGCCCTGTTCTACGCCGTCTTTGTCGGCATTCACCTGGCGGGCGTGGGCGAGGCGCTCAAGGTCATGATGGTGATCAGCGGGCTGGCGGTGTTTGCCATCCTGGCCACCGCGGTGGCGTTGGTGGGAGATTTCGACTCCGCCAACCTGTTCGACATTGCGCCATCGGCCGCGGCCGGTGCCAGTGAAATCCTGCCATTCGGCTGGTACGGGGTCTGGGCGGCGCTGCCCTTCGCCATGTGGTTGTTCCTGGCGGTGGAAGGTGTGCCACTGGCGGCGGAGGAAGCCAAGGACCCGGCGCGGGATATGCCCCGGGGCATCATCGGCGCCATGGTGTTCCTGCTGGGCACCGCACTGCTGGTGGTGATCCTGCTGGCCGGCGCGGCCGGTGCTGAAATGATTGGTGCCAGTGGGGTGCCCCTGGTGGATGCCCTCAAGGCCACGGGTAGCGGCTCTCTGGCCACGGTGATCAATGTGCTGGGGCTGGCCGGTCTGATCGCGTCGTTCTTCTCCATCATCTACGGTTACAGCCGACTGGTGTTCGCGCTGTCCCGGGCGGGCTACCTGCCACGCCTCCTGTCCCTGACCAGTGAGCGCAAGGCTCCGGTGTGGGCGTTGGTGGTTCCGGGGATCTTCGGGTTCCTGGTGTCGCTGAGCGGTGAGGGGGATCTGATCCTGGGTATGGCGGTGGTGGGGGCGACCCTGTCCTACGCGCTGATGGCGCTCAGCCACATCCTGCTGCGGTTGCGGCAGCCGGACCTGGCGCGGCCGTACCGGACACCGGGTGGAGTCTTCACCTCCGGTCTGGCCCTGGTGCTGTCGCTGGTGGCGATGACCGGGGTCTACGCCTTTGACCCCCGGGCCTTCAACTACACCCTGGTGCTGTTTGTGGTTGGCGCGCTGTACTACGCCCTTTACGGTCGTCACCAGCGGGTGGCCGGCACTGCCGAAGAGGAGCTGGCGCTGGTGCTCGATGCTGAGCACAGCCTTGATGACGACATCCTTGCCGATGCGCGAACCGCAGGCGCCTAGCGCCGACCGCGCTTAACGTCTGACGGTTCTGCCAAGCCGCCCCACGGGGCGGCTTTGTCGTTTGTCACCGGCTACCGTTGGGCGACGGGTTGCTGCTCCCGAAGCAGTGCCAGACAGTCCTCGGCACCCACCCGCACCGCTTCGTTAGCGGCGGTGCTGCCGGCATTGTTGGTGATGCCGGTGTTGGCTCCCTGTTCGAGCAGGGCGGCGACCAGTTTGGGGCGGGTGTTGCGGACGGCGAGGATAAGCGCGGTATTGCCATCGACATTGCGACTGTCGGGATCGGCGCCGGCAGCCACCAGGTTTCTGATCAGGTCCGGGTCCTTTTGATGTTCGCGGTACCATTCCAGAGCCACCCTGGCAATCAGATGGAGGCTGGTATCACCGGTCGCGGTGACCTTCGCGTCGGGGTCCGCGTCGTGATCCAGCAATATGGCGGCGGGTTCATGGCGGCCATTGAGAACCGCGTAGAGCAGCGGGGTCCAGCCGGCCCTGGTGGGAATGTTGGGGTCGGCACCGGCTGCCAGCAGGGTCCGGGTCGCACCGGCATGGTGGGTGGCCAGAAAGAGCGGGGTTTTGCCTTCATGGTCCTGGGCATCGATATCGAGGCCCGCGTCGATCAACGGTTGTATGAGGTCGGCGTGGTGGGTGAAGGCAGCAATGTGGAGCGCGGTTCGGCCACTGCTCTCGTCGGGGGCCAGATTGACCCCGGCCGCCAGCAGTTTCTGGACGGATTCGCGTTTGCCGCGAGACGTTGCCCGTCCCAGCAGCGAGCCGACGTCAATCATAGTCGCGTTGGGGTTGGCATCCGCTTCAAGCAGCTGATCGCGTACCTCTGGAAAGTCATTCATCACCGCCATGAACAGGGGGGACAAGCCGTTGTCCGCCGGCAGGTTGGGATCGGCCCCGGCCTCGATCAGCAATCGTGTGATGCGTGCTGGTGCCGACCTGTCGTCAGGTTCCTTGTTGGTGACGGCTTGCTGGAGAACGCTGCGGCCAAGGTCGTCTCGCTGGTTGGCATCGGCGCCCACGGCCAGCAGTTTCTCCACTGAGGTCACCTGGCCGTAGTAGGCGGCAAGGCCCAGTGGTGCCCAGCCATTATTGTCGCCAACGCCGGGATCGGCCCCGGCGGCCAGCAGGACGTCGCGCAGACTCGCCCGCTCATTGATGATCGCCAGGGCCAGTGGCGTGAAGCCATCGCTGTTGCGCGGGTTCAGGTTGGCACCTGCCTGAATCAGTTGTTGCGCCAACAGACGGTCGTACTTCCGATTGCCGTGCTCCAGGGTGTTGGTGGTGTAGTGCAACGGTGTCCAGCCGTTCTCGAATGTGGTCTCGAGGTTTGCCCCGGCCTCAATCAGGGCGATGGCGGCAGCCTCCCGGCCCCAGAACACCGCCTCATGGAGGGGCGTCCAGTTATCGTGCGTGCCGATGTCCGGATTGGCCCCCGCGGCGAGTAACTGCTCTCTCACGTGTGGCCGGTCATTGGCAATCGACCAGTACAGCGGGGTGGTGCCTTTGTGGTTGCGGATGTCCAGGCTAGCGCCTGCAGCAATCAGCCGTCGGGCCAGTTCGGGGTCATTTTCAAGGCCGCTCAGGCAGCTGGTATCGGCGGTCAGGTGAAGTGCCGTTGCGCCGTCATCGGTCTGCAGGTCCGGAGTGCTGCCGGCGGCCAGTAGTGCCTGTGTCGTGGCCAGGTCCCCCCTGTCGACTGCCGTCATTAGCGGTGTCCAGAGCCGGTCAGTTGCGATGTCGGGATTGGCGCCGGCCGCCAGTAGCTGGTCCCGCAAGTGTGGCCGGTCGAGCCGGATGGCATTGTGCAACGGAGTTCGGCCCTGGTCATCGCGGAGGTCCGGGTTAGCGCCGGCGGTCAGAAGCGCGTCGACAACCCGGGGGCGATCGTTGAGCACTGCGAGCTGCAGGGGGGTGATGCCGGAGGGGGCATTGGCATCGAGCTTGGCGCCGGCCTGAACCAGCAGCTGGATCAGCGCTAGGTCGGAAGCGCGCTGACCGCTCGATTCCGGGCTCGCTGTCAGGTGCAGGGGGGTAAGCCCTTTGGCGCTTGCGTCGTTGACGCCGACACCACCTGCAATCAGCAACCGGGCATTGGCGAGGCTGCCGAAACGAATCGCCTGCATCAGCGGAGTCAACTTGTCATCGCCGAAGCGGGTCTGCGGACTGGCACCATGAGCCAGCAGCACCTGAAGGTGGTCCTGGAAACCATAGCCGGCGGCCAGGCTGCTGAGCAGGGTGTGGCCCTGTTCATCGATGGGAACGTCGATGTAGAAGCGCTGCTGCGCCAGGTACTGGTCCAGTTCACCGGCCTTCAGCTGTCGCTGGCTGATCTGGCGGAGCAGGGCGATTGCGGTGGTTGAACTCTCCGCCAGCAGGCGCTCTGCCAGTGCCCGGGCATCGCTTCCCGGTGGTGACTGCAGACCCCGAACCAGCGGGGTACGGCCGTTGTCTGTGACCTGGTAGGGGGTGGTTTCCAGGGCAGCAACCAGGTCGGGCACGGGCTCGATTGTTGGCGTGGCAGCGGGGGTTGGCGGTTGCTGGGCGCAACCGACCAGAGTCGCCAGGGTGACGGCGAGGGTCAGGGGCCGGTAGGCAATCACTGTGAAAATCCTTTTCCAGTGTGGGTGGTTTGATCGCTGGCATGCTACCGCAAGTTGCAGCCAGGGCCCAGAGGGGCGTCCGGCCGGCCCATGGCCTCAATCTATGAGCTATCTATGAGCTATTTATGAGGTCAGGGAGGTCATGGGCCGGCGTCTGGATCAGACCAGTCGCTTCTGGACGTAGTGCCCGGGGGCGTCCTCAACGACCTCCAGTTCCCTGTCACCGGGCAGCCGCGGTGCCACGTCCTCGCCCTGGAAGCGGCTGACCCAGGATTGCCAGTGGGGCCACCAGGAGCCCTGGTGATGCTCGCTGCCTTCGAACCAGTCCTCGGCGGTTTCGGCCTCGTCGCCGTTTTCATCGTTGTTGACGTTGTTGATGTTGTTGACATAGTAACCGTACTTGCCCGGTTCCGGCGGGTTGATGATGCCGGCAATGTGGCCGGACTGTCCCAGTACGAAGTGTTTCTCGCCGCTGAACAGGCGGTAACCGGCGTAAGTGGATTTCCACAGGGCGATGTGGTCCTGCTGGGCGGACACGAACATCGACGGGGTGTCGACGCTGGCCAGGTCGATGGGGGTGCCGGCGATGGTGAGGGCATTGGGCTCACGCAGGCGGTTGTTGATGTACATTTCCCGCAGGTAGTACTTGTACATGGTGGCCGGCAGGTTGGTGGAGTCCGAGTTCCAGTACAGCAGATCAAACGGCAGCGGTGGCTCGCCCTTGAGGTAGTTGTTGACGAAGTAGGACCAGATCAGGTTGTTCTCCTTCAGCGAGGAGAAGCTCAGGGCAATGAAGCGGCCGTCGTAGTAGCCGATCTTGTCGATGTAATTCTCCAGGGCCTGCACTACCCGCTGGTTGAGGTAGACCCCGATCTCGCCCGGATCACTGAAATCCAGCAGGGTGGCGAAGAACGTGGAGGATTTCACCCGGTCGTCACCGGCTTTCTTCAGATGGGCGAGCGTCGTGGCCAGCAGGGTGCCGCCAACGCAGTAGCCGATGGTGTTGAGCTGACGCTCACCGGTGGCTTTCTCCACCGCGTCCATGGCTTCCAGCACGCCTTCCTGAACATAGTCCTCAAAACTGGTGTCGCGGTAGGACTCGTCCGGGTTCACCCAGGAAATCATGAACACCGTGTGGCCCTGGGCCACCAGCCAGCGCACCAGCGAGTTCTTCTGCGCCAGGTCCATGATGTAGTACTTGTTGATGAACGGTGGCACCACCAGCAACGGCGTCTTGTGAACGGTGTCGGTGCTTGGCTGGTACTGGATCAACTGGAACAGGCGGTTCTGGTACACCACTTTGCCCGGCGTGGTGGCAATGTTTTCGCCGACCCTGAAGGCGCTCTCGTCGGTCATTGAAACGTTGAGCAACTGACGGCTGCGGATGATGTCGCGGTAAAAGTTCTCCAGCCCCTGTACCACACTCAGACCCCAGGTCTGGCGGCATTTGCGTACCGCTTCCGGGTTGGTGATGAAGAAGTTGGTGGGGGCGAGGGCGTTGACGAACTGACGCACCAGGAAGGTGAGCTGGCGGCGGTTGGCGTCGCTGAGACCGTCGAGATCGTCCGTCAGCTTGTCGAGGTACTCGGCGTTGATCAGATAGCTCTGGGCGATGGCGTAATAGAAGGGATTGCGCTGCCAGGCCTCGTCATCGAAGCGGTGGTCGCTGCGCTGGGGCGCAACCACCGGGTCTGTGGGCTGGCGCAGTGCGGTCAGCGCCACGTTCTGGGTGAGCTGCCAGTATTTCATCGCCAGATCGGCGTTGTCCTGCATGAGTTTTGACGGATCGATGATGGCCTCGCGAAAGGCGGAGGAGAGGCTGCTGCTGACATCCTGAACAAAGGAGCTGTCCGGGGTGGAGAGTTTGGCCGGGTTGAGGGTACGGGCGACCGTATCCTGGGACAGTTTCAGCAGGGCGGAGGCATGACGAACGTAGTCTTTCGCGAACTTGGTCAGGGATTCCATCGGGGACCTCTGGGGCAGGAGCGTAGAAATGCCACCGGAGAAACCCGGTGGCGGTTGGCCGTATTGCGGACCGACTCGTTGCGGACCGACTCGTTGCGGACCGACTAGCTGGCAGGCGTTGCCGCTTTCTTCTGGGCAGTCTTGGCGGGCGCCTCCGGCTTGGCCTCGGCGCTGTCGTCGGCGTTGCTGGCGGCGGATTCCTGGAACAGCTGGCTGGCTTCGTTGCGGAAATCCTCGGCCACTTTGCTGAATTGCTGGAAGTCCTCGGACACCCGGTTGACCAGCTGGTTGAAACGCTCGGGCTGGCTCTCAACGAAGCCTTTGACGCCATCGACGTCACGAATCGAGGCCGCCGCCCGGGTCTGCTCCTCAATCAGCCCCAGGTAGCCCTTCAGGCTTGCCATCTGGGCTTCAACAACGCCTTCGCAGGTGTCCATCATCAGCTTGTTGACGCGGGTCATCGGTTCGGAGGAAAACTTGAATGAGTCAGTGAACATCGCTTGCTACCTTTTCGGTTGGGTTCGTCATGCATGCGCCTGTACACAGCAACAGGCTCGGTCGTTACCGGCGGTGTCTGCTCAGTGCATGAACATGCCGCCGTTGATGGAAAGATCGGCTCCGGTGATGAAAGACGATTGCTCGTCCGCCAGGAACGTCACCAGCCGGGCAATTTCCTCCGGTTGACCGAAGCGGCCAACGGGGATCTGCGCTTTGATCTGCTCGCGGATCTTCTCGTCGATGGCCCGCACCATGTCGGTTTCCACATAGCCGGGGGACACCGTGTTCACGGTAATGCCCTTGCGTGCGGTCTCCTGGGCCAGCGCCTTGGTGAAACCGTGGATGCCCGCTTTGGCGGCGGAATAGTTGACCTGGCCAAACTGCCCCTTCTGGGCATTGATGGAGGAAATGTTGATGATGCGGCCATAGCCCTGGGCAAGCAGGGTGTCGAGGAAACAGCGGGTGACCTGGAAGACACCGTCCAGGTTGGTGTGGATGACGTCGTGCCAGCTCTCCAGCGGCATCTTCTTCATCACCGCATCGCGGGTGATACCGGCGTTGTTCACCAGCACATCGAGGCGACCGTAGCGTTCCAGCAGTTCGCTGGCCGCGTGCTCGCAACTGTCGGCGTCGGCGATGTCCATTTTCACCAGGTCGATCTCCAGACCGTCACCCGCCATGCGTGCCTGCCAGTCGCGGGCGTCCGGTTCCCGCTCCTCGTTGCGATAGGTGGTCACCACCTGATAACCATCGGTCGCCAGCGCGCGGCAGATGGCCTCGCCAATGCCCCGGGTGCCACCGGTGACCAATGCAATGCGTGAGTTGTTGTGTGTTGTCATTGCTGTACCCCCTGTGTGTACAAGAATTGAACTAGAAACCGGCTGGTTGTTTTTTGTCCTGGATCAAAGCAGGCCCATTGAGATGGCCTCGTTTTCCAGGCTTTGCCGAAATTCCGGTGCCGCCAGGTTGATCAGTGCCCGGGCCCGCTGGGGAATCGACAGTCCCTTTAAATTGATGCAGCCGTGTTCGGTCACCACAAAATGCACGTCGTTGCGTGGATCGGTCACAGTGCCCCCGCGCAAACGCGGCACCACCCGGCTGAGCCGGCCGGACTGGGCGGTCGAACGCAGAGCGACAAAGGAGCGGCCGTTGCGGGCGGAGTAGGCGCCGCGCACAAAGTCCAGCTGGCCGCCGGCGCCGGAGAAGGGGCGATCACCGAGCTGTTCGGAATTGATCTGGCCGGTGAGGTCGATCTCCAGCGCGGAGTTGATGGAGACCATGTTGTCGTTGAGGCGGATGATGTCCGGGTTATTCACCCAGGATGCCGGATAACCGACGATGGCGGGGTTGTCGTCGAGGAAGTCGTAAAGCGCCCGGTCTCCCAGGGCAAAGGTGAACACGTGCTTGTGTTGCATCCAGGTCTTGCGGCGACCGTTCATGACGCCGGACTGGATCAACGGCATCATCGCCGGTGAGAACAGTTCGCTGTGCAGGCCCAGATCGCGGTGATTGGCCAGCTTGGCGAGCACCGCGTTGGGGACACCGCCAACCCCGATCTGGAGGGTGTCGCCATCGTCAATACGCTCGACGATCCGGTCGGCGATGCGCAGGTCCACGTCGGTCGGCGGGTTCGGGGTGGCCTCCACCAGCGGATGGTCGTGCTCCACAATATGGTCGATCTCGGAGATGTGGACCGAGCATTCTCCGAACGTCCGTGGCATCTGGCGATTCACCTCCACCACCACCTTGCGGGCCTTGCGGATGACCGACGCGCCGTAATCGGCGTTGGTGCCAAGGCTGAAGTAACCATGGCGGTCCATTGGCGACACCGTCACGAAGAAGCAGTCCGGTTCGATGTGCTCGGTCAGCAGTCGCCCAACCTGATGCAGCATGGCGGGAACGAATTCCACCCAGTTGGGGGAGGCGGACTGGGCCATGGCGTCCCGGTCTGCCGGGCTCAGGAACAGCGGTCTTGGGGTGAGCCGGTCAGCGAGCTCCGGTATCAGCAGGCTGCGGCGCAAGGCGTCGGTTCCGTGCAGGTAATAGAGCGCGAGGGGCCCGATCAGCCGATCCTTGAGGGCATCGGCGGCAGCCGCCATCAGGGCGGGCGGTTGGGCCGCGCTCATGCCCAGAATCAGGTTGCGACAGTCTGCAATCTGCAGCACGGCGTCGGCTGGCGTCAGCAGCCGTTGGTGGTAGAGCGCCTTTAACTCCGGGTTCCAAACATCCATTTGCCACCGGTTCCTTAAGGGTCCAAGTCTGGCCTAATCTGCCTGAGGGTTATGACCGTGTGGTGACCAATTTATGACCAGTGGTGTCTTGGATATCAGCCATTGGTCGAGTACTGACCGCCGATTGCCGCCGCCCTCACGAACCCTGATACCAGACCTCAGATCTTACGATTGGACCGTTTCAGCACGGTTTGCCATTGTCGTTCTCCAATGACTCAGGCGGGAGATCGGCGCATCTCCCGGGTGTATTGATAGCCGGTATGGTCCGGTTTGGGAGAGTGCGATGGTGGGGGTGTTAACGAAGTACTGGCCGGGGCAGCATGGCCAGGTGATGCTGATAATCCTGACGGCGGTGGTCCTGTGGGGCCTGGGCCATCAGTACCTGGCCTGGGATGTGGCCGTGGTGGCAGGCCTGACGGTGTTCTGCATCGGCAGCTGGGCCACCGGTGCGATACCCGACTATTGGGCCGCGTTGGTGTTCATGCTGCTGGCGGTGCTGACCCAGGTGGCGCCAACGGAGGCGGTGTTTGCCGGTTTCCGCTCGTCCACGTTCTGGCTGCTGTTCAGTGGCATGGTGATCGGCGCCGCGCTGAACTACACCGGCCTGGGCAAACGCCTGGCGTCGCTGCTCGCCCGCTGTATGGGGCAGAGCTATGGATCGGTGCTGGCGGCGACGCTGGGGTTCGGCATCGCGCTGTGCTTCGTGATGCCGTCGTCGATGGGACGGATGGTGCTGTTGATGCCGCTGGTGCTGGCGCTGGCGGACCACCTGGGGTACGAGCCAGGTAGCAATGGCCATACCGGGATGTCGCTGGCGGCGCTGGTGGCGGTGTTCTTTCCCGGCTTTACGATCCTGCCGGCCAATGTCCCCAACATGATTCTTTCCGGCATGTCGGAAACCCTCTACGGCGCCGAACTTGCCTACCTGGACTACCTGGTGTTGCACCTGCCGGTGCTGGGCCTGCTGAAAGCACTGGCGGCCCTGTTGCTGATCCTGTGGTGGTTCCCGGCCGATCCTCCGCGGCAGCGGGCCGACTCGATGGTGACGGAGCCCCTGAGCCGGCAGGGGCGGCACATGGCCGTGGTGATGGTGGTCTGCCTGGCGCTGTGGATGAGTGATGGCTGGCACCACATTGCGCCTGGCTGGATTGGCTTGGGAGTGGCACTGTACTGCCTGTTTCCGGGCGTCGGGCTGGTCGGCAAGGATACCCTGAACCAGAAAGTGCAGTACGGCGCGCTGTTCTTCGTGGCGGCGATCATCGGGCTGGGCGCGGTGATGGCAGAAGTGGGTGTCGGGCAACTGGTGATGGATGCCATCGCCGACCATGTGCCACTGAACAGCGATCAGCCGGTGGCCAACGTGGCGCTGCTGGCCCTGGTATCCTCCCTGGTTGGCATGGTCACCAATCTGCCGGGCATTCCGCTGATACTGACGCCGATCAGCCAGGAACTGGCCAGCACCAGCGGGCTGGCGCTGGCGACCGTACTGATGACCCAGGTGTTGGCCTTCTCCAGTGTGCTGCTGCCTTATCAGGCGCCACCATTGCTGGCCGCGGTGCAGATGGGGTATGTATCTCTGGCGGTGCTGAGTCGGTTGTGTCTGGCGCTGTTTGCGATCACCGTGGTGATTCTGCTGCCGCTGGATCTGGTTTGGTGGTATCTATTGGGCAGGCTCTGAACGGCGAGGCATGACACTTGGAAATACATCAATTGCGAACCCTGGTGGTGGTGGCCAGGGAGGGAAGCATCACCCGGGCGTCGGAGCAGCTGTTTCTCAGCCAGCCGGCCGTCAGTGCTCACATCAAGGCGATTGAGGACAGCCTCGGCGTGCCCATCTTCGCCCGGACACCCCGCGGTATGGAAATCACCCCGGCCGGCGAGCGTCTGTTGCAGCGGGCCCATGAAGTGATGGCGGCCCACCAGACGTTGATGTCCGAGGCCAGCCGGATTCGGGGCCAGTTGATCGGGCAGCTGCGCCTCGGGGCCAGTGGTGACACCAACACCAGCCGGGTTGGCGAGCTGGTAAAAAGCGTGACGGAGCACTTTCCGGAGCTCGACGTTTCCCTGAGGTACTCCACCCAGGTTCAGCAGGACATTCGCCATGGCCTGTTGGATGCGGGCTTCTACAATGAGACCGGCAACCGGGAGCCCGGGTTCTCCGCCCTGGAGGTGGAAGACTTTTCCATCTATCTGGTGGCATCGTCGGGGCTGCTTGAGAAGCCGGAGGTGCTGGACTGGAAAGCACTGGAAGCCTTCACCTGGGTGCTGCCGGACGCCAGAACCTGCTGCGGCCGAACAGCCGAGGCGTTGTTTGAAGCGCACGGCATCCGGCCCAGAAAGATCATCAGTGTGGATCGTGAACGCCACACCCGTGCCCTGATCGCCAGCGGAGTGGGGATTGGCCTGCTCCACGGCGAGTCCACCCGGCTGGGTCAGCAGGCCGGCGAACTGGATCTGCTTTGTCCCGCCACCGAGTCCGCAAAGGTCCTGTTCACCTGGCTGGCCAGTCGTGATCAGGACCCGTTGGTCGCAGCCGTGGTGAGTCTGCTGCGGTCGCAGTTATTGGCGTAGGCTCATCAGTGTCCGGTTCGGTCGGCCAGACGGAGCACTGGTGCTAGTCGGCACCGGTAGTTGCTCGCCGTAGGGTTCTGGCCGGGGTCTCACCAAAGCGGGCGCGGTAGGCGCGGGAAAAATTACTGACGTGGTTGTAGCCGACCATGCCCGCAACGTCTTTCACGGCCAGCTCGCCACTTGCCAGCCAACGGTTGGCGGCCACCATCCTCTCGTTGCGAACATACTCGGCACAGCTTTGCTGGAATTTCTGGCGAAAGAGTTGATCCAGGCGGTTTTCGGACATGCCGGCCCGGTCTGCCAGGCTGGCAATGGATAGCGGGCTGTCCAGATGGCTTTCGATGTGCGTGATGACATCCGCCAGGGCCTGGGCTTCCCAGACGATGATGCGGTCGTCTGTACTCACCTCGTCGCAGAAAAGCTCAATGATCTCCGCCAGAAAAAGATTGGCAATGCCCTCCAGTTTTAACAGTCGGGCGCTGCCCCGTGCATGCTGGTCGAAGAGGTTGCCCCCCAGTTGTCGCAGGCGCTTGCTGGGTGAGAACGATTGGCCGAGCTGAAAATCACCAAAGTCTTTGTCACCGAACAGGGCGAGCCGTTCAGGCAGCTCGCCGCCAAACCGGGTCTTCAGGGGCGTCTGTGTCGATGCCACGCCGACATGGCGGATGAGCTGACCCTTGAAAAGGTTAAAAAGGCTGCCGGACGGGTCCACACGCATCAGCAGGGCGGAATCGGGTGTCAGGGTAAATGTCTTGCCGTTAGGGTAGGACAGCTCCGAGTGTCCCTGCAGGTGCATGGCCGACCCCAGCCAGGGTTCACTGAAGCTGTTCTGGACCTGCACCGAGCAATCCTCCAGGGCCTCGTACTCCATGCGGTAGAGCACCAGACCGCTGGCAAACTCCAGACGCTCCATGCGACCGCGAATTCCGGGCAGATCAATCGCCTGCCCCCCATTCATGTCAGCCCGAACCGTGGGCGTGTCCTTACCGTTCTTAGAATTGTTTTTCATGGTGCAATGTTACCTGAATTGCTCGGCTTGATCGGGTGTTGGTGAAAAGGATCAGACTCTGAAAGAGGAAATAGGTGCCCTGATTTTTCACCTGATGCGTCCGATCTCCAAGCTTGACTGATGAGTGACAGGGCTCTCTGATATGGAGAAAGGGCGGTTTCAAAGTCTAAGCGCAACATTGAGGGGGGTACTGAGTTGTCGCTGGCTCGGCATGCAAGGCAGCCAGCTGATAGAATTGGCCCGCTCAGTAATCTTCGCAACCCTTAGAATCAAATGACACCAAAGCAGTGTGGTTTCCATGAACGCAGTAGAAATCGAAGAAGCAATATCTGAACTCGCCCTTGAAGCTTTCGATAGGGAAGAATTCCCCTTCGCCTTTCTGCGCGCCTTTGGTAACAAAGAAACCACCATCAAGCGGCTGAGGGCTGGTACTACCAACAAGTCCGACCTTGGCGGAGTCTTGCAGACTAACAACGTCCACATCGCAGTTGCTGAAAACGGGCAGGTCACTCAAAAGCTGGTAGAGCTCAGGGAGAGCCCCGCGACTGCCCGGGCTAAAGCGCGATTTATCCTCTCTACGGATGGCGTTGATTTTGAAGCTGAAGATCTGGAAACGGGTGAAACGGTTGCCTGTGAGTACCAGCAGTTCCCTGATCATTTCGGGTTTTTCCTGCCGCTGGCGGGCATTTCTACTGTTAAGCAGCTACGGGACAGCTCGTTTGATATACGGGCCACCAGCCGCCTGAACCGCCTTTATGTTGAACTGCTGAAAGATAACCCGGATTGGGGCGGCAGTGAGCAGCGCCATGAAATGAACCACTTTATGGCCAGGTTGATTTTCTGCTTCTTTGCTGAAGACACCGATATTTTTGCTGGTGAAAGCCTGTTTACTGACACCGTAGAGCAGATGAGCGCCCGGGATTCCTCCAACACTCATGAGGTGATCAGCCAGGTCTTCCGGGCGATGAACACCCGGGCGGCTGATCGGGAGACTGAAAAGCTGCCACGATGGACAGGGCGTTTTCCCTATGTGAACGGCGGCTTGTTTTCCGGCAGTGTTCAAGTACCAAAATTCAGTAAGATCGCCCGCTCCTACCTTCTACATATTGGTAACCTGGATTGGACTCAGATAAATCCGGACATCTTCGGCTCAATGATTCAGGCTGTTGCCGATGATGAGGAGAGGGGCTCGCTGGGGATGCATTACACCAGCGTCCCCAACATCCTTAAAGTTCTAAACCCGCTGTTCCTGGATGATCTTCGGGAGAAGTTGGATGAGGCTGGTGATAGCCCTCGCAAGCTGCTTAATCTCCGCAACCGAATGGCTCGGATTCGGGTGTTTGATCCGGCCTGCGGCTCAGGGAATTTCTTGGTAATTGCCTATAAGCAGATGCGAGAGATCGAAAATGAGATCAATGAGCGGCGGGGTGAACCTGGGCGGAAGAGCGATATTCCGCTTACGAATTTTCGAGGCATCGAGCTCCGAGATTTCTCCGCAGAGATCGCGAGGCTTGCACTGATTATTGCAGAGTACCAGTGCAATGTCGTGTATCGAGGGCAAAAGGAAGCTCTTCAAGAGTTTTTGCCACTCGATGCTGAAAACTGGATCACTTGCGGCAATGCACTGAGGTTGGACTGGCTAACAATTTGTCCTCCTACAGGTACTGGCGTGAGGTTTAATGCGGATGATTTGTTTGGGACTCCTTTGGATCAATCTGAAATTGATTTTCAGAACGAGGGTGGAGAGACCTATATATGCGGAAACCCTCCATATCTAGGCTCGACTTGGCAAAGTAAGAGTCAAAAGCAGGAAATAAAGGAGATCGTTAACGGAAGAGTAGGCTCTACAGGATTTCTTGATTATGTTGCCGGTTGGTTTTTAAAAGCTGCGGATTGGATGTCACTATGTGGAGGAAAAGCAGCATTTGTATCAACTAATTCTATATGTCAGGGACAAATGGTTCCTCTTCTCTGGCCGCCGATTTTTGAAAAAGGCTTGGAGATAGACTTTGCTCATACTTCATTCCAATGGTCGAACTTAGCTAGTCGAAATGCAGGTGTGACTGTAGTCATTGTTGGCATCTCTCCAGTTTCCAATCGGTCCAAGGCATTGTTTGAAAGCTCGCGCGATGGAGCGGTCTCTGTGCGTTTTGGAGACGCTATCTCGCCATATTTGACGCTTGGTTCGGTGACCATTGTTAATAAAACTCGCACACCAATTTCTGATGTTGCGCCCATGGAGTTTGGTAATAAGCCGAGTGATGGCGGCAACTTACTCTTGGATGAATATGAACTTAAAAAGCTCGAATTCGATGAGTTCACCAAGGCCAAATTTATACGGAAGATCTACGGGTCTTCAGATTTCATAAACGGTAGACACAGATATTGCGTTTGGATTGAGGACCGGCATCTTGAAGAGGCAATGTCAATCCCCGAACTGGCTGAACGAATAGAAAGGGTGCGTGCCCTTAGACTTGCAAGTCGGGATAAGGGAGCCAACGCTCTTGCCAAAAGGGCCCACCAGCTAAAGCTAATGAGGATTGGTGGGAGGCATACGATTGTGGTCCCCTCGGTTTCTTCAGAGAGGCGGCCTTACCTGCCAGTAGGCGTAATCGATAATAAGGCTACTCTGACAAACCTTGCATTTGGGCTCTACGACGCTCCTCTTTGGAATATGGCTTTGATCGCCTCGCGCATGCATTTGGTCTGGATCGGTTCGGTGTGTGGAAAAATGAAAACAGATTTCAGATATTCCAATACCATGGGGTGGAATACTTTTCCAATCCCCAGGCTCACGGAGAAGAACAAGTCTGACTTAACTCAATGTGCAGAGAATATTTTGCTTGCTCGGGAGGGGCATTTTCCGGCAGCTATTGCGGATCTTTACCGCCCGGAAGCAATGCCTGCGGACTTGAGGCAAGCCCACGAACAGAATGATGAGGTTCTAGAGCGCATTTACATCGGCCGGCGCTTTAAAAACGATACCGAGCGACTGGAAAAGCTGTTCGAGCTCTACACAAAAATGACAGCCTTTTCTTCCTCGAAGAACAAGACAAAGCAGAGAGCATCATGACGGGAAGATACTCGCTTTTTCAAATGTGGGAACCTTTCCGGCGGTCGCTAATTGCCAATCATCGTTTCTACGTCGAACAGTCCAGAAAGCGCTTGCTATCACAGTTCTCTGATATTGAGGCCGAGGCGAACCAAGCGGCTGAGAAATGGCTTGAGGACAACGATCATCGTTTCAATCCAGATTTTCATTTGCCTGGAGACTTTGAAGAGCAGGCATTTGATGCTGGCCTGGAGTTCTATGAGTTGTTGAAAGGTATGGAGACTCGCACTCGACTGAGTGTAGTTGCGGGTATGTACCATGAGTGGGATAAGCAGCTTCACCAGTGGATGGTGGACCAGATGAGGGGATGGTGCTCGGGGACGAAATTCGAAAAAGCTGTATGGAAAGCAACGCTTACCAATTTTGCTGAGTTGGTCGAGCCTCTAGGCTGGGATATCCGAAGCAAGCCCTACTATATCCACCTGGATGCCTGTCGGCTGGTTGTTAATGTCTATAAGCATGGAAATGGTGACTCCTTAACACAGCTCAAGCAGAAGTATCCTGAATACCTACTTGACTCTATTTGTGGCAGGACCGCCCCACTATTTTTTGACGGCCTAAGCCATAAAGATCTTTCGGTCAGTGATGATCAGTTTCAAGCGTTCTCAGATGCAATTGAATCATTCTGGCGGGATGTTCCGGCAGACCTTTGGGATCATGATCATGCCGTCATGCCAGCCTGGCTCAGTAAGGCTCTCGGGCTCAACGGCAATGCCCCCAGAAAGAAACAAGGAAGCTCCAGTCCATGAGTGAACTAATTCTTTACACTTCAGACGACGGCCAAACCCAACTCCACCTGCGAGCAGAGAATGGCAGCGTCTGGCTTACCCAGCTCGAAACAGCGGAGCTCTTCCAAACCACAAAGCAAAATGTGTCACTTCATGCCAAGAACATCTTCGAAGACGGTGAATTAACTCCGGAGGCAACTGTCAAGGAATCCTTGACAGTTCGAACCGAGGGGAGCCGTCAGGTTCAACGCAAAATAGCTCATTACAACCTGGATCTGATCCTAGCTATTGGCTACCGCGTGCGCTCTCCGAGAGGCGTTCAGTTCCGCCAGTGGGCAAGTACCCATCTGAAAGAATTCTTGCTGAAAGGCTTCGTAATGGACGACGAACGCCTGAAGAACCCAGGCGGCTGGGATTACTTCGATGAACTGCTCGAACGTATCCGCGAGATTCGGGCATCGGAGAAGCGCTTCTACCAGAAGGTGCGTGATCTCTTTGCGCTCAGTTCGGATTACCGGGTTCGGGAGCGGGAAACCTCGATTTTCTTTGCCGAGGTTCAGAACAAGCTGATTTACGCCGTAACCGGTTACACAGCTGCTGAGCTGGTGTTGAAGCGTTCAGACCCGGATCAGCCGAACATGGCGCTGACCAGCTGGACAGGTTCCCGGGTGCGCAAGAAGGATGTGCTCACGGCGAAAAACTACCTGACCGCCGATGAAATGGACAGCCTCAATCGGCTGGTGGTGATCTTCCTTGAGCAGGCGGAGCTGCGGGTGAAAAATCAGAAAGAGCTCACGTTGGATTTCTGGCGGAACAACGTAGACCGAATGTTGGCGTTCAACGATCACCCGATTCTGCAAGGGGCGGGCTCTGTAAGTCACGACAGGATGGAGAAGATCGCTCACCAGCGTTATGACGAGTTCGACCAGAAGCGTAAGGCCAACGAAGCAAGGTTGGCTGACGAGGAAGACCTCAAGGAGCTTGAGCAGCTCGAGGATCAGGTAAAGCGCCAGACCCACACGCCAGATAAATAACCAGACTGGGATTAAAACAGGAAGTACCCAATGACTAAAACCGTTCCGTCCGTATCAGTCTCTTATGCCCGCAACGGTAGCTCTACCAAATCCAATGAGCTGGGTATGCGGCCAATGCAAGAGCGTGCCTTTGAGCGGCGCGGAGAGCAGTATCTGCTGATTAAATCGCCACCTGCATCCGGCAAGAGCCGAGCATTAATGTTCATAGCTCTGGATAAGCTGCACAACCAGAGTCTGAAGCAAGCGATCATCGTAGTACCGGAGAAATCCATCGGTTCCAGCTTTGCCGATGAACCCTTGAGTGATTTTGGCTTTTGGGCAGACTGGCATGTGGAGCCGAAGTGGAACCTGTGCAATGCACCGGGCTCTGATAATGGTGGCAAGGTGAAGTCGGTAGGTGCCTTTTTGGCCAGTGACGATAGGGTGCTGGTGTGTACCCATGCCACATTCCGTTTTGCGGTGGATCAATTGGGTATCGAGGCGTTTGATGATCGACTGATTGCCGTGGATGAATTCCACCACGTTTCCGCTAATCCAGATAACAGGCTGGGGTCGCAGCTGGGGCAGTTCATAGCCAGGGATAAAGTCCACATTGTTGCCATGACAGGCTCGTACTTCCGGGGTGACGCGGAGGCAGTTCTGGCTCCCACCGATGAATCCCGCTTTGATACGGTGACCTACACCTACTATGAACAGTTGAACGGTTACGAGTATCTGAAACAGCTTGATATTGGCTATTTCTTTTATTCTGGCTCCTATGCGGACAGCATTCTGGAGGTCTTGGACCCGAACGAGAAGACGATCGTCCACATACCGAATGTAAACTCCCGTGAGAGCACCAAAGACAAGATCCGGGAAGTTGAGCACATAATTGAGGAACTGGGCGACTGGCAGGGTACTGATCCTGAAACCGGGTTTCAGTTAGTCAAAACCTCGAGTGGCAAAGTGCTGCGTATAGCGGACCTGGTCGATGACGATGCCTCCAAGCGTGACCGAGTATCTGCTGCGCTGAAAGATTCTGCCCAGAAGAATAACCGTGATCATGTAGACATCATCATTGCTCTGGGTATGGCCAAAGAAGGCTTTGACTGGATTTGGTGTGAGCACGCTTTAACCGTGGGTTACCGCTCGAGCCTGACTGAGATTGTGCAAATCATTGGCCGTTCTACCCGGGATGCACCAGGCAAAACCCGCGCACGTTTTACAAATCTCATTGCAGAGCCGGACGCCTCAGAGCAGGCAGTAACGGAGGCGGTAAACGACACGCTTAAGGCCATAGCGGCCAGTTTGCTGATGGAGCAGGTACTGGCTCCTCGCTTCGAGTTCAAGCCTAAAGCAACGGCCATCGGTCCGGTTGAGGGCTATGACTACGGTGAGGACGGCTACGATCCCAATAAGTGCAACGTAGGGATCAACGAAGAGTCTGGTCAGTTCCAGATAGAGATAAAGGGCTTGGCCGAGCCAAAGAGCGAAGAGGCGTCCCGAATCTGCACGGAAGACTTGAACGAGGTGATCGCAAGTTTCGTTCAGGACAAGAGCACGATTGAGCGGGGTTTGTTCGATGAGGAGATGATCCCGGAAGAGCTTACCCAGGTCAGCATGGGCAAGATCATTAAAGACCGGTATCCGGAACTCGATGAACACGATCAAGAGGCTGTGCGACAGCATGCTATTGCTGCGTTGAATATGACCCAGCAAGCCAAGCAGGCGCTACTTGAAACCGTTGGTGGCAACGAAGGTGAAGGAGCAGGGGGCGGTGGTGAGTCGAGCACCAAGCCGAATACCGCACTGATAGCGGGTGTACGGAAGTTCGCTATGGACGTGACCGAGTTGGATATCGACCTGATCGACCGGATTAACCCATTCAGTGAAGCCTATGCCATTCTGGCCAAGACCATGAGTGAGGACAGTCTTAAACAGATTGCTTCTATCATCTCGGCCAAACGCACAACCCTGTCTCCGGACGAGGCAAAAGAGCTGGCGATCCGCGCGGTGAAATTTAAGCGAGAGCGAGGCCGCCCGCCCTCCAATACCTCTCAGGATGCTTGGGAGAGGCGAATGGCCGAGGGTGCTGCTGCGTTCATGAGATATCGAGAAGAGGGCCGTTACGATGGATCTTGATGAGCTCAGTGCAGAGTTACAGGACTTTGCCCAACCAAAGAAAGAAAAAAGCCGCAGTGCCCGGGAAGAGCGGATCATCGCAGGCTTTGAAGAGATCCAGCGATTTGTCGAAGAGCATGGTCGCATTCCACGGCATGGCGAAGATAATGACATCTTCGAACGCCTGTACGCCGTGCGGCTCGACCGGATTCGTTCGCTGGAGGAGTGTCGTGATCTAGTGGCTGACCTCGATTATCAGAGGCTGTTGGACGGTAAGGCAGCTGTTCAGAATGAGATTGCCGAAGAAATGGATGATGAGGAACTGCTGGCAGAGCTTAGCGATATGGCGCCAGCCGGCGAACTTACCGAGTTGCGCCACGTTCGTTCTACCGCAGAGAAACGGGCGGTAGAAGATATTGCCAATCGTACTAAGTGCGAGGACTTTGACCTGTTCAGGCCTTTGTTCCAACAGGTGGAGGCAGAACTTAAAGCCGGGATTCGTGAAACCCGTCGATTCGGACAAGATGCCAGTATCGAACAGGGCAATTTCTTCATCCTAAACGGCCAAATGGTTTACGTTGCAGAAGTGGGTGAGGTGTTCAAGGCGCCTAATGGTGACAACGATGCCAGGTTGCGGGTGATTTACTCGAATGAAACAGAAAGCGACATCCTGCTCCGGTCCTTGCAGCGCGCCCTATACAAAGATGAAACCGGTCGCCGGATTACCGAGCATGATGCAGGGCCCTTGTTCCGGGATACTTGGGATGACGATGATGTAGAAAGCGGGACCATCTACGTGCTTCGGAGCAAGTCACAGAATCCCTTCGTAGCCGAGCACCGGGAGCTGATCCATAAGATCGGAGTAACCGGTGGGAAGGTGGAAGCACGCATCGCCAACGCCGAGCATGATGCCACCTATCTGTTGGCAGAGGTGGAAATCGTGGCCACATACAAACTGGCCGGAATTAACCGAACCAAACTGGAAGCGTTGCTTCATCGCATCTTTGCGCCTGCCCAGTTGGATCTGGAGATTAAAGACCGATTTGGTCACCCTGTTAAGCCCAGGGAATGGTTCCTGGTACCGCTGACGGTGGTTGATGAAGCGGTTAACAGAATTCGAGACGGATCTATTACTCGGGTGGATTATGATCCGGAGTCCGCCAGACTTGTTGAGAATAATTGATGTCAGAGGCGCCTAATGATCTGTAAGGGCCTTGGCCAGTAACCTCTTCCCCCGATGATGCGCGGCACGTCGCTCCGCTGTCTCATCGGGGGAGAGAGGCGATCAGGCCAGGGGGCGGGGCAGGGTTTTGCATAAGTTTTGCTTTTATTTTGTTTGGCCCAAAAACGAAAAAGGCAGTCACCCGTAAGTGACTGCCTTTCTTGAGGTATTTGGTCGGGACGGCAGGATTTGAACCTGCGACCACCTGCACCCCATACAGGTGCGCTACCAGGCTGCGCTACGCCCCGAGACGCTTCCAGACTCTGAGCAGAAAGCCAAGCTTTCTGTGAGCTGGTGCCAGGAAGTTTTTGACAACTCCCAATGGCTTAGCGGGAGCGAATACTACACTAGCCATTTTGAAAAAGAAACAGGTTTTGTAGCAATTGATGCGGCAATCGGCCGATGGCCGGCCTGGTGGTTAACATGTCGCCAGAAAGACCCGCCAAAAAACGGGGTTAATCATTAGTGGTGTAATCAGTCTGCCATGGGTGAGCGCCTACTCTGGCTCTCCCTGGAGTCCTTTTCTGGTTCGATTGCCGTTTTTCTCTGTTCAATATTCGATCGTTTTGTCCCCGTTGAGTAAGGGTTTTAGCGCTTCGGGCTCAGCGCAGGAAATTGAACTACGCTTAGAACTAAGGGATAGCGCGTATGGAGCCTTTTGATATTTTGACGTCAAAAGAATAAAATCCGCCGCGTTACAACTTTGTAAATCATGGACTCGCCGGAGTCCCTGAATTACTCCTGGATCGCCTCTGCCGCGCAGGGCGTCTGCCATCGGGTTTGAGCGGGAGGCTCCGCACCCGGACCAGTCGGCGTTTTGCTGGCTGGTTGAGACGCTTCAGGAGTTGTTTATGGGCTCCCAAGTCGACACAAACACGAAATAGGAGACTCCATTCGTGGGAGACGTAGTCAAAGACGAGTACCAAACCGACTACGTGGTAGGTCAGGACAACATCAATCCTTTGGGTCTTGACCTCCACGCACCGGTTTTCCCGATCGCAGCCGTTCTGGTTGTGCTGTTCGTGGTGGGCACCCTGATCTTCCCGGCCGAATCCAAGGAATTGCTGGATGGCGCCAAGTGGGGGGCCATCAATACCTTCGACTGGTTCTTTCTGATCAGTGCGAACATCTTTGTTGTGGTCTGTCTGGCCCTGATCTTCATGCCGGTGGGTAAGATCCGCCTGGGCGGTCAGGATGCCAAGCCGGAATTCTCGACCATGTCGTGGTTTGCCATGCTGTTTGCTGCAGGTATGGGCATTGGTTTGATGTTCTGGGCTGTTGCCGAGCCGGTGGCCTATTACACCGACTGGTACGGCACGCCGCTGGGTGCAGAGGCCAACAGCGAAGAGGGTGCGCGGATGGCCATGGGTGCCACCATGTACCACTGGGGTCTGCATCCCTGGGCGATCTACGCGATCGTGGCGTTGTCACTGGCGTTCTTTGCCTTTAACAAGGGCATGCCGCTGACGATCCGCTCCGCGTTCTTCCCGCTGCTGCGTGATCGCGTCTGGGGCTGGCCGGGTCACCTGATTGATATCCTGGCTGTGCTGGCCACCATTTTCGGCCTGGCCACGTCTCTGGGCTTCGGTGCTCAACAGGCGGCCTCCGGTATGGATTACCTGTTCGGTATCTCCAGCGGTATCGGCGTGCAGATGACCATCATTACCGGGGTAACACTGGTGGCGCTGCTGTCGGTGCTGCGTGGCCTGGACGGTGGTGTGAAGGTGCTCAGTAACATCAACATGGGCCTGGCAGCCTTGTTGCTGTTCTTCATCATCTTCGCCGGTCCGACCATGACCATCATCGAGACGCTGTGGGTGACGTCGTCCACGTATGTGGCGAACATCATGCCGCTGAGTAATCCGTTCGGTCGTGAAGATGAGACCTGGTTCCATGGCTGGACCGTATTCTACTGGGCCTGGTGGATTTCCTGGTCACCGTTCGTTGGCATGTTCATCGCCCGGGTGTCCAAGGGTCGTACCGTTCGCGAATTCGTGACCGCGGTGCTGATCATCCCGACGGTGATTACTGTGTTCTGGATGAGTGCCTTCGGTGGCAGCGCCCTGGATCAGATCCAGAACGGTATCGGTTCGCTGGCAGCCAACGGCCTGACGGAAGTGCCGCTGGCCATGTTCCAGATGCTGGAGAACCTGCCGCTGACCGCGATCACCTCCTTCATCGGTATTGTGCTGGTACTGGTGTTCTTCGTGACCTCGTCTGACTCCGGTTCGCTGGTCATCGACAGCATCACCGCTGGCGGCAAGACCGACGCACCGACGGCCCAGCGCGTGTTTTGGGTCATCATGGAAGGTGCCATTGCAGCGGCTCTGATCTTCGGCGGCGGTGCAGATGCCCTCGGGGCTATCCAGGCAACCGCCATTACCGCAGGCCTGCCGTTTACGCTGATCCTCCTGGCGATGACCTGGGGGCTGCTGAAAGGGCTGACGCACGAGCGCAAGCTGCTGGCCTCACAAGGCAAGCTGTAAGCGACCCGAGCTAAAAAAACCCGGACATTGTCCGGGTTTTTTCATGCCCAGAGAACTGCCGGTTTCAATTTTTCGGTCTGGCTAGCAGTCCTAAGGGGAGGGCGGCAGTCGTAGGCAGGCCTCGGCGAATGCCTCCGTGTCGCCGAGGTTCGCTGCGATCAGGTCGTCGGTGGCACCGTGCACGCCGGAATAGATCAGCAGCGCCACGATGCGGGGCTGCGGATGGTGTCGCAGTTCGTTGCAACGCTGTGTGTGTCGGCCCTGTTCGGGCGGCTTAATCGATCGCTGCCACTGCAAGGGCTGATGGTCGCCGGTTATGCGCTGTTGGCGCTGGGGTTGCTGCTGTTGACCCAGGTGTCGGTGCATACGCCTTACTGGATTGTGGGCTCGTGCTTTGCCCTGCTGGGGTGTGGGGCGGGTCTGGCGGTGCCGGCAACGAGCATCGTGATCATGGGTATGGCGCCTGCTGAGCAGGCGGGGGCGGCGTCGGCTACTACGCCAGACCGGGATGATCGTTGGCATTGCGCTGCTTGGCACCCTGATGACTGAGCGGGCAGTCTCGCTGTTCACTCAGGCAGCTGAGGCTCTGGGGCTGACTGGCGCCGGTGAGATGGCGCGGGACGCCGTTGCCCGGCAGGTGGTGCCCGATGCTCCAGTTGCCCTGGAGAGCGTGCTGAGGGCAGCTATGGCCGGTGGCTTCCAGTTGGCCATGGCAGTGGCTGGGCTGGCGTGCGTGACGGCCATGGTATTGGTGATCTGGTCGCCGGCCAGGGCCGCCGACGACCCGGCGGAGGTGTTGTCCTGAGACCGGTCTGCCTGCAGGCTCTGCGGTCTCACGCCTGTTGGACAGGCTGGGCGAAAGTCTCCATGGCAAAGGCGACCCGGCCTTCGGGTGTAAAGTGCGGTCGCTTCAGGCGCTCCACGGCTTTCAGGCGGGTCAGCAGGCCGCGACCGTTGGCCATCTGGATGGCGAGGCCCGGGCGGGCATTGAGTTCCAGCAATAGCGGCCCTTTCTGGGCATCCACCACCAAGTCGACCCCCATGTAGCCAAGGTTGGTGGCCTCGTAACAGCGGGACGCCATCAACAGCATCTGTTGCCAGTCTTCGATGGCGATGTTGGCGAGATTGAGGCCGGTGTCCGGGTGCAGGTGGATGGCCTTGTTGAACTGCACCGCATTGAGGCTGTGGCCGGTGCCGATATCCAGGCCGACGCCGACCGCGCCCTGGTGGAGGTTGGCTTTGCCATCGGAATCCCGGGTGGCTAAGCGCAGCATCGCCATCACCGGGTAGCCCTGGAACACCACGATGCGGATGTCCGGCACGCCCTGAAAGGAGTAGTCCGCCAGACTGGCGGACGGCTGCACCAGGTCTTCGACAATCGCCACATCCGGGGTGCCCCCAAGAGAGTAGAGCCCGGCGAGGATGTTGGACAGGTGCCGCTCCAGCGTGGCCAGGGTGACCTTGGCGCCGGAGGCCTTGACGTACTGATCGCCGTCGCGCCGGGTGATCACGGTAATACCCTTGCCGCCGGACCCCTTGGCTGGCTTGATGGCAAAGCCGTCCAGCTCATCCACCAGTTCCCGGAAATGGGAGATCTCATGTTGCTGGCGTACGACCTGCAGCAGCTGGGGGGTGCTCACGTCGTACTCGGTGGCAATCAGCTTGGTCTTGAGCTTGTTGTCCACCAGCGGGTAGGAGGCGCGGTCGTTGTAGCGCCCAATGTAGTCCACGTTGCGCCGGTTCATGCTGAGCATGCCGGCGCGTTGCAGGCGAAACGGTGAGATCCAGCTCATGGCTCATAGGCCTTCATGGGATGGAAGCGCCTGAGTTCGCTGAGTTTGTAGCCGGTGTACTGTCCCAGCAGCAGGATCAGGCCCAATACCACCAGGTGCAGTTCCGGGAAATTGAAGGTGAGATGGCTTGCCAGCGGTGCGCTCATGGCCAGGTAGGCCACCACCGCAACGAACAGCGAGCCGAAGCCCTGGATCAGAACTTCCCGTGCGCCTTCTTCCTCCCAGAGGATGGACATCCGCTCGATGGTCCAGGCCAGGATGATCATCGGGAAGAAGGTCACCGTCATGCCGGTGTTGAAGCCCATCTGGTAGCCCACGATGCTGATCCCGGTGGTGATGAAGATCACCAGGATGATCAGCGCCGATATTCGCGATACCAGCAGCAGGTTGAGGGCGGACAGATAGCCCCGCATCAGCAGGCCGAGGCACACCACCGCTATGAACGCGATCAGCCCCGGCACGAGGGAGGTCTGCACAAAGGCGACGGCGATCAGGACCGGCATGAAGGTGCCCGAGGTGCGGATGCCGATGACAATCCGCATAAACGCGACCACCAGGGCGCCAATGGGCAGCAACAGCAACATCCGAAACATGCTCTGTTCTTCGATGGGCAGCTGGTAGAGGCTGAGGAAGCCGAGACCGTTGTCGTTTGCCTCGACCCTGGCCAGTTGCAGGGCGGGCACGGTCTGGCGCAGCATCGAGAAGGTGACCTGGGAGTCGCTGCCGCCCATCACGTCCAGCAGGGAGACCGCTGTCTGGCGCCACAGCACTATGTGTTCAGGCAGGCCCTGGGCGCCGGTGTAGGGGTTGAACGTCAGCCAGCGTTCGCCATTGTAGATCTGCAGGAACGGCTTGAGGGTCTGGCGCCGGCGGGCATCCTCCAGTTGCAGACCGTCGGCGATGCGGGCGGGAATGCCGGCGTGATTGAGCATGCGCTCAAGCAGGCTGACGTAATTGGTACCAGAGGTGAGCAGGGTGGTGTTCTGCTCCGGCGTCTCTGGCTGCATCAGCTTGATCAGCTCGCGGGTGAGACTCTCCGGGTTGGACGACTTGCTGCGGGCCTGTTGCAGTACTTCCCGGACCGCCGTGGCCTGGGGCTCTTCCCAGAACACCGGTTTGGCCACAGGTGCCGGCCCGCCGGGGGTGTCATCGCCAACGGTGTCGGGGATCAGTTGGGCCTTGAAGTAGAGCGTCTGTGGCCCTTCGGCGAAGCGTTTGGACCATTCGGCCCGGCGATTGCCGTCATGCTCAACGATTGAGAAACCGTAGCCGGGAGACGCGGCCTGTTCCGACAGCAGCAGGAAACCGGGGGGCTGGTCCGGAATGTTCAGGCTCGCCAGCACGGGTTCCTGCTGGGCCTGGAAATCAACTCGGGCTTCCACCAGCCAAACCGGACGCTGTTCGCCGGGAAGCCACGGAATGCCCAACTCCACATGACGCAAAACCGCCAGAGCAAGTCCGGCGGTGATCAGTACAAACAGGGCAAAGTAAAAGGGCGCGCGGGAGGTCAAGACGGGTCATCCTCGCCATTGGTCAGGGATGTCGGCAGTTCGGTGGCGAATTCCTTGCCCACGTCGATCAGCATAACGTCGCGAAGGATGTTACGGCCGATCAGCACGGTGTGGCTCATGTGTTCACGGTTGGACAGGGTGAACTCCGCCTTTTGGCGATGATTGCCGATGGCAAACTGCAGCTCCACCACCGGGCGGCGTTCGTAATCCTCCTCATTGGACTGGATGATTCGAACGTTCCGGGCGATCTCCCGCTCGAGCGTGTACAGCTCGCCGTCCTGCTCCGGGTTTGGAATGTCGAAGCGTACCCAGTTCTGGCCATCGCGTTCGAAACGCTGGATATTGCGGGCGTCTACTGATGACGTTTCGGCACCGCTGTCGATGCGAGCGGTGAAGGTGAACTGGGGGCCGATCAACAGAAATTTCTCACGCTCACCCACCACAAGCTTGCCGGCCAGTCGGTTGGTATAACCCTCTCGCTCGGCGGTTACCGCAGACTGGTCCGGATGGCAGGCGGCGGGCTTGGGCGGCGGCGGACACACCGGTGGCTTGACCCGTTCGTCGATGGCGGCAAGCACGGTGTCGGTCGCCAGGCGGTTCTGGCGAAGCAGGGTGTCGTGTTGCTGGGCGGAAGACATCAGCAGCGTCTGCAAACCGATCTTTTGCGCTTGCAGGGTGGTGTCCAGGTCCCGGATATCGTTGTTGGACACCAAGTAATAGCGATCGTTGGCGCAACCTGCCAGTGTCATGGCGGCCAGCAGACAGGCCACCGATGCCTTGCCCGGGAAAATGCGAGCGTCCATTCAAAACCTCTGAATTCGCAGCTGGCCGATGTGTCTGGGCTCGATCCCGCTGTCGTCATGCATGCGTGGGCCGGATAGCCATTTTTCGGGGCTCCGGTCGTTTGCCGCGGAGTATACCTCAGCTACGGAGCCTGTTGTTTTACGGATGGTTAAGGTGAAAGCCGCATCGATTTGGGTCACCGTTGCCGGCGCAAATCGGGGCGTCAGCGATCGTCGTCACGGTCGTTGCGGACCAGAAAGTGGTCGTCGCCCAGAATGTCGCCAGACCGGAGATAATCCTGGATCACCGGCGAGCAGTTGAGGTAGAACAGCAACAACTCCCGTTGCACGTCCTGATCCTGGATTCGGGCCGCGTAACGTATCAGCTGACGAATGGCGTCATCGCCCTGTGGTTCCTGGTCCAGGTTATAGCGGTCCTTCAGCAGCCTGGTGAGCCGGTCGAGGTGGAACTCGCCGGTGTGCGTCAGGTGTGGCAGTAACCGTACCTTGGTTGCCTTGTCAGAATGCTTGGCCGACAGGGCTGGGTGTCCCAGTGTCTTGCGCCAGAGTTCTTTGAGCATCCCCGATCCCGTTGTCCTGATGTGTCGACGTCTCGTCAATCCATGACGAAAAGCCTATTTCAATGTCTAGCCCATACTGTAGGCAGCGTCCAACCCGGCGCGGATCAAGTCAACCGCTTTCCCGTTCAAGTCGTTGAATCTGCGACCTGTGCCCTGAGGTAGTCAGACGAAGCGCACAGTTCCCGGGAATTGTCCCCTGCTAGAAAGGGATACGTTAGACTGTCGCGATAGGATCTTCCTCGCCGGAGTCCCCTTGGTTTGTTTTCTGTTCAGTGAAGAGGTTTGTGCAAGTGTCTGAAATGTTGCAGTCGTTCCTGGCATCCCCGGGCTGGGTCTGGTCCACTCTGGCGATCCTGGCGGGGCTGTCATTGCTATTGGCCGTCACCGCGCTGCGACAGAAAAAAGCATTGGCAGCGCTGAGCCGGGAGTATGACCAATACCGGCAGCAGGTCACCGAGCTTGAGCATGCCCTGGCGCTGGAACGCCAGCGTGAGGAACAGCTGGAAGTCCGCTGTGACGCCCTGGCTGACGACTGTGAACAGCAACGTCAGACACTCGATCAGGCCCGCCGCCAGGCGATGGCCCTGGAGAACCGTCTGGCGGCGGCGGATGCTGAAAGCCGGGCAGCCGGCGATCGCCTGACGCAGCTGCTGCAAGAGCGTGATGAGCAGGCCCGGCGGCTGGAGCAGACCGGTCGCGATCTCCAGGACGCGCGGGTGCAGTTGCGTGAGAATGAGGTGGTCATTGAGCGCGAGCGACGTGCGGCCCAGGAGAAGCTGGAACTGCTGGAGCGGAACCGGGATGCCCTCAAGCAGGAATTCGAGAACCTGGCCAATCGCATCTTCGAGCAGAAGAATGAGCGTTTCAGTGAGCAGACCCGCAGTAACCTCGACACCCTGCTGAACCCCTTCCGGGACCAGCTACAGGATTTCCGCAAGCGGGTGGAAGACGTTTACACCACCGAAACCAAGGATCGCCAGGCGTTGCGGAGCGAGATCAAGTCGCTGCAGGAGCTGAACCGCCAGATTACCGAGGAAGCGGCCAACCTGACCCGGGCCCTCAAGGGCGACAAGAAAATTCAGGGCAACTGGGGGGAGCTGATCCTTGAGCGGGTGCTGGAGCGTTCCGGTCTGCGCAAGGGCATAGAGTACGAGACCCAGGGCAGCTACCGGGATGAGCATGGCAACCTGTTGCGTCCGGACGTCATCGTACATTTGCCGGACAGCCGCAACCTGGTGGTGGATTCCAAGGTCTCGCTGGTGGCCTATCAGCAATGGATCAGTGAGGACGAGGATGAGCCCCGGGCCGCCGCACTCAAAGCCCACTGTGAGGCGGTGCGGAACCACATTCGCGGCCTCAGTGAGAAGGATTACAGCCAGCTCAACGGCCTGCATTCCCCCGACTTTGTGCTGCTGTTCATGCCTATTGAACCGGCGTTTGTGGCGGCCTTCCAGGAGGACGAAAACCTCTTTGCCGAGGCCTTTGAGCGCAAGATTATTGTGGTGACCCCGACCACCCTGTTGGCGACACTGCGCACCATTGAGAACATCTGGCGCTATGAGCGGCAAAGCCAGAACGCGCGGCGGATTGCGGACCGCGCCAGCTCGGTTTACGACAAGCTGCGGGTGTTTGTGGAATCGATGGAAAAGCTCGGCACCCAGTTGCAGACGGTTCAGGGCACCTATGATGGCGCCATGAACACGCTGACCCGGGGGCGCGGCAATCTGGTGTCCCAGGCCACCCGTTTTGTTGATCTTGGGGTTCGTGTTAAAAAAGAGTTACCGAAATCCATTCTTGACCAGGCGGAACTGGCCACGGACGAGGAGGATGGCACAGGGACGGAGCTGGCTGGACAGCCTGCCGTTGACGACGGCGACGGGGCAGTGACCTCGGCGGCGATCAGTGAGAAGTGATTTCAGGAATTCAGTGAGGAACGCGGTATGGCAGCAATTCAATCAATCGCACGGGTTTTCTTCCGTCCGGCCCGGGTGGTGATGGCGGTAGCCGCCATGACAGCGGCGTCCGGCGTCCAGGCGCTGGCACCGGAGCATGAAGTGCGGCGGCTGATGCTGGCCACTGAGGCTGCGGTGGCGGACGAACGTTGGGGCGACGCTGGCGAGTATCTCAATCGGCTGCAGGTGCTTCAGGCTAACAAGCCGCCGGCTTACATGTTCTATCGCGGCCAGGTGATGCTGGAAGGTGGCCATTTCAACGAGGCTCGCTCCGCGCTGGAGCAGTATGTGTCGTCCGCCGGGAATGACGGTGCCTACTACGACAAGGCCCTGGAGATGATCACCCGTATCGAACGCCAGCAGCGCAGCAATGGTAACGGTGTCAACGGTCAGCCTGCGGATGGCGAGCCGGTGGCAGTGATTGAGCCGGCCGCTGAAGAAACGGTGGACTCCCTGCGCAAGCTGTATCTTGCCGATTCGGACACCGGCGCCCTGGCGATGCATCTGAACAGTCTGCTGGCGCTGAATGGCTGGCGGGACGATCACCGCATCGTGCGTGCGGACCGGCCGGCGGATATCGAGTACCGGGTATCGGTGGGCGATGGCCAGATCCGCATCCAGGAGTCCCGTCTGGCCGACGCGGGAGACCGTCGTCAGGTGTCCACTGAGGTGTTGCCCGTCTATGGCGTCAGCCCGCTGGTACGCTGGGACTGCGAGCCACTGAACAAAGCCTGCTGGATCTATGATCCAAGGGACGGCGCGCGTCTGATGCAACTGGGCACCGATCGGGATCACGCCCGCAGCGCCGCCCAGACCCTGGGACGGTTGATCAGGACGATGCAGAATCCGGCTTGAGGCCGGCGTCCCGTTCACCTTCCCGATAGGCACCGGGGGTTACCCCGGTCCATTTCTTGAACGCCCGATGAAAGGTCGACGGTTCGGTGAACCCGACCCGGTGGGCGATGTCGTTGATGGGCAGGTCTTCCCGGCTTAGCAGGTAGATCGCCAGGTCCCGCCGCAACAGATCCTTGATCTCCTGAAACGACGTGTTCTCCTGCTTGAGCCGTCGCCGCAGGGTCTGCGGGCTGGTGTGCAGCTCTGCGGCAATCCACTCGAAGTCCGGTAACGGTTGCGACAGATCGCGGCCAATCAGCGCCCGGATCTGGCCGGTATAGGTGTTGCTCTCATCCGGTCGCGACAGCAGGTCCGCAGGGGAGGTCTTGAGGAACTGGTGCATCTCGGGCCGGTCGCGGATCACCGGTGCCGCCAGAAAGCGCGCGTCAAAGCTGAGGCTGATGTCGGCTGCCTCGAACGCCAGCGGGCAATGAAAGATGTGCCGGTACTCGTCGCCATGGGGCGGTCGCGGGTAGTCGAAGGTTGCGCCGGTCAGTTCCACTGGCTGGCCGATCAGCCAGCTCCCCAGCCGATGCCAGATGACCAGCAGGCTTTCCCGCAGGAAACAGGTTGGATCGTCAATATCCCCCTCAATCACCGCCACCAGCCGTGCCTGGTCTCCGGTCTGTTCCAGCCGCATACAGATGGTGGGGTCAAACAGCCTGGAGAACTGGTACGCCCGTTCGAATACCTCACCCAGGGTCGGGCTGTCGATCACCAGTGCGCACATGGTGGCGAAGGTGCCGGGCCGGCAGCGCCGTGACCCCATGCCCATGAACTCGTCGGCCATCTCTCCCCAGATAACCTGCATCAGCCGGCTGTACTGCTGGCTGTTGACCCGGGCTTTCTCGATGCGGAGCAGCTCCGGGGCAATGCCTGCCCGGCGCAGCATGGCGTCGGTATCGTAGCCCTGCCTCCGGGCTCCACTCAGGGCGGCCTCAACAAAATGTCGGGAGACGGTCAACTCAGTCATGATGGGGTTCCCTGCGGGTCCGGCCGGGCGTCGGCCGATGTCCGTAACGCGTTGGTTGGTCGGCGATCATCTTAAGTGGGCAGGCGATCATTGCAAGTGTTGTGGCAACGCCCATGCTCATCATGCTGGTAGAAATGGCCAATTGGAATGATGCAAGCGGCGGTTGGCCTGAGCGGGAAATCCCGGCAGCATCACCAACAGACAGGACAACAACAAGGAGATGCCATGACCGGTCCACTGAATCATCTGAAAGTGCTGGATTTCAGTACCCTGCTGCCAGGGCCCTACGCCACCATGATGCTTGCCGATATGGGGGCCGATGTACTTCGGGTGGAAGCTCCGGACCGGCTCGATCTGACCCGGGTGATGCCTCCTCATGATGGGGGTGTCAGCACCGCTCACACCTACCTTAACCGGGGCAAGCGTTCGGTGGGGCTGAACCTGAAAGCACCGGGCAGCGTGGAGCGCATCAAGGCCCTGGTGGCGGATTACGACATTGTGGTGGAGCAGTTCCGGCCAGGGGTGATGGACCGGTTGGGACTCGGCTATGAGGCACTGAAAGCGGTCAACCCGAAGCTGATCTACTGCGCCATTACCGGCTATGGCCAGACCGGTCCCTACCGCGATCGCGCCGGCCATGACATCAACTACCTCGCCCTCGCCGGCGTCAGCAGCCACAGCGGGCGTCAGGACGCCGGACCGCCGCCGCTGGGTATCCAGGTTGCCGATGTGGCCGGCGGTTCCCACCACGCCGTGATGGGGATTCTGGCGGCGGTGGTGCACCGCCAGCAGACCGGCGAAGGCCAGTTCATCGACATCAGCATGACCGACGCCGCCTTTGCCCTTAACGCCATGGCCGGAGCGGCCAGCCTCGCTGGCGGTGCTGAACAGCGGCCAGAGGGCGGTCTGCTCAATGGAGGCAGCTTCTACGACTACTATCGTACTGCGGATGACCGCTGGATCTCGGTGGGCAGTCTGGAGCCGCAGTTCTGCGCCCGTCTGTGCGAGGTGATTGGCCAGCCCGAGCTGAAGAGCCTGGGGCTGAGCCAAAACCCGACACATCAACAGCAGCTCAAATCCGCACTGCGGGAGGCGTTTTCCGGTCGGTCTCTGGCTGAGTGGGAACAGATCTTTGCGGACCAGGACGCCTGCGTGGAGCCGGTCCTGACCATCTCGGAGGCGGCTGAGCATCCGCAGCTTCAGGCCCGGGGTATGGTGATCGATGTGGCCCGGCCGGACGGTGGTGTCCAACGGCAGTTGGGGCATCCGATCAAGTTCAGCGCAACGCCTTGTCAGAGCCGTTATATCGGACGCACCCTGGGGGCGGACAACCCGTCGGTGTGGCCGTCGGAGGGTGATGATTCAGGGGCTGGCTGATCAAGGTGTAGTCAGACGTGACAATGGGTTTCGACTCTGTGGTGGCTTTTGGTACATTGCAATGACACGGCCCTGGTTTCCCGAATAGGAGAACCGGGGCCGTGTCCACAATAACGATAAGGAAACCATCATGAAGTACAAATATAAAACCACCCAGGACGGTCGCCAGCGTCCCACGGTCCGCCTGTTGGCTGCGGCCATTGGCACGGTCATGCTGGCAGGTTGTTTTGATGGCGACAGCGACTCTTCCGGAGACAAGAGCACGGTCGACAAGGGCCCGCTGCTTCCGTCCAACGGCCAGTACCAGGCTGATATTCGTCGAACTACCAATGGGGTACCACACATCCGCGCCAATGACCTGGCGTCCGCCGCATTTGGACATGGCTATGTCCAGGCGCAGGATAACGTCTGTTTGCTGGCTGAGGCGGTCGTCAAGGCCCGCAGTGAGCGTGCCAAGTACTTCGGCCCCGGCCCGGACAACATCAATATCATCAATGATTTCAGCTTCAAGGCCCAGAAGATCCTCAGTGGCGCTGAAGCGGAGTACCCAACGCTGAGCGATGAGAGCAAGGCGATGGTGGAGGGCTTTACCGCCGGCTACAACAAGTACGTCAGCGATACCGATCCTTCCGACCTGCCGGCCGAGTGTCGCGACCAGCCCTGGGTGAAAGAGATCGCGCCAACCGACCTGCTCGCCCATTACCGCATCGTTGGCCAGTACGCCAGTGGTGCGCTGTTCTCCACCGGCGCCGTGTTCCTCGCGATTCCCGGTGAAGATCCGGCTGCAGCACAGCCGACCCCGGTCATGGCCGCCAAGAGCGATACGGCGTTGCCGGATGTCTCTGCCAGCGCCCGGGCTCTGGCGTCATCCCGAGACAATTATCAGGAAACCGGTCTCGCCAGTAACGCCTGGGGTGTCGGTGGCGATCTGACCGAGCAGGGGCGCGGCGCGCTGCTGGCCAACCCGCATTTCCCTTACACCGGCCATCGCCGGCTGTATCAGGTGCAGATGACGGTGCCTGACTACTTGCACATCAACGGTGCCGGACTGCTCGGTACGGCGCTACCGCTGATCAACTTCAACGATCGCCTGGCCTGGTCCCACACGGTGTCCACCAGCCGTCGTTTCACCATGTACGAGCTGACGCTCAAGCCGGGTGACAACCTCACCTACATCAAGGACGGTGAAGAGAAACCGATCACCTCCGAGACCTTCCAGATTGAAGTCAACACCGGTGGTCCCAACCCGGTGACGGTTGAGCGTACCTTCTACTTCTCCGAGTACGGCCCGATGCTGTCTGCCAACGCGGTCACCAGTGGCGGCCTGCCGAAGTGGGGGGAAGCCGGCACCGCGTACACCTACCGCGATGCCAACGAGAACACCAGTGGCCTGCTGGATACCTGGCTGGGCATGAGCCGTGCCAACAACCTGAACGAGTTT
Source organism: Marinobacter sp. CA1 (assembly GCF_020546665.1). Lineage (NCBI taxonomy): Bacteria > Pseudomonadati > Pseudomonadota > Gammaproteobacteria > Pseudomonadales > Marinobacteraceae > Marinobacter > Marinobacter sp. CA1. The sequence goes on from NZ_CP071785.1 coordinate 1,643,068, forward strand.
CAGGACGTGTTCCGCAACTGTGGCACCACGTTGTGGGTGAACTCGACCTACGCCGATGCTGACGGTAACGCGTTCTACATCGACAGCAGCTCTGCACCGCATCTCTCTGAAGAGGCGTTGGGCGTCATCGAGTTCAAGCGTGGGCTGAGTCCTGAGTACAATCAACTGTTCGATGCTGGCCTGACCCTGCTGGATGGCAGCACCTCACGGGATGACTGGGTCGAGGGCGAATGCGCCGGCCTGACCCCGTATGAGAAGAAGCCCAAGCTGGTCCGCAGTGACTGGGTCCAGAACTCCAACAGCAGTTACTGGTCCACCAACCCGGCTGCCTTCCTGACGGGTTATTCGCCGCTGTATGGCGCCGAGGAAGCGGAGATCAACCCGCGTACCCGTCTGGGCATCAAGATGCTGCAGAACCCTGCTGATCCGGGCTTCCCGGACGCGCCGGCGCCCGCCGGGCAGGACGGCAAGTTCAGTGCCCAGGAGCTGATCAGCGTGATCTGGAACAACCGGGCCTGGTATGCCGAGGCATTCCTGCCGGAACTGCGGGAACGGTGCACCATGATCGGTGCCACGCCGGTCAACGGTGTTGACCTGACGCCCTGGTGCGGACCGTTGCAGACCTGGGATGGTCTGTATGACCTGGACAGCGTCGGTGCCCATATCTTCCGGGTGTTCATTGGTAACTATCGCAATCAGTTTGACGCCGATCTGACCGTGGCCTTCGATCCGGCCAATCCGGTGTACACGCCGGCAGGCCCTTCTGCTGCCGGTAAAGGCACGGCCAACGACGCGATGTTGCAGGCACTGGCCACTGGGGTGCAGGCACTTGAGGCTCAGGGTATAGCGCCCGACGCCCAACTGGGCGCGGTGCAGTACTATCGTCCTTCCGGTGATGTGCCTCCGGGTGGCACACCGGTGTTCCAGTCCCAGCCGATTCCCTGGCATGGTGGCGACGGTAATGTGGACGGTGCCTTCAATGCCATTGGTGTGGTCACCGACAACGTGGCGGAAGATACCATCTTCCCACGCATTGCCCCGTCGACCATTGCCAATACCGCAGGTCTGTCAGACGGCACCGGCGGCGTGGATGGCTGGCTGATTGCCCGTGGCACCAGTTGGCACTTTGGTCTGGAGTTCACCGATAATGGCCCGCAGGCCTACGGTCTGGTGAGCTACTCCCAGTCGTCTGATCGTATGTCGGAGTTCTTCACTGATCAGGCTGAGCGGTATTCCAACAAGGATTTCCGCAAGCTGTATCTGGATGAATCCGAGATCGAGGCCAATGTGATCAGCCGCATGGAGGTCAGCGGCACCCGCTGATGGCTATTGCCGGCCCCTACCGGGCCGGCTTCCCAAATAACCCCGTGGTGGTCATGGCGACCCCTCGGGGTTTTTTGTGTCCGGAGATCGGAGGCTGAGGTTTCCTGCTGTGGAGGAGACTGCTGAGGAGGTTGCTGGTCACTGAGCAGGGCGCGAAGATTGTGCCTGTGCCTGTGCCTGTGCCTGTGCCTGTGCCAGGGAGGGGAGGGGGATTTTCTTCAGGTACAAAAAAGCCCCCGCGTGGCGGGGGCTTGATTGGTCAACCTTTGGATTGGCCCGGGTTAGGGGGTAAAGGTCGCATGGGCACCGAACACCATGTTGGCGAAGGCCGAGGCCGGCTCACCGGAAACCGGTGTGGCGTGGCTCAGCGGATCACCGCCTTCACTGGCCGGGAAGTTCGCCTGCGTCATAGCGTTGTACATGACGTCTGCGACGCCATCCACGTACATCATGCTCAGCGGGCGGCTACCTGCCAGAGGCGCGTTGAAGCTGTTCACGGTCACCGATACCGGTAGTCCGCTCTGAGAGCCTGGTACGGTCGCTGACAGCGACGGAATGCCCCAGACAGCTTCATCAGCAGCGTTCGGAATCACTGTGTCACCCTCAACCTCAAACTGAGTGTAGGCCGGGGTGGAGGCTGCCAGGTTGTCGACAAAGTTGATCGGGTCCGCGGTGTCGATGGTGGCCTGGAACACGTTCAGGAAGGCTTCCAGGCTGGCATCGCCCTGGGCCAGGCCGTTTTGGCCCAGGCCCGCGAGGATGCGCGGTGCGAAGGAGCGGGAGTTCTCCAGCAGACGAACCACACCGCCGCCAGGCGTCAGCATGGTGACGGCGTCGATGTTGTTGTAGCTGGATGGTACCGGGCCGCCGCTGGTGACAACCGCCGGCAGCTGATCGGTGTTAACCGCTGACACGAACGGCGCACCCGTGATGGTACCCAGGGAGTGGCCGACGAAGTTGAAGCGGGCATTGCTCAGGTCAGCACCACCCAGTGGCCCCAGATCCAGGTCGGCCAGGCTGACCCGCAGGTTCATCTGATCGACGGCGCTCTGGCGCATGTTGTCCCGGGTGTTGGTGAAATTCAGCAGGTTGATGAACATGCTGCCGGAATCACCGGTGCCGGCGTCATAGTCGATGGCAGCCAGTGAGCCAGGCTGTGGGGCAAAGAAGCCGAAGTGGCGTTCGTTGCCGGTCATCGGTGCCAGGCCCGGAACGGTGCTGCCGGCGTTGGCGACGGTGTTCTCCAGGGACAGGGCGCTACCCAGAGCCGTCTGGGCGTCAGCACCGGCGTTGCCGGCCAGCACGGATTGCAGCGCGGCGTTGATCTGGGCCTGATCGGTCGGATCGGTGATGCCCAGGGCCGGAGCGGGCGCTCCGCCAGCTTCCAGCTGTGCCTGGATCTGCAGCAGCACGCCAACCTTGAAGGTGCCGGCGATCAGGGCGGCGCGGGTTTCGGCGTCGTTGCTGATGGCCGGATTGGCGGCAGCGGCCTTGGTCAGCAGCTTGCCGGCCAGCGCATCCTGCTCTTCGGCGGTGAAGGCAGTAACACCGTGTACCGGTTGATCAATGGCAACCACGGTGTAGCCAAGAGTCGCCATGGCGGTGCCGAAGCTCAGGGCCGCACTACGGTCGGTGGTGATGCCGTGTTGGTACATCACCACGCCCTTGGTGGCGTTGCTCTGCGGGTAAATGATCAGCACCGGAACGTCAACGTCAGCCGTTTTCTTGGGGAATGGGAAGACGTAGTTGACGGATGTGGTGCGGGTCGGATCGGCGTGCGGGATCTGCAGACCGATATCCTTGAACTGGTCGTTCAGGCCGGCGGCAATGACGTTGTCGGCCTTCCAGGAGTCCGCCAGGATGTCCTGGCCGGAGGTGCCCAGGTAGTACGGCAGGGAAACCGTGCCCTGAACCGCCAGTACGTCAGGTGCGGTGCCACCACCGGCTTCCACCTGTGCCTTGAAGGAGCTGTAAACGGAACCGGCAACGGCCGACACCATGGCGACTGGTTGCGGGGTGCCGAGATTGAAATCGCTGGCGTCGCGGTTGTCCGGCGTCGGTGTTGGCAGGATGCCGGCAATCTGGGAAGCAATGCCCGGCGCAATACAGTTGATTGCGGTCTCGCCACTCAGGCCCTGACAGCCCTGGGGTGGAGGTACGTCAAAGGCCGGTGCCAGAGCGGCCTTGATGCCATCGCTCGGGAACGCGTTCAGGGCGCCGTTGACGGCAGCGGAAACCTGATCGAAGCCCTGGGCGCCGCCAGCAACCGCAGCCTTGGCGGCAGATACCTTGACGAAGGTCAGCAGCTGGTCGGCAAACCAGGCGCCCGGCTCGGCAATGTACTGCAGCACTTTTTCGTCGTTGGAAGTGGTGAAGCTGTAACTGATGGCAATGTCGTCAGCGGTCAGCGGGATTTGGGCTGCGGCAAAGAAACCTTGCGCCGTTGCTTCCCACAGGCCATTGATCAGCGCCTTGACCGGTGCCAGTGCCGGGTTGCCCAGAGCGCCGTCAGGGTCGGTCAGGCTGGTGTAGCTCGGCGAGGAGACGATCGGGTCGCCGTTGATGTCGGTAACGCCCTTGGTCACCACCGCAACGTAACGTTTGCGTGGGTTCAGCGGTTTCAGCGGCAGGATGCGGATTGCGGACGTACCGCTCAGGGTTTCCACATCGGCGCGGGCAGTCGCCAGCCCGGCCACGGTAGGTGGCTCCTGATTACTCAGACCCTGGACCGGGTCGCCACTGGCATAGGCCAGCTCAACCAGGAACACGGTCTGGCCGTAAACGACGGTACTGGGGTCCAGCTGACCGTTGAACTGAATCACGGCCGGGGCGACGGTGGAAGCGCCGGACAGCTCGTTCAGCGCGGTGGTGACCGGCGGCGTGGTGTCGCCAACGCCAAAGGTTCCATCCCCCTGCTCGGAATCAAAGAGGAGGTCGTTCGGCACCGGCAGTTCACTGGTCAGCGGATTGAAAATTGGCCAGGTCTTACCTGCAAAGTCGGGGTTCTCAATTGGGTAGTCCGGATTGGCGTTCTTTCCGGTTGTTCCGTCGCTGAAACAGCCGGTCAACCCAACGGAAGATGCCACGGCAAGACTGAGTAAGGTTTTCTTGAACATGGGTGGAACCTTTTCCTGTTGTTGTGTCGTTATAGGTGGCGACTGGCGGGGCCGGCTGTGTTGCTCATCCGGTAAGCCCGTTGCCAGTGGCCTTGTTTGTCTGAAGTACTAATCAGCAAGTTACGCCACTTTATAATTTATCAGCCTGACTATATCGAAACTGGGTGGATACTGTTGATCGCTCTAAAGTGTGATTCTGTCCTTTCCGGGGGAGGGCTCCCTGTCACTCTGGCGACTGCCCTGGGGCAACTTCAAAGAAAGTAGTTGCTTGTCAGGTATTTGTCGAGCCGGAGGTGGGGTGACCGGTCGGCTCAACTGAATCGGCTGAAGTCCGGCTGGCGCTTCTCCATAAAGGCCCGGAACGCCTCGGCGGCTTCTGGCGAACACAGCCGTTCGCTGAACAGATTGCCTTCGGTTTTAAGGGTGTTTTCAACGGCCTGGTGTTGTGGCCGATTCAACAGTGCCTTGGTGGCGCGGATGGCTTCCGGAGCCTTGCTGGCCAGCGCCTGGCAGGTGGCGATGGCCCGGACTTCGGTGTCTTGCGCCGAACAGATGCCATTGATCAGTCCCAACTGATCGGCCCGCTCGGCGTTGAACGCATCTCCCAGCATCAGCAGTTCGGATGCTCGCACCCGGCCCAGCCAGGCAGGTAACAGCAGACTGGACGCGCCCTCCGGGCACAGCCCCAGGTTGACGAACGGCATCTGGAAACGGGCATTGTCGCCCGCGTAGACAAAATCGCAATGCAGCAGCATGGTGGTGCCAATCCCGACGGCCGGTCCGTTAACCGCCGCCACGATGGGCTTGGACGCATTGGCGAGCAACATCAGGAAGCGTCCCACCGGGGTTTGTTCAAACTCCCCGGGCATACCGGCAGCAAACTCCGCCAGATCATTACCCGCGGTGAAGCAGTCGGACTGACCGGTGAACAGCAGGCAGCGCAGTGCCGGCTCGTCTTCCAGTCTTTGCAGGGCATCGCCGAGGGCGCTGTACATGGTGTGGGTGAGGGCGTTGCGGCGCTCAGGGCGATTGATGCGTACGACCAGAACCTGGCCCTGTTGCTCAGTAAGAATGGTATCGGTCACCGTGGTCTCCGGTTGTTGTAATTAGCTTGATTGTTGTTTTTCGGTGCTTGCACCTACAGATCCAGATTCAGATCCGTGGAAGGTGGCACGGTCTGATTTAACCGTAATTGTCAGAGCGGTGCAAAGTAGATAGCTCGCTAACAGTGGTTCGCCGATGGTCGACGGGTGGGCTGCTGTATAAACGTCGGGGCGGCTGGTAAACTTGTCGTCCGTTTTCCGACAACCGGCTCCGGCCCACCGCTGGGCTGGGCCCGGTTGCCTCTCGCCATAACCAGAATGTTCAACCTGATGAGACGCCTATGACGACCGTAATCCGCCAGGACGACCTGATCGAGAGCGTAGCGGACGCGCTACAGTACATCTCCTATTACCATCCCAAAGACTTCATCCAGGCTGTGCACGAGGCCTACCAGAAAGAAGAGTCCCAGGCGGCAAAAGATGCCATGGCGCAGATTCTGATCAACTCGCGCATGTGTGCCATGGGCCACCGGCCGATCTGTCAGGACACCGGTATCGTGACGGTTTTTGTCAATGTTGGTATGGATGTGCAGTGGGAATGTGACATGCCGCTGGACGATGTGATCAACGAAGGCGTCCGCCAGGCCTACACCCATCCGGATAACGTGCTGCGGGCGTCCGTGCTGGCAGATCCTGACGGCGCTCGCGCCAACACCAAGGACAACACCCCCGCCATCATCCACTACAAGCTGGTGCCGGGTGACAAGGTGGAGGTTCATGTTGCCGCCAAGGGCGGTGGTTCCGAGGCCAAGTCCAAGTTCGCGATGCTGAACCCGTCCGACTCGGTAGTGGACTGGGTGCTGAAAATGGTACCGCAGATGGGCGCCGGCTGGTGTCCGCCGGGTATGCTGGGTATTGGTATCGGCGGCACTGCCGAGAAGGCGATGGAGCTGGCCAAGGAAGCCCTGCTGGACCCGATCGACATTCACGACCTGAAGGAACGTGGGGCGTCCAACCGTTCCGAAGAGCTGCGTCTGGAGCTGTTTGAAAAGGTCAACGACCTGGGCATCGGTGCCCAGGGCCTTGGTGGCCTGACCACCGTTCTGGACGTGAAGGTGAAGGACTATCCCACCCACGCCGCCAACAAGCCGGTGGCGATCATCCCGAACTGCGCGGCCACCCGCCACGCTCACTTCGTACTGGATGGCACCGGTCCGTCGCTGCAGACGCCCCCGAGCCTGGAAGACTGGCCGGAAATCACCTGGGAAGTGGGGGACAACGTCCGCCGCGTCAACCTGGACACGGTTACACCGGAAGACGTCAAAGAATGGCAGCCGGGTGAAACCGTACTGCTGTCCGGCAAGATGCTCACCGGACGCGACGCTGCCCACAAGAAGATGGTGGACATGATTTCCAACGGTGAAGAGCTGCCGGTGGACCTGAAAGGCCGCTTCATCTATTACGTCGGCCCGGTCGACCCGGTGCGTGAAGAAGTCGTTGGCCCAGCCGGCCCGACCACTGCGACACGTATGGACAAGTTCACCCACACCATGCTCGAGAAGACCGGCCTGACTGGCATGATCGGCAAGGCCGAGCGTGGCCAGGTAGCCATCGACGCTATCAAGGAATTCGGCGCGGTTTACCTGATGGCCGTGGGCGGCTCCGCGTATCTGGTGTCCAAAGCGATCAAGAACGCCGAAGTGGTGGCCTTCCCTGAGCTGGGCATGGAAGCGATCTACGAGTTCGAAGTGGAAGACATGCCGGTAACGGTCGCGGTGGATTCCAAGGGAACCTCCGTGCACCAGACTGGTCCTGTCGAGTGGCAAGAGAAGATTATCGCTGCCAAGGCGGTTTGATCATTCATTGCTGATTGCCCTGCCTCCTTTTGGGAGGTAGGGCAATACCTGTTGCCGGGCTCTTTCCCTCCTGTTGCTTCCTCCCCGTGTAATTCCCCCGTCCGTACAACCCGCAGCCAGGATCGGTTGTTAATTGAACAATCGGTCAATATCATGCCCTCGTGAAATCACGGCGAGGCCATCTGTTTTGAAGAAAGTGATACTGATTGTGGTGTGTGTGATGTTTGCCATTGCGGCCATCGCGAGCATCTCCGCAACTTCCTACATCTCCCATCAGGAAATCGACCAGATCATCCTGAAGAAGTCCCGGGCCCAGGCTGAGCAGTTGGCTGAGCATGCACGCTATATACTGGAGAACTCGTCCCAGCCAGAGGCGGATCTGCAGACCTTTGTGCAGTCATTGAAGCGTCGGGATGACATCAGCTACGCGGTAGTGATTGATCGCAACATCACCGCCATCGCCCACAGTGATACCGCCAAGCTGGGCAAGACCTACGACGACAGCTACACCATTGCCGGCGCCGGCGAGGGGCAGGCCCAGCACTCGAAATGGTACGCCGACATCCAGGACGTCTGGGTTTACGACATCATGATGCCGATTCATGTCGATGGTGCGCTGTTTGGCTCCTTCGACGTCGGTATTCCGATTACCGAGGTCAGTGACGCGGCAAAGGGCATCGCCATGGCGCAACTGGCGGCCATTGTGGCGATCTTCGCGCTGTGTGCTGGCGTGCTGCTGTGGGTGCTGGGACGCCTGTTCAAGCCGTTGACGACGTTGCAGCGGGCGCTTGCTGACATCTCGCGGGGGGATGGCGATCTTACTGTCCGGCTGCCGGTGAAGGGCACCGATGAGATTGCGGAGATCTCCGCCGCCTTCAACACCTTTGTGGGCAAGATTGACGACATCGTGGCGCAGGTTGTGCAGACCGGCCGCGGCCTGGCGGATGCGGCCACCGAACTCCAGCAGCAATCGCAGGAGGCCCTTGCCCGTGGTCAGGCGCAGAGCGATCAGACCCTACAGGTGGTCACCTCAATGAACGAGATGAGCGCCACCATCAATGAGATCTCCCGCAATGCCGCAGGCGCGGCTGAGGCGGCGGAAGGTGCCAATAGCGAGACCCAGGCAGGTCACCGAACGCTGCAGGGTGCGGCTTCAACCATTGAGCGACTGTCCGGCGAAATGACCGCGATGTCTTCAGTGATCGCGGTACTGGCGGACCGGACCCAGTCCATTGGCTCGATTCTGGATGTCATCCGCGGTATCTCCGATCAGACCAACCTGCTGGCCCTGAACGCGGCGATTGAAGCTGCGCGTGCTGGCGACGCGGGTCGGGGATTTGCGGTGGTGGCTGACGAGGTTCGTGAGCTGGCCAAGAAATCGGCGCAGTCCACCGATGAAATCCAGACCATGATCGACCAACTGAGGCAGGAAGCCCGGGATGCGGTGGTGGCCATGGAGAGCAGTCAGTCACTGACGGACGAGGGCACTGCAGCCACCCGGCAGGCCCTGCAGGTGCTGGAAGCGATTGCGACGCGGGTGGTGTCCATCGTGGACATGAACACTCAGGTTGCTACGGCGACCGAGGAGCAGTCGAGTGTGGCGAATGAGGTCAACCAGAATATGGAGACCGTCAATCAGGCCATTCAGGAAGGGCTGGACGCCAGCCACCGACTGGAACTGTCCAGCCAGCAACTGACTACCCTGGCCCAGACCCTGGACCACCACGTCGGTGCGTTCAAGGTATCTGCAAGCTGACCGGACGGGGCACTGGCTCAGGATGAACAGCTGATGTTCAGGTGCTTGCCCCAATCCGGGGGAAGCGCCGCGTAGGCTTCGTTTTCCGGTTGTTCATCATAGGGCCGCCTGAGCACGTCGAGTAGCTGCTGCATGGGCTCATAGTCACCATTCTGGGCCTCCTGGATCACCAGTTGGGCCAGGTAGTTGCGCAGGATGTACTTGGGGTTCACCGCGCACATGGCGGCTTCCCGCTCGGCGTCCGAGCGAGTCTCTTTTTTCAGGCGTGTCTGGTAGCGGGCCAGCCACTGGTCGGCGGCCTTGCGGTCGACAAACAGGTCCCGCACCGGAGCCTCGCCACGGGACGGCAGGGTGGACAGACCACGGAAGAAGCGGGTGTGGTCCACCTGATGCGACTGCAGCAGATTGAAGGTGTCCATGATCACTTCAATGTCGCTTTCTTCCGGTTGTGCCAGACCGAGCTTGTCGCGAAGGTTTGCCAGAAAGCTGTCGTTGTAGCTGGTTTCGTACTGGCGCAGGGCTCGTCTCAGATCGTCCTCATCCATCACCGGGGCCAGCGCCCGGGCGAGGTACTGGCAATTGACGAACCCGATCTGCGGCTGGCGATTGTAGGCGTAGCGGCCGCCCTGGTCGGAGTGGTTACAGATGTGGCCGGCGTCGAACTCGTCCAAGAACGCGTAGGGGCCGTAATCGAAGGTATCCCCGATAATCGACATATTGTCGCTGTTCATCACGCCGTGACAGAACCCCAGCGCCTGCCAGCGCGCGATCAGGCGGGCGGTGCGTGTTACCACTTCTTCCAGCCACAGCCGATACCGAGCCTCCTCAGGTTGGTGCAGCAAGTGGGGGAAATGAAGCGCAATGGTGTGATCCAGCAGTGACCGCACCGCCTCTTCGCCTTGGTGGTAGGCGGCGTATTCGAAATGCCCAAAACGCAGATGGCTCTGGGCAACCCGCATCAGGGTGGCGGCGGTTTCAATGGATTCCCGCTGTACCGGGTCACGGGCGCTGACCATGAACAGGGCGCGGGTGGTGGGAACGCCCAACCCCGCCATGGCTTCACTGCACAGGTACTCCCGGATGGTGGAGCGCAATACCGCGCGACCGTCGCCAAACCGGGAGTAGGGCGTCATCCCGGCCCCCTTGAGGTGCCAGTCCCAGCGCTGGCCGTCCGGGCCCCTTGTCTCCCAGAGCAGCAAGCCTCGGCCATCCCCCAGGTCCGGGTTGTACATGCCGAACTGGTGGCCGGTGTACTTCATCGCCACCGGGTCCATTCCTTCCAGCAGTTCCGTGCCCGCACCAATGCCGGTCCAGTCCTCCGGATTGCCGGTGTAAATCCCCATCTGTTCGGCCAGTTCATGGTTGAAGCACACCATGCGGGCGTCCGTCAGCGGCGTGGGCTGAACCCGTGTGTAGAACGAGGGGGGCAGTTCCTGATAGCGATGTTCGATCTGAAAAGCATCCGGGGCCATGGCGATGGCGTGTCTCCGCTGTTGGCTGGGAATGGAGGGGACGAGGCGTCCAGCCCGTCAGTGTCTCAGACCGTTCCCCGGCAAACAAATTCCCGCCACGCCTGCCCGCGTCATCGGTGGTACGAATTCTGCACAACCGAGCTTAGGAGGTGATGGCGGAGGCGGAGGCCCGCTGCCATGACTCACAACGGGGCGGTCCCTTGCACAGACTTGGACGACTGCACCAAAGGAGGGCGAAAGCCGATGACGCACACCCGACTTCTCTTGTTCAGTGACCTGGATGGCACCCTGCTGGATCACCACAGCTACGACTGGTCTCCGGCCAGGCCAGCGCTGGCTCGGTTACGGGCCGCCGGGGTGCCGTTGATCCTGAGCACCAGCAAGACCGCAGCGGAAGTGTCGGCGTTACGGAACCAACTGGCTGCGGACACGCCCTGCATTGTTGAGAACGGTGCCATGGTGCTGATCCCGGCCAACAGCGTGGGGCCCGGACCGGAGCGGGCGCATTGCTTTGCTGACGATCACCCCCGGCTGCTGACGGTGTTGGCCGATCTGCGATCGCTGGGCTACCGCTTCCGCAGCTTCTCGGACATGTCGAATGATGAACTGTCTGGGCTGACCGGGTTGTCGCCGCAAGCTGCTGCCATGGCGCGCCAGCGTGACGGCACAGAGCCGTTGTTGTGGCTGGGTTCAGACGGGGAACGGGAGCAGTTTCGCCTGGCGCTCCGGAAGCGTGGGTTGCGGCTGTTGGCGGGTGGGCGTTTTGACCACGTCATGGGCGACTTCGACAAGGCGGACGGTGTCCGCTACCTGGCTGAGCACTATCGCCGGGCCTGGCCCGAGGTGCATTGGGTAACGGTCGCGCTGGGGGATGGCCCCAATGACCAGGCCATGCTGGCGGCGGTGGATGTGCCGGTAATCATTCAGGGCGTGCGGTCAGATCAGTTGCAGCTGCCATCGGATCGCCACGTCATGCGTTCACTCAAGAAGGGGCCTGCGGGCTGGAACGAGTGTGTCCTGAACATTCTGATGGAATACGGCGTGTGATGCGGTTGCCTGCACGTTGAAAAACCACAAGCACCCCGACGGAGGTACGCCATGGGCGACTTTTATCAGAACGGTATCGTAACCACGCTCCACAACCTGTGTCGGCGACCGGTGGAGGAGCTGGAGGCGGAGTTGATGACCTTCAGCCAGTCCCGGCCCATGGCGCTGGTGCTGCCCTGCCTGTACTCGGAACTGGAAGGTCCGGCGCTGAAGCACATCGTGACAGAACTGGCGAAGGTGCCGTTCCTTGACCAGATCGTGATCGGGCTGGACCGGGCCAATGAGGAGCAGTATCGCCACGCCATGGCCTATTTTTTCGAGTTGCCCCAGCACGTTCGGGTGTTGTGGAACGACGGTCCGAGACTGCGGCAGGTGGACCTGCTGTTGCGGGAACAGGGGCTGGCCCCCACCGAGATGGGGAAAGGGCGCAACGTCTGGTACTGCTTCGGTTATGTGCTGGCCTGCAACCGGGCCAGATCGGTGGCGCTGCACGACTGCGACATCCTGACCTATTCCCGGGACCTGGTGGCGCGACTGATCTACCCGGTCGCCAACCCAAACTTCAACTACATGTTCTGTAAGGGCTACTACGCCCGGGTGGCGGACGGCAAGATGAACGGCCGGGTCAGCCGCCTGCTGGTCACGCCGCTGATCCGCGCGCTGAAGAAGGTGTGTGGCCCCAGCGATTTTCTCGATTACCTGGACAGTTATCGCTACCCGCTGGCAGGGGAGTTCTCGTTACGGACTGATGTGATCAATGACCTGCGCATCCCCAGCGACTGGGGGCTGGAAGTGGGCGTGCTGTCGGAGATGAAGCGCAATTACTCCACCAACCGCTTGTGTCAGGTGGACATTGCCGATGTCTACGACCACAAACACCAGGAGCTGTCGGAACATGACTCCAGCCGGGGCCTGTCGAAGATGAGCACCGACATCAGCAAGGCGGTGTTCCGCAAGCTGGCAACCAATGGCGAGATCTTCTCCCAGGAGAAGTTCCGCACCATCAAGGCGACCTACTATCGCATCGCCCTGGATTTTATTGAGACCTATCAGAACGACGCCGTCATCAATGGTCTGAGCCTGGACCGTCACAAGGAAGAAAAGGCGGTGGAGCTGTTTGCCCGCAACATCATGAAAGCCGGTGCCTACTTCCTGGAAAACCCGATGGATACGCCGTTCATCCCGAGCTGGAGCCGGGTCAAGAGCGCCTTGCCCGACATCATGGAAGCGCTGCACGACGCGGTGGAAGTCGATAACCGGGAATACCGGCCCGGGATTGTCGAGCCGTCGTGATAACCGTCGAAGGGGAGGGGAGCTGATGGCGCAGGATCTACGCAACCGACTGATGGGGATGCTGGAGCTGATCTATCCGGATCTGGACAGTGGTTTTTTGGCGGATCGGCTGATCACGACCATGGGGCTGGCGCCGGACAGTCCGGCGCCACCGGCCCACCAGAACAACTGGACGGAAGCCGACGTACTGCTGATTACCTACGCGGACACCGTTCAGGCCGAGGATGAAAAGCCATTGGCGACGCTGCGCCGGTTCCTGCGGGAGCAGTTGGCCGATACCGTGTCGGCGGTGCACATACTGCCGTTCTTTCCCTACAGTTCGGATGATGGCTTCGCGGTGATGGATTACCTGGCGGTCAACGAATCCCACGGCGACTGGCGTGACATCGAGGCCATTGGTCGTGAGTTTCGGTTGATGGCGGACCTGGTGATCAATCACATGTCGGCCCGCAGCCGCTGGTTTGAGAATTTCCGCCGGCGGCTGGACCCGGGCCGGGATTACTTTGTCGAGGCCGATCCGACCGCAGACGTCAGTCAGGTGGTGCGCCCCCGCACCTCGCCGCTGTTGAACCCGGTGCAGACGGACGACGGCGAGCGCCATGTCTGGTGCACTTTCAGTGAAGATCAGGTGGATCTGAACTTCCGCAACCCGGAGGTGCTGCTGGCGTTCGTTGGCATCATCCGCCACTACCTCGAGCGGGGCATTCTGTGGTTCCGGCTCGATGCGGTGGCGTTTCTGTGGAAGGAGGTGGGCACCCGCTGTATCCACCTCCAGCAGACCCACGAACTGATCAAGGTGCTGAGGCTGCTGATTGAGCACCACACGCCGACGGCGGTGGTGATCACTGAAACCAACGTGCCCAACCGGGAGAACCTGACCTACTTCGGCAACGCCAACGAAGCCCATGTCATCTACAACTTCTCGTTGCCGCCGTTGCTGATCCACACTCTGGTGACCGGCAACTGCCGCCACCTGAAAACCTGGCTGATGAGCATGCCCCCGGCCCAGCTGGGCACCACCTACCTTAATTTCATTGCCTCCCACGATGGCATCGGCATGAGACCCACTGACGGCCTGCTGAGCGATACCGAAAAGCAGCAACTGATCGCCACCATGGAGCGCTTCGGGGGCAAGGTGTCCTACCGCCAGGTGGCCGATGGCAGCCAGCAGGCCTACGAGATCAACATTGCGCTGTACGATGCCATGAAGGGCACCGTGGCGGGTGAGGGGGGCGATGCCTGGCAGTTGCAGCGTTTTCTCTGTGCCCACGCCATCATGCTGTCTCTGGAGGGCATTCCGGCGTTGTACATTCATAGCCTGGTGGGCACTGAGAACGACTATGCGCGGATGGAGCACACCGGCCGGCTGCGTTCCATCAACCGGGCGCAGTGGCCACTGGATCGGCTGCAGGAGGCTCTGGCGAATCCGCTCAGTCACCACAGCCAGGTGTTTGGCGAGCTGAAGCGGTTGATTGAAGTACGGCGTCGGCAGCCGGCGTTCCACCCCAATGCCACCCAGTTCACCCTGCATCTGGGGTTGCAGGTGTTTGGCTTCTGGCGCCAGAGTCTGCGGCGGGACCAGTCCATCTTCTGCATCTACAACGTCACCGACAGTGTGCGCCAGGTGGCACTCAGCGACATCAACCTGATCGGCACCGACCGCTGGCTGGACCTGATCTCGGGCCAGCGCATCGACGATCTGGGGGGCGAGATCACCCTCAAACCCTACCAGGCGGTCTGGCTGTCCAACCGGGAGTGATACCATAGCGCGTTATGCGCGATGATCCTCACTCTCACGACCCCGAGCCATACGGCTCCCACTCTCACGGCTCCTGCTCTGGCGGCCCGAAACGACCGCGGGCGTTGATCCTGTCGGCCTACGATGTGGGCAGCCACCGTCGCTGGCGGCAGCAGTTGGTGGCCTGCCAGCCCGCCTACGACTGGCAGGTGCTGACGCTGCCGCCGCGTTTCTTCCGCTGGCGTATCCGGGGCAATGCCCTGAGCTGGCTGCGGGAGCCAGCCCTGTCGCGATCCTGGGATCTGTTGGTGGTCACCTCGATGGTGGATCTGGCGACTCTCAAGGGGCTCCAGCCTCAGCTGGCGAGGGTGCCGACCCTGCTGTACATGCACGAGAACCAGTTTGCCTACCCGGAGTCCGCCGGCCAGCACCAGAGCATCGACCCGCAGCTGGTCAACCTGTACAGCGCCATCGCCGCCGATCGGGTGGCCTTCAACAGTGAGTGGAACCGGCAGAGCTTCCTCACTGCTGTCGACGCCCTGCTGCGTAAGCTGCCGGATGCGGTGCCGGCCGGCGTGGTGGACTCGATCCGGGCCAAATCCCTGGTCTTGCCGGTGCCGCTGGAGGACCGGCTGTTCGTGTCCCGCCAGCAGCCCCATAACCGTGATGAGCCCCATCTGCTGTGGAATCATCGTTGGGAGTACGACAAAGGCCCGGGGCGCCTGCTCGCTCTTTTACAACGGCTGGAGGCGCAGGGGCAGCGATTCCGGCTGAGTGTGGTTGGGGAGCGTTTCCGCAGTCAGCCGCCGGAGTTCGAGGCCATTCGCAGCCGCTTCGGGCATCGGCTGGAGCACTGGGGGTTCCTGGAGGATCGGGATGGCTACGACACCCTGCTCGCCCGTGCCGATGTGGTGGTGTCGACGGCGTTGCATGATTTCCAGGGCCTGGCGATGCTGGAGGCGATGGCCTCCGGGTGCCTGGCACTGGCGCCGGATCGGCTGGCCTATCCGGAATACGTACCGGAACACCAGCGTTACCCCAGCCACCCGACCGATGAGGGCGCCGAGGCGCGGGCAGCGGCCCATTGTCTCACCGCCCTGTTGGATGCCGACGCCTCGCCGGTGCAGCCCCGGCAATGGAGCCTGTCTCATCTGGGGCCCCGTTACCGGGAACTGTTGGCGGAGCTGGTGGTGCAGCAGGTCAGGGAATGAACCAGACGTCCCGGGATAGCCACAATTGCGCATTCAGCACCCCCGGGCCCGGTGTACACTGGCGGAAGAAACCAAGGAGTTCGTCATGCAATACCTGCACACCATGGTCCGGGTCCACGACCTGGACAAATCCCTGCACTTTTATTGTGACCTGCTGGGACTGACCGAAATCAGCCGCAAAGACAGCGACCGCGGCCGGTTCACCCTGGTGTTCCTGGCAGCCCCGGACGACGAAGCGCGGGCCCGGGAAGAGAAAGCGCCAACGCTGGAGCTGACCTACAACTGGGACCCGGAGGAGTACACCGGAGGCCGCAATTTCGGGCATTTGGCGTTCCGGGTGGATGACATCTATGCCCTGTGTGAGCACCTTCAGCGCCATGGCGTCACCATCAACCGCCCGCCCCGGGATGGCCACATGGCGTTTGTCCGCTCACCGGACGGCATTTCCATTGAACTGTTACAAAAGGGGGAGCCGCTGCCAGCGGCTGAACCCTGGGCCAGTATGGAGAACACCGGTAGCTGGTAGCCTGCGTCGCCGGTGCCTACATGGCCAAGCCTGGCCGGATTGCGTAGAATCCGGCCATCATTCCTTACTCTCATTGCCTGGAAACCAGTATGTTAGCAGTCATTCTCTCCGGCGGGTCTGGCACCCGCCTCTGGCCCCTGTCCCGGGAAGCATACCCCAAGCAGTTCCTGCCGGTTGTCACTGACGATACGCTGTTGGCCGAGACCATTCAGCGGGGTCTGCAGCTGGACGAAAACGCCCGCGTTATGGCGATTACCAATGAAGACCACCGTTTCGTGGTGGCTGCCCAGCTTCACGCCCAGGCCAGCCAGCGCACCGAGGGAATCATCCTGGAGCCGGTAGGGCGTAACACTGCACCGGCCATCGCCCTGGCGGCCCTGGCGGCGGGCGCGGAGTCTGATGAACTGCTGCTGGTGATGCCGTCTGACCAGGTGCTGAAAGACATGAAGGCGTTCCGTGACGCGGTCGACAAGGGCGCCGAAGCGGCGCGTGCCGGCAAGCTGGTGACCTTCGGCATTGTGCCGTCCTCGCCCCATACCGGCTATGGCTACATCAAAGCCGGCAAGGACCAGGGTGGCTACGCGGATGTGGCGGCGTTTGTGGAGAAACCCAACGAAGCGCGGGCACAGGAATACCTGGACGAAGGCGGCTACCTCTGGAACAGCGGCATGTTCCTGTTCCGGGCCGACCGCTACCTGGAGGAGCTGGCGGAACACCAGCCGGCGATGCTGGCAGCCTGCCGTCAGGCCTGGGACGGCAAAGAGGGCGATATGGACTTCATCCGGGTCGCCCGGGAAGCGTTCGAGGCCTGTCCTGACGATTCCATCGATTACGCGGTGATGGAAAAAACCCGAGACGCGGTGGTGGTGCCGCTGGACGCCGGCTGGTCAGACGTGGGCTCCTGGTCAGCGCTGTGGGAAATCCAGCCGCAGGATGAACATGGCAACGTCTGCCGCGGCGATGTCATCACCGAGGACGTTTCCGGCTCTTACATCCATTCCGAAAGCCGACTGATTGCGGCCCTCGGGGTGGACGACCACGTCATCGTGGAAACCGATGACGTGGTGCTGGTGGCGGATCGCTCCCGGGTCCAGGAAGTGAAAAAGCTGGTGGCCAAGGTCAAGGCCAGTGGCCGCCTGGAACACCGTTTCCACAAGAAAGTACACCGCCCATGGGGCACCTACGAAGGCGTTGCTCAGGGCGATCGTTTTCAGGTCAAGCGCATTACCGTTAACCCGGGGGCGTCGTTGTCCCTGCAGAAGCACCACCACCGCGCCGAGCATTGGGTAGTGGTCAAAGGCACCGCCAATGTCCACCGTGGTGAGGAGACCCTGCTGCTGACGGAAGACCAGTCCACGTACATTCCCCTGGGCGTGACCCATCGGCTCACCAACCCGGGTGTGATCCCCCTGGAGTTGATTGAAGTGCAGACCGGCAGCTATCTTGGGGAAGACGACATTGTCCGGTTCGAGGATACCTATAACCGGGTGTAACCGTGTCAGGACGATGCGGCTCGACAATCTTAGCGGTCGTTCCATTTTCCGGAACGGCCCAACGCAAAAAGGAGTTTGCGATGGAAGACTGGCAAGGATGCCTCACTCCCGTCTGCCAGCAGGCGCTTCAGGTCGCCCTGCGGCAGGTTCGCGGCCGTCATGGCTGCGCCATTACCGTGGAGGATTTCCTCCTGGCTTTGCTGGAAAGCGCCCCTGCACTGGTACGCTTTCTGCGGGCCCGCGGCGTTGACCAGGACGAACTGGTTCGCACCATCCAGTGTGAACAGCCCACCGTAACCTCACTGGCCGGCAACAGTCAGCTATCCACCCAATTGCAGTACTGGCTGGCTCTCACCCGGGAGCAGAGTCCCCGGCCCTGGCTGGACTGGCCCCAATTGCTGGAAACCCTCGCCGTGTCGGCCGAACGCTTGCAGGACAAAGCCTATGTGGCGGTGTTGGAGCAGGTTTCCCGGTGGCCGGATGGCTCCTCGGATACGGACTCTGCCGATAACTCCCCGGGTCACCCCTGTGGCGCCACGGTATTGATCACCGATCCGGACTGGCTTGCCCTGGCAGAGGATGTTCGGGTTGCCCTGATGATGTCGGACCGGGCTCTGGTGTGGGTCAGCGGCCCAGCTGGCATTGGTAAGAGTGCCTGGCTGGCCGGGCTGGCTCCGATTCCCGGTCGGCGTCTGGAGTGGCTGCAGTGGCAGGATGATGACAGCTCGACATGGCTGAGTGTGCCCGCGGAGACAGCGGTGGCGACAGCCGACTATGCCCGCTCCTCTGTATTGGTGCTGGATCAGCTCTCCCCGGGGGATCTGTGCGAACTGCTGGGCAGCAATGGGTCGGAACTGGCTCGCCGGCTGAGGGCGCACGCCGGGCCGATCCTGCTGGTCGGTCGCTGCAGGCCGGAGGCGTCGGGCGCCGCTCGGGCACTGGAGTGCCGGCTTGGACGCACACTGCAGCGTTTGCGGTTTCCCCTGCCCGGGCGGGGCCAGCTGATGGCGGTGGTGCATGCCCATCAGCCCTGCCTGGAGAAACGCTGGCAGGTCCGTATAGAGTCTGACGCCCTGGCTCGTGTGGTGGCCGCCTGGCCCGATCCGGTTGATACCCCGGGCAAGGCGCTGGCTATCCTGGAGCGAGCAGCGGTACGCAAGGCCCTGCGGCTTCGCCAGGGGCAGGGCAGCGAAGCCATCCGGCTGGCGGGCGAAGTTCAGTTGCTGCGTCAGCGACTGTTGATTGGTCTGGCCCGGCAACAGCCGGTGGCCGAGCTGGAACGGGTTCTACACCAGCTTTGCCTGCAACAGACGGCGGCGGAAGTGAGCTGGCAGGAGGAACTGCACGCCGGAGCCCTTGATGATCTTCGTCCGCAGGACGTTGAGCAGGAGCTGATGCGCCTGCCGTGGCCTGACGGAGCGGAATGCCTGGTCCCGGGTTGCAGCGTTGCCCGCCAGGCGTCACTATGCAGCCAGAACAATCGGCTGCCCGGTTCGCCAGAGTGGGCAGCGCAGAGCACAACTTAGGGAGACGGTGGGTGCAAGACCTTGAAATCTACATACGCGACCTGGAGCCAGGGCAACTCAGCCACTGGTTGCAGGCTCACTTTGATGAGCTTGAGCTGGATGACGCCAGTCTTGACCGGCCCATGTTGAGAGGGCAGGGCAAGGTCAACGCGCAGCCGGTGAGCATCAGCCTGTACCCTGGTGCGATGGGGCTACGTTACGCCTGTCTGGTGCTGGAAGGCAATGAGCTGCCGTGGGCAAGCGATCTGGATTGCGCCCGCAGCGCCTGGGAGGCTCTCCAGGTTGAAGTTCGTTGCAGCCCCGGCGGCTGGCAGGAAGGTGATCCGGTAGCGGATGAGAAATGGTGGCGGCTGGATCAGCGTGGTGAGCAGCTGGTGGCCTGGAACTGAGGGGATTGACGGTCAGTGGCCGCTGGGAGGCGACCACTGACCGACGGCCTTACTCTTCGAGGATAGAGACGTTGTCGGCCTGCAGGCCTTTATCCGCTTCCACCACATCGAAACGTACTGCCTGGCCCTGACGCAGGACGCGACGGCCACGCCCGCGAATGGCGCGGAAGTGCACAAACACTTCGTCACCGCTTTCACGCACGATAAAGCCGAAGCCTTTCTTGACGTTGAACCACTTCACGGTACCTTCTTCATCACCTTCCGGTCCCTCGTTGTCGTCATCATCATCGTCAGACGCCTGCGTGCGGGACTGAGGCGCGCTGCGACGCGCGGCCTGGGGCTGCTGACGGCTCTGGCGCTGAGGCTGCTTCTGGGAGAAGGTGATGGCAAGGAACCCGGCCAGGGCGAACAGTACCAGAGTCAGCACATAGGCGCCGATTCCCTGGGCACTACCCAGTACAAAGGTGGGTTTGCCGGCCAGTTCTGAGCTGCCGGTTTGGGACAGGATCTGGAACAGTTCCGGGGTAAAGGTCACCAGGGCGAACGCGAGAACGAACGGGGCCGGGATGGCGATCAGGATGGCCAGGAGGATCGCTTTGGCTGGACTACGCATTGGGGGATGTTTCTCCGTTATTCAAAATTTCAAACTCTAACCAACAAGGCCGGGAATCGCGTACACTTGGATAACCGACCGGTGAACAACAGCCGCTACCAGAAACCGGTGCCGGCTGACAAAAGCGCGATCATAACAGATATCAGCGGGTACTGGCCAAGCGGACGCTACATCGGAGAAGCCACAACAGAGGAGTCTCACTGCCATGACTGAGAAGTCCCTGGAAACCCGACTGGAAGAGCTGGAAACCCGACTGGCCTTTCAGGACGACGTCATCAATATCCTCAACGAGCAAGTAGCCCGACAGGAGCTGGAACTGCGGGAATTGTGGGACGCCAAACGCCACCTCCACAAGCAGATCAAGGAGATGGCGCCTTCCAACATCAAGCCGGAAGAGGAAGAGACGCCACCTCCCCATTACTGAGCTTGAGTGGTTGCTGATGGTGCCAGTGGCCCATCAGGCCAGCAATTGCACCAGAATCTGTTCGTAGATGTCGGACAGGGTGTCGAGATCCTCGGCCTTCACGCATTCATCCACTTTGTGGATGGTGGCGTTGATTGGTCCGAGTTCCACCACCTGGGCGCCGGTCGGAGCAATGAAGCGGCCATCGGAAGTGCCTCCGGAGGTCGACAGTTCCGTCTCGCGCCCGGTGACCTGGCGAATGGCGTCCTGGGTCGCACTGACCAGGGCGCCGCGATCCGTGAGGAAGGGGCGGCCACTGAGGTTCCATTCCAGGTCGTAGTTGAGCTTGTGATCGTCGAGTATCTCGGACACCCGCTCAGCCAGGGATTCGGCCGTGTTTTCGGTGCAGTAGCGGAAGTTGAAGTGCACCAGCAGTTCACCCGGAATGATGTTGCTCCCGGTTCCCGACTCGATTCTGGTGATCTGGAAGGTGGTGGGCGGGAAGAATTCGTTACCACTGTCCCAGTGCTGGGTGCTGAGCGCGGTCAGTGCCGGCGCGGCGGTATGCACCGGGTTCTCTGCCAGGTGCGGGTACGCCACGTGGCCCTGGACCCCGTGTACGGTGAGGTAGCCATGCAGTGAGCCGCGACGGCCGTTTTTGATCACGTCGCCGACCAGCTCGGTGCTGGAGGGCTCGCCAATCAGACACCAGTCGATCTTCTCGTTCCTTGCCTCCAGTGTTTCCACCACTTTAACGGTGCCGCCCTTGGCGGGGCCTTCCTCGTCGCTGGTAATCAGCAGTGCGATTGAACCGCGATGCTCAGGGTAGCGAGCCACGAAGCGCTCACAGGCAGTGACAAACGCCGCCAGGCTGCCCTTCATGTCTGCCGCGCCGCGGCCGTGCAGAAAGCCGTCGCGAAGGGTGGCGTCGAACGGCGGCAGCGCCCAGTTCTTCTCTGGGCCGGTGGGAACCACGTCGGTGTGGCCGGCAAAGGCCAGTACCGGGCCGTCCTGGCCCTTTCGAGCCCACAGGTTGTCGGTATCGCCAAAGCGCAGGGATTCTCCCTGGAACCCCAGGGCCGCGAGACGGGACATCATCAGTTCCTGGCAGCCGGCATCGTCTGGTGTGACGGAGCGGCGGCGAATCAGTTCCATGGCGAGTTCGATGGTGGGCGAGTTACTCATTGGGTGGCCTGTCTGTTTCGAGGTAGGGCGAGCCCGGTCCGCTGTCAGGGCAGGGACCGGGCGTGATCAGGGCGTAGCCCTCAGTTGTTGGCGTGAAGCTCTTCGTTGAGTTCGATCGCGGTCTTGTTGGTCTTGCACTCAACTGCGCCGGTCTGGCTGTTACGACGGAACAGCAGGTCCGGCTTGCCGGCAAGGTCGCGGGCTTTGACGACTTCCACCAGGTTGTTGTGGTCGTCCAGCAGCGCCACTTTGGAGCCGGATGTGATGTACAGGCCTGCTTCCACTGTGCAGCGATCACCCAGCGGGATGCCAATGCCGGCGTTGGCGCCGATCAGGCAGTTCTCGCCCACGGAGATGATGATGTTGCCGCCGCCGGACAGGGTGCCCATGGTGGAGCAGCCGCCGCCCAGATCGGAACCCTTGCCGATCAGCACGCCTGCGGAGATCCGGCCTTCGATCATGCTGGTGCCTTCGGTACCGGCGTTGAAGTTGATGAAGCCTTCATGCATGACCGTGGTGCCTTCACCGACGTAGGCGCCCAGACGTACGCGGGCGGTGTCAGCGATACGGACCCCGGCGGGAACCACGTAGTCGGTCATCTGCGGGAACTTGTCGACGGATTTCACTTCCAGCACGCGGCCTTCAAGGCGCGCCTGGAGTTGGCGATCCGGCAGTTCTTTCAGGTCGATCGCGCCTTCGTTGGTCCACGCCAGGTTGGGCAGCAGTCCAAAGATGCCATCCAGCTTGAGGCCGTGGGGCTTGGCCTGGCGGTGGGAGATGAGGTGCAGCTTGAGGTACACCTCCGGGGTGCTGCTGGCGGTGTCGTCGCTTTCCAGTACCGTGACCACGACCGGGCGCTGGCTGTCTGCGGCCTTGCGGGCCAGGTCGGCCTGGGCTGCGTCGCCAGCGTCGGCCAGAGCCTGGGCGAGGGCGTTGAGCTGGTCGGCATTGGCGGCGAGCGCCTGATTGCCGCTGTTGTAGCCCAGGGCTGAACGGGCGGCATCAACCAGCGCGTCGGCCGGGTTGAGTACCGGTTGCTGGTAGAACACTTCCAGCCACTCGTTGCTGGTGTTCTGGGTACCGATGCCGATTCCGAATGCGAAACTCATGGCGCTGAATTCTCCTTCAATCTGGGATTTTGTGTTCGGGTCGCGCTGACGTCCTGTGGCCGTGTCGACGGCCCGGGCTCAGGGCGTGAAAGTGTTGGCCCAGTCATCGGCCTTGAAGCCGACGTAGACCTTGCCGTCCTGCTCAACCACCGGGCGCTTGATGATCGATGGGTTGTCGAGCATGACGGTGTGGGCGGATTGGGCGTCGATGTTATCACGAACCTCTTCCGGCAGCTTGCGCCAGGTGGTTCCGCGCCGGTTCAGCAGCAGCTCCCAGCCTACGGCCTGCTCCCAGCGGCTGAGCAGTTCCGGGTTTAGACCGTCTTTCTTGAAGTCGTGAAACTGGTGGTCGATGCCCGCCTCATCCAGCCACTTGCGGGCTTTCTTGACGGTGTCGCAGTTCTTGATGCCGTAGAGTTTCATGAGTCCTGACTCGTTGCTTGCAAGGGTTGGTTCGAGAGTTGGGCTGGTACCTGGCCGACTACCGCCATTAGCGTTGGCGCAGATAGGTCGCTATGCGTTCGGCTGCCGTCACGCATTCGTCCAGCGGCGCGACCAGTGCCATACGCACCCGGTGTTCGCCCGGGTTGTAGCCGTCAATGGTGCGTGACAGATAGCGGCCGGGCAGAACGTGTACGTTCTGGGTTTGTGCCAGTTCGAGGGCGAAGGTTTCGTCGTCCACCGGCGTCCTGGGCCAGAGATAGAAGCCTGCGTCCGGGAAATCGACCTCCATTACCTGCCGCAGAATGGGCACCACCGCCTCAAATTTGGCCCGATAGGCAGCCCGGTTTTCCCGCACATGGGCTTCGTCCTGCCACGCCGCCACGCTGGCGAGCTGGTGCTGAACCGGCATCGCGCAGCCATGGTAGGTGCGATAGCGCAGGTATTCCTTGAGGATGCGGGCGTCACCGGCGACAAAGCCGGAGCGCAGTCCGGGCAGGTTGCTGCGTTTGGACAGACTGTGGAACACCACGCAGCGGGCGAAGTCGTCCCGGCCCAGGGCGGCGCAGGTCTGCAACAGGCCTTCCGGCGGCTGGGCTTCGTCAGGGTAGAGCTCCGAGTAGCACTCGTCGGAGGCGATGATGAAGTCGTGGCGGTCCGCCAGCTCAATCACCCGTGCCAGGGTACTGCGGGGAATGACGGCGCCACTGGGGTTGCCGGGGGAGCACAGGAACAGAATCTGGCAGTCGTCCCAGACGCTGGCCGGCACCTGATCGAAATCCGGGATGAAACCGTTACTCTCGTCGCAGGCGAGGTAGTGGGGGCTGGCGCCTGCCAGCAGTGCCGCGCCCTCGTAGATCTGGTAGAACGGATTGGGGCTCACCACTTTGGCGCCGGGCCGACTGCGGTCCACCACCGACTGAACCAGCGAGAAGATGCCTTCCCGGGTGCCATTGACCGGCACTACGTGAGCGTCCGCGGTCAGCGTGCCTGCGGTCAGCTGAAAGCGGCGGGTGGCCCACGCCGCGATGGCTTCGCGCAGTTCGTCCAGACCACGGGTTGTCGGGTAGTTGGCCAGTCGGTCCAGGTTGTCCGCGATCACCTGTTTGACGAATTCGGGGGCCGGATGCTTGGGCTCGCCGATGCCCAGGGCGATGGCCGGGAGGTGGTCGGGCAGTTCAATGCCGGCCTTTAGCTTGCTCAGTTTTTCAAAGGGGTAGGGGTGCAGTCGGGACAGGTTGGGGTTCATTGAGTCTGGTCCAGCATGTTGCAGAGGTCTTCCTGAAGGCGATGACACACGTTCGGGTCCTGGATTGGCTGGCCGTGTTCGTCGGTGACGAAGAACACGTCTTCCACCCGTTCGCCAAGGGTGGCAATTTTGGCGGTGGCCAGGCGTACCCGGTGTTCCAGCAGGACCTGGCCGATTCGGGCCAGCAGGCCGGGGCGGTCGGGGGTGACGACTTCCATCACCGTGCGCTGATTGTAGGTGTCGTTTGAGAACGTCACCTCCGTCGGGAAGGCGAAGTGCTTGAGTTGTCTCGGGGTGCGCCGGTGAATAATGTCCGGGTAGTCCTCCGGGTCATCCAGTTCCTCGATCAGGCGCTTGCGTACCCGCTCCTTGCGGGCCGGGTCGATCCCCAGTGGTTGGCCCTTGTCATCCAGCACGACGTAGGAGCTGATGGAGTAGGGGCTGTTGGTGCAGGTGGTGATGCGGGCATCGGCGATGTTGAGGTTGAGCTGCTCCAACACCGCCGTTGTGGCCGCAAACAGTGCAACCCGATCTTTCATGTAGATGGTGATCTGGGAATAGCCCTCACTGGGGCCGCCGCGGGTGTCGCGGATCAGCACCAGGGGGTCAGGGTGGTCGCCATGGCGGATGATGGCGGCCGTCTGCCAGGCAATGTCCACGGTGGAGTCCTGGAGGAAGTAGTCCTGGTCCAGGTTGTCCCAGATGCTGTCGATCTGCTCGTCACTGAAGCCCTGGGACAGCAGCATTTCCCGGGCTTCAGTGCGGGTGGCCCGGACCCACTCCTGGCGGTCCACCGGGTTGTCGTTGCCGCGGCTCAGAACCCGTTTCGCCTCAATGTACAGCTGCCTCAGCAGGGAGGCGCGCCAGGTGTTCCAGAGCGAGGGGTTGGTGGCGCTGATGTCGCAGACGGTGAGCACGTACAGGTAATCAAGGTGCACCTCGCTGGGCACGGACCGGGCGAAGCCCTGGATAATGTCAGGGTCGGAGATGTCCTTGCGCTGGGCTGTCATCGACATCAGCAGGTGGTTCTCAACCAGCCAGGCAATGAGCTGGGTATCGCGCTCGCTGAGGTGGTGGCGCTGACAGAATGCTTCGGCGTCGATCGCCCCCAGTTCGGAATGATCCCCGCCCCGGCCCTTGGCGACGTCGTGATAGAGCCCGGCAATGTAAAGGGTTTCCAGTTTCGGCAGTCGATGGATCAGGCGCGATGCCAGCGGGAACTCGGTGCGGGCGTCCGGGCCGGTCAGGCGCACCATGTTGCGGATCACCCGCAGGGTATGGGCGTCCACTGTGTAGATGTGGAACAGGTCGTGCTGCATCTGGCCGATGATCTGGCCAAATTCCGGCAGGTAGCGCCCCAGCACATTGTACTTTTTCATGTACGACAGGGTCTGATCCAGCGCATGGGGCGTTTTCAGCAGCTCCATGAAGAGGGTCGTTACCGCCAGGTCGCCGCGGAAGGCATCGTCAATAAGGTGCCGGTGGGCCCGCAGGGAACGAATGGTGGTGGCGCGGATGCCCTTGATCTCCGGATGCTGCGCCATCAACACGAAGATCTCCAGAATGGCGTAGGGCGCGTAGGCAAAGACCTGGTTGTTGATCGCTTCAATGTAACGGTTACGGACCTGGAAGCGTTTGTTCAGCGGCTGGATGGTTTCCTGGCCCTCGCTGGCGAGGATGGCCTCGTCGTAGTACTGAAGGATGACGTCGGCCAGCTCGGCCAGCGCCAGCACGGTGCGGTAGTAAGCCTGCATCATCGCTTCCACGCCCAGGCGACGGCCTTCGTCACGGTAACCCAGCAGGTGAGCCAGAGCTCGCTGGTGATCAAACAGCAGCCGGTTCTCGTTGCGATCGGCGATCAGTTGCAGGCCATAACGCAGTCGCCAGAGGAAGGTCTCGCCCTCGAGCAGAATCCGGTGTTCTTCTTCGGTCAGTATGCTGAAGCGAGTCAGATCGGCGATGCTCTGCAGGCCGAAATGCCGCTTGGTGATCCAGCCAATGGTCTGGATGTCCCGTAGCGCCCCGGGGGAGCCTTTGACGTTGGGCTCGAGGTTGTACTCAGTGTCGCCGTATTTGGTGTGGCGGGCCTGTTGCTCCTCCCGCTTGGCGATGAAGTACTCCCGGTCGGTCATGATGTCATCGGAGTAGATAGCATCGCTCAGGGTTGAGCGCAGTTCGTCCGGGCCGGCCACCGTCCGGGTTTCCAGCAGATTGGTGAGAATGGTGACGTCGTCGCGGGCGGCGTGCTTGCTTTCTTCCAGGCTGCGGACACTGTGGCCGATGTCCAGGCGCAGGTCCCAGAGCAGCGTGATGAAGGCACCGAGATCTTCCTGCCAGTCGTCCTCAACGCCGTTGCGGGTGAGAATCAGCAGATCGATATCAGAATGGGGGTGAAGCTCGCCGCGACCGTAACCGCCCACAGCGACCAGGGCAATGTCCGGGGAAGTGGCGAAAGGGTAGCGCGACCAGATGAGCTGGAGAACCCGGTCGATGGTGTTGGCGCGGGACTGCACCAGCTCCCGCACCCCGGCACCCTGGCGAAAGGCCTCGGCATCCGCGTTGTAGCGGGATTGCAGCAGTTCGCGGGCTGCCAGGACCGGGGACAGGTCCTCGCGGACTCGGGTTTCCAGCGCGGCCGTGTCCACCTAGAACGACTCTTCGGTTCGCTTGGTGAGTACTTCGCAGCCGTCGGCGGTCACCAGCAGGGTGTGTTCCCACTGGGCGGACAGTTTGTGGTCCTTGGTGACCACGGTCCAGCCGTCTGGCAGCAGCTTGGTCTGGTACTTGCCCTGGTTGATCATCGGCTCGATGGTGAAGGTCATGCCTTCCTGGAGTTCGAACCCGGTGCCTGGCTTGCCGTAATGCATGACCTGCGGCTCTTCATGGAACACCTTGCCAATACCGTGACCGCAGTAGTCCCGAACCACCGAATAACGATGCTTCTCGGCGTGACGCTGGATTACGTGGCCGATGTCCCCCAGGCGGGCGCCTGGCTTGACCAGTTCAATACCTTTATAGAGACATTCCTGGGTAATCTGGATCAGTCGCTCGGTGCCGGGCTTGGGCTTGCCCACAATGAACATCTTGCTGGTATCACCGTGGTACTCATCCTTAATGACGGTAACATCGATGTTCATAATGTCGCCGTCCTTGAGGATTTTCTTTTCCGACGGAATGCCGTGGCAGATCACGTGGTTGACCGACGTGCAGATCGACTTCGGAAACCCCTTGTAGTTCAGCGGAGCCGGAATCGCCTTCTGTACATTGACGATGTAATCGTGACAGATGCGGTCCAGTTCCTCGGTGGAAACGCCAGGCTTGATGTACTCGCCAATCATCTCCAGCACTTCGGCCGCCAGACGGCCGGCGACACGCATCTTCTCGATTTCTTCCGGGGTCTTGATCGTTACCTGCATTGGGCTTCCTGTTGATTTGGATCAAACCGGCATTTTAAGGGTGCGCAGTTCCGGGTACAAGGCAGTGGCCGCCTTCGCTGGTGCCTTAAAAGGTACGAAAGCAATGGCGCCGGGGTTTGCTTTTGTGGTATAAACGCGCCCGCCGGACATCAATCCGGTAAATTCGCACACGCGTCGACACGTTGTCCCAGGGTGCCCCCTTAACAGGTGGGGTTGGGGCAATCGGACGTGTGGAGGACTAACCCGAAGCTAAAAGGTATATATCATGGCTCAGGTAAATATGCGTGACCTGCTGAAAGCAGGTGCTCACTTTGGTCACCAGACCCGTTACTGGAACCCGAAAATGGGTAAGTACATCTTTGGTGCCCGTAACAAGATTCATATCATCAACCTGGAGCAGACTGTTCCTGCCATGAACGACGCGCTGAAGTTCGTTCAGCAGCTGGCAGAGAGCAAGAACAAGGTCCTGTTCGTTGGCACCAAGCGTGCTGCCGCCAAGATCGTTAAGGAAGAAGCCGAGCGCGCTGGCCAGCCGTTCGTAAACCACCGCTGGTTGGGTGGTATGCTGACCAACTACAAGACCATTCGTCAGTCCATCCGTCGCTACCGTGATCTGGAAGCCCAGAGCAAAGACGGTACTTTCGACAAGCTGACCAAGAAAGAAGCCCTCGAGCGTACCCGCGAGATGGACAAGCTGGAGCGCAGCATCGGCGGTATCAAGGACATGGGTGGCCTGCCGGACGCTCTGTTCGTGATCGACGTTGACCACGAGCGCATCGCGATCAAGGAAGCCAACAAGCTGGGCATCCCGGTCATCGGCGTAGTTGATACCAACAGCGATCCTGACGGCGTTGACTATGTCATCCCGGGCAACGACGACGCGATCCGTGCGATCCAGATCTACGTTAAGGCGGTTGCCGATACCTGTGTTGAAGGTACTCAGGCTGGCGCCGGCGCTGATGAGTTTGTAGAAGTCAGCGAAGACGCCGAAGGCGCAGCTCCGGCTGCCGAGTAAGACGCCTGGCGTCATGTGCTGATCATCTTTCGGCGCTTGAATGTGGGGGCTGAGGAGAGAAACCTCCGGTCCCCCTTTCTTCAGGTGCGAAAGGTACGGGCAAGACCCGACTCCACCCGAGTGGGAGGATCAGCGTTCTGAACAGCCGAGGCTGTTCAGGTTTTCCTGAATATCTGTACCGGCCCCATAAGGGACGGGACTCCAGATTCCTGACATTGAGAGGATTGAACATGGCTGCAATTACCGCTGCAATGGTCAAAGAACTGCGTGAGCGTACCGGTCTTGGCATGATGGAGTGCAAGAAGGCACTGGTAGAAGCTGACGGCAGTGTGGAAACCGCTATCGAAGAGCTGCGTAAGTCTTCCGGTCTGAAGGCCGCCAAAAAAGCTGGTCGTACCGCTGCTGAAGGCGTTGCCCTGATCAAGGTATCCGACGACAACACCGTCGCCTACGTCCTGGAAGTCAACTCCGAGACTGACTTTGTTGCCCGTGATGACAACTTCATGGCTTTCGCCAATGACGTTCTGGCCGTTGCGTTCGACAAAGGCGAGACTGACGTTGCCAAGCTGATGGAAGGCGAACTGGAAGAGAAGCGCCAGGGCCTGGTTCAGAAGATCGGCGAGAACATCACTGTTCGTCGTCTGCTGAAGGTTGAAGGTCCGGTTGTTGGTGGCTACGTCCACAGCAACAACAAGATCGCTTCCGTTGTTGCCATTTCTGCTGGTGACTCCGAAGTGGCTCGCGACGTTGCCATGCACGCCGCTGCGGTTAACCCGCGCGTTGGCAAGCCAGAAGACATGCCTGCTGAAGAGCTGGAAAAAGAGAAGGAAATCATCAAGGCCCAGCCGGATATGGAAGGCAAGCCTGATGAAATCGTTGAGAAGATGATGGGCGGCCGGATCAAGAAGTTCCTGAAAGAGAACAGCCTGGTCGAGCAGCCGTTCGTCAAGAACCCGGACCAGACCGTTGGTGAGCTGATCAAGGCTGCCGGTGGTGAGCTGGTTGGCTTCATTCGCCTGGAAGTTGGCGAAGGCATCGAGAAGGAAGAAGTGGACTTTGCTGCCGAGGTTGCTGCTGCAGCCGGTACCGGCAAGGCCTGATCCTGCTCCCAGGGCCCGGAATCAACGATTGTCGGGCCCGACAAAGACTGCCACGTTGGCTGGGGAAACCCGGCCCTCGTGGCGGGCTTGTATCTGAGATACCCCTTTTTTACCGCCGGATTGGCTGGAGAGGTATGTCAGATGCGAGTCCGGACAGTGATCGCGCCGGTCGACAGGCGTGGTCCTCCCGCAGCGTCGTCATCCTGCCAGCCAATGTATAGAGGGGATCATCATGCCTAAGTCTTCGAACAGCCAGCCACGGTACAAGCGAGTTCTGCTGAAACTCAGTGGTGAGGCGCTCATGGGTGAGCACGATTTCGGCATTGATCCGAAGGTGCTGGACCGAATGGCCCTGGAGATCGGCGCGTTGATCGGTATCGGGGTCCAGGTTGGCCTGGTGATCGGTGGTGGTAACCTGTTCCGCGGTGCCGCCCTGAACGCGGCGGGCATGGACCGGGTAACCGGTGACCACATGGGGATGCTGGCAACCGTCATGAACGCCCTGGCGATGCGGGATGCCCTGGAGCGCTCCAACATCCGTACACGGGTGATGTCGGCCATTCCGATGAGCGGCATCGTTGAGCATTACGACCGCCGTCGTGCGGTTCGCGATCTCAAGGATGGCGATGTTGTGATCTTCTGCGCCGGTACCGGCAACCCCTTCTTCACCACCGATTCCTCCGCCTGCCTGCGTGGCATCGAAATCGAAGCCGACGCCGTGCTCAAGGCCACCAAGGTGGATGGCATCTACTCCGCCGATCCGGTCAAGGATCCGTCAGCGGAGAAATACGACTATCTGACCTATGATCAGGTGTTGGACATGAAGCTGGAAGTCATGGACCTGACCGCAATCTGTCTGGCCCGTGATCACGGCATGCCGTTGCGGATCTTCGACATGAACCAGCCGGGCGTGTTGACCCGGATTGTCACCGGCGAGCCGGAAGGCACACTGGTCGACTGAGTCGGCGACAGACAACGTTTTTTTACCAGACACAGAATTGAGGATGCTGCAGTGATCAACGAAATCAAATCCGATGCCGAAACGCGCATGAAGAAGAGCCTGGAAGCTCTGGGTTCAGCATTCAACAAGATCCGCACCGGTCGCGCCCATCCGGCGATCCTGGATAGCGTGATGGTGAGCTATTACGGTCAGGATACCCCGCTGAAGCAGGTGGCCGCGGTTAACGTCGAAGACAACCGTACCCTGGTGGTGGCGCCCTGGGAGAAGAACCTGACGCCGACCATCGAGAAGGCCATCATGATGTCTGATCTGGGCCTGAACCCGTCCACCAACGGTGACGTGATTCGGGTACCGATGCCGATGCTGACCGAGGAAACCCGTCGCGAGATGGTCAAGCAGGCCAAGGCAGATGCCGAGCACGCCCGTGTCTCCATCCGCAACGCCCGCCGGGACGCCAACAATGACATCAAGGACCTGGTGAAGGAGAAAGAGATCTCCGAAGACGACCAGCGTCGCGGTGAGGAAGAGGTCCAGAAGCTGACCGACCGCTACGTAGCCGAGGTCGAGAAGATGCTCAAATCCAAGGAAGAGGACCTGATGGCGGTCTAGACCGTCACGGTTCGGCGTTCACCAACCACCGGCAGAGAGCCTTCCCAGGCGCTGCCGGTCAGGGGTTAGCATGACGGAAAAGGTATCCGCAGATATTCCGGTCTCGGCGGCGACGCGGCCCCGGCACGTGGCGATCATCATGGATGGCAACAACCGCTGGGCCAAGGCGCAGCGCCTGAAAGGGGTTGCCGGTCACAAGGCCGGGGTCAAGGCCGTCAAGTCGGTGGTGGAAACCTGCGCCCGGGAAGGGGTGGAAGTACTCACCCTGTTTGCGTTCTCAAGCGAGAACTGGCGTCGTCCGGAGGACGAGGTATCGGCATTGATGCGGTTGTTCCTGTTCGCGCTGGAACGGGAAGTCAAGAAATTGCACCGCAACAATATCCGGCTGCGGATCATTGGCGATCGTAGTGCCTTCAGCGCCGTGCTCCAGGAACATATGGCCCGTGCCGAAGAGTTGACCCGTCACAATACCCGCATGACGCTGGTGATTGCCGCCAACTACGGTGGCCACTGGGATATCACCCAGGCCACCCGCCAGGTGGCGGCAGACGTGGCGGCAGGGCGCCTGGCGCCGTCCGATATCACCGATGACCTGATTCAGCAGCACCTCTCCATCGGCGACCTGCCCATGCCGGATCTGATGATCCGTACGGCCGGTGAGCAGCGGATCAGCAACTTCCTGCTCTGGCACCTGGCCTATACCGAATTCTACTTCTCAGAGGTGTTCTGGCCGGATTTCCACGAAGCGGAGATGCGCGAGGCGTTGGAAGCCTACTCCCGTCGTCAGCGCCGGTTTGGCCAGACTGACGATCAGATTTCCGCCGCGTGCTCGCCCGACAATAACGACGAATAAGCGACCCGACTCGTGTTAAAGACCCGTATTATCACTGCCCTGATCCTGGCTCCCATTGCGATCGGGGGCATCTTCTTTCTACCGCCACTGGGCTTCGCCCTGTTTACCGGTCTGATCATTGCCATTGGTGCCTGGGAGTGGGCCAATATGGCAGGACTGACGTCCCAGGCCGCCCGTTTTGGCTATGCCGCAGTCGTTGCCGCCGTGTTGTACCTGTTGTACCAGCCCCTGGCCTGGGTGAACTGGGTGGCGCTGGTGTGGTGGGGAATCTGTCTGCTGTTGGTGCGCAGCTACCCCAAGGGCACGGATCGGTGGTCACCGGTGCCGGTGCGGGCGCTGATGGGCGTGCTGGTTCTGGTACCGGCCTGGGTTGGTTTGAACCAGCTGCGCAATGGCGACGTCGAGTTTGGCCGTCTGGACAACAACCTGCTGGTTATTCTCTACGTCTTCTGCATTGTCTGGGTCGCGGACATCGGTGCCTATTTTGCCGGTCGCGCCTTTGGCAAGGCCAAGCTGGCGCCCCGGGTCAGCCCCGGTAAATCCTGGGCTGGGGTATGGGGTGGCCTGGCTGCCGTTGCGGCGTTGGCGACATTGTGCAGTCTGGCAGCAGAGGCGACCCTGATGGAGGGCTCACTGCTGGTCATCGCCAGTTTGCTGACCGGGGCCATTTCGGTTCTCGGTGACCTGCTGGAGAGCATGCTCAAGCGCCATCGCGGTATCAAGGACAGCAGCCAACTGTTGCCCGGACATGGCGGCATCATGGACCGGATCGACAGTCTCACCGCCGCAATTCCGGTGTTTGCACTGTTGGTTGGGTTGTTGGGCTGGCTGCGGGCCGGGGTGGCATGATGCGCTCGGTGACGGTCCTGGGCGCCACCGGCTCCATTGGTCAGAGCACACTGGATGTCATCCGTCGCCACCCGCATCGGTTCCGCGTAGAGGCGCTGACGGCCAGTACCCGGGTCGACGAAATGGCTCTCCTGTGTCAGGAGTTTCAGCCTTCGGTTGCCGTGATGGCGGACGCCGCCGCAGCGGCCGAGTTGCAATCCCGTTTGTCCGGTACCGGCATCGAGGTGCTGACAGGGGAATCGGGGTTGTGTGCGGTCGCTGGTGATGCAGGCTGTGATACCGTTATGGCGGCCATTGTGGGGGCGGCCGGTCTGGCGCCCACCCTGGCAGCTGTCAAGGCCGGCAAGCGGGTTCTGCTGGCCAACAAGGAAGCACTGGTGATGTCCGGTCAGTTGTTCATGGACGCAGTGGCCCACTCTGGCGCCGAGCTGCTGCCGATCGACAGCGAGCACAATGCCATCTTCCAATGCTTGCCCGCAGGGCAGAGTCGGCAGTTGGATGCCGCCGGTGTCCGCCGAATTCTGCTGACCGCCTCCGGCGGCCCTTTCCGTACCTTCAGCGTCGAGCAACTCCAGGATGTTACCCCGGAGCAGGCCTGTGCCCATCCCAACTGGTCCATGGGGCAGAAAATCTCTGTCGATTCCGCCTCGCTGATGAACAAGGGGCTGGAGCTTATCGAAGCCTGCTGGCTGTTCAACACTGATCCCGGTAAGGTGGAGGTGCACGTCCATCCTGAAAGCATCATTCACTCCATGGTGGACTACGAGGATGGCTCCGTGCTGGCGCAGTTGGGTAGCCCCGACATGCGCACGCCTATCGCCAACGGCCTGGCGTGGCCGGAGCGGATTGAAGCCGGTGTGCCGCCTCTGGACCTGTTTGCCATTGGTCGTTTCAACTTTGAGCGCCCGGACCCGGACCGTTTTCCCTGTCTGCGACTCGCCGCCGAGGCGTTCTATGCCGGAGCGACGGCGCCAGCCATCCTGAACGCCGCCAACGAAGTGGCTGTTGATGCCTTTCTGAAGCGTAAGATTCGTTTTGTGGATATCCCGGCTATCATTGAGCGGACCCTGGCGCGGGTGGCGATTGAACCGGCAAGCAATTTTGAGGCAATCTTTGCCAAGGATGACGAAGCTCGAGTGGTGGCCCTTGAGCAGATCCGTTAATCTCTCAATAATTGAGAATGACTAGCAAATGACATTATGATGCAGCTATTGCAGACCATACTGGCATTGGTGCTGACCCTGGGAATCCTGGTCACCATCCACGAGTATGGCCATTTCTTGGTGGCCCGGCGCTGCGGGGTCAAGGTGTTGCGGTTTTCCGTTGGCTTCGGCAATCCGGTCTACTCCTGGTACGATCGCCACGGTACCGAGTTTGCGATCGCGCTGATTCCCCTGGGTGGCTACGTCAAGATGCTCGACGAGCGCGAAGGGCCCGTGCCGGAAGAACTCCGGGATCAGGCGTTTACCTCCAAATCGCCGGGTCAGCGTATTGCGATTGCCTCGGCTGGTCCTATCGCCAACTTCCTGTTCGCCATTGCTGCTTACTGGCTCCTCGGCGTGGTCGGATTCAATGCCCTGGCCCCGATTGTGGGGGAAGTGGAGCAGGATTCGGTCGCTGGACGACTTGGCCTGGAAAGTGGGATGGAAGTGACTGAGGTTGATGGCCGCCGGGTATCGTCCTGGCAGGACATCAACATGCGCCTGCTGGAGCGTGCAGGGGAGCATGGGTCAGTCTCGATGACGGTCATCGACGACGGCTTGTCCCGTCAGCTTCAGGCCTCCCTCAATGGCTGGCAGTTGGATGACGAAGCACCATTGCCTTTGAGTCAGTTTGGCGTATCGCCCTGGCGACCGGCGGTGCCGGCGGTGATTGATCAGGTGCTCGAAGACGGTCGTGCCGCCTTGGCCGGGCTGCGACCCGGTGATGAAGTAACGGCGGTGGACGGTGAGCCCGTGGCCGGCTGGTACGAACTGGTGAAGGTGATTCGGGGCGCGCCAGAGCAGGCCCTGGAGCTGTCAGTGCTGCGCGATGGGCAACTGATGCTGGTAGCCATTACGCCGGCGGAGCAGGTGCAGGATTCCGGAGAGAGCATCGGTTACGTTGGTGCAGGTGTGCAGCCGGTCGATTGGCCTGAGAGCATGCTCCGGGAGGTCGGTTACAATCCGCTGGCGGCGATTCCGTATGCGATTGAGCGCACCTGGGCCGATACCCGGCTGACGCTGGTGGCGATCAAGAAAATGGTTACCGGGCTGCTGTCTCCCAAAAATCTCAGTGGTCCGATTACCATTGCCCGGGTGGCGGAGCAGAGCGTCAGTTCCGGATTTGAGGATTTTATTCGTTTCCTGGCCTACCTGAGTGTCAGTCTCGGCGTGCTTAACCTGCTGCCGATTCCGGTACTCGATGGCGGCCATATCGTTTTCTATACCATTGAAGCCATTCGCCGTAAGCCGGTCTCGGAACAGGTTCAGGCGCTAGGATTACGAATTGGTATGGTAATGATTCTTTCATTGATGGTGTTTGCACTTTACAACGACCTGATGCGGTTGTGAGAATTGCCACCTTCTTACGCGCACCAACAGGCGAAGTTATTGAATGAGACGGTCTTTTTTCGGCGCAGTATTCGGCCTGGCAGTTACTTCCTTGGGTGGCCAGTCAGCCTTTGCTGACGAGTTCATCATTTCCGATATCGAAGTCGAGGGTCTGCAGCGGGTGTCCGCGGGCAGTGTGTTCTCGGCGTTCCCGATCGGTATCGGGGAGTCACTCTCCGACCGGGCACTGGCGGATGGCATCAAGACCCTGTTCAAGACCGGTCTGTTTACCGACATAGCCGCCAGCCGCGACGGCAACGTGCTGATTCTATCGGTACAGGAGCGGCCTTCGATCAGCTCTATCGATATCGAAGGCAACAAGAATATCGAGACCGAAATGCTGATGGACGCGCTGTCCAGTGCCGGTCTGCAGGAAGGCCAGGTCTTCCGGCGCGCGACCCTGGAGCGGCTGGAGCTTGAGATCCTGCGATCCTACGTGGCGCAGGGGCGTTACAACGCCCGGGTCAATGCCACTGGCGAGACCCTTCCGCGCAATCGGGTGGCCATTCGCCTGGAGATCAATGAAGGCGATGTGGCGGCGATCCAGCACATCAATCTGATCGGCAACAAGAGCTTCGACGACGAGCAACTGCTGGATCTGTTTGAACTGCAGACCAGTGGCGTCTGGGCGTCGCTGACCAGTGCCGACAAGTACGCCCGCGAGCGCCTCAGCGGTGATCTGGAAACCCTGCGTTCGTTCTACCTCGACCGTGGCTACATAGATTTCACGGTGGAATCCTCCCAGGTGTCGATCTCGCCGGACAAGAAAGAGGTGTTCATTGCCATTGCCATCAATGAAGGCCCCCAATACACCATCCGCGATATCCAGCTCCGGGGCGATCTGATCCTCGACGAAGAGACGCTCAAGAAACTGTTCGTTATCGAAAAGGGGGATGTGTTCTCCCGCGCCTCGATGACCACCACGTCGGATCTCATCACCCGGCGCCTGGGCACCGAGGGCTACGCCTTTGCCAACGTCAACGCCATTCCAGAGACGCACGACGACAACACCACGTCGGTGACCTTCTTCGTGGAGCCCGGCAACCGCGCTTACGTACGTCGTATCAATTTCCGCGGCAACGTCGCCACCCGGGACGATGTGCTGCGTCAGGAAATGACCCAGATGGAAGGTGGGGTGGCGTCAACCGACCGGATCGAGTTCTCCAAGACCCGGCTTGAACGTCTTGGTTTCTTCAAGACTGTGGACGTTGAGACGGTGCCCGTGCCGGGTACTGACGATCAGGTGGACGTCAATTATTCGGTGGAAGAGCAAACCACCGGGAGCCTGTCTGCTTCGGTGGGTTATTCCCAGACTTCCGGTGCCATCCTTGGTGCCAATATCTCGGAGAACAACTTCTTCGGCAGCGGTAAGCGGGTGTCCATCGGCGCCAACGTCAGCGATTCGATCAAGAGCGCCAACTTCTCCTACCTGGACCCTTACTTCACCGTGGATGGGGTCAGCCGTGGGTTTAGCCTGTTTGCCCGGGAAACCGACTTCGAAGACCAGGACATTTCCTCCTACCTGCTGGATGAGTATGGCGGCAAGCTGACTTTCGGCTACCCCACCGACAACATCACCCGGCTGAATTTCGGCCTGGGCTATACCCTGTCGAAGGTCCAGACCGGGAGGTTCACGTCGCTGGAAGTGGAGGATTTCATCGCCGAGGAAGGTGACCACTTCAACAACTACTACCTGTTCGGTTCCTGGCGGCGCAGCACTCTCAACCGGGGAATTCTGCCCACCGATGGCTACAGTCATACCCTGTCTGCGGACGTGGCGGTGCCGGGCAGCGACCTGACGTACTACAAGCTGCGCTACAAGGGCGACTTCTACCAGCCTCTTAACGACGCCCAGAGCTGGGTGCTGAGGGTGCGGTCCGAGGTTGGTTATGGGGATGGCTACGGCGATCGTACCGTGATGCCGTTCTATGAGCATTACTACGCGGGTGGTTACGGCTCCGTTCGCGGTTTCGAGGCAAACTCACTGGGGCCGCTGGCGACCAATAGTGAGAACGACGACTCTGATCCTGATCCCTTCGGTGGTAATCTCCTCACCGAGGGCAGCATTGAGCTGGTATTCCCGACGCCGTTTGCCGGCGATACCCGATCCATGCGGACGCTGTTTTTCATCGATGGCGGTCAGGTGTTTGATGCCGATCGCGGTTATGATCCGCGATTTGATGAAGTCCGGTTCTCGGCCGGCATCGGTTTCCAGTGGATCACGGCGGTGGGTCCGCTGGCGTTCAGTCTGGCCAAGCCATTAAACGACAAGGACGGGGATGACACCCAGGTGTTCCAGTTCTCGTTGGGCCAGAACTTCTAACCCAGCCAACTCGTGACCGGCTGGATCGATTCAACCATGAGGAGAGTGGACATGTTCAGAAAACCCGCAGTGGCTGCGCTACTGGCTCTGTTGATCGCCATGCCGGCCGCGGCCGATACCCGCATTGGCGTGGTGGACCTGCGCCAGGCGCTGTTTTCTTCCAACGATGCCCAGGCTTTCAGTGACAAACTGCAACAGGATTTTGCGGATGAGGAAGCCAATGTGCGCTCGGTTCAGGAAGAGGCCCGCCAGCTCAAGGAGCGTCTTGAGAAAGATGGCGCGATGATGAACGAGTCCGAGCGGAATTCCCTGGCCTCCGACTTCCAGGACAAGGTCCAGGAGTTCAATTTCCTCAAGCAGCGTCTGGACAACACCGTTGCCGGCCGTAAGCAGGCGTTTCTGGAGCAGGCTCGTCCGGAGGTGGACGCCGCAGTCAAGGAACTGCTGGAAGAGAACGATCTCGACCTGATTCTGCCCAGCGAAGCGGTGGTCTACGTGAAGCCGGAGATGAATCTGACCCAGCAGCTGCTCGAGAAGCTGAATCAATAACGTTTAGGCCGGTCTGGCAGTTCTCCGGGTCGGCAGACGGGACACTGGATGCTGGCACGGGAGCTGACATGACACAGAAAACCTACACCCTCGGTGAAATCGCCGCGGCACTGGGCGCTGAACTGCAGGGCGACCCCGATGTCCGCGTGGAAGGGCTGGCGACGCTTCAGGCTGCCGGCCCCGGCCAGCTGTCCTTCCTGGCCAACCCCGCCTACGCCCGATACCTGGCGGACACCCGGGCATCCGCCGTGATTGTGGCGCCGGCGATGGCTGAGAAAAGTGCGACCAATGTCCTGTTACTGGACAACCCCTATCTTGGGTATGCTCGCCTCAGCCA
The DNA here is from genome assembly GCF_020546665.1 of Marinobacter sp. CA1. Classification (NCBI taxonomy): domain Bacteria; kingdom Pseudomonadati; phylum Pseudomonadota; class Gammaproteobacteria; order Pseudomonadales; family Marinobacteraceae; genus Marinobacter; species Marinobacter sp. CA1. The sequence continues at coordinate 1,682,460 of NZ_CP071785.1, forward strand.
TTGGTTTGATCCGGCCCCGGTAGCGCCGCCCGGAGTCCATCCCTCGGCGGTTGTGGACCCCACGGCCGTCATCCCCGACACTGCCTGCGTTGGCCCCCAAACCGTCATTGAGGCGGATGTGGAGCTCGGCGATGGCGTGGTGATTGGGGCAGGCTCGGTGATTGGCGCCCGCTGTCGTATCGGCGCTGGTTCGGTGCTGCGCCCGCGGGTGACCCTGGCCCACGATGTGGTAATGGGTGCCCGTTGCCACATCCTCAGTGGTGCCGTGCTGGGGTCGGATGGCTTCGGCTTCGCCAACGAGCGGGGTGTCTGGCACCGGATTGCGCAGATCGGGCGTGTGGTTCTGGGTGACGACGTCGAGGTTGGCGCCAACACCACCATCGATCGCGGCGCGCTGGACGATACTGTCATCGGAAATGGGGTAAAACTGGATAACCTGATCCAGATCGCCCATAACGTTTCTATTGGCGATCACACCGCCATGGCGGCAAAGGTGGGTGTGGCGGGCAGTACCCGTATCGGGCGGCACTGTGTGTTCGGCGGTGCCTCTGGCGTTGCCGGCCATCTCGAGATCGGCGACCAGGTCCAGCTTACCGGCATGACGCTGGTGACCGGCAACCTTTCCGATCCCGGAGTCTATTCTTCGGGGACCGGTGCGGAATCAAACCGGCAATGGCGAAAAAACGCGGTTCGCTTCCGACAGCTTGATGCGATGGCCAGAAAGCTGAAGGAACTGGAAAAGAAAATTGAGGGCTGAGGCCAATCCTGATGATGCACATTAAAGAGATCATGGAGTTCCTTCCACATCGCTATCCGTTCCTGCTGGTGGATCGCGTGCTTGAAGTCGAGAAGGGCAAATCGATCGTGGGTTACAAGAACGTCTCCATCAACGAGCCGTTCTTTACCGGGCACTTTCCCAACAATCCCATCATGCCCGGTGTTCTGATCGTCGAGGCGATGGCGCAACTGTCGGGAATTCTTGGTTTTGTGACCGTTGACAAAAAGCCATCTGACGGCGTGGTACACTACCTCGCTGGCTCCAGCAAGGTCCGCTTCAAGCGGCCGGTGGTGCCAGGGGATCAGTTGCGGATGGAGTCGCAGTTTATATCCGGTAAACATGGAATCTGGAAATTTGACTGCCGTGCGCTGGTTGATGGTGAAGTCGCCTGTGTCGCGGAGGTCATGACCGCTGAGAGAGACGTTTGATGGCGACAAATGATTGGTCGGGAGTACATCCTCAGGCGATTGTAGACCCTTCCGCGAAACTGGCTGACGGTGTCACCGTCGGCCCCTGGAGTTACATCGGCCCCGATGTGGAAATTGGTGAAGGTACCGAGGTGCTTTCGCACGTGGTTATCAAGGGGCCAACGAAGATCGGGCGTAACAACCGCATCTTCCAGTTCTCCAGTATTGGCGAGGAGTGTCAGGACAAGAAGTACGCCGGCGAGCCCACCACTCTGACCATCGGTGACAACAACGTTATTCGTGAGAACTGCACCATCCACCGCGGTACGGTCCAGGATCAGGGGCGTACCGAGATCGGCAGCGACAATCTGCTGATGGCGTATGTGCATGTGGCTCATGACTGTGTGGTTGGCAGCCATACCATCCTCGCCAACTGTGCCACCCTGGCCGGCCATGTCCGGGTTGGTGACTGGGCGATTCTCGGTGGCGGCACCATGGTTCACCAGTTCTGTCGCATTGGCCCCCATAGCATGAGTGCCGGCGGCAGTATCGTGCTCAAGGACATTCCCGCGTACGTCATGGCCAGTGGCCAGTCCGCCCAGCCCCATGGCCTGAATGCCGAGGGACTCAAGCGCCGTGGTTTCGACAAGGACGTGCTGACGGTCCTGAAGCGGGCGTACAAGGTGATCTACCGTCAGGGACTGACCACCGAACAGGCCCTGGAAGAACTGGAAAGCCAGTACAGCGATGTCGATGCTGTACACCCCCTGATTGAATCCCTGCGTGGTGCTCAGCGCGGCATCATCCGGTAGTGTCCTCCTCCATGCTCCCCCTGGCCCCGCGCGTTGACGGCAAGCGCCCGCTGACGTTTGGTATTGTTGCCGGCGAAGCCTCCGGCGACATTCTTGGGGCCGGGCTGATTCGGGCCCTGCGCGCCCGCTACCCCCAGGCCCGCTTTGTCGGCATTGGTGGCGATGAAATGGTGGCCGAAGGCTTCCATTCATTGCTGCCGATGGAGCGCCTGTCCGTTATGGGGCTGGTGGAAGTGCTGGGACGATTGCGGGAACTGTTCAGTATACGTGACCGGCTGCTGGACTATTTCCTCACCACGCCACCGGACGTGGTGATTGGTATCGACTCCCCGGATTTTACCCTTCGCATTGAGCGTCGCTGTCGCGATGCCGGTATTCCCACGGTTCACTATGTCAGCCCGTCGGTCTGGGCCTGGCGACAGAAGCGCATCTTCAAGATCGCCAAAGCGGTGGACCTGATGTTGACCCTGTTCCCATTTGAAGCGCGTTTCTACGAGGAACATCAGGTGCCAGTGGCCTTTGTTGGCCATCCACTGGCTGACCGGATTCCGCTGGAAACCGATACCCGGGGCGCCCGGGTGGCTTTGGGGCTGGACCCGGCGTTGCCGGTGCTGGCAATTCTGCCCGGCAGCCGCGGCGGTGAAGTGGAGCGCCTGGGCAACCTGTTCCTGTCGGCTGCGCATTGGCTGCAGCAGCAGCGGCGGGATATTCAACTGGTGATTCCCTGCGTCAATCGCGACCGCGAGCAGCAGGTGAGGGCATTGGTGGCGGCGCTGGACGTGCAGTTGCCGGTCACCATCGTGCGCGGTCGTTCCCGTGAGGTGATGGCGGCGGCGGATGTGGTGCTGCTGGCATCGGGCACAGCGACCCTGGAAGCCATGCTGCTGAAAAAACCGATGGTGGTGGGCTACCGCCTCAGCAACCTGAGCTACGCTCTGGTCTCGCGGTTGGTGAAGGTGCCGTACGTGGCTCTGCCCAATCTGCTGGCGCGGGAGCCCTTGGTGCCGGAGCTGTTGCAGGACGACGCCACACCGGAGGCCCTCGGTGCTGCCGTGCTGGAGCGGCTGGAAAACGATACCGAACGGGAGCGATTGACCACTGCGTTCACCGATCTGCATCACCAGCTCCGACGCTGCGCCGATGAACGGGCGGCATCGGCAATCGTGGAGCTTTTGGAGAATCGACGCTGATGGCCAGATCCAAACTGCCGCCGTTTGTCTGTAGCTACGCCGGAGAGCGTCTCGCCGGCGTCGACGAAGTCGGGCGCGGACCGCTGGCTGGGCCGGTGGTGACTGCCGCTGTGATTCTTGATCCGACCCGCCCGGTGCCTGGCCTGGCAGACTCGAAGAAGCTGACCGAGAAACGGCGTGAACTGCTGTTCGAGCAGATCCAGGAGCAGGCGCTGGCCTGGAGTGTGGGCCGCTGCGAAGTGGAGGAGATCGATCGCCTCAATATCTACCAGGCGACGATGCTGGCCATGGAGCGTGCCGTGGCGGGGTTGCCAATGGCTCCGGAATATGTACTGGTGGATGGCAATCGGTGTCCGCGCTGGTCCTGGCCATCAGAGCCGGTCGTCAAAGGCGATGGTCGGGTAGAGTGCATCAGCGCTGCCTCAATCATTGCCAAGGTGCTCCGGGACCGGGAGATGGTGGCTCTGGATGCCCAGTACCCGGGCTATGGGCTGGCCGGCCACAAGGGTTATCCGACCGCAGCTCACCTGCAGGCCCTGGAGGATCTGGGGGTAACACCGATCCATCGACGCTCATTCCGTCCTGTGCAATCGGCGCTGGAACGGGTGGGTGAGAACCGGACCGGCACCCAGCAGCAACCCGTAAAAAGCGAGTCGCTGGACTACCCAACCGATTTATTTCCAGAAAGCGTTTGACAGTCCCCCGGGTAATCCTTAATATACGCGCCACGTTGATCGGGACAGCCGGTTAACAACCAGTTTGATGCGGGGTGGAGCAGTCTGGTAGCTCGTCGGGCTCATAACCCGAAGGTCGTTGGTTCGAATCCAGCCCCCGCTACCAATACAGAAAAAAGCCGGTCTATGACCGGCCAGACTGCTGACAAACCCTCGCCATGGTAGCGGGGGTTTGTTGTAATTGGGCCAGCGACTTTCCAGAGGCTGCCCCATGCTCAAAGAGCCTTCCCCACAACAACACGAACTCGAGATGGTCTGTCTCGAGTCCCTGGTTCCTGAAACCCATCTGCTTCGCTTAATCGATCACGCCATTGATTTCGAGTTCATTCGTGAGCGTGTACGGCACCTGTATTGCGCGAACAACGGCCGCCCGGCCCTTGATCCGGTGGTGTTGTTCAAGATGCTGTTTCTGGGCTACCTGTTCGGTATCCGCAGTGAGCGGCAGCTGGTGCGGGAGATTCAGGTCAATGTGGCCTACCGCTGGTTCCTGCGTTTCAACCTGACCGACAAGGTGCCAGATGCCTCCACGCTGAGCCAGAACCGCCGTCGTCGCTTTCATGACAGCCACATCTATCAGGAGATCTTCGATGAGATCGTGCTTCAGGCCATGAGGTACGGCCTGGTTGGTGGCGAAGTGCTCTACACCGACAGCACCCACCTCAAGGCCAACGCCAACAAGAACAAGTACGACCTGGCACAGGCGGAAGTGAAGGTGGTGGATTACCTGGAGAGTCTGGAGCAGGCGATCGAGAGCGACCGCAAGGCTCATGGCAAGCAGCCGCTGAAAACGAAGCTGTCCGAGCAGCCGCCCAAAATGAAGGACACCAAGGTGAGTCGTACCGACTCGGACAGCGGTTACATGGTGCGGGAAGGGAAACCCAAGGGCTTCTTCTATCTGGACCACCGGACGGTGGATGGGCGTCATGCCATCATCACAGACAGTTACGCGACCCCGGCCAATCTCCATGACAGCCGGCCTTACCTCGATCGGTTGGACCGCCAGCGAGAACGCTTCGGTTTTGACGTCTGGGGTGTGGGGTTGGATGCGGGGTACTACACGGCGGGTCTCTGCAAGGGCCTGGAAGACCGGGGCATCTATGGCGTGATGGGCTACCGACGCCCCAACAAGCCCAAGGGCTATCTTCCCAAGCGCGCCTTCACCTATGACCCGGAAACCAATACCTATCGCTGCCCTGAGGGACAGTTACTGATCTATGCCACCACCAACCGGCAGGGCTACCGGGAGTACAAGTCCAACCCGGTTCACTGCAAAGACTGCCCGCTACTTGGTCAGTGCACGCGCAGCGCTAACCACGTCAAGGTGCTCACCCGCCACGTTTGGCAGGACTGCAAAGAACGAGTCGACCAAAACCGGTTAACGCCTTGGGGCAAGGCGCTGTACAAACGACGGCAAGAGACGGTGGAGCGCTCGTTCGCGGATGCCAAGCAGTTGCATGGCCATCGCTATGCTCGATTGCGAGGGCTGTCAAAGGTCCGCGAGCAATGTCTGTTGGCTGCGACTGCCCAGAATATGAAGAAGATCGCGCAGCTCCTGGCGCGTATTTTGGGGCTGAAATCGCTTGCAGCACTGGTCTTACAGGCATCAATCCTGGCATGGACTCAAAAACGGGTTGATAGGAAGTATCGACGAGGAAGGCTGACTCAAGCGACCGTCGGCTGAAAACAGAACCACCAAATGCAACAAACCCCGGAAAACCGGGGTTTGTCAGCAGTCTGGCCGGTCTATGACCGGCTTTTTTTGTTTTTTTGAGTCAGTGCTGTTATTCGTGCTGCGCCCTTTAAGATCGCTGATGATTCCACGTTTCCCTATTTGAAAGGCAGACCAGTCAAACTGGCCTGCCTTTTTTGTTTGCGCGAGAAAAACGTGAGCTGCCTTGCCGGTGCTTCTGATTGCATGGCCAGGGGGCCTCTCGGTGAAACGTTGTTGAAAGCCTTTCCGCTCCTCCGAAGCGATGTCACCGTTGGACGGGCGAGGACCGTAGCAAGTGAAATCGGTAGTAAGCTGTTAGCGTATTTGGGTGACGTATCAGCGCGTAACGTTGGAGCGCTACTGAAAATCTTGAGATGCTCTTGTTAATAGCCGATTGGCCTCCAATACAAATCGGCGCAATTCACTGTGAGGGAACGGATATGTCTGACAGGGACGCGTTAACACTGAAAATCCACACCACCCTAGTGGAAAAGATCAACTTCGCCTGCCACCAGAGCGCGTTTGCCGTGCTGCGGGAATTGCAGGTCGAGAATCTGGATGAAGCGCAGGATCTGTCGGACCTGACGGTGACGTTGGCGGCATCCCCGGCGTTTGTGAAAACCAAGACCTGGACAGTGGATCGGCTCGCGGCAGGTGGTCTGCTGGCCATGAAGGATCGGGATCTGGAGCTGGATGGCGGGTTCCTGCATGGGCTGACGGAATCCATGCGCGGCACGGTGACGATTCGGGTCAGCCAGGCAGAGCAGTGCCTGGCTGAGGTGGCGATTCCGGTGGAGTTGCTCGCCTGCAACGAGTGGGGCGGTGCGGCTTACATTCCGGAACTGCTGGCCGCCTTCTGCACCCCGAATGATCCGGCGGTGGACCGCTTGCTGGGGCAGGCCAGCCAGCTTCTGCGCTCGGCGGGCAAATCGGGCAGTATCAACGGCTACGATTCCGGCAGTCGTGAGCCGGTGTGGTTGATGGCGTCGGCCATTTATTCCGCCATCGTGAAAATGCAGGTGGGCTATGCGCTGCCGCCAGCCAGTTTCGAGAACAATGGCCAGAAGATTCGTGTGCCCAGCCAGATCGAGAGCGCGAAGGTGGCTACCTGCCTGGACACTACCCTGCTGTTTGCGGCGGCACTGGAACAGGCCCAACTGAACCCGCTGGTGATTTTGACCCGCGGCCACGCCCTGGTGGGGCTGTGGCTGGACAAGGAGGACCTTGCCAGCGTGGTGGTCGATGACGCAGAAACCCTGCGCCAGCGCATTCCGCTGAAAGAGCTGATCCTGATCGAGACCACCTGCCTGACCAGTCACCCTGCGCCGCCGTTCTCCCAGGCAGTAAAGGAGGGCAACAAGCAGGTGGCGCTGGACAAGGATGGCGAATTTGTCGCCGCCATCGACATCCGCCGGGCGCGGGCGCATCGCATCAACCCCATCAGCCTGACAACCGGGATCGCCGGGGGTGCCGGGGTTGCCGAAACCGGCGATGCGGCAGAGGGTATCGAACCCGGGCTGGAAGAGGCGCCAGTGGATCTGCCGTCGGCCACCGTGCATGTGGACGCGGATCTGCCGGACGATACGCCGGGCGGTCGCCTGGAGCGCTGGCAGCGCAAGCTGCTGGATTTGTCCGCGCGCAACCCGCTGTTGAATCAAAAACCCAGCAAAAGCAATCTGACGCTGGTGTGCGCTGACCCGGGGGCATTGGAAGACGTGCTGGCCGCTGGTGCACGGATATCCATTGCGCCATTCCCGCAGTTGAAGACCCAGGATCAGGACCAGGAGATCCATCGCCAGCGTACCGGCGAAGAGCTGAAAGAAGTGTATGCCCGTGATGCGCTGGCCAAGAAACAGGTGTTGGTGGAGCTGACTCAGGAGGAGCTGGACAAAAGGGCCGTGGAAATCTACCGCAAGGCCCAGACGTCACTGAAGGAAGGAGGCTCCAACACCCTGTTTCTGGCGGTGGGCTTTCTGCTGTGGAAGCCCAGGGACAAGGGCGATCGCCGCTACCGTGCGCCGCTGATCCTGTTGCCGGTTTCCCTGGAGCGCAAGTCGGTGCGCAGTGGCGTGAAGATGGTGGCCAATGACGATGAGCCCCGCTTCAACACCACCTTGCTGGAGCTGCTGAAGAAAGACTTCGGTATCGAGATCCATGGCCTCAGCGGCGCCTTGCCGGAAGACCAAAGCGGTGTGGACGTGGCCGGGATCTGGCACCGGGTGCGCCATGCCATCAAGGAGGTTCCGGGCTTTGAAGTCATCGAAGAAACGGTCCTGGGCCACTTCTCCTTCGCCAAGTACCTGATGTGGAAGGATCTCGTGGACCGCTCCGAGGCGCTGAAACAAAGCCCGGTGGTGCGTCATCTGCTGGATACGCCTCGCGAGGCTTACGAGAGCGACATTCGTTTTGTCGATCCCAAAGAGATTGACCGGGAATACACCCCGGCGGATCTGCTGACGCCGCTACCGGCGGATTCTTCCCAGATGGCGGCCATTGCCACGGCGGATCGGGGCAAAGACTTCGTCATCATCGGCCCGCCTGGCACCGGCAAGAGCCAGACCATCGGCAACCTGATCGCGCACATGCTGGGCAAGGACAAGAAAGTCCTGTTTGTGTCCGAGAAGACCGCCGCACTGGAGGTGGTGCATCGGCGCCTCAGGGACATTGGTCTGGGCCAGTTCTGCCTTGAGCTGCACTCCAACAAAGCTAAGAAAGCCGATGTGCTGGATCAACTGCGAAGTTCCTGGAACAGCGCCTCTGGGGCCGTGGTGGGTGACTGGAAGGCGGAGGCCGAACGGCTGAAGGCGGTGCGGGATCGACTGAACCGGGTGGTGAATGCGTTGCATCAACCCCACCGCAATGGTCTTACGCCGCACTATGCCATGGGCGTGAAGGTACGTGATGCCGATCTGGCCGCCAAGGTGAAGCTGAGTTGGCCGAACGCGGCCTATCACGATGAGGCGCAGCTGCAGAAGCTACGTGAAATGGCCGCATTGCTGGCGGTGCAGGCCGGGGCGGTCGGTGATCCGGTTGACCATCCCCTGGCGTTGGTCAGCAATTTTGACTGGCGGCCCCAGTGGGAAGACGAAGTGGTGGCAGCCGCCCGCAGCCTGAAAGCCAGCGGGGCAAGGCTCACGGAGGCACAGGCATCGCTGGAGCAGGCGTTGGGCATCAGCCCGGGCGTGGTGAACCTGCCCAAGCTGGCGGCCATGGCGGAGTGCGGCCAGGTATTGCTGGATGCTTACCGTCAGCATGCCTCTTTTGCGCTGGAGCCGGATGGCACGGATCGGCTGGAGGCCTTGGAAGAGGCCGTCGTTCAACTGAAAACCTACATCGAGACCCAGGCGAAGCTGAGCTGCCCCTATGAGGCCCTGGCCTGGCAAACCCTGGATGCCGCGGTGCTGGAACCGGCCTGGGCAGAAGCCAATGACACCTGGTGGCCCAAGAGCTGGTTTGCAAAGCGCAAGGTGGCCAAGCAAATGCGTGAGGGTGGCGCGCAGGGCGATCCGGACCCGACCAATGATATCCCGCTGTTAAAACAGCTGCGGGAGACCGGTGGCCAGATCGACCGTCTGGATGGCGTGCTGAAAGGCCTGCGGGAGTGGGACGCCTATCACTCAGACCCGGAGGCCATCGCCGCCCTGAAGACGCTGGGCTCTCGGGTGCGTGTTGCGGTGGGCAAGCTGGCGGACGACGCGCAGTCCCTGGTGGCGTTGCGCGGCACGATTCGCACGCTGCTTTATGATGCCAACGACCTGCTGGCACCGGATGCGCAAGTGGGGCGGACCATCAATGACTTCAGAGCGGCGTTCGAGACCTTCACGGTCCATAAGGAAACGTTTGAAGCACTGATCGGTGGCTCTCTGAACGGCCGATTGCCTGAGGGGCGGCCAGCCCTTGAGTCGATTGCCGCACAATGCCAGGAGATCGTGGATCACCATGTCGCCTTGCGCGACTGGTGCGCCTGGGTGCGGCGCCGCACTGAGGCGCTGGATCTCCAGCTCGGCCCGCTGGTGGACGCCATTGAGAATGGAACGGTACCCGCCGACCAGGTGGAAGCGGTTTTCGAGGCGGCGTACTGCCGTTGGTGGTCGTCGGCGGTGATCGGTGAGGATGAGGTACTGCGCACCTTCTCCTCGCCGGAACATGAAGCCGCCATTGAAAATTTCCGGGAGCTGGATACCCGGTTCAGTGATCTGACGGCGCAGTACATTGCCGCCAACCTGGCCGGTGAAATCCCGGATCAGGAAACCACCCGGAAGAAGTCGTCCTGGGGTGTGTTGGCCCACGAACTCCAGAAGAAAATGCGCCACAAGCCGGTTCGGGAACTGATGGAAACCATCCCGGACGTGATTACAACGCTGGCGCCGTGCCTGATGATGTCGCCGTTGTCGATTGCCCAGTTCCTCTCCGCCGGGCAGGCGCAGTTCGATGTGGTGATTTTTGATGAAGCCTCCCAGATCACCGTGTGGGATGCCGTGGGCTCGCTGGCCCGCGGCAAACAGGTGATTGTGGCCGGTGACCCGAAGCAGATGCCGCCCACCAATTTCTTTGGTCGCTCCGATGACGACCCGGATGGCGACATCGATGGAGAAGGGGATCTGGAGAGTATCCTCGATGAACTGATCGGGGCCAGTATCCCTCAGCGGGTGCTGAACCTGCATTACCGGTCCCGCCGGGAAAGCCTGATCGCCTTCTCCAACAGCCGCTATTACGACAGCTCCCTGATTACCTTCCCGGCGCCGGTGCATCCCGACAAGGGGGTGTCACTGGTGAAACCGGAAGGCTTCTATGCGCGCGGCAAGGCCCGTCATAACCAGGGCGAGGCCAAGGCCATCGTGGCGGAGATTGTGCGCCGTCTGACCTCTGATAACCCGGTGGTTCGCAGCCAGTCCATTGGCGTGGTCACGTTCAATACCGAGCAGCAGAGCTTGATCGAGGATCAGCTGGACAAGGCGCGAGCGGACGATCCTGGCATCGAGTGGGCGTTCTCCGAGGATGAGCTGGAGCCGGTGTTCGTCAAGAACCTGGAAACCGTGCAGGGGGATGAGCGTGACGTGATCCTGTTCAGCATCACCTATGGTCCCGATGAAACCGGTCACGTCACCATGAATTTCGGCCCGCTCAACCGCTCGGGTGGGGAGCGCCGGCTGAACGTCGCCATGACCCGCGCCCGTTCAGAAATGGTGGTGTTCTCCACCATGCCGCCGGAACGCATTGATCTGGCCCGCACCCAGGCTCGCGCCGTGGCAGATCTCAAAAACTTCCTGGAATACGCCGAACGTGGCGCCTCTGCGCTGGGAGCGGCTGTCCATGGTTCCATGGGCGATTTCGAATCCCCCTTTGAGGTCGCGGTGGCGAGAGGCCTGCAGGACCGGGGCTGGACGGTACATCCCCAGATCGGCGTCTCCGCCTACCGCATCGACATGGGCATAGTGCACCCGGACAAACCCGGCATCTATCTGGCCGGCATCGAGTGTGATGGCGCCATGTACCACAGCTCGGCCTATGCCCGTGAGCGGGACAAGATTCGCCAGGGTGTCCTGGAAGGCCTGGGCTGGACGCTGTTCAGGGTGTGGTCCACGGACTGGTGGAGCAACAGGGACAAGGCAATGGCAGCGCTGGATGCGGCGTTGTCTGAACGTTTGGCGCTCTGCCGTGCTGAAGGTTCGGCAGCCGCGGCGGGGCAGGAAGAGGTTGAGTCGTAAGCGTGGCTTGTGCGACCAGATATGGCCTTCCAGAGTGGACCTGCGATCAGGCGCTCCACCCCAGAACCGCCTGATGAACAAGCTCCACTGGCAGGAACTCCTGTTCCAGCCGGCCTCTTTCTGAATGTAGCAGCTGCTGGTAAAGCGCCGCCTCCTGGCAGTTCAACCCGGAAGGGGCTTCCGCCGAAGCCGGTTGGGGTTCTTCCACGGCGCTTTGCTGCCGATACCGTTCGAAGGTTGTCTGATCCATCAACAGCGGGGTGAGGTTCGGCAGGTAGTCGCGCGCGCGGCTCAGCATGGTCAGGCCCCAGGTATCCAGGTCGCCCCAGTAGGCAGTGGATTTCTGGCTGAGCCATGGTGCCTGCAGCCAGGAAAGATTCAGGCCGGAGCCGAGCACGGCGATGGTGTCTGCTATCGCCGGGAGCTGGTGCAGGCAACGCTCGTTCTCCACCAGCAGCAGACGCTGGCCGGGCAATGGGGCGGTTTGTAGCTCGTGGGCCCGCACGCGCATCTGGGCGAAGGGCAGCAGCGTGCCGCTGAGGTCTGCCACCAGCAACCAGTGATGGCCTTCGTCCTCCGCACCCAGAAAGGCCTCGAGTCCAGTATCACTGGCTTGGCCGTCGAACAGGATGTCCAGCATCTGAGTAATCAATTGGCGGTTGCGTTCAAAGAACTTACTGTCGATGCCGGCCAGAGCAAGGGCTCGGAGCGGTTTCCCCCTTGCGCAGCCGGGCTGTAGCTGCAACGCCACCTTGCCACAGAGGATGACGTCAGACGCCGGTTTATCCATGACCAGGCTACGGCGGCGTACGATCAATGAGTGAAATCGCGGGTCCAGCGCCGAGGCCAGATGGGCGAGCGTGTCGTACTCCCTTCTAACCTCATGATTGCCGGCGGCCTGCACCCACTGGCTGGGCGATTGCAGTACCCAGAACGCAGGCACATCGATGGCTTCGCTGGTGCTCTGGAAGCGGACAGGCTGCCACTCCACCAGTCCCACGGCGACTGCGCGCCAGTGTTGCAGATGCTGGCGAACCTGGCTGACCCGATCCCGTACCTCGGCAGCGCTGGGTTTACCGATGGCAATCCTCAGTGGCCAGGTTTCGGGGGAAAGTAGACGCCGCTCCCTCAGATCGGCTGATTGCCACTGCCGGGTGAGGCGGGCCGCGATGTCATCCGGAGATTTCATGAGCTTTCCGGGTCACTTTATCCGCGTGAGCCTTGAGTTCCTCCCAACTGAGCGAGGTCAGGGTGGCCTGCAGGTTCTTACGATGTACCAGAATGGCCGAGCGGGTGTGGGCTCGTAGCAGCCGCATTTCCTTGTTCGGGGTCACGAACAGGGGGTGCAGACCGAACTCGTTCAGGGCCGAGATGATGCGCCCCGCCACAGCATGGGAGCTCTTGGAGAAGGCTTCGTCAAGCACAATGGTGCCGAACAGGGGCTGAGTGGCACCGTCTGGGCACAGGGCATAGCTCAGGGATGCCGTGAGAATATAGCTGGCGATGATCTCCTTCTCGCCACCACTGCCGCCCTGGGAACCGGTGCGGGTCTCGATCACGGCGCTGGAGTCCCGATCCAGCACCGACACTTCAAACTGCAGCCGGTAACGGGGGTCCAGCAGGGCGCGGGCACCAACGGTGCGTTTGTTGTCCGCCGCATCCCGTAGCAAGGCCACCATGTTCTGCAAGGCCTTGAAATGACTCTCCCCCTGGTCGTCCTTGAGGGCATCGGCTCTGAGTTGACGCTGGGCCCGCTCGAGTGTTCTCAGGGATTCGTGGGTTACCCGGCGGGGTTCCAGGCGCAGGTATCGGCCAGGTTGAAAATCGACCCGGCGCAAGGTGGCGTTAAGGTCGGCAATCCGCTCCTCGATGATGGCCACCTGGTTCTGGATGTGAGCCAGCAGTTGGGTAACCCCCTGATCGGAGGATTGGTTAAGATAGCCGAGGAAGCGCTCCAGCTTCTGGGGCAGGGCCTCTTCTTCCAGTACCCGCAGCCGTTCCAGGTACTCCGGGATGTCCCGAATGTCGCTGCCAGTCTCCGCCAGGGCGCCGGTGTCGATGGTTTGGGCTTTTTCCATCAGTTGGGTCAGGCTGAGCTCGTACCCCTGGACCTGTTTGCCCAGCTTGCCGATGGTGTTATCCAACTGTTCCCGCTGATGCCGTTCCAGGGCGTCCAGGCGATCGTACTGATCGGCTGAAGGCTTCTTGAAATGCTGGTCTGCCAGAGTCTGTTGTGCGTCGCTCAGGCCATCGCCAAGGCGCTCCAGCAGGTCATGGCACCGTTGGGTTGCCTGGCGGCGTTTGTCCTCCAGGACGGCCAGGTCAGCCTGCTGTTTGCCCAGCTTCTTACGATGCCCCTCCAGTTGCTGATTGACGGCCTCGAATTCCCTCCGGGTGACTTCCACGTCTGAATCCGGTGCGGTCAGAGCGTCCAGCCGCTCCTGGAGTGACGCCAGTTCCTGCTGCGCGGTGGGGAGGTCGATGGTGCTGAACTCGATGTCGGCAAGCAGTTTGTAGAGGGTGATCTGATCGCGGGTCACCGTCAGCTTGGCACGGGCTTGGTTGAGCTGTGCTTCAACTGCCTCTGCTTCCTGGCGGGCGTCCGCCAGTTCGCTGTTGAGGGCGACCAGCCGGTCACGGTTGTTGAACCCGGTCATCCAGCCTTTATCGAGGCGCTGGTTGTCCCGTTTTTCAAAGTGCCCGCTCTTGCCGGACATCAGGCCCTGTCGGGTCATGCCGTGGGGGGTCTGGCGCAGCACTTCCGGTGAATCGACACAGTGCCGGTCGATGCTCGCCAGCAGCTGTTTCAGTGCTTCCCGGTGTGGGTGGTCCTTGAAGTTGAGCTTCCGGGTGAAGCCGTTCTCCATGAACTCCGCGGCGCCCTTGGGGATCTGGGCTTCCAGCAGCCGAACGTGCAGCTTGTTGTTGCGGCTATTGATCCAGTCAAGGGCAGATTGCATCGCCGCCGGCGGCACCAGCAACCGCAACCGATGACCGCCGATGGCCCTTTCGATGGCGCCCCGCCAGTCCTGTTCTTCGGCTTTGACTTCCACCAGTTCGGCGACGAAGGGCAGGCTGGCTTCTGCCAGGTTCAGGGCGTCGGCGAGCTCGGTCCGGAATTCCTGATAGCGACCGTCAATGTTGGAGTCGGGGCGGGCCTTGATGCGGTCGATTTCTGCGGTCAGTTCGGTCAGCGTTTCGCTGAGCCTGCCGTGGTGGATACGCAGGTCCAGCAGGGACTGGTCCTGGCTCTCCTCCGCGGCGGCAAGCTCTTTGAGACGTACCTCACCCTGTCGGTGGTTGGCGGCCAGGGTTTCCGGGGAAAGGGTGTCGTCCAGTTCGAGTTTCCGGGTCAGGGCCTGGTAATCCCGGGCGTGGCGCTGCCGCTCTTCCGCCCAGCGCTCTTGCTGGGCGATTTGTTCTTTCAACTGCTCAATACTGGCGCCGCCGGCCTTGAGGTAGATGTCCTTCAGGGTGTCCGCTTTGCTGGTCAGTTCCCTTTCGGTGGCAGCCAGTGTCTCGATGGCATGCCGGCCATCGTCAAGTTGTGTGTCCAGTTCCCGCGCGCGGTCGCTCCACAGGTCATAGCCGGTTTGGGCAAACCATATTGGAAGAGTGTCTTTCAGGGTCAGTTGCTGGCCCAGCGCTTGACGGGTGTTCTGGTGTTTTTGGTAGGTATCGGCAATGGGCAACAGCGACTGATGCTGTCTGCGGGCGGTTTCCAGTTCGCTGTGAATCGCCGCCAGGTCGTCGAACTCGCTGGCGACTTCCGCGGCCCGGTCGAACGCGGATTGGTCATCCAGCACCAGCTCTCGAAAGATCTCGTCGATGCTGTTGAGTTGTTTCAGGCCGGCGGCGCGATTGAGCAGAGTGAAGGCATTCTCACCCACTTCAAAGAAGCGTCGTACCTGAGCCAGGTAGGCTTTCTTGCTGTCGTTGGTCTGCAGTCCCGGGTATTGCTTGGTATGCTGTTTGAGCTCCCTCGCGCCACCTTCGTGGTGCAGTGCCAGCCAATCGTCCAGGCCTTGGTCGTCGCGTTCCGAAAACAGCCACAGGCGTTTGAGGTCACTGGCGGCCGAACTGCTGCCCTCAATCCAGAACAGGGCGGCAATGCGGATAGCCTTATCACCATTTGAGAAGCGGGCGCTGACGGCGGTAACCGTTTTGCCAGGGCGGGCGATGTGGCTGTTGTCGCCGCTGTTGTTGCCGGCCCCGGATACGCCGCGGATGTAGGAGATCAGGTCCCGGTCACTTTCGTGGCCGCCGGTGGAGGCCAGGTTGTAGCGGGGTTGGTGGGTTAACAGCGTCATCAGCGCATCCACCAGCGTGGTCTTTCCGCTGCCAGTTGGACCGATGATGGCAGTGCCTTTGGGATCAATCTCCGCACAGTGACGGCCACCAAAAGGCCCCCAGTTATAAAGATCCAGGTGGGTAAGAATGTAGGCTGTGGGCGGCAGCGATTCGGTTGCGAAGAGGTCGTTCTGGGACTGGCTCATACGTCATCTCCGTCCATGGTGTCAGACTGGCCTGCGACCTTGCGGAAATGGTGTAGCAGGTTCTGCAGGTTTTCCGGGTTGGCCAGGTGAGCAATGATAGGGCGGATGGTTATCTGATCGTTGGTATCAATATCCGAGACAATACCGTGGTTTCTCAGGGCATCCAGCAGGCTGCGTAGCCGTTTCTGGTCCCGGGCATCACTGCCGGTATCACCCAGATACAGTTGAAGTTGTGGTAATAATTCCTCCAGCTCCAGGGTGGCGTCACCCGCGCCCAGTCCGGCCTCCTGTTCGTGCGCTATAAAGTGCTGTCGGAGAATGGCGACCAGCAGGGACTGTTCCATGGTCAGGCGCTGGCGGCGTACCAGGGGGTGGGACCATTCGTCGGCATTGTCTTCGCCGTCCCGAAACAACTGCTCGGAGACCACCAGAAAAGCCAGACCGCGAACATCATCCACCTTTAGGCGCAGGTCGAAGGGTTCCAGAGTCCGATTGATGGCGGACGTCTGGGTAATGGCAATCTGGTACAGATTGGGCTTGCGATCAGCCTCTAACAGTCCGTATTTCAGCAGCTCCTGGGCGGTGGCCTTGAGATGGTTGGCGGTGTATTGCTCGGTCTCGGCGGAACCGGTTTCTGCTGTCGGGTGCTGGGCGGGTGCGGTTTCCGTGGGTGCGCTGTCACCGCTTTCCGGTTCATCGGCTGGACGGGTCAGGCGGTCAAAGTAGTCGGGCATGAGGTGTTACAGCTCCCAGTCTATGGATTCTGCGTCGTTGCGGGTCAGGGTCAGGTGCGGCAGACGAAATCGCAGTGTCTGACCGTTGCTGTCGGTGATGTCCACGGTTTCCTGATGGTCGGAAATCGTCACCTCTGCCTCTCTGGCCATGGCCAGCCAAAGGGCAATGGACTCAAGGTCATGGGTGGGCGGCAGGTGGCTGGCGATATCGCCAATGCTCATCGGGCGGTCGGTGACGGTTAACAGCTCCACGGTGTCTTGATAGAGCGCTTCTCGGTCGAGACCGTCAAAGGCCCGCCAGAATTCCTCGTCCACATCCTCCAGATTGGCGTTCTGCTCGGACAGTTCCAGGTCCTGACTCTGCTCTTCGGTGGCGGACTTGAACCTGAGGCGTTCCATCACGGGCAGGCCGGAAACCGCAACAGCGACCGGAGGCAGGGGCGTCTCGCTCTTGCGGACCTTGTGGCTGGACCAGTCGACGCTCAGGGCGGTGTTGAGTAGTCCATTGAGCAGCTCGCCTACCCGATGGTTTTCTGCGGCCAAGCCGGTTTTCAGAAACCCCTTCACGTCCTTCTCGCTGCGGGCGCGGGCCTTGATGATGGCAGCGGATTCCTGAATGAGGCGGATCACCAGCCAGCGAAGTTCGTCTTGCTGTTGCCGGGAGAGCGCATGCTGTGTGGCGGGGTGACGCAGAATGGTGCGCAGCCGGTGTTTCATGTTCTCCAGCTCGATGGAGCGGCTGAGCTGTTCATTGAAGTTGTGGAAGACCTTGCCCTCGGCGGTCTCCAGCAGGGTGTCGTGGCCATCCAGCAGCCGGTCGACAATGTCGCCCCGGTGATGCTGATCGCTGACGATGGATTGGCGCAGTTGCCGGTCAGCCTCCCGATACGAGTCTTCCACCCGCCGGAAATCCGCCCGCAGGCTGGTGGCCAGATTGTAGACCTCGCGGATGCCTTCGGCAGCCTCTGCGCCTTTGAGCACCTCAAAGTGGCCGGCCTCGACCGCTTTGAGTTCCGCCTCCAGATCCCGGATCTTGCGCCGGATATGGTCTGCTCGGCTCTGTGCATCGGGGTTCAGCCGGGTTTCCAGGCTCTCGATTTCCCGTTGCACGGTTGCCAGGCGGGAGGCGGTCGAGGTCATGATCTTTTCGTCGAGGCCTTCCACGAAGGTCAGAGCCTTTTGCAGGGCGTCGGTGGCCATAAGCCGGCCATCGCGCTCCACAATCAGCCCCTTGCGAATCCAGGATCGAAGTTCTTTTCTTGCATCGCCGGCCGGGTCCCCGGACGTGAGATCCAGGTCGTCGCTGTTCGCATGTTCCTGGAGGATATCCGCCAGCATCTGCTGGGCATCCTCCAGCAGAATCTCTTCCCGGTTCTGTTCCAGCAAGGTCTGCAGGCAGCTTAGCACCAAGGGGCCACGGTTGGCGGAAAGCAACTTCCAGGCGGGGTGTTGATGGCGAGCAACCAGGTAGGTGCGGGTTTTCAGGTGGGTTTGTCGGTCCATAGGGCTATGGGGCGTTCATTCCCTCAGTCAGCTCGATGCCTCTTTTCAGAGGTGATCTTGAATTCATCAGTGTGTTGCTATCGACACTGGCCGTGGCTGCAAAGAGGCAGTACTCCCTCGAGTTGCTCGACGTGCCCCCCGCAGCCCACTCGCAATGATATGGCATTGGAAAGCTGCTGTCTGCCGCCCCCGTCAGGACCCGGCACCCCTACACCGGTATCACCTCAATCGGCCGCCTCATCCAGCCTTTCCCGATTGTACCGTTGTGTTCCACCGACGTTGTCCTGTGCCTGAGGCGGCGTAAACCCGGCCAGCCCCTCGGCTTCCAGCAGTTCCGCAAAGCGGATGGTGGTGAGGTCTTGCCCGGGGGCGGCGATAACCTGGACTCCAAAGGGCAAGCCGGCTGCCGTCCGGCCAATGGGCACTGAGGTGGCTGGCAGCCCCAGCAGCGAGGCCAGGGCGATCCAGCAGAACTGGTCCATGTAGGAGCGTTGCTGGCCGTTAACGGTGATTTGCCGTCTCACCACGGGATCACTTTGATCATGGGGAATGGCTGCGGTCGGGGTAATGGGTGTCAGCAGCACATCCACGCCCTGGAACAGGGATTCGATCTGGCTGCGCATCTGTTCCCGGTGTTCGTGGTGTATCAGCCATTGGTGCACCGGCTGGTTTACGCCACGTCCATACTGCCCGATCCCGGTGGTCATCGGTCCCAGATGGCGGAGTATTTTCTCCAGGCGACTGATCCACAGCATCTGCCGGCGTTGGGCCGGTTTCAGGGATGGACTCAGCAGGCTGCCCAGAAGGTTGAAGTAGAGCGGCAGGAGCTTGTCGAGGGACAGCAGAGGGTGATCGGCGGTGCCGATGTGGCAGGCCAGTCCTTTTAGCCGGTCGGCCAGGGTGTTGTAGCCGCCACTCAGTTCCTGACTGATGGGACAGTGGGGATCGTCAAACCACAGGCCGATCCGGCATTGGCTGAGGCTGGTAAGCGAGGCGGGCTCCATGTTCAACTGCCAGCTTCTGGCCTGATCCGGTCGTGGGCCGGCCAGGCCAGTCAGCAGTAATTCCAGGTCACGGGCACTGCGGGCCATCGGGCCTGCCACCGCCAAGTCCGGTTCAGACTGGGTGCCAGGGGGACCGGGGATATGGCCGCGCATTGAAATCAGATGACGGGAGGCCTTATGTCCGAAGACGCCACAAAAATGTGCCGGGGTTCGGATGGACCCTGCCAGGTCACTGCCCACCTCAAGAGGCGTCATCCCTGCCGCAAGGGCGGCGGCAGCCCCGCCGGATGAGCCTCCGGCGGTATGGCTGATGCCATAGGGATTGTTTGTGGTACCGAAGAGCCGGTTGTAGCTCTGCAAATCACTGGCGTAGAGTGGCACGTTGGTCTTGCCCAGAATGACGGCACCGCCTTCCAGCAGTCTGGCGATGGCGTTTGCTGCCAGGGTAGGGCGATGATGCTGCAATACCGGGGCGCCCGCGGTGCAGGCAAAACCGGGAACCTCCCAGGTATCCTTGATGGTCAGTGGCAATCCGTCCAGGGGGCCAAGGGGAGCACCTTGCTGCCGGCGCTGGTCTGAGGCCCGGGCGGCGGCCAGGGCCTGCTCCCGGTTCTGGGTGACAACGGCATTGATGACCGGGTTCTGGGTTTCGATTCGGGCCAGCAGGGCTTCGGTCAGGGCGACGCTGGTCACCTCACCCTGAGTCAGTTGTCGACTGAGTTCATGAGCGGGCAGGTAGTGCAAGGGTGCATTGTCCACGGTGGATGTCCTTATTCGTTGTTGTTGTCAATCGACAGCTGCTCTGCCGTTATTGTTGCGCTATGACTCTTTGGCGGCAGCCATTTCGGCGTTGGGCTGCTTGAGGTCCGAACGCCAGTGCTTGACCTGTACCTGGGTCTTGATGGCTTCAATAATCTCATTGATCAGCGAGATAAGCGCCTCGTTACGGACTTCCGGCGCTTCATGGTCGCCTGGTTGCGGCAGCACCACCTCAACGATGTCCTCAATAAAAGCGTGATTGGCCGACGAAGCCAGGTCTTCGAGGATCTGGTGGATTACGTTGGCGACGATGTCGCCTACCGCATCTTCCAGGGTTTCCTGGATGGTTGGGCCTACCATGGGGAGCAGGCGTAGCCGGGACAGTTCCAGGTTCTGCTTGAGAGCGTGATCCACCCGGTTCTCCAGGTAGACCCGCAGTTCTCCACGCTTGGGCATATAGCCTTCGCTGGCGGCACGGGAGACCCGGTCTGATAGCCACTCGGTCAGCATCGCCTTGCGTGGCACCAGAATGTCGTTCTGGATGCGCTCAAACAGCGGTGAACCCAGGGTGATTTCGCTCTGCACGCCAGAGAGAACCTTGATAACGATGCGGTCCGACAATTCCTCCAGAAAGGCTTCGTAGTAAAACGCGCAGAACTGGTACAGCCGCCACTGGGTGACATCGATGATGCGGTACTGATGCAGCCGGTAAATAATGGAGATGATCCGCAACACCCGCAGGAAGCGGAAGCTGCCCACCGGTATACAGCCCACCAGGTCGTACCAGTGAATGAACGGGTAGAAGTACCAGCGATCGTAGATCTTGGCTTTGATGGCGTAGCCCCAACGCACAAAAAACTCGGTCAGGAAGATCGCGACGAAGATCAGGTCGTAGAACAGGAAATTGGCGTGCACAGGCTTGTAAAGATCGTTGAACGCCGGCACCTGCTGGGCCAGGAACTGTTCAATGGCCTCAAAGCTGTATATGGAGTCGAAGATGATCAGGGTCAGGTTGAGGATCAGAAGACCCAGCATCAGAAAGTCGATGATGAACCAGATCAGCTGATGGCTGGTCTTCAGGTTTTCCCGGTTGATCTTGAGCATAGAGCCGTTCGGTTGCCTCCGAGACTGCGGATTCGGGTTATGGAGAGTGATGGCGTGTGCTGGACCGTGGTGGCAAGCATCGGTCAGTGGCAAACAGGAGAGCAGGGCCGTGACCCTGCACACCGGCTCATCAGAATACCCTATTTGAGTTCCCTGGACGACTTGCCCAGCAGTCTTCTGGCAATGATAAGAAGCTGAATCTGTTGAGTTCCTTCAAAGATATCGAGAATCTTTGAGTCCCGCGCCCATTTCTCCAGCAGCTCGCTTTCGGCAAATCCCAGGTGGCTGCACAGTTCCACGCATCTGAGGGTGATTTCGTTACCGACTCGCCCGGCCTTGGCCTTGGCCATGGAGGCTTCGCGGGAATTGGGTTGACCATTGTCCGCCATCCAGGCCGCTCTCAGGGTCAGCAGCCAGGCGGCATCCAGCTCGGCTTCCAGGCGTTGCAGCTCACGCACAGCGGCATTCTGGGTCCAGCCCTGGAGGCGATAGTCCAGATCCAGGCCGGTGCCTGCCAGCAGTTCCCGGGTTCGCTCCAGCGCGGCACGACCAACGCCAACCGCCATTGCCGCCACTACGGGACGGGTGTTGTCAAAGGTCTGCATGGCGCCGGCGAACCCTTTTTCCGCTTCAATGTCCGGATTACCGAGCAGGTTTTCCCGGGGGACGCGGCAGTTGTCGAATCGCAGGGTGGCGGTATCGGAGGCGCGGATACCGAGCTTCTTCTCCAGCCGTTCCACGGTCATTCCGGGGGTGCCTTTCTCCACCACAAACGACTTGATGGCCGCGCGGCCCTGGCTTGGGTCCAGGCTGGCCCACACCACCACCGCGTTGGCGCGGTCACCGGCAGTAACGTAGATCTTCTCGCCGTTGATGACATAGTCGTCGCCGTCCAGGGTCGCGGTGGTGCGGATGGCGGCGCTGTCTGAGCCGGCACCGGGCTCGGTGATCGCCATGGCCGCCCAGGTATCGCCGAAACGGGCGAGTTGTTCGTCGTTGGCAACGGCCGCAATGGCGGCGTTCCCCAGACCCTGACGCGGGATCGACAGCGCCAGCCCGACGTCTCCCCAGCACAACTCGGTCAGGCCGAGCACGGTGTTCATGTTGGTGCCATTGCGATTGCCGGTGTCACCTTTGGGGCCGGACTGGGCGAGCTTGCCGGCGCCAGCGGTGGCTTCGCCGGAGCCGGCGTTCATGCCATCCATGATGGTGGCGAACATGTCCAGTTCCCGGGGGTAGCTGTGCTCGGCCCGGTCATACTTGCGGGAGATTGGCCGGAACACCTCCCGGGCAACCTGCCGGGCCTGGTGGATGATGGGGCTGAACTTGCGGGGAATATCCAGATACATGATGCCGTCTCCTCAGGCGTGGGTGCCGCCGTAGTACACCGCGATGGACCGGAGGTCCCGATACCAGCGCTCGACCGGGTGTTCCCGGGTAAAACCGTGACCGCCGAGCAACTGCACGCCCTGGGTGCCAATCTCCACGGCTTTGTCGTTGCAGAATTGGCGGGCCAG
Source organism: Marinobacter sp. CA1 (assembly GCF_020546665.1). Classification (NCBI taxonomy): domain Bacteria; kingdom Pseudomonadati; phylum Pseudomonadota; class Gammaproteobacteria; order Pseudomonadales; family Marinobacteraceae; genus Marinobacter; species Marinobacter sp. CA1. The sequence continues at coordinate 1,704,917 of NZ_CP071785.1, forward strand.
ACAGGCCTCCCGGTGCCAGCTCTGGCCGGTTTCCGCGCGGCTGGCTGCGCGCCAGGCCAGCAGTCGCATGCTGTCGGTTTCAATCGCCAGGTTGCTGATCGCAAAGGCGACGGCCTGGCGGTGGCTGATGGGTTCGCCAAAGGCTTTGCGTTCGTTGCAGTAGGGGATGATGTAATCCAGTACCGCCTGGGCGGTGCCAACCGCCAGGCCGCATCGCAGCAGGCTGCCATAGTCCAGAAAGGCGTTGTAATCGAAGTCGTCATCCCCCAACAGGGCGTCGGCCTCCAGCTGACAATCGCGGAAGGTCAGCCGGGTAAGCTGCGCCGCCCGCAGCCCCATGGCAGGCTCGCCCTGACGTTGCAGTCCGGGGGTGGTGCCGGGGACCAGAAACAGCCTGGGCTGGTGCTCCAGGGTCGCGGCGACCAGGATCAGGTCGCTGACATCACCCAATACGACGCCGCATTTCTCGCCGTCGAGGCAGTAACCGTTCCGGGTCCTGCGAGCCCGGGTTGTCAGCCGGTGGGGATCGAACATGGGGGTGGGTTCATCCACCGCGATGGTGGCAACCGCTGGCTCGGATTCGCAGAAGGCCGGCAGGAATCGTGATTGCTGCTCGCCGGTTCCCCAGTGGGTCAGTGCCTGGGCCACGCTGAACGGCGCCAGCAGGGCCATGGCCAGCGCCATGTCGCCCCAGGCCAGTTGTTCGGCGATCAGCACGCTGGTCACCGGTGATTGATGTTCGGCAACGCCGCCGAGGCTCTCGGGGATGGCGTAGAGGGGCAAGCCGAGTTCAGCGATGCTCTGGTGCAGATCGGCCGGCAGGGCGCCGGCTTCATCGGCTTCGGCGGCTGCCGGTCTGAGGGTGTCCCGGGCCAGACGCGCCAGCGTGTCGACGATCATCTGCTGGTCGTCATCCAGTCCCAGATCAAACAGCTCCGGGGTCGCTCGTTTGGACAATCGCTGGGTGGGTAGCCACTGTTTGGCGCGCCGGAACTGGCGGTTGGCCAGGTGCAGGGTCTGGAATCCGGCCCGCGTGCCGTGGAACGCGGCCTGCTCGACCGCGGGACGCAACCGCAGGCGGTCGAGCCAGTCGCTGCCAGCCAGCCGGGTCATGGCCGCCAGGGCCAGGCCGATGGGATCTCGGGTCATGGGTGGCTCCCCTTTTGTCTGCTGTTTTGTATTGTTGGTTGTTATTGGCTGTGTCTGATCATCTGGCCCGGGCGGTGCAAGACCATTGGCAGGGTTGGCAATGAGCTCAGGCAAATGGGTCAATCCTGGCGCAGGCGGTAAGTGCCTTCACCAGGCGGCGTGTTGATGGGCGTGGATTAACTTGACTGCCAGAGGGTAAAATCCCAGGCTTGGGGCCTGCTCCCTGCGCGGGGGCAATCTGAGGCTCCTTAAAGGATTGTTTGGAGGAAGTGACAGCGTGTCCCAATCGGTTTCAATGCAGCCTTACCCACCTGCCGAAGAGTGGTTAAACCAGGTCACTCATGGTCTGGCCGCGCTGCTGAGCGTGGTGGGCATGATCGTACTGCTGGTGATGGCGGCGCCGATGGACGATACCTGGAAGCTGGTCAGCTTCAGTGTCTACGGCGCCAGCATGACGCTGCTGTTTCTGGCTTCCACGCTGTATCACTCAGCCCGCCGACCGGCTCGACGCCAGTTCTTCAAGATGCTCGACCATTGCGCCATCTTCCTGCTGATTGCCGGCACCTACACTCCGTTTCTTCTGGTCAATATGCGTGAGGGCAGCGGCTGGACCCTGTTTGCGGTGATCTGGGGCCTGGCGCTTGGCGGCATAGCCCTGAAGCTGGCATTCGGGCACCGATTCAAACCGTTGCAGATCGTCATCTACCTGCTGATGGGCTGGTTGGTGGTGGTGGCCTCAAAGGAGCTGGCGGCCAGCGTCAATACGTTGGGGTTGTGGCTTGTCGTCGCGGGCGGCATTACCTACACCCTGGGCGTGGTGTTCTACCTGTTCAAACGCATTCCCTTCAACCATGCCATCTGGCACCTGTTTGTGGTTGCCGGCAGTACCTGCCATTTCTTTGCCATTTATCACGGGGTTCTGAACGGCCCCTCGGTGTGATGGATCAACTCGGCATGTTCTCCCGGCAGCCAGGCGCTGCCCAGCGAAGCCTCCGGCGCTTTGCCGTCCGGTGTCTGGCCGGGTTGGCCGGGGCGTTGCTGGCTGCAATCGCCTCGGCCCAGCAGGTGCTGGTGGAGGTTCAGGGCGATTACGACAACCTCCAGGACAATGCGGAAGCCTTCATTGGCGATGTGGAGGGGCGCAGTGAGCAGCGGCTGCGACGCTACATCCCTACCGCAGTCGGGCAGGTTGAACAGGCGCTGAAAGCTCTGGGCTACTACCAGCCCACCATCGAATCCCAGATGTTTGAAGATACCGAGCTGCCCACCGTGCTGTTGACGGTGATCCCCGGCGAGCCGGTTCGGGTGCGCACCGTCAACGTCACCATCCGCGGACCGGCCCAGGACGATCCCTTCTTCCTGCCGGTACTGCCGGAAAAACCGGCAGTGGGTGATGTGCTCAATCATGGCCATTACGATGCTCTGCGCCAGACTATCCGCAACCGTTCGCTGATCCTTGGCTATTTCGATGGTGAATTCACCAAGCGGACCCTGCTGGTGGACCCGGAAAACCATACCGCCGATATTGAGCTGGAATTCGTCAGCGGCGAGCGTTTCCGCCTCGGTGAGGTGACCTTTAATGGTGGCGACGAGTTTGATCGCTCACTGCTGGATCGGTTTGTGGAGATCGAGTCGGGCGATTACTACCATGCCGACAAAATTGCTGAACTCAGCGGCGATCTCTCCAACAGCGGCTATTTCGCTGAAGTCCTGGTGGACGCACCTCAGGAGGATGCGGTGGACCGGGTCATCCCGGTCAGTGTCCGGGTGCGGGCCCGGGACCCTCGCTCGGTATCGGCGGGTGTTGGCTATTCCACCGACGTTGGTCCCCGCCTCCGCGGGACCTGGCGGGAGCACTGGATCAACGAGCAGGGCCACCGTCGTGGTGCCGAAACCGAGTTGGCCAAACCCCGCCAGAGCATCAGTGGCTGGTACGAAATTCCCCTGGACCCGCCGATGACGGATCTGTGGCGCTTTTCCAGCGGTTACCTGCGTGAGGACATCGAAGACGTCGAGTCCGAGCGGCTGACGTTTGGGCAGCAGTGGCAGCATGAGAAAGACAATGGCTGGCTGCAGATCCTGTCGCTGCGCTGGGAGGGCGAACGCTACAGCATCGGTGGTGAGGAAACCAACCGCAGTTACCTGTTGTTGCCCGGCATTGGCTACTCCAAGCTCCGGGCCGACTCCCCCCTTGACCCGTCCCGGGGATACCGGGTGCAGTTCGACCTCACCGGCGCCCACCGGGAAGTGTTTTCCACCGCTGACGTGTTGCACCTGAATGTTCTGGTCAAGGGGCTGATTACCTTTGCCGACAAGCACCGGTTACTCACCCGTTTCCAGTTTGGTGGTGTGGCGACCAACGACTTTGATGAAGTACCGCCGTCGTTGCGTTTCTTCGCCGGTGGTGACCAGAGCGTCCGGGGCTATGGCTACGAGACCCTGTCCCCGGAGGACCGCGAAGGCGTGTCGGTCGGTGGTCGTTACCTGATGGCCGGCAGTGTTGAATACCAGTACACCATTGCCGATCGCTGGCGGCTGGCGGCGTTTTTTGACCGCGGCAATGCCATTGATGATCTGTTTGACCCCCTGGCCACCGGCGTGGGTGCCGGCATTCGCTGGATCAGCCCGGTAGGCCCGTTGCGGCTGGATATTGCCAAGGGGCTGGACCCGGAGTTTGGCGGTGACTGGCGCCTGCACTTCTCCATGGGGCCCGAGCTATGACCGCCACCGTACGTCACCCATTGCGCTGGCTGCTGCTGACGTTGCTGGCCCTGCTGGCGGTGGTGGTGTTGGCCATAGCCGGTGTCTTCGCCATGCTGCGTTCCGACACCGGCACCCAGTGGGTGCTGGAGCAGATCCCCGGGCTTACCGTCACCGCTGGTCAGGGCTCGCTGCTCGGGCGCTGGCAGGCGGAATCGCTGCACTGGCAGGGGTACGGGGTCATCGCAGAGGTTGCCTCGCCGCTGGTGGACTGGTCGCCGACCTGTCTGTTTGGCATGGAGTTGTGTCTGGAGGCGCTCTACGCCGAACGGGTGGACGTCACACTGCAACCGTCCGATGCTGAGCCGGCCAGCGGGCCGATACAGCTGCCGGAGCTGAACCTGCCGCTGGCACTGACCATTGGTGAGATTCGCCTGGGCCCGGTGACGGTTAACGGCAACCGGGTGGCCCAGTTGGCGGTGTTGCAGGCCGCCGGTTCCGGCGCCGACTGGCAGCTGCAGCGCCTGCGTTACCAGCTGGACGACATTGACGTCGACGCTCGCGGACGCCTGACCACCCGGGGAGACTGGCCGCTGAATCTGGAGGTGGCTACCCGCCTGCCACCGCCGGTTGGTGACCAGTGGCAGATTCAGCTGGAGCTGGCCGGCAGCGTTGCGGATCTGCGATTCCGGGGCCGGAGTGAGGGCTACCTCAACGCTGACATCGAGGGTCGCACCCGGCCGCTGCAGCCCACCTTGCCGGCCCGAGTGGCGGTGACCTCCAGTCGCTTCTTGGCTCACGACAGCCTGCCGCTTACCCTGGCGCTCAATGACTGGCGACTGGCGCTGGATGGCAGTCTCGAGTCGGGGTTTGCCACCGACCTGAAGGCCCGCCTGGAAGGCACCGAGGGCCCCGTGCAGCTGGCCCTGAGCGGGCAAGTCGGTACCACCGGCGCGGAGTCGGTAGAGCTGTTACTGACCACCGCCAAGACTGCTGAGCGGCCCGCCGGTCGCGTCAGTGTCAATGGCGAGGTGGACTGGTCCGGGGAGCTGGATGCCCGGGGCGAGCTGACGCTGGACCGGTTCCCCTGGCATTCACTGTTGCCGGATGTGACGCCACCGCCGGTGAACCTGACATCTCTGGTGGCTGGCGGCCATTACCGGGCAGGGAACTACCAGGCAGAGGCGGAAGCTCAGGTTACGGGTCCCCAGGGACCGGCGACCGTGGAGACCCAGTTCACCGGCGACCTGTCGGCGGTGTCACTGGACCGGGTGTTGGTGACGACTGAGGCCGGTCGGGCAGAAGGCAGCGCGGACGTCGGCTTTGCCGGCCCCCTGACGTGGCAGGCATCGCTGGAGCTGGCTGGCTTCAATCCCGGCTACTGGCTGCCGGTGCTGGAGGCAAGCCTGGATGGCGCCGTCAGCAGCCAGGGTCGCGTGGTCTCCGGGCACCCCCCGCAAGTGGCCGCCCAGTGGCAGGTGGCTGGGCAGTGGCAGGGCCAGCCAGCCGAAGCCCGGGGCCAGCTGGATGCAGCGAACGATCGCTGGCAGGTTGCCGGGCTTGAGCTGTCGGTTGGCCCCAATCAGGTATCCGGGGAAGGCGTCTGGGCCCGGCAACTGGAGGCGATGCTGACGTTGACCATCCCCCAGCCGGACATGTTGCTGCCCGGGCTCAGTGGGCAACTTAGTGCGGAACTGAAAGCCTCTGGGTCACCGGACCGTATCGATGGCCAGTTACATCTGGATGGCCAGAGCCTGGGCTGGCAGGACAGCGTTTCGCTGGAAAGCCTGGCGGTTAAGGCGGATCTCACGGACAGCCAGCGGCTGTCGGCGACGGTGACCGGTTCCGGGCTGGAGGCTGCGGGTCAGACTCTGGCGTCATTGGAACTGGCCCTGAACGGGGGGATCGAGCAGCATCAATTGACTCTGACCACGGTCCGCGACGAACTGGAAACCTATTGGCAGTTTGAGGGCGGCTGGCAGGACGGCTGGCGGGGGCAACTGGCCGACGGCCGCATCGACCTGCCACAGCAGGCCCAGCAGTGGCGTCTTGCGGCGCCAGCGGAGCTGGTTTACCGGCAGGCTGGGCCGGAGCTGACATTGGGCCAGCATTGCTGGCGCTGGCAGCAAAGTGAGGTCTGCGCCGGCGATCAGCAACTGATGCCTGAGCTGGCCATTGAATACCGCCTGACGGATTTTCCAACGCTGGCGTTGTCACCGTTCTTCCCCGATACGCTTAAGTGGGACAGTCGCCTGGATGGTCGGCTGGCATTCCGGCTGCCCGACGCCGGCCCTCAGGGTGAGGTGGTATTGACCGCCGATGCCGGCGCGGTGGAAGTGCTGGTGACCGACGCCTGGCATACCCTGGATTACGACACCCTGGACGTGCGCCTGGAGCTGATGCCGGAGGCGGCCAGTCTGGATCTGACGCTGGCGGGGCCGGACATCGGGCGACTGGTGACACAGGTAAGCCTGGACCCGAGTTCCCCCCGTTATCCAATGACCGGAACATTTGATCTGGCGGATCTGGATATCGCCTTCCTGGGCCCAATGCTGGATCTGGAAGCCGTGACCGGGATGGTCAGTGGTTCCGGCAAGGTGGGGGGCGAGCTGCTGTCGCCCCGGCTGGAAGGCGAGCTGTCCCTGGTGCAGGGCAGTCTGGTGGATCAGCGTCTGCCTACGCCGGTGCAGGATCTGGTGCTGGTGGTACGACTGGATGGCCAGCGTGCCGATCTTGAAGGGCGCTGGGCGGCGAATGATCGCAGCGAGGCCCGTATCGACGGCACCATGAACTGGCAGGGATCGCCGGAGATGACACTGTCCCTGGCGGGGCAGCGACTGCCGTTTAACTATGAGCCATACGCCAGCGTGGAGCTGGCTCCGGACCTCTCAATTCGCTACGCCGAGGGCGGGCTGACTATCGGCGGTGAGCTGAACGTACCGCGCGGTCAGATTCAGATACGTCAATTGCCGGAGCAGGCTGTGACAGTATCGGACGATGAAGAGCTGGTGGGCGTTACCCGCGAGGAGCCGGCGCTGCGCTCCCTCAATATGAATGTGACGGTCTCGGTGGGGCAGGATGAGGTGTCGTTTGACGGCTTCGGGGTTACCGGCAACCTGCAGGGCGGCCTGCGTCTTGGCAATGACCTGGACACCCGGGGCTCCCTGCAGTTGCGAGATGGTCACTTCGAGGCCTACGGCCAGGAGCTGGAACTGAGGCGTGCGCGGCTGGTTTTTGTGGGTCCTATCGCCGAGCCCTACCTTGATATTGAGGCCATTCGCCGAGTGGATCAGGTGGTGGCCGGGCTACGACTGTCCGGGCCAGTGTCGGAGCCGTCGACGGAGGTGTTCTCCGAGCCCTCGATGTCTCAGGCCAATGCCCTGTCTTACGTGATTCTCGGGCGGCCGTTACGTTCCGAGGGCGACCAGGGACAGGTGAGCCAGGCCGCGATTTCACTGGGCCTGACCCAGGCCAGCAAGGTGACCCAGAAGATTGGTGAGGAAATCGGTATCGAGCAGCTGATCCTGGAAACCGAAGGCTCCGGCGACCAGGCCTCGGTGGTCGCCAGCGGCTACCTGACAGAAGACCTCAGTCTGCGCTACGGGGTGGGTATCTTTGAGCCGATATCCACCATCGCTCTGCGGTATGATCTGGGAAGGTACTTCTACCTGGAGGCCGCCAGCGGACTCGCCGCGTCGCTGGACATCTTCTACACCCGTGATTTTTAGGTGAACCATGCTGCTTCATCAGGACCAGATTCGACTTACCCGCCGCGAGTGCCAGGTATTGCAGAAGCTGACTGGCGCGGATCCCAGTGGCATCACCAATCGCCAGCAGCTGCAGCGGTGGACCGAGACCCATCTCACCAGTCTGCCAGACGATGATCCTGCCGTGGCGGCCATCAAGGCGATCCTGCGTCAGCATCTGCCGATCTGACTGCCCCTGGCGTTAGGCCAGGGCCTCCCGACCTTCCAGTCGCGCCAGTTTTCGCAGTTTGGCGGCATGCACCAGGCTGCTGAAAATATGGCGATGGCCAGGGTGATAGAGCAGGTACTCCGGGTGCCACTGCACTCCCAGTACCCAGTGGCCCTCGGTATGCTCTATGCCCTGGACGAACCAATCGTTGTCCACCGCCACTACCCGCAGGTGTCGTCCCAGCACTTTGATCGCCTGGCTGTGAATGCGGTTGGCGCCAATGGAGGGTGCCGGCATGATCCGCCCCAGTAGACTGTTGTTCACCAGGCGCACCGTCTGTAGCGGCAACAGTAACGGGTGATGTCGGGTATGGACTCGCAGCGGGGTGACGTCCTGACACAGCGAGCCACCCCGAAACACGTTCAGCAGCTGTGCTCCCCGGCAGATCCCCAGTACTGGCAGATCCAGCCGTTCGGCCTGTGCCAGCAGGGACCAGTCGGTCTCGTCCCGGCGTCGGTCATAACCGGCTGAGACCTCCGGCTCCTGACCATAACGCCCTGGGTGAACGTGGGTGCCACCGCTGAGCACCAGGCCGTCCAGCAGGCTGACATCGACCCGGGCGCCAGGCCGAATGTAGAGCGTACCGGCGCCAGCGAGGCGCAGGGCCAAAGCGATCAGCCGATGGGGCATCCGTTTGCGTCTTGGTCCACTGATACCGATCGTTACCCCGGGATGCTCGCGCTCCGGCTTGTCAGACATAGTCGTTGACCTGCAGCCATTGATGGCAGGTTTCCGTCCAGCTGTGGGTCAGGTTGTGGAGGCTCAGGCGGTGGCTTTCACGGAACGCCTGCATCAGCTCCTGCAAGTGCGCTGGCCGGTTGGCTATGCGCTCAAGAACCACCCAGTCATTCCACACCGATGAGAAGTGCCAGCCCGGGTTGTCGATGTCGCAGTCCGGCAGGCGGTAATGCAGGGTGGGGCGGGACTTGATGCGATGGTCCTGGACATAATCCGCCAGCAGTTCCGGGTTGAGATGGGCAAACAGCGGCAACAGGTCCAGCGCACGGTTACGGGTGGGATTATCACGCAGGTAGTCCTGCATCAGCTCGTCGAGATTGGGGTGATAGTCAGGCTCCACCAGGCGTTCCACAAACAGGTGATCCCAGGGTTCGATGTAGCTGGTGATCTTGCGGCTGATATCGAGCTGATGGCGTTCCTTAAGCCAGTCGTACAGCACGGCAAAGGCTTGCAGGTAACGCAGCAGGGTGGGGGCCGACAGGTCCGGCAACTCTGGGTTCAGTTGCAGGGCGAAGGCGTAGTAGATGGCTTCCCGGCTGCCAAGAGCGCCCGCCTCCCGCAAGGCATTGCACAGGTCTTCGATCTGCTCAAGATCCTGGAACGCGATGGGCGGTGTGACAATCTCCAGGGGCACCAGCTTCTCGGCTGCGGCGTCAATCAGATTCATTGCATGACCACCGAGTTCCCGCAGGGATTCCGGCAGTTGCTCGTCCTGGAGATCCAGGTCCTTGATCGGATCGGAATCCAGCTCGATGGTGAAGTCGCCGTGATCGGTGCGGATCCGGGTGACATAGCGGGACGTGATCTCAGCCTCGCCATTGAGCATCTCTGTCACCAGATCCACCAGGGCCTGGTAGCTGAGGCCGGATACCTCTATCTCAATACCCACCCGTCGGGGCTGTTGTCCGGCGGTGTGGCACACCTCCGGCAACTGACAGGCGCTGACTTGCTTGACTGTGGTGTCTTCCATGGGGTGAACAACCTCCGGTATCGGGAAAGAGTCTCCTGACAGTATCGACAGAACCGATCCGATGGCAAACGGGCTTTGGGGCCAGCCAGCCTCACAGTGAAATGCGGCTTGGGGTTTACACTGGATAAAACACTGTATATATTTTGGCTTACTGTATAAAAAAACAGGAAGACACCATGAAGCTTACGGCAAGGCAAAGCCAGGTGCTGGATATCATCCGGCGCTATCTCGACGATACCGGCTATCCACCCACCCGGGCCGAGATTGCGGCGGAGTTGGGTTTCCGTTCAGCCAACGCGGCGGAGGATCACCTGAGGGCACTGGCACGCAAGGGCGCCATTGAGATGGTTCCCGGTGCCAGCCGGGGGATTCGTCTGCCGGAAGCTGAGCCTGATCTGGGGCTGCCAGTGATTGGTCAGGTGGCGGCGGGTAGCCCCATTCTGGCACAGGAGCACATTGAAGATCACTGTACGCTCAAGCCGGAGTTTTTCTCGCCGAGCGCGGATTACCTGTTGCGGGTACGCGGGATGAGCATGAAGGACATCGGCATTCTCGATGGTGATCTGTTGGCCGTGCACCGCACTCAGGACGTTCACAACGGCCAGGTGGTGGTCGCCCGTGTTGGCGAGGAAGTGACAGTCAAGCGCTTCCGCAAGCAGGGCTCCACGGTATGGCTGATTGCCGAGAATGAGGAGTTCGCCCCCATTGAAGTCGATCTCCGTGAGCAGGAAGTCTTTATCGAGGGGCTCGGCGTCGGCGTGATCCGCCGCTCCGACCTTCACTAGTTATTGCGTAGACCAGGCCATGCCCGGCGAGCGGGCAGGGGGAGAATGAAATGGAACAGCTCAGTTTCGACCGCAACCTGACCGTACCCGGAGCCCTGGCCGGTGGCATGAATGCCGGGCGGCGTATTGGTTCGCTGGCGCTGCGGCCCGCGCACCCGAAAGCGTCTGAACCTTCGGAGGCTGGCCCCCGGTTCTCTTCCCCCGCCCAGGCAGATGCCGAGACCGGTAATGTCACCGAAATCATTTTGCCGGCGGGGCAGGGAGACAGTGTCCAGTTGCTTCTGCCAATGCTGACCCAACTCAATCAGGAGCGGCGCTGGTTGGCCCTGATTGATCCACCGGCAGCCCTGGTCGGCAAATGGCAGACCATGCACGGGATTGTGGCGACAGAACTGCTGGTGTTGCGTTCAACCCCGGAGCATTCCGCCCAGGAGTTGGCAGAGCGGGCGTTGAGTGCCGGTACCTGCCATGCCGTGGTTATGTGGACCTCAAAACTCGCAAGGCCTGCCTTCCGGGCACTTCAGGCCGCCTCGGCCATTGGCAACAGCCACGGTGTGGTGCTGCGCCAGCGTTGAGTCGAGATGCTACGGGGCGTTCGGCCTGGATCAGGTGATCTGATGTGGTCAGGCTGGATTTGGCAGGAAGCGGGGCGGCCTTTACCAGGTAGGCGTTGAGCTGGGAAGGAAAGGCCGCCCGGGGTGTCGCGTCAGTGCAGGGTGTAAGACGGCTGGGTTTCGAAAGTGTCGTTGTCGTCCTCTTCCCAGTCGATATCGTGAGTCATGTTACCAACGGCTTCAATGCCAGCCGCAATCATCGCTTTGGCAACGGCCATATCGCGATCTTCCATCATTTCCCGGGCTTCTTCGGAAAACGAGATCTTAACCAGGGGCGCGCTGTCGTCGTCGATGCGGCGCAGGGCGTAATCGCCGTTGGTGAGTTGTACAATTTCAAAATAAGAAGGTGACATCAGCTCTGCCTTTGTCGATCGGGTTTCGGTGGTGTACAGAGGTGGCTCTGGTGATTACCACTCGTTGTGTCGTTCGGCGACGGTATCCGCAAACGCTTTCATGGCGGTGGCCATGCTGTTCAGGGTTGCGGTTGACCTGTCGGGGCCGGCTTCGGCCGATACGGCAATAATGTTGTCTGCCGAGACTGTCTTGCGTTTGGCGGCTGGTCGGGACAGGGAATGAGCCAGTTGATCCAGGCCTGACCACCAACTGTTGGTGTCCTGCTGAAGCTGTTCCAGCATGGAGATTTCGGGCCGGTCCTCGCCAATCAGTGCGGCCAGTTGATCCAGCTCTCCAGGGTTGGCGTCCTTGTGCTGATAGAAATCAGCGACCATGATCAATAACAGGGCACGCGCCCGTAGCATGAGCTCGATACTGCCCTGAACGATGGCCTCACGGACCGGCTGGCTTGAACCGTCGGTTGCGGAGTCAAGCAGAGTCCTGGCCAGAAACAGTTTCTGGGAAACGAGAGAATGCCACTGGGACGCCATCAAGAACCTTATCAATGCCTGGCCGGGGCCAGCGTTGGATACACAGCCCTTGAGCATACCATTTCCGGCAACGGATTTCTCCCACTGTCGTCGCTTCAATACAGATTGCCGTGATTCGGAGTTGGTCAAAGGTGCCTTAAGGCAAGTTGCTGATAAGTCGGAAAATCAATAGCCGCTCGGGCCTGCGTCTGACAAGATTCTACAAAAAAGCCCTTGTAACAAATTAAGCATTCAGGCAAAAAGCACATCAAATTGTAATATTGGTCATTTGCGGGCGAGTCAGCCCACAAGTGCCCGGGGTGGTTCTGCCGCTCCGATAAACCGGCCCGTCTGGACTGTTTGCTGTAGCCGCGGGGCCGTCCACACAACCGTGAAAGGTAAGTTAGAGCGGAGGTTAGTGAATGCGTAACCTGATACTTGTCGCGTGTACTTCGGCGGCAATGGTCTGTGGAGGACTGGCGCAGGCTCGCGTTAGTGAAGTTGAGGCAGCAAAACTGGGCAAGGAGTTGACACCGGTTGGCGCTGAGCGGGCAGGCAATGCTGAAGGCACCATCCCGGCCTGGACCGGTGGTCTGACCGAGCCACCCAAAGGCTGGCAGCCAGGGGAGCGTGAGATCGACCCGTTCCCGGGAGATCGCCCGCTGTTTACCATCACCAAGGACAACTACGAGCAGTACCGTGATCATCTGACCGATGGCCACATTGCGATGATGGAAACCTACGGCGATGACTATTTCCTGCCGGTGTACCAGACCCGTCGCACCGCTGCGTTTCCCGAGCACGTCTATGAAAAGTTCAAGCAGAACGCGCTGACCGCCGAGCTGCTTGATAACGGCAACGGTGTTCGCAACACCATCATGACCAGTCCGTTCCCGATTCCCCAGAACGGTCTCGAGGTGATGTGGAACCACACCTTGCGGTATCGCGGCGAGCAGTTGCTGTTCCGTGCGGCCCATGCCACGCCGACCGTCGGCGGAGAGTTTACGCCGATCCTCAAGGAGTACAGCTACTATTTTGCTTACGCCGAGCCAGGGGCTGAGCTGCAGGACATCGACAACAAGATCTTCTACCTGAAGACCGAGACCATTTCGCCGCCAAAGTTGGCCGGTACCCTGACCCTGGTCCATGAAACCCTGGACCAGGTCCGTTCACCGCGACTGGCGTGGCGTTATGAGTCCGGTTCCCGCCGGCTGCGCCGCTCCCCGAACCTGGCGTATGAAACCGACCTGCCGGATTCGTCCTCCTTGCGGTCTGTCGACCAGAAGGATCTCTATAACGGCGCGCCCAACCAGTATGACTGGGAGCTCAAGGGCAAACGCGAGATTTACGTACCCTACAACGCCTACGAGCTGCATTCGGACGAGCACAATGCGGAGGACGTCATCCGCGCCGGCCACATCAATCAGGAGCTCACCCGTTACGAGTTGCACCGGGTATGGGTGGTTGAGGCCAAGCTGCGGACTGGTATCAGCCACATCTACCACCGTCGGGTCTACTATGTGGACGAGGACAGCTGGCAGATTCTCGCCACTGAAGAGTACGACGAGGACGACAACCTGTGGCGTGTCTCCGAAGCCCACAACATCAGTTACTACAGTGAGCCGGTGTTCTGGACCACCCTGGAGATGACCTACGATCTCAAAGCCCGTCGCTACTATGTCGACGGTCTGGACTACGACCAGGCACCGTATGATTTTGATCCCGGGTTCCGCAGTCGCGAATTCACCGCATCCGCAGCCCGTCGGGCGGCCCGCCGCTAGGCAATCTCCTGCTGCTCAGGTAACTCCTGATTAGGGAGGCCGGCGCCTGTTTTCAGGCTTGCCGGCTCCCGACCCTCCCTCTTGTCATGGCACTGGCCCAGTGCTGGCCAACAGCAATCTGAGACGCTCTGTCCGGTGGCGCCGTGTTTGGATGCTTTCTGCAATGCCGCACAGGACCCCTCTGCAATACCCTGAACGGGATTCCTGCGGTTCGGGAACCACGGGCCCCTGCGCCGTGATATGCTCTGATGGTTGGCTGGAAAAGCCGTAACAGCAGTCACTAAAGGACACAGAGACTATGGCAAATTCGCTGGAACAACTGGATACCCTGATGGATGCCATCCGCCATGCGCTGACTCAACAGGACTGGGAGGCCATTGCGAAACTGGATGCCGAGGTACGCCCGGTGGTCGATCAGGTCATGGCGAGTCATCATGATGGTGACCTGGCGATGGAAGTGGTTCATGAGCGCCTGGAGCAGCTTCAGGCGTTGTGTGACGACGCCAGGGCCGGCGCTGAGACCGCCCGGGCTGAGGCCAAGGCCGGGCTGGATGAGATGCGCCAGACCCGGAACGCAACCCGTGCCTATCAGGACATCTCCGGTCGCTGAGGTGGTGGGTCAGGGTGATACAGGGATTCCGTCGCCAATGGGCGTCATAAAATTGACTCAGCCCGGTTAACCGTCTTAAATACGGCACAACGATGACGGACTTTCACTGCTGGTGCTCACCCTGACCCAGCCCGAGTGACGCTACTGCGAGAGAACCTACTGAATGTCAAAGAACAACAACGTCCTGGTGTTGTGCGATGATGCTTCCCGATGCCGAGATATAGCCACGATCCTGGAATTTATTGGTGAAGAACAGGTCGTGTCCGGTGAGTCAGCTCAGCAACTGCTGGCGGAGGCTGATCGCGAACAGTTGGATACGCTCTCGGTGGCGATCATCAATGGTGAAGAGGACTCTGCCGAGAATGCGGTCAAGGCTGTTTGCGGTGTTGACGATGGGCTGCCCATCCTGCTGATCGGCAATCCGGAGTTCAACGGGCTCAGCGAGCAGGAACAGAGCCGCATCATCGCCCGTCTGGACTGGCCACTGAACTACACCAAGTTCGTTGACTCTCTCTACCGCGCCCAGGTCTTCCGCGACCAGTTCGCCCGTTCCCGCGAGCGTGGCCAGCAGCGCAGCGTGCAACTGTTTCGCAGCCTGGTGGGCACCAGCCGCAGTGTGCAGCAGGTGCGTCAGCTTATGGAGCAGGTGGCGGACAAAGACGTCAGCGTGTTGATCACCGGCGAGTCCGGCACCGGCAAGGAAGTGGTTGCCCGTAACCTGCACTATCATTCACCGCGCCGGGATCGGCCGTTCGTGCCCGTCAACTGTGGTGCCATTCCCGCCGAACTGCTTGAGAGTGAACTGTTTGGGCACGAAAAAGGCGCTTTCACCGGCGCCATCACCGCCAGGATAGGGCGCTTTGAAATGGCCGAGGGCGGTACGCTGTTCCTCGATGAGATCGGTGACATGCCGCTGAACATGCAGGTGAAAATCCTGCGGGTTCTGCAGGAACGCACCTTCGAGAAGGTGGGCAGCAACCGCACCCAGTCCGCTGATGTGCGGGTGATTGCTGCGACCCACAAAAATCTGGAAGACATGATCGAAGGGGGCGAGTTCCGGGAAGACCTCTACTACCGCCTCAATGTCTTTCCCATCGAGATGCCGCCCCTGCGTGAGCGGGTGGAAGACATCCCGCTGCTGATTAACGAGCTGATTGCCCGCATGGAGAAGGAGAAGCGCGGCTCCCTGCGGATGAACTCTGCGGTGATTATGAGCCTGTGTCGCCACGACTGGCCCGGTAATGTGCGGGAGTTGGCCAACCTGGTGGAGCGTCTTGCGATCATGCACCCCTACGGTGTGATTGGCGTGCAGGAGCTGCCGAAGAAGTTCCGTTACGTCGACGATATCGATGAGAACCGGCCGGTCGAGGATTCCGGCATGCCGTCTGGGGTGCCCGGCCTGGTTGGGCTGGACGCGCCGGCGCTACTGCCGGTCAATGGCATTGATCTCAAGGATTACCTGGCGAACCTGGAGAAACAGCTGATCCAGCAGGCGTTGGATGAAGCTGGCGGTGTGGTTGCCCGTGCTGCCGAGAAGCTGAGAATTCGCCGCACCACGCTGGTGGAGAAAGTGCGCAAGCACGGTCTGCGGCAGAACGAATCCGAAGAGGCGTAGGGCATAGGGGTATTGGGCCGTAGAAGAGTGTCAACGGATTGTCGTTGGCCCCAGAAGATATTCCCCGCGACCGGAAGGGCGGCGACAAAAAATCGCCGCCTTTTCTTTTTGGTTTTTATTAATCCTTGAAATTATAGAGAAAAGTGAAGTTGGCATGAAGCTGGCTTAAGTCCCTGCAAACGAATCAAGTGGTCCATCCAGGGCCGGGAGTCGTCAGGGGGAATCATGAGCCAGCCACAACTTTCCATGCCAGCGTCAGAGCAGGACAGCGCCACCAACGCCGCTGCCGATGCCAACGACAAGGTGACCGCGCTGTTTCCCCAGCAGGTGGACGATCAGGCCGTTGGCACCGCCCTGGATCTGTTCAACCAGATGTCCCGCCAGATTACGGACTCCTACCGCACCCTCGAATCCCGGGTCAATCAACTGTCCGGCGAACTCACCGCCGAATCCCTGCAGCGCCAGCGCGAGCTGGAAGAAAAAGAGCAGCTGGCGGACCGCCTGTCCACCCTGCTGTCGGCGCTGCCTGCCGGGGTGGTGGTGCTCGACAGCCAGGGCGTGGTCACCCAGTCCAACCCGGCGGCAGTCGGTCTGTTGGGTGAGCCACTGGAAGGTGAGCGGTGGGTCAGCATCATTCAGCGTTGCTTTGCACCGCGCCGGGACGATGGTCACGAGGTGTCCTTGAAGGACGGTCGCCGGGTCAGTATCGAGATCCGGACCATGGAGAACCAGCCAGGTCAGTTGATCCTGCTGACCGATCTTACCGAAACCCGTCAGTTACAGACCCAACTTGCCCACGCCCAGCGACTATCGGCCATGGGCAAGATGGTGGCGTCACTGGCGCACCAGATCCGTACCCCGTTGTCGGCGGCCATTCTGTACGGCGGCCATCTCAGTGAGCAGGATCTTGACCCGGAACTGCGCCAGCGTTGCGCCAGTCGCCTGATGTCGCGGCTGACCCACCTGGAACAGCAGGTCCGGGATATGCTCATTTTCGCCCGGGGTGAAACCCGGCTGGCGGAGGAACTGCCGGCAGAAGCGCTGGTGTCCGGCCTGGGGTCGGCGCTGGAAGCCATCAATCTGGGTGGCGGGGCGCAGGTAAAACTGACCTCAGACATTACTGGGCTGTCGCTGCTGTGTAACCGCGACGCCCTGGTCGGAGCCTGCACCAACCTCGTCAACAACAGCATCGAGGCCGGTGCGACGCAGGTGGACGTGCGCCTGACGCGCACCGGTCAGGGTCTGGAGATCCGGGTACAGGACAATGGTCCCGGCTTTGCGGCCAACGAGGCGGGACAGATGATGGAAGCTTTCTATACCACCAAGTCCCATGGTACGGGGCTGGGCCTGGCGGTTGTCCAGGCGGTGGTCAAGGCGCATCAGGGCGAATTCTCCCTGGAAGCGCCCACCGTGGGAGGAGCCTGTGCCGTCATTCGGCTGCCGGTGTGCAGTCGTGCTCCTCATCAGCAAGATCACAGCAGTCAGTAAGCGGAGGCGATTATGGCCCGGTCTCAGATACTTCTCGTCGAAGACGATCACGACCTGCGCGAAGCGCTGGTGACCACCCTGGAACTCGCCAAATTCCGGGTGCGTGAGGCGGATTGCGCCGAGCAGGCGCTGGAGCGGTTGGCTGAGGATACCGTCGACATGGTCATCAGTGACGTCAACATGCCGGGCATGTCCGGTCATGAGTTGCTGGCGGAAGTCCAGCGCCGATACCCCGGCCTGCCAATGATGCTGATGACCGCGTATGGCCAGATCGACCAGGCGGTGTCGGCGATGCAGTCCGGCGCCACCGATTACCTGGTGAAGCCGTTCGAGTCACAGGTGCTGGTGGAGGCGGTCAACCGTATTGTTGGTAGCGCGCCCTCCGGTAAACGCGACCAGCCGGTGGCGGAAGATCCGGTCAGCAAGCGCCTGTTCCAGCTTGCCAGCAAGGTGGCCGCCAGTGAGTCGACCGTGATGATCTCTGGCGAGAGTGGTACCGGTAAGGAAGTCCTGGCCCGCTACATTCACCAGCAGTCGCCCCGTGCCGATCAGCCGTTTGTCGCCATCAACTGTGCGGCCATTCCTGAGAACATGCTGGAGGCGATCCTGTTCGGGCATGAGAAAGGGGCGTTCACCGGCGCTCATGCCGCCTCACCGGGCAAGTTTGAACAGGCCAACGGCGGCACCCTGCTGCTGGATGAGATTTCGGAAATGGAGCTCGGTCTGCAGTCCAAGCTGTTGCGGGTTCTGCAGGAGCGAGAAGTCGAGCGGGTGGGTGGTCGCAAGACCATTGCCCTGGATGTACGGGTACTGGCGACCACCAACCGGGACCTGGCGGACTACGTTCGCGAAGGCAAGTTCCGAGAGGATCTGTACTACCGCCTGACGGTCTTCCCAATGCAGTGGCAGCCGCTGCGGGAGCGGCCGCTGGATATCATGCCGCTGGCCCAGGCGCTGCTCAAGAAACACTGTCGCAAGATGAAACTGACCGGTATCCGGTTCAGCAACGGTGCCCGTGATGCGCTGTTGGACCATCCCTGGCCGGGCAATGTTCGTGAGCTGGACAATGCCATCCAGCGGGCCCTGGTGCTGCATCAGGGCAATCTGATCGAAGCCGGAGACCTGTGTCTGGAATTTGGCATTACCGGTCAGGTGGCCCCGGCGCCGCAACCGGAAGCGATCGTGCCGCGGACCACGGTGGTGGCGGAGCCGCCCCGGCAGCCAGCCGCGCTTGACGCTGAGGCGGAGCCAGAGCCGGAAGCCCGGGAGGTGTTCCAGGAACCGGCTTCCCTGGGGGACGACCTGCGCCAGAAAGAATTCCGGATCATCATCGACACCCTGCGTCGCGAGCGCGGTCGCCGTAACCGGGCCGCGGAACAGCTGGGTATCAGCCCCCGCACCCTGCGTTACAAGCTGGCCCAGATGCGGGATTGCGGCATCGATCTGGAGGCCGAGCTGGCCACAGCCTGAATCCATACTCCTTCGTCGGCGCCTACGGGCGCCGTTTTTTATTGCCGCCGG
This sequence comes from Marinobacter sp. CA1, assembly GCF_020546665.1. NCBI lineage: Bacteria > Pseudomonadati > Pseudomonadota > Gammaproteobacteria > Pseudomonadales > Marinobacteraceae > Marinobacter > Marinobacter sp. CA1. The sequence goes on from NZ_CP071785.1 coordinate 1,723,726, forward strand.
GCGCTGAGCAGGTCCGTCAGTACCCGCGAGACCACCCGGTAGGGCACCGACATATGGTCCTCACCCGGCTCGATCCGCACGCTGCTGCGCAGGCCATGGCCTGACAGGGGCCCCAGCCGCAGGGCCAGCGCCTGGGCATCCTGGATCTCCTGGGCGGAGTCCCACTCCGCCATCACCAGCGCCAGACTGGTGTGGGTCACAGAAACGTTGCCCTGTTCCACCTGTTGCCGAAACCGTTGCTCCGGTGCCAGCAGGTAACGGTCACGCCACCACAGACTAGGGCTGACCGCCACCACGTGGTCGAACAGCGCCGGCCGCTGGAACAGGGCGTAGACCGCAAACATCCCGCCGAAGGAGTGGCCGAACAGGCTCTGTTGATGCGGGTCCACCGGATAGCGCTCCGCCACCGCGGGCATCAGCTGTTGTTCGATAAAGTCGAGCAACTCATCCTGGCCACCCTGGGGAGGCTCGTTCTGATCGGCCGGCGCCGGGGGCGAGAAGTCGTAGGAGCGCCGCAGGAAATTCAGGGCCTGCTCATCTGGATAACCGATGCCCACCACAATGGCTTTCTGAAGCGCCGCCTGGGTCTGCTTGGCGGCGTGAAAGGCGGGAAAGTAGGCATTGCCGTCCAGCACATAGACCACCGGATAGCCACCGGTATAAGGCACCTCGCCCTGAGGCTTGCTGACCATGATGTGATAGGGGCGGCCCTGGGCGTTGGTGAGATGCCAGGACTCGGTGCCGGCCAGCGTGACGGCGGTTTCGGGGGCCGCGCTGTCCGCCCCGGAGGGCCCGGCCGGTTCTGTTGACAGGGTATCCGCGCCGGCAATCGACGCAGAAAGGATCAGGGCCGGGAGACCCAGTCGGGTAAGCCGTTGGCTCATGTCAGTGTCCTCTGGTGCAAAAGGTGTTTGGTCGGGCACAACCGAAACCACCCGGCAAACGGGTCGCCGGGTGGTTGTCGAAAGGTGCTTGTCGAAGGGCGCCGGGCTTACCAGCGGTAGCTGACGCTGCCGATCACGCTGCGGCCTTCGCCGCGGTAGCAGTAGCCGCTGGAGCAGGTGATGTACTGCCTGTCGAGCAGGTTCTTGGCGTTCAGCCCGAGGCGGATGCCCTTTAACGCCCCCGGCAGTGTGTAGTGCAGTCCCAGGTCCACCAGGGTGTAGCTGGCGTTCTTGCTGGTATTGGCCGCATCGTTATAGGCACTGCCGGTCCAGCGGGCGCCGCCGGACAGCGCCAGGCCGCTTAGCACCCCCTTGGCGACATCGTAGTTGAGCCACAGCGACGCCAGCTGCTCCGGCTTGTTGACCGGCGCCTTGCCTTCATTGCCATCGTTGCTGCGGGTGACCTCAAGGTCATTGAAGCTGTAGCTGGCGGTCAGCCGCAGACCGCTGGCCAGCTCGGATACTGCCTCCAGTTCCACACCACGGGCCCGCTGCTCACCGGTCTGGATGCGGTTTGCCGGGTTGGCGGGGTCGGCGGTCAGGACATTGGACTGGGTAAGCTGGTAGACCGAGGCGGTGTACAGGCTGTTGCCATCGCCGGGCTGGAACTTGAGGCCCAGCTCGTACTGCTCTCCCTCGGTTGGCTCGTAATCCCGGCCACTGGCGTCGCTGCCGCTCTGGGGCACGAAGGATTGGGCAAAGCTGGCGTAGGGAGCCAGCCCGGAGTCGAGGCGATAAAGCAGGCCAAGCTGGCCGCTGGTGCGGTCGTCATGGCGCGAGCTGGCGGTGCCGGCCAGGTGGTTGCGCTGGTCACTGTTGACCCAGTCCTGCCGCAGGCCCAGCGACAGCCGCCAGCGGTCCCAGGCGAGCTGGTCCTGCAGGTACAGGCCACTGTTGTGGCTGCGGCCGCTGAGGTCGGAAATGACGCTGTCCGGATGCGGCACCGGCTGGCGGTAGTCCGGCGACAACCGGTCAATGGCCGGCGCCTGGCCGCTGGCGTACTCCACCTCGAAGTCAATGTAGCTGTAGTCCAGCCCCAATAGCAGGGTATGGTCGATCGCGCCGGTCGCCAGCTTGCCCACCAGGCGGGTATCCACCGCCACCGACGCCATATCCTCATAGATGCCGTAGCTGGTCCGCTCCAGAGTGCGGCCATCGTCGGACGAACCGGCGACGCTCAGGTATTGATTGGTGGTATCAACCTGGCCAGCCCGCAGGTTCTGCTGGAATGACCACTGGCTGTTGAAGCCGTGTTCGAACTCATAGCCCAGGGCGTACTGGCGTTGGTCCAGTTTGTCGAAGTCTTCGTCACCGGCCCAGAACCGGGTAAGGCGAGTGCCGTCCTGGTAGGGGCGTGGAGAGCCGCTGGTCAGGCGCTCCTGGTATTGGCTGAGCAGGGTCAGATGGGTCCGCTGCCCCAGTTGCCAGCGCAGCGACGGAGCCAGGAAAACGGTGTCGTTATCGACCTGTTCGATCTCGGTCTCGGCATCGCGGACCACGCCCACCAGCCGGTATTTCAGGTCGCCACCCTGGTCCAGGGTGCCGCCGCTGTCGAACTGTCCCTGCCAGTGGTTATGGCTGCCACCCTGCAGTTCCAGCTCGTGCCGGTCTTCGCCGGTGGGGCGTTTGCTGATCCGGTTGACCATGCCACCCGGGTTGATCTGACCGTACAGAACCGAAGCCGGCCCCTTCAGTACATCGATGCGTTCCAGGTTGTAGGGCTCGGTACCGTAGTAGGACAGCCAGCCGGTGTTGGGTTGGCGCAGGCCGTCGAGAAAGTCGGCTGTGGTGGTGGCGGCAAAGCCGCGAATCTGGATCTGGTCGAAGCGCGGATCAAGGCCGGATTCCCCCACCCGAACACCAGCGGTGTAGGCAACCGCATCCTGAACGTTGGTTGCTTTACGGTCAGCGATCAGGTCGGCACTGATCACGCTAACACTTTGGGCGGTTTCCAGTAGCGGGGTGTCGGTTTTGCTGGCGGAGCGGCTGGCATTGGCGGTGTAGCCGCCAACCGGGCCGACGCCGCTGAGGGTGTCAGCTTCGATGGTGATGGGATTGAGCTGGTAGCCGGTGTCATCGCCGGCGGGCAGGATCACATAGCCGGTATCGGTACGTCGGGCGATCAGGCCGGTGCCTGCCAGCAGCCGCTGCAGGGCATCGGCGACGGTGTAGCGACCCTGCAGGCCGGAGCTTTGGCGGTCACTGACCAGGGTCGGGTTGAAGGTCAAGGTGATACCGGCCTGCTGGGCGAAGCGGCTGAGCACGTCATCCAACTGCCCCGCCGTCAGGGTGATCGCGCTGCTGGCGGTATCGGCGCTGGCGGCAAGGGCGACCATCGGAGTGAGCGCCAGGGTGGCGGTCAGGCACAGCGCCGTCCCCAGACGCCGACAAGGTGTCAGGTGGTGAGCGTGAGGGGATAGGGTGCTTGGTGGCAGTGAGCGTGTTGGCATAACGGGTCCCGCTATCAGTGGATTGGATACCCTGTAACCGAACCGGAAAGGAAATCCCGACAGTTTTTTTCGTTGGATTCCGAAATCCCAATCTCAACTCTTAAATCTCAACGCCTGGATCTCAACTCTTGGACTTCAACCTCGGGCAGTAAGGTTCGTCCACCAGCGAGTGCGGGACCGAATCTCGATGGGCAGTACCAGCGGCAGGTCTGCCAGCAGGGCATCGGGATCGTCCAGCTGAAACACGCCGGACAATCTCAGGTTTGCCACCTGCTGGTCGACGCCCAGGTAGCCATGGCGATAGCGGGCCAATTCGGCGGCGAACTCCGCCAGCCGGATGTCGTCCACCACCATCATGCCGCGAGTCCAGGCGGCAGGTTCCAGGGCGCCGTTACCGGTCCGGCTGACGCCGTGTTGATCCAGGCGCCAGGATTCGCCGGCACCGGCCTCTTGCCCCCGTCCACTCATACCCAGCAGCTGCAGTCGCCCCTGCTCAACCACCACCTGGGCGTAGTGTTCGTGTTGCCGCACTACAAAGCGGCTACCCCGGGTCTGGCAGTGGCCGAAGTCGCAGCTCAGCCGTAAGGAGCGTGGGTCGGATGTGGCGCCCAGAGTGTCCACCATCACTTCCCCCTGGTGCAGGGTCAGCTGGCGCCAGTCGGTGTCGAAGGCCACATCCAGTGCGGAATTGGTGTTGAGCATGACACGGGAGCCGTCGGCCAACTCAAGGGTCCGCCGTTCCCCGGTTCCGGTGGTGAAGTCTGAGCGCCATGGCGAATGCTGATGGACGGTGTAACCGGCAGGGCCTGCCAGCATCAGGGTCGCCGCCAGCAGCTTCAGGGTGCGGCGACGTTGCAGATCAGTGCCGGCGCGTTGCAGCACTGGCAGCGCGAGTTCGGGCTGCCCCAGGGCGTCCAGGCTGGCGCTCAGCTCCTGCTGCAGGGTGCCTAATTGCTGCCAGGCCAGGGCGTTCTCCGGTGCCCGTCGACACCAGGCCAGGATCTGGCGACGTACCAGTTGGCTGTCGTTCGCGGTCTCAAGCCTCAGTTGCCAGTGGATGGCGGCTCTTACAACCGAGTCTGACAGGGGCGTATTGGCCGCAGGGGCAGGAGTGTCACCGATCATCGAATCGCAGCCGGTAGCAGTGCAGCATGGCGGTGGCGACATGCCGTTCAACGGTGCGGCTGGACACACCCAGCTGTTCCGCGATGGCGCCATGAGTGAGGCCGCCAAGCCGGTACAGCAGAAAGGCGGTGCGGACTCTTGGCTTCAGGCCCTCCAGCATGGCGGCGATGTGTTCCAGGGTCTGCAGGGTTTCGTGATGCTGTTCTGCAGAAGGCTGGTGGGCTTCCGGCAGTTGCGCCAGTGCTTCCAGGTAAGCTCGCTCCAGGGCGCTGCGACGCCAGTGATCAATAACCAGGCCGCGGGCTATGGTGCGCAGCAGCGCACGGGGCGCCTGGTTGGCGACCGGTTCGGACCGCACCAAGATTCGGACAAAGGTGTCCTGCGCCAGGTCGGCAGCCTGCTGGGGGCAGTCGAGTTTGCCCCGAAGCCACTGGCACAGCCAGCCATGGTGGTTGTGGTACAGGGTATCCAGAGGAATGTGGGTATCCAGTGTGGTCGCTGACATGATTGTGGCTGGTACGTGGTGGCGTCGGGTCCGGCTTGTGGTGATGGCATTTGCGGTGCTGGGAACCGCTGCCCAGCGGTTTGGGCTCTGCGGGTTGGGGGATACATTATTCGAGAATGGTTCTCATTACAATGGTGTCATTTGGGTGACGACTTTTCAGCGCCCTGGTCGAGGTGTTGTGGTTCGCCTTTGAGGCGCCAAAAAGTCGGCGATCACGAGGGAAGGGGCTCTAAGGTTTATCTATAATATCATGTAAAATAAGGATAAATGTTTGATGGCCCGTGATTTGCATTTTAGGCCGGTAACTGACGTTATCGATGTCGACTGCTCATTACACCGGCGATATAGCCATGGGGTGGTCGATCAGAGGGGGAGCTATGGTACAACGCGCCGACATCAACAATGTGCTTTCTGAAATCCGCAATTTGCGGTCGCAGATGATGCAGAATCAGCGTGTTGAGCAGGACAACGCCATCCGTGGCGCGGTTGACCGGCCTCAGAAGGTGCAGGAAACCCAGGAAACACCGGGGTTTTCCGACATGCTAAGCCAGGCCGTCAACCACGTTAACGATCTCCAGAAGACCTCCAGTGATTTGCGCACGTCTTACGACATGGGAGATCCCAATGTCGATATCAGCCGGGTAATGATTGCGTCCCAGAAAGCGTCTGTCTCCTTCGAAGCAATGACCCAGGTCCGCAACCGGGTGGTCAAGGCCTATGAAGACATCATGAACATGCCGGTGTAATTGCGGAGTTAAGCCATGTCCAGCGTACCTGCGGAAACCGCCCCCACCAACCCGCCCGCGGATGAGGAAGCCACCGGGCTGGAGTCCAGAAGCGACCTGATGTTCGGCTTCAGCCGGCTGGCCCTGCTGCGTCAGATTGGCCTGATGGTGGGTCTGGCCGCCAGTGTTGCCCTCGGGGTCGCGGTGGTGCTGTGGGCTCAGGAACCCAACTACCAGCCGGTGGTGGGCGATCTGTCCAGCTACAACCCGGACGATGTGACTTCCATTCTTGAGCAGAACGGCATCAACTACCGCATGGAGCCGCGCACCGGTGCCCTGCTGGTGTCCTCTGAAGACGTCTATAACGCCCGGCTGAAGCTGGCCGCCGCCGGAGTGACCGACGAGAAAACCCTGGGCTATGAACTGCTCGATCAGGAGCGCGGCCTCGGCACCTCCCAGTTCATGGAGAACATCAGCTATCGCCGTGGTCTCGAGGGCGAGCTGGCCCGCACCATCGGCAGCATGCGCAATGTCCGCAGCGCCCGGGTTCACCTGGCCATTCCCAAGCGCTCTGTGTTCGTGCGCGATGCCCGTACCCCCACCGCTTCGGTGTTCCTGGACGTCTTTGCCGGGCGTCGTCTGGAGCATGAGCAGATCTCCGCCATCGTCAACCTGGTGGCGGGCAGCATTCCGGAAATGGACAAGGACAATGTTACCGTCGTGGACCAGAACGGCAATTTGTTGACGGACCGCGAAGAGCAGGGAAATCGTCAGCAGATGCAGGACCAGTATGAGTACCAGTCCCGCATGGAAGAGCGGCTGACCCGTCGGGTGGCCTCGATTGTCGACCCCATCATCGGCGATGGCCGCTTCCGTGCCGAGGTCACCGCGGACCTGGACTTTTCCTCCGTGGAGCAGGCAGAAGAGCTGTTCAACCCGGACCAGCAGGCGGTGCGCAGCGAGCGTCAGTTGTCTGAGCAGCGTACCAGCGATTTCATGGGCGGTGTGCCGGGGGCGCTGTCAAACCAGCCACCGGGTGAAGCCACCGTGCCGGAGCAGGTGCAGGGCGAAGGCGATGAAGATGCGCCAGCGACTCCGGTCAATATCCGCGAGGAGGCGACCCGCAACTATGAGATGGATCGCACAGTCAGCTACATTCGTCAGCAGCAGGGGCGCCTCCAGCGCCTGACGGTGGCGGTGGCAGTCGATGACATGAAAGTGATCGATCCCGATACCGGCGAAGTCAGCTACCAGCCCTGGCCGGAACAGGAACTGCAGCGTCTGACCATGCTGATTCGCGATGCGGTGGGCTACTCCGCCGCCCGTGGGGACAGTGTCACGGTGATGAACACGGCCTTTGCGCCGGAAGAAGCGGTCGTCTACGAGGCGCCGGGATTCTGGGAGCAGCCTTGGTTCTGGGACCTGATGAAGCAGGTGCTGGCGGGCTTTGTGATCCTGGTGCTGGTGTTGGGCCTGCTGCGCCCGACCCTGAAGAACCTCTCCGGTGGCGGCCGCAGCGAGCGTGGCGAGCTGGAGGGCGGCGAAGGCTACGACGAACTCGAGGGGCTGGGCAGTGACGGTTCGCTGCGGGATGCCCTCAGTTCCTCCGAGGATGAACTGCTTTTGCCCGGCGCAACGGACAGCTATGATAGACAATTAAATGCTCTCAAGGGCCTGATCACCGAAGACCCCGCTCGGGTGGCCCAGGTCATGCGCCAATGGGTGAATGTCGATGACTGATGAAAACAACCCACAGGGGGATGCGCCGGCCAAGCCGATGCGCAAAATCCCGCGTCTGGAGCAGGCCGCTATCCTGTTGATGACCCTGGGGGAAGCTGACGCCGCGGAAATTCTCAAGCACATGGGCCCGAAGGAGGTTCAGCGCGTGGGTATGGCCATGGCGCAGATGAAAGACGTCAGCAAGGATGAAGTCACCTTTGTGCTGAACCAGTTCGTGGATGCGGTGGGTGGCCAGACCGGCCTCGGTGTCGGCAATGACGACTACATCCGCGCCATGCTCACCCAGGCCCTGGGTGACGACAAGGCGGCCAGCCTGATCGACCGTATTCTGGTAGGTGGTAACACCACCGGTCTTGATACTCTCAAGTGGATGGAGCCGCGAGCGGTGGGGGACATCATCCGCTACGAGCACCCACAGATTCAGGCCATCGTCATTTCCTATCTTGATCCGGACCAGTCCGCCGAAATTCTGTCGACCCTGGATGAAAAGGTGCGCCTGGATGTGATGATGCGCGTGGCCTCGCTGGAGAGCGTCCAGCCCCAGGCCCTGCAGGAACTCAACGACATCCTCGAGAAACAGTTCTCCGGTGGTTCCTCGACCCAGACCAGCCGCATTGGCGGCGTCAAACGTGCGGCGGATATCATGAACTTCATGGATCGCAGTGTCGAAGGTGGCCTGATGGATTCCATCAAGGACATGGACCCGGACCTGGCGTCCACCATCGAGGACCTGATGTTCGTGTTCGACAACCTCAAAGACATCGACGACCGGGGCATACAGGCATTGTTGCGGGAAGTGTCCTCCGATGTGCTGGTTGTGGCCCTGAAGGGGGCCGACGAAGGGGTCAAAGAGAAGATCTTCAAGAACATGTCCAAGCGGGCGGCAGAGTTGCTGCAGGATGACCTGGAAGCCAAGGGACCGGTGCGGGTCAGTGAAGTGGAGACTGCCCAGAAGGACATCATCACCATTGCCCGTCGCATGGCCGAAGCCGGTGAGATCACCCTCGGCGGCTCCGGCGAAGAAATGATGTAATGAGCCAGGACCGTCGCAAGCGCATCCCCTCCGGAACTCTCACCGCCTATGAGCGCTGGGAGTTGCCGTTGCTGGACGAAAATGGCAATGAGGTGGTCGAGGAGGAGATCGAGGAAGTCAAACCTTTGACGGCGGCCGATCTCGAAGCGATTCGCAAGGAAGCCTGGGACGACGGTCACCAGGAAGGCCGCGCAGCCGGTATTGAAGCGGGCCATGCCGAAGGTCGTGAGCAGGGCTTCCGCGAAGGGCATGAGGCCGGGCTTGCCGAGGGTCGCGCCAGCGGCCATGAAGAGGCGCTCAGCCAGACCCGCGGTGAGGTGGAGGCCAAACTGGCGAACCTGGAGTCGCTGCTGGGGGAGCTGCTGCTGCCTATCCAGCGTCACGAAGATGAGCTTGAAACGGCTCTGGTTAACGTCACCACTGTGCTGGCCCGGGCGGTGGTGTTCCGGGAGCTGAGCATCGACTCCTCCCACATTGCCATCGTGGTACGTCAGGCCCTGGCAGCGCTGCCGTCCACCCAGGACAACGTCCGGCTGTCGGTCAATCCCGCCGATGCGGAATGGGTCCACCAGGTCGCCGACGACTACGAAGCCGATACCTCCATTATCGAAGATCCCACCATCCTTGCCGGCGGCTGTAAGGTGGAAACCCGTCACAGCCTGGTGGATTTCACCGTTGAGAAGCGCTTCCAGAAAGCGGTCCAGAGCATGTTGAACCAGCAGCTGGCCAGTGAAGAGCCGGGCGACAGCGCGGAACTGAGTGACATGATGGGTGACCTGTCGGATTACCACGGTGATGTGCTTGCCGGTCCCGGTCAGCAGGAGGCTCCCGATGACGACCAGTCTGGCTGAGCGCCTCGAACGCCTGAAAGATTATCTCCCCCCTAAACTTGAACCGGAGTTGTCCGGTCGTCTGACCCGTATGGTTGGTCTGACCCTGGAGTGTGTCGGCTGCCCGATGGTGGTGGGCGACCGCTGCCTGATCCAGGGACAAGGTCTGGGGAATGTGGAGGCCGAAGTGGTGGGCTTCGAGGATGACCGGGTTTACCTGATGCCGCTCACCGCGATTGAGGGGCTGCGCCCGGGGGCCCGGGTGGTGCCGCTGTCGGCTGCCAGTCGGGTACCGGTAGGACCTGAGTTGTTGGGGCGTGTCGTCAACGGCACCGGCGATCCGCTGGACGACAAGGGGCCGCTGAAAACCCAGCAGCAGGTGTCGCTGGCTGGCGAAATCATCAACCCGCTGAACCGGGCACCGGTGCGCCAGTCCATGGATGTCGGCATTCGCGCCATCAACGCTCTGCTGACGGTGGGTCAGGGGCAGCGTTTGGGGCTGTTTGCCGGCAGCGGTGTGGGTAAGAGTATGCTGCTGGGGATGATGACCCGGTTTACCGATGCCGACATTACCGTGGTGGGGCTGATTGGCGAGCGGGGTCGTGAGGTCAAGGAGTTCATTGAGGACATCCTGGGCGAAGAGGGCCTGGCACGCTCCGTTGTCGTCGCGGCACCGGCGGACGACTCACCGCTGATGCGTTTGCGGGCGGCCATGCTCACCACCCGCATTGCCGAATACTACCGCGACCAGGGTAAACGGGTGCTGCTGCTGATGGATTCGCTGACCCGCTACGCCCAGGCCCAGCGGGAGATTGCCCTGGCGGTGGGGGAACCGCCGGCGACCAAGGGCTATCCGCCCTCGGTATTTGCCAAGCTGCCGCAACTGGTGGAGCGCACCGGCAATGGCCGGCCGGGGGGCGGGTCGATCACCGCTTTCTACACCGTGTTGACCGAAGGCGACGACCAGCAGGACCCGATTGCTGACGCCGCCCGTGCTATTCTCGATGGTCACATCGTGCTCTCCCGCCGCCTGGCGGAAGAGGGTCACTACCCCGCCATTGACGTGGAAGCGTCGGTGAGCCGGGTCATGCCGCAGGTGACCGAACAGGAACACTTCGCCCAGGCCCAGCGATTCAAGCAGGTCTATTCCCGCTATCAGCAGGCCCGTGACCTGATCAGTGTTGGTGCCTATGTCCAGGGTTCCGACCCTGAAACCGACGTTGCCATTGCCCACATCGACAGCATGCGCCAGTTCCTGCGCCAGGGCTTGCGGGAAAGCGCGCCTCTGGCGGCCGCGATTGAACAGTTGCAGAGTGTGGTCCCGAAAGCCAGGGGCCAGGCCCGCCAGGAGACTAGCTGATGCTGCGCTCGCAACGGCTTGCCGTGGTGCTGGAGCTGGAGCAGCGGCGGGAGCAGCAGGCGTTGGAAAAGCTGGCTGCGGCCCGGGACCAGTGGCAGCAGCACCAGAACCAGCTGGAAGAGTTGCGGCAATACCAGGCGGGCTACCAGCAGCAGATCCGCAATGACCAGCAGGGTACGGTCTCTGTAGCCCGCCTGCAGGGTTGGCAGGCCTTCGTTACTCAGCTTGACCAGGTTATTGGCCAGCAGGAGATCAAGGTCCAGAAGGCCAAGGAGCAAATGGAACAGTGTCGGCAGGACTGGCAACAGGCCTATGAGCGCCGCCGGGGCATGGCGCGCTTTATCGACAGTTGTCGGGAACAGGAACAGCGGGCGCAGGATGCCCGGGACCAGAAGGCCATGGACGAAGCCGCCGGCCGTGCCTTCGGTCGCCGTCGCTGATTGCACTGCCAGGAATGTCCCGCAACTGCCAACAAACTGAAATGACTGATGCATTTTGTGGTTGCTGGGCTATCCTTGGGGCAGGGACGCTGTCATGTCCGTCAGAGGTTCCCGCTCAGTCATCGCATTCACCAAGCCAGGAAGGGAGGACCCGGGATGCCGATCGAGACACGTCGAAGTGACGATGGCCGTACCCTGACGATCAAGATCGAGGGGCGCTTCGATTTCAGTACCCACCAGAGCTTCCGTGATGCCTACGAACATAGTGATCAGGGAGTGGTTAACTATGTGGTCGATATGTCAGATACCACCTACCTGGACAGCTCGGCACTGGGCATGCTGCTGTTGCTGCGGGATTTCGCCGGCGGTGATTCCGCCCAGATCTGCATCGAGAACTGCAATGGTGATGTCCGTCGCATCCTGTCCATCTCCAACTTCGAACAGCTGTTCGCCATTCGGTAGCCCATCGCGCCAGCCCGTGGCGGGAGACTGGTATGGATGAACCCCTGACCGAACAGGCCCCGCTGACCATTCTGATCGCGGACGACAGTGATACCGACCGGTTGATCCTGGGCAAGCTGATCTCGCGCCAGGGCCATCAGGTGGTTGGGGCGGTCGATGGTCAGGACGCCATCGAAAAGTTTGAGCAACACCAGCCCCACATGGTTCTGCTCGATGTCATGATGCCACGTCTGGATGGCATGGCGGCGGCTCGGGAAATCAAGCGCTTGGCCGGCGAGCGGCTGGTGCCTATTATATTCCTGACCTCCATTTCCGACGCCAAGACCCTGGCCAGTTGCCTGGAATCCGGTGGTGACGATTTCATGTCGAAGCCCTACAACCGGGTCATCCTCGAGGCCAAGGTCAAGGCCTTCAACCGCATGCGGCTGATGCACCGCACTCTCAGCGAGCAGCGTGACCTGATCAGCGAGCGGAACCGGCAACTGTTGTCGGAACAGCAGGTCGCCAAGCGGGTGTTCGACAACGTTGCCCACTCTGGCTGCCTGGACTCGCCCAATCTGAGGTACCACGCCTCGCCGCTGTCGTTGTTTAATGGCGATGTGCTGTTTGCCTGCCCGCGACCAGCCGGAGGCATGCACATTCTGATCGGTGACTTTACCGGTCACGGGTTACCGGCGGCCATTGGCGCGATGCCAGTGGCGGAAATCTTCTATGGCATGACCAGCAAGGGATTTGGCTGCGGTGATGTGCTGCGGGAGATCAATCAGAAGCTCAAGCGTATCCTGCCAACCGGGATGTTCTGTTGCGCGGTGTTTATCCAGGCGGATTTTCACCTCAATCAACTGCGGGTCTGGAATGGCGGGCTTCCCGACGCCTACCTTCAGCGCCACAGCGGTGAGCGGTTGGTGTTGCCGTCTTCCCATCTGCCATTGGGAGTGCTGAGCACTGAGCGGTTTGCCGCCGATGTGGATGTCATTCGCACTGAACCTGGTGATGCCCTGTTTGTGGCGACAGACGGGCTGATTGAGGCGGAGGCACCGAACGGCCAGATGTTCGGTGAGGAACGTCTGGTGACGGCGTTGGACGACCACCGTGGCAGCGAAGCCATCTTCCAGTCGGTGCTGAACGCGGCGCGGGTCTTTGCCGGTGATCGCGAACTGCAGGACGACTTCACCGTGTTCTGTCTGGAGATGGTGGATGAAGAGGCACTGGAACAACTGCCCGACAGACTGTTACCGTCGGCGCTGACAGGGCCATCGGACTGGCAGTGTGACTATGAGCTCAACGACACCACCCTGGGCAAGTTCAACCCGCTGCCGCTGCTGTTGCACATCTGCATGGAAGTGCCGGGACTGCGCCGTCGGGCCGGGGAGGTCTACACGCTGTTGTCCGAGCTTTACACCAACGGCCTGGAGCATGGCATCCTGAAACTGCCGTCGGCGTGGAAAAATTCCCCCGAGGGGTTTGGTCAGTACTATGCTGAGAGGGAAAGGCGCATGGCCGCAATTGAGGGGCATCACCTGAGGTTTTCCCTGAGCCACCGTCCGAGTGCCGATGGCGGATGCCTGACGATACGCTGTCGGGACAGCGGCGAGGGTTTCGATTATCAGCATCTGATGGCAAAACGGCCAGACGATCACCAGTATGCGGGGCGGGGTATCATGCTGCTGCGGCAGTTGAGCACGTCGTTGCGCTTTCTGGGCAAAGGCAACGAAGTGGAAGTGGTCTACGACTGGCAGTACGGCTGAGGTCGCCTGCCCGGCATTCAGGATTGGAAACGAACAGGGTTGAGATAACAATGCGTGCGGCATTAAAAGGAGGGAGTGGTTATGGTCGATAAACCGCACCTGGACGAAGAGGCGCTGGCTGAACTCAGGGACGTCATGGAGGATGAGTTCGATGTGCTGATCGAAACCTACCTCAGTGACTCCGCCGACCGCATTAACACGCTGCACCGGGCGCTGGTCGCTGAGGACAACGAGATGTTCACCAAGTCCATCCACAGCTTCAAGGGCAGTTCCATCAACATTGGTGCGCCGCTGCTGGGCGAGCTGTGTCTGCGGGCCGAGTGCGCCGGTCGCAATGGGCATCTGGACGAGGCGGGGCAGGTGCTGGACCGTATCGAGAGTGAATTCCGGACGGTCAGCGACCTGTTTCAGAGGCTCCTGAACGCCTGACCAATCTCACAGTGGCATCATCCTTGCTGACAACCTCTCAGAGAGTTGTGTCCAACAGAAACCGGCAAGAGGTTGCCATGGCAGCAATGGTCTTCCCCCAGACTCCGGCCCCCGAAGCGGCGGGCCCAACCAAGGAACGCAGGTCGCCCCGGGAATCCGATGGTTCCGACGACAGCGGCTTCGAGGCCGTGTCCCGCAAGGAGCGGGAACGGCTCGACCGGGAGTCGACCAAGGTCGAGCGCCGCAAGGAAGAGGCGGCGAATGCCGACGCGAAACAACAGGCCAAAGCGCCAGACCGCCCGACGGAGAAGACCGGGGCGGATTCCACCAAGACTGACGCTGGCGCCGTTGCCGAGGCGGAGACAGCCGAGGACGCTGAGGCGGTGTCCGACCTGGAGAGCGATACCAGCGTACCGTTCACCTTTGCTGACCTGCAGAAGCTGGTACAAAACTCGCAAGGCGCGGCCGTGGATGGGGATGTCGATACACCGACGGTGCCCAGGCTGACGCTGGCCAGCGGCCAGGGCCTGCCCGGAATGCCGGGTGTGCCAGGGCTCCCTGGCGCCTCCGCCATGAATGGGTTGCCCGGCATGAACGGCGCTGGTGAGTCCGGCGGCAAGCCTTTGCCGGGGCAAACGGCGTCCCAGATGATGGCTGACCTGATGTCCGCCAATAATGGCGGTGATGGAGCCAAGACGCTGGATCCTGCGCTGTCGTTTTCCGCGGCCCGCGCTTCGGCGTCGGCGGAACTGGCCAATCAGACCAGTCAGTCGCTGACCTCTCTGGCGGGCCAGAAGGGGGCCGAGCAGGGGCTGGCGCTCAAGGGCTACGCCACCAGTATCGATGTGCCGGTAGGGCATGCGGAGTGGGGCGATAAACTGGTGGGCAAACTCACCTGGCTGACCGCCCGCAACCTGTCAGTGGCGGAGATTCATATCACGCCGCCGGATATGGGGCCCCTGGATGTACGGGTTCAGGTTCAGCAGGACCAGGCTACGGTGACGGTGCACTCCGCCAATCCGGTGGTTCGTGACCAGCTGGAACTCAATTCGCATCGCCTGCGGGACATGTTGGGAGAGCAGGGCATCGACCTGGACCAGTTTGAGGTGATGGATTCGCCTGATCGGCAACCTGGCCACCCGGACAGCGAAGAAGGTGAGTCCGCGGCTGGCGGTTCCGGCGGGGCGCTGGCCTCCGAGGACGGCGGTGATGCTGACGATGACCTGCTGCCCGGCAGTGCCGGAGCGGTAGACCTGAGCTGGCGTGGTGAACTTGATCTGTACGCCTGATCCCGTAACTTGAGTGGCGCCTGAGCGGCGCCCGCCTGCCTATCCCTGCCGTCGGCAAATCTCTTTGCCCATCCCTGATCCGGGCGCTAAACTGCTGTTTCAAAAGCGGGTTGGCCAGCGTCCGGACGCTTAATCCAGACCCAGGCCGCCAAGTGGCAATCTGGCCCGCTGCTTGCTTCAATCAGTGGGGGCGCCCCATCTGGTGGTTGTTCCGACGATTTTTTGACTGACTCCGCGAGCGCGGATTCTCATGGGAAGACAGTGATCTATGGCCGATGACAACGCGCCTGATGGTGCCCCCAAGAAAGGCAAACTCAAGACAATTCTGCTGCTGGTGGTGGTGGTCATCCTGGCAGTCGGTTTGTCTGTCGCAGGCACCCTGTGGTTCCTGCAGGAAAAGTCCGACGACGGTGACGATGCCAGCAACAATGGCGAACCTGCACAGCCGGCGTTCCAGCCCAGCCAGTATGCCGAGATCGAGAAAGCTCTGGTCACCACCGTGCAGGCTGAGGGGCGACAGCGTTACGCTCAGGTCTATGTGGCGTTTGAGGCGGACAATGCCGCCGCCCTCGCGGCGACCGAGTTGCACATGCCGCTGTTGCGTGCCCAGTTGATCAACGTGCTGGCAGCCAGCGACTTCATGACTCTGCAGAGCGCTGAAGGTCGCCAGCAACTGTCGCAGACGATGCTGGACGCCGTTAACGGTGTGCTGGAGCAGGAAGGTGAGCCCCCGCTGAAACGGGTGCTGCTGAGAAACTTCGTATTGCAGTGACGGGCGGGAATTAGCATGCAGGACTTACTGTCACAGGACGAAATTGATGCGCTGCTCCACGGGGTGGACGACGGCGACATTGATACCTACGACGAGACCGACGACACCGGCGTCAAATCCTACGACCTTGCCAGCCAGGACCGCATCGTCCGTGGCCGGATGCCCACCCTTGAAATGATCAATGAGCGGTTTGCCCGCTACACCCGGATCAGTCTGTTCAACCTGCTTCGCCGCAATGCGGATGTCTCCACCGGCGGTATCCAGATCATGAAGTTCGGTGAGTACATCCACACCCTCTACGTACCGACCAGTCTCAACCTGGTGAAGGTGCGGCCACTGCGGGGCACCGGTCTGTTCATCCTTGATGCCAAGCTGGTGTTCAAACTGGTGGACAACTTCTTCGGTGGGGAAGGCCGCCACGCCAAGATTGAAGGTCGTGAGTTCACGCCCACCGAAACCCGGATCGTCCAGATGGTCCTGGAGCAGGTTTTCCACGACATGCGGGAAGCCTGGCAGGCGGTGCTCAAGGTGGAGTTTGATTACATCAACTCGGAAGTGAACCCGGCGATGGCCAACATCGTCAGCCCCAGCGAGGTGGTGGTGATCAGCACCTTCCACATTGAGCTGGATGGCGGTGGCGGCGAGCTGCACATGGCGCTGCCCTACTCAATGATCGAGCCTATCCGTGACGTGCTCGATGCCGGGGTCCAGAGTGACATCGACGATGTCGATGAGCGCTGGGTTCACGCCCTGCAGGAGGATATCAAGGACGTCGAGGTGCCGGTGAATGCGATGGTATGCCGCCGTCGCATTTCGCTACGGGAGGTTGCGCGTTTCCAGGCCGGGGACATTATCCCGGTAGAGCTGCCGGAGAGCCTGACCGTGACCGCCAATGGCATTCCGGTCTATCAGGCCAGTCTGGGTACCCGGGACGGTAAGCTGGCATTGAGAGTGAACAAGCGGGCCAAGCGGCCTGAAGTGAAGAAACAATTGAAGGTGGGACGAAATGGCTGACGACGACAAGAAAGACGAGCAGGAGATGAGCGAAGACGAGAAGCTCGCTGCTGAGTGGGAAGCCGCGATGGAGGAGTCCGGTGACGAGCCCGCCGCAGAAGACGCCGGTGGTGGTGAGGCCGGAGGCGATGAGGCCGAGCGTGCCGACGAGTGGGCGGCCGCGATGGCGGAAGCCGGTGACACGCCGGATGAGCCAGAGGACGACGTTCGCACCGCACCGATGGAAGAGTTTGGCGCCGACAGTGCTCTGGCCGCCGGCGGCGAGTCGCCGGACCTCGATGTCATCCTCGACATTCCGGTGACCATTTCCATGGAAGTGGGCAACACCCAGATCCCGATCCGCAATCTGCTGCAGCTGAATCAGGGCTCGGTGATCGAGCTGGACCGGCTGGCAGGGGAGCCGCTGGACGTGCTGGTGAACGGCACCCTGATTGCCCATGGCGAGGTGGTCATGGTGAACGAGAAGTTCGGTATCCGCCTGACCGACGTGATCAGCCCCGGTGAACGCATCAAACGGCTGCAGAAGTGATATGCCCATGATCCGATCCTGTCTTCATGGCCTGGTTGGGCTGGTGGTCATGGTGCCGGCACCGTTGCTGGCGGCGGCTGAAACCGAGTCCACCCGCCAGGGCGGGCCAGACACCGTCGGCAGTCTGGCCAGTCTGAGTCTGGGACTGATTGCCGTTATCGCGCTGATCTTTGGTTGTGCCTGGCTGGTCAAGCGGATGAGCGGTCTGTCCGGAATGAACAGCCAGGCGATGAAAGTGGTGTCGGTGATGAACCTGGGCACCCGCGAGCGGATCGCGCTGCTGGACGTCGGTGGCACTCAGATCCTGGTGGGCATCACGCCGTCCACCATTCGCACCCTGCATGTGTTTGATGAGCCGGTACTGACGCCGGATACCGCGCCTCCGGGGGATTTCGCCCGCCGCCTCCAGGGACTGCTGAACCGCCAGAACAATCCCCCCGGCAGTGGCCACGGAGACAGCCATCGCGGAGACGGCCAATGAATCGCTGGCTGGTCTGGTTGGGCGGTCTGGCGCTGATGCTGGCGGGTTCGTCGGCCCTGGCGGACCTGCCCGGTATTCCGGCGGTCACCATGACGCCCGGAGAAGGGGAAGGGGCCCAGGAATACTCGGTCACCCTGCAGATCCTGGCGCTGATGACCGCGCTGACGTTCCTGCCGGCGATGGTGATGATGATGACGTCATTCACCCGCATCATCGTGGTGTTCGCCATCCTGCGTCAGGCGCTGGGGCTGCAGGCAACGCCCTCCAACCAGATTTTGCTGGGACTGACGCTGTTCCTGACCATCTTCATCATGAAACCTGTGCTGGAAGAGGCCAACCGGGTGGGGCTGCAACCCTATCTGGCGGAGGAGGTCACCTCGCTGGAGGCGGTGGAGTTGGCCAGTGAACCGTTCCGCGATTTTATGCTGGGGCAGACCCGGGAGGATGACCTGGCGCTGTTCATGCGCATTTCCGACACCCAGTACGATACCCCGGAGGATGTGTCCTTTTGGGTGCTGATGCCGGCGTTTGTCACCAGTGAGCTGAAGACCGCCTTCCAGATCGGCTTTATCCTGTTCATACCGTTCCTGATCATTGACATGGTGGTGGCCAGCGTGCTGATGGCTATGGGTATGATGATGCTGTCCCCGATCATCATTTCGCTGCCGTTCAAGATCATGTTGTTCGTGCTGGTGGACGGCTGGGCGCTGGTGATGGGCACCCTGGCGGCCAGCTATGGTATCTAGTGAGCCACAGCCCGTGATCAACGGGAGGAGAGACCCGCGATGACTCCGGAAACCGTAATCGACATCATGCGGGAAGCGCTGTGGATGATCGTTCTGCTGTCGGCGGTGATCATCGGTCCTGGTCTGGTGATCGGCCTGGTGGTCAGTACCTTTCAGGCCGCCACCCAGATTAACGAGCAGACCCTGAGCTTCCTGCCCCGCCTGATCATCACCTTGCTGGTGCTGATCTTTGCCGGCCCGTGGATGCTGACCCAGCTGATGGATCACGCCGAAGGCCTGATCTCCAGCGTTCCCTACCTGATTGGCTAGCCCGTGATCCCGCTGGAATTCACTGCGGACCAGATTGGCCAATGGGTGGGGCAGCACCTGTGGCCGTTGTTCCGGATCGCCAGCTTCATGATGGTGATTCCGTTCATCGGTACCCAGCTGGTACCCGCCCGGATACGCCTGGGGCTGGCGCTGCTGATGACCATCCTGGTGGTGCCTATGATCGGTGAGGTGCCGAAGGTGGAAGCGCTCAGCGGCGATGCGGTGGTGATCACCCTGCAGCAGATTCTCATCGGTGTCGGTATGGGGTTCGCGCTGACGGCGCTGTTCCAGTTGTTCGTGGTCGCCGGCCAGATGATCGCCATGCAGATGGGGTTGGGGTTTGCGTCGATGAACGATCCCGCCAACGGGGTCACGGTACCTGTATTGTCTCAGTTGTACACCATCACCATCACGCTGCTGTACCTGGCGATGAATGGTCATCTGGTGGCGTTTGAGGTGTTTCTGGAGAGCTTCCGCACTCTGCCGATCGGTCTTGAAGGCATCGGGCAGGGTGGCTTGTGGATGCTGGCTCACCGTATCAGCTGGATGTTTGTGTCGGCGATGCTGCTGGCGCTACCGGCGGTGACCGCGGTGCTGATCGTCAACATCTCGTTTGGGGTGATGACCCGGGCGGCGCCGCAGATGAACATTTTCGCACTGGGTTTCCCGATCGGGCTGATCTTTGGCCTGTTTGCGATCTGGGTACTGCAAAGCAATTTTCTGCCCCATTTTCACCAGTACACCGAGGAAACCTTTGAATTCATGCGCCAGTTGCAGGGGGTGCCCTGAGGTAGCGATCGATGGCGGAAGACAGCGACGACAGTAGTCAGGAAAAGACCGAAGAGGCCACCCCCCGACGATTGGAAAAAGCCCGGGAAGAGGGCCAGACCGCGCGATCCCGCGAGCTGGCCACTATGGCGGTGCTGATCGTGGGGGCCGGTGGCCTGCTGGTGTTTGGCGCGAGTATGGGCGAGGCGTTTGCCAACATCATGCGCAACAGTTTCGACATTGAGCGCGACACCATTTTCGATACCAGCCAGATGAGCATCCAGCTGCTGGCTGCCGCAGAGGAGGCGACACTGGCGGTGGCGCCCCTGCTGGTGTTGTTGCTGGTCGCCGCCATTGCCGGTTCCATCGGCATTGGCGGTCTGCTGTTTAGCGGCAAGGCGATCATGCCGAAACTGAACCGCATGGACCCGATCAAGGGGCTCAAGCGGATGTTCTCCACGCGTTCGCTGATTGAGCTGGTCAAAGGGATTGCCAAGGTGGGGCTGGTGATGGTGGTCGCCATCCTGATCCTGGACCTGCGCACCGAAGACCTGCTCAGTATCGCTGAGGAGCCTCCGGTGCCAGCTATGCGTCACGTGGTGTGGACCCTGGGCTGGAGTTTTTTCCTGCTGTCCTGTGCCACCATCCTGATTGCGGTGATTGACGTTCCCTTCCAGATCTACGATCACCAGAAAAAACTGCGGATGACCAAGCAGGAGGTCAAGGACGAGTTCAAGGACACCGAGGGCAAACCAGAGGTGAAGGGGCGGATACGCCAGTTGCAGCGGGAAATGGCGCAACGGCGGATGATGCAGGATGTCCCCGATGCCGACGTGGTCATCACCAACCCCAGTCACTATGCGGTAGCTCTGAAGTACGATCAGGCCACCATGGCGGCCCCTATCGTGGTGGCCAAGGGCGCGGATGACGTCGCCTTCAAGATCATGGAAATCGCTCGGGAGCACCGTGTGGACGTGTTGCGGACGCCACCTCTGACCCGGGCGGTCTATCACAACACCGAAGTGGGCGGCGAGATTCCGGACGGACTGTACATGGCCATCGCCCAGGTGCTTGCCTACCTGTTCCAGCTACGCCAGTTCCGTCGAGGTCAGGGCGCCAAGCCCGGCATGCCGGACTTCCCGATCCCGCGGGATCTGCGACGCGACTCTTAGGGCGTCAAACAGCGGTGCCCTGGAGTGTGTCCTGGCATGGCCCCGTCCGGGCTTCAATGACCCGCACCATGGGGTTGTCCCGACTCCGGGGGATCGCCAGGGTGTGATAGAAGTCCCTGGGGTTGTGGACGTTCGTCGCCGCAAACCCCAGGTTCTCAAAATGGCCGGCGGCGTGGCCGTCATCCCGGAAATGGAAGCTGACCTGGCTCTGGGTCATTCCTCCGAGTACCTTGCTGAGCAGATCGATGCTGCCACGCAGCAGTGGCTGGGGTGGTGGCAGATAGCTGTCCGTGAGGTAGACCGAGCCGGGGCGTCGGGCGAGTGCGGTGGCAAGCCGTTGCCAGAAATCGCTGATTACCGGCAGTGAGAAGTAGTTGGTCAGACCTTCGGTCACCACAATCACCGGGCCGCCGGCGTCGAAACAGCGGTCGATCACCGTTTCCAGGGCCTGCTCGCCGGATGGGGCCAGAATATCGATGGGGGTAACCTGGTGATGGGGGCCAAGATGGCCGCTGGCTGCCAGCTTGGCGGCCTTGCGCCGGGCCATGTCAGTCAGGTCGGCTTCCACCATGTGTAGGTTAGGGAAGCGTTGTCGCAGGCGAATGCCTCGCGGGGAAAGACCGCAGGCAATCTCCAGCACCTGGCAAGCGCCGTGCTGGCGGATGGTCTGTTCGATCAGATGATCAATGATCAGGTGGCGTTGCAGCAGAAAGGTTCGCAGGTTGCCGCCAGCAATCTGGCGGCTGACGGCTTCAAACGGGCTCATCAGCTGATAGAGCCATTTGCCCTGAACGGTGGTGAGGCTATCGTCGGAGAGCCCATTCCGGTGCCAGACGGCACCGGTGTAGAGGGCTGTGAAGCTGATACCGGAACTGTCAGTCGGCTTGGTGCTCATAGATGGCTTTTCCCCAGGCTTCCCTGTCGCCGGGCAGAACCAGGTTGAGCGCAATGGCGACGACCGCACACAGGGCAATGCCTTCCATGTGGCCGAGTACCATGCCGCCGATGCCGAACACCAATGTGACGCCGACAATCACCAGGTTGCGTGCTTCCGACAGATCCACCTGGTGGCGGATCAGGGAGTTCAGGCCTACCACGGCAATCGAGCCGAACAGCAGGCACAGGATGCCGCCCATCACCGGGACCGGGATGGTCTGCAGGGCTGCCCCGAATTTGCCGACAAAGGCCAGCACGATGGCAGTGACAGCAGCCCACAGCATCACCCGCGGATTGAAATTGCGGGTCAGCATGACCGCACCAGTCACCTCGGAATAGGTGGTGTTGGGCGGTCCGCCGAGCAGGGCAGCGGAACTGGTAGCGAGCCCGTCACCCAGCAGGGTGCGGTGCAGGCCGGGTTTCTTCAGGTAGTTCTTGCCAGTGACGTTGCTGATCGCCAGCACGTCACCGATGTGTTCGATTGCCGGCGCAATCGCTACCGGAATCATGAACAGGATCGCCGACCAGCCAAACTCCGGAGCCACGAAGTTGGGCATCGCCAGCCAGGGCGCTTCCAGAATCGGGGTGTAGTCGACAATGCCGGTGATGGCCGAGAGCACGTAACCGGTTACCACACCAAACATGATCGGAATCAGCCGGAACAGGCCTTTGGCCCAGACGGAGGCCACAATGGTGACGATCAGCGAGGCCATGGCAATCAGAATGGCGGTGTCGTAGGGCACCAGCTGGGCACTGCCGTCACCGGCGCGACCAGAGGCCATGTGCACGGCAACCGGTGCCAGGCTGAGCCCGATCACCATGATCACCGGACCAATCACCACCGGCGGCAGCAAGCGGTTGATGAACCCGGTACCGCGGAGTTTGACCAGTCCGCTGAGGAGAATGTAAAGGATACCCGCAGCGACCAGGCCGCCCAGGGTTTCCTCCAGACCAAACTTGGTTTTGGCAGCCAGGATCGGTGCGATAAAGGCGAAGGACGAGGCCAGAAAGATGGGGATCTGCCCGCCCGTCACCAAATGGAAGACCAGGGTGCCCATGCCCGCGGTGAACAGCGCGACATTCGGGTCCATACCGGTGATCAGTGGCATCAGCACCAGGGCGCCGAATGCCACCAGCAGCATCTGCGAGCCGGCCAGGGCCTGCCGCAGGATTCCGGTGGTTGAAGGGGACTGCATGTTCAGATGTCCTTTTGCTTGGTGCCGAAGATCTTGTCGCCGGCATCACCCAGGCCAGGCAGGATATACCCTTTTTCATTCAGGCACTGGTCAATGGAGGCCGTATAGATGGACACATCGGGATGGGCCTCCAGCACTTTTTCCACACCTTCCGGTGCCGCGACCAGAACCAGCGCGCGGATCTCGGTGCTGCCGGCCTTCTTCAGCAGGTCGATGGTACCGATCATGGAGCCACCGGTTGCCAGCATCGGATCAATGATAATGGCCATGCGCTGGTCCAGCTCGCCCACCAGTTTCTCCAGGTAGGTGCTGGCTTCCAGGGTTTCCTCGTTGCGGACCTGGCCCACCACACTGACCCGGGCGCCGGGAATCAGACTCAGCACGCCATCCATCATGCCCAGACCGGCACGCAGGATCGGGACGATGGTGACTTTCTTGCCGGTGATCTGCTCCACCTTCACCGGACCTGCCCAGCCTTCGATGGTGGCCTCGTCGAGCGAGAAATCCTGGGTCGCCTCGTAGGTCAGCAGGGCGGACACCTCCTGCGCCAACTCACGAAAATTCTTGGTGCTGATATCGGCCCGGCGCATCAGGCCGAGTTTGTGGCGGATAAGGGGGTGTTTCACCTCGTGAATGGGCATGGCTCACCTACTGTGTTCTGGATTGCGGAAATTGGGGAAATATCGTCGCAAGGATAACGTATATCGCAGGGGGCGTCAGGCGTTGCCGCGCAATTGCGGGTAAGGAGTGGTACAGATATTGCGACAACGACAGGGAACGGCGCTTGGGCGTCAAATTTTCGACTGGATTTCATTGCAGCGACGGCTGCGATGACAGTAAGGGGAGTATTACCGGGCATGGACCGAGCGCTAGTCCTGAACAACGTCAAATCCCTGACGCGGGGGAACCTGGGTATCCCGCTCATGCTGATAGCGCTGCTGGGCATGATGATTCTGCCCATGCCCACCTTCCTGCTGGACGTCCTGTTTACCTTCAACATCACCCTGTCCATCGTCATCCTGCTGGTGTGTGTGTACGCCTTGCGGCCAATGGAGTTTGCGGCTTTCCCCACGGTGTTGCTGGTGGCCACACTGCTGCGACTGGCCCTCAACGTGGCTTCAACCCGGATCGTGCTACTCAATGGTCATGCCGGTGGCGACGCCGCTGGTAAGGTCATCGAGTCCTTCGGCGCGGTGCTGATTGGCGGCAACTACGCGGTTGGTCTGGTGGTGTTTGCGATTCTGATGATCATCAACTTCATGGTGGTCACCAAGGGTGCCGGCCGGGTGTCTGAAGTCAGTGCCCGCTTCACCCTCGATGCCATGCCAGGCAAGCAGATGGCGATCGATGCCGATCTCAACGCCGGCCTGATCAACCAGGACGAGGCCAAGCATCGTCGCGAAGAGATTGCCCAGGAGGCCGACTTCTATGGCTCCATGGACGGTGCCAGCAAATTCGTGAAGGGCGATGCCATTGCCGGGCTGCTGATCCTGCTGATCAACATCGTCGGCGGGGTGGTCATCGGTATGCTCCAGCACGGGCTGGATTTCACCACCGCGATGCAGAACTACGCCCTGCTCACCATTGGTGACGGACTGGTGGCGCAGATTCCGTCGCTGCTGTTGTCGACCTCGGCCGCCATCATGGTCACTCGGGTCACCACCTCCCAGGATATGGGCAGCCAGATCATCCAGCAGATGTTCAGTGGGCCCAAGGCGCTGTCGATCGCTGCTGGCAT
Organism: Marinobacter sp. CA1; assembly: GCF_020546665.1. Lineage (NCBI taxonomy): Bacteria > Pseudomonadati > Pseudomonadota > Gammaproteobacteria > Pseudomonadales > Marinobacteraceae > Marinobacter > Marinobacter sp. CA1. The sequence continues at coordinate 1,748,467 of NZ_CP071785.1, forward strand.
CCTGATTCTGTTGGGCCTGATTCCCGGCATGCCTCACCTGGCGTTCCTGGGTCTGGGAGGCATTGCCGCCGCTTCGGCCTACTTCATCTGGCAGCGGGACCGGCAGACCGTTGAGGAAGGCGGTGCCTTCCCGGCACGCGGTGGTGGCATGCCGGCACCGCGTCCGGGTGGTGATGCCCCCGGCGGTGCCGGTCCGGACCAGTCGTTGCCGGCGCCCACCGAAACCCGCGAGCTGGGCTGGGAGGATGTTTCCACCGTCGATGTGGTAGGGCTGGAAGTGGGTTACCGGCTGATTCCGCTGGTGGACAAGAGTCAGGGTGGGCAGTTGCTGACGCGGATCAAGGGCGTGCGCAAGAAGCTGTCCCAGGACCTGGGGTTCCTGATGCCGTCGGTACACATCCGTGACAATTTGGACCTGATGCCCAACGTCTATCGCATCACCCTGATGGGGGTCACCATCGCCGAGGCGGAGATTCATCCGGACCGTGAACTGGCGATCGATCCCGGCCAGGTGTTCGGCAAGGTTGAGGGCATCGAAGGCAAAGATCCGGCCTTTGGGCTGGACGCCTGCTGGATCGAGGAAAGCAAGAAGGATCAGGCCCAGACCCTGGGGTATACCGTGGTGGATGCCAGCACGGTGGTGGCCACCCACCTCAACCAGGTCCTGCAGAAGCATGCCCACGAACTGCTGGGGCATGAAGAAGCGCAGAAGTGGCTGGATCAGCTGGAGAAGCTGTCACCGAAGCTGGCCGAAGAGCTGGTGCCGACCACGGTCTCCATCAGCATTCTGCTGAAGGTATTGCAGAGTCTGCTGAAAGAAGAGGTGCCGATCCGCGACATGCGCTCCATTGCTGAGGCCATCGTCAACCTCCATCCCCGCAGCCAGGACCCGAAAGTGCTGACCACAGCGGCGCGCCAGGCGCTGCGGCGGATGATCGTACAAAGCATCTGTGGCAACGAATCCGAGATTCCGGTGATCACCCTCGATCCGGAGTTGGAACAGATGTTGCTAAAGTCTCTGCAGCAGAGTCAACAAGCCGGCGGTGGCGAAGACATCGGTCTGGTGCTGGAACCGAACATGGTCGAGAAACTCCAGCGCTCGCTGCAGGAGAGTGTGCAGCGCCAGGAGATGCTCGGGAAGCCCGCCATCCTGCTGGTATCAGGGCCTTTGCGGCCGGTGTTGGCGAAATTTGCCAGTTATGGCGTAGAGCGACTGCACGTGTTGTCCTATCAGGAAGTGCCGGATAACAAGCAGATAACGATTGTGGCGTCCGTCGGGCAGTGACAGAAAGTCGGCGTCAAATAGGTGACAGGGGTGTCCTGATCACCACGGAGGATGAATCATGAAGGTTAAACGGTTCTTTGCACCCACCATGGCCGAGGCGCTGAAGCTTGTCAGTGCCGATATGGGCCCGGACGCGGTGATCCTCTCCAACCGGAAGGTTGATGGCGGCGTGGAGATCGTGACCGCGTTGGACTACGACGAGAATGTGGCGCGCCAGCGTTTGGGGGAGTCGGCCGAAGAGGCCACCAACAGTGCCCGGCTGGCGGAATTGCAGGCAGATCAGCAGCGCAGGCTGGAAGAGGAGCTCAACCGCAGCAAGGCCCGGATCACCGAAGTCCGTGGCCACCAGTCTGAGCCCGTCCCGGCGTCGGCAGAGTCTGAGCCGGAAGGGTTTGTCGCCCGGGGACGGACGGATCTCGACTGGAATCTGCCGGAGCCTCAGCCGCAAACACGGCAGGTTCAGCCTCCGTCACCGCAGGTCCAGCACGATGAGCTGGCGGCGATGAAGGCGGAGATCCAGTCGTTACGGGACCTGGTGCAGGCTCAGGGCGAGCAGCGCGCCAGCAGGCCGGAACCAGCTCCCGTACAGCCCCAGCCGCAGCCGGCCCAGCACCGTCTGATGGAACGGCTGCAGGACTTCGGTCTCAGTCATGATCTGGCAACAGCGCTGTCCCGCAGCCACGGTCGTGGTCGCCTGGAAGATGGCTGGAAGCAGGCGCTCAAGACCCTGGCCGCAGGTATCAAGACGTCACGGGCAGAGTGGCTGGAGCAGGGCGGCATCTTCGCGCTGGTCGGCCCGACCGGTGCCGGCAAGACCACCACCATCGGCAAACTGGCGGCCCAGTATGTACTGCGTCACGGCGCCGACTCGCTGGCGCTGGTGACCACTGACCGCTTCCGGGTCGCCGCCCATGAACAGCTGTTCGTGTTCGGGCGCATCCTCAACGTGCCGGTTCGGGTAGTGGATGACCGGCATTCCCTCGACGATATTCTGGCGGAGCTGTCAGACCGTCATCTGGTGCTGATCGATACCGCCGGCCTTAACCAGGGCGACAAGGGCTATCAGCAGCAGCTGGCGGAACTGGCGGGCAGTGATTATCCGATTCGCCCGCACCTGGTGGTGTCCGCCACCAGCCAGCCCCGTATTATGAAATCCGTCTGGCATTGCTATAAGATGGCGGATCTTGCCGGTTGCGTAATTACCAAGCTGGACGAAGCGCTGACGCTGGGGGAATCCCTGGGGTTTGCCATGGAGACGGGGCTGCCGGTGGCCTATTATACCGATGGCCAGAAGATACCGGACGACCTGCACCACGCCGAACCGGCGACCCTGGTCCGCCAGGGTGTGGAACGGCTCAAGCAGGTACAGCGGGATACGGTGGTGGCCGAGGGCGCCTGAGCCGTTGCCGGCGTCGACCGTAGTCAGTATTCAAGTAAACCAGTCATCGGCATCCGTGGGTGCCGGACACTGATGGGCAAGAGACAAGACACAATATGAGCAAATCACATCCGGTTCAGGTGATCGCGGTTACAGGTGGCAAGGGCGGCGTCGGCAAGAGCAATGTCTCGGTGAACCTTGGCATCGCGTTGGCCCAGAAGGGGCGCCGGGTGGTTTTGCTGGATGCCGATCTGGGGCTTGCCAACATCGACGTTTTGCTGGGTATTACCGCCAACAACAATCTGTCCGACGTGTTGAATGGTGAGTGCGATCTCCGCGATGTCTTGGTAGATGGCCCAGGCGGCATCAAGATCGTGCCGGCATCCTCCGGTACCCAGAAGATGACCCAACTGTCACCGCTGGAGCATGCCGGCCTGATCAATGCGTTCAGTGAGCTGGGGGACCAGATCGACGTGCTCATCGTCGACACCGCAGCCGGCATTTCCGAGTCGGTGGTGAGCTTCCTGAGGGCCTCCCAAGAGCTGCTGCTGGTAGTCTGTGACGAGCCTACGTCGATCACCGATGCCTACGCCCTGATCAAACTGATGAACCGCGATTACGGCATCAACCGCTTCCGCATCCTGGCCAACCAGGTTCGCAATGAGCAGGAAGGGCGACACCTGTTCGGAAAACTCGCCCGGGTAACCGAACGTTTCCTCGATGTCGCGCTACAATACACGGGAATAGTGCCCTACGACGAAGCCGTTAAAAAAGCCGTGCAGAGACAGCGGGCCGTGCTTGATGCCTATCCCCGAGCCAAGGCCTCCCTGGCCATCAAGGCGCTGGCCGAGCAGGTGGACAATTGGCCACTGCCGTCCTCTCCCCGCGGGCACCTGGAGTTTTTTGTCGAACGGCTCGTTGAGGTCTGATTTATCCACCGTCACTGGTAAGCTGGTTACATGACATTGGCGAAGAACCTGGGATTATACCATCGCACCGGCGCCGGGCAGGCCCATCAACTGGTTGAGCGACATGCCCCGTTGGTCAAGAAGATCGCGCTTCACCTGCTGGCCCGGTTGCCAGATTCCGTGCAACTGGATGACCTGATGCAGGCGGGCATGATCGGCCTGCTGGAAGCTGCCCAGAAGTACCAGTCCACCAAGGGCGCATCGTTTGAAACCTACGCCGGCATCCGAATTCGTGGCGCCATCGTTGATGAAATACGCAAGGGCGACTGGGTGCCACGTTCGGTTCATCGCAACGCCCGACGTGTCGCCGAAGCCATCAAGGCGGTGGAGTCCCGCGAAGGCCGGGAAGCGCAGGACGTGGAAGTGGCAGCCGAGCTCGATATGAGTCTGGCCGACTACCACGCCTGCCTCAACGACGCCAGCAGCGGGCGACTTTTCAGTCTCGATGAACTCAATGAATCCGGTGAGGTGCCGATAGAGGAGTCAGACGGTTCTGACAATCCGCTGCAGGGCATCACCTCGGATGCCTTCCGCCACAGCCTGGCGGGTGCCATCGAAGAGCTGCCGGAGCGAGAAAAGCTGGTGCTGAGTCTTTACTACCAGGAAGAGCTGAACCTGAAGGAAATTGGTGCGGTCCTGGGCGTAAGCGAAAGCCGGGTCAGCCAGATTCACAGTCAGGCGGCGATGCGGCTGCGGGCCCGTCTGTCGGACTGGCAGAAAGCTGACGCGGGACACTAGATCCCTTGCCAGTGGCCATCTGCGGCGGGATTGATACTGATCATGGCCGGTGCCGAATAACCCGACAATCTGTGTAGAATTTGGTAACAGATGCTTTACAAGTCGGTGAAAGACAACACAATACAGGGTGTAATCCCGACAGCCTGCTAGAATTTAGTCGGGAGGCCGAAATCCTGAGGGGTCACGGCTGCCGGCCCCACGAATTCCGGGTGTTATTAACTGGAGGTCCCATTGGACAAAAACATGAAAATCCTCATCGTGGACGACTTCTCCACGATGCGACGGATCATCAAGAACCTGCTGCGTGATCTCGGGTTCACCAATACGGACGAGGCCGATGACGGCAACACCGCGTTGCCGATGCTCAAGAGTGGCAAGTACGACTTCTTGGTGACCGACTGGAACATGCCCGGCATGACCGGCATCGAGCTGCTCAAGGAAGTGCGTGCTGACGATAACCTCAAAACCCTGCCAGTGCTGATGGTTACCGCCGAAGCCAAGCGTGACCAGATCGTCGCGGCGGCCCAGGCCGGCGTGAATGGGTATGTGGTGAAGCCATTCACCGCAGCGGTGCTCAAGGAAAAGATCGAAAAAATCTTTGAACGAATTCAGTGACGGGTCGGACGCGCTCCTATGAGCAATAACAACGATGACGAGAAGGGCCTCGACCCGGAAGTAATCGAAAAGCTTCGGACTCAGGCCGCAGAGCTGGTGGAACAGGTCAATGCCGGCGATTACGCCCGCGCCATGGGCCTGATCAACGAGCTGAATGAAGTTCGCGACCAGAGCCTTTATCGGGAAGTCGGACGACTGACCCGCAGCCTTCACGAAGCCATTCGCAACTTCCAGATCGATCCCCGCAATGCCGAACAGCAGGAAGCCCTGTCCAAGATGACAGACGCTTCCGACCGGCTGGAATACGTGGTGCAGATGACCTCCAAGGCCGCCAACCGCACCATGGACCTGGTCGAAGACACCATGCCCAAGGCGATGGCGCTGAAAGAACAGGCGGCCTCGTTGCGAGACGACTGGCAGCGCCTGCGGCGTCGCGAGATGGAACCAGCCGAGTTCCGCGAACTGTATGGTCGGATCGATAACTTCTTCGTCAGTCTGACCGACGAAGCCGACAGCATCTACGGCAGTCTGTCCGAGATTCTGCTGGCACAGGACTTCCAGGATCTCACCGGTCAGGTAATCCAGAAAGTGACCGGCCTGGTGAAAGAGGTGGAAGACCACCTGCTGAGTCTGGTGGTGATGGCCAGTCATGTGGACCAGATCACCGGTACTGTCCATGACCTTTCCGAGGCGGAGCCGGCAGAGCCGGATGAGAAAGCCGCGGATCAGGGACATGGTCCCCAAATCAACGCTGCAGACCGCTCGGATGTGGTGTCGGGGCAGGACGATGTTGATGACCTGCTGTCCAGTCTCGGTTTCTAAGTGAGGGTAATGCATGGCATTCGATGCAGATGAAGAGATCCTTCAGGATTTTCTGGTAGAGGCCGGGGAAATCCTCGAAAACCTGTCTGAGCAGTTGGTCGATCTGGAGCAGAATCCGGACGACGGCGATCTGCTCAATGCCATCTTCCGTGGCTTCCATACCGTCAAGGGCGGCGCCGGGTTCCTCCAGCTGGATGCCCTTGTCAGTTGCTGCCACTCTGCCGAGAACGTGTTTGATACTCTCCGCAACCACAAGCGCCGGGTGGATTCGGAGCTGATGGATGTGGTGCTGCAGGCACTGGATAACGTCAACTCGATGTTTGATCAGGTCCGCAGCCGGGAAGAGCCAACGCCGGCGCCGGATGACCTGATCGCCGCGTTGGATCAACTGGCGCTACCGGCGGACCAAGCGCCGCCGGCGGCAGCAGAACCAGAGCCGGAGCAACCCGCCACCGAAGCTGAACCGGAAGCGCCAGAAACTGGCAACCAGGGGCAGGGCGGTGACATTACCGACCAGGAATTCGAGCAGTTGCTGGATGCGCTGGATGGTGAAGACGGTGCTGACGCCGCCAGCGGTGCAGACGACAGCCTAGGTGGCGCTGCCAGTGAGTCCGGCGGTGACGACGAGATAACCGACGACGAGTTTGAGGCGTTGCTGGATCAGCTGCACGGCAAGGGCCAGTTCAGTGGTCCGCCACCGGAGTCTGAACAGGAGGCCCCGCAGGAGGATGCGGCGTCCCCGGATTCGGGCAAGGGTGGCGACGATCTGATTACCGACGACGAGTTTGAACAGCTGCTCGACGACCTGCATGGCAAGGGCGGTGCGCCTACGCCCAAGGCGGACGCCAAGTCTGATGCCAATCCGACCGCTGACAAACCGGCTGAAAGTGCCAAGCCTGAGCCCAAGCCACAACCAAAGCCAGAGCCGAAACCGGCCCCCAAACCGGCGGCAGCGGCCAAGCCCGAGCCAGCCAAAAAGCCCGGTGGCGATGGCAACAGCCATCCGGCACCGGTGGCGGAGACGACGGTTCGGGTCGACACCAAACGGCTTGACGACATCATGAACATGGTCGGTGAGCTTGTTCTGGTGCGTAACCGCCTGCAGCGCCTTGGGGCGGCGAGTGAAGACGAGAACATGCACAAGGCGGTCTCCAACCTGGATGTGGTGACCACCGATCTGCAGGCTGCGGTCATGCAAACCCGGATGCAGCCGATCAAGAAAGTGTTTGGCCGCTTCCCGCGGGTGGTGCGGGATCTGGCCCGCAGCCTGAAAAAAGAAATCAATCTGGTGATGCATGGCGAGGAGACGGACCTCGACAAGAACCTGGTTGAAGCCCTGTCTGACCCGCTGGTTCACCTGGTGCGTAACTCGGTGGATCACGGTATCGAGGCGCCGGATGTCCGGGAAGCCGCGGGCAAGCCCCGGGTTGGCCGCGTCACGCTGTCCGCCGAGCAGGAGGGCGACCACATCCTGCTGTCGATCGAGGACGACGGTGCCGGCATGGACCCGGAGAGACTGCGTGCCAAGGCGGTAGAGAAGGGGCTGTTCGATCAGGATGCCGCTGACCGTCTCACCGACAACGAGTGTTTTAACCTGATCTTTGCCGCCGGCTTCTCCACCAAGGAGCAGATCTCGGACGTGTCCGGCCGGGGTGTGGGCATGGACGTGGTCAAGACCAAGATCGGCCAGCTCAACGGCCAGATCAATATCGAGTCCAAGATGGGCAAGGGCTCGCGGATCATCATCAAGGTGCCGCTGACCCTGGCCATTATGCCAACGCTGATGATCATGCTGGGCGACCAGTCCTTTGCGCTGCCGCTGGTCAATGTGGTGGAAATCTTCCATCTCGACCTCAGCAAGAAGAACATCGTCGACGGCAAGGAATGCATCGTGGTGCGCGACAAGGTGTTCCCGCTGTTCCACGTCAAGCGCTGGCTGGTACACGGCGCGGCGGGCGAGCCGGACCCCACCAACGGCCATGTGGTGATTGTCGCCATGGGCACCAAGAAAGTCGGGTTTGTGGTGGATCAGCTGATCGGCCAGGAAGAAGTGGTGATCAAGCCCCTGGGCCGGGCATTGCAGGGTACTCCGGGCATGGCCGGGGCGACGATTACCGGTGACGGTCGCATCGCCCTGATTATTGATGTGCCCAGCCTGCTGCAGCATTACGGCTAAGGTGGCTCGAATGATGACTCTTAACGGGAGATGTAGATGACGGTTTCTGTTCTGGTCGTTGATGACTCAGGGTTTTTCCGTAAGCGACTGACTGAAATCCTCAATGCTTCCGGTAACATCAAAGTGGTGGGCGTGGCGACCAACGGTCGTGAGGGCGTGGAGCTGGCAGAACGCCTGAAGCCGGACGTCATCACCATGGATTACGAGATGCCGGTGCTGGATGGCATTTCGGCGGTGAAAGAGATCATGAAGCGCCGGCCGACGCCGGTGCTGATGTTTTCCTCACTGACCTACGAAGGTGCCCGGGTGACCCTGGATGCACTGGAAGCCGGGGCGGTGGATTTTCTGCCCAAGAACTTCGAGGAAATTGCCCGCGATACCAGCCAGCTCCAGAAGATCCTCAAGGATCGCATTCTGGATGTTGCCCGCAGCCGGCCCGGTGCCCGCACGGCCCCCGCACCGGAGCCTGCCCGTCGGCCTGCGCCGGCCTCACCTGCGGCCCGCCCGTCGGCCTCCGCTTCCCGACCTGCGCCTGCCACTCCATCACGGAGCCAGCCGGAACCGGCGGCACCCCGGGCCAGCGGCAAGCGCACTCCCAGCAAGCACTACAACGTGGTGGGCATCGGCACCTCAACCGGTGGCCCGATTGCCCTGCAAAAGGTATTGATGGCGTTGCCGGCGAGTTTCCCGGCGCCGCTGGTGCTGGTTCAGCACATGCCGGCCAGTTTTACCCCGGCCTTTGCCGATCGCCTCAACAAGCTGTGCCAGATTGAAGTCCGCCAGGCCGAAGACGGCGACATGCTGCGCCCCGGTGTGGCACTGCTGGCGCCGGGCGGCAAACAGATGATGATTGAGAACCGGGGTGGGCAGGGCCGGGTGCGAATCCTGCCCGGTGACGATCGCCTGAACTACAAACCCTGTGTGGATGTGACCTTTGGTTCCCTGGCACGCAGCTTCCCCGGCAAGACCCTGGGGGTCATCCTCACCGGGATGGGCGCGGACGGCAAGGAGGGCTGTCGGTTGATGAAACAGAGCGGCTCGGTCATCTGGTCACAGGATGAAAAGTCGTCAGTGATCTACGGCATGCCCATGGCGGTCGCCAAGGCGGGCCTGTCGGATGAGATCCTTTCACTGGAGGAAGTTGGGCCCCGCCTGGTTGAAGGTGTGAGCTGATGGATGTCTTGAGTCTGCTGGGTGTCATCCTGGCGTTTGCCGCTATTCTTGGCGGTAACGTATTGGAAGGCGGGGCGCTAAGCTCTTTGTTCAATGGTCCCGCCGCACTGATCGTGATCGGCGGTACCCTGGCGGCCACCATCCTGCAGACCTCCTGGCCGGTGTTGAAGCGGTCCTTCTCCCAGGTGCGCTGGGTGTTTATGCCGCCTTACATCGGCCTGGAAGACGGCATCGGCAAAGTCATCGACTGGAGCGTTAAGGCCCGCAAACAGGGGCTGCTGGGCCTGGAAGGGCTGGCGGAGCGCGAGCCGGAGCGGTTTGCCCGCAAAGGCCTGCAATTGCTGGTGGACGGCGCGGAAACCGATTCCATCCGCAGCATTATGGAAGTGGACCTGGAATCCCGGGAACAGCGGGACCTGGACTCCGCCAAGGTGTTTGAAGCCATGGGGGGATACTCGCCCACCATCGGTATCATCGGTGCGGTGATGGGGCTGATCCAGGTCATGACCAACCTCGAGGACCCTTCCACTCTGGGCCGGGGGATCGCCACCGCTTTTGTGGCGACAATCTACGGCGTGGCGCTGGCCAATCTGCTGTTTTTTCCTGTTGCCAATAAACTGCGGGCCATCGCCCGGGAGCGCTCCCGCTACGAGGACATGATGATCGACGGCATCGTGGCGATTGCCGAAGGCGAGAACCCGCGTTCCATTGAGCTGCGCCTGCGCGGCTTCCTGCCCTGAATTCCTGACACCCTGATAGTCCGACGGCAAGGTGGCTGAAGCATGAGACGACTGCGAAAAGCCGATGACGAACCCCATAACCGGGAACGTTGGCTGGTGTCCTACGCCGATTTCATCACCCTGCTGTTTGGTTTCTTTGTGGTGATGTACTCGGTGTCCTCGGTGAACGAGGGCAAGTACAAAGTGCTCTCGGATACCCTGACCGGGGTGTTCAACGCCCCCCAGCGGTCCCTCAATCCGGTGGAAGTGGGGCCGGAGTCGAACCCCGCAATCCCGGCAGACGGCCAGGCCGTCATTCCGCCGCCGGTGACGGAAGCGCCGGATACACCGGAGCGGGTCCCCGAAGATCGCAGCGACCGCTTGCGGGAAATGTCGGCGCGGTTGGCGCTGGAATTCGATGAGCTGATTGATCAGGGCGTGGTCACCATGGAAACCAGCGACCAGTGGCTGGAGCTCAGCCTCCGCAACAGTCTGCTGTTCAGCAGCGGCGATGCCGAACCCCATTACGACGCCTTTGACCTGGTGGAGAAAATAGCCGACGTGCTCCGGGATACCGACAATGCGATCCGGGTTGAGGGGTTCACGGACAATCTGCCGATCCGTACCGGCACCTTTCCCTCCAACTGGGAGCTATCCGCGGCCCGGGCATCGGCTGTGGTCCGCATGCTGACGATGGAAGGTGTGGACCCGCGGCGACTGGCAGCGGTGGGTTACGGCGAATTTCAGCCGGTGGCCCGGAACGATACCGAGACGGGCCGCAAGCGGAACCGGCGCGTGGTGCTGCTGATTTCCCGCGACGCCAGCATCCGTGGCGCCATGAGGTAGCCGCCCGCTGTGGCGGCAGCCAGCTTCCTGGCAATTCTCCTGAAACCTGCTTTGCTGCTGATGATGGCGGGTGTCACAACGTGTCTTCAGGGTTGGCACGTTTCCTGTATTTATCCTTTAACAACAGTCGGAACAGGCAAGTTTTTGCCGCTGGGATTAAGTATGCCAGCTAACTGCCGATAGCTATTGAGAGTAACGGGAGAACGCATTGTGCGAATTTGGGCCGTAGCCAATCAGAAAGGCGGTGTAGGCAAAACCACGTCGGTGGTGACCCTCGGAGGGCTGCTGGCAGAGCGCGGCAAGCGGGTACTGGTGGCCGATCTCGATCCCCATGGCTCGCTCACCAGTTGGTTTGGGTATGATCCAGACACCATTGCCCACAGCGTCTTCGACCTGTTCCAGCACGAGGGCAAGGTGCCCGATGGCCTGCCGGCGCAGTTGATCACCGATACTGGCTGTCCCGGTATGTCCCTGCTGCCTGCCAGCACCGCTCTGGCAACGCTGGAACGGCGGATGGTCGGCGTAGAGGGCATGGGGTTGATCATCTCCCGCGCCCTGGCTCAGCTGTGGGATGATTTCGACTATGTGCTGCTTGATAACACGCCGTCCCTCGGGGTACTGATGGTAAACGCCCTGGCGGCGACCCAGCATCTGGTGATCCCGGTACAGACCGAGTTCCTGGCTATCAAGGGTCTGGAGCGGATGCTGCATACCCTGCAGATGGTGATGCGGTCCCAGAAGAACCAGTTGGCCTATACCATCGTTCCAACCCTGTTTGATCGCCGTACCCAGGCCTCGGTCAAGAGTCTGAACATGTTGCGCAAGACCTATCCGGACACCCTGTGGCGCTTTGCCATTCCGGTGGACACCAAGTTCCGGGATGCCAGCCAGTCCGGTCAGGTGCCGTCAGCCCTGGATGCTGAAACCCATGGCGTGAGGGCCTATCGGCGGTTGCTGGACGATTTGCTGGAACAGACAGGCGGCGCCGGGGAGCGTTAGAATGCAGTACGCAGTACCGACCGTGCCGGCCGCTGCCGGGGCAGGGGGGGCATAACCATGACGTCATCCCGCAAGACCGGCCTCGCCGATCCCGCCAGCGCCATTGCTGACTATCTGGATGATCTGCTCCTGACTGCCACCGATGCCGCCCGTCGGGAGGAGGAAGCGTCCGCGCCGGAACCTGAGCCTGAACGTAAGCCCGCGCCCAAACCGGCGCCTCTGGCCCAACCTGCCAGGCCAGAGTCACCGTCGCGCCCCCGTCAAAGCGCGCCGACGCGACCGGTGGAGTCCCAGCTCAAGTTTGATCGACCGCAGCCCGCACCCCGGCCTGTTGCCGAGCGTCCATTGCCCAAACCGGTGGCGATGCCGGCGACGGTCGCGCCCCGGGCAAAGACCGGCACCGAAGCGCCGGCGCCAGCCCGACAGAAGCCCACTCCTGCGCCCCAGGCACGCAGCGAAGCGAAGCCGGTGACGGCACCGCCATCAGCGCCTGCACCTGCTGTCAAAACTTCGACGCCGAAACCAGCGCCGCCGGAGGCGAAAGCCAAATCACCGGCGCCGACCGAAGATACCCCGACACCGATGCCCAAGCAGGCAACGCCTGCCGAACCGGGTGGTGGTGAACCTGCTGGACGACCTGGCTGGTCAGAGTCGCCTTTCGAGTGCCTGATATTCCGGGTGGCCGGTCTGCAACTGGCGGTGCCACTGATTCTGCTTGGTGCCATTCACCGGCTGGAGCAGGGGGTCAAACCGATTCCTGGTCGGCCACCTTGGTACATGGGCATGTTGCCGGGCAAGGACCACAACCTGAAAGTGGTGGACTCCGCACAGTGGATCATGGCCGGCCGGGTGCCGCCGGATGCCCGTGACAACTACCGTTTCGTGATTCGCCTGGACAACAGCGACTGGGCGCTGGCCTGTGACGATGTGGCCCAGTCTTTTACCCTGAATCCGGATGAGGTGCGCTGGCGCACCTCACGCAGCAAGCGGCCGTGGCTGGCGGGTACGGTGAAAAAACAGATGTGTGCGCTGATCGATGTGGGCGCGATGGCCGAGCTGTTGGCACGGGCGGAACGGGAACATCAGCTCAAGCTCGACTAAAGTGATAGGGAACGGGAGAATACCGTTACCGATTGATACCGTGGCGTACTGGCACGGTTTGTGCCCTTAACTATAGTATGGGCACTGATGATGGTTTTTTGACGATCAGGTTGCCCGCAGGGGTGGCCTTCCAGGAGACGTAACACTATGGCATCCCAAAGCGGACAACAGAATCAGTCCCAGGACGATCAGGTACTCCAGTATGTGACGTTCCGGCTGGATGATGAGACCTACGGTATCGATGTAATGCAGATCCAGGAAGTCCTGCGCTACACCGAGATCGCACCGGTACCGGGAGCCCCGGACTATGTACTGGGCATCATCAATCTGCGCGGCAACGTGGTCACAGTGATCGATACCCGGCGCCGGTTCGGCCTGGCCGACGCGGAAGTGACCGACGCCACCCGGATAGTGGTGATGGAGTCTGCCAACCAGGTGATGGGCATTCTGGTGGATTCAGTGGCGGAAGTGGTGTACCTGAAAGCCAGCGAAATCGAGACGGCACCAAACGTGGGTAACGAGGAAAGCGCCAAGTTTATCCAGGGTGTCTGCAACAAGAACGGCGAACTCATCATCCTGGTGGAGTTCGACAAGATGCTGTCCGACAGCGAGTGGGCTGAAATCGCATCACTCTGAGGCAGGGTTTCCCGAACCCGCCCGGGGTTGTCCGATGAAGCCCGCCACGATCGGCAAGGTGGAGGACAACCCGCTATGAACGTTGATTGGATGACTTACGCGCCCTGGCTGGCCACTGCGGTGGTGGCAATTGCTATGGTGGCGCATGCCGTCGTAACCCAGCGCCAGCTGCGCGCCCTGCAGACACAGCTCAAGCAGCGTTGCGACACCCTGGGGCGAGAGTTGCATGCCACCGGCAGCGGCAGCATGGGGGTCGGCCAGCGGGTGGTGGAATGTGAGCGTCGCCTGCATGAGCTGCGCAGCACCCTTGATGAAATGCGTCAGAATGACCCTTTGCGGGTGTCTTACGACGAAGCCTCCCGCCTGGTTGAACTCGGTGCCGATATCGACGATCTTATGAATACCTGCGGAATCTCCCGACCCGAAGCGGAGCTGGTGTCGGCGCTGAACAAGAAACGCGCCGCCTGATGGACCGGGGCCAGTTGTTGTCAGGGTAGATTTCGCACGCTGTCCTCACTGACCCGAGTCCATACTGATGTCACTAAGCCCTACCAAGGTGGAGGCCCTGGCCTCCATTCCGCGAACCGAATTTGTTGCCTCCCCGGATCTGGCCGCCTCGATCTCCGGCCACTCCATCCCCCCGGAGCCGCTGGTTCGTCATCTCCTGAAAATTCTGCCGCCGTTCTCCCGGGAGCAGGTGGTCATGCACATCGGCGGCGGTGCCGGTTACCTGGCGGCGGTGCTGTCCCGGCTGGTGGCGCAGGTGGTGTATGTAGAGCGGCAGGCAGCGATTGCCGAGGCCGCCACTCGACGCTTTGAGAAACTGAGCCTCGACAATATCGCAGTACGGATTGACGACGCCCGGCCGGGTTTTGATCCGGGACAGACCTTCGATGTGATTCTTGCCACCACTTTCCTGGAGGATTGGGACTTCCTGATCCCCTGTCTGGCCGAGGGCGGTGTGTTGTACGCCCTGGAAGGTCGGGAGGGGCCGGTGCCCGGGTTGGTCATGCTGCGGCGGAACCGGGAGCGGTTGGTGCGTCAGCGCACTCTGGGCTGGCTGGACTTTGCCCGTACCACCGAGCAGATCCTGATGGACATGGGCGTTATCGACCGCAAGGCCCTGAAAATGGCCAAGGCCCAGGCCGCCAGCGGCAATCGTCGCCTGCTGGATGTGCTCCATGGCCAGCTCCATCTGGAAGACCGGGAACTCTACGCCAACCTGGCTCGTCAACGGGGGATACCCTTCGTTGAGGCCGATCTGGTGATGAACCAGCTCGATCACCGGCTGTTCGGGCGGTTTTCCCGAACCTTTCTCGATCTCTCCCGGTTGATTCCGCTGTGGGCCGACGCTGACGGCCTGGTGGTGGCCACCGATGACCCGGATGCCCGCAAGGAACAGCTGGAGCGCATGAGTGGCGACCAGGCCGTGCGGGTGGTGCTGGTGACGCCAACAGACTATCGCCGTCTCTGGACCACGCTTGACCTGTCGGAGAAGGGCAGCCGGTTTGCCTCCGAGCATGCCGGTTCAGGCAGTCGAAGCGAGTCTCGCGATGCGGTGCTTGGTGACAGTCAGGAAGCTGGCCATATCAGCCCCTATCTGGTGTCGATCTACGAATCCATCCTGCTGGAAGCTGCCAGCGAGAAAGCCAGTGACATCCACATCGAGCAGTACGGTGACCAGGTTCGGCTGCGTCTGCGGGTGGATGGTGAATTGCATGACCTTAACCAGTACCAACTCTCTGACCGTGAGCTCAAGGGACTGATTAACGTCATCAAGCTGCGGGCGGAGCTGAACATAGCCGAACACCGGCTGCCACAGGGCGGGCGCTCGCGCCTGCGACTGGCGGATCAGGAATACGATCTGCGGGTCCAGACCCAGCCGTCGCTGCACGGCGAGCATGTGGTGATCCGCCTGTTGCCCCAGACCGGCCGCGCCATGACCATTGCCGAACTGGGCATGTCGGCGCGTATCGGCGCCCACTATGAGCGGCTGCTGGCGAACCCGTCCGGCCTGGTGCTGGTGGTGGGGCCGACCGGCTCCGGCAAGTCGACCACCCTTTACGCCGGTCTGCAGACCCTGGCGGACGATGGTCGTCGGAAGGTGATCACCGTGGAAGACCCGATTGAGTACTCCATTGACCGGGTCCAGCAGACCCGGGTGCGCAGTGAGATCGGTTTCGGGTTCTCCGATGCCATGCGGTCGTTCGTGCGCCAGGACCCGGATGTCATCATGGTGGGAGAAATCCGCGACCAGGAAACCGCCCTGGAGGCCATTCGCGCCTCCCAGACCGGTCACGTGGTGCTTTCCACACTGCACTGCAACGACGCGGTGGATGCCCTGCAGCGGCTTTACGATCTGGGCATTCACCCCAACTCCATTGCCGGTGAGCTGATGGCGGTGATTGCCCAGCGGCTGGCGAAACGGATCTGTGAGCAGTGTCGTCAGCCCGCGGACGCCGATCCTGCCATCCTGGCGGAGCTTTTCCCCACCGGCACCCCGGACAACTTCCACTGCTTTGAGGGCAAAGGCTGTGCCGCCTGCAACGGGCGGGGCACCCGTGGTCGGGTGGCGGTCATCGAATACCTGGAGGTAGACGCGGATATCCGCAACGCCATTTCCGGCCAGCCTCCCATCGGCGAGATGCGCTGGCGGGCACTGGACGGCGGACTGGTGACCATGCGCGACAGCGCCCTGGATCACGTGATTGAAGGCCGGATTCCGTTGTCGGAACTGCCGCGAATCCTGCCGCGCGAACGCATGGCACCGGAAGTCCGTGGTGGACGGAGGCAAGCACAATGAGCACTGAACAGTCTATCCAGCGGCCACCGGCAGAGCAGACCTACCGCCATGAACTGGAGCGCCTGAAGGCCCAGGATACCGGCCAGTGTCCACCGGGCTGGTTGTTGTCGCCCGCCATGGTGGAACGTTTTATCCTCGGTGATGAAGGGCTGCGGGTCAGCCGCAAGTTTGTGTCTGACCCCGGCCGGGTACGCCGGATTCTGGTGTCATTGTGCACCCACCGTGGCTGCCTGCTGGTGGGAGAGCCCGGTACCGCCAAGTCCTGGCTCTCGGAACTGATTACCGCTGCGGTCTCCGGCCAGTCGACCCTGACCCTGCAGGGTGGTGCCATTAACCGGGTTGACCAGTTGCTGTACCGCTGGAACGACACCATCCTGGCGGAACGCGGTCCCTGCCGGGAGGCGCTGGTACCCAGCCCGCTGTTGCGGGGTATGGAGCGGGGGCAGTTGGTCCGTTTCGAGGAGCTGGCCCGGTGTCCGCAACCGCTGCAGGACGCTTTGTTATCAATTCTGTCTGACCGGGTTGCGGTTGTGCCGGAGCTGCCGGGTGAGGACGGCGTCATCCGGGCCCGGGGTGGTTTCAACGTGATCGCCACATCGAACTCGGTGGATGAAGGTCTCTTCCGCATGAGCGCGGCGCTGAAACGCCGGCTGGATTTTGAGGAGATCCGGCCCATTGCCCGGGTGGAGGATGAGATTGAGGTGGTTCAGCGGGAGCTGGCCTCCCATAACCGCCGCGCCGGCATTGAGCCTCGCCTGGACCCGGGGGTGATTGAGGCGCTGGTGACCCTGTTCCATGAGGTCCGTAATGGCCAGACCCTGGATGGGCGCAGCACCGACCGCCTGGCTGGCGCCGCGCTGTCGACGGCGGAAGCGGTCTCGGTGGCCCACGCCACCTGCCTGCACGCCTGTTACTTCGGCGACGGCCAGATGACACCGGAAACCCTGATGCACCACCTGGTGGGATCGGCTCTGAAGGACCAGCCGGACGACCGTCGCCGTCTGCGGCACTACTTTGATACCGAGGTGGCTACCCGCAAAGGCAAGGTCTGGGGCGCCCTATATCGCTATCGTGACCTGTTGAGTTAGTCCTGGGCTCCTTGCCCCGATTCGGCGTTTCTGGAGCCTGTCGACGCGGCGCCACCGGCGTCTTCCGGGGTTTTGCCCTGCAGGTTGAACGCGAAGGCCAGGATCTCGGCGATGACCCGGTACAGGGTTTCGGGGATTTCCTCGTCCAGCTCGAGCCGGCCGAGAATACCGGCCAGCTCCGGGTTCTCGTACAGCGGGACGCCGTGTTCACGGGCGATACGGATGATTTCCTCCGCCAGTTCGTGGGTGCCGGTGGCACTGACCGTTGGCGCCTTGCTGCCGTCGTACCTGAGGGCAACGGCGGTTTGAGGCGTGGTTGTCTGGTTCATGCGCGGATATCCACCAGTCGATGTTCCAGCTGGGTTCTGGCGCCTTGCGGCTTGCCCTTGCGGCAATCCAGGTCCAGCACGTCGAGGCCGAGGTCGCGGAAGCCCTGGCGCAGTTGCGGCAGTTGGTCTTCCACCCGGGTCAGAGTCTGACTGCGTTCCGCCCACACCCGGGCGGAGACCTGTTCCTGCTGCAGCGCCACTTCAAAGTACAGTGGCCCCATCTCATCCAGATCCATGGCAAGGGAAAAGCGCCATTGTGCGATGTGGCGTTTGCCTCCGCGGTTCTGGTCTTCGCGATCCCGCGCCTCGTGCTCAATGCGCAATTGGGCCAGCCGTGGCTGCTGTTCGGTATTGAGCCACGGCAGTTCCAGTAACCAGGTCGCGGTTGGCGCCGCAGCGGCCCCATCGGCGGTGGTGCGGGTGGTCAGTACCTGGCTGTGGAGCTGGTTGACGGTCACCCGGTTCAGCATGCCGGCCAACAGGCGCAGCATCTGGCCCACCGGCATGGGTTCCTGGCGGCCGGTTGCAGGTGGCGCCGGCAGCGGCTGGGGGAACTGCAGCGGAGATTGCACCAGTTCCGGGCTGGCCAGCGGCGTCAGGCGGCGGAACTGGCCCGCGTCGCTGCCCTGTTCTGCCAGCAGGGTGCTGACCACCCGTACCAGAGCCAGCTTGAGATCGGGAACCTCCTGGCTGCCACCGCGAGCCAGCCTCGCTTCAGCAAACAACCCGCTCTCGGCCAGCCATTGCCGCACCTGGGGCGCGAGGGTCTCCTTGCCGCCGGCCTGGCTCAGGCTCTGCTGGCTGGGAAGTCGCGCGATGACCTGCTCAATGGCCTGGCGGACGGGGGCAGGCAAGGGCGGTTGCTGGGCGCCGGGCAAACCGGCCTGGCTACCAGGGCCTGATGACGGCGGCGGCGGTTGCAGCAGCCGCACCAGCTGGGCCAGCCCGCTATCCAGTCGTTGCTGCCAGGGCAGCCGTTGCGCCAGTGCCTGGGCAATGCCTGCTTCCGCCGGCGGTGCCAGTTTACCCAGCAGTTGCAGTTCGTTGCCCGCGCGCATCACCTTGACCAGATCGCCCACGGCCAGCTGGGTCTCGCCAATGGCGGCATTGACGGTCAGCGGCTTGCCGCGAATGTCCAGCAGCAGTTGCTGGCTGGCACCCTGTTGCTGGTTAAGGATGCGGGTGACCTTCGCCAGGATTTCGGCGCGATTGGCCAGTTGCAGCCGGTCCAGCTGGGCACGGGCGCTGTCTGCGGATGTCGCTGGGGCGGTGTCGCCCGCCGGTGCCGTTGTCGCGGGCTTACCGGCTGGAGGCTCAGGGTTGGGCGGAGTTGGGCTGGTAGGTAGTTTCATCGTGACCAATTGACTTCAGACAAAAGCAATCTCGCCCGCGGTTCGCTAT
This sequence comes from Marinobacter sp. CA1, assembly GCF_020546665.1. Taxonomy (NCBI): domain Bacteria; kingdom Pseudomonadati; phylum Pseudomonadota; class Gammaproteobacteria; order Pseudomonadales; family Marinobacteraceae; genus Marinobacter; species Marinobacter sp. CA1. Next base: position 1,767,544 of record NZ_CP071785.1, read on the forward strand.
AATGCGCGCGGCTGGCGTACCACCGGGAATGGACCCGAACGGCCGGCTCCGATGTTGATTCCGGTTCTCCCAAGGATGGCAGTAACCGGCACCGTTCCCGACCTGAGGCCCTGATGTCTTCGCCGATGCTACAGGCTGTCGATCTACAATGTGAACGCGATGACCGAATGCTGTTTCGGGGCCTGGATTTCTCCATAGTGCCCGGGACCGTGACCCGTGTCGAGGGCCCGAACGGCGCGGGCAAGACCACGCTGCTGCGTATTCTGGCCGGGCTGAACGACCATTTCAGTGGTGAACTGCTGTGGCTCGGCGAGCGCTGGCAGTCCCAGCGGGAGGCGTTTCTGCGGAACTTGCTCTACCTTGGCCACCGGCCCGGCATCAAGCCGTTGCTGACCCCCCTGGAAAACCTTCGTGCACTGACCGCGGTTCGCCGACCGGTCAGTGATCAGGCGATGAAGCAGGCCCTGGATGGTACTGGATTGCAGGGTTACTACGATGTGCCCTGTCGCAATCTGTCGGCAGGCCAGCAGCGCCGGGTGGCGCTGGCGCGGCTGCTGATCGCCGATGAACCGTTGTGGCTGCTGGACGAACCGTTCACCGCGCTGGACCGCCACGGTGTCGCCGGGCTTGAGCAGTTGTTGCTGGATCATGCCGCCAGTGGCGGTGCGGCGGTGGTGACTACTCACCACGAACTGGATCTGCCCGGGATGGCACGGATTACTCTGGGTGCCAGCCCCGCCGGGGAGACGCCGTCATGACTGCCCGACAGCCCGGCGTGACTCTCGTTACTGCCCAGGTGGGTGCCGCCAGTGCAATGTGGACGGTGGTGCGCAGGGATCTGAAATCCAGTTTCCGCCAGCGTCAGGACTTGCTCAACCCACTGCTGTTTTTCTTCATGGTGGTGACCCTGTTCCCCCTTGGTGTTAGCCCGGAAGTGTCATTCCTGCAGCGTTCCGGCAGCGGTATCCTGTGGGTGGCGGCGCTGCTGGCCACGCTGCTGTCGCTCGATCACCTGTTCCGTCACGATTTTGACGATGGCACCTTGGAGCAGATGGTGCTTCAGCCCCAGCCGCTGTTTCTGCTGGTGTTGGCGAAGACTCTGGCACACTGGCTGGTCACCGGATTGCCGCTGATTCTGCTGGCTCCGGTGCTGGGCATAATGTTGCATCTTGAAGGGAACTCTATTGCGGTTTTGTGTCTAACGCTGCTGATTGGCACACCGGTGCTGAGCCTGATAGGAGCCATCGGTGCGGCGTTGACGCTGGGATTACGGGCCGGGGGGGTGTTGTTGTCCCTGCTCATCATCCCGCTGTACATTCCGGTGCTGATTTTCGGCACCGGTACCGTCGCGGCGGCGGCGGATGGTACGCCAGTCGGTGGCTACCTGGCGCTGATGGCGGCGTTTCTGGTGCTGGCGATCACACTGGCACCGTTTGCTGCCGCGGCGGCACTGAGAATCAGTCTGTCCAACAGCTGACAAAGCTGGAGCCGACGACCAGGCTCCCAATAAAAGATGAGATGGTAAGTACCTGATGTGGCAATTCTTTCATAAACTTGGCTCGCCCAAGTGGTTCTATGGCATCGCCAATCGATTCATGCCATGGCTGTTCTGGCTGGGCCTGGCCCTGCTGCTGGGCGGCCTGGTCTGGGGCCTGGCCTTCGCCCCCAAGGATTACCTCCAGGGCAACAGTTACCGCATCATTTTTATCCACGTTCCCAGTGCCTTCCTGGCCCAGTCGGTGTACGTCATGATGGCGGTCGCCGGGGTGGTGACCCTGGTCTGGCGGATGAAGCTGGCGGATCTGTTTGTCAAGGCGGCGGCGCCAGTGGGGGCGGTACTGACCTTCCTGGCGCTGTTTACCGGTGCGGTCTGGGGCAAGCCGACCTGGGGTACCTGGTGGATCTGGGATGCCCGTCTTACCTCCATGCTGATCCTGCTGTTCCTGTACCTGGGGGTGGTGTTCCTGGGGAGCGCCATTTCCGATGAGAAATCCTCCGCGCGGGCGGTTGCCGTATTGGTACTGGTGGGTGTGGTGAACATCCCCATCATCAAGTACTCGGTGGAGTGGTGGAACACGCTGCATCAGCCGGCGACCTTCAAACTGACCGAGAAGCCCAGCATGCCGGCGGAAATGTGGGTCCCGCTGCTGTTGTCGGTGCTGGGGCTCTACCTGCTGTTCGGCTGGCTTGCCTGCCTGCGCATGCAAACCGAAATCCTTATCCGCGAGCGCCGCACTCGCTGGGTCAAAGACTTTGTCAGTACGGGAGGGCACTGATTCCATGGCATTTGATTCCCTGCAGGCGTTCTGGCTCATGGAAGGGCACGGTCCCTATGTGTGGACCTGTTATGGCGTTTTTCTGGCAGGCCTGGTGGGCCTCGCGCTCTGGTCCAGACACCGTCGCAAGGTGGTGATCCGGGAACAGCAGCGTCAACTGGCGCGGGATCGCCAGGATCAGGGCGAGTCCACACCGGCCGCAGCGGCCACCTTTAGCCGTATTCATCCATCCTGAGCTTTGGCAGTTAGGTCCCCATGCATCCAGTTAGAAAGAAACGACTGACCATTATCCTTTTCCTGTTGGCCGGCCTCAGTGTTGCCGTCGGCCTGACCACCTACGCCCTGCGACAGAACATCAACGTGTTCTACGACCCCAGCGAGATTGCCGCCGGGGATGCACCGGTGGACGCCCGTATCCGTGCCGGCGGCATGGTGGAAGCGGGCTCGGTGGTGCGTAGTTCCGAAGACCTGACGGTCCGCTTCCGGGTCACCGACTACGCCGAAGCCGTCACGGTCCAGTACACCGGTATCCTGCCGGACCTGTTTGCCGAAGGGCAGGGTGTGGTGGCCATCGGCCGGCTGCAGGCCGACGGCACCTTCGTGGCGGAACAGGTACTCGCCAAGCACGACGAGAATTACATGCCGCCGGAAGTCAGCGACTCGCTGAAGAAAGCTGGCCATCCGGGGAGTGACGCCGGCGCATCCGCCGAAAAAACCGGTTACTGATGGCCCGCTGCGGCATCGACAAGCATTCCTAAACCTTTGAGGGGAGTACCATGTATCCCGAACTTGGACAGATCGCGCTGATCCTGGCACTGCTTTTGTCAGTGCTGCTGTCGGTGGTGCCACTGGCCGGCGCCATCACCGACCGGTCCCGGCTGATGGCGTTTGCGCGGCCGTTGGCCAGCGGTATCTTCGTGTTTATCGGGTTGGCGTTCGCCATCCTGACCCATGCGTTCCTGGTGGACGACTTTTCTGTGGCCTACGTGGCCAACAACAGCAACAGCCTGCTGCCCTGGTACTACAAGTTCAGTGCGGTCTGGGGTGGCCATGAGGGGTCCCTGCTGCTGTGGATTCTGATGCTGGCGGGCTGGACCCTGGCGGTGTCGGTGTTCAGTCGCCGCCTGCCGGAAGAGATCATCGCCCAGGTACTGTCGGTGCTCGGCATGGTGACGGTGGGCTTCCTGCTGTTCATTCTGATGACCTCCAACCCGTTTGATCGTCTGTTGCCCAACGTCCCGGCCGATGGCGCGGACCTGAACCCGCTGCTGCAGGACTTCGGTCTGATCGTGCACCCGCCGATGCTCTACATGGGGTATGTCGGGTTCTCGGTGGCCTTTGCGTTTGCCATCGCGGCGCTGATCAATGGCCGTCTGGACGCAGCCTGGGCACGCTGGTCCCGTCCCTGGACCACGGTTGCCTGGTCGTTCCTGTCGGTGGGCATTGCCCTGGGCAGCTGGTGGGCCTATTACGAGCTTGGCTGGGGTGGTTGGTGGTTCTGGGACCCGGTGGAAAACGCGTCCCTGTTGCCGTGGCTGGCCGGTACCGCACTGATGCATTCACTGGCGGTGACCGAGAAGCGGGGCGTGTTCAAATCCTGGACGGTCCTGCTGGCGATTGTCACCTTTGCGCTCAGTCTGCTGGGTACCTTCCTGGTCCGTTCCGGGGTTCTGACGTCGGTCCATGCCTTTGCTTCCGATCCTACTCGTGGTGCTTTCCTGCTGGGGCTGCTGGCGGTGACCATCGTCTCCAGCCTGACCCTGTACGCGTTCCGGGCGCCAGTGGTGCACTCCCGGGCGCGCTACGGCTCGCTGTCGCGGGAAATCTTCCTGCTGCTTAACAATATCCTGCTGATGGCGGCGATGCTGCTGGTGCTGGTCGGCACCCTGTACCCATTGGTGCTGGATTACCTGGGCGGCGGCCGGCTGTCCATCGGCGAGCCCTTCTATAACCTGACCTTCAGCCCGATTGCCATCGCGGTGGCGCTGCTGCTGGGCGCCGGTATTTTCTCCCGCTGGAAGCGGACCGATGGCGGCTGGCTTGGCCGCAAGCTGTTGTGGCCGGCGGCCATCAGCCTGGTGGTCGCGTGTCTGACCATGCTGGTGTTTGGTGGTTTCACTCCCTGGGCCTTTGCCGGACTCTTTGGTGCGGCCTGGGTAACCGTGGCGACAGCGGCGGATCTGTGGGACAAATCGTCCTCCCGCAAGGGCCGCTGGCACGGTCTCAAGCGCCAGTCCCGCAGCTATTACGGAATGATCCTGGGGCACCTGGGGCTGGCGATTACCATGGCGGGGGCCACGGTGGTGTCCAACTACGGTATCGAACGGGATGTGCGGATGTCCCCCGGTGATACGGCGGAGATCGGTGATATCCGTTTCACCTTCACCGAAATCGGTGAGCGCCAGGGCGGCAACTTTGTGGCCCAGTACGCCCGCTTTGATCTGAGCCGTGACGGCGATGCCATTTCCACCCTGTATCCGGAGAAACGCCAGTATCGGGTCCAGCGCAACGTCATGACCGAGGCCGGCATTGATGCCGGTCTGACCCGCGACCTGTTTGTGGCGCTGGGCGAGAAGGTGGGTGACAACGCCTGGGCGGTACGCCTGCAGTACAAACCGCTGATCCGCTGGTTGTGGCTGGGATCACTGTTCATGGCGGCGGGCGGTTTCCTGGCCATCGCCGACAAACGCTACCGGATTCGCAAGCGTGCCGAACAGTCGGCGACGGAGAACGGTAAGGCGAGCGGCGAGGAGAACCCGGCGGTGGCAGGAGCAGCAGGATGAGACGGGCACTGTTGTTCATTCCCGTGGTGCTGACGGTGATCCTTGGCATCGTGCTGTTCCAGCGTATCGGCAAGGACCCCACCCAATTGGAGTCTGCCCAGATTGGCAAACCCGTGCCGGCTTTCGAACTGGCGGATCTACTGGACCCGTCCGTCAGCCATGGCCCCGAAGCTCTCCGGGGCAAGGGACCGTTCCTGCTCAACGTCTGGGGGACCTGGTGTCCCTCCTGTCGCGATGAGCACCCGGATCTGATCCGGCTGGCGGAGCAGCAGGGCGTTCGCATCGTCGGCCTCAACTACAAGGACGAGCGGCCGTTGGCGCTGCAGTGGCTGGAGCGCCTGGGCAATCCCTACGCTCTGAGTCTGTTTGATCCGGACGGCAAGCTCGGCTTTGATCTGGGGGTCTACGGCGCACCGGAGACCTTTGTTATCGACGGTGACGGCATTATCCGCTACCGCCACGTTGGCGTCGTTAACCAGAAAGTCTGGAGCGAGACCCTGCAGCCGTTGATGCAGCAACTGGGAGGACAAGGCTGATGCGTGCCCACCAGGTTTCACCCCATCGTTTGACCCTGTTGATGATGGTCTTCCTGCTGCTGCCTGTGAGCGGCTGGGCAACCACCGACACCTACCCGTTCAGTGATCCCCAGGACGCTGACCGGTTCCGCACCCTGATCAGCGAATTGCGCTGCCCCAAATGCCAGAACCAGAACATTGCCGATTCCAACGCGCCCATTGCCAAGGACATGCGGGACGAGGTCTATCGCATGCTGCAGCAGGGCGCCAGCAATGAGGAGGTGACCGAGTCGCTGGTCGGCCGCTTTGGTGAATTCGTTCGCTACAAGCCGGAGCTGGACCGGCGGACCGCCTTGCTATGGGCGACGCCGGTGATTGCGGTGCTAGGCGGGTTGCTGGTGGTCATTGGCATTGTCATTCGCTCACGACGCCGGCCTGAAAGAACCGCAGCACTGAGTGACGAGGAGCGGCGTCAGGCCGAAGCCCTGCTGAAAGATTCCGGCAACGATCGCTGATTGCGCAGACAGATTCACTGAACTTTGTAATGGTCACCCTATGACAACCACTTTTTGGCTGACGGCCGCGGTGCTGATTGCCCTGGCCCTGGCGTTTGTACTGTTTCCCCTGTTTTTCCATAAGTCGACCCGCAAGAGCGTTGGCGACCAGAGAAGCCAGAACCTGCAGGCCTACCGGTCCCGCCTGGAGGAGCTCGAAGCCGAGTACGCCGCCGGCAGCCTGGAGCAGGACGATTACCAGCAGCTCAAGGACGAACTGGAGGGCAGCCTGCTGGACGACGTCAGCACGGCGCCGACCCATTCTGCGGCACAGCGGGATCGGCGGACGTCAGCGGTGGCGGTGGTGCTCGGCAGCATTGTGGTGGTACCGGTTGCGGTGATCCTGCTGTACCAGGAATGGGGGGCGATGGATCAGGTCGAGCAGTACCGCACCATGACCGCCATGGCTGCCGAGGAAGGTGATCGGGTTGCTCAGATGAACCGCCTTACCGACGAGTTGCGGCAGAAACTCGAAGCCAGCCCGGACAACCCCGACGGCTGGGCCATGTTGGGACGCTCCTACATGCGCGTGGAACGGTACCCCGATGCGGCCTGGGCCTTCGAGCGCCTGGCCCAGCAGGTGCCGGACCGGGCGGCTCAGGCGGTGGCCTGGGGACTGTCGGCCCAGGCCCTGTTTTTTGACAGCAAGGGCCAGCTGACCGACGCGGTTGAGCGGGCGATTGAGCAGGCACGATCCCGCGACCCGGATGAGGTCAATGCCCTTGGGCTGCTGGGCATCCATGCCTACAGCCAGGAACAGTATCAGCAGGCCATCGACTACTGGGAACGCATCGTCACCGTGGCGCCGGACCACCCGCAGCTGGCCTCGATTCGCCAGGGTATCGATGAGGCCTACCGTCAGTTGGGCCAGGACAATCCCGCCACGGCTCAGTCCTCCGGGCCCGGGGTGACGGTTCGTGTGGCACTGGCGGATCAGCTTGCCAACGACGTGCCGGCGGACACCACGCTGTTTGTGTTTGCCCGTAAGACCGGCGCGGACAATGCCATGCCGGTGGCCATTGCGCGGATGACGGCGGCGGATCTGCCGCTGGAGCTGAGACTGGATGACCGTCACGCCATGGGGCCGATGACGCGGATTTCTGAAGTGGACGAAGTTCAGGTGACGGCGCGCCTGTCGCCTTCCGGCAACGCCGTGCCACAGCCGGGTGACTGGCAGGGGGAGGCGGAATCGGTGATCGCGGTGACCGCGGACGCGTCGGAACCGGCCACGATCGTAATTGATCACCAGTTGGCGGAATGATTGGCCGCCACTGATGCACCACAAAAAAGCCAGCCAGCCTCGAGGGGCTGGCTTTTTTGTGGTGCCGTCCGCGTCTGTCGATGTGGTCAGGATCGTCCGGCCAGGCTGGCGGGGTATAGCGGTGGCAGGCTGTCTGTCGGCTTTGCGGGCCTGGCGGCCTCACTGCGAATTGCCTTCAGGCGGGCGATGAGGGCATCCCCTGACCAGCTGTGCTGCTCACTGTCCGGTTCATGCTGGCGGCCAAAGTGGAGACTCTGCAGGTGCCGCAGTTGCTGCGACAGCTCCGGATCGCCAAGAAATGCCAGCAACTCCGTCAGGGAGCGGAAATGGTTCGGTCTGAAGCGGCGATTGGCCCAGTGGAGCAGCAGCTGGGGGGTGTTGGCCTGGCCGTTGGCGGCGGCGGACAGCAGGATGTCAAAGCTGGCGGACTCATTCTGGTCCGGTCGGGCTGCCTCCTCCGATGGTGTTGCACGTGCTTTGCCCCGGCGACGTAGCAGTACGGCGGTGGTCACCGTCCAGCCCAAGGCCAGCACCACGGCAACGTAGCGCCAGAAGTTGCCTCCGTCGCCCGGCGCCGGCGACCCGGACACCTGACTGCCGGCGCTGTCCGTCATCTCGTCGCCGGTGTCACCGCGACCGGGAGAACCCGGGGCGGTCTGGGCGGCGAGGGCGGCATTGCCGTTAATGGTGAGGGTGCGGGCGGGAATAGTCGCCACCTGTTCGGTGTCGGTGCGGGTATCCCACCAGGGGATGCGGATCTCCGGCAGGGTGACGGTGCCGGGCGTCACCCCCACCAGCGCTTCGGTCTGGGTCAGACGGCCATACAGGCCGCTGGGACGGGTTTCGGTCTGGCGTTCCGGTTGTTCGGGGTAGCTGCGCAGGGCATCCGGCATCTGGCTGTCGAACGGCGGCAGCGCCTCTGAGGTCAGGCCCTGGGCAGACAGGCTCAGGGTGCGGGTCAGGTTCTGTCCCTGTTCAAGAGTGAGGTCCTTGGGCAGACCGGACTCCTCCAGGGTCAGGTCCCGAGCCGGCAACCAGGTGTCGCCGCTGAATGATGCCGGCGGAGCCTCCACCGGAATATCGAACAGCTCGGCCCGGTCCCGCAGGTAGCGCAGTTTGCCCTGGGGATCACGGCTCTGGCCTTCAAAGCGGATGGGATCAATGGTCAGTTCACCGGGCTGCTGCGGGAAGATGGCGTAACGTCGCTCCACCACTCGATAGGACTGCCCGTCCCGGGTCCGGCGGTACTCGCGCTGTTGCCCCAGCGGTTCGATCATGGCGGTGGCGTGCTCCGGTTCCGAAAGCTCACCCCTGACCAGATTGCCACTGAAATACAGCTGAATCGTCAGCACCAGCTGTTCCTGTACGTACACCCGATCCTTGTCGGTGGACAGTTCGATAAACACATCCCTGGGGACGCCTTCGGCCTGGTCCGGTCCGCCGGGTTTGACCGTCACTGTTATTGCCTCCGAGGTCTGGCCGCGGAAGGTAATAGGGGGAATCTCAAGCTCACCGGTGCGGTTGGGCGCGATCTGGATGCTCCAGGTGATGTCAGCAAACATGGCGTTGCTGCTGGAGTGCACCTGATACTGCTGGTTGCGGGCCAGCACCTCGAAATCCGGCTCCAGGGCCGAGAGGTCCGGCATCGGCAGGTCCGACATATTGAAGTTGAAAATGTCACCCAGGCTGAAGTCCAGCTCAATGGTGGACTGGACGGTCAGGGTGAGCGTGTCATTCTCATAGAGCTCCGTCCGATCCGCCTCCACGGTCAGAGAGTCCGCGGCCTGAACCTGGGACAGCGGCGTAATCAGGGCAATCAGAAACAGTAGCGTGGTGGTTAGCCGGCTTACCATGGTGTGTCGCTCTTGTCCGGTTGGGTGTCTCGTTGTTGGTATTGCTGCAGGAACTTGCGGCGCAGCAGTCCGCCAGGGTCATCCGGGACCCGTCTCAGCCACTGCTCCTGGCCCTGGCTCAGGGGAGATTGCTGCAGTTGGGCCGGGGCGGTGGAGGTGCCCTCCGGAGTGCCTTCCTGCTCCTGGCCCTGTTGCCCGGACTGGTTCTCGGTTCCGCTTTTTTCCCCGTCAGCGTCGGTGTCGTCCGGTTCCGAATCGCCGGCCTCGCTGTCCTGCCGGGGCTGTTGATTTCCCTCTTCATTGCCGCTCGGCTGGCCATCACCCTGCTGGTCCGATGGCGACTGACCGCCCTGGGATGATTCGTTGTCAGACGGGTCCTGGGGCGGTTGCTCGCCGGACTGTGAGTTGCCGTCGGGGGACTGTTGTCCGGACTCGCCGTTTTGTTGCTCCTGCTGCTTCTGCTGCTCCAGCAACTGCTCGACCAGATTCCGGTTGAAGCGGGCGTCTTCGTGGTCCGGGTCCGCTTCAAGCACGTCGTCGTAGGCGGCCAGGGCCTCTTCCAGCTGTTGGTTTCTGGCCAGGGCATTACCGAGATTGTAGCGCGACTGCAGATCCTGCTGATCCTTCAGTGTTGCGATGGCATCGGCATAGTTTTCGGCACGGTACTGGGCGGCGGCCTGCCAGCCCGGGTCTTTGAACTTCTCTGCTGCTGCCGCGGCGTCTTCGGCGATCAGCGCTTCTGCGCGCTGCTCGGGCCGTTGCCACAGATCGGCCCAGTCCAGCGCCAGCGCAGGCCGGGGCAGGCCCGGCATAACCAGCGCCACCGCCAGCACCAGTACGCCTCGCCGCATTCCCAGCGCCACCAGCGGCACAATCAGCCACAACAGCCAGTAGCCGTCGTCCTGCCAGCGTTCGATGCTGAGGTCCCGTTCACTGTTCTGCCAGCGATCACTGTCCTCACTGCGCAGTTGGAGCTGGCGGATATCCTGGTCGTCCAGAGTCAGGGTGTGGCTGTCGCCGCCGGTGGCCGCAGCCAGTTCCGCCAGAGCCTGGGGGTTGGCCGCGGGCATGACGATCTTGCCGTTGTCGCGGATAAAGCCATGGCGGGCCAGGGGGATCGGACCGCCCTCGGAGGTGCCGACCACCAGAGTGCTGAGGGTGTAAGGGGACCCTTCCAGCCGTTCGATAATGGCGCTGCGGTACTGGCTGGCAACGTCATCGGTCATCAGCAGAATACGCCCCCGGCCCAGAGCGCCGTTGTCCAGCAGCGGCAGGGCCTTGGCCACCCCCAGGTCGGCGCGGTTACCGGCTGCCGGCATGATCAGCGGATCGATTGAAGACAGCATGCCTTCGATGGTGCGGCGGTCGTCAGTCAATGGCGCGACCACATGGGCGTCGGCGGCGTAAACCACCAGCGCGGTCAGGCTGCCATCACGACTGGCAAGCAGGTCGCGGATCTTGCGCTTGGCCTGGGTCAGCCGGTCCGGCTTGACGTCGGTCGCGAGCATCGACAGTGACAGATCCAGTACGATAACCAGGCTGTCGTCCTGGCGCTGTAGTGGTGTTGGCGCCTCGCGCCAGGCAGGGCCGGCCAGGGATACCGACGTCAGTACCAACACCAGCGCCAGCGGCCACAACCGCAGACGGCTCTGGCCGGGGTCGTCACCGCTGAGCAGCGGCGCCAGCAGGTGCGTCGGGATGATGCGGTTCCAGCCGCTGTCCCGGGAGACCATGGCCCGCTGCAGCCACGGCAGCAACGGGATCGCCAGCAGCAACAGCAGCCATAGCGGACGCAGCAGGTGGAAGTCAGTCATGGCTCACCTCCGTGGTTCGGGCGGGTAGGGCGCTGGCCAGCCGCATCAACAGCCACAGCAGCGCAGCCAGACCGGCAGGCCAGACATAGAGATCGGTGGTGGGGCGGTAGTGCTGGCCCTCCAGTTCGATCTCTTCCAGTTGGTTGATGCTTTCGTAGATCATTTCCAGTTCCGGCAGGCTGCGGGCGCGGAAGTAACGACCTCCGGTTTCCGAGGCGATGCGCTGGAGCAGCTCTTCGTCCAGGTCCCTTGACGGGTTGACCCGCCGTGAGCCCAGCAGCCCGCGCTGGATCATCGATTCCGCGCCAATGCCGATGGTGTACACCCGCACGCCGGCGCTTTTGGCAATGTCCGTGGCGGTGTCCGGGGAAACTTCCCCGGCGGTGTTGGCGCCGTCGGTCAGCAGGATCACCACCCGCTGCTCCTCGGGCCGGTCCCGCAGCCGTTTGATCGCCAGACCCATGGCATCGCCGATCGCGGTGGCACGTCCGGCCATACCAATCCCGGACTCGTCCAGCAGGATGCGAATGGTGTCGTGGTCAAAGGACAGGGGGGCCTGGACGTAGGGCTCGGTGCCGAACAGCAACAACCCCAGCCGGTCACCTTCACGCTTGCTGATGAAGTCGTGCAGCACCCGTTTGACCGCCTGCAGCCGGTTGATGGCGCGACCATTGGCGACCATGTCCTGTTCATCCATGCTGGGGGAAATGTCCACCGCCAGCAGCAGGTCACGGCCGGTCACCGGCAGTTGCACCATTTCACCGACATACTGGGGCCGCGCCAGCGCGGTCACCAGCAAGACCCAGATCAGTGCCATCATGAGCTTCTGCCAGAGTGACAGGCCGTCGCCGCTGCGGGTTACCCCGGGCAGGTCGCTGAGCCAGTGGCCGACCGGCAGCACCGGCGCCTCCACGCTTTGCTGTTGTCGACGCTTGCGGAGCAACCACAGGGGCAACGGCAGCAGTAGCAATAACCAGGGATAGGCCAGCTCTAGCATGACTGCCTCCGCAACCAGGTACGGGCGAGACTCAGGGCCGCGTCTCCGTCGCAATCCGGACGTGGCTGCCAGACCGCCTCAGACATCGCCTTCAGCACGTTGAGGTGGTCGCTGCTCAGCTCTCCGGTTTCCAGCAGGAAAGCCTGCCAGGCTTCGCCACTGAGGGCGTCAGGCCGGCGCTCCGGATAGCGATGACGGGCGCAGCGTTTGAGCAGGCTGTTGAGTTCCCGGTACCAATGGTTGTCCCGGGTGGATTGGTCCGCCAGTTGGGCAAGCTCCTGACGGGCCGATCCCAGCCAGCGGTTGCGCTGGCGGCGCTGGATCAGCCAGGCCACCAGCAACGCCACGGCGATGATGGCAATCAGTGCCAGCAGCCACCAGCCGGGTGCCGGCGGCCAGAAACCGCCGGGTTCCGGCAGGTGAATGTCGCGCAGTTGGCTCAGTGGGTCGGGTTCCATGACAGCTCTTGTCGGGTGTAGCTCATTGTTGGAGTCTCGGTGGCATCAGCCGATGCGGCCCCGGGGGCCCAGCAGTGACTGCAGAAAGCGCACCGGCTCGGCGTCAGTGGCCAGCGTCTGACACTCCACCCCGGAACGCTGAAAGCACTGCGTCAGGGCCGTTTCGTGTTTCGCCACGCGGGCCGCAAAGGCTTCCTGAAAGCGCCGGTCACTGGCGTTGAACCAGATTGGGCCGTCTGGACCTGTGACCGCAAACCGTCCCTTTTCCGGCAATCGGTGTTCCAGCGGATCGGTCACCCGGATGGCAGTGACGCTGTTGTGTCGGGCCACATTGGCCAGCAGGCCGGCGGTGTCATCGCTGAGATCGAGAAAATCGCTGATCACGAAGATCCGCGCGCCGGTGTGGCTGACCCGCAGGGTTTCCTGCAGGGCGGTATCCAGGTGGACCCGCGCCCGCTCGGGTCGGCTGTCGCCGGTGAGGCGGGTGTCGGGACGATGCTGGTAGTGGGCCAGGTAATCCAGCAGCCGCAGCACCGATTTTTTCCGGCGGGCCGGCCGCTGCACCACGATGTCCTGCTCGTTGAACACGATGCCACCGACCTGGTCGCCGGCGGCCAGGGCCAACCATGCCAGGAGGGCAGTTACCTGGGCACTGCGTACCTGTTTGTAGGCGCCGGTACTGCTGAAGAAATGGCTGCGATTGAGGTCGCACACCATCAGCACCGGCCGTTCCCGTTCCTCTTCGTAGAGTTTGGTGTGTGGGGTCTGGCGGCGTGCGGTGACGCGCCAGTCGATGCTGCGAATGTCATCACCGGGTTGATAGGGGCGGACCTCGGCAAAGGCCATGCCCCGTCCGCGGCGGGGAGAGGCCTGCATGCCAGCCTGGACCCGGCGAACCTGGCGGGCCGACGGCAGGCGCAGCGCGCGGGCATCGGCCTGCAGCCGGATCAGCGCGGGCAGGTCGATGAAAGTGGCGGTTTCGCTGGCGATCATCGCTGGATAGTCCTGGGGTTAGGCCGGGACCGGAACACAGTCGATCAGGCGCTGGATGACGCCGTCCGGGGTCATGCCTTCGGCCTCGGCCTCAAAGGTCAGCAGCAACCGGTGCCGGAGGACATCGAAGGCGATGTCGCGGATGTCATCGGGGGTCACGTAATCACGACCGTCGAGCCAGGCCAGCGCCCGGGCACAGCGGTCCAGCGCGATGGTGCCCCGGGGGCTGGCGCCAAACGAGGTCCACCGTGCCAGCTCCGGGTCGAGGCTGGCCGGGTCGCGGCTGGCCAGCACCAGGGCCAGCAAATAGTCCTCCACCGCATCGGCCATGTAGACCTCCGCCACGGCCTGGCGGGCCTCGAACACCTGCTGCGCGCTGAGGCGGAACGACACTTCCTGCTCGGGCTTGCCGAAGCCGTCCCGTACCAGCCTCAGGATAGCGCGTTCGGCATCCGCACGGGGGTAATCAATCAGCACATGCATCAGGAAGCGGTCGAGCTGGGCTTCCGGCAGCGGGTAGGTACCTTCCTGTTCAATGGGGTTCTGGGTGGCCATCACCAGGAACAGCTGATCCAGCGGGAAGGTCTGCATGCCAACACTGACCTGGCGCTCGCCCATGGCCTCGAGCAGGGCGGACTGGACCTTGGCCGGTGCCCGGTTGATTTCGTCGGCCAGCACCAGGTTGTGGAAGATGGGGCCGCGCTGGAACTCGAACTGGCCGGTTTCCGGGCGATAGATCTCGCTGCCGGTGACGTCCGAAGGCAGCAGGTCAGGGGTGAACTGGATACGGTGGAAGTCGCCTTCCAGGTGGTCGGCCAGAGCCTTGATGGCGGTGGTCTTGGCCAGACCCGGAGCGCCCTCCACCAGCAGGTGACCATCGGCCAGCAGGGCGATGAGCAATCGCTCCACCAGCTTCTCCTGACCAATAATCCTTTTGGCTAACTGAGACCTGAGCTCTCCAAACGTATGCTGTAGCGACATCGGCAGAAACTGCTCCTGAGTGTGGGCCTGTGAACCCTGCTGGGGCCTTGCGGGGCGCGGGTTGTCGGGCATTTTGCGAGCGTTGCCGCAAGCGTGCCCAACGAGCCCTGGATGCCTTGGAATCATCCCGCCAAACCGCCTCAGGGCCCTCAGAAGGGGGGTGGCTTTCCGGGTGTAAGTGTAATTCCTGACCCGGTAAAACTGTCCCAGTCTTTGTGGCTGGTCGTCAAAAATCAAGGGTTTGACTATGCTTGTGTGACGGCCCCGATGGTTCCGCTCCGAACCTGTTGTGATGGCAGGGCGCAAGGGGCCTGTAAGGACAGCGAAATCGTCCGATGACCCGCGAGTATTACGATTCTTTCACACTAACTGAGGTCGATCATGAACGCGCTGACAGTGGCCAGCAAGGATCAGTTTTTCGAGCAACTGGCTGAGGCATTCAATCAGAAGATAGAGAAGAAGGAAGCCAAGAAGATCTACGACTTCGCCGTCCAGTACCTGGCTCATATGCCGCTGGATGAGCTGGTCAGCCGGCGCTTTTCCGATACCTATGGATCGGTGATTGCGGCCTGGCAGTTCTTCCAGAAGCGCAAGGCCGACGAATCCCTGGTGTCGGTGTTCAATGCCGACCTTGAAAGCGATGGCTGGCAGTCCACGCACACCAATATTTTTGTCCTGCATCCCAACATCCCGTTCTTGATCGATTCCATCCGCATCGCCATCAATCAGCGGGAGATCGGAACCCATACCATCCACCACGCCGTGCTGCAGGTGGACCGGGATCGTCAGGGCAAGCTCAAGAAGCTGCATACCGACAGCAAGTCCACCTCCAAGAGCGACTACGAAGCCTTTATTGCCCTTGAGATCGACCGCCACAGCGATCCCAGGGATCTGGCAGAGCTGGAGGAGATACTGCAGACGGTTTTGC
Source organism: Marinobacter sp. CA1 (assembly GCF_020546665.1). NCBI lineage: Bacteria > Pseudomonadati > Pseudomonadota > Gammaproteobacteria > Pseudomonadales > Marinobacteraceae > Marinobacter > Marinobacter sp. CA1. The sequence goes on from NZ_CP071785.1 coordinate 1,782,957, forward strand.
ACGAAGTTCGCATCGCGGTCTCGGATTTCCCACGGGTGACCGACAAGGTGCACGAGATTGTGGCCGAGCTGGATTCCACCTCTGCCAAGATCAGCGAGGAAGACAAGGAAGAGGCGCGGGCCTTCCTGACCTGGCTATCAGAGGATCGTTTCACTTTCCTTGGCTACGATGAATATGACTTCGCCAAGGAAGGCAACAGCACGGTGGTGCGCCGGGTACCGAAATCGGAGCTGGGTATCCTGCGGGTCAACAACGAGCGCCCGGACAAGGTACGTCTCAATGAACTGCCCAAGCGTACCCGCCAGGAGATGACCCGCAAGGAAGACATCTTCATCTTCGCCAAGTCGGCACAGCGCTCGCGGGTGCACCGACCCGCCTACCCTGACTACATTGCGGTCAAGAAATTCAATGACAAAGGCGAGGTGATCGGCGAGCGTCGTTTCCTCGGCCTGTACACCTCCCGGGTCTACAACGAGCGGCCGGACGCAATCCCGCTGCTGCGCCGCAAGGTGGAAACGGTGATGGAGGCGTCCGGTTTCCTGCGGGACGATTACGCTGGCAAGGAGCTGGAGCAGATTCTGGTGGTCTATCCCCGGGATGAGCTGTTCCAGATCGACGCCCAGGAACTGCTGAAAACCGCCCTGGATATTCATTACATTCAGGAGCGTCGCAAGGTTCGCCTGTTCATGCGGGAGGACGTCTACGCCCAGTTTGTTACCTGCCTGTGCTTCTTCCCCCGGGACATCTACAACACCGAGCTGCGTCTGAAGGTGGAACAGCTGCTGTGTCGCAGCCTCGATGCCCAGGATATTGAGTTCGTCACCCACTTCTCCGAGTCGATCCTGGCGCGGGTGCAGTTCACCATCAGGGTGCCCCAGGTCGAGAACCGCCAGCTGCCATTGGCGGAACTGCAGCAGCAGGTGGTGGATCTGGCCCAGTCCTGGCGCGACGGCCTTGCCGAGGCTCTGAGCGAAACCTATGGCGAAGAACGGGGCAACGAGATTTTCCGGCTCTACGGTGCGGCGTTCCCGGCCAGCTACCAGGACATGTTCTCGCCACGGCGGGCGGCCATTGATCTGGAGCACATCACCGAGGCGGTGAACAACAATCACCTGACCATGAGTTTCTACCGGGCGCTCGAGGAAGACGAGAGCACCTTCCATTTCAAACTGTTCCACATGGACGTGCCGCTGCCGCTGTCGGATGTGATGCCGATCTTCGAGAACCTGGGGTTCCGGGTTATTGGCGAGCACCCGTTCGAGATTCTGGACCGTAACGGCCGTACCATCTGGATTCACGATTTCACCCTGCAGTCCAGCAGTGGTGCGATGGTGGACATCCACCGCATCAAGCCGATTTTTGAAGAGCTGTTCCGGCGGGTATGGTACGGCGAAGCGGAAAACGACAGTTTCAACCGTCTGCTGCTGTCGTCCTACATGGACTGGCGCGAGATCGCGCTGTTGCGGACCTACGCCCGCTACATGCGTCAGATCCGGATTTCCAACTCCCAGACCTTTATCTCCAATACCCTGGTCAACCATGTTGATCTGGCCCGCCAACTGCTGGACTACTTTGGCGTCCGCTTCAATCCGGACCGCTACCAGAGCGACGGCAAGAGCAGTGCCGCCCAGCAGAAGCTGGAGATCGAGTTCAATGCCGGCCTCGACAACGTCGACAACCTCAGTGAGGACCGGGTGCTGCGGCTCTACCTGGAGCTGATGCAGGCGACTCTGCGTACCAACTATTATCAGCCGGATGCTGAGGGCAGCACCAAGCCTTACATCAGCATCAAGCTGAACCCCCACGGCATTCCGGACATGCCGCTGCCTCTGCCGATGTTCGAGATCTTCGTGTACTCGCCGCGCGTGGAAGGGGTGCACCTGCGCGGTGGCCGGGTGGCCCGGGGCGGCCTGCGCTGGTCCGACCGGTTTGAGGATTATCGCACCGAGATTCTCGGCCTGGTTAAAGCGCAACAGGTCAAGAACGCAGTGATTGTGCCGGTGGGCGCCAAGGGCGGGTTTGTTGCCAAGCGACTGCCAGACCCGTCGGATCGGGACGCATTCCAGAAGGAAGGCATTGAGGCCTACAAGACCTTCATCCGTGGCCTGCTGGATGTTACCGACAATCTGGTGGATGCGGTGATCACGCCGCCGGAGCGGGTGATCCGTCACGACGAGGACGATCACTACCTGGTGGTGGCGGCCGACAAGGGCACGGCGACCTTCTCCGACATCGCCAATGGTCTGTCGGATGAGTACGGCTTCTGGATGGGCGACGCGTTCGCATCTGGTGGTAGCCATGGCTACGACCACAAGAAGATGGGGATCACCGCCAAGGGGGCCTGGGTGTCGGTGGAGCGCCATTTCCGCGAATTGGGCATCAACCCGGCGGAAGATGAGTTCACCGCCATCGGCATCGGCGACATGGGTGGCGACGTCTTTGGTAACGGTCTGCTGAGGTCGGACAAGACCCGATTGGTGGCGGCGTTCAACCATCTGCACATCTTTATCGACCCGGAGCCGGACCCGGCCAAGAGCTTCGCCGAGCGGGACCGGCTGTTCAACATGCCCCGCTCCGCCTGGTCAGACTACAACCCGGAGCTGATCTCCAAGGGCGGTGGGGTGTTCAGTCGTAACGCCAAGTCGATCCCGGTCAGCAAGGAAATGAAGAAGCTGCTGAACATCAAGGCGGACCGGGTACCACCGAACATGCTGATCTCCCACATCCTCAAGGCGGAAGTGGATCTGCTGTGGTTTGGTGGCATTGGCACCTACGTCAAAGCCAACAGCGAAGCCCATGGCGATGTGGGCGACAAGGCCAACGATGGTCTGCGGGTCAACGGCAACGAGCTGCGCTGCAAGGTCGTCGGTGAGGGCGGTAACTTGGGGATGACCCAGCTTGGGCGCATCGAGTTCGCGCTTCGGGGTGGCCGCCTCAATACCGATTTCATCGACAACTCCGGTGGGGTGGATTGTTCCGACCACGAGGTCAACATGAAGATCCTGCTTAACCGGGTAGTGGCCAGTGGCGATCTCACCGAGAAGCAGCGTAACGTCATGCTGGAGAAAATGACGGATGACGTGTCCGAGCTGGTGCTGAAAAACAACTACCGTCAGACCCAGGCTCTCAGTATTGCAACCATGGAAGCGGCAACGCGGCTGGAGGAATACCGCCGACTGATGAACGGGTTTGAGGCCGAGGACAAGCTCAACCGGCCACTGGAGTTCCTGCCGGATGATGAAACCCTGGCCGAGCGCAAGCTCGACAAGAAGGGTCTGACGCGGCCAGAGTTGTCGGTGTTGATCTCTTACGTCAAGGGCGATCTCAAGCAGACGCTGATCGACAGCGATCTGCCGGATCAGCCCGAGCTGGAAAGTGAGCTGTTCAAGGTATTCCCGCTGGCGCTGGAGAAGAAGTTCGGCAAAGAGTTGGGTGAGCACCAGCTGAAGCGCGAGATTATCGCCACCCAGGTGGCCAACGACATGGTCAACCACATGGGCATTACCTTTGTGGATCGCCTCGCCCAGTCTACTGGTGCGTCTGCGGCCTCCATTGCGCTGGCCTGGATCATTGCCCGGGACGTCTTCCAGCTTGATACCTGGTGGGAGAAGATCGAGGCGCTGGACTACCGGGTGCCGGCGAAGCTGCAGATGGAGCTGATGAACCAGCTGATGCGGCTGATTCGCCGGGCGGTCCGCTGGTTGCTGCGCAATCGCCGCAGCGAGCTGAGCATCGACAACCACATGCAGCGCTTCTCGGACGGCATTGTGCAGATCGCCAGCGACCTGCAGGCCTACCTGGGTGAGCACGCCAAGGCATCCTGGAACTGCAAGCGGGATGAGCTGGTAGAGCAGGGGGTACCGGAGGATCTGGCGTCGGTGGTGTCCGGCACCTCCTACCTGTACTCGGCGCTGGGTATCATTGAGGCCCGCGAGGCCACCGGCATGCCGCTGAAGACCGTGGCCAACCTGTATTACACCCTGGGTGACAAGCTGGACCTGACCTGGTTCGCCAATGCCATTGCCGAACTGGTTCCCGGCTCACACTGGCAGGCGCTGGCCCGCGAGAGCTTCCGCGAAGATCTGGAGTGGCAGCAGCGGGCGCTCACCACGGGTGTGCTCAAACTGGCCTGTCCCTCCGGCGAGGTCGACAGCTGTGTCGATAGCTGGATGGCGGAGTACCAGCCGATGATCACGCGCTGGAAGTCCATGCTGGCGGAGCTCAAGGGGGTTCGTGAGCCGGAGTACGCCATGTTCTCGGTCGCACTGCGGGAACTGCTGGACCTGGCCCAGAGTACCATCCACACTCAGTCGGGCAGCCCGGAGTCGGTGCCGACGGCCTGACCTGCCCATTCCTGACCGCCCTTCCAGTGGCGGTCATTGCTGCGCCCTGGGAGCCTGTCTCCCGGGGCGTCATTTCCTTCCGTTACCTTTCAGCTATCACGCCGGGCTATGCCAGAGCGTGCGCCAGTCGTCATCTTTCGATCACTGTTACCAAAGTGCTTAGAGGTGCAAAATATTGTCACCTTAAATGTAAAACGCCGTCAAAATATCGTGAAATGCGTCATTTTCTGACACAGAGCGTCGGCGTTACACTGTGCGCGTTGTTGTTAGGAGGTAAACAATGCGACAGGTATTTGCAAAAGCTCTGAACAAAGTCGGACAGCGCAAGACCCGCAAGGCCGAAGGCCTGGACCGCAAGGATGAGACGGTCGACCAAGAAAAACAGAAAGCTCCAGCTAGCGATTGGGACATGTCACCGGAGGACGCGTTGCGCGTCGGTACGGTGGCCAACTACAAATAACGTCCCCTCTGCCCGGATTGCTGGCGAGACTCTGCCGGCAGTTCGGGTTAAAGTATCCCGCTTTCACTGTACGCCCGGGATGCTCTCTCCATGTCCTCCAACCCCAATGTTCACGCCGCCCTGATCCGAAATCGGGAGCGCCTGCACGGGCGCATTGCACTCATTGGCGCCGCTGATGCCGACTTTCTTCCGCAGCTTGCCCCTGAGGGGCTGGTGGTGACGGATCACGCCGGCTTGTACCAGCGTCTGGGCAACGTTCCAGGCTGGACCGCGCACTTCGGCTATTATGCGCTCGAGGGCGGCATCGGGGAGGTGGATACCGTGGTGGTGTTCATGCCCAAAGCCAAGGCGGAGTTGGGTGTCAGGCTGCAACTGGCGGTAAGCCTGTTGCGCATTGGTGGCCAGGTGCTGCTGCTGGGGGAGAAGCGCGAAGGCATCGCCAGTGCGGTCAAGCAGCTCAAATTGCTGGTCTCGAGTCCCGTCAAGGTGGACAGCGCTCGCCACTGTCAGGTCTGGCAGGCAACCGTCGATACGCCGCAAGCGCCGCCAACGCTCGATGACTGGCTGACCTGGCATCCGGTGGCGGTGGCCGACACCGCTATCGACGTCGCTGGCCTGCCGGGTGTGTTCAGCAACGGTCGGCTGGACGATGGCACCGCGGTGTTGCTGGAGACGCTGGCCGAGTGCCCGTTGCAGGGGCCGGTGCTGGATTTTGCATGCGGTGCGGGTGTGATCGGTGCCTGGCTGCAGTCCCACGGGTTAGACGATACGGTCGATGGGATCGATGTCCAGGCGCAAGCTGTGGCCTGTGCCCGCGAGACTTACCGCCGTAATGGTGCCCGCGGAGCCATCCTTGAAGGGGATGGCCTGGATGTGGCGACCGGACGTTATGCCGCCATCGTCACCAACCCGCCTTTTCACAGCGGGGTGCGCACCGACACCTCGATGACGGAGCGCTTCCTTGCCCAGGCGGCAGACCACCTGTCTGCCGGCGGGGAGCTCCGGCTGGTGGCCAACAGCTTCCTGCCCTATCGTGAGCTGATCAAACGCCATATCGGCCCGTGTGACGTTCTGCGTCAGGATGGGCGCTTCTCGGTGTATCGCGCAAAACGTCACTGAACTGACCTGAGCCTGTCACAACGCCGTCATCCGGTTGGGCCACCGTAACCCTTGTTAAGGAGCCTCTGAACAATTCCGGAGACGGCGGATGCAGAAATACCGAAGCGTATTCATTTCCGATGTCCATCTGGGTTCGGCCGACTGCCAGGCCGACTACCTGCTGGACTTCCTGTCCAACATCGAGTGCGACACCCTCTATCTGGTGGGCGACATCATTGACCTGATCGCGATGCAGCGACGGGTGCATTTCCCGCCTTCCCATCAGGCCATTGTGCACAAGCTTCTGGAGATCGCTGCCGGGGGCACGCGGGTGATCTACGTTCCCGGCAATCACGATGAGTTCCTGCGGCACTTCTGCGGTCAGACCCTTTCCGGTATCGAACTGATGCAGAAAGCGATTCACACCACTGCCGATGGGCGCCGGTTTGTTGTGTGTCACGGTGACCAGTTTGATCAGGTGGTGCGCTGCAGCCCGCTGATGCTGGTGGTTGGGGATCGGGCCCATGGCCTGTTACTGCGCCTGAATCGTTGGTTCAACGCCTGGCGCCGGATGCGCAACAAGCCCTACTGGTCGCTGGCGGCCTGGGTGAAGACTCGCATCGGCAAGGCCCGCTCCTTCATCCGCCGTTTCGAGATGGCAGCCCTGACGGTGGCCGAACGAGGCAAGTATGACGGCTTCATTTGCGGTCACATCCATTCCGCCGGCTTCCTGCGGAGTCAGGACGGTCTCTACTGCAACGACGGCGATTGGGTGGAGCACTGCACGGCGCTGGTGGAAAACGCCAGTGGTCGCCTCGAAATCCTGCACTGGTCCGAAGCCCCTTCGGTGGTTGAAACCGAACCGGACGAGCCCGCCCCGGAATTTGCCAAAGGCCCGCGGCCGGTAGTTGACGTGCTGACCCCCGCGTTTATTGAGCAGGTGAATGCCGAGCCGAAATAGGTGAGGGCCGACAGCGCCGGTTTTCTGCGTAAGTCTCTGTCTGCGCAAGCTTCCCGGGCGGGAGCTTGTGCAGGCTCCCTGCTGTGACCGTTGCCTGGCCGCAGTTCCAAAAGTCAGTGGTGGTGATGGATCCCGGAACGTCAGGCAAAAAAAAGCCCCTGGGGTGAGGGGCAAGGAGAGGTATGCGTCCTTTCGGATCACAACCTGAAATCATTCGGTGTCGCTGGCGTCGTCCTGACGGGTCAGTTGACGGGACAGCTGTCTGATCTGTTCCATGGCGGTGCGGGCGCGGGCTTCGGTCTCACTGCGAACGGCCTGCAGCTTGGGGCGGATGTCCGTATCGTAAGCGGCCTCGGCCTTGCTGGTCGCGAATGCGGTCATCATGTTGGCGTCCCACCAGAGCTTCTTGCGCAGGTCGTAGGTGGCGACATCGAGCCGGCGAGTGAAGACCCGAAGTGACGGATTGCGTTCGCGAATCTGTTGCAGGGTCTCCTGCAGCGATGCGGGTTCTGCACTGTCGGCGCCGAGCTCAACCAGAACCTTCTTCAATTCTCCAGATGCCCAGTCCAGCTGCGGTCGCAGCTGCTGTTCCAGTCGTTCACGGGTGGCCTGAACGCTTTCCAGGCTCTGTTTGATGGATTCCTGAATCATGTCGCTGTCTCTGTTGATGAATGGGGGGATTGGGGCAGCCCTGTTGCTGTATGCAGGTCTGCGCCGTGCTACTGACGTCCCGCCAGGATCATGATTAGCACTCTAGGGTTAATTTCTAGAATAATCAGCCTAGAATGGCGCCCTGACCGAATACCTGAGAGCAGATGCCCAATATGACAACCGACGTGCTGATGACGCCGCAACGATCACTGACCCTCTGTCGCCCCGGTGGTGGCCCTGGTTTACGGGCCTGGGATGCCGCGGATGAGCTGCTGTTGCAAGTGGCGGATGAACGGCTCCGGACTGGCCAGCGTGTGGCCATTGTCGATGACGGTTTTGGCGCGCTGACCCTGGGGCTGGCGGACGCTGCGCCGGAGGTTGTCGCCGACAGCGCGGTGCTTCCCCCCGCTCTGGCCCGCAACGCTGCCGCCAATGGGCTGGCGTCACCGGCGGTCGCCAACTGGCAGGCACCGCCCCCGGGGCCGTTTGATGTGGTGATCCTGCGGATTCCCCGGCAACTCGACTATCTGGAGTACCTGTTGCGCTGGTGCAATGAGGTGCTGGCTGAAGACGGCCTTTTGCTTGCAGGGGGCATGATCAAGCATCTGCCAGACCGCAGTGTGGATGTGTTCAACCGGCTGGTGACCACTGAGGCGGTTTTGCCAGCGCGCAAAAAGGCCCGAGTGGTGGTTTGCCGGCGGGGCACTTCAGTGTTGGCTGGGTGGGACGGCTTGCTTCGCGGATTTGAGCTGCCGGATGCGGGACTGCCGGTCAAGGGGCTGCCTGCGGTGTTTTCGCGGGAGCGGCTGGACATCGGGGCGCGCCAGTTGCTGCCCTGGGCCGCGCAGGCGGCGAATTCGCTGGCGCCGGGCGCCCGGGTGCTGGATCTGGCTTGCGGCAATGGCGTCCAGGGGCTGACGGTGTTGAGCCATAGGGACGATGTGTTTGTGCTGTTTGCGGATGTTTCCAGTCAGGCGGTTGCCAGCGCCGAGACCAACGTCCGGCAGGCCTTGCCGGCGGCGCAGGCGTCATTCGTGTGCCAGGACGGCACAGACGCAAGCGGTGAATTCGATCTGGTGCTGCTCAACCCGCCTTTCCATGACGGTGGCGCCGTGGGGGATCACATTGCGCTGAAGCTGTTTGCTCAGGCCAGTCGCGCTTTGCGACCGGGCGGTCAGTTGCTGATAGTGGGCAACCGGCATCTGGGGTACCACCGCTCCTTACGGAAGTCTTTCCGTCAGGTCCGCCAGTTGGCGGCGGACCCGAAGTTTGTGGTTCTGGCGGCGGCAGAGCCGGTGTCTCAGCGGGGCGGGCGATCGTAGCCCAGACGTGCCAGGGTATCGACAATGGTCTGGGTTTGACTGTCGATCTCGATGTTGACCCGGTCGCCTTCCTGCAGATCCTTGAACGTGGTGGCCCGCAGGGTTTCAGGGATCAGGTGGACGTTGAAGTGGTCCTCACCAACCTCGCCGACGGTCAGGCTGGCGCCATTGATGGCGATGAAGCCCTTGGCAAAGATGTAACGCATCCACTCGGGCCGGACCCGGAAGGTCAGGGTCTGGTTGTTGTCGCTGCGGATGATGGCGATGCAGTCGGCGGTGGTGTGGATGTGGCCGGAAACCAGGTGGCCGCCAATCTCATCGCCAATGCGGGCGGCACGCTCAAAGTTCACAGCGTCGCCGGCAGTGCGGTCGTCCAGCGTGGTCCGGTCCAGAGTTTCCTGCATGGCGTCGAAGGTCAGGCAGTCGTCCGCCTGCTGGGTTACGGTGAGGCAGGTGCCATCAATCGCTACCGATGCGCCGATCTCAACCTTCTGAACCTGCGCTTGCGGAAAGCGAATGGTGAAGGTTTTGAGGCCTGGCTGGCAGTCAATGCGCTCAATGCTGGCGATACCCTGGACAATTCCTGTAAACATGGAGATCTCGCTCTGAGGTTGGAGGGGGAGAAGGATAGCGGCGCAGTCCGATCGTGCCAAGGCCCGGGGCTGACCTCAAGTTGCATCGCCGGGGGTCGTTACGTAGTAAAGAGCTTCTCATTAGAGGCTCCTGTAGAGGCCGCGTCAACATACAACAACGGATAGCGCATGGCGGAGACAGACGAACGAACACAGCAGGGTACGGGCGCTGAGGCGGCGCCGGTGTTGCGGCCCGGGCGACCGGCGGACCCGGAGGATCGGGCCCCGGCCAAGCCGGCTTCAGGTGGTACCGAGTCTGCCGCGGAGCGCGCTCCGGATGCAGCGGCCGGGACGGGAGCTGAATCCGGCGCTGAGGGAGACAAGGATGCTCTGCCGCCACCGGAGGCGGAACCGGCAAGCTCTCAGCCGATGCCCGGCAGTCCCGAGGCCACCGCGAGTCAGCAGCGCAAGCGTCGATTGCTGCTGCGCCAGTGCGACCGGGTGTTGTTGCTGGATTTCAATCTGCTGGCCATGCCTGACTGGCCAGACAACTACACTGTGGCGGCCGCTCGCCGCCGTCGTGACCTCTGGTTGTTCTGCACCACGATCGCAGCGCTGGTGTTCCTGAGCGGGATGACCGGGTTTGTACCGGCCTGGCTGGCGGGAGGCGGTTTTGGTGCTTTTGTGATTATCCTGCTGTCCGGCATTCCTGCGATTCGTCGACTCTACTCCGGTCAGGACTCCCACCTCGAACTGGTGGTGCGTCGCCACCGGTTGCTCAAGGATGCCCGCAAGCACATCGAGCACCTGGAAGGGGATACCGGCCTGGCCTGGCAGTGTGCGCAAATGGTCGAATTCAATCCTGCGCTCAATTCCGTAAGATTCCGCCGCCTGGTGGAGTTGTCAGAGCATCGTCACCTCAGTCGTCACGTTACCCGGCGGGAGCATATCCGGCTCTACCTGATCTTCATGCTGGAGTCAGAGAAGGCCTACAACAATCTCCAGCAGGCGTTTTTTGACGACAACCAGAAGGCCATCGACGAGGGTTGGGCGTCGGTGGCAGCAACCCCGGAGCCGCGGGAGGAGTCGGAGTAAGCGCAAGCCGCTATGGCGAAAACTTGACAACCTCAGGCCTCAAACGTATGTTTCAAACAGATGTTTGCTTGAGAAACTGAGAGTCCCATGGCGCAGTCCGACACCGTTGACCGAATCCTTGACGCGGCCGAAGAGCTTTTTGCCGATCGCGGCTTTTCCGAAACTTCCCTGCGGATGATAACCAGCAAGGCCAAGGTCAATCTGGCGGCCGTGAACTATCATTTCGGTTCCAAGAATGCACTGATCCAGTCAGTGTTCGCCCGTTTTCTGACGCCGTTCTCGCAAACCCTGGAGTCGGCGTTTGATGACCTCGAGGCCCGCTGTGGTGACACCCCGCCCACACTCGAGCAAACCCTCTGGGCACTAACAGAAAGTGCCGTGCGGATGCCTCAGCGCAACGAGAAAGGCATTTCCATCTTCATGCGATTGCTGGGCCTGGCGTATACCCAATCCCAGGGGCACCTGCGCAAGTTCCTCGAAGCGGAGTACAGCCAGCCGTTTGGTCGCTTCATGACCCTGCTGAAAAACGCGACGCCACAGCTGACGGCCGTCGAGCGCTACTGGCGAATCCAGTTCATGCTGGGAGCAACCGCATTCACCATGTCCAGCAGCGATGCCCTGCGGGATATCCTGCAGAACAAGCTTGGGGTGGAAACCACGGTGCAGGAGATTGCCGGTCACCTGGTGCCGTTCCTCGCCGCCGGGATGCAGGCCGGTGGTTCGACACCGTCAGCAATTACCAAACCCTCAGTTGCCTGACCCTGCCGGGCTCGGTTAGTCTCGGGATTTCAATCACCTGAATCCCTGTCATCGGTCGCCACAGACACCGTGTCGATCGTTGCGCGAGCGCCGAGTCCATGCCTGCCCAAAGTCAGTCCCGCATTATCATCGATCTTCAGCAGCAGCAACTGAGGCTGCTGGATGCACCCGGCGGTGACCGCCGGTTCCCGGTATCCACCGCCCTCAACGGTGCGGGGGAGCGGGACGGCTCTGGCTGTACTCCGCGAGGTGAGCACTACATCCGCGCCCGTATTGGTCAGGGAATGCCGGAGAATAGCGTGTTTGTCGCCCGTCGCCCGACCGGTGAAATCTACAGCGCCGACCTTGCCGACCGTCATCCCCGCCGGGACTGGATTCTCACCCGTATTCTCTGGCTCTGCGGCCGGGAGTGGGGGCGCAATCGTGGTCCGGGGGTCGATACTTTCCGGCGCTTCATATACATTCACGGCACCCCCGACAGAGAGCCCATGGGGGTGCCGTTGTCCCACGGCTGCGTGCGCATGCGCAACGCAGATCTGATGGAACTGTTTGATCTTGTGGCGGCGGGCACGGCCGTTACCATTCGCTAGCGCGTCACCGACCGTTCTGACGCGTAGCCGGCCAGACATTCAAGCGAGGAGAGCATGGAAGAAGACGTACCTGGAATGCTGATTGGCACCCTGGATAGCATCAAGCTGTTGCCGGAATCCTGGCGGGTCATCCTGGCAGTGTTCGCCATGGTGATGGTGACCGCGGTCGTGGCCTACATTGCCAGCAAGGTTATCCTGTTCATGGAGCGGCGGGTCCAGGAGTCCCGCAACCTCTGGGACGATGCCTTCCTGCACGCTGTACGCAAGCCGATGGTGGCGTTCATTTGGTTGTTGGGGGTGTACTGGGCGGCTGAGGCGGCGTACCGCTACTCCAAGGCGGAGATCTTTACCGCCAACGACAGCATGTTGCGCCTTGGTTTTATCTGGCTGCTGGTGTGGACCCTGCTCGGGGTGATCAAGCAGGGCGAGGTGATGCTGTCGTCGCCGGGCAAGGTCAAGCGCCCGATGGATTACACCACGGTCACCGCGATCAGTAAGCTGATGCGGGCGGTGATCATCATCACGGCGGTGCTGATTGTGATGCAGTCCCTGGGCTACAGCATTTCCGGGGTACTGGCCTTCGGTGGTGTGGGTGGTATTGCCATCGGTTTTGCCGCCAAGGATCTGCTGGCCAACTTCTTTGGTGGCTTCATCATTCAGCTCGACCGGCCGTTCAAGGTGGGGGACTGGATTCGTTCTCCGGACCGCGACATTGAGGGAACGGTTGAGAAGATCGGCTGGCGCCTCACCACCATCCGCACCTTTGATCAGCGCCCGCTCTATGTTCCCAATGCGGCCTTCACCACCATTGCGGTGGAGAATCCGTCGCGGATGCTGAACCGACGCATCTCGGAGACCCTGGGTATCCGTTATGTGGACGTCAAACAGATGGTGCCGATTGTGGCGGACATCCGGGCCATGCTCGAGTCCCATGACGAGATTGACGACAACCGCACCCTGATTGTCAATTTCCTGACCTTCAACGCGTCGTCATTGGATATCATGATCTACACCTTCACCAAAACCACCGAGTGGGTGAAATACCATCAGGTAAAACAGGACGTGCTGCTGAAGATCAGTGATATTGTTGAGGCTCACGGTGCCGAGATCGCCTTCCCGACCCGAACCCTGCATCTGCCGGACGGTATCGAGCTGTCCTCCTGCACCTCCGGCGGCGGTGAGGGCGACAACGAGGCGGTCGCGGCCGTTAGCAGCCAGTCTGCCAGGGGAGAAGCATGATGACAGAAGCAGGCAGCGGACAGATTCCCGTCGGCATCATAGGCGGGACTGGCCTGACCGAGTTGGATGGGCTGGAGATTGTTGGCGAGCAGCGAATGGATACACCCTGGGGAGCGCCCTCAGACGTACTGGTGCATGGCCGTTACGGTCATCAGCCGGTGGTGTTCCTGGCCCGCCATGGCAACCCGCACCGGATTCCGCCACATCAGGTGAACTACCGCGCCAATCTCTGGGCGCTGCGGGAAGCCGGGGTCGAAACCGTGGTGGCGGTGAATGCCGTTGGCGGTATCCACGCCGACATGGGGCCGGCGCAGGTGGTGATTCCGGACCAGTTGATCGACTACACCTGGGGGCGCCCCAGCACCTATTTTGAGGGTGAGCTGGAGCAGACCACCCACATCGATTTCACCTACCCCTACACGGCGGAAGTGCGACAAAGCCTGGTTCGGGCGGCCCGTGATCGAGGGGTGGCCTGCAGCGATTTTGGAACCTACGCCGCGACTCAGGGGCCACGTCTGGAGACCGCGGCGGAGATCGTCAGGCTGGAGCGGGATGGTTGCCACCTGGTTGGCATGACCGGCATGCCGGAAGCGGTGCTGGCGGCTGAGTTGAAAATGAATTACGGCTGTCTGGCGCTGGTGGTGAACTGGGCGGCCGGCAAGGCCGACCACATCATCACCATGGAAGAGATCGAGGCGGCCATCGAAGAGGGGATGGCCGACATCAAACAGATTCTGGCGGGCTCGATGGAGGCGCTCGGCGCCCTTAGCTCCCAATCCTCCTGAACAGCACCAGCACGCCGATGGTGGGGGAATCCAGAAAGTGGATTTCCTCACTGCGCATGCGGCGGGTTTCCCGAATCCAAGTCAGCAGCTCCGCCTGCGGCTCCCGGGCTACCGGTGCCAGGGGCGTTTGGCTGTCTGCCGCCGGGTCAGCCGAGGCGTCGGATGAGCCCGCTGCTGATTCCGTTGCCCCCGGTTCCGCCACTGCCGTCTGGTTCTTTAGCTCAATGGCGGTCTGCTCGCCTGCCGCTGTCGGTTGCCAGTGATTCAGTGCCACTTCCACATGCAGGTAGCGTTGCCGTTCAATGGTGATGGTGCCTTCCACTTCCCGGTGCCCGGCGCCTGGTAACCAGTCTCCGATGGCCACCTGCATCGGCTCGCTGCGGTAATTGGGCGGAAACGACTGGTACCACGCCGCTTTCGCCAGGATACGGAAGCGGCCGCTGTTCTCCAGCCGCTGAGCGGAGCGGGCCAGCGTAATCTGGTTCTCTCCGACCAGGCGCAGGTCTGACAGCCGTTGGCCGTTGGCGTCTTCCACCCACAATGCCTTCGGTGCGGCTTCGCCGGGTTCGGTCAGCCGGCCGGCCATCTGTTCGACCACCGATTCCGGGTCGACCAGTCGCTCTACCAGCACCAGTTCGGCGCGGTAGGTGTAGGACGCCTGGGCCGCCGGAGCGACGGCAAGCGCTGCCGCTAACAGGGGCAGGGCGCGAAGGTGCTTCTGAAAAAGGGTTCGCAACGGGAGTCTCCCTTACTGTGTAATGTCCCTATTTTGGGTAATCCTGGCTGTTCCGGTTTAAGGCCAGCAGGGCCGATGGCAGAGGCCGGGTCAGGGGCTCAGCTGACCCAGCATGTCGGAAATGCCGGTGAGTTTACCATCGGTTGACGCGTCCTTCAGCCGGAACGCAAAGCTGCTCGCGCCTTCAAGTCGGTACTGGTCCGGCGCCTGCTGCACTTTCTTCACCAGTACCAGCGGATCGACCGGCGTGCTGGCACCGAACTCAAGTCGCACCCATTCCTTGCCAGCGTCTACCTTGACGATCCCCAGGGCTTCCGCCTGGATGCGCAGTTCCGACTGTCGCATCAGATTTTTGGCAGGTTCCGGCAGCAGGCCAAAGCGATCAATCATTTCCACCTGCAGGTCCTTCAGTGCGTCACGGTTGCTGACGCTGGCGATGCGCTTGTAGAGCATCAGGCGGTTGTGCACGTCCGGCAGATAGTCGTCGGGAATCAGAGCGGGGATACGCAGGTTCATCTCGGTGCCGTGGCTCAGGGGCAGGTCCGCGTTCGGGGTGCGGCCCTCCTTGATCGCGTTCACTGCCTCGTCCAGGAGTTGCATGTAGAGGGTAAAGCCGATGCTCTCGATCTGGCCGCTCTGTTCTTCCCCGAGCAGTTCGCCGGCGCCGCGGATCTCCAGGTCGTGGGTTGCGAGCATGAAACCGGCTCCCAGGTCCTGGGCTTCGGAGATGGCCTCCAGCCGCTTGCGGGCGTCACTGGTGATGCTCTTGGGTGGCGGCGTCAGCAGATACGCGTAGGCCTGGTGGTGGGAGCGTCCGACCCGGCCCCGGAGCTGGTGAAGCTGGGCCAGGCCAAACTTGTCGGCACGCTCAATGATGATGGTGTTGGCACTGGGGATGTCGATGCCGGTTTCAATGATGGTGGTGCACACCAGCACGTTGAAACGCTTGTGGTAGAAATCCGACATGATCTGTTCCAGCTCACGTTCCCGCATCTGGCCGTGAGCAATGCCCACCCGGGCCTCGGGAATCAGCCGGCGCAGGTCTTCGGCCACCTTCTCAATGGTGTTGACCTCGTTGTGGAGGACGTACACCTGGCCGCCCCGCAGGATCTCCCGCAGGATCGCCTCTTTGACCATGGCATCGTCCCGCTGGCGGACGAAGGTCTTCACCGACAGGCGACGGGCCGGCGGGGTGGCAATGATGGACAGGTCCCGAAGGTGGCCCATTGCCATGTTGAGGGTGCGGGGTATGGGGGTGGCGGTGAGGTTTAGCATGTCCACCTCGGCGCGCAGGGATTTCAGTCGCTCTTTCTGTTGCACGCCAAAGCGGTGTTCTTCATCAATGATCACCAGCCCCAGATTCTTGAACTGGATGTCGCCCTGCAGCAGCTTGTGGGTGCCGATGACGATATCTGCGGTGCCGCTCTCGATGCGTTCCACCGCCTTGCTGGTCTGGCTGGAGCTGCGGAAGCGACTGAGCAGTTCCACATTCACCGGCGTGTCGGAGAAGCGATCGCGGAACGATTCGTAGTGTTGCTGGGCGAGCAGCGTGGTGGGCACCAGTACCGCCACCTGCTTACCGGAATGGGTGGCCACAAAGGCGGCCCGCATGGCCACTTCGGTCTTGCCGAAGCCGACGTCACCGCACACCAGGCGGTCCATGGGCTGGGGGCCGGTCATATCGGCCAGCACCGCTTCGATGGCGGCCTGCTGGTCCGGGGTCTCCTCGAACGGGAAGCCAGCGGCGAAGGCTCGGTAGGCGTCACCCGGGTGGTCGAACTTGAAGCCTTCACGGGCCTCACGGCGGGCGTAAACGTCGAGCAGCTCGGCAGCGGTGTCGCGGATTTTCTCCAGCGCCTTCTGCTTGGACTGGCTCCAGCGTTCATTGCCCAGTTTGTGCAGTGGCGCGGTGTCGGTATCAGCACCGCTGTAACGGGAAATCAGGTGCAGGCTGGCAACCGGGACGTAGAGCTTGGAGCCGCCGGCGTATTCCAGAGTAAGAAACTCGGTGGCGTCGCCGTCGACACTGATGGTCTCCAGGCCCTGATAGCGACCCACGCCGTGGTCAATGTGCACCACCGGTGCCCCAATCCTCAGTTCCGAGAGATCGCGGTAGCCGGCGTCGTTGACTTCAGTAGGTTTCTCCCGCCGGCGCCGCTGCAGCACCTGCTGGCCGAACAGGGCGGATTCGGTGACCAGAGCCAGTTGGGCGTGATCCAGGACCAGGCCGTCTTCCATCGGGGCGATGGTGATTGCCAGGGTTGCCTGACCTTCCTGCAGGAAACTGGGCCAGTTGTCGATGGTGCTGGGTTTCAGGCCATGCTCCGCGAGATTTTCCAGCAGCGCCTCGCGGCGCCCTGAGGATTCCGCGCAGATCAGAATGCGACCGTTAAAATTGGCGACAAACTGCTTCAGGCGTGCGGCCGGGGCGCTGCTGCGGCCATCCATGGAGACGTCAGGCAGTGATTCGGCGGCGCAGAAGTCGGTGCGCTGGGCGTCCCGGGCGGTGTTGTGGATGGGCGTCACCCGTGGGTACTGCTTAAGCTGGGCGAACAGTTCCTCGGTACGAAGGAACAGGGTCGCCGGCGGTAGAATGGGCCGTAACCGATCGTGTCGGCGCTCCTCGTAACGGGCCAGAGTGTCGCTCTGGAACTGCTCAACAGCGTCATTGAGGCTGTCGGCGGTAAACACCCGGGTGTCGCCCGGCAGGTAGTCGAACAGCGTTGCCGTGGTGTCGAAGAACAGTGGCAGGTAGTACTCGATGCCTGGCGGCGTAATGCCCTGCGTGATGTCCTGATAGATCGGCGCATCCTTGTCGGCATTGGCGAATTGCTCAAACCAGCGGTTGCGGAAGCCGGAACGGGCTTCCTTGTGCCAGGGGAACTCGTTCGCCGGCAACAGCTCGATCCGCTCAATGCGATCAATAGAACGCTGGGTTTCGGGATCGAAGGTTCTGAGGGTCTCGATCTCGTTGTCGAACAGGTCGATCCGGTAGGGCAGCGCCGACCCCATCGGGTAGATGTCCAGGATGGCGCCGCGCACTGCGTACTCGCCGTGCTCGTAGACGTTTTCGGTGTGCCGGTAGCCGGCGGCCTCCAGTGCCAGGCGCCAGCTGTCGATGTCCAACTGCTGGCCAACCTCCAGCAACAGGGTGTTGCCCTGCAGGTAGTTCACCGGCGGCAGTCGATGCATCAGTGTTCGCGCCGGCACGACCAGCACGCCACGGCGAATGGCGGGTAACCGGTGCAGGGTACGGATGCGTCGGGAGGTAATGTCCTGATGGGGCGAGAACAGGTCGTAGGGCAGCGTTTCCCAGTCCGGCAGCGACAGCAGCTCGAGGCCGTCACTGGTGACGGCGGGCTGGTCCTCGTCGAATCCCAGGTCGAGGAAGAACCGCATTGCCTGTTCCAGCTGCAGCGCTTCGTCGGTGGTGCGGGTGATCACCAGCGTCAGGCCGTCGTGGTCGCGGGCGGTTTCGGCAATGGCCAGCGCGGACCGGGTGCCGGTGAGCCCGGCCCAGTAGCGGTGGTCGGCGGCGCGCTCGGGAAAGTCCGGGGCCAGCAAGCGGGTCGTGGGGGAGACCGTGGATACGCCTTCAATCTTGGACAACGCTAAGCTCCTGCCTGGGCTGAATTCGGGGTTCCGGAAGGCCGCACATTCTACCGCCAGGCACTGACGCTGTCATGGCAGTGGTGTGATTTGCGCTGGGGGCTTTTACGTTGGATAATATGCGCCCAATTTTCCGAGTGCTAACTTGCAGAGGTTGAAGCGTGAGCCACGAACAGATTAACCAACACCTGTCTAACTGGACGGAAAGGGAGTCGACCGCTGAGGCGATGATTCCGCTGATCGGTCGCCTGTACCGGAAGAATAATGTGGTCACTTCCGTTTACGGCCGCTCCATCATCAATCAGTCGGTGATTGGAATTATTCGTGCCCACCGTTTCGTGCGTCAGGTTGAGGAAAGCGAGCTGTCTGTGCACGACACCCTGCCGATCCTTGAGGCCATGGATCGTCTGGAACTGGGCAGTGCTCACGTTGATATCGGCAAGCTGGCGGTCAAGTTCAAAGCGGAAGGCAATGGCTCCATCGAGGATTTCCTGAAGCAGGAGATCGGTCCGGTGGTTGGTCAGTTCAGCGCCGAATCCCAGGAAAATGCCGAGAACGGTACCAAGGACGTGGTCCTTTACGGTTTTGGCCGTATTGGTCGCCTGCTCGCCCGTATCCTGATTGAAAAGGCTGGTGGCGGTAACAACCTGCGCCTGCGTGCCATTGTGGTTCGCCAGGGCGGCGCCGAGAACGATCTGGAGAAGCGTGCCAGCCTGCTGCGTCGCGATTCCGTGCACGGTCCGTTCAACGGCACCATCACCGTGGATGAAGAGAACTCTGCCATCGTGGCCAACGGCAACTTCATCAAGGTGATCTACTCCGACGGTCCCGACAAGGTTGACTACAACAGCTACGGCATCGACAACGCCATTGTTATCGATAACACCGGTAAGTGGCGTGACGAAGAAGGGCTGGGTCTGCACCTGAAATCCAAGGGCGTCAGCCGCGTCATCCTGACCGCGCCGGGCAAGGGCGACATCAAGAACATCGTGTACGGCATCAACAACGACTGGATCACCGAAGAAGATCGCATCCTGTCCGCGGCCTCCTGTACCACCAACGCCATCACGCCGGTCCTGAAGGCGATTCACGATGAGTACGGTATTGAAGACGGTCACGTTGAGACCGTGCACTCCTACACCAACGACCAGAACCTGATCGATAATTACCACAAGGGCAGTCGTCGTGGCCGTTCTGCGCCGCTGAACATGGTGATCACCGAAACCGGCGCCGCCAAGGCCGTTGCCAAGGCTCTGCCGGAGCTGAAGGGCAAGCTGAGCGGTAACGCCATCCGGGTGCCGACCCCCAACGTTTCCATGGCGATCCTGAATCTGAACCTGGAAAAAGAGGTGACAGTCGACAGCGCCAATGACTACCTGCGGGAAATGGCGCTGCACTCTGAGCTGCAGAAGCAGATCGACTTCGTCAACTCGCCGGAAGTGGTGTCCACCGATTTCGTTGGTTCCCGTCACGCTGGTGTGGTTGATGCCCAGGCGACCATTGCCAATGGCAAGCGTCTGATTCTGTACGTGTGGTACGACAACGAGTTCGGTTACAGCGCCCAGGTGATCCGTGTGGTCAACCAGATGGCTGGCGTGACTTACCCGATCTTCCCCAAGCGCGCCCGTTAAGCGGCGACTGGTAGGCCTGGATTGACAGGCTCTGCTGAGTAGCTTCAAACCCCTGTCGGCTCCTGGCTGGCGGGGGTTTTTGCGTTATGGTGTAAGTAGTTCTGATGATTACGTTTAGGTACAAAGTCCAAGCGGTTCTGGTGGAAAACCCGGCCCCGAGTCTCTATAATTGGCGCGATTTTGGGTACGTCTGACATCGATTTCTGATCATTCCTGCTGGCGACGGAGCCGGGCATCATCATGCCATTGCTGCGTCCGCTGCTTCGGTTTTACCAATCTGGCGCAAGCCGTAGGGAGAGCCTGAGCCGCAGGGTCAGGCGTGGCAAATCCATCGAAAAGTTTCTGATGATTGGACGAGGCTAATGATCAAGATCAAAAAAGGCCTGGATCTTCCCATCAGCGGCGCTCCCGAACAGACCATTACCGATGGCAAGCCCGTTCGTCACGTGGCTTTGATCGGCTTTGACTACAACGGCATGAAGCCGACCATGGCTGTGAAAGAGGGAGACCGTGTCAAGCGCGGTGAGCTGCTGTTTACGGACAAGAAGACCGAAGGCGTGCGTTATACATCACCCGCAGCAGGGGTGGTGAAAGAAGTAAACCGGGGTGAACGCCGCGTATTCCAGTCGATCGTCATCGAAATTGATGGTGATGAGGCTGAGACTTTCGCCCGTTACTCCGAAGCCGACCTGGCAGGCCTTGAGCGTCAGCAGGTGGTCGACAATCTGGTTGAGTCCGGTCTCTGGACCGCCTTCCGTACCCGCCCCTACAGCAAAGTGCCCGAGATTGATGCGACCCCGCATTCTATCTTTGTCTCCGTAATGGACACCAATCCGCTGGCCGCGGACCCGACGGTGATCATTCGTGAGAACGCCGCCCAGTTCGAGAAAGGTCTGGCGCTGGTGGCCAAGCTGACCAACGGCAAAGTGTTTGTCACCGGCAAGCCCGGCTCCGACGTACCCGTGCCCAAGTCTGGCGATGTCGAAGTGCACCAGTTTGACGGTGTTCACCCGGCCGGTAACGTCGGCACGCACATCCACCACCTTGATCCTGTCGGTGCCAGCAAATCGGTCTGGACCCTGGGCTATCAGGATGTGATCGATATTGCCAAGCTGTTTGAAACCGGCGAGCTGCCTGTTGAGCGGGTCGTGGCCCTGGCCGGACCGAAGGCGCTCAAGCCGCGTCTGGTCCGCACCCGCATTGGTGCCAGCCTTGTCGAACTGACTGACGGCGAAGTGGCAACCGACAGCGAGCTGCGACTGATCTCCGGTTCCGTGTTCGGCGGTCGCCGTGGTGCCGGTCCCTGTGCCTATCTGGGACGCTTTGCCAACCAGATTTCGGTGCTGGAAGAAGGCACCAAGCGCGAATTCATGGGCTGGCTATCGCCGGGTACCAACCGTTTCTCAGTGCTCAATATCTACCTGTCCAAGCTGGTTGGTGGCAAAAAGTTCGATTTCACCACCACCACCAACGGTAGTGAAAGGGCCATGGTGCCGGTTGGTGCGTATGAGCAGGTAATGCCGCTGGATATCCTGCCAACGCAGCTGCTGCGGTCGCTGATCGTTGGTGATACCGAGACGGCCCAGAAGCTCGGAGCGCTGGAGCTCGACGAGGAAGATCTGGCTCTGTGTACCTTCGTGTGCCCGGGTAAATATGAATACGGTCCGATTCTCCGCGAGAACCTGACCCGAATCGAGATCGAGGGCTAATACGATATGAGTATCCGTACGTTTCTCGATGGCATCGAGCATCACTTTGAAAAAGGCGGCAAGTACGAGCGCTGGTATTCGCTCTACGAAGCCGTAGACACCATCTTTTATACCCCCGGCAAGGTCACTTCCACGACCGCTCACGTCCGCGACGGTGTTGATCTGAAACGGATCATGATCACCGTGTGGCTGTGTACCTTCCCGGCTATGTTCTTTGGCATGTGGAACATCGGTTTCCAGGCCAACAGCTACCTCGCAGCCAACCCTGACGCCCTGATGGGTGACGGCGGCCTGCGTACTGCATTTATCCAGGCCCTGGCAGGCAACGATGCTGCCAGCATCTGGGACAACTTCGTCTACGGGATGGCCTACTTCCTGCCAATCTACGCTGTCACGTTCGCAGTCGGTGCGTTCTGGGAAGTGCTGTTTGCCACCGTTCGTCGCCACGAAGTCAACGAAGGGTTCTTCGTGACCTCCGTGCTGTTCGCACTGATCTGCCCGCCCACCATCCCGCTGTGGCAGGTGGCTCTGGGCATCACCTTCGGTGTGGTGATCGGTAAGGAAGTGTTCGGTGGTACCGGCAAGAACTTCCTGAACCCGGCGCTGACTGGTCGTGCGTTCCTGTACTTTGCCTACCCGGCGCAGATTTCCGGCGATACCGTGTGGACTGCCGTTGATGGCTTCAGTGGTGCAACCGCACTGAGCTGGGCTGCCAGTGGTGGTGTTGAGGCGCTGGAACAGAACATTGGCTGGATGAACGCGTTTGTGGGCACCATCCAGGGTTCCATGGGCGAGACGTCCACCATTGCCGTGCTGATCGGCGGCCTGATCCTGCTGACCATGAAGATCGCCTCCTACCGCATCGTCGGTGGTGTGCTGATCGGTATGATTGGTATGTCGCTGCTGCTGAACGCAGTTGGTTCCGAGACCAATCCGATGTTCGCAGTGCCGGCTCACTGGCATCTGGTCATGGGCGGTTTCGCCTTCGGCATGATGTTTATGGCGACGGACCCGGTGTCGGCGGCAATGACCAACACCGGTCGCTGGTGCTTCGGTATCCTGGTGGGCGTCATGACCGTGCTGATCCGTGTGGTCAACCCGGCGTTCCCGGAAGGCATCATGCTCGCCATCCTGTTCGCTAACCTGTTCGCACCGCTGATGGACCATTACGTGGTTCAGGCCAACATCAAACGGAGGCTTGCTCGTGTCTAAAGCCAAGGAAACTGTCTCCAGAACCCTGATCGTTGCGCTGGCGCTGTGTATCGTCTGCTCGGTGGTGGTCTCCACCGCCGCGGTTATGCTGAAGCCGGCTCAGGTCAACAACCAGACCCTGGATATCAAATCCAACATCCTGGCTGCGGCCGGCATGCTGGAAGCCAACGCCAGTGCCGATGATATCGAAACGGCATTCCAGCGTTTTGACGTGCGTCTACTGGACCTCGATTCCGGTGAGTTTGTTGAGCCGTCTGCTGTGGGTGTCGAAGACCCCATGAAGTACGACATGTACAAGGCGGCTTCTGATCCGGAAATGTCCGAAAAACTGGCGTCCTCTGAGGACCCGGCGGGCATCAAGCGTCGTCCCAACATTGCCAAGATCTTCACCCTGAGCGATGGTGGTCAGGTGACCCGGGTGGTTCTGCCGATTCACGGCTATGGCCTCTGGTCTACACTGTACGGCTTCATTTCCATTGAGGGTGATGCCAACACCATCGAAGGTCTGGGTTTCTACGATCACGGCGAAACCCCGGGACTGGGTGGTGAAGTGGATAACCCCCGCTGGAAGAACCAGTGGCCCGGCAAGAAGGTCTATGACGACGGCTCTACCGAACCCCAGGTCCGTCTCGTTAAGGGTGGGGTAGACCCCAACGACCAGAACAAGGAGCACAAAGTCGACGCTCTGTCCGGTGCAACACTGACCAGCCGTGGTGTTGAGCAGCTGGTGAATTACTGGATGGGCGAGGAAGGCTACGGTGCGTTCCTGCAAAAACTCCGGAAAGGGGAGGTCTGATCATGGCAGACGCTTCAGCCAAGCAGGTTCTCTTCGAACCAATTTTCAGTAACAACCCGATCGCGCTGCAGATTCTCGGAATCTGTTCCGCGCTGGCGGTGACCACCAGCATGAACGTCACCATCGTGATGTGCCTGTCGGTGATTGCGGTAACTGCGTTCTCAAACCTGGCGGTATCCCTGGTCCGTACGCAGATCCCGAACAGTATTCGGATCATCGTACAGATGACCATCATCGCCTCACTGGTTATCGTTGTTGACCAGGTCCTCAAGGCATACGCCTACGAAATCAGCAAGCAGCTGTCGGTGTTCGTCGGTCTGATCATCACCAACTGTATCGTGATGGGTCGCGCCGAAGGCTTCGCGATGAAGAACGGCCCCTGGCTGAGCTTCCTCGACGGCATCGGTAACGGTCTCGGCTATTCGGTGATGCTGCTGTTCGTGGCGTTCTTTCGTGAACTGCTCGGGGCCGGTTCGCTGTTCGGCGTTGCTCTGATGCCGACCGTGAATGCCGGTGGCTGGTACGTGCCGAACGGCCTGTTGCTGCTGCCTCCGAGTGCGTTCTTCATCATCGGTCTGGCAATCTGGGGCCTGCGTGCCTGGAAGCCGGAGCAGGTGGAAGAGCCTGACTACAAAATGTCCCGTCATACCGCGAAGGAGGCCTTCTGATGGAGCATTATATCAGTCTGGCCGTTAAGGCTATCTTCGTTGAAAACATGGCGCTGGCCTTCTTCCTGGGGATGTGTACCTTCCTGGCAATCTCCAAGAAGATTGAGGCTGCGGTAGGCTTGGGTATCGCCGTTGTGGTGGTGCTGACCCTGACCGTGCCGGTGAACAACCTGATCTACAACAACATCCTCCGTGAGGGTGCGCTGGGCTGGGCCGGGTTGCCGAACATCGACCTGAGCTTCCTGGGTCTGCTGACATACATCGGTGTTATCGCCGCGATCGTACAGATCATGGAGATGGTGCTGGACAAGTACATTCCCGCGCTCTATTCGGCGCTGGGTGTGTTCCTGCCCCTGATCACCGTTAACTGCGCCATCATGGGGGCCTCCCTGTTCATGGTGCAGCGTGACTATACGTTCGGAGAGAGTGTGGTGTACGGCTTCGGTGCCGGTGTGGGCTGGGCCCTCGCCATCGTGGCGCTGGCGGGTATCCGCGAGAAGCTCAAGTACAGCGACGTACCCGAAGGCCTGCGCGGTCTGGGCATCACCTTCATTACCGTTGGTCTGATGTCTCTCGGCTTCATGTCGTTCTCAGGTATTTCACTCTAATCCGGTGATTCGGTTCAACGAAAAGGCGAGACCATGAATACAGAAATAATTCTTGGCGTGGTCATGTTCACCGTTATCGTGCTGTCGCTTGTGGCGATCATCCTGGCGGCACGCTCGAAGCTGGTCAGCACCGGTGATGTGACCATTGAAATCAATGACGATCCCGAGCATACCCTGACCACCGAAGCCGGTGGCAAGTTGCTGGGAACGCTCGCGGGCAGCGGTATCTTCCTGTCCTCCGCCTGTGGTGGCGGTGGTACCTGCGCCCAGTGTAAATGTAAGGTTCTGGAAGGTGGTGGCGCCATGCTGCCCACCGAGAAGACCCACTTCACCAACCGGGAAGAGAAGGAAGGCTGGCGCCTGTCCTGCCAGGTTCCGGTGAAGCAGGACATGAAGATCGAGGTGCCTGAAGAGTTCTTCGGCGTGAAGAAGTGGGAGTGTGAAGTCATCTCCAACGAGAACGTCGCGACCTTCATCAAGGAACTGGTTCTGAAACTGCCTGAAGGTGAAGAGGTGGCTTTCCGTGCCGGCGGTTATGTCCAGTTGGAGTGTCCTCCGTACGAAATCAACTTCAAGGATTTCGAGATTCAGGAAGAGTTCCATGAAGACTGGGACAAGCACGACATCTGGCGCTACAAGGCGATCAACAAGGAAGACACCATCCGCGCCTACTCCATGGCGAACTATCCGGAAGAGAAAGGGCTTCTCAAGTTCAACATCCGGATCGCCACACCGCCTCCGGGTTCGGACCATCCGCCGGGAATCATGTCCAGCTACGTCTTCAACCTGAAGCCTGGCGACAAGGTGACTGTGATGGGGCCGTTTGGTGAGTTCTTTGCCAAAGAAACCGAAGCCGAAATGGTCTTCATCGGTGGTGGTGCCGGTATGGCACCGATGCGTTCCCACATTTTTGACCAGCTCAAGCGTCTGAACTCCAACCGGAAGATTTCGTTCTGGTACGGCGCCCGGAGTGTCCGCGAGATGTTCTACGTGGAAGACTTCGACATGCTGGCGAACGAGAATGAAAACTTCCAGTGGCACGTTGCCCTGTCCGATGCTCTGCCAGAGGACAACTGGAGCGGCTACACCGGGTTCATTCACAACGTTCTGTACGACAACTACCTCAAGGACCATCCGGCTCCCGAGGACTGTGAGTACTACATGTGTGGGCCCCCCATCATGAACGCCTCGGTCATCAAGATGCTGAAGGATCTTGGTGTCGAGGATGAAAACATCATGCTGGACGACTTTGGGGGTTAAGCAGACCTCATGACATCCCGCATGACCAGACCCGTCAGGGCTGTAATCACCAGCGTCTTCATGACGCTGGTGGCTGCGGCCCTGGCGGGTTGCCTGTTTAAGGACGAAGAAAAAGTCTGGGAAATATCCGGGCCGATCTTCGGAACCAGCTACCATATCAATGTCGTATTGCCGGACGACCCGGAACGGCTGGACACTCTCGGTGAGGGCATTCAGCAGGTACTGGAAGAGGTGGATGCCTCCATGTCGACCTGGCGGGACGATTCTGAGCTTTCCCGCTTCAACAGCCTGACAGACCAGGGTGAGTGGTTTGGCATCTCACCGGAGTTGCACGAAGTGCTGGCGGCCTCGATGGAGGTATCCCGCTTCAGCGGCGGCGCTTTTGACATTACTGTTGGTCCGGTCGTCAATCTGTGGGGATTTGGACCGGAGGCGCGTCCGGAAACCATTCCCGAGCCGGCATTGCTGGCGGAGCGGATGGCCCAGACCGGTTACCGGAACATTGAACTGCAGGCCGAACCGCCGGCGGTCCGTACCCAAAAACACCAGTATCTGGACCTGTCGGCAATTGCCAAGGGTTACGGTGTGGATGCGGTTGCCCGCTACCTCGATGCCCAGGGTGTGAAGGCGTTTCTGGTGGAAGTGGGCGGTGAGATCCGGGTCAAGGGTCGCAAGCCCGATGATGAGGCCTGGCGCCTGGCAATCGAAGAGCCGGTATCCGAACGCCGCCAGGTCAACCGGGTGGTGGTGCTGGATGACCACGGCCTGGCCACATCCGGCGATTATCGTAACTATTACGAATCGGAAGGTCAGCGCTATTCCCATACCATAGACCCGTTGACCGGTAAGCCGATCGGCCACAACCTGGCGTCTGTGACGGTAATTGCTGAAAACTGTATGCTGGCAGATGGGATTGCCACGGCGTTCAATGTGATGGGCTTTGAAAAGGCCCGGGCGCTGGCAACCCGCGACAATATTCCGGCGTATTTTATTGTTCGTGGCGACAACGGTTTTGAAACACATTACACACCTGCCTTTTCATCCTACCTTGTAGAGTAGGTTCGAAAGCGGCGGGGATGAGAGGACAGAACGATGGGTACGTTTCTCCTGGTATTCCTGATTGTTGGTTTTCTTCTGCTGGCCATGTCGATTGGCGTCATCATGGGCCGCAAGCCCATCAGTGGCACCTGCGGCGGTATCGGTGCCCTGGGCCTGGATGGGGCGTGTGATATTTGCGGTGGCAACACCAAGAAGTGCAAGGAAGAGAACGAGCGTCTGGCCAAAGAGGGCAAGACCGCAGACACCCTGGCTTACGATGCCAGCCAGGCCTCATCAAAATAACATCCTGAAGACACGCAGATAAGGAGTTGCTGCACGCATGGCAGAACATCACTACGACGTTGTCGTTATCGGTGCGGGGCCTTCCGGGGAAGGGGCGGCGATGAACGCCGCCAAGAATGGCAAGCGCGTTGCGATCATCGAAGACAAGCCCACCGTTGGCGGCAACTGCACCCACTGGGGAACCATTCCTTCCAAGGCGTTGCGACATTCCGTCAAGCAGATCATCACCTTCAACACCAACCAGATGTTCCGGGACATTGGTGAACCGCGCTGGTTCTCTTTCCCGCGGGTACTGCAGAACGCCCAGAAGGTGATTGGCAAACAGGTGAAGCTGCGAACCCAGTTTTACGCCCGCAACCGCATTGACCTGATCAACGGCCGTGCCTATTTCCTCGATGCCAACCGCATCGAGATTCGCGATGGTCAGGCCAATGAGGTCCTGCGTGCGGACACCGTGGTGATTGCCACCGGCTCGAGGCCTTACCTGCCGCCCGATGTGAATTTCCGTCATCGCCGCATCTACAACAGCGACTCGATTCTCAATCTCTCCCACACACCGCGCACGCTGATTATCTATGGCGCCGGGGTGATCGGTTCTGAGTACGCGTCTATCTTTGCCGGTCTTGGCGTCAAGGTGGATCTCATCAACCCGGGCAGCCGGCTGTTGTCTTTCCTTGACGATGAGATCTCTGACGCGCTCAGCTACCACCTGCGCAACAATGGCGTGCTGGTGCGTCACAACGAGTGCTATGAATCGGTGGAAGGAGACGATCACGGCGTGGTGCTGTCTCTGAAGTCTGGCAAAAAGATACGTGCGGACGCCTTCCTGTGGTGTAACGGCCGCAGCGGCAACACCGACAAGCTGGGTCTGGAGAACGTGGGTCTTGAGACCAACAGCCGGGGCCAGCTTGCTGTGGACGAGCACTACCGCACGTCTGTGCCACACATCTATGCGGCCGGTGACGTAATCGGCTGGCCCAGCCTGGCCAGCGCGGCGTACGATCAGGGCCGTTCAGCGGCGTCTGACATCGTTCACGATGAGTATTTCCGTTTCGTGTCGGATGTGCCAACTGGCATCTACACCATTCCTGAGATCAGTTCGGTGGGCAAAACCGAACGTGAGCTGACGGAAGCCAAGGTGCCGTACGAAGTCGGCCAGGCCTTCTTCAAGGATCTGGCCCGCGCCCAGATCACCGGCGAAGCGGTGGGCATGCTGAAGATCCTGTTCCATCGTGAGACCCGGGAGATCCTGGGCATCCACTGCTTCGGGGACCAGGCGGCGGAGATCGTCCATATCGGACAGGCGATCATGAATCAGGAAGGGGAGGCCAACTCCCTCAACTACTTCATCAACACCACCTTCAATTATCCCACCATGGCGGAAGCCTACCGGGTGGCGGCACTGAATGGCCTGAACCGTATCTTCTGACGGTTACGCTATCCCGAACTGCTCCTTCAGCGGGCAGTTCGGGAGCTTCTCAGCGTTTCATGGTAGACCGAACCGGCCTAGTTTCTGAGCGACCGCATCACTGATTGCTCAGAGACGGTTGGCCCGCGTCGTTGCCGTCAGCGTCGGTGGTTCGGGCCAGATGTGGCAGTGCCTGGCGCCGGTTGTCGAAGTAGATCTTGGTACTGGTCGGGTAGTCGGTGATGATGCTGTCGACGCCGTGCTGCTCCAGCGTCAGCATGTCGTGAATGCGGTTGACGGTCCACACCGAGACCTGCAACTCCCGCCGGTGGGCTTCTTCCACCAGCTTGGCGGAGCAGAGTTTCCAGTTCAGGATCAGGTAATCACAGTTCAGTCGTGAGGCCACCTGCACCGGGTTGGGGAAGCGCCGCTCCACTACCGCGCCAATCGCGATGCGTCGGTTACGACGGCGAATCTCCTGTAGAAACCAGGTATCGGCTGACGTTACCACCACCCGCTCAAACAGGTCGTGGCGCTGGATCAGCTCCGTCAGCCGGTTGCACAGAACGTTGAGGCGATGACGTTTGTCGCTTTTGACTTCCAGTTGCAGGTGCTCAAAGTCCGGAATCGCCGCCAACACCTGATCCAGGGTGGGGATTGGCGTGGGGCTGGCCCACGCCGCCGTGCCATGGCGTGCATCCATCCGCCCCAGTTCCGCGGCGGTGTAGTCAGCAACCTTGCCGGTATCGCTTGTGGTGCGGTCGACCGTCAGGTCGTGGATGACCACGGGCTGGCCGTCACTCGACAACAGCAGGTCAAACTCAAAGCGGCGAATACCGTGCCGGTAGGCGTGCTCAAAGCCGGCCAGGGTGTTTTCTGGAGCCTCTCCGCGAGCGCCCCGATGCCCATAGATGATCATAATGCCGCTTCTTCCCTAGAAGCCGATCCGGATGCGATTGTACAGCGCCTGACGCTTCTGCCAGGTCTCGTGGCACAGCTGCACATCGTCCAGGTACGCCGACAGCTCTTCCATCAGCAGAGCCTGGGGACCGTCCACCAGGGCTTTCTCCGGTTTCGGGTGGAAGTCCACCAGCACCATGTTGGCACCGGCTATGACGCCCTGAGCGGTGGCATGCATCACGTCCAGGATGCCATCAGGAGCGTGTTCCCGGCTGCCGACAGAATGGGACGGGTCAATGCACACCGGCATGCGGGTCAGCCGTTTGACCACCGGTACGTGGGCAAAGTCCACCATGTTGCGATGAGGGTTGCCGGCTTCGGTCTTCATGCCGCGCAGACAGAACACCACATTGGCGTTGCCCTCACTGGCCAGGTATTCGGCAGCGTTGAGGGATTCATTGAGGGTGATGCCAAAGCCCCGCTTCAGCAGCACCGGGTAGGTGCTCTGGCGGCCAATGGCTTTGAGCAGCTCAAAGTTCTGAGTGTTGCGGGTACCTACCTGCAGCATCACGCCGGTCGGCCGGCCCAGCTTCTCCAGGCAGGTGTCGATTTCTTCAATGTGGCTTTCATGGGTAATCTCCATAGCGATCACCTTGATGCCATGCTTGCCGGCTTTCTCGAACACCCATGGCAGGCAACCCTTACCATGGCCCTGGAACGAATAGGGGTTGGTTCGGGGCTTGTAGGCGCCCATGCGGGTGCAGACCTGACCATGCTGCTCGAGAGCCTGCATCATCATCTCCACATGCTCGGGAACGTCCACGGCGCAGAGGCCGGCGAACACGTGGAGGTTGTCCTGGCCGAACTGCACGCCGTTGTATTGGAAGCCGGACTGGCGCTGGTCGTCACGATGACGCCCGAGAATGCGGTAGTCCTCGGAGATGCGGATCACACGCTCCACGGCGGGCAGGGCAGCGATTTCGTCCTTGTCCAGGGTCTTGGTATCGCCCAGCAGGTAGATCTCGGTCAGGCGTTGTTTCTCACCCTGAACCTCATGAACCCGTAGGGAGACGTTCGGCAGGTTCTCGAGAAAATGCATGGTGTGCCGGTACTCCTCGCTGTCGAGCGGGGTATCCGGGTGGAGGATGGCTAGCATGGGACAACTCCTTGTGACATTCGGTGGTGTGCGGCGCGCGACAGGGTCAGCCTGAGATAGGGCCCGAGTTGGCCTCAGCGCGGTGGCGCGCCTGCATATACTCTCGGTGGTTAAGGTGCAGAAGCTCAGCCATGCGGCGGATCAGGTGCTCCTCAAAACGGTCAATCCGACCATCGGCAAAGGCCACCAGCCAGATGCTCTCCAACAGCGCCTGCTTGGCCTGTTGATCCAGGTGATCGTTGATCTGGCCGGTGAACTCGTACAGCGACGTGGCGTCCTCGGCCTCGTTCAGCGCATCCTGGAGGATGCTCTCGGCTTCTTCCCGGGTGACCTCCAGTCGTTGCACGGCGCAGTCGACAATGGTTTTCAGCTCCCGCTCATCCTGCTCCTGGTCGATGCGGGCCAGCTGGACCATCAGCGCGGTGGCAGCAATGGCCAGTTGGTGGCGGTCCGGCTGCGCCGGACCCTGATCTGCTGGTGCCAGAAAAAGCTGTTTCAGCTTCTCAATCATCGGGTTGGGTATCTCGCTGTCTTCAGTACGTTAGCTTCAAGCGGCGTTCGCCAGCCGGCGGACTCGGCTTTCCAGTTCCACCTGGTCGACGGCAAAGCGACGGATGCCATCGGCCAGCTTTTCGGTGGCCATGGCGTCTTCATTGGATTCCCAGCGGAATCGGGCCTCGGTCATCGGCGTCGGGGTGTCGGTGCTGCTCGCCTGCTCCGGGGAAAGATGCCGGGCGAGGTTGCCCTGGTCATCCTGCAGCGATTGCAGCAGCGCCGGGCTGATGGTGAGCCGGTCGCACCCGGCGAGCATCTCGATCTCGCCCGTGTTGCGGAAACTGGCGCCCATCACCACGGTGTTGTAATCGTGGGTCTTGAAGTAGTTGTAGATCCGGGTGACCGAGCGCACCCCGGGGTCGTCCTCCGGGGCGAAGGTATCCTGATCGCTGTTGGCCAGGTGCCAGTCGAGAATGCGGCCGACGAACGGTGAGATCAGGTGCGCGCCAGCGTCAGCACAGGCTGCGGCCTGGGCGAAGGAGAACAGCAGCGTGAGGTTACAGCGAATACCTTCCTTCTCAAGTTGCTCGGCGGCGCGAATACCTTCCCAGGTGGAGGCGATCTTGATCAGCACGCGGCTGGTGTCGATGCCCCGTTGATCGTACAGCTCGACCAGCCGGCGGGCGCGGGCCAGAGTGGCGTCGGTATCGAACGACAGCCGGGCATCCACTTCGGTGGACACCACGCCAGGAATCAGCTGCAGGATCTTCTCACCCGCCATCACCGCCAGCAGGTCGGTGGCATAGCCCAGCTGTTCGGCGTTGCTCCCTGCCAGCCCGCGGGCGCCATTGATGGCAGCATCGAGCATCGGACGATAGGCGTCGGAGGAGGCCGCTTTAAGCAGCAGGGAGGGGTTGGTGGTGGCATCCTGGGGGCGCCACTGGGCGATGGCCTCGAGGTCACCGGTATCGGCCACCACCGTAGTCATGGTCTTGAGCTGGTCAAGCTTGCTGGTCATTCGTTCTGTCATCCTGATCCGTTGCGTTCGCAGATGGGTTGTTACGGAAGGCACCCCGGAACAGCGGAAATCCGCGGCACACGCCTGAGCCTTACAATAACCGGGCAGTTTGACAGGAACAAGAACTATGCCATGGCGCGACCGGACGGGACACTAGGCTGGGGCCGCTTCCTCGGTCGCCTGTTCCGGTACCATCGCCAGGGCCTGTTCGACCACTTCAAGACCGGCTCCGGGGCGATGGGCATTCTCACTGATGTGGCGACGGAAGCGTCGACCGCCGGGTTGGCCGTGGAATAGCCCAAGCAGGTGACGGGTCATGTGGCCCAGATAGACCCCGCGGGCCAGCTCCGATTCGATGAACGGAAACATTGCCCGCAGGGCGTCATGACGTGAGGTGACCGCCGGTGTGTCACCAAAGAAACCCTGATCGACACCCGCCAGCAGCCAGGGGTTGTGGTAGGCCTCGCGCCCCAGCATCACGCCATCCGTGTGAGCTAGGTGCTGGTGGCATTCATCAAAGGTCTTGATGCCACCGTTGATGATGATCTCCAGGTCCGGGTACTTCTCCTTGAGACCATACACCCAGTCGTATTTCAGCGGCGGGACTTCCCGATTTTCCTTGGGGCTCAGGCCATCGAGGATGGCGATGCGGGCGTGGGCAATAAAGGTACGGCAGCCGGCATCCGCGACCTTCTCGACAAATTCACACAGCTCTTCCCAGGACTCTCGGCCATCTATACCGATCCGGTGCTTGACGGTCACCGGCAGGTTCGTGGCTTCAATCATCGCTCGCACGCCGTCTGCAACCTTGTCGGGATGCCCCATCAAACAGGCACCGATCATGTTGTTCTGCACCCGGTCACTGGGGCAGCCAACATTCAGGTTCACCTCATCAAACCCGAACCGCTCCGCCAGCGCCGCGCAGTGGGCCAGCTCCCGGGCATCGCTGCCACCGAGCTGCAGGGCCAGAGGGTATTCCGCTTCGTTGTGCCTCAGAAAGCGTTCAGTATCACCATGAATCAACGCCCCGGTGGTCACCATCTCAGTGTAAAGCAGCGTATGCCGGCTGAGCATCCGCGCCAGGTACCGATAGTGCGAGGTCGTCCAGTCCATCATTGGAGCGACGCAAAACCGCCGAGAGGGCTCGGCGCCTGCTGTGGCGTGGCTTGTGGCTGAACTATCAGCTGCTCTTTTTAACTCGTTATCGGTCATTTACTGCCCAATTTTCCGTTCTAAAAACATCAGTGCTCCGATCATCCTTCAGTTGGAGGGCTGGGAGGACTGTGGCAACCATTAACTCTCGAATCATGACGAATAGCTCCAGACCCTATCGCAAACAGACTGACGTCCGGCGAAGAGGGGCTCTAGTTTATCAGGAAACATGGCGTTTCGGCTGTAGAGCGTTGGCGCAAGGGTAGGCTGCTCCTTAACCCAAGATTGTGATGGCCCTAGCACACCATGACTCCAGTAGTCCAATGCCGGTACGGCCAGGTTAGAACGCCTTGTGGCTACGGAACTTTGGCAAACCATCGGGTTAGAAACCCATGAGTAACCTTTACCGACGCTTCACCAGAATCCTTCCCAAAAAGCCAACGGACAAAGGCCGAGTGATCGCAGTACACAGTGACGGCGTCACGGTCGAGCTGGTGATCGGCGACCACCAGCGGGTAAGGGGCGCCGCTGTTGAATGGATTTACCCAGGAGGTTTGATAGGGGAGCAGGTCGTTAACTACACCGACCACCCACATTGAGATTGGCCCAGATCCATCCCTGGTAGCCACACCACTCGTTAGTTGTCGCGTTCGGCTAGACATCCATGCTGTCAGCCAGTGAGCCGGTACGTTCTGTGTTCGTGGCTCAGGGGGCATTCTACTGATGGGATAGACTCCATTCATAAGAGAGTGACTTGTGTTGCTGTAAGTGATATCGCACAAGCTCTCTATATTGTAGCCATAGAGTACAGTTGCGATAGAAAAAGTAAAATCTAACAAGAACGGTGGATTTACAGAGAATTGGCTTTAGGTCTATAATCTCGCGCACAATTGACAGAGTACTTTCACCAATGGACTGGGGTTAGTAAGACAAGGAAGTTTATGAAATCGCTCAAACTCCCCTCCTTGTATGACCACCAAAGCCCCTGTGTTGAGAATCATAAGGATATTTTGTGTCTACAGCACTTGCGCAGTCGTTGATAGCGAGTTTTTCTGCTAGTAAAGAAGCCGGGGTTTTCAGAAAATTAAGTAAGCCGCTTCTTGTATCAAATCTCAGAGAGAGATGCGAAGAACCTTGGCGAATATACCAGAACAAAACTAGCCTTTGCGGGCCAGCTGCATTTCTGTTTGTTATTGCAAAAAAAGATCCGGAAATATACGTAAAGTATATTATAGATCTCTACCAGACGGGTAGCGCTTCCATTAACGAGTTAAAAGTCGTTGCAGGCCAGGGCTGTAGAGACTACAACCCCATAGTAAAGAATGAAGGCGGCCAGTTTAGGGCCATTTCACCAGCCGACTGGGTCGGTTTGGCAAGCCTCAGAGATTCCGAAAATTCGTTGTTTAACTACGACCACCACTCCGATGAATTCGCTGGTATTACCCTTCCCAGTAATTTGGCATCTTGGTTTAGGAGAGCTGGTTATAACTCAATTGAGAACAGAACCAACGTAGTTTTCGACAAAGGTTTGTCCAACCTCCTTGAAGCCAACAGAAAATATGTTGCAGGACATGAAGTATGTCTCTTTGTAGGGGCTAAGATCCTTTTGGGGATGCCTAAGGGGAAAGCGCCGGCAGACCACTGGGTAGTGATGACATCCCAAATCCAAGTGAATACTGATGCTGATCTTGAGTGCTACCCACCGGAGAGATTGGAAAATCTGGGCGATAGTATTTACGATATGAAAATATATTTTAAGGTCTACACTTGGGGGGAAGGATCGCGCTCCGTTAACTTAGCGAATAGAAGTCTAACCGTTTCTCAATTTCTGGATTATTACTATGGTTATGTCGCAGTCCAAAAATAAAGTATTGGCGGTTCTTTTTTTATTTTTCTTAGCGATTAGTGGGTGCAAAAGCGTTCCAGCTAAGGATCTTTCCTATAAGGTTTTTTTTCATGAAAAAACTTCAGAGGCGCCCACCAGTCATCTGATTTTTAACCATGATGGAAGTCGTCTTCTAAGTGCGCCCCAATACGATACTGTGTCCTTACTAAAAAGCGAGTCTGGGGAGGTGCTAAGCAATCTTAAATTTCAAGACCTTATTTCCGGGCTGATGTTTCTGGATACAGGCGAGATCTTCATTGCAAAATCTAAAGGAAGCATTGAGCTTTGGGACGCTGAACTTTCAAATGTCATAAAATCTCATGATTTTGATGAGTTTGGACGGTACGCTATTATCCATCGAGGCGGTCGATGGGGATTTTATGGTAACCGGTTCTTTTCTTGGGCTGATTCTATTGGCCTAGAAATGGAGCTTGCCATCATTAATGAGGGTCTTTTGACGTTTTTTGGTTCTGAGTATGCTGTTGCTGTCGGTGAACATGACGGTAAGATCGTTACCATTGACCTGGCTGATATGTCCCTAGCTGAATGGAGGGCGCCTGAAAGGCTGATCACTGGTGATCCAAGGTTGCTCAGTCAAACGCTGATCATGATGACAAAAGACGATCATCTTTACGCTTTTGATATAAAGAGCCAGAAAGTTCTTTACGATTTCTCTTTTTTCTTTAGCTCTCCCATATTTATCATGGCCCCTCCCCATGGCGACTGGTTTGCTGCGATGTACGAGTCCGAAGTCGTATTTTACAATGCAGAAACCGGCGAGAAACGGTTTAGCCTCCCTCTCGATTTTCCGTGGAGTGGTGTGACCTCCTCCGATAGAGAGAAGTTATTTATTGGCTCAGAGTTGGGCAGCCTATATGTGGTCGACGTGGCTACACAAAGCGTAGCGGTTGCCAAGCTTTTTGATCAATCAGCCGTTGGTGCAATGACATGGCATGAAGAAACCAATCGCCTGGCGATAGGTACTCGTGAAGGTGAGACCATGGTGATTGAGCTGGAGACGGAGTAAAAAGGCTTAGGAGTCCACAGCAGCCCATTGCCGCACCCGGTCTTCTGGAGCGATGGCCGATCTGTCAGCTGGATGACACCTCTAAAGGATGCGAGGAACAGCACATTGAACAAGGATCGACGTTGTTCTGGCCGCCCGGGCCATCGGGTATCCTCTGTCAGTTGGGCAAAAGGGAAGACTTGACCCCGAAGCTGTACAATATCAACGAACGCGTTCTAATTGCTGTTATTTTATTAAATAAACAAGGAGAGTATTGAATGGTAAATGGTATAGCCCCACAAGTGAGGCCCGCTAATATTGACCAGTTAATCGCTACGATTCAACGAGAGTTCCCAACGGCTGGCATTAGAATAACGGGGCGCGCACGCACTATACGACGCCAAGCCGAATTAATGGCACAGAGAATCCGTGCCAATAGGCAAGAATTTCTTGGTACATACCGAAGAACACAGCACATAACGGAAATGAACCAGTGGTTCCAAGCCAATAGTGGAGCTACATTGCAAAAAACAGTTGCCGAGTTCGAAGCTATAATCAATAGAGCGCGCTCCCGGGGGGCTTTGGTTTCAAATCATTTATCAAACACTGCGAGAGATATTAGCTGGCCTATAGGAACTCCGCAGCAATTAAATTC
This sequence comes from Marinobacter sp. CA1, assembly GCF_020546665.1. Lineage (NCBI taxonomy): Bacteria > Pseudomonadati > Pseudomonadota > Gammaproteobacteria > Pseudomonadales > Marinobacteraceae > Marinobacter > Marinobacter sp. CA1. The sequence goes on from NZ_CP071785.1 coordinate 1,820,077, forward strand.
AATTGAGGCTCGTATTCAAGCGCTAGGCGCTTCTGTTATAAGGGAGCCGAATGCGGCTGGGGGGAGGCACTGGCATGTTGATTGGTAAGTCACGCGTACTACTGTTGATTGTTTTCTTCTTTGCTGGCTGCAAAACAACACAGACCGAAACATTGTCACGAAAACCAAATGAGGCTTGGTGGGTTTCTGAAACGTTTACGCCTAGTGAAGCTAATATTAAAGGAATTCCTGTAACGCAAATAATGCCTGATTGGAAGCTTGCATTATTGGTAAATGAAGATTATTTGGAGGAAAGGTTGTCGGAATCTCAATTCAGAGATATCCAAAAGTCAAAATTGAAATTCGATTTGCAGATAAACTTAGATGACACGGCAAATGAAGAAACAGTAGTTGTTGGCGTTTACGAAGCATCATCCGGTGAGAAAGGAAAATTCATAGCAATATTTCGCGATTCTAAGTTTATAAAGTTATTTTCAGATGCGGGGGATGCTGGGTATAGCTCAATTTTTTTAGAGGGAAATCAGATTCGGTGGTATAAGTGCATGGAATGCGGTGATTTTGATTCAATATTATGGACAGGCTCTGATTATGTGCTGCAATAAATATAACAAGTGACTACGGCGTCAACTGAACCAATCCCCCAATAGAATCGAAGGAAAATAGATTCCTCCCAAAAACCCAAGGGCTGCCACCACCCAGTGGCAGCCCGCTCAACTCCAGATGCTTCAACGGCGCAACGATGCTCCAGTAGCTCCAGAGTAGGCTCGCGGAGTGAGTGGGGCGCCCGGTTGGTACCGGCGCACCTAGTGCGTGAGCCTGTCTGGCATACCCCTACATGATGGCCTTCTGAGACCGCCCCTTACCGCCAAACAGGGTAGGGGGCGAAACCGTGCGGGTTGGCGAACCGGGAATAGGACCGGCAGCCCCGAAGGCCTCTCACACGGCCCGCTTCATAACACCGATCGTGCCTTGTTCTCACCATCCCTCACGCCCCCAACTTCCAAACTCTGTGAACGCCCTTGCCACACGGCGCAGAGCCATATAGCTTTTACCGAACACAACGTCATGAAGCACCGGAGGTTGGTCCTTGACTCGCCAGCAGGCCATTGCCGACCATGGCGACACTGTAGTGGTTCACGGATTCCGGAGCGATGACCGATCTAACACCGGATGCCCCCTCGAAAGGATGTGAGGAACAGCAAGTTGAACCTGGATCGCCTTCTCCCACCCGTTGTTCTGGCCGACCTGGTCATTGGGTATCCACTGTCAGTTGGGCAAAAGGCAAGACCTGATCCCGAAGCTACTCTAAAGGCCAGATAGACCACCATGAAACTGACAACCAAGAGATTCATTCTCCGGGATTTTAGTGACAATGACCTTCCGGAGTTCCTGGCATACCACGCTGATCCGCGCTTAAGGGAACTGTACGGCCCTGGAGAAAACACGCCAGAGCATGCCGCCGAACTTGTTCAGTTATTTAAAGCATGGGCCGCAGAGGAGCCCAGGCAGAATTACCAGCTCGCTATCATTCGGCTGGATGGCCCGTTAGTTGGCTGTGCCGGGCTTCGAATGAAGGATGCCGCTCCAGGCGAAGCCGAGCTTGGTATTGAGCTGGCGCCTGAATACTGGGGCCAGTTCGGTTATGCCGTTGAGATCATGAAGTGCCTGGTGGATTATGGCTTCAGTAATTTTGGCCTGGCCCAGATCATTGGTAGCACCGTCAGTGAGAACACAAAAATCGCTCGGTTGGCGAGCGCATTTGGCGCAACCGCGATAGAGCGTGACACTCCTGCGTGGATGGCAGCGAAAGGGTGGCGGCAGATCGAATGGCAAATCTCCCGATCGAAATGGAGTGAACGGCCTTCTAACGGGCGACTGTAATACTCCCAGGCCCCACCACCACCGGCCTTCACCAAAACCCCGGCGCCCCTCCCGGCACACACACCAGCATCTCTCACACCCCCCAATTCTCAAACTCTGTTGCACGCCCTTGCCACGCCACGCAGAGCCATATAGTGAGGTGGACCCAGCTGAGTTAACTAATAACTGTTTACAATGTTCTGTCGGCGGTCACGAAGGTTTGCCACTTCGGCTTCCAATGACCGGATGTCGTCCTGATAGCGTTGTCGCAGCACCTCCGCTTCCTTCGCCAGACTGTTCTCCCAGGTCGCCCCTGCGAGGTTGTTGTTGGCGTAGGCTTTTTCTCGTTGCCACCGGGCCAATGCAGCATCTCGATTCCGTCTGAGGTCTTCTATCTCGTCCTGTATTCTGGAGATGCGTCGATCAATCTGGGAAACCTCGCGCTCTCGTCCGCGTTGCTCTACGAAGGCCTCGCCAGCCTCAGTGCTTAAGCTTCCACCCACCATGGGTGTCGATCTAACCTCAACCTCCCGGGCATCGTCACCGCAGGGACGATCAGAGAACGTGAGTTGGCCATTCACCTTGCATTGGTACACGGCGCCATAAGATTGTAGTGAGAGGGCTGTAAGGGATATGAGGAGTAAAGTCCGTTTCATTGTTCCACCATTGAATTAGCGTACTGAAATCATTCTTCTATTTTCAGTAGCAACCTATTGCGCCTCAACGATTAAGTAAAGATCGAAACGTAACATACTGGAAAATATTCGCTTTCGGTGACGGTTTGGGTCGCTCGTCAAGGGGCGTTCAAGTTCATTCGAAATGAGCCCTGATGACCGGTATCGTATCGAAACGCTGGCGATGAGTTCATACGGGACCGTGGTCAGGCCTACCTGTCCAGCAGCTCAGCTACGGTCTGGGCAACTGAGCTAGCAGGCACGTTTCGGCTATGCGTTCGAGAACGATCCCCGATTTCCCCGGCAGGTGATATTCTTAATTACCCCAAAGAGCGGCCAGCCCCGAGGATTGTAGCCTTGACCGGATCACCGGTTGGCCTGGTATAAGAAAACACGGAACGAATACGAGGTCTCGCTTCAGTTGGTGAATTATGAAAATAACAAGGTGGTTGTTGATTTTTAGCTCATTGGTTTTGGCGTTACTGCTTTATGTTGCATTTTCAATTTACCTTTACTCATCGAAATCGTCCGGCATGAGTGCTGATGCTGCCATTGTTCTCGGTGCTGCCGTCTGGAATGGAAAACCATCCCCGGTATTTCAGGAAAGAATTAATCATGCAATAAAGCTATACCAATCCGGGCAGGTCAAGAAAGTGGTGTTTACGGGCGGGGTTGGAGTTGGCGACAAAAAGTCTGAAGCTCAAGCGGCGAAAGAGTATGCGGTAAGCCACGGGGTGCCTGCTCGAGATATCCTGCTTGAGGATAGATCAACGATCACACAGGAAAACCTGGCATTCTCATCGCCGTTACTGGCCGCCAATGGCCTTTCTGTGGTTTTGATTGTGAGCGACCCTCTTCACATGAAGCGCGCAATGACAATGGCTGATGATCTTGGCCTCAATGCCTTGCCGTCACCTACGGAGACAAGCCGGTATCAGTCCTATAGCTCAAGAGGCAATATGTTGTTTTCAGAGACGTATTTCTACATTGGCTATAAGCTCAGGCATTTTTAGCTTCAGACGAAGTCCGAGCTGGTAGCCAAGCAAGCGTATGCGGATGGTGACTATGAAGAAGTGGCTTTTGCTGATCGCAGTCTCGTTTTTTATGCCAGGCATTGCGTTCTGTTCGGTAGGTTTTTCGTCTTTACTGGATGCCTCTGATTACGCTCGCCCTCTTCTGCTCTCGATATGGTATCCATCTGAAGCCGATCAGCTTGATGTTGTTGGAGGAAATGCCGTATTTCGGGGGGAGTACGCTGCGCTTGATGGCCCGCTGGTTGGGAGACACCCTCTCATCGTGATCTCTCATGGTGGCTTGCGATCTACCAATGATTCTGGAGCGTGGCTTGGTGCTGCTTTGGCGAAAGCGGGCTTCATCGCTATTGAGGTTAATGCGCCACGTCCGGAAACCCCGGTAGTCGCCGTGAACGAAATATGGCAGCGTCCGCGCGATGTAAGTCGTGCCCTCAGTGCGATTCTGGACAGTCCAGTCTGGGCGGAGCATGTTGATCAGAAAAAGGTTTTCGTTGTTGGTTTTGCCCTTGGCGGAACAGCGGCCTTGTCGGTTGCGGGCGCTGAATTAGACGCAGGAAGCTATTATCAATCCTGTGCTGATGCCGGCCCGGTAGGGGCGGATTGTACATGGTACGCTTCCCATAACGTCGCGTTGAACCAGCTTGATCAGGACGGCTTTGATAAGCCCGGGCACGACGATCGCTTTGCATCTGCGGTATCGATTGACCCCGAGTATCTGGAGGCGTTTTCGCAAGGCAGCGGACCACCGTTAATTCCAACGCTGTTGATCTCTCTGGGCAGCGAAGAACGCAAGACGAGCAACCTGCCGCTTGTTGAGAATGACCTGATCGACAAGGCGACCCGCTCGGATGGGTTTGCCGTGTGCACCGACAGAGGACCTCACATCTTGCTTGAGGAGGAAGGCGATGCTGCTCTGTGTGGCGTGTCTCCAGAGGTTCGTGCTCGCACTCACACACAGATCGTCAATAAGATTTTATCTTTTCTGGCCCGTAGCCTGTGATGGTGGCCATTCAATCGGATATGTTGGTTAACACAAACAAAAATCAGGGAGAGCGAAGTGACCACAAAACATCAAGGGGCCTGTCTTTGCGGGGATGTCCGGTTTGAGCTGGAAGGCGACTTCCAGTCGTTCTATCTCTGCTACTGCCAGTGGTGCCAGAAAGACACCGGTTCTGCCCACGCTGCCAATCTGTTCGCCGCGGCATCGGTACTGACCTGGGTCTCTGGCCGCGACCGCGTCAGGACCTACCGGCACGCCAGCACCCGACATGCCCGGAGCTTTTGTCAGAACTGCGGATCAGCCGTGCCCACGGTTGCCGAGGAACTGGGATTAGTGGTGGTGCCTGCGGGCTCTCTTGATGGTGCGGTCCCGATTGCAGCAACCGCCCGATTGTTTGTCTCCCGGCGGCCGGAGTGGTGTCAGCAACTCGAGGCGGTGCGGGGTTTTGACGCCTTGCCGGAGTAGGCGTTCTGCAGATGCCAGCGGCTGACCCTGCGGAGCCGTTGGCTCCCGCCTCGAGGCTTGATTTGAATCAAGAATGGTTGCGGTAGCAGTCTGTGCAATGGCGAATCGTTGTTATGCTTTATTGAGGGAGTCTTTAAACCGTTCTTCTCTGAGTCTGCTGTCCACACGGGGTGGCGTTGTGCAGTCACACAGGCGCATGGCGACATTCTGGAGGTGCATATGCACGCCCACCGCAGACGTTCCTCACAAGGCCAGTTTGCGCTGAAAGTAACTGGGCTGATGGTGATTGCCGCGCTGTCTTTTGCGATTCCCCTTCTGTTCATTTGAGGAAGCTCCTTGAGCCTCCTTAATTCCCTGTTAAGGTCCAACGGTTTAAGCTAACCCTCTGTTCACCCATCACTGGCTGCCATGAGAATACTGATTGTCGAGGACGACCGGGATCTGGCGTTGGCCATGTCCGAGTATCTGGAGTTGCATCGTATTGAATGTGATTTTGCCTACAACGGCACCAGTGCGATCAATCTGGCTTTGCAGGGAGGGTATGACAGTCTGATTCTCGACAACATGCTGCCCCGGGTGACGGGAATTGAGGTGTGTCGGCAGTTGCGGGCTCAAGGGGTGGATACACCGATCCTGATGTTGACCGCCTGCGATACCGATGCCGACCAGCTGGAGGGCTTCGGTGCCGGTCTCGACGATTACGTGACCAAGCCCTGTGCCATGCCGCTGTTGCTGGCACGATTGAAGGCCCTTTATCGGCGCCAGCATCCGGAGCGGGACCGTCTACAGATTGCAGACCTGACCATCTACCCCCGGGAGCATCGCGCCAGCCGTGGTGGCTACCCTCTCAAGCTGGCGCCGACCAGTTGGCGCATTCTGTTGTTGCTGGCCCGTCGATCGCCGGCGGTGGTGTCAAAGGCCGAGATCGCTCAGCATGTCTGGCCGGATGATGAGGTGGAGGAGGGCACGCTCAATGTGCACCTGCACCAGCTTCGCAAGATCGTTGACAAACCGTTTGAGCGTCCCTTGATCCAGACTCACGTCGGTGTCGGTCTGGCGCTGACGGCGGAGGCGCCATGACCGGCTCCGAACGGCCAGTACCGGCGGTTCGAAGCCTGGCCGCCCAGTCCCGCCGTCAGTTGATCTACCTGGCTTTGGTGATTTTTATCAGCCTGATCGCGCTGGTGGTCACCTTCAGCTTCTATCAGGTGGGCCAGGCCAGCAAGAGTTATATGCGCTCCGAGGCACTGGTTCTGGAGCGGGCCCTGGAAGAAAACCCCGATTACACCTTACCTCGAACCCCCTCATTCAGTGCCTATCGAACCTGGGAAAGCATTCCGCCGGAGATTCGCGGGCTGTTCTCGCCGAACCGGATTCAGCCGTCGGAGCCGATAGAAATCCTGCGCCGGAACCGCGAGGGCGTTCGTGAGTATGGCGCCCTGGTGTACTCGAACGAGCGGCAAACCGGTGGCATCTATCTGATCGAGTTTGAGCCTGCGGACAAGATTGACGCACTGATCACCGACCTGTTCCGTCAGACCCTGATCGATGCAGGGCTGATTGCCGGATTGTTCATGCTGGGCCTGTTTGTGGTGATCTCCTGGCTGTTCAGCAACGCCCTGAAGCCACTCAATTTGCTCGTGGAGTGGTCGGCCCGAATCAAGCAGGACCCGGACGCCGGGGCGGACGCCCGTTTCGCCATCAGCGAACTCAACGAGATTGCCCAGCATCTATTGTCGACCCTTGCGCAGTTGCGGGCCAACAACGAGCGGGAGCAGCAGTTCCTGCGGCACGCCAGCCATGAACTGCGAACGCCGCTGGCGATCATCCAGGCCTCCCTGGATACCCTGGCGGTTCGCACCGCCACCGATGATCCGGGCTATCCCGCCCTGGAACGAGCCCGTCGCGCCAGCGCCAATATGCTGCTGCTGTCCGAGGCGCTGTTGTGGCTGGCCCGGCAGTCATCCAGACCGGCCACCCGGTCTCCGGTGAATCCGGCAGCCCTGTGTGAGGGGCTGATGGCAGACATGCGCTATCTGATCGAGCATAAGCCGATTGAGGTAGAGCTCCATAATCAGGCCGATGTCATTAACATTGAAACGGACCTGTTCCGGATCGTGCTGGCAAATCTGATCCGCAATGCCTTTCAACACGCGGCGGCTGGCACCATCACCCTGTCGGTCACCACCACGTCTGTGACCATCGTAAACCCGGTGGAGCGTGACAGCGTGCCCGCGGATGCCTGCTTTGGGCTGGGGTTGCAGCTGGTGGAGCGTATTGCCGACAAGCTCAGCTGGCAGTTCTCATTCGTTCAACAGGACGCCCAGGCCAAGGCCACCCTGTGCTGGGCAGAGCATATGCCTTAAGGCCCTCTTAATAGCCACTGTCTGACAATAGCTCCAGAGACATCGACTGAATCTGGAGCAACCAAATTGAAGACTCTTTCTGCCTCGACTCTTGCGTTCTCCCTCCTGACTACCCATTCCATCGCCAGCCTTGCCGACTCGCAGGAGGACAGCGGCGAGCTGGCGGTTGGCATTATTGGTTTCAGTGAGCCGTCCATTTACACCGGTGGTGAGCGAAGCGACAACCTGCTGCCATACCTGGCGTGGGAATCGGACAACTGGTTTTTTCGCGACTACACCCTGGGCAGCTACCTGGCGGGAGGTGACAGCTGGTACCTGTCCGCAGCGCTGGGCTATGACGTTTTCGGCGATGTGAACCGCGGCGACAGCCCGCAGCTGAAAGACATGAAGGAACTGGACCCGGTCTACAGCGCGGTGTTCAGTGCCGGCCTGTTCGGCTCGTTGGGCTACCTGAACCTGAGTTATTGGCAGGACATCTCCGACAACCATCGGGGCGGGTCGACGGTATTGCGCTACAGCCTGCCGCTGGAGGCACAGCGATGGACGATAGAGCCCCACCTGTCAGTCACCTATGCCGGCAGTCAGGCAGCCAGGTACTACCTGGGGGTTGAGGCCGACGAAGCCAGGGCCGGACGCCCCGAGTATCGTCCGGATCAGGCCCACCACTACCGGGCCGGCATCAACGTCAGCCGCCTGTTTGGCCGTTCCCACCGGGTGCTGTTTGACCTGAGTCATCGCCGCTTCTCAGGCGAAATTGAGGACAGCCCGATTGTGGACCGCAATACCACCTGGGCCGTCAGCGCCGGGTATGTGTATGAGTTCTAGCATCCGACGTGGCGCCCGCTGGCTGACGCTGATGGCGGCCGTTGCTGTGCTCATCGCCGTGATTATGCTGCTTGGCGCGGTGGAGGATACCGCCGATGTGACACAGGCCGGGGCGGTATCGACTCCCCCGGTGGTGACCGTAGAGCCGCTATCCGTGGGTGACCACCAGGCACGGGTTGAGGTGCTTGCGGAGGTAAAGCCGCGCTGGAATGCTGACCTGAACGCCGAAGTGGGTGGCCTGGTGGTCAAGGTCGACGACCGCGCCCTGGCGGGCAATCGCGTTCAGCAGGGAGACCCGCTGGCGGTGATCGAAGACACCCGTTATCAAGCCGAGCTTGCGGAGGCCGAGCAGCTCTTCCGTGAGGCTCAATTGGCCGCGGAACAGGCGGAGTACGCCAGCCGGGTCGCCCGCAGGCAGTTCAGCCGCGCCGGTGAGCAGCCGCCCAACGACCTGGCACTGCAGTTACCCCAGCTGGACATCGCCAAGGCGGCGGTCGACGCTGCCCAGGCCCGCCTCAACCTGGCCCGGCGCCAATTGCGCCAGACCGTAATACGGGCGCCCTACAGCGGCTATGTGATCCGTCGCTACGTCAGCCCGGGCCAGATGGTGATGACCGGTGATCCGGTGGCCAATCTGATTGGTGATCGCCACCAGGACATCGAAGTGCGTCTGAGCCGGGCCCAGTGGCAGTTGCTGGCCCAGCCCCTGGCGGGGCAGTCGGTGGCGATTCTGGATGACCAGGGCGAGCAGCTGGGCAAGGCCGTGGTGCGACAGGCCGGTGGCTACCTGGATGAGATAACCCGGCAGTACGTTGTACATCTGTCTGATCTGGTGCTTGAGCAGGACGAGTCCCGGGTACTGGTGGGCGATCTGGTGACCGTTCGTTTTGATGGTCGCGTGGTGAGCAACTCCCTCAGCATTCCAGCCACCGCGTTAACGGCGGAAGGGGCATTCTGGTGGGTTGAGGGGGATGACATCCTGGCCAAGAGCCCGGCCAGTGTGGTCGCCCGTCTGGAGGACCGGGTGCTGGTGCAGGCGCCAGAGGCGAGGGCGCAATGGCAGGTGGTGGCCTTGCCGATGGCCTCTTACTTGCCGGGCCAGCGGGTCCGGCCCCGTGTCAGGGAGGTACGGTAATGCACGCACTGACAGGCTGGTTCCTGCGTAACCCGGTTGCCGCCAATCTGTTGATGGCGTTCATTCTGTTCATGGGGCTGGTGACCCTGGGGACTATGCGGATTGAGGGCTTTCCCCGTATCGAACCGGACAGCATCGTGATCACCACCGAATTTCCGGGGGCGCCGCCGGAGCAGGTCGACGCCCTGGTCAGCCAGAAGATCGAAACCGCCCTGGAGGGGCTGGAGGGCGTGCGCAGCCTGTCGTCGGTGTCAGAGGCGGGGCTGTCCACCATCACCGTTCGGCGGGCCGGTGGGCAGGACCTGGACAAGTTACTGGACCGGGTTCGCCTGCGCATGGACGGGGGGATTGATCTGCCGGCCAGGACAAAGCGGCCGAAGATTGATGCCAGCGGGTTCGACTATCCGGCGCTGTACATCAACCTCTATGGCAACACTGACCAAAACACCCTCCACGAACTGTCCAAACGATTGAAACAGGCGCTGTTGGTGGAACCCGAGCTGTCCCGGCTCACCGTGTGGGGGTTGCAGGAGCGCGAACTGCGCATCGAGGTGGATTACCAGAAGCTCCAGCGCCTCGATCTGTCCGTTGCGGATGTGATGGAGCGTATCCGTGCCAGTTCACTGGAATTCCAGGCCGGCTCACTGCGTACCCGGGGCGGGCAGATCTACATCAAGGCGGCGGACCAGGCGACTTATGCGCCGGATTATGGCGCCATTGCCATCGTCTCCGGGGACAATGGCGATTTGGTATCGCTGGCGGATGTTGGCGTGGTGCGGGACGGTTTTGTCGAGGGCGACGAACTGTTCCGCTTCAACGGTCAGCCCACGGTGGGCATGGAAGTGCTGGTTGGCCACCGGGAGAACCTGTTGCGGATCTCCGAAGTCACCCATCGGGTTGTTGAGGCGTATCGTCGCCAGCTGCCAGCGGGCATCGAAGTCAGCATCTGGGGCAACAGCGCCGATTACATCGCCGACCGGCTGGCGCTGTTGACCGACAATGGTCTTCAGGGACTGTTGCTGGTGTTGCTGATCCTGGCTCTGTTCCTGAACGTCAAACTGGCGTTCTGGGTGGCGATGGGGATTCCGGTATCGGTGTTGGGGGCGATTGCCGTGGCCGGCACCGACTGGGTCGATTACTCCCTCAATGACATCACCACCTTTGGTTTCATCATCGCCCTCGGCATCCTGGTGGATGACGCGGTGGTGGTGGGGGAGAGCGTGTTCGAGCAGCGGCGGCTGGATCGGCGGCATCCGTTGATCGCCACCGAAGCCGGCGTGGCGCGGGTGGCGGTGGCCACGGTGTTCGGCGTACTCACCACGGTGGCCGCGTTCTTCCCGATGCTGATCCTCGACAATCCGCTGGGCAAGGTGCTGGCGGGGTTTTCGGGCGTGGTAATCCTGGCTTTGCTGTTTTCCCTGGTGGAAAGCAAGTTGATTCTGCCGGTTCATCTGGCTGGCATTGATCTTGACCGCGCGCCATCCGGACGAGTGGCCCGTGCCTGGGGTGCCCTGCAGCGGCTTGCCCAGGGTGGCCTGGTGGCGGTGCGGGATCACCTCTATGTGCCGGTGCTGGCATTGGCGGTGCGTCACCGCTACGCCGCCCTGGTGCTGTTTGTGGCGGTTGCGGTGTTGGTGTTGGGGCTGACCATGAAGGGACAGGTGAGGACGGTCTTCTTTCCCGAGGTGCCCGGTCAGGTCATCAGCATCAACCTGGAAATGGACCCCAGGGCCCCGTTTGAGCTGACCAGGAACAATGTGGAGCAGATCCGCCAGGCCGGTGAGGTGGTGAATGGGCGTCTCCAGAAGCAGTATGGGCTGGCCGTTGCGCCAATACGCACCGTGTTTGAAGCCATTATCGGTCCCGAATCGGCCCAGCTCTACGCCGAGCTGACGCCGGTGTCCGAGCGCCCGGGGGTTGACCCGCAGCGCATCATCCAGCAGTGGCGACAACAGCTTGGCACCTTGGAAGGGCGTACCGAGCTCTCCTTCAGTGGTGCCGAAGAGGTGGGTGGCGGCTTCCAGATCAAACTGGCCAGCCATGATCCGGTGGCGCTGGCCTCGGCCAGCAAGGCTCTCAGGCGCCATCTGGAGAGCCTGGATGGCGTCCACAACCCCCGGGACTCGATGGTGGAGGGGCAACGAGAGCTGAGAGTGCGGCTTCGTCCCGCGGCCAGAAGTCTGGGGTTTGACCAGCAGAGCCTGGCGGTGCAGCTCGGTTACGCCTTTGGCGGCGCGGAGGTGCAGAAGCTCCAGCGTGGTGACACCGAGCTGAATGTGGTGGTGGTGCGTCGTTCCGGGCAGCGCAACAGCATTGACGACCTGATGAGCAGCTACATCCGCAGTCACGATGGCCAGTGGGTCATGCTGTCGGCGATTGCCGAGATCGAGTCGGTGTTGCAGCCCACCCGGATGGCGCGGGAGAACCGCAAGCAGGTCAATCGGGTATACGCGACCATTGATCGTAACGTGGTGGCGCCGGAGGAAGTCGCCCAGAGCGTCATGACCCAGCTGGTGCCCGAGCTGCGCCAGGCCCATCCGGACCTTGAGGTCACCCTGGCCGGTGGGCTGGAGGAGATGGGTGAACTCCAAGGTGGCCTGAAGAAGGCGCTCTGGCTGGCGGTGGTGCTGATCTACGTGTTGATGGCGGTGCCCCTGAAGTCCTATGGCCAGCCGTTCATTATTCTCGCCATCATTCCGTTCGGGTTTGTGGGCGCCATTCTCGGCCACCTCTATCTGGGGCTGGCGCTGTCGCTGCTCTCCCTGTTCGGCATGCTGGCCCTGGCCGGTGTGGTGGTCAACGACAGCCTGGTGCTGCTGAGTCGCTACAACGACCTGGTGGCAGATGGCATCGCACCCGCCGAGGCGATTCAACAGGCAGCCACCAGCCGTTTCCGCGCCATTTTCCTGACCACGGCGACCACGGTGATCGGGCTGGTGCCGCTGCTGTCGGAAACCTCCGAGCAGGCCCAGTATCTCAAACCCGCGGCTGCGTCCCTGGCCTTTGGTGAGCTGTTCTCGACGGTGTTGATGCTGTTCCTGGTGCCGGTGCTGATCGCCATAGCCCAGGACCTGCCGGCGCGCCGTCACCCTGCAGCCATGTCCCACAACCAACCGGAGTTGCCATGTCGACCCGCATCGTCACCACCCACGAACCCATGACTGTCCGTTGCAAGTGGCGGCTGGGATCGGCCCTGGCCCTGATTCTGCTGGGGCTGGCCATGGTCATACTGCTTGCCGGTGAGGAGAGCTTTGTGCGCCAGGACATCCGTTTTGAACACGACGGCAATCAGCTGCAGGGCGTGCTGGTGATGCCAAGAGGCGATACCGCGCCCAGAGCCTGCATGGTGTTTGTCCACGGTTCGGGAAACATCCCCCGTGATGCCTATGGCTACTATGCGCCGCTGTGGCGGCTGTTTGCCCGGCAAGGCTGGTGTTCGCTGGCCTGGGACAAACCGGGGGTCGGTGATTCATCCGGCGACTGGCGACACCAGTCCATGGCTGATCGGGCTGCGGAAGTGTCCGCTGCAATTGATTTCCTGCGGGAAAGCCGCGGTCTCGGGAAAGGGCCGGTGGGGTTGATCGGGTTCAGTCAGGCGGGATGGGTGCTGCCCAAGGTCGCCAATCAGCGGGATGACGTTGCCTTTGTGATCTCGGTGTCCGGTGCCGTCAACTGGATGGCGCAATCCCGCTATTCCGGCCGCCAGCGTCGCCTCGCCGAAGGCCTGAATGCGGCACAGATCGCGATTGAGGAAGCCGCGTCTGCCCGCGTTGACACTCTGATCCAAAGCGGAGCCCCATACTCGGAGTACCTGGCGCTGGTTGCTGGGGAGCCTGACCAGGAGCCCATGAGCGAAGCCTTCTGGGGGTTTGCCCAGCGTAACTGGAGTGCCGATGTGCGTGATGACCTGCACCGGCTCCGGGTGCCCATGCTGGCGCTGTTCGGTTCCCACGATGCCTACGTTGATCCGGTGGCCAGTTCTGAGGCCTACCGTCAGGCCCTGGCGCGCTCGCAGGCGCCGTTCTTCGAGATCGCCATTATCGACGGCGCCGATCACAGCCTGATGCCGACCAATGAAGTAAAGCCGGCGCACGAGGGCATGGCCGCGTGGTGGCTGTTGCTGAAAATCTGGTTTGGTGGCGATGACCTCTACGCCGACGGCATGAAGGCGCGGTTGGAGCAATGGCTTGGCCGGTTCCCGGAACCACCGGCCGACGCAATGGTCCGGGGTGAGTCGAGATGAAGGTGGCGCTGGTGCTGGCTGGTCTGGTGTGCCTGTTGATCGGGGGCTTTCTGTATCTGGAGTACCGGGCGCTCAGTCTCCCGGAGCTGCCTCCGGTGGTTGATGCCAGGGTAAGCGATACCGAAAGACTTCAGTATCTGGATGAGTGGGTCGATCAGTTGGCGGAGGCCGGCAAGTTCAATGGTGCGATACTGATCGCATCCAACGGTCGCGTGGTGTTCGAGCGTTATGTGGGGGCTGCCGATTTGACTGGTCGCCCGATCACGGCAGAGACCGTGTTTAACCTGGCATCCGTATCAAAACAGTTCACTGCCTTTGCGGTATTGCTTCTGGCCCATGAGGGTCGCCTGTTCCCTGATGATTCGCTGGGCAAGCACATTCCCGAGCTTGCGAGCGTTGGCCGAATCACCCTGAATCACCTGTTAACCCATACCTCCGGTTTGCCGGATTACGCGCTTGACAAGGACCTTGCTGAGCGGATGGAAAGCAGTGGCAGCGTGCTCACTCCGGCGGCGCTGATCGGATGGTTGCAGCAGCCTGAGCAGGCTCCGGTGTTCTCTCCAGAGGCTCATGAGAACTACTCCAACACCAATTACGTATTGCTGGCGGAGGTGATCGCCCGGGTTACCGGCCAATCGTTTGCCGATTTCATGCAGACCCGGCTGTTTGACCCGCTGGGTATGGAGCGCACCGCGGTCGTCAACCGGTTGCGCAATTCCCATCGGTTTGAAAACAGGGCGTATGGATTCCGTAAGCAGTACTTTTATGTCGGTAAGAACACGCCCTACGATCTCAATGCAATGGATGGGACCGCCGGTGATGGCAATATCTACGCGACTGCTCGCGACCTGGTTACCTGGGACGCATCGCTACGGGCAGGGACCCTGTTGCCTGTTGAGGTCTACCACCAGGCCTATCAACCGGTTCGATTGAGTAACGGTGATGTGGTCACGGAGTCTGTGCTTGGCAACACATTGCAGCCGGGCCTGGGTTGGAATGTCCAGGATTTCCCGGTGGTGACTTCCTATGGGCGTTGGCAGGGTTTCTCCAATTTTTACTGGCGGGACCTGGAAACGGGGCGGGTGCTGGTGTTGCTGACAAATTCCGGATTTTTCCTTCGAACCGCACTGATTGGCGAGAGGCTGGTGGAGATCGTGGAATCCGTGGAAGGGTCTGGAGTGATAACACCGTAACCAGCCTGCGGTTGGCAACGCCCTCCTATTGCGAATTCGTTCTTGCGGGTATACGATCCATATATAATTTATATATGGAGTATATGTCTTGGGTATCATCAAGATCTCAGACCAGCTTCACGAGGAACTGCGCAAGGCCAGCTCGGTAATGTCCCGTTCCATCAATGCCCAGGCGGAGTTCTGGATCAAGGTGGGGATGCTCGCGGAGCTCAATCCCACCCTGTCGTTCAATGACATCATCCGCCAGCAGCTGAAGAAAGAGAATGTCGCTGTCGAGGGGCTGCTGGATGAGTAAGGTGATCATCAAGTCGGCGGAAGAGCAGGCATTGATGCGCCAGGCCGGGCAGTTGTTGACCCAGGTTTTCGACATGCTGGACGGCATCGTCAAACCCGGCATCACCACCATGGCGATCAACGATGCCGTGGAACGTTTCATCGTAGACGAGCTGAAGGCCAGGCCCGCCAGCAAGGGGCAGTATGGCTATCGTTATGTGCTGAATGTCTCCGTCAACGATGTGGTGTGCCATGGCATGCCCAGCGTGCGTTACCGCCTGAAGAAGACAGACATCATCAACCTTGATATCACCCTGGAGAAGAACGGGTTTATCTCGGATTCCAGTAAGATGTATGTCATGCCTGAGGCACCGGTTGCCGCCAGGAAGCTGGTCAAAACCACCTATGAGGCCATGTGGCAGGGGATCGGGGCGGTACGTCCCGGTGCCCGGTTGGGGGATGTCGGGGCTGCCATTCAGGCCTGCGCCGAGACTGCCGGCTACAGCATCGTGAAAGACTACTGTGGTCACGGGATTGGCCGCGATATGCACGAGGCACCCCAGGTCCTTCACTACGGCAGACCGGGGACGGGGCTGGAACTGAAACCCGGGATGATCTTCACCATTGAGCCGATGATCAACCGCGGTGGCCCCCAGGTGAAAACCCTCAAGGATGGCTGGACCGTGGTAACGCGGGACCGCTCACTGTCCGCCCAGTGGGAGCACACCATTCTGGTGACCGACACCGGTTATGAGGTGCTGACGTTGCGTTTTGACGAACAGCTTCGGGAGGGTTGATTATGGCTGTGCTACCCATTCTCACCCTGCCGGATAGCCGGTTGCGTCGTCCGGCCCGGCCAGTGACTTCGTTTTCCGATGCCGCCACTTTGGTCCGCGATATGCTGGACACCCTCTACGCCACAACCAACGGCATCGGTCTGGCCGCGGCCCAGGTGGGCCGGCCGGAGGCGGTTGTGGTGATCGACATATCGGCCAATCGCGATCAGCCACTGGTGCTGCTCAACCCTGAGATTACCCACACGCAGGGGCAGCGGGTCGACCAGGAAGGTTGCCTGTCGGTTCCGGACTACACCGCCGAGGTCACCCGTTACGAGACCATAGGGCTCGCCGCGTATGATCTGGAAGGCCAGCGCCGGGAGTGGGTGGAATCCGGATTTCTGGCCACGGTGGTCCAGCATGAGCTTGATCATCTTCAAGGGCGTCTGTTTATCGACCATCTCCCGCCAGTGAAACGTCGACTGGCTCAAAAAAAGCTCGCCAAACAGGGTAGACGGGCGAAGGGGGCCTTGGCATAGTCCTGCCAGAATTGCCTGCATTCCGGTGAGCCGGATGACATCAGGCGACAAGGCGTTGACAGCATAGGCACAGGGAAGGTGGCAAAATGAAAACCATTGGTTTGCTCGGTGGCATGAGTTGGGAGTCCACTCAGAGCTACTATCGGCTGCTCAATGAGGGCGTTCGCGACGCCTTGGGTGGTCTGCATTCCGCCCGCCTTGCCCTGTTCAGTGTCGACTTTGCTGAAATCGAGCGTCTCCAGCATCTGGGAGACTGGGCGGCCACGGCGGAGATTCTTTCGGCGGCCGCGCAATCGGTTCAGGCGGCCGGCGCTGACTTTCTGCTGATCTGCACCAACACCATGCATAAGGTCGCGCCACAGATTCAGGCGCAGCTCTCCATCCCCATACTTCACCTGGCCGACGCCACCGCCCTGGCATTGAAGCAGGACGGCATCCAGCGGGTGGGGCTTCTGGGCACCCGATTCACCATGGAACAGAGTTTCTATCGCGACCGGCTGGTGGCTCAGGGCATTGAGGTTCTGACCCCGGACGACGCCGGGCGGGACCAGGTGCACCGCATCATCTATCAGGAACTCTGCCAGGGGCAGATCCTGGTCAGTTCCCGTGAGCGCTACTGCGATCAGGTGGCCGCGCTGGTTGCTGAGGGGGCCGAGGCCATGGTGCTTGGCTGTACCGAAATTGGCTTGTTGCTGCGCCCACAGGACGTTGCCACGCCGCTGTACGATACGACCGTTATTCATGCCCGCGAAGCGGTGTCGGTGGCGTTGGGCCGTAGTCCTTTGCCGGACTTTGTTGTCTAGCCGGCCTTTCCCGTTATCCCTACAACAACGATTTTCTTAATTACACCAAGGAGTTGCCATGAAGTGCCCCAAGTGTCGAACGGTTGACCTGAGCCCGACCAAACTTGAGGACGGCCTGCCCGCCATGGGCTGTCCCCAGTGTGAGGGGGCGGCGCTGTCGATTCTGTATTACCGCGAATGGGCCGAGAGGAACCAGCCCGTAGCGACTGATGCCGTACCAGACAGCGATGTGGTGGAGGACAGTGATACCCGTACCGCCATGGCCTGTCCCAAATGCAGCCGTTTGATGACCAAGTTTGCCATCACCGGATCGTTGCGCAATCGCATCGACCTGTGCGGGTCCTGCGATGAGGCCTGGCTCGATCATGGCGAATGGGGCGTTCTCAAGACCCTGGAACTGGCTAACCGGCTTCCCAAGGTGTTCACCGAGCAGTGGCAGCGCAAGGTTCGCACCGAGAAGCGTGAGGCCGCCCGCATGGAGCGTTTGCAGGACCAGGTAGGTGAGGGCGATGCCGCCCGGGCTGAAGAGGTGCGCAACTGGCTGAAGTCTCACCCCCGGCGTGGAGTGATTTTGCAGTTCCTGTCGGCGGAGTAGAGACGAAGTCGCCAAAGTAACAAAAAGCTACACATCTAATAGTAATGATAATCGGTTATATTTGTGTCCCGATAATTTTCCCGCGACATCCCGGAAAGCCTTCAATACCGGGCCCTGCGCTCAGCGGCTGCAGGGCCAAAGGCCTCCAAGTGGCGTCATTTCACCTGCAATTGTCGCAAAAACTTAACACTTTGTTCTGAAAATCAACTTGTTCCAAAGATGGACAGAGTTTAATCTTCGCAGTCTCCCCGGGCAGGGCTGTCCAGGGACAAGAAAAGCGTAATCAAAACTGAACTATAGGGACATCTCTATGACAGCTGAGCAAGTTTCCGATAAGAAGATTCTGCCCGCGTTTCTCATGTGCTTTTTCCTCGGTATGTTTGGGATTCACCGATTCTATGTCGGGAAAATTGGCACTGGCATTCTGCAGATTGTGACGCTCGGTGGGTTGGGCATCTGGGCCCTGATCGACTGGATCATGCTGATGTGTGGCGCGTTTACCGACAAGCAAGGCAACAAGCTGACCGAATGGACTTGAAGCACTGATTCGATGGATGAGGCCGCTGTTCTGCGAGGGAACTGGCGGCCTTGTTCTTTTCAGGGATGAAGCCAACCCAGCACAGGTACTGTGAGCATGACTACCGATTCTCCTCAACCCTCTTCCACCACTCCTCCGCCTACGGCAGCGCAATCCACGGCGATCCCGCGGGAAGAGATTCCCCGTAATGAGCCGGTGCTGTTTTCCGGTCAGGCCGGTGAGTTCTTCGGCATCTGGTTCGTCAACAACATCCTGACCTGGATGACCCTGGGTATTTACTCGGCCTGGGCCAAGGTGCGGACTCTGCAGTATTTCTACGGCAACACCGAGGTGGCCGGCGGGCGGTTTGCGTTTACTGCCAAGCCGTTGCAGATTCTCAAAAGCCGCATTATCGCCTTCGGTCTGCTGGTGATTTTCCTGTTTGCCGAGAACAGCCCGGCAACCTGGGCGCTCTACCTCTACCTCGGCTTTGTGGTCACCTACCTGGTGCTGGCGCCGGTGCTGACGGTACTGGTGATGTCGTTCCAGCTGCGCTATTCGGCGTGGCGGGGCATTCCGTTCCGGTTCAACAAGGACTACCGCGGGGCGTATCGGGTGTACCTGCCGCCGCTGTTGCTGATGCTGTTGGTTGGCGGCAGCTTCATGGCGCCTTTCTTCCAGGATGAGATTGCCGCCGCGTTCTCCGGTGACACCGCACCAATTGAAGTGGCTCAGGAACCCGTCTGGGTGGGTCCGGATCTGCCCAAGAACAAGGACGGCCAACTGAAGTCCGCACCTGGCATGAGTTGCGACGAGTACCACCCGAACAAGGTTCCGACGAAGTGCTCGGGCGAAGCGGGTGTGGGTGAGCAGGTATTTGAGGATCTGACCCCCTACCAGTTCATTCCCGCTGGAGTCTTCCTGCTGATTTTGCTGCTTGGAATGCCGTACTTTGATTTTATCAACCAACGATTCCTGGCACGGAACATCCGCTTTGGTGTGGCGGAGGTGACCTACACCGGCCAGGCCAGGGACTATTACCGCATCTACTGGCTCTGGCTGCTGGCATCGGCGTTGTTGGTGACGGCCTGGATCGCTAACGCCGCCTGGGGGGCTGGCAACGCTGGCTTCATCGCGCTGGTGATAGCGACCATCCTGTACTTTCCGCTGACCAAGGCGTACCTCAAGAGTCGCCGCTACAACCTGCTGTTTGGTAAATGTTCGATCGACAACGGCAAGTTCCAGCTCAAGGCGGACGTGCCGTTCCTGCGGCTGGCGTTCGTGCTGATCACCAATACCCTGGCGGTGACGTTCACGTTTGGCCTGATGACGGCCTGGGCCAAGGTGCGCACCGCAAGGGTGATCCTCGATAGCATGTCTCTTGACGTTAATGCGCCGATGGACCAGTTCCTGGCGGCTCAGGAAGAGAAACAGTCTGCGCTGGCGGAAGAAATGGCAGACGTGTTCGATATCGACGTGGCGTTCTGAGCCGATGCCATCGATCACTGGTACCTACTACGACGGCCAGAGTTCCCGGCCTTACCCCACCAGCCTGGAGGTCAACGAGGAGGGCTTTGCCCGGCTGGCGGGTGTGGACCGGGAGCTGGTGCACTTCGGCGAGCTGGATGTGCCATCCCGGGTCGGCAATACCCCCCGTTGTGTCGGCTGGCCTGGCGGTGGCGTGTTTGAGACCACCGATCACGCCACCCTGGATGGTTGGGTGACCCGTTTTGGCACTAGGGGGCGGGATCACATCCTGCATAAGCTGGAGCGTAACCTCTGGGTCATCCTGCCATTGCTGGCGGTTACTGCACTGGTGGTGTACCTGATGGTGACCCGGGCAATTCCCTGGGGGGCGGAGGTAGTGGCTCATCAGCTCTCCGCCGAGTGGTCCGAGGAACTGGGAGAATCGGTGCTCGATCGACTGGATGCGTACTATCTCAACCCGACCACCACCAGCAAGTCGGAGCGTCAGCGTTATGAGCAGTTGCTGAATGAATACGTTCCGGCCGACAGCGACTTCACTTACACCCTGCATTTCCGGGACGGTGGGCTGATTGGTCCTAATGCCTTCGCGCTGCCGAACGGTTCCCTGATTCTGACTGACCAGTTGATTGAGCTGGCCGATTCGGAAGAGGAGGTGCTGTCGGTATTGCTCCATGAGATTGGTCACGTCGAACACCGCCACTCGCTGCGGGGGTTGTTGGAGAGTACCGGCGTGGCGGTGATGTTCACGCTGATGACCGGCGATGCCGAGTTCGTGCAGGAATTTGTCGTGGCCATTCCGCCACTGCTGCTGCAGGCCCAGTTCTCCCGCGACCATGAGTGGGAAGCGGATGGCTATGCCCTGGAGCGGATGCAGGAGGCAGGCCTGGACCCGGGTGCCTTTGCCAGCATGATGGCCAAGCTGGCAAATGTGGCTGAGGAGCAGGACGGTGATGTCTCCGACGAAACGGCGCCTGACGACCGTGAGGTTGCCAAGGACGATGAGTCAACAGAGAAGAATCATTTGCTGGACTACCTTTCGACGCACCCGCCCAGCGAAGACCGTATTCGGCGCTTCCGTGAGGCCTCCCAGCCATGATCGATATCCGTACCTCCCGTCTGCGGCTACGTGAGCTTGTGCCCGAGGATATAGACCCTTTGGCCGACATGTTGGCGGACCCGGAGGTGATGCGGTTTTCCGTAGGTGGGGTCCGTGATCGGGCGGGTACGCAGCAGTTCCTCGACTGGTGCCGGGACTGCTACCGCGATGTCGGCGTTGGCCCCTGGGCGCTGGAGCTTGCGGATACCGGCGACTTTGTCGGTTTCTGCGGCGTGGGCCCTGAAACCGTCGCTGACCGTGAGGAAATCAACCTTGGCTATCGATTGGCGAGACGTTACTGGGGTCGGGGGTTGGCGACAGAGTCAGTCCGCGCGGTGCTGTCGGAGGCGTTTGAGCAACGTCGGTATGACTCGGTGATTGCCATTGTCGAGCCAGACCATGTGGCCTCGATCCGGGTGATCGAGAAAGCCGGCTTTGGTCCGGGCCGGGAGGCCGATTTCAGCGGCCATCGGGTGCGGTTGTTCCGACTCTATCGAGAGCGATGGTGTGATCTGACAGACACTGACAGGGCGATCTGAGTCACGCTCTGGCGCACGGCGGCTGCGGGATCGTTAGGGTTACGACAGAATCAGGTTCTGTAAATCGATCCCCGGAGGCCCATCATGGACGAACGACTTCACGCACTCTCAGACCTGGGTGTGCGTTACCCCATCATGCAGGCCGGTATGCCCGGCGCCGGCAATGTGCGCCTGGCGGCGGCCGTGGCCCGGGCCGGCGGTATTGGCACCCTGGGCCTGCAGGACCTTTCCACCTGGGAGCAAAGCCTCAGCCTGCTGCGACAGCAGGCGGTGGGTCACCCGTTCAATGCCAACCTGTTGTTGCCCTACACCCGCAAGGGTCACGTCGAAGCGGTATTGCGGCAGCACTGTCCTATAGTGACGCTGTTCTGGGGCGCTGCCAAACCCTACCTTCGTCAGCTCCAGCCGGCCGGCTGCTTTGTGTTCCAGCAGGTGGGCTCTCTGAGTGAAGCTGAGAGGGCACTGGAGGCAGGCGTTAACGGATTGATCGTCCAGGGCTGTGAGGCTGGCGGTCATGTGCGGGGTAAGGAGCCTCTGGTCGACCTGTTGCCGGCAGTTCGTGACCTCGCGGGCGAGGTGCCCTGCTTCGCGGCGGGTGGTCTCTACGGTGCTGATGAAGTGACGAAAGCGCGTGCACTGGGTGCTGATGGCGTGTCGACCGGCTCCCGCTTTCTGATGACCCGTGAGAGCGGCGCCCACCCGGCCTACCAGCAGCGACTGGTGGACGCCACCGAAACCATTCGGACCACCCTGTTTGGTTTGGGGTGGGCCACGCCCCATCGGGTGGTGCCCAATGCGGCCACCGAGCGCTGGTGCGATGCTCGGGGCGACGTACCGGGGTGGCTGGATGCCATTAATCGGGCGTTCGGCTTTACCCGTCGCCTGCTACCGTTCAAGGCCGAAGCGGCGATGAGCCAGCGGGCTCACCGCCCGCTGTTTACCAATGCGGTGATGGACGACAGTCTGCCGGCGTCCCTGACGGACAGCTGCGCACTCTACGCGGGCGAGGCCGTGGCCGCGCTGGAGTCGGTGCTGACGGTGGATGAGGTTATGGCCGAACTGAAGTCGGCTTTTCAGGCGCCAGCCTGTTAGGGGGCTACGTATCCAGTTTTACCAGTGATCCTGCTAGGCTAGGCCGGTTTCCCCGACTGCAGGAGTTGTCGATGCCGGTGTTGGTGCAAGCCCTTGTTCCCGTCTTTACCCTGATTGTCCTGGGCTATCTGTTTCGTCGCTGGAACTTCCCCGGGGCCGATTTCTGGTATCACGCTGAGCGCTTTACCTACTACGCCCTGTTTCCGGCGATGCTGGTGTTTAAGCTGGGGCAGGCGCGGATCGAACCCTCCGCCTATGGCGAGATTGCGATTTTGGTGGTGGCGATGCTTGCCGCCATGGTGACCCTGTTGTTGCTTCTGCAGTGGCTGTTCGCCTGGCCCGGGCCGGTGTATTCATCGGTGTTTCAGGGAGGCCTGAGGTTCAACTCCTACGTCGCCCTGGCGTCTGCCGGTATGCTGTTGGGGGACGAAGGCTTGTCGTTGATGGCGATCGTGGTTGCCATCAAAGTCCCGCTGATTAACCTGCTGTGTATTCTGATGTTTTCCCTGGTCGCCAGCCAGGGGCCGATGCGATTGATGCCTGTTCTAAAGGCTATTGGCACCAACCCGCTGATCATCGGCTCGGTGTTGGGGGTGCTGTGGAGCTACTTTCAGGTTGGCTTCCACCCGGTGCTGGCCGGCGTGCTCAAGCCGATGAGTGACATGGCATTGCCGCTGGGGCTGATGACGGTGGGGGCGGGGCTACAGCTCAAGGCTCTGAGAGGAGCGTCCGGCCCGTTCCTGCTGTCGTCGGTCGCCAAGCTGGCGGGATTTCCGTTAATGACCGCCGCCATTCTCTGGGCTCTGGGTATTCAGGGTACCCTGGCTCAGGTCGCCATCCTGCTGACCGCCTTGCCCACCGCCACCTCCGCTTACATCCTGGCCCGCCAGCTTGGCGGGGATGCCCCGCTGATGGCGGGGATCATCAGTGGCCAGACCCTGCTGGCCATGGTCACCATTCCGGTCGTGCTGGCCTTACTCTGGTAGGCAGGCCAGTACCGCGTCCGCCATCGACTGCTGGAACTGGATGTAGCCATCCGCCGTGTCAGGAATCTCCGAGGCCAGCGGGTCCCAGGTGCTGAAGCGCAGGTCCATGCCCTCGGTAATGCTGCGCCACCACTGCTGGTTGAACTGGGGCTCGGTCAGCAGGCAAGGCTGTGTGCTGGCTCTCAGCCGTTCCTGGACGTCGGCAATGTGACGGGCCCCCGGCGAGCGTTCCGGGCTGAGGGTCAGAATGCCGGCGATGGCCAGATCGTAGTGTTCCGCAAAGCGGCGGAACGCATCGTGATAGGTGAACAGGCTGATCTCCCGGGCCGGGACGAGTTGCTGCTGAATACGCCGTTCCGCGCCGGTCAGTGCGATTCGGAAGCGGGCCAGGTTGCGATCCAGTTGGTCGCGGTCGATACCCGGCAGGGTCGCCAGTCGATCTCTCAGTTGTTCCGCCATGGCGAGGCCGAGTTGCGGGTCCAGCCAGATATGGGGATCTTCGCCATGGCTGTGATCGTGAAGATCGTGTCCGCCATGACCACCATGGTTTTCATGTTCTGCATGATCCTCGCCATGCTCGTGATGCGAGGGTTCGTGGTCAGGGGCGTGGTCGTCGTGATGATCGTGATCATCGTGGCTGGCATGGTCATGGCCGTGCTCGACCGGCTCACTGCCTGCCATCAGTGTTAGGGTGCGGTTTTCGAAATCTTCACCAGACAGCATTCGTATGAGGAAGGTTTCCATATCCGGGCCCACCCATACCACCAGGTCGGCTTCTTCCAGTGCCCGCCGCTGCGATGGGCGCATCTGGTAGGTGTGGGGGCTGGCACCGGCGGGAACGAGCGCGGTTACGTTGACGCTGTCTGGAGCAATGGCCCGCACTAACAGTCCCAGTGGTTTTATGGAGGTCACGATGTGGTGATCGGTGTCGGCCTGGATGGCCGTGGAGGTCAGGGCAAGGACGCCCAAGGTGAGGGCTTTGAGAGCGCGCAGCATGTGATGTGTTTACCTGTCCGGCATGTCGTGTGTATGTGGTACGTTATAATATTACATTTAGCGCATCCGTAGAAGTGGCCGGTATCCGCTTATGCGAAATCGTTGATGGGCCGGTATAATGCGGGCTTTTCAACTTACCGGCCAATTCACCGCCGGCTTGTGGCGTCAGCACCTTTCGGGGGCTGGTGCCGGCATCCAGGCCCGGTTGTGCGTAAGGATTGGTCGACAGACAGGATGCACCCATGACCGTTCGTACCCGTATTGCGCCGTCTCCGACCGGGGACCCCCATGTTGGCACTGCCTATGTGGCGCTGTTCAACCTTTGTTTTGCCCGCCAGCACGGCGGCCAGTTCATCCTGCGCATCGAAGACACGGACCAGACCCGCAGTACCGACGAATCCGAGCAGGATATTCTCCGCGCCCTGCGCTGGCTGGGGCTGGATTGGGATGAGGGCCCGGACGTAGGCGGCCCCCACGGTCCCTATCGCCAGTCCGAGCGCAAGGATTCCTACGCCCAGTACGCGCATGATCTGGTTGATAAAGGCCACGCATTTTACTGCTTCCGCACGCCGGAAGAGCTCGACCAGATCCGTGAGGAGCGTAAGGCCCAAGGCCTGAATCCCGGCATCAAGGGGGATCTGGAGTTGCCGGCCGAAGAGGTCCAGCGTCGCCTGGCGGCGGGTGAACCCCATGTTATCCGAATGAAGGTTCCGGATGAGGGCACCTGCGTGATCCAGGATATGCTCCGTGGCCAGATCGAGATTGACTGGGCCCAGGTGGATTGCCAGATTCTGCTGAAGTCCGACGGTATGCCCACCTACCACCTGGCCAATGTGGTGGATGACCATGCGATGGGCATTACCCACGTACTGCGTGGCGAGGAGTGGATCAACTCAGCGCCTAAGCACAAGCTGCTCTACGCGTACTTCGGCTGGGATATGCCGGAGCTCTGCCACCTGCCGCTACTGCGCAACCCCGACAAGAGTAAGCTGTCAAAGCGGAAGAACCCTACCAGCATCAACTTCTACGAGCGCATGGGTTTCCTGCCGGAAGCGGTCATCAACTATCTCGGCCGCATGGGCTGGTCGATGCCGGATGAGCGCGAGAAATTCTCGGTGGCGGAGATGATCCAACACTTCGATATTCAGCGGGTGTCTCTGGGTGGCCCGATCTTCGACGTGGAGAAGCTTCGCTGGCTGAACGGGCAATGGCTGCGGGACGACGTTTCCGACGACGAATTCGTTGCCCGGCTGAAGGACTGGTGGTTCCGTGAAGACACCCTGCGTGACTTGCTCCCGCATGTGAAGGGCCGTACAGAGGTGTTCAGCGATGTCGCACCGATGGCTGCCTTCATGTTCTCCGGCATGCTGGATCTGGCGCCTGAGCAGTTCGCTCACAGCAAGCTGGAAGAGGGTCAGGTGAAGCGGGTGCTGCAGTTCACGCTGTGGAAGCTGGAGGCCCAGCGTCACTGGAGCAAGGAGACTATCTTCGCGGACATCAAGGGGCTGGCCAAGGCGATGGATCTGAAAATGGGGGACTTCATGTTCCCGATCTTCGTGGCCATTGCCGGTACACCGAACTCCTGGTCGGTGATGGACTCCATGGCGCTGCTGGGGCCTGACATGACCCGGGCCAGGTTGCGCCATGCCTTGAATCTGTTGGGCGGTTTCTCCAAGAAGGAAACCAAGCGGGTCGAGAAGGAATTCGCGGCTTTGTGAGTCGCCCGGGGAGTGGCTTCTGCTCAACGATTGAGCGAAAGCCCATCCCCTTAAAAAAAGTGAAAAAAACGGCTTGACGGCTTAGGGGGCGATCCTTAATATACGCAGCCGTTGAGGGGCCATAGCTCAGCTGGGAGAGCGCAACACTGGCAGTGTTGAGGTCAGCGGTTCGATCCCGCTTGGCTCCACCAATTACTAGTCCCCTTCGTCTAGTGGCCTAGGACTCCGCCCTTTCACGGCGGCAACAGGGGTTCGAACCCCCTAGGGGACGCCAATTAGGCAAACCGATCGTGTGGTCGATTCACGTAGTCGATTGATCAACGACGGTCGGTCAGCCAGCGGAAAAGCCGCCTGAGGGCGGTTTTTCTTTTTCAAGCAGCCTTGACTGCTTGAGGGAAGGCAAAGGTTGCGCTTGAGCGACCATCGGGAGTGACCGGTTTTCGGAAATTTCTGAAAAGAGTATTGACGTAACCAGGACGGCTCAGTAACATACGCAGCCTTCTTCGGGGCCATAGCTCAGCTGGGAGAGCGCAACACTGGCAGTGTTGAGGTCAGCGGTTCGATCCCGCTTGGCTCCACCATTTTACTAGTCCCCTTCGTCTAGTGGCCTAGGACTCCGCCCTTTCACGGCGGCAACAGGGGTTCGAACCCCCTAGGGGACGCCAATTTGGCAAGCCGATAGCACTATCGGTGAGCCAGCAAAGAAACCGCCTTCGGGCGGTTTTTTTGTGTCTGTTTTTCAGGGTTGTCGATTCGGAGCCGCACCTGACGGCTCCGATGTTCGGCGACTTTCGAGGGCAGCGAAGGCTATCGTATCGCGATTGCGCCTTTGCCAACCCCTTCATAGGCCTTGATCTGTACCCGATCGTCCGGATAGGCCTGCTTGCACTGGTCGGCGATGTGAGCGGCGATGAATTCCACGGTGGTGTCGGTATCCAGCAGGTAGAGTCGGGATTCCGGCAGCGCCAGGCTGAACTCGCCCTGATTGGCTTCGTAGTCAAATCGCACGTAGCGTTGGCCCTGGCTGTCGACGTAACGGTCGCTGATGTCCTCTTCCGAGCCGATGTAAATATCCCGCCAGCGATCTGCCCAGGCTTTCTCCAGGGCTGGATCGCGATGACCGTTGCGGTCAATGCGAATGGGGGAGCGGTGGCCGTGGGCGATGCGCTGGCAGTTCCCGACGTGCTTCTTGAGGCCGTGCACGTAATGGTAGAAGGGGCCTTCGATGACTTCCTCGCGCAGGGAGATCTCGATGTCCTGAACGTTAACGGGCAATACCGAGCGCAGCTCCTGGCGGAGTAGGGCGGCCACGGCCGAAGGAACCACCCGTTCACCAGCAAGCCAGACCACGGACTCATCCGGGCCCCGATGGTAGATGTGGCTGCCGTCGTCCAGGCGCCAGTTGAAGGCGTGGGGGTCATCCGCATCCGGCACCAGGCCGGGATGGTCCCGGGGGACCACCAGGCGGTGATCTACCCGCTCGTCGATAACCCGTTTAATGGTGCGTTTGACGTTGCTGAAGTCGAACAGCATGCCCTGATCGTCAAGTTCGCCGCCAAGCACCACATCCGCAATCCAGCTTTCGCCCACCAGGCCCCGGACGGGGTCCAGATACGCAAAATCGATAACGGTCAGGTTGTCTACAAAAAGATGGTTCATCAGCAGGGTCCGATCGAGGGGTGTACGTGAGAGACCTGCGAATTCTAGCAAAAATCCCCACGACGTCGCGCCCCCGATGGCCTGCCAGTGCCCCGGACGGGACACTGGCGCTCCCAGGCTGGTGGTTTGTCAGCCGATCAGGTTGGTCAGCCAGGCGATACCCAGGGCAAAAACGCTCAGGCTGACCGCCAGCCCGACGGTGTAGATCTTGGAGCTGGCCGCCCGCTGTTGGGAGACGTAGAGGTCAATGGTGCGCTGGGCGATGTCCTCTGCGGTTTCCCGGGAGATTTCATGGGCCTGCTGGATCGCTTCAGATTGCAGTGTCTGCCAGAACTCCGTGTCGATGGTCTGGACGCTGGTGATGTGGTCCTTAAGCTCGGCCATGTGCTCGCCGGTGAAGCCGCCACTGCTGGCCAGCTCCTTCTTGAGCTCCGAGAGTTCCCGGCCCAGGTTGAGGTTGACCTCGGCTGCCACCTCGTCGCGCAGGTTACGGGTCTGGTCCTCAACGCGCTGGGAAAGGGCGTCGAGGCGTTCGTTCAGGGCTGCCTGCTGGCGTTTGTCGGCCTCGTCCAGAGCTCGTTTGAGGTGATCAAACTGTTCGTCGAACAGTGAGCTCAGCAGTTCATGCAGCCGGTTATTGATGTGGGTCTTGACCGCGGAGCGGGCGATCTGTTCGATCAATTCGCTGGTCAGCGGCACCACCTGGGCTTCGGAGTCGTGGCGGTTGACGGTGGTGTCGGATTTCGGAGCCAGTTCAACAGTGGCGTCTTGCGGCAGTGCAATGCTGTCCTCGGCTGCCGCTTCGTCCAGTGCTGGCTCTTCTGGCGTGGGCTGGGGCGGCTCGGGCAACGTGCCTGCGGTTACGTCGCTGTCCAGTTGATCCAGCACCAGCGCCAGGCCGTCGTCCTGGGGCGGTTTGGTGAGGATGTTGTAGACCCCGAAATTACGGGCCTCATCCATGAATGACTGGGATTTCTTGGACGTGCACATGATAATCGGGATACCCGCGGTGTCCGGGTTGCCCTTGATGGCCTTAATGGCTTCGACGCCGTTCATGCCCGGCATCAGGTGATCCATAAAGATCACATCCGGGCGCTCACTGTGATTGAGGTAGTCCAGGGCTTCCTCGGCCGACCCCGCCATGTTGACCTTCATTTCGCGGCTTTCCAGCAATTTACTGAGCGCAAAGCGCGCGACCTTGGAATCGTCCACCAGAAGTGCATTCTTGATCGCCATGTTTAAACCTCAACCTGTTACAGCATTCGTCATTAGTGCAGGTGTATCCATGCGCTCCTTGCGGACCTGGCCTCCCTGCCTGTTATTGATTTACCAGCCTTCAAGTTCCGGGCACTGGGTGGCCCGATAGCTTTTCTCCCGGTAGCACACCCCCGGCTCTGAGGTGCGGGCGGTGAAGACCTCGCCGGCGGCGGTGGTCAGAGTGACCTTGCCGTAGGGCTCGCCGTGGCGGAAGGTTGCTTCGATCGAGCTGCCATTGGGGTTCAGCAGCAGCCCTTCACCGTGGAACTTGCCGTCAATGTATTGTCCCTGGTACTTCTTGCCATTGGCAAAGACCTCGTCACCACTACCGTGGAAGTCGCCGTTTGAAAAGCCGCCCTCATAGTGGCGGCCATCCGGGTAGGTCAGGGTGCCTTCACCGTGGAACTGGTCGTTCTTGAAGCCGCCGACATACAGCATGCCGTCCGCGGTTGTGAGGGAACCATGGCCGTTGAGACGGTTGTCCTGCCATTGCCCGGTCAGGATGTCACCGTTGGCCCGGTGCAGAGTGCCCTGGCCCTGGAAGCGGTCATTGGCGAATTGGCCAGTGTAGCGGCTGTCGTCTGCAGCCCGGTACTCGCCTTCACCTTCACGCTTACCGTGAGCCCAGTCGCCTTCATAGCGGCCGCCATCGGGATACAAGGCGGTGCCCTTGCCATGGAACAGGCCATCGACAAAGTGGCCCTCATACCTCAGACCGGACTCATCCTGGTAGCTGCCGTCGCCGGTACGGACGTTGCCCTGCCACTGGCCGTCGCGGAACTCCACCCGGGTGTACTTCTCCAGTTTGCCGATCAGGGTCAGGCGGTCGCCGGCGTCGAGGTCAACACGACGGGACCAGGGCTGGTAGCCGTCCTTACTGATTTCAATATCGTACTCGCCGGGGTCCAGGGTCAGATCCAGTCGGGTGGCGCCGTAGAACTCGCCATTGATGGAAACCGCATCGCCGTGAACGTTCGAGCGCAGGGTCAGGTGTCCGGTCGTTGGGCGGGGGGGCGGTTCTGAGATGGCGACCGGGGCAGGTTCAGGCTCGGGTTCGGGCGAGGCGGTGGCTACGCTGGTCTCTGGTGTCGGCTCAAGTTCGGCGGCGGTTACAAAGTCCGGCGACGCCGTCAGCTCCGGCTGTGGTTCCGGATTCACCGTCGAGGCTGAGACTTCCGCGTCCAGCGGCTCAGGGTCCGCTTCAGCGATGGCTGCGGCCTCGGTGCTGGGGGCGGGCTCTGGTGTCGAGGGTTGCTGAGCTTGCCCGGGGGCTCCGGTGGTGGCGTCGTTGCTGGCGGTGTCTTCCCCGGTGGCGGAGGCTGGGGTCTGCGTGTCTGGCGCCTGAGCGTCCGGTGCTGTGCTGGCGGTTTGTGTCGCCGGTTCCGTGGATGCCTGCACCGGTGTCGACTCCGTCATCAGTTGTTGATCCCGGATGGATGCGAAACCGGCGGTCACCAGCAACATGATGGCGAGTGCGTTAAGAAACAAAAGCGGCCTGAAATCGACCATGACAACCTCTACTCCTGAGTTACAGCTTTCCTGCGA
Organism: Marinobacter sp. CA1; assembly: GCF_020546665.1. Taxonomy (NCBI): domain Bacteria; kingdom Pseudomonadati; phylum Pseudomonadota; class Gammaproteobacteria; order Pseudomonadales; family Marinobacteraceae; genus Marinobacter; species Marinobacter sp. CA1. Next base: position 1,850,751 of record NZ_CP071785.1, read on the forward strand.
TGCGATCAGGCTCCGTTCCGCTCTCCTGCAATTGCTTTTGCTGTGTTGCTCGGGAGCGGCGGAGCCTGCGCTGAACCACGTCAATCCATACTAGCGGTTCAACGTAAGTTTATGTAACGAATGGTGACGGGAGTTTGTGAGATTGCTGGACAATTCACACTTTGTCCGGAAGCTGGTCATGGTTGAGCTGTTCCCACGCTCGCATGTAGACGTCTGCTTCGTACTGGTAGGGTGATTTGAAGGGCGTCAGCACGAAATCAAACACCAGGAAGAAGAAGCCGACCGAGAACCAGGCGATGGTCAGGGTGCTCAGGGTGTTGGCCTGGACTTCCGGGTTGGAGTCGACAAACTGGTGCAATAACGGCAGCAGGTCGCCAACCATCACCACCGGGTTGAAGCTGGCGAGTACCAGTGGCAGCCAGAAGGCGAGGAAAATCGGGAAAAAACCAAATGACCACATCACCCGCCGGAGCAGGTATATGGCCATGGCCCGCCAGTAGCGCTGACGCATTTCCGGAACCTTGCGGATGCGCTCAAGGTACAGCCGACGTTCCGCCCAGTAGGCAGCCACATCGGTCGCCTGGGGCGTCGGAGCCTGGGCCGGCTGTGGTGGCAGCGGCGCGTCGGAGTCGTCAAAGTCGGACGTTGGGGAGGAACTGCCTGTGTTCTCTGTGCTCATAGTGGTTGATTGTTCCAGTGTCAGTCACCAACATGCTGTGTCAGGGGCTTACCGTCGATACGGAGCGACGCGATGCGACGTGTTACCCTACAGGGAGCCCGCAGACAACGCCACCAGCCCGACCCGAATTTCAGGGGCTGCCCTGGTGCCGACAATCGGCACCGGTACCTGGCCAAAATATACCAGAGACAGGATAGTTGCATGACAGCAGTCAGTGAACACCCGGTACATCCGGCATTCGAACAGCTCAGGAGTCACCGGATTGACACCCTCAACCTGACCGTCGAGGAGTACCGCCACCGCAAGACGGGAGCCCGTCACCTGCATATGGCTGCGGACAACGACGAGAATGTGTTCTTCGTGGCGCTGCGGACCTTTCCGATGGATTCCACTGGCGTCGCCCATATCCTGGAGCATACCGCCCTGTGTGGCAGCGAGAAGTACCCGGTTCGTGACCCTTTCTTCATGATGATCCGTCGGTCGCTGAACACGTTCATGAACGCGTTCACCAGCAGCGACTGGACCGCCTATCCGTTTGCCAGCAAGAACCGCAAGGATTTCGACAACCTGCTGTCGGTGTATCTGGATTCCGTGTTCTTCTCCAAACTGGACGAGATGGACTTCTCCCAGGAAGGCCACCGACTGGAGTTTGAGACACCGGATGATCCGGAGACGCCGCTGGTATACCGTGGAGTGGTCTATAACGAGATGAAAGGGGCGATGAGTGCGCCGACATCCCAGTTGTGGCAGAACCTCTCCAGCTATCTGTTTCCGACCACTACCTACCACTACAACAGCGGCGGCGAGCCGGACCATATCGTGGACCTGTCCTACGATGAGCTGATTCGGTTCTACCGTCACCACTACCACCCCAGCAACGCGCTGTTTGCCACCTATGGCAACATTCCCGCCCACGAGCACCACGAACGCTTTGAAGAGCTGGCGCTGAGCCGTTTCGATCACCAGCACGTGGAACTGCCGGTACGTGACGAAAAACGGATGTTCGCGCCGCTGAATGTGGAACAGGGCTACGCCATCGGTGAGGACGAATCCGCCGACAACAAAACCCACATCGTGATGGGCTGGCTGCTGGGGCACAGTTTTGATCTGCAGCAGAACCTGGAGGCCCACCTGCTGGCCAACGTGCTGCTTGAGAACAGCGCTTCGCCGCTGATGCGGGCGCTGGAAACGTCGGAGATCGGCCAGTCGCCGTCACCGCTGTGCGGACTGGAGGACTCCAACCGGGAGATGACCTTTGTCTGCGGAATCGAGGGCAGTGAGCCGGGCCGCGATGGCGAATTGGAGCAACTGATTGAAAAGGTGCTCAGCGATGTTGCCGAGCAGGGCGTCAGTCAGGAGCGGCTGGAGGCGATTCTGCATCAGCTTGAACTGCACCAGCGCGAGATTGCCGGAGACCAGTTCCCTTACGGCCTGCAGCTGATCATGAGCGCTATCTCACCGATGGTGCATGGCGGTGATCCGGTGGCGCTGCTGGATCTGGAGCCCGTTCTGGCCCAGTTGCGGGAGAAGATCCGGGAGCCGGATTACGTGCCCAACCTGGTCCGGCGGCTGCTGCTGGACAATCCCCACCGGGTAACGCTGACCCTGCGACCGGACCAGTCCCTGGAGCACCGGCGTCAGGCCGCCATCCAGCAGGCGCTGGCGCAACGCAAGGCCGAGCTCAGCGATGACGACAAACGCCAGATCATCGACAGGGCAGAGGCGCTGGAGGCCCGTCAGCACCGAAAGGATGACGACACCATCCTGCCCAAGGTGGATCTGAGCGATGTACCGCTGCAGACGCCGGAACCGCAATCCCAGGCCGTCGATGGCTTCCCGGCAACGCTGTATGCCCGTGGCACTAACGGTCTGGTGTATCAGCAGGTCATCGTACCGCTGCCGGAACTGAGTGAAGACGAGCTGTTGCTGTTGCCGCTGTACACCACCTGTGTGACCGAGGTGGGCTGTGGCGAGCTGGATTACCTGCAGATGCAGGACCGCATTTCTGCCGAATCCGGTGGTGTGGGTGCCTTCACCTCGGCCCGTGGGCGGATTGACGATGTTCAGGACCTGTCCGGTTATCTGGTGTTCAACGGCAAGGCCCTGGCCCGCAATCGCGAAGCGCTCGGTGATCTACTGGCGGATCTCGCGGTTCATGCCCGGTTCGACGAACAGGAACGCATCCGGGAACTGATCGCCCAGGTTCGGGCCCGTCGCGAGCAATCCGTGACCGGTAGCGGCCACGCCCTGGCGATGGGCGCTGCTTCCCAGGGGCTCAGCTCGGGCGGCTGGCTGGCCTATCGACTTGGCGGTCTGGCGGCCATTCGTGAAATCAAGGCGCTGGATCGGGCGCTGGAAAGTGCGGATGAACTGAAGGCGTTGTGCCAGCGTCTGGCAGACCTTCATGAGCGCCTGCGCCAGCAGGATCGGCAGTTCCTGGTGATTGGGGAAGATGAACAGCTGTCGCCGATGGTGGATCACTTGCGTCAGCGCTGGTCGCAGCCTGACAGCGGCACCGGCAGCCAGTGGTCGTTGGCGCCGGTGGACTACCAGACCCGTCAGGCCTGGCTTACCTCCACTCAGGTGAGCTTCTGCGCCAAGGCATACCCGACCGTAGCGGTGGATCACCCGGATGCGGCGGCCCTGACCGTGCTGGGCGGTTTCCTGCGCAACGGCTACCTGCACCGGGCGATCCGTGAGAAGGGAGGCGCCTACGGTGGCGGTGCTGGTCAGGACAGCATCAATGGCACCTTCCGCTTCTTCTCCTACCGCGACCCCCGGCTGGGCGAAACCCTGGCCGATTTCGATCAGGCTCTGGACTGGTTGCAGACGGAGGATCACGATCTCCAGGCGCTGGAAGAATCCATTCTCGGTGTGATCGGGCAGCTCGATAAGCCGCGCTCACCGGCTGGCGAGGCGCGTCATGCCTTCCAGAACCGCCTGTTTGGCCGCACGCCCGAGCAGCAGGCGCGGTTTCGCGAGCGGGTTCTTGCGGTGACGATGGACGATCTGAAGCGAGTGGCCAGCACCTGGCTGACACCTGAGAAGGCAAGCATTGCAGTGGTGACAAGTGCGGATCGCCGGGCCGAGGCGGAAGCACTCGGACTGAACATCGAAGAGCTGTAACGCGGTCAGCGCCCGTCTCTGGTGAGGCACTCTCTCCGGAGGCGGGCGTACTCTCACATCGCCAGCGGTGCGCCCTTGCCGACTGGTTCTGCTTTTTCCCGGTCTACGCCTCAGCGGTTTCGCCGCAGGCCGGTGGTGACCATGATCCGGGTAGAAATCTCTTCCACCGAATAGGCGGTGGTGTTCATGAACGGAATCCGCTCCCGCCGGTACATCAGTTCAATCTCTTCGATCTCGTGCATGCACTGCTTCAGCGATGAGTACCTTGAATTCGGCCGCCGCTCGTTGCGGATGACCGCCAGCCGTTCCGGCTCGATGGTCAGGCCAAAGATCTTGCCCTTGTGGGGGCGGAGAGCCTCGGGCAGCTGCTCGTCCATCAGATCTTCTTCGGTGATGGGATAGTTCGCTGCCTTGACGCCATATTGCAGTGCAAGGTAGAGGCAGGTAGGCGTTTTGCCACTGCGGGATGCCCCGACCAGGATCAGGTCGGCCTCAGTGTACTGCCGGGTGCGGACACCGTCGTCATTATCGAGGGCAAAGTTGACAGCGTGAATGCGCCGTTCGTAGTTGCTCTCGTTGCTGATGGCGTGGGATTTACCCACGGTGTAGGACGACGATGACTGCAGTTCGGTTTCCAACGGCTGCAGGAAGGTGCCAAAGATATCCACCATAAAGCCATTGGCCTGGCTGATGATGGCGCGGATGTCGTTGTTGACGATGGTGTCGAACACCAGGGGCTTGCTGCCGTCCAGCTCCGCTGCCTGATTGATTCTCTCCACCAGCTCGGTGGCTTTGCCCGTGTCATCGACGTAGGGCACCGTGACCCGCTCGAACTCAATCTTTTCAAACTGGGCCAGCAGGCTGTTTCCCAGGCCTTCGGCGGTGAGGCCTGTGCCATCGGAGATAAAGAAGGCTGTGCGTTTCATAACGTTATCGGAGCTTCCATCGACGCGAAAGCTCTAACTTACCGAATCAAAAGGGGGGAGGGAACCTTTGCGTTGGAGCCGTCCTGCAAAGCCGCGCCTTGGGTGTGGACCGCTTGGAAGGCCCGAGATGATCCAGAGTCAATCAGAGGCGCCTTCACCGAAAGGGGCATTGGCGAAGTAGTGGGCGGGGGAATCCCCCAGAGCACGGCGAAACATGACGATGAAGTTGCTTGGCGATGCATAGCCAAGAGCGTGCGCTACATCCGCAACTGTTGCCCCGCGGGCGAGCATTTCAAGCGCATGGATCAACTGGGCTTGCTGTCGCCATTGCCCGAAGCTCATGCCGGTTTCCTCACGGATGAGCCGGCGCAAGGTACGTGCAGACATTGCACTAGTGGCAGCCCACTGCTCGATCGTACGGTATTTCGCTGGGTCTTCGAGGATCATCCGGGTCAACGACGCCAGACGGGCTTCTTTGGGGATCGGGAGATGTAGGGATTCGTGCGGTGTCCGGCCAATTTCGTCGATGATAACGCTGAGAATACGCTCCTGGTCCGCAACCAATGGATCAAGTTTGCTCCAGCCTATGGTCCTGGTTACCAGTGCCTCCAGCAACTCGCTTACGCCAATCACACAGGGTTTGCCGGGCAAATCCTCGCACACCTCCGGCGTCAGCATCAGCATCCAGCCATTGGGTGCGCTGCTGAATCTGATGACGTGCATGGCTTCCGGTGGAATCCATCCGGCACGGTGGGGTGGCAGTATCCAGGAGCCCTCTTGGGTCTCGACGTGAATAAGGCCCGATTCGACGCTGAACATCTGTCCCCGTCGATGACGGTGCCAGTTGTATGACCGTTCACCCGGTCGTTGCGAATCACTCGAGTTGTCCTTCCACCATCGTGAGATCAGCGGCGGACCACCCAGCCATTCGCTGAACTCATTGTCATGGACGTTGTTGGAGTCGTTCATGCTGGCCACTTTTCAATATTTTTAGTCCATATACGGTTACTCGGGCAAGGAATCTATCAGACAGAATAGCGAATGCAACTCGTTCTCATTATTCATGCTGGTAACAATCTATGTTGGATATTTCTGCTGTTCTCTGCCATGGACGTGCTTCACAGGCCGCTCGTGACCAGCCGTTGCCGACGGCGGTCCTGTGCTGGGTTGGTGTGTTGGCTGCCCCTGGAATTGCTCAGGCGCAACAACCGGTTACGGTCAACCTTGAGCCCATCGTTGTTAAAGGCACACCGCTTGAGGATGCCTCGCCTAATGTCATCGACGAAGGGAAGATCAGGCTGCAGCAACCGACGACGCTCAATGAGCTGTTCTTTAGAAGCAGCGATGTTTCGGTGAGCGGTGGGAACCGCACGACCGCGCAAAAAGTCTACGTGCGTGGTCTCGAAGACACTCGGCTCAACGTCACCATTGACGGGGCCAAGACGTCTGGAACGCTCTCCCCGCATAACGGCAACAATGGCATTGATCCGTTTATTCTCAAGCGCGTGACGGTTGATGCGGGCCCTGGCTCTGCGCTGTCCGGTCCGTCTGCGCTGGGCGGATTGATCGCCTACGAAACCAAGGCGGTTGAGGACTTCCTGTTACCCGATGAACGGTTTGGTGCTGCTGTGCGGTTGTCTGGCCAAACCAATGGCGAGCGGCTGTCTCCTGGCGCGGCGGTCTATGGCATGCCCGACGACCGCATCGGGTTTGTGTTCTACGGTTCCAAAGACAACGCCGATAACTACCGCGCCGGTAACGGCGAGGATGTCACCTACACCGATAACGAACCGCTTAACCTCTTCGCCAAACTGCAGTATCAACCCGCGGAAGCCCATGCCATCAACTTGAGTTCGATCTATCGAGAGGACAATGGCCTGCGCGCCGCCCAGGTGAATTTCGGTGTTGATCCCTCGCACCCTCGCGCCACAGCGGAAGATCAGGAGCACATACAGCGCACCAGTACCGTGTCCTATGAGTACGCCCCAGCCAGCAGCCCCTATGTGAATCTGGTCGCCTCCATTCAGGAGAATGAAACCGAATTGAGGCGATTGCGGGCCAGTAACCAGACGGCGTCATGGCGAAGCCGAGGCGCAAACATCCAGAACCGGTCGACGATCGGACAGTTTTACGTTGTCTATGGCGTTGAGTATTTGTCAGAACGATCCCGCGGGGCGGTTGCTGCGACGGTTGATGAATCGGAAACGGCCAGGAACATCGGCGCCTTCCTTCAGCTGGACTACAGCCTGTCGGAGCAGTGGCAACTCAGCGCTGGCTTGCGCTACGACAACAGCGCCCTGACAGACCTCGCGGGAAACGATTATGACGGCGCCAACGTCAGCCCGAACGTCGGTTTGACGTTCGCACCCATTGGCGGACTGACGTTCTCGGCATCTTGGGCGGAGGCGTTTCGTGGTGTTCAACCCGCACCGGGGCTGAATCTCATGGCGGGCATTGATGCTGGAGCCACTGATACCTCGTTGGAGGGCGAAGTCTCAAGAGCGTTCGAACTGGGTGTTGACTATGTCTGGCGTGAGTTTGTAGTCGGCGTCACCGCATTTCAAACCGACATCGAGGATGTCGTTCTTTTTGGCGGCCGTGGCGGCGCACCTTTTTCCCGCAGCAATGGCGGCAAAGCGGAAATCTCCGGGATAACCGCAAACCTTGGCTATCACTGGCACAACTGGGTTACCCAGGCGTCGTACACGCAGACCGAAACGACGTTGGGTGGGCGCCCGGTCAGCCCGGATGACTGGTACGACGGGTTCGCGCCGCAGGGCGACAAACTCGCGGTCGCCGTGGGGTATCAGTTCCGTCCTGCAGACCTGTACCTGGAATGGAACAGCGTGTTCGTGTTTGCCGAGCGCGACCTGCCGGAAAGCTTCACGTCGGCAGACAAATTGTCTGGTTACCACGTTCATGACGTTTCCCTGTTCTGGCGGCCGCAGGCGCGACAGGAGTTCAGCGTTGCTGTCACGAACCTGCTGGATGAAGCCTATGTGGCACACGGAACGCCCTATAACGTGCCCGGAGGCACGACCAATCTCTATGAAATGGGGCGCAGCGCCCGTTTAACTGCGCTGCTGAGGTTCTAGGAGAGCCTCTGAGTAACTTCGAATCCTGTCCCTGATATCCCGGCAATCTGCTGACCATTAAACGTATTTATGACCACATCCAGGAGAACCCGCTATGTCTGCCAACAGCCAAGATACCGTCATCAAACTGACTGCGATCGGTAAAATCAGCACGAACGCCGATGCGCTCAGTGAGTGTGTGGCCTCAAGCCGACTCAACAGTGATGAGAGCCTGATTGAAGTAAGGCCAGAGTTGGAAGAGGCCCTGACAAACATCCAGCTCGCAACGCACTTGATCGTACTTTACTGGTTCGAACAGGCGGACCGGACTGTGCTGATGCGTACGGTTAGGCCTGGCGAGTCCCTGCGCCGGGGCGTATTTGCAAGTCGCTCGCCGAATCGTCCCAACCCGGTGGCGCTCAGTATCGTCAGGTTGCTGGAGCGGGATGGCAACCGCTTGCGGGTCAGTGGGCTTGATTGCCTCGACGGCACATTGCTCCTGGACCTCAAGCCCTATGTACCGTCTGACGATCGTATTGACGATGCGCGCATCGGCTGGGAAGGGGGCTGTGTCTCGACCTGTCTTTGTAACGAGGAGGTTGAGCAGTAATGTCGACGGGCCGGAACGCGCTCCTTGGTATTGGTGGACTGGGAGGCTTTGTTGTTGCCATGGTCGTTATGTTGGCTGATCAGCCTGATGCAACACTGGCCTCTGCTGGAGAACATGTGCTCGTGATCACCCAAGCGGATGGCGATCAGGGGTTGCTTGCGCCTTTTGCGCATCGTCGTAATGGTCTCGGCTACCTCTACACCAGCTATGTGTTTGACAGCCTGGTGGGGCAAGATGCCCATGGCAAGGTCGCTCCGGCACTGGCTGAATCCTGGCAGGAGTTGGATGGTGGCCTCGCCTACGACATCAGACTCCGGCAGAACGCGCACTGGCATGATGGCGTGCCGGTGACGGCGGCCGATGTTGCTTTCACATTCTCCTACCTGTCATCCCACCCATACCCCTTTGCGACTGTAGAGGGGATTGCATCGGTTACCGTGATCTCTGACACGCAGATTCATCTGACGCTGAAGCAGCGGGACGCGAGCTTTCTGTCCCATACACTGATGGCCTTACCGATACTGCCTGAACACGTTTACGCCGATCAGGCGAGGCCCGAGCGCTTCACCGGATTAGACGCCGCGACCGGAAGCGGGCCTTACAGAATGATCAGTTATGACAAGGTGCAGGGCCGTTACCTGCTTCAGCGCAACAGGGATTACTACGATGGCGCTCCCCGGTATGAGCAACTGGCTCTGGTTCGCATGGCTCCGGATCGCGCGATTGAGGCAATGCGGGCCGACGAGGTGGACATCGTTTCAGACTTGCCCATGGACCGGGTCGAGTATGCCAAAAAGCAGGGGTTGAACGTGGTAACGGCGCTGGGAAATCACCCCGTACGCCTGGTATTCAACAGCGGTGGTTCGATGGGTGACAGAAACCTGCGCCGGGGGATCGCCTATGGCATTGATCGGCAGGCACTGGTGAAGATCGTACACCGTGGTGACGCGGTGATCGCAGAAACCGGGCACTTGCAGCGAGGCTCGCCGTGGTTTTCGGTGCAAAGCCGCCATCGCAATTACGCCTTTGACCCTGAGCAAGCAGCCGTGCTTTTCGAAACGTCGGGCTGGCAATCCGACGACGGAGTCTGGCAGGCAGGCGGGCGTCCTGTTCAGTTGCGCCTGATCACTGACAAACGACATGCCCAGATGGCGACGGTCATCGCCGACCAGTTGGAAAGGCTTGGCATTGGTATTGCCCTCCGCGTTCTCGAGCGCGGTGCGCTGCAAGAGCGAATCGCCAGCGGTGATTACGATCTGCGGCTCTCTTCCAGCAGCGCCATGGGTGATCCAAACGGATTACGGGACCGGGTTCTTGGTGACAATTGGCGAAGCGACCGTTATCCCGACCACCAGGGCGACATCGGGGCCGTTCTGGATGCCCAGGCGAGAGCGTCGGATGCGGTGGAACGAAAAGCCCTTCTGGCGAGATTTCAGACGCTCTATGCAGAAGAGCTGCCCGCCTATATGCTCACCAACCCCTACCTGGCGACCGCCTATAGCAATCGGGTTCATCCTTACTACCTGCCAGACGGCGTCGCCATCGGCATACCGCTGGCGTTGCCCAAGTCAGTCTTTCTGGCTTCGCCTTCTCTCGCGGGCCAATAGCGTGTCGTTCAGTCTGTTAACCGCCGTGTCGAAAGCGTGCGGGCATGCTCAGATACCCGGACTGCTACGCGGGTTTGCGACGCGACTGGCGGTTTTCTCACTGTTGCTGACGCTGACCTTTGCATTGCCCCGGCTGTTGCCGGGTGACCCGGTGGAACTGTTGCATTCATCCGACCTGATGAGAGAACTCACCGCAGCCGAAGAACAGCAGCTCTATCGCTCAATGGGCCTGGAAGGGAGCTGGCTTGATCAGTTTGGGGGGTATATGGCGGCCGTCCTGCAGGGAAATCTGGGGTATTCGATTCAACATGGCGCGGCGGTATCGCAGTTGCTGGCACATGCGTTGCCGTGGACCGGGCTGTTGATCTTGGGCGCGATGCCCATTGCCCTGCTCATCGGAGTAACCGCCGGCATCGAAGCCGGGCGCTGTCCCCACGGTCCGTTCGACCTGATTGCAACTGGCTTGATGACCTGCCTGTCGAGCGTCCCTCCCTTTGCCTGGGCGATTCTGCTTGTGCTGGTATTCGGCGTGATGTGGCCGATATTGCCGCCGGCCGGCGCCCAGTCTGTCATGCCTCCACACGGTGCGGTGCAGCGAGCCATCGACATTGCCTGGCATGCTGTCTTGCCGATGCTGTCCCTCGCGTTGCATGAAGTGGCCAGATTCTATTTTCTGTGCCGCGGTGAGGCCGTTGGCCTGTCGTCGCGCCCGTTTATCGTCAATGCCCGGGCGCGCGGTCTTGGTGGCCTGCGCGAGCGCATCCACTATTACGGTCGCAACCTGCTGCCTGCTGTGCTTGCGCGTTTGAGTGACTCTGTCACTGGCCTCGTTGGTACCGTGGTGTTTGTTGAAATCGTGTTTTCCTATCCCGGGCTCGGTGGATTGATCTATGACGCCATCGGGGATCGAGACTATGTCCTGCTACAGGGAGCGGTGCTGTGGCTCGCCGCTTTCGTGCTGCTGATGAACTGGTTGCTGGATGCCGTCGTCAGCGTACTCGCGCGCAGGGGGTAATGCATGGCTTTTAGAGCGTCGGAGGCCGGTCACCGGAAGGGCGATTGGAGATGGTGGGCGGCGCTGATTGCACTACTGTCGGCCGTCACGTTCGCAGGTCTGTTCACTTCCGAGCCTTACCGGACGAGTACCGATGTGTTGATGCCGCCGTCCACACAGCATTGGCTTGGCACCAATGCTGTTGGTCAGGATGTGTGGACCGGGTTGCTCTTGGCGGCGCCAAATACGGTTGTCATTGCGTTTACCTCCGCTTTTCTGGCTTTGGCCATCGCCGTGTTCTTTGCAATGGCAAGCGCGGTCGGAGTACCACTGGTGAGGGCAGGGATACTGCGCATGGTCGACATGTTTCAGACCATCCCGGCGATACTCTTCCTTCTGCTTGTGGCCGCCTGGGTGCAGCCGGGCATGCTGGGAATTGTGCTGATCATCGGGTTGAGCGCGTGGCAGGACGATGTGCGCGTTATCCGGGCTGCTGTGCTGCGCGAGTCGACGCGGGAGAATGTCCAGTATGTCAGGCATCAGGGTGGGAGCTGGCTCCACTGTGCCCTTCACCATCTGATTCCCGCTGTTTGGCCATTGCTTGTCAGTCTGTATCTTCAGGCAACGCGCCATGCCGTCATGAAAACGGCGGGCCTGGCGTTCCTGGGCCTGACGGACCCGCGCCTCCTGACCTGGGGCGGCATGATGCAGGGTGCGATGGATCATCTTTACGGTGATGCATGGCGTTGGTTGCTTGTTCCGCCGGCTGTGTGTCTGGCCATGTTTCTGTATCTGGTTCTTTCCCTCGGCAAAATTGCAGAGCGGCAATCCATGGCGCGGTCATCGGTGGGCCCATGATTCGGGTTGAGCGTCTTTGCCTCCGGGTGTTCGACAACCTTGTATTGAGGGATATCTCGTTTCAGGTTGACCGTGGTGAAACACTGGCTTTGGTGGGCGAGTCCGGCGGTGGCAAGACCAGTCTGGCACGCTTGATGGCCGGTCTGCTTCATGGTCAGCCGTCCCGCCAACAGCGTGGTTGTGTCAGAGCACCTGGCCGCTTCCGCTGGTCAGGTACGATCCGGTTTGATGGTTTTGAGATTCTGAGAGCCCGCCCCCGGCAGGTACAGGCGTTCCGCGTCCGTGAACTCGGCTGGCTCCCCCAGGCACTGTCAGATGCCCTGAACCCGAACCTTACCGTCATCCAGCACGTTCAGGAGCTGCTGGAGGCCGGTGGTCGCACGTGCGCTGATGCACATGCATTGTGTGCCGCACACCATATTCCTGCCGACCTGCATCATCGCTACCCGTCAGGACTGAGCGGCGGAGAAATCCAACGCGTGCTAGCCGCATTGGCAATGGCGAACAACCCGCGGTATCTCATCCTTGATGAGCCGACGGCGTCGTTGGATCACGGCAATCGCGAGCGTGTAATCGAGTCGTTCGGCAAAGGCCGTGATGAACGATGCCAACTGCTGATAACCCATGACCTGGATCTGGCCCGGAGGATCGCTGATCGCATTGGCGTGCTCCGGAATGGCCGGCTGGTTGAGGTCGGGCCGGTTGCAACCGTGTTCGGCTGTCCCGAGCATGACTATACCCGTAAGCTCCTGGGCATCCGGCATGAAGCAACGTTTTCCGGCTCTTGGTGTGGTGGACGTGCGCAGGCCGCTATTCCGGAGCCCGGTTTGGGGCGGGCTTGCCATCAGCTGGTCCGTGATGGTGTCTCGCCAGACCCTGACTCATCAAAAGAACCGTGCCGTCTTGCTGAAGGTCTGGAGATCCTGGGTCTATCCCACGAGTACAACGGTCAGCCGGTGCTCGAGGATATCTCCCTGTTTGTCCCGATCGGTACGTGTCTTGTCGTGACAGGGAAAAGTGGCTCCGGAAAATCGACCTTGGCCCGCTTGCTGGCGGGGTTTGAGCCGGTTCGGAGAGGGAAAGTCACCTGGCGCAGTCCTTTGCATCGGGAAGGTGCTGGCCGGAGCAGCTTGCGTCCGGTGTTGATCTCTCAGCACCCTCACAGGGCGTTGGCGCCTCATTTCAGTGTTTGCGATGTCCTTGCAGAGGCGTTCCAGCTGGAAAATAACAAGCGCGGTTCTCTGCGGGCAAAAAGTGCCGGCGTTGGTATTGAGCGAATGATCTCGCTTCTTGATCGGGTAGGGTTGCCAACGGCAAAAGCGTTCCTGCAACGCAAGACCGCCGCACTGTCCGGTGGCGAAGCCCAGCGTCTGGTGATTGCGCGGGCCCTTGTGGGTAATCCTTGCTGCCTTGTAGCCGATGAACCCACGTCCGCGCTGGATATGGCATCATGCCAGCAGGTCCTGATGCTGTTGGATGAATTGAAGCGGTCCGGGAAGGTTGCGATCGTCGTTTTTACGCATGATCAGCGTGTTGTGCGGCACCTGGCCGACCAGACTGTCTCGCTGGGAGGCGGGCGGCTGCAGCCACTTTCTGTCGGGCAGCGGATGGCTGATGTTCAAGGGAGCCTCTGATTCACTCCGTATCGCCTCTGCGCGGCTCAGCCCATCGTGGATGCCACACGGAGTTTTTAAGAAGCTCCCTAGGTAAACGCTTCAGGTTACAGTATGATACACCGCAAGTTCGAGCGCTTGGATGAGCCTTACAGGGTAACAGTCCACGAGCGACCCGGTTCTGACTGACAGCGCTCTTTGCTTTTCAGACTCATGGGAGACGCGTTTTGGAAGATTACATTATCTGGTTTGAAAACCTGGGAATGTCCGATGTTGACCGGGTCGGGGGCAAGAATGCATCCCTCGGTGAAATGATCAGTAATCTCGCCAACGCTGGTGTTACCGTTCCGGGTGGATTTGCCACCACGGCCCATGCCTATCGTGAATTTCTGGCCAAAGACGGTCTCAAGGACCGTATCGATAACGCGCTGGATGCCCTCGATATCAATGACGTGAACGAGCTCGCCCGTGTCGGTGCCGAGATTCGACAGTGGGTTATTGATACGCCGTTCCCGGCGCAACTGGAAGAAGCCCTGGAAACGGCCTACGACCAGCTGCGAAACGGCAACGACAATCTGGCTGTTGCGGTGCGTTCCTCGGCCACGGCAGAAGACCTGCCGGACGCTTCCTTTGCCGGTCAGCAGGAAACCTTCCTCAACGTGGTTGGCCTCGACAAGGTCAAAACGTCGGTTAAGGAAGTGTTCGCCTCGCTGTTCAACGACCGCGCGATCTCCTATCGGGTACATCACGGCTTTGATCACAAGCTTGTTGCGCTGTCGGCAGGCATCCAGAAGATGGTTCGCAGTGAAACGGCCGCCGCGGGGGTGATGTTCACCCTGGACACCGAATCCGGTTTCCGTGACGTGGTGTTTGTGACCGGCTCCTACGGTCTCGGTGAAACGGTGGTTCAGGGTGCGGTCAACCCGGATGAATTCTATGTCCACAAGCCCACCCTGGAGGCCGGCCGGCCTGCGGTACTGCGTCGTAACCTTGGCAGCAAGGCCATCAAGATGGTCTACGCCGGCCCGGATTCCGACCATTTCGTGGATACCGTGAAAGTCGAGCAGGAACAGCGAGGCCTGTTCTGCATCACCGACGAGGAAGTGTCCGAGCTGGCCAAGCAGGCCATGATCATTGAGCGGCACTACCAGCGTCCGATGGATATCGAGTGGGCCAAAGACGGTGACGACGGTCGCATCTACATTGTTCAGGCCCGTCCGGAGACCGTTAAGAGCCGTGCGGCGGCCAACGTTATGGAACGTTACCTGCTGAAAGAGCAGGGCAAGGTTCTGGTTGAGGGACGCAGCATCGGCCACAAGATCGGCAGCGGCCCGGTCAAGGTCATCACCAGCATCAACGAGATGGATCGGGTTCAGGCGGGCGATGTGCTGGTGACGGACATGACCGACCCGGATTGGGAGCCGGTGATGAAGCGTGCATCCGCGATTGTGACGGATCGCGGTGGCCGTACCTGTCACGCCGCCATTATTGCCCGCGAGCTGGGTATTCCGGCGGTTGTGGGTTGTGGCGACGCCACCGAAGTGTTGAAGGAAGATCAGGAAGTCACCGTGTCCTGCGCCGAGGGCGATACCGGCATGATCTACGAGGGCAGCCTGGACTTTGAGCTGCGCGAGAACACTGTCGATTCCATGCCGAACATCCCGTTCAAGATCATGATGAACGTGGGTAACCCGGATCGTGCCTTCGACTTCCAGGCGCTGCCAAATGAGGGTGTTGGCCTTGCCCGTCTGGAATTCATCATCAACCGGATGATTGGGGTACATCCCAAGGCACTGCTGAACTTTGACAGCCTGCCGCGGGACATTCACCAGACGGTCGAGAAGCGCATCTCCGGTTACACCTCACCGGTGGATTTTTACGTCGACAAACTGGTTGAGGGGATCTCCACTCTGGCGGCAGCCTTCGCGCCGAAAAAGGTGATCGTGCGCCTGTCAGACTTCAAGTCCAATGAGTACGCCAACCTTATCGGCGGCACGCTGTACGAGCCAGACGAAGAGAACCCGATGCTGGGCTTCCGGGGCGCATCCCGTTACATCTCAGAGAATTTCCGCGACTGCTTTGAGCTGGAATGCCGGGCGCTGAAGAAAGTCCGTGATGAAATGGGGTTCACCAACGTCGAGATCATGGTGCCGTTCGTGCGCACCGTTGGCGAAGCCCAGCAGGTGGTTGAGCTGCTGTCACAAAATGGCCTCAAGCGTGGCGAGAATGGGCTGCGGGTGATCATGATGTGTGAGCTTCCCGCCAATGCGCTGCTGGCAGACCAGTTCCTCGAGCACTTCGATGGCTTCTCCATCGGCTCCAACGACCTGACCCAGCTGACACTGGGGCTGGATCGGGATTCCGGCATCGTGGCGCACCTGTTCGATGAGCGCAACGACGCCGTCAAGGCGCTGCTGTCCAATGCCATCCAGGCTTGCCGCAAGGCCGGCAAGTACGTGGGAATCTGTGGTCAGGGCCCCTCGGATCATCCAGACCTGGCCAAGTGGCTGATGGATCAGGGCATCGATACCGTTTCCCTGAACCCGGATTCGGTGCTGGATACCTGGTTCTTCCTCGCTGATGAGAAGATTGACTGACCGGGGCACCAGAACCCCGGCATATAACGACCTTCAGGAGCCGCCCTGGTCACATGTCGACGGGCAATCATGTCGATGGCTGGGGCGGCTTTGAATCGTCTATACGCAGAGTTAGAAGGAGAGATGAACGGTGCCAATCGTAACACCCGATCTTTGTGATGATTACCCGGAGATTCAGGTCGTCGAGCCTGGGTTCCGGAACTTTGGTGGCGTTTCCGCCTTTGGTGGCGAAATCGTTACCGTCAAATGCTTTGAAGACAACTCGGTGGTCAAGGAGCAGGTCGGTCTGCCTGGCAATGGCCGGGTGATGGTTGTTGACGGTGGCGGCTCCAAGCGCAACGCGCTACTGGGAGATATGCTGGCGGAGAAGGCTGCAAGCAACGGCTGGGCCGGGCTGGTGATCTACGGCTGTATCCGTGATGTCGATGTGATCGGTGATACCCAGCTGGGTGTTCAGGCTTTGGGCACCCACCCCCGAAAGACCGACAAACGCGGTATTGGCGATCTCAATGTGCCGGTGACCTTTGGCGGCGTGACCTTCCATCCCGGTCACTACATCTACGCCGACAACAATGGCATCGTCGTGTCAGAGCAAGCGCTGAACGTCGATTGATCTGAGTTGCACGCCGGTAGCCTGTAAAAAGAGCGATCCATCGGATCGCTCTTTTTCGTTGTAGGGTAGTCGCGGCTCCAACTGCCGAATCAGTGTTTGACCTTGACGATGGTGGTGCCCAGCAAGAAGCCCTCGCCCTCAGGGGTACTGCGAAGGACTTTGCAGATGGTCTCAAAGGGAGGGAACTGTTCGTTGGTTGAGGGCATCAGGGTCTGGATTTCTGTCCCTTCGGCGATTGGCTGCTCCACGTAAAGCTGCATTCCCGTGCCGCTCAGGTCCCTGCAGATCGCCGTGTAGGTCTGGCCTGAACTGTCTGTGATCTGAATTTCCGTGTTCACCTGCATGCGGTGGAAGTCACGTTTCTCTGAGTAGTCTTTCATGGTCATAGACATCACGGTACCTCAAGCGCGTTGTTTTTGTAGTTATAAGATGTACTTCGTCCAGCGTCAAAGAACGCATAGTCATAACGAGACCTGTAAGCCAAATATTTAGTGTTAGCTTGGGTTGCTACACACCATATGTGGTGTTTTGGCTCGGCTCGGCTCGGTCCCGGCTTTTTCCGGGCTGCCCGTGGTGAGACCGGCCGGGCAGCCCTCAGGAAGCCTGTCAGGCCCAGTTATCGGTTTTCTTGCTGGGTTTCAGCAGCGGGATGATCAGTGCCAGCAGTACCCCAAGCAATACCAGGCCAGCGCCCAGCAGCATGAAATCAGATTCGCTCTTGGTTTCCAGGCGCTCCTTCTCGGCGGTGAGAACTTCCACGTCGTTGAGCAGGCGCTGGTTCTCCTCCTGAAGTTCGCGGTTTCGCTTCTCCAGATTGAGGGCGTTGGCGGAGATTGCCTTGATGTTGGCCAGCTCTTCGCTGAGGGATTGGGCGCGGGTCTCAAGGTTGCTTTCTGATGACGCCAGCTGATTGCGTTCCTGCTTCAACTGGGTCAGCTCGGCCTGCAGTGTCTCCAGCCGGCTGCGGGCCTGTTCCAGTTCCTTGTTGGCCCGCTCCAGGCGGTCCCGGGCAATGGGGGTGTCGGTCAGGTAACGGGTTGGCAGCCAGCCTTCGATGCCCTCCCGGGTGCGGACCCGGCTGTAGCCGGAGTCGCTGGTCTCCAGCAGCTCTACCGCTGTGCCACTGCGCAGGCCCCGGTGCAGTATCCGGAACTGGGTGCCCTCACCGCTGCGTACTGGCGCCATGAGCATGTCGTCGATGTACATGGTTCTGGCCTGGGCGGGCAGGTTGATGGCGAGGAGCAGAAAGGCGCAGGCGAGCAGGCGGATAAGCTTCACTGGAGTCAGTTCCTGAGGGATGAATGAAAGCGGTAATTTTGTCATAGCTAACCTTTGGATCAAGGTGAGCCCGATTACAAAAAGCTCATGCGCTCCCGGTCAGGGCAGAACGCGCTTGAATGGTTTAACGGTGACGTTGCTGTAAACGCCGGCATCCACGTAGGGATCGGCATCGGCCCATTGCTGGGCGGCTTCCAGTGACTCGAACTCGGCAATGACCAGGCTGCCGGTAAAGCCCGCGTCACCCGGGTCCTCGGTGTCCAGGGCAGGGTGGGGGCCGGCGATGAGCAGGCGGCCTTCTGCTTTCAGTGCGTCAAGGCGGGCCAGGTGGGCCGGACGGGCGGTTTTTCGGTGGGGCAGGCTGTTCTCTACATCTTCACTGATGATGGCGTAGTACATGTGGGTCTCCAGAGTGTCATCCCGGCAGAGGTGAACCAGTATTGCAGGGGCTGGCCAGGTTGGATCGGGCCAAACGGCAATACAGCCGTTCCCGTGGCTGGTACACTGCCGACGGATTCCTGTAACAGATGAGTAGCCGTGACTATACCCCAAGGGACCTCCCTCTGCATTGATCTTCACTGCCACAGCACTGCCTCTGATGGCACTCTGACGCCCTCGGAACTTGTTGATCGGGCAGCAGCGATGGGCGTGACCCACTTGGCACTTACCGATCACGACACCATCGACGGTCTCACCGAGGCACGGTCGAGGGCGGTTGACGCCGGGCTGGCCCTGATTAATGGCATCGAGCTGTCCTGCGTCTGGCGCCGGCAAACCATTCATGTGGTTGGGCTGGATTTTGATGTCGAGGACAGCCGCTTTCTTGCGCGTTTACAGGCTCAGCACGACAACCGCTGGCGTCGCGCCCACAAGATTGCCGAGCGTCTGGAGCGGAAAGTACCCGAACCTCTGCTGGATCTGGCGACCGAGCAGGCCGGAGGCGATGTCCCTGGTCGTCCCCATTTTGCCAAGGCGCTGATCGCCCAAGGCGTCGTTAAGAACATGAATCAGGCGTTCAGTCGCTATCTTGGCAACGGTAAGCCCGGTGACGTCAAGGCTTTCTGGCCAGAGCTTGAGGAGATTGTTGGCTGGATTACCGACGCCGGGGGGGTTGCCGTGCTGGCCCATCCCCGTAAATACGGTTTGACCGGCAGTAAATTGCGCCAGTTGGTGGCGGATTTCCAGAGCGCCGGTGGCCGGGCGATGGAAGTGGCGACCTCCGGGCAGCAACGCGGCGATCTGTCGTTTCTGGCCGAATTATGTCGAGGTAGTGAGCTGATGGCATCCCAGGGCAGTGATTTCCATTTCCCGGGAGCAAGCTGGTGTGAATTGGGGCGGTTTGAAACCCTGCCTTCAGGGCTCACGCCCGTCTGGCAGGGATTTCGTACCCCATTGTAGGGGAAGGCCCGGAGTCACTTACTCCGGGGCGTGGAACAGCAGGTAAAGGTCGGTGAGTGTGTCAGGAATGGCGTCCGCCATCTGGCGGCTGAGCTTGTCGCTTTCCCGCGCCTTGCGGAAGTCTTCATCATCGAACAGTCCTGACAGAGCCATCATCGGAACCAGCAGGTTGGCGGTCTCATCTTCATCGCCGGTCAGCCATTGCTCCTCATTTTCCAGGAAGGTGTCGACGAAGCCGGCGCACCAGTTCTCCAGCGCGTTCATCGGGTCGCCATCTTCCGGTTCTGGCAGTTCTGGCGGTTGTCCCATGGTCAGCTCGCCGCGCATGGCGTCGGCGAGCTTGGTAACGGCGGAGGAAAACACCTCAGGCACGCCGGAGGATGGCAGCTGGTCCATCCCCGTTGCCAGGCGGAAGATGTCCTCAGCTGTCAGGGACACCGGACCGACCACGCTGGCACAGACGACCCCGTGGAGGCCGAAGAAATCCAGGGCTTCCTCGCCCCAGGGTTCTGCGAACAGGATGTCTTCCAGCGCTTCGATCTCAGTGTTGCTCAGCATGCCTTAGTTCCCCTCGGCTTTCTTGGCAGCTTCTTCTGCTGCTTTCTGACGTTTCCGCACTTCCCTTGGATCGTTGTAGGCGCGGCCTGGTGTTACCGGTGGTTCATCGGCTTTCGGCGCCTTGCTTTCAGCCGGCTTCTCGTCAGCTTTTTCCGCCTTGGTGGCAGGTGTGGCTGCTGCCTCCGGTTTGGCCTCAGGGGCCTTGCTGTCCTTGGCGTCATTGTCCGCAGTTTTCGCGGCTGGCGCTTTGGGCTCAGCGGTCGGTGCCTTGGTCGGTTCAGGCTGGGGCTTGGCTTCCTGCTTGTCGACCTTGCTGTCCGCTGGCTTCACCTCGGCGTTGCGGGCCGGTTTTTTAGTGTCAGCCTCAGCTTTCTCTGCTTGCTGAGTCTGAGCCGGAGTGGTGCCGGCGTCGACTTTTGCGGCAGGCGCCTTGGCTTCGGCTGGTGTGGCCGCAGGCTTGTCTTTCGCTTTGGCTGCGTTGTCGTCGGCGTTCTTTGACGATTCCTTGGTTGCGTCCACCGTATCGCCGGCTTTGCGCTCACCGGCTGCCTTGGTCGCCGGTGACGGCTGCTCGGTAGCGATGTCCTTCTTCGCCTCAGACTTGTCGGCACGGGCCGGTTCCTGGTCCTTGCGGGCGACCGCTTCCTGGCTTTCGGACTTGGCTTCGGCAGGCTTGGCAGAGGGCTTATTCTCGTCAGCCGGTTTGCTGTCGTCCTGCTTGCCTGTCGACGGGGCGGAGTCGGGCTGTTTGTCAGTTTTGGCGGACTGATCCTTCGCCGATTCTTCCGCAGCCTTTGCCAGGGGCTGAGGTGCGCTCTCCTGCTTGCCGGCAGTGTCCGGCTTGCTGGCAGGGGCGGTCTTGGCGTCGTCGGACTTGCCGGTTTCCTGCTGACTGCCAGGCTTGGCGGCTGGCTTGTCCGCTGCCTTGCCTTTGTTGCTGCTCTCAGCTTTATCCTTGCGACCCTGATCCTTGGGCTTGTTGTCATCCTTTGGCTGGGGCTTGGCTACATCGTCCTTGCCGGTATCCTTGCCAAGGTCCTTGCTGGAGTCTGGCTGGGTGTCCTGCTGGTGGCGCTCAACCCGTGCGGTCTTGCGGTTGGCCGGAGTTGACTCTGGTGTCTCGGCAGGAGAGCCGTCGCGGTTGCGCTGGCGACGGGGCTTGCTGCGACGCTTGTCGTCACCCTGAGGCTGGTTGCGCTTGTCATCGCCCTGGCCGCGCTTGTCTTCACCACCTTTCTGGTCGCGTTTGCCGGCGTTGTCCGCCTGGTTGTCCTTCGGCTTGCCGCCGCGGGACTTGCGATCCTGATTGCGGCCACCAGACTTGCGGTCTTCGCCGTCGCGACGGTTGTCGCCCTGCTGGCCCTTGCCACGGCCCTGGCCCTGGCCGCCACCGTCACGCCCGCTGCCTTTACCGCCACGGCTGCGGTTGTCGTCGCTGTTGCGGCCCTGGCCGCCGGACTCCTGTTGCCGGCGCTCCTGGCCGCTGCGCTTGTCCTGGCGGTTGCCTTCGTCTTTGGCGACCCGTGACTTGCGGCGGTCCTGGCGGCCCTGATTGCGACGATCCTGGTTGCGGTCAGCCTGTTGCTGACGGCCTTCTTCCTGTTCGTTTTCCTGCTCACCCTGGAAGAACAGCGCAATCTTGCGACCCAGGCGACGGAACATGCCTTCGTCCGATGTTGGCTCGCTGGCGGCTTGTTCTGCAGCGGCTGGCACAGACGCGGGGCTGGGGGCCGGCGCAGTCGGGCGAATCGCCTTTACGGCCGCTTCCTGGCGTGGTGCCGCCTCGCGGCTGGCGAAGACTTCGATCTCTTCTTCTTCCCGGTCGGAGTATTCCTGGGCTACCTGGTAGCTGGAGACCGGCTCGCTGCTGGTCTCGTCTTCCCGCATCCTTACGATCTCGAAATTCGGGGTTTCCAGGTGGGGCGCAGGCACAACGACAATGCTGACTTCCTGGCGGGCTTCGATGTCGGCCAGTTGCTTGCGCTTCTCGTTGAGCAGGAAGGTGGCGACCACCACCGGCACAATGGCGCGAACCTCGCCGGTCTTGTCCTTGGAGGATTCCTCGTAGATCAGGCGCATGATGCTGAGAGCAAGAGACTCAATGCCCCGGATGGTGCCCTGACCATTACAGCGTGGGCAGACTTCACTGCGGGTTTCGCCGAGTGAGGGCCGCAGGCGCTGGCGTGACATCTCCAGCAGGCCGAAACGGGAAATCTTGCCGACCTGCACCCGGGCGCGATCAAGCTCGAGTGCCTGACGGACCTTGTTCTCCACTTCGCGCTGGTGCTTGGCGGGGGTCATGTCGATAAAGTCGATCACGATCAGGCCGCCCATGTCTCGCAGACGCAGCTGGCGGGCGATCTCTTCAGCGGCCTCCAGGTTGGTCTGCAGGGCCGTCTCTTCGATATCGTGGCCTTTGGTGGCGCGGGAAGAGTTGATGTCGATGGACACCAGGGCTTCGGTGGGATCGATGACGATCGAGCCGCCGGATGGCAGTTTTACTTCGCGCTGGAACGCGGTTTCGATCTGTCCTTCGATCTGGTAGCGGCTGAACAGCGGGATTTCATCCTTGTACAGCTTGATCTTGTTCTCGAACGACGGCATCACCGCGCGAACAAAGTTCAGCACGTCTTCGTAGACCACCTCGGAATCAATCAGTACTTCGCCAATGTCCTGGCGCAAGTAGTCCCGCACGGCGCGGATGATGACGTTGCTTTCCTGGTGAATCAGGAATGGCGCCTTGCGTTTGCCGGCGGCGTCGGTGATCGCTTCCCAGAACTGGACCAGGTAGTCCAGGTCCCACTGCAGTTCTTCGGAGGTGCGGCCAATGCCGGCGGTGCGCACGATGATGCCCATGTTCTTCGGCACCTGCACGTCAGACATGGCTTCCTTCAGCTGGGCGCGTTCTTCCCCTTCGATGCGACGGGAAATACCGCCGGCGCGGGGGTTGTTCGGCATCAGCACCAGGTAGCGGCCGGCGAGGGAGATGAAGGTGGTGAGGGCGGCGCCCTTGTTGCCGCGTTCTTCCTTGTCGACCTGGACAATGACTTCCTGGCCTTCGGACATCACGTCCTTGATATTGATCTTGCCTTCGATCTGGCCGGGCGATTTCTTGAAGTATTCCTTGGAGATTTCCTTCAGCGGGAGGAAGCCGTGGCGTTCAGCGCCGAAATCGACAAAGGCGGCTTCCAGGCTGGGCTCAACCCGGGTAATGCGGCCCTTATAAATATTGGCCTTTTTCTGCTCGCGGGTACTGGATTCGATATCAAGGTCAAACAGCCGCTGGCCATCCACCAGGGCAACGCGCAACTCTTCTGGGTGAGTTGCATTGATCAGCATTCTTTTCATGGAAAGAATTGTTTCCTGTCGGTTGTGTGACAGAAAACCGTGGGGAGGGCATCGGCGAAGACCAACGTACGCACCGCCAAGCCGCAGGGCTGGCGATCAGACCTGTCATAGCTCGGCGAGTGGCCGTTGCATGGATCTGTTACTGCTTGCTGTCACCCGTTCCCCGGGGGGAATCTGGCGGCAGTGATCACTCAGTGTCTTTTTGCGCATGTGGCTCGTAGTCAAGTTCACGCGGGTGCCTGGGTCTCACGTCATATTCGTCTGCTGGACGGCCCGGCCCTGCGTGTCAGTAATCTTTCTTCGCGATGTTGCCCGACGGTTTTCCGCTCGGTTAAACAACTAGCCTCTGCTGTGATGACGCTCCTGGTTGGGAGTCGTTCAGGGCACGTTGGCAAGGGAGGTCGGTTCCTGGCGTCACGCCCGGACGGCCGGAAGCACTGACGATACGTTTACCCTTGGGTTGCTGTATCAAGCTTCGTTGATCCGGGTGAACGCAATCGGCGGACTCACCCCGCTGCCTCGGCGGAGGCACTCTGCGCGCCGAAACCTGTCATGATCGGTTAATCGGCGTTCAAACTGTCAAATAGTGTCGGTATACTTCTGCCGCTCCGGCGGTTGGCATGAAGGCCAGGCCGTATACAAACAGCAGAGCACGCCGGAATATAACAGTAATCCTCTGGGGCATCAATCCCGATCCGGCACGGTGTCCGACCTCCCCATTTTCCGGCATTATTTCAGGTGTTATGAGACCCAATTCCAGACGCAGGCAGCCATCCCATTCGACCCCCAGGCAACCGTCAGATCCGGCTCCGGGCCAGGAGCGTTCAGGGGTTCGCTGGGTGACCGTGGACGACGATACCGCCGGCCAGCGGGTCGATAACTTCCTTCTGGCCCAGTTGCGGGGCGTCCCCAAGAGTGTGGTGTATCGCATTTTGCGGAAGGGAGAAGTGCGGGTGAACAAGGGGCGGGTTAAGCCTGACAGTCGGCTGAAAGCGGGCGACCAGGTCAGGATTCCGCCGGTCACCCAGAAGAAAAAAGAAGCGCCGGTGGTACCGGGAAGCCGGGTTCAGGCGGTCATGGAAAACGCCGTGGTGTTCGAGAATGAGCAGATGCTGGTGGTGAACAAGCCCTCCGGCATCGCGGTTCACGGCGGCAGCGGGCTGGATTTCGGGCTGATCGAGGTGCTTCGGGCAGCCCGTCCGGAGGCGCGTTTTCTGGAGCTGGTGCACCGGCTGGACCGGGATACGTCCGGGTTGGTAATGGTGGCCAAGAAGCGGTCAGCGCTGCGCTTTCTTCAGGATGAGCTGTGCCAGAAGCGGATTCGTAAGCACTACCACGCCCTGGTGGCGGGGGACTGGCCCGATGCGCTTGATCGTATCGACGAGCCGCTGTTGCGATACGAGATGAGTAATGGTGAGCGCCGGGTTCGGGTAGACGCCGAGGGCAAGGCGTCGCTGACGCTGTACCGGGTGCTGGTGCGTTACCCGGGTTATACCCTGGTGCAGGCCTCTCCGGTGACCGGACGGACCCATCAGATTCGGGTGCATAGCACCTGCGCTGGTCACCCCATCGCTGGGGATGACAAATATATGGACGACGCCAGTCTTAAGGCCTTTCGGGCGGCCGGCGGGCAGCGATTGATGCTGCATGCCCGGTCGCTGGAGTTGACCATGCCGGGATCAGAGGAGGCGGTGAGGTTCGAGGCGCCGTATGATGAGGCGTTTGACGCAGTATTGGCGCGGATGGCGCGGCGATGAATTCAGCTATTCGGGGGCAGGTGTGAGTCAGCAGCAAAAGGTTGTTATTTTTGATTGGGATGGAACCGTGGTGGATTCCATTGAGCACATCGCTGATTGCCTTCATCAGGCAGCCACGGATCTCGGGTTTCCGGCCCTGGAGCGGGCGGCCTATCGGGATATCATCGGCCTGGGAATGGTTGAGGCGCTCGAAGCGCTTTATCCGGGCATCAGTCGGGATGAGATGAAGGCTATCCGTGACGGATATGGCAGTTACTTCTTCGCTCGCATGGTGACGCCGAAAGAGGTGTTCGAGGGAATGGCCGACATATTGGTGGATCTCAATGCCGGCGGCCGGCACTGTGCGGTCGCGACCGGCAAAAGTCGGCGCGGACTGGACCGGGCTCTGGAGAGCAGCGAGCTGGGCGGGCACTTCGCGCTGACCCGCTGTGCTGATGAAACCCGCTCGAAACCGGACCCTGCGATGCTGGAGGAGATTCTCGCGCATTTCTCAATCGCCCCCGATGAGGCGGTGATGATCGGGGACACCCGCTATGACCTTGAAATGGCCCGTCGTATCGGCATGCCGTCTATTGGCGTTGAATGGGGTGTTCACGATCGTGAGGAGCTCGGCCGCTACGAACCCCTGGCGGTTGTAAGTGAGGTGGCCGAGCTGCGTGAGGCGCTGGGGCTGTAGCTGTGCTTCGCAATGATATTGGGTTGTGCGTGCGCACAAGGAGTTAACTGTCAATGGAAAGGAAGTAGGAAGAGCTTATGTCTGAATGGGATTCGGGTCGACAATCCGTCGTGGGTGAGAGGCCGGTGCCGCCGACGGGTGTGGCTGGTGCGCCGGAGCAGGGGCGTGACTGGAAGTTGATCGAGAAACTGGTGATGTCGCTGCAGTCTGAGCAGCGCAGGAGCCGGCGCTGGGGCATCTTTTTCAAGCTGCTGACGTTTACCTACCTGTTTGCATTGCTGGCGTTGCTGGTGTTTCCGGCGGGGCAGGGCATGCAACCGTCTGTGGGAGAGCATACCGCGCTGATTGAGGTGACTGGCACCATTGCCGCTGATGAGGACGCCAGTGCGGATAATCTGGTGGGCGCTCTGCGGGAGGCTTTCGAAGAGGAGAAGGCCAAGGCGGTGGTCATGAGGATCAACAGTCCGGGAGGAAGTCCGGTTCAGTCTGGCTATGTGTACGATGAGATTCGCCGGCTGCGGGAAGAGTACCCTGACAAGAAGCTCTACGCGGTGATTGCTGATATCGGTGCGTCTGGTGCCTACTACATTGCGGCCGCGGCGGATCAGATCTATGCCGATAAGGCGAGTCTGGTGGGCTCGATTGGCGTGATTGGTAGCGGCTTTGGCTTTACCGGGCTGATGGAAAAGCTGGGCGTTGAACGTCGGCTTTACACCTCGGGTGAGAACAAGGCCTTCCTGGACCCGTTCTCGCCGGAGAAAGAAGGTGAGGTGGCGTTCTGGGAAGAGGTGCTGGAGACCACCCATGAGCAGTTCATCGCGCAGGTTCGCGCCGGTCGGGGCGATCGTCTGGTGGAAGATGACCGGCTGTTCAGCGGTTTGGTCTGGACCGGCGAGCAGGCGCTGGAGCTAGGTTTGATCGATGCGCTTGGCAGTTCCTCGTACGTCGCCCGGGATGTTGTGGGTGCCGAAGACCTGGTGGACTACACCCGGGGCGGCTCGCGCCTGGAAGAGTTTATCGAGCGCCTGGGCGCCTCTGTGGGCGCCGGTTTTGCCGAGCAGGTGGTTCAGTCCCGGCTGGAGATGCGATAGCGCTCCGCCAGGAGGTCGAGACCCCAGTCTTCCAGCAGGTCGCACAGGGCGATCAGTGGGAGTCCGATCAGGGCGTTGGGGTCGCGGCCATTCAGTGAGCTGAACAGGGTGATGCCCAGGCCTTCCATGCGGAAGCTGCCGGCGCAGTCGTAGGGTTGCTCAACCCTGAGGTAGTGCTCGATGTCCTGTTCAGACAGTGCCCGGAACTGTACGTCAAAAGGTTCGCACAGCACGGCGGCGCGCCCGGATCGGGTGTCCAGCAGGGCGAGACCGGTCAGGAAGCGGACGCTTCTGTCGCGGCAGCGGCGCAGTTGTTCCACGGCGCGGTCGTGGGTGTGCGGTTTGGTCAGGACGGTGCCGTCATCGAGGGTGGCGACCTGATCCGAGCCAATGATCCAGTGGTCGGGAAATCTGGCCCGCAGGGCTTCGGCTTTTTGTCGTGCCAGGCGCTGGACCAGTTTCGTGGCGGATTCGTCCGGCTGGCTGGATTCATCAATATCCGGGCTGGCGCAGTCGAACGGCAAGCCGAATCGTTCCAGCAGCTGTTTGCGGTAGGGCGATGAAGACGCCAGCACAAGTTGGGGTAAGGTCATGATTCGCTCGGGCTCTTGAGGGCTTCGAAGGCGAGCTTACCACAGGGGCTGGGGCGGTATTTGGCGGAGATTTTCGGGTTCGGGGTCAATAATAGTCGATGGTTGACCGAAAATTGAACGCCAGGGCCACGAAGTCTTTGACAGCCGGGGGGTAGAGCCCTAGAATTGCGCGCCTATGTCAAACGCCGAATTGCCCAAGATCGTCGATCCCTACAAACTTGCCGAACAAGGTGAAGTGCTTGAGGGAACGATTCCGCTGAAACAGCTGGACCGCTTCGCCGATTGCATTGTCGGGATGGATGAAGACGGGCACTGTCAGGTCAAGCTGTCATTCTCAATGGATGACGAGCGGCGCCGGATCGTATCGGGACAGCTGGATACTCAGGTACAACTGGAGTGTCAGCGTTGTATGAATCCGATGGATGCGGCACTGACATCCCAGTTTCGTCTGGGGCTGGTGACCAGTGATGAGCAGGCCCAGCAGTTACCCAAGGAGCTCGAGCCGTTTCTGACGGATGAGTTCAATGCAGATCTGTGGACTATGGTGGAAGACGAGTTGTTGCTCGTGCTGCCGCCATTTCCGCTCCACGACCGGGGACAGTGTCCGGCCACGGAGCAGCTGGAGGCGCTGGAAGAGGATGATGCCGAAATGGATTCCGAGGAATCCAAGCGGGACAATCCTTTCAGTGTTCTGGCGGGTCTGAAGACGAAAAAACATTAACGAATGTAGCTGGCGGAACCGCTGCAAGGTGGTTTCGCTGCTGTTTATACGAACGCTAGTTTCAAGGTCAGGAGCATAATCATGGCTGTACAGCAAAACCGGAAAACCCGCTCTAAGCGTGGCATGCGTCGTTCCCACGATGCTCTGAATGCTGCCACTCTGTCCACCGACGCCACCACAGGTGAAGTTCATCGTCGTCACCACGTCTCTCCGGACGGCTTCTACCGTGGCAAGCAGGTAGTTGAAGCGCGCGACGAGTAATCGTTGCGCCTGATACCGCCCTGTGTCTGACGGAACCGTGGTGAAATCGGTCACCCTGGCCGTCGATGCCATGAGTGGCGATCGCGGGGCTGCGGTAGCAGTCAGCGCGGCGCTGGCGGCGGTAACAGAAAACGAGGCCTTGAGCGTCATTCTGGTTGGTATCCGGAGTGAGCTTGAGGCCTTGTTGTATGGGGTGGATCGTGATTCCGGGTCGGCCGGCCATCCCCGAATCAGCATTGCTGAGGCGGTGGATGTGGTGCGGATGAATGAGCGTCCCTCCCACGCCCTGCGGCACAAGCAGAATGCCTCCATGGCAGTGGCGCTGCGGCTGGTTCGGGATGGCGAAGCCCAGGGCTGCGTCAGTGCCGGTAATACTGGCGCGCTGATGGCGTTTGGTCGTTCGATCATCCGCATGTATCCGGGGATTGAGCGCCCCGCCATCACCAAGCTGATTCCCTCCCTTCGCGGTCGCTGTCACGTCCTGGATCTGGGCGCAAATGTCGATGCCAGTGCCGAGAACCTCTACCAGTACGCTCTCATGGGCTCGCTGATGGCGTCTGCGATCAGTGACCTGCCTGAGCCGCGGGTGGCGTTGCTCAACGTCGGCGAAGAGGAGATCAAGGGCAATGAGCAGGTGAGGCTGGCGTCCCATCTGCTGGCTCAGTGCGATACCATCAATTACATCGGCTATGTCGAGGGCAGTGATCTGTTCCGGGATGTGGCGGATGTGGTGGTGTGTGACGGTTTTGTCGGCAATATCGCCCTCAAAACCGGAGAGGGCGTCGCCGGGTTGCTGATCGAGCTGCTGGAGCAGGCATTCAGTCGCGGGCTCTACGGCCGATTCGTTGGCTGGCTGGCGCGTCCGGTGCTTGGGCGCCTGCTGAAGCTGATGGACCCGGCCCGCCACAATGGCGCCAGCCTGCTTGGGCTCCAGGGCGTGGTGATCAAGAGCCACGGTAATGCCAATGAGCGGGCCCTGCTGGCCGCCATTCGGCAGGCAACAAAAGAGGTGGAAATGGAAGTTCCCCGCAGAATCAACGACAGACTGGACGACCTGATGCTGTGATCGATGCCACCCTCTGGCCTGCATTGCGACCAATGTCCTAGCAACTGCAGAGGCCGGCCGGTGGTTGTTGCGGGGCTTGCCTTGTACTATTGGCTAATCTCTCATTCCGCTCACAGACGATAAGATTCCCATCATGAAATCAGCCTTCATTTTTCCAGGTCAGGGTTCCCAGTCCGTTGGCATGCTGGCGGACGCGGCGGGCAACTGGCCGATCGTTGAACAGACATTCTCCGAGGCGTCGGATGTGCTGGGGTATGACCTCTGGCATCTGTGCCAGCATGGCCCTGCCGAAGAACTCAACCGTACCATGGTGACTCAGCCGGCGCTGTTGACGGCCAGTGTTGCACTCTGGCGTCAGTGGCTGGTGGCCGACGGACCACGTCCGGATTTTGTCGCCGGGCACAGCCTGGGTGAGTACAGCGCGCTGGTCGCGGCCGAAAGTCTCAACTTCCTCGATGCTGTCAAGCTGGTGAGCCTGCGGGGCGAGCTGATGCAGGAGGCGGTGCCTGCCGGCGAAGGCAAGATGGCCGCCATTCTGGGTCTGGAAGACAATGACGTGGCAGCAGCCTGCGAACAGGCGGCCGGAGATGACGTGGTGTCCGCGGTGAACTTCAATGCGCCCGGCCAGGTTGTGATCGCCGGTTCGGC
Organism: Marinobacter sp. CA1; assembly: GCF_020546665.1. NCBI lineage: Bacteria > Pseudomonadati > Pseudomonadota > Gammaproteobacteria > Pseudomonadales > Marinobacteraceae > Marinobacter > Marinobacter sp. CA1. The sequence goes on from NZ_CP071785.1 coordinate 1,880,843, forward strand.
GGCAGCGGTTGATCGTGCCATTGAAGCCTGTAAAGAGAAGGGCGCACGCAAGGCCATGCCGCTGCCAGTCAGCGTTCCGTCTCACTGCGCGCTGATGAAGGGGGCCGCGGAGGAGCTGGCCGGTGCACTGGATGAAGTCACCTTTAACGATGCTGTCATCCCGGTGGTGCAGAATGTCTCCGCACTTGCCGGTCAGGATCGCGATACCCTGAAAGCCAACCTCGTTCGTCAGCTTTACTCCCCTGTTCTGTGGACCGATTCCGTGCGCCACCTGGTGTCTGAAGGCGTCTCGGTGGCTGTCGAGTGTGGCTCAGGCAAGGTGCTGGCGGGACTGGCCAAGCGGATCGACCGCGGCCTGGCGGTTCACGGTATTGAACAGCCGGACTTGCTGGCGGCAGCGATTCAGGCTGCTTCGGCAAAATAATGAAGGCGAACGGCGGTTTCAGCATCTACATGAACCATTGTAAGGAAGCTTTCCATGTCACTTGATGGCAAAATCGCGCTGGTTACCGGAGCAACCCGGGGTATTGGCAAGGCAATTGCTAAAGAACTTGCAGGCCAGGGTGCACTGGTCGTGGGGACTGCCACCAGCGAAGCAGGCGCCGAGAGCATCGGTGAAGACCTCGCTGGCGCGGCCACACCCGGCTTTGGCATCGTTATGAACGTGTCGGACCCCGAGAGCATTGAGGCGGGGCTGAAAGCCGTCGCTGAGCGGGCTGGCGCGCCCCACATCCTCGTCAACAACGCCGGTATTACCCGGGACAACCTGTTGATGCGGCTCAAGGATGGCGACTGGTCCGATGTGATCGAAACCAACCTTGCCAGCGTGTTCCGCCTGTCCAAGGCGGTGCTGCGGGGTATGGCCAAGGCCCGCTGGGGCCGGATTATCAACGTCAGCTCGGTGGTTGCCGGCATGGGGAACCCCGGCCAGGCAAACTACTGTGCGGCCAAAGCCGGGGTTGAGGGATTCACCCGCAGCCTGGCGAAAGAAATGTCAAACCGGGGTATCACCGCCAACTGCGTGGCTCCGGGCTTCATCGACACCGATATGACGCGAAAACTGGACGACAAGCAGCGCGAGGCTATGATGGAAGTCATACCTGCGGGCCGTCTTGGGGAGCCGGAAGAAGTCGCTGCCGTGGTGGGCTTTCTTGCCTCGGACGCAGCCGGCTATGTGACCGGCGAAACCATACACGTCAATGGTGGTATGTACATGGGATAAGGCTTGCGCAACAATAGCCGTAATTCCTTGTTGCACAAGGCGTTAGACAGTTTGTTCGCTTGTTTGCGAATAGGCTTTAAACTAAACTGGCAATCCGATATTGCTTGGTTGAAATCAAAGTGAGGAAATTATGAGTACAGTTGAAGAGCGCGTAAAGAAGATCGTCTGCGAGCAGTTGGGCGTTAAGGAGTCCGAGGTTCAGAGCACATCTTCTTTTGTTGAGGATCTTGGCGCTGACTCACTGGACACTGTTGAGCTGGTAATGGCTCTCGAAGAAGAGTTTGAAACCGAAATTCCTGACGAAGAAGCTGAAAAGCTGGCGAGTGTCCAGGACGCAATCGACTACATTGTCGCGCATACCTGATACTCCGCTCGATTAGTTCGCCAAGCAGAAGCCGTCCTGAGCATCGTCCACGGGACGGCTTTTTTATTGGCTGTCATTTTCCCGAGTTTGTCGGTTTATTCAGATAAAGGACGTAGGTGAACGGTGTTATGGCTGAACGACGTGTTGTGATCACAGGTCTGGGCATGCTTTCCCCGCTGGGGAATGATGTCGAATCCTCTTGGCAGGGTATCAAGTCGGGGCGCAGCGGTATTGGCCTGATCGACCGGTTTGACGCTTCCGAGTACAACACCAGGATTGGTGGTGCGGTTCGGGATCTCGATATCAGTGCCTATCTGTCAGCAAAGGACGCTCGCAAGATGGACGCGTTCATCCACTATGGCCTGATTGCCGCTCAGCAGGCGGTGGAAGACGCCAGGCTGGACGCCAGCGATGACCTGGACGTAGACCGGGTCGGTGTCGCTATCGGGTCCGGTATCGGGGGCCTGGAGTTTATCGAGAAGAACGTGCTCGCCCTGAATGAGAACGGCCCGCGCAAGGTGTCACCGTTCTTTGTGCCAGCCTCGGTGATTAACATGATCTCCGGCAATGTTGCTATCAAGCATGGCTACCAGGGCCCCAACATCGCCATCACCACGGCCTGTACCACCGGTACCCATAACATCGGCTATGCCGCCCGCACGATCGCCTATGGCGATGCTGACGTGATGCTCGCCGGTGGCGCCGAGATGGCGACCACGCGGACCGGTGTTGCAGCTTTCTCCGCTGCACGCGCGCTTTCCACCCGCAACGATGAGCCGGAGAAGGCCAGTCGCCCCTGGGATAAAGACCGTGACGGCTTTGTGCTCAGCGATGGTGCCGGCGTACTGGTACTGGAAGAGCTTGAGCACGCCCGTCGTCGTGGCGCCACCATTTACGGCGAAGTGATTGGTTTTGGTATGAGCGACGATGCCTACCACATTACCGCGCCTTCCGGCACCGGTGCCCAGAAAGCCATGCGCAATGCCATGCGCGATGCGGGCCTGGCGCCGGAAGAGGTTGACTACATCAACGCCCACGGCACCTCAACGCAGCTTGGTGATGTGGCGGAAGTGGATGCGGTGAAAGCCGTATTCGGCGACCACGCCCATAAGCTGGCCATGAGCAGCACCAAGTCCATGACCGGTCACCTGCTGGGAGCCGCCGGGGCAGTGGAGGCGATCTTCTCGACACTGGCGGTGCGGGAAGGCGTGTTGCCTCCGACCATCAACCTGGAAAATCCGGGCGAAGGGTGCGATCTCGACTTCGTCGCCAACCAGAGTCGGGAAGCCGATGTGAAAGTGGCGCTGTCCAACTCCTTCGGGTTTGGCGGCACCAATGGCACGCTGATCTTCCGTCGCTTCGAGGATTGAGTGGCCGGTCTGGACGTAATCTGGGCCGACCGCCAGGACCTGCCGGCCAGTGACCGTGGGCTCGCCTACGGTGACGGTCTGTTTGAGACCATTCGGGTTGAGGGCGACCAGCCATTGCTGCTTCGCAGGCACCTGGAGCGACTGGTCGCCGGTGCCCGGAGGCTGGCGATTCCAGTGCCGCCCGATCAGCTCCAGCAGCTGGTTGGGGAGGCCCTAGAGCACTACGGCCGGCCATCGGCCTGGGTGCTCAAGCTGGTTCTGACCCGGGGCAGTGGGGGGCGGGGCTATCGTCCCCCGACCCAGTGCCGGCCCCGACTTGTTCTCTCTTGTCATGCCATGCCGCCCCTGCCGGCGCCGGACGGCGTCACGGCAACAGTGGCGAGCACCCCGCTGGTGGTCAATCCCGAGCTGTCGGGCCTGAAGTCGCTGAATCGTCTGGAGCAGGTGATGGCCAGTCAGAACCAGCCTGCCGAGTCCTATGAGGCGGTGTTTACCGACACCGGCGGACGCTTGCTGGAAGGCACGCGAACCAACCTGTTGCTGCGGTTTGATGGCCAGTGGTGGCAGCCGCCAGCGGAAGGTATTGCTGTCGCCGGGGTTATGGCTGCCGCACTGGCGGACGGATTGACCGCTGCCGGTGAACGCGTGCGGCAAAGGCCATTGCCACTGTCTCTGCTCACCCGGCCAGAGTGTGAGGGGCTGTATCTGACCAACAGCGTGATTGGCGCTGTGCCGGTGCGCAAACTGGGATGTCTGTATTTGCCAATTGATAACACCCTTGCGACAATCTGCGATCCGTTGAAGCTGCCGAAGTAAACCTCTTTTGATCCGTAAACTCGTTGTACTCATTGTATTTTTGGTGGTTCTGGCTGCTGCCGGGTCCGGTCTCTGGGTGTGGCAGGGGTTCAAGACCCTGGAGCAACCGGTTACCCTGGACGAGCCCGTGCTGTTCCACGTGCCTTCCGGTACCGCATTTTCTCAGGTGGCCCGCAACCTGGAACGCCAGGGGCTGGTCACTCGCAGTCTCTGGCTTCGCCTGTATGGCCGGCTGGTACCGGAGCATGCTCGTATCAAGGCTGGCGAGTATGAGTTCGTCGCTGGCATGAGTCCTCGCGATATGCTGATGGCCATGGTCAACGGCGACACCAAAGATTGGTCGATGCAGTTCATCGAGGGCTGGACATTCCGCGATGTGCGGGCGGCGCTGAGTGCCAGCGACAACATCCGCCACGTCACCCGTGACTGGAGTGACGAGCAGATCATGACCGAGCTGGGCGCGCCCGGAGATCACCCCGAAGGCCGCTTCTTTCCGGATACCTACCTCCATACCAGTAATGACTCGGATCTGGATCTGCTGCGACGGTCGTTCGAGGCGATGAACCGCGTGCTGGAGGAAGAATGGGCGACCCGTTCTGACAACCTGCCCTATGACTCCCCCTATGAGGCGCTGATCATGGCGTCTATCGTGGAGCGTGAGACCGGAGTGCCGCATGAGCGTAACGAGATTGCCGGGGTGTTCGTTCGCCGGCTTGCCAAGGGCATGCGGCTGCAGACCGATCCGACGGTGATCTACGGTATGGGTGAGCGTTACAACGGCCGTATCACCCGTCGTGACCTGCGCCAGCACACCCCGTACAACACCTATCGCATTGATGGCCTGCCGCCAACGCCGATCGCATTGCCGGGCCGTGAGGCAATCCATGCGGCCCTGCACCCGGCTGATGGCAACACCCTCTACTTCGTCGCCCGGGGCGATGGCAGCCATAAGTTCTCCCGCAACCTGCGGGAGCACCAGCAGGCGGTGCGCGAGTACCAACTCAATCGCCGTGAGGACTATCGCTCATCACCGGCCCCCGCCAGTCAAGGAGCCGGGCAATGACCTCTCGTGGGCAGTTCATTACTTTCGAAGGTGGTGAAGGGGTTGGTAAATCCACCCAGATCACCCGGGCTGCGGACCTGCTGAAGGCGCGAGGGCTCGACGTGATGGTGACCCGGGAGCCGGGCGGAACCCCGATGGCCGAGGCCATCCGGGAGTTGCTGCTGGCGCCGCGGGACGAGGCCGTGCACGAGATGACCGAGCTGCTGCTGGTGTTCGCCGCCCGGGCGCAGCATCTGCATGGTTGCATTCTGCCGGCCCTGGCGCAGGGCACCTGGGTGCTGTGTGATCGCTTCACCGACGCAACGTTCGCGTATCAGGGGGCGGGACGCGGGCTCAGTCAGCAGCGCATCGCGGCCCTGGAGCAGTTGGTGCAGGAAGATGTGCGGCCTGACCATGTCATCGTACTGGACGCTCCCGTTGCTACCGGCATGGCCCGGGCGGCCCGCCGGGGTGAACTGGACCGCTTTGAGCAGGAAACCGTGGCGTTTTTTGAGCGCATCCGCCAGTGCTACCTGGAGCGGGCCCGGGCATTGCCCGCGCGCTACCATCTGGTGGATGCCGGCCAGGCCCTGGACGCTGTGAGCGAAGACGTCTGCCGGATTCTGAGCCAGCTGCTGCCATAAGAGCCATCGGCTGCGATATATCGTTGGCGTCATCTGCGTACATTTCGCATTGAATCCTGTCGTCTAATGCCACAGACTTGGCCTTTGGCTGCAAGTGAGAAAGGCTTGCATCCGCCCGGTCAGTGATCCTGAGTGTCGGCGGCCAGGTGCTTCCGACGTGCAACTGGTACGCGACACTGCTTTACTGATCGGGGAGTGAATCAATGCGGGCCCAAACCAACAGGGCGGCCCGCGGTACGGTACCCCTGGCCAGGCCTGTTTATGCTCAATGCCCGACTGCTGAAATTGCCGGAAGCGGCCCATCAGCATCGCCATGACTACCACCAACTGGTAATTGGTGTCCGTGGCGAGGCGGAGCTGAGCGTTGATGGCAACGGCTCGCGCCTAGACAACTGGCGGGCCTGTCTGGTGCCAACGGAAGCCCGGCACGATTACCGGGGTGATCACCAGAATCATGTCCTGGTGATCAATCTCGATCCCTACATTCCTTCCCTGAACTCGCCCCGGCATGCCGATTACGATCAACTGGCGCCGATGTTTGAACGCGCCCGTACCGTCAGTCTGGATACCCGGTTGCAGGGGATGGTGCAGTTCTGTGCCACGGAGTTCGATCGCTCACCTGACAACGAGGCCCTGCGCCGTCACCTGTCGGCGAGTATCCTGCATTGCTTGGCGGAGCGGGTGGCTCTCAGCGAGCCCCGGCGTGCCGTCAACCGCGTCGGCCTGAGCCCGGAAACGATTCGTCGTTATGTCATGGAAAACCTGCACAAAAAAGTGACGGTAAAAGACATGGCCAATGTGGCCTGCCTGAGCGTCAGCCGTTTCCATGAAATATTCCGCGAACTCACCGGCGTCTCTCCCCATCAGTTCCTGATCCAGACCCGGCTGGACCAGGCTGTCCAGTTGCTGACCGGCACCCAGTTATCGGTCACCGAGATCAGCTATCGAACCGGATTTTCCAGTCAAAGTGCGTTGACCAACGCTTTGCGAAAACATCGCGGCACAATTCCGTCTAAGCTGAGGAATAGCGAGAACGTTCGCGGGCAATGAGGAGAAATTCCCGAGTATCGGAGGAATTTGCAATAAAACCGTAGCAATTTGTAAGTCACGCCCGGTGTTCCGAACTACCTTTACGGATCAATCGAATCCAGTCAGGGCGTCTTTCGATCGTTACAGGTTTCCTGATCCTCATAGGTAACAATGACAATCAGCCTATCGTGCTCTCCGACGGGTGAACGGGCAGGCCGACCATGGTGTCGGCACTTGGCGTTTTCACCGGGTGGAACACCAGTCGTGGCTTTGGGCCAGCGTCTGGAGGCTTCGAAGCTTTGAGAGGTATCCCATGTTCAATGCACGCAAAGTTCTTGAGCCTGCATTCCAGGAACAGCCCCGCTCCTTCTTCTGGAAGGGGATCACAGACAATTACGCCGTCGACGAGGCGGAATACCTCAACGAACTGATCCCGCTGGCACAGAGCGACGCCGCCGAGCACCGGGATGTCACCGATACCGCCACCCAACTGATCCAGAAGGTTCGCGAGCAGGACGATTCGGTCCACATGGTGGATGCCCTGCTTCAGGAATACAGCCTCGATACCGAAGAAGGCATTCTGCTGATGTGTCTGGCAGAAGCGCTGATGCGAATCCCCGACAAGTACACCGCCGATGCCCTGATTGAAGACAAGATGTCAGTGGCCGACTGGCAGAAGCATGTCGGCCGTAGCGACTCGACACTTGTCAACGCCTCAACCTGGGGCCTGCTGCTCACCGGCCATGTGGTCAAGATGGACCGGCGGCTGGATGGCTCTCCCGCCAATATCTGGAAACGCCTGGTCAAGCGCAGCGGCGAACCGGTGATCCGCAGCGCGATGTACCGAGCGATGGGCATCATGGGCAAGCAGTTCGTGCTGGGGCGGGATATCGACGAGGCGCTCAAGAACGCCCGCGAATACCGTGAGAAGGGGTACACCTACTCCTTCGACATGCTCGGCGAGGCCGCGATGACGCGGGAAGACGCCAATCGCTACCTGCAGGATTACCTCAACGCCATCGAGTCGGTAGGGAACAACCGCTACCCCTCCGGCAATGTGCCGGCGCCCTCCATCTCCATTAAACTGTCGGCGCTGCACCCGCGTTACGAGGTAGCCCAGGAAGAGCGGGTGCTCACGGAACTCTACGACACGGTTCTGGGGCTGCTGAAGCAGGCCCGCGAAAAGAACGTGGCGATCACCATTGATGCCGAGGAAATGGATCGCCTGGAGCTTTCCCTCAGGCTGTTCGAAAGGTTGTTCAAGTCTCCCGAGGCCAAGGGCTGGGGTGGTTTTGGTCTGGTTATCCAGGCCTACTCGAAGCGAGCGCTGCCGGTGCTGTGCTGGCTCACCAAGCTGGCGAAGGAGCAGGGCGATGAGATTCCCATTCGCCTGGTGAAGGGCGCCTACTGGGATACCGAGATCAAAATCTGCCAGCAGCTCGGGCTCGACGGCTATCCGGTATTCACCCGCAAGGAGGCGACCGACACCTCCTACCTGGCCTGTCTGCGTTATCTGCTCAGCGACTACACCGACGGTGCCCTGTATCCGCAACTGGCGAGCCATAATGCCCATACCGTGGCGTCTGTGCTGGCCATGGCTCGTAACAAGGATCGCCGGATCGAGTTCCAGCGCCTCCATGGCATGGGCGATGCGCTCTATAACACGGTGCTGGAAACCCACGACTACCCGGTGCGCATCTACGCACCGGTCGGGGCCCACAAGGATCTGCTGCCGTACCTGGTGCGTCGGCTGCTGGAAAACGGCGCCAACTCCTCCTTTGTCCACCGGCTGGTGGATGCCGCCACTCCGATCGACGATCTGGTGCGCAACCCGGTGCAGGAGCTCCTCAAGTACGATGCCCTGCCCAATGACCGGATACCGCTGCCAAACCAGATTTATGGCGGCGAACGACGCAACTCCAGGGGCGTTAACCTGCACGTGGATGCCGACCTGGCGCCACTGCTGACCGATCTCGAAAAATGGGCCGGCACCCGCTGGGAAGCCGGCCCGATCATAGCCGGCGTCAAGCGCCGGGATGGCGACCAGCAGGAAGTCCGCGCGCCTCACGACCAGAGCCGGCTGGTGGGGCAGGTGACCTGGGCCGGGGAGCAGCATGCCCGCGAAGCTCTGGATATTGCCCATCAGGGCTTTGAGGCCTGGAACGCCCGTCCGGTGGAGGAGCGGGCGCAATGCCTCGAGCGTTACGCTGACCTGATGGAAGAGAACCTGGAAGAGTTGATGGCGATCTGCTGCCGGGAAGCCGGCAAGACGCTCCAGGACGGCATTGACGAAGTCCGCGAAGCGGTGGATTTCTGCCGCTACTACGCGGTGCAGGGGCGGGCCCGGTTCGGTCAGCCAATCGCATTGCCTGGGCCGACCGGAGAGAGCAACGAGCTCTACATGGAAGGGCGGGGGGTATTCCTGTGTATCAGCCCCTGGAACTTCCCTCTGGCAATCTTTACCGGCCAGGTGGTGGCAGCACTGGTCGCCGGCAATGCGGTCATTGCCAAACCGGCGGAACAGACCAGTCTGGTGGCAGGGCGGGCTGTTGAGCTGATGCTGGAGGCCGGCATTCCCGGTGACGTCCTGCAGTTACTGACCGGTGACGGCGCCACCATCGGTGGCGCACTGACGCCGGACCCTCGTATCGCTGGCGTGGCCTTCACCGGCTCAACCCAGACAGCCCATGTGCTCAACCGCACGCTGGCACAGCGCGAAGGCGCCATTGTGCCACTGATCGCAGAAACCGGTGGCCAGAATGCGATGATTGTCGACAGCAGCGCCTTGCCCGAGCAAGTGGTGCAGGACGTACTGCATTCTGCGTTCGCCAGTGCCGGCCAGCGCTGCTCCGCGCTGCGGGTCCTTTACATTCAGAAGGATGTGGCCGAGCGGATGGAAACCCTGTTGGCCGGGGCGATGCAGGAGTTGGCGGTGGGTGACCCGGCTTTCCACAGTACCGATGTGGGGCCGGTGATTGATGAGGAGGCTCAGCGTGGTTTGCAGGAGCACCTGTCGTTTCTGGAGAAGAATGGCCGTTACATCGCCCGCACGCCGATGCCGCCGACCTGCCAGGCCGGGTTCTTCATTCCGCCCTCTGCCTATGGCATCGACAGCATCAGTCAGCTGAGAAAAGAAAACTTTGGTCCGATCCTGCATGTGGTGCGTTACGCCGCGGAGGACCTGGACAAGATCATCGACGAGATTAATGGGGCCGGGTACGGCCTCACCCTGGGCATTCACAGCCGAAGTGAAAGCACCGCCGCTTACATTGAGCGGCGGGTCAAAGTGGGCAACACCTACATCAACCGCAACCAGATTGGCGCGGTTGTGGGGGTTCAGCCCTTTGGTGGTCGGGGCCTTTCCGGCACCGGTCCGAAAGCCGGTGGTCCACATTACCTGCTGCGTTTCGCAACAGAGCGTGCCCGGACCATTAATACCACGGCGGTCGGGGGCAACGCGTCCCTGCTGTCGCTGGGAGTTGAGAAGATCTGACGGACGTTGCTGGCCGGGAGCCTGAGCCCGGTGTGGCACTGACTGTCAGATTCCAGAAAGCCCATAACAAAGAGCGACACAGCGCACTGGGAGATAATTATAATGATTGAAGGCAACATCGGCGTCAGCCTGACCTTTATCTTTTATATCCTGCTCATGCTCGGGGTAGGCTACGTAGCCTATCGCCGAACATCGAACCTGTCAGACTACATCCTGGGTGGCCGGAGTCTTGGCCCCCTGCCGTCGGCCCTGAGTGCCGGTGCCTCCGACATGAGTGGCTGGCTGCTGCTCGGTCTGCCCGGTTACGCCTATGCGGCCGGTTACGAGGCAGTCTGGATTGCCATCGGTCTGTTGGCCGGTACCTGGCTGAACTGGCTCTTCGTCGCCCGTCGCCTGCGGACCTACTCGCTGGCCGCTGGTGACTCGCTGACCCTGCCGTCTTTCTTCGAGAACCGGTTCCACGATACCTCGCGCATCCTGCGGGTGGTTTCCGCGTTCTTTATCCTGCTGTTCTTCCTGTTCTACACCAGTTCAGGTCTGGTAGCTGGCGGTAAGCTGTTTGAAACCGTATTTGGTCTGGACTACACCACCGCGGTGGTTATCGGTACTCTGGCCGTGGTTTCCTACACCTTCTTCGGTGGCTTCCTGGCAGTTGCCTGGACGGACGTTATCCAGGGCCTGCTGATGTTTGCTGCCCTGCTGCTGGTACCGATCATCGCGATCAATGCTGACGGCGGCTGGGGTGCGACCAAAGCAGCCATGGAAGCGAAGAATCCGGAGTTCCTGTCGGCTCTGACAAGCTCTGATGGCTCTCCGATGACCGTAATTGCCATCCTGTCCCTGCTGGGCTGGGGTCTGGGTTACTTTGGTCAGCCGCACATCCTCGCCCGCTTCAAGGCGATTCGCAGCGAAGCCGACATCCCGGCTGCCCGTCGTATCGCGGTGATCTGGAGTGCTCTGGGCCTGTTCGGCGCGCTGCTGGTCGGCTTTGCCGCCATCGGTTACTTCGAGACCCCACTGGAAGACGGCGAGCGCGCCTTCATCCTGCTGGTAGACGCCCTGTTCCATCCGGTCATTGCCGGTATCCTGCTGGCTGCCATTCTGGCTGCGATCATGAGTACCGCAGACTCCCAGCTGCTGGTTTCCTCGTCGGCCCTGGCAGAAGACTTCTACAAGGCGCTGTTCCGTCGCGAAGCCTCCCAGGGCGAGCTGGTCTGGGTTGGTCGTCTGGCCGTTGTTGGTATCGCCGTGATTGCCTGTGCGCTGGCCTTTGATCCGGACAGCAAGGTTCTGGAGCTGGTCTCCTACGCCTGGGCCGGCTTCGGTGCCGCCTTTGGTCCGGCCCTGATCCTGTCGCTGTACTGGAAGCGGATGACCCGCGCCGGTGCGGTTGCCGGTATCGTGGTTGGTGGTGCGACCGTGGTGATCTGGGGCAACATGTCCGGTGGTATTCTCGACCTGTACGAGATCATCCCGGGCTTCATCCTGGCAACGATTGCCATCGTTGCAGTGTCCCTGGCCGGCGGTGAGCCGCCCAAGGAAACCCAGGACGCCTTCGATCAGGCGATGGGCTCCTGATGGCAGCAGGAGGCTGCTGAACGCGGCCTCCACACCTGCTTCTGAAAAGGCGCTCCACGGAGCGCCTTTTTTGTGGCCGACTCTCACACCGATAGCTTATACATAAGTCCAATAGCGGGGTGGCGACATGGCACCGAACGGTCAGGCAAGCTATGTTGTGAACGTAAATTCCCCCCGTTAAATCAAGAGACTGACCCATCGTAGGGCAGGGCTCTGGCAGGCTGCACACACAGTCGTTAATAACAAACACAAGAAGGAACCTGAAAATGACACAGACACGATTTGGCAAGAGCTCCCGCGGTTGGGTCGCGACAGCGGTACTTGGGCTGGCCGGCGCGGCTCAGGGGGCCGGGGACTATGTGATGGGCACCGCCACTACCGGTGGTACCTACTACCCGGTGGGCGTTGCGATTTCGACGCTGATCAAGGTTAAGCTGGAACCCTCGACCGACATCGCGGTCTCCGCCATCAGCTCCGCCGGCTCCGGCGAGAACCTGAAGCTGCTCGATGAGGGCCAGATCCAGTTCGGTATCCTGCAGGGCCTGTATGGTGCGTATGCATGGAACGGCACCGGCCCGGTCGACAAGAAATACGAGGGCCTGCGTTCGGTCTCTATGCTGTGGCAGAACGTGGAACACTTTGTGGTGCGCCAGGAAGTGGCTGAAACCGGCACTATTGCCGACATGACCAACCTCTATGGTGAGAGCTTCTCGATCGGCAAGCGAAATTCCGGCACCGAAGGCTCCGGCCGTTTCATCCTTGGTAAGCTCGGCATCGATGTGGAGCAGGTGGATCTGGCGTATCTCGGTTACGGTCCCAGCGCGGACGCACTGCAGAACGGCAACATCGATGGCATGAACATCCCGGCCGGGGCACCGGCAACTGCGGTCACCCGTGCCTACGCCAGCCTGGGGGATGACATTACTACGCTGTCGTTCACCGACCAGCAGCTGGCGAAAGTGAACAGCGATTTCGAACTCTGGACCCCCTACGTGATTGCCGCGGGCACCTATCCCAACCAGGACGAGGATATCCATACCATTGCCCAGCCCAACATTCTGGCGGTTCGGAACGATGTCTCCGAAGACGATGTCTACCAGATCACCAAGACCATTTATGAGAACCTGCCGTTCCTGAACAACATCCATCCCGCTACCAAGGCGATGGCCCTGGAGAAGGCCATTGCCGGTCTGCCCATGCCGCTGCATCCGGGCGCGCTCCGGTTCTACCGGGAGCAGGGCCTGACCATTCCGGACCGCCTGGTTCAGGAGTGAGGTCGGGTGGATCGTAACCAGTCCGAAGGCGAGCCGCAGCCGGCGGTTCGCGACGACACCGTCAGTGAGGCGGATGAGCGGTTGGGCCATCGGCTGCTGGGGCCGGCAATCTTCCTGCTGGCAATTCTGACCTCGCTGACTCACCTGTACTTCAACACCTTTTCGACGCTGTCGGAGGTGTGGACCTCCGCGTTGCACTTTGGCTTCTTCGGCCTGCTGTGCGCGCTGACCACGCCGATGCTCCGGGGCCGTTCGCCCTCGGGGCGGCGGCTGGTGCTGGGGCTGGACCTGCTGTTCGGGGTCGCCGCAGTCGCTTGTGCCGTCTATGTCATCCTGTTTGAGGACCAGCTCTACCAGCGCGGGGTGAATTTCGACACCGGTGACTGGATCGTCTCCATCACCGCGGTGGTTCTTGTGCTGGAGTTTGCCCGCCGTACCGTAGGCTGGTTCATTCCGGCACTGTGTGTTGTGGCGCTGACCTACGTCGCCTGGTGGGGACAGTATGTCGAAGGCATCTTCAGCTTTCCCGGGCTGACCTGGGAAACGGTGCTGTTTCGTTCCTACATCGGTGGTGAGGGCATGCTGGGCTCCATTGCCCGCATTTCATGGACCTACGTGTTCATGTTCATTCTGTTTGGGGCCTTCCTCGTCAAGTCCGGTGCCGGGGATTTCATCATTGAACTGGCTCGCTGCGCCGCCGGTCGGTTTGTTGGCGGGCCGGGGTTTGTGGCGGTGTTCTCGTCGGGGCTGATGGGATCGGTGTCTGGCTCCAGTGTTGCCAATACGGTATCGACTGGTGTCATTACCATCCCCCTGATGCGCAAGGCGGGCTTTCCGGCACGCTTTGCCGCCGGTGTCGAGGCCGCAGCGTCGACCGGCGGGCAACTGATGCCTCCGGTGATGGGGGCAGGGGCGTTTATCATGGCGTCCTATACTCAGGTGTCCTATCTCACCATCATCGCCGTGGCGGCGCTGCCGGCAATTCTGTATTTCCTCTCGGTGGCGATGTTCGTGCGAGTGGAGGCCCGGCGCAGCCATGCGGTGAAACTGGAGGACGAATCGGCGCCCTCGCTGAAGGAGGTACTGCTCGACGGCTGGCACTTCCTGCTGCCGCTGGTGGTGCTGGTGGCGGCGCTGATCTACGGCTTTACGCCAACCTACGCGGCGGGGATCGCTATCCTTTCGGTCATTGGTGCTTCCTGGCTGTCCCGTCATCCAATGGGCTTGCGGGATATCCTGGACGCCTTGGCGATGGGGTCCCGGAACATCATGACCACGGCAATCCTGCTGATCACGGTGGGCCTGATCGTGATGGTGGTCTCCACCACCGGCATCGGTAATACCTTCTCGCTGATGATTACCGACTGGGCCGGTGGCAGCCTGCTGGTGACCATTGTCCTGGTGGCGCTGGCCTCTCTGGTGCTTGGTATGGGGTTGCCGGTGACCGCGGCCTACATTGTCCTGGCGACCCTGTCTGCACCGGCGATCTACCAACTGATCGCCCAGAGCCAGCTGTTGGAGCTGATGATGGCCGGCGGCTTGCCGGAACAGGCCAAGGCCATCTTCATGTTGGCGGCCCCTGACCGAATGGAGCTGCTCAATGCGCCGATGGACCGGGCGACCGCTGAATCGCTGTTGGCGGTGGTGCCGGATACCTTCTCCAGTCAGTTGCTGGAGCAGGCGCTTTCGCCGGCTACTCTGTCGATGGCGTTGGTGGCGGCTCACATGGTGATCTTCTGGCTATCCCAGGACTCCAACGTGACGCCACCGGTATGCCTGACGGCCTTTGCAGCGGCCGCCATTGCCGGCACCCCGCAGATGCGGACCGGGTTTACTGCCTGGAAGCTGGCCAAGGGGCTTTACATTGTACCGTTGCTGTTCGCCTATTCGCCTCTGATCACCGGGGACTTGACGGAGATGCTGGTGACCTTCGGCTTTGCCCTGTTTGGCATCTACGCCATTGTTGGTGGACTTGAAGGCTTCCTTGAAAATCGTCTGCAGCTTATTGAAAGGCTGTTGATTTTCGTCGCTGGAGGGGTAATGCTTTGGCCTCACGGCCTGATTGGGCTGGATGTTGCAGGGCTGGTGGTGTTCATTGCCCTGTTTGCCTGGAATCGCCGACGGGGTCGCCACACAGGGGGAGCCGTGCCGGCCTGAACGGATAGCCGACATGTCTCTTCTGGAAGTACTGGCGATGCTCGCAGTGGGCGGCATCGCCGGATTTATCAACGTATTGTCCGCAGGCGGGTCCATGCTGACTCTGCCGTTACTGATGTTCCTCGGCTTGCCGCCTCAGGTTGCCAATGGCACCAACCGGGTTGCTGTGACCCTGCAGAGCGTCAGCGCTGTGAGTGGGTTCCGGCGGATGGGGCATGGAAATCTTGCGGTTGGTCTGCGGCTGGCCATTCCCGCGGTGATTGGCTCCCTGGTTGGTGCCTGGCTCGCAACCGGCGTATCCGATGCTGTCTTTGAGGCGGTGCTGGTCACCGCGATGGCCGGGGCCTCGCTGTTCATGCTGCTGCCGCAACCCAAACTCGACACCCGGCCTCTAACGCCGGAGCGGCTGACGCCGACGGTCTACCTGGCAATGTTCCTGATCGGTGGCTATGGCGGGTTCATCCAGGTTGGGGTAGGGGTGCTGTTCATTGTGGTGCTTTACCGGATGCTGCGCATCGATCTGCCCCAGGTCAATGTGCTCAAGGTGTTTATCGTGCTGATGTATACCCTGCCGGCGCTGCTGATCTTCGCGATCAGTGATCAGGTGCGCTGGGCCTTTGGTCTGGTGTTGGCTCTTGGTAATATCACCGGCGCCTACCTGGCGGTCAAGGTCAACATGGGTGAGAAAGGGGCCCAGTGGGTGAAGTGGATTACGCTGGTTGTAGTGGTGGGCATTCTGGTTCGGCTGATGCTGGCCTGACGTGCTCCTGGTTGGCATTGGAGCATCCCTGCCGGCATCGGTGCAGAGGTGCTCCGTTATCCCTTCAGCTGAGTTGTTATAGCGCGAACTTCGCGCTCAGCGCCTCCAGGCGCTCTCTCATGGCTGCATCCACTTCTTCTGGCTTGATGCGCCGGATCACGCTCTTCAACACCTCAATCTCTTCGTTGGTAACGACGCCATCCGCTTCGGCCAGAGCGACCATCTTGTCGAGTTCGTGGGCGTTAAGCTTGCCATCGTCCATAAAGCACTGGATCGACAATAGTGACATATCAATGTGAGCCATCTTCTGTTCCTTGTATGGTCGTTGTAATCACAGGGTTCAGTCCCGCCCCTGTCGGGTAGCGCCATAATCTAGTGAATCCAGCCAGTTGCTGCAAACAAAAAAACCGCGACCAGAGTCGCGGTTTTTTCAGGTGCCCCGCAGCCGACAGCGAGTCGGGTTCCGGGGCAGGGCCTGGCGGTTGACTAACCGGTCGGGCCGGAAGCTCAGCTCACGCTGGCTTCGGCGGCCTTCTTGGTGTAGTCCTCCATCTGGTCGAAGTTGAGATACTTGTAGATCTCGCCAGACATGCTGTTCAGGTCCTTGGCGTACTCCATGTACTCGGCCGGGCTTGGCAGCTTGCCGAGAACCGCACCGACCGCAGCCAGTTCGGCAGAGGTCAGGTAGACGTTGGCGCCATCACCCAGACGGTTCGGGAAGTTCCGGGTGGAGGTGGACAGAACGGTGGACTTGGCGGCCACACGTGCCTGGTTACCCATACACAGGGAACAACCCGGCATTTCGGTGCGAACACCGGCGGTGCCGTAGGTGTTGAAGTAGCCTTCTTCCATCAGCTGTTGCTGATCCATCTTGGTGGGCGGAGACATCCACAGCCGCGTCTTCAGCGGTTCCTTGTTCTGCTCCAGCAGCTTGCCGGCGGCGCGGAAGTGACCAATGTTGGTCATGCAGGAGCCGATGAACACTTCGTCGACCTTGTCGCCAGCCACTTCGGACAGGAACTTGGCGTCGTCCGGATCGTTCGGGCAGCAAACGATCGGCTCTTTGATGTCGGCCAGATCGATCTCGATAACGTGAGAGTACTCGGCGTCCTTGTCGGCGCGCATCAGGCTCGGGTTGGCCAGCCAGTCTTCCATTGCCTTGGCACGACGCTCCAGGGTACGCGGATCGCCATAACCTTCGGCAATCATCCAGCGCAGCATGGTGATGTTGGAGCGCAGGTACTCGGCCACGGAGTCTTCAGACAGGTTGATGGTACAACCGGCCGCGGAACGCTCGGCAGAGGCGTCAGACAGCTCGAACGCCTGCTCAACGGTCAGGTGCTCCAGACCTTCGATTTCCAGGATGCGACCGGAGAATTCGTTGATCTTGCCTTTCTTCTCGACGGTCAGCATGCCCTGCTTGATGCCGTACAGCGGGATGGCGTGTACCAGATCACGCAGGGTGATGCCCGGCTGCATTTCGCCTTTGAAGCGAACCAGCACAGACTCCGGCATATCCAGCGGCATAACGCCGGTAGCGGCGGCGAAAGCCACCAGACCGGAACCAGCCGGGAAGGAGATACCCATCGGGAAGCGGGTGTGGGAGTCACCACCGGTACCGACGGTGTCCGGCAGCAGCATGCGGTTCAGCCAGGAGTGGATGATGCCGTCGCCCGGACGCAGGGCCACACCGCCACGGGTCTGGATGAAGTCCGGCATGGTGTGCTGCATTTCAACGTCAACCGGCTTCGGATAAGCGGCGGTGTGACAGAAAGACTGCATCACCAGATCGGACTGGAAGCCCAGGCAGGCCAGGTCTTTCAGTTCGTCACGGGTCATCGGACCGGTGGTGTCCTGGGAGCCTACTGTCGTCATCTTCGGCTCGCAGTAGGTGCCAGGACGAACGCCTTTGCCTTCTTCCAGGCCGCAGGCCTTGCCAACCATCTTCTGGGCCAGGGAGAAGCCCTTGGTACCGGCTTCCGGATCAACCGGCAGACGGAAGGTGTCGGTGGCGCCCAGGCCGAGCACTTCGCGGGCCTTGTTGGTGAGGCCACGACCGATGATCAGCGGGATACGGCCGCCAGCCTGAACCTCGTCCAGGATCACGTCGGACTTGAAGCTGAACTCGGAGACGGTTTCGCCGGCTTCGTTCAGGATCTTGCCGTCGTAGGGACGGATTTCGATCACGTCGCCCATGTTCATGTCGTCAACAGGCGCTTCGAAGACCAGGGCACCGGCGTCTTCCATGGTGTTGAAGAAGATCGGGGCAACCTTGTTACCGATACAGACACCACCGGCACGCTTGTTCGGCACGCCCGGCATGTCTTCACCGAAGTACCACAGAACCGAGTTGGTGCCGGACTTACGGGAAGAACCGGTACCGACCACGTCACCCACGAAGGCAACCGGCAGGCCCTTGGACTGGATTTCTTCGATCTGCTTGATCGGGCCGGTCACGCCGGGCTCTTCCGGAGTCAGACCGTCACGCTCCATCTTGTACATGGCGCGGGCGTGCAGCGGGATGTCCGGGCGGGACCAGGCATCCGGAGCCGGAGACAGATCGTCAGTGTTGGTTTCGCCAGTGACCTTGAACACGACCATCTTCATGCTCTCGGGAACGGCTTTCTTGTTGGTGAACCACTCGGCATTGGCCCAGGATTCCATGATGCTCTTGGCGACGGCGTTGCCGGCGTCCATTTTTTCCTTCACATCGTTGAAGGCGTCGAACATCAGCAGGGTTTTCTTCAGCTGTTCGCCAGCCAGCTCGGCCAGCTCGGCGTTGTCCAGCAGGTCGACCAGGGTGGCGATGTTGTAGCCGCCCTGCATCATGCCCAGCAGTTGCACGGCTTTCTGCTTGTTGACCAGCGGAGATTCTGCTTCGCCCTTAACGATCGCAGTCAGGAAGGCGGCCTTTACATAGGCGGCTTCGTCAACGCCCGGCGGGATGCGGTTTTCCAGCAGCTCAACCAGGGTTTCTTCCTCGCCGGCCGGCGGGTTTTTCAGCAGTTCAACCAGTGCGGCTGTCTGTTCGGCATTCAGGGGCTTGGGGGGGATGCCCAGAGCCGCGCGTTCTGCAACGTGTTCACGATAGGCTTCTAACACGATATGGACCCTCATCAGTTGGAATATCCCGCGCTTACGGCGTCGCTGCCAGGCAGGAGTGTTATGGCGTAAAGGCCTTGGGAGCCTCTGAGTAGATCCCGGAACGCAAGCCCTGAAGTCTGGATTTCGCCAAGGTTCAAAGACATTGGCGAGAGTCGGTCGGAGGGTGCCGAACCACTTGGAAATGCAGGCTTCAGGGCTCGCAGATACGCTCCAAGAGCTACTCACAGGCTCCCTAACTGGCGCTGCATTCTATAGGAATCCATGATGAAAGTTAAGTTGGACAGTGGTCGGACGGCATTTGTCAATCGTGTATAATCGCGCCCCCTTAGAATTTCCACGGTGATTTTGCCCCCATGACTGCCGCTCTCGACGACATCCACAGCTTCCTTCCCTGTCGCACCCCCAGGGGCTGGATCGACGATGCGCTGGCCCATCAGGACCTACTGCTGATCGACCATGCCCATTGCGAAAAGAAGGCCGCATCCACGGCGCTGAGCCTGATGTACCGCTACGTCGACAACACCGACCTGCTCAACAAGATGTCCCGTCTGGCCCGGGAGGAGTTGCGCCACTTCGAACAGGTGCTGGCGATCATGAAGAAGCGTGGCGTCACCTACGACCACCTGACCCCGGCCCGTTATGCCGCCGGGCTGCGTCAGGCGGTTCGCAGCGAGGACCCCGGTCGGTTGGTGGATGTGTTGATTGTTGGCGCCATCATCGAAGCCCGTTCCTGCGAGCGCTTTGCCGCGTTGGCGCCGTACCTGGACGACAAGCTGGCGGAGTTCTACACCAGCCTGCTGAAGTCAGAAGCCCGCCACTATCAGGATTATCTGAAACTGGCGGAACAGGCCGCCGGCGAGAGCATTGATGATCGGGTGGCGACGTTCCTGGCAATCGAACAGGAGCTGATCGAGGCCCCTGATACCGAGTTCCGGTTTCATAGCGGGCCGTTAGGTGCTTAGCGAGCCATTTCCGACAAGCCGTCGTAATGCTCCAGCTCCCGACACAACGCCATCCAGCGGTCGATACCGGCACTGCGGTACTTCTGTTTGTGGAGGATAAAGTAGAACTGGCGGTCGAAACGGCGGTGTTCCGGCACCGCCAGTTCCACCAGATTTCCCCGCCGGAAGGCATCTTCCAGACACACCCGTGACAGGCAGCCAATACCCAGACCGGCTTCAACCGCGCGCTTGATGGCTTCGGTGTGTTCCAGTTCCAGCAGGATGTTGAGGTCCGGCAGCAGACCATGGAGGCCTCGGTCGGCGGTCTGGCGGGTGCCGGAGCCGGATTCCCGCATGATCCAGGTGGCGCTGCGCAGGTCGTCGTCACTGAGAGTTTTCTGCCGGGCGAGGGCATGGTCGGCGGCACAGAACACCACCAGTTCGTCCGCCAGCCAGGGAATTACTTCCAGCTCCGGGGACTGCAGTTCCCCTTCAATCAACCCAATGTCCAGTTCGAAATCGATCACCCGCTGGGCGATGGTGCGGGTGTTGGCAACTTCCAGCGATACCCGTGGGTGATTGTCAGAGTTCATATAGCGGGCCATCAGTTCCACCGCCAGGTAGTTGCCTATGGTCAAGGTGGCACCTACTTTCAGTGCGCCGACTTCGGTATGTTGCAGGAAGGCCTGTTCCAGTTCGCCAGCCTGCGCCAGCAGCGACTCCACCTTGGGTCGGTAAAGCCGGCCCAGCTCATTCAGTTGTAAGCGTTTTCCGACACGATCAAACAGTTGGATACCGAACTGGTTCTCCAGCTCCTTCAGCGCGCTGCTTGCCGCCGATTGGGACATGGCCAGGGAATCTGCGGCCTTGGTGATGTTCTGGAAGTGGGCGGCGGCCAGGAAGACCTCCAGTTGGCGAAAGCTGTAGCGCATAATCGGTATTCCCGAATAAGGTTATGAAAATATCCCATTTCATCGATAGGTTACATTTGCTGTAGGATGTGTACAATATCGATTTGATAACCATTCGCGATAACGGGCAGCATCATGAGCAACTTGAATAAAGAAACCGTCACCAGTGTCCGCCACTGGAACGACACTCTGTTCAGCTTCACTACCAGCCGGGACCCGGGTTTCCGTTTCAAGAACGGTCACTTCACCATGATTGGCCTGGAAACCGATGGCAAGCCACTGATGCGGGCGTACAGTATCGCCAGTGCCAATTATGAGGAAGAGCTGGAGTTCTTCTCCATCAAGGTACCTGATGGTCCGCTGACGTCCCGGCTCCAGCAGATTGAGGTGGGTGACGAGATTCTGGTCAGCCGCAAGCCCACGGGCACGCTGATTCTGGACAACCTGCTGCCGGGCAAGAACCTGTGGTTGATCTCCACCGGCACCGGTCTGGCGCCGTTCATGAGCATCATCAAGGACCCGGAAGTCTATGAAGCCTTCGACAAGGTCATCCTGACGCACGGCGTACGTTACGTCAGCGAGCTGGCCTACCAGCAGGAGATTACCGAGCTGCCGGATAACGAGTTCTTTGGCGAGATGGTGGACGGCAAACTGCTGTACTACCCGACAGTCACCCGCGAAGAGTTCCGCAACCAGGGCCGCCTGACCGACGCCATGGAGACCGGTAAGCTGACCAGCGACCTGGGTCTGCCGGAGCTGGACCCGGAGAACGATCGTTTCATGATCTGTGGCAGCCCCAGCATGCTGAAGGATACCTGTGCAATCCTGAATGCCAAGGGCTTCAACGAAGCACGACACGGCAACGTGGGTCACTACGCGATCGAGCGGGCTTTCGTCGAGCAGTAAACCTGCTCAGGGGTTCCTGTCCGGCGCCAGCTTTGGCGAGGGGCAGGGCCGTGCGTCCGCCTTACGACAAAACCCCGGGGTTAACAGCTCCGGGGTTTTGTTTTATACACTGGCACCAAGCAATCAGGACGGTGGGTAATGCTGGATACAAGCGCCTCAGACGATCAAGGAGCGGCCATGTCGCCACGGCAGCTTTATCACCAAGCCGGACTCAAGGCGCTGTTGCCCGAGGGTAGGGCAGAGGCCCGGGCGTTGTACCAGCAATTGATCGATGACCATGATTACTCGCCGTATTCTGATGATGCTGCCCGGGCCCTGGACCGACTTGAGGGCAGGGCGGCGTCAGGCTTGTCGGTGACGGCCGGCAACCTGGTTGCGGTGGGATTCTGTATCCTGATCAGCACGATTGTATTTGGCCTGGTAGGGCCCTTGGCTGGAGGACACCTGTTTTCGTTTACCCCAGCGGTGGTGTTCGTTTATGTGGTCGGTCTGGTGCCGGCACTTCTGGCCGGGGTGAGCTTTGGTATCTGGCAATCCTGGTGTCTGTGCCGGGGCCGCCCACTTGGCTCGGGGCTGCTCGCGGGCGCTAGCTGTGGGCTGGCCGCGTTGTCGCTGGTCATGGCTGTGACTGGCTTTCCCAGCCGCTCCGATTTTGCCGGATTTGCGTTTCTGGGGTTTTCCTCCCTGCTTGGCGGTGCTGTTGCTGGCCTGGTGTCGGGACTGTTACTGCGGGGCGTCTTTGATTCGCCCTGATCGACGTCTCTCCGTTTTTCGATGCTGCGCCTCAAGTCTTTCCCGCATCCGGTCGCTGTGTTCTCCGTTAGTTCGGTTTGGTTGATCGGCACGAGTGGTTGAGCTGGCAGAGTGGCTGAGCTGCCCTTATGCTTAGTGGATCAAACCGTTGGGTGCTGAAAACAGTTGCAGGCCGATGTTGGGACGGGGGGCGCGGAAAGCATGGCTTCACCCGCAACCGGCAAGGCTGGAGGTAGTAATGAGCATACGGTCCAGATACCTGCGTGGGGTCTGTGCGGGCCTTGCGCTGCTGGGGGCCACTGGGGTGGCGCTGGCGGAGTGTTCCCGCTCCTTTGTTATCAATCAGGCAGATTGGTTGCCTTACATGTACCGAGATGCCGACGGGCGTCGCGCGGGGCTGGATTACGAGCTGGTGAAAGGTGTCCTGGATCATGCCGGCTGCGATTATGAATTCGTTGATTATCCGTCGAAGCGCGCCCTGGTCAAACTGCAGGAGGGCACCATCGACCTGTTGGCCGGTGCCTCAGTGACGCCGGAGCGTGAGGCCTACAGCCGCTTCACCGTGCCTTATCGCCAGGAGCGGATTGTGCTGCTGGTACGGAGGGAGGATCGGGATCGCCTGCCTACCCAGGAGCTGGGAACCCTTATTGAGGACTTCAACCTGGTATTGGGCGCGATTGCCGGTGGCTATTATGGTCAGGCGTTCGATGGTCTCGACCGGGACGTCCTGATGGAGCGGGATCGACTGGTGATGCTGAACAGCAACCGCCAGCTGCTGAACCTGCTGACAATCGGCCGTATCGATGCGGTGGTGGGTGATGGTGTCAGCCTGCATGTCTCTGCCGCGTCACTGGATCTGGTGGATCAGGTGTCGGTGCATGGCCGCTTTTTGAACCAGGACCCGGTTCACCTGATGCTTAGTAAGCGCACCACCTCCGAGCAGGATCTGGAGATGATCAATCAGGCCATTCGAGAGTACACCGCCAGTGAGGACTACCAGGCACTGATCAATCGCTACCAGTTTGAGATGGTGGTTGAGGCCACACCCTCCGAAGAAATCGAAGACAGCTATCGGGTGCTCGGCCAGTAGGGCACTCACATTCTCCAAAACTAAGGAAGGACTGTACGTTGAACTGGATGGAGTTCACCCTGGCACTGTTGCAGCAGCTGGTTTGGCCAGTATCCATTATCATTTGTCTGGTACTGCTGCGAAGACCGGTTTCCCGCCTGATTCCGATGGCCAAACGGTTCCGTTTCCAGGGCATGGAGGTGGAGTTCCATCAGGAACTGAAAGCTGCCTCCCGCAATGCTCAGGCGGCTTTCCCCGAACTGCTGGCTGATCGCCGTTGCCTGTTGTTGTCCTCGGTTGAGCATCTCCCCAACACTTCCATACTGGAAGCCTGGCGGGCAGTGGACGAGGCGGCGGAAACCCTGGTCCTTCGGCATCGTCCCGGTGTCGACCTGAGCTCCGATACCCGCTACAAAGACATTGAGACACTGCTGATCGCCGAGGACCTTGTCGATACCAAGAAGGCCAAACTGTTCAGCGAGCTGCGCCAGCTGCGAAACAAGGTTGCCCACGCCCGCAGCTTTGAAGTGGGAAAAGCCGAGGCGATGAAGTACATCGAGCTGTGTTTCCGGCTGGTGGAGTACCTGGAGCAGCGGGCCCGCGGTACCGACGCCACCCGGCGCAACCCTGAGGCGTCTTCGGCTTAGACTATTGCCATGAGCGATGGGGGAGCAGATCACCGTGGAATCGTTTGATGAGCTGCTGGCGCGCGTACGGCAGTGCACGATTTGTGAGGCCGAGTTACCGCATCCGCCGCGACCGGTGGTTCAGGCCAGCGAATCGTCACGGATTCTGGTGGTCGGGCAGGCGCCCGGGCGCCGGGTCCATGAGACCGGGCTGCCGTTCAACGACCCCAGCGGAGACCGGCTGAGGGCCTGGATGAACATCGATCGGCAGACCTTCTACGATCCGCAGCGGTTGGCAATATTGCCCATGGGATTCTGTTACCCCGGTACTGGCAAGTCCGGTGATCTGCCGCCGCGACCGGAGTGCGCACCGGCCTGGCGGGAAGTACTGCTGAGCCGCTTGCCCAATATCCGTCTGACGCTGGTGATTGGTCAGTACGCCCAGGCCTACCATCTGTCCGGAGCCAGGCAGTCAGTATCCCAACGGGTTGCCCAGTGGCAGGATTTCTGGCCTGACGTCGTACCGCTGCCCCATCCCAGCCCCCGCAATAATCTGTGGTTACGTCGTCATCCGTGGTTTGAGGCGGATGTCGTACCGGCCATTCAGGCGCGGGTCGCTGAAATATTGGCTGAATCCTAAGCCCGATCAGACCCGGTCAGCTCCGGGACTGACCGATACCCTCCACCAGGTGGTCCACCAGCAACCGCACTTTGCGGGTCAGGTGTCGGTTCTGAGGGTAGAGCGCCCAGATGCCTTCCTCCGGTTCCCGGTACTCAGAGAGCACCTCCAGCAGGGCGCCACTGTCCAGGTGTGACTGCACGTAATAGTCTGGCAACTGAACCAGCCCGATGCCCCGCAGTGCGGCATCGGTCAGACTGTTGCCCGAATTGCAGTGCAGGCTGCCACTGACCCGCACCAGTCGCTCCCGTCCCTGTTCCCGGAAACGCCAAAAATCGTTCGATCCCAGCAGGCAGTTATGACGGCTGAGTTCCGACAGCGTATGAGGGCGGCCATGGGCGCGGATGTAATCCGCTGACGCGCAGACGTGAAGGCTGCGGTTGGCGAGCTTTCGGGCCATCAGCGACGAGTCCTTAAGCCTACCCAGGCGGATTGCGAGATCGAACCCGCCTTCCAGCAGGTCCAGGGTCTGGTTGGTCAGCTGCAGGGTAATCTCCAGTCCTGGGTATTGGGCCAGGAAGGTATTCACCAGCGGCGCAATGTGCTCTTCGCCGTAGGTCACCGGCGCGGTCAGTCGAAGCTGGCCACTGGGGTGACGCTGCAGGTTGGTGACCGCCCGTTCTGCTTCCTCGAGCCCCTCAAGGGCGGTACGGCAGTGGCCGTAATAGAGCTGCCCCGCCTCGGTTAACGAGACCTGACGGGTGGTACGGTGGAACAGCTTGCAGGTGAGCTTCTCTTCCAGGCGACGAACCTGTCGACTGACGCTGGCGGTGGAGATGCCAAGGCGGTGGCTGGCACCGGTAAAGCTGCCGGCGTCGGCTACGGCGAGGAATTCCCGGACACCATCCCAAAGAGCCATTATTGCAATCCTGAAAAAGTGAATTTAGTGATTGGGAGATTATCGCAGATCCTGTCGGCAATATACTCGCAGAGGTGAGTCGGAGCTAATCAGAAGCTCCTTAAACCAAATCTCTTTTACACTGACAGAAGCAAGAGCGTCTTTGAGCCTGACCAGATCGATGTCGGTGGTCAGACGCTCGCCAACAAACGGAACCGAGAGAGGGTAACCGAATGTCTGACCAGTTCATCAAATCCCGCGCCGCCGTCGCGTGGGGACCGAACCAACCGCTGACCATCGAGGAAGTGGACGTGATGTTGCCCAAGGCCGGTGAGGTCCTGGTGCGTATCGAGGCCAGCGGTGTCTGCCACACCGATGCCTTCACGCTGTCGGGTGAGGACCCCGAGGGTATCTTCCCGACCATTCTCGGCCATGAGGGCGGCGGCATTGTGGAACAGGTGGGTGAGGGCGTGACCAGCGTCAAGCCTGGCGATCACGTTATTCCGCTGTATACGCCGGAATGCGGCGTGTGCAAGTTCTGCACCTCAGGCAAAACCAACCTCTGTCAGCAGATCCGCGAGACCCAGGGCAAGGGCCTGATGCCGGACGGCACCACCCGTTTCTACAAGGATGGCCAGCCGATCTATCACTACATGGGCTGTTCCACTTTCTCCGAGTACACCGTGCTGCCGGAAATCGCGTTGGCCAAAGTTAATCCCGAGGCCCCGCTGAAGGAAGTGTGTCTGCTCGGCTGCGGTGTCACCACCGGCATGGGCGCGGTGATGAATACCGCCAAGGTTGAGCAGGGCGACACGGTGGCCATCTTCGGTCTGGGTGGCATCGGTCTGTCAGCCATTATTGGTGCGACCATGGCGGGGGCCAGCCGGATCATCGGTGTTGATATCAACGAGAGCAAGTTTGATCTGGCCCGCAAGCTTGGCGCTACTGATTGCATCAACCCCAACGACTATGACAAGCCAATTCAGGAGGTCATCGTTGAGCTGACCGATGGCGGTGTTGATTACTCATTCGAGTGTATCGGTAACGTCAACGTGATGCGTTCCGCCTTGGAGTGTTGTCATAAGGGCTGGGGCGAGTCTGTCGTCATCGGCGTGGCCGGCGCCGGTCAGGAAATCTCCACCCGTCCCTTCCAGTTAGTGACAGGCCGGGTCTGGCGCGGCTCTGCCTTTGGCGGCGTTAAGGGGCGTTCCCAGCTGCCGGGTATTGTGGAGCAGTATCTTGCCGGCGAGTTCCGTCTGGACGACTTCATCACTCACACCATGGGGCTGGAAGGTATCAACGAAGCCTTTGATCTGATGCATGAGGGTAAGAGCATCCGCAGCGTGATTCACTTCGACCAATAATCGACAACGATTCGACAAGGAGGAAGGCTGGCATGTCAGACGCAACCGTGGCTCTTGAGCTGGTCAGCGAGAACAAGTCGTTCGGAGGCTGGCACAAGCAGTACCGCCACTTTTCCCGGGTGCTGGACTGCACTATGCAGTTTGCCATCTACCTGCCCCCGGCCGCCATGCTGGGGGAGAAAGTGCCGGTGTTGTACTGGCTGTCCGGGTTGACCTGCACCGACGAAAACTTCATGCAGAAGGCCGGTGCCCAGCGGCTCGCGGCGGAACTGGGCATGGCCATCGTGGCGCCGGACACCAGCCCCCGCGGCGAGGGCATTCCGGATGATCCGGACCAGGCCTACGATCTGGGCCTGGGAGCCGGGTTCTATGTCAATGCCACCATGGCGCCCTGGTGCGATCACTACCGCATGTATGACTATGTGGTGGCGGAGCTGCCCGCGCTGGTGGAGGCGCATTTTCCAGTCAGTCAGCACCGCTCGGTGGCGGGGCATTCCATGGGTGGGCACGGCGCTCTGGTCGTAGCTCTGAGGAATCCGCAACGCTACGCTTCGGTGTCAGCCTTCAGTCCGATCAGCAATCCCTGCAATGCGCCCTGGGGCCAGAAGGCGTTCACCGCCTATCTCGGGGATGACAGAGAGGCCTGGCAGAGCTACGACGCCAGCGTGCTGATGGCTAAACAGCAGGACCTTGTTCCGGCGCTGGTTGACCAGGGGCTGGCGGACAGCTTCCTGGAGCGGGAGCTGCAGCCTGAGGCACTACTGGCAGCGGCGAAAGACAGCGGTTATCCGCTGACACTGCGCCAGCATGAAGGCTACGACCACAGCTACTATTTCATCGCCAGCTTTATCGAGGAGCATCTGCGCTTCCATGCCGGCCACCTGCAGAAGGAAGTCTGATCCGGCATTTTGCTGGCCTGGTGCAGTCGGGGCCTGAAAAGTGAAAAGAGCGCGCCTTGTTGGTGCGCTCTTTTTCTTTCTGCACATCCATGGTGCTCTGGCGACATGCCTCACGGCAGATCAGGTTCATCGACGCCCCAAAATTGCGCTGTGAGCCAGTTCACAAAATCAGGCGCAAAGATTGCTTCCTAACTGGTATCGAAGTTCGCCGACAGGCATCGGGGTCTGTCGGTCTGCAGTACCGCCCAGGAGGTAAGAGCAATGAGATTGCACAGCGATGCGATGAACCTGAGTGATCGGGAGCGGGGATGGTTGCCCTGGTTTGGGGCGATGGGCAAGGTTAGGATGGCATGGTCCTGCTACCTGAACCAGGACAGTTACCCGGTGAATGAACAGATTTTTGAGAGTATTGCCCGCACCCGGAGAGAGGTGCTGATTGCCTGGGCCGAGAACAAGTGGACGTTCCTTCGTGGCATGGCGGAAAGCCTGGACAGCCTGCCCCTGGAGCCCGCGCGGGCCATTCTGACGGCCACCGACAGTCGGCTGCGGGAGATTTCCGAGTTGGCCATTGTCAGTAGCGGTGGTGAGGTGCTGGCGTCGACCGTGAGCAACCGGGTCGGCACCCGTGATCTGCCACCAACGGCGGTTGCGCGGGGTGTCCAGGCGCCTTTCCTGCATGGTCCCTATCGGGACCCGGTGACCCAGTCCCTGGGTGCGACCACGTCCCGTTTTCACGACGCCGTTACCCTCATGTTCTATCAACCGATACAGCTTGCTGACGGCAAGCCGGCGGTGCTGTGTGCCCGGGTGCCGAACGACGTAATGAGCGACCTGATCCAGCGGGAGGCGGGGCATGTTTTCGAAGAGTCCGGCGATAACTACCTGTTCATGATCGACAGCCATTTCGATCCGACGATCCCACCGGGCACCGCATTGTCCCGATCCCGCTTCGAAGACGCCACGTTCAGTCATGGCGACAACCTCAAGGACGGAATCGATACCGGATTTGGTACCGTGCGCATTCGCGAGCACACCGAGTTCGAAATCCGTTTTACCGATCCTGCCACCGGCAAACTGCACCCGGGCGTCCGCGAAACCATTGCCAGGGGGGAGAACCTCTACGTCAAGTATCCGGGGTATTCCGACTATCGCCATATACCGGTCATCGGCAAAGGGGTAACGTTCCAGATACCGGGGTCGCCGGACCGCTGGGGCATGATGTGTGAGGGGGATCTGGAAGAGGTCTATCGCAAACGCTCCCTGGGCTATCGGTTGACCAGCCGATTTGCCCTGATGGTGGTGTTGATGTGGTTGGCCAATGTCTCGATGGCGGCGCTGGCAGTGCCACTGTGGCTGGAAGCAGCGGTGAACGCCGGGGTGGCCCTGGTTGCGGTGCTGTTGTTCCGGGCGTCCATGGCCAGGCCATTGGCCCGGCGGCTATCGACCATGGCGGAGGTGATCCGCAACATCGCGGAGGGCGGCGGTAACCTGCGTCAGCGTCTGGATCTTGCCACCATGGCCCGGGATGAAACCGGTGACCTGGCGCGCTGGATCAACAGCTTTATCGACAGTCTTGATGGGATGGTCGGCCAGGTGATCCGATTGGCCACCGAATCCCGGGCCGCCAGTGAACAGTTGATGTCGCAGAACCGCTTTGCCGATGAGCGTATTCGCCAGGTCAGCGGCGACATCGAACAGATGCTTGCCGGTGCCAACCAGCAAAAAGGTGAAATCGACGAGGCTTCGGAAACGGCAGCCAACATGCGATCGGGTCTGCAATTGGTGGTCGCCCGCGCCCAGGAACAATATGCCCGGGTCAGTGAGGAGACCCGGGGGCTGCGGGACGTGATTGATCGCTCAGCCGAGAGCATTCGTGCGGCCAACAGCCGCACCGATGAGATCAGCAAAACCGCGGAAGTGATCAATGACATTGCCGCCCAGACCAATCTGCTGGCGCTCAACGCCGCCATTGAGGCTGCAAGGGCCGGGGAATCCGGTCGTGGCTTTGCGGTGGTAGCCGACGAGGTTCGTCAACTGGCCAGTCGGACGTCCCAGGCCACGGAGGAGATCGGTGAGCGACTGCTGCGGGTCAAGGAAGAAACCCGGAGAGCGGTACAAACCATGGAAGATGGCATGGCGGACATGGCCCGTCGACTGGCGCAGACCGAAGCCGCCGCCGAGGACAGCGACGAATTGACCCAGATGGTGGAGCGGCTGTTCCGCACCATCGAAGGAATTGCTGAAACCAACGGCGTCCAGAGTGCCCAGACTGAAAGTGTCGCCAGCAGTGCTGGCGATATGAATCGAGTGATCTCGGAACTCGAAGACAGCTCCCGGCTGACCCACAGCGCCGCCCACAAACTCAAACACCTGACGGGGCTGTTTCAGGTCAGTGAGGGTGCGACTCACTGACCGCGAATCGCTAGTGTCCCGACTGGTTAATTCGTTGACTTACTGAGCCACTGACAAGCCGAAGAGTTAGGCGTGCTGGTGAAGGTTTGGTGGTTCCAAATCGAGACAGTGCAACGACGCTATTCGGGTTGTCAGTGGCTCCCGAAGGGCTTGTCTCTGAGGGCTCTGAGCCTGTGTTGCCACTGTTTGATGTGGAACCACCACATCGGCACAGCGGCGCCTTGGTCAGAACCCTCAGAGACAAGCAGTAAGTTAACGAATTAACCAGTCGGGACACTGGGTGCTACCGGTTTTCCAGCTCCAGAATGTCGTGAAGCTGCTGGCGGGTGGTGTTGAAGTACTCCTGCCAGGCTTCCCAGTCGTCATTGAACTGCTCGCTCATGGCCTTGAACGCCTCCGCCTGCTCCTGCGAGAACGCCTTGTAGTCTTCAAGGTCTTGGATTTCAGAGACCTTGCGGGCGTGCTCTACGGCGGCATCCGCGTAACGGCGGAATACCAGCACCTGCAGTTCAGTGGCCTTGGTGAACTGTTCAAACAGCGTTTCATTAAACAGTGTGGCCCGCTCAACCAACTGGCGGGATTTTTCCTGGACACTGTCGATCAAATCATTATCCATGGTCGTTATGCTCCAATACCCTGTCAGAAAGGGAGACGTGGGAGACGGCTGTTGTTGTGTGTGACACGATCGGAGCTTTGCTGATAACTCCTTCACTGTGAAAGCCATTGTTGCGCACGCTGATTAGCCACGCTTTGACGGGCATCAATCCCGGGGCGGGCATATGCTTGTTAAAACGTTACTGTCCTTTAATCAGGGGCATCGTAATGACGCGCCGATCCGCATGACGGGTTCGCGGCCAATCAGATCAATTGTGGGAGAGACGCTATGACCGACCGCAAAACGGAACTGCAAACCCTGAAGGCCGACCTGCAGGCACGCCTGCGGCGGCTGCAGGCCCACCAGCGTCGGGAAGACGGCGCCATTAACCGGGATTTCGAAGAGCAGGCGGTAGAGACCCAGAACGACGAAGTGGTCGACGGCCTGGAGCAGGAATCCCGCCTGGAGTTGTCCCAGGTCGAGCATGCCCTGGAACGGATCGACGCCGGCGAGGGGGATGACTGTGAGCGCTGTGGCAACCCGATTGATCCCCGCCGGCTGCAGATACTTCCTTACACCACCTTGTGTGTAAAATGCGCTGAACAGGTCTGAGACTGTCGCATTCAGATAAGGAAAGGGGATGTCCGAGGGATCGGCGGTATTTTCCGCCCGTGGCGTAACCAAGGTCTACCAGCAGGGAGAGGTCGCCGTTCATGCCCTGCGCGGTGTGGACTTTGAACTCAATGCCGGCGAACTGGTGGTGATGCTGGGCGCTTCGGGGTCCGGTAAATCTACCCTGCTGAACATATTGGGTGGACTTGATGTCGCCACCAGCGGTGACGTCCGCTACGGCGAGCTGGTGTTGACCGGCGCCAGTGACCGCGAGCTGACCCGTTACCGTCGGGATTTCGTTGGTTTTGTGTTCCAGTTCTACAACCTCATTCCCAGCCTGACCGCCCGGGAAAACGTGGCCGCGGTCACTGAAATCGCCCGCCACCCGATGACACCGGAATCGGCCCTTGCTCTGGTCGGCCTGAGTGAACGACTGGACCACTTTCCCGCCCAGCTTTCCGGTGGCGAGCAGCAGCGGGTGGCGATAGCAAGAGCGATTGCCAAACGCCCGGATGTCCTGTTGTGTGATGAACCCACCGGGGCGCTGGATTCGGCCACCGGCACCCTGGTGCTGGAGGCGCTTGCCAAGGCCAACCGGGATACCGGTACGGCCACCGTGATCATCACCCACAACGCTGCCATTGCGGGGATGGCGGACCGGGTCCTGACCCTGTCGGACGGGCGGATCAGTGGTGAGTATCGCAACGACGAGCGCTGCGAACCGTCAGCGATCAGGTGGTGACGTCATGTCGGTGCTGCAGACAAAACTCAGGCGGGAGCTGTGGCAACTTCGTAGCCAGGCGCTGGCGATCGCGCTGGTGGTGGCCGGTGGTGTTGCGGTCTGTCTGATGGCCCTGGTCAATTATGGTTCCCTGATTGCCACCCAGCAGCAGTACTATCAGGATTATCGCTTTGGCGACGTGTTTGCCTCGCTGAAACGTGCCCCCGGCCATGTCGAGCGGGCGTTGGCGGCGCTTCCGGGTGTGGAAGAAGCGGCGACGCGAATTGAAGGTGGTGCCAAGCTTGCGGTGGACGGCATGAACGAGCCGATCACGGCCCGCATGATGTCGCTGCCTGAGGGTGGCCGGTCTGGCGTGAACGCCCTGCACCTGAGAGCCGGGCGGCTGCCCGATCCGGCGCGGGACAATGAGGTGGCGGTGCTGGCCGGGTTCGCTGAAACTCATCAGTTGGTGCCCGGCAGCTCACTGGAAGCGGTGATCAACGGACGCTGGCAGGTGCTGCGGGTGGTCGGGGTGGTGGAGTCGCCCGAGTTTGTCTACCTGATTCCGCCGGGCAGTCTGTTGCCGGACTACCAGCGCTACGGTGTGTTGTGGCTGTCTCGTCGTGCCATGGCCGCCGCAATGGATATGACCGGTGCCTTCAATAGTGTCGCCCTGCGCCTGGATGGCAGCCTCAGCCCGCAGCAGGTGATCGAAGCTGTCGACCGACTGCTGGCACGCTATGGCAGTACTGGCGCCTACGCCCGGGCGGATCACCCCTCCCATCGCTTTCTCACCGACGAACTGAACCAGCTCAAGACCATGGCTGTGGTGTTTCCGGTGATCTTCCTCTCGGTGGCCATGTTCCTGCTGCACGTGGTGGTAAGCCGGCTGATTGCCACCCAGCGGGATCTGATCGCGGTACTCAAGGCTTTTGGCTACAACAACCGGACCATCGCCTGGCACTACGGCCAGCTGGTACTGGTGATTGCCGCCCTGGGTGTGGCGATTGGTTGTGCGCTGGGAATCTGGCTGGGCCGGGGCATGGGGGAGCTGTATATGGAGTTCTACCGCTTCCCGTCACTGCTGTTTCGACTGGACCCCCGCTGGGTCATGGCGATTGCCGCTCTGGTTCTGGCTGTTACCTGGCTCGGCAGCTGGCGTACCATCGCCCGGGCTGCGCGCCTGCCGCCGGCTGAAGCCATGCGTCCGCCGGTACCGGAGCGATTCCAGCTGGGGGTTGTGGACCGCCTGCTGAACCTGGTGCGGCTGAGTCAGCCGTCGCGGATGATCCTGCGTCAGCTTACTCGCCATCCCGGCCGTACACTATTGGCGGTGCTCGGGGTGGCGATGGCCACGGCGGTGGTGATGGTGGGCAATTTTCAGTTTGACTCCGTCACCACCATGGTCCACAGCCAGTTCAGCCTGGCGCAGCGACAGGATGTCACCCTGAGCCTGACCGATCCGGTCAACGAGGCGGCGATCAACAGCCTGGTGCGGCAGCCGGGTATACGTTACGCCGAGGGTCGGCGGTCGGTTGCGGTAGAGCTGATCCACGGTCACCGGCGCTGGCGTACCGCGTTGTCCGGATTGCCGGAGGCGGCTCGCCTGCAACGGGTTCTGGATCGCCGCAGCCAACCGGTCAGCGTGCCACCGGGGGGCGTTCTGCTCACCGATTTTCTGGCAACAAAACTGGCGGTGGAGACCGGTGATGTCCTGGAGGTGGCGGTGCTGGATGGCCGTGGCCGGCAACTGACGGTGACGGTGGCCGGTATCACCAGCGAGTACCTCGGAGTGGGGGCCTATATGGCCTTACCGGCGATGAATCGCCTGCTGGGGGAAGGGCCGGTGGTGGATCAGGTGCCGCTGACCCTGGACCCGGAGCGGGCTGAAGACAGCTACCGGCTGTTCCGTACCATGCCGGGGGTTATGGCCACCAACCTGAGGCAGGCCGCCCTCGACAGCTTCAATGACACATTGGGCAAGACCTTCCTGACCTTCACCTTCTTCAATGGCGTCCTTGGCAGCATCATTGCGTTCGGGGTGATCTACAACACCCTGCGGATCTCACTGTCAGAGAAGAGCCGTGAGCTGGCAAGCCTGCGGGTGCTGGGGTACGGCCTGGGCGATGTCTCCCACATCCTGCTGGGGGAACTGGCGGTCATCATCCTGCTGGGCATTCCGCTGGGCTGGCTGCTGGGCAGCGGTCTGGCGCTGGCGATGGTGACAGCGCTGCAGACCGAGCTGTATCGTATTCCGCTGGTCATCTCCTCGCGCACTCTGGCGCTGGCGGCCCTGGTGGTGTTCCTGTCGGCGCTGGCCTCGGGCTGGATTGCCTGGCGCCGGTTGCACCGGCTGGATCTGGTCTCAGCACTGAAAACCCGGGAATAGCATGATGTGGATATGGGCCGGAACGGCCGTAAGAGGGAGTAAGCGATGAAATCAAAGGGCCGCTGGCTGTTCTGGAGTGCGCTGGCTGTGTTGTTGCTGTTGGCCATCTGGCTGGCCTCACGACCGGACCCGCGCTGGGTGGATCTGGTGGAAGCCAGCTCCGGGCCACTCCGTGTCACCATCGTGGAGGAGGGGCGGACGCGGGTGAAAGATCGCTATGTGGTGTCCTCCCCGGTCAACGGTTATCTGCACCGTATTGACCTGGATGTTGGCGATGCCCTGACCGCCGGACAGCCGCTGAGTTGGGTGGACCCGATGCCGGTCAGTGTTCTGGATGCCCGCAGCCGGGCCGAAGCCCAGGCGCGGGTCAAGGCCGCGGAAGCCTCGCTGGAGTCGGTGCGCCAGGAGGTGAGTGCGGCCCAGGCGGATGCCGAGCTGGCGGCCAGCGACTATCAGCGTCTGCTGTCGCTGACCGAGTCCCGCTTTGTCTCGGATGAGCAGTTGCAACAGGCACGTGCTGCCACTTCCCGGGCCCAGGCGGTGGTGCGTTCCGCGCGCTTCCGGCAGGAGGTTGCAGTGCACGAGCTGGCCGCCGCCAGAACCCGGCTTGATATCTCCGCAGGCGCGGCCCCGCAGGGAGAGGTTCTTCATCAGGTGGCGGTGCGGTCGCCGGTCAAAGGCGCGGTGTTGGGCCTGAAGCGGGAACACGAGGGCGTGGTGAACGCTGGTGATCCCCTGGTGGAGGTCGGCGACCCGGCGGCGTTGGAGGTGGTTGTCGAGGTGCTCAGCTTTGATGCGGTCAAACTGTCGCCGGGCATGGCGGTGGAGCTGACCGGGTGGGGCGGCGATGTGCTGGATGCCCGGGTGCACCGGGTGGAGCCAGTGGGCTTCGAGGAAGTTTCGGCACTTGGGGTGGAGGAGCGCCGGGTGCAGGTAATTGTCGACCTGGCTTCTCCAAGGCAGCTGTGGTCAGCGCTGGGGGATGGCTATCGGGTGGATGCCGAGTTCATCCTTTGGCACGGTGAAGACCAGCTTCAGGTGCCCGCATCGGCGGTGTTCCGTGTCGACGACGGTCAGGGGGTATTTGTGGTGAGTGATGGCATCGCCCGGCTGCGCCCGGTGCAGACCGGCCCGGGTAATGGCTTGATGACGGTGATCGAGCAGGGGCTGGCGTCCGGTGAGCGGGTGGTGCGTCATCCCGACCGTGACCTGAGCGAAGGAGATCCGGTCCGTGCCCGCTGAACAGCCTTCTGCCCGGATGCAGGCCTGGGCTGGCTGGCCGGTCTGGCTATGGAGCGGTGTGTTCCTGGCGGTTCTGGTCTGGTCCGGTATCAACCCCAAGGACACCCTGACCTGGGGCCTTGAGGTTGCACCCGCGGTGTTGGGGGCGTTGGTGCTGGCGGTCACCCGTCAGCGCTTTGCACTGACGCCGCTGGTCTACGTGCTCATTCTCATCCACTGTGTGGTGCTGATGGTCGGTGGCCACTACACCTACGCCGAGGTGCCGTTGTTTGATTTCATCCGTGACCAGTTTGAGCTATCCCGCAATCACTACGACAAACTGGGGCATTTCCTTCAGGGGTTCGTGCCGGCCCTGGTCGCACGTGAAATTCTGTTGCGACGGGCGGTGATCCCGTCATCCCGCTGGCGGGCGTTTTTTATTGTCTGCTTCTGCCTTGCCTTGAGTGCCTTCTATGAGTTGATCGAATGGTGGGTGGCGCTAATGAGCGACGAAGCGGCGGAGTCTTTCCTGGGTACTCAGGGTTATGTCTGGGACACTCAATCGGATATGGCGTTTGCCTTGGTCGGCGCAATACTGGCACTGCTGACGCTGGGTCGATGGCACAATCGTCAGCTCGATCGCCTGGGTACCTGTGGTAGGGTCCCTTCGACGTCTGATGCTTGATACGAGGCTCGCTAACTCATTGCCGGGAACAGCGATTCGGGCCATTACCGTAGGCCATGAACCAGTTCTCAGAATCCTTGCCGGCGGCCTCTTCTGCAGGGATAGATTTGAGGAACAGTTATCTTTAGCCCCTGTGTGATTCAGGTATCTTAGCGTAACAGGATGTAACGGCGGTTTGCCGGATTATTCAAACGACAATAGATTTCTTGTCGGCAAACCAACACCGCCGGTATTGTGGCTTTTTCCTGTCGGGGCGTGGTGCCGCGACCCATTGGTCATCGTGGAAGGTTGATGCGATGGCTGCATTTAACTGCGGGGTATTCTCTTAATCATGTTGCTGGTAATGGCAGGCTCCATCATGACCTTGGCAATGGTTCATGAGGCGACGGTTGTCGAGCCTCATGAGCGCGGGGTTGTGGTCATCGAACAGAACGTTGATCCCGGGCCGGTGGATCTTCGCACCGACGTGGTGGTGGAACCCCTGGTCGAGCAGCGTTACCGCAACATCGTCCGCCAGGCCTACGACTACAGCTGCGGCAGCGCCGCCCTCACCACGGTGCTGGCGTATTACCTGGGCCGCAACCTGAACGAGCGTCAGGTGATGGAGGGGTTGCTGCATTATGGCGAGAGTGAGCGCATCGTCGAGCGACGGGCGTTCTCCATGCTGGATATGAAACGCCTCGTTACCGCCCTTGGCTATCCTTCCGGTGGCTTTCGGGCCACCGTTGATGATCTTCTGGACCTCGACCACCCCGCCATCGTTCCCATTCACCACGCTGGTTTCAAGCACTTTGTGGTCCTACGGGCGATCAGGGACGGCCGTGTCTACCTGGCCGACCCTTCGGTGGGCAACATTTCCTTTACCCTGGCCCAGTTTGAAGAGAAGTGGGATGACAATGTTCTGTTCATTGTTTTCCCGGGAAGCGAAAAACCCTTTGATTCCCTGGAGTTAAAAGAAGAAGATCTACGTTTTGTTGATGACCAGACAATGACGCTGTTGGCGAGACAGCAGATACCGGCGTTCCATGAAGCGACCGAAAGACGCATCCAGAATCTCCTGGAGCGACAGAAGAACAATCCGGACGGCAGTGTGGAGAACACCCGCAAACAGCTGCACTACCGTCGCAATTAATTCGGCCCGCCCAGCTTTGGCGGGCACCAGAGCACACTATAAGTAAAAAATAGGGAGCTGGGATGAATCGTTGGTTCGTGCGAGGATGTATCCTGTGGTCAGTGGCCGGGCTGGTGCCTGCCATGGCCGCGGCACAGGAGGAGAACGTGGACCGGGCCAGGGAGGCCCTGGCGCAACAGGCAGGCGATGAGGACGCATCCCAGCAACTGGAGGAGGTGTTCCAGGCGGCGGAAAAGAACTACTCCCTGCAGAAACAGGGCAGTCATTCCCTCAACTACTCGCTGGACTATTCCTACACCGGTGACCAGCGGCTCGATATCGAGATTTCCGACGGCTCGGTACGCAACCTGGATATTGTCCCCTCCGCAACCCACAGTTTTACCAATGCGTTCAGCTACGATTTTGGCCTGCTGGACAATCTGACTGTCGGCGCCCGGGTTCCCCTGGTGGTGAAGTACGATACCCAGGATGAACTGAGTGCCTACGATCTTGGTGATGTTTCTTTTACCGCTCGCTGGCAACCATTGGCCTATGTTCCTGGCAAGGTGTCGATCACCATGTTCGGAACCTTCTCCAGCAAGACCGGCGTCAGCCCCTACGAAATCGATATTGACGACCAGTTGTCCACGGGCAGTGGCTATTACACCTTCTCTGGCGGCGCCAGCTTGTCGAAAGTGCTGGACCCGGTGGTGGTGTTCGGCTCCACCAGCCTGTCCTACAACATGACCGCTTCCGGCCTGAACCAGGTTCGCGGTGCTCGGTTGCTGGAGGAGGTAGACCCGGGCTTTGGTCTGTCCGGCTCCGCCGGTTTTGCCTACTCCCTGTCTTACGATATCTCCCTGAGCGTGTCCGCGCAGGTCAGCTATTCCGATGAAACCCAGCTTTTCTTCAGTGACGGCTCGCAGGCGGTGGCCCAGGACCAGGTGACCGGCTTCCTGAGCATGTCGCTGGGGACCCGGGTGAGCGATACCACCATCGTTAACACCAGCCTGGGAATTGGCCTGACAGAAGACGCGCCGGATTTCTCTCTGGGGATTTCCCTGCCCATTAACATCGCTGGCCTCAAGGACTGATTGACGCCACTGACGTGACACGGGAAGGGAAGGATTTCATGGCAATGTTGAGCCGCAACAAACGA
The DNA here is from genome assembly GCF_020546665.1 of Marinobacter sp. CA1. Classification (NCBI taxonomy): domain Bacteria; kingdom Pseudomonadati; phylum Pseudomonadota; class Gammaproteobacteria; order Pseudomonadales; family Marinobacteraceae; genus Marinobacter; species Marinobacter sp. CA1. The sequence goes on from NZ_CP071785.1 coordinate 1,919,588, forward strand.
ATTCTCGGGATGATGGTCGCCTCGGCGCTGTCCTGCGGCGCCCAGGCGCAGATGGCCCAGAACCTGACCATTCACCCGAAGGCGTTGGCGCTGGGCAACGCGGTCACCGCCGATCCGCCAGGGGTGATGGCGATTCACTACAACCCCGCGGGCCTCGCCAAGCTGGATGATCGTCAGCTGGAAGTGAACCTGATGGCGATCTATCTGGACATTGATGCCGATTTCATCGCGCCGGAAGGCTATGAAATCTTCGGTATCGATGGCCTGGAAACCGACCCGCTGACGGGTAAACAGCGGGACCCGGTCGCCAACAGCCACAGCCACACCAACAACGTCGCGCTGTACGTGCCTGGCTACGGCATCCTCAGAATGCCTCCAGGACCTGCGATGGCGCCCTCGGCGGGCATAAGTATCAAGCCACCGGGCTCCAAGCTGACCTTCGGTAATGCCTTCTATCTGCCTATGGCCGCCGGTTTCTATCGTGATGGCGACGATCCGGCACGCTACCAGCCCCGGGCAACAGCACTGCAACGAACCACCTACCTGTCGCCGACCGTGGCGTACGAGATCAACGATGACTGGGCGGTCGGCCTGGGTATCCACCTCTCTCACATGGGGATCGCCGCTGACCAGAACATGCGGGCTCCCAATATGTTGCTGGGGGTAGCGGAGATTCTGCAGGACGCCTTCAGCTGTGAGACCGGCGACGAACCGCTGCAGCCGTGGATTGCGCTGTGTGGTGGTAACGTCGGCCCCTGGGACGACATCGGCGCGCTTAACATCAACGTGCAGGAAACTCTGTCGCCGACCTACGCCGTGGGGGTGACCTGGGAGCCGAGGGACTGGTTCAGCTGGGGGGCGAGTTACACCTCGGAAGCGGACATGAATCTCAAGGGGACCTTTGAGATTGAGTACACCGAAAACTGGGTCGGATTCTGGCAGCGACTCAACAGTTCGGTGTTGGGGGCGATTACCTCGGCAATTCTCAGTCTGCCTTCCGGGGCGCCGAGAGAGGCGGGGAACGTGTCCATGGATCTGGTCTATCCCCAGCACTTCCAGACCGGTATCAGCTTCGATGTGCATCCCAAACTGACACTGAACGTGGACGTTGGCTGGACGGACTACAAACAGTGGGATGCGTTCGAGTTCCGCTTCGACCGTAACCTGGAATTCCTCAACGCGGCGCGGATACTGTCACCGGAGAACGCCACACCCAGCAGCCTGCGGTTGCCCCTGGGGTTCAAGGATCAGTGGAACTGGGCATTCGGGGTGGAATACCACGCCTCCTCACGACTGGACCTGCGCGCTGGGGTGGAAATCCGGGATTCGGTGATTCCCGATGACCAGCGTCAGGTTATGGCGCCCTTTGGTGGTGCCAACCTCTACAGCGTGGGTATGGGCTACCGTTGGGATAAAGACACCGAAATTGATATGAACCTCAGCTATCTCCATTCGGTAGAGAGCATTCCGGCGGATTCCAGTTGCAACCTGAACTGTGACAACATAACCAACATCATTTACAACCCGTATGCCGGTCTCGACGTCAAGACCTCCCTCCGGGTGGTGATGGCCGGTCTGAGCTTCCGAACCAAGTTCTGAGCCGCCCGGGGTGCCAACGCAAGGGCAATTCGCCATGAAGTCTGCATGTTCCATTCGGCTGGCTGTCCGTGCCAGCCTGCTGGCAGCCGTTTCCGCGCTGCTGGCCGGATGCCAGGGTGCCGCGCCCCAGGGAGACGGGGAGCGCTACTTTACCTGGGTGGATGAGCAGGGGCGGGTGCGTCAGAGCCCGATCCGGGATGAGCGCGATGCGGCGCCCATCGAGACCCTGGCCGCCCAGTCGGCCAGCGAAGGTGAGCAACCAGCACAGCCTGGCGGTCAGCAACCTGAACGCCGTTTGTCCGACAGCGCTTCCTCACAACCGGCGGATCAGAATGTCGGGCCGGGCATGACGCCGGGCTCTGGTACCGACGTCAGTTCGGGTGCTGCCGTGTCTGCAGATGCCAAAGACGGTGAGTACACCCTGGACAACTACCCTGATGGCGATGAGCTGGCAAAACGGGGATTCGTCAGAGAAGGGGAGTCTGGCCCCTATTTCACATGGCGTGATGCTGAGGGCAATCTGCGGGTCAGTCACTATCAGCCGGATACCCGTGAACTGACGGCGACAGCAGCCGATCGGGCGCCCCAGTGGACACCGGCAACGGTGATTCGTTCTGATCGCAACCCTGAAACCGCCCAGGCCAATCCGGAAGCGCTTGCGGTTCTCGGACTGGCGCCATCATCCATTGATCCTCTGACCGCCTGGGCACAAGCCTGCTGCCAGGATCTGGACCAGAGCCAGTCGGTGGCGTGGCAGCCAGACCGTGAATTCCGGGTGGTGATTGACCAGGATGGACCAAGCCACGGGTTCGTGTCTGGCGATAGCCATTACCGCCTGGTTCAGTTACCGGAGTTGCCGGGGCGAAGTGGTTATGGACTGCGGTTGCGATCCTTTGCCATGGATGGTCTGTACGTGCCCTCCATGGCGTTTCTGGACCGGGACCTCCGGCCGTTGCGGGTGATGACCGATCTGGTGGCGGAGTATGTGCCGGAGACCTGGTATCGGCATGGCTACCTGGAGATTCGGGTACCCGTTGCGGCTGCCGCCGATGAGCGCTGGCTGCTGATCTACGACCGCCCCGAGGACCGGGACGGGCAGACCGTCACCGAGACCAAACGCGGCCCCAAAGCGATACCCCATCAGGGAACCGGAACCCTCAGCCTGCAGCGCATTGACCCTTTCTGATCAGTCCTCGGGACGGGTCAGATCCAGCCAGGGCTGGGACAGCCAGAAGAAGCGACCGTTGCCCGCCGGGTAGGTGCAGTTGTAACGAAAGCGCCGGCTGGTAAACGGCTCTGCTGCCTGTATGCGGACGTCGCTGGCGGTCTGTTCGACAGCAATCCGTCCCTGTCCCGAGGCGAAACAGCCAAGGCGATTGGCGTCAAAGGCATCTGGCAGCGCCAGCGCCAGCGTTGGTGGGTTACTCTCCACCACGCCGTCCGGAAGCTCGGCATGATCAAGCGGAAAGGCGCGGCTGTGCAGCTTGTCGGGTAGCGCGTCTGGCTGGCCGTAACGGTTGGCCATGGGGAAGCGCGGCAAACGGGTGCGCCCCGAGCCCTCGCCAATCGCCCCGGAATGCTGCCCGTAGGCCAGCCAGTCTCGCGTTTCCAGCAGTTCCTCCAGCTCGGCACTGAACTCGCCATAAGGGTAGGCGAACAGGGGCACCGTTTGCCCCAGTTCCTGCTCCAGCGTCCGCTGGGCGGTATCCAGGCTGTGATCCACCCGCTGACGCCAAGTCGTGTGGCTTTCCTGCGGGCGCCGAACCAGGTGGCCGTGATCGTGGCTGTGATTCGCCAGGGTAACCCCCGGTTGCCGGGCCAGCTCTGCGAGCTCTGGCCAGCTCAGGTGCCCACTTGCGCCAACCGCCTCGGTGTTTATGAAAATCGTGAACGGCCACTGTCGTTGCTGCAGTAGCGGTACGGCAACGTCCAGCACTGAGCGGTAGGCGTCATCGAAGGTAATTGCCACCTGCTGGGTCTCGTTGAGCTCTCCCGCCAGTGCTGCCCGGGTTCCCGCTTCCAGCTCCACTACCTCCAGGCCCGCGTTGGCAATGGTCTGCAACTGGGATTCAAATAGCTCGGGTGTGGTGCTGGTGGCCGCCGGTGTGGTGGCGCTGATGTGATGGTACTGCAGCACTGTCAGGTCGGCCGAACTGACCTGGGTAACCAGTGCCAGAATCAGTGCGGTTGGCCAGCGCCACGGATGTGACTTTCGCGTTAGTTGCATGCTGTCGGCTTACCTGCTGTCTCGGAAGTGGGTTTTGAAGACCGCAAAGGCATGATTGAGTTCCTGTACCCGCTCAACGTTGCCGCCACGATCCGGGTGGGCCTTCATAACCTCGCGACGAAAACGCTGCTTGACCGGTGGTAGCTCGGTGGGTACCGCTTCGAACCCCAGAACCTCGGCGGCCATCCGCAGTTCGTCATGCGCCGGCGAGGCCTGGCTTTGGCCCGACCAGAACGCGTCCATCATCTGATAGACCGCATCGTCCGAGACCAGGCAGTGGTTCAGGTCGAGGTAGTAGCTTCGCAACGTATCGCCATGGTCTGGCAGCCCCTGGCCGCCCACCACATCGGTCGGCTGCAGCCGAATGGACAGAGGAGAGATGTCGAGCTTCCAGCCCTGGGGAGACAGCTCGTCCCGTAGTCGGTACAGCGAATGAAACAACAGAAAATGAACGGGAAACAGGCGGGCCGGGTCGCTGTAGTCGACATCGCCAATCAGGTTCCAGGGGCGCGCCTGCAGAGTACGGATCAGCGTTAGCTCGGAATGCCCACTTGGGGACTGGCGCAGAATGGTCTCCAGTGCCACCAGCAGGTGCTGGACCTGGTACTGCAAAGGCTCCAGCTGTTCCTGCTCAAGTGTTGATCGGGTTTGCAAGGATTCGGAAGTCATCGCTCTAGGTTAAGCCAGGGATGATGGTCCGGTCTATTGCAGCGTGGCCATTCGCTCCATGCCGCCGAGAAACAGTGCGGTGGCGAAGTGGGCGGCCTGTTCGGGCTCGTGCTGGCTGGAAGCCTCGTCATCGTGGGTTCGTCGGGCTACCCGCAGGCTGAGCTCATAGGCAACCCCGAAGAAGGCGGCGCAGAGGTATTCGACATCGACTTCAGGCAGCAGCTGCTGGTCGATGGCGCCCCGCACATCCTGCTCCAGGGAGCGCATTGCCAGGCCAAGTACGCCGGACCCAAACAGCTCCTTGATGGCCTGGTCATTGCGATGGGCCAGCTCATACACCAGCGGATCGTCGGCGGTGGCCTGGAACAGGGCGAGGTAAGTGGAGCGCACGAAGTCTTCGGTGGAGTTTGCGGCCTGTCGCTGTTCGCTGAGATTGCGGTTGAGCTGCTCCAGAAAGTCCTCGAGCAGTGCGATGAAGATGTCCTGCTTGCTGGCGAAATAGTTGTAGAAGGTGCCGGCCGCCAGCGGGGTGCGGCGGACGATGTCGCGGATGGTGGTGTTCTCAAAGCCTTTTTCACGGAAGCATTCGCGGGCGGCGGTGAGGATGGCGTTGCGGTTGTTGATGCGGTTGATTTCGCGCTTGCCTGGAACCCGGGAGGGCGTCTTCATCATATTCATGGTTGCATCCTGTCCTTGGATTGGTGGCGCGCGTATAATGCCCGCTCACTTTTTCTTACTGTATGTGTTGTTCGCTATGTCCGATGCCATCATGCCTGAAACCGCCTCCATCACTGACCCGTCTGAACCCCAGACCGAATCGCGGGGAGAAGCCGACCGCAAGCAGAAGCTGGAGCTGAACAAGCTCCAAAAGCGCCTGCGTCGGGAGGTGGGGCAGGCCATCGCCGACTTCTCGATGATCGAGGCCGGTGACAAGGTCATGTGCTGCCTCAGTGGCGGCAAGGACTCCTACGCCATGCTCGACATCCTGCTGAATCTGCAGAAGAGCGCACCGGTGTCGTTTGAGCTGATCGCCGTCAACCTGGACCAGAAACAGCCGGGTTTCCCGGAAGAGGTGCTGCCTGACTACCTGGCCAAGCTGGGGATCGAATACCACATCATTGAGAAAGACACGTACAGTATTGTTAAAGAAAAAGTTCCCGAAGGGAAGACCACCTGCGGGCTTTGTTCACGGCTTCGGCGAGGCATTCTCTACAATTTTGCGGAAGAGCACGGCGTTACCAAGATTGCCCTCGGTCACCACCGTGACGACATGCTGGAAACCCTGTTCCTCAACATGTTCTACGGCGGCAAGCTGAAGTCGATGCCGCCGGTGCTGCACAGCGACGATGGCCGCAATACGGTGATTCGCCCCCTGGCCTACGCCCGTGAGAAGGACATCGCCCGTTACGCCGCATTGCGGGAGTTTCCCATCATTCCCTGCAACCTGTGTGGCTCCCAGGAGAACCTGCAGCGTCAGGTGATCAAGGACATGCTGCAGGGCTGGGACCGGCAGCATCCCGGCCGGCTGGAGACCATGTTCCGGGCCCTGTGCAACGTTGAGCCGTCCCATCTGGCGGATACCGACCTGTTTGATTTCCGGAACGGGGAGCGCCGGGCAGGAACGGCTGCGGTCGGTAACGTTGAGCCGGAGGCACCGGACTTCGGTCGCCTGGATGTGCTCAATATCTGATTACGCTGTCGTTTCGCTGGCGAAGTGACGGCCGTACTGAGTGGAACCGCGGAATAGACGCTGAACGCTGGCTTTCTAGAACAGGCTGGCCAGTGGCAGCGTCCAGACTCCGAAAGCAATCAGCAGGATGCCGGAGAGCTGGCGGAAAGTGCGTTGCTGTTTCAGTCGTCGCAGGCTGTTGGCGGCAAAGCCCGTCGCCAGCATGGAAGGCAGCGTCCCCAGACCGAAACAGGCCATGGTCAGTGCCGCGGTGGTAACTGTCGGTTGCAAGGCCGCCCAACCCAGAGTGCTGTAGACCAGGCCGCAGGGCAGCCAGCCCCACAGTGCGCCAAGAGCCAGGGCCTGGCCGGAGTGGTGGACTGGCAGGAAACGCTTGGTCAGCGGCGACAGCCGGTTCCAGATCGGTCCTCCGAGTCGTTCCACGTAGCGGATGCCCTGCCACCACTGGCCCATCGACAGCCCCATCACGATCAGCAGCAGCCCCGCAAGGGTTCGCAGGACCGGTGCCAGCTGTGCCCACTGCGCGGCGGCGTTGGTACTGAGCAGCGCGATCAGTGTGGCCAGCAGCATGTAGCTGCCGATACGGCCTGCGTTGAACGCCAGCAGCATCAGGGTCTGCCGCCAGCGAAAGCCCTGGCCCACCGGCAGCGCCATGGACAGGGACGCACTGATTCCGCCGCACATTCCCAGACAGTGGGTGCTGCCCAAAAAGCCGATCAGAAAGGCGCTGGAATAGCTGAGGTACAACTCTGCCGCCATCAGCTTTTCGGTTCCTCCTCGGAGGAGTCGGTGGCATCGTCCCCGGCCTCTCGCTTGGCGGCCTGGCTCTTGTCGTCGGGACGGACATCCTCGGGAATCATATCGCGGTCGTCATCGTAGAGTATGCGGTGGGCGGGGCCCTCCAGATCGTCGTACTGACCGTTCTTGACCGCCCATGAGAACAGGATCGCGCCCACGGCGACGATGATCAGGGTCAGCGGCACCAGTATCAGCAGGATTTCCACACTTTCACCTCGTTAAAAAAGTCTCGTCCGGGACGGTATCAGGCTGCAGGGTTAACGCCAACCAGCGTGGTTTCGGTGTTGCCGGAATCGTCCTGGCGGCCCAGTCTCAGGGCATTCATCACCACCACCAGTGAACTCAGCGACATGCCAATGGCGGCCAGCCAGGGCGGGATCAGACCGGCGGCCGCCAGTGGCAGGGCGCACAGGTTGTAGCCCAGGGCCCAGGCCATGTTCTGACGGATTACCCGACGGGTCTTGCGACTGGTATCGATGGCCTGTTCCAACTGGCTGAGTTGGCCGTTCAGCAGTACGGCGTCTGCTCGCAGCTGGGTGAGGTCGGCGGCATTGCCCATGGCGACAGCCACTCCGGCGCCGGCCATGGAAGGCAGGTCGTTGAGACCGTCACCCACCATCATGATGTTGTGGCCGTCGGCGCGCAGTTGCTCCAGGCGGGCCAGCTTGTCTTCCGGTGTGGCCTGGCCCTGGGCTTCATCAATGCCCAACAGCTGGGCGATATGGTCGACATGGCCGGAGCGGTCGCCGCTCAGCAGCAGGGTGCGAATGCCCCGCCGCTGCAGGCTGGCGATGGCGGCACGGGCGTCATCACGGGGCTGGTCGTCCAGCACGAAGCGCCCCAGCACCTGGGTGTCTGAGGCCAGCCAGATCTCGATGCCCTGGTGGGAACCAACTTCCGGCAAAGGGGCCGATGTGTGGTCCTGGACGAACTCGCGATGGCCGATGGCGACGGTCTGCCGTTGCCATTGGCCGGTCAGGCCGCCGCCGACGTGGTTGCGGATGTCTGTCACGGGATACGGGCGGAAGCGGTGGAACACCTTGGCAATGGGATGCTCTGAGGCCTGCTCCAGTCCGGCGGCGACGCCGTTCAGGATATCCCGGTCCAGGGCTGCCATGGTTTCGCTGTGTACCAGTGACAGCTCGCCCTGGGTGAGGGTGCCGGTCTTGTCAAAAACGACGGTATCGATGTTGTTCAGGGATTCCAGGGTGTGTCCCCGGGTGGGCAGGAATCCCAGCTTGCGAAGTTTGACCGTTGCACTGGTAATGGCGGTCGGTGTCGCCAGTGAGAGGGCGCAGGGGCAGGTTACCACCAGCACCGACAGGGTGATATCGAAGGCCCGGTCTGAACCGGCCAGCCACCAGCCGATCCATACCAGTGGCGATATGATCAGGATGCGGCTGACAAAAACGCCGGCCACCCGGTCAGCCATGCGGGCAATGGCCGGCTTCTCTGACTGAACCCGGTCGAGAATGCGCAGGATGCCCGACAGACGGGTATTGGCACCGGTTTTCTCGACCCGCACGGTCAGCGGATTCTCGCCATTCACGCTGCCGGCATGGACCGCATCACCCGGCTGACGGGTTTCCGGCAGATACTCGCCGGTGAGCGCGGCTTCGTTGAGGGTGGAGTGGCCGCTGACGATGACGCCGTCCACCGGCAGGGTTTCACCGGGTTTCAGCCGAATGATGTCGCCGGTGGTCAGGTCATGGGTGGCCACCAGTTCGCTCTGGCCATCCGCTTCGCGGGTGGCGACGGACGGCTGGACCCCGGCAAGGGCATTGCCGGTGAGACCGGCCCGGTAGCGCGCCTGCATTTCAATGTACCGTCCCAGCGACAGCAGGAAGGTAAACATGCAGACCGACTCGAAATACACTTCCTCACCCCCGACTACGGTTACCCAGGCGCTGGCGGAATAGGCCAGGCCGATGGCGGTCGCAACGGGCACGTCCATGGTCAGGTGGCGGCTGCGGATGTCCCGCAGGGCATTGCGAAAGAACGGGCGGGCACTGTAAAAGACGACCGGCGTGGCGACCAGCAGGCTGAACCAGCGGAAGAACTGGACAAACTCGGGAGAGAGGTTGTTGATCAACTCAAAGTAGAGCGGGAAGGCCAGCATCATGCTTTGCATGGTGGCGATACCGGCGACACAGAGCCGGATCAGGGCGGAGCGCTTTTCCGCCCTCAGGGCCTGTTCGGCCTCGTCAGCCTGGTAGGGGCGGGCGCGATAGCCCAGCTCGTTGATGGCAATCAGTAGATCGCTCAGCGAGGCCTGGTCGGGGGACCACACCAACCGGGCGCGTTGGGTGGTGTGGTTGACGGTGAAGGACTGCACCCCCGGCCGCTGGCCAAGGTGGTTCTCCAGCAGCCAGATGCAGGCGGCACAGGTGATCCCTTCGATCAGCAGCTGAGCCTCCCGCCCCGCCTTGACCGAAGCGACAAAGCTTTGCTGCACCAGCGGATGATCAAACTCCCGCAACTGGGCAAGCTCGGTCTGAGACAGAATCCGCGGTGTGACGGCAGGCGCGGTCCGGTGCTGATAGAAGCCGTCCAGACCCTCCGCACGGATGGTCTGGCAAACCGATTGGCACCCCAGGCAGCAGAAGTGCCGGGTCTCACCGTCCAGTTCGAGGGTGATCGGCGGGTCGCCATCAGCTGGCTCGCCGCAGTGGAAGCAATCCAATGGAATCACCCGTCCTCGCTGGCTGCCGTCCCCAGGGCCATTGGCATTGCGGCGGGCAGCAGAATCTCACCCTTCAGGCGCCAGTCGTTATCCGGGCTGCGCAGGTCGAGGTACCAGCGACCGTTGATGTCGCGAGGCATGGCGGTGGTGTAGGCATGCTCAGACACCGGGTTGAGCTGAATGGTGCGGTCTTTCTCTTCCAGTGTTGGGTGAAACAGCTTGAGGATCAGATAGGGGTAGGACACCGCTGACTTGTCGCTGGACATGGTTACCCGGATCTCCTGTTCGCCGGAGAAATCAAGAACTGCGCCCAGGCCCAACTCCACCGCCTTGGTGTCGCGGGCCAGTTCCAGGTTGATGCTTTTTCCCTCCTTCGAGTAGTCATCCGTCACCATGGCGTTTTCGCTGGTAATGGCCATGGTGATCATGAATATGCACCAGATGATGGCGGCGGCGGGGAAAAACAGCAGGAACCAGAGCCAGGGTTGGCGGTACCAGGGGGCGACTGGGGTGTCATTGCTCATAACGAATTCTCTGTAGTGACGCGTTTACCGGTAAAAATCAGGCCGCCGGCACTAAGGCCGGCGGCGGTGTGACCAGGATTCTACCGGAAGGTTCGATTACTGGCTGGGTCCAACGAACCGGCTCTCGGTTTCAATGGTCAGCGATTCGTCCGTGAGCGACCGCATGGTGAATGTGATGGTGCTGTTGGTGTCGTGGATGGATTCAGGGTCCACTTCCACGACCGCAGGCAGCGACAGGTGTTCACCACTGGCGACGTTAACTTGTGCCTTGCTGGTCAAGGTCAGGGTGTCCAGCCCGCTGACCGACAGTTGGTAGGTTTGGGGAACCTCCGACATATTGGCTATTTTCAGGGTATAGGAGTTCTCGATCAAACCCCGGCCGTTGTAATTGAACAGGGCCCCGCGATCACGCAGTACGTCGAGTTCCGCCGGTACCCGTGTGGACAGGGTAAAGATAATGGCGGAAACCATCAGCGAAAGCACAATGCCGTAACCGAAGGTCCGCGGACGGAGCAACTTGGAGGTTTTGCCTTCCAGCTCATTTTCGGTGGTATAACGGATGAGCCCGCGGGGGTAGTTCATTTTGTCCATGACGTTATCACAGGCGTCGATGCACAGGGCGCAGCCGATGCACTCGTACTGCAGGCCGTCGCGGATATCGATGCCAGTGGGACAGACCTGTACGCACAGGCCGCAATCGATGCAGTCGCCAAGCCCCAGTTCCTCTTTGGCCGCAGTTTTCTTGCGGCCGCCGCGGGGCTCGCCCCGGCTCGGATCGTAAGACACGATGCGGGTGTTGGGATCAAACATCACGGACTGGAAACGTGCGTACGGGCACATGTAGAGGCACACCTGCTCCCGCAGCCAGCCGGCGTTGAGGTAGGTGGCGACGGTGAAGAAGGCGACCCAGAAGTAGGCCCAGCCGTTGGCCTGCAGGGTAAACAGGTCTGCAATCAGCTCGCGGATGGGGTAGAAATAGCCCACAAACGTCAGGCCGGTTGCCAGGGCAATCAACAGCCATGCGGTGTGTTTCAGGCTTTTCTTGACCACCTTCTCACGGGAGTTCTCGGACTTGTCCAGCTTCATCCGCTTGTTGCGGCTGCCTTCAATCCGCTCTTCCACCCACATGAAAATGAAGGTCCAGACGGTTTGCGGGCAGGTGTAGCCGCACCAGACCCGGCCAAACAGCGTGGTAATGAAGAACAGCCCAAAGGCGCAGATGATCAGCATTCCCGAGAGCAGGAAGAAATCCTTCGGATAGAAGGTGGCGCCGTAGAGGTGGAACTCGCGGGCGGGCAGGTCGAAGTGGATCAGGGGCTGCCCGTCAATGGTGATCCAGCAGAACAGAAAATACATTCCCATCAACCCCATCAGGCTGAAGAAGCGTATTCGCTGGAACAGGCCCTTTACTTCTTTGACGTAAATTTTCTTACGTTCGGCGTATAAATCGACGGTCTCTGCTTTTTTCTTGTTGTTGTCGGAGGCATCAGTCGAAGGATCGATTTGCTTAACCGGAATCTGACTGCTCATCATGACCTCCCAATCAGGGGCATGCCTCTTTTGGGCATTCTGTGGAATCCTCTCAAGCCTGGGCCTGCGATCGCCGGACTCAGGGTTCAAAAGACTCGGAAGGAGGGGAGGGCGCTGCCCCTGGGATCAGGGACAGCGACCGTTAGCCTTAGTTCGACAGGCTGTAGACGTAAGCGCCCAGAATGTGGATCTGGTCTTCGCTCAGACGTCCTTTCTGGGCCGGCATCTGGTTCTGGCGACCGTAGAGCACGGTCTCCTCAATACGGTCATAGGTGCTACCGTAGAGCCAGGTATTGTCGGTCAGGTTGGGGGCGCCCATGGCCTGCATGCCTTTGGCATCCTGGCCGTGACAGGCGGCACAGGCTTGCATGAAGACCTGCTCGCCAGCCTTGGCGGCTTCCGGATCACGGGCGCGATCACTGAAGCTCAACACGTAGTTGACCACCTGGTCGACCTGCTCGGAGTCCATGTTCGGCATCATGCCCTTCGCTGGCATGGCGCCCTGGCGGCCGTGAGTCAGGGTCTGGACGATGGTGTCAGGATCGCCACCGTACAGCCAGTCGTCGTCGGTCAGGTTGGGGAAACCAACCGCGCCGCGGGCGGCGGAACCGTGACAGACTGCGCAGTTGTTGGCGAACAGACGCTGACCCATCTTCATGGCATCTTCGTTCTGGGCCAGTTCGACGATCGGGGTGCTGCCGTACTGGGCGTAGATCTCGCCGTACTTGGCTTCCGCGACCTGAACTTCCTTCTCCCACTGGTTGTGTTGCGTCCAGCCGAGCAGGCCCTTGAAGTTACCCAGGCCGGGGTAGAGCGCCAGGTAGCCAAGGCTGAAGACACAGGTGCCGACGAACAGGTAGAACCACCACTTCGGCAGAGGGTTGTCGTACTCTTCGATGCCATCGAAAGAATGGCCGGTGGTACGCTCGGTTTCGGTGTCGGTGGTCTGGCTCTTGCGTGTTGCCCAAAGCAGCCACCAGCACCCAAAGATGGTACCGAGCACGATCGCACTGATCCAGATGCTCCAGAAGGTACTCATTGTTTCTTCTCCGTTCTGTCTTTCTCAAGGGTACGGCGATCGATCTCATCATCGTCGAAGGGCAGGTGTGCCGCTTCGTCATTCGACTTCTTGCGGCGGGCGCTGTACGCCCACCAGCAGATGCCGAGGAAAGCGATCAAGACCAGCAACGTATGGATGCCGCGTACCTCGTTAATATCCATCGGGATCACCGTTTGGTTGAAATCACAGTGCCGAGCTGCTGCAGATAGGCGACCAGCGCTTCGATCTCGAACTTGCCTTGCACCTGGTCAGCCGCGTTGGCGATCTGCTCATCGGTGTAGGGCACGCCCAGAGTCTGCATGGTCGTCAGCTTGGCTGCAGTGCCTGTGTGGTCGACCTTGTTCTCAAACAGCCAGGGGAATGCCGGCATGTTGGATTCAGGTACCACGCTGCGCGGATCAAACAGGTGCATCCGCTGCCAGGCGTCGGAGTAACGACCGCCAACCCGGGCCAGGTCCGGACCAGTCCGCTTGGAGCCCCACAGGAAGGGACGCTCGTAGACGAACTCGCCAGCCACGGAGTAGTGGCCATAGCGCTCGGTCTCGGCACGGAACGGACGGATCTGCTGGGTATGGCAGACGTGACAGCCTTCACGGATGTAGATGTCACGGCCTTCCAGTTGCAGCGGCGTCAGCGGTTCCAGGCCAGCCACGGGCTCGTTGGTTTCCTTGAGGAAGAACAGGGGCACAACCTCGACCAGGAAGCCGCCGCTGATCACCAGTACGATCAGCAGGGCCATCAGGCCGACGTTCTTTTCAATAATGTCGTGTCTCATTGGTCTCTCTACTCCTCTCAGGCAACCTGGGCCGCAGCGTTATCCAGGGCAACCGCGTCTTTCTGCTTGATGGTCTTGCGTACGTTGTAGGCCATGACCAGCATGCCAGAGACGAAGATCACACCACCCAGCCAGCGCACGAAGTAACCCGGGTAGGAGGCTTCCAGGGACTCGACGAAGCTGTAAGTCAGAGTGCCGTCGGCGTTTACCGCGCGCCACATCAGACCCTGCATGATGCCGTTGACCCACATGGCAACGATGTACAGAACGGTGCCGACAGTGGCCAGCCAGAAGTGCAGGTTGATCAGGGCGGAGCTGTACATTTCACGAACGCCCCAAAGTTTCGGGATCAGGTGGTACATGGCACCGATACTGATCATCGCAACCCAACCCAGCGCACCGGAGTGTACGTGACCGATGGTCCAGTCAGTGTTGTGGGACAGGGCGTTGACGGTCTTGATAGCCATCATCGGGCCTTCGAAGGTAGACATACCGTAGAAGGACAGGGAAACCACCAGGAAGCGCAGGATCGGATCGGTACGCAGTTTGTGCCAGGCACCGGAGAGGGTCATCATGCCGTTGATCATGCCGCCCCAGCTCGGAGCCAGCAGAATCAGGGACATAACCATGCCTGCGGTCTGTGCCCAGTCAGGCAGGGCGCTGTAGTGCAGGTGGTGACCACCGGCCCAGACGTAAGTGGCAATCAAAGCCCAGAAGTGAACGATGGACAGACGGTAGGAGTAAACCGGACGGTTGGCTTGCTTGGGAACGAAGTAGTACATCATGCCCAGGAAGCCGGCGGTCAGGAAGAAGCCTACCGCATTGTGACCCCACCACCACTGGATCATGGCGTCGGTGACACCCGCGTAAGCGGAGTAAGACTTGAAAGCGCTGACCGGAAGCGCCAGGTTGTTACCAACGTGGAGTACCGCAACCGTGATGATGAAGGCTCCGTAGAACCAGTTGGCCACGTAGATGTGAGGCGCTTTGCGCTTCATCACCGTGCCGAAGAAGACCGCGGCATAGGCCACCCAGACCAGGGTGATCAGGATGTCGATCGGCCATTCCAGTTCGGCGTATTCCTTGGTGGAGGTCAGACCCTGGGGCAGGGTAATAACCGCCGCCACCATAACAGCCTGCCAGCCCCAGAACGTGAACTGTGCAAGGCCATCCGAGAACAGGCGTGCCTGACAGGTCCGCTGGACCACGTAGTAGGAAGTTGCAAACAACGCACAACCACCAAAGCCGTAGATTACAGCGTTGGTATGCAGCGGCCGTAGACGGCCGAAGTGGGTAAAGGGCAGATCCAGGTTAACAGAGGGCCAGACGAGTTGTGCTGCAATCAGCACACCCAGGCTCATCCCGATAATACCCCATACCACTGTCATGATGGCGAACTGTCTCACCACCTTGTAGTTGTATGTCAGGTTTGGATTTACTGTGCTCATAGCCTTACCAATGGGTTTAGAGTGGGGAAGTATGCGGGCGCAAGTATGGAGAAAGCATGACATCATTGCAATGACTCAGGTCAAGTCACGACAGGCTGCCAAAGGTCTCTCAAATCAGCCACATGGCCGAATATTGCCAACCGGTATCGGCAAAAATCCGGACCTGTGAAAGCACCCCCTGTATAGATGCACTACGGATTTAATCCGGTGATCTACAGGTTCGTTCTGGAGCCCATAAAAAAACGGCCCTAAGCCTTTGAAAACACAAAACAGCTCCATCTGGTCGAACCCGGTGGGCCGCCATGGGGCGCGTTTTCAAAAGCGGGGCGTTATTCTTAGGCTCCTTATTAGAACCCACATGATAGTCGCTAATGGAGGTCAGGTGAACTCTACTGAAGCATATACGACCCGCGGCCGTGGCCCGAACTGCCATGGTACGCTGCTGTTGGCTCACGGTGCTGGAGCACCCGCTGACTCCTCTTTTATGACTACGCTGGCTGAGGCGATGGCGGATCAGGGGGTTACCGTCGTGCGGTTCGATTTCCCGTATATGCAACGGCGCAAGGCCGATGGTCGCAAGCGGCCGCCGGATCGGGCAGAGAAGCTGCTGACGTTCTTCAGGGAGCAGGTTGACCTTGCTCGGGAGGTTTCGGAGGGCGGTCCATTGTTTATCGGGGGCAAGTCCATGGGTGGGCGGATGGCCAGCCTGTTGGCCAGCGAATCTGAGATGGAGGGCGCGTTCAGCGGAGCAATCGGTTTTGGCTATCCATTTCATCCTCCGGGCAAGCTGGATCGCTGGCGAACCGATCACTTCCCGGCGCTTTGGACGAAGCTGTGCATCATTCAGGGTACACGGGACCCGTTCGGCAAGTTGGACGAGGTGGTGGAACATCTTGGCCGGAATCTACCGCTGGTGTTGCATTGGCTCGATGGCGGTAACCACGATTTTCAACCGCTCAAGTCGTCCGGGCGAACGCAGCAGCAATTGATCGAAGAGGCAGCGAGCCACGCTGCCCGGTTTATTCGTGGCTGCGATTAGTTGCCCTGTCGATCGATGACGGTGTGTTATCGGCGACCGCCAGTTGGTTTCGGCCGGCAGCCTTGGCCTGGTACAGAGCGTCGTCGGCCCGCTGGAACAGTTGTGCCGGTGTCTCGTCGTCTTGCAGCACGGCGACGCCGGCGCTCAGTGTCAGTTGAATGTGCAAGCCTTCCCGCTGGCCGGCGGGGCAGGATGCCAGACGTTGCAGGAACTGGTTGGTCACCTGCTGAGCGCCGGCAAGGTTGGTGTCGGGAAGCAGCAGCGCGAACTCCTCCCCGCCAAAGCGGGCAACCACATCCTGGGGCCGGTGGACGGCGTGCTTCAGTTCATCTGCAATGTGGCGAAGGCAGAGATCACCCACCGCGTGGCCATAGTGGTCATTGATGCGCTTGAAGTGGTCCGCATCCAGCAGTACCAGTGCCAGGGGGCGATGGTGTCTGCGAGTCTCGCGTATCAGTTCGGCGAGGCGTCCGTCGAGGTAGCGGCGATTGTGCAGGCCGGTAAGACTGTCCCGGGTAGACAATGCTTCCAGTCGCTGATTGGCGGCCTCAAGGTCACGCATGGCTTCCTGCAGTTGGGTTGTTCGTTCGGCAACCTCCCGTTCCAGGCGCATCTTGGCACGGTTTTCCGCAAGCCAAAGGCGTTTTTGCATATCACGCCAGCGCTGCACAATGGCGTAGTTCAGCAGCAGTACCTGGCCGCCTATCGCACTTTGCATGATCATCTCGTGCTGCAGGAAATCCGGGATATAGCCAAACGCCGCGAGGGCATAGGTGAGGGTGCCAAGCACCATCAGCGACCAGGACAACACATACCATTTGGCGTGGCTGTGGCCCTGCCGCCAGCGAATAACGCCGATAAAAAACAGACTGAAGATCAGTGCCAGGGCTGCAACCGTTATAATGGCGATGGCGTGGTTGTAGGGCAGAACCAGAGCCAGCACCAGCAGAGCACAGGCGATGCCGGTCTGGGCGGTCATCAGCCGCGAGGTAAGCGGGCTTTGCCGACGCACCTGCAAAAAGGAGCGCCCGAACAGGTTGATCGCCAGGGCGCACAAAGCCATGGACAGGGGGATGGCGGTATTGGCCAGCCAGGGGCTACCGGGCCACAGGTGCTGGTAAGCAAACCCGCCCATGGCAAACAGGAAAAGCCCCAGGGATGCCATATAAAAGGCGTTGAAAAAGTAGTAGCGGGTACCGGAGCTGATAAACAGCAGCAGGTTAAACAGGGCGAAGATAATCAGGGCGCCGTAGAACAGCCCATGTGTGAGGGTCAGCGTGTTGCTCTGCGCCACCAGTTCGTCGGGGGTAAGTAGTGACAACGGTAGGTTCAGTGCGCCCTGGCTGCTCAGTCGGACGTAGAGCGTAGCGGCTTCGCCCGCGTTGAGGCTGATCGGTACCAGGTAGTAACGGTAGTTGATGCCCCGGGCGTCAAAGGGGCGCTGGTCACCGGTTTCAATGACTGAGCTGCCATTGGCTTTGTGCAGGGTGAAGGAGACATAATCCACCGGTGCATAGTCCAGTGCCAGGTACCAGAAGCCTGGGGTTGGGCCATCATTCCTCAGGTTCAGCCGAATCCAGTATTCCAGTTGTGAGCGGGGGAATGCCAACTGCTCACCATTGGACGCCTGCCACTGCAGTTGGGCGGGGAGTTGGGAGGGAGTGATCTGCCGCCAGTCGCCCAGATCTGTCGGTTGAGACAGATAGCAGGTATGGTACAGCAGCCGATCACGCTGGACAGGGTCGTTGACCGACAGCAGGGGGCAGGGCGTGCTCTGGTTCCCTGTCGATAAAGGGTGATTGCCGGCACTTTGGCCGGATACCAGGCAGAGGCTGAGCAGGACCAGCCCGCGTAGTAGGGTCATAGCGGAAATGCCGTCGAGCAAAAACGCGCAGCGTATCAGGCGACCGTCAGCTTGTTCTGTTGCGCAGTATTCAATTATCAACATAGGTATGTCATGGGCCGCTTAGTATTGTTTTGTCGACCGGGTTTCGAGACCGATGCCGGACGTGAATTGACGGACATGGCCGCCCAGCGCGGTTGTTACGGTTACTTCAGTGTAGGCCCTGCCGGCGGCATCGTGGAGTTCCATCTGTCCGGTGGGGAGCGGGCGTCGGATCTGATGGCGCGGGTGTCGATTGACGAGCTGGTGTTCACCCGGGACTGGATCGAGGTGTTGACCGTGCTGGAGTTGCCGGCGGAGGATCGTGTCGGCGCGGTGATTGAGGCCCTGCGCTTGCCGGATGTGGCACTGCCACCCTGTGGGCGGCTGGAAGTGCGCTTGCCCGAAGGCCACGACGATGGTGATCTGGGGCGGTTTGCCCGCAAGTGGGTGGCGCCGCTGTCCAAAGGGTTGCGTGGTGCCGGCCTGATGCCCGCCGACCAGGACAGTCATGGTGACTACCGTCTGGAGATTCTGCTAACCGGCTTTGACCAGGCATGGGTGGGCATCAGCCGTGCCGCCAATCGGTCCCGCTTTCTCGGCGGTATTCCGCGCCTGCGGTTGCCGGCGTCTGCCCCCAGCCGGTCTGCATTGAAGCTGGAAGAAGCCTGGAAGGTTTTCTTTCCTGAGGAGCAGGCGCTGTTCTACCTGGGGGGAGGCAAGAAAGCGGTGGATCTCGGGGCCGCCCCGGGAGGTTGGAGCTGGCAGCTGGTCCGCCAGGGCATGATGGTGACTGCCGTGGACAATGGTCCGATGCAGGCGGAGTTGATGGCCACCGGCCAGGTTCAACACGTTGAAGCCGACGGCTACACTTGGCGACCTAAGCGGGGTGTGGACTGGATGGTCTGCGACATCGTTGACCATCCACGGCGAACCGCCAAAATGGCCGTTTCCTGGATCGTGGACCGGATGTGCCGTTACACCATCTTCAATCTCAAATTGCCGATGAAGAAGCGCTACGACGAGTGGCTGATCTGCCGTGAGCTGATTGAAGAGGCGTTATCGGAAACCGAGTTGAACTGGTTCTTCAAAGCGAGCCATCTGTATCATGACCGTGAGGAGATCACCTGTTTCATCGAGCGGCGGGACTGATTGCCTGGGTGGCGACGGGGAGGAGCCCCCTGAGGGCTCCCTAGCTTTGCATCAGGATGGTAATCTTTTCGTCCTGATCCATCATCGGGATAATCTCCGCCAGTAGATCCTTGCGTTCGTCGGAGTGGTACCAGCGGTCCCAGTCGGCGACCGAACGCCAGTTGGCCAGGGTGAGGCGATGATTGGGGTCGGTGGCATCGACCAGGGTCTCCCCGGAAATAAAGCCCGAGGCTCCGACGGCGTGTTGCAGGATTCGGCGGGAGCGTTCTTCGTAGGCGTCTTCGAGCGATTCAGCGATGTGGCGTTCAATGATGACTCGTATCATGGGCGTACCTCAGGTCTGGCCAACAAAAAAGAACCTATACCTCTAACTTAGCACGGATTTTCTGCCTCAGCCCGGGAGCTTGGGCCAACCTGCCGGCGGTGGGTTGTGGGCATGACGGCTCGCTGGCAGATCAATGGGAGAACTCACTTGGAAACACCAGCCTTTGCCGCTGAACTCGATGCACGCGGACTGTTCTGTCCTGAGCCGGTCATGATGCTGCACAACCGTATCCTGGACGTCGCTGCCGGCGAGGTTCTGAGGGTAGTGGCCACGGACCCGTCGACCACCCGGGACATACCCCGCTTTTGCCAGTTCCTGAGCCACGAACTGGTGTTGCATCAGGAAGTGGGCGGGGAATATGTCTATTTCATCCGTCGGGGGCAGTAGTTGGTTCCTGATTCCAACCGCTGGCACCTAGCCCTGCCGGGCTAGGCGAACTTTCTGCAGGTGAGCCAGGAACTGGTCCCGGTCCATTTCACCCAGTACCCGCAAGGACTGGGACTCCTCGCCGCTGGCTTCGTAGAACAGGATCGCTGGCGGACCAAACAGCCCCAGTTCGTTCAGCAGAGCTTGCTGTGACGGAGTGTTGTCGGTCAGGTCAATCTGCAGCAGGGTGTAGTCCGCCATGGCGCGATGCACTGCGGGATCGCTGAACACTTCCCGCTCCATGACTTTGCAGGAGATACACCAGTCGGCGTAGAAATCCAGAATCACCGGGCGATCATTGGCTGCGGCCGAGGCCAGCGCCTGACGAATGGCATCGGGGTCTTCCATGCGCTGGAAGCTGGATTCGACCGGAGCTTCGATGGTGGTAGTCGCAGCGCTGGCGGTGAATGGCGACAGCGGCTTCAGGGGATCATGGGCGCCGGCCAAAGCGCCCGCCAGCAGTGCAATGCCATAGCTGAACAGGATCAGGCCGCAGCCTTTCCAGGTGCGCTGCCAACCGGCTTTGGCGCCATCGAAGGCCCCCAGTTGCACGCCTGTTACCGCTGCCAGAGCGCCCCACAGTGTCAACGTCAGCCAGGCTGGCACCAGTCGCTCGACCAGCCAGATGGCAACCGCCAGCAGCATGATGCCATAGAACGACTTCACCACATTCATCCAGGGCCCAGTTCCGGGCAACAGGCGGCGACCGCCGACGGCGACCAGAATCAGTGGCACACCCATGCCCAGGCCCAGCGCGAACAGCGCCAGCCCACCGACCACCGCGTCCTGGGTGGTGCTGATGTAGAGCAGGCTGCCAGCCAGAGGAGCCGATACGCAAGGTGAGACCACCAGGGCCGACAACGCGCCAATACCGAAGATGCTGGCGACCCGGGACCCGGTCAGACGATGGCTGGCCTGATTCAGACGATCGCGGATGACAGCAGGCAATTGCAGGTCGTAGAGGTTGAACATGGACAGTGCAAACAGCACAAACAGAGTGGCGAACACCCCGAGAACCCAAGGCGACTGCAGTTGCGCCTGCAGATTGAAGCTGGCGCCAAGCAGCCCCGTCACCACGCCGGCGGCGGCGTATGTCAGCGCCATCCCCAGCACATAGCTCAGTGACAACAGCAGGGCATGCAGGGTGGTCTGGGTGTTCTGGCTGGAGACCAGTGATGAGATGATCGGCACCATTGGCAGCACGCAGGGCGTGAAGGTCAGCCCCAGTCCCAATAGCAGGAACAGTCCGGCAATGGCCCACAGCGGCTGGTTGGCCAGTACGCTGGCGAGTCCGGCCGCCGATTCGGTATCGCTGGCGCTCGGTTGAGGGGGCGTGGGCACCGCTGTTGAGGCCGCGGTGCTGGTTGCGCCGCCGGGGTAGTAGAGCACGTCCTGTGTTTGCGGAGGATAGCACAGGCCGGCCTCGGCGCAGCCCTGGTAGCTGACCTTGAGGTTGGCTTCCTGCCGGCCCGCCGGCAGCGTGACCGGAACGGTCACCGTAATCGGCTGGTAGAAGACGGTGACCTCGCCGAAATACTCATCCTCGGTGGCGGTACCCGGCAGCGAGTAGCTCGGCTTGCCCAGAATCACACCATCCTCCACCGCCTGGATGCTGATTCGGTCCTTGTACAGATAGTGCTTGGGCGCGATGTCCCATTGCAGGGTGATAGCGCCTCTTTCGCTGGAAAACCCGAACGGCAGCGCTTGATCGACCGGGAGGAAATCCTGGTTGCTGGTTTCGAACAGGGACGAGCCTCCCAGATCCAGCGCCCGAACCGGCAGTGACGCCAGTAAAAGCATAAATGCCAGAGTCAGGGTGCGGGTGAGCGAATGGGTCAGCGTCCGAAAGCCGGTTGCTGTGGCGGTGCCTGTGTTGATTGAAGGAGTTGCCGGGGACATATCAGCTGCTTAGTCTGCCTGTTCCATGAATGTAGGGGCGTCAGGGTGGGCCTGCCCATGGGAATCGACCGGTGGACCCGGTGCCGGTCGGAAAGTTCCGCGCGGGGATTGTTGCGGGTTTCGGTGTTGCTGTCGAGGCACTGGTATTGTGTCGGTTAAAGTCGCACAATAGCCGTCGCATGAATCACCACCCGAACGATCTTATCATGCTGTTCAACGACCTGTTCCGGGAAACTTACCGGACAATCCTGGTCCGGGGCAGCGACGAACCCGAATACCTGCCGGCCACCGGCTCTGATCAGCCGGCCCAGGTTATCTTTGCCCATGGCTACTTCGCCAGTGCGCTCCATGAAATCAGTCACTGGTGTATTGCCGGCGAAGAACGTCGCAGACAGGTTGACTACGGCTACTGGTATTGCCCTGATGGGCGCACTGCCGAACAGCAACAGGCGTTCGAAAAAGTGGAGATCAAACCCCAGGCGCTTGAGTGGCTGTTTTCCGTGGCCGCCGGATTCCGCTTCCACATCAGTGTTGATAATCTGTCAGGAAATGGCGCCGCGGATGAGCTGGGGTTTCAGCGCAATGTAAGGGAACAGGCCAATCGCTACCTGATCCACGGCCTGCCTCGAAGGGGCGCGGCCTTTTTCGACACACTTTTGAACTTCTACGGTACCCGACCGAGGTTTGACGCCGCCTGGGCGGCGGCTCTTCCTGAGCGGTTGCGGGATACCTGAGACCCGACCTCCAACAGGCGCGGCCAACAGGCCGGCGCTGGCCCGGGTTCTCCCGACTGCAAGGTATTAGTACGCATATGACAACATCCAATCCGCAACCGGCCGCTGAGGCCAGTGTTGAACCTGAAACGACAACCCCGGCCAAACCCGGTAGCGATAAAGGCATTGCCTTCAAGGATCTCAAGCTCGATCAGCGCCTGCTGGATGCCATCACCGAAATCGGTTTCTCTCACTGTACCCCGATCCAGGCCGAAACCCTGCCGTTTACCCTGGCCTGTGAAGACCTGATCGGTCAGGCGCAAACCGGCACCGGCAAGACCGCCGCCTTCCTGATTACCGCGATCCAGAGCATGCTGGAAGTGCCCATCGACAAGAAAGATCGCTTCGCCTCCGAGCCCAGGGTGCTGGCGCTGGCACCCACCCGGGAGCTGGCAATGCAGATCGCCAAGGATGCCGAGCAGCTGTGCGCCCATACCGGCCACAATGTGGTGACGGTGGTGGGGGGTATGAACTACGACAAACAGCGGGATCAGCTGCAGAATGAGATCGTCGATATCCTGGTGGCGACGCCGGGACGGTTGATCGACTTTCTGGGGTCTCAGGATGTGTTCCTGGACCAGCTCGACCTGCTGATTCTGGACGAAGCAGACCGCATGCTGGACATGGGGTTCATCCCGGATGTGAAGCGCATCATCCGCAAATGTACGCCGAAGGAAGAGCGCCAGACCCTGCTGTTCAGTGCCACCTTCAACCAGGATGTGCTCAACCTGGCGTCGATGTGGACGCGAAATGCCGAGTTCGTCGAGATTGAGCCGGAGCAGAAGACTGCGGAGCGGGTCAAGCAGACCGTGTACCTGGTGTCGGAAGATGAGAAGCTCACCGTGCTGGTGAATTACTTCAAGCGGGATGGCGTTGACAAAGCCATTGTGTTTGCCAACCGCCGTGACCAGTGCCGGGATCTGGAAGAGAACCTGCGCAATCAGGGTGTGAAAGTGGCGATGATGTCGGGCGAGATTGCCCAGAACAAGCGCCTGAAAACACTGGACCAGTTCAAGCGTGGCGCGATCCAGGTGCTGGTCGCGACCGATGTCGCAGGCCGGGGGATTCACGTCGATGGGGTGACCCACGTGTTCAACTACAACCTGCCGGAGAACGCCGAGGACTACGTCCACCGCATTGGCCGCACGGGGCGGGCGGGGCAACACGGCATCTCCGTCAGTCTGGCGGGGGAGGACGATTCCTTCTCGTTGCCGGCGATTGAAACCTACATCAGTCAGAAGCTGACGGCGACCGTGCCGGAAGAGGATCTGACCACGCCACTGGAGAAGCCGCCGCTGGCGAAACGTCGAGGTCGTCGACCATCCGGAGGTCGCCCCTCGGGCGGGCGCTCGTCCGGTGGCCGTAACTCGCGTCCACGCAGGAACTGAGACCTAGGGAAGACCATCGCATGTTGATCGTAGCCGATGAGAATATTCCGTTACTCGACTCGTTTTTCGCCGAGGTCGGGGAGATCCGCCCGGTGGCCGGTCGGGCCATGACCGCCGACGATGTGCGGGATGCCGACATCCTGCTGGTGCGTTCGGTCACCCAGGTCAATGAGGCATTGCTCGCTGGCAGCCGGGTGAAGTTTGTCGGTACGGCAACCATCGGCACCGATCACGTTGATATTGACTGGTTGGCGTCCCAGGGCATTGCGTTCTGTGCCGCGCCAGGGTGCAACGCCAACAGTGTGGTGGAGTACGTGCTCAGTGTGATTTCCCTTCATGCCGAGCGGCGGGGTATGGCGAACTGGTCTGACCTGAGTGTGGGCATTGTCGGTGTTGGCAATGTTGGCGGTGAGCTGGCCCGCAAGCTGGAACGGCTGGGGTTCTCGGTCAAACGCTGTGATCCGCCCCGGGCGGAACAGGAGGAGGGGGAGTTTGACTCCCTGGAGGAAGCTCTGGCCTGTGATGTGGTGAGTCTCCACACGCCACTGACGGACCAGGGCAAGCACCCGACCTGGAAACTGATTGATCGAGCGCGTTTGAGCCTTCTGGCTGAGCATCAACTGTTGATCAACAGCGGCCGTGGCGAAGTCATTGATGGTGAGGCGTTGCTTGAGTGTCTGGATCGGAGTGAGGCGCCGACCGTGGTTCTGGATGTCTGGCCGAATGAGCCGCGGATTTCCGTTGAGCTTGCCAAGCGCGTATGGCTGGCAACGCCTCACATCGCGGGCTATAGCCTCGAAGGTAAAGTTCAGGGCACCGAGACCATCTACCGGGCTGTCTGCCGTTTCCTGGGTCTGCCTGCCCGCAAGAAAGCGGGGCAGTTCCTGCCCGAGCCGGCCATGAACAAACTGGCTTTCACCAGTTCCGCAGAGGCAGTGCCGGCGGCCTATACCGCGATCCGTGCCTGCTACGATCCACGCCGGGATGATGCCAATCTCCGCCGAGCCCTGGCGTTACCGGAGAGTGAGCGTGCGGTGGCATTCGACAACCTGCGCCGGGACTATCCGGTGCGGCGGGAATTCTCCAGCGTTAAAATCCAGCTCAAAGGCACCAGTAAATCCCTGCAGGACACCTTCAAGGGATTGGGCTTCAAGCTGAAGCTGTGATGGACGTTCCCGATACCGGGAGCGTTTCAGATCCCCGGCCCTCAGGCGCTTTTTCGGGGGCGGTGCAGGGTGGCCTCGGCCGATTGCAGGAGGGTTTCCAGTGCGCGCTGGACCATGCGATCAGTGATGGGCACTTCGCGTCCGTCTGACAACACCAGTGCCGCGCCATTCATCCAGGGTTCCGGATTCTGTTTCTGCTGTATCACCGTTTTGCCCTCTCTCATCGTGGTGTCTACCGACAACCTATCGAGGCAAGATGACGTTGTTATGACGGCATGACTGTTTTGACGGTTATGACGGGCGCCGGGCCGATGCCGCCGGGGCGGCAACGGCTCAGATGAGGTTACAGTTTGGCGTTCTGCAACGCCGCGATGCGTTCCTCCAGTGGCGGGTGCGTCATGAACAGGGCCGAGAGGCCGCCGCGCTGCCCCTTGTTGATGGCAAAGGCCTGGAGCGAATCCGGCATCTGGTCCGGTACTTCGCTGTCGCGTTTCAGCCGGTTGAGGGCGTTGATCATGGCCTGGCGTCCTGCCAGTTGTGCGCCCGCAATATCGGCCCGGAACTCCCGCCGTCTGGAGAACCAGAACACAATGGTGCTGGCGAGAATACCCAGTACCACCTCAGCAATCATGCTAACCACGAAAAAGCCAATACCGTGACCGCCTTCGTTGCGGAACACCACCCGGTCCACCACCGAGCCGATGACCCGGGCGGCGAAGATCACGAAGGTGTTCACCACTCCCTGAATCAGTGCCAGGGTCACCATGTCGCCATTGGCCACGTGGCCAATCTCGTGACCGAGAACGGCGCGAATCTCATCCTGATCCATGCGTTGCAACAAGCCCTGACTTACCGCCACCAAGGCCTGGTTGCGATTCCAGCCAGTGGCAAAGGCGTTGGCCTGACTGGCCGGAAAGATGGCAACTTCCGGCATGCCGATGCCGGCTTTGCGGGATAGCTCGGCGACGGTCTCTACCAGCCAGCGTTCGGCCGGTGAGCGGGGCTGTTCAATCACCTTGGCGCCGGTGCTCCATTTTGCCATGGGCTTTGAGATCAGCAGTGACACGATCGAGCCGGCAAAGCCGAACACGGCCGCAAACGCCAGCAAAGAGCCGTACTGAATGCCGTTGTGGGCCAGGTAGCTGTCGACCCCAAGCAGTTTCAGGGTGATGCTCGCCACCACGATGACCGCCAGGTTGGTCGCCAGGAACAACAGAATTCTCATCAGGATTTCCTCAATAGGACAGATCGTTTCTCTGACCGGATATCGGGGTCCGGGTTTCCGGCTTCAAGGGGCCTTACGGGAATTTAAGTAGTGTTTCGCAAGAGGGACAGGGAGCCGGGGAAGGGCTCCCGGAGGGGCTAGTGGCTGTCCTGGAAAAAAATAGCCTGCATCACCTGGCTGACCTGGGCGGAGTTACCGCCGCGGATGGTTTCGCGAATGATGTGGACGTGGGTGGAAAAATCCTCCCGCACGGACGGGGGGATGGATTCGTCCGCTACCTGTTGCGGGGCAAACCGGTCGATCAACTCGGCACTGGCCTGGGCGCTCAGCCGGGTGAAGGCCCTATGACTGAGTACCGCCTGATCCAGGGCTTCCTGGCGGATGGTGTCGACGTAGCGCACGTAGCCCTCTTCCGCCAACCACAAAAGGCTGCCGAAGCAGGCCATGTGGCGGCGGCTGTGAAGCCCGAATTCATCGGCCTGGTCCGGCCCGGCAATGTCTTCGACAAACAGGTTCACCCGTCGCGGGAAGGCATTGTAGAGCTGGACCAGCGCAATCGCGGTGTCTTTGTAGAATTCCTCGATGTGAATATCTGCCATGCCGAATCCGTTACTGGCTGTATTTGGACAGGAAGTTCGCCAGCCGCGTCATGGCATCTTCCAGCGCATCGGCCCGGGGCAGGAACACGACACGAAGGTGCTGCTTGTCGTCGACATTGAAGGCGGAACCCTGCACCAGCAGGATACGTTCCTGCAGCAGCAGGTCCAGGACCAGCTTCTCATCGTTGGCAATCGGGAACCGCTTCGGGTCCAGTTTCGGGAACAGGTAGAGCGCGCCCATCGGTTTGACGCAGCTGACGCCGGGAATGTCGTTGAGCATGCGCCAGGCGATTTCCCGTTGTTCGTAGAGCCGGCCACCAGGCACCACCAGATCGTTGATCGACTGGTAGCCGCCGAGGGCGGTCTGGATGGCGAGTTGTGCGGGTACGTTCGAACACAGCCGCATGTTGGACAGCATGTCGATGCCTTCGATCAGATCCTTGGCCCGGTGTTTGGCTCCGGAGATGATCATCCAGCCGGAACGATAGCCTGCAGCGCGGTAGTTCTTGGACAGGCCGTTGTAGGTGAAGAACAAGACGTCGTCGGCCAGCGAGGCGGGTGATACATGGACGGCGTCGTCATAGAGGATCTTGTCGTAGATCTCGTCACACAGCACGATCAGGTTGTGCTGGCGGGCCAGCTCGATCACCTGTTCCAGCAGCTCGCGGGAGTAGACCGCCCCGGTAGGGTTGTTGGGGTTGATCAGAACGATTGCCCGGCTGCGGGGAGTGATCTTTTTCTTGATATCGTCGATGTCCGGGAACCAGTTCTGGGACTCATCGCAGTGGTAGTGTACCGGTTTGCCGCTGGACAGGGTCACGGCTGCGGTCCAGAGCGGGTAGTCCGGCGCCGGAATCAGGACCTCATCACCAGTATTGAGCAGCGCCTGCATCGACATCACGATCAGCTCCGACACGCCGTTACCCAGGTAGATATCGTCAATATCGACCTTGTCGATGCCGCGCTGCTGGCAATAGTGCATCACCGCCTTGCGAGCGGAGAACAGCCCTTTGGACTCCACGTAGCCCTGGGCCTGGTGCATGTTGTAGATGACGTCCTGCTGGATTTCCTCCGGTACGTCCAGTTCGAAGGTGGCCGGGTTGCCAATGTTGAGTTTCAGTACCCGGTGGCCTTCTTCTTCCAGTCGACGCGCTTCACGCAGAACCACGCCACGAATTTCATAACAGACATTATCGAGCTTGGCGGATTTCTGGTAGTTCTGCATAGCGATCGGATTCCCGTTGCTGAGAGTGAAAGTATCTATTCTATCGGAGCGGAACAGCCCGGCAATAGGGGGATAGTGATCAATTGTGGCAAAAAAAGTACAGATGCCAGGAAGTTAACCGGAACAGTCGGCAAAACTGGCCCAAAATACATTGTGCGAAATATAATAGTGCATAATATGGGCGTGGAGTTGCCAGGTACCCCGGTTGTCTGTCGGAGCGTCTGACACATCAAAACCAACAAGGAGGCCGCCATGGGCGTCGCATCGATCTACGATATTGAAGTACAGGACATCAAGGGCCAGAGCCATGCCATGTCTGAGTTCGAAGGCAAGGTAATGCTGATCGTCAACACCGCCAGCAAGTGTGGTTTCACGCCCCAGTTTGAGGGACTGCAACAGTTGCATGATGCCCTGGCGGACCGGGGGCTGGTGGTACTGGGCTTTCCCTGCAACCAGTTCCGCAACCAGGACCCCGCCGATAACGACGCCATCAGTCAGTTCTGCAGCCTCAACTACGGTGTCGATTTTCCGATGATGGCGAAGATTGATGTCAATGGACCCGATGCCCACCCGCTGTACCGGTTCCTCAAATCCGAGGCCAAAGGTTTGTTGGGGTCGGAGCAGGTGAAGTGGAACTTCACCAAGTTCCTGGTTGACCGCAAGGGCCGGGTGGTTAACCGTTATGCGCCAACCACCAAGCCGGATGCCATTCGCCAGGACATTGAGAAGCTGCTGTGAGTGAGCCGCCAGTTACGCCCGAGGGGGTCGAGAACACCGTGCTGGCGCTTGATAATCAGCTCTGCTTTGCACTCTACGCCGCCAACCGGGCCATGACCTCGCTCTACCGGCCGCTGCTGGCGGAGCTGGGCCTGACCTACCCGCAATACCTGGTGATGCTGGTGCTTTGGGAGGCGGAAGCGGCAGGGCAGGAGGTGAGTGTCAGCTGGCTGGGCCAGCGTCTGCGGCTCGACAGCGGAACCCTGACGCCCTTGCTGAAACGTCTAGCGGCGGCGGACCTGGTGACCCGCCAGCGTTCCGGGGCGGATGAGCGTGTGGTGACCATTGCCCTGACCACCCAGGGACGAGACCTGAAAGCCCGGGCGAAGGATGTGCCGGTACGACTGCTGTGCCAGTCCGGCATGGCCCCGGAGCGGCTTCAGGCGTTGCGGGAGGAGCTGAAGACGTTACTCAGCCTGATGACGCATGGCGGCGCGTCCAGCGGCGAATGACGGCTTCCAGGTCTTCTCGGTTGTAGGGTTTGGAAATGTAATCGTTCATCCCCGCCGCCAGGCAGTCGTCTCGGTCACCCTGCATCACGTTCGCGGTGACCGCGACAATAGGCAGCTCCCGCCACGCCGGCACTTCCCGGATACGGCGGGTTGCGGTGTAGCCATCCATCACCGGCATCTGACAATCCATCAACACCAGATCAAAGCGTTGGGCTTCCAGGGTGCTCAAAGCGGCCTGGCCATTCTCCGCGACGGTCACCTGGTGCCCCAGCTTCTTGAGAATCGCGCTGGCGACCAGCTGGTTGACCTGGTTGTCCTCCACTAGCAACAACCTGAGTCCATGTCGGGATGGTTGGAGCTCTGGCCTTGCGGCTGGGCGGTGCTGCATCTGGGTGGGTTCACGTAGTCGCTTGCGCAGAACCTCCCGCTGCAGGGGAAGGGTGAGCGTGACCGGGTATTGCGTTGGTGGCAGGTTGCCACTGCGATCAAGCCAGATCACGCCAAGGCCCTCCCAGCTCTGGGCTGTCGCTCGGATGGTGCTGTCTTCCGGAGCGGCGAGAAGAATGCCGGTGCGGTGGACGAAATCATTGTGGACCGGAATGCCCCAGGCCAGCAGCTGGTTCTCAATGGCCGATTGATGGGGGTATCCTTCCGGGATCAGCAGTGTGACGCCCTGTTGGAGCAGATGTTCGGGGAAGTGTGTCTCCGGTTCAGCGGCTTCCTGGGCGGCCAGTGGCAGCTGTACGGTGAAGTGGGTGCCCTGGTTGGGCTCCGATTCCAGCTTGATATGGCCATGCATGCGCTCTACCAGCTGCCGACACAACGTAAGGCCAAGCCCGGTGCCACCGTATAGGCGAGTGGTGTCGTCATCGGCCTGGGAGAAGGGTGAGAAGATCCGGTCCAGGCCCTCGGCGGACATGCCAATCCCGGTGTCGATAATGTCCAGTTGTACTTTGCCTTTGCCCTGATGCGCACTGATGCGTACGCTACCGGTTTCGGTGAACTTGATGGCATTGGACAGCAGGTTGTTGATCACCTGGCGGGTGCGGGTGGGGTCGCCCAGAAACTGCTCGGCCAGCGCCGGCTCGATTTCCGCCACCAGGTCGATACCCTTGCGGCGTGCCTGCTCGGCATGCAGGGTGGCGCATTCCTCAATCAGCCGCCGAAGGTTGAAGGGGATAATCTCCAGGTTCAGCTTGCCGGCTTCGACCTTGGAGATATCGAGGATGTCGTTCAGCAGTCCCAGCAAGCTGGCACCGGCGTTATGGGCGATCTCCAGGCGATCCCGCTGACTGTGCTCCAGCTCTCCTTCCAGCGCCAGGTCCAGCATGCCTAGCACGCCGTTGAGCGGTGTGCGGATTTCGTGGCTCATATTAGCGAGGAAGCTGGCGCGGGACCGGGCCCGGCGGACAGCATCCTCCTTGGCCTTGATCAGCGCCCGGTTGCTGCGCTGGAGTGCTTCGTTCTTCTCGGATATCTCCCGGGTGCGGGCGTCCACTTCGGATTCCAGCTGGCTGGAGTAGTTCTTCATCGCGCTTTCGGCGGCCTTGAGCTGCGCCAGGCTGTGGTCGATGGTGTCCAGATGCTGGTTGATGATTGACACCATCAGACCGATCTCGTCCTCATTGTGCTTAGGCGGTACCGGCAGGCGGACCTTCTCCGGTGAGTCGGTGTCCACGCGCCCCAGGGCATTGACCACCCGCAACATCGGCTTGGTGAGCATGAAATAGAACACGAACAGCAGGATGACCGATAGCACCAGGCTTTTGATAAAACCACTGACCACGGTGTAGCCCGCGCGCTCGAGGAAACCCAGACCGTAGTGGTAGGTGTCGATGGTAATGGCAAGCTGGCCCAGGGGGATTTCGGCCAGTTGGGGAACGCTCAGGTCGCTGGCGTAGAAGCGGCTGGCTTCGAACAGACTGTCACTGAGCCAGCGGTACCCTGAATCCGGGCTGCTGCGGCTGGAGGCGGCCAGGGTGAAGCCTTCCGGGTCGATGATGCGGGCATCGATGATGGCGGGATGCTCCAGCAGGCCATCGAGCAGTTCCTCCGCCAGGCGAACATCCAGATTGTAGGCGATCTGGGAAGCCGGGCTGCGACTGATCTCCAGCAGCGCGCGAATATCCTCATCCATGGCCTCGCGGGCGTTGAAGTAGTCCAGGGTCACATGGGCAAGATTCAGCACCAGCCCCAACGCCATCGCCAGCAACACAGTGTTGCGGGTGAGGCGAAAGGAAAGGCGTTTGGTTAGCTGGGTGCTCAAAACCTGATCATTCCCTGTGCTCGACGTTCCATGGCACTGCGCGGGCCGGTATCAGTCGTAGTCGGTGCGTTTTTTCCAGCTGTCGTCGTCGAGGAAGGAGTCCCACTCTTTGTCCAGGCGGTGCTGCTCCTCGGTGCTTTGTTTGGTTTGACCCTCGGTGGCCATGCTCTCCAGTTCCTTGATCCGGGTGCGCAGGCTCTTGATAACCTTTGCGGCCATGGGGTTGTCTTTGGACTTACCCATCTCGGTACTGGCCATGTGGTACTCGTGGATGGCCTTGCGGAGTTCATTCTGGCGGATGTACTCCCGGGCCCGGAAAATGTGCAGGTCCGCATGGGTCTTGTGCACCAAAAACAGAACGTACTTGAGTTGTTTCTTTGCAATTTTGCCATCGACCTGACCGGCTTTATGCATGATTTCAATCAGTTTGAACAGGTTCTTCAACTGTTCTCTGATCTGCTTGGATTTGTCGGGAGAGTCAATCTTGACCGGTGGGCGCTTGTCCTGATCCGACTGGATTTTGGGCTTGAGCTGTTCCAGTTCCTGCAGCCATTCCTTTACCGGTTTCTCGGACTTCATTGCTACTAGCTGCTTGCAGGCGCTCTCCATCCGCTGCACCAGCAACAGTTTCAGTTCTTTGGTCAGATACTGTCCGGGCAGCTCATGGAACAGGGCATTGGCCCGTTTGTAGCTGTCCTCCAGGGCGGTCATCCTGCGGGCCCGTTCAATCCTCGCCCGTTCGCGCATTTGGGAAATGACGATGGCAACAATGGAAAGCGCGACGACACCGGCCAGGACAATAACGATGGTGGTGGTATCCATGGTGACTGACGATACTCCTGCAGTTGGCAACGTTGGCGGTGTCAGTGAAAGCAGGGCTTTCAAAGCGCCCCTCAACTTACCGGAAGATTAGCAGAAAAGACATTCCCGGTGGGGCTGGTGTCAGAGGATTTCGAAGCCTTATCATTGGCTGTTATCGCCATTCGCCATTTCATTTAGTTTGTGAATGGTTGAATATTGCATGAAATGGGCTGATTGCTCCGGGCCCGGGGCGGAAACCTGAGGTGTGTTAGATGAATATTTCCCGTGTTGACCTGAACCTGCTGGTGTATCTGGATGTGCTGCTGCGGGAGCGAAATGTCACCAAGGCGGCCAATCACCTGGGGATCACCCAGCCGGCGATGAGCAATGGTTTGCGGCGGTTGCGGGATCTGTTTGGTGATCCACTGCTGGTGCGCACCAGCGAAGGCATGACCGCGACGGAACGGGCAACGGAGTTGCAGCCTCTGGTGCGGGCAATACTGTCTGATATCGAGCAGGCGGTGCAGGAAAAGACACCATTCTCGGCGGCGGACAGTCAACGGGTGTTCCGCATCATGGCCAGTGACTACGCCGAGTCCTGCCTGATGCCGCGGGTGTTACGCCGTATCCGTCAGGAAGCGCCCCATGTCACGCTCGATGTGCTGACCCCAAGTGACGTCAGTTTTCTCGATGTCGAGCAAGGGCGGCTCGATATGGCTATTAACCGGTTCGACAAACTGCCTCAGTCGTTCCACCAGAAAACCCTCTGGACTGAACACTTCGCCTGCCTGATGAACGCCCGCAACCCGATCCTGCGGGAGCCGTTCACGTTGTCGACCTATCTCGATGCCAGTCACATCTGGGTCAGCAAGACCGGATTTGGCGTGGGTGTGGGGGTGAACCCGAAGGACGTCCAGCGCCTGGGTTGGGTGGATGAGGCACTGGATCTGATTGGTCACAAGCGCCAAATATCGGTGTTCACCCGTCACTATCAGGTGGCCATGCTGCTGGCCGAGCAGCACGATCTGATCGCCACCCTGCCGTGCCGGGCGGCGTGGCTGCAGAAGGACAACCCCAATCTGGTGGTCAAGGTGCCGCCCTTCGAGATCCCGGCCTTTGAGCTCAAGATGGCCTGGAGTCCGCTATTGCAGCACAACTCCGATCATCAGTGGCTGCGTCGCCTGATCATCGAAGTTGCCCAGGAAGTGGACACCGAATTCGCGCCGTTCGGACGGCAGTTTGAGGCCGAGGAGGAGGCCTCCGGGTAAGCGGAGGCGCTGACAGGGTCAGATTGACAGCTGACGGAATTCTTTGGACGGGGTGGCGTTCTCCCACATCCGCAGGAAGCTCTCGGACAGCAGCTTGTTGCGGCGGGCGCTGGCGAACTGGGCATAACCTTGGGGCTTGTCGAACTCGTGACGGACCAGCACGCCCTGGCGCTCGGCCAGCAGGAACGGGAAGTCTTCGATCGGATAATCCTGGTTGACCAGGCGCAGTTCGATCTTGCTGGGCAGGCGCTTCATCAGTTCGACAATCTGGTGACGTTTCTTGACCAGCGGCCGGTCGTCGTGGACCAGCAGGCGGATGTCACAGTGGCGATGCCCCCGTGCCAGCGCGGACACAATCTCGCGGAATCGCAGGCGGTCGTAGAGATCGTGCTCCAGCTCCCGGTCGTAGAGCCAGAGTTGCTTGCGGGCCTGATTGGCCAGGGTGTCGAGATTGGCCACCAGATCCGCCTCGGTACCGATCAGCCAGCGTTCCTCGTCCTGGCCCAGCACCATCGGTGTGGCGCGCTGACTCAGTTGGTCCGAGACCTGGCGGGGGGCCAGACAGCGCATGTCCACATGGGGGATGCCGACGTCGTCGTAGGGCTCCGAGCACACATGGAAGCCACAGCGCTGATAGAAGGGAATGGCGTACGCCTGCGCCGACAGGTACAGGTCCTGATACTGGTCGGCGGCTTCCTCGACCATGTGCTCCAGCAGGCGGGCGCCGACGCCCTGACCCCGGAATTCCGGCAGCACCGCCATGCGGCCGATGTGGGCGGTATCGGTCACCGACGGAAACAGCCGGGCGACGCCGGCGGGGCGGTTGTCGTGGCTGACCGCGAGGTAGTGATCGGCAATCTCGTCGGTATCATCCCACTCTTCGTCCGCCGGCACGCCCTGTTCGTCAATGAACACCTGCTGGCGTATCTCCCGCACGCTGCTGGGAGCCAGTTGCCAGCTGTATTTACGGACCCGGAAACTCATTCGAAATACAGGCTGCCCTGGTTGTAGAGTACCGTCACCAGATCGGCGAGGGCCTCATCGGCCAACAATCTGATCAGTGCCTCGCTGTCGATACGGGCGCCCTGGCACAACAGGGGTGCCAGGCTCTGGGCATCGCCTTTGAGCAGGTAGCGCTCGCCGTCCACGAACAGGGCGGTCTCGTCGTTGAGGGTATGGAACGCAAACCGTGAGCCTTCATTCCAGCGCAGTGGTGAGCCCTGCTTTAGGGTGGCCAGCACGGTGGCGGTATCCAGCGGCTCTTCCGCGGGCACCACAATGTCCAGGCTTTTTGGCGCTGTGGTGTACTGACCAAACCAGAGTGCCAGTTGACGCCGGTCACCGATGCGTTCGCGAATCAGCTGGTCGAGCTGATCAATAACGGCCGGCTGGATGGCGCCGGGATTGTCCTGGCGCTGAAGGTCCGGGTCAGTCAGGTGCTGGCTGGCATCGGTCTGGCTGCACAGGTGATCGGTGAAGCCGGTGAGAATGTCGTCAACCGTCGGTGCTCGAAAACCGACCGACAGGGTGATGCAGTCATTCCTGGCGACACCGTGATGGCCTACGCCTGGCGGCAGGTAGAGCATGTCGCCGGGCTCCAGCACCACGGTTTCCTCGCCTTCCCAGTGGCTGAGAATGCGCAGCGGTGTGCCTTCAACCCGCGGTGAGGTGTGGTCGCACTGGCCACCGAAGGTCCATTCGCGCTGACCCAGGCCCTGGATCAGGAAGACGTCGTACTGGTCGTAATGGGGACCGACACTGCCGCCCTTGGGGGCGTAACTGGCCATGATGTCATCCAGCCGCCAGTTGGGAATGAAGCGGAACGGCTCAAGCAGATCGGCAATCTCCGGAACCCAGTGGTCCAGACCCTGTACCAGCAGCGTCCAGTCCTGGCCGGGCAGGCTCTGGAAGCGGTCCGGCGCGAAGGGCCCGTTGTAGAGCTGCCAGGGCTTGCCGTCCTCGTTCTCGAGGATGATGCGTGATTCCACCGCTTCCTCGCAGGCCAGCCCCGCCAGTTCATCTGGCGATACCGGGCACTCGAACCCCGGCAGGGCCTGGCGGATCACCAGTGGCTTCTTCTGCCAGTAGTCCCGCAGGAACTCATCGACACTGAGACCGCCTAGTAGGTTCATGGGTCAGATGGCTCCCGCCTGATCGCTGGCATTGCCGATGTAGCTGGCGGGGGTCAGCGCCCGCAGTTCGGCCTTTGCCTGTTCTGGAATATCGAGGGTTTCCACGAACTGCTGGATCACCTCGGGGGTCATTGCCTTGCCGCGGGTCAGCGCCTTGAGCTTCTCGTAGGGCTTCTCGATGTTGTAGCGGCGCATCACTGTCTGGATCGGCTCGGCCAGTACTTCCCAGGCCTGGTTCAGGTCGTCGGCCAGCCGGGCCGGGTTCACTTCCAGCTTGCCGAGGCCTTTGAGGGTGGCCTCGTAGGCGATCAGGCTGTGGGCGAAGCCGACACCCAGGTTACGAAGTACGGTGGAGTCGGTGAGGTCGCGCTGCCAGCGTGAGATCGGCAGTTTGGCCGACAGGTGGCTGAACAGGGCGTTGGCGATGCCAAGGTTGCCCTCGGAGTTTTCAAAGTCGATGGGGTTGACCTTGTGGGGCATGGTGGAGGAGCCCACCTCGCCCTCGACCGTCTTCTGTTTGAAGTAGCCCAGCGAGATATAACCCCATACGTCCCGGTCGAGATCGATCAGGATGGTGTTGAAACGCGCCACGGCGTCGTAGAGTTCGGCGATGTAATCGTGGGGTTCAATCTGGGTGGTATACGGGTTCCAGCTCAGGCCCAGGCTCTCGACGAATTCCTTGGCGTTGGTCGCCCAATCAATGGTGGGGTAGGCGGACAGGTGGGCGTTGTAGTTGCCAACGGCACCGTTGATCTTGCCCAGTAGTTCGACATTCTGGATCTGCTTCAGCTGGCGGCGAAGACGATGCACCACGTTGGCCAGTTCCTTGCCAACCGTGGAGGGCGACGCGGTCTGTCCGTGGGTGCGGGACAGCATTGGCAGGTCAGCATGTTCGCGGGCCAGTTCGGCCAGCTTGTCGATCACCCGCTCAATCGCCGGCAGCAGGCCTTCGTGCAGCCCCTCGCGCAGCATCAGGGCGTGGGACAGGTTGTTGATGTCCTCGGAGGTGCAGGCAAAGTGCACAAACTCGGTGACCGCGTGCAGTTCGGGGACCTCGGCGATCTTTTCCTTGATGAAGTATTCCACCGCCTTGACGTCGTGGTTGGTGGTGCGTTCGATGTCCTTGATGCGTTCGGCGTCGGCGACACTGAACTCGTTCACCAGGGCGTCCAGGAACTGATGTCCCTGCTCGGAAAAGGCGGGGACCTCGTCGATGGCCGGGTGCTCGCTGAGTTTCTGCAGCCAGCGGATTTCGACGGTGACTCGGTTCCTGATCAAGCCGTATTCACTGAAAATGTTACGGAAGACGCTGACTTTGCTGCCATAGCGTCCGTCGACCGGTGAAATGGCGGTCAGGGCATTGAGTTCCATCGAAAACCTCACAAGTGATCAAAGATAACGAAACAGTTTGAATGGGGATGATTCATGGTACACCAGCTGGGGTGATGAATCAGTCGTAAACCGAGCGGTTCGCCTGTTCAGCCAGCAACCGGGCGCTGTGTACGGTCTTCCGCCGCGTGAATATCAGCTGCCAGCGGCGGCCGCCGGTTTGTCGCCACAGCACGGCAGCACGAATGCCGGCCAGCAGCAATGCGCGGATGCGGGCGGCGTTCTCATCCTGCTGCAGGATGGCGGGATCGCCGACCACCTGAATCCGCGGCTTCAGGGTGCTGATGGTGTCGCTGTAAATCGACGCCAGGTTGCTGACCAGGTTGCCGTGGGTGTAACCAAAGTGCTGGGCCGTGTGGCGAGCCTGATCGATTCGGCTGCCGATGATGTCGAGCATGTCGCGGTTGCGGTTCAGCCGGCTCTCAAGGTGAATCAGGTTGAGGGCGTACTTGAGGATCTCCAGATCCTGCGGCTTGCTCTGGTCGTTGAGCACGCTGGCCAGAGTTGCCAGGCCCTCACGAAGATCCTTCAGCTCGCCATAGACCGCCAGAGTGGAATTCGGGTCGGTTGCGAACAGGGAGCGGATGCAGGTCTCAAAGCTGGAGTCGGCGCACCGTCCGCTGTGGGCAATCTGCTGGACCAGGGCGGTGCACTGGAACACGCCGGCTAGTGCCAGGGTTTGATCCTGCCGGGACTGGCTCATTCTGCCGGCTCCGTTTCCGGGGCTTGCTGGTCGTCGCGCCAGGTCTGCTCGATCACGCCGCCGCCAAGGCAGTTGTCATCGATGTAGAACACCACGGATTGGCCCGGGGTCACCGCGCGTTGCGGATCATCGAACACCACGGTCACCCCCCCGTTCCGGTTCACGACAACGTCACAGTCCTGATCGGGCTGGCGATAGCGGGTCTTGGCCTTGCAGCGGAAAGTACCGGCCGGTGGTTCGCCCGCCACCCAGTCGATAGGGCCGCTGACCAGGCCTCGCGAGAACAGCAGCGGGTGGTGCTTGCCCTGTACTGCGATCAGTACGTTGCGGTCCAGATCCTTGCTGGCGACATACCAGGGATCGTCATTGAAATCTTTCAGGCCGCCAATCCCCAGTCCCTGGCGCTGACCGATGGTGTGGTACATCAGCCCCTGATGGCGGCCAATGACCTGACCGTCCGGAGTCTCGATGTTGCCCGGCTGGGCCGGCAGGTATTGCTGCAGGAAGTCCCGGAACTTGCGTTCACCGATGAAGCAGATACCGGTGGAGTCCTTCTTGTCATGGGTGACAAACGCCTGCTCTTCGGCAATGCGACGGACTTCCGGCTTCTCCAGCTCGCCCACGGGGAACAGCGTGCGGTTAATGCGTTCGCCGGAGACCGCATGGAGGAAATAGCTCTGGTCCTTGTTCGGGTCCAGACCCTTCAGCAGTTTTGCCGGCTGGTCATCGCTGGCGGCGGCGCGGCGACAGTAGTGGCCGGTGGCAATGTAGTCGGCCCCCAGGGTAATGGCGTAGTCGAGGAAGGCGCGAAACTTGACTTCCTTGTTGCACAGGATGTCCGGGTTCGGCGTGCGGCCGGCACCATACTCGGAGAGGAAATGCTCGAACACCCGGTCCCAGTACTCCGCCGCAAAACTGGCGGTGTGCAGGGTAATGCCAATCCGGTCGGCGACAGCCTGTGCATCGGCGAGGTCGGTCATGGCCGTGCAATACTCGGTGCCATCGTCCTCGTCCCAGTTTTTCATGAACAGGCCTTCGACCTGGTAGCCCTGGGATTTCAGCAGCCAGGCCGCTACGGACGAGTCTACGCCGCCGGACATGCCGACGATGACGCGGGTGTTTTCAGGTACTTGGGTCATGTCTGTGCCGATTTCGGTAAAGCCCGCCATTCTACCACTGATGCCCGCTTACGTCTGCGCATCGGCAATGATATCAAGCGGGAATCGCCGCCCCTCGCGGTAATCCTCTATGCATTGCAGAACCAGCGGGCTGCGCAGTTGCTGGTGGCGGTGATGGATCTCCTCCAGGCTCAGCCAGTGGGCGGCGATAATGTCGGCATCCAGTTCGTCGGTAAGTTTGCGCAGGCCCTTGGCCGCAAAGCAGAAACGGTAATAGGTCACCTGGTTGGCGGGTGCCTTGTAGACGTAAAACCCGATCAGCGCGGTCAGCTCAACTTCCCAGCCGGTTTCTTCCAGGGCTTCCCGCAGCGCGGCAGCGGGAATGGATTCGCCTTCTTCCACATGGCCTGCGGGCTGGTTGAAGACAATCTCGCCGTGACTGCGCTCCTCTACCAACAAAAACCGGCCCTGGTCATCTTCAACGACGACGGCCACGGTGGCATGGGGTGTCCAGGTCATGATTGTGGGTTTCCTTTCTGGCCGGGCTTTCGGCCCTGATGGCGTTTCTGGCCAAGCGGGTAGCGGCGGTTGTCCGCAGGGGAGGGCCGGCGATTGGGGGTGCTCTGGGGCAGGTGAACCACCTGGCTGTTGGTTTGTCCAGGCCCCAGCCCCTCCAGACTCCACTCGCCAATCCGGACCCGGATCAGTCGCAAGGTGGGGTGCCCCACAGCGGCAGTCATCCTGCGTACCTGTCGATTGCGTCCCTCGGTGAGGGTGAGTTCGAGCCAGGACGTTGGTTGCTGGGCGCGATCGCGAATGGGCGGGGTGCGGGGCCAGACGTCGGGGGAGGCGATGGCCGATACCTTGGCCGGACGGGTCAGCCCGTCCTTCAGGTGGACGCCTTGCGCCAGTTGCTCCAAGGCGTCTGCCGGCGGTTCTCCCTCCACCTGGACCCAGTAGGTCTTTGGCATTTTGTTGCGGGGAGAGGCAATACGGTGTTGCAGTTGTCCGTGATCGGTCAGCAACACCAGTCCCTCGGAGTCGTAATCCAGGCGGCCGGCCGGGTAGACATTGGGTGAATCGACATAATCCGCGAGGGTGGCTCGTCCCTGATCATCGGTAAACTGGCACATTACCTGAAAGGGTTTGTTAAGCAGTATGAGTCTGGCCATGATCCCTTTGCTGCATGTTGCAGCATCCGTGTGGTGCTGCGTGAGGAATGAAAAGCGTGGCGACACTATACCCCAGCTCATTGAATGGTAAAAAGGCGATCATTACGGAGGCTCAAGCGTCATCGCTGGTGCCCGGAGGTTGAATTAGCGGACTGGCCCTGCGCTGTCGGGGGAGGAGATGGAATACCAGAGTATTATGATAAATCGAAAAGTTATATGAAGTGCTGGACGAGCTTTTTGCGGGCCGCGCGAAGTACGCACCCGATGTGTTAGCCGAAAAGGCTGCAAAACCGCCGATCAGTGGGCTGGCTGCAACAGCGCCCATCCGCATTCAGCGCCGGCGAGTGGTCCGGTACCGGTATTGCCAGCAACCACTGCCAGAACCTGGGTCAGCCTTGGTCAGGCGTTGACTGCTCGCGGGTGATGGTGATCGGCGTCCTGATCCTGCGATTCGGATGCGGCCTGAGTCTCGCCATCCGCCTGCTTGGCAGGCTGATCAACCGGTACGATATTGACCGCGTGGATGCCTTTGTCACTTGGCTTCTTGTCGAAGGTGACGGCCTGACCCGCCTTCAGGGTCTTGTAGCCCTCCATCTGCACAGAGGAAAAATGTGCAAACAGATCATCGCTGCAGCCTTCTTCGATAATAAAGCCGTAGCCTTTGGCGTTGTTAAACCACTTCACTTTGCCTTTAGGCATTTTGAACTCCCCTGTTCCGTCATTCTGTGCCGTTATTTTTAGGTACCGCGCACCCGATCCAGCCAGTCCATTTTCCCCCTGAGCGCGTCCTTCGTTCTCTGCGGAAGGCCGGGAATCAGGGGCTCCAGATACCACTGCGGTGCGCAGGTTACATTATTTACTCGGCGTAACATATTTTTACATAGCAGGGGATACTCTCGTCCAATATTCGGTCATAGTCAATAGTCAAGGGGCAGGAATGACTGGTTGCGGAAGGCGTGTCAGCGTTATTATGCGGGTATTGATAACCAGCTCACGCTGTCTTCGAGACCATCATCCGGATCGGCCCGGGTGGCCGTATCTTGGCAGGTCTGCCTTGAAAAGCGCGTGAGGCGAATCCACCTACTATCAAGGCATCGATTTCCGGATACGAATCATGCGGACTATCCAAGATTCTCTACTAGTATTAAATCAGGGGGAGGACGAAGAACCTGGGCGTCAGGATGACCTCAGTGTCGCTCCCGAGAAACCCGCCCTTAAGCGCCCCGCGCGGTTTCGGGTGGTGCTGTTGAACGACGACTACACCCCGATGGACTTTGTGGTGGATGTGTTGATGAAGTTCTTCGGTATGAATGAGGAAAAGGCGACGCAGGTCATGCTGCTCGTCCATACACAGGGAAAGGCGGTGTGCGGGGTCTATACCCGTGACATCGCGGAAACCAAAGCTGCACAGGTGAACCAGTATTCCTCGGAATGCGAGCATCCGCTGCTGTGCGAGATTGAACGTGCGGACTGATAGACCTTGGGGTGGCCCATGCTGAGCAAAGACCTTGAACATACGCTGAATACGGCCTTTAAGAACGCCCGCGACAAGCGCCACGAGTTCATGACTGTGGAGCACCTGTTGCTTGCCCTGCTGGATAACGATTCGGCGGTCAATGTCCTCAAGGCGTGCGGTGCGGACCTGCAGCAGCTGCAGGACGAACTGGTCGAATTCGTCGACTCCACAACACCGCTGATTCCCAGCTCCGACAGTGAGCGGGAGACTCAGCCCACCCTGGGATTCCAGCGCGTGCTCCAGCGCGCGGTCTTCCATGTGCAGTCCTCTGGCAAGAAAGAGGTAACCGGCGCCAATGTGCTGGTGGCCATCTTCAGCGAGCAGGAAAGCCAGGCGGTGTATGTACTGAAGAAGCAGAACATCGCCCGAATCGACGTGGTTAACTACGTGTCCCATGGCATCTCCCGTGTCCAGGGCGCGGAAGACCAGGAGGGAGGTGAGCAGGGAACTCATGAGGAGTCCTCGGAGGAGGGCGGCTCCAACAAGCCTCTGGAGAGCTACGCCACTAACCTCAATGAGCAGGCGCGGCAAGGGCGTATTGATCCGCTCATTGGTCGCGAACATGAGGTGGAGCGGGTGGTCCAGATTCTGGCCCGCCGCCGCAAGAACAACCCGTTGCTGGTGGGTGAGGCTGGGGTTGGCAAGACTGCCATCGCCGAAGGTCTGGCCCGTCGCATCGTTGATGGCCAGGTGCCGGAGATTATCTCCGACGCGGTGGTTTATGCGCTGGACCTGGGGGCACTGCTGGCCGGCACCAAGTATCGGGGCGACTTTGAAAAGCGCCTCAAGGGCCTGCTGGCCGAACTCAAGAAAGAGAGTCACGCCATCCTGTTCATTGACGAGATCCACACCATCATTGGTGCCGGATCAGCGTCTGGCGGGGTTATGGATGCCTCCAACCTGCTCAAGCCAATGCTGAGTTCCGGGGAAATCCGCTGCATCGGTTCCACCACCTTTTCCGAATTCCGCGGCATCTTCGAAAAGGACAGCGCCCTGGCGCGGCGTTTCCAGAAGATCGATGTCAACGAGCCGAGTGTGGAGGATACTTATCAGATCCTCCGCGGCCTGAAGCCGCACTTCGAGAAGCATCACGATCTCAAGTACACCGACAAAGCCCTGCGGGTGGCGGCAGAGCTGGCGGATCGCTACATCAGCGACCGTCACCTGCCGGATAAGGCCATTGATGTAATTGATGAAGCCGGTGCCCGCCAGCGCCTGCAGCCTGCCACCAAGCGCAAGAAAGTGATTGGTGTGTCGGCGATTGAGGATGTGGTGGCGACCATTGCCCGCATTCCGCCGAAGAACG
Organism: Marinobacter sp. CA1; assembly: GCF_020546665.1. Taxonomy (NCBI): domain Bacteria; kingdom Pseudomonadati; phylum Pseudomonadota; class Gammaproteobacteria; order Pseudomonadales; family Marinobacteraceae; genus Marinobacter; species Marinobacter sp. CA1. The sequence continues at coordinate 1,962,590 of NZ_CP071785.1, forward strand.
TGTCCACCTCCGACAAGGACCTGCTGCGCAATATGGAGCGGGACCTGAAGATGGTGGTGTTTGGCCAGGATCGGGCGATCGAGTCGCTGTCGACAGCGATCAAGCTGGCCCGTGCCGGCCTCAAGGCGCCGGAGAAGCCTGAAGGGGCGTTCCTGTTCGCCGGCCCGACCGGGGTCGGTAAGACCGAGGTGACCCGTCAGCTGGCCAAGGTGCTGGGCATTGAATTGGTGCGCTTCGACATGTCCGAGTACATGGAGCGGCATACCGTGTCCCGCCTGATCGGTGCGCCTCCCGGCTATGTTGGCTATGACCAGGGTGGTCTGCTGACCGAAGCGGTCAACAAGCATCCACACTGCGTGTTGCTGCTGGACGAGATCGAGAAGGCCCACCCGGAAGTGTTCAACCTGCTGCTGCAGGTGATGGACCACGGCACGCTGACGGACAACAACGGCCGCAAGGCTGACTTCCGTCACGTCATCCTTGTGATGACCACCAACGCCGGGGCGGAGAACATGGCCCGCCGTTCCATCGGTTTCAGTGAGCAGGATCACAGTACCGATGGCATGGAAGTCATCAGCAAAACCTTTACTCCGGAATTCCGCAACCGTTTGGATGGCATCATCCAGTTTGGCGATCTGGAGCAGGACACCATCACCTATGTGGTGGACAAGTTCCTCACCGAGCTGCAGGCCCAGCTCGACGAGAAACACGTGGTTCTGCACGTGGATGACGCAGCGAAGCGCTGGCTGGCAGAGAAAGGCTATGACGTCACCATGGGCGCCCGCCCAATGGCCCGTCTGATCCAGGACAAGATCAAGCGTCCGCTGGCAGAGCAGATCCTGTTTGGCAGCCTTTCCGAGAATGGGGGGGAGGTAAACGTTCACCTGGAAGGGGACGAGCTGGTCTTTGAGTACGAGGACGAGCCCGCCGAAGCCGTCTGATTCAACCTTCAGGCCTGTCAAAGCCGCGCCGGGAAACCGGGGCGGCTTTTTTTATGGCTGCAGCACTGCGGTTTGGCACTGGGGTTCCTTTCCCCCGGGGCTGGTGGTGGCCTGTTGACCGGTCAGCGTCATACGCCGGTTCCTGCTGTCAATTTCTTTCGTCGGACAATCTGCCAATGTGGGATCGATCCTGAGATCCCTTACACAATCCCCGAAACGCCTGACAACAATAAGGAGATAGGTCGAATGAGAGGGTTAATCCTGCTGGTGCTGCTGTTCGCGTGGCCCTCATTCTCAACCCCTGCGCTTGCCGTTGAGCGCAAGGAATTCTGTGTGTTCGACGTGGCTGGTGCCAATGGCTTTGTCTACAAGACCCTGGAAATCTACAAACGCCAGGCGGTAGCCAAAGGCGTACAGCTCCATATGCGCCCCTACAATAATGAGCAGAAGGCGGTTGAGGACTTCGAAGCCGGTGACTGCGACCTGGTCGCGGTCACCGACATGGGGGTGCGCCGCTACAACGATTTTACCGGCTCCATCAGCGCGATCGGTGCAGTTCCCCGGTACGAGGACCTCAAGGTGCTGATGTACATTCTGGCGAGTCCCCGGGTGGCCGACCACCTGGAGACTGAGGCCTATCAAATCCTGGGGGTAGCGCCGATGGGGGCTGCCTACCTGTTCGTCAATGATCGCCAGATCAATCATGTCGACGCCCTGAAAGGCAAGCGAATCACGGTGTTTGATGGTCATCACGACGCCCGCCACATGATCGAGTATGTGGGGGCTGAGCCCGTGGATGCGCGCATCTCCAATTTCCATACCCTGTTCAATCGGGGTGATGCCGACATCAGTTACGCACCAGGAGCGGCTTACGAGGTGCTGGAAATGTTTCGTGGCATGGGCGAGAGCGGTGGCATTGTCCGTTACCCGGTGGGACAGGTGACCATTCAATTGGTGGCCCGTAAGGGCGCGTTCGAGGAACGCTTTGTGCGCCAGTCGCGGCGGTTGATCAGTCGCTTGTACCCTGAAGCCATGCGGGTAATCCGCCAGTACGAAGACGCAATTCCGGAGTCCCGCTGGATCGACATTTCGACCGACGATGTGCGGGCCTACCAGGCCATGCTGCGTGGCGTGCGGCTGGATATGCAGTCATCGGAAGACGCGCAGGTTCAACTCGCAGCCCGCGCCTACAACGATGACATGATGACGATTTTGCGCAAGGTGCGTTGTTACACCAATCCCGGGGCGGACGAGTGTTCGGCCGTTGATAGGGAGTGACTGATCCTGGCCCGGCGATCCGTACTGGTCATCGGGCCAGAAACGTAAAAAGCCCCGCGAGCGGGGCTTTCGGAAGTCACTGAAGGCTTAACGGGCGCGGTAGACGATGCGGCCCTTGCTCAGGTCGTAAGGAGTCAGTTCGACCTTGACCTTGTCGCCGGTGAGGATGCGGATGTAGTTCTTGCGCATTTTGCCGGAGATGTGGGCGGTGACAACGTGACCGTTGCTCAGCTCAACCCGAAACATGGTGTTGGGAAGGGTGTCGATGATAACGCCTTCCATTTCAATGACATCTGACTTCGCCATTCAGTAGAAACCTCGTTTGGATGGACTTTCCGTAATTTGAAAATGGCGCAATTCTGCCTGAATTATAGTCGTTTGGCAAAGTCAGCCGGGACAAATCGATAAAAATAGCCATTTTGGCGTGTGTGGCCGCCGTTTTGAGGGCTTGGCGCGGGATGTTAGCGGGTCTCTGGCAGTTCCTGCCAATGGCCGTCCACCAGCGCCTCAATGGGGCGGAACCGGGTCTTGTAGTTCATCTTGCGGCATGCCTTGATCCAGTAGCCAAGGTAAAGGTAGGCCATGTCGCGGCGACGGACTTCCTCGAGCTGCCAGAGGATCGCAAAGCTGCCCAGGCTGCGCTGGTCCTGGTCTGGATCAAACACCGTGTAGATCGCCGAGAGGCCGTCTTCCAACGCATCAACCACCGCCAGTCCGATCAGTTGGTTGTCCAGTCGCATTTCCAGGAACCAGGTGTCCGTTGCACCTTCCACCAGAAAGGAGGTGAATTGCTCCCGAGAGGGTGGGTACATGTCACCGTCGGAATGACGCAGCCGGATGTAGCGTTCGTAAAGGCCGTAATACTCTTCCGAGTAGCGTCCGGGCACCAGTTCGCACTGCAGGTCGCTGTTGCGCTTCCATACCCGGCGCTGGCTGCGGTCCGCAACGAAACGTTCGGCGTTGAGGCGCACCGGTACACAGGCTGAGCAGGCCTCACAGTGTGGCCGGTAATAGTGGGAGCCGCTGCGGCGGAAGCCCAGGGTGGTGAGTTGGCTGTACAGCCGTTTGCTGATATCCGCCCGGGGGTCAACGAACATCGTCGTTGCCTCCCGGTCAGGCAGATAGCTGCAATCGTGTGGTGGTGTGGCGAAAAACGCCAGGGTTCTGAGATTGGTCATTCACACCTCCGGCCCCGGCCAGCGCCACTGGAAGTTCCAGTCCCCGTGGTCTGGCGGTCTGTCGACACTTGCTCCCAGTATAGATAAAAACGCCTGTCTTGAAATGCAGCGTGCGCCCATTCGTAACAGGTGTCCACTTTCAACCTGACAGTCCATGATCCGGTAGCCCCAGGCGCCGAGCTGATTGGCCAGGTGTACCATCAATACCTTGGAGGCGTTGGTTTGTGCCGAGAACATGGATTCGCCGAAGAAACAGCGCCCCAGGGCGATGCCATACATGCCGCCGGCCAGGTTTCCGTCGCGGTCCCAAGCCTCGATGGAGTGGGCGACGCCGAGGTCGTGCAGGCGCCGGTAGGCCTGGATCATGTCGCTGGTAATCCAAGTGCCTTCGCTGCGGCTGTGGGCGCATTGGCGGATGACAGCGTCAAAGTTGTGGTCGGCTGTGATGGAAAAGCGCTGTTGGTTCAGCGTTCGGCGCAGGCTGCGAGAAACATGAACTTCGTCGGGAAACAGCACGCAGCGCGGGTCCGGTGACCACCACAGGATCGGCTGTTCGTCGCTGTACCAGGGGAAGATGCCATTCCGGTAGGCCAGGATGAGACGCTGCGTGGACAGGTCGCCACCGAGGGCAAGCAGGCCATCGGGGTCATCCAGGGCCTGATCGGCGGGAGGGAACCACAGGTGGTCCGGGTCAATCCAGGGAAGTGAGGCCATCCGGTTCTTCAAGCGGGTTGCGTGGACGGGGCGATCTCAATGACCGGCCCCGTCTGACAGTGTAGTTGTTCCCGGGCGCCCTAGTCCTGCTGATCCAGGAAGCGTTCTGCGTCCAGGGCCGCCATGCAGCCGAAGCCGGCGGAAGTAACCGCCTGACGGTATACGTGGTCAGCCACATCGCCGGCGGCGAACACGCCCGGCACGCTGGTTTCGGTGGCCATGCCTTCAAGCCCGGAGCGAATCTTCAGGTAGCCGTTTTCCATATCGAGCTGATCAGTGAACAGGTCGGTGTTCGGCTTGTGGCCAATGGCAATGAAGACGCCCGCCAGATCGATGTCCTGGGTGCTGTCGTCCTTGGTGCTCTTGATGCGCATACCGGTGACACCGGTGTTGTCGCCAAGGACCTCGTCCAGGGTGTGATCCCAGACAATCTTGACGTTGCCGTTCTTGGCTTTCTCGAACAGTTTGTCCTGGAGGATTTTCTCGGCCCGCAGGGAGTCCCGGCGATGAACCAGAGTGACTTCCTCGGCGATGTTGGAGAGGTACAGCGCCTCTTCAACGGCGGTATTGCCGCCACCGATCACCGCGACTTTCTGTTTGCGGTAGAAGAAACCGTCACAGGTGGCGCAGGCGGATACACCCTGACCCTTAAACGCTTCTTCGGATTCCAGTCCCAGGTACATGGCGGAGGCGCCAGTGGCGATGATCAGGGCATCACAGGTGTACTCACCGCTGTCACCCTTGAGGCGGAAGGGGCGGCTGCGCAGGTCGGCTTCGTTGATGTAGTCATACACTACGTTGGTCTCGAACCGCTCGGCGTGCTTGAGCATGCGCTGCATCAGTTCCGGCCCCTGAACACCATCATTGTCGCCTGGCCAGTTGTCGACGTCGGTGGTGGTGGTGAGCTGGCCGCCCACTTCGATGCCGGTGATCAGGGTCGGGTTCAGGTTGGCGCGCGCGGCGTACACGGCGGCGGTATAGCCGGCCGGGCCGGAGCCCAGAATAATCAGGCGGGAATGCTTGGTTTCACTCATAGCGCATCTCTCGGTAACGGTACGTGCAAAGTCGTTGGTGGTCAGGGAGCCCCTGCATCAAACAGGTTGTGGGGGCGGGCTGACGTATTTAAAGGCGCCAGCCTACCATGTTCCTGTTCGGGCGCCAGTCGAATCCCCCAATCCTGCTGATTGCGGGTGACTATGGTGAGGGCTGTTGCGGTCAGGTTGGGGCCTAATCCAGCACCGACACGCTGGTCAGCAGTTCCCGTACCCGCTCGGTGCCCTTGCCGGCCTCTCCCTGTTCCAGTCGGTGCCCTGCGACCGCGGGGAACACCGCCTGAATGTCATCGGGCAGGACATGATGACGTCCTTCCATCAGTGCCCAGGCTTTGGCGGCACGCAGTAAGCCCAGCCCGGCTCTCGGCGATAGACCGTACATCAGTCCGGGTGTGCGCCGGCTCTGTTCCAGCAGGCGCTGAATGTAGTCCAGCAGCGCCGGGCTGGTGCTGACCCGCTCAACCCCGTCCTGCAGGGTCTTCAGATCGCGTTCGGTAAGGTGTGGGGTCATGCGATCGGTCAATGCACGACGATCCTCACCTTCCAGCAGCTCACGCTCGGCCCGCGGATCGGGATAGCCAAGGTGGAGGCGCATCAGGAAACGGTCAAGCTGGGACTCCGGTAGCGGGTAGGTACCCCCTTGTTCCACCGGATTCTGGGTGGCAATGACAAAGAAGGGCTTTGGCAGCGGCCGGGTTTCCCCTTCAATGGAGACCTGGCGCTCCTCCATGGCTTCCAGCAGTGCGCTCTGGGTGCGTGGCGAGGCGCGGTTGATTTCGTCCGCCAAAACCAGCTGGGCGAACACCGGGCCAGGATGAAACACCAGGGTGCCTGCCTCTTTGTCGTACATCGAAAAGCCCAGTACATCGGCGGGCAGCAGGTCGTTGGTGAACTGGATGCGCTGGTAGCTCAGTCCCAGTGCCTGGGCGAGGGCGTGGGACAGGGTGGTCTTGCCCATCCCGGGAATGTCTTCGATCAGCAGGTGACCACGGGCGAGCAGTCCGCAGAGTGCCAGGCGTACCTGATGCTCCTTGCCCAGCAGGATGTTGTTAAGTTCGCCCACAACACTGTCGATCAGTTTCTTCATGCCTTGAAGGGGTCCTTGTGGCTGGCTGGTTTAAGTGGCGGTGATGCCGGGATCAGTCCCGGACGCGCTTGAGCAGGTCGCCGTAGGCATCAATCCGTCGATCTCGCAGGTACGGCCAGATCCGGCGGATGGCTTCGCTGCGCTGTCGGTTGATGGTGGCGGTCAGAGCGGCCTCGTCGCTGTCCCCGGCACGGGCCAGAACTTCGCCCTGCGGTCCGCAGATGAAACTGTTACCCCAGAAGCGGATGCCGTCGCTGTGACCCGACGGATCGGGTTCAGTTCCCGTTCGGTTTGGCGCGATGACCGGCAGGTTGTTGGCGACCGCGTGTCCCCGTTGCACGGTGACCCAGGCGTCAAGCTGACGGCTGCGCTCGTCGTCATCGTCGGTCATGTCCCAGCCAATGGCGGTGGGGTAGATCAGCAGTTCCGCACCGGCCAGCGCCATCAGGCGGGCTGCTTCGGGGTACCACTGGTCCCAGCACACCAGCACGCCGAGGGTGCCGACGGAGGTGTGGATTGGCGTAAAGCCGTTGCGGCCATCATTGAACTCGGCATCGCCGGGAGTGAAATAGAACTTCTCGTAGAACCCCGGGTCGTCCGGTATGTGCATCTTGCGATACAGGCCGGCCAGACTGCCGTCGCGCTCAAAGACCAGTGCGGTGTTGTGGTAAACCCCGTTCATGCGGCGCTCGAACACCGACCCGACCAATACAATGCCGAGTTCCCGGGCCAGGGCGGACAGCCGCTCACTGGTTGGTCCGGGAATGGGTTCTGCCAACTCGAACACCGCAGTGTCCTCGGTCTGACAGAAGTACAGGGTGGCGTGCAGTTCCTGCAGAACCACCAGTTCCGCGCCGTCGGCAGCGGCCTGGCGGATCAGCCGTTCACTGGTGTCCAGGCTGGTGCTCTTGTCGGCACTGCAGGTCTGTTGGATGGCGGCGACGTGGAGTGATGCAGTGTTCTGGCTCGACGCAGTGGTCTGGATCATTGTCAGGCGACTCCGCCGGACGGCAGGTCGTCCGGAATTTGCATGGTTACGCAGTGCAGGCTGCCGTGCTGCCGGATCAGCGCCCGGCAATCAATCGGGACGACCTCTCGCTGCGGAAACAGGTCCGCCAGGGTCTTGATGGCGGTGCCATCCTGAGGTACGCCGTATACCGGCAGGAGCACCGCGTCATTGATGATCAGGAAGTTGGCGTAGGTCGCCGGCAGCCGGTTGCCGTCCTCGTCGTGAATCGGGTCGGGCCAGGGCAGGGGAGTCAGGCGATAGGGCTCGCCATTGCTCTGACGGAACTCGCGAAGATCTTCCTCCATTGCCTTGAGGGCCGGATAGTGCTCGTCGTCCGGGTCGTTGCAGGCAACGTAGCAAATGCTGTCTGGCGCACAGAACCGGGCCAGGGTATCGACGTGGCTGTCGGTGTCGTCACCGGCCAGATAGCCGTGGTTGAGCCAGAGAATGCGCTTGGCGCCCAGATGCTGACACAGCGCCTCTTCCAGGCCGGTGCGGTCCAGTGAGGGGTTGCGGGTAGGAGTCAGCAGACATTCGCTGGTGGTCAGCAGGGTACCGGCGCCATCCGATTCGATGGACCCGCCTTCCAGTACCAGGTCAATTGGTACCAGCGGCAGGTCGCCAAAGCCGCCGGCTTCGACCAGCCGCTGGTTCAGCTGATCGTCGTTGTGGTAGTCGAATTTGCCGCCCCAGGCGTTGAAGCGGAAATCCAGCAGTCTGGTCTGGCCGTCAACGACAACGGTAATGGGGCCGTGATCCCGCGCCCAGGTATCATCCGCAGGCGCTTCGATCACGGTTACCTTGCCGATCAGACCGTGGTCTGACCCGGCCTGACTCAGCTGATGTCGAAGCTCCTCAGCCCGTTGGCGGTCCTGACAGCTGATCAACAGATCCTGGCGTTGCAGAACAGCTCTGGCGATGGCCAGGAAAACCGAGTCTGCCTCTTCCAGCTGGGTCTGCCAGTCAGTTCCGGAATGGGGCCAGGTCAGCATGACGGCCCGTTGACGGGCCCACTCGGCAGGCATCAGGACAGATGTAGAGCTCAAGGTTTCGCGACCCCCGTGGGTTGTTCGTCAGAAAGTGGCCATTCTAGGCGCGGCGCCCGGCAATTTCATTACTGTTACTTGCTTTTGGGCTTAAGCACGGCGTGAATTACGTGATCGCCCTCAAAGTAGATGACCATGGTTGGATAGTGCCACTGACTGATCGGGGGATTGCCAACCGGGCCCCGTACCTGTCGCGGGTCGCCCAGACGGGAACGGACGTCGGCCTGGCTCTGCCCGGTGCGGGGCAGTTCTGCCTGGGCCCGGTCGGCCTGGTTCATGACCGGGACGACGACCTGATCGGCGGCAGCGCCGGTCGCCAGGGTGAGTCCGAACAGGGCTGAGAGCGCCAATACGGCGGGCCGGAAGGCAAGTGAAGGTTTGGTCATCGCGGTACTCCTTGGGTCAATGATATGTTTCCGTTCAGTTTTTCTGACGTTGTCGAACCTGCCAACGCATGACGTGGCGGGCAATCTGTTGGCGGTCACTGTCGTGGATGCTGGTGAATTCGGCGTGGACCCGCCAGTTGCCTGCGTCATCGGCTTTGGCGTCGACCACCTCGGCGATGGCCTGGGGGCGGAACAGCTCTGGTGGGAGTGTCATACGTACGGCCAGGCGGTCACCACGCTGATAGCTGGCGGTGGGCGTGACGAAGGCGATACCGCCCTCGCTCAGGGTCACCTGCTGCCACTGGTCCTGTTGCAACGGATTTTGTTCAAAGGCCATAATGCGCGCCAGCGTATCGAGCTTCCCATTCAGGGATTTGATCAGGGTTGTCATCAGGCGGTCCCGCTCCGCCAGGCTGGCCAGGTGCAGGCGTATGTCCTGATCCAGCCGTCTTAGCTCGGCTCTCAGGTCGTCCAGATGATCGCCATTGAAGGGATCGTTGGGCGTTGGGGTGTCGGCGTCCAAGCGGCGGATTTCCAGCCCAATCCTGTCTTCGATGCGAAAGTAGTCGCGTCGATCGGGCGGGTTAGCAGATGATGGCTCCAGGGCCATGATGTCTCCGTCAGTCACGTGTTTTTTGTTATGTTACACAAGTTTAGCAGCTTCCTGCCGGTCTGTGAGCCGTCAGCAGGTTTGGCCCACTGAAGGTTTAGGCAGACTCGCCCCCATGTTCAGACCCCTATCGCTCTATATCGGCTTGCGGTACACCGCCGCCAAGCGCCGTAATCACTTTATCTCGTTCATTTCCATGACTTCCATGATCGGCCTCATGCTGGGGGTGGCTGTCCTCATTATTGTGCTGTCGGTCATGAACGGTTTTGACCGGGAACTGAAGCAGCGCATCCTCGGCATGGTTCCCCACGCCGTCATTCGAGGCGATGGCCCGATTGATGACTGGATGGCAGTCGACCGGCAGGTGACGGATCATCCCCACGTGCTGGCTGCTGCGCCGTTCATCCAGGGGCAGGGCATGGTAACCGGCGGCGGCAACGTTCGCGGCGTCATGCTTAACGGTATCCTGCCGGATCAGGAACGGGAAGTCTCCATTATCGAAAACCACATGAAAGTTGGTGCTCTGGAAGACCTTCACAGTGGTGAGTTCGGCATCATTATCGGCCAGTTGATGGCCAGCAGTCTGCGGCTCCAGGTGGGCGACCGGGTCACGGTTGTGTTGCCGGAAGCCTCGGTGACCCCGGCCGGCGTGTTGCCGCGTCTCAAGCGGTTTACCGTTAAGGGGATATTCAGTGTGGGAGCGGAGCTGGATGCCAGTTACACCCTGATCCACATGGACGATGCCGCCAAGCTGATGCGCACCAATGGTCGGGCAGAAGGCGTACGGCTGCTGGTGGACGATCTGTTCAAGGCGCCGAAAGTGGCCGAGGAGGCTGCCATGCAGCTGAACGGCCGCTACTACATTTCCGATTGGACCCGCACCCACGGCAACCTCTTCCAGGCCATTCGCATGGAGAAAACCATGATCGGCCTGCTGCTTATGTTTATCGTGGCGGTCGCCGCGTTCAATATTGTCTCCACCCTGGTGATGGTGGTGACTGACAAGACCTCGGACATTGCCATTCTGCGGACCATGGGAGCCACCCCCGGCCGGATCATGCGGATCTTCATTGTCCAGGGGGCCGTCATCGGCATGGTGGGTACCCTTGTCGGTACTACTCTGGGTGTATTGGGCGCCTGGAACATCAGCGCCTTCATCAGTTGGCTGGAAGGGGTGCTGGGGCACCAGTTCCTGAATGCCAATGTCTATTTCATCAGCTACCTGCCGTCCCAGCTGCAGTGGTCTGACGTATTTGTTATCAGTGGCTGCGGGCTTGCCATGAGCCTGCTGGCAACCATCTATCCGGCATGGCGGGCGTCCCGTGTCGATCCTGCGGAGGCGCTGCGCTATGAGTAATTCGGCCAACGGAAACGGTTCGGCACCGGTCATTTACTGTGAGAAGATTACCCGCACCTACAGTGAGGGACCGACCGAGCTGACCATCTTCTCGGACATCTCGCTCACCGTCGATGCCGGCGAAACCGTCGCCATTGTTGGCAGCAGCGGGGCCGGCAAAACGACCCTGCTGAACCTGCTTGGTGGCCTGGACCGGCCATCTTCCGGGCACATCGCCATTTGTGGTGAGGAGATTCATCGCATGGGGGAAGCGGCCAGGGCCCGTTTCCGCAACCACCATCTGGGGTTTGTCTACCAGTTCCATCACCTGTTGCCGGAGTTCAGTGCCCGCGAAAACGTCATGCTGCCGTGTACCCTCGGCGGGCTGTCGGTAAAGCAGGCGGCCGCCAAGGCGGATGCATTGCTGGAACGGGTGGGCCTGAAGGAGCGGTTGGGGCACAAGCCCGGGGAGCTGTCTGGCGGTGAGCGTCAGCGCGTTGCCATCGCGCGGGCGCTGGTCAACGAGCCAAACTGTGTACTGATGGACGAGCCTACCGGTAACCTGGATGAGCAGACCGCCGGCGGCGTGCGGGAGCTGATCGAATCTCTGCGGGACCAGTTGGGAATTGCCTTTGTGATGGTCACCCACGACATGGGCATGGCGCGGAGTCTGGGGCGGGTCCTGCGGTTGGAGCAGGGTCGCCTGCATCCGGAGGCTGGCTAGGACGCGCCCGCCTTTGGCGCTGGCGTCAGCTGCTGCGTTCGAGTTGCCGCTGGCGCCAGCTGATCCGTACCCGGCGCCGCCACAGGTACTGGATCGCGAGATAGCACAACACGCTGGAAACGGTGGCGACAACCACGGAGCCGAAATACAGCGGAATGCCAATGTCGACCAGGCGCTCGCTGAGCCAGTCGATGGACAGCTGGAACTCGAAATCCAGCACCGGCCGGTCCAGTAACCAGGCCCCCACCTTGTAGTTGAAGTAGAACATGGGCGGCATGGTCAAGGGGTTGCTGATCCACACCAGGGCCACCGACAACGGCAGATTGGCATTCATCCAGATGGCACAGAAGGCAGCGGCCACCATCTGCAGCGGCATCGGAATACAGCACAGGAAAACCCCGACCAGCACTGCCCGGGCGACGCCGTGGCGATTGATGTGCCAGAGGTTGGGTTCATGCAGAATGTCACCCATGAAGTGCAACGCCTTGATAGACCGGATCTTGTCCGGCGTGGGCAGGTGGCGTTTCATGAACTTCTTGGGCATTGGGACGTTCTGCCTGTTGCTGTTTAGAGGCTGATGGAGTCCGGGGCCTGTGGCTGACCGGGCCTTTCAACGTCTGTTACGGACAAGGATTGTCCGGGGAGTCATTGTGCGGGCAGGGATTACCGCTTTTTCATGCGGCGTTATCTTACTGTATAGCGTCGGAACCATTCCAGCGCTTCCATGGCTTGTAAGTGGAATTGCGGTTGTCTGGGGCGTGGCCTGGTTCACATCCCGGGCGCTGATTGCCCGAATCGGGGTGCTGGCCGGCTGGTTGCTGTTGGGGTTGGCCTGGTCCGGTGGCTGGTCCCAGGAGCGTCTGGCGACGGTCCTGCCGGCTGCGCTGGAAGGGCGAGAGCTCACCGTTCTTGGCCATCTCTGCGAGCTACCTGCGCCTGGCAGCTACCACAGCGTACGCTTCAGCCTTTGTGTTCAGCAATGGGGGGCGTCGGTTTCCCCGAAACCTGAGGTGTTACCCAGCCGTCTGCGTCTGGCCTGGTATGGCGACAACGCCACGCTGAGTCTTCCTCACCAACTGCAACTGACGGTCGTACTCAAGCAGCCCCATGGTTCGCTCAATCCGGCCGGGTTTCGCTATCAGTCCTGGTTGTTCCGGCACGGTTATGGCGCAACCGGCACCGTGCGTTCGGTTGCCGCGGCGCCACAGCTCGAGTGCGATCTGAAGTGTCGATTCCACCGCTGGCGTGGCGGCATCGCCCGTGCCCTTGGGGCCGCGCTTGAGCCGGGCGACTATCGACGCCTGGCCAAGGCATTGCTGCTGGGGGATCGGGGTGAGCTGACTCCGGCGGACTGGCAGGTGCTGGAAGCCACCGGCACCATTCACCTGATGGCGATCTCCGGTCTGCATCTGGGCCTGATCGCGGCCGTCGTCGGCCTGCTGGTGCGCTGGTTGCTGCTGGCGCTGCCGCTGCACTGGCTGTCTCCCCGGCAACACCGGCTGCTGGTTGCCGCCTCAGTGGCTTCTGCCAGTCTGGCCTACAGCCTGCTGGCGGGGTTCACCGTACCGACCCGGCGGGCTCTGATCATGGTGCTGGTCGGCTGCTGGTTTCTGGTGCGGGTGCGGCAGACCGGGCTCTGGCTGGCCTGGGTGATCGCCCTGGGGCTGGTGTTGCTGCAGGACCCGTTCTCGCCGCTGGATCGCGGCTTCTGGTTATCCTTTTCGGCCGTAGCGGTGCTGATTCTGGTGTTTGCCCGACGGCAGCGTCCACCCGGGGTGCTGACCGCTTTGGTGCTGGCGCAGGTGGCGGTGTTTTTTATGTTGTGGCCGGTGCTGCTGTGGCTGGGGGAATCGCCGTCGCTGGTCGGCATGGCGGCCAACCTGTTGGCGATTCCCTGGCTGTCTTTGGTGGTGATGCCGGCGTTGTTGTTCTTGGGGCTGGTACTTTGGCTGTTTCCGGTGTCCTCAAGTTGGGCGGTGGCAGGCATTGATGCGGTATTGATGCCGCTCTGGTTGACGCTGGAGAGCATGGCCGCCTGGCCTGTTCCGGAGCTGCCGGAGGTCGGCTGGCCAGGGGCGTTGGGCCTGGCGTCAGTGGTGTTTGTCTGCCTGCTGCTGCCGGTAGGCCGGTTGCGGCTCGTTGGTGGCCTGATCATCGTGGTGTCGGTTGCGGCCGGGGCATGGCCTGGCCCTTCCCACAACCGCGCGGTGGCAACGCCTGAAGTGTGGATCTGGGATGTCGGGCAGGGCTTGTCGGTGCTGGTACGGCACCAGGATCAGGCGCTGTTGTACGACACCGGGCCGGCGACCCCGTCAGGGCTGTCAGCGGTCGATAGTGTGGTGCTGCCCAGTCTGCGCCGGTTGGGTGTTGCTCGATTGGATCGGTTGCTGCTCAGTCATGGTGACAGCGATCACGCCGGCGGGCTGCCTCAGTTGTTTGCGGGCATTGAGGTTGCTTCGGTTTACAGTGGCGAGCCGGCCCGGGTTGCCCGCCGCTTGCCCCCAGCGGCGCCGGCGGTACAGCGCTGTGAGGTGGGTCAGGTGTGGCAGGTCGGCGAGCTGGAAGTCGCATTCTGGCGGGCGCCGGGTGAGGTGGCGGGAAACGATGCATCCTGTGTGGCGACAGTGTCCTGGCAGAGGCAGCAAGTGGTGTTGCCGGGCGACATCACCACAGAGGTTGAGGCTCGTTGGCTGGCAGAAGGTGGTCCGGCGCCGGCCCGGTGGCGCGCGGTGGTGGCTCCTCACCACGGCAGTCGCACGTCTTCCGGCCCGGAATGGGTGAGCGCGCTGGCGCCGGAGCTGTTGGTGTTCAGTGCGGGTTATCGCCACCGCTTTGGCCATCCACATCCTCTGGTTGAGACCCGCTACCGGGAGGCGGGCAGCCGGGTGCTCAATACGGCCCATCACGGCGCCATCACCATACGCTTCTCAGCGTTCGGCCCGACGGTGGAATTCCAGCGGGCAGACGCGCCGTTCTGGCTGCGTCAGCAACTGTAAAATACCGTGACATTCCCGCTGTAGCCCACCTCCCCAGCTATGCTAAAGTAGCGCGGCTTGCAAACAATCAGGGAGATCAAGCGTGTTCGAGCTGTTAAAAGCCGGTGGCATCCTGATGGTGCCGATCGTTGCCTGTTCCATTCTGGCGCTGGCCATCATTCTGGAACGTTTCTGGACGTTGCGGGAGTCGCGCATCGCACCGGAGCACACCATCAACGAACTCTGGCGTTGGATCAAGAAGAAAGAGCTGAATAGCAAAAAGCTCAAGGTCCTGCAGGGATCGTCACCCCTTGGTCGCATCCTTGCGGGCGGCCTGATGAACGCCAAACATGGTCGCGAGATCATGAAGGAAAGCATCGAACACGAAGCCAGCCAGGTGATCCATGAGCTGGAGCGCTTCCTCAACCCACTGGGAACCGTCGCCACCATCACGCCGCTACTGGGTCTGCTGGGAACGGTCATCGGGATGATCAAGGTGTTCGCCGAAATCCAGGTTGCCGGTGTCGGCAATGCCGGCAATCTCGCCGGAGGTATCTCCGAAGCGCTGATCACCACCGCTGCCGGTCTCAGCGTCGCCATTCCCGCGCTGATCTGTCACCGCTACTTTATCCGCCGCGTGGACGCGCTGGTGGTCAATATGGAGCAGGAGGCGATCAAGCTGGTGGAAGTGGTCCACGGTGATCGCGAAATCGACGTCGAAGGAGCCTGAGCGTCGTGAAATTCCAACGTCAGCGCAGCCAGGAAGTCGGGGTCGACCTTACACCGTTGATCGACGTGGTGTTCCTGCTGCTGATCTTCTTCATGGTGTCCACCACCTTTACCCGGGAAAGTCACCTCAAGGTGGAGTTGCCTGAGGCCAACGGTGTAAAGGCGGAATCGGCTGTTGAACAGATTGATGTGGTGATCAATGCCCAGGGGCAATACACCCTGAACGATCGCGCCCTGGTCAACAACCGCCTGGAGACTCTGGAGCGTGCCGTGCGGGAACTGGCAGCCGGCGACAGCAGTCTGCCGTTCGTCATCACCGCGGATGCCAACACCGCCCACCAGTTCGTGGTGCGGGCGATGGATGTCGCGGGCCGTCTCGGCTTTGCCAAACTGAGCATTACCACCGAGCAGAGCAGTGAAGACAACTGATCCGGCGGAGACGTCGCAACCGGAATCGAACTGGCAGACCTACAAGCGGCTGCTGGCGTATGTCAAACCATTCTGGCTGGCATTCTCCATGGCCGTTATTGGTAACGTCATCTACGCGGCCGCCTCTACCGGGATGGCGGCCGCGATGGAATACGTCATCGAGGCCATTGAAAATCCCACCGACCAGAACCGTGTTCTGTTGACCCTGCTGATCGTGGGGGTCTTTGCGTTCCGTGGTCTGGGCACCTTCATGAGTCAGTACTTCATCAGCTATGTGGGGCGGAACGTGATTCACGCCCTGCGTATTGAACTGTTTGATCGTCTGCTGACCCTGCCATCCCGGTATTTCGACGACAACGCCTCCGGGCGCCTGGTGTCGAAGCTGACCTTCAATGTGGAGCAGGTGGCCGAGGCTACCACCAACGCGGTGACCATCACTCTGAGGGAAGGGCTGACCATTGTCGGGCTGCTGGGCTTCATGTTGTACACCAACTGGAAGCTGACCGCGGTGTTCCTGGTTGTCGGCCCGCTCATCGGCGCGGTGGTCAGCTACGCCAGTAAGCGGTTTCGTCGTCTCAGCCAGCGTATCCAGGGTTCGATGGGGGACATTACCCATGTCGCCTCAGAAAGCATCTCCGGGTACCGGGTCGTGCGCACCTTTGGCGGTGAGGATTACGAACGGGACCGGTTTCATCAGGTCAGTCGCCATAACCTGACCCAGAGCCTGAAAATGGCCTCCACCCAGGCCATCAGTGTGCCGGTAATCCAGGTACTGGTTGCCATCGCCATTGCCACCCTGGTGTGGCTGATGCTGGCGCCTGAGATTCGTGGCGCCATGAGCACCGGAGAGCTTATTGCCTTTATCACCGCGGCCACCACCATGGCCAAACCCATTCGGCAGGTGACGTCTGTGCACGCCAAGATCCAGAAAGGGGTGGCGGCGGCGCTGGATGTGTTCAGCACCATGGACGAAGAGACCGAGCGTGACCGGGGCACATTCGTGCCGGAGCGGGTAAAGGGTGACATCCGCTTTGATGGTGTCTGTTTCCGGTATCGCGATCAGCTTGATAACGTCCTGGAGCAGATCTCCCTGAGTATTCCGGCCGGCCAGAGTGTCGCGCTGGTGGGGCGCTCCGGCAGCGGCAAGTCCACACTGGTAAGCCTGTTGCCCCGGTTCTACGACTACCACGACGGCGATATTCTGATTGATGGCCATTCGCTGATGGATTTCCGCCTGGATGCGCTGCGGGCCCAGATCGCGCTGGTCACCCAGAATGTCGTGTTGTTCAACGACACCATTGCGGCCAACATTGCCTATGGCTCCCTCAAGGACTGCAGTCGAGAAGCGATTCGGGAGGCGGCTGCCAAGGCCCACGCCCTGGAATTCATCGACCGCATGCCGGATGGCCTGGACACGGTGATCGGTGACAATGGCGTGATGCTGTCCGGTGGTCAGCGTCAGCGACTGGCGATTGCCCGGGCCTTGCTCAAGGACGCACCGATCCTGATTCTGGACGAGGCCACCTCGGCCCTGGATACCGAATCCGAACGCCATATTCAGGAAGCTCTGGAAACCGTCATGCAGGGCCGGACCACTTTGGTCATCGCCCACCGCCTGTCAACCATCGAGAAGGCTGACCGGATACTGGTGATGGAGGCCGGACAGATCGTGGAATCCGGGGCACACGATGAGCTGCTGGCCGCCGGCGGTGCCTATGCCCAGTTGCATCAGAAACAGTTCAGCGAGGTGGAATGACGGCCCCCGTTGAGCGGCTGTGGTATGGCCAGGGCCGCCCGCTCTGGCCGCTGTGGCCGCTGGCCTGGCTCTATCGCTCCATTGCCCGTCGGCGGCGTCTGAACGCCCGGGGTGAGGGGGCCAATCCCTCCCTGTCGCAGCCGGTGATCGTGGTTGGCAACATCACGGCCGGCGGTACCGGCAAGTCGCCGTTGACGGCGTGGCTGGTGGCGTTCCTTCGTGATCAGGGCTGGTCCCCGGTGATCCTTACCCGCGGCTACGGCGGACGCAGCAAACACCATCCGCTGACGGTTCAGCCTGACAGTGATGTCCAGCTGGTGGGTGATGAGCCGTTGATGCTGGCGCAGCAGTGCGGTTGCCCGGTGGTGGTCGATCCCAAACGGTGCCGTGGCGGGCAATGGGCCATTGATCAGAAGCTCGGCGATATTCTGGTGTGTGACGACGGCCTGCAGCATTACGCCTTGCCCAGGGATCTGGAACTGGCGGTGTTCGATGGTGAGCGGGGTATGGGCAACGGTGCGCCGATTCCGGTCGGGCCGCTGCGGGAGCCGCCGGAGCGGCTGGCCACGGTGGATGCCGTGGTGACCAATGGCCATGCGCCCCTGCAGCTGGACCACCCCCATCAGTACTGCATGACCCTGGCGCCAACCCGGGTGCGTCATCTCCATTCCGGCCAGTGTCACGACGTCGCCTGGCTGGCGGGTAAACGGGTGCGCGCCGTCGCCGGCATTGGCAATCCCGAGCGCTTTTTCAACACCCTTCGCCATCTGGGCGCAAAGGTACGTGGCCAGCCATTTGGCGACCATCACCATTTTCACGCCGGGGATCTGGCGGTTGAGCCGGGCGAGGCTTTGCTGATGACCGCCAAGGACGCCGTCAAGTGCCGCCAGCTGGCGCCGGAGGAAAGCTGGGTGCTGGATGTCGAGGCCCAGTTGCCGGAGGCCTTCGGCGAGTTTCTGCTTCAACGGCTGGCAGGGTTGCAGGCTTGCACCTCTGGCACCAGAATTAACCCTTCCGATTAACCTGTGAGACATCAAGATGGACAAGAAACTGCTGGCGATGTTGGCCTGCCCGGTTTGTAAAGGCGACCTCAAGCTCGACTCCGACAAGCAGGAGCTGATCTGTTACAACGACGCTATGGCCTTTCCCATCCGTGAAGGCATCCCGGTGATGCTGGCGGTGGAGGCTCGTACCCTGACCACCGACGAGCGCCTTCACAAGGCCTGATTACCTGATCCACCACCGCGACGAATAAATCATGTCCTTTACTGTTGTCATTCCTGCCCGCTATGCCTCCACCCGCCTGCCGGGAAAACCGCTGGCGGATATTGCCGGCAAACCGATGATCCGTCACGTCCATGAGCGCGCCTGCGAAAGTGCTGCCGACCGGGTCGTGGTGGCGACTGACGATGATCGCATCCGTCAGGCCTGTGAGGCGTTTGGGGCCGAGGTGGTGATGACCTCCCCGGACCACGCCAGTGGTACCGATCGCCTGGCAGAAGTGGTGGCGACGCTGGGGCTGTCGCGGGAGCACCGGGTGGTGAATGTTCAGGGCGACGAGCCGCTGATTCCCGCCGCCCTGATTGATCAGGTCGCCGCTAATCTCGATGCCCATCCCGAGGCTACCATTGCGACCCTGTGCGAACCGATTGATGACGTCGCCAGTGTCTTCAATCCCAATGTGGTCAAAGTGGTGTTCGACCAAGTGGGCATGGCGGGCTATTTCAGTCGGGCGCCGATTCCCTGGGCCCGGGATCTTTGGGCGGCGGGGCAGGCGGGTGAGGCATTGCCCACAACCACCCGCTATTTCCGCCACATCGGCATCTATGGTTACCGGGTAGGGCTGTTGCAGGACTTTGTTACCTGGCCGCCGGCGCC
The DNA here is from genome assembly GCF_020546665.1 of Marinobacter sp. CA1. Classification (NCBI taxonomy): domain Bacteria; kingdom Pseudomonadati; phylum Pseudomonadota; class Gammaproteobacteria; order Pseudomonadales; family Marinobacteraceae; genus Marinobacter; species Marinobacter sp. CA1. The sequence continues at coordinate 1,981,718 of NZ_CP071785.1, forward strand.
AGCCGAGCAGACCGAGTCGCTGGAACAGCTGCGGGCACTGCACCATGGTTCCCGCATTCATGTCGAGGAGGCCGTGGAGCCACCGCCGGCGGGTGTTGATACCGAGGCGGATCTGGATCGCCTGCGGCGACAGATGGCGTGACGAACGACATCCGCCGTCAGCAACCAACAGGATAGGGAGCAGCAGAATCGTTATGGCAGCCAACCAGGAAGAAAACAGGGTATCGGTGTTGTTTGTGTGTCTGGGCAACATCTGCCGTTCGCCCACCGCTGAAGGCCTGTTTCGTGCCTGTGTGCAAAGGGCGGGGCTGGAGGACCGGATTGAAATCGACTCCTGTGGTACCGGCGGGTGGCACGTGGGTAAATCGCCGGATGAGCGTGCGACGGCTGCCGCGGCCCGCCGCGGCATCGATCTGACGCCCTTACGGGCCCGCCAGTTTAACGCCGGCGATCTCGATCGGTTCGATTTCATCCTGACCATGGATCGCCAGAATCTCGCGGACATCAAGGACTTCTGGCGCCAGAACGGTGGCACCGAGCCGGCGCTGTTTCTCGACTACGCGCCTGAAGCCTCCGTTCGCGAGGTGCCCGATCCCTACTACGGCGGTGACCAGGGGTTTGAACACGTTCTGGATCTCATTGAGGCGGCAAGCGACGGCTTGTTGGCGACGATCCGGGAGCAGCTCCGGTGAGCCTTTCGCCGGTGATCGAAGAACACGTCGAGTTATCTGCCTACAACACCCTGAAGGTGTCTGCTCGAGCACATCATTACACTGAGGCGGCCAGCGTTGACGAGCTACGGGTGGCCCTTGGCTGGGCGCATAACCAGGGGCTGGATACGCTGGTGCTGGGTGGTGGCAGCAATCTGGTGATTGCCGGTGATGTGTCCGCCCTGGTCATTCGGATGACCATTCGCGAGCGCAGCTGGTGTGATGTGGCGGGTGATGAGGCAACCCTGGTATTGGGCGCCGGAGAGAACTGGCACGAAGCGGTGCTGTACGCCGCCGCTGCCGGCTATCGGGGCATTGAGAATCTGGCGCTGATTCCCGGCACGGCCGGGGCCGCGCCCGTTCAGAACATCGGTGCCTACGGCGTTGAGCTGGCAGATACGCTGGTATCTCTTGCGGCGCTGGATACCCGCACGGAGGAAGTGGTTGAGCTGCAAGCCAGCGATTGCCGCTTCGGTTATCGGGACAGCCTGTTCAAGCAGCAGCCCGGTCGTTATATCATTCTGGAGATTCGTCTGCGGCTTGGTCGCAGTTATCCCTTCTCGTTGGCCTATGGTGAGCTGGCAAACTACTTCCCCGACCAGCCCGGGTCTGAGCCGTTGACACCCCTGGCGGTGGCCCATGGTGTCGAAGCCATTCGCCGTCGCAAGTTGCCTGATCCGTCGCAGCTTCCGAATGCTGGCAGTTTTTTCAAGAACCCCGTGGTTGATCGTGATACCTGGCAGCGCCTGCGGGCGTCTCATCCGCAGTTGGTTGCCTACCCGGCTGGTGATTCGATGAAGCTGGCCGCCGGCTGGCTGATTGATCAGTGCGGCTGGAAAGGGTACCGCAACACCCACGTGGGCGTGCACAATCACCAGGCTCTGGTGCTGGTCAATCATGGCGGCGGTTCCGGGCGTGATGTGCTGGAGCTGGCGGAAAGAATCCGCAGCGATGTGCGGGAGACATTTGGCGTCGATCTGGAAGTGGAGCCGAGGATCGTCTCGGCTTAAGACTCGCGGTGGGTCAGGCTGGTGCGGCCCGCCCGTGACGATGCGATGACTGGAGCAGCCCCCGACTATGCGGGGGCTGCGGTTTTGCGGTCAGTGGCTGTTGCGGGGCGCGGCGTTGGCAAGGAACGGCAGCGCCTCTTCCAGGTTCAGGTCCTGCTTGTCGGCATCGCGACGGCCCTTGTACTCCAACGTGCCGGCGGCGAGGCCGCGGTCGGAGACCACAAACCGGTGCGGGATGCCGGTCAGTTCCATGTCCGCGAACTTCACGCCCGGGCGTTCGTTGCGGTCGTCCAGCAGGACGTCGTAGCCGGCCTGGCGCAGCTGGTCATACAGCGTCTCTGCCGCTTCCATAACGGCGGGGGATTTGTGGGCGTTTAGGGTCACGATGGCCACCTCGAACGGCGCAATCGCTTCCGGCCAGATGATGCCGCGATCGTCGTGATTCTGCTCAATGGCGGCAGCCACGATCCGTGACACGCCAATGCCGTAGCAGCCCATTTCCAGCACCGCTTTCTTGCCATTCTCGTCCAGTACGGTGGCGTCCATCGCCTGGCTGTATTTGTTACCCAGCTTGAAGATGTGGCCGACCTCAATGCCGCGACGGATCTCCAGGGTGCCCTGGCCGTCAGGGCTGGGGTCGCCTTCTTCAACGTTGCGCAGATCTTCGACGCGGGGCAGTGGCAGATCGCGTTCCCAGTTAACGCCAGTCAGGTGGAATCCCTCACGGTTGGCGCCACAGACGAAATCCGCCAGATGGGCCGCGCTGCGATCAACAATCACGGGCAGATCCAGTTTGACCGGACCGATGGAGCCGGCCTTGCAACCAACCGCCTGCTCAATCTCTTCGTCACTGGCCATGGTCAGCGGAGACGCTACCCCGGGCAGGTTCTCGGCCTTGATCTCGTTGAGGGTGTGGTCGCCGCGCAGGACCAGGGCCACCAGGCCGCCGTCTTCACCTTCCTCTGTGGCTTCGGCCTTGACGATCAGCGTCTTGACGGTCTGGCTGGGCGCCAGGCTGAGGAACTGGGCCACGGCATCGATGGTGCGTTGCTCCGGGGTGGCCACTTCGGCCATCTCCGCGCCGGGAGCGGGTCGATCGCCAGTTGGGGCAACCGCTTCGGCCTTCTCGATATTGGCGGCGTAGTTGCTGCCGGTTGAGAATACGATGTCATCCTCACCAGAGGAGGCCAGCACGTGGAACTCGTGGGACGAGCTGCCGCCAATGGAACCGGAATCGGCCTGCACCGGGCGGTAATCCAGGCCCAGGCGATCAAAGATGGCGCAGTAGGTGCGGTGCATGACCTGGTAGGTCTCATCCAGCGACTCGGGTGTGATGTGGAAGGAGTAGGCATCCTTCATCAGGAACTCGCGGGCCCGCATCACGCCGAAACGGGGGCGGCGCTCATCACGGAACTTGGTCTGGATCTGATAGAAGTTCGCCGGCAGTTCCTTGTAGCTTTTCAGCTCATTGCGGACCAGATCGGTGATGACTTCTTCGTGGGTCGGACCAAAGCAGAAATCCCGGCCATGACGATCGTTGAGGCGCAGCAGTTCGCCACCGTATTGCTCCCAGCGGCCGGATTCCTGCCACAGTTCGGCCGGCTGTACCGCTGGCATCAACACTTCCTGGGCGCCACTGCGGTCCATTTCTTCCCGTACAATCCGCTCGACCTTGCGCAGCACGCGCAGCCCCATTGGCAGCCAGGTATACAGGCCCGCGGCCAGTTTGCGGGTCAGGCCGGCCCGTAGCATCAACTGGTGGCTGATAATCTCAGCGTCTGCGGGGGTTTCTTTGAGGGTGGCAATCAGGTAACGGCTTGCTCGCATCGTGTCTTCCGTATGCTTTGTGTTCGGGAAATGTCACCGGGTACCGGTGGAGCCGGTTTGCTTCAGCAGGGCAGCGTGTTGCCAACCCGGGTTGAAGCTATTCGACCAATGGCTAAGAGCCTTGGCAGACGGGGCCTCCAAACCGGTTACTGGTTCCTTTATTTGTCGATTCGTGGGGGGTATTGTACGGAGCCTGCGGGATAAGGTACAGACGACAGGAGTAGTGCCTATGGGATTGTCTGCGAACGAGGTTGAGTGCCTGATTCGTGAAGGTGTGCCAATGGCGGACGACATTGGTTTCAAGGTCGATGAAGTGAGAGATCATTTCGCGCGGACCCGGATTACCTTTACAGATCGTTTTGTACGGCCCGGTGGTACTATCTCGGGTCCTGTCCAGATGGCCCTGGCGGATGCGTCCATGTACGCGGCGGTTTTGGCCTCGTTGGGCAAGGTGGAAATGGCAGTGACCAGTAATCTGTCCATTAACTTCCTGCAAAAGCCCGCGCCCGGAGACTTGAGGGCTGAAGCAGTGGTTCTTCGCTTGGGACGACGTCTCGCTTTCTGCGAAGTTCGACTATTCTCAGGAGGAGGAGACGAAGAAAACAGCGAGGAGCAGCTGGTGGCCCACGTGACTGGCAGTTACGCACTGCCCGCCAAACGTGACTGACAGGTTGAGCATGACCGACGACAATATTGATGTAACACCCCGACGCAAACCCGTTCAGGCCCGGAGCCGCGAGCGGGTCAACAGTATTCTTAAACACGCCGCCGAAATTTTTACCGAAGTCGGGGTCGACAGCACCAGCATGTCGGCGATAGCCCGTCGTTCGGACATGTCCCTGGCGTCGCTGTACCGTTACTTTCCCAACAAGGCCGCGATCGTAAAGGCGATTGCCGAAACTCACGTCGAGAAGATGGAAGACGTGATGCGGGCGCGGCTGGCGGACACCGACATCTACGAAGTCATCGACGTGCTGGTGGACTTCTACTACGACTTCTACCGCAATGAGCCTGGCTATGCCGCCATCTGGAGTGGGGTTGAGGCCATGCCGGAGCTGCGGGAGCTGGATTTCCAGGAGCTTTACCACAACGCCCGCGATGTTGATGCCCGGCTCAAGCAGGTGTTTCCCCATCTTTCGGATACCCGCCGCTGGAATGCCAGTCTGTTGCTGCCCCGGTCCACGGGCTCCATGCTGCGACTGGCAGTCACTTTGCCGGAAACAGAGGCAACTCAGCTGGTTGCCGAGATCAAACGGATGGCCAGGGCATACCTCAAGGAACTGGCGACCGCCTGAGACGGAAGCGCCGAAGCCCCGGGCTGTCCGGGGTTTTCAGGTGGTGCCCAGATACCCCAGGGGTAGGGCGGTGCTGTCCAGCACCCGCCTCAATACGAAGCTGGAGTGGACACCGCTCACACCCTGAATCCGGGTAATCTGATTCAGCAGAAAGTGGTGGTAGTGGTCCATGTCCGGTACCACCACCTTGAGCATGTAGTCGGCATCCTGGCCGGTGATCAGATAACACTCCTGCACCTCGGGGTACCCGATAACCTTCTCTTCAAATGCCGCAAAGCGTTCCGGGGTGTGGCGATCCATACTGATCAGGATGATGGCGGTCAGCGTCAGCCCCAGCTTCTTGTGATCCAGCACCGTCACCCGCCGCAGTATGATACCGGCGTCTTCCAGCGCCTTGACCCGTCGCAGGCAGGGCGACGGTGACAGTCCCACCTGTTCGGCCAGCTGCTGGTTGTTGAGGGTGCCGTTCTGCTGCAGGGCTTCGAGAATGCGGCGGTCGGTGCGGTCAATCTTGACCAGATTCTTTGTATTCATGAGCAATTTTATTCTATCAAGATGCCATTGGCTGGAATATTGTTGCTACATCCTTGGCTAACTGCTGCCAAATAGCAAGCATCTGCCTGCCGCATTGACGTAACATGGTTCTCCTCATGGGAGATCCCCATCCGTCATGGTGTGCGGACTGCTTACCCGGGACCGCGCCCAACGACCGTATAACTGATACAAGGAATCATCGTCATGGCTTTTGATCATCGCAAATACTCAGCGTTTCCGGTTATTCGCAAGACTGACCGCCGCTGGCCGGACCAGGTTATTGAGAAATCGCCGCAATGGTGTGCGGTTGACCTGCGGGACGGCAATCAGGCGCTGGTCAAGCCCATGTCGGTGGCTCAGAAGCAGCGCCTGTTTGATTTGCTGGTCAAGCTCGGATTCAAGCACATTGAAATCGGCTTTCCCGCGGCCAGCCAGCCAGACTTCGATTTTTGCCGCAAGCTGATTGAGGAAGAGCGGATTCCGGAGGATGTGACGGTTCAGGTGCTGACCCAGGCCAGGGCGGAACTCATCGAGCGTACCTACGAGGCCCTCGAGGGCGCCAAGCGGGCGATTGTTCATGTCTACAACTCCACCTCCACTGTACAACGGGAGCAGGTGTTCGGCATGGACCGGGACGGCATCCGTGATATTGCTGTCAACGGTGCTCGTCTGGTGAAAGCGGGTGCGGAGCGGTATCCCGACACCGAGTGGACCTTCCAGTACTCCCCGGAGAGCTTCACTGGCACGGAGCTCGATTTCGCAGTCGAAGTTGTCGATGCAGTTAACGATATCTGGCGTCCGGATCAGGGCCAGCCGGTCATCATCAATTTGCCGGCCACCGTTGAGATGGCGACCCCCAACGTCTTCGCCGACCAGATCGAATGGATGTGTGACAACCTGCGCTATCGTGAGCACATCAGCATCAGCGTTCATACCCACAATGACCGCGGCTGCGGTGTGGCGGCAGCGGAGTTGGCGGTGATGGCAGGCGCTGACCGGGTTGAGGGAACCCTGATGGGCAATGGCGAGCGTACCGGCAACATGGACCTGGTGACCATGGCCATGAACCTGTACTCCCAGGGGATTGACCCTGAGGTGGATCTGTCCTGTATGTCGGAGATCACCGACGTGGTGGAGGCCTGCACCGAGATTGCCACTCACCCCCGCCACCCATACGCCGGCGAGCTGGTGTTTACGGCCTTCTCTGGCAGTCATCAGGACGCGATTCGCAAGTGTCTGGCCCGCCGCAGCGACAGTGATCCCTGGAATGTGGCGTACCTGCCCATTGATCCCAGCGATCTGGGGCGGCGTTATGAGGAAGTGGTGCGGATCAACAGCCAATCCGGCAAGGGTGGTGTGGCGTACGTGCTTGAGCGGGACTATGACATCACGCTGCCGCGCTGGTTGCAGATTGAATTCAGCAAGCTGGTGCAGCGGGAGGCCGAGGTGAACGGCGGTGAAATCGATTCTGACACCATTCACCGGTTGTTCAACGAGCACTACCTGCAGGTCGCGGACCGCTGGCGCCTGCAGTCCTACGATCTGCATCGAGGAGATGACGGCGTTCAGGCCCGTGTTGAGCTGGGGCAGGGCGATACGCTCCAGGGCCATGGTCTGGGCGCTGTGGAAGCCGTGGCTGCCGCCATCCGTCAGCACTATGGCGTTGAAATTGCCGTGGAGGCCTACGACGAGTTCGCGCTGAGTGAAGGCACCAGTGCCAACGCCATGGCCTGTATCCGGGTGTTGGCGGATGGTGAGCATCGCAGCGCAGCGGCGCTGGCAGAAGACACCACCTCGGCGACAATTCAGGCATTGCTGTCGGCGGTTTCCGGCCTTTTGGCCCAGGCAGCGGCGCGGCAGGAGGGTGAGGCGGTGGAAGCCTGAGACAAGGCCTTCTCCGACACCTTTGCAGACAATAAAAAAGCCGGCATCAGCCGGCTTCAGACTGCTGACAAACCCCGGTTTTCCGGGGTTTGTTGCATTTGGTCGTTCTGTTTTCAACCGACGGTCGCTTGAGTCAGCCTTCCTCGTCGATACTTCCTATCAACCAGTTTTTAAGCCCATGCCAGGATAGACGCCTGTAAGACCAGTGCTGCAAGCGATTTCAGCCCCAAAATACGCGCCAGGAGCTGCGCGATCTTCTTCATATTCTGGGCAGTCGCAGCCAACAGACATTGCTCGCGGACCTTTGACAGCCCTCGCAATCGAGCATAGCGATGGCCATGCAACTGCTTGGCATCCGCGAACGAGCGCTCCACCGTCTCTTGCCGTCGTTTGTATAGCGCCTTGCCCCAAGGCGTTAACCGGTTTTGGTCGACTCGTTCTTTGCTGTCCTGCCAAACATGGCGGGTGAGCACCTTGACGTGGTTAGCGCTGCGCGTGCACTGACCAAGTAGCGGGCAGTCTTTGCAGTGAACCGGGTTGGACTTGTACTCCCGGTAGCCCTGCCGGTTGGTGGTGGCGTAGATCAGCAACTGTCCCTCGGGGCAGCGATAGGTATTGGTTTCCGGGTCATAGGTGAAGGCGCGCTTGGGGAGATAGCCCTTGGGCTTGTTGGGGCGTCGGTAGCCCATCACGCCATAGATGCCCCGGTCTTCCAGGCCCTTGCAGAGACCCGCCGTGTAGTACCCCGCATCCAACCCCACACCCCAGACGTCAAAACCGAAGCGTTCTCGCTGGCGGTCCAACCGATCGAGGTAAGGCCGGCTGTCATGGAGATTGGCCGGGGTCGCGTAACTGTCTGTGATGATGGCATGACGCCCATCCACCGTCCGGTGGTCCAGATAGAAGAAGCCCTTGGGTTTCCCTTCCCGCACCATGTAACCGCTGTCCGAGTCGGTACGACTCACCTTGGTGTCCTTCATTTTGGGCGGCTGCTCGGACAACTTCGTTTTCAGCGGCTGCTTGCCATGAGCCTTGCGGTCGCTCTCGATCGCCTGCTCCAAACTCTCCAGGTAATCCACCACCTTCACTTCCGCCTGTGCCAGGTCGTACTTGTTCTTGTTGGCGTTGGCCTTGAGGTGGGTGCTGTCGGTGTAGAGCACTTCGCCACCAACCAGGCCGTACCTCATGGCCTGAAGCACGATCTCATCGAAGATCTCCTGATAGATGTGGCTGTCATGAAAGCGACGACGGCGGTTCTGGCTCAGCGTGGAGGCATCTGGCACCTTGTCGGTCAGGTTGAAACGCAGGAACCAGCGGTAGGCCACATTGACCTGAATCTCCCGCACCAGCTGCCGCTCACTGCGGATACCGAACAGGTAGCCCAGAAACAGCATCTTGAACAACACCACCGGATCAAGGGCCGGGCGGCCGTTGTTTGCGCAATACAGGTGCCGTACACGCTCACGAATGAACTCGAAATCAATGGCGTGATCGATTGAGCGAAGCAGATGGGTTTCAGGAACCAGGGACTCGAGACAGACCATCTCGAGTTCGTGTTGTTGTGGGGAGGGCTCTTTGAGCATGGGGCAGCCTCTGGAAAGTCGCTGACCCAATTACAACAAACCCCCGCTACCATGGCGAGGGTTTGTCAGCAGTCTGAAGCCGGCATCAGCCGGCTTTTTTATTGTCCATTACCCGTGAGGGGCATGGGGCAGAGTGCGCTCATCGTTAAACGACCGTTACGTTCTCTGCCTGGGGACCTTTCGGGCCCTGGGTAACGGTGAACTGCACCTGCTGGCCTTCAGCCAGGGTACGGAACCCGGATGAGTTGATTGCACTGTAATGAACAAATACGTCACTACCGCCTTCCTGTGCGATGAAACCGAAGCCCTTGGCCTCGTTGAACCACTTGACGTGGCCAGTTTTTGTATCTGACATCGATCTTTCCTGTATTTCCGAAATTGTGCCCTCACGGGACCATCCAATATCCCTTGCGGAATATCCTTTGCTGAGAAATCCAGGAGTACCGAGGAAGGAGCAACGCATAGCTGACAAGCGGGACGTTGAAGCGCATTCACACAGACTGCTGCATTTTCACAGCAAATTCAGTATAGACCTTGATCAAGGGGCGTCAACGCCTTTTTTGTCCTTTCTGGCAGGAATTTTAAGGATAAAAAACAAGGTGTTGTAACGCTTTTGTCACGAGCGGCCACCCGCCCGCTTAAATGCGGGCGGGGCCGGCGGTGAGCCACCTCAGGGGCTGAACTGGTGGCTGATCTCCTCCAGTATGGCCGGGTCGTCAATGGTGCTGGGCACCGAGTACTCTTCGCCGTCGGCGATCTGACGAATGACTCGCCGCAGAATCTTGCCGGAGCGGGTTTTGGGCAGGCGATCCACGACCATCGCCTGTTTGAAACAGGCGATGGCACCGATCCGGTCCCGCACCATTTCCACCAGCTCATCTTCCAGTTCTTCGTGGGCGATGGTGGCGCCGTCCTTGACCAGCACCAGGCCGATCGGAATCTGCCCCTTGAGTTCGTCACGGGCGCCTACCACGCAACATTCGGCGACCGCCGGGTGCGAGGCAATGATCTCTTCCATCTCGCCAGTCGAGAGGCGGTGACCGGCCACGTTGATGACGTCGTCGGTGCGGCCCATGATGAACACATAGCCTTCTTCATCGATGTAGCCGCCATCTCCGGAGGTGTAGAAGCCCGGCAGTGGCTCCAGATAGGTACGGCGGAATCGGTCATCATCTCCCCACACCGTGGACAGGCAACCCGGGGGCAGGGGAAGTTTGATGGCAACCTGGCCCTGTGTGCCAGCAGGCTGTGGTCGGCCCTCGGTGTCGACGATCTGAACATCGTAGCCGGGGGAGGGGAAGGTCGCGGAGCCGGGTTTGGTGGCGGCCATCTCGATGCCGGCCGGGTTGCAGCAGATCGCCCAGCCGGTCTCGGTTTGCCACCAGTGATCCAGTACCGGCAGCCGGGTATGTTCCCGCAGCCATTCATAGGTGGGTGGATCGAGCCGTTCCCCCGCCAGGAAGATCCGCTTCAGTGAGCTGATGTCGTAGCGGTTGAGCTGGTCGGCTTCCGGGTCCTCCTTGCGGACGGCTCTGAAGGCGGTGGGTGCGGTGAACAGCAGGTTGACCTTATGCTCCTGGCACACCCGCCAGAAGGCGCCGGCATCGGGGGTTTTCACCGGCTTGCCCTCGTAGAGCACGGTGGTGCAGCCAGCGAACAGGGGCGCATAAACGATGTAGCTGTGGCCGACCACCCAGCCGACATCCGATGCGGCCCAGTAGACGTCACCGGGTTTGGCGTCGTACACCAGTGACATGCTGTAGCGCATGGCGACCGCGTGGCCGCCATTTTCCCGTACCACGCCTTTCGGTTTGCCGGTGGTGCCCGAGGTGTAAAGGATATAGAGCGGATCACCGGAGCCCATGGCAACGGGGTCTGCCGGCGTGGCGCCGGCTTCTGCGGCTTGCCAGTCCAGGTCGCGGCCGGCTTCGAGGCTGGCGGTGGCTTGCGGGCGTTGCAGCACAATGCAGCATTCCGGCTTGTGCCGGGCTTGGCGGATGGCGTTGTCGACCAGCGGCTTGTATTCAATGACCCGGTTGACCTCAATGCCACAGGAGGCGGTAACAATGGCCTTGGGTGTGGCGTCATCAATACGGACGGCGAGTTCATTGGCGGCAAACCCACCAAAGACGACTGAGTGGATGGCGCCGATTCTGGCGCAGGCCAGCATGGCAATGGCGGCTTCCGGTACCATCGGCATGTACACGATGACCCGGTCACCCCTGCCAATTCCCTGGTTGATCAACGCGCCTGCAAACAGCGCCACCCGGTCTCGGAGTTCGGTGTAGGTAAAGGTTGCCCGGGTATCGGTGACCGGAGAATCGTAGATCAGTGCGACCTGATCGCCGCGGCCGGCACGAATATTTGCATCCAGCGCCAGATCGGAGCTGTTGAGCTGGCCATCGGGAAACCATTGGCCGTGGCCCTGTCCCCGGTCTTCCCAGATGATCTCCGGGCTCTTGATCCAGTCGATTTGGCTGGCCTGCTCCCGCCAGAAGTCCTCTCTCTGGCGAATGGAGCGATCAAACTCTGAACGATAGGTCATTCGTCCACCTCTATCCCCAAGCTGTTGTATTTGTTGTTGGCTGTGTTGGAGCGTCTGGACAGTGTCGGCGGTCGCTACAGATGCGACTCCCGCGTCGTGATGATGGGTATTGATGTGCCTGACTGTCTTCAGAGGCTCATTACCAGACTGTAGGCAGTTTCCTGGCGAGAACTACTAGACCATAGGCTAAGCCGGTGCCGGGGCGGGCCCGGAACCGGTTGTCAGGGGTGCGTCAGGGGAGGTCGCCGGGCTACTCCGACGCTTCCGGGGCGTGGGTTGCGGTGACCACGGCTGATACCGAGCCCTGGGCAAGGCGGGCGCGGATCTGATCACCGGGGCTGAGATCTCCGGGATTGCGAACGATCCGCTCCTGCGGGTCCTGGACGATAGCGTAGCCCCGGCCCAGCGTGGCCAGTGGGCTGACCACATGCAGAGTCTGGCCAAGGTGTCCGAGTCGATCCCGGGCGTGGTCCAGGCGCTGTCCAAAGGCCTGTCGCAATCGCTGGTTCAGTTGGTCGACGTCGCGATGCTTCTGGCTGACCTGTTGCAGTGGCGAGCGCCCCTTCAGGCGTTGCCCCAGGTTCTGCAGTCGTATCTGGTCCCGTTCTGCCCGTTGGCGGATGGCGCTCTGAAAGCGCAGTTCGAGTTCGTCCAGTCGCTGGGCCTTGTCTTGCAGTTCCCGCCGAGGGTCTCGCAACCGCGCTGCGAGGTGGGCCAGTTGCTGCCTTTGACGCTGGATGGTGCGACGGGCTGCGTGTTGCAGGCGTTGCTGGTGCTCGTCGAGTCGCATCAGCCACTGCTGCTGGTCGGGTGACACCTTCTCGGCGGCGGCAGATGGCGTCGGTGCTCTCAGGTCGGCGACAAAATCGGCGATGGTGACGTCGACTTCGTGGCCGACCGCACTCACCGTTGGAATCCGGCAGTTGGCCAGGGCACGGGCAACCCGCTCCTCGTTGAAGCACCAGAGATCTTCCAGCGAGCCGCCGCCGCGTCCGACGATCAGGACATCGGCCTGGTTATGGGCCTGGGCGGCGTTCAGGGCGGCGACGATGTCGTCGGTTGCGGCCTGACCCTGGACGGCGGTGGGGTAAAGCGTCACCGGTATTGCCGGGCACCGGCGGGCCAGTACCGTCAGGATGTCATGAATGGCAGCACCGGTGGGCGAGGTCACCACGCCTATGTGGCGGGGCGGAAACGGAATCGGACGTTTGCGGTCGGCGTCGAAGAGGCCTTCCTGGCTGAGCTTTGCCTTGAGGGCTTCAAAAGCCTGCTGCAGTGAGCCCTGGCCGGCCGGCTCCATGTGTTCGACAATGATCTGGAAGTCGCCGCGGTTCTCATACAGGCTGACCTTGCCGCGAAGGCGCACCTGGTCGCCTTCCAGCGGAATCTGCCGCAGTCGCTGGTTGAAGCCGCGGAACATGGCGCAGCGCACCTGGCAGCGACTGTCTTTCAAAGTAAAGTACCAGTGACCCGAGGAGGGGCGCGACAGGCTCGATAGCTCGCCTTCGATCCAGGCCTGCATAAAGCTGGTTTCCAGCAGGTGGCGGACCTGATGATTCAGTTCGCTGACGGTCAGCGCCCGTGGGCGGGTGGTGAGCGGTGGGGTGTCCATGACGGGCCTTATACGTGAATGCCGAAAATACAGGTGGCTAAAACTAACCGAAATTCAAAAAGATGCAATCAAGACTTCAAAGAAGGACGGTTTACTGTCCTCAGGAGCGGCTTTATAATAGATCGATTAAGGATTTTGCTTTGCAACACTGCGGGTGAATCCACCCTGTAGGCGGCAGTAAATCCTCAACTTAGCACGTTCAAAAGGCGGGTCCCAATGCTGCGAATTGCCGAAGAAGCCCTCACGTTTGATGATGTCCTGCTTGTTCCCGGACACTCCGAAGTTTTGCCCAAGGATGTCAGCCTGAAAACCCGGCTGACCAAGGACATTTCCCTCAACATCCCCCTGTTGTCTGCCGCGATGGATACCGTAACCGAGGCCGAACTGGCGATCGCCATGGCTCAGGAAGGCGGCATCGGCATCATGCACAAGAACATGTCTGTTGAGCAACAGGCAGCAGCGGTTCGCAAGGTCAAGAAATTTGAGAGCGGCGTGGTGAAAGACCCGATTACCGTGTCGCCCAGCACCACCGTTCGTGAACTGCTGGACATTACCACCGCCAACAACATCTCCGGGCTGCCGGTGGTGGATGGTCGTGACCTGGTGGGGATCGTCACCGGTCGCGATATCCGCTTCGAGAGCCGTCTCGACACGCCGGTGTCTGACATCATGACGCCGAAGGAAAAACTGGTCACTGTTCAGGAAGGCGGCGATCTTGAGGAAGTGAAAGAACTGCTTCACCGTCACCGTATTGAGAAAGTGTTGGTGGTGAACGACAGCTTCGAACTCCGCGGTCTGATCACCGTCAAGGATATCCAGAAGGCCAAGGACTACCCGCTGGCAGCCAAAGATGAGCAGGGCCGTCTCCGCGTCGGTGCCGCCGTCGGTACCGGTGGCGACACCGAAGCCCGGATCTCTGCGCTGGTGGAAGCCGGTGTTGATGTGATCGTTGTCGATACTGCCCATGGTCATTCCAAGGGCGTTATTGATCGGGTGCGTTGGGTCAAGCAGACCTATCCCCAGGTTCAGGTTATCGGTGGCAACATCGCCACTGCCGAAGCGGCAATTGCCCTTGCTGACGCCGGCGCTGACGCCGTCAAGGTTGGCATCGGTCCTGGCTCCATCTGCACCACCCGCATCGTGGCGGGCATTGGTGTGCCCCAGGTCACCGCAGTATCCAATGTTGCTGAAGCGCTGAAGGATCGCGGTGTACCGCTGATTGCTGATGGCGGTGTACGGTTCTCCGGTGACCTGGCCAAGGCCATCGCCGCCGGCGCGCACTGTGTCATGGTTGGCAGCCTGCTGGCCGGTACCGATGAGGCGCCGGGTGAAGTGGAGCTGTTCCAGGGCCGAAGCTACAAGGCCTACCGCGGTATGGGCTCCATCGGTGCCATGGGACAGGGCTCCAGTGACCGTTACTTCCAGGATGCCAGCGAAGGCGTCGAGAAGCTGGTGCCGGAAGGCATTGAAGGCCGGGTTGCCTGTAAGGGACCGATGCGCAACATCGTTCATCAGCTGATGGGCGGTCTGCGGGCCTCCATGGGCTATACCGGCAGCGCCGACATGGATGAGATGCGCACCAAGCCGCAGTTCGTTCGTATTACCAACGCCGGGATGCGGGAAAGCCACGTCCACGACGTGACCATTACCAAGGAAGCACCCAACTATCGCGTTGGCTGATCGCGACCGCCTAGGGCCGGCCCAGTGGGTCGGCCGTTTTCGTTTAACCGGTCGTTGACTTTACTTGCATTGAGGAACCCATGGCCCAGAACATTCATGACCACCGTATCCTGATTCTTGATTTTGGCTCCCAGTACACCCAGTTGATTGCCCGCCGCGTTCGGGAAATCGGTGTGTACTGTGAAATCCGTCCGTTCGACATTTCCGGTGACGAGCTCAATGAGTTCAATCCCAAGGGAATCATTCTGGCGGGTGGTCCGGAATCGGTCACGGAGCTGGGAGGCCCGCGTGCGCCGGAAGGCCTGTTTGAGCGTGGTATTCCAGTACTGGGCATCTGCTACGGCATGCAGACCATGGCCGAGCAACTCGGTGGCAAAGTGGCCAGCTCCGACAAGCGCGAGTTCGGCTATGCCCAGGTCAAGGTGCGTGCCGAAGGGCCGCTGCTGAAAGACATCAAAGACCACCTGACGGCAACCGGTGACGCCCTGCTGGACGTGTGGATGAGTCATGGCGACAAGGTCGTCACCATGCCTGAAGGCTTTGAGCTGCTGGCGTCCACCGAGAGCGCACCGATTGCCGCGATGCAGGATCTCAGCCGCAACCTGTACGGTGTCCAGTTCCACCCGGAAGTGACTCACACCCTGCAGGGCAAACGCATTCTGGAGCATTTCGCACTGAACATCTGTCAGTGTGAAGCTCTGTGGACTCCGGCCAAGATCGTTGATGATGCCGTTGCGCAGATCAAGCAGCAGGTGGGTGATGACAAGGTGTTGCTGGCACTGTCCGGCGGTGTGGACTCGTCGGTCACCGCGGCGCTGCTGCACAAGGCGATTGGCGACCAGCTGACCTGTGTGTTTGTCGACAATGGTCTGTTGCGCCTGAACGAAGGCGAGCAGGTGATGGACATGTTCGCCCGCAACATGGGTGTGAAAGTCATCAAGGTGGACGCTGAGGACCTGTTCCTGGGCAAGCTCAAGGGCGTGTCTGACCCCGAACAGAAGCGCAAGGTTATCGGCAACACCTTCATCGACGTGTTCGATGACGAAGCCGCCAAGATCACCGATGTGAACTGGCTTGCCCAGGGCACCATCTACCCGGACGTGATCGAGTCCGCCGCCTCCAAGACCGGCAAGGCGCATGTGATCAAATCCCACCACAACGTGGGCGGGCTGCCGGAAACCATGAAGATGAAGCTGGTTGAGCCGCTGCGGGAACTGTTCAAGGACGAAGTTCGCAAGATCGGCCTGGAGCTGGGCCTGCCGTACGACATGGTCTACCGTCACCCGTTCCCGGGACCGGGTCTGGGTGTACGTATCCTCGGTGAGGTGCACAAGGAGTACGCGGATATCCTGCGTCGCGCCGATGCCATCTTCATCGAGGAGCTGCATCGCGCGGACTACTACCACAAAACCAGCCAGGCGTTTGCTGTGTTCCTGCCGGTGAAGTCGGTCGGTGTGGTCGGCGACGCCCGTCGCTACGAGTACGTGGTGGCGCTGCGCGCGGTGGAAACCATCGACTTCATGACCGCTCGCTGGGCGCATCTGCCTTACGACCTGCTGGAGACCGTATCCAACCGCATCATCAACGAGATTAGCGGTGTGTCCCGGGTGACCTACGATGTGTCATCCAAGCCACCGGCAACGATTGAGTGGGAATGATCACACGTTAGGCAGTAGCCGGCAATAATCGCTAAATAGAAAAAGCCCATGTTTTCATGGGCTCAGACTGCTGACAAACCCTCGCCATGGTAGCGGGGGTTTGTTGTAATTGGGGTCAGCGACTTTCCAGAGGCTGCCCCATGCTCAAAGAGCCCTCCCCACAACAACACGAACTCGAGATGGTCTGTCTCGAGTCCCTGGTTCCTGAAACCCATCTGCTTCGCTTAATCGATCACGCCATTGATTTCGAGTTCATTCGTGAGCGTGTACGGCACCTGTATTGCGCGAACAACGGCCGCCCGGCCCTTGATCCGGTGGTGTTGTTCAAGATGCTGTTTCTGGGCTACCTGTTCGGTATCCGCAGTGAGCGGCAGCTGGTGCGGGAGATTCAGGTCAATGTGGCCTACCGCTGGTTCCTGCGTTTCAACCTGACCGACAAGGTGCCAGATGCCTCCACGCTGAGCCAGAACCGCCGTCGTCGCTTTCATGACAGCCACATCTATCAGGAGATCTTCGATGAGATCGTGCTTCAGGCCATGAGGTACGGCCTGGTTGGTGGCGAAGTGCTCTACACCGACAGCACCCACCTCAAGGCCAACGCCAACAAGAACAAGTACGACCTGGCACAGGCGGAAGTGAAGGTGGTGGATTACCTGGAGAGTCTGGAGCAGGCGATCGAGAGCGACCGCAAGGCTCATGGCAAGCAGCCGCTGAAAACGAAGCTGTCCGAGCAGCCGCCCAAAATGAAGGACACCAAGGTGAGTCGTACCGACTCGGACAGCGGTTACATGGTGCGGGAAGGGAAACCCAAGGGCTTCTTCTATCTGGACCACCGGACGGTGGATGGGCGTCATGCCATCATCACAGACAGTTACGCGACCCCGGCCAATCTCCATGACAGCCGGCCTTACCTCGATCGGTTGGACCGCCAGCGAGAACGCTTCGGTTTTGACGTCTGGGGTGTGGGGTTGGATGCGGGGTACTACACGGCGGGTCTCTGCAAGGGCCTGGAAGACCGGGGCATCTATGGCGTGATGGGCTACCGACGCCCCAACAAGCCCAAGGGCTATCTCCCCAAGCGCGCCTTCACCTATGACCCGGAAACCAATACCTATCGCTGCCCCGAGGGACAGTTGCTGATCTACGCCACCACCAACCGGCAGGGCTACCGGGAGTACAAGTCCAACCCGGTTCACTGCAAAGACTGCCCGCTACTTGGTCAGTGCACGCGCAGCGCTAACCACGTCAAGGTGCTCACCCGCCACGTTTGGCAGGACAGCAAAGAACGAGTCGACCAAAACCGGTTAACGCCTTGGGGCAAGGCGCTATACAAACGACGGCAAGAGACGGTGGAGCGCTCGTTCGCGGATGCCAAGCAGTTGCATGGCCATCGCTATGCTCGATTGCGAGGGCTGTCAAAGGTCCGCGAGCAATGTCTGTTGGCTGCGACTGCCCAGAATATGAAGAAGATCGCGCAGCTCCTGGCGCGTATTTTGGGGCTGAAATCGCTTGCAGCACTGGTCTTACAGGCGTCTATCCTGGCATGGGCTTAAAAACTGGTTGATAGGAAGTATCGACGAGGAAGGCTGACTCAAGCGACCGTCGGCTGAAAACAGAACGACCAAATGCAACAAACCCCGGAAAACCGGGGTTTGTCAGCAGTCTGAGCCCATGTTTTCATGGGCTTTTTTGTATCTGGCAGTATCGGGTAACCACTGGCCGTGGGGAGCAGGCCAAGAAGGGCTGTCGCTTGCCCGGTTTGGACCTCACGATATGAGACGGAGCATTCAGGTGAAATGGATAATCGCTTTTTTGTCAGTGTCCTTGATTGGGAGCAACCTGTTCTGGCTTGCTATTGTCGTGGATCAGGGTGTGACGTCGTCTTATCGTGACCAACAGATCCATGAACTGGATGAAACACGCAAGCAACTGATGGCGGCGTTGCCGGAGTTGGCTGGGCATCTCGGTAAGGAGGAGGTAGTCTCGATTTTCGGCAGGCACACTGAAGTGAATATCTATGAGAAATCAGGGTGTACCTGGGCTGGTTGGGTTGGTCTGAAATTCCACGAACGTGGCACGTTGCAGGCCGTCTTGCCGGTTTGGGATTACGGTGGTAACCCCTGCCTTGAAAGCTTTTGATTGGGCGGGGCTTGTCAGAGGCTCCTTAAAAGTTCTCTTATTTCTATAAAATATAAGCATCGCTGCGTGCTCCCTGCAACCCGCATGTTCCTTGGTATTGCGCTCCACAACGGACTGACCAGAATCTGGTTGCGAATTATCCAAACGCTGACTAAGCCTGTAGGGTGGTGTTAACCACAGTCGAAAAGGAGGTTTTGCGTAATGGCTCAGTACCAGGCAACACCAGATTCGCAGGGGGGCAGTCGGCAGCAGCGGCCGCGTGATCCGAGTAAGGGGTACGTTGCCCTGTTGGGATGGTCGTTGAACGCGGTGGAGGCGGCGGACCGTTTTGATCGCCGTTACGTGGTGGTGGCGCCCGAATGGGCGGAAGACTACTGCAAGGAGCACGACATTCCCTACGTGCCCTGGAATTTCGAACGCATCAATGACCGTTCCATGGAGATTGCCCAGACCCTCAAGGAGATGGGGGTGAATGTGGCGATTCCACTGTTCGAGGAAACGGTGGAATGGGCCGGTGCGATCAACTCCGTATTGCTGAACAACCCACGATTGCTGGGGCAGGCGATGCTGTTGCGGGACAAGGCGCTGATGAAACGTCGGGCCCAGTTGGGTGGCATTCGTGTTGGCATTTTCGAGGAAGCCCATGACAAAGAGGACGTGATACGCTTCCTCAAACGGGTTAACCAGACCCTGTTGAAACTCGATGGCGATCCCAATGATCCCATCCATCTCAAGGCCTTCGACAAGGCTGGCTGTCTCGGCCATCGGGTGATCCGCTCACCGGATGAGGTGGATGCCATTCCCGATGAAGAGTTCCCGGTGTTGATGGAGTCCCATCTGGATGGGTGGGAGTTTGCGGTCGAAGCCTGGATTCACCACGGCAAGATCCGCTTCCTGAATATTTCCGAATACGTCACCCTGGGGTATTCGGTGTTTGTGCCGGCATCACCTGAGCTGGAGAAATACCGCGACCAGATCCGTACCCAGATCGAAAAACTGATCAAGACCTTTGATATCGAATTCGGTTTCGTCCACCCGGAGTATTTCGTCACCAGCGATGGCGAAATGTACTTTGGCGAGGTGGCGTACCGTCCGCCCGGCTTCAAGGTGTTTGAGTTGCTGGAGCGGGCGTATGGCTTCAATGCCTACCAGGGTCTGATCCTGGCCTTTGATCCAAAGACCACGGAGGAGGAGATTACCGCGTTCTTTCCCCGCGAGGTGGTGGATGCCAAGGGCTATGCCGGGTGTTTCGGGGTTTACCCGCGGCGACGGGTGGTGAGCCGGCTGGAAATACCGGAAGAGACCGAGGACCACGACTACTTCGAGTCCCATGAGCTTACACCGCCACTTGAGGAAACCGTCACCAAGCGTACGGCGTTCGGTACCCATTGGGGGCTGGTGTACTTCTTCGGTGACGAGCCCCACACCCTGCGGGACCTGCTCAAGCACCAGGAGGACCTGGATTTCTATGTATAATGGCGGTGGCCGTGAGTTCGGCCGCCACTGCTGGCGCTGAGGATCGATCACACCAGCCCCTGTGCAAGGAGTCCAATGAGTACCATTGATACCGGTGATGGCAGTAACGATGCCAAGTTGGCCAAGCTCTCCAGCCAGCTGCTGGATGCCGTCCAGAGCTTGGCGGAGGCGCCTTCGTTCACCCGCGCCGCCAAGCTCCAGCGGTTGCTCGACCTTGGTCGCCGGCTGCTGCTGAACGATGGCGGCTGTGCGGTTCTGGAGCAGTATGCGCCGCAGCTGGAGCAGGCCGGCGTGTTCGCCGGGACCGACTGGGCTTACCCCCAGATCCTCATTCCTGCCCTCAGCGCCTCTTCTCTCAAGAGTGCCAACAGCGACACGGTGGTAATCGAAGCCCTGAGCGACCTGCGTTTGCTGGCGGTGGCGATGGGGGATTACAGCCACGTGTCGGTGTCGTCGGAGCAGGCCCACCATTTCCTGACCCAGGTGCTGGCAGTCAATCTGGACATGCTGTTCAGCCCGCCCACCGAGGCTGAACGCACCCAGCAGGGGCGGATGGCCCTGGCCAGCCGGGCGCTGGTCCGGTACCTGGCTGAGCGGGTTGGCTATGAGCACATCATTGACCGATTGATCGACGAAATCTGGCGCATCCTGCAGCAGCGCCCTATTCAGGTTGACGGCGTCAAACGCATGGTGACCCAGATCGCGGTCTGTCGCGCAGATCCGACGATCAACCTGGGGGCCAGCGGACATGGCGCTGATCGCCTGATCAGCGCTTTGTTTGCCCCGTCGTCAGCCTGCCGCGAGGACCCGGGGCTGGCGGTTTACCAGGAACGGCTGGAGGCAATGGATTCGGCGGCCCTGCAGTCCGAGGCGACCGGGTTCGCCCGTTCCATGCACGATACCGGGCTGGTATCGCCGTACCACGCCACGCTGCTCCGTTTCCTGCTGGATCAGAGCGATTACCTGATTGCCGAGGCCCTGGGGTTGTCCAGTACCGGTCGCGAATGCCTGTTGTGTTACGACCAGCTGGTGCGGGCGATGATCGAGTTCGGTATCTATCCGGAAACCGGGCAGGGGATCTACGGCCTGGCGCTGATGCTGGAACGGGGCATTCTGTATCAGCCTCCGGTGGCGCCCGCGCTGTGGCGGCAGATTGCGCTGCCGATTTCTGACTATTGTCGGCAGCGGCTGAGCCTGGTGTTTGGTAACAGTCCGTCGCCGGAGGTCCGGTTGATGGAAGGTGTGTTGTGTATGCTGGGGCTGCCGTTGGGCGTCGGCCAGGGCAACAACCCCACCTGTCAGTCGGCCCGGGCCCTGTCGATGTGGGCTTACAACGATCCCGATTATCTGTTGCAGATGGTGGTGTGGGCTGCCCGGGATGACGAGATTGTGATGCACTTTGAGGGACAGGCCATTTCTTCGCGGGAGAGTCAGTCCGGCGTGGCGACGGAGATGTCGCTGGATCTTGATCCGGTGTCCCTGGTGGTGGTGCCGCACCTGGACCGGATCTACGCCGAGATGGGACGCCGCTGTGCCGATCGCGAGGGCGATCCCCACCGCTGGATCAACCCGGAATTCCACGGCTGGTGGGCCGGTCGCGGGTTCCGCATCAACGTCGATGTTGCCACCGGCCTGCTGCAGGATCTGGAAGGGTTTCTCAGCCACTTCTATGCCTGCTACCACCCGTTCTACAACGGCAACCAGCCGGTGATCCATCCCCAGCCGGCAGGGATCGCCGTCACCGACAGCGCAGCCCGTTTCATTGGTTGGCATGCCATCACCATTGTGCGGGTGGCCCTCGACCCCGAGGAGCAGATGCGTGTGTACTTCTTCAATCCCAACAATGACAGTGGCCAGAACTGGGGCGATGGCATCCTGGTCAGCACCTCAGGCAAGGGCGAACGTTTCGGCGAGGCGTCACTGACCTTTGAGGAGTTCGCCTCCAGGCTGTACATCTTCCACTACGACCCGCTGGAGCGGGGCGTGCTGGCCAATGTGCCCGCCGAACAGCTACAGGCAGTGATCGACCGGATTCACCGCAGTTGGGGCGACAACCGCCTGCCCGCCAGTGGCTTGCAAGCTCAGGAGTAAATAGCGCTAGCGGCGGACAGACTGTGCTCAAACGGCCTCAATAAACGTCAGCAGTCCAGTCAACTGGCGCACCTGCACCGGCAACGTCTGGGGCAGGGCGGTCAGGGTGTGATCGAGCCGGGCCAGCTGGAAAGCGCCGGAGATCCGCAGGTGGGCAATGCCGGGGGCTAATCGCACATAGCCTCGCCGGTAGCGTTGCAGCTCCGCCACGAACTCGTCCAGCCTCAGGTTATCGGCTACCAGCACCCCACGGGTCCAGGCGTCGGCGTAGGGCTGGACTGGCGCCTGTTGGAGCAAACCGTTGGCGTTGTAGTCGTATCGAACACCCGGATCGGCGCTGATCACCGAGCTGGATTGGCCTGGTGCCAGTGTGGCGGTCCCGGTCAGAATGTTGAGGCGACAGTATTGGCTGTCCACGGCACGAACGTGTAAACGACAGGCGCTCTGTGGCCGAATGCTCCCCTGAGGAGTGGCGATAAGAAAATCTGGTTCGTCGCTGCCGACTGCGGTTTCAACCACAAGTTCCCCGGCCAGCAGCCGCAACTTCGGGGAGGTGCCATGCTCCTCAACCACCGCCCGGGTGTTGGTGTTCAGATGAACCTGAATACCGTTGGGCAGGCGCAGTTGCCGTTGTTCACCGTGGCCTGCGGTGAGGTAGCCCGGCTCCAGGTGGCGCCACCACTCCCGCTCTGTCACCTGGTAACCGAGTCCGCCGGCCGCGGCCATCACGGCGAGCGCCTTGAGAGCATCCCGCCGTTGCAGGCGTGGTCGTCCCAGTGTGGCATGCGCTACCGGTTTGGGCATCAGTCCGAGTTTCTGGCGGACCGCCTCGGCCTTGCTCCAGGCCTGCTCATGCCTGGGGTCGGCCTGGCGCCAACGCAGACAGTCTGCTTCGTCCTGCGCGGTGGCTTCACCGCTGCACAGCAAGCTGAGCCACTGCGCCGCCTCCCGGGCGACATCCCGATCGATCATGCCATCACCATGATGCATTCCTCGAACGCCGTTGCCATATAGCGCTTGACCGTACGCAGGTTGACGTCCAGTTGTTCGGCAATGGCGGCGTAGGTCAGCCCGTCGAGCTGGGACAGCAGGAATGCCTGGCGGACTTTGGGCTTCAGCCGATCAAGGATGGTATCCAGTTCGTACAGGGCCTCGCGAATCAGGTGCTGGGTTTCGGCAGAGGGGTAATGTCGTTCTGGCAGCGCGGCGAGAGCCTCCTGGTAGGCGGTTTCCAGGCTCTGGCGCCGATAATGGTCCTTTACCAGGCGGCCAGCCACCGTGGTGAGGTAGGCCCGGGGTTCGCGGATGTCCAGTGGCTTGTCGTGCCGCTGGCGATGGTTCAGCAGTTTGATGAAGGTGTCCTGGGCAAGGTCTGCCGCCTGCTGACGGCAGCCGAGCTTGTGACGTAGCCAGTTCAGAAGGTAGCCGTGGTGGCCGAGATAGAGTTCACCGATGGCATCGTGTGAGAGGGTGTGAGACGTCGACATACTTCACCATGAATGATAATGCGTATCATTTTATTCATTTACTTGTTACTTTCAACCAGTCGGCACACGGTTGCCGACAAACGTCCCGTCCGGTGTGCGAAGGGTAAATCTTTTGCAAAGCCGCGCGCCTAGACTGTTCCTGAGAACCGCTTTCATTTAGTTTGTAGTCCTGTCCACTGCGACCTGTCTGGCTTCTGGCCGTCGGGTTGTGGCGTCCATAGTTTTACCGGAGGTAGCAGTCACCGCATGTCCCCCACCACAGTCCGCCCCGGTCGTCGGCGGCGTTTACCCCTGTTGTTGATTCTGATAGCGGCTCTGGCCATTGCGTCGGTTGCCGGCTGGTTGTTGGCCGATGACGGCGAGTCCAAACACTCCTTACCCACGGCGAAGGCGGATCGTGGCGATGTCCAGGTGCTGGTCAGCGCCACCGGCGTGCTGGAACCCAACACCTACGTGGATGTCGGCGCGCAGGTGTCTGGCCAGCTGGATGTGATCCATGTGCGGGTCGGGGAGCGGGTAAAAGAAGGGGAGTTACTGGCGGAGATCGACCCAACCATCTACACCGCACGGGTGGATGCCACCCGCGCCCAACTGAGGAATCAGCAGGCCCAGCTGGAGGACCGCAAAGCCAGCCTGAAGCTGGCGCAGATACAGTACCGTCGCCAGGGCAATCTGATGGCGGAGGATGCCACTACCGAGGAAGCCCTGCAGAGTGCCGAGGCGGGCCTAGCGTCGGCGCGAGCTCAGGTGGCCATGTTGGAAGCGCAGATCGAGCAGACATCCTCCACCTTGCGGGCGGAGGAGGCCAACCTTGACTATGCCCGTATCTACGCGCCCATGGATGGCACAGTGGTGTCCATCTCCGCCCGCCAGGGGCAGGCACTGAACGCGGTCCAGCAGGCGCCAGTGTTGATGCGCATCGCCGATCTTCAGACCATGCGGGTGCGGGCCCAGGTGTCTGAGGCGGACATTGGCCGGCTTATGCCTGGCATGGCGGTGTATTTCACCACCCTGGGCAATCCGGACGACCGGATCGAAGGCACTCTGGACTATGTTGAGCCAACGCCAGAGGTCACCAACAACGTCGTGCTCTACAACGCGCTGTTTCGTGTTCCCAACAGCGAAGGCCGGCTGTTGCCGCAGATGACGGCGAAAGTGTTCTTTGTGGTGAAAGAGGCGCTGGATGTGGTGCGGGTTCCGGCGACGGCGATCCACAACGGCGAAGTGCAGCTCGCGACCGCAGCGGGCAGTGAGCCTCGCAAGGTCGAAGTCGGCATCAGCAACCGGGTCCACACTGAGGTTCGCCAGGGCCTGGCAGCGGGCGACGAGGTGCTGCTGAAAACACCGGGCCAGGCTGGAGCAGATGGGGATCGGCCCAGGTTCCGGGGAGTCTTGCGGTGACTGCGCCAGTACCATTGATCCGGCTGGAGGGCATCACCCGCACCTTTGGCGAAGGCGAACTGGCGGTGCCGGTGCTCAAGGGCATTGACCTGACCATTCACCCTGGTGAGTTCGTCGCCATCATGGGGCCTTCCGGTTCGGGAAAATCCACCCTGATGAACATCCTGGGATGCCTGGATGTGGCAGACAGCGGCACTTACACCTTCGATGGCCGGGATGTGTCCGCCATGGATCGGGACGAGCTTGCCCATCTGCGCCGGGAAGCCTTTGGCTTCGTGTTCCAGAGCTATCATCTGTTGCCCGGTGTGAGTGCGGTGGGCAACGTGGAAGTGCCGGCCATATACGCTGGTGTGGCGCCGGATCAGCGTCGGGCCCGGGCGGTTCACCTGCTTGAGGAACTGGGGCTGGCGGAGCGCTTGGCCAATACGCCGTCACAGTTGTCCGGCGGGCAACAACAACGGGTGTCGATTGCCCGGGCTTTGATGAACGGTGGCCAGATCATCCTCGCGGACGAGCCCACCGGTGCCCTGGACAGTGCCAGCGGGCGGGATGTGATGCGGTTACTGGCATCGCTGTCGGAGCGGGGCCACACGGTGATCCTGATTACCCATGATCCCGACGTAGCAGCGGTTGCCCATCGCCAGATCACCATTGCCGATGGCGAGATCACCGGCGACTCTGGCCTCGATGAACCATTACCCACGTCTTCCGCAGCCGGCGCCAAACCGCTCGCCAATCGGCGGACGTCCATGCTGGTGGACTGGCAGGAGGCGTTCCGCAGCGCCTTGCGTTCTCTGCGTTCCAATGTCTTCCGCACCGCGCTGACGCTGCTGGGCATTGTCATCGGGGTTGCCTCGGTGATCACCATGCTGGCGATCGGGGAGGGGGCCAAGAAGGATGTGGTGGATCGCATCAGCGCCATGGGCAGCAACCTGCTGCTGGTGCGACCCGGTGGCCCGGAGCAACGCCATGGTCGCTGGAATGTGACCACGTTGGTGCCTGGCGATTTCAAAGCAATCAACGAATTACCAGGGATTCTTGCTGCAGTACCTGAAGTAACGGGTACCCAGGTGATGCGGTACGGCAATCTCGATCATCAGGCCGAGATCAACGCCACCTCGCACCAGTTTGTGCAGGCCCGGCAGTGGCAGGTGGCCCGGGGCAGCTTTTTCACCGAGGCGGATGAGGACCGCTACGCCGCGGTGGCGGTGCTTGGGCAGTCGGTCGCCAAGGCCCTGTTTCCGGATCAGGACCCCCTGGGGCGTTACCTGATGGTGAACAATGTGCTGTTTCAGGTGATCGGGGTGATGACGGAGCGGGGCGCATCCCCGATGGGGCACGACCAGGACGATGTGGTGCTGGTACCGTACACCACCGGCAATCTGCGTATCTTCGGTCAGCAGCACCTGCGTAACGTGACGGTGGCGGTGTCTGACACTGGTCGTATGGACCAGGTCCAGGACAGCGTGCACCAGTTGCTGTTGGCCCGCCATGGCACCGAGGACTTCCAGATCTTCAACATGGCGTCGCTGATTGAGGCAGTGTCCGAGACCCAGAACACGCTCACCTGGCTGCTGGGTTCCATCGCGGCCATTTCCCTGTTGGTGGGTGGCATCGGGGTGATGAACATCATGCTGGTCAGTGTTACCGAGCGTACCCGGGAGATTGGCATCCGCATGGCAACCGGCGCCCGAAGCTGGCATATCCTGCAGCAGTTTCTGACCGAAGCGTGGCTGGTATCGTCCATCGGTGGTTTGATCGGGGTGGGGCTAGGGTTGACCGCGACCCAGGCGGTGGCGTCGTTCGATACGCCGGTGGCGGTCACCTGGGTGCCGGTGGTGCTGGCCTTCAGCTGTGCTTTCGCCACCGGATTGTTTTTCGGGTACCTGCCGGCCCACAAGGCCGCCAAGCTGGACCCGGTTCATGCATTGGCGTCGGAGTAGCCTGTGAAGTCGCTGTTGTCTGTTGTCGTGGTGTCCGCCGCGTTGGCATTGCCCGGGTGTGCCACCTTTGAACCCGAATCCGTCGAACCGCCGTTGCCCCTGCCGGAGCAGTGGCACCTCGGCGAAACTGACGCCACCCCTGCCATGGACACCCGGTGGTGGCAGGCGTTTGGTGACCCGGTCCTGGTATCGCTGGTGGAGCAGGCGCTGGAGCATAATCCCGATCTTGCGGCGACCGCCGAGGCGGTGATCCAGGCAGATCTGCAACTGCGCAATGCCGGGGCGTCGCTGCTGCCGGAGGTTGGAGGCAGTGGCAGCACGGGTAAGCAGATCAGCCGTCGGGATGGTACGACCAGCAATGCCGGCTCGACCCGGCTTGGGCTCGACATCAGCTATGAAGTGGACCTGTGGGGGCGATTAAGGGCCAGCGAGGCATCCGCCACGGCGACACTGGCGGCGACGCGCTATGACCTGTCTGGCGCCCGGCTGACGCTGGTGGCGTCGGTGGCTTCTATCTGGTTTCAGCTGCTGGACGCGCGGGAGCGGCTGCAGGTGGCGGAGCGCAATCTGGACATCGCCCGCCGCACCCTGACGCTGGTGGCCGCGCGCCATCGCCTGGGGGCCGCGGACCGGTCGGAGTTGGCCCGTCAGCGTACCGAAGTGCTGAGCCGGGAAAACGCCATCCCGCCCCTGCAGTACCAGGTCCAGGCCCGTGAGGCTGCGTTGCAGGTGCTGACAGGGCGAATGCCTTATCAGCAGGCCCTGCCGGAGGCCGGGTTGATGGCGGTGTCGGT
This sequence comes from Marinobacter sp. CA1, assembly GCF_020546665.1. Classification (NCBI taxonomy): domain Bacteria; kingdom Pseudomonadati; phylum Pseudomonadota; class Gammaproteobacteria; order Pseudomonadales; family Marinobacteraceae; genus Marinobacter; species Marinobacter sp. CA1. The sequence goes on from NZ_CP071785.1 coordinate 2,009,387, forward strand.
GCCGGCCATTGCCAGTGGCCTGCCTGCCGAGGTGATTCGGCAGCGGCCCGACATTGCCGCTGTGGAGGCACGGCTGCAGGCGGCGTCTGCGGACGTCGCAGTGGCTCGCGCTGCCCTGTTGCCATCGCTGTCATTAAGCGGTGCGGTGACGTTGACCAACACCAGCCTGCTGAGCCTGGCGGACCCGGTAACGGGCGCCAATGGTCTGTTGAGCCTGGCCCAGACCCTGTTCGATGGAGGCCGCCGGGAGAATGCGGTGGCGTTGTCCCGGTCCCGCCAGGTGGCGTTACTGGCCCAGTATCGCAGTGCCTTGCTGACGGCGGTGCAGGAGGTGGGTGATGCTCAGGAGCGGGTGGCGCTGTATCAGGGGCAGGAACTGCGGCTGGAGGGCATTCGCGAACAGGCAGAAGAGGCCCTCCGGCTGACCGAGGTGCGCTATCGGGAGGGCGCCGATGATCTGCTGACGCTGTTGTCGGCCCAGGAATCGGTGTTCAGCGTTCGCAGCCAGCTCAGCCAGGCGCGCCTCGAGCGGTTGCAGGCGGCGGTGGATCTGTACAAAGCGCTGGGACGCTGGCCAGAGGCTCCAGAGGTGATAGCGGGAGGTTAGGGCGCCTGGAGCCGCGGGTTGCCTGTCGGCGTTGTACCCTCGTCGACGGGCTTTACAGTTTGATGAAACACACACCGTCGTGGCGCCTGTGAATCGCCGGTTTTATTGGCGTTTTTAGTGATTGGTCGTTTTCTTGCTGTGTTCGGGGCAACGCCTTGCCCAGGGACTGGAGGCATTGCAGGGCGGACACCCCATTCAGGTAGAAAGGGACTCACCATGGAAACAATAATGAAACGGGCACTGGGCGCACTGCTCCTGATCTCGGCATGTATAACAATCAACGCAGCCCAGGCTGCAGCCATCGATTTTCGTGATGGAGGCTGGAGTGGTGCCAACAACCAGTCCGGCCACACCTCCGGGGGCGTTAGCGCCAGCGCCCAGAAGCTTTTCCAGACATCGCTGCTGGGGGTTGGCATCAGCACGCTCAGTTGGTGGGCCGATGGTTCCGAACCTCCGGGATTTGAGCGCCTGACAATTGATCTGGGCGCCCAGCGCCAGGTCGACAGTTTTATCCTCAGCAATTTTTTCTCTGGCGAAACCAGCACTTTATGCGGCTGTACCTACGACGATCAGGTGTTTTTCCGTCTCGACAACGGGGCCTGGCAGAGTGTTACGGCGGATGATGCCCTGACCGGATTGTTCGATGTGACGGTTGCCCAGAGTTTCCGGGAAATCGAGTTGTATTCCCCGTATCACGAGTTCTCGGTGCAGCAGATATTGCTGGCGGAGGTGCCTGAACCGGCGGCGTTGATGCTGTTGTCCCTCGGCTTGATTGGCATGGGGCTTCGGCGTCGGAGAAAGCAGCTAGGGCAACTGTTATAAGTCGATAGACCTCCCTTGCGAAGTGATACAACGCCGTTGCGGTGATGCTGCAACGGCGTCAGTTTCTTTTACATGCCAATCAGGGTTCCTTAACGACCCTGCTATTGCTTGCTGATCTGTTCCAGCCGGTGAGCCTGTTCGGTGGATGCCGAGCTCATGTCTTTCAGCTCCGAGGCGTCCTGGGCGTTCTGTTCCGAGATGGTCCGGATACGTTCCGCCAGCTGGCTGATCTCCTCGGTCACGCTGGCCTGTTCCTCTGAGGCCGCGGCGATGCTGACCGTGCGCTCCTTGATGTTGTCAAACGCCGCCACGATTCCCTCGAAGCTCTCGCGAACTTTCTGGGCCCGCTCAACGGAGGACTCCGAGAGCCGGTGGCTGGATTCAATCACCTGGACACCCTGACGGGCAGCGTCCTGGAGCTGCTGGATCATGCCGTCGATCTCATTGGCGGATTCCTGGGTCTTGGCGGCCAGGGAGCGCACCTCGTCGGCGACCACAGCAAAACCCCGACCCTGTTCACCGGCCCGTGCCGCTTCAATTGCCGCGTTCAGGGCCAGCAGGTTGGTCTGTTCCGAAATGGCTTTGATCACCTCCAGTACCGACCCCACCTGCTGGGAATCCGAAGCCAGTTTGTCGATCACCGAGGAGGCTTCGCGAAGCGCCTCGGCCAACTGGGCGATTGCCTCACCGTTCTCGCTGACCGCGACCTGGCCTTCCTGTACCAGCTGCGACGCGTCCTCTGCCGTATCCGCTGCGTTGTTGGTGTTGCTCGCCACTTCCGAGGCGCTGGCGGACATCTGATTGATAGCGGAGGCCAGGGTGAGGTTTTCCTTCATCTGATCGCTGGCGCGGTCATTCAGGGTATGGCTCAGGGCCTGAAGGTTGTCCGCCCCATTTTTGACGCTGCTGGCCTCGGTGGCGACCCGGGCCAGGATGCTTTCCAGATGGGTGCCGTAGTCGTTGACCGCCGTTCTCAGCTCGCCCACTTCATCGGCGCGGGCGATGGTCAGCTTGCTGCCGTGCTGGCCCTCACTGAGGGCATCGATCTGCCGGGTTGTCTCCTGAATGCTCTTGATCAGGCTGCGGCCGAACAGCAGCACCACGGCGGCGAAGAGGGTAACAAGCGGCAGCAGGGTCAGGTAGAGGCCGGAACTGACACGCTGTAATGCCGACAACGCGGTCGATTCAGGAAGAATCATGGCCACTGTCCAGCCCTGCTGTTCCAGTTCGGACTGCACCAGCACCGCGCGATCCGAGCCGGTTACCTCGTCTGGCAGATAGGACGGTTCTGGCTCGCGCAGTGCGGTTTTGAGAGATGCCAGTCCGGGGTGCGACCGGATCGCATCGTCCAGAGTCTGCATGTTCAGGTTTTCTGAGCGAATGCCTGGAAACGAGACAATACGTCCGGTTTGATCGATGACCAGGCTGTAACCGCCGGTCATGTCGTTCTGGGTGGTCATCAGGTCATTGAGCCCGGACAGCATCAGATCAATGGTGGCAACACCCCAGAATTCGCCCTGTCGCCGGATTGCCGCAGTACAAGTGACCATCGGGGTGCCCGACACCGCATCTTCATAGGCTTCCGACCAGGCGCACTGGCCCGGTGCCAGGCTCCGTCCTGCGGTGTACCAGCCTTCGTTGTGGTAGCCGCTGCCCTGAGGGTCGTTGTAATCATCCAGCAGGTCCAGGCCTCCCTGGCCATTGCGGGCCCAGAACAGCGAATCCCGGCTTTTACCCGGTGTCAGCTTGCCCGGCTCCGGCCAGATGCCGCCACCGGCGATGGCGGCGTTGCCGTAGTGGTCGACCACCGGCGCCAATTCGCTGATGAATCGCTGTTTTTCCAGGGGGAGCGTTTCGGCCAGGGCGGCCAGGGTGCTTGTCAGTACCGCTGCTTCCGTGAGCGTCTTCTCGATTTCGCTTCGGCTGTTCTCCACGGCCTGGCCGGCATTGGCGATTGCCTGCTCCTCCAACTCGGGGTGAGCCACAAACGTCATAACCAGATAGATCGTCAGAAAAGAACCGGCAAGAAGGCTAATGCCCAATACTTTGATTTTTTGATTCAACGTCAAAATTTACATCCTCAAAATATTTGTACAGCGTAGACCTCCACGCCAGTATAGATACGAATCCGCCGCTTCGCTCAAGGTGCTTTGCTCAGTATTCTCCCTCTGAGCGCTGCTCGCCTTATGACTCTTGCTTATGGACTCCCGCTTACGACTCGTCCCGGTTCGGTGCGTTGACCGGTAGCGTGACGGTGAAGCAGCTTCCGCTTCCGGGGGGGCTGCTGATGTCAATCCGGCCGCCAAGCATGCCGGTCACCAGATTGAAGGTGATGTGCAGGCCGAGTCCGGATCCTCCCTGACCCAGCCGCGTTGTGTAGAACGGATCAAAAATGCGTTTCTGCAGCTCTTTCGGAATGCCGCAGCCATCGTCGCTTACACTCAGCGACAGCCAACCCGGTACTGCCGCCCGGGCGATGATTCGAATGGTTCCCGGGTCATCTTCGTTGAAGGCGTGAATCACCGCGTTGTTGATCAGGTTGATCAGCACCTGTGACAGTGAGCCCGGGTAGCTGTCCAACGAAAGCGAGGCCGGCACATCGATCTCGAGCCGATAGGGGGTGCGTTGCAGGGTGGGGCGCATCGACAGGTGCACTTCGTTGACCAGCTCCTGAAGCTCGAATACACGTCGATTGGAACTGGCCTGATCGACGGCGAGCTGTTTGAAGGCGCCGATCAGTTCCGCGGCCCGAGTCATGTTCCGTTCAATGATCTGAGCACCCTCATCAACGTCCTCGATGAAATGCTCCATGTCGCTGCGGGTGAGTTGTCCGGCCAGTTTTCTGGTGAAGTCCTGCTTCGCGTCCAGGATGGCCGTCGAGGACATCAGCGCGTTGCCGACCGGCGTATTGAGTTCATGGGCAATGCCGGACACCAGTGAGCCCAGGGACGCCAGCTTCTCACTTTGCACCAGTTCGTCCTGAACCTCCTCCAGATGTTTAAGCAGCGATTTCAGCTTGTCACCATAGGCGTTGACCGCCAGTCGCAGTTCGCCAATCTCGTTGAGCGGGCCGGTATCGAGTACGCGGGTGCTTTCACCTTCCGCCAGCTCCTGGACCTGCCCGGTGGTTTGCTGAATCTTCTGTAGCAGTTTACGCAGGCTGATAGCCGCCACGGTCCCCACCGCCGATAGCAGAGCGCCGATGGCCAGCATCAGGTACAGACCGGTGCTCTTGGCCGCTGCTGTCATCCGGCTTTTGGGAACCACTAGGCCGATGGCCCAGCCGGTTTGCGGGACGCTGATGAGGTGGACATAGGCGGCCTCTCCAAGGATGTCGTCGTTTGGCAGTTCGACCATATCGGTGTCCTGGAGGACGGTTGCACGCTCAAACGTTGCTTTGAGCCATGGGAGTTGTTGGCCAACGGCCGTTGTCGTCATCAGTGAGGTCGCTCTGTCATCCGACTGGATTACCGTGGGCGGGAAGCTGATCATTCGTCCGGCGTTGTCGATGGCAAACGCGTAGCCTTCGTTCTCTGCGCCGTACTGGGACAGGATGTCGGTGATGCCATCCAACCGCATGTCCACGGTGGCGACGCCAACGAAGCGGTCGTCGTACATGGGGATGGTGCAGGTGATCATCGGGGTGAGGGTGAAGGGATCGGTGTAGGCATTCGACCATTGGCAACGATCGGCGGGGGCGTCGCGTCCGGCCAGGTACCACACCCGGTTATGATAGCCGGCGCCATCGGGGTCGTTGTAGTCGTCTACAAACCGCATGGCGCCATTTGCACGACCCCAGAAAAAGCTCCGACGGGTGACTCCTTCTGCAAAGGTGCCCGGTTCCGGCCAGATACCACCACCGGCGATGGTGGCGTCACCGTGGTTGTCGATCACCCGGGGAAAGAGCTCTTTGAACAGGGCCTCATCCTTCGGCAACCGGGTGGCGGCAATGGCCAGGGTGCTGGTGAGAAACTCCGTCTGGCTCAGCTTGGCGCCAAGAAGTTCCACAATGCCCGCCTGGTTCAGCGCTATCTGTTGTTGTTGCTGTTGGGTCAGCTTGGGTTTCACGATCAATTCGACGACCATGAATATGAGGAGCAGGGCCATGACGAACACGAGGGAGAAACCAAGGTTTATCTTGTGGCGAATCATGAGTCGAGGCGTGGCCATTGGTTCCCCTGGCAGTGTCTTTATCGAACCGGTAAGGATTCCTGTTGTTCAGATTTTTCAGGGTCTTCACCAGCCGCTGGCTGAAGAATAGTCAAACCGGCGTCGGCCTGCTACGTTGACGTCCCAGGCCCGATCTGATGCCGGTTTCCGCCCTGCCAGCCCAGGTGTGCGGCCGTCGTAGCGGCCAGCCAGCGCCCTTGTAAAGGTGTTCATCTGACCTATGCTTAAAAGGGAGATGCTGTGTTAGGCTTAGGCTTTTCAGTGTGTTATCAGGGTCGTCGAGGATGTGAGGTATGGCAGAGAGTGGCGATGATCTGATGGTGTTTGCTGACGAAATAAAGTCAGAAGACACTAGGGCGTCAAAGCCATGGAAGATACTTGTTGTTGACGATGATCCCGATGTTCATGCAGCGACCAGGTTGGCGCTCAAAGGACTGACAGTCGAGGGCCGTTCACTCGACGTGATTGATGCCTATTCCGCATCTGAGGCACTTGCGATCCTGAAGCAGGATGGAGACTATTCCGTCGCCCTGATTGATGTCGTCATGGAAAGCGACGATGCCGGTCTCGGATTGGTTCAGGAAATACGAAACACCTTAAACAACCACAGTATTCGGCTGATCTTACGTACGGGGCAACCGGGCTTTGCGCCCGAGAGCGAAACCATACGCCGGTATGATATTAACGACTACAAGACCAAGTCAGAACTCACCAGGGTTCGGTTGTTTACCAGTATTGCGATCGCCATTCGCTCTTACTCCCAGATAAAGCAACTCGAAGCCAACCAGGATGGGCTGGAGCGGATTCTGGCAGCTGCTTCGGAGCTGGGACGGCTATCGGATATGGACCGATTCGCCGCAAGCCTGATCCGGCAGCTGTGCGATCTGTTGAAAGAGCCCCGGTCCGGCTTCGTTGTCTCCTGTTCCGGGGCAAAGGGCGCCGAGGCTTTTATTGTGTCCGCCGCCGGGCGATTCCACGACACCAAAGGTGGCTTGCTGGAGGACTTGCCAGACACCGGGGTGCGTCAGCAGGTCCAGCAGGTTCTCAGGGAGAAGCAGCCCCTGTTCCAGGCCGGGCTTGGTGTCTATTTTCCCGGCACCGACGGTCAGGCCATTGTCGCTTATGTGGATATTGACCACGCCCTTTCCACCGAAGAACAACGCCTGCTGGAGGTGTTTTGCAGCAACGTGGCGGTCGCTTTCGAAAACCTCCAGCTGTACCACTCCATTGAGCAGCTCGCCTACCAGGACCCACTGATTGGCCTGCCCAATCGCAACGGGTTTGTCGCCGAGATCGAGCAGCGAATCAGCCTGAATGCGCTGCAGCCCCAGGCGGTGGTGCTGGTGGACCTGGATAACTTTTCGTACATGAACAGCGTGCTGGACGAGGCGTTTGGCGACGACATCCTGCGAGCAGTTGTACAACGCATGCGGTCTCAGCTCGATCACAGTGATTTCATTGCCCGGGTGGGTGGGGATGTGTTCGGTGTGGTCGGCAATGCCTGCGATCTGACCCCGGAACGCATCGCCGGCATCTTTGCCGAACCTTTCACGCTGCATCAGAACGAACCGCTGCGGATTTCTGCCACCAGCGGCCTGATTCTCCTGAAGAGCGAGTTTCGCTGCGCCACCGAGATTCTCAAGAACGTCGGCGTGGCGCTGAAACACGCCAAGCATTTCTACCGCGGAAAAACCGTTCTGTTTGCCACCGAACTGGCGGATGCTGCCCGTGATCGCATGCATCTGCTAAGCCGGTTGCGAACGGCCTTTTCAAGAGAGCATCTGAAGCTGCATTTCCAGCCTTTTATCCGTTTGCGTGACGGTGCCGCCGTGGGAGCTGAGTGCCTGTTGCGCTGGGAGGTTGAACCGGGGCAGTTTATCTCACCGGATCAGTTTATCCCGCTGGCGGAGCAGGCGGGCATGATGGTCGCCCTGGGAGACTGGGTGACCAGCGGCGCGCTGCGCTGGCGCGCCGGCCTGCAGGGGCAGGTGGCGGATGACTTCCGGGTTGCCATCAATATGTCACTGATGCAGCTGCGGGAAGCGGATTTTGTGGAGAACTTGATTGGCAACGTTCAGCAGCATGGACTGAAAGGGCAGCACGTCGAGATCGAGTTAACCGAATCCATCGCTGCAGACGACGTGGACGGTATCATCCAGAAACTCACACAACTTCGGGATTTCGGCATCAGCATTGCCATGGACGATTTCGGGACCGGCTATTCATCCCTCAGCATCCTGAACCGGCTGCCGATTGACCGGCTCAAGATCGACCGCAGTTTTGTCAGCGGCGCGGCGGCCAGTCAGCCCCGATTCGATATGGCCCACACCATTATGGAAATCGCCGACAATTTCCAGATGAAGGTCATCGCCGAAGGGGTGGAAACCGAACACCAGCGGGATGTACTGAACGGCATGGGCTGTCAGGAAGGTCAGGGATTCCTGTTCTCCCAGGCCCTTGATGAGGTAGCGTTCAGCGACTGGCTGCTGTCAAAGACGCCGGCCCGGTCGGTTGCCGGACACATCACCGGGGGTAACCGGTGATGTCCTTGATCCGGTGGTACAGGGGCTGGAGCTGGCGATACATGTCCAGATAGACCTCGCGGTAGAGCCGGTCATACAGCTGGCTGGTTTCGGCGGCAGGCTCGAACACATCGCCGACCCGGGTCATTGCGGCAACGGCAGTCTCGAAATCCGGATGCAGTCCCAGGCCCACGGCCGCATCGATGGCGGCGCCGAGGCCGGACGTCTCGTAGGTGTGGGGGCGCTCTGCGGGCAGGCCGAACACGTCTGCCGTCAACTGCATGGCGGCATCACTCTGGGAGCCGCCGCCGGCAACTCGCAGTCGTCGAATCGCGACACCACTGCGTTTCTCGATACGTTCCTTGCCCTCACGTAAGGCGTAGGCCAGCCCCTCCAGGATTGCCCGGTAGATGTGCGCGCGGGTATGGACATCGCCAAAGCCGATGATGGAGCCTTTGGCCTCCGGACCCGGGTTGCGAACACCGGGAGACCAGTAGGGTTGCAGCATCAGCCCCATGGAACCGGCGGGAACGGAGCGCACCAGTTCGTCAAACAGGGCCTCTGGCTCGACGCCCTGCTGCTCGGCGATCTTCTGCTCACGCAGCCCGAACTCCCGCTTGAACCAGCTCACCATCCAGAAGCCGCGATAGATCATCACTTCCGTGGAGTAGTGTCCGGGCAACGCCGACGGGTAGGGAGGCATGAAGCGGATGGGCTCAACGTAACGCTGGCTGGTGGTGTTGATGGTAGCGGTGGTGCCGTAACTCATGCAGCCGATGTCCGGGGTCAGCCCGCCGGAGCCCAGAATCTCACAGGCCTTATCGGAGGCCGCCGCTACCACCGGTAGTCCCACCGGTACACCCAGGTGATAACCCGCTTCCGGTGTCAGGTGGCCAATGGGGGTGCCCGGTGGCACCAGTTCCGGCAGCATTGATCGGGTGATCGGCATGGTCTGCCACTTGAAGTCCCGGGGGGCGGCCCAGGTATGGCGCTTGTAGTCGAACGGCAGGTAGCCGACCTGGCTGCCGATGGAATCCTTGAATTCGCCGGTCAGCCGATAGTTGAGGTAACCGGAGAGCAGCAGATAGTGGGCCGTATCCTGCCAGATTTCGGGCTGGTTCTGGGCGATCCAATTGGCCTGGGTTTTCTCCCGGAAACGATCGATGGTGTCTTCCAGTCTCAACAGTTTGAACAGCCAGCCCCAGGGGCCAGTTACCGGTCCGTCGACCCGGGCGTGGCGCTGGTCCAGCCAGATGATGGCCGGTCTCAGGGGCTGCCCCTGGCGATCCAGGTTGACCACGGTGCCCCGTTGGGTGGTCACGGTGACTCCGGCGACTTGAGAGGGCGACACCTCGGTGCTGTCCCACAGCTGTTGGCAGGCCTTGCCGAGGTTGTCCCAGAAATACTCGGGTTGCTGCTCCGCCCAACCGGGCTGTTGGGAAAAGTAGGGTTCGATCTCCTGTTTGCCCTTGGCCACCAGGTTGCCCGCCAGATCAAACAGCAGCGCCCGCACGCTTTGGGTGCCGTTGTCGATCGCAAGAATGAGCGGATCGTTGTGGTTCATGGGGTCTGGCTCCGTTGCGCAGGCAGGGCATAGGCGTTTCTCCAGAGCGCAAGGTAGCGCTGAACCTCGGTGTTCCAGGTGTCGTCGTCCCAGCCAAGGCCGCCTGCGCAGTGTTCACGAATGGCTGGCAGCCAGGCCTGGGCCCCGTCGGGCAGGATCTGGCCGAGCCGGCTGCGGCGCAGCAACAGGTCATCCAGGTGGACTACATCGGCCTGAGCAGCAGCCCAGGTCAGTTCGCACCACAGGGTGTCGGTGTCGGCAATGTGGGTTGTTGCTCCGGCATCCAGAACCCCAGCCAGGGCAGGGCCATAGCTTCCGGTCAGTCGGCGCCAGGTCTGATGGCCGATGTGATCCGGTCGAGCCAGGGTTGGGGCCGGGCGAAACAGCGGAGCTGAGGCTGGGCGCCACTGCACGGCAGGCAGGTAGTCTTTGCCGTGGTTCAGGGTCTCGCGGGCAATCAGCCGGAAGGTGGTGAGCTTGCCGCCGGCCACGGTGACCAGGCCCTGCTGATCCCAGATGGCGTGCTCACGGTTTTCCTGGGATGCGGATTTGCCTTCACTGCGGCTGACCACCGGCCGCACACCGGCCCAGGTGGACAGGATGTCTGCTTCTTCAATGGCCCGACCCGGGAAAAGCTCATCAACGATCCGCAGCAGGTAGTCCACTTCCGCCTGGCTGATACCCGGCTCCTCGGTAAGCGGCGTCTCGTGGTCCAGGTCCGTGGTGCCCAGCACGGTGGCGCCCTGCCACGGGAAGGCAAACACCGGGCGGCGGTCCTGCGGGTGCAACAGCGATACGGAACAGGTCACCGGCAGGCGCGACCAGGGCACCACCAGGTGGCTGCCCCGCAGGGGGCGGATGCGCATAGGGGTTCCGTCGTTCCGTTGCAGCTCTCCCGCCCAGGCGCCGGTGGCGCTGATCACCAGCGGTGCCGAGATGGTGAGGACGGAGGCATCCTTGTTGTCGGCGCTGTTATCGCGGACCGTCAGGCCGGTCACCCGGCCGTCCTGATCCCGTAAAACCTGTTCGGCTCGCACGTAGTTGAGGCAGTGGGCGCCGGCGTGGCGAGCCTCGTCAATCACCCGTAACACCAGACGGGCATCGTCGGTCACGGCGTCGGTGAAGCCGCTGGCGGCCACCAGGGATTGCGGGTTGAGCCCTGGCACCCAGTTCAAGGTATCGGCCGGCGTGAGGCGACGGCGGGAGCGCACCCCCGCAATGCGGTCGTAGGCTCGCAGCAGCATGCCGAACAGCCGTGGACCGGGGAACTGGCGGCGGTAATGGGGCATGATGAACTGCAACGGCTCGATCAGCCCGGGTAATTCCGCCATCAGGCGCTGGCGTTCGTTGACCGCATCCCGGGTCAGTCCCAGCTGGCCGCTGCCAAGGTAACGGAGACCACCGTGTACCATTTTCGACGACCGTGAGGAGGTGCCCCAGGCAAAGTCCTGCTGCTCTATCAATAGCACCTTGAGTCCACTACCGGCCGCCTCTGCAGCGATGCCAGCACCGGTAATGCCGCCGCCGACCACCACCAGATCGTAGGCCGGGGTGTCGCTGGCAAACCGCGACAGCCAGTCCGCACGTTGCTGAGTATTCATTCCACTGAGTCCGTATCGGTGGCCAGCAAGGTGCCCGGGTTCAGCCGCTGTTGCGGATCGAAGGTGTGACACAGCCCCTGAATGGCCCGCATCCCCAGTGCCCCTTTTTCAACCGGCAGGTAAGGCGCGTGGTCTTTGCCAACGCCGTGCTGGTGACTGATGGTGCCGCGATTCTCGACGATCAGCTTGGAGGTGCTGTGCTTGAGGGCGTGCCAGCGGGCCAGGGTACCGGCGTAGTCGGTATCTGTGCGGAACACGTAGGTGGTGTAGATGCTGCAGCCCTGCGGGTAGAAATGGGACAGATGGGTGAACACATGAACCCGTTCGCCCAACTCCGCCAGGCCGCCGCGCAGGTTGTTCTCAATGGTCGCCAGCAGGTGGTCGACGTTGTCCCAGTCGGTGGCGGTTTCCAGGGTATCGACGGCGTACCCCATCTGCCACAGTGCTTCTCGCAGGTAAGGCATGGTGAAGCGTTTTTCGGCCCATTTGCCGCCCAGGTAGGTACCGGTGTAAACGCCCTCATGCTCGCCGCAGATCCGCCGGGTTTCCTTCAGCGCGGTGCGGCACTGTGGACGGGTGCCGGTGAGGCCGAAGGTCATCATGCATTTGCCGTCGCGGGCACCACGGAAAGACAGAAACGATTCCAGCATGCGGATCTGAGTCGGATGGCCGGCCAAAGCCAGCTGGGTTTCGGTTTCGGTGGCGTTGCTCAGCCGCAGCATCGACAGCTGGGTGCGGTTCTGTACCAGACTGCGGGCGGCAGTTCGGGCCTGTTCCCAGCTGGGGAAGAACACCACATGGAAGCTTTCCTGCGCCGGCAGCGGTGTCACCCGTACCTTCACCTCGGTGATGATGCCCAGCCGGCCCTCCGATCCCAGCACCATCTCGCGGATGTCCGGACCGGCACTGGAGGCGGGCAGGGTTGGCAGTGACAGGGTGCCTTGCAGCGTCTCCACTGAGCCGCCGGCAAACAGCTGTTCAATGCGCCCGTAACGCAGGGACTGCTGGCCACTGGACCGGCTGGCAACCCAGCCGCCGATGGTGGACAGCTCGAACGACTGCGGGAAGTGGCCGAGGGTGTAGCCCTTGGCCCGAAGCTGGGATTCCACCAGGGGGCCCGGGGTGCCGGCACCGAATGTAGCAATCTGGCTGTCAGGGTCCAGATCCAGCAGGCGGTCCATCTGTGCCAGACTGATGGTCAACACCGGGCGTTTGCCCGCTTGGGGGTTGATGTGGCCAGCGACGCTGGTGCCGCCACCATAGGGGATCACATCGATATCGTGCTGGTCGGCGTAGGCCAACAGGCTGCGGACGTCCTCGGGGCTGGTTGGGCAGGCGACGCCATCGGGAAAGCGTCCGAAGTCGCCACTGCGCATGGCCAGCCAGTCCGGCAGGCTCTGGCCTCGGGCATGGCGGACCCGGATGTCGGCGTCGGTGGCTACCAGTGGATGGTCGGGCAGGTGGCTGTCCGGCACCTGCTGGCAGACCGAGGCCAGGTCGGCGTCCGTCAGTGGCTCGGCAGCGCCAATGCGCTGTGAGAGAAAGTCGGTGCCCTGTGCGGGCAGCTCCAGGCTGAACTGATCGTCGCCCCATCCGTTCCATCGTCTCATGTTCGGTGACTCCGTGGTTGGCTTTGCTGCTGGCTCCCGTGTCTGTCATTACGGCAAGGCACGGATTCCCGGGGAAAAGATTGGATAGCAGGGATTGTAAAGGTATTCTCAGGGGACACATTATCGAATCGCGACAACCCCACTGGCCTTTTGCGTCACCCTGCCACAGGTATCTCCATGCTCGAACCATCCCGTCCCGCCGCGCCGGACGTTCCCACAGGTTTTCAGGTGATCCATGCCAACCGCCTCGAAGACCTGCGGGCCCTGGTGGTGGAGGTGCTGCGACGTTACCCGTTGGCACCGTTGGCGCAGGAAGTGTTTCTGGTGCATTCCAATGGCATCGCCCAGTGGCTCAAGCTGGCGCTGGCACGGGACCCGGACGACCCGCAGCTGCCAGGGCTGGGAATTGCGGCGGCGATGGACTTTCTGCTGCCGTCGCGATTCCTGTGGCAGGTGTACCGTGCCGTGCTGGGGTCGGATGCGGTTGCCACCCGTTCGTTCTACGACAAGGACCAGCTCACCTGGCGACTGTTCCGGCTGTTGCCGGTGTTGAAAGACGAGCCGGTGTTCGCACCGCTGGGCCGTTTCCTGGCTGGAGCTGAGCCGGAGCGTCGGCGTTTCCAGCTGGCCGAGCGAGTGGCGGATCTGTTCGACCAGTACCAGGTCTACCGCGCCGACTGGCTGGACTTGTGGCGTCAGGGGCGCGACGAGATTCTGGTGCGGGGGCAGCAGGTGAGGGAACTGGCGGACGATCAGCGCTGGCAGCCGGAACTCTGGCGCCGTCTGATGGCTGACATTGCCGATCAGGCTGAGTTCAGCACTGGGCTGGATGTCAGTCGGGCGGACGTCCACACCCGTTTTCTGGCCGCCGCGGAGTCGCTGACCCCGGCCACCCGACCCGCCGGAGTGCCCGCGCGGCTGGTGGTGTTTGGTGTGTCCTCGTTGCCACAGCAGACCCTCGAGGTGCTCAGCCGTCTGGGGCAGTGCAGCCAGGTGCTGCTGTGCATCCACAATCCCTGCCAGTTCTACTGGGCCGACATCATCGAAGACCGCGAGCTGCTACGGGCCCGTCACCACCGGGGTCAGCTGCGCCAGGGGATGCCGGCGGAGATGGACGACCACAACCTGCACCTGCACGCCCACCCGCTGCTGGCGGCCTGGGGCAAACAGGGGCGGGATTACATCCGGCTGCTCGACGAGTACGACGACCAGACCGGTTACCGCCAGTGGTTTGATCGCATTGACCTGTTTGAAAGCCCCATCGACAGCGCCGGTAATACCCTGCTGGCACAGCTGCAGGACGATATCTTTCAGCTCCGCCCGGTCCATGAGGCCACCCGTTCGGTGACGCCAGAGCAGGCACAGGACGGTTCCATCGTGTTTCACTGCGCACACAGTCCCCAGCGGGAAGTGGAGGTGCTTCACGACCAGTTGCTGGCGGCCTTCAGTGCCGATCCCGGCCTGAACCCCCAGGATGTGTTGGTGATGGTGCCGGACATCGACGCCTACGCGCCCCACATCCAGGCCGTGTTTGGCCAGCTGCCCCAGGACGACGACCGCTTCGTACCGTTTACCATTTCTGACCAGGGTCAGCGCCACCAGCTGCCAGCGCTGATTGCCCTGGAGCAGCTGCTGTCGCTGCCGGAAGCCCGCCTCGGGGTGAGCGACATACTGGATCTTCTGGACGTGCCGGCCCTGCGCCACCGTTTTGGCCTGCAGGAATCGGACCTGCCCCAGCTGCATGCCTGGATTCGCGGCGCCAACATACGCTGGGGGCTGGATGGCGGCCAGCGACAGGCCCTGGACCTGCCTGCGGGTATGGATCACAACACCTGGAGTTTCGGCCTACGGCGCATGTTGCTGGGATACGCCGTCGGCGATGGCGAGGCCTGGCAGGGTATAGAGCCCTACGGCGAGGTGGGTGGCCTGGAGAGCCGCCTTGCGGGCCAGCTTGATGCCTTGCTGGCGCAGTTGGACGGGCTTTGGCATGCGTTGGCCGAGGCTCACACTCCGTCAGCCTGGGCGCACCTGCTGCACGATCTGCGGAGCCGGTTTTTTGAGGACCTGGAGGAAGAGGACGCCCTGGTATTCGGCCGTTTGGACCAGGTGGTGGAAGACTGGGTGACCGCCTGTGACGATGCCGGCCTGACGGAGACGCCATTGCCGTTGGCCATCGTCCGTGAGGTGTGGCTTGGCGGCCTCGAGCAGGGCGGTCTGAGCCAGCGCTTTCTGGCCGGCAAGGTCAATTTCGCCACCCTGATGCCGATGCGGGCGATCCCGTTCCGCCATATCTGCTTGCTGGGAATGAACGATGGCGATTACCCCCGCAGTCAGCCGCCGATGGATTTCGACCTGATGGCGGAGGACTACCGCCCCGGCGACCGGTCGCGGCGGGAGGACGACCGCTACCTGTTCCTGGAAGCCATGCTGTCGGCCCGCGAGCGGCTGTATCTGAGCTGGGTGGGCCGCAGTGTCAACGACAACAGCGAGCGGCCGCCGTCGGTCCTGCTGGCCCAGCTGCGGGACCATCTGGATGCCATCCGGGTGTTGCAGGATGATGAAGGCCATCCCCTTGACGGACCTGGTCTGAGTGCAAGGCTGACCACCGAGCATCCGTTACAGCCGTTCAGTCGCCGCTACTTTCCTGCCGGGGGTGATGACGAGGCTGGTCTGTTCACCTTTGCCAGGGAATGGCACCAGGCGCACGGCGAGGAAGGGCAGGCAGAACCGGTCGACGAGGTCCCCCCGGGCCTGCCTCAGGGGCTGCTGGATGACCCCATCGACCTGGCCACCCTGGGGCGATTCCTCAAGGCGCCGGTGGATGGCTTCTTTCGCCACCGGCTGGGGGTGAACTTCAGCGAACTGGCGGAGGCGCCGCCGGATGAGGAACCCTTCGTGTTGGATGGGCTTGGTAACTGGGCCCTGAGCAATGAGCTGATCCAGCAGGTGGTGGCTGAGCCCTTGCCACCGGACATGGCAGAGCCGGAGGTTGAAGCCTGGTTGGCCGCTAACTTGGAGGCCTGTATCGCCCGCCAGACCGCCCGTGGTGACTACCCGGCCGGTGGCGTGGGTGAGCTTCTGCGCCAGCGTATCCAGGCCGATCTGCCAGCCCTTCACCGGCGCTACCATCAGCAGCTGGCGGGGTTTCCTGACGACGTCGAGCTGCAACCTGTTGCCGAACACTACGTGCTGGAAACGCCGGATGGCGAGGTCACCGTGGCGCTGGAGGACTGGGTTCAGGGGTTGCGGGCCGCGGATGCTCACAGCTGGGCCCGGGTAGCGTTGTCCAGCTCCAACCTGACGGACCGTCGCAAGCGCTATCGCTGGCAGCATTTCCTGCAGCCCTGGGTGCAGCATCTGTCTGTGAATCAACTTGAAGATGTAATGGTAACAACATGTTTATTAAGTAAAGCTGGCGACATCAATCTGATGCCTATGGCGGCAAGTGAGGCCCGCGGCTATCTGCAGTCCCTGGTTCGGGCGTGGCTGGCGTCGTTGCAGGCGCCGTTGCCGGTGGCGCCAATGACCGCGTTTGCCTGGCTCACCGGGCAACAGAAATCCGATGACAAGGCGCTGGCGGATGCCCGGGCCGCCTACGAAGGCAGTTTCGGCCAGTCGGGGGAAGTGGAGCGCTCGCCAGCGTTGCAGCGCGCCTACCCGAGTTTTGAGGCCCTGCTGGCCGACGGTCAGTTCCAGGGCTGGACGGAGACCCTGTACCGTCCCCTATGGCAGGCCATCAAACAGCCGGAGGGCCGCACATGAGCACGGCTCCTGCCACTGCCAAGATCACCGCGCTGGACCCGCTGGCGTTGCCGCTGTCGGGCAGCCGGCTGATAGAGGCCAGCGCCGGTACAGGTAAAACCTTCACCATCGCTCTGTTGTACGTGCGGGCGGTGCTCGGCCACGGTGAAGGCCCTGCGGAAAGCCGTCCGCTGACGCCCCGGGAACTGCTGGTTGTGACCTTCACCGAGGCCGCCACCAAGGAACTGCGCGACCGGATTCGGGCCCGACTGGCGGAGGCTGCGGATGTATTTCGCCAGCCAGAGCAGGCAGAGCCGTCGGCCGATCCGCTGTATCAGCTCCGGGCCAGCTACCCCGATCCGGAGCGCTGGCCGGCTCTGGCGCGGCGGCTGCAACTGGCGGCGGAAGCGATGGATGAAGCGTCAGTGCACACCATCCATGGCTGGTGTAACCGCATGCTCAAGGAGCACGCCTTCGACAGTGGCGGTCTGTTTAACCAGAACCTGGAGACCGATCAGAGCGAGCTGCTGGCGGAGGTGGCCAGGGACTACTGGCGCAGCTTTGTGAACGCGTTGTCCGCCGAGTCTGCGGCCATGTGGCTGCAGGTGGTGCCGTCCCCCGATGACCTCGCCAACGAATTGCTGGGATTGCTGCCCCTTAGGGACCAATTGCCCGAAATTGAGGATGGGCCCCAGAGTCTGCTGGATCAGGAGGTGGCGGCCCGCCGTGAGGTGTTCGACGCCGTGCGTCCCGGACTGGAAGAGGTTTGTGACCGGTTCCTGGCGCTGCTGGAAGACGCAAAGAAAACCAAGGCCTTTAATGGCACCAAGCTGCGACTGGCCAACGTCGGCAAATGGCTGGACGAGCTCAAGGACTGGGCCGGGCAGGGCGAGCTGGTGCCGCCTGCGCTCACCGAGGCGGCCTGGAACCGGCTGACGCCGGACGGGCTGGCGGATGCCTGGAAGCAGGGCCCGGTGCCGGATGATCACGAACTGGTGCGCCGGATTGGCCGGCTGGCTGAGGTGCGGGAGCGGCCGATTCCGGCCCGGGCACTGCTGTTGCATGCGTGCCACTGGGTGGCCGGTCGTCTTGAGCGGGAAAAGCAGCGGCGGGCGGAGATGGGATTTGACGACCTGCTGCACCGGCTGGACCGGGCGCTGCAGGGTGAGGGCGGCGCACGGCTGGCCGAGACCATCCGGCGCCAGTTCCCGTTGGCGATGATTGACGAGTTCCAGGACACCGACCCGGTACAGTATCGCATTTTCGATGCCGTCTACCGGATTGCGGACAACCATCCGGAAACCGGATTCCTGATGATTGGTGACCCCAAGCAGGCGATCTATGCCTTCCGTGGCGCCGATATCTTCACTTACCTGCGGGCGCGGCAGGCGACGGCAGGGCGCCATGTCACCCTGCCCAGGAACTTCCGCTCCGCGGTGGCGATGGTGACGGCGGCCAATCGGGTTTTTGATTACGCCGAAGCCCAGCATCCCCGAGGCGCCTTCCTGTTCCGCCAGGGTGACAGCAATCCGGTCCCGTTCCTGCCGGTAACCGCCCGGGGGCGGGAAGAAGTCCTGGAAATTGACGGAAAACCTGCCCCGACAATGACGTTCTGGACACGAGACGGTGACGACAACAAGGGCGATGCCCTGGCCGAGACTGCTGAAGCCTGTGCCTCGGAAATGGTACGCCTGCTCAACCTGGGCCGCCAGGGCCGGGCGGGCTTTCGGTCCGAGAACGACGCCCTGATTCCCCTGTGTTCCTCGGACATGGCGGTGCTGGTCAATACCGGCCGTGAGGCCACTCTGGTGCGCGACGCCCTGGACGCTCGTGGGGTCAAGAGCGTCTACCTGTCGGATCGGGCGTCGGTGCTGGAAACGCCCCAGGCGCGTGACCTGCTTTACTGGCTGGAAGCCTGTGCCGAGCCGGAACGGGATGCACTGGTGCGGGCGGCCCTGGCCACCGCCACCCTGGATCTGCCGTGGGCCACCCTGGACCAGTTGCGCAACAACGAGCTGGCGTGGGAGGCGGAGATTGAACACTTTCGTGAGCTGCACCGGATCTGGCGTCGCCAGGGCGTATTGCCAATGCTGCGGCGTCTGTTGAGCCGGTTCGGTGTGCCGTCGCGATGGCTGGCCAGAGCGGAGGGCGAACGGGTGTTGACGGACGTGCTGCATCTGGCGGAACTGCTGCAGCAGGAAAGCCAGCAGGTGGATGGCGAGCAGTCGCTGATCCGCCGTTACAGAGAGATGCTGGCGGGCCACCAACGCCGGGCCGAGGCCTTGCAGGTACGGCTGGAGAGCGATGCCGATCTGGTACAGGTGGTGACCGTGCACAAATCCAAGGGGCTGGAATACCCGCTGGTGTTCCTGCCGTTTGCCACCGCCTGTCGGCCCGCCAAGGGCGATCGCCTGCCGCTGCAGTGGCACGATGACCAGGGCCGGCGCCAGTTGTCGTTCGATGTCGACGACGAGCTGTTGCAGCGGGTGGACCAGGAGCGTCTGGGGGAAGACATCCGCAAACTCTACGTCGCCCTGACCCGGGCTCGTCACGCCACCTGGGTCGGCGCGCCGGCATTGAAGGGCGAAGAGAATCGTTCTGCGCTGGCCTACCTGGCGGGGCAAGCGGCGGGCGGGGATCTGGCCGCCGCCTTAAACGCCATGGCCCGGGACTGCCCGGAGATGGCCGTGGGCGCACTGCCAGCCATCGCCAACGACCATTACCAACCACCGCCGCCATCGCCGCTGGGGCCGCCGCGACATCCCACCCGACTGGCGCGGGAAGACTGGTGGATTGCCTCCTATTCCGCCATCCGCTACCGCGCCGGTGAGCGCCCGGGTGATGACCGGTTGCCACCGCTGCCGGAATCGGAAACCCCCCAGGCCGAGCGCCTGCGCGAAGATGCCGAGCCGGAGAACCAGACGCTGCCGCCACCGATCCGACAGCCCCGGGCGGACACCGACCGGCTGCACGGATTCTATCGGGGGGCCGGCCCCGGCACCTTCCTCCACGGACTGCTGGAGTGGTGCGCCCGGGAAGGGTTTGCCAATGCCGTGGCTGATGATGAGGGCCGTCGCCAGATGATTGACCGCCGTTGTCAGGCCCGCGACTGGCAGGCCTGGGCCGAGCCCCTGGATCGCTGGCTGGTTGACCTGCTGCAATCGCCGTTGCCGGTCGCCGTGGACGGTGACGATGCCGAGGTGCGCTTGAGTGACCTGGGTACCGCGATTCCGGAAATGGAATTCTGGTTTGCCAGTGACGATGTGGATGCTGCCGTCCTGGATCAGACTGTGCGACAGCACACCTTGCTGGGCGTGGCCCAGAACATCCGCCAACAGCGTCCGGCAGCGGACCACCTGCGCCTCAATGGCATGCTGAAGGGCTTCATCGATCTGGTGTTTGAGCACAATGGTCGGTTCTACGTGGCGGACTACAAATCCAACGTTCTTGGTATTGGCGATGCCGCCTACACCCGGGAGGCGATGGCCCTGGCGGTTGCGGAAAAGCGTTATGACCTGCAGTACACCCTGTACCTGCTGGCGCTGCATCGGCTACTCCAGCTCCGGTTGCCGGATTACGATTACGATCGCCACATTGGTGGCGCGGTCTACCTGTTCCTGCGGGGGAACCGGTCTGACAGCCGCGGGGTGTTTACCGAGCGGCCACCACGGCTGCTGATCGAGTCGCTGGACCGGATGTTCCGCCCGGCCAGGCCCTGCACCGATGGCGTCATGCGACAGGAGAGCCTGCTATGAGCGAGCAACGGATCGACGCCCGGGCTGTCCTCGGCCAGACCGAATCCCTGATGGCGGTGCTCGAGCAGTGGGTGGCCCTGGGTTGGCTACGTCCGCTGGATTCAGCCCTGGCGCGCTTTCTTGATGATGAGGCCAGCGCCGCCGGTCAGCCGGCATCGCCCCTGCTGTTACTGGCGGCGGCCCTGACCTCGCACCAGTTGGGCCGTGGTCACGTCTGTCTGGATCTGGCCCTGATGGCCCGAGAGGGCTTCAACGATGCCCTGTCGCTGCCGCCGGAAGACGATGACAATCCCCACCGACACTGGCTGCCTTCCGAGCTGCTGGCCGGCATTGGCGACCGCGACTGGGCCCAGGCGCTGGATCATCCATTGCTGGTGTCGGTGGATGACCAGGCCGACGGCCAGCGACCGCTGGTGCACCATGGCAGCCGTCTGTACCTGAAACGCTATTGGGATTACGAGCAGGGGGTATTCCAGCAACTGGCCACCCGGCTTCGCCCGCTGGCGACGCTGGAGGACCCCAACGGCTCCGGCGCCAGAGTGCTGGCGCAGGCGCTTGCGGCGCTGTTCCCGGGTACAGCGGCGGCGGTGGACTGGCAGCGGGTGGCCTGTGGCAATGCCGCCCGCCAGGGCTTCAGTGTCATTACCGGCGGTCCCGGCACCGGCAAGACCACCACCGTCGTCAAACTGCTGGCGGCGCTGCAGGCCGTAGCCATTGCCGGCGCGGATGGCAACGCTGCCGGTCGCGCCCTGCGCATCCGGTTGGCGGCGCCAACAGGCAAGGCCGCCGCCCGGCTCAACGAATCCATTGCCGGTGCGGTGTCAGGTCTGGACCTGACGGGGCTGCCCGAGGGCGAGGCGGTGCGGGAGACGATTCCCTCCGAGGTGACGACGCTGCATCGGTTGTTGGGCAGCATTCCCGGTTCGCGCAAGTTCCGGCACCATCGCGACAACCCGCTGTTGGTGGATGTGCTGGTGGTGGATGAGGCCTCCATGGTGGATCTGGAAATGATGGCCCGCACCCTGGAGGCACTGCCTGCTGGCGGTCGCCTGATCCTGCTCGGCGACAAGGATCAGCTGGCGTCGGTGGATGCCGGGGCGGTGCTGGGCGAGCTGTGTCAGCGGGCTCGGCAGGCCCGCTACACCCCGGCGACCGTGGCCTGGCTGCAGGCGGTGACTGGGGATCGGGTAGATCACGCATTGGTGGATGACAGCGGTTGCCGGCTGGATCAGGCCATTACCCTGTTGCGGCACAGTTACCGCTTCGATGCTGCCAGTGGTATTGGCCAGCTGGCGCGGGTGGTGAATGACCCGGAGCCGGGCAGCCCCGCCATGGCTCAGGCCCGACGCATACTGGATGCCGGCTATGCCGACCTGGCGTGGGTGCCCCTGGGCCAGGACACTGACGAAAGGATGGCACGGCACTGCATCAATGGTGGTGCCGAGCAGTTTCCCAACGACGGCCAGGGGCGGCCACAGCGCGATCAGCCGATGCCGCCACCGGATGGCTACCGCTACTACCTGGAGGTCATGCGCGACCAACAGCCGGCGGCTGAGGCGGGAATCACCGCCTGGGATGATTGGGCTGCCGGCGTGTTGGCGGCGTATGGTCGGTTCCAGCTGCTGTGCGCGCTCCGGCGAGGCCCTTTCGGAGTAGAGGGGCTCAACCCGTTGATCGCCAATGGCCTGCGGCAGGCCGGGTTGATCCGCTCCGCGGAAGGCTGGTTCCCCGGCCGGCCGGTACTGGTCACCCGCAACGATTACAGCCTGGGGCTGATGAACGGGGATATCGGTATTGCCCTGGAACTGCCGGCACGGCAGTGGGTTGCGGGCGAGGAACGGGTCGATCCGGCTCACCTGGTCACCCGGGTGGCGTTTCCGGCGATGGATGGCGGCGTTCGCTGGGTGCTGCCAAGCCGTCTGCAGGAGGTGGAAACCGTGTTTGCGATGACGGTGCACAAGTCCCAGGGCTCGGAGTTTGAGCACACCTGCCTGGTGTTGCCCGACCGGCTCAACCCGGTATTGACCCGGGAGCTGGTCTACACCGGCATCACCCGGGCCCGCAGTTGGTTCAGCCTGTTGCTGCCGGATCAGCAGGTGCTGGCCGAGGCCCTTGAGCGCCGGGTAACCCGCACCTCCGGGTTGGGTGAGTGGCTGCTCAGCGCATCGCGTCTAACAGACGTTCGTTCAGGTCCTGCCAGCGACTGAGGCGGCCGGCGTCGCCGATGCGCTGGTTGTCGCCGCCCATACGGTTCAGCCAAAGGCCTTCACCGTTGAAGCTGTAGACCGGCTCCAGGTCGGGCCGCTGGGAAGCCGGCCGGATGTCGTTGATCAGGTTGTCGAGAATCATCGGATCGGCATCCGGGGTCGGGTACCAGGCCAGCACCATATGGGCCTGGTTCAGTTCAAGAGCCTTGACGTAGGTGATGCGGAGCTGGTCGTCTGGCACCCCCATGGATTTGAGGGTGAGGTACTTGGCGATGGAGAAGTCTTCACAGTCGCCGCCGTTGGTCGCCAGCATCTCGATGGGGGTGGCCCAGTAGTCCTCCTCGCCCCAGTGCTTGATGTCGTTGACGAAACGGACCCGGTTGAAGAAGGAGTTGACCAGCTTGAGCTGGCGCTCAACCGAGCCGGACTGGGCCATGTCCTGTAGTCCCTGCCAGGTTTCCAGGCGGCCCCGGGCCTCGTCGCCGAATTCCTGCTGGACGTATTCCAGCACCCGGTTGCTGACCTCGAAGGCCGCCACGCTGGAGACCAGGACAAGCACGGGGAGCAGGGCGGTACGACTGGCTGTTGGCCTGATCCCTGTCCCCATGGCGTGACCTCAGTTGCTGTTGTTGCGCAGCCGTTGGCGAAGTTCTTCCAGACGCTGGCGGATCTCTGTTCGCCGCTGCTCCGATGCTGCCGGCGTGGTCACCACCGGTGGAGATGATGATGGCCCACTGGCTGTAGGGTAGCTGCTTGTCGGTGCTGAGTCCTGGCTGTCGCCGTTGTCGGAGGCGGTAACGTCCAGGCCTTCACTCTCGGTCAGTTCGGGAAACTTGAGGTTCTCCAGCCGGCCGGAACGATCAATGATGACACGGTTGGGGTGTACCGATCGCAAGGTAACGTTGCCGGGCAGTTCGCTGCCCACCAGGTAAGCGTCGGTATCGCCGCTGGCGTCTTCGATCAGGGCGCTGCCGGGGAAGTCGCCGTCGGCTGCCATCACACCGCGAAGCACCAGGCGCAGATTGGTGTCAGGCAGGTTCTCCGTTTCCTGCTCCCGGGGCTGGGCGGCGGGATTGGCGCTGCCAAACAGCTCGATCTCTGCCACACTGATATCAGGAATCTGGCTGACCGGTTCGCTGGCGACCGGGGCGCCCGCCGCCGTGCTCAGCGGCTGTTGCTCCTGTTGCCAGGTTTGGTAGCCCTGCCAGCCGAGGGCGGCCACCATGGCAATGGCCAGTAGCAACGTCAGCAGAAGTGGCAGGCGGGATGAAAGAGCAGACATTGGTATCCTTATCCGGTTTGCGCATGGGTGGCCGTGGCCAACGGGTGAGCTGGTCTCCTTAAACAGCAATCCCGGGCATTGGCGTCCCGCTCCGTGCGGGCACTCAGTAGAGTGTGACAGACATGCCAGAGATTTAATCCCAGGGTCACCAATTCGCAGTATAGTGTATAGAGTTATTCAGCGGTTCCATAACCTGTGTTAGCCTTTCTGAATTAATTGAATCGAAAGGAAAACTTCCAGGGAGCCGTTGAATGGGGACGTTTTCTACAGGCAGCGAGGAACATCTTGAACACTGATCTTGCCGATCCGGTCCACGAGGAACCTTTGGGTCGTCTTCCCTTTGCCTTCGCCAAACGCAATGGCGTTATCCTGACACGGGACGATCAGGGCGCGCCGCTGATTCTGGTGCGACCGGATGCCGTCCACTCCGCGGTTGCCGAAGCCAACCGCATCAGCGGTGGTTCCGCCCGTTTTCAGCCCATCGAGTCGGATCGCTTCGATGCCGCCCTGAACGCCGCCTACCAGAACGATTCTGCCGAAGCCATGCAGATGGTGGAAGGCATCGGCGACGACATGGATCTGGCTTCGCTGGCCGATTCTGTGCCGGAAACGGAAGACCTGCTGGAGCAGGAAGACGACGCGCCGATCATCCGCCTGATCAATGCCATCCTTACCGAGGCGGTCAAGACCAACGCCTCGGACGTGCACATCGAGACCTATGAGAAACGGCTGGTGGTGCGTTTCCGGGTGGATGGCGTACTGCGGGAAGTGGTCCAGCCCAAGCGGGCCCTGGCGCCGCTGCTAGTCTCCCGGATCAAGGTCATGTCGAAAATGGACATTGCCGAGAAACGGGTGCCCCAGGATGGCCGTATCGCCCTGCGGGTCGCCGGCCGAGAGGTGGATCTGCGGGTGTCGACCATGCCATCGGCCAACGGCGAGCGGGTGGTTCTGCGTCTGCTCGACAAGCAGGCGGGCAACATCAAGCTGGAATCCCTGGGGATGGCAGCTGGCGACTTGCAGACCCTGCGAAAGCTCATTTACCGACCCTACGGCATCATGCTGGTGACTGGGCCGACCGGTTCCGGTAAATCCACCAGCCTGTATGCCTCGCTGCTGGAGATCAACGACCGTAGCCGCAACATTCTTACGGTGGAAGACCCCATCGAATACAACCTGCCCGGTATCGGCCAGACTCAGGTCAACCAGAAGGTGGACATGACCTTCGCTCGCGGCCTGCGGGCAATCCTCCGTCAGGACCCGGATGTGGTGATGATCGGTGAGATCCGTGACCTGGAAACCGCCGAGATCTCCGTGCAGGCCAGTTTGACCGGTCACATGGTGCTGTCGACGTTGCATACCAACACCGCCGTTGGCGCCATCACCCGGTTGATGGATATGGGCATTGAGCCGTTCCTGATTTCCTCAAGTCTGGTGGGCATTGTCGCCCAGCGCCTGGTGCGGGTGCTGTGTGACTGCAAAGAGCCCACGGTGGCCACCGCCGAGCATTGTGAGTTCATGCAGCAGGACCCGGCGAATCCGCCCACCATCTATCGGCCCAAAGGCTGCGAGCACTGCAATCAGTTGGGTTATCGGGGCCGGATTGGTATCTACGAGGTGGTGGAAGTCACCGAGGAAATCCGCGGCCTGATCCACAAGCGCGCCGGCGAACTCGACCTGGAGCGCGAAGCCCGCAGAAACAGCCCCAGTATTCATGCCGATGGTGTCGACAAGATTCTCCGCGGCGTGACCTCGGTGGAAGAGGTACTTCGTGTGACCCATCGGAGCTGATGACCCATGCCAGCATTCGATTACAAGGCACTCGACGCCCGTGGCAAGCAGAAACAGGGCGTGCTGGAGGCAGACAGTGCCCGCGCGGTACGTCAGCAACTGCGCGAAAAAGGCATGGCGCCGCTGGAGGTGTCACCGGCTACCGAGAAGCAGACCAAGAGCAACCCCCTGAGCAGCCGGGGTGGCCTCAGTGCGGCGGATCTGGCCCTGGTGACGCGACAGCTGGCAACACTGATCCAGTCTGGTATCCCTATTGAGCAGGCGCTGAACGCCGCTGCCCAACAATCCCAGAAACCGCGCCTGAAAAGCATGATGATCGCCATCCGCGCCAAGGTGATGGAGGGCTATTCTCTGGCGGACAGCCTGGGCGAGTTTCCCCGGGCGTTTCCGCGGCTGTACCGCTCCACCGTTGCTGCCGGCGAGCACGCGGGCCACCTGGATCTGGTGCTGAACCGGTTGGCGGATCACACTGAGAGCCGTCAGGAGGCCCGTCAGAAGATTCAGTTGGCGGCGATCTACCCGATCATCCTCAGTTTTGTCGCCATCGGCATCGTGGTGTTCCTGCTGACCTACGTGGTGCCGGACATCATTGAAGTGTTCCTTAAACAGGGCCAGGAACTGCCGGCACTGACCCAGGTGATGCTGACGGTGTCCGAGTTCCTGTCCAGTTATGGCCTGTTTCTGGGCGTGGCGTTGGCGTTGGCTTTCGTGGGGTTCCGGCTGGCGCTGCGCAAGCCGGCAACCCGGATGCGTTTTCACCGCTCGCTGCTGAACATGCCGTTGCTGTCTGGCATGGTGCGAGGGGTGAATACGGCTCAGTACGCCAGTACCCTGAGCATTCTCACCACCAGTGGCGTGCCGCTGGTGGAGGCCATGCGGATTGCCGGCGAGGTGCTGTCCAACGACTTTCTGCGACAGGAACTGCGCGGTGCTGCCCAGAAAGTCAGCGAGGGCGGCTCCCTGCACCGGTCGCTGGACCAGACCGGCTATTTTCCGCCGATGATGCTGCACATGATCGCCAGTGGTGAGGCCAGTGGTGAACTCGACAGCATGCTGGAGCGGACCGCACGAATGCAGGAAAACACCCTGCAGGCGAAGATCGCCGCCATTGTTGGCCTGTTTGAGCCAATGATGCTGCTGGTGATGGGGGTGGTGGTGTTGATCATTGTATTGGCCATCATGCTGCCCATCCTCAATATGAGTAATCTGGTGGGCTAGTCCCGTCATCATCGGGACTCCGGACCCTTCTGAAGAACCCATCAATCCGACCTAAAGAGACTTGGAAAATGAACACACAGGTAACAGCAAAAGGACACGCCCAGGCGGGTTTTACCCTCATCGAGATCATGGTGGTGATGGTTATCCTCGGGTTGCTGGTGGCCATCGTCGCGCCCAATATCATGGGTCGCAGTGACCAGGCCAAGGTCACCGTCGCCGAGACCCAGTTGAGCAATATTGCCAACGCGCTCGATCTCTACCGCCTCGACAATAGCCACTACCCGTCTACCCAGCAGGGGCTGGAAGCACTGGTGAGCAAGCCCACGGGTAACCCGGAGCCGAAGAACTGGAACCCGGATGGTTACCTCAAGAGCACCCCGGAAGACCCTTGGGGCAATGACTATCAGTACATCAGTCCGGGCGTCGAAGGCCCCTATGACCTGTTCTCCTACGGCTCCGACGGCCAGGAAGGTGGTGACGGCGATGCCGCTGATATCAGCGTCTGGGCCAGTAAAGACTAAGGTTCTGGATCGCCTGGCATGGTACGGACACTGCCTGGACAATCGGCCGAGCCATCTGGCGCGAAGCTGACGGTATCCCGCCCGGCGTGCGCTCGGGGCTTCACCATGATTGAAATACTGGTGGTGCTGGTGGTTGTCGGTCTGCTGGCAGCGCTGGCCATCGTGAATCTTGGTGGTGGCAGTCAGTTGCGGGAGCTGAAAAATGAGGTCCAGGAACTGTACCTGCTGATGCAGACCGCC
The DNA here is from genome assembly GCF_020546665.1 of Marinobacter sp. CA1. NCBI lineage: Bacteria > Pseudomonadati > Pseudomonadota > Gammaproteobacteria > Pseudomonadales > Marinobacteraceae > Marinobacter > Marinobacter sp. CA1. The sequence continues at coordinate 2,037,035 of NZ_CP071785.1, forward strand.
AGCGAACAGGCGGTGCTGAGCAACCAGGAGCTGGGTTTGGTCATGGAAGAGGAGGGCTACCGCTTTGTCCTCTACGACGACCTTAATGGTGAGTGGGTCGGCCAGCCAGAGCGGCTGTTCCGCCCCCGGCAGTGGCCTGAATGGCTGGTGGCCACCCTGCAGGCGGAAGGCGATGCCCCCAGGCTTGCCAGTGACGAGGACAAACTGAGGCCCGACCTGGTGTTTTTCTCCAGCGGAGAAACCACCCCGTTCGAGGCCGAGTTCACCCTGGGGAGCGACACCGACCACCGTCACCGCATTGAGTCCGATGGCCTCAATGGCCTCGACTGGCGGGCACCGGGTGATGAGGACGAACTTTGATGGGACCGTCTCCACCCCAGTCCCGGCCGCGGGTATCCGGTTTCACCCTGATTGAAGTGCTGGTGGCGTTGCTGGTCTTTGCGCTGATTGGCACGGCAGCCTCCCAGGTTGGCAGTCAGTACATTTCCAGTTACGAAACCGTTCGCGACCGTACCCTGGCAACCTGGGTGGCGGACAACCGCATGAATGAGCTGCGCCTGGAAGAAAGCTTTCCCGAGGTGTCTGAAAACACCGACGAACTGGATTTTGGTCCCTATCGCTGGCAGGTGCTGACGGCGGTTAAGGGTACCGCTGAGCCGAGTATCCGTCGGGTTGACATAACGGTGTCCCGCTTCAACCAGATCGAGAACGATTTCCGCTCCGTGCATACCCTGTCCGGATTCCTCTGGGAGCCGCAGTAATGGCCATTGTGCAATCGCCACGGCCGCGTCAGCCCGGGCAGGGCGGCTTTACCCTGATGGAAGTGCTGATTGCGGTGTCGATCACGGCGGTGATCGGCCTTGGCATCTGGCAGGTGCTGTCCGGCGTCATTACCTCTCGTGATCGGGTGGATGCGGTGGCGGACGAGTTTGATGGTCTGCAGCGTGCCCTGCTGCTGATGGAGCGGGACATCACCCAGGCGGTCAATCGGACCAGTCGCAATATCTACGGCGACACTGAACCGGCGCTGACCAGCCGCAACGAGCAGTTTGATCTGATTCTGACCCGCCAGGGCTGGCGTAACCCGCTGGGTACCCGGCGCTCGGAGTTGCAGCGGGTGGCCTATGAATACACCGGTGAGGAGTTGCGGCGGCGATTCTGGCTGACGGTTGACCTGGGCCAGGAAGACAACAGCCGTGACCAGTTGCTGCTGGAACAGGTCAAACAGGCGGAATTCGAGTTTCTCGACAGCAATAACAACTGGGTTGAGTCCTGGCCAACCCAGGAGATGCTCAACAACGCCATGACATCGGGGATGGCGGCGCTGTCGCTGCCTCGCGCCATCCGCATTCGCCTGGAGCACGAGCGTTTTGGCGACATTGAACGGCTGTTTGTGCTGCCGGAGTTTGATCAGGTGGCGGTGCAGCGGTTTATCCGCGATAGCCAGTCCTTCGGCGATGATGACGACGGTGACGACGGCGACGACGACGGCCGGGGCGATGACGGTACAGCCGCCGAGGGGGCGCAATGAGCCTGAACCGTCGATCCCAGCGGGGCATGGCCCTGATCATGGTGCTGCTGGCGATGGCGTTGGTGGTGATGCTGGCGGCGGGCATGACCCAGAAACAGAGTGTGCGGGTGTATCGGGCGACCCATTACCTGGCCCAGAACCAGGGGTTCAGTATTGCCCTGGGGGCGGAAGAGTTCGCCAAGCAGATTCTGTACAGGGACTACGAGCAGGACAAGGAAGACAGCCTGTTGGTGGACTCGCCGGACGAGGTCTGGGCCAAGCATTCCGCGATTTTACCGGTGGACGATATTGGTCTGGTGGAAGTGCAGATCGATGACCTTGGCGGTCGTATCAACCTGAACGATCTGGTTGAGGGCGGTGAGCAGGTCAATGACCTCACCCGTAAGCGATTGGAGCGGCTGTTGCAGGTGCTGGATATCCGCAACGTATCGGTGGATGCCCTGGTGGACTGGATCGACAGCAACGATCAGACCGTCTCCGCCCGCGGTGCGGAAGACGGTCATTATCTGGTGGCAAGTCCATCGTATCGGGCGGCAAATCAGCCCTTTACCAATGTCAGCGAATTGCGGTTGATCGATGGCATGACCGAAGAGGACTACCGTAAACTCCGGCCCCATGTGACGGCGTTGCCGGTGAGCGGGTTGGGTATCAATGTCAATCTGGCAACGGCGCCGGTGCTGCAGTCGCTTGATGAGCGCCTGACGCAGGCCCAGGCGGAGGCTATTCTTGCCAGAGTGGAAGAAGAAAGGTTCGAGGACATCAAGAACTTCCTCGCCTTGGATGAATTTGCCGGGATGGGGCTGAAATCGGACGGTCTGGGCCTCACTACCCGTTTCTTCGACGTTGCGGCGCGGATCACTTACGATGACCGGGAAGTCAATCTGGTCAGCACACTCTATCGTGGCCCGGATGGCAGAATGCAGGTGGTTCGCCGTGACAGTGGCCAGAAAAACCGAATCACAAAAGAGCCGTTCACCGTACCGGACGGCGGATAACACACCGTGCAGCGGGATTAAGGACAACCAACACCATGAGCTATCGTCTTTACGTGCAGCCACTGTGGCCCACGGAAACGCCTGAGGGTGAACTGCCCGAGCGGGTGTTCCATTGGGCGCTGCTGGATGCCGGCGGTGAGATTCAGGCCCGCGGCCAGGGTGATCGCCGGGAGACCATTGAGCAGACCCTGTCTCAGAATGCCCTTGAGAACGTTAACATGGTCGGGGTGGTGCCGGGCGATGAGGTGTTGTTCTGCGTTGCCGACATTCCTGCCAAACAGGCCCGGTATATTCGCCAGGCCCTGCCATTCGCCGTGGAGGAACAACTGGCGCAGGATGTTGACTCGATGCATCTGGCGCTCGGCGAGAACTCGGAACGGGGGTATCAGGTTGCGGCCATTGACCGCCATGCCATGACCAACTGGCAGGCCCTGTTCCGCGGCTGGGCCCACACCCGACTTACGGCGATCTATGCCGATGCGGCCATGCTGCCGGTGGAGAATGAGGGCGGCTGGACCATCTGCCTGGATGGCGATCGCGCCATGGTGGCCAACAACAGCGGCGAGTGGCTGCGCATCCATGCGGCCAACCTGGCGATGTTTATCCAGACCCTGGCATTGCCGAGGGAGGACGAGGTGATCTCGGAGGTTGCCGTTACCCTGTACGGGTCGCCTGCGGACCTGGAGCAGCACCAGGCGCTGGAGGGCGCGGTGGCTTCACAGGGCGCCATCAGCCTGCGCCAGGAAGTGCTGGAGATCTCACCGATCGAGCTGTTGGCCCATGCCCATATCCGCCATCGCTGCCGGCCCATCAATCTTTGTGAAGGCGCCTTCTCCCTTAACGGCGGCAGCTCCGGGGCCCTCAAGCCCTGGCGCCCGCTGATTGCCGTGGCCTGCACCTGGTTTGTGCTGCAGGTGGGGCTGGAAGTGGGGCTGGGAATCTACAAGCAGCAGCAGGCTGATAAATTGCAGGACCAGGCGATGGCGGTCTATCGGGAGGCCTTCCCCCAGGATCGTCGGACCACCGCGAACAATGTCCGACGAGTGATTCAGGGGCAGCTGAGACAGCGGGATTCCCAGGGGCAGGCGCTGGATTTCCTGGCCCTGGTGAAACACGCCGGTCATCAGTACGCCACCTTGCCGGGACGGAGTCAGGTGTCTTTCAGTGCCATGAACTACACCGAATCCCGGGGTGAGCTGGTGGTGGATCTGCGGGCCGACAGCTTCGACAAGCTCAACGCGCTGCGCAGTGGACTGGTCCAGCGGGGCCTGGAGGCCGACATCGGTTCGGTGGTGAACGAAGCCAGCGGTGCCCGTGGCCGCCTGACGATTTCTGGAGGCTAAGTGGTGTTGCAGAAACTGAAACGAAACCCCGCCATCGGCAAGTTGGTGGCGCAGTACGACCAGCTGCCGAAGCGGGATCAGCAGGCGTTGCTGGTGATGAGTGTGGCAATCCTGCTGGCAGTACTGTATTTCGCCATCTGGCGACCGGCGGTCGGCTTTCACCAGCGGGCGGAGTCGTCCCGCGAGAATGCCGCGGAACTGCTGGCCTGGATGAATGCCAACCGCACGTCTATTCAGGCCCTGGCCGAGGGCGGCGGTGGCGGTACCACAGCATCGTCGATTACCGATGGGCGGGCGCTGATGTCTACGGTCACCCGCAGTGCCGGCGAGAGCGGGCTGTCGCTGAACCGATTTGAGCCCAGTGGCGATAGCGCTATCCGGGTGTGGCTGGAGAATGTGTCGTTTCAGAAAGTGGCGGCCTGGCTGGAGCAGTTGTCGGGCCAGCATGGCATTATTGTGGATCAGGCCTCATTCGACCGGGAAGACGCTCCCGGTATGGTCTCGGTACGTCTGACGTTGAAGATATAGTGGAGCCGATCGCAGGGCCTTGCGAATGCCAGGGCCTGTGAATACTCCGGGGGAGCAACGGATAATTACGGCGGTGAGGGGAGAGAGTGATGGCAACGGCCACTCAGGATAACAAGAACAACCCGCAACCGGTGGTAGTCAGGCTGGACGCAACGGCACTCAATGAGGCCAAGTCGATCCTGTTTCAGGCCTATCGCCATGAACCCACGTTCCAGTATCTGTTCGATCATCGTCGCCCGGGTTATGAACAACGGGTGCGGGCCACCGTACGTGAGCTGATCGGTCTTTATTTCGATCTGGACCAGGAAGCCATCGGCGTGATGGTCAATGAAACCTTGGTGGCGGTGGCGTTCATCGGTGAGCCGGAGTTGCGGCTGAATCTGGCCAATCAACTGAGCTGGCGACTGCGGATGGTGCTGACCACCGGTTTTGCCTGTACCCGCCGCTACCTGGATTACCATGACCGCATTCGCCAGTTGCTACCCCAACCTCAGGCCCATCAGTTGCCCCTGATGGGCGTGCATCCCAAATACCAGAACCGCGGCTACGGTCGGCTGCTGCTGGAAACCGTCCAGCGCCTGTGTGCCGATAACCCCCGTGGTAGCGGCTTGGTGCTGGATACCGGCAACAGCAAATATCTGCATTTCTACGAATCTGAAGGTTTCCGCAGTCTTGGCAAGATCCAGCTGGGGAACTTTGAGGATCACGTCCTGTATCGTGATGTGGATGGGCACTCTGCCGCTCACCCTGTTTGATCCCAATCACTGAACAGCGGTCCGCTTGCCGCTTTGAGGAGAGGTTGTGTCTGAGCTCCAGGAATTCGATCTGATCATCATTGGTGCCGGGTCCGGCGGTGTTCGCCTGGCTCGCATGTCGGCCCAGCGTGGCGCCCGGGTGGCGGTGGTGGAAGCCCGCTACCTTGGTGGCACCTGTGTGAACGTCGGCTGTGTTCCCAAGAAATTGTTTGTCTATGGCTCCCATGTCCATGAAGACCTGGAAGACGCCGCGGGTTATGGCTGGTCTGTCCCCTCCGATCAGGTCAGCTTCGACTGGCCGACCCTGGTGGCCAACAAAAATACGGAAATTGAGCGGCTCAATGGCATTTACGGTCGTATGCTCGATAACGCCGGCGTCACCGTTATCCAGGGGACCGCTTCCATGGTGGACGCCCACACGGTAGCGGTGGGGGATGACCGCTATCGCGCCAGACACATCACCATTGCCACTGGCAGCTGGCCGGTGGTGCCCGACATTCCCGGCAAGGAATGCATCCTCACCTCCAATGAGATGTTCTACCTGCCACAATTGCCGCGACAGGCGGTGGTCTGGGGTGGCGGTTACATCGCGGTTGAGTTTGCCGGCATTCTCGCCGGCCTGGGCGTGGAAACCACACTGCTGTACCGGGGCGAGCTGTTCCTGCGGGGGTTTGATGACGACGTCCGCAAGTTCACCGCCACCGAAATGCGCAAGAAAGGTATCCAGCTCAGGTTTGGTGCCACCATCGAGTCGGTGGAATCGGAAGGTGCCCATTACAACGTGCGCCTGTCCGACGGTTCGACCATGACCACCGGCCTGGTGATGGCGGCTACAGGGCGTCGGGCCCTGACCGATGGTCTGGGGCTGGAAGCGCTGGGGGTAGCGATGACGCCGTCTGGCCACATTGAGGTGGACGACCACTTCCAGACGTCAGTGCCAAGCATTACCGCCCTGGGCGACGTGATCGGCACCCCCCAGTTGACCCCGGTGGCCCTGGCCCAGGGGATGGTGCTGTCCCGCCGCTTGTTCGGTGACGGCGGTGGTGAGATGGACTATGCTGCTATTCCCACGGCGGTGTTCTGTCAGCCCAACATTGGTACCGTTGGTCTGACGGAAGCGGAAGCCCGCGAACAGGGCCAGGACGTGAAGATCTTCCGTTCAGAGTTTCGCCCGATGAAGCATACCCTGAGTGGCCGTGACGAACGCTGCCTGATGAAGCTGGTGGTGGATGCCGACAACGACGTGGTCCTCGGCGCCCACATGGTCGGGCCGGACGCCGGCGAGATCACCCAGGGCATCGCGGTAGCGATCAAGGCCGGGGCGACCAAGGCTCAATTCGATGCCACCATCGGCATTCACCCAACCTCGGCCGAAGAGTTCGTCACCATGCGCGAGCCAGTCGCTTCCTAGCAAATCCCTAGAACCGAATCCACCGGCTCAGTACTGTCCGCAGTTTGTCCTTGCGAACCGGTTTGGACAGGTAATCGTTCATTCCGGCCTCGCGGCAGGCGCTCTCGGTTCCTGGCAGGGCGTCTGCGGTCAGCGCAATGATTGGAATGGCGAGCTGACCGCTGTCCCTCTCCCAGTCACGAATGGTGCGGGTGGCTTCAAAGCCATCCATCACCGGCATGTGGCAATCCATCAGGATCACTTCGTAGTCGAACTGGGAGGAGCGTACCCGGTCCAGAGCATCCTTGCCGTTGCTGACGGCGTCAGTCTCAAAGCCCAGACGGGTCAACAGCGCCGTGGCAACCCGCTGGTTAACCGGGTTGTCTTCCACCACCAGGGCACGGGTACTGCGATTGGGTGAGCCAGGGTCCGCGGGCTTGGGTTCTGGCCGCCTGTCCTGATCGTCGGTGACCTCTTCACGGAGTTCAAATGGCACCTCGAAGGAAAATGACGAGCCGGTGCCCAGGTCAGTTTCTACCTTGACGTGCCCACCCATCAGTTCCACCAGCTTCTGCACCAGGGCCAGACCGATGCCGGTACCGCCGTGTGTGCGGCTGTGGGAATTGTCCAGCTGCTCAAAGGTCTTGAAGATCTCTTTCATGCGGTCGGTGGGGATGCCGGAGCCGGAATCCCGAACGGTGCATTGCAGCACCATGCACTGTTCCTCCAGGTAGTGCCATTCCGCAATGACGGTAATGGAGCCCTGGTCGGTGAACTTGATGGCGTTGTCCAACAAGCCGGCCAGTACCTGCCGAAGGCGGGGGGCGTCACCCTTGACCTGGGACCGCCCGGGCCAGTTACCGGTCAGTTGCAGGGACAGCTGCAGGCCTTGCTGCTCCGAGGCGTGGCGGTAGGTGGCCACGCAGTTTTCGATCACTTGGCGGAGGTCAAAATCGTGATAGTCCAGGGCCAGTTTGCCCCGATCCATTCGCGAGATATCGAGGATGTCACTGATGATGGTCAGCAGGTCTTCGGTGGCATGGCGAGCGGTGCCAAGATAGTCCTGTTGCCGTGGGTTGAGTTCGTCCTCGGCAATCAGTTCAATCATCCCCAGTACGCCATTGAGGGGCGTCCGCAGCTCGTGGCTCATGGTGGCCAGGAACTCGGACTTGGCCCGGTTGGCGCTTTCGGCCCGTTCCCGTGCCGTTTCCGAGACTTCCAGGGTCTGGTCCCGGGAAGCCTTGAGTGATGCCATATGGCGAGCCAGGGCGTTGAGGTTCTGCTCCAGTTCCAGCACATCGCTGGTCTGGTTGGCGCGATCCACCGGGGCTTCCCGGTAGTCTCCGGTCATCAGTGTGTTGATGCGTTCGGCCATCAGGTGAATCGGGTGCACCAGGCTGTGCAGGGTGCGTCTGACCAGTAACAGCGTAAAGGCGAGCAGTGACAGGCCGACAATCACCGAGGACCATACGATGTCCTTCTGGCGGGCGACCAGAGCCTGCTCGGAGACGCCGACCTCCACGGTGCCCAGGCGGATCACTCCGGAGGTGAAGCCGTAGACGGGTTCAAACCAGTCGGCGTCGTCGTCTTCCTTCATGTCGAGGGGGCGCTGGAGAATGTCGGCAGTGAACACGTCGTTGGTGGCGCCGACACCCTCTGCCGGCGAGTCACCAACCTCGCCGACCACCCGGTCGGTTACGTCGGTCACCCGAATCCATTTGACGTGGCTGCGTTTGAACGTCTGGGTGAGGATCTGCTCCAGCAGCTGGGTGTTGCCGGACACCACCGCGTACTCTACTGCCGGCGCCAGATTGTCCGCGAGGATTTGGCTGCTGTTGTAAAGCTCCTTGCGGGCATCATCCAGCCGTGCCGACGTGAAAAACACCAACAGTACCAGGAACATCACCAGGGCCGGCATGACGCCAAGCACCATCAGCCGGTGGGTCAGGGATTTTGGGGTGCCTTTGCGGAAATTCATGGATTGTCGCTCCCTGCGTCGTTCTGCAACAGAGCGTTGATTCCCTGCGCCAGTTCATCGGTGTCCGGTACCGGTATGTTCAAAGAGCGGGCCACTTGGCGGTTGACGTCGATCTCGAACCGTTCGGGGTGCCCCGGTGGTGCCAGGGAACCGTCGTCCAGAAACTGCCGCACCCGCTCTGCGGCGATCGCGGTGACGGTCTCCAGTGAGGTGTAGCTGGACGCCAGAACCCCGGCACGGACAAAGGCCCGTCCTGGGCCGATGACGATCCGGTTGCGACGGTACGCCGTCAACAGGATGTGTTTGATGGTGCGGGCGTTATAGATTGCCGAGTCTGGCACCGCCAGCAGAAAATCACCGAACGACAGCGCACGGGCGAGAGTGGCGATCAGGGCGTCTTCGCCCTGCACCGGGAACACCCGGGCTTCCAGCTCGAAACGCGCCAGTTCTTCCAGCAACGGATCGTAGCGTGCCTCTTCGCCGGCCTGAACCAGCAGGGCCACCTGGTTGCCCTGGGGCAGGATCAGCTTACCTAGCAGTGCCTGGCGGATCAGGGGCGGGTTGTGATAGATCGCCGACAGGGTGGTGTGTTCACGCCCCAGATAAGCCGCGACTTGGTTCTCATCCACCATCAGGGCCAGAGTGGCAGGCCGTGGCGACTGTTGCTGGACCTGGGACAGGGCATTGCTGCCCAGAGCGACCACCAGCAGATCGGGGTGGGACAGGCTGAACGCTTCTGTGTAGGTGCGCACCTTGACCCGGCTGCCCAACTGGTTCTGCAGCAGGTCCATGAACCGGAGGTTGAAGGCGGTGTTGTCGGAACCTGCGACCAGAACCGTACGGAAGAACTGCGCTGACGGCTCTGGCGCCTGGGCCCGTGCGGCTGACGACAACCCCAGCACGCTGGCCACCAGCAGAAGACAGAACAGCGTAACCAGCCTGCCTGTCACGGCAGAAAACCATCCCGGTATTTGGTTGTTGCTATTACTCATCACCTACCCTGGTAAACTGCCTGCCCCAATCCGGCTGCCGGCATGAATACAACCTAGAATCGCACTCCGGCTTCCACAAACACCTGATGATCGTTACTCAGAATGTTGTTTCGGCTCAGTGGGGGAATGCCGTGCAGATAGTGCTGAAAAATCACGGCTACATCGTAGTTGATTCTAGGGGTATATACGTTTTTTACCAGACGCAGATCGACTCGCTGGAAGTCGCCCCGGCGTAACTGGTCTGCCATGTAGAACGCCAGCGCCGAGGAGATGTCGAAACCAAAACGCTGTACCCAGACAAAACTGCCGGAGTGTTCGGCGGTCAGTCGGCTTTCCAGATCAATGAAACGCTGGGCATCACTGGCGACAACCGGCCCGCCGGTGTACTCACCGTCCTGATCCATGTAGGCGTACGTCAGGCGGAACTGGGTGTCCGGGTACTCCAGTGAGGCTTCCAGCTCAACCCCTTGCTGATCCAGCGCCACGTTGTTGGCGAGGTTCCAGTCATCCACGCTGATGTCGCCGCTGATGATGTCCCGAAGGTGGTCGTAGAAGTACTTGATCTCGGTGGACAGCAGCCCGCCGCCAGCACGGAACTGGCCAAAGTAGCTGATCTCCCGGGAAATAATTCGCTCTTCCCGTAAGGTGCCGGAAGCCTGCAGCTGAGGGCCAACCCGGGTCCCCTCGAGGGCCGAGGCAGCATCGGGGGTGACGTGGCTGACCCGGTAGCCCCAGTCGGCATCCTGTTCGAACGCATCGGGTGAACGCACCGCCTTGGAGTAGACGAACCGCAGGGTCTGGTCGTCTGCCAGCTGGAAGTTGGCGGCAATCCGGGGGGAGAACACGTCATCTTCCAGGGTGGTGGAATCTTCCCAGTTGCCCCCGACGTTGAAGGTCAGCCAGTTGACCGGGGTGTATTCAATGTTGGCGAACACCCGCGACTGGTAGTTGGCACCTTCGCCGTTGAAGTAGGTGTCGGAGTCGAAACTGTCCTTGCGGTAGCCCAGGCCGGACACCATGCGCAGGTCCGGCGACAGCATCAGGGTATCCTGCAGCTCGAACTCCTGGCGCGATTCAAAGATGTCCTGATTGACGTCGGCGCAGAAACCGGCGCCAGGGGGACAGGCGCGCCAGCGCTGCCGGCGGTTGTAGTCCTGGTAGCTGGCCTGGATATGAAGGAAATGACGATCCGACTGAATATAGTTCCAGCGCGCCTGCAGGTAATAGTCGCGGACATCAATGTCCGGGTGCTGTTGGGCGCCGAATTCATCGCCGATGCGGCGGATGTCTTCCTCATCCTCGCCGTCGGTGGCTCCGGCACGCAGCTCCAGAGAGTGGCGGGCGCTCAACGAGGCGTGGGCGTCGTAGTTGAAGAAGTCCAGGTTGTAGCCATCATGGAACGGCACGACCCGCAGGCTGTCATTGTCGATCTGGCTATCGTAGCCATCCTCTTCCGCTCGCTGATAGGACAGGCGCCAATTGTAGCGGTCGCTGCTATGGCCTACCGAGCCGAAGACCTTGCGGTGGCCGCGACTGCCGTAGCTGGTGCGGATATTGACGCCCTGGGTGTCTTCCGGAGAGCGGGTAATGATGTTGATGGTGCCCAGGAAGGCGTTGATGCCGTACGCGGCGGCATTGGGGCCGCGGCTGATCTCGATCCGTTCAATGTTCTCCAATGCCACCGGCATGGTGTTCCAGTCGACCCCGGCCAGGTTGGGCTGGTAGGCGGTCCGGCCATCGATCTGTACCTGCAGGCGGCGCTGATCGTAAGCGACGGTCCCGTGGTAACTGGCAACCGGGCTGTTGCTGCCGACATGGCCCATGGTCATGCCGGGCACCAGCCGGAATACTTCCACCAGATTGAGGATGCCCAGATCGCGAATCAGCTCTCCCTGAATGATGGTGGTGGTGCCCGGAACCCGTGACTTGGGCTGGCGCAGTTTGGTGGTGGTAAGCACCTGGGGCACGGGTTCTTCCAGCAGAAAACCATAGTCGGGCTGGAAGGTATCGGAGACGTCCAGTGCGGCGACTATTCGTTCCGGTGGCAGGGCGCTGTCCTGGGCTCTCTCATCCACCGCATGGGCGGGGTAGGGGAGGGCGGTGATGACCAGGCCAGCGATCAGGCCAGGTTGTTTTCGGGCGGTGCTTGTAAGGGATATCATAGGCGTTCTTTTTTTAACCGCAGTTTTACAGGGCATCTGAGGGACAGTCTGAACCGGGCAGCGAATGTCCGACGGATGAATCGGGAGCTTACTGGGTGTTATTCTGTGACGCTGTTATAACTGGTTGATGAACAATGCCTGGAACCGGCACGTCATGCTCTGATCGTTTCGGTTATAAAGGTTACGTGATTGTTAGGTGCGATGATAAGCCACCGTACCTTGGCTTGTCTTCCTTTGCTCATTTTTTCAGGAGTGGTCGTTGATGAATTGTTGGGACGTGCTTGGTATTGAACCGACCCGGGACCCCGGCCAGATTCAGGCAGCCTATAGCCAGCAGGCCAAGTTTGCCTCCCGTCAGGATATGGAGAGTCTGGAGCAGGCCCGTCGCGACGCCTTGGCTCAGGCCGGTGTGGCGCCAGACACGATGCAGGCATCGGAACAATCTGACCAGTCCGCACCGGGTGCGGCGACAGACAATACGCGGCCGGTCCCGGAAACAACGCCATCCGGAATGAGCGAGGGACTGTCGGCGTCTGATCACCAGGTGGTTCGGGAAGTGGTTATCCAGATCAAGGCGCTGCTCAACGACAGTGGCCGTAGCCAGGATGCGGCTATCTGGAAAGCGGTATTGGCGGAACCTCCAGCCGATCGCCAGGCACTGCGGGATGAGATCGCCCGTCAACTGGAATCGCAACTGCGGCCCATGGCTGGTCAGGGCGGGCTGGCATTGCCGGTGGCGGAATTCCTTGGTCGCTGGTTCGGGTGGTCGGAGCTGGAAGAGCTGCGGAACCCGGCGGAGCCGGAACCGGGAATGACAGACAATCCGGCTTATGCTCGCCCGGAGGACGCCGAGGCCGGCGAATCCTCCGGGGGGCAACCCACCACCAGTTTCTGGCCGGCGGTGATTGGCTGGGTCGTGGGGCTGGTGGTGCTGACCAGCCTGTTCAGTCAACTGACCGGCTCCTGAATCGGCTCGACTGAACACTCAGGCACGGGAGCCGTCGGCGGGACGGCTGTCTGGACAGAGTGACTCCGCTGCCTGAGCCGCCTCGATCCGGCGTCGGTAACGTTCGGCCAGAATAGCGCCGACAATGACCTGGATCTGGTTGTAACACATGATCGGCAGCACGATCATGCCAAAACCGGGATGGCCGGAGAACAGCACCTTGGCCATTGGCAGTCCCGACGCCAGGCTCTTTTTGGACCCGCAGAACACCACCGCCGCTTCGTCTTCCAGGCTCAGTCCGCACAGCTTTACCACTCGTCTTGCCACCACGATCAGCAGCCCAAGCAGACCCAGGCAGAAGCCGATGGTGAGCAGGATGGCGGTCAGCGGAAGCTGTTGCCAGAGCCCGCTGACCACAGAATGGGAGAACGCCGAGTAGACGATCAGCCAGATCACGCACTGATCATAGCGAGCCGTCAGGTGCTCGTGGCGGGCCAGCAGGCCTCCCAGCCAGGGCCGCAGGGCATGGCCGATGGCGAACGGCGCCAGCAGTTGCAGCACAATGTCCTGCAGCGCCTGCCAGACCGAAAATCCGCCGGCACTGGTGGTGCTCACCAACACGATCAGCAGGAACGGCGTCAGCATCATGCCGAAGACGTTAGAGGCCGCGGCGCTGCATATCGCGGCCGGGACATTGCCACGAGCCATGGCGGTGTAGGCAATGGACGACGATACCGCTGACGGCAGCACCCCCAGGTACAGAAAGCCCAGGCCCAGGTCCGCCGGAATCCAGGTGGGGGCCAGGGCATTGATGGGCAACACCGCCAGCGGAAAGAACACGAACGTCAGGCTGGTGATCAGCAGGTGCAATCGCCAGTGACTGGCGCCGGCAATAACCTGCTCCCTCGACAGCGCGGCGCCGTGCAGAAAGAACAGCAGCGCCACCGCGAGGGTGCCGGCGGTGGCCAGTACGCTGGCGGCATCGCCGCGAACCGGTACCACCGTGGCCAGCACAATGGCGCCCAGCAACAGCAGGGTGAAGCGGTCAATGGGCAGTTTCATGGCACGTTCTCTCCGTTGGTGCTGGCCAGGGCATCCAGGCTGGGCTGCAGCAGGGCTCTGGCCCGTGCTGCGGCTTGTTCAGGGTCCTGACGTCGAACCGCTGCGAGTAGCAGTTCGTGGGCTTCCTGGGAGGGTTCGGGCAGGGTCTTGTCCAGTTCGGTCTGTTGGATTGTGCGGCTGATGGCGTGGGCAAAGTAGCCGTACAGTTCTGTCAGGGCGGAGTTATGGGATGCCTCGGCAAGCGCATGATGAAACCGCTCGTCGTGATGGATTCGCGCGTCCAGGTTGTCGCCGGCGGCGGCCCGCTGATCCAGGGTTTCGGATAGCAGTTTCAGTTCGTCGCCGGTACGGCGCAGGGCGGCCAGACGGGCAGCCTCGGTTTCCAGCATCAGACGAACTTCCAGTTGGTCCCTGAGCTGAGCGCGGTCTATGCGTCGGAGGGTTTCTCCGGCATCGCGATTCGCCCGCACGTAGGTGCCGTCGCCCTGGCGGGTTTCCAGCATGCCTACATGAACCAGAACCCGCACCGCCTCCCGCACGGTGTTACGGCTGATGCCCAGGGACTCGGACAGTTCCGATTCCACCGGCAGCCGGTCTCCGACCTGCCACTCACCCTGTTCAATGGCGCCACGCAGGGTTTCAATGGCGTGATCCACCAGGGACCCGCGCCGGATTCTGGTGAGGTTGGTCATGATTGGTCATCCTTTAATCGGTTGATCCAATCATCCTATGAATTTGCGTTGGTCGCAACCCTGCGCCGACTGCGGTCGTCCAGCGTGGGTTACGAGGGTCTCAATCTGGCAGGGGAATACTCTCCTTGTCATCGCCAGGGACTTTGGGGAAGCGCCCCTCGCGCCAGTCTTCGCGGGCCTGTTGAATGCGTTCAGGGCGGCTGGAGACAAAGTTCCAGTCGATGTAGCGCCGCTCAAAGCGCTCCCCGCCAATGATGGCGATGCGGGTGTCCGTTGTTGCTTCAACTTCCAGTCCGGCCCGACCATCAAAACAGGCCATGGCAAACTCGGGGATCACGGTTTCCCGTGCTTTCAGGCCGCCTCGGGCGACGTACACTGCGCGTTCCTCGGCATCTGGCAACGTCAGCACCTGGCCCTTGAGCAGGTGAGCTTCAACGTAGAGTGTTTCGGCGAAGGTCTTGACTGGCGAAGTGGCGCCATAGGCGGTTCCCATCATCACTCGCACCGGAACCCCATTGACCGTCAGCGCGGGTACTTCGTCGTCGGTGTAGTGATAGAAAGCCGGCGCCATTTCCTCCAGATGCTCGGGCAGTGCCAGCCACAGTTGCAGGCCATGGAGACGGTGTGCGGACGCGGTGATCTGCGGGCGCTCCCGCTCGGAATGGACAATCCCGTGGCCAGCGACCATCAGGTTGATATCGCCCGGGCGGATGGCCTGCAGGCTGCCCAGGGAATCCCGGTGCAGGATCTCGCCGGAGAACAGGTAGGTCACAGTGGCAATGCCGATGTGAGGGTGAGGGCGGACATTGAGGCCTTCGCCCGCCGGAAAGCTGGCAGGTCCCATATGGTCAAAGAATACCCAGGGCCCAACCATCTTGCGTTTGGCGCTGGGGAGTACCCGTCGTACCGAAAAGCCTCCAAGGTCCCGTTCGCGGGGCTCGATCATCAGTTCCACCGCGTCACAGGCCTCAACAAAATCGCATTCGTGCTCGCACTGACTGCTCAGGTTGCTCATGGATTGTCCTCGACTGGATGGTTGTCCCGCTGCTACAACAATCGATCAACCGCAGGAAATGGCTTGTATCAAGAGCTTGAGGGTATGATTGGCAGTTTCCTAAAAGCTTAGTCCATTCTGAAAAGAACAAAGAATCTGCGTGCCCGTCCGGCGCCCCAGGGAAAGGAGTAAAAAACATGTACACCGATCCAGCTCACCCGATTGCATTACGTACCCCGTTGGTTCCCAGTTTCCCCATGTCCTCGCCGCAGGGGCCCCGAATCTGGCTGAAGCTCGAAGCATTGCAGCCGTCGGGCTCGTTCAAGCTGCGGGGAATGGCGCGCAAGGCGGTTCGGGCCAAGGCCCAGGGCGCGACCCTGTTTGTCAGTTCCTCCGGCGGCAATGCCGGCCTGGCGGTGGCCTTTGCCGGCCAGCAGCTCGGGGTGGCGGTCTCGGTGTTCGTGCCCGAGACGACGCCGGCGGCAACGGTGGCGCGGTTGCGTGGCTACGGTGCCGACGTCACGGTAACGGGGCAGTTCTGGCATGACGCTCACGCCAAGGCCCAGGTGGCCGCCGATCAACCGGGGGCGGTGATGTTTCACCCGTTCGATGACCCGGAGATCTGGCCCGGCTACGGCGATATCCTTGCAGAGACTCTGGCCGACGGTGTTACTCCGGATCTGGTGATCTGCAGCGTGGGCGGCGGTGGGCTGATGTCCGGACTGCTGGAAGGGCTGGAGCGGACCGGATTGCAGGACGTGCCGCTGCTGGCGGTTGAGACCGTCGGTGCTGATGCCCTGCACCAGTCAAGATTGGCGGGTGAACAGGTCACCCTGCCCAGTATTACCTCGCGGGCCAAGTCACTGGCTGCACCGCGAGTGTGTGATCGGGCCTATCAAGCCCTGTCGGAACGCCTGGTGTTTACTGCCACGGTGACGGACGAACAGGCGGAAAGCGCCTGCCAGCGCTTTCTCAATGAGCATCGACTGAAAGTCGAGATGGCCTGCGGTGCGGCCCTGGCGGCGGTTTACGATCAGGCCCATGAGCAGATTGCTGCCAGCAAGGACATTCTGGTGGTGGTGTGCGGTGGCGTGAATGATTGATGATTGTTGAGGGCGTCGCGGTAACTGATGTGGTAGTCGAACAGGGGCCCGCGACGGCGCCCCTGTTATCTCAGACGGCTCTATTCAAGCGTCGTTGAGTGACTTCATGTCGATCACAAAACGGTACTTCACGTCGCCTCGTTTCATCCGTTCGTAGGCTTCGTGGATGTTCGCCATGTCCAGCATCTCAATGTCGCAACGGATGTCGTGCTCGGCACAGAAATCCAGAACTTCCTGGGTTTCCGGCATGCCACCGATCAGCGATCCGGCCAGGACCCGGCGTTTGCCCACCAGGTGGGCGGCGTGGATGGCGTGGTCGATCGGTTCCAGCAAGCCCACGATGATGTGAGTGCCGTCGAACTTGAGGCACTGCAGGTAGGGGTTGAAGTCGTGCTGCACGGGGATGGTGTCGAGCATGAAATCGAACTGTTCCCGGGCGGCTTTCATCTGCGCCGGATCGGTGGAGATGATGACATGATCAGCGCCCTGTTTCCGGGCTTCCTCCACCTTGCCGGCGGAGCGGGTAAACAGGGTCACTTCAGCACCCAGGGCCTTGGCAAACTTGACCCCCATATGACCCAGGCCGCCCATGCCGATAACGCCCACCCGGTCGCCGGCTTTGACGCCGTAATGCCGCAGGGGTGAATAGGTGGTGATGCCAGCGCAGAGAATCGGTGCGGCATTCGCCGGGTCCAGGGTGTCGGGGATTCTCACCACGAAGCGCTCACTTGCCACCACGCGGTTCGAATAGCCGCCAAAGGTGACGGTGCCGTCGTGACGGTCGATGCCGTTGTAGGTGCCGGTGGAACCTTCCAGGCAGTACTGTTCCATGCCCGATTCGCAGGCCTCGCACTGGCGGCAGGAATCCACCAGGCAACCAACCCCCACGATGTCGCCGGGTTGATACTGGCGGACGTCCGCGCCGACGGCGGTGACCCGGCCAACAATCTCGTGGCCCGGCACGACCGGGTAGCGGGTGATGCCCCAGTCGTTCTCAACGAAGTGGATATCGCTGTGGCAGACGCCGCAATAGTCGATCTCAATGGCGACGTCATCAGGCCGCAGTTCGCGGCGCTCGAAATCGATGGGGGACAGCCCGGAGGTGGGGCTGTGGGCGGCGTAACCTCGTGCTTGTGCCATGGAGAGACTTCCTCGAATCAGAAACGGATGAATGGTGGACTCGGTACACAGTGTGCGACGAATTGGCCGTTGGAACCATTCATTTTACGAACCATCGGGAGCGATGGCGCAGTCCGGAGGGACGCGGACGTTCTGTTCGGGGAAGCCTGTTGTCAGCGTAGCCTTGCTATAGCCGCAGCAGCGCTGCGCCCCAGGTAAAGCCACCGCCGAAGGCCTCCAGCAGCACCACGTCGTTGCGCTGGATTCGGCCATCGCGCACAGCGGCATCCAGGGCCAGGGGGATGGATGCCGCGGAGGTATTGCCATGCTGGTCAACCGTGACAACGACCCGGTCCATCGTCATGTTGAGCTTGCGGGCGGTGGCGGAGATGATGCGGAGGTTGGCCTGGTGCGGTACCAGCCAGTCGATCTCCGATTTGTCCATGTTGTTGGCTGCCAGGGTCTCATCGACAATCTGGCCGAGGGTGTTGACGGCGATCTTGAAGACCTCGTTGCCCTTCATTTCCACGTAGCCATGACCGGCCTTGAACTGGTCTGTGCCATCGGCAATGCCACAGGGAACGTGCAGCAGTTCTTCGTACTGGCCATCGGCGTGCAGGTGGGTGGAGAGAATGCCGGTCTCTTCACTGGCTTCCAGCACCACGGCACCGGCACCATCGCCAAACAGCACGCAGGTGCCCCGGTCTTCCCAGTTGATGATCCGCGAGAACACCTCGGAGCCGACCACCAGTGCACGTTTGCTGGTACCGGTGGCGACGAACTTCTCGGCGGTGGCCAGGGCATAGACGAAACCGCTGCATACCGCCTGGATGTCAAAGGCGGGACAGCCGTGAATGTCCAGCCGACGCTGGAGGATGCAGGCACTGCTGGGGAAAATCTTGTCTGGCGTTGAGGTGGCGAACACGATCAGATCAATATCGTCTGGTGTCAGACCGGCTGCCTCAATGGCGCGCCGGGCGGCGTGTTCCGCCAGGTCCACCGTGGTCTGGCCGGGCAGGGCAATGTGGCGCTGTTCGATGCCGGTGCGCTCGCGAATCCACTGGTCGGTGGTGTCGACGGTGCGTTCCAGGTCCTTGTTGGTTACCACATTGTCCGGCAGGTAGGACCCCGTGCCGGTAATACGTGCGTAGGTCATGCAAGCGTGATCCGGGATGGCAATGAATGGGTGTTGCGGGACGCATTGCGTGGTGCTGGTTAGCGTCCCTATGTATTTCCCCATCCTATACCGGCGGCTTGCTGGACCGTTATTAGCTCTTTGTTGTAAGCGGGCGGCTCCTTAGGCCTCGGCGGTGTAGAACAGGCGCTCGATTTCGGCATCCGACAGCGCCAGCACATCCGACTCGAGCTGCTCCAGATGCTTGAGGATCACCTGGGAGACTGCCTCGAGATCGGCAAAGCGGGCGCGGGCCTTTTCGGTGCGGGCGTTCTTCTGGGTTGAGCTGCGCCCCAGCAGGCGGCCAAAGAAGCCCGGGCTGGCCTGGTTGTCATCGTCAAACAGCAGTTTGAAGATCTCCATATACATGTCGTGGAGGTCCAGGTGAGGCTGCTCAATGTTTCGGTAGCTCTCAAGCCCTGACAACGCGGCGCCGGCGCCGTAGTACCAGCGACCGAACCGGCAGTCGGTGCCAACGACGGGTACGTGATCTTTCAGCACCTCCATGCCGGAGATCAGGGCACTGGCGTATCGTACCCAGCGGATGTGGCCCTGGCGGGCAGCCCTCAGCTCCTGGACGATGACGGTTTTCTGGCTCATGGAGTGATCCTTTTGTTGTAAAGCGGCAAGCCGGTTCAAACGGCTCCGGCAATCTATCGACGGACTGTGTCAGCCTCAAGACAGCGGAACAGGAAGCCACAAAAAAGTAATAATCAGTTACGTTTAGTCGCCGTTATTGGATCGTTGTTGAGATTAGCTGAGGGGAGGCTGGGAGCGTTGTCTTTCAGGCAAAAGGTGGTACTATCTGCCGCCATGAATACACGGACCCCATTCGTTTCTTCCCAGTTTTCGTGGTGGCGCGGCTCTCTCCCAGGGCGGTGCTGAATCCTTGTGTTCGAACCGCCGGCAGGCGGTCCTCTGAATCTGATCAGCGATTGCCTCCGGCGAAACCCAGTTTCAGGAGGCAACCATGCAGGAAAATCCCACCCCGGCTGACAGCAGCCAGCGCCAGACCGTTCTTACCGGCGATCGTCCCACCGGCCAGCTTCACCTCGGCCACTTCATCGGGTCTCTGCGTCAGCGGGTCCGGCTTCAGGACGAGTGCAACCAGACCATCCTGGTGGCCAACCTTCAGGGTCTGACCGATAACGCCAATGATCCCGGCAAGATCGCCTCCAACATCCTGGAAGTGGTTGCGGATTACCTGGCGGTGGGCATCGACCCGGCCAAGACCACCATCTGCCTGCAGTCCGAACTGCCGGCGTTGGCGGAGCTGACCATGTACTACTCCAATCTGGTGACCATCAGCCGGCTTGAGCGCAATCCCACGGTGAAGAGTGAGATCCAGAGCCGGGCCTTCGGCCGGTCCATTCCGGCGGGTTTCCTGACCTATCCCATCAGCCAGGCGGCCGACATCACCGCGTTCGACGCCACCCTGGTGCCCGTGGGGGATGACCAGCTGCCGATGATCGAGCAGACCAACGAAGTGGTGCGCAAGGTCAACAGTGTGGCCGGCAAAGATGTGCTGTTGGAATGCAAACCGCTGCTGAGCAACGTGTCCCGCCTGCCGAGCGTGGATGGCAAGGGCAAGATGTCCAAGTCCGCCGGCAACACCATCATGCTGGATTCCACCGACAAGGAGATCAGCAAGGCGGTGAAAGCCATGTACACCGATCCCAACCACCTCACCATCGACTCGCCAGGGCAGGTTGAGGGCAACGTGGTCTTTACCTATCTGGACGCGTTTCACCCAGACCCGGCCTACATAACCGAACTCAAGGCGCACTATCAGCGTGGTGGTCTCGGCGATGGCCATACCAAGAAGATCCTGGAGGAGTGTCTGCAGGAGCTGATTCGTCCGATTCGTGAACAACGCCAGATCTACGCAGCTGACAAGGCCCAGTTGCTGGCCATTCTCAAAGAGGGCACCGAGCGGGCCCGGGAGGTCACGGGGCGGACGCTGGATCGGGTTAAAGCAGGCTTCGGTCTGGACCTGTTTCAGCGCGGATAAAACCGGTCCTGATGCGGCAAGATCCCGGAAAATCGGTGATTTTGCCGTTATCTGACGGTAGACTGTGGCCTCCGCCGGCCCTGCCCGGCGGCCCACTTCACAGGCCGTAGGCCGATAAAAGGCATGACAAGGGGAGAGAACCCGGTGACACAACTCGTTGACTACCAGCTGGCGGACGGCATCGCCACCATCACCATCACCAACGGCAAGGCGAACGCCCTCAGCCACGAGGTGTTTGAGGCACTGAACCAGGCGCTGGATCAGGCGGAGCAGGACAAGGCCGTGGTGATCCTGGCCGGTCAGGCTGGCATTTTCTCCGGCGGTTATGACCTCAAGGAAATGCAGAAGGGCCCCAAGGAGGCCGCCGCCCTGGTGAACGTTGGGTCCACGTTCACTCGCCGTCTGTCAGCGTTCCCGCTGCCAGTGATCGCGGCCTGCGGTGGCCATGCCATTGCCAAGGGTGCCTTTATCCTGTTGTCGGTGGACTATCGGCTGGGTGTGGAAGGCCCGTTCAAGCTGGGTCTGAACGAAGTGGCCATTGGCATGACCATGCACCACGCCGGCATTGAGATTGCCCGCCATCGCCTGACTCCGGCGCATTTCCACCGTTCGGTGATGAATGCGGAGATTTTCGATCCACAAGGCGCTGTACAAGCCGGCTTCCTGGACCGGGTGGTTCCGGCGGATCAATTGATGGAGCAGGCCCTGGCAACCGCTGCCCAGTTCCGCCAACTGAACCTCAAGGCCCATGGCCAGACCAAACTCAAGGCCCGAGCTGGCTACCTGGAA
Source organism: Marinobacter sp. CA1 (assembly GCF_020546665.1). Taxonomy (NCBI): domain Bacteria; kingdom Pseudomonadati; phylum Pseudomonadota; class Gammaproteobacteria; order Pseudomonadales; family Marinobacteraceae; genus Marinobacter; species Marinobacter sp. CA1. The sequence goes on from NZ_CP071785.1 coordinate 2,058,599, forward strand.
ACTCTGGACAACGCCATCGCCCAGGACAACAAACATCTTGGCCTGATGTAAGCCCGCAACGCGTCGGGCACTAGGCTAGTTGCCCGACTTCCCTACAGCGAGTCGATGGCGTAGAACACCGGCTCGCTGCTGATGACCTTGACCCCCTTCGGTCCGGTGCTCAGCAGCCGCTGTTCGTCCTGGGCCTGCTCCAGTTGCCAGCGCATGCTGCCGGCCTGCTCCAGGCATTGAACTATATGTCTGACCGCCTCCCGGGCGGCCGGGGTATCGGTCTGAAAGTGTCCTAGAAAGACCTCGTTGTGCCAGATCGCCAGGCGATAATGGTGCATATTCTCCCTCCTAGACGGCAGTGGTGGTTCTGGGTAACGGCGTGTGGCGGACCGTCGCTGGTTCCAGCTGGTCAAGCCAGTCCCCGATAACCTGGCGACCCGCCGCTGGCAGCGCATGAACTGCCTTGTGCGCCTGGCGGCGCAGGCTGCACGGATCGATTCCGGCACTGGCCAGCTCGGCACAATGGCCCACCAGCCAGCGCTCCATCAGCCCGACATCTGCCTCCAGATGGAATTGCAGCCCTAACACCTGCCGTCCAATCGCGAAGGCCTGGTTGATGGCCGTGCGAGTGTGGGCCAGCCGGGTACCGCCGGGTGGAATGTCGAACTGGTCGCCGTGCCAGTGCAGTACCGGTAGGCCCTCCAGTGCTGCCAGTGGGGAGCGTCGGCCCTGGCGGGTAAGGGTCAGGGTGGCGAACCCAATCTCTTTCTCTGGCATGGCGTACACGCTGCTTCCCAGCGCCCGGGCAATAAGCTGCGCGCCCAGGCAGATACCGAGGAGGGGCTTGCCCAGGGCCAGGCGCCGGCGGATCAGTGCCAGCTCGTCACACAGAAATGGGTACTGGTGATCGTCCATGGCGCCGACCGGCCCGCCCAGCACGACCAGCAGGTCTGCCGCTGCGGGATCAACCTGTGTCAGATCGTCGGTGGTGGCGTCCAGGTACTCGACGCGGTAACCATAATCCGCAAACAGCGGTTCCAGGACACCGAGATCCTCAAACGCCAGGTGTTGCAATGCGAGTAGTGTTTTCATCAATGGCATTCCTTTTTAACGGCTGGAGTGGGGGAGAGGGTTGGCCACTTGGCGGATGTCGCGATGGCTTGGGCAGAGTCTGAGCTCGGCCAGTAATAGGCGTCGGGCAGGTGGCGGGCACCAAAGATCGCCTGGCCAACCCGAACCACAGTGGCACCTTCTTCAATGGCCAGCTCATAGTCACCGGACATCCCCATGGACAGCTCATCCAGAGCCACATTGGCGGAGGCGTCCTGTCGGAGCTGATCCCGCAGTTGCCTCAATCGGGCGAAGCAGGGGCGTACCCGGGCAGAGTCATCACTGAAGATGGCCAGTGTCATCAGCCCCCGCACCCTGAGGGCGCTGTAGCTGGAGAGGGCTCGGATGAAGGCAGCGGTGTCCTGTGGCGGCAGGCCGTACTTGCTGTCTTCGCCAGAGCTATTGACCTGGACGAACACATCGAGTCCGCGACCTTCCAGTTGCAGACGCCGATCCAGCACTTCGGCCAGTCGCAGACTGTCGAGCGCCTGGAACTCGGTTGCAAAGCGGGCGACGTGCTTGGCCTTGTTGGTCTGCAGATGGCCAATAACGGACCATTGCAGATCCGGCAGGTCTGACAGGATTTGCGTCTTTCCCAGGGCTTCCTGCACCTTGTTTTCACCAAGCAGACGACAGCCCGCCTGGTACGCCAACCGAATCCGGGCCTCATCCACCGTTTTGCTCACCGGCAACAGGCGAACGCTGCCAGGGTCGCGACCACTGCGTGCACAGGCGCTGGCCATGCGCTGGCGGACCTGGTCCAGGTTGTAGCGCATTTGCACCAGGGTTTTTGCCTTGGGGTATGGCTCGGTGTCAGGAGCTGGCTGGCTCCTTTGGGTACATCGTACGGTCATGGCGGCGTGTTTCCTGCTTGATCTGGGATCTGAGGCGGTTTGACTTTTAAACTGCAAACCCTTAACCGCCGACAGAGTACCTCTGTATCTGGACCATAATTAACATCCAGTTTTAATATCCTTCATGGTCCAGATAGCGAATCAGAGTCATAATTGAGGCTCTCTCCACAGGACATCCGCTCATGCTCCGACCCTGGAACGCCCAGCTTTGGCTGGAACACACGCCGGGACGCTCTCTCCACGCACGGTTGGTGAACCAGATTGTTCGCGATATTCAGGCCGGACGGTTGCTGCCAGGCAGCTCCATGCCGGGCAGTCGGGCGCTGGCCAGTCAGTTGGGGGTGAACCGGAAAACCGTGCAGCTGGTGTACGAAGAGCTGGAAGCCCAGGGCTGGCTGTATTCCCAGCCAAGACGGGGGACCTTCGTGGCGGCGGTGCTGCCGGAGCATGGGCTGTCGGAGCAGGATCAGGTCCTGGTGCTCGATAACAGTAGAAAGGGCCGCCCTGCCCGGGGTCTGGCCACCCGGGCATCACATGGGGTGCAGCACACAGAAGTGGTGCACAGGTACGCCAACGATGGCACCCCCGACGTGCGGCTGCTGCCGTTTGAGCCGCTGTCCAGGGCTTACCGACGAGCGCTGCTGAGAGCTATCCGCCAGGACTACCTGGACTACGGCGACCCGAGAGGGACGCCGGAACTGCGGCAGGCCATCCTGGGCATGCTGGCGATGGATCGTTTTATGCCAGTGGTGCCGGAGGAAATCTGCGTAGTGCGGGGTAGCCAGATGGGCATCTTCCTCAGTGCCCGGGCGCTGGACCCCGCCAAAGGCGTGATTGTGGTCGAGGCGTTGTGCTACCCACCGGCCCGGGCGGCGTTTGCATCGACAGGCTTTGAGGTCGTGGCCTGTCCGATCGATGAACACGGGCTGGATACCACGGCACTGGAGCGTCTGCTGTCCCGTTACCCGGTCGCGGCTGTGTTTACCACGCCCCACCACCAGTATCCCACTACGGTCACCCTGTCGATGGAGCGTCGACTTGCTCTGCTGCAGTTGTCCCGTCAGCACCGGTTTGCGGTGATCGAAGACGACTATGACCACGAGTTCCACTACGAAAGCCGTCCGATTCCTCCCCTTGCGAGCCTGCCGGGATCGGAGAACGTGATCCACATTGGTTCCCTGTCCAAGGTGTTTGCGCCTGGCCTGCGGCTGGGTTATCTGGTGGCGGATTCGGCGTTTGTCGACCGGGTGGCGGAGGAGATCCTGCTGGTGGACCGGCAGGGAAATGCGGTAACGGAGCTGGCACTGGCGGATCTGATGGAGGGCGGCGAGGTCCGCAAGCACATCCGTAAGGCGCGGCGGCAGTATCGGCAGCGTCGGGATTGCGCCGCGGAGGGCCTGACGCGGCAGTTTGGGGGGCAGATTGCGTTTGCTCTACCGGCAGGCGGTATGGCCCTGTGGGTGAACGTCGGGTCGTTGGTTACCTCAACGGCGATACCGAGACTGCAGGCGGCCGGCTTTCATGCCGCTGCCGGGGCTGACGGTATGGTGCATATTCGCTTTGGATTTGGTGCTCTTTCTGAGGCCGAAATCTCCCAGGCTATCGCGGCATTGGCTCGGGAGATTACCTGAATGACGAACCTGAAGGCTCCCTCAATCTGGCTTTCCCTGGTCTCCAGACAACAGCGACACCAGTGCGGCCCGGCCGCGGCTATTGGTTTCGATAAGCTTCTCCCGATCATGCCGGTGCTCCACCTGTTCTTCCAGCAGGGCTTCGTCGAATGCCCGGAAATTACGTGTAAGCTCAAGCGCGGTTGACTCTGGAATTCCTAGTTGGGTCAGTGTCATAGCGGCTCCTTTTAATGCTGAGTCAAAGGTTTCACGAATCACCAGAGTGACGCCTTTGGCCCTCAGTTCGTAGGCATGGTAACGGTCCCGGGCGCGAGCAATGATCTGCACATCCGGAAAATGCTGTTGCACCAGCTCCACCACCCGCAATGAGTCCTCGGCCTGGTCAATCGCCAATACCAGAACTTGAGCGTGGTCGAGACCGGCGGTTCGCAACAGGTCCAGGCGGGTCACATCCCCAAAAAACACATCGTTGCCGTAGCGCCGAAGCAGGTTGATCTCATCCGGGTTGGAGTCCAGCGCCGTGAAGGGGATCTGACGACCCACCAGAATCCGCGCGGTAATCTGGCCAAAGCGACCGAGACCGGCGATAACCACCTTGGGGGGCTGATCTTCCGAGGGCGCCTCGCCTTCGACCGCGGTGACGCCCGGCCCCGCGGACGGAAACAGCTTCTTGGCCAGCTTCAGCAACAGCGGCGTGGTGGCCATGGACAAGGCTACCACCAGATTCAGTTGGCCAATCACCGGTGCCGACAGCAGCCCCAGGGCACCCGCCTGAGTGAGCAGGACAAACGCAAACTCGCCGCCCTGGCTAAGCAGAATGCCAAAGCGGACAGTGCCGGCCCAGGGCACCTTGCGGAGTCGGCTGATCAGGACCAGTACCAGGCTCTTGGCGGCGAGGAGGGCGATCAGGTACAGCGCGATGGTACCGGGTGCCGCTATCAGCAGACGAAGATCCATCGTCATGCCGATAGCCAGGAAGAACAGCCCCAGCAGGAGGCCCTTGAAGGGCTGGATGTCCGTCTCAAGCTGCTCCCGATAAGGCGAGTTGGCGAGCAGAACGCCGGCAACGAAGGCTCCCAGTCCCATGGACAGCCCCAGGTATCCCATCAGCCCTGCGGAGCCCAGCACCAGTAGCAGGGCGCTGGCCGTCATTACATCGCGATTGCGAAGCCGAGCCAGCCATCCCAGCCATGGATTGAGCAGGAAACGGCCTGCAAAAGCCATCGCAATCAGGGCGGCAATACCGGCCAACAGTTGGGGACTGTTTTCGGCATCCTGGCTGCCTGCCAGTACCGGCAGCAGGAGGATGATTGGAATTACCGCCAGGTCCTGAAACAGTAGAATCGAGAATGCAGCGCGACCCTGAGGCGTGCCCAGTTGATTGGTTTCAACCAGCATCTGCACTACGAAAGCCGTGGACGACAGTGCCAGGATGGCTCCTATGGCCAAGCCCTCGCGCTCGCTGAAGCCCATCAGCCAGAACGCGAGCGCCAACACCGCCGCACTGAGGAGCACCTGGGAGGCCCCGAGACCTAGCAGTCGACGGCGCTGGGCCCAGAGATGTGCCGGCTCAAGCTCCAGACCCACCAGAAACAGCATAAGGACGACCCCAAGCTCCGAAAAGTGCAACACCGACTCCGCTCCGCTGATCCAGCCAAACCCCAGTGGCCCCACCAGGATGCCGGCTGCGAGGTAGCCCAGCACGCTGCCCAGACCAAGGCGTTGAAACAGGGGCAACAACACCAGGGCGGCGGCGAGTAGAATCAGGGCTTGGGCAAAGATCGTCTCCATCAACGTCTCCAGTAACGGCGGTTTTCAGATATGGGCGGGCAAAGGTGGCTGAAAAAAGCTTAGTGGTTCCAAGGAGCTTTGACGATTGGAGGATGTGCATACCCGGTGTCCCGGGAGGCAACAAGCAGGTACGCTTAAGCTTTTCTGCCAGACCGGCTGATTTGGCCGGAGGCCAACCGGATGGCAGGGCCTCAGAAATACAGGGAGTGTTGCATTGATCGAACTAGGCCTTATTGCATTGGCGGCTTTGATGTACAGCGAGCTGGCCGCGATCCGACGAAGACAGCGCTGGATACTGAAGAAAATTGACCGCCTGCTCGATACCAGCGGTGTGGATCAGGATGAACTGCTTTCCCCGGAACTGCGGACAGCGATGGCGTCGGGGCGCCGATTGAAAGCGATCAAACGGTATCGGGAAGAAACCGGTGCATCGCTAACGGAAGCCAAGGTGTTTATTGATCGGTATGGCAAGTTTCGGGAGTGAGGTTTGGTTGGCCATGCGACAGGTGGATCGGGCAGAGCAGTACCGGCGTGACTCCGCCCGGTGCGGGATTTTATGGAGTTGGCAGCGGAATGGCAGGTAGGCCTCTCTAATGCCATTACTAATCCGAAACAAAGTAAGCGAACATCACGCAGAGATATAAGCCAGCTCCGGATGCCCGAAAAATGACTTCAAGAGCTTTGGTAATTTCTGCAATCGCCGTAGTTGCCGATAAACGATAGCTCGGAGTTGCTCCTTGTTGTTGATGACTTTCTTGCCCACATGGTGATACTTGATGTAGCCCCAGACAGACTCGTCCGGGTTCAGTTCGGGGGAGTAAGGCGGCAAGAAAAACAACCTGAGCCTGCCATCAAGATTGTCCACGTACTCTCTGACCTTGCGGGCATGATGGACTGGGTGGTTGTCCAAAATCAGGAACACGGGCCTGTCAGCATCCCGAACCAAAGCTTTGAGAAAACCGATAAACACCTCGGCATTCATGGTGCCCTGCAGCGTTTTAAAGCGCAGCTCTCCACGAGGCGAAATGGCAGAAATCAGGTTTAGGCTGAAGCGGCTTCCAGTCCCTCGTATGAGGGGAGTTTCGCCCGCAGGGGCCCAGGTTGTGCCACTGTGATAATCAGAGCGAATGGTGGCCTCATCTCCGAAGAAGATGGTGGCTCCTGCCTCCTTGGCCTCTTTTTGAATCTCTGGATAGGTTTCTTTCTTCCATTGTTCCACTGCTTTCGGATTTTGCTGGTAGGCCCTATGCAGCGGTTTCTGAGGTGTCAAACCGAGGTTCCGGAGTAGGCGTCCAACAGACACATCGCTCAGGCGTACATTGAACTCCCGGCGGATCAGTTCACGCACGCGAGCCCGGGTCCACAAGGCAAACTCGAACTTCAACTGATCCGGCGTGAACGAGGTGATCCAGGTGTAGAGTTCACGAATTTGGTCTCCGGTCAGCTTCTTTGGTCGGCCTGAAATCTGCTTCGCCTTGAGGGCGTCAAAGCCACCTTCACGATAGGCCGCCAGCCACTCATAGATCCGCGCCCGGCTCATGCCCAGAGCCTTGATGACCACTTCAGGGCTCTCTCCATCCATCACACGTTGAACGGCGCGAATGCGGAGGGCTTCCAGTGTCTTGTGGTCGAGTTTACGGCCGTCGTCGTGGCGCATGATAGGAGATATCCGATAAGCTTGGCGAATAGGGACTGCATTATAAATGATGTTCGCTTACTTTCGTACTCATTAGTAATATTACTTGAAGGAATAGGTTGATGGATACTGATGGACTGAAGCGTTTTCTTGGCCGGCCTGTAACTGACAATGAGATGGAAAGCTACCTGTTTGCTCAGGGTATTGACGTCAGTAAAGAGCTAATACTGAAATCTGGTGATTATACTGCCCACATAGAAAGGCCGAAAAAGGGGTTTTCGCTGGTCTTTACTGATGAAGCAATGTTTTTTAATAAAGAAAATCAGCCTATCGGGGAAGGGCCTCTCTACTTAGAAGGAATGTTTTTATATGCTGAAGGAAAGGGTGGATACTCTCAGTATAAAGGTGAGTTGCCAGGTGGTATTAAATTCCGTGATCATAGGAGCGATGTATTAACTAAACTGGGAGAGCCGAATTGGCAGAGAAAGCGCCGTGTTGATGATAGCATTGTCGCAGAGAAGTGGGGATTATCAGGCTTAATCGTTCATGTTACGTACTCGAGAGATAGTCATTGTCCAGTTGTTGTTTATTTAGGGGTTCCGAGTATAAAATCATGATATACCTGTGGTGACATGGCCCGCTATAGATCAGTGTATCATGAATTTTCTGGTGAGTTTCTTGGGAGTTTTGTTAGGAAACTTAAAAGTCCGAAATTTACTAATTTGCTTATTGAGTATTTTGCACTTCAGTAGCCTAGTAGTACTGTTATTGAAATTCGGGATTTTCGTTTGAATGTCTGTTTTGCTTTTTGATCTGTCTGGTTGGAGATAGTTTTTTGAATTATCTAGCTATCATTGGATTTTTTATTTCTGGATTAGGGTTGCTTGTAGTAACGGTTAAAGCCTTTAAAACCAGTGTGGCTTGGGGGTTAGGGTGTCTTTTGGTTCCGCCGGTCATATTTCCTTACATGCTTGTTCATCCCAAAGAAAGTGTAAAGCCATTTCTTTTAATTTCCTTTGGTATGGCGTTGATTGTGTTATCTGGATCGAGCTCTTGAGGCCATGCCGGGAATCAGGTATAGAAGCCTTGTTCGTAAATAAATTTTTAGCAAACCAATGATTCTCGCCAAGCCCTAGAAACAAATGTAAAGCCGACGTTATTATCCAAAGACTGCTGAAAATCGATTGATTGTAATTTGAAATGTGAGCCACGCTTGGCATTTTTGCGGTTTTTAGCTGAGATCTTTAACGTTCTTCTGGTACCAGCGTCTGCCGAAGAAGCCGTCCAGGTGCCACGATAATGTGGGGAGTAAGCCCCGCGGCCGAAGCCAGAACCGTTGCGGTACAGGCAATTGGCTGCCGACATAGCCCGGAGTAATCCTGGCTGTGATGATACCCTCGCCCTCATCCTTGCTCAGGTGCGCCAGCAGTTGTCCGTGCCCGTCGACAATGGCGGTGTGGCCTTCCAGGATGCCGTGGTAGGTGAGCCAGGGTATTCCCGGAAAGCGGGATTGGATTCGGTTGCAGTGAGAGGCGTGGATCACTGGGGCGCCGATGAGCTGGGCGGTCAACTGCACACTGGCAAGCAGGTTCTCTGCGTTTTTGGCTTCCATCCTGCGAGTCAGCCACGTCGGCCAATCATTGGGCAGGCTCCACCAGTGTGATCCGCCGATCAGCACATCCACCTTGCCTTGCAGGCGACGAGCTGTCTGGCTGCGCATGAATTCCCAGCAAACAGCGGTGCCCACCCGGACATCACCAATGCGTCCGAGTTCGCCGTTGTCATCTGAATCCCCGGCTTCATAGAACGCGTTCTCCCACATGGTGGGCAAATCTTTGTCATGTTTGCCCAGTCGTTCGCCGTTGCTGAAACACACGTAACGATTGCGGACACCGCCCCGGGCCACTCGGCACATAAAGGAACCGCCAATCACCACGGCATGGCGTGTGGAGAACTCCCGCAGGAACCTGGCCGACGGACCGTCTTCGCTTTCGATTGCGGCCACCAACCCTGGATCAAAGCACACGCCGGTATTGAAGAACTCCGGCAGGGCAATCCACTGGGCACCCTGTTTGACCGCCTGTTCTGCCAGGCGCTGGCAGGCTTCTAGGTTGTGTTGCGTATCACCTACGCGGGTATCCAACTGAATGGCGGCAGCGGTGATAGTTGGTGGTGTCGAATTTGCCCTGTTTTTTACTGTCATCATGGTCATTGCGAACCGCCTTTGTATACGGGCCCCTGCCATAGAGCAAACTCGAATGTCACCCGGTTCGGCGTCAATGTTACGAATGCGGGGGTTTCCAATGCTTCGAGTTCGTTAATCAGAGGCTCCATAAAATTCTGAGAATATCCAAGACTAACGCAAATAAGTGTCAGGTTACCTTACAGATAAAAAAAATTCTGTGACTCTCTGTTCATTAATTTCCATGTAAAACATGGCGTTATGATCTTGGGTCCATAAATTGCTTGTAGGATATAGGGTGCGTTTATCGAACCTCTTGGTCATATAACTTAGATAAATGCCGGTTTCACAATTACGGAAGATGACTTATGCATGGAGCGTCGCTGGCACCTGCCATGAAATTTTCCTATCCGGTACCAGGATTTTTACCTGATCTAGATATTAATCTGTTGTGTGCTGGGTGAATAATATTAAATAATTATTTAATTGTAGTGATTTAGATTTGGTTTTCATTTTTAACTGCTGCATTTTGTTTTATTGGTGAGGCCGGCTTTCTGTTTTTAATGCTGAATATTTTTAATTGGAAAGAATTATGAAATTGCCGTCTATGCGGTGATATATCATATCAACGAAGGGGCGAAATGAAGATGACACTTTTGTTCAGAATGTTGCTGTGTGTTTTGGTGATCTCGCTGACTGCCTGTGGTGGTGGAAGTGGCAGCAATAGTGATACCGATGGCGGCAGTGGGGGAGACGACGGCACCGGTGCCAGCGATGGCGGCGATCAGGGTGATGGCGGTTCAACGCCTGTACAGGGCAGTACCATGATCACCCTGGGCGGAGCAGACACCAGTTCACTGGGGAGCACCGCTGAAGTCAGTTTCTATGCATTCCGAGAGAATCTCGCCGGTTCCAATCTCTTTCTTTCTGCCACCAGCAGCGGGAGCGCTATGAACTTCGTGCGGCTTGGCTTGGGAGAACTGTCGGCGTCGGACGTGGACCCGAATGCGTTTGCAGCAGATCAGGCGAATGCCGTGGTGTTTAATATCACAGACATTGGGGTTTCTATACGCATAAATATAAACAGTGTGGCCTATCTGTATAGTGCTACCTGTCTTTCAGGATGTACCGGCGTTGACTTTGATACAGCATCTCGGACGTTAGAGTTGGATAATGTCGTACTCGCTCCCACCATAGGCGGGGATTCGAACAGCCAGGCGACCAGCGATCTAACGTTGGACGGAACGATTGTTTGGACCGAGGCTGACGAAGATCCTACAGCACCAGCCTTTGATTCCGATCTTGGCGGGGCCCCTGATCGTACTTCCGATTTGACTCTGGCTGATATTACTGGTGTTTGGGATAGCGGTGCGGGAAATGATGAGGTCTATACGGTATTCAAAGGTGATGGCACGTATGTATCCTATGACTATATGGGTGATGCGGTCGATATGGGTTCGAATTGCTATGAAATAGAAAGCGACACCCTTACCGATCTGGGTAACGGTCAGTTCCGTCTTGGTGATAGCAGGTTTGGTACCTTCTACTTTTCCGGAGATGCACTCGCTTTCGAGGCGCCTGAAGGGACCTATTTCCTGGAAAGAACGACGCTACTCGAATCGGACTTCTCGCCGCTCTGCAATTAACTAAACGCGACTACTAACAGGACTACAGGGTAACGAGTGAGAGCCTGCCATCCTCCAGCAGCCAATTGTTTGGGGGATGGCCCCTTGGTGTCATCCAATCCGGTGAACGCTGTGGACCATCTCGCCTGGGTTAGGGATGGATATCGACTTCGGCATCTTCCAGCAACGGAAAATACGTCTCGCGATCGGACAGTTTAAGCAGGACCGTCAGGGTGACAGTGCTGACCGAATCGGGCAGATCTCCAACGTCTGCATTCACCGTGAAATCGAACCGCTCCGGGGCCTGATGGGCGAGCGTGTCCTGGAGGTGTTGAAAATTGCTGACGGCGTCGTCTGCCAGCTTAAAGGTGTATTCCGTTTGGCCTGGCGTTGGGGAGAACAGCGACTCCCGCGACGGGATTACTGTTTCGGAGAGCAGGTCCAGAGGGAACTGGTACGTAGTGGCGCCTTTGTTTGTATCGATCTTCAGCGCCAGGTCGGTACGATCAACCATCAGTTTCGCCGGCTCTTCAAGCTGGATTCTGGCGCTGATTTCTGTCGGCGCCAACGCCAGGAAGTCCTGTTGATCGAACGTGCCCAGTTTTGCCAGTGTGCCCAGGGGGACGCTGCTGCAACTGCTGATGAGAATGGAGAGAACCGTCAGGAGTACTTTCTTCAACGAGGATTTCCTTCGTGCAGCCGTTTGCCCAAAATGCTGACACTGTACTCTTTGTCGTCCATCTCGGCGACGTCTGGCAGGCATCCCCATTCGGTGAAGCCGCAGGACAGCAACAGTTTGAGGCTCGGAAGGTTGTGGGAGAATACATAACCCACCAGGGTCGACAAGCCAAGCTCGGGAGCCAACGCCAAAGCTGCCTGCACCATTTTTGTGCCAAGCTGTTTGCCCTGACTCTCCGGCGCCAGGTAGATGCTCAGTTCGGCCGTGTGGCGATAGGCCGGCCTGCCATAGAAGTCCTCAAAGCTGATCCAACCCACGATCTGATTGTCTTCCTCATGAACCAGCAGTGGTCGACGGGCGGGGCGATGTGCCTGAAACCATTCCAGTCGCGACGCCACCGTCACTGGCTCGGTATCGGCAGTGGATCGCCGGGAGGCAATGGATGCATTGTAGATTTCGACGATCCTCGGTAGATCCGACTCGTGTGCATGCCTCAGTTCCATTGGGATGTGCTCCTTCTGGTCCGGATTGAACGAATGCTGTTGCTGGTTAGCCCGGATCACCATGCAGGAACAGTACCGTTATTTCAGCCCTGAACTCAGGGCTAACTACATGTCAGGCTTATTGATCTGTAGCAGGGGAAGGTCGGGTGTCATGCACTAGACTGCACAAACAGTCTCTTTGGCAGCCGGTTCCCATGAGCGCAACGGCCTACAGTTTCAGTGTGGTATTGGTGGTGTTCCTGATCATTGGCGTGTCATCGATCCGCAAGAAACACCACGACGTCAATGACTATCTGACCGCTGGCTACAGCACCGCGCCCTGGCTGATTGGCCTGTCCTCCGTGGCCACCAATAACTCCGGTTACATGTTCATTGGCCTGGTGGGCTACACCTGGGTTGCCGGTGTCTCGGCGTTCTGGATCGCGTTGGGCTGGCTGGTGGGGGATTGGTTGGCGTGGCGCGGATTCCATCAGCGTTTGCGACGCTATTCGGAAGATCACCCGGTCAACACCATTCCGGCGCTGACAGCGCTGAACCCGGCCACCGCGTCGAGCCCCCTTCGGGTGGTGTCGGCAGTGATCACCCTGCTGTTCTTGGCGGTCTATGCCGCGGCGCAACTCAAAGCTGGCAGCAAGGCGTTGCATGTGATGTTCAGCTGGCCGGAGTGGTTGGGGGCTATGCTGGGGGCGTTGGTGGTGGTGCTGTACTCCTTTGCGGGCGGCATCCGGGCTTCCATCTGGACAGACGTGGCCCAGTCTTTCGTCATGCTGTTCGGGATGGTGGCGCTGTTTGTGGCTGGCCTTCTCGCCGTTGGTTGGCCCTGGCAATTGGGGGCAGCGCTGACGGCGGTTGATCCGGCACTGACGCGCTGGACGCCGGATGGCCTTTTATTTGGTCTGGTGCCATTTGTGCTGGGCTGGGTGGCAGCGGGCCTGGGCGCGATTGGCCAGCCCCACATTCTGGTACGCACCATCGCGTTGCGCAGTCCGGAGGATGTGCCGGCGGCCCGTCGGGTCTACTTTGCCTGGTATCTGCCGTTTGCGGTGTTGACCGTGACGGTGGGGCTGTACGCCAGGGTTCTGCTGGACGGTTCGCTGATCGATCCGGAAATGACCCTGCCGTTAATGGCCCAGCAGTTTCTGCCAGAGGTGCTCACGGGCATTGTGCTGGCCGCCATCTTCGCAGCCACGCTGTCCACCGCCGATTCGATGCTGCTGTCGTGCTCTGCGGCGATCAGCCAGGACCTGATTCCCCGCTTCGGGCAGTCCTACGTCCGTACCAAGCTCGGTACCCTGGCGGTGACTCTGGTGGTGCTGGCCATCGCGCTGGCCGCACCGGCCAATGTCTTTACCCTGGTGGTCTTCGCCTGGTCGTCTCTGGGGGGTACGCTGGGTCCGGTTATTCTGCTGCGGATTGTACATGCGCCGCTGAATCGGCCGACCGCCATGGCGATGATGGCGGCCAGCATGGTCACCCTGATTACCTGGCAGGCGCTGGGGTATTCCGAGTCCATATACGAGCTGCTGCCGACATTGCTGGTGGCGTTTCTGGTCTACGGGCTGATGTTCCCGTTCCAACGGAAGGAGGCCTGAGCGAGTATGCCGCTGGAAACTGATGGCAAACTGACGGTGATGTACGCCTGCGATCCCTATCGCGACGTGAACACGCTCGATCCCGGAGGCCGCTTCCTCAGTCCGGACAACGCCCGTCTGGTGGTGGTGATGGTGTGCGAGGTGCCGGAGGAGAACCTTTCCTGGTTCCGCAAACGCCTGATGCCACCCCATCAGCTGGTGCGCCAGGTGGCGGCGCAGGAAGGCGAATTGCAGGAGCGGATGTTTCAGGTGGTGTCGCACCTGGAGGCCCAGGGCTACGAGGTGGATTCCAGAGTCCGGCGGGGCCAGGGGATTGGTGAGGTGCTGGTGGCGGTCGCAGAGGAACTGAACGTTGATCTGATTGTTGCTGAACGGCGCCGCCAGAGCGCCTGGCAGCGCATGCTCGTTGGCAGCGTCACCGACTACCTGAACCGGCACGCCCGGCAGTCACTCTTGATCCTGTAATTGGCCAAGACGACGGCCGCCAAAAACTGGATAATGGCGACGGGCCATGCCCATGGCGCGCCACATTTTCCAACCCTGGTACCCTCGGAATGCAGATCAACGTCAACTTTCTGGACAACCTCAGACTTGAAGCCAAGTTTGACGACTTCACCGTTATCACCGACCAGCCCATCCGCTACAAGGGCGACGGCTCGGCACCCAGCCCCTTTGACTACTTCCTGGCGTCCTCGGCGCTGTGTGCGGCGTACTTCGTGCGGGTGTACTGTCTGGCTCGCAACATTCCGACCGACAATATCCGGCTGTCCCAGAACAACATCGTCGATCCGGAGAATCGCTACAACCAGATCTTCAAGATCCAGGTAGAGCTGCCGGAGGACATTTCCGACAAGGATCGCCAGGGCATCCTGCGCTCCATTGATCGCTGTACCGTAAAGAAAGTGGTGCAGACCGGTCCGGCCTTCGAGATCGAAACCGTCGAAAACCTCGATGAAGACGCCCAGGCTCTGCTGATGGCGGCGCCCAAGGCGGGTGAGGGCACCTACATCGAAGGCAAGGACCTGCCGCTGGAAGAGACCATCGCCAACATGACCGGCATCCTCGCGGAGCTGGGCATGAAGATCGAGATTGCCTCCTGGCGCAACATTGTCCCTCACGTCTGGTCGCTGCACATCCGTGATGCGGCCTCGCCCATGTGCTTTACCAACGGCAAGGGAGCCACCAAGGAAAGCGCCCTGTGTTCGGCCCTGGGTGAGTTCATTGAGCGCCTGAACTGCAATTTCTTCTACAACGACCAGTTCTTCGGCGAAGAGATCGCCAACAGCGCGTTCGTGCACTACCCGAACGAACAGTGGTTCCAGCCCGGGCCGGATGACGCTCTGCCTGAGGAGATCCTTGATGACCATTGCCGGGCCATCTACGATCCTGACGGTGATCTGGCTGGCTCTCATCTGATTGATACCAACTCCGGTCGCCGTGACCGCGGCATCTGTTCGTTGCCGTTTGTGCGCCAGTCTGATGGTGAGACCGTGTTCTTTCCCTCCAACCTGATCGAGAACCTGTTCCTCAGCAACGGCATGAGTGCTGGTAATACGCTGTTTGAAGCCCAGGTTCAGTGCCTGTCGGAGATCTTCGAGCGGGCGGTGAAGAAGCAGATCATCGAGGGTGAAATCACCCTGCCAGACGTGCCGCAGGAGGTCCTGGCCAAGTATCCCGACATTCTCGAAGGCATTGAGGCACTGGAGAAGCAGGGCTTCCCGGTGTTGGTGAAGGATGCGTCGCTGGGCGGCCAGTTCCCGGTGATGTGCGTCACCCTGATGAATCCTCGCACCGGTGGTGTGTTTGCCTCTTTTGGGGCGCACCCGAGCTTCGAGGTGGCGCTTGAGCGCAGCCTGACTGAACTGCTGCAGGGCCGCAGTTTTGAAGGTCTGAACGACGTTCCGCCACCAACCTTCAACAGTCTGGCGGTGTCTGAGCCCAACAACTACGTTGAGCACTTTATCGATTCTACCGGCGTGGTGTCGTGGCGCTTCTTCAGTGCCCGGTCTGACTACGAATTCAGTGAATGGGATTTCTCCGGTTCCAATGAGGAAGAGGCCGCCACCCTGTTTGGCATCCTCGAGTCGCTGGAAAAGGAAGTCTATGTGGCGGTCTATCAGGACCTCGGTGCGCCGGTTTGCCGGATTCTGGTGCCGGGTTACTCCGAGGTTTACCCGGTGGAAGACCTGATCATGGACAACACCAACATGGCGCTGGATTACCGGGAGGATATCCTCAACCTCCACTCCCTCAGTGATGATCAGCTGGCCGATCTGGCCGAGCGTCTGGAAGGCAGCCAGTTGGACAACTACATGACGATCATCACCCTGATCGGCGTGGAGTTTGATGAGAACACGGTCTGGGGACAGCTGACCATCCTGGAGCTGAAGCTGCTGATTTGTCTGGCCCTGCAATGGCACGAAGAAGCGCTGGAGTTTGTCGAGACCTTCCTGCAGTTCAATGACAACACCGTGGAACGGGGACTGTTCTATCGAGCGATACAGGCAGTGCTGGAGATTACCCTGGATGAGGAGCTGGAGCTCGACGACTACCGCTACAACCTGGGACGGATGTTCGGTGAGGACACCATGGCGGCGGTGGTCGGTTCTGTGGACGGCAGTGTCCGCTTCCATGGCCTGACCCCGACAAACATGCAGCTCGAAGGTCTGGACAAGCACCTGAGACTGATTGAAAGCTACAAGAAGCTGCACGCGGCCCGCGCCGCAAGGGCCGGATTGGAGTAACTTCCGGCCGGCAGGACTCAGTCGCTTTGGTTCAGCCGACAGGGTGCGGTCGACAAGTGTGGATCGAAAAGGTTGGGCACATTAAGGGTTCAGTGCGATCTCTAGGGAAGGAAAAGGCGTGAAAGCAGTCATACAACAGGAGCCAACAGGCTGCGGTATCGCCGCCAGCGCCGCGCTGGCCGGCGTTACCTATGACGAGGCGAGGGCGGTGGCCAGCAGCCTGGGTATCCGGGCGGCGGATCAGACCCTGTGGTCGGAGACACACCATGTTCGTTGTCTTCTGGATGCAATGGGTATTGCTGTGAGCCCCGTTGAACAGCCGTTCGAATCCTGGGATGCACTGCCCGATCGGGCGCTGTTGTCCATCAAGTGGCGCCGGGAAGCCGGACGTCCGTTCTGGCACTGGGTGGTGTTCGTCAGAGATGAACAGGGCGCCCGAGTGCTTGATTCCAAGAAGGCCTTGGTGAACAACACCCGTCGGGACTTTGGGCGGATGCGGCCGAAATGGTCTATTGCTGTACTCGATCAGTAGGGCTTTCCCGAAACCCCGGAGGGAGGGGCTGATGAAGGAATCCAAAGCGTTCTGGGACAAGGCGGCCGCCCGCTACGCCCGTAGCCCCGTCAAGGATGAGGCCAGCTATCAGAAAAAACTGGCCAAAACCCGGGAGTACCTGCAGCCAGACTGGTCGGTGCTGGAGTTCGGTTGCGGCACGGGGAGTACAGCGCTGGCACACGCTCCCTTTGTTCGTGAGATTGTGGCCACCGATATCTCGGACGCGATGATTGAGATCGCAACCGCAAAGGCCACAGAGGCCGGCATCACCAACGTTCATTTTCAGCAGGGCACGCTCAATCATCCAGACCTGACGCCGAACCGTTTCGATGCCGTACTCGGGCTCAACATTCTGCATCTGCTGGAAGACTTGCCCGGCGTGCTGGCAACGATCCACCGGTTACTCAAATCCGGCGGTGTCTTTGTGTCGAGCACGGCCCTGGTCAGCGAGATCAATCCGGTGTGGCGTCTGGCCATCCCGGTGATGCAGCGTGTGGGGCTGGCGCCTTACGTCAATCGACTGGGCCGCCAGGATCTGCTGCAGGCGCTGGCAACCGCGGGGTTCGAGGTTGACTACGATTGGCAGCCGGGTAAGGAATCGGTGTTTATTGTCGCCAGGAAGGTCTGAATCACATCCAGTACCGCGTCTGGGGCGCTGCGGTGGGGAAAGTGGCCGCAGGCCGGAATGACCCGGGCCTTTGCCTGGGGGGTGTGAGCTTCAAAGCGCTCGGGGTGAAGTGTGGAGCCATACTCATCCGCGTCTCCGTGCAGCGCTAGGGTGGGGCACTGGACCTGTTGCATGGCTGGCGCCAGGTCCCACTGTCGAAACGCGTCCGAGCACCAGGTGTCAACCCAGGCCCGCAGCACCCAGTGAGCCTTGCTGCCGTGGTATTTCCCCAGCCGCTCCATCTGTTCGGCAGCTTCAAAGGCAGCTTCTGAGGCCCGGATACCCTCCCGTGTTCGATCTTCCACACAGGTCAGTGCGGAGATAGCCACCAGCGCCTTGCAGCGCAACGGATACCGGGCGGCGCAGGTGGTGGCCATGGCGCCACCGACGCTGTGGCCCAGGGCAATAAACGCCTCAAGCCCCAGTGTTTCGCTCAGGCATGCAAACGCCGCGTCGGCCTCTCGGTCGATGAAATCCAGTGGCAACACGCCAGGGTGCGGGTCGGATCGGCCAAACCCCAGGCGATCGTAGGCAATCACGGTACGGCCGCTGATGGTGGCCAGTCGATCGGGAAAGTCCCGCCAGAGTTCGACGCAACCAAGGGAGTCGTGGAACAGTACGATCGGAGCGGCGGATGCCTGCGAGCTCCCATCGGGACGCCACTGCTTGTAGTACAACTGGCCGGTATCGCCAAGGTCCAGCCAGTGTTCAGAAATGTTCAGTGCCATCACTGCGGCTCCGAGCCGGTGGGTGGGAGTTGCCATCGTCCATCCTACCGACAAACCGATAACCGACTCCAGGCTCGGTCTGGATATACCGCTGTTCTGTCGGATCGTCGCCGAGTTTCTGTCGCAGTCGGCGAATCACGATCCGCAGGTAATGGGTATCCTGGGTATGGGTTGGTCCCCAGATGTCTTTCAGGAGCTGGGATTGTGTCACGATGCGCCCGGCGGCCAGCAGCAGTACCTTAAGCACCGCGAACTCCTTGGGCGTGAGATGAACATCGTCGCCGGCCAGGGTCAGCGTGCGAAAGGCCAGGTCGATACAGAGATCACCGTCATCGAAGCGGGCCGGCTGGTCCGCGTGAGAGGCATTGGACCGTTCCCGGGTTCGCAACTGACTACGGACCCTGGCGAGCAGCTCCTCAACCCCAAAGGGCTTGGTAACGTAATCGTTGGCGCCCAGATCCAGCGCCTGGACTTTGTCCTGTTCTCGGTCCCGTACTGACAGCACGATCACCGGCACGGTGGACCATTCCCGCAGGGATTGCAGCACGGTGGCTCCATCCACATCTGGCAGCCCAAGATCCAGAATGACCAGATCCGGCGAATGACGGGCACAGAGTCCCAGACCCTCTTCCCCTGTGCAGGCTTCAACAACCTGGTATCCCTCGGTCTTGAGGCTGATGCGGAGGAAGTGGCGGATCTGGGGTTCGTCGTCCACCACCAGGACACGGGGCGGTTCGAACAAACGGGCAGTCTGAATCATCAGATAGGTCCCTGGCTGTTTTCGTCAGCGGGCGATTCTACAACAGGCAAGGCGATATCGATGCGGGTGCCACGTCCATTCAGGCCCTCCAGTGCGGCAATGTCACCGCCATGAGCGGCCACCATGCCGTGGCAGATTGCCAGCCCGAGGCCGCTGCCATATGGCCCCCGATCACCATCGCCGCCGGTAAAAAACATGTCAAAGACCTGGCGACGTTGCGCCGGAGGAATGCCCGGACCTTCGTCCGCGACACTCAGTTTGATGCGCTCACCGGCCTGATCAAGCCAGGCTTTGATGCTGACGGTGGATTGCGGAGGGGCGAACTTCGCGGCGTTTTCGAGGACATTAACGATGGCCTGCTCCAGGAGCGCGGGATGGACGAACAGCAACGGCAGGTCGTCAGCGATCTGTCGTTCGATGTGGAGATTAGGGAACAGATCCCGGGTTCGTCGCAAGGCGGAGGACAGGATGTCGGTCAGAGCGATCCAGTCCCGTTCAATCTTCAGCGTGCCATGCCCCAGCCGGGTCATGTCCAGCAGATTGCGGATGTAGCGGTCGAGCCGTTGGCCTTCCGACAGTATCGATTCCAACAGACTTTGCCGGTCTTCCGGTGCGAGCTTTGCGGACAGGCTCTGCAAGGTGCTTGCGGAGCCAATCATGGTGGCCAGTGGCGTCCGCAGGTCATGGGAGATTGACGACAGCAGCGCGGAGCGAAGTCGTTCGGTTTCCTCTGCGATGCGGGCAGCAGAGAGATTGATTGCCAGCTCGGTTCGGAACCAGGCCAGAGCGATCTGATGGGTGTAGGTTTCCACCGCAAGGCCGCGGTATTGCTCGGCATCAAGGTTTTTGGTGTCGATGCCGAGCACCGCAAACACCTGGCCATCCGCTTCAATCGGTTCAAATCGCCAGTTCAGGCTGCTCAGCGTGTCTGAGAAGGCCCCACTGGGCTGGCCATTGCCAAGACTCCAGGCTGCCGCGGATTTCGCTGCGGTATCGAGTGGTTCTGAATGGTCCCTTTCCGCCACTACCGTTGGCTGGTCCTGGTCAGATTGGCGATGGATGATAATCACGGGCTGTTTCAGCTGTTGCTGAAGGGCGGTGACGGCTTCCAGCTGAACCGATTGAATGTCCGGCGCTGCCGCCAGTCGACGGGTGAAGGCAAGGTGTTCCCGGGCCTGGTCGTTGGACTGTCGCAGCAGCTGTATCTGTTGCTGAAGCCTGGCGGCGAGTTTGCCACCAATCAAGGCAATGATCAGAAAGAACACGACGGTCAGGGACTCATCGGTTTCGGTCATGTTGAAGGTGAGCTGGGGTTCGGTAAAAAAGAAGTTGTAGGTCAGGAAGCTGGTTAGCGCGGTGAACAGCGCCGGACGGGTGCCAGTGCGGGCGGCGACCCAGAGCACGGCCGTCAGGAACACCAGCGACAGGTTGCCCAGCGGTAACAGGTGTTGCAGCGCCAGAGAGACCGCCGTTGCCGATCCAACGCAAAGCAGCGCCCACAGATAGTCCCGCCAGTGTACTGACCTGGCATCGGCACGTCGGACACCGTGTCGCCTTTGCCTGCGTGGTACTGGAACGAAGGTGACCTCGAAGGCTTCGGCCTGCCGGATCAGGCGCCGGCTGGTGGATCGACGAAATCGCCACCACTGGTTATGGGACCGCCCCAGTATCAGAGTTGTCACCTGATGATGACGGGCATAGGCGAGCAGTTCCTCGGCGACATCATGACCCCGAAGTGTCCTGGTTTCGGCGCCGAGTCGAACGGCCAGATCAAACACCCGACCAAGCCGATCCCGCTCATCGACCGTGCGCCGGCCATTGTCGACCGTCACCACCGTCCAGGGAGCTTTGCGACGCTCAGACAGGCGCCGTCCGGCGCGGACCAGTGCTTCGCCCTGACCTGAACCGTCGACGGCCACCAGCATTCGGGCGCGGATGTGCCAGGGTTCTGCAATGCCCCGTGACTGCATGGTATCCCGAAGATCGGCATCCAGTCGCTCGGCCATGGCCTGAACCGCCAATTCCCGCAGTGCCGACAGGTTGGCCGGTGAGAAATAGCCGTCCAGCGCGGCCCTGGCTTGCTCGGGCAGGTAGACCTTGCCCTGCCGGAGCCGGGTGATCAGCTCGGAAGGCGTCAGATCCACCAACACGCAATCCCGCGCCCGGCTCAGAAGAGCGTCGGGCACGGTTTCCCGCATCTGCACGCCGGTAATGCTGGCGACCACATCAGACAGGCTTTCCAGGTGCTGGATGTTGACGGCAGTCCACACCGCAATGCCATTGGCCAGCAGTTCCTCAATATCCTGGTAACGCCAGGAGTGGCGGGTACCGGGAATGTTGCGGTGCGCCAGCTCATCGACGATAAGAACGTCCGGCTGGCGTGCCAGGGCGGCATCCAGATCGAATTCCTCAAAACGCTTGCCGGCATGACTGAGCGTCTGTGGTGGCAGCTGTTCCAGGCCCGCCCGCAGTGCCTCGGTGTCAGAACGTCCGTGGCTTTCAATGGCGCCGAGCACGACGTCCACTCCCTGGCGGCGGAGTTCATGGGCGCTCTGCAACATCTGGTAGGTCTTGCCAACCCCGGGGGCGGCGCCGAGGAAGACCTTCAATCCACCGGAATCGGTCTGGGCCTGGCACCTCAGGAGTGCATCTGGATCGGGGCGATGCTCGGCGCCGCTGCTCATTGCATGGATTTCCTTGCGTCAAGGTCGAGGTTGAACTGAAGAACATGGACCCGGGGTTGACCAAACAGCCACAGCTCAGGGCCTTCGGTGTGCTGTTCGATCAGTGAGTGCACTTCCGCGACCGGCATCTTGCGGGCCTGGGCAATACGCTCTGCCTGGAGGTGGGCGGATTCCGGAGAAATGTGTGGATCAAGGCCGGACCCGGAAGCCGTTAGCATATCCACCGGAATGTCTTTGGCAAGTACGTTGTAACGAGTCTGGAGCGCCTGCGATGCCTGTTCGGCCCGTTCCCGAAGATCGGGATTGCTGACGGCAAGATTGCTGCCTCCGGCGGAGAAGGGGTCATACCCGGCAGCCGAGGGCCTGCCATGGAGGTAATGGTCCGACTGGAACGACTGGCCTGCGAACTTGGAGCCGACCACTGCGCCATTGTCCGTCAGCAGACTGCCGGTGGCCTGTTCAGGGAAAAGCAGATTGCCCAGTGCGGTGACCGTCAGCGGGTAGACTCCGCCGCAAAGGAGGATCATAACCAGAGCCGTCCTGAGTGAGGTCAGTGCTGGCAGAGAGGGTGCGCGTTCAGCCGGGATGGATCGTGACATGATAGAGCTCCTTGTTTACTGGATGGCCGTCAACAGCAGATCGATGGCTTTGATGGCGGGGAAGGGCAGCAATAATCCGCCCAAACCGAACACCAGTAGATTGCGGCGTAACAGCTGGCTGGCGGAGCTCGGCCGGAAACGAACCCCCTTGAGCGCGAATGGAATCAGCGCCGGGATGACCAGGGCGTTGAACAGCGTGGCGGCCAGCACCGCGTTCATCGGGTTGGACAGGTTGAGCAGGTTCAGCGCGCCCAGTGCAGGCAGGGTTCCAACGAACAGCGCCGGCAGGATGGCAAAGTACTTGGCAACATCGTTGGCCAGGGAGAAGGTGGTCAGCGAGCCACGAGT
Source organism: Marinobacter sp. CA1 (assembly GCF_020546665.1). Lineage (NCBI taxonomy): Bacteria > Pseudomonadati > Pseudomonadota > Gammaproteobacteria > Pseudomonadales > Marinobacteraceae > Marinobacter > Marinobacter sp. CA1. The sequence continues at coordinate 2,081,276 of NZ_CP071785.1, forward strand.
AATCAGGAGTTGCTTGCCGATTTCGACTACCTCCAGCAGTTTGCCGGGGTCTGAATCCAGGTCCACCATATTGCCCGCTTCGCGAGCCGCCTGGGTGCCTGAGTTCATTGCCAGCCCCAGATCCGCCTGGGCGAGGGCGGGTGCGTCATTGGTACCGTCGCCCATCATCGCCACCAAGCGACCCTGCTGTTGCTCCTGTCGAATGATGGCTAGCTTCTGCTCGGGCGTTGCCTCTGCGATGAAGTCATCCACGCCGGCCTCTGCGGCGATGGCGGCGGCGGTGACCGGGTTGTCCCCGGTAATCATCACGGTTCTGACGCCCATTTCACGAAGTGCGGCAAAGCGTTCCCGGATACCGGATTTGACGACGTCCGACAACGCGATTACGCCCAGTACCCGGCCTCCCTCTGCCACCACCAACGGTGTGGCGCCCAGTTTGGCTACCTGTTCGACCAGGTGATCGGTTTCTGCCGGGTAGTCGCCGCCGCCGGCAGTCACAAAGCGCCGAATCGCGTCGGTAGCGCCTTTACGAAGTTGGCGGCCGTTGCCAAGATCAACGCCCGAGATCCGTGTGGTTGCTGAGAACTCGATGTACTGGGCATCCGGTTCAGCGTGGACGGTGCAGCCCTGGGCCCTCGCCAGCGCCACGGTGGATTTGCCCTCGGGTGTGGGGTCGGCCAGGGATGTGAGCAAGGCGGCTTCCCGCAAGGCTTCAGCGCTGACACCCGCGAGCGGTTCGAACGCGGTGGCCTGGCGGTCCCCGAGGGTAATGGTGCCCGTTTTGTCCAGCAGCAAGGTGTCGATGGAACCGGCGACTTCCACGGCTTTACCCGATTTTGCGATGACGTTGGCGCGCATAGCCCGGTCCATGCCGGCGATGCCAATGGCTGGCAGCAAGCCGCCAATCGTGGTCGGGATCAGGCAGACCAGCAGGGCCACCAGGACCGAGAAAGAAGGCTGGGCGCCCAGGAACCCGGCCAGTGGCACCAGGCTCACGACCACAATGAGGAACACCAGGGTCATGGCGGCAAGCAGCACGGAAAGCGCCAGTTCGCTGGGTGTTTTCTGGCGTTGGGCGCCCTCCACCAGAGCGATCATCCGGTCCAGCAGGGAATGTCCCGGATCAACCCGGACCTCGACCACGATTTCGTCAGACAGGACTCGGGTACCGGCACTGACGCCACTGTTGTCGGTGCCGGCCTCCCTCAGTACGGGGGCGGATTCGCCGGTGACCGCGGATTCGTTGATGGTCGCCGCCCCCTCAATGATTTCACCGTCCGCCGGTATCAACGTTTCGGGGGCGACCCGGACGCGGTCTCCCCGTCGCAGGGCGGTGGCGGCAACCAACTCCTCGCCGTGAGCGGTAAGGCGATTGGCCTGAAGATCAGTCCGGGTCGCTTTCAAGGCGCCCGCCTGGGCCTTCCCGCGGGCTTCGGCGACGGATTCAGCGGCATTGGCGAACAGCACGGTAAACAACAGAATGGCGGCGATGACGGCATCCAGAGCGTACGGTTGCCCCTGCACGGCATGGGTTACCGCCAACAGTGCAGTCACCACGGTGCCCAGGGCGACGATCAGCATCACCGGATTGTGGGCCAGGTGACGGGGTGACAGACGCCGTAGCGACTCGGTTATCAGGTAGCCGGCCTCCAGCTTGAGGCCCGCAAATGGGATGTTTTGTGACATGACAGTCTCCAATCAGGACAGGCTGGCGAGGAATTCAGCGATGGGGCCGAGCATCAGCACCGGCAGGAAGCTCAAAAGGGTAAACATCAGGAGGACCGCCAGAGTCATCAGGCCGAATGTGGGTGTATCGATACTCAGGCTGCCACGTCCCTGGGGGGCGCTGCGTTTGGCGGCCAACGATGCGGCAATGGCCAATGGCGCGAGGATCGGCAGGAAGCGGCCCAATGCCAGGTTGATGGCGCAGGTCACGTTCCACCAGACACTGTCGTCTGCCAGTCCTTCAAAACCGGAGCCGTTGTTGGCAAACGCGGAGGTGTACTCATAGATCACCTGGCTGATGCCATGCGGGCCGGGATTGGAGTGCCCGGTCAAAGAGGGGAAGGCAACGGTGATTGCGCTGAAACCCAGCACGAGCAGGGGTTGCAGCAGCAATGTCAGGCAGACGAGCTTGATCTCCCGGGTTTCCAGTGCCCTGCCGGCCAGCTCCGGGGCGCGACCAATCATCAGTGAACCGAGGAAGGCGGCGAGCAACAGGAACAGCAGGAAACCGATCAGACCAACACCCACACCGCCAAAGATCACATTCATGAACATGTTGGCCATGGGCACCATGCCGCCGATGGGGTTGAAGCTGTCGTGCATCCCATTCACCGAGCCGTTGGAGGTTTGGGTCGTCCAACTGGCCCACAGTGCGGTGGCGGGAGCACCGAATCGGACCTCCTTGCCTTCGAGGTTGGGGCCTGGGGCCGCCAGTCCGGAAAGCGCCGGGTTGGGTTGTTGCTCGGACCACACGGCGAGCGCTGTCAGTGAGACCGATAACGCCAGCATCACCATCAGGATCACTCTGGCAAGCCGACGTCGACCGGTCAGGTAACCAAAAGCGATCACTAGGGCAACCGGGATCAGGTACAGGGCGATTGTTTCAATGAGATTGGCGATCGGTGTCGGGTTCTCCAGAGGAACGCTGGCATTGGGCCCGTACCAGCCACCACCATTGGTGCCGAGTTGCTTGATGGCAACCATGGCCGCCACGGGACCCACCGGGATGCGCTGTTCGCTGACGCCGGCAGCCGGGTCCAGCGGTTGCACCGTCTGGGCACCCTTAAACGTGCTGGGTACGCCCTGGGAGACCAGTAGCAGTGCGGTAACGGTGGCCAGCGGCAGCAGTACCCGCACGATTGCCCGGGTGATATCCCGATAGAAGTTACCGACGGATACGGCACCGTCATCTGTCCGCTCCACCGGACGGTCTGGCCGTTGAAACAGGGTGCGGCTGATGGCCATGAGCGCCGCCATTCCTGCCGCGGGGGTGAGCACCTGAAGCGTGACAATACCCAGGGTGTGGGCGAGATAGCTGAGCTGCGCCTGGCCGGCATAGTGTTGCTGGTTGGTGTTGGTGAGAAAGGACACGGCGGTATGCAGCGCCAGGTCCCACTTCATCCCGATTATGTTATCAGGATTGAAGAACAGGCCTCCCTGTGCCAGCAACAGCGCAAATATGAGAAGGCCCAGCAGCAGGTGCAGTCCCAGCAGCGATCGACCGTACCGCTGCCAGCTCATGGGCGTGGTGGGATCGACGCCAAAGAGCCGGTACAGGGTATGCTCGATCGGCCCAAACAGACGATGTCCGGTTCCGCCACCGGGGCCATAGACGCCAGCAATGTATCGCCCCAGTGGCCAGGCCAGCAGGAACGTCAGGACGTAGGTTGCAATCACCAGGGTCATAGCCGTTCCCCCAGTTCGATAAATCCGAAACACAGGGCAAACAGCGCGAGAAGAACCAGAATTCCCAGCAAGGCCATGATCAGAACCTCTCCGGGTAGAGCAAGGCGGTGAGCAGATAGCCGCCGACCGCTATGGATGTCATTAGAAGGAAAAGGGACACGCTCTTTCTCCATCAGTGAGTGTGTCGCCATGGTGAAAGGGCTGGCCGTAAAATATCGATGGCGATAATCGGCGTGGAGCGTAAAAAAAGCGTTAAAGATGCAAGCCGCCCGGGTGGGAAGGTCAACCTTTGAGCTGGTTGATTGGGGCAACTAGGCGGTGGCCCGGGAATGCCGTTCCTGGCATTCCCGGAACTGTGATTGCAGAGGGATCAGGCTTTGTCAGTTCTCACTTCGCCCCGATGGACCACCTGGCCGCTGTAAGGGCTCGGCTGGGGGGCTTCGGTACGGGCCTCGTCTGATTTGCGGTCGGCCAGGCTGGCGTTGGCTTGCAGTGAGGCGATGGACATCAGGGTCATGAGGCTAATCAGGGCAATCTTGCGCATAACGGTTTCTCCAGTCTTTCGGGGGATGAGAGGCTCCCGGTGTGAGTGCCCCTCGAGTTGCAGCCAGTATCCCCATGCCGACGTCGGAGGAATAATTGCCTGTCCGTATGTCTCGTATCATCTCCGGTGATGAGTTGTGGCTCGAGACTCATCATTTTTCATGATGTATTGAATCCTGTCTTTCAATTGGTTCCAGCTATCACCGCTGTTTGAGAATGCTCCCAGCTTTTCGGCGTCCGGCTATCAGGGCGTTGGCTTTCTGGGAGGAACATACGATGAGGTGGATTGCTGTCGCGGGTTTTGTGATGACGGCATGGGGGGCGTCCGCGCTGGCAGTGCCGCCTGCGACGCTTGCCATTTCCACGGACAACGATCTGTTCTCTCCCACAAGCACCGATCGGGATTTCACTGCGGGACTGGCGGTGACCTACTCCAGCCCCAGTGCGCCCGCGTGGGGAAGCATGGCATCGGCGGCTCTGACCGGGCTGGATGGGTTGCTGGCCACCGATCTGGCGGTCAAACCTTTGGCCTATTCCCTGGAGTTGGGCGCTTATGGCTTCACCCCGGAGAAAATCGAGGCCGCCAACATACAGTTTGATGACCGGCCCTACAGCAGCCTGGTTTACGCCTCAATCAGCCACAGTTACCAGCGCCCCGAAAGCCGCGATGGCTGGACCACCTCGCTGACTCTGGGAGCGCTGGGGCTGAATCTGTTCGAAGCTGGCCAGAATGCCATACATCCTATTGTTGGCAGTGATACCGCCGAAGGCTGGGATCACCAGGTTGCGGACGGCGGCGAGCCAACCCTGCGTTATTCGGCGGCCTATCATCACTACCTGGGCTATGCCCCGGACAGCCAGTTCAAACTCACCGGCTATGGCTCGGTTGGCTATCTTACCGAAGCCGGTATTGCGCTGGTGTTTCGTGAGGGGCTGATTTCCTCTCCGGATAATCGTTTCAACCCGGAGTTGAGCACCTATGGCGAGCGTGGCCCGGCCCTGGCAGCCGGTCCTGCCTCAGAGAGCTATTTCTGGGGTGGCCTGGCGCTCAAGGCCCGGGCCTATAACGCCTTCCTCCAGGGGCAGTTCCGCGACAGTGCCCACACTCTGGCTACGGCTGATCTCCATACTGTGCTGGCAGAGGCATGGGCGGGGTACACCTATTCCCTGACGGATGAGCTCAAGCTGAGCTATGTGCTGCGGGTCCAGAGTTCGGAGATCAAGCGGGGGCAGGGGGACCGAACCCTGGCCTGGGGAGGCCTGGTGCTGAGTCGGTCCTTGCGGTAGCGGAACCAGCGGACGGGTCCCGCCTTATTCATCACTACAGGAAATGTACGCCATATCGCCAGGCAATTGGTTCTGACACGACGCAGTGGAGACAATCAGCCTGGGATACAACCACTCACACCCGACAATTCCCCGAAAAACACAAAGGAGAACCAGTCATGACTGCAATCAACGCCGTAACCGATGCCAGCTTTGACCAACAGGTGCTGGCCAGTGACAAACCGGTACTGGTGGACTTCTGGGCGCCCTGGTGTGGCCCCTGCAAGACCATCGCCCCGATGCTGGAAGAGCTGGTGGATGAGTTTGCCGATCAGCTGACCATCGTTAAAGTGAATGTGGACGAGAACCCGGACATTGCAGGGCGCATGGGGATTCGCAGTATTCCCACCCTGTCCCTGTTTGAGGAGGGGGCGGTCATTGCCCAGCAGACCGGCGCCGGCTCGCTGGGGCAGCTTCGGACGTTCATCAAGGGTAACATCTGATCCGCAGTGGCCACGGGAGACCGTGGCCTCAGTGTATGATGTGACCATCATCGCCACCGATCTCCAGACGATACGGGTAATTCGACTTTGAAGAACCAGGAACTGCAGCTGCTGTATATTTTTGACGCCATCATGACCGAGCGCTCCGTCACCCGTGCCGCCGAGCGGCTGTCGATGACTCAACCTGCGGTGTCCAATGCGATCTCGCGGATGCGTCAGATCTGGAATGATCCTCTGTTTGTGCGCAAGGGCCGCAACATCGAGCCCACCTCTCACGCGCTCAGTTTGTGGGACCAGGTCAGTCGGCCGATGCACGACCTTTCCAACGCGGTCAGCGCGACCCAGTTCGACCCGGCTACGGCCAAGCGCAAGTTCCGAATTGCGGTGACGGATGTGTCGGTGGAGTTGATCTGGCGTCAGCTGGTTCGGCGTCTGGAGGAAGAGGCACCCGGAGTGGATCTGCACGCTGTGCCCTATACCCCGGAGCGCTCTCATGATCTGTTGCGGGAAGCCCACGTGGACCTGGCCGTGGGCCTGTTGACCCAGCATGATCACAGCCTGCGCAGCACCTGGTTGTTTGACGGAGGCTTTCGTCTGGCCATGCGGGCCAATCACCCGTTGGCAGGGCGGCCAATCACGTTGCAGGAGTTTCTGGATGCCCGGCACCTGCTGGTGACGATGTCTGGCGAAGCCCACGGCTTTGTCGACAACTACCTCGATCAGAAAGGCCTGAGCCGCCGGATTGCGGCAACCGTCAATCACTTCTCCATCGTGCCCCAGCTGTTGCGGGAGTCGGACCTGATCGTCGCTATTCCGGAACTGATCAGTCAGGATTGCGGCTTCGTCCATGGCCTGTGGATGGGAGAGTTGCCTTTCAATGTCGATCCTTCCAGCCTGTACCTGATCTGGCACGCCCGCCATGATCGGGACCCCGGAGTCACCTGGATGCGGGAACTGGTCGGAAACCTGTTGCGGGAACGCTGGGCGGAAGTGATGGCCACGGAGCCTTGCAGCCACATCTGATAGAGCGGTCACCATCTCCCAATAAATAATAGTGAGTCGCATTTGCAAACATGTATGCGACTCTTTAGCATGCGGGCGGTTTCCCATGCACTCTTCGAACGACGAGAAGCCGTATGAACCGCTCGCAAACCGTTTCCCTGCTGTTGGCCTCCGGGCTCACGGCCATTATGCCTGCCACCGCACTGGCCGATGCAAATGGCCAGAACGCGACCAATGCCCTGGACGCGCTGGTCATCTCCGCCTCTCGCAACCAGGCGAGGGCAGATCAGACGCCCCAGAAAACCACCGTCATTACCCGCCAGCAGCTGCAGCAGCAACTGGCCATCACCAACGATCCGGGCCAGGTGCTGAGCAACCTGATTCCATCGTACTCGCCGGGTCGCCAGAAGCTGTCCAATGCCGGAGAGACGTTCCGGGGGCGTTCCGCCCTGTTTCTGGTAGACGGGGTACCCCAGAGCAACCCGCTGCGGGACAGCGCACGGGACAGTTACACCATTGACCTGAGCATGGTCGAGCGGATTGAGGTGATCCACGGTGCCAGCGCTGAGCACGGTTTGGGAGCGACCGGTGGCATCATCAACTTTGTCACCCGCAAGCCGGAGGGTGGGCGGGTCAATCAGTCGCTCTCCGCCAGTGTAACGACCGACGACGGTGTGGATTCTGATGGCCAGGGCTACAGGCTGAACTATCGGGTCAGTGGCCAGCGTGGGGACTGGGAATACCTGGCCGGAGCAACCCTGCAGGAGCGGGGCGTGTTCTATGATGGCCGGGATGAGATTGTCGGTATTGCCTATCCGGGCGAGGTGCAGAACTCCAGCAGCTACGACCTGCTTGCCAAGGTCGGCTACTGGCTGGATGACGATCAGAACATTGAGTTTTTCGTCAACCGCTTTGAGCTGGAAGGCAATGGCGACTATGTGCCGGTCCAGGGTGATCGCGCCAATGGTGTGCCCACCACAGCCCGGCGAGGCAATCCGGATGGTGATGCCGGTTACAATGAAGTGATGACTGCGCGGCTGTCCTACACCCATGATGACTGGCTCGGCAATCGGGTGGATTCCCAGCTCTACAGCCAGACCTTCCGTGCCCAGTTCGGCACCACACCATACTTTCCGTACCTCGATAGCAATGACCAGCCGCAGCTGGACCAGACCCGGAACGAATCCGATAAGCTCGGCGGCAAGTTCACCCTGGCCCGGGACGGTCTGCTGGAAGACCGCCTGACCCTGACGACTGGTCTGGACCTTTTGCAGGACGAAACCCGCCAGATGCTGGTAGAAACCGGCCGAACCTATGTTCCCAAATCCCGGTTTCGCAACCTGGCGCTGTTCCTGCAGGGCGACCTTGAGGTCACCCGGGGCCTGACCCTGCACGCAGGCGCCCGGCATGAGCGCGCCAAGCTCAAGGTCGACACCTACAGCACCATCGATCGCAGTAACGTTACCCAGGACAAGGTCACCGTGGACGGTGGCAACCCGGATTTCGACGAGACCCTGCTCAATGCCGGGGTGGTCTACCAGATCAACGACTGGGCTCAGGTGTACGGTAACTATTCCGAAGGGTTTGGCATGCCGGATGTTGGCCGGGTACTGCGCGGCATCAGCGAGCCTGGGCAGGACGTGGATTCCCTGCTGCAATTGCAGCCCATCGTCACCGACAATCGGGAGGTCGGCACCCGCTTCAACTGGGATCGCTATCGCCTGGAGATCAGCTACTACGAGTCTGATTCCGACTACGGTGAGCGCCTGACCGAAGTGGACGGTGTCTGGGTCGGAAACCGGGAAAAGACCGAGATCAAGGGGGCGGAAGTCACCGCTGAGGCCGACCTCAATGATGCCCACGCCCTGGCGCTTTCCTACACCTACGCCTCCGGCAAATCGGATACCGATGGCGACGGCTCGGTGGACACCAAACTCACCGGCATCAACATCGCGCCTGAGACCGTCAAACTGCGCTGGTCCGCCCAATGGAGCCAGGTGCTCTCAAGCCAGTTGCAGCTGAGCCACTACCGCGATCGCAACGTTGATGGCGATAACCTGGATTTCGATGGCTACAGCCTGGTGGACGGCGCAGTGACCTATCGAAGCGGCCTCGGCCGCCTGTCGCTGGGTATCGAGAACCTGCTCGATGAGGACTACATCACCTACTACTCCCAGGCCGCCCGCGCCAGTGACGATTACTACTTCACCGGCAGGGGGCGCACCCTCACCCTGGGCTACCAGCTCGACTTCTGAGCGGGTTCTGGCCTGTTCGCGGTGGTGGGTTACCGACAATCCTTTGAATCCAATGGTGGCCGGCGGTCATCAGCACTCGGTGACGTTGACCGCCAGGCCGCCGTGGGCGGTTTCCTTGTACTTGTCGAGCATGTCCGCGCCGGTGTCACGCATGGTGCGGATGACCTTGTCGAGGGACACCACATGGTCGCCATTGCCCCGCAGGGCCAGCAGGGCGGCGTTGATGGCCTGGACCGCACCCACGGCGTTGCGTTCGATGCAGGGGATTTGCACCAGGCCGCCCACAGGATCACAGGTCAGCCCCAGGTGATGCTCCATACCGATCTCCGCGGCGTTCTCGACCTGTCGCGGGCTGCCGCCGGTAACGGCGGCAAGTCCGGCGGCGGCCATGGCGCAGGCCGAGCCGATTTCCCCCTGGCAACCCACTTCCGCGCCGGAGATGGACGCGTTCTCCTTGAACAGGATTGCAATGGCGGCAGCGGTGAGCAGGAAGCGGACCACGCCGTCCTCATCGGCCCCCGGACACCAGTGCCAATAGTAATGCAGCACCGCCGGTACGATGCCGGCGGCGCCATTGGTGGGGGCGGTGACCATGCGTCCACCACCGGCATTTTCTTCGTTGACGGCGAGCGCATAGAGATTGACCCAGTCCAGGGCACTCAGGGACGGTGCAATCAAAGCCTGCTGCTCCAGGGAAGTGAGCTTGGTGTGAAGAGCGGCGGCCCGTCGCTGGATACCCAGTCCGCCGGGTAGGCAGCCCTGCGCGCGAATGCCGTTGTGGACGCAATCCTGCATCACCTGCCAGATCGCCAGAATGCCGTTGCGAATGTGGTCCGGGGCGCGCCAGGTCTGCTCGTTGGCCAGCATGACTTCAGCCATGGACAGCCCGTGGCGCTGGCAGTGTGCCAGCAGCTCTGTCGCGGTGGTGAAGGGGAAAGGCAAGTCGCTGCGGTCGTCCACCAGCCGGTCGTCGCCGGCGGCCTCTTCCTCCACCACAAAGCCACCGCCGATGGAGTAGAGCGTGCGTTGTTCCAGCGGCCGGTGATCGTCGCCGTAGGCGGTGAAGCGCAGTCCGTTGGCGTGAAAGGGCAGGGTTGTTTCCGGACGGAAGTGGAGGTCTCGCGCCCTATCGAATTCGATGGCGACTTCACCATTCAGCTTAAGTTGCCGGTGGTGATCGATCTCTCCGGCCCGCACTGGAACCCGGGCCGGATCGACCGAGTCGGGCAGATGCCCCTCCAGCCCCATCAGCACCGCCGGCCCGGTTCCGTGACCTGGCCCGGTGGCGCCCAGGGAGCCGTAGAGGTCGATGGTGATGCGGCGCACGCCCGAAAGTTGCGCGCTTTGCGCCAGTATCTGAACAAAGCGGTGGGCCGCGGCCATTGGCCCCACGGTGTGGGAGCTGGATGGGCCGATGCCGATTTTCAGCATGTCGAACAGGCTGATTGCCATGGCGGTGCCCCGGTTGGGTTGGTTGGGTGATGGCCATTTTGATGCAGCAGACAGGGCATAGCATAGCGCCCGCGGGCCCGATTTTCGTGCCCCGAGGCGACGCCAACCTGGTGATATGCGACAGAAACGAGACGGATCGGACAGGATTTATGCGCCATCGGGGGGCATGCTCGCCCGGCACCGTCTAAGCTACTTGAAAACGGATGTTCCATAACCTACGGATGGCAAAATTTATTGCACATCGATGGAATACTGAATCCATGACAATCCGAACCCGCTTCCTTGCTGTATTGCTGGCCGGTGTAACATTGCCCACCGTTGTGATTGCCGTGCTGGCGCTCTACCAGTTCCGGGCCAACATCCTCGCCAACTACCAGTCCACCAGTCTGGCTGAGATGAGACAGATCGAGCGGGGGTTCGCCTTCTACCTCGACGGTCTCTCGTCCAGTGCCGAATTCTTTGCCAATACCGACGCCATCCGCCAACTGGACGACACCGTTACCCGCTTCGTTGACTCGGTGGATAACGATGCGGCGCCCGCCAATGTCAGTGCCGTCGAGCAACGGGCGTTCCGTTTGATGGATGACTTCGGACAGTCCCGGGAAGATCTGGCCTACGTGTTCGTGGGGTTGAGCAATGGCAGCTACATCCAATGGCCCGCCGGCGGGGTGCCAGACAACTACGATCCACGGGTACGGCCCTGGTACCAGACTGGTCAGTCCGGAAATGGTGAGCCGGTGCGGGTGCCTGCCTACGCCGACGCCAACACCGGCGCGCCATTGCTGGACTATGTGGTGGAATTTGAGACCGAGAGCGGCCTGACCGGTGTGATGGGGATCGACGTAACCCTGAAGCGGCTGACCGATCTGATCGGCAATGTCCGCCTGGGGGAATCCGGCTATCTGGTGCTGATCGAAGACACCGGTACCGTGCTGGCCGATCCCCGCAACCCGGATAACAACTTCAAGCCCGTTAACAGCCTGGAGACCCTTTACAGCGAGCTGGATACGTCCTCCGGGTTGAAGGAAGTGGAGTGGCAGGGCGAGCACTGGTTCGTCAATCAGTTCACCTCGCCAACCAGCGGCTGGACGTTTGTGGGGGTGGTGCCATCCCGCGAGGTGCTGGGCAAGGTATCGCAGACCCAGCAGTTTATTTTCTGGATCAGCATCGCCCTGGTGGTGCTGTTCGCCGGCCTGGGCTACTGGATCAGCGCGGTGATCTCACGGCCGATCCTGGCAGTGACCGATGGTCTCAATGAGGCGGCCAGCGGCGAAGGGGATCTGACCAAGCGTCTGCGCCAGGACCGAGAGGACGAGACAGGCCAGATGGCGCGGGCGTTCAATGGCTTCTCGACGGTCATTCATGACTTGATTGTGGCAATAAAGGGGCGGGCCAGGGCAGTGGCGGATGAAGCAAAAACTGCCACAGAAGTTTCCCGGCATATTGAGTCCATCGCCTCGGCCCAGTCTGAGTCCCTTGAGCAGATCTCCACCGCCAGTAATGAGATGGTGGCCACCGCCAACGAGGTGGCGCTGAACTGTAACGACACCGCCGAGTCGGCGGACCGTTGCCTCGCCGAGGTGGGCAATGGCACCGAGCAGATCACCCAGACCCAGAACAGTGTGCACCAGCTCGCTGCCACCCTCACGGAAGCCAACAACGCCATGGGGGAGCTGGCGGAGGAGAATAAGAACATCACCACCATCCTGGACACCATTCGCACCATTGCCGAACAGACCAACCTGCTGGCGCTGAATGCCGCCATTGAGTCTGCCCGTGCCGGTGAGCACGGCCGCGGCTTCGCGGTGGTGGCGGATGAGGTCCGCGAGCTGTCTCAGAAAACGGCCCAGTCCACCCAGGAGATTGACACCCTGCTGTCAGCCCTGAACGAACGCACCGTCACTGTATCCAGCAAACTGGCGGGCAGCGCGGAGCATTCCGACGCCACGGTGCGTACCGCCCAGGAAGCTGCCGACACCTTCCTGACCATTCAGGAACAGGTCAGCCGCATCCGCGACATGGCGACGCAGATTGCCGCCGCTACGGAAGAGCAGCATTCGGTGGCAGAGGACATCAGCAAGAACGTGACCGGGGCCTACAACGAGGCCTCCCGCGCCCGCGATGTGGCCGTGAGTGCCAACAAGACGGCGTCGTCGCTGAGTGATCTCTCTGATGAACTGGCGGATCTGGTCCGGCAGTTCAAGACCGCGGAGTAGCTGACAGCGTGTGCTGTTGCGGGCGGGCATTGAGAACCAGCAGAGTCAGGCCTCCGGCTACCATGCCCCAGAACGCAGCGCCCACGCCAAACAGCGTCAGGTCCGATGCGGTCACCAGAAAGGTGATCACCGCCGCGTCCCGGTGGGATACCCGCTCGAGAGCTGTTGCCAGGCTACCGGCAAAGGTACTGACCAGGGCCAGACCGGCAATGGCGAGTATCAGGGCCGTCGGCAGAGCAGCAAACAGGGCCCCGACAGTGGCGCCGAAGATGCCGGTCAGCAGGTAGAAAATCCCGGCCGACACCCCGGCAACATAGCGTTTCCGGGGATCCTCGTGCGCTTCCGGTCCGGAACAGATCGCTGCGGTAATGGTGGCCAGGTTGAGCGCAAAGCATCCAAACGGGGCCAGCACGGTGGTTGTGGCGCCGGTCCAGCCCACCAGGCTCGATACCGGAGGGCGGTAGCCCGCGGTTTTCAGCACCGCCAGGCCCGGGGCGTTCTGCGATGCCATGGTCACCGCAAACAGTGGCAGAGCAATCCCGAAAAAGGCTTCGAGGCTGAACGTGGGTGCCACGAACACCGGCGAGGCCAGCGCCAGGGTTAGGTCATCGGTCGCTATTGTGCCCTTGGCAGAGGCGATCGCCAGGCCAATCAGCAGTGGAGCCAGGGCGGCGTAGCGCGGCAGCAGCCGGCGGGTGATCAGGTAGGCCAGGAACATCCCGAACACCAGGGTGAAGGATGACTCCATGGCGACAAAGGCATCCAACCCAAACTGCAGCAGGATGCCCGCCAGCATGCCGGCGGCGATCGCCATGGGGATTCGGTCCATCAGGCGTTCGAACCAGCCCATAAATCCCGCCAGGGTCATCAGCAGGCCAGAGATCATGAAGGCGCCGATGGCTTCGTTCATGGTGGTGCCGGACGCACTGCTGAGCAACATGGCGGCACCGGAGGTGGACCAGGCGGTGGCAATGGGCATCCGGTAGCGGAGCGACAGGGCGATTCCGGTGACCGCCATGCCGATGCCCAGCGCGAGCATCCACGAGGCGACCTGTTCCGGTGTGGCTCCCAACCCCTGGGCCGCCTGGAACACAATGGCGGCCGAACTGGTGAAACCCACCAGAACCGTAATAAAGCCGGCATTGATGGCCGATAAAGACACGTCCCTGACCTGTCGCATACAGGTTCCTCTTCGTTGCAGGTTGAATAGCGAGCCAGCCGGGCGGCTGGCTCAGTCGTTGGGTTTACTCCGGTTGCCGCCGGGAAACCGGCAGCCCTGCGACGCCCCAGTTGTCAGTGGCAACTTCATCAATCACCACAAACGTTTTTTCCGGAGCCTTGTTCAGTACGTCTTGCAAGAGCTGGGTGGTACCGGCAATCAGTCGGGCTTTCTGCTCGGAGGTGACACCGGTGTCTGTGACACGAATATGGACAAAAGGCATGGGCTTGGCTCCTTATGGGTTGGATGTCGCATTTTCCCGCCGCACGGCTTCTGCGAACGACGGCAGGCTGGTGACGCCTGCAATCATCCGTTCAGCCCGTGGCCCGAGGGGAATGGTGACCGGAAAGTTTGGCCCCCAACTGGCGTACACCGTAAGCAGCAGATCGACGATGTTGGGTTCGTTACCGCCCATGTAGGGGGTATCGGCAAGCCGGTCTTCAACGATCTGCCACAGGTTGGTCAGGGCGGTGGCTGCGCCGTCGAACGCTGTGGCTTTCTGATCCGGCTCGGTGACTGTGGCGTCAATGAAGAACAGGCGACCATAGGCCGGATGCACGGTGGCGTTGGCAAACATCAGATCCTGCAGGAACTGGTAGCGCTGCTTGTGGTCGCCGGGCAGCATCTGGCTCTGATGTTTCTCCAGCAGATACTGGATGATCACGGCGCCTTCGCGGAGCGTCAGGTCGCCATCCACCAGAACCGGCACCTGACCGGTCGGGTTGATGTCGCTGTAACGGTCGACGGTGGTCCTGTCGATGAGCTTGACCGGCTGGTCCAGCTCGATCAGCAGGGTGAGGATGGCCCGTGAGCAGGCGCCTGGCAGGTAGTAAAGAGTATACATGGGGTGACTCCCTGGTTTGGTCTGTGGGTGTGCCAGGGATAATAGAGCTATCGAGTTACCAAAGTATACTAGATATACCAATGTAACATCATTCTGTGGTTACCCCCTGGTAACCTGTTGCGTTATAGTTACCCAAAGTAACTCTTGCATCATGCAGGCTGGTGAGCCCCGGCAAACTGGCAATCTGCGGACCTTTGAGGACAATCCCGATGCTGCCAAGACGAAAAAACCAGGTTGAAGAACCGCCGGAACAGTGTCCGCTTGGCGAATGCCTGAGTGTGATTGGCGGAACCTGGACACCGAACATCATCTGGTACCTGAGCGAGCATCCCAGGCGTTTCAGTGAATTGAAGGACGACATACCCGGCATATCCGCCAAGATGCTGACGTCGCGACTGCGCAAGCTCGAGGCTGACGGCGTGGTTGAGCGGCGGGTGGAACCGACTTCACCGCCCAGCGTGGAATACCGGCTTACCGATCTCGGTCAGGAACTGAAGCCCGCGATTGATGCGATTGTGAGCGTTGGGCACCGATTGAAGGAACGCCGGGCAGAGGGCGACTGACCCGTCTGGTCATTGTGTTGACCGAACGGTCCTTTGAGTGACCTGAGTGCCTGGCAGGGTGGCCTAAGGTGTGCCCGGAAGTTGAATGGCGGCCATCAGGCCGCCGCCAGGTGCAAGTGAGAAAGTGACCTCGCCGGCGTAGCGGGCGACGATGTCGTTGACGATGGCCAGCCCCAGGCCGTGGCCTGGGGTTTGCTCATCCAGCCGCAGGCCTCGGGTTCCCAGGCTGTCCAGGGCGCCAACGCTGACGCCCGGACCATCATCGGCGACGGTGATTAGCAACGATCCGTGGTGGCGAGCCAACGTCAGCTCAACCCCGGTCTGAGCCCATTTGCCGCCGTTGTCCAGCAAGTTACCAATGAGTTCGTTGAGATCCTGTTCTTCGATTTGCCAGCGGTCGTCGTCGCCAAGGGTAGTGGAGAGCTCGAAGCGTTTGTCGGGGTATAGCCGGCCCATCATCCAAAGAAGATCCCGAGACTGTTTGACCGGCAGGGCGCTCTTGCCAACCTGGGGACCGGCAAACCGGCTACGGCGCATTTCACTTTCCAGTTGCCGGTCCAGCTCACTAAGCTTGAAAGCCATCTCCCGGCGAAGGTCGGTATCGAGTGGTCGATCGGTGTCTTCCAGCAGTTGCCGCACCGCGGCTATGGGTGTTTTCAGGCTGTGAGACAGATTGGCGAGGGCTTCCCGGGAACGGGTCAATCGCTGGTCGAGAGAATCCAGTAACTGATTGAGCTGCAGCACCAGTGGTCGGAACTCCTGGGGCGCCGAGCCATCGATCCGCGAGCGTTGTCCTGCCTGGAGCAGCTTCAGTTCAGCCTGAAGCTGGCTGACGGGTCGCATGGACAGGGTAATGCCCAGCCAGATGATGATCGCCAGCAACAGAATCAGCGTAATGGACACAATGGCAGTCCAGGTATGTAACGCTGACTGGCTGTCTTTGAGGGCCGCCATGTCCTCCGCAACGAGAACCGTAATGGCTGCGCCATTGAGCTGGAACGTGCGCCGGAAGGCCAGCAGGTCGACCGGTTCACCATCGGGGCTGAGCCGAATGGCGCCCTGCTGGCGTGACTGCAGTAGCGGCGTGAGTACCGACTGCCAGGAGGTGGGCGAGATCAGGATTTGTGTCGGCGTCTGTATCGCGAACGCGTGGTGGAAGACCTCCTCGAAATAGTCGCCGGTCCGCAGGGCGTCTATGGCACCGTTGACATTGCGGATCTGGTGCTCGAGAAAGGTCACCTCGTCCTGTAGCCGGTTCTCAACAAACTCCCGGGACATCCGGTCCAGTAACAGGCCGTGTATCACCCAGGCCAACGCCATAAGCCCGATGCCCGCAGGCAGCAGCACAGCCAGCAGGGCGCCGCGTATCGAGCGCGGACGTTTAATTCTGGTCATCGAACACATACCCCTGACCGCGGCGGGTGACTATGGCGCCGGCGCCCACCAGCTTTCTCAGGCGCCGGATGTAGGCCTCAATGACGTTCTCGCTGGGACTGTCGCTGAGGTTGTACAACTGCTCCATTAGCTGCTCTTTGGAAAAGACCCGGCCGGGGCGACTCATCAGGCATCGCAGCAGCCGATACTCGGTGCCGGTCAGGCTGTGATTGCTGC
Source organism: Marinobacter sp. CA1 (assembly GCF_020546665.1). Lineage (NCBI taxonomy): Bacteria > Pseudomonadati > Pseudomonadota > Gammaproteobacteria > Pseudomonadales > Marinobacteraceae > Marinobacter > Marinobacter sp. CA1. The sequence continues at coordinate 2,098,161 of NZ_CP071785.1, forward strand.
CGTCCTGCAAGGTCAGGCTCTGTCGATTCTCATCCAGCTCCAGTCCACCGGCCTTCACCACTGAGAGACCGCGCCCCTCGCTTCGTCGCACGATGGCGTTAAGACGGGCGATCAGTTCCTCGGTCTGGAATGGTTTGGCGAGGTAGTCATCCGCGCCCGCCTTCAGACCATTCACTTTGTCCTGCCAGTCGCCCCGGGCAGTGAGGATCAACACCGGAAAGCCGTCGCCGGCCCGCCGCCAGGCCCGCAGCACGTCCAAACCGTTGCCGTCAGGCAAGCCCAGATCCAGAACCACGACCCGATAGTCCTCCTGTTTGCCCAGTACCAGCGCTTCACGGGCGGTGTGGCTGACATCGACGCTGAACCCCGCACCCTCGAGCTGGCCGGTAAGCCCGTTGGCCAGCAGGGAATCGTCTTCCACAAGCAGCAGTCGCATAAAGGCCCCCATTAGTTCGTTAGCGCAACCAGCCCGACAGTATGGCTGCGGAAGCTGAATCCAGCCTGAACGCAAGCGCAGGGTTGTTTTCAGCAAGAGTTCAGTTTGGTGCGCGATGGTATCGGGGTTGTAACGCAAATGTCCTTCCAGGAGAAGACGGAATGAGAGCAATCACGCTGTTTGCCGCCACGCTGGCGATGTCAATTTCAACCGCCGCCCAGGCGGGCGGTAGCCACGGAGGTGGCCATGGGGCGGCTACGGGACAGCCTGGCCAGGCAGATGCCGTCAGCCGAACGATCAATGTGGTCATGCATGACAACTATTACGAACCGGAGTCAGTCAGCGTCAGTCCCGGCGAGACGGTGAAGTTTGTGGTCGAAAACCGGGGAAGGTTGGTGCACGAGTTCAACCTTGGCACCCCAGCCATGCATGAGGCCCATCAGAAAGAAATGCAGATGATGGTGGCGCATGGCGTGATTCAGGGAGGCTCCATCAACCACGAAAGGATGAATATGGATATGGGGAACGGCCATTCCATGAAGCACGATGACCCCAACAGTGTTCTGCTTGAGCCCGGTGAGAGTGCCGAGGTGATCTGGACGTTTCCGGATGACGTCAGTCTTGAGTTCGCCTGCAATGTGCCTGGGCACTACCAGGCCGGGATGTACGGTGAGGTGACGTCGGAGTAAGCCATGACCAGATTCTCATTGCTGGCAGGGCTGTTTGCCCTGATTGTGCCGCCGCTGGCCTTGGCCGGCGAGTACGACCTGACGGTCGACCGGGTCAAGATCGACACCGGTGAGTTTGTGAAAGAGGGTATCGGCTACAACGGCGCCTCGCCTGGGCCGGTACTGCGATTCAGGGAAGGTGAGGAAGTCACCATCAACGTCACCAATAACCTGGATGAGATGACGTCGATCCATTGGCATGGACTGATCCTGCCTTTTACCCAGGACGGGGTTCCGGGGATCAGTTTTCCGGGTATTCCAGCCGGTGAAACTTTTACCTATCGGTTTCCCGCTGTTCAGAGCGGTACTTACTGGTTCCACAGTCACTCCGGCTTTCAGGAGCCGGATGGGGCCTTTGGTGCGATTGTCATCGAGCCTGAGGCCAGGGAGCCGTTTCGCTATGACCGTGAGTACGTGGTGCAGCTGACCGACAAGCATCCCCACTCCGGAGATCGCATCATGCGCAACCTGAAAACCTCGGCGGATTACTACAATCGCCAGCAGCAGACCGTTGGCGAGTTCTTCTCGGACATCTCTGAACGGGGGTTTATGACGACTCTGCGGGATCGCCTCGCCTGGGGTGATATGCGAATGATGAAAGCCGATGTCGAGGACGTTCAGGGCTTTGTTGGAATGATCAACGGCAAGGGGCCGGAGCAAAACTGGACCGGGCTGTTCGAGCCCGGCGAACGTGTTCGCCTTAGGTTCATTAACTCCTCAGCCATGACCTACTTCGATGTACGCATTCCAGGGTTGGAGATGACGGTGGTGCAGGCTGATGGCAACAACGTTCAGCCGGTGACGGTAGAGGAATTCCGCATTGGGGTTGCCGAGACCTACGACGTTATCGTGCGTCCCCGGGACGCCCAGGCCTACACCATCTTTGCCGAATCCATGGGCCGATCCGGCTACGCCAGAGCCACCCTTGCGCCGGAATCCGGCATGCAGGCGCCAGTGCCGGCCTTGCGTGAGCCAGCCCGCTTGACCATGGCCGACATGGGCGGTTCGCACGATATGAGCCATGGTGATGGCGCCAATATGGCCGACATGGACCATTCGGGCATGGAAGGGATGGACCATGGCAACATGGCGGCCATGGGTCACGGTGAGATGAATCATGGCGAGATGAATCACGGTGACATGGCGATGATGAATGGCAACGCCCGTGATCCTTTCTACGCACCAGGCAGCGGCCTGACACCAACGGCAGCCAGCGGTGGTAAGTTCCTGTCTTATGCTGACCTGCGGGCGCAACAGCCTCTCTACGAAGATCGTGAGCCAACCCGGGAAGTCGAGTTACGACTGACCGGCAACATGGAGCGCTACAGCTGGAGCATCAACGGTGTCAAATACGAAGATGCAGACCCCATTCGTCTGCGGTATGGCGAACGCGTCCGCTTCAAGTTTGTGAACGAGACCATGATGACTCACCCCATGCACCTCCATGGTATGTGGTCGATCCTGGACGTGGGCGCTGATCAGTGGAATCCCGTCAAGCACACCATCAATGTTCAACCGGGCACCACCGTGTATATGGAGACAGAAGTAGACGCCGCTGGCCAATGGGCCTTCCATTGCCACCTGTCGTATCACGCCGCCGCCGGCATGTTCCGTAAGGTCATTGTTGAAGGTGGCCCCGAGTCCATGTCATCAGCGCTAGACAGCGTAAACACTACGGCCGGAGGTGATTCATGAAACGGTTGGTACTGGTAACGCTTCTGGCGAGCAGTGTGCTGTCGCCAGTTGTCTCTGCGCAGCAACTGATGGAAGACACCACCGAACGGAAACAGGCGTTGCGGGTGTGGGGGGCTCAGTTCGAGGAGCTCGAATACCGATACAGCGACGATGATGAAGAGCTGGGCGTCTGGAAGGCGGACCTGTTTTACGGCACCGATGAGCTCAAGGCTCGCTGGCTGTCCAACGGGGAATACGCGATTGATGAGCAGGCCTACCATACCCTCGAGAACCAGTTGGTTGGGCAGGTGCCGGTGTCGGAGTTTTTCGATGCCAAGGCGGGTATCCGATTTGATACCCCTGAGGGGCCAGATCGGACCTACGTCGTTGTTGGGCTATCCGGCTTGGCACCCCAGTGGTTTGAGATCGATGCCAGTCTATACGCCAGTCAGGACGGCGATGTATCGGCGGAGCTCGATGCGGAGTACGAACTGCTGATCACCAACCACTGGATTCTGGTCGCCTCCGTTGACGCTTCTGTCGCCTTCAGTGAGGACCGGGAGATTGGTGTGGGCAAAGGCCTGGTGTCCACAGAGACCGGGCTGAAGCTGAGCTACGATCTGATTGATCGATCCTTCTCGCCCTACATTGGCGTGGTTCATGAACGCAAGTATGGCGATACCGCCGATCTTGCCAGGGACCAGAGCAGCGGCATAGAGGATTGGTTTGCGGTTGTTGGGGCCAGGCTTTCATTTTGATCCGTGGCAGTCCTGGGCCCGTCAGACCTACCGGGCCCAGGTTTTAAAAGACGTTATCGGGTCACAAAGCCTCCGTTGATAAAGAGAATCTGCCCGGTTATCCAGCGAGCCTGCTCCGACACCAGAAATTCGACGGCCGGAACCACGTCGTCAATAGTGCCAAGTCGATTCGCGACGCTGGCAGCGCTCAGGTAGGCCACGGTCTGATCAGACTCCTGATCATGAAAGAATGGCGTGTCGATCGGTCCGGGTGCAACGACGTTGACGGTGATGCCCCGGTGGCCAATTTCTTTGGCCAGCGCCCGGGTAAAGTCCTCGAGGGGGGCTTTGGAGCCTGCATAGACGCCATAGCCGCCTGTGAAGGCGCCGACCAGCGAGGTGCTCATATTGATGATACGACCGTTGTCTGCCAGACATCGGGCAGCTTGCTGCATCACCAGGAATGCCCCTTTGGTATTGGTCCGAAAACACCGGTCAAAGTCCTCCGGGCTATAATCCATAAATGGTTTCTTGATGATCATGCCGGCGTTGTTGATGACGATGTCGAGCCTGCCAAAGGTTTCAACTGTCTGCTCAAACACAGAGTTCACCTGCTCTGGCTCGGCCAGGTCGCCCTGAATGATCAGCGCCCGGGCACCGTTCTGTTTCACCAGTCGCGCGGTTTCGTTGGCGTCACTCGCTGAGTTGTCGCTGTGATAGTGCACGGCAACATCGGCGCCCTGGGCGGAAAGAGCTTCCGCAAAAGCGCGACCCATGTTTCTGGCGGCTCCGGTAATCAGCACGACTTTTCCCTGCAGGCCAGGGTGCTTTGACGATGTCATGATTGGTCTCCTGTATGCGTGAGTGCGCCCCATCAGGGGGATACCGGAGATGTTATTGATTGCGTTATTGTTGAGGTAGCTGGTTTTAAAGCAACGTATGGTTGCGTAATTTGCAATAAGCTGGGAGTGGCGTATGGCCCATGAGCAGGTGTTTCTCCGGGTTGTGGAGGCGGGTAGCCTGAAGGCAGCAGCGGAGCAGTTAAACACTGCGCCGTCGTCCGTCAGTCGTCGGATTGCAGCACTGGAACAGAGCCTTGGTGTCAAGCTTTTGCAACGTTCCACCCGGCGATCAGTGCCGACAGAAGCCGGCCAGCGCTATTATCAGGGATTGCGTTCATTGGTGGCTGAGAAGGAAGCCCTGGAGGCGCAGATTCGCCGGCAGACGGACACCCCCAGCGGCCTGCTAAGAGTCGCTGCACCCCAGGAGTTCGGTGCGACTTTTGTGGTTCCGGTGATTACTGAGCTGCAGAACCGTTACCCGGAACTGGCCGTTGAGTTGATCCTGGGCAGTCGGTTCGAGGATCTGGCCTCCCAGGATATTGATGTCGCTATTCGCGTCGGGCAACTGCCGGATTCCGGGCTGATCTGTCGTCGGCTCGGTGATGTGCCCCGGGTGCTCGTAGCCGCCAGCACCTTTTTCAATGATCGGGCTCTGCCTGTGAGCCCGGATGATCTGAAAGCCCTGGACTTCATCTTCTACGGTCGAGAGTCCGCACGTCGGCCGATTGCACTCACCGGGCCTGAAGGTCGGGTGGATGTTATGGTAAACGGGCGCTTGTGCGTCAATCACCTGGCGACGATTCGGGATCTGGTCTCTGAGGGGCGGGGCGTACATCTCGGGCCGGTCTGGACTTTTCGTGAAGGCCTCAGCAACGGCAGCTTGGTTGCCCTGTTGCCGGACTTCCAGCTCGAGGCGTTTCCCCTTCACGCCCTGTACAAACAGACGCCCTACGTGCCGGCCAAGATTCGCCAGTTCATTGATCGGATGGTGCTTGCCTGTACGCCTGAGGCATTGGGAGACAGCCGCGGCATGGAGCATGGGTGAGCTTCCCTTGGGCGAGTCCCGATCAGGTTTGCTATGGTCTTGAGATCAGGGAGTGTTGCTGATGAACTCCTTGGCCAAACCACCAAGAGAAGGGGCCTCAGGATGGGCAAGCAGATGATTCCGCAAACCATGACAGCGATGGTGCTGACCGGCCACGGCGATGTGGACAAGCTGGTGTACCAGGCCGACGTGCCGACACCGCGTCCGGGCCCTGGTGAGGTGCTGGTGAAGGTGACGGCCACCGCCAAAAACAACACCGACCGCAAGGCCCGGGAGGGGTTGTACCCGACCAAGGACAAGGGGGAGGTTACGTCCTTTGCCATGGGTGGCGAGCCCACGCTGACGTTTCCCCGAATCCAGGGTGCGGACATCGTGGGCCGGGTGGCTGCCGTGGGTGAGGGCGTCGATGAGGCCCGCGTCGGTGAGCGGGGCTTGCTGGATTTCAATATCTACGCCGATGAGCGCCGGGACATCAACCTGACACCGGACTACTACGGTCACGGCGCCGATGGAGGTTTTGCCGAGTATGTGGCGGTGCCGGCGGATCAGTTCCATCACGTCCCCAATCCGGACCTGGATGACGCCGAGCTTGCCGCCATGGGCATGTGTTCCTACCAGACCGCGTATCACATGATGACCTCCGCCCGCATCAAGGCCGGCGAGCGGGTGTTGGTCACCGGCGCCAGCGGTGGTGTGGGCACCGCGCTGATCCAGCTGTGCCGGATTGTGGGCGCGATTCCCTATGCCCTGAGCCAACAGAGCAAGGCTGAAGCGCTCAAGGCCCTGGGGGCCGAAGCGGTGCTGGACCGTTCCGACATGGGCCGGTTTGAGGAACGGGTAAAAGCGATGACCGGCGGGGCGCCCTTGGACGCGGTGATGGATCTGGCTGGCGGTGACATGACCGACCGGTTCATCGATGCGATGATCTTCGATATGAATGCCCGCAGCGACTATCCCCGTCTCAGCATCGCCGGGGCCAGCGCCGGCAACGTTTCTGAGATCATGTGGACGCGGATCTATCTTTACCAGGTGCAGATCTTCGGGGTGTCCCATGGTACCCGGGAAGAAGCGGAACAACTGGTGGCGTGGATTCGCAGCGGCCAGCTCAAACCCGTGCTGCATGCGGCCTTCCGTTTGTCGGAATTGCATGAGGCGGAGCGCTATTTCGTGAATCGCGGTAGCGACTACCTGGGCAAGATTGTGATCGTACCGGATTCAGAATGGGAGGCCCATGGCAAGGCCCATGGGCTGACAGCCTGACACTGTCGTGATCCAGGAAGTCTGAAGAGACAGTGCGCTGGCGGAGTGTGTTCCTGCCAGCGCACCATTGGTTTACGCTTCCTGGTCCTTCACGAACGTGTTGTCGGTTTCTCCCTTGAAGAAATCCCGTCCATACACCAGCAGGCACAACACCACACCCACCGCAAACGCCCAGGTGGCGCCCCGGGTAGCCAATACCGCGGCGACAATACCGGCGATGCCCAGGTCACGCTGGGACCGGGCTTCCATAACCCCGATCCGTACCGATACATAGCCCTGGATCAGCAGAGTCAGCGCCAGGGCGATGCCGAGAATCGGCTGCACCAGGCTGACAATGGGCATGAACAGCAGGCCGGTGTTGGTGCCCCAGCGGAACGAGCCGGCGCCACCAATAATGGAGTACATGGCTTTCTTGCCCTGGGTAAAACGCTCCACGATCACCACGTGCATGGCGGCCCACAGCGGACCGCACATGGTTACGTCCGGGCCGAGGATCGACATGGCTGAGTTGCGGGCGCCAAAGGCCATGTGGGCGCGATCAGGATCGTAGTCGATCTTCTCATCGGGACGCTCATGATCGGCCTCATCGAGGATGGCCTTGCTCTGCAGCACGTCGCCAAACAACACGATGTAGGCCGCCAGAACTGTGGGAATGGCGGTCAGGAACATTTCGATGGGCGGGAAACCCAGACCGAAGACGGTGTACTCCTGCCACAGGGTGACAAAGTCCGGGTTGGAGAAGCCCCACTTGATGTCCGGCCAGGAGGCTTCACCAAAGGTCGGAGCGATAATAATCGCCAGTGCGATGATCGGGAAGATGCCCAGTTTGCCGATCATGCCAAACAGCGCATTCTCCCGTTTCAAACGGGCGAAGTGACGGGAGAAGATTACGTAGAAGGCGATCCCCACGGCCAGTGAGATGGTGATGGGGTAGGTATCAAAGCGGCCATCCACCTTGAACACAGTGATCACTGCGGCAACGCCAGCACCAATGATCACCCCGGACTTGATTGCCTGGGGTATGGCGCCAACCACCCGGTGAGCAAGTCCACTGGCGCCGATGCCAATGGCGAACAGGCCGAGTAGCAGCTGGAATGACACTAGCGCATGTATTCGCTCCGGCCCCTCCGGGAAGGTGGCGCAATAGGCCATCAGCAACGGGATCGCGGGGGTGATCCAGCCGGGAACGACCGGATCGCCAACCAGGTGGTGCAGCAGGTAGAGGATGCCGTTCATGATCACCACAGCCAATGCCACCTCGAAGGGCATGCCCAGCAGTTCGGTCATCAGGGGGATGGCCGCCAGGTCGACAGCGCACATCAGCAGGCCCTGGAAGTAGTCCGGCCACTCAATACGATAGTGAACAAACGGCAGCCGCACCTTGAATGGCCCAACGCCCCAATAGGGCGTTTCCTGCCCGTCTACGCGTGTATATTTCATTGTTGTAACTCTTTTATATTCAGTTAGATAATTTCAGTTTTTAATGCTTTGGATTAACTTATATTCGGCGTGTTCCCGTGAGTCAGTAGGCTTCCCGATAGAGCGCCAGGGCGTCGGCTTCGGTGACCTCCACCGGGTTGTTCATCAGCAGCCGCGTTTGCAGCATCGCGTCCCGTGCCAGGGTCGGTAAGCTGTCCTCAGGCACCGCCACATCCCGTAGCCGTTGCGGCGCGCCAGAGTCGTTCATCAGCTCCTGCATATGGTCGACGAACCTGGTGGCGCGGGCGTTGACGTCCTCGTCCGACGGGCCGAACAGAACGTCCGCCAGTTCCGCATACAGCGGCGCAGCGGCCTTCATGTTGAAGCGCAGTACCGGCCCGAGCATCAGCGCGTTGGTCAGGCCGTGGGGCAGGTGGAAGTGGCCGCCCAGTGGGTAGGCCAGGGCATGAACTGCGGCTACCGGACTGTTGGAGAACGCCTGACCCGCCAGGTTGGACCCCAGCAACATGGCCTCCCTGGCCGAACGGTCGCCGCCCTCCCGGCAGGCGGGTACCAGGTTATTGGCGAGCAGCTTCAGTGCTTCCCGCGCCAGGGCATCGGAGAGCGGGTTCTTGCGGTTAACCGAGGTGTACGCCTCAATGGCGTGGACCATGGCGTCGATCCCGGTGGCGGCGGTGGCGCTGGCCGGCAGTCCTACGGTCAGTTCGGCGTCCAGCAGCACGCGATCAGCGTAGAGTTGCCGGGACACCACGCCCATTTTGGTGGTTTCACCAGTCGTAAGAATGGTGATGTTGGTGACTTCCGAGCCGGTGCCGGAGGTGGTCGGAATCTGTACCAGCGGCGTGCGCGCACCGGTGACGTTGCCAATACCATACATGTCCGCCAGCGGCTGGTCGGAGGTCAGCATGACTGCCACCAGTTTGGCGATGTCCATGGACGAACCGCCGCCAAAGCCCAGCACCACATCGGCGCCTGCCGTCTTGCCGCGTTCGGCGCACTCCGTCACCACGGCTTCGGGCGGATCGGCGACCACGTCGTCGAACACGGTGACCTGGAAGCCCGCATCGGCCAGGGACGCCTTGGCTGGCTCCAGCAGACCGTTCTGGTGGAGAAACTTGTCGGTGACGATCAGCAGATTGCGCTGGGGGAACCAGTCACCCAGAATCTCTCCCAGCCGACCGGCGGCGCCCCATTCCATGTGCATGGCACCCGGTGTGTCGAACGTGAATGGCTTGATACCTTCTGGCATGTTTTTCTCCTGTTTATCCGACGGATTGAGTTGCTCTGTGGGGCGCATCAGAACGCGCTGCAGATGTACTTGAGTTCAAGGTATTCATCGATGCCGTATCTGGAACCTTCACGGCCAAGCCCGGACTGCTTCATGCCGCCGAAAGGCGCGACTTCGTTGGAGATCAGGCCGGTGTTGTGGCCGACCATGCCGTACTCCAGGGCTTCTGCCACCCGCACGGAACGGCCGTGATCGCGGGTGTAGAAATAGGCGGCGAGGCCGAAGATGGTGTCGTTGGCCATGGCGATGGCGTCTTCTTCGGTATCGAACACGAACAGCGGAGCCATCGGGCCAAAGGTCTCTTCCCTGGCGACTTTCATGGCGGGTGTCACGCCGGTCAGGATGGCGGGTGTCAGGAACAGCCCGCCCAGACGTTCGCCGCCATGGAGCAGGGTGGCGCCTTTCTCGACCGCATCGGCGATGTGTTCTTCCACCTTGCGGATGGCTTTCTCTTCGATCATCGGGCCAATGTCGACGCCGTCTTCGGTGCCGTTTCCGACGTTCAGGGCGCGCACCGCGGTGGCTAGCTTGTCGGCAAAGGCGTCATAGACCCCACGCTGTACCAGAATCCGGTTGGCGCACACGCAGGTCTGGCCGGCGTTACGGTATTTGGAGGCGATGGCGCCCTGGACCGCTTTATCCAGATCCGCATCGTCGAAGACGATGAACGGTGCGTTGCCGCCCAGTTCCAGCGACAGTTTTTTGATTGTCGGTGCGCATTGCGCCATCAACAGCCGGCCCACTTCGGTGGAGCCGGTGAATGACAGCTTGGCCACGTTTTCACTGTCGGTGAGTACCTGGCCGATCTTGCTGGCTGGCCCGGTGACGATCTGCAGGACCCCGGCCGGAACGCCCGCCCGCTGGGCCAGTTCGCCAAGGGCCAACGCGGTCAGTGGCGTAAGATCTGCCGGCCGCACAATCATCGAGCAGCCAGCCGCCAGGGCCGGTGCCGCCTTGCGGGTAATCATCGCGGCCGGGAAGTTCCAGGGGGTGATGGCGGCGGTCACCCCGATGGGCTGGCGCAGCACGGTCAGGCGTTGATCGGCATGGGGCGCAGGGATGGTGTCACCGTAAAGGCGCTTGGCTTCCTCGGCAAACCACTCGATGAACGAGGCTGCGTAAGCAATCTCGCCACGGGCTTCAGCCAGTGGCTTGCCCTGTTCGGTGGTCATGATCAGCGCCAGATCGTCGACATGCTCCAGCATCAGTTCAAACCACTGACGCAGAATCGCGGAACGGTCCTTGGCAGTGCGTTTGGCCCACGCCGCCTGCGCAACCCGGGACGCATCGATAATGGCGGGGATTTCATCCGGCCCGAAGCTGGGAACCGTGCCAACAGTGTCGCCATTGGCCGGGTTGATGACGGCAAAGGTTTCCTGGGAGCGGGATTCCAGCCACTGCCCGTTCACCAGGCAGTGGTTCTTGAGTAGCGATGGGTCTTTCAATGGGATCATTGCAGGCTCCTGTTTTTGTATGACAGTTGGGGTGAATGACGATTCGTTGCAGCGATCTGGTACGGCGCTCAGACACGACAGTTAGGCACCGCCTGTGTTCATCGGACCACACAGGCGGGCAGCCTGGTCGCGGCAATGCTCACCACCATGGGCTGCCCGGTGGTGCCTCCGACGATGACAGCGGTGTCAGATTGGCAATAACGGTAGGAAGATCGTTGGCAGTGCTTTCATCGGGAACGGCCTCGTTACGTTGTTGTAGGTGGCTGATAGCGCGCTCAAAGCTCGGTGCATTAGCGGTATAGCAACCGCAGTGCCAGTTCCCTGATATTTCCTAGCTAATTGAAATTAAAGGCGTAACTGTCTTTCTGGAAAGAAAGAAAAATGATGGCGTGAGCGGTATCCGCTCAGGTTGCGCTGCGCATTGAGCGCTTTTCGCTCCGACGGCCATTGGCTGCGAACCGCGCCTTGCAGCTACAGCCCTCAGATCGCGCAGAGGCGATGTCGGAGTTAATCAGAGGTGGGGGAGTTCGATGACGGGTAGTGTATGTACCAGTCGTTCAGCAGCTTGCTGGCCGGAGGCAGGCCATCATCGGCGGTGCTGGTGCCGATAGAGATCACCTGCTGCAGCTGGTGGGTGTCCGGGTCCATGAACGAGGTGAACCCGGGCGGGTCCTCGGGCAGTTTCAGTTGCAGATGCTCAAGCGCCCGCTGAACGTCGGCGTCACTGGCGTCGGTCCCGGCGGTCTGAATGGCCTCGGCAATGGCCAGGATGCCGGCGTAGGCGCCTTCGGCGGCATAAGAGGGGTAACGGCCGCTGAGCTCGTGAAAGCGCTGTACAAACCAGCGGTTGTACGCGGTTTGCGGCCAGTTGTTGTGGTGGCGGGCGGAGAGAATCAGTCCGGAGGGCATGTTCTCACCCAGGGCTGCCAGCACTTCGTAGTTGCCGCCGGTGTCGAAGTTGGCGACCCGTGTGCGGTGGAACAGCGGAGTCTGGTTGGCCTGCTGCACAAAGGCCACCAGATCGCCGCCCCACAGGGCATTCACCACCAGGTCGACCGGCTGTTCGGTGAGCGCGTGAATGTAGGGGGCATAGTTGGGCTCGTACAGCCGTGGCCACAGCACGGTCACGATCTCGAAGTCGACGCCCTGATCTGTCAGGGCGTCCCGGAGGTCCCGCCACATGCGGTAGCCATAGTCGTAATCCGGGCCTAGGTAGGACAGCCGCAGTGGCCGGTTGTCGGGGAGCGGAAAACGATCCCGGATGTAGGCCGCTGCCGCGGTCATGGACTGATGAATGTTGTTGTTGACGCGGAAGTAATAGGGCGACACCGGCGCTTCCGTCAATCTGGTGGAGGCGTGGTCGGTGCCAATGAAGAATGCACGCTCCGACTCTGCGACCTGGGAGACGGCCCAGGCGATGGAGGAATTGACGACACCGCACAGGAAGCGGGCATTGTCCTCACGGACAAACGCCCGTACCAGGCGCACGGCCCGGGAAACCCGGGAGCGGCTGTCTTCCACCATGATGTGCAGACTGGGGTAGGTTGTCTCCTGCTGTTCAAGCCATTCCAGCGCCAGCCGGATGCCGACCAGGCTGTCCTTGCCGTAAAGACCGCCCCGACCGTCGAGCGGAAACAGGCAGCCGACCTGTACGTCGGCCTCAGCAGCGGGGACGCCCAGGGTAACCCGCGCCTCGACTCGGGCACAGACCAGCATCAGAGACAGCAGGACAGCGGACAGAAACCGGGGCAATGCCATGGCGACTAGGCCTCGATGCCCAGGCGCTGAATCCGCCGTTTAAGGGCATGGCGGGAGATGCCCAGACGTTCGGCGGCTTCGCCCTTGCGCCAGTCGGTTTCCCTCAGGGCCTGGAGTATCAGTTCTTTCTCGCGGGCCTCCACCGCGTCGGCGTAACGGGCGGCCGGCGTCGTGGTGGTGTCGTGGTGGTGGAACTCGTCGGGCAGGCGGTCTGGGGTGATTTCGCGGCCAGGGTGCAGGATGGTCATCCGCTCCACCAGGTTGCGCAGCTCCCGTACGTTTCCAGGCCAGTGATAGCCCTGCAGACGGCGAACCACCTCCGGGTGCCAGCGTGGTGGCTCGGACGCCTCCTGGGCCGCAAAGCGCTCGCCGAAGTAGTTCAGCAGCAGGTCGATGTCCTCCGGTCGTCCGGCCAGGCCTGGCGCGTCGATGGGGAGGATGTTGAGGCGGTAGTAGAGATCTGCACGGAAGTTGCCGGCTTCGGACTCGGCTTTGAGGTCCCGATTGGTGGCGGCAATCACCAGCACCTCCGCCTGGAACTCGCGACTGGCCCCGACCGGCCGGTAGCTGCGATTCTCCAGGAAACTGAGCAGCTTTGCCTGCAGTGGCAGCGGCAGTTCACCGATTTCATCCAGGAACAGGGTGCCGCTGTCGGCCAGGGCGATCAGTCCCGCCCGGCTCTGGGTAGCGCCGGTATAGGCACCTTTCTCGGCACCGAACAGCTCAGCTTCAATCAGTTGCTCCGGCAACGCAGCGCAGTTGACTTCGATAAACGGTGCTTCCTGCATCCGGAAGTCGTGCACACTGCGGGCTATCAGCGCCTTGCCGGTACCTGAGGGCCCGGAGATCAACACGGTTCGGGTGTTGCTCTGGCCAACCTGCTCAATGGTGCGCTTGAGCTGCCGGACCGGATCACTGAATCCGACGATCCGGTCGGCGTGTGATTGCCGCTGGCGCAGGTAGGTCAGTTCCCGCTTGATGCGGAAACGCTCACTGGACCGCCGGATCAACAGCACCAACTCGTCCCAGTCGAACGGCTTGGTGATGTAGTCCACCGCGCCATCTTTCACCGCCTTGACGGCAGCCCGGGTGTCGCCGTGGGCGGAGATCATGATCACCGGCAGTTCCGGGTAGTCGGACTTGAGTTCGGCCAGGACTTCCAGGCCGGAGATGTCCGGCAAGCCCAGATCCAGCAACACCACATCCGGGCGCTCGGTGTCGATGGCCTTGATGCCGTCTGCGCCGGTGTGGGCGCCAGCCACGGACATTGCCTGGTCTTCCAGCGCAAACCGGATGCTGCGGACCAGGTTGTGTTCGTCATCTATCACCAGGACGCGGACGGCGCTCATGCTTCCAACTCCATACCTTCACCGATCGGGAATCGAATACTAACAGTTGCTCCCTGGCCTGGCGTGCTCTCAATGGTCAGACGGCCGCCGTTCTTGACGGCCAGGGTGTGGCAGATCGCCAGCCCCAGGCCAGTGCCGGTACTCTTGGTGGTGAAGAACGGCTCGATGACCCGTTGGCGCTGGTGCTCTGGAATACCGGGACCGTTGTCGCGCACCGAGAGCATGAGGCTCTGGTCGATGGCTTCGGCATCCAGCCAGACCTGACCGCCGTGGGGCAGCGCCTGCAGGGCATTGAGCACCAGGTTCATCAGCATCTGGCGTAACTGGCCGGCGTCGGCATGCACCGTAAGGTTGGCCGGGCAGTTTACCGTGAGCGTCACATTCTGGCGGCGGGCGGACGCTGTCACCAGCGCGGTCAGGCCGTCGAACAGTTGCCGTACCAGAATGGGTTCTGCCTGTGGTTCCCTGGGCCGGGCGAAGTTCAGCAGGTTACCGATAACCTCGTTAACCCGTTGAACCTCGTCCTCCAGCATTGCCAGCATCTCACGGTGACTGGCGTTGGGTTCCCGTTTGATCAGGGCCTGCAGGGTCGTCAGCATGGTGGTGAGTGGATTGCGGATGTCGTGAGCCAGTCCGGCGGCCAGCTTGCCAAGGGAGGCCTGTCGATCGACCTCCAGGGTGGAGCGAATGACCTGCTTGAGCTGGTGCCGCATGCGTTCGATGGATTCCGCAAGAGCTTTGACCTCGCGGCTGGAGGATTGCGCCACCGGGGTTTCCAGGTCGCCATTGGCGACGTGTTCAACGCTCTCAATCAGTGCGTCCATCTGCCGTTTCAGCCGGCGGGAGATCACCAGGTGAATGATCAGCAGGAAACTGGCAGTGCCGGTGACCAGCAGGATCAGCACGTAGCGCATGCGCGCGCTGGACGGCTCAACCAGGGCCCGGGTCTGTTCCAGCTCCAGGTGCCAGCCAGGCAGCAGTGGGTAGCTGCCAACGAGGGTTTCCGGGCTGGATACCAGCTGGCCAACGGTGTCGTAGGTGCGGCCATCCGGCAGGCTAAGGCGGGGCCGGATTACACCGTCGACCTGCAAACTGCCGGCGATGGCCGCGAGGGAATTGAACCGCACAATCAGTCCGATTGCAGGCGTGTGGTCGCGGGTGCCGGTGCCGCTTTGATTGACGGTCCCGCCATTGAGCGCAACCGATTGCTTCATCAGCAGTACCGGTGGCCGATCCCAGGACGGGGGCTCCGGTCCGATCAACTGGGCACCCTCGAAATCGATGGCGGGGGTGGCCTTCATCCGGTCATAGCGTTCCCGGGTCAGGGCACCATCGGGAAAGGTCCAGACCAGGTTCTGGTCGGCATCGAAGAACGCCACGCCGTAGAGCGCCTTTTGTTCCGCTTGCAGAATCAGCAGGTCCCGCAGGGTGGGGGATAGCTGGTCACTGCCGCCCTCCGTGAAGATACCCGGGGTATCGAACTGGTCGACCAGCGCCGCCAGTTCGTAGCGTCGTTCGTTCAGGTAGACCTGAAACTCGTTCTTGGTGGCTGCGGTGCGGGTGGCCAGTCGCTCGTCCGTCAGTCGCGAGACCAGTTCAGAAAAGTAGCTGTCGTAAAGCGCCGCAAACGACAGCAATGGCACCAGCGCCGCCAGCAGCGACACCCACAGGTAGCGGGACGACATGGAGTAACGCCGGAACCGGGGCCGTTCCGCCGCCTGGCCCGGGGGCGGAGACTGTAGCGGCGAAGACAGTGGCGGCGCAGACAACGGCGGACCCGGTTGGATGCAGTGTTTGGTCAATGGTGAGGTTTCCTGACGAGGGATTCCTGAAATCGGCGACGGTTTATGACGGCTCGCGATCTGCGTGTCCGGGTATGCGGATACCGAAGAACAGACAGTACAGGGCCGGTGCCACACCCAGGGTCAGAATGGTTCCGACCGCAAGGCCAAATGCCATGCTGGAAGCCATGCCATAGAACAGCACGTCTTTGCCGAGAATCAGTGGCAACAGGCCAACGATGGTGGTGATGGTTGTCATCAGAATGGGCCGCAGACGCCGAACGCTGGCGCTGATAACAATATCAGAATCCGGCCGCCGGCTCTGCCGTCGTTCGATATCGATCCGGTCGATCAGCATGATGGCATTGTTCACGATGATGCCCGCCAGGGCCAGCATTCCGAGAATCACCATGAAACCAAACTGGGCCTGCATGATCCGCAGCCCCATACCAACGCCGATGATTACCAGCGGAATGGTGAGCACGACAATCAGCGGTCGCCGGTAGCCATTGAACTGGGCGACCAGCAGCAGTACCGAAAGCCCAAGGCAGAGTGGAAAGCCGGCAAACAGCGCCGCGCGGCCAACCTGAGAGTCTTTGACGATGCCGTCGAACTCCACCACGTGGCCGGGGGCCAGATGCTGGTTCAGGGTATCGAGTTTGGGCTGCAGTATCGGCGCCATGTCCTCCGGCGAGAGCGTCAGGTTGCGTGCCTCCACCGTCACCGTGCGGACCAGATCCTCCCGATGAATGAATCCGAAACCAGGCTGCGTATTGATGCTGGCAATCTGCGCCAGTGGCACCGCGTCTGCCGAGCCCTGGGGAAACACCGGAGCGGTTTTCAGCCGACCGGGGTCCTGGCGCTCGCCGGCAATCGCCCGGGCGACAATGGCAAACACCTCATCTCCCTCGCGGAACTGTGCCATCGTTCGACCACTGACGTAGCTGGTGAGGGAGTTGCCAATGTCTTCGGACGTAACACCAGCGCGCTGCGCCAGGTGTTGGTCGACCTCCACATTCAACCGTGTAACCGGGTTGTACCAGTTGCTCCAGACATCGATGGTGCCGGGTATCGATGTCAGCATGTCTTCGATGACCTGCGACTGCGCCACGATGTAATCGGCATCCGGACCCTTGACCTGGATCTGGATGACGTTGGGGTCAGACGGCCCCAGGAACATGCCGGAGATTCGTGCCTCGACATCCGCGAATCCATGCCTGAAGTCATCACGAAGACGGGGAATGGCAGCCGAAGCGGCGTCCCGGTTGCGGGCATTGATCACGATAAACCCCGCATTCGCAGCCGGTTCCAATGGTGCCAGCGAGAGCACGAAGCGGGGGCCGCCGAAGCCGGCATAGGCGGCAAAGTCCTCCAGTTCCGGGTAGCGTTCGTTATCGGCAATCAGACGCATCATCGCCTGCAGGCGGTCGTTGGTGGTGCGGGTCGTTACCCCCGCGGGCAGGTTGACGTAGACCAGGATCTGGGCGCGGTCGCTGTCCGGAAAAAACTTGGCTGGGGTGGCCTTTACCAGATAGGCGCCAAGGGGCAACAGGGCAAACATCGCAAGCACAAAGGCCAGCCGGTGCCGGAGAATCCGGGTCAGCACACCGGCGTAGGCCATCTCAACGCGGTTGAACAGGCCCGGGGCCGGCGTTGCTGTTTTCGCCGGGACCTTGATGAACAGGTAACACAGGGTCGGGGTCACGGTCAGCGCCAGTACCCAGGACGACAACAGGGAGATAAGAATGACCAGTGAGATGTTGCGGGTGTACTCGCCGGAGGCGTGTTCCGCCATCATCAGCGGCAGGAACACCAGGATGGTGGTCAGCGACGAGGAGAGCAGGGGCAGGGCCAGTTCACGGCCGGTCTGGGTCAGCGCCTGCTGGCGGTTGCTGCCTTCCATCAGAAGCCGTTTGAAGTGTTCCGCAACGACCACGCCATTGTCCACCAGCAGGCCCAGGGCGATGACCAGTGTCGCCAGGCTCATGCGTTCCAGACTCATTCCAAGGAACGCCATCATTGCCAGCGTGATCAGCATAACGGCGGGAATGATGGCGCCGACGATCAGTCCGGTACGCACGCCAAGGAACAGCACCACAAACGCCAACACGATGGCGAGGGTCTGAACCACGCTGGAGGATACGCCGTAGACCGCGTTCTCCACCTGATCCGCCTGCCAGGTGATGACATCCAGATCCAGGCCAACGGGCAGCGTTGCGGCCAGTTGCTCCAGCAGCACCTGCGCCCGCTCGGAGTAATCCAGTACGCTCTGGTCCGGTTGCATGATGATGGACAGGACCACCGCCGGCTTGCCGTTGAAATAGGCCCGCCGTGGTGCCGGATCGGCATAGCCGCGAGTGACGTTGGCAATTTCCCCGAGGCGGATCACCGAGTCCGCTTCTGTTGCGTCTTCCGGGCTGTCGTCAGGCACCGCAATCAACACCTGCTCAATATCGGCAATCGTCCGGAACTCGCCGCTCGGGACCAGGGAAAAGGCCCGGTCGCCGGAATCCAGCAGCGCGCCGTGCTGGAGGCTGTTGCGGGATTGCAGAGCGTCGGCAATGGCATCCGGTGGAATGCCCAGTTCGGCGAGACGGGCACCGGAGACCTCAATGAAGATGCGCTGCTCAACCGTGCCGATGATCTCGATTTTGCGGGTACCGGTGAGGGTGCGGATCACCTCCCGGCTGTGTTCGGCAAAGTCATGGAGTTCCGCAAGGCTGTAATCGCTACCGGTCAGCGCCAGGGTGATGATGCCAACATCGCCAAAGCTGTCGTTGACCCTGGGCGGGTGGGTCCCCTCCGGCAGGGCTGGCGTGGCATCGGTGACCGCTTCTTCCACCTCGTCCCACACCTGATCCAGTTCATCGAGCCGGTCATAGGCCTTGGCGTAAATGATGGACTGGCCGTCCGATGACACCGAACGCAGTTCTTCCACCCCGGTGACACCGAGGATGGCTTCTTCCAGGGGGCGGGTGATCAGGGCTTCGACCCGGTCCGCGCGAAGCCCTGGCAGGCTGGTTGAAACAATCGCCTCGCGAATGGTGATCTTGGGGTCTTCCCGCGCCGGTAATGAGAAAAAGCTCAGGGCGCCATAGAGCATGAGCGCCAGCACGGACAACAGCACCACCGGACGGAATCGGAACGCGGCTTCGGTAAGGTTCATCCGTCATTCCTCACTGGTTGTATCGCGCAATGCCAACACCCGCTGTAAGGACGGTCTGGCCGGTTTGCAGCAGGTTAACGCCTTTCTGGACCACCAGCTCACCGGGTTCCAGCCCGGAGAGCACTTCAATGTGCTGACCGCCAAGCTCACCCAGCACCACCTCCCGGGCGGCGAGCTGCGACTGCCCGTTAACCTGCTCAACCACAAAGACCCGCCCGATTCGCTGGCCGGCCGGGATATAGGCCGTTACCGGAATCAACAGGGGCGTCGCATCAGGGTGTTGGTCCCAGGTGGCCTCAATGGTCTCTCCAGGGCGCAGGGAGATATCGTCGGTTGCCAGCGTGAGGGTGATTGGAAACAGCCCGGCCCGGTTGGCCTGGGAGCCAATCCGGGCGACAACGCCAGTGGTTGATCGTCCGTGATTCAGCACCGAGACCGCCAGGGTCTGGCCAGTATCCAGCGCCTCCCGGACCGGACCGGGAACGTGAATGGTCGCTTCAAGGCCGTCTCGCTCGCCAATCAGGTGGAGAATCGGCTGGCCTGCGGCGACAAACTCGGCCGGCTCCGCCAGTCGCTCGGTGACCTCGCCCCGAAACGGCGCCAGGAGTGTTGCGTCTTCCAGTCGGTCCTGTGCCTGTGCAACCTCGGCCTTGAGCGCGTCGACCTGTGCCTGTGCCCGCTCAAACCGGGCCCGGGTCTGGTCAATGGCGGAGCGTGAGGTGGCGCCGGTGTCTGCCAACGCCAGCCGACGCCGGTAGTCCAGTTCGGCCTCCCGCCGGTCGGCCTCAGCGTTGGCCAGGTTGGCGCGGCGGGCCCTCAGGTCCAGTCGCAGGGCCTCGTCATCCAGGGTGGCAAGGGGCTGGTGGCGCTCAACGGTGTCACCCAGGTCCACGTCCAGAGACCGGATCATGCCGCCGGTTTCGAATGCCAGTACAGAACGACGGCGGGCCTGCACGGTGCCACTGAACGTCATCAGCCTGTCGGCGGCGACGTCGGCCGGGCTGACCATCACCGTGCGTGCGACCGGCATCTTGGGTTCCGGCGGTGGCGAGCAGGCCATCAACAGCAGGCCGCCGGCGGCAGCCAGGGTAAAGCCAAGCCGCCGGCCGGCCAGGTTGAACAGTATCGAAGGAGTGAGCGTCGGCATAACGATGTCCGGGTTGGGGCGCCAATGGCCTTTTTGGTCAGCGGCTCCAGGTTGGATTACATAAAATGACTGATGAGTCATAATATGACTGACTGGTCAGTTGACGCAATACCGATGGACTCGATATAAGCACTTCTGCATCAGCAAGAAACCGGCACCGACATCTGCCAGGAGAAGCAGCCAATGAATTCTGATAACGAGGACAAGCCCTTAACGCGCTCCCAGCGCCGCCGCCGTGAGGATCTGGTGAGAGCCGCGCTAAAGGTCTTTGACGAACACGGCTTCGAGGCAGCCCGTATGGACGACGTTGCCCGGGAGGCCGAGGTGGCCAAGGGAACGGTGTACCTCTACTTCAAGAACAAGGAAGACCTGTTTCAGGGCATGGTTCGGGATGTGGTGGGGCCGGCGCTGGACTCCGTCCGACAGGCGGCCACCCTGGCGAGCTGGCCACCGACAGAGCGCCTGGAGCAATTGGTCCGCTCGCTGGGCCGTTTTCTGGGGACCGGAGATTTTCGCACCATCCTGCGACTGATGATCGCCGAGGGGCCAAAGCATGAAAATCTCCGGCAATTCTATTATTCCAATATCGTTGAACCCGGTACGGCGGCCATTCGGCAATGCCTGCAGGATGGCGAGGCCAGCGGGGAGTTCCGCCAGGGCTCAGGGCAGGTGGCGCCGCAGGTTCTGGCGGGAGCGCCAATGATCGCCGCGATCTGGCAGATCCTGTTTGCTGATTATGCTCCCCTGGACACCGAGAGGCTGCTGGACGACCACCTGAAAACCGTTCTGGGAGGATTGCAGGTGACGGCAGGACAGTCGTCAGCCGCCATCACTCACTGAGCCAGTCGAGACCAATCAACAGCCGGGGATCACCCCGCCCGCAAGGTGAGCGGTGCACCACACCGTGACCTTCGTTGCCGATCCAGGCCTCACCCTTGAGCAGTGCCACCGCGCCGGTAGGGACATGGCGAATCTCCGCGGCGCTGGCGGTCTGGTCCGGCAGCCGCCCCGTGTCCCGGTGGCGAACCACACAGGACTCCGGCAGCCACTCCGTACCCGGCCCCAGATACGTGCTCAGTAGCCGCACCGGAACCCGGTCGGTGTGGAACCGGGGGCACATCGGCCGTTGCAGGGCGTGAAGCCGAACGCCAACCGCCGCAGGTTCAAACAGGCAGCGGAACATCTCGATCAGGTGATCAAGGTCGGCCAGGAAGGCGCCGGCGCCGGGAAGGTTGGCCGCCCAGGCCGGCAGCAGCTCGTGCGCGGACTCTCCGGGGCCGACGCTGATAAAGCGCTCCAGGCTGTCGGAGTGCGCCAGTAACGCATCGGCGAACGAATGCAGGGGCGCATCCAGACGGCGTTGCCAGATGGCCAGGTTCACGGTATTGCGAAAAATCTCAGTCAGGCAGTCGGCAGCTTCGCTTTCAACTGCAGATGGGGGATGGGGGGCTTTCAACAGGGCTGTCACAGGGGGTCTCCAGGAGGCTGGACGGTGGGTTTGTGGTGAGTTTGTTGCTGTCGGTGTTCGGCGAGTACTCAGCCGTTTCTCGGCAAACATGAGTGTTATGTTATAACATTGTTTTCCGGGTAGAGATCAACTCTGTGTCGATCAAACAGCCAATCGCCTGAAAAACCCGGTATTATCTGCCGACTCAAAACAACGCCGGTTACGGCCAAGAACAAACTATCTGACGGAATGAATGGAATGCTGACGAAGGAAGAACTGCTGGAAGCCCCAGAGGTGGATTACATGAACGAGGCGCAAATCGCCTTCTTCAAGGCCACACTGGAGCAACTGCGCCAGGACACCATGGACAGCATCGAGGCTGCCAAACAGACCCTGGCGAACCCGCCCGAACACAACGACGATGCCGACCGTGCCGCCTACGAGGAGGAGTCTCGGCTGGCTTTGCGCATTGTGGATCGCGAGCGCAAACTGCTGCCCAAGATCGAGGCCGCCATGCGCCGCATCGCCACCGGCGACTTTGGTTATTGCCTGGAATCCGGTGAGCCGATCGGCATCCCACGGCTGCTGCTCCGGCCCACCGCCGAGCTCTGCGCCGAGGTCAAGGCCATCAACGAGCGGCGTGAGAGCGCCTACCGGGACGCCTGACCCGGAACAGTGTGGACCAGCCCCTGATTTCCCGCGTATGCCTAAGCGTGCTAGGTTCTAGCTTGTTAAAAATGGAAAAAACGATGGGTAGGAAGACGTTATGAAAGTGATCGTCATTGGCGCGGGTATCATGGGCACCACGTTTGCGGTGTTGGCGAAGGAGCTGGCACCGGAACTGGACGTTACTATTCTGGAACGCCTGGAAGGCCCTGGCGCCGGTAACTCCTGGGTGTTCAACAACGCCGGCACCGGGCACGAGGCAAACTGCGAGCTGAACTACACCCCGGTGGACGAAGAGGTCATCTCGGTCGAGAAGGCATTGAAGATTCATGCCCAGTTCAATGTCGCCAAACAGTTCTGGGCCTATCTGGTCAACAAAGGCGCAATCCAGGACCCCAAGACGTTCATCAACCAGACCAAACACTGCACCATCGTTTCCGAATCCGCGATTGAAGAACTGCGACTGCGCTTCAAGGAAATGTCTGCCCATCATTTCTTTGAGCACATGCAGTACTCCGAGGACTTTGATGAGATTGAGCGCTGGCTGCCGTACCTCATGGAAGGCCGCCCGCGCCATGAAAAGATGGCCGCCACCGTCATTGAAACCGGCACCGATGTGAACTTCGGGGCGCTGACGGAGCAGATGGCGAACTACGCCGTGAACGAGCTTGGCGTCAAGATCGAGTACGGCACCCACGTCAAACGCGTACACCGAAGCCCGGCGGGCAGCTGGCTGGTGGAAACCGAGCGTATGGGCAACGCGGTTCAGTACAAGGCCGATGTATTGTTTGTCGGTGCCGGGGGCGGCGCCTTCCCACTTCTGAAAAAGAGCCACCTGCCATTCCGCGCCCGCTTCAGTGGCTTTCCGGTAGGAGGGCGGTTCCTGCAGGCGGCCATCACCAGGGAGCAGGCCGACCAGTACCGGGCCAAGACCTACGGCAAGGCCAAAGTGGGCGCGCCGCCCATGTCTGTGCCACACCTGGATCTGCGGGTGGCGAACGGTCAGCACTATCTGCTGTTCGGGCCGTTTGCGTCCTTCAAGCCGGTTCTGGAAAAAGGCCGTGGCTTCATCGACTACCTCCGGTCCATGCGATTACACGATCTGCCGGGCCTGCTGAACGTGGCCCTGGAGCACTTCCCGCTAGTGAAGTATCTGGTCTCTGAAACCTTTAAAGGCGAGAGTAGCATGCTGGCGGAGCTGGAGAATTTCGCGCCGGGCATCAGCCGCAAGTTTGACTGGAAAGCGGTGGAAGCCGGCCAGCGGGTGCAGATCATCAAGGACGGCGACCTGCAGATGGGCACCGAGATCATCGTGTCCAGCGACAAGACTTACGGCACCTTGCTGGGGGCATCTCCCGGCGCATCGGTGTCGCCGGAAGTCATGCTGCGATGCCTCGAACAGCTGCTACCCGCCGTGGTAGCCGGGGACGAGGCCAGGCAGAAGCTCAAAGACATCTTCCCCGAAGACAGCCTCGACACACTCAGCCACAACCCCGAACGCTACCGGGAGATCCGCGACGCGGTAAACCAGACGCTGGGGATTGTGGCGCCGGTTTAGCGCTGGTTTTACGACAGCCACGGGCGTCTCATTTGGCAGACTTGCAGGTCTGCCGGGCCGCTTCCAACCTGTCCTCAACCCAGCGATTGTAGGCCTCCAGGGCGCCTTCATTACGCCCGAAGGTCAGGGACTGGTTGGCGCCGCTGGTCAGTCCCGCCTGAATTGATTCGCCCAGTTCAAAATCCTCGTCCAGCGTGGCGATGGAGATGGCCATGTTGCGTTGCCAATGGCTCAGGGCCTCCTCACTCAGCGCGGCCGGCGGTGTCGGGATCAGCGATGTGATCACGATGTCGGTTTCATCGGCGCTCACCGGAATCATCTGAATCCAATCGACATGGGCTTTCTGGACCAGCAGTGTGGTCTGTGGCGCCAGCCCGTAGACAATGTGGGCGATGTCCCTGAGTCGGGCTTCCCCCAGTGAATCGAGGGTAACGTCCCGCAGCCTCTCCGTGGGCATGACGACCCGAAAATGCGCGCCCATTTGATCAGTAACGCAGGTGTTGCTCAGAAAATACGGACCGATGCTGTTCTTGTGCGCGAACTTGAAGTGATAGGTTTCCAATCCACCCTCGGTCACGATCTTCCAGTTGCAACGCCAGCGTCGGCGATGCTGTTTGAATACGTGGAGCTGATCCAACCCCAGCCAGGTGAGGTCGCCTTCCACAGGGGCCAGGTGCTGCTTGAGCTGCTGTTCCGCATCCGCCTGGGTTTCGGCGGCCGGGCACAGCCAGATGAACCCGTGCGTTTCCACGCAGGGTATGTTGCTGAGACCGTGAGCCTGCTTGTCCAGACCAGGAAAGCAGGTCTGCTCGAAGGGGACTGAGACCAGCGCCCCATCTGAGCCGTAGCGCCACGCGTGGTAGGGGCAGGAAAAGGCCTTGGCACAGCCGGAGGCCCGGGATTCGACCCTGGCGCCACGGTGCCGGCAGACGTTGTGAAAGGCGTTGACCTTGCCGTCGCCGCCGCGGGTGAACAGGACTGCACCTGTGTGTGTCTCCAGGGACCGGAAATAGTGTGGCCCCGGCAGTTCGCTGCTGTGCAGGTAGGCCAGCGGAAGTTGTTGGTGGATGGTCTGCATCTCACGCTCAAACCGGTCTGGATCGATATAGCGTTCGACCGGCGAGGCGTGGCTTGCCGACGCCAGGGTCGTGGTTTTCTCTTGCAACAATTCAAGACAGCGTTCTAACAGGCGTTGTTCGTCTGATCGATGCACGGGTAGGGGCCTCCGGCCATGGTGGTCTGGATGGTTCCGGACGGCTGTTGGCATTGCCGTCCCTGGTCTGATCAACCTACCGTCTGCCTCGCCAGGACGGCAGGTTCAAATCCTGCCGCCGGCTTGTCCATTTCTTGCGTTCTCCGATAGATTGTATCGATAGATCGGCAATCCTTGGTTGGATAACGCGAATGGTCGCTCCATTGAACTCCCTGCAAGAACACTTGATGACGCAAACCATCCCAATGCCTTTCCTGGGGGATGTATTGGAAGGCATCGGGGTGCGGTCGCCTGTTGCACAGCGTCTCCTGTCGGAATGGCAACTGACTGATCGGCAACTGACAGTGAGCGGGCACCGGGTGTCCAAACTCGAGTACAGCGGGTTCGTTAAACGTGTGATGTTTGAAACCGAAGACCTGTTCCTGGGGTTTCTGGACAAACCGCTACCCAGGCGGGCCTTTGGGGTGTTTGCGATGGGCGCTGTGGGATGCCGTTCTCTGCGGGCACTGGTGGACTATGGCAACCTGTACTTTTCAATGTTCACGGACCAGTTCCACTGGGAGATCGTGCGCCAGGCGGGCACGGTGGCCCTGGTGCTCAAGTTTGATGAGCGCAGAAACCTCAGTTACCGGTTTATCTATCAAAGCATGCTGCTGATCTGGCTGCGACTGATCAGCTGGTTCATTGGTGAGGAACTGAAACCCAGAATTCTGGCGTTCCGTTTTCCGGAACAGTCCATCGATAGCCATTTGCGTTACCTGTTCGGCGAGCGCCTGACGTTTTCTGCCGACGATAACCGGATTGTGTTTGATGAGGCAGCGATCGATGTGCCGTTCTCCGCAACGCAGGACGAGGTGTTGAGGATGCTGAAAGACAATCACAACATGATGCTGGTGCGAAACACGGCGGAGCCGTTCACCAGGCAAACCCGACGGCTGCTGGTGCTCCACCGGGAGACGGGCTGGCTTAAGCAGGCGGACATCGCCCATTCGCTGGGCCTCTCTGAGAATCTGTACTGGCGAAAACTGAAGAAAGAGGGCGCCACGTACAGTGGCATTTTGGGCAACCTGAAGCGGGATTTCGCACTTCGCCTGCTGGCTGATCCCAACCTGGCCATGGAGGCGATCGCACAGCAGTTACATTTTTCGGAACTGAGTGCCTTCAACAAAGCCTTCAGAAAATGGACCGGATCGACACCGGGGCAGTATCGCACCCAGTTGCTGGCTGACTGACACTTGCAGAAGCTGCCGTTTGTTCACTGGAAGAATGGATCAATAAGATGAACAAGTTATCGCAATCGTTATTCAACGAAGACATTCCCAACTGGCGAAAACTGGGCGTTTTCATCCTCCAGGTTGCCACCATCCTGTTTGGTGTCATCCACTTTGTGGCGTACTTCCAACCGGGTGATGGTTCCAGGGAACTGTATGGCTATTTCAGCGCCATGGTTGCGATGACGGCGGTGGTACAGCTTATCGCAGGCTGGTTTGCGTACAGACATAGAGTGCCAAGTTATCTCTGGCTAGCCTGCGCGGTCTGGATCATCCTGACGGTGTTCTGGCAAGGGCTGGTGGTCGTGTTGTTGTCAGTGAGCTAGGAAACGAAATCATGCACCACAAACCCCAGGGTGTGCCGGATAACCACCCGAACCCAGGCAAACCCATCCTGAACGGCGGCTCGCCAAACCGGGATGTCTCTGTCGGTGACTTTCCGTTCTACCACGGCCAGCCGATCACCCTCAATTCCGGCCAATGGATGCTGGTGCTGGCAGCGGTTGCCGTGGGCTTCGCCTGTCTCACAGCGCCGATTCCGGTACTGATCTCGCCGACGGGTATCGTGATCCGTACCGTATTGTTCGCGGTGGTTCCTCTTGTGGCATTGCGTTGTGTGGCTGGCCCGCATTGGAAAGCGCTGTTTCGCCCTGTACGTGGTGTGGATATCGGGTGGATGCTTGCCTTTGCGATTCTCAACCTGATCGTGAGCAGCCTGGTCGGCATTCTGGTGATGAAGCTGTTCGGGGCTGATGTAAATGTCGCGGTTGGCGGCCTGGCAAACCAGGCAGCCGCTGACCAGATGGTCTTCTTCCTGCGCTCTGTTCCACAGCTGTTGGGCGAGGAGATTCTGACCATACTGCCGTTTCTGGCCATCCTTTACTGGATGCACAACCGCCTGGGACTGAGCCGTAGTATCTCGGTGCTTATCGCCTGGGTGGTCTCTGCGGTGATATTCGGTTTGGCACACCTGCCGTCCTACAACTGGAATTGGCTCCAGTGCATCCTGATTATTGGCAGTGCACGACTCGTATTGACCCTGGCCTACATCAAAACCAGGAATCTGTGGGTCTCCACCGGTGCCCACATAATCAATGACTGGGCCATCTTCGGGTTCGTTATCATCGCCTCGGCGTCAGGGTTCTCCCAGGCAGGGCCTTAATCAGAAGCTCCTCAAAGGATGTGAGGAACAGCGCATTGAATACGGGTCGACGTCTCCCCCGATGCTCTGGCTGGTCTGGCCAACGGCTACAAAATGTCCCTTATTCGAATACTTCGCGCGCAATCACAGGTTCTTGCCTCTTGCCAATTGTGGGAGAGCATAGCAGTCTAGCTGACTGATTAAATGTCGGTTAAGGGGCCAAGGAGTGGCGAAATCACGGTAAAAGGCAAAACCCCGGATACGTGTTCTTTGATGGTTGTCCATGTTGGCACTCCAAGCTGGGCTGTGTTCCGTACAGTTGTCGGGATATTATGGCGTTTGACACATTTTGCCCAAAACGGACCTAGATAAACCCTCTTTAAGTGCTTGATAGATTGGTGATTGGCGTATAGGTTTGATGGAGAAATGTGGCGGGATATCACGTCTGGTGACGTGTTTAAACACGTCATGAGCCGTTGAATCAATGTTAAAAGTTTAGATGAGCGATACAGCAGATAGAGTTTTTCGCCTTTGGGCGAGAGGTCTTTGCATATTTACCGTAGTTGTTGCGATCGTGATGTTTTCCTATGCCGCCACAGAGAATAATTTGGCTGCAAGGGTCGCAGACGTCGCCGTAGTTCTGTGGTCTTTCTACCTTGGCTTGGGCGTTTACGTATTTTTGCCAGCGTTCATCTGGACTATGGCCAGGGATTGGGTTCGCCTTACCCTGTATTTTTTCGTTGTGATTCCAGTTGGGGCGTTGGTGTACTTCAAGCTGGCCTGATCGAGAAATTTTAACAAGGCGCTGTAGTACGCGGCCGATGGCCGCCGGACGCCCTTTTCATTGCGGCTTCGCCTCCATTACAAGGGCGCCGCTAAGCTCAGCGTTGATATGACTCCCCACGTCAAGAGGCAAACACCGGTCCAGGCCCGTTTTTCAGAGCTACATTCCCGCGGTAAAGGGCGGGTCAGGACAGACGCTGAGGCCAGTAATCGTCGACGGTTTTCATGCTGATATCCGTGGGTTCTCACCACCTTACTTTTCCGTCGTGAAGCCGGTCCTCCGTCTATGAGCGAGCGTCTGGTCTGAGTCGTCAGCCAGGCTTCCTAACGCGCGTCGAGGGTTGCTTCACACTCCGCGGCCTGAAGCGCCTGTCCTGTCCCATAATCGTTGTCATAGCATCAACCTTGGATCGGGTTTGGCGATCACCACTTCCCGGGCAATCGCCCAGATGTGACCGACCAGTTCTCTGGCAATGGCGGCCACGACCACGTTTCGATGTTTGCCGCGCTGCATCAGCGATCGATAGCGTCGACAGAGTCGGACCTGAGCATCCCAGGCCTTTTCCACAATGGCCTTGGGCAAGTCTTCCTGGCGCTGCTGCAAGATCCGGGAGGTTTTGGCCGGGTATCGATAGGCATGGGCTGCTTCGATCAGCATGCGTCTTGCCCGTTTGTTGCCGGCACAGGTCAGTGGCCCGATCCGACGGCGGCTGCCACTGGATCGTTCGCTGGGCGTTAGACCAACGTATGCCATCAGCTTCCTGGGGTTGTCGAAGCGCTGGAGATCCCCCAGTTCAGCGACAACGCTGGTAGCGACCAGCAACTGAACACCCCGTAGCGCCTGGACGGCTTTGACCAGTGGGTAGAACCGCCATCGCCGCACCTGGTAGCTGAGTTCGTTATCGAGCCGTTCGAGACGCTTGTGGCGTTCGACAATGGTGTAGAGCATTTCCCGGAACACGGTGTTCTGGGACGGCGTGGGCATGACCAGTTCGGAGAGCCAGCGCAGGTGTGCGGCCGACCAGTTGGCTGAACCGGTGTAGCGGATATCCTGTCGCAACAGGAACGCCTTGAGCTGGCTCTTGGCGTTTTTGAGATCCCACATGGCAGTTTCCCGGGCTCGGGAAAGATCGCGGATGGCCTCATCTTCCGGTTCCGGCACATAAATGGGATCAATGTCGCCGTTGCGCAGCAACTGGGCCAGTTGCATACAATCGCGCTTGTCGGTTTTGACCTGTTGGCCGGGCTTCTTCGGGATCATGGATGGCGCCACCACGAAGCAGGGATAGTCCCAGCTTGAGAGCAATCGATAGAGCCAGTAACCGCAAGGGCCGGCTTCATACACGAACTGAAGCTGGCAGCCTGGATGTCGGGACTCGAACTGCCGGACCATCTTTCGGAT
This sequence comes from Marinobacter sp. CA1, assembly GCF_020546665.1. NCBI lineage: Bacteria > Pseudomonadati > Pseudomonadota > Gammaproteobacteria > Pseudomonadales > Marinobacteraceae > Marinobacter > Marinobacter sp. CA1. Next base: position 2,127,747 of record NZ_CP071785.1, read on the forward strand.
GGCGTAGTGCTGGGTGCCAATGGTGCCCACGTAAGTGACTGGATCGGTTCGGGAATCTGTGGCGTAGGCCACGGCAATGGTGTCTTTGTGCGTATCCAGTCCGATGAACAGTGTGCTATGTTTTTTCATGGTGCTGCCCCCAATTTTACGCATGAGAACACGTAAATTATGGCTCTGGCTGAGGCTAACCCACGAAGCGGGGGCAGCCCTCTAGTGGGGAGTCATAATGTCTAGGCGTCCATAAAAGGAGAGATGAGTGCCAATTTCAGATGTTGTATTCCTCGAAGGAAATGACCCTGAGGAAGTAGTGAATAGCGAAGATCCCTATTCATATGGAAAGTGGTTTAACGCAAAGAATATCGACACGATCCCGCTATCCTTGCTTGGTGAATTTCTAGGTGTCTCTTCATATAAGGAGCTAATGAAAGGGTTTCAGCCCGTTCACCCACCAGAGGGGGAGGCTTTTGTTTTATCATTCCCTAAAGCGCTCCAAGATAGAATCAGGAGCCTGAATGATGATGAAATATCGGAAGTAATAAACCCATGGTCAAGGATTGAAGAATTTCACGACGCTCCTGAGGAGTCACTTAGACAGTATTTGGCAGGTTTGCGAGACTTTCTGAATGAGAACTCAGGTTACGCGAATCTTTTCCTATCGATCTAGGCGTCAGCGCCTAACAAGTGACTGTGGTCCTGAAGTCAAACAATAAGTGCAGCACCACTCGTTGGTAGTGCCCCGGAATATTCTCCCCAGAACACCTCCGCCGGTGTGCGGTACCCCAGCCGTTTTCTGGGGCGATTATTGATCTCATCGACCACCCGATTCAGGGCTCGCTGACTGACCGCTGAGAAGTCGGTTCCCTTCGGATAGTACTGCCGTATCAAGCCGTTGGTATTCTCATTGGTCCCACGCTGTCCTGAGCAATAGGGATCACAGAAGTACGTCGCCATGCTCAAGGCTTTGGCCATTCTCTGGTGGTCTGCGAACTCACTGCCATTGTCCAGCGTCAGGGTGCTGACGGCGCCGCGAATCGGCGTCATCAAGCGGATGATCGCATTCGTCGTCAGGTCGGCTGTGACACGCGCCAACCGGCCTGCCAGCAAGTATCCGCTACGACGTTCCACGAGCGTTACGATGCCTGACTGCTTGTGGCCGTGCAGAACCGTGTCTCCTTCCCAGTGGCCCACTTCCAGACGCTGGTCTATCTCGGCAGGTCGATGCTCTATACCCGTTCGATTCGGGATCTTGCCCAGTCCCGCATGCTTGGCCAGATCTCGTTGAGCGCGGCGCCTCCTGGAGTGCCGGCCGTAGGTCCAGAGCTTGCCGCCGTTGGCGCGGTCCCGGAGGATCAGGTCGTAGATCCACTGGCGGCTGACTCGGAACGACCCCAGGCGCGCCATCAGGCCTGCGATCTGATCCGGACTCCAGCGCTTTCGGATCAGTCGGCTGACCCAGTCAATCAATGACGAAGCCCGCTTGTGGGCTTTATTGGCCTGCCGTCGCCGCTGGTCACTGCGCTGCTGTGCCAAGGCAGCCTGGTAACCCCCTGCGGTCGCGTTGCGGCGTAGCTCCCGACAGACGGTGCTGCTGTGGCAGCCCAGAATCGTGGCAATCTGTCGTTGGCTCTTGCCTACCACACGCAGGGCAGAAATCTGGTATCGTTGTTCTTGGGTCAGTTGTCGGTATCCCATCACTGCTTCACTTTGGTCGGTAAAGCGAATGAGGGTACCGGCAGCGACCCTCCTTCCTCTACCTCGTTATCTCAAAGTGCTGCGGTTATTGTCTGACATCAGGCGTTGAGGCTGTAGAAATAAGGTCAGGGGATCTTTCTGATCCCAGGCTGGTCAAGGAACAAACTGAAAATAGCTCCCATTCTTAATAGACTGGAGCTTTGATCATCGAAAGCGCATCTGGATTTTAAATAGTAACGTCATCAAAAAAGGGGCGAGGGATTTTCTACAGCCTCGCTAACCAACGAGAAGAGTAATCAATATGTTTAAATATGCCATAATATTTCTGTTGGTGATTGTTTTATGTGGGTGCTTTCTTGCTTTTGACAGGATTGTTTATTCAAAAGAAATTGATCCAACAGGAAATTACACAGCTATTGTTTCTTATGAAGCGTATTTGTCATTTGTTGCGATGTCGCCAGGTTCTTCAGGTGATAAAGCCGGGTTTGTGAAAATTATTAATAATAACGGCGACAACCTGGGAGAAATGCCAGTTGAAATGCTGCAATTATCCAGAGTGATGTGGAGCAAAAACGGTGCAAGAGTTCCGATGATTGGTGAATGGGATTTCAAGAAAGGCACTTGTTACTATTGGTCCAAAGATGGCAGCACTAAAATTTTATGTTAAGCCGCTGCTTAATATGAAATTTAAGCCTTAGAATCGGTGCATGGAGCTTCCCGAAGATTACCTGTTTTCATTGGTTACCCGGAAACGCTTGCCTGCATTATAAGTCAAAAAGGAAGATGTTTTGATTCTGAATTTAACTCAAATTTGGCAATACCTTAATGTTGGCCTTTGGGTATTAGGAGTGGTCGTAGGTACTTATGCTGTTCACTCTTTAGCCAAGCAAAAGGTTGATCACGTAACACGATCCACTGTCGTTGGTTTTCTGCTGTCCGTATTTCAGCCATTGGTTCTCATACAGATCGTACTTCTGATTAGAAAACCTCAGAAATTATAGCGTGGAAGTTCCGGAGGGTGCCTTTGCGGTTACCTATGATATCTCAATTTAGGGAGCCTCTGATCAACTACGCTGCGCTTCGTTAGTGCCCATTACTCTGGCGTCTAGGCAAAAAGGAAGCTTCGTGCTTGCACTGCTTGCACTTTCAAGCAAGCCCACACGACTCAAATAGCTTCGGGGAAAAGACTCTGAAGATTCGCTCCTGGCGACCTGGTCCTTTGTCGATTTGTGGTCTCACTGACAAATTTCCTCTATTACGTTTTCAATATCCTCGCTGTAGTTCTCTGGATTATCGGTATCGCAATAAACCGTGCCTGTTTCACCGCCTCCGGAGTAGGTAGCCAGACGCTCCCAGAAACCTACACATTGATCGCCGTCGCCGCCGTCCTGGCTGTCATAGCAGGTTATCTCGTTGGAGCAGCCAGAAGAGGTGCAGGTGCTGTAGTCCGTTGTGATCTCACAAGCGCCTATCCGGCTTCGTGCTTTATCTTTGCATGATCCGGAAGAAACTGTTGGAGAGTCGTCATCCGAGAATGCATCGATCAACGCGATTCCGCCAATAACAGCTGCAGCTGCGGTTAGCCAATCCGCGAGCTCTGTCTGATTCTCAGCTCGCCTTTCATTCCGGTTGGAGCGAGATCGATTAAGACGGGCGAGCTCGTTTCGGGCATCTGAGATACATTGGGAGGCTTCCCTGACTCCGTTCCCATCAGCCCTTTGACACCACCTTTGAGCCTGTTGCGGGTTCCTGGCCACACCGGTCCCCCGCAAATACGATACGCCCACCATATACTGGGCCGGCCCGTACTCGTCCTCAGCTGCTTGCCTGAACCAACGGAAGGCGAGGCGAGGTCGTTGGGCTACCCCCTGCCCATTACGGTAAAGGATACCCATATTATGCATGGCAACCCGGTGCCCCTGTCCCGCAGCGTTCTCGTACCACTGTGCCGCTTTTCGGAAGTCTTTCCTGATTCCGTTTCCGTGGTAGTAATGGTTTGCGAGGGTGTATTGGGCATCTACATGACCCAGAGCGGCAGCTTTTAAGTACCATTGGAAGGCGGCTTGACTGTTTCTTTCGACCCCCCATCCGTTTGTGTGGATCAGCCCCATGTTGTACTGGGCGGAAGCGTCGCCTTTTTCCGCGGCCATCCTGGTAAACCGACGACCCTCCTGATAATTCTGTGGTCCGCCAGTACCACTGACCATGTATTTTCCGATCATCACCTGTGCTGCTGTATGGCCTTCCAAAGCGGCTTTCTTGAAATGACCGCGGGCGAGCTCGTAATTTTCCCGGTTTTCATAAACAATCCCGAGACTATAAGAGGCCTGAGGAACGTCTTTCTCGGCCGCCTCCCTGAACAATGTGATGGCCTTTTCGGGGTCTTTGGGCACCCCTCGGCCTTGCAGGTACAGATAGCCGAGGTTATTGGTCGACCTGGCAAAGCCCAACTGATGTGCTCGCCGATAATAGTCTGCTGCTAGAGCGTAATTCTGGTTAACCCCCTGTCCTAAATCGTGGTGGCGCCCGAGATAGTGAAGTGCTTCTGCATGGTCATGGCTACCGGCCTCCGAGAACTGTTTGTACGATTCCTCATAACGGCCCGCTTCATAGTGAACCCTTCCGGCTTGCACCAACTCGTCATAACGAGATGTCCAACTGCAGCCGTGAAACAGCAGGACACCAAGGCACAGGCTTAAAACAGAGGTCGCGATAGTTGAAATCCTTTTCATACGATCAGTTCCTATCGGTTAACTATCTGTTAATTTAGCATCAAGCTTTGTCGAGGCAAGGGAGTTTGACGGCTTTGTGTTGCAAGCGTCATCTCACTCAAACAGTGATGGTGCCTCTGAAAGCAGAAGTTCCGACCGGCTTGCGGCGTGCGTCATCACCGCCATCTGTTGTTCCGCCTTCTCAGCGAAACGAGCTGCTTCGGCTGCGGGAACCGAGGCTGCGGTGGGGATGTTCGCCGTCAGCGGGTTCACCGGGCGGCCCTTGATGTGGAACTCGAAATGCAGGTGGGGGCCGGTGCTTCGGCCGGTATTGCCAGAGCGGGCAATCTGCTGGCCGCGGCGGATCTGGGCACCGGTGCCCACCAGTACCTTACTGAGGTGCAGGTAACGGGTGGTGTGGGAGCCCCCGTGATCGATGTCGATGTATTTGCCGGCGTAAGGGTGATTGCCGACCCGTCGGACGATGCCATCGCCGGTGCTGAGGACCGGTGTTCCGATTGGCGTTGCCAGGTCCACGCCGTTGTGGGGGCGGCGACGTCCGGTGACCGGGTGTAGGCGGTTCCGGTTAAACGGCGAGCTGACCCGGTAGCGCTTCGAGGTGGGCCAGCGCAGAAACGCCGGCGATACGCTGTCGCCGTTCTCATCGTAGTAGTTGCCGTCGTCGAACCGGAACGCGTACAGCGTTGTGTTCCTGCGGTTGAGTGCGATGGCGTCCAGGCGGGTGTTGCCGGTGCTGTCCGGGCCGATCAGTTCATGGCCAACCATGACGCTGAAGGTATCGCCAACCCGCAGATCCCGGCTGAAATCGAGTTTGCTGCCCAGTAATTGGTCGATCAGCAGCACCTGGGCCCGGGTCAGCCCGGAACGGACGGCGGACGCATAGAAGCTGCCGTTAATCCTGCCGCGAATCACTTCGGAGACCCAGCGGGTGTCCGCCTCATACTTCCGGTATTCGAAGCTACCGTCCGACTGTTTGGTGTAAGCGACTTTTCGGGCAGGGTCCAGGCGGAGTTCGAGGGCAGCAAAGTTGCCGTCAGGGTCAAACGCCAGGGTAAGCTCGGTGCCGGGTCTCAGGGTTTCCAGATCCAGGTACTCGGTGTCTGCTTTGATGATCTGTCGCAGATCGCTCAAAGGCACGTTGCTTGACTGGAAGATCTCGCTCAGGGTGTCTCCCGGCTGAACCGTTCGGGCGAGTGTGTTGTCGCCGGGCTGCCCATCGTGCTGCTCGTCTGGTTGAGCGGGCGGGGTGACGTCCTCCGGGGAGCCTGTATTGCTGTCTGTGGCGGTTTCGGTCGCGGCCTCTGCGACCGGTGCTGCCTGGGTCAGCGCGGGAGAGGTTGGGGCTGCCAACAGGCTGACCAGAAGGATAATGGCGCCCAATCCGGCAATCAGAAGTTTGTGGCGCAGCGAGAAAGCTCGCGGTTGGGTCATGGGTACAACAACTCCTGATCAATCAAATGCCTGTCGTTCATCCGACAGCAATGTTCTGATTCTCTGCACCGTCGCCTGGAGCCCATTAAGGACAACAAACAGAAAAGCGACGACACACACGATAGTGGGGCCGGTCGGGGAGTCAAACCGATACGAGACAGCAAGTCCCGCCACGCTGGCACAGGCCCCGATTATCGCCGCCATCAATGCCATGGCTTCCGGCGTGCGGGATAGCTTGCGCGCGGTTGCTGCCGGAATGATGAGCATGGCGGCAATCAACAGCACGCCAACGACCTTTATGGCGACCGCGACCACGATGGCAAGGGCAATCAACAATATGAGTTGCTCCCGTCGAGGGGATATACCGCTGGCCCGGGCGAGGTCCGGACTGAGCGTCGACAGCAGCAGAGCGGACCAGCGATAGCCTACCATAGCCAGCACCAGGATCGCGCCACCCCAGATAATGGCGAGATCCGTTTTGCCGACGGCCAGGATATCGCCGAACAGGTACGCCATCAGGTCAATACGAACCCCGGACAGAAACGAGACGCACACCAGGCCGATGGCGAGGGAAGAGTGGGCCATTACCCCCAGCAGCGTATCCATCGCGTAACCCCGGCCGCTCAGGGTAGATACGGTGACGGCCATGGCAAGAGAGATCGCGAGCACGCCGGTAAAGATTGGTGTCGACAGCGTCAGCGAGAGGGCAACACCAAGCATGGCGGCGTGAGCGGTTGCATCGCCAAAGAAGGCCATGCGCCGCCAGACCACAAAGCAGCCTAACGGCGCGGCCGCGAGTGCGACGCCAATGCCGGCGAGTGCCGCCCGGTACAGGAAATCGTTCAGCATCAGACTGCCTCCGGCATCGAGTGGCGGCGGTCATGCTCACGGTGCTGATACAGCGCCAGGGTGTCATCATCCTCATCCTGACCAAACAGTGAACGGAATGCCGTTGAGGTACCGACAGTATCCGGCTTGCCTTCGCAACAGATGTGGCCGTTGAGGCAGATAACCCGTTCGGACCGGCGCATGACCACCCGCAGATCGTGACTCACCAGAATCACAGCGCAGTCGTACTGTTGCCGGATACTGGCAATCTGATGATAGAACGCTGAGGTGCCCCGGCGATCAAGGCCCTGGGTAGGTTCATCCAGCAGCAGTAGATCAGGCTTGTCGAGCAGGGCTCTTGCCAGCACCACTCTCTGCAACTGGCCGCCCGACAGCGCCAACAGCTGATGATCGAGAAGCTGCTGTGCTCCGGCGCTGCTTACCACCGCCTGTAGCTCCTCCCGGGAGCGTCGGCGGGGCAGCTGCAGAAACCGCCGAACCGTCAGTGGCAGGGTTTCATCGATGTGCAGTCGTTGCGGAACATAGCCAATCCTCAGGCCCGGTGAGCGCAGTATTTCTCCCTGACAGGGGAGCAGTGCGCCGATCAGTGTTCGCATCAGCGTCGACTTGCCGGAGCCGTTGGGGCCAATGATGGTGACGATTTCTCCCCGCTGAACGCTCATCGTGATGGCTGACAGGATCGGTGTTTTGCCAATCCTGACGGACAGGTTGCGGGTTTCGATCAACATCTGAGTATCCTTTTGTCGAGCTCTTTGTCCGGTTCACCTTCGGGTTCCCAAAACAAAGGCAATGTTATAACATAACGTTTACATCAAGAGCCAGTTTGCAGTCAGGCTCACGCCGGACTTTTCACAATTGCCCTACCAATCAGCCATTCCAGGAGAGATACGATGTTCCGACGCCAGTTGTTAGCAGGTATTGCCGTACTGTTTTTACCGGCCGTCGGTTGGAGTGCGCCTCCCAGGGTTGCGGTGGACATTGCACCCCTTCACTCAATCGTCAGCCAGGTGATGGATGGCGTCGCCGAGCCGGACCTGCTGATCCAGCCAGAGGCTTCCCCCCACAGCTACTCCCTGCGCCCATCCGAGGCGGAGGCACTCTCCCGGGCCGACGTGGTTTTCTGGATAAGCAGTGATTTGACGCCCTGGCTGGAGAGCGCGCTGAAGACGCTTGCGGAGTCGGCTGACAAGGTTGAATTGCTGGCATTGGATACAACCATCACCCGCCATTTCAGGGAAGGGGCGACCTTTGAGGCTCATGAGCATGGGCAAGACGAATCCGGTGGCGACCACCACGATTCAGGGCATCACTCAGGTGATCACGGCAGCGACGAAGGCCATCATCACGGCGAGCATGATCCCCACGCCTGGCTTGATCCGATCAATGCCGCTGTCTGGGCTGGTGAGATTGCCCGGGTACTCGCTGCCGAAGACCCGGCTAACGCCAGGCTATACCGTGACAATGCCCGTGACCTTGGTGCCTCACTGGCGGAGCTGACGGCCTCGCTGGATCGGCGTGCACAGGATCTGGAGGGTATCCGGTTTATCGTGTTCCACGATGCCTACCAGTATTTCGAACGTCGATTCGGGCTGGCTGCGGCCGGGGCGATATCACTGTCAGACGCTACCGATCCCGGCCCGGCGCGGATTCGGGAAATCCAGACACTGGTATCGAACCTTGGCGTCACGTGCGCCTTCACTGAGCCACAGTACAACCCCGGCCTGATCGATACCGTGTTCGAAGGTTCCAATGTCACCACGATAGGGGTTATGGACCCGTTGGGCGCTGATATTGAGATCGGCAAGGGCCATTACGCGGCGGTGCTGACAGCGCTGATGGGCAGTCTCGAGCATTGTCAGCACTGACCCTGCACTGAACAGACGCATCCGGTGTGTTCAGGCCTGCGAGGCCCGCGGATTGCGCGGGTAGTAACTTTCCGGCAGGCGCTCGATGTGAGGGAAGAAGCGGGTGTCCTTGTAGGGCATCTTCATGAACCCGGAAATGCCCAGGCCGCTGATCTCTTCGACCGCCGAGAGGATGACGTCGAGCAGGCGGCGAAACTCCGGTTCCCGCTCCGGATCGAGCAGCCGGTAGTGGCTGTGGATCTTCAGGTGCCGGGGCAGGGCCTCGAAGATGATCATGCCGGTGTGGTGAATGTTGTTGAGGGCCTCCAGCGCGGAAATGATGGTGTCCGGCAGGACCAGGAATTCCTCCGGGTCTGGGCCGTCCTCAAAGTAGGAGTGAACCCGGGTTTCATCTTCCACTTCCGGCGCGGCACTGACTTCGTAGTGCAGGCGCATGCCCGGGTCTACCACGAACGGCTGGTCGGCGTTGTCCCGGTCAACGTGCAGGGTGTTGCGGGCGTTGAACAGGCAGCTCTTGAATATGCCTTTGCGATAGATCGCCTGGGCCAGATTGACCATGTTGTTCACTGCCCGCACAAACGCCGGCTTCAGGGCCGGGTCGTGCAGGTTCAGGGAGGTGTCGACGTAGACGCCGTCGGTTTCCCAGCGCACCGCCAGGCCACCCTCGATCGGGTAGCGGCCCAATCGACTCACCGCAGCAAGAAAGGCCTTCTCGGTTTCGCCCATGCCCTGCATGAAGTTCTTGTAGTAACGATCGAGCTGAACGTCGTTGACGTCGCTCAGGGTTTCCGGGGCGCCTTCCTCCCGCAGAAAGGACTTTCGCGAGCTGTAGACCACGGTGTCGATTTCCTGGTCTGAGGCTCGTACCCACACCGGAACCAGCGGGGCTACCGGTGGTGTTGGCAAGTCGATCATCACCGTCTTGGCCAGCCGGGGCATTTCGGCCAGGTAGTAGTCGCCGGCCTGGCGACGGGTCTCCGGGTCGTCCGCCAACATGCCATCGAGCATGCGGGCGAACTCCATCGGCAGGCCCAGGGAAGTGGCCGGAATGGCCTGGTGTCCGAACCGGCACGACTGTCCGGAGGCGAGCGCGTAGAGGGTGCCGGCGGCGCCCTGTTCATCAAAACGGGGCGAGGAAAGGCCACCGTTGAGTTGTTCGGTGCCAATGAAGTAAACGTCGCCAAGCCGGGCATTGGTCTGCTGGAGGTTGTCTGACATCAGTTCCATGACGTTGGCGGTGACGAACTGCTGGTTGGCATCCAGCTGGGCAAATACCGATGACCCCCAGTCGATCAACGCGATGTTCTCGGTTTCGGCATCGAACACCAGATTGGAGGGCTTGATGTCGCCGTGCACGATGGGGCGACCGGATAGGCCGTTCTCCCGTCGCAGGTTGCGCAGAATATCGGCCAACTGGTCGGCGATGCGAATGATCAGCCGGGGTGTCAGCCGGCCTTCGCGGAGGGAGACTTCTTCCAGGTTGAGACCTGCCGCCCGTTCCATCACCAGTATCGGCTGGTTACGGGCACGCTGGTAGGAGATCAGCCTGGGCACTCGCGGGTGGTGAACCTGTTCGAGAATGTGGGCCTCATCCTCCAGGCGATCCTGAAGGTGTTGCGGCAGGTTGATACGGGTGAACTTGAACACATGCTCCAGTTCGGTGCCATCATCCCGGACAAGGCGGCCAGCGAACACAAAGCCATAGGCGCCCTTGCCGATGAGCTCGATGTCCCGGTAGCCCAACTGGCGGAGCTGGGTAGCGCAGAGCGCCACCCAGTCCTTGAGCTTCTTGGCATCGTCGTGGCTGAGCAGGTAGATCGACTGCTCTTCCGGGATGTAGAACTGCTGCAGTTGAGTGTTCTGCACCATGGTTGGCAATCAACCCATGTGGAGCAGCATGGACTGCGGCGATTCCAGGTAGCTCTTCCAGAGATTGCAGAAGCGGGCAATGGTGCCGCCATCAATGATGCGATGGTCGCCGCCCCAGCTGACGGTCATGATCGCCCGTTCCACCACCTGGCCGTTGGCATCGAACCGTGGCAGTTTCTGGGTCCGACCAAGCGCCACAATCGCCACTTCCGGGGCATTGATGATCGGAGCGGCATAGGTGCCACCGAGCGCGCCAATGTTGGAAATGGAGATGGTGCCGCCTTTGAGGTCATCCGGGCTTACCCGGCCGGAGCGGGCCGCTTCGGTCAGTCGGGCGACTTCATCGGCCACTTCCAGCAGAGTCAGGCTTTCCACTCCCTTGACGTTGGGCACGATCAGCCCAGCCTTGCCATCCACCGCCATACCAATGTTGCACTGGGGCAGGTAGTGGATTTCGGTGGCCTCCTCGTTCAACTGGCTGTTGAGGATCGGGTACTCCTGCACCGCCAGAGCCATCGCCTTCATGATGAACGGCATCAGGGTGAGACGGGAACCACGGGCTTCGGCCTCGGGTTTCAGCTCCGCCCGCAGCTTCAGCAGGTCGGTAACGTCAATATCCTCACAGAAGTTGAAGTGAGGGATGGTGCTGGCCGAGTTCACCATGCTGCGCGCCATGGCGGCTTTCATGCCGCGAATCGGCTCCACCCGAACCTCCTGATCGGCCGCATGACTACGACGGCTACGACGGCTGCGATTGGCGGTTGCGGGCTGGGTGGCTGAGCTCTCTTTCTGCTCTGGCGCCGGTTGTGAGGCTTTCTCGAGGTGCGCCATCACATCGGATTTCAGTACCCGGCCGTCTTTGCCTGAGCCGGCAATATCCGCCAGATTGAGGTTGTTTTCCCGCACCATACGACGCACCGCCGGCCCGGCCGGAATCCGGTGGCGGGCGGGGCCGGTTGTCGGGGTGGTGGCTGCCGGTTTGGCGGCAGGCGCCGGTTCCGGACTGGTGGTCGGCTTGGCGCTGGCGCCTTCTTCCCGTTCGCGGGGGATGAAGGCAAACAGCGGCGAGTGTACCTGTGCCATGGCCTGTTTTTCGTGGTACAGCTTGGTGATCCGGCCGGCCTTGGGCGCAGTAATTTCAACCATGGCCTTGTCGGTCATGACTTCCACGACCGGCTGGTCTTCTTCGATCTCATCGCCTTCGGCCACCAGCCATTCAACGACTTCGCACTCCACGATGCCTTCGCCTATGTCGGGCAGGATGAAGTCCTCGGGGCTGTCGTCGCCGCTATCTGCGGATGGTTGGAGCGCCGGAGCGGCCTCGGTTGCTGCCGCTTTGGTTTCCGTCGCCGCTTGCGCTTGGCCTTCTCCGGCATCGCTGTCAGCTTCCACCAGCTCGAACAGTGGTGCGTGGACCTTCGCGATGTCTCCTTCCTTGTAGTAAAGGCGGGTCACCCGGCCTTTGTAGGGCGCTGGAATTTCGACCAGGGCTTTGTCGGTCATCACTTCCGCCACCGGCTGGTCTTCTTCAATCAGATCGCCTTCGCTGACCAGCCATTTGACCAGTTCACACTCCACGATACCTTCACCGATATCGGGCAGAATAAAATCACTCATCGTTGTTCTCCTGTCCTGATATCCGCCTAGAATTCAACGCTTGCCTTGATGGCCTCATAGACCTTCAACTGGTTGGGCAGGTGCTCTTTCTCCAGCACCAGCGGGAAGGGGGTGTCGATCCCGGTGACCCGTGCGATGGGCGATTCCAGATACAGGAAGCAGCGCTCCTGGATGGTGGCGGCAATCTCACCGGCGAACCCACCGGTCAGCGGGGCTTCGTGGGAAATCACCAGGCGGCCGGTTTTCAGCACCGAGTTGGCCACGGTTTCCACATCCCAGGGCATGATGGTGCGCAGATCGATCACTTCGCAGGATATGCCGTCTTTTTCCGCCCGTTCGACCGCGTGCTCAATCACTTCCATTTGCGCACCCCAGCCCAGCAGGGTGATGTCGGTACCTTCCTTGATGACCTCGGCCTTGCCCAGTGGCAGGCGGTAATCTTCGTCCGGCACCTCGCCGACGGACGCCCGATACAGCCGTTTGGGTTCAAAGAACAGCGTCGGGTTGGGATCATGGATGGCACCCAGCAGCAGGCCCTTGGCCTGGTGAGGGTTCCGGGGCACCACAATCTTGAGGCCCGGGGTATGGGCGAAGTAGGCTTCCGGTGACTGGGAGTGGTAGAGACCACCGGCAATGCCGCCGCCGTACGGGGTACGAATGGTCAGGCCGCCAACGTTGAAGAGGTTGCCGGAGCGGTAGCGGAATTTGGCCGACTCGTTCACGATCTGGTCAAACGCCGGGAAGATATAGTCCGCGAACTGAATCTCGGCCACCGGCACGGAGCCCTGTGCCGCGAGGCCGTTGGCGAAGCCGATGATGCCCTGTTCCACCAGCGGGGTGTTGAAGCACCGGGCCTTGCCGTATTTTTGCTGCAGGTTACTGGTGGCGCGGAATACGCCGCCAAACACACCCACGTCTTCACCAAAGCACAGCACTTTATCGTTGGCGGCCATCGCCGTGTCCAGGGCGCTGTTGATGGCTTGAAGCATGTTCATCTTGGTCATCTCAGGCCCCTCCCTTCGCGTGCTCAGCGCTCTTTGGATACTCATCCGGGTACTTGCGGATGTGCGCTTTCACTTTCTCGAACTGCTCCGCCAGGTGAGGCGGTACCTCGTCATAAACATCGGTGACCAGCGTGTCGAGTGGGGGCGGTGGCCGTTTCTGTGCCCGCTTCATGGTTTCGAGCACTTCCCGGCGCATGGTTTCCTGAAGATCTTTCTCTTCGTCTTCACTCCACCATTTCTTGCTTTCGAGCCAGAGGCGCATGCGCAGGATGGGGTCCTTCTCGCGCCAGACGGCTTCTTCGTCCTTGCTGCGGTAACCGGAGGGATCATCGGAAGACGAGTGGGCGGCCAGCCGATAGCTCATGGCCTCAATCAGCACCGGACGGTTGTCTTCCACCGCCAGTCTGCGAGCTTCCTGGGTAGCCTGGTACATGGCCAGGATGTCGTTACCGTCTACCCGGATAACGTCCATCTTGTAGCCGTAGGCCCGGGGGGCGACACCGTCGGCGGCAAACTGTTCAGCCGCCGGTGTCGAGATGGCGTAGCCGTTGTTACGGCACAGGAAAATCACCGGGACACGGTGAACCGCCGCCATGTTCAGTGCGGCGTGGAAGTCGCCTTCCGAAGCGGCGCCTTCACCGAAATAGGTGATGGTGCACTGACCGTCGCCGGCCATCTTCTGGCCGTAGGCGTAGCCGGTGGCCTGGGGAATCTGGGTAGCCAGAGGCGAGGAGATGGTCATGTAGTTCAGCTTGGCAGAGCCATAGTGAACCGGCATCTGGCGACCTTTGCCATAGTCCATCTCGTTACCGAAGAGCTGGTTCATGAATTCATCAATGGTGAATCCACGATAGGCGAGGGCGCCCTGCTCACGGTACTGGGCCATGATCATGTCGCCATCATCCAGTGCCGCGGCGCTACCGACAACGGCGGCTTCCTCGCCCGTGCACTGCATGTAGAAGCTCAGACGGCCCTGACGCTGAGCGGCAAGCATGCGCTCGTCAAGAATCCGGGTCGTGACCATGGCCCGGTAGATTCGCAGCGCCTTGTCCTTGTCGAGGTCCGGCGCCTTGGCGCTCTTGTAGAGCTTGCCGTCCTGCTTCAGTAGTTTAAAGGTGGGAATGCTGAACTCCGCACCATCGGTAAACACAGGGGAATAAACAACTTTTGATTTTGTTGTTGTCATAATCCTCTTCCTGGGGTAGTGGCCTGAGGAACCAAACACTCCTTGTGGGAGTGTAGTTAATGTCTTGGCAGACAGCCTGAAAGGATCTGGTAAGACCCTCTCAGGACCGAATCAGGTTTACCTTAACGTAAACTGACGATCCGAGGGTAGACCTGTTGGACTATTTTCTAAGTCGTCAATCGTCAGATACCCGCAGAGAGGGGACACCTGAGCGCCCGAACACGTGCTCAAACCCCTGAAAACTGGTTTCCACGAGCCGTTCGCTGCTCATTCCTTCCGGGAAGCCAACGACCTTATGGATGACCAGGGACGCAAGCCCGTGGCTGTGTGACCAGGCTGCCAGCGATGCCTGGCGCACGGTTCGGGACTCCAGCGGCTCGTTGAGCGAGGCCGCGATAATCTTCTGAAGCTCACCAAAGGCTTCTAGTCGGGCCTTTTCAAATCCCTCATCGCTGGCATCAAGGCCTATCTCGGGGCCAAACATGAGCTGATAGAGCGCCGGGTTGGCTCTGGCGAACTCAAGGTAGGCCAGGCTGGCATTCTGCAATCGCCTGCGGTGGTCTCCTTGCTGTTCAATCTGCTGGTCGTTGTCGAGCAGTGCCTGTTGCAGTTCACGAAACCCGAGAGTAGCCAGGCGCGAGAGCAGGGCCGCCCGATTGCTGAAATGATGATAGGCCGCCGTGGCACTGACGCCGAGCTTCTCCGAAATGGCGCGGATGGAGAGCTTCGCCGGCCCTACGGTTTCCAGCATAGAGCGGGCTTCGGCCATCAGCCGTTCCGACAGGTTGCCCACATGGTATGACGTACGTTTTCTGGCGCTGGGCTTTGTCATGTTGCTGAACCTTTGCTGGCGATTTCGGGGTACCGGGCATCGTAGCACGCCGACAACTTTGCACTGATAAGATTGTGGTTCAATCTTTGCGGTGATAAGTTCGGACTCATTCAAACACGAAGGAGAGCCCGCCATGACCGCCAACAATGATTACAACTGCTTTACGGTCACTGTTGAAAATCGCATCGCTCATGTACGCCTGAATCGGCCGGATGAGCTGAACACCATGAACAAGGCGTTCTGGCTCGAGCTGCCACAGTGCATCCGGGCTATCGAAGTGGAGAGTGATGCCCGGGTTATCGTGATTTCGTCCACCGGCAAGCACTTTTCTGCGGGCATGGATCTGTCGGTATTCAGCGATCCGTCGGCCGTCCCCATGAACGGAGACCCGGGGCGCATGGCCGAGAACCTGCGCCGGGTGGTGTTGCAGCTTCAGGACAGCCTGAGTTCCCTGGAGCGGGCCAGAATTCCTGTGCTCGTGGCGATTCAGGGTGGCTGCATTGGTGGCGCGCTGGATCTGGTGTGTGCCGCCGATAGCCGCTACTGTACCCGGGATGCGTTCTTCACCATCAAGGAAACCGAACTGGGGATGACGGCGGATGTGGGCACATTGCAACGGCTGCCCAAACTGATGCCCCAGGGACTGGTTCGGGAGCTGGCCTATACCGGTCGGAAATTCAGTGCCGACGAGGCCCGTGAGCAGGGACTGGTCAATCGGGTGTTTGACGACGCCGAGAACATGATGGAAGGCGTCATGAAAATCGCCGCTGATATTGCCGCGAATTCGCCTTTGGCGGTAACCGGATGCAAGGAAATGCTCAACTACAGCCGTGACCACACTGTGGCGGACAGCCTCAACTACGTCGCAACCTGGCAGGCCGGCATGTTCCGCCCAAACGACATGATGCTGACCTTCCAGGCCAAGGCCCAGAAACAGACGGCTGAGTATCCGGACCTGTTTGCTGTTAAGTCGTTGTTTGAGGGGTGATGGTCTGAAGGATGCCCGATCTGTTCAGCTCATGGTCTGGCACCACCCAGCGTTTTGAGGTGCTGTCCCTACGAGGTTGAACTAAAGTAATAGAGCAGGGTGGCGCTCAGGCGAGCGATGTGATGTCGCGATCAGGGCTGTCACCCGAGAAAACCATTCCCGGGACATGGACGCCAACCAGCGACTGGTAAAAGGTGCTTCCTATGTTCAGTGCTCGCCATTTGATATTTGCCTTTCTGGCCCTGTTCCTGAGCCTTGCCGAGGCGGAAACCATCACCGCGACCCAGGACCCCTGGCCGCCCTTTGTTCAGGCGGAGGGCCCGCCGGGTCTGTCTGTTGAACTGGTGCGCGCCGCGTTCGAGCACGAAGGTTACGAATTCAAGATGACCATCATGCCGTGGGCCCGGGCGATCTATCAGGTCCGCAATGGCAACGTCGATGTGTTGGTTGCCACCTGGTACACCCTGGAGCGAACCGCCTACCTGCGCTACAGCGAACCTTACATGCAGAGCCAGCTCAAGTTCATCAAACGGGCGGGCGATGATTTTGAGTTTCATGGTCTGGCCAGCCTGACGGGCAAGTCGGTTGGTGTGGCTCGCGATTATGGCTATGGGGATGAGTTCTCCAACGCCCCCAATTTCACCCGTCCGGAAACCAATAACACCGTTCTGAACCTGTTAAAGCTGCAGGCCGGCCGTATCGACCTGACTCTGGAAGATGAGCTGGTCGCCCTGGCAACGATGAGAAAAGAAGGTATCGACCCCGATCAATTCGAGTTCACCGACAATGCGTTGTCCGTAAAGGATCTGCACGTGACCAGTGGCATTGCCAATGCCCGCAGTGAGGAGATCATCGCCGCGTTCAACCGCGGACTGGCGGCCATTCGCGACAATGGCACCATGGCGGAACTGAAGAGAAAATACGGTGTTGAGTGAGTCTGGGCGTGCGGTTCTCACGGACCCGGATCAAACCCACAATCCCTGTAGCCGAACGTCTAAATATTTCGACAATGCATCATCAATCAATAAAGCTATAAAATATCAATAGCTTATGGGTGCATTGGCTTTGTCGGCCATTGTATTGAGCCGTGTTCGGGTACAAAGTTTCGCATTAGTAAGCGTACAAAAATCAGTCAATGTCGTGCGTTTCTGACCAAACGCGAAGATCGTCCAAGATACCTAAGGCGCTCGCGCCGAATTCGGTTAACTCGTAGGTTACTGCAACCGGGCGGTCATTAATCACCTTCCTTTCGACCATGCCGCGGTTCTCGAGCTCTTTCAGGCGCTGATCAATCATCTTTTTACTGGCGCCTCCCAGCATACGACTCAAATCGTTGAAGCGAACCGGTCCATCCTTTAGGTGGAAGATAATCGACCCGGTCCATTTTCCGCCGATCAGCCTCATTCCCTTTTCGATGGCGCAAGGCTCCAGACAAACATTGACGACAGTTTTCTTGCCAGAACTACTGGTTTCTACGAAGGTTTTTCCAAACTTCCCCATGTCCCCGCCTAGGTTACCAAAAGTAAACTAATTGATGTGATTAACCAGGTAACCATAATATACCTGTGCATCAAAAATCACCAGCTGAACATGAGGCTTCTGCTATGAGCAACATCTTGATCATCAATGCGCACCACAAGTACCCGTTCGCTGAAGGGCGACTCAATGGCACCTTGACCCAGATGGCCGACGAACTACTCAGAGCAAAAGGTCATGAAACCCGGGTCGTTGAGATCGACGCGGGCTGGGATGTCGAAAAAGAACTCGAAAACCACCAGTGGGCGGACGTAGTGATTCTGCAAACGCCCATCAACTGGATGGGGGTTCCCTGGACATTCAAGAAGTACATGGATGAGGTATACACCGCCGGTATGGGGGGAGCGCTTTGTAATGGCGACGGCCGCACCGCTGAAGCGCCCAAGGAGAACTATGGCGCAGGCGGAACGCTGACCGGCAGGAAATACATGATGTCGGTGACCTTTAATGCGCCGGAAGAATCGTTCAACGACGAGAACGAGTATCTGTTCCAGGGCAAGAGTGTGGATGATCTGCTTTTCCCCATGCACATGAACTTCCGATTCTTTGGTATGGACGCGTTGCCAACGTTCGCATGCTACGACGTGATGAAGAATGCCGATGTCGAGAACGATTTTGATCGTTTCAGAGCTCATCTTGAAGCTTCGTTTTAAGGCCAAGTGGAGGTCGATATGAATTCTTTGAAATCCATTGTCGCTGCAGGCGCATTGGCATTCGCAATGAGCGGTCAGGCCGTTGCTGAAGAATACGGCTTGGCCCACATCGCGTCACCAGACCAGTACCAGGTGTTGCTGGAAAATGAACAGGTTCTGGTCCTGAAGATGGTTCTCGAGCCGGGAGAGGCCGATCTCGTTCATCGCCATCACAACGAAACGGTGTACTTCCAGAGTGGTGGCACCTTGTCCATTGCCAGCCCTGATGGCGAGGCAATGGAGGTCGAGGTTCCGGATGGCCACGTCATGTGGCATGAGGCGTGGGCTCATCAGGTGACCAATGTTGGTGACACTCAAGTGGTGGCGATCATCGTTGAAGCCAAGCACTGAGACCGCAGAGCGAACCTGGGGGCATCGAGCCAGGTTCGCTACATCTCATTGAAAACGCATAGGATCGAGAGGCCTGTATGTTTACCTACCATGACATTGAGTCCGCCCCAGAAGAATCGAAAGTGCTCATGAAGCGGATGCTGGCTGGTGGCGCGATGGTTCCCAACCTGAACAAAATCCTGGCGGAAGCACCGGCGACCTACCAAGCCTACAACACCATCTTCGGGTTGTTCATGAGGGATACGACTCTCTCACCCCTGGAGCAGCAAGTCGTCTTCATGACGGCCAACTTCGAAAACAACTGCCATTACTGTGTCCCGGGTCATACCTGGATGATGCATGCAGCCAAGATGCCGGAGGACGTGATTGAAGCCTTGCGCGAAGGCACCGAGATTCCAGATCCGAAACTACAGGCCCTTCACGATTACGCCAAGGCTCTGCTGGATAATCGTGGACATATCGGGGACGACCGATTGAACGCGTTTCTTGACGCCGGCTTTACCCGTCGACAAGCGCTTGAGGTTCTGACCGGGTTGGCAGCCAAGCTGATCTCCAACTTTACCAATGCGATTGCTCATACCGAGCCGGATAACGCGTTCAGGAAGTACGCCTGGACTCACCCATCCGAGCGCTGACAGGGGAGCTTGCTGTGATTAATTCGCTATACCTGTCGAAAGGGCGACACGCCACCTGGCTGGAGCTGTTTTTTGATCTGGTGTTTGTGGCCGTTATCGGGGTGGTCACCCACGATCTGGCCCATACCCACGATGGCCACATAGGCTTTGAACAAATTATCCGCTTCCCACTGGTGTTCATTCCGGTGTGGTGGATCTGGATGACCCATACGGTGTATGCCAACCGGTTCGACGACGACAGTCGCGGCCACCGGTTGTTCAGTCTGGCCATCATGGCGCTACTGGTGGTCTTGTCCACGCAGGTGACGGTAAGCCACGAGAGCGGCTTCATCTCCCTGGCTCTGCTGTACAGCGCCATCCGATTGATCCAGGCCTACCAGTACCTTGACGTTCACCGCCAATCCGACGGTGAAAAGCCGTTTGTGCGAGGGCTGAGCGCTTCAATTGCCACTGGTGCCCTGGTGAGCGCCGCCTCTGCGCTGTTCGACGGTCCGGAGCGCTTCGCGTTGTTCTACGGCGGTATTGTGGTCGATATGATCTGGCAGTCTTCGATGCGCAAACAAATTGAGTCAACACCGGTTGATTTACCGCATTTGGTCGAGCGCATGGGGCTGCTGGCCATTATCATCCTGGGCGAATCTGTCATTGCCATGGTGGCGTCACTGGAGAATGTGCATTGGGATGTCTTTGATGTCTGGGCCGCGGTGACCGGTTTTCTGCTCATTGGGGCCATCTGGTGGATCTACTTCGACAGTTTTCCTTTGTTGGAGCGTGCGCAACGGCTAACCACGGGATACGTTCTGATCTTCTCGCACCTCTTCCTGTGCATGGGGCTGCTGATCCTGGCCAATATGATCAGGCACGCGATCCTGGGCGACCTGGATCGGCCGACTTTCGGATTGTTTGCCGTTACCGGCCTGAGCCTGTTCTATCTGGGCAAGCAGATTCCCTACTGGTATGCGTTCCCGCCATGGCGCCAGGCGATCATCTCCAACACCCTGGTGTGTGTCGGCATAACCATTGCCAGCAGTTTTCTGCCAAAAATCGAATATTCGCTGTTCGGCATGATGATCGGCATGTTGGCGTATGTGTACCTCACGTTTCGACGGATTCTCTCTGTCAACGTGGAAAGCTATCTGGCACCGCATTAAAGGTTAAAGCCTGAAATAGGTAACGGTGACCCGTTCCCTCCGGGGAGCGAGTCCTATGAGCCTGTCTTCCAGGGCGGGTCGATCGTCAACATTGATGAGGCCTTGCCAGCACAGTGACGCCTTGCAACAACGGTGACACCGCATCGATAGAAAAGGGGGAGTTAGAATGTCGAGTCAATCGGATGTACGAAAAATAGACATCGATCTGGTGTCGGATGTGGTCTGTCCCTGGTGTGTGATCGGCTATCACCAGCTGGCGGAGGCCGCCCGCCGAAGCGGCATTGAGATCAACGTGACCTGGCAGCCGTTTGAGCTGAACCCGCACATGGCGCCGGAGGGCGAAAATCTCAGGGAGCATCTGGCGAACAAGTACGGCACTACGCCGTCAGAGTCTCGTGCGGCGCGCGAGCGGCTGACGGCCATGGGAGCAGAGCTGGGTTTTCGCTTCAACTACGCGGATGACATGCGAATGGTCAACACCTTCCGCGCGCATCAGCTGATCCACTGGGCTGAAACCAAAGGCAAGGGCGGCGCGGCCAACCTGGCGCTGTTTGAAGCGTTTTTTACTGAAAGGCGCGACCTCAACGATATCGGTGTCCTCTGTCAGGTCGCTGAATCGCTGGGTCTTGATGCCCGCGAAGCCCACGAGATGCTCGAACGGGAAACCTGCGCGGCGGCGGTCCGGGAGCAGCAGGCGTTCTGGCAGCAGCAAGGTATTAGCGGTGTGCCGGCGATGATTTTCAATCGTCGCTATCTGGTAACCGGCGCACAAGGAGTGGAACGCTATATGGAAATGCTGAAGACACTGGCAGCCGAAACTAACTCGGAAGAAGCTTAAAACTCCAGCCCGTCGCGGCCGATGCCGGCGCCAAGACATTCCATGGGGCATATTTCGTGGTCCTGTACCTTAGATACGAAGCGGGCCCGCGCCATGAACACCTTGGCCAAGCTTGCCAATGTGGATGCCTGCGCTAATCGAGCACAGGCATCCACAGGTTTTCCCTGGTCTTCAGCTATGTGACGTTAATCTTGGTAGGAAAAGGTGCCCCGAATCGGGTAGTCATTCTTACGAATCCACTCCAGGCCGGAGACAAGGTTTTCCAGGTCGGGGCGAACAAATGGATTGTTCGAAATATCGACGACCTGGAGCGTACCTTTCTCGTTGATGATGTACAGACCGGGTTCCGCAAACGGGTGATCCGTTTCCTGGTCTGAACGGGGGTGCGAGATGTAAAGCCCGAGAGATTTCATTTCTTCCAGGGTGAGGCCATAGAACAGCGGGAAGTTTACGTCCAGCCGACTGGTATGCTCCTCTAGCTGCGCTTTGCTATCCCCGGATACCGCTACCAGATCAATACCGATCTCGTCCAGGCGCGGCTTGTAACCCGCCAACTCATTCAGGAATCGAGTACACAGAGGGCAGTGTCTGCCGCGATACACGATGACCATCTGCCAGTCTTTTCCTTCCAAAGGTTTGCTCAGATCTCGGGTCGCGCCTTCAAGGGTAGACTTGCTTATGGAAGGAAAGGGCGCTCCAGCTTCGAATTTGAACGTGGTCATAAAATCTGTCTCCTGTCGTGGTAATGGCAGTTTCTTACGCTTTTCCGTTCATCGGTTGGGTCCAAAGACTGTCCTGATACTGCTTAACATCTTCGATGAAACGCTCGGGATACACGTTGCGGAACTTGTGATCGTCTTGCGGGATCAGTTCGATCATGTAGTCAATCATCGGCTGCGGATCGAGCTGAAGGTCTGGTCCAGCCATTTGCGCCTGCATCTCGCGCAACGGGCCTTCATCGCTGAAGTTCACGCCTGGCTCGAACCACTGATCGACCGTGTCGTACATGCGGTCGTTGAAGCCGGTGCGGAACGGGCCGGGGTTAATGGTTGAAACCTGGACGCCGGTGCCTTCCAGCTCAAGCCGCATGAGCTGTGCAATCGCCTCCAGCGCGTGTTTTGACGCGACATAGGGCGCAAGATAGGGCAGGATCCAAAAGCCCGCGATCGACGATGTGAAGATGATCTTTCCGCTGCCGCGCTTGACGAAGAAGGCTGCAAAGCGCTGTGCCAGCTCTAGCGTGGTGAAGACATTCACCTCGAAGACCTGGCGGATGCGATCGACCGGCACTTCCGCTACCGGGCCAGTCTGCCCGGTGGCCGCATTGAGCACCGCAATATCGACTTCCTCGCCATATTTGCGCAGCACCGTATCGTGATCATTGGGTTGGAGGTAGTCGAGCTTCTCGACCACGAGATCGACACCTGCAGCATCGGCATCCGCGCGCAATTGGGTGACCTGGGGCCAGTTTTCGACCGTGGCGATCACCTTGTGACCAGCCTGAGCAAGACCGATGGCGGTTCCTTTACCGAGCCCTGTCGCGGCACCGGTTATGAGTATGGTTTTCATCACTTTTTCTCCTTTGATTAAATGGTTTGAATGAAGAAAGCTGTACACGGTGATTTCCGATGTTGGTTGGCTTCTCTCATTCTGTGGTAACTAGGGAGCCTCTGATTAACTCCGGATCACCTCTGGCCTTCAGAGCGGTTCACACTCAAGGCGCGGCTTTGCAGGAAGGCTGGCTGCCTTTCAAAAAGTCGCAACACCGAGTGTGGATCGCTCAGAACGCCCCGAAGGGCGCGTTCTGAGGGCCGCATCTGCGGCGTTGCGGCCCTTGCCAAGGGCTGCGGCCATTACCTGCGGACCGCGCCTTGCAGCTGCAGCCCTCAGATCGCGCAGAGGCGATTCGGAGTTAATCAGAGGCTCCCTAGGCATTAACGGACCTTTTCTTCATTATCGGGACGAAGGGAATATTTGAAACTAGTCACCATTTGGTGACCGCCACGTCCCCGAATTGCACTGGATCTGAAAAGGTTCGATAAAACAGACGCCTACAATTTCCTTGCTTATAACAACTAACCTGGAAGAAAAACTTCATATAAAAAACCGTCAGTGCGCCCTCCGTTTTAGGGTTTACCGGGAACGCCCGCGGCTATCGTTCAAACAACAAGTCGGTACGGATGATGTATTTAGTGCCCGAGGTGATCTCCGCTGAACTGTGCAGACAGTGCAGGGGATGGTGGCCATGGGGAAAACACAGCACCCCGCCGGCAGGCGTTCGTACGTCGATCTCGCGCACGTTGTCGCTTCGCCGGGCCGGTTTGGTGGGATCGTCCGCATCGACGAGGAAGCGGGTGGCGCCGCCCTCGAAGTCGTCGCTGAGCAGAATCAGAAACGTCATCTGGCTGAACCGGTCCGGGAAGGCATCCGCAATCAGCCGGGCTTCAGCAACCTTGGAGCCGGGCCAGGCACCGTCGATGTGAAACTTGAAGAAGTCTCCCTCGCGGTAACGATAGAAACGGAAGCGCCGGTTGATGCCCATAGGCTGCTTGTTGCCGAAGAGATCCAGGTTGTGGACTACGGCATCGCGCACCCGCTGCCAGATCAGGCGATCGGTCGCCTCGTCCACAACCCAGGTGACGTTGTCATTGTGGCGAACTTCCCGGGGTAGTGAGACCGCGGCGTCCTTCAGGTAGCCCAGGTCTTCGGTAAGCTTGATGAGGCGTTCACACTCCTCACGGCTAAAGACATTCAGCAGTTGATAGGCACCGGGTACCTCCGGAATTTCCCGCCGTGACACCGCAGAGGCATCACGGCTTTCGTCCAGTTCAGCTGGGTTCGGCACGCGATTGGCCCAAGTCGGTAGCGACGGGTTTTCGGCGCCCGGCTCGCGGGCAACGACATAAAACGAATCCTGATGCTGTTCCATGATCACCTCTTAAAAGTTCATGACCCGTACTTGGGCGAACTGGCGATGGCCGGCGGCTGAGCCGTGGAAGCCAAAACCACTCTGTTTGGCGCCTACCCAGGGGCTGCCGCCGGCTCCACCGTTCACTGAAACCATTCCTGCCTCAAGGGCCTCTGCCACGGCTGCGGCGTCACGACCACCGAAGACCACCGCGCCCAGGCCGTAGATGGAGTCGTTGGCACGGGCGATGGCGTCTTCGATGGCATCGAACTCCGCCATGGCAACGACAGGGCCAAAGGTCTCTTCGCGCTCAAGGAGCATGTCGGGGGTCATGCCATCGACAACCGTGGGTTGAATGAATGGTGCTGGGTAGTCGGCCTTGCCGAGCAGAAAACGTGCGCCTTTTGC
This sequence comes from Marinobacter sp. CA1, assembly GCF_020546665.1. Lineage (NCBI taxonomy): Bacteria > Pseudomonadati > Pseudomonadota > Gammaproteobacteria > Pseudomonadales > Marinobacteraceae > Marinobacter > Marinobacter sp. CA1. Next base: position 2,152,331 of record NZ_CP071785.1, read on the forward strand.
TTCCGCATCTCTGAGATGTTGAAGCACAAGCTGATGCTGGGTAGCGTTGGCAATCGGGCCTATATTCACGCCCCGTTGATCCCATGGGCCGACCTGGTAAGCCGATGCGGCGGCAACCACCTGGCGCCTGAATTCCTCGGCGACGGAGCGGTCGACGTACACGCGCTCGGTCGACGTGCACATTTGCCCGGCATTCTCGAACGAGCTGGCGACGGCAAATCGCGCAGCAGCTGACAGATTGGCATCTTTCATGACAATCAGCGGGTCGTTGCCGCCCAGTTCCATCACCAGGCGTTTAACGCCATCTGCAGCGTCCGCCATGATGCTGCGACCGGTGGCCATCGACCCGGTAAAGGCGATCATATTGATGTCAGATTTCACCAGCGCCTGGCCGACGTCGCCGTGGCCATGGGCAATCTGAATCAGATTAGCGGGCAGATGGTCCTGCAGTGCGCGAACGAACAGATCGGCAACCAGCGGCGTGTGTTCCGAGGGTTTCAGAATGACGCTGTTGCCGGCCATCAGTGCAGGGATCAGCAAGTTGTTGGCCATGGCCAATGGGTAGTTCCAGGGTGAAATGACAGCAACAACCCCAAGCGGCCGATACTGGATACGGCTGCGGCCTTCGCCTTGTTCGGTTTGCAGGGCAGAGGCGGCCTCCTCAATGAAATAGGGGGCACTTTGTACGGTACCGGCGACCTCGTAGGTCGCGCGTCGTGCGTCCTTGCCCATTTCCAGGCTGATCAGGCGGGAAAGTTGATTCTGGTCAGGCGCCAGCGCCTCGTAGGCAGCCCTCAAGCGGGTTGCACGCTCTTCAAAGGATAGCTGGCGCCAGTTCGTCTGCGCGATCCGGCTCTGGTCCACAATCTCTGTCAGCTCGGACCGGGAGGTGATTGGCACCTGTCCGACCGGCTCCCGGTTCAACGGGTTCAATGACACAAGAAATTCGCTCATGGCTTCCTCAGTTAAAGGCGATGACTCGCACTTCCAGGCTGTTTCTGTTGCGGGCGCTGGCCGATGTGTCCGCGGGGTCGGTTGCGGCGTGTGGGGTGCCAAAGATGCCCTCGGGAGATTGTGAATCGAACACTTTCAGCAACAGGGCCTCGCCGGGTTCCATATCTGACAGGTAGTACCAGCGATGATCCGGGTTGTAGGAAATTCCGGCTATCTCACCGATGCGATCGGGGTAAACCAGTTTGATGCGATGAAAGTCATCCGCAGCCACGGTGTTGATGTCCAGGACGGCCAATGGTGATTCCTCGACACGGTGGCCGACGGGCATCCACAGGTTCACCAACCGGTAAGGGCGGTCACGAAGTTCTGGTCGTTGCTCGGTTTCTTCGAGCATACGGTGGAGCGCAGACTTCTCGGTATAGTCGTTGTGAACAGTCTTCACCGGCGCCCGATTATGGATGGTTTGGTCCTGACGATTGGTTGACCGGTAGGTGTGGTCAAAGATCAGTACCTCGCTGGCCTTGAGTCGGTCACGGAGGTAATCGATCACCTGCGGGTACAGCTGCTCCCGAATGGCGTCATCATTCTGGTAGTCGTCAAAGTCAAAGGCGACCCGGATTGCTTCGAAGCCCTGGTCGTCCAGGTTGAAGTCATTGGCCTGGCTACGAATGTCCGTGACTTCAATGTGTCGGGGGTCGACAGATTGAGTGAGCTCGGAGGCACCAGGACCCTTGTATCGCTGGTCGTACTCCAGGTCGCCGACGGGCTGGACGTAGTTGATGCTGAACATGGCTCCTCCTTGCGGGTAGGGTTGCTGGATTCTTGGTTTGCCAGCTTAGGGAGTAGCCGATAGGATTTGAAACAAGGGTTTGATGTAAGAGATACAAGTGAACGCTTTAAACCGGGTCGACCTTAAACAGTTGCGAACGCTCCAGTGCCTGCTTCGCGAACGCAACCTGTCTCGAGTGGCGGATCAGCTAGGGGTGACTCAGCAGGCAGTCAGCGATCAGCTGAAAAAGCTCCGCGCCACCTTCAATGATCGCCTGTTTATCCGCAGCGGCAATGGCGTTACTCCAACGGCCTATGCCCGAACGCTGGGGCCGAAGCTGGACGTCATCCTGAATGCCGTTGGCGAGTTACTGGAGCAGGACGAGTTCAACCCGGCAACAACCACGCGCACCTTCACCATCAGCTCCACCGATCTGGAGCAGAAAACCATCCTGCCGTTTCTGATGCAGCGCCTGAGACAAGAAGCGCCGGGCCTCAGGCTGGCCGTGAAAAAACTCGAACTGGATGAGATGGCAAGCGACCTGCTGGATGGCGCCGTGGATCTGGTGTTGACCAATCCCAAGTTTGCACCGCCGAGTTATCCGTCGTTAACCCTTTATTCTGAGCGCTATGTCTGTGTGGCAGGGAAGGCCAATGAGGCGGTTCGCAGCATTATGTCGGTTGCCGAGATCGCTGAGATGCCTCAGGTCGTGGTGTCGCCTTCGCGGGGAGATTTTACCGGCGCCGTCCATCGCTGGTTTGAAGACCAGGGGCATCCGCGCCAAGCCATGCTTTCGGTGCCAACTTTCACTGCGGCCAAAGCAACGATTTCTGAAACTGACCTTATAGGCTTTATCCCGTCGCGACTCCTGCCTGACGACTCATTGCAGCCGATTGAGCTGAATGCCGAGATTCCCGGATTCGACGTGATCGCCGTGTGGCACCAGCGCTCATCGCAGGATCCTCTGAATATCTGGATACGGGATTTGCTGGTTCAGGTTTCGAATGGCTATTGGTCTTAAGGGATACAGGAAGCATGATCGACGAAAACAAGCGCATTCAGTCGGTGGAACGCGCGTTGTTGTTACTCGAGGCTCTGGCCGCCGAAGGCGGAGAGGCCCGGCTGACCGATCTTGCCGAAAGGGTGGGGCTCAACAAAAGTACCCTCCATGGGCTGCTCAATACCTTGGCTGCCATGGGGTATGTTACCCGACATGGCACACGCTACGGGCTAGGGTTGAGGATCCGTGAAATCGCCCAGCCCCTGGCTGATCAGGATCTTGAACTCAAGGAACGGTTCGCGCCGGCTCTTGAGGGTCTTGCCAAACGGTGTGGCGAAACCTGTTATCTCGCCGTGCCTTGCGGTTCCAGGGAATATCTGTATGTAGATGCCATCGAAGGCGCCGGCAGTCTGCGGTTCGGCAGCCCCAGGGGCCGTCGGGAAGGGCTTACGACTTCGGCCATCGGCAAGGTGTTCCTGGCTTTTAATCCTGATTTGCTTCGCAGCCTGCGACGCGCGGACAAGGTCGGCGCAGCACTCGAAACGGAACTTAAAGAGATCGCCGAAGTAGGCTACGCACTGGATCTCGAGCAGGCCGAACCCGGTCTGAATTGCCTGGCGATCCCGCTGCGGCGTCACGGCCGTGTAGAAGCCGCACTCGGGGTTGCCGGCTCCTCGAAAATTCTTGATGAACCGACGCTGAACCGATTAGCGAGACAGGTGTTCAAGGAAATGTTCGACATTATCAAACTATAGGCGGTAAACAGGCCACCCCCCTTATCCCGCGTTCAGATTGTCGGAATAATCAGCAGCTCACACACATCACGGAGCTGCACTATGTTCGACTCAATCACCGATACTCACGTTCAAGCTGTTATCAACCGGGCCTGCGAGCGCGCGGCCGAGCAGGGCTTTGCCATCAGCGTGGCGGTTACCGACACTTCAGGCCTCCTGAAAGGATTCGTTCGTATGGAAAACGCCGTCCCTGGCACCATCGACGTGGCCACCAAGAAAGCAAGAACCGCCGCGCTTTTCCGTGCCGATAGCAATGCACTCGGTGCGGAAGCCCACCCAGGCGGCTCCATCTACACCATCGAGAATACCAACGGCGGGCTGATCAGTTTTGGTGGCGGCCTGGTGTTGCACGAGGAGAACGAAAAGATCGTTGGTGCGGTTGGTGTTGCTGGCGCCACGGTGGAGGATGATCAAACCATTGCACTTTATGCAGCGGGGCGGATATGAGCAAAAGTGAACGAATGCATCCCGGTGTCTGGGCGCTGGCGGTAACCGCCTTCGCAATTGGCGTTGCCGAATTTATCGTTGTTGGTGTGTTGCCGGCAATTGCAGACGATTTGGGCGTGACGGTCGCGACAGCCGGAAGCCTGGTGGGCCTTTATGCGCTGGCACTTGCCGTCGGTACCCCCATTCTGGTTATCGCCGCTGGGCGGGTACCCAGAAAGGCGCTTCTGTTCGCGTTGGTGTCGGTGTTTTTGGCCGGCAACCTGATCTCAGCCTTCGCCAGCTCTTATGAGATTTTGCTGGCAGGCCGGATTCTCACTGCGGTCGCTCACGGCAGCTTTTTTGCCATTGGTGCAACGGTGGCTGCGCGCTTGTCGCCCCCAGGGCAGGCCAGCCGTGCAATAGCGGCCATGTTTGCCGGGCTCACGCTTGCGATGGTGATTGGCGTGCCGATGGGTAGCCTGATTGGCAATGAACTCGGATGGCGCTTGCCCTTTTTCGGCGTGGTGGCGCTAGCCGCTGTCGGACTACTGGCTATCGCGTTGTGGGTACCCAAACAGCCGCACGAGGCTGATGTGTCTGCTGCGCAGCAGCTCAAGGCCTTAAAAACGCTGCCAGTTCTGGTGATGATGTCGATCACGATTTTGGGCTTTGGAGCCAGCTTTGCCGCGTTTACGTTCATAACACCGATTCTGACGGACGAAACCGGGTTTTCATCCGGAACCGCCAGTCTTCTGCTGATTGTCTTTGGTGTTGCGACCCTGGTGGGCAATCTCATGGGAGGGCGCTGGGCTGCGCACTATGGCTGGGCCCGAACACTCCGAATCATGCTGGCTGGCGTGGCGGTTGTCATGGTTGCAATGGCGCTTGGTATGTCCAATCAGTATGTCATGGTGCCGCTGCTGTTCGCTTGGGGTGTCCTGGCTTTCGGCATGTCGCCGGGGTTCCAGACTGGCATGCTCGAAACCGCCGAGCGCTGGTCGCCAAAAGCGGTGGCTTTTACCTCGGCTTTAAATATTTCGGCATTCAACCTGGGTATTACCCTAGGTGAACATTCCGGTAGCGCCTTGGTTGAGCAAGGTCTGATCGGCCTCACGCCCTGGGCGGGGCTTGCACTGGCCGCCCTGGCACAGTTGCCCTTGTTCTGGTTGGCGGCTCGGCATCGCCGTTCGGGGACAGTAAATAATCCGGCAATGGCATCAGCCTGAGTTCTGACCGGGCAGGGCCGCAGCGGTCCTTGCCCGGTGTAAGGGATACCTATTTCATTCGAATGAGCTAAATCAGGAATCATTGAACCACTACAGAGCGACGAAAGTAAGCGCAGGTTAGCCGCGCGACAACACTGATCGATAACGGTCTATTCGATTCAATCTCAGCTAAAGATATGACCGTGGGACTGGCGTTGGAACCAAACTGAAGCTCTGCGGGGCTGATGGCACCTTCCGGGACGGCCAGATAGGCTTCAGTCCACGGCATGTTGGGAGAGATGTCAGGGGCGGTCGTTCTGGGACGACCGAACAATCGGATTTCGCCTTTACAGGCTCTCGCTAACCGCCGTTGTGTGCATCGCCGGTGCTCAGGGGTAGGATTGAAGAAGCCAACTCCGCAATGAGTCAGCAACAACAGGACAGCTGCGAGCGCCTGTTGGAATACGATTAACACGAATGAGGTGTTAATGGGATTGGCGTTTGATGACACGAAAAAAGGGTCTTCCACATCCAGGCAGACTCCCAAGTCCACACGCATAACTCGGGAATGATCCACGATGCAGTTGCTTAATTGCATGCCACTGCCCACAAAGGAGCCGTTCATAATAACAGCGTTCTCGAGGGCCGCGCCGCGTGAGATTAAGCAGCTGCTACCGATGGCATTATTGCCGTTCAAGCGCGCCCCAATTTCAACTCGACTGTAGTCGCCGAGGGTCGTTGTTCCGGATTCAATGCTGGAATGGTGTAGGTCGCTTTGAGCGCCTGGCTGGATGAGTTCCACGGCACTGGCGCTCTCATTGGTTGCCAGGTAATGATAGTCCTTGAGGCTCTTAATCAAGTGGTGGGCCTCGCCGCTGAACTCAGCTGTGTTGCTGCTTGGTGGCCATGCCAGGGGGTCTAGGTTCTGATTCACGTGATGTTCACTGATCCAGTCGTATAGCTCACGCTTAAACTCCGAGGTGTCCGACTGTCCGTCCGGTGCCTTCGTCAGCAAATCCAGAGACCGATAGATATCTCCCCGGAGGACTACAACACCGGAATCCAAGCGTGAACCAATTCGCTTTCTGACATTGGCTGGGTGCTCCCCAGCGCGTGCTCGAAGATATTTGATGACGAGGCTCCAACGCGCACCGGACTCGAAATAGCTGCGCAGTTCAAAGTCATTGTCACCGGTTACTAGCCAGATTTCGTCAATCCCTGCCGCCTGACAAAGAATAAGGGTGTTTTCCAGCACCGGGCGGCCTGCAATGGGCAGCATGGCCGGTGAGTAGTTTTCGTTCAGTGGGTTGAGTTCACGACCATCGCGATCAGCAAATACTAGGGCTTGTTTCATGGTTTATCCCTCTGTCATGTTAGCTTGCACCTCGTCCAGCCAGCACGGCGGGAACGGTTTTAATCATCAGCTTTAGGTCGAGCCAGAATGATCGGCGGTTTCGGTAATCCACATCCAGCGCGGCCTGCTCTGAAAACGACAGGTTGTTTCTGCCGGCAACTACCCATTCGGAGGTCAAGCCGGGTTTGATGTCCAGGCGCATTCTCTGGCTGAGTTCGTACTTCGCGATTTCTGCATACAGTCCGGGACGGGGCCCGACGATGGACATTTCATTGCGCAACACATTGAAGAACTGAGGTAGTTCATCGATGGAAAGCTTGCGAATGATTCTGCCCACGCGGGTCACACGAGGGTCGTTGCGGATCTTGAAGGTAACGCCGTCGTCGATCTCATTCAGAGCTTCAAGCTCGGCACGGCGGGCCTCGGCATCCTCTGCCATAGAGCGGAACTTCCACAGCTTGAAGGGGCGGCCGCGAACGCCGGCTCTGACCTGGCCGAAAAATACCGGGCCCGGGCTCTCAATCTTGATGGCCGCTGCGACCATGAGAAACAGCGGTAACAGAGCCAGTAACGCGCAACTTGAAAGAACAATGTCCGAAAGCCGCTTTGCCTTTTCCGACCCGGCAATCTCGAACCGGTACCGTGCCTTAGATAGCTGGCTTCGAAGCGCAAGAAACTTCCGGTTCCACGGAGTAGTCAAATGATCCGGTAACAGGGCGATCCAGCGTTTGATCTGGACTTCACGCTTTACACGACGGATATAAATTGGATTACCCAGAAAATACCGGCGCCACATGCGGCGTGGCTCTTGGAGAAACCGCCATAACCACTCAGTACCTGCCTCGCGCATCCACAGGGGCGCCCGAGGAATACGGCCACTGTAGAAATCAAACAATCCGCCTACAGCAATATTCAGCCGGGTGTGTAATCGCGATTGAACTCGCTTGAGCCAAAGCTCCTGCATGGGGACACCCATGGCGACGATCAGGAGTTTGGCGCCGCTGCAATTGATATTGTCGATGATGGCGTCTTCGTCCTCGAGGCTGAAATAACCATGTTGAACGCCTGCGATCTGAAGATCGCTGTATTGCTCAGCGGCCCATTGCGCGACCTTGTCGGCCACTCCAGGACGGGCTCCAAGGAGAAAAACCGGCGTGCCGTTGGAGGCGGCAATTTCGCATATGTGGGGAAACAGGTCGGTGCCGTTCAGGTTAGCGACCAACTCGCCGCCGTGGAGTTTGCAGCCCTTCTCAACACCGCTGCCATCAGGAAACACGAGCTCAGCTTCTGTCAATGCGCGGTAGTAATCCGCATTTTCGTGGCTAACATTCAGGCAATGGGCATTTATGAAGAAGAGGTTGGTGGACTCCTGGGCATGTAGCGCAGCAAATATCCGCTCTTTAGCGCTTTCAAGATCAATGTTAGCAAACGGTATGTTCAGTAATCGGTCGGTTGCCGGCTCTGCTAAATAGAGCAAACTGGAGCTCATTCTTGATGATGTTGGAGTCATGCTGTTTCCCTCCGGTTACCTCTGGACTGGTGCTCATGAGGCGTTGGCTTGGTTGTATCTTATCTCGCCAGCAGCCTTTACGTTTGGTACTACAGTAAACATGCCAACTTTAGGGATTGAAAAGGGTATTTTTAGGGCTTGAAAGCGTTTAATGGCAGGATTTTCTGTTTTATAGGGCGAAGCTACGGAGAGGTTTTCAGGTTGTGATAACGCATTTTGAGAAGCAGAACCAAACGCTTTGCAATTTGCAAAGCGTTTGGCAAAGATGATTTCAGGCGTTCGCAATATCTCGCTGAATTTGCCGATTCTGGAACTTGCCAATGTTTGTCGACGCCTGAGTTTCTATAGCTCGATACAACCCGGGGGAAATAAATAGAAGGTGTGCAGCGACACCAGTCAACAGCGTTCGAGCAAGCTCGTGTTTCAGAGGGTGCAAGCTGCATTTCAATGACGCGATAAACAGATTGCGTGCCTCGCGACCGTCCCTGAGGCGTATGGCTTGCCGCGACAGGTATCGCAGCTGATAGGCTTTCGCGTACTTGTAGTTCTCTGCGACAAAGGTGGGGCGGTACCGTCTGGTTCTGTCCGCAACTGTCTCCCAGGATTCCAGCTGTTGGTATAGATTGGCGGAAAGTCCACCGGCGTTGAGCCGGTAATAGGTCAGCGGTTCGGGTATTCCCTCGATAGTCCAGTCGGTTATCAGGGCGATGCGCAGCCAGCATTCTATGTCTTCGGATCGCCGCAGATCCGAATCGAAGAATCTTATTTCAGTTTCACCCATGAAGTCTGCGAAAAAACAGATGTCCTTGAACACCTCTTTACGAATCACCGGGGCTGAGCCATTGCCAACCGGGTTTCTGCAGAACAGGTGATCCGGTGTGATGCCGGTCAGACGTGGCATCTGGTAAAATCGGGTCGGATTACCCTCCGGGTCGACGAACGCGGAACGGGAGAAAGACACACCAACGCCGGGATTGGCGTCCAGATGGGCTTTATGCTTCTCCAGTTTATGAGGGTGCCAGAAATCGTCAGAATCCAGGAACGCCATGTAATGTCCTCTGGCTGAGAGTATGCCGGTATTTCTGGCGGCAGCCAGACCACGGTTCATTTTATGCTCGACAATCTTTATTCGGGGATCATGAAATCGCCGGCAGATCGAAACGCTGGCATCAGGAGAACAGTCGTTGACGATGATTAGCTCGAAATCTTCGAAGGTCTGATCTAGCACCGACTGGACCGCCTGGGCAACAAACGCTTCTACATTGTAAATGGGCATGACCACACTGATTGCAGGCATCATCTCGTTCCTCTCATCTCTCGCGTTCATCTCATTATTGTCTGTGCTGTTTGTCATAGCATCGTCTCCTGGCTGTTAAGGCGTGGATTCTCGATAGCAAATCGATAAATGATTTCGTGACGCTCGATGATGGAAGGCCACGAGTACCTCTCAGAAACTGTTTGCTGACCGTTGATACCGAGGCTAATGGCTTCCTCGGGATAATCGAGCAGGTGGCAGATGGCGTCGCCGAGATTGGTGGACCCGCTCTTAACCAGCAAGCCATCCACGTTGTGAGTGATTACGGTTCTGAGCAGAGGGATTTCCAGGGCGATGACGGCCTTTCGGTAATGCCAGGCCTCTAGATAAACGACACCCAGTGACTCCAGTGATGACGGCACACACAGAAAGTCGCACAAGGCCAACGCCGCATTTTTGTCAGCCTGGGAGATGTGCTCAATCATGGTGACTCTCGAATCCGACAGGTTGTGGAATGACTTTGCAGATTCTGAGGTCTGTGGGCCGATGAACAAAAACTGGGTCTCAGGATGGTGTTTCCAAACCAGGGGCATTACCTGCTGAACTCGCTGGTAGCCTTTGTGTTGATCGTGCCGGCCAAGGAAAAGGACTACCGGTGAGTGGGTCAGCCCGTATCGGCGGCGGAATTCCGTCTGGGAGGCTGGGGCCTCGACCATCGGTCCCATAGGACAAACAAAAGTTCGCTCCGGATCCGCACCCTGGCAGATCAGCCAGTGACGTTCGTGGTCGGTCAACGCAATGACAGCGTCGGCCTGCCGGTAAAGCTTGCGAAACCTCATTGAAGACCAGCCGGTGCCGTTGGGCAGCGTGGTGCAGGCCAGCGGAGTCCAGATAAACGGGATGCCGAGTTCGCGTGCAGCGGCGAGCGATGACTCGGCAGTGGATGTTAGGCCGTTATAGATCGAGTGGATGACTTGGGCGTTGGAAGATGAGCGCACAATCGATTGCCGACTCAACCTGCGGACCAACACATCGAACATTGGGCGGACAATCTTGCAACTTGCATGGTATTTTGCAATCCGTTGCAAAATGCACCTTAGTCGACCGCTCGCACACACACGATGTATGTCGTAAAGCCCACTGTCGTTGATGCTCTTCGATGTCTGTTGGGTGAGAGCGAGTTCTGGCGTCGTTTTGTCATCCGATGAGTGACAGACTACCCGCAGCGAATGACCGGACCTGGCTAGTCCCAGAGCCAGGCTCCGAGAATGCATTTCCGATCCACCTCGTGCCGGCCAGAAGCGGGACACCACAATTGTCGTGTTAATCGATACCATGCGCGGACTCTCTCTGATCGCCGATATTCTTTATAGATGCTGTCTTCAATGTTTCAGCATGTGCCATGCCAATTGCCATTAATCCGGGCCAGATCAGATACGCAAGAATTTCCAGGTTTTCGCCGAAGGTGTAGAAGAACAGCAGGCCACAGCTCAGGCAGCCAGTGCGGGCAATGTCGGATGTGTGAATCTTGGGGATCAATAAGATAAAGGAGACAAACAGCGGAATTGCCAATGCAGTAAAGCCAACCACACCTTTCACAAACAGCAGCCCGTACCAACTGTGATGACTACCAATAGGCATGTATTCCACCAAGTGAGGACCGCGTTCGACGATTCCGTGGCCCCAAACGGGGGCCTCGCTTCGCCATCGCTCGATTGCAATTCGGGCAAGGGCCTCGCGTACTCGAGTAGAGTCGGCCCGTGCAGCCTTGATGTTTTCATAGACAGTGCCGATCCCTTCGATCAGCCATGGCCCGATAAATGCGAACACCTGGAAGACGGCCGCTATCATGGCAATCAGTATCCATCCCCGGAAATAGTGCAAGGTGAGCATCACGCCGATAATGAATAGCAATACGACGATTGCGAGTCGGGACTGGGACATCAAAATCATAAGAACGCTTGCGATCATGCCGATCGAGCGCCAGCGGGCCTCTTTTTCCGCCATCGCGAACAGGAAGAAGATATTGGCCACAAAGCCCAGCGCCGGCGCCCAGGGTGTAAAGATGCGCCAGCGTGGCAACCCTGAACCCGGATCGAGCTCATACAGAGATACGGCAAAGAATTCCGGCCCCGGCCCTCCAATGGCTTTGAGTGGCGAGACATAGGCAGTTTCTGGCAGCCTGAGCACCCAAGCTCCGATAAATAGCGGAAGCAGCAACAAAGTGTGAAGGCAAACCTTCATGGTGGCTCGTACGATCAGCTCCTGACGGATGTTGAGGCAGGAACCGGCAAGCATGAATAAAGCCATCAATGCCCAGCCCTTGGCCCAGCCGATAGAAGATTTGATCAGCTGTGCAGTGCTCAGATGCTGTTGCAGGTGGCCAACCACCACACAGAACAACATCACGATCATGCCCACGATCCAGATCAGAACCGGAAAAGGGAGCGCCCGTCCCTGATCCTTCCGCAGGTAGCGAAGTAACACAACTGCGAACAGAACCCAACCCAGCACCGGGCCGACAATGTAGAGGGCGCCCAGAAAGTAGAAGACGTACATCTTCGTAAGGGCAAACCAAACTATACGTTCTTCAAAATTTTCTGGAGCCATGGCTTACGAATCCACATCAGAAGGAGTCCAAAGGACGTTGCCAGAGAGGCGCCGATGCCACCGACCAAGGCGAGCTTGGTGTGGAGCCTGTCGGGGGTTTGCGGCAGCGTGGGACTAGCGAGCATCTGCACAAGAGGGTAGGAGGAGAAGCGGTCTGCGCTGCTGATATCGAGCTTGGCCAACGCTGTTGAAAACACCGCCGTGGCGACTTGCTGTTTACGCGAGAGGTTTTCCAATGCCACCGAGTCCTCCGCGCTTTGGCGAATTTTCTCCTGTAATTCGTTAATAAATTCGTTTTCCGCTTCAATCTGCTGCTGCAAACCATTCATCTCCGAATACAGTGTAAGGAGCTCGATCAGCGGCTGGTTCTGGCCGGACTGGCTGCCGAGTTCAATCAGCTCAAATGTCGACAGCAAGGCGTTCCGAGTGGTTCGTCGACCTTGTCGCATCAACTGGCGCTCGATCTCGCGGTGGGCAGCTTTCAACTGCGCCATCTGCGGGTGCTTCTCGCCCCAGATACCGTTCATTGCGGCAATTTGAGCGTGGATCTCTGCATGTCGCGCAAGCTTTTTCTGAAAAATAGTATCGTTTCTCAGAGCAATCGCTGCACGAAGGCGAGCCTCGTCCAGATACAGTCCCTCGCCGAGGGTGTAGATCCTCGCCTTAATTGCCCGATGTTCGGACGACATTTGCTGATAGTTGTGCTTGCTTTGCTCAAGGAGGGTAATCAGGCCCTCGTACTGCTCAAAGGAGACAATCTCCGATTGCACTTGGAATTTCACTTTCTCCTGCTGGGCCAATTCCAGCTTCTGATTGAAGTCGGCCAACATTGCCATGCTCGCTGCGCTGAGATGGTGGGTTTCGTCATCGCGCAATAGATCCAGTTGGGACTGCAGGGCTTCGTAAAGCGCATAGGCTTTTTGTTGCGCCTCTTCAGCGTTGGTGGCGGTCATCCGGAAATGCATCAGGGATGTTTGATCCACCAGTTTGATTTTCGGCAGACCAAACTCCTCGAGGGACATACCAAGCTGGTCCGCTGCGACCGACAGTACCGGCATGCTGCTGGCAATTGATTTGTAGTTGACCACTGGATCGACCGAACTGTTGGTGTAGGGCGATGATGATGAGGCGGTCGCCTGTCCGATGTTTTCCAGGTTCAGTGCCAGGCCATTACCAGTGCCCGGTAGAATAAGTGTCCATTCACTGGTGTACTTGGCCTGTTTGAAGGTGAGGAATGCCGTAATAGGCGCCCAGACGGCCAGCAGGCAAATCATGAGTACGCACATATAAAGCAGGTTTCGCTTCAGCGGCGTCAGTGAGGTGCCATACACGAAAAACCGGTAGATGAGACCATGTTGTTTTCCGGCCTTGACAATTGGCTGACTCATCTCAGAATCCTCGTGATCGGGGACAGTAAGTCACTGATAGTGCGTCCGATGTCGCGAACGTTGCTGATCCGGGAGTCGTAGCAAACCACACTATCGTTGGGCATCAGGTAGGGGTTGACAGAGACGTCACCGGCCTGGCTCAGGACCTGTTCGATTCGGCGCTCAACTGTGATCGGACGCTGGGTGATTGGATCTGAAGTCACTAGAACAGCGTAACGATTGCTGTTGGTCGACACGGCCCCGCCGGCGCAATTGCCGGAAACTACTGCAGTATGAAGCTGCGAACCGTAGGGAAGGCTGGTGGCATGTCGGCCAAGGGCCGAGCTGGCGTTGTTCTGCGCCGGCATTGTCAGGTTGGAAATGAAGATTCGGATGCCCGGAGCCGTGATCGCGGTTGGGCGAATGATCCGGCGATCCGGCAAACCGCGACTATGAACCCGGATGTGATCGCCGTGAACTAAGGGAATGTTAGAGGTCTGGTAACCGGCGACGGCTCCCCGCAGATTAATCACATGCACACGCTCCCCGCGGATCAGCTCAACGGCGTCAATGTTCGCATCCGGGCGCACGCCGCCGGCGGTTAGAATTGCCTTTGTCAGCAACCGGCCCAGCGAGGCGCTGCCGCCTCGCAGACTCATTTGGTCTGCTGACGCTTCAGGCAGACGGGGGTTTACGGCAAGAGTGCCGGGGAAGAACACCGCACCGGAAACCGCTACCTGAATTGGCGCCCACTGCTGGATGGAAATGTTCAACCTGGCCATACCGAGACGAAAATAGCCAGATTGCTCCAGGGTTTTGTTAACCAGCTCCTCGATTTGATCTAGAGGCTTGCCCTGAACCGGAATCGGGCTTACGTAAGGGAGCTTCAACGTGCCGTCGAAACCGATCTCGTAGACGCCGGTGAATGAGTCATCAGAGGTCTCGAACACCCCCTGAAAAAAATTCTTAGGCGGCAGATCAACCCGAACCCGATCTCCCGGTGAGAGCAGTGGCATAGAGGGCAAGTCGGTTGTGGCGGTGAGTGAGACTTCCGGCGGAGGCTCGGCAGCGCTGCGAGACCCAATGCCATAACCTACAACCGGGTCCCGAGGGCTGACGTAGGAAACGGACTTGCCGGAGACCCGAACGGCGTCCGCGAGCCAGTGCTCCTGCTGAAGCGCGGCTTCATCGGCGGTACTGCCCAAGCCGGGGGCTGCACAGCCTTGCACGAACATTGCCAGTATTGGTGCGCAAAGTATGTCTTTGGCTCTCAGCACAGATCACTCCTGGGACACGGTGTCGAACGCGTGTTGTCAGTGGTGTTTTATGGACTGATAAACAAGAGCCGTGCCAAAGAGTTTAATGCTATAAAAAATAGTGTGATACGGGTTATCTAGTGAGTGTCTGCTGGTTATTCAAGACGACGATTCGCATTATGCAAAGCCGTTTGCAGATAGCCGACTCTTAAATGCGGAGCGCGGGTTCAGTGCCGCAATTTGCGAAAGGCTTGCGATTCTATGCTCGTAACGACTTGTATAGTGAAGTGGACCCCAAATTTTGGACAGGTGCCTAAGCTCTGATTCATCATCTCCACAAGGAGGAGAATCATGAGCAAGAAACGCAAGCAATACAGCGCATCATTCAAGTCCAAAGTCGCTCTGGCCGCGCTCAAGGGTGACCAGACCACATCTGAAATCGCTGCCCGGTTCGAGATTCACCCGACCATGGTCAGCACCTGGAAACGCGAGCTGCTGGAGAATGCCCCGGACCTCTTCGAAGGTAAGAAGAAGACCGGCAAACAGTCCAGCGAGCCCAGTTCTGACGAGCTTTATCGCGAGATTGGCCGACTGACAGTGGAACGCGATTTTTTGTCGCGCAAGCTCGATCAGTAAGCCGTCAACACCGGTTGGCGATGATCGAGCGTGGTCATCCCCAAGTCAGCATTGTGCGCCAGTGCGAGCTGCTCAAACTGAGCCGTTCGTCGGTGTACTACGTCCCTTGTGAACAGCGTCAGGAGGATCTGGATCTGATGTACCTGATTGACCAGCAGCATCTGGAAACGCCGTACTATGGCTCTCGTAAGATGCGAGTCCACCTGGAACGCCAGGGCCACCGGATAAACCGCAAGCGGGTGCAGCGGCTGATGCGCACCATGGGCATTCAGGCGGTGTATCCAAGGCCCAGGACCAGCATTCCGGGTGATGGGCACAAGGTTTATCCGTACCTGCTCAAAGGGCTGAAGATCGACCGCCCCAACCAGGTGTGGGCGACTGACATCAGCTACGTTCCGCTGGCTCGGGGCTTCATGTACCTGGTCGCCGTCATCGACTGGTACAGCCGCAAGGTGCTGTCCTGGCGGGTCTCTAACACCATGGACACAGACTTCTGCATCGATGCTCTGGAGGAGGCCCTACAGCGCCATGGAACGCCGGAGATCTTCAACACCGATCAGGGAGCCCAGTTCACCAGTGAAGCCTTCACAGGCGTTCTCAAAGATCATGACATCCGGATCAGCATGGACGGCAAGGGCTGCTACCATGACAACATCTTCGTGGAACGGCTCTGGCGCAGCGTCAAACACGAGTGCGTCTACCTCACAGCTTTTGAGGATGTCCGACACTTGAAGCAAGCGCTCCACCGATACTTCCGGCATTACAATCAGACCCGGTACCACCGAACCCTTGAATACCAAACGCCCGATGAGGTGTACTACGGGCAACCCATCTCTCTGGCAGCCTGAGCCAGGGAAACAACCGAATCATAGCTTAGGGACACCATCAGGTTGTCCAACTGATTGGGTCCACCTCATAGGATGTGGCTCAACAGCTTGATAAGGTGACTTGCGCAGCTAATGTATGACAAGGCGTCAGCGGGTTTGGCGCGGTGGCCGCAGGCAATACCTGGCCATCACAACGGCACCGACCAGATAAGCTCCAAGCACCCCAACCGCTACCCCCATGAGCCCGTGGCTGACTCCCGCGAGTACGGTGGCAAGGAGGGTCACTGTCAGCGTGATATGGGCCCAAATGTCCTGAATAGGGCGATCAAGTGCTCGGAGGTACTGGCTTCCGGAATCGAACAAAGACTTGGGCAGGGCCGCGAGGCACAGGATTGCGATGAGAGGGACGCTGCCTCGGTCAGCCCAGTCCTGG
This sequence comes from Marinobacter sp. CA1, assembly GCF_020546665.1. Lineage (NCBI taxonomy): Bacteria > Pseudomonadati > Pseudomonadota > Gammaproteobacteria > Pseudomonadales > Marinobacteraceae > Marinobacter > Marinobacter sp. CA1. Next base: position 2,168,727 of record NZ_CP071785.1, read on the forward strand.
CCAAAGACGATGGGAACGTAAAGGAATGCCGATGACGCCTGAACCAGCACCAACCCACCTACCAACAAGGCCACAATCTTGAGACTCGACAGAAATCGGTGTTTCACTGCATCGCTGGAATGCCTGTTTTGGCAAAGGTGGGGCAACAGGGCGCTGTTCATGGCTCCGGCAAAGGAAGTGGCGATTCCCAGGCCAGCATTGAAGGCAAAGAAATACAATCCGAGGGCTTCGATACCCAGAACGTAGCCAATGACCAGATAATCTGCGTTCTGTCTGACCACCTGCAGCGCATCAATGAGCAGCAGGCCAGAGCTGTACCGGAGGATTGGTCGCCAGGCTGCCGTCCTGCCGGTTTTTTTGTAGTTCCATTTCCTGGCGTATCGATGACCTAGAACCCAGACCATGCTCACCAGTGTCTTTGGAATGACCAGCGCCCAGATCTTGAAACCGAGCGCCAGGAGAGCTGCTATGACGCCCAGTTCAAAAAATGTCTGCAATACATCTATTCGGGCAACAATGCCCAGCTTCCCAGCGCGAATGTTCAGTGCACACTGCACCATTGCCATCGGCATGATCAGGTGGGACAGTCCCAGGACGCTGATGGGAAACCATAGTTCCGGCTGCTCATAGATGTGCGAAACAATGAAGCCTGCAAAGCACTGAGCGGCAAACAGCCCCCAGCCAAGAAGCCAGTTGAGCAAATAAATGGAGCGACAGAAATCTGGCAGTTCACGGGCGGGTGCCTGAATCAGTTTGACGGTGGTACAGCGCTGCAACAAGAAGGAGACGATCTCATGCACTGTAAAAATGAGTGCGATCTGGCCAAAGGCGTCTGGCGCGAAGTTACGGGCAACCATGATGGTGATGCCCAGTCTTATCACGCGAGTGGCCAACATACCGAGGCTCAGCCAACCGACGTTCTGCAAGAACCGGTTGCTGCGGGTAATCTCAAGAGCTCTTCCTATTACTGCCTGAGCCCCATTCATTGCGCTTGCGCTATGCCGGATCATGGAAGTTACCTGGTTGCTTGTTCGATTGCGTCGTTTACGTCTTCGTATATTTCGAAAAGTTCGTGAAGGCGGGTCAGTTCCAGCAGCGCCCGAACGGTTGGCGTCGGTTGAGCTACGAGCATAACGCCTCCGGCCTGCTGCACTTTTTTCCACGCTGATATCAGCACCGCCAAGCCGCTGGAATCCATAAACGCCGTTTCTGTCAGGTTGATTACCCAGATGTGCTCGCCTTGGTCGATTCGGCTAAGAAGCTCAACGCTAATTTCGTCGGCGTTGTTCATGACCACTTTTTCAGGCATAGATAGCACCGAAGGTGGTATCACAGTGGCATTACTACGAAGACCGGTTTTAATGGCGTTTGAAGATCGCATGGTTGTCACCTCACTTGATTGATTTGTTCCCAGGCTGAACGTTTTTGAACAGTGTCAGCTCATTGATCTCACCCAGCCGCCGAAGCCTCACGCTATCGGTCCAGGCCTTAATGATTGGCCATCCTCGCCCCTGTAACGCAAGGGGCTGGGATCTGTTATGCGAAGGGATCACATAACCTTTGCCGTTGTCTCGACACCTGAATCCGATCCAGGGTTGTCCCTGTCTTTCAAAGGCCCTCAGCCGAATGGAGAAGGTAGTTGCTCCCGAGTGTTCGACGACATTGTTCAGTGCTTCCCGAACACTGAAGAGCAATTGATGACAGAACTCCTGATCTCCCTTATGGCTGTCGAGCTTCGTGATCACCCATTCCATGGCTGCTTCAATGTCATCGCAGGTCGCTGAACGTGCTTTCACTGGCAGCTCCAGGCGGTCGGATTGAAGAACTGGGGGAATGGCGTTCGATCACTAGAACGGACACATCATCAGTCTGTTTTTGACGGTCGAGGATGTCATTCAATGAAGCTTCCCAGCGAGGTTGCAGGTTCTCCTGGCCTGCCGCCTTGAGGCGATCAAGTAGCGCAGCCACATGTCCCAGCGACATCGGCAATCCCTGCTCGTAGTAACAATCGATTAGACCGTCGGAGGACACGATAAAACGTTCGCCAATCTTCAGTTCGAACGGGTAATCTCGAAAAGTGGCCTGCTCGAGAATACCTACTGGGAACCCGCCTCCACCCAATACCTGAAAGGGGCTGGGGTCGTCGCTGGAGGGACAGATGACCGGAGCCGGATGGCCCGCCTGACACAACATACCAATACCTGTTTCGACGTTGATCGTGCCGTAGATCATGGTCATGTATTCCCGCCCATTGAACTGGCGTAGAAAGAGTGCATTGAGCCGGGATACAAGGCGGCTTGGAGTTTCCGGAATCCGCCTGCCTGATTCGGGATCCTGACGCCAGAGCAGGCTGCCGGAGAGCATCTGGGTTGCGTAAAAGGACAACATGGCAGCACGGACGCCATGCCCGGAGATATCAATTAAGTAGAAGCCGACAACGCTGTCGGTCAGGGGAATGACGCTGTAGGCATCACCGTTGACGCCTGTAGCCCCGCGGAAATAGTGGAGAAGCCTAAGCCCGCCGGGCAGCGCTTTCGGTATAGAAAGTGTGGAACGTTGCAGCTTTTCTGCTGATGCCAGATCTATTCTCAGTTGGTCAAGGATGGTGCTTTCGCGAGCCAGGGAAGACATTAGTTCGCTGTTCTGATTCGCCAAAGTTTGCCGCCCTTCTATCAGTCTCAAACCTGCATTGATGCGGGCGCGCAGTTCTTCGCCTGCAAAAGGCTTAGCAATGAAGTCATCTGCCCCTGCATCCATCGCAGCAGCAAGATCCAGCACTGTGTTCTGGCCAGTCAGTAATATGATGTAGGGAGGATAGTCCCAATCTGATCGAATGTTCTGGCATAGCTCGAAACCGGACATGTTGGGCATCCGCCAATCACTGATAACCATATCAACCGACTGGCTCTCGACAAATGCCAACGCTTCAGCGCCATCCGAAGCTTCAAGGACCTGGTGGCCAAGTTTGGAGACAATGGCGGTAAGTCGGAGACGCTCGGAGCAATTGTCTTCGGCAATGACGATTGTCTTGGACGTGTTGTTGATGTTCCTGTTTAGCTCTGCCCACATGACGTTCTCCTTCAGGCATGATGCTCAAGATCAAATCTGAGGCAATGAAAGCGTGAACAATGCCAAGGTAAAAAAAAGCGAGATAAAACAAGGAGTAATAAGAATAGAACCGGGCGGCTTGGCAATGATGTTTCATAACGCATTGCAAAATGCAAAGGTCAATGCAGTTTCTCTCTTTTATTCGCTTTTTCTGAGCATTCTGCGAATGGGTCAGCAAAGTTCTGTCACGACTGATGACAATGAACTGAATTTTAAAAGAAATTTCTTTCGGCGTGGCGTTTGCTATTTATTTTGCCCAACTGTACTAAACTCTCTTCAACATTGGAAAAAGGTATGAACCGAGTCCTCATCTCTCTGATTGCGCTTGTCTGGGGCTCCAAAGTGTTTTCCGTAGAAGAGAGCACATGCGAACTCATATTAGGTGTAGTTCCCCAACAACCAGCCAAAAAGCTCGCACAAGCCTTGGCTCCGCTGGTACGTTATCTGGAACAAGAAACCGGACAAGGCATACGGAATCGACGGCTCCATCGGTTCCGGAGTTCAAGCGACGAGTGGCCGAGGGGGTTTACGACATCGACTATATGAATCCATATCACTGCACCGTAATTAACGAAGTTCCGGGTTACCAGGCAATAGCCCGCCAGAGCGAACATTCGATTCAAGGGATTGTCATTGTGGCGAAGGATTCTGAGTTTTCAGATCTGAGCGACCTTGCAAGCTCAACAGTGGCCTTTCCCGCACCCCATACATTCGTAGCAACCCTGATCGCCAGAGCGTCTCTTGTTCAAGGCACTCCGGGTCATCGTACCGCTTTTGTGCGTTCGCACGATTCAGTTTATCGAGCCGTGTCTAAAGGGCTGTTTCCTGCGGGTGGAGGCATTTTCAGAACATCCAGTGAGCTGGAATTTGAGGTTCGGAATTCATCAAGGATTTTCTGGGTTTCCGCTCCATATGCGGGGCACGCCATTACTTCACATCCTTCCTTGCCACCAGGCATCCGGACAGTCATTCAGACTGCCATTGTCGGGTTGGCGAAACATGCGGAAGGGCAGGAGCTTCTGGCCAAACTTGGAATGAAATGATTTGTTCGGGCCTCTGATAAAGACCGGGACGATGTTCGCGCTGAATATTCCGTCTAACTTGGAATAGTATGATATTGGCTTTACTGGGAGGTTAAGCATGTCTTTCCGATGGAAGACCATTGCTGGAATAGGGTTGATCGAGGTGTTTTTCCTCTCAATTTTGGTATGGCAAGCCATATTCTTTATCCGAGAGACGTTTAATGACTCCTTGGAGCATCGGGCACGAGATACGCTGATGCTTGCCAGTTCAGTGGTGGTGGACGACCTGGTCACGAGCGATATTGCTTCTCTCAACGAACAGATTGAGAAAATACAAACATTGCAAGGCGTTGAGTATGTGCGTGTCAGTGACTATGAGCAATTGGTGGTCGCGAGCGGGATCGCTGATTCAGCAACCATTACTCCCGATAAGGGGATAGATAGTATTGATGACGGTATATACGACCAGCGCCAGACTATTGTTGTCGGTGGGCAGCAATTCGGATGGATCGAGATTGGAATGTCCGTCCGGGAATTGGAGCAAACGCTGGCCCAGGCCAAACTCCGGTTTTACAGCATTGCCGGTCTGGAGCTGGTTTTGGTTGCGCTCACATCCTTTCTGTTTGCTCGTTACCTGACTCACAAGCTTATAAAGTTACGGGATACGGCCAATCAGGTATCCAACGGTGAGGACTCGCCCCCCATTGAGGTGAATGGTACCGACGAGTTGTCGCAAACAGTACAGGCTTTCAATTACATGCTGGCAAAAGTTCAAAAACGGGAACAGAGTCTGAAAGACCTGAACGCCAAGCTAATCGAAGTAAATGCAAGGTATCAGCGAAAGGATGCCGAAACCACGGCGTTGCTCCAGGCAACACCGGATGCGATGGTGATTGTCAACAAACGCGATCAGGTCGTGTTTGCAAACCAGGCCATGGAGCTGCTTGTCAACAGACAGGATCACCCGATTCATGGCAAGCCAGTCGTTGAGTTGCTAGGAGAAAATGCGGCAGAGTTCCGCGGTTCACTGCAAAGTGACGATCCACAAATCGATGGCTGGATTGATTTTGGCTTTTATAGAAGCGATGGCTTCTGGGCGCTTACTTCAGTCAGGATCTTGTCGTTTGACTCTTACGAGGAGGGCAGTTACCTCCTAGTCATTCGGGATCGTACAGACGCCGCCAGGCTTGAGAAAAGTGCCCGGGTCAGTGAACGACTGAAATCAAGTCTGATCGACTCCAGCCTTGATGCGTTGGTGACCATTGACAAGCACGGACGGGTGACGGATTTTTCCCAGTCCGCAGAGATAATGTTCGGCTGGCGAAAAGGTGAGATGCTTGGCGAGGAAATGGCGGAATTCATTATCCCTCCGGAATTTCGAGATGCTCATCACAAGGGCTTTTCTCACTTTCTAAACACGGGTGAAGGTCCGCTCATTGGTCAGCGCATTGAAACGTTCGCGCTGAAAAAAAGCGGCGATAAGTTCCCGGTTGAGCTTGCGCTGACCGCGGTTAGGATTGATGAGGAAGTGTATGTGACCGCCACGATCCGTGATATCGCGGACCGCAAGGCAAAGGAAGATGAATTACTGGCCGCAAAGGAGAACGCAGAGGATGCGTCCCGGGCCAAATCGCGGTTTCTGTCCCACATGAGTCATGAGATTCGTTCGCCACTGACGGCGGTTCTGGGCTCCCTTTCATTGCTTGATCATCGGGTAACGCTCGCTCGCGAGGATCATCGCTTCCTACAGATGGCCCGCCGATCTGGTGATTCCTTGCTTCAGGTAGTCAATGAAATCTTGGACTTCTCCCGCATTGAAGCGGGAGAGACCGAGTATCAGAAGATTCCGTTTTCTCCGCTCCATCTCGTTAAAGAGGCTATATCGGGTATTGAGGTTCACCGTCAGAAAGAAGAAGTTTTGATTACATCCCAGGCTGCCCGGTATGTACCTGATTTGGTCATTGCTGACCGTGACCATTTGAGGCAGGTGCTCACCATCCTGTTGGATAACGGAGTGAAATTCACTGAAGAGGGCACGGTTCTGGTCGAGCTTGACTCTCTGGATGATGATGATTCGGGAAGTTGGCTGAAGATTCAGGTTCGGGACACTGGTCCTGGGATTCCAGAAGAGCTTGTGGAGTCGGTTTTCTCTGAGTTCGGTCAGGTTGATGCGGCTCGGGATCGCGGTTTCGGTGGCTCAGGGCTCGGGCTGGCGATCGCCAAACAACTAATTTCAGGGATGAACGGAACCATCAGTCTGAAAAGCTCGCTTGGGCACGGTTCGACGTTTTCTGTGACGATACCTTATACCAAGGCCACGGAGGAAGACCTGGTGAACTACCGGGATAAGGTCAATAGTGACGAATCCGCCGACCCAGCTCTATCGCCTCTGGACCAGTGGTTTATCGAAAAGCGTAAGGTTCTGTTGGTCGATGACGTAGAGGCTAACCTTGTGATCGGGGCAGAGATGCTGAGATCAAGGGGGTTCTTGGTGGAAACGGCTAAGGATGGTCGGGAAGCGGTTGCCATGGCAGCCAACGAGCCATTTGACGCCATTCTGATGGATTTGCGCATGCCGGTAATGAATGGTTTGGAAGCGACGCAGCACATCCGACAGTCAGGTGGAGTGAATGCGCAAACCCCGATAATAGCGGTCAGTGCCAACGCGGAAAAGTCTGAAATGGACCGCTGTAAAAGAACGGGTATGAACGACTTTGTCAGCAAACCGTTTAATCTTCAGAGACTGGTTAAAACCGTAAATCACAGTATTGATAACACGCTACCACTGCCTGAAGCCAATCAAGCCATTGATGCAGGTGAGCCTCTGCTGAGCAAAGTAGTTCTCAAACAGTTGTCTAAAGATACCTCCGAATCTTCAATTCCATTGATGCTTTCCGTTTTCATGAATGAAGTTAAGAAAAGATCTCATCTTATTGATATAGCGATTAACGATGAAGATTATCTGGAGTTAAGGGAGCAAGCACATGCCCTGAAGAGCTGCTCCGGAACGTTTGGTGCCATGAGGCTCCATGTCAAGGCCAAAGACTTAGAACTGGCTATCGTTAATGATCAGCTTGATGAGGCTCTGGCAATGATGAATTCTCTGAAGACTCTGATGGATAGCACCATTGAAGAATATGCTTCTCACCTGAAATCACTTACAAAGTGATCTGTGGCAGGATGATTAGACATTGGCTTGTAAAAAAATTTCGGAAGCGGAGGTGCTAGTGACGGCGCAAGAGTTACCTAAAGTTCTGTTGGTGGAAGACAGTGCATCAAACGCCCTTGTGTACCAGAGCTATTTGAAGGGGAAGTGCAGAGTTCTGATAGCCGAAAACGGTCAGTCTGCACTGGATCTTCTAACTTGTGAAACGATCAGCCTGCTGATTACTGATGTTCGGCTTCCTGATATGAGCGGGATGGACATTCTTGACCACGTCCGCTCCAGTATTCCTTCGATCCCAGTGATTGTGATCACCGCTTTCGGGTCTGTGGATTTGGTTGTTGATGCCATGCGCCGTGGTGCCACTGACTTCCTATCAAAGCCGTTTGACAAGGCCCGGCTGGAAGTAACTGTTACCAACATTCTCAAGCGACAGCATCTACAGTACGTTGTTGACGAATACCAGAAAACGTTTGAGCGGGACCGCTTCCATCAAATGATTGGCGCGTCCCTGCCTATGCAAGGAGTTTACCGAATTATCGAGAGCTGTGCCGCCAGCAAGGCCAGTGTTTTCATCACCGGTGAGAGTGGTACCGGAAAGGAACTATGCTCTGAAGCGCTTCATGAAGAAAGTAATCGATCTGGCAAACCATTTGTGGCAATTAACTGCGCCGCAATACCCCGGGAGTTGATCGAGAGTGAAGTTTTCGGTCATGTCAAAGGAGCATTTACCGGAGCGGCGTCAGCGAGGGAGGGAGCAGCCCTGCGGGCATCTGGAGGTACACTTTTCCTTGATGAAATTGGTGAAATGCCGATGGATCTTCAGAGTAAACTTCTGCGTTTTATTCAGTCTGGAACTTTTTCTCCTGTGGGTAGTAGCAAGGAAATAAAAGTCGATGTTCGATTTATCTGCGCCACCAATCGTGATCCTCTTTTAGAAGTCCGAGAAGGGCGTTTTCGAGAAGATCTTTATTATCGACTCCATGTTATTCCACTGCACATGCCGCCCTTAAGGGAGCGGGGAAAGGATGTATTGCAGCTTGCCGGAGAATTTCTTCAGCAGTACTCCAAGGATGAAAATAAGTCGTTTCGAGATTTTGATGCATGTGTTTGTGACTTTTTCATGAAGTACTCCTGGCCGGGCAATGTCAGAGAGCTTTCCAATGTGATTCGAAATATTGTGGTATTGAATGAAGGAGCCACAGTCTTACGCTCGATGTTACCGAGCACACTCGCCCAATCGGCCGATGGCCTTGGATCTAGTTATAACTCAGCACAACTTATTTATGCTAATTCATCTCATTCGAATCACACTCCAGAGACTGATACCTTAGAGACCGACACGGTGCTGAGTAGCGATCCACTAGTGGATATGAGCGGGTCGGACTCCACTGATCTGAGGCGGGATGCCGGCACCATTCTCCCGCTCTGGAAAGAAGAGCGAAGAATTATTGAGTCTGCTATCGAGAAATGTGGGGGAAATATTCCTAGAGCAGCCGCGTTACTTGAGATCAGTGCGTCGACCATCTATCGAAAAAAGCAAGGGTGGGAAAAATCAGCTTCGAAGCCTGAAAGAGAACTTGGGAGCCTCTGATTACTAATGGGGAACAAAGTAGTCGAACACTTAAATATTTCGGTAATGCATCGTCAATCAAAAAATAAAGTCAAAAAATATCAATTACTTATGGTTATCCTGCCTTTATCGGCCATTGTGTTGAGCTGTGTTCGGATACAAAGTTTCGCATTAGTAACTGATCAGTGTTAAACACGAAGGTGCCAAAAAACCATACCCACGATCCCTATGGGTATGGAGGGCAGTGCTGTTTCGATTAAGCCTTTTTGGGCCATGTAGCTCTGCATCAGGTTGACGTAGTGGCGCAGGTGATTGGCGAGAATGCCACCGAAACCTTCGATGTCATTGCGCCAATCCCGGTGCAGTTCGCAACCGACACTGAACCAGTTCATCAGTTGGGCGCCGGCCTGTTCCATGTGGCTCCAGGCCGCGTCCCGAGTGGTCTGGATAGCCGCATCCGATGCAATAGTGGCCAGAACGCCTGAACCAAAAGCACCAAAGCGATGGCCTGAAGTTCCGGAACTTCCTCCCGGGGGCCCGCGACTAAAAATCCTCACAGTGCTGCGTGGTGTGGGCCAGTAATTGGTTCTGGTTATTTATTGTCAAGTCCGAATCGCCTCTGCGCGATCTGAAGGCTGTAGATGCTAGGCGTGGTTCGCAGCCAATGGCCGCAGCCCTTGACTAGATCAAACGCCCAATGCAGACACTCATAGTGTGCTCTTCGGGGCCTTCAGGGCGATCTACACTCGCCGTTGTAACTTTTGCAAAGGCAACCGGCCTTGCTGCAAAGCCACGTTTTGAGTGTGAACCGCTTTTTGCCAGTGCCTCTAACGATCCCAGATCGGAGCAAAATCCGGATCCGCGATGCGCTCGTCGCGATCCAGCGTTTCTATTTCGGAAATTTCGTTCTCTGAGAGTACCAAATCAACACACTCCAGATTTGACGCAAGGTGCGCTCGCTTAGTGGATGATGGAATCACCACGATTTCGCGGTGCTTCAACCATGCGATGACCACCTCGGGAATACTCGCACTGCGTTGTTCGGCAATTCTGGCAAGAGTTTTATCTTCCAGCACCTTGCCGACAGCTAATGGCATGAATCCGGTAACCACGATGTTATTGCGCTGGCAGAACTCCACCACGGCGTTGTTTTGCAGGAAGGGGTGAACCTCCACCTGATTGGTCAGGATTTCACCTTCTCCAGCGATGTGAATGGCTCGTTGCATCTGCTCAATGGTGAAGTTGGAAATGCCAATGTTTCTGGCCAGCCCCAGCTGCCTGGCTTCGAGCAGCTGGCTGATGTATTCCTCCATCGGAACTTCATCATCGGGAGACGGCCAGTGGATCAGTAACAGGTCGACGTAGTCTGTCTTCAACTTGGCCAGGCTCTCTCGCACACTGGGAATGAATGCGTCCCGTGTGAGATTGGTGTACCAGACCTTGGTAGTTATAAACAGCTCGGAGCGATCAACGCCTGAGGTTGCCAGGAGGTCTCCGATTTCAGCTTCGTTTTCGTAGATCTGGGCGGTGTCGATGTGACGATAACCCAGATCAAGCGCTTCGGTGACCGCAGATTTGAGGTCCTCGCCTTTCAGTCGGAAGGTGCCAAGGCCGGGATTTGGAATAGCAGTTGTCATGGTTTACTCCTCGTTTGTGAAGTGACGGACGTCGATGACCGTCTTGAGTGGACGATCCTGAGTTGTTAGTTCCTCCAGCGCCTCAGGAAGCGCTGTCATGGGTTCGATGTGTGGTTCCGGGGCTCTCAGTTTTTCACGGGCCACCATGGTGAGAAGGTCCTCTCCGGCTTGGCGGAATTGAGCCCATTGCCGATCGCTGCCTGCCCGGAAAAGCCCGTTCAGGGCCACTTCATGGAGGGAGAGGGCCTTGTCGAACGCTGGCAAAGGCGGTGTTTCCAGGCGGTCCTGTATGCACACGATATGGCCATTGGCTTCAACCAGACCGGCCATTGACGAGGCGTGCTGCGCATTCACGGTGTCAAACACAGCGAAGAATTCGCTGTCAGACTGCTGGGTATTCCAGCCGATCGTTGTTTCTGCGCCCAACTGACGAAGCGTCTTGTGGTGCCGGGCCGATGCCATGGCTGTCACCCGGTAATTCCGCTGCACGGCCAGTTGAACCAGAAAACGGCCTACCATGCCGCCGGCACCGGTAATGAGTACATCGGCCTCTGGCATGCGTGGGATTTTTTCAATTGCCTGCCAGGCGGTCATCAACGGGCAGGGTAGCGCGACGGCTAGTGACAGCGGCAATATATCCGGGACTCTCAGTAGCGTTTTTTGAGTCACGACCGTGTGGCTGGCAAAGCTGCCATTGCGGTGCAGGTCCTGGTGATAAGCGATTCTCTGGCCGGGAACAACCCCTCTCACGTTCTCGCCCACCTCAACCACTGTGCCGGCGCCATCAACGCCGGGTATGTGTCCGGTCGCCCAGGAGACGGGCCAATTTTGGATCACTTTCCAGTCAACCGGGTTCAGCCCGATGTACTCGTTCCGGATGACGACGTCATCTGGCCCCGGAGTGGGTATTGCGTCTGTGCTTTTCTGTTGGAGAGCCTGGGTTGGCGTGCTCTTGTCCTTCACGCCCCAGGCCATAAACGTTTCAGCTTTCATGATGAAATACTCCCAGAACATCTTGAGCAATGAGCCGTAATGACTCGTCGACCGGCGCCTGATTGCGCCGCATTGGCCCCCTTCTGGGGGCCTTTGACATTTCATTCGATTAGGTGTTACGCGACTGCTGGCTGGCGGTTATCCAGCAAAGCTGAAAGTCGTGTCAGCAGCAGTGCCGCGATGACGATAACGCCGCCAATCCACGGGGTGTTCATCAGCCCCATATCGGCCACGACGTGGCCGCCGAGCCAGGCGCCCACGGCAATACCGATGTTGAATGCGGCGATGTTCAGGCCGGAGGCCACATCCACTGAATGCGGGGTGTAGCGTTCAGCCAGCTGGACGACGTAGACCTGGAGGCCGGGGACGTTGCCGAAGGCGAAAGCGCCCCAGATCAGCAGGGTGATGACTGCGGCAATCGGGTTATAGGCGGTGAACGTCAGCACAAAAAGGATGACTGCCAGCCCGCCGAAAATGATGTATAGGGCGGAGGTTGGCCCCAGTCGATCGGCCAGTTTGCCGCCCCAGATATTGCCGGTTGCCACAGAGACGCCGTACACCAGCAGCAGCAGGCTGACCATGCGGGATGCGAACCCGGTGACATCCTCAAGGATGGGCGTAAGGTAGGTGAACGCCGTGAAGGTGCCGCCGTAGCCGATGGCGGTCATCGCATACACCAACAACAGCCGTGGATGGGTAATCACCTCGAACTGCTGACGGAGGGTGGCCGGCTTGGATTGCTTCAGGTTCTTCGGCAGCAGAAGTGCGCTTCCGATCAGGGCGATTGCGCCGAGGGCGGCAACAGTCAGGAAGGTGGCTCGCCAGCCAAAGGTCTGGCCGATAAAGGTGCCCAGGGGAACACCGGTTACCAGGGCAACGGTGAGCCCGGTGAACATGATGGCGATAGCACTGGCTTCTTTTTCCTTCGGCACAAGGCTGGTGGCGATGGTTGAGCCGATCGAGAAGAACACACCGTGGGCAAGGCCGGTGAGAATACGGGCGGTAATCAGCGATCCGTAATTCGGCGCCAGCCAGGCAAGGAGATTACCAACGATAAACAGACTCATCAGCGACAATAAGACCAGTTTTCGGTTCCAGCGACCGGTCAGTGCTGTCAGCACCGGAGCGCCGACCGCAACACCGAGGGCGTAGAGACTGACCAGCAGGCCAGCGGATGGCAGGTTAACGCCCAGATCCTGGGCAATGGTTGGGACCAGACCAACGATAACGAATTCGGTGGTCCCAATTGCGAAGGCGCTCAGCGTGAGCGCGAAAAGTGCAATGGGCATAGCGGACTCCAGTTCATAGAGGAGGATTGATTGACGCTGGTAAGTGTGAGGCCGCATACTTTTGCGATAAACAGTCGTTTTCGAAAATAACTTTTGCGGTAAATGAAATGAAAAGCCGGTCGGACGATCTCAATTTCCTACTGTCAGTGGTCGATAGTGGGAGCTTCAGCAACGCGGCGGAACAGCTGGAAGTATCGGTAACGCGAGTCTCGAGGGCCGTCACTCGTCTCGAACAGTCCCTGAATACCACTCTGCTGAATCGAACCACCCGAAAAGTGGGACTTACAGAAGAGGGACGGCTGTTCGTTGATAAGGTTCGTGAGGGGCTTGCTTCCCTGGAGCAGGCAGAAGAACAGCTGGCTGTTCGAAAGCAGAGGCCGGCGGGGCGATTGCGTGTAGACGCCGCGAACCCTTTTCTGCTGCATCAGATTGTGCCCCACGTTCGGAAATTTCGGGACACCTATCCAGATATTGAGCTCGAATTAACGGCCAGCGATCAGATCGTCGATCTTCTGGAACGACGGATCGATATCGCGATCCGGATTGGCCCCCTGGACGATTCGACGCTTCATGCCAGAGCGCTCGGCCGCTCGCCACTGTCCGTGGTGGCTTCACCGGAATATCTTCAGCGTTGTGGGCAGTGCCGTTCTCTTTCAGAACTCGCCCAGCATGAAATCATCGGCTTCACTGCGCCAGAATCGCTGAATCTGTGGCATCTGGGGGAAGGCTTGAAAGTGAGCCCGACCCTTCGTGCCAGCAGCGGAGAAACCGTGCGCAAGCTCTGCCTGGAGGGAAACGGACTGGCCTACCTGTCTCATTTCATGATCCGGGAGGATCTAGCCTCGGGCAGATTGGTGGAAGTGTTGAGCGATCAACTGGTCCGTCCTAATCCCCGTGAACTGGTCAGCGCCGTTTACTATCGGAACACCTCGCTGTCGTCGCGCATTCAGGTATTCCTCGACTTCTTTGAGGAACATTGGAATGCCTGCAACGACTGATCAGGTTTCTGAACCTTGACGCTTGGTGGCGGGTCGGATCTCTCCAACCAGCCGTTCGGCGATTGCCAGTCCGGTTAATAGGCACCGGCACTGTAGATCAGCTCATAGCTGTGGCTATAGATCTCTAGAATGTTTCCGAAAGGATCTTCCATGTAAATCATGCGGTAAGGTTTTTCACCGGGATAGTAGTAGCGGGGCTCGGACATGCGTTTTTTGCCACCGGCAGCCACAATACGCTCTGCCAGGCCTTCCACGTCTGGGTCCTGTACGCAGAAATGGAAAATGCCGGTTTTCCAATACTCGAAGTTGTTTTCCGGGTTTTCCTGCCCCTGAAACTCGAATATTTCAACGCCGATCCGGTCTCCTGTGGAGAGATGAGCAATCCGGAAGCGTTCCCAGCCTGCGCCGAAAACATCGGTACACATTTCGCCAATGGCGCTGTCGTCTTCCTCAATCTCGGTTGGTTCCATGATCAGGTACCAGCCAAGCACCTGGGTATAGAACTCGACTGCGCGTTCCAGGTCCGGTACTGAAATTCCAATGTGAGAAAAGGTTCTGGGGTAGGGGTGAGTCATCGTTTGGCCTCTCCGTGTTGTAACGTGTTGCAGCAGTGTGCAACGGGCTAACGATCACGTAAAATTATCATTTAAACTAAGAGTGAGTACGAAATGTAATGATAAACCCCGTCTGGCTCAGAACTTTCTGCACCCTGGTTGAGACCGGCCATTTTACCCGCACTGCAGACAAACTGTTCATGACCCAATCCGGGGTCAGCCAGCACATTCGCAAACTGGAAAACTCGCTGTCGGTCACCCTGTTGGTCAGGGACAAAAAACGCTTCACGCTGACCGATTCAGGACGGACGCTGTACACGCGGGGCTGCGACATTCTTCAGTCGATGACAAACCTGGCGACGGAAGTGGGAGAGGACCCAGCCGATGCCGGAGAGGTTCGCCTAATGTCCCCGGGGAGCGTTGGCTTGAAACTCTATCCGCGCTTGTTGGACCTTCAGCAAGCGCATCCGCTCCTGGCACTGGACTATCGATTCGCGCCCAACCCGGATATCGAGCGAGCCTTGCTGGATGATCGTATCGATATCGGGCTCACGACCCGAAAGCCCAATGAACCCGGTTTGCATTGGGAAGCGGTTGGAGAGGAATCCCTTTTGCTGGTGATGCCAAAAAATCTGCCCCATCCCGATTGGGCAGCATTGCAGACACTGGGGTTCATTGATCACCCGGACGGCCAACACCACGCTGAGATTCTATTGGATGCAAACTTCGAAGAGTTCTCACAACATTCATTCAACTCGTTGCCACGACGAGGTTTTTCAAATCAGATCGGTCTAATTCTGGAGCCCGTCAGCCGAGGGCTCGGTTTTACCGTACTGCCTCGACATGCCGTCGAAGCTTACCCTGCACGGTCGCTCGTCTGCGTGCATGAACTTGCGTTTCCGGTCATGGAGACCCTGTATCTGGTCTCGTTGTTCGGGCGAGAACAACCTGCTCGCATTCACACCATAGCCACCGAAATCAAAAAGCAGTTAGGAACACCCCTCGAGGCGTGAACAAATCCTTGTTCCGCAGTGCCGGATCAAAGATTAGTCACATTTGGCAGCCTGTTTATCCGCACCAACAACCGCCACTCAATGCAGTTAACGCCTATCTCGATCTCGCTGCTGCCTGATCATGAGTGGCCCGGGCAGCAGCTAGCAGACATTCGTGAAGAGGTTCATTAAAGCTGGAACTCAGGGTGCCAGCGGTGATGATGTCCATGGTCAATTGCCTCTGCCCCAGCAGTTGGTTCAGTCGAACCGGGCGGACTTTGGGCGAGATTACAGAGGATTCGGGGAGTAGGGCCGATTCCACTGCGGCGTGATGCCCTAATTGCTACACGCCAACAGTCTATGCCCCAGATGCTCTCCATAGTCTGGAGAAGGCAGTATTCCGGTGGTGGCAAAAAAATACGCTCTGCGTGATGTTGTATATGCCCAGGAGGATTTCATGGCCAAACGCTTTTCGGGCAAACTGGCGATTGAGGTCGCCAATCAGAATCTCTGACCAAGAGATGAGCGAGTCCGGCGAACCTTGTGGTTGCCGGACCGAAACGTTAACGCTTTGAGGGGCCGACCAGCTCTTCGATAGCCTTAACTATCGATGCGCACTTCGCTTCATTCAGTGCGTCCGGATGCGGCGGGCCGAACTGTCCCCTGTCGTTGTCGAAATAAAGGCCTGAGGCACCGGCAAGCTCTTCTGAAAGCGCCGCTCGAACGAGGACATCTGCTCCGATCGACAGGCTTTTCCCCGCAACGCCGAAGCCCTCTTTAACCATTTTGGATGCCAGCAAGGACCCCGGATTAACGGCCACGAATACCGGTCCCTCGTGGCCGTATGATGCGGCCAGAGCGTTGTTCCACATCGTTAATGCCAGCTTGCTTTGGGCGTAGGCCTGCATGTCTTTATCGATTTTCTGGTGGAGAAGATCGGACGGGAGCCGCCTTGGCTGAATAAAAAAGATGCGGCAAGAAGCTGAAAAACGCCCTATTTGTCCATAGGATTCTGGACCGGTCCCGGGTTATCTGGCCAAGGTCAACTTCGGTTCAAATGGAGTCAGCTCTTCAGCCTCAGATATCTGGTCGCCGGATGGTCGGGTGGTTGCAAAGAGCCTGGAGACCAACCTGATTTTTGGTTGGACCCGGCAGATCCTAATGGGGCGCATACTTCGGTATGCGCCTATAATTTTGGTTTGAAAATAAGTGAACATTCATTTATTTTAGGCCGGCAAATTTGAAGCGTTGAGCAGACAAATGCGGCAAAGAGACGATTCGAAACGAATAGCTTTCCTGGAAGCTACCGTTAGGGAAGTGGCAGAACACGGTTTTTCAGCAACCTCGGTTGGCAAGATAGCCAAGGCTGCGGGTTTGTCACCAGCCACGCTGTATATCTACTACGAAGATAAAGAACGGCTTTTGCTGGCGACATTTTATTACGTCAGCGATCAGGTCATTGATGCCGCCCTGGACAGTTTTTCTCTCGGGAAGGATTTGCGTGAGGGACTGAGGCGCCAGTGGCACACACTGTTCCGGCTCGGCCTTGAGCGTCCGGAACTATTCCGCTATCACGAGTCGTTCACGCATTCTGCCCGGATGACTCCCGAGATTCAGGCGCGAAACGAAACACGAGCCGCAACGCTTTTGAAGGCAGTTGACCAGGGGAGGCAATCCGGGTTGATTAAACCGGTGCCTTTTCCTCTTCTAGAAACTTTTATGTTCCGCCCTATCTACCATCTCGTTCAACGGTGCCTGCAAGGATCGTTTGAGGGGACCGATGACCATATCGAATTAGCCTTCAATATGGCGTGGGATGCGGTTGCCGATCGTCGTAATACCTGATTTTTTAGAGAGTTACGGGTTATGAAACTAAAAATATTCAAGACAGCCGCGCCTTTGAGCGGACGGGAAGTGATTGCGATGCTTTTGAGCCTCCTGGTGATGGGGTGTTCGGCGGAGGCGCCCCCTCTGACCCAGCAAACCGTCTACCCAGTTAAGCTCATGACACTAGAGCAGGCGCAGTCAGGTACGCTCAAGCAGTATCCGGGCAGAGTCTCGGCGTCTGACCATTCAGAGCTCTCTTTCCGAGTGGGGGGAGAGCTAACAGAGCTGGCCGTTAAAGCAGGCGACACTGTAGAGAAAGGGGAGGTTGTTGCCCGTCTGGACGATCGGGACGCAAGAACCAGCCTGGAGAATGCCCAGTCAAATTTCAATCTGGCACAGGCCACCTTTGAGCGAATGCGCATATCACTGGAGCGACAGGCCATCAGTCGGGCCCGCTTCGATGAGGCCGAAGCCGAGTACCTTTCTGCCAGGGCGCAATTGGCCAGCGCTCAAGACCAACTTTCCTATACCATTCTCAAGGCACCGTTTGATGGTGTCATTTCGCGGGTACCGGTGGATGTTTTTCAGGTTGTATCAGCCCAGCAGGCCATTGCCGAATTGCAGCGGCCCGGCTCCATTGACGTCTCGTTCCAGATGCCGGAGCAACAGGTCCGCCGCCTTCAGCCTCAGAAATCCAGGAACGTTCGTGCTAATGGCACCACCATCGCCTGGGTCCAGTTCCCAGAGGTTCCAGACAAACGCTACGCCGCTAGTTACAAAGAGCATGATAGCAATGCCTCTCAGGGGTCGCTCAGTTACGAAGTCACCGTAACTCTTCCTGAACCCGAGGACATTACCGTGCTTTCGGGCATGAGCGCGACCGTTCTGCTTGATTACGGCGCATTGGCTGGAGAGAGCGCTCCGTCCTGGCTGATACCATCTGCGGCGCTGGTAACGCCTGACACCCAACCTGGAACCAGCGTGGTTTGGCGATACGTGGCTGCTGCGGACGGTGACGAAGGCGATAACACGGGTAGCGTCGAGCCAGTCGATGTCGAACCGGGCAAAAAAATGAACGATGGCGTGCTTGTTCGGGGAGAGCTCAGCCCGGGCGACAGAATCGTGGTTGCCGGCGCTCACCGGATGAACAGGGATCGTTCGGTCCGTCCCTGGGAAAAAGAGGGTGGGCTCTGAGATGGTCGATTATTTTCTTGACCGGAAGTCCATCAGCTGGATGGTCACGCTGTTGCTTGGGGTTGGGGGCATGTTCGCGTTTCTGGGGCTTGGCCAGCTTGAATTCCCCGAGTTCACGTTACGTTCCGCTTTGGTGACCACCCAATATCCCGGGGCAACGCCTCTTGAAGTCGAGGAAGAGGTCACGCTGCCTCTGGAAAAAGCGATCCAGCAGATGCCCGGAATCGATGACATTACCTCGGTGAACTCGGACGGCTTGTCGCAGATTACTGTCCAACTCAAGAAGACGGTCAGAGAAGGGGAGTTAGACCAGTATTGGGATATCCTTCGGCGAAAAATTAACGATGCCCAGGCTGGTCTGCCTCCAGGCGTGAATACATCTATCGTAAACGATGACTTTGGCGATGTCTTCGGCCTGCTGCTCACGTTGCGTGGTGACGGCTACTCACTAAAAGATCTTGGTGACCATGCAGACCTCATTCAGCGAGAACTGCGATTGCTGGAGGGCGTTGCAAAAGTCAGCATCGGTGGCCGTGTTGACGAGCAGATGATCGTGTCACTGGACCGCGACCGTATGCGTGCTCTTGAAATCTCGCCAGAGTACCTGGCCAGCCTTCTGAATGCCCAGAATACGGTGGGCAACGCGGGCCACCTGCGTAGTGAAGGGCTGTCGTTATCAGTTCAGCCAACCGGTCAGCTTGATTCCGTTGACGCCCTTGAGCAACTGGCGGTTGGAAGCGCTGATTCGGGTATTATCCGGCTCAGCGATCTGGCCGAAGTTCGCAGGGTGACCAACGACTCACCCGCCTTGCTCTACCATTCCGATGGATTGCCAGCTTTGACCATCGGCGTGTCATTTGCGGCCGGCACCAACGTTGTTGATGTAGGCGAGCGCCTTAGCGATACTTTGAAACACCTTGAAAAACAGCAGCCTATCGGAATGACACTGACCACAGTGTATAACCAGCCCGAGGTCGTCGAGGAGGCAGTATCGGCTTTCCTCATGAATCTCGCTCAGGCGGTGGGCATTGTCATAATCGTTCTACTGTTGTTCATGGGGCTGCGAAGTGGTCTGCTCATGGGGCTGATCCTGCTGGTTACCATCATGGGTACATTCGTGCTTATGGCAATACACGGTATTCAGCTCCAGAAAATTTCATTGGGTGCGCTGATCATCGCGCTGGGGATGCTGGTCGATAACGCCATCGTCGTCACCGAGGGCATGATGATTGGCCTATCCAAAGGCAAGTCCAAAAGGCAGGCAGCCAAAGAAGTGGTCTCGCAGAATCGCTTCCCACTGCTAGGTGCTACCGTGATTGCCATAACGGCCTTTGCTCCTATCGGCCTCTCACCAGACACCACCGGTGAATTCATCGGCTCCCTGTTCTGGGTTCTATGCTACTCGCTTTTCCTGAGTTGGCTGACGGCACTGACTCTGACCCCGTTTTTCTTTGATATGTTCTATCCCGACAAGCTAGAGAATGTCGATCAGTCATCCGATAACGATCCCTATAAGGGCATTGTCTTCGTCATCTTCCGCCGCCTGCTGACCTACGCAATTCATTATCGCCTCGTGACAATCACGCTCGCTATCGCGCTACTAGCTGGGGTTCTATCGTTCTCGGGACAGGTGAAGAATGCTTTCTTCCCGAACGCCACAACGCCACTCTTTTTTATTGATCTGTGGTTGCCGGAAGGCACCGACATCTTGCAAACCGAAGAGACCGTCAAGCGGCTGGAATCGCGCGTGAATGACATGGAACAGGTCGTTCAGGTGACCAGTGTCACCGGCGGCGGAGCCCAGCGTTTTACGTTGACGTATTCACCGGAGCAGCGATACGCCAGCTTTGGCCAGTTAATCGTAGAGACCCGGGACAAGGCGTCGAGAGAGGCTCGTATGGAGGAAGTCATTCAGCAACTGCGCGCAGACTTCCCGAACGTGCAGTACAAAGTGCAGGCATTACAGGTGGGGCCCTCAGCCAAAGCCAGTCTTGAAGCTCGTATCTTCGGAGAAGACCCCGAAGAGCTCCGGAAAATTGGTGCGCGCGTACAGGCGGTTTTTGAAAGTGAACCTCTGGCCGACAGCGTGCGATTGTCCTGGGCCAATCGGGAAGCCGTGATCGTACCGGAGTTCCTTGAAGAACAGGCAAGGCGCCTTGGCGTATCTCGCGAGTCACTGCACCAGGCGTTATTGCTGAACAATCAGGGGCAGCGGGTTGGCGTGTACCGTGAGGGGAGCGACCTCATCCCGATCATTATGCGGTCAAGAGAGGAGCAGCGATTTGATATCGAAAACCTCACGTCGATCAATGTATGGAGTGAAGAGCAGAGCCGTTATGTCAGCGCGGGCAACGTCATCAATGCCATCAATACGGAACTGCGGGATCCGTTGATAAAACGCAGAAACCGGGAGCGGATGTTGGCGGTTTATGCCGAACCCATGCCTTTGTCCGGAGAGACGGCGGCGAGTGTACTGGAAAGGATCCGCCCGCAGGTCGACGCGCTGGAGCTTCCCCACGGCTATTCCATTGAGTGGGGTGGGGAGCACGAGACCTCAACCGAGGCTCAGACCTCGCTTTTTTCCTCGCTGCCTCTGGGGCTGCTGGGCATGTTCATTATCTCAATGCTGTTGTTCGGCAGCTTCCGACAGGCTCTGTCTATCTGGATGATTGTTCCTCTCATGATGATTGGAATCATTGGTGGACTGGTATTGCTCGGCGCACCCTTCACATTCATGGCGCTGCTAGGGACTCTGAGTCTGATCGGTATGGTATTGAAGAATGCCATTGTGCTGGTTGAGGAGATCAAGATTCAGGTAGAACAGCAGGATGATGCATTCACTGCGGTGGTTGAGGCATCGGTGAGCCGGGTCCGACCTGTGCTCATGGCGGCCGTAACTACCATGTTGGGGATGATTCCTCTGTTCAGTGATGCCTTTTTCGCAAGTATGGCGGTGGTTATTGTGTTCGGCCTGGGCATTGCAACCATTTTGACGCTCGTAGTTCTGCCAGTGGTGTATTGCACACTGATGAGAATTTCATACCATCCTTAATCTGGAATTCTTAATCCGCAATCGGGATTCGAAAAACATCTCTGCCCACATCGCTGCTTGTTCTGGATGATCTGGAGCAAGCGACGATGTGCGAGGAGCGAGCCCGGTAGACGACCACAGAAAGTCCTAAACTTTCGCTTTCGCTCTATGGCATCGGCAATAAAGCTCCAATAATGTTGAATTAGGACACCGGTTGCCTTGGGGAGTAGGTCAGTTCCGGTGGGGAATGTGGCTCATCGCCCATTCGGATATCGCGGTAATGCTCAAAGACGGATTAACCCCGGGATTGGCAGACACCGCAGACCCGTCACACACCCACATATTGCGGTAACCATAGACCTCGCATTTATCGTTGATCACCCCTTCTTGAACAGTGGCGCCCATCACCGCCCCTCCCAGTATGTGGGCGGTCGACGGAGTGCCGAACAAGGCCTCCGTTATACCGGTGGTTGCCTTTCCATCGACCAGTTGCTCCACTTCCCGGGTGACTGCCTGCGATTCCGGGATTGTGCGTGAGGGAACGGGGCCATCACCTTCCGAGCTCTGGAGGACACCGCCAAAGCCGCGCTTCAGTTTGAGGGTGCTGTCCAAGTGCTGCATAAACAGCAGCATGATCGTCCGTTTGCCCCAATTTCTGGCAAACAACACCCGGAAATGTTGTCGGGGCTCCTTCATCATTAAGGCGATGAATGAGGCGAGCCTGGCGATAAAGCTCTCTCCCTGAACACTCGGCGCACTCAGGAACCTCATGAAGCCCGATCTCGAATTGTGGTTAATGGGCTCTACGTGGCTGTTTTCGTCGATATTCAGCACCGAGCCAATGGTCACCCCCTGGGCAAAGTTTAGGTTTTCATTGCTGGAAGTGACATTGGTGACTGTCTCGTTATTGGTCCGTATGTCGGCGCCCAGCTGAGGAGATAAATGGCGAAGGGAATGGGAGGCTTTCAAGTTAAGCAGTAGAGGGACGGTGCCAAGCACGCCACCCGCGAATACAACGCCTTTCGTGAGGATGACATCAGAGTTCAGTTTTCCATACGGTTTTGAGCTTTTTAAGGACACGAAATAACCATCGCGGCCGTCGGAGCTGCCGGCAGGCATGACGTCGGTCACCTCGCGTTCAGCGGCAATCTTGGCACCCAGCTTTTGAGCCAGATACAAGTAGTTTTTGTCGAGGGTGTTTTTTGCATTGTGCCGGCAGCCGGTCATGCAGCCGCCGCACTCTACACATCCCTTGCGTTCGGGCCCCTCGCCGCCAAAGTAGGGGTCGGCCACGAAGCTGCCCTGTTGACCCTTGTCCGAAAAGAATACGCCGACACGGCTGGGCTGAAAATTTTTTTCCTTTCCAAGCTGGATAGCCAGGTCTTCAATCACGCGATCGGCATCGGTAAGCGTCGGATTGGTGGTGGCGCCCAGCATCCTCATGGCCTCGGCGTAGAACGGCTTCAGTACCTGTTCCCAATCCTGCAGCTCTGACCAGGAGCCTGACTTGAAGAAACTGGATTTGGGTGTTGGCAATGTCGCACCATAGGTCAACGAGCCTCCACCAACGCCCACTCCCGAGTAGACAGTGACGTGGCGCAGCACGGTCATCTTCATGATTCCCCGGAGGCCGAGACGGGGCATCCACAACCACTTTCTCAGGTTCCAGGCATTCTTGGCGTAGGTGTTGTCCTTGAACCAGGCGCCTTTTTCAATAACCAGCACCCGATAGCCTTTTTGACTCAGACGCAAGGCGCTGACCGATCCGCCAAAGCCGCTTCCAACAATGACAAAGTCATAGGTTGGATGATTGTTTTTGTTATCAACCATATCAGTTCTCTTAAATTGGTCGTCAGTAATCGTCACTCCAGGGCCAACTCATCGGCGCAGCGTTTTGAATTTGAACCAGAGAAGCTTGACCAGCAGGTTGTAGGCAGGTTTATTCCATGGCGGCGCCACAAACTTGGTAGTATTGATGCGTCCTTTACGCACCACGGTTTTGGCTTTGCTGAAATTAATGAAGCCTTCTTTGCCATGGTAATGGCCCATGCCAGAAGGCCCAATGCCGCCAAATGGGGCGTCGTCTACGGTGACATGACTCAAGGTGTCATTGATACAGGCACCGCCTGAATGGGTCCTGGCCAGGACTTCGTCCGACCGCTGCTTATCCCAATCGAAGTAGTAGAGCGCCAGAGGCCTGAGGCCATGGTTTACGTACTGAATGGCCTCATCCAAGCTGTCATAGGCCTTGATCGGCAAGATCGGCCCAAATATTTCTTCTCGCTCGACGAGCATGTCCGCCGTGGTGTCGAGCACAAGGGTCATCGGGAACTTTCGGGTGCTCTCGAAGGTTTCATCCGCCGGGTTGATGGTGATGATCTGAGCACCTTTTTCTTTCGCGTCCTGCAAGTAGGATTGCAGTCTCGTCAGTTGTCGGGCATTGATAATGGCGGTGTAGTCTTCGTTGGATCTCAAATTTGGATAGTTGCGGCTCATGGCTTTAACAAAGGCTTGAGCGAACGCATTCACTTTATGGCGTGGACACAGAATGTAATCGGGCGACACGCAGATTTGCCCAGCGTTCATGCCTTTGCCAAAGGCGATCCGCTCTGCAGCTTCTTCGATCGGAAATGATTCGTGAATGATGGTTGGTGATTTTCCGCCCAGTTCGAGGGTGACCGGTGTCAGGTGCTCCGCTGCCGCCCGCATGACAATCTTGCCGACAGGGGTTGCTCCGGTGAACACAAGGTGGTCGAAGGGCAGCTTAGTGAATTCGCTGCTCACGTCCACTTCGCCAGTGAATACAGCAACCTCATCGATGTTGAATTCCCTGTCAATAATGTCCTTGACCAGGTCGGCTGTACGGGGCGCGAACTCGGACATCTTAATCATCGCCCGATTGCCAGCGGCCAGCGCCGAGACCAGGGGCGAAAGCCCAAGGAACAACGGAAAGTTCCAGGGAACGACAATTCCAATGACACCCAGCGGTTGATACATTACCGACACGCTGGCCGGCATCACCGTCATAGGCACCTTGCGCTTTTGCGCCTTCATCCATTTTTTAATTCGGGCCTTGCTGTATTCAATCGCATCAAGCAAGGGGAAGATTTCGGCCAGCAGCGTCTCTGACTCGGAGCGATTGCTAAAATCCATGCTTATGGAATAAATAATGGCATCCGAGTTGTTTATGATAATGCGCTTGAGCTTATTTAGGCTTTCAATACGTTGCTGAGCGCTCGGCATGGGGTTGGCGAGAAATGCGGCCTGCTGCGCGATCAACCGGTCATTGAGGTAGGAGTAGTCTTGCTCAATAGGGAGTTTCTCAATGGTGCTCATAATGTTACCTGACGTATTTTAGTGGCTTGACCTATGGGTCTGGTCTGGTCTGGTCTGGTCTGGTCTGGTCTGGTCTGGTCTGGCGTCTATCGTTCGTGCTTGTCTAGGGTAAGTAAAAGAATTATCTGGCGATAATTATTAGTTTGCCGAAGGGGTACGAAGAAATAGCATATCGGGCGCAGGGTACGCCGAATTCGGGGGTAAAGGTTGGGGCGGGGGATGAATTATCAGGCTGGCTCGAAAAAGGCGCCCGCCGAGATCACTGGCAGGCGCAAAGCTCCCCGTACAACCGGGCACTGCGTTGGGCGGGAAGAGATGGTTACGATTTAGTTGCAGGATGATCTGAAGGTGTACTCGCCGAGACGCTTCGCGAAGTTAGTCTTGATCTCCTCATCGGCGTTGGGCAGAGCAACTGAGGCCAGAACCCCGTGTTTCGGATCCTGCTTCACTTTGATCTCAACGGCTTGTCCAGGAATCTCCTGTTGCGCCAGCGCGGCAATGCACTTTTCAATTTCTTGCATTTCAAGTTGAGGTTTGTACACCTTGCCAATGGCCGTAACAGGCAGTTCAGGAACAATATGGACCTCCTTGGGAATCGCCGCTCTTTCTGCGATGTGCTCACCGGCAAACGCCAACAGCTCGGCCGATGTTGCCGGGTGCCCTGGTCTCGTCTGTACGTAACACACCGGAACCTCACCGGCATGGGCATCGGGTTTGCCCACTGCCGCGGCCAAGGTAACCGCGGGATGCCGGCAAAGGATTTCTTCGATCAGCTTAGGTTCAATGTTGTGGCCGCCGCGAACGATCAGCTCTTTTTTTCGTCCCGTCAGCCAGAAATAGCCGTCGGCGTCCTGCCTGGCCAGATCTCCGGTGTTAAGCCATCGATTACCCAAGTCATCATAAAGCCATAGGCCTGCATTCTGGTGATCCAGATGATACCCCTGGAACACATTGGCTCCGCGGATGGCCAGCACGCCGATTTCATCTATTTCGCACCGTCGAACGATTTTTTCGCCATCCACTTGGACGCACTCCATGTCCTGAAACGGAACACGCACGCCGATTGAGCCTACTTTTTGCTCGCCATGGACGGGGTTCAGGCTGCTGACGCAGGTGCCCTCCGTCAGTCCATAGCCTTCGAGAATTTTAATACCCGTTTTCTCCTGAAAAGTCTTGAAGGTTTCAACCGGCATTGGAGCGGCGCCACAGATTCCCGCCTCCAGAGAGCTGAGGTCCTTGCCCTCGGTCGGGTAGTTCATCAAGGCCGAATAGACCGTTGGCACGGCACTGAACGCGTTTATTCTGAAGTGCTCGACAATATCCCAGAATTTTTCCAGAACCTTTGCCCCCCGATAGCCCTGGGGCGTCGCCATGACGACGGTCGCGCCAAGAGAGAAGGGCAGTAAGCCCGTTACCAGAGCACCGTTGACGTGAAATAGCGGCAGACCCCCGAGGATCACTTTATCTTTGGTCAACAGCGAACGGTTCGCAGTGACGACAGAAAGGACATTCGACAACTCATTCTGGTGGGTTCTCCGGGCGATTTTCGGCAACCCCGTTGTGCCGCCGGTGCAGAAAAGCGAGGAGATGGTTTCGGGCGTGTAGGCCCTCTTGAAATCGAGGCCTTGCTTGTTTTGGTACCGAATCGCTCCGGTAAAGTTGTGGTAGCATTTCCCGGCAGACATTTTGATTCCAGAGCGCTTCTGCCACTGAATCGCTTTTGCAGCAAGACCTTTCACGCCCCTCACATAATGGGCGATATCTACCCCTACGACATGTTCGATCGAACTAAGCGCCGGCAGGATCTCCTGCAACTTGTCCCACAGATCAATATTGGTTATGGGGTTCATGGTGACTACGGCTTTGGCACCAACTGAGTTGACCAGTTCTTTGATCTGGCCCGGTTCCAACAAAGGATTGATTGCCAGAATTTGACACGCTGCTTCGCCTCCCCAGATCACGTAGTGAGCCTCGGGCACATTGGGTAGAATCAGGGCCACAACATCGCCACTTCCTAGGTTCAGGGAATGAAAGAAGTTTGCTGTCTGGGTAACCTTCTCTATTAACGTTTGATAGGTTATATGGTGAGCTTCCTGATACGAATCGCCGCTCAGGAAAAATGAGATGGCCGTTTTGCCTGGATACTGTTCCGCGCTGCCTCTGATGGCAGAGTAGGTACTCTCGTGCACCGGTACCTCATCTTTTGGATAGGTGCGTACGAGACGCTCTTGATCGCTGGTTGACTTCATCCCGTTGCGGTTCATCTCTGTTGTGTTCCTTGGCCTTGCCAAGCGAAGCAGTGCATGGCCTGGCTTAATTGTTCGTTAAGCAAACAATAATTTAGGCTTGGTTTAAAATTAAATGAAAAGTTTTTCCTGCAGGGGGCAAGGAATCGAATAGGTGCGGGTGTATGATTTAGCCCAGCATAGGACGCACTATTCCTCGCTGGGTAGGTCCTTCGAGAGCATTGGCACTTGGTATCCGGATATGCAGAACAACAATTTGATCAGGGTATTTTTAGGTGATTGATATATCAGACATAACAATGATTCGCGTGATCAGCGAAGTCGGTAGCATCAACAAGGCTGCGGAGCTCCTCAACGTCTCCCAACCAACGCTCAGCAAGAAAGTCAGCCGCCTGGAGCACAAGATCAACATGGAGCTTTTCAGCAGGGACAGTGCCGGTATGGCGCCTACCGAGGCGGCCAGGTTCCTGCTTCGTGAAGGGGATGAGTTGAGAACGCAGCTCAGCATCATTGAAAGAAGACTGGAATTGATGGCGAACAAGGTTGGAGGCGTTGTCAGGATAGGGGTGGGCCCGATCATCTCCCAGATCATGTTGCCCAAGGTATTGCTGGATTTTTCGGAACAGAACTATCAGTTCCGAGTGTCAGTGGTCACCCTGTCACAACAGGCACTCCTAAACCAACTCAGGCAGAGCGAGATTGATATAGCGATAGGTCCTTTCTCCGATGACGAGATTCCTGATGAGTTTTCAGTTCCATTATGCACTTCGGATAAAATTGTGGCCGCCGTCCGTGAGGGGCACGAATTGGCCTCACAAAAAGTGATCAGTCTTCAGGATGTTGTACGCTTCAAGTCTGTGCTGCCAAATATCCCTAAAAGCCTCGGCCAACAGATCTCGCCTCGGGTTCAGAGGACCAGTCTCGAGCCAGATATCCTCTGTGAAAACTACAGCACAGCTAAATCCATAGTGGCAAACTCCGATTACATAACAGCGGGCCCTGAGACACTGTTTAGGCAGGAATTCGCCAGTGGAGAACTGGCACAACTGGAGTTTCAGACTGAAGTGCTCTGGCAATGCAAGTGCCTGGTCAAACCGGAGATTTTGCTTTCGCCCATTGTCAAAGAGATTGTCGCCATCTTCTCGCAATACATGCTGCCACACGACAGGTAGGAGAGTGACGCCTGGCCAGGTCATATGCTCTGAAGCCCCGGACTCTTGCGCCCGGGGCCAGCGACAGGCGACACGCCTTTCGCTACGCTCGGACACGCTTAACCGCCTGGCCACGCCTCCAGAACTGGTAAATCGTCGCGACGGCAGAAAATGCACCGTAGACTTTGGTCTTGGGTTTGAGGCCTTCGCTCATCCGGCGAATCTGATCGGTGTACCAACTAATCTCCATAATCGCCATGTCATCAATTTTCTTGATTCCAGTCGAAATGGGTTGAACGGAGGACACATAATTGCGGCCCTTCAACAGTCTGTTGGGCATGTTTGGGTCGACCGCGAGCGGTCGTGCGAGACCGACAACGTCAATAGCCCCTGATTCAATCGCGTCATTCATTGCTCGCTGGCTTCGGAAGCCACCGGTAACCATGATGGGTGCTTTGACTGCTAGCTTGAGTTGTTCCGCAAACTCGAGGAAGTATGCTTCACGCTTCTTGGTGCTTTCCTTCAGGTTGCCTTTCCGATTGACCGGGTTCTCCCAGCTTCCGCCGGAGATCTCAATCATATCGATGCCAAGCTTGTCCAGACTCTTGCACACCTCAATGGACTCATCATTGGTGAATCCGCCTTTCTGGAAGTCCGACGAATTCAGTTTGATGCCAACGGAGAACTTCTTGCCCACTTTGGTGCGAATGGCTTTATAGATCTCGGTAACAAACCTCATTCGGTTTTCCAGAGAACCGCCCCAGTCATCTTTGCGCTTGTTGTGGTTTGGTGACAGAAACTGGCTGATCAGATAGCCGTGAGCGCCGTGGAGTTGGACACCATCGAAACCAGCCTCTTTTAGAATACTCGCTGTCTTGGCGAACCGATGAATGATGTCGTGAATTTCGGCTTCTTTCAGCTCCCTCGGAGGAACAAACATCTCACTGGCCAACGGGATCGCGGAAGGGGCAACGGGCTCGCTGTTTAGAAAACTCGGAGATTGCTTTCCCGGATGATTCAGCTGAGCCCAGATTTGCCCCCCATGTGATTTTGCTGCTTTCGCCCAGAGTTCCAGCAGCAAGGAGTCACGCCGATCCTCAACAGCCACCGCAAGCGGCTCGTTGGCATGGCGCTGATCCACCATGACGTTACCAGTCACTAACAATCCGGCGCCGCCTTCAGCCCAGGTGCGATAAAGCACTTCGAACTGACGAACCACTCGGCCTTCGCCAGTGGCGATGGCCTCATTCATGGCCGATTTGCAGATCCTGTTTTTCAGTACTGCGCCTGAACGTAGCTTCAGGTGTTTAGAGAGTGGACTGTGGTTCGACATTTTCGTTGTGTCTCCAGGTAATTGCCGTCCTGATAAAAATACCGATTAACGCTGACACCTGGGTAATGAACTTGTTTTGGTTGTGTGACAAAAAAACGGAATCTCTCGGTCTGTGGATGCCTATTCTCGAATTTTTGAGGGGGAGTAAACTTATTTCATTGTTTTTTTTGCTCTCATGGGATTTATGATGAATCCATGCTCTTACCAAATCGGACTCAAGGTCGGCAAAGATGAACATTATTCCGGTCACTTGCTCAATTCAGGATGGCTCTATTGGGCACAACAAGATAAAGCAATTGGAATCGGTGATTACGAGCACCTATCAGACACATTTTGGTTCGGGAAATAAACTGGTCTTTTTCTGGCTGAAAATCCCCTATGAGCAGTCTTATCTGGCAGGGAAGTTGTCAACCGCATCCACTGTTCAGATTCCCGTCAAGAATGGCATGCCGAATGAAATGCGACATCCATTCATGGCGGAAGTGTGTGCAAAATGGCAGCACGTCACCGGGTGTAGCAAGAATGAAATCATTCTGGCTGTTTCCGATATGTCTCAGTCAAAGGCCTTCACGAAATCGATGGCTACCCGATTTGAAAAATCAGCAAGAACCAAAACCCAAATAAAGATCCTTACGGGGTTGATCGCCGGAAAAATCAAGAAAGGGTATTTGAACTCTAGTGTAAATCTCTAATTTGAAATATTTATAAGGAGGCCATCATGCCCCTATATATGGTTTCAACGCAAGCCTCAATTCCTGTACCAAAGCGACAGGAGTTGGCAAGCCTGATCATGAATGTGCACTGTGGAATTACCGGCGCACCGGAAACGTTTGTAAATGTATTGTTTATGGAAAATGTACCGCTGGCAGGCGGAATCACATTAAATATCATTGGAAATGTAAGGAAAGGGCGAACAGGGGAGATGAATAACACTCTACGTCAGGAACAGATAAGTCAGATATCTGAGTTGATGAGAGTTCCCGAGCATCAAATGGAACTATCGCTGTTCGAGGTGCCGGCCAGTTGGATTATGGAGGGCGGAGAGGTGCTTCCCGAACCGGGTGAGGAGGACCAATGCCAATGGTTGCAGGCGGGCCATAACGCCTAGTAGTAGGCGCTATGGCTTTCATAACTTTTTAATATCATATGATATTAAATGGTGATGAAGGCTCCCCGACACTATTTTCAGGATTTCTTGTAAAAGTCGCCGGGATGGAAAAACGAGCATCTTAATCAGGGTGTCAGATGTCGGGTAGATGTTTTTTTGACCTTTCCATTTATTTGATTGCAATCTTTAAAAAGCCGTTAATGGCTATCCGGAGTAATGATGGTGAATATAATTCATAGAATAAGATTTACTTTATTGATCTTGTTTTCTTTGCCAGTAATTGGGCTTGCTCAAAGTCTGAACGTAGATAGCCTGAACTACGAGAATGTCTATAGATCTGATCAGCTTTCAATAGATCTTGCTCACTCGGGCGATGAGCAATTTGTTAGAACTTATCTTGAGACGGTAGTGCCGAACTCAAAAGTTAGCCAAATTAAAGACTTGATTTTTAATCTGGATGGTATGCCTAACTGGTTGGGTGGTGTAATAAATGCTGAGCTTATCGTGAAGATAAATGAAAGTAGTCAGGTGGCCACTCTAGTCAATGGAATGCCTTTCCCGCTTAATGATCGATATATAGTGATGATTCAAGAACTTGTTCATGAGTCACCTGATGAAGTACGGATTCGCCTAACTTCAGATTATTCTTTTTTAGAAGATTCCATGGAATTGGTGAGGGTAGACCCATATAACGGGCAGTGGACGATTAAGCAACATGGTAATGATGTTAAAGTTGAACTAAGCGATGTTTGGAATGGAAAAACAGCAGGCTTGCCTGAATTTGCTGTTGTCAATCATATAAAGTCAGTTTGTCTTGACACTATAAATCAGATGTCAGAGCTGGAATTTAAATAGCACTGAAAATAGTAATATGACCTTTTAAAAGCACCTTTTTTGATTGTAATCATACAGGTAATCTCTGTTGTCTATCCAGCAACTCTATGCATAATTCTCAGTTTTTAGGACAATCAATGAATCGTCGTAATTTGGCCTATGCAGCCACAGCATTTTTGACAGCAAATACAGAAGTAACTGCAGCTGGTTTTGAGTTGAAAGAACATAGTTCCAATGGGCTTGGAAGAGCCTTCGCAGGCCAGGCTGTAATACTGGAAAACAGCAGTATTCTGCCATCCAATGCTGCGGCAATCGCTATGTTCGATGCCAGTGAGCTAAGTCTGTTTGGCAGCTACATCGACCCAAATATCGACTCCGAGGGCGAGGTTACAAACACTGTTGGTCCGAACGAAGTCACTACGGATGCGTCGGACAGTGAAGTGTCTGACGGTGCCATTGTGCCGGCTGTTTTTTACACCACACCGCTGAACGACAAATGGAGCCTGGGACTCGGCATCTTTGCCAACTTTGGGCTGTCGACCGAATACAGTGAGGATTACAACGCCCTGCATTTTGCAGACCGGTCAGAGATTACCAGCACCGTCATTAACCCGACGGTGGCTTACAAGGTTTCTGATGATCTGAGCGTCGGTTTGGGGGTGAGCGCTACGTATGCGGAGGCCAGTTTGTCCACGTCGGTTCCTGCTTCGCTGGCTGCCGCGACTGGGGGATTGGTGCCATCGGGCGGGAAAATCGTTGATATGGAAGGCGACGATTGGGGCGTCGGCTGGAACGTTGGCGTCTTTTGGCAAGCCCTCGAGTCTACATCCCTGGGACTGAGCTATCGTTCGAAAACAAAGCTCAAGCTTAGCGGCGAGATCGAATCGGACATTGTCAGCGATTATAACCAGTCGGCGTCACTGGACCTGGAACTGCCCGCGATGGCCGAGCTGGCGATTAACCATCATCTGTCGTCATCCCTGTCTGTCCA
Organism: Marinobacter sp. CA1; assembly: GCF_020546665.1. NCBI lineage: Bacteria > Pseudomonadati > Pseudomonadota > Gammaproteobacteria > Pseudomonadales > Marinobacteraceae > Marinobacter > Marinobacter sp. CA1. The sequence goes on from NZ_CP071785.1 coordinate 2,201,107, forward strand.
GTCGAGTGTGGGCTGGACAGAATGGAGCAGCTTTGACCGCCTGGATATCGATCTGTCGGACGGAAACCTGCTGCCATTGCGGGAAGAAAACTTCGACGACAGCTTCCGTTACAGTGCCAGCGTGACGTACAGGCTGAACGACCTGATTACGCTCCGGGGAGGGTACGCGTTCGACGAAGGGGCGGCACCGGAAGACCATCGTTCATTGAGCATACCGGACACGGACCGCCAGTGGCTTACAGCCGGTGCGACGTTTGACCTGGATTCGGCATCCAGCATTGACGTTGGCGTAGCCTACATTAAAGGGAAGGGCACGGTGGTCAATGAGCATGCGGCCTTGGGGCCCGAAACATCGAGAGTTGAGGCTTCTCAGTCCTCAAAAGCCAACATTTTCAGTGTCCAGTACAACACCCGGTTTTAAGGGAACGCTCCGACGTTTTAGTCGCAGATGAGTATTCTTTGGGCGGGATCGGCTGGACCAACAGGAAACACCCATGCGTGCATGAGGAGTGAAAATCATATGGTATCAGAATCTGCCGTGATTATTGGAGTTGGTGCACGCCTTGGCGTTGGCGCAGCCATTGCGGTCAAAGCCGCGCGCGAAGGGTTGCATGTATTTATCGCAGGGCGAACACCCGCAAAGCTGGATTTGATTGTTGATGAGATCGTTGCTGCCGGAGGGCAGGCCACGGCGGTGATCATGGATTGCACCATAGATGAGGATATCACCGCGCTCTTTGAGCAGGTCAGCAATTCCGGCACCGTGCTCCGGCTGGTGGTTTATAACACCGGAAGGAACCTGCCCGCGCCGTTTATGGAACACGATGTGCGGTTGATTGAAGGCCATTGGCGCCGTTGCGTTTTGGGCGGCATGTTGGTGGGCCAGGCTGCGATTCGCCTGATGCAGCAACACATCGATGAAAACCACGGCGATCAACTCGGCACGATCCTGTACACCGGCGCCAGTGCCTCCATGCGAGGAAAACCGTTGTTCTCTGGATTCGCGTCAGCTAAAGCAGCGCTGCGCGCCATGGTTCAGTCGATGGCGAGGGAATTTGGCCCTCAGGGCATCCACATTGGCCACATCGTGATTGATGGCGTCATCGATGGCGACGTTATTAGAAGCGTAAAGGGACTTGGGAAGCTGGCGTTGAAGCTCAAAGGCGAGGATGGCGCGTTGCGCCCGGATGAAATCGCCCAGGCGTTCTGGATGCTTCATCGGCAGCAGCCGAACTCTTGGACCCATGAAATAGACCTACGTCCCTTCAAAGAAGCATTTTAAGGACACGGCAGTGATTATTGAAAAGATCCTGAAAAACGCGCTGAAAAACAAGGTTCGCGAATTCACGCCGGCCGCAAGAAATTCGCCCCGAGCGGCATTGATTTTTGGTGGCGGCTCTCCCTCGGGCATTGGGGGCGCAGTTGCGCAGCGCGTTGCAAGAGAAGGCATCAAGGTGTATGTCGCGGGGCGAAATAAAGAAAAGATCCAGGCAACCGCTGAAGCCATACGTGCGCAAGGTGGGGACGCGACGGCGGTCGTTGCCAACGCGACAAGCAAGGAGCAGATTGAAGGGGCATTCGAGCAAGTTAAACAAGACGGTTTTGCCCTGGATTTGGTGGTGCATAACGTTGGTACAAATCGCCCGGGTAAATTTTTGGATGTAACGGCGGAGCACCTCGAAAAAAACTGGCGTGCGGATTGTTTGTCCGGCTTCCTTATTGGTCAGCAGGCCATCAAGTACATGCAGCCCAATGGCAGGGGAACGCTCATTTTTACGGGCGCTTCCGCCTCAATGAGAGGAAAGGCCGGCTTTGCCAGTTTTTCAGCCGCCAAAGCTGGGTTGAGAAGCCTGGCCCAATCCATGGCCAGGGAATTTGGTCCCCATGGCATTCATGTGGTTCACGTAGTTATTGATGGCATGGTGAATGGCGATCGTTTGCGGAGTGTGCTGCCGGGTATGCTTGACAGCAAAGGGGAAAGTGGGAGCCTCAACCCTGACGACATTGCCGAAACCTACTGGCAGCTCTATCAACAGCACCGAACTGCCTGGACACACGAAATCGATCTTCGGCCGTGCAAGGAAGTCTGGTAGGTCAGATGGAAAGTGCGCAAAAGCCTCATCGAAACAGATACATCAACTAAGGCAGAAACTTGGCTGATTGATACAGTTTCCGGAAGTCGGCCGGAGGCATTCCAACAGCCGATTTAAAGGATTTGGAGAAGTTGGACGAATTGCTATACCCCAACTTTTCGGCAATAAACTCAAGAGTGCTTTTGCTGAACAGCAAGTGGTGTTTGGCGCATTCGATTCGCTCCTCATTTTTGATCTCCTTGAAATTCGTCCCTTCTTCTCGCAGCCGTCTTTGTAGGGTGCTAACAGAGATATTAAGTTCGGATGCAATACGCTCAATGGACGTATGATCCCAGCCAACGTGGCGAACAATGTATTTCGCGTGTTCCGTCAGGCTTTCATTTGGACCGGTAGCGAGTTCTTTCTTAAGGAGGAGTGTGAGCTCCTGAAGTTGCGTGTGGTTGGAAAACTGTATTCTTGAGTCGCCGATGTATCGTGGTATGCGGATGGCGTTAACCGATACGTTCTGTCGAACGTAGATGCCCTGGCCGCAGTCCAACGTATCGAAGTCATCCAGTTGACCTTCAATGAATAACTGAGAATCGAAGCTCTTGCTGCCTGATTCCACTGATTTCTTTATAAAATAGATGATATTAAAAAGGCTCGTTAAAACCAGAAAGTGCTCTATCGCCGGTTCGGTAAATTCTCCCAAGCCTTCATTTGGCTTCACAAAACAGTAGATGAATTCAGCATCTTTGTGAACGGAATAGAGCAGGGTGTTGGTTCTGGTCTCGCTGAACTGTTCGAGAAGTGTGATCGCGTGATAGACGTCGGGCGCATTTCGCATGGCCAACCCCAGTCGCCCATGGGCATTTTTAGACGCCAGCTGCCGCCCAAATGCCTGCCCCGTGGCGAACGGGTGGCTGGATATTTCCGCAATGTTTGCACAAATGCTGCTGAACAGTTCAAGCGGAATATATAAAGGTGGGTTGAGTACCAGGTCAGTGGACTTCCCGGCGTGAGTCAACGCAGTCATGAAATCAAGGTTGTTGTCGAAACAAAAGTCTCTCAAGGTGAGCAAATAATCTGCTGCATAGTAATACTTGGATCGTTCGGAAGCCGGGAGCATTCAACTTTCTCTTTTATAATTTTCGGACAACTTTTCCGCCGATTATAGCAGAACCCAATGCGCCCCGGTTTGCTGAATTCCGGTTGGCAGTGAGGCGGATGACGGGCTTGCCGACCACCAGGGCACCCCACGCTGACCTCAATTCACTGAATTACGACGCCTGGCCACATTCTCTCTTTTCAGCACCGTTAATAGTATGGATGTACAAGGTTTCCTGACTCGTTCAGCGGAAATCTTCGGGCTTCAGATTGCTAATAACAACATTCTTTGAGACGCATAGAGGTCAAACATGTTCAACATTCCATTGTCGATGCTGATCGCGCCAAACGCAGAAACCAACTCAGTAAAACGAGACTACCAACACATTCAGGTCAAACCTTATGCTTCGGCATTGGGGGCTGAGATTTTCGGTGTGGATCTGGCCAACCTAACCGACGAGCAGACTCAGGAAATCAAGTGGGCTCTGGCAGACCACAGTGTGGTGTTTTTCCGTGAACAGGATCTGTCCATCGAGGACCAGGAACGTTTTTCACTCCGGTTTGGCGAGTTCGGTTACGACCCCTTCGTCGACGGTATCAATGGCCACCCCAACGTTCTCCGTCTGGTCAAGGAGGCGGATGAGAAGACCGGCGCGGTATTTGGCGGCGTATGGCACACCGACTGGAGCTTTCAGGAGGCGCCGCCGTCATACACCATCCTGGTCGGCAAAGACATTCCGCCCTATGGCGGTGATACACTGTTCGCGAGCCTGTCGAATGCCTACGACTCCCTGTCACCGGCCATGAAGAAAATCTGTGAGTCACTGAAACTGATGCATAGCGCCAAGAAGGGCTACGACGACCAGATGGCCGGCGTCTACAGTGCCGTGCTGGAAAACATGAAGGTGAAAACCGGCACCGAGGACGCCAAGTCGTCGAAGCTTCACCCGCTGGTGACCGTGCATCCGGAAAGCGGGAAAAAAGTACTTTTCCTCGGCGGCGTCTATTCGATCACGATTCAGGGCATGCACTTCGACGAATCCGAAACGCTGTTGAACTACCTGCAGGAAAAAGTGGTCCAGGATCCGCTCAACCTGTGCCGTTTCCACTGGGAGAAGGGCTCCGTGGCCATGTGGGACAACCGCTGTACTCAGCATTACCCCATGGCTGATTACAAAGGGATGAGACGGGAAATGCAGCGCACGATTATTGCTGGCGAACCCCCTGTTGGCGTTTAGAAGTACGCATTGATCACCCGGGTGAGGCTCCAAGACTCCCCCGGGTGACGAGGGAGCCTCTGATTAACTCCTGAGCCCGATGGTAAAAAATCACAGACTCGGGAACAGAGAGCATCACACGAGACAGGGAATAGCACCGCTCTGGCAAGGATTGGTGTGTTCTCAAAGGCACTATTTAACATAATATACATTATGCGTAGTGTGATGGTGTAAGCCCATGTCATAAACTTGGCAGATGGCAGGCCAATCTCTTCTGGGTGTAATTCACCTACTCAGGTGCGCAATCGGTGTAGAAGGAATCCTCAGCGTCAACGCAGGCTTCTGAGCCAAGGCCTGCCTGGGTTCTATGAGTTTTGGACAACGGAGTGTCTGGCTCGAAAGCCCTCCTGGGTCGTTGGGCTGTTTTTAGATGGTGGCTCGAGCCTGTCTAGCCGCTCCAGCAGGCACGGCAAGTCATTTTTTGTTCCTTGTGTTCGGTCAGGAAGCTCCCTGTATTCGGTAAAGCTGGCCTGCGCTCGATAAAACCGGCAACGTGCACCGCACCTGCTCTTCAAGGACCTTTGGTTCTGTTGAGTTCTCCCCGCGGCTCGAACGACATGCGCTCAGAGTGTTTCTCCTGGTTGATTCGGCTAACTTCAGCGCTGGTTCTGCTGCCCAGAGAGCCGGAGCAGTCCATTGTTGAGTTGCCGGTAGATCCCGAGCGCGATGGCGGAAGTGTCGGCAGTATTCACGGGATACGAGACATGGGACATGGGTGCGGACGGCGGAGCTTGTTGTGGCTGTCAGGGCTGTTAGCGATCTCGGCGGGTACGGGGCTGTATTCGCGCATTTCGCCAATGTCCAATATTTAGGAGTATTGGGCATTGCGTGTCACCTTCATAAGTCCTTTATATTCCGTGCCTTAATCTTTAAAGTTAGATCTGAATCTAGTTTCAGGTTGTTCTTGATGAGTCACTCCACTGGTTTCCCGGGCTTTCCACTATTCGATACGGCGGAACTGATCCACGATCAGGCCACGCTTGACCGTTATCCCGGGCTGAGTTCCGGGCTCAGTGCCCTGCCGCTTGAGTTGGAATTGGTGCGTAAGGATTTTGATGTCTGTCGCAGCTTCCTGGTGAAATACTCCGATGTTTCAGGAACCTATGGCCGTTTTCGCAGCGAGGTCCAGCGCTTCCTCAATTACACCTGGGTCATTGCCCGTCGTCATCTTCATCAGGCCGATTCGGATCTGGTCACCAGTTATTTCACCTTCCTCAAGAATCCGCCGAACCATTGGATTTCCCGTGGTATTTATCCGGCCTTCCTGGACCAGGATGACTTGCGTATTTCCAATCCCGACTGGCGGCCGTTGGCGCTTCGTTCACGCGATGACGACGGCCCCTACTCCGTCAGCCAGGCCAGTCTGAACGCCAGCCGTACCGCGTTGCAGACGTTCTTCAAGCATCTGATGATTCGTGGTTATCTGGATCGCAATCCGTTGCTTGATGTGCGTCGTCGGGATCGCAGTGCCAAGCCCCGACTTGAGGGAAACGAAAGTACGGATGTCCGGCGGCTGACGGATTGGCAGTGGTCGTTTCTGCTGGAAACACTGACCGATCTGGCGGACCGGGATGAACGTTACGAGCGCCATTTGTTTGTGATTGTGACGATGAAAAGCCTGTTCCTCCGTGTCAGCGAGCTGGCTCCCCGACAGGCGGATCAGGGGCAGTGGCGGACGCCGACATTCGGTGATTTCCGGCGCACCATTGTGGATGGCGAGCCGTACTGGGTGTATACGGTCTTCGGCAAAGGCGACAAGGCCCGCCAGGTAACCCTGCCGGATGCCTATCTACCCTACCTGAAGCGCTGGCGAAGTGTGTTGGATCTCCCCTCACCTCTGCCCGTACCGGGCGATTCGATGCCGATTCTGCCATCCCGCAAGGGTGATGCGATTGGCAAGCGTCAGGTGCAGCGGCTATACGAACAGGCGATGGTGCGCACAGCGGACCGTATGGAGGCCGAGGGTTTTTACGATGAGGCCAAACAACTGTTGGCGATCAAGTCTGAAACCCACTACCTGCGTCACACCGGCGCGAGTCAGGCGATTGAAGCCGGTGGGGATATCCGCCATATCAGTGAGGAGCTGGGGCACGCCAATGCCACCTTTACGGAGTCGGTGTACGTCAATGCCGAGCAGTCCCGTCGCCGCAATGCCGGGCGTAAGCGCCGGGTCTGAACCCCGGGGAACCTGTGAGCTCCAGATCACTGTGGCGCCTCAATCGCTCTGTTCCTGTTCCCGCAGGATGGCCTCCAGGCTCACCTTGGGACAGATCGCGTCATTGATGTAATCCAACAGATTGGTAGCCGCGCGGCGGATGTTTTTTTCGGCGTTGGCGTCGGTGCAGCGGCCAGTATCGTCAAACGCCTGCTGAACATGGGCAATGGATACCGCCAGTGGCAGCGGTACCGCGCCAACATGGGCGCAGATGGCGCGTATCTGTTCCGTGGACTTGATAGCACCAATCATGCCGGCGGCAACACCAAGGATGCCGACTGGCTTGCCCGCGAGCATGCTGGGGAACCCCAGGTTGTCGATGGCCAGTTTCATCGGGCTGCTGATGCCACCGTGGTACTCCGGTGAGGCGATAAGAACCCCCGTCGCCTGTTCCACGGTCTGATGGAACTGCTTGATAGCCTCAGGGTTTCTGGCTTCCAGGCCGGGTAGCGGCAAATCCAGGCTGGTCAGGTCAATGTGGTTGACGGTGACCTGGTTGTGACGGCGCAGCTCGTCTTCCGCCAGGGCCAGGGCCATGGCGGTATAGTTACCGGGGCGAACGCTGCCACACAGGGTTACGATGTTCACAGTCATGATCGGAGCCTCCTCAATTGGCCGTGGGCTGTATAGAGAAGGTAGCGTATCTGGTGGAGCTGTGGGCTCGGAGGCGACAGCGGCGGTTCCAGGAATCTGTCAGGTGGTCGTTTTTGCTTAAATTTCAGATGGTACTAGACTGCGAGTAACTGGAATGGAACCTGTGCTACCAGGACCCGAGACCAGGAATCGGTCATCAAGGAGCTGATTCGCCTCATGCCAAGTTACTTTACTCCCCTGCCGCTGCGAGCACCTGCTTCCCTGCCCCTGGTCGTCGCTGCATCGTTGTCACTGATGCCTGCTACTGTGTTGTCTTCGGATATGGGAGACAGTTTGTGGGACATATCACTGGAGGAGTTGGGGCAGATTCGGGTGGTATCGATCGCGTCGGGCACCAGCACGCCACTGGATAAAGCCGCCGCCGTTACCTCGGTGATCCAGGCCGACGATATCGCGGCAATGGGAGCAACCGATCTCGATCAGGTGCTGGAAACGGTACCGGGGCTCCACGTCAATCACTCCGACCAGGCGTTCTCGCCGAAGTACGTATTCCGAGGCATCACCTCCAGCTTCAATCCCCAGGCGCTGATGCTGATCAATGGCATTCCCGCCACCACGATGATGTTTGGAAATCGGGGTAACGCCTGGGGGGGCATGCCGGTCAAGGCTATAGAGCGTATAGAGGTCATTCGCGGGCCAGGATCGGCATTGTACGGTGCCGATGCCTATGCCGGTGTGATCAACATCATCACCAAGCATGTTCAGGATATTCCGCAAACGGTGATTGGTGGCCGGGTTGGCAGCTTTGACACCCAGGGTGGCTGGCTGGAATCGGCCACGGAGGTTGGCGACATCGGCCTGAGCCTGGTGCTGGAGTATCAGACCACCGACGGCTGGGATGAGACCATCGATCACGATGCCCAGACCAATTTTGATTCCGTCTTCGGCACCACCGCCTCCCTGGCGCCGGGACCTGTGAATACGGGCGTCGACCAGATCGATCTGCGGTTCGAAGCGGGTAACGAGCGCTGGACCTTTCACATGGGGCTGCAGGACCGCAGCGATGTCGGTACCGGTCCGGGTATTGCCCAGGCCCTGGACCCGGAAGGGAAGTATGGTTCGACCCGGGTCAACGCCGATTACAGCTATTCCTGGATTGATGTGATGGATGGCCTGGACCTGGAAGCACGGCTCAGCGTGTTCCATATCAGCCAGGACCCGGAGACAGACATAGTGCTCTACCCCGCCGGTGCCTTTGGCGGCGCTTTTCCCGACGGTCTGATTGGCAGCCCCGGGTACGAGGAGAACCAGGCCCGGTTTGATCTGAGCTCCATTTACAACGGCTTTGATCACCACCGTGTTCAGGCCGGCATCGGCGCCTTCTGGGCCGATCTGTACGACGTGTCTGAACGCAAGAACTTCAACCCCGACCTGAGTCCCAAGGGGCATGTGGAAGATGTCTCGGATGACCCGAGCCAGGTCTGGATGCCGGAGGAAGACCGGGTCAACTACTACCTGTTCCTTCAGGACGAATGGCAGTTCGAACAGAACTGGCAGTTGGTCAGTGGCGTTCGCTATGACTATTACACCGATATCGGCAGCACGGTGAATCCGAGGATCGCGCTGATCTGGGCCACCACCGATTCGCTGACCACCAAGCTGCTGTACGGACGAGCCTTCCGGGCCCCCTCACTCAATGAGCTGTATGTGGCCAACAACCCGGTTACCGTTGGCAATCCGGATCTGGACCCGGAAACCATCGATACCCTGGAGCTAGCCTTCTCTCACCAACTCACCTCGTCGGTGTCGTACGGAGCCAATCTGTTCTACTACCGGATTGATGATCTGATCACATCCATGGCTCAGGTTGGTCAGGTTGCGGCAAAGTATGCCAATGTCGGCGAACGTGAGGGTTATGGTGTCGAAATGGAGACACTTTACGAACCACGGACCGATCTGACTCTGGCTGCCAACTACGCCTATCAACGGGCCACCGATCAGGATACCGATGAACCGGTGGGCGAAGCGCCCAACCATCAGCTTTACGGTCGGATTCAATGGCGTTTTGTGCCGGATTGGCAGCTCTCCAGCCAGGTCAACTGGGTGGGGGAACAAAAGCGGGTAGCCGGTGACAGCCGCAAACCAGTGGACGACGCCGCCACCTGGGATTTGTCTCTAAGAAGATCGGATCTTGGCTGGGTAGGGTTGGACGCCTCGCTGACCGTACGCAATCTGCTGGATGAAGACGTGCGTGACCCCAGCCCGTTCGCCAGTCCGGTGCCCTCAATTCCCAACGACTTCCCAATGGCCGGCCGCAGTGTGGTTGGCGAGTTGCAGTATCGGTTTTAGTGTCCCGTCTGGTTAATTCGTTGACTTCCAGACGGGACACTAGGCCGTTCGCCTACTCTGCGCCCCACTCCCGCTTGTCCGGACCATGGTAGACCACGCTGTCGCAGCGTACGGGCAGAAAACAACCCTCGGCCTGGTCCCGGGCGTCCAGGTAACAGGGCACCATGCCGGCGGTAAACGCCAGTGAGGCGAACAGCTGGTACTCCTGGCAACTCAGTCCCATGTCGGCAGAGAGTGCCGCATTAACGGCCGCAACGTTCATTGAGTAGCCGAAGCGGTTCTCCAGGTGGCGATGGACATCAAACGCCATGCGCACAAATCGGCCATGGGCGAGTCCCAGTTCCTGGGCCTTGTCCATGGTGTGGGCGATCCGCTCATCGGTCTTAGCCAGTGGCCGGCCGTAGCCATAAAGAATGCGGCCGGAGGCCTTCTCAGCGTCCACAAACGCTTCCAGTTCTTTCCCCTCGTCACACCAGCGCCCGGCACGGTAAAAGAAATCCAGTGCTTTGACTTCTGGCCGGCGGCCATAGATGGAGGCTTCGGAAACCGCAATGCCGGCCACCAGAGAGGTGGAGGCCGTGGCCCTTGCGCTTGCCGCCAGTGCGGTCACATGGTTGGGCCAGATCGAAGGGTCCGGGTAACTGGTGGCTACCCAGAAAAAGTTCAGCATGGCCGCGACCTGCTCACCCGGGTCCCGACCGAGGATGCTGTACAGCCAGAGACGATGCCAGTGCCAGTCCCCGAGTTCGTGGTGCAGATCCCGGCCATGCATGATGACCCGCTCAGACAGGTAAGCCTTGCCACGGTGGGTTGGCCAGGTGGATTCCGTGGCCAGCAGGCGTTGATGGCTCATGGTGAAACTCCTTCCCGGGTCGGGTCTGGCGTGTTTGGATCGTTCAGTAGCTGGATGGCGGGGCCGTAGTACGGAAACAGCTTCCAGCCGAGTCGCTTCTGCTCCAGGGCATGGACCGCCGCCCCGGGCAGACGCAGGATCAGGTACAGCATGGTGGCCTGGTCCGGCTCCAGCCCAAGATCCGCCAGGGCGGCAGACGCTACACCGACCATCGCCAGGGGGTAACCGGTTGCCTGTTCAAGGGCCTGGTATTCATTAGAGAGCCACGTCACGGCACCCTGGGCTGGGGCCTGGGTGGCAAGCGCGTCCAGGGCCTGGCAGACCGGTGTCGGTGTGCTGTCGCCATTGGGGTCAAAGCCCGGGCAGTGCTCCATTGGCAACCAGATATCAGGAATCTCCTCCACCTCCGGGTTGGCGATGCGCGCCTGCCAGGCCGGCAGATCTGCACCCAGAGCCTGCCACCACTGTAGCCAGACGGTCACTTCCTGGCCTCCGCCATACTGGCCGGAACCCGCCGCCAGGGCAGCGATCAGGGCAGAACTCGGCGTGGTGCCGGATACGCCTGCGTTCATCGCTGCCCGCACGCTGGCGTCCCGGGGACCGGGGTTGGCAAGCACCTTGGCGAGGGTTGCCAGCAACCGGCACTGCTCAGGACTCGGTCGCTGGCCCTGAAACAGCAGCAGCAAGTATTCAAACCACCCCGCCCGGGTGATCACCTGGCCATAGACATCGTAGCCATGGCAGTAGCAGTGGCGGGCGGCAAAGGGGTTGTCCGGCTCGGGTTCTTCCAGCCAGAAATGGGAATGGTAGACAAACTCCGAGGTCATCGGTGGGCCTCCCTCTCGCAACGTTTGATTTCCGGGCGGATGGCTTACGGTGTTGCTCCAGTGAGCACTTTCATGCGGGAGCCCATCGGTGGCAACTCATCCCGGTCGATACGGATATCCAGCAGACAGGGTCCAGGGCGAGTGAAGATGGCCATCAGGTCGAGGGCCAGCAGTTGCTCTGTCGATTCCACCCGATAGGACTCAATGCCCATCGCCTCGGCGATCCGGGCGTAGTTGATGTCAGGCAGATCGTGGGCAATGGACTCCCCGCCGCCGAGGGACTGGCCATGGCGCACCATACCGAGTGACGAGTCGTTCAACACGATCATCAGCAGGTTCAGGTTTTCCTGCAGTGCGGTTGTGATCTCCTGCCCGGCCATCAGATAGGAACCGTCTCCGGTGACGCACACCACAGGTTGCTTCGGATTGGCCGCGGCAATGCCAACGGAGGCACCAATGGCCCAGCCCATAGTGGCAAAGCCAATCCCCAGGTGGACCAGGCAGGCGGCGGCCGGGAGGTTGTGGGGGCGGGAGACGTTCCAGTAATGGATACCCCAGAGAAAACTGGTACCGCTGTCCAGCGCGACCCGGGTGCCAGCCGGGCAACTGCGGGCAAGGTGTGTCACCAGGGCCTGGGGTTTGATGGCGCCGGGTTGCATGTCGCATTTGCCGCGGTCGTCGTAGCTGACATCCGCTGGCAAGCCGTCATCCTCTATATGGGCGACTGAGGGCGTACGCTGGGGATCGTTGGCCAGCATTTCAGCAAACGGCTTGAGCATAAGTTCCGGTGATCCCAGGATGACCAGCCGGGCCATGTTGGATCGGGTCAGGTGTTCGGGATGGGGAGACAGATGAATCAACCGGTCGGAGAGGATGGCCGTTGGGTCCCAGCCGGCGGTGGAGACCTCGTCCAGCCCGGTGCCAACGGCAATGACCCGCTCAGCCTGGTTGACCTTGAGGGCTTCGGCGGCGCTTTCATGGCCAGCGAAGCCGAAGATGCCGCGAAACAGCGGGTGGAAATGGTCCACCAGGCCTTTGGCACGAGGTGTGGCCACGAACTTCCAATGGCGCGCTTCTATCAGCGCCATCAACTCTGACAAAGCACTGGCGGCACCCTCACCGATCACCACGGTGACCCGGTCGGTTTCCGCCACTTCCTTGAGCAGCGCCTGCAGGCAGGTTTGACTCGGCGCCACGCTGTGGTTGGTGAAGGCGCGGAGATTACCGGTATCGAGGTTTTCCGGAACCGGCAGCCGCATTACGTCGATGGGAATGCTCAGGTGGACCGGCCCCGGTGTATTGCTGAAACTCTGGCTGATGGCCTGAAGCAGTTTCGGCTCCAACTGCGCCGAGTGGGACACCAGGGTGTTGTAGCGGGTACAGCGAGCGAACATTTCGACGGTGTTGATACCGGTGCAGGAGGTTTCCTGCAGCGAGCCCTGGCCGAACTTTTCCAGCGATGTCTGGGCGGTGATGACCAGCATGGGAATACCGTCAGCGTAGGCGGACGCCACGCCGGTGATCAGGTTGGTGGCACCGGGGCCAGCGGTGGCGCAGCAAACCCCGAGGGTGCCGGTTTCCCGGGCATAGCCCTCGGCCATCAGGGCGGCCCCGGTTTCGTGGCGGGCGGTGATGGCACGAATGCCTCCGCGCCGCTGACTCCTGGCCAGGGCGTTATAGAACGGTTCAATGCTGCCGCCAGGAACACCGAAGACGCAGCGTACTCCCAAACGTTCCAGGTAGCGGAGGATGAGGTCTCCGTTCTCGAACATGACGCACTCCTTGTGCCCCGACAGGCAAAGCGCCGGGGCTTATTCCAGCATTTTGGGTTTGGCGATACCGTATCCTTGGGCGTAGTCCAGCCCCAGCTCCTTGAGGCGTTGTTTGATGTCGTCGTTCTCCACGAACTCGGCGATGGTTTTCAGACCCGCCGCGTGCCCTACCCGGTTACAGGCATCCACGATGCCAAGGTCGATGGGGTCTTCCAGCAGATTGCGCACGAAACTGCCGTCTACCTTGAGATAGTCCACTGGTAGGGTTTTGAGGTAGGAAAATGAGCTCATGCCACAACCAAAATCATCCAGTGCGAACTGGAACCCGTCCTGACGGGTCTGCTGGATGAAGCCCAGGGTGAGGTTCAGATGGGCAATGGCTGCGGTTTCTGTGATCTCGAAGCAGATCCTCGGTGGCAGAATATTGTACTGGCGTACCAGAGCTCGAATGTAATCGAACAGATCCGCCTCGCCGAGGGAGTTGCCGGACAGATTGATGAAATAGGTGCCGGTCGGTTCCCGTCCCAGGCCGGTCTGGTCCAGATAACGGAAAGCCATTTCAATAACCTGTCGGTCAATCTTCGGCATCAGGTTGAAGCGCTCTGCGGCCGGAATGAAGGCGCCGGGCGGGATGATGTCATTGCCCTGCCTCAGTCGAACCAGGAACTCGGTACGGAAACCGTCGGCGTTCTCCGGTTGCAACGGCACCATCTCCTGTTGGCAGAGGCAGAAACTCCGGCTGTGCAGGGCCTGCTGGATGCGACTGGTCCACTGCATGTCGGTCTGGCGTTGCTGCATGTCCTTGTCGTTGGACTTGTAAACCTGCACGTTGTTGCGTCCACGATCCTTGGCGGCGTAGCACGCCAGGTCGGCGTGGCTGAGCAGTTCGGCGGTAGTGTCGTAATCCCGGTTGATCACCACCATGCCGACGCTGAGGGAAACCGAGAAGGGTTTGTTCTGCCACACAAAGCGATATTCGCGCACCTCCTCACACAGCGCCTCGGCCACTTTGGCGGCATGCACTGCATCGCAGCCCCGCAGCAGCACGCCGAATTCATCGCCGCCCAACCGCGCCAGGGTATCGTCAGAGCGGATGTGTTGTGCCAGTCGCCCTGAGACCTGTTTGAGCAGTTCGTCGCCGGCAATGTGGCCGCAGGTGTCGTTGATGATCTTGAACTGGTCCAGGTCGAGATAGAGCAGCACGTGCTGGCGCCCGGTCTCGCGGGCATCTTCCAGCGCCGTGGCCAGCCGCCGCTCAAACTCCCGCCGGTTGGCCAGGTCGGTCAGACTGTCATGGAAGGCCATGTGCTCCAGGGTGGACTCGGCCTTGCGCTTGGCTTTGCGTACATAACTCTCACGAACTTCCCGATCGATGGCCGGGATCAGCCGCGACAGGTTGTCCTTCATGATGTAGTCCTGGGCCCCGGCTTTCATGGCGCTGACCGCCACACCTTCGCCGATGGTGCCGGAGACAATGATCACCGGCAGATCGTCGGAAAAGCGGCGAGTCACTTCCAATGCCTGGAAGGATGAAAATCCGGGCATATTGTGATCGGTGATCACGATGTCCCAGGGTTGCTCCTTGAGGGCGTCGGCCAGATCGAGTTCGTTATCCACCAGCTTGTAGTCTGGCTTCAGCCCTCCCTTACGAAGTTCCCGCAACAACAGCAGAGCATCGTCTTCCGAATCATCGACCAGCAACAGTTTCAGATATTCCTGATTCCGGTGTTCTTGAATCTCAGCCACTGAAGATACCTTTCGTTTGTGGCGTTTTCGGCACCAGTTCCGGTGGTGGCAGGCGATTCACCTGCAGCCAGTAGCTGGCCAGAATCCGCATGTGGTTGGTGAACTCCGAAAAATCAACGGGTTTTCTGACGTAGCTGTTGGCGCCGAGACGGTAGGCCTCAATCTGCTCCCCGGGTTCGTCCGACGACGTCACCATAACCACGGGCAGCCAGTTGGTTGTGGGTTCGGAACGGATGGTCCGCAGAACCTCAAGGCCATTGACCCGAGGCAGCTTGATGTCCATCAACACTACCCCAAGCCTGAGTACAGCGTCTGGGTCGCAGTTGGGACCAAAAAGGAAGTCGATGGCCTGTTGGCCATCCTCAAGAACAATGATCTCACTGCCGTTGCTGGCCTGTTTCAGGGCCCGTACGGTCAGAACCTGATCATCGGGATTGTCTTCTACCACCAGGATCGAGTATTCATCCATGCCCGAGAGTGTCCTTATCTGGCTAGAGAGACGACGTACTCACCTCTTCGAGCATAGTTCGCCTAAGCCGGGAGTGGCAAATTGACATGGAACGTGGCGCTCTCTCCCAGCACAGAATCCGCCGAAACGTTGCCATGATGGCGCCGAATAACCCGATACACCGTGGCCAGACCAATACCGGTGCCGGCAAACTCCGCCGGGCTATGTAGCCGGTTGAAGGCCGTGAAGAGTTTCTCGGCGTACTTCATGTCGAAGCCGGCGCCGTTATCACGGATGGAAATGGTAATGGCATGCTGGCCGGGTTCGGCGGTGATCTCGATGCGTCGCTCCGGTTTCTTGGCAGAGTACTTCCAGGCGTTCTCCAGCAGGTTCTGGAACGCAATCCTGAGCAGACGGCTGTCTCCCCCAACCCGGATATCCGGCTGGATATCGATTCTGGTCGGCGGATCTCCATTCATTTCAACCAGTTCCCGGCAGATTTCGGACGTCATCGCACTGATGTCCACGGTCTCA
Organism: Marinobacter sp. CA1; assembly: GCF_020546665.1. NCBI lineage: Bacteria > Pseudomonadati > Pseudomonadota > Gammaproteobacteria > Pseudomonadales > Marinobacteraceae > Marinobacter > Marinobacter sp. CA1. The sequence continues at coordinate 2,216,901 of NZ_CP071785.1, forward strand.
TAGTTCAGTGGTTGGCGGCTGACCCGGGAGAGAATCAGCAGGCCGTCGATCAGATGCCCCATTCTGACGGCGGCCGAGCGGACCCGGCTGAGGTAGTCCCGGGCGGTCTGGTCCAATTGGCCCGCGCAGTCCTCCTGCATGGCCTGGGAGAAACCGTCGATTGCCCGCAGCGGCTGGCGCAGGTCGTGGGAAACGGAGTAGCTGAAGGCCTCAAGTTCGCGGTTGGCTAGGCTCAGCTCGGCAGTCCGTTCTTCTACGGTGCGCTCCAGTTCCCGCTGGCTGTTGAGGATACGGCGGTTCTGGCTTTCAATGGTGCCAATCATCTCATTGAACACCTTGCCGAGCTGGCCCAGTTCGTCGTTGCCGGCGACCGGCGCCCGCAACGAGTAGTCGTGGGCCTGGGTGATCTGGCCCGCCGTGTCCGACAGCGCGAGAATCGGCTGGGCAATCACCCGCTGCAGGCGAATGGCAACAATGGCAACGAACACCAGAATGACCAGGCCGATGCCCAGTGCCGCCAGGGCGAAGGTGCGGATGTGGTGATCCAGAACCTCCAGGTGGCACTTCAGGAACAGCTGGCCGATGGTGTCATCGTCCACGGTGATGGGGGCCAGCAGCTGGTAGTGATCGTCAGTAAAGCCAAGGCGCTGCGGCATGGCGAGATCGGGGCAGGAACCGGCGTTGCTGGTCTGCGCCAGCTCGCTGAGAAGATTGCCCGCGGTGTCGTAGATACAGCCCAGCTGAATGGTGTCGATGCGCTGCAGGCTCTTGAGAATGTTGTTGAGCTGTCCCCGGTCCTCGAACAGCACCGCAGCGGCGGATTGTTCGGCGAGAATGGAGGCGATGGTATCCAGCTCCGAGGCCATCTGGTTGCGATAGTTGCGGCTTTCCAGCGTTGCCAGGCTGAAACAGACAAGCGCAATGCCCAGAGCGCTGGTGGAGAGCGTCAGGAACAGCAGTTTTGCCTTCAATGGCCAGTCGCGCCAATGCCAGCTGAGACTCATTGGATTACTCTCACGGCCAGTTCCAGCAGTCGGGAATCGATGGTCAGATTCGATGCCTCGGCAGCCCGAAGGTTGATTTCGAAACGGATGACGTTGCCCTGCTGAACGTAGCCGATAACGCCGCCCTGGCGCGCGAAATCCGGTATATCGCTCACCGTGAGCTGATCACTTTCGCCTGCTGCGGTTATCAACTGGGGCAATCTTCGAACCTCAGACTGGCTGACAAAAACAACGCTACAGTCCGTAATATCAATAAGTTGGGATGGGTATTTGAGGTTAATTGTGCGACCCTGAGCGGAGCGCCCCTCGATCGGAGCGAGCAATTCCTCGAACGGATCGTCGCCAAACACACAGAGGTTCAGGTCCGTCTCCGCGCCATCAGGGCTCCGTTGCCAGCTGACGAAGCGGGTGAAGTTGTAGAGGAACGCCGCCTTGAGCTCATATTCCGAGCGTACGGAAGCCTGCGCGTGGGTCTGAAAAACCACCGCTAACGCACTGACCAGCAGAAACAGGCTGGCGGGTTGCCAAAGGGGGAGATGTTTAATCAATCGCTCTTCCCTGACCAAGCGCCTGTGCCAGACATGAAAAGCGCAGGCTCGACAAAAGATTAGCACTCAACCCCTTGCCGTCAATGTTCAGCCGATACGGCCATTTCAGCGTACCGGATTCCCAAAGCGTTAACGGCGGCACTGAGCCGCTGGTGGTACATATGTTCTAATCCTCACCCAATCATGATCCAACGAGACTCAGGACCCAATCCCCCAATGACACGGCAAGACGAAGCCCAGACTCAACCGCAACCTCGCCATTCTGGCAGCGCAACGATCCGTTCCAGCAAGTCCGGCTCCAACGCCCAGGACTATGTGGTCTATCACTGGGAGCGAATACTCGGAGCAATCGCTCTGCTGGTTGTGGTGGTCGCCCTCGTGACCTGGGGAATCATGCACCTGATCTATCCATCACCGGCCCGACCAGGCAGAAGCGAGAGCACCCCAGCCCCAGTGGCGCAAGCTGAGCCAGAACCGGTTGCTGTGGCAGCACCGCCGGAAACGCCGAAACCGGCGGCGGAACTGCCAGTTGCGGCCGCGGCGCCCCCGTCCGAGCCGGACTCTGAAGAAGCAGTGACTGAAGATTCAGGGACTGAGAAAACAGCAACTGAGAAAACAGCGACGGAAAAAACAGTGACGCCGCCACTGGTGGAACACGACACCGTGGATGACAATGTGTCCGAAGCCGAAGCCGAAGCCGAAGCCGAAGCCGAAGCCGAAGCCGAAGCCGAAGCCGAAGCCGAAACTCAGTCCGCTGTGGTGACGGCGACGGCGCCGGAGATTGGCCGGAACGACCAGGCACCCTCCACGGTTACTCTGCTGTCGGACCATATTGTCCGGGCCCGCCTGACCTTGGCTCTGGACAACAAGGAGCCGACCGGGGCGATACCGGCGGTGCTGCCGATGAACGCCGACGGCCTGATGCGGGTTTATCTGTTCACCGAGACCCGCAACCTGAATGGTCAGCTGCATTTCCATGACTGGTATTGGGAGGGCGAACGGGTCGCCCGCGTGCGGATCATGCCTTTCTCCGATGCGATGCGTGCCTCCTCGGGCAAGTTCATCAATGGAGACATGACCGGGCAATGGCGGGTCGAGGTGGTGACAGAAGCCAGCGAAGCCCTGGCTGAGGCAGAGTTCGAGGTGAGATGACAGGCCTTCGGAGACTGCTTTGTTTGCTACAAAATGCGCTCAAAGGTGGCTAGACTGATCGGTTTGAAGCGACAACAAAACAAAACTCGGGTGCGGCTTTCTGGCGGCATCGGTTCCAGAAGGGATACGGCAGAGACAAGATGGACGCGGATCAACGACACAACAACCGATCCGACCGCCAATGGCCGCTGAACGCGGCATTGACGGTGCTATTGATGATGCTGGCTTCGATGGTGGTGGCGGATGATGTCACCACAGAGCCCCATACACCTGGGGCCCCGGTGGTTATCGAGGATCAGCAACGGATTGATCTAGCATCTGCATTGTCGCTGTTGGAAGACCCGGAGCGCCGGTACACCTTTGAGCAGGTGAGGCTGGGCCGGACGCTGGACAGCTTCTCGCCCCTTGGTGAGCGCTCGGCCAACTTCGGGTTTACGGAAGCTGCCTGGTGGGTCAAGTTCACCCTTGCCAATCCCAGTGATCAACCCAAGCGTCTGTTCATCCGCCAGGATTACCCACTGATTGACCATTTGGACTTCTGGGCGCCGGCCTCGGACAAACACTGGCAACTGGTGTCTACCGGCGATATGCGCCCGTTTCACCTGCGGCCTGTGGAACACCGTCTGTTCCTGTTTCCGGTCACCCTGCCCCCTCAAAGTGAGTCCACCTACTATCTGAGGTTCGAGTCTCAGGGCTCAATGAACATCGGCCTGTTCGCCCACAGCCAGGTTGATCTCATGAATCTGGTCACCAAGGAATATCTGGCCCTTGGGGTGTACTACGGTGGCTTCATCGTGTTGCTGTTCTACAACCTGTTCATGTTCCTGACGGTGCGGGAACGGGCGTTTGCCTATTATCTGGTGTACCTGACCAGCTACGGCCTCTACATGTCGCTGCACAACGGCCTCTCCTTTCAGTTGCTGCTGCCGGACCTGCCGCTGGTTGCCAACAAAAGTCTGCTGGTCTTGCTGTCGATCTCCCTGTTCGGCGGTGTGCTCTTTACCCGAACCATCCTCAATACCCGTGCCCAGTCGATCCGGGCGGACCAGTTCGCCGTGGTGCTCCAGTGGGCGTCGGCGCTGATGATGCTGATCTCACTGTTGCTGAGTTATCGCTGGGTTATTGTGCCGTTGGCGGTGCTGACCGTCATCGCGTGCGTGCATATGTTTGTGTTGGGGCTGATGGCGTTGGCCCGGGGCACAGGCACCGCCCGCTACTACATGATTGCGTTCTCTGCGTTGTTGATCGGCGTCTACATCTACATGGCCAAGACATTTGGGCTGCTACCCCACAACGCGTTCACCCAGAACGCCTTCCAGATCGGTTCGCTGCTGGAGATGGTGCTGCTCAGTCTGGCCGTCGCCAGCCGGCTCAATGAGCTCAAGACCGAGTCGTTCACCGACGCCCTGACCCAGTTGAAGAACCGCCGCTTCTTCAACGAGCAGATTGCCCAGGAGTACGCCCGCGCTGGCCAGACCGATGCCCCCCTGACCCTGGCGGTGATCGACATTGACCACTTCAAGGCGTTCAACGACAGCCGTGGCCATTCCCGCGGTGATGCCGCCCTGAAGATGGTGGCCAGCCTGCTCAAGGACCGCGTACGCAAGCCCAACACCGTGTGTCGCTACGGTGGCGAGGAGTTTGTGTTGATTCTGCCGGATACTTCCGACCAGGAGGCGGCGGTGCTGACCGAGCGGGTTCGCGCCACGATTGAGAAAGAAACAGCATTTGGATTCAGCCTGACCGTGAGCATTGGCTTTGCCACCATGCATCCCGGTGAATTCGAGGACACTGATTGCCTGTTTGTGGCGGCGGACTACGCCCTCTATACCGCCAAGGCCAGTGGCCGGAACCGGGTGGTGAACTATCGCGAGTGCGATCTGAAGCGGGCGCTGGACAATGCCCACCGGCTTACCGGAAACCTGATGGCTCAGCCGTCTGACTGAACGCCAGCAGTTGGGGAAAGAATGTCAGGAAATGGGCTTCCAGAGTAGCGTCCAGGGGGCGTAGTTCCTCGATCATTCCCTCAAAACGGTTACTGAAGCGAATACGCTGGGCAATCCGGTCCAGTGCCAGGCCCACCTGGTCAAGGTCCCGGTAGGCGTTGAACCAGTCCTGCTGGACCATGCGGGCGGTGGTCCGGGCCATGGTGTCCGGCATCAGGTAGCGGCCCCGTTCCAGGTCCCGGTAGACCTCATGGATAAAAACTTCGGACGGCGTGTCGCAGAACCTGTCCCAGTGCCGCAGCAGGTAATGATCGAACAGCACGTCCAGGGCGATGCCGGCAAAGCGGCGGCGCTGGGCCGAGAAACAGCGCTTGCAGGCCAGCACCTCCGGGTGGCGATCGGTAAAGCCATCCACCGCCAGGTGGTGTTGCCAGCCAAGACGGACCTGTGTTGGCAGCGTGTCCGGGTCCACGCCACGGGCAAAATCGCCCAACAGGTTACCGATGCGGGCCTGCTGGTCGGGCGGAGACAGGAACAGGTGAGCTAGGTGGTTCAACTATGTCCTCCTGGAGCGCTGTGTTTCCGGGGCTCGCGAGTGATTGCAGAAGGGTAGCGCCAAGGGTATTCTGGCGCACGTCTTAAAGCTGGCCAATTAGGGCATCCCTTGAGAAACCTCTATCCCGTCATATTCATCATCAGCGTGATGTTTGTGCTGCTGAGCATTTTCATGACGTTGCCTCCCCTGCTGCTGTTCGGTAACGATGCCCCCAACGCCGTCGCCTTCGCGGAATCGGCCGGTTTGGTGTTTGCGCTCGGCGTGCTGGGTATTCTGCTTGCGTATGGCAAGCCAAGGGATCTCAAGCCCCGCTATATGTTTGTACTGACGGTCAGCAGTTGGCTCATTATCTCACTGATCTCCTCCTTGCCCTTCTATCTCAGTGACAATGCCGGTATTTCCCTGACCGATGCCATCTTCGAGTCTACGTCGGGCATCACCACCACTGGTGCCACGGTGCTCACCGGGCTGGATACCATGGATCAGGATCTGCTGCTCTGGCGCTCAATCCTGCAGTGGATTGGGGGGATCGGTATCATCGGCATGTTCGTGGCGGTGTTGCCGTTCCTGCGGGTGGGCGGCATGCGGCTGTTTGCCACCGAATCCTCGGAGTGGACCGACAAGGCCCTGCCGCGGATGAAAACCCTGAGCCGCGGGCTGTTGCTGGTGTACGTGGTGTTCTCCATCCTGGCGGTGCTGACCTATTGGGCCTCGGGGATGAGCCTGTTTGACGCCTTCAACCATGGCCTGACCAGCATTGCGACGGGGGGCTACTCCACCTCCGATCTGTCGATGGGCAAGTTCAATTCCGACCTGATTCTGCTGGAAGCGACCTTCTTCATGATGATTGGCGGCATGCCGTTCTTCCTGTTCGTGCGCGAGATGCATGGCCAGCATGGCGTGCTGTGGCGGGATCAGCAGGTGCGTCTGTTTGTTGCCATCCTGCTGTTGGTGCCCCTGTTCCTTACCCTGTACCGCTGGTACATCAACGACGACTTTGATCTGGCGTCCGGCTACATTTCCACCCTGTTCAATGTGACCTCAGTGGTGACCACCACGGGCTACGCCTCGGAAGATTATGCGGCCTGGGGATCGTTCTCGTTCGTGTTGTTCTTCTTCCTGATGTTTATTGGTGGTTGTTCCGGTTCCACCTCCGGGGGGATGAAGATCTTCCGCTTCCAGCTGTCGCTGATCGTACTGCGGGAGCAGTTGATGCGGTTGCTGCACCCGCGGGCGGTGCTGACGCGCAACTTCAATGGTCGTGCCGTCAGTGATGAGATCATCGCCTCAATGATCGCCTACACCTTCATTTTCCTGCTGTGTTTCATGCTGATCACCCTGGCGCTGGCGAGTCTGCACCTGGACTTCACCACCAGTCTCTCCGGGGCCCTCACATCGCTCACCAATGTGGGGCCGGGCCTGGGCAGTGTGATTGGACCGGCCGGGAACTTCGCGTCCATACCGGACGCGGCCAAGTGGATACTGTGCGGCGGGATGCTGCTGGGCCGGCTGGAGATTCTGAGTGTGGTGGTGGTGCTGTCACCGGCCTTCTGGCGGAGCTGAAGTGGCCCATTGAGCCGCTCCCGTCACCGTCAGCCGCCGTCATTCGAGGGCGGTATGGCGGCGCAGGCCCGACGGGATCAGGAAGTTGGTTTCCCGCACCCAGCGCAGCAGGGAGCGTAGCTCGGGGCCGGGGTTATCGCCCTGTTCCTTGAATTCGACGCCCAGGCCATTCGGGCTGCAGCGGACCAGCGTGGCGTCCACGCGCTGATAACCCCGGACTTCTGGATCATGAAGGTGGAACTCGATCTCGACGTCCTGATTCAGGTCGAGATTGGGGTTCCGGGTCGAGATGAACAGGCCCTGTCTGCTGATGTTTCTCAGCATGCCTGAGGCAACGAGCCGGCCCTTGCGGTAGATGAGCAGTGTCAGCCTGCCCGGAAACCGTTTGCTCTGACGTAACTCCATCGAATCCCCCCTGCCCGTCTGCCTTTCTACTTTTTATAGTTCGATCAAATCTGCGGGCATATGATTCAGGTCAAATATTGTACAGTTGACTTGGGGGAAAGGAAAAGCACTTCGCCAGGTTGTTGAAGCGGCTGGGGAAAACCGGCCGCCGCGTAGGTGCGGCCAGTCGGGGGCAAGGGACGTCTTAGGCTGGCGCTATAGCGACAGGCGCTCACCAAAGAACCGGCCAATCTCGATGATCTCTTCCAGGCACACGCTGTGATCCATCGGGAAGGTGCCGTACTCGACGGCATAGCCAAGCTGGCTCAGCTGCTCGGCGCTGCGTCGACCAAGTTGCTCCGGCACCACCGGATCGAACTGGCCGTGGTAAATGCGGATGGGAGTTTGACGATTGGCTTCGGATGGTGTCAGGGTGCCGGCGGTAGCGAAATAGGTCGACAGTCCCAGCACACCGGCAAGCGGTTTGGCGTAGCTCAGGCCGAGCTGGTAGGCAACCGCCCCGCCCTGTGAGAAGCCAGCGACGATGATGCGCTCGCTGGCAATTCCGCGTTCGATCTCCCGGTCAATCAGCCGGCCGACGGCATCTGACGACGCACAAAGTTGCTCGGTATCGACCACCCGGTCAATGTCCATTGCCTTGATGTCGTACCAGGCCGGCATGGCAACGCCGCCATTGATGGTCACCGGCATCACCGGAGCATGGGGGAAGATGAAGCGGATGGCCGCGTCGTCGGGCAGCCCCAGTTCCGGGATCACCGGCTCGAAGTCGTGGCCGCTGGCGCCCAGGCCGTGCAGCCAGATGACGGCGGCGTCGGGATTGGCTCGGGTTTCCCGTTCAATGACCTCAAGTTCCAACATCGGTTTCTCCTGTTAATCCTGTGTCGCCGGACCAGTGGCTGATTCCGGTTCGCGAGTGTTCAGCGCACTGGTGACCGGGTTGGCGTACATGTCCAGCAGATAGCTGTGGAAGGGTTCGTCGCAGCTGTTCAGGCGGCGGCTCAGTTCCTGCTCAGCAGCGTCCAGCTCGGCGGGGCTCCAGGTTTCCGCCGTTACCAGCGTGTCGGTGGTCTCCCGCAGACTGTTGTGGGAATCCGGGTGCTGGCTGCGAAGCTCATAAGCGGCAAGATTGGAGGCATGCAGGTGATAGTTGGCGTGCATGTCGGTGTCGATACGGGCAGCCAGCTCCCTGGGGGTTTCCGGGGCGTCCTTGATGGGATCGCTGAAATGCACATGAACGTGGCCCTTGAAGCCGGTGAGCCCCTTGATGATCTGGTCGGTATCCTCGCCGGGCTGCTTGGTGTAGTCGCCCGTGCGGGCACGGGTTTCCAGTTCCCGGGCCTTGTCGGTATCGCATGGATCATACTCGTAGGCGATGGACACCGGCACGATGCGCAGCCGGTCCATGGCGTCATTAAACGCCAGGCCCTGCTTCTTCAGGCTCATATAGAACATCTTGATGATGGCCGGATCGGTCAGGTCCAGGCCGTCTTTGGCGCGCCCTTCCCGTTGAGCAATCCAGACGCTGTGGCCAGTTTCAATGCTGTGACTGATGAACGACGACAGCGTCAGAAAGGTGTCCCGCATTTCCCGGGGGCTAGAGACATTGCGGCGCACCACGAAGCTCTTGTTCATCCGCATTAGCTCGGCGAACACCCGGTTCTGCAGCAGATTGTCGCCGATGGCGATGCGGGTGGTGGCAAAGCCGTGGCGGAACAGCAGGTAGTTGACCACCAGCGGGTCGAAAACAATGTCCCGATGGTTGGACAGGAACAGATACGGGGTGTTCGGGTCCAGCCTGTCCAGCCCGGTGTGGGTCACCCGAGTGGTGGTGTGGTCAACCAGTTGCTCTACGTGCTCGTAGAGCCTGGCCTGGATGTCATCAATACGGGTCAGCCCGCCAAAGGTGTCGCGCAGCCAGTTCCGCACCCGGCCGCGGATCAGGCCGGGCAGCCAGCGACTCAGGGTGGGCGATTTGAATCGGGCGATCAGGTCGAGAAACTCGGCGTCCCCCAGCAGACGTTGAATGGCTTCCTCGGTTTCCTCATCCGAGTAGGGGCGTATCGCGTCAAATTCCTGCATGGATATCCTGTAGTTGGGTTGTGCTCTTTATCGCGCTGATCCGTAACTGGTTGTGGTGTGGATCAGCGGCTGGCGGCAAGCCGTTGCGGCCAGCAAAATGCCGCTATTGTAGCCGGTTACCTATCGCAATACCTCAATTGCCTCACCCTTTTCTGATATGATAACGCCGCTTCTGGCCGGTCGCTTTCCGGTTGCCTGGAAGCCGCGCCTTTCCACCCATCGTTCAACGAAGCACAGCGCCGCATGGATTTTCAGCAACTCTCCCCCAGCCGGCCCGACTCGGCCCAGCAGTCTCCGGAACAGGTTCTTCACCAGGTCTTCGGTTACGAGCAGTTCCGTCCCTTGCAGGGGGATGTGGTGGCCGAAGTCGTGGCGGGACGCAACGCCCTGGTGCTGATGCCCACCGGTGGCGGCAAGTCGCTGTGTTACCAGGTGCCGGCGTTGGTTCGGCCAGGCACCGCGGTGGTGATATCGCCGCTGATCGCGTTGATGCAGGACCAGGTTGCAGCCCTGCAACAGCTTGGCGTGCGGGCGGCGTTTCTCAATTCCACCATGGATTTCCACGAGGCACGGGCAACCGAGAATGCCCTGATGACCGGCGAGCTGGACCTGCTCTACTGTGCGCCGGAGCGGCTGTTGCAGCCCCGTACCCTGGAGTTGTTGCACCAGGCTTCCCTGGCATTGTTCGCGATTGATGAGGCGCACTGTGTGTCCCAGTGGGGCCATGATTTCCGGGCCGATTACCTGGGCCTGACGATGCTGGCCGAGCAGTTTCCGAACGTTCCCCGGATTGCCCTGACGGCCACCGCCGATGAGCGCACCCGCCGGGAGATCGCCGAGCGCCTGTCGCTCACCGAGGCGCGGCACTTCATCAGTGGCTTTGATCGCCCGAACATCCAGTACCGCATCACTCCAAAAGTTAACGCAAACAAGCAACTACTGGATTTTATTAAATCAGAACATCAGGGTGATGCCGGCATCGTCTACTGCCTGTCACGGAACAAGGTGGAAGCCACCGCGAAGATGCTGGCGGACAAAGGCTACACGGCCCTGCCCTACCACGCAGGCCTGCCGGCGGAAGATCGGGCCCGCCACCAGGAGCGTTTCCTGCGGGAAGACGGTGTCATCGTGGTGGCCACCATTGCCTTCGGCATGGGGATCGACAAGCCGGATGTTCGCTTTGTTGCGCACCTGGACCTGCCGAAAAGCCTGGAAGCCTACTACCAGGAAACCGGTCGTGCCGGCCGGGATGGCAGCCCGTCGACGGCTTGGATGGTGTACGGTCTGCAGGATGTCATCAAGCTCCGCCAGATGCTCGAGGGTTCCCAGGGCAGCGACCAGTTCAAGCGCATCGAGCGACAGAAAATGGATGCAATGCTGGGGCTTTGCGAAGTCACCGGCTGTCGCCGTCAGGTGTTACTGCGCTATTTCGGAGATGAGCTGGATCAGCCGTGCAACAACTGCGATACCTGCCTGACCCCGCCTGAAACCTGGGACGGCGCCCTGGCGGTGCAGAAGGCCCTGTCCTGCGTCTATCGGACCGGGCAGCGGTTTGGCGTCACCTACCTCATTGACGTGCTGAGGGGCAGCGAGAACGATCGTATCCGGCAGTCTGGCCACCATAAGGTGTCGACGTTCGGTATTGGCGAGGAGCTCAGCGCCAACGAATGGAAGTCGGTGTTCCGGCAACTGGTGGCCAACGGCTACCTGCGGGCGGACCCGGAGGGCTATGGCGCGCTTCAGCTCACCGAGGCCTGCCGCCCATTGCTGCGCGGGGAGCAGCCCATCCGGCTGCGCAAGGACCCGGTGGCCAAGCGCACCCGCGGTGCCGGCGGCTCAGGCTCCAACAAAACCACCCACCACGTTACCGACCCGGAAGGCTGGGAGGCGTTACGGGCCTGTCGCAAGACCCTGGCCGAACAGCAGGGTGTGCCTCCCTACGTCATTTTTCATGACACCACATTGCTGGAGATCCTCGAGCGACGACCGGCAACCATGGCAGAACTGGCCGAGGTTAACGGCGTCGGCGCCGCCAAGCTGGAAAAATACGGCGAGACCTTCCTGGCCGAATTGGCAAGACTTGGCGCCGCCTGAATCAACGGTGCCCTTTCTTGCGGACCCGATAGTGGGCGATGGAGGTGGCAACTTCCTCTCCCCTGTCGTCCCGCATTACCCCCTCCAGAGTGAAGGCGGTCTTGCCGTCACGATCGGCCTCGGCCTGCAGACGTTCAATCTGTTCCCTCGATAGCTCAAATTCTACCGTCACATCGGAGTTTGCCGGTTGCTTGAAGCGCAGGGTCATCTCCTTGAGGATTGGCACATACGCAGGCCCCAGGTCGAACAGGGTCAGTACCCCGCCGGGGATCTCAGCAACCAGAAAATAGGCGCCGGCGTACAGACTGCCAAAATGGTTACGATTGCCCTTGAGGGTGATGCGGGCCCGTACATAGCCCGGGCGCAGCTCCTCCACCCGAAACCCGTTGCGGCGAGTGAACGGGATTGCACTGGCAATGATCCGATTGATGGCGGCGTAGCCGGAGGTTTTCCGTAACCAGGCTGTCGGGCGGGTGATGGGCGCTTTCGGATCGCTGCCGGCAACCCAGTGGCCGGCAGCGTCGATCAGTTGGTCAATCAGAGCCATACGATGTCCTTTTTAGCTGATTTGTCATTGTTTTATGGTTTTTTTACACAACTGCACTGACTTTGTCACCGAAAGCTCTAGACTGGTCGTTGCACGTGGAGACAGGATGACGGTGGAATGAGGGCAAGACGCCAGGGGCGACAATGGGCTTGGCAGAGCTGGCTGGCTTACCTGGGTGGCTTCCTTGCGCTGCTGATCACCTGCGCTCCCATCCACGCTCTCCCCCTTACACCGGAGGGATTGTCGCCCGCCGATGAACGCACCATCACCCTTTGGTACCGCAATTACGACAGCCCCGCCATTCGCGCCCTGGTGGCGCTGGCGTTGTCGAAGACTCCCGAATACGGCCGTTTCCGGCTGACCCGCAGTATTGAAATGGTTCAGGGCCGGGCCCTGCTTGAGTTGACCCGGGACCACCCCCGGGTTCTGGATCTCGCTGCGGTGGCAACATCCGTGGAACGGGAAAAGGATCTGTTGGCCATTCCGGTGCCAATCGACGGCGGGCTACTGGGATTCCGGGTCTGCGTGGTGATGGAAGATGCGCTGAGCCGGTTCGAGGGTGTGGCCTCCCTCGACGATCTTCGTGACCGCGGGCTGCGCATTGGCCAGGGCCTGCACTGGCCGGATGCCACCATCCTGCAGGTGAACGGTGTTCAGGTGGTGACCCATTCCCGTTACGAAACCCTGTTCAAGATGCTGCGGAACGACCGGTTTGACTGTTTTGCCCGGGGCGTCAGCGAAGTGCTGTTTGATCTGGAGCTGGAACAGGACCCGGAGCTGGTGATTGAACCGTCCCTACTGATTGCCTACCCCATGCTGTCCTATTTCTTTGTCGGCCCAGAAGACCATGTTCTGGCTCAGCGACTGCAGCTGGGAATGGATCGGGCGATCCAGGATGGCAGCTTCTCCCGTTATCTCAATCGATACTACGGCGAAGCCCTTGAGGTGCTGGCGCTGGACCGTCGCCAGGTTCTTCTGCTGAACAACCCCTATCTGGGGCGGGAGTCCAGTGAGATCGGGCGCAGGGCACTGGAAACGCTGCGGGTCCGGATGGGCCAGCAGCGCTCCAGCGTAACGCCGGTTAAGACGCGCTAAACCTTAAAACGCTCCACATTGTGATGCAGGGTCTGGCCAACCGTTTCGATCTGGCCGCTGTAGACATCGTTCTCGCTGGCCGCCGCTGCCGCTTCCTGGCCCTGGTCGGCGATGCGGGTGATGGAAGCATTGAGCTCTTCGGTCACCGATGTCTGTTCCTCGGACGCGGTGGCGATCTGCGTGGTCATCTGGCTGATGGAGGTAATCGCCTCGGCAATGCGGTTGAGGGTTTCCATTGCATCCTGGGCTTTCTCCATGCTGACGTTGGATACAGCCGTGGAGGCCTGCATCACGTCGACCGCGTCATTGGCCCCTTTCTGCAGCCGTTCGATCATATTGTTGATCTCCTCGGTGCTGTCCTGGGTGCGCTTCGCCAGGTTACGGACCTCATCCGCCACCACCGCAAAGCCACGACCGGCGTCCCCGGCCCGGGCCGCCTCAATGGCGGCGTTGAGCGCCAGCAGGTTGGTCTGTTCGGCAATGCCCTGAATCACCTCCAGCACGGTGGTGATTTCAGACACGTCCTTACCCAGGGTGTCGATGACATTCGCCGCCGAGGAGATCTCCTCGGACAGCCGCTGCACCGCATCCCGTGAGGCGGCCACCGTCTCCAGTGACGCCCGTGAATCCTCGTCGGCGTTGTTGGCGGCATCGGCGGTCTGCTGGGCGTTCTGGGCAATCTCGCCGGCGGCGGCAGACATCTCGTTGATCGCGGTGGCGATCATGTCGATCTCGGCCTGCTGGCTTTCCACGCTGTGGCGACTGGCGCTGGCGGTCTGACGCAGTGAGCCCACGCTGCCCCCCAGTTCCTGGGTGCCTTTCTGGACGTCCCGCACCACTTCCTGAATGTTGGAGACGAAGCTGTTGAAGTTGTCTGCAAGCTTGCCGATTTCGTCGTTGCTGCTGACTTCCAGACGCTTGGTGAGATCGGCGTCGCCGCTGGCAATATCCGCCATGGCATCGCCCAGGTTGCGGACCGGCTTCATCAACACCCGAATGCCAATGTTGAGCAGAATCAGCGTCACCACCAGGGACACGATTGCCACGATAATGCCGGTAACCCGGGCATCGTAAAGCGGACCGTTGATCAGGTCCTCATTGGCGAAGGTGCCGAGATACCATTCCACGGCCCGGGCGTCCTTGATGCGATGGAAGCTGGCCAACCAACTGGTGCCTTCAATATCATAGGCCACCTGGTCACCGCTGAGGTCCGGGTCTTCGCCCAGCAGCTCGCGGATGTGCTTGCCCACCAGTTCCCGCTGCGGGTGGTACAGCACCGTACCGTCTTTGGCGATCAGGGTGGCGTAGCCGGTGTCGGCAAGGGTAACGGTGGACAGCATGGCATCGATGCTCTCCAGGGTGACGTCGGCGCCGACCACGCCAGCGAAGTCGCCGCGGGGGGACGGCGCCAGGGACGAAATGATCACCTGGCTGGTACCGGCGTCAATGTAGGGTGCGGTGAACGACGCCCGGCCCAGGCTCTTGGCAAGCTTGTACCAGGGACGCTGGCGTGGATCGTAGTCATCCGGCAGGTCTGCGGAAACTTCGTCGTTACGCATCAGCATCACGCCGTTATCCTGGCCGATGTAAACGTCCTTGAATCCGACCCCTGCCGTGGCAGACTGCAGGATCGCCCTCACCTGTTGCTGGTTCCTGGCCGTGGCCAGGGCATCCGCAACCGCTTCCGTGGTGCTCAGGCGGGTGTTTAGCCAGTCGGCAATGCTTGCCGTACTCTGGGCAACGGTATCTTCAATCAGCGCGTTGACATAGGTATCTGTCGTGTCCTCGAGGCGCGAGTCGCTGATCAGGGCGTAGGCGCCGATGACCAGCACCAGCAGGACGCCGAAAGACGTTAACAGTTTTTGGCCAAAGGAAAGGCGATTCATGGAGGTTCTCTCTTGTTCAGGAACGGACTTCTTTATGAACGCTGCGTTCATATTTCCAAGCTAGACTATTTTTTTACGTCCGGTTTGAATTACGACGTCTGGCGGGAAATCTTTACCGGATTCCTGGAAAAAAGTTGTAAAACCTACACAAAGTGACAGTTCGTCACTTTTCTCGACCGTTTTAGCCCGATATTTGAACAATCACGGAGTTTGCATCGATGGCTCATGAAGAACTGCACCTCAACCTGCGCAACCTGACTGTGGGGGACTACAGCCAGTTGCAGACGCTGATGGATCAGATTTACGACGACATCGGCGGGGCCTGGCCTGAGGAGACCATCGAAACCCTGGTGAAACAGTTCCCCGAGGGCCAGATCTGTATTGAGGACAACGGCCAGCTGGTTGCCGTGGCGCTCACGGTGTGCGTGAAGTACGACCGTTTCAGTAACCCTCACACCTACGACGATCTGATCCTCCGCAACGAGAAAATCCTCCACAACGCCAAGGGGGATTCGCTGTACGGGCTGGATGTGTTTATTCATCCGGATTACCGGGGCTATCGCCTGGGACGGCGGTTGTACGAGGCCCGCAAGGAACTGTGCCGGTCGATGAACCTGCGGGCGATCCTCGCCGGCGGTCGCATTCCCGCCTATTACCGGTACGCGGACCAGTACACCCCGGAGGAGTACATTCAGCGGGTGGACCGGCGTGAGATCTATGACCCGATTCTGACGTTTCAGTTGGCCAACGACTTTCAGGTCACCCGGCTGATGCACAAGTACCTCCCCGAGGACGAAAAGTCCCAGGGCTATGCCACCCTGCTGGAGTGGCGGAACATTCTGTACACGCCGCCGTCAACGGTGATCAACACCCGCAAAACCCAGGTGCGGATGGGGGCGGTCCAGTGGCAGATGCGGGAGTTCACCTCGGTGGAGGAAGTACTGCGGCAGGTGGAGTACTTTGTGGACGCGTTGTCGGACTACAAAAGTGACTTTGCCCTGTTCCCGGAGTTCTTCAATGCCCCTCTGATGGGGCTGACCGATCAGGTGGACCAGACCCGCGCGATCCGCTTTCTGGCCGGTTTTACCGAACAGTTCCGGGATGAGATGTCGGAAATGGCGGTCAGCTACAACATCAACATCATCACTGGCTCCATGCCGTTGCTGGAAGATGACCGGGTCTACAACGTGTCCTACCTCTGCCACCGGGATGGTCGGGTGGATGAACAGCGCAAGATCCACATCACGCCCCACGAACGTCGAGACTGGGTCATTGAGGGCGGTAACCAGTTCGAGGTTTTCGACACCGACGCCGGGCGCGTTGCCATCATGATCTGTTATGATATCGAGTTTCCCGAGTTGGGGCGGATGGCCGCTGCGGCCGACGTCGATATCATCTGTGTGCCGTTCTGGACCGATACCAAGAACGGCTACCTGAGGGTCAGGCACTGTGCCCAGGCCAGAGCCATCGAGAACGAATGCTATGTGGTCATCACCGGCAGTGTCGGTAACCTGCCCAAGGTGGAAAACCTGGATGTGCAGTACGCCCAGTCCTCGGTATTCTCGCCCTCGGATTTCGCCTTCCCCCACGATGCCGTCATGGCGGAGACGACGCCCAACACCGAGATGATCATGTTCTCCGACATGGATCTGGAGAAGCTCAAGCTGGTCAGGAACGAGGGCTCGGTCACCAACCTGAAGGACCGCCGCCCCGACCTGTACCGCTTCGAAACCTCCTGATGGAGGCCGGTGCTGGCACAAGATGAGTTCCCGCTTGAAGCGCGAACGCTATAGGATTGACCGCGTTGCAAAATGTGGACGTGCTGTTTATTGTTTACACAGCTGTGGCAGGGCTGACAGAACGGTTTACCGTCTGACCTGCCTTCAAGGACTTTGGATGTTGATTCGATGAAAGAAGCCATACCTGACCTGATTGCCCGATTCCGAATCAAGCACGGGCTCTTCCGCAAGGAGCTGGTGGAAGCGCAGGTCTTTGATCTTGATCAGTTCGGATGTGTCCTCAAAACCGATAAAATCTTCAATCCGGGCGATACGCTGCCGTTGGATCTGGTGATGACCATGCCGTTCGACAACATCCGCGCCAAAGGGGTCAGCGGTCTTGTGACCGAACGCAGAAAGCATTGCAGCAATTTCTTCTACTCCGTTGATTTCAATATCAGTGAGTCTCCCCAGCCAGCCCTGCTGGCGGAGCAGTTGGAACGAATTCGCGAGGTGGTGGGCAAGAAGCAGTCGCTGCGCTCCCGTCGGTCCGGCGGACCGGGCCGGCGCTCAAGTCCCGCCACCTGAAGACCGCGATGGGCGGCTGGCGGGATCTGGCATTCAGTTCCGCAAATCACGAAGAAAGCCGATGCACAACGGCTCAAAACACGGATAGACCAAGGGGAACCCTAGTTATGGCGAAAAAAGAGTCAAAGAAGGACAAGGCAGGCGTCGACAAGGTCGTCAAAAAGGTGAACAAGGAGATCGAGAAAACCTCCTCACAAATCGAGAAGCTGATCAACGACGCCCTCAAGCAGTTCGACACCCTGCAGAACCAGATCCAGGAACCGGTGCGGAAACTGCTGCGGGAAGTGGACGACCTGCGTGAGCGGGAAATGCGCCGATTCCACGAAGAAATGGACCGTCGCCTGGGTGAGCTGCATGATCTGCAAAACACCGTGATGGAGCGACTTGGCCTGGCCACCAACGAAGGCGAGAGTGCTGCCAAAAAGGTCTCCAAAGACGCTGCCAAGGCCGCCAAGACCATCGAGAAAGCCGCTGAAAAGACCGCTGAGAAGACGGCCGCGCCGGCCAAGAAAAAACCGGCTGCAGCCAAGGCCAAGCCGAAAGCCAAGCCTGCCTCCAAGGGCAATGGCAAAGCGGCACCCAAGGCCGCCGCAGCCAAGGCGCCGAAAGCCGTGAACAAGAGTGACCTGACTCTGGTCAAGGGCATTGGTCCGGCTACCGCCAAGAAAATGCAGGATGCCGGCATTACCAGCATTGAGCAGATTGCCAACCCTTCCGCCGCCGAGCAGGAGAAGCTGCAGGCCTTCGCCAAGATGAAAGGCTTCAGTGACTGGTCAAGTGAGGCCAAGAAACTGCTCTGATGCGAACGACCGAGCAACCTGTTTTACAGGATATAGTCCTGGTTGGTGGCGGTCACAGCCATGTCGGGGTTCTTCGGCGATTCGCCATGAGCCCCGTTCCCGGAGTGCGTCTGACACTGATCTGCCGGGATACCCACACCCCCTACTCTGGCATGCTGCCCGGCTACGTTGCCGGGCATTATTCGTTTGACGACGTCCACATTGACCTGAGTCGCCTGGCGGAGTTCGCCGGTGCCCGCTTCTACCGGGACGAGGTGACCCTCATCGATCGGGCGAACAGTCAGGTCCAGTGTCGGAACCGTCCGCCGGTCCGCTACGATCTGCTGTCCATCAACATCGGCTCCACCCCCAGCGTCGCCCACATCCCTGGTGCCCTGGATCGCGCCGTTCCGGTTAAGCCGATCCACCGGTTTGATCGCCACTGGCAGGCTCTGCTGGGTCGCGTGCAGCAGAATCAGGCTCCGCAGGCGATTGCCGTGGTAGGCGCCGGCGCCGGCGGTGTCGAGTTGGTGCTGGCCATGCAGTACCGGCTGCGGCGGGCGCTGGCGAAGCTGGGGCGGAGCCCCGATGCGCTCCGTTTTCTGCTGCTGGACGCGGCTGACAGCGTGCTGCCAACCCACAACGACAAGGTCCGGCAGCGGTTCACCTCGGTACTGGCGGAGCGGGGAATCGAGGTTCACCTCAACACCCGTGTGGTGGCCGTGGACGACGGGGCGCTGGTGACCGATGCCGGTCAGCGCCTCGCCACGGACGAAGTGCTGTGGGTGACCAGTGCCGGCGGACCATCCTGGCTGGCCGACAGTGGTCTTGCCGTGGACGAGCGGGGCTTTGTCCGGGTTCGGGATACCCTGCAGACCGAAACCGATGAGCGCATTTTTGCCGCCGGCGACATCGCCCACATGATCAACCATCCCCGGGAGAAGGCCGGGGTGTTCGCCGTGCGCCAGGGACCGCCGCTGGCGGACAACCTCCGGCGCCTGGCGTTGGCACAGGCACCCCGGCCCTATCGCCCCCAGCGCAATTGGTTGGCGCTGATCAGCACCGGGGATCGCTATGCGGTCGCGTCCAGGGGCGGCTGGTCGGCCAGCGGCCGATGGCTATGGCGCTGGAAGGACTGGATTGACCGCCGCTTCATGGCGCGCTTCAACGAACTGGAACCGATGGCGATGGATTCGGCGGCGGCGGATACCCGTGCGGCCCGCTCCGAAGCCGATGCCCAGCAGGCGATCTCGGCGCTCGCCATGCGCTGCGGTGGTTGTGGTGCCAAGGTGGGCGGCACCGTGCTGTCGCGAGCCCTGGCGAAGTTGCAGCCAGTGGAACGGGACGATGTGCTGGTCGGCCTCCATGCACCGGATGATGCCGCCGTACTGACGGTGCCGCCTGGCAAGGCAACGGTGCACACCGTTGATTTCTTCCGGGCATTTATCGATGACCCCTATCTGCTTGGTCGCATCGCCGCCAACCACAGCCTGGGAGACATCTTTGCCATGGGGGCCGAGGCCCAGAGTGCCACCGCCATTGCCACGATTCCCCAGGGTATCGAATCGAAAGTCGAAGACGTGGTGTTCCAGATGATGTCCGGCGCGGTCGAGGTGCTCAATGAGGCCAACTGCGCCTTGGTGGGTGGCCATACCGGCGAGGGCCAGGAGCTCGCTCTGGGGTTTGCCATCAATGGCCTTATTGACCCGCAGCAAGTAATGAGCAAGGCCGGTCTGGCCGTGGGCGACAGCCTCATCCTGACCAAACCCCTGGGCACCGGAACACTGTTTGCCGCCCATGCCCAGTTGGCCGCCCGTGGTCGCTGGATCGATGGTGCCCTCGCGTCCATGGACCAGTCCTCCCAGGCGGCAGCCCAGTGCCTCCGGGCCCACGGTGCCCGGGCCTGCACCGACATCACCGGTTTTGGCCTGCTGGGCCACCTGGTGGAGATGGTGAAACCGTCAGACGTGGATGTTGAGCTTGAGATTGATCGCCTTCCCCTGCTTGAGGGCGCCGAGGAAACCGTTGCCGCAGGCATCCTCAGCTCACTGCAGCCCGCCAATACCCGGTTGCGTCGAGCCATTCGCGATCAGCAGGTCTGGCTTGCCCATCCCCGTTACCCACTGTTGTTTGATCCCCAGACTGCAGGCGGCCTGCTTGCCGGGGTGCCGTCTGAACACGCCGAGGCCTGTGTGACGGAACTCCGCCGGCTGGGCTATCAGCAGGCCACCGTTGTTGGTCAGGTTGTCGCCCGGTCTGGCGAACCGGAGCCGGTGACGCTGCTCTCTCGTACCTGACGGCTGGGCCGGCTGTACCTGTCATCGGCGATTCCGTGTATCCTTTGCGCACTTGAGCCCATCCCCGGAAGCGGACCCGAGGACCCTGTCCCGGGCCCAAAAAGAACAAGGAATCTTTCCATGCTGATTCGACATCTCCGCCGGTTCGCCTGCGCGCTGGCCATGACCGCCCTACCCCTGGGCGCCGCCCAGGCTGACACCTTCGTCTTCACCGCCATCCCCGACGAAGATGAGACCAAGCTGATTGAGCGTTTTCAGGGAGTTGCCGATTACCTGGCCGAGGAACTCGATGTCGAGGTCCGCTACGTACCGGTAAAATCCTACGCCGCCGCGGTCACCGCCTTCCGCAACAACCAAGTGCAGCTGGCCTGGTTTGGCGGGTTGTCCGGGGTTCAGGCCCGTCGCCTGGTACCGGGCTCCGAAGCGCTGGCCCAGGGCGCCGAGGACGAGAGCTTCCAGACCTATTTCATCGCCCACAGCAGCACCGGTCTGGAAGCGTCCGACGAACTGCCGGCAGCGATCAGGGATCGTACCTTCACCTTTGGTTCCAAGGGCTCCACCTCCGGCCGACTGATGCCCGAATTCTTCCTGCGGGAAAGCTTTGGTGAGGCACCTGAAGACATCTTTGCCCGCGTTGGCTACAGCGGTAACCACACCCGCACCCTGCGACTGGTGGAAGCGGGCACCTACGAAGTGGGTGCGCTCAACTTCGCGGTGTGGGAGAAGGAACTGGCCGATGGCAACATCGATACCAATGCCGTCAAGGTCATCTGGCGTACCCCCGGCTACCCGGATTACCAGTGGACCGTGCGTGGTGATGTCGATGAACGGTTTGGCGAGGGCTTCAAGGACCGGGTCCGCACCGCCCTGCTGGAACTGGATGATCCGGAACTGCTGGCAAGCTTCCCCCGCGAGGCCTTTATTCCCGCCGACAATGACGACTATGAACCGATCCGCAAGGTAGCTGAAGAGATCGGTATCCTGCAGTAATGTCTGGCCTGGAACTGTCCAATCTCACGGCCGTCTTTGACGGCCGTGCTGTCTTGGGGCCGCTCTCCCTGACGGTGGCCGAGGGTGACCGTGTCGCCCTGGTTGGCAAGAGCGGTGCAGGCAAGTCCACGCTGCTGAAGCTGGCGTTCCAGCACGGTGCCCGGCATGCCGCCCTGGTGCCCCAGGATCTGGGGTTGGTCCAGCCGTTGCCGGTGTTCCATAACGTGTTCATGGGGCGCCTGGATGAACGCTCGCTGTGGTACAACACCGCAACCCTGTTCCGGCCTTTCCGCAGGGACCGGCAGGAGATTGGCGATCTACTCGATCAGGTGGCGATGGGCGACAAGCTGTGGCAGCCCGTTGCGGCGCTGTCTGGCGGCCAACGTCAGCGCACCGCCATTGCCCGGGCACTCTACCACCGGTCCCGTACTCTGCTGGCGGATGAGCCGGTATCGGCTCTGGACGGCCCCATGGCTGCGCGAGTGATGGAGCTGCTGCGTGCCCGCTTTCCCACCAGCCTGATCGCCCTTCACGACATCGATCTGGCGCTGGCTTATTGCAACCGCATTGTCGGTATCCAGGATGGTCACATCGCGCTCGATCGGCGGGCCGATGAACTGTCCGAGTCTGACCTGCTGGCGCTGTACTGACCCATGACCCTGGCGCCCACGCTTCGTACCAGCCTGATCTTCCTGGCCATTGCCCTGGCCGGCCTGATGGTGGCCGACATATCGATCACCGCCGTAAACCCCTGGCGGGATCTGGGGCGCTTCTTCCTGGGCATGGTGACCCCGGATTTCTTCTCCTACCAGGGGCTGGCAACCGCGCTGCTGCGAACCGTGGCCTTTGCCTTTGTCGGCGTCAGCCTGGGGGCAACCTTTGGTTTTCTGCTGGCGTTGGCGTTCCGCTGGCGTGCGGTGCGAATGGGCTGTGCGTTTGTGCGAGCCATCCATGAGCTGTTCTGGGCGCTGATCTTCCTGCAGTTCTTCGGTTTTCACCCGCTGACCGGGGTATTGGCCATTGCCATTCCCTACACCGGCATCTTCGCCAAGGTGTATTCCGAGATGCTGGACGAGACCGACCCTGAACCAGGCCGGACCCTGCCGCCAGCCACCGGCGCCTGGCTGACCTTCCTCTACACCCGGGTGCCCCAGTGCTGGCAGCAGCTGTGCAGTTACACTGCCTATCGGCTGGAGTGTGGTCTGCGGTCCAGCGCTATCCTCGGCTTCGTCGGTCTGCCGACCCTGGGGTTCTATCTGGAAGCCTCGTTCTCCCAGGGGCTGTACTCCGAAGCCGGCGCAATGCTGATCCTGTTCTACGTGCTGATCGCCACCATACCGCTGTGGTTACGGCGACCGCTGTTGCCCGCCTACATCGTGGCGGCGCCGTTCTTCCTGGGAGACGGTTTTCCGATTGTCTGGGGCAACGTCACCCGGTTCTTTACCTCCGACATCGTGCCGGCACCGTTGCGTCATGGTGAGGGAATGGATGGACTGCTGGTCTGGCTGGCGGATGTGGCAGTCAGCGATGCCCTGCCCGGGCTCTGGCATACCCTAGTGCTGACTCAGGTGGCGCTGGTGCTGTCCGGTATCATCGCGCTGGTCTGCTTTCCGCTGATATCAAAACACTTCGCCGGGCCGGTGCGACGGACCGGGGGGCATGTGATGCTGGTTATCCTGCGCTCCACACCGGAATACGTGCTGGCCTACATTCTGTTGCAGCTGTGGGGGCCGTCGATGCTGCCGGCCATTGTCGCCCTGGCGCTGCACAATGGCGGTATCATCGCCCACCTGGTCGGTCGCCAGTCGAGTACGCTGCAGTTGCGGCCCGATGCACCCCGGGGCTTTGGCCGCTACAGCTACGAACTGGTACCGCGACTGTACCGCTCGTTCCTGGCACTGCTGTTCTATCGCTGGGAGATCATCATGCGGGAGACCGCCATTCTCGGCATACTGGGTATCTACACCCTCGGTTTCTACGTCGACAGTGCCATCCAGAACATCCAGTTTGATCGGGCGCTGTTGCTGATCGTCTTTACCGCCCTGCTGAACCTGGTGATCGACAAACTCTCCCGAACCATTCGGGCACGGCTGGCGCTGCAGACCCTGCCAACCTGCTAGCGCCTATTGGTTGATACGTTGACTTAGCTGCGCCACTTGCCGGCTCAGCAGTAGCGTCACGTTCTCTCTGCCACCTGGTTCACAGTTCCACACATGAGGGCGGATTCCCGCCCCAAATGGCCCCCTCGTTCGCTTGGCTGAAAGTTACGCATTGTTACAATGCAGGTAACTAATGTTACGCGGTGGGTTTAAGAGCAATGGTCGAATATCTGGCAGTGGCCATGGAACTGGGACTGGCGACCCTGTTGGGGGTATTGGCATTCAGGATGACAACTCTGGCCAGAGCCGAAGGGCCGGCCTTTGGCCGTTCGGTGGCATTGGACAACGCCGGCGTCATGTCGATGCCTTCCGCGCCTTCGTATCCGACAGCCACCAGTCAGCCCCCGGCTCGCACAACGCGCCGCCTCGGCGTGGACCGCACGGATCTGCTGACCCAGCTGCACATCCTCCTTGGCCTCCAGGATCGGGTCTGTCGTGAACAGGGAGTGGATCTGGGCGACGCCCCTGAGGCATTGCAGAGCTATGCCCTGGCCTGGCTGTACGGCGCGGCCGTGGCGTTGTGCGCGCCTCAGGATCGTCACAGCGAGGCCATCGCCGGCCTCACGGCGCAGTTGATCCATCGCAAGACTGGCCTGGCGCCGGTTAGCGCCCACCAGGCTCTGGCCACCCTCACCTATTCCTCAGTTATGCTGGCCTGCTTCCGACATGGCCTGGACGGTGCCAGCCACTGGCGTGACCATCACTTTGTCCCTTCCGACGACGCCTTGATGACCGCCATCACCAGCTACGCCTTTGTCTGAGGGTGTGACCGGTTACGTTGCGGTTTGAACGGCGGCTAAGGTGATCTGCGTACGCGGACCAAACGGGCTCTGGCGGGATTAGGGGTTGCCGGGCTGGGCTGAAGGCTATTCGGCGGCAACCAGGGTCCACTGATTGCCCAGTGGTTGCGGTGGGGTCTGGGCGGGTTCGCCCTTGGGGATGCCTGACAGAGAGGGCCGGGTGTAGCTGCCGTCGGCCTGGTGCGCCATGCTGTCAACGTCGACTGTAATGACCTGGAAGATCTGGTCACCAACCCGGACTTCCGAACGATGAGTCAGGCCAAACACGAATCGACAGTAATCGAGCTTCAGTTGCAGTAGGTCCTGTTCCGCTTTCTGAATCTTGCGCAGCAGGACGCCTTGGAGGCTGGATGCATATTCCATTCGGGTCTTCCATGAGCCATAGGTCGTAGGATGGGCCGATTCTACACCGATTTGGCCGGCTGTCACTGCCCACTGGCTTCAAAAATCAGCCGAAAAGGGACGTTCTTGAGGGGGCCACTGCGGTTTTCCAAGTCTATCCGCCAAACCATGGTGTCCTGTACCGTGCACAGCGGTGCGGTAAAGCGGGTTTCCCAGCGGCCAGCCTCGCCCGTGGCGCTCAGGGGGACCGGGTACTCGCCCAGGTACATGGATTCGCCTCTCAGCACACCGTGCAGCCGCTCCGGGTTGGCAGTGGTGGTCAGCTCAATGTGGTAGTGGTGCTGACCGTTCACGAAAGCCAGCTCCTTCAGAGCAAGCTGCCACTGGTCGCCGTCACTCTGCCACTGACAGTCTTCGGTGATCAGATTGCAACTGGAAATGGGCCCTTGACCGGTATCTTCCGGTGTCTGCCGCATGAGCCAGCGAGGCCCCAGGACAGCCGCCGCCAGAATGGCGATGATCAGCGCAGCGATTGCGATACCTCTGAGCAACGTGTCTCTCCTCTACCCCGGCCAACAGTGGAAAGCGGGGCATTATGGAGGTTTTGGGGCGAACTTCCTAGGGAGCCTACCATGGTCGTCGTCCTGTAACGCCTGGCGCCTCTTCCGCAACCACACGAAACCATGAGAAACTTTCGCCTTTTGATCGACCCAATACAGGGGTGTAACCGTGCAGCCGGATATTTCCGTCAAGAATCTGAACAAGGTCTACGCTGGAGGGTTTCAGGCCCTGAAAAACGTCAACCTGGACATTGAGCGCGGTGAAATTTTTGCCCTGCTCGGCCCCAATGGTGCGGGCAAGACCACGCTGATCAGCATCATCTGCGGCATCGTCAACCTGTCCAGCGGCACCGTTGAAGCCGCCGGCCATGACATCGTCCGCGACTATCGCGCCGCCCGCAGCAGCATCGGGCTGGTCCCCCAGGAACTGAACACCGACGCCTTTGAAACGGTCTGGGACGCGGTCTCCTTCTCCCGCGGGCTGTTCGGCAAGGCGCCGAACCCGGCTCACATCGAGAAGGTACTGAAAGACCTGTCGCTGTGGGACAAGCGTGACAACCGCATCATGGCGCTGTCCGGTGGAATGAAGCGTCGGGTAATGATCGCCAAGGCGCTGTCCCACGAACCCCGCATCCTGTTCCTGGACGAGCCCACCGCCGGTGTGGACGTGGAATTGCGACGGGACATGTGGGAGATGGTGCGGGGCCTGCGCAACAATGGCGTGACCATCATCCTCACCACTCACTACATCGAAGAAGCCGAAGAAATGGCGGATCGCATTGGTGTGATTCGCCAGGGTGAGATCATTCTGGTGGAAGACAAGGACCAGTTGATGGCCAAGCTCGGCAAGAAAGAGCTGCGGTTGCTGCTGCAACAGCCCCTGGACAGCCTACCGGGCGAACTGGCACTGGAGCCGCTGGCACTGTCGGAGGACGGCTACGAGCTGATCTACACCTTCGATGCCCAGCAGGAGCAGGCCGGCGTTGCCCGCCTATTGCGACAGCTTGGGGATCTGGGCATCGAGTACCGGGATCTGCAGACCCGGGAAAGCTCGCTGGAAGATATTTTTGTGGGACTGGTGCACGAGTAGCGTGCGGGTACGGGCAGGAGACTGACATGAATCTACACGGCGTTCGCGCAATCTACCGATTTGAAATGGCCCGCATGTGGCGCACCCTGATGCAGAGTGTGGCCTCGCCGGTGATTTCCACCTCACTCTATTTTGTGGTGTTTGGCTCCGCCATCGGTTCACGGATGGGGGATATCGATGGCATCAGCTATGGTGCCTTCATCATTCCTGGTCTGGTGATGCTGTCGCTGCTGATGCAGAGCATTTCCAACGCCTCGTTCGGCATCTACATGCCGAAGTTTTCCGGCACCATCTACGAAGTACTGTCGGCGCCGGTCTCCTACGTTGAGGTGGTGCTGGGCTATGTGGGGGCGGCAGCCACCAAGTCCGTCATCCTCGGCGCCATCATTCTGCTTACCGCCCGGCTGTTCGTGGACTACCACGTGCTCCACCCGGTATGGATGGTGGCCTTCCTGGTGCTTACCTCGATCACCTTCAGCCTGTTCGGGTTCATCATCGGCATCTGGGCCGACGGCTTCGAGAAGCTCCAGATCGTGCCGTTGATGATAGTGACGCCACTGGTGTTCCTGGGCGGCACTTTCTACTCCATCGACATGCTGCCGGAGATCTGGCAGACCGTGACCCTGTTCAATCCGGTGGTCTACCTGATCAGTGGTTTCCGCTGGGCCTTCTACGGTGTTTCAGACATCCATGTGGGCATCAGCGTGGGCATGACTCTGGTGTTCATGATGGCCTGTCTCACCGCGATCTGGTGGATCTTCAAGACCGGCTACCGTCTGCGCACCTGACCATGGGTCAGCGGCGGCATTGGCAGTGGCAATACCTCAGGCAGGCAAGCCTGGCCCTGGCGGTCGGCGGATTGCTCATTGCAACGCTGGCCGGCTGCCGGCCGCCCCAGGCCGATTCGGTTGAAGAGCCCCGCCAGACCCGGCCGCTTGAACGGACTCAGCTCGAGCTGGTGTCCCGGGATGGCCAGCGCGCAACGCTCTCGGTTGAGATCGCGGCATCTCCCGCCCAGCGCCAGAAGGGGCTGATGGGACGAGAGACTCTGGCGGCGGATGCCGGCATGCTGTTTCTCTACCCGGCCCCGAGAGCGGCTGACTTCGGCTTCTGGATGTATCACACCCTGATTCCCCTGGATATCGCGTATCTCAAGGCCAGCGGTGAGATCGTGGCCATCCGCGCCATGGCACCCTGCCCCAGTGGCGACGATTGCCCCACCTACCCGGCGGGCGCCTCGTTCTCGGTAGCCCTGGAGGTAAACCAGGGTTACTTCGAGCGACACGGTTTTGCGGTGGGTGATCGGGTGATCCTGCCGCCTGGGCTTCTCGACCGGCCATCAGCAGGTGCGCCTTCTGGCGCGTCTGATTGACTCTGGTTCAACTCTGACTTAGCGTTTGATCAACCGTTGATCAACTACGGCGCAGATCCCCGGACAGCAGCTTCGCCAGGTGACGGGCGAAGTCGGTAATGCCGGCCTGCAGAGCCTGGTTCAGGCTGTCGGCCACGGTGTCGTTGAAGCGGCGGGTGGCCGGCCGTTCCAGAAACGACTGGTACTGCGCCAGTTTGGCCATGTCCAGGTTCTGGTAAGCGTACAGGAACGACAGCACGATGCCCTGCTCCACCAGCGGCCGGGAGGCCTCAATCTCTTTCAGGATCTGCTGCTGCACCGCCTGGATGTCCACCTCGTGGTTCGGCGTTTCGCCCAGCGTAAGTGCCGAGAACACCGCCGTGCCGGTGTAGGCCTGCAGCCCGATCACCATATCCGAAGCCTGGAACAGGTCGTCCAGCTGCCTGGCAAAGGCGACCCGCTGCTGGTCCCGGTACAGGCTGGGCGCGGTGGCGAACATCTCAGCCTGGGCCTGTTCCGAGGTCACCCGCTTTTCCGCCGCAATGATTTCCCGTCCCAGATCCGACTGGTACCAGGCCAGCAGTGTCTCGATCTCCGATTCGCTCAGCGTCTGGGCCAGGGACTGTTCGACCGCCGCCAGAATGTCGTTAGCGACGATGGTGCGTCGGGCGCTGCTGATCATGGCATCAAATGTGGCTTCCGGCAGCGGATCTCCCAGGCGCTGGGCGTGAACCAGACCGGCACGGACGGAAGCCGGTATCCGCTGAACCTGCTCCGCGAGACCTGAGCGCTCCATCAGGGCGGCCACCGATGCGGTGCTGCCGTAACCGCACGGACTGAAGGCCAGCAGCAGCCAGAAACAGGCGGTGAACCTCAAAGCGGTCATGGCGGAACCTCCCGACGGTTGGGCTTGGAGTGAGTGGCCAGCGCTTCTCCAAGCATAGGCAGGAATATCGACGTTCGCCGTCAATTGGCCGCATCAGCGCGCCTGATCCGTGCCTGACTGAGAATTTTCCGATCTAAGGCTCAACTCCAAATACCAAAAAAATCCTACTTTCGACTGGCAGCGATTACAGCCTGAAACAATACTTAACAGGCGGTTCACAATACCAATCAGCGGGTGGATTATGTCTATTGCAAAGATTTCTCTACTGAGTGGCGCGGTGATACTGATCAGCGGGTGCCAGAGCTGGCATACCCGCAATATCGAAGATCTGCCACCAACCGCCGCGATTCCCGAGACCAGCGAACCTGGCAAGGTTCAGGTTTACTTTTTTGACTCACTCGACGGCGGTGACGTCATTGACATGACCAGCCAGCCCCAGTACCCCGATAACCCGGACGAAGTCGGTGAACTCACCCAGTTGGATCTGCCCAAGGACCGTGGAGGACGCTACGGCGCCCTCGTTCGAGGCTACATCCAGCCACCCGTTTCTGGGGACTATACCTTTTACGTGTCCGGTGACGATGAGACCCAGCTGCACCTGAGCAGCTCCAACTCGCCAAGCGGTGCTGTCGAGATTGCGTCGGTGCCCAGCTACAGCGGTCAGTACGAGTTCGATAAATTCAGCTCACAAACGTCCGGCCCTCAGAGGCTGGATGCCAACAGCAAGTACTACTTTGAAGTTCGCTTCAAGGAAGGCGGCGGCTCTGACCACTTTACCGTTGCCTGGGAGGGGCCTGGCTTTACCCGCCAGATCATCGATGGCTCTTATCTGCACACCTACGCCAAAACCACCACGGTTGACGACTCCCCGGTCTCTGACGAAGGGGCCTACTCGCTCGGCTACCGCGTTGGTTTCCTGGATGGTCGTGAAGGCCTGGCCTTCAGGCAGGAGTTCCCTCCACTGGATCAGGATCAGGACGGACTCTATGACAACTGGGAGGTGGTCAACGGCCTCAACCCCAACGACGCCAGTGACGCAACGTCAGATCCGGACGGTGATTTCCTGGCGGCAGCGGATGAGTTTCTCATCGGCACCTCCGAAGGCAATCCGGACAGCGATAACGATGGCATCCCCGATGGTGCCGAGTTCGCGTTTGAGATGAACCCTCTCGACGCCACCGATGCCGCCCTAGACGCGGATAACGACGGTTACTCCAATCTGGATGAATACCTCGCCGGCACCTCCCCCAATAGCGCGGAGGAAGTCCCGGTGGTTGAGGATGTAATGGTGGCCGGGTTCACTGGGCAGTACTACAACGGTCGCGAGTTCGACCAGTTCTTCGCAACCCGCGAAGACGGCGTTATCGACTTCGACTGGGATAGGGGCTCCCCGATGAACGGCATGCCCTCGGATGAGTTCAGCGTCCGCTGGAGCGGTTCGTTCACACCGCCCCATACCAGTGGTGCGGTTCGCTACAAGTTCATTGTCCGGACCAACGACGGTGCCCGCCTTTACGTTAATGGCGAGCGCGTAGTGGACGACTGGCGAGATGCCCGTGAGCGGGAGAACCACTACTACACCGATCTCAATGCCGGCGAGCCGGTTACCGTGGTCATGGAGAACTACGAAGGTTCGGGGAGCGCCTTTGCCCGGCTGACCATTGAAGATACAACCACCGACCAGCAGGTGGACCTGATGAACACGGTGCAGTCACCCGACCCAATGTCGACAAGTACCCAGGATACGGATTCTGACGGTATTCCCGACAGCTGGGAGCTGCGTTATGGCCTGAGCGCCTATGTCGCCGATGCCAGTCTGGTGAACAACACCAGTGGTATCTCCAATCTGGAGGCTTACCAGTCCGGGCTTGATCCCTACACCCTTGAGGATGTGGAAGGTGGTTCGGTCATCGTTGATCCGGAACCGGTTCCGCCACCCGATGCTAAAACCGTTACCGTCAGCTGGACCGCACCAGGCACCAGAACCGATGGTCAGGGCCTCTCCCTCAGTGAGATCAAGTCCTACAAGATCTACTACGGTCAGTCCGCAGGCAACTTGACCAGTTCGGTGCCTGCTTCCAGCGATCTCACGGAGAAAACCATTGAGGTCTCTGAAACCGGCACTTGGTATTTTGCGGTCTCGGTGGTTGATACCAAAAACAATGAGAGTGATAAATCAGATGTGGTGTCTGCAGACGTAAAATAACCCTGCAGCACCCGCCTGACACTGAAAGCCGCCCACATCAGGGCGGCTTTTTTATTATCTGTTTTTATGAAGACTCTGATTAACACGTTTATCCGGCATTTCTATTATCCCTTTCAAGAATAAGCAGATCGCCATAATTACGTTTCATTGCTTTTCCCTCCCCCTTCGGGTGACTGATATTCGGTTATGTTTACGAATTGTTTTCTGTCTTGTCAGAGAATCTTACATATTCGATGAGCAGGTTTTTAAATGCCCTCCATATTTGTTGGTATTTCCATAATTAAACAGTCTCTGGCACCAAATATGCGTAGGCATCAGTGAATGAATACGTACTGCGGTTATTTATATTATTACCTGTTTTTTATTATAAGCGGGTACGAGCTTGACGCTGTCGGGGAAGTGAAGGCCAGGCTCGGCTCCTTTTGCCACGGTGCTGCTGCGCCGGTGAGGAGATGTTCCGATGAATTACAACAAACACAACGATCTCAACGGCAGGCATTTGCGGATGTCGACCGTATTTCGGATGCTTTGGCTCGGCATGATTCAACCAGGGCCCGGGTTGTTCGCCCGGGCCCGATACGGGGTGGCACTGGCCCTGATGCTTCTGGCGACGCTGCCTGCACTTGCCCTGGCGGTGCCCACCCTGCTGGTCAGCTACCTGCCTGACCGCTCCGCCTCGTTTGCGTTGAACGGCAGCGAAGTGGCGGGCGACCTCTATATTCACGCCAGTCCGGCGTCTGGCGTCAAGCGGGTGCGCTTCTATCTGGATGCCCCGCCCCCGGCGAGTGCCTGGAAAACGGAGAACCTGGCGCCGTACGACTTCAACGGTACGGCGAGCAATGGCAACGGCAACGCCTTCGATTCAACCCAATTGGCGGATGGTCAGCATGCGGTGTACGCCGAGGTCACTTACACTGACGACAGCCTGGAGACGCTGTCTGCGGCGTTTACCGTCAATAACGCCAATCCGTCCCTGACCTTCAGCGACAGCAGTGCCTCTTTCACGACGCTGGAAAGCGACAGCGGTACCCAGACCACGTCGGTCACGGTGGATGCGACCTCGGCCTTTGCGGACACGGTGTTCCTGTCAGACGACGCCAGTTGGCTGACCGTTGACCCCACCTCCGGTACGGTTCCCCTATCGGTCACCCTGACCATGGACCCGGCTGGCCTCGCCCCGGGCAACTACACCGCCACCGTGACAGCCACCGGCAGCGGAGCAAATAGCGGCTCCATGCAGGTTGAGCTGGAGGTGATCCCGGACCAGCCCAGCCAGTTTGAGCTGATGCTCAGTCCGTCTCCGGATCGCAGCAATCCGACTGCACTCAACGGCGCGACGGTCGTGGGCGACATCTATGTGTTTGTGCCGGACCTGGGCAACGTCTCCCAGGTGCGTTTCTACCTGGACAATCCCCAGGCAACCGGCACACCCACCCAGACCGAGAACCTGGCGCCCTACGATCTTGCAGGTGGCTCCAGTACCCAGGCCCAGCCGTTTGATACCACCACACTGGCCGATGGCAGCCATACCCTGACCGCGGAGGTGGTCACCACCGACAACGGCACCCATGTGCTGTCGGATTTCTTCAGCGTCGCCAATGACACCCCAACGCTGTCGTTCAGTCAGGGCAGTCTCGCCGACTCCCGCCACGTGGACAACGCCACGGTGGCGGAGCACACCGTGCAGTTGACCAGTTCCGATGGCAGCAGCCCCACCTTCACCCTGAGCTCGGACGCACCCTGGTTGAGTGCCACCGGCGACTCCGGCACCACCCCGGCCACCATCACCGTGATCGCCGATCCCGCCGGCCTGGCCGCCGGCACCTACAATGGCACGGTGACTGCCGAAGCAACCGGACTGAATCCGGCCTCGCTGGCCTTCACCTTTACCATCACCGAAGGCAACCACGGCATTCTGGTCGCGCCCACCAGCCTCACCTTCACCGGCGCGCCGGATGCCGCCATCGCCAGCCAGACTCTTGACGTCAGCCATTCCCAGAGCAGCAACGAGCCGTTCACCGTGAGCACCAATATGCCGTGGCTCTCGGCCACGCCCACGTCCGGTACCACGCCGGAGCTGGTGGAGGTCAGCGTGGACAGCACCGGCCAGGCCTCAGGCAGCTACAGCGCAATCCTGACCATCACCCCGGCATCGGGCCCTTCGGTTGATGTGCCGGTCACCATGTCGCTGTCCAGCAGCGGCAAGTGCGCCCCGGTTCAGTGTTCAGACGTGCGAGTGGATCTGCCCTACCAGCTCACCTTCACCGAGGGCCAGGGCTACTTTGCCGACAAGAATGGCTGGGGCACCGGCTTTACCTGGCTGGACAAGCCCTCCAACGGCAGCGGCTACATCCCCGGCAACCTGGAGATGAAGTTCCTTGAGGGGGTGCTGGAATTCACCACCACCGAGGGCATTCAGTACCGCACCGAGAACGATCTGGATAATGCGCTCGGGGTGGGGTTTGCCGCTCCCAACCAGATCACCCTGATCACCGCCCAGATGCTGGATGTGCCGGTCGGTACCGGCAACTACGAGCAGGCCGGGCTGTGGTTTGGCAACGACGAGGATCACTACATCAAGCTGGTGGTGATGTCGACGCCCCGGGGACTGATCCTGCACTACCTGATGGAGCTGGGTGGTGTCACCGAGGCCACCAAGAACATTCGGGTTGACGGCCTCACCGACGCCGACATCACCCTGTTTCTGGAGGTGAATCCGTACCAGCGCAACGTCGATCTGGGGTACAAGATCGAGGACGGCAACGCCATCCAGGTGGGCACACTGTCGCCCCCGGATGAGTTCTTCAGCTTCGACGCCGCCGGTATCGATCCGGAAATCGGCACCCGCAGCTTCACCGGCATCTTTGCCACCCATCGCAAGGCGCCACAGCCTGCGGTGTACCGGTTCGACGAGTTCACCCTGCAGGTGGGCGGTACCACGCTGTCGCCCAACTCGGTGGTGGACTTCATCCGCCGCAACTACAACGTCAGCTTCCCCACCTCGATGGTTTGGGGCCCGGACGACCGGCTGTACGTGACCGAGCTGTTTGGCACCATCCACGCGCTCACGTTTGATGCCAACATGAACGTGGTGGACGACGAAGTGATTGATACCCTGGTTAACAGTGTCGGTAACCGCCTTACCCTCGGCATTACCGTCTCGCCCTTCTCCACCGCCTCAAACGTGGAACTCTGGGTGGCCCACTCCAGCCCCTCCGTCAACAACGGTGAGGCCAACTCGGGCATGGTCTCCACTCTGGGCGGTGCTGGGTTTGCCGATGTGAACCATGTCATCACCGGCCTGCCCCGGGCGATTGCCAACCACTCCATCAATTCCATTCACTTCGGCCCGGACGACAACCAGCTGTACATCGCCATGGGCGGCAACACCGGCGCCGGGGCGCCCAACAACTCCAACTCGGAGTTTGGTGATCGCGCCGAGCAACCGCTGAGCGCGGCGATCCTGGTGGCCAACGTGTTCTCGGCGTCGTTCGATGGCAGCTGTGCCAACACCTCCGACATCTACGGGCCACCGCCGTGTGATGTGGTGACCTACGCCACCGGCCTGCGCAACAGCTATGACTTTGTGTTCCACACCAACGGCAACATGTACGCCACCGACAACGGCCTGGGTGTGACCGGTACCTACCCGCCCACCCCGCAGCCCCAGTGCCTCGGGTTTGGCGATACCGCAAGCTACCTGGATGGCGGCCACAACCCCGGTACCCAGCCCGATCTGCTGCTACTGATCGAGCAGGACCACTACTACGGCCACCCCAACCCCTACCGTGACGAGTGCGTGTTCAAAGACGGCTCCTACCAGCAGGTAGCGCCGCTGCCCAACTACGTGCCGCCGCTGTTCAACCTGGGAGATCACAAGTCGTCCAACGCTATTGTCGAGTTCCAGGGTGGCACCGGCTGCGTGGGCGAGTATCTCAACGGCCAGTTGCTGATCACCAACTACTCGGTGGGTGACGATGTGTTCCGCGTCGAGTTGGGACAGGCCGGTACGGTGGCCGTGGACGGCAGCCCCCTGATCACCGGCTTCAACGATCCACTGCCAATGACGGTGGGCCCGGGTGGCACTCTGTTTGTGGGTGAATTCGGCGGCAACAAGCTCACCACCCTGGTGCCCGTGAGCCTGGGTTGCTGGAGCACCGTGGCCAATACGCCAGTGCCACTGCTGGACGCCTCAGGCGCCGCCATTGGCGACCGGGTCTACGCGGTGGGCGGCAAGAACAACACCGGCCATCTCAACAGTCTGTGGATCTACGACACCGGCACTGACAGCTGGAGCCAGGGCGCGGACCTGCCCGGCGTTGGCGTTGAGAACCCGGCGGTGGTTGCCCACAACGGCCAGCTGTACGTCTTTGGCGGCTCCACCGGTCCGTTCTCCGGTGCAGTGACCAACGCCGCGGTGTACAACCCCGGCAGCAACAGCTGGACCTCACTGCCGCCGATGGCGGTGGGCCGCTCCGGCCCCACCGCCCAGGTGATCAATGGCCAGATCTACGTGGTTGGTGGCATGGACGACAACGGCGCGTCCCTGGCCTCGGTGGAGGTCTATGACCCCGGCAGCCAGAGCTGGAGCAGCGTTGCGCCCATGCAGACCCGTCGCGACAATCCGGGCTCTGCGGCCGTGGATGGCAAGCTGTACGTCTTCGGTGGCCGTACCCGCGATGCCGGTGGCGCCAGCGCCGATCCCACGCTGACCTCGGTGGAGATCTTCAACCCCGGTACCGGCAACTGGAGCGCGGGCGCGCCCATGCCCACCGGCCGCCGGGCAATGAGCGTCGGCACCCTGGACAACAAGGTGCAGGTGATCGGTGGCGAGCAGGACCCGAACGCCGCCTCCGGTGTGTTTGAGGAGGCCGAGGAATACGATCCGGCCACCAACAGCTGGCGCAGCCTGACCAAGTCGCCGGCACCCAAGCACGGTGCCGCCACCGCCACCCTGGGGGATCGGCTCTACATTGTTGGCGGTGGCATCTCCTCGGGCACGTCCTTCTCCCAGACCGTAGAGGTGATGCAGTACTGATCAGGCGTGGAGATAAAACGTGATGCACGGAATGCATCACAACAAGCAGGGGCAAGCGAGTGGCGTCCCCGACCCGGCGGGCCGATGGTCCGGATGGCCGGGTCGGGAAAGGCGTTCAGTGCCCCGTCTTGTTGGAGCACCTCGGATCAGTTCGCTGAGCTACTGACAAAACGGCTGCAGTGACCGGAACATGCGGCGCTGCACCTCCGGCGCCATGGGCATCAGATGGCCGTACTCGTCAGCCAGTGTGAGCTGCGCCCGCGGCAGGGCGCCCATCATGTGTTCGGCAAACGGCCAGGGAACAAAGGTGTCGGCCCGACCCTGAAACAGCTGCACCGGTACCTCCACCTCACGCAGGCTGAACGGCCATGGCTGCCACTGCATCTCCAGATCCAGCATGGCGCCTTCCACACCTTGGTGCAGCGCTTCCTGCTGAATGCGGATGAACAGGTCGGCGCGGGCATCGTCCTCCAACTGCTGGCGGTCGCTGGGGGCCATCTCTCTCCTGGCCAGCTTGAGGTAGAAGTTGGGCAACTCCAGATCCGTCCAGCGCACCACAGACAGTACCCGGTTTGCCAGAGTCGGGCGATCTTCAAGCCACACCAGACCACGCAGCTGGAAGTCGTCCAGCAACTCCTTGCCTTCCGGCCAGTCGCCAAAATTGGTGTAGCTGGCGACCACCGCCACTGCCCGCACCCGTTCCGGCAGAGCGTGAGCGGCTGCCAGTACCATTGGCCCACCACTGGACCAGCCCATCAACGCAAAACCAGCCAGCCCCAGCTCGTCAGCCAGCCGCTCGGTGTCGGCGGCAAAGCGGGTGAGATCGTAGGGCTGAACCAGCGAAGAGCCGCCAAGACCGGGCCGGTCCATGGTGATCAGCCGAAAGCCATGGGCCTTGGCTGACAGGTGCAAAAACTCAAGCTCCAGCCGACAGCCGGGATTGCCGTGGGCGTAAATCAGCGGAAAACCACCGGGGTCCCCTGCCTCCATCCAGGTGACGGTGCGCCTTGCGCCCGCAGGTGTCTGCCAGTGCAGGGTCTTCGTTGGTATCGGGTCCATCCGTACTCCTTGTATCGGCGCCAGACGGCCTACCCGACTGGCGAAACGGTCCCCGGCGGGACCAAAACCGACATTGAAGCAGGTGTTGATGACCTCGTGAAGTCCTGTGCAGTTTGAACAGGTTGCTTGTCACACTTGTTGCGGCAGGAAGGCCGGGGTTCTTGACTCTAACGGGCCCATTGCCGAGTATCTCGCTGGAGCGTGCCTCTGTGCCCCTCCTACCGCAATTGGAGCGGATGGAGTCGGGCGTGGAGGTGCGCTCTACCGTTTCAGTCTTCAGCCTGGTCGATCTTGATTCGCTTGCAGTTCATCGACCAAGCAGCGCCAGCCAATCGTCCGGGTTGGCGACAATGAACTGATACGCGCTCCCGTCCTCCAGCGTCAGCTCGATACCATCGGAGGTGACCGGAAGGATTCCACCCCCCTTGCCCCAGCATTTTTTAACCTTTACCACCGCGTTCCGGTCCAGTTCGTATGGACCAAGCCCAAATTCCTTGTTGTAAGGCTCGAAATGGATACTGCTTGTAGTGACTGAGAGCTTGCCGTCGGCTTTTGCCACGCCATTCTGCACTGTTGCGGTGGCAGATTTGATGTAACCGTCATCCATGTCTTTATCTCCTGAAACCGGTTGCCACCCGACTAAGGCGTTTATTCCGGGAGTCGGATGATTCGATTCTGATAAAGGTCAGCTACTGGAAATATCATCGTATAGTCATCCCAGTTTAAGTTGCCATCCACAATGTCGAAGTTCAGGAACGTTTCAATCGACTGGTAAGGCTCATAGTCTGGATGTTTGGAAGAGAATATGAATGGTTCAAAATCAACAACCGAAGAATAACCATCGTTAAACTTTATCTCCAATACATGGCCAATTATATGTCTTGCAGATGTAATCAAAAGCTCTGACATTGACCACCTCTTAATCGCTTAGGAAGCGATACGATTTATACCAAGAAGTCGGAGAAAATCTATACGGCATGACTCGATGTGGCAAGAGTGAACGCGCAGCGACCGCGAAGGCTCAGGAAAACTGCGAGGATGTCGAGGACTGGTATGGAATCCTGACCAAAGACGTTGCCGCCCGTATTCGTGCCTGGGCCAAAGTCTATGGAATCCGTCAGTTTTAACAGGTCGGCGGACCACCCTTAACCGTCTGGCGTGAGTTGCGCCGCTTGGAGCATGCCGATGATGAGGTTGTAGAGAAGGCCCGACAAGCAGTGGATAAAAGCGATTGGGCTGGCTTTATTGAGGCGATGAATGACCCCTGTGCCAAACGGGCGGACCAGCCTATCAAAACCGCCAACTGGACAACTGGGTTGAAAATCGCCGCAACTAGGCTGACAGAGGGGGCTCGCGTACGTGCGGCTCTGCAACGAAAAGGTATTGATTGGTACGGAATCAGAACGGTAGAGCCCCACCACGACGGCACACCTCACTGGCACCTGCTCATGTTCATGGATAAGGAAGCTATTCCAGT
This sequence comes from Marinobacter sp. CA1, assembly GCF_020546665.1. Classification (NCBI taxonomy): domain Bacteria; kingdom Pseudomonadati; phylum Pseudomonadota; class Gammaproteobacteria; order Pseudomonadales; family Marinobacteraceae; genus Marinobacter; species Marinobacter sp. CA1. The sequence continues at coordinate 2,255,116 of NZ_CP071785.1, forward strand.
AGCAAATCAGGTATTCCGCGAGCACGCACTCCAGGAGGATGGAGAAGAACATGGCGCCGCCGAGAACCGATTTGTGATAGAGGAAATTGACCCGGAAAAAGGTCGAGCCACGGGCTACGTAACGAAATATATCTCCAAATCGATCGACGGCTATGAGGTAGGCGAAGATTCCTACGGCAATGACGCTGTTGAATCGGCTGCCCGAATCAGAGCCTGGGCTAGTATCTGGGGTATTCGCCAGTTCCAGTTCATGGGTGCTCCAAGCGTAACGGTATATCGCGAACTCCGGCGCCTAAGGAATACGGAGCAGCTAAAAGAAGGGCTACTCGCAGATTTGGAACAGGCCGCCGACAACGGAGAATGGAAACGCTACGTAGAGTTGATGGGCGGTGTTTGCCTTCCTCAGAAGGACATGCCTTTACGAGCTCTTATGATCCCGAGGCCCAGCGAGACCAAATATTATGAAGTCGCGCAAAAGCTCCACGGCTTGATTGGTTCTGCTGGGAGAGTTGAGGTGGACCCCAAATTTTGGACAGGTGCCCAAGCTCTGATTCATCATCTCCACAAGGAGGAGAATCATGAGCAAGAAACGCAAGCAATACAGCGCATCATTCAAGTCCAAAGTCGCTCTGGCCGCGCTCAAGGGTGACCAGACCACATCTGAAATCGCTGCCCGGTTCGAGATTCACCCGACCATGGTCAGCAACTGGAAACGCGAGCTGCTGGAGAATGCCCCGGACCTCTTCGAAGGCAAGAAGAAGACCGGCAAACAGTCCAGCGAGCCCAGTTCTGACGAGCTTTATCGCGAGATCGGCCGACTGACAGTGGAACGCGATTTTTTGTCGCGCAAGCTCGATCAGTAAGCCGTCAACGCCGGTTGGCGATGATCGAGCGTGGTCATCCCCAAGTCAGCATTGTGCGCCAGTGTGAGTTGCTCAAGCTGAGCCGCTCATCGGTGTACTACGTCCCTCGTGAGCAATGTCAGGAGGATCTGGATCTGATGTACCTGATTGACCAGCAGTATCTGGAAACGCCGTACTATGGCTCTCGTAAGATGCGAGTCCACCTGGAACGCCAGGGCCACCGGATAAACCGCAAGCGGGTGCAGCGGCTGATGCGCACCATGGGCATCCAGGCGGTGTATCCAAGGCCCAGGACCAGCATTCCGGGTGATGGGCACAAGGTTTATCCGTACCTGCTCAAAGGGCTGAAGATCGACCGCCCCAACCAGGTGTGGGCGACTGACATCAGCTACGTTCCGCTGGCCCGGGGCTTCATGCACCTGGTCGCCGTCATCGACTGGTACAGCCGCAAGGTGCTGTCCTGGCGGGTCTCTAACACCATGGACACAGACTTCTGCATCGATGCTCTGGAGGAGGCCCTACAGCGCCATGGAACGCCGGAGATCTTCAACACCGATCAGGGTGCCCAGTTCACCAGTGAAGCCTTCACAGGCGTTCTCAAAGATCATGACATCCGGATCAGCATGGACGGCAAGGGCTGCTACCATGACAACATCTTCGTGGAACGGCTCTGGCGCAGCGTCAAACACGAGTGCGTCTACCTCACAGCCTTCGAGGATGGACACCACTTGAAACAGGCGCTCCACCGGTACTTTCGGCATTACAATCAGACCCGGTACCACCAAACCCTTGAATACCAAACGCCCGATGAGGCGTACTACGGGCAACCCATCTCTCTGGCAGCCTGAGCCAGGGAAACAACCGAATCATAGCTTAGGGACACCATCAGGTTGTCCAACTGATTGGGTCCACCTCAAGTAGTTACCAGAATCTATGAGTGGACAATCAGTCGCAACACTCAGTCTGAGGACCGCGACCAGGCTATCGAGCTTGGGGGAGTTGCAGTAAGAGGCGCGAACGCGCCTCCTTGGAGTTCTGTCAATAACTGTACGCTGCACAAGCAACCTGCGTGAACCAGTCTTCGATCACTATGGTCGCAAAGCGAACATTGAGACCTCTTCAATTTCCGCCATCTAAATCGGTATCGGTAGCCTGTTGGACGACTTTAGTTCGCGCAGGGAGACGTTGGATCGGATGCTCGTAACACCTGGCAATCGCCGCAATACACGTTCGACGAAGCGACTGTAATCATCCAGATCTTTAGCAACGACTTGGAGAAGAAAATCAGCCTCGCCAGTCGTGTTGTGGCAAGAAAGAACGTTCGGGCTGCATTGAATAATCCGTTGAAATTCCTCTGTTGTTTCCTCGCTATGCTCATTACACCCTAGCTGGACGAACGCCAAGACACCCAGACCTAGCGCTCGCCGATCCAGGACTGCCTGATACCCGGCGATTACTCCGCTCTCCTCAAGTCGCTTTAATCGACGCCAGCATGGCGTTTCGCTTATCGAAAGTCGCCCCGCTACCTTGGCATTGGATAGCCTTCCATTCTCTTGGAGCATATCGAGAATATCGGCATCCACTCTATCAATTTTGAACATTTAGAAAGATCCATTTATTAAGAAACTATCTATTGAAAGACTATTTCATTTTGTCTCAATTTTGTAGTGTGAATAGCAAGGTATTTTCAGGCTGTCGGAATTAACATAGAGAATCCGAAGCATTCACTGAAAAGAGGAAAGCACCCCATGAAGGCCGTTCTGATTGAGAAGTTTCAGGAGCTACCCAAGCTCGTTGAGGTGAACGATCCAACCCCCGAAACACATGGCGTGGTCATTAAAGTAGAGGCCACCGGTGTATGCCGATCTGATTGGCACGGCTGGATGGGGCACGACAAAGACATCGATCTACCCCATGTGCCCGGACACGAACTGGCTGGAGTGATCACTGCGGTTGGCAAGAACGTCTCCAACTGGAAAACTGGCGATCGTGTGACCGTCCCTTTTATTTCCGGTTGCGGTTCATGCTCGGAATGCCATGCTGGTCATCAGCAGGTTTGCCACAATCAGGAACAGCCAGGTTTTACTCATTGGGGTTCCTTTGCCGAGTACGTCGGTATCCACCAAGCTGATTTAAATCTTGTGGCCTTACCCGAAAATATGGACTTTGCGACAGCAGCCAGTCTTGGGTGTCGGTTTGCCACCTCGTTCCGGGCCGTTGTCGATCAAGGTAAGGTAAGTGCCGGACAATGGGTTGCGGTCCATGGCTGTGGCGGAGTCGGTCTATCTGCGATCATGATCGCAAATGCTGTTGGCGCAAATGTGATCGCAATCGATATAGATGACAAAAAGCTCGCATTGGCAAAGAACTTGGGAGCAGTTGCAACCCTGAACGGGGCAGCTGTGGCAGACGTGCCTGAGGCTGTCATTGAATTGACCAAAGGCGGGGCTCATGTGTCTTTGGATGCCCTCGGCCATCCCATGACCTGCTTCAACTCAATTCAAAATCTTCGACCACGCGGGAAGCACATCCAGGTTGGCCTGATGCTGGGAGATCACACCACACCGCAAGTCCCGATGGCCAAGGTGATTGGTAAGGAACTGGAAGTTCTTGGTTCCCATGGCATGCAAGCATATCGTTATGGTGCGATGCTGGACATGATCAGCTCCGGCAAGCTCGATCCGTCCCGCCTTGTCGGCAATAGGATTTCTTTGGAAGAAGCTCCAGAGGCCCTCATTAACATGGACAAGTTTCAGTCTCTCGGCGCAACTGTAATCACGAGTTTCTAACTGCAAGGATCCAATGTGTCGTGAGTAGTTAAACATGATCAATGCACTCAGAAAGCAGCGGAAATAGAGATCTTCGAACGCTGAGACTATGAGAAGGGTTCATCGAGTGTGGTGCGAATGTTCGCTTTTGTTTATAAGGGAAAGTACACGCTAATTTTGGGCGGCCAGAAGGTGGCGCTTTGTCTACATAGCGTCTACACAGGAAATGTCGGGTGAATCAGCCAAAAAACGAAACACTTTAACTGATTGATTTTTTTGGTGCCCGGAGCCGGAATCGAACCGGCACGGCCTTGCGGCCGAGAGATTTTAAGTCTCTTGTGTCTACCAATTTCACCATCCGGGCGTACTTCGAGGAAGGTGTGGGAGGCGTCGTTGCTCCCAGGGGGCCGAATTGTATAAGGCCTTGCTGGGGAACGCAATTCGTCGCCGCGTTTTCACGGTTTGGGCAGGCTGGCGCGGCCCTGGTAGATGTAGCTGGCGATTTTCGGCGATTTGGGGATGTAGAGGTTGTTCAGCTCATCCACCTGGAAGCCGGCCTGCTCCAGCAGCCGGCTGATGGGACGGTCGAGGTTGCAGCCGCCGGCGAATCGTCGCCAGACCGGGTTGATGCGGTGTTGCCAGATTTCCACGCGGCGGTCCGGCGCCAGTCCGTGTTCCAGAAACAGCAGGGTGCCATCGGGTTTCAGAACCCGGCGCATTTGCGCCAGGGCGGCACCGGTGTCGGGGATGGTGCACAAGGTGAAAGTGAGCAGCACGGTGTCTACCGAATTGTCCGGCAATGGGATCTGTTCGCCGGGCAGATCGAGCCATTCCACGGCGACCGGCGAGCGGCTCAGGTTGTGTGCGGCCTTTTGCCGCATCCCCGCTGAGGGTTCCAGGCCGTACAATTTCGTCACCCTTTGCGGACGATAGAATTCCAGGTTAATGCCCGAGCCCATGCCGACTTCCAGCACGGTTCCCCTGGCATGGGGGACAACCTGGCTACGCAGTTTCATCATCTGCCCCAGGGAGCAGGCCTTGTCGATCAGGTGAGGCAGTATGTTCTGTTCGTAGAACCCCATGGCACCATGTTCCGTAAGTTGGAATAGGCACATGTTGGGGCTAGCCGGAATCCGGCGCAAGGGTCAAGTTGGGCCGGTTGATGTTGATCATTTGCGAGATGCCATGATTAATATCAAGATACCCCTGCTTTCCAAACGGGCATTCCCTTGCCTTGCCATTCTTTCGGTTCTGTCCAGCGGAGGTTGCTGTGGAACTCGATCCTGTCTTTCTCTCGCGAATCCAATTCGCGTTTGTGGTTTCCTTTCATGCCATTTTTCCGGTGTTTACCATCGGTCTGGCATCGTTCATCGCGGTCCTGGAAGGGCTGGCGTTCAAGACCCGCAATCCGGTATGGATGAAGCTGTCCACGTTCTGGACCAAAGTGTTTGCGGTGGTGTTTGGTATGGGCGTGGTGTCGGGCATTGTGATGTCCTTCCAGTTCGGCACCAACTGGAGCAACTTTGCCCAGGCATCCGCCAACTTCCTTGGCCCCATGCTCAGCTATGAGGTGTTGACGGCGTTCTTCCTGGAGGCGGCGTTCCTCGGGGTGCTGCTGTTCGGCCGGGACAAGGTGCCACCCGGCGCCCACCTGGCTTCGGCCATTCTGGTGGCCACCGGTACCTTTATCTCCGCCTTCTGGATCCTCGCAGCCAACAGCTGGATGCAGACCCCGGCCGGGGTGGAGCTGAGGGATGGCATGTTCCATGTGGTGTCCTGGAGCGAGGCCATCTTCAGCCCGTCGTTCCCCTTCCGCTTCATGCACATGGCGCTGGCGTCGTTCCTGACCGGCAGCTTTGTGGTGGCGGGCGTCAGTGCCTGGTATCTGCTGCGGGGGCGCGAGGTGGAAGCCAACCGCAAGGCTCTGTCGATGTGTCTGTGGCTGATCCTGTTCATTGCGCCGGCGCAGGCGGTGGTTGGCGACTTCCACGGTCTCAGCACTCTGGAGCACCAGCCCATGAAGGTGGCGGCGATGGAAGGCCACTGGGAAACCTCCGGTGATGTGCCGCTGTTGCTGTTTGCGATTCCGGACCAGGAGAACCAGACCAACCATTTCGAGATTGGCATCCCCAACCTGGCAAGCCTGATCCTCACCCACGACTGGCACGGCGAGATCAAGGGTCTGGAAGAGGTGGCTCCGGAAGAGCAACCGCCGGTGGCGGTGGTGTTCTGGGCGTTCCGCATCATGGTGGGTATTGGCATGCTGATGGTGCTGTTTGCGCTGGCGGGTCTGTTCCTGAGGGCCGGTGGCCGTTACTGGCGTACCCGCTGGTTCCTGCAGGGGCTTCGGGGCATGAGTATTGCGCCGTTCCTGGCGGTGCTGACCGGCTGGTTTGTGACCGAGACCGGTCGCGCGCCCTGGCTGGTGTATGGCCTGATGACCCAGGCAGAGGCTGTCACCCCGTCACTGACCGGTGGCATGGCCCTGTTCACGCTGATTGGCTACGTGGTGGTGTACGCCATGGTGTTTACCGCAGGCGTCTACTACCTGATGCGGGTGCTGTTTGTGGGGCTTGAAGACCCTCATGCCGAAGATGCGGTGGAAAGCGACCGCCCTGCCCGTCCGCTGTCTGCCGCCCATGTGCCGTTTGAGATCGACGACGATGCTCACGGCAATCCCGTCAACCAGGGAGGTCACTGATCATGCAAGAACCATTTGACCTGGCCCTGATCTGGGCCTTCATTATCGGCTTCGGCATCATCATGTATGTGCTGATGGATGGGTTTGATCTGGGTGTGGGGATTCTTTTCCCCTTCGCTCCGGACGAGGAATCCCGCGACATCATGATGAACTCGGTGGCACCGGTGTGGGACGGCAACGAAACCTGGCTGGTGCTTGGCGGTGCCGGCCTGCTGGCCGCGTTCCCGCTGGTCTACAGCATCTTCCTGCCGGCGCTGTACATCGGCGTGTTCCTGCTGGTGGCCGGGCTGATCTTCCGAGGCGTGGCGTTCGAGTTCCGCTTCAAGGCGCGGACCTCCCGTTACCTGTGGAACTGGGCGTTCGCCGGTGGTTCCACCGTTGCCACCTTTGCCCAGGGCGCCGTGGTGGGTGCCTACATCCAGGGCTTTAACACCGCCGATGGTGTGTTCGTGGGCGGCCCCTTCGACTGGCTGACACCGTTCACCCTGCTCACCGGGGTGGGCATGCTGGCAGGCTACACCCTGCTCGGCTCCACCTGGCTGATCCTCAAAACCGAAGGTGAACTGCAGGCCTGGGCCTATCGCCTGACAACCCCGCTGCTGTTGGCTGTGCTGGTGATCTTCGGGGTGATCAGCGTGTGGACGCCGTTCGTGGACGATCTGGTGCGTGAGCGCTGGTTCTCCAACCTGAGTGTGATCTGGATTCTGCCGGCGTTTACCCTGTTCTTCGCCTACCAGATCTTCCGTTCGGTGCGGAACCGGGCCGAGGGCATGCCCTTCGTGGCCACCATTGGCCTGTTTGTCACCACCTACCTGGGGCTGCTGGTCAGTCGCTGGCCTTATGTGGTGCCGCCGGAGTACACCCTGTGGGACGCTGCTTCGGCGTACAACTCCCAGCTGTTCCTGCTGTTGGGCCTGCTGTTCGTGATTCCGATCGTGCTGGCCTACACCGCCTGGACCTACTGGGTGTTCCGCGGCAAGGTGCGGGCCGACGCCGGTTATCACTGAGCGGCCTGGCCCTAATGGAAGCCGTTGAATCCCGGCCAGATGCCGGTGCCTCCGCGGAGGCGCCGCTGGCCGGCCTCACCCCTCGCCGCTGGCTGGCCGGCCTGGCCGTCGTTGGTCAACGCCAGATTCGGCTGACGATTCTGGCGGGCACCCTGGCTGGTCTGGCAACCATCGCACAGATGGGCCTGCTGGCCTGGCTGGTGCATCAGACGGTGATCGTCGAAGCGCCGCTGTCACAGCTGATGGCGGTGATAGCGGCGCTGGTGCTGATGATTGTCCTGCGGGGTGCCCTGCTGGGTCTGCAGGGCCGCTTTGCGGCCGACAGCAGCCGCGCCATTCGGGGCGCCGTTCGCCGTCAGTTGCTGGCGGCCTGGCAGCAGGCCGGCCCCGGTCGGCTGCAGGGCGAGTCCGCCGCGACCCTGGCCAGCGAGTGGCTGGACCAGGTGGAGGCGCTCCATGGCTACTTCGCCCGTTTCCTGCCCCAGATGATGCTGTGTGTGCTGGTACCGCTGGCCATTCTCGCGGTGGCGGCCTGGCTCGACTGGCTGGCCGCCCTGCTGCTGCTGTTCTCGGCGCCGCTGATTCCGTTGTTCATGGCCCTGGTGGGGATGGGCGCGGAGAAGGTCAACCAGCAGCACTTCCAGGTGATTGGCCGGCTTTCCGGCCAGTTTCTGGACAAGGTGCGGGCGCTGACCACGCTGCAACTGTTTGGGGGTGTTGAACGGGCTACCGACACCCTGGCGGCACGTTCTGAGGAATACCGCGACGTCACCATGAAAACCCTGCGGGTCGCGTTTCTGTCGTCCGCGGTGCTTGAGTTTTTCTCGTCGGTGGCCATCGCGGTGGTGGCCATCTATATCGGTTTTGGTCTGCTGGGCTACATCAGCTTCGGCCCGTCGGACAGCCTCACCCTGTTCAGTGGATTGTGGATTCTGCTGCTGGCGCCGGAGTTCTTTCAGCCTCTGCGGCAGCTGGCCCAGCACTATCACGACCGGGCGGCAGCCCTGGGGGCGTCCGCACAACTGATGGATCGCCTGCAGTCAGCGCCAACGGCCAACCCGGCTCACGCCCCCGTCACCGGGCCTCCGGACCGGATTGATCTGCACTCGGTGACCCTCCGCTATGAAGACCGGGGCCCGGTGCTGAACCGGCTGTCGCTGTCTTTGCCCCGTGGTGTTTGTGTGGCTCTGGTCGGGCCGTCCGGTGGCGGCAAGTCCTCGCTGTTGCACGTTCTGGCCGGTTTCCTGCCACCGGACGGCGGTATGGTCTCGGTGTTTGGGGAAGCGCCCGGCCACCGTCCGTTCGGTTGGCTGGGGCAATCGCCGTTCCTGTTGCAGGGGTCCTGGGCGGACAACCTGAGACTGGTGGCACCGGCGGCCACCGAGGCCGACATGCAACAGGCCCTGGCCCGGGTGGGCCTGGGAGATTTACCGGGCCAGCGGGCAGCGGGTCTGGACAGCCCTGTCAGCGAACAGGGCAGCGGCCTTTCTGGCGGCCAGGCCCGGCGTTTGAGCCTGGCGCGGATCTTCCTGGCGGATTACCCGCTGGTGCTGCTGGATGAGCCCACCGCCGGTCTGGATGCCGACAGCCAGACGGTGATCATCGAGGCACTGGCGGCGCTGAAGGCGGAAGGCCGGACGCTGGTGCTGGCGACCCACCACGACAGCCTGCTGGCCCTGGCGGACCGCTGTCTGCACGTCGAGGGAGGTGACGTCCGTGATGTCTGAACTGCTTCCCTGGCTCAGAGTGATCCAGCGCCGCCGTTCGCGACTGCTCGTCGGTGCCGGCTTGATTCTGCTGACGCTGCTCTCTGGCCTGGGTCTGCTGGCGCTGTCGGGCTGGTTCATCACCGCCACTGCGGTGACCGGGTTGCTGCTTGCCGCCGGCATCCAGGCCAGTCTCGACATTTACACCCCCGGCGGCGGTATCCGCGGTTTTGCGGTGACGCGGACGGTGGCGCGCTATCTGGAGCGACTCTACAACCATGACACCGTCCTGCGACTGTTGGCGGATGTCCGGATTCAGCTGTTCCGGGGTCTGGCGCGACAGTCCTACCGCCATCTGCGATCGCTGCGTGGCGCTGACTGGCTGAATCGACTGACCACGGATCTGGATGCGATGGACAGTCTCTATCTGCGCCTTATCGCCCCCACCGCGCTGGCGCTGTTGGTCAGCGTGGGTCTGGTGCTGGTGGCCTGGTGGCTGGTGTCACCGGTGCTGGCATTGGCGCTGGCGGTGCTGTTGGCCGCCGGTTTCCTTGTTGCCACGGTGCTGCTGCACCTGCGTACCGGTGACCATGCCGCTGCCATGATGGCGCAGCAGGCAGATCTGCGGGCAGCCACCATCGAACACCTGGAGGGTCAGGCGGAGCTGCGGGCCGCCGGTTTGCTGCCTCAGCAACAGCAGGCGCTGTCAGCCCGGGGGGACGACTACATGGCCGGTCAGGTGGTGGTGGATACTCGCACCGCCTGGCATCAGGCTCTGACCGGGGCGCTGGTGAACCTCGCGGCACTGACCGCGCTGGTGCTGGGGCTTCAGCAGATGGCGGCGGGTGCGATTACCGGGCCGGTGGCGGTGATTCTGCCTCTGGCACTGCTGGGATTGGTGGAGGTCTATGGCCAACTGCCGGAAGCGTTCGGACGCCTGGGCGCCACCGTAACATCCGCGGCGCGGCTGAATCGCGACAGTGGCACCCTTGTTCCCAGCCCCAGCCCCAGCCCCAGCCCCAGCCCAGACCCAGACCGAGAGCGGGCTGACGCTGGCAAAGACCAGGCCCGAACCGGAATCTGCCTACGCAATGCCGATATCAGTCCTGCGGGGCTGGAGCCGGTCCTGAAGGGGCTGACTCTGACGCTTGAGGTGGGGGACTGGCTGGGGGTTGTGGGTCGCTCCGGTAGCGGCAAGTCGTCGTTGGCGGATGCCCTGGCCGGATGTGCGCCGCTGGCAGCGGGCCAACGAGAAGGCGTGCCGGCGGCCCGGGTCGCCTATCTGACCCAGCAGACCACCCTGCTGGACGATACGCTGAGGGCCAATCTGGTGCCGGATGGCCGTCCGGTATCGGATGAAACCCTGTGGCGGACGCTGGAACTGGTGGGGCTTGGCGAGCGGATTGCAGCCAGTCGCGGGCGCCTGGATACCTGGCTGGGGGCTTACGGCAGCAAGCTGTCTGGCGGTGAGGCCCGGCGGGTGGCGCTGGCGCGGGTGCTGCTGCATCCGGCGGATCTGGTGATTCTGGATGAGCCCTTTACCGGCCTGGACCGGGCCACCCGGGAGCGGATCTGCCAGCAGCTACCCGCCTGGCTGGAAGGTCGAACCGTGGTGGTGCTGGCCCATGACGAGGACGCGCTGGTCCCGGTGCGGCAAGTGCTTCACCTGGACCAGCGCTGACCCTGCCCTCAGTTGTTCTCCAGCAGTTCGAAGCGCAGGCCCGCACGGGTGGTCAGCCGGTCCAGCAGAGACTGGCCCAGCAGACTGGCTGGAGTCCAGAAGCCGCCGGGGGCGTCCGGGTCGAGGTCGAACGCCAGACAGGCGCCGGCCTCACCCAGCATTTTGCCGGTGGAGCCATAGCCCGGGTCCCGGTCGCCAGTGACCCGGGTGCGGATGCTCTCGCCGGCCTCGGTATGGCCCACAAACCGCAGATCGTAGAAGCCGTTCTGCTGCGCTTCCGGGCTCGGGCCCTCGCCGGGTTTGGGCACCACAAAGCGCTCCAGGGCCCAGCGGGTTGGCTTGATGGCCGAGGCTGCCAGGAATCCACCGAGGGCCGCGGTGATGGCGTAGGCGGTCGCCCTGCCCTTGAGTCCGCGCCCGGTGAGCATGGCTTCGTCGTAGAGAAACTCCTTGCCATAGCCGGTCGCCATCAGTGCGTTGCTGCGATGAACGATGCGGGTGTTGATCGCCGCCATCACGAACGGTGCTGTCCAGGCGTCGAAGTCTTTGTCGTAACTAGCTGATTTTACGTTGGGCTGGCGCTGGCTTGAGCGGTGTCCCGGCGGGCAGATGGAGAACGGATTGGCCAGCTCCTTGCGCAGGGCCGGATCGGCTGCGGCCTCTTTGGCAACGTTCATCAGGCTGGCGACGGTGCCACCGGAGAACTCGCCCTTGGCAGCCTTGACCCGCATCTTGACCTGGGTGCAGTAATGACCAAAGGTCTGCTGCGCCTGTTGCTGCAGGAACAGCACGCCAAGGTCAGAGGGAATGGAATCAAAGCCGCAGCAATGCACGATGCGGGCGCCGGAGGCCTTGGCCTGGTCCTCGTAGCGCTCGATCATGGCGCGAATCCACTGCACTTCGCCAGTGAGGTCGCAGTAGTCGGTACCGGAGCTGACACAGGCTTTGATCAGCGGTTCACCGTACAGCGCGTAAGGGCCGACGGTAGAGATGATGACTCGGGTCTGCAGGCACAGTTCGTCGAGGGATTCCGGGCGACTGGCATCGGCCAGCAGGATAGGAAGCTCCCGGGCCCTTTCGCCCAGCTCATTCTTGAGGGTTTCCAGCTTGTGGCCGGAGCGGCCGGCGATGGCCCAACTGACGGTGCCGCCGACGCCGTAAGTTTCTGTCAGGTAGCGAGTGAGAATCTGTCCCACAAAACTGGTGGCACCAAACACCACCAGGTCGAACTGTTGCTTTTCCATAGTGCTCCCTTAGCCATTAGAGCGAAGTGAAACGTCAAGAGATCGGATCAGGCGGGCGCCGTGCCCCCATCAGGGCCAGGAAAACCGCCACCCCTAGCCCCCAGAATCCGTTAAGCAGCAAACCGCCCAGCCAGGTCGTCTGGGTAACGGCCAGACCTTTGAGTGGGAAGACCACCAGCATCGCCACCGCGGTTGGGAAGATCGCCCCCAATACCACCGACAGAGCCCAAAACGGTTTGGTTGCCAGGCGCCCAAGCAGGGCCCACAGCACCAGCCCCCATAGGCCACCGAAGAACGACAGTGACACCACAGCGGGAATCCCCAGGGGCGGAACAGGCTCGAAGTTGAACGGTTCGGCGGCAACCGCACCGGCGACGTGAAACAGGGTAAACAGACCCTGATGAAAAATCAGTGTCGCCAGGAAACCACTGACAAAGGCTTTCAACCATATCATCGTTCTATCCATCCGTTGGGCGGTAACGCCGAAAAGTGTGGCGCGATTCGCGATCTGGCGCAAATATCGGCAGTGGCCTGCAACTGCCTGGACGCTTTCTGTTTTTTGCGAAAGGGCTGATGCTTCTGCGGCAAAGGAAGCTGTCTGTTTTTCGGCGAGGGGGCTGTCTGGGCGGCCAATCGCATTCCCGGCCGGCTACTGCACACTGTGCCTGATATTCAAACATTGGGTCGGATAACGACAATGACAGCGATGAGGAACCTGGTGTGAGCTATCTACTGCTGACTGCGTTTGTAGCGCTGGCTGTGGTGACAGGCCTGCTCTATGTGGCCCTGCGCCGGCAGCAGCGCCTGTTTGCACGAACGCTGGCCCGACGTGGCGAAGAGAATCTGGAGCCGGAGATGGTGCTGACCCTGAAGGTCCGCGATCCTCTGGTGCTGGCCAAGCGGGAATCCCGCTCGGCGCGAATGGTGGCGGACCGGCTGCCGGTGATGGTCACCCGCATGGTGTACCAGCAGGTCCAGGAAGAGCTAGCGCTGGAGTTGAAAGAGCGGGACATCGACGTCGACCTGCAGATCGAGTACCGCTGAGGAGATGCCATGTCACTGATTCAAGGCGTAACCCTGATTCCTGCACTGGTGACCCTGGCGTTGGTGGCTCTGGCTGTGCGAGCGGCGTGGCGCAATCATCTGCTGGGCCGGCAGCTTGAGTGTGCCCTGCTCCGGGATCGCAGCGAGGCCGGGCGGCGGCGACTGGAGCGGCTGGAACGGCGTAACCGCAAGAAACTGATGGAAGAGAGCGTCCACGGCGGTACCACGGCGGTGGAGGCGCTGCACCGGACCATAACCGGGGTGACGTTTGATCTGGTGGACCGCTACTCCACCTCCGATGAGTTCCGGGCCAAGGCCCGCCGTGCCCGGGAGGTGCACGACGACACCACCCGCAGCCTGTATCGAGCCATCCGCTCCACCAACCGTGTACTGCATGTCTTGGGGGATATGGTTGGCCAACGCGGCAAGGATGAGGACAAGTCGGAACGCTGAGTGGCCATCAGTTTTTGACCAACAACAGGCAAAAAAAAGAGCGCCAATTGGCGCTCTTTTTGTGCTCGGGAAGAACTTACTTCTGCAGTTCTTCCTTGAGCTGGGGTACCGCTTCGAACAGGTCGGCAACCAGGCCGTAGTCCGCTACCTGGAAGATCGGTGCTTCTTCGTCCTTGTTGATCGCAACGATCACTTTGGAGTCAGACATACCCGCCAGGTGCTGGATGGCGCCGGAGATACCGACGGCAATGTACAGCTGCGGAGCAACGATCTTACCGGTCTGGCCTACCTGCATGTCGTTCGGTACGAAACCGGCGTCAACAGCGGCACGGGAGGCACCAACGGCCGCACCCAGAACATCAGCCACTTCTTCAAGCATCTTGAAGTTGTCGCCGTTCTGCATGCCACGGCCACCGGAGATGACGATTCCGGCGCTGGCCAGGTCCGGACGATCGGATTCGGCTTTCTCTTCGCCAACGAAGGAAGACAGACCGGCATCCTTAACAGTGTCCAGGGCCTCAACCGCTGCGGAACCACCTTCGGCCGGTACGGCGTCGAACGCGGTCGGACGAACGGTGATGACCTTCACGCTGTCGCTGCTCTTGACGGTCGCGATGGCGTTACCGGCGTAGATCGGACGAACGAAGGTGTCTTCAGATTCAACACGGATGATGTCGGAGATCTGGGCAACGTCCAGCAGCGCAGCAACGCGCGGCATGAAGTCTTTGCCAGTAGTACCGGCAGCCGCGAGAATGTGGCTGTAGCCTTTGCCTGCTTCGGCAACCAGCTCGGACAGGTTTTCAGCCAGGAAGTGGCCGTAGGCTGCGTTGTCGGCAACCAGAACCTTGTTCACGCCATCAACTTTGGCAGCTGCTTCGGCAACACCGCCGCAGTTTTCGCCGGCAACCAGAACGTCCACATCGCCGCCGATGGCCTTGGCCGCAGCAACCACGCTTTGGGTAGCCTGTTTCAGGCTGCTGTTATCGTGTTCAGCAATTACCAGGATGCTCATTTAGATCACCTTCGCTTCGTTCTTCAGTTTATCAACGAGTTCCGCAACGTCAGCCACCTTGATGCCCGCCTGGCGTGCTGCCGGAGCTTCAACTTTCAGGGTGGACAGGCGCGGGGCGATCTCAACACCCAGATCGGCCGGGCTGATAGCCTCGAGCGGCTTCTTCTTGGCCTTCATGATGTTCGGCAGAGAAGCGTAGCGCGGCTCGTTGAGACGAAGGTCGGTGGTGACCACCGCCGGGAGGTTCAGGGAGACAGTCATCAGACCACCGTCAACCTCACGGGTAACGTTTACTTTCTCACCGTCAACAACAACTTCGGAAGCGAAGGTGCCCTGACCCATACCGGTCAGCGCGGCCAGCATCTGGCCAGTCTGGTTGTTGTCGGAATCGATGGACTGCTTGCCCAGGATAACCAGCTTGGGCTCTTCCTTCTCGACAACAGACTTGAGCAGCTTGGCCGCTTCGAGAGACTGAACCTCTTCTTCTGTTTCGATATGGATACCACGGTCGGCACCCAGTGCCAGAGCGGTACGGATCTGCTCTTGGGCGGCCTTGGGACCAATGGAAACCACGACGATTTCAGTAGCAACGCCCTTCTCTTTCAGGCGAACCGCTTCTTCTACCGCGATTTCACAGAAAGGGTTCATTGCCATCTTGACGTTGGCGAGATCAACGCCGGTGTTGTCCGGTTTTACCCGCACCTTAACGTTGTAGTCGATTACTCGTTTTACAGCGACCAGAACCTTCATAGATTCCTCGTTCTTCTACGATGGGTTTAATGACTCGCAATCAGAAATACTCGCGAATGGCTTCGCTTGGAGTTGGTCAGCACGGCGGCAGAGTATTCATGATTCCTGTCGTACCGGTGAACCCGCGGGTACAAACCGGCTGTTCAAACAGTACCTAAGCGCAGGACTCACGGTCAGGGCGCCCTAATACTGAAGGCAAAGCCCGGGCGGGTCAATAGTCCCCAACGACGCCCGAAAGCCGCTATATAGGCCAACGGAAGGGTGTATTGACGTCCACGGTGCGATGAGACGATACTAAAAAACGACTCAAATTACACCCGTGTTGGCCCTCCCCGGTTTCAGGCGTCTTCTATTAAGGAAGCGCCCGATCGCAAGAGACGGAACTCCGCCCGTGATTTCCCTGGCCGCAGTCAGTGCAGGCCTGGGGTCACGCGCTCAAACGCTGTGAGCCAGCTAACAATGCCAAAGGAATCGGCAAAATTCAAACAAACGTTTGTTTGATTCTGCGATTGTTATATCCTAGAGGGCCATAAGGCCAGCCAAAGTGGCCTTCGGGAGTCGTGTAGGCGGCCAGAGTCCGCTATTATTACGCCCCCTGAGCGGCCTGGTGGCTGCCAGCAAAAATAGAGAGACAGGATTTTTCTTCGCAATTCGAAACAGCTTGCTCTGTTATTCCGGTGGCCGCGCGCGCCGGGCGGTTGAGCGACCGAGCGTCGAAGTCCTTATATCCACTAAGAAGTTTGAGGAGACCAACGTGGAACGCGAATCGATGGAATTTGATGTTCTGATCGTCGGCGGAGGCCCTGCCGGCCTGTCAGCGGCCTGCCGCGTCATGCAGTTGGCGCAGGAAGCTGGCGAAGAACTGACCGTCTGTGTTGTCGAAAAAGGTTCGGAGATCGGCGCGCACATCCTCGCCGGTACCGTATTTGAGCCGACGGCCCTCAATGAACTGTTCCCGGACTGGAAAGAAAAAGGCGCCCCGCTGAACACGCCGGTAACCCGGGACGATATCTTCCTGCTCAAGAACCAGGAAGCCGCCACCAAGGTTCCCAACGCCTTTGTGCCCCGCAACATGCACAACCATGGCAACTACATCATCAGTCTTGGCAACCTCTGCCGCTGGCTGGCCGAGCAGGCCGAAGCCCTGGGCGTTGAGGTATACCCCGGCTTTGCCGCTTCCGAGACCATCGTTGAGGATGGCCAAGTCAAAGGCATCATCACCGGTGACATGGGTGTTGCCCGTGATGGCAGTGAGAAAGACGGCTTCATGCCTGGCATGGAACTGCGCGCCAAGTACACCCTGTTCACCGAAGGCTGCCGTGGTCACCTGGGCAAGCGCCTGATCAAGGATTACAACCTCGATGAAGGCAAAGACCCACAACACTACGGTATCGGTATCAAGGAACTGTGGGATATCGATCCGGCCAAACACGAGCCGGGCCTGGTGGTTCACACCACGGGCTGGCCGCTGAACGAGTCCGGCTCTACCGGTGGTTCTTTCCTGTACCACCTGGAAAATGGCCAGGTTTACGTTGGCCTGATTACCGACCTGTCCTACAGCAACCCGCACCTGAGTCCGTTTGAGGAATTCCAGCGCCTGAAGCTGCACCCAGAAGTGAAGAAATATCTGGAAGGCGGCAAGCGCGTGGCCTACGGTGCCCGGGCTATCGCCAAGGGCGGCTTCAACGCCCTACCGAAGATGAGCTTCCCGGGCGGCCTGCTGCTGGGCTGTGATGCCGGAACGCTGAACAGCTCCAAGATCAAAGGCTCTCACACCGCCATGAAGTCTGGTCTGCTGGGTGCTGAAGCGGTCTTTGAAGCATTGAAGGAAGGCAAGTCTGGCGAAGAGATCACCAGCTTCGGCGATCGCTTCAAGAACAGCTGGCTGTACAAGGAGCTCTACGACGAGCGTAACTTTGGCCCGGCCATGCACAAGTTCGGCAACATCGTCGGTGGCGCTGTGGCATTCTTCGAGCAGAACATCCTGCGCGGTAGCCTGCCCCTCACCTTCCACGACACCACACCGGATTACGCCACCCTGAAGCCGGCATCCGAGGCCAAAAAGATCAATTATCCGAAGCCGGACAACGTGCTGACGTTTGATCGACTGTCATCGGTGTTTGTATCCAACACCAACCACGAGGAAGACCAGCCGGTTCACCTCAAACTGACAGACGCCGAGATTCCGCTGAAGGAAAACCTGCCCAAGTACGACGAGCCTGCGCAGCGTTACTGCCCGGCGGGTGTATACGAGGTGGTGGAAGCGGACGATGGCAGCGGCAAGAAGTTCCAGATCAACGCCCAGAACTGCGTGCACTGCAAAACCTGCGACATCAAGGACCCGGCCCAGAACATCACCTGGGTAACGCCGGAAGGCGGCGGTGGCCCCAACTACCCGAACATGTAATTACCGCTGTTCGTAAAAAGCGGCCCTTCGGGGCCGTTTTTTTATGTCTCCTGTTCGCGCGCAGAGATCAAAAAAAACGGCCCCGACCAGAAGGCGCGCAATGCGCCTGCCGGACGGGGCCGTCGCGTCCGTTAAGGACGGTTGCCTGTCGGCAATCAGTGCACGTGACCGTGCTCCTGCTCTTCGTCGGTGGCGTCGCGGGTTTCTACGACTTCCACGTCAAAGTGCAGGGTCTGGCCAGCCAGCGGGTGGTTGGCGTCGATGGTGACGGTTTCGTCAGCCACTTCAACAACCCGTACGATCTGGGGGCCGCCTGGGGTCTGGGCCTGGAACTGCATGCCTGGCTCGATGGTTTCTACACCTTCGAAAGCGGTACGCGGTACTGGCTGGATCAGTTCTTCATTGACCTCGCCGTAGCCATCTGCCGGAGCGACTGTCACCTTCAGCTGGTCACCGCTGCTTTTCTCGTTCAGGGCGCTTTCCAGGCCACTGATGATGTTTTGGGCACCTTCCAGGTAGGACAGGGGCTCACGACCTTCTACACGGGAGGAATCCAGTTCTTCTCCCTGGTCGTTGGTCAGAGTGTAGTGAATGGAGACAACGCGAGGTTGGGCCATGTGTTCTCCTTGCGGGTCGCAATGACTGTTAGTTGGTTTGCGGGCGATCGAAAGTGATCGTGAACAGCCGGACTGCACAGAGGGACTAACGACCACCAAGCCTCGTTATTGAGCTTGGCTCGGTAACAAGATCGAACGGACAGTTTAACAGGCCGAAGACGGCCAACGCCACCGTGCACGCCGGGATTTCAGCCCAGCGGGAAAAACTCCCCGCCGCTCCAAATGCCGTAGCCTTGTCCGTCATCCTCAACTACCTGCTCTGCCAGGTCGTAGAAGGTGGCGGTTGTCAGCCGGGCTTCCAGTCCGTGGCGGACCCGGATCACCGGCCGGGGTTCTTCGCTGTTGGGGTAATGGCCGACGGACAGGGGGTGGTCAGCCCCAACCGGCAAGCGCTCATCCATGTTGGTGGTCAACCAGAGTTGCTGCTTGCTGCCCTCGCCTTCCCGCTCCAGCCCGTGGGCCAGAAGTGGCGCGTCCTCAACCTGGATGCGCCATTTCTCCACCGGGGTTACCAGGTAGTAGTCGCCGTCGTCCTCGCGACGCAGGATGGTCGAGAACAACTGGGCGATGGCCGCTCGTTTCAGGGGCTCGCCCTGGTACAGCCAGGTACCGTCGCGCAAGATGCGGATATCGATGTCGCCGGACAGCTCTGGATGCCACGTCTCCAGCGGCGGCCGGCTCCGGCCGCTGTCGGCGGCGGCCTGGATCTGGTCGGCCAGTTGCTTGGGATCACGACTCATGGTGCCTCTCCTGATTCTGGACGTTCCGGTGTCACAGTCCGCGCATCCACTCCGGGCGCAAGGCAGCAGCTCCCGGATTGGCGATAGCCAGGTTCACCTGCTCCAGCAGGCGCTCCTTGTCGCGCCCCAGGGTGCCCTTGAGCACCAGGTAGTTGGAGGCGTGGTCACTGCGGAAGATGGTTTTTTCCAGCTCCAGATGCTCGAGGAACAGGCGGATCTCGTTGAACAGGCCGTCCTGGTTGAGCATCTCAAAGTCGCCACCGAAACCTTCCCGGAAGCGCTCCTCTCCCTGCGGAAAGCTGACCACCAGCGTGGACAGGTAATTGGGCTGGGTGTCGTTGCACAGCCGTGCGGTGTTGATGGCGTGCTGCTCGGACAGTTCGGTGCCCCCCAGTCCGTTCAATACCATGACCGAGCTGGTCAGACCGGCGGCGTGGATCTTGTCGAGGGCGGAACGGGTCGACTCGTAGGTCTCCCCCTTGTTGACTCGGCGCAACACCTCGTCGTCGCCGGATTCCATCCCCACGTACATGAAGTGCAGGCCGGCGGCTTTCAGCTCGGCCAGCTCCTCCACGGTTTTCTTCGCCAGGTTGCGCGGCAGGCAGTAACTCGATACCCGCTGCAGGTCCGGAAATGCCTGATGCAGATCCCGGAGGATCGCCAGCAGGCGCCGGGTGGGCAATACCATGGCATCACCGTCGGCAAGGAATACGCGACGGACACTGCCGAAAGCTCTGGCAGCCCGTTCGATGTCCTGGCGGATATCCTCGTCTTTGCGGGCACGAAACTTCTTCTGCGGCTGGGTGTACATTTCGCAGAAGGTGCAGCGGTTCCAGGAGCAGCCATTGGTGACGGGAAGGATCAGCGACTTGGCCTCGCTGGGCGGCCGGAAGACCGGCTCGATGTAATCAATCGGAAACTGGTTCATAGCAAATTCGACGGTTGTTGGTGACGCTCTTCAATGGAGCGTTCTGGTTATCAGCGTGGGTTGTCCGCTCACGGCAGGAACTGGGCCCGCAGATCGGCGCACCCCGGGCCGGCAATGGGCATGTCGAGCATGACGGCCTGGCTGGTCATAAAGGGAATGCCGTGTCGGTGGCCGTCCACCAGCAGTGTCGACAGTGCGCCGACGAACGGCATGTGCGACACCAGCATCAGGGCGTCGGGTGCCGAGCGGATCAGTTCGTCCAGGCATTCGCCCGGATCGTCATCGGGGGTGATGAAGGGCTTTTCGATCACCGGGCAGTTGAGGATTTCGGAAACGATGGTGGCGGTCTGGTGAGCCCGCACCAGCGGGCTGGACCAGATCTCACTGGGCCGCCAGGGAGAGTCCGCCAGCTTGCGGGCAACGGCGGCCGTCGCCAGTCGACCGGCTTCGGTCAGCTCCCGCTGCTGGTCCAGGGTATGCCAGCCGGCTTCGCCGTGGCGCATGATCAACAGGTTCATCGGCATACCACCCTGGTCATCAGTAGGTCAGCGTTCGCGGCAGTATAAACTCCACATCGGAATTCTGCACCGCCATCATCAGGCCATTGATAACGGCCTTGATGGACGCGCCGCCGTGGATGATCTCATAGAGGCCCCGCACCAGCGGCATGTAGATGCCGGCGTCTTCAGCCTTCTCCTTCACCAGTTGCAGGGTGTGGATGCCTTCGGCAACCTGGCCAAGTTCGGCAGCGGCGTCCTCGAGGGAAGCGCCCTTGCCCACCGCGTAACCCACCCGGTAGTTGCGGCTTTTTGAGGAGGTGCAGGTCACCACCAGATCGCCGACACCGGCCAGCCCCATGAAGGTCATGGGATTGGCACCGAGACTGACGGCAAATCGGCTCATCTCCGCCAGGCTGCGGGTGATCAGCATGGCCTTGGCGTTCTCGCCCAGATCCAGCGCCGCGGCCAGGCCGGAGACGATGGCATAGATGTTCTTCAGTGCACCGGCCAGCTCCACGCCGTAGATGTCGACATTGGCGTAGACCCGGAAATACTCACAGCCCAGCAGCCCCTGCACAGTGCGGCGAACATCCGGGTCTTTGGCGGCAATCACAGTGGCGGTCAGGTCGCGGTTAACAATCTCGCCCGCCAGGTTGGGCCCGCTGAGCACCCCGATCCGGGTGCGGGGAATCTCTTCCTGGAGGATCTCGCTCATCAGCTTGAAGCCGTGGCGTTCGATGCCCTTGGTCAGGCTGACTACGATCTGGTCGTTGCAGAAATCCGCGGCGTGTTGCTGGATCACCGCGCGGAAGGCCTTGCTGGGAATGGCGACAAACACCGCCTCGGCCGACTGCACGGCCGTGGAGAAATCGGTGGTGGGGCGAATGTCACCCGTCAACTGGATTCCGGGCATGTAACGCTGGTTGGTGCCCTGCTCTGCCACTTCCCGGGCCTGTTCGCCATCGCGCATCCAGAAGTGCACAGTGTGGCCGTTCTCCGCCAGCACCTTGGTGATGGCCGTGCCAAAGCTGCCACCGCCGAGCACGGCGACCTGCTTCTTCTGGTCGGAGTGGGATGAGGTTGAGTGAGATTGTTGAGACATAGGGTTTCCGTCTACGCATCCATGAGAACGTACTGTGTGGCTGGAGCACGGCGGAGCGGCGTCGCCCTCGCATTACACCCGTGACAGTGCGTGCAACCGTGGCAACACAAGCCAATGCAGTGGGCAGTGACTCAGCCGTGGTCCTCGCATTCCAGCGCCCGGACAAGATTCTTGAACTCTTCGCGGTTCTTGCTGTTCAGGCCCATCAGTACGCGGTGAGCGTCCAGTACCTTGTCGCGGACCTGGTGTTCGCTGGCCCGCAGGACTGGAATTTCTTCTAGTTCTTCAATTCGAGAGGCGGGTTCGCGAACAATGATGAAGATCTTGTCGAACCCCATAGAGGTGATGATTCGGGTAATGTCCGGGTTGGTCGAAATCAGTGTGGGCAGGAATTTGCTCTGTCGGTGGGCGGCCATCGCGATCTTCGCCAGCAGTCCCAGGGTGGTGCTGTCGATGATTTCGGTTTCCGTCAGATCAATCACCACCGTCTTGAAGTGCGGGTCCTGGGTGATGGATTCCACCAGATTATCCAGCGTCGAACACAGGTTCAGACGGATCTCGCCAATAAACTTGAGGACGTAGATGCCCTGTTTCTCAGCTTGGAGGATCTTGTAGCCAGCCATGTTCACACTGCCACTATTTCGACTCGGGGCTGTCCGTCAGCAAGGGTCCGTTTGCTGGGGCAGCGGTTGATTCGCCATCGGTCGCGGGTACTCCATCGGAATCGGACTCAGCTACAGTGACGTCTGACCCGGACAGAGCTCTATCGGACACAGATACAATCGCGATGTCATCCGGCAGCTCGTTCATCTCACCAAGCTGCAGGGCGTCGCTCAAAGATGCGATAGTGTGACGACCTCCTGATACGAGTTCAAGTAATCTCGCCTCCTTTTCGGCGAGGCTCTTGGCCTTTATAACTTCCAGTATTCCATCGGAAAACAGATATAACTGGAATGGTCTGTCCAGGCGAACCTGGTACACCTCCCACTCGGGATCTTCGAACAGTCCCACCGGTAATCCGTTGCCCTCAAGAAACAGCGTTTCCCCCTGCTCGAAAGACAGGATGGGCATCGGGAAATGGGCACCGACCGCGTAGGTCAGCGTGCGTTCTTTCTCCGAAATAATGCCTACAAACACTGTGACATGTTTTCCCAGCCCGGTATCCAGCAATTCCGAATTAATTCGCTGCAGGAACCGGTCGGGGTACAGAATGTCGTCGCTGGAACCTCGCCGCAGGTTGCGCTGGAGCCGGTTGGTCAGATTCTTCAGCAGTACGGTGACAAACGCCGAACTGGCGCCATGGCCGGATACATCGGCGATGTAGACCAGGGTCTGGTCGCGGGAAATGCGGAAGTAGTCGAGGAAATCACCGCTCAGGTAGAGCGACGGTTTGATCAGGTGATCAATGTCCAGCGCTCCGAGCTGGTAGTCGTGCTCCGGCAGCATCTTGAGCTGAACCTTGCGACCGGCCCGCTGATCAGCGCGCAGCTCCGAGATACCGGCCCGCAGATCGCTGTTGGCTTCCTCAAGCTCCTGGCGATATAGCTGGTTGAGCCGGTTCACCCGAACCCGGTCAAACAGCTTGCCCAGCACGTCATCGATCAGCGACTTGTCACGCAGCGGTTTGAGCACAAAGTCCTCCGCGCCGGCACGAAGGGCCTCCACAACCACGGTGGCTTCGGCGGTTTCGCCGTAGGCAATGACGGGGATGAAGGTGTCCGTGGCTTCAAGCTGGTCGCAGAGTTTACGGAGGTCGGCGGGTGACAGGTCGGCGAAGACGGCGTCAGGCCGGGGTTCGGAGGACAGGGCCTTTGCGGATGCCAGATCGGCGTAGCCGCAGACATAGAAGCCCTTGGATTCAAGGTAACGATCCAGTTCCTGTCGGGATGTTTCATCCGGATCGATGATCACGATGCGCTCGGTGCGCGAGGTCATGGCTGTCGCCCTAAACTACCAGTGTGAAACGACAAATCGCTTGGAAGAGTCCATATTTGCCTATTCTGGCACGTCCCTGTGATATAACAAGACACGAATCCGTCTGTTGGAGACAATTTCACAATGCGCAGCGCCGTAAACGACCTGCTTGGTGCTTATGACAAGCTGATCATGGACCCGGTTCACGGTGGTATTCCGCTTTACCGCCACGAGATTCGGGTCATCGACCACCCGCTGTTCCAGCGACTGCGCAACATCTGCCAGAACGACATCCTCAGCCTGGTGTTTCCCGGCGCCACCCACTCCCGTTTCCTCCACAGCGTGGGCGTCATGCACGTGGGTGGGCGCATGTTCCGGGCGATGATCGATGCCTACCTGCGGGAGAAGCAGCTCAGCGAACAGGTGGATCTGACCCTGAGCCAGCTCGATGCCATCGATTACCTCACCAAGGTGATCCGTCTTGGTTGCCTGCTGCATGACAGCGGCCACTCCAGTTTCTCTCACCAGTTCACCCAGGCGCGGCGGATCAACGAGCTGATGGCTCGGGGCAACCGCTTTGAGGAACTGTGGCGGGGGGAGGATTACCGGCGGTACTACCCCGACCAGCCACCGGAGCTGGAGCACGAGCACTATTCCGTGCGGGTGGCCCATGATGTTCTGGGTGCCATCGGGCTGGATGAGGCTGGCCTGCATACGGAGGACGTGCTGGGGATCATGGAGACCACAGACGTGGTGCCCAGCGAGGCCTTCTGTCGTCACGCCCGGACCTTCTGGTCGTTCATCGCCGGTGGTGACGCCGACAGCGGCGCCCTCGCCCACGAGAACATCCCCCGGCTGGTGATGGACCTGCTGTCATCCATCGTGTCCGGAGAGATTGATGCCGATCGGGCCGATTACATGCTACGGGACGGCTTCCACTCATCGGTCACCATTGGCGGGTTCAATCTGGACCACCTGCTCAGTAACCTCCGGTTTGGCTGGGAGGTGGAAACACCCTGGCTGGGCCTGGCGATTACCCACAAGGGTCTGGGTGCGCTGGAGGATTTCGTCTACAGCCGACACCAGATGTACCGCAAGGTCTATGCCCACAAGACCGCCCTGGGTTTTGACTGGCTGCTGAGGGAGGCCATCAACGAAGTGCTGGAGGAATCCGAGACCTTTGACTGGGTCGACACCTGCCTCAGCGATATGACCCATTTTGCCGACCTGACCGACAGCTTCTTCTGGGAAGCCTTCCGCCGCTACGCCCGCCGGCACCCACGGAGCTACTCACGCTGCATTGTTGATCGGGTCAAACTGGATCACCTCGATACCCGTGAGAACCTCACTCAGCAGGCGATCCAGAACCACTGCCAGGCGCTGGAGCAGCAGCTGGGAATGGCCGCTGGCGAAGTGGTGACCTGCTCGATGCGGGCCCGCTTCTCCAATATCCAGGACAACTTCAACGGCATCAAGGTGTTGATGAAGGACCCGATCCACCGCACCCGCAGCCTGAAGAAGATTACCGATGTCAGCGCCTTTTTCAGCAAGTTTGGCGATGGCACCATCACCCACTTCTACCGTCGCCCGGCCCTGCTTAGGAACTGACCTACCCGCTCAGACCCCAGGCCGTCAGCAGGCTTTCAGCGCTGAGGAAGGCGCCCTCCACCCGGCCGCCGTGCAGCCAGTCGCCACACACCGCCAGCTCGCCGCCAGCGAGGATGAGGTGACCCGGCGCGGCGGACACTTCGGCACGGGCGAACAGCCAGCGGTGGCTCAATACCTGATCCGGCTGTACAGTCTCGCCGGTCTGCTCCCGAAACGCCGCCAACAGCGCAGCCTCCACCTCGGCGCCGGTGGCCTCCCGGTGGCTATCGGACCACTCACTGCTGCCATGCAGCACCCACCACTGGCCAGCGTCCTTGCGGCCGGGCTTGCTGCTGTTGTTGGCGGCCCACTGCAGCGGCCCCTGCTGAAACTGAATGCCATCGTAGTCAAGGGATAACGGTGTGCTGAAGTGCGCCGCCACCGCCCAGCAGGGCGTCAGGGCGTCGAGGTGATCCGCCAGGACATCGGCCTCATCGTCCAGATCACTGGCCGCCAGCAGGTCCCGGGCCTGAACCGGCGGCTGGCACAGGATGAGCCGATCGTAGTCGCCCCAGCTGGCGCCGGCCTCATCCTCCAGCTGCCAGCCCTGGTCCGGGGTTTGGCTGATGCGGGTAATGCGGGTGCCGGTGTTCAGCGCCAGGCCGTCTGACAGGGCCCGGGTGATGGCTGACATTCGGGGCACGCCGACATACCGGGTGTCGGCATGGTAGGGGCTCAGGGTGCCGTCAGGGCGCTGGTAGCGCAGCGTTCCCGTCCATTCGCCGAGGCAACCGCTGGCGTGGTCGGCCAGAAACCGGCGGAATCGCGGGTCCCGTACGGTGAAGTACTGCGCGCCCAGGTCCAGGCTGCCCTGCTCAAGCCGCTTCGAGGCCATGCGGCCACCAGGTCCCCGGGCCTTGTCGAACAGGGTGACCTGGAAATCGGCCTGTTTCAGGCGTTGGCCCAGGGTCAGGCCGGCAATGCCTGAACCGATCACGGCGATACGGCGTACCCCTGCCAGCATTGACGATTCTTTTCTCATTCTTGACGCATCCAAACTCATGATCCTAAACGTAGTTAAGGTCATAACATTGCTTTGTTCGCTGAATGCCAAGGTATTTCGAGGTCTTATCAGCGCGACAGCACCGAGCAGACACGTACAGGAAATGACAAGGAAACAGCGGGTATGACCCAGGCGAACCGTTGGCTTTTAAACATTCTAAGGTGGTTCGATTCCGAGGCCGGATTGGATCACATTGATTCCAAATCCCGAAAATTCAATGCGTTGAGGGTGATACCTTTCCTGCTACTTCATGCCGCCTGCCTGCTGGTTCTGGTGGTTGGCGTCAGTCCCTTTGCGCTGGCGTTTGCGCTGGCGTTCTTTGTGGTGCGGATGTTCGCGATCACGGCGTTCTATCACCGCTATTTCGCTCACAAGACCTTCCGCACCTCCCGCTTCTGGCAGTTCCTGTTTGCCCTGCTGGGGGCGAGTGCGGCGCAGCGGGGGCCGCTGTGGTGGGCGGCCCACCATCGCCACCATCATCAACACTCCGATCGCTCCGATGACCTGCATTCCCCACATCATGGCGGCTTCTGGTGGTCCCACATCGGCTGGTTCACCTGCGATGCCGGTTTTGTCACCGACGAGCGCAGGGTACGGGACTGGCTGCGCTTTCCTGAGCTGCGTTTTATCAACCGGTTTGATGCGCTGGTTCCGCTGACGGCCGCCCTGGCGATCTTCGGACTCGGCGAGCTGCTGGCGGCAACGGCGCCCTCCCTCGGCACCAATGGCTACCAGCTGTTGGTGTGGGGATTCTTCGTCTCCACCGTGGTGCTGTTCCACGCCACGGTTTCCATCAACTCACTGGCCCACGTCTGGGGCAGGCGGCGTTTTGACACCGCCGATGACAGTCGCAACAACTTCTTCCTTGCCCTGCTGACGCTGGGGGAAGGATGGCACAACAACCACCATCGCTGGCCCCAGTCGGCCCGCCAGGGCTTTCGCTGGTATGAAATTGATCTCACTTACTACGCACTCTGGCTGATGGCGCGTCTCGGGATCATCTGGGACCTGAAACCGGTTCCGGAGCATATCCAGCAGGAAACCCGGGCAAGGGATGCCAAGAACGGGAGGGGAACATGTCGTCAGTAACTGCAATCAATGGCACTCCGGCATCCAACGGGTCGATGAGTTCGGAGGCCGCGAAAAAGGACATGATTGAACGTTTCCAGGCGCTGTTCCAGGCCATGGCCGGCGGACAGGTTGCCGGCCTGGAGGCGGTCTATCATCCGGACGTGGTGTTTGTGGACCCGTTCACCCGGGTTCAGGGGCTTGAAGCGTTAACCCATTATTTTGAAGGCGCCTACCAGAACGTGATCCGCTGTGACTTCGCCTTTGGCGCCACCGTTGCCGATGATCGGGGATTCTGCCAGCCCTGGACGATGTCCCTGCGCCACCGCCGGCTCCGAAAGGGCGAACTGATCCGGGTGGATGGCATCAGCCAGCTCACGGTGGACTCTGGCCTGGTGCGACTGCACCGGGATTACTTTGATGCCGGCCAGTTGCTCTATGAAAACGTACCGCTGCTTGGTTCGGCGGTTCGCTGGTTGCGGAGGCAGGCGGTATGACCCGGCGACTGACGACACCAACCACCATCTGGCTGACCGGGGCGACCTCCGGCATTGGCCGGGCCCTGGCGGAACAGCTGGTGGCCCGCGGGCATAGGCTGATTGCCTCCGGGCGTAATGAAAGCGCATTGGAGGCATTGCAGGCCCTGAACAGTGAACGGGTCATGCCACTGGCCCTGGACACCACCAGCCAGGAGGATCTGGCGCAGGCCCGGGCCGCGTTCGACCAGCCCTGGCCGTTGCAGATGGTGATACTCAACGCCGGTACCTGCGAGTACCTGGACCCGGCGGATTACCAAAGCTCGGTGGTGGAGGCCAACCTGACCACCAACGTGATCGGCACCAGCCGCTGCATTGAAGCGGCGCTGCCGGCGCTCCGCCAGGCTCGGGCCCAGGGACTGCCCGCCACCCTGGTGATCGTGTCGTCCTCGGCCTGGTGGTTTCCGTTTGGCCGTGCCGAGGGTTACGGCGCCTCCAAGGCGGCCCTGAGCTACCTGGCCCACGCCCTGCGGGCGGACCTTGCTGCGGAGGGCATTGAAGTGGTGACGGTATCGCCGGGGTTTGTGAAAACCCCGCTCACTGATCGCAACGACTTTCCCATGCCTTTTCTCATCGATGCTGACGATGCCGCCGGCAGAATCATCAGTGGGCTGGAAAAGGGGCGCCGAGACATCGAGTTTCCCCGACGCTTTACCTGGACACTGCGGCTGCTTGGTGCCCTGCCCCGGTGCTTGATCGACCGCATGGCGGCGGCAATGTCGAGGAACCAAAAAAACCAGCAGGAAGCCAATCAATGAACCAACCGCGTCAGCGAATTGCCATCATCGGAACCGGGATCGGCGGGCTCACCGCCGCCTGGCTGCTGAAAGATGAGCACGACGTACAGCTCTACGAGGCCAACGATTACGCCGGTGGCCATACCCATACCCGGGTGGTCCATCGCAATGGCGTTGACTGGCCAGTGAACACCGGGTTCATCGTGTTCAACGACTGGACCTACCCCAACTTCATCAAGTTGATGGACCGTCTGGGCGTCGCATCCGAAGAGAGCGACATGAGTTTCAGTGTCGACAGCGAGGCGTCGGGTCTGCAGTACAACGGCAATCGCCTTAATACCCTGTTTGCCCAGCGCCGTAATCTTCTGAATCCGCCGTTTCTGCGGATGGTGCTGGAGATCCTCAGGTTCAACCGTCTGACCCGGGATGACCTGGCCAACGACCGCATCCAGGACGATGAGCCGCTGGGCAGTTACCTCAACCGTCACGGTTTCTCCCGCTACTTCCGCAACCATTACATCGTGCCCATGGGCGCGGCGATCTGGTCGGCGCCGGAGGTGGTGCTGGAACAGTTCCCGGTGCGGTTTTTCCTGCAGTTCTTCAACAACCACGGCATGCTGTCGGTGGATGACCGCCCCACCTGGCGGGTGTTGTCCGGCGGGTCCGCCAGCTACGTGCACCGGATGATGGCCACCTTGGGCTCGCGTACCCGGCTCAACTGCCCGGTGACGTCGGTCAGGCGCGAGGCGGACCAGGTGCTGGTGTCCTGTGCAGACGGCACCGAAGCCTTCGATCAGGTGGTGTTCGCCTGCCACAGCGATCAGGCGTTGGCGATGCTGGCCGATCCGACCGAGGCCGAGCGGGAGATCCTTGGCGCCATTCCCTACCAGATGAACGACGTGGTCCTGCACACCGACGAATCGGTGCTGCCTTCCAACCGGTTGGCCTGGGCCGCCTGGAACTACCGGGTGCCGGCCCATGCCACGGAACCGGTGTCGGTGACCTACAACATGAACATCCTGCAGAATTTCCATCAGTCGTCGGAGACGTTCTGCGTCACCCTGAACCGGACCCGGGATATTGATCCCGACAAGATCATCGATCAGTACCGCTACGCCCATCCGGTGTTCAGCATGGAGGCCGTTGCCGCCCAGCAGCGCTACCACGAGATTGGCGGCCACAACCGCAGCCACTTCTGTGGTGCCTACTGGTTCAACGGCTTCCATGAGGATGGCGTTCGCAGTGGCCTGCGCGTGGCACAAGCCTTTGGTCTGGGGCTGGACTCATGACCGCAACGTCTGCGCTATCGCCCTGGCGTAGCCAGTGGCTGCAGGGCGAGGTCCGTCACCGGCGCCGGGCACCGGTGAACCATGAGTTCCGTTACCACACCGGCATGCTGTGTCTGAACCTGGCGGAATGGCACCGGCTGGACTCCCTCAGTCGCTGGTTGTCAGTGGAGCGCTTCAACTGGGTATCCCTGTACCGACGGGACTACTTTCTGCCCGAGGCACCGGATCTGGACACAGCGGTGCGAGACTGGGTACACGATGCCACCGGCTGGCGCCCGGACGGGGCCGTTGAGCTGGTGACGCACCCCCGCTACGCCGGCCATGTGTTCAACCCCGTGAGCTTCTACTTCTGCTATCCGGAGAGCGCGGACCCTGCCAGCGGCGCCGTGCCGAGAGTCATCCTGGCCCA
Source organism: Marinobacter sp. CA1 (assembly GCF_020546665.1). Lineage (NCBI taxonomy): Bacteria > Pseudomonadati > Pseudomonadota > Gammaproteobacteria > Pseudomonadales > Marinobacteraceae > Marinobacter > Marinobacter sp. CA1. Next base: position 2,285,242 of record NZ_CP071785.1, read on the forward strand.
GATCACCAACACGCCCTGGAAAGAGCGCCACGTCTACTGCCTGGAACCAGACACGGAACAACAGGAGCGCAAGGCTGGCGGCTGGCAGAGCGTGCGTTTCCGTTTCCCCAAACGCTTCCATGTCTCTCCGTTCAACGGCATGCGGCAGGACTACCAGTGGCTGTTCAGCTTTCGTGATGACCAGCTGCGCATTCACATGAATGCGTACGAAAACGGTGAGAAGCAGTTTGACGCCACCCTGGCGATCCAAAGGCAGCCACTGACTCGTAAGATCTTCCATCAGGCGCTGCGGCGCTTTCCCCTGGAGTGCGCCAAGGTGGTCACCGGCATTTACTGGCACGCGCTGCGACTGAAACTCAAGGGCGCGCCGTTCTATACCCACCCGGACAAACTGCCGGAGGATTGCCCGGAGCACGCCCTGGGCCGCAACGACACCGGGCGCCTGTTACCGGGTAGTGCGGGAACCGCGGCGGGTAGTACCAGTGACATTAACAGTGACAGTGCCAGTGACATTAACAGTAACAGCCGACAGACAAACCGCAGGCATACACCGACAGACAGTGGAAGGGTCCATTCATGGCGAACCTAGAATCAGCAAATACCGTCTCGCAGACCGGGAATGGCAACTCGAAGGGTGATGCCGCGTCATCACGCGATGGTGGCGGTGCCGCTATTCAGCTCACCCGCAAGCTGGTACTGGCCCAGTTGGGTGCCCTGGGTAACGGTGTGCTGAGGATTCGGGAGCCTGGCCGGGCAGATGTGGTACTGGGAGATGGCGATGCCCGCTATCCCGCCGCGGAGATGGTGGTGCACGATGCCAGCACCTGGACCGATCTGGTCACCGGCGGCAGCATCGGAGCGGCTGAAGCGTTTGTTGCCGGCGACTGGGACACACCGGATCTCACCAGTCTGCTGCGGTTTTTCGCCCGTAACGTCGACCGGATGAACCGTTTCGAGGATCGCTTCTCCTGGATCTCGAAGCCGCTGCTTAAAGGGCTGCACTGGCTCAATCGCAATACCCCTGCTGGCTCCCGCAAGAACATCCAGGCTCATTACGACCTGGGCAACGAGTTGTTCGAGACCTTCCTCGACCCGACCATGATGTACTCCTCCGCCAAGTACCCCCATGAGCAGGCCTCGCTGGAGGAAGCGGCGGTGCACAAGCTGGACCTGATCTGCCGCAAGCTGGATCTCGGACCCGACGATCACGTGGTGGAGATCGGCACCGGCTGGGGTGGCTTTGCCATCCACGCAGCGAAGCACTATGGCTGTCGAGTCACTACGACGACCATCTCCGAACAGCAGCTGGCGCTGGCAAAGGCGCGGGTTGAAGACGAAGGTCTGGCGGATCACATCACCCTGTTGTTCGATGACTACCGCGACCTTGCCGGCCAGTTCGACAAGCTGGTGTCGATTGAAATGATCGAGGCGGTGGGCCCGCAGTATCTGGACAGCTATCTGGCCAAGATTGATCAACTGCTCAAGCCCGGTGGCCAAGCACTGATTCAGGCCATCAACATGCCGGAGCAGCGTTATCAACGGGCGTTGAAAAATGTGGATTTTATCCAGCGCTTCATCTTCCCGGGCAGCTTTATCCCGTCGTTCGGCGCCATCCTGGGCTCGGTACGGCGGCGCAGCGATCTGGTGCTCTCACACGTGGAGGATCTGACCCCGGACTACGCCCTCACCCTGGCTGACTGGTGCCAGCGCTTTATGGCCCACAGCGACCGCCTAGAGGCGCTTGGCTATGACCAGCGGTTCCGCCGGCTGTGGCAGTTCTATTTCGCCTACTGCGAGGCCGGGTTTTCCGAGCGGACCGTCGGTGTCGCCCAGATCCAGCTGGAGAAGCCGTTCGGAGTCTGAATGAGCCACATCCGATCCCGTCCTTGGCGTCTGTTCACCAACTTTGTGCTGTTCCAGGCCGGTTGGCTGGTGTGCGTTATCGGCACCAACCATCTGGCGGTGCTGGTGGCTGTGGCGCTGGTGGTGCTTCATCTGCTGCTGGTCAGTCACCGGCCGGCGCTGGAGCTGGGATACATAGCTCTTGGTACCGTCGCAGGTTCACTACTGGACGGACTGTGGTGGCAACTCGGTATCCTGCAGCCGGCAACCGGCGCACTGGATGCGGCATGGATTCCGTTATGGCTGGTGTTGCTGTGGTCGCTGTTCCTGACCACCATCAATCACTCCCTGGCGTGGGTGGCTGACCACCGCTGGCTGCCCTGGCTGCTCGCTCCCATTGCCGGCCCGTTGGCGTACTGGTCGGCAAGCCAGCTTGATGCCGTCCGGCTGCAGCCGATGTCGCTGGCCTTCATCGCGCTGGGCTGGCTGCTGGTGTTTCCTCTGCTGATCCAGCTTCGCAACCGCTGGTTTCGGGCGCTGGCAGCGGGAGAGACCTCATGAGCGGGGCAGGCTATCAACCACGTCTTCAGGCTGTCCGGCCCGCCCGGACGGTGGCGGTGGCCGCTGTGGCGGCGCTGGCACTGGCGGCTGGGCCGGCGACAGCGCAGGAGCTGTTCCGCTTTACCGGCACCGCCTACGCCGGGTCGGAGCAGCCGGTCTATGAGGAACAGCACCAGGTACGCGGCCAATGCCGTCAGGGCCGGTTCCGGCCGGAGCAGCACGAGGTGCGCTACGTCGATGTTGGCAGTGGCGAAACCATCGGCAGCAAGCAGCTGACCTACCCCGGACGGCTGACCCAGCCGGAGGTGAGATTTGAGCTGCCATCGTGGCAGCAGTCCCTGGTGATTACATCCAGTGGCAACGGGGAACTCCGGGTTGAATCCCGTGAGCGCGGGAATCTTGAGACCGCCAGAGTTGAAATCAGCGACGCCGTGGTGGTTGATGCCGGCTTTGATCACCTGGTTCGGCAACACTGGTCGACCCTGTTAAACGGCGAATCGGTGCCGTTCCGGTTTCTGGCGCCGTCCCGGGGCGAGCACTATGGCTTTGAGCTGGAGCCCGAGCCGGGCAATGACTACCACCTGGCGGTCACCATCCGGCCCAGCGGGTTGATGATGAGACTGCTGGTCGATCCGATTGTGCTGGGCTACGACCGCACCGGCGCCCTGGTGCACTATGCCGGCCTGACCAACATTCCCCGCACCCGGGACCAGAACCATGAAGCGGACATCCGCTACCAGGTGACAACCCAGCCCGCCTGCCCCCTGCTTTCCCCTCAATAACGCCCGCTCTGGCCTCGGCCGACTCGCAACTGACACTTTCGCCCCGATTGCCGTAGACCGTGCCACATCCGCTCCGGGCTTTCTGTGTTAGACTCGGGCGATATTTGACGGGGCTGTCTCAAAGCCCCCTAACCCTATGAGTCAGTTGAGTATTCGCCCATGATGTTTGTATCGTTCAACGTCAACAGCATCCGTACCCGGTTGCATCAGTTGCAGGCTGTTATCGACACCTTCCAGCCGGACGTGATTGGTCTGCAGGAGACCAAGGTGGCGGACGACGCGTTTCCCCGGGCGGAAGTGGAGGCCATGGGCTATCACGTTCACTTCCATGGCCAGAAAACCCACTATGGCGTTGCCCTGCTGTCCCGTCAGGCGCCGGCTTCGGTGCAGAAGGGATACCCCTGGGATGACGAGGACGCCCAGCGCCGGTTTGTAGCGGCGGACTTTGAGGTTGGTGACCAGACCCTGACGGTGATCAACGGCTATTTCCCCCAGGGGGAGAACCGCAGTCATGAGACCAAGTTTCCGGCCAAGCGCAAATTTTACGCCGACCTGATGCAATACCTCGACGATATCGGTGGAGACAACCGCCAGATCGTGGTGATGGGCGACATGAACATCTCCCCCACCGACCGGGATATCGGCATTGGCGATGCCAACGCCAAGCGCTGGCTGCGGGAGGGCAAGACCAGCTTCCTGCCGGAGGAGCGCGAGTGGCTGTCACAGGTTGAGTCTCGCGGGCTGACCGACGTGTTCCGCCACCTTCATCCTGAGGAAGCGGACACCTTCAGCTGGTTTGACTACCGCAGCCGCGGCTTTGAACGGGACCCCAAGCGGGGCCTGCGTATCGACCTGATCATGGCGAGTGCCGGGTTGCTGGATAAGGCGGTTGAGGCCGGCGTGTCCTACGAAATCCGCGGGATGGAGCGTCCGTCTGATCATTGTCCGGTGTGGGCGCGGATTGATATCTAGGGACGGAGGGCCGATCGCGCCACCATGAAGAAAAAGGTCAAGACCCGGGATCGCATTCTCAGCACCAGTCTGGTGTTGTTCAACTCGGTGGGGGAACCCAACGTGACGACCCTGCTGATTTCCGACGAACTGGAAATCAGCCCCGGCAACCTTTACTACCACTTCAAGAGCAAGGGCGACATTGTCGCCGAACTGTTTGACCAGTTTGAACTGGAAATGCAGGACCTGCTGGCGGTGCCGGACGATGTGGAGGTATCGCTGGACCAGCTGGGCATCTTCCTGCATCTGCTGTTTGAGGCGGTGGCGCGTTACCGCTTTCTGTACCAGGACCTGGTTAACGTGCTGTCCCGTTACGATGCCCTGCAGGCCAGATTCCGCCGTATTCTGGCGGCCAAGAAGCGGGCCTTTCAGACCCTGTGCGCCAGTCTCCAGCGCCAGAAGATGGTGGCACTGCCGGGGCCCCAGCTTGATGCACTTTGTGAGCAGTTGACGCTAACTTGCTGTTATTGGAGTAGTTACGACACCCTTTCACATCTTGAAGATCGGGACTCGGTAAACCCGGGGCGTGGGGTTTACCAGATGCTGCACCTGCTGATGCCCTACCTGGGCGAAGCAGAACGTGAACAGATGGCGCTGATCAGCCAGGATTACTGGTAGGCATGACCGCCGGCAAGAGCCGGCTCGGCGCATTGAAATTCCCCTACTCTTCTTCTGACCGCGGCTCGCCCCGCAGTTCACGGAGCTCCGACTCCAGCGCGTCGATGCGCTTTTCAAGCAGTTCGATTTCCTCCCGGCGATGAATACCAAGCCGGCGCAGTGCGCCGGAGACCCGCTGGTCAAACAGGTTTTCCAGCTTGTCCCAGGTACCGGTGGCTTTTTCCCGAACGTCTTCGACCCGGTCTTCCACCGACTTCACGTGTTTCTCAACCACGCCACGGGTTTTGCTCTCAAGCTGTTCGCCTTCCTGTACCAGTCGATCAAAAAACTTGCCGGCATCCTCTTCCGCCTTGGTGTAGGCACCGAGACCGGCCAGCCAGATCTGCCGGGCCGAGTCCTTGATCTTACCATGCAGCTGGGGATCGGTTTCTGGCTTGTGATCGTCGTGTTCAGACATCGGTAAAACCTCGGGCGCAAGGGGCTTGGGTGTTGTTGTGCAGCGTTCTCATTGTATCGCAGTGTTGTCAGAAATTCAGTGTCTTAGCGGCCTGAGCGGAGTCAAAAAAGCGTAATCAGGAACGGTTGCTATAAGCATTGGTTCAATATGACGAAATGAACTCAAACAGCCGTGAAACCACCTTGAACTGTGCAAAATTTCGTCAATACTTCCTATACCGGTATCCCTGCTGATGCCGGTTTGTCTGGAAGTCTTTCATGGATACTACTCGCACGCCTCTGCCCGGCCATCAGTGCCGGGCTTTTTTCCGCCGGCAAAACGATATATAATTTAATATATTGTATAATAGCATATTGATACTGCGGGCCGCCCATTGGTCCGCTGCGGATTGACCGGAGAGCGCCCATGCTTGATCGCAACCCTGATTGCCATTCTGACCACAGCTCTGATCACCGTCTTGATCACTGCCCTGAACACTACATTGATCAGGAAGCCATGCTGCAGTCGGCGGAACAGGCCAGTCTGTTTCTGAAGTCCCTGGCCAACCGTGATCGCCTGCTGTTGCTCTGCCAACTGACGGAGGGCGAAGCCAGCGTCAGTGATCTGGAACAGCGAACCGGCATCGGCCAGCCGTCGCTGTCCCAGCAACTGGGGGTGTTGCGCCGGGAAGGGCTGATCGCGCCCCGGCGCGCCGGCAAGCAGGTGTTCTACCGCCTGGCCGATCCCCGGGTCGAGGCTCTGCTCGGCCAGCTTTACGAACTGTTCTGCCGGCCCCAAGGCCCGGATGAACAACCGGATGAGACCATTGGAGACATGAAATGATCACCATTGACTGGGCGTCCTTTACGCCCCTGTCGGCCTTGCTGGGGGGCGTCATGATTGGTGGAGCGGCAGGCCTGCTGTTGCTGCTCAACGGTCGCATTGCCGGCATAAGCGGCATCCTCGGTGGCCTGCTTGGCGGCAATCGTCGCGACGCCGGCTGGCGCCTGGCCTTTCTGGCCGGGCTGTTGCTCGCTCCGTGCCTGTGGATGCTGGTTGCCGCCCTGCCTGCTGCGGTGATCGAGGCCGACTATGCCACCCTGGTGGTCGCGGGGTTACTGGTTGGGGTTGGCACCCGGTATGGCTCCGGCTGCACCAGTGGTCATGGTGTGTGTGGGCTGTCGCGGTTGTCGCCGCGATCGCTGATTGCCACGCTGAGCTTTATGGCCGCCGGCTTTGGCACCGTTTACCTGATTCGACACGCTGTAGGAGGCTAATCGATGAAACTCTGGATCACGTCGTTTCTGGCCGGGCTGGTCTTTGGGCTTGGGCTGATCGCCTCCGGCATGGCAAACCCGGACAAGGTGCTGTCCTTCCTCGACCTTGCCGGTGCCTGGGACCCGTCCCTCGCGCTGGTCATGGTGGGGGCCATTGCAGTCGCCAGTGTCGCGTTTGCTCTGGTGAAGCGACAGTCGGCACCGGTATTTGGTCGCGAGTTCCAGCTGCCCACAGCAGTCCGCCCGGACCGTCGTCTCGTCTTGGGCAGTCTGACCTTCGGCGTCGGTTGGGGCGTTGCCGGCTTCTGCCCCGGCCCGGCCCTGGTGGCTCTTGGCGCCGGTATTCCCAAGGCTGCGGTGTTTGTGGCGGCGATGGTCGCCGGTATGGCACTGTTTGAATTGCTTGAACGTTGGCGCACACCCCGGCGGGCCGGATAGAATAGTTGATCAACCGTGTCGGAAACATGATGCCCAGAGGACCTGCTGCATGGACCCAAGAAAGATAGACGACGACATCTCGGTAGCACCGCAGATTCAGCCGGAAGACGTGGCAGAGGCCGCGCGTCTGGGATTTAAGACGCTGATCGCCAACCGTCCGGATCATGAGGAGATGGGGCAGCCGGAGATGGACGAGATTGCCGCGCTCGCCCGTGAACATGGTCTGGACTGGATCTATCAGCCGGTTCAGTCCGGCAATATCCAGGATCAGGACGTCGAGGCGTTTGGCCACCATTACCGGGATGCCCAAAAACCTGTGCTGGCGTTCTGCCGTAGTGGCACCCGTTGCTGCGCCCTGTGGGCCCTCAGCCACGCCGGGGAGCTGCCTGCAGACATCATCCTGCTCAAGGCCCTCAATGCCGGCTATGACCTTTCCGGCCTGAAGTATCGGCTGCTGTAGCACCGACTGCCCTGCCCGGGCTGCATCCGCCGACTGATCTCTATCGGCTGCGGCCCCGTATTCCATCAGTTGTCATTTGCGCCAAAGGAACTCTCATTTCATGCAATACAAAGGTGTCGATCACTTCACTCATGGCCAGCCAGAGCGGCTTGGGGTTCTGATTACCAACCTGGGGACGCCGGATGCCCCCACCACACCCGCCCTGCGCCGTTATCTGGCGGAGTTTCTGGCAGACCCCCGGGTGGTGGAAGTGCCGCGACTGATCTGGTGGTTCATTCTGCATGGCGTAATCCTGCGTATTCGGCCATCCCGCTCGGCCGAAGCCTACAAAAAAGTCTGGACCAGCGAAGGGTCACCGCTGATGCTCCACACCGAAAAGCAATGCGAAAGCATCCGGGAGGTACTGCAGACCCGTTACGGCGACGATCTGGTGGTGGACTTTGCCATGCGCTACGGCGAACCCTCGATTGCTCAGGCGCTGGACCGGATGGAAGCCAAAGGCGTGCGCAAGCTTCTGGTGCTGCCGCTGTACCCTCAGTATTCCGCCTCCACCTCCGCCTCTACCTTTGACGCCCTGGCCGCGGACTTTGTCGCCCGCCGTCGGCTGCCAGATCTGAGGTTTGTCTCCCACTACCACGACTTTCCGCCGTACATCGAGGCAATGGCGGCGCACATTGAGGCGCACTGGCAGGCTCATGGCCGCAGCGACAAGCTGATGCTGTCCTACCACGGTGTTCCGCTGCGCTACCTGAAGAACGGCGACCCCTATCACTGCGAATGCCACAAGACATCACGGCTGTTGGCCGAACGCCTTGGGCTTGAAACCGGGGATTACCTCACCACCTTCCAGTCACGGTTTGGCCGCGAAGAGTGGCTCAAGCCCTATACCGATGAGACGCTCAAATCGCTACCCGGACAGGGCGTGCGAAGCGTGGACGTGTTCTGCCCGGGATTCTCGGCGGACTGCCTGGAGACCATTGAGGAAATTGACGAAGAAAACCGGGAGTACTTCCTGGAAACGGGTGGCGAGTCCTTCCGCTACATCCCCGCACTGAACAGCGAGCCCGGCCATATCGACGCGCTGGTCGCACTTATTGAGCAGAACCTTCAGGGCTGGCCCCGTCCGGACAATCGCGAGCAGCTGTTGCAGGATCAGGCTCAGCAGGCCCAGGCCCTGGGCGCTGAGAACTAGACCCCAGCTCTTCATTCCCCTTCTGGTCCTGACCTGGCAGTGATTGGCAGAACACGCAGTCCTCCAGGTCGTTCCCGGCGCCACCGGTTTCCACGTACCGGACCCGGTGCCGGGACTGTCCCCGATTGGTCGACACGGCGTATCGAGAATTCTCCATGCGATCAGTTTCTGAATAGTCTTTGCTCATGAGAAAACCTTCTGGGCGAAGCAGCGGAATCGGTTCTTGAGTGGCCATTAGAGACTCATGGCCTGAAAAGGTTCCGCACAGAAACTCAGTGAGCTTACGACGGCTTCGCTGGCCTACCATGCCGCCCCGGTCCACTACCAGCAAAGGCAGCCAGGTTGTTGAAATATTGAGCATAATTATTGCCTGACCGTCCGCGTCTGTTTTACACTCTGCGGCGCGCTGCCGACGTGCAAACGGTATGCATTCAAGCCTCATCAGGCCCTCGCTCACCGGAGCTGCAAACGCTGAAAGGACGCTGTCGGAGACGCTGCAGGCCGGCAGTACAGGCCATTGAGAGGCCCTACAAACAGTAAGAAGGGATGCTTATGAAGGACTTCAAGATGGGCGAAGTTCTGGGGTTGATGCGCCAGACCGCTCCTTTTCTCATTTTCCGCTTTCTGATCTATTTCGGTATCACCCTCGCCTATGTCCTTGCGACCGGCATAGGTGCAGGCCTGGGCTATTTCGTCGGTCATATCGGTGACGATCCCAGTGGGTACGGCGCCTGGGGTGGCCTTATCGGGTTCGGTGCTATTTCGGGCGTGGCCTATTTTCTTCGCGAATACCTGCTATACGTGGTCAAGGCAGGCCATATCGCCGTTCTGGTGGAGCTCATGGAAGGTCGCGAGCTGCCGCAGGGGCGCGGCCAGATTGACTATGCCCAGGAAATCGTGCGCCAGCGCTTTGTCCAGGCATCAACACTGTTCGGCGTTGACCAGTTGATAAAGGCGGTATTGAAGACCTTTAACAAGGCCTTTTTCACGCTTTCGTCGTTGATCCCGATTCCGGGTTTCCAGGGCGTGGCCAATTTCATCAATACCGTCATCAACCTGTCGCTAACCTATCTGGATGAGGTCATCCTGGCGTACAACTTGCGCACCAAAGCCGACAACCCCTGGCGCGCCAGTCAGACAGCCCTGATTCTCTACGCGCAGAACTACAAAGTCTTTCTGAAAAACGCCTTCTTCCTGGCATTCGTGATCTGGGGCATGACCCTGGTCGTGTTCCTGCTGATCCTGGCCCCGGTGGCCGGACTGGTTTCTCTGTTTCCCGGTACCGCAGGTCCGTTAACGGTGATTATTGCTCTGGTCTTTGCCTGGGGCGTCAAACAAGCCGTCATTGAGCCGCTGGGCATGACCGCCCTGATGCAGATCTTCTTCAATACCACCGAAGGCCAGGAGCCAGATCCCGAGTGGGACGCCCGGCTTAACGAGGTGTCCGACAAGTTCGCGTCATTCCGCGACAACGCCTTGGCATGGGACAAGGACAACAGCAAGGGGTAACTTCTACCAACGCCCCTACCCCTGACGTGCCTGCTCCTTCAATTGGTGGCCGTTGGCGATCATTGCGGAGGAGTAAGGTATGTCGAGGAAAGCGCGGTCGCGCTAATACTCCTCCTGTTCTGGTGTTGCTGGCGGTTGCTGAAGTGGTCTCGTTGAGCGCCGGTAACGCCATTCTGATTCTGACAGCCACAGCGGATCGATCAATCCTTGGCGCAACGGTTGCCAGTTGAGCAACCGGAGGAACCGCCCTGAGCGGAACCACATGCAAATAGCAAAATCACCCGAAGATTGAACCGATAATATTGCCGATCATTTCAAAAACAGAAAGCACACCTTCCACGAACACTTCGAAGAAACCTGTGACGCACTCCAGAGCGCTGTCAGCGGCTATCACAACTGGGGTTGCTATTGCCCCAAAGGAAGAGACAAGCACGAAAGCGACTACCAGATTGAGTCCCGCAAAAACAATGTAAGTTGTTGCGCCAATAAGCGACAAGGAAGACGCCGCTCTCAACAGCTTTATCCAGATAGGACAATCTTCTTTTCTCTTCATTTCAGTCCCTGAAACAATGACGACTGGTTTTGGCGGCGACTAGGGAGCCTCGGATTAATATGTTGAATTAACTTAGTCTTCGCATCTTTACTTATCAGAGCTTCAATTATAGATAGGCACCACACTAGCACTACTTCTTCTTCTCAGCCGCTCAACTATAGTATTTAACTCATCTTCCGTGATCACCTTTTCTGAAGCCAAAAACTTCAAATGCCTCAGGTAGATTGATACTTTTTCATTTTTAGATAGTTTATTGCTATATTCAATTGCCTTGATCTTTCTCTCCAGTTCATCAACAAATTCTTCTACAGCCTTCTTTGATGGTTTGGATGGGCTAAGAAAAATGATACCCTCGCTGGTCCTTCGATCATTGAATATAAGCAGGTTTTTATATGCCCCTTGAAGCTTTACCATTGAAACAAACGAAAATGTACCAAAAACCAAAAAAGCGACAAGAGCTTTGGCGCCCGTATCTTCACTGTCGGCTGTAGTGATCATAATATAGAGCGAAATTAGAGCTAGCGCGGTCGATAACAGAAACGCTGATATCGTAACAACTTTTAGATGTCGATAAGTTGTAGGGCGTGATGTTAAATTATCTATGGGAATCGATGTAGTAGTGGAATTTGAAAGGCTTGAGCTTGTGAACTCCAATTCTCTGTCATCATTAACTGTCAATACAACTTTCTTGAACGGAAAGTACCTTTGTTCGAGTTTAAGCATTATATCTCCTTGGACATAAGGTCGCCAGCATACGGGCCTTTGTAGTAGAGGGAAGCCGAAACGGAAAAGCCGCCGCTACCCTTAGCACCACTGCGCAATGGATGGTTCAAGCTTCACCATTCCCAGGGTCTCCCCTTTTCGGAGCTGTATATAGAGTGTTTTGAGGCCTAGAGTCAAATACCCAGGCTACCTAATCAAATGATCTCTATACTCCAACCACAAAAACAAGCCTAATGGTATCAAAATTAAAGGTAAGTGCTCTACACCCCAAACACCAACAACTGCGATTACTATTTGATGGATAAGCAAAACGGAAGATGCCAACAGCACGCTCCAGAAACGCAGAAAGAACAATCCAATATTTGAGATTAGCCAAAGTACCAACAAGGATACAATTGCATAAAAATACCAGGGTTCAAAGTTCGCATCATAAGATGCCTTATTGGTTATCGCGATTGCAAGAACTCCTGAACCTACCAAAGCGGAGATTACGCAGAATAGCGGAATAATTAATGGTCGCTTCATGTTCGCTCTTTAAAAGGCAGCTGGGTAGCATGGCGGCATGCATAATCGAATAGGCGCCAATTTTTCCGATATTAGTTTTAATCGTAAAATATAGAAGATTAAGGCACTAGCCCCCTATATTTTTACCTATTTACCGACACTTTGGCGGAAGACCGGTAAATAACAGCGGTTATTCAGATATTCCCTAGACACATACCTTAAATCCGGCTTAAATGCATCGATTGACATCACAGCAAATTGTTATTCGCCACTCAAAAACCGGGATTCACCATCAATGACCCAAAAGATCTTTTCTACAGGAATTAAACCCCAGAAGTCATCATAAGCTGAGCTCCAATTTTTAGGGGCAAACTTTTCAAAAACTCCACTAGGCTCTGGAAACAAATTCTTTAGAACTTTGAGATCTAAATCAATGTATACGGATGGCCGCATCTCCAAAACACTTTCATTAGAGGCTAAGGGTTGGTAAAGCTGCATTAATTCCTGTAGTTCGTCCGTTGACACTTCGAATTCTTTGAATCTTTCTATTAGTAATTTCCCGTTACCATTAGTCAACGAATCCAAAAGCTCTATATCACTTTGATCCGCCTCCTGCCCGAACACACTGGACAGCGACACTCGATCCAAAAAGCACTCATCTTTCTCCACTACATACCAAGTGCCTACGCCCCCTGACACCACATACGCAATTATGTTTTCAGAATACTCCGGATATAGCTTCATTCCGCCAAAAAACTCCGCAGAGATTTTATACGACATAAAAATGTGCAAAATAAGAAACTCACGACAACGGCGATGTCTTGGTTGTGGACTCAATTCACGGACATGGCGCTCAGCTAAGCTCTGTCTCTATAATATTAAATGTAAGATTTATTATCTCTCACTTATAACGCTGTAGTTTTAATTATGCCGCAATAGTATACATAGTTATCCATTGAAGCATCTGCATACGCATCAGCATTTGATACATGTCCATAGCCACCCACTCTAGCTATTTCTACACCGTTTCTGAATGATATCAGAACTCCGTGCTCCTCCTCCCAATCACAACCGCCAGTAAACTGACAATAGAACTCCTTAGTAATTTGACTACAACAAATAGACAATGATGATATGTGAACATAGTCGAGAATATTGGAATCGTCATATTGAGGTGGCATCTCTTCAAGAGATTCCTCACCAGCAACAAAAACGAAATTTTTATAGTAGGCATACAGATGCTTTTTTGTGATATCTCTGGCTTCGTTACCTAAGGCCAGAGAGTTCAATAATGTCTGCTCGATTCCATCTCTCAAATCTTGTAAATCCTGATCATCAAAGTCCAATCTTATCGATACCTTTAAACCATTTAGAAACTTTATGGAAACTTCTTCTGACATCCAATCGTACAAACTCTCGTCATATTCGCTCTCGACTCTATTGAAAATGATATTTGCCAGATTAATTTCCATTGACAATTCCTTAGAACAATTGTGAAAAATAATTATCTGAACCAATCCTGGCAACAATCATGGAAAGTCTTCAGCTCAGGTTTCATAATGACTAACCTCCGAAGAATTTTTCTCTGATGGTTCTAAACCGTGTTGCCACTGCTTAATGTGGAACCGCCACATCGGCATAATGGCGCCGACTTGGTTCGCGCCATAAGAGACAATCCGCAAAAAACAGAACAGACCTATTACTTATTTAACTTCGGGCTTATAAACCGTCTAAACCTATTATCCAATTTGTGATGTTTTTCTCCAAAACTCTACATCTTCATTGGTGATTTTTTCTTTACCCCATCCATCGCCCTCATGAAACAATGAAAACTTGAACGGGGTTAAGCAAGGCAAATGATGTAGTTTGGAAGCAATGATAACTTGCTTAAGTGATTCATAAGAGATTTGGTTGTTAGCAGAACCCCAAAAGCTGGACCAAAGAATTTCAACAGTTCCCTCAATAAGTGTTCGAAACACATGCTCTGAAACACCTGAACCCTGAAGCTGCGATTTTAGCGCCTCAGGAAAAGAATCGCCAAGCCCACAATTTACTAATTCTGGCTTTGCTTCTTCCCAAGAACAAAACTCATCCGGATATCTTATTAATGGATATTGCCACATATACTCTAAAAACTCTGTTGTGTAATCAGAGTTCACTGAGTTTTTATTACAAAATCTCTCTATGATTAATAATGCTATAGCTTCTCTGGCTGTTAGAGATAGTGTTTTACATGATTCCAAATAAGATTCCATACTCCTCCAAGGAATAACGCCGCGCTCTGGGGCAAATCGAAGCGCAGAGTAGGTTTGTCAATAGCAGCACTTGATGGGCAGTCAGCTATGTCTGAATCCACCAAGTTCTCGCACTCAAATTCCGATCTTATCGGAAGACAACATTATGTTACGAAGAATTTGCGTTGAGATTGCTGCGCCATCCTCTTCGATAGCCAATGAAAGGCTCAACTCCTCTGAGTTATCAAGAAATTTCCATACTAGCGCAATAGTTTCTTCAATCTCGTTGTCAAAGATCTCATGCTCGAAAACAGGCGCCTCGGTTTCGAGGGCCCAGGTGACTTCAGCAATATTTGCCTTGGATAGTGAGCGGACTGCCTTCACGACAGCGGCCGATTTCGAGCCACCAAGAACCGTAATTGAGATCACCGACATACATATCCTCTGCTTTTCCCTAACAGACATTATATAGCGTGCTTCAATAGTGAAAAAATTTGACTGCATCATTATTACGTAGTGTAGTGGCAATAGCGATCCCTTGAGTTCCTAGCAGAACAATAGCCTATCCACCCGTAACGACAAACACCCTCATCTATGGCATTTCGGTAATGTCAGCCCGTCAAAATAGCCGTGAAGGAAGCAGAACGCCCATGGAAGAACTTGAGGGTTTCTCTGTATACCCCGTGTCAGAAACCGAATCTTATCTGCGTGATGCAGACGGCCAGCGTGTTGCCCGACTTCCCGGTGTTGTCCTGGAGAAAGCGTTCCGCCTGAAGGATGGCGCGTTTCTGGCTGTGACCACCGACGATTGCCCCTTTGAGGAGGGGTTTCACATTTCGCTGTTCAGATCGGATGGTTCACCGCTGGAAACAGCCTGCAGGGCGATTCCATACTGCCCCGGTATCATCACGGATCTCTTTGCGATCAGCGATGATGCGGTGAAGATGGTGCTGCAGGACGGCGAAACCATCGTCATCGCGGTCCGCCCAGAGGGGACCAGAAGTCCGTTGAAGTTCATCCAGCAACGATTCATTTCCAATAACGGTATCTTCGGGAGGCACTACCTTGAGATTTCAGCCCCATAGGATGACAGCGGGCCAGCGATAGGATCAGGGGTGTAAGCGGCTGATGAAATCCAGGATTGCTGTTGCGCCTCAGAAAACCGCGACCATCGGAAAGGTTCAATGATTGTGAAAATATCGTTTTCGAGAGGAGGCAAAAATCGGAGAGGATTGAAACGATGTTGAAGCCAGAGAAGAAAGTGGCGGTGGGCCAGGGATTCGAACCCCGGGAAGGCTATTAACCTTCGGCGGCTTTCAAGACCGATTCACTTAATTCTATAAAATGCATAAAAATCAATGCATTAAGATTTTTTTCTTAGAAGATGGCGTATGCCAAAACTCAAGCGCAAGGCCCGTGGTTACGCGAGTAAAGCATTGCATTTTCTAAGCAATGTTTTTGTGTATCATTAGCTACTGAAGGCTAAAGACTAGTCGTGTTCTGTGAAACCGGCCCTATTCACAAGTCCATCGGGGGAATCTTACGTTACCTCATCTTTAAATTTGGCAAGTCAATTAAAGCTGGCCTTCCTTGCGACGTTGAGTGGGCATTAGTTATAGAGCAAAAGTTCCGATTTGATAAGATCGCAAGAGTCAGTTGTCTCGGCGACGCTCCTTGATGTCAACAATAAGTCGTTTAAGTTCTTGAATGTCAGTACCTAGGTCTGTTGCGGACGGTAAAGATATGCCCCGATCCGCAGATGGGTCATGTGCTTCAACCACATCACAGCAGCGTTTGTGAATACGATCGATAGCTTCATATTCGGGCATGCTAAAGCCCACCACGCCTTTTAGCTTGTTAACCTTAACCCAGTCCCGGTACCTGGCGACAACACCGTTGAAGATAACATCCTGGATAACTCTCTCAACTGTGGCTCTTAACTCGCTATAGAGTATCCTAAGCTCGCGAATTAGAGCCTCGGACGGGTATGGTGACCATTGGTGGGCTAAATCTTGCTGGCCGATCTCTAGCGACTCTATACGTGCTTTATATCCTTGGTGTCCCCAGGGCAGCCCTTCTCGCACATAGCCCACAGAGTCTCGATCTCTCTCCAGATACATTAACCGATAGCTTGTAGCGCTTTGATCTATTTCGTCGCGTAGTTGTCCGAGAAACGAAGTGTCGTGAGTGAAAACGATTACTTGTCTTTTCGATGCCTCCTCCACCAATCGTTTGGCAACGCGTATTCTCCGCCAGTGATCAAGAGAAGAAACAGGATCATCAAAAATGATACCGCCCTTATGGTTAGCTGTGGCTAGCTCAGCGAAAAAGGATGCCAGCGCGATGGCGCGCTGTTCCCCTTCGCTTAGTATTTCATCAATTCTTGTTTCGGTCGGAACATCTAAGATTAGCCTGTGAAGCATCTGTCCCTTGAGAGTTCGGCTCGTTAGCACAGTCCTTATATGATCTACCCCAAGCGCGCCCAACTCTTCCTCTAAAGCCGCTCTCAGCTCTTCGTTAACTGCGTGGCTTGCGAGTTCTTTTGACTTGGCTGATATTGGCCTTGTGTTTAGGGTGCGTTGGCACTCCTGGAGCGCGGCTTTCTGCTTGATATTGCGTAGCACAGTTAACAGGGGCGCTAGAACTTTCGATAGCTCCAAGCGAGCTGAAAGCTCCGCTCGCTCTTCTTCGAGCCTCCGCTTCTTTTTTGGATCTGAAGCGCGGATGAAATTTCTAGCGAGTTGTAACTGCTTCGCCGCTAAGCTGCGAATATCTGTTCGTGGTGAGGCGTGAAGAGGACTGACGTTTAGCCAGTCATTGGATGTTACGGCACGAAGCATCGATTCTCTGCGGTTTTGAACACTGGTCTCGAATTCCCGAATCTGAAACGGGAGATTCGCATCTAGCATGGAAATTTCGTCAGCCAGATTTATGGTCATACCCACATGGAGCTTGGCGCTTTCTATCTTGTTCACCGCATCGGACAGGGCTTGCTGGTTCTTATTGGCTTGTACCGATACGTCTGATTCGACGTATTTTGCAAAGCGAATGAGTCGACTATTTGCCTCTTCGGTCAGGTTCTGCTGACAGAGGGGGCAGGCCTCGTATGCCTCAGCTGAAGGAAATCCTGTTTCCTTGTACACTTCTTCCACAGCAAAGCGCTTGGCTGCATAGAAAAGTGCTTTCCATGCTTCCGAGCCAGTTCCTGGTATCAAATCTTCCCCAGCTCGCAAAGCTTCTGCTGCATCGTTGACCGCTTTGTCAGCGGATATTTTATCGTTGGTTAGCTTTGCTAGCTTCCTGACGGCTGCGTCTGACACCCATTTAAGTGGATCGTCTAGATCATCTGCCAGATTCTTCAAACGCTCTTTGGATAGCGTTAGTTCTTTGGCCTTTACCAGTGGATCGACGTTAGCCAGAACATCATTTAATTCCTTTAGTCGTTCATTTTCCTCTTCACTGAGAGTGCTTAGCTCTGTGATGTCTTCTTCGCTGGTATTGGGTCCCAGCTCGCTAACCATTCTGCCCGCTTGGGTCGCTCCCCTTAAGTGAACGAAGGGGCTGGTATCAACGTTAAGCTTTTCAATTTCCTCATCTAAAAGATGCTTAATCCGTGGGATTACTTTGTTGGCGAGACTTTCAATGATATCCAAGCCGTAAGGCAAGTAAGCTACGTCGTGTTCGTCAGTCAGGATAGAGCGCGCGCATCTAGTGTCGAAAACGGATATTGTCGACAGAGGCTCAGGTGATACCTGATCTCGAGACCAGTCGAGCGTTTGAGGGCTGCCTTCCAGCTCAATTTCAAACCGGCCTGTTGGCTCCTTTAGAGCGGCTTCAGAATCTGAAGCGTCAGGGTGTATCGACTCAGTTTGATCGCGCGCTCTGCACGCTCTTTTAAGTACTCGAGCATACCCAGATTTGCCAGAGCCATTTGCGCCGAATATCACTGTGATGCCGCTGGGTTCGAAGATCAGCTCTTGGTCAGGACTGATCTTATTTACGTGGCTAAGGCCTCCCATCGACTTGACAATAACAGAGCTTTCAGGAGCGAGAGTGGTGGGTAGGTGGTCTTTGCTCAGAGGGTCGGGCGACAGTTCGGTCTGATCCAGCAGTCCATTCTCTGCTTTCATCAGTGCATAAAGTTCCTGATAGTCTTGGTCGCTTAAGATACTCTCCTGTGCAAATAGCCGCCTTAGTGCGTCCCTTATCCAGTCTGGAAGGTCTTGGCTCCAATCTAGAATGTTTTGTAGCAGAGGTGTGGTAGATGGTGTTTCGTCTACCTCACTGACTGTTTCTGGTGCCTCCCCTTCGTTTCGCTCATATGTACTTTGTGAGGAGCTTGCTTGAAAAGGTTCCCAAGGAGTGCATGAGTTGATCCATCGCTCTGCAGCATCGTCGCTGACGTCAAAAGTTTCTTTTGTGATTACGTTAATCAATTTCATCGCCCGACTCCTTGGCTGGGATGGCAACTCCACGTCCCGAAGAAGAATAAATTTTACTCCATGTTGGCTAAAATAGCGTGCTTGCGCAAATTTAGGTATTAATCCCGATTCGGGGCAAGGAGATGGACGCTATAGATTATTGCCATGGACAGGTTTTGATTGCTCACGAAGTATTAATGCGCTGAAAGATCGCGCCGAGGCTGCATTATGAAACTGGGGCTTACCGATAGGGCGCACAAATTGCGGAAGAAGCTGAAATAGATTGGCTAAAAGGAGGGGGCCTTGTAAAGCGATCTCTCGGCCGAAACTGTGATAGATCCGCAATTAGCTTCAGGTACGGCCGAGGGCACCGTGTCTCAAGTAAGCGCCGACAATGCTGCCAGACGGGTGCAGCAAATTTCTTGAGTAATCTTTGTTAAATTCGCGAATTTTGGGAGAGCATCTTCTAAAACCATAGAACATGGAGTTATCGAGAGCTTTTCGGTAGCTCTTAGGAGGAATCTTGAAAGGATCTGTAGAGTATTGCATTTAAAGGAAAAAATGGCGGTGGGCCAGGGATTCGAACCCCGGGAAGGCTACTAACCTTCGGCGGTTTTCAAGACCGCTGCATTCAGCCACTCTGCCAGCCCACCGTTTAACACTTTTTACGCCGTCGTTGCGACAGCGGTGTGCATCATACCGGAATCGCCCTGCCTGTCAACGCCTTGCAATCGAATTCATGGAATTCTTTGAGTCCCCCGTTTTCACTGCCAGGCGGAAAGAACGTATCATCGCCTTATGGAAAGATCTGCCCGGGACATGGACGCCTATGAAGAACGCCCTCAAAAAACTGTCACGCCTGCTCGTTTTTATCTCACTGATGGCGTTTCTGCTCTATACGCTCGGGCAGGCAATGATCACCCAATGGCAACACGCGGAGGGCGATCTCTGGCGCTACCTGGGAAGCCTGGCAAAAAGCGTTCTGATGGTTGTCTTCATCTGGAAAGTTCTGCCGTTTGTGCTCAAGACGATAGACCCGGTTCTGATCAGGCGCCACCAGGCGAGGTTGAAGAAGCAGTTTCCCGACTATGCGGGCTGTAAACCATTTCCCGACGACCGCGACCCCGCGGTTGCTCTGGGGAAAGAGACCCTCTTTCTGTTCCGGGATGGCGAACCGGACACCATTGCTCTGGCAGGTCTGTCGGGGTTGGAGTTTGGCCGTGACCGGCACTGTCTGTTTCTGGCCAGCAGGTACCAGGACGGCGCTGGTTACCGCTACTGGTTTCCCGACGATAGCCGGGATTGGAAGGTGGTCGCGGGCTTTCTGGTGCAGGAAGGTCTGCCAGTCAGCGCTTCCGGGTTTGAGGACGCCCCGCCCTCTCCCGAGCAGTAACGCCAACATTACCCCGATTTAATGAAATCCTTGTGGGGGTTGGAGGTCGTAAATGATTGAAAGTTACGTATGCAACATTATGATGAGGGGTAGTGTAAGAGTCATCGTAACTACAAACCCTGGCTCGTCATTCAATCGGAGAAAATAATGGAACACAGACAAGTTCACACCCGGCAGGCCTACCAGGCGTCGCACGCCGGTACATCCACCGGTCTCAATGCTGACGTCTCGAAGGTCCTGCGTAACACCTACACCCTGCTGGCCATGACTCTGGCATTCAGTGCCGTGATGGCCGGTGTGTCCATGGCAGTTGGTCTGGGCCGTGGCGCCAGCTTGATCTGTAGTCTTGGCGCCCTGGCGCTGGTCTGGCTGGTACTGCCGCGTACCGCCAACAGCACGGCCGGTATCGGCGTGGTTTTCGCGTTCACCGGTCTGCTGGGTCTTTCCCTTGGGCCGCTGCTCAGCTACTACCTCGCCCTGCCTAATGGCGGCGCCATTGTGATGCAGGCCCTGGGCGGAACGGCCCTGGTGTTCTTCTCGCTGTCTGCCTACGTGCTGACCACCAAGAAGGACTTCAGCTTCATGGGCGGGTTCCTGTTCGCCGGCCTGATGGTGGTGATCTTCGCTGCCCTGGGTGGCTTCGTTGCTTCCCTGTTCGGTGTTGATGTCAGCGCCTTCAGCCTGGCCATCAGTGCCGCCATCGTGCTGCTGATGTCCGGTCTGATCCTGTTCGATACCAGCCGTATCGTTAACGGTGGTGAGACCAACTACATCATGGCCACGACTGCGCTGTACCTGAACATCTACAACCTGTTCACCAGCTTGCTGCACCTCATCGGCGCCTTCAGCGACGACTGATCTGCCCGCTGGCAAGAAAAACCCCGGCCTATTGCCGGGGTTTTTTGTTTCTGGGTTACAATGCGGCCAGAACTATCCCATTTCATTCATCCATTCGCTTTGGAATTCAGCAGGTTGCAATGAGTGCCGTCAAACCGGTTTCGTTTACGTTGGTGATTACCGGCGCCCCGTACGTCAGTCAGGCGCCGCAGACAGCGCTGTCGTTTGCCAGGGCGGCCGTATCTGCTGGGCATGCCATTGATCGGGTATTCCTCTATGGTGACGGCGTTCACCTGGCCAGCAGTCTTTGCTGCGCTCCCAGCGACGAGGTGAACTGGCACCGGGAATGGTCGGATTTTATTGCCCAACAACAGATTCCCGCCGTGGCCTGTATTGCCTCTGCCCTGCGCCGCGGCCTGGTGGATGACGGCGAGGCCCGGCGTTACGAACGGGATGCCCACAATGTCCAGCCTCCGTTCCGGTTGCTGGGGCTCGGGGAATGGGTGGAGAGCATGACCTCTTCGTCACGGGTGCTGTATTTCCAGCCGGGAGGCGGTCACTGATGTCGGTGCTGGTGATTGTGGATCGCTCGCCCTATGGCAGTTGGAGTGGTCGCGAATCGATGGACATGGCGCTGTCCCTGGCGGCCTTTGATCAACCCGTCACCCTGCTGTTTAGTGGCGTTGGTGTGAACTGGCTACGTGCGGGACAGGACCCGGCCGGCATTTTCCAGAAGGCGGTGGAGCGCAATCTCGCTGCAGCCCCGATTTTTGGCATTGGCGCCCTGTTGGCAGATCAGCAGTCCCTGGAAGACTTTGGCCTTGATGCCAGCCAGTGCGTCACCGGCGTTATGCCGGTGACGGTGGAGCCGACGCTGCTGGCCCGCTTTGATGATGTGGTGTGTTTATGAGTGAATCCTCAGTGGCTGATGGCGCCGGTATGGCGAGCCGTCATGCAGTATTGCACATTCTCAATAAGCCGCCGGGGCATGCACGTACCCGCCTGTGCTTCGCCACCCTGGCGGCGACCGATGCCCTGGTATTGATTGAGGATGCAGTGCTGGCGCTGGCCAGCGGGCTTGAAACCTCCGCCGCCATCTATGCTCTGGGCCCAGATCTGGCGGCCCGAGGTCTGGCGGCCGATAACGGCCAGACTGGCGTGATCGTGATTGATTATGAGGAGCTGGTGGCCTTGGCCGCTGGCGCTGACAAGACAGTGAGTTGGTAATGTCGCAGACCCCTGAACGAAACAACGAAGGCTTTCTGGAAGATCCGTGGGCCTGGAGCCGCGATGTTGCGGCGGTGATTGCCGGTGAGGACGGAATCGAACTCACCGGGGCGCACTGGGAGATCATCGAGTTCCTGCGCTCGTTCTACCGGGATTACCAGATGTCCCCGCCGTCCAACCGGCTGTTCGTCAAGGCGGTGAAGGAAACGCTGGGAGACGACAAGGGTAACAGCATCTATCTGATGCAGCTGTTCCCGGGTACCCCGGCCAAGACCGCCTGCCGCATCGCCGGTCTGCCCAGGCCAACCAACTGCCTGTAACCGCTTTTCATTTCATTGTTTGACCCTGGAGTTGCCATGGACCTGAAGCAGCCATCTTCTGCCCTGCCCAAGCCGAAACCCGGTGAGCACCCCTTTGCGCCCTATGTCCGCATCCTGGGCAAGGGAAAGCGCGGTTCCCGCTCGCTGACCTTCGACGAAGCGCGGCACGCCATGGCACTGATCCTTCGTGGTGAGGTGGAGGACGTCCAGCTGGGCGCCTTCCTGATGCTGTTGCGGGTCAAGGAGGAAACACCGGAGGAGCTGGCAGGCTTCGTTCAGGCCGTGCGGGATCAGGCGCAGGCGCCGGCCTCACTGCAGGTGGATCTGGACTGGTCATCCTACGCCGGTAAGCGTCGCCACAATCCCTGGTTCCTGTTCTCCATCCTGCTGCTGGCCGAACACGGCCTTCGCGTGTTCGTCCATGGTGCCGAAGGGCATACCCCCGAACGCATTTACCTCAGTGAAGCGATGGCGGATTTCGGGTTTCGGACGGCGGAGTCCTGGGATGAGGTGAAAAGCCAGCTCGATAGCCAGGGCTTCAGTTACCTGCCCCTGGCCCGGTTTGCCAAACCCCTGGCAGAGATGATTGACTTGCGCCCAATCATGGGCCTGCGCTCCCCTGTGCACTCCCTGGCCCGGCTGATTAACCCGCTGGGTGCCCGTACAGTGCTTCAGGGCATCTTTCACCCACCCTATGCGCCCATGCACCAACAGGCGGGGCTGCTGTTGGGCTATCAGCACCTGGCGGTGATCCGTGGCGAAGGCGGTGAGATTGAGCGCAATCCGGACAACGCCCTGAAGGTGTTCCAGGCAACACTTGCTGAAGATGGTGTGGGCGAAGGCCGCCTGGCGGAAGTGACCTGGCCGGCGCTGTTCGAACGCCGGCATGTCAAGCCCGAAACCATTGGAATGGAGGCGATGCGCCGGGTCTGGCGGGGTGAGGAACGGGACAGTTACGGCGAGGCGGCAACCGTGTCGACGGCTGCCCTGGCGTTGCTGGAGACCGGCCGCGCCGATAGCCAGGAGAAAGCAATGGCCCTCGCCCAGCGGTTATGGGACGGACGCGACAAGACACGCTTTGCGGCGTCCTAGTTGCTTGCGGCTTTACAGCTGCCCCG
Source organism: Marinobacter sp. CA1 (assembly GCF_020546665.1). NCBI lineage: Bacteria > Pseudomonadati > Pseudomonadota > Gammaproteobacteria > Pseudomonadales > Marinobacteraceae > Marinobacter > Marinobacter sp. CA1. The sequence continues at coordinate 2,308,698 of NZ_CP071785.1, forward strand.
GCTCTGTTAAGACCGGCTTGTTATGACTGATTGCGGGGGCGTTCACGGCCGTTGGATCGTCGAGCGAGGTCCTCGGCCGTGCCCAGAAAGCTGCTCAGGCCATTCTCAAACAGATCCGAACCGAACCTCAGAAACTGGCGGGTGGACTCTTTCGCCGCGGCGTCCGGCAGCTCCTTCAGGGACTCGCTGACCCCCTGTTTTACCCCGGCCCGTACCTTTGGCTCCAGCTGGTCAGTGGCGGCAATGAGCTGTTCCACTTTCCTATTCAGGAAAGGCTTTAGAATAAGCCAGTAAAATACTGATAAAACGAGTGTTACTGTCGCCGCTGTTGCGACAATGTGAATCAGCAGTGTCTGCCAGAATGCCATAACGTCTCCCGTTCCAGTCAGGCCGCCAGGTTCAGCAGGGCAAACTGCAGTGCCCCTGCCAATGCGCCGAAAATACCGCCGATCACCATCAGTTGCAGTTCTTCTTCCCGAAAGGCTGGCCGCAGGATGTCCTGAAACTCCTCCGGTCCGAGCCCTTTCATCTGTTGCGACAGTACGCTGGCGACAACCGGCGCCCGTTCACGATTGAACGCAGGGTCGCAGAATACATCCTGGGTGGCCAGTACCGCCTTGTTGTTCATTGCTTTTTTGAGATCGGTGTAGCCGGTCATGCCGATGGCCACCTGCGTGGTGAGTTTCATCATCACGGTGTTGTCCAGCAGCGGTCGCAGGTGCTTCTGGATGATGGTACGGGTGCGGTCACCGTGTTTACCGTGAATCATCGCGTCGGCGACTTTTTCAACGGTGATCAACTCTTCCGCCACCAGTCGCGACCAGATCTCGCTGATCTCCGGCTGGCGCCGCAGGAACAGGCCCTGGATGCGCCAGAACAGCAGTCGGCGGGGACGTAGCGGGCTGAAAATCAGGTTGATGGCCAGCCAGTTGGTGGCAAACCCCACCAGAAATCCGCCCAGCGGCAACAACCACGGTTCCGGATAACGCACCCAGAATGGCACCAGTGCAGCCCCCAGCAGGCCGCCAATAATGGCGCCTTTGTTGATCACCGAGTTCAGCTCAACAGAGCCTGCCTCCTTGAAGATGCGGTTCATCAGGTCCGGATGGGTGGACAGCTCCCGGCTCAGCAGCGCCTTGAGGTCCACCAGGTCGTTCAGGTCGTCACCGAAATCCTCCACCATGGTTTCAATCCGGGACGGTAGCTGTTCCCTGGCCCACTGGTAGATGCGGTTGCGCAGGAACAGCGGCATGTTGTCCCACAGCACGGGCTGGATCTCGTACATCACCTCATCGATGTACTCGTCCAGCCGGGGGGTAACCTGGGACACAATCTGTTCAACGATGCGCTGGGGTTCCAGCTTTCGGTAGACTTCATTGAGGTTGCCGAACTGCTGCAGAGTGCGGTCAATACAGATGTGGGCCATCTTCTCGGATTTGCGGGGAATGACCCCCTGCCAGCCTACAACGCCAAGCCCAATAAACTGGACCGGATAGAACGACATCTGGATTGCCAGCCAGTTGGTACACCAGCCCACGATCGCAGCCATGAGCGGCACTGACCAAAGTGCGAGATCGACCAAGATAAACCCCAGTGACAAATTTCGGCGCTTGCGCGCATGGTTTGCTGCAGTGACCGTCCCCAACCGGAAACGCCCACCCTTATTCTCGTTGTGCGAAAAATGATGAAGTATACGGGAATGGCGGGCATTGGCCGTGCCGCCATGCACAGACGGGAAACGAAGCCGTAAAAACGACAAACCGGCCATACCGCCGGTTTGTCAGGAAGGGTCTATCACAATGCCAGAGGGGCCGACTTTTTAGGGATCACCGGCCTGTTGCGGGTCCGCAAACCTCCTGTTGAAACCAGGTACGGTTACTGACAGCGATCGCGGTTACTGATAGTGATCACAGTTATTGATAGTAGGCATTGTCCTTGACGGAATGGTCGGTGACGTCGCGGACCGCAGTAATCTCCGGCACCCGCTCTTTCAGGGTCGATTCCACACCCTGCTTGAGGGTCAGGCTCACCGCACTGCAGCCCTGGCAGCCGCCGCCAAAACGCAATACCGCGACGGATTCGTCCACCACTTCAACCAGGGCCACATCGCCACCGTGGGAGGCCAGACCGGGGTTGATCTCAGAGGCCAGGACGTAGTTGATCCGGTCCGGCAGCGGAGCGTTCTCGTCAACGTTCGGTACCTTGGCGTTGGGCGCTTTGATGGTGAGCTGGCCACCCATCTGGTCCTTGGCGTAGTCGACGTAGGCATCTTCCAGGAACGGTACCGAGGCATGATCCAGGAACAGGGTAAACTTCTCCAGATCAACCTGCTCATCGGTGGGCACAATCTCGTTCGGCGGACAGTAAGCCAAACAGGTTTCCGCATGCTTGGTACCGGGCTGGGTCACGAAGATGCGAACCCCCATGCCTTCCACGTCCTGCTTCTCGATAAGTTGCGCTAGGTAGTCCCGCGCGGAATCTGTCACAGTTACCAGTGCCATTTCCAATAAAACCTGTTTGAAGAATGTGGGTTTATTTTAATGGAGTTCCAGCGAACAAAAAAGACCAACCAATACACTCAGACATTCCCGGGTGCCTGTGCGCTGCACAGTCCGGGAAAACGGGTCAGGGATCATATCCTTAGACGAAAACCTTCAGGACGGTGTGTAGCATTTTTGCTATGATCTCGCGCCACCTGACACCGATGAGAGCCGGAAGCACGTCCTATGAATGACCGCGAAACGCGCCTTGCCACCCTTAACAAGATCCTGAAAGAGCGCATCGTCGTCCTCGATGGTGGCATGGGCACCATGATCCAGAATGAAAAGCTGGATGAGGCTGCCTTCCGTGGCGAACGATTTGCCGATTACGACCGGGAGGTGAAAGGCAACAACGATCTGTTGTGCCTGACCCAGCGTGAACTGCTGCGGAAAATCCATGAAGACTATCTGCTTGCCGGCGCCGACATCATCGAAACCAATACCTTCAACTCCACCCAGCTGTCCCAGGCGGACTATGGCCTGGAGGCGATTGCCCGTGAGCTCAATGTCGAATCCGCCCGCCTGGCACGGGAGATTGCGGATGAGGTGACGGCACGTCAGCCCGACAAACCTCGCTTTGTCGCCGGCGCCGTTGGCCCTACCTCCCGTACCGCGTCCATTTCACCGGACGTGAACAATCCCGGCTACCGCAATGTCGATTTCCAGACCCTGGTGGACAACTACTACGAGGCGGTGGGTGGCCTGGTTGAAGGCGGCTGCGACCTGATCCTGATCGAGACGGTGTTCGACACCCTCAACGCCAAGGCGGCCATCTACGCCACCCAACAATTCTTTGAGGACAGCGGCATTGCCCTGCCGATCATGATTTCCGGCACCATCACCGATGCGTCGGGGCGGACCCTGTCCGGCCAGACCACGGAGGCGTTCTGGAACTCCATTGCCCATGCCAAGCCCATCTCCGTGGGCCTCAACTGCGCCCTGGGTGCGGATGCACTGCGGCCTTACGTGGAAGAGCTGTCCCGGCGTGCCACCACTTACGTCAGCGCCCACCCCAACGCCGGCTTGCCCAATGAGTTTGGTGAGTACGATCAGACGCCGGAGGAGATGGCGGAGATCATTGAGGGGTTCGCCCGGGATGGTTTCCTCAACATTATTGGTGGTTGCTGTGGTTCCCGCCCCGACCACATTGCCGCCATCGCGGAAGCCGTGGCCAAGTACCCTCCCCGCGCCATTCCAGACGTCAAACCCGCTCTGCGGCTGTCCGGGCTGGAGCCGTTCACCGGCGACGAGAACACTCTGTTCATTAACGTCGGTGAGCGCACCAACGTTACCGGCTCCAAGCGTTTCCTGCGCCTGATCAAGGAAGAGCAGTATGAGGAAGCGCTGAGTGTCGCCCGGGACCAGGTCGAGAACGGTGCCCAGGTGATCGACATCAACATGGATGAGGGCATGCTGGATTCCCGGGAAGTGATGGTTACCTTCCTCAATCTGGTGGCCTCCGAGCCGGACATCTCGAAGGTGCCGATCATGATCGATTCCTCCAAGTGGGAGGTGATCGAGGCCGGTCTGCGGTGCGTCCAGGGCAAGGCGGTGGTGAACTCCATCAGCCTGAAGGAAGGCGAAGACGAATTCATCAAACGCGCGCGTGACTGCATGCGCTACGGCGCCGCGGTGGTGGTGATGGCGTTCGACGAAACCGGTCAGGCCGACACCTATCAACGCAAGGTGGAGATCTGCAAACGGTCCTACGATGTGCTGGTGGGGATTGGCTTTAACCCGGCCGACATCATTTTCGACCCCAACATCTTCGCCATCGCCACCGGGATTGAGGAACACAACAACTACGCGGTTGATTTCATCGAGGCAACCCGCTGGATTCGTGAGAACCTGCCCCACGCCTCGATCTCCGGCGGCGTCAGTAACGTGTCGTTCTCGTTCCGGGGCAACGACGTGGTCCGCGAGGCGATCCACTCCGTGTTCCTGTACCACGCCATCAAGGCCGGCATGAACATGGGGATCGTCAATCCGGGCCAGCTGGTGGTCTACGATGAGATCGAGCCGGATCTGAAGGAAATGGTTGAGGACGTGGTCCTCAACAAGCGTGCCGATGGTACCGACCGGTTGCTGGAAATCGCCGAGAAGTACCGCGGCAAGGGCGGCAAGACCCAGGAGGAAGACCTGGCCTGGCGGGAGTGGCCCGTTGAGAAGCGGCTCCAGCATGCGCTGGTCAAGGGCATCACCAGTTACATCGTTGAAGACACCGAGGCTTGTCGCATCAACGCTGAGCGCCCGATCGAAGTGATCGAAGGCCCGTTGATGGATGGCATGAACGTGGTGGGCGACCTGTTCGGCGACGGCAAGATGTTCCTGCCCCAGGTGGTCAAAAGCGCCCGGGTCATGAAGCAGGCGGTGGCCCATCTGATTCCGTTCATCGAAGCGGAGAAGAGCGAAGGCCAGAAAGCCAAGGGCAAGATCCTGATGGCGACGGTCAAGGGCGACGTTCATGACATTGGCAAGAATATCGTCGGCGTGGTGCTGCAGTGCAACAACTACGAGGTGATCGATCTCGGGGTAATGGTGCCCTGCGACAAGATTCTGGAAACCGCCCGCAAAGAGGACGTGGACATCATCGGCCTCAGTGGCCTGATCACCCCCTCGCTGGATGAAATGGTGCATGTTGCCAGGGAGATGCAGCGGCTGGATTTCCAGATTCCGCTGATGATTGGCGGTGCCACCACTTCCAAGGCCCATACCGCCGTCAAGATTGAGCCTCAGTACCAGAACGACATTGCACTCTATGTCTCCGATGCCTCCCGCTGCGTCAACGTGGCGTCCCAGCTGCTGAGTGATTCAGCCAAGGAGCGCTTCGTCTCCGCTGCCCGCGACGAGTACGACACCATCCGGGAGCGCCGCAAGAATCGTGGCGACCGGGTGAAGCTGGTGTCCCTGAAACAGGCCCGTGAGCGCGCCACCGAGCTGGAACTTGCGGACTATAACCCGACCCGGCCGGAGTTCACCGGGGTTCGGGTGTTCGAGGACTACGATCTGGCGGAACTGGAACCCTACATCGACTGGACGCCGTTTTTCATTTCCTGGGACATGTCCGGCAAGTACCCCGCCATCTTTGACGATCCCAAGCGGGGTGACGCGGCCCGCACCCTGTTTGCCGACGCCCAGCGGATTCTTCGCCGGATGATCGATGAGCGCAAGGTCACGGCAAAGGGTGTCATCGGTTTCTGGCCGGCGCACCGTCGTGGTGATGACATCGTGGTGTACACCGATGAGAGCCGCCGTGAGGAACTGACCGTGCTCCACCACCTGCGCCAGCAGGATGAGAAATCACCGGGCAAGCAGATGCAGGCGCTGTCCGACTTTGTGTTACCCGAAGGTGATGAGCGCTGCGATTACGTCGGCGGTTTTGCCGTTACCACCGGCATCGGCGCAGAAGAGTTTGCCAAAGAGTTCGAAGCCGCCAACGATGACTACAACGCGATCATGGTCAAGGCCCTGGCGGACCGTCTGGCCGAGGCTTTCGCCGAGCGCATGCACGAACGTGTGCGCAAGGAATTCTGGGGCTATGACCCGGATGAGGCGTTCGATAACGACGCGCTGATCAAGGAGCGCTATCGCGGCATTCGCCCTGCCCCCGGTTACCCGGCCTGCCCGGATCACACCGAGAAAGCCGCGCTGTTCGAGCTGCTCAACGCGACCGAGAACGCCAGCATTGAACTGACCGAACATTTTGCGATGTTCCCGGCTGCGGCGGTGTCGGGCTGGTACTTTGCCCACCCTGAGTCAAAGTACTTTGCCGTTGGCCGCATTGGACGTGACCAGGTGGAGGACTATGCTGAACGTAAGGGCATCAGCCGTGATGATGCCGAGCGTTGGCTGGCCCCCAGCCTGGGGTATGATCCGGCGGAATAACCGCCGCTCTGCCTCCAGCGCTCCCCCAAGGACGACCAGGAGGCAGAGACATGTTGGAAGAGCGAGAATCACAGACCCAGACGCCGGAATCCCAGCCTGACCGAGCCCGCTCCCCCGGGGTACTCAAAGTCATGCAAAGCATCCTGGCCGGGGCGTTTGGGGTTCAGTCCGAAAAGCGGCGTCAGGAAGACTTTGCCGGCCACAGTCCCTGGCCCTACATCGTAGCAGGCATCCTGTTCACCACCGGTTTCGTGCTCACGCTGGCACTGGTGGTGCGCTGGGTGCTGTCATCCTGATCCAACCACCAGTCGCGCTACTGCCCGCTTACCCAGATCACGGCGAAGCTGACCGCCAACAGGATCACGACGGTGATAACGACGGCATCGGCCTGGCTGTCTGAAAGCTCGTTCTTCTTCATCTCGCGGTTCCTTGTGATGTGCTTTGTAGTGGCGCTTTGTTGTTGTGCTGCCTGTCTTGCTGCCCGCAGTGATGGTCGATTGCACTGAAGGAAAAAGCTGCGAACAGCGTTGATGGATAGTCTGCGGATGCTTCAGAGACTCTTTAAGAAGCTAGGTCGAGAACGGCCGGACGTCCAGTCTGCCAGCGCACCAATGAGCGGCTATTTATATCTCCTAAATCGATAACCATATTTAGAAATAATCATTTTAACAATAAAGACAGGGTGATATTCTCCTCTGCGCACAACCACCCCGCACTGATTAGCAGGAAGTTCCGCTATGTATGTTTATGACGAACACGACCGGCAGATCCTCGCCGAAAGGGTCGCCCAGTTCCGTGATCAAACTGACCGCGCTCTGGCCGGTGAGCTGAGTGAAGACGAGTTCCTGCCGCTGCGATTGCAGAACGGCCTCTACGTCCAGCGCTTTGCGCCGATGCTTCGGCTCTGTGTTCCTTACGGCATGCTGCGTTCCGACCAGTTGCGTCGCCTGGCCCGCGTTACCCGGGACTACGACAAGGGCTACGCCCATTTCACCACGCGCCAGAACGTCCAGTTGAACTGGCCCGCGCTGGAAGACGTGCCTGACATCCTGGCCGAACTGGCTGAGGTGGAAATGCACGCCAACCAGACCAGCGGCAACTGCATCCGGAACACCACCACCGACCAGTTTGCCGGCGTTCAGGCCGACGAAGTGGCCGATCCGCGCCCCTACTGCGAAATCATCCGCCAGTGGTCAACGTTCCACCCGGAGTTCGCGTTCCTGCCACGGAAGTTCAAGGTAGCGGTCAACGCTTCCGAACACACCGATCGCGCGGCGATTCAGGTGCACGACATTGGTCTGCAACTGGTCCGCAACGATCAGGGCGAGCTTGGTTTCCGCGTGCATGTCGGCGGTGGCCTGGGGCGGACACCCATGGTCGGGCCGGTGATTCGTGAGTTCCTGCCCGAGTTGGATTTGCTGACGTACCTCGAAGCGGTGCTGCGGGTCTACAACCGCTATGGCCGTCGCGACAACAAGTACAAAGCCCGGATCAAGATCCTGGTGAAGGCGCTGAGTCCGGCCGTATTTGCTGAGAAAGTGGAAGCGGAATGGGCCCATCTCAAGGATTCCCCGACCCGGCTGACGCCGGACGCGGTTGAGCGGGTGAAAGTCTACTTCACTGAGCCGGAGTATCAGACTGTACCGGATCAGAGCGACGCGCTGGCGAAACTGCGGTTCGAGCACAAGGGATTCGACAACTGGATTTCCCACAACGTCGAAACCCATAAGCATTCCGGTTATGCGCTGGTGACCCTGACCATGAAGAACACCGGCACCCCGCCGGGCGATATCAGTGACCAGCAGCTGGATCATCTGGCTGATCTGGCGGACCGCTTCAGCTTCGGCGAAGTCCGGGTCACTCACCAGCAGAACGTGGTACTTGCAGACGTGCGTCAGGACGAGCTGTTCGAGCTGTGGCAGGCCATCACCCCGATGGGCTTTGCCACCGCCAACCTCAATACCCTGACAGACATCATCTGCTGCCCGGGCGGTGACTACTGCGCACTCGCCAATGCCAAGTCCATTCCGGTGGCCGAGTCAATCCAGCGTCGTTTCGACAATCTAGATTTCCTGTACGACCTGGGCGACATCGACCTGAACATCTCGGGCTGCATGAACGCCTGTGGCCACCACCACGTTGGCAACATCGGTGTGCTGGGGGTCGACAAAAAAGGTGAGGAGTTCTACCAGATCAGCCTGGGCGGTTCGTCCCATCACGACGCCGCCATTGGCAAGATCCTTGGACCTTCGTTTGCTCGGGAAGCCATGCCGGACGTGATCGAGAAGATCATTGATGTGTATGTCCAGAACCGCAACGACGAAGAAGCCTTTATCGATACTTACCGCCGGATTGGGATCGATCCCTTCAAGGAGCGTGTTTATGCCTAACATCATCAAACTCGATGGCAGCGTCCATAACGACGAATGGCAGGTGGTTGCCCGCCCGGCTGATGGTGAATCGCTGGTGGTGCCTGAAGGCCCTGCCCTGGTGCCAGTCGACCTCTGGCTCGCCGGCCGTGAGCACTTCGCCGATCGCAGTGACATCGGCGTGTGGTTCGAAGGCCACGACGAACCGGAAACCCTGGATGGACTGGTCAATGAGCTGCCGCTGATTGCCGTGAACTTTCCCAAGTTCGCCGACGGACGTGGCTACAGCATTGCCCGCCTACTACGGGAGCGTTACGGCTTCCGCAACGAACTACGGGCGATTGGTGATGTGCTGCTGGACCAGCTGCAGTTCATGAAGCGCTGCGGCTTTGACAGCTTCGCACTCCGGGAGGACAAGGACCCGGCCAAGGCGGCCCGTTGCCTGAACTTCTTCAGCCAGAACTACCAGGCCGCAACGGACAACGATACACCGCTGTTCCGCCGTCGGGCATCCTGACGGGATTTGGTATTACCCTGCACAGCGGGGTGATCGATCAAAAAAAGAGGCAGCCGCCAAGCGGTTGCCTCTTTTTTATGGGATGCGAGTTGCCAGAACTGGGCATTGAAACCGCGTCGGTTCAACGCCTCACAGCGAGTGATCGAGTACGATCTTGCCGGCGGACTCACCCCGCAGGAACGCGGCCAGTGCCGAATCCAACTCCCCGCGCCCGATACGACGCACCTGCCCTTCGGTCGTCGGGCAGGCCCAGGAGCCCGCCAGTTTTTGCCAGACCTGCTGTTTGTCGGCCAGCGGAATCTCCACCGAATCCACGCCCAGCAGGTTCACGCCACGCAGGATAAAAGGCAGCACGGTGGTTTCCAGTTGGGGGCCGGCAACCAGGCCACAGCATGCCACCGACCCGCCGGGCCGGATTTGCTTCAGCAGCTCCGCTAGCGGACTGCCGCCGACGGTGTCAATGCCGTGGGCGAACACGGGTTTCAGCAGCGGTTTCTTCTCGGGACCAAGAACCTCCCTCCCCTGGACGTCTTTGGCACCCAGGGCCTTCAGGGTACCGGCCTGACTCGCCTTGCCGCTGATTGCCACAACCTCAAAGCCCAGCGAGGCCAGAATTTCCACCGCAACGGAGCCAACAGCACCGCTGGCTCCGGACACTGCAACCGTACCGTCGCCGGGATCAGCGCCTGCCATCAGCAGCTTGCTGACACAAAGACCGGCCGTCAGGCCCGCGGTGCCATAGATCATCGCGGTCTCCGCCGTCCAGTCTGCGGGCATTGGAACGCACCAGCCAGCAGGGACCCGAATGTACTCGCCAAATCCACCCGCGGTGTTCATGCCCAGATCGTAACCGGTCACGATCACTTTCTGGCCGGGCTGAATAGCTTCGCTGGACGAAGCCACCACGTCTCCCGCCGCATCGATACCGGGGGTGTGGGGATAAGATCGGGTAACCCCCTTGTTGCCGGAGGCAGACAGCGCGTCCTTGTAGTTGAGTGACGAGTGGCTCACCCGAACCAGAACCTCATGGTCCGGCAGGTCTGCGGTATTGCAGGTTTCTTCCTGGCCGGCGAAACCGTTGTCCTGCTCCCGGACAACCCAGGCTTGGTACTCCAGACTTTCGGTCATGCTGTCTCTCCGTTCTCGGCGTTGTTATTGAATTTTCTGGTTACGAAAGGCGCTGATCAGGCGCCAGAAGCCGTGCTCAATGGCGCCGCTGGCTGCCAACCCCAGTTTCTCGGCAACCGAGCGTTTGTGGTGGAAGCTGACGGTAATGACGTCCGCGCGATCACAGGCTTCGATCAGATACTCGTCCGAGGTGCGGATCTCGTCAATCAGATGAACGTCCAACGCCCGTTTGCCGAACCAGATATCGCCATTGGCGACCGCGCCGATATCCAGGTCCGGGCGACGCTGGCTGACGTACTCCTTGAACAGACCGTGGGTATCTTCCAGATCGGCCAGAAACTTCTGCCGGCCCTTGTCAGTGTTCTCACCGAAAATCGTCAGGGTGCGCTTGTGCTCGCCGGCGGTGAGCACTTCAAAGTCGACATCGTTCTTCTGCAAAAATCGATGGAAGTTGGGCAACTGGGCAACAACGCCAATTGAGCCAATAACCGCAAAGGGCGAGGCTACGATGCGGTCAGCCACGCAGGCCATCATATACCCGCCACTGGCAGCCACCTTGTCGACGCAGGCGGTCAGCGCAATGCCCTTGTCCCGAATTCGATCAAGCTGGGCCGAGGCCAGGCCGTAGGCGTGCACCAGCCCGCCACCGCTTTCTAGCCGGACCACCACTTCGTCTCGGCCCGGTTCCGCCACGCTGAGAACACCGGTGACGGCCTTGCGCAGGTTGTCGGTATCGCTGGCCTTGATATCACCATCAAAATCCAGCACAAACACGCGAGCTTTGGCGGACGCGTCAGAGTCGCTCTCTGAGTTGTCGGCAGAGGCTTTTAAGGCCTGTTTGCGGGCCTTGTCTTCGGCCTTGCGTTGTTTCTTCTGCTGCTTCTGCCAAACCTTGCGCTCCTGGTCGTCCATCAGCTTGGCCTGGAGCGCCTCCTTCAGCTTGCGGTAATGGTCATTGAGTTTGCGGGTCCGTAACTCCCCGTCTCCTTCCTGTCCGCCCTGGTTGCGGTGGGCGGCCGAGACAATGACGGAGACCACCACCACGACTGCAATCACCAGGGTGACGGCCTTAGCCAGGAACAGTCCATAATCCGAAAGAAATTCCAAAGCGTTTCTCCAGCTCTGTAAGGTATGTGGGCATGAGCAACGATTGTAACTGAGCCGGACTCAGGGACAACCCTGCGATTTCCGGCCAAAAACGCCAGATTGCGTAGGACATCGAAGAAAATTAAAACAAGCGTTCGATCGAGCTTGACAGAGCCCAATGGTCACCATAAAGTCGAATGGCATTGCCGGGTCAGCCACTGACGGGTCCAACAAGACCGGCCTTTCCAAGGCTCCGGCAACACGACTAACAAGCGCAAGCCATACAGAAAATAAGGGTAATCCAATGTCTGTAGCTCAGGTATTTGAAAAGCTGGAACAGAACTTTAATGCTGACGCAGCGGCCGGTCTGGATCTGGTGTTCCAGTTCGATATCGAAGACGACAAAACCTACCACCTAGTAATCAATGACGGCACCTGCAACCTGGCTGAAGGTGCTCACGACGACCCGTCTGTTACCCTGATCATGAACTCCGAAACCCTTCAGGGCATCGTTTCCGGCGAAACTGACGGCATGCAGGCGTTCATGGCTGGTCAGCTGCGTGCTGAAGGCGACATGATGCTTGCGACCAAACTGGGTGAACTGTTCACCATGGGCTAAGCCCGACAGTTTCGTGAAAAACCTGCCCCAGCGGCAGGTTTTTTTGTGCCTGATTGCTTTCTGCCAATGTCTGATGACCTGCCAATGTCTGACGACTTTCCGCTAGTGAATCCAGACCTGCACCGCCTCCCGCGCCGCTGTATTGGCCGGCGTAGCAGCAAGCCCTGTCGCTGAGAGTCTGATATCAAACAGCGCGCCATCGGCCATGGGCATGAATGTGGCGTTGCCGTACACCCCGTCAACAAACGGCAGATTGAACTGCCGGTCCAGCGCCCACAGGTCCGGCCATGCGGCCTCATTCAGCGCGACGACACTGCGGGTCGCCTGTCGCTCCTGCTCCAATGACACGTAGCGGCCGCTGAGGCGCTCCAGACGGTACCCCGGCTCTACCTTCATCCATGTCAGCGGCCCACCAAAGTGAATGATGCGGGCGTCCACCTGCCATTGGTCTCCATGGAGTGTGTAGCGACCCTGCTTGCCGGCTTCGGTTTCCAGGGTTACCTGCCAGAGCTGTGGCCCCAGACGCGCAACCCCCACCGTGGCAACGGTGCGCATACCGGTGAGGGACTGATACTGGGTAAGACCGGCGGCAACCACCACGGCGTACCCGCCACTGGCCAGCAGGGCCAGTGCGAGGGTGCCTTTAAGCCAGGCAAAAAACCAGCGGGGGCGCAGGCAGAAGGCCAGCCCGGCGATGAGCAGAATGGCGCCGATTCCGGCCAGTACTGCCATGGCGGACTGGTAAGACATGAATTACAACCCTACGTCGTCCAGAGACGATTCGGCCAGATTAAGCAGGTCGAGGTTACGGTCTTCCCGGGTACCAACGCTTTCGATGTAGTACTCCAGTGACGTCAGTGCGTCCGCCAGAGCCTCGAGCACCTGATGGGACGGCGCTTCCTTCTCATCGAGCAGTCGACGCTGAATGGACTCCGCAACCCGGTCGAGAACGTTGGCGGCGGCGGTATCCTCCACCATCTGCAAACCACCCCAGATGCTGTGCAAGGTCGCTGGCAGGTTGGCCAGGTGGAGCTTGTCGTAATCCGATTCCACGAATGCGGTGATGGCCCGTTTGGCCAGCGTCAACGCACTTCGCGCCTCATCCCCCACAACGAACAGCGCCTCGCGAAGATACAGTGACTCCTCACTGGTGGATTGATTCTCCGCCAGACCGTCGGTTTCCGAGGTGATGCCATGGCTCACCATCTGGGCAATAGCGCTCTCGATGGCCAGAACCGAATCCGCCAGGCCGTAAAGCTCCTCCTCGGCTGGCAGTCGTGATTCGCTTTCCCAGTGCCGCAATTTACCGGCTTCGACTTTCGCGGCTTCGGCCAGCTGTTTGAGATCGAGCATCAACAGGGTATTTGCCAGCTGCTCCAGAGAGCCCGCGATGCTGGCCAGTTCCGCCAGATCCGGTTCAATGCCGCGCTCGATAATATCAAGCTTGTCCTTGAGCTGATTGAGCTCTTCCTGCAATGCCTCGGACAATGACTTCAGTACGTCGGTGCCTGGTCCGTAGAGGCGCTTGCCGTGGGATTCCAGCATGGCGTCGGAAAACTCCGCGGGCGCCAGGTGGAATGCAGCGAGGATGTCTGTGACCTCGGGGTTGGCTGAGCCGCTGCGGTAAAGCAGATAAACCAGCTCCTTGATCAGCGAATCCGGCGCATCCTTGCCGGTTGCCACCTTACCGACATAAACAATTTCACGGGTGTAGCGCTCGATGCGCATGATCAAACGCTTGCGGGCCTTGGTGAAGCCCATTGCGCGATCCAGCATGGTGTCGGCCACGGTTGCCACCAGGCACCACATCTGCCCCATGGGCGCATCACCGCACAGACGAACAAACCCGCGTGCGGACCGGCCAATGAGCTTTTTGCTCACCACCTCGTTGCGTCCTTTGAGGATGCCCAGCAGGGCAACCTGGAACGTCAACCGCATGCGCCGGGCCATGATTTCGTAGTCGCTCTCCTGGCCTTCAAAAGGCGCAGCGGCGAGCTTCTGGCAGAAATCCGGGCGGTGTTTGACGTCCGCTTCAAAGAAGCAGGACTCGGGATAGGGCTTTTCCTTGCGGGCCTCCCGCAGGTCATTGATCACCGGCAGCAGCAGTTCCGGGTGGTCCTCCCGCTGGCGATGGTAGTACTCCACGTAGCGACGCAGGATGAACAGTGCACTGTTGAGGGTTGTCAGCAGTACGTTCTTGTCGTCATTGGCGCCAACCGGCACGTCATTGGCCAGGGTAACCGCTTCCTGGCACAGCAGGGTGCCTCCCCGCAGCTCCACCAGCACGAAAATGCCGCGCAACTGGTTGATGAAATCGACGCAGTTCTGGAGATCTTCACCGCTCTCCCGGTTTTCCTGGAAGCGCTCGAGACTGGCCTCAGCCTGTCTGATCGTCTGTTCGATTTCACTTTTGACCAGGTCAAACGACTGAGATTTCGTCGCAAGAGACGATTGGACCATAAACGCTTCCTGTAGCAACTGCGGAGAATTCCGCGTCCTCTTCTTATCGAACCGGGCGGAAGATTGATTTGCGAGTTCCTTGCCAATCACCGGCGGCATTTCGGAAAGTGCGGCCAGCCTGTAAAACTGGCGTACTAACCATTACTTATAACACAAAACTCAAGTCCCTCAAGAAACACCAAATGTAACAATAAGTACACCTGAATGCAGTTCTCACAATGCGGCGCCGGCATAACTTTTACTGTCTGCTAGCGCGACAGTTCGGATGGGAGTCGATCCGGGGCCGTTAGTGCGACAGCTTGCTCCACAGGGTTTCACCAGCCGCCTTGGCAATCACCTCCAGAAGCTCATCGTGGGCTTCCAGCTCCTCATCACTGGCCCGTGGCACCGCCAGCTGTGGCCTGGAGGCGGATAGCCGCCGAATGCCACCGGCTTCGCCGCCGCCCTCTTCTTCGTCATCCAGTACCAGCGCGGTCTGGCCACCAGTCAGCAGCAGGAAGACGTCGGCGAGGATCTCAGCATCCAGAAGTGCGCCGTGAAGTTCGCGGTTGCTGTTGTCGACGCCGTACCGCTTACACAGGGCATCCAGGTTGTTCTTCTGCCCCGGATGCTTTTCCCGGGCCACCGCCAGGGTGTCAAGAACACCGCAGTGATCGGCGGTCTTGCGGACCGGTTTCAGGCGTGCAAATTCGGCATCCATGAAGCCGATGTCGAACGCCGCGTTATGAATGACCAGCTCCGCGCCCTTGATGAATTCAAAGAACTCATCGGCAACCTCGGCGAACTTCGGTTTATCGGCAAGGAATTCGTTGGTAATACCATGGACGCTGATTGCTTCGGCGTCCACTTCCCGTTCCGGGTTTATATAGACATGGTAGTGTCGGCCGGTGAGCTTACGCTCAATCATCTCGACACAGCCGATCTCGATGATCCGATGGCCGGCGTTGGGATCGATGCCTGTGGTTTCAGTATCCAGGACGATCTGTCGCATGGAATGCTCCGGGCAGTTACTGTTCGGTTAAGTCGTCTATAGAGAATCAGGCGTTGAGCAGTTCGTCCACGCCACGATTGGCCAGTTCATCAGCCAGCTCGTTGTCAGGAATGCCAGCGTGACCCTTGACCCAGTGCCATTCGACCTGATGACGACCAACCTCTTCGTCAAGGGCTTTCCAGAGATCGTCATTCTTGACTGGCTTGCGGGCGGCGGTTTTCCAGCCGTTCTTTTTCCAGCCCTTCATCCACTCGGTGATGCCCTTGCGGACATACTGGGAGTCGGTGTAGAGCGCCACCTCACAGGAGCGGTTAAGGGCCTTCAGGCCCTTGATGGCAGCCATCAGCTCCATGCGGTTATTGGTGGTGTTGCGTTCGCCGCCATGGAGGGTTTTCATGGCGTCGCCGTATCGGAGCACAACCCCCCAACCGCCAGGGCCGGGATTGCCCTTGCAGGCTCCGTCGGTATAGATAATTACGTTAGCTGTCATTGAACCTACCGTTCTCGCGAATACACCCTCTGGATGCGCCAATGGCGCCGGTCCCGGGCAGTGTAATAACGTTGCTCTGGCGCCAGCGGCGCCGGGTCCGGATCGGCGCGTCCACCCGTTTGGTGGCAAGGATACAGTAATAGGCACCAACTGGCAGGAATCCATGGCCGCCGATCCGTTCCAACAGGGACAACCGTTCCATCAACCGGGAATTCTGGAAGGGTAACCCCATAAAGTAACTTGCGGATTTCTCGACCTTGAAATCCAACAGACTGAGCCAGTCTTCCATCCGCGACCGGAACAGGAAACGTCCGCCCCAGGGGCCGCTTCGACTGCGGCTGAGCGCTTTGCGTAGCCCCCATAGGCTGATTGGATTGAAGCCTATGTGCAGTAACAGCCCGCCACCGCGCAGCACCCTCGACGCTTCCCGCACTACCTGATGGGGATAGGCGGAAAAGTCAGCGCTGTGATGGAGCAACACCAGATCCATCGAGTCCCCCGGAAACGGCAGTTCATGACTGCTGCACACCGCCACGCCTTCAGGCAGGTCGGCACTCCACTCTGGCGTGGTAGTGATCTTGTGCGCAAAGTCGGTTCCGCTGGCCAGCGGCAGACGGTGGCTGACGCCGACCTGGAGCTGTCGGGCGCCGGGCAGGATATCGGCCAGCACCTGATCGACACAGCGTCGCTGGTCAGCGATCAGGGCGCGTCCCAATGGTGTCTGGAACCAGCGCTCAAAGCGACGGCAGCGTTCGGCATATTCTGGCTGTTCCAGTTTCATGGGCGTCACCTGGTCTACCGGAGGCGGTGGTTGGCGGGTGGTTGGGCACCCGCTGTGATTGCTCTATCATAGCAATGACACCCCTACGGTCACATGTGAGATTGTATGCGTTCCATTGCGGCCATTCCGGCTTTTAACGACAACTACATCTGGTGTCTCTATGACACCGACACCCGCAAGGCGCTGGTCGTTGACCCCGGGCAGGCGTCCCCGGTGGAAACCTACCTTGCGGACAATGACCTGACCCTCGACACCATCCTTATTACCCACCATCACCCCGATCATGTGGGTGGCGTGGCGACGCTGGAGGCAAACTGCCGTCCCGCCAGAATCGTGGCGCCGGAACGTTCGCCCTACCAGGGTGGCACTGAGCGTGTTGCCGGCGGTGACGTGGTGGAATGGCAGGGCATCGCGTTTGAAGTGATTGCCGTACCCGGCCATACCCTTGATCATCTGGCTTACTACACCAAGACCCCAGTGTCCGGGCACCCGGTGCTGTTCTGTGGAGACACTCTGTTCGTGTGCGGGTGCGGCCGGCTGTTTGAGGGATCACCGGCTCAGATGCGGGCGTCGCTGGCCAAGCTCCGCGCTTTACCTGGTGACACCGCTGTTTACTGCGCCCACGAGTACACGCTCGCCAATGTGCGCTATGCGCGTCATCTGTTACCGGATGATGAGGCCCTGCAACACTTTGAAAGCCAATGTCAGCAGCAGCGGTCCCGGAACGAGCCCACGGTTCCGGTGATTCTGGAGAATGAGCGCCAGCTCAATCCATTCCTGCGCTGGGATGATCCTGATGTCGAGGAAGCAGCCAGAATCTATGCCGAAGCCCATGGTTTGGCGGCTGGCAGCGCGGACGAGGTGTTTGCCGCAGTTCGCCATGGCAAGGACCATTTCTAGTCTGATGACGATTGGTCGGCACATCGATAAACCCGTATGGGAGCGGGAACCGGTTGCCGGCCTCTGATCTGCCGGTTACATCATACGTCCCCGGTTACAGAATCTGTCACTGGCGTAACCCCGGGCGCCTTGCCCCAACCGTGTCCTTGCCATAGAATTCGTGCAATTTTGCATGGAATTCAACCCACTTATCAGGGGAAGTTGGCTCTCGGTGCCAGCTTCCGGATCACCGCCCTATGACCTCGAAACGCCTCCCCGCCCTGCTGCTTGTCAGCGCTCTCACCTCTGGCTGCGCCAATATGCAATCGTCCGGACTGGCATTCTGGAGCTCAGAGTCCGACGCCTCCGGCAATGAAGTGCTGGAATCCGAGAACCTCCAGGTGGCGGCTGGAGACGACGAACTGGTCAAGGCCATCGAATCGGGAGACGGCAGCGCCGCCAACGCAGAGCTGGACGACTCCATCGACCCGGAGCTCAAGGCAGCGGCGAGCAAGGCCCGGGAATCCCTGGATGCCATTCCCGATCAGGTGGACGAAGCCAACACCACGGTGGACCTGTGGCAGCGCCTGCGGGCCGGCTTCGCGCTGGATCTGGAGGTCAGCAACACCCGCGTGCAACAACAGCTGGCGTGGTACCGCAAGCACCCCCAATACATTCAGCGGGTGTCTGAGCGTGGCAGCCGCTACCTGCATTACATTCTCTCCGAAGTTGAAGAACGCGGACTGCCCACCGAACTGGCCCTGCTGCCGGTGGTGGAAAGCGCGTTTGATCCGTTTGCCTATTCCCATGGCCGGGCCTCCGGGTTGTGGCAGTTCATCCCGTCCACCGGCAAGTACTTTGGCCTGACCCGTAGCTGGTGGCACGATGAACGCCGCGACATTGTGGCCGCGACCGACGCCGCCCTCACCTACCTGGACCGACTCGCCGAGCGTTTTGACGGCGATTACACCCTCGCCCTGGCCGCCTATAACAGCGGTGGCGGTACGGTGTCCAGCGCCATCCGCCGTAACGATCGGCGGGGTAAGCCCACCGACTACTGGTCGCTGGACCTGCCCCGGGAAACCCGCCACTACGTGCCGAAGCTGATCGCCCTGGCGAAAATCTACCAGGACCCGGAAGCCTATGGCATTGAGCTGCCAGCCCTGGAAGATAAACCCTACTTCGAAGTAGTCGAGACCGGGTCCCAGCTCGATCTCGCCCAGGCCGCCAATCTCGCCGGCGTCTCCATGGACGAGATCTATCTGCTGAACCCTTCCTATAACCGTTGGGCGACCACCCCGGCAGGTCCTCACCGGCTGCTGGTGCCGGTTGCCAACGTTGAGCAGTTCCGCGCCGGCCTCGATGCCCTGCCGCCGGAGCAACGGGTATCCTGGCAGAACTACCAGGTGGTTGGCGGTGACAGCCTGATCGTCATTGCCCGCAAATTCGGCACCACCGTGGATGTGCTGCGGGATGTCAACAATCTTCGGGGCAACCTGATCCGGGTGGGCCAGCGCCTGTTGATTCCCACCGCCTCCCGGGGTGACGACGCTTACGCCCTCAGTCAGCAGCAACGACTGGCCGCAACCCAGGCCCGTGGTGGTCGCAGTGGTAGCGGCACCCGCGTGGACTACCGGGTCCAGCGTGGCGACACCTTCTGGGATATCGCCCGGGAACATGGTGTGAGTGTGCGGCAGGTTGCATCCTGGAACGGCATGGCGCCGGGCGATCCGCTAATGCCTGGCAAGCAGCTGGTGATCTGGTCCCAGTCGGCCACGCCGTCTCCCACCCTGGCCAGCAACAGCCGTAACCAGGCTATGGTACGCAAGGTGGGCTATCGGGTTCGCCGGGGCGATTCGCTGTCGACCATTGCCAGCCGCTTCTCGGTAAACGTGAGTGACATCGCAAGCTGGAACAACCTCAATACGTCCCGATATCTGCAACCGGGACAAAGTCTGGTACTCTACGTAGATATTCGTAACAGCAACTAATCAGGAAGCCGGCATTGGTGAGCGGAGCTCCCGGTGCCGGCAACCACACAATAATCAGAAAAGCATGAGAGGCACATGGGAACACACAGGCAGACCTCATTGCGTACATCCCGAACAACTCCCACTATTCCGACACGGACACCCCCCTTTTCTCGCCGGCTCGTTTGCAACCTGATTGTGGCAGCCTCTTTCGCCATTCCCTCACTTTCTTTCGGCGCTACCGAGACCCCGGTTACCCCTACCCATGGCATTGCCATGCATGGTGAACCGGCCTATGCCGCCGGGTTCGAGCATTTCGACTACGTCAATCCGGACGCCCCCAAGGGCGGCACCCTGCGACTGGGCGTGGTGGCCAATGGCTACGATTCGTTCAACCCGTACGTGATTGGGACGGTGTCGGCGGTTGGCGTGGGTGCCTATGTCTACGACACCTTGTTGGTGAAGTCATCGGATGAACCTTTCAGCGCCTACGGGCTCATCGCCGAGTCGCTGGAAACCCCCGAGGATCGCAGCTACGTGGTGTTCAACCTCCGCGAGCAGGCCCGTTTTCAGGACGGTGAACCGATCACCGCCGAAGACGTCAAATTTTCCTTTGAGCTGCTGACCACCGAGGGACACCCGCTATTCCGCAACTACTATGGCGACGTCAGGGCGGTGACCGTGGAAGGCCCGCATCGGGTACGGTTTGATTTCAAGGAAACTGAGAATCGGGAGCTGCCGTTGATACTGGGGCAACTGCCCGTTCTGCCCAAGCATTACTGGCAGGACCGTACCTTTGGCGACAATGGCCTTACCGCCCCTGTCGGCAGCGGCCCCTACCGCATTGGTGACTTTGATGCTGGCCGCTCCATTACCTTCACCCGAGTAGACGATTACTGGGCGGCGGATCTGGGCGTTCGTCGTGGCAAGTTCAACTTCGATCGCATCCATTACGACTACTACACCGATGAAACCGTGGCACTGGAGGCCTTCAAATCCGGCGACTACGATTTCCGGCGCGAGTCTTCCGCCAAGTCCTGGGCGACGGCCTATACCGGTACTCCCTTCGAGCAGGGACGGATCGTGGTGGAGGAACTGGAGCACCATAAGCCGATGGGCATGCAGGCGTTCGTCATCAACAGCCGCCGCCCCCAGTTCGCCGACCCGAGAGTCCGGCGCGCCCTGGCAATGGCGTTTGATTTCGAGTGGGCCAACACCAACCTGTTTTACGGTCAGTACACCCGCACCGACAGCTATTTCGAGAACAGCGAGCTGGCCTCCAGCGGCCTGCCCGACGGGCGTGAACTGGAGATCCTGGAGCGGTACCGGGATCAGTTGCCGGATGCGGTGTTCGAGTCCGAGTACCATCCGCCAACAACCAATGGCCCCAATGGCTTACGAGCCAATCTTCGGAAAGCCGTTGAGCTTTTCAAGGAAGCCGGTTTCGAGATCCGGAACCGCAAGATGGTCCATGTCGCCACCGGTGAACCACTGACCTTCGAGTTCCTTCTGCGTAGCAAGACCTTTGAGCGCATTGCGCTGCCATTCAAGGCCAACCTGGCCAAGCTGGGTATTGATGCCGAGGTCCGCCTGGTGGATACCACCCAGTATGTACAACGGGTCCGGCGCTTCGACTTTGACGTGGTCAGTCTGGTGATCGCCCAGTCCGATTCTCCGGGTAACGAGCAACGGGAATTCTGGGGTTCTTACAATGTTGATGTCGTCGGCTCCCGGAATTACGCCGGTGTCAGTGACCCGGTGGTGGACGAACTGGTGGAGCAGATTATCCAGGCTCCGGATCGCCAGGAGTTGGTCTACCGCACCCGCGCGCTGGATCGGGTACTGCTCCATGGTCACTATGTGATTCCGCAATGGCACATGACCATGGACCGGGTTGCCTACTGGTCGAAACTGGAACGCCCGGAAGCCCTGCCCAAGGACGGTTTCGACCTCGATACCTGGTGGATCGACCCGGACGCAGAGTGAGCCCGCCGATGTTGCGTTGTCTGCAAATCCATTCCACCAGGCGCGGAGGCTAGCCCATGGGCGCTTACATCCTGCGGCGCCTGGCGCTGATGATCCCTACCCTGGTGGGGATCATGTTGCTCAACTTCATAGTGGTGCAGGCCGCCCCAGGCGGCCCGATTGAACAGTTCATCGCCAACATGGAAGGCCATGGCGGCGGCACCCTCGATCGGGCCACCGGTGGCGGTGGTGCCGAAGTGGTAGATAGCTCCTCGGACAGTCGCGGGGCTCGCGGTATCCCCGAGGAACTGCTGAACGAACTGGAAGTGCTCTACGGTTTTGACAAGCCCCCACACGAGCGCTTTCTCAAGATGTTGACCGATTACGCCACCTTCGACTTCGGCGAGTCGTTCTATCGTGATCGTACCGTGGTGGAACTGGTGCTGGAGAAACTGCCGGTGTCGATTTCCCTGGGGCTGTGGTCAACGCTGATAATCTATCTGATCTCGATTCCCCTCGGGGTTCGCAAGGCGGTCACCGATGGCAGCCGTTTTGATGTCTGGACCAGTTCGGTCATTGTGGTGGGCTATGCCATCCCCGGCTTTCTGTTTGCCTTCCTGCTGATCGTGCTGTTTGCCGGCGGAACCTACTTCGATATCTTCCCTCTGCGCGGCCTGACCTCGCCGAACTGGGACCAGATGCCCTGGTACCAGCAGGTTGCCGACTATTTCTGGCACCTGGCGCTGCCGGTCACCGCCAACGTTATCGGCGGCTTTGCCACCCTCACCCTGTTAACCAAAAACTCGTTTCTGGATGAGATTGGCAAGCAGTATGTGGTGACCGCAAGAGCCAAGGGGCTGGAGGAGCGGCAGGTGCTCTATGGTCATGTATTCCGCAATGCCATGCTCATCGTCATCGCCAGCCTGCCGGGGGTACTGGTCGCCCTGTTCTTTACCGGCTCGCTGTTGATCGAGGTGATCTTCTCACTCGATGGTCTGGGATTGTTGGGCTTCGAGGCGGCGCTGAACCGGGACTATCCGGTGGTGTTCGGCACCCTCTACATCTTTACCCTGATGGGGTTGGTGCTGAAGCTGGTGAGTGACGTCACCTACGTGCTGGTGGACCCCCGCATCGATTTCGAAAGTCGGGAGGGCTAGCACTATGACCGGCATCCAACTGACTCCTATCCAGCAGCGTCGCCTGCAGAACTTCAAGGCCAATCGCCGCGGGTACTGGTCGCTCTGGCTGTTTCTCATCCTGTTCCTGCTATCACTGGGGGCAGAGCTGGTCGCCAATGACCGGCCACTGATGGTGTCCTACCAGGGCGAACACTACTTCCCGGTTGTGGAGACCGTGCCGGAGGAGACCTTTGGCGGCTTCCTGCCGACCGAGGCGGACTATCGGGACCCCTTTATTCGGGATGAGATTGAGGCCAACGGCTGGATTCTGTGGCCACCGATCCGTTTCAGCTATGACACCATCAACTACAACCTGGACGTACCCTCACCGGCGCCGCCCTCAGCGGAAAACTGGCTTGGCACCGATGACCAGGGCCGGGATGTTGCTGCCCGGGTGATCTACGGGTTCCGGATTTCCGTGTTGTTCGGGCTGATTCTGACCCTGCTCAGCTGTCTTGTTGGCGTTGTCGTGGGAGCCATTCAGGGCTTCTATGGCGGTAAGGTGGATCTGCTGGGGCAGCGCTTTATCGAAATCTGGTCCGGACTGCCGGCGCTGTATCTGCTGATTATCCTTTCCAGCATCGTGCAGCCCAATTTCTGGTGGCTGCTGGGCATCATGCTGCTGTTCAGCTGGATGGGCCTGGTTGATGTGGTGCGCGCCGAGTTCCTGCGGGCGCGTAACTTCGAGTATGTCCGTGCCGCCCGCGCCCTGGGACTGGGTAATCGGATGATCATGTTCCGCCATATTCTGCCCAATGCCATGGTTGCCACCCTCACGTTCCTGCCTTTCATTCTGACGGGCGCGATCACCGGGCTGACCTCGCTGGACTTTCTCGGCTTCGGCCTGCCCTCCGGATCACCCTCCCTTGGTGAACTGATTGCCCAGGGCAAATCCAACCTGCACGCGCCCTGGCTGGGCATCTCCGCGTTTGTCAGTCTGTCGCTGATGCTGACGCTGCTGGTGTTCGTCGGCGAAGCGGTGCGTGATGCCTTTGATCCAAGGAAAGCCTGACATGGGATTGTTGCTGGAAATCGACAACCTCACCATCCGTTTCGACCAGGGCAAAGAGGTGGTCAAAGGTGTCTCGCTGAACGTCGCCAGATCCCAGACCCTGGCGCTGGTCGGTGAGAGCGGATCGGGCAAGTCCATTACCGCACTGTCGGTACTGCGACTGCTGGATGCCCGCCATGTGGACTACCCTTCCGGCTGCATCCGGTTCGATGGCGAAGATCTGCTGACGCTACCGGAGTCCCGCCTGCGGCAGGTTCGCGGGCGTCGGATCAGCATGATCTTCCAGGAGCCGATGACATCGCTGAATCCGCTGCACACGGTAGAGAAACAGATTACTGAGACCCTGGCCCAGCACCGGGGCCTACGGGCTGACAAGGCCCGCCGCCGCTGCCTCGAACTGCTTGAGATGGTGGGTATCCCGGAACCGGAACAGCGTCTTGCCAGCTACCCGCACCAGCTTTCCGGAGGCCAGAAGCAGCGGGTGATGATTGCCATGGCCCTGGCTAACGAGCCGGACCTGCTGATTGCAGATGAGCCCACAACCGCGCTGGATGTGACCGTCCAGAAACAGGTGCTCGAACTGCTGGGGCAACTGCAGCAGAAGCTGGGCATGTCGGTGCTGTTGATTACCCACGATCTCACCATCGTCCGTCGCTACGCCGATTACGTTGCGGTGATGGAACAGGGGCAACTGGTGGAACAGGGCGAAACACAGACTCTGTTTGAGTCCCCAAACCACCCCTATACCCGCAAACTGCTGGACTCCGAGCCCCAGGGCGCTCCGCCTCCGGCGGCCGGCCCTGCACAGCCTTTGCTGACGGTTGAGGATCTGGCGGTACGTTTCACTACGGCCAAGTCCTGGTTTGGCCGCCCCAAGAGCTGGTTCGAGGCCGCCAAGGCCATCAACTTTTCGATCAACGCCGGCGAAACCCTGGGACTGGTGGGCGAAAGCGGCAGCGGCAAGACCACCATTGGCCATGCCCTGCTCAAGCTACTGGATTGCAAGGGCCAGATCGTACTTGACGGCAATGACCTCTCGGATCTGAACCAGAAGCAGTTCCGGCCGGTGCGGCGCCACCTGCAGATTGTGTTCCAGGATCCCTTCGGCAGCCTGAGCCCACGGATGTCGGTGTCCGAAATCATCCGGGAGGGTCTGGAGATTCATGAACCGGACACCACCAAGGAAGATCAGGAACAGAAAGTCATTCAGGTGCTGCGGGAAGTCGGCCTGGACCCGGAGGCCCGACACCGCTACCCCCATGAGTTCTCCGGCGGCCAGCGCCAGCGTATTGCCATCGCCCGGGCACTGGTGCTGCAGCCAAAACTGATCGTTCTTGACGAGCCCACGTCGGCACTGGACCGCACGGTTCAACGGCAGATCATTGACCTGCTGCGGGCGCTGCAGGCCCGATATGGGTTAAGCTATCTGTTCATCAGCCATGATCTGGCGGTGGTCCGGGCCCTGAGCCACAAACTGATGGTGCTGCGACGAGGTGAGGTCGTCGAGTACGGTGAGGCGGAGCGGATCTTTGCCCAACCGGAATCGCACTACACCCGGGAACTGCTCAGCGCGGCGTTTTTTTACCGCAATCCAGGCCGGGACGACCACGATCGCGCGACCGAATTGACTACGACCAATTGAGCGTTACCCGGTAGGTCAGCCATCAGGGATAATGCCCCCACACTGAAACACAGGGAGATCACCAATGGGACTACTCAGCGGCAAGAAGGCACTGATTGTCGGAGTGGCCAGCAAACATTCCATTGCGGCCGGTATCGCCGAAGCATTCCACCAGCAAGGGGCGGAACTGGCGTTCACCTATCAGAACGAAAAACTCAAATCCCGGGTTGAAGGTTTTGCCGAGGGCTGGGGCAGCTCACTGACGTTCCCCTGCGATGTCGGCAACGACGAAGAAATTGAGAATGTCTTCAAGGCCCTGGGCGAGCACTGGGACAAGGTAGACATCATCGTGCACTCCGTTGGCTTTGCACCGGCTCATGAGCTGGATGGCAACTATGTTGATGTTACCACCCGTGATGGTTTCCGCATCGCCCATGACATCAGCTCCTACAGCTTCGTGGCGCTGGCGAAAGGCGCACGCAACATGCTGAGCGACAACAGCTCCATGCTGACCCTGAGCTACCTTGGCGCCGAGAGAGTTCTGCCCAACTACAACGTAATGGGGCTGGCGAAGGCATCACTGGAAGCCAACGTGCGCTTCATGGCGTCGAGCCTGGGACCGGATGGCGTGCGGGTAAACGGGATTTCCGCAGGTCCGATCAAGACCCTCGCGGCTTCGGGTATCAAGAGCTTCCGTCGCATGCTGGCCGAGAACGCCAAGCGGGCGCCTCTGCAGCGTAATGTCACTCAGGAGGAGGTGGGTAATGCCGCCGCCTTTATGTGCTCTGACCTGGCCAGTGGCATCACCGGCGAAATTCTGCACGTGGACGGCGGTTTCAACGTGACTGCCATGGGCACTCTGGAAGACTGAGCGTCCTGACGGCGTGGCCGGCGCTGTTTATGATCCTGCCGGTCACGTCAGTCCTCAACCATCGCCACTGCCATCGCCTCGATCCAGCACAGGTAGTCGGCGTCCTCGGATTCCAGAAATCTCAGCCCGACCGTCCAGCGGCCATCCTCCAGTGGGTTGCTCCAGATGACTTCCGCCGTCAGATTATGCGCCGTCTGCCCTTCCTGAAGCCGGATGGAGACTGGCAGCAGGGCGTCGATGGGCACTGACTGATCGGTGGTCAAACGGGCACCGTTGGTCGACAGGTCTGTGGACCAGCTCTCCAGATACTTCGCCGGATAGCCGGCAATGTCATCCGCCGCCTCCAACTCCAGCCTGACCCGGGCCCGACCGGTCAACCGGTATTCGGAACGCTGCTCCGATGCGCTGCGGGCACCGGACGAAGACTTTGTCATTGCGTTTCACCGCTCTGCTCGACCTGGACTGGCGTTTCTCCTTCCCTTGGGGATTGGCCAGACCTGCGAGCGTTCAGTTTCGACCTACCCGGATGCGTCCCACCACCCGGGATAGTGTGTCATCGAACTCCGCCGAACTGCTCAGTACCCGAATCCGGCCCGCCACGATATCAGCGACCAGGTCGTCTTCAGGATACTCCGTCCGGTTGAGTCCAAGACGGTCAACAAACACCAGTTTTCGGGTGGCGTTGAGCCGGACCGCCAGTTTCAATCGCACCGCCTCCGGATGATCCGGTGTGGGTTCGATTGCTATCCAGCCACCGAGCTTAAGATTGTCGATGGCGTGCTGCGCCGCGGCGGTCAGCTCACGCTCCACCCGCTCACGCTCTGCCTCTTCTTCGGCCTGTCGTTTGGCGGCCTCTTCAGCCTCGGCACGGGCCCGCTCGGCCTCCCGGGCCGCCAACTCCTCCCGCTTCCTGGCTTCGGCAGCCTCCACCTTGCGGCGCAGCATTTCCGCCCGTTCTCTGGCTTCGCAGGCGGCTTTCTCCCGCTGCTGTCGTTGCTGGTGGAACACGCCGAGCAACTGCGTTACCGTTTTACCGGCAACGTCCTGGAATCGGTTCAGTGGCGGTAACGGGCGCAGCCTGCCCGCCTGCCTTGCCGCCGTGAAATCCCGCCAGGGCATCAGACCCAGCTTGACGCCGGCGCCATTGGTCCACAGCACCTCGCAGGTGTCCTCAAGCAGAGCAAAGAAGTAACGGCGCTGCTCCGAGGCTCCCTCTCCCTCAACGAACCACTGCTGGATTACCTGTGTCAGTTGGTCTTCCTGGGGAGGCTGGAACCCCAGCCAACTGAGATCAAACTCGAAACGCTCGTCCAGAGCTGGCGCCAGGGCTGGCGTTTCACCCCGCAGGCGACTGACGATAACGGCTTCTACCCCTGCAAGGGCATGTTGGGGGAGAGGCCTCTCCTGAACGCGTTGCCAGACCGCCAGTATGCGGTCGCCAATCTGTTCTCCCACCTGGTACAGACGATCGAGGGAACGTTCAGACAGTGTCGGATCACCGATCCAGACCAGCCACTCCAGCAACTTGCTGGCGTGTTTCCAGTCATCGCCCTCGATGCCATTGCGCCAGACAACCTGGCGCATCAGGGGGCACCAGTGCTCGCGGATAAACTCCGAGATCGGCGGCGGCAGTTGTCGACCCTGGAGGGCGCGACCAATGACGGCTCTCGACGTCTGGTCCGCCCGGCGCTGACGGGCCGCGCCCTGCTCGGTGACCAGCAGGCGCTGACGCAGCTTGGTGATCTGCTCCTGTCGCTTCTGGCTGTCAACGTCCCACTGGCTGGCAAAGTCCTCAAACGGCGCCATCTGACTGTATTCAAAGCAGGCCGAGACCGACACTACCATCTGCTCCAGCTGGTCGAGCAGTGCTCGTGCCGAGCGCCCCCCGGAATCGCTCCAGCCGCGCCATTCCACCAGACTGTCGAGCCAGTCCCGCAGGCTGTCGGCAAAGGCGGCGTCACAGTCCTGATCCAGGCGCCAGGCCAGAAAGAAGCGCAGCCGTGCCACCTTGGCGGCCAGCACCGGGTGCAGGCCGGAAGTGGCCAGGAATGCATCCATAACCCGATCCGCCAGAAACGCCGAGTTCACCTGGCGCACGGTCCAAGTCAGCTCGAGAGACTTCAGCAGGCTGGTAACCGACTCATCACGCTGTTCCGACCAGCAGGACTGCAGCAGTGGCCGCCAGTCTTTGGCCTGTCCCGGCTCCACCTGGCCAACGGGGTACGGCAGATCCGGAATGCGGATGCCGGCCAGTAACTCGGCAATAGATTGGCTTGGTGCCGATGAACCCGGGTTGGCGGATGGCTTGGTTTGTTGCGACATTCAGCAGATGGTCCAGCTTGGTATGGCGGGAGGGGAAGTCCACGTTTCATTGCAGCATGCTTGCCCGCCTTCGTCCAGTGAATCCGCGCGGCAGAGCGGGCCGCATTGCATTGCCCCCCCAAATCCCGCAGTATATCGAACTCCCTGAAACCTGGCCGCAAAGGCCGCCCGGCCCTGCTCTGGCAGACGGCGGGCAGTCTGACAAACGACCGCGCAAGAGGACAGGACGGGGACTGCAAATTATAAAAGTGAGAGGGCCAATACGTGCCAACGTTGCAGCCCCGACAACGTAATACATCGAGGTAGACTAAAGCATGTCCGGCAAGAAGCTTGAGAACCTCAACGTTGCCAGCCAGGAAACGTTGATCACTCCCGACGCCCTGAAACAGGAAATGCCGCTTTCCGATCAGGCCGCAACTACCGTAGACCAGGGTCGCCAGGCCATCTATGACATTCTGGATGGTAAGGATCACCGCCTGTTTCTGGTGGTTGGCCCCTGCTCTATTCATGACGTCAAGGCCGCCCGGGAGTATGCAGAGAAGCTCAAGGTGCTGGCCGACGAAGTCAGCGATACCCTGCTGATCGTGATGCGAGTCTACTTTGAAAAGCCGAGAACCACCGTGGGCTGGAAGGGGCTGATCAACGATCCGCACCTGGATGACACCTTTGACATCGAACAGGGCCTGCACATTGGCCGCCGGCTGCTGCTGGACATCGCCGAACTGGGGCTGCCCACCGCAACCGAAGCGCTGGACCCGATCTCACCTCAGTACCTGCAGGATACGATTGCCTGGTCGGCCATTGGCGCCCGCACCACCGAGTCGCAGACCCATCGCGAGATGAGCAGCGGCCTGTCGATGGCCATCGGCTTCAAGAACGGAACCGATGGCAGTCTGGACGTGGCGGTGAACGCCATGAAGTCGGTTTCCCACCCCCACAGCTTCCTGGGCATTGACCAGCAGGGCCAGGTATCCATCATCCGCACCCGTGGCAACGCCTATGGCCATGTGGTGCTGCGCGGTGGCGGCGGCAAGCCGAACTACGACTCTGTCAGCGTTGCACTGTGTGAGCAGGCGCTCGAGAAAGCCGGGCTGCGCAAGTCGATCATGGTCGATTGCAGCCACGCCAATTCCAACAAGGACCCGGCGCTGCAACCGCTGGTGATGCAGGACATCGCCCACCAGATCGTCGAGGGCAACACCTCCATTCAGAGTCTGATGATCGAGAGTCACCTGAACTGGGGTAGCCAACCGATTCCGGAAAACCGGGATGAAATGAAGTACGGCGTCTCCATTACCGATGCCTGCATCGACTGGGAAACCACCGAAAAGGCCATCCGGGAAATGCGCGACAAGCTCAAGGATGTACTGCCCAAGCGCCTGAACGGCGAGGGCTGAGGAAGCGACCCGGGACGGGCAAGCCGTTCCGGGTCAGTATTGCGGCAGTCAGATCGTTGGCTCGCCTATCGGCTGTGCACCGATCCAGTCCAGCCTGGAGCGCAGCGACACCACGTCACCGATGATGATCAACGTCGGTGCCGGCACCCCACTCTCTTCCACCCTGGTGACGATGTTGCCAAGATTGCCCACAACCACCTGTTGATCGGGCGTCGTGCCTTTGGATACCAGGGCAACAGGCATGGTATCCGGCATGCCGTGCCGCATCAGTTCTCGACTGATGATCGGCAGCCCCACCAGCCCCATGTAGAACACCAGGGTCTGGTTGTTCTGCACGAAATCCTGCCACGGCAGATCGCAGGTGTCGTTCTTGAGATGCCCGGTCACAAATCGGACCGATTGGGCATAATCCCGGTGGGTTAACGGGATACCGGCGTAGGCGGCACAGCCTGATGCAGCGGTGATGCCAGGGACAACCTGAAAGCGAACGCCGGCATCCGCCAGTGTCTCAATCTCCTCACCACCACGGCCAAAGATAAACGGGTCGCCGCCTTTGAGGCGCACGACCCGTTTGCCGGCCTGTGCCAGGTCCACCAAGCGTTGGTTGATCTGGTCCTGAGGTAGGGTGTGATCGGAACGGCGTTTGCCAACGTGGATACGCTCCGCCTGCGGCGGAATCATCGCCAGTATGTCGGCGGAGACCAGGCGGTCGTAAAGCACCACTTCAGCCGAGGTGATGATGCGCCAGGCTTTCAGCGTCAGCAGTTCCGGATCACCGGGGCCAGCTCCCACCAGAAACACTTCACCCGCAGAGTTGTTGGGATTGTCCGTTACCGGATTGTTCCGGTAACGGGGCGGCACCGTCGCGGTGCGCGCGCCCTCTTTCGGGGCGCTTATCGGTCTGTTTTGGTTCATTGAATCCTGTCAATGCCTCGCATGTACGGCTTGAGTACATCCGGAACCAGGATGCTGCCGTCGGCCTGCTGGTAGTTCTCCATCACAGCGATCATAGCGCGACCGACGGCGAGGCCAGAACCATTCAGCGTATGCACAGGCTCCGGCTTCCCGGTTTCCGGGTTCCGCCATCTTGCATGCATGCGCCGTGCCTGGAAATCACGGGTATTGGAGCAGGAAGAAATTTCACGGTATTTGTCCTGCCCCGGCAGCCAGACCTCCAGGTCGTAGGTACGGGCGGCGGAGAAGCCCATGTCGCCACCGCACAGCTCAACCACTCGGTACGGCAGTTCCAGCAACTGAAGCACCTTCTCGGCGTGACCGGTCAGCGTCTCCAGCGCGGCATCGGAATCCTCCGGACGTACCACGTGCACCAGCTCCACCTTCTCAAACTGGTGCTGACGAATCATGCCGCGGGTATCACGGCCGTAGGAACCCGCCTCGCTACGGAAACAGGGCGTATGGCTGACCATCCGCAGTGGCAGCTGGTCGGCGTCAACGATGGTATCTGCCACCAGGTTGGTTACCGGTACCTCGGCAGTTGGAATCAGGTATAGGGGATGCTCGTCATCGCCCGCCTTGAACAGGTCTTCTTCAAACTTCGGCAGCTGGCCGGTGCCAAACAGCGTGTTGCCGTTGACCAGGAAAGGCACGTAGGTCTCGGTGTAGCCGTGGTCGGTTACGTGCAGGTCGAGCATGAACTGGGCCAGTGCACGGTGCAGCCTCGCCAGCTGACCGTTCATAACCACAAAACGGGAATGAGCCAGTTTGGTTGCGCGCTCGAAGTCCATGCCGCCGAGTTCTTCACCAAGGGCAACGTGGTCTTTGGGTTCGAAGTCGAAGGTGCGTGGGGTGCCCCATTGACGGACTTCCACGTTGTCATCTTCTGAAGCCCCGGCCGGTACGGTGGCATCGGGAATGTTGGGAATGCCGGCCAGGAAGGCATTGAGCTCCTCCTGTACCTGGCGCAGTTCATCCTCGGCCTCGGAACGCTGGCGTTTGAGTTCTTCCACTTCGTTCAGCAGCGGCTGGATGTCCTCACCGGCGGCCTTGGCCTTACCGATTGACTTGGAGCGCTTGTTCTGCTCGGCCTGCAGGGACTCCGCACTCACCTGGATCGAGCGACGACGTTCTTCCAGCTGCTCAAAGGCGGACTGGTCGAAGTCAAAGCCTTTGACGGCCAGTTGACGGGCGATCTCTTCGGTCTGGGTGCGGACGCGTTTGGGGTCGAGCATGTTAATCCTGATTGGTCATCGGGTGAGTGGTTTGCGTGTCTGAGCATTATACCTGTGCAGACGTGGCATGCCATATTTCGGCCACCAACGGAGCGTCACTCCGCCGGGTCCGAACCGGGGTAGCGCCGTCGGTTACTGGCCTGGTTCAAAGCGTCCAGTCGCTGGCGTTTTTCTGCCAGCTTGATCTCCAGCCCCCGGTTGACGGGCTGATAGTAACGCCGGTGGTGAATCGGTTCCGGCAGATAGGATTCACCGGCGGCGAAGGCATCTGGCTCGTCGTGAGCGTAACGGTACTCATCGCCATGCCCGAGGGATTTCATCAGTGCGGTGGGGGCATTGCGCAGATGCACCGGCACCTCATAATCCGGGTCCTGGCGGATATCCGCCATGCACTGATTGAAGGCCTGATACACCCCGATACTCTTTGGCGCCATCGCCAGATAGGTGGTGGCCTGGGCCAGAGCAAGCTCCCCCTCCGGCGAGCCCAGCCGTTCCTGGGCATCCCAGGCGTTCAGACTAAGGGTCAGTGCCCGGGGATCGGCGTTGCCGATATCCTCGCTGGCGATCCGGACCAGTCGCCGTGCCACATAGAGCGGATCACATCCGCCATCCAGCATCCGGCACATCCAGTAAAGTGCGCCATCCGGATCAGAACCGCGGACCGACTTGTGCAGCGCGGAAATCTGGTCGTAGAAGCGATCACCGCCTTTGTCGAACCGGCGCAGGCTGGTTTGCAGTACCTGTTCCAGCACGGCGGCGGTAATCGCCGGCCGCCCCTGGTCATCCGGCTCGGCCAGATCGCTCCCCACCTCCAGAATGTTCAGCGCTCGCCGGGCATCGCCACCGGCGGCGATCGCCGCCAGGGACAGCACCTCGTCGGTGACGGCAATGCGGCCATCCAGACCCCGCGGATCTGTCAGAACCCGGCGCATCAGCCCCTGTAACTGGTCGTTGTCCAGGTGTTTGAGGACGTAGACCCGGGTCCGGGACAGCAGCGCGCTGTTGAGCTCAAATGAGGGATTTTCGGTGGTGGCCCCTACAAAGATGAAGGTACCGTCCTCAATGTGGGGCAGGAAGGCATCCTGCTGACCCTTGTTGAAGCGGTGGACCTCGTCCACGAACAACAGGGTGTCGCGCCCTTCTCCCTGTTTGCGCAGCTTGGCCCGTTCAACGATGGTGCGAATCTCCTTCACACCACTGAGCACGGCGGACACGGTTTCGAAGCTGAGGTCACCGACATTGGCCAACAAACGGGCAAAGGTGGTCTTACCCACCCCCGGCGGCCCCCACAGGATCATCGAGTGCAGTTGTCCCTGCTCCAGGGCCCGACGCAGGGGCTTGCCCGGTCCGACCAGGTGATCCTGACCGACGTATTCGTCCAGCGAGCGGGGCCGCATGCGGGCCGCCAGGGGCTCAAAGCCCTGCTCATTGAACAGTGTATCCTGCATCAGGGGGCGTCCTGAATGACGTCCACGGATTCGGGGTAGTCCAACTCGAAGGCACTGTCGGCCAGATCCTGATTCAGGCGGATGCTGTCAAAGCTGAGAATGCTCAATTGCGCCAGGGAATCCCGCATGCGCATTTCCTGCAGCTCACCATCGACGAACGACAGTTTCAGCGATACAAACAGGGAATCTGGATTCCTCGGTGTCAGGGTGAACTCTTCGGTCTCGTTGCCAAGCGCACGGTGGCTGATGTCATAGGTTTCAGCAAGATTATCCACTTCGCCGCTGAGCAGCAGCGCCGGCGTGCTGGAGGCGCGCTGGTCGAGTTTATGGATAGTGACCTGTTCCAGATCCGGGTCATAGAGCGTGACTTCTTCACCGTCACTGACGATGAACTGGGACATGGGCGAGTGAGTTGACCAGTAGAACAGTCCGGGGCGCTTGGCCTTGAGCTCACCACGGGTTTCCTGAACCTGACCACCGTTTTCATTGACCAGAATCTGGATGAAACTGGCCTGGTAGGTCCGATACGACTTCAGGGTATCAGCCAGTTGCTCCGCAGCCAGTTCGGCCCAGG
This sequence comes from Marinobacter sp. CA1, assembly GCF_020546665.1. Classification (NCBI taxonomy): domain Bacteria; kingdom Pseudomonadati; phylum Pseudomonadota; class Gammaproteobacteria; order Pseudomonadales; family Marinobacteraceae; genus Marinobacter; species Marinobacter sp. CA1. The sequence continues at coordinate 2,342,990 of NZ_CP071785.1, forward strand.
CACTCGGGGCGCTGGCCATCAGGGCAACCACGGCCGCCAGGTGGATCAGGCGACGGCCTAGTGTTCGTATCGATTCCATTACTGTTGAACTCCTGTGTTTGAGCTATCGAGGCTGAACGCCCCGGTTGGTTCTGTATTGCTGTGGGAGCGGTTCAGTCCCTGGGGGGTGGGGGTGCCAGCACTTCGCGGGCACCGTTGTGCCCGGCAGCGCTGACCACGCCGGAGGCCTCCATGGCATCCACCAGGTTGGCGGCCCGGTTATAGCCGATCTTGAACTTGCGCTGCACCGAGGAAATGGACACCCGTCGGCCCTCGGTCACGAAGGCCACGGCCTCGTCGTACAGCGAGTCGCCCTCGCTGTCCCCGCCGCCTTCGGACAGTGACGGCACCCCCGGCAGGCTCTCACCCTCGGCACCCGTGAGCACTTCGTCGACGTATTCCGGCTCACCCCTGGCCTTCCAGGCGCTAACCACCCGGTGGACCTCATCATCATCGACGAAGGCGCCGTGGACCCGTACCGGGAGACCAGTGCCCGGTGGCAGGTAAAGCATGTCGCCATGCCCCAGTAACTGCTCGGCGCCGCCCTGGTCGAGAACGGTCCGGGAGTCGATCTTGGAGGACACCTGGAACGAGATTCGGGTGGGAATATTGGCCTTGATCAGGCCGGTGATCACATCGACCGACGGCCGCTGGGTTGCCAGGATCAGATGGATGCCGGCCGCCCTCGCCTTCTGGGCGATCCGCGCGATCAGTTCTTCCACCTTCTTGCCGACAATCATCATCATGTCGGCGAACTCGTCGATCACCACCACAATAAACGGCAGGGTTTCCAGCTCGGGCCGCTCCTGCTCCTCATTCAGCAGGTGATCCTCGGGCTGCCACAGTGGGTCGAGCAGCGGTTCGCCGGCGTCCCGGGCTTCACGGACCTTGCGGTTATAGCCGGCAAGGTTACGCACCCCGAGACTGGCCATCAGCCGATAGCGGCGTTCCATTTCGGCAACACACCAACGCAGGCCATTGGCGGCCTCCTTCATATCGGTCACCACCGGTGCCAGCAGGTGGGGAATGCCATCGTAGATGCTGAGCTCCAGCATCTTCGGGTCCACCATGATAAAGCGGACCTCCTCCGGTGAGGCTTTCAGCAGCATGCTCAGCAGCATCGCATTGACCCCAACGGATTTACCGGAGCCGGTGGTCCCTGCCACCAGCAGGTGAGGCATCTTGGCGAGATTGGCCACCATCGGGTTGCCGCCGATGTCATTACCCAGTGCCAGCGTCACCGGCGAGCTGGATTCGGTAAATACCTTGGCGCCCAGCACTTCACTGAGTCGCACAATTTCCCGGCTTTCATTGGGGATCTCGATACCAATCACCGATTTGCCGGGAATCACTTCCACAACGCGGACAGACAGAACCGCCAGGGAGCGCGCCAGATCCTTCGCCAGGTTGGAAATCTTGCTGACCTTGACCCCGGGCGCCGGCTTGATCTCAAACCGGGTGATCACCGGGCCCGGGTTGACCTCCACCACTTCCACCGAAACACCGAAGTCCGCCAGTTTCTCCTCAAGCAGCCTGGACATGTGCTCCAGAGACTCCTCGGAGTACCCGCTCTCTTTCTGGCTTTCAGGCGGGTCCAGCAGGCTCAGCGGCGGAATCGGGCTTTCCAGATCCTCCAGCAGCGTTGGCTGCTTGCGATCCGTCGCTGGCGAACTGGCACGATCCTCCCGCTTGAAGGGCGAGATCCGGACCGACTTGGCCTTACTCTCCACCGGCTTGCTGTCTGTGGCTGTGGGCTCGGCTTTGGGTTTCTTGCGGGCTGGGCGCGGCGCCGGTTCTTCAGCTACCGGGCGGGATACCGGGTCCGCCACCAGGGGCACGTCATCGGGCTCAAACGGCAGGTCTTCCAGGCCCGGTTCGCTACGCTCCGGTGCCTGGCCGTCATCTTTGTTGCTACCGCCAAGGAACGGCAGCCGGCGCCACCAGGCGGGCTTATCGTTCGCTTGCGGTTCGTCGTCAGCGAGTTCGACCCGCTCCCGAAGCACAGGCGGCTCTGGCTCCCTGGCAACTCGGGGCCGGGGTTCCGGCACTGCCGCTTCTTCGGGTACTGCAGGCTCGGTCTGGGGTTGTGGCCACAGGGAAAGCGCAAACGCCTTCACTCGCTCGACCGTTTGCAGGGTCAGCTCGCCAACCTTGTCCATCAGCCAGAACCAGGACAGACCGGTGGTGACGGTGAGGGCGAACAGGAAGATGGCTACCAGCAGCAGGGTCGTGGCCGGCAGATTGAAAAACCGGACCATGGCATCAGAGACGGCCATGCCCATCACACCTCCGGATGAGGCGCTCAGACCAAACAGCGAGTACAGTGACAACAGGCTGGTTGCCGACAGCAGAATCAGCAGAAAGCCCCCGAAACGCACCATGAACAGGGGCCAGTGCATTTCCAGCGGATCATTGCGCCTGCGCACCAGCATCACGGCGTACCCCGCCACCATCAGCGGGAACAGGAAGGCGACATGACCGAAGAAGTCCATCAACAGACTCGCCAGCCAGGCACCGGTACGCCCGGCGGCATTGGAGACCTGGGTTTGATGGCCAATGCTGGCCCAGCCTGGATCGGCCGGACTGAAGGTCACCAGCGCCATGCCCAGATAGATCGCCAGTACGATCAGCGCAATGACGGCGCCTTCACGGCTGCCCTGGGCAACCAGGCGTCGGAACCGCAGCTGTTTCTCGGTCAATTCCGGCGTTTTCTGTTTCTCTGTCTTTTTGGACTCGGCCATGAATGATCTGATTATTCCGTTACAGTTCGTGTACGGCGGGCCCGATGGGAGGAAGCCCTCCCCTGCCCTGTCAGGCCCGGCCAATATCCCGGATCAGGCGCCGGCAGCAAGTGCCGCCAGTCCCCGGGCGAGATCCTGCTTGAGGTCCTCGACCGACTCGATGCCGACCGACAGCCTCACCAGGTTCTCGGTTATACCAGCCCGCGCCTTGTCATCGTCGGACAGGCGACCGTGAGTCGTGGTAGCGGGATGGGTAATGGTGGTTTTGACGTCGCCCAGGTTGGCGGTGATGGAAATCATGCGGGTGGCATCAATCAGCGACCACGCCTGCTCCCGGCCTCCACGAACCCGGAAAGACAGCACGCCACCAAAGCCATCCTGTTGACGGGCCGCCAACTCATGTTGCGGGTGGTGGCTCAATCCGGCGTAGAACACCTCTTCAACGGCGTCCTGCTGCTCCAGCCACTGCGCCAACTCTAACGCATTGTCACAGTGGGCACGCATACGAATCGGTAACGTTTCCAGGCCCTTGAGGAACACCCAGGCATTGAATGGGCTCATGGTCGGGCCGGCGGAACGGAGGAATCCGTAGACTTCCTCCATCAGTTTGGCTGAGCCCACCGCCACGCCGCCGACACAGCGACCCTGTCCATCCAGGTACTTGGTAGCCGAGTGAATGACGATGTCGGCGCCCTGCGACAACGGACGTTGCAACACCGGGGTACAGAAGCAGTTGTCCACCACCAGCAGAGCATCTGCGGCTCTGGCCAGATCAGACAGTGCCGCCAGATCGGCAACCTCACACAGCGGGTTGGAGGGGGTTTCAAGGAACAGCATACGGGTGTTGTCGCGAATCGCACCCCGCCATTCCTCCATATCGGTCAACGACACGAAGGACGTCTCCACGCCGAAGCGGGCCAGATACTTCTGGAACAGCACGTTGGTGGTGCCAAAGACCCCACGGGAGCACACCACATGCTCCCCGGCTTTCAACAGCGCAATGCAGGTGCTGAGGATGGCCGCCATGCCAGACGCCGTGGCGACGGCCCGTTCACCGCCTTCCATCGCCGCGATCCGGCCTTCGAAGGCCTGCACCGTGGGGTTGGTGAAGCGGGAGTATATGTTTCCCGGTTCGTCACCGCCAAAGCGGGCTGCAGCCTGGGCGGCACTGCCGTAGACAAAGCTGGAGGTGGGGAAGATCGGGTCACTGTGCTCCAGCTGGCCAGTGCGGATCTGCCCCGCCCTCACCGCCAGGGTATCGATCGACATGCCGTCCAGATCCGATTCCGGGATCCAGAGGTGTTCTTCGCGGCGGTGAGTCATGGGTGGTCCTCTCAGTCTTCGTCGTTGTGCAGGTCGATGATACCGTTGTCTTCATCATCGCCATTGCTGGCACTGCGGCTCTTGTCGTTGCGCAGGGCGTCAATGCGCTCAAGGTAGGCGGTGTCGATGTCACCGGTGACGTAGTTGCCGTCAAACACCGAGCATTCCCAGGATTCAATTTCCGGATTGACGTCGTTCACGCAGGTGATGAGATCTTCCAGATCCTGGTAAACCAGCCAGTCCGCACCGATGATCTCACAGATCTCATCCACGCTCTTGTCGTGCGCAATCAGCTCGTGGGCAGAGGGCATATCAATGCCGTAGACGTTGGGGTAGCGCACTGGGGGCGCCGCGGACGCGAAGTAGACGTTGCGGGCACCGGCATCACGGGCCATCTGCACGATTTCCTCACAGGTGGTACCACGGACGATGGAATCGTCCACCAGCATCACATTCTTGCCACGGAACTCCAGGTCGATCGGATTCAGTTTCTGACGCACAGACTTCTTGCGCATTTTCTGGCCGGGCATGATGAACGTGCGGCCAATGTAGCGGTTCTTGATAAAACCTTCCCGGAACTTGACGCCCAGGCGGTGGGCCATCTGCATCGCCGAGGTCCGGCTGGTGTCAGGGATCGGGATCACAACATCGATGTCATGCTCCGGCCGCTCTCGCAGCACCTTGTCTGCCAGGGTCTCGCCCATCCGCAGACGGGCCTTGTAGACCGATACCTTATCGATGATGGAGTCAGGGCGGGCAAAGTAGACGTGTTCGAAGATACAGGGAATCAGGTGCGGCTTGTCGGCACACTGCTGGGTGTAGAGGGTGCCGTCAGTCTCGATGTAAACCGCCTCGCCCGGTTCGATGTCACGAACCAGGGTAAAGCCCGCGGCACTGAGTGCCACGCTCTCCGAAGCGATCATGTATTCCGTGCCCTCGTCGGTCTCGCGGGTGCCGTAGCAGGCCGGACGGATACCGTTGGGATCACGGAAGCCCACAATGCCATAACCGGTGATCATCGCAATGACCGCGTAGGCGCCCTTACAGCGCTTGTGAACGGCCTTTACGGCGGCGAAGATTTCATCCTTGGTGGGATTCAGTTTGCCCAGCTTCTGCAGCTCGTGGGCGAACACGTTGAGCAGGACTTCGGAGTCGGAGTTGGTGTTGATGTGGCGCAGGTCAGTACGGAACAGGTCCTGGCTCAGGTCGTCGGCATTGGTCAGGTTGCCGTTGTGGGCCAGGGTAATGCCATAGGGGCTGTTGACGTAGAATGGCTGAGCTTCGGCCGAGCTGGAACTGCCGGCGGTGGGGTAACGTACGTGGCCAATGCCGACGTTGCCCACCAGACGACGCATGTGGCGGGTGCGGAATACGTCGCGCACCAGGCCATTGTCCTTGCGGAGGTAGAAGCGCTCATCCTGGAACGTCACAATCCCCGCCGCATCCTGGCCCCGGTGCTGTAACACCGTCAACGCGTCATACAGCGACTGGTTGACGTTTGAAGTACTGACAATACCGACAATTCCACACATGGATAGGGTCTTCTCCGAAGCGTTAAAACTGAATGTTAGCGGGTGGTGGCCGCTGGTTCCATAGGGGGTTGTGACGGCTCCCCTGCGGGGCCGAGAAAGCGGGCAAATTCGTCGCCAAAGGTGCGGCGCGACCAGTCTTCTACGGTGGCGAGGCGCTCGATCATGACGGACTCCCGCCACCAGGTATCATTGGCCAGCGGGGTGTAGCGGACCAGGGCAATGGCGACCACTACGATCACCAGTCCCCGAAGCAGGCCGAACGCCATGCCCAGAACGCGATCCGTGGCGGTCAGGCCGGTGGCGTGTATCAGGTGTCCCACCATGTTATTGATAATGGCGCCGATGATCAGGGTGGCAAAGAACAGGATGGCAAAAGCGGCCACCAGCCGAACCATTGGAGTCTCAACAGTGTCGATGAGCAGGGACTGCATCTGCGGGTGAAACGTGCGGGCAATCACGAAGGCACCGACCCAGGCAACCATGGACAGGGCTTCACGCACGAAGCCGCGTTTGAGGCTGATCAGCGTGGAAACAGCAATCAGGGTGATGATGACCCAGTCGATCCAGATCAGCGCGTTCATGGAGTCCAGCAGCGAAGGTTCAGGGTTAAAGCGAAGCGCCTAGTCTAACAGGAATCGGGAGTGCACAAAAACGTGATTCCCCCCGTTGTCGCAGGCGCTTACCTTGACGCTGCTCACCGATCTGAGCTGGTGACCAGGCTGTTGAGGCCAAACATGCCATCTAGCGTTTTCTTGGCACGCTCGGCCTCGGATTTGTCGGCGAAAGGACCACAGAACACCCGCGTCAGCGTGCTGTCGCCCCGACTGACGGTCTGCAGGTGGGAGCTGTAACCCTCCTTGCGGGCATTGTCCCGAAGACGGCGGGCATTGTCGGCGTTGCCAAAACTGCCAAGCTGCACCACCCAGGCACCCTCCAGTGACCGGCTGTACTCTTCATTTGCCGGTGTTTCGGCTGCTGGCTGAGACGGTTTCGGGGCAGTCTCTGCGGCAACGTCAGCCTGGGCTGGCTCTGGTTCAGGCGTGGGTTCTGGCTGGGGAGCTGGCTCCGGTGTCGTATTGACGGACTCAGCGGTATTGCTCTTTGCCGCGACACCCTGCGGCTCGTCGTCTACCGGCTCAATGATCGGCTCTGGCTGGGACTGGCCGTCCGCCTCTTCCAGATAGTAGGAAGGCTGCTGGATATCCTGTTCCTCAACCGGCTCAACTTCCGGGAATGGCGGCTCCTCTGGCAGGGGAATAACCTGGGTCGAGCGCTTGGAGTGAGGCTCATCGAACAGCATGGGCACGAAGATAACCGCCAGGGACACCAGCACCAATGCGCCGATCACCCGTTGTTTGAGTCCGTCCACCTTTTGCTAACCCCTGTCTGTGTTCAACGTGCTGCGTTCAGCGTATCGATATGACTTTGATGTCCGCCGATACTAACCGGCCAGGGTCGAGAACTCAAAATCATCGCCACCGGATGACGGAAGTTTAAGGCGCATTCGATTCGGTGGCCAAGGCGTCCCCGCGCTCCTCGGGTGCCCCCAGTGCCACTCGCGCCTCGGCGACCGTAAAAAACGACCCGAACACGATGATCAGGTCATTTTCAGCAGCGTCGGCAACGGCCTGCTTCAGGGCATCGGCAACGGTTGCCTGCTGCGTCAGGGCGCACTCTCCCAACCGCTCGGACACCAGTGCCGCCAGGGTATCCGCACTGCGCCCCCGAGGCTGGTCCAGCCCCGCCAGGTACCAGTGCTGCACCACGGTGGCCATGGCATCGACGACACCGCCGGCGTCCTTGTCAGCCAGGCAGGCATAGACCGCGCGGACGACACCGCCGGCGCGACACCTGGCCTGCACCCGGCTTGCCAGCCAGGCAGCGGCATGGGGATTGTGGCCGACATCCAGATAGACATCCGGCTGCTGGGCACGCTGCTCAAAACGCCCAGGCAGATGGACTTTCGCCAGAGCCGCCTCGATCTCCGTCGCCGTCATCTCCGGCAGCAACGTCAGCGCCGCCATCACCGCGGCGGCCATGCTTGCCAATGGCAGCGCCGCATCCCGGGGCAGTGACAACTGTTGACCCAGTGAAGGAATCGACAAAACCGGCTGGGCAGCGTCTCCCGTCAGCATCATGTCGACCCCCAGGCGCTTGAGCGCAACCCTCTGGGCGGCGGCCTGTTGCAGCACCGACCGGGGCGGATTGGGGTCGACACAGATGGCGGGTCGACCAACCCGGAAGATACCGGCCTTCTCGAAGCCGATAACCTCGCGATCGTTACCCAGGAACGCGACGTGATCAATGTCCACCGAAGTGATGATCGCCAGGTCCGCATCCACTACATTGACCGCATCCAAACGGCCCCCGAGCCCCACCTCAAGCACCCAGTCCTGCACGCCGGCCCGGGCGAGCACGACAAATGCCGCCAGGGTGCCAAATTCGAAGTAACTCAGGGAAATGCCACGCCGGGCCTCTTCGACCTGGGCGAACGCAGTAATCAGCTCATCGTCCGTCGCCAAACGGCCGTCGATGACGACCCGTTCGTTATAGCGGTGCAGGTGGGGAGACGTGTAGCAGCCGACGGTGCGGCCGGCGGCAGCAAGGACCCGAGACAGGCACGCCACGGTGCTGCCCTTGCCGTTGGTGCCGGCAACGGTCACCACCCGCGCTGCGGGCGGCCGGGGAAACAGGCGGCGATATACCGTGAGAACCCGATCAAGACCAAGGTCAATCTCGACCGGGTGAATGGCTTCCAGGTAACGCAGCCAGTCATCGAGACTGGCCTTCGACCCGGGCGCTAATGGTTCAGCTGACGTCGGCATCGGCGTCTGCGTCCGGCTTCTCGGTAATCTCAAACTCGATCGGCGGCTCCCCTTCCGGGCGCTCCTGATCGGTGAATTTTGCCAGCAGGCCAGAGACGCGCTCACGCAGCTCATGACGATGCAGGATCATATCGATGGCGCCGTGCTCCAGCAGAAACTCGCTGCGCTGGAAACCTTCGGGGAGCTTTTCGCGGACGGTCTGCTCAATGACCCGGGGACCGGCGAAGCCGATCAGCGCGTTCGGTTCGGCAATGTTGAGGTCGCCCAGCATGGCCAGGCTGGCAGAAACGCCACCGAACACCGGGTCGGTCATGATCGAGATGTAGGGAATCCCCTCCTGCTTCATCCGCTCCAATACCGCAGCAGTCTTTGCCATCTGCATCAGCGAGAAGATCGCCTCCTGCATTCGGGCACCGCCACTGGCGGAAAAGCAGACCAGCGGAATCCGTTCTTCCAGACAGACGTTGGCAGCCTGGACAAATTTCTCTCCAACCACCTGGCCCATGGAGCCGCCAACGAAGTTGAACTCGAAGGCGCAGGCAACCAGCGGAATACCCAGCGTCTTACCGCGCATGGCAAGCAGGGCTTCCTTTTCGCCGGTGGCTTTCTGGTTCTGGGCCAACCGCTCCTTGTAGCGGCGGCTGTCCTTGAATTTCAGTCGATCCCAGGGTTCCAGATCGGCACCGATCTCTTCGCGGCCGTCGGCGTCGAGAAAAATGTCGAGACGGCGACGAGCAGTAACCCGGAGATGGTGGTTACATTTGGGGCAGACATCCAGATTCTTGTCGAGCTCGGGCTTGTACAGAAAAGCGCTGCATTTGGGGCACTTTTTCCACAACCCTTCGGGAACGCCAGTCCGCTGCTTGGATTCCGAGCGGATCTTGCTCGGCATGATCTTGTCAAGCCAGTTACTCATGGTTTTGTCCTGTCCTTCGATGCCTGCCTGAGCCTCACCAGCCCTGTTGATCAGGAGGCGAGGTCATCCAGTGCGGTGCGCATAGGTTTGAGCAGATCCCCCAAAGCGCGCTTCAGCTGCTCCGGATCCGCCTGGTTTCGGGCAATTGTATCGACCAGCACGCTACCGACAATTACACCATCGGATACCCGCCCCACAGCGGCGGCGGTTTCTGCATCCCGGATACCAAAGCCAACGCCAACCGGTAACGCGGTCAGATCATGAATGTGCTGCACACGCTCGGCCACTTCGTCAACGTTGATCTTGGCTGCGCCGGTAACGCCCTTGAAGGAAACATAGTACACATAGCCGGAGGAGTGATCGCTGATCGCCCGGATACGCTCGTCCGTGGTGGTCGGCGCCAGCAGGAAGATCGGGTCCAGCTTGCGGGCCGTAAACAGTGGCGCCACGTCATCGGCCTCTTCGGGCGGCAGGTCGACCGTCAGCACACCGTCCACGCCGGCTGCCGCGGCGGTATCGGCGAACGTCTCATAGCCCATGGCTTCCATCGGGTTGAGGTAGCCCATCAGCACCACCGGCGTATCGTTGTCATCCTCGCGGAAGCGGCGAACCATGTCGATCACCTGACGCAGGGACGTACCATGAACCAGCGAACGCTCGCAGGCTGCCTGAATCACCGGGCCATCGGCCATGGGATCGGAGAACGGCACCCCCAGCTCAATGATGTCAGCGCCGGCTTCGACCAGGGTATGCATCAGCGATACGGTCTGATCCGGGTGCGGGTCGCCGGCAGTGATGAATGGAATCAGGGCCTTGCGCCCCTGCCCCTTGAGGTTCTTCAGTACCCCTTCAATACGACTCATGGCTGCTCCTTGTGCAGGCCGGCCGGACGGCGTCGCCGCCCGGCAGAAGCCCGATTAACTCAGATTTCGATGCCGTCGATCTTGGCGATGGTGTGAATGTCCTTGTCGCCCCGACCCGAGACGTTGATGACCAGGATCTGGTCCTTGTCCATGGTCGCCGCCAGTTTGGTGCCGTAGGCCACGGCATGGGCGGATTCCAGTGCCGGCATAATGCCTTCAACGCGGGTCAGCTGACGGAAGCCGGCCAGTGCCTCGTCGTCGGTCACAGACACGTAGTTGGCACGCCCAATGTCCTTGAGCCAGCTGTGTTCGGGTCCAACGCCAGGGTAGTCCAGGCCGGCACTGACGGAATGAGTAGCCGCAATCTGGCCATTCTCATCTTCCATCAGGTAGGTCCGGTTACCATGAAGCACCCCGGGGCGGCCGGAGCACAGCGGCGCCGCGTGTTGCCCGGTCTCAATACCGTGACCGCCGGCTTCAACGCCATACATTTCCACGCCTTCATCGGTCAGGAACGGGTAGAACATGCCGATGGCGTTGGAGCCACCGCCAACGCAGGCCACCAGCGCATCCGGCAGACGGCCGGCCTGCTTCAGGCTCTGTGCCCGGGTTTCACGGCCGATCACCGACTGGAAATCCCGCACCAGCAGCGGGTATGGGTGGGGACCAGCCACCGTGCCGATGATGTAAAAGGTATCGTCGACATGAGAGACCCAGTCCCGCATGGCATCGTTCATTGCATCTTTCAGGGTGCGGGTGCCACTTTCAACCGCATGCACTTCGGCGCCCAGCAGCTTCATGCGGTAGACATTGAGGGTCTGGCGAGCAATGTCTTCGGCGCCCATGAACACATGGCACTCCAGTCCAAGCCGGGCACAGACTGTTGCCGTCGCCACGCCGTGCTGCCCTGCCCCGGTCTCTGCGATAACACGCTTCTTGCCGAGAAAGCTGGCCAGCAGCGCCTGACCGATGGTGTTGTTCACCTTGTGAGCGCCGGTGTGGTTGAGGTCTTCGCGCTTGAGCCAGATCTGGGCGCCACCGACTTCACGGGTGAGCCTTTCGGCAAAGTACAGCGGACTGGGGCGACCCACGTAATCGGCCAGGTCTTTGTCGAACTTGGCCTGAAACTCCGGATCGTTCTTCAGCTGGAGGTACTCTCGCTCCAGGGTCATCAACGAATCCATCAGGGTTTCGGACACAAAACGGCCACCAAACGCCCCGAAATGTCCGCGGCTGTCCGGCAGTGAACCCAGCATCTCTTCAGTCAGTTTTATCGACACGATGAACCTCGTTCAGGAATTCTTTGATTCGAGCGGCGTCTTTCACGCCCTTGCGGATTTCCACGCCACCGCTGACATCAACGGCCCAGGGTTTCACGGCGGTAATGGCGCGGGCTACGTTATCAGAGTTCAACCCCCCGGCCAATATGAGCGGCAGCGGCCGCTGCTGCGGGATCAGGGTCCAGTCAAAGGACTTGCCCGTACCGCCATAAAGGGTTGGATCATAGGCATCAAGCAGCAACCCCGACCCCAGCGAATAGCGCTCAAACGCGTCTTCGACATCTTCGGTAGTGGCCACCCGGACCGCCTTGATCCAGCGTCGCCCGAACTGATTGCAGAACTCGGGTGACTCGTCGCCGTGAAACTGGAGCAGATCCAGCGGCACCTGGTCGAGAATGTTACGAACATAATCGGCGTCGGGATTGACGAACAGCCCAACCAGCGTCACAAATGCGGGCACGGCGGCGGCAATCTCCCGCGCCCGGGCAACGTCGACGGCCCTGGGGCTGGGCTCAAAAAACACCAGGCCGATGGCATCAGCACCGGCGTTGGCCGCCGTCAGGGCATCGCCGATTTCGGTAATGCCGCAGATCTTGGTTTTGGTCTTCATCAGTTGTGCCTGGCTTTGACATGGATCTGTGAAATTGGTCGCGGGCGATTGCCACCATCACCAAACCAGGGTCTCAGGAATCCCGGCCCACAATTTGCGAGTGGTGGACCAACGCCCTCAGGATACCCCACATCAACCAGATAAAGGCCAAACGGTGGCGCGGTTACCCCTGCCAGGGACCGATTGCGGGCGGCCAGCACCTCGGCAACCCAATCCTCCGGTCTTTTTCCCGTCCCCACCGCCATCAGTGCACCGGCGATATTCCGGACCATGTGATGGAGAAAGGCATTGGCCTGAACGTCAATCACCACATAGTCACCATGGCGGCTGACCGTCACAAACTCCATAAAGCGATTGGGGGACCGGGACTGACAACCGGCGGCGCGGAACGACGTGAAATCGTGTTCGCCGACCAGTGCCTGAGCAGCGCGATGCATTGCTTCTGCGTCCAGTGGCCGAAAGTTCCAGCTGACCTGGCGGCGAAGAATGCCAGGCCGCACCGGTCCATTGAAAATGACGTAGCGGTAGCGCCGATAGATCGCCGAGAAGCGGGCATGAAAGTCTGGCGCCATGGCTCCGGCCCAGTGAACCGAGATGTCATCGGGCAAGGCGGTGTTAATGCCCATCACCCAGGAACGGCGGTTGCGGACGCTGGTGGTCTCAAAGTGCACGACCTGATAGCTGGCATGAACCCCCGCGTCGGTGCGGCCTGCGCAGACCAGCTCCACCGGATGATCGGCGACTTTGGCAATGGCCTTCTCCAATTCCCCCTGGACCGAACGCACTCCGGACTTCTGGTACTGCCAGCCGTGAAAGTGCTCGCCATCGTATTCAAAAACCACTGCGACACGGCCATCGCCAATTGCATTATCAGTACTCAACGGGGGTGGATCAATAAACAAGGGTCGTCAGCGCCTGATCGAATGGGTCTTGTCAGCAGCCCTGTTGAGCCGCCGCCAGAACGTAAAACGCCGGCCCAATTCCGGGCCGGCGGCTTACGGGGTGAGAGGTATTATAACCAATCAGGACAGAGTTTTAAGGAGATCCTGTGCCTCGGCCTTCTGTTGATCATTCCCCTCAATGGCAACCTCTTCGAGAATGTCCCGGGCACCATCACTGTCGCCCATCTCGATGTAGGCTCGCGCCAGATCGAGCTTGGTGGCAGCCTCATCAGTACCGGCTAGGAAGTCGAAGTCGTCATCATCGCCGAGCTCGGATTCGTCGATATCCGGCACCGTTGAACGGCCTTCCGCTTTCGATTCCGCCTGATCCGATTCCTCCGCTACATGCCCGGCATCCGCTGCCTCGTCGACAGACTCGTCTGCCAGCGGCACATCGAGATCCTCGTCCGCCAGATCGTCCGCGACAGGCAGGTCGGCATCACCGGCCGCCAGTTCGTCGCTGTCGGTCTGCGCATCCGGGGCTTCCGGCGCTTCCGCGGCAGGCTCGGATTGGGCTGGCTGCTCCTCCGCGACCTCTTCCATCAGCGCCAGGTCTTCATCGCTAATATCAAGCTCCAGGTCATCGAGGCCGCCATCATCGTCTGCCAGGGCGTCACTCTCATCCTCACCGGCAACCTTGTCCAGTTCGGCGTCAAGTTCGTCAAGGAAGGACTCATCCAGCGCGCCGTCTTCACCAACTACCAGATCGCCTTGCGCTCCGGCATCATCCGTAGACTCTGATCCGCTATCCAAGGCCGAAAAATCTTCGGCGGCAAGCGGATCTTCATCGGTCAGAGATGGCGTTTCAGCGCTCTCCTCCTGGGAGGGCTCCTCGAGGTCGAAGGCGTCGATATCGAGATCGTCCAGTGACTCCAGTTCGTCTTTGTCCGCATCTTTGGACTGAGTAGCCTGATCGTCCTCCAGCAGGCCATCGAGATCACCGTCATCCAGATCCAGGGAGGCAAACTCATCTTCCAGAGAATCGCTGTCAGTGCTTTCAAGCCCGGTCTCGACGTCGTCGCCCAGATCCAGTGACTGTTCCAGCTCTGCCAGCTCAGCATCAAAGTCGTCCGCACTGTCTGTGGACTCAACGGAATCGAACTCGAGGCTATAGCCATCGTCCTCGCTGGCCGGCTCTGTGGTCTCGCCTGCTTCTGCCGACTCGGCACCTGCGTCGTCTTCGCCGGATTTCACGTCGATATCCGACAAATCGTACTCGATGGGACGGTCCCGGCTATCGCGGTCATCTTCCTCAGCGTCGTTTTCGTCAAGGCCTTCCAGCGCACCTTCAAGATCCGCGGTGAGGGCGTCGTCGTCCGCTTGCGACTGCGCCGACTCAGGCTGCTCAGCTTCTTCCGGCTGCGTTGCGCCGAAGCTGTCCGACATCAACTGGGATTCAAGATCGTCAATACTCGGAACCGACTCGGCTTCCTCGAGGCGTGCTCTCAGGCCTTCGGCCTCCGCAATCGCCTGCTCATCCTCAAACGCTTCCAGCTCGCTGTACTGCTTCTCAAAGGAGTCGCGGTCTTCGGCGTCGGCGTAAACACTCAGCAGCTTGAGCCGCAGATCGGTGCGACTCGGCTCCCGGGAAATGGCGTTCTCCAGAGTGCTGACGGCCTGATCGGTACGACCGTAAGCGACGTAAGTGTCGGCCTCGGCAATTGGATCAACCCGCTCTTCAGCATCCTGAGGTGCGGCTTCCTCGCCGGTCTCAACCTCATCGCCAAGGGAAATGGAATCGCCTTCGTCGTCACTTTCGCTGGTGAGTTGCTCGTAGAACTCTTTTTCCTTACTGGCGTTGCGGCGAGCCACCAGCAACAGACCCAGCAACAGGGCAACCACACCACCGCCAAGACCAATCTGGTACATCGGGTTGGTCATGATCTCGTCGATGAGGTTGTCCGGGAAGCCTTTCTCGGGCTCAGGCTGCGGCGCAGGCGGGGCGGCTTTCTTGGGCTCTTTGGCTGCCGTCGTTGCCGGTGCGGCCTGCTCTCCGGCCGCAGACTCGGGCTGACTGGATGACTGATCCATGCCGGCCATATCCGTTTCGCCGTCTGCCGCCATGCCAGTCTCAGCATCTGGCTCGGCAGTCATGGTGTCTGAGCCGGTCGCTTCATCGCCACCGTCAGGCATCATGCCATCATCGCCTGCCAGTTCGGATTCATCACCGGCCAGTTCGGTCGGGGCCTCGCCCTCCACGTCCGTTGCCGGCTCCAGGCCGCTATCATCCGCCATCCCGTCCTGTGAAGCGTCAACCTCACCGGCCATGGCATCGTCACCAGCAGCTTCACCGGTGGCAACGTCATCACCGCCATCAACCGGAGACGGACTCTGCGGCGCATCACCTTCCGATACCGCCTGCTCGAACTCCGCCAGCTGGGTGTTTTTCAGTTCCAGCAGGCGCTGCAGGGTTTCGACCTGATCCTGAAGGTCTTCAACCCGGCCACTGAGGTCTTCGTTCTCGCGACGGGTGGCTTCAAGCTCTTCCATCGCCACTGCGCTGCCAGCATCCACGCCACCAGCCAGTTGTCCCTGGCCGCCGGCGGAACCGCCGTCGTCGGCATCACGGGGACCTTCTTCGTCGGCCACCAGCAGTTTGAGCTCATCCGGGCCGCTGCTCGCGGTACCGGAGTCCGTCGATGGCGCTGAAGGCGCATCATCGCGCGCATCCACGGCACGGCGTTCAGTAGACAGCTGCTGATTCTGCTGGGCAACCTGGCGACTGGCCTCACCTGCGGTACGGGACTGGATCTGCTCAAGACTGGGCACTCGCAGTACCTGGCCGCGCTTGAGGCGATTGATGTTGCCGCCAATAAACGCATCCGGGTTCAGATCCTGGATTGCCAGCATCACCTGTTGATGGGAAACGCTGTTGTTCGGACGAACCTGCGAGGCGATGCCCCAGAGCGTATCCGAAGCGCTGGTTGGCCCCAGGGTATCGCCGGCAGAGGCGCGCGGTGCCGGAGCCTGACGAGATGGCGTGCTGGGTGCAGATACCTGACGCTGGGGCGTCGGTGCCTGGGTGGTGGGTGCCTGAACCGTCTCTTCAACACCGGAATCCTCGGCGTAGACCGGCGGATCAACCAGCACAGCGTATTCCCGCATCAGCCGGCCGCTGGGCCAGGTCACTTCCAGCAGGAAGTTGAGATAGGGTTCTTTGACAGGTTCCGTGGTGGAAACGTTGACAATCAGACTGCCATCGGCAGCCGTACTGACGTTAAAGCGGAGTCTGCTAAGGAAGTAATTTCGATCAATGCCAACCCGCCGGTACGCGTCTTCCGAAGCGAGGTTCACAAAGACTTCGTTGGGGTTAACGCCCTCACTGCTGTTGAGGGAAATGTCGGCCTCGAGCGGCTCATTCAAATAGGACTGAAGCTCAATATCTCCCAATCCAAGAGCCTGTGCGACTCCCGAGCCGAGCCCTCCAGCCAGCGCCAGGGCAACCGCAAGCTTGCGTACCTTCATGCTTTTTCCTTTCCAGTCTCCGTTATTCGTTACTGCTTTATTCAAACAGAATCGGACGAGGTTGGATGACTATCGTCTATAACTCTTCTAGTTATTATGCGACCCGACATCGTAGTGATTGGGCAAGTATTGTTGATAAAGCCAGTTTTATCAATCAATCAGCCCTTTTCGTTCCACCAATTTTTTAGCTGTTTCATGGAACTTGCTGTTACCGCGTCATCATAGCTTCAGTTTTATGACGCGCAGTATGTCATTCCCAGCAGATCGCTCCTTTGACTCCGGACAACCCAGCTTACCAGTGAAGCAGGTTGCATCCATTCGTCATCCGGAAGGGAAACGACCGGTCTCAAGGGGGGTCGCCTGGGAGACTTGCAAGTCTAGCCTACACGCCAGACGGCGTGAACCGGCAACCACCGAAAATAACAGGGGCGGAGACTGAAAGTCAGCCTCCGCCCCTGTTTGGTTGCCGGAAACCGGACACAGTTGGCAGAACGCCAAAGTGCCGGTGGCGCCATTAGCGCTCCTGCAGTATCCGCAGCATGCGGCGCAATGGTTCCGCCGCACCCCACAACAACTGGTCACCAACGGTGAATGCGGAGATATACTCCGGCCCCATCGCCAGTTTGCGGATTCGACCCACCGGAATGCCCAAGGTGCCGGTAACCTTTGCAGGCGTAAGCTCCTGCATGGTCGCTTCCTTGTCATTCGGAACGACTTTCACCCATTCGTTGGCGCCATCAAGAATCGATTCGATCTCGTCCAGCGGCAGATCCTTGCGCAGCTTGATGGTCAGCGCCTGGCTGTGGGAGCGCATGGCGCCGATACGGACACAGATGCCATCGATCGGCACCGGGTTATCGCTGCGACCCAGAATCTTGTTGGTTTCGCACTGCGCTTTCCACTCTTCCTTGCTCTGACCATTATCGAGCTGTTTATCGATGAACGGAATCAGGCTGCCACCCAGCGGCACGCCGAAGTGGTCGGTTGGGAAGCTGTCAGAACGCATGGTTTCGGTGACCTTGCGATCAATGTCCAGAATGGCGGAGGACGGATCGGCCAGCAGCTCCGACACGCCATCACGCAGCTCGCCCATCTGCGACAAAAGTTCCCGCATATTCTGGGCGCCAGCACCGGAGGCTGCCTGATAGGTCATCGGGGATACCCACTCAATCAGGTCCTGCTCCAGCAGACCACCAAGGGCCAGCATCATCAGGCTGACGGTGCAGTTGCCACCGATGTAGTCCTTGACGCCGCGGTCAAGCGCTTCATCAATAACGTTACGGTTGACCGGGTCCAGAACAATGACGGAATGATCCGCCATCCGCAGCGTGGACGCGGCGTCAATCCAGTAGCCTTCCCAGCCACTGTCACGCAGGCGCTGGAATACGTCCTGGGTGTAGTCGCCACCCTGACAGGTGACGATGACGTCCATTCCTTTCAGGGTCTCGATGTCAAACGCGTCCTGGAGAGGTGGAACGCCATCCTTGCCCACGTCTGGTGCCGGTTTACCGGTTTGGGAAGTAGAGAAAAATACCGGTTCGATGTCGGCGAAATCGTTTTCTTCACGCATGCGCTGCATGAGGACCGATCCCACCATGCCACGCCAACCTACAAGTCCAACTCGCTTCATGTGCGACCTTTGAACCTCATTTTATGCCCGCCCCTTGCCCGTATCGCCGGCAGGGACAGGATGGATGATCCCGCGGCAACGCATCTTGTTGCCGTCGGGTTCGCTGATGTTATAGCGCTGCCAGTACCGCCTCACCCATTTCACGGGTGGTTACCTTGCGGCCGTCGTCGGACATGATGTCCGCGGTACGCAGTCCCTGGTCCAGCACTTTGCTGACCGCTGCCTCGATGGCCTGTGCTGCGTTTTCCGCCTGCAGGCTGTAACGCAGCATCATGGCGGCAGACAGAATGGTGGCCAGCGGATTGGCAATGCCCTGACCAGCGATGTCCGGCGCGGAACCGTGACAGGGCTCGTACATGCCCTGCTTGTCAGAGTTCAGTGAGGCCGATGGCAACATGCCAATTGAGCCGGTCAGCATTGCCGCTTCGTCGGAAAGAATATCACCAAACATGTTGCCGGTCACAATCACATCAAACTGCTTGGGTGCGCGAACCAGCTGCATCGCCGCATTGTCGACGTACATATGGCTCAGTTCGACATCAGGGTAGTCCTTCGACAACTCTTCCATGATCTCCCGCCACAGCACCGTTACTTCCAGTACGTTGGCCTTGTCTACAGAGCACAGTTTTTTGTTGCGCTGCTGCGCAGCCTCAAACGCGACCCGACCAATTCGACGGATCTCGGACTCGGAGTACACATACGTGTTGTACCCCTGGCGCTCTCCTCCATCCAGCTCACGGACACCTCGTGGTTGGCCAAAATAGATGCCACCGGTGAGCTCGCGCACGATCAGGATGTCCAGGCCAGACACCACTTCCGGCTTGAGGGAAGACGCCGATGCCAGCTGCGGGTAGAGAATGGCCGGCCGCAGGTTGCCGAACAGCTCGAGGTTCGAGCGCAGACCCAGCAGGCCTTTCTCGGGACGAATGGCCATGTCCAGGCCATCCCATTTGGGGCCGCCAACGGCGCCCAGCAGAATCGCGTCGGCCTTGCGGGCCTTGTCCAGAGTATCGTCCGGTAACGGCACTCCGGTGGCATCAATCGCCGCGCCGCCAACGTGAGCGGAATCAAACACCAGCCCGAGGTCGAACTGCTCGTTCACCTTGTGAAGCACCTTCTCCGCCTCTGCCACGATTTCCGGGCCGATGCCGTCGCCAGGCAACAACAATACCGATTTACTCATGCTCTGCTCCTTCTTAACCTGATGTTCTGTCGTTGTTCAGCCGGGGGTGTCCCGGGCCAGGTATCAATTGCCGGTGTTGAACAGCCAAGGCGCGCTCTGGCGGCGCTTGCTCTCGTAATCCCGGATCAGGTCCGCATCTTCCAGGGTCACGCCAATGTCGTCCAGGCCATTGAGGAGACAGTGACGGCGGAAGTCGTCCACCTCAAAGCCAAAGGTGTCGCCACCAGGCGTCGTGACCGTCTTGGCTTCGAGGTCAATGGCTAACTGATAGCCTTCCTGCTGCTCAGTTTCAGCAAACAGCTGGTCAACGACAGACTCTTCCAGAACAATGGGTAACAAGCCATTCTTAAAGCAGTTGTTGTAGAAGATATCGGCAAAACTCGGGGCAATGATGACCCGGAAACCAAAGTCGTCCAAAGCCCAGGGAGCGTGCTCACGACTGGAGCCACAGCCAAAGTTGGTTCGCGCCAGCAGCACACTCGCACTCTGGTAACGCGGTTGGTTGAGGACAAAGTCCGGGTTCAGCGGACGCTGCGAGCAGTCCTGGTCCGGCTTGCCTTCGTCCAGGTAACGCAGTTCATCGAACAGATTGGGACCAAACCCGCTGCGCTTGATGGATTTGAGAAACTGCTTGGGAATGATCATGTCCGTATCCACATTGGAACGGTCCAGGGGGGCAACAACGCCCTGATGTTGCGTAAAAGCGCGCATGGGACTTATCTCCTTGTGGATCAGTGGGTCAGATCGCGAACGTCGACAAAATGGCCGGCGATGGCTGCCGCGGCCGCCATACCCGGACTCACCAGGTGGGTACGGCCACCGAAGCCTTGCCGCCCTTCGAAGTTACGGTTGGAGGTGGAGGCGCAGTGCTCGCCCTGCCCCAGTTTGTCGGCGTTCATCGCCAGGCACATGGAGCAGCCGGGATCACGCCATTCCAGACCGGCCTCGATAAAGATCTTGTCGAGGCCTTCCTGTTCGGCTTGGGCCTTGACCAGACCGGAGCCCGGTACCACCATCGCCTGTTTCAGGCTTGCCGCCACCTTATGGCCTTTCACCACAGCGGCCGCCTCGCGCAGATCTTCAATGCGGGAGTTTGTGCAGGAACCGATAAACACCCGGTCGAGCTTGATGTCCGTAATCGGCATATTGGCGTCCAGCCCCATGTACTTCAGTGCCCGGACAATGCCTTCGCGCTTGATGGGGTCCGCTTCGGCGGTCGGGTCTGGCACCGTGCCATTCACACCTGTGACCATCTCCGGCGAGGTGCCCCAGGTTACCTGAGGCTGAATGTCACGACCTTCCAGCTCCACGACTTTGTCGAATTCCGCGTCATCGTCACTGTGCAGGGTGCGCCAGTAGTCAACCGCGGCATCCCACTGCTCACCGTTCGGGGCGAACGGACGACCCTTGACGTAATCGATGGTGATGTCGTCCACCGCCACCATGCCAACCCGGGCACCGGCTTCAATGGACATGTTGCAGATGGTCATACGGGCTTCCATTGACAGCTTGCGGATCGCTTCGCCGCCAAACTCGATCGCATAGCCTGTACCACCGGCAGTACCGATCTTGCCGATGATGGCGAGAACCACGTCTTTGCCGGTCACGCCGGCACCGAGTTCGCCGTTGACCTTCACCAGCATATTCTTCATCTTTTTCTGGACTAGGCACTGGGTCGCGAGGACGTGCTCAACTTCGGACGTGCCGATCCCGTGGGCCAGTGTGCCAAACGCTCCATGGGTCGAGGTGTGGGAGTCTCCGCACACGACAGTCATCCCCGGCAGCGTGGCGCCCTGCTCCGGCCCGATGACATGAACGATGCCCTGACGCTGATCCTTGATCTTGAACTCGAGGATGCCAAACTCGTCGCAGTTGCGGTCCAGAGTCTCAACCTGGGTACGGGATACCGGATCCACGATACCGTCGATGCCCTTGTCGCGATCGGTGGTTGGCACGTTGTGATCCGGCGTCGCCAGGTTGGCGTCCAGTCGCCACGGTTTGCGGTTGGCCAGGCGCAAGCCTTCAAACGCCTGGGGCGATGTGACTTCGTGGAGCAACTGGCGATCGATATAGATCAGCGCAGACCCGTCATCCCGCTGCTTGACGAGATGGTCATCCCACAATTTGTCGTAAAGGGTTTTACCGGCCATGACTGGCTCCTCAGCTCTCTCAGTGGTTATTCTGACTGTGTTTTATTCGACCGCGTCTATCCGACAACGTCTTTTCGGTAACCGCCTGCCCCGGCGCGTGAATCCCCGGAACAAGTGGCGGTGACTGTGGCGATCATGGTATACCCTTCCTTGAGATAACCTCAATTCATGTTTTTTATAGATTGCATTCCACTTAGGAATGCAAATGCCTGCAGGGACAACCATGGACACCAACAGCCTCAAGGCGTTCGTCACCATTGTCGATATCGGCTCCTTCTCAGAGGCCGCTGAAACCCTGCACCTGACCCAGCCCGCCATCAGTAAACGACTGGCAGCCCTTGAGAATCAACTCGGCAGCCCGCTGGTGGATCGACGCCAGCGTCACCTGCAACTGACCGAAGCCGGCAGCCGGCTATTGCCCCATGCCCGCCGCATTCTGGACGAGCTTCACAACGCCCGGGTGGCGCTTTCGCCAGACAACGACGATATTGGAGGGGAGCTGGACATCATTGCCAGCCACCATATCGGACTCCATCACCTGCCAGCGTGGCTGCGCCGGTTCAATCGGGAGCACCCACAGGTGCGCCTGAACCTGCAGTTCATGGAGTCCGAAAGCGCCTACGTGCAAATGCGAAAACGCAACGCCGAACTGGCGTTCGTCACCCTCAGTGATGACATGGACAACAACTTCGTGGTGTACGAACAATGGGCGGACCCCATGGTCTTCGTCAGCGGACCGGAGCATCCGCTGGCGCGACTGACCGCACCCGGGCTCGCGGACCTGAGCCCGTACCCGGCCCTGTTGCCCGACACCTCCACCGCAACCTATCGGGTGGTCAGCCGGCTGTTTCTGGAACAGTCCCTGACGCTGAAGCCGCAAATGCCCACCAACTACTTGGAAACCATCAAGATGATGACCAGCGTTGGGCTGGGCTGGAGCGTGCTGCCGCTGAGCATGGTGGATGACTCCATCGTTCACCTGCCCATCACCCAGCCGGTGAGCCGGGTGCTGGGCGCCATCGGCCTGGACGGACGCACGCTGAGTTCGGCGGCACGGGCGCTGCGGGATATTGTTCATGGCGAACAGATCAAGACACCGGGTTGAACAGAGATCGCCCTCAGTGAACCCGCTTTAACGACAGAGACAAGGAGACCCGAATGGGCTTCGACGACTACCTCAAGATCCTTGCCGTCAAAGACGGCTCTGACCTGTACCTCAGCACAGGCGCGCCGCCCTGCGCCAAGTTCCAGGGCACCCTGAAGCCGATCGACCGAACGCCCCTGAAGCCCGGCGAGATCAAGGAGATCGCCTACCGGATCATGGATCAGGAGCAGATCGAGGAATTCGAGCAGGAACTGGAGATGAACCTGGCTTACAGCATTCCCCAGGTAGGCCGGTTCCGTATCAACATCTTTCGACAGCGCAATGAGCTGTCCATTGTGGCCCGCAATATCGTGACCGAGATTCCCAATGCGGATGACCTTGGGCTTCCGCCCATCCTGAAAGATGTGGTGATGTCCAAGCGCGGCCTGGTGCTGTTCGTTGGCGCGACCGGCTCCGGTAAATCCACTTCCCTGGCGGCACTGATCGATCACCGAAATTCCAACTCCCGGGGTCACATCATCACCATTGAAGACCCGGTTGAGTACATTCACCGTCACAAGAAGTGCATCGTCAATCAACGGGAAGTTGGCGTTGATACCCGGAGCTTTCATCAGGCGCTGAAGAATACCCTGCGACAGGCGCCAGACGTTATCCTGATCGGCGAAATCCGCGACCGGGCAACCATGGAGCACGCCCTGGCATTCGCCGAAACCGGCCACCTGTGCATCTCCACGCTGCACGCCAACAACGCCAACCAGGCCCTGGACCGGATCATCAACTTCTTCCCGGAAGAGCGGCGTCCTCAGTTGCTGATGGACCTGGCCATGAACATTCGCGCCTTTGTGTCACAACGCCTGATCCCAACCCTGGACGGCAAGCGCTGCGCCGCTATCGAGGTGCTGCTGGGCACGCCCACGATCAGCGAGCTGATCCTACGTGGCGAGATTGATGGCATTAAAGAGATTATGGAAAAGTCGTCGAACCTTGGCATGCAAACCTTCGATCTGGCGCTGTTCAACCTATGGAAAGAGGGCAGGATCAGCCAGGAGGAGGCGCTGAAAAACGCGGATTCTGCCAACAACCTCCGCCTCAAAATCAAGCTGGATGGTGGTCAGCCTGACAGTCCACCAACTGTAACTGCCGGCCCCCGACCGGCACCAGCACCAGGCAAACCGGATGGCGGCCTGTCGCTCAAACTGGAAGAACCGGATGAGGACCCGGATCAAAGCTGATCAGTCGGGAACACCGGAAGGCTCCGGCGGCGCTTTGAGGCCCCGCCAGGCAACCAGCACCCCCAGGGCGATGGCGACCGCACTGCCCCAGAATGCCGCGTCGGTACCCACGCCCTCCACCAGGAAGCCGGAGAGCCAGGCACCGACAGCGCCGCCGGCACCAAACGTCAGGCCACTATAGAGCGCCTGACCCTGGCCATGATGGCCGCCGCCGAAATAGCCATGGATGTACTGGACCGACAGCGCATGCAGCGCGCCGTAAGATGCGGCATGGAGCAGCTGGGCAAACACCAGCACGGCCAACAGGGACGTTGCCTCGGCGATGAGCACCCACCGCAACAGCGTCAACAGCAGCGCGGCGATCGCGATCTGGCGCACAGTGAACCGACGAAACAGCCGGTGCATCACGATAAACAGCGCAATTTCAGCAATGACTCCCAGCGACCAGAGCACGCCAATGGCAAACTTTCCGTAGCCGTGTTGTTCCAGGTGAATGCTGAAGAAGGTGTAGTAGGCGCCGTGCGACACCTGTAGCAGGAAGTTCATCAGAAAGAAGGCAATCACTGCCGGATGCCGCAGGATAGCCCATAACTCGGCAGCACCGGCCGTTGAGCGTGCCGGACCACGCTCGGCTGGCACCAAAAAGGCGGAGATGGCGATGCCGGCAAACACCGGCATCACAATCCACGGCAGGAAACCGATGGGCAGCCACTCCAGGATCGCACCGACACCGGCCACCGCACCGACAAAGCCCACCGAACCCCAGAGCCGAACCCGGCCATAGCGCGCCCGGTCCCGCCCCAGCCCCTGCAGGGTGATCACCTCATACAGCGGCAGCACGGCGTTCCAGAAGAAGGTGAAGGCCAGCATCACCAGCAGCAGTCCGAAGAACGCCGGTTCCAGAAACACGCCGGAGAAGCATACGGCGCCCACGAAAGCGCCGGTGCGTACCAGCCGCACCCGCTGTCCGGTGCGGTCGCCGAGCCAGCCCCAGATGCTGGGAGCGACGATCTTGGTGAGCTGAATCGTCGCCATCAGGGTGGCGATCTCAAGGTAGCTGAAGCCCCGGCCTTCCAGATACAGCGACCAATAAGGCAGCAGCGCCCCCAACAGGGCAAAGAACCAGAAGTAGAGGTTGGACAGCCGCCAGTAAATACGCCCTACCCTCGGTTACGCTCAATATCCGGGGTGGTAACCTCCACGTCGCCATTCTGGGCGCGATGGCGCAGATAGTGATCCATCAGCACCAGGGCCATCATGGCCTCGGCAATGGGCGTCGCACGGATGCCGACGCAAGGATCGTGGCGGCCGGTGGTAATGACCTCTACCGGGTTACCATCGACATCGATACTGCGACCTGGCAGTCGCAGGCTCGAGGTTGGCTTGAGCGCAATACTGGCAAGGATCGGCTGGCCGGAAGAAATACCCCCGAGGACACCGCCGGCGTGGTTGGAGAGGAAGCCTTCCGGGGTCAGCTCATCCCGGTGTTCGGTCCCCTTCTGGCTGACCGATCCGAATCCAGCGCCAATCTCGACGCCTTTGACAGCGTTGATGCTCATCAGCGCATGGGCCAGGTCAGCGTCAAGACGATCAAAGATCGGCTCGCCAAGCCCCGGCGGGACGCCTTCGGCCACCACATTGATGCGGGCGCCAATGGAGTCACCCTCCTTGCGCAGAGCATCCATGTAGGCTTCCAGTTCCGCCACCTTGTCGGCGTCCGGGCAGAAGAACGGGTTCTGGTGCACCTGGTCCCAGTCCAGCTTGTCGACCACGATGGGACCAAGCTGGGACAGATAACCGCGAATGTTAATGCCAAGCCGTTGCTGCAGAAACTTTCGGGCCACGGCACCTGCGGCAACCCGCATTGCGGTCTCCCGGGCGGAAGAGCGGCCGCCACCACGATAGTCGCGGAACCCGTACTTGTGGGTGTAGGTGTAATCGGCATGGGCCGGCCGGAACTGCTCGGAAATCTTGGAGTAGTCCTTGGAACGCTGGTCGGTGTTCTCAATCAGCAGGCCGATCGGTGTGCCAGTGGTACGCCCCTCGAAGACGCCAGAGAGGATGCGGACCTGATCCGGTTCCCGGCGCTGGGTGGTGTGGCGTGACGTGCCCGGCTTGCGACGGTCCAGATCGCCCTGCAGGTCGGCCTCGCTCAGCTCAATTCCGGGTGGGCATCCATCAATGATGCACCCCAGAGCTGGCCCGTGGCTTTCCCCAAAGGTGGTCACCGAAAACAGCTTTCCAAAGGTATTTCCAGACATAATTCAATATCTTATTCAGGTTATTTAAAACAGGTTCGAGCCATTGAAGATGCCGACCTAACGACCACTCTGCGCTCGCCAGGCTTTCAGGTCGGCAGCGGAAAGCAGGAATACACCATCACCGCCGTTCTCAAATTCCAGCCAGGTCAGGGGCAGTTGTGGGTAGGCGGCATCCAGCGCCGGCCAGCTGTTCCCGACTTCAACTATCAGCAAACCGTCCGGGGTCAGATGGTCCGCAGCCTGGGCGAGTATCCGATGGGCAATATCAAGACCATCGTCCCCCGCAGCAAGCCCCAGTTCCGGTTCATGACGAAACTCATCCGGCATGCTCGCCATGTCTTCGGCATCCACGTACGGTGGGTTACTGAGGATCACATCGTAGCGGCCATCGATGTTTTCGAACACATCGGACTGAATGGCCCGCACCCGGTCACCCAACTCATGGTAGTCGATGTTGCTGATGGCAACGTCCAGGGCGTCAGCGGAAAGATCCGCCAGGTCCACCTCGGCGTCCTCAAACACCGCCGCTGCGGCGATGCCGATGCAGCCACTGCCGGTACACAGATCCAGTATCCGGTTGACCGGACGATCCCCCAGCCAGGGTTGCAGGCCAGCCTCAAGCAGTTCACCAATCGGCGATCGGGGCACCAGAACCCGCTCATCGACATGGAATGGCAGCCCCATAAACCAGGCTTCACCCAGCAGGTAGGCCAGCGGCACGCGCTCATTGATACGGCGGTCAGCCCTGTCCAGGATCAACTCTCGCTCTTCCCGGGTGAGACGGGCATCCAGGAACAGCTTGTTGTTCTCCAGCGGCAGATGGAGGCTGCGCATCACCAGCTGGACGGCCTCATCCCACACATTGTCAGTGCCATGGCCATAGAACAGCGGCGAGGCTGCAAACCGGGAAGAGACATAGCGGAGGTAATCGCGCACGGTGTGCAGGTCGTCAATCGGCTGGGTCACGTCATTTCCTTGAGATCAATGCGTCGGGTGGCGAATTATACGCTAGATCGCCAACGGACCAGAACTGTTCTGCGCCTGTTCGTAGCGATCCAGGGCCAGAATCATTCGCTCACGGCCCAGCTGTATCAACTCCGGTGCCTTGTGGTAATCGTAGGTACGGCAGGCATTCTTGGGCACGTTCACCAGCAGATCCGGCGGATAGCCGGCAATCTTGTACTGCACCAGCGCGCTTTGCATGGTCTCAATGGTGAGGTTCATCACATCGAACTTACCGATACCCAGACGCTCCCAGTCAATGGCAGCTCCCTCGTCCGTGCCTTTGCGATCCTCGTCTTTTTTCTCCGACACGGCCTTGCTGATGCGCGCCTCCACATCGGCACCCTCGCCCTGCTCGCGCTTGCCGGTAAAGGCCTTAAGCAGGTCCCAGTCGAACCATCGGGACGCCTTCTCCTGCACCTTCTGAACCCACTCCTCCGCGTCACTCTCGCTGTCTTCCGCCAGATCAAAACTGGCATCGGGGGCGGTCGGCGGACGCCGGCGGTCGTCTTCCCCGCTGAGGTTCACCGCGACGATGAGGTCGGCGTGGGAAGAAATGGTGGGGATGATCGGCAATGGGTTAAGCAAGGCTCCGTCCACCAGCACCCGGCCATTCAGCACCAGCGGGGTCACCACGCTCGGTATCGCGATGGAGGCCCTGATAGCCTGATCCAGAGGGCCTTCCTGAAACCAGATTTCCTTATGGGCCAGCAGGTCAGTGGCCACTGCGGTGTAGGGAATTGGAAGGTCTTCAATCCGGGTTTCGCCGAGCAGCTCTCTGACCACTGAGAACACTTTCTCACCACGGATTGCACCAACGGAATTGAAGGTGACGTCCAGAAGCTTGAGTACATCGAACTGACCGAGACCGGTGACCCAGTCCTTGTAATCTTTCAGTTTGCCCGCCGCATGCATACCGCCGATCAGCGCCCCCATGGAGCAGCCGGAGATCGCAATGATGTCGTAACCCCGCTCCTGCAGCACCTCAATGGCGCCGATATGGGCATAGCCCCTGGCACCACCGCTGCCCAGAGTCAATGCGACGGTCTTTCGCCTGCCAGTCTGGGGCGTGGGCGGGTTTTCCCCGGTAACCGCGGGGGACGGGTCACCTTGAGCGTCAGGGTGGTCACTCATGAATACTGTCCTGCAGAAATGCACTGTGCCGCTACCCGGCCAGCCTGGCTCAGGTAGCGGATGACGGATCAGGGGGCGGAGATCACCACAATCTCAATACGGTCACCGCTGCGATCCGGGGTTGGCATGGAAACGGCGGGGCCCACCACAATCGGCACCTGCTGCTCACGACTGATCCCGCTTTTCTGCAGCAGTGACGACATGGCTTCCAGCGCCTCACTGGCACGCGCCATTGAGACCTCAAGGGTTTCACCGTCTGCCAGGGACGAATGGGCGGTGATCACCACGGCGCTGTCCGCGCCGCTGGCCCAATCCGTCACCTGCCGGCGATCGGTGGAATCCCACTCGAAACGATAGGTGATTCCTCCCTGCCAGGGCACCACAATCGGCCCCCGGACCCGTTCCGACAACAGATCCAGACCAGGCACATCGGCACCCTCGCCCAGGCGCAGTTGCTCCACCCAGACATAGTCGGTCAGGTTACCGCGGGTGACGGTGTACACCAACACCAGGTGAATCGAGGCGTCTTCCTGCACCGCGGCAACCAGGTAGTCCTGGTTGGCATCGCGGCCGTAGAGAATTGACTGCCGGAATATACGGTTGGCCCAGACGCTGCTCCGGCCGCAACTGCGACCTTCACACTGATAGAGAATCTGGGCATTGAGCTTCTTGAGTTGATTGAAGTAGTAGGCCCGGGCGTCCTCGCGATTGGAGTCTTCCGCAATCTTCAACAATTGCCCTTCGCCGTTGACCGGCACCCGTGCCAGCGATTCCGAACGGATACGGTCATTCACCTCCCTCACCCGGCTGAGCAGCACCAGGTGGGCCGGCGACACAATCTCGGTTTCGGCTTCAACTGAGGCAAGAGGAAAGGCCGGAACAACCGTCTGTGCCTGCAGCGACAGGGGCACAATCAGCCCCAACAGCAACCCGAGAGCAGTCAGGACCCGGGCACTTGCCCGGCGCCCCCGAGGTTGCACGACCACCGGTTTGAAAAGGCGTAGCGGACTAATTCTGCGAGTCATCATCCAGAAATTCCTTGATGTGTTGACTGACCGGAGCAATCTCACCATCCAGGTGGCAATGATGACCGCCCGGCACCGAAACCTTGCGTAATGACCGGATAGCGTCCAGGCGCCTTGTCATCTCTGGCCGCGCAGGCAGAAGCCCGTTCTCTGCGACCAGCAGCAGCGCCGACGTGTTGACCTCGGTCAGCATGGCCAGCACCTGCTGCTCATCAAACTGCATACTGGATGGGTGCCGGAGGCGGGGATCGGTACGCCAGCGGTAGCCGCCATCCACTGCCACCAAATTACGGGGTACCAGCTCTTCCGCGGCCTGCTGGGACAGGGGACTCAACCCGCCTGCACGAACTCTGGCGGCCTGTTCCTGTGACGGATACAGCGGCCCGGGTGAGGAGCCCTGTTCGCGTTTGACCAGGGCCGAGCGCAGTTGCCCCAACACCTGTTCCGGCGGCCGGGTGATTGGCCCTAGACTGTCGATCATGACCAGCCGACGCACCCGCTCCGGGAATGCCGCCGCGCACAGAAGGGAAACGGTCCCCCCCAGCGAGTGGGATACCAGATCGACTGGCTCGTCAAAATGATTGGCCAACAGTTCTGCAAGATCAGCAACGTAGTCCACCAACAGGTAGGACTGGCCGGCCGGACGGTGATCGGAGTGACCGTGCCCTGCCATGTCAATGGCAAACACATCCCGGCTGCCAGCCAGCTCAGGAGCCAGCCGGGCAAAGGTGCGGGCATTGTCAAGCCAGCCGTGGACCATCACCACCGGGGTCGCGGCGGATGAATCAACCCTGGTTTTAGGCCAGTGCAGCCCGGCAAGAGTGAGGTGTCGAAGTGGCCAGCGAATCTCCTGGCCGCCTCCGGCTTCGGAAACGTCCGGCACTGGCGTCGCTTTGTGGTTCATGAAGTCCGGCCTTTCGCGGGCGGCGCCCGCTACATCGTGTGAGTCGGACGATCCGAGCTGAGGGAGCCAGCCAGGTACGATTCGATCTTGGTGCGTGCCGTTTCGTCATCGCCGTTGAACTGTACGCCAATACCCGCCGCCCGGTTTCCCTGTGCACCCTTGGGCGTGATCCAGATGACCTTGCCGGCAACCGGAATCTTCTCCGGCTCATCCATCAGGTTCAGCAACAGGAACACCTCGTCCCCGAGCTGATACTGCTTCTGGGTAGGAATGAACAAGCCGCCCTGGCGGATGTAGGGCATATAGGCGGCGTAAAGCACCGCTTTGTCCTTGATGGTCAGTGTCAGAATGCCACTTCGAGCGCCAAATCCAGGCCCCATGATCAACTACCTCTGTGCTAATGGCCCCAAGACCGGAGGGGCTGTCCAAAATTCATTATATTTCACAATCATAGCAGGCTAACACCAGCCCCGCACAGCGGCCCGCTCAGGCCCGCCGGCGACGCCTGGGCATCAGCGCCTGCCACTGCATCAGCAGCCGTTCCGCCTCCAGTTCAGGACTGACATTGTTGATGCCGGCCGCCCGGCTCTCCCGCACTGATGACAACAGCTCGTGAGCTCGCCAGGGCGGGTTGTGTTTGGCCAGATAGCGCAGCATTTCCGCTGCCTCGGGATCAGCAGGATCAGCCCCCACTCCCAGGCGGGCCAAGTCCGCCGCCCACTTTTCCATCAGTAGCAGCGAGCCATCGAGCCCGAGGGTCTTTAACGGCTTGGCAGCTTCCGGCAGTGACAGCTCGTTTTTCATGAACCGACGAAACGCGTCCAGAGCGGTCTGTCTCTGTTGGATGAAGTCACCGGTGAGGTAATCCAGGGCCAGTCTGGGTGCCAGGCCAGCCAACCGAAGTGCCTGGACCAGGTGTTCCTGGTCCATGGCTCCACCCTGCCCGGAATTGCCCTCAGGGATGTGCTGCTGCAACCAGGTCAGGCCGGTTGCGAAATCCGGGGTCGGCAAAGTGACAGTCTGACAACGGGAGCGCAGGGTCGGCAGTATTGGCCGGCCGGTCTCCTGCAACAACAGCAGTGTGACGTCATCAGATGGCTCTTCAAGAGTCTTTAGTAACGCATTGGCTGCATTGATATTTAGCTGATCACTGCGATTCACAATGACGATCTTGCGATGGCTTACCTGGGGCGATGCGACCGCAAACGCGGACAACGCCCTTACCTGATCGACCTTGATCATGCGTGATTTTTCCGGCGCGTAGCGACGGATATCGGGATGAGAGCCCGCAGCAACCAACTCGCACTGTTTGCATTGTCCGCAGGGTGCTGACCGCGAGTCGGCGATCGCGCTGGCAAGCCGGTCGCAGACCAGCAGCGCCGCCACCGCCTCGGCATAGTCACCCTTCCCCACCCCTCGCTCTCCGGCCACCAGCAAGGCGTGAGGCAGGCGATCATTGCGGAGATTGTTGATCAGCTGGTTCCAGGCTGTGTGCAGCCAGGGCATGGAGTCAATCGCGGTGATCAAGTTGGTTCCTGGAGTCTGTGTGTTCATCGGCCGTCAACGGGCTTTGCGAAGAATGCGCCGGTTCACGCCCAAGATGCGTTTCAGGCGTGCCAGATCGGCCTTGCGCTGAGCAGGCTCAACGCTTCCGGCCGAGGCACCATAGTAATGGCTGTTCACCATCCGGGCAAAAGCTCTTGCTGTCCCCCGCAGGGCTGGCCAGCGAGCCTCCGCCGAGTCCGCCAGTTGACTGGGTGTCGCCGTTGTCGGCGCCTCCAGACCGGAGCGCTCCAACAGCTGACGCCATTGCGCCACCACCCGCAGATACGGGTCCCGCGTCAGAATCCCCCGCAGCTTCCAAGCCGACACCAGACCTGCCACCAGGAGGCCAAACGCCACCAGGCCAGCACTGAAGTAACCGAGTTCCTTCATACCGATGTTGCCAGGCAAGCGGGACATCAGATCCAGTTGCGACTGCCCCTGGTAGCCGACCACCCAGCGCTGCCACTGGTAGTTGAGGCGGTCGACCTGGAGACTGGCCCAGCGGATTAGCGCCTGATCGCCATAGCGCTGTGGTGACGTCCAGTCCTCTTCCAGAAACGACCCCTCGTCCGCCACCGCTTCCCGCAGACCGGATTCGATACGGTCCGGCGCGATCGCCGCCGTCGGGTCTACCCGGGTCCAACCGGAGCCCGGTAACCAGGCTTCCACCCAGGCGTGGGCATCGTACTGACGGACAATCAGGTATTCGTTATTGGCACCGGGATCTCCGCCCTGGTAACCCGCAACCACACGGGCCGGAATGCCCGCCGAACGCAGTACAAAGGTGGTGGCCCCGGCGTAGTGTTCACAGAAGCCCCGTCGTTCATCAAACAGCAGGGTGTCGATGCCATCGTCCGGCATCAGCGGTGGACGCAGGGTGTAGAAGTACGGCTGCTCACGGAACCGGGTCAGAAGACGGGCAACCAGTTCCCGATCCGAACTGGAGGTAGCCCTAAGCTCGCTGGCGAGGGCCCTAGCCCGTGGGTTGCCCTGTGCCGGCAATTGCAGGAATCGGCGACGAAAGGCCGGTGACAGACCGGCGTTGAGCAAAGTGGCGGTATCCCGCGACAAGCGGTAGCGCACCGGCGTATCCGCGGGGCGCTTGAAGCGGAACAGGCCCCAGCGTTCCTCCTCGAGGTTCTCCGATACGGCCCGGGAATCGGCCAGCGCGAATGCCCAGCGCTGACCGCTGGGGTCCATCAGGACGTCGTACTCGTTGTCCTGAAGCTCTTCAAGACCACTGTCGACGGACACCCGGCCGGGACGGGTCGGCCGTTCGGTATCCCATTGGCGCCAGGTCGTGCCATCAAACCGGTCAAGGATCAGCCCCCGCCAGTACAGCTCGCGATTCGGCGGCAGGCCATCGGCAAAGGTCACACGAAAGGCTCGCTCACTGCTCTGCGCCAAGTTCGAAATATCTCCGGGGGACATGGTGTCACTGATACCAGTCTGGCCCCGATCAGACACCAGAGGCACGCTCCACAAAGGCTCAAGCCGTGGAAAGAAAAGGAACAGCAGCAAAACGATCGGCAGACTCTTGAGAAACATTCCGCCAAGACGGCGCCAGCCGGCTGCCAGTACATGAGGCGCGCCCGGAGCGTTCAGCACCTGGATGCCCAGCAGCAGCAGCGCCACCCCCGCAAGGTTCAGCAGTGTCCAGAAAATGCCCTGCTCAAACAGAAAGTTGACCGTCGCCAGATAGACCAGAATGAAGAACAGAACATAGAAATCGCGGGACGTGCGGGTCTCAAGCCATTTCAGCCCTACCGCAATGACAAAGAAGGAGGCCGCCGTATCCACCGTGAACCGGCCCTCGACGGTGACGATGTAGGTCGCGATCAGCAGAGCCATAACCGTCAGCCGAAGCCAGCGCCCCGGCAGACCCACGCGCCCGCTCTGAACCAGCCAGCGCCAGCCGGCCAACAGACCGCAGGCGCCGAGTAGCCAGGGAGGCAGCCGGTCCCATTGCGGCAGCAGCAGGATGAAAAACGCCGCAATCAGCCACAACAGCGCACTGGCGGGAATCGGTGTTCCGCTGGATGAAACCGGGTTACTGCGTTGAGCCAACATCATGATGTCGCTCCCCGGCGCTCCGCTCCCTGAGCGGCGGGATCGTGTTGACCAAATACGGCGAGTGCACGCAAACAGCGAGCACCATGGGCGGGGCCGGTGTCCGGCGCAATGAACTCCCCGGGCAGTTTCAGCCCAAAGGCCTCATCCGCCCCCAACTTCTGCTGTACCAGGGCGGTGAGGTAGCTGAGTCTCAGTTCCTGCTCCACGCCCGGAAACGCGTCGTAGTCCAGCCAGTCCGGACGGCCCTGCTGCCCGCTCCACTCGGCGATAACCATATCTCCGGTACGGGCATAGCGTTTCCACAGCACCCGCTGGCTCAGGTCCCCCTGGCGCCAGGGGCGGATATCCACGTGATCCTGGCCATCGCTGGTGATCCGGGCGTCCGCCTCACCGTCATCGCCCTCGGCAATGGGTGATTCCGGAGGCAACAGCGGTCTTGGGTACACCACCGCAGCCGTCGATGGCCGAATCCAGGACCAGGCCTTGAGCAGGCCAAACGGAAAACGGGTTTCCACCCTCACCCGGTCCATCACCAGATAGCCACGCAGGCTGCTGCGGGCGAGCAGAGTCATATCCTGGGATTCCCCGGGCTGGATGTGCTGCTGCGCCAGTACCTGATCGTGGTAACGGAGTTCCAGGGCCAGGGTTGCCTCCTTGCTTCTCGTCCCCCGAAACACGAAAGGTATCTTGTCACCAGCGTAGCCCTCACCCGTCTGTACAAGGGTCAACTGCAGCCCGCTGAGATTGCGGTGGGTCTGGTGCATCGCCGCCACGAACACCACCCCCAGAATAAAGGTCATCAGATAAATAAGGCTGTTCTGGTAGTTGATACCCGTCAGCAGCATGACCACCAACAGCAGACCGAACACCACACCAACACCGGTCGGCAGGATAAAGATGTTGTTCTGCACGAACTGCTGGGTGTCCGAACGGGGAATCCGTCGGTTGACCCAGCCTTGCCAGCGTTTTCTAACGGACTTCAACAGCATGCGTTTCCCGGGGTTGTTAACAGCTTCTGACAGTGAGTGACCAATCATTACCCATTACGTTCACAAAGACCCGCTAAGCGACTTGCAATGCCGTGTCGCAGGCTAAATACTGGCCAATGCACCGATGTCTGCAGCCACTTTGCCAAGTGGCCTGACAATAGCATAAACGCGCAATACTTTTTCCGCCCTTTCAATGAGGTACGCCGGGGCGCAGCAATCGGGTTAAACACCTGAGGTGGACTATGACAAGACAGCAATGGCTTTTAGCAGGGATGTCAGGACTGATCATCTCGTTACCGGTGAATGCCGGGGTTCGAACACTGACCTCCGATGAAATGGTAGAAACGTACGTCAAGGACTCTGCGGTTATTGTTGTCCCCCAGTCCCAGCGCAAATCCGACGCCGATCGGCGCCGAATTCTGAAGTCGCTGACGATCTCCCCGGGCGAGCCGGTGATCACGGAAGCGGAGGAACTGGCCTATCAGGACTCCATCCGCCATTACCAGTCGCTCAACCAGGACGATGCCCTGGCCCAGGCGGAGGAGGAGTTTCTCCGGCGGGCGTTGCTGATTCCACAGGATCAGTTGGCACTTGCCCAGCCACCGGCGAATTTCAATCCGGAGATACCAACCATCGTCTTCGGGCAGCAGGCCGTTATCCCGGACGAACCTTTTACCCAGATGTTTCTTAATGACCAGCTGGGCATCAATTTTGACGGCCAGAACGTTAACCTGTCCTTCGGCAATCTGCCGGGGGTCGACCAGATCACCATGCCGCAGGGCATCAATGAGGGCCCGGTGCGCCTGACCCCGCGACCGGGTGGTGGGTTTGATCTTTCGATCCAGGTGCCGGACCAGCAATAACCAGACGTCTACGCAATATAAAAAGGCGCTCGCCAGCAATGGTGAGCGCCTTTTTTGTGTTGATCCGTCAGGCCCAGCAGTCGCCTGCCTTGCTCCAAAACGAAAAAACCCGGAGGCAATCCCCCGGGTCTTCGACAGAGGAGAAATCCGGTGTTTGGATTTCTCCAGTCAGGCAATGAAACTGCCTTGCTGTCTTAGTGACCGTATACGGTCATCTTCGCACTGATGTCCAGATCCGTCATGTAGACGTTACCGATGCTGGCAGCAGTGCTGCTACCCATGCGGATGTTTTCCAAATCCAGGTCACCGGAGAAGTTGTTGATGTTGAAGGCCAGAGCATCATTACCCGCGTTGTTGGTCGCGGTGCCCAGATCAACCTGAGCGTGAGCAAAGCTGGTGTCAACGATCGGAGTGCCGGAGGCGTCAACAATGGTCAGGCCGTTGGTGTCATCGCCACGGCTGTTGTGCAGTTTGAAGTCCATGTAGGTGCCGATGAAATCAGCATTCAGGCTGCCGTTGGCGTTGAAGTAGGCGTTGACGTTCAGCGCGTTCTGGTCTTCCTGGATCACGATGTCGATCGGACCGAGCAGACCGGTGATGTCCAGATCGGAAACGAGCGTGGTGCTGGTTCCGCCGTTGGCACGTCGTTCCGCATCGAGATTACCAACCGTGCTACCTTGCTTCGCGAGACTAACAGCGCCGATGCTCACACCAAAGTCAACCGGTACGCCAGATACTGAACGAATGCCAATTACGAGGTCACCGTTCTGAACCTCAGGCATGTCTGCTTCATAGCTCGCAGTTCCGCCAGTTCCGGTTTCGGTATTGGTCCACGTAACATTAGGCTTGTTGGTGTCGGCACCAACGAGGTAGCTGTTACCCATTCCGATCGAAGCTTGTGCAGTGTCTCCGGCGCCGGAGCTACCAGCCACGTCAATGTACAGTGCGACGTCATCAAGTGCGCCATTGGTACCACCAGTACCAGTCAGCGGGTTATTTGCACCACCAATTTTAACGTCGGAGATGGCGAGGAAACCGGCGTCTTCATACGCGATCTCGCCAATGCCCACCTCAGCTTCAAGCTCGATGGTGATACCGTTCTGACCGGTCACATTGCCCATCATGGAATCGTCGAGGGCTTTGAGCTCTGCCTGGGCAGCGAAGGGAATGGATGCAACCGCGGTTGCCAAAGCAAGTTTCTTCAGGCCTTTCATTTTTTTCTCCTTAAAGGAAATAACTTTTATTTTTGTTGCGGCTTGATTCCGTCACCGCAAGGCCAGTGTTGCAGAGCAGGACGGGCGATTCTGCGATACGGTGCACAATATTTAACCCGCCACTAACATTTCCTTACATTTCTGAGAGGCGCGTACCAGTTCTACGGAGAACGCCGCTAATTAGCCGAATTTCCTCGATTTTCTACAAAGATCATAGCGTCGAAGGTGCCCGTAACCCCTTCTCCATACTCAATTCCGGCATCGGATTCGCGGTACCGGGTTGCCAGGATCTGCGCGAATCCGGTCAGGTACTCAAGCTCGATATTGATCTGCGGCTGTTCGTCGCCTTTGTACTGGTAGATCACGGCAGACCCCAGTATCCGGCCGGAGTCGGCCTGGGTTGCCAGCGCCCGCCTGATCGCGTCCAGCACCAGGGGCGCATTGATGTTCTCAATCTCTTCGCCAGGCTTCACCGCCCAGACATACTTCACGTCACCATTGGGCAGCAGCCCCGCACCAAACGGCGCAAAATCGCCGTAGGCTTCCATCAGCGCCTTGGCTTTGCGCAGGGCG
Organism: Marinobacter sp. CA1; assembly: GCF_020546665.1. Lineage (NCBI taxonomy): Bacteria > Pseudomonadati > Pseudomonadota > Gammaproteobacteria > Pseudomonadales > Marinobacteraceae > Marinobacter > Marinobacter sp. CA1. The sequence goes on from NZ_CP071785.1 coordinate 2,380,408, forward strand.
TGACGAGACAGGTATTGAGTGTTGGTGCGGATCTCACGCGCCACCTGCTCGGTGGTCACGGTTTTTGGTGCCTGTGCCTGCTCCTCCGCCTGCGCGGGAGTCAAAAGTTGTGTAAGGGACAGGGCCGTAGCAGCAATCAGCTTTTTCACAGTACCTCCAGGTGATTGAGGAGCCTCTGATTAAATCCGAATCGCCTCTGCGCGATCTGAGGGCTGTAGCTGCAAGGCGCGGTTCGCAGCCAATGGCCGTAGCCCTTGGCAAGGACCGTAACGCCGCAGATGCAGCCCTCAGAGCACGCCCTTCGGGGCCTTCAGAGCGATCCACACTCGGCGTTGCACCTTCTTGAAAGGCAACCAGCCTTCCTGCAAAGCCGCGCCTTGAGTGTGAACCGCTCTGAAGGCCAGAGGTGATCCGGAGTTAATCAGAGACTCCTTAGCTTCGTTGTTATTTTCGGGCAATGCGAGCCGCCCATTTTGCGGTAAAGTCTGAGATAATTGGCCGGGTTCAGCATCTACCCAGCCAGCACCCGGCAACATACCTTGTTTCTGGGGTTCATCTCTCAAACCCGAGTTCCAATGTCAGAACACCGCAACATCCTGCACCTAGATTCACACCAACACCGTGAACGCTTTCTCACTGCGTTTGCCTCGCAGCCCGGATTTGTCTGCTTTGGCGATCCCGGGCGACCCAGGGGGGCGCCCTGCTGGCTTTCCGCCTGGCCCATCAGAACGCTGGCAAACTCCGGTACGGAAGATTTCCATGAGTGCGTCGCCCAAGGCCTGGCCAACGGTGTCCGGTTGGCGGGTTGTCTGGATTATGAACTGGGCTACTGGACAGAAAGTGCCTTCGCCAAGAGTGCTCCGGGGCTGGCAGACACGCCCCCGCCGGCATCCGCCGGCTGGTACGACTGGCAACTTGTTCCAGACGACCACGACGGTCTGCGCTGGCAGATTCATCTGGCAGCGACGGCGGATTCGACCATCCTCGACAAGCTGGACGTTCTAAGACGACAGAGCAGAGCTGCCCCGAGTGCTGAAGTCGCCCCCCTTACTCTGTCCCCCTTCAGGGCCGATGAGGACGAGACCAGCTACCGGCGAAAAGTACAGCGCATCCTGAACTACATCCTCGCTGGCGACTGCTATCAGGTAAACCTGTCGCAACGCTTCCAGTGCCGCTTTAACGGCGACCTGTGGCAGGCTTACCGTCACCTGACCCAGTGCATCCCCACCGGTCATGCCGCTTTCCTGCGCCAGGGTGAACAGCAGGTGATGTCGATCTCGCCAGAAAGTTTTCTTGCCATAGACTGCGACCGGCAAGTGGTCACCCGGCCTATCAAGGGTACACGGCCCCGAGGCGAAACGGAGGTCGAGGATCAGGCGCTGGCGCGCTCCTTGAAAGGAAGCCCCAAAGACCGCGCCGAGAACATCATGATCGTCGACCTGCTGCGTAATGATCTGGGCCGTTTTTGCCAACCCGGCAGTGTACGGGCGGATCAGTTACTTGCTTTGGAAAGTTACCGCAATGTGCACCACCTGGTCAGCACCGTCTCGGGGCGGCTGGCGACCGACTGTGACGCCATCAGCGCCCTGCTTCGGGCCTTCCCTGGCGGTTCCATCACCGGCGCACCCAAGATCCGCGCTATGGAGATTATCCGGGAGCTGGAGACGTCACCTCGAGGCCCGTACTGTGGTTCCGTATTCCACCTCGACGGCGACGGCACGCTGTACAGCAACATTGCCATCCGCACCCTGTACGCCAGGGGCAACACACTCTACTGCCACGGCGGCGGCGGTATTGTTGCGGATTCTGATCCGGCAGAGGAGTACCGGGAGACACTGGATAAGGTAGGGCCGCTGATGCAGGCGCTGGAACTGACGTTTGGGGAGTAGAGAAAGCCTCCGCCACTATGGGCGAAGGCTTTTCTGGGCTCAGAAGCGTTCGCTGGCTTTCAGGAACTCTTCTCGCAGATCGTCGTAATTGTGCACCGCCGGGAATTGGGGAAATTCCGCGATAACATTGTCAGGCGCATGGAACAGGATGCCAGCTTCAGCCTGGGTCAGCATGGTGGTGTCGTTATAGGAATCGCCGGTGGCAATCACCCGATAGTTCAGCAGCTGGAATGCCCGTACCGACTGGCGCTTGGGGTCACGCTGACGCAACAGATAGTTGGTGATACGCCCCTGTTCGTTCACCTCCAGCTTGTGACACAGCAGCGCGGGATGTCCCAGCTTGGCCATCAGTGGCATGGCGAACTCATAAAAGGTATCTGACAGGATCACCACCTGGAATCGCTCACGCAGCCAGTCCAGGAATTCACGGGCGCCTTCCAGCGGGTCCAGGGTGCTGATCACTTCCTGAATCTCAGGCAGGCCATAGCCATGCTCATCCAGCAGTCGCAGCCGCTGCTGCATCAGCACGTCGTAGTCCGGAATGTCGCGGGTGGTCGCCTTGAGCTCTTCAATTCCCGTTTTCTCAGCAAAAGCGATCCAGATTTCCGGGATCAGTACTCCCTCAAGGTCAAGGCATGCGAGTTCCACGGTGATCTCCTTGGTTTGTTCATGGGGCGCGAACGAACGCCGTTTGGGTCTCGCGGTATGATATGTAATTAGGGCCGAGAATGCACCGGGCAAAGGCGCTGCTATAAGGATATGAGTGCAATGTCTTTCAGCCATTCACCGCGGGGTGGTAGATTGTAAAGCCTCCAGAAAACGAACACTTACCCACGCGCCCGGTTACACAATCATAACCATGGCTGAGCAGCCGCACTGCCGGCCAACTCCTGATAAGAGCACTATGACTGATATCGATACCCTGAGGCAGGAACTGGAAGGCAAGAGTCCCCGCGCCATCCTGAAGGCTGCCCTCGCCCATTACGACAACATCGCCATCTCATTCAGCGGTGCCGAAGACGTGGCACTGATCGAGATGGCCCACAAGCTCACCGACAACCTCAAGGTCTTCACCCTCGACACCGGCCGACTCCATCCCGAAACCTATGAGTTCGTAGACCGGGTTCGCGAGCACTACAACCTGGATATTGAAGTGATGTTTCCGGATTCCGCCGAAGTTGAGGATCTGGTTCGCCGCAAGGGACTGTTCAGCTTCTATCAGGATGGCCACAAGGAATGCTGTGGCATCCGCAAGATCAATCCCATGCGCCGCAAGCTGGCAACCCTGGATGCCTGGGTGACCGGGCAACGCAAGGACCAGAGCCCCGGCACCCGCAACGATGTCCCCGTGGTCCAGCTCGATACCACCTTCTCCGGCGAAGGGCGTACGCTGGTGAAGTTCAACCCGCTGGCAAACTGGAGTTCCAAGGAAGTCTGGGACTACATCCGCATGTCAGAAGCGCCTTACAATAAGCTCCATGAACAGGGCTACATCAGCATCGGCTGCCAGCCCTGCACCCGCCCGGTGCTGCCTGGTCAGCACGAACGGGAGGGCCGCTGGTGGTGGGAAGAGGCCACCAAGAAAGAGTGTGGCCTGCATGCGGGGAATATCATTGCCACCGGGCAAGACTGAGGCGCCCTAAAACACTCAGTAGGTCGGCAACTCGATATCATCAAACAACGCTTCCAGTTCGGCCCGGTTGCCCTGGTGGGCAACCGCTTCGTCCACCCGCTCTTTGGTCAGGTGGGGAGCAAAGCGTTGGATGAAGTCGTACATGTAACCCCGCAGGAAGGTGCCCTTGCGGAACCCGATGCGAGTGACGCTGGGGCGGAACAGCTGCTTGGCGTCGAGGCACACCAGGTCGGCGTCAGTCTTGGGATCGTAGGCCATGCTGGCGACGATACCAACACCAAGACCGAGGCGGACATAAGTCTTGATCACGTCCGCGTCAGCCGCTGTGAACACCACTTTCGGCGTCAGCCCCTGGCTCTGGAACGCCTCGTCCAATTTGGAGCGTCCGGTAAAACCAAACACGTAGGTGACCAGCGGGTACTCGGCCAGATCCTTGAGGGTCAGCTCGCCGACTTTCGCCAGGGGATGCTCACGGGGCACGATGATGCTGCGGTTCCAGCGGTAGCAGGGCATCATGATCAGGTCGGAGAACAGTTCCATCGCCTCTGTGGCAATGGCAAAGTCCACGGCGCCGTTGGCAGCCATTTCCGATATCTGCATCGGCGTGCCCTGATGCATGTGTAATGATACGTCCGGAAAAGCTTCGATAAACCCCTGGATCACCGGTGGCAGGGCGTAACGCGCCTGGGTGTGGGTGGTGGCGATACTCAGATCACCCTTACGCTGGTTACTGAACTCCTGGGCAATCTTCTTGATGCCCTCCACCCGGCGGAGAATCTCACCGGCCTCCCGGATGATGGTCTCACCGCCCGGCGTGATGCGGGTCAGGTGCTTGCCGCTGCGGGCAAACACTTCGATTCCCAATTCATCCTCCAGCAACCGGATCTGTTTGGAAATGCCGGGTTGCGAAGTAAACAGGCTTTGCGCGGTTGCAGACACATTCAGGTCATGGTGTGCCACTTCCCAGATGTAGCGCAGCTGCTGTAGTTTCATCGACCTAGTTGCTCCCTGGAACGGTTCGCGGCGCCCCGACAGCGCGGGGCACGATCAGTTTCAGCGTTGATGGCATCTGGGTAGCGGTTCAGGCTCCCAGCTTAAGACTCGCTGAATAGAATACGCATAAAAAAATCGTTTTTCATGAATTTTTAGAATAGATTGTTACCTGTTAGTCAGTTTAGACCATATCCTGCGACTCAACGGACCATCCTCATCCCAAAAGGCATATCGCCCCTTGACTTCACTGTGACAAACCACACAATTCATAGGCTTATTGACCACGGAGAGCCTGGGAACTTCTGACCAGTCCGGACACTGATGTCCCATATCGACCCTGCCTCCGAACGACACTTTTCTTGGGCTGCGCTATGCTGCTGACCACCAAATTTCTGCCTCCAGCGACCGATCCCCGGGCCGTGCAGCGCCCTCGATTGATTGAGATGCTGGAACCGACACCACCGAAGCGGCTCAACCTGATGGTCGCACCGGCCGGCTATGGCAAGACGACGGCGGTAGGCCAATGGTGCGCGGGCGCGACCGAACGGCTGGCGTGGCTGTCCCTGGACAGCGCGGACAATGAGCCCCGGCGGTTCTGGCAGTATGTCGCAGGCTCGCTGGCACACAGCGGACTGGATGGATTGGAAGAGGCCCAGCGAACATTGAGCCAGGCCGAGGTATCAGAACTTGATGGCGGCGTCACCGGCCTGTTGAACGCTCTGGCCGCTTCCAGTGAGCCGGTTCTGTTGGTGCTGGATGATTTCCATGCCATTCGGAACCGGACCATTTTGCGGCAGCTGGCCTTCTTCATTGACTATCTTCCGGCCAGCGTCACGATCACCCTCACCTCCCGCAACGAACCCGAGCTGCCATTGGCGCGCTGGCGAGTCCGCCACTGGCTCAGCGAGATTCACCCTCGCACTCTGGCGTTTTCCGAGCAGGAATGTGGTCACTTCTTTCGTGACTTCATGTCCCTGGCACTGTCGGATGACGAGATCCGCAGCCTGTGGCAGACCACCGAGGGCTGGGCCGCCGCCATGCAACTGACGGCCCTGTCAGGTACTGATGGCAGCTCTGATGGCGGCAAGCCCACGGTCAAGCTGGATGGGCGCCATATCAGCGATTACGTGCTGACGGAGATTCTCGATAACCAGCCGCCGGCGCTGTGTCAGTTCCTGCTTGATACGGCAACCTGCACCCGGGTGTGTGGGTCGCTGTGTGATCACATCCGGGAATCGTCCGACAGCCAGGACTATCTGGAACGTCTGCTGCGGGAGAACCTGTTTCTGGTGCCGCTGGATGACACCAATACCTGGTTCCGTTACCACGACCTGTTCCGCGAGGCGCTGATCCAGCGTGCCAGCCACCAGGCCCCACACCGGCTCGACCAGTGCCAGGCGCGGGCCATTGACTGGCTGCTGGCCAATGACCATGTCCAGGAAGGCATCAGTCAGCAGATTCTCCGGGAAGACTGGGAGGGCCTTGCTTCCGCGCTGACGCAGCATGGCAATGCACTAATCCATGCCGGCTTCCACCTGCCGGTGCTGGAGTGGCTCGACCACCTCCCGGACCGCTGGCTGCATGACAGCCCGCCCCTGCTGATGCTGCAGATCTGGGGCCTGTACTTCGCCAACCGGGTGGACCGGATTGAACCGTTACTGGGCGAGCTGGAGGATCTGCTGGACCGACAGGTCGCCGATTCCCATCCCGAAGCTGAAGGGGCGTTGGCCCTGCACAGTGAGATTTCGCTGATCCGGTCCTACCTGGCCCGCATCCACAACGACGAGAAAAGCGCGAGTGACCTGACCCGTCAGGTGTTGCAGGAGCTCGACCACACCCGCATTCCATTAAAGTCGGTCACCTACTATGGCCTGGGACTGGACTGCTTTGGCCAGGGCGACCTGGTTGCCGCCGCCGAGGCACTGCGCTCATCGGTCCAGCACGGGCGCATCGAGCGCAAACCCAGCACCGTACTCTCCAGTGGCGGCCTGCTGGCCTGGATTCAGTACTACCAGGGCGACCTCGACCTGGCGCTGGAAACCTGCAACGACATCCGGCACTGGGTCGACGAGCACTTCTACGATCCGCAACAACCCCGCCTGATCTCCTGCTGGCAGCAAAGCGTGCTGACAGAGATCTACCGGGAGCGGAACGAACCGGCACTGGCGCAAACGCACCTGTCGCCGCTGCTGGACCATCTGAAGTCCGGCACCGAGCCGGGGCAGCACATTGTTATTCAGTACGTACGCGGTCACCTCGCGTTCAGCGAGGGGCGGTTTGAAGAGGCGATTGACGCGCTGGAAGATGCCGAAGCGGTCGCCCGTCGGCGGCGGGAGCAGATTGTGTTCGACCCGCCGGCCTGCGGGGCGCTGCTGGTTCGCTGCCTGCTGGCCAGCAACCAGCTGGCCCGCGCCCGCCACTGGCTGGAGGCAGAAGGCCCCAACCGCTCCGGCAGCCCTCTCAACCAGCTTCATGAAACATTGGTTGCGGTGCGGGTGTTGCTGGCTGACAACCGTGTCGACGAAGCCCATAACCGACTGCGGCCCGTGCTCGCATCGGCTCAGCAACGCGGTTTCCACCAACTTACACTGGAAGCCGGACTGGTTCAGGCCGAGATCCTGCTGAGTTGCCAACAGGAGGCCGAAGCCGATGGCATTCTTGACGCTCTGCTGGCGAATGGCCTTGAGGCGGGCTTCCTGCGCCTGTTTGCGGATACCCCATCGAGACTGCAAACCCGCCTGCTCGCCAGGGCGACGCTGATCCGCGGTGGCAAGCGGGCCGAGGCACTGTGCCGGTTACTGGAAGCGCAGACAGCAAGGACTGCACCGGTCTCCGAGGGTACCGATACAGCCAACAGCCAACTGCTTGAGCCGCTGAGCCAGCGCGAGCGGGAAGTACTGGAACTGATCCACCAGGGTCTGGCCAACAAGGATATTGCTGCGACCATGGAGGTGGCGGCGGCCACGGTAAAGGCACACATCCGCAACCTCTATGGCAAGCTGGCCGTGGGCAGTCGTACCGAGGCACTGGCAAGAGCCCGGGAGCTGGGGCTGCTGGAATAACACCTGGCGGGGCACGGATGGTGTCAGGTTACGTGATGGTAATCACATTTCAGGGGGGCTAATCCCCCCACCTACGCCCTTTGGACGATCCGCCTACGCCGCGGATTCCCTATGATGAACCCGTAGTGAGATGACCCTCACAGAGAATACTGAAACTTCAGGCCTTCAGTCTTCTTGTCCTGCGTTCTACTGACGCACTTGAGTTCACACTAACTCCTTCCGACAGTGCCAACCTTTGTTGGCACTTTTTTTTGCCCACGAAAACCCTGGAACCTCTCGCGGGCTCAGCCCTTCGCTACTGCGCGGCATGGCCAGCGTTGCTCAGCCGGTCTTCAGCGTTCAATGATGCGCCGGAAAGGCGGCAACGCGTCCAGCAGCAACTGACCATAGCGACGGGCGACAATACGACGATCAAGAATGGTCACCCGCCCGGTATCCTGTTCGGTCCGCAACAATCGCCCCACGGCCTGGACCAGCTTGATCGACGCATCCGGTACGGTGATCTCCATGAACGGGTTGCCGCCCCGCTCCGTCACCCACTCCGCCAGGCTCGCATCGATCGGGTCATCCGGAACAGAGAACGGTAACCGGGTCACGACCACATGCCCCAGGTACTTGCCGGGCAGGTCAATGCCCTCGGCAAAACTGGCGACCCCGAACAGAACGCTGGGTTTGCCGCTGTCTACCCGCTCGCAATGCTGCTTGAGCACTTCCCCCTTGGCCATGTCGTCCTGGGTCATGATCAGCTCCGGGTAGTCCGACGCCAGGGCATCCCGCACGTCGTGCATCTGGCGACGGGAGTTGAACAGGACCAGCGTGGCCTTTTCGCCGGCCCAGAGTTCCGGCAGACGTTTGACCAATGCCTCGGCGTACCCCTCGTCAGTCGGCAGTACCGTCATCGACGGCACCTCCACGGTCGCCATATCGGCGTAACGGAACGACGATGGCACCACCAGGAAGCGGCTGTCGGATGGCAGACCGGCGCGGCTCTGGAGGCGGTCGAACCGGCCCAGGGCCGTCAACGTCGCCGAGGTCAGTACCGCGCCATAAGCCCGGGACCAGAGCCGGCTGTGCAACAGGTTGTCCGCCAGGATAGGACTGCTGTACAGGGTGATGTCTTCGACATGGTCCCAGCGCTGCTTGATCGCCCAGCGCGCCGCTGGTGGTCCCTTGGGCTTGCCCTCATCATCCAGCGGGCGATCCTCCCGCCAGGCCGCCCATAATCGCAACTGATCCTCGGCGCGGCTGTGAAAGGAGCCGATCACCGGATACCAGGCCTCGGCGGTCTCGCGGTCAACATCGTGCTCTTTCTTGTCATCGAAGGCTTTTTGCAGTTCGTCGGCCAGCACCCCCAACTGACGCACCAGCGTGGCGGTGGCAACCTGGGCGTTACCGGCCAGCTCCCGCAGGTCCTCCGGCAACGCGCCTTCCGGATAACGCCACTGCGCTGAGCGGCGCTCTTCACTCATGTCCCAGTCGGTATTGAGATTCACCTGCTGGTAGACCTGATCGAGTTCCACACCGACATCCCGGGCCGCGGTGCTGATCTTGTCCACGGTTTTGGCGGCCAGGGTCGCGGGCGCCAGGAACGGCGGGATCTTGGCCAGGGCCTGGGATAGCTGCTTGAGCCACTGCTGGGTGCCATTCAGCGGCACCGACGCCGCAAAGTGGTTGAGCGCCTTGTCCGGCAGGTGGTGCGCCTCATCGAAGATGAACAGGGCGTTCTCCGGTTCCGGCAGGATAGCCCCGCCGCCCAGGGCCAGGTCCGCCAGCACCAGGTCGTGGTTCGCCACCACGACGTCGGCCTCTTCCAGCCCCTTGCGGGCATCGAAAAAGGCACAGCTGTCAAAGTAGCTGCAATGACGGTTGGTGCATTGACGGTGATCGGTGGTCACCTGGCGCCAGGTGTCATCGGGAATCTGCGTCGGCCAGTGATCCCGGTCACCGTCCCACTCGCGGGAGCCGTAGCGCGCGAGCATGTCTTCAAAGAACGCGCGGGTGCCGGGCTCTTCATCGTTGTTCTCGTCCAGCAGGAACAGCGGCATGGTGTCGCTGTCGCCGTTGCCCTCATCGTGCAGGCGGGCCTCAAGCCTCGACATGCACAGATAACGTCCCCGGCCCTTGGCCAGGGTCCAATTGAACTTGAGTTTGCTGTGTTTGCGGAGGTCTGGCAGATCCTTGTTAACAATCTGGTCCTGCAGCGCCACGGTCGCCGTGGAGACCACCAGCGTCTTACCCAGTGCCCGGGCAATGGGAATCGCGGAAATCAGATAGGCCAGGGTTTTACCGGTACCGGTGCCGGCCTCCACCACGCAGGTAGCCGGAGCCGACGTGCGCTGGCCGTCATTCTCGGTGATATCGCCAAGGTAACGGGCAATCTCGGCAATCATCAGGCGCTGGCCATAACGGGCACGAATGCCCTTGCCCTCCAGCACTGCGCGGTAGGCGACCTGAATTTCCTGTTTAAGTGCGTCCGACAGAGCCATCAGCGTGGTCGCTTCCAGTCCCGGACCGTGCCGACACGAAATTTGACGCCATTCTGGCTGAGCACCACACCCTGCTCGGTAATGCGCTCAACCCGAAGTCCGTCGAACCGGTCTCCGATCCGCAGGTAGTGATCATTGATCATCACCCGGCGTGCCGCCGGATCGGAGGCGTAGATATGGCTGTTGAAAATCAGGTCCGGAACACTGCGCTGGAACGACAAAGGCAACTCCACCAGATGCGGAACCCGGCTGGTAGATTCCGCCGTTGACGCGGCTGTGGCCGGCAAAGGGCGGGGTGTGGACGGGACAATCACCGTCGGCCGCTCACTGGGCTGGGAGACACCCGGGTCGCCCTGCTGGCTCACCGGATCGTCCGTCAACCCAGGCGGTGGCGTACTGTCGCTGAGCGAAACCGACGCCGCCTCTGCCGTAGCAGGCGTTGTTGGAGCAGGCGTTGTTGGAACAGAGTGTGTCGGTGCCAGCGCTGGTTCGGCCACCCCGGTCGCGTTCGCCAACTGAGTCGCAGCCGGTTCCGTGGTCTGAGGCGCAGATGCCATCGCAGGTGTTACCGCATCGGTTCGATGCCCAGGCCAGAAAAGATAAGCCAGTACCCCTGCGTTCAGCAGCAATGCCAGGGCGAGAATGACCCAGATAATGACTGAACGGCGTTGTCGACGAGGCCGGTGAATCATCTGCACCTGCTGGGCAAAGTCCGGCACCCGACCCTGTTGCCGTTCGCTCTCAGACTTGCGCAGTGCATCAAGGATGTACGACATGTCAGCCCTCCGCCCCGGTGTCGTCGGCCAGCCTGGGTACACCGGGGTGCAGGTCGTTGTTGATCTGGATCAGCGTCATGGCGCCGGGAATACCATCCACCTGTAGGCCTTTGATGCCCTGGTACCACTCCACCTGCTGCTCCGGGCCCATATTCTGGACTTCGACCCGCTCCCGGTCCGATGCTGCATGGAGGTCGGCCAGCTGCATCAGCTGGCTGCTCAACCAGATTTCCTTGCTGGTACTGTCGTTGTCGCCCAGATATGGCGGCAGGCGCCAGAGCACACTGAAATCGCCGTACCAGAAATCCTCCAGTTCGCGAAAGGACACCGTGCGGCTCTCGCCATCAGCAAGACGTAGCCGGGCGTCGTCTCCGCGTAGCGAGACCAGGGTGACATAACGCTCCCGATTGCCATCACGCAACCGCAGGATGGTTGGCCGGTTGATCTGCAGCAGGCTGCGGCGGGTACCTTCGCGATGGAGGCAGCCAAGGCCCTGGCGCCGACCAAACTCACAGGCAACCGGGAAGTCGGATGGGGTGTAACGCTCACCCCACTGCTGGAACAGGGCCTGGAACGCCTCGACCTTGGATAGCGCATCGGTATCAAACCGGAACGGCACCGGCCTTGGCGCCTCTGCTGCGGCTTCAGCCGGGTCGTCGGCGGACGCAGGCCCACCCGGCTGCGCCCCCGCTGTGTCAGTCCCGTCTGTGGCGGCCTCATCTGCATCTGCGCCCTGCCCCTCGGCCTTCCCACGATCGGAGTCGGCCGCCTCCGGTTCTGAGTCATCCGCTGCCTGGGCGACAAAGGGGCTGGTCAGCCATTGCCGGCGCTCTCGATCGGATAGCCCCCAAGTGACAACCATGGCCAGCACCACAACTGCCAGGGCGGCAATGGCGCTTTTGCGGGGAAACTGCCTGCGGCCAGGCATATCGGGACCGGTCACCTCCCGCGCTGCTGTGCGGATATGTTCACGGGTAACCAAGTGCTCGCCTTCGGCGTAGGCTCCCAGCAAGGCCCGGTCGCTGATCAGATTGATCAACCGGGGCACACCACCGCTGAGTTTGTACAGCGCCTGAATTGCCCCCCGGGAAAACAGCTCACCCCGCTGTCCGGCCACACTCAGCCGATACTGCAGGTAACTGGGCAGTTCCTCTTTCTGCAGGGCGTCCAGGTGATAGCGGGCGGTAACGCGCTGGTTGAGCTGGCGCAGTTCCGGCAGCGACAACATGTCATTAAGCTCCGGCTGGCCCAGCAGGATGATTTGCAGCAGCTTCTTTTCGGCGGTTTCCAGGTTGGTCAGCAATCGCAGCTGTTCCAGCACTTCCGAGGAGAGGTTCTGGGCCTCGTCAATCAGCAGTACCTTGTGACGGCCGGCCGCGTAGGCTTTCAGCAGGTCTTCATTGATCAGGTCCACCAGTCGCTTGATAGACGACCCTGCCGGATGACGGATACCCAGCTCATCACAGACACTGGAGAGCAACTCCCGGGCCGACAACCGCGGATTGAGGATGATCGCCATGTCGACGTTGTCGGGCGCATTGTCAATGAAGCAGCGGCTGACCGTCGTCTTGCCGGTGCCAACCTCGCCGGTGATGACAATGAAACCGCCCTGGCCGCCAACACCATACATCAGGTGTGCCAGCGCTTCCTTGTGGCGATCACTGAGGTAGAGGTACCGAGGGTCCGGCGCAATGGAGAACGGCGGCTCCCGAAAGCCGAAGAAATCGTAGTACATGGGTATCCAGATCTGGTGCCTTCCGTCGGCTTCCCTGCACAGGTCGCAAACGGTACGCCGGACGTTCGTTTGCCCGATCCCTGGCAGCGCGGGTCAGCCGACCCTGGGGTCGGAATATTCGCGATATGATACCTGTCTGGCCGGGGTCACGCCATCTCGGCCAGCCCGTTAACCGGACTTATCCGGCTTCACCAGATACAGTTCACGCTGACTGCGACGCTGCTGATCTTTCAGTCGGGCCACGCATCGCTCCAGAGTCTTGGATATGCGGGCGTGGGAGCGAATCATGGAAATCTTCGGCCAGGTTGCACGTTCTCCTTCCAGGATCAGCTGCCGGACGAACTGGGGCTCCGGATTGGCCAACATGCGGCGGTAATGGGCGAAGGTGTAGTGCGGGGCAATGGTGACATCGCCGAAGTATCGTTGCGCCATGATGGTGTACAGATGCCCGGAAACCTGGCGCATCAGTTCCGGACGCACCCGCTTGCGCAGGTAGTCAAACACGCCCTGGCCATGAAACTGCACCTCGGCCTGCAGCACGTGCAGCGGCAGCTGCCAGAGACTCAGTTTCTCATCCCGACCGCGCCGGTTGAGAAAAGGAACCACATGGGGGTTGGTTTGACTGACGATGGTGAAGTTGACGTCGTAGAGGTGCATCAACCGTTCAATGGGCAGATCACTGACCACCGAGCCGTCCACAAACTGCTGCCGGGACATGTAGGGCAACACCGAACCCTGCAGATCTTTCTTCATCAACGTTACTGGCGGAAACACCCCCGGAACCGCGGCGCTGGCCAGGGCCGCGCTCCACACCAGCAGATACGGTGAGGTGTAGCCACTGAGCAGGCGGGCCTTTTGATGGCTCTGGGTCGGTGAGACGCTGATGTTGATGGAACGCCCAGTCTTCTGATAGGCCTCTTCGAAGGTGTACTCCCCAATGTTGTTGCGCAGGCAGGCCTTGAGCTGGGCCTGATCCATCAACCCGTCCCCACGACAGGCGCTGAGCAGGCCGCGCCACTTCCAGGCTTTGAGGTTGTGGGTTTCCGGCACCAGCATCTCGGGAATCTCGGCGTCGGTGTGAACGCCAAGCATGGCCGCAATGATGGCACCTATGGAGGAACCGGCCACAACCTGCGGTAACAATCCTTTTTCCCACAGCGCCTTGATCACCCCGAGGTGGAACATCCCCAGCGTGGCACCCCCGCTCAGCAACAGGGTGGGACGACCGAAACTGGTCAGGGTATCGCGGAAGAACTGGAGTTTGTCAGGCACCGGAAAGTCGGGAATCGGCGTATCACAGAGGAAATCCAGGGATTCGCACACCTGGGTAATGTATTCCTCGATCAGGTGCTTGGTACCAACATGGGAGTGAGTGTACAGCGCGGGGTTGCCAATGTTACCCAGATCGTGGTGCAGTCCTTCCCTCAGGGCACGCTTGAGGCGATCATACTCCCCGCCTTGACGGTAGTGTTTGAGGTTGGTGAGGCGGTCGAGGATCAACTCATAATGGTAGAGGTCAGAGGCGAACTCCTCCTTCCACTCCACATTGCCTTCCAGGTAATCCAGCTCCAGTGCCGCGCCCTTCCATACTTCGTAGTTGGGCGCGTTGACGAGCATTTGCCGGAACTTGCGGATACGGGAATCCATCATGGCACTACCAATCCCGGGTGGCTGGGTGTATCCGGACTATAACCCGGCCACCGGGCGGTATCAAAAGTGCATCAAAAGTCGTCGAGCATCAGATCTTCATCTTCCTGGGCAAACGGGTCTTCCTGGACTTCACCGTCGTTGATCAGGAACTCCCGGCGCTGCAGATAGGCGTTACGGATAAAGTTGTACTTGTCGCCGGAAATAAAGCTCTCGGCAGGGATAAGATCCGCACGGATGTCGACGATCTGAACGCCCTGGGCATAGTAGATTTCCGGTGCTTCGGCCAGGCTCCACAGCGATGGCATGGCGTACATGTCAGTCAGCATACCGCCGAAATCTCTCGGTGTTGACGGTCCCAGAAGGGGGAGCATCAGGTAGGGCCCGCTGTTCACGCCCCAGTAGCCCAGGGTCTGACCGAAATCTTCCGGGCGCTCCGGAAGCTCAAACACGGTGGCCACGTCGATCAGTCCACCCAGTCCGAACACGGTGTTATAGGTGAAGCGCCCGGCTGCCACGATCGCCGACTCCCCTTTCAGCTGGAGCAGGCTGTTGGCAAAGTTGCCCAATTCGGAAAGGTTGCTGAAGAAGTTGGTCACGGCGCGGTCAGCGAAGGTTGGCATCACCCAGCGGTAGCCTTCAGCAACCGGGCGCAGGAACCAGTCGTCAACAAACTCGTTGAAACCGAAGATATTCCGGTTCCAGTTCTCGTAGGGATCGGCGGGATCAAGCTGAGGCGGCGTATCGTCCCAGGTGTCGGCATCCGGCCGGGCCTGCTGGGTTGAGCAACCCGCCATTATCGAGAAACATGCAACCGCAATCCATACCCTGCTCAGATACTGCACCATAGCCTTCCTGAGGTTGTGATACCTGTCTCAATTGGTTAAAAGTAGACTCCCCCGAAATCAGCACCCGCTCGGGCTTTTAACGCCCGTTTGTACTTCTAAAGAGGAGAATCCATGTCCATTTCCGGCAACCCGGTCAGCAGTCTCCGTATCCCCCTACGCTGGGGCGATATGGATGCCTTGGGCCACGCCAACAACACCGTGTACTTCCGTTTCTTTGAAGAGGCCCGAATGGTCTGGCTCGACTCACTCGGTTTGGCCGATGAGAACGCGTCCAGCGGCGCGGTCATCATTACCACCGGTGCGACGTTTCTCAGGGAGATGGCCCACCCGGCAACAGTGGAAGTGAAAACATACGTGGGTAAGGCCGGAAATTCCAGCCTTGACACCCAGTACACTCTGACTGACGTGGACACGGGGGTTCGCTACGCCGAGGGATATGCCAAGATCGTCTGGATGGACTGGACTTCCCGCAGTTCCACTCGCCTGCCAGACCAGCTTCGGGAGCTGGCCCAGACACAGGACTGAGCGGCGCAGGAAAGACGGGCAGCACCCCAGGGTGCCGCCCTTTGGTATCAGCGCCGACGCACCACCACGCTGCCAATGGAGTAGCCGGCTCCGAACGAGCAGATAATGCCCAGATCGCCACTGGCCAGGTCGTCCTGATGCTGGTGGAATGCGATGATCGAGCCCGCCGAACTGGTGTTGGCGTACTCGTCCAGAATCACCGGAGCTTCCTCTGTGGTGGCGTCCCGACCGAGCACCCGGCGGGCGATCAGCTGATTCATGTTCAGATTAGCCTGATGCAGCCACAGGCGACGGAGATCATCCGGGGTCAGCGACAGGCTCTCAAGGTGCGACAGAATGGTTTCGGCAACCATCGGCGAGACTTCCTTGAACACCTTGCGCCCCTGTTGGACGAAGAGCTTGTCCGGCTTGCCAATGCCGCTCTCATCGGCGCGGTTGAGGAAACCGAAATTGTTGCGGATGTTGTTGGAGAATTTGGTCTTCAGGCGAGTGCCAAGGATGTCGAAGCCTTTGCCGGCATCAACATCGCTGTCCCGCTCAACCAGGATCGCGGTGCAGGCGTCACCAAAGATGAAATGACTGTCGCGATCGCGGAAATTGAGGTGACCGGAGCAGATTTCCGGGCTGACCACCAAGACCGCCCGGGCGGTGCCGTTTTCCACCGCATTGACCGCCGCCTGCAGGCCAAAGGTGGCTGAGCTGCAGGCCACATTCATGTCGTACCCAAAACCGTCAATACCCAGTGCCTGCTGCACTTCCACCGCAACCGCGGGGTAAGGCCGCTGCATGTTGGAACAGGCCACTATCACGGCATCGACATCTTCCGCGGTCCGGCCAGCGGATTCCATCGCCTGCTGGCAGGCTGTCACCGCCATCTCGCACTGTACCGACGGCTCATCGTTGCTGCGCTCGGGGATGTGCGGGGCCATCCGTTCCGGGTCCAGAATACCCTCACGATCAATGACATGACGACGCTTGATGCCGGAGGCTTTTTCGATGAAATCGGCGGCTGAAGGCTGCAATGCCTCCAGCTCACCCCGTTCGATGGCTTCAGCGTTGCTGGCATTGTGGCGCTCTACAAAGGTATTGAAGGCGACAACCAGCTCTTCGTTGCTGATGGTTGCAGGCGGTGTGTACAGTCCAGTCCCGCTAATGACGGCTTTAATCACGCGTAACCCCAAGTCATGTCTATTGAAAACGGTTCAATCAAAGGCAAATCCTAGCACAGATTAGCGCCTGGGCTGACACGACTTGTGTCGGACACCGATCACGAGTGTCCCCTCACTGCCGCACCTGCTCCCACTGTTTGTCGAGGCGCTTGATGGACACCGGCATCCGGGTTCCCAGTTGCTGGGCAAAGTAAGACACCCGGTACTCCTCCAGCATCCAGCGATAGAGGGTCAGCTCCGGGTCATCAATGCCCTGGCGACGGTGCTGCTCCAACCGCTTGGCATACCGACTCCAGAGAGGCTCGATGGCGTGGAGGAACTCCCGCTCCCGGCCCATCTCCCGGGGCATTTTCTCCAGTCGCACCTGGGCAGCCTCAAAGTAGCGGCCAAACTCCGCCAGCCATTCACCTGGGGTCTGCACCAGGAAGCCGGGGAACACCAGGTGCTCAAGCTGGAATTTAAGGTCCGCCATGCTGTTGGCCAGAGCCAGACTTATCTTGCCTTTGAGCCGCTTCATGATGTTGTGGTAGCCGGTCATGGCCTGGTGCAGATGCTCGTCAAGGGCGGACAGGGTGTCAAAGAAATCCCCCCGCCGCTGATCGTACAGCGCAACAAACTGCGGCTCCGACCGCGGCAGCCCCTCGCCCAGGAAATGCGCCATGGCGGCCGCCAGCAACAGGTCATCCAGCAGCACCCGGGCCTGACCGATGGGGGCAAACAGCAGTGCGGAGGCCTTGAAGTGAGCCAGACGTCGGTCTACATCCTCCAGGGTGTTACCCAGGCGGTTGATGATCAGCCGGGCAATGGCTTTACGACTGGCCCGTTCTGCCGCCAGTGGATCGAGGTACTGGGTTAGCCGGACGTCCTGGCCCAGGTCCTCAAGCGCCGGATAGACAGTAACCTGCATGCCACCGCGTTCGGTCTGAACCTGGACGGGCAATTCGCCAAACTGCCAGTCCTGCGCATCGGGCAGATCCGGCAGGTCGTTTCCGCTACCCGGGGCTGATGACAGCGCCTCCTCCGCCCGGCTCTCCAGCGTTTGCTGGAGTTGGTCGGTATCCCGGCCCTGAGCGATCACTCCGCCCTGATCGTCCACCACCCGGACGTTCATCCGCAGGTGGTGGGGCAAGCCATCCAGTTGCCAGTCTTGCGGTTCAATTCGTACCCCGGTCATCCGCCGCAACTGGTGCGCCAGGGTCTCGGTCAATGGTTCGTTGGAAGGCGCCATGTTCTCCAGCGCCGCATCGACGAAATCCGGCACCGGCACGAAGTTTCGGCGCAGCGACTTAGGCAACGCCTTCACCAACGCTATGCATTTCTCCCGCACCAGCCCGGGCACCAGCCATTCCAGGCGCTGGTTGGGCAGCTGTTTCAGCGCCACAATCGGCACCTGCAGGGTGACACCGTCGTCGTCGCCAGTCGGTTCGAACTGATAGCTCAGCGGGTAACTGACGCCTTCCCACTCCAGGTAGTCAGGGTACTGCGCCTGTTCGCCCTCATCGACAGGGCGTTGCAGCACATCATCCTCGGTCAGCTCCAGCGCCTTCAGCTCGTCCGCAGCAAGCGACTTCCACCAGCGCTCAAAATGCCCGCCGCTGATGACGGCGTCCGGCAGCCGCTGATCGTAGAACGCCACCAGCGTTTCGTCATCCACCAGCAGGTCACGACGACGGGTCTTGTGCTCCAGGTCCTCCACGTCGGCCAGCATGGCCCGGTTGGCTTCCAGGAAGGGGGCCTTGCTGGTGTAATCCCCTTCGACCAGCGCCCGGCGAATGAACAGGTCACGGCATTGTGCCGGGTCGAACTTGGCGTAGTTGATCTTCCGTCGAGGCACCACGTCCAGACCATACAATGAGACCTTCTCAAAACCGACCACCTGGGCCCGCTTACGCTCCCAGTGGGGTTCAAAGTGGTGTTTCTTGACGACGTGGCCCGCCAGCGGCTCGATCCATTCCGGCTCGATCTTCGCCACCATGCGAGCGAACACCCGGCTGGTCTCAACAATCTCTGCCGCCACCAGCCATTTCGGTGCGGATTTGGCGACTTTGGAGCCAGGAAAGATCTGCACCTTGCGGTTGCGGGTGGCCAGGTATTCCCGCTTCTCGATTTTAGTGGCCACCTGCCCCAGCAGACCGGCCAGGATGGCCTTGTGAATGGCTGGGTATGCGGCGGCTTCCGCATTGAATGCCAGCTTCTGCTCACGGCAGATCAGGGTGAGCTGACGATGAATGTCACGCCATTCCCGCATCCGCATCCAGGACAGGTAATACTTCTTGCAGAGTTTCTTGAGCTGGTTCTGGGTCTGCTCCTGGCGCTGCTCCTCATAGAAGTTCCACAGGTTGAGCAGGCTGACAAAGTCCGATTCCTTGTCGACAAATTCCGAATGCGCCTGATCCGCTGCCTGCTGCTTTTCCTGCGGCCGTTCCCTTGGGTCCTGAACGCTCAGGCCGGCGATGATCACCAGCACTTCACTGAGGCTGCCCTCATCCGCCGCTGTTACCAGCATCCTCGCCAGCCGGGGGTCGAGAGGCAACCGCGCCATGGTACGCCCCAACTGGCTCACCTTGCGCTTGCCATCCACGGCGTTGAGTTCTTCCAACAACTTATAACCGTCGTTGATCAGCCGGTTGTCCGGCGCCTCAAGGAACGGAAACTGACGGATGTCCCCCAACCCGCTGGTGGCCATCTGCAGAATGACCGACGCCAGGTTGGTGCGGAGAATCTCCGGATCGGTGTACTCCGGGCGATTGATGAAATCGGTTTCATCGTACAAACGGAAGCAGATTCCCGGAGCCACCCGTCCACAACGACCAGCCCGCTGATTGGCGCTGGCCTGGGAAATCGGCTCCACCGGCAGGCGCTGGATCTTGGAACGCACGCTGTACCGGCTGATTCGGGCCACGCCGGTATCGATCACGTAGCGAATGCCCGGCACCGTCAGCGAGGTTTCAGCCACGTTGGTGGAGAGCACGATGCGTCGCCCCCGATGCGCCTGGAACACCCGGTTCTGCTCCTGGTTGCTAAGCCGGGAGTACAGCGGCAACACCTCGGCATGGCGCAGGTCCGAATGCCGCAGCTGTTTGCTGAGGTTGCGAATCTCCCGCTCCCCCGGCAGAAACACCAGCACATCGCCTGGCCCCTGGCCGGCGCCGCGCTCGTGAGTCTCAATTTCTTCCAGCGCAGAGAGAATGCCATCGGCCCAGCTCTGGTCGCGGTCATCCTCATCGCCGGCAAGGGGACGGTAGCGGGTTTCCACCGGGTAAGTCCGACCGCTGACTTCCAGCACCGGCGCTTCACCGAAGAATTCACTGAAGCGCTCCACTTCGATCGTCGCGGAGGTAATGATGATCTTGAGGTCCGGCCGCTTTGGCAGCAACTGCCTGAGGTAGCCCAGCAGGAAGTCGATGTTGAGGCTGCGCTCGTGGGCCTCGTCGATAATCAGGGTGTCATAACGATCGAGGAAACGGTCATGCTGGATCTCCGCCAGCAGAATACCATCGGTCATCACTTTGACCCGGGACTGGTCGCTGGTGTTGTCGGTAAAGCGGACCTGGTAACCCACCTGCTGGCCCACCGATTCCCCCAGTTCCTCGGCGATACGCCCAGCGACGCTGCGGGCCGCCAGCCGTCGCGGCTGGGTATGGCCAATAAGCCCGCGGGTACCGCGGCCGTGGTTGAGACAGATCTTGGGTATCTGGGTGGTTTTACCCGAACCGGTTTCCCCTGCCACGATGATGACCTGGTGTTCGGCGAGCGCCGCGGCAATGTCATCAACCCGCTCCGACACCGGCAGGCCATCGGGATAACTGATGGCCCTATGGCTCTGGCAACGCGCCTCGACCTTGGCCAGGCCTCGGCTGAACCAGTCACGGGCCTTGTCCTGATCCCGGGCGGAGAGCTTGCGCCCCCGGCTTCGGGCCATCAGACGGCGAATGCGGGCCGCTTCCTGCTGGTTGCAGTGGTCCAGTTTCGACAGCAATTCGCCAATACTCATTTCGGCCGGATTGGTGGCTTCAGCGTGGGGGTCTTGGGCTGGCATAGGGTCTTCGGAAACCTTCTCTAATCAACGAAAAAACCCTGCCAAGGCAGGGTTTTCGGGGCCTGGCGATCGCGCCCTCGGAGGGACACGACCGATCTCCGTGACGCCGGTTACTGGGTCGCTTCGTCCCGCAGTTCCCGACGCAGGATCTTGCCGACATTGGTCTTCGGCAGCTCCTCGCGGAATTCAAACAACTTGGGCACCTTGTAAGCGGTCAGGCGCTCGCGGCAGAACTCTTTCAGCTCGCCTTCGGTCAGATCCGACGACGATGCCACCAGGAACACCTTCACGGCTTCGCCGCTCTTGGTATCGGGAACACCCACCGCGGCACACTCGATCACCTTCGGATGACTGATCACCACATCCTCGATTTCGTTCGGGAACACATTGAACCCGGACACGATGATCATGTCCTTCTTGCGATCGACGATGCGAATGTAACCGTCTTCCTGGATCAGGGCAATATCACCGGTGCGCAGGAAGCCGTCGTCGGTGAAGGATTTCTGGGTGTCTTCCGGACGCTGCCAGTAGCCACGCATCACCTGCGGGCCCTTTACGCACAGCTCACCCGGCTCACCCAGAGGGGTCTCATTGCTTTCTTCATCAATGGTCTTGATCTCGGTGTTGCAGATCGGCAGACCGATGGTGCCAAGCTGGATGGCGCTGGGCGGATTGAAGGTGACGACCGGTGAGGTTTCGGTCATACCGTAGCCTTCCGTGACTTCACAACCGGTCACACGCTGCCACATCTTGGCGGTGTCACTGGTGAGCGCCATACCACCCGAAGCGGTCATCTTCAGCGCGCTGAAATCCAGGTTCTTGAAGTCGTCATTATTGCACAGCGCCACAAACAGGGTGTTGAGCCCCAGGAAGGCGGTGAACTTGTGATTCTTCAGCTCTTTGACGAAGCCCGGAATGTCCCGCGGGTTGGGGATCAGCACATTGTGGGCACCGGCCTCAAGCATGATGCCGCAGTTCAGCGTGAAGGAGTAGATGTGGTAAAGCGGCAGCGGCGCGATCACCACTTCCTGCCCTTCCTGGACGATGGACCCCATCATCGGGCGAGTTTGCAGCAGGTTCGCCACCAGGTTGCCATGAGTCAGCATGGCGCCCTTGGCCACACCGGTGGTGCCACCGGTGTACTGGAGCACTGCGATGTCATCTTTCTTGCAGTCCACCGGAGTAAACTTGGCCTTACCGCCAGCACTGAGTACCGCGGGCAGGCGATGCGCCTTGGGCAGGTTGTAGGCCGGAACCATCTTCTTGACGTGCTTGACCACCGCATTCATCAGGGTGCGCTTGAGCGGCGAGTGCATGTCAGCGATTTCGGTCACGATGACATGTTCAATACCGGTATGCGGGACCACCTTCTCGGCGTTATCGGCCATGTTCGCCAGCACAACCAGCGCCTTGGCACCAGAATCGTTGAACTGGTGTTCCATTTCCCGCGTGGTGTAGAGCGGGTTGGTATTCACCACAATCATGCCGGCACGCATGGCACCGAAAACCACCACCGGATACTGGGTCAGGTTCGGCATCTGGACCGCGATGCGATCGCCAGGTTTGAGGTTGGTATGGTTCTGCAACCAGGCAGCAAAGTTACGGCTTTGCGTATCCAGGTCGCGGTAGGTCAGAGTGACACCGACAGCACTGAAGGCAGGGCGATCAGAATATTTCTTAACGGCCTGTTCGAATACCTCGATCATATTCTGGTACTTGTCCAGGTCTACCTCCCGGGGCACGCCGCCCGGGTATTTATCCTGATAGAACTGCTCAAAATCCATCACACCATCTCCTGTTTGTCGTTTGTGCTTGTAGGCTCTTGGGTACGGTCGGTGCTCTGCGGCTCCTCACCCTTCACTCTTTTTATATCAGGCCACAATATCAGTGAGTCACGGCTGGGATAATGTGACAATGCACTCCGTCGCGATTGCACACTCTTAGCCCAAAAAACAACCAGACTAAAGTCTCAGTCCTGAAAACGAGCGCAGAGAATAGCAGTTTTGCGAACGATGAGGTAGTTTTCGGAATAAGGCCCTGATCCCGGTCCTTTATACCCTCCCCCAGTGATGAATTACCACCACCATTGCCCTATTTGATGGCCCGACCAGCACAACCATATCCGCCTCATGACGGAAGGAACTCGATGGGAAAGCGAACCGTGCGCTTGTCGACGGCATCAGCGCCGAAGTTGAACAACCGTACCCGGTTGGCCAGCCGGGTTTCCAGTTCCGGGTGAGACAGCTCAGAACTCACCACCTCACATTTCGACACCCGACCGTCCGGTTCAATGACCAGCTCAAGCAGGATCTTGCCTTCCAGTGTCGGGTCTTGGCGCAGTTCCCGTCGATACAACGAATACAGGGCATTCTTCTGGGCATCGAACACCTGGCGAATGTTGCTCATGGCGCGTTCGCCATTGCCATCACCGGTTTCCGGAGCCGGCTCGGACCGGGGCCTGGCTGGAGCCGCCTCTGCCGCCACCGTCACCGATTTGACCTGATGATCTGCCAGTTCCGCGCTCCGTTGCGGTGCCTTGGTATCAGCCACACCACCACTGCTGGCCAGCACGTCCTTTTCCGGCTCCCGGGTATCGGTGTTGCGCCGATCTGATGCATTGGCCCGCAATTGCCCCGCAGGTATGGCAGTATCCTGCTGCATACTGGCCAACTGATCCTGCAGTGCCAGCAGGCCGGAGCTGGCCGCCCTCTCCCTTGCCTGTTCCACCGTCTGGCGCGGCGGCTCGGTCACAGCGGGCTTCGGTTGTGGCGCAGGCTCAGGCTGTGGCGCTGCTCTGGCTGCCGGGGGCTCTGGTTTCGGTTCCGGCTTGGGTTCGGGTACCAGTTCCGGTTCCACAGGTTCTGGCTGAACAGGTATTGGCGGTGGTTCAACGGGTTTTGGCGGCAACAGTTGTGCGGATTGCGGGGGTGTCCGCTGAACCTCGCCCAGGCTGGGTTCTGGTAACTGAATCCAGGGAATCCAGACGGCCGGCACCGCCGCCAATACCATCAGGATAACGAGAATCACGCCAAAACGATGGCCCTCTGCCGACCCAGAAGACCAGGGCAAGGTAACAGCTGGTGCGGTCATACTAGCCATGGGCGGCCACCTCCAGCGGCTTTACCGCCAGCCGCACCTGACGGAACTGCTGATCAACACAGGTCTGGAGTACCTGTCGCAACAGTTTGTACTCGGTGTCCTTTCCGGCCAGTACCGTCACCGGCAGGCCCGCGTCCGAAATCTCACCCTGCTGTTCGCGACGGCTGGCCAGGGCTGCCGCCAGGGCTTCCAGCCCCTCCAAGCCTGCGCCGCCATCGGTTCCCTCACCCTTTGCTGCATCGAGCTGAGCGACCTCGCGGCCGTCGATCAGAATGGTCCTTCCCTTGACCTCAACCGTCAGGCTCTCGGCTGCCAGCTGATCGGCACTGGATGCCGGCAATGGCAGGTCGGTGTTGGTTTTGAGCACCTTGACGTCCGAGGAATTCACCATCAGGAAGAACACCAGGATGGTGAAAATATCCATCAGAGAAACCAGATTGAGACCACCGGCACGATGCATGCGACCGTAGTGGCGTTGGCGCCGCAGGGCGCGACTGGAACGCTTCATGTCGCCCCTCCCGTCGCGATGGGGCTGATCGCGGTGCCAGGCACCGGGCTGGCCAGCGACACATCCGGGAACAGCTCCGCTTTCACCACGCTGGCAGCCACTACGGCCTCGTAGGAGCGCACGGTATCCAGCGCCGTTACCAGGGTCTGATAATCAACGCTTTCACCGACCTCAAGGATAATGTCGGTTTTTTCTGGAAGCCGCTGCTTGATTCGGATCAGCAGCTCACGTAGCCCGTCAAAGTCCTGCGCTCCCTCCACCAACGGCAGCTGGCCAAGGTTGCCTCGCTCGCTGTCCGCCACCAGCAAGCCACGGTCGGTGACGGTCACCACCAGCTGCAATTCCTCCGCCTCCGGAGCCTCACCGGGGGCCATGCCCGGAAAGTTCAGCTCAATCATATGCAGCTGATTGAACACCATACCCAGTAACAACACCGGCACCAGCACAATCATCAGGTTCATGAAAGCGGTAATGTCCAGTTCCGGCGTGGTATTCATCCGGCGATGTCTGCGTCTCATGCCGCTCTCCTGATCAGGCTGCAGCCGGCTCGGCCGCCTGGTCGGAAATGATGTTCAGCAGCTTGACTCCGGCCATCTCGAAACTGTCGACAATCTCATTGGTCCGGGTCTGCAGCAGGGCGTGGAACATCAGCAGCGGAATCGCCGACATCAGGCCAAAGGCCGTGGTGTTCATCGCCACGGAGATACTCTCGGACAGCAATGTGGCTTTCTGCGACGGGTCCGCATTGGCAACCGCCGTGAAGGCAGCAATCAGCCCGATGATGGTGCCCAGCAGACCCAGCAACGTGGCCACGTTCGCCAGTGTAGCCAGGTATTGGGTGCGCTTTTCCAGTCGCGGCAGCACCTCCATCAGGCCCTCTTCCATTGCGTACTCAATATCCTCCCGACGCTGGTTGTTCAGCAGCCGACCAACCCCGGCACCAATGATGGCCGCGATGTCACTGTTGGAATTGCTGGCCGCCTTCATGGCCCGGCGATAATCGCGCTTGTGCAGGAGCGGCAGCAGCCCTTTTTCAAAGATGCGGCGATTGCGCCGACGCACGCTACCCAGGAACAGGAAACGCTCCAGCGCTATGGCCAGACCAATCACCAGCACCGCGGCAATCGGGTACATGAAGGGACCACCATCCTGAAAGAACCGCACCACTGTTTCCAGCATCGTCATACTCCACTGTGATTATTGTTGGTTGTGTACCGAATCCAGATCGGGATTCAATGTCTGCCGGAACTGCCGGTGACGCTCAAACGTCAGTGGCTCCAGCGGACTCATAAAACCATCCCCGGCCGCCGGCAGCGCCGCTCTCGGTCGCCGGGGTATGCTCGGTGATCGCCAGGGCAGTATGTACAGCACTCGCGGATCATCGTCCTTGTTGAATGAGGACTGTCCTTCCACCCCCAGGCCGTGGGTCTTGGATATCGTGTCCGTGACCGTCTCTTCGGCCAGCACTGGCAACGTGTTCACCATCAGAACAATGCTCATCAAAGTAAAAGCCATCAGCGGCATTCGGCAGCTGATCCGTATAGGTTGGTAATCGCCGATCATGATTCGTCCACCCGGCGTTCGATGTCGGCAATCCAGCCTTCAACCCGTTTTTCAGGCGTTGGCAGCAGGGCCTGGTATTGGCGGTAATGGTCAAGCGCCCGCGGCAAGTCCAGCAGATACAACTCACTCAGCACCGCCAGGTTGAAATGCAGCTCCGGCACCTGGGGGGAATAGGCCAACCCCTGTTCCAGGACCTCACTGGCCTGGCGGAAGTCCCCGGCCTCACGCAACAGCAGGGCAAGGTTGTTGATACTCAGGGCATCCGCCGGATTGGCGGCAACGGCGTCGCGGTAGAGCGTGGTCGCTTCCGCCGTGCGCCCCTGCTGCTGACGCACCCAGGCCAGGCGCGCGGTCAATCGCGGGAGGTCATCCCGCTGCTGCAACAGCTGCTCTAGGGCCTGGGCGGCGTCATCCCACGCCTGACTTGCGGCCGCCGTTCGGGCACGTTCGACCAGCTGTTGCTGGACTTCGGTCAGTTCCGGCTCCGGAGGTATCGCCCTGGTGGACACCGGCGACTGCCGAGCGGTGTTTGCCGCCTGCCCGGCTCCCTCCGGACGTCCCCCGTCGTCGCCAGACATCGGGTTACCGGCGCAGCCCGCCAGGACAATCAGCACACTCAACACCAGTGACAGCTGTGCGCTAGGCATCTCCACCCTCCTCGTTTGTCCAGGCCATCCAGCGGGAATCCCGCTGGTATCTCCCCGGATGCAACTGGGACAGGACATCCAGGCTCTGTGCCACCCATTCGTCGAAGTAACCTTCAGACAGCCGCTGGTGATTGCGGGCGTGAAGCGCCAGGGCCTTCTCTTCAAACGGGTAGGCCTGCTCTTCCAGCAACAGGTCATACTGCATCGACTCCAGCTCATTGAGACCGTCTGGCCGGCTGGAAGCCATCAGGTCTGCCGCCAGCTTCCGGTACAGCTCAGCCTGGCGATACAGAGCTTCCGAGCCAGCGGCGTCGGTGCCAAACCGGAGCGCTTGCCGGTAGCGCTCCAGGGCCCGGTCCAGCGCCTGACGTTTACGGGCCAGGGACTGGGGCAATGGATGTATCAGCGCAATGTCCGCAAAGCTCTCGCCGGCGGCACGCCCCAGCACCAGCGCCGCCTCGGCAGCGGCTGCCAACGAGGCTTCCGAGTGCCAGTCACTCTCCAGCTCGCGGGCGACCAGGGTCTGACGCAGCGTATCTCCGGCCGCGCCGGAGCTGATCAGCCGCTGCCGCATCCGCTGCTGCAACAGGTGTTCCTGCTCATCCCCCGCCGGGGCCGCTGTCGCCAGGTAAGCCTGATAGATGCGATTGCGATCGCCATCAGCGCCTCCCTGGTGGTAGAACTCCGCCGCCCGCAGCTGCTTTTCCCAGGGCACCTTGTTCTGCGAGGCTCCGGCCATCAGTTCATCCGCAGCGCGAATGGGTTGGCCGGATGCATGGTAGGCATACACCAGTTTGTCGTGGATCTGGGCTGCAAGCGTGTGGTCGGGGAAATCGCCCCGGAACCGCACCAGTTCGTTGATGGCGGCCTGCCAGCGTTCACTGCTCAACAGGGTGTTGGCCGCGTCAAACCGACCCCGGATCGCCAGCTCACTGGAGGGAGCGACACTGTCGATGCGCTGGAAATGGGCCACAGCGACATCGATCTGGTCCGCAGCCAGCGCTACCTCGGCCTGCCGGTAGATACTGGTGGCAAGCTGCTCCACCAGGGCCTGGCGCTCGCTTTCGACAACAGCCAGAAGGCCCTGGGTCGTCATGGCCAGCGCTTCACGCCAGGACCTCTCGGCCGCATCAAACCGGGACAAACCCTGCTGGGCGCGGCCCTGGGCCAGCCAGGCGGCGTAACGATCCTCCGGGCTCGCGGCAGGATCAGCGGAGACTTCGGCAGCCATGGTCAGCGCTTCGGCGTCACGCTCCGCTGTCAGCAAGCGATTGGCAGCATCAACAAAGGCCTGGTTTCCCCGGGGGTCCATTGCAAAGCGACGATGGAAGCGCTGGATGCCGGCAACGTAGCCATCCAGGTCGATAGCCAGCGCCACCTTCCGGTCCAGACCCTCGGCCATAAGCCGCACCGCCGCCCAGGCGGCATCGGCCGCCTCCTGGTAGTCTGGCGCGTGGTAACCAGCGTTGCGGTATTCATCCAGCGCCCGTTGATAGTCCCCGGCCTGTAACCAGGCATCCCCGGCCAGGCGCTGAACGTCGCCGCTATCGGTCAGACGTGGCGCCAACAGGCTGTAGAGATCGCCAGAACGGGCAAATTCCTCGGCGGTGGCAGTCGCCGTGCCGGCGCGCTGATAGTGGTAATCCGCCAGTTCCCGGGTATAACGCTGCCACAGTACCTGCTCGTTCTCCTGCAGCCGATCGTAGCTGCCCTGATCGCGGTAGGCCGCGATGTAGTCGGCCTTGGCATCACGGGCCTGATCGGCAAACCCCTGCTGCTGCCAGACGGCAATAACCTGCTGGCGCAAGGCCGGCACGCTGGCGTGGGCTGGCTGATTGCGAATAAAGCGCTCCGCTGCCGCTACGCTGTCCCTGGCTCGACCTTCACTGGCGTAGTAGTCAGCCAACCGGTCATACAGCAGATATTCGTAGTCCCGCTCGCCGACACGCGCCAGACGGCTCGCCAGCGCATTGGCTCCGCCGGTCCGGGCGCTGATCAACGCCAGAATACGCAGGGTGTCGTCGACCACTTCCAACTCACCGTCGGGCACGGCCCGGAAGCGGTCTGTGACCTCGGCTTTCTGGTCCAGCACTGCGATGAACGAGTCCCCGGCCCGATCCAGCGCGTCCTGTTTGTACTGGCTCCAGCCCAGCATGTACCAGGTCTTGGTCTTGAGACTGTCGGTGGCGTCGTCGGCCTTGATGACCTGCTGGTAGCCGGCCTCGGCCTGAGCGTAGTCCTGTAGCGCAAACGCCCGTTCAGCAATACGGAAACGGGCTTCGTGAATCAGTGGCGAGCGCGGGTGTTCGCGGACCAGACGCTGCAACTGGGCGATGCTGCGTTCGCCTTCTCCGACCAAGGCGTGGGCCTTGGCAAGCTGGTACAGCAATTGGTCCCGCGGGTAATCGGACTCACCGGTCGCAATGAGCTGGTCGTAGTCGCTGATGGCTTCACGATAGAGGCGAAGCTCGGTTTCAACATCAATCTGCAGATCCCCGGCCGCCCGGTCCTGAAGGCTGGCCAGACGGTTCAGGGCATCAATCCGCAACGTCGGATCAAAGGTCTGGTCGAACATGCGAACGTAGCGGCGGGCCACTTCCCGGGGCGAGATGGCCGGAAGCGACTTGCTCTCGAATTGCAGGAACACAGGCCGCATGTCCCCGATGGTCTCGCCATCACGGTCCAGGGTCACCTGGAAGGCCTCCTGCCCCCATACTGGTGTCGATGTTGCCAGCACCAAGCCGAGCAACAGATGCGCCCCGGGCGCTGGCCATCTCATTCCGCCACCTCCCGCTGCAAATCCCGCTCGAGGGTGTTAAGCGCCAGATACTCATACAGGTAGGCAATGTGCTGTTCAGCACGATCCTGCGCAAGACGGATGCGTCGGCGTTCACCTTCAATAAAGTCCGTAGCGATGCGGTCAAGCTCCTGTCCCGCCGCCTCCTGCAACTCGGTCACAGCTGTCAGGAGCGTGGGGATTGTCGTTTTCAATGTCCGGGCCCGATCACGAAGACGGGCCTGCTGCGTTCTCGCGAACGTGGTTCGGTCCTGCCAACGATCCAGCGAATCCCGGATGTCCGACAGCTGGACCGTGATCGACGCCAGCTCCGTCCGGCTGGCTTGCTCCTCGTCGCCCTGAAGGTTCGCCAGAGCACGGGCCAACCCGGTTGCCTGAGCGGCCAGCTGCTCGGCTGTCGGGTTTAAGACGGACGTCCGCTGACGCTCATCCAGGGTCTCGATGAACAGGCCGAGGTCGTGCTCGTGACGTTGAAGCGTCTGTGCCAGATCCGCGAGGGTCGCCAGCCGAGCGATTGCCTGCTGGGCATCCGGTTGTTTGGCCAGGTGGAGCAGATACGCCAGCCGTGGCTGTGTCAGTGTACGGCTGTCGGCGAGGAACCACTCCACATCGCTGTTGCGGGCGGCCAGTACCATGGCCTGATAAGCGCCTTTGTTGTCGACTTCGTCGGCAAGCGTGGACAGGGTCACCTGCTCACTTTCCAGGGCAGCGTTGGCCGCCAGGTAGGCTTCGCCGGCCTGGGCGAGGTAGCCCAGTTCATCATAGCTGCGCCCCATTCCCAGCCAGGCGTCCACCGAACCGGAAAAGGCCAGCGGAAACTTGCGGGCGCGGTGCCAGGATTGCATCGCACCACGGTAATGGCGTTGGGCGAAGGTGGCCAAACCGTGAAGGTACAGGGCTCGAGGGGTCGCGAAGCTGTTCAGCGGGACGTCGTCCAGAAAACCGGTGGCTTTCTGGAACTCATTGCTCTGGTAGGCCAGAAAACCGGCTTTAAGCAGAAGCTCGGCACGCAGCGCCTCTGCTCGCCGCCGGTTGCCATCACCATCCAGCATCGCCAGCGCCACCCGGATCGCCACCAGGGATCTGGCCGAGGTACTGTCAACGTCACTGTAGCCCGTGGCGATGTTGTGATAGCCCATCGCTGCCCAGTAGCCATCATCCATGCTGGCCAGAACCCGCCCGGCCTGATCCAGTTGCCCTTGCTGAAGATAGTCGTCAGCCAGGTGGTACAGGGCTTCCTGCCTGGTTGCTCCATGGCTGAGACGGGCGGCGTTCTGCAGTGCCGAACGGGCCGCCTCCCGACCCTGCTCCGCCAGTTGCTCTCGTGCCAGCAATAGCCAGGCTTCGCCACGGTGGCGGTCGCCCCGGGTCAGCGCTTCCAGCAGTTGGCGAGCGTGTTCTGGGCGGCCACTGGCCAGCAGCGCCTTGGCTCGAACCAAATTGGCGGTCGGAGACGCCAGCCCCTGCAGCCAGGCCAGGGCCTGCGATGGTTCGCCGGCCGCTTCACTGAATCGCGCCAGTGCCAGCCGGCGCTCAGCATCCGTTGACGGTGCGGCGGTCACCAACGTCACGGACAGCATCAGAATGATTGAGCAGACAACCCTGACCACGCTACCTCCAGGCCAACTACCAGTGATTGAGCAGGACTTCCGGTTCAAAGTCCGGCGCCTCCGCGGCGATAACCAGTTCCAGGTGCGCTTCGCCACTTCGCTTACGGAAATCCAATTCGGTTTCCCGGCGCAGGTAGCGATCGTTGGCGCCCTGGCCGGTCATGGTCACCGACAGGGTATGGGGCCCTAATGCCACGTTGCCGACATACAGCTGTTGCAGACTGCCGGCCTGCAGGGATCTCAGTTCACGGGCACTGTAGAGATAGGATGCTGCTGGCTTGCCGTCGATGCTAAGTTCGATGGAGTCAAGCTCCAGCGCCTCGACATTATCCAGCGATAGAAAGACAGAAAGCCGGGTATCAGCGGGATGCAGCACTTGCTGCTCCAGAGTGAACAGGGATTCACTCAGTTGTGACACCTCGGACTTGAGCCGATCAATCCGTTGATCCAGTGCTTCGGCGCATGCCGCCCCGGACCATGCCGAGACAACCATCACCGATGCCAGGGCAAGGCGCTGCCAGCCCGACGCGTACAAACCTGTTGCCGTCATAACTGCCTGCTTCCGCATGTACTCTGTAACAAAAGGTATATGAAGAGTAACACTGGGAAACTGACAAGAACGGTATCCAGGTCACCAAATGGAAAACCGGTGTTCGTCGGGGATTTTTACAGCAAGGTGATGATTGGAGGGAGAAAACACCCAGCCGGATCAGCTGGAGATTTTCAGGCCACTGAAAATACTGAAAAATTAAGACATGGCCTCGCGATTGCTTCAGCCAGGGTGGCGGTAGCGCCCAAGGGCGCCGACCGCTTGATATGCCGAGCTTTGCCGATGCCCTCAACCGCATCGGCTTTTTTTTGCCTGGGCGTCCCTCTCCCGGGGATTCTGCTTACTTGCTGAGGTGCCGCATGGCGGATTCAAGGCCGTCGATCGTCAGCGGGTACATGTGATCCGACACCAACTGGCGGGTCATGCCCAGGGAACCACCCTGCCCCCAGTAACTCTCTGGCAACGGATTCAGCCACACGACTTTACGGAAGTGGTCGGTTACCCGTTGCATCCAGGTGGCACCGGCCTCTTCATTCCAGTGCTCGATAGAGCCTCCGGGGTGGGAAACTTCGTAGGGAGCCATGGTGGCATCACCGACAAAGATCACTTTGTAGTCCGGTGAATACTTGTGGAGGATGTCCCAGGTGTCTGTGGTTTCATTCATCCGGCGAATGTTGTTGGTCCAGACGCTCTCATAAATGAAGTTGTGAAAATAGAAGTACTCCATGTGCTTGAACTCCAGCCTTGCGGCGGAGAACAGCTCTTCACACACCCGCACATGGGGGTCCATGGAACCACCGACGTCAAAGAAGATCAGCACCTTCACCGCGTTGTGGCGCTCCGGCACCATCTTCAGATCCAGATAGCCGGCGTTGCGGGCTGTGGAGGCAATGGTGTCGTCCAGATCCAGCTGATCCGCGGCGCCCTGACGGGCAAATTTGCGAAGCCGGCGCAGCGCCACCTTGATGTTGCGGATACCCAGCGTAATGCCATCGTCCAGGTCGCGGAACTGGCGCTTCTCCCAGACCTTGACGGCGCGGCCTTGACGGCCGTCCTTCTGGCCAATGCGGAAACCTTCGGGGTTATAGCCGTTGGCGCCGAATGGCGAGGTGCCACCGGTGCCGATCCATTTGTTGCCACCCTGGTGACGTTCCTTCTGCTCTTCCATTCGCTGCTTGAACGCTTCAATGAGCTCTTCCAGGCCGCCGAGGGAGTCGATCCTGGCCTTTTCCTCGTCAGACAGCTGTTTCTCGAATTCGGCCCGCAACCAGTCTTCCGGGATCAGCGCCTCAAGCAGCTCGTCGAGGTTTTCAATCCCCTTGAAGTAGGCATCAAAGGCCCGGTCAAACTTGTCAAAATGGCGCTCATCCTTTACCAGACACAATCGGGAAAGGTAATAGAATTCTTCCATATCGGCGAAGGCCAGCCGGTTTTTCAGGGCCTCCAGCAGATCCAGAAACTCCCGCAGGCTGGCGGGCACTTTGGCACGTCGGATTTCCAGAAAAAAGTCGATCAGCATGGTAGGTCCCCTGCCCTGAATGAATGGTGGGGTGCACCGTGGCACCCCCTCAATCAGCTGCGGCGGCGCGCCATGAACGCCAGCTTCTGCAGCAGGTGAACGTCCTGCTCATTCTTGACCAGTGCGCCATAAAGCGGCGGTAGCGCGCTGCCAGCGTCCTTGTCCTGGAGCATCTTGGCAGACAGGTCATCCGCCATCAGCAGCTTGAGCCAGTCAATCAACTCAGAGGTGGAAGGCTTCTTCTTGAGCCCCGGTACCTTGCGAACATCAAAGAACACTTCCAGGGCATCCCGTACCACTTCCTGCTGGATATTGGGGAAGTGCACATCCACGATGCTCTGCATGGTGTCGTGGTCCGGGAAATTGATGTAGTGGAAGAAGCAGCGACGCAGGAAAGCATCGGGCAGTTCCTTCTCATTGTTACTGGTGATCACCACAATCGGACGTTTCTTCGCCTTGACGAACTCCTGAGTCTCGTAGACGAAGAATTCCATGCGGTCGAGTTCCAACAGCAGATCGTTGGGAAACTCGATGTCGGCCTTGTCGATCTCGTCAATCAGCAGCACCACCTGCTCGTCGGCTTCAAACGCTTCCCAGAGCTTACCCTTGACGATGTAGTTGCGGATATCCTTGACCTTCTCGTCGCCGAGCTGGGAATCCCGCAGCCGTGAGACCGCGTCGTACTCGTACAGCCCCTGCTGGGCCTTGGTGGTGGACTTGATGTGCCACGGGATCAGCCTCATGCCCAGGGCAGCCGCCATCTCCTCGGCCAGCAGCGTCTTGCCGGTGCCGGGCTCGCCTTTGATCAGCAGCGGGCGTTGCAGAGAAATGGCTGCGTTAACGGCCATTTGCAGGTCATTGGTGGCGACGTACTTGTCGGAGCCGGTGAACTTCATACGGTCGATTCCTGTTGCTGTTATCGTCGGATCTGGCGGCCGAGTATAGCCGGACGCCTACCGGACTGAAAACCTTAGCCTGCGTCCTTTTGTATCCGTATCGCGTCGATTTCGACCCGATAGTCCGACGATCACTCCTTTCCGTCGTCTTTTCGGCGCTCCCGGTTTTCGTCCTCATCGCCCGACTCATCGGGCAGATCGAAGTCCTCGATATCGGACAGATCAAAGTCCTCCAGGCCGAACTCATCGTCATCATCTTCCGAATCGTCCGGGAACGGGTCCAGCTCAGGGATCTCCTCATCGAGGTCAAAATCCTCTGGGAATTCCCGTTTTGGCTCCGGTTCTGGCTCCGGTTCTGGCTCTGGCTCCGGTTCTGGCTCTGGCTCTGGTTCTGGCTCCGGCTCCGGTTCTGGCTCCGGTTCTGGCTCCGGTTCTGGCTCCGGTTCTGGCTCTGGTTCCGGCTCCGGTTCCGGCTCTGGCTCTGGCTCTGGCTCTGGCTCTGGTTCTGGCTCTGGTTCTGACTCTGGTTCTGGCTCTGGTTCCGGCTCGGGTTCCGGCTCGGGTTCCGGCTCTGGCGCTGACTTGGTATCGGCTTCCTTATCCGGCTCTGCAGCAGCCTTGGCCTTGTTCCGGCGACGCCACAACAAGAACAGCGCGCCCAGGAACACCACACCACCGATCCCTGCGCCACCAATGAACAGCCACTTCTGATCAATCCCGGTATCGTCTGCCGCGGGCTCCGGCGGAGTTTGTGTCGGCTCCTCGACGTCACTGACATCGATTGGACCGGCCTCGGGTATCGCCGGGGCTGATTCTGCTGGGGGCTCTTGCTCAGCTGATGGCTCTGCTTCCGCTGAAGGCTCCGGTTCTACCGCAGGCGATGGCTTTGAAGGCGCCCCGGCAACCTCGCCACCGGTTTCCGGCAACTCGAAGGTAACAATCTGGCTGAACTTTCGGGAGAAGGTCTGGCCATCCGCCACCAGTGACAACTGATAGTCACCGGCGGCCGGCAGTTTGGGAATGGTGTCCTGATAGACGCCGTCTTCCGGCGGTCCGTTTGGCGCCAAAGGCTTGGTGCCGGAACGGCCGTCCGCAGAGGTGATGGTCAGGGAGACATCGATCACGCCAAGGAAATCGGGGTCCTGAATGCTCTGATCTTCCTCGTAGAACATCGCCTGGATCGCCAGCGGCTCATCAGCCGTAAACGCCGGCGGAATGGGGCTGACCACCATTCGCAGATCACTGACCACGGTGACCCGGCTACCCTCTCCCAGGTCACCGTCGATGGTCCACTGGCCGGCGGTTGGGTTGGAGACGGTGATCAGGTCATAGCCAGTCTCACTGGCCCAGCGTAACCCGTCCTGAGGCGAGTCTGCCTGGCTGCGACGACCCTGGGGGTCGATCAGTGCCAGCTCAACAGGCGGTTCACCAGTGGTACGCTCACCCGGGAAGATCAGCGCGGTGAATTCCTTGACGCCACTGTCCACCAGGAAGCCATTGTCCTCAATCGGCAGCTGTTCCTGGGGAACCGCGGTGTTCAACGCTCTCAGAAACGCCAGGTTCAGCCCATCGGCCGATTCGGCCAGGGAATAGGAGCCCTCGGTCTGGCTAGCGAATTGCCGCAGCAGTTCAAGGTCCGCCTGGTCCGAAAGAGCCACGGTGTGTATTGTGGCGCCCGCATCCTGCAGGCGGGTCAGCAGCGAATCCAGAATACGCTGGCGCTCACGGCTGTTGGCCGACGAATCCGGAGAGATATCGACCTTGCCATCGGTGAGCAGGATGAAGTGGGTTCGGCTGAGATCACCGCCGGTGTAGAAGTCGTCACTGGCGACTTCCAGGGCTTCGCCAAGATTGGTGCGAAGGGCGATCGAATTGATGGCCCGGGAACGTTCAATGGCCTTGTCCCGCCAGACCTCGCTCACTTCCCCGTGGGGCACCAGCATGTTGACGTACTGGCCAAAGGTCCAGACGCCGGCGGTCGAACCGCTGGGCAGCATGCGGGCCAGCAACCGGACAGCAGGCTGCCGCAGGTTGTTGGGATCGGTCTGTTTCATTGACCCGGAAATATCAACGATCACCCGGACATCGCTGTCTTCGGGCAGTTCCAGGGTACTTTGCTGGGCTTGGACAACCGGGGCGAGGACCACAACCCCGAGGATGAGGAGGCGTTTCAGGCCTTTGAGCATAGTGTCTCCTGAATCAGTGCTGTGTCAGCGCCGGGTCAGACGATAACGAACCAGATCCAGCAACCAGACCAGGGTCATTACCATGGCGGCCAGTCCCATGTTGAAAAATGCCCTGGCCGCCTCCTCGGCATTACCCAGTATGGCCTCATAACCGCCATGCAACCAGGCAGGTATCCACCACCCCGCCACCTCGGAGGACTCCACCGGCGTCGCGATAGCGACGATCAGCACCGCCTGCAGCAACGTCCGTAATCCATAAAGAGGCAGGAGTCGGAAGAACCGGCTCATCACATAGAAAAACACCAGAAAACCCAGGATGTAGATTCCCCAGAATATGCCATACGCCAGTTGTGCTTCCGCATTCATCATTTACAGAACCCAGTGAATAATATGTTCTTCCCAGTCCTCTTCCGGCACCCGGTCTTCGGATAAGACCCGGTGCCGGACCGATACGCCGGCAGCGTGAACGCTGTCCGGATCACCGGATACCAGCGGGTGCCAGTCCGCCAGAGGACGTCCTTCGTGAAGTGTGCGGTAGGCGCAGGTATAGGGTAACCATTGGTAGTCACCCACCGTGGCCGGGGTCAGAACGGTACAACCAGGCACCTTCGCCAGGCGGGTGGCATACACCGTGCACTGACAGCTCTCCTGATCCATATACCGGCACACCAGGTCGGTATGGTATACCTCGCCGGTGTCCTCGTCTTCCAGCTTGGCAAGGCAGCACTTGCCGCAACCATCGCACAGCGATTCCCATTCCGTGGGGCTCATCTCATGGAGTCGCTTCCGCTGCCAGAACGGGATGGCCGCTATCATCTTCTGTCCTTGAGCTTTTCCTTAAACTCTACGACGTAACTTTCCAGTTCTTCGGGCATTTGCAGGTAGAAATCCTTGTCTTCGATAGCCTCGAGAACGGCCTGCCCCGTGGCTCTCGCCAGCTTGCGCTCAGGCGTCAGCACCAGGTCCATCGAATGCACCGGCTCGCCAAAGATTTCGCGCAACGCCTCCGGCAATGTCGACCAGTCATGGCCTCGCCGTACGAAAATATAGGTGTCTTCCTTCTTGCTGCTGCGAAAGACAGAGACAAAGGTTTTATCAGTCATGTTGCAGTTCCGCTTCAATCTCAGAAAGGACCGGCTCGATCAGTTGACCGCGCCAGCCCGACAGCCATTCGCCGGAAACCTCGCCCTGTTGCACCAGGGACTCCAGCCGTTTGCGCGGAGCAAACAGCTCAATGGGCACGTCCGCGGTCTCCGCTGCAGACACAAAGCACGCCTTTACCCGCTTGTAGAGCTTCTGCTGCTCCCGGGTCAATGGCGGCCGGATGGTTTCAAAGTCGCCATCCGCCGCAACCGGCTGGTTGACCATCTCCACAATCTGTTCGCCGTAGCGGCGAACGACCGGCGCTGGCAGGTCCTTGATGCCGTTCAGTGCGCCCACTCGTGCCGGCATGGCGTCCACGATGGCGATCAGCAGCGCATCAGACACCACCCGGTTGCGGGGACGATCCCGGCGCCGACACTCCTGCTCGCGCCAGAAGGCAAGCTTCTGCAAAACCTGCTGCTTGGAGGTAGTTAACGCCCAGCCTCCGCGAATCTTGAGGTAATAGCGCTGTGGATTATCCTGGGCCGCCAGGTCGGTGGCGAACCGTGCGGTCTCTTCTGCCAGCGCGGGCAACAGACCACGCGCCTCCAGCGACTCGGTCACCCAGCGGAAGAGCGGCAACAGGAAACGGACGTCATCCAGGGCGTACTGTTCCTGCGCTGGCGTTAACGGACGCGCGAGCCAGTCCGAGCGGGTGGCAGACTTGTCCAGGGTCGCCCCGAACAGGGTTTCCACCAGGCGGGCATAACCAACGGAAAAGCCCGCCCCGGCAAGCGCGGCTCCGAGCTGAAGGTCCAGCAGCCCGGCTGGCTCAATGTCCAGCCAATGACGAAACAGCTCAAGGTCTTCGCTCATGGCGTAGAGGATCTTGGTCTTGCCAGCATCCGCCAGAGTATCCCTGAAGCGGGTGGAGTCGGCGGCGACGTCCGGGTCAACCAGGTAGTAATCCTCACCGACACCAAGCTGTACCAGTCCGGGAATCGGGAAAAAGGTGGAAACCCGCTCAAACTCGGTGTCCAGCGCCAGTGGCTGATCGCCAAGCCGGTCCAGTACTTCATCCAGTTCGGCAGAACTACGAAGCCAGCAGGCAGGGGATTGTGAATCAGTGGTCATGGTGTATAGGGACTGGGTTGGGGCTAGTCGCTCAGGGGTTTGCGACCGCGGAAGGCATGGGTCAGGGTAAAGCCATCAACATAGCCCAGCTCGCCACCCACGGGGATACCGTGAGCCAGCCGGGTGATCAATACATCACGACCGTCCAGGCGATCGGCGATGTAATGGGCGGTGGCCTCACCTTCGACAGTGGGGTTGGTGGCGAGGATCAGTTCGGAAATGTCCTCGTCGTTGATCCGTTGCAACAGGCACTCGATGCCGATGTCGGCCGGGCCAATACCATCAATGGGAGACAGATGCCCCATCAACACGAAGTAGCCGCCCTGGTAATCGCCGGCCTGCTCGATGGCCAACAGGTCAGAGGGGCTCTCCACCACACAGATGGTGCCGTTACCGCGCTTGGGATTCTCGCAGATCCCACAAACCGGGGTATCCGAGAAGTTCTGACAGCGCTCGCAACGGCGCACACCCGCCATCGCCGATTGCAGGGACTCGGCCAGGCGATGGCCACCGGTGCGTCCTTTCTCAAGCAGGTGAAAGGCCATCCGCTGGGCTGTCTTCTGGCCAACGCCGGGCAGACAACGCAGGGATTCCACCAGCTCGTCCACCAGAGGACTAAAAGCCATGCCGCTCTCCCGGCTGCAAAGTGATCAACATCGAGTAGCCCTTAGAACGGCATCTTGAAGCCCGGCGGCATGCCCATTCCGGACATCATGCCAGACATCTTGTCCTTCTGGTTGGCCTCGACACGACGCACCGCATCGTTAACCGCCGCTGCCAGCAGATCTTCCAGCACTTCACGCTCTTCGCTCATCAGGCTGGGATCAATGTCCACCTTACGGACATCGTGACGGCCGTTCATGGTCACTTTCACCAGGCCCGCGCCGGCCTCGCCGGTCACTTCCGCCTTGGCGATCTCTTCCTGGGCCTTCTTCATCTCTTCCTGCATTTGCTGGGCCTTTTTCATCAGGTCGCCCATGCCATTCATCATCGTCTTTCTACCTCTGTTCTTGCCTGCCCGGAAGTCCGGGTGAACTGGTTCGGCATCATTACCACGGCGTTTGTTGGCTGCGGATCACGATACCGGTTTAATGGAGTCTTCGACCACCCTGCCTTCAAAGCGTTCCACGATGGAACGCACGTGGGGATCGTTCTGAATGGAAGCCTCTGCCGCCTGCTGCCGCTCCTGTCGCGCGCGCTGCTCCCAGGCCGCGGGGGTGTCTCCTCCGGGATGACCCTGGCGTACCGAGAGCTGAACCTGGTCACCGAAGAACTGACGCAAGGCGTCCGCAATACGGTCCTGGTGACGGTCGTTAAGCAGACGGGCATGCCCCTCATCAAACGTCAGTACGACCGTATCGCCGTCCCGGCTCATGGCTGCGTGGCTGGCCAGGTTGCCTGGCATACCGACAATCCCCAGGGAACGGAAATCCCGAGGCCAGTGGAATTCGCCTG
Organism: Marinobacter sp. CA1; assembly: GCF_020546665.1. Classification (NCBI taxonomy): domain Bacteria; kingdom Pseudomonadati; phylum Pseudomonadota; class Gammaproteobacteria; order Pseudomonadales; family Marinobacteraceae; genus Marinobacter; species Marinobacter sp. CA1. Next base: position 2,420,257 of record NZ_CP071785.1, read on the forward strand.
CTGCCGGTGCCGGCGCGGGGCTATCCATCCCCGCCGCCTCCGGCTGGTCGCTGGCAGGAACGGCTTCGGTTGGCTCAGGTTGCCCGGTTGGTGCTGGCGGTGCCGGCACGGATTCTGCCATCTCGGCATCTGGCACGGACGGTGCCGGCGCTACCGGCTCAGGCGGCGTCACCGCTTCCGGCGCCGGATTCTGGGCTGCTGGCTCATCGCTGTACGCCAGATATTCCGGAGGCAGATCATCGTAGCTGGCCGGGGGCGGGCCATCCTCCGTCGGTGCAGATTCCGGTATCAGGTTAGCCGCTGGTGACGACTCGACCGGCTGGGGCGAAGCCGTCTCACTGCCCCGGCCCGGCTCGCTGACCGGGGATGCGGTCGGTTCCGGCGCGGGTTCTGATGGCGCTGGCGCTGATGAAACGGGCGACACTGGCTCAGCTGGGGTCGCCGGGCTTGCGGCCACACTCGTTGGCGTAACTTCCGCTTCGGCTACAGGCGCCGGCCCAGGCTCATCGGCATTCTCCGGCAGCGCTGGCGCGCCCTGGGCCGCTATCGTCGGCGGTTCACGACGCTCAACACCGGGGCGAAACGCCAGCATCCGCAGCAGGGTCATTTCGAATCCCATGCGGGCGTCCGGCGTCACTGCCAGGTCTTTTCGTCCCATCAGCGCACTCTGGTAAAACAGCTGGGCGTCCTCAGCACTGAGCTGACGCGCCAGCGACTGAACCTTACCGGCATCCCCCAGGGCATTATCAACGCTGCCCGGAACCACCTGCTCCATGGTGACCCGATGAAAGAGAGACAACAGATCAGCCAGGATGACACCGTAGTCCGGTGCAAAATCGGACACTCGCTGAATCTCCGACAACAGTCCCGGTCCATCGGCGGCCACCAGGGCATCCACCAGTTTCTCGATGTCCCGCTGATCGATTGTGCCCAGCATGCTGCTGACATCACTGGCCGCCAGTTTCTGGTTGCCGAAGGCAATGGCCTGATCGGTGAGACTGAGCGCGTCCCGCATGCTGCCATCGGCGGCCCGTGCCAGTAGCCACAATGCGGCCTCTTCAAACGGGATGCCCTCCTGGGACAACACATGATTGAGGTGACCGGCGATATGCTCCGGCGTCATGCGCTTGAGGTTGAACTGCAAACACCGTGACAGCACGGTAACCGGCAGCTTCTGGGGATCCGTGGTCGCCAGCAGGAACTTGACGTGCTCTGGCGGCTCTTCCAGGGTTTTCAGAAATGCATTGAATGACTGGTTGGTGAGCATGTGCACCTCATCGATGAGGTACACTTTGTAGCGGCCGCGAGTCGGCGAGTACTGAACGTTGTCCGTCAGTTCCCGCATATCATCCACCCCGGTTCGTGAGGCGGCGTCAATCTCGATCAGATCGACAAAACGCCCCTCCATAATCTCCCGGCAGGTTGTGCATTCGCCGCAGGGATTCGGGGTGATGCCGGTTTCGCAGTTCAGGCAACGGGCCAGCAGCCTGCCGATGGTGGTCTTGCCCACACCTCGGGTGCCGGTAAACAGATAGGCGTGATGCAGCCGTTGGGTCTCCAGTGCATGCACCAGAGCCTGAAGCACATGCTCCTGCCCTACCATGTCCTGGAATGTTTGCGGGCGCCACTTACGGGCGAGTACCTGGTAGCTCATTGTCCATCAACTGCGGTTGTGATCAGCCTCAACCTTAGCATGGACCCGGATTGATAAGAAGCCAATACCCAATGGTTCAACTTGCTGAATTGCCGGCAAATCTTTGGTTCTAAAAGGGGAAGTAAACGAGGCTTGGGCAACAGGTTTGGCTTGTGAGTCCAACAGGCGGGATGCGGGGAGTACTGAAAACTGGGGGTGGCCCCACCAGCGACACTCCGGCACACAAGTCCACCGCTGCGGCTGCTCCCTTCCGGGCCTGACCGGGTTCACGGTTTATTGTTGCGAAGGCACCAATGGAGCCACCATAACGATCCGGACGTGCTCGTCCAGATGCGGCGCGCATGTTAACAGGGGTTGGCAGGCGCATCAACGCTTTTTGTTGTTGATTTCTTTCCGGGTGTTTTCCTCATACCCAGGCCACCCTCGCAGCGGTAACGCAATTGGATTAATCTTCGGAAAACCACATGGATGGATCCCCCAACCCGATACGAGGTGCACGTGACTGAAACTCCCGGAAGCTGGTCATTTACCCGCTGGATAACCGAAGGACAGCTGGAGGGGCTGGAGATTCACCACCCGGATTTTCATGCCAAGCTGCTGCTTCAGGGAGCACACCTGATTCAGTTCGCCCCGACCGGCGAGGCCAACTGGCTGTGGTTGAGCAAGGCCGCCCGCTTTGAAACCGGCCGAGCCGTGCGAGGTGGCATTCCGATCTGCTGGCCCTGGTTTGGCGTTCCGGACCGAAACCCACCACAGGTCCGCGAACACATTCATACCCGGCAAAGTCACGGCTTCGCCCGCACCCAACTGTGGCAGCTGGACCAACTGACGGAGTCCCCGGAAACCGTGGAAGTCAGCCTGGCACTGGAAATCGACGACGACATGCCCACGCTATGGCGCGGCAAGGCCCGGGCTTTGCTGACGTTCCGGTTCAGCGCCGATCTCCTTCACATTGCCCTCACCACCACCAACCTGGACAACAAACCACTGGCGCTTACCCAGGCGCTTCACACCTATTTGCCCTGCGACGACATCGCCAGCACCCAGCTGGAGGGTTTTGATGGCGTTAAGTTCGTCGACACCCTGCGAGACTGGGAGCTTTATGAGCAATGCGGCCCGGTCACCTTCGATGGCGAAGTCGACCGGATCTATCAACGCCCGGCCGAGCAGCAGGTTTGCATCCACAACGGCAACCGCCAGCAACAGATCACCAGCCTCGGCAGCCGCTCTGCGGTGGTCTGGAATCCCGGCCCGGAAAAAGCGGACTGCCTGTCCGACTTTCCCGCCGAGGCCTGGCGATCGATGGTCTGCGTCGAAACTGCCAATGCGCTGCACGATTTTCGGGTGCTAAATAGCGGACAGACCCATACCCTTGGAGCAATGATCAGCTGTCGACAAGGACTTGCTAGCGACTCATGAGCCTGACATCAAGAATAAAATCTGCCCTGGTTCCATCATCCCTGGAAGACCAGATCCGCAAAATCAGTAAGCCCATTGGCAGCCTTGGCTACGACCCCTGGGGCTATAACAACGAAACCATCAAGTACGGCTTTTCATTTACCAGACTGCTGTATGAAAAGTACTTTCGGGTTGAGACTCACGGCGTCGAAAAGGTACCCGCGGAGGGACCGGTGCTGCTGATTGCCAACCACAGCGGCCAGCTCCCGCTGGATGGGCTGCTGATTGGCTACGCCCTGGCCTCCCGCAGCGACAAGCCCCGGATTCCCAGGGCCATGATCGAGCGGTTTTTCCCGACCGTGCCCTATCTGGGCAACCTGCTTAATGAGTTCGGCGCGGTTCTCGGAGACCCGGTGAACTGCGCCAAGATGCTGGCAAACAACGAGGCGGTGATCGTGTTCCCCGAAGGCGTGCGCGGCTCCGGCAAGCTCTACCGGGATCGTTACCAGCTCAAGCGGTTCGGCAATGGCTTCATGCACCTGGCGATGAAATACCGCGCGACCATCGTGCCGGTTGGCGTCGTTGGTTGCGAAGAGACCATCCCCGCCATCGCCAACGTCAAACCCCTGGCCAAGCTGCTTGGAGTCCCTTATGTGCCCGTTGCGGTACCGGCGGTCCTCCCCGCCAAAGTACACCTGAACTTCGGTGACCCAATGATCTTCGACGAATCGGAGATTCCCGAGGCGCAGGTCACCGAGCGGGTGGAACAGGTCAAGGCCGCAATCAGCGAGTTGATCGACAAGGGACTGAGCGAACGCAAGGGGCTTTTCTGATGAGCGAACAAAAACGACCACACATCCTGGTAACCGGCGCCGCCGGTGCCCTCGCCCAACAGGTAATCCAGCGCCTGCGCCAGGACTGTGACCTGGTGGCGGTGGATTTCCGTGAACAGGTGTACCTCGGGGACGACATTCCCAGCTATTGCATCGATTTCAACAAGCGGGTGTTCGAAGACCTGTTTCGCCGCTACGATTTCGACGGCGTGATTCACCTCGGGCGCGTCCAGTCCAGCCAGTTGACCCGCATGCGCCGTTACAACGCCAACGTGCTGGGCACCCAGAAGCTGCTGGATCTCAGCCACAAATACGGCATCCGCCGCGTGGTGGTGCTGTCGACCTACCACGTCTACGGCGCCACCGCCTACAATCCGGCGCTCATCGATGAGGAAGCGCCATTGAAAAGCGCCGGCCTGTCCATGGACCTGGTGGACTCGGTGGAACTGGAGAATCTGGCCAACATCTACCTGTGGCGCTACCCGGAACTCAACATCACCATTCTGCGGCCGTGTAACATCGTCGGCCCGGGTGTCCGCAACAGCATCAGTACTCTGCTTGGCAGCGAACATGCGCCGGTGCTGGCCGGTTTCTCTCCGATGATGCAGTTCATTCACATCGACGACATGGCCACCGCTCTCGTGCTCGCCTATCACCACAAGGCCCGTGGAGTGTTCAATGTGGCTCCGGACGATTGGGTGGCCTATCAGCATGCCCTGCAGCTATGCGGCTGCCGACGTATTCCCGTGCCTTCCATTCCGCCATCCCTGGCAAGGACAATCCTGCGTACACTGAAACTCAGGAGCTTCCCCTCCTACCTGATGAATTTCTTCAAGTACCCGGTAGTGATCGACGGTCGGCTGTTTGCCCGGGAGTTTGATTTCACGCCCGAGCGGTCACTGAAGGAAATTTTCCGGTACTATCGGGAAAACAAGCATCCCGTCTAGGGCGACAGGTCGGTAAGGACTCCGACGCCCGCGCAGACGGAGTCCATTCGTTCACAGGGCAAGGGACGCAATAGCCTATGGCGACCGACCTTGGTGTAATCAGCCACTCTGCAGCAGTGCTGTCATACCTGCTGCTCGCCATTCTTATTGCCGGCAAGTACCTGCGTCGCGAAGTGGATCGCACCATGTTCCTCGCCGCCCTGGTGTCCGCCATCTGGGCATTCTCGCTGGTGAGCCAGAGCCTGTGGCAGCAGCCTGGCTTTTTCCTGCGCTACCTGCTGGAGCTGATCCGCGACGCCGCCTGGATTGCCGTGCTGCTGGCACTGCTGCGGGATGCCGGACGCTCCGGCCAGTTCATGGGCAAGGTTCGCACCGTGCTCAGCAACGCCACCATCACGCTGGTCCTGTTGCTGCTTGCCTCCGGCGTCCTGGAATATGCCTTCGGCATTGCCCTGCTGGATGGCAAGACCAAGGTGGTGGGCCAGATCGCGTTGTCGCTGCTCGGCCTGTCTCTGGTGGAGCAAATCTGGCGCAACTGCGGCAGCCTCGGCCGCTCCAGCATGAAGTACATCTGCGTTGGCACCGCCACTCTGATGGCGTTTGATTTCTTCATGTACGCCGATGCCCTGCTGTTTGGCCAGATCGCCGATTCGTTCTGGGACGCCCGCGGCTTCATCAATGCCTTCCTGGTGCCGCTGTTCGCGGTAAATGTCATCAATACCCGCAAGCAGCCGGTGGAATTCCAGCTGTCACGCAACGCCGTTTACCATGTCGGCACATTAAGTTTTGCCGGTATCTATCTGATTTTTCTTGCACTTGGCGGCTACTACGTCAAGGTCATGGGCGGTGATTGGGGCGAAGCCCTGCAGGTTTTGTTCATCACCCTGTCCCTGGCGGCGTTCCTCATTCTGGTCACTTCCCGCCGAGTACGCGCCCGGATCATGATTTTCATCAGTCAGAATTTCTTCGACTACAAGTACGACTACCGAGACGAGTGGCTGAAGATGACCCGGGAGTTGGCGGATCTGGGGGACGCTCCACCCCTGCCGGAGCGGGTGATCCGCATCCTTGGCGACCTGGTGGACAGCAATTCCGGCGTCCTTTGGCTGCGGGACGAAGATGGCAACTTTGCCCTTCAGGCTGCCACCAACATGACGCCTCCCAAATACACCACCATCGATGGCGAATCCGAGCTGATCCGATTCCTGCAGGAGCGTGAGTGGATCATCAACCTGGCGGAGTACCGGCAAGATCCAGTGCGCTATAACCTGCTGGAGATTCCCGACGCCATCACCAAGTTCACCGACGGCTGGCTGGTTATCCCCATGTACCTGGATAATTCGTTCTACGGCCTGACACTGATTGGCAGCCCCTACGCCAAAGTTGAGCTGAATTGGGAGAACTTTGACCTGATCAAGGTAGTCGCGCGCCAGACCTGTAACCTGCTGGCGCAAGCTGATGCCCAGAACCGGCTGTCCCGGGCCATGCAGTTCGAGGCCGTGAGCAAAGCCTCAGCGTTTATGGTGCACGACCTCAAGACCCTGATCGCCCAGCTTGGCCTGCTGGTGAACAACGCCCATCGGCACCGGAACAATCCTGAGTTTATCGACGACATGATTCGAACCACGGAGCACGCGGTACGGAAGATGTCGAACCTGGTGGAGCATATCCGCAAGCCAGAGGACAGCGGCAACGAAACCGCCACGATCGATCTCTTTGCGGTTGTCCAGCAACTGCTGGAGCACCACAGCAACGACCAGCCTGCTCCGCAACTGATCGGCAATCCGGACCGGGTACTGATTCACGCCGACGCTGACCAGCTGCGTAACGTTCTGGGCCATCTGGTGAAAAACGCCCAGGATGCCACACCGCCAACCGGAGAAGTCACACTGACCCTGAAAACGTCCCAGGGCCAGGTAGTGCTGTTCATTCAGGACACAGGCAGTGGCATGAGTGAGGAATTCATCAAGTTCCAGCTGTTCAAACCGTTTGAGAGCACAAAAGGCCTTACCGGCATGGGTATCGGGGCCTATCAGGCCCGCGAGTATATCCGCAAGATTGGCGGCAACATCGACGTGACCAGCGAGCCAGGGGTCGGCTCGTGCTTTTCGGTGCGTCTGCCGCTGGCCCAACCCAACGCGCCAACCTCGCAACAAACCACAGAAAACGACGAAATCAAGTCACCAAAGCGCATTAACACCGCCAGCTGATCGTCGAGTGCCAAAAAACCGTCCAGAGACGATTGCAATAGCCTAAACTACAGTTAAGAATCGACGGTAACGAGAAATCGTGCCGAGAGTGTACCGGGGCTCAACGTTGCTCGCGCGCTAAGCCACCCCCTCACGGGCTGGCAAAACAAAGGTTCAGCCGCACAGGGCCCGGTACTTGATCTATCCAGACAGTACAAGGACTTGTTGCAGTTGTGACTAAGCGACTCTTGATCGTAGAGGATGACCCAGGCCTGCAGAGCCAGATGCGCTGGTGTTTCAGTGATGACCTGGAAGTGGCGGTTGCCGACAACCGGGAGGCTGCCATGGCCGCCCTGAGAAGGCATGAACCCGAGGTGGTTACCCTCGACCTGGGCCTGCCACCCGATCCCGGCGGCGCCTCCGAGGGCTTCGCCCTGCTTGATGAAATTCTTCGCCTCGCTCCACAAACCAAAGTCATCGTGGTTACCGGCCGTGAAGACAAGGAAAACGCTGTCAAGGCCATTGGCATGGGGGCCAGCGATTTCTACCAAAAACCGCTGGACGCCGACATTCTCTCGTTCGTGGTCAATCGGGCGTTTCGCCTGGCGGAGCTGGAGCAGGAAAACCAGGAGCTCAACCGCCAGAACAATGGTGCCAACATCAAGGGCATTGTCGCCGCCAGCCCGCAGATGCTGACCATTTGCCGCACCCTGGAGAAAGTTGCCCCAACAGACGTAACCACACTGATTACCGGCGAAACCGGCACCGGCAAGGAGTTGCTCGCCAGAGCACTGCACGACCTCAGCCACCGGGCCACCAAGCCCTTTGCCGCCATCAATTGCGCCGCGATACCGGAAAATCTGCTTGAGAGTGAGCTGTTCGGCTATGAGAAAGGCGCTTTCACCGGCGCCACCCAGAGCAAGAAAGGCAAGATCGAGAGCGCCAATGGCGGCACCCTGTTCCTGGATGAGATCGGCGACATGCCCATGCCGCTGCAGGCAAAGCTGCTGCGTTTTCTGCAGGAACGGCTGATCGACCGGGTCGGCAGCGTCAACCCGATACCGGTTGATGTACGGGTTGTGTGCGCAACCCACCGGGATGTGCGGCAACTGATCGACAGTGGCGACTTCCGCGAGGATCTCTACTACCGCATCAGCGAAATCACCCTGGACGTGCCCTCACTGCGAGAGCGGGATGGTGACGCGCTGGTGATTGCCCATTCGCTGCTGAAATCCCTCGGCAAGCAGATGGAGCGTCCCAATCTGACGTTTTCGGAATGCGCTGTTCGGGCCATCAATACCTATGGTTGGCCAGGCAACGTGCGGGAGATGATCAACAAGGTGAAGCGTGCCACCATCATGGCGGAAGGCAAACGGGTGACCGCCTCCGACCTTGAGCTGGAGGCCCCGACGAGCTCAGGTCAGGATGCCATCAACCTGCGCCAGGTGCGTGAAACCGCAGAACGCCAGGCCATTCTGCAAGCCCTGCAAAGCAGCGGCTTCAACATGGCTCAGGCAGCACGCCTGCTCGGCGTTACCCGCCCCACCCTCTATAACCTGACGGACAAGTACCGGATCGAAACGTCACCGGAGGCGTCCAGCGCCGGCTAGTCTGTCGGCGCCACCAGATCGTGCGAATGGCCTCACAATAAAATACCAACAGGGAATACGTTCATGACCAACTTCCGTCATCTACTGCTGATTGGAGCGCTGGCCCTGCCGCTGCCGATGCTGACCGGTTGCGGAGACCAGGCTGAGAAGTCCGAGGCGCTGTCCCACATCGCCCGCAGCGACACCTACGTTGAGCAGGGCCAGTATCGCCCGGCGCTTCTCGAAATCAAGAATGCCATCCAGAAAGAACCCAACAACGTGAACCACCTGGTTCAACTGGCCTCGCTGTATCTGGAACTTGGCGCAGCACGGGAAGCATCCGATCTTCTTGAGCCCTGGCTTGAAGATCAAACCCAGGCGGTCGCCCTCACCCTGGCCCAGGCCTACCTCGCCAGGGGCAAGCACCTCTCGGCGGTTGAGACCCTGGACCGCATAGAACCGGAATCGGAAGCGGCGGAACTGGAGCACGAGCTGGTTCGGGCCGAGGCCCTGCGGCAGTCAGGCAAGCCCCGACAGGCATTGGCCGGCTTCCAGGCCGTCCATGAGCGCAGTTCGGATAACCGGGAGGCTCTGATCGGCATACTGCGCTCCCGCATCGACCTGGGAGACGCGAACCAGGCAGTGGCGACAGCCGACAATGCCCTCGACCCGCAGAACCCTGACCCGGAACTGCTATTCCTGAAAGGTCTGGCTCTGTACAAACAGGGTCAGGTCGAATCGGCCATCGAGGTGCTTACCGAGGCAACGGGGGCACTGCCCAGCGTTGATGTCTTCCTGCCGGTGCGCAGAGACCTGTTGACGCTGCTGTCCCAGGCCCTGACGCAGCAGGGCCGGATTACCGAGGCCCAGCTCTACAACCGTATCCTCGCGGAGAACACCGACACCGACGCTCGCGAACGCGCCAAGGCCGCGGTTTCAGCGATCCAGTCCGGCAATCTGGAAGAAGCCCGGGTCACCCTGCAGGACATGCTACAGCTGGACCCGGAGAATGAGCAGGCCGCCTTGATGCTTGGCGCCCTCAACCTGCAACTGGGGGACCTGAGTGAGGGCGCGGGTCTGCTGGCCGACAACCTGGACCCTGAAACCTCCCCCACTCCCTTCATTCGCGCCGCTACCCTGGCGCAGGTTGAACAGGGCCAACGCAAAGATGCCCTCGCCAATCTCAGCCGCGCCATCGAGGCCAGACCCAACGATCCGGATCTGCTCGCCATGCACGGCGTGCTGGCGTTGTCTCTGCCAGGGCGCGCGGATGAGGGCGTAGCCAGTATCAGCAAGGCCCTGGGGCTAAACCCCCAGATGACACGCCTGAACCTGGCCCTTGCCCGCCACCATCTGTCGGAAGGTCAGCCGCAGCAGGCACTGGGACAACTACGAATGGCGTTTGCAAACAACCCGTCGGATTGGCCTACCACCAGCTCCTACGTTGGCGAGCTTCTAAGGCAGGATGAACTGGGCGAAGCGAGGGAGATTCGCGATTCCCTACTTAACGGGTATCCGGACTCGCCCCAGGCCATTCTGATGGCCAGCCTTGTCGATGCCGGCCTGGAAAACAACGAACGCGCCCTGGCCAGGCTCAAGGAGCTGACCACCAAGCAGGCCAACTACCAGCCGGGCCTTATTGCCCTCGCCAACCTGCAAACCAAGCTGGAACGCACCGAGGCAGCAGCGGAGACCATGATCAAGGCGGCGAAACTCACGCCACAGAATCTGGAACCCCTGCGACAGGCCGGCCGACTGTACGCCATGACCCATTCCATGGAGGAAGTCGCTGAATGGCTGAAGTCGCAGACCGGTGATGATCCAGAGCTGAGCAACAGCGGTGCGGCGCTGATTGCCATGGTTCAGGTGCGTCAGGGCGAGCTGGACGCAGCGGCCAACACTCTGGCCGGAATCGACGCAGACACCGCCTCTGAGCCAGTCAAACACGCCAAAGCCCGTCTGCTGGTGGCGCAGGCGGAGGGCCTGATTGGTGATAAAAACTGGGCCGACGCCCAGGCCAACGCGACCCAGGCCATTGCGTTGCAACCGGCACATCTGGGCTTCGCACTGCTGCCAGCGCGGCTCTACCAACTCGAAGGCAAGCAGCAAGAGGCCATGGCGCAACTGGATGAGGTGGAAGAGCGATTCGGCACCCGACCTGAAATTGTGGTCAGCCGGGCCTCGCTGTTGCAGCAGATGGATCGGGCCGACGAGGCCTATCGGTATCTGGAAGAGCAATGGCAGGCCAGTGAAGATCAGCGCATGTTGCCAGCACTGATCAGTCTGGCTGAGACCCAGGACCCGGATCGCGTGGACGAACTCACCCAGACCTGGGCGGGCCAGGCGCCCGGCAATCTGCAGGCCCAGATGAAACGAGCCAACTACCTGATGCAACAGGGCAACGATGCGGCAGCAGCCCGACACTACCAGGAAGTCCTGGATCGGCAACCCAACAACATACTGGCGCTGAATAACCTGGCCTGGCTACTCCGGGAGTCCTCGCCGGCACGAGCGCTGGAGCTGGCGCAACGGGCCAGCGAGCTGGCACCGGACAACCCCGCTGTGCTGGACACTTACGGTTGGGTACTCCATCTGCAGGGCAAGCACCAGGAAGCAATGGCAGCCATTGAAAAGGCTCTGGCAGCAGCACCACAAAGCGAAGAAATTGCCGACCATCTGGAACAGGTGAAACAGGCACTATAGGCATAGACACCGTCCACCGATGACAGCGCCTACGTCTGTCATCGGTGGGTTACATGCCCGCAAAACCCAGCGTCAGACTTTGTACACCCCACGGAACAGGTCTTCCTCTCACCACCCTCACCCAGAAGAGTTATCGTTAAAACAGCTCACTAGCCGTACCAAGCGGCCAATTCCAGGCACAGTGGGCGTAACAGTGTTGGTGCTCTACCACACCCTGCTTGTCAGCTTCTTTTACATGCCCATTACAGAGCACCCCGGAAAGTTCAGAAAATCAATTAGCTACAACATTGGCACGGTAATCGCTTATTACTCGGCAGGGAGGGGTTTGAACAAGCTCACCCACCGGCCAAACCATCTGTGAGGGTGGGACGGAAAGCCAAGGATCTCAAAACAATAGAGACGGCCTGGCTGCACAAGAGAGATGGATACAAGGAATTAGTGACAAATTGGAGACAATTCCATGAAACTGAAACTCCTGACTGCAGCAATGGCACTGACCTGGGCTTCCTCGGCCAGTGCGGTCTATGTCAGTAATGATGGCGATGACGGCGTTGGTACCGGTCTGCAGGGCCAGATTGACGCAATCACCACCGCACCAACCCCGGGAAGTTCTTCCATTGATGTCAACGCGGATCAACTGGATGACGGTCTGGACAGCTACTGGAGCATTACCGGCTCAGGCGGCAGTGTCAGCACCTTCGTAGTAGAGGTTGCGGGCAATTCCGGGTCAAACACATTCGGTGTCTACGATCGCTCGAATCCAACGACCTTCGTTGAACTGTTTTCCGGCAGCGACGGCCCCAACAACGGTTTCGGCAGCCAGGTAACTCTGAGCTTCCTGGCCGATGGTTCGGTTGGTATCAATGGCTCCGACACTGGCATCGACTTTTCCAGCAACCAGTTCGGCTACTATCTGGGCAGCGCTTCCGGTCCCACCTTCTTCTCAGACAGCGATCTGAACACCAACGGTTCTGATCAGATGGTGGCCCTGCAGGGCAACGACGTTGACACGATCAACATCCCTGGCTACTTCGCCGGCACCTGGACTGACAACGAGTTCATCCTCGGCTGGGAAGACGTGCTTTACGCCGATGGCGACCAGGACTTCAATGACCTGGTGGTGATGGTTGAGTCCGTACTGCCTGTTCCCGAGCCGGGAACCTTGGCGCTGCTCGGTCTCGGCCTGGCCGGTCTGGGCGCGGCCCGTCGTAAAAAGGCGTAAGCCAGCAAGTAGTATCCCAAAGCCAGCTTCGGCTGGCTTTTTTATTGGCTCTGCCAGGGCCAAATCACCGCCGGTTAAGCCCAGGTTGTTGAACGGCGGCGAATACCCAGTATGCTGTAACGTAGTCGCTCAGGTCAGGCGGACCCCGGATGTCGATGTTAAGGAAGGCGCACACGAACCTGCCCCAGGCTGTACCCTATCTAACGGTCACACTGATCAGCCTGATACTTTTTTACCCCACCTGGTGGCGTTTGCTGTCAAAGTGGTTGCAGTTTGAACAGGTGCTGGTCCACGGTCTGGCCACCGCAGCGTTGTTCATCGGATTGTTACTGCTGCACCCGCCCCTGACAGCCCGCAACGCAGACACACCCTCGATTTCTCTGAACAAAGCCTCCCTGGGTGGCGGCCTCGCGCTTGTGGCCACCGTTCTTGTCTGGCTACTGATTGAACTGGCACGTATCGACACCCTCGCCTACCTGCTTCTTCCAGTAGGGCTGGCAGCCACCTGCTGGACCTTGCTGGGTTGGGCGGCTACCCGTGCGTTTCTTCCATACCTGCTGCTGTTGTCATTGTCCCTGCCAATCTGGGCCGACCTGGTGCCACCACTGGTGGCAATGGCCAGCGCGGTCGTGGGCACCTGGGTGCAATGGATGGGGATGACCGCATTGATTGAGGGGCATTACATCACCCTGCCCTATGGCCGCCTGGTCATCGCCGATGGCTGTTCCGGCATTCGTTACTTCGCCATCGCCATTCTGCTGTCGATGGTAACGGCGGTTCTCAACGACTATCGCTGGCGCGGCTGGCTTGCATGCCTGGGCGTTGCGGTGGCCCTCGGCCTGCTGGCCAACTGGGTACGCATCACCATCCTGGTGGTTGTGGCCTACGCTACGGATATGGAAAGTGCCCTGATCACCGATCACGAATTCCTCGGCTGGGTGGTGTTTGCTTTCTTTATCGGGCCTGCTCTGTATCTGGCACCGGTCAAACGTCGCCAACCGGGACACATCAAAGCACCAGGCTCGATCCGTCGCCCGGCACTCGCTTTTGTGGTTGCAGCCGCTCTGCTGGGGCCCGTTTCGCTGGCGTTTTTCCAGGCCCCGGGTAACCCGAAACCACCCTGGACCCTGGAGCTCGTCGATGCCCGGGTGGAGGCCAGTGCCGGACTGCCGCTGCCCATGGAACTACCGGGCAATCTTGACCAGAAAGTCTGGCAATCCGGGCCGTTCTGGTATTCCCTGGCCCAGACCCAGAAACGCCAGAGCAATGACAAACTGGTTCCCTACCTACGCCCCCCGGTTGATAAGGACACCTGGCAGTTACAGCAAACCAGCCCTCAAGGGGCCCGCCTCTACCGCAATATCTTTACCCGCGAACAGGTCGTGCTGGCCCAGTGGTATCAGGTTGGGCAGTTCCGGGCGCAGAGCTACCAACAGGCCAAGTTACTTCAGATACCGGCAACCCTAAGTGGCCAGAGCCGGTTCGCGCTGGTTACTGCGCAACTGGCCTGCGATCGGCTCAGCTGTGACCAGGCCCTGCTGGACATGGAAGCGCAACTTGCTACCTTGACGCTGCACCCCAGGGATGAGGCGCCCCAGACAATCGACGGATCAAACAGCTAGTGTCAGCCGGATTCCGGGTCATCAGAAGCGCCGCCCTGCTGCTGGGCCTGCAGGTAGTCCAGCGTGGGCTGGGCATTATCAGCACGCTGATCCTGGCCCGCCTGCTCACCCCCGAGCATTTCGGCATCGTTGCCCTGGTCACCATTGCGTTGCAGTTCTTTGAGCTTCTCGTCGAAACCGGGAACCAGCAGTACATTGTCCAGAAAAAGCACCTCAGCGATGACGACCTCCACACCGCGTGGAGTCTCGACGTCGTGATCAAGTCCTCGGTGGCGGTACTGATCATCGCCTCGTCGCCGGCGCTTGCCCGCTATTTCGACACCCCGGAACTAACCCTGGCATTGAGCGTAGCGGCGTTGACACTGCCAATCCGGGCCCTCAAAACTCCCGGAATGATGAAGCTGGCCAGGGAGATCAATTACCGCCCGCTGTTCCGACTGACGCTGTGGCAGAAGAGCCTGTCGTTCATCACGGTCATCGGATTGGCGCTGGTGCGTCCGGATCACTGGGCCATCATTGCCGGCAATGTGGTGTCGGCGGTCATACTGGCGGTCGGGTCCTATCGCGTCCACAGCTTCCGGCCGCGATGGACCCTGGTCCATGCCCGGGAGCAATGGCAGTTCAGCCAATGGTTGCTGATGCGTGGCCTGGTCGGGTTCACCCGATCCCAGATTGATAACTTGCTGGTGTCCCGCTTCTTCGGCACCGAGAAGCTTGGTGGCTACAACCTGGTACGGGAGATCAGCCTGTTGCCGGCGCTGTCCGCCATTATCCCGATGAGTGAGCCGCTGTTGGCGGCGATCGCCGAGCGCAAGGATCAGGCCGAGGTGCTAGCCTATCGGGTGCGCCTCAGCCTGGCCATCATGATTACCCTGCTCACCCCGATCACTGCCATCATCATGCTGTTTCCAGAGGCCATCGTCGCCCTGTTGCTGGGCAGTGACTGGGCGGCCTATGGCCCACTATTGCGTCCTTTTGGCCTGTTCTTTTTCACGTTTTGTCTGTTCGCCCTGACCAGCGACGCCGTAATCGCCCAGGGGCGGGTCAAGCCCCTGTTCTGGTTTGATGTGATCTCCACACTAACCATCATCGCGGCCCTCCTGCTCTATGGCAGCAGCAACCTCGACACCATGGCCTGGTTGCGGGGTTGGCTGGCGGTGCTGACAACCGCCGCCCTGATGCTGTTACTGAATCGCTGGTGCCAGTTTGGCCTGCAACGCCTGGCCTTCCTCTGTTTGCCAACGGCCACTGCCCTGCTGGCCGCGCTCGCGGCCTTTCTCGCCTTGGCTGGACGGTCTTCACTGACCGCCGCAGGCGAGCCGATCGGAGTGATCGAGCTGCTCTGGATGGGCCCGTTGGTGCTGGTGAGTTATGGCGCGGTGTTTATCGTGGCCTGCCTGCTGATCCTCCGCCATACCGAGGAATTCCGGCAGGTGCAGGAGTTGCTGGGAAGTCTGCTGACAAGGAACCGACACCCCGGCGATGCCCGTTAACGAGCCGAATGTAACTTTATGTAACACAAAAAAAGAGCTATTCTTTCAATAACTCGCATACTTTGACAGTTCAGGTAGTAGCGCAACCGTGACCCCCATTTCGATACAGCTTCAGGAACACCACGGCCTCAACCGGCGACGGGAGCGGATACGCTGCGGCGTGCCCATTGCCCGCTCTCAGGTCCACCAGACCGAAGAACTTACACTCACTTCGATGGAGCAAGGACCGGGACAAGGTGAACGAAAGGAAACGGCGGTCCCCTGCGACGTTACCGTCACTGGCCGTTGGCCAGATGGCAGCCTCCGCTGGGTATTGCTGGAATTCCTGCTCAATCTGGATGCCCGACAGTCTCTGACCCTCCAGTTAAAGCACCAGCAAGCGCCAGCCCTTCAGGCTGAAACGCCCTCCTGGCCAGACAATCTGCAGTTTGACGACAATCAGCCAAGCTGGCGCTTCAATGCCCCGAACAACGATCAGAAGGCCCGTTGTTCCCTCGTTCTTGAAGGCGAAGATGGCACCCAGTACCGCGGAGCCCTCGACACCAGCTGGGCGTTGGCTGGCAAGGGCCTGATCAGCCGCCGATTCCACACCAGCGGGTACTTCCTCGACCCTCGGGGTGACGGAGAGAAGAAGGCTGTGGCGCATTTCCATTGCCGCCTGGACCTGTTGGACCATGGCCGCACCCTGGCTACAGAGATCTGTTTACACAACCCGAGGCGAGCAAGGCATTCAGGTGGGCTCTGGGACCTGGGTGACGAAGGCTCACTGCGCTTCAGGAGCCTGGCACTGCACGTGGACCGGGAGTCCGCCGAGCGGCCGCATCAGGCTTGGCTGAAACCAACGCCACTGGCAGAAATCCGGACGTCTGCAGATACCATCAGTCTGCTGCAGGAATCCAGTGGTTTTGACAACTGGCACAGCCGCAACCATATCGGGGCCGATGGCGTCAGCCGGCCCCGGTTCCGGGGTTACCGGGTCAATATCGGCAACCTGCCTCCGGAAGGCGGTGATCAGGCCAGCCCGATCCTCGGTTTTACCCGAGCGGATACCACCCTGCAGGCCAGTCTGGAGCGCTTCTGGCAGAACTTTCCAAGCAAGCTTGGCGCTGACAGCGATGGCCTGGTGATCGAACTCTTCCCCGGCGATACCGCGGACTGTCATGAGTTGCAGGGCGGAGAACGGAAAACCCGGACCGCTTACCTTCACTGGGGGGACGATGCCCAGGCGCTGGACTGGACCCAGCAGCCGCTCTGCCCAGTACTGGAAACTGCCCATGTCGAAACCTGCCAGGTCTTCCACCACTTCCAGGCCGACGCCAAACCCGGAGCCCTGGAGGCGCTGATCCAGCGGGGTCTCGATCCAGATACCGGGTTTTTCGCCAAACGGAAAATCATCGACGAGTATGGCTGGCGCAATTTCGGCGACCTGTTTGCCGACCATGAAACGCTGTATCAGGAGCCTGGTGAGCCGCCTCTGATTTCTCACTACAACAACCAGTACGATCCGATTCAGGGCTTTGCCCGCCAGTTTGCGCTGACCGGCGATAAGCGCTGGTATGAGTTGATGGACGATCTGGCCTGCCATGTCACCGACATCGACATCTACCATACCCGGGAAGACCGCTTCGAATACAACAACGGCCTTTTCTGGCACACCGATCACTATCTGGATGCCCATACCGCCACCCATCGCACCTTCAGCCAACACAACCACACCAGCTCAACTCCCGGCCAGACTGGTGGCGGTCCAGCAGCGGAACACTGTTACACCAGTGGGTTGCTGTATCACTACTACTTAACAGGCAATGACCGTTCCCGGGATGCCGTGCTGGAACTGGCGGAGTGGATGGTGACGATTCATGAGGGGCAAGGCGGACTGCTGGAGCAACTGCTGGCACTGAAGAAACAGGACGTCCCCAAGCTCAAAGATCTGCTCCAGGGCAAGGCGCCGCTCAAACACCGTTACCCGTTCACCCGGGGAACCGGTAACTACCTCAACGCCCTGCTCGATGCCTGGTTGCTTACCGGCGAATCGCGTTGGCTGGCGCGTTGCGAATCAGTGATTCAGGACACCATCCACCCGGATGATGACCTCGCCCAGCGGGACCTGCTCGACGTCGAGACCGGCTGGTCCTATCTGGTGCTGCTCGCCAGCCTGGTGAAATACCTCAACCTCAAGCGCCAGTTCAACCGTACGGACGGTCCGTACCAGTTCGCGCTCTCGGCGTTCCGTCACTATGCGCAATGGATGAGAACTCACGAACGGCCATTTCTTGAGGACCCCGAACCACTGGAGTTCGCCAACGATACCTGGGTCGCCCAGGATATCCGCAAGGCCATGCTGATGTACCAGGCGGGCGGCCTGTTCCCGGACCAACGCACTGACTTCCTGGCCCAGGGAAAACACTGGCTCGACCAGGTTACCGACACCCTGGCTGACAGCCAGGAAGCCCATTTCACTCGCCTTCTGGTGATCCTGATGCAGAACCACGGTCCCCACCAACAGCCCCTGCCCATGCCATGCCAGCAGGAAGAACCGAACGAGCAGGAAATCGCCACTCTATCGACGCCCATCATGACCTGGTCACACCTGCTGGCACGGATGACCCGACGTCTGATCAGCGGAATCGTGGGCTTTCGGCCGGCTCGGGAGAAGGCCTGGCTCAACGCGAGGCTGGATCGCTCATGAACAGCCGGCAGGTGATCAAACGGGCAGTGAAATCAGTGTTCCTGGGTCTCGCCCTGCCATTGTGGCTGTTGTGCCACCTGATGGGTCTCGCCGGAAACCGGGATGGCGTGTTTCAGTCGTTCTCCCAGACTGTGAGCCTGGTCCCCGGGAAGCTGGGCATCTACCTTCGGGCAGCCTTCTATCGACTCGCCTGCCCCGACACCTCCGACGACATTTCCATTGGTTTTCTGACCGTTCTGTCGCATCGGGACACCAGCATTCAATCCGGCGTGTACATCGGGCCCCAGTGCAATATTGGCAAATGCTTTATCGGTCCCAATACACTGCTGGGCAGTGGCGTACACATTCTCAGTGGCAGCCGACAGCATGATTTCAGCGATCCCGGCAAGCCCATTCGTGAGCAGGGAGGCAGTTTTGAGAAAGTATCGATTGGTGCCGACTGCTGGCTCGGGAATCAGGCCGTGGTACTGACCTCAGTGAAGGATCACAGCATCGTCGCCGCCGGCAGCGTGGTGGTCGCCGAATTCGAAACCGGCGACATTCTGGTTGGCAACCCGGCTCGCCGCCTGCGCAACCGCTACCAGCAGGCACATGACGCTGACGGCGAACAACGGGGTTCCAGCGCTGAGGGTACTGTCAGGGAGGAAACGTCGCCATGACCGCCGGACTTGTTCAGCGTGTTTACGATGGCTCACCGGTTTGGTTTCAGAATCTGCTGGTGTCAGCCTATGGCTATAACCTCTACCGGAAACGCTATACCGGCGGTTATCGTGAGTTGCTCGAGCAAGTGCGCCAGGCACGTCACTGGGATGCCGATGAGATCGAGGCCTATCAGGCCGAACGGCTCCATGAAATGGTGCGACACTGTCGCCGTTCCGTCCCCTACTATCAGTCCCTGTTTGCAAAACTGGGGCTGACCGAACAGGATTTCACCGCCACCCGGGACCTGCCCAAACTGCCCATCCTCGACAAGGCAACCCTGCGCGCAGAGCCCGAACGATTCCGTGCGGCCGGTGAGCAGCCCTTTATGATCCAGCATACCAGTGGGTCGACCGGCACTCCGCTGGCGCTGGCAGTGAACCGCCGCACCTACCAACTCGCCATGGCACTGCTGGTGGAATTCGAGGAATACCATGGGGTTCCCTTTGGCGCCCGACGGGCCACCTTCGCCGGACGCATGGTCCAGCCCGCTGAGAGCACAACGCCCCCCTTTGCCCGCTTTAACCGGGCGGAGAACCAGATGCTGTTCTCCAGTTACCACCTCAATGACAACAGTTTTCCCTGGTATCAACAGGCGCTGGATCATTTTCAGCCCATGGAGCTGATTGGCTATCCGTCGGCGATTGCCGACCTGGCCAACCACTACCAGCAGACAGGAACCCGCCCCGGTTTTCAGCCACGGGCGGTGGTCACCAACTCCGAAACCCTGTTGGACTGGCAGCGAACAGTGATTGAGTCCGTGTTCGGTTGCCCGGTTCGAGACTACTATGGCACGGCCGAGTACGCCCTGTTTGCCGGACAGGACAGTGAAGGGCTCTATCGGCTCAACCCGGTGCTGGGCATCACCGAAGCCATTCCGGATGAGACGACGGGGGCCGAAACTGCCACCCTGGTAGCAACCACGCTGACGAATACCACCATGCCACTGTTACGGTACCGCATCGGTGATACAGCCCAACTGCTGGAACCGGCATACCAACCGGTACGGCCCGCCAGCCTTGCCCGCATCAATGGTCGCATCGACGACTACGTCGAAACGCCCGATGGTCGCCGTATCGGGCGACTGGACCACATATTCAAGGGCCTCAACGGCATCGCCGAAGCCCAGATTGTCCAGGACGCCAAAGATCACTGCACCATCAAGGTGGTGGTGCAGCCGGATCTCGATCCCGCCGAACTGCGGACGCTCAAGGACAACCTGAGCAAACGCACCGCCGGGATGCTGGCCATCACCGTACAGCAGGTGGACCGGATTCCCCGGGGGGCCAATGGCAAGTTTCGGGCGGTGATCCGCGAGCTTTCATCGCCACAGGAATCTCAGGCAATGGATCAGGCATGACCACTCAATACCGCTTCTCCATCGTGATACCCGCCCATAATGAAGCCCAATACATTGGCCAGTGCCTGACCTCAATCCGCGAGGGCATCGGCCAGCGTGACGACGTCGAAGTCATCGTGGTGGACAATGGCTCTAGCGACAACACCGTTGCGCTGGCCCGCGGCTTTGCCGGCGTGCAGGTACTGGAGTTTCCGGATGGCAAAGTGGGCGCCGTGCGCAACCATGGCGCCCGACACAGTCGCGGCGAGTTTCTGGTGTTTATTGACGGTGACTGCCTGCTGTCACCGGATTGGCTGGCTCACGCCGAGGCGCTGATTGCGGCCTATCCCGGGTCGGTGTTTGGCGGTGGCTGTAAACTGCGGCCAGACCCGGTCTGGGTCGAGAAATACTGGCTGCTTTCCGCCCCGGATCGTCCCACCACACTGCCCTCCAAGCTCATAGGAGCCTCCATCCTCATTGCCCGACACACGTTTGAGAAACTCGGTGGTTTCAACGAACAGGTGAGCTCCGGAGAGGATTCCATGCTGTCGGACCAGGTCATCCAGGCCGGCTTGCCGCTGCGCTTCGACGACCACTTAAGCGTCGTCCATCTGGGAAATGCCCTCACCCTTGGCGAGTTCATTCGTCGACAAAGCTGGCATGCGGAGAACTACCTCGCCCGCATTCAGGATTCGATCCGGGACCCAGTGTTCCTGTTGGTGAGCGTATTTCTGGTGTGCCTGTTAACGGCGTTGGCGGCCCTGGCTCTGTTGCCCTCAATTGGGCTCGGGCTGCTGGTGTTCAGCCTGCTGTTGCCAATGGTACTGACTGCCAAAAGGTTAATGAGGGCAGGTTTCCGGCGACCACCAGGCCCAGCCGCACTGGTACGGATCTATCTGCTCGACCTCGCCTACCTGGTCGGGCGCAGCCTCGGGATATTAAAAGGCCTCAGGCACCGCCAAGTCGCCTGAGGCCTTTCAAACCGCGCTGAAATCGTTAGAACGCTATTCCACCGTGATGTTCTGGGGCGGATTCGGCGGCATCACGCCATCGCCCACGCCGCCGGTTGAACCGGGGTAGTCGTCCATCACCACCAAGTCATCAATAGCGTACCAGTCCTCGAATCTCTGATTATTGGGCTCCGCCTGGAAATAGTCGTTGCCACTGATGGCGAAGTAGTTCCACTTGACCATCCGGTTCTCCGGGTTGTCCATGGTCCAGGGGACGTTGGTTCGGTTGAGCACCCGGTGCCCATCCACCCATATCCGATAAATACCGTCGGTGGCGCCCGGTGATGAATTCATCTTCACGTAGAAGCCTACCTTGGTCCAGCGGTTCTCATCCCCAAAGACCTGGTCGTGCTCCACGATGCCGCTGTAATCCACAATGTTGCCGCCATAGACCTGATCCTGAAGCTTCGGATCAGTCCCCCCCTCTTCCTGGCCTTCTATCGAGGAGGTGTAGTTGCGGGATTCACCACGGCGGTACTGATCCTTGAAGTAGTAGTTGTCGGTCTGGGGCGGCCCGCCGCGGAAGGCGATCACATGCCGGAGACCGTAGTTGTCACGCTTGTAATCCCAGAAGGCAATGGGCCCCAGGTCGCCACGATAGCCGCTGTAGGGCGTACCCTGACCATTCCAATGGCCGACCCGGAACATTTTCGAGGTATAGCTGGAAGCGTTGGTGCGGTTCCACCATTCCTTTGAGAAACGGATATAAAACTCAACGTAGAGCTGGTCGTACCCCCGGTCCAGGATCTTCATCAGTTGGCTGTCAGAGTTCCACATCGCCCAGCCGGAATCCGGGGTGTAGGATTCCCGCCAGAACACCGCGGACTTACCGCTACCGCCGCGGGCCTTATCGGCATTGGATGCCAGTATTTCCAGGGAGGCATGGTTGTTTGGATAACCGGTCTCCGGAGACCAGCGGGTACCCTGATAGAGGTGAGTCCAACCGTCCGGCAGGGTGAATCCGAGGCTCGCGTCCTGTGCTGACTCGGTCGAATGCATGGTGGAGGTAAAATCCGGCTGGTTGTCAAAGTTGTCCTGGAAGATCACGCCGGCTTCGCCCATGGCGATCGAGTTCATACCCAATGCCAGTACCAGACCTGAAGCCAATTTAGAGATATTCATAGTTTTTAGCCCTATACATGCAACCCTTGATCTAGGGTAAAGGATTCCTGTCCCTGTGGTTGTGACCAAACCAACGGCCCTGGCAGGTCCTGGATCACGACTCGTCAACCGAAAGCGCCTGCGACGGATAGGTCGCAATTACACAAAGTCTAGCACCGAATGTTATGGCGCACAGACGCACTATAGAAAGAGTTCTGCTGAATACCGCCACCATATCCCCTTCCGTTATATATTTGCCGGCTGTTGTCGACCGATGCTGTTTTTTACCGCCTTCAGCCAGAGTTTTGGCGACCGGGTGACCGGCAACCCGGCCCGGCGGCTCCAGGCGCGGGCATCAAGAAAGCTGGCCAGGCCGTTGTCCGCCGCCGAATAGTGAAATCCGGCCAGTGCCTGGCTGAACGCCTGCTGAAGTGCCTCACGTTGAGCGGCGGTGAGCCCCCGTTCCAGCGTGTCCAGCTGGAGCTGGGCCAGACAGCGCACCATGTTGCGCCGGATCTCGAGCCAGCCACTGCTGCCGGTCTTGCTGGCTGAGTGGCTGCGGTAGTGGTGCGTTGGTGCCAGGGTGTAGGCCGCCGGACCTTCCAGCGCCAGTCGGCTGAAGAAGCAGCGATCTTCGCTGGAACTCAACGAAATCGGAAACAGGCCCGCCCGATAGGCAGCGGAACGTCGAACAACCGCTCCACTGCAGGACACCACGCTGCCCCGAAGCAAAAGCTCAAACAGTCCGTCGCTGATCAGCCGGCTGTCCCCTGCCAATGGCGTAAATGCCAGTGAGGGCAGCCCCGTGCGCTCCAGAAAGGGCTCATCAACCACCTCGCCATCACGCAGCGGTCTGCGGTTTCCGAAGAACAGGCACAACGTTGGCTGTTGGGAAAATGCTTCAGAGGCCGAATTGAGGAATCCAGGCAGGTAGCGGTCGTCAGCATCCAGCATGGCAACCAGCGGTGTGTGAGCGAGGGAGAAGCCCAGGTTCCTGGCGTTGGACACGCCCGGGCAATCCGTCGTCACCAACCGGATTTTCAGATGGCTTTCTTCCGCCAACTGGGCAATCAGTTCCCGGGAACCGTCGCTGGAGGCGTTCTCAACCACAATCACCTCGACCGGCGGCAGAGTCTGGGCCTCCACACTGGCGATGGTCTCTTCTATATATTGCTCGCAATTGTGGGCCGGGATCACCACTGTCATGCCGACCGCGCGATCAGCGTCGCCCGCTGCCGCTAAATCCCCTGGTACTGATGTTTCCGACACTCGCGCCTGCTCCCTTCCCTGTCGCCTCAGAATTCGCTGGTGGCTGCTTTGTCCATCAGCTTGGCCATCACTCGCCCGCCATTAGCCCGTCACTCGCGATCGGGCAAACCTGACCGCCGGCTGCTATATAAAGGTATATCGTCCGATACCCGTTCCATCCAGTTTCATCGCGATGCTGATAATTGTGCTATGCAGTCACCGGCATTTATCTGGTAAACTTTTGTAACAAATTTTATCCGAAATGTATCGGACCATGGAAGGACATTGATGAAGGTTCTCACTGTCTTCGGAACCCGTCCGGAAGCCATCAAGATGGCTCCGCTCGTTCAGGCGCTCGGCGACGATTCCCGTTTCGAGTCCTATGTGTGTGTCACCGCCCAGCATCGGGAGATGCTGGATCAGGTGCTGAATCTGTTCACCATCGAACCCCAGTTCGACCTCAATGTGATGAAACCCGGACAGAGTCTTGCAGAGCTGACCGGACGGGTCATTGCCGGGGTTGACCGGGTGCTGCAGGAGGTGCGACCGGACTGCCTGCTGGTTCATGGCGACACCACCACCACGTTCGCGGCCAGCCTCGCGGGCTACTATCACAAAACCTGCATTGGCCATGTCGAGGCGGGCTTGCGAACCGGCAACCTTTACTCCCCGTGGCCGGAAGAAGGCAACCGCCGTCTCACTGGAGCCCTGACCAACCTGCATTTCGCGCCAACCGATGGTGCCCGTCAGAACCTGCTTGCCGAAGGCGTGGAAGACGGACTCATCACCGTTACCGGCAATACCGTGATTGACGCTCTCCTCAATGTCGCCGATCGCATTCAGCGTGCGCCGGAACTGCAGGCCGAACTCGCCGGACGTTTTCCATTCCTGGCCGCGGATCGTCGCCTGATTCTCGTCACCGGCCATCGACGGGAAAGCTTTGGCGGCGGCTTCGAGCGGATCTGCGACGCCCTGGCCCGCATCGCGTCAAATCACCCGGAGTGCGACGTGGTGTACCCGGTTCACCTCAACCCCCAGGTTCAGGAACCGGTACGCAGACGTCTTGGCCAGACACCAAACGTCCACCTGATTGCGCCCCAGGACTACCTGCCGTTTGTCTACCTGATGCAGCGCAGCCACCTGATACTCACCGATTCCGGCGGCATTCAGGAGGAAGCGCCTTCCCTCGGCAAGCCGGTACTGGTGCTCAGGGATACCACGGAACGCCCGGAAGCGGTGGACGCAGGCACCGTGAAACTGGTGGGCACCAACGTCGAGGCCATCACCGGCACCGTGGAGGCTCTGCTCAACGATACCCAGGCCTACGACGCCATGGCCCGGGCTCACAATCCCTACGGTGACGGTCAGGCCTGCGAGCGCATCATCGCCAGTCTGGCACAAACCCTTCGATGACAGCCGATCAGCAGTTCAAGGAACAGGACCATGAATGTCAGTAAGATCGTAGTAATGGGGCTTGGGTACGTCGGCCTCCCCACCGCCGCGGTGTTCGCCTCCCGGCGCATCCAGGTGCTGGGGGTGGACGTGAACCAGCAGGCCGTCGATACCATCAACCGGGGCGAGATTCACATTGTCGAGCCCTCGCTCGATATCGTGGTCAGAGCTGCCGTTACCGAAGGCTACCTGAAAGCCGCGACGCAACCGGAACCGGCCGATGCCTTCCTGATCGCTGTCCCCACCCCGTTTAAGGACGACAAGGTACCGGATCTGGCCTATGTCGAGAGTTCCGCGCGGGCCATCGCTCCGGTTCTGGCGGCAGGCAACCTGGTGGTGCTGGAATCCACATCACCAGTGGGGACGTCAGAGCAGTTGTCCGCCTGGCTGGCGGAAGAGCGCCCAGACCTGACGTTTCCCCACCAGGCCGGTGATGCCTCGGATATCCGCATTGCCCATTGTCCGGAGCGGGTGCTGCCGGGCCAAGTGATACGGGAGCTGGTGGAGAATGACCGGGTGATCGGGGGCATTACCCCAACCTGTGCCACCGAAGCGCTGAAACTTTACAAAAAGGTGGTCCAGGGCGACTGCATCACCACCACCGCTCGCACCGCGGAGATGGCCAAGCTCACCGAAAACAGCTTCCGCGACATCAACATTGCCTTCGCCAACGAACTGTCGCTGATCTGTGATCGCCTGGACATCAATGTCTGGGAGATGATCCGGCTGGCAAATCGTCACCCCCGGGTCAACATCCTCAGCCCCGGCCCCGGCGTGGGCGGGCACTGTATCGCTGTTGACCCCTGGTTCATTGTGGACAGTGCGCCGGAGCAGGCCCGACTTATCCGGCTGGCGCGGGAGGTCAATGACCATAAGCCGGACTGGGTGCTGCAGAAGGTCACCGGCATGATGGAAGCTCTGCACCGGGATCTGCCCGGTCGCACCCGCCAGGATATCAAGGTTGCCTGCCTGGGCGTCGCCTTCAAGCCAGACATCGACGATCTTCGGGAAAGCCCTGCGCTGAAGATCACCCGGGCCATCGCTGAACTGGGTTGCCAGGTGCTGGTGGTCGAGCCCAACGTCCGCACGCTGCCGGACCACCTCAGCCGCCCCAACCTGCGAAAAGCCTCGCTGGTGGAGGCTCTGGAAGAAGCCGACATTGTCTGCATTCTGGTCAGGCACAAGCCTTTCACAGAAGCCAGAAACGAGATAAAAAGAATTCCGCAGCTTATTGATACTGTTGGACTTGTTAACTAAAAACCCGGCAAGCGAGATGTTTCCATGACTTCCCCCAAGGCCGATCTTCAGGGAACCAAGGCGCTGTTCATTGCGTACTTTTACCCTCCGACCGTCAGTACCGGTGTGCCAGGTAGCATGCGCACCCTGAAATTTCTCAGAAACCTTGAGAATGGCGAATGCCACGTACTGACCAACGATCAGGACGTAGCGGATGGCGACAACGCCCTGAGCCACGTGCAACTGCCCGTCAACGGCGAGACCATCCACCGGGTCAAAGGCTGGGACCTGTTCAAGCTACTGCTCGCATTGAGGGGGCTGATCAAGTCTCTGCTGTCCCGGGTTCGCTCCTCCGGTACGACGGAGGATACTAGCCAGGCATCCGCCACCCAACCGCAAAAGGTGGTGTTCAAATCCGAAGCTGATGGCGCCGGCAAACGTGGCCGACTGCAGCAGCTGAAGGACTTCATCTACAACCTCTGCTACTTTCCCGACCAGGCCGGCCCGTGGATTCTGCCGGCGTTTTTTCGCGGCTGGCGGCTGGTCCGACGTGGTCAGGTTGACGTTATCTTTGCCACTGGCTCTCCCTGGTCAGGGTTGCTGGTGGGCTATCTGATCAGTCTGGTCAGTGGCAAGCCCTGGGTGGCCGATTTCCGCGACCCTTGGGTCAACAACCCGTTCCATCAGTCCAAAGGGCCCTGGCTGGACCGTCTGAGCGCCAAACTGGAGCGCCGCATCGTAATGCACGCCTCGGCGGTGTCTCTCAACACCGAACCGCTGATGACGGAATTCCTCGAGCGTTATCCCGAGGTCAATCCGGACAAGTTCCTGGTGATGCCGAACGGAATTGATCAATCTGATTTCCAGGACCTGCCAAATGCCACCACACCCAATCAGGCCGGCACGCTGAACCTGTGCCACGCCGGCTTCCTGTATGGCGTCCGCGACCCGGCGTCGTTGCTGGATGCCATCCGCGAGGTCAACGGCCAGCTGGCCGAGACGGACCAGAAGGTGGTGTTCACCCAGATTGGTGACCTGTCGCTGGATTACGATGTCCACGACCGCTACGCCGATCTGATCGAGCAGGGGTCGCTGATCGTCAAACCCGCCCAGCCGTACCGTCAGTGTCTGGGTGATCTTGCCGGTGCTGACATTGTGGTCAATATCCAGTCCGGCACCAAAACCCAGGTACCGTCGAAGCTCTACGACTACCTGGCGCTGGAGAAGCCCATTCTGCACATCACGCCCGATCACGGCGCGCTTGCCAATCTGGTCAGAAAATATCAGCTCGGTACCTGCCTGGCGCAGGAGGAACATCAGGCCATCGTGGACTATCTTATTAATCGTATACAACGAGTTGCGACGGGTGCCGGCATTGACGAGGCGTACCCGAATCGGAGCCGTTTCCTGATTGAGAACATCACTCAGGACCTGATCCAGACCCTACTCAGTCTCAGTCGCGAAAGGCAGCCCCATGAAACCTAATTTTGTGGTGATAGGCGCAGCAAGATCCGGTACGACCAGCCTTTTCCAATACCTGGAACCCCACCCCGAAATTGGCATGTCCCAGGTTAAAGAACTGAATTTTTTCTCCAATCCAACGTACTGGAACAAGGGGTTCGACTGGTACGAATCCCGCTTCCCCAACGCCAGCAGCATCAAGGCCGCTGGCGAAGCCTCCACCAGCTACACCAAAGCGCCTTTCACCGACGATGTACCCGGCCGCATTGCCCACTACAACCCAACTATGAGACTGATCTATGTGGTTCGCGACCCCCTTGAGCGCTACCTTTCCCACTATCTGAAGCGCGTTCAGACCGGCATCGAAAGCCGTCCCTTCGAGCGAACTCTGGATAACCTGGACAACGAGGCCAGTGCCTGGCAAGGCCGCTACTTCTACCAGTTGGAACACTATCTGCAGAAATTCGATCGCGAACAGCTGCTGGTGTTTGCGATGGAAGACCTGAAGCACAATGCCGCCGACACGGTCAAACGCATCTATCGCTTCCTGAACGTCGATGAGACCTATCAGGCCCCAGACCTGAACCGTATCCACAACGCTACCAACCGGGTCGTTATGAAGTCCCCCATGGGCAAGCGGATCTCCGAGTTCTATCGTCGCCATCTGGAGCAGCGGGACCTGCCCTTCACCTTCAAGAAAGCAGTCGCCAGCCTCGGCGATATCGGTGGCCAGGAAATCAGCAAACCCGCCCTGACCGAGGCCCAACACGACAAACTCCGGCGTTTCTATCTGCAGGACAGCCGTTTACTGCAGAGCGAGTTTGGTATCGATACCTCATCCTGGGTACTGGAATAGGACGCACGACGATGATCAAGCCCGTTTCATCACAAGCTCAAGGCCGAGCCCCCGACACCGCAAACACACCCCGCATCAGCGTGGTGATCCCAACCTACAACCGGGCCCACAACCTGACGCGGGCAATTCAGTCCGTATTGGCGCAAACCTGCCCGCCCATGGAGATTCTGGTTGTCGATGACGGCTCCACCGACGGCACGGAGCAGCTGGTGCAACAGCAGTTTGGTAGCCGTGTGCGTTATCTGCGGCAGACCAATGCCGGCTCAGCGGCGGCCCGCAACCGGGGGATCGAACATGCCGGGGGTGACTGGATTGCGTTCCTGGACTCCGACGACGAATGGCTGCCCAACAAGCTCGCCACTGACCGCGCAATGATCCTGGCCACACCGGACCTGGAGTTTCTCCATGGCAACCGGCGCCATCACTGGAGTGATGGTCGCCAGGACAATGGCCGGCAACACCAGCCCGCCTCGGATTTTGGCGACAAGCGTTATCTGCTGGCAGTCTGGGGCATCAAGACCTCGACCGTGGTGGTCAGGCGCAGCCTGCTGGACCGGCTGGAATACCACTACAACCCGACCCTGAAAACCTGTCAGGACTATGAATTCTTCTGGCGGGCAGTCGTTGAAGCGCATCGCGTGGGCTATTCCGATGCGCTGGACGTCATCATCCATATCACCAGTGACGGCGCCTCACGGGTTCGTCCCCAATGCCTGCTGATCCAGGACAACCTGACGGCCATCAGCAACGCGCTGGAATGGTGCCGTCGCTCAGGTCACCCTGACTTCGAAAAAATACTGGTCAAACGCAGGGTGATGGAGTGCCTGCACCTGATCCGCAGTCTCGGCAGCAGTCATCATGGCCGCAAGAAGCTGTATGCACTATGGCAGGCACGCTCCGAGCTGGCTTACGTACTCACCGGCAGTGTCCGGTACAAGTTTTTCTGACCACCGGTATCAGCGCTTGCGCCGGAGTCGCCCTGCCAGGCCCCGGAGTTCATCAAACAACGGATGCCGCAGCAGCGCCAGCCCCGCCAACCAGACCCATGGCAATACCAGAGCAATCACCAGAATCGGCTTCCAGTACTGGTCCTGGTCAAACGGCACCCACAGCCCGATCCCCCAGGTGGCGGCCATGCACAGCAACAGCAGAACGCCATTGCCAAGCCAGGCCCTGAGCAAATCAGTCACGTGCAGCTGAAACAACACCCGCAACAGCACGGTGGTAATCAGCACCTCTGCGATCCCCGCCACCAGAAACGCCCGCCCGATCCACTCCAGGCCATAGGGATAGGCCCAGAAGATCCCCGGCACCAGCGTCGACAGCACCAGCGCTTCCTTGACCAGCATGATCCGCTCACGGCCTGCCGCCAGCAGCAGGTCGTTGGCAAACCAGTGCACACACCTGGCCATTCCCCAGAACGCCAGCCAGGTGGCAATGGGCGCTGCGGCGTCCCACTGCAACCCGAAGAACAGGCGAATGGTGGGCAGGCTGGCGAGGCTCGCCACCCCCAGCACCGGAATCACCAGTGCCCCCAGTAACACACTAGCCCGCAGATAGGCCTGGGTCACGTCACCGCCCTCGCGCCGGGTTTTAGAGAGGTATGGCAGCGCCACCGGCGTCACCCCCATCATCAGGGTCTGGGAAATGAATTCCACAAAGCCGAGACCACGGGAGAACATACCCACCTGGGTGGTGGTCCCCAGTTTGCCGATGATCATGTCCGGGGCGGTGACTTTCAGCTTGCGAAGAAAGTTGGTCGCCGAGCTGAACACGCCAAAGCTGGCTACCTCACCGAGACCGCGGAAGCTGGGTTTCCAGACCATGTCCCTGGGCTTGAGCTGGATCAGCATCAGGAAGTTCAGCAGAGCCACCAGGGTCTGCCCCCAGGCCAGCGCGTAATAGCTGAAACCGGCCAGTATCAGCCCGATGGTGGAAACAAAACCGACGATACTGCCGATAAAGCGGATCTTGAACTGCACCCGAAACTCCATGTGCCGGGACAGCAGCGACGTTGGAATGCTGATGTAAGGCGCCAGAAAGAACCCCAGCGCCAGGATCGCAAAAATGCCAGCCAGCGGCTCCAGGTCATAGAATCTGGCCACCGGGATTGCCGAAAGCAGGATCAGCGCGCCCAGCCCCCAGGAAATGATCACCGTCAGTCCCAGCGCCCGCCGGACCTTATCGGCGGTGAGTTGCTCCTCACGAACCAGGTAGCCGCCGGCGCCAAGCATGCGGAACTCGGTCATGATCATTACGATGGCACTGGCAATGGCAAAGGTGCCGATCTCGTCCGGCGTCAGCAGCCGGGCAATCAGCATGGTGGACGCCAGCCCAATCAGCTTCATGCTGTAGCGGGCGGCGGAGGAATAGATAACGGCCTGACGAATGGAAGACATCGGCAACTGCGGCTCAAGCGAGGGAATGGTAGATGGCGCTGTACTCCGCCAGCATGTGATCGACGGAGAAGCGCTTGGCGAAACGATCGCGGCTGTTGCTCGCCAGCCGCTGATACAGTTCTGGCCGGGTCAGCAGCTGGCGCATGGCTTCAGCAAACGCCGCGCTGTCGCCTGGAGGTGTCAGCAGCCCGGTTTCTCCGTCGGCCACAATCTCCGGGTTGCCACCGACCTCGGTGCACACCGCGGGAACGCCCAGGCTCATTGCTTCCAGCAATGTCATCGAGGTGCCTTCCGTGTGGGACGAGAGCAGGAAAAGGTCCATGGTGGCCAGGTACTGGGCGGGCTGTTCAATGAACCCGGTGAAGACAATCCGCTCCGCCAGTCCCAGTTGTTCCGCCTGCCGCTCCAGGCCCGCACGGTCCGGACCATCCCCCACCATCAACAACCACAGATCCGGCATCTCGCTGGCAAGTTCGGCAAACGCCGCCAACATCATGCCCTGATTCTTGACCGGGTCGAGTCGGGCCACGGTTCCGACCAGCCGCGCCTGCCCGGGGATGCCCAGGGACTGGCGGATCGACTGCCCCTCACGGGCATCCCGCTGTAAACCACGAATGCCATTGTAAATAACCCGAATCCCCCGCCGGGGCAGGAATTCGTAACGGTGCAGGGCCTCCCGGGTGGCACGGGATATCGCCACCACCGCGCCACTGAGCAAGGCCAGCATGGGGTTGATAAGCATGGCCTTGTATCGGCGTCGATCCGGGTGGAAACGACCATGCTCGGTGAACACCACGCGAGCCCCCGTGCACCGCGCCGCCAGCCAGCCGTACACCCAGGGGGTGTATTGATGGCAGTGCACCAGATCACTGTCGAATTCGCGGATATGGTCCCTCAGCGCCCTCACAAGCTGCCAGTCGAAACCGGGCTGGCGGGGAACCGAGCGTACCTCGATGCCGTCGCGGGCCAGTTGCTGGCCGATCTCCCCAATCTGACCGTCGATACAGACGATCTGGTTGCAGAAGTCCGACTGCGGCATGTTGGACACCAGTTGCCGGATCACCTGCTCGGTCCCACCGATGCCCATGTTGAAGGTAACGTGCGTAATACGGATTGGAGTCTTAGCCATGGAACCTGCGTTGTCTGCTGGGAGCCAGAAAAACCGCCACCGCCAGAAGCCCGACAGGCAACAGCCACTTCATAACATAACTCATATTTTCAAAGAGATAGCGCTTGGTCATAAAGTGATAGGTGTCATCAAACAAGGCATAGCGGGAACCGTAGATCTCCACCAGATAATCCACTTCCGCCGCGCTGTAACCCGCCGCCAGGTAAGCGTCGCGCACCTGGCCCGGGTCGGCCAGTAACTGGTCCAGGGACACGGTCAACGGCACACCAAAGTCCGGGTCCAACAGTCGTGCGCTCTCCTCGCCCGGCACCTGATATTCCACGATCACGTGGCCACCGGCGAAGGAGACAATGCGGTTGTCGATGTCGTACCGGTCCAGAACCGACGACAGGATGGTCGACGCATCGCCACAGATGCCGATGCCCCGCTTCAGGTTGCGGCGGTAATCGGCATAGTGATACCGCTCGAACTGGGGCAGGCCGGAAAACCGTCCGATGGCCCAGAGGAAATAGTTCTCCCAGACGGGCACCAGTTGGCGATAGGCCACCGGGTCTACCCGTTTCCAGTCGACATGAACGAGGCTGGCGTTAGTGATCTGATTGGCCCGTTCCGCCACGACATGAGGAGAGTCCAGCTCTGCCAGCTCATCAATCAGGGCCAGGCTGCGGTGGTAGCTCACCACTTCCTTGGGCACAAACCGCAGCTGGTCGAGCTCGGTCACGCCAAGTCCGGGCTTGCGCAGCGGCTGGCTCAGGCCATACAGATTGATCGCCAACAGCGTCAGTCCCAATACCACGGCGATCAGGACGATGCCCGTGCGGACGGCTTTCATGGACCGTACTCCTGCCACCAGAGATCAAACACCAGCAGGCTCCACAATTCCTGGCTGAACTGCTGCTCGCCAGCCAGGTGACGCTGCCAGAGGGACTGCAACTGAGTCATGTCGAAGCACTGGGCAAGCCCGCCGTCGGTGGCGGTGAAGCGTTCGTGGGCCAGGTTACGCAGTTCCTGCCCCAGCCATTCCGCCAGCGGCACCGAGAATCCCATTTTCTTCCGGTACAGGATGTCATCCGTCAACATCGGCTTGAGCGACTGCTTGAGAATGTGTTTCTTCTCCCGGCCCCGGAGCTTGAGCGCCGACGGTATCGACGCGGCGTATTCCACCACCCGGTAGTCTAGCAGCGGCGCCCGGGTTTCCAGGGAATTGGCCATGCTCATGCGATCCACCTTGACCAGAATGTCACCCGGCAGGTAGGTCTTGATGTCGGTATAGAGAATGCGGGACAGGTGGTCGGGCCCGTCCGCATGGCCGTAGTGCATGCGGGTCAGTTCCGCCGGATCGTAATGCCTTGTCTCGCGTGCCAGATCCCCGGTGGCCAGCTGGTCCCACAGCGATGGACGGAAGAAACAATTGGTCAGGAAGAATGCCTCGTCCGGTTCCCGGGCAAGCGCAGACAACAGCGACCCGGCCTTGCGGAACAGGGCGTGACTGCCCTTACCCGCCACCCCGGCAAGCGTCGGGAACAGGCGCCGTCGCAACGGGCGGGGAAACAGCCCCCGCAACTGGTTCTCCCACAGATCGGTGACGTACTTGCTGTAACCGGCAAAGTTCTCGTCGCCGCCGTCCCCGGCCAGGGCGACGGTCACAGTCTGTCGGGCCAACTGGGAGACAAAATAGGTTGGCACAAACGATGGATCGGCGAAGGGTTCGTCAAAATAGCGGGCGATGCCCCTGAGCTGATCCGCCACGGTGTCCCTCACGGTGTACTCGTGGTGATCCGTGGAAAACTGGCGGGCGACCTGCTCAGCGTAGTGAACCTCATCAAACCGCTCGGAATCGAAACCAATGGCGCAGGTCGTTACCGGACCGCTGCTGTGTTCCGCCATCAACCCGACCACCGCACTGGAGTCGATGCCACCGCTGAGGAAGGCCCCCAACGGCACATCGCTCACCATCCGCACCCGCACAGCGTCTGACATCAGCTCCAGCAACTCCCCCGCGATCTGCTCCTCAGACCGGTCATCCAGGGAGCGAAACGACACGTCCCAGTAGCGATGCAGTTGCGTCTCCTGGCCATCGGTCTCCAGCCAGTACCCCGGGGGCAACTTGAACAGGTTCTGGAACACCGTCTTCGGATCGGGCACATACTGGTACGCGAAGAAATCCTTGACCGCATCCGGGCGCAACCGGCGCTCCAGCGGTGGCAGCGGCAGCAGCGCCTTGATCTCCGAGGCAAACGCAAAGTGGCCGTTGGCCTGGTAATAATACAGCGGCTTCTTGCCCAGCCGGTCCCGGGCCATGAACAGCTTGCCGGCCTCCCGGTCCCAAACCACAAAGGCGAACATGCCGTTTAACCGCTCCAGGCAAGCGCGGCCTTCGCGGGCATAAAGCGCCAGCAACACCTCAGTGTCTGATTCGGTACTGAACGAAACGCCCTGCCCCTGTAACGCCGTTTTGAGGTCGAGGTAGTTGTAGATCTCACCATTGAAGGCAATGACGTAACGGCCGCAGGCGGAGGTCATGGGCTGATTGCCATGCTCACTGAGATCGATGATCGACAGCCGGCGATGACCCAGCGCGATGCGGTCATCCAGATAGTGGCCTTCGGCGTCCGGCCCCCGATGTACAATGGCATCGGTCATCCGCGCCAGCCAGGCGCCGTGACTGTCGCGGGCAGGCATTGCCGGCGTACGAAGAAATCCAGCCAGTCCACACATCTAGCGGATCTCCCCCGGGGACGCCTGTGCCGGTGAACGATCCAGTAACTGCAGAAACAGTCGTTCATACTCCCGGGCCATGCGGGCAGCAGAATAGTCCTGGTCAATCCGCTCGCGGCCCTGACGACGCAGAGTCGCCACCAGCGAGGCATCCGACAATACCCGCTCGCATTGCACCACCAACCGGTCAACGTCGCCCAGCGGTGCCAGCAGTCCGGTCTGTTCGTCATCCAACAACTGGTCAACCCCGGGAATGTCGTATGCCACCACCGGGACTTCCATCGCCATGGCTTCCATCATGCAGCGGGGAATGCCTTCCAGGGAGGACGTCATCACAAACAGGTCAAAACCTGCCAATCGCTCCAGGCGATCATGGCGAAACCCCAGAAACTCTATGGCGTCGGCGCTTTCAAGACTGGACGCCAGGGCTTCCAGCTCGTCCCGCTGACGACCCTCTCCCAACAGTTGCAACCTCAGCTCGGGGAAACGGGCATGGAGGCGGTCAAAGGCGTTCAGCAGGTCCGGCAAGCCTTTGCGGGGAATCAGCTGGCCGATAAAGCCCAGGGTGCGGTGATTGTCCTGACGCTCTTGCGATGTCTGCTGCAGTTGCTGACGGAGGCCATCGATTTCCCGCAGGTCGACACCATTGCGGATAAAATGCACCTTGCAATCGGGCACCCGAAAGCGCCGCATGTCGTCCACCAGCTCCTCCGACAGGGGCGCCACCGCGTCAAAATGGCGCAGAAGGTAGGTTCCCAGGCGGATAAAGGCCGCCAGCTTCCAGCCCACCTTGCCGGAGTAGCCATGGGGCGTGCTCACGCAGCGGATTCCGACCCGACGGGCGGCCAGCCAGCCAAGAATGTCGGACTTGTAGCCATGGGTGTGGATCACATCAATACGGCGCCGACGGATCAGCTCCACCAGCTGACCCACGACCCGGGGATCGAAACGGCCGTTCATCGGCAGGTAGTGCACCTCTCCGGCTTCCCTGGGGTAGTACTCAGCCACTGAGAGGTCCTGATCGTCGCTCTCGCGGGTCACCGCCAGGTCACACAGCAAGTGATCTCCGGGCAGATTGTTGGCCAGGGCGATGACCCAGCGTTCGGCGCCATAGAACCCGTTGGGCGTAATGAACTGCAATACTCGAAGGGTCGTCATGCTAGCCTGCTTCCCTGACCATGGATTGATTCCGTCGCCGGCCCCGCACCGGGGCGGCGTTCTCTTCTGTGACCTTCTGCAGATAGAAGACGTTGACGGCCACCGCCACCAGCATCACCATCCAGTAGAGTATTTCGGCGCGGAACTGATTGATGAACGTGGCAGCCGCGAGATAACTGATCAGGCCACACTCGATGGCCAGCATCTTGAAGTACACCCGGTTGTCACCGTTCGCGATCACCCATCGTCGCGCCCGCTTCGTTGACCGATACAGCGTCACCAGCATAATCAGGAAGAACGCAAAACCGACCGGCCCAACCTCTGACAGCCCCTGGAACCACATGGAATGCACACTGCGGTTCTCCACACCACCGCGGGTTGCATCATCCATGTACACCGAAGCCAACTGGTTATACCCCTGCACGCCCATTCCCATCGGGTGATCCTCCAGCATGTCGAAGGTCGTCAGCCAGAACGTGACCCGTCCGGAACCGCTCTCCCGGGATTCCAGATCCTGCAGCGTACTCATGCGCTCCCAGAACTGGGCATCGGTGACATAAAGGGCGCCCGACAGGCCGGCAATGGCAATCACAATCGCCATCGCCCGCTGGCCCTTCCCCCGGTATCGGGAGAAAATCATGTACAGCAGATACAGCCCGGAGCCGGCGACCACCCCAAGGAACGCGCCCCGGCTGTTGATCAGTACCAGACCGTTGGCGATCAGCGCGCCGCAGAACACGCACAGCATCCGCACTTTCCAATTGCCCATCCAGGCGTAGTACATCAGCAAGGCCCCGGCGGGCACCAGGGCTGCAGCAACACCATTGGCATCCGGGGAGTCAACAAGCCCAATCCCTTCCACCCGATCGCCAGAGTTTCGGCCGGTAATGGTGGCCAGGTAACCGATGTAGGTGGCCCCGATCAGATAGCCCCACAGCGCGGCGTTCAGAGTGCGCTCGGAATTCAGCAGCTTGTACGCCACCAGGACAATCACCACGAGTTTGGCCAGATCGATGGTGAAGCGATGATGTGCCGCTGGATTGAGGGCGTAGAGATTGGCAAGGAAATACATCACCAGCAGCGCCAGCATCCACTTGAAAGCCGGCTGCCGACGCCAGGGACTGACCTCGGTGTACTGGCGGTAACGGATACCCAGGGAGAACAGCATCAACACCGCAGCGATGAAGGAATAGCTCAGCTGCGGTATCTCAACGCTCCACCAGCGGGCCCCCGGATTGAGGAAATAAATGAGCTGATAAAGGATGAACGATGCTGCCCCGCTGACCAGAAACGTTGCAGCAACGCCCCCCATCACCACGACTATGAATAACAGCGCGAACTTCGACATAGGACAGGCTTACCCGGACGACGGCCCTGACGGCAGCAGGCGTTCCCGCAGTTCCCGCTGCCAGCGTTTGATACGCCAGCGATACTGGATCTGCATCTCACCGACCACCGCCTGATGGGCGCGGTAATAGAGCTGGGACACCCAGGGCACCTGGTACTGCTCTGAGTCAGGCTGATAGCCGGTCTGTGCCATGATCTCCGCCGTCAGCGAATCAATAACGCGAATCTGGTGAGCGGACAGCTTCTTGCGCCACTTGCGGGTCATCTCCGGGTCCGGTGCGCGAAAGGTGTGGCGATTCTCCCGGCTGGGAATCACAAATGCTTTCTGTTCCGCGTAGTTGAGCATGGCGTCGTCGAAATCGATGCCGAGGAAATCGCACACCCGATGCAGACAGTTCTGCTGATCCATCACCAGGTCCTCGTACCGAAGCCGCAGAACCCTGTCACCCAGCTCAGCTTCAAACGCCAGCTGGCTCGCCACTTCGTCCCGCCAGCGCAGGGCACCGGTGTAGGCGTTGGTGCCCAGGCCCCATTTGTTCTCGATATAGGAATTGACCACCGCCCGGGGGTCCCGGGTGATGATGATGAAGCGCGCTTCCGGCAGAAACTGTTTCAGCGGTTCCAGGTAGGCCGTGAGCTCCGGGTCTTTCAGTCCCCAGATGCGTTTGCCTTCGCTGGCCAGCAACTCATCGATGCCTTTGCCGTACTGCTGTTTTACAAAGCCGTCGATGCCATCACGGATCTGATCACGGGTTGCGCCAGGGGTGAACACCGAACGCACCGGTAACTCATTCTTGATAAACACCAGGGGGTGTGCCGTCAGCATCCGGCATAACAGGGTGGTACCGGAACGCTGGGTGCCAATCAGAAACACCGGTGAATGCATGTTGACCTCCCTGTCCTGCGTATTGGCTTCGTTCATTTCCAGACTCCCCAGCCCAGGCTGCCCACCAGGACAGCGAGAGTTACCAGCCACAGGGCAACGCCGCTTCCCCATACCGACACCGCACCACCACCTTCACTGGCCCGGGCACTGGTCCAGGTGACCTGGGTCTGCCCCTGCAGGGCCCGCCAAATTCCCTTCAGGGCGTAAAGGTTGACCATCACAAAATAGTATGGCGCAGAAAACAGCATCGGCATGGCCTGGTTGTGACGGAGCAGGTGCCCACCACCGGCCGCCAGCACCACCACCAGAGCGCCGGCGGTGATCAACTGGAACAGCCAGAGCCCCTGGCTCGCCAGGATCGCACTGCCCAGCACGCCAATGGCAAGAAACAGCGGCACCAACCAGCGCAGGAGCTTGTGGGAAACCACCTGCCAGGCAAACAGGCCACTGCGGAAAGGGTTCATCACCTCACGGACTCTCATCAAACCGCGAATACTGCGATTGACGATCCGCTCCTTGCGACTGATTTCCTTGCTGAACTCGCCAGCGGTCTCTTCATAGCAACGGGCCAGTGGGTCAAACACGCCACGGTAGCCCTGAGCGATGATCTGCAGTGGATTGACGAAGTCGTTGATGTCCCGCTGCTGCAGCGGTTGCCACAACCTCCGGCGGATGGCGTATATCGCGCCATCCCCGCCCACCACTGAACTCAGACGGGATTCCATGGTCTTGATGGCAAGCTCGTAGCGCCAGTACAGCCCTTCGTTTCGGGCGCTGGCACCGGATGCTCCATCGGTATACAGCGCCGCCCCCACCACATAACCAACCTCCGGGTCCTGGAAGTTTCTCACCAGCATCCGAATGGCATCGGTGGCGTACATCGCATTGGCGTCACTGAAAACCACGACGTCGTCCCGGATTTCCTCAAGCACCAGATTGAGCCCCATGGTCTTGCCCAGCCGGCCTTCCTGTCGCACCAGTCGCACGCCCCGATCCGCGTATTCATGCACGACCTCATCGGTACCGTCGTCAGAGCCGTCGGACACCACCCAGATGGTGAGCCGGTCGCCGGGATAGTCGAGGGCCAGCGCGTTGTCGAGCTTCTGCCGGATCACGCCGATCTCGTTGTAGCAGGAAATCACCAGCGCCACCCGCGGTGTCAGCGGCCCCTGCCGATGGGTCACGGCCGGTCGTCCCCGGCACAGCAGCCACAGCAGAATCGGATAGCCGGCGTAGACATAGCCTGGCAGTGCCAGACAGCAGAGCGTGAGAGTAACAAGCAAAATCGTCATAGGGATTTGTTTTTCATTATGTATTCTTGTTCATGAGAATGCTGCATCTTGATAGCGTGCCGGACTGATCAGAGTGCTGAACGTCATAACGTGATGTACTTCCGGACTCGTGGACCAATCCAATTGGCCAGGGGCAATGGCAGTCGTTGCCACACCCGCTCAACCAGTGGCCGTAATCGCGCCGACAGGCCCGGCGAGTCGGGGGTTTCCGTGTTTTGACAGGACGAATCCCGATCGTCGGGATACCACTCCTGCCACAGCAACGGATGGGGCTCAGCACCCCACTGGCGTTTGAAACGGTAGGTGCCTTCATCCACCGTGGAACGACCAAAATCAAACTGACGGCAACCGGCATCACACACATGGGCCAGCAGGGCCCAGTAAAGCAGCATGTTGGGCGCCAAACGGTTGTATTCCGCCAGGGTCGATGCCCATGGAATGCAGGCCCTGTCACCCAGCAACAACACAATGCCGGCACCGACCGGCATCTCATTCAGGGTCACCAGACCAACCCGCAACTGACGGCCGTAGGCGGTTTTCAGACTCTGAAACCAGCCTTTGCTGTGCACCGGAGACCCCAACCGAAGCATGTTGCGGGCAAACACCGGGTAAAACTCGTCGATCGCGCTGTCCCGGTCACAGACCGAGACCGCCAGACCGTTTTTCTCGGCCTTGCGTATCTGACTGCGCAGTTTGGATTTGAAACCGGCAAACAGCGCCTCGCTGGATGCCGGCAGAGGCGCCAGCATGCGGACCTTGGTTCCCGCCGGAAAGCAGCCGCCAGCCCCCGGTGAGGACACCACTGAGGGCTGGGACCGGCGAACCTCCAGGCGACCAGCCCGCTGTTGCCTCGCCAGATCACGGGCGGCAGCGATCAATTTCAGCGAAAGGTCCAGCGAATCGGCCAGGGGGCCAGCCAGATCGCAGAACGGCAGCGAGGACAGCACCGGAGCCATCAGCGGGCGCTGGACCCAGACCAGCGGCAATACCCCCCGTAACTGCCCGTCCGCCATCGCCAGCACCACCTTGCCAGGGTGGCCATAGGCCCGTTCAACCGCAAACAGCCAGGCGCTGGCATGGTAAGGCGTGACGTCCGGATGTTGATGGACATAGCGGTCATAGGCAGCAACGTCCAGATCCGCCAACGCCACCACGACCACATCAAGCTCAGCGGTCGCGGATGAGGAGCCATCCAGAGCCTGGGGGGCCAGATCAACGCTCATAGTGAATGCTGCCCTCCCCCAGCCAACGGTTGCGAGCGCGACGCGCCACATCCTCCAGCTTCAGTTTGAAACGCTCTCGCTGCAGGGATACCTGCACCAGGTGACGATGCAACCGGCCCATATTGGCCTTGTAGCGCTCGTCCCCACCCATGAAATCGTAGTAGTGGAAGCCATGGTGGCGATAATCCTCAATACACAGACTGTGACCCAGCAGGCCGGGTTTGAGCCGGTTGTCTTCCTCCAGCTTCATTCCGCCCAAATAGAAGTACACGACCTGCTTGTGCAGCAGGTTGTAGAAAAAGGCGATTTCATCATCTCCGGCCATCAGCGTGATCAGATCAATTCCGCCCCGGGGCCACTGACTGCGGATCATTTCCCGGTGGAAGCGGACGAAGTCCGGATTGGCGAAGCCGCTCTGGTCCGGACCATCGCCCCATCGGGCCAGGTGCTTGGGACCGATTCGATCAAATACCTCCAGGGCCTCTTCCAGTGAGTCGGGGCGCACCAGGGTCACCCGACCACGTTGCCGGTACAGCCGGTGTGCCCGGTTGATCTGGTAGCGGGTATTGCGTGACAGACTATCGAGGTAGGGCTCGCCGGTGGTCCGGAGTTCATCCAGATCAACGCCATAACAGGGGGCTTCCCATCGCAGCTGCCGCTGCAGGCCGGTGATGGCGGTGTAGCGCTCCGCGTCCTCGGCGTCGATTGCCCCTACGATGAATTCATCCCATTCCGGCATTTCCTGGCACAGATAGTTCAGACACGCCTCGGCGACTTCATCTTCACGGCCGTTCTCTGCCAGAAAGCCGTTGTACTCAATCCAGATCTGGTCCAGCACCCGGTGCCCGGTCTGGTGTAATCGCAGACATCGGGAGCGCAGAAAACGGTGACGTCGTTCGTCCGTCTCCACAATCAGCCCCAGCCCGACCAGCCGATCACCGTCCGCCACCCGAAGCACCCAGGCCTTGGGCGCGTATACTTTCAGCCAATGCCCCATCCATTGCCACGACAGGAACACCGTTGGCGTCGCCCTGGCTTCCAGTTCCAGCCATTGCTCCGCCAACGCGGTCGGATCTGTCGCCGGCGCCCGGCTGACTGTGAGTGTTGCCTCAGTCATCAATGACCGTCCCGAAGTCCGTCAATGGGTTGGGTTGGGATGCTTGACCAGGAAAGGCCCTATCGCCAGGTAATCGAGCGTGCCCTGCAGGAAAGCCCGTACCGCGTCATGGGGACTGTTCACGATGGGCTCCTCATGCATATTGAAGCTGGTGTTGATCAGACTGGGGATGCCGCTGAGTTTCTGATATTCCTTGAGGATGTCGTAGTAGCCCGGATTGACCTCCCGCCGCACCAACTGAGGCCGTGCTGTACCATCGACATGGACCGCCGCCGGGCAGTTCTGTTTCATGAACTCGGTGCAGTCAAAGGTGATGGTCATGAACTCGGCGGCGTGTTCGGCACCCTCAATGTTGTGATAGCAACGCTCACGTTCCTCCCACAGGGTCACCGGCGCAAACGGCATGAATTCAGTGCGTCCCAGACGCTGGTTGAGCCACTGGTTCACTTCCGGCTCACGGGCGTGATACAGAATGGAGCGGTTGCCCAATGCCCTGGGTCCATACTCCATGCGACCATCAAACCGCGCCACGACCTTGCCGTTATGAATCAGCGCTGCAACCTCGGCGGCCAGGTTATCCGGTCGCTGGTAATCCAGCTCTTCGGCCGCCAGTGCCGCAGCCATTTCCGATTCCGCATAGTCCGGTCCAAAGTAGGCATTGCTGATCGATGGTTTGGCGCCCCCCGGCCAGCTGTGATAGAGCGCCGCGCCAGTGCCGCAGCCGCCATCGCCCATGTTGGGGTAGACAAAGATCCGGCGTACGCCTTCGATCTCGAAGATACGCTGGTTCAACTTGACGTTGGCGGTAACACCACCGGAGAGCACCACCGTGTCCATGCCGGTCTTCTCGACCCAGTAGCGGATGTAATCGGTGGCCACTTTCTCCAGCACATACTGGTAGGCCGCAGCCACATCGATCTTGGGAAACTTGGATGCCAGGTAACGGGAGAAATAGACGTTGTTGGACTCATAGATCCTGAAATCTCCTGGCGTCTGGTCAACGCGACTGAGCAGCACGTCCGCCAGAATCGAAGGATCGCCATAGGAGGCCAGCCCCACAATCTTGCCTTCGTGCCGGCTGGGCTTGAACCCAAGGGAAGAGGTTACATGCTCATACATGGTGCCCAGCGAATTCGGAAACGGCAGCCCATGAAGCCGATGTATACGGCCATCGCGAGCCTCACTGACTGAGCCTGCCAGGCCGGTGCCATAGCCATCGAGGGTCACGCACAACGCCTCATCGAATCCGCTGCAGTAGAAGCTGTTGGCGGCGTGGGACAGATGGTGGTCCATGCGCTTGACGGGCTGTTCCCAGCCTACGTCCCGAAGCCCCTGCTCCAGGTCCTGCTGCCAGTGCTGGAAGGACTCCGTGGCCAACTCGCCCCACTGGCGGCTGCCCTTGAGGGCGGCGTTATTCGATGCCAGTTTCTGCACTCCGGCCATGCTGTAATAGGAACTGTGCAGAAAGCCCTTCTCCATGGTCGCGTTCGGATGCTCAAGCCCATGGATCGGCTCGTTGCGATCCGGAACCCTGGTCATCGCCTCCTTGACCTGGCGGCTGAGGTCGCCGGGCTGAAAACTGCGGATAAACTGGCGCTCCTCCTCCAGGTTCCGAGTGTACAGCTTCTGCTCGTTCTCCCAGGTCAGGAACGGGTAGCAGACCATATCGAAATCTTCCATCGACAGGCCTGTGTACTCGAGGGCCTTCTGCAATGCGAGCCTGGGAAAACCGGACTGCTGTTTGGTCCTGGAGAAGCGCTCCTCACCAGCTGCGAACAGGACGTTGCCATCCTCGACCACCGACACCGTGGAATCCTTGTCCAGGGGGGAAATCCCAAGCACCTTCATGCCATTCTCTCCATCATCTTGCGAAGCCGGGAGGGTGATGACGCCTGCCCTCCCAGGTCATTAAAGAAAAAATCGAAAAAACGCCGGAAGCTGTCGAGAAATTCCC
This sequence comes from Marinobacter sp. CA1, assembly GCF_020546665.1. Taxonomy (NCBI): domain Bacteria; kingdom Pseudomonadati; phylum Pseudomonadota; class Gammaproteobacteria; order Pseudomonadales; family Marinobacteraceae; genus Marinobacter; species Marinobacter sp. CA1. The sequence continues at coordinate 2,464,221 of NZ_CP071785.1, forward strand.
GCAGCTGTTGATCATCCTTGACGTAAGTGGTGTTGCCAGGCACGACACTTGGGCTGTGGAAGCTCCAGGTAAACGTACGCACGCCCCGCTTCAGCAGAAACCGGGTCAACTTGATGTGCTCATCCGGAGAAAACCCCTCTGGCGAGAGCATCAGCCGATCCACCGCGCCCAGGCGGGACAGGATGCCCGGCGCCTTGAAGCGCTTCAGCCGATTCGCCATTTCGAACAGAGGCACCGACCAGCCGTTGGCCCAGCCAACAAATTCACCGGTACACGGCAGCTCCAGGATCGACGGGTCCTCAGCGCCAAAAAAGAACGGATCGGCGTTGAAGTAGCGGTAGTCAGGTCCACCGTCTGACCGGGAATCCAACGGCGGGCAGACCGACAGATCAATGGTGAAACCGAGCTCCCGGAGGATCGCCGGCGTATTGGGCCCAAAGCCATAGCGGCCGGCCTTGTAGGCGACAGGCGCTGTGCCGAAATTGTCAGCAATGGTGTCCCGCAGACTCTGCAGTTTCGCCTTTTCCAGTTCGGCGGGCAGATTGCCCGGGTACATATTGGATCGGCTCAGGGTTTCCGACACCGGCGGTGTCACCCAGGGGTGAAGATGAGCGCCAATCTCGCACTGACCTGCGTCGGCGAACTGTTTCAGCAACCGGTAGCCTTCGGGCTTGCTGGCCACCGGGTAATCCACCACATAGCAGGGGCAGATGCCGTAGTCGTTGAAAATGTCCTGCACACGTCCCACATGGGCCATGGCGTCGACCGAATCCGCCGCGGAGTCGGGTTCGGCGTTCCAGTCAAATTCTTCTTCGGTATCGATCACCACCAGCAATTGCGGTGGCAGATCGGCAGGCAGTGTTGCCGCAGTGCGATTCTGAAAACAGTCCCTGGTCATCGTGAGGTCGCATTGAGTTCATGGGTGATTGAAAGCCGGACGTACAGCCGTTCTTGGTCCGGGTCCGCGCTGGCATCCCGGCGCAGGTAAGACTGGGTCACGCGTACGCCAACGGTGGTCGCTTCGCCGACATAGCGGCGCCAGTTCACGCTCAGGCGATGAATCTGGTCCTCGATGTCTCCACTGTCGTCACCGGCATCCCCGCTCCAGTTGTAGCTCAGATTGACATCCTGAAGGTGGGCCACGGGAAATCCGAAGCGGACGCCGGCACGGTACTGGTAAGTGCGAAGATCGGTGGTCTGGGATTCCTGGCGGGTGCCGCCAGCCACCATGCCAAACGAGCAGCCGCCGCAAAACGCTGACGATGAGTAGAAGAGCTCCAGCTGGTCCTGAACGTTGAGCTCGGTAACCCGGACGGTGAAGGGATCGAACTCGCTCGGCAGTCCGAGATCGAGCACCAGATCCAGTGCGGTGCTGGACATATTGCGGTTATAGCTGACGCCGGTGGTGCTCTCCTCGGAGACCCAGCTCCGACGCAGATAACCGGTTACGGCGTCGCTGTCCGTATCGCCGCCAGAGGTGTATTCGACGTCGGCCTGGCTGACGCCGACGCCAAATTCGAAACGACCGTGTTCCAGGTTGTTGCGATAGCCCAGGCTGGCGCTGTCGATGGTGACATCCGAGCCCTCTTCCTCTGACCAGCTCCTCTGGCCACTGAGACTCAGGGATGAATCCTCGGACAGGCGCCGGCTGAACTCGCCACCGGAGCTGTAGGAGTCGGTATCCTCGCGCTCACCCTCTTCGAAACTGCGCCCGGCCCGGCCAAAAAAGCGCAGGGTCGACAGGTCGCCGGGAAAAAACCGCAGACCGGCGCCGGTCGACAGGGTATTGCGGGTATCGTAGTTGGCCGGATCGATCAGGAAGCCGGTGTCGTTGCGCACTGACCGCACCGAGTGCCCCAGATCAAAGTCGAATCGCCCTGCGGGCCGGTAATAGGCGTACCGGGAGGCGCCGTTGATGTAGCTGGTGTCGCTGCTGCTGTCCTTGCGGTCGATGCGTTTGCTTTCCAGGTTCGCGCTGTAGCGGGCGGACAGGGAATTGGCACCCCAGGCAAGATCGGCCCCCAGCCCACCGGCAACGCCAATACTGGGTGTGGTGTCGTACTGTTTGCCGGCACTGCGATCCGTCACGGTGTGGCTGACGGCGGTGAAGCCGGAGGCGGATACGGTATAGCCGTTCAGCCGTTCACCCAGCCAGTCGGCATTCGCGGTTGAGACCGCCGAAGCCGCCACAAGCAACACCAGAGGCCTACCAACACTCGCCCACAATACGTCACCCGCCATACCGCCTACTCCTGAAAAATCAGGCCGGAGAATTTGTCAGAGCCCAGCGCATCCATCGAATCCATCAGCTCGTCGCCGGTAACCTTGCCAAACGGCACACCGAAAACGACCTGATCCGCGTAACGAACCAGAATGCGGGCTTCGGTACTGAGCCTGAACGGGGGCGCGTTGATGATGATGCAGCGATCGGGGTACCGCTGCTTGAGTTCGCCCATCAGTTGCTTCATCCGCACCGAGGAGAACAGCTCCACCGCCGAGGACGCCTGGGTGCCCGCAGAAATCGCCGACAGCCGCTCAATGCCGCTGGGGTAGATGATGTCCTTGATTGCCAGCGAGGAGTCAGCGACGAAATCCGTCAGACCATACTCCATGGGGGTCGACACCAACTCCGGCAGTGCGCTGCTGTAGGGGTCGCAGTCCACCAACAGCGCCGATGTATGGGCATCAAGAGCAAAGGAGACCGCCAGGTTAAAGGCGGTCAGGATCGAGCCTTCGCCATTGCCAAGACTGGAAAACAGCACCGAGAAATTGTTCTCTCCGGCCCGGTTCCGCAGCTGGATGCGAATCTCCCGATAGGCATCGAGAATCGCCTTGTTGGCCATCCCCGGGTAGATGATCTTGCGCATCCGCATCTGCTCACGGTTCCACGGGCGCGGATTGCCGATCATGCCCAGGGAAACGGCGGAATCGTAGACCGTCGGCTTGCTTTCCTCATCGGTCTCTATCCGCACCCAGTTGGGCTGTGCGGTCGTCGCTCCGGCAAAAGGACGCTCCTTGCGGAAGTTGTCCTCGGCCCTCGCCTCGCCCGAGTCTGAGCCGCGTTTGCGACGTTCCTGCTGGCTCCTCAGGAGCGCATTGTAGAGTTTGCTTTCGTCCATCAGCCGGGCTACTCCCCTACCAGACCAGTGAGCTTGGCGATTATCTGCTCAACCTGAATGCCCATGACGCTGAACACCAGAATATTCAGGTAGACGAACAGGAACAGCCCCAAGATAGCCAACAGCACCAGCACGTCCTTGCGCAGCAGTCGCTCCTTCCAGGTGCTGGAATAGTGCGGAATGGACCCCAGCACCGGGATGCTCTCGGGCAACGCCATGTGCAACGCCCGGACCGAGCGCAGGCGCTGGTCAAACATCACCAGCATGGTCAGCACCCCCAATACCACGGCGCTGCCTAGGAACGGACCGGCAATACCCACCTGGTAAAGCTGAAGCCCGTCCCACTGGGTCGGATAGGTGGCAGGTTCCTGAATCTGGTAACTCACACCCTCGCCCTGGACATCGAGCGTCATCGACAGTCGGGCCTTTTCCCGGCGCTGGAGCATGTCTTCGTAGACGTTGCGGGTTACATCGTAGTCCCGGGTCAGCTCCGACAGCTCCGCCTGGTTTACCGCCACCCGTTCGGCACGGGCAAAGGCTTCATCCAGCAGTGTCTGCAACGAGGCCAACCGGTTGCGCTTGACCTCAAGCTGGGTCTGGCTCTCAGCCAGTTGCAGTTTCAGGCTTTCGTAAACCGGGTTTTCCATGACTTCGGTAACCGCCCCGCGACGATCGGAGCCGTCACTGGCGGCAACCTGCTGCTCGAGATCCTCGATCTGCCCCAGCACACTGACCACGTCCGGATGGCTGTCGTGGTAGCGCAAACGCAGGGAATCCAGCTCCTGGTGGAGAGCCGCCAGGCGACGTTCCAGCGACGACTGCCCCGGATCAACCGTGACCCGGCGAACGGGCTGCTCGGTTTCCAGCTGGGAGGTGGTGAGCCGGATCTCGGCTTCTGTCTGCTGAATCTCCAGTTTCAGGTTCTCAATGGAGGCCCGCAGCCCTTCGATCCGGGACTGGACACTGCCCTCGGTACCGTCCTGGTTGTTGGACTTGAAGTCCTTGAGCCGCCGCTCGGCATCTTCCAGCTGACGCTGGTACAGCTTCACCTGGGAATCAATGAACTCGAAGGCGCCCTGGCTTTCTGAGCGCTTTTTGCGCACGGTTCGCTCGATAAACCGGTTCAGAGCCGTGCTCAGGACCCGGAAGGACTGGTCAGGATCTCCACTGCGATAGGTCAGCTCCAGAAAGTTGCGGTTTGACACCCTCAGATTGAGACGGTTACGCAGTGACTGAATGGCGCCGTTCCTGCTGCCATCGTCCATGGTTGCTCTTATCAGCCCGGTGTCAGAGCCCACTTGCTCAAGGAATGAGCGGCTCTGGATCAGCTCCCTCGCTTCGCTGATCCGGTCGAGGTCGGTCACTTCGGCCTGGCCCCGCAACAACGGCTCCAGGATGGTGGACTGATCGGCGTACAACAGGGCTTCAGAGGTGTAGGTTTTCGGCGTCAGGTAGCCGAAGGCCAGTACCCCCGAAGTCACCGCCATGAAGATCACCGCCGCCGCTACCCGGTGCTCGTAAAGCTCCCGGCGCAGCGACTTGATCAGATCAAGTATGAATTGGACATCCATCAGAGTTCGCCCCGGAACAGCTCTTTACGTGGCACGCTGATCACATCCCCGGGTTGCAGGGGATAGTTAAAGGTCATATCGCCATCGTCGAGGATGGCTTCCACATCCACGCCAAAGCTGCTGTAGCCCTCGCCAGTCTCACGGTGCAGTACCGCCCGATCCTCGGCGGCAAAATCCGTCACGCCGCCGGCCTGCAGAACAATATCAAGCACCGTCATGCCTGGCCGGAAGGCGATGGACTGGGGCGACATGACCTGACCGGTGATCCGCACCCGGTTGCGAAACTCCTTGCTGACCGGGTTGGTCACCATCACCGTCACTTCCGGACTGCGAATCAGCTCCGCCAAGGCGCCGCGGATCTCTTCCGCCAGCGTCTCCGGCTGCTTGCCATCGGCCATTACATCGCCCATCAGCGGCATGGAAATGAAGCCGTCCGGCCGCACCACGATGCTCTGGGACAGCTCCGGGTTGCGCCAGACGTGTATCGAAACCATGTCGCCCACGCCAATGCGGTAAGGGTCGGCAGACACCTCGGTAAGCACGGGCGATTGCGATGACGGCGTCATGCCTCCGCAGGCACTGACCAACAGTGCCAACATGCCCAGAAAACCCACTCGCAACGCTTTGCTTTTGTTCATAGTTCCCCCAAAGTCGGTTTTACTGCCCTGCCCGGCTAGCGCACGCCCTTGCCCAGCAGAACCACCTCGACGGTCTGGATCATGATCAGCAGATCCATTAAAAGGCTGTGGTTTTTAGAGTAGTAAAGGTCATATTCCAGTTTTCCTCTAGCGTCCTCGATGGAAGCGCCATAGGGATATTTGAGCTGCGCCCACCCCATCAAACCGGGCTTGACGTAATGACGGGTGTCATAGAATGGCACCTTGGTTTTCAGCTCGGTCACGAACTCCGGACGTTCCGGCCTGGGCCCGACGATGCTCATCTCGCCACGGATGACGTTGTAGATCTGCGGCAGTTCGTCGAGCCGGGTGTTGCGAATAAAAGCCCCGACCCGGGTGACCCGGCTGTCATTGGCGGACGCCCAGCGGGCCTTGCCGTCTTTCTCGGCGTCCTGGCGCATGCTGCGGAACTTGTAGATGCGGAATTCCTGGCCCAGCAGGCCGACACGGGTCTGGCTGTAGAGCACCGGGCGCCCGGTTTCCAGAAACACCGCCAGCGCGGTCAGCACGATAAACGGCAGCATCACCACCAGCAGGCTGAGGCTGACGGCCAGATCCAGGCAACGCTTGGCAAATGCCCGGCTCTTGGAGCCCTTGAAGCCTTCGGAAAACACAATCCACGACGGGTGCACCAGGTCCAGCTTCGCTTTCTTGAGCTCCCGCTCGTAGAAATCCACGGCGCTGGTCACGGCTATCCCCCGCAGTTTGCACTCCATCATTTCCTGCAACAGTGACCAGGCCCCCTCGGTCCGCCGGCGCTCCTGCTGTGCCACCACAATCTCGGAAATCCGGTGTTCACGGCAGTAGCGATAGAAATCGTTGGGCACATTCAGCAGATGCGCCTCATCCACGGTCGAGGTCTGGCTGTCCGGGATGCAGCCGACGATCCGTACACCAAGGAAACGGAGATTCTGCTGGTACTCATCCATCAGCGCACCGGCATACTCTCCGGACCCGAAAATCACCACCCGTCGTACCAGTTGCTCGGAATCGACAATGCGCAGGAACACCAGCCGCAGCGCGATGACCGCAGCGGACGCCATCAGCACCACCCACAGCAGATTGGTGCTGCCAGGATCGGCATCGGGAAACACCACGTAGAGCAGCGTGAGGCCAATGCCACCCACAAAGCAGTAGGCCACCAGAGTGCGGAAGAACAGCGAGGAGAAGGTCTCGTGCACCATGGCGAAGTAGCCGCCCATGGCCAGCGTGCCGCAGCTGAGAATGAAGGCAAACAGCAGCGATGCCAGAGGGCCAACAGACACCGAGGCATAGCCGATGTCAAACAGCCCGAACAGCAGCGACTGCAGGGAGAAAATGACGTACAACAGCCCGAACTCCAGCACGGCAAGCACCAGATACGGGATGTGGAGATAGTGTTTTCTGAATCTTATATACGACACGCTGAACATCCTTGTCGTCTGTTTTGACAATCAGCGACAAATTCAATCGACAAAGCAATCCCCTGAGCCGGCGCTAAATGGACCGGCCCACCGAATCCCCTGAACACTCTGTAATCATTCTGATCGCTGGACACTGCACGCTCAATCAAATTGTATCTGTTTGTAACATATTTTTACATTGTTTTCATTTTTGTAGCGGTCAAGTTCGTCTTTGTGAATTGTTTTTGTAACCCCAGTGAGTGAAAATTCGGTGACAGCTTTGGATTCGGAGGGACAGGCCATGGCCTGGCAGGATGACAACACCACCGGCAAGGACGCAGTGACGGAATCACCCGGGCAAGCCCCCGCTCCGCTGCATGCCATGAGTATAGACGTAGAAGACTATTTTCACGTCGCGGCCCTGGCGCAGGTGATCCGGCCTGACCAGTGGGGCGATTTGCCGTCCCGGGTTGAGCGCAACACCGAACAGCTACTGGCGCTGTTTGAACGCCATAACGTCAGGGCGACGTTTTTTGTGCTTGGCTGGGTCGCCGAGCGCTACCCGGGGCTGGTGCGCAAGCTGGCTCAGGGCGGGCACGAAATCGCGTCCCACGGTTACAGCCATCAACTGATCTACAACCAGACGCCAGAGGTCTTCCGGGAGGAAACCCAGCGAGCCAAGACCCTGCTTGAGGACCAGGTGCAGCGACCGGTCCGGGGCTATCGAGCCGCCAGCTACTCCATTACCCGGCAGTCCCTGTGGGCCCTGGATATCCTGGCGGAGCTCGGGTTTACCTGGGATTCCAGCATTTTCCCCATTCATCACGATCGCTACGGGATTCCCGGTTCACCGACCGCGCCCTACACCCTGGAGACCCCGGCCGGGCATCAGTTGCAGGAGTTCCCGCTCACCACGGCAAAGCTGTTTGGCGTCACCATTCCCGCCGCCGGTGGCGGCTACTTCCGGCAGTTCCCGTATCCGCTGTTCCGCTACCTGTTCCACCGCGCTTCGGACCACGGCCGCAAACCCCAGATGTTCTACCTGCATCCCTGGGAGATCGACCCGGGCCAGCCCCGCTACAACAACGCCAGCTGGTTCTCCCGTTTCCGCCACTACACCAACCTGGACAAGTGCGAGTCGCGCCTGGAGCGCCTGCTCACCGACTTTCGCTTCGGTACGGTGAGCGACAGCTATACTGATTACCAACGCCAGCAGCCAGAGACCAGTCCGGACCAGCGGGTTCGACTGGCCTGAAGCCACCGACAGGATTTTTCGCATGTACCTGGAACACTTCGGCCTGCACCGCCACCCCTTTCGTATCACTCCGGAAGACGACTTCATTTTCATGAGCCAGCAACACTCGCGGGCCTATGTCTATATGTCGTCAGCGATCTGGAGTTCGGAGGGGTTCGTGGTCATCAGCGGGGAAATCGGCTCCGGCAAGACCACCCTGCTGAAGAAGACCATCCGCAACCTCGATGGCAACCTGAAGCTCCTCAACATTTCCTACACCAATCTGGAATCGAAAGACCTGTTCAGCCTGATCCTTCGCAAGGCCGGCATCCCGATCGAATCCGACAGCAAGGTGGCCATGCTGTTCCAGGCCACCGAGTACCTGCAGGCCATGGCGGAGAAAGGTACGCCGGTGGTGTTGACCATCGACGAGGCGCAGAACCTGACCGAGGAAAACCTGGAAGACATTCGCATGCTGACCGGCATGGAGAGCATGGGCGGACCGTCCATGCGGGTGATCCTGCTGGGGCAGCCGGAACTGAAAGATCAGGTAACGGCCATTCCGCAGCTTTCCCAACGGGTCAAACTGTTCTTTCACCTGGAAGGACTGACAGCGGCGGAAACCGCCGAGTATATCGACTATCGTCTGCTGGTCTCCGGCCATGGTGGCAACCGCTTGTTTGACGAGGATACGGTCAAGGAAATTCACCGGCTGTCTCGGGGCATTCCCCGACTGATCAACAAGTTGTGCGACGGCATGATGATGTGTGCCTACTCCGAGGATCGCCCCTTCATTGATCCCCACGATCTCAAGAGCATTCGCAAGGACCTGCTGGGGGAGGATGATCTCGGACCAGGCGGGCGCAAATCCAGGCGCCAGCCCTCACCGTCGGCACAACAGGCCAACCCGCAGGCGTCACCGGAGCTGCAACTGGACGCTGGCGCCAGCCAGGCACTGAACCGCATCGCCCAGGCCCTGGAAAGCATCGACAGCAAGCTGGATCGCATCATGGGCAGCGCGGAGCGTAAACGCCGGGCGGCCGAGGCGGCGGACAACGTCAAGCCACTGTCCCCCAATCGCAACAAAACCCAATAGCGCAAACACCGCCACTCAGAACCCGTCTGGCGCCTGATTACCCAGGCCCAGTGTGGCGTGCAGGTGCTGCAGACAACGCACCGATTGCTCCTCACCAAAGGCAATGGCCCGGCAGAAGGCCTCCCCGCCGGTCAGGGTGGTGACGATGGGAATCCGGCACCGCAGGGCCTGGATGCGCTGGGCGGCGGTGGCGGCGGCAACCTCCCGGCCCTCACAGGTATTCACAATCAGCTGGATATCACTGCTGCGAATGGCCGCCAGCACCTCGGTTTCATCGCTGCCGATCAGCCGAATCATGTCGTCGGGTACTTGCTGGGCGCGCAGATAGGCCAGCGTTCCCCGGGTTGCAACGATGGTAAAGCCGCATTCAAGGAACACCCGGACCACCGCGACGATGCCAGGTTTGTCACGATCCCGGACGGAAACAAACACCGTACCGGCCTGCGGCAACAGCTCCCCGGCCGCCGCCTCAGCCTTGGCAAAGGCCTCATCAAAACTGTCGCCCAGGCCCATTACCTCACCGGTGGATTTCATCTCCGGCCCCAGGATCGGGTCCACCGCCGGAAACTTGTTGAACGGGAACACCGACTCCTTCACCGCGTAGTACGACGGCACGATTTCCTCGGTAAAGCCCTGCTCAACCAGTGACGTACCGGCCATGCAGCGGGCCGCCACCTTCGCCAGGGACACACCGATGGCCTTGGACACGAACGGTACCGTCCGCGAGGCCCGCGGGTTCACTTCGATGACGTAGATCTGGCCATCCTGCCACGCCAGCTGAACGTTCATCAAACCCACCACCTCAAGCTCAATGGCCATCTTGCGGACGGCGTCGCGCATCTGGTCCTGAACGTCGGCAGGCAGAGTGTACGGCGGCAGCGAGCAGGCGGAGTCACCGGAGTGTACCCCGGCCTGTTCGATGTGCTGCATGATGCCGCCGATGACCACGTCCTTGCCGTCGCAGATGGCGTCGATGTCCACCTCGATGGCAGCGTTGAGGAAGTGGTCCAGCAGCACCGGGCTGTCGTTGGACACCAGCACCGCGTTGCGCATGTAGCGCACCAGCTCTTCCTCGTTGTAGACGATTTCCATCGCCCGGCCACCAAGCACGTAGGACGGCCGCACCACCAGCGGGTAGCCGATTTCACGGGCCGCCAGCACGCCCTCCTCGTGGCTGCGCACGGTGGCGTTGTTCGGCTGCAGCAGGCCCAGGCGGCCAATCATCTGCTGGAACCGCTCGCGGTCCTCGGCGCGGTCGATGGCGTCCGGGCTGGTGCCGATGATGGGCACGCCGGCCGCTTCCAGGCCGCGGGCCAGTTTCAGCGGGGTCTGGCCGCCGTACTGCACGATCACGCCCTTGGGCTGCTCCACCCGGACGATCTCCAGCACGTCCTCCAGGGTGATCGGCTCGAAGTACAGACGATCGGAGGTGTCGTAGTCGGTGGACACGGTTTCCGGGTTGCAGTTGATCATGATGGTTTCATAACCATCCTCACGCATGGCCAGGGCCGCGTGGACACAGCAGTAGTCGAACTCGATGCCCTGGCCGATGCGGTTGGGGCCACCGCCGATCACCACGATCTTGTCGCGATCGGTGGCGTCGGCCTCGCACTCTTCCTCGTAGGTGGAGTACATGTAGGCGGTGCTGGAGGCGAACTCGGCGGCACAGGTGTCCACCCGCTTGTACACCGGGCGCACGTCCAGGTCGTGACGCAGCTTGCGCAGGCTCTCTTCGGACAGGCTCAGCAGCTTGGCCAGGCGGGCGTCGGAGAAGCCCTTGCGCTTGAGGCGGAACAGGGTGTCGCGGTCGATGTCGGCCTTGCCGGCCTGCTTGAGCGCCTCTTCTTCCAGGATGATGTCTTCGATCTGCACCAGGTACCAGGGGTCCACCTTGGTGTGCTGGAACACGTCTTCCACGGTCATGCCGCTGCGGAAGGCGTCGCCGATGTACCAGATGCGCTCGGCGCCCGGCTCATTGAGTTCGCGGATCAGGGTTTCGCGGCCGTCTTCGGTGGCCAGGTCGACCTGGGGCTCAAAGCCTTCGGAGCCCACTTCCAGCCCTCTCAGGGCCTTGTGCATGGACTCCTGGAAGGTGCGGCCGATGGCCATCACCTCACCCACCGATTTCATCTGGGTGGTCAGGCGGGCGTCGGCCTGAGGGAACTTCTCGAAGGTGAAACGGGGGATCTTGGTGACCACGTAGTCGATGCTGGGCTCGAACGAGGCCGGGGTGACGCCACCGGTGATCTCGTTGCGCAGCTCATCGAGGGTGTAACCAATGGCCAGCTTGGCGGCCACCTTGGCGATGGGGAAGCCGGTAGCCTTGGAGGCCAGCGCCGAGGAACGGGACACCCGCGGGTTCATCTCGATCACCACCATGCGGCCAGTGTCCGGATGGATGCCGAACTGGACGTTGGAGCCGCCGGTTTCCACACCAATCTCACGCAGCACCGCCAGCGAGGCGTTGCGCATGATCTGGTATTCCTTGTCGGTCAGGGTCTGGGCCGGGGCCACGGTGATGGAGTCGCCGGTGTGCACGCCCATGGCGTCGAAGTTCTCGATGGCGCAGACGATGATGCAGTTGTCGTTGCGGTCCCGCACCACCTCCATCTCGTACTCTTTCCAGCCGATCAGCGATTCGTCGATCAGCAGCTCGTTGGTGGGCGACAGATCCAGGCCGCGCTGGCAGATCTCCTCAAACTCGTCACGGTTGTAGGCGATGCCGCCACCGGAGCCGCCCATGGTGAACGAGGGCCGGATGATGCAGGGATAGCCGATGCGCTCCGCCACGCCCCAGGCTTCTTCCATGGTGTGGGCAATCTCGGCACGGGGGCATTCCAGGCCGATGGACTTCATGGCCTTGTCGAAGCGGTCGCGGTCTTCGGCCTTGTCGATGGTGTCGGCGTTGGCGCCGATCATTTCCACGCCGTGCTCGGCGAGAACACCGTGCTTCTCCAGATCCAGGGCGCAGTTCAGGGCGGTCTGGCCACCCATGGTGGGCAGCAGCGCGTCCGGCTTCTCTTTCTCGATGATCTTGGCGACGGTTTTCCAGGTGATGGGCTCGATGTAGGTGGCATCGGCCATCGCCGGGTCGGTCATGATGGTGGCCGGGTTGGAGTTCACCAGGATCACCCGGTAGCCCTCTTCCCGCAGCGCCTTACAGGCCTGGGCGCCGGAGTAGTCAAACTCGCAGGCCTGGCCGATCACAATGGGGCCCGCGCCCAGGATCAGGATACTCTGGATGTCAGTGCGTCTGGGCATGGATTGCCGCCACCTCCCTGTGAAGGGCCTTTGGATTGGCTGGAAACGCCATTGCCGACTGGCCAACGGGCGCTTACCAACACTATAGCCAAAGGCACATCAACGGGGGACGAGGCAGGTATCAAAAGCCGAAAGGAAACGAAGACAAAGACAGGAATGACAGACCATCGCCAACCGGGCAGACCAGCCCTGGCTGGCAATGGTTTGAGGATCGGGGAGCCTAGAAGCTGTCCCCGGGCACACGCACCCACCCTTCCATCAGGATGCGGGCGCTACGGCTCATGACCGCCTTGATGGCGGTCCATTCGCCGTCGCGCTGGGCGGCTTCAGCGCCAACCTTGAGGGTACCGGAAGGATGGCCAAAACGAACGGCGGAGCGCTCTCCGCCCCCCGCCGCCTGGTTTACCAGGGTACCGGGAATGGCCGCTGCGGTTCCGATCGCCACCGCGGCGGTGCCCATCATGGCGTGGTGGAGCTTGCCCATGGACAGCGCCCGCACCAGCAGGTCGACATCCGCCGCAGCCACGGTCTTGCCGCTGGAGGACACATAGTCCCGCGGCGGTGCCACAAAAGCCACCTTGGGCGTATGCTGGCGACTCGCTGCCTCATCAACGGAGCTGATCAGCCCCATCCGGATGGCACCATGGGCGCGAATGGTCTCAAACCTGGCCAGGGCTTCGGCGTCGCCGTTAATGGCCTCCTGCAGTTCCGTGCCCTGGTAGCCAATGTCTTCGGCATTGACGAAGATGGTTGGGATGCCAGCGTTGATCAGGGTCGCCTTCAAAGTGCCAACTCCGGGCACCTCCAGGTCGTCCACCAGATTGCCGGTCGGGAACATGGCGCCGTCACCATCCGCCGGGTCCATGAATTCCACCTGCACTTCCGCCGCCGGGAAAGTCACACCATCCAGCTCAAAGTCGCCGGTTTCCTGCACCGAACCGTTGGTGATTGGAACCTGGGCGATGATGGTCTTGCGGATGTTCGCCTGCCAGATGCGCACCGTGGCAATGCCGTTATCCGGAATCCGCTCTTCCGACACCAGGCCGGTGTTGATGGCAAACGCGCCCACAGCGGCGGTGAGGTTGCCACAGTTACCGCTCCAGTCGACAAACGGCTTGTCGATGGAAACCTGACCAAACAGGTAGTCAACGTCGTGGTCCGGCTGCTGGCTCTTGGCCAGAATCACCGTCTTGCTGGTGCTGGATGTGGCACCACCCATGCCGTCGATCTGCTTGCCGTAGGGATCGGGGCTGCCAATGACCCGCAACAACAGCTGGTCCCGGGCTTCACCGGGCACCTGGGCCGCTTCCGGCAGATCATCGAGCTTGAAGAAGACACCTTTACTGGTGCCGCCACGCATGTAGGTAGCCGGCACCCGGATTTGGGGTACGTGAGTCATATTGCTTACTACTCCAGAACGGGCTACTGCAAAAAAGAAGCCGGGAGCGGCCATCGCTCCCGGCTGTTGGTCATTACGCTGTCGCTGCAGATTCCAGGAAGTCTTTGGCAAAGCGTTGCAGCACACCGCCGGCCTGGTAGATCGACACCTCTTCCTGGGTATCCAGACGACAGGTCACCGGGACCTCCAGCCGCTCGCCGTTGGCACGGTGGATCACCAGGGTCAGCTTGGCCCGCGGGGACAGAGCACCTTCAACGTCGTAGGTCTCGGTGCCGTCGATGCCCAGGGTCTTGCGGGTCGTGCCTTCCTCAAACTGCAGCGGCATGACACCCATACCAATCAGGTTGGTGCGGTGAATGCGCTCGAAGCCTTCCGCCACGATCGCCTCCACCCCGGCCAGCGCCACGCCTTTGGCGGCCCAGTCCCGGGAAGAGCCCTGGCCGTAGTCCGCGCCTGCCACAATGATCAGCGGCTGCTTGCGCTCCATGTAGGTTTCGATGGCTTCCCACATCCGGGTCACCTTGCCTTCCGGCTCGACCCGCGCCAGTGAGCCCTGCTTCACGTCGCCGTTGTCATCCCGCACCATTTCATTCAGCAGCTTGGGATTGGCAAAGGTCGCGCGCTGTGCCGTCAGGTGATCGCCGCGGTGGGTGGCGTAGGAGTTGAAGTCCTCCTCCGGCAGGCCCATCTTGGCGAGGTATTCACCAGCGGCACTGGCCGCCAGGATGGCGTTGGACGGCGACAGGTGATCGGTGGTGATGTTGTCACCAAGGACCGCCAGCGGCCGCATGCCCTTGAGATTCTTCTCGCCCGCCAAGGCGCCTTCCCAATAAGGGGGGCGACGGATGTAGGTACTCGTCGGCCGCCACTGGTACAGCGGATCACTCTGGGCCTGGGAGTCGCGGGTGATGTCGAACATCGGGATGTAGGTTTCCCGGAACTGCTCCGGCTTCACCGCCTTGCTGACAATGGCGTCGACTTCTTCGTCGCTGGGCCAGATGTCTTTCAGGGTGACCGGGTTGCCCTGCTGGTCGTAACCCAGCGCATCCTTCTCGATATCAAAGCGGATGGTGCCGGCAATGGCGTAGGCAACCACCAGCGGTGGCGACGCCAGGAACGCCTGCTTGGCGTAGGGGTGGATACGGCCGTCGAAGTTCCGGTTACCGGAGAGCACCGCCGTGGCGTAGAGATCACGGTCGATGATTTCCTGCTGGATTTTCGGGTCCAGCGCGCCACTCATGCCATTACAGGTGGTGCAGGCAAAGGCCACAACACCGAAGCCGAGCTGCTCCAGCTCTGGCAGCAGACTGGCGTCTTCCAGGTACATTTTTACCGTCTTGGACCCCGGTGCCAGTGACGATTTCACCCAGGGCTTACGGGTCAGACCCAGCTTGTTGGCGTTGCGGGCGATCAGGCCAGCCGCGACCATGTTGCGGGGGTTACTGGTGTTGGTACAGCTGGTGATGGCAGCGATGATCACCGCGCCATCCGGCATCTTGCCTTCTTCTTCGGTCCACTTGCCGGCGATGCCGCGATCCGCCAGCTCTGAGGTCGGCAGATGGGCGTGGGGATTGGAAGGCCCCGCCAGCGTCCGCACCACCTTGGACAGATCAAACGTCAGCACCCGCTCG
Source organism: Marinobacter sp. CA1 (assembly GCF_020546665.1). Taxonomy (NCBI): domain Bacteria; kingdom Pseudomonadati; phylum Pseudomonadota; class Gammaproteobacteria; order Pseudomonadales; family Marinobacteraceae; genus Marinobacter; species Marinobacter sp. CA1. Next base: position 2,479,591 of record NZ_CP071785.1, read on the forward strand.
TACTCCGCGCCCTTCAGGCTGTCCGCCCAAAGACCGGTTTCCCTGGCATACTGCTCAACCAGGGCCACCTGATCGTCGTCCCGACCGGTGAGTTTGAGGTAGTCGATGGTCTGGCCATCGATGTAGAACATCGCCGCAGTGGCGCCGTACTCCGGCGTCATGTTGGAGATGGTGGCACGGTCGCCGACGGTCAGGCTGTCAGCGCCTTCACCGTAGAACTCCAGATAGGCACCCACCACCCGCTCTTTACGCAGGAACTCGGTCAGCGCCAGCACCATGTCGGTACTGGTGATGCCCGGCTGCAACTTGCCGGTCAGCTCGACGCCGACGATGTCCGGCAGACGCATCATGGAGGCACGGCCCAGCATCACGCTTTCCGCCTCCAGGCCGCCGACACCCACGGAAATCACGCCCAGCGCGTCCACCATCGGAGTGTGGCTGTCGGTACCGACACAGGTGTCGGGGAAGGCGACCTGAGTGCCATCATCATCGGAGCGAACCTGCACCACCGGCGACATCTTCTCCAGGTTGATCTGGTGCATGATGCCGTTGCCGGGAGGAATCACGTCGACATTACGGAACGCGGTCTTGGTCCAGTTGATGAAATGGAAACGGTCGTCGTTACGGCGGTCTTCCACCGCACGGTTCTTCTCGAAGGCGTCCTTCTCGAAACCGGCGTGCTCCACCGCCAGGGAATGGTCGACGATCAGCTGGGTCGGTACCACCGGATTGACCTTGGCCGGGTCGCCGCCCTGCTCCGCAATCGCATCCCGCAGGCCTGCCAGGTCAACCAGGGCAGTCTGGCCCAGGATGTCGTGACACACCACCCGCGCCGGGTACCAGGGGAAATCCAGCTCCCGCTTGCGCTCGATGATCTGCTTGAGGGAATCGGTCAGGATCGCCGGATCACAGCGGCGTACCAGTTGTTCAGCCAGAATACGGGAGGTGTACGGCAGCTTTTCGTAAGCACCGGCCTCAATGGCATTCACCGCTTCCCGGGTGTCGTAGAACTCCAGGTCGGTGCCAGGCAATGGCTTGCGGTATTGGTTAGTCATGCGTGCAATCTCATCAGGATTCGTTGGTTCTCGGGCTGACACGGTCTGCGCCGTGGCCCATCCGCCTGAAAACGGCAGACACCCGCACAAGCGATGTGCCTGCCCTGCGGCTCAGCGTTGTTCGATGGCCACCCACTCGGAATGCTCCGGGCCGGTGTACTCCGCACTTGGGCGAATAATCCGGTTGTTGGCGCGCTGCTCCTTGACGTGGGCAGTCCAGCCGGATACCCGGGACATGACGAAGATCGGGGTGAACAGCTCGGTCGGAATGCCCATGAAGTGATAGGCAGAGGCGTGGAAGAAGTCGGCGTTGCAGAACAGCTTCTTCTCCCGCCACATCACTTCCTCACAGCGAACGGAAACCGGGTACAACACGGTATCGCCCACTTCCTCGGCCAGCTGCTGGGACCACTTCTTGATGATGGCGTTGCGGGGATCGGACTCTCGATAGATGGCGTGGCCAAAGCCCATGATTTTTTCCTTGCGTTCCAGCATGCCCATCAGGCCCTGCTCGGCCTCATCGGCGGACTGGAACTTCTGGATCAGCGCCATTGCGGCCTCGTTGGCACCGCCATGCAGCGGACCACGTAGAGAGCCAATGGCCCCGGTCACGCAACTGTGAATGTCAGACAGAGTGGAGGCGCATACCCGTGCGGTGAAGGTCGACGCATTGAACTCGTGCTCGGCGTAGAGAATCAGCGACACGTTCATTACCCGCTCGTGCAGCTCGTTGGGCTTCTTGCCGTGCAGCAGTTCCAGGAAATGGCCGCCGATGGAGTCGGAGTCTGAATCGGTCTCGATACGGACGCCTTCGTGGGCAAAGCGGTACCAGTAGGTGATGATGCCGGGGAACAACGCCAGCATGCGGTCGATCTTGTCGTCCTGCTGGCTGAAGTCGGTTTCGGTTTCCAGGTTGCCCAGCATGGAGCAGCCGGTACGCATCACATCCATCGGATGGGCGTCTTTGGGAATCTGTTCCAGGGTGGTTTTCAGGGCTTCCGGCAGTGCGCGCATGCCGCGGAGCTTCTCTTTGTAAGCGTCCAGCTCCTGCTGGTTCGGCAGCTTGCCACGGAGCAGCAGATAGGCCACTTCCTCGAACTGGGCATTGTCTGCCAGCTCGGTGATGTCATAGCCGCGATAAGTCAGACCGGCACCGGTTTTGCCAACGGTACACAGCGCCGTTTCGCCCGCCACCTGGCCACGCAGGCCGGCACCACTCAGTTTCTTGTCAACCATGCTCTCTCTCCTTCTAACTTAGGCTTTCTGCTGCTTGAACAGCGCATCCAGTTTTTGTTCAAACTCGTGGTAGTTGAGGAAATCGTACAGCTCCATGCGGGTCTGCATCAGATCCACCACGTCTTTCTGGTCACCCTTGGCCAAGATGTTCTCATACACCGCCAGGGCCGCCTTGTTCATCGCCCGGAACGCGCTCAGCGGGTACAGCACCATGCCGGCGCCGGCCTCCTTCAGCTCCTGCTTGTTGTACAGCGGGGTTGCCCCGAACTCGGTGATGTTGGCGAGAATCGGCACGTCCAACGCTTCGGAGAACGCCTTGTAGTGCTCCAGCTCGGTCACCGCCTCGGCAAAGATGCCATCGGCACCGGCTTCGATGCAGGCCTGGGCGCGGTCGATAGCCGCCTCCAGCCCTTCCTGCTGGAACGCGTCGGTACGGGCCATGATAAAGAAGTCGTCGTCCTGACGGGCATCCACACAGGCCTTGATGCGATCAACCATTTCCTCTTTGGAGACAATCTCCTTGTTGGGGCGATGACCACAACGCTTCTGGGCCACCTGGTCTTCAATATGGACCGCCGCAGCGCCGGCCCGTTCCATCTCGCGAATGGTGCGGCCGATGTTGAAGGCGCCACCCCAGCCGGTATCAATGTCCACCAGCAGCGGCAGCTCGGAAGCCGCGGTGATCCGGCGCACATCTTCGACCACATCGTTCAAGCTGGTCATACCCAGATCCGGCAGACCGTAGGAGGCGTTGGCCACACCGCCGCCTGACAGGTAGATGGCCTGGTGCCCCACCTTCTCGGCCATCATCGCGGCGTACGCGTTAATGGTGCCAACAATCTGCAACGGTTGATTCTCTTTCAGCGCCTTGCGGAAGCGAGCGCCTGCGGACAGTGAGGTTGACATGGTCTGACTCCTTAGCCAGTGGCTTGTTGGATTTGTCGGGTCATCAGAAGGTCAGCAGACCTTCCTCAATCTTTCTCTCGATATTGCGACGGGCGGCGTTGATGTGCCGCTTCATCAGAAATTCCGCCAGCTCACCGTCCCGCTGGGCAATCGCCTCAACAATGCGGCGATGCTCACCCAGGGCCTTGTGGGGCCGGCCGGTGGAGGTACTGAGGCGGTAACGGTACATGCGCACCATGTAGTAAAGGTCACCCAGGAGCATCTGGGCCAACTTGGTGTTGCGGCTGCCAGTGGCGATACGGTAGTGGAAATCGTAATCTCCTTCGGCCTGATAGTAGGCCTGCCCCTGGGCCTGCTCGATGAGGGTCTCGTGACCATCCAGGGTTGCCTGCAACGCCGCGATTTCGGCATCGGTCATGCGTTCGGCGGCCTGACGGGCTGCCAACCCTTCCATGACTTCGCGAATGCGGTAAAGCTCAAGCAGCTCATCCGCACTGACGGACACCACCTTTACCCCGGCGTGGGGGCGGCGCACCAGCAGTCCGCGGGACTCGAGGCGCCCCAGCGCTTCCCGCAGTGGGCCGCGGGTCAGATTGAAGCGCGCGCACAACTCCACCTCGCCGATCTTCTCCCCCGGGGCCAGATCGCCCTTAACGATGGCCGTTTGCAGACAATCGAAGGCTTCGTCAGCTCGGGTTAAGGTTTGGACAGCATTCTGGCTCATGGTTTGTTGACAATCCTGGGTTGATACTGGCGAAAGTTACGCCTCCCACCCGGGATTGTCAACAATCGCCACCCGGGCGACAAACCGCGTTGCCGACAACCCCGACCGCCCCGTGGTGGCGCCCTCCCCCTTCCTCGCGTTCTCCGTTACACTGCCTTGATTCATTCCTTACCTCATCCAATAAGGACGCACAGATGATCAAAAAGTGTCTGTTTCCCGTAGCCGGCTACGGCACTCGCTTTCTCCCGGCGACGAAGGCCATGCCCAAGGAAATCCTGCCAATTGTTAACAAACCATTGGTACAGTACGGCGTTGAAGAAGCCTCCGAGGCCGGCATCAACGAGTTCGGATTCGTCACCGGGCGCGGCAAGCGGGCGATCGAAGATCATTTCGACATCAGTTACGAGCTGGAACACCAGATCGCCGGCTCCGGTAAGGAGAACCTGCTGACCTCCATCCGCGAGCTGATCGACAACAATACCTTCGCGTTCACCCGCCAGAATGAGATGAAAGGCCTCGGCCATGCCATCCTGACCGGTCGCAACCTGGTTGGCGACAATCCCTTTGCGGTCGTGCTGGCTGATGATTTCTGCGTTTCAGAGGGAGACGGCGTGCTGGCCCAGATGGTGAAGCTCTACAGCCAGTTCCGCTGCTCGATTGTGGCGATTGAGGAAGTACCGCAGGATGAGACCCACAAGTATGGCGTGATTGCCGGCGAATCCATGAAGGATGGCCTGTACCGGATCACCGACATGGTGGAGAAGCCCAATCCGGAAGATGCGCCCAGCAACCTGGCCATCATCGGTCGCTACATCCTGACACCGGACATTTTTGACATCATTGAACGCACCCCTCCGGGCAAGAACGGCGAGGTACAGATTACCGACGCACTGCTGGAGCAGGCCAAGAACGGCTGCGTTCTCGCCTACCGCTTCAAGGGACGCCGCTTCGACTGCGGCAGCATTGACGGCTTTGTGCAAGCCACCAATCACGTCTATGAACACATCTATAAGGCTGAGCAGTAATCCTCAGCCTGGTGCCGGGCCGGCAAGACCGGCCCGGTTCCTCCCCGGAGGCTCAGGGCACCAGTAACTGCAGAATCATCTGCCGCTGCTCCTGGTCTGCGGCCCGGAACCGCCGCAACAGCTCCCGCTCCTGGTCAGACGGCTGGACAACCGTCAGCGCCCGCTCCAGCTCCGTAACCGCCCGCACCAGCTCATCGCCATCCGCATTGGTCAGCCCCGGCAATTCCAGCTGCCCGGCATTGGAGGCATCCTCAAGATCCAGCAGCGTCTCCAGCGCAGCTCCCAGGCGCACGCACAGATGGACAAGCTCACCCACATCCGGGTACTGACGCCCCTGGGGCTGAGCGCTTTCCCAGGCATGAATACGACGCTCATCGATCCCACACAGGTCTGCCAGTTCGATCACTGACAACGACCGCTCCTCCCGCAATCGCCGTAACCTGTGATTGAAAGACTGCATGTAGCGCATCGTCATACCCCCGTGAATCGCGCACTGTTCGGTGCTCCGGGCCTGTTCCCATCACCCGGAAACCGCCATTACAACCGAGCGCGAAGCGTTTGACAAACGGTTCCGGGAAATCGGTGGGCTTGCAGACTACGGCCAAGGCAAAGAACTCCCGATTTGCCGACCCCAACGGTCCGACTCTCGCTGTCTGAAGGGGAAGATCATCATGAATTCAATATCATGGAGAAAAGCCAAGCGTCGTGGCAGAAGGAACGGCTTAACTATGGCAATTGCACCACAGTCAGTTTTTTAAATGCCCAACACCTACACCTATTGGCTCGATAAACAACTTAGCTAAAAAGTCGATGCTAGCAACACGGACGCGGTTGCTTCGCATATGCGCCTGCGTAAACGTATATGCCTCTTGGATGTTACCCTGCATCACATTTTGGGAGTCCGCGTAGAGAAGCATATTCTCCTCGGTGATGTACTGACGTATAAACCGCTCAAATTTCTCGAAGTCCAGTGAGCCATTTACCATGAGATGCACGTACCCATCGACAGTATTGACATCTCCATAGTGCAGCTTGTGCATGATGGTGATTATTTTTCGTCGTTCCATAGAGCGCTTAACTCCCACAACCACGCGCTTTTGGGTGATTTACATTAATATGAGCGAACACTAAAATCCTCCACTTCCCCCACCATCGCTGGGCGGGACGATACCGTTACTGCCGCCCCTACCAGAGCCTTTTACCCATCCGATGTTCAGATAGCGATGCGTGAAGATCGGGCCTATAATGGGAATCAACCAAGCAAGTGCACTCCAGCCAATCTTATGTCTTCGCGGCATCAAATCACGTGCACAAACTTCTATGGAAACCATAAAGGCAAAGGAATAATTGAGCAACGCCAAGAGACCCAGCGTTGCCGTTTCCAAGCTACTTTCCATCACAGTCACCTGTTAAAAGGCTTAGTCGCTGCTATCATGATCTAAACATGAGTCCTGTCGATGGCTGATAGCGAGGTCGAAACTCTGGCCCTCACTTTCGTTTCTGTTGCTATTGGGAGTATGCCCTTCACCGCTCACCAGCCTTTTGAGTGGCCAAATAGCCACCCATCTCGGAACAGCCTGAGGAAAATGACTTGCGGTTAAATGGAGTACAGTAAGTCCACCAAGTAAAGGCACGATCCACACAAAAACTCCCTGTGCCCAACGCTGTATTGATTCAAGGGTATCATCGCGTGAAAGGGCTACCATCGCTCCAATGTTCACCCATAGAGAAAATATGCCAATAAGAGCACTCAGAATCAGAATGATTTCCATACCAGCCCTTTTAACTTTTAGCACCAAGTACACCGGCAAAGGACATTGGCGTACTGTAGCATACACCATTGATTATAACCTTCCCCTTACTGTACGAACAGCTTAGAACCTGATCCCACCAGTATTTTGTTAACTCACTTGGCTTGCTAAACTTACTGACCAATTTTTCAAACAGATAACCACCCACAACCAATTCGAGCAGCTCTTGATTCATAATTACTTCGTATAGCTCTGGGTACCCTGCTTCGGCCAGTTCATCTTGCGGTGAACCGCATACTTCATCGTCTCTTCTTGACTCATAAACCCACTCTCGATAATTCCATTCCAGAATTCTCTGAATCTCATGAGCTTCGACTTCTATTCTGAACTCCTTACGATTCATTCTTGCTCTAGCTGAGCTCAAGCTCAATTCTGGGAGAGCAAATTCAACGATATCTTTTTTAGTATTCTCGATGTAAAGATAGATACTCATTTTCTCGAGGGCCTCTAACAGAGCCTTGTGACTCAAACTTCGGACTCTGGTCTTGACTTTTCCGATAGACAGTGGGTGCCCAATGGCCAGGTAGGCCATAATATCGGCGGGGATCAAGTTGCCCCAACGTCAACGGGGCTGTTTCTCACATCCTCAAGACGGCTCATTCTGCTGATGAAACGGCACCAAGTGCCGCCAAAGTCGGAAATGGGCTTCCGGCTGCTCCAGGGCCAATCACCGCCGTTTGATGCCGTTGTGTTAGATAGATTCAGCAGGCTTGCCCTCGCCTGTTTTTCGCCGAATCAACCCTGTGTTTTAGATCAAAGAAAGCTTCAGGAGCTCTGAATACGGGGAACCCTTTGTGAGACCTGAAAGTAACCGATCGCCCAAATAAACAAGGTTTAGAAAGCTTTATAGTTATCAGATGCTTGTGATTTGGGTATGCAAGACATACTTCGCAGATGCTGCTGATTGTAATTTCGTCCGTTTTACTCCCCTTGGAAACTCTCAGATATTCGCCGCAGTCATCAACTTGATCAGCGATTCCCCACACGGTCTTATTGAAATAGCGAAGACCACCTAGAAAGAAAATCAGTATTATAGGTAGAGACCACATCTCGAAACCTTCAGAGACCAAAGCAAATAAAAGCACGATCCCAACGCTCCCAAGCCACAGCTTGGCAAAGTCTTTATCAGATTTTCTGGCGGGAAAAGAAATTTTTTTGCCGGCCATACCAAACAAACCTCAAGAACATTCACATCGAAAAACTTCCTGGACGAGGATCGGTGTTTGCCTACCCCAAGTGAAGAACAAATTAGGAGAACATCCTTTCACAACATTCCGATCTTAGATCCCACTCCCGTATCTGGGCAAGCGCTAACTTTCGAGGCATCGAAAATGCCGTTTGGAGAGCTTTCGCCACTCTTTCCTAGCAAAGCCGGTGGGGATTTCGGGGTTTTCTACAGCCTCAACGCCCGGCACACGCGCCGGTTTGGAGCCGCAAAGCGGCGGAAAATCGGTCGCTGTGCAGCCGATTGATACTGATTGAGCCTTCTCCCCAGCCCAGCGGTTGCCCGCTAAGCTGGAAGGCGACCAAGCTCTACAAGGGAGAAGACTCAATGAACTTTTACCATAGCACCCACCGCCATTATTGTGGAATCGACCTGCACGCCCGCAGCCTGTATGTCTGTATCATCAACCAACAAGGCGAGGTGTTGCTGCACAAGGAAATCAAAGCCCGCCCGGAACCGCTACTGGCTCTGCTGGAACCCTTTCGCGATGATCTCGTCGTAGGTGTCGAATGCATGCACTGCTGGTACTGGATATCAGACCTGTGCGAAGAACACGGCATCAACTTCATTCTGGGCCATGCGCTTTACATGAAAGCGATCCATGGCGGCAAAACCAAGAACGACCGTATTGATTCCTTCAAGATCGCCATGCTCATGCGCGGTGGTAATTTCCCGCTGGCTTACGTCTATCCCAAGGAGGTGCGGGCCACCCGCGATCTGTTGCGCCGCCGGACTCGCATTGTCCGTCATGGGGCCATGCTCAAGGCCCACGCGGTGAACACTCTGGGCCAATACAATCTGCCACCCAGTAAAGCCAACCTCAACAACCCTGGCGGCCGGTCACAACTGACCGCTGCGTTTAGCGATCCAGACGTTCAGCGCAACATCGATCTGGACCTGGCCATCGTCGACTGTTATCAACACGAGCTCAAAAAGCTTGAATGGCATTTGGAACAGCAGGCCAAACAACACGATCCAGCATCACTCAACGTGCTGAAAACCATTCCCGGAGTAGGTCGCATTCTGGCCCTGACCATTCTCTATGAAGTCGGCGATATCCAGCGCTTCGAATCGGTTCAGAAGTTTGCATCCTACGCCCGCCTGGTGAAGTGCAAAGCCGAATCGGCCGGCAAGGTCTATGGCACTCAGGGCAACAAGATCGGCAATGCCCATCTGAAGTGGGCGTTCTCAGAGGCAGCTGTGCTGTTTATCCGTAACAACGACAAGGCCAAACGCTACGTCGACAAACTCCAGAGGCGGATGAATAAACCCAAGGCCCTGTCCGCACTGGCGCACAAGCTGGGACGAGCGGTGTACTTCATGCTCAAAGACAAGAGGGTGTTCGATGAACAACGGTTCCTGAGAGGTTAGTCACGACACGGGCTGAGCATGACGTCTAACTGGATCAGAAAGGATGACGCCGAAGACTGCAAGTCCGCTGACTGGTACCCGATACCCAAGCGGTTTTCTGTCACCGATGTTGAAGCCAGGGCGACTTGATTAGCCAGCCCGTGGGCGTGCCTTAATACCATGAGCCAGTGCGCTTACACCGGTCCTGAGCCTGACACTAACTGGAGCCATGCAGCCCGACACTTGAATAGCGCCAGTGACCGGTTAACCGATGAATGTCTGGTGCCCCTGACCCACCGAAGGAACGACCGGTCAGGCTGTGGTCCAAAGCCACGTAAGAGAGCCCCTATATGTGTTTGCTGTAAGTGCCTGACAGCTCCGCGAGACTGACGAAGCAGGCGTTCTTGCTCATGGGTTTAGGTTGGCCGCTGGCGCGGCCAAAAAAATGACTATTACCTATTGCATCCGAGAAGGCTCATATGGGTTATGCATCCCGGTTCCAGACTTTATAGGCATTGTTCGTAACAACCTTTACGTCACTAAGATCAAATGCTGCTCCCGCCTCATTTTTTGGGGTAACCCTACTCTTATACTCGGCGTGCTGCGAATCGATTTCATGCCATTGCCAGTGTTCGAATTGACCAGTTAAGTTGTAGTTCTGGCCTTCTAATAGGTACTGCCCGTCAATACCTACCTGAACGATGTCGACGAGTCTAGATCTGGCTTCCCGCTCCTCAACAGCCGAGTTCCGGAAGCATATAAAGTCCCAGTCAGAATCTGGTCGAAACTTGCCATTCGCGCGTGACCCGATAAACCAGACTGACTCAGAGCATGACTCCGCTTTGAGTTGGTCAATAACAGCCTGTACTTCTGGAGGAAATTCCATATTCGACATATGCATAACGCCGTGCGAAGCGGCCGGTTGGAGCGCCAGCGCAAAGCGGTGGACTTCCCCCAATAAAATGGACACGCCCCATCAGTTGATTCCTTCGAACTCTAGCGGAGTCCGGTAACCAAGGCCACTGTGCAGCCGTCGGGTGTTATAAAAGCCCTCAATATAGGCTTTTATATGTTTTCGTAATTGGCGCATCGTCACAAAACTGGTGGCGTGTAGCAATTCTCCCTTGAGCGTCTTGAAGAACGACTCGACCTCAGCATTGTCGGTACACTGGCCAGGCCGATTCATGCTGTGCTTTACCTGATGCTGTCTCAGTAATGCCTGGGTTTTGTGGGCTCGGTACTCAATACCTCTATCCGTATGGAAGTCCAGGCGATGCTTGATGGCCTTGTTAAAAGCGAGGCACATACTCAACCCATACCCTGTGGCCTGGATGATGCTCCGCTATTGTAGCCAACTCATCCTCAAGTGGAGCCAACTCGCCACTCGAGAGCTTATGGCTGAACACCGTGATTTCGGCACCCTGCTTACGCATTTCTGCTATCTCGTCCTCAGGGAACAATCCAGCGTTTAGCCACGCTGGAGACGGAGTCTCGCACATCTTTTTGCGATGTTCCTGAAAGCCTTTTTTCGTGAGTATGAGATAGACCATGACTTTTAACGCCGAAACTTTGCGGCAATTTTGGAGCCGCAAAGCGGCGGAAAAAATGTCCGCCAAAAGTGACAGGTTAGAACGGCCTTAGCTACGATAAATAAATACCATATTAGGGCACCCGTACCTTTTACTTACAGTGATCGACGTCTCAATTATTTCGGCTCCAGATGATATGTTTTGGAATTTATACGGGCCACCATCCTCTAGAGCGATCATAAGAACTTTAACGCAATCAAGATCAATTAGAGACTGCATAAACACCGATAGCTCAAGATATCTTTGCTCAGCTTTTAAAGGAAGATCGATGTCCAAGCTATAATAGTCAACTGCATCAAGGAAAGTATCGGCAACATTGGTATTTTTAGATTCACCAATACAGAAAAAGATGTTCAGCTCTTCTTCATTAACATGTTTTGAGAAAAAATCAACAGTGCTGGGATCTTGAAAATCGAATCTACAGAACTTCAGTGAACTTCGGTCTGAAATCGCAGAGCCAATAAATTCATAGTTTTCGGAATTTAACGCGACGAGAATTTTACTTGTCATTTTCTACTAGCCACTGATATTAAGTTCTAACGTCTGGGCTAAGCTGCCGGTTGGAGCGCCAGCGCAAACCGGTCGGCTTGAGCCCCTGGTTATCTGAAAATTTTTGCACCAAACCTCTGATAATCGTGCATTAAAGCTTTGAACTGCTTTGAATTTGCAGCTTTTTCCGGATTCTCCGCGATAAAATCTTCGAATTTCTTGAGATCTTTTTCAGGAATTTTCTGGTGTGCCAAAATCATTTCTTCCGCTTTTTCAAAAACATAGCTATGAAAGCCGTCAGGCCAACGGTATGACTTAGGGCTGAGTTTTCCCTCTTTGAGTGCGACTCTGCTGGCCCTCAATTTATTCAATTGTTTGGCCTTCACGACACCGAGAATGATAAAGGACGGGATTTTTGTATAGATATACAAGTCGGTTGAATTGCCAACGACATCCATCGCCATCCCCCTGAGGAAGTAGCGATTGATTCCTGTAGGCAATTCATTACTGTCCGTCGATTCTATTTCTTGGAGATGGAAAATATGCTGTTCGTATCGCTCTAAATTTCCGGTTTCCCCGAGAATAAATTTTCTCAGGTGGTCTTGGGCCGCGTCTAGTTGCTCGTAATATTCATCTGGCTTGTCTCGGTCAGGATTCTTATGGCGAATGAAGGTTAATGTCCGCCACGAGAGTGACGCGCACAACTTGGCAAACCAAGGGCCATAAGAGGCGGTTGAAAGTCCCTGATCCGCAAAGGGATAAAAAATTCTATTTGCGAACTCCCTTTCCCAATTTGATAGAAGTCCTTCGCACTGCCCACATAGCCAGTATTCCTTGGCTGTATCCTGTGCTCTTTTTTCTAGTTCATTGTGTTCTCTGAAAAATCCGGTAATCGAAGTCTTTTTAAGCCATTTCCCAACAAACTTGGGAATGAAATGGCTCTCCTTCAATTTAGTCTGTTGCCCACAAAGTCTGCATGTACCGATCATTCAGAAAACTCACAGATAACATTGATTCAACGGCACATGACGTGTTTAAACACGTCACCAGACGTAATATCCCGCCAACCGCATGAGGTCTTCGGGGTCTTGCCTTTTGCCAACAGACAGTGGATAGCATTTGGCTAAGTCAGCCAGAACATCGGGAGGGAGAAGTCGATCCAGGTTCAACATGCTGTTCCTCACATCCTTTCGAGGTGTCATCCGGCTGACAGATCGGTCGTCGCTCCAGAAGACCAGGTGCTGCCATGATTGGCAATGGGCTGCTGGCGACTCCAGGGCCAACCACAGGCGCTTCATGACGTTGTGTTAGGTAAAAGCTATATGGCTCTGCGCTGTGTGGCAAGGGCGTGCAACAGAGTTTGACAATTGGGGGTGTGAGGGATGGTGAGAACATGGCACGCTCAGCATTATAGGGCGGGCCATATGAGAGGCCTTTAGGCCTGCCAGTTCCGGTTACCGGTCTGCTAACCCACACGGTTTTACCCCTCCCCTGTTTGCGACAGAGGGCGGCCTCAGAAGGCCATCCACGCGATCTCGCCGTTCTGGATGCAGATTGCGATGGAGATCTCCCTAGTGACGCTCCAGGGCCGTAGTGAAGTGCTCAACATGAAATTCTCCGACTACCAGGACGGCCTGATCAAGGTGGTCCGCCAGAAGACGAAGAAACACGAGCATGCCCACCTGGAGATCGACTGCCCGCAACTGGCTGAGCTGATATCACGAGCCCGGCAGTCCGGGATCGCATCGCCCTACATTGTTCACCGGCGCCCGTCCCGCAAGATTCACTCTGATGAGCGGGACCACTGGACCCAAATACTCCCCAATCACTTCACCGCTGAGTTTCGTCGTCTCCGCGATGAGACAGGGCTGTTTGATGGTATTCCCAGGGAGAGCCGGCCGACCTTCCACGAAATTCGTTCACTCGGGTCGTGGATCTACAAACAGCGAGGGTATGACAATGAAAGCTATATCCAGCCGCTTATGGCTCACGCTGATGAGCGGATGACGCAGGGATATCAGAAGGGGCATTCTCAGGATTGGGTCCGGGTAAAAGCCGGGTTGGACCTGGAGGAGATACTGGCGGGTTAGCGGGGTATTTCGGAGCGGTCGCTCCAGAGATTGGGGGCAATCTGCAGTACTGTATAAGCGTTTTGTTTTCCGAAAATATTCCGAAAATAAAAAAAGCCAGTTCTCACGATCTCCGTAAGTAACTGACTTTCTTTGCAGAATTGGTAGGACCACCCAGATTCGAACTGGGGACCTCTACCATGTCAAGGTAGCGCTCTAACCAACTGAGCTATGGTCCTGTGTCCTGCAACGGGGACGCACTATAAGGATTCACGGTGGGTGGGTCAAGCCTTTTTTTCAATTTTGTTTCTGAAACAAAAAAATCCCCCGGAAACGGACGCTCCCGGGGGATTTTCAGGCACTGCCCTGCTCACCGAGTCGCGATCAAAGGCGGTCCACTTCGGCCTGCTCGCGCAGGTATTGCTGGTAGGCGGTGTACTCGCGCTGTCCCTGCAGGGTCGCGAGGAAATCGTCGATCTGCTGGAACTGCGGTCCCTTCTGGTCCACCTCGCCCTCATGGACGCTGTCCAGGGCGATAACCGCTACCGCACCTCCGGTACTGGCAAAGCCGTAAACGGCCTCCTCAGCGGCTGGACGGCCCAGAGAGAAGGCCTCGCCTACCACAGCCGGATGCACTGACTGGGTGTTGCGCGGCTGCTCGTCAAAGCTCTGCCACTCAATGCCAAGCTCAGTGATGCCTTCAATGTCCGCCAGCGACTGGCCGGACTCCAGCTCCTCGATCAGCTGGGTAGCACGCTCGGCCAAGGCCTCGCGGGTTTTCTCGGCTTCCAGCCGGGTGCGGATCTGGGCTGCAACCTCCTCCAGCGGCAATTGGCGGGCCGGATGGTGCGCTTTCACCCGCGCAACCACGGAGACGTTATCCCCCACATCGATCACTTCGGTGTTATAGCCGTCTTCGAGGGCATCCTCGAAGTACAGCTGACGCACCAGACCGGCATGGTCGAACGGAGCCATACCGCCATCGCGGGTAACGCCCTCGCGTTCACGGATCTCCAGACCCAGAGCCTCCGCCGGCTCGTTCAGATCATTCGCGCTGTAGGCGATATCAGCTAGCTCAGAGCGCGCTTCGGCATAGGCCTCATCGGCTTTCCGTACCGCCAGCTCACGACGCAGATCCGCCTCCAGCTCAGCCAGTGCCGGGACCTCGCTGTCGCGGACATCCAGCAGCTTGATGATGTGGGTACCGAAACTGGTCTGGACGGGCTCTGACACCTCTCCAGGCGCCAGCTCGAACATCGCTGCCTCATAGGCATCGGCAAACACGCCACGACCGGCAAAGCCGAGATCACCGCCGTTCTTGGCGGAAGCCACGTCGGCCGAATAGGTCTCAGCCAGGGCAGCGAAATCCTCACCCGCTGCCAGCTTTTCCTGCACTTCCGCGACTGTTGCGTCGACATCGTCAACGCCGCTGATCAGGATATGGGCGGTGCGGCGCTCTTCTGCGGCCAGTTCTTCTGCGCGTTTCTCGTAAAGCGCGGCAACCTCTTCCTCACTGACGCTGTCAGGATCGGCCAGGGACTCCAGGCTCAGTGCCACATACTGGGCATCGATGCTTTCCGGCTGCATGAATTCGTCGCCGTTGGCATCGTAGTAAGCCTGAACATCCTCATCGGTGACCGCCACGGTATCCGCTACCGCGGTAGCCGGGATCGAGGCAACACGGAAGCTCCGGGTCTGGTTCTGCAGGCTCATCAGTTGCTGTGCGGCTGCCTGGGCCACAAAGCCACTACCGGCCAGGCCGGAGCGGATCTGGCCAACCACGTACTGCTTACGGAGGAACTCGCGGAATTCAGCGACTCCCATGCCCAGGTTGCGAACCACCATCATGAACTGGTCACGGTTAAACGTGCCATCCACCTGAAATTCCGGCATCTGGGTAATCAGCGCGTCCACGTCGGCATCCGTCAGGGTCATTCCCTGGTTTGCCGCGTCCTGGGTCAGGATGCGATCCTGAATCAGGTTGTCGAGTACCTGGCGACGAATGCTGTCTTCATCAAGCAGCGACGGGTCGGGTTCTTCCATCTGGGACAGCTGACGCTGGCTCTCAATCTGAACCAGGCGATTGAACTCCCGCTCGGTGATCGGTTCACCATTCACTGTTGCCACTTCCGGCTCGCCGGAGAAGCCGCCGATGATCGCATCCATCCCCCAGATGGACAGTGACACGATCAGTAACGTAATGATTATCTTGGCAATGGTGCCCTGGGCATTCTCACGAATATCTTGAAGCATGGTCCTCCCGGATCGCCATCCGTTTCGCCTAGCGTCGATGGGGTGCGGCGAATACTGGCGTCAGGCCTCTGGTATCTCAAACATAAAAAAGGCGCACCCGATGCGGGATGCGCCTCCATATTCCTGGGGCGGCCTCTCGGAACCAGTCTCCGGGCCGCCTGGGCGACATCATCAACGACACCGCCGGAGAAAGAGCCTTACTTAACGGCGTCTTTCAGGGCCTTACCAGCTTTGAAGCCAGGTACTTTAGAGGCCGGAATCTTGATCTCAGCGCCAGTTTGCGGGTTACGACCGGTGCGAGCAGCACGCTCTTTCACCGAGAAGGTACCGAAACCGATCAGAGTCACCTGATCACCTTTTTTCAGAGCGTCAGTTACGGAGTCTGTCATCGCGTCCAGAGCGCGACCCGCGCTTGCCTTGGAGATGTCAGCGGACTCTGCAATTGCATCGATTAGTT
Source organism: Marinobacter sp. CA1 (assembly GCF_020546665.1). NCBI lineage: Bacteria > Pseudomonadati > Pseudomonadota > Gammaproteobacteria > Pseudomonadales > Marinobacteraceae > Marinobacter > Marinobacter sp. CA1. The sequence continues at coordinate 2,495,780 of NZ_CP071785.1, forward strand.
CGGACTTGTTCACACTAAACCCCTTCGATTTCAGGTTGAAGATGTTATAGATATAAGTTGGCTATTCTTTAGGACGTTCCCGACTATCGCATAAGCGGTCAGAGAATTCCATTCTTCACTTTTTTTATTCCATTCGGTTGAAAACCGGAATTCGGAATAGGCATAAACTGCGCGGGAGCCCTTGGTATTGGCTGCTTCACGGCGAAACAGTTATACCAACGGGCTCTCCAGCGTGTCAACAACGCCGCCGAGGATTAGTGCGTATTTATCCGCTCGGAAGAATCGGCATCATCGTCTCTGGATTTGCCTGATCCGGCCTCGGCTGACACCTGTTCGCTGAGCGGTTCAGGGCTGTAAGCCAGGGCAATATCCAGCACTTCGTCGATCCATGTTACCGGACGGATTTCCAGAGATTCCTTGATATTATCCGGTATCTCCTTGAGATCGCGGACGTTTTCTTCCGGAATCACCACGGTCTTGATGCCACCGCGGTGCGCCGCGAGCAGTTTTTCCTTGAGCCCGCCGATCGCCAGCACACGCCCGCGAAGGGTGATTTCACCGGTCATGGCAACGTCTGCGCGGACCGGAATCTGCGACAGCGCAGAGACCAGTGCGGTGCACATACCGATACCGGCACTGGGGCCATCTTTTGGCGTTGCGCCCTCGGGAACGTGGACGTGCAGGTCGTAGTTCTCATGGAAATCGTCCTTCACACCAAGCCCTACGGCACGACTGCGGACCACGGTCAAGGCCGCCTGGATGGACTCCTGCATGACATCACCCAGCGAACCGGTCTTGACGACACGGCCCTTGCCCTTGGTCAATGCGCATTCAATAGTCAGCAGTTCACCGCCAACCTGGGTCCAGGCCAGGCCGGTCACCTGACCGATCTGGTTGGTCTCTTCCGCCAGACCGTACTTGAACTTCTGGACACCGGAATAGTCTTCCAGCATCTCCGGGGTGATGGTCAACGTCTTGCGTTCGCCGGCCTCCACATGCTCCCGCACGACCTTGCGACAGATCTTGGCGATCTCCCGCTCCAGCCCCCGCACGCCGGCTTCCCGGGTGTAGTAGCGGATCAGCGATCGCAACGTTTCTTCCGGCAGGTCCAGCTCCTTCTCGGTCAGCCCGTTGGCCTTGACCTGCTTGGGCACCAGGTACCGGAGAGCAATATTGACCTTCTCGTCTTCGGTGTAACCGGGGATACGGATGATTTCCATCCGGTCCAGCAGCGCCGACGGAATGTCCATGGAGTTGGAGGTGCAGACAAACATCACGTCTGACAGGTCGTAGTCCACTTCCAGGTAGTGATCGTTGAAGGTGTGGTTCTGCTCCGGGTCCAGCACTTCCAGCAACGCAGATGCCGGGTCACCACGATGGTCCATGCCCATCTTGTCGATTTCATCGAACAGGAACAGCGGGTTCTTGACCCCGACCTTGGACAGTTTCTGCAGCAGTTTACCCGGCAGGGCGCCAATGTAGGTCTTGCGGTGACCGCGAATCTCGGCCTCGTCACGCACGCCACCCAGCGCCATCCGGGTGTACTTGCGATTGGTGGCCCGGGCAATGGACTGGCCGAGGGAGGTCTTACCAACCCCGGGCGGCCCAACCAGGCACAGCACAGGCCCTTTCACCTTCTTCACACGGCTCTGAACCGCCAGGTACTCAAGGATGCGCTTCTTGACCTCTTCCAGACCGTAGTGATCCCGGTCCAGAATTTCCTGGGCCTTCTCGAGGTCATGGCGAACCCGGCTGCGCTTCTTCCAGGGCACGGCCAGCATCCAGTCGATGTAACCCCGTACCACCGTCGCTTCGGCGGACATGGGCGACATCATCTTGAGCTTGTTGAGCTCCGCTTCGGTCTTCTTGCGGGCTTCTTCCGGCAGTCCGGCTTCTTCCAGGCGCTGCTCCAGCTCCTCGAAGTCACCGCCGCCTTCACCCAGCTGGCCCATTTCCTTCTGGATGGCCTTCATCTGCTCGTTGAGGTAGTACTCCCGCTGGCTGCGCTCCATCTGTTTCTTGACGCGGCCACGGATGCGCTTCTCTACCTCAATCAGGTCAATCTCGCCGTCCAGTTTGCCCAGCAACAGGTCCACCCGCTGGCGCACATCCAGCGCTTCAAGGAGTTCCTGCTTTTCAGGAATGCGAAGCTCCAGGTGCGCGGCCATGGTGTCCACCAGACGCTCCAGCTCGGTGATGCCGGTCAGCGCATTGGAGACTTCCGACGGCACTTTCTTGGAGAGCTTGACGTACTTTTCAAACTCCTCCATCAGGGTCTTGACCAGCACTTCGCCTTCGCGCTCCGGCAACGACTCTTCGTCCATCAGGATTGCGGTGCCGGTCAGGAACTCGCCCTCCTCCATGGTCTGGATGCGAGCACGGGTATTGCCTTCCACCAGCACCTTGACGGTGCCGTCCGGGAGTCGCAGCAACTGCAACACCGTGGCCAGAGTCCCCATTTCGAATACGTCTTCCGGGCCCGGCTCATCGGTGCCGGCATCCCGTTGTGCCACAAGAAGGATTTCCTTGCTGCCCTCCATCGCGGCTTCGAGCGCCTGAATTGATTTGTCGCGCCCCACGAACAGCGGAACCACCATATGTGGGAATACCACCACGTCCCGCAACGGGAGCATTGGGTATTCTTGTACAGACTCTTCGGGGATCAGGGTCATAAGAAATCCTCGGGTTTTGTTTCTTTCAGCTTATCACCCTTCATTGGGGCGCTTGGTAAAATTGCAATATTTTTGCAGGAGGAATTGCGTCGGGGCTGTCCGTCAGGGCCAGTCGGCACGCGGGGCCAGATGCCCCCGTCCGGCGACACTAACAGCCGACCACAAAACGGAGAGGAAAAAAAAGGGCGTTGCCGCCCTTTTTCATATTGCTGAAACCTGCCAACGATCAATCGTCGGAAGCCGCCTTGGCATGATCGGAGCTGGCGTAGATCTTGAACGGCTCGGAGTCGCCATCAATCACGCTTTCGTCGATCACCACTTTGGTGACATCGGTCTCTGAAGGGATCTGGTACATGGTGTCCAGCAGCGTGGCTTCCATGATGGACCGCAGACCCCGGGCGCCGGTCTTGCGCTCCATGGCCTTGCGCGCAACCGCACGCAGTGCGTCTTCACGGAAATCCAGCTCAACCCCTTCCATATCGAACAGTTTCTGGTACTGCTTGGTCAGCGCGTTCTTGGGCTCAGTGAGAATCTGAACCAGCGCCGCTTCGTCAAGCTCGGTCAGTGTAGCCACCACCGGCAGACGACCGACAAACTCGGGAATCAGGCCGTATTTCACCAGATCCTCGGTCTCGACGTCCTTGATGATGTCGCCCGTGCTCTTGCTGTCGTCCTGACTCACGACTGAGGCCGTAAAGCCGATGCTGCTGCGCTCGGAGCGATCCTGAATCACTTTGTCGAGGCCAGCAAAGGCGCCACCGCAGATGAACAGGATATTGCCGGTATCCACCTGCAGGAATTCCTGCTGGGGATGCTTGCGACCGCCCTGTGGAGGTACAGACGCGACCGTTCCTTCGATCAGTTTCAGCAGTGCCTGCTGAACACCCTCGCCGGACACATCCCGGGTGATCGACGGGTTGTCGGACTTGCGGGAAATCTTGTCGATCTCATCGATATAGACGATACCGCGCTGAGCCTTGTCGACGTCGTAATCACACTTCTGCAGCAGTTTCTGGATGATGTTCTCAACATCCTCACCCACGTAGCCGGCTTCGGTCAGCGTGGTGGCGTCTGCAATCGTGAACGGCACGTTCAGCATCCGCGCAAGGGTCTCTGCCAACAGAGTTTTACCACTGCCGGTAGGACCGATCAGCAGGATGTTGCTCTTGCCAAGCTCGACTTCGGCCTTGCCTTCGCCGTAACGCAGCCGCTTGTAGTGGTTATACACTGCGACAGATAGAACAATCTTGGCCCGATCCTGCCCGATAACATACTCATTCAGCGTAGTGCGAATTTCATCAGGCGTGGGCAGACGATCACTCGCCTCTTCCTGCGAACTCTCCTGGATCTCCTCCCGGATGATGTCGTTACACAGGTCGACGCATTCGTCGCAGATGAACACCGAGGGCCCTGCAATGAGCTTACGGACTTCATGCTGGCTCTTTCCACAAAACGAGCAGTACAGCAACTTGCCGTTATCGTCGCCCCTGCCGTTTCTTTCATCTGCCATTGACTTACCTCTGGTCTGGATTTGTCGACGCACTCACCAATTACGTCGACAAATGGTGATGCGATTGGTTCCAGTATTACTTATTCTGAACGCGCTTATCAAATATTGCATCGATCAGGCCGTACTCCTTGGCCTGGGTCGGATCCATGAAATTATCGCGCTCGGTATCCCGCTCGATGGTCTCCAGATCCTGGCCAGTGTGCTGGGCCAGAAGGGTGTTCAGAGTGTGGCGAATCTTGAGAATTTCCTTGGTATGGATCTCAATGTCCGTGGCCTGCCCCTGATAACCGCCCAGCGGCTGGTGAATCATCACCCGGGAATGCGGCAGACAGGCACGCTTGCCCTCAGCACCACCGGCAAGCAGGAAAGCCCCCATGCTGGCCGCCTGACCAATACACAGCGTATTCACGTCTGGCTTGATGAACTGCATGGTGTCGTAGATGGACATACCCGCAGTGACAGAACCGCCAGGGCTGTTGATGTACAGGTGAATGTCCTTGTCGGGGTTTTCCGACTCCAGGAACAGTAGCTGGGCCACCACCAGGTTGGCCATGTGGTCCTCAACAGGCCCCACCAGAAATACCACCCGCTCTTTCAGCAGACGGGAATAGATGTCGAACTGCCGCTCACCCCGGGCAGTCTGTTCAATAACAATCGGCACCAGGCCGGCGCTCGTTACCATTGCCGGACCATCAATCGGTTTTTGCATCATGATGCGCCTGAACTCCTTCTGGACGTATTGTGACCACCCGGTCACCGGGGTTTGGTAGATTGTTCGTTATATAAAGAAGAAAGGATCAGCCCTTCCCTCTGGATGACTGTTACCGGGGCATTACTTTGCCACCCCCAGCCCAAGATGAAAACAGCCGGCATGACCGGCTGTTTTCTTTTCTCGCTCGCGAAGCCATCAGGCCCCAGTCTTAACGCTGGGGCTGACCGGCCTTGACGGCGTCTTCGTACTTCATTTTCTTCTCTTTCACCTTAGCCTGCTCGAGGACAAGGTCAACAACCGCGTCTTCCAGAACCACAGATTCGATCTGGGACTTCTGCTCGGCGTTGTTCTGGAAGTGGGCAACAACCTCTTCCGGCTGCTCGTAAGTGGAGGCGATCTCCTGGATCTTCTCCTCAACCTTGGCGTCATCCGCCTTCAGGTCCTTGCTCTTGATCACTTCCTGGAACAGCAGACCGGTCTTGACGCGACGGTTCGCCTGCTCTTCAAACAGCTCTTTGGGCAGCTGCTGGAAGTCTACCTGGCCACCGAAACGCTGTACGGCGTCCTGACGCAGACGGTCGATTTCCTGGTCAATCAGTGCCTGAGGCACTTCCAGTTCAGTGGTTTCCAGCAGGCCGTCAACAACGTCGTTCTTGACCTTGTTGGAGATCGCCTGCTTCAGCTCGCGCTCCATGTTCTTCTGAACTTCGGCACGGAAGCTTTCTTCGCTGTCGGCTTCGATGCCGTACTTCTGGAAGAACTCTTCATCCAGCTCAGGCAACTGCGGCTCTTCCACTTCGTGAATCTTGATTTCGAACTTGGCAGGCTTACCGGCCAGCTCTTCGTTGTGGTAGTCCTCCGGGAAGGTAACTTCAATTTCCAGCTCTTCGCCGGCCTTACCCCCAACGATGGCCTTCTCGAAGCCCGGAATCATCTGGCCAGAGCCCAGAGTCAGGCGGTGACCTTCAGCCGCGCCACCTTCAAACTCTTCGCCGTCAATAAAGCCCTTGAAGTCGATGGTCAGCACGTCCTTGTTCTTGGACTTGCGCTTCACGGACTTCATGGTGGCCTGCTGACGACGCAGGTTGTCGATCATGTTGTCGACGTCTTTGTCGGTGATTTCGGAGGTCGGCTTTTCAATGCTGATTTTGCTCAGGTCGCCCAGCTCGATTTCCGGCAGCACTTCGAAGATGGCCACGAACTCGAGGTCCTTGCCTTCTTCCATGGACTTCGGCTCAAAGCGCGGCCAGCCAGCCGGAGCAATATCCTGCTCTTCAAGTGCCTTCATGTAGTTGTCGCGCATGACTTCGCCGACGATTTCCTGGCGAACGCTGGCACCGAAACGACGCTTTACAACGCTCATAGGCACTTTGCCCGGACGAAAACCGTTCAGGCGAACGGTACGCGCGGTTTCCTGAAGGCGCTTTTGAACCGCCGCGTCAATTTCCTGGGCGGACACACCGATTGTCATGCGACGTTCGATGTTGGATGTCGTTTCTACAGACACTTGCATGGAAGTTCCTCGAATTACCGGTCAGTAAGTGAATGAATAATTACCTGCGCCCTGGTCACTACCTTGCCGGCCGTCAACCCAGGCAGCGCAAAATTAAAAGCGGTAGTCTACCACGGTTTTCCAGGCGGAGAGAAACACGAAATGCCGCGAAACCTGTCGCCAGAGCAAAGCCTACAAAGGAGAAGGCACAAAATGTGCGAAGGCAAAACAAACTACAGAAAGGAGCAAAAAATCAGGGGGATAGGTGGTGCGAAAGGAGAGACTCGAACTCTCACGGGTTGCCCCACTGGAACCTAAATCCAGCGCGTCTACCAGTTCCGCCACTTTCGCACATCAAGCACAGAATCGATGCCCTAATGACATCTTAAAATTCTGATCAGCGGGAAATCAACAAGGAGGGAAAGTGGGGTGGACGAAGGGGTTCGAACCCTCGACCGCAGGAGTCACAATCCTGAGCTCTACCAACTGAGCTACGTCCACCACATTATCACTTCAAACTTTAACGCTTTGAACTTTGCCTTGACCTGGACCGCTTATCGACCGGCCGACGGCTTAATGGCACGCCCGGCAGGATTCGAACCTGCGACCCACGGCTTAGAAGGCCGTTGCTCTATCCAACTGAGCTACGGGCGCTTAACCTTTCACCCACTTGAACATCCAGAATGGAAATGGTCGGGGTAGAGAGATTCGAACTCCCGACATCCTGCTCCCAAAGCAGGCGCGCTACCAGACTGCGCTATACCCCGTTCAACCTGAACAACAAGTGCCTCAGCAAAGTTGGCGCGCATATTACCGTCGGGTTTCCGCTTCGTCAACAACGATTTGGAATTTTCTTCAGATAATTCCGCCAGCAGCCAATTGCCGATGCCACTTTTTGTCATTCTACCACTACGCCTTCCACCACTACACTCTCTACCTACTAACTCTACTATCTACTACTAGCGCCACGCTCTCTGGCAGAACACTCGTTACCACCATATCCTCTATCTTCTACTACACGCGCTATCACGACACGACTACGACACCGATACCACCCAAGGGCGCTGCTACCCTCATTGCAGCCTGACACGACAGCGGCCAGCGGGTGATAGAAGAACGGCGCGGTGAATTGGAGTAGACGACGAACCATGAGACAATGCGCCGCTTTATAAGGCTGGACCCAAAGATATCGACATGACTGCGAAACTGATCAACGGAAAAGAAATCGCCGCCCAGGTCCGACAGCAGGTTGCCGCGGGCGTTGAGGCCCGTCGCCAACAGGGACTGCGCGCGCCCGGACTGGCCGTGGTGCTGGTCGGCAATGACCCCGCATCCCAAGTGTATGTTGGCAATAAACGTAAGGCCTGTGAAGAAGCCGGGATTATCTCCCTGTCCTACGACCTGCCGGAAAACACCTCTCAGGAGGCCCTGGAGGCGCTGATCGAAGAGCTGAACGAGAACACTGCGGTGGACGGCATTCTTGTTCAGCTTCCCCTGCCCTCTCATCTGGACGCCGATCCGATTCTGGTCAAGATCCGCCCGGACAAAGACGTTGACGGCTTTCACCCATTCAATATCGGGCGCCTGGTCCAGCGTCGGCCAGAGCTGCGCCCGTGCACACCCGCCGGCATCATCACCCTGCTGGACAGCGTCGGCACGCCCTATAAGGGCCAGCATGCAGTGATTGTCGGGGCCTCCAACATCGTAGGCCGCCCCATGGCCATGGAATTGCTCCTCAAGGGCGCCACCACGACCGTCACCCATCGTTTCACCGATGACCTGGCCCGCTTCGTCTCCGAGGCTGACATCGTCATTGCCGCCGTAGGCAAGCCCGGCCTGGTGAAGGGCGAATGGATTAAGCCTGGCGCCACGGTGATCGACGTTGGCATCAACCGGATGGAAGACGGCAAGCTGCGTGGTGACGTCGAGTTCGAGGCCGCCGCAGAGCGCGCTGCCTACATTACTCCGGTGCCCGGAGGGGTTGGCCCGATGACCATCGCCACCCTGCTGCAGAACACGCTGTACGCCGCCAACGAGCTGCACACGGACTGACCGGGCAACGCTGCACCCCACGTCTGACCGCTCTGCAAGCAGGCAATAAAAAACCCGCCGGATTGGCGGGTTTTTTATTATCGGTCGATTTACTGACCGTACTTGGCTTTCGCCTTGAGGCGGTAGGCATGCAGAAGCGGCTCGGTATAGCCGTTCGGCTGCTCACAACCTTTCAGAACCAGCGCCATGGCCGCTTCGAACGCGATACTGTCATCGAAGTTCGGAGCCATGTTGCGGTAGGCAGGGTCACCAGCGTTCTGCTGATCAACAACAGCGGCCATGCGCTTCATGGTTTCCTCAATCTGCGCTTCGGTGCAGATACCGTGATGCAGCCAGTTGGCCAGCAACTGGGAGGAAATCCGCAGGGTTGCACGGTCTTCCATCAGGCCGACGTTGTTGATATCCGGCACCTTGGAGCAGCCCACACCCTGATCGATCCAGCGTACAACGTATCCGAGGATACCCTGGGCATTGTTGTCCAGCTCCTGCTGGATGTCTTCAGCACTCAGAGAAGACGGATCTGCCAGAACCGGCACGGTCAGAATATCGTCCAGCGCAGCGCGCTGACGGTTCGCCAGCTCTTTCTGCACGTCGAATACGTTTACCTGGTGGTAGTGCGATGCGTGCAGAGTGGCCGCTGTCGGGGACGGAACCCACGCTGTGTTGGCGCCAGACTTCGGATGGCCGATTTTCTGCTCGAGCATGCCAGCCATCAGGTCCGGCATCGCCCACATTCCTTTACCGATCTGGGCAACGCCGGAAAAACCGGTTTCCAGACCAATATCGACGTTCCAGTTCTCGTAGGCGTTGATCCAGGCTGCCTGCTTCATTTCGCCTTTGCGGATGAACGGACCCAGCTCCATGGAGGTGTGGATCTCGTCGCCGGTCCGATCGAGGAAGCCGGTGTTGATGAAGACCGCGCGATCCTTGGCCGCATGGATACAGGCCTTCAGGTTCACGGTTGTACGGCGCTCTTCGTCCATGATGCCGACCTTCAGAGTAAAGCGCGGCAGACCCAGGGCGTCCTCGACTCGGGCAAAGAACTCGTTGGTGAAGGCGACTTCTTCCGGACCGTGCTGCTTGGGCTTAACAATATAGACAGAGCCCTTGGTGCTGTTCTGGAACTGACCAAGCCCCTTGAGATCGTGGATCGCGATCAGCGAGGTGATCAGGCCATCCATCAGCCCCTCGGGAATCTCGCTGCCGTCTTTCAGCAGAATCGCCGGGTTGGTCATCAGGTGACCAACGTTGCGCACGAACAGCATGCTGCGACCCTTCAGGCTCACCTCACCACCGTCTGGCGCGGTGTAAACGCGGTCTGCGTTCAGCTTACGGGTCATTTGCTGACCGCCCTTCTCGAAGGTTTCTTCGAGATCGCCTTTCATCAGGCCCAGCCAGTTCTTGTAGGCGACGATCTTGTCGTCGGCATCAACGGCGGCAACGGAGTCCTCGCAGTCCATGATGGTGGTCAGAGCTGATTCCATCAGGACGTCTTTGACGTGGGCGCCGTCGTCTTTGCCAATGGGATGACTGGCGTCGATCTGGATTTCAAACCGCATGCCATTCTTCGCCAGCAGGATACCGGTCGGCTCCGCTTCGGAACCGACGTAGCCGGCAAATCCGGACTCGTCTTTCAGACCGGTGACATCGCCATTCTGCAGTTTGACGGCCAGCTTGCCACCGTCCACGTAGTATTTGGCGGCATCCTTGTGGCTGCCAGCGGCCAGCGGAGCGGAGCTGTCCAGCAGGTTGCGGGCCCACTCGATAACCTTGGCGCCGCGCACCGGGTTGTAACCACGACCTTTCTCGGCGCCATCGTCTTCAGAAATGGCATCGGTGCCGTAGAGGGCATCGTACAGGCTGCCCCAACGCGCATTGGCGGCGTTGAGAGCAAAACGCGCGTTCATCACCGGCACAACCAGCTGCGGGCCGGCCATGGTGGCGATTTCCGGATCAACGTTGGCGGTGTCGATCTTGAAGTCGGCAGGTTCTTCGACCAGGTAGCCGATGTCCTTCAGGAAGGCCTTGTACTCGTCCATGTTGATGGACTGACCTTTATGATCCCGGTTCCAGGCATCCATTTTCTCCTGGATTGCGTCACGCTGAGCCAGGAGTTCCTTGTTGCGGGGAGCCAGCTCGTGAATGATGCTGTCGACGTTCGCCCAGAATTTGTCGGCCTCAACGCCGGTGCCCGGAATCGCTTCATTGTTCACGAAATCGAACAGGTTCTTTGCGACCTGAAGGCCGCCGACTTGCACGCGTTCTGTCATCGTTGTTTGCCTCAGTGGTTTTACTGTGTTCCCTGTTTACCGGATCGAAACGCCCGGTTATTCGCTCCCGGCTAACCGGGAGTTGGGGAGCCACGGATGAACTCCGGATCATCTCTGGCCTTCAGAGCGGTTCACAATCAAGGCGCGACTTTGCAGACAGGCTGGTTGCCTTTCAAAAAGTCGCAACGCCGAGTGTGAATCGCTCTGAAGGCCCCGAAGGGCCCGCTCTGAGGGCTGCATCTGCGGCGTTGCGGCCCTTGCCAAGGGCTATCCGGGTGCGGCCCAGACCATTGGCTGCGGACCACGCCTTGCAGCTACAGCCCTCAGATCGCGCAGAGACGATTCGGAGTTCATCCGTGGCTCCCTGCGCTATCTTTCTAGGCGCGGCATTGTACGTTAAATCACGTATAAATTCATGCCTGGAAATGACCGCCATCAACCCCGGCGCCAGCTGGTGCCCTCTCGTGAATCGTCCAGAATCACGCCTTTACTGGCAAGCTCATCCCGGATTCGATCGGCCTCTGCGAAATCCCGTCCCTTGCGGGCATCCGCCCGCGCCTGGATCAGCGCTTCGATCTCCTCGGCGGTCAGCTCTCCGCCGGTATCGGCCTGGAAGAACGCCTCCGGGTCCTGCTGCATCAATCCCAGCACCTTTCCGAGCCGGACCAGCACGGCGGCACTGTCGGACGCCGCCTGCTCGTCGCCCTGGCGCCGGTGCTGATTGATTTCCGCGGCAACGCCGTGAAGCACCGCGATCGCACCGGCGGTGTTGAAGTCATCGTCCATGGCCGCCTGGAACTGCCGGTCATGGGCGGTGTCTGCCACATCCTTGGCAGGTACCAGACCACGCAGGGCGTGGTAGAGCTTGGTCAGGCTGCGCCCGGCTTCGGCCAGATTATCTTCGGAGTAGTCCACCTGGCTGCGGTAATGGCTGGACACCAGGAAGTACCGCACCACCTCGGGGGGATAGCTCTCGAGGATCTCGCGGATAGTGAAGAAGTTGCCCAAGGACTTGGACATCTTCTCCTTGTTCACGCGAATCGCGCCGGCATGCATCCAGGTGCGGGCAAATTCCTGCCCGGTCGCTGCCTCAGACTGGGCAATCTCGTTTTCATGGTGCGGGAACATCAGGTCCGGCCCGCCACCATGGATGTCAAAGGTGTCTCCCAGGCAGCAGGTCGACATGGCGGAGCACTCGATGTGCCACCCCGGGCGACCATCGCCCCAGGGCGAGTTCCAGCTCACCTCGCCGGCTTTGGCAGCCTTCCACAGCGCGAAATCCGCCGGTGACCGCTTGGCCTGCTCGACATCGACCCGAGCGCCTGCAAGCAGGTCATCCAGCTTTTTCTTGCTGAGCTTGCCGTAACCGTCAAACGAGTCCACGGCAAAGTAGACGTCCCCATTATCGGCCACATAGGCGTGATCCTTGCTGATCAGCGTGCGGATCATCGCGATGATGTTGTCGATGTGGGCGGTGGCCCGGGGCTCTTCCGTCGGCGGCAGAACTCCAAGTTTGCCTTCATCCTCGTGCATTGCGCTGATCATGCGCTCGGTGAGATCGGTATAGACCTCGCCGTTCTCCTCCGCCCGCCGCAGAATCTTGTCGTCAATGTCGGTGATGTTGCGAACGTAATGGACGTCGTAGCCGCAATGCCGCAGGTAACGGGTAATCACATCAAACGCCACCAGCACCCGTGCATGCCCCAGGTGACAGTAGTCGTAAACCGTCATGCCACAGACATACATACGAACCTTGCCGGGTTCGATGGGCTGGAACTCTTCCTTCTGCTGGGACAGCGTGTTGTAGATTCGAATCACGTTAACGGCCTATGGACTATCAGTTTTTGGCTTTGGCCCAGGAATCCCTGAGCGTGACGGTACGATTGAAAACCGGACGACCGGGCTCGGAGGCATCGGCATCCAGGAAGAAGTAGCCTTCCCGTTCGAACTGGTACGGCAGGTCGTTGCGGGGCTGGGCCAGGCTTTTCTCAACCCGGGCACCGGTCAGGCGAACCAGGGAATCCGGATTCAGGTGATCCAGGAAGTCGCCTTCCTTGTCACTGTCTGGAGACTCATGGTTGAACAGACGATCGTAAAGATTGATGTCCGCCTCAACACTGTCGCTCTCGGACACCCAGTGAATCACACCATTGGGTTTGTACCCCTCCGGGTTAACGCCCAGGGTGTTGGGATCGTACTCGCACTTGAGCTCGACGATGTTGCCTTCGCCGTCGCGGACCACCTCGCGGCAGGTCATCACGTATCCACCACGAAGCCGTACCGCCTGATCCGGTGCCAGACGCTTCCACTTACGCGGCGGCTCTTCGACGAAGTCTTCCCGGTCGATGTACAGGGTGCGGGTCCAGGGTACTTCGCGGGTACCCATCGCCTCGTTCTGCGGATGCACCGGCAAGGTCAGGGTTTCAGCCTGGTCTTCCGGGTAGTTGGTCAGGGTCACCTTGAGCGGGCGCATGACGCACATGGCTCGGGGCGCGCGGGCATTCAGGTCTTCGCGGATGGCGAACTCGAGCATGCCGACATCGACGGTGCCGCCAGCCTTGTTGACTCCAATCATGTCACAGAAGGCACGGATCGACTCTGGCGTGTAGCCCCGTCGACGCATCCCGGACACGGTTGGCATCCGCGGATCGTTCCAGCCTTCAACCACACCCTCATCCACCAGGCGCTTGAGCTTGCGCTTGCTGGTAATGGTGTAGTTCAGGTTGAGACGGGCGAACTCCGTTTGCCGCGGCCGTGCCGGCGGCGTGATGTTATCCAGTACCCAGTCATACAGCGGCCGGTGATCCTCGAATTCCAGCGTGCAGAGCGAGTGGGTAATCCCTTCCATCGCGTCGGAGATAGGGTGGGTGAAGTCGTACATCGGGTAGATGCACCACTTGTCACCGGTCTGGTGATGGTCGGCGTAGCGAATCCGGTACAGGATCGGGTCGCGCAGGTTGATGTTGGGCGAGGCCATATCGATTTTGGCCCGCAGCACCAGCTCACCATTGGCATACTTGCCCGCGCGCATGTCCCGGAACAGCTGCAGGTTTTCCTCAATCGGACGATCACGGTCCGGGCTGTTGCGACCCGGCTCAGTCAGGCTGCCACGGTACTCGGCCATCTGCTCGGCGTTCAGGGAGCACACATAGGCCTTGCCCTTCTCGATCAGCACTTCGGCAAAATCGTAGATGGCGTCGAAGTAATCGGAGGCAAAACGGATATCACCGGCCCACTCGTAACCCAGCCACTGGACGTCTTTGCGGATCGCATCGATGTATTCCTGGGATTCCTTCTCCGGGTTGGTGTCATCAAACCGAAGGTTACACTCGCCCTGGAACGTCTCTGCAATGCCAAAGTTCAGGCAGATGGATTTGGCGTGACCAATGTGCAGATAGCCATTTGGCTCCGGCGGAAAACGGGTAACAACCTTGCCGGCGTGCTTGCCACTGCTGATTTCGTCTTTAATCAGGCTTTCAATAAAGTTGTGGGCTTTCTTGGAATCGGCGCTCATACGATCTCAATTTCGTGGGACGGTGCGTTTGGAACCCCGGCAAAACGGGGCCAGCTTTGCTTGGGTGGTGCTGAAAGAGCCACTGACCAGGCTCCCGTTCACTCAGAAGCGATCCGGAGTCCGTCAGAGGATCTTTAGCGTAAACGCAGTATTATACGCATTCCCTCGTCAGGCATAACCCCGGCCAACACCGACACGTCGTCGCACCCGGAAAAAACCGGGAAGCCCTGACGCCTCCTGAAGCGTTACGTGGGTGAAAGAGTTACGTACAATAGATCCTTAAGGGCAATAAAGGCCGACTGGCCCGCCCAGAACCGAACCCGATTCATTGCTGCGTCCCGCTGGTGACGGCACGGCGCGCTCCCAACGACACAGGAAACCAGAATGATTCTGCTGAAAACCTCTCACGGCGACATCAAGCTTGAGCTGGACCATGACAAGGCCCCAGAGACCGCCAAAAACTTCGAACAGTACGTCCGTGATGGTTTTTATGACGGCCTGGTGTTCCACCGTGTGATCAGTAACTTCATGATCCAGGGCGGTGGATTCGAGCCCGGCATGACCCCCCGCAAGACCCGTGAACCGATTGCCAATGAAGCCAATAACGGCCTCAGCAACATGGCCGGCACCGTTGCCATGGCTCGTACCATGGACCCTCACTCCGCCACCGCGCAGTTCTTCATCAACGTGCAGGACAACGGCTTCCTCGACCACACGGCAGAAACCGCCGAAGGCTGGGGATACTGTGTCTTCGGCAAGGTGGTTGAAGGCATGGACACCGTCAACGCCATTCGCGCCGTCCCCACCACCATGAAAGCCGGCCATCAGGATGTCCCTCATGACGATGTGGTCATCGAGAAAGCCGAGGTGCTGGAGGATGGAGGCGCAGCGTGACCACGCTGTTCATCTCAGACCTCCACCTGGAGGAAGACCGGCCGGACATCACCGAGGCATTTCTGGCGTTCCTGGCCGGCGAAGCCCAGGGCGCTGAACGCCTCTACATTCTTGGTGACTTTTTTGAAGCCTGGATTGGTGATGACGAGCGGACGCCGCTGCAGGAGCAGGTCGCATCGGCTTTGCGCGCCCTCAGCGATCAGGGTACCGGGCTGTACCTGATGCACGGCAACCGGGATTTCCTCATCGGGGATGACTACTGTCAGCGCATCGGCGCAACCCTGTTGGATGACCCGACCGTAGTGGATCTGTACGGCACTCCCACTTTGCTGATGCACGGCGACAGCCTGTGCACCGCGGACGTGGAGTACCAGAAGTTCCGCGCCACCATGCGCAATCGTCAGTGGCAGACGATGTTCCTGCAACGCCCGCTGGCTGACCGGCAGACGACCGCCCGCCAGCTGCGGGAGATCAGCATGGCCAAGAATCAGGGCAAAGAACAGTCGATTATGGACGTCACCCCGGAAGAGGTGGTCAAAGTCATGGAAGAACACGGCGTCCAACGTCTGATCCATGGCCATACCCATCGGCCGGCGGTTCATGAGCTGGTCGCCAATGACCAGCTCGCCCAGCGCATTGTACTGGGTGACTGGGACCGTCATGTCTGGTGGCTAACGGTAAGCCCTGACCAGGAGCCGGCGCTGAACAAGCACCCTCTGAATAACCAGGGCCAGTGTTAGCGACGGGGAACAAAAGCTGGTACAGAAAAGCCCCGCCAAGGCGACGACGTCCATGGCGGGGCTTTTCAGGTGTTCAGTTTTTCGACACTGCAACAACCATCAAGCGGCGGCAGGTGTCATTCTCAGGCGACGGCGTGTGACTGATACACCGATCAGCCCCAACCCCAGCAGCACCAGCGTTGACGGTTCCGGCACCACAGTGGTCGGCGTGTCATCGCCGGGCACATTCGGGTCGTCCGAACCGAAGGTAATGTTGTCAAACCCGACCTGGTTGGCGGTGCCAGAGAAATCGATCGATTTCGCGGTCCCGGAAAAGGTCACGTTGCCAACATCGAAGTTGCAGAACTGGCCTGACGGATCGCCAGTACAGTTGTTGGCTGTGCTGTTAGCAACCAGATCAATCTGTCCCAGCAGGGAACCACCGGCATTCTCCTGGTCCCACACCGTCACCGATGCCGCCTGGGAGGTGGTGTAATAGAAAGAAAACCCGGTATCAAACCCCGGCGAGTAGTTCAGGATGGACGAGCCCGAGAGGAAAAACATGATGGTGTCCGGTGAGGGTTCATTTGCGAAGTTGCCGTTACCTCCGGCATCCCCGTCAACCACGCCCAACGCGTTGTCGCCAAAGCCAACGCCGTAGTTGGTTCCTGAGTTGCCATCGGAGTCCGTCCCGCCGTTATAGAAATCCTGAATCTGCGCCTGATCCCCAACCCCTTCAAAATCGAGGGTAAAGGGTACGGCATAAGCGCTGCCGGCCGTGCCGATCAATGCTGCGGCAAAGCAACCGCGAGTCCATTGATTCTTGATAGTCATGGTTCTCTCCTTGGCCGGGGATTGACTGAACCCAAACAACTTCCCCTGGCGTTGCTGTAACCCCATGCGAAAAGCCGGCCAAGTTCTCATATCATTGTTTTAACTGTGTGTTTATTGACGAGCCCATTTCGCATGTAAAGCATACCGACACTCTACCCTCCCCTATGGCGGCCCATTGCTCAGTCCGCTAACCGAATCGCGTTCCAGGCAATCCGGAGCCGCGTCGGATTCGGCGCACATTGAGGTTGATCAAGTGCCTGATCACATAGCGAAAAGCCCATCGCCGCCAGCCGCTGAGATTGCTTCCCCGTTCCCGGTAGAACTGATCGGGCTGTTGGTAGCGGCCAAAGTCCCGGGCGATGCCGAGCTTCTGGATGTAGGTATTGCCACCGGTCCACTCATTGTCAGGCGATGACAGGCAGCTGGCAGCAATGCCGAAGCCGTAGAAGGGCCCTCGATGATCGGTGAAGCGCTTCTGCACCTGGCCAAGATAGCGCTGGTCAATGATGTAACCCTCCAGCTCCAACCAACGACCGCCCACCCGAGCCTCCACCCAGCTGTGGATGATCTGATCCGGCGCCAACCCAAACAGATAGTCCGGGATTGCCCCACGTTGCAACTCGTTGTAGATGGTAAAACCATGTAGCCGGGCTGGAATCCCAACGGCCCGGAGCAGCGCCATCAAAAGCGTTCCCTTGGTGTTACACTGACCGTAACCATCCGCCAACACCTTGCTTGCCGACAGGTCATCACTGGCGTTGTAGCCAAACTGAATCTGGTCACGAACGAACAGGTAGATGGCCCTGGTCCCCTCAGGCTCAGGCATCTCCCGCCAACCCTGTTGCCGTACCAGCCGTTGAACACTCGGATGCCCGTAATCCAGCATCGCCGTTGGCTGCAGGTATAGCGGCTCTTTCTGACTCATTGCGTTCTCCAGCGGTCCATAGATGTTGGAGAAACAGTACCGCGTCGCCCCATGGCACACTTGAACAAACTGGCTAGACAGAGACTTGCTGAAGCGAACTGCTGCGGCTGAGATTAGCTTCGCGAAAGCAGGCGGGATGCCTGGCGAATAGAGAGGCCGAAACACCGACGAAAGGTCCGGCTGAGGTGGGCACTATCGGAAAACCCGGCCAGGTGGGCCGCCTCCGTCGCGGCCTGCCCCTCTGCCATCGCCGTCACCGCGCACAAAAGCCGACGCCACAGCAGGTAAGGACGCCAGGCCATGCCCATCTGGTCCCGAAACAGATGCAGAAACCGGCTTTCAGACAACGCAATCGAACGGGCCGCGTCTGCAGCACGCCAGCCCTGAGGCTTGAGGCAACGGTCTACCTCGAAGCACTCATCCATGGCCTGCAACAATCGGCGGATTCGGCCGTCCCCCACCGCCGTCATTGCCGGACCGGGCAGTGGCAGGCCAAGCCGGGAGCAAAGCAGCGCCATCGCCGGAACCAGCCAACCATCGGCCAGCGCGGTGCCAGCTGCCGAAGGCGTCAGCTCCGGTAGCGGCAAGGTGACGCAGTCCTCACCATCAAGCCGACGACCAAGCACCTCACCCCAGCATGACTGCGGCTCGATCAGAAGCAACAGCCCTTCGGACATCGCCAACCGATGAGGAACGCCTCCGGCCACCAGCGCCGGGCCGCGCCAGCGCTGGTTCCCGACCAGCAGCTCGTTGTCACCACAGGGCCAAACCACCTGCGCCGCCACGTGAGCATGCTCTTCCGCCTCAAGCGCCCGACCGACAAACAGCAACACCCCCGGCATCACCCGAACCTGATTAGTCATGAGGCTGCGCTCTCCAAGTACACAGGCCGGAAAGCGAATTCATAGCTAGACTGCAGATACACCATCTACTCTCCTGTGGACGGATGGTGGGAACACTCGCTGCCGGAACACAGCCCTTTGCCAAGGAAATCAACATGCTTCTTGTAAGTCTCGTGTATGCTTCCAATGTTTCAACAGCCGTGGACGAACAGGCCGTGGCACGGATTCTGGAGGTCTCCCGTGCCAACAACGAGCAACAGGACATCACCGGCCTACTGTGCTTCAACCACCGCTATTTCCTGCAATGCCTGGAAGGTTCCCGCACCCGGGTCAATCATCTGTACCAACGCATCCTAGGGGACCCCAGGCATTCCGACATACTTCTGCTTGATTACGCCGAGATCGAGCAGCGACAGTTCGATCAGTGGGCCATGGGCTACGTTCCATCCGGGCAGCTGGCGCGGCAACAGATCCTCAGGTTCTCCGGAAAAGCGGAGTTCAACCCCTATGAGATGACCGGCGCCAGCGCCCGCGGCCTGCTAGCCGAGCTTGGCAGCCTCTGATCACCGCTGCCATTCAAAAACCCGCTGGTTCTTGATGTGCCTGAAACCCTCGGCGAGATAGAACGC
Source organism: Marinobacter sp. CA1 (assembly GCF_020546665.1). Classification (NCBI taxonomy): domain Bacteria; kingdom Pseudomonadati; phylum Pseudomonadota; class Gammaproteobacteria; order Pseudomonadales; family Marinobacteraceae; genus Marinobacter; species Marinobacter sp. CA1. Next base: position 2,514,845 of record NZ_CP071785.1, read on the forward strand.
ATGACTGTCCTCCCGTTCTTCCCGACAACGCACGCGCACAGGCATGCCCAACGAGTCTCCCCAGGTTGTCGCCCGGGCCAGCAGCGACGAGCCAATTCCGCCCCGTCGCCGGGCGCTTTCAACCACCAGCCCCCCGACTTCAACGAAGGGCACCGTACCGACCCGGCGGGCGATGAACGCATGCATCCAACCAACGACCGCACCTCTGGCCATAGCCGGGTTGCCGGTGCTTGCCAGCTCAGCAACCCAGACCCGATGATCAGGCAGCGCCAGCAGTGTCTTTAACGCCCGACGCGAGTCCACTCCTTCGCCGTCAGGCACCAGGGCTGCCGCCAGACGCAATACCGCTTGGCTGTCGGTCGGCCTTGCGGCGCGAATAGTCACTGGCTGATTATCCTGGGTCACAGTTCTGTTCTCATTGATGGCCATCACCCGAGCAAAAGAGTTCGTGCCGTGTCAGTGGGGTCTGAAGAGCTTACGTGCTAGATTCGATCTCTCACAATAGCTCAGAGAACGGGAATCGCTGAAGCCTCTCTGGGCAACTGGGATCAAGACGCCTCAATAACCGACGACCACCATCATGCAACACACTCACGATCTGCTGCTTCTGGGCATCATCATGCTGCTCGGACTGGGAGCCCACACGCTCGGGGGAAAGGTCCACGTTCCCCGGGTCACCCTCCTGTTGCTGCTGGGTGCCCTTGCCGGCCCGGCATTGTTCGACGTGATTCCATTGCAGGCAACCGGCAGTTTCGAACTGATTACCGAGCTTACGCTGGCGATGGTCGGCTTTCTGTTGGGGGAGCGGATGTCTCTGCGGGATCTCCGGGAAGGTCGGGAAGCGATCGTGCTCAGTCTCACGGTGACGCTGGTGACGGCGCTGGTGATGTTCCTGGCGGTATGGGCCTTCACCGGCAACCTGCCGGCTGCGCTGCTGTTGGCCGCGATTGCCACCGCCACCGACCCGGCAGCCACCCTGGATGTGATCCGCGAAGCCGGCGCCAAAGGCCCGCTGACCCGGGTGGTTACCCAGGTGGTAGCCATTGACGATGCCTGGGGCGCGATCCTGTTCAGTATCCTGCTGGTGTTTGCCGAGCTGGTCGCCGGCAATGGCAACAGTATCAGCGACCTGGTGGCCCATGGCGTGACGGACGTCTTCGGCGCCATGATCCTCGGGGCCGCCATCGGCTGGCCCATGGCCTGGCTCACCGGGCGCCTGAAGCCTGGCGAGCCGATGCTGCTGGAGGCGGCCGGCTTTGTGTTTCTGGCCGCCGGTCTGGCCGGATACCTCGGGGTGTCCTATCTGCTCACCTGCATGACCCTGGGCGTGGTGGTCGCCAACCGGGCCCGCCATCACGTGCGCCCATTCCGCTCCATTGAAGGTGTGATCGACCCGTTCTTCGCCCTGTTTTTCTTCCTCGCTGGCTACAGTCTTGACTGGGCGCTGTTGCCCACTTTGGGGCTGCTGGGATTGGTCTACCTGCTGGCGCGGGTTGCCGGTCGACTGGCCGGAGGCTACCTGGGTGGTGTATTCGCCCGCTCCGAGCCGGTGGTCCGGCGCTACGCCGGCGCCTGCATGCTGCCCCAGGCCGGGGTCGCCCTGGGGCTGGCCCTGGTAGCCACCGAGCGGCTGCCGGAACTGACCCTGCTGCTGCCATTGGTGATCGGTGCCACCGTGATCTTCGAGCTCGCCGGACCGGCCATCACCGCCTGGCAGCTGCGACTGGCCGGAGAAACCCGGAAACGGTAACGGTCACCGCAGAGGTGCAAACTGACCTGTGCCCCTGGGTTCAATAAAGAACGACGCCAGGTAGGACCCCCACACGCCCAGCGGCGAAAGCAGGCACGCCAGCCCGCCCCACACAATGGCGCTGCGCCCCATCCGGTGGGCAAACACACCAATGGCGAAGAAGTAAACGATAAGACTGATCAAACCCACCAGACCGGCAGGAAGCGCCCATGGCGGGGCATTGGAGAAATCGTCGACCAGCCAGACAGGCACGATCAAGGCAATATGCCCCAGCCAGAAGGTAGCGTCGACAAGCCACCGCCCCGGCTTACTCACATCATCCATAACATAATGTCCTTTTCTTCCTTGTTGTTCTCTTCCCTGGCCTTGTCCAAGGCCACCGCCCTGACGCGGGACATCAGATTACGCGGCGGAACCGGATCGGGCAAGACCACAACATCAGCCCGCCGTTGCTGTCAGCTCCCTAATCCCGCCACAGCGAGTGCTTCTGCAGCTTGCGTTGCAGTGTCCGTCGGTGCATGTTCAGGGCCCTGGCAGTGGCGGAAACATTCCCGTCGTTCTCCGTCAGTACGCGCTGGATGTGCTCCCACTCCATCTCTTCAACGGAGGGGGGCTCCGGCCTCAGCTCCGGCGGCGCTTCCAGGGGATCGAACCCGGCAATCAGCTGATCCACCGTCACCGGTTTACACAGGTAATTGACGGCACCACGGCGCATCGCTTCCACGGCCGTTGCGATACTGCCGTAGCCGGTCAACACCACCACCCTCAGGCTGGGCTGACTGTCGAGCAGCAATGGCAATAGCTGCAACCCACTGTCCCCGGCCAGGTTCAGGTCCAGCACGCACTGGCTGTAATGCTGCTCTGACAGCCGCTGTCGGGCTTCCTGCGGCGAACGGGCAACATCCGCAACAATACCCCGGCGGTCCAGAGACCGTCTGAGCACGTGAAGAAAGGCCTCGTCATCGTCGATCAGTAAACAGTGTGCGATGTCAGCCATGGTTTGTCCCCTGTTCTGCCAGCGGCAGTTCGATGATCATCGTGGTGCCGCCAGGCTCCACCCGTGCCTTGAGCGTGCCGCCCAATCGCTGGATGGTGGCATTGGACAAAAACAGGCCAACCCCCAGGCCGGTATCAGAGTCGACAACCCTGGCACCGGGGGCGCCCTGGAGCGTGGTCTCCAGGCCATCACCGTGGTCCTGTACCACCAGTTCCAGCCGTCCGGCGACGTCCCTGACGGCAACCCCCACCCAGTCCGGGCTGGCAGTCAGTGCATTGGCAAGCAGGTTGAGAACGGCCTGGTCCAGCGTTGCATCCACGGCGATGGCAGAGGCCGGCACCGACGCCTGCCACTCTATCGTGGCCCCCGGCCAGAGCAGGGTCGCCGACTCCCGCAACCGCCGAATCCAGGCGGCAACGGAAATCACTTCCAGCTCCGCGGCGCTGGCCTGCCGTGCCGCTGACGTCAACTGCCGGAGGTGGCCGCTGCACAGGTCCAACTGCTGGGCCATCAACGCAAGGTCCTCCTGCTGTCCCGGCATCGTCTCCCCTGCTCTCAGGTCATCCACCAGCAGCGATAGGGTATTGAGGGGGGTATTTAGGCGGTGGGCGACAGCCGCTGCGGACAGCCCCAGAGCAATAACCTGCTCGTCCCGCAAGCGGCCTTCACGAATCCTCGACAGCTGGGCCTGCTGCCTTCGCAAGCGTTGAGCCAGTGTCCCAACCACCAGCAGCAGGATTGCCGAGGTCAACACGAACGTCAGCCACATGCCAAACAGGTGCAACTGGGCCATGCTGCTGCCATGGTGGTGATCCATGGTCACCGGCAGGTACCAGCGCGCCAGCACCGTATAAAGCGCAATACCAAGCAGGGTCAGCCCGATACTCTGGGCCAGTGGCAGCAACACGATTGCCACCGCAATCGGTAACAGCATCAGCGAGGTCAATGGGTTGGTGTAACCACCAATCAAAAACAGCCAGCCGCCGATCATCAGCAGATCCAGCGCCAGCCCGGCCGCCACCACTAGGGCAGACGCCGGCGGCCAGCGCTCAAACCACAACCAGCCGCCGACCGCCAGGGCGGCATAGATCAACGTCAGCCAAAGCGCTTCCCCACCCTGGGCCAACGACACCATGCTTTCCGCCACCGCCAACGCCAGCAACTGGGCTGCGGCCATCGCCAGCCGCAGCCCGAGAAGGTAGCGACCTGCCTGCTGGAATCCGGATTCTGAATAGGTTAACCAAGCCATAACCCGCATTCTAACGGCTTTTCCTTTGGGAATACCTACTTGGAGATGCGGCATTCTGTCTCAGGCCAGGCGCGGGCCCGCTGATTACTATTGGCGCCACGTTCAATTCAGGAGAGACAGCCGTGAAAGCAGTACACAGACTGACGCTGGTTTGGCTGGCAGGGGGCGTGGCCCTGCCGTTGGTATCGGTGGCCGGAGAGCCCGCGACCGCATTGCCCTTGATTCAGGTTACCGGCGACCGATGGCAGTCGCCCGCCAGCGAGGTTCTGGTGCCGGAGCCGGTGGCGAGACTGGCCGGTGACGCCTCGGTCTCTCTGTCCCGTATGGGCGGCCGAGGCCTTGACCCGATCATCCGTGGTCAGGGCCGGGACCGTGTCGATGTTCTCCTTGATGGCATCCGCGTCGAAGGCGCCTGCCCCAACCGGATGGACCCGGCCACCAGTCGGCTGAGCTCGGCGCTGACACCCCTGCTGGACGTACGCACGACCAATAAAACGCTGCGCTGGGGACCGATTAGCGGTGGCCAGATCATGGCCACCACCGCCGCTCCGAGGTTCGCCGACGGCGTATTCACCGGTCACCTGACCGCCGGCGGATCGGATAACGGCAGCGGCTCAATCATCAATGGCAGTGCCGCCCTTGGCAATGAACGCAGCTGGGTGCGGCTGGCCGGAGGTCATGATAAAGCGGATGACTATGACGACGGCGATGGTAATCAGATCCGCAGCGCCTTCACCAACCGGGAAGGTCGACTGGACGCGGGCTGGACCGCTGACAACGGCTTTTACCTTCAGGGTTTGCTGCGGCGACAACAGGAGCGTGACGTCAAGTACGCGGGCTCTGGCATGGACGCCCCCAAAACCGATACCGACATCGCCCGTCTCACCCTGGGCAGCCCGGTAGGGTCCGGCGACTGGAAACTGGTGGCCTGGCAGGCGGATGTCGACCATCGTATGGACAGCGTCAGCCTGAGAACCTCCAGTATGGCGATGGTCACTGATTCCCAGACCCGAACCCAGGGACTGCGCCTGACGCTCGATCAAACCGCATCGGCCCAAACCGGTTGGGCGACTGGCCTGGATCTGGAGCGCAACAACTGGGAAGCGGAACGATTTGGTGGGGATGACCTGGAGATGCTGACCTCGGTGATCTGGCCCGACGTGGATCGGGACCGGATCGGCCTGTTTGCAGAGGCCAGCCACCGGCTCTCACGCCACTGGCAGCTGGGTGGCGGTGTCCGCTACGATCGGGTGGAAATGAGCCCGGACTCCGCCGACAAACCGTTCGGCATGGGCATGATGACCAACTCTGCCGCGGCGATCTACCAGCAGGTCTATGGCACCACCGAGCTTGAGCAGACTGACCACAACATCAGCGCGTTCCTGGACAGCCGCTGGCAGTTCAAGCCGGGTCACGCCCTGGAAGTAACGGCCAGTCGCAGCGTACGCAGCCCCGGCGTGACCGAGCGCTACCTGGCGAGCTGGAGCATGATGCCCGCCAAGCGCTGGGTCGGTAACCCGGCGCTGGACACCGAGAAACACCACAAACTGGAACTGGCGCTTGAGGGCCGTGAGGGAGCACTGAGCTGGCGGCCCGCCATCTGGGTGGATCAGGTGGAGGATTTTATCCTGCGCACCCGCAATGCCGACCAGCTGTCGGTTTACCGCAATGTCGACGCCCGACTGCTCGGCGCCGAGGCGGAGGTGAGTTGGCACCACGGCCCCTGGCAGCTGGCCAGCACCCTGGCAACGGTTCGGGGCACCAACCGTGACAGCAACAGCGCTCTGCCGCAGATACCGCCGCTGCAGTTCAGCCAGACCCTGGATTGGCACAACCAGGGACATCAGCTCGGGATCGAATGGCAGCTCGCCCGCCGCCAGGACCGGGTGGACCTGGGGTCCGGACAGGATGCAGACACCTCACCAGGCTACGGGTTGATCAATCTGACCGGTCTTCACCCGCTGATGGAAGGCTTGTCGCTGACCTGGGCTGTCGACAACCTGTTTGACAAGACCTGGGCCCCCCATGTCAGCCGCGCCAACACCGACCCGTTCAATCCCGAAGCGATTCGGGTGCACGAGCCTGGCCGCACCCTGCGGGCGGCACTGACCGCACGCTGGTAGTACTCAGGTAGAGAGTACTCAGGTAGAGAGTACTCGGGTCGAGAATACTCAGGCAGAGAGTACTCAGGCAATGAGCGCTCAGGCTGTCAGTCCTCAGAAAGATGGCGCTCAGGCGACTGGCAGGCTGGTCCGGTGAGCCTGGCTGTAGTCATCATGCAATGCCTGCACCCGTTCCGCCTGGTCGGTTCGGGTGTCTGCGCCCAGGTGCATCAGGTAATGGCAGGCAGCGAAGTCGGCTGCCTTTTGCTGATAACTCTCCACCCAGGCCTGGCGTTCAGCCATACGATCGTGTCGAATCGGCCAGACACCGGATTTGGGTTTCATCCGATCCAGCTTCATACGCCAGGGCTTCGGGCTGACCCGGGCTCGGAAACAGCGCTGATTGCGGCACATGGCAATGTAACGCGGGTCGGAATTGAACTCGGTTAGAAGATTGAGGGCACGCTCACTGGTCGGGTCAAAGGTCTCATTCAGCACCAGTACGCGATAGCCCATCGGTGTGCGGTAGACCTGCAGATTCAGCTGCGGATGGGCCCTAGATACACGCCGGATGTTGGCCAGTGCGCGCTCTTCCGGGCTCTTTCGCCACGTCATCACCGCGGCAAACAGCAGCTTCGCCAATGGCAACGCCAACAGCAACCCGACGATACCGCCCGCCAGCGCCAATCCCAGGCCTCCCGCGCTGGAGCCAGCCAACCAGCCCAGCGTTGCCAGACAGACGATGGCGGTGAGGGTGTAGAGCTCGGAAGACGCCGGTAATACATCAATGTCGGCAAAAAACACATCCGACGTATTCAGGCACAGGGCACCATAACCATTGCGGGAAATCACCACATCGCCGTGACGGGCCACAACCTCCTCACGAATTGGCAGACCCTCGGCGCCATTGTAGGTCACCTTGTGATCAACCCGGCGAACGGTACCCCGTTCAACCAGTTCCTCAAGCGCTTCGGCCAACCGGGTCTGGGCATGCTGCCGGGCCTCCGTCTCGCTGCTGTCGGACCAGCCAAAACGTTTAACAGTAAACTGCCGGCCGTCGACCCTGCGTCGTTCGCTGGCTTCAGCCCAGAACTCCGGAACAATCATCCTGTCCTTCCCTGCGATAATGCATCCGTCAATACAGAGCCCAGACGGGCCCACTTCCCTGTCAGGCAGACCAGCACAGGATGACGTCGTTACGGGCGCTACCGGGCAATCAGCCTAACCCGCTGCCAAAGCGTCCGTTCGCGCCGCCATAATGAAGTCATTGCGATGGAGCCCCCCAATCTTGTGGGTCCACCAGCGCACCGTGACCTTACCCCATTCCACCAGCAAGGCCGGGTGATGGCCTTCCGCTTCCGCCAAGTCTCCGATCCGGTTGGCAAAGGCCAGGGCATCGGCGAAATTGGCGAGTTTGAAGGCCCGACGCAGCTGGAGCTCACCATCCAGCTCAACCACCTCCCAGTCGGGCACTTCCTTCAGCAGTGCCGACCGTTCGGCGCCAGAAACCTTAGGGGCATCAGCTCGACAAGCCTCACAGGCCTGCTCTTTCAGATTGCTCATTGCGGTCTCCCTTCGTGGCTAGTCGTAAAATCTCAGCTCGTCTTACTCATCGCTGGTCGTACTCACAACTGGTCGCACTCACAACTGATCGTACACTCAGATCACACGTTGTAGAACGAGCGATACCAGTCTACGAACCGGGCAATGCCGTCTTCAACGGTGGTCGATGGCTTGTAGTCCACATCCTCGATCAGCGCATCCACATCGGCGTAGGTGGCCGGCACATCGCCCGCCTGCAGTGGTAGCAGGTTCTTCTCGGCCTTACGGCCCAGGCGCTCCTCAATGATTTCAATAAACCGGGAAAGCTCCACCGGGTTATTGCTGCCAATGTTGTAGATTCGATAGGGGGCACGACTGGTACCCGGGTCCGGCTTTTCACCGGACCAGTCCGGATTGCCGGGCGCGACGTGGTCCAGGGTGCGGACAACGCCTTCGACGATGTCATCGATGTACGTGAAGTCACGACGATGGTGGCCGTGGTTGAACACGTCGATCGGCTCCCCCGCCAGAATCTTGCGGGTGAAGATGAACAGGGCCATATCCGGGCGCCCCCAGGGGCCATACACGGTAAAGAATCGCAGACCGGTGGTGGGCAGGTTGTAGAGATGGCTGTAGGTGTGGGCCATCAGCTCATTGGCTTTCTTGGATGCCGCATACAGGCTCAGGGGGTGGTCGACATTGTCGTGGACAGAGAATGGCATGGCCTCATTGGCGCCGTAGACCGAACTGCTGGAGGCGTACACCAGGTGCTTGACGTCGTTGTGCCGACAACCTTCGAGGATGTTCATGAACCCCACCAGATTGGCGTCTACGTAAGCATGTGGATTCTCGAGGGAATAGCGCACACCTGCCTGGGCCGCCAGGTGGACGACCCGTTCCGGCTTGTGGTCCCGGAACACCGTTGCCATGACGTCACGGTCGGCCACGTCTTCCCGTACTTCGGTAAAACCGTCCCGTTCAAGCAGACGGGCCAGCCGGGCTTCCTTGAGATTGACGTCGTAATAGTCGTTGACGTTGTCGACACCAATAACTTCATCGCCACGATCCAGCAGTCGATGGGCCAGATGGGAGCCAATGAAACCAGCGGTACCGGTAACCAGGATTTTCAAGGTGATATCTCCAGGGTCAAAAAGGGATTCCGATGGTCCAGCATCGGTCACTGAGGTTAGTTTAGCGAATGCAGCCTGTTGCCAGTAGTGGCGCTGAATAATGTGGTGCCTCAGAAACAACAAGAGCGCCCCAAAAGGCGCTCCTGGTGACAACCATCATTCAACCAACCGCCGCTTCCGGTGTCAGAATGACAGGCCGGCACTGATGAAGGGGCCGGACACATCGATGTCGAAGCGATCGCTGCCGTCTTCATAGTCCACTGCGATCTCGCGGTAGCCCAGACGAAGCTGAACCAGCGCAATCTCGTACTGGCCATAGGCGTTGACGTCATACATCGAGTCACCGTCAAAACTGATGGCGTTGCCTTCTGCACCCACCGATACGCCGGTGAACGGCAGATCAAAGCGGGCAGCCACATAGCCCATCGGCACTACGGCATCAACCTTGGTGGTGTCGCTGATAGCACCACCGACCTGGGTAACCACCAGCTCGCCGCTGAAGTCCCGGGCAGTGATCCCCAGGTCCAGGTTGACCCAGTTGTCGAGAACTTCGTAGTACAGCGTCAGATCCGTCTGCTCGAACTCCAGGTCCGATGTCACTGGCACACCGGCGCCAATACCACCAAAATCGGTAGTCAGTTCGCTATCGCCTGACTGGTCCAGAGAGCTGTGAGCAATCCGGACATTTGGCAGCAACGGTACCGGGTGCTCCAGGTACAGGGCGATGGTCGTGTTGCTGTTATCCCCCAGATCGAGATCGTTCTCGACATCCAGCAGATCACCTTTCTGGCCGGCCTTGCCGGCCACTTCCGCGTCCCAGTAACTCACCGAGGCGCCGGCCCCGATAATGTCCGCCTGGGCCAGTGGCGCCGCCGCCAGCAGGGCTCCGAGCGCCAGAATACGATTACGCATAACTATCCCCTTCACTATGCCATTGAGGTTGGCTACCAATGATTGCACATCGGCGAGGCTGACGAATCAGTCAAACGTAATGCCAAGCCGGCGCCCGACTTCCTCATAGGTTTCGATAACGTCACCCAGGCCCTGACGGAAACGGTCCTTGTCCATCTTCTTGCGGGTTTCCTTGTCCCAGATCCGACAGCCATCGGGGCTGAACTCGTCACCCAGCACAACCTGTCCGCCCGCGCGTCCGAACTCCAGCTTGTAGTCCACCAGCAACATGCCGGCATCATCGAACAGCTGCTTGAGCACACCGTTGACCTTGTAGGTCAGCGTTTTCATCTGCTCAAGTTCTGCTTCCGTTGCCCAGCCAAAGCTGACAGCCAGAGACTCGTTGACCATCGGGTCGTGCAGTTCGTCGTTCTTCAGGAACAGCTCGTAGGTCGGCGGATTCAGGGTCTGCCCTTCCTCTACGCCCAGACGGCGACAGAGACTGCCCGCCGAGATGTTCCGTACCACGCACTCCACCGGAATCATGTCCAGGTTCTTGACCAGGGATTCGGTGGAAGACAGCAGCTTCTCAAAATGGGTTGGAACGCCAGCGGCTTCCAGTTTCTCCATGATGAAGGCATTGAAGCGGTTGTTGACCATGCCCTTGCGGTTCAGCTGCTCTTTCTTCTCGCCATCAAAGGCCGAGGTGTCGTCGCGGAATTCCAGAACGAACAGATCAGGGTCGTCAGTGCGGAAGACCGATTTGGCCTTGCCCGCGTAAAGCTCTTCGCGCTTTTCCATTGGTATCTCCGGCAGCGGTGGCTCAATGCCACCGTGACTGCTCAATATAGGTGATCAAATAGTTCCGTCAGCAGCAGCGTGGCGCGATTGGCGCCATCGTGATCCGGCGCCCGGCCAGTGGTCACCTGAATTGCCTGCCCCTGCTGTTCGAGATTGACGTAGAAAGTGTACTTCGGCTCCGGCTCGTCAGCGAACCAGCTGAACATGCCCGGGTCGAGCTCTTCACTCGAGCGATAATCGACGTAGAAACGCCCCTGGCTGCGATCAAGGTCAACCACAGTCACATCGGCCTCTCGCAGAGCCCGCTGGACCTCGCCCCAGGCCCGATCAAAGGCCAGATCCATCCGAATGGCACGGGGAATCTCATCCTCCGACACCAGCTTCACCCGCGGCTCGTTGCTGATACCCAGCGCCGCACGGGAATAGGATTTGGTGTCGGCCCGCGCCTGCAGAAAGGTGGCCAGATCCTGAAGCAGGTTCTTTTCCACGGTTTTGTCATCCGTGCGCGGCTGCCAGGACATCAGCTCGTCGGGGTTGCCCTCCACCACACGGGGGCGCAACTGCACCTCGGTGGTCTTGCGACGGACACCCGGCGCAACACGGGCCTGGACCAGAATCCGTGGCTCGTTGGCCTGGCCATCCTCAAGCCCCACCAGGGAACGGGCCCGGCGGCTGAAGTTCACCAGTTCACTCTGCACCAGGCCGAGCTGGGGACTGTCCTGGGCAACACCGAAACCCCGCTCATTGAGGTAGGCGGTGACACCAGGCCACACCTGTCCCGGCACTTCGTTGATCAGCAGCCAGGCCTGGTCGTCGAGTTCTTCGATCAGGTAGTTCTGCTCGAGGATATCGGCCGTCATGTCGGGTGGTCGCGGCAGATCGCCGGCGTACATGTCACCACTGTCGGCGCTATCAATCTCGCGAATGGGGTAGGCGTTGCCGATCCGGTCACGCTGACGTTCGTCGATCGTTTTCAGCGGCTCACCAGCGGGGGCGTTGACGTACTCCAGGGAGCGGTCGTCCACCGCACTGCACCCTGATACCGCGACCAGGGCGCAACCGACCGCCAGACCAGCAAAAGCACCGCGGGAACGCGGTGCTGTCCTGAACGGTAGAACCATCAGGCATCTCCAGTTAGTGCGTTGACTCAGAGGACACCAGCGGCGTTGAGGGCGTCTTCCACTTCGCTGTGGAATTTTTGGTCAAGCACAGTCAGCGGCAGGCGGATACCTTCGCCAATCAGCCCCATCCGGGCCAGTGCCCACTTCACCGGAATCGGATTCGCTTCCAGGAACAGTTTGCGATTGAGCGGATTCAACAGGTCATTCAGGCGTGCGGTTTCATCCCGGTCACCGGCGATGGCAGCCTTGCACAGATCGGCCATGGCCCGGGGCGCGACGTTGGCCGTTACCGACACGTTACCCTTGGCACCGGCCAGCATCAGGTCAGCCGCTGTGGCGTCATCACCGGAGTAGACGGCCAGACGACCTTTGACCGCCTCGATCAGTTCGGCACCACGGGGGATGTTGCCCGTTGCGTCTTTGATGCCAACGATGTTGGGAATGTCCGCCAGACGCTCCACGGTTTCGTTCATCATGTCGCAGGCGGTACGGCCAGGCACGTTGTACAGCATCTGATTGACCGGCACGGCTTCGGCGATGGCACGGAAATGCTGGTAGAGTCCTTCCTGGCTGGGCTTGTTGTAGTAAGGCACCACCAACAGGCAGGCATCGGCCCCCAGCTTGTGCGCCTCAGTGGTCAACTCGATCGCCTCGCGGGTGCTGTTAGCGCCGGTACCGGCAATCACCGGAATACGGCCGTTCACCCGTTTGATGATGTGACCAATGGTCTGGCAGTGTTCTTTCGGGTCCAGGGTTGCAGATTCCCCAGTGGTGCCGACCGCAACAATGCCGTCGGTGCCATTTTCAATGTGAAAGTCTACCAGTGCGTCCAGATGCTCCCAGTGGATACTGCCATCCGGATGCATGGGCGTCACCAGCGCGACGAGGCTACCAGTAATCATAAAGACTCCGTCCAGATAAAACGGTTATGGTAATGTTGGGTGCCAACCGACACAAGGGAGCCCTTGCATAAAGTCATGATTCCCAGTGAATCACCCTACCCTGCATTCACGCCAGCAGTGACGGGCAATCCGGCCCGGGGAGTGAACCGCCAGACGCACCGTCGCCGTATGACGTTTTTGCAAGACTTTCTTGCAAGACTTCCCGGTTGCAAGACTTTCAGGTTGCAAGACCTTCAGATAGTAAGACTTCCCAACTCGCAAACTATATCTCGAACAGCAAACAGGAGTTCCCATGCCCACTGTCGAACTGAATCAGCCAGTCGCCGAATTTGAAGCGCCAGCAACGGAAGATCAAACCGTCCGGCTGTCCGACTTCCGCGGCAAGAAAAACCTGGTGATCTATTTTTACCCCAAGGACAACACCCCGGGCTGCACCACCGAGGGGCAGGACTTCCGCGATCAGCACGCCGCTTTCAAGGCCTGTGACACGGTCGTGTTTGGTGTCTCCCGGGACAGCCTCAAAGTCCACACCAACTTTCGCGCGAAGCACGAGTTTCCGTTCCAGCTGATCTCAGACAAGGATGAAGAACTGTGTCAGCAGTTTGATGTGATCAAGCTGAAGAAGCTCTATGGCAAGGAATACATGGGTATCGATCGCAGCACCTTCATGATCGACAAGGAAGGCGTCCTGCGCCGGGAGTGGCGCAGCGTCAAAGTCAAAGGGCATGTTGACGAAGTGCTGGCTGCCGCCCAGGAAGTGAACGGCTAACATCGCATTCAAAGACTAGGGTTACCAACAGCCGGCAACCCGGGCTTTCCAATGGGCTGGCGCCTCGTCAGCCCACGTCGTCAATCGGCCCCAGCGGCTCTCGCTTGACCGGCCAGGCGGAGAAAATCGCCTTCAGCATGGTTGCCAGAGGGATCGCAAAGAACACCCCCCACAGCCCCCAGACACCCCCAAAAAATAATACCGCCACGATGATGACCACCGGGTGCAGGTTGTTTACTTCAGAGAACAGCACTGGTACCAGCACATTGCCATCCAGCGCCTGAATAATGCCGTACACCACCATCACCCAGATGAAGTGACTGCCCCAACCAAAGGCGAAAAGCGCAATCATCGCCACCGGAATGGTTACTACGGCGGCGCCGATGTAGGGAATCACCACACTCAGCCCCACCAGCAGCGACAGCAAAGCGGCGTAGGGAACGCCCAGCAGTTTGAACGCAACGTAGGTGGCGCCACCAACGATCAGGATCTCGACCGCCTTGCCGCGGACGTAATTGGCACACTGCAGATTCACTTCTTCCCAGATGTGCAGCATCAGCGGCCGCTGGTGAGGAAGCAGACGGGCCAGTGCTCCCAGCAACAGCTTGCGGTCCTTCAGGAAAAAGAACACCAGAATTGGGACCAGCACCATGTAAATGAGCACGGCCAGCAGATCCGGAATGCTGGAGAGCGAGAAGGACACCAGCCACTGGGTCATCCGCGCCGCTTCTGATGTCACCTCGTGGTAGACGGTGTTCACCGCGTCAATGGAAATCAGGTTCGGGTACTGGTCCGGCAATACCTCCATGTAGCTCTGCAACTCACGGAAGATGCGAGGCGCCTCCCCAGCGAGCGCAGTGACCTGGGTCCACACCAACGGCATCAGGCCAAACAGGAAACCCAGCAGGATGCCCATAAACACCAGGAAAACGCCGACAATGGCCAGCGTCTCCGGCACCCCCCATCCCATCAGCTTGCTTACCAGCCCCTGCAGGATGAAAGCCACGATCACCGATGCAATCACGGGCGCCAGCATGGCACCAAAGAAGACCACTGCCAGGGTACCCACCACCAACAGCAGTAGCAGGATGACAGCTTCGTCATCTGAAAAGTATTTATCGGCTAGACCACGTAGAATTCTGACCATGAACGGCTCCGGCAGGGACTCAGGACTGGCCGCACTCTATCACAAAGCGATAGCGGCCTTCGGTTTCGGATTGGCTGATTAGCCGATGGTCGGACATCGCCAGGTAGGCGGGAATATCTCGGGCCGAGCCTGGGTCGGTAGCCAACACTTCCAACTGCTGCCCGGCCACCATGGCGCTGAGCTCCAACTTGGTCTTCAGTAAAGGCATCGGGCATTGCAGCCCTGATGCGTCAAGCAACTTGTCTGGCATGATTCGGTCACAATTCGGATGAGGCAAAGGTAAAGTAGTAAAGGCAACACAGCGAGGGACCGGTGAACCACCCGCCCCCAGAAGGATTCTGAACGCACTCAGAGCATCCAAAGACCCTCTGAACCAGGCCCAGCTGTCGACAGGGCGATCATCGCCCCATCCAGCGGCCAAGTATGACGCAGCCAGGAATAGTACCGCATTATGGCTTACCGCAAACAGCTTCGCACCGTAACCGGCACGACCAGCCCCACTTTCAGGTGCCGACTTCGCCGTCGCTTTGCCGCGTTGGCCATCTGCAGCCTTCTGGCCACACCACTGGCGGCCACCGATCACACTCTGCCAACCATTGGCGGCCTCGGCGGCGGGCTGATTTCCGAACAGCAGGAAGCCGAAATCGGCCGTCAGGTTATGGGGTCGATCCGCCGTTCCGCACCGCGCATCCAGGACCCGCTGGTGGCGGATTACCTGGAATCGATGGTCCACCGCCTGCTGCCCTCAGTGCCACTGGGCGACAAACAACTGACCCTCGTGTTGATCGACAGCCCCGACATCAATGCCTTTGCGGTACCCGGCAACATCGTCGGAGTAAACGGCGGTCTGTTTCTCTACGCCCGCAGCGAGCAGCAGTTTGGCTCCGTTATCGCCCACGAACTGGCCCACCTCAGCCAGCGCCACTTTGCGCGCCGCCTGGAGCAGCAGGAAACCAACGCCCCACTGGCGATCGCCGGTATGGTCACCGGCATCATCCTGTCCGCCGTCACAAAATCCGACGTCGGCCTGGCGGCCATTGCCGGCACCCAGGCCCTCAGCATCCAGAACATGCTGCAATACAGTCGCGCCCACGAACAGGAAGCCGACCGGATCGGCCTAGACATCATGGCGGATGCCGGCTTTGATCCCCGTGGCATGCCGGCCATGTTTGAAACCATGATGCGCCAGAACCGGCTGCAGGGAAATCAGCCACCGGAGTACCTGTCCACCCACCCGCTGACCCAGAGCCGCGTCTCCGATACCCGCTCCCGTGCCGAGCAGTACCCTATCACGCAGGTTGCAGACCGGCTGGAGTATCACCTGGTCAGAGCGCGCCTGCAGGCCCACTACGCCACCACGCCAGAACACGGTGTCGCCTTCTTCGAGCGCCGCACTGCCAACACTGCGATCAGCGAGAGCCCCGCGGATCATTACGGACTGGCAGTCGCCTATCTGGGCAATCGCCAGCCTGCCGAGGCCGAATCGACTCTGCGGCAGCTGTTGTCACACCAGCCCGGCCGAATCACCTACCAGGTAACCCTGGCCGAGGCCCTGCTCGCCCAGGATCACGCCAGCGAAGCCAACGCCCTGATGCACGAGGCACTGGACCGCAACCCGGAAAATACTCCGATCACCGACATGCTGGCCCGCACCGAACTGGCGGATGGCAATGCCCGCGCCGCCAGCGGCTATCTGCGCACACTGATCAGGCAGTATCCGGAACGGGAGAATCTCTGGCTGAGACTGGCGGAGGCGGAAGGTCAGGCGCGGAACATCGTTGGTGTGCACGAAGCCCGGGCAGAGTACGCGATTCTGATGGGGGATCTGGAATCGGCTCACCGGCAACTGCTGGAGGCGCAGGAGAAGGCGCCCCCGGGGACGCCATCCTACCAGAGCCTGTCATCAAGACTGAACGAGGTCAGCCAGGCTCTGGCCAAACGCCGCCGCTGACGGTGGACTGAATGCCCTCAGGCGTTGCCAGCGGCCTTGAGGTTCATGTCGGCGGTGAAATCCAGCATGCGCTTCAAAGGCGCCAGCGCACGCTCTCTCAGCGCGTCATCCACGTGCACCTGCTGATCTCCAGACTCCAGCACATGGAGCAGGTTTTCCAGGCCGTTCATCGCCATCCACGGGCAATGGGCACAGCTGCGACAAGTCGCGCCGTTTCCGGCCGTAGGTGCTTCGATCAGGGTCTTGTTGGGCGCCAGTTGCTGCATCTTGTAGAAGATGCCGTTATCGGTGGCAACCACGAACTTGTCGTTCGGCAGGGTCTGTACTGCATGAATCAGCTGCGATGTGGAGCCGACCACGTCCGCCATCTCCACCACCGCATCCGGCGACTCCGGGTGCACCAGAATCGCCGCATCCGGGTACAGGGCTTTCAGATCTTCCAGCCCACGATGCTTGAACTCTTCATGCACGATGCAGGAGCCGTCCCACAGCAGCATATCAGCGCCGGTGGTCTTCTGGACGTAGTGCCCCAGATGTTTGTCCGGCGCCCAGATCAGCTTCTCGCCACGGGCATCCAGGGACTCCACAATGGCCTGGGCACAGCTGGACGTGACCACCCAGTCCGCCCTCGCCTTCACCGCCGCGGAGGTATTGGCATACACCACCACGGTCCGGTCCGGATGCTGATCGCAGAACGCTGCGAACTCATCCGCCGGGCACCCCACATCCAGCGAACAGGTTGCCTCCAGAGTCGGCATCAGCACCCGCTTTTCCGGCGTGAGGATCTTGGCGGTCTCCCCCATGAACTTCACGCCCGCGACCACAACCGTCGATGCCGCATGGTCACGACCGAAGCGGGCCATCTCCAGCGAGTCAGCCACACAGCCGCCGGTTTCCTCGGCCAGTCGCTGAATGTCGGGGTCGGTGTAATAGTGCGCCACGAGCACGGCATCCTGATCCTTCAGGGCCTGGCGAATACGCGCTTCCAGCGCGGCCTTCTCATCGCCACTGAGGGGTTTTGGCTCTGCCTGGTGGGCCAGATGCTCCTGTACCAGAATTCGATCTTCGGCTCGTGTCATGGTCTACATCTCATCCGTTATTCTTCAGCCCCATTGTACCATCGGACATGGTTGATTCATGACCCTGTCACACTGGGCTGTTATTGAGAAGACTGGGTAACCCGAGTAGCTGGGAGCCACTCAGAGTCTCCCTGGAGACATTGGTATCTTTGGGCAAAAAAAAAGAGCCCGAAGGCTCTTTTTTCCAACCAACCCGAGAAGCCCGGATGGTTTATTTGGTGGGTCGTGATGGATTCGAACCATCGACCAATTGGTTAAAAGCCAACTGCTCTACCAACTGAGCTAACGACCCAATTCGTTTTGGCATTGCTTTCGATCACCGAAAACCTTGCCTGGAAGCGTGGCGGGCTCAGCTCTGCCAGCGCTACCTGAAGATGGTGGGTCGTGATGGATTCGAACCATCGACCAATTGGTTAAAAGCCAACTGCTCTACCAACTGAGCTAACGACCCAAGCGAGGCGCATATAGTACTGATATTTTTTCGGTGATCAACCCCTTGTGAAGAAATTTTCTAAAAAAAGTTTTGATCGCCGTTTTTTTGAACACATCAATGGCTTGCGAGGTACTCCCGGGCCAGTTCAGCCGCATCGGAATCCGGATAGTCACGGATAACCGCGTCCATCCGGCGGCGCGCTTCTTCGGTTTCACCGAGACGATCCAGAGCCACGCCGAGCTTGTACCCGGCATCCGGTGCCTTGCGATGGTCCGCGTAGCGGCTGGCCACAATGGTGAAGGCCTGCTTGGCCTGTTCCGGTTGCGGCTTCACCAGGTAAACCTCACCCAGCCAGTAATAGGCATTAACGGTGAGATCCCCTTCCGGATACTTGCCGATGAAATCATACAGCGCGCCAATGGCGCTGTCATAGTCCTTGTCGTCCCGTATCAGCTTCTGAATTTGCTGATACCGCTGACGCTCTTCGGCACTGGGGGCACGGTACTCCCGTGTCGGCTGAGGCGTCGAAACAGGCTCGGCAGACGCCTCCCCTGCCGGCTTCTGCGCTGACTGATCAAGCTTTTCCGTCAGCCCGAGAATCCGTTGATCCAGATCCACGTAGCGACTGCGGGACTGCTGGGAAAGCCGGTCAAGCCGGTTCTGCTGCTCCTCAAGATCTCCCCGCAACCGCCGGACCTCACGCTGCAACTGCTCAATCATGTGAAGCAACTCAGCATTGGCCTGTGACGCCGAACGCTGGGCACTGGCACCACCCGAATCAGCGGATTGAGCCTGTGCACCAGTGGCTACGGCCAGAGTGAAAGCGGTAACGAGGAGTCTTCTCATGGGCAAGCCCCGATAGCAGGTGAATTCCTTACTTGTAGATCAGCTCAACACGACGGTTCTTGGCCCAGGTGCTGCTGCCTGATCCCATAACCGCCGGCTTCTCTTCACCGTAGCTTACGGTTTCAATCTGGCTACGGCTAACGCCATTCACGATCAGAAAACGCTCAACCGCCTTGGCACGACGCTCGCCCAGAGCCAGGTTGTATTCCTTGGTGCCGCGCTCATCGGCATGGCCTTCCAAACGGACAGCCTGACCCGGGTTGGCGGCAAGGAACTGACCATGAGCAACCAGCACATCGCGGATTTCCGGCTGAATCTCGGAGGTGTCAAAGTCAAAGTAGAATACGGTGATATCGCGCTTGGCCGCTTCAGCCGCCTGCTCAGCTGCTTTACGCGCCTGCTCGCGCTCGGCATCGGTCAAGCCGGAAGAGGAAACGCCACCCTGGTCATCGCCGCCGTAGACGGTGCTGGTATCCTGCTGATCGCCAACCGCAACTTCTGTGCCCTGCATATCTTCATCGGTAGTCTCACCGGTGGTGCTACAACCAGCCAGCAGGCCGAGGGACATTGCCATAACGATCGCTTTTTTCTGCACTGAAATATTCATAGGGTTTCCTTCCGTTAAGTGTATATGGGGGTGACTGACCGTCCGCCATTCTTACGTGCGCGGTACTTCCGTCACCCCATTTTGAATTATTGCCGGCATTCGTTACAGACAAAAGCCGATGACTGCCGTTGGCGTTACAATCGCCCGCATCCCGCCGGTCAGCGGATGATCGGTGACCAGGCTGGTTCACGAACGTCACCTTCAGACGCCGGCAAAGTGTAACTGGCCCCACCATCCGATGTGATTACAGTGAGTACACTTTGACCATCCTGTTTGGTGGCGTAAATCAGCATCCGACCATTGGGTGACACGCTTGGCGATTCATCAAGCAGGGTCCGGGTCAACACGGTCTCTTCGCGGGTTTCCAGGTTGGTGCGGGCGATATGGAATGCCCCCTCGCGCTGATGAACGTAGTACACATACTTGCCATCGCCGCTGGGTCTCGGCCGGGCATTGTAGCGACTGCCAAAGGTCAAGCGGCGCGGTTCGGCGTCAAAATCGTCTTTCACGTAGATCTGCGGTCCACCGGAACGGTCGGAGGTAAAGTACAGACTCTCGCCATCCGCTCCGAACATCGCCTCGGTATCAATGGCCCAGTGATTGGTCAGCCGGGTGAGCGCGCGAGACGCAATGTCCATGCGGTAGATCTCGGCGTTGCCGTCCTTGGACAGCGTGACCAGCAGGGAACGTCCGTCCGGGGACCAGGCCGGCGCGGAATTCAGCCCGGGAAAGCTGGCAATACGGGTGCGACGTCCGGACGCCAGTTCGTGGATATAGATGGCCGGATTTCCGGTTTCAAAGGAAACATAGGCCAGCCGGCGACCATCCGGGGACCAGGCCGGCGACAAGATGGGCTCACGGCTTTCGAGGCGAATGCTGGCACGTTTACCATCCACATCGCTGACCTGCAGCTTGTAGAGCGGCCGCCCGCCTTGCGCCTGCCGGGTGACATAGGCCAGCCGGGTGGAAAAAGCGCCAGGCACACCGGTAATGGCCTCATAGACCTTGTCACTGATGTGATGCGCAAGCGTCCTCAGACTACCCACTGCAGAGTTGGCGGTCTCGCCCAGCAGCCGCTCCTCGGTGTTAACGTCGAACAGCTCGAACCGGGCATTGAGTTGATCGCCCTGGCGACTGACCTCACCTACCAGCAGATAACGCTGCCCTAACAGTTTCCAGTCGCGATAGAACACGTCGTCGCCCCGGGACGGCAGACTCAACATTTTCTCCGGCGACAGCGTGGAAAACTCACCACTCATGGTCAGGTCTGAACGCACGATATCGCTGACACCATCGCCTGCCGGCAAATCGCCACTCTCCTTGAACGGCACAACGGCAACCGGAATCGCACTTTCGACCCCTTCGGTGATGCGGATCAGCAACTCGGCATGGCCAGGGACGGCAAACAGCAGCAAAGCGAGCAGCGCGGATAACGATGGCCAGCGGTGAACCCAGCCTGCCAGACGTGACGGAGTACGGGATAGATCGATGCGTGCCACTGTACTTACCTCAATGCTTCTGGGGTGAATTCGATAGTGAACTGCCGAAAGTAACGCTCAAACGTCTGCTGATCGTCTGGCAATGGGTAGCGGTCAATGCCTCGAACCGCACTCAGGGCTGACTGATCAAAGGCACCGTTGCCACTGCCCCGCACCAGCTCCACCGATGACAGCTCACCGGTCGGGAACAGCGTGATGCGTAACTTGACCGACATATCCCCGGTCGCCGATGGCGGTATGTACCAGGCCTGACGGAGCTTGTCCCGGATCATCAACTGATACTTGTCGCGGTCGCTCATCATTTGCGCTTCACGGGCCCGGGCCGCCGCGGCGGCCTCGGCCTGACGTTGACGCTCGGCCTGGCGTTCCTCGTTGGCCTTGTCCGCCAGCGCCTGCAACTGCTGCTCCCGCAACTGACGCTCCTGTTCCCGACGACGGGCTTCGGCTTCCCGCTGCTCCCGGGCCTGCTGTTCACGTCGGCGCTCGGCCTCCTGCTGGCGCTGGCGTTCTTCCTCGGCCTTGCGGGCCGCCTCCTGACGGCGACGCTCCTCCTCTTCGGCCTGGCGACGCGCCCGCTCCTTGGCTTCCGCCTCGGCTTTTTTGCGGGCAGCCTCTGCCTCAGCCCGCTGCTGGCGCTCACGTTCCGCGGCTTGCTGACGCTCACGCTCTTCCCGGGCCTGGCGCTCAGCCTGCTCCCGCTGACGCTGCAGTTCCCGCTGGCGTTCCTGCTCACGCTGCCGCTCACGCTCCTGCTGACGTTTGCGCTCCTGCTCCTGCTGCTGGCGGTCTGGAACCGGTGCGGGCTCCGGCGGCGCAGCGGCCGGCTCAGGCTGCTGCATCACCAGGGTTGCGGCGATACTCCGCGGCGGCGGCTCGTGGGTTGGCGTGCTCCAGTGCCAGCCGACCAGCAGGAACACCGCCAGAGCAGCGTGCATCCCCAGCGACAGCGCAACGGGCGACTTCCAGGGCGCCTTGTCATTCGATATGTAATCCCGTTCTCGATCGGTCACAGCCTATCCGTCCTGACGGTCCCCGGTGGGCACATCGGTAATCAGTCCCACGCTGCTGGCACCCGCCGCCTGCAGCTCTGACATCAACCGCACCACCGTGCCGTACTCCACATGCTGATCACCACGGACCAGAACGTCTTTGCTGCTGCGCTGGGACAGAATCTTCGCCACCTGCTCCCGCAGCTCCGACAGCGCCATCGGGTCGCTGCCACGATCGCCGATCTCCATAAAGTAGGCGCCATTGGCGTCCACCGAGATGATGATGGATTCCACCTCTTTCTGGGCCTGAATCGGATCGGAGCTGGTTTCGGGCAGGTCGACTTTGACCCCCTGGGTCATCATTGGCGCCGTCACCATGAAGATCACCAGCAGCACCAGCATCACATCGATGTAGGGCACCACGTTGATCTCGGCCATTGGCTTGCGCCGGGTGACCGGCATCATTCCCATGCCTTTCATGCGCTTTCTCCCGGAACCGACCCTCAGGTCTTGCTGTGACTGTCACCGCTGTGGACGCGGCGGTGAAGAATGCTGGAAAATTCTTCGGCGAAGGTTTCGTAGTTCTTCAGTAAGGCATCTGAACGGGCGGCGAAGCGGTTATAGGCGATCACCGCCGGGATGGCGGCAAACAGCCCCATGGCAGTGGCGATCAGCGCTTCGGAGATACCGGGGGCCACGGTGGCCAGTGTTGCCTGCTGAACCTGGGCCAGACCTCGAAACGAGTTCATGATCCCCCAGACAGTCCCGAACAGGCCGATGTATGGACTGGTCGAGCCGACGGTCGCCAGGAACGGCAGATGGTGCTCCAGTCGCTCCTGCTCACGGGAGAAGGCCACTCGCATGGCCCGCTGCGCCCCTTCCATGACCGCATCGGCGTCCCGGCTCTGTTGCCGCAGACGGGAAAACTCCTTGAATCCAGCGCGAAAGACCGCTTCCATGCCTGAGAACGGGGTCGGATTGGCATTGACGTCCCGGTACAGCTGACCAAGATCCATCCCCGACCAGAACTGCTCTTCAAAGGCCAACTGCGCTGCCCGGGCCTTTCTGAAAACCTGCAAACGCTGATAAATCAACGCCCAGGACACCACTGAGGCCAGCATCAACAGCAACATCACCAATTGCACCAGCGGACCGGCATTGGCGATGAGGGACCATACAGAAAGTTCTGACTCCACGTTCTACTCCTGGTTCTCAGGTTGTCGAGTTGAGGTATGTTCGGCCAGCAGAGTGGCCAGATCGTCAGGCAGTCGCCGGGGACGACCGGTATCAAGTGCGATGCAGGCCACGCGGACCGTGGCTTCTGTCAGCACCGCCTGATCCACTGCCCGCCGGACACATTGGCGGAAATCCATGGACACACGACCGAAATCCGCCAATTCCGCCGTCACCAGCAGCTCATCATCCAGCCGAGCTGGCTTGCGGTAGTTGATGGTCAGCCCCTGGACCACATAGCTGATGTTCTCGGCCAGGCCGGCACGCAGGCCAACACCGTGGGTACGCACCCATTCGATACGGGCCCGTTCCATGTAATGCAGATACTTGGCGTGATAGACGATGCCACCGGCATCGGTATCCTCGATATAGACCCGAACCGGCAGTTCAAACCGCGCGGCTGAATCATCGCGCTCAGTCAAGGGAGGCCTCCTCGCGGGACCCGGGGGGAGAGACCCCGAAATGCAGGTAAGCACTGGACGTTACCATTCGTCCACGGGGGGTCCGCACCATGAAGCCCTGCTGGATCAAAAAGGGCTCGATCACATCCTCAATGGTGCCTCGCTCCTCGCTGATGGCCGCTGCCAGGCTTTCCACGCCCACCGGGCCACCATCGAACTTCTCGATCAGCGCCAACAGCAGGCGGCGGTCCATATGGTCGAACCCCTCGCTGTCGACCTTAAGCATGTTCAGAGCCTCATCAGAGACCTGCTCATGAATATGACCATCGTGGCGCACTTCAGCGTAATCGCGGACCCGGCGTAACAGTCGGTTGGCGATTCGGGGGGTTCCCCGCGATCGGCGGGCAATTTCATGGGCTCCACGCTCGTCGATACCGACACCAGAGAGGCGGGCCGAGCGCAGAATGATCTGGGTAAGATCGGCGGTGTTGTAGAACTCCAGCCGCTGGACAATGCCAAAGCGATCTCGCAAGGGCGATGTCAGCAAACCGGCGCGAGTGGTGGCCCCAACGAGGGTAAAGGCGGGCAGGTCCAGCTTGATGGAGCGGGCAGCCGGGCCCTCACCAATCATGATGTCCAGCTGGTAATCTTCCATAGCGGGATAGAGCACTTCCTCGACGGCGGCATTAAGCCGGTGGATCTCGTCGATGAACAGTACGTCACCCTCTTCCAGGTTGGTCAGCATCGCCGCCAGATCACCGGCTTTTTCCAGCACCGGTCCCGACGTGGTCTTGATGGCCACGCCCATTTCGTTGGCAATGATGTTGGCCAGGGTGGTCTTTCCCAAACCGGGTGGCCCGAAGATCAATACATGGTCCAGCGCCTCTTCGCGACGTCGGGCCGCCGAGATGAAGATGTCCATCTGCTCCCGGACCGTCGGCTGCCCCACATACTCCGTCAGCAGTGTTGGGCGGATGGCCCGGTCCTGAACGTCTTCCTGAGGACCACTTTGTGCGGATATCAGACGATCCGATTCAATCATGTCGCTGCCTGTCTGTGTTGGGCCTGCCGCAAAATGCCCTTTATTTTACAAAGGACTCCGACGCTGTCACGTTACGCTGGATTCAGGATATCTGTCCATTATGCAGACAGAATATGCCTACCCTGTTAAGAAACTCCGGAATACGCCCGCTGATCAGCGACCTGCCGGAATCATGTTCTTCAGGGCCAGTCGTATAAGTTCTTCCCGGCTCATGCCCTCACCGGCGATCTGATTGACGGCTTTCGCCGCCTCTTGAGGTTTGTAACCCAGGGCAATCAACGCAGACTCGGCTTCCTCAACCGGGTCCACCGCGGGTGGTGTTGCCGCCGGCAGGGTGGTCGCGGCCGGGTCGGACAGCTGGAAGACGCCCTCAAGCTGCCCGATACGGTCCGCCATGTCGATCAGCAATCGCTCGGCGGTTTTCTTGCCCACGCCGGGTACCTTCACCAGCGCTGCCACATCTCTGGCCTCCACGCAGCGGATGAACTGCCGGGCATCCAGCCCGGACAGGATGGCCAGGGCCATCTTCGGCCCAACGCCATTCACCTTGACCAGCAACCGGAACAGGTCCCGATCCAGCCGGGCGCTGAAACCAAACAGGCTCTGGGCGTCCTCCCGAACGGCGAAGTGGGTGTGAAGGGTGAGCTCCTGACCGGGTTCGGGGAGGTTAAAAAAAGTGGTGTAGGGAATGTCCACTTCGTAACCCAGTCCGTGGCATTCGACCAAGGCCTGGCTCGGGGATTTTTCGACCAACAGGCCGCGAATTCGTCCGATCAACTCAACACTCCTGTCTGGCGTGGACTGGTCAGCGGATGCGACCACCACGGAGCTTGCCGCGATGGTTCGGCTGCTGCAATGCCGCACCGGTACCAACCCGGACCATGCTCTGGTTCATATGGGCATGGCACAGCGCGATCGCCAGGGCATCAGCGGCGTCAGCCTGAGGTTTACGTGACAGGCCCAGCAACGCCTGCACCATGTGTTGCACCTGGGATTTGTCTGCCCCACCCTTGCCGACAACCGCCTGCTTGACCTGGCGGGCAGAATACTCATGGACCGCAAGCCCGCTGTTGGCAGCACTGACGATGGCCGCTCCGCGGGCCTGCCCCAGCTTGAGGGCGGAATCGGGGTTGCGGGCCATAAAGACCTGCTCGATGGCAAATTCGTCGGGGCGATACTCGCCAATCAACGTCGCCAGGCTGTGAAAGATGACCTGCAGCCGCTCCGCCAGCGGCTTGTCACCCAGGCGAACACAGCCGCTGTCGAGGTACTCCAGATCACGCCCTTCGGCGCGGATAATGCCGTAGCCGGTGATGCGGGAGCCTGGATCAACTCCCAGAATGATGGCCAAGACGGCTCCTTACCTTTGCGCTCAGGATGGCGGGTTACTCGCCCAACCGGGCAAGAATGTCATCAGGGATATCCGCATTGGAGTACACATTCTGGACGTCGTCCAGATCCTCCAGCATATCCACAAGTTTGAGAATGGTCTCAGCGCCCTCAAGATCCAGCTCGTCAGAAGTGGACGGCACCATCGTCACTTCCGCCCGCTCAGGCGTCAGCCCGGCGCTTACCAGGGCATCCTTGACGTCCAGAAACTGCTCTGGCGTGGTGACGATCTCGAAGGAGCCATCCTCCTGCTCGGCCACGTCCTCGGCACCAGCCTCCAGTGCCGCTTCCATCAACTGATCTTCCGCGGTGTCAGAGCCACAGTAGAGCAGGCCCTGCTTGGCAAACAGGTAGGCGACGGACCCATCGGTGCCCAGGTTACCACCATGCTTGCTGAATGCGTGACGAACCTCCGCCACCGTGCGGTTACGGTTGTCCGTCATGGCTTCAATCAGGATCGCGACACCTCCGGGACCATAACCTTCGTAGGTCAGCTCTTCGTAGTTGTCGTCGTCCTCACCACCGGCACCCCGCGCGATGGCGCGTTCGATGGTGTCCTTCTTCATGTTGGCGGTTAACGCCTTGTCGATTACGGCCCGCAGGCGGGGGTTGTCCTCGGGACTCCCCCCGCCCTGGCGGGCCGCCACCGTCAGCTCGCGAATGAGTTTGGTAAAGATCTTGCCACGCTTGGCGTCCTGAGCCGCCTTGCGATGCTTGATGTTGGACCATTTACTGTGTCCGGCCATACCTCGCTCCGCTCACTCCTTCTCTTACCAACAACGTTCTCTTGCCGGTTACTCGTCGTCCGACTTGGCCTCGGCTTCGCCAGCTTCGCTCTTCACCGGCGGCTTGCGCAGACGGATGTTCAGCTCCTTGAGCTGCTTGTCGTCGACAGTGCCTGGCGCCTGGGTCATCAGACAGGTCGCGCTCTGGGTTTTCGGGAACGCAATAACGTCACGAATAGAGGAAGCACCGGTCATCAGCATGATCAGACGATCCAGACCAAACGCCAGACCACCGTGAGGCGGGCAACCATACTTGAGCGCATCCAACAGGAAGCCGAACTTGCTGCGAGCTTCTTCGTGGCCGATGCCCAGTACGCGGAACACAGTCTCCTGCATCGCCTCATCGTGGATACGGATCGAACCGCCACCCAGCTCGGTACCATTCAGCACCATGTCGTAGGCGCGGGAGAGCGCTGTGGCAGGCTGGGCCTCAAGCTCCTCGGCACTGCAGGACGGCGCAGTGAATGGATGGTGAATTGCGGTCAGGCCGCCATCCGAGGTTTCCTCGAACATCGGGAAGTCCACCACCCACAGCGGTGCCCACTCAGCTGTGAGCATGTTGAGATCGTGACCTATACGGATACGCAGTGCGCCCAGGGCTTCGTCAACCACGGAACGCTTATCCGCACCGAAGAACACGATATCGCCATCCTCGGCACCGGCACGCTCAACCACCGCCATGGCGACGTCATCGCCCAGGAACTTGACGATCGGAGACTGCAGTCCCTCGGCACCCTTGGCAAGGTCGTTGACCTTGATGTAGGCCAGCCCCTTGGCACCGTAGATACCAACGTATTTGGTGTATTCATCGATCTGCTTGCGGGTCAGCTCACTGCCCTTGGGCACACGCAGCGCCGCCACACGACCTTTCGGGTCTTTGGCCGGGCCGGCGAACACTTTGAAATCAACGCCTTCAACCAGGTCGGCAACGTCAATCAGCTCCAGCGGAATCCGCAGGTCCGGCTTGTCGCTACCGAAACGGCGCATGGCCTCTTCGTACGGCATACGCGGGAATTCGGGCAGCTCAATGTCCATCACGTCCTTGAACAGCTTCCGAACCATGGACTCGGTGATTCCCATCAGGCCTTCTTCATCAATGAAGGACGCCTCAAGGTCGATCTGGGTGAACTCCGGCTGACGGTCAGCCCGCAGGTCCTCGTCACGGAAACACTTGGCAATCTGGTAGTAGCGGTCAACACCAGACACCATCAGCAGCTGTTTGAACAACTGTGGGGACTGGGGCAGCGCAAAGAAGGAACCGTTGTGAGTCCGGCTCGGCACCAGGTAGTCACGCGCACCTTCCGGGGTGGCCCGGGTCAGGATCGGCGTTTCCACATCCATGAAGTCGTTGCTGTCGAGGAAATTGCGAATGTAGCTGGTTACCCGCGAACGGAAACGCAGACGGTTCAGCATTTCCGGGCGACGCAGGTCAACAAAGCGGTAACGCAGGCGAACGTCTTCCCCCACGTCGACATGCTCGTCCAGCGGGAACGGCGGCGTGGCGGCAGCGTTCAGGATGGTCAGCTGCTTACCCAGCACCTCAACCTGGCCGGTCGGCATGTTGTCATTCTCGGTACCGGCAGGGCGACGGCGAACACGACCGGTAATCTGGATAACGAACTCACTGCGGACTTTCTCCGCCAGCTGGAAGCTCTCAGGCGTATCCGGATCGACTACTACCTGGGAAATACCATCCCGGTCGCGCAGATCCAGAAAGATAACCCCGCCGTGGTCGCGACGACGATGGACCCAACCACACAGGGTTACATCCTGATCAATATGAGACTCGTTGATTCCACCGCAATAATGACTGCGCATAACCCTTCCCGTAATGTCTGTATGTGCGTAATTAGCTTGATTGCCCGGGCCGGCCGGGCAGGCGTCAGGGCGCGCGGTCAGCTAGCTGCCGACTCCTTTGAGCCACCCTTGTCGACCAGATTCTTCTTGGCGCCGGTTTTGAAATCGGTCTCGTACCAACCGGAGCCAGATAGCCGGAACCCTGCTGCGGAAATCCGCTTGCGAAACGCCGGGGTTTCGCATTTCGGACAGTCCTTCAACGGGTCCGCGCTCATTTTCTGAATAACGTCCTTCTCAAAGCCACAGGCGTCGCAAACGTACTCGTAAATCGGCATCTTCTCACCTCTCGAACTTGCCTTTACCCCACAACATAACCAACACCGGCAACCCCCTGAATCCGGGGACCCGCCCTGCTCACATCATCGGGTACCGCCTGCTGCCATCCGAGCCTGTCGAGCGTCGCTCAGCCAGCGCCGCCCGCCGATGGCGGACCCATTCTCGAAAAGCGGGACATTATAAACGCATCAGGCTGGAAAATCAGGTTTCCGGCATCACAATCCATCGGGCAGACGGTGATTGGACGGCTCTCTGGGTTGAAGATGACGCCCTTACGGTCTGCCGGTAGAATAGAGCGCCTTTATCGCACATCCGGCCAGCCATTCCCGCCCTGCCACGCTGGCGGTTCGCTGCCTCGTCGCGACTCTCGCAACCCGATCCGAATGGAGGCCCCGTGTCGTCACGAGCCGAACAGAAACTCAAGACCCGCAGAGCACTGATGGACGCCGCACTGTCGCAGCTCAGTGCCGATCGCGGCTTCGGCAGCCTCAGTCTGCGGGAAGTAGCCCGGGAGGCAGGCATCGCACCCACCTCCTTCTACCGGCATTTTTCAGAACTGGATGAGCTGGGACTGGCCCTGGTCGATGAAGGCGGTGTCGCGCTGCGCCAGCTCATGCGCCAGGCCCGCAAGCGCATCGCCCGTAACGGCAGTGCGATCAGCACTTCCGTGGATACCTTCATGGAATATCTGGGCAACAACGCCAACCTGTTCCGGCTGATGCTGAGGGAGAGGACGGGGGTGTCGAAACCATTCCGAACGGCGATCCAGGCCGAGATCGACCATTTCGTCACCGAGCTGGCCGACGACCTGCGCCGCATTGCCGAAGAAGAGAAACGGCCGATTCATGATGGCCGCCTGGTAGCCGAGGCGATGGTCACCCTGGTGTTCAACCAGGGCGCGGAAGCGCTGGACGCCACCGCCCGGGAACGAGAGATCCTGAAAGCCAAGCTGAAGACCGAACTACGCATGATCCTGCTTGGCTCGCAGACCCTGGCGCGCTCACTGCGGAGCTGACACCTCACCACCCCAAACCGCCAGGCCACCCATCACTAACCGGCGGCCTGCACCGCAGCAACGACGGGCGCCAACTGTGCCAGGCGCTGCTCCAGGGCCACCGGCTCATAGGGCGTTGGCGGCTGACGCCCCCACACCGGTCCCGGCCAGGCCGGATCACCCTCGAACCGCACAATGTGGTGCACATGCAGCTGCGGCACCAGATTACCCAGGGCAGCAACGTTGAGCTTGTCGCCATCGAACGCCGCCATCAGCCCCTTGCCCAGCGCCGACGACTCCCGCAGCAACTGGAGCTGCTGCTCCCACTCCAGCTCGTAGGCCTCCCGGATGCCGGGTTTGCGGGGCACCAGGATCAGCCAGGGCCAGGCGGCGTCGTTCATCAGCAGAATCTCGCACAGGGCCGCCTGCCCCAGGGAGTGGGTATCCGCCGCCAGTCGGGGATGCAACTGAAACCCGTCCATCGACCTTACCCGACCTGGAACTGATTGCGGCCACGGCCGATGGCGTAGTAGATCAGGCCATGGCGGGACAGCATATCGGCCTCGTAGAGATTACGGCCATCGAACACCACCGGCTCGCTCAGAGTTGCGGCGATGCTGGCAAAATCCGGGGAGCGGAA
The DNA here is from genome assembly GCF_020546665.1 of Marinobacter sp. CA1. Lineage (NCBI taxonomy): Bacteria > Pseudomonadati > Pseudomonadota > Gammaproteobacteria > Pseudomonadales > Marinobacteraceae > Marinobacter > Marinobacter sp. CA1. Next base: position 2,545,267 of record NZ_CP071785.1, read on the forward strand.
TTCTTTCCATTCGGTGCAGATCACCAGGGCATCGGCGCCCTTCAATGCCTGCTCCTTGGTGCCACAGAGGGTCAGGCCATCCTGATCGCCATAAATGCGCTGGGTCTCGGACATCGCTTCCGGATCAAACGCCTGGACCTTGGCGTCCGCTTTCCAGAGCGCCTCCATCAACGCCCGCGATGGCGCCTCGCGCATGTCGTCGGTGTTTGGTTTGAACGACAACCCCCAGACCGCGATGACCTTGCCATCCAACTGGCCCTGGAAATAGTGGCTGACCTTGTCGAACAGCACGTACTTCTGGGACAGGTTGACAGATTCGACGGCGTTTAGCAGGCGGGCCTCGTAATCACAGCCTGCTGCCGTGCGCGCCAGCGCCTGCACATCTTTGGGGAAACAGGAGCCACCATAACCGCAACCGGGGTAGATAAAATGGTAGCCGATGCGGGGGTCCGAACCGATCCCCCGGCGTACCGCCTCTACATCGGCGCCAAGCCGTTCGGACAGGTTGGCAATCTCGTTCATGAAGCTGATCTTGGTGGCCAGCATGGCGTTGGCGGCGTACTTGGTCAGCTCCGCCGAGCGGATGTCCATGAAGATCATCCGGTCGTGATTGCGGTTGAACGGGTAGTAGGTTTCCCGCAACAGCTCACGGGCCCGGTCACTGTCGGTACCCACCACAATGCGGTCCGGCTTCATGAAGTCGTTGATGGCCGCGCCTTCCTTGAGGAACTCCGGGTTCGACACCACATCGAAATCCAGCTCCAGTCCGCGGCGATCCAGCTCCGCACGCACCGCATCCCGGACCTTGTCACCGGTACCAACTGGCACCGTGGATTTGTCCACCACCACTTTGTAGCCATCCATGTGCTGACCGATGGCACGGGCCACCGCCAGTACATATTGCAGATCCGCCGAACCATCCTCATCCGGCGGCGTACCAACCGCAATGAACTGCAGCTCGCCGTGAGCTACGGCCGCCTCGGTGTCTGTGGTAAAGGACAGCCGGCCGGCCTCAGCATTGTGCTTGACGATGGGCTCCAGGCCAGGCTCATAAATGGGAATCTGCCCGCCGATCAGCTTGTCGATCTTGGCCTGGTCGACATCCATACAGACCACATCGTGACCCACGTCCGCCAGACAGGCGCCAGTGACCAGACCAACATAGCCGGTACCAAAAATGGTGATTTTCATGGGTGTTGTCCTAACTTAACGAATCAATGATTGGTGGAATGGGTCGCGCCGTCCGCCTGCTTACGCTGCCACTGGCGCTCCCAGTCCAGCGCGGTACGGACAATGACCTCAAGGTCATCATGCCGGGGCGACCAGCCAAGCACGCGGCGAATCCGCTGGTTGTCGGCCATCAGCGCACCGGGGTCTCCCGCACGCCGGGGCGACTCGGCAACCGGAAAGTCACAGCCCGCCTGCTGACGGACAACATCGATGACCTCTCGCACGGTAAAGCCGCGACCATACCCGCAGTTGAGCACATCGGATTCGCCACCAGCGGCCATGTGATCAAGCGCCATGACGTGGGCACGCGCCAGATCCTCAACGTGAATGTAGTCACGGACGCAGGTGCCATCACGGGTGTCGTAATCCGTGCCAAAGATGCTCATGCCGTCGCGCACACCGGTCACGCACTCACAGGCCACCTTGATCAGATGGGTGGCCTCAGGTGTTGCCTGTCCCAGTCGACCGTCCAGATCCGCACCGGCCACATTGAAATAACGCAGGATGACATAACGCAGTGAGCTGGCCGCAGCCAGATCCATGATCATTCGCTCACTCATCATCTTGGAGGCGCCGTAGGGATTGATCGGCGCCAGCGGGAGGTCCTCGGTCAGCACGGTCTGCTCCGGCATGCCGTAAACCGCTGCGGTGGAGGAAAATACCAGATGGGGAACCTGATACCGCTCTATCGTGGCAAGCAGATTCAATGTGTTACGGGTATTATTTCGATAATACTTTAAAGGATTGGCGACCGATTCCGGCACCACGATGTGAGCCGCAAAATGCAGAACCGCCTCAAACTGGTGGTCGCGGAACAACGCGTCAATCGCGTCTTCGTCCGCCAGATCGCCAACAACCAGCTCACCATGGGTCACCGCCCAGGCGTAGCCAGTGGAGAGATTGTCAAAAACGATAATGTCGTGGCCGGCCTCGCCCAACTGGCGAACAACGTGGCTGCCGATATAACCGGCTCCGCCGGTAACCAGAACCTTCATGGGTAAGCCCCTGCTTCTTCCCTGCTGAAACCCGGGCGATCACACCTGAGACGAGTCGCGCCGCTTGCGGCGGGCCGCACGACGGTCAGCAAAGAAACCACTGATCAGCTCGCTGCATGTCTCCGACAGTACCCCGCCCTGATGCTCGACACGCCAGTTGAAGGCGGCCTCTTCCAGGGTCCGACGGGTGGAGACCACCGCTCCCGCCTTTGGCTCACAAGCGCCAAACACCAGACGGGATACACGACTGTGCACGATCGCACCGGTACACATGGTACAAGGCTCAAGGGTGACGTAAAGCGTGGCCCCGGACAAGCGATAATTGCCCACGCGGGCCGCCGCATCCCGCAGGGCCCGCATTTCAGCATGGGCAGTCGGATCGCAGCCGGAGATCGGCGCATTGAATCCGGCACCGATCTCCTTGCCATCGCGAACCACCACCGCCCCGACCGGCACCTCACCGGCAGCGGCCGCCATCCTGGCCAGAGCCAGGGCGCGCGTCATCCAGCGCTCATCCTCATCTGATGCACCCACAACCTGCCCTCAAACCGCTCTGTAAACAGGCTCGCGATTATACGGCAGATCATTGGCGATTCAATCAAAGCCCCTTACTGTCCCGTCTCGCTGATTCCTCAGCCAGACCGGACACTAGAACCGGCCGCGCAGGCTTACGGTCAGATTGCGGGGCTCACCATAATATCCGTGATTATAGACAGGCACGGAGCTGTAGTACTTCCTGTCGAAGACATTGTTCAGGTTGACGCCTGCCGACACCGACTCGCTGAAGTCGTACCCAAAACGGAGATCCATAATGGCGTAGGCCCCCTGCCTGGCATTTTCGCCATTGGGCCCCTTGCCCTCGGCAACCGTCTCACTTTGATAGCGAATGGCACCACCGACCGTTATCGCACGCCAGTTGTCGGGCAGACGGTAATTGCTGCTCAGGCGCAGCATCTGCCTGGGCTCTGACCTCATGACCTTGTTGCCATCGACGTCTTCCGATGTGCGAAAGGTGTAGCCGGCGGCAATGTTCAATCCGGTGTAGATCTCACCGTTCAGCTCAGCTTCAAAACCCTCGGAGGTGACGCCATCCACCAATTTGTAGCGCTGCTCGTCACCGACCCTGACATCAGGCTCAGATACGTTGGATTGCTCAACCCGAAACACGGCGAGGGAGCTGTTCACGGTGCCGTCGAAATGCTCGCCTTTTAGGCCAAGTTCATAGTTGGCCCCTGATTCCGGCTTCAATACGTTGCCATCCCGGTCCCGGTTTCCAGTCGGTTTGAACACTTCGGTATAGCTCGTGTAGACCGACCAGTCATCGGCAACATCGTACATCAGCCCCGCATAGGGTGTAGAAACACCACTGTGGTCATAGCGGGCGCCCTCAACCCCCTCGTCCCTCCTGGTGTACTCGTAACTGCTGATTCGGGTTCCCACCAACAACGTCAGATCATCAACAAGCGACCAGCGACTGTTGACGAAGCCTCCCCACTGATCTGTCGTCCAGCCTCCCGTGCTTTCGGCCTCGCCGTATCTCCCGGGGTCAGGAGCGGGCCAGTCGAAGAAGTTACCCACCTCGACCGCGGGGTCCTCATACCAGGTCCTGGCGATGGTTTCTCTGGATTTGCTCCATCCCACAAGGAGCTCGTGTTTACGCCCCAGAAACCTGAACTGCCCGTCAGCCGTAGTTGACAGACTGGTCAGATCACGCTTACTGCTAAAGCTGTTGGGGGAGACGCTCAAGCCTTCTCCGGTTTGTCGATTGAGGTGCCCGGACATGTACAGCAATTTATCCGATTCAACCTCACCGTTGAGATCACTTGCTGACAATTTCACCTGCCAACCGCTGTTGAATCGATGCGTCAGGTCAGCAAACACGACGGTACGACGGTTATCCTTGGTGGACCAGGGCGCGGACGTGGTCACATTGCGGCCAAAATGGGTCGGAGTACCATCGTCGAAGAAAAAGGGCACCGGCTCACCGTAGGTGGTCCCTTCAACGTCCTGTGCCTGGTAATCGATACCAATGCCCAGAACCGTGCCGGGAGACAGGTCGGCCTCAACGATCCCATAGGCAACAGTCTTGTCGTTGCTGTAATAGTCGATATAGGAATCGCGACTGTCATAGGCAGTAACAAGCCTTCCACGCACACGGCCCGATGCCACCAGACTCCCGGAAAGATCCCCCTGCAGGCGGCCCGCATCCCAGCGTCCACCGCTGGCCACCAGCTGGCCCTGGGAGTCCCGGGTTGGACGCTTTCGTACCAGGTTAATCGAGGCTGAAGGACTGGCAGAGCCACTCAAAAGTCCAGCGGCGCCGCGAACCACCTCAACCCGATCATAGATGGCGGTGTCCGACAACAAATCCGCACTCATCAGGCCGTAGGCGGCGCTCGACACCCCATCAACACTGATGTTTTCAACCTTGAAGCCTCTCGCCGTGGGGAAAGCCCTGTCCGTTTCAGCTCGATTGACGCTGATTCCCGGCGTATTCGCCAGTACCTGGTCCACCGTTTCCAGCGAAAAGTCATCGATCTGCTGACGGGTAACAACGGTAACGGACTGGGGCGTCTCCCGGAGAGAAAGCTGTAAACCAGCGGCAGAACCGGAAGAACGGGGAGTGTACGAGCGCGTCGATTCGGTCGCCGCAGCCATGGATGCGCCCTTGATCAACAGAGTCTCCAAGAACTGACCGTCATCCTCACTGGTCAACTCTATCGTCACCGAGTTGTCGCCGGTGAATCTTGCAACCAGCCCGCTGCCGGCCAGCAAGCGCTGCAGGGCGCCACGGATCGTGAAGCTGCCCTGCAGAGCCGGCGCCGTGTGACCGAAGGTGGATTGTTCGGTGTAGAGCACCTGAATCCCCGTCATCGCAGACAGCTCGGTGATTGCCTGAGGCAACGGCTTGGCAGGAATATCGAACAGGTAAACCGGCTGCGACTGGGCCGCAGCCTGAGTCTCGCCGTTGGTCAGGTCCCACGCCACCGCCGCACCGGCCGTCGCCACGGTTAACGGTATCGCCAGCGCAATCGCAGCCGCCAGGCTGTTGCGTTTGCCGGGAGGTGTCACCGCCCCGGCCCCTGTCCGAACAGCTGACCGGGAGTTGCTATCCTTCACGTTGTGTCTGCCTCGCATCGTCATATACCCAAATACTATTGAGAACCGTTACTGTTAGTGTCAGGTGATGAGACGCGGCAACGAGGAACATTCCCCCAGTCCGGATGCACTTTTTCAGAGAAAGTTACCCCGCACTCAGCGAATCAGAACGAGGTAATCAGTCAGACGGGTCTGCTGAATTGGCAGGGTATTGGCAATGACGTTGAGCGCAGCATCAGGGTCATCAACGGCAAAAACGCCACTGACCCTGAGTTGGTTCAACGTTTCCCCAACAACCACAATTCGGCCAGGGCGGTAGCGGTTCAGGGTTGCCACCACCTCCGCCAGAGGCGTGTTATAGAACACCGCCTGGCCACGCCGCCAGGCGGTAATTGCAGTACGATCAAAGGCTTCTGGCGGACTGATGAAGTCGCTGGCCAGCACAGATTGCCATCCCGGCGCCAGCACCACCGGCTTGTCCTCAGCAACATCGGCAGCACGCAACACCACCTGACCTTCGTCCAGACTGGCAATAGCCACCTCCCCGGCCAGGCGGACGTTAAACCGGGTGCCAGTAACCGTTACCGAGCCAGGGTCCGTGACCACGATGAACGGTCTCGGGTCAGCCGAAGACACGTTGAACCATGCCTCGCCCCGTATCAGCCGCACACGACGCGCCTCGGGACCAAAATCGATCGCCAGGGCACTGTCGGTATTGAGGGCAATGCGACTGCCGTCCTCCAGCTCAATGGCCGCCGTTTCTCCCACCGCAGTGACATAGTCGCCCTGCCATTGAGCCAGCCAGTCCTGCTGCCAGCCAACGCCAAGGAATGCCGCCAGCACCAGGCATGCGGTCATGGCTAGGGACGACCATCGTGATGCCCTGCTCCGCGCGCCGGTTTCAAGCTCCGCCAGCCATTGCTCGACAGGCTCCTCCAACGCCCCCCAAAGCGCCTCCATTTCGGCGAAGGCCTGTCGATGACGAGTATCCATTAAAAGCCACCGCCCGAACTCTGCTCGCACCTGCCTGCCCGCCACTTCTCCCGCTGCGACGTCCCGTAACCGCGCTTGCCAGATGGCGGCTTCTTCGAGTACCTCATCAGGCAACTCATCCATGGGGGCATCGCGGTACTCGTAGGGGTCATTGGTCATAGCGGATTCGCCCTGGTCGGAATGGGCCGAGGCAGCAAATGGCGGTGGCATCAACTCGCGGCTTTGAAATAAGACGAGCGGCAGGATCGGAATCCCCCAGCCCAGCCCCGGAAAGACTGGTACAGGAGCCGCCATCGCGCGCAGCAATGCACCGGGGATTGATTGATTGCAACATCACACCTCCCGCCCTGCCGCCCGGACACGGGCCCGGCAATGCACCATGGCCCGGGCTATGTGCTTCTCAACCGTCTTATCCGAAATGGACAGCCGTTCAGCAATCTCCCTCATCGTAAGGCCATGACCTCGATACAGCAGAAACACTTCCCGACATTTATCGGGCAGTTCACGCACGGCGGCGTTAAGGGCAACCAGCTGCTTCTGGGACATCAGGGCTTCCAGAAGATCAGGGGCACCATCGGGTACGGTTTCCAGCGTTTGTATGCCGTGTTCGTCTGTCTCGTTTGCAAGAGGCTGCTCCACCCTCTCCCACACCTGGCGGCGCCGCAAATGGTCCACGGCCACGTTACCCGCCATTCGATAAAGATAAGCGCGGGGATTGTCCGGCAGATCCACGGTCGTGGTGTTGGCACGAATCCAGGTTTCCTGAACCACATCCTCTGCCATGGACCTCGACCCCGTCCGTCGGCGGATAAATTGGCGAAGCTCCTCGTAGTAAGCCTCTACAGCCTGAGATAATGAAGAAAATCGGGATTTCGGCATTGCGTACCGCATCGATGGGCCTCCCCCATGGTCCAGCCACCCCAAGTTACTGGAGCCTCACCGGGGTGTTTAAGCGTCGCCTGGGAACCCACACAGGAAGCGCCGTAAATAGGAATGCGACGCATTCTACGACACCCCTCAATTCAGGGCAATTCTGGCAGAGAATGCGAAGCAATCGCCTAAGGAGCCTCTGATTAACTCGTTGGACTGGCGCGCCAAAGGCGTTTTGCTCTCAATACGATCCGGTGCTTTACTCCAATTTATTAATGATTATCATTACCACGGAGTTCAGCACTCCCCATGTCACCGGCCTGTCGTCAGCACAGCCGACCATGCATCGGGCTGCTGCATGAGCCCCCAGCGGCCACGGAGGGCGGGCCTCAACTGACTCAGAGCACGGAAGGGATTGTCCCTACAAGACATGCAGGAGAAGCGAATGAACGCCGCCGGTACTCCTCGGGCGATCAACCGACATTTTTCCTACCAGCCATGCGAAGGGCTCATGTTTGGCGGGTACGATATGATTTATGCTGCCGATGCCAACATCAGATCCCTGCAGCATCCCGGTTTGTTCATCGGCTTGATGCTGTGTGGCCAATCCACTTCGGTGCACAGTGGCGGCAGCAACCGCATACCAATACCGGTCGGTCGGCCCATCGTTCTGAGCTTCGCCAAACCAACCCTTTGCACGAACACCTACTACGCGGGTGAGTTTTGTGCAGGTGTTGGCCTTCACATTGATTTTCTTGCCTTACCTGCAGAATTGGGGCGCCCCCTCAAGACCTCTCTCCTATACCTGAAAGCGCATTTCATGGACAAATCGAGCTTAACGGTTCTACCGGTTCTGCCGGCATTGAATGCCCTGGTCGAACAGGCACTGCAGATCCCGCAGGATGCGCCATTTCGCGAACTTGAGCTTGAGGCGGTCTTCATGAATTTTATGGCCTACATTTGCCGGGCCACCGAGCAGCTAAAGCAGCAGGACGGGATGCGGGGAAGCTTGCAGCATAGAGCGCGCAACCGGGTAAAGCTCGTTACCGACTACCTGCAAGACAACCTCGACCAAACGCCCTCGCTAACAGAGTTGTCAGAAATCGCGGGGGTTAACCCCAGCACGCTGAGTGACAATTTCAAAACGGCCTATGGACGGACTATCTTCGCTTTCTTACGTGATCTGCGCCTGGATGCCGCACGTCGCATGCTGAGATCTGAGGGACTCTCCGTGACTGAGACCGGCCTGCGCGTTGGTTTTTCAAGTCCGGCCGCTTTCGCAACGGCTTACCGGCGCCGATTTGGCCACTCACCCAGTCAGGAGATTGAAGACAAACCCGATTTTGACAAACGAAAACCCAATCACACGAAAGCTGCCCTTGAAGCGACCCGATAGAGTGTTCCGGCACATTCGCCATGAGGAACATCAATGTCGCGCCAGTCTGTTTTTCCGGCTCTTATCCTGATCGCACCTGCCCTGCCCGCCCCCGTCGCTGCGCAGGACGCCCACATTAGACTGCCCGCCATAGAGGTCAGTGCCGACCGGCGCGATGAGGATCTTCAGGAGCAGCCCCGTGCCGTAACCGTCCTGAAGCACAAGGAAGTGGAAACCACCCCCACCGAACCCGGAGCAGGCATCGCTCTGAATTCACCTGGGCTGACATTCTCCGGCTTTGGCCAACCCGGTACTGACTTCCTCAATATTCGCGGCGTGGGTCCGCTGGGATACCCTTTAAGCGCAACCGATCATGTCGTTGCCTACTCGGTAAACGAAGTACCAACCTCCAGTTTCGGCTTTCCCGCCAGTCTCTTCGATATGGAGCAAATTGAAGTCCTGCGTGGCCCCCAGGGCACATTGTTTGGACGAAATGCCCTCGCAGGCGGCATCAACTTCGTTCCCCACGGCGCGGATGGCGACTATGAGAGGCGACTGTCGGTTGAAGCCGGTACCGATGGCTACAAGAAGGGGGATTTTGTCGCTGGTGACTGGCTGGTGGCCAATCAACTGGCTGCCCGGATCGCTCTGCGTTTTCAGGATTTTGACGGCGATGTACCCAATAGCATTGCAAACGGTACTGAAGGCGGGGCTTCATTATCCGGCGCCCGGCTCTCATTGACCGCTTACACGGCGTCCGGCTGGGATATCTCGACCATGTTGCAGGCCGATAAGCGGGAGAATCATAACTCCTATCTACTTTATTACGAGCACCCGAACTTTCCGGAAAGCGGCGATGATCGGATACCGGAGCACAACCGGGAAAATCTTCAGGCAATCATCAAAGCCGAAAAACAGTTTGGCCACGCTCGCCTGACCTCCCTGACCGGCTTTCAGAAACAGCATATCGACGGCGATGTTGGTGCGTCTGACGCGTATCTGTATTCCGCATTAACCGGCCAGCCTGAGAGTTCATTCACTGATGCCACCACAGACTACTTTTTAACCGAAGAACGCGAACGGATATTCAGCCAGGAACTACGGCTGGCGTCGGATGACGACTCACACTTTTCCTGGGTGGCCGGAGCCAACTATTTTCAGTCTGGCTACAGCGGCGAGCGGGACGCCAAAAGTGCCACCCAACCCACCTCAAACGGGGTGACGGATGTCGATATCGATACCCGGTCCTGGTCGCTGTTTGCTGACGGTACCTGGGCAATGACACATCGCCTTAGACTCTCCGCCGGTATTCGCTACGGTTGGGAAGACCAGGACGTTGACGGCCACTATGTTTCCAACGGTTTCCCCGGCACCGTACCGACGTTCCACCAGACTGACGACATCGGGGACCATTACACCACAGGGCGTCTGGGTTTATCGTTTGATGTCACCGATACCACAACAGCTTACGCCTCCTGGTCCAGAGGCTACGCTGCAGGCGGCTACGAAAAACTGCTGGTAGGCTCTGCAACTGGCGTCAAAACCGATCCCTTTAAATCAGCGACCAACACGACTTGGGAAACCGGTCTGAAATACGTCTCCGCTGATGATCGAATGAACATCAACGCCGCGCTTTTTCATAATGACGTGAAAGATGGCCAGATGTTTGATTTCGAGTTCAGAGAAGGGCTCGTCTACTACACGTTTACGAATCAGGACTACCGAAGTTATGGCCTGGAACTTGATGGCGCCTATCAGGCAACAGCCGATCTGCAACTGCGTGCCTCGCTGGCCCTGCTGGATAGCGACATGCAATCGGTGTCCGCCACCACCAATACCGGGGCGAGCGAAGGCAACGAAGTTCCACTGACACCAAACGTTTCAGCGACGCTTGGCTTTGATTACCGGATTGCTGTCACCAGCGTGAATCTGTTCAATGACATCCTGCTTTCGGCTGACTGGCTTTATGTTGGTGACCGTGAGGGTGACATTGGCAACAACTTCAAACTGCCCGACCACGAAATCCTCAATGCCCGCGTGTCTTGGCGCAGAGGCGACAATTCGCTGTATCTGTTCGGGCATAACCTGCTGGACGAACGCCCGGTGCATTTCTCATCGGAATACACGCCAGATATTCACACCGCCTCCGTCGGCACGGGCAGAATTCTGGGACTCGGCCTGAGTATTGCGTTCTGATATGACGAAAAGCGGCTATCTCGGCGTTCTCTCCTTGTCTGCGGTCATTGGTCTGCAGGGGGCTTTCTTCACCATCGCGGTGCCAGCACAGCTGCGCGATGGTGGCGCATCGTTGATCGAAATCGGCCTGATCTGGATCATATGGCTGCCTTCTGCGCTCAAGTGGTTGTGGGCGCCGTGGTTTGAGCGAATCGCAGTACCCGCCGCCACGCGAACCAAAGCCATCGCCATTCTGGCGTTACTGCTGGCATTGTGTTTTCTACCTGTTGCAGCGCTGACTGAACAGGCTGCAACCTGGCCACTGATTGCCCTAGCCGCCGTGTGTGCGCTACTCGCCCTGATGCTGCAGCTGCTTTACGCAGGCTGGGCCATGCGCACCCTGGATGAAACAAACCGCGCACGGGCAAACGGGTTTGCCGCAGGTGGCATGGTCCTGGGTGGCATTGTCGGTGGCGGCGTGGTGCCCTGGGTCGCAAGTTGGTTCGGTTGGTGGCCGGTGATTCTGTGTACCAGTGTTGCGATGGCGATAGCTGGTCTGACCGGCAAGCTGCTAAACGACGGCCCCCGGGCAAGTGCCGTGCAGCAAGTCACTTTTCTCCAGGGAGCCAGGATTCTCGGCAACCTGCCGGTTTGCATCAGCCTGATTCTGATTGCCACCGCCAGCGGCGCCGATGTGCTGTTGCCGGCCCGGCTTATTGATGCGGGGATGTCACCAGAGCGGTCAGGCTTGTTGCTGGGCAGTCTGGCAATGGGGTTGATGGTACCGGTATCGCTGACATCGGGCTGGTTGATTGCCCGGTTTGGTCTGAAAACCTGCTTTCTGGTTTGCGCCGCCCTGAAAGGCCTGATGCTTTTCTGCCTCGCCCAGGTGCCAATGATGGCGAAACTCGCTGTCATCATCCTGTCAATCAGCGGCTTTGTGTTGGCGGGTGCGTTCACAGTCCTGACCTGGCAGTTATACATGCAACGCGCGCTGCCGGAAGCTCCCGTCTCGTCCTACGCCGTTCTAACCTCGGTGGACGCCTTTATTCGATTTGGTGCGGCCATTGTGGCAGGCATCCTGGCTGAATACGCGGGATACGCCACGCTGTTCGCCTTCACGGCAATCCTGACACTGGCAGCTGGCATCAGCGTGATCAGTTCCGCCCGCCTCCTCCCCGATAAAACGAGCAACGAAGCTGGCGCTTAAAGCGTCCAATGGCCGTCATGGCGCTTTTCGCATCACCCAACTCACTATGTGTAGAGCCAGATAATGTCTGAAACCAGCCCCATAGCAACGAATGAACATCCGTCAGGCACAGTAGCCAGCGGCTTCGAGCCCGTTCAAGAAGCCTTCGATCAGATGCAGCAGCATCCCGATGAACTCGGGAACGCGCTGTGTATCTACCATCAGGGAAACGTCGTGGTTGATCTGTGGGCAGGCCATACGTCGCCCAAGCGGGAGCACCCGTGGCAACCGGATACGGTGGTCAGTTTGTTTTCCGCAGGCAAGGCCTTGGCGGCACTTTGCCTGCTGCACATTGTTGACCGCGGTCTCGCCAACCTGGACGACCCTGTCGTTAAATATTGGCCGGAGTTCGCACAGGCAGATACGGAAGCCAAATCCCAAGTGACGCTTAATCACTTGTTGCATCACAGTGCCGGCCTGCCAACAGCCGACACCAACCGGCCTGGTGATGTCTATGACTGGCATCGCATGATATCGGCTATGGAGCAGGCCCCCTTATTGTGGCCGGCAGGGACGGTTACCGCTTACCACGCGGTTACGTTTGGCCATCTTGTTGGTGAGGTAATACGGCGCATTTCCGGAAAAATGCCGGCCGATTACTTCTCGGAGCACTTTGCCGATCCTTTGGGGATGGATCTGTCACTTCGTTTGCTTGCTGAACAGCGCCCGGTGCTGGCCACTTGCGATGGTGACAACTGGAAAACCAGGTCACGATTGGTGCTTTGCTCTCACATCCTGTCTCGGTTTGGCGGTTGGCGTACCAGGTATTTTCGCCCTTGCAGCAAGGATTACCATCCGAACAATCCTCGCTGGCAGCATACCGAAGCCCCCGCAATCACCGGGTTCGGAAGCGCCAGAGGATTGGCTCGCGTTTACGCCATGCTGGCGCAAGGTGGTTGCCTGGACGGCGCACAGGTTTTGTCAGAAGCGATGGTTGAGCGCATTGCCAATGAAAACCCTGACCCGGTCAAAGACGAGGGAGTTCAGCAAGACGTCCGCGTTGGCATGGGCCTGTATTTCAACCTGGCGCCAATGGCAGATCTGGGACCAACCCCCAACAGCTTTGGCCATGTGGGTATGGGAGGCGTCACGTCTTTCGCAGACCCTGATCATCAGGTCGGCTTTGGTTACGTTTGCAACCATCTCTACCAGCCTCACGCCAAGGACAATACGATCATCGGACATCGTGCGGCTAAGCTGGCCAGGGTTTTCTATGACTGCCTTTAATCGTTGAATAACTGACGGCACGTTTCTTCCCAGTTTTCCATCCATGCCGGTATCGCATCGCCCGGCATGGCTTTGGCACATAACCAGCCCTGCGCCTGGTCACAGCCCAGCTTCTCGACTCGCCGCCAATCGTCCAGGGTTTCCACCCCCTCAGCCACGATGCTCATCCCCATTTTCTTGGCGATGTCCACACTGGATTCCAGAATCGTCCTGGCCCGCTGCCCCTCACCTCTAATATAACTGCGGTCCAGTTTGAGCTCATCGAACGGCAAGTCACGCAACTGGGACAAATTGGAGTGGCCGGTGCCAAAATCGTCGATGGACAAACGAACTTTCTTCAAGCGCAATCGCAGGAGGACATCCAGCGGGGCAATCAGATCCTCCATCAAGCTACTCTCGGTTACCTCCAGCTGCAGCGAGCTGAGGTCACCTCCGGCTTGTTCCACAACCTGCTCCAGTTGTTGCGAAAAATCCGTTGCCTGCAGACTTTGCATCGACAGATTGACCGCAATTTTCAATTGCACACCTTGGGCGCGCCACTCACGCTCAATGGCAACGGCTTTAGCAATCAGCATAAAAGTCATCCGATCGATAAGGCCGCTGGATTCGGCTACCGGAATGAACTCGTCGGGATAGACCGGCCCAGTCGGGCCGTTCGGCCAGCGCGCCAACATTTCAACTCCGACTGGCTGGCGGCTCAAGACATCGATCTTCGGCTGGAACCACGGCTCCAGCTCCCCCGCATCAATTGCGGCCTCCAGCATGGCGGCGGAAATATGCGGCGCAGTCACCGACCTGGCCGGACGGCTGGAACGCTGGGTACGCCTGGCCAATAGTTCGAGCAACCTGTCACGCTGGACCGGCTTTCCAACTGAACCAAGTACCGATAGATTTCGTGCATTGGCAAGAGACTCAGCCATGCTCAGTGTCTGGCTGTCTTCGCCGCTGAACAGCAAAATATCCCCGCTGTAGCTCACCTCGTCGAAACGTCGCAGCAGTTCGATGCCATCCATGTCAGGCATATTGAGATCGACCAGCGCCAGGCGTACATCAGGGGTAGTCGTGCGAAGCAGATCCAGCGCCTGCTGCCCCGTTTCAGCGGTAACCACATGTGTGAACCCCATATTCTCAAGGGCATGTGCAGTGACCTTGAGCACAAAAGACTCATCGTCCACGATAAGGATCGAATAGCTGAACCCCTTGGGATCGAAGGGTTGAATCTCGATCTTTCCGGCTCCGATTTGTCTCTCCACCCACTCGCAGACCTCGGTATACACCTGAGGAAAACGTTTTATGCGCTGGTCCAGCGCCATCCTGTCCTGTTCCCGAGCGACGCTCTCCATGTCGCTGCAGTATTCGGCCAGATTAGTGGCTCCGATAGCGTTTGAAAATGTCGTCAGTTTGCTGACCAGGCGGACAAACTCGCTGAGGTCCTCTCCGGCACCCGCAGTTTGAATCTGTTCCGCACAGCTATTGCCGGCTGCGAGAAACTCCTTGTAAAAGTCTTCAGGTGTCGAGGCTTGTGGACTGCCCACCAGTTCACTGAGCGCATCCGGCTTCAGGAATGCCTCAATATCATCTGAAACGCCCTGCAACTTGATCAGCGCCTGCCGTATCAGCAGCTGTTGCTCACCCCGGACTGAGCCCAGCTCGGCATTGACGAGTTCTTCGAGGGTTTCACGAACGCCATCAAGCATTGGTCGCAGACTTTCCTCGACCACCTGCCGTATACCGAGCCGGGCCCGTTGCGTTACCCCGGCCTCCACCTCGGCATGATTGAGGCCCGAAGCCAGCTGCAACGCCTCGCCGTGATTGAGCTGCGCTTCCACCAACAGGGCGAGGTCGATGAGCATCCGGCGCTGGTCATCACTCAATTGCCTGGGCCTGCTGTCGATCAGGCACAGCGTACCAAGTTTGCTGCCATCCAGTGCGGCAACCGGCACGCCGGCGTAGAAACGGATACCCGGATGCCCAGTCACCAGGGGATTATCGGCGAATCGCGAGTCTTCCAGGGCATCTTCCACCTCAAACAGCTCGTCCCCCAGGATCGCGTGACCGCAGAACGATATATCCCGAGCAGTCTCCTGGACCTCCAGCCCCCTGTTCGACTTAAACCACTGCCGCTCTCCATCCACCAGGGTGACCAGCACAATGGGGACATCGAACAATTTCTGGGCGATTGCGCTGATACGGTCGAAACGTTCTTCCGGCGCAGTATCCAATAGATCAAGCTTGCGCAGCACCCGTAGTCGATGGTTCTCATTCTCAGGTTTTGGTGGCAACATCATCGGCAATAACATTCCCTTTGCATTCATCTTCGCGACATTCGCCATGGCGCGAACTGTCACGCCCCTGCCAGTCCTATCGGTCCCCTCCATTATAGCGGTCAATCCAGGTCTGGACTTTGAGAAACAACCCAATGAAGCCCTGCATCTGCGAGGCAATACGTTGCTCGTCCTTTTCCTTGCAGGCCTCTTCCAGCGCCAGGCAGGTATCCGCGAGCACGTTCGCTCCCACGGTGCGCGCGGCAGACTTCAACTTGTGGGCAAGGCTACCCAGTTCGTTGAAATCGCGCGCCCTATTGGCCGCCTCAATCTGCCACGCTGTGGGACCGTTGCTGGCAAGGAAATCCTGGTATAGGCCGGTCAGTATCGACCGCTCATTGCTGCCTACCAGTTCGGCAAGCACGTTGGGATCGACTGCAGCCATATCGGCGTCGCTGTCCATTCCATCGACTCGCCCTTCCGGCGACACGGCCTCAGCGCAACCACCTAATGCCGGAGAGTCAGCCGGCGGCGGACTGCCGAGCCACTTGCGCAGTACAGCATCGAGTTCATTCAGTTGCATCGGCTTGGTCAAATAGCCATCCATACCGGCGTCGTAACACTGGTTCGCAGCTCCCTTCATCGCGTCCGCAGTGACCGCAATGATCGGCAAGTGGCCCCTGCCATCTTTTACCGCCGTCTGCCGTTCGTCCTCGCGAATGCTGCGAGATAGCTCGTAGCCATCCATATCCGGCATGTGGCAATCGGTCAACAGCATCGCATAGTCGCCACTGCGCCATTTCGATAGGGCCTGCCGGCCGTCCTCGGCATACTCAACACCGCAACCCAGCATGACCAGTTGCTGGCCAATCACCTTGCGATTGGTTTCGTTGTCATCGACCAACAGGATCATCCGTCCGGCAGCCCTTGCCGCTTCAGCATCAAGCAACCGGGATATCTGATCACTGGCCGGGGCGGCGGGCAACGGTTCAGGGTCGATACGGCCAATCGCCGCGGCCACCGCATGGAGCAGAGTTCGTCGGCGCATGGCATTCAGATCCAGGGTCTGGCCGTCTTTCTGGTCGACACGAGGGTAGCGCCGCCGCCCACGCTCCACCACCACAAAACGCAAGTCGACCTGGTCAAACTCGTGGCACAGCTGCTCACGCACCGCCGAGGAGATCTCCTTATCACCATGGTTATCAATAACCACCACCGCAACCTCCGTTCGGTCCCGCAGCTCTCGGCATATCTGGCGCGCTTGGCCCGGCGCCGCGACAGTCACTATGGCGCCAGCGTGCTGAAGGTAGCTCTGCAATATGTGGGAAGACTCACGCTCGTCATCAATCAGCAAGATCTGGATACCCTCGAGGCTCGAGGTATCGGTTTCGGCCTCTTCTATCAGGGCTGGCAGGGTCAGACGGACCGTAAAGTTCGAGCCACGGTCCGGCTCACTCTCCACCGCCACCTTGCCCCCCATCAGTTCGATCAGGCGCCGGGTAATCACCAGGCCAAGCCCGGTTCCCCCAAACCGCCGGGTGGTATCACCCTCGGCCTGCATGAAGGGCTGGAACAGGCGCTCGCGAACTTCGGCACTCATGCCGATACCGTTATCCTTCACCTCTATGAGCAGTTTCGCCTGTTGTGCAACCACTTCCTGAAGGCGCACCGAGATCAGCACCTTGCCGGAACGATCAGGTAGATCCTTACTGAACTTGACCGCATTCCCGCCGAGATTGAACAGAATCTGCTTGAGTCGAACCGGGTCGCCCATTACCCGAGGCACATTCGGGTCGAAGAATATCAGCAGATCCACCCCAACCTTGTATGCCTGGTGGCGCAGGTTCTCGGCCACCGTATCCAGCTGGCTTTCCAGAGACAAAGGGACGCTCTCCAGCTCCATCCGGCCCGACTCGATCTTGGAGAAATCCAGCACATCGTCAATGACACCGCGCAAGAGGTGTGCAGAATCCTTGGCTGTACGCACCAAGTCCAACTGACTGGGCAGCAGACTGGTGTGTTCGAGCATATCCATGGTGCCGACCACGCCATTAAGCGGGGTGCGTATCTCATGACTCATGGTGGCCAGGAAGGTGGACTTGGCACGGCTGGCGTCCTCGGCCTCCCGTTTTGATTGCGCCAACAGCCGCTCTGTACGCTTCAGTTCAGAAATATCGACGAACGCCCCGATGATGCCGGCCATCTCCCCTTTTTCATCGAAATAAACCTGCTTGTGGTATAGCACATCACGTCGTTCGCCCGACTTGGTCTCGACCTGGTATTCGTATGTCTGAGGTTCAGGATGGTGAATCAGGTCCAGATCCTTCTGGTGATCAGTCTCAGCCAGGTCTCCCGGCCACAACTCCATCGCCGTCTTGGCGCGAACCTGTTCTTCAGTCACTCCTATGGTCTGCTCGAAGTGCTTGTTACAGCCAAGATAACGCCCCTGTGTATCCTTGTAGAATACGGCGACAGGCAAGGCTTCCAGCAGGGTGGAGAGAAAACTCCGGGAGCGCTGTTCTTCGCGTGAGGCCGCTTCTGCATTTTCACGGGCCTGAATCAACAGATACTCGCTCTCCTTCCTCTGGGTAATGTCGGTGACGAAGGACACGAAGAAATCTTCACGCTGGCCACGACCGGGCTCGTGCATTACGGTGACCTCTACCGGTATTCGCCGCCCGTCCCGGGTTTGATGCAACGTTTCAAAACGTTGCCAGCCGTCTTCCTTGATCGGCACGACCAGCTCAGCAAACCGGTCCTCAGTGAAGTTTGGATCGAAATCCGACACCGTCATCTGCAGCAGCTCCTCGCGGCTGTAGCCGAGGTGTTCGCAGGCATAGTTGGACACGCGCAACACCCGGCCATCGATGGCGCTGTTCCAGAATTCCGCCACGCCGGTACGATCCAGCGCTGCTCTGGTCAGGCTCATGATGCGGTTGACCTCGGTGACTGCATCACGCTCCCGTTCCGCAGCTTCACGCGCTTCTTGCAGTTCAGTCAGCAGTCGCTTCTCTTCAGTAATGTCCTGACCGAGGGCCACAAACTGCACAAGCTCACCCTGATCGTCGTACACCGGGGCGATCTCAATATGCTGCCAATAAGGCTCTCCCGCCTTAGTGTAGTTGACGATCTCCTCGTCCACCCGCAGCCCCTCGCGCAGCCGTTCCTCGATCCGCGCCACCACCACCATGTCCGTTTCCGGGCCTTGCAGCAAATCCAGCAGCGGTCTGCGCCCGAGAACCTTTTCCAGAATGTAGCCGCTGATCTCAGTGAAGCCCTGGTTGACCCAGGTAATCCGGCCCTCGGGGTCGGTAACGATCACCGCGTTGTCGGTATTGTTTGCAACCAGTGACATGGTGCGCAAATCGGCGTTCGCGTTCTGAAGACGCTGCTCGAATCGCCTGCGTTCAGTGATATCGTGAATTATTCCGGCAAAGCGCAACCCGCTTGCCAGTTCCAGGCGGCTAACGCTCAGCTCGATGGGGAATACAGTACCGTCGACACGCCTGGCCTCCACTTCGCGGCCAGCACCGATCACTCGAGCCTCACCGGTTTCGTGATAGCGACGCAGATAACCATCGTGATTCTCGGCGTGGGGCGCTGGCATCAGCATGCTGATGTTGTTGCCTACCAGGTTGGCCGCCGGATAACCGAAAAGGCGTTCAGTGGCCGGATTCACCGACTCGATGATGCCATTGCGGTCGATGATCACAATCGAGTCTACAGCCGTGTCGACCACGGCCTTGATTCGGCTCCTTGCTTCTTCGGCAGCCAGATGCGCCTGTCGAGCCTTGCCGAGCAGTTGCGCCTGGCTGGAGCGCCAAGATGCAAAGATACGCCACATCATCAACCAGATAGTAACCAGCACGGCGAGTCCAACGCTTGAGGCGACAACGGCAAGCCAGGAGCTTCGCTCAACGAAGCGCTCTGTTTGTTCAATCTCTTCCTGCAAAGTGTCAGCAACGGTTGCCATCCCAGAAGCATAGGCCTGCTTCAGTTCGCGATAGGTTGGACTATTCAGCAGTGTATGGGCCGCTTCGGCGTCACCGGCATCGACAAGGACGAACGACTGACGCTCTAATTCCACCAGTTGATTGTTGGCTGTCTCAGTCGCCTTGACGGCCAGCTTGAGTTTGCCGGTGTTACTCAGTGCCAGCGCATTTTCGAGGGATGTCAGAAGGCGGGGTTCGTATCGATTGTAGCGATCAATCCACTCGCGGTTGCCGGTAGCCGCAGCCATGGAGGCGGACATCGTCAGTATTTCGTCATACAGCAGTATATTGGCGTGTTCTTCGGCCAGGGCGTGGCCACGCTTGAGCGTCTCATTAACACGCCCCTCGATGTGACTGAAAAAGACCACCATTGCAACCAGGAGGAGCACCGAGACACCCAGCAATGCCAAGAGCAAACGTTTCGATCCTTCGTTAGCTTCGTGCTTTCCGGGTTCGTGCATTAACGCGCCCTCCTGACCTTCAGCACCGAACTGCTCGCCGGGGCTGAAGCCGAACTGTCCGATCTGTTCGATTTCGCGGTGGAAGATGCCTTTGTCATGCAGGCTAGTGTCCCGAGCGGTTAACACCCATGGCATCATAACTCGATAGTAGCACCTCGAAAGCCTCTCTCAAGCAGTGCATCCCGCGCTGCCATCGGTTACCCGATACCGCCAAATCGCCTCAAAGCGCGCCCTTCGGGACCTGGCCGAAAAAAGTTCCCCGGATCTGTCCCCTTTTCGTTTCCGCTGCGTCTTTGCCGATGAACCGACTGCTTAGGACACCGTTTCCATGATCCCAACTTCGATCCTGACCCCTTCCCTGTCTCGCCTGCGGCGGGGGATTCTCTGCTCGATCCTTGCCGGCGGCGCCGTGCTGCCGGGTGGCCCGCTGCTGGCAGCGGAGGCTCAGTCTGCCCAGCCGTACACCATTGATAGCGGTCCTCTCGCCACCGCGCTGACGGCGTTTGCAGCCCGGGCGGGTGTCACGGTGCAGTTTGATCCCGGACTTACCCGGGGGCTTGAGAGCGGTGGCCTGGACGGTCGTTACTCGGTCGACAGCGCCCTCGCCACCCTGCTGTCCGGGTCCGGCCTGACGGTGGTCGATCAGGGCAACGGTGTTTACACCCTGGTGCGCAGTGACAACACCAGCCTGCGGCCGCTGGAGGTCAGCGCTGACCACTACGCCAACCAGTCCGCCGGTACCGGCGCCTACACCTTTGAGGGCAGCAGCTTTGGTCGCGGTCTGGGCGAGCGTCAGAACGTCCCCCAGTCCGGCAGTGTGGTGACCCGTGCGCAGATCGAGGACCAGAACCTGACAACTCTGCGGGAGGTGATGCAGCGGGTCACCGGCGTCACCGTTGAGGACTATGGCGCCGGTGCTGCCCAGTTCCTGTCCCGCGGCTTTGCCATCGACACGGTCAGCATTGACGGCGTCGCCACCGGTTCTACCGGCAACGGCACCCACGGTGTCGGAGCTCCAGACATGGCACTGTATGACCGGGTGGAGGTCCTGCGGGGCCCGGCCGGTCTGCTGCAGGGCGCCGGCGAGCCCGGCGGTGGCATCAACCTGGCCCGTAAACGCGCGCTGGCTGACACCACCCGCCAGTTCAACTCCAGCGTTGATTCCTGGGGCGGCTACCGACTGGAGGCGGACCTCTCCGGCGCGCTTTCACAGGACGGAGCTCTCCGCGGTCGAGCGGTGACGGTGTATGAAGAGCTGGATTCGTTCATTGACGACATCGACTCCCGCAAAACCGTGCTCTACGGCACGATCGAGTACGATCTGGCGCCGACGACCACGGTCTCCGTTGGCGGAAGTGCCACCCGCGCAGACCGGGTCCCCTACGTGGGCTGGCCCGTGGGGCCGGACGGCGAGTTTGGCGATTTCAAACGCTCCACCAACCTGGGCTCGGACTGGAACAGCAAAGAGGAACGGCCAAAGCACCTGTTCATTGAACTGGAGCACCTGTTCGCCAACGGTGGCGAAGCCAAGATCAACCTCAGTCGCCGCACCGGCGATTTCGACTACAAACTGAACTACACCACCACAACCATCGATCCGGAGACCAACGAAGTCGGCCGGATCGCGCTGAACAGGGGCGGCAGCCGCGACGACCTGGCGCTGGATGCCTACCTGAATCAGCCATTCCGGCTGATGGACCGGGAACACTCGGTGCTGGTGGGCGTGAGTGGCCGCAAGAACGAAAGCGACCTGTACACCGGCGTCAACTATGACTACCCACCGGTGAATGTTTATGACCCGGTACGGGATCTGCCCCTGCCGGAGTTCGAATACGGCCCGCGCAGCAAATCCGAAACCAAGCAGTATGGCCTATACAGCCGCACTAACCTGGCCGTCACCGACAGCACCACCCTGGTGTTGGGCGGCCGGCTGAGCCACTGGGAAACCGGCCCCGACTCAACCCATGAGGAAAAAGGTCAGTTCACCCCCTACGCCGGCGTCATCCAGAGCCTGCAGCCGGACCTGTCGGTGTACGCCAGCTTCGCCGAGATTTTTCAGCCCCAGACCGCAACCGATCGCGATGGCAAGGTACTGGAACCGCGAGTGGGCAACCAGTTCGAGCTCGGCATCAAAGGACAGCTGAATCAGGGACGCCTGGACTACAGCGCCGCGCTCTTCCGCATCATCGACGAGAACCGTGCCATTGCCGACGCACTGATTGAGGACGCTTCCGTCGCCGGCGGCAAAGTGCGCAGCCAGGGCCTGGAAGCCGAACTGAGCGGCCGTCCATTGCCCGGGGTTGATGTGGTGATCGGGTATGCCTACACCGACACCGAACTGCTGGAAGATGCCGACGAGAACGCCGAGGGCAAACCGTTCGCACCCGGCACACCGGAACACAGCCTCAAGCTCTGGGGCCAATACGGCTTTGCCGGCGGCAGCCTCAATGGTCTGACCCTGGGCGCAGGCATGGAATACAGCAGCGGTATCCACACCGAACGGGATGGAGCACGCTATGAGCAGGGTTCCTACGCCACCCTGTCGGCCCGGGCGGCCTACCAGATCGAGCCAGGCACCACCGTCAGCCTTACCGGCACCAACCTCACCGACCGCCACTATTACAGCCGCATCATCGGTGGCGGACGCCAGAATTACTTCGGCGATCCCAGCCAGTTGGTGCTGGCACTACGCACCCAGTTCTGACGGCAATGCACCGGGGGCCGGCCTGCCGGGCCCCGGTTAATCTTGTGCCGAGATTGGCCCTGCGAGTGGCGCCAGAGTATCCATGAACGTGTGGTAGTCGCGCTCGACACACTCGGCGTAGTGAACAGCAATTGCCGTCACCAGGCCGGCAAACTCGGTTTCCCGGTCCTGCGTCATGGCCGCCAGCGTCTGCTCGAACAGAAACGGCTGGTCAGGATTGAGGCTGCGGCTGGCCCGCTTGTGCTCTGTCGCCAGGATCTCGCCCCATTGTGCCGCCATGCGGAAGTAGTGCTTTTTCTTGCTGAGACCGGTGGTGTCAAAGTCGTCCTTGAAGGGAGACCGCTCCCGCACCGAGTAAACCCCATCGTCCATTTCCAGCCAGCCCAGGTAACGGTCCGGATGCTCCGCCAGTGCCCGGAAGGCCTTGGCATGCCTTACCCCTTCATTCGGATAGGCGCGGGCATAGGCATCCTGCTCAACGGCCGTCATCGCCTGCAGCAGCGCCGGCCCATCCTGGCGTTTGACGTCCAGGATCAGGTCATTCTCGTGGTCACCACCCTCGCCCTCAACCAGCACGTAGTAACGGGGCGTCCCCATGGACCCGGTGCCGGCACGGATACGGCGCACCACGTCCTTGACCGTAAAGTCGTCCTCCAAACCCTCACCGCGGGTCTGGCGATAGTCTTCAAACGCCGCCAGAAACTGCTTGCGGGCCTGGGGCGACAGCCGCTTCAGCTTCGGATTCTCGGCATCGAACACCCGTTTGCCGTTCTTCTGGAAGCGGGTCCACTTCGCCAGCATGCGTTGGCGCCCTTTCTTGCGGGCCACTTTCTTCAGGAAGCCGTCCAGCGGTTTGGTGGCTGTTTCGGCGGTGAAGTGCACCTCCTGATCCAGGTCCTGCTCCTGATAGCAGGAGGCCACCTCCAGATAACGGCTGGCCAGGGTGACCACCGCTTGCCGGCAGTGATCGGCCTTGAACTGGCCGTTCTCGCGGGTGTCCAGCACCAGACTGATGGCCAGGCGCCAGAGGTCGTACTGGTAGTCGCTGACCACAGCGTCATCAAAGTCGTCCAGACCGTAGATCACCTCCCCGTCGTGGTTGGCGAAGGCACCAAAGTTGTAGACATGGGCATCGCCCTGAATCCAGGTCTGGGTGCCGGCCACGCCGCCAAACAGGGCAAACCGCCAGTCGTTGTACATGTCCTGCCAGAACAGGTGACTGGTGCCACGAAAGAAGCGGTAAGGTGACTCAGCCATGGCAGTAAATTTGCGGCTACGGGCGTCGGCATCCAGCTCGGCGTTGTTGGCCTCAATGGCCCGCACCACCTGCTGGTTGCGGTTATGCAGGGTCAGTTCCTTGTCCATGTAGACTCCCGTTCACAATGATTAACAGGACCCTACCTTAAAAGGTTTGGCGGTATGATGCGACGATCAACAGGGAGTGACAGAGATGATCAACCGATACGGAACCCTGGCCGCCTGGGTCTACCACCTTGATAAACCCATCGGCCATTCCTTTGGCGATATCGAATATTATCGTGACCGCCTCGCAGCCTGCACCGGCCCGATTCTGGAGCCGGCCACAGGCAATGGCCGGGTGCTGATACCACTGCTGGAAGCCGGCCTGTCGGTGACCGGATTTGACGGTTCAGAGGACATGCTGGCCTATTGCCGGCAGGAGTGCCGACGCCGTGACCTGGAGCCGCCGCTGACCTGCCAGCGGTTTGAGGACTTTCACTACGACCATCCGTTTGATGCCATTATCCTGCCGGCTGGCTCGTTCCAGCTGATCACGGACACCGCCGTCGCCCAGCAGGTGCTGGCCCGCTTCCTTGCGGCGTTGGCCCCGGGAGGCCGGCTGCTACTCGATCTCGACCCGATGTCATCACTGATCCATGCGGGCGCAAGCTGCCGCCACTGGCAAACCGGCGATGACCTGCTGACCCTGCAGCACACCCCGCTGGCAACCGATTACCTTCGGCAGACCACCCACGCCCAGCTCCGCTACGAGCACTGGCACAACGGCGAGCTTGCCCGCAGCCAGCTGGAGACCTTCCACCTGCGCTGGTGGGGCGTGCACGAAATGACGCTGGCTCTGGCAGCCGCCGGGTTCGCGGACATTGAGGTCTGCGGCGACTACCGGCATGGCCAGGTGCCAGGGCGTGATGCCGGCATACTCACCTTCGAGGCGACCAGACCCGGGTAGCAGCCGTGCCCCGTTAGAAACGGTACTCGAACGATGCCCCGGCCAGGCGCGGCTGAACCCGCAAGGGGTTATCCACCAGGCTGTTGAAGATCATGGTCTCGGCGTCGGTGTCAAACAGGTTGTTGACGAACACCGTCATGTGGGCCGGGCCATAGGTGTAGGCCAACTGCACATTGGCCACGGTGTAGCCCTCGATCTTCTCCGCCGGCAGGTTATCGTAGTCGGCGTAGTAGCTGTCGCTGTAGCGCACGTTGCCACTCAGCTCGAGGTTGTCGAGGGGCTCATAGACGGCTCCCAGGGTGGCGGCGTAGGCCGGTGCCCGGGGCAGTTCGTTGCCTTCGATCACGGTACCGTCGAAGTCTTCGACATCGGTCTTCAGCAAGGCCAGGCTGCCGGTCAGGGCGAAAGCCGGTGCCGGCATCCAGCGTGAGCCCAGTTCGGCGCCATAGCTGATGGCCTTGTCAGCGTTGCGGATGATGATGTCGTCGGCACCAACGTACTCCGGCAGCTGCATGTCACTGTAGTCGTTATAGAAAACGTTGGCGGTCAGTTCCAGCTCACCGTCCAGCAGGGCGTTGCGGGCGTAAACCTCGTAATTGATCACCGTTTCTTCGTCGTACTCGTAGGGCTGGAAGTTGGTGATCGACAGGCCGGCGCCGCCGGCGTTGTAGCCTTTGGCCACTTTCATGCCGAAGGTCTGCCCTGCCCGGGGTTTCCAGGCCAGGTCCAGGCGTGGCAGCAGGACGTTGTAGGTTTCATCGAAATCCAGATCCACACCAAAGACCGGATTCAACTGCACCAGCGCGGTCCGCTGGCGCCGCTCCCACTCGTATCGCAACCCGAAGGTCAGGTCCACGGTGGTTGCCAGCGGGTAGGTCAGTTCGCCAAACGCGGAGCGGGTCTGGGTCTCATCCTTCATCGGCTGGTTGCCAACGGCGTTGATGAACGCTTCATCGGCATCGGAATCGTACAGTCGAACGCCCACCAGACCACGGACGGACTCGTCGTCGGCGCCGAAATGCAGCAATGGCTCGATCTGGAACTCATCGCCGTCCGAGGTGAAGTTGGCAGAGGTGTTCTGGGTCCGGCGCTCGAACTCCAGCCTGCTGAAGGTCACGTTGTTCTCGAACCGCATCTGGCGGCCCAGGTCCCAAACCACGTCCCAGCTGGCGCTGGTGGAATCGGTGGTGTAGACCGGCCGGAACTCATTGGCCTGGCGCGAGGGCGGGTTGGACAGCTCGTACTCGGCCTGGGGTGCACGGGTATCCATATCGCTCACCGTCAGCGTGGTGCCAAAGTCCGGCAGGGCCGCAGGCTCATACTGCAGCTTGAAGCGAGCGGCGGTGGATTCCACCTCACGGGCGTCTCCAACCGGCTCGTAGGTGGCCAGATCAACGTAGCTTTCCCGCTGCTGGCGATCCACCGACAGGCGGAAGGCAAGCTCACCCTCGACAATCGGACCGGACACCAGGGCAGCGGTCTGGGCGTAGCCCTGGTTACCCACCGCCCCTTTCACCGCCCCTTCCCACTGGAAGCTGGGGCTATTGCTTTTCATCACCACCGCACCGGCCAGGGCGTTGCGACCCTGGATGTGGCTTTGCGGGCCGACGTAGGTCTCGACCTGACGCATGTCCCACAGCGAGCGGGGGCCAAACGCCATTTCGCTGTAGCTCAGCGAACGGCCATCCAGCGATACATTCAGCCGTGGTCGGACACCGGCAAAGGTGGCCAGGCCACCAATGGAGGAACCGGAGCCATCCACCCCGCGGACTGCTGGCATGTGGTTGCCGATACCCGGATCAACAATCGCCGGGTTCAGGTCCAGCACGTCGGACAGTTCGGTCGCACCGGGGGTGGACTCGATTCGTTGCTGGTCGTAAACCTCAACGCTGGAGCTGGTGTCGTAGATGGAACGCTCGACCTTCTCCCCGGTGACTACGATGGGCGGCAGGGCGTGAGCCGCTGGTGACGCATTGTCCGCCCAGGAGACCTGCACCGAACACAGACCCAGGCCAAGCACCAGAATCGGAAAACGTGGTTTCTCGGCAGCCAGGCACGGCTTTGCAGGAACAAGCTGGGGCATCGGGACATCTCCTTCTAAGCAGGTAACAACGCGGATCGCACAGAGTGCGGGAACGGTGCCGACGGAGCACGTTGGCACTCGCCCATATGAGAATGGGAATCTCTCTTAAATTTGCGTGAGACACCCACCCCCAAAGGGAAAAAAACACCCCCGATTGGAAAACCCGGGGGTCACCTCTTTACCTCCCAGTGATGCCGAGATGGTCTGCAAAGGTGGAACCGGCGTAGTCACGCCGGAAGACGCCCTGTTCCACCAGCTTCGGCACCACTTCGTCGAGGAACAGGTAGAGGGAGGCGTCCGAGCCCCCCGGCAACGCCACAAAGCCATCGGCGGCCTCGGCCCGAAAGCGCTCGAGAATGCTGGCCACGGCGTCGTCCGGTGTCCCCACCACCAGCCAATGGGCGGAGCCTGCCACCTCCGGCCGCACCAGCAGTTCACGGACCGTCGGTTGCTCCCGCTCGATTAGTCGACGCAACAGGTCGGCGTGGGTGCGACTGCGCACTGGCCGTTGCGGGTCCGGCAACAGCGCCGGGGTAAGACGCTGATCCGGAGCCAGTTCGCTGACATCCAGCCCCAGTGCCTCGCGGATAAAAGCGTATTTGCGCTGCGGGTTCTGGTCGGCATGGGTTTCGCGGTACAGCGCCTGAGCCTCCTCCCTGGTTCGGCCTAGGAACAGGCTCAGGCCGGGCAACACCTTGATGGCCCGAGCATCACGGCCATGATCCCGGGCACGGCTGCGGATGTCCGCGACCAACTCGGCACCGGCCTCCAGGTCCGGGGTCGCCGCAAAAATGGCGTCGGCCACCCGGGCGGCAAAGTCCCGCCCCCGATCCGACGCCCCGGCCTGCAGAAACGGCACCCGGCCAAAGTCCGACGCCGGCACGTTCAGCGGGCCCTTGACGCTAAAGCACGGCCCCTGGTGATTAACCGGCTGGATCTTGGCGCTATCGACGTACTGCCCTTGCACCCGATCATTCAGTCGCGCCGCCTGGGGGAAGCTCTGCCACAGCGCCTGCACCAGCTCCGTGAATTCCATCGCCCGGTCGTAGCGGGCATCGGCGTCCGGCATCACCTCCATACCGAAGTTCTCGTTGCCATCCAGCGCGGTGACAATGTTCCAGCCCGCACGCCCCTGGCTGAGCCAGTGCAGCGACTGAATCGACCGGGCCACGTGGTAGGGGTGGTTGAAGGTGGTCGACGCCGTGGTGACCAGGCCAATACGGGAGGTTTCCCGGGCCAGGGTCGCCAGCAGCAGGGTGGGATCAACCCCTGCCAGTCCTGGTGACTGGTTGAGTGTGTCCGGGTTGAGGAACAGGGAGTCCGGGCGAAACAGGAAATCCAGTTTGGCCGCCTCAGCCCGGCGGGCGTAGTCGACATAGAAATCCGTCTGGCAGATCTGTTCTACCCGGCTCTCCGGGCGGCGCCAGGCGTTGCCCGTCAGCCAGGTGGTCGCCAGGGACAACCCGATACACAGTTTTCTCTCGCTCATCCGACTCCTCCGTCTCCTTTTTTCAGTCGTCCATCTGGCCAGTGCTGGATACTGGCAGTACCCATGGACTGCCGCTCTCCGGGTCTATGCCCACCCGGGCGCGAATGCTGAACACCCGCTCGATCAGTGCTTCGGTCATTACTTCGGCCGGAGTCCCGGCGGCGACCACCTCGCCCGCTTTCATCGCCACCAGGTAATCGGCGTAGCGGGCAGCCTGGTTGAGGTCATGGAGCACCATCACCAGGGTCCGACCCTGGTCGCGGTTCAGACGTCGGCACAGCTCCAGCACGTCCAGTTGATGGGCAATGTCCAGCCAGGTGGTGGGTTCGTCCAGCAGCATCACCGGGGTGTCCTGGGCCAGCAACATGGCCAGCCACACCCGCTGGCGCTGGCCGCCGGACAACTCTTCAAGGGTGGCGTCCGCCAGCCCCGTGACTCCGGTTGCGGCCATGGCCTGGTCGACCGCAGCCTCATCGGCGGCGGTCCACTGACGCAGGAGCGTCTGGTGGGGAAAGCGGCCGCGGGCCACCAGATCGGCCACGCAGATTCCCGGCGGCGCGGTGGATGACTGCGGTAACAGCCCAAGCCGACGGGCCACCGCCCGCGACGGGTAGCGGTGAATGTCGCGACCATCCAGCAGCACGTGGCCTTGATCCGGCACCAGCAGCCGGGACAGAGTTCGCAACAGCGATGACTTGCCACAGGCGTTAGGGCCGACAATGACAGTGATCTTGCCGGAGGGAATAGTCAGGCTGAGGTCCCGGAACACCTGCCGCGACTCATAGGACAGCGCCAGGGACTCACCCCGCAGCACGGCGGAATCGATCGTGGTCGTCATACACTTATCCTCAACTAGATCGATCGGGTGCGGCTGAGCAGCCACAACAGGTAGAGGCCGCCGACCACACCGGTCATGCGGCCAATGGGCAGCGCGGCCTCCACCGGCAGCATCTGGGTCAGGACATCGGCGAACACCAGCAGGCAGGCTCCCATCGCGGCGGCGGCCATCACCGGCAGACTACCGGCAGGCAGCAGGCGCCTAACCAATTGCGGTGCCGCCAGGGCAATAAAGGCAATCGGCCCGGCGGCCCCGGTGGCCAGGGCCGCCAACAGAACGGCAAAGATCACCATCAGCAGGCGGATGCGCTCCACTCGGATGCCCAGTTGGGCGGCCAGATCGTCCCCCATCTCCATCAGGTGGAGTTGCCGGGCAAACAGCAGGGTCACCGGAATCAGGACCAGGCACCCCGCCAGCACGGGCAACAGGTGCCCCCAGTTGCGGGCGCTCAGCGAGCCGGCCAGCCACAGGTTGGCGGTCACCGCGTTGTCCAGACTGCCTTTCACTAACAGCAGGCCGTTGACCGCGCTGAGAATCGAGCCAATGCCAATACCCACCAGCACCAGCCGATAGCTGCCCACCACACGCCCCTGCACCGCCAGAAAGTACACCAGCACCGACGTCAGCAATCCGCCGGCCACCGCGGCCAGCATGACGCCGGCGGCCTGCTGGCCAAAAAACACGATCTGGGCGATGGCGCCGGTCGCCGCACCGGTGGTAAAGCCGATGATGTCCGGCGACCCCAGGGCGTTACGCGACACCGACTGGAACACCGCTCCGGACACCCCCAGCGCAGCCCCCACAAACACCGCCGTCAATCCTCTCGGCAACCGGATGCCCACCACCACGCGCTCCGTCAGGTCGCCATCTCCGGCACCAGACAGAATCTGAAGCAGTTGCCAGGGGCCAACGTCCACTCGCCCGATCGACAGCGACACCAGCACCAGGCCGGCCGAGATGAGTAACAGAACAAGGGTGACCAGCAACGAACGCGGACAGACCAGAATGGCACCGCCCAGCGGCCTCCACACCCGATTGGCAGAGCGGTGACGAATCATAATTGCGCCAGCCTCCGGCGACGGGCCAGGGCCACAAAGAAGGGGCCACCAATCAACGCCACCATGATCCCCACCCCCACTTCGCCCGGGTGCGCCACCAGGCGCCCCAGCACATCCGCCGCCAGGGTCAGGATAGCGGCCAACAGGGTGGTGTACGGCAGCAGCCAGCGGTGATCCGGCCCCACGGTCATCCGGGCCAGATGCGGTGCCGCCAGCCCGACAAAACTGATGGGCCCCGCGGCGGCCGTCGCCGCACCCGCCAACAGCACGATGGCGGCGGCCGCCAGCAACCACACCAGCCCGGGCCTGAGCCCCAGCGACTGACCGAAGTCGCCGCCCAGCGCCAGCACATCCAGCGCCCGGGATAGGTAGAACGCCAGCGCCAGACCAAGGCATACCAGCACCAGAACCGGGATGATCAACTGGCTGCCCCGGCCCTGCAGCGACCCCACCGCCCAATGGCGGAACTGGTCGAACACCAGTTCGTTGCTGTTGATGATGATGATCTGCGCCATGGCCATCAGCATCACCGTGACCGCCGCACCGGCCAGCAGTACCCGCACCGGATTGATGCCCTGCTTGAGGCCGCCAAGCAGGTATACCGCCACGCTGGCCACCGCCGCGCCAACAAACCCCAGGCCAAGATGACCGAGTACGTCGGTCACCCCCCAGTAGGCGACACCGGCAACAATCGCCACGGCCGCCCCGGCATTGATTCCCAGCAGCCCCGGATCGGCCAGCGGATTGCGGGTGATCGCCTGTAGCACCACCCCGGCTACCCCAAGGGCACAGCCCACCAGCACCGCGACCAGGGTTCTGGGCAGCCGCAACTGGCGAACCAGCAGGTGGTCGCTGATACCGGGATCAAACGCACTCAGGGCGTCCAGGGTGACCGACACCGGCACCCAGCGCGCGCCGATACCGACGCTCAGGGCCATCAGTCCCAGCAGCAACAACACACCCGCCACCAGGCCACGCCGACGCTGTTGCTGTTGGCGTCGGCGCAGGTTCGACAGAATCACCGGCCAAACCGCGCCAGCATGCCGTCGATGATTTCCAGGCTGCTGTAGCAGTCGATACGGAAGGAGTTGGCCCCCAGGCCGTAGACCTGTCCGGTCTGTACCGAGGGCAGATTGGCCAGCACCGGATCATTGAGGAAGTCGCTGACCTGGTCATCGGTCTTCCGGGTCAGAAAGGTAGTCGGCGCCTTCAGCAGTGTGAGGTGTTCGTACTGGGCCCGCACAAAATCCTTGCGCTCGCCCCAGCCCGGACTGTGCCAGGCCGGGTCCGGCTCTTCGAGGGTGAACCCGAGGGCTTTCAGCAGCTTGCCGTGAACCCCGGCGTTGGTGGCAATCGGGTTGCTGATGCCGGGGCCGTGATAACTGACAATGTTCACCTTTCCCGGTGGCGGTTCCAGGCGGTCGCGGGCCTCAGCCAGATAGCGATTGAAGTTGTCGATCCGCTGCCGGGCGCGATTCTCCAGGCCGGTCGCCTCCCCCAGGCGGGCTGCCAGGGACTGCCAGCTCTGGGTGCTGTAATCCACCACGATGGTCGGGGCAATGGCCTGAAGCTCCGCCAGGGCATGCCGGGCCGAATCGCCGCCGGTGGAAGACATCACGATCAGGTCCGGCGCCAGGGTCATCGCAGCCTCCAGATCCACCTCACCCGCCGGCCACAGCTTGGTGACGCCGCGCTCGTGGGCAATGGGCTGCCACTGTCTGAAGAAGCTGCCATCCGCAGCAGCGGCGCTGGCGGCCAACGGAGCATCAATCGCCAGCAGCACACCGGTCACCGTCACCGAAGTAGACAGAATGCGCTCGGGTTTGGCGGGAATGGGGGTTACCGAACCATCGGCGTTTACAAACTCACGCCACACCGGCTCGCTGGCAACGTCAGGGCTGCCGCCGGATTGACCACAGGCGGCGAGTGCCAGTGCAAGACACACTGCTAGAAGCCTGTTCGAACGGAAGAATGACTGCATGCCGTGGCCCGTGAAGAGTGACTGGAAAACCGGGGCCAGACTGTGTCGCAACTGCTGGAATCCGGCCACCCGAAGCGGGAAAAACACCACCGCAAACGGGAAAACCGGACGAGAGCCTGCCAATCCCTGGCAGTTACAAAATCAATGACCAGCAGTGATCGCCGCTTCCGAAGGCCGATGGCCGAAGTACGAGCGGAACGCCGCCGAGAAGTGACTGGGGTTGGAGAAACCCACTTCCAGCGCGGCCTGCTGAACGGTATAGCCCTGCTTGGCCAGTAACTGCCTGGCCTGCTCCATGCGCAATCCACGCACGTACTGGCCGATGGTGGAGCCCACGACGTCCTTGAAGCCCACCTTGAGGTAGCACTCATTCATACCCACTCGCGCGGCCAGCTGGGCAATGGTGGGAGGCCTACGCCATTCGGCGTGAAGAATGTCTAACGCCTCGGAAATCAGCCGTTTCTGCCTGGCCTGGCGACGTTCCGTCACACTCAGGTTGAGCCCACCGTCCCCCATGCTCAGCAGGGATGCCAGCAGACTGAGCGCCATGGATTCGTACTCCAGGCGCATACAGAGACTGGTGGTGGGGCAGCGCAGCATCTTCAGCGCCAGCCGCTGAATGGTGGGCGTCATGGGCGTATAGGGGGCGCAGATGCCGCCCCGGTCCGCCAAGGCATCCCGCAATGCCCGCCGCAACGGCTCCGGAGCCTCATCCTGCCAGGCTTCCACCATCTGTGGCGACAGATCCAGGCCAATGCCAGTCATCCGTTTGCCCGGCACGTGGCGGGTGGTCACCGAGGCCAGTCGTCCACTGCTCACCCACACCGAGCCGGACTGCACCCGATCGCACACGCTGAGCTGAGGGATACGAACGTCAAAGGCGCCGTCGAGAATCAGGCTGAAGCCTAGGGTACGGGACACCTGCTGGTATCGACTGGTCATCGGCCGCGACAGCGCGCAATCCTTGCGGCTGATCACCAGCCCGCTCGGCAGCCGCATGGATTCCAGGTACCCCTCGCCCAACGGCGGGTTCAGGCAGAGCCGGGTGTGACCATTGCGTGGGTGATCAGCGAGGGAGGTTGCCTCCAGGGTGGTTTCGGCAGAGGCCCTGGATAACTGGTCGCCAAACTGCTGGAGACGACGGACCACCACACTGTCGTTCTGCAGCGACGACGTCTTGATATCGGACAATGCACTCATGCCACACCTGAACAATAATGAGTATCATTTGATTTTCCTCATTGTTCATGGCCCTGGCAAGGGTCGTGTCGGGAAGCTAGACCTTAATTCAGGTAGCTTGAGAGAATCTGATCGTATTCTCCTGATCTCTTGAGCGACTCCAGCGCCTCGTTGAACTTCTGCACCGTGTCTTTCTGAACAGCGTTCTTGCTGAACATCAAATGAATATGGTCGCTGTTCACCGCCATGGGGTGGGCCTGAATCCAGCCGGTTGGCCCATGCTCCCGAATCAACCGGGCCGCGACGAACTGATCGGCGAGAAAGCCGTCAATACGGCCAGCCTCCAGCTTAAGAATGTTCTGCAGATCGGTGTTCACTTCCTCCATCAAGCCACGGAATTGTGGATTCTTCATGACCTCCAGAAAGGCGTCGCCGTAGAAGAAATTCCGCGCCGTACCCAGCCGGAAGCCGCTGCCGACCATATCCTCGAAGCGGGTAAAATCGTAGCGCGCCAGGTCCTCCCGACGCATGAACAGTTGCATGGTCTCATCCCGATAAGGCTCCGAGAACCAGGCGTAATCCTCCCGTTCCGGTATGCGGGATGCCCCGGTGACCACCTGAAGGCTCTGCCCTGACCGCAGGGCCTCCAGCAGACGCCCCCACGGCATCCGCTCAAAACTCACCGCACAGCCCGCCTCCGCAGCCATCGCCCGGACCAGTACCACATCCAGGCCAGTAAGCGCCCCCTCCTCATCCAGGTAGCTGTAAGGCTTCCAGGGCTCCCAGCCCACCTTGAGCTCACAGTCCGCAACCGTGATCGTTGACATCAACATCAGGGCCGCCGCTGCCAGACATTGCAACAGGCGCATAGTGGGAATGAATGTCACTCGATACACCTCATATCTTTTGTGGCTGTGTGTTTTGTGATCCGGAGCTGGTCTCCCCGGCATCGGAGGGCGCATCCGGCTCCCGGGGGAACCAGAGCGTAAATCGGGTGCCCTCCCCGACCTGGCTTTCCATCTCGATGGTTCCGCCGTGCTTGTTGACCACAATGTCGTACACGATATTCATGCCAAGGCCTGTGCCCTCGCCCACGGGCTTGGTGGTGTAGAACGGGTCGAAGACTTTCTGCTTGGTGACCTCGTCCATACCGCTGCCGTTGTCCTCAATGGAGAAACCTGACTGGGTTGGTGTCTCCAGTAACGTCACCGTGATCTGGCCATGCACGCCCTTGGCCTTGATGGCGTGGGCGGAGTTCACCAGCAGATTGGAGGCCACCTGGCACAGCTCACCGTAGTTGCCCTGAATCGCGGCCACCGGGGACTCGTCAAACGACAGCTCGCAATCGTACTTCAGCTCATTCCACACCAGCTTGATGGTGTTTTTGAGCACCTGGTGCAGCCCCAGCTCGCCGTGTTCTCCGCTCGCCTCAATGTGGGAGAAGTCCTTCAGATTCTGAACAATGTCCCGCACCCGCTCACTGCCCTCCAGGCAGTCGCTGATCAGCTCGGGAAAGTCTTCGCGGATAAACTCGAAATCCGCATCCTTCTTGACCGCCTCAAAACGTTCGATCAACGCGGCCCGCTGTGGCTCAGGCAGCCTGCCGAGATCCTCTGCGACCGACACAATGATCTCCTCGTAACTGGCCAGATACTCACTCAGCCGGTTGAGGTTACTGGCGATGAAACCGATGGGATTGTTGATCTCGTGGGCGATACCCGCTGCCAGCTGGCCGATGGAGGCCAGCTTCTCCTGCTGCACCAGGGTGGATTGGGCGGTGCGCAGCGACGTCAGGGATTTCTGCAGCGCCTCGGTGGATTCCTCAAGCTCCCGGGTACGCTGCCTGACCCGCTCTTCCAGCTCATCGTTCAGGTGGGACAATGCCTCGGTCTTGGCGGAGAGCATGGCCGCCAGCCCGGAGTAGTTGGTCAATAACGTGCCAAAAGTGCGGGCAAAGTAGCCAAACTCGTCTTTCTGGCCTGGCTGAATGTCCGCCGCCTTGAACAGGTTCTTCCGGTCCGGCAGGGCGTTGGCGTCTGCACTGCCGCTTTTCTCAATACGCTTCTGGAAGCCCCGCAGGCGGTCACTGGCTTCGCTCACCACCGCATGCAGCCGCTGGAACGGTCGGCCAAAGAAACGGGCCAAAACCAGCCAGGTCACCAACAGGCTGGACAACAGCATCGCTAGGAAAATGATCACCAGTTCCAGCGTACGGCTGACGATGTCCTGCATCAGCTGATCGCCCTGGAAGTACAGGTAGACGTGGGCGATCTCTGCGCCGTTTCTCATCACCGGCGTGTGGCGGGTGAGAAAATCGTAGTAATCCGAGTCCGGCGGTACCAGCTCATCCAGTTCTATCCGCTGGGACACCGGCCCCAGGTGCTCCAGGTACCCAACAATACTGGGCGGGGCATCGTTTACGCTCGCCCTGTCCTGCACCACCAGGCAACCAGCCAGCGCCGGCTCCTGACAGAAGGCATCCGTGACGCGCTCAAGCACTGCGTTGTTGAAATTCCAAACCGGTTCCGAGGAGATGGAGGCGGCGGTATCAATCAGGTAATCCGCCCGCTGATCCAGCCTCGACCGCTCTTCCTTGTAGAAAAAATGAATCGCGATGGCAGCAAACAGCGAAAACAACAGCAACTGCGCCACCACACTGATCAGAACTACCCGTTTGGTCACACTCATGCCGTATTCCCTTCGGGCGCTGCATTCCAGAGCAGGCTCATCCTTGGGGTTGATGTCACTCTAACTGTAGCAGGTCAGCAGGGATGTGCCGGGAGTAGCAGCTGAACGTAGCCCGGCAAATCACCCGCGCTGCCCGGCATCATCATTGACAGTACCGGTATCGAGTCGACAACCACCCAATAGTTGCTATCCGGGCTTTGGAAGCTGCTGTAACCACTTGAGCATCGGGCTTTTTTATCGGGAAATGAAACAGATAGGCCTATGTGGCGACAACGCAGACGATTACGCCTGCTCCGACAAGAAGCCGCGAAGCGGCAGAGAAGCGAAATACTTTTTCATCTGTCGTGAAGTCCAGAACATCCTTCCCTATAAATAAGCCCGCACGCTCAATGATTAAATAAACTCTATTTTTCAGCCTTTAAGCACGCCACTGCAACCACCCATCCACACAGGTAATAGCCCGAACTTCATCTTCAGTTCCATCGTCGCAAGTCACAGTCCATAGACCATCTCTACTCAGTTTCAGGTCTTCCATAGACAGGCCAAGTTCCGAACGCTTTTTCTCCCATAAAGCCTCCTCTTCGCTCTCAGGCAGTTCTTGCTCTTCAAGTTCGATATCGAAATTTTTAAAAGCAGCAAGATTCTCCAGTTTGATGCCCAACTCAGCATTCTCAAACTTGACTGCGGCATATGCCCACGGAAATTCGTAGCTGAACTTAGTCAATCTAGCGACAACTTTTCCTTTATGTAAAAGCTTTTCTGGTGTTCTCATAGTTTCACCTAGCAAGACTGCGGGAAATGCTTAGCAACGCCATTTCTCATGGCATTGTTTCAAATATTTTCAGGCCAGCATCTGGCCGATTCCGGCGCCTAACTATGGGTGAATTGCACCCTGCTCCTTCGATACCTGAATATCCAAAGGCGGCACGCCAAGGTCCTGCCACTTCTCCGGATGGCAGGTCAGTAACAGTATCTGATGCCGGCTGGCCGCATCAAACAGGATGCGTTTCATGTCTTCGAGGCGATCGCTGTCACTGTGCACCAGGGTGTCGTCGAGTATCACCAGCGTCGGCCTTCCTGCTTCCCGCAGCAGATCGGCGTAGGCCAGGCGGCTGATGAGGCCCATCTGCTCCCGTGCCCCGAAACTCAGTTCGGTAATCTGCCCCAGTTCGGCGCCCCGGCTCAAGGTGCCCGGCCGAAGTTGCTCATCCACTTCCAGCGACGCTTCTGGAAACAGCACTGAAAGGTAGTGGTTCAGGTGTTTTTGTAGCGGTGCCTGTAGGCGGCGTGTGAGGGCCTGGCGCTTTTCGGTGAGCAGATTCAACAGCAGATCCAGCGCCTGGGCGCGGCGGTGCAGTTCCTGGTAGCGGCGATTGCACTGGTCGTACTCCGCTTCTTTCTCATTGAGCTGTTCTTCCAGTCCTTCTGCGCCCCAGGCTTCCAGCCTGACTTTGATATCTCGAAGCTCACGCCCCCGCTGCTCCTGGGTCTGGCGCAGCTGGTTGACCGCGTTTTGGTAGCGTTCGATGTCCTGTTTTAGAAACTCTGGGCGGGCCTCGCGGATTTCCCGTTCACGGCGTTCCAGGCTGGCTCCGAGTTCGGCCTGCTGTTTTTCGATGGTCGCCAGATCAGCGCTGATCTGGCGCAGCTGTTGCTGCCGTTCCGGGCTCTTCTCTTCATCCGCCAGCCGCTGCCATTCGGTTTGCGCGTTGTCCCGGGCCTGCTTCAGGGCAGACAGCCCGGACTGATGCTCGCGAGCGTCGGATTCGGCCTTATCCAGTGCCGCAGACGCCCGCGCGAACGCTGCCTCCGCTTCTTCCAGAACCGGCACACCCTCGTCCGGATTCGGTTTGGGCGTGGCTTCCAGTTGGCGTCTGGTCTTCTCCAGTTCGCTTTCTGCTTCGTTCTGTTCGGAGACCAGTTGCTCAAAACCGGCCGGCGCCACGGATTTCAACAGATCTTCGGCATGCTTCTGGGCTCTTCCCGCGCTCTCAAAAGCAGAAAGACGTTCTTCTGCCTGCTCCACGGAGTCCGCACCAAGGGCCTTCAGTTGCTCTGCCAGGTCTTCCTCAAGGGTTTTGAGTGTCCTGCGGGTGCTGGCCAGCTCTTCACCACCCGGTGTAATGCCGAGGGTGCCCACGCCTGGAATCACCAGTGTAGATTCTTCCAAAAGCTGCTGCTCGCCCTGCCCGGTGAGCGCTTCGTTGTTCAGGGTCAGGGATGCGTCAGCATCCAGTTGCCAGCTCAACCGGGTGGCGATGGTCCGTGAGCGAATGGTTTCATCGTTCAGCTGGTTTCCCGTTGCTCTCAGCTTTCTGACCAGTTCTGAGTCAGTACGGTTTTCCCGGGCCTGTTGTCTGGCTTGCTCCAACTGCTGGTGGTATTCCCTCGCTTTGGCCAGGTTCTGGCCCAGCATCTGTCTTTGCTGTTCGAGCCGCCGCACATCCTGCTCCAGACGCGCCCGGGTTTGCAGCAAGCCCGCCAGTTTGCGCCGCTTTTCCGCCTGCTCATAGGCGGTTTTTGCTTCGGTCAAACGGCCGGTGATTGCCGGCATTTGAGCTTCCGCCACAGTGAGGTCGCGCTCGGCGCGATCCAGTTCCGCCTTTCGGCCTTCAAGCTGGCGACTGAGCCCTTCCAGGTGTTCTTTGTTCTGCTGCAACAGGCGGTGGGTTTGCTGCTGTTGGGCGAGTGTGGCTTTCTCCTGCTCCTGTTGCTGTTGCAGGCGCTCAACCTGCTGATAACGCGCCCGTGCTTGCTCCAGTTGGCGTTGGGCGTCGTCCCAGGGGCGCTCGAGCTCTGCCTGATCATAGTCATGGGTCAGTTTTCCAAGCCGGTCGACCTGCTCCTGGTATTTGTGCACCCGCTCCTGCAACTGTTCAATCTCGAGTACATAGTGGGCGCGGTCTTTCTCCAGCTTCTGATAGTCACCCCGGGGCTTGCCGGTGCCTGTCAGCAAGGTGTCCCGCTGGCTGCGAACCGTCTCGATGAGGTCGTCTCCCCCGGAGCTGGCCACCTCTCCGACCATGGAGTTCAAGGCGGACTTGAGGTGATCGCCGGCATGCTCTATGGCCGCTTCAATGTCCTGCCCGGTGCCCTGCTCCACCCACAGCAATCCCGGTATGCCCCAGTGTTCGGCCTTGCTGGCACCACGTTTCGGGTACTGGTAGCCCAGCAGTTCAGCCAGCTTCTCTTCGGCGTCGTCTTCACTGTAGGTCTCGGTGCCGACAACCAGGTCGCACCGCTTGCGCTGGAGAAAGCTTTTGGTGAGACGCCAAGCGCGGTTGTCGTGCTCGAAATCCAGCTCAATGGTGGGTGCTGCGGCGGAGTCACCCCACGGGCGCAGATCGTCAACCGCCGTTGAGCGATAACGCTCGAAGAACGCGGCACGGATGGCTCGCACCAGCGTGCTCTTGCCGGATTCATTGGGGCCGTGAATCAGGTTGAGACCGGGTTGCAGGTTGTCCAGCACAAAGGGTTTGCGGAACTGGCGCAGCTGTTCAATGCGCATTCGCTGCAACTTCATTGCGCCGCCTCCTGTTCCCGCTCCCTGAGCAGACCCGCCAGAATGGCCAAGGCATCCCGGGCGACATCGTCCTGTGCTACTTCTTGGCGCTCTCGCAGGCTCTCAACCACCTCGCCCACGTAGCCATCCGCTTTCAGGGCCGCAATGTCTTCCTCGGTGGGGGCAAGCTGAAGCCCGCTCCGCTCGCAGCGAAGACTGCGGAATCGTGCTTCGGCAACCGACAACGCCTTCAACAGGGCTTCTTCGCCGGCCAGGGTCACCGAGCCTTCAAGGCGCAGATCAACAACGGCGGATTCCGGCAAGGAACTCAGACAATCCAGCAGTTGCTCAAGATCAGAGTGGACGGCCAGGGTTTCCCGCAACTGGTGCCATTGATACCGCCCTGTTGGAACAGGCGTTACCGTGGGAGTTGCACCCGGCTCGGATACGTCAACAATCAGGGCATTCCCCGCTTCGTTATTGCGGAACCGTTCCGGCTCCGGGGTTCCGCTGTACCAGGTACGCTCATCGATCTGTTTGGTGCCGTGCCAGTCACCCAGGGCGAGGTAGTCCAGCCTGCTGGCTTCGGCACGGTTCGGTGCGATGGGGTTGGCGGAATCAATCTCGTCCGGCAACAGGCCCTGGACACTGCCATGGGCCAGGCCGACTCGAAGAAAGCCTTCAGGTGTCTGGTAGCCGCTGAATGGCTCGGTCAGATCGCTGTAGGTGTGGCGTTGTGTCAGCGGGGCACAGAGGATACTGAGGCGCTGGGGTTCCAGATCAATCACACCGGGATGAAGCGCGAGATGCACGTTCTCAGGCACTGCCCCCAGGCGCTGAGCTCGCGTCCACACGCTCTCTGCCAGGGCGGCATCGTGGTTACCGGGAAGCATGACCCAGGGGCCAGCAAAACCCTGCGTGGCATTGAACACCCTGCGAATGGTCCGGTCAGCGACCGTTTGGGCGTCGAAGACGTCACCCGCCACCAATACCGCATCACACTGATTTTCTGTGGCCAGCCGTGCAAGCGTCTCGATGGCCTCAAACCGGGCCTCAACCAACGCAGCGCCATCTTCCGTTTCGAAGCGGGTAAACGCCCGGCCCATCTGCCAGTCCGCCGTGTGCAAAAACTTTAGCATCTTATCTTCCTGATAGATCTCGGAATTTTTGCGTCATTCTAGCCTACCTGTGACTACTTTACAGACGCGATGCAGCAGGTGTAGTGGTGGCAGCCCTTGAGCTTGGGGAGGAATCTGTATTCTTCAATTCGTTGGGGGTGTGGTTCGGTTGATAGCACAGTTACTTATTAAGTGACCGTAGCCACGCTTAAACCAATAGACTCCAATACCAATCATTGGGAGGCTGATACCAAATGAG
This sequence comes from Marinobacter sp. CA1, assembly GCF_020546665.1. Taxonomy (NCBI): domain Bacteria; kingdom Pseudomonadati; phylum Pseudomonadota; class Gammaproteobacteria; order Pseudomonadales; family Marinobacteraceae; genus Marinobacter; species Marinobacter sp. CA1. Next base: position 2,586,302 of record NZ_CP071785.1, read on the forward strand.
CCAAGACTAGTGATGACCCACATACCCCTTCCTTGAATCACTTAGCGAATGACCAGGACTCCCCCTGTTCGCCGGCATCGGGTTGAATGAATCGCTAAGCCTCAGCCTGCACCTTCCTTGGATTGAGAAGGAACCGGCGGACAATTTCTCCAGTAATTTCGGGAGCTTCCTCTATCGCAGCATGTCCGGCAAATGGAATGTTGCCGAATGAAGAGCCAGAAATCATGGCTTGGGCCTCTGCTGCTTCCTCCAGCGAAAGAAGAAAGTCGCCATCCCCTCGGAGAATGAGCGTAGGGCAATCAATACTAGAGATCGAATCTTGGGGGTAGCCCGTCGTGCCGAGGTCGGTCCAGAGATTGACGCAGGACTTGACCAGTCCATTGAAACTCCCCTGCGGGTTAAGCGCACCATATTTTTGTGGCGCATCAGGGAACATCGCTGTCCACGCGGCTGCAGTCACCCCGTCAAGAATTTCGAATGACGGGTCTTGCGTGGAAAGTCGCCACTGAGCACCTATGGTGACGAGCGCACAGACTACATTGTTGGCGGCTGCAAGCCGGTAGGCGACGATGCCGCCATCGCTGAAACCCAGAAGCGAATACTCTTTCAGGTTTAGGTGCCTGATGAGTGACTGGATATCAGCCTGATGCTGCTGGTACGTGAGGGGTTTCGTGCCGAGTGTGGAACGACCGTGTCCACGCATGTCTATCGCGACGACTTGAAACGAATCTGGAATCAGGCCGGTGATGGGATGAAAATCTTCGAGGCTGCCAAGGCCTCCGTGCAGGAGAATGACCGGATGGCCGTGCGGTGATCCTGCCATTTCGTAATAGATGCGCGCATCGTCTAGATCAAGGAATGCGCCGCTTTGATGATCAAGCATGATTATTCCTTAGGCATACTAACGGGAAAAAGCGGCTTCGGGGTCTTAGATACCCGATGGCCGGGTCGGCCAGAACATCGGGTGGGCGAAGTCGATCCAGGTTCAGCGTGCAGCTCATCACATCCTTTAGAGGTGTCATCCGGCTGACAGACCGGCCATCACTCCGGAAGACCAGGTACCGCCATGGTCGGCAATGGGCTGCTGGCGACTCCAGAACCAACCACCGGCGCTTCATGACGTTGTGTTAGGTAAAAACTATCTCGCTCAGCGCTGTGTGGCAAGGGCGTGCAACAGTCTTTGGCAATTGTGGGGGCGTGAAGGATGGTGAGATCATGCATTTTGGGGCCGGTTACCGGTCTGCTAACCAGCACGGTTCCGCTCATCCCCTGCTTGGTGATAGAGGGCGGTCTCTGAAGGCCCTCATCATGTCGAGGAAACCAGGCAGACTCACGCGCCAGCCTGGCGCCCTACCCTCTGCTCGAGCAACTAGCCGCTGCGATCCGAGCTGTCGGCGTCCAGCGTACATCGCGTTCGATGCTACCTGGCCTTGTATCTTTCATTCGCAGATATAACGCTTAAGAAGCTTTAATCACTGGAGCTATCTGAAATGTCTTGAACAAAAGATATTTTGTTTCCGTCCGGGTCAACAGCTTCCGCCATTTTGATAACCCCTGGATACTCTACAACGTCTCCTACTGGCACGTTGGCCTCTGAACACGTTTTACACTGTGCCTCTACATCGTTTACACCAAGAACTACGGTTGTGCTGCCCGCATTTTCAGGGTCTATTGAAACCTGAATCCATGCTGATTCTACAACTTGCCATTCCGCGATACCTTCCATAGGTACAACATCCGGATCACGACCAAACAGCTTTTTATACCAATTGAGCGATTCCTCGAAGTTCTTTACAGGGATTACTGAGATCACGCTATTAATATTGTTAGCTTGCATCGTATTTCCTTATTTTGATTAATTGCACAATGGTTTCTGAGTGAGGCTCTGTCTTTTTTACTCGGCTGGGAAAGAGTTTCCTGATAGACACGATTGTCGGGGTTTCGGAAAGGTAAAAGTCATTCCCTATGGGCGGCTGGCGACTCCAGAGCCAGTCACCGGCACGCCATGACGTTGTGTTCGGTAAAAAGCTATATGGCTCGAGGCTCTGTGGCAAGGGCGTGGGACAGAGTTTGACCATAAAAGAGGCATGGCGCTGGTGCTCAAGAGTACCGTGTGTCGCCTTTGGTCCGACTTTCTGTGCACCTTTTGTGTGCTAACCTCTTAAAAAATCGGATTCATTGGAGCCAGTGATGGACCAGAACAACAGCATCGAGGCGCTGCCATCAAGCGTTGATCAGCTCTTGCCCTACATTTTCTCGCACATGGATGATGCTGTGATTATCGCCAACAGCGATCGGGAAATGGTGACCACCAATGATGCCGCAAGACTGTTGTTCGGATACAACGAACAGGAAATGGAGGGCAACAAGACCCTGATGCTGTACGCAAATGCCGACGACTATGCGGACCAGGGGAAGAAGCGCTTTAACCACGCTGCACAAGCGGCCGGTGAAGCCTATGTCACTTCCTATAAGCGCAAGGACGGCACGGTGTTTGATGGCGAAACACTGGGCGGGGCGGTCAGGGACAAGTCCGGTCAGGTTCTGTTTTTCATCGGGATTGTAAAGGATGTCTCTACCAGGGTGGCCACCGAGCAAACCCTTAACGAGCTGCACTCCATCACGTCTTCCCGTGCACTGGACTTTGAGCAGCGGGTTGATGCGATGCTGAAGCTGGGCAGTCGGCACTTCGGCCTGCCGATTGGCATCTTCAGTAAGATTGAAGGCAACACCTACACCGTGATGCAGGCCATTCATCCGGAAAACGCGCTCACTCCGGGCATGACGTTTGAGTTGGAAGGCACCTACTGCAGCCATGTTTATGCGGCCAATAACACCCAGGGGTTCCACCATGTAGCGCACAGCTCCATTCAGAAGCATCCCTGCTATCTCAATTTCGGACTGGAGGCCTACCTGGGGGCGCCAATCTTCGTTGACGAGAAGCGCTATGGCACGCTGAATTTCTCGAGCCCCAGTCCAACCAGGCCTTTTATCCAGCAGGACTACGAACTGGTGAAGCTGTTCGCAGAATGGATCGGCCATGAGTTGGCACGACTTTACGATCTTAAAGCTCTGGAGCAGGCTCGGCAGGAGCTGGAGACCCTCTCTCAGACCGACCCATTGACGGGCCTCTACAACCGGAGACATATGGAAGGCGTTATGAACGAGGAGGTTGAGCGGGCGGCTCGCTACGCAAAGCCTTTGTCAGTGGCCTTGTTCGATTTCGATCACTTCAAACGGCTCAATGACACCTATGGCCATGCGGCCGGTGATGATGCCCTGAAGCTATTTGCCCGTACGGTAAAGGACGCTTCCCGCTGTGTCGATCTCTACTGTCGGTGGGGCGGTGAGGAATTCATCGCGGCTTTTCCGGAAACGTCCGCCTCAGATGCGAGAAAGCTGCTGGAGCGCATCATCAGCAAGCTGAAGGATGCAAATTTCTCAGCGAACAATGAACACATTACACTGACAATGAGCATCGGGCTTACTGAAATCCGGCAAGGGGATTCTATCGACACTCTTATCCAACGAGCTGACGAGGCGATGTATGAAGCCAAGCATGGAGGTCGAGACCGGATCGTTACTCATCTTTGAACATTCGCCGACTTCCCTCAGCGACTCATGAGACCGAAGCAATGCGCAAACATTACCGATTGGTTCGCCCGCCAGAACGATCAAAATCGACTCTGAAATCGCTCCGCGATCCGGAAAATTCATGAATCGTTGTCGCCATGATGTCGCTGCCGAAACGCCGGCTCTGGCTCGAAACTGGTAACTGACTGTAAATAAGGGGAAAGAAATGGAGGCGCGGGTCGGAATCGAACCGGCGTACACGGAGTTGCAGTCCGCTGCATAACCACTCTGCCACCGCGCCGGGAAAGTCCGGTAGGAATCTGGACTTTATGCTCTCAGGTGGGCTGTGAGAGACTTGGATTTTCAACCGGTTGGACCGGAGGAAAAATTGGAGCGGGAAACGAGATTCGAACTCGCGACCCCAACCTTGGCAAGGTTGTGCTCTACCAACTGAGCTATTCCCGCTTTAAGTCACTTCGTTTGGCTGTTGCCGTTGAAGTGGCGCATATATTAATGGATTCCGGCGGAGAGTCAACCCCTTTTTTTCATTTTTTTCACTGTAACTGATTGATTACTTTATAGTCAGTCCGTTGACTGGGGATTTGCGCCCTGCTTCGCCTTGGCGGGAAACAGGTCCGGCCAGGCGGCACGCAGGTACAGCACCATGGACCACAGGGTCAGCGCCGCGGCGATGTAGAGCAGCACCGTGCCGACCAACGCCCAGCTGATACCAGGCGGGAACGCCAGCAACATGATGATCGCCACCATCTGGGCAGTGGTCTTGATCTTGCCGATGTAGGACACCGCCACACTGGCGCGGGAGCCCATCTCCGCCATCCATTCCCGCAGGGCCGAGATCACGATCTCCCTGCCAATGATGATAACCGCAGGCAGGGTGAGAATGGCGCTGTGGTGTTCTTCCACCAATACCGTCAGGGCCACCGCCACCATCAGTTTATCGGCCACCGGATCGAGGAAGGCGCCGAACGGGGTGGCCTGGTTGAGGCGGCGCGCCAGGTAGCCGTCCAGCCAGTCGGTGGCGCCTGCCAGCGCAAAGATCGCGGCGCTGACGCTGAAGCGCCAGTCGACCGGTAGATAGAACACCGCCACGAAGACCGGGATCATGACAATTCGTGACATCGTCAGTATGTTGGGCAGATTCATGAAGTCCTACTCATCGTGCAAGGCCGCGTAGATGCTCTCCGCCAGCGTTTTGCTGATGCCTTTCACCTTGGCAATCTCGTCAACGCTGGCCTTGCGAATTTCCTGGATACCACCGAAATACCGTATCAGCTCCCGGCGGCGCTTGGCGCCCACTCCGTCGATCCCTTCCAGGGTGGACTGCCGTCGTTTCTTGTCGCGACGAGCCCGGTGCCCGGTAATGGCAAAGCGGTGCGACTCGTCCCGTATGTGCTGGATCAGGTGCAATGCCGGTGAGTCGGCGGGCACCCTGAATACATCGCCTGTCATGGCGTCGATCAACTGCTCCATTCCCGCTCGCCGGGTCACGCCTTTCGCCACACCGATCAGCGGAATGTCGGAAATCTCAAGTTCATCAAAGACTTCCCGAGCAATATTGAGCTGGCCTTTACCACCATCGATAAACACCAGGTCCGGCCGCTTGCCCTCGCCCGCAGCCACCCGCCGGTAGCGCCGGGTCAGTACCTGGCGCATGGCGGCGTAATCGTCACCGGCGGTGATGTCTTCGATGTTGTACAGCCGGTAATCGGATTTCAGCGGACCATTCTCATCAAAAACCACGCAAGATGCGACCGTATTTTCGCCATGGCTGTGGCTGATGTCGAAGCATTCCATCCGTGCGGGGGTCTCGGTCAGCTCCAGCAACTCCCGCAACGCCAGCAGGCGACGGTAGACTGTTTCCTTGCTGGCGAGGTGGCTCAGCAGGGTCTGGCGGGCATTGGTGGTAGCCAGTTCCAGCCATCGCCGACGCTCGCCACGCACGTTGCCGCGGATGCGCACTTCGCGCCCGGCGGCTTCGCTAAGAGCCTGGGCCAGCAGCTCCCGGCCATCCACGTCCGCATCCACCAGCACGTCCCGGGGTATGTCCCGTTTGACGTCGCCACCGAAGTAAAACTGGCCCAGAAAGGCACTGAGCAACTCGCCTTCTGACTGCTCGAGGGAGAAACGGGGGAAGTAATCCTTGGTGCCAAGCACCCTGCCCCCGCGCACGATGATGACCACCACACAGGTGATGCCGGCGTCCTGTGCCAGAGCGATCACATCGGCATCGCCCCCCTCGGCCTCCACCGACTGCTGTTCCTGTACGTGGCGCAGATGGTTGATCTGGTCCCGATAGGCCGCTGCCTGCTCAAACTGGAGCGCCTGGGAGGCCTGCTCCATGGCGGTCATCAGATCCTGGATGATCGCCGGGTTCTTGCCTTCCAGGAACATGGTGGCATGGCGAATGTCTTCCAGGTACGCCTCTGGCGATACAAACTCCACACAGGGGGCGGTGCAACGGTTGATCTGATACTGCAGGCAGGGCCGGGTTCGGTTGCGGAAGTAGCTTTCACTGCAGGATCGGATCTTGAAGATCTTCTGCAGGATGTTCAGGCTTTCACGCACCGCACCAGAGCTGGGGAACGGTCCGAACCAGGTGCCTCCGCCCTTTTTGCTGCGCCCGCGCCGAAACGTCAGTGACGGGTAGTCCTGATGGGACGACAGGTAGATGTAGGGGTAGGACTTATCGTCCCTCAGCAGAATGTTGTACGGCGGCTTGAGGGACTTGATGAGGTTCTGTTCCAGCAGCAGCGCTTCCGTCTCGCTGCCAGTGATGGTGACCTCGATACGCTCAATCCGGGCCACCAGCGCTTCGGTTTTCGGCGCCAGACCGGTCTTGCGGAAGTAGCTGGAAACCCGCTTGCGCAGGTTGCGGGCCTTGCCCACGTACAACACCTGATCCTCCCGGTCATACATGCGGTAGACGCCGGGACGTTCAGTCAGTTGTTTGAGAAAGGCCTTGCTGTCGAAGCCCTGGGGAGAAGCGGCGTCAGACCTTGTCGGCATCGAGCAATCCGAGCCGGACCGCCATCAGGGCCAGTTCCACGTCGCTGGAGATTTCCAGCTTCTCAAAGATCCGATAGCGGTAGGTGTTCACGGTTTTGGGGCTGAGGCACAGCTTGTCTGAGATGTCCTGCACTTTCTGGCAGTCCACCACCATCATGGCAATCTGCAGCTCCCGCTCAGACAGGCGATCGAACAGGCTTTCTCCGGGCTCTTCGCCCACATCGCCGCCCAGGTTCTTGAGCGCCATTTTCTGGGCAATCTCGGGACTGATGTAACGCTGGCCGGAGTGGGCCATGCGGATCGCCCGAACCATCTCGCGGATATCCGCCCCCTTGGTAATGTAAGCGGTGGCACCCGCCTGCATCACCCGGGTGGGATAGGGATCGTCCGCACAGGCGGTCACCACAATGACCCGGATGGAGTCATCAATGCGGAGAATGCGACGGGTGGCCTCAAGTCCCCCGATGCCGGGCATGCGAATGTCCATCAGCACGATGTCCGGGCGATTCTGTCGCACGGCATCAATGGCGTCCTCGCCGGAGGCCACCTCGCCAATCACTTCGATGTCGGCGTCGTCCACCAGCATCCGGGTGATGCCGGAGCGCACCAATTCGTGGTCGTCGACAACCAGTACCCTGATCAAATCTCACCTCTCGCAAGGCTGTTTTTACGCCGGAAAGTTCGGGCCAGAAGATAACGGGATTGTAACGCCTGAGAAACGAGAGCGATAGTAACGTCTCGCAATTCCGGGATTCAGGCAGCCCTGACGAGGTCAGGCAGGATGGGGCTGGCCGAGACCTGCGGTGTTCTCGACCGGGTCGAACCAGACCACCAGTTCACCACGTTTCACCGCGGCCATCACGCGGCTCTGCTCTCCCATGGGGGACTCCTGCTCGTTCAGGCCGTGGTATCGGGTGCAGTATTCCGCCACCAGGCCTTCGAGCTGATCTGCGGTCAGCAGGTCGGTGTCGACAATAAAAGGTTCCTGGCGCGGGTCCGGGGCTGACATGACACCTCCTGGCGTTGAGCGTGAAGTTCGCCAGTATACTACCCAGCGGTGGTAAAACTCGATGCCAATGATGTCATCGAACGGGACGCTTCCCGGAGGCCGTCACTCACCTGTCGGGTATTGGCCACACTGTCCGTCAACAGTCCGGCGCTTTCATCCAGAGCCCGGGCGCGACGCCCCACCCGATCGATCTCTTCACGCTGCAACGCGATTGCACCGTTGATCTCTTCACTGTGTCTGGCCAGCTCCTCAAACTGCGCCCTCAGCCCACCAAGCTGCAGCTTCAGGACATCCAGGCGCTCGCTGTTGCGACTGCCGGCATCACGCATGTCCGCCAGCAGCGACTCCACCTCGCGAACACCGTTTAGCAGATCGTTCACCCACTGGCGGATCTCACCGGTTGACTGACCGGTACGGCGGGACAGGTTGCGCACTTCGTCGGCCACCACAGCAAAACCGCGCCCGCTCTCTCCTGCCCGCGCAGCCTCAATGGCCGCATTCAGGGCCAGCAGGTTGGTTTGCTCGGCAATGTCGGCAATAACACCAATCACCTGCTCGATCTTGCCGGAGGAGTCGTTCAACACTGAGATGGAAGTAGCGACCCGGTCAATCACCGTCATCGCATGTTCGGCGGCCTCCTCACTCTGGCGCAACCCGTCCTGCACTTCCCGGTTGCTCTCCACCGCGGTTCTGACGGTGGCGTCGGAAGCCTGGGTGGCCTGTTCGATGGCCGAAGCCTGATCGGCAATGGCAGCCATCGACTGGTTCACATCGCTGATTTGCTGACGGGTGCGGCCGGTCGAGGCCTGAACCTCTTCAGCCTGTGCCTCCAGGGTCTCGGATCGGTCACTGACGCTGAGGGCGGTGTGGCGGATATCGTGAATAAACTGTTCAAACCGGCCGACCAGCCCGGACAGGGCTGATCCAACGCCCGCCACCTCGTCGCGGCCTGAAACCACCGGCAGGCAGGTAAGGTCGGAACTGGCCTCCATGGCCCGCAAGTCCCTTTCCATCCGCTGCAGCCGGACGATCACCAGCGCCCGCAACCACAATGTCATCGCCACTATGGCAATCAGAAAGGCCACGGAACCCACCACCAGAATGCGCTGTTGTTGCACCAGGAACGCCAGCAGGTCCGAAGATTCCTGCTCAACATCGGCGCGACTGGCCGCTCGCCGCTCGGCAATGGCTTTAAGCATTGGGTCAAGCGACGGGAACAGCTGGAAGTCCACCACCTTGCCGGCTTGGTAGTAGCTGCGCTCCTCAATCCCCTCCTGCAACGCTGCCAGCAACGCCTCCACTTTCTGGTAAGCGTCTCGGTGTTCGTCAGCCCATTCCGCCAGCGAAGCCGAGCGCTGCACCCGCTGCCAATGCCGGGGAACCTCGGCCTGGATACGCTCAAACTCGGTGTCAATCTCATCCCACAGCAGCAACTGGGCTTTGATCCGGTAGGCCAGGTCCTGCAGGTGGCGGTGTTCTGCTTCCAGATCACTGAGCGCCCAGGAATCCGTCAGGCTCTCCTGCACCAGCTTATGGGTGGCCTGCTCCGCGGTCGTCATGATTGTCCATGCCAGCGCCGCCAAAGCGGCCAGCGCCAGGATCGATAGACTGGAAAAGAACAGGATGCGGCTGCGGACGGTTCTGAGCATGGGATAACCCCAGGAAGACGACATGTAAACGCAGGGTATGACTTTTTTATGACGGTATAATTGCAGAACCAGCGCCCGGTTTCTGACAACGTGACCGCCGCCCTTGGCAGCTCAACTGGAATAATCTAATATCATTCGGTTTTAAGAGCCCGCCATGATCCCCAACATCTTTCGTCTGACCCTGCCGATCCTCTTCGGCTATGTGCCGCTGGGCACTGCTTTTGGCGTTCTGTTCGCCACCCAACTCGATTACGCCTGGTGGCTGGCGCCGCTGATGGGGGTGGTGATCTACGCCGGTGCGGGGCAGATTCTGGCCGTCAGCCTGCTGGCAGCCCACGCCGGGTTGCTGGAAGTGTTTGTCGCCATGCTCGTGCTCAATGCCCGCCATGTCTTCTATGGCCTGTCGCTGCTGCGGCAGTTCCGTGGTGCCGGCCTCAAGAAGCTCTATCTGATCTTTGGGCTCACCGATGAAACCTATTCCCTGCTGACCACCCGACCGCGCGGAGGCTCGCCTCAGGAAGAGCACCGTACTGACGTCGCCATCACCTTTGCCAACCAGATTTATTGGGTCCTTGGCTGCGCCATTGGCGCGTTGCTCGGCCGTTCGGTGGAGTTCGACAGCACCGGCATCGAGTTTGCGCTGGTTGCGCTGTTTATCGTGCTCGCCATTGAACAGTTCAAGGCCCTGGGCAGCCAGAAGCCCCTGTGGATGGGGGCGGCGGCGGCCGGTCTCGCCCTGGCGCTGCTGCCGCCGGCACAGCAGTTGATTGGCGCCATCGTGATGGTGACCGCCGCCCTGTTGCTGCAATACAACCTGCAGCGGAATACCACCCTGACCCGGGAGGCCAACCATGACTGAACCGATGTACCTGGCCGCCTTTATCGCCGTTACCGCCCTGGCCACCTTTCTGACCCGGGTTACGCCATTCGTGTTTCTGTCACGGCACAGCGAACACCCGCTGCTTCAGCATCTGGGCCAGTTTCTCCCCGCAGCGGTGATGACTCTGCTGGTGATCATCTTCCTGCACCGGTCCGCCCACTGGTCAGCTCCGTCCTTCGGAATTGATGCCATTGGGCCGGCATTGGTGGTGGTTGTGCTGCATCTGTGGAAGCGACACGCCCTGCTCTCAATTGCGGCAGGTACGGTCTGTTATATGCTGGTACAGCAGTTCTAGGTACCTTCTCTAGACTAGAACCCTCTGCCCCACACCTAAGGAGCCTCTGATAAACTCCAACAGGGAGAATCGCCATGAACAACGAACGCTGGACACTTCTCATCCACGGCCGGGTCCAGGGCGTGTACTATCGCGCCAGCACGGTTGAAACCGCCGGCGAGCTTGGGCTCACCGGCTACGCCCGAAATTTGCCTGACGGCTCGGTGGAAGTCGTTGCCGAGGGCGACAGGGAAGCACTGGAGCAACTCCACCGCTGGTGCGAGCAGGGACCACCGGCAGCCCGGGTGGATCGAACCGAGGTGGCACGCTCGGAAGCCTCCGGTGAGTTCGGCACTTTCGACGTTCGCCGGTAACCTGCAAATTTTTTTCATCAATTTCAGAATTCGGTGTTGCCAAAGCCGGATAAAACCATTAAAGTTTGCGCCCTCAAATGAGCGAGGACATCGCTGATTTGAAACAGTTTATTGGAGAGGTGGCCGAGTGGCTGAAGGCGCACGCCTGGAAAGTGTGTATACGTTAATAGCGTATCGAGGGTTCGAATCCCTCCCTCTCCGCCAAATCAAAGCCCTGATTTACAACGCGTAGATCAGGGCTTTTTTTGTTTTTGGCAAAACTGGGGCTGGATCAATATGCTTCAGCCAGCACCTCTTTCCCTCCCCCTCTGATCACATTGCCCAGCAAGTGAATCCCAGGCAGCAAGGCCCATCCAAATGCCGAAAGTCAACTACTCTAAAGGCACAAGAACGCCAAATCAGACTGCTGGAGAAAGGCATGGTCACGGCGTCAAAGATCGAGGCAGGCCGCTACGCTGCGTCCGATGGAAGATTAATAGTTAAGGACGGATCAAGTTGGTACGTCCTCAAAAAAGATGGAACACATGATTTTGGGCCACTGACAATTTTAAGAGTAGCCAAGCAATATGTGACCACCGACTCAGTATCAGTCGGAGAACACAATAACAGCTCATCGCATGGCAGACGGCAAAGGAAGAAGGAATTCAACTCCTATCTAGCAGCAGAAGCAAAGAGGGGAAACTACGGCCCACTAGTTCTATGGTTTTTGTTTTTTGGCGGCTTCTTACTACTGATGGAGATAATTCGAAACGGCTAGACTTCATACGGGAAGCCCGGGGCCATCAGAGCCCTACTCAAACCAGTAACCCCAGGCACGACAATCACACGCGAGTCCAAACCCTCATATCAACTCCATGAACGAAGCCTCTACGGCAGAATACTAACCATCATCGCCGTCATCACCCCCAAATAAATAGCCAACCCCAGCCGGAAGGTATTCCCGACCGACATACATAAAAAAACACGCCCACAATCGTCAGCGGGATGCATTCAGGCACGTCGAGCAGATTGTCTTCCGGCGGTATCTGATCCTGAAGGCCAATAGACAGAACCCCCAACACAGCGAAACAAATACCAAGCCAACCCAGAATCAACTTCATTGGCAGCCTCCCCCCCAAAAAAATCAGACACTATCGCCAGAAAGTCTGCATAGATCTTTGAATGTTTGCCAATCAGAATCCGTTGAGATCTTAAGCCTTACCCGATCCGATTGATCGCCGCTCTTGCGTACATCCACACTACGGCAAGGTAATCCGGTTGATGGAACCGATCGCCTCCCCCGTCCAGATAAATTCGTAATGGCAGCTCTGGTGTATTCGCTGGACGGATCTGGGCGTGAACAGCCCCCAGCAATGCGCACCCGGTCGTCGGACGGCGTGGTATCGGAGGCCGTTTATACCGGACTGCCGCCGGAGGGATCGGCCTGCCGCCTGGGAGGCCTGGTAGCTGTCGGGGTCATAGATTGGGTCGTCCGGCGGCAGGGAGGTTGCGTCGCAGATACCGGTGGTCTGGAAAGTACATACCAGGCCACGAAACACCAGGCGGTCAAAGGCAAGGTTGTGCACGCCCTGCCAGTAACGCTGCTGGTGATAGGCCACTTCGGCGATGGCGGTCTCCATCGCATCAGCGATGTAGAGCACACCAAACTGGCCGTCGTTGAATCGACCACCATCCGGATTGACGTGGGTAAACGGCGCCGTGGCATACGAGCAGCCATCGATACCGAACGGGATCTCATCCAGCCGCAGCAGGTTGAGGTCGCCCACCTCGGCACGCAGACGGGGATTGGTCAGTGCCTGAAGCTGGTAGAGCGCGTCAAAGTCGTCAGCATCGGCAACATCTTCAAACAGGTCGATGGGCGGGAACTTGGAGTTGACCAGGCGGTAACCGCTGGCCTCTCCGTCCGCCATCCGTGGCAGCGTCGTGTAATCCGTCACCATAGCCCTCCGCGCAAGGCGTCAATACGTTTGAAGGTCTCGTAAAGATCGGCGAACTGGCCGGAGCCGATCACCGCCAGCGGCGTGCGACCGTTGAAATAAGGGTTGTCATTGGGCAGCGACATGAACCCGTAAACGTTCTTCGGGTTGTCAAACAGAGTCCGCAGGCTGGCGTGGATATTGAGCACATAGCTGAGCCGCTCAAGCTGATCCCGTGAAAGGCTGGCACTCTGAGGATTCTGGCGATAGCGGTAAAGGGCCGCCCGGGAGATGCCAAGGATGTGCTGAATCTGGGTGATGGAACAGCCCCATTTATCCAGGATGTTGAAGACAACCTTCAGACCGGTGGCAGCCTGGCTGTCCCGGGGTTGTTGATTGGCAGCGGAATGCATGATTCACCTCACGAGGCATTTGTCTCATTATGCACCCTGAAATCAAATAATGTCTATATGAGATACCTAGGACGCCACCCCCAACCAGGCGGCACCACGGACACCGGACGAATCCCCGTGCGTCGCCACCACAACCGGAGTCTCACACTCTCCGCCAAAAACATACTGTGCCAAGCGCCCCGGCACAGCACGGACCATACCTGAGATGTTAGAGAGCCCACCTCCCAAAACAATCACATCGGGGTCCAACAGGTTGATGACACCCGCCAGCCCGCGGGCAAGATGATCCACGTAGGTTGCCATGGTCGCCTGAGCGTGGGCATCGCCATCTGTCGCGGCGGCAACGATGGCGCGACTGTCACGAACTTCGCCGTGCATCAGGCGATGGCTTTCTGCCAGCCCGGGGCCGGAGAGGAAGGTTTCAGTGCAACCGAAGCGCCCGCAGAAACAGGGACGCTCCCGGTGGGCGCTTTCCGGCGTCCATGGCAGCGGGTTATGCCCCCACTCCCCCGCCACGCCGTTGGGGCCGGTCAGCACCCTGCCGTCCACACTGACGCCGGCACCACAACCGGTGCCCAGAATGGCCGCGAACACCACCGCGAAGCCCTGCCCGGCACCGTCGGTGGCCTCAGACAGCGCCAGGCAGTTGGCGTCGTTGGTAACCGCGACAGGCCTGTTGAGCAGCGCCCGCAGGTCGTCCGCCAGAGGCTGGCCGTTGAGCCAGGTGGAGTTGCCGTTCTTCACCAGCCCCGTCAGGCGGGACACCGAACCTGGAATGCCGACTCCCACTGGCAGACCGGACACCCCTGCCTGTCGCTCGGCCTCCGCCACCAGCTCGGCAATCAACGCCAGGGTAGCGCCGTAGTCACCCACAGGTGTCGGACGACGATGGCGAAACCGGGTCTGACTGTGCTGGTCCATCAGGATGACTTCGGTCTTGGTCCCACCCAGATCCACCCCTACCAGCCAGCGTGATTCGCGTTTCAGGTGGGCCCGCGTAGCAGAATGATTTGACACAGACATACTCTTAGACCTTGGTTTTCTTTCTAACTCTGTGGAAATTGGCGACAATTACCGCCCATTGTCTCACCACCGCCGCACTATGAACCTGACCAGCCTGTTCTTCCATACTCTGGAAACCACCCTGCCCGTCTTCGCAATGGTATTCATTGGTCTTGGACTGCGCCGGGCCGGCTGGATCGACGCCGCCTTTATCAACACCGCCTCTGCCCTGGTGTTCAAGGCAACCCTGCCCACCCTGGTGTTCCTCAGCATTGTGCAGGCGGACCTCGAAAGCGCATTCAACCCGGCCCTGCTGGGCTATTACCTGGTGGCAACGCTGGGGTCGTTCCTGCTTGCCTGGCAGTGGGCCCGCTGGCGTGTCGCCCGGGAGGATCGGGGGGTCTACGTTCAGGGCGCCTTCCGCGGCAACTGCGGCATCGTCGGCCTGGCGCTGGCCGCCAATCTTTACGGCGATTACGGGCTGTCGGCCGGCGGCATCCTGCTTGGGGCGGTGATCATTTCCTACAACGCCCTGTCGGTGGTGGTGCTGACCACCTATCAGCCAGGCAAACAGGCGAACTGGCGCAGCATCCTCCACGATATCCTGCGCAATCCGCTGATTCTGGCGGTACTGGCAGCCATTCCGGTGGCCTGGTCCGGCGTAACCCTGCCGAACTGGATTGAAACCAGTGGTCAGTATTTCGCGTCGCTGACCATGCCACTGGCCCTGCTGTGCATTGGCGGCACGCTCTCCCTTCACGCCATCCGCAGTGACAGCCGGGTTGCCTTCAGCGCCAGCGTCATGAAAATGGCGGTGCTGCCCGCGCTGGCAACCACCGGCGCCTGGCTGGCCGGGTTTGAAGGTCAGGAACTGGGGCTGATGTTCCTGTTCTTTGCCAGCCCGACCGCCGCCGCCAGCTTTGTCATGGTCAAGGCACTTGGCGGCAACGACCGACTGGCCGCCAACATTGTTGCCCTCACCACACTGCTGGCCAGCATCACCGTCACCGCCGGCATCTTTATCCTCCGGGTGACGGTGGGCGCCTGAACGCTATTCCGGCCGCGGAATAGTCAACACCTCACCAAAGGTGACGTACTCGCTGCCGCCCAGCCGGCCAATGGGGTCCACCGTGGCGGCATCCACGGTAAAGCGGCCGTCTTCGGCGAGCTTGGCGGCGGTATCATCAACGTACAGCTGGCGAATGCGCCCGAACACCAGGGTCTGCGGCGCGGCGCCAATTTCCTGAATGTCATAGAGTTCGCAGGCCATGGCAATGCGGCAATCTGCCAGCCGAGGTACCGCAAAGCCGTCGAAGTCCACCAGCTCCAGACCAATTCGGTCCAGCTCCGACTCTCCGTGGGGCAGCCCGCGCGAGGTTTCCGTCATTGCCTGCGCCAGCTCCCGATGGGCAATGTGCACGGTGAACTGTTTGCGGGCCTCGATGTTGGTGCGGGTATCCTTGAACTCCCCTTCGGGCTTGCGTCCCACAGACAGCATCAGCAGTGGCGGATTGCTGGTAATGGCCGTGAAGAACGAGAACGGCGCCAGGTTATAGTCACCATCCGGGTTTTCGCTGAGCACCCAGGCCACCGGGCGGGGAATGAGCGTCTGCGTGATGGCGTGATAGATCTGGCGGGAAGGCATGCCCTCAAAATCCATAATCATGGATACACTCCTCAGTACAGGTGAGGCAAGAGGGTAACAGGCGGCCGGGCGCCCTGTCCGCAGACACTCGCCCGGCGCCACTGGCAGGCACTATTTCTTGCGGTAGATGATACCGGGCTGGCACTGCACCATTTCGTACAGGTCCGGCAACCCGTTGAGGGACTCCGACGACCCCAGAATCAGGTAACCGCCAGGGTTCAGGGTGGCGTGGATACGGGTGAGAATGTCCCGCTTGAGCTCCGCCGAGAAGTAGATCAGAACGTTGCGACAGAACACCACATCAAACTTGCCAAACATGTAGCGCTCCAGCAGGTTGAGCTCCTTGAACTCCACCATGCTCTTGATCTGCGGTTTGATCTGCCAGCCACCGTTGGGCGAGGCTGCAAAAAACGCTTTCTGCCTCTCCGGTGACAGCCCGCGACCAATCGCCAGCATCTCGTACTCTCCCTGACGGGCCACGTCCAGCACACTCTTGGAGATATCCGTCGCCGTGATGCGAACATCCCGCAACTTGCCTGGCCGCATGCGCCGGTACTCATCCACCACCATGGCAATGGAATAAGGCTCCTGGCCGGTGGAACAGGCCGCCGACCAGATCCGCAACGACCCCGCCGCTTTGCGTTCGGCAAACTCCGGCAGCAGCTTCTCATTGAGAATGCGGAATGGGTGGTTGTCGCGGAACCAGAGGGTTTCGTTGGTGGTCATCGCATCGATGACGGTTTCCCTCAGTGAGCTGCGCCCCGGCCTCTGCATGCGATTAAGCAGATCAGTAATACCAGAGACCTCATGTTCCTCCAGGATGCGACGCAGCCGACTCTTCACCAGGTACTGCTTGTTGTCGCCCAGAAGGATGCCGCACGCGTCCTGCAGGAACTTCTTGAAGGCCTCATATTCCTGTGGCGTGATGTCTGCTTTCATTGGTTCTCTTTGCAGTTGGTTCGGTAAATTCACGGTCATCAAAGGTTATCGATGATGTGCATGACCCGCTCAGCAAGCTCGTCGGGGCTGAACTTCGCCATGAAGTCATCAGCACCCACCTTCTCTACCATGGCGCGGTTGAACACGCCGCTGAGGGACGTATGGAGCATGATGTACAGGCCGCTCAGTGACGGATCGGCTTTGCAGTTGGTCACCAAGGTGTAGCCGTCCATCTCGGGCATTTCAACGTCAGATATCATCATCGCCAGGTGATCGGTGACGTTGGAGCCGTCCGCGGTGATCTCCTTGAGGAATTCCAGCGCTTTCTTGCCATCGTTCTTGGTGATGACTTCCAGACCTACCGCCGTCACGCATCGTTCGATCTGACGCCGGGCGACGGAGGAGTCATCCACCACCAGCACCGGGCGCAGGCCACCGCGGTCCCGCTCGTTCCGACTCAGGACGTCCTCGGTGACATCTTCTTCCATTGGAGAAACTTCTGAAAGTATCTTTTCTACATCGATGATTTCAATAAGCTTATCGTCGAGTTTTGTTACTGCTGTGAGGTAAACCTCGCGCCCTGCCCCTTTTGGCGGCGGCAGGATGTCCTCCCAGTTCATGTTGATGATCCGGTCCACGCCGGCCACCAGGAAGCCCTGAGTCTTGCGGTTGTACTCAGTGATGATCACGAAACTGGTGGGCAGATTTTCTTCCGGTACGCCAGGCAGCCCGATGGACATGCCCAGGTCTATGATCGGTATGGTTTCACCGCGGATATGCGCCACCCCACGAACCACACTACGACTGTTGGGGATCGCCGTCATCCGGGGACACTGCAGCACCTCTTTTACCTTGAAGACGTTAATACCATAGACCTGCCGACCCCGCAGACGGAACAGCAGCAACTCCAGCCTGTTCTGTCCAACCAGCTGGGTTCGTTGATTCACACTATCCAATACACCTGCCATTACCTAGATCTCCCGCGTCTGCTTACCAATCAACCGGCACGGATATTGCCTGATTACTGTTAACGCCATCATACCGCCAGGAATTTGACCTGGTCTCTGGAAATAACGGCCAAGGGCCGAAAAAGCTGAGCAGTTTCATCCGTAAAACCGGTAATCGCGCACGATACTTAGAGCATAGGACAATCTGATGCATATGCGCACCATCATTTTGCTGACCCTGGTTCTGGCTGCCACCCCAACAGTGGCGGCGACCACCGCCGAGCAGATCCGTCAGGCTGCCAACCGCTTTCTGGGCGAGTTCGCCGAAGAGCTGTCGGCATCGGGCTATGAGGTCCGCTCAGAGGTTGGCCGGCTCGACCCGCGCTTGGCGCTGGCGCCCTGTGCCGAGCCGCTGGCCGCCAGCTTTACCGGCGACCCCTGGGAGAGCAATCAGCCCACCCTGCAGATGCAGTGTGAGGGTCAGCGCCCCTGGCGCATGTTCCTGCCGGTGTCGGTGACCATTGAAGGTGAACTGTACAGCGCCGCCCAGCCCATCGGCCGTGGCGAGCGTTTGACCGAATCGATGATCGAGCGCGTCAGCGGCGTGATGAACGCCAGTCGGCGACGCCCGATCACCCAGCTCGAGGATCTCCTCGGCAAAGAAATGACCCGCTCGATCAACCGTGGCACCGTGCTGACCCCCAATCTGGTGGTTGAGCCGGACGCGGTGCAGCGGGGCGACCATGTTATTATCACCGCCCGCTCCGGCAACTTCACGGTCAATTCCCGCGGCAAGGCTCTGGCCAATGGACGCCCGGGCGAGCAGGTCATGGTGGAAAATCTGTCTTCCTCCCGCCGAATTCGGGGACGGGTTGTCGCCCCGGGTCGGGTGGAAATTCCGATGTAGCGACGACCAGCCGAAGCGGCAAACAATCGCCGCCCGGCAAAAAAGAAGCGGCACCCTGTTGCCCAGACTGAGAGCGATAAGGAGTACAGGCTGGCAGTCGCATTGGCACGTGGAACCTGCGAACATTGCGTGAGATCAAAACATGAAAAAGTTCGCTAAAGATTCATTCCACCCTGCCGATAGACGAGTAACAGGTAAATTCAGCAGGGCCACGCACTGTGGCCAGACACCGTTAAGCAGGTAACGCCATGTCAGTTGACTTCAATGGAATTGGCCCCGGCCAGGTCAACACCCAGAAAACCACGGCCGACAAGACCGGTTCCGCCCCCAAGCAGCCGGCAACTCCCACCGAGCAGGCGCAACAGACCCAGAATGCGCGCGGCGAGAGTGTGAAACTCAGCAGTCAGGCAAAAGACCTGAAGCAGGTAGAACAGCGCCTCAGTGACTATCCCGAGGTGGACGACGAACGCATCGAACAGATCCGTAACGCCCTGGCGGACGGCTCCTACAAAGTCGATGCTCAAAAGCTGGCCCAGAAAATGCTTGATATGGATAAAAGCATTTTCGGATGATGAATCATGGCCGCAGTCAACACGCTGAAGAACCTTCTGAACGATGATATCCGCCAGCTGAACGAACTGGCGGATCTCCTCAAAACCGAGAAAGAAAAGCTGGCGGAATCGGACATTGCCGCCCTCGAACCCCTGACCCAGCAAAAGAATGACCTGCTGGGACAGATCCGGGAACGGGCCAAACGCAAAATTCACGTACTGGTGGAAATGGGTTACCGCCCCAACAGCGGCAGCCCTTCCCGCTTTATCCAGAGCAGTGGCGTGGAAGACCTGATCAAGCCCTGGCAAGCCGCCGAGGATGCCATGATGGCCTGCCACGAACTGAACAGCGTCAATCATCGGGTGGTCACCCATGTGCAGAAGCGACTGGCGCGTCTCAGCGATATCTTCCGTGGCACCAGCGGCCAGCAGAAGCTGTATGGCGCCACCGGTGAACAGACCTCGATGAACCATCGCACCATTCTGGCCAGCGCCTGAGCGAGCCGTTCAGTCCACCTCAGGCAACCAAAAAAGCCTCCTGGATCAGGAGGCTTTTTTATGCCCATTCAATCGATTAGCGTGGTGTGATGGTAATACTTGAATTGGCGCTGAAGCGGATGTCACTGATGATGATATTGCCCATCGAAGGGCCTGCGCCGCCGGCAACGCGAATATTGTCCATGCGGATCTGCTCGATACGCTCCGGCAAAGCCAACTGTAACGAGCCGTCGCTGCCCAGATGGAAGCGCGACTCGCCCTCACGATAGTGCACACCGGAAATCGACATATCGGAATCCAGGAAATGGGTAATTGGCACAAAGGCGCCGGCCACCATCTTCAACCCGTCAAGGGCATCTTCAGGCGCATCGCCGAGCGAGTCGCCACCGGTTTCCTGGGCGGTGACAGTGCGGTCACGCAAGGTCTCAAGACGCTGCATGAAATCGTCCGCGGCGCGGCCAACCGACTCTGACATTTCAACATCAGTCAGCGGTTCAAACCCCGACTGATCGTAGAACTCCCCGGCTTCCTGGTTGCTGTACTGGCCGGAGCCGTTATTGGAGGCAAAGCTGACCAGAGGCTGAAACGGCAGCACCACCATGGTGACAATCGCCGCAGCATTGCGGTAACGGGACTGATGTTTGAGGACCCGGTGCAGTTCCTTCTCGGTGATCCAGCCAGACTGGACAAAGACTTCACCCAGGCGCTGACCGGTCTCGCGTTGGACTTTGAGGCCCGATTCCAGCTGGGCTTCGGTCAGGTAACCCCGGCCAACCAACAATCGTCCGAGTCGTGATTTTTCCTCATGACCGTGACTGATGTTCACAAGATCCTCCACTGAGTAACTGACGCGTACCGTACAGCCCGGCCCGGTTGTTGAGACAATGATGTTCGCAATGGCAACTGTGAGTACAGAAACGATTCACTCCGTTGTGTTACCGGAAGTTAATCGTTGCTCAGCGGTTACTTACCCGGCTGGTCGACATTGCTGTGACTGGTTCTGTAAGCGTAGCTGAAGGATGGCCCCGGGGCCTCCAAATGGCACGGATTCAGCGTATTTCTGATAGACTTCGGCCTCTTATAGGCTCTTTCTTGTTTTACACAACCCGAGTTAACCACGAGGTCTGGTATGGTGACGACAGTGAAAAGGCAAAATCTGGTAAAATCACGGACAAATGCCCTCAAATCCCTGACATTTTCCACCGTTTGCCTGTTTTTGGCCGCAACCGCGCCGTCGCTTGCGAGTGCGGACACCTTGCCCAAAGTAAGCATCCAGACATCCGAAGGTGCCATGCAGCTGACGCTGCGCCCTGACGTGGCGCCGGAAACCGTGGAGAACTTCCTCGCCTATGTCGACAGTGGCTTCTACGAAGGCACCATCTTCCATCGGGTGATTCCCGGCTTCATGATTCAGGGCGGCGGCTTTGACGCCTCCATGAACCGCAAACAGACTCGCGATCCGGTGCGCAACGAAGCGGTCGCCACGCTCAAGAACCTGCGGGGCACCATCGCCATGGCGCGCACCAACGATCCCGATTCCGCCACGTCCCAGTTCTTCATCAACGTGGTGGACAACCCCTTCCTCAACGCTGGCGTCCGTGGTGCCGGCTACACCGTGTTTGGCCGTGTGACCGAGGGCATGGGCGTTGTTGATGCCATCGCCGCCAAGCAGACCGGCCGTCGCAACGGCATGTCGGATGTACCGATGCAGGCGGTCACCATTGAGCGCATCACCCGGGTCGACGCCGACCAGCAATGAACATTCCTTCCCTGTTGCCGCCGGCCATTGAGCCGGCGGATCTGGTCTGGCGTGACGGCGTTCCCGAATCGCAACAGTTTGGCGACGTCTATTTCAGCCGTGACGACGGCCTCGAAGAAACCCGCTACGTCTTCCTGCAACACAACCGACTGGCCGAGCGGTTCGCCAATGTCGAGCCTGGCCAGGCCTTCGTGGTGGCAGAGTCCGGATTCGGTACCGGGCTGAACTTCCTGGCCACCTGGCAGCAATGGCGCGCCAGCAATCCCCCCAGGGGGGCGGTGCTGCACTTTGTCTCGGTCGAACGCTTTCCGCTGACCGCCAGCGATCTGGTGAAAGCGCACCAGTTGTGGCCGGAACTGGCAGACCTGGCCAGCACTCTCCAGGCCCACTACCCGGCCCTGGTCCAGGGTTGTCACCGTCTGGTGCTGGACGGCGGCCAGGTGCGGCTGACGCTGTTCTTTGGTGATGCCCTGGACGGCTGGCAACAGCTGAACTTCCAGGCCGATGCCTGGTTCCTCGACGGTTTTGCCCCCGCTCTGAACCCCGATCTCTGGGTCGACGACGTAGTGGAAGCCGTGCGTCGTCACAGCCGGCCCGGCACCACTGTGGCCACCTTTACCGCAGTGGGCCGGGTTCGGCGGGCGTTGATTGCGGCCGGTTTTGCCATGAAGAAGGTGCCGGGTTTCGGTCGCAAACGCGACATGCTCGCCGGCCACTTCCAGCCTGACTCAGCCAAATCGACGGCGCCTGACAGTCACCCGGCGGCGGTCACCATTGTTGGTGCGGGCATTGCTGGCTGCCTGCTGGCCAGAAACCTCGCTGAACGCGGCATCAACGTCACGGTGGTCGACGCCGGCAACGGACCGGCATCGGCCGCTTCCGGTAATCGTCAGGGTGCGCTTTACGTCAAACTGGGCGTGGAGCACAACGATCAGACCCGGCTGGCGCTCAGCGCACTGCAGTTCGCCCAGCGCTGTTATCAGCCCTACCAGGGGCAGGGCTGGCACCCCTGCGGCGTACTTCAACTGGCCGACAATGAGCGCGAGCAAGAGCGTCAGGCCAAGTTTCTGCAGCGTAACCACTACCCCGAGAGCCTCACCCGCCCGGTGGACGCCGCGGAGGCCAGCCAGTTGGCTGGCATTCCACTGCAATCCCCGGGACTGTGGTTTCCGGCAAGCGGCTGGCTGTACCCGGCGGAGGTATGTCGCCAGGCCCTTAAGCATCCGGCGATCCAGTGTCGCTTTGACGTTGCGGTCAAACGCATAGAGCGCCAGGCCGACCAGTGGAGCCTGGTCACCGCCGAGGGCTGGCAACACCAGACCCAGGCGCTGGTGCTGTGTGGCGGCCATCTCAGCGGCCAGTTACTCCCGGAGGGCCTGCGCTCCCGCTTCAAGACCATTCGCGGTCAGGTCACGCTGCTGGAGGAAAACACGCTCAACGCCCCCAATACGGTGATCTGCGGCAGTCGCTATCTCAATCCGGCCTGCCAGGGACAGAGCCTGACCGGTGCGACCTTTGATCTGCACGACGACACCCCGTCGCTGTCGGCCAGCAGCCAACAGGAGAACCTGGAGGCCCTGGAAACCATGCTGCCCGGTGTCCTCAATCAACCGGTCGACCGCTTTGACGCATTGTCCGGGCGAGTAGGATTCCGCTGCACCACTCATGATTACCAGCCCGTCGCAGGCAAGGTGGTAACCGGCCAGGCGGCAACCGATGACACCGCCGGCGGGCTGTATCTGCTGACCGGCCTCGGCAGCAAGGGCCTTGCCTACGCACCGTTGCTGGCGGAGTATCTGGCGGATTGCCTTAGCAACCAGCCGCAGGCTCTGCCCGCACCATTACAGTTCCGTGTTCGGCCCGAACGCTGTGTGACTCCTGCTGACCACTGACAGCCCATAGCCGCCCCGGGCACCACGGGCTGGCCCGGGGCTTCCCTACCCTCAACTTCCGTGTAAACTGGCCGTTAGAGTCAGTAAGGACGTCCGTCTCCCGGAGTGGAGGTTAATCGCGGGAGTCATTGCCATGTCGATACACGTCAGTGAACCGGGCCGCCCGGTGGGAACCCGGCTGCCAGAAGTTTTCCGAAACCGGCCGGTGGGCAACGTCACCGAACTGGAACCGGAACACGCCATCAATCCCCGGCGCAGCGATGCGACCGATGCCGAAGTCATCAATGCACAATGGTCCACCCGCCGACGGGCTCTGGAAGAGTATGGCCAGGTAACCGGCCAGGATACCGATACCGAGGGCAGCTACCTGCCGGCGTCGCGTCTGGCGTCCACCTCACTGATCTCCCTGCCGGCCTCAGCCAGCCTGGAAGAAGGGCTGGCCGCCATGAACCGTCACGACATTGATCACCTGGCCGTCACCGCGGACCAGAGTGTTGCCGGGCTGGTGGATCGCCAGTGGATTCTGAACTGGGGCCACGACCATCCGGATCAGGGGATGGCAGAGAGCTTCAGCCATATTGAACTGCCGGCCTTCCTCACCGCCACACCGGAAACGGATGCCCATCAGCTCGCCCGCCTGATGCTGGCGCACCATCTGGATGCCGCCCTGCTGATTGATCGCGATGGCACGGCTATCGGCATCGTCACCGGCACGGATTTCCTTCGTCTCTATGCCGAGGCCAGCCGCCACGAGGGCAGCGTCTAGTGTCCCGTCTGGTTAATTCGTTGACTTACTGAGCACTGACAACCCGAAGAGCTAGGCGTACTGGTGACGGTTTGGTGGCTCAGGGCCCCGCGTTGAGCTGCCGACCGTCGCCGCTGAACAGCACCAGATGCCAGCGGCGATTGCCTGGGTTGCCGCTTTCCACCAGCGCGGTAATCTCCTCGTTGCGGTACTCGCCCAGACGCACAACGGTGGCGTTATCGATGGCGGCCTGACTGCGCCAGACAACCTCACCGATCTCTTCGTTCTGACCACCATCGTCATCGCCGTTTCCGTCATCGCCGTCGTCACCATCATCGCCGTCACCGCTATCGTCATCGTCGTCCTGGGTGCGGGAAAGGGTAATGCGGGCCAGCACCGGCTGAGGCTGCCCCTGAGGATTGCTGGCATCTTCGGCAAAAACGCCGTCGCTACTGCCGGCGACAATGACGTCGCCATCCAGCAGCGCCGCAACCCGGAACGCCTCCGTTGCAACATCGTCGGCATCGTTGAGGGCAATTGCGCCGTTGAGCAACCCGGAGGGCGAGTAGCGCAACAGGAAGCCGGCCTGGCTGTTGGTTGCCGTGCGCACCAGGGTCAACTCACCGCCACCATTGCCACCATCATCATCACCGGCCTCTTCGGCTGCATACAATCCGCGGGAATTACCCAGCAGCCACAGCAGGCTGTCGTCCAGCACCATGGCCGTGCCGTTGTCATCCGCCTCGGTGCCCACCTGAGTCACATCCAGCGGTTGACTGGCGTCGAGTACGTCGTAGAAATACAGGTCCTGACCGCCCAGCTGAGATTCACCGGCCACGGCACCGGCGGAGCTGCCCGCCAGCAGCACACCGTTCTGGAACAGGCTGCCACCCACCACCTGGTCATCCAGACCGGAACCGCCCTGCTCGGTCCACGCCACCTCAGGGACCAGCGTGTCGCCTTCCAGGTTGCTGTCGATCCGTTGGGCAAAGCTGTCAACGCCACCCGCCGCACTCTGCTCCGGCCAGGCTCCGGTGGTCTCACCGGTAATCATCACGGTGTTCTCTTCGGTCAGCCCCACCCAGCGGGGAATGTCGTCACCCCCACTGCCACTCTGAATGCGCCACGTCTCCACATACGCCGGTGGCTGCGCCGCCGTGTCGAAACGGAACAGCACGGTCACCAGGTCGATGCCGCCAGCATTGGTTTGTCCCGCCAGGGCATCTCGGGTGCCCCAGGTCACCAGCAGTGAACGCAGGGTGTCTTCACCCACCCGCTCCTCCTGAAAGCTCAGCAGCGGGGGCGCTTCGGCTGCAACTGCCACGTTCGGGAAAACGGTCTCGCCCAGGGAAGGCTGCCCCAGCCGATCAAATATCCGCACCATCGGTGCACCATCACTGCGGCGATACCCTGCAACAAAGCTGCGACCATCGTGAGCAACCAGCAGGTCAGAAGCGACAAAATCCGACTCCTCTGCCACCGGCGCTACCCCGGTCAGCTCATTCAGTGACACTCGCAAAGCGGTGTCCGGCACAGCACCGGCAAAGTTCTCCCGGCCGGCCTGATAGACCTGATCGATCACCAGGTTGGCAAACTTGTCATTCGCCAACAAATTGCTGTAGTTCGCCGGCACCACCAGGCGGAAGCGGCGCTCCAGCTCCCCGGCGGGGAAATCCAGCCGGCGGCTGTTCTGCCACTGGCCGTTGCCGTCACGAACCTGGATGCGGTAGTCATTTTCAATCAGGGCAGTGGAAGCCTCGCCACCGTTGAGCTGAACAGAAAAGGTGGTGTCCCGCTTGCCGTCCAGTGTGACCCGGTACTCCGGGCTGACGAACTCAGCACCGCCTCCGGCATTGATCACGTCACGACTGTTGCCCTGCAGGGTCTCCAGGATCGCCCGTGGCTCATCGTCCTCGATACTCAGGCCAAGATCGAGATCGGTATCGTTGCCGAAGCTGGCCAGCCCCTCACGAACCTCGGTCATGCTGACCCGGAAAGTCTCATTCTGCTCTGCGACGGTGTCGTTGATCACCTCAAGACGGATGTAACACTCGGTGATTCCCGGCGCCAGGGTGATAAGCCCCCGAGTGTAGTGGCCATCGTCATCAGGCAGATACTGCAGGTACTCCGGAACTGGCAGATCATCCGCGCTGTTGCTGCCCCACAGCACCACATCACGCCCGATGATGGCCTGGTTGCGATTGTCCTGGCCGTATTCGCACTGCTGATGGGGGGCCGACACGCCGTTATCGCAGCGCTCGGGCTGGAATCCGCTGTCGAGTTCAAAGGCGATGGTCACCGGAATGACGGACGGCTGCTCCAGAGTCACCTTGACCGCCAGCGGTTCAGTGACTTCGGTCCGCTCTTCACTGCCAGCCAGGCTGCCATCCTCGCCGTACAGGTTTCGGGTATAGGTATGACGGCCGGAGGCCATCACCGGCGGCTCGCAGTACGTGCTCGGGGTGTCGTCATCGGTGCTATCAGCGTCATCATCACTGTCGGCATCCGGATCGCCCAGATCGCTGTCGTCCGCCGTGCCTTCCACCACACTGGCAGCAGCCATGCTGATCTCGTTCTCCCGCACCTCAATGGAGAACGGCTGCAGTCCGACCCGGTCGCCATCGGTCGTCAGCAGGGTGATGTTCTCGGTCTTGCCCAGATCCTCCGGGCCGCGTTCGCCACCGGTGATGCCCGGCACACCGCGCATGATGATGCCCTGACGCGCCTTGTTGCTGGTGTCTTCCAGCCCCAGCCAGGTGGGCGCATTGCTCAGCGAGTAATCCAGGATGCGATCACCGCCATCGGCGCCAAAGTTGTAGGCGTATTCCACCCCGAGATAGGCCGTGGGTGGCGGCACACCAATCACCTTGGGATCATCGGAGGACTGTTCGGTCTTACACCCGGCGAGACTGGCCAGGGCGACGATGGTCAGAAGCGGGACCGCACGACGACGGCCAGGGCAGGAAGGGAAATCGGCACGCATGCATACATCCGTTTGGCAGATTATTGTTATCGGACGGCGTGTTACACACCGTTACAGATAGCCACCATGGTAATGAATAAACCCCGATGGCTATCTGCGCGAGTTCTCAGATTCTAATCAGCAGCACTGCTGGCCCGATCAGCCGTTCTGGCCGTGACTGGCCAGGAAAGCGACAAAACCGGCCTCGTCAAGCACCTCAAGCCCCAGTGACTCGGCCTTGGCGAGCTTCGAGCCTGCCGCTTCACCGGCTACGACGCAAGCGGTTTTCTTGGACACGCTGCCGGCGACCTTGGCACCCAGAGCCTCCAGCTTTTCCTTAGCTTCGCTGCGGGTCATCTCGGTCAGGGTGCCGGTCAGCACCCAGGTCTGGCCTTCCAGCGGGCGTGCGTCGGCATCAGCGGCCACTTCTTCTTCCTGCCACTGCACTCCGTTGGCTCTCAAGGCAGCGATGGTCTCCTGGTTATGGGGCTGATCAAAGAAGCTGCGTACGTGCCCGGCCACGATGGGGCCAACATCAGGCACCGCCTGCAATGCTTCTTCATCGGCCCCGGCCAGGGCCTCCAGGGTACCGAAGTGCCTGGCCAGCCCCTTGGCGGTGGCCTCACCCACTTCACGGATGCCCAGCGCGTAGATAAACCGCCACAGCTCCGGCGTCTTGCTGGCATCGATGGCGGCGATCAGGTTGCTGGCGGACTTGTCCCCCATGCGCTCAAGCCCCAGCAGGTCGCCCTTGCGCAGGGTGTAGATGTCCGCCACGGTCTTCAGCAACTCCCGATCCACCAGAATGTCGATCCATTTGTCGCCCAGCCCTTCGATGTCCAGAGCCTTGCGGGAAGCGTAATGGCGGATGGCCTCCTTGCGCTGGGCCGGACAGAACAGACCACCGGAGCAGCGGGCCACGGCCTCGCCCTCCACCTGGATCACGTCGGAATCACACACCGGGCACTGGTCCGGCAGCTCAATCTCCCCGGCATTGTCGGGGCGCTTGTCGGCCACCACTTTAACCACCTGGGGAATGACATCACCCGCACGCCGGACGAACACCGTATCGCCGATGCGCACATCCAGACGGCGAATCTCGTCCATGTTGTGTAGGGTCGCATTGCTCACCGTTACACCACCGACAAACACTGGTTTCAGACGGGCAACTGGCGTCACCGCGCCGGTCCGCCCCACCTGGAACTCGACATCCTCGAGCACCGTCAGCGCCTCCTCGGCGGGAAACTTGTGGGCGATGGCCCAGCGTGGCGCGCGGGAAACAAAACCCAGCCGGGCCTGAAGGTCCAGGCGATTGACCTTGAACACAATGCCGTCGATTTCATAGCTCAGGTCCGCCCGCTTGGCGAGCAGGTCCTCATAGGCCTCCAAACAGGCTTCAACACCGTCGGCAAGCCGCATTTCCGGGTTGGTGCGAAAGCCCCACTCCCGCACCTGGTGCAGGCAATCCCATTGGGTATCCGGCAACACCCCTTCATCCGGCACCGCCACGCTGTAGGCGCACATCTCCAGTGGCCGGCGGGCGGTAACCTTGGGGTTCTTCTGGCGCAGACTGCCTGCGGCGGCGTTGCGGGGGTTCACGAAGGTCTTCTCACCCTGCTCCGCCAGGCTCTTGTTGAGCCGCTCGAAGCCGGCCTTGGGCATGTACACCTCACCGCGCACCTCAAGCTGGTCCGGCACCTGCTCCCCTCTCAGTTTCAGCGGCACCGAGGGGATGGTACGCACATTGCCGGTGATGTCCTCACCAACGTAGCCGTCGCCCCGGGTGGCCGCCCGGGTCAAAACGCCATTCTGGTAGTGCAGACTGACCGCCAGACCATCCAACTTGGGTTCACACACGTACTCGACCACCTCGTCCGTCTCCAGGCGATCGTGGATGCGGCGATCAAACTCTCGCATCTCCTCTTCATCAAAGGCGTTGTCCAGCGACAGCATAGGGATGCGGTGGGTGACCGACTCAAACGTGGTGTCACCACCGGCACCGACCCGCTGGGTGGGAGAATCAGAGGTGACAAGCTCGGGATGCTCCGCCTCCAGCGCCTGCAACTGACGGAACAGCCGGTCATACTCAACATCGGGTATGCCGGGATCATCCAGCACGTAGTAACGGTAGTTGTGATCATCAATCTGCCGTCGCAGTTCATCCATCTGCTCGGCTACGCTGGGCTCGCCTTGGGTCATGGTGTAATCCTGAAACTGAATCAAAAACGCCCGGGGGTCCCGGGCGTTGTTTGGCCATCGCGCGCTCAGTGCGGTCGCGACCGCCGCTTGCGTTCGTATTCGCGGATGCGCTGTCGACAGTGTTCGATGGTCTGGCCGGTCATGACGCTGCGACGTTCATCCTTGAGCTCCCCGCCCAGATTGTGCACCACACACTGGGCGGTCTCCAGCATGAAATCGAACGCCTGCAGGGCATTGGATGGCCCGGGCAGACTCATGAAGAAGCTGATGCCCGGCGTGGACTGTTGCGCCATGTCCGCCGGGCTGAAGGTGCCGGGTTCCACGGCGTTGGCGACACTGAACTGCACCGGGCTGCGGGTATCCGAAGACTCGTGGCGATGGTAGATCCCCATATCGCCGTGCAACAGGCCGCAGGCATCAAACAGCTTGCGCAGTGCGCCACCCTGGAAATCGCTGTCGGCCTTGGCCAGCACATTGATCACAATGACTTCCTGAGCCTCGGGACGGTTGGCGCCGGCCGGCGGCTGGTCCGGATCGGCCGCCGGCCGGCGGGCGGTATCTTCCTCCACATCGCTCAACTCCCCGGCTGCGGGTGCCGTCTGTGGCTCTGGCTGCACGTCGTCCGTCTGCATCGGCTCGGGTTCGGGCTCAGGCTGGGGCTGGGGCTCGGCTGTTGACTCATCGTCGAGCGCGCTCCAGCCGCTCTCCAGTGCCTCGTGCTCTTCTTCCCGGGGCCAGGGCTCCTGCGGAATCTCCTGCTCCGGCTCACTGGCTGGCGGGGCCTGAGGGTCACTCTCTGCGGTATAAACCGGGCGAGTCGGCTTTGGCGTGGTTTTGCCGAACCGGCTCTTCGTCGACTTCTTGACGTAGCCACGCTCTTCCAGGGTATCCCTGGAGATGGTTCTGGCCCCACCGTTGGGCAGCTCCGGATTGAACTCCTGGTCCAGTGGCGACTCCTCAAGCTCGTTGGCGCCCATACCGGATGAAATGGCCATGGACTCCTTACGGGCACGGCGCATGCGACGGAGACCGTCGATAACAATACCAAGAATAACCAGGGTACCTATGGCTATTAACCATTCCCTAAGTGACATAATGACGCTGTCCTGTCTGCAATCCGCTGATCGTCGATACTCTATGAAAAGCCCGCAATGAATACAACGCGCCACCGGGCCAGATGGCGTGATTGTCATAATATTGGCGTTTGCTCAGGCCTCCGCCAGGGCGGCCGCCTCTTCCACATCCACCGACACCAACCGGGAACATCCCGGCTCGTGCATGGTCACCCCCATCAACTGATCCGCCATCTCCATGGCGATCTTGTTGTGGGAGATGTAGATAAACTGTACATGCTGAGACATCTCTTTGACCATATTGGCGTAACGACCCACGTTGGCATCGTCCAGCGGCGCATCCACCTCATCCAGCATACAGAACGGTGCCGGGTTGAGCTGGAAGATGGAGAACACCAGAGCGATGGCGGTTAGCGCCTTCTCACCACCGGACAGCAAATGGATGGTGCTGTTTTTCTTGCCGGGCGGGCGTGCCATGATCGCAACCCCGGTTTCCAGCAGGTCCTCACCGGTCAGTTCCAGATAGGCGTTACCACCCCCAAAGACCTTGGGAAACAGTGCCTGCAGACCACCATTGACCTGATCAAAGGTCTCCTTGAAACGCTGGCGGGTCTCCCGGTCGATCTTGCGGATGGCATTGTCGAGGGTTTCCAGCGCTTCCATCAGGTCTTCATGCTGGCTATCGAGGTAGGTCTTGCGCTCACTCTGGACCTGGTACTCCTCAATCGCGGCAAGGTTGATGGCCCCCAGACGCTGGATGCGGGCACCAATTTTCTCAAGCTCCTCGGCCCAGTCCTTTTCAGTGGCCTCCTCCGGCATCGCCTCAAGCACATCCCGCAGTCGGACATTGAGCTCCTGCAACTGTTCCACATGATTACCGGCACGGATTTCCAGCGCCTGGCTTTCCATTTTCAGTTTTTCCAGCTGCCCGCGAACGTCCTGAATTCGGTGCTCCGCTCCACCACGGCCCTGCTCTTTTTCCCGCACTTCCCGGTCGATGTCTTCCAGCGCGTCCCGGGCCCGGGAAAGCTTTTCTTCCTCTGCCAGGCGCCGCTCCAACAGGCCTTCCAGCTGCATCTGCAGGTCTTCCAGCGGCTCTTCCGCGCTCTCCCGGGTTTCCCGCAGCACGTCCACCCGCTCTTCCAGGCGCTCCTTCTGCATCTGCATCCGCTCGATGGTCTGCTTCAGGCCGTCACGCTGGCTGTGGAGGGACTGCAACTGCAGTTGCAACTGATGGGCGTGATCCCGGTCGTGACGGGCATCCTGACGCAACCGGTCGAGGTTTTCCCGCAGCCGGTCACGCTGTTCCAGCAGGCGCTCTTTTTCCTCGTCGCTGTCTTCGCTCTCGGCCAGCGCCAATTGCCATTCCTCGCGCTGCTCATCAAGCTGTTCGCGCTGTAGCACCTGCTGCTCGGCCACGTCTTCGATGTCGTCGCGGATGCGCTGCAGGCGGGCATCGATCTGCTCACTGCGGGCCCGCAGGGCGCTGATCTGTGACGCCAGGCCGGAGCGCTCCCGGTCAGCCTCGGCCAGACTGGCCTGGGCCTCCTCGCGTTCAGCTTCCATCCGCTCCTGGGCTTCCTGGGCCTGCAGCAATCGCTCTTCGCCATCCGCCAGAGCCGTTTCGGCCAGATCAAGGTCCGACTGCAACTGCTCCAGTTTGTTCTGGCGCTCCAGCACCCCCATCTGGCCGGCATCGGAGTCCGGCATGCGCAGCCAGTGGCGAGCCAGCCAGATGCCCTCCCGGGTGACGATGGACTCTCCCGGCGGCAGTTGATCACGCTGCTGCAGTGCCTGCTCCAGAGAGTCAGCAGTGCGGATCGCCGTCAGCATGGTGGTCAGACCGCCGGCCTGGCCGACCTGATCCAGCAGGGTGCCAGGTCTGGCGTCGGTTTCTGCGTCAGTGGTAACCAGAGCCACACCTTTGGGCGCACCGGCTAACGCCTGCTCCAGGGCGTTCAGATCACCGACGCTGACC
Source organism: Marinobacter sp. CA1 (assembly GCF_020546665.1). Classification (NCBI taxonomy): domain Bacteria; kingdom Pseudomonadati; phylum Pseudomonadota; class Gammaproteobacteria; order Pseudomonadales; family Marinobacteraceae; genus Marinobacter; species Marinobacter sp. CA1. The sequence goes on from NZ_CP071785.1 coordinate 2,618,514, forward strand.
GCCTGGCTGAACTGCCCCAGAACCTGCTCAACGGCAAATTCCCACCCTGGTGTGATGGACAACTGTTGCGCCATTCGCGGCAGATCAATCAGCCCATGCTCGGTCAGCCACTGCTGGAGTGGCTCATCGCCGCTGCCAAGCTGTTCATCCAACAGCGCCTGCTGGGACTCCAGCGTGGCCCGGAGGGTCTGGGCCCGCTGGCGCTGCTCCACCACCACCTGGTCGGCGTCCCGCAACTGCTGACGGACCTGCTGGTAGCGATCGTTGATGCTTTCGATCCGTTCGGCGGCCTCTTCCCGCTGCATCAGCAGGGTCTCTTCCTGCTCCTGTAGCAACTCCAGCTCTTCCCGGTCCAGCTGACCTTCCAGCAGTGTCTGCTCTTCGCTCAGGCGTTGCTGGCGCTGGCGCAGCTGCTCGATGGCATCTTCCAGTGAGCGAATGCGCGACTGCGCCAGCTCGGCCTGCCGTCGGGCATCGGAGGACCGGGCACTGAAGGCCTCCCACCCCTGCTGCCACTCAGACATGGCCTCTTCCGCCTGCTGCAACTGCTCGCCGGATTCCTCGGAGCGCATCGACAGCGCCTCCTGCTCCGGCTCCAGCATGTCGACTTCTTCCTGAATGCCGGTCAGCTTGGCCTCGTCCTGCTCCAGTTCACGGGTCAGCTCGCGCTGGTTGGCGAGCGCCTGATCCAGTTCGGTTGCCGCCTGGCGACCGCGTTCGCGCTGATGCTCCAGGCTCTGTTCAATGCGGGCAATGTCGGCGCCTGCCTCATAGTAGCGGGCCTGGGCCTTGTTGAAGTGCTCGGTGCGCTCGTGATGACTCTCCCGCAGCGACTCCAGGGAGGACTCCAGGCTCACCCGCTCCGTCAACAGCCGTTCCAGTTCCAGTTCGGTTTCGCTGATCTTGCCGCGCCAGGTCTGCAGGTCGCTATCCAGTGACTGCCATCGCAACGCCGTCAGTTCGGCTTTCTTTTGCCGCTCTTCCTGTTTGTAGGCTTTGTACTTTTCCGCTGACTGGGCCTGGCGCTTGAGGTGCTGAAGCTGACGATCCAGCTCCTCCCGCAGGTCTGTCAGACGCTCCAGGTTCTCCTGGGTGCGGCGGATCCGGTTCTCGGTTTCTCGACGACGCTCCTTGTACTTGGAGATACCGGCCGCTTCCTCGATGTAAATCCGCAACTCTTCAGGCTTGGCCTCGATCAGGCGAGAGATCATGCCCTGCTCGATAATGGCGTAGCTGCGAGGCCCCAGTCCGGTGCCCAGGAACAGATCGGTGATATCGCGACGCCGGCATTTGGAGCCATTGAGGAAGTACTCGGACTGGCCCTCCCGGGAAACCCGGCGCTTGACGGAGATTTCGGCGAACTGCGCGAACTCCCCCGGTGCCGAGCCGTCGCCGTTATCGAACACCAGTTCGATCGACGCCTGACCCACGGGCTTGCGGGCACTCGAGCCGTTGAAAATCACGTCAGTCATGGATTCGCCGCGGAGGTACTTGGCGGAACTCTCGCCCATGACCCAGCGCACGGCGTCGATGATGTTGGACTTGCCACAGCCATTTGGCCCGACCACGGCGGTCATGTTGGTCGGGAACGGCACCGTGGTTGGGTCCACGAAGGATTTGAAACCAGCCAGTTTGATCGATTTGAGGCGCATGTCGGTAGTCTTCGTTCTCTCGGCGAGTCAGGCAACCGGCGGCAGGCCGGTCGTGGGCCGGTTCAGGCGGTCGTTTCCTGTTCCAGAATAGCCAGTACCTGACGGCGCTGGTGCTCACCAAAACGGCGAATGGCCGCATCCAGCGCATCCGCATCGCCCTGCTGCACGGCAGCCGTCAGCTCCTGCAGGAACTGCTGGGTATTGTCGGTGCCCCCCTGGTATCCCTCCATGGCCACGTAGTAGGTGCGGCTGATGGCGGGACGGAAGTTCTCCAGGGTTTCCTCCAGAAAGGGGTTGTCCACCAGGCCATAGGCATAGCGCATCAGCCCGAAGCCGGCGCCCACCACACGGTGGATACCGTCATCGTCCGACGGCCCGGCCGTCTGTTTCAGAGTGCGCTGAAGTTCATCCATGGCAGCAAACAGGCCGGCCAGGTCTTCCGCCGACCACTGCTCAAGCACCTTGCGGCCAAGCATGCACAGCAGCTCGATATAGATGTCATACAGACTGTTGACCAGGGAGGGAGTCAGCCGGGACACCACCGCCCCCCGACGCGGAAAGATCTCCACCAGGTAGCGGCGCTCAAGAATCAACAGCGCCTCGCGCACCGAGCCACGACTGACATCCAGCTCACCGGCCACCTTGAGTTCCTGAACCCGCTCACCCGGCACCAGCACACCGGTAATAATGCGCTGGCCAAGATGTTGGGCGATCTGTTCGGAAAGACTTTCCGGTGCCTGGAACTGCATGGGTCTGAACGCTGTCCTTTGAATGTTTGGCTAACCCGGTTGGCGGGCGTCATGTTTTTGCCGGATGCCGGCAAAACCAGCTCCGATAGTGGGCCGAAAGTGTACCACAGCCAGGTTTCGGCCCCAGTGCCTGGGGCAATTTTTCCGCCGGCAGGGCTGGCGTCGGTTTTCTGCCACCCTGCACCGGCAATGTGCCGCCGGTTTTGCGTCAAATAACCGTCAACCGCCCCTGGAAATCCTTGGAAGCTTATCAAGACCCGGACTTATCAGGCTGATAATAATGCCTTATTTGGTACTGGCACAAAGTCTGCTTTAACAGGAGCAGATCACTTCGAGGATGTACCATGTCGAGCAAACACACCCCCAGCATTGCCCGTATCAGCAAGGCCACGGACCAATTGGCCAACTTGCGGCAAGCCACCACGGAATGGCAGCAGAGCGACAACCCCCTGCTCCGTTTGAGTCGGCGCCTGGGGACCACCCTGATCCTGGATCAGCAGGTGGCGATGTTTGCCGACAGCCTCAAGGAGCTGGTCGAGTATGACCAACTGACTTACCGGCACCGCATCGGCCGTCAGGAGATGGTTTTCAGCATCGGTCTCGGTGGCCAGCACCACTGCGAGTACCGCCTCAACCTGGAAGGCGAAAGCTACGGTCTGATCACCATCAACCGCCGCCGTCGTTTTGCCGAAGAGGAGCTGGCCGCCATCGAGCAGCTGCTGTCGGTGGCAATCTGCCCAATCCGCAACGCCTGCCAGTTTGCCGCCATGCAGCAAACCGCCCTGACCGACGCCCTGACCCGCGTACCCAACAAGCGGGCGCTGGACGAGTCACTGTTGAAGGCCTGCTCCAGCGGCGACCGCCACGGCGAAGAGTACAGCCTGATTCTGTGCGATCTGGACCACTTCAAGCGGGTGAACGACACCCACGGCCACATCATTGGCGATCACCTGTTGCAGGAAGCCGCCGCGCAGATTGAGCAGGCCATCCGCAGCTCTGACGGCCTCTTCCGCTTCGGCGGCGAGGAATTCGCCATCCTGCTGCCCCACACCACCGAGAACGATGCCCGCCTGGTCGCCGAGCGCATCCGCGCCCGGGTATCGAGTTTTTCACTCAATTGCGGCGAACAGGACGTTGCCATTACCTGCAGCCTGGGGGTCGCTACCCGCCAGAAAGGCGAAGATACGGAACAATGGCAGGCACGGGCCGACGAGGCGCTCTATCGCGCCAAATCCCGCGGCCGCAACCAGACCCGGGTGTCGGACCGCATTATCTGAACTAACGCGGCTTGCGACTGGGCTTGCCCCGGCCCTTGCCGCCCTCTTTACCAGACGACGGTCGGGTTCCACTGACCTGCCACTTACCGCCGGTACGACGGGCAGACTTGGGCGGCTGCTTCCGGCGCTGACGATCCTGGGCGGCTTTCTCTCCCGGCGTTTTGGCCGGAATCGCCACCGACTCCAGACCCACCGAGCGACTGAGGTCGTCTACCGCCTTCTGGCCGGCTTCTTCCCAACGCCCCACGGACAAACGGCTGGGCAGGAAAATCGGCCCGTAGCGCACCCGCTTCAGGCGACTGACTTTCACCCCCTGGGACTCCCACAGACGTCGCACTTCCCGGTTACGCCCTTCCATCAGGGTGACGTGGAACCAGCGATTCAGCCCGCTGCCGCCGGCTTCGGCAATGTCGCTGAAGCGGGCTATGCCGTCTTCCAGCAACACCCCTTCCTTGAGTCGCGCAATCATTGCCTCATCCACTTCCCCGAAAATACGTACGGCGTATTCCCGGTCAATCTCGTGGGAGGGGTGCATCAGGCGATTGGCCAGCTCACCATCGGTGGTGAACAGCATCAGTCCTGTGGTGTTGATATCGAGCCGGCCCACCGCGATCCAGCGCTGGTCTTTCAACCGTGGCAGCCGATCAAACACCGTCGGCCGGCCTTCCGGGTCCTGACGCGAGGTGACTTCGCCCTCGGGTTTGTTGTAGACCAGCACCCGACGGGTTACTTCCGCCGCCGAACTGAGGTCCACCCGGCGACCGTCAAGCTCGACCCGGTCTTCGGTGGTGGCCTTCTGGCCGGTAATGGCCGCCTCGCCGTTGACCTTAATGCGGCCCTCGGCGATCCAGGACTCGATTTCCCGACGGGAACCCAGGCCGGCTCGGGCCAGCAGTTTCTGCAGCCGCTCGGGGCCGGCAGTAGCCGGTTCAGCAGCCTTGGGCCGGGAATGATGTGATGACATGAATCGTTACCTTCGTCGATCGGGCCAGGGCGACATTGCCCCAGCGGTGGTAGTCAGTATGGTTGCGGCGGGCGATCAGTGCAGCGTCGGGTCTGGCTCGGTGGTGCCGGCGCCCGGTTCATTGGCCGCCTGATCCGGAGCGTCCCCGGCGGCGGCATCAAACTGGATTTCGCCCTGCATGTTGCGCTCAATCTCCCGACCAATGTCTTCCAGATCCCGCACCTCTGACAGGGGCGGTAACTGATCCAGACTGCGGAGATTGAAATAGTCCAGAAACTGGCGGGTGGTGGCATACATCGCCGGCCGACCGGGCACATCCCGATGACCCACCACGCGAACCCACTCCCGCTCCATCAGCGTGCGCACAATGTTACTGCTGACGGTAACCCCCCGGATTTCCTCAATTTCGCCCCGGGTGATGGGCTGGCGGTAGGCAATCAGCGCCAGGGTTTCCAGCAGCGCCCGGGTATAGCGTTGCGGTTTTTCCTCAAACAGCCGTGCAACCCACGGCGCGTACTCTTCCCGCACCTGCAGACGGTAGCCACTGGCGACCTTGCGCAGTTCGAAGCCACGACCCTCACAGGCCTCTTCCAACCGCGCCAGTGCATGCTCCAACGCCTGCCGCGTGGGACGGTCGTTGTCGGTGAACAGCGCCACCAGCTGATCCATCGACAGCGGTTTGCCGGCAGCCAGCAGGGCCGCTTCCACAATGGCCTGCAGCCTTTGGATGGTTTCTTCAGTCATAGCTCTTGGATCGTCTGTCGGGCGGCTAGTCCACCGCCCTCGCCCGTACATGGATGGGGCCCAGCACCTCGGCCTGGACCACCTCGATCAGCTGTTCCTTGACCAGCTCCAGGGTTGCCAGGAAAGTCACCACCACCCCAAGCTTGCCCTCTTCCGGGGTAAACAGCGCCTCGAAGCTGACAAAGTGTTCGCCACTGAGCGCCGAGAGGATTGCCGACATGCGCTCCCGGGTGGACAGCTTCTCCCGTTCGACCTGATGACTGGTGAACAGGTCCGCCCGCTTCAGTACACCCTGCAACGCCAGCAGCATCTCCCTCATCTCGACATCGGGATGAGGTTGGCTGCTTGGCAGTTTGGGCAAAGCCGCCGAGCCGGAAAAGCTATCCCGATCCTGCCGGGGAAGCTGGTCGATGTCTTCCGCGGCCTTCTTGAAGCGCTCGTACTGCTGCAGGCGGCGGATCAACTCGGCGCGCGGGTCCAGTTCTTCCTCGTCTTCACTCTCCTGGCGAGGCAACAGCATCCGTGACTTGATCTCCGCCAGGGTCGCCGCCATGACCAGGTATTCCGCCGCCAGCTCAAAGCGCATGGCCTCCACCACCTCGATGTATTCCATGTACTGACGGGTGATTTCGCTGACATCGATATCGAGGATGTCCATGTTCTGCCGCCGAATCAGGTACAGCAGCAGATCCAGAGGCCCTTCGAACGCTTCCAGGAACACCGCCAGCGCATCCGGCGGAATGTAGAGATCCTTGGGAAGGTCGACCAGCGGTTTGCCGGCCACCAGTGCCACGGCATCAGACGCCTCCGCCGCTTCCGGCTCGGCGCCTGCCACTGCACTGTGCTCGCTGGCCAGCTCTTCAGTCATGGGGTATCCAGGTCGAAAAATCGGTTAGCGGTAACTCAGGCCCATGGCCGTGCGCACCTCTTCAAGGGTATCGCGTGCAGCGTCCCGCGCCTGCTCGCAGCCTTCCTCAATGATTGAACGCACCAGATCCGGGCTGTCCTCGTACTCACGGGCCCGCTCGTGCAGAGGCCGTTGCTCTTCAACGATGGCGTCGATCAGTGGCTTCTTACAATCGAGACAGCCGATACCGGCACTGCGACACCCCTGCTGTACCCACGCCTGAGTGGATTCATCGGAGTAGACGCCGTGCAATCCCCACACCGGGCATTTCTCCGGCTCGCCAGGATCGGTTCGCCGCACCCGCTGCGGGTCGGTCTGCATGGTACGGATTTTCTGCGCAACGGCGTCGGGCTCTTCCCTCAGACCGATGGTGTTGCCGTAGGACTTGGACATCTTCTGACCGTCCAGCCCGGGCATTTTGGACTCCGGCGTCAGCAATGGCTGAGGTTCCGGCAGAATCACCTTTCCGCCACCCTCAATATAGCCGTAGAGACGCTCCCGGTCGCCCAACGAAATGTTCTGTTGCTCCTTGAGCAGCGCACGGGCAGTGTCCAGTGCCTCCAGATCGCCCTCTTCCTGATAGCGCTTCTTGAGATTCCGATAGAGTTTGGCGTTCTTCTTGCCCATCTTGACGATGGCACTCTCCGCCTGCTCCTCGAACCCCGGCTCACGGCCGTACAGGTGATTGAACCGTCGGGCGACTTCCCGGGTAATCTCAACGTGGGACACCTGATCCGCGCCAACCGGCACTCTGCCGGCCCGGTACATCAGGATGTCAGCGCTCTGCAGCAGTGGGTAACCGAGGAAACCATAGGTGGCCAGATCCTTCTCGCGAAGCTTTTCCTGCTGGTCCTTGTAGGTGGGCACCCGTTCCAGCCAGCCCAGCGGGGTGATCATCGACAGCAGCAGGTGCAGCTCGGCGTGCTCAGGCACTTTCGACTGGATAAACAGGGTCGACGAGCCAGGGTTGACGCCAGCCGCCAACCAGTCGATCACCATATCCCAGACGCTGTTCTCGATGGACTCGGGGTTGTCGTAGTTGGTCGTCAGCGCGTGCCAGTCCGCGACAAAGAAAAAGCACTCATACTCATGCTGGAGCTTGACCCAGTTCTTCAGCACACCATGGTAGTGACCAAGGTGCAGCTTGCCGGTCGGGCGCATTCCTGACAGCACACGTTGCTGGGAATCAACAGAACTCAATGCATGGACTCCTTACATTTCGGGATCTTGGCGAAACAGCGGACGAACAGTCAGCACTTCTTGCTGCCATCTTACTGGATCGGGCCTGAGAAAAGGCAGACCGACCATTATAGACGGTTGTATGCGCGAGGTTAACGCCAGCACGCCTATGAAGGAACCCCAGAAAGCAGAAAACCCCCGCAGTCCGGGCCAGCCGGGCTGCGGGGGTTTCTGGTCAGTGCACCGACGCTGTTACCAGCCGGTCACTTCCTTCAGAGCGTCACCGATGTCAGCCAGGCTGCGTACGGTCTTAACACCAGCATCTTCCAGAGCAGCGAACTTCTCGTCCGCAGTACCCTTACCACCGGCAATGATGGCGCCAGCGTGGCCCATACGCTTGCCTGGAGGCGCAGTCACACCGGCGATGTAGGATACCACCGGCTTGGTGACGTTGGCCTTGATGAAGGCTGCGGCTTCTTCCTCGGCAGTACCGCCGATCTCGCCAATCATCACGATAGCCTCAGTCTGCGGATCTTCCTGCAGCAGCTTGAGGATGTCGATGAAGTTGGAACCCGGGATCGGGTCACCACCGATACCGATACAGGTAGACTGACCGAAACCGTGATCAGTGGTCTGCTTGACCGCTTCGTAGGTCAGGGTACCAGAGCGGGACACGATACCAACCTTGCCCGGCTTGTGGATGTGACCCGGCATGATGCCGATTTTACACTCGCCCGGCGTGATCACGCCCGGGCAGTTCGGCCCGATCATGCGAACGCCCTTCTGATCGACGTACTCTTTGGCGTACAGCATGTCGATGGTCGGGATGCCTTCGGTGATGCAGACAATCAGCTCGATGCCTGCGTCGGCAGCTTCTACGATGGCGTCTTTACAGAACGGCGCCGGTACGTAGATCACAGTTGCGGTTGCGCCAGTCTTTTCAACGGCTTCGCGAACGGTGTTGAAAACCGGCAGGCCCAGGTGCTCGGTTCCGCCCTTACCGGGGCTGACACCACCAACCATCTGGGTGCCGTACTCGATGGCCTGCTCAGAGTGGAAGGTGCCCTGGGCACCGGTGAAACCCTGGCAGATGACTTTGGTGTCTTTGTTGATCAGGACGCTCATTACTTACCTCCCGCAGCTTTAACGACTTGCTCTGCAGCATCCGTCAGGCTGGTTGCAGCGATGATGTTCAGGCCGCTCTCTGCGAGCACTTTGGAGCCCAGTTCGGCGTTGTTACCTTCGAGACGGACAACCACGGGAACCTTGACGCCCACTTCCTTGACCGCACCGATGATGCCTTCAGCAATCATGTCGCAACGAACGATGCCGCCGAAGATGTTTACCAGAACCGCCTGAACCGCGTCGTCAGACAGGATGATCTTGAACGCCTCGGTGACACGCTCTTTGGTCGCGCCGCCACCTACGTCAAGGAAGTTGGCCGGCTGGCCACCGTGCAGCTTGACGATGTCCATGGTGCCCATGGCCAGGCCTGCGCCGTTAACCATGCAACCAATGTTGCCTTCCAGTGCCACGTAGTTCAGTTCCCACTTGGCCGCATCGGCCTCACGCTGATCTTCCTGGGAAGGATCGTGCATTTCGTGGACTTTCTTCTGACGGTACAGGGCGTTGCTGTCGACGTTGATCTTGGCGTCGAGGCAGTGCAGATCGCCTTCGTCAGTCACTACCAGCGGGTTCACTTCCAGCAGTGCCAGGTCGTGGTCTTCAAACAGTTTCGCCAGACCCATGAAGATCTTGGTGAACTGACCAATCTGCTTGCCCTGCAGGCCCAGTTTGAAGGCCAGCTCGCGACCCTGGTACGGCAGTGCGCCAACCAGCGGATCGATCTCAGCCTTGAGGATCTTCTCCGGGGTTTCTTCAGCCACTTTCTCGATCTCGACACCACCTTCGGTGGATGCCATGAACACGATACGACGGGTGCCACGGTCTACAACCGCACCCAGGTACAGTTCCTGATCGATGTCGGTAAGGGACTCAACAAGAATCTTGCTGACCGGCTGACCGTTCTCGTCGGTCTGGTAGGTGACCAGGTTCTTGCCCAGCCAGTTCTCGGCGAAGGCACGGATTTCGTCCTTGCTCTTGACCAGCTTCACACCACCAGCCTTGCCGCGACCACCGGCGTGAACCTGGGCTTTCACAACCCAGCCGTCGCCACCGATTTCGTCCGCCGCAGCTGCCGCGTCTTTGGGGGTATCGCAGGCAATGCCCTTGGATACTGGCAGGCCGTACTCAGCAAACAGCTGCTTGGCCTGATATTCGTGCAAATTCATAGTTTTTGTCCCGCTTATTGATGGAGGATAACCATATACGGAATTTGAATCCGCCAGATCCTGTCGGCATCACACCCAGGGGTCTGATCACGACAGGTACCTGTACGCGAATCCGGTATGGCCCACGGGGGATCACCCCTGCCGGCCGAAACACGTTCGAGAACGCCACCTTAATGGCAACGGGGCGCCGACTTTGGCGCCCCTGTTCCGCGAACGGCGTTACTTCTTCTTGCGACGGTTGGCGACGTGAATCGCGCCACCGTTGACCCCAAGAGCCGCCTCGTGGACGGACTCGGACAGAGTCGGGTGGGCAAAACAGGTCAGCGCCAGGTCTTCGGCGGTTGAGCCGAATTCCATCGCAATCACACCCTGAGCCACGATCTCGGAGGCCTGCGGCCCGACCACGTGGAAACCCAGAATCCGATCGGCCTTCTCATCAGCAATGATCTTGACCAGACCGGACGCCGCGTTGGCCGCCATGGCACGACCGTTGGCCGCGAACGGGAAGGTACCCACTTTGTAGGCCTCGCCCTCGGACTTGAGCTGCTCTTCGGTCTTACCGACCCAGGCCACTTCCGGCGCGGTGTAGATCACGTTCGGAATGCAGTCGTAGTTGACCTGCGGCTTGTGCCCGGCGATGCGCTCAGCAACCATGACACCTTCTTCAGAGGCCTTGTGAGCCAGCATCGGTCCGCGTACCACGTCACCGATCGCCCACACGCCCGGAGCGTCGGTACTGCAGGTTTCATCGACGAAGATGAAACCACGCTCGTCCAGGTTGACACCGGAGTCAGCCGCCAGCAGATTGTCGGTGTTGGGGCGACGGCCCACAGCAACGATCAGCTTGTCGACCTTCAGCTCCTGCTCACCCTTGGTGTCCTCGTAGTTGACGTACACCAGGTTGCGCTTGACGGAGGTGCCAGTAACCCGGGCTTTCAGGTTGATGTTCAGGCCCTGCTTCTTGAACTGCTTGAGGGCGTCCTTGGCGACCTGCTGGTCAACCGCCGGCAGGAAAGTGTCCTGCGCTTCCAGCACGGTAACCTCGGAACCCAGACGCGCCCAGACGCTGCCGAGTTCGAGACCGATAACACCGGCCCCGATCACACCCAGGCGCTTGGGCACTTCGTCAAACTCCAGGGCACCCTCGGAGTCAACAATGAAGCCGTCTTTCAGCGGCGCCGGCGGGATCTCAATCGGGTTGGAACCGGTGGCGATGATGACGTTCTCGGCTTCGTAGGTCTTGGCCTTGCCATCATTATCTGTCACTTCCACCTGACGGTTCGCCAGCAGACGGCCACGGCCGTGCAGAGGGGTGACGCCGTTGGCCTTGAACAGCTGGGCAATACCGCCGGTCAGCTGTTTAACGATGCCGTCTTTGCGCTCCATCATCTTGCCAACATTGATATCGACGCCAGTGGCCTCAATACCCTGCTCGGCGTAATGGTCGCGGGTTTCCTCAAACTTGTGGGAAATCTCCAGCAGTGCCTTGGAGGGGATACAGCCCACGTTCAGGCAGGTACCGCCCAGTACCTGCTTGCCATCGTCTGAGGTCCAGTTTTCCACACAGGCGGTTTTCAGACCCAGCTGGGCCGCCTTGATCGCTGCCACGTAGCCGCCCGGGCCGGCACCAATGACGATAACGTCGTACTTGTCAGACATGTCTTATCCTGTTTTCCGATTCGTTGAGTAACGGTGGTGTAGACGCCCGCAGGCGTCAAACGTCCAGCAGAATCCGCGCCGGATCTTCCACCATCTCCTTGATAGCCACCAGGAACTGAACTGCTTCTTTTCCGTCGATCATACGGTGATCGTATGACAATGCCAGATACATCATCGGCAGAATCACCACTTCACCGTTCACCGCCATCGGACGCTCCTGGATCTTGTGCATACCCAGGATTGCCGTCTGCGGCGGGTTGAGGATCGGCGTGGACATCAGGGAACCGAACACACCACCATTGGAAATGGTAAAGGTGCCGCCGGTCATTTCTTCGATGCCGAGCTTACCATCACGGGCTTTGGTGCCATATTCGACGATTTTCTTCTCGATATCGGACAGACCCATGGCATCGGTGTCACGCAGAACCGGTACCACCAGGCCACGGTCGCTGGACACGGCAACGCCAATGTCCTGGTAACCGTGGTAGACCATGTCATTACCGTCGATGGAGGCATTCACCATCGGGAAACGCTTCAGCGCTTCGGTGGCCGCCTTGACGAACAGGGACATGAAACCGAGCTTGATGCCATGACGCTTCTCGAAGCCGTCCTTGTACTGCTTGCGCAGATCCATCAGCGGCTTCATGTTGACTTCGTTGAAGGTGGTCAGCATGGCGGCGTTCTGCTGGGCACTGACCAGACGCTTGGCAATGCTGGAGCGCAGACGGGTCATCGGTACCCGCTTTTCCGGACGCTCGCCGGCAGCAACCGGGGCGGCCGGTGCAGCGGCAGCCGCCGGCGCAGCGGCAGGCGCAGACTTGGCGCCGTCAACGTGCTTCTGAACGTCTTCCTTGGTCACCAGGCCATTCTTGCCGGTGCCCTGGATAGCGGACGGGTCAACGCCCTTCTCTTCCGCCAGCTTGCGGGCCGCCGGACTCAGCACTGCATCACCGCTGGCCGCTGCAGGCGCCTGTTCGGCTTCCGCCTTCTCGGCCGGCGCGTCTTTGGACTCGGCAGCCGGAGCGGAGCCAGCTGCACCTTCCTTGAACTTGGCAATGACTTCGCCGCTCTCGACGGTATCGCCTTCACCCTTGATCACTTCCTCGATTACACCGTCAGCCGGAGCAACCACTTCGAGGACGACTTTGTCGGTTTCGATATCGACGATCAGCTCGTCCCGGGAACAGGCCTCACCAGGCTGCTTGTGCCAGGTCGCGACGGTGCCTTCAGCAACCGACTCGGGAAAAACAGGGGCTTTTATTTCAGTTGACATCTCGGATCCTTAGTTCGGTAGCTCGTCAGATTTCAAACGCGTCGTTAACCAACTGCTTCTGTTCCTCGATATGAACCGAGGTGTAACCACAGGCAGGGGCAGCTGACGCCTCACGACCGGCATACTGGAGGTACAGCTTGGGATTCAGGCGCTGGAGCGCATTGCGCATATGGTGCTGACTGCAATACCAGGCGCCCTGGTTCATCGGCTCTTCCTGACACCAGACCACGTGCCTGAGCTTGGTGTAGGAGGCCAGAAGTTCATCCAGATCGTCCGCAGGGAACGGGTACAGTTGCTCGATACGAACAATGGCCACGTCCTCGCGCTCATCTGCTTTCTTCTTCTCGAGAAGATCAAAATAGACCTTGCCACTGCACAGGATCAGACGCTTCACCTTCTTCGGATCGGTCGGCTCTTTTTCCGGCAGTACAGTTTGGAAGGTGCCCTCGGTCAGGTCGTCCAGACCGGAGGTGGCTTCCTTGTGGCGCAGCAGGCTCTTCGGCGTGATCGCCACCAGCGGCTTGCGCAGCGGACGCTTCACCTGGCGACGGAGCATGTGGAATACCTGCGCCGGCGTGGTCGGCACACACACCTGGATGTTGTGCTCGGCACACAGCTGCAGGAAGCGCTCCAGACGGGCCGAGCTGTGCTCCGGCCCCTGACCTTCGTAGCCATGGGGCAACAGCAGGGTCAGGCCGCAGAGGCGTCCCCACTTGTGCTCACCACTGGTCAGGAACTGGTCAATCACCACCTGGGCACCGTTGGCGAAATCACCAAACTGCGCCTCCCAGACGATCAGGGCGTCCGGCGTGGTGGTGGCGTAACCGTATTCGAACGCCATGACTGCTTCTTCAGACAGCAGCGAGTCGTAGATATCGAAATCCGGCTGGTTCTCTTTGAGTTGCTGCAACGCAATGTGCGTCGAACCGTCTTTCTGGTTATGCAGCACGGCGTGACGGTGGGAGAAGGTACCACGCCCCACGTCCTGACCGGTCAAACGAATCGGGTGGCCTTCGTTCAGCAGGGTGGCGTAGGCCATCACTTCGCCATAACCCCAGTTGATCGGCAGAGCACCCGCCGTCATCTTGCTGCGGTCATCGACAATCTTGGAGACCTGACGCTGTACCGAAAACCCTTCCGGTACCTGGGAGATCTTCTTGCCCAGACGCTGGATGGTTTTGAGCGCCACACTGGTTTTGCACTTGGCGGTCCACTCATGACCCAGGTACGGCGACCAGTTCACATAGAGCTCGGTGTTGGGCTCTTTCACCAATGACTTGACCACGTGCTCGCCGTTATCCAGCGCATCGCGGTAATCCAGCTCCATCTGCTTGGATTCATCGGCGCTGATCACGCCCTTCTCCTGCAGCTGAGTGGCGTAGAGATCACGAGTGGTTTTCAGTTTGCGGATCTTGTCGTACATGATCGGCTGGGTTGCCGATGGCTCGTCAGCCTCGTTATGGCCACGACGGCGGTAGCAAACCAGATCGATAACTACGTCATGCTTGAACTCATGACGGAAGTCCATCGCAATCTGGGACGCGAACAGCACGGCTTCCGGATCGTCGGCATTAACGTGCAGGATCGGCGCCTGAACCATCTTGGCGACGTCGGTACAATATTCCGTCGAACGGGCATCTTCCTGCTTGCTGGTGGTGAAGCCGACCTGGTTGTTAATGACGATGTGGATGGTGCCGCCGACACCGTAACCACGGGTCTGGGACATCTGGAAGGTTTCCATCACCACGCCCTGACCGGCAAACGCCGCGTCACCGTGCATGATGATCGGCAGTACCTGGGTGCCATCCTGGTCGTCACGGCGGGTCTGACGGGCACGCACGGAGCCCTCAACCACCGGCGACACGATCTCCAGGTGAGACGGGTTGAACGCCAGCGCCAGATGCACTTCGCCACCCTCGGTCATCACGTTGGACGAGAACCCCTGGTGGTACTTGACGTCACCAGAGCCGGAGGCCGCCATCTTCTTGCCTTCGAACTCGTCGAACAGCTCCTTGGGATTCTTGCCCAGAGTGTTGACCAGCACGTTCAGACGGCCACGGTGCGCCATGCCCAAGACAATTTCCTTGGCGCCGTAACTGCCCGCACGCTGGATCAGCTCGTCCAGGCACGGAATCAGGCTTTCGCCCCCTTCCAGCCCGAAGCGCTTGACGCCGGGGTAACGGGAACCCAGATACTTCTCCAGGCCTTCCGCAGCGGTCAGTCGTTCCAGCAGGTGGCGTCGGGTGGTGACCTCGTAGTCCGGTTTGGAGCGAACCGGTTCCATGCGGCGCTGGAACCAGCGCTTGATGCGGGTATCCACCACATGCATGTATTCCGCGCCGATGTTGCCGCAGTAGGTTTCCTGCAGGCCATCGACGATATCGCCGAGCTTCATGGTTTCGGCGCCGAAATTCAGGGACCCGGTCTGGAATTCCAGATCACGGTCGGCGTCGGAAAGCTCATGGAACGACAGACTCAGATCTTCAACAGGCGGACGGACCATAACCCCGAGAGGGTCAAGCGTGGCCTGTTGATGGCCGCGGAAGCGGAATGCGTTGATCAGCTGGAGGACACGGATCTGCTTCTTGTCGGCGTCGGAGGTGGCGCTGGCCGGAACACCGTTGGCAGACAGGGCACGCTGGTTGCGTGAGATGTGTTCAAACTGTTCACGAATGGAAGAATGGTTGATGTCGGGACCCTGATGGCCGTCGACACTGGGCAGCTTGTCGAAATAGCTGCGCCATTCTTCGGGAACCGAATTGGGATCGGTCAGGTAGGTTTCAAAAAGCTCTTCAACATAGGCCAGATTTCCTCCCTGCAGGTGGGAAGTCTGCCATAACTGCTCCATTATGCTTTCATGCATTTTGAATAGCTCACCTTGGGCTGGTGCGAGGGAGCTAACTATGGTCGGCCAGGGGTATTGCACAGTCAATACGGGTTTTTACGGGATCGACTGTAGCCACCACAGCAAGCTCGGGCGATGCCCGGTCCTCGTGGTTTCTTATACTAAGTAAAGCCGCGACGAAACCTGTCAGGTCCACGTCACGGCTTTCGTAGTCTGAACCCCCTTACTACCTTTGACCATAAGCCTTTGGTTGAAGACCGCGCCCCGTTGCGCGGTCTTCGAGAGGGTCGCCAGCGAAATACCAGATCAGTATAGCCGGTCTTTGGCAGGCTGCAGCTTAGGTGGCGCGCTGCAGGAGCAGATTGCGGATGTGACCGATGGCACGGGTCGGGTTAAGACCCTTCGGACACACGCTGACACAGTTCATGATGCCACGGCAACGGAATACGCTGAACGGATCATCAAGACCGGCCAGACGCTCAGCCTGAGCCGTGTCACGGCTGTCCGCCAGGAAGCGGTAGGCCTGCAACAGACCCGCCGGGCCCACAAACTTGTCCGGATTCCACCAGAAGGACGGGCACGAGGTGGAACAGCAGGCACACAGAATACACTCGTACAAACCGTCCAGCTTCTCACGATCCTCCGGCGTCTGCAGGCGCTCGATGGCCGGCGGCGGCGTATCGTTGACCAGGTAAGGCTGGATCTTCTCGTACTGCTTGTAGAACAGACTCATATCCACCACCAGATCACGAATGACCGGCAGCCCCGGCAGCGGGCGCAGAACCAGCTTGTCGTTCTTGACCACCTGGGAGAGCGGCGTGATACAGGCCAGACCGTTCTTGCCATTCATGTTCATGCCATCGGAACCGCAAACCCCTTCACGACAGGAGCGACGGTAGGCAACGGTGGAGTCACCTTCCTTCAACAGTGCCAGCACGTCCAGCACCATCAGGTCCTTGCCTTCAGGAATCTCCAGCTCCACGTCCTGCATGTAGGGCGCGTTGTCGGTTTCCGGGTTGTAACGATAGATGCTTACCAACATAACTGAATCCCCCCTTAGTACGTCCGAATCTTCGGCTCGAACGTGTCGACCGTCTTCGGCGCGAAGTTCACGTCGCGCTTGCCAACCCGCTGATCCAGCGGGAAGTACAGCGAGTGCTTCAGCCAGTTCTCATCATCACGCTCGGTA
Organism: Marinobacter sp. CA1; assembly: GCF_020546665.1. Classification (NCBI taxonomy): domain Bacteria; kingdom Pseudomonadati; phylum Pseudomonadota; class Gammaproteobacteria; order Pseudomonadales; family Marinobacteraceae; genus Marinobacter; species Marinobacter sp. CA1. The sequence continues at coordinate 2,635,243 of NZ_CP071785.1, forward strand.
AAGTCGTTACGGGCGTGCGCCCCGCGACTTTCCTTGCGCTCGATGGCGGAAACGGCTGTCGCGTAGGCGACTTCGTAAAGGTTATCCAGCTCCAGCGCTTCAATACGTGCGGTATTGAACGCCTTGCTCTGGTCAGTCAGCTTGGTCTTGCGGACACGCTCGCCAATCTGCTTGAGCAGGTCCAGACCTTTCTCCATGCTCTCCCCGTCACGGAATACACCGAAGTAGAGCTGCATGCAGTTCTGAAGGTCCTTACGAACCTCAGCCACATCCTCACCTTCAGACGCACTCTCAAGACGATCCAGGCGAGCCATCGCGCGCTTGATCTCTTCCTCGGTGGCGTCGTCGGTTTCAAAGCCTTCGCTGAGCATCTGCTCAATGTGCAGACCCGCGGCCCGACCAAACACCACCAAGTCGAGCAGCGAGTTGCCACCCAGACGGTTGGCGCCGTGGACCGACACACAGGCAGCCTCGCCGCAGGCAAACAACCCTTCGACGACTTCGTCTTCGCCGTTGTCGTTCTGGCCCAGAACCTGACCACCAACGTTGGTCGGCAGACCACCCATCATGTAGTGACAGGTCGGCACAACCGGCACCGGCGCCTTCACAGGGTCGACGTGAGCGAAGGTCTTGGACAGCTCACAGATGCCAGGCAGACGCAGGTTCAGAGTCTCTTCACCCAAGTGATCCAGCTTCAGCAGTACGTGATCCTTGTCCGGACCGCAACCACGGCCTTCCAGGATCTCCAGAACCATGGAGCGTGCAACAACGTCACGGCCAGCCAGGTCTTTGGCGTTTGGCGCGTAACGCTCCATGAAGCGCTCACCTTCGGAGTTGATCAGGTAACCACCCTCACCCCGACAACCTTCGGTCACCAGTACGCCAGCGCCGTGGATGCCGGTCGGGTGGAACTGCCACATCTCCATATCCTGCACCGCGAAGCCGGCGCGCAGCGCCATGCCGATACCGTCACCGGTATTGATAAGGGCGTTGGTGGTGGAGGAGTAGATACGACCCGCGCCACCGGTGGCCAGAACGGTCGCCTTGGCCTTGATATAGGCCACTTCGCCGGACTCGATGTCGATAGCAACAACACCGACCACCTGGTTCTTGGCATTCTTGACCAGATCAACGGCGTACCACTCGTTCAGGAAGGTGGTACCGCCCTTCAGGTTTGCCTGGTACAGGGTGTGCAGCAGAGCATGACCGGTACGGTCGGCGGCTGCACAGGTACGAGCGGCCTGACCGCCCTTACCGAAATCCTTGGACTGACCACCGAAAGGACGCTGATAGATGCGACCCTGCTCGGTACGGGAGAAAGGCAGGCCCATGTGCTCAAGCTCGAACACAGCCTGGGGACCAACCGAACACATGTACTCGATGGCGTCCTGATCACCGATGTAGTCGGAGCCCTTAACGGTGTCGTACATGTGCCAGCGCCAATCGTCATTGGGGTCAGCACTGGCGATCGCACAAGTGATACCGCCCTGGGCGGACACGGTGTGCGAACGGGTCGGGAATACCTTGGTGATACACGCGGTATTAACGCCAGACTCGGTCAACTGCAGTGCGGCGCGCATACCTGCACCACCACCGCCGATCACAATGGCGTCGTAGGAAATAGTTTTGATATTAGCCATCGATTAAAGCCCCCAAAGAATCTGAACACCCCAGACGATGTAGACGAACATCGCGAGTCCGCACACCGCCTGAATCAGGAAACGCGGCGCCATGGCCTTGACGTAGTCAGTGGTCACGGTCCAAAGGCCAACCCAGGCGTGAGCGCCCAGGGAGATCAGCGCCAGCAGACTGAAGATGCGGAACCAGGTCTGACCGAACAGGGCGGCCCAGGACTCGAAGTTCACATCGGTGGTCAGAGCGAAACCGAGCATAAAGATTGTATAGAGGGCCAATACGTAGGCTGTCACACGCTGGATCAGCCAGTCATAGACACCGCTGCGACCGAGGTTCGTTACGCTGCTTACCATACCCAGACTCCTGCAAGAACGATGAGAATGACGGAGATGACGACCGTGGCCTTGGCGGCGAGTCGACCACTCTCCAGCTCTTCACCAATACCCATATCCATCAACAGGTGCTTGATTCCGGCTACCAGGTGGTACAGCAAGGCGGACAGGATGCCCCAGGCGATCAGCTTCGCAAGGAAGCCGTCCAGCAGTTCACTAACACGGGCGAAGCCTTCTTCCCCAGAAAGGGACACATCCAGACCGTACAGCATGAACGCAACACCAATAAAAATGATGATGCCGCTGATGCGGTGCAGTATTGACGTGATGGCTGGCAGTGGAAAATGAAACTTGCCGAGATCGAGATTAACTGGTCGTTTGCTATTCACAGCGCTCTCACACTCTCTCTTTACTCCGCGTTCCCGGGAACCCGGCGCGGATGGTTGGTATGTAAGGATTGTCGTGCCAATTCGTCGCGGATATACGACGTCAAAACACGGTTGGTTCAGGAGGGAGAAACCACCGCACACAGACGTCGTTGCAGGCGAAGTGGATTGGTATATCCCCGATTCCGGGCTACGGATTATAAGGAGTGGGCTCTGGAATTACAAACCGGCAACGTCGCCAGGGCCCGGTAGACAAGGGGATAGAGGACCGACGAAAGCCTAATTGCGAAATGCTGCGCTGCCGATGCCAGGGAGCGGACAAAACGGCGATCCGGACCGGCGGGCTGCCTTTGATTTTACTGGAATTCCGCGCACGTGCATTGACAAAAAAAGCCAACAGCCTATATTTTGCCGCCAGTTTTGCCATAATACGCGCCTTCCCGCGCATCAAAAAATGCTGATAAATAGGAGAGCACCATGACCGACAAGAAAGCAACGCTTTCGGTGGGTGACAAGTCCATTGAGCTACCGGTTTATTCAGGCACCGTGGGCCCGGATGTGATCGACGTACGCGCCCTTGTTCAGGAAGGCGTCTTTACTTACGACCCGGGCTTCGTGTCCACCGCAGCCTGTGAATCCCAGATCACCTACATTGACGGCGCCAACGGCGTTCTCCTGCACCGCGGCTATCCCATCGAACAACTGGCTGAGTGCTCCGATTATCTGGAAGTCTGCTACCTGCTGCTTCACGGTGAACTGCCCTCCCCCGAGGAGAACAAGCGCTTCCACGATACCGTGAAGAACCACACCATGCTGCACGACCAGATGCGCAACTTCTTCCACGGCTTCCGTCGCGACGCCCACCCGATGGCCATCATGTGCGGCGTTGTCGGCGCCCTGTCGGCGTTCTACCACGACCAGATGGACGTCAAGAGCGCCCAGCAGCGTGAGATTACCGCTCACCGCCTGGTCGCCAAGATGCCGACCATTGCCGCCTGGTGTTACAAGTACGCCAACGGCCAGCCCTTCATGTACCCGCGTAACGACCTGTCTTACGCCGAGAACTTCCTGTACATGATGTTCGGCACCCCATGCGAGGACTACAAGCCGAATCCGGTACTGGCCAAGGCAATGGACAAGATCTTCATCCTCCACGCCGACCACGAGCAGAACGCCTCCACCTCAACCGTTCGCCTGGCCGGCTCCACCGGCGCCAACCCGTATGCCTGTATTGCCTCCGGCATTGCAGCACTGTGGGGCCCCGCACACGGCGGCGCCAACGAGGCGGTGCTGGACATGCTGGCGGAAATCGGCGACGAGTCCAATATCGAAGAGTTCATCGCCAAGGCCAAAGACAAGGACGATCCGTTCCGTCTGATGGGCTTCGGCCACCGGGTCTACAAAAACTTCGACCCGCGCGCCAAGGTCATGCGCGAAACCGCTCACGAGGTACTGTCCGAGCTGGGCCTGGAAAACGATCCGCTGCTGAAGATCGCTCAGCGCCTGGAGAAAATCGCCCTGGAAGACGACTACTTCGTTCAGCGCAAGCTCTACCCGAACGTCGACTTCTACTCCGGCATCATCCTCAAGGCCATGGGCATCCCGACCTCCATGTTCACCGTGATTTTTGCCATGTCCCGCACCATCGGCTGGTTCTCTCACTGGAACGAGATGGTCAGCGGCGACTATCGCATCGGCCGCCCGCGCCAGCTCTACACCGGTTCTACCAGCCGCGATTACCCCAAAGGCTGAGCCTGGACCACCCCGACAAAGGCCGCATGATTGCGGCCTTTTTTATTGCCAAAAGCTCTGCAATGATAGCCAGTTACACCCTCCAATTCGTTACCGGCAGCGGGAGACACGCAATGACAAAAACAGCAGCTTTCATCGGCCTCGGTGTCATGGGCTACCCCATGGCAGGCCACCTCGCCAATCAGGGGTATCAGGTCCGGGTGTGGAACCGCACCACCGCCAAAGCCCAGCAATGGGCCGAGCAATATGGCGGCCAGGCCTGCGACTCCATCGCAGATGCCGTACACGGCGCGGATTTGGTGATGACCTGCGTGGGCGCTGACAAAGACCTGATCGAGGTCTACGAAGCGGCCGATGGCATCATCGCCAACGCCGCCGACGGCGCCATTCTGATCGACCACACCACCGCCTCTGCCGCCGTTGCCGAACGCCTGGCCCAAGCAGCGGCAGCAAAAAGCCTTGGCTTTCTCGACGCGCCAGTCTCCGGCGGCCAGCAGGGCGCCGAGAATGGCCAGTTGACGGTCATGTGTGGGGGCAGCCAGGCCAGCTTCGACAAGGCCCTTCCCGCCATGGAGTGTTACGCTCGCGCAGTCAACCTGATGGGCGATGCCGGTGCCGGCCAGAAGACCAAGATGGTGAACCAGATCGCCATCGCCGGACTGGTCCAGGGCCTGTCCGAGGCCCTGCACTTCGCTGAGAATGCCGGTCTCGACGCCAGCCGCGTGGTCGACGTGATTTCCAAGGGTGCCGCTCAATCCTGGCAGATGGAGAATCGCTCCGGCACCATGATCGAGGGCGAGTTCGAGCATGGCTTCGCCGTTGACTGGATGCGCAAGGACCTGGGCATCTGCCTGGACGAGGCCCGCAAGAACCACAGCACCCTGCCCGTCACCGCCCTGGTGGATCAGTTCTACGCCGACATCCAGGCCATGGGTGGCAACCGCTGGGATACATCGTCACTGATCGAGCGCCTGCGTCGCCGCTCCTGAGCCCTCCCGCCAACAAAAAAGCCCGCCGCATTCCTGCGTCGGGCTTTTTTGTTGGCCTGCGATCCGGAGACCGCTGGCAACCTGCGTCCAGAGCCAACTCAGGCGGACGCTGTTTCCCCAACTACTTTTCCTTGGGCTGCCACTTGCCGTCCTTGTACCAGGCGGACCAGCCCGTTGCCTTGCCCTCTTTCTCGGACATGACGTACTGCTCCTTGGTCTTGCGGCTGTAGCGCACCACCGTCGGATTCCCTTCGGGGTCGGCCGTCGGCGCCTTCATCAGGAAGGCGTACTTGGGATCAATCTCATTCTTGTGCGGCAACAACTCCTGAACCTGAGGCGCTCGCGTCTCCCGGTTCTTGGGGAACTTGCTGGCCGCCAGGAACAGCCCCGACGCACCGTCACGAAGCACGTAGGTGTCCTCGACCTTCTGGCACTGCAGCTCCGGCATCGGCACAGGGTCCATCTTGGGCGGTGCCGGCTCGCCACTCTTGAGCAGCTTACGGGTGTTCTTGCATTCGGTGGCGGTACAGCCAAAATATTTGCCGAAACGGCCGGTCTTCAGCTGCATCTCGGAACCACACTTGTCACACTCCAGTGTCGGGCCATCATACCCCTTGATGCGGAACGTCCCCTTCTCGACCTCAAACCCGGAACAGTCCGGATTGTTGCCGCAGACATGGAGCTTGCGCTGCTCGTCGATCAGGTAGCTGTCCATTGCCGTGCCACACTTGGGACAACGCCGCTTCTTGCGCAGCAGACGGGTTTCCCCTTCCCCTTCGACATCGTCATCGGCGCTGACCACTTCGTCGCCGGACACCAGGTTGATGGTGGTCTTGCAACGCTCCTTGGGCGGCAGGGCGTAACCGGAGCAACCCAGGAACACCCCGGTGCTGGCCACCCGGATCTGCATCGGCCGCTCACAGGTCGGACAAGGGATGTCGGTTTCCGTGGGCGTATTGCCCCGCATTCCACCTTCGCTGTCGCCACCGGCAGTCTCAAGCTGCTGCTGGAAGTTGCCGTAGAACTCATTCAGCACCTTTTTCCAGTCGATCTCGCCTTCCGCGATCTCGTCCAGCTCTTCTTCAAGGCGAGCGGTAAAATCGTAATCCATCAGGTTGGCGAAGGACTCGGACAAGCGGTCCGTGACCACATCACCCATCTTCTCGGAATAGAAACGCCGGTTCTGCAACCGCACATAGCCCCGATCCTGAATGGTGGAAATGATCGACGCGTAGGTGGACGGCCGACCGATACCCTTCTTCTCCAGTTCCTTGACCAGGCTGGCTTCGGTGTAACGCGGGGCCGGCTTGGTGAAGTGCTGGGTCGGATCGAGCTTGACCAGCGACAGCGGGTCCTCGACCTGAATATCCGGCAGCGCTACATCCTCGTCCTTTTTGGACGACTGCGGCGCAACCTTGAGAAAACCTTCAAACTTGATAATCCGGCCACGGGTTCGCAGCTCGTAGTCGCCATTGGCCACCACAATGGACGTACTGAGGAACTCGGCATCAGCCATCTGACAGGCAATGAACTGGCGCCAGATCAGGTCATAGAGCTTCTCAGCGTCCTTCTCCAGGCCACTGATGTCGGCAGGACGACGACTGACCTCGGTGGGACGAATCGCTTCGTGAGCCTCCTGTGCCCCTTCCTTGCTGCCATAGACCCGCGGGTTGTCCGGCAGGTAGCGATCACCGAACTGCTTGCTGACAAACTCGCGACAGCTCGCAACCGCGTCCTGGCTCAGGTTGGTGGAGTCAGTACGCATGTAAGTGATGTAACCCGCCTCATACAGGCGCTGGGCCAGCATCATGGTTTTCTTGACACTGAACCCCATGCGGTTGCTGGCCGCCTGCTGCAGCGTAGACGTAATAAACGGCGCGCCCGGACGGGACCGGGTAGGCTTGTCTTCGCGCTTGGCAACCTTGAAACCGCCCTGCTCCAGACGCTGGACATGAGCCTGGCTCTGCTGTTCATTCTCCGGACGGTAAGGCTTGCCATCGTACCGGGTTACTTCGAAACGAACGGGCTTCTCCGCCCCCTTCGGCCCCAGGTCGGCGTGCAACTGCCAGAACTCCTCCGGCACGAACGCCCGAATTTCCCGTTCCCGCTCGACGATCAGGCGCACCGCAACGGACTGTACCCGACCAGCAGACAGACCCCGGGCAAGTTTGGCCCAAAGTAACGGCGACACCATGTAGCCGACCACCCGGTCAAGGAAGCGGCGGGCCTGCTGGGCATTGACGCGATTGGTATCGAGCGCGCCCGGGTCTTCAAACGCGGCCTGAATCGCCCGCTTGGTGATTTCGTTGAACACCACGCGACGGTACTTGTCGGCCTCGCCGCCGATGGTTTGCTGAAGGTGCCAGGCAATCGCCTCCCCTTCGCGGTCCAAATCCGTTGCCAGATAGATGTGGTCAGCAGACTTGGCCAGACGCTTCAGTTCGTTGACCACCTTTTCTTTGCCGGGAAGCACTTCGTAGCGGGCTTCCCAGTTCTTGTCCGGGTCCACACCCATACGGGCAACCAACTGTTCCCGGGCTTTGCGCTTCTTGTACGCCGCCTTTTCTTCCGGCTCCATCTTGCGGGTCAGCGCTGCCTGACGAGCCCGCTCCTTCGGATCACTCTGGGACCCGCTGCCGCTGACCGGAAGGTCACGAATGTGCCCGACGCTGGACTTGACGATGTAGTCGGAGCCCAGGTACTTGTTGATGGTCTTCGCTTTGGCTGGCGACTCGACGATGACGAGACTCTTACCCATAACGGAGTTCGGTTTCCTTGACGATGTTCGTACAAATAATCAGCAGACTGTAAACCTGTTGAAAAATCAGTCGGCTAGGTGAAACAAAGGGAGGCAGTACGTCCCGGGAACCTGTTTTACAGGGTCCGTAAATGCAAGACAACCCATTCTTTGTATTCCCGTCGTGTTTTTTAACCCGGTTTAGTTTCATTTTCCCGATCTGGCAAGAAACCCGACGCAATTACCTGAACGGCCCGAACGAGCATCCAAACAACAAAAACCCCGGACAAGCCGGGGTTTCTGCTAGCCGGGTCCGGCTTGCACCGAACCCGCTTGGGGACGCCCGATCAGAGATCAGACACGCTCCCAGACCGTTGCAATGCCCTGACCAAGACCGATACACATGGTGGAGACACCATACTTACCGCCTTTGGCTTCCATGACATTCAACAAGGTGGTGGAGATACGAGCACCGGAACAGCCCAGCGGATGGCCCAGGGCAATCGCACCGCCGTTCAGGTTTACTTTCTCTTCCATCACACCCAGCAGTTTCAGGTCTTTCAGCACCGGCAGGGACTGGCCGGCAAACGCTTCATTCAGCTCCCAGAAGTCGATGTCTTCAACTTTCAGGCCTGCGCGTTTGAGGGCTTTCTTGGTCGCCGGTACCGGGCCGTATCCCATGATCGCGGGATCACAGCCGGCCACTGCCATGCTGACAATCCGGGCACGGGGCTTCAGGCCCAGCGCTTCGGCACGTTCAGCAGACATCAGCACCATGGCCGCAGCACCGTCGGTCAGCTGCGAAGAGGTACCCGCCGTTACGGTGCCGTTCTTCGGATCGAATGCCGGACGCAGCTGGCCCAGGGACTCAGCGGTGGTTTCCGGACGAATGGTTTCGTCTTCTTCGATCAGCACCTTGAAGCCGTTCTCGTCGTGACCTTCGATGGGAACGATTTCGTTCTTGAAGCGGCCTTCGAGGGTCGCTTCGTGGGCCAGACGGTGAGAACGGGCGCCAAACTCGTCCTGCTGCTCACGGGTGATGCCGTGCATCTTGGCCAGCATTTCCGCAGTCAGGCCCATCATGTTGGACGCTTTCGCGGAGTACTTGGAGGCGGCCGGGTTGTGGTCGAAGCCTTCGGTCATCGGAACGTGACCCATGTGCTCAACACCACCAACCACAAACACGTCACCATTGCCGGTCATGATGGCCTGGGCCGCTGTGTGAATCGCGGACATCGCGGAACCACACAGACGGTTTACGGTTTGCGCCGCAGACTCGTGCGGGATGTCAGTCAGCAGGGAAATCTGCCGTGCAACGTTGAAGCCCTGCTCTTTGGTCTGGTTTACACAGCCCCAGATCACGTCTTCAACTTCTTTCGGGTTGAGCTCGGGATTACGCTCAAACAGTGCGTCGATCAGCGCAGCCGACAGTGTTTCCGCACGTACGTTGCGGAAACAACCGTTCTTGGCACGACCCATCGGAGTCCGCACGCAATCGACGACGACAACGTCTCTCGGATTCAGGCTCATAGATCTTTCTCCGTTCGGAAATCTCGTTCAGGGTTAGCCAAAGAACTTCTTGCCAGTCTTGGCCATTTCACGCAGCTTCTCGGTCGGGTGGTACAGCGGACCCAGGTCTGCGAACTTGTCTGCCAGCTCGACGAACTTGTCGACACCCATGTCGTCGATGTAACGCAGGGCACCACCACGGAACGGCGGGAAGCCGATACCGAAGATCAGACCCATATCGGCGTCAGCCGGGTCTTCAACAATGCCGTCTTCCAGGCAGCGAACGGTTTCCAGGCACAGCGGAATCATCATCCGGGCGATGATCTCTTCTTCCTCGAAGTCCTTCTTGCCCTGAACCACCGGCTCGATGAGCTTGTAGGTTTCTTCGTCAACCACCTTCTTCTTCTTGCCTTTACGATCCAGCTCGTACTTGTAGAAGCCGATGTCGTTCTTCTGGCCGTAGCGGTTGTTTTCGAACATCACATCGATGGCGCTCTTGTTCTCGTCCTTCATGCGGTCCGGGAACCCTTCGGCCATCACTTCGTTGGCGTGCTTGGCGGTGTCCATGCCGACAACGTCGAGCAGGTACGCTGGGCCCATCGGCCAGCCAAACTTTTCCATAACCTTGTCGACTTTCTGGAAGTCGGCACCGTCGCGAACCAGGCCGGCGAAGCCGCCAAAGTACGGGAACAGAACACGGTTCACCAGGAAGCCCGGGCAGTCGTTGACCACAATCGGGGTCTTGCCCATGGCCTTGGCATACGCCACGGTGGTCGCAATCGCACGATCGCTGGTTTTCTCACCACGGATAACCTCAACCAGCGGCATCATGTGCACCGGGTTGAAGAAATGCATGCCACAGAAGTTCTCCGGACGCTTCAGGTTCTTGGCCAGAAGATCGATGGAGATGGTGGAGGTGTTGGAGGTGAGGATGGCGTCTTCGCGCACCGCGTCTTCGGTTTCGCGCAGTACGGCATCTTTGACCTTCGGGTTCTCAACCACCGCTTCAACCACCAGGTCGACATTCTTGAAGTCGCCGTAGTTGAGTGTCGGTGTGATGCTGTTCAGAACATCCGCCATCTTGTCAGCCTTCATCTTGCCGCGGCTAACGCGCTTGGTCAGCAGAGACTTGGCTTCTTTCAGACCCAGATCGATACCAGCCGGAGCGATGTCCTTCATGATGATCGGAGTGCCTTTCAGGGCAGACTGGTAAGCAACGCCACCACCCATGATGCCCGCACCCAGAACGGCTGCCAGCTTGACTTCGCTCGCTTCCTTCTCCCACGCCTTGGCCTTCTTCTTCAGTTCCTGGTCGTTCAGGAACAGACCCACCAGACAGGCGGCAACGTTGGTCTTGGCCATCTTGGCGAAGCCTTTGGCTTCCACTTCGATTGCCTTGTCGCGAGTCAGGTTGGCGTGCTTCTGCATCACCTTGATCGCTTCAACCGGCGCCGGGTAGTTCTTGCCAGCCTTGCCGGCAACGAAACCCTTGGAGATCTCGAACGCCATCATACTTTCCATGGCGTTGAGCTTGATTTTGCCCTTCTTCTCTTCACGACGGGCCTGGTTGTCCAGCTTGCCTTCGTTGCACTGGTTGATAATGGCAACAGCGGCGTCGACCAGCTTGTCGGACTCAACCACAGCGTCAACTGCACCCACTTTCAGGGCATCGGCAGCACGGTTTTCGGTACCGCCACAGATCCACTCAACAGCGTAATCCACACCCACCAGACGGGACAGGCGTACGGTACCACCAAAGCCCGGGAAGATACCCAGCTTCACTTCCGGCAGGCCAACTTTGGCCTTGCTGCCCATGACCCGGTAGTCGGTGGCGAGACACATCTCAAAACCACCACCCAGAGCCATGCCGTTGATTGCCGTAACGGTGGGGAACGGCAGATCTTCAACCGCATTGAAAACCTCGTTTGCCTTCAGGTTGTTGGCAATCAGGTCTTCTTCAGAACCTGCGAACAGGTCGGTGAATTCGGTGATATCGGCACCAACAATGAAGGAATCCTTGGAACTGGTGACAACCAGCCCTTTCAGGTCTTTCTGTTCCTTAAGCTTGTCGGTCGCGGCGTGGAGCTCTTCAATGGTGAGGCGATTGAACTTGTTGACTGACTCGCCCTGCAAGTCAAAGTTCAACTGAGCGATCCCGCCTTCGATCTCTTTAACCGTGATGGCTTTACCTTCGTAAATCATCAACTGATCTCCAGTCTGTGTTTGGAACTGCTTCCAGCGTGGTGAGTCGGGAGGTCACCCGCTGTCGACGCAGCGAGATTTCGGTCACTACCCGATCAACCGATTCAAAAATTCATACAGTCGTTTGAATCGTGAGCGCACACGATGAAAAAAAACCGCCCGTTTGTCAATTTGTTTCTACGTTGAAACCGAAACATTCAGCCACCATGCTGCCAGACATCGGCACGCCTATGACACCTTTACCCATTAAGATTCATAAAGATAAAGTGTTTTATTGATGTGATGTGTAGAATGGGCGGCACCTGCCGACCGTACAATCGGGAGACCTCGTTGCTGGTGCTGAATGGGCGGACGACGCACGGCCACAATGGCGGTATCTTTTGTGACCACAATGTCAAAACTTCGTCAGGGCCTTGATTGCCCCACCCAGTTACTTTAATTTCAAAGTCAGACTTTCGTATAGGGAGAGAATGGCGACGGGTGCGATTGGACTACGCACCGGAAGGATTCGCCAGCCAAGGGAACGGCAACCGCCATCCCCGACCCTCTGCCTGCCAGTCGTCCCTGCCCCGAGCTGCCCTTGGGCCCGGCGGCAAACAATAATAAAAGAGCACAATACGGAGTTTTCATCCGATGAAAGCGAAGCACCCCTTATACCGGTCATTGGCTGCGCTACTGTTGTTTTTTACCATTCTGTCCCCGGCTGCCCGGGCAGATGACAGCGCCAGCTTCCTTGATAACCTGCATCATTTCCGGGTCAGTAATTTTATTGCCCTGGACGCCTACTACCGTTTCTCGGTCGATGGCGATACCGTTGCTCTGAACGAAATCGTCGCGTCCATCAACCTGGCCAACGGCGCCATGAACACCGTCGCCAGCAGTACGGCCGACATGCTGGATAGCGCCGAGATTGCCAGCCTTCAGGAGTCCTTTGACAAGTTCAAGGACCTGATGCGGCTGAACATCAATGACGTTCGCAAGAATGGCTATCCGGACCTGCGCCTGGTGTCCGAGATGGCGGACCAGGCGGCCACCCTGAGCACCCGCTCCACTGAGCTCTACAGCGTCGCCCTGGAAAATGCCCAGGTCAGCGCCAACGAGCGCATAGAGGCCGCCCGCTCAGCTGCCGTTACCATGGCCCAGATGATGGCGAAGTATTCGGTACGCTCAAACATGGCGGTTTCACAAACTTTCCAGGGTACCTCGGAGGATGAGCCGCTGGACGTCAAGGCCCAGAAGTTCGAACAACTGCTGACCCGGCTGTCGGCCGGCCCTGCCCCCGAATCCCTGCGCACCATGCTTGATGAACTCAACTCCAAGTGGCTGTTCATCCGCAATTCCTACATCAATTACAACGAGAACAACGTCTCGTTCGTCATCGACCGCTACTCCAAGGGCATCTTGGAAGGTCTCGACAACACCATCAACCTGCTGAAAGAAAACGCCTGATCCAGATCACGCCTTTCTTGATGCCTGTCAGTGACCTAGCTTTGGTTCTGGCCTATAGTGGAAGCTATAGGCCGGCCCCGAGTTGCACTGCTTTTGGTGGTCAATCCGGGACCATTGGTGATCCCTGAAAGGAGTTCGTGATGTCCCAGTACAACAAGGTACTTGTCGCCATTGATCTGACCGAGGAGGCGCCTCAAGTACTCGATAAAGCCATTGAGATTTGCAAGGCCCATTCCGCCGAGCTGATGCTGGTGCATGTGGTGGAACCGGTTGGCTACGCCTACGGCGGCGATATCCCGATGGATCTCACCGAACTGCAGGATCAGCTGGACGCGGCCGCCCGCGAGCAGCTGCAGAAGTATGGCGCCACCTACCAGATTGACGATGGCAACCAGATTGTCACGGTAGGTCGGCCGGAATCGGAGATTCACCGACTGGCGGAAGAGCGCAATGCGGACCTGGTGGTGGTCGGCAGCCACGGCCGCCGCGGTATCCAGCTGCTACTGGGCTCCACCGCCAACGGCGTGCTGCACGGCGCCAAGTGCGACGTGCTGGCGGTGCGGATCAATTGATCCGCACCGGGTGCCGCCAGTGTCCCGCGCGGCACCCGGAAACACCAATTCAGTGACTGGTCTGGTCGCCCTGGATGCGAGCTTCCAGTTTCCGCAACTGGCTCTCGAGCGAGACGCTGACACTGGAGGCCATGGAGAAGAAGTTCAATAGCGCCTTAAGGTTACTGTCACCCTGGCAGACCGAGTGAATGCGCTGCCACAGCGCCTGGTTCACCAGCTGCAAACGCTTGTTGCGTTCAACCAGCCCTTTCAGCTCCCAGTCCGCATCCTTGCCATGCCGCATCTCGAAGTACTGCTGCAACAGGTAGTGGGACACACTACGCATGATGAATTCATCGCTGGAGGCAAACGGCAGGTGGTGAACAGCCATTGACTTGAGCTCCGACAGCACCGGGCAACCGCTGGTTGCCATCTTCAGCCCCAGCAATGATCGCAGCGCTTCCTCCAGCGTGGTTTCCTTGTCGTAATGGCGATGCTCGTCCACCACACGCACCTCCACCGGCTGATAGGCGTCCTTGTCCTGAAAGGCGTCAACAACGGGCAGCATCTCGACAGCCGCGGGGCAATAGGGTGATGCTTCAGGCTTCAGCGGGCAGTTGGCACACTGGCAGTGTTCCAGACGGGTCCACTTGGGCAGGGGCTCTCGCGCCTGCCTTGGCTGGTCGGTCACCTTGAAATAGACCCGATGACCGTCCTGAAGCTTGAAGGTGTAACCAACGTTCATGAGTTGCCCTGCTCCTCAAGTTCCATCCAGCGCTCGATCATTGCTTCCAGATCGGCCTCCATCTCCGCCAGGCGTTCCAGCTTTTCGGTCACCTCCGCCTGCGGCCGGGCGTAGAAGTCCGGACCGGAGACTTCCTCCTGCATCGCGGCAAGCGCCGTCTCAAGCTCATTGATCTTGCCCGGAAGCTGCTCCAGCTCCAGCTTCAACTTGTAACTGAGTTTTGCCGGTCGCTGCTTGGTTTGAGCCTTGGGTTTAGCGGGGGAAGCCTCCGCGGGCGCGGGCTTGGACTTGACCGGCTCGGAGCGCATTTCAGCGTTGAAACGTCCTCCCTGGCGACGCCAATCACTATAGCCGCCAACGTACTCCTTCACCACACCGCTGCCATCGAGGGCGATGGTATCGGCAACCACATTGTCGAGGAATTCGCGGTCGTGACTGATCACCAGCACGGTGCCGGAAAACGCCACCAACTGGGCCTCCAACAGCTCCAGGGTCTCCACATCGAGGTCGTTGGTGGGTTCATCGAGCACCAGGATATTGGCCGGTTTGCTGAACAGCTTGGCGAGCATCAACCGGGCCCGTTCTCCGCCCGAGAACACCCGGACAGGAGACCGGGCACGCTCGGGGCTGAACAGGAATTCCTGCAGATACCCAAGTACATGTTTCTGCTGGCCATTGATCTCAATGAACTCACGCCCTTCCGCCAGATTGTCCAGGGCATTGCTGTCCGGGTCCAATTCACCGCGCAGCTGGTCGAAATACGCCACCTCCCGATTGGTGCCCAGACGGATACGACCCTCGGTTGGCTCCAGATCCCCCAACAGCAGTCGCACCAGAGTGGTTTTGCCGGTGCCATTCTCACCAACCAGACCAATCTTGTCGCCCCGCATGATGGTCAGGTTCATGTCACGGATGATGGACTTGCCGTCGGGATATTTGAAGCCGGCCCCAACCGCCTCCACCACCAGACGACCGGATCGCGCGGCGTCCTCCACCGAGAAGCTGGCATTGCCCACCCGCTCGCGACGCTGCTTGCGCTCCTCGCGCATGGCCTTAAGCGCTCTGACCCGGCCCATGTTGCGGGTCCGGCGGGCCTTGATCCCCTGGCGAATCCAGGCTTCTTCCTGCTTGAGACGCTTATCGAACAGGGCATTCTGGCGCTCTTCTTCTTCCAGCGCCTTCTCTTTCAGCTCCAGATAACGGTCATAGTTGGCAGCGAAGCTCACCAGCTGTCCCCGGTCCAACTCCACAACGCGGGTGGCCACCCGGCGGATGAATGCGCGGTCATGGCTGACAAACAGAATGGCGCCGGTAAACTGTGCCAACGTTTCTTCCAGCCAGGCGATGGCGGGAACATCCAGATGGTTGGTGGGCTCATCCAGCATCAGAATGTCCGGCTCGGCCACCAGAGCCCGGGCCAACAGAACCCGACGCTGCCAGCCACCAGAGAGCGTATTCAGCTGCTGGTCAGGATCGATCTGGTACTGCTTGAGGATGGCGGTGACCTTCTGATCCAGGCGCCAGCCGTCCAGCGCTTCAAGCCGCTCCTGAACCTTTGACATCCGCTCCAGGCTGTTTTCATCGGCCTGCTGGGACAGGGTATGGAACTCCGCCAGCAACGCGCCAGCCTCGGGAAACGCGCCCGCCACCACGTCGTAGGCCGTACGGGGATCGTCCGCCGGCAGGTTCTGCTGCAACACCGCCAGCGTTGCCCCGGCCTCCAGCTTGACCAGACCACCATCGGGCGTCACCTCGCCGGAAACGATCTTGAGCAGCGTGGATTTACCCTCGCCGTTGCGGCCAATCAGGCACACCCGCTCGCCGGCCTCAATCACCAGGGACGCCTGGTCCAGCAAGGGGTGCAGACCGAACGCCAGGGACACATCATCCAGCATCAATAGGGGCATAAACTCAGGACTCCTGTTGCAAAATCTCTACCGGGTCTCCCCGTCTCACCATCACGCCATCAGGTCGATGCAGCGCATTGATGCCAAACATCACACCGTCCGGGGTACGCCGGAACCTGCCCAGGGTTCGAAGGGGCTGGGCATCCGTCGCCTTGGTGCCGAGATCCGGATCGACGGTGGTCATCACGCAGCGCGAGCAGGGCTTCACCAGATCAAACACCACGTCGCCAATCCGCAACTGGCGCCATTGGTCTTCCTGCCATGCCTGAGAGCCCTCAATCACCAGATTGGGCCGGAACCGACGGATGTCGACCGGGTTGTCCAGACGGCTGTTCAGGTCATCCAGAGAGGCCTGGTTGACGATCAGGAACGGGAAACCGTCGGCAAAACCCACTCGCCGCCGCTCCGTCACCCGACCGCCCTTGACTTCACGGAAGGTGGCGTCAGGCATATGGACCAGTGTCAGCGATTCACCGATGAATCCGGACAACGCCTCGGAGGCAGAGCCTGCGGCATCACAGGCCTTGACCCAATCCTGCCAGACCCGTACCGGCCGGCTAGCGTGGCCAGGTTCCAGAGTGTGGGCGCCGAGGCCAGGCACATCAATAACCACCTCTCCCCGGGCAATGGCGGTATGAATCAGCGCTAGTCGGGGATGGCTGCGTTGGGTGACGAACTGACCTTCAGCATCGACAATCATCCAGCGACGATCACCAGCCGGACCGAACTCATCGAGCGCCATCTCGGGAAGCGCAATACCGCGCAGGGATTTAACCGGGTACACGAATTGCGACAGCACCTGCATGATCAGGACCTCCGGGCGTGGTTTGCGAGGGTGCAAGGGGCGGAGGCAGGAGCATTCGACAGGCTGCGGGGCCTGTCGCCGATCCCGCTACCGGAACCCGCGAACGGGGCAGTATAACTGAGATCGGCGGTGTTTAGGGGGATTGCCGGGTGCGGTTGCGCCCAGGCGTCTTTATCTCAGGGCGGCGATGACCGCATTGGCAGCCTGACGCCATTGCGCCACCACCGAATCGCCATCGGGCGCAATGACCACCGGTGACGCACCGGCACCCACAATGGCTGCGTGAACATCGTCCGGCAGGCTGGTATGGTGCAGCACCGCACCGACGCCGGAGTCGCGGATGGTCGACACCAGCGCCGCTATCTGGTCCTCGCTCCAGGACCGGGTCTGCGGCGCCTGAAACGGCACTGACTCAAGGTTCAGACCACTGACCAGGTAGCTGAGCCGGTCGGACAGCGAGATCACGGCCATCTGGTCCAGCTCCAGCAACGCCATTTCAACGTCAACCGATGCCACCAACAAACGGCGACGGAAACTGGCGAGGTTGTCGTCAATCCGCTCGGCAGAGCCCGGTGACAGACGCGCCAGATCCGCCGCTATGATATCTGCCATGCGACCAAGGTTGTCCGGAGACCACCAGGGCCCATGTCCCATG
The DNA here is from genome assembly GCF_020546665.1 of Marinobacter sp. CA1. Taxonomy (NCBI): domain Bacteria; kingdom Pseudomonadati; phylum Pseudomonadota; class Gammaproteobacteria; order Pseudomonadales; family Marinobacteraceae; genus Marinobacter; species Marinobacter sp. CA1. Next base: position 2,652,897 of record NZ_CP071785.1, read on the forward strand.
CCGGTGCCGGCGCGCAAAGCAATCCCTGGAAGCGCGTGATCGAGAGGGGCTGCGGCATCAATCTCAAGGATGCGGAAATTGACGCGGCGTGCCAACGGGAACAGCGGGTCCTGGGGCCACAGCGACCGCAGGCCGATAACCGCATCCGCCTCACCGGCCAGCTGCTCCAGCTTGCGACTGCCCCGCCCCTCGAAATAGGACTGCCAGCGGGTGAATGGCAGGCGCGCGGATACCGCTGCCTCAACCTTTATATCGGTGCCTTCGGCCAATGCCGAAGCCAACGCAACCACCGCCGGGTGCGCAGCCAGCACGGTATGGTCAGGTTTCATTTCCTCGGCTGCAAGCCGGCCACCGGTGACCGTCAGGGCAAACGCCAACATCAGCAACGCCAGGATTCGGCCAACACAGGAACTCACAGTCACACCACGTCTCCTTTCATGGCCGGCACCAAGCTGCGGGCCACCGCGGCCAGCAGGAACAGACTGCCTGCCACCAGGATGATCGCGGCTCCTGACGGTACCGGCAGGTTAAATACGATGGGCAGGAGGATGCCTGCCAGGGTGCTGATCACCGAGATCACCACCGAACCCCAGAAAAATCCTCGCAGCGACCGGCTCACCAGACGGGCACAGGCTGCCGGGATCACCAGCAGCGCACCCACCAGGATGGCACCGATCACCTTCACCGAGGCCACGGTGACCATCGTCACCAGGACCACGAACAGATAGTCCATCAGCTTCACCGAAACCCCGCGAACAGCCGCCAGCTGCGGATTGAAACTCACCAGCATCATGCGATTGTAGAACGGCAGCATCGCCATCAGGGTGAGCAAAGCCACTACCGCCAACACCGTCAGGTCCTGACTGTTGACCGTCAGCACTGAGCCAAAGAGGACATTCTCAAGAATGTGAATGTTGATGCGGCTGGCAAGAATCAGCAGCATACTGGCACCCAGCGCCAGTGACAGGGACAGGAATACACCAATCAGGGTGTCCGGTGACAGACCGGTCCGATTGCGCAGATAGTTCAGCATCAGACCAAACAGCAGGCAGTAGCCAAACAGGCTGCCGTAGGGGCCGGTGTAGGGCTCGCCCAGCAGGATGCCGATGGCGACGCCGGTCAGCGCGGAATGGCCAATCGCCTCCGAGAAAAAGGCGAATCGCTTGACCACCACCAGCGTACCAAGACTCCCCAGCACCGGCCCGATGATCAGCCCCGCCATCAACGCGTTGACCACAAACCCATAGGTCAGCAGCTCCGGCAGATAGCCCGCCTGGGCCCAGCTCACGATCAGTGTCCGTAAACCATCAAACAAGCTCACGCCACCTCCCCCGCCGCAAGCGGAACCTCAGTTGCCGAGTGGCTGAACAGGTTGATCAGCCGTTCCGGTGCCAGCGCCTGCTCTGGCGTTTCATGGAACAGCAGTTTACGGTTCAGGCCGGTGACGGTGTCCGCCAGTCGTCGAACCGCCGCCAGGTCATGCTCAATCCAGACCACGGTGCGGCCCTCCGCCTGCCACTGGCCAAGCAGGGTCTCGAACAGGCGGATTCCGGCCTCATCCAGGGCGGCCAGTGGTTCGTCCAGAACCAGCAGGTCGGCCTGGGGCATCAGCGCCTGTGCCAACAGCACCCGCTGACGTTCGCCACCGGACAGCGCCCCCATCCGGCGACGCCGCTTGCCGGAGAGACCGACCCGCGCCAGCGCCGTGTCGACCAGCTCACGATGGCGACGAGCCAGACCAAGAAAGCCGGGACGGGCCTGTACCATGGTGGCGAGCACATCCTCCACCGTCATCGGCAGTCCCCGCTCGAATTCCAGCGCCTGGGGCACATACCCGACATTGCCGGCTTCGCCGGGCCAGGTCATGGCGATCTGTCCCTGGTGCGGCATCTGCCCCAACAACGCCTTCACCAATGAGCTTTTACCACCGCCGTTCGGCCCAACCAGGGCATGGGTACGGCCGGCCGACAGCTCCAGACAGATATCGCAGAGGATATCGGTGCCACCCAGCGACAGCGACACCGACCCGAATGCGATCGCCGGCCCCGTCCCAGGGACGGGCTCAACAGCCATGTTCACGGTGCCGTCTCCAGGATGGCATCGACCACGGTGTCGAGGTTGTGGGCCATGTCCTTCTCAAACCGGTCCGCGGTGTACTCGCCATAGGAGATGTGACTGAGGGCGTAGAGCCGCACGCCGGCCTCACGGCGAATGGTGTCAACGTAGGTGGACGGAAAATCCATTTCCGAGAAGATGACGTCCACATCCAGCTCGTTGAGCGTGTCAATGGTGGCCTTGAGTTGGGACGGGCTCGGCTCGATACCGTGAGCAGGCTCCACCACCGCAGTCACCTCCACACCAAACTCCCGCAACAGGTAGTCATAGGCACCGTGAATGGTCGCCACCCGCAGATCGGTTGCCGGGGCCTCTGCCAATCGCGCCAGCGCCCTTGCACGCATCCCCCGAAGGGTTCGGGCGTACCGCCGGGCGTTGGTGCGGAAATCGTCGGCGTGTTCCGGCGCCAGCTCTGCCAGTTCACGGGCAATAGTGTTGACCTGGGCAATGGCGGCGGTAATGGACAGGAAGGTGTGGGGGTTCACCACCGCCCCGGAATCCTCGCCGCTGCGCAATGCCGACATGCCGGACGCAGCCAGCAGGGGGACCCGGGCATTGGCTTCAATAATGGGCAGGTCGGGGCTGTCACTGGCGGCGATCATGCGGTCGACAAAATCGTCGTGGCCAATGCCGTTGATCACCACCGCGTCCAGGGTGGCAATGCGCTGGATATCTTCAGCCCGGGGCTCAAAGGCATGGGGGTTGAAGCCGACAGGAATCAGCGGCACCACCTCGGCATGGTCGCCCACAATGTTGGCAACGTAACTGTAATACGGATGCAGGGTAACGCCGATTCTCAGGCCATCCGCCAGCACCACCGACGGCAGCGCCAACAGGGCAAACATCAGCCAGCGGCCCAGGCCCGTGCGCCGGCCACGACGGCCACGACGGCCGGTCAGGGTAATCGTCTGTTTCATATCACTGTCTCTCTCGGGTAACGCCGGCATCGAACTGGGCAACCACCAGATGCCAGCCAGACTTGGCCAGATCAGCGGGCATCAGGGAAGCCGGCAGGGGCGCGCCAGCCTCCCGGTTCAGCCAGACCCGTACGTCAGAGGGTTCGGTATCAGCAGTCGGGGCAGCCAGCAGTAACGAGCCGGCAACCTCGGGCTCTGCGGTCTCGCCGTAATACACAACCGCCGTGGCTGCCGGGCCGTCATCGGTCACACCGGCCAGCGTCAGCCGCTGCCAACGATGATGACCACGGCGAGCGGCACTGGCATCAGCAATGAACGGCGGCAGACCGCTGTCAGCCAGCTCTGCCACCTCGGGTGCTTCGGCATAGAACAGCAGTTCGTCGTAGGCGACCCGCAGGTCGGCATAGAGCCCCTGCTCCGCCGAGGTGAGATCCCGCCTTGCATCCAACTGGTGCGGGGCCAGCTCAGCGACGTGATGATCACGCCCGTGCCACCCCACGACCAGCGCCGAGGTGGCAAGGATCAGCCCCGCCGCCAGCAGCAGCCACAGGGTCTCGTGGCCGGCACCAGCCGGCTCGACGACAACGGTGGTCACGGCGCAATGCCGGTGTAATCGATCTCAAAGACGTGACCGGGACCGGCATCAAAGAGGATGTAGAACTCGCCATCGGGCTTCTCGAACTCGATCCTGGAATCGGCATCCAGTTCACCGGGAATCAGAATTTCCTCCTCGTAGGAAATCACATCCATGGTGACGCCCGGCGCCAGACTGCCGTCGGAATAGCCGCCCTGACAACGAATGGTATGGTCGTTGACATACTCGCACTGTGCCACCGGGTTATGGGCCAGTGTCACCGGACTGACTGCCACCAAACCCAGCACCACTCCTGCTCTAACGCCCCAGTACCGGAGCCCCTGTTTCATCGCCATTGCCTTACTCCTCACGGTTGTTGAACCAGTTGGCCGTATTGGGAGAAACCCGTGCCAACGGCACCTGCGCCTGATAGACCTTGCCGTCCTTACCTTCCACCGTCAGCCAGAATTCATCTTCAGCCTTGGCGGTGGGCGGGAACGCCAGCTCCGCCCCCATGGTCCGCCGACCACGTAACTGGGTACCCACGGTGCGCATCGAGCGAGGCTTCTGCAGTCGCAGATACACCTGTCGCATTTGCAGTTGGCAACCATCGCAGAAACGCACCTGATAGGACTTCACCGGCACATCCATCGCCGCCAGTTTGGGAACATCGGGGTTGGCTTCGGCCAGGGTGAAGGTCCAGTCACCGATCTGCCCCCGCACGGCATCCGAGCCCAACAACGGGTTGACCGGATACTGCAGCATCCAGGCCGCAAACACCGCTGGGCTGGCAACCAACAGCAGCGCCATCACGATCTGCCGCCCACGGCTTCGCTGAGGTTCTGCCGGCTCGGTTTCCGGTCGCCGACGTTTTGGTGTCGAAGCTTTGCCAGCAGAGGCCTGGCGCCGCGCTTCCCAGCGCGACATCCCCCATGCCAGCAGCACCCCCACGATGGTCAGCCAACCCAGCAGATGCACCTGGCCCGAGCTGATGCCCCAGAATCCGATGCCCACCGCCAGCGCCAGCACCAGCAATCCCCAACCGGCCATTTTCAGCACCCGCTGGGCACGCGCCGAACACTCCAGACCCAGTTGCCGGGCATGCTTTGGCATGGCCAGCGCCAACGCCACAAATCCCGAGAGAGACAGGATCACCACCACCAACTGCTTCATAGCCAGCCTCCCGGCAACATCACCGCATTCATCAATGCCAGGGCAGCGCAGCTCAATGCCAGCCCCACCCAGGCCCGGGTCGCCGAGCGCACGCTGAATACCCAGATGATCGCCGCTGTGTAAACGGCAAAGCTGAGCAGCGAGGCCGCCACCACAGCCTCGGCCTGTGGCATCGGCCAAACCAGGGCCAGGAACACCGTCAGCAGCGACGTAAACAGGTAGCCGCCGAAGATCGCCGCCAGCACCCGGAACAACACCTGCCAGCGATAGCGGGCATCATCGGACAGTGTCATGACGCACCTCCGGCGGCGGCAGCACCTGCGACCATCGCTTGCTGCTCCTTCTTCAGCCAACGTAAACGCAGCTTATGGGCGGTATAGGCCAGCATCGCTGCCAGCAACAGCATGGTGAGATCGAAGCCTGCCATCACCCAGTCACCCTGTGGGATCGACCAGCCCAGGTGGACCCCGGTGGTGGCGGCATTGACCAACGGAATGCTGGCGTAGGCCAACGCACCCAACGCAAACAGCTCGAGCCAGGCCTGCTTCATCGGACGGAACAGGGCGTAGATCAGCGTCCAGCCCCAGACAAAGAACATGCAATGGGCTTCCCAGTCAGCGCGATCAGCAATGTCCAGGGGCAGCAAACGGTTGGCCAGGAAATAGGCCGCCACAGCCAGCGGCAAACCGGCAATGGTGGCAATATTCAGCGCCTCCACCAGACGCAACCCAAACCGATCCACCGCAGACTGCCGCTCCTTGGCGCGGGCATGCCGCTCACGGCGCTTCACCGTCCAGAGCACCAGACCGGTGGCGATCATGCCGCACCCCAGCAGGCCGGAGGCAAAGTACAGCCAGCGCAGAGCCGGACCGGCGAAGTGGCCTTCATGCAGGGAAATCAGCAGACCGTACATGTAGGTGGCGCCATCGCCTTCATCGAGCGGCAACAGCTCACCAGTGCGGGCATCAAACTTCAGCTGCCCTTCGGTATCAGATACCCGTGACACCACCTTGCCCTGGGAAAGACGGCTGAGCTCAATGTAAGCCGGCTCATCATTCGGGTTCGAGAACGTCAGACTGGCAATCTGACCTGCCCCCCACTGTCGCTCGGCCTCGGCAATCACCTCTGATACGTCGGTATCCGGCATGGTCACTGGCTGCCAGCTCTTGTCCACCCGGTCATAGATTTCGTCGAAGAAGGTACGCTGGGGGTCCACTTCATCCGCGTAGATGGTATGGATGCCTGCCGGCATATAGGTTTCGGTGAAGAAAATCAGGCCGCTGTAGGTGATCATCAGGAAGAACGGCAGGGCCATGACACTGATGATGTTGTGAGCGTCCAGCCACGACCGCTGGCCTTTGCCGGGCCGGAAGGTGAAGAAATCCTTGAAAATCTTCTTGTGGGTAATCACGCCGGAGACAATGGCCACCAGCATCAGCATGGTGCACACCCCCACCAGCAGGAAGGCAATGTTTCGCGGCATGTAATGGAACGCGTAGTGCATGCGATACAGCAGGTTGCCGCCGCCGGTTTCCCGTGCCTCCGGTTGCTGTACCGGCTGCCCGGTCGCCAGATCCAGGGTCTCACTGCCGCGCTGGCCGAAGAATCGACCTCGTGGCGGCAGGCTTTCCCAGTTCACTTCCAGCTCCCGATACTGGCGGGTCCGCTGGTTGTACTGGGGCATCGACACGCGCCACAGCTTGGCCTCTGGCGCCACCTGCTGCAGTCGCTGCAGCCCCGTCGCCAGAGCGACCTGGGTGTCCACCCCCTCAACCGGCTGTACGGCCGGACGCTCAGGCTCCATCCAGTGAGTAATCTCGAAAGTGAAATAACCGGCTGTGCCGGTCACAAAGATAAAGAAAAGAACCCAGCCGACGACCAGTCCGGTCCATGTGTGCAGCCAGGCCATCGATGCACGAAACCCGTTTTTCACGACACTATCCTGTAGGCAGGCCTGGGGAGGTGGAAGGAACAACGGATAGGCGACAACGCCGCCCGACCCCAAGCTTAATGATAATCAATGTTACTTTGTTGACGATTAAGGTTCAATTGCCGAATGACAGAACTGGCGCCTTCCCGACTGATTTCCATGGCATTTCACCCGCATCGACCGGCCAGTCAGCAAGCGCAGAACACCGAAGGCCTATACCGTTATGACGAACGAGAAAGAAAAAGGGGTCAAAAAAGAGGGAGTAAGAGAAATGAAAACACAATAACGAAAAAGGGGAACCCTGTAGGCCCCCCTTCTCGACTCAGCTCGCCCGAAGGCGCCCTGACTTTAATTTGGAGCGGGAAACGAGATTCGAACTCGCGACCCCAACCTTGGCAAGGTTGTGCTCTACCAACTGAGCTATTCCCGCATATGTTTTCGAGATTTAAATTCAAGAACTTAGCTGTGTTTCGCTGCGTTCATCCCGACAACGGATGCGTATTATACGGAGCAATTTCCGGCGCGCAACCCCTAATTTTCATTTTTTTGAAATTTCTGTGTCAGCAGCAACACCCAGCAACTCGGGCACCCCCATCACCAGGCCCAGCATGCGCTCAACCGCCCCGCCCAGGTACTGAGCCTGGGGCTCGCCGCGGAACAGCAGCCCATCATATCCCAGCCCGAGCACCACACTCACCAGCAGGGAGGCATCCCGACGCGGGGAACCGACGTCCAGGCGAAGCAGCAGCTCCTCCAGACCGGCTACCCAGGCCGCCCGATGCTGGCGCGCCAACTGCCCCAGATCCGGGTCCCGCAGGGCCTCCATCAGGAACACCTGCTCTGCCAGCACCTCCTCCCGACGCTGGGAAAACTGCTCGCCCAGATAGGCAGTCACAATGGAGGCCAGCCGGCGTGCCAACGCCTCCCGGCCCGGACCACCCCGATTCAGCGACTCCGGCGCGGCGGCATCTAGCACCATATTGACCATGTGGTAGAACTGGTCGAGATTGTCCTGGGCTTTCTCTGCGAACAGCGTAAAGGCGTCACCAATGAGCTCATGAATGTCCCGGAAGTAATAGGTGGTGGACGCCAACGGTACCCCCGCCTCCCGGGCCACCGAACGATGCTTGATACCACGGATGCCCTCGCTGGCGGCAATTCGCAGGGTCGCTTCCAGAATCTTTACCCGGCGCTGCTCACTCTTGGCGCGGTAGGCTTTTCGACCACTGTACTGAACCGGGTTCTGGGACTGCACCTCCGGCCTGTCGCATTCGATGCCTGCCACATTCGATTGTTGTACCTGTGTCATCTGGGCGATTCCGTGATCGGAGAGTTAAGCTTTCCAGCCACAGTATGCCGCCCCAATGCCAGCAAAACCTTGATAGAAGTTGCATTCCCGCAGTTTTGCAATCACTGGCCAAACCGGGCACCACCCTGCCCCAGATATTCCGCTTCCTCCGGCGTTGCCGACCGCTTAAGCACCCCGTTGCGATGGGGAAAGCGACCAAAGCGGCGAATGATGTCACGATGCTCTCCGGCCGATACCCAGAACCCCTCCAGCAGGGCCCGCAAGGGACCATCATGGGACGCCAGCAACTGGTGGTAGAGATCCACCGCCAACTCCTGGTCCGCCAACCGCTCGGAATGCTGCAACGGCATATAAAAGAACGCCCGCTGCACCGCCGGCAAATCCATGTCGCGACCTTCTTTTAGCCCCTCGTGACATAGACGCCGGGCCAAGGAGTCGGCGGCAAACGCCAGCGCGCCACCACGATGAATGTTACGGGTGAACTGATCCAGCAGTAACAGTTCCGCCAGGCGCCCCCCGGCGCTTGCGCGCCAAGTCTGCAGGCCGTTCTCCGAGGCCACAACCACCAACGACAGAAAACGACGACGGATTTCCTGGTCAAACGACCGGGACGACCGAAACCAGCGATTGCGATGGAACGCGTCGGGAATGCCGTCGTCATCCAGATCGCCAAACCAGAAATCCAATACATCCTGCCATCCGAACATACTTCCGTTCCCCTGTTTCTCGGCGCAGCCCTGAGGCCGCCTATACTGTATGGAGAGCCCTGAAGGCGCCCTTGGTAATACGCTGAGCCTTGTTACACTGGGGCAAACACACGGCAAGCCCTGAGCCCCCCCCAACACCATGGGGCGGGCGATAACAGCTACGCAAATCATGACACAACGGACCCATTCTCCCATGCCAGACAAACGGACCATAATCTTGCTCGCCCACGGCAGCAGCGACGCCAAATGGTGCACCACCTTCGAAAAGCTGGCTGCGCCCACACTAAGCGCCATCCCCGATTCTGTGGTGGCCTACATGGAACTGAGCCAACCATCCCTGGCGGAGGTTGTGGCAGACAAATCTGCAAAGGGGTGTAGTGACTTCGTGGTGTTACCGCTGTTTCTGGCGGCAGGACGCCACCTGCGTCGGGATGTGCCCGCAATGATCGCGGCCCTCGAGGAGGAGCACCGGGTCAGCATTCAACTGGCACCACCCATCGGTGAAAGTCCGCAACTGGGTGACGCCATCCGCTCAGTGGTGGAAGACACCCTGGAGACTTCTCATGGCTAGGTCCATCCTCATTACTGGCGGCACCGGCTTCATAGGTCAGAAGCTGTGCCATTCACTGAACCACAACGACTTCCAGCTCACGGTGTTAAGCCGGCAGTCACCGGAAAACGTGAAAACCCTGTGCGGCCGGGTTGAGCCAATCGCGTCACTGGAAGCCCTGCGCGATCACCCGGGATTTGACGCCATCATCAACCTGGCGGGCGAAGGCATTGCCGATCGCCGCTGGAGTGAACACCGCAAACAACAACTGCGGGACAGCCGAATCGCGCTTACCCGACAGCTGGTGGAGCTGGCGGACACCTGGGGATCGCCGCCAAAGGTCATGGTATCCGGTTCTGCCGTCGGCTTTTACGGCGATCAGGGTCAGCAGGCCGTCACCGAGGAGACAGCGCCCCACGACGAATTCACCCACCAGTTATGCCGCGATTGGGAAACCGAGGCCCGCCGCTTCGAGCCCCTGGGTACCCGGGTGTGCCTGTCTCGCACCGGCGTCGTGGTGGGTCCTGCCGGCGGCTTCCTGCAGCGCATGCTGCCGCCGTTCCGGTTTGGTCTGGGCGGCCGACTGGGTGCCGGCACCCAGTATATGCCCTGGGTGCACCGTAATGATGTGGTGAACGCCCTGCTCTGGATGATGAATACCGAGTCCGCCAGCGGCGCCTACAATGTGGTCAGCCCGTCACCCGTCAGCAACCAGGATTTCACCCGCAGCCTCGGCCGCGTACTCCATCGACCAACAATACTGCCCGCGCCCGCAGCGGCCCTGAAACTGGCGTTGGGAGAGATGTCGAGACTGCTGCTAACCGGACAGAACGCCCGCCCGGCCCGCCTGCTGGACGCAGGATTCAAGTTCGAATACCCGGAACTGGAACCGGCACTGCGGGACGCTATTCGCTCTTGCTGAGATACCGATGCAGCGGAGATCCGGGCAGATCGACGAGCCTACGAGACGCCAGCCACAGAACAGTAGCCGCGGAATCTGCTAGAGTGGCCACACCATGTCGATTCGCACTGTCGTTACCTCCGTCCTTGCCTGCACCCTGCTGTCAGTGACCAGCGGCGCGCTTGCGTCCGAAACCACAGCCGGCAGCCAGCAGAGTTACGAATCCTGCTCTATGATCACCAGCGAGTACGTCACCGTTCTGCAGTTGCTCAGTCGCGGGTTTGATGGCGAGAGTTTGAGCGAGGCGCTGCCGGACATCAGCCCCCAGGCCGGACAGAGGGTCAGGACTCTGACACGCTTGGTGGAAGAACAGGGACTGGTGGACACCTACTCACAGATCAACTCCGAGTACGCCCGCTGCGCCCGCACGGTGTACCAGCGTCGGGGCAAGCCACAGGCAAGCTCGCGGGAAGGCCACTTCCACTTTTGTGCGGGCGAGAACAAGGTTCGATACGAAGTGTTGATGTCGGCCGTGGTTGGCGCCGACCGGAGGGAGGTACTGCCCCAGCTTGCCAGTCAACATCAGGCTGTGGCCAATGCGGTCTTTGATCTCTATCTTCAGGAGGGTCCGCTTACCGTGTTCGACTCGCTGGCCAGCGAACTGAAAGCCTGCCTCAATCGCCAGCGTTGACCGACAACCAGGCCGTCCGTCCCAAACACCTACCAGCGAGAACGCATTCCAACCAAAACAATTCCCAGCCAGAAAACTTTTAAAAAAGGTTTGACAGCTCCGGCCGGCTTACCTAATATACGCGCCACCTCGACGAGGCAAGGTTTTGAAGCCGATGCGTCCCCTTCGTCTAGTGGCCTAGGACTCCGCCCTTTCACGGCGGCAACAGGGGTTCGAACCCCCTAGGGGACGCCACTTCTTTTCCTTCCGATCAGGCTGTTTTCTCCCGACCCCCTGCAGCCTTTTTCCCTGCTTTCTCTTTGTGCTTTTTCATGTCTTTGGCAACGAAGGCACCAACCCCACCGAAGAATGCCAGAATCAGCAACACAGTGCCGATGCCTGCAAACACAACTGTGTCCATGTACATAACTCTCTCCTCAGCCTACGCTCGTTAGTCAGAATCTTTTACCTTGGAACCCCCGTTTCCCGCGCCTGCCTTTTATGCTGACCGGAAGTTCCTGAACTGACTGTAAGGTTACGCCGCGCCAGCCAATGACCCTTTGACCTGGATCAAAGGGGTGAACGGAGTCTCATCCGCTTGCCCATACCCGCCTTTTATTGACCCAAAAAAGCCACACAATTACGGCACTTGCGCGCCGCGACTGCTATAGTTCGTGGGGTGCTGATTATTAATCTTCAGAGGCTGGCTGATATCAACGGCATGCAAAAACTGGCGACTCGCCTGCAACAGTTTCGATCCGGGTCTCCCCTGTCGTTCCGGTTGCTGGCCTACATACTGCTTTTCAGTTCCATTTTTACCCTGCTGGCATCCGGTATTCAGATTTACAGCGATTTCCGCAAGGATGTCAGCGTAATCGAAGAGCGCATGCGGGTGGTGGAGACCAGTTACGCCAGCAGTCTGTCCCGCAGTCTGTGGGCGCTGGACCAGAAACTTCTGGAAATCCAGATGGAAGGCATTCTCAGCCTGCCGGACATCGTCCAGCTCAACCTGCAGATTGCCCCCAACTCCGAGATTGTCATGGGCGAAGTGCCCCGGGGAGCAGCAACCCGGCAACACACCTTCACCCTCACCCATGAGGGCGACGAAGTGTTCAAGCTTGGCGAGATGAGCATCACCGCCAGCCTGGACCAGATCTACGCCAACCTGAAACGCAAGGTGCTGGTGATTCTGGCCACCCAGTTTCTCAAAACCTTTTTTATTTCCATCCTGATCGTGTGGATTTTCCAGTACTTTGTCACCCGCCACCTGTCGGCGATGGCCAACTACGCCCGCACCTTTTCATTGACCAACCTGCCCGAACCACTGCAGCTGGACCGCCCGGACACCGAGCTCAACCGCATTGACGAACTGTCCCAGGTCACCGAGGCCATCAACCAGATGCGTCAACGACTGCACCAGGATCTTGAGCAGCAGAGCCTCGATGCGGAAGAGATCCGCAAGCTCTCAAAGGCCATCGAGCAAAGTCCGTCGTCGGTGCTGATCTGTGATCGCCAATGGCGGATCGAGTTCGTGAACCAGAAGTTTACCCAACTGACCGGCTACGACGCCGAGAGCATGATCGGCAAGCACCCGGGCATGCTCACCGACGATCCGTTTCTGCAACGGGAGAACCGGCAGTTGTGGCAGGCCATCCAGCTGCAGGTACAACGGGTCGGGGTCTGGCAGGGCGAATCCAACAGCATTCGCAAAAATGGCGAACGTTTCTGGGAACAGCTGATTGTCACCCCCATCAAGGACGCCAATGGGCAGGCCACCCATTACCTGATCCTTGGTGAAGACATCAGTATCCGCAAACGCTACGAACAGCAGTTGCTGCGCCAGGCCAACTACGACATTCTCACCGGCCTGCCCAACCGCATGCTCGCCCTTGATCGCCTGAAACTGGCCCTGGCCCAAGCCCAGCGGGAGAACAGCCTGGTCGGCGTGATGTTCCTGGATCTGGACAACTTCAAACATATTAACGACACCATGGGCCACGATGCCGGCGACAACCTGCTGATTGAGGCGGCCCGTCGTATCTCCAGCTCCCTGCGGGGCACCAGCACCGTGGCCCGCCTCGGCGGCGATGAGTTCCTGGTGGTGCTGCCCGGCTTGCAGGGCGCAGACTCCACCACCCAGGTGGCGGAGCGGATTCTGCAGACCTTCGCCTCACCGTTTCATATTGGCAATCAGGAAGTCTTCGTCACCACCAGTATCGGCATCGCCATCTACCCCACCGATTCCGACAACAGTGGCACCCTGCTGCAACATGCCGACGCCGCCATGTACCAGGCCAAGAGCAAGGGCAAGAGTGCCTATGAGCGTTTCTCCCCAGAGATGAAAGAGGTCTCCCACGAGCGCCTGCAGCTGGAGTCCCGCATGCGCCGGGCACTGGAGCTGAACGAGTTCGAGCTGTACTTCCAGCCCATCATCCAGACCGCCACCGGCACACTCACCGGGGCCGAAGCCCTGCTGCGCTGGAACAACCCCAGTATGGGCATGGTGATGCCGGACAAGTTCATCCCGCTGGCGGAAGAAACCGGCCTGATCATTCCGATCGGCGAGTGGGTGCTGGAGCAGGCCTGCGCCGCCGCGGTGCGCTGGCAGCAGGCAACGGGCCTGGAGCTTGGCATCTCGGTAAATGTCTCACCCCGCCAGTTCCGCGATCCCGGCTTTGTCGACGCGGTGCTGCGGGCGTTGCGCAACACCGGTCTGGACCCGCGTCGGCTGGAGTTGGAGATCACCGAGCGGCTGATCCTCGACAATACGATTGAAACCTCAGACATCCTGTCTCGCCTCGATGAAGAAGGCGTTCGCTTGTCCGTGGACGACTTCGGCACCGGCTACTCGGCCCTCAGCTACCTCAAGAGCTACCCGTTCGATACCCTCAAGATCGACAAGTCTTTCGTCCGGGATGTCATGCGGGAGCAGGAAGACGCTTCACTGGTGAAAGCCATCATCAACATGGCACACAGCCTGGGCCTCAAGGTGATTGCCGAAGGGGTGGAAGAAGAAGACCAGACCCACTTCCTCAAGGCCCACGGCTGCGATTACTCCCAGGGGTATTTCTACAGCCGTCCGGCCCCGGAAGAAGAGTTCGCCATCTGGCTCAAGACCAACCGGCGCGCCCAGATGTAGTCCGGAGTCCCAGCGAGCTGCAGAGCGAAAGCATTACAGAACGACAGAACCAACCGATTCAAGCAACAGGCAATCTTCATGGAAGACACTCTCCTCGTGGTCAACTGCGGCAGTTCGTCGCTGAAACTTGCCCTCTATGATCGTCAGATGCACTGTCTGGCAAACGCCCTGGCCGAGCGCCTGGGCTCCTCAGACGCCTTCGGGCGTCTTGATGCCAATGATCAGCGTCATCAGGTCGAGATCCCCGCACCGGGTGACCACGACGCCGCTCTCGCCGCCCTGATCCGGCAGCTACGAACCCTGCAGCTGCTGCAGGGGCAACCCCGGGCAGTTGGACACCGGGTGGTCCACGGTGGCGAATCGTTCACAGACGCTGCCCGAATCACCCCCGAGGTGATTGACGCCATCGAGCGCTGCGCCGCCCTGGCGCCACTGCATAACCCGGTCAATCTGGTGGGCATTCGAGCTACCCAAGCGCTGTTCCCTGAGGTGCCTCAGGTGGCGGTGTTCGATACCGCATTTCACCAGAGCCTGCCGGAACACGCCTATCTCTATGCCCTGCCCCAACGCTTCTACCAGGAATGGGGCGTGCGCCGATACGGCTTCCATGGCACCAGCCACCAGTTCATGGCCGGCGAAGCCTCCCGCATCCTCGACAAACCCTTGTCAGAAACCTCGATCATCTCTGCCCACCTCGGCAACGGCTGTAGCATCACGGCCATTCGGGATGGCCAGAGTGTGGATACCTCCATGGGTCTGACCCCGCTGGAAGGCCTGGTAATGGGCACTCGCAGTGGTGACCTTGATCCCGGGCTGTTCGAGTTTCTGGGCGGCAAGGGCCTGTCGCCGGCGGAGATCAACCGGCTGCTCAACCAGGACAGCGGCCTGCTGGGGCTCTCTGGCGAGACCAACGACATGCGTACCCTGACCGAACTGGCTGCCAACGGCCACCGCCAGGCAGATCTCGCCATCGAAGTGTTCTGCTTCCGCCTGGCCCGTTACGTCGGCGCCATGACCGCGTCCCTGAACCAACTCGATGCCCTGGTATTCACCGGCGGTATCGGCGAGAACAGCGCACTGGTGCGGGCCCGCACTGTTGCGCACCTGCAACTGCTGGGGCTCCGCCTCGACAACAACCACAACGACCGCCATGGCCGTGACAACCAGCATCACATCGAACACGCGGACAGCCGTTTCCCGATCCTGGTGATTCCCACCAACGAGGAACGGGTCATCGCCCAGTCTGCACTGAACCACAGCTAAGGATTGACCATGGCCAAGAATCTTTTCATCGCGCCGACGTCCCTGGATGCCGGTCTCACCTCGGTCTGTCTCGGTCTCTACCGGGCACTGGATCGGGTCGGCGTACGGGTCGGTTTCTACAAGCCGTTTACCCAACCCCTGTACCGCCAGGATCACCGGCTGAACGAGGGCTGCGATGCCTCGGTGGAATTCATCCGCAGCCGCGGAGAGCTATCGCCACCAGACCCGATCGACCTGAAACGGGCGCAGAAACTGCTCAACCAGGGCAAGGCCGATCTGCTGATGGAGGAAGTGGTCGGGCACTACCAGCAGGTGGCTGCCAAATGCGATGTGGTGATTATTGAAGGGCTGGTCCCGGATCGCAGCCAGGCCTACACCGCGCGCCTGAATGTGGATGTCTCCCGCAACCTCGGCGCCGAAGTCATCCTGGTCAGCGCGCCCCAGGAAGCCAGCCCGGGCGAGCTGGATGAACTGCTGGACTTCTCCGCCCGGCTGTTCGCCGCTCCCGGCGATCCGGACGTGATCGGCGTAATCCTCAACAAGGTGGGCGAACCGCAACGCTCCGACTTTACCCCCCGGGTGAACGCCGAGCTGCTGACCGACCTGCCGGACTACGCCAGTGAGTGCAAGGTCTTCCGTGACCAGCGCTTCCGTCTGCTGGGCAGCATTCCCTGGCAGCCGGAGCTGCTGGCACCGCGGGTGGCCGACATCGCCCGGGAACTGGCAACCCCGGTGCTCCACGCCGGTCAGATGGAAACCCGCCGGGTCCGCAATGTCACGGTCAGCGCCCGGACCGTCCGTAACATGGTGCATACCCTCAAACCCGGCACCCTGGTGGTCACCCCCGGCGATCGCGAGGACATCATGCTGGCCACCGCCGTGTCCGCCCTCAATGGCGTGCCCCTGGCGGGTCTGCTGCTCACCGGCGGACTGGCAGCGGACGACAGAGTGATCGAGCTGTGCCGCAAAGCCCTGGATACCGGCCTGCCTGTGCTCAGCGCCGAAACCAATACCTTTGAGACGGCGCACCAGCTCGCCAATCTGTCGCCAGCCATTCCCCTGGACGATGGCGCCCGCATTGAGCAGGCCATGGAGTCGGTGGCCACCCAGCTGGATACGGACTGGCTGCAACAGCACCTCAGCATCCAGCGAAAACGACGGCTATCACCGCCGGCCTTCCGCTACCAGCTGTCAGAACGGGCCCGGGCCGCGGACAAACGCATCGTCCTGCCGGAGGGGAACGAGCCCCGCACGGTCCAGGCCGCCATCATCTGCCACCAGCGTCAGCTCGCCCGCTGCGTGCTGATCGGCAACCGCGAGGAGATCGCCTCCGTGGCCCAGACCCAGGGCCTGACCCTGCCGGATGACCTGGAAGTGATCGACCCGGGCACCGTCCGCGACCAGTACGTGCCGCCCATGGTGGAGTTGCGTAAACACAAGGGGCTGGCACCGGACATGGCGGAAGCCATGCTGGAGGACAACGTGGTCCTCGGCACCATGATGGTGGCAATGGACGAAGCCGACGGCCTGGTGTCCGGCGCGGTTCACACCACCGCCAACACCGTTCGCCCGGCGCTGCAGCTGATCAAGACCCACGAGCACGCACGGGTGGTGTCGTCGGTGTTCTTCATGCTGCTGCCGGAACAGGTACTGGTCTATGGCGACTGTGCCATCAACCCGGACCCCAACGCCGAACAACTGGCAGACATTGCTATCCAGAGCGCGGAATCGGCCCTGGCCTTCGGCATTGATCCGGTGATTGCGATGATCAGCTACAGCACCGGCGAGTCCGGCAGTGGTCAGGATGTCGACAAGGTGCGCGAGGCCACCCGCATTGCGCGGGAGCGTCGCCCCGATCTGCTGATCGATGGCCCGCTGCAGTATGATGCCGCCGCCATCGCCAGCGTCGGCCGCAGCAAGGCGCCGGACAGTCCGGTTGCGGGTAAGGCCACGGTGTTCGTGTTCCCGGACCTCAACACCGGCAATACTACCTACAAGGCCGTGCAACGCAGCGCCAATGTGGTCAGTATCGGCCCGATGCTGCAAGGTCTGCGCAAGCCGGTGAACGATCTGTCCCGGGGCGCCCTGGTGGAGGACATAGTATTCACCATCGCCCTGACTGCGGTCCAGGCCCGCCAGGTGGAAGACGCCAAGGCCTGAGTTTTCAGGGGCCCAGAAACAGCTTACCCCGGCATGGCCGGGGTAAGCTGGGTAACAACGTTACTACTTTTTCTTGCTCTTCATCCGCGGCTTTTTGATCCGCCGCCCTTTCTTGAGATCGTTGTCCTGCTTCACCTTCTGCCGGGGTGTCAGGCGATTGACCCGGTTGGCGTAGGGGTTCTCGCTGCCCTTGAACTCAAACCGGATTGGCGTACCGGTAACCTTGAGCACGCGACGAAAGGTATTCTCCAGATAGCGTTTGTAGGCACCTGGTAAGGCATCCACCTGGTTGCCATGGACCACGATCACCGGCGGATTGGAGCCGCCCTGGTGGGCATAGCGCAGCTTGATGCGACGTCCCTGCACCATTGGCGGCTGATGCTGCGCGGTGGCATCCTGGAGAATCGCCGTCAGACGGTTGGTCTGCCATTTCGCCATGGCCGACTCGTAGCAGTCCGCCACCGAATCGTACATCACACCAACACCGGAACCGTGCAGGGCGGAAATGTAGTGCTTGTCGGCGTAGTCGAGGAAATCCAGACGACGCTGAACCTGCTCCTTCACCCGGGCCCGGTCTTCACCGTCCATGCCGTCCCACTTGTTGACGGCAATGATCAGGGAGCGACCGGCATCCAGCACGAAGCCGATCAGATGCAGATCCTGGTCCACCAGCCCTTCCCGGGCATCGATCACCAGAATCACCACATGGGCATCGTCAATCGCCTGAAGGGTTTTGATAATGGAGAACTTCTCCACCACTTCGCGAACGTTCTTACGGCGCCGGACACCGGCCGTGTCGATCAGGGTGTACTCCTGCCCCTGACGCTCGTAGGGAATATAAACACTGTCCCGGGTGGTGCCAGGCATGTCGTAGACCACCACCCGGTCTTCCCCAAGCATGCGGTTGACCAAGGTGGATTTGCCCACATTGGGCCGGCCGACGATGCCGATACGAATGCCCGGATAGCGGTCCGCCCGATCCTCAGCGTCGGCTTCCTCAATGGCCGGCAGCAGCCGGTCCAGCATGGAGCGGATACCACGGTTGTGGGAGGCGGCAATGAGGAACGGCTGATCAAAGCCCAGACTGTAGAAATCACTGGCGGCAACGTCCGGGTCCTGGCCATCGGTCTTGTTGACCACCAAATGGGCGGGCTTGCCCAGACGACGCAGGTGGTCGGCAATCATCTCATCGCCAGCGGTCAGGCCTGCACGGCCATCCACCAGAAACAGCACGATGGTGGCCTCTTCCACCGCCTGCAGGGACTGACGGGCCATTTCGGCGTCGATGCCTTCTTCGTCTCCGGTCAAACCGCCGGTATCAATGACAATAAAGCGCTGGCCTTCGTAGTTGCCCTCACCGTACTTACGGTCTCGGGTCAGGCCGGGGAAGTCCGCCACCAGGGCGTCCCGGGAGCGGGTCATCTGGTTGAACAGGGTGGATTTGCCGACATTGGGTCGACCAACCAGGGCGATGACAGGGATCATAAATCGTTGCTATCCAGTTGCAGGGCGCCGCCCGAGGGCGGCGCCGGCACGTTCAGTCGCGTGCGTTCAGTTCAAGGAGGGCCAATTTGCCACTGTTGCCGTAGACCAATACCCGGTCTCCCAACCGCTGCATCGGCACACGCAGGCCCTCGTCATCAAATTCCAGCTGTCCCTGCAAGCTGCCGTCCGCCAGTGACAGGGCGTGAATATAGCCCTCAAAATCACCCACCAGCAGGTAATCCCCAATCACCTGGGGCTGGGTTGTCTGACGCCATGAAAGGCGGTCCTGGGTCCAGATCACATCTCGGGACGCGCCGTCGTAGGCGAGGATGTCACCATTGGCCTGGGAGACAAAAATGTTGCCCTGACCAATCATCGCCGAATGCAGACTGGAGCTCTTGCGGCTCCAAATTTCCTGGCCGGAACGCAGGTCCACCAGCGCCAATTGGCCCTGATAGCCGGTAATCAGCGCAGCGGATTCCAGAATCAGCGGCTGGGCGGTGACATCCACCAGTCGTTCAAGCTCGGTCCGGCCTTCCGGTTCCCCCACGGTGTATTGCCACAACGGCTGACCGGATTCGGAATCCAGCGCGAACAGCCGGCCATTGGCAAAAGACACCAGCGTCATGTCGGCACCAACCAGCGGAGCGGCCGCAGCGCGCAGGGTCAGTACCGGCACCACACCGTCATACTGCCAACGACGCTCACCATCTTCCGCACCAAACGCCAGTACCTTGCCGTCGATGGTCTGTGCCACCACGACGGCACCATTGGACGCCGGGCTGGCCAGCACTTCATTCGGCAATTCGGCTTGCCACAACAGCTCACCGGTCTCAATGGACAACGCCAGCAGTTCTGCGTCCGCGGTGACCAGGTAAAGCTGGCGACGGTCGCCACCAACGCCGGACATGATGCTCAAGTCCAGCGACTGTTGCCATAGGGTCTTGCCGGTATCCGGCGCCAATGCCAGCAGTTCACCATCCGCCGAAGCAGCGTAGATCGCATCCGGCGTCACCAGCGGCGCCAACTGCAACAACTGCTCATCGTGACCGTCGCCAATGGAACGTTCCCAGACTTCGTCCAGCTCCACCTGCTCCACCACTTCCGGCAGTTCCGCCGGCTGCTCAATGGTGTCAGTGGAACTGCAGCCACCGACCACCAGAGCCGTTAACAGCCCGGCACACAGCCTCGACCACGTCAGCCTGAGCCCTGCCGGCATCAGGATTCCTCCCCGATACCCAGGTCAGCCAGTTTCAGTTCAAGCACAGCATTGCGGCCGGTCTCGCTGGCTTCGCGGGCCACCAGGTAGGCCTCTCCGGCCGCTTCGTTATCGCCTTTCGCCAGCAGGATGTCGCCCTCAAGTTCTGCAAACAGGGCCTTGAAACTGCCGGCGTTGTTGGCACCACGAAGGGTGCTCAGCGCCTCATCCAGATCGCCATTGGTGAACTGGGCCCGCGCCAGTCGGCTGCGCACCACCAGCTCCAGTGCGGGCTTATCCTTGACCTGCCCGTGCACCCAGCTCAGGGTTTCGACGGCTGCCGCCGGGTCGCTTTGCTCATCCAGCTGTTGTTTGGCTAGTAACAGATTGCCGTACAGGGCGTAGGCGTTATCGCTGTACTCATCCCGCAATTTGCCAGCCAGGTAGCTGACGGTTTCGGTGCGACTGTCGTCGGTCTGATCAGAAAACGCACTGAGCAGATTATTGAACTCTGCAGCCGCTTCTGAGCGCACCTGGGCCTGATGGTTCTGCCAGGCTTTCCAGCCAAAGACGATTGCCAGCGCGGCACCAATGCCGATCAGCAGGGAACTGCCGTTCTTTTTCCACCAGTCCTTGATCGCCTGGACCTGTTCCTCTTCGGTACGCAACTCGGCCATGTTCTCTCCTGTGAGTATTCGCTTGTCGTGAAGCGGGGCCCTCGGCCCCTTCGCTGACTGGCCTG
This sequence comes from Marinobacter sp. CA1, assembly GCF_020546665.1. Taxonomy (NCBI): domain Bacteria; kingdom Pseudomonadati; phylum Pseudomonadota; class Gammaproteobacteria; order Pseudomonadales; family Marinobacteraceae; genus Marinobacter; species Marinobacter sp. CA1. Next base: position 2,673,730 of record NZ_CP071785.1, read on the forward strand.
TCAGCGCAACAGTTCTGCCAATGCCGGCACCAGGTCAGCCTGGGCCACTTCCTTCTGCTCGCCGTCTGATCGCAGCGGCTTGATCGCCACCGTACCGGCGGCCACCTCGTTCTCACCAAGGATCAACGCCACCTGGGCGCCACTGCGATCGGCTTTCTTCATCTGGCTCTTGAAGCTGCCGCCGCCACAATGGCTGACCACACCCCGACCCGGCAGGCCATTGCGTACCTGCTCGGCCAACACCAGCGCCGGCGCCACCGCGCCCTCACCCATCGCGGTGACGTAGACGTCGACATCATTGTTGACGTGCTCCGGCACCAGATTGAGGGTTTCCAGCAGCAGAATCAGCCGCTCAAGCCCCATCGCGAAGCCGACGGCAACGGTGGGCTTACCCCCCAACTGCTCAACCAGGCCATCGTAACGGCCACCGGCACAGATGGTTCCCTGAGCACCAAGGCTGTCGGTCACCCACTCGAAGACGGTCTTGCCGTAGTAATCCAGCCCCCGCACCAGGCGATTGTTGATCTGGTATGGCACTCCGGCCGCATCCAGCAAGGCTCGCAGCTGGCTGAAGTGCTCAACCGACTCGTCGTCCAGGTAGTCGTCCAGACGCGGCGCTCCGGTGAGGATCTCCTGGGTTTCCGGGCTCTTGCTGTCGAGGATACGCAGCGGGTTGGTGTCCAGGCGACGCTGACTGTCGCCGTCGAGCTGCTCCCGGTAATCGGCCAGGTACGCCACCAGCGCTTCCCGGTACTGGCGACGGGCCTGTGCCGTGCCGATAGAGTTGATCTCCAGTCTGGCATGGTCAGCCAGGCCCAGCTCCCGCCAGAGCCGTGCGGTCAGGATCAGCAGCTCGGCATCGATGTCCGGGCCCGCCATACCAAAGCACTCCACCCCAATCTGGTGGAACTGGCGGTAACGGCCTTTCTGCGGACGTTCGTGCCGGAACATCGGCCCGACATACCAGAGCCGGCGGGTCTGATTGAATAGCAGGCCATGCTCTTCGGCGGCGCGGACACAGCCAGCGGTGCCTTCAGGACGCAGAGTCAGGCTGTCGCCATTGCGATCCTCAAAGGTGTACATCTCTTTTTCAACAATGTCGGTCACTTCACCGATGGAGCGTTTGAACAGATCGGTCTGTTCCACCACCGGCATGCGGATCTCCTGGTAGCCGTAGCTGCCCAGCACCGCCCGGACCTTAGACTCCACGAACTGCCATACCGGAGTCTGCTCGGGCAGGATGTCGTTCATCCCGCGAATTGCCTGAATCTTTGCCAAGGGAAAACCTTACGTTCGATTGGGTATGTCGTGTTGCGACACCAGTCAGCCCCGGCTCAGTCTTCCGAGCGGGCGATGATGGCGTTCTCCTGCTCCTGCCGGCGGGCCACTTCTTCGCGAATCAGTCGCTCCAGGTCCTCGGTCAGGGTGTCATTGTCCAGCTTCTGGTCAGGGCGTCCGCCCAGATAGAACAGGTTGCGGGGGCTTCCGCCGGTGAGGCCGATGTCCGCCTCCTTGGCCTCCCCCGGCCCGTTGACCACGCAGCCGATGATGGCGACGTCCATAGCGGTGTTGACGTCCTCCAGCCGGGCCTCCAGATCGTTCATGGTCTGGATAACATCGAAGTTCTGCCGCGAGCAGCTCGGACAGGCGATGAAGTTGATGCCCCGGCTACGCAGGCGCAGGCTCTTGAGAATGTCGTAACCGACCTTGATTTCCTGTACCGGGTCGGCGGCCAGTGACACCCGAATGGTGTCGCCGATGCCGTCCATCAGCAGCATGCCCAGCCCGATGGACGACTTGACGGTGCCTGAACGGAAACCACCTGCCTCGGTGATGCCCAGATGAAGAGGCTGCTCAATCTGGCTGGCAATCTTGCGATAGGCCGCAACGGTCATGAACACTTCCGATGCCTTGAGGCTGACCTTGAAGTCCGGGAAATCATGGCGATCAAGGATGTCGATGTGACGCATGGCGGACTCCACCAACGCATCCGGCGTTGGCTCGCCGTATTTCTTCTGCAGGTCCTTTTCCAGGGACCCGGCATTGACGCCGATGCGAATGGGGATACCACGGTCACGGGCGGCGCTGATCACCGCGCTTACCCGGTCTTCCCGCCCGATGTTGCCGGGGTTGATACGCAGGCAGTCCACTCCCAGTTCCGCCACTTTCAGGGCGATACGGTAATCAAAGTGAATATCCGCGACCAGCGGCAGTGACACCTGGGCGCGAATCTTGCCAAACGCCTCGGCCGCATCCATGCTTGGTACCGATACCCGCACGATGTCGGCGCCGGCTTCCTGGATCGCGCGAATCTGGTTGACTGTCGCCTCGACATCGCAGGTGTTGGTGTTGGTCATGCTCTGCACCGCAATCGGCGCATCGCCGCCCACCGGCACATCACCCACCATAATCTGTCTCGACTTGCGTCGTTGAATCGGAGATTCCTGCTTCATAGAGAGATAACCAGACTCTTATCAGTAAATGTGAGGGCGCCAGTTCAGTTCAGCGAAAATTCCGCCCGATTGTTCACCACCCGGTAGCTACCCAGGTCCAGCGTTTGCCCTTCAAAACTCATGCTGTCGACGGCATCAACCGCCCCAATCACCACCTTCAGTGGCGGTGTGCCGGTCACGTCCAGAGACTGTCCCGACCGTCTCAGCGCCGATACCAGTAAATCGCCATTGGCGTCGGTCACCCGAATCCAGCAGTCCGCCTTGAAGACCGCCGTCAGGTTACCCGGCGTTGCAGCAACTTCCGTCGTGGAAGGAGATACTGGCGCTGGACTGACATCAGGCGCCTGCTGGACATCAAGCTCGGGCTCAGGCTCGGTGACGGCCTCTTCGACCGCAGCTTCCACTGTCGGTTCAGCGGGTTCTGGAGAATTGGTTTCGGTCGCCTCGACCTGGCTTTCAGACTCCGGTTGCACCGATTCCGCCAACGCCTCGGGCTCGGGAGCCGGCTCTACGGGCACTGTGCCGCTGTCATCTTCCTCGTCTGAGGACAGCGCTGGTGGCGCCGAGCCGGCATCGTCGGTTGTCGGACGGTCACCCTCCCCCTCTGCGGCCACCCCGGACTCACTCTGACCGATACTGGTCAGCGACTCCAGGGTCGCCCCCTGCAGAAACACCCGGTAACCGATGAAGCCTGCCAGCGACAGGAACAGCAGAATCAGGATCATTCGGGCAATACGTTTCTTGCGCCGTTTCTTTTGCTCGATCGTCACCAGCGGACTGGCCTGGTGGGCCTGTTCTTTCTCGCGGCGCAGGGGCTCAAGCTCCTGGTCCAGTTGCGACAAAACAACCTTTGGATCAAGCCCTACATGGTTGGCGTAGGCCCGAACGTAACCTTTCAGGAACAGTTCGGTATCGATCTGCTGGTAGTCGCCATTCTCTATCGCCTGAATCACCGACGGTCGCAGGTGCTGGGCCTTGGCAATATCATTGATTGCCAGGCCCCGGCTTTCCCTGGCCGCCTTTAACTGACTGCCGGCACTGGGGCCAGACGCAGCCGACTGCTGGACGGTTTCTTCATTCGACATCTGAATTCAGCACCTTGTATTGTTGGTACTCTTCGGAGTCCGGAAACTTGTTTCTAAGCAACAGCGCCAGACTCGATTCCCGGTCATGATCGCTGAAATGGCGGGCAATGCGAATACCGGTCAACAGACTCTGGGGAGAATGTCGCATGTTGGGGTTGCGTTGCATGGTAACCGTGAGGCGATTGTAGTAGCGCTCGGCGCCCTGGAAGTCATCCAGTTCGAACAGCACCCGCGACAGCGCCAGCAGGGACTGGGCATCGCCGCGACTCAGCTCCACCGAGCGACGATAGGCCCGGGCCGCGGCCTGGAGATTATCAAGACGCTCTTCGGTAATACCCAGATTGAAGAAGACGGAGGCCCGCTCGCCGAATTCGGTATCCTCGGAGGCCCGCTGAAACTGGTCCCGGGCATCGGCAAACCGGTTCTGGCCAAACAGGAAGGCACCATAGAAAACCCGCCCCCGGGTGTAGTCCGGGTCGGAAGACAACGCGTTCTGGTAGGCTTTCTCGGCCAGCTCAGGCTCCAGCTCGGACTGGTACACCAGCCCCATGGCCGCCTGACCGCCGGCATTGTCCGGGTCCAGCTCCAGCGCCCGGTCGAGATGACCACGGGCCCGATCCATGTTGCCCTGGCCAATGTAGGCCATGGCCAGCTTAACGTACTTCTGGACCGCCTCGTCCCGGTCCGCCTCGCGCTGGAACGGGCTGTCGGAGGTGGTCACGCAGCCGGTCATCAGACCGAGCAGGATCAGGACAGCCAGGCTGCGGATAGTCTCAACTCTGAACCTTGTCACGTATGTCAGTCCTTTTTGTCTGCCGTGCCTGCGGCGGCGGCCCGATCGCCGGTTATGGTGCCACCTGTTGCACGGCAATGTAACGCTGGCTTCGCTTGGTGCGGTCTTCAACCCGCCCAACCAGCTGGCCGCAGGCAGCGTCGATATCGTCGCCGCGGGTGGTCCGCACGGTGGTCACGAAGCCGGCCTGATTGAGAATATGCTGGAACTGCCGCGTGGCCGTCATCTTGGGGCGCCGGAAATCACTTTCCGGGAACGGGTTAAAGGGAATCAGGTTGATCTTGCACGGCAGGCCACGCAGCACCTTGGTCAACTGCCGGGCGTGCTCGGGCTGGTCATTGACCCCTTCGATCACGGTGTACTCGATGGTGGCCTTGCGCTTGTCAGGCAAACCGGAGAGATAACGACGAGTAGCCGCCAGCAACTCGGCAATCGGGTACTTTTTGTTCAGCGGAACCAGCTGGTTTCGAAGCTCATCATTGGGGGCGTGCAGGGAAATCGCCAGTGACACATCGGTAACCTCACCCAGACGGTCCAACGCCGGCACCACACCGGAGGTGCTGAGCGTGACCCGACGCTTGGAGATCCCGTAGGCCAGGTCCTCCATCATCAGGTTCATGGCATCGACCACGTTATCGAAGTTCAGCAGCGGCTCGCCCATACCCATCATCACCACGTTGGTGATCGGGCGATCGGCGTTGGGCTCAAAAGGCATGAAGGCCTTCCGGGCCACCCAGACCTGACCAATAATCTCAGCGGCGGTGAGGTTACGATTGAACCCCCGCTTGCCGGTGGAACAGAAGGTGCAGTCGAGGCTGCAGCCAATCTGCGACGACACACACAAGGTGCCCCGCTCACCGTCGGGAATCAGCACGGTTTCCACGCTGTTGCCACTGTCCATCCGCATCACCCACTTGCGGGTGCCATCGCGGGAGGTTTCGTCATAGATCACTTCAGGTCCACGAACTTCGGCGACTTTTTGCAGTTTTTCCCGCAGCGCCTTGCTCATGTTGGTCATTTGATCGAAGTCATCAACACCACGTTGATGAATCCACTGCAGTACCTGGGTGGCGCGAAAGCGCCTTTCCCCCAGGGACTCGAAAAAGGCCTCCAGTTTGGCCTTCGGCATCCCGAGGAGATTGGTTTTTTCAGTGGACGTTGTCATGGGGAAAACCTCGATCAAATAACCAACCGGGGCGGCATACTACGCCGCCCCGGGCAACGACTTAGCCGCGCGGGCAGATTTCGTTGTCGTTGAAGAAGTAGGCAATTTCGCGCTCAGCGGAAGCGGCGGAATCGGAGCCGTGAACGGCGTTGGCATCGATGGACGATGCGAAGTCGGCACGGATGGTACCGGCGTCAGCTTCCTTCGGGTTGGTGGCACCCATCAGGTCACGGTTTTTCAGGATGGCCCCTTCGCCTTCCAGAACCTGAACCACAACCGGGCCGGAAGTCATGAAGGCAACCAGATCGCCGAAGAACGGACGCTCTTTGTGCTCAGCGTAGAAGCCTTCGGCTTCTTCCTGGGTCAGGTGCTTCATCTTGGCAGCCACGATGTTCAGGCCGGCTTTTTCGAAACGGCTGTAGATCTCGCCGATAACGTTCTTGGCTACGGCATCCGGCTTGATGATTGAGAGCGTGCGCTCGTTAGACATGGTCTATCTCTCCAGTGTAGGTTCAGGATGAAAATTCAGGTTTGCGATTATACGCAGTCCGAGGGCAACTGCCTACCGGACCGAACGCAGTCGGGTAACCACATCAACCACCTGGGTGGCGGCGAACGCCACTTCCTCGTCGGTGGTGAAGCGCCCGATGGAAAATCTCAGCGCCCGATGGGCCTGCTCGTCAGCCAGCCCAATGCCCCGCAGCACGTACGACGGCTCCAGGGTGGCGGAGGCACAGGCCGAGCCGGAAGAGACCGCCAGCTCCCGCAGCCCCAGCATCAATGACTCGGCCTCCACGCCATCAAACGACAGGTTAATGATACCGGGCACACAGGCCTCGGGGCAGCCATTGAGGGTCACCCCTTCCAGCGATGCCAGACCATCCAGGAACGCAGCCCGTAGCTGCCCAAGCCGACGCTCTTCGTCCGCCAGTTGTCTGGCCGCCAGCTCAAAGGCCTTGCCCATGCCGACAATCTGGTGGGTCGGCAGAGTGCCTGAGCGCATACCGCGCTCATGGCCGCCGCCGTGCATCTGCGCCTCAATGCGAACGTCCGGCGCACGGCGCACATACAGTGCCCCAACCCCTTTGGGGCCGTAGACCTTGTGCCCGGACAGCGACAGCAGATCGACCTTCAGCGCGGTCACGTCGATGGCCATCTTGCCGGCCGCCTGGGCCGCATCCACATGCAGCAGCACACCGCGCTCCCGCAGCAGCTTGCCAATCGTCGCGATGTCGTTGATGGTGCCCAGCTCGTTGTTGACCAGCATCAGGCTGACCACCACGGTGCGCTCGGTCAGCGCCTCCGCTACTTGCTCCGGTGCAATCCGGCCCTGGGCGTCGGGGGACAGCCAGGTCACGTCGCACCCCTGATCCTCCAGCCACTTGCAGGTATCCAGCACCGCCTTGTGCTCAATCCGCGAGGTGATGACGTGCGGGTTATCCCGACCGGCAACCGCTCCCTTGAGCGCCAGGTTGTCGGACTCGGTCGCACCGGACGTCCATACAATCTCCCGCGGGTCGGCCGCGATCAGGTCGGCAACCTGCCGGCGACCGGTTTCTACCGCCGCCTCCGCCTGCCAGCCAAAGCCATGGGAGCGGGACGCCGGGTTGCCGAACACGCCATCCGGTGTCAGGTACTTCATCATTTCTTCAGCAACGAGCGGGTCTACGGGCGTCGTTGCCGCATAATCCATATACACAGGCTTTTTCATAACGGGGGATCTGTTGTAATTCAGGCCGGCGCCTGGTCGGATAGACGCTCGGTATTGATGGTTTGTGACTCTTCGTCGTGGAGGCGGTCCTGCCGGGCCGCCACTTCCTGGATCTCATGCTTTTTCATAAGATCCGCGAGGCTGATCTCACTGAGGAACTGATGGATCTGCTGGCTGAGGTCGGACCAGAGATGGTGGGTCAGGCACTTCTCGCCCTTCTGACAGTCACCCTTGTTGCCGCAACGGGTGGTGTCCAGGGACTCGTTCACCGCATCCACCACTTCGGAGATAAAGATGGCGTCGGTGCCACGACTGAGACGATAGCCACCGCCAGGCCCACGCACGCTGGCCACCAGCTGGTGGCGGCGCAGGCGTGCGAAGAGCTGCTCAAGATAGGACAGCGAAATCTCCTGGCGGGTGGAAATGTCCGCCAGGCTGACAGGGCCTTCCCCACCATGAAGCGCGAGGTCCAGCATGGCGGTGACCGCATACCGGCCTTTGGTGGTCAGTCGCATAGTGTTAGCCTTGACTGCACGGATGTACGGGATTCACGGTAGTTGAGTATGAATTGACCAACTATTTCAGTCAAGTATTCGCAACCGTCATCACCCCTGCTTGTCCGCCTCCTCCCGCACACAATCGAAATCCTCATCATCCAGCGGCGGCAGAGCGCCGTTGCGATAATCCTTGTTCACTTTCTGCAAGGCCTTGCACATATTCTCGATACGGTCGTCGACCGCATGCATATGATCCAGCAGCGCCCGCACCGAGCGCGCCACCGGGTCCGGCATCTCGTCGGTCACGCCGTAGGCATCGAAGCCCATGCGCTCTTCCATCTCGCGACGGCGGGCATCATCACCTTCCTTGTCCTTGTGCTTGACGATCACCCGTCCGGGAATACCCACCACCGTAGCCCCCTCGGGCACGGCCTTGGTCACCACCGAGTTGGAGCCCACTTTGGCGCCTTCACCAACTTCAAACGGCCCCAGAATCTTGGCGCCGGCGCCCACAACCACGCCGTTGCCCAGGGTGGGATGGCGCTTGCCCTTATTCCAGCTGGTGCCGCCCAGCGTCACGCCCTGATAAAGGGTGACGTCATCGCCGATCACCGTGGTTTCGCCGATCACCACGCCCATGCCATGGTCAATGAAGAACCGCCGGCCAATGGTGGCGCCGGGGTGGATTTCGATGCCGGTCAGCCAGCGGGAAATGGTCGACACAGTTCGCGCCAGCCACTTGAGGCCCAGGTTCCAGAGCCAGTGGGCAAAACGGTGAAGCAGCAGTGCGTGAAGCCCGGGGTAATTGGTCAACACCTCAAAGGTGTTGCGCGCCGCCGGGTCGCGGTGAAATACGCTCTGCACGTCTTCTTTCAAACGACTAAACATGATCCTTATCCTGCACCTGTGAATCGCTGTCGGGTGCGGCCTGCGGCTGGTCACCCGCTGCTTTCTGAACTGCGCTAAGAACACCACGCAAGATGTTGATTTCCATTTGATCCATCTGCGCACGCTGGAACAGTCGGCGCAGCCGGGTCATCAACTGACGGGGGTTGTCGCGACGGTGGAAGTCGATGACCTCAAGGGTTCCCTCAAGATGGCCGAAGAACCCTTCAACATCCTTGACCGATGCCAGCGGTACATCCCAGCCCGGGTCTTCCGGCGAGGTCATCGATCCAAGGTAGGGGCGACTCTCCTGCTCTTCAAGTCCCCGCAGGTAATGCATCCGCAATTCATAGCAGACGACCTGAACCGCCATCGCCAGATTCAGCGAGCTGTAATCCGGGTTCGATGGAATGTGGATGTGGTAGTGACATCGCTGCAGCTCATCGTTGCTCAGGCCATTGCTTTCACGCCCGAACACCAGGGCAACCGGCCCCCGGGCGGAATATTCCGCGGCCTTGCCAACGGCCTCCGCGGGTGGGATGACCGGCCAGGGTACCTTTCGCCCGCGGGCGCTGGTGCCCATCACCAGCACGCAGTCCTCAAGCGCCTCGTCCAGCGACCCAACGACCCGGGCCTGATCCAGTACATCCGAGGCCCCGGAGGAGCGGGCGTAGGACGCCTCATCCGGAAACGATGCCGGATTCACCAACCACAGGTTGGCCAACCCCATGTTCTTCATCGCCCGCGCAACGGCGCCGATATTGCCCGAGTGGGACGTCTCCACCAGCACGATACGGATCTGGGGATAGTTGGCTTGAGTGGCCTCTCCGGGCAGGGCGGGCTTAAGCATGGTGTCGGTTCTCTCAACAGCGAAAGGTCGAATGGGGCGCCATAATACCAGAACCCGGCCCCGCCCTGCCCGTTCGCAGTTGCCGAGACCGCCCAACGGCAATTACCTAGGAACCTTCTGGTTAACTCAAAGCTAAAAAACATACAAGGAAAACCGGGGTTTTGGTATGATACGCGACCTTCCATACACCCAGGTAACGTACAGTCTGATGCAACCAGCAATTAAAATGGCTCTGCGCGTTGCGCGCCAGGGTTCTGACTACCTCAAAGCGCATTTTGAACGCCAGGACCCAGCCGATAAAGACGCCACCGAGCGCAACCAACAGCTCGACCGGGTCGCCCAGTCCATCTATGAGAATTTCTCGGAGCAGCTGCAGAAGGCCTACCGGGACCACGTCATCGCACCCATCAACGATGCCGACGCCGGCGATGCCGAGCGCTCCTGGCACATTTTCCCGATCCTGGGTCGCGAAAACTTCCTGCTTTGCCTGCCGGATTTCGCTCTGGCTCTGGTCCAGAAGAAAGACAACCGTACCGAGAACCTGCTGCTGATCAACCCGATCACCGGCGAGGAATACACCGCCAGCCGTGGTCAGGGCGCAGCCCTTAACAGCCGCCGCGTACGCGCCGGTACGGTTCGCCATCTCGATAAGGCGACCCTGGTCAGCAACCTGCTGTCCCAGGCCAAAGGCCAGGACGATCCGCTGATCTGGAGCGAAATGGCCGTCACCCTGGCCCAACAGACCGCCAGTTTCCGCACCGCCAGCTGCGTCGCGCTGGACCTTGCCCGGGTAGCTTCCGGTCGCCAGGACGCCGCCGTTATCTTCCGCCCTCAGGCCGAAGACCTGACCATCGGCCTGACCATCGCCAAGGAAGCCGGCGCCCTGACCAGTGACTTCGCCGGCAACCCCTCCAGCGACGGCGCCCGCCAGCTGGTGGTAGCGAACCCGAAGCTGTTCCGGGAAGTACTGAAGTCCCTGCATCCGTTTAACGGTCGCCTGCCCCGCTAGGCCGGCAGCAACAGGCTGATCTCCAGTTACAAGAGATCAGCCCAGGGATACAAAAAGACCGCGGTGGGTTGCCCCAGCGCGGTCTTTTTTTGTGCCGACTAAACGGATCTACATCCGATTGAGCCATTCCGGCGGCTGCTCTTCCTCGTCGCCTTCGCCGGTTCCCTCTTTCGGCGGGACAATCATATCGTCCCGGGTTACGCCCAGAGACACCAGCAGGTTGGCTGAGACGTAGATGGAGGAATAGGTACCGACAACCACACCGATGATCAGCGCCAGCGCGAAGTTGTTGATCGCTTCGCCGCCCAGGAAATACAGCGCCAGCAGTACCACCAAGGTGGTCCCGGACGTGTTGATGGTCCGGCTGATGGTCTGGTGGATCGACTCGTTGATGATCTCTTCCGGATCTTCAATCCGCAGCTTGCGGAAGTTCTCCCGGATTCGATCCGCCACCACGATGGTGTCGTTGAGCGAGTAGCCGATCACCGCCAGCAACGCCGCCAGCACACTCAGGTCGAAGGTCCACTGGAACAGCGCAAACACACCCAGAATGATGATGACGTCGTGGGCCAGCGGTACCACTGAGGCAATGCCAAACTTGAACTGGAAGCGCATGCCGACGTACACCAGCACCACTGCCAGAGCAATCAGCAGCCCCAGACCACTGTCTTCCTTGAGCTCATCACCCACCTGGGAGCCAACAAACTCGGAACTCACCAGCTTAAGCTGATCGCCATCCGCCATCAGCGCGGCGGTGATCTCTTCCGCCAGCTTGTCGTTGCCGGATTCCGCCAGACGCACCAGCACCAGCGTGTCGGCACCGAAGTTCTGCACCACGAACTGGTCATAACCGGCGTCAGTGAGAGTCGCCCTGACCTCATCCAGCTGCGGCGGCTGCTGATATTCCAGCTCCACCGAGGTGCCCCCGGTAAAGTCGAGGCCTAGGCTCAGGCCACGGGTGGCCAGCAGCACAACGGCCACCACCACCAGAACAATGGACAACAGTGAGGCCGGCTTGCGCAGCCTCATGAAGTCGAACGGTCGCTTCGCTGATTCAGACATTGGCCAGTTTCCCTCCGATCGACAGTTTCTCGACGTTACGGCCGCCGTAGACCACGTTGACAATGCCTCGGCTTACCATCAGACCGGTAAACATCGAGGTCAGAATGCCCAGACACAGGGTCACAGCGAAGCCTTTGACCGGACCGGAACCCATGGCAAACAGGATGATCGCCACCAACAACGTGGTGATGTTGGCATCCAGAATCGACACAAACGCCCGCGAGTAGCCGGAATGAATCGCCGACTGGGGCGGCGCCCCGGCCTTGAGCTCCTCACGAATACGCTCGAAGATCAGCACGTTGGCATCCACTGCCATACCCACGGTGAGAACGATACCGGCAATGCCCGGCAGCGTCAGAGTGGCCGACAGGATCGACATACAGGCCACCAGCAGCATCAGGTTCAGCGTCAACGCAACGTTGGCCACCAGACCGAAACCACGGTAGTACACCAGCATGTAGATCAGCACCAGCAGGAAGCCGAGGGTAACGGACATCACACCGGCATCGATGTTCTGCTGACCCAGGCTCGGCCCAATGGTGCGCTCCTGAACAAAGTACATCGGCGCTGCCAGGGAGCCGGCACGCAGCAGCAGGGCCAGCTCGGACGCTTCCGGCACCGAATCCAGACCGGTGATCCGGAAACTGCTGCCAAGGGCTGACTGAATGGTCGCCAGACTGATGATGCTGCGCTCTTCCACGCGCCGCTCCACCGACTGCAACTCACCGTCGACCAGACGATCTTCGGCTTCAGTCTTGAATTCGATAAACAGCACCGCCATGCGACGCTGAATGGCATTCTTGGTGGCCCGGTACATCAGATCACCACCCACTGAATCCATGGTGATGTTGACCTGGGGCTGACCGTTCTCATCGAAGGCCTGCTGGGCATTCGCCACATTGTTACCGGTGGCGATGATTTCCCGCTCCAGCCGCGCGGTGCGGCGAGCCTCGTCACGGAAGGGATACACCTCGATCTCGCTGGCTTCGGCATCCGGACGCGCTTCCAGACGGAACTCCAGATTGGCCGTCGCCCCCAGTACCCGCTTGGCCTGGGCGGTATCCTGGACACCGGGCAGCTCAACAATAATGCGCTCAGTCCCCTGACGCTGCACCAGCGGCTCCGCCACACCCAGCTCGTTGACCCGGTTGCGGATGGTGGTCAGGTTCTGCTCCAGGGCGTAGTCCTGAATCTGTTTGACTTCGGCGTCTGACAGGGTCAGCACCAGCTCGAACTGGTCACCGTTGCGTCGCTCTTCCAGCAGGAACTGGGTGTGCTGCTGGCGAATCAGGCTGAACGCCTCATCCCGGTCAGCTTCGTCGCGGAAGGTCATGGCGATCTGACGACCACCCAGAACATCGCCGCCACGGTATCGGATACGCTCTTCCCGCAGCTCGCGCTTGATCTGGCCGGAGAAGGCCTCCATCCGCTGCTGCAGGGCCGAATCCATATCCACTTCCAGCAGGAAGTGGACACCACCGCGCAGGTCCAGGCCCAGCTTCATCGGGCCGGCACCCACACTGCGGAGCCATTCGGGGGTGGATGGCGCCATGTTCAGCGCCACCAGATACTCCTTGCCAAGAGTGGCCTGGACCAGGGGACGCGCCTTGAGCTGGTCGTCCCCGTTGGTCAGGCGGATCAGGCCGTTGCGTTCCTGCAACGACTCTGACTTGATCTCGATTCCGGCGTCCTGCAGTGCCCGGCTCGCCCGCTCCAGCGTACGCTGATCGACCTCCGTGCTACTTCGGGCCCCGGTGATCTGTATCGCGAAATCGTCGGGATACAGGTTGGGCAACGCGTAAATAAACCCGATCGCCAAGGCGAACAGGATGATCAGGTTCTTCCAGAGCGGGTACTTGTTCAGCATGGGGTCCCTTAGTCCTAACCGGTCTTCGGAATCAGTGAGTCAACGGATCGACTCAGATATCCTTGAGGGTTCCTTTCGGCAGGGCCGCCGCAACCGCCACTTTCTGTACCTTGATTTCCACGTTGTCGGCAATCTCGACCACAATAAAATCGTCGGTTACCTTGGTGATCTTGCCGGCAACGCCACCGGAGGTCACTACTTCGTCGCCCTTGTTCAGGCCGGACATCAGTGACTTGTGCTCTTTCGCACGCTTGGACTGGGGACGCCAGATCAGCAGGTAGAAGATCAGGATGAAGCCGGCAAAGAAGATGATCTGCCCCATCACGCCCATCTGGCCAGGCGCCTGCTCCTGAGCCATCGCCACGCCCGGCACGATCGACGCCAGGCCGGCCATCCACAGTTTCAGTGATTTCATTGGTTTCTCCGTTAATCAGATTTGAGGTAAATCGCTTGCCGCCGGCGTCCCCTGACCCTGTCGGGCACCGATCACGCCGGCGGCTCGAATTCTGTAACCGTACTGCCGCCGCTGGCGACATTTTCGCAGGCAACGAGCCCAGAGATGAGGGCGCCGTCAGTCAACTTCAAGGGGCGGTACCGGTTCGCCCCGGCGCTCATAGAAGGCCGCGACGAAGTCGGACAATGTACCCGCTTCAATGGCCCCGCGCAAACCAGCCATCAGGTTCTGATAGAACCGCAGATTGTGGATGGTGTTGAGCTGGGAGCCAAGCATTTCTCCACACTTATCAAGATGATGCAGGTAGCTCCGGGAGAAGTTCTTGCAGGTGTAACAATCGCAGGTGTCGTCCAGCGGCCCGGTGTCATGACGGTTGCGGGCGTTGCGGATCTTGACGATGCCGGTGGCGGTAAAGAGATAGCCATTACGGGCATTGCGGGTGGGCATGACGCAGTCGAACATGTCGACCCCGCGACGCACCGCCTCAACGATGTCCTCGGGACGGCCAACGCCCATCAGGTAGCGGGGCTTGTCCGCCGGCATCTTGGGCGGCAGATGGTCCAGGATGCGGATCATCTCGTCCTTGGGCTCACCCACCGACAGACCGCCAATGGCATAACCATCAAAGCCGATCTGCTCCAGACCTTCCAATGAGCGGTCCCGCAGCTCCGGGTACATACCACCCTGGACAATACCGAACAGCGCTGCCGGATTGTCACCGTGGGCCTGACGACTGCGGGCCGCCCAGCGCAGGGACAGCTCCATCGATTCACGGGCCTGCTTCTCGGTGGCCGGGTACGGCGTGCACTCATCAAAGATCATGACGATATCGGAACCGAGGTCGCGCTGAACCTGCATCGCGATTTCAGGATTCAGTTCCACCGGTGAACCGTCCACCGGCGAGCGGAACGTCACACCCTGTTCGGTGATCTTGCGCATCTCGCCCAGGCTGAACACCTGGAAGCCGCCGGAGTCGGTAAGGATCGGACCCTGCCACTGGGTGAAGTCATGCAGATCACCGTGGGCCTTAATCACTTCTGTGCCCGGCCGCAGCATCAGGTGGAAGGTGTTGCCCAGAATGATGTGGGCACCGATCTCCTCGATGTCCCGGGGCAGCATGCCCTTGACGGTGCCGTAGGTGCCAACCGGCATGAAGGCCGGCGTCTCCACCGTACCCCGTGGAAAGGTCAGCCGGCCACGACGGGCCTTGCCGTCACTGCCGAGGTGTTCAAAGGACATGAAGCAATCGCTGCTCACGATGATTCTCCCGCTTTTGACTGTCCGGCCAGCGAACCCAGGCTGGGCTCCTGACCAGTAATAAACATACCGTCGCCGTAACTGAAGAAACGATAGCGCTGATCCACCGCTTCGCCATAGGCCGCCATCACATGGTTGTAGCCGGCAAACGCACTCACCAGCATGATCAGGGTGGACTCCGGCAGGTGGAAGTTGGTGACCATGGCATCCACGGTCTGGAACCGGTAGCCGGGACGGATAAAGATATCGGTCTCCCCGCGGAAGGTGCGTAACACCCCGCCACGGCTGGCCGACTCCAGGGAACGGACCGAGGTGGTGCCGACGGCGATCACCCGACCACCCCGCTCACGGGTCTGGCGCACGGCTTCCACCGTCTCTTCCGGCACCTGGGCGACTTCGCTGTGCATGACGTGATCTTCGATGCGATCCACCCGCACCGGCTGAAAGGTGCCGGCTCCCACATGAAGGGTGACAAACGCCGTGCGCACCCCCTGTGCCTGCAGCCGCTCAATCAGGGCTTCGTCGAAATGCAGGCCCGCGGTGGGCGCCGCCACCGCACCGGCCTCGCGGGCATAGACGGTCTGGTAACGCTCTCTGTCCGCCTGTTCGTCCGGGCGATCAACGTAGGGCGGCAACGGCATGTGCCCGATGCGCTCGAGCACGTCCAGCACCGGCTCCGGAGCTTCGCAGCGAAGCAGGAACAGCGCCTCGCGACGCTCCTCCATCCGCAGCACCGTGCCGTCTTCCAACAGCACCCGCTGCCCCGGTTTGGGCGGTTTGGATGCGCGAACGTGAGCCAGCAACTGATGATCATCCAGCAGACGCTCCACCAGAACTTCCACCTGGCCCCCGGTTTCCTTGCGGCCAAACAGGCGCGCAGGAATGACCCGGGTGTTGTTGAACACCAGGAGATCGTCAGGATGCAACAGGGATGGCAGGTCGGAGAAGGTGTGGTGACCGGTGTGTCCGGTGAGACCGTCCAACGTCAGCAGACGGGACGCGCTTCGCTCGGGCAGTGGGTAACGGGCGATCAACTCGTCCGGCAGATCAAAGTGAAAATCGGAGACATTCATCGACAGGACTGTTCAGTGGTACCGCGAGGGCGGTCGGTATGTGATTGGGGGGAGTGACCATTGCCACTCCCCTCAGCCCGGCCGTCGATGCAGACCGGCCCGGTCTTCAAATACTGGTACCAGCGGGCGGACTCGAACCGCCACGCCCGTGAAGGCGGGGGATTTTGAATCCCCTGTGTCTACCAATTTCACCACGCTGGCATCGGAGAGATTGGCAATTATACCGACGCGCCTTGTGAAATCAACAGGCTATTCAGTCCGTCGTCCGCAATCGCTACAGCCGGTCGAATAACGACAGCCGTGAGACCTGGGCAAACGACTGCTGGGCCGCCTGCAGCACGAAACTCTGGAAGGTCAGGTTGCTGATCGCCTCGGCGTAGTCGACATCCTGCAACTGGGAGCGGATGTCCTTGGTGTACACCGAAGAATCCTCCAGAAACACCGAGGTGGTCTCCACGGAATTGAGCCGGCCGCCGATCTCGGTCTGGGTACTGATCAGGCTCTCCTGGATGTTGTCCATGTTTACCAGGGAATCCGCCACCAGGGCATCGTAGGCTTCGTTGCCGCCCTGGTAGTTGGCGCTGGTCACCGGCGGTGCCGCCCCCAGATCAAGATCCTCCGCCTTGGCCCCGGTTACCTGTAACCCACCGGTGTAATCCGGCCAGGGCGGAACCTTGGGATCGGGGTCCTGGGCGCTGATGTTAAGGTCCTGACCACCGGAGCGGATCACCACGTTGCCATTCTCGATGCTGGCCGTAATGCCCTGCTCCGCCAGCTCGGTGTGGTTGTTGATCAGGTCCCGCAGGTCGGCGTTGGTCTCGGTCCCGGTGAAGACCGCACCCGCCCCCCCCTGAGGCACACTCAAACCGTTGATGTAGAGCTTGCCGCCGGTGGGCGCGAAGTTGGTGACTGTCGCCCGTGCCCGGCCCTTGGCCTGGTTCTCGAGGCCGTAGATCAGCTTCTCGATGCTGGTGAACATGCCCTGGCGCTCAGAGGTCTTGATATCGAAGGTGTCGTTGACGTCCGGGATGCCATGGATTTCAAACTGGATACCTTCGAACTGGATGCTCTCGCCACTGATGAAGTTCCCGGTGGCCACCGTGGTCGGCGGTTGCTCGCGGGTCACCACCTCGTAGTCCAGGCCGCTCGGGGAACCGCCATTGGCGACAAAGCGCACCTCCAGATCAACACCCCCATTGCTGTCGTAGAACTGGTTGTAAAGATCCTGGTCCACCACCATGCCGGTACTGATGCGGGCTCCGGATACGTTGTCGCCTCCCGCTTCGGCAAAGAAGGTGCGATCAGCGCTGGCGATGTCCACAAACAACCCCTTGCCATGATCACTGATCGGTACCGTAACCCCTTCATCCAGCTCCAGCTTGCGCTGGCCTTCATCCCCCTGGTAGACCCAGTTGCCGGAAATGTTCTTGCCAAACGCCGGCACTTCCCCCTGGAAGCCACTGAAGATGTACTCGCCGGATGCGTCCCGGGCGTTGCCCAGAGTCGCCAACTGATCCAGCCGCTCCCGCAGCTCCGAGGCGATGGACTGCCGGTCGCTCGGGGTCAGCGCGCCATTACCCGCCTGAACCGTCAGCTCCCGCACCCGCTGGACCACATCCAGCATGCTCGAGATGGCATTCTCTTCCTGCTGCAGGCGGTTCTCTGCCAGGCCGGCATTGCGCTGGAACTGCTCGATGCGCGCCACTTCCTGGTCCAGCTTGAGGATTCGCGCCGCCGCCACCGGGTCATCTGAGGGCTGGTTTACCCGCTTACCGGTGGACACCTGCTGGCTGGTCTGCTGCAGGCTGGCGTTCAGATCCTGCAGCCGGCTGATACCGCTGGAGAAAATCTGCTGGGATGAGATTCTGATCATAGTCGCTCACCAATTTCCGTTATCGGAAGGTCGACAACAGGGTGTCGAATAGACTCTGGGCCACGCTCATAACCTGGGCCGAGGCATTGTAAGCGGCCTGATACTGGATCAGCCGCCCGGCTTCTTCGTCCAGGTTGACCCCGGACACTGACTCGCGTTGGTTCACCGATTGTTGCAGCAGCGCCTCACTGGAATCCAGGTCAAGCTGGCTCTGGCGGGTTTGCACCCCAATGGTCTCCACCAGGCCGCCGTAGCCCTCGGTGAGGTTTTGCGAGCCGTTGTTCATGGTGTTCTTGCCGGCCAGCGCCGCCATCAGTTCGGCGTTGCGGTTGTCCGACACACCCTCGGTGTTATAGCCGATGTTAAAGGTGTCTCCCGCCTGCGGGTTGCCGCTGATCTCGAACTGGAAGCCCTGGTAGTTCGGATCGGTGGGGTCCTCACTGAACAGCTTGTTGGAAATGCCCGGGGTGTAGACGTTCTGTGGCGGCGTGGCACTGCCCGTCACCAGCACGTTGTTGGGATCGTTGGCATCCACCACGTCGTACACCAGGGTGCCGCCATCATCCCGGAAGCGGATTTCCAGCGGCGGGTCCAGCTCCCCCTGGCTGCGGAACCCCGGCAGGATGCCGTTCGACAGCGGGTTGCGGACGTTCAGCATCAACCCCTGATCAATCACCCCATCGCCGTTGTTGCCGACGTTGGCTTCCGCCCGCACCGGGCTGGCAAAGGCCAGATCCTCTTCCCGCTCCACCTCCAGCGAGATCGATTCCGCAGCGTTACGGGTAGGCTGAATCTGGTAGCTGTCACCCGGGTTGAAGGTGCCGTCGTTGAT
Organism: Marinobacter sp. CA1; assembly: GCF_020546665.1. Lineage (NCBI taxonomy): Bacteria > Pseudomonadati > Pseudomonadota > Gammaproteobacteria > Pseudomonadales > Marinobacteraceae > Marinobacter > Marinobacter sp. CA1. Next base: position 2,692,596 of record NZ_CP071785.1, read on the forward strand.
CTGGATATTGAACCCGGGCATGCCGATCTCAGCCGGCAGCGGGTCCGGCAGACGGCCCTGTTTGACCACTTCACCGGATTGGCTGTCGATCACCTCGTAGTTGCGACCGTCGCCTGAGAACTGCAGGTTCCAGCTGCCCGAGATCAGCGCGTTGCTGTCGCTGATCTCGACACCAATGTCGGCATCCCCTGGCGGCAGATTGTTGCCGTTGGCAATCACCCGACTGGACATCGCCTCCGGCGAGTTGATATCAGAGAAGAACAGACCACCCAGGTCGCCCTCCAGGTCCATACCAATCTCGTGCTGGTGATTGATGTTGTCTTGCAGGGCAATGGCCACCCGGCCCAACTCATCAAACGCGGTTTTCAGGGATTCCTGTTCAAAGCGCCGCAGCCCTCCCAGGGACCCGCCGGTGATCTGGCTGTCGATCGGTACCTGACGTCCGGCATCCAGCAGGGTGAACTCCAGGAAAGCCGGGTCTTCCACGCTGGGCCGTGTCGACAGCTGGGAGGCATCCGCCCCCACTACCAGCGCCTGACCATTGCCCAGCATGACGTTGACCTGGTTGCCCTCGGTGTGGAGCACCCGAATGCCCACCAGCTCCGACAGCTCACGCAGCTTCTCGTCGCGCTTGTCCAACAGATCGTTAGGCAGCCGACCCTGGGCAATACCCGGGCTGTTGGAGATCGCCAGGTTCAGCTCGGCAATGCTGGACATCAGGGTGTTGGCATCTTCAACGCCCTGGCGCATCTGCAGCTTGACCGACTCCCGCTGCTGGATGAACTCGGCCTGCAGAGACTGGAAGCGATCCGCCACCGCCTTGGCCTCACTCAGCACCGACTGTCGCTGGGGCAGCGACGCCGGGTCTTCCGCCGCACTCTGGAGACTGGCAAAGAAGTTGTTCAGGACATCGTTGAGCCCGGTGGTCGAGGACCCCAGCAGGTTGTCCAGTCGGCTGAGTTCCTGATTCAGCGCTTTCTGTTCGGACTGCAGCGAGGTGTCTGAACGCACCTGCTCCACCAGGTACTCATTTGCCACCCGGCGGATGTTGGAGATGTTGACCCCGGTGCCCACCGTACCGGCACCAGTGCGCAGGCCCCGCTGGCTTTCGAACAGCACTTCCTGGCGGCTGTAGCCGGGCGTGTTGGCATTGGTGATGTTGTTACCGGTGGTATTCAGGGCTGACTGATGGCCCAGCACACCGGACAAACCAATTTGAATCAGATTGGCCATAGCGTTTTACCCTCGGAACCTATCCGTCAGCTCCCGGGGACGACTGCCCGGAGGCACCCACCGGCTGGTTCATGGTCTCGCCGGCCATGATCCGGCGAATCTTGTTGGCGTAATGCGGGTCGGTCGCATAACCCGCAGCCTGCAATTGGTCAGCGAACTGCGCCGGGTCTTCGGCGGACGCCAGCACCTCGCGATAGCGGGGATTCGACTTCAGGAAATCAACATAGTCGTGGAAACTGGCCTGGTAATCCGGGTAGGCCCGGAACTGCGCCCGCTCACTCATCCGCACGCCATCCCGGTACTCCGAGGTGGCGATGTTGACGGAATCCCCCTGCCAGCGCCCGTCGGCCTTGATACCGAACAGGTTGAAACTCGGCGCACCCTGCTCCCCTTCGATCATGTGGCGCCCCCAACCAGTCTCCAACGCGGCCTGCGCCACCATCAGCCGGGGATCAATACCGGAATCCGCCGCGGCCGCTTCCGCCAGCGGCAGCAACTGACTGACAAACTGCTGTGGCGACTCGAACCGGGACGGCAAGACGCTGTCGGTCGCCGGCGCCGATGACGCCGCCACCGCCTTCACTTCCGCAAGCCGCTCCGGCAGTTGCCGCGACAGTGACGGCAGACTGCGGTCGTAGGCGGCAATGTCGGCCTTGTGGCCGGCCCGACGCTCACCTTCGGCGGACATCCCCGGAATCTGGCGACTGAGCTGACGCACCAGAGTGTCCGACAGCCCCAGCCCCTGGTCGGACAAGGTCAGACTGAGCTGGTTGTCGAACATGTCCTGATAGAACTTGGACTGCTGGCTGTTGAGCAGGTTGCCCTCGGAGAACACCTCGTTGGCTTTGCGCATGGATTTCATGATCTCGGTGAGGAACAGGCCCTCGAACTGCTTCGCCACTTCCTCCAGCGCCGCCTTGCGATCAGAGCGCGCTTCCGCCTTCAGCGCGTTGAGACCGCCGAAGTCGGTGTAGATGCGGGATTGCTGTAGTCGTGGGTCCTGCATGACGCTACCTCAGATCACAATCAGTTCGGCCCGCAGGGCGCCGGCCTGTTTCAGCGCTTCAAGCACCGCCATGACATCACCCGGCGCCGCGCCGACCTGGTTCACTGCCTGCACAATCTCGTTAAGGGTGGTCGCCGGACCAAACTGAAACATCCGCGCCGGGTCTTCGGTCACCGCAATCTGGGTGTTGGGAGTCACCACCGTGTCACCATTGGCAAACGGGTCCGGCTGGTTCACTTCCGGGTTTTCCTGAATGGTGACGGTCAGGTTGCCATGGGTAATGGCCGCCGGGCTGACCCGCACGTTCTGCCCCACCACGATGGTGCCGGTGCGGCTGTTAATGACCACCTTGGCGGCGTCTTCGGCTGGGTCGACCTCCAGGTTCTCCAGGATCGACAGGAAGCTGACCCGCTGGGACGGGTCCCGTGGCGCCTTGACGGAGATCGACGTGGCATCGTGGGCATAGGCCATATCCGGCCCCAACATGCCATTGACTGTCTCCACCACCCGCCGTGCCGTCGTGAAATCCGGCTGCAGCAGGTTGAAGGTGATGGTGTCACCGCGACTGAACGGCGACAGCACCTCGCGCTCGATGGTTGCGCCATTGGGAATGCGACCCACGCTCGGCACGTTCACGGTAATCCGCGAACCGTCAGCGCCGGCGGCACCGAAGCCACCCACCACCAGGCTACCCTGGGCCATGGCATAGACCTGGCCGTCAGCGCCTTTGAGAGAAGTCATCAGCAGACTGCCACCCCTCAGACTGTCAGCATTGCCGATGGAGGAGACCGTCACATCCATTTCCTGCCCCGGCTTGGCAAACGGCGGCAAGGTGGCGTGTACCGTCACCGCCGCCACATTGGCGAGGTTGGGGTTGGTGCCTTCCGGCAGGGTCACACCGAACTGGTTCATCATGTTGCGGAAGGTCTGGTTGGTGAACGGCGCCTTGTCACCGGTGCCGTCCAGCCCCACCACCAGGCCGTAGCCCACCAACTGGTTGTTACGCACGCCCTTGATGCGGGCCAGGTCCTTGAGCCGGTCGGCCACCACCGGCGCCGCCACGAGAGCCAGAACCAACAGCAGTGCCATACTTCTCAGCCTGTTCATAACGGCCACCACTCACTATTGAAGAACCGTGCCAGCCAGCCCATCTGATTGGCCTGATCGAAATCGCCGGTGCCACCATAGGCAATGCGGGCGTCGGCGATCCGGGTGGACGCCACAGTATTATTCGGGGCAATGTCCTGAGGCCGGACCATGCCGGTCAGGCGGATGAACTCGTCGCCATTGGTCAGCGACAGCCATTTCTCGCCCCGGATGCGCAGCACGCCGTTGGGTAGCACTTCCGTCACCGTAACGGTGATACTGCCGTTCAGACTGTTGCTCTGGTCCGCTTCGGCCTGGCCCTCAAAATCCCGTTCGAAGTTGGCGCTGGTGTTGATGCCCAGATTGGCCTTGCCCAGCAGAATCGGTTCCGGAATCGACAGTTCGTTGTCCTTGGTGATGCTGCTCTCCGCCGACTTGCTCGCCTGCGTGGACTCCTGCAACGTCACGGTGAGAATATCCCCGACATTGAGCGCGACGGTGTCGCCGTAGAAGTTGTAATTGCGGGAGGTCTGGTAGATCGACCCGGTGTGGGGGTCGCGAGCCATCATTTCCTGGGGCCGCACCGGGGCGTAGGCCGGATCATCCGGTATCGCCCGGGGCCGGGTCATCGCCGTGCAACCTTCCAGCAACACCAGCACCGCCACCAGAGCCGGCATGCCGACCCGGCGGTACCCGTTGGTCTGGGTGTTGTTCCCATTCATGACAGTCACCTCACTCATTGCCGCTACGCCCATCAACCGATGTTGTTGGTGATGAACTGCAGCATCTGGTCGGTGGTGGAAACCACCTTGGAATTCATTTCATAGGCCCGCTGGGTGGTGATCATGTTGACCAGCTCTTCCACCACCTCGACGTTGGAGGCCTCGGTCATCTGCTGCTCGATACTGCCAAGCCCGCCGATGCCCGCCTCGCCTTCATTGGGATCGCCGCTGGCGTTGGTGGCCCGGAACAGGTTGTTGCCGATGGCCTGCAGGCCCTGGGGATTGACGAAGTCCACCAGCGTAATCTGCCCCAGGTTGACCGGGTTGGCCTGGTCATCCACCACCACAGACACGGTGCCGTCCTTGCCAATGGTCACCTTGGTGGCGTTGTCGGGGATGGTGATGTTCGGCTCCAGGGTGTAGCCGTCCGGATTCACCACCTCACCGTCGGCATTGAGCTGGAACTGACCGTCGCGGGTGTAGGCAATGCCGCCGTCGGGCAGCAGGATCTGGAAGAAGCCACGACCATCCACCGCCATATCCAGCGGTTGCTGGGTGTTCTGCAGGTTGCCCTGGGTAAACTGCTTGGTGGTACCCACCACCCGTACACCGGTACCCAGCTGCAGCCCCGAAGGCAGCTCGGTGTTCTGCGAACTGAGACCGCCGGGCTGGCGGTGAATCTGGTACAGCAGATCCTGGAACACCGCGCGATCGCGCTTGAAACCGGTGGTGTTGACGTTGGCCAGGTTGTTGGAAATGGTGGACATGTTGGTGTCCTGGGCACTCAACCCGGTTTTACTGACCCAAAGTGCTGGATGCATGCTCTACTCCTCGGCCGGTGGCATGGCGGCCAACTGTTGCCGCCTGGCGCCATCAGCGCTGTGAAACAGGTTCGTTATCAGAGGTTCTGCAACAGACGTGCCGCCGCCTCGGAATTGGACTGGGAGGTACTCATGACCTTCACCTGCATTTCGTACTGCCGCGACAGTTGCAGGTTGGAGATCATCTCGGACACCGCATTGACGTTGGAGGCCTCCAGAAACCCGGTGGCCACCCGCAGATTGCCATCCGGCGGCTCCGGGCCGTCCAGCGCCTGGTCAGGCTTGCGACGCAGGTAGCCGTCTTCACCTTTCTCCAGGGCATCGGCCGGGGGATTCACCAGCTTCAGCCGGTCGATATCCACCAGCTGATCGGGCGGACCGCCGGCGGGCACGATGGAAATGGTGCCGTCGGCACCGATCTCCAGGCTGTCAAACGGCGGCAGGGCCACCGGGCCACCATTGCCCATCACCAGGTCGCCATTGCGATTGCGCAGCAGGCCGTTGACGTCCACCTGCAGGCTGCCGGAACGACCGAACACCTCTTCGCCCTGACCATTCTGGACCGCCAGCCAGCCGTCACCTTCCACCGCCACATCCAGCTTGCGACCGGTATCCATCAGCGCGCCGGCGGACAGATCGGTACCAGGCCTTTCGGTCATGGCGTAGGCGCGGGTGGGATGATGCTCACCAAACACCGGCATACTCCGGGCCTGGGCGAAATCCCGCTTGAAACCGGTGGTGTTGGCGTTGGCCAGGTTATTGGCGTGGGCCCGCTGGGCCAGCATGTTCTGCTTGGCGCCTGACATGCCGATGTAGAGGGACTTATCCATGCGGAAAACTCCTGCCGGAACTTTGACTGATAGCAGGGTTAATGCAGAACTTGTGCCAACAAGAAAGAGGAGGTACCGGTCACCGGGAATCCGGGCGGCAGAAGTAGCAGAAACAGAAGCAACTCCCGGGTCCATCTTTCGAACCCGGGAAGTTGCGCTAACGGTTATCAGCGGAGGTTGATGATGGTCTGGGTGACCGCATCAGAGGTTTCAATGGTCTTGGCGTTGGCCTGGTAGTTGCGCTGGGCGATGATCAGGTTCACCAGCTCCTCGGACAGGTCGACGTTGGACTCTTCCACCTGACTGGCCTCAATCGAGCCCAGGGTGCCGGTCTCCGGCTGGCCAATCACCGGCTGACCGGACTCAAACGTCTCCACCCAGGTGGTGTCCCCCACCGGCGTCAAACCGTCGGTATTGCTGAAGGCCGCCAGCGCCACCTGCCCCAGCGCCTGGGACTGGCCGTTGGTGTAACGGGCAAACAGCACCCCTTCCGAGGATACGTCCAGCCCCGCCAAGCGACCGGTGGTGTAACCATTCTGGTTCTGGTCGTTTACGCCAGATGACGTGCCGTACTGGGTCGTCTCCGACAGCCCGATCACAAAAGCGGAACTGGTGGGGGGGTCCGGAATTGGCGTCTCGATAACCGTGCCAGGAGGCGGAGGGCCATCAGCACCGTTGGGATCGCCGTTCTCATCTTTCGGCACCCAGTCGCCGATCACCATTTCACCGGCCTGATCGCCGTTGATGGATTGCAACCGACCATCTTCCGTAAAGCGGGCGACAAACGGCGTGGAATCCGTACCTCCGACAAATTCACCGTCAATCTGGACGTAGATGGACCATTGGCTCGCCCCCACACCGTTACCCGGCGCCGGATTTTTGACGAAATACTGGGTCATCTCATGGGAGTTGCCCAGACTGTCATAAATCTTGGTGGACGTGGCGTAGTTGTAGGTCTTCTGATCCAACGGGTTGAACTGGTTGGTCACCTGGGGAGCCCGGGCACCCCAGGCCGTGGCAAAGGCACTGGCGGCATCGTCAGAGGTCAGGTCGGCGACATCCCGATCGGTGGTAATTCGAATCGTGGCCAGCTCTTCCGGCTGATTCACCGTGGTAGCGTTATTGGTGTAGCTGGCCGCCAGTGGATTGCCGCTGTTGTCGATCAGTCGCAACTCGCCGGTGGCATCGTCCACCGACGCGGTGACCGAGTTGGCACTGGAGTTGTTGATGGCGTCAGCCAGGGAGTCGAGATCCGTGACCCCCGAGGTATCCACCGGCACGGCGACGCCATCCACCTGCACTTCGAAGCTGAACCCGCCGGCAGTGATGAAGGCGTTATCCAAGGGCGGCGCCTGGCCGGTCATATTCAGGATGGTCTGGGCCGACGCCCCCACGCCGTCTTCCTGATCCAACAGCGAGACCACGTCAGGCGCGGAGATCGGATCGGGATTGGGCGCCGGGATCACAATGTCCCGAGTGCTGCCATCTTCGTAGGTCAGGGTCAGGGTCTCACCGGTGAACCCGGCTGCCGGCACGGTGACATCACCCAGTATGTTGACCTGCCGCTCCAGCACCGACTGGCGGGAATCCAGGTTCAGATCGAAATCGATCTGGGTGGTACGGCGAGGCGCCAGGTTGTCGGTGTCGATACGCAGGTCACCGCGAACGCCGGACAGGTTGCCATCGTCGTCGGCCTCGTAGCCCTGAACCCGCATGTTCTGGTTATTGACCACGTAGCCGTCTTTATCAACGCCGAACTGACCGGCGCGGGAATAGCGAGTTTCACCGCCATTGTTGAGGATAAAGAAGCCGTCTCCGTCGATGGCCATATCCAGGGCATTGTCGGTAAAGCTGATATTGCCCTGACCGAAACTCTGGCGGACATCCTGCACCCGCACGCCGTCACCAACGGAGTTACTGCCAGCGCTCAGAAAACCACTGGAGTACAGGTCACCAAACTGCACCCGGCTGGATTTGAAGCCCACGGTGCTGGCGTTGGCAATGTTGTTGCCGGTGACATCCAGATCAACCGAAGCTGCCCGCAATCCACTAAGACCCGTATTGAAAGCCATGTTACACCTCGAAATTCAGATTCTGGATCAATTGATCTGGTAGACGTCGGCAAGGGCCACCGAGCCCTGTCCCGCCAGGTTAAGGGTGATTTCACCCGCGCCACCCAGTGACACACTGTCCACGTTGGCGCTGATGAGGGTGCCAAGCTGTTCGGTGCCGGAAGGGTAACTACCCTCCGCAACGAACTCGTACTTGCCGGGCGGCAACGGATCGCCGTTGGCGTCATTGCCGTCCCAGGTGAATTTCTCGTAGCCCTTGGCCGCCTGACCCAGATCGATCTGCCGCACCAGCTCACCGGCGCTGTTCTTGATGGAGATCTTCAGGTTGGAGGTGGAAGCCTGTACCGCCACCGCGCCTTCAATCTCGCCTTCGCTCACCAGCTTGGCGGCCGTACCCGGCACCAGCACCGTCCGCCCCACCATGGCGGAAGCCTGCAGGGCCTGGGTAGAGCGGAATTCGCCCACCACGTTGTCCACCGCACTGGAGACTTTCTGCATTTCTTCCAGGGAACTGAACTGCGCCAGCTGGGCAATGAACTCGCCGTTGTCCTGTGGCTCCAGTGGGTTCTGGTTCTTCAGCTGCGCGAGCATCAGCTCCATGAACTCGCCCTGGCCCAGCTCATCACTGCCCTTGGCCTTGTCGTCCTGTTTGATGCCGTACTGACTCAGGAACTCACTGCTGGTTGTGCTGTTAACCGCACTCATGGCTTATTCCTCGCGTCTTATTGCTGTCCCAGGGTCAGAATCCGCTGCATCATCGACTTGGCGGTGTTCATCACGTCCACGTTCATCTGGAAGCTGCGGGATGAGGACATCATGTCCGCCATTTCTTCCACCACGTTGACGTTGGGGTAATACACATAGCCGTCTTCGTTGGCGGCGGGATGATCCGGCTCATACCGCATCTGCAGCTCGGCCTGACTCTCTACAATACCTTCCACCCGCACACCGGCGCCCAGGGCATCGTCACCGGCAGCGGCAACGCCTTGCCACCCCTGGTCGGGGTTGAGCATCTGCTGCTGGATGGCGGCGAACACCGGCTTGCGGGCACGGTAGGTGGTATCGGTACTGGAACTGGCGGTCTCGGCGTTGGCAATGTTCGAGGCGGTGGTGTTCAGTCGCAGCGACTGCGCAGTCATACCGGAGCCGGCAATGTCAAAGATGCTGCCTAGGGACATGATGAATCTCCTGAATAATCCTGGGTCGCTGTGTTACTGGCCTTTCAGGGCCTTGTTCAAACCACTGAACTTGGCGTTCAGGAACTGGAAGCTGGCCTGGTAATCCATGGCGTTACGCATGAAGCGGCTCTGCTCCTGCTGGCTGTCGACCGTATTGCCGTCAATTGAGGGCTGATGGGGGTTGCGGTACATCAACTCGCCATTGCCGCCGCCAGTGCCATCATCCAGGTGGCCAGCGTGGGTTCGTGCCATTTCGAAGCCGCTCATCGACTCCTGAGCCCGGGCCATCATCGCCTGGAAGTCCACGTCCCGGGCCTTGTAGCCGGGGGTATCCGCGTTGGCCAGGTTGTTGGCCAGCACCTCGGCACGTTTTACCCGCGCCTGCAAAGCGTGTTCGTGAATGCCCAGTGCCTTGTCAAAGGTGATTGCCATACTGCCTCCGGAACAGCCGTTCTGAGCCCGTCAAGTTGGGCGATAGGTCGTCTTTCCAGAGTCAAAGCAATTGTGATGCCAGTTTCTTTGCAGGATGCGGAAGGTCAGGAATGGCGGGGGATGCGGTCAAACGGGAGAGGAATAGGAGATGTGGGTGGCGCAGCCGCTGGCGGCAACCACCCGGAAAAGCGGCAAGGTCTTTCCCTATGGCGTGTTCGGCCAGGAGCGGACAAACTCGGCCACCGACAAACGCGGCACCGACGGTTTGCTGTCCGCTACGGAGCCGACGTACAGGAAGCCGGCGATACTCTCTTCCGCCTGCAACCCGAGCCCCTGTTTCACCCGCTCGTCATAGGCCAGCGCCCCGGTCCGCCACATACCACCAAAACCCGCGGACTGCAGCGCCAGCAGCATATACGCCAACCCCGCCCCGGTGGACAGCACCTGCTCCACCTCCGGCACCTTGGGATGCTCGGTTGGACTGGTGATCGCCACCACCAGCATGGGCGCCCGCAGCGGCATGCGTCGAAGCTTGTCTTTCTCAGCCTCGGTGTCGGCCGTGCCGGCGAACAGCTCGCCCAAACGCACCAGCCCCTCGCCTTCAATCACCAGATACCGCCAGGGACGCAAAAGCGCATGATCCGGCGCCCGTGCGGCACATTCGAAGACCTGTTCCAGCAGCGCCTGATCCGGCGCGGGGGCGATCAGTCGGGGTTCCGATGAACGGTTGAGAATGGCGTCAATTACCTCGGTCATAATCCTTCCGGCTAACGGGTTAGAGTGCCGCCATCAGGCGGCACAATGGCTGCAGATCAGGCCACAAACTGCCAGAATTGTGCAGTTCAGGCAATGCTGTTAGTCTTTAGTCGTAGTTTCGTGGCGAATGCCGCCGTGGCAATTGCCAGGTTCTCGAAACACGACAATCTACCTCCTATAACATTCAATAAACAGGTAGTGGCAACATGAGCGACGATCGCCGATTCAACAGCTTCAGCGAGTTCTATCCGTTTTATCTGGAAGAACACCGGCACCCGACCTGCCGTCGCCTCCATTACCTTGGCAGCCTGCTGGTTCTGGCTGTCGCCGCTTACGCCCTGGTCAGCGGCCGTTTCGCACTGCTTTGGCTTCTGCCCGTGATCGGCTATGGATTTGCCTGGGTTGGTCATTTCAAATTCGAGAAGAACCGGCCAGCCACCTTCAAGCATCCTCTTTACAGCCTGATGGGTGATTGGGTGATGCTCAAGGACATGCTGGTAGGACGGATCAGGTTCTAGGATGATGAACGCTCCTCTCAATATGGGGAAAGCGCTGGTGCTGGATGGAAACAGCGCGCCGGTCGCGGTCCCACCCATGCCCGACTATAACGGTCGGGTGGTCGCCTATACCGCCACCGCACTGATTATCGCCCTCGGCATGTTCGAGGACCTGTTCGGCGCCAACATGTACGGCCTGCTTGCCGGCTGCCTGATCTGGCCCCACATTGCCTGCTATCTCAGTCGCCGCACCCTGCTCCGCAAGTCCAACCGCATACGCCAGAAAATGCTGATGCTGGACTGCATCTTTGGTGGCGCCTGCATCGGCACCTGGGGACTGATTCTGGTTCCCTCCGCCGCCGTGGCGCTGATGATCATGTTCAGTTGCCTGATCGTGGGCGGGATTCGCCAGTGGCTGCTGGGCATGGTGCTGCTCGTTGTCAGCACCTCCGCCGCGGTGGCGCTCAATGGTGTGCCTGCTTCGCTCCAGGCGCCGATCTGGACCACGCTGGTATCCCTGCTGGCCACCGGCACCTACATCTGCGTCACCGCCTATTACGCCCACCAGCAGGCGCGCTCGCTGATGCTGGCCAAGACCCAGATCCAGAATCAGCGCGAGCAGTCCATCGCCCTGTCCCACAAACTGTCGAAGTACCTGTCACCGCAGGTCTGGCAATCCATCTTTACCGGCGAGCGGGACGTCCGACTGGAAACCCAGCGCAAGAAGTTGGCCATTTTCTTCTCCGACATCAAGGGATTCACCGACCTGTCCGAGGAGATGGAACCGGAAGCGCTGACCGAACTGCTGAACCACTACTTCAACGAAATGTCGGAGGTGGCCCTCAAGTACGGCGGCACCATCGACAAGTTCGTTGGCGACTCGATCATGGTGTTCTTCGGCGACCCCACCAGTCGCGGCCAGCGCGAAGACGCGTTTGCCTGCGTTTCCATGGCCATCGAGATGCGCAAGCACATGAAGATCATGCGCCAGAAGTGGCGCAGCCAGGGCATCAAGACGCCACTGGAGATCCGCATGGGCATCAGCACGGGCTACACCACCGTCGGCAACTTCGGCGCCGAAAACCGCATGGACTACACCATCATCGGCAAGGAAGTGAACCTGGCCAGCCGCCTGGAATCCCTTGCCGAGCCTGGCGAAATTCTGGTGTCCTACGAAACCTTCTCCCTCATCAAGGACCGGATCATGTGCCGGGACAAGGGCGAGATTACGGTGAAGGGCTTTGGTCGCCCGGTGCCCATCTACGAGGTGGTGGACTTCCGTCGTGACATGGGGCCGAACCGCAGTTTCCTGGAACACGAACACAGCGGCTTCGCGATGTACCTGGATTCCGAGAAGGTCACCGAGAAAGAGCGGCAGTCGATTCTGAGCGCCCTCGAGGATGCCGCCGACCGGCTCCGCCAGGAGGATGTCTGAAACAGGAGCGGTGACAGCCGGGACAGCTGGCCGCTCCCGCGGAATGACTACTGACGCACCAACCGCAGTGACGGCACCGCGCCTGGCTCGGTACTGCGCCAGGGATTGATGTCGAGCCCACCGCGCCGGGTATAGCGGGCGCAGACCGTCAGTTTCTCCGGCTGGCAACGCTCCATCAGATCCATGAACACCGTCTCCACGCAATGCTCGTGGAAGTCCTGTTTCTGCCGAAACCCCACCACGTACTGCAACAGCGACGGGCGATCAATGGCCGGACCGGTGTACTCGATGGTCAGGGTGCCCCAGTCAGGCTGGCCGGTCACCGGGCAGTTGCTCTTCAACAGATGGGAACACAGCTTTTCGGTCACCACGTCGCCACCGGCATGCAGCAGCTCCGGCTGGTATTCATAGGCCGTCACTTCCACCGCTTCGTCGTCGATCGACTCGAATCCCGCCGGACGACCAATCGCCTCACCGTCGTCGTCCACGCTGTGCAGGGTCATATGAACCGTGGCGCCGCAGGCGCTGGAAAGATCCTTTTCCACCACGGCCTTGACCCGTTCCGGAGACGAAAACACGGTCTGATTGAGGGAGTTGAGGTACAGCTTCCAGGATTTCGATTCAATCAGCGAGGGCGATGCCGCCGGTACACGGAACTCTGCCCAGGCCACCGCCGGCACACCGGATGGACGCAGCCAGGAGATTTCCCAGGCCTGCCAAAGATCTTCCCCGAACCAGGGCCAGCGGCCGTCGTCCAGCCCCAGCCGACGCCGGTTGTCATCCCGGGGCACCGGGAAAAGCAGGTCCGGGGTGTATTGGTCGGGGTACTCACTGCTTTTGCCCAGTGGGGCGTTGTGCAGGCTCATAGCAGTCCTCAAACAGATCGCATTAGTGACGGATGCCCTTGCCACGCTTGAGCATCTGCAGGGCAACGGTAAACAGGATGGCAATAAACACCAGGATCATCGACAACGCAAATACCACGTTGACGTCAGATACGCCAAGAATGCCGTAACGGAATGCATTCACCATGTACAGGATCGGATTGACCATCGAAACCGCCTGCCAGAACTCCGGCAACAGCTGGATCGAATAGAACACCCCACCCAGGTAGGTCAGCGGTGTCAGCACAAACGTCGGCACAATGGAAATGTCATCAAACTTGGTGGCCAGCATGGCGTTGATGAAACCACCGAGCGCAAACAGCGCGGATGTCAGTACCACCGTCAGCATGGTGACCGCCACATGGTGGATTTCAAGCTGGGTGAATGCCAGCGACAACATCGTCACGATCACCCCGATGCTGAGGCCACGTGCCATCCCGCCAGCAACGTAGCCGGTCAGGATCACCCAGTTCGGTACCGGCGAGACCAGCAACTCCTCAATACTGCGCTGGAACTTCATCGAGAAGAACGACGACACCACGTTGGAATAGGAGTTGGTAATCACCGCCATCATGATCAGCCCGGGCACGATGTAGGCCATGTAATCGAAACCGCCCATCTCGCCGATGCGGGAGCCAATCAGGTTGCCGAAGATGATGAAGTACAGGGTCATAGTGACTGCTGGCGGCAGCAGGGTCTGCGCCCAGATACGGGTAAACCGGCGGATTTCGCGAACCAGGATGGTATTGAACGCAACCAGGATGGCGGATGGGCTCATTGTGTAGACTCCTGCTGTTCCCGGGCATTGTCCTGGACCATGGTCAGGAACAGTTCTTCCAGGCGGTTGGATTTGGTACGCATGCTCATCACTTCCAGCCCTTGGGCCTTCAGGGCATCAAACACCTCATTCAGACTTCGCCCTTTCTCGACCTCCACTTCCAGGGCTCCGTCATCAGCCAGCCGCGCCTCGAAGCCGGCCAGTTCCGGCGCGCCTTCAAGGGGTGCCTTCAGGTCCATGATGAAGGTTTCCCGATGCAGCTGCTTCAGCAGATCACGCTTGCTGGTGTTCTGGAGAATGCTGCCATGGTCAATGATGGCAATGTTGCGGCACAGCGCTTCCGCCTCTTCCAGATAATGGGTGGTCAGGATGATCGTGGTGCCCTGGCGGTTCATTTCCTCCAGGAAGGCCCACATTGAGCGCCGCAGCTCAATATCCACACCAGCGGTCGGCTCATCGAGGATCAGCAGGCCGGGTTCGTGCACTAGAGCCCGGGCGATCATCAGCCGCCGCTTCATGCCGCCGGAGAGCATCCGTGCCGGCGTATCCCGCTTGTCCCAGAGCCCCAGCTCCTTGAGGTACTTCTCGGTTGAGCGCCTGGCCCGGCGCAATGGCAGACCGTAGTAGCCCGCCTGGGTGGTGACGATGTCAAAGACCTTCTCAAACTGGTTGAAATTGAACTCCTGGGGTACCACCCCCAAACCCAGCTTGGCGGCCGCCAGATCGGTGTCAATATCATGCCCGAACACCTTGACCTTACCCGCGGACTTGTTGACCAGGGAGCTGACGATCCCCAGGGTTGTGGACTTGCCAGCGCCGTTGGGGCCCAACAGCGCGAAAAAGTCGCCCTGCTCCACCCTCAGGTCAATTCCCTTCAGGGCTTCGAAACCATCACCATAGGTCTTGGTCAGGCCTTCGATTTCCAGTGCGTAGGTCATAGTGAATCCCGATACTTGCAGTGACGCCGCCGCAGCCAGGGCGGATTGGCTTGAAGAGCCTCACTAGATGGCATCACCGGATGCCGATTTCAAGCCCCGGTCCGGTCGGGCCAATCCGCCAAACTGCGACGGGTTTCCTGATATGCTGACGGACCGGCCCATATAATGGCGGATACAATAACTTACAATACGTCTGCGGTGCCGCGCCCAGGTCACCCGGACAAGCAACAGGACCCTGCTGCACACCATGAAACCGGTACACTCCACCCTGTTACTAACCTGCCTGATTCCAATGATGCTGTCCGGCTGCTCCGGTGGCAGCTCCGACAGTGACGACCGACTGCGGGGACAGGTAACCCCCAACGGTATCCGGGGACTGAGCTACCAGACCGCCAGCCAGACCGGGGTGACCGACAACGACGGATCGTTCCGCTACTACCCGGGCGAGTCCCTGCAGATCAGCGTTGGCGACCTGCAGCTGGTGTCCGGCGTACCGGCCAGCGACATCGTGACGCCGCTGGAATTCCTGCCGGAGGTCCGCGCCCAGCTCGCCAGTCCCGCCCTCAACGACGAAGGCCTGCTGGACCACCGCCTCACCGAGCAGGCGTTGCTTGAAGACACCACTCTGATGAACATGACCCGCTTCCTGCTGTCGCTGAACTGGGAGGTCACGGTACAGGACGACGAAACGCTCGAAATCCGCGACCGGGTGCTGGAACAGCTCAATGACGCGTTACCGGAACTGGATGCCGCCATTGACTTCGCAGTCAGCGCCAGTGAGTTCGAGGCCAGCAGCGAGGCTGGCCGTTCCCCGGCCAATCAGCTGCTGGAGAAAATCTGTTTCTTCGAGGAAGACGACGATCGCTGCGACGAACCACCCACCCAGGCAGAGATCGACGCGGCGCCAGAACGCCCGGACGATGACGACGACATTGATCCGGACATCGAGTATCGCGAAGACCTCATCAGCAAACGCAATCGCATTCTCGGCGGCCAGCGCCAGCTCGACGATGTCGACCTGGATGCCGCCAAAGCCTACCTCACCCGGGAACTGGATGCCGCGACCCGCCTTCATGCCAACCGCTACACTCTGACCCCGGAAACCGCCGCCTACCCGGCTACAGATACGGGGATCAAACAGGTACGGGTTCGCAAGATCGGTGGCGGCCTTGCCCTGGGCGCACTGGAGGCAGTCAGTCTGCGAGATGCAGACGTGGCCATTCACAGCTACGACTGGCAGAGCGGCACGGTGGAATACTTTATCAATGGCGAAGCCGGCGGCGAGTCAGATGTACTGGTGAACTTCCAGCCGGAAGACGATTATCGCTGGATCCGGAAACAGCTGCGGGTCATCATCGAAGAGTAAGGTTGACGGCTAACAGGCGACGGCTCTGGTGTCCCGTCAGCGAATTAACCAGACGGGATACTAGCCAAACAGGTTGCGAATGCGAAAACGCAGCTCCGCGCCGCTGATGTCGTAGCGATTGGGGTCAAGGCCGTCGGTTCCGTTCGGCAGACAACCCTCAATTCGCAACTGTTTACCCCGGGCGCGACCGGTATTGTGCTCGGCCAGGTTGATGACTTTGGCCGTCTTCAGCGGACGCTGGGCGTGATCGGTCATCACCATCACCTTCGGCAGCAGGCGACGATCCGGCGAGTGGGACAGAATCACCCCACGCTGACCATCCGACAGCTCCACCAGAGTGCCAATGGGGTATACCCCGATAGCCTGGATAAAGCGCTCCACCAGGTCTTCCTGAAATTCAATGTTGCGGGTTTCATAGAGATGCCCGACAGCCTGGGCAGGCGTCATCGGAACACACCCTTCCCGCGGCTCCACCAGCGTCTCGTAGTAGTCCACCAGCCCGGCGATTTTCGCCAGCAGCGGAATCCGGTCGCCACGCACACCCTCCGGAAAACCGGTGCCGTTATGACGCTCACGGTGGTTCTGGACGATGTTGATCACTGCCCGTGACAGCCCCGCGCTGGCCAGTTGCGCCACCCCGCGTTCCACATAGGTTTTGTATTCGGCATATTGCTCGGCCGAGAGCGCATGCTCGTTGGCCAGAATCTCTTCCGGCAGATCCGCCTTACCGATGTGCGCCAGCAGACACCCCATGGCCAGGTGATTCAGCAGCCCGGACTCCAGTCCCAGATGACGCCCGCACACCAGGGCCCAGACCGCCGAGTTCATCGCATGGCGGTAGCTGTAATCGTCGTGTTCCCGCACTCGACTGAGCCACAGCAGCGCATCCGGATTGCGGATAACGCTGGCGGTCATCTTCTGAACCGCCCCGGCCAGGGGTTTGAGATCCGGCTGACCGTGCTGACGAATGGTGGCGCCGACGTGCACCAGCGCCTCATCGACATCCTGCGCCAAGGCCGTCACACCCTTCACTTCCTTGCGCAAGGGGCGGCTTTCAACATAGCGGACCGGATTCTTGATATTGATCGGCGGAAGCTTGATCACTTCCTGGGCGTGGGTTCGGCGCTGACGGCGGAAATACACCGGTGCGTCGGCATGATTGTATTCGCTGGTGTCACGGGTTTCCGCCACATCCACCATGACCCAGCTGCAATGGGACATCAGCGAGCGGATGTCATCCTGAGTGCGGATGAAGAAGCCCTGGATCGGGAAAGGGGTCTGATGCCACGGCCGATCCAGATCGGACACGAACATGCCAATCTCTAGATTGTGAACAGTCACTTTTTTCTGGCTTACGCCCACGGCACACCCCACAACGGCCCGACCTTCTTCGATGCTTTCCATTTTGACCCGTCCTGGGCCAGAGTCCATTACAGTTTGGTTGTCATCCTTTACTGGAATACAACAAAGCATTACAGACCGTTGCCAAGCGCAACGAATTGTAGCCTTGAGAGCTGCATCACATTCCGTCAGCAGCTTCGCCTAAAGCAGTATTTACCGCTTCGGCGATCAATCCTGTTCACATACGGAATCGTCCAGATCCGGCATGCGATCCGCCAGTGAGCCCCGTCGCACTTTACGGATACCCACCCGATAAGGCACGGACGAAGCGCGGATATAGTCCATATTCACAGTCTCGCCGTCAATCTCATGCTGCGTTCGCTCCGGCCGACAGTAGACGTGCAACTCAACCTGACGTCCCAGCTCGGTGATCACCAGCGATGATTGCGCCGGGAATACCGCCAGGCAAGCGGTGTCAGGCTGCACCTGTTGGCCACTACGGGCATCCAGGTCCAGCCCGGTGTCGCCACAGGCACGGACGCCTTTGCCACACTCGTTCGACGACGACCGCTCCTCCCGGCCACCAGCATCGCTCAGTCGCCAGATACGGTCGCTGCACTGGGTTTCAATGGTAATGGGCGTAGCCCGATCGCTGGCCAGCCACCAATCGGGGTAGTCCGCAGATCGCCAGCTCACCCTCACCTCACGGGGCTCACCAGCGGAGTTGGTCGCAGGAAACACACCGAAATGGGAGTAGTAGGAAGCACAGCCAGGGAGCAACAGAACCACGATCAGCAGGGGCGCGACGGACAGGGTGCGAAAGGTATTGATCATCGACTTACCGGTTATGGAGACATCGGATTGAGGGAAATGGTGGGCGGAGACTAGTCGGCAAACTGCAACCCATAGCCTTCGTGGGTCTGGCGTACCACCTTCATATCCAGTACCGGCGCCTCCACCGGCAAGCCCTGGACCTGGACGGTCACCCGGTCGCCTATCTCCAACTCCACTTCGTCGTTCTCCACAGCGATGAACACACCGCCGTCCGAGATGTCACGAGTGGAGAGGATCACGCTGCCGATACGATCGTTCTCCACTTTTACCCGGGTGTTCATCGAGGTTCTGATGTGCTCTCTGCGATCAGACGCCGCCATAAGATCTACTACCCATACCATTCGTGTCTGGTGGACGATTGGCCCCATCGGAGATGCACCCAGGCACCTGCAGGCCACGCCACCTGCCCAACCGATTCCGCTTATTCTTGTTTCGGAAGCATAGCATTGTTTTCACGGAAAATACCGGTCAAACATTGACAGCTTTAGCAACTATAATGAGAATGGTTGACGTTTATTTTTGATTCAGGCCTGCAACCATTATGCTCCCTGATTCGCCAAACCCATGCACCACCAGAAAGGTACACCATTATGCCCTTCAAGTACGCTGCTACTGCTGCCCTGGTCGCGGTCACTGCCATGCCACTGGCCGCCAGCGCCGACGAGGTCAATATCTATTCCTACCGTCAGGCCAACCTGCTTGAGCCTCTGCTGGATGCCTTCACGGAAGAAACCGGCATCGAAACCAACGTAGTCTTCGCCAAGAAAGGCCTGGCCGAGCGCCTGGAACGGGAAGGCCGCAACAGCCCTGCCGATGTGGTGATGACGGTCGACATCTCCCGCCTGAACGAACTGGTGGAACGGGGACTGACCCAGGCCGTCGATAACGAGGTAATGGAAGCCAACATTCCTGAGAACCTGCGTCATCCGGACGGCAAGTGGTTTGCACTGACCACCCGTGGCCGGATGATCTACGCCTCCGTGGACCGTGTGGAAGAAGGTGAGATCACCACCTACGAAGAGCTGGCTGATCCCAAGTGGGAAGGCCGCATCTGCACCCGCAGTGGCAAGCATCCGTATAACATTGCCCTGTTCTCTTCGATGATTGCCCACCACGGCGAGGAAGAGGCCGAAGCCTGGCTCACCGGCCTGAAGAACAACCTGGCCCGTAAGCCACAGGGTGGCGATCGTGACCAGATCAAGGCCATCGCCGAAGGTGTCTGCGACCTGTCCATCGGCAACAGCTACTACTACGGCAAGATGCTGAACGACGACAATCAGCGCGCCGCCGCCGAAGCGGTCCGCATTGTCTTCCCCAACAGCGACGGTCGCGGCACTCACATCAACATCAGCGGCATCGCGCTGACCAACAGTGCCCCGAACCAGGAGAACGCCATCCGTCTGATGGAGTTCCTGTCCCAGGAGAAGGCCCAGCAGATCTATGCCGAAGCCAACACCGAATACCCAGCCAACCCGGACGTAGAACCGTCAGGCATGGTCGCAGGCTGGGGTGAACTGCACCCGGACTCACTGTCCCTGCAGGAAATCGCCGAACGTCGCAACGCCGCCGTTCGCATGGTTGACCGGGTGGATTACGACAACTGATCGACGCCTGAACCGGTCTGTCAGCGTGATTCGGGCCGTCGCCCGGTCACGCCGACAGCCTCCTGAATCCGTCGCATCATTGCCCCCGGGACTGTCGCTGCACTAAACTCCAGCCTTTTGCGTGACGGAACCCCCATGACCCAGTCGGCCTCCAGTGCAATCCAGCCCACTCACCAGCCCCTCCTGGCAAGGCGAACCTCCAAGCGCTGGCTGATATCCGCAATTCTGACCACCGCCATCGTGGCTCTGCCGATTCTGTCGGCGCTTTACTTGGCCTTTTTCCCGGAAGAGAACATCTGGCCACATCTGATCGACACCACCCTGCCCCGCTACCTGACGACCACCTTCCAACTGATGCTCGGGGTGATGGCTCTGACGCTGATCATTGGTGTCGCCTCCGCCTGGGTGGTGACCATGTGCGAATTCCCGGGCCGGCGATTCTTCGAATGGGCGATGCTCCTGCCTTTTGCATTCCCGGCGTACGTCATTGCCTATGTCTACACCACGCTGCTGGACTACGCCGGACCGGTGCAGATTCTGTTACGCGACACCTTCGGCTGGAGCACGGCACAGGACTACTGGTTTCCGGAAATCCGCACCCTGACCGGCGCAACCCTGATGATCGGCCTGGTGCTATACCCCTACGTCTACCTGCTGGCCCGGGCGGCGTTTCTGGAGCAGTCGCCCTCTCTGTTCGCCGTTAGCCGGAGCCTTGGCCACTCCGCACTCAGCACCTTCTTCCGCGTGGTTCTGCCTATTGCCCGACCGGCCATTGCAGTTGGACTGTCGCTGGTGCTGATGGAAACCCTGAACGATTTTGGCACCGTGGACTTCTTTGCCGTTCAAACCCTCACAGCGGGTTTGTTCGATACCTGGATGAACCTGGGCAATCTCGGTGGCGCCGCCCAGATTGCCACCATCATGCTCACGTTTGTGGTGATCCTGGTCACTCTGGAACGCTATTCCCGCCGCAAACAGGCCCAGTTTGCCACCCGCGACAACCGCAACCCGATCCAGCGCTTTCGCATCAGTCGCCGTCAGCAGACGCTCTGCCTGGCGATCTGCCTGCTGCCGTTCCTGTTCGGATTCGTAATCCCGGCGATCGCACTGGTGCATTACGCGATCGACTACTTTGACGAAAGCTGGAACAGCACCTTCTTCGAAAACACCCTCAACAGCCTGTTCCTATCGGGCACCGCAGCCCTGACCACATTGCTGATCGGCGTTACCCTGGCCTACAGCCGGCGTCTGCACGATACCCGCGGTATGCAGATCCTGCTGAGGCTCTCCAGTCTTGGCTACGCCATGCCTGGGGCGGTACTTGCTGTTGGGGTGATTATTCCATTGGCGGGCTTTGATAACTGGCTGGACAGCCTGATGCGGAATCAGTTCGGTGTCAGCACCGGACTGCTGCTGAGTGGCTCCACATTTGCCCTGGTGTTTGCCTACACCGTGCGGTTCCTGGCGGTCTCTGCCGGCAGCGTGGAAAGCGCACTGCAGAAGGTAACCCCAAGCATGGACATGGCTTCACGCTCGCTGGGTCAGAGCCCTGGAGGTACCCTGCGCAGGGTCCATTTGCCGATGCTCCGCGGCACCCTGCTGACCGCAGCACTGGTGGTGTTTGTTGACTGCATGAAGGAATTGCCGGCGACACTCATTCTACGCCCATTCAACTTCGATACTCTGGCAACCTACGTCTACCAGTTCGCCTCGGACGAGCAGCTGGCCCATAGCGCCCTGCCATCGCTGATCATTGTCATCGCCGGCATCATTCCCATCATCCTGATGAGCCGCTCCATCGGCAACAGCCGGGATATCGGCTGAGAAGACCGCGGCCTTGCCATCCGGTCCAGCGTTAGGCCAGGTTCGTACGTTAACCTACTGCGTCAACGACCGGGCGTCCCGAACCACAAACTGCCCCTGCAACACTGCCTTGGCCAATCCGGCCGGTTGCCGGCCTGGCATTCCGGTATACAATTGGGCAGTCACCGTCAGGCGGCCCTTGCCGTGACGAGCAACCGTTGCCAGAAACCGCTCCAGCTCCTTATCTGTGGCTGCACGGGCCACCGCGAAAAAGTCCTCATCCACCGGCGCGGTGTACTCGATGCTGGCCTGTTGGACCACCACATTGCCGACCAGACCGGCGTTCTCCAGCCACAGATCCACCAGACCCCAGGCCGCTACGACGCCGACAGAATAAAGACTGCCGCCAAACCCGGTACCCTGATGATTGACGTTACTTGCCAGTGGCGCGGTGACCACCAGGGCGTCGCCGTCAAACTCGGTCAAACGGACGCCCAGATGACGACTGAGTGGAATCTCGGTGTGAATGCGGTGCTCAAGCTGACTTAACTGGGACATGACTCCTCCTTTGCCCTCGAGTCTAAGAGCACCTGCACCGCAAACCAATTCGACCAACGGCGCGCCAGCTCAGAGCGCCCGACACTCGCGGTGGATCGCCTGCAGCGCTTCCAGAGGATCTTTAGCCTGGGTAATGGGACGACCAATCACCAGATAGTCACTGCCCGCCTGCAACGCGGCTGTGGGCGTCATTACCCGCTGCTGATCGCCTTTGGCGGCGGATTGCGGCCGGATTCCCGGCGTCACCAGGGTAAAGTCGCTGCCCTGATCGCGCTTGAGCTGGGGAGCTTCCTGAGCCGAACAGACCACCCCGTCCAGACCACAATCGGCCGTCAGTTGCGCCAGTCGCGCCACCTGCTGCTCAGGAGTCACCGCTATGCCAATGCCCTGCAGATCCTCCGCCGCCATACTGGTCAGCACCGTAACCGCAATCAGCAGTGGCCGCTTCTCGCCGTAGGCATCCAGGCGGGTACGGCAGGCTTCCATCATACGGGCGCCACCAGAGGCGTGGACGTTGACCATCCAGACCCCCAGATCCGCTGCCGCCGCTACCGCCGCCGAGGTGGTATTGGGAATATCGTGAAACTTCAGGTCGAGAAACACCTCGAAGCCTCGATCCTGAAGCGAGCGAACCAGCGCCGGGCCACTGCGGGTAAACAGCTCTTTGCCCACCTTCAACCGGCAGAGCGCCGGGTCCAGAGTGTCTACCAGGGCGAGCGCGGGCGCTTCAGAGGGAAAGTCCAGAGCGACAATAATCTTGGGGTCGTTCATCTTGATATCTACCTAAAGGAAATGCTGTTTTTCAGTTCGGTCAGTGCAGCCAGCAAAGCGTTACTCTGCTTCCACACCCTGAATCGGTCGCACGGATTCCCAGGTCTTGCAACTGGGGCACAGCCAGTGCAGCTGCTGGCCGGAGAAACCGCAGCTGACGCAGCGATAGATGGGGCGATTGGCGAGCAACAGGTGGCCGATACGGCTCACCAGGCGGCCCTCATCGGTGGTCATGCCCTTCTCATGTCCGGCCAGTTCCACCAGCCGCAGCAAGCCCCGCACACTCGGTCGCAGTTCCAGCTCGCAGCGCAACAGCTCAATCGCAGCCAGTCGCCCGGAGCCCCGTTCCACTGACTCCACCAGCGCCAACAGCAGACTGGTGCTGGGCCAGGTCTCGTAAAGCCGGCGGAACTTCCGTACCAGCCGCTTTACGTCACCATGCTCACGCTCAAGCTTCATCAGTCGATCAACGGCTTCCGGACCAAACTCCGGGTTCTGGTCGAACACCTTCAGACACTGGTTGGCGGCGTCCTTGTAATTGCCCTGACGTTGCTGAATGCGCACCTGAATGAAGGTCGCCCGCACGCAGGTGCGATCATGCTCCAGCGCTTCCTTGACCAGTTTGCCAGCCCCCCAGCAATCGTCCCGGGTCATCGCCTGCTCCGCCAGCTCGCAGGTCAGATAGGCCAGCACCCGGTCCAGCTCCGGATCGAGACGATCGGCCCGCAGCGTACGCGCCACCTGCCCGGCCTTGCTCCATTCCCGCTCCTGCTGATAGAGATCAATCAGCTGGCTGGCGGCCTTGGGGCCATACTCCCGATCCCCCATCAACTGATGGAACAGAGCTTCGGCGCGATCCAGCAGACCGGCCGCGAGATAATCCAGCGACAGCTCGAAAGTTACCTGGGGAGAATAGCGGGTGGGTAACTCCGGACGAGCCAGCAGATTCTGGTGAATCACGATGGCCCGATCGGTTTCGCCCTTATTGCGGAAATGGGCGCCAATGGACAGGTGCAATCCCACGGTCTCGGGATTGACCGCCAGGGACTGTACGAAGTTCTCAACGGCCTGGTCGGAGTAATTGGTGAACAGAAACTGGAGGCGATCACGAACGGTCGCCTCATCTGAAAGCGAACGACCGGCACGGCGCGGCGTTCGCCCAAACCGTCCCATAAACCAGCCGGCAGCAACTGCCGCGGTTAACAGCAGCCACTGAAAAACGATATCCATTAAAGCGTCCGGCTATTCTGAGCCTTGGAGTCCTCCAATGCCTGCTCGGCACGAGTCAGGCGCTTCTTCAGCTGTCGACGGGCAATGGAGTGCTTTGCCGTCGCCAGCATGGTCACCAGAATACCGGTCACCGTGCCCAGGATAAAGGCCAGCAGAACCCAGACCGCAACACCATGGGACGGCGTCTTGAACAGCAGGAAATCCAGTGATACCGAGGTCTGGTTATTCATCGAGAACACCAGGGCAACCACGATCAGGAACAACACCACCAGAACAATCAGAATCCTGCGCAATCCGGCCATAGAGTAGCTTCCTCCGATTCAACGACACACATCGTGCACCAACACCAGCTCCCGCAACAATCAGAAGCCTTGCTTCATGCTGTCGTTGACCTGCTCTCTGAGCTCTTTACCGGGTTTGAAATGGGGCACGTACTTGGCGGGAAGTTGCACTGCCTCGCCAGTCTTGGGATTACGGCCGGTGCGGGCGGCACGATAATGCAGGGAAAAGCTGCCGAATCCCCGAATTTCGATCCGCTGACCATCCGCAAGCGACTGGGACATGTGCTCAATAATCGTTTTGACTGCCAGCTCCACGTCCTTGACGGACAACTGGGTCTGTTTGGACGCAATCAGTTCAACCAGTTCGGACTTCGTCATGAGGCGTATCCCTCTGTCATTCTTATGGGGAGCCAGAGCCCCGACTCCATGCCTCTAGTTTAGCCAAACCTAAAAAAAACACAAAAAAAACGGGCTGTTACAGCCCGTTTTTTTATTACCAAAAGGAGACTTAGTCCTTGTTGGCGTTCTGCTGCTGCATCTGCTCCTTGATGAGATCACCAATGGTGGTCGCACCAGAAGTTTCAGCGGCCTTGCTGCGAACGTTCTCAAGCGCCTGCTTGTCGTCCTCAACATCTTTGGACTTAACAGACAGGTTGATCACGCGGTTCTTGCGATCGATGCTGATGATCTTCGCTTCAACCTCGTCACCTTCGTTGAGGGCGTTACGAGCGTCTTCAACGCGGTCACGGCTGATTTCGGAAGCTTTCAGTACCGCTTCAACTTCGTCGTTCAGCGCGATGGTCGCTGCCTTGGCGTCAACCGCAGAGACAGTGCCCTTAACGATGGAGCCCTTGTCGTTCAGCTGCACAAACTCGGCGAACGGATCGCTTTCCAGCTGCTTGATGCCCAGGGAGATACGCTCACGCTCAGGGTCAACAGACAGGATGACGGTTTCAACTTCGTCGCCTTTCTTGTACTCGCGAACCGCTTCTTCGCCAGTCTCGTTCCAGCTGATGTCAGACAGGTGAACCAGACCGTCGATGCCGCCGTCCAGGCCGATGAAGATACCGAAGTCCGTGATGGACTTGATCTTACCGGAGATGCGATCACCTTTGTTGAAGTTGCCGGAGAACTCTTCCCACGGATTAGCAACACACTGCTTGATACCCAGGGAGATACGACGACGCTCTTCGTCGATGTCCAGGATCATCACGTCAACTTCGTCGCCTACCTGAACAACCTTGGACGGATGGATGTTTTTGTTGGTCCAGTCCATTTCGGACACGTGAACCAGACCTTCAACACCCTCTTCCAGCTCGGCGAAGCAGCCGTAGTCAGTCAGGTTGGTAACGCGAGCTTTAACCTTCGCGTTCTCAGGGTAACGACCCTTGATATCGACCCAGGGATCTTCGCCCAGCTGCTTCAGACCCAGGGAAACACGGTTACGCTCACGATCGAACTTCAGAACCTTGACGTTGATCTCGTCACCAACGTTTACGATCTCGCTCGGATGCTTGATGCGCTTCCAGGCCATGTCGGTGATGTGCAGCAGGCCGTCAACGCCGCCCAGATCAACAAACGCACCGTAGTCGGTCAGGTTCTTGACGATACCCTTGATTTCCAGACCTTCGGTCAGGGTTTCCAGCAGCGCATCACGCTCTGCACTGTTCTCGGCTTCGAGAACGGCACGACGGGAAACAACCACGTTGTTACGCTTCTGGTCGAGCTTGATAACCTTGAATTCCAGCTCTTTGTTCTCCAGGTGCGCGGTGTCGCGAACCGGACGAACGTCTACCAGGGAGCCTGGCAGGAAGGCACGGATACCGGACAGGTCGACTGTGAAGCCGCCCTTAACCTTGCCGTTGATCACGCCCTTAACGACTTCTTCCGCTTCGAAGGACTTCTCGAGTACCTTCCAGGCTTCAGCGCGCTTGGCTTTTTCGCGGGACAGACGGGTTTCACCGAAGCCGTCTTCAACAGCGTCGAGAGCTACGTCGACAACGTCACCGATCTGGATGTCCAGTTCACCCTTTTCGTTCAGGAACTGGGAGGCAGGGATTACACCCTCTGACTTCAGACCAGCGTTAACAGTAACCCAGTCGTTGTCGATATCAACCACGGTCCCCTGGACGATGGAACCCGGCTGCATGTCAATTTCTTTCAGGCTTTCTTCAAAAAGATCCGCAAAGCTCTCGCTCATTATGTGTCCTATGATCAACGCAAGTTAACTCCGTGCTACCAGCAACACGGTCTGTTCGTAAATTGCCGACAATGGCCTGAGGCTGGCGAATGACACCACGGCCGGCATTCCAACGACAAAGAGGTGTAGTCAGGCCTGACCCGCAAAGGCCATTACCTTGTCCAACACCTCTTCGATGCTTAAACCAGTCGAGTCAATGACTTGCGCATCCTCTGCGGGTTTAAGCGGGGCTGCTGAACGGTTCATGTCCCGTTCATCACGAGCCCGAATCTCGTCTAAAAGGGCATCAATGGTAACACTGAGCCCAGAGTCCTTCAACTGGCGGTAACGTCGGCGAGCCCGTTCCTCCGCACTCGCAGTCAGGAAAATCTTGGTGGGCGCGTCGGGGAACACCACCGTTCCCATATCGCGGCCGTCGGCCACCAGGCCGGGGGCTTGCTGGAAATCTCGCTGGCGCTGCAATAGCGCGTCCCGAACCGGCTGCATCACCGCTACCCGGGAGGCGTTGTCGCCACAGCGTTCAGTCCGCAGTTCCGCCGTCACATCGTCGCCGTCCAGGATGACCCGTACCGGCTCCCCCGGCTCAGACGGTTCAAAGCGCACATCAAGGCCGGAGGCCACCGACACCAGGGCTGCCTCATCCTCAAGCGACACCCCCTGACGGGTCGCCGCCAGGGCCGTGAGACGATACAACGCACCACTGTCGAGCAGGTGCCAGCCCAACCGCTGGGCCAGCAACTGGGTGACCGTGCCCTTGCCCGCGCCTCCGGGGCCATCGATGGTAATTACCGGAACGGCGTTTGCGGACATGACTTACTCGCCCTCCGCCGCGATCTGGATACCGGTCTCCCGGGCGAGTTCGACAAATCCCGGGAAGGACGTGGCCACATTGGCGCAATCGTTCACCACGATCTCACCCTCCGCCCGCAGCGAGGCAACTGCGAAGGACATCGCAATGCGATGGTCGCCATGACTGTCGACGGTACCACCACCAAGGCGCTGACCACCGGGGATGACAATGCCATCTGCGGTCACCGTGGACTCAACCCCCAAAGCCGTCAGACCATCGGCCATCACCTGGATACGATCACTCTCCTTGACCCGCAGTTCCTCAGCACCCCGCAGAACGGTTTCACCCTCGGCACAGGCCGCAGCCACAAACAGTACCGGAAACTCGTCAATCGCCAGCGGCACCTGATCCTCGGGAATGTCGATGCCCCGAAGCGTCGCTGACCGCACCCGCAGATCCGCGACCGGCTCGCCACCAATTTCACGCTCGTTCAGGACTTCAATGCTGGCACCCATCAGACGCAGGATGTTGATCACCCCCACACGGGTGGGATTCATGCCAACGTGGCGCAGGGTCAGGTCGGACTCCGGCGCGATAGAGGCCGCCACCAGGAAGAACGCTGCCGAGGAAATATCCGCCGGCACATCGATCTCCGACGCCGTCAGCCTGCCTCCGCCGGACACGCTGGAGGTGGCGCCTTTGCGGTGAACATGGTAACCAAAACCTTCCAGCATCCGCTCGGTGTGATCCCGGGTCGGTGCCGGCTCAGTAACCGAGGTTGCGCCCTCGGCATAAAGGCCCGCCAGCAACAGACAGGACTTCACCTGAGCACTGGCAACCGGCATCTCATAATGAATACCGGTCAGCGCCTGACTGCCATGAATTTTCAGCGGCGGCCGGCCACCTTCTGCGGTGTCAATCACCGCCCCCATGGCCCGCAGCGGGTCAGCGACCCGTCCCATTGGGCGCCGGGACAGGCTTTCATCACCCGTCAGTTCGGTATCAAACGGCTGCGCCGCCAGCAGGCCGGCGAACAGCCGCATCGCAGTGCCGGAATTGCCCAGGTAGAGCGGCCCGCGCGGCGCCTGCAGGCCGTCAATACCAACGCCGTGAATGCGTACGTGACCGTTATCCGGCCCCTCAATGGTTACTCCCATGTCGCGGAAGGCCTGCAGCGTCGCCAGACTGTCTTCCCCTTCGAGGAATCCGCGAACTTCGGTAACACCGTCCGCCAGCGCGCCCAACATGATGGAGCGATGAGAAATCGACTTGTCCCCGGGGACCCGAATGTCGCCATTCATGGACCCGCCGGGTTGCATCCGGAAAGTAACCTGCTTCTGGTTCATGTCTGTCACGTACGCCTGTCCTGATAGCATTTTTGTAAAGTGTTCCCGCGCCGCCTTGGCCCGACTGAATACCCGCAGCAGCATGGCGCCATCCTGGTGTTCAATGGCGTCACGCAGCTGATCCAGGTCACGGGAGAAATGATCAATCACCCGCAGCACGGCGTCGCGGTTGGATAGGAAGATATCATGCCACATCACCGGATCGCTGGCGGCGATGCGGGTAAAATCCCGGAAGCCGCCGGCAGCGTAGCGGAAGATGTCCATGTTCTGGTCTTCGCCGGCCAGGGTATCCACCAGCGAGAAGGCGATCAGGTGCGGCAGGTGGCTGGTGGCCGCCAGCACTTCATCATGGTAGCCCACCGACATCGCCAGCACCCGGGCACCACAACCCTCCCAGAGCGACTTCAGGCGCTCGAAGCTGGCCCCATCGACACCCTCGGCAGGGGTCAGGATCACCTTATGGTTGGCAAACAGCTCTGGATTGGCAGCGTGCACGCCACTCTTCTCGGAGCCGGCAATCGGGTGTCCGGGAATCACCCGGGGGCCAAGCTGACCGAACACCGCTTCAACCGCTGCCACGAAACTGGCTTTGGTGCTGCCAACATCAGTCAGAATAGCCTGGTCGGACAGAGCCGGCCGAATCTCTGCCAGCACGGCCTCGGTGGCCCGCACTGGAACCGCCACCACCACCAAGTCTGCGCCCTGTACGGCCGCCGCCACCGAGGCTTCCGCGGTATCGATCACTCCCAACGCCACGCCGGCCCTGAGGTCATCAGCCTCGCGGTCATAGGCCACCACCTCCGCAGCCAGCTGGTGCTGGCGGATCGCCGCTGCCAGTGAGCCACCAATCAGCCCCAGGCCGATCACTGCGACCCGCTGGAACAGTGGGGTATTCAAACCTGCGTCAGACTCCACAGGGGGCTGGCTGGATAGGGGCGCCGCCATGACAAAGACACCTGATCGTTGAGTGATTACAGAACGCCGATGGGATAGGAACCCAGACGCTTGAGCTCGACCGCTTCGGCCTCCACTTCGGACAACACCTTGCTGATCAGGTCATCGTCCATGTGGCCTTCAAAATCGATATAGAACACGTAGGCCCAAGTTCCACTGGGGGACGGCCGGGTCTCGATCCGGGTCAGGCTCAAGCCATTGCGGTGGAACGGCTCCAGCAGCTGGTAGAGCGCGCCCGGCTTGTTGCGCATCGACACCAGGATGGACGACTTGTCCTGACCGCTGGGCCCGACCTCTTCCCGACCGACAATCAGGAACCGGGTGGTGTTGTCCGGGCGGTCCTCGATCTTGGCAGCCACCACGTCCAGCCCGTACAGCTCGCCGGCCATATCACCGGCGATGGCGGCAGTGCCCGGCTCCTCTGCCGCCCGACGGGCAGCCTCGGCATTACTGCTGACCGCGACCCGCTCAATGCCATAGCGATGGGCGTCCAGCCACTGGCGACACTGGGCAAAAGACTGCTGGTGGGAGTAGATCCGGGTAATTTCCTGGTCCCGGTTCTCCGGCGAGCACAACAGGTGGTGGTGAATGCGGAGCTGCACTTCACCACAGATTTTCAACGGCGACGACATGAACATGTCGAGGGTGTGGTTGATCATGCCCTCGGTGGAGTTTTCCACCGGCACTACCCCATAGTGAGCAGAACCGGACTCCACCTCACGGAACACCGCATCAATGGCAGGCAGTGGCACGCTGACCACGGAGTGACCAAAATGCTTGAGCGCTGCGGCCTGGGTGAAGGTGCCCACCGGCCCCAGGAAGGCGATGTGCATCGGCTTCTCCAGCGCCAGGCAGGCCGACATGATTTCCCGGAACAGCCGTGCCATCTCTTCGTCAGACAACGGGCCCGGGTTGGTTTCCTTGATCCGTCGCAACACCTGGGCTTCGCGCTCCGGACGGTAGAAAAACACGTCCTGCCCCGGGTTGTGAGCCATTTTGACCTCAGCCACTTCCTGGGCGCAGCGGGCGCGAGCGCTTACCAGGTCCATGATCTGCTGGTCGAGACTGTCGATCTGGTCCCGCAGCTCACCCAACCGGATCTGCTCGTCGCTCATATCAGCCTCGCTCCCTGGCGAAGCTCGCCATGTAGTCGATCAGGGCGTCCACACCGGCTTCCGGCATGGCGTTGTAGAGGCTCGCGCGCATGCCGCCAACCGAGCGGTGGCCCTTCAGATTGAGCAGACCGCGCTCGTCAGCCCCTTTGAGGAAATCGGCATTCAGCGCGTCATCCGCCAGGGTGAACGGCACGTTCATCCAGGAACGGTAACGGGGATCGACCGGGTTGGCGTAGAACTCGTTGGCGTCGATAAAGTCGTACAGCTTGCGGGCCTTGCGTTCGTTCAGCTCACCCATTGCGGCGACACCGCCCTGCTCTTTCAGCCACTTGAACACCAGACCAGCAAGGTACCAGGAATAGGTCGCCGGGGTGTTGTACATCGAGCCGTTGTCCGCAATCACCTGATAGTTAAGCATGGTGGGCGTTTCCGGACGGGCCTTGCCCAGCAGGTCCTTGCGCACGATGATCACCACCAGGCCGGATGGCCCGATGTTCTTCTGGGCGCCAGCGTAGATCAGGCCAAAGCGGGATACATCCAGCGGACGGGACAGGATGGTGGACGACAGGTCGGCAACCAGCGGTACATCGCCACACTCCGGAATGAAATCGTACTCCACGCCGCCTATGGTCTCATTGGGGGTGTAATGCAGGTAAGCCGCATCCGCACGAGTGTTCCAGGTGGACGGGTCGGGCACGGTACTGAAACCCTGGTCTGACGAGCTGGCGGCAACATTAACGTCGGCATAACGGGCGGCTTCGGCAATCGCCTTCTTGGACCAGATGCCGGTGTTGATGTAGTCAGCGCTGGTGCGATCGCCCAGCAGGTTCAACGGGATCGCCGAGAACTGGCTGCTGGCGCCACCCTGCATGAACAGCACCGCATAGTCATCGGAGATGCCGGCAAGCTCGCGCAGATCCTGCTCCGCGGTCTCGGCGATCTCGATAAACGCCTCACTGCGGTGACTCATTTCCATCACCGACATGCCGCTACCGCGCCAATCCAGCATCTCGTCCTGTGCCTGCTTCAGCACCGCTTCCGGCAAGGTTGCCGGACCCGCACAAAAGTTAAACGCCCTGCTCATGCTCTGTGGATCTCTCAATGGTGTCTGTTCGGTTATTCGGACCCCGGCCAGACCCTTTCAGGGCCCGCCGGGGCTAAGCGACGGCTTACTCGTCGCCGCCATCCTCTTGGTCTCCGGCCTCTGGCGCTGCTGCCTCACAAGGTTCAACTGGCGCCGACTCCGCCCCGTCTTCGCCATCGGCGACCGATTCGTCGTCGCCCTCGGCAATGCGCTCAACGCCCACCAGGCGCTCATCTTCCTGAGACAACTTGATCAGACGAACCCCTTGGGTGTTACGGCTGAGGATCGAGACTTCGTCTGTCCGCGTGCGCACCAGGGTGCCCTTGTCGGAGATCAGCATCATCTCGTCGCCGTCAAACAGTTGCAGTGCGGTCACCAGGTTGCCGTTCCGCTCCGAACACTGCATGGCAATCACGCCCTGGCTGCCACGACTGTAGGTCGGGAACTCATCAATGGTGGTGCGCTTGCCGTAGCCGTTTTCACTGGCGGTCAGAATCACCCCGTCATCCGACTGAGGGATGATCAGTGACACCACCTGGTGGCCTTCCGGCAGTTTGATACCGCGTACCCCGCGGGCGGTCCGGCTCATTGGGCGCACCGCTTCTTCATTGAAGCGCACGGCCTTGCCGGCGCTGGAGAACAGCATGACCTCAGCATCGCCTTCGGTAATGGCTGCGCCAATCAGGGTATCCCCTTCGTCCAGGTTCAGGGCAATCAGGCCGCTGCTGCGAGGACGGGAGAAGTTCGGCAATGGCGTTTTCTTGACCACACCATGGGAGGTGGCCATCAGCACATAGTGCTCTTCCGGATAGTCACGCACCGGCAGGAAGGTGGTGATCCGCTCACCCTCATCCAGCGGCAGGATATTGACCATTGGACGTCCACGGGAGGCGCGGCTGGCCCGGGGAATCTCAAACACCCGCAGCCAGTAAACCTTACCCCGGTTGGAGAAACACAGAATGGTGTCGTGAGAGTTGGCTACCAGCAGCTTCTCGACGAAATCCTCTTCCTTCATCGACGTCGCGGCCTTGCCACGACCACCGCGGCGCTGGGCCTGATAATCGGTCACGGCCTGGGTCTTGGCGTAACCACCGTGAGAGATGGTCACCACCAGGTCTTCTTCGTCAATCAGGTCAGCAATGGTCAGGTCACGACGGGAGCTGGTGATCTCGGTGCGACGGTCGTCGCCGTACTCGTCCACCACCGCCGTCAGTTCGTCACGAATCACCTGCAGCAGGCGCTCAGGATTGCCCAGGATGTCCAGCAGGTCGGCAATCTTGTCGAGAATGTCGCGGTACTCGTTCTGAAGTTTCTCGGTCTCCAGACCGGTCAGGCGATGCAGACGCAGATCCAGAATCGCCTGGGCCTGCTCCGGAGACAGGTGATACAGCCCATCGCGGATGCCATAGATTTCCGGCAGATCGTCGGGGCGGCAGGCGTCTTCACCGGCACGCTCCAGCATTGCCATGACGTCGCCCGGCACCCATCCCTGGTTCATCAGCTTCTCTTTGGCCTCGGCGGCAGACGGCGACGCCTTGATCAGCTCGATGATCTCATCGATGTTGGCAAGTGCTACCGCCAGGCCTTCCAGGATATGGCCACGTTCACGGGCCTTGCGCAGCTCGTAGATGGTTCTGCGGGTCACCACTTCACGACGGTGACGCAGGAACGCATCCAGCAGCTCTTTCAGGTTCAAAACCTTGGGCTCGCCGTTCACCAGTGCCACGGTATTGATTCCGAACACGGTTTCCAGCTGGGTCTGGGCGAACAGGTTGTTGATCACCACGTCCGGGTTTTCGTTGCGGCGCAACTCAATTACCACCCGGATACCTTCCTTGTTGGACTCATCCCGCAGTTCGGAGATGCCTTCGATCTTCTTCTCTTTCACCAGCTCGGCGATCTTTTCAATCAGCCGCGCCTTGTTCAGCTGGTAAGGCAGCTCGGTGATGATGATGGCGTCACGGCCGGTCTTCTTGTCGTGCTCGATCTCATGGCGGGCACGGATGTAGATACGGCCACGACCGGTGCGGTAGGCCTCAACAATGCCGGCACGACCGTTGATGATGCCCTGGGTGGGGAAGTCCGGGCCTGGGATGTACTCCATCAGGTCGTCGACAGTCAGGTCCGGGTCATCAATCAGCGCCAGACAGCCGTTGACCACTTCGGTCAGGTTGTGCGGCGGGATGTTGGTGGCCATGCCCACCGCAATACCGGAGGAGCCGTTGACCAGCAGGTTGGGTACCCGCGTTGGCAGTACCTCGGGAATCTGCTCGGTGCCGTCGTAGTTGGGCACGTAGTCGACGGTTTCCTTGTCCAGATCCGCCAGCAGCGAGTGGGCGATCTTCTCCATGCGGATTTCGGTGTAACGCATGGCAGCGGCGTTGTCGCCGTCAATGGAACCGAAGTTGCCCTGACCATCCACCAGCGGGTAACGCAGCGAGAAGGGCTGAGCCATACGCACGATGGTGTCGTAAACCGCAGAGTCACCGTGGGGGTGGTACTTACCGATCACGTCACCCACCACACGGGCAGATTTCTTGTAGGCCTTGTTCCAGTCGTTGCCCAGTTCCGACATGGCGAACAGCACACGCCGGTGCACAGGCTTGAGACCGTCTCGAACATCCGGCAGCGCCCGACCGACGATGACGCTCATGGCGTAATCAAGGTAGGACTGCTTCAGTTCGTCTTCTATGTTGACCGGCAGGATCTCTTTGGCTAATTCACCCATCGAGAAAGGTTCCTTTGCGTTTACTGAAAGTCGTGAGAATCGTTTTCAACAAGCGGCCGATATTACCACATTCGGCCCCTGGACTCAGTCGAAAACCACCGTCTTGTTTTCATAGGTAATCACCCGGTCCTCAATGTGGGAACGCAGGCCTCGGGCCAGTACGTTCTTCTCCACATCCCGACCCAGGCGCACCATGTCGTCGATGGAATCGCTGTGGGTAATGCGAATCACGTCCTGTTCGATGATCGGACCTTCGTCCAGATCCTGGGTGACGTAATGGCAGGTTGCACCGATCAGTTTCACCCCCCGACTGTAGGCCTGGTGATAGGGGCGGGCCCCGGCGAACGACGGCAGGAAGCTGTGGTGAATGTTGATCACCTTGCCAGCATAGCGCTCGCACAGGTCCGGCGGCAGGATCTGCATGTAACGCGCCAGCACCACCACGTCAGTCTGATAGCTGTCGATCAACTCACCGATCTGGGCAAAGGCTTCGGCCTTGTTGTCCCGGGATACCGGCACGTGGTGATAGGGAATGTCGTACCACTCCACCATCCGGCGCAGATCTTCGTGGTTGGAGATCACCCCCACCACTTCGCAGTTCAGCTCTTTGCTGTGCCAGCGATGCAGCAGGTCCGCCAGGCAATGGGACTCCTTGCTGCACATCAACACCACCCGCTTGGGCTGGGCGGAGTCCGCCACCTGCCAGCGCATGTCAAATTCGCGGGCGATCGGCTCAAACGCAGCCCGGAACTGGTCCAGCCCGAAGGGAATGGAGCTGGCCTTGATTTCGTGGCGCATGAAGAACCAGCCGGTCTGGATGTCAGAGTGATGGCTGGCCTCGGTAATCCAGCCGTTGTAGGTCGACAGGAAGTTACTGACCTTGGCAACAATGCCTACCCGATCGGGGCAGGAAATCACAAGACGATAGGTATGCTCCATGAGGGCCTTTCCTTTAAAAACCTGGGAAAGCGGGTTCGCCAGACAGGCCAACCCGGAAAAGTGACCGGCTATCATAGCGTATCTGGCGGCAAGAAACGAAGGCGGCGCCAAATCCGGGGCAATCTATCCAACCTTCCGACAGTTGCGCCACCCGATAGCCTGGGCCATCTTAATGAGCCGGCCGCCCCGCAAAGCAACGCCAGCCGGGGAAACTGGCTTCAACCAAGAAAAGCAACAAGGACGACACCATGCTCAGACACTTTCGACGCCCGCTGTTCCTGCTCTGCCTGATGCCGGCAGTGCTGGCCCAGCCCTGGCAATCCGCCACTGCTGCCGCCATTCTGGAGGGCGAGCGCCATCACCCCAGCGAAGGTCGCAACGGAATGGTAGCCACCAGCCATACCCTGGCAACCGACGTCGCCCTGCAGGTTCTCAAGGACGGCGGCAACGCCATCGACGCCGCGGTCACCGCTGGCTTCGCCCTGGCGGTCACCCAACCCCGCTCCGGTAACATCGGAGGCGGCGGTTTCATGCTGATTGCCCCTGGCGACCAGAGCCCGGTAACGGCCATCGACTACCGCGAAACCGCACCGGCGGCCGCCACCGAAACCATGTATCAGGACAGCGACGGCAACGTCGTCCAGAACCGCAGCCGCTTCACCCACAAGGCCGCTGGCGTGCCCGGCACAGTCGCCGGCCTGGCCATGGCCCTGGAGCGCCACGGCACCCTCAGCCTGAAACAGGCACTGGCACCGGCCATACAGCTCGCACGGGAAGGTTTCGTTGTGCCGCCCCGCTTCAGCCACGGCCTGGAAAGCGCCCGCGACCGCCTGGAGCCCTGGCCCGCCAGCAAGGCCAAGTTCTACAAGGAGGATGGCAGCGCCTACCAGCCTGGTGAACGCTTCCGCCAACCCGATCTCGCCGCCACCCTGCAACGCATCGCCGATCAGGGCATCAAGGGCTTCTACGAGGGTGAAACCGCGCAGCTGATCGTAGACGAGATGGAGCAGAATGATGGCCTCATTACCCTGGAAGACCTGAAAAACTACCAGCCGGCCATCCGCCAGCCCATCCACGGCAACTACCGGGGGTACGACGTCTACTCCATGTCACCACCCTCATCCGGCGGCACCCACATCGTCCAGATCCTCAACATCCTTGAGGGTTACCCGATTGGCGAGTATGGCCACAACTCCGCCCAGACCATTCACCTGATGGCCGAGGCGATGAAACTGGCCTATGCCGATCGCTCCGAATACCTGGGCGACACCGACTTTGTTGAGGTGCCGCTGGCCGGCCTCACCGACAAAGCCTACGCCGAACGCCTCCGCGACGGCATCGATCCGGACCAGGCCCGCCCCTCGGTGGACATCCGCGCCGGTGATCCAGCCGGATACGAGAGCAACGAAACAACCCACTTCTCCATTGTTGATCGCTGGGGTAACGCCGTTTCCAACACCTACACCATCAACTTCAGTTATGGCTCAGGCATCACCGTGACCGGTGCCGGCTTCCTGCTCAACAACGAGATGGACGACTTCAGTGCCAAACCCGGCGTACCCAATGCCTACGGCCTGATTGGCGGCGAAGCCAACAAGATCGAGCCCGGCAAGCGCATGCTCAGCTCGATGTCGCCAACCATTGTCCGCAAAGACGGCCGTAATGTGCTGGTCACCGGCAGCCCCGGCGGCTCCCGCATCATCACCACCACCCTGCAGGTGCTGATGAACGTGATCGACCATGGCATGAACATCCAGTCTGCGGTGGCAGCGCCTCGCATCCATCACCAGTGGCTGCCGGATGAGATCCGCATTGAGAACGGCATCAGCCCGGACACCATTCGTTTACTGGAAGGTATGGGCCACACCGTGGAAACCCGCAGCGCCATGGGGGCGATCCAGAGCATTGCCGTGGGTGAGGATGGCATGCTGTATGGTGGCGCCGATCCGCGCCGCAGTACGTCCTCAGCCCAGGGATTCTAGGACTTCAAAACACACAAACAGAAAGGCGGGCACCACGCCCGCCTTTCTTATAAAACTTCCAAAATTTCTTTTCCAGACAAGAGTCGGCAGACTAGTGTCCGACAGTCCGGGACATGCCATTCATCACCAGCACCCCGGCAACGATCAACCCCATACCAATCACCGCCGGCGCGTCCAGTTTCTGGCCAAACACCAGCCAGCCAATCAGCGCAATCGCCACCACACCGACGCCGGACCAGATGGCATAGGCCACACCGACGGGAATGGAGCGCAGGGTCAGCGCCAGCAGGTAAAAGGCCAGACCATAGCCCACCACCACCAGCACCGACGGCCACAGCCGGGAAAAACCATCGCTGGCCTTGAGGGCCGAAGTCGCCACCACCTCAGCACCAATGGCGGCAATCAGCAACACCCAGTTATTCACGCCACGCCTCCGGATTCAGGACCATAATCGCGCTCGACCCGGGCAACCCGGACCCGATAATCGGCATACCACTGACTTCGCCCCAGCCGCTGAGCCTCGCGATGTTCAACCTGGGCCTTCCAGCGCCGAATCGATTCCGGATCCCGCCAGTAGGAAACCGTGATACCGACCTCCTCGCGGGCCGACTCGATACCGAGAAAGCCTTCCTGCTGCTGCGCCAGCTCAACCATCCTTACCGCCATTTCACCATAGCCGTCATCGTCGGACGTACGCAGGGAGGTGAAGATGACCGTGTAATAGGGAGGCACGGGTGTTGTTGCAATCTCTGCCATTGTCAGACTCCAATACCTTCGATCAGAAAACCGCACCTCAACAGGCGACGGGATTCCAGGTGGGGGGCGTGAGAGTATAGAGATCAGACCGGCGACAGGGAATCGGGGTAAGTACCGCCGGCGCTGGCGAGCCCCGCCGGCGTGTCATAAACGGCCAATTGCCCGGAGCGCCAAGGCTATCGCCCCGGGATACCGCAAAGGCTATGATAGCTTTGGCGAGCGAACAACTTTTGGCCGATACCGCCTTGAACAATAATAAAGGAGTCCACTCCATGAACGCCGCAACACACCCCAGCACGTCTCTCCACTGTCTGAGTTACTGGGCCCAGAAAACGCCCGACCGGGTCTACCTGACCCAGCCGTTCCCGGACGGCAGTACCCAGGACATCACCTGGGGCGAAGCCGCCGACCAGGTCGCCAGAATGGCAGCCCACCTGCGCAGTCTGAACATTCCGGAGCACAGCAACGTTGCCCTTCTGGGCCGCAACAGCGCCCACTGGGTGCTGGCCGATCTGGCCATCTGGGCCGCCGGACACGTCTCCGTTCCCCTGTACCCCACCCTCAATGGCGACACCGCCGCCTACATTCTGGAGCACAGCGAAGCTCGCCTGCTGTTCCTCGGCAAAATGGACGGCACCGTGGATGGCTGGAACGATATCAAGGACATTCTGCCGGTCGATCTGCCACTGATCTCCCTGCCCATGTCCCCTCGCCGGGATACACCGCAGTGGACCGACATCGTGGCCAATACCGCACCGCAGCCCATGCACTCTCCGTCACCAACGGACCTGGCCACCATTGTCTACACCTCGGGCAGCACCGGCCGGCCCAAAGGCGTGATGCACAGTTTCCAGTCGCTGATCTCCGTGGCGGATGGTCTCAAGCAGCTGTTCCCGGTCAACCAGGACGACCGCATGCTGTCGTACCTGCCACTGGCCCACGTCGCCGAGCGGGCCGCGGTGGAGAACCTGTCGCTGTTCTATGGCTTCCACCTGTACTTCGCCAATTCCCTGGAGAGCTTCCAGGAAGACCTGCAACGGGCACGCCCCACCCTGTTCTTCTCGGTGCCACGACTGTGGATGAAGTTCTATCTGGCGATCAATGAAAAGCTCTCACCCGGCAAACAGAAACTGCTGTTCAACCTGCCCCTGGTCAACCGGCTGGTAAAGAAGAAGGTGCTGACCCAGCTCGGCCTGAATCACTGCCGGGCCGCCCTGACCGGCGCTGCACCGCTGTCGCCGGAAATTATTGCCTGGTACCGCAACCTGGGGCTGGAGCTGCTGGAGGTGTACGGCATGTCTGAGAACTTCGGCTACTCCCACAGCAACCGTCCTGGCCAGACCCGCGTGGGCACTGTTGGTGTAGCGAATCCCGGCGTCGAACACCGTATTGGCGACAATGGTGAGGTTCAGGTAAAAAGCCCCGGACAGATGCTGGGATACTATCGGAATGAAGAGAAAACCCGCGAAGACCTGACGGAGGACGGCTTCCTCAAGACCGGCGACATGGGCGAAATCGACAGCGACGGCTACCTGCGCATCACCGGCCGGGTGAAGGACCTGTTCAAAACCGCCAAGGGCAAGTACGTGGTGCCGGTGCCACTGGAAAGCCGCTTCAACCACCCCAAGCTGGAGGCCGTCTGCGTCGCCGGCGCCAACCAGCCCCAGCCCTGCGCCCTGATCCTGCTGGCAGAAGAAACCCGGGAAGAGCTGGCGGCCCACAGCAATCACGACGAACTGGAACGTGAGCTGACGGAGGTTCTCACCCGGGTCAACGCCGAGGCAGAGCCCCATGAAAAACTGGCGTTCGCCGTGGTGGTCAACGAACCCTGGCGCATCGAGAACGGCATGCTCACCCCCACCCTGAAGATCAAGCGCAACGTCATCGAAAGCCACTACGCCGACCGCATGGCTGGCTGGTATGACCAGAATCGCAGGATTGTCTGGGAGTAAGACCAGACGCCCCGGCCACCCTGGCCGGGGCAGTTTTCCAGCGATTCTCAGCCTTTCACAGAGCCCTGCCATGTCGTACGCGTACCGGCTGACCGACACCCGCCATCAGTCCTGCCATTTTTCCGGGGCATAGGAAAACACCGGCAGGGAACACTGCCAGCGAATGGCCGCCAGCCGAAGGGCCAGACCGACGCTGAACGAGGCCAGCAGGTTGATATCATGATCGACCTGACGATCCAGCAGGAACAGATACAGCAACGCCACCAGCAGCGAGACACTGGCATACAGCTCATGCTGCAGTACCTGAGGGGTGCGATTGCACATCAGATCCCGCAGGATGCCACCGAAAATGCCCGTGGTGATCCCCGCCATCACCACAACCGGCGTGTTGTAGTTGAGACTGAGGGCAACATTGCAGCCGATGATGGTAAAGGCCACCAGCCCCATCGCATCGAGAATCAGGAACAGCTGGTGAAGGTGACGCATAAAGCGGGCGATCACAATGGTGAACAAACCGGCGGAGATGGTGAGGTAGATGTAGGACGGGTGCTGGGTCCAGTTGACCGGGTAGTTACCCAGCAGGATATCCCGCACGGTACCGCCGCCAAGAGCGGTAAGAAAAGCGATCAGGGCCACGCCGAACATGTCCATGTTCCGACGTCCGGCTGCCAGGGCACCGGACATGGCTTCCGCTG
Organism: Marinobacter sp. CA1; assembly: GCF_020546665.1. Lineage (NCBI taxonomy): Bacteria > Pseudomonadati > Pseudomonadota > Gammaproteobacteria > Pseudomonadales > Marinobacteraceae > Marinobacter > Marinobacter sp. CA1. The sequence goes on from NZ_CP071785.1 coordinate 2,733,593, forward strand.
TGATGGCTATCACATAGATATAGGTGAGCACGCAGGACTCCTGCTGTCGTCGTGCCTCTCCCCCTGTCCTGTGTACCTGAGAGTTTGGGCGGCGTGGTAGCCGCTTGCCCCTTCGGTGGACTGCTCTTGGCAGTCGCTCTCCAGTCGGCGTGTCTGGTTGTGTCGCAGTACCGGTGCCTGAGCGTTTATGGGAGTTTGCGCCTTCGGCGGGGGCTGCTGATACAACCCCTCTCTCCTGCGAGGCCGCCATTATACGGATTCGGGCGTCGATGAAAAGATCAGATTTTGATCAATTCGCCGATCCACGACGCCAGTCGTCCCGATCCAGGCGATAGAGACAGTGGGGCCGCAGCGGATTTCCCACGGCGACCGCCGGGTGCTCAAAATTCTCATCCGGGGAGCTACGCATCCCCAGACGCTCCATCACTGCGCGGGAACGGCGGTTCTCCAGGGTGGTAAAGGACACCACTTCTGCCAAATCAAGATGATCAAAGGCAAAATCCAGGGCGGCACCGGCGGCTTCGGTGGCATAGCCCCTGCCCCAGGCTTCGCGGGCCAGGCGCCAGCCAATCTCGACACACGGCGAGAACGGCAACTCCGCTGCCGGCTCATGAAGCCCCACGAAACCCAAAAATTCACCGCCATCGCGGGCTTCGAGCGCCCAGAACCCCCAGCCACGCAGCTCGATCAGGGCCTGGCACCGGTCCGCCATGGCATCGCTGTCTTCCCGCGACAGCAGCGATGGAAAGTACGCCATCACCTCCGGGTCCGAACTCATGCGCGCGAAAGGCTCCCGATCTCCGGAGCACCACTGACGCAACCGTAAACGCTCCGTCTGCAACTCAACAGGTGTTGCCATATTGATTCCTTATCCGTATTGCCTGAGGCCCGACAGGCACCCTGGCCAGTTCGTTGGGGGCCGGGCATCATACAAAGTTCCGACCACGGTGCAAGGAGACTGCCATGAACGCCCCACTCAAGGATCTGCCCGCTGCCAACCCGAAAGAATTCCGCAAGGTTGTGGAAAGCCGACGCTCCATTCGCCGCTTTACCGATACCGCCATTCCCCACGGCATTCTCGACGACTGCCTGGACCTGGCGATGCTGGCTCCCAACTCCAGCAATCTGCAGCCCTGGGAGTTCTTTGTCGTGACCACACCGGCGCTACGCCAGAAACTGGCCCGGGCCTGCCTGAACCAGAACGCCGCTCGCACAGCTCCAGTCCTGATCGCCATCGTAGCCCGCACCGACACCTGGGCCGAGCACAGTCGACTGGCAATCCAGCAATGGCCAGAGGAAAGCCTGCCCGGCATCGTCCGCACTTATTATCAGCGATTCGCACCACTGCAATACGCTCAGGGTCCGCTGGGCCTGTTTGGCCTCGCCAAGAAAGGCATCGGGCTGGCGGCCGGCCTGGCCCGACCGGTGCCACGAGGGCCCTACTCCACCAATGAGATGAAAATCTGGGCGACCAAATCCACAGCGCTTGCCGCGGAAAACCTGATACTGGCGTTGCGGGCCCATGGCTACGACTCCTGTCCGATGGAAGGCTTTGATGAGTGCCGGGTTCGCAAGCTGCTCAAGATTCCCCGCAAGGGCCTGGTGACCATGGTTCTCGCGGCAGGCAAACGGGCGGAGAACGGCGTCTACCATCAGCAGTACCGGTTCGAACGCGAGCGTTTTGTCCATTACCTGTGATCGGCGTCCGCCCCGGGCGACCAGAACACGCTGGCCCCCTGCTCCGGATTGCTGGCGTCGCGGCGCATCCAGCCGAACAGGTCCCGGCCGACGCCATGATGGTGAACAGCCAGGTCCGCCGTTGCGGGCTGGCGCGAGGACAGCTCGGCCTCACTGAGACTGACGGACAATTGCCCAGTGCCGGCATCAACGCGGATCAGATCGCCCTCACGCAGCAGCGCCAAGGGGCCACCCTCAGCCGCCTCGGGATAGACGTGAATCGCCGCCGGCACCTTGCCGGAAGCTCCGGACATCCGGCCGTCGGTGACCAGAGCTACCCGATAGCCGCGATCCTGAAGCACGCCCAGGTAGGGCGTCAGACGATGTAGCTCCGGCATGCCGTTGGCCCGCGGCCCCTGGAAACGCACCACCACCACACAGTCCCGGTCCAACTCGCCGGCCTTGAACGCCCGCTCAAGATCGTCCTGGTCGTGGAAAATGACAGCCGGCGCTTCCACGCAGTGATGGTCCGGCGCCACCGCCGACACCTTGATCACACCGCGCCCCAGGTTGCCAGCCAGCAGTCGCAAGCCCCCATCCACCGCAAACGGGTTGTCGCAGCCCCGCAAAACACCGTCGTTCCCCGTTGCCCGGGCAACGGGCTGCCAGACTAGGCGCTCCCCTTCCAGGTGGGGGGCCCGGGTATAGCGCTCCAGTCCCGGCCCCGCGACTGTCTGAACGTCCTCATGCAACAGCCCTGCGGACAGCAGTTCGCGGATCAGGAAGGGGGTGCCGCCGGCTTCATGGAACGCGTTCACATCTTCCTGGCCATTGGGATAGATCCGGGTCAGCGTCGGCACGGCCGCCGACAGGTCAGCAAAATCCTGCCAGTCGATCAGAATGCCAGCCGCCCGGGCGATAGCCACCCAGTGCATGGTGTGATTGGTCGAGCCTCCGGTGACCAGTAGCGCCACCAACGCATTGACGATGCTTTTCTCATCAACCATGTCCGCCAACCCAAGCTCGCCGCCATTGGGGCGGGACAGTCGTATCACCTGCTCGGTCGCTGCCCGGGTCAGGGCGTCCCGCAACGGCGTGTTTGGCGGACAGAAGGCCGCGCCCGGCAGGTGCAGCCCCATCACCTCCACCAGCAACTGGTTGCTGTTGGCGGTGCCATAGAAGGTGCAGGTTCCGGGGCTGTGGTAGGAACGGCTCTCCACCTCCAGCAGCTCCTCCCGGCTCGCCTTGCCCTCGGCATACAGCTGACGCACCCGCTGCTTCTCCTTGTTCGGTAACCCGGAGGGCATCGGGCCGGAGGGAATCAGTACCGTCGGCAGATGACCAAAGCTGAGGGCGCCGATCAACAATCCGGGCACGATCTTGTCGCAGATGCCCAGCAGGACCGTGGCGTCGAACATGTTGTGACTGAGCGCCACGGCGGTGCTCATGGCGATCACATCCCGGGAGAACAGGCTAAGCTCCATTCCCGGCCGGCCCTGGGTTACCCCGTCACACATCGCTGGCGTACCGCCGGCGAACTGGGCCACCGATCCCATGGCTTCCGCGGCGTCACGGATCAGTGGCGGAAACCGTTGATAGGGCTGGTGCGCGGAAAGCATGTCGTTGTAGGCCGACACCATCGCCACGTTGGCCCGGTTCATCAGCCGCAGTACGTCCTTCTCAGCCGGCTGGCACGCCGCAAAGCCGTGAGCCAGGTTGCCACAGGACAGGGTCTGACGCTGGGGAGACTCCGCCTTCTGGGCCTCCATTCGTGCCAGATAGTCAGTCCGCAGGTCGCGACTGCGTTCGGTAATGCGTTGGGTCACCTGTTCCACGGTCCGGTGCATCATCTCACTCCGCTTCTTTCCGTTATTGCCGTTTTCCGCTTTTCTCGGTCTATGTGCTTCCATGCCTGGCCGGGTCCGTCCAATCACCGGCACATGCCGGAACTCAGCGCTCTGCGAACGGTCTCAACGGCATGATTCCACTGTAAACTTACCTTGCATTTACAAAATTCAGCGCTGACATAACCTGCCACAAGGCAAAAATGTTGTTATAATTACTACATCTTTCCACTGTACTGAGTCCCCTGGCAACCGTGGAGATGCACCATGACCATTCGCATAGCGATTAACGGCTTTGGACGTATCGGCCGCAATGTACTGCGGGCGCTGTACGAAAACAGCTACCGCGACCGCCTTCAGATTGTCGCCATCAACGACTTGGCGCCGCCGCAGGGACTGGCCCATTTGCTTCGCCATGACAGCATCCACGGCCACTTCAGCGGCACGATCGACCACGATGCCGAATTGCTGACTGTCAACGGCGACCGCATCGCCACCACCGCCCGAACAGACCCCGCCAGCCTGCCATGGCACAGCCTCAATATAGACGTTGTGCTGGAGTGTACCGGCCGTTTTACCGCCCGCGACCAGGCCGCAGCCCACCTGCAGGCCGGCGCTGGCCGGGTACTGATCTCAGCACCGTCAAAGGATGCCGACGCCATGGTGGTCTACGGCGTCAACCATCAGCAACTGCGTCAGCATCATCGCATCGTGTCGTGCGCCTCATGCACCACCAACTGCCTGGCACCGGTGGTGCAGGCCCTGCACCAGGGTGTCGGGATCGAAAGCGGACTGATGACCACCATCCATGCCTTTACCCACGATCAGCCGGTCACCGATGCCTGGGGCGGCGATGCCTACCGCGCCCGCGCCACCACCGCGTCGATGATCCCCACCCGCACTGGCGCGGCCGGCGCTATCGGGCGCATCATCCCGGAACTGGCCGGCCGTCTGGATGGCCTGGCGGTGCGGGTGCCCACCAACAATGTCTCGATGGTGGACCTAAGCCTGATTGCCCTGAAAGACACTAACGTCGATGATATTAACCAGTTACTTGAGCGAGCCGCGGATGCCAGCCCGATTATGGGCTTTAACCATGAGCCTCTGGTCAGCATTGATTTCAACCACAACGCTCTGTCGAGCATTGTCGACGGTAACCACACCCGAGTGCTCGGCCGTCACGTAAAAGTCATGGCCTGGTATGACAATGAATGGGGCTTCTCCAACCGAATGCTGGACAACACCCTGGCGCTGGTCCATGCCGAACACTGACAGACAGCGCCTACACCAGTGGCCAGTGGCACCCCATACATCCGTGACGACTCATACACCTGTGACACCCCATACGTCTGTGATACCAATACAACATTCATACCACCCCACCGAAAGGAACACACTATGCTGAGGCGCACCAAGATTGTCGCCACCCTGGGTCCCGCTACCGACTCCGCGGAATCGCTGCAGGCCATCATTGCAGCCGGTGTCGACGTCACCCGCCTGAACTTCTCCCACGGCAGCGCCGAAGATCACATCCAGCGGGCCCGCCAGGTTCGCGAAGCCTCCGAAGCGCTGGGGCGCTATACCGCCATCCTGGCGGATCTACAGGGCCCCAAACTGCGCATCGCACGCTTTACCGACAACAAGGTCACCCTGAAAGCCGGCCAGAGCTTTGTATTGGATGCCGCCATGGACAAGGAGAGCGGCGACAGCGAGCGGGTCGGCATTGACTACGAGCAATTGATCCAGGATGTGGCAGCCGGCGATATCCTGGTGCTGGATGACGGTCGTATCGAGATGGAAGTGGAAGCCGTGGATGACCACAGCATTCGCTCCCGGGTATTGATTGGCGGCCCGCTGTCCAACAACAAGGGGCTCAACAAACGGGGCGGTGGCCTTTCTGCCGACGCCCTTACCGACAAGGACAAAGAGGACATCCGCACCGCCGCGCAACTGGGGGCCGACTACGTCGCGGTGTCGTTCGTACGCACCGCTGACGATCTTCATACCGCCCGCGCCCTGCTGAAAGAAGCGGGCTCCAGCGCCGGCCTGGTGGCCAAAATCGAACGCGCCGAACTGGCCCACGACGATGACGCCCTGGACGACGTCATCCGCGCATCGGATGCGGTCATGGTGGCTCGCGGCGACCTGGCGGTGGAAATCGGCGACGCTGAACTGGTGGCGGTGCAGAAGCACATCATCGGTCGTGCCCGCGCCCTCAACAAGGTGGTGATCACCGCCACCCAGATGATGGAGTCGATGATCGAAAACCCCATGCCCACCCGGGCCGAGGTGTCCGACGTCGCCAACGCGGTGATGGACTACACCGATGCGGTGATGCTGTCGGCGGAGACTGCTGTCGGCGACTACCCCCGGGAAGCCGTGGAAGCCATGGTGCGGATCTGCATGGGCGCCGAAAAGCATCCCTCGATGCGTCAGTCGAAGCACCGCATCCACGAAACCATGGACCGGATCGACGAAGCCATTGCGCTGTCCGCCATGTACGCCGCCAACCACCTGGAAGGCATTGCCGCCATCATCTGCCTGACCGAAACCGGCGCGACACCGCTGCTGATGTCCCGCATCAAATCAAACCTGCCGATCTTCGCATTCTCCCGTCACCACAGCACCCAGCACCGGGTATCAATGTACCGTGGCGTGCAGACCGTGCCGTTCAACTCCACCGACATGCCGCACGAGGAAACCAATGCCCGCGCGGTGGCGGAACTGACCTCACGGGGCGTGGTGAAGGAAGGTGATCTAATCATCATCACCAAGGGCGACTATGCCGACGCCCAGGGCGGCACCAACTCGCTGAAGATTGTCAGGGTTGGCCCGGACGTTCGCTAGGCAACCTCTGCCAGGCATGGCAACCCAGCGCTCGCCGACGCCATTCACGGCGTCGGCAGTGCCGCCAGGCTGCTCCGCGCCAGCTCGGTGATAACACCCCAGTCGCCGGCGGCCACCGCCTCCCGCGGCGTCAGCCAACTGCCTCCCACCGTCAGCACGTTCGCCAACGCCAGATAATCCGCCGCATTCTCGAGATCGATGCCGCCGGTCGGACAGAAACGCACATCCGGAAACGGGCCCGCAAAAGCGTTCAGTGCCGCCGTCCCACCGGCCACTTCGGCAGGAAAAAACTTGAACTCGCGATAGCCCAGGGCATAACCCAGCATCAGCTCCGATGCCGTGGCAATACCGGGGATCAACGGCACGTTGGAGGTTAGACCACAGGCCAGAACCGCCTCAGTCGAACCCGGTGTCACCACAAACTGGGCACCAGCCGCCTCCACCTCGCGATACTGCGCTGGCGTAGTGACCGTCCCCGCTCCCACCCAGACTTCTGGCAACGACTGCCGCAACTGACGGATCGCCGGCAGGCCGTGCTCGGTACGCAGGGTGATCTCCAATGCCCGGATGCCACCGTTCACCAACGCCTTGCACAACGGGTAAGCCTGCTCCGGATCGCGAATGGTCAGGACGGGGATCACCGGCGCTGCATTCAATACTGCATGTACCCGGTTACGGTAGACCTCAGACAGTTGCGTCATCGATACCTCCAATGGATGTCAGGCGCTCCAGAACACCCGCAGCCCCAGTTTCAGGAATACCCGGATCGGCATATCCGCCACGTCATCCAGGTTCTCGCAGGCCTGTCGCAACGCCTCCGCCTTGCTTCCGCCCTGAATGTGCAACGCCCGGAAACCGGCCGCCGCCAACGCCCGCAACGTCAGTGTCACTCTCGCCTGGGTCTGGGATGGCGGTGTCATCGCACACACCCGCTCCGGTCGCGCGGTGTCCAGAGCCCGGTAAAGCTCTGGCGCATCCGGGAACAGCGACGCAGTATGGCCATCCGTTCCCAGCCCCAGCACGACGGCTGTCAAAGGCCAGGCCAGGGAAGCCAGCGCCCGGTCCGCCAGTGCCGCACCCTGCTCCGGGCTCACGCCTTCCCGCCACAACGGCCAGAAGGTCGCGGAGGCCGCAGGGCCCTGCAGCAGGTAACGACGAACGCTGGCGGCATTGCTGGCTGGATCGCTCTCCGGCACCCAGCGCTCATCCACCAGCACCACATCCACCCGGGACCAGTCGAGGGGCTTTTCCGCCAGCAGCTCGAAAAACGCAATGGGGGTCGTGCCGCCAGACACCGCCAGGCTCGCCCGACCGGGCTCTCGCAAGCGGTCAGCGAGCACACCGGCGATCTTTTCGGCCAGAATGCTGGCCACCGAATGGGCGTCAAGGGCGGACACCAGATCCACGCCGTCCGGTAACGCAATATCAGGCATCTTCATACCAGCTCCTGCCATCCCGGGTAATCAGCGCAATGGCCGCCACCGGCCCCCAGGTACCGGCGGCGTAGCGTTTGGGGAGATCATCATGGGCCTGCCAGTTGGCCACCACACCATCGACCCAGCGCCAGGCATACTCGACTTCGTCGCGACGCACGAACAGGTACTGATTGCCTTTCATAACTTCCCACAACAGCCGCTCATAGGCCTCCGGGATACGATCGGTCTGAAAAGCCTCCGAGAAGGTCAGCTCAAGCGGGCCCCGGCGTAACCGCATGCCCTTATCCAGCCCCTGGTCTTTGGTCAGAATCTGCAGAGTCATGCCCTCGTCCGGCTGCAGCCGGATGACCAGCTTGTTGCTGGCCAGATGGCGCTGGTCCGGATCGAAGATATAGTGCGGTGCCGGCTTGAAGTGGATGATGATCTGGGACAGTTTCTCCGGCAGTCGCTTGCCGGTGCGGATGTAGAACGGCACACCGGCCCAGCGCCAGTTCTCGATCTCCACCTTGAGGGCAACGAAGGTTTCGGTGGTACTGTTACGATCCGCTCCCTCTTCCTCCAGGTACCCCGGCACCACCTTGCCCTGGCTGGAACCGGCAGTGTACTGTCCGCGTACCAGGTGGCTCTCGATCAGGTCCGGTGTGATCGGCCTGAGGGCTTTTAGCACTTTCACCTTCTCGTCGCGGATGCTGTCGGCGGAGAGGTCCGCTGGCGGGTCCATGGCGATCAGGCACAGTAACTGGAGCAGGTGATTCTGGATCATGTCTCGGACCTGCCCGGCCTGATCGAAATAGCCCCAGCGGCCTTCAATCCCGACGCTCTCGGCGACGGTGATCTCCACATGGGAAATGTGATTCTGATTCCACTGGGAGGCGAACAGGTTGTTGGCAAAACGCAGTGCAATCAGGTTCTGCACCGTTTCCTTGCCCAGGTAGTGATCAATACGGAACAACTGGTCCTCATTGAACACTTCGCCCAGCTGCTGATTGATGGTGCGGGACGTCTCCAGATCGTGACCGATGGGTTTCTCCACCACCACCCGGGTCTTGCGGGTGCAACAACCGGCATCCCGCAACTGGCGGGCGATCACGCCGTACAGGGATGGTGGCGTTGCCATGTAGACAATAAGCGCGTTCTCGCAGTTACCGCGCCAGCGCACCAACGGCTGGTAATCATCAAGCCGGTTGATGTCCAGGCACAGATAGTCGACCCGCGCCAGCAGACGCGAGAGCACGCCGTCATCCCAGTCGCTGTCCGGGACCCGGCGCCTGATATCCGATGCCAGCTGTTCCCGCACATCGTCCACCGAGTGGGCACGGCGAGCCAGCACCAGCACCCGGCTGTCGGCGGCCAGCAGTCCGGTTCGCTCGAGCTGATACAGCGCCGGAAACAGCTTGCGGCGGGCCAGGTCGCCCAGACCGCCAAAGATCATCAGATCGCTACGGGTGTCGATCCGCTCCTCCATGAATGCCTCGCACTGGCTGGGTGAGGTTTCGGAAGGCCTCACATGTAGTAACTTTACCCAAATGTAGTGGTATCGTTACTCAAATAATGGCACTTGCATCGGTTTTTGCCAATGCAATAAGCATTCCGTGACATCTTTACTACGGCAATACAGCGGGAATACCGCTATAATGCCGGGCCACCATTCGCCAGACCCACTGGCCGCCGGACGGCCCGAGGATCAATGGAGAACACGCCCATGTCAGCCAAGCACGACAACCTGCTGGAGGAAATCCAGAACCGTCTGGAGAACCTGAACAAATCCGAACGCAAGGTTGCCGAAGCCATCCTCCGCGACCCCTCCGCAGCCACCCGCTACAGCATTGCCGCCCTGGCCCGCACCGCGGACGTCAGCGAGCCGACGGTCAACCGCTTCTGCCGCGGCTTCTCCGCCTCTGGCTTTCCGGACTTCAAGATCCGGCTGGCACAGAGCATTGCCACCGGCACGCCTTACGTGGGTCAGAACATCAAGCCCGACGACTCGGTGGAGGAGTTTGCCGACAAGGTCATGCTGACCACCATGGCCAACCTGGACAAGGCCCGCCAGGCCCTGAACCCCAAGGATCTGGCCACCGCCATCGACTATCTGATTCAGGCCAAGCAGATCAACTTCTTCGGCATGGGTGGCTCGGCTCCGGTAGCGCTGGATGCCCAGCACAAGTTCTTCCGCTTCAACATCCCGGTGATGCACTACGACGATGCACTGATGCAACGGATGGTGGCAGCCGGCAGCAGTACCGGGGATGTCATCGTGATCATTTCCTACACCGGCCGTACCAAGGAAATGATCGAAATTGCCCAGGACGCCCTCGCCAATGACGCCACCGTGATCGGCATCACCACACCGGGCTCGCCGTTGGCAGAGGTGTGCACCGTCGTGCTGGGGGTAACCGCAGCGGAGGACACCGAGGTCTATATGCCGATGTCATCCCGCATCATTCACCTGGCGGTGATTGATATCCTGGCCACGGGCGTGACGCTGAAGCGGGGCGAGGGTTTTCGCAATCACCTCAAGAAGATCAAGGACAGCCTCAAGGCCACCCGCCTGCCCCCGGCCAGCTCCTGACCAGGGGAGAAAGGTGTGGACCGGGCCGGCCATGCAGCGCCGGCCCGGGAAGAGTTACTGCCAGATCACCGGCTGGCGGCTGGAGTACCACTGCTCCAGATCCGGACGGTAAGCGTCCTCCACCACATTACGCTTGAGCTTCATGGTGGGGGTCAGGAAGTCATTCTCCATGCTCCACTCATCCTGCACCACCGCGATGAACTGCAACTGCTCGTGCGGATCGACGGTCTGGTTCACCTCTTTCAGCAGGTCTGAGAAGCTCTGCTCAAGCTCACGGCGATAGCCCTCGTCCAGGCGGCGGCGCTGGGCCTCTTCCGACAGCATCACCAGGCAGTGTGGCTGAGGGTAGTTTTCACCGGACACACACACCATCTCGATGTCCGGATGGCTCATCAGGCGATTCTCAATGGGAGCCGGCGCAACGTACTTGCCCTTGCTGGTCTTGAAGATCTCCTTGATCCGCCCGGTCAGACGCAGCCGCCCCAGATCATCGATCTCGCCCTTGTCGCCGGTCTTGAGGAAGCCATCCTCCGTCATGGTTTCGCGGGTTTTCTCCTCATCCCTGTAGTAACCCATCATGGTCGCCGGGCTCTTCACCAGCACCTCACCCTGCTCACTGATCTTGACCTCAACGCCGGGCAGCCCCTCGCCGACATAGCCGGTACGGGCTCGGCCGGGTTTGGTCATGTGGGAGTAGGCAAAGTTCTCAGACATGCCGTAGCCTTCCAGCAGTTCCAGCCCAAGACCGCGATACCATTCCAGGATATCGTGCGACAGCGGCGCCGAACCACTTCCGGCAAACTTGACGTGCTGCAATCCCAGGTTGGCAAGGATCTTCTTCTTGACGACCCGGCGCAGCAGCGGAACCCGCATCAGCCGCTCCAGCTTCTCTTTTGGCATTTTCTCGAACACGCCATGCTGGAACTTGGTCCAGATCCGCGGCACTGCCAGGAACAGCGTTGGCTGGGCGCGCCGGAGATCCTCAACAAAGGTATCCAGGGACTCGGCGAAGTAGAGATGGAAGCCCTTGTGCATGGAACCCAGCTCCACCACAAAGCGCTCAAACACGTGGGACAGCGGCAGATAGGACAGCATGCGTTCATTGCCACTGACATCGAGGGCATCGACCCCGCCGGCCGCAGCATAGGCCATGTTCTCAAAGCTCAGCATCACCCCCTTGGGCTTGCCGGTACTGCCCGAGGTATAGACGATCGAAGCCAGCTCCTTGGCATCGCGATGGACCTTGCCCTCCAGCGGCGGGAAGGTGGCGATGATGTCGTCCCAGCTCTTGAAATCGTTGGGCGGGCTCAGCGGGTAAGACAGGCAACGCACGGATTCCGGCACACCGGACTTCATGCTGTCCCAGTCGTCCAGCTTGCCGACAAACAGCACTTCACAGCCGCTGTGATCAAGGATGTAGCGCACGGTATCGGCGTTCAGCGTCGGGTACAGCGGCACCGAGACATGGCCTGCCATCCAGATCGCCCAGTCCGACATGATCCAGTGCGCGCAGTTCTTGGACACAATACCGATTCGGCTGCCTTCCGGCAGGTTCAGTGACTTGAGGTAGGACGCCATACGCCGGGCCTCACCCACAGCGCGGCGCCAGGTGTAATCAATGACCTGGCCACCACCCATGGGCTGAGTCAGATAAACAGCTTCGGCTTTGGCGGCCTCCCAGTGGTAGACCATTTCCAGGGGGAGTTTGTGATTATTGTCCATGGACCTTCCTTGTTGTGTGTCGGGAGTCTTGAGGTGCTCCCTTTGTTGGTTTTTGAGGTTGAGGTATGTCGTATCGTTGTTATGAATAGCCCCTTGCCGGGGGTTGTCGTTCTCGTTGTTGGACAGCCTTGAATGTCACGGCATCGACGGTTCAGGAGTCTCCGATTAAGACTTTGGTCTTACATTTCACCACACCCTGTCACTACAAAATGTGATGCAACCAAAACTATTTCTTTCCTGATACGCCCGTTGGCGAATGAAACGCGCCTGCAGCCGCCATCACCCTCAGGTCGTGAGCACGGCGGCAACAAATATCCGTAACTTGCCAAAGCGCGAACCTGAATGCTGTGCTAAACTGCCGCCTTTTTTGGGAGGGCCTGCTCGGAGGACCGCATCCCGCGGGAGCCCGCAGCCACGACCACCGACAACAAACCTGGGAGACACGGCACATGGCCAAGAGGACTCTGCGCACCCTGCTGGGCGCCATGCTGATGGCAACAACCAGCCTGGCACAGGCAAACGACCCGAAATCCGTGGCAATCACACAGATCGTCGAACACCCTGCCCTGGATGCGGTATACGAAGGCGTTAAAGATGAACTGGCAGACCGCGGCTACCGCGAGGGTGAAAACCTCACCGTCAGCCACGAAAGCGCCCAGGGCAACTCTGCCATCGCCGCCCAGATCGCCCGCAAGTTTATTGGCGAGAGCCCGGACGTGATTGTCGCCATCGCCACTCCGTCGGCGCAGACCATGGCTGCCGCCGCCCGCGGTCTGCCGGTGGTGTTTGCCGCCGTGACCGATCCGGTTGGCGCCAAGCTGGTATCCAACCTGGAAGCACCGGGCGCCAACATTACCGGCGTTACCGACATGCTTCCCATCGACCGTCATCTCGACATGCTCCAGCGCATCATGCCGGACGCCAAGCGCATCGGCACCGTCTACAACCCGGGTGAGGCCAACGCCGTTGCCCTGGTGGAGCTGCTGGAAGAGCGCCTGGCGGCGCGTGGTCTGGAGCTGGTGAAAGCCGCCGCCACCAAGACCTCGGAAGTACTGGGTGCGTCCCGCTCCCTGGTTGGCAAGGCCGACGCCATCTACCTGACCACCGACAACACCGTCGTCAGTGCGGCTGAAGCCGTGGTGTCTGTGGGTGAGCGCGCCAAGATCCCGGTGTTCGCCGCCGACACAGCCACCGTCAGCCGTGGCGCCGTTGCCGCCCTGGGCTTTGACTACTACGACCACGGCCGTCAGGCCGGCTCCATGGTTGCCCGCATTCTGGAAGGCCAGAAGCCGGGTGACATGGCGGTCGAGTCCGTTGATACCCTGAACCTGTTCGTCAACCCGGCCGCCGCCGAGCGGATGGGCATCACCCTGAGCGAGGAGGTCATCAGCTCCGCTCAGGAAGTGGTCAGCAGCGACGACTAACATCATCCCCGTAAGCCCCGGAACGGCGCCCATAAGGCGCCGTTCCCCGATCCAGTCACAGCGAATACCTACCCATGCTCAGTGAAATCGCATTCTACGGCGCCCTGGAAACCGGCCTTATCTACGGCCTGGTGGCGTTCGGCATCTATCTGTCTTTCCGTGTTCTCGACTTTCCCGACCTGACGGTCGATGGCAGCTTCCCGCTGGGTGCGGCCGTTGCCGCCATCCTGATCCTCCAGGGCGTCAACCCCTGGCTGGCCACCGGCGCCGCCGTGCTGGCCGGTATGGCAGCGGGTGCCGTGACCGCACTGCTGAACGTCAAACTGAACATCCTGAACCTGCTGGCGTCGATCCTCACCATGATCGCGCTGTACTCCGTCAACCTGCGCATCATGGGACGCCCAAACGTTGCCCTGCTGGGCGAGGAGACCGTGCTGGAATGGTGGTATGACACCTTCGACTACCTGCCCTACCACACGGTGCCAGTGCTGCTGTTCGCCATCGTGGTGGTGATCGGCATGATTCTGCTGTGGCGCTTCATGAAATCCGAGACCGGCCTGGCCATGCGCGCCACCGGCGCCAATGCCCGCATGGCGCGGGCCCAGGGCATTGCCACCGGCGCCATGATCGTACTCGGCGTGGCTCTCTCCAACGGCCTGGTTGGCCTGGCAGGGGCGCTGTTTGCCCAGAGCCAGGGCGCAGCGGACGTCACCATGGGCGTGGGCGTCATCGTCATCGGCCTGGCGTCGTTGATTGGTGGTGAAGCCGTGATCACCCCATCAACGGTGATCAAGGCGCTGCTGGCCTGCGTGGTTGGCGCCATCATGTACCGCCTGGCCATCGCGCTGGCGCTCAACGCCAATTTCATGGGCCTGCAGGCGCAGGACCTGAACCTGATCACCGCCGTGCTGGTCACTCTGGCCATCGTACTGCCGGGCGTGCGCACCTCCATCCGCTCACGACTGACCCGCAACAAGGCCTGAGGGGGAACCGATGATTAGTGCAAGCAACCTGAAACTGACCTTCGGCAAAGGCACCCCGCTGGAGAACCCGGCCCTGCGCGGCATGAGCCTGACCGTCAACCAGGGCGAGTTCGTAACGGTGATCGGCAGTAACGGCGCCGGCAAGTCCACCTTCCTCAACTCCCTCGCCGGCGAAGTGATGGTGGACAGCGGCCAGATTGTGGTGGACAACCAGGACGTAACCCGCCTGCCCACCCACAAACGGGCGCGCAATGTCGCCCGGGTATTCCAGGACCCGCTGGCGGGCACCTGCGAATCCCTGAGCATTGAGGAAAACCTGGCCCTGGCCATCAAGCGCGGCCAGCGCCGGGGCCTGACCGCCGCGGTGAAGGCGCGCTATATGGACCAGTTCCGCAGCAGCCTGTCCACACTCAAGCTGGGTCTGGAAAATCGTCTCGGCGACAAGATGGGCCTGCTGTCCGGCGGACAACGTCAGGCCGTAAGCCTGCTGATGGCGAGCCTGACACCGTCCAGCATCCTGCTGCTGGACGAGCATACCGCCGCTCTTGATCCCAAGACCGCCAATTTCGTGCTGGAGCTGACCCAACAGATCATCGAGGAGCAGAAACTCACCGCCCTGATGGTCACCCACAGCATGAAGCAGGCGCTGGAAGTGGGCAGCCGTACAGTGATGCTGCACCAGGGCCAGGTGGTGTTCGACATCGCCGGTCCCGAACGCGACGGCCTGGAAGTCAAAGATCTGCTCGGACTGTTCGAGCAACAGCGCGGCCTGCAGATCGACGACGACAGCCTGCTGCTGGACTGATCGCCCCACCCTCCCGATGCCCGGCGCAACCCGCGCCGGGCAATTCGTCACTCTCCCCCAAACAGCAACCAGCTCCGCCAGGAGCACCCGAAAATGGCCGTGTCGGTACGCACATTCCGGCACTATATCTAGTGTTTTCGGCTTGACGCCCTCAAGTCCCTATCAAGCCTGATTTTTTCGCCTTGCAAGGGGATTTCCATTGATTTTGTCGCGATCACCCGCCCCGGTTCATAGTTCCCGTCTTATTCACAGACCACTATATCCTGTTATACTTCCATGAAATCGCCCCACATATTGGGCTTTTATTGAACAATACAGTCAATCTGTAACCAGCCAGTTCGCAAACCAGGCCTGGTTACCCGGCCGACGCGCTGGCGCGAGCCGTCGACCCTGAAGCAACCACCAGATGTAGTGGTGTACGCACCACATATAGTGGTTGCTGGCAATTCAGCGCATACACGTATTTCAGGAACCGGACAGCGGTGTGGTCGCCCGGCCCCAGGCCAGGCTCACTTCATGCCGATTGTCCGGACCGGCATGACTCAGCACACAGAGGGTGGCAATGAACGCTAAGGCACAGGCAGTGATCACGACGATTCCCATGCAGGACGCCTCACTGGATATCTGGAGCAGCAAATACCAGCTCAAGACCAAGACCGGCGAACCGGTGGACAAGGACATCGAAGCGACCTACCAGCGGGTGGCCACTGCCCTGGCCGAGGTTGAGAACAAGTCTGCGCGCGCCAAGCACATGAAAGACTTTGTCTGGGCCCTGCAGAATGGTGCCATTCCGGCCGGCCGCATCACCTCCAATGCCGGTGCCGAGGCCCACAAGCCAGCCACCTCCACCATCAACTGCACAGTGTCAGGCACCATCGACGACTCGATGAACGACATCCTGGAGAAAAACCACGAAGCCGGCCTCACCCTCAAGGCGGGCTGCGGTATCGGCTACGAGTTCTCCACCCTGCGCCCGAAAGGCGCCTACGTCGCCGGCGCTGGCGCCACCACCTCCGGCCCGCTGTCGTTTATGGATATCTTCGACCGCATGTGCTTCACCGTGTCTTCTGCCGGTGGCCGCCGTGGCGCCCAGATGGCCACCTTTGACGTCCACCACCCGGACATCATCGACTTCATCCAGGCCAAGCGTGAAGATGGCCGCCTGCGTCAGTTCAACCTGTCGCTGCTGATCACCGAAGATTTCATCGAAGCGGTCAAGAACGGCGACGACTGGCACCTCTCCTTCCCCGTCACCCAGAAAGAAGTGGACGAGGAAAGTCTGGACCTGAGCGACAGCTCCCGCTTCCTGTACCGGGATTTCCCGGTGACCGAGAGCTACGTGGTCAATGACGAGGGCAAGGTCGCCTGCCGCATCTACCGCACCCTCAAGGCCCAGCTGATCTGGGACACCATCATGACCTCCACCTACGACTACGCCGAGCCAGGGTTCATCCTGATCGACAAGGTCAACCAGATGAACAACAACTGGTTCTGCGAGGAGATCCGTGCCACCAACCCGTGCGGCGAACAGCCTCTGCCCCCTTACGGCAGCTGCCTGCTGGGTTCAGTGAACCTGACCAAGTTCGTCGACTATCCGTTCACCGACAAGGCCAGCTTCAACTACGAGCGCTACCGCAAGGTGGTGGGCATCTTCACCCGCATGCTGGACAACGTGGTTGAAATCAACGGCCTGCCGCTGGCTGAACAGCGCCACGAAATCACTTACAAGCGCCGCCATGGCATGGGCATCCTGGGCCTGGGTTCCACCCTGGCCATGCTGCGCATGCCCTACGGCTCTGACGATTCCGTCAAGTTCACCGAGGAAGTGGTGCGGGAAATGGCCGTTGAAGGCTGGCGCCAGTCGCTGTCCCTGGCGGAAGAGAAAGGCGTCGCCCCGATCATGGACGACGAGTTCGAAGTGACCGCCAAGATGCTGGTACACCGCCCCGAACTGAAAGCCGATGGCTACAAGCTTGGCGACAAGATCAAGGGCCGGGTACTGCACGCCAAGTACAGCCGCTACATGCAGCGCATTGCCGAAGTGGAGCCGAAACTGGTTGAGCAGTTGGCGGAGAAAGGTGGCCGCTTCACCCACCACACCTCCATCGCGCCGACCGGCACCATCAGCCTGTCACTGGCCAACAACGCCAGTAACGGCATTGAGCCGAGCTTCTCGCACCACTACTCGCGCAACATCATCCGCGAGGGACGCAAGACCAAAGAGAAGGTCGACGTGTTCTCCTTCGAGCTGCTGGCCTACCGCCATCTGGTGAACCCGGGCGCCATGCCGTTCTCGGACGACGCCGACAAGAAGCTGCCGGAGTACTTCACCACCTCCGACGACGTCACCCCGGACCAGCACGTCGACATTCAGGCCGCAGCCCAGAAGTGGGTGGATTCCTCTATTTCCAAGACCGCGAACGTTCCGACAGACTTCGCCTACCAGGAATTCAAGGACATCTACATGTACGCCTACGACAAGGGCCTGAAGGGATGCACCACCTTCCGCTTCAACCCCGAGGCGTTCCAGGGCGTGCTGGTCAAGGAGAAAGACCTGGAGAACACCCTGTACGAATTCACCCTGGATGATGGCAGCAAGGTGACCCTGAAGGGTAACGAAGAGGTAGAATACGACGGTGAAACCCACACCGCAGCCAACCTCTTTGACGCCCTCAAAGAAGGCACCTACGGCAAATACTGATCCGGAACGACCGACACAGGAATAATGAGCATGACAGTCAAGATCACCAAGAATATCGTCGGTTACCGGGTGACCAAGGCCGACAACCAGCAAGAAGCGGAAACCACCGCCCCGGAGACCGCAGTCAAGCCGGTCGAGATGAACGAGTACATCGAACGCCCGGACTTCCTGCTGGGTACCACCTACAAGATCAAGCCGCCGGTGGCCGAGCACGCGATGTACATCACCATCAATGACATCCTGCTGAACGAAGGCACCGACCACGAGAGTCGCCAGCCCTACGAGGTGTTCATCAACTCCAAGGCGATGGAGCACTTCCAGTGGGTTATCGCCCTCACCCGCGTAATCTCCGCGGTCTTCCGTAAGGGTGGCGATGTCACCTTCCTGGTGGAAGAGCTGCGCTCGGTATACGACCCCAACGGCGGCTACTTCAAGAAGGGTGGCGTGTTCATGCCATCGCTGGTGGCCGAGATTGGCGCCGTGATCGAGAAGCACCTCAAGGCCATTGGCCTGCTGGAAAGCGAAGAGATGAGCGAAACCACCAAGCGCATCCTCGCCGAAAAGCGAGCCGAGTTCGAATCCGACGGCCAGTCCGCCCAGAACGACGCCGCCGCCAGCGACTACCCCGCCAACGCCACGGTCTGCAACAAATGCAGCACCAAGGCCGTCATCGTTATGGACGGCTGCGCCACCTGCCTGTCCTGCGGCGACAGCAAGTGCGGTTGAGGTGGTTAACCTGACGCGCTGAATAAAAAGCCCGGAAGCGAAAAGCTCCCGGGCTTTTTTGTTTGGAAAGGAATGTCATCAGCTTGCCCGCGTCGTTACTACGCAGTGATATTACGACCAGCAGAAGATCATATATCGAGGGCTTTTATAATACCCGACGGCGGCACAGTGGCCTTGGTTACCGGACTCCGCTAGAGATTCGAAAGAATCAACTGATGGGGCGTGTCCATTTTATTGGGGGAAGTCCACGCCTACGGCACCGGAAACAGCAAAGCTGCGCTGGTTATTGAGGCGTTATGCCCTAAGGAGAATTTTGAGCTAAATGGATACATCTGAGCTATTCGAACTTTTTGGCAAAAATATCGAGTCACCTGAAGTACATTCATTCTTGAAGAAGCATCCATCTTTTAAAGTTGGCGATCCGGACTATGGCAGGCAATACGTCGAATCAAAGAACGACGGTGTAGATCTGTTATTTGAACCAGATGGTGGCCCGCAGGGTGGCAAAACTAAAGATCTCAGGAATTGCCAGACTATATTCCTGTATGCCCAAGGCAAGGATGAGCATGAGAAGTTTCCAGGCGAGGTGCCGCTGGGCTTCAGTTTTTCGGACTCAAGATCAGACCTACTCAGCAAAGCTGCTCCAGAAAGAACCTGGAAGATTGGTCAAGGTGAAGTTGATGTCTCGTTCCCTAACCCAAATCATGATCGATGGGATTTGGGCGACAAGCTAATATCAGCTCACTACAGCAAGAAAACGGGTTCGATTATGTATTTCACAGTTACCCGAAAAAAGGCATAACTAAGCCATGCAGCGGATACCAAACCCTCCACTTCGCTCCGGTTTTGTCACCGATGATGGCGGGCGTTAACTTTATGGTCGAGTCGAAAATGGAAAGGTTGTCTTCTCATCAAATTGAAGCCATTAAGACGGAACATGGCCCTCTCCCCGACGAATACCTGATTTGGCTCTGTGAACGAGGATGGGGGGAGCAGGAAAGCGGGATCATGTTGTACTCAGGCCCCGTGCATCCAAAAGAAATATTCGGCGAGCAATACCCTGTGGCACTAAGGGAGGTATTGTTGATTGGCGATGATATGGCCGGCTTTTCGATTGGCTATCGTGCCTTAGAGCTTGGCTGGCAGTTTGTTGGTTTTGATAGTGCTGTCAGCGAGTTAGAGACGGTTAAAGAGGGACTCGGTGCATACCTCAAAAGTTAATCGGGTAGCCGGGGGCATCTAACCCCCAGCCCCCACAACACCCTGCATGCGGCTCCGCACAGGGCGTTTCACCGGGAATGGTGAAGCTTGATTGATCCATCCATCGCGCAGCGATGCCAGGCCTTCGGTTTTCAGGTAGTCATTGGAAAGAGTCTGTTGAATGCCCGGCGTCTTCGAGCTGCGCCAAGGGCCTTTGCTGGTGATACCACACGCCACGGCGGCCTTCACCTGTACGCCCAGCTTCATCAGGTTCCTGACTTTGGTACGTGGTTTACGCCACTGTCGCCAGTAGGCCATCCGGACGCGGCGGCGAAGCCAGTGATCCAGATCGCAGCAGCGCTGATAACCGGTGGCGATGCCACAGTCGTTGATCCAGCCACGAAGATACTGGCTAGGCCGAAAGCATCGATAGCAACGGCTGTACTCAGGCTTGATAGACAAAGTATCTGAATGGTGATTGACCGATCGCTCGTTGAGCAGCCCCCGATACGTCGGACCACCAAAGATAAGGACATTCACTGTCACTGCACTGCTGCATCATTTACGGTTGCCGTCAGATCACCGGCTTCGTTGTCTTGTGCCAACTCGCCGCCAGCCTACGCCTCATATGATGTTCTTGTGTTCATCAGCTCGCATTTGCGTTCGGCATCCTGGCCGCTGCAGGTATTCACGGCGTCTTCGGCCCTCCAGACGGAACCTCGCGGTTCGGTGCTTGCCATTCGCTAGTGGTTAGCGTTCAATCGGGAAAAATCCATTGAGCGACGATCTTCCCACAGGGGACTTTCACCCTTTTGGTTCCTGCCCAAGCTTGGCATACACAAGTATCGGCAACGAACATTAGCGCTGAAAGTTGCCGCCTAACACAAGGAAAGCCCGTGATAACCTGCTATCTTCGATATGTGATTGATCCCTACAAGCTGAAAGAATTTGAGCACTACTCAAAGCTTTGGATACCCCTGGTGAACAAGTTCGGCGGCCAGCATCACGGATATTTCTTGCCGTCGGAAGGCGCCAGTGACATTGCTCTGGCTCTGTTCACCTTCCCAAGCCTCGCCGCGTATGAACAGTACCGGAAGGACTCGTTCAGTGACCCTGACTGCATTGCCGCCTTCCAATACGCCGAAGAAACTCGCTGTATCCTCAGCTATGAACGCAGCTTTATGAGGCCGGTGTTTGAGTAATCCGGGTGAGCGCCAAGGTAGCTACTATGACCGGATCGCCCTCATCATTCAGGCTAGCAGCGCGACTTTGCTCACACTCGGGCGAATCACGAGAACCAGAGCACGATATAACCCCAGCACACTATGCTGGGGTTTTCCATTAGGTATTTGGTATCAAGCCTGGTAATCCCTTGATTGATGCCGCCTTTCCAGATACCGGAAAACAATGTTTCAACAACTCTGGAAAACCCCTGTTTAGGCCAAACCTCCGCTTAAACAGCACTCGCCCATATACTTATATGCTTAATAGGAATTTATTCATAGTGGATCTCATAGGTGGCGGCAGCAACTCCTGAATCGCCGATCATTAGCATATGCTCATCACCATAAGATCTGCGGAAAAACCCTCAGGGAGCAGAGACCAACACTCACTCCAACTCCATCATCGTACTGGCCAACATGCTCACAAGGGAAACAAACAATGTAACTTTCAGCATATAGATTCCTAACTCTACTGAGAGCGGCCAGACCATCCAGGAAATCGTTCCGATGTAGATTCCAAAATAACCGATCAGGAAGCACTTTGTCTGGCGAGCGGAATGAATCTGAAGACGCTCGAAGGATACGGCGAACAGAATGACAACGATTGGAATAAGCACATCGCCCAGATACAGGATGAGAGGGCTTAAATCTCCAGTTAACTGGGAGAAATGATTCAACCCAGTGGCAAATACTGCAATGACGATGGATAATAATATGGTGTTCCAGTTAATAGTGCTGGATTTTATGGCCTCACGGATTTCCGAGGGCTTCTGATCACAGTTCTCTAACGCGTAACGAAGGTTTCGTCGCCGTAGATAGCCGAAGATGCCTCGTGTGGTCCATACCTGTTTAGTGGTGCTGTCCAGTATCGCTCCGCTGATAAAAACCCGGTCCTTTCGACTAACCCGGCATCTTAGCGCCCGGAGGGCCGCCCTGGATTGCGGGGTGTCAATATGGCTTCCAACCTGAATGAGTTCAAAAACAATCGCAACAGGCAGTAATTTCTTTTTCTTGGCTTTGGGCTTTGACTTGGAAGCAGATGCCTCTGCTATGTCTTGTTCCTCGGCCTCCAACGCCTGCTCAAAATCTTCTCTGAAGGCCTTTCCGGTGGCGATCAGCTTCTCACGGGTTAGCTCTTTTGAGATCGGACCATCAATGAACAACGCGACCTTGATCGCCATACCGCTAACCTTGATGGCAATGCGGGAGCAGTAAGGCTTCAATGTTCGTAGTGCGGGCGCGGTCGAAACAACACTGACTGGACTTCCGTCCACTTCTGCGACATCGTCGAACTCCGGTAACGGACCACCAATCAACGGCGCTGAATTGGCATGGCGCGTCAACGACTCTAGATACTGAATAAGAAGCTCATCCTGGGCCTGCTCATCCGATTCGGCCTCAAGTTGATCCAGCAATGTCTCTTCATTGGGCAGCTGAGACACTTCGTCAACATCCGTAACAATAGTCCAGAAGCGCTCCACGATTAAACGTTGAACAAGACGATCAATAATGTAAGACAAAACCACATTCCTTTGCAGATAAACTCAGGAGCCAGCACTGGCCTGGATCAATGTTACACTATTTCACAGGCAAACATACAAAAGGCTACTGCTCTCTTGATATCGGAGGAAATATATCCCATACGCTCAAAATCCGATTGATCAATAAAACACCAGCCTGAATAATTTAATTTAAGAGATTACAAATAAATATAAGATTCTATATAGCCGTCAGGCTCAAAGTCCTTCATCTGGCCAACGATCTGCAGTCAGCTATCTCTCGCCGCACGCAGGGCGCAAATCTGGTACCGTTGTCCCTGGGTCAGTTGTCGGTATCCCGTCACAACTCTTTTTTGGTCTGTAACCCGAACGAGGGTTCCTACAGCGCCCTTCTTCCATCTCATTATCCCAAAGTGCTGCGGTTATTGCCGAACATCAGGAAAACAGGGAGCGTAACCTGCCCATGAACCAGGAATCACTTTACCCACCCGGCTTGGCATCCAGCGATAGAGTCATTCTGTTCGACGGTGTCTGCAAGCTGTGCTCTGCCTGGGCCCGTTTTCTGATCAGGTTTGACAGGAAGCGTCGATTCAAGCTGGCGACGGTTCAATCATCGGCAGGCAAAGCCATTCTGCAGTGGTATGGCCTACCAACGGATCACTACAACACCATGTTGCTTGTTGAGGGAGCGACGATCTACACCAGATCCTCTGCTTTTCTCAGAGTTGTGCGACGACTGCCCTGGCCCTGGCCGTTGATGTGCATTGGTTGGGCTATCCCCGGCCCCATCCGGGATTGGCTTTACGATCGTATTGCGTTGAATCGCTACAGGTTGTTTGGTCGTTACGAGACCTGTGTTGTTCCGAACAAAGATCATGATTCCAGGTTCCTGAATGACTAGTGTCCCCCTGAACTACGCTATTTGTCGGCTCACCGTCGCCTTTGTTTGGCTCTACCACGGTCTGGTGCCAAAATTGCTCTACCTGCATGAGGATGAGCTGGCGATGAGCCTCGCCGCCGGACTGTCGCAAACGGCGGCCGAAACCCTCGCAACCCTTGCCGGTATCGCGGAGATTGGGATGGCCTTTGCCGTCCTGCTTTTCTGGCGCCAGCGCTGGCCACTGATTCTCACGGTGGTGGCAATGCTTGGGCTACTGGTGTTTGTCGCCGCATTCCAGCCCGAGCTATTGGGTGGCGCTTTCAACCCAGTCACCACCAATGTCGCGTTGATCGCGCTTGCTATCATTGGCCTGAACCTGCAACGTTCAGATCAGGAGGAAAGCTAGCAGGCTTATTAACTCAAACATGAAGGCCTGACCAGTTGTCCAACTCACTGGCCTCTATCGAAGGAGAATCGCCATGAAGATGAGTCCGAAGGATTTTGTTGCGCGCAAAGGCACCAAGCCGATTCCCATGCTCACGGCATACACCTGCCCGGTTGCCCGCAGTGTCGAGCAGGCTGGGGTACCGATCATTCTTGTCGGGGATACGGTCGGGATGGTCGAGATGGGTTTTGACAGTACCCGGGATGTCACCATTGAGCACATGGAGTACCACATCGGAGCAGTGCGCCGGGGCGCGAAGAGTACCCACATCATCGGCGACTTGCCCTATAGAACAGACAGAGACCCTGAAACGGCCCTCGAGAACGCACAACGCCTGGTCAATGCCGGCGCCGATAGCGTGAAGCTGGAGGGTGCGAACACTCAGGTCATCCGTCACCTTGTCGAGCACAACATTCCCGTTGTCGGGCATACCGGACTACTCCCGCAAACGGCCGAGAACTTCAAGCAGGTTGGCCGCACAGAGGAAGACGCCAAGAGAGTCATGGACGAAGCCAGGTCCATTGAAGCGGCAGGCGCTTTCATGGTTGTGCTGGAGCATATCCCCTACCCTCTGGCCCGTGAAATCTCTCACGCGCTGGCCATACCAACCATTGGCATCGGGGCGGGTCAGGACTGTGACGGGCAGGTTCTGGTTATCAACGATGCCCTTGGGCTGGGCGACTACTGGCCGCCGTTCTCCAAACAGTATGCCTATGCCAGCAAGACCGTACTGCAGGTCGCGTCGGAGTTCTCCGAGGAAGTGGAATCGATGAAATTCCCAAACAACATCATTCAATTCACTGGCACAAACGGTCGTTAACTGCTGAATCAATGGGACGCGGAAGTGCGCCTTCGTGTCCCATTGATGCAACGTCTATCGAGATTGGAGAGCACGACCTCATCCCCATCCCAATCAAGGTCAGATGAATTTGCGCCAGGCTATTCCAATAGTCGGTCGTTACTGGCGCACAAGCATCTCAACGTAGGATGGCAGTACAGGTTAAGACATACCGGCGCTCAGCGAAGCTGTACCCTTCCGGGCTTACTGCCCTGTATTCTTCCGCTTGAACAACTTACTAAGCAGCCCAACAACGCCCGCAACGATAATTACACCAAACTTCTTCAGAAACAGCAGAGCGGCTGCGAAGAAGCCGGTTTTCGCTACCACTTTGCCAGCCACCAGTGCACCCAGGCCATAGGCCGCGACGGTGTCCACTTCCGGATCGAAATCGCTGTAGCGGTGCCCTTCATCAAACTCGGCCATGCCCAGCACCGTATCCAGGTTGCTCTCGATCTCGGGCAGTTGATGCATGCCCGCTATGAAGTTGAGCACCAACACGCCCTGGCGCCCAAGCGCCCGGATGTTGTAGTTCAGGGTATTGACCTGGGTATCACCGAACTGGAGTTCCTGGGCCCAGTACAGCTTGTGGGACTGCTGGTTGTAATGGGGTGTCGCCGCCCAGCCCAGCAATTCGACAGGCTGGTAGCCGGCTTCAATACGGGCCGGGTTCGATGAGCGGGTGTCCTCCTGCATCTGTTCAAGCAACTCGGCGTAGTCAATGTCGGCGGCATCGTCGTCGGACACATACCCCTCGGCCTCGTACTGAATGGTTACGCCCCAGGACTCATCATCCAGCGGGGTATAGCCTGCCGGAAACAGCATGCCCAGGGTTTCTTCGCCCGGCGGGTTGCCCCATGCCTCCACCAACACCCGTTCGCTGTCTTCAGGAGACAGGTAATAGAAGCTGTTTGGCACATTCAGTGTGGCCACACCATTCGGCAGGCTGATCTTACCCTGCTGGTAATCCAGGCTGTTGACGAAATGCTGAGCCCACTGCTGGTATTCCTGCTGCTGGTCCAGTTTTTTCGCCTCTGCCGCAACTTCCGCCTCGGAAGGCTCATTGGCCAGCACCCACTGGCTGCAAGTCATGAGTAACGCGGACGAAAACAATACGATGGCTTTCATAATGATTCCCTATGATTTGGTGCTCTTCCCTGATGGAGCAAACCCGATGTGTGGAGAAAGGGGGGCACTGCGCTGATTCGAAAATCAGTCCGGAGTATATCAGCCCTGTTTCAATAAAATCCTGAAGCAAGATCAACTGCGCGCTGGAATGAGGGCCTGTATCTTACTTATTACCCAGCGAATCCGGCTTCAGGATAGTTACGCCATCACACAAGACGAACTATGATGGTCGCCAGGCAATTCAGATGCCGTTTTCCTACCTTTTCCAATCACTGATCAAGGACAAGATGCCGTGAAAAAGACCGTTCTGTCAGCGTTATTGCTGCTCAGCCAGGCCTGCCTGGGAGATATAGGCCTTGCGGTCAACTCCTACGAAGACACGACCAGAGCAAGAACGCTGGAAACGACGGTGATGTACCCAACCAGTGCGGTCTCGCCCGAGAAACAGTTTGCGCAGAATGCTGCCTTCTATGGATTCACTGCGATTGAGAATGCCGTCGTAACTGGCCATCAGTTGCCGGTTTACATCCTGGTCCATGGCACCTCGGGAAACTGGAGGAACCTCTCCTGGTTGGCCAGCCAGCTGGCAGAGCGTGGCGCCCTGGTGGTATCAGCCAATCACCCCAACTACACCAGTGGCCAGGCCACACCTGACAGCGTCATCAGAATGTGGGATCAACCGCTGGATGTCTCGTTCCTGATCGACAACATCCTGTCAGGCCCGTATGGCCCTTACGCAGACCCGAAGAACATCACCGTCATTGGTTACTCGTTGGGTGGCTACAGCGCATTGGCACTTGCCGGTGCCAGGTTTGATATCGCCGGGTACCGCCAATACTGCGATGGTCACCAGGATGTGTCCTGCCAGTATTTTGCCAATGCCTTGATCGGGCTGACAGACGGGGATCGATCAAAGATTTCTGAGGACTACCGTGACACCAGGGTCACTCACGCAATCGCCCTGGCACCCGGGTATGTCCCAGCGGTCCAGCCAGACAGCCTGCGTGCGCTATCCGCCAGAACGCTGATCATTGGCGCGGAACTCGATGAACGTATTCCTCCCGCCTTGCAGTTGAAACCGTATCTGGAGCCGGCCTTTGACAACATCCGGTACCAGGAAATAGCAGGCGCCTACCATTTCAGCTTCATGCAGATCTGCAAGCCCGAAGCCGAGGCCATCCTTGCTGAAGAGGGTGCGGCGTTTGTCTGCCAGGAACGATCCGACATTGATCGGGAGTGGTTCCATACCCAACTGCAACAACTCATCGAGGAGTTTGACACCCTATAGGCCACACCGGGCAGCGTCTGTTATCAGATACGCCGTTGGTTGGTTTTCCAGGTCTTTGTGACCCAGCTCACGAACGTCATCGTGGCGCACAGGAGTCCCGATCCGATAAGCTAGACAACAAGTTGAAAAACTCACATAAAACACACCTGTCTAGCTTTCCGGTATGCCTGCCCTCGACTCAACCAAACGCGCACCCTCAATTGAAGACTACGAAGTCATGGAACAGGGGGTGTGCGACCAGATTGGCCAGAATCTTCGAATCGTTCGCACTCAGCTCGGGATCAGTCAGTCCGAACTCGCCTGCCTGATCGGGGTTTCCCGCAGCCAATACCGCCGCTATGAGGAAGGCCGGGATCTGCCCCGGCTGCACACCGCCATTCTCTGGTCAGTCGAGACCGGCATTCCAACTCATTGGTTGTTCACCGGCACCGGACACCACAATTGGGTGGATGTGCACTGGCACCCATCCTGGGTCGCCGTGCTGTACTTCCTGAACAAGGCACCCGGGTATGCGCTCAGATCCCTTCAGGCGGCCCTGGAAGGCTTGGCGGGATCAGCGTCAACCGGGCCCCTGGCGCACTATCGCAATCCGGGGATCGAAGAGTGTCGGAGCTGTATTGATGATCGCTACTATCAGGCAATTTCGAAACACCTGCGGCGGTTCCGTCAAGAGCACAGCCTTTCCCAGGACACCATGGCCCACCACCTCGGCATTTCCACCGCAGCCTACAAGCGCTACGAAGCATTCGGCACCAGTATCCACTTCAGCATTCTGCTGATTATGCGATTCTGGTCCGCCAGCGGCATCAGCCCGATGACGCTGACCCGCAATACCCCGGTGTTCCAGTACCGGCAGCAGCAGAACGACAATTTTGCCATCCTGCTGCCGCTGTTGAACAAGCTGTCGGTGGACCAGCTGGAAAGCGTGAAGCTACTGTTAGACACGCTCTGGACCATGTCCGGTCGCAACTATCTAACCGGAAGGGCTATCTAACAGGGAGAACTGTCTGACTGGGCAAGCCCGTCACACCCGCCGGCGGCCAGGCTTTGCCCGAAGACAATCCGACGATATGAAGCACTCAGGCTTCACATCATCTTTAGCGGTCAGGCTGGCTCTCCAATGACCCACCGTGGTATTCAATCGGTCCGATATCAGCCGCTGCATCCCGGGCGCGGCCGTAGATATCCGTCATCAACGCAGGTGCCAGACCTTCGTTAATCACCGGAGACCCCTGCCGCACGCTTACCCGGGCACCGGTAACACTGAGCAGTGGGTCGGCCGTTGAGTGGTCATGGTCCCAGGCCGGCACCACCGCCTCACTCGGGTTGCTGCCGGTGTAGTGCCAGATATTGTGGCTGCCAGTGACGTTGTCGTACTTGCTGTCACCCCGGTAGCCGGCACCCACGAAGGGCTGATCCTGTTGGGTGTAGCAGACGTTATTGCGCCACTCGATGGCTACGTTGTCTTCGCTGCCATTGAGGTTGAGGCAGCCACGGCCGCCCCGGGTCTGGCCATCGGCGGAGTAGCCATACACCAGGTTGTTGCGGATGTGCATGGTGCCCAACAGGCCGGAATCACGAATGGCAATGCCACCGTTCTCAGGACCATTGGAGGTGTCCGGATCGACACCGTCCCAGTCAGCCGCCAGCCCCACGTTGATCAGTACGTTATTGTCGATCTCCACATCCATCGACCAGTCACACTGGGAACCAACGCTGATTCCCGCCCCGGCCTGATCGACAATCACATTGTTGTAGATGCGGATGGGGCCTGTGGTGTCACCGCAGCCGTCATTCTGGTCGAACTGATGGATACCAAACTTGGCCTTGTTTCCATGCAGGTAGTTGTAGCCAAACTCCCAGGGCGCAACCTGCAGATCCGCGCCATCGCTGCGGATGGACATGTAGGTGGTGTGGTGCAGCTTGTTGGAGCCGTTACAGCCGTAGTCGTAGATCTCGTTGCCCAGCACCTTGAAGTTGGACACCCGGTCTGTACCCCACTTGGCATTGCCCATGATCGCGCCCTGGGTTTTGCTGGCGCAGCCGCCCGGAATGTCGCCGATCCGGTTGGCCACGGCACGCCCGTTCTTGCTTGAACGAATGCCATAGGTGCCTTTGAAGTGGATCACCGGCCCCGTTGGCTGGCCATTGCTGTCCACTGCGGTGTAGTTGGAGGCATACAGATCCAGTTTCGACACCACCAGGGCATCGGCGGTGTAGGCTTCAATGGCTCGCTGAGCGGTGACGGAAGGCTGGAACCCCGGGTAGGCGGTAATGGCAAACTGGGCATCCAGCGTGCTGCTGGCGGCACTATTGCTCCAGAAAATGCCCCGCGCCGTAGACGCATCGCCAGTATCAACATCGTGTACGTAAACGGTCGAACCCGCCGGTGCGGTGTCATCCGCATGGGTTACGGTGCGCCAGGGACTGTCCCAGGAGCCGTCGCCTGAGTCGCTGCCATCGGCTTTGACATGGTAGATGGTGCCGGATCTGACGGTGAATGGCAGGGCGTTGGAGGTGTGGCCATCCTGTTCGACATAGATCTTGCCTGCACCCTGGCTGGCGCCTGCGGGAATGGAGAACGCGATTTCCTGCATGCCGTGGGAAGCGAACAGATTGGCAGGTCCCGAAGGCAGGGTGCCATCGGCATTCTTCCAGTAGTAGACATAAGGCTCGTGCAGCGTACCGGTGCTGTCCTCGAACACCAATCGACCACCTTCGTCACCCAGGTCATTCCCCCAGACCGTTACAATGGCACCATCGCCACGACCGTCACCCAGGCCGGTGCTGGGGCCGCTGGTCAGATCGGTAAACGCCAGCGATGGTGGGGTATCAGCACCAGGACCTGAACCATCATCCGGATCATCGGCGGGCTGGAACTGGTAGGCGGCAATCACCGGGCTGCCGCCATTGCCTGCTTTGGTGGCAGCGCGGTTGAGCAGAAACAGCTTGCCAGAGGCTGGGTCAAAGGCACCGGCGGTGGGCATCCCCAGGGCAAAACGATTGTCGAAGCGGCCGTAGTCGTAGGGAATGGGCTCATGAAAGGCATTGGCCGCGAGGATGTCGTTGAGGTCGTAAAGCCAGACGTACGGGTATTCGTCCTCCGGGTCGTAAGGGCAGGTGCCGTGGCATTTGTTGCCATCCCACTGGGTGATGCCATATCCGCCGCCCGACTCGTGCATACCTGAGTGGCCGATGACCGCATAGGTGCGCGTGCCCGGCACGATGAAGCCAAACCAGGCAGAGCTGATGTGGGTCCAAAGCGTGTTGGATTGCGCAAAGTCAGAGTCCATACCGGTGTGGTTGTAGGCATCCCAGCTGCCCCAGCTGTCTTCATGGGCGTAAAGGGTGCTGGATAGCGCGGTATCCACGGTGTAGCCCAGCCACTGCTGGGCACCGACCAAGCCGGAGTCACCGCTCATGCCGGCAGGGTTAAAGGTGTACAGGCTGGGGCCAACGCTGGTGCGCTGAATGCCCCGGATGCCGCCACCACTGCCGGCCAGATGGGTGGCGCCCAGCTCGCCCTGCCACAGCTCCGGTACCGGCGACACATAGTTGAGCGTGGTGGCGCCCCCTTCCAGCTCAAAATAGCCATCCACCACCGGAGTGGCCAGGGAATCAGGATTGCGCACCACCACTGTGGTGTGGGTATTGCCACCGTTGACGTCGTTCCATCGGTAGCCCTGGATGACCAGCTCGCCATTTATGTAAGCCATGCCCCCCAGTTCATCGATGCCCTGAGGGTTATCCGATGTCGCCGCGTCAAGCACCCGGGTAAAGCCCTGCTTCATGGTCGCCTTGGGCAGCTGTGCCGGGTCCGATGCCATCCCCAGCACCTCCGGCACCTGGAATTCGGCAATCGCATCGTCATAACGGTGCGAGTCAATGAACACCGAGTTGGCATCCGGGTTGTAGGCCAGCCGGCCATTGGCCCAGGCCGTCTTGGAGACACCGTCACGGTATTCCACCTTGAAGGCCCCCTGATAGGCGCCGGTCAGGTCATCGATGGTCGCCAGCGGCAATGCCGTAGGCGCCGCCAGCGCGGCTGCGGGTACGGCCGTCAACACCAGGAAGCTCACAACCCGCCCTGCCCGACCGACCGTATTGGTGCCGGCAAGACCACCCGACCCGATCAAGCGCCGGGCGGTACCTTTTCCTCTCTTCACATAATCCATAGAGCGCCATTATCTCTGTCTGACTTGCTATCCATACTGCCGTTGCCACGCCCAGGCAGACGCATTGACGCCGACGCACCTGAAACGCAGGACAACCCCATGTTGCAACAGCGGTCAGTGTGTTCGGGACAGCCCGAGCCAACAAGCAACGAATCTGGCCATCATGAGGCGCAATTGGGCTCTGTTCGTAGACCAACCATCCCGACTTCATGATTGGTGTGAGACGATCCTTTGTTGCAGAATCAGCAGTCCTGGCTGCCGGGTTCATGAGAAATCAGCCGGCTCCAGATTCCACAAACGATCAAGTTGGCTATTTGCATAAGGAAAGCATGGCAATGTTAAGGACGTCCGCCCTTGTTCTTGCGCTATTTCTCAGTGGCTGTACAAGCGTCGCCACCTCCCCCCGACCAATGGATTACTACTCCCCGGGGCAACCGGAGTCAGCCGGCGAATCACTCTTTGAACCTGCCAAAAACTCCCTGGCAGACGACACCATCAAGCGCATCCTGGATTACCGGCTTGCCCTCCCCGCCCAGAACAGGGTTGCCGTACTGAAGCTGTCCAGCAACAGCTACTGGCGCTATTACTCCGATGACTTCACCCAGCTTAACGAAGACATTGCCACCAACTTTATCGGACGTCTGCAGGCATCCGATCGGGTCTACGACGCCTCCTTTCTCCCCAGCCTGCTGGTACCCGAGCAACGTACGCTGCCGTTCCTGCGGGAAGCCGCCGCCCGCTATCAGGCAGACCTGTTGCTGGCCTACCGGACCCAGTGCCGAACGTTCGAGAAGTACCGCCTGATCAATCCCGACGAAACCAGGGCCCACTGCACGGTAGAAGCCGTTCTCCTCGACACACGCTCCGGCACCGTGCCGTTCTCGGTGGTATCCAGCAACCAATTTTCCGCAAAGAAAGACAACCAGGACAACAACTTCAGCGAGACCATCCGCAAAGCGGAACTGGCCGCCATTGGCCAATCCCTGGCAGAAACGGCAGATCGTCTGACGGAGTTTCTGGCTCAGGTTGAGACGCTGTAACCGCGTTTGATGGCGGACATACCTTTGTTGTCTCCATCGATACAAATGGGCGCGGAGACGGAAAAGTCATAGTCCATCTCTATCGCTATAACCTGAGCAGGAGTGCCTATCAGATGTTTTTTTCCACAGAAAGTTGCCACGACCGACTACGTCAGTATTGTAAATAGCCTCGATGAAAGCCCTCAAAATCATAGCCCTCATCACCCTCTTCGTTCTCGTTTGCGGCTTCCTCGTACCCGATCGGCGCACCATTCCGGTTGCAGGTGCGACCCGCTCGGACTGGAACGCCAATACCTTCTGGTTTGAACCCTGGGGCAGCTCAGGGGTGCACAAGGGAATAGACATTTTCGCGACCAGAGGCACGCCCGTGGTTGCTGCTACCGATCTGGTTCTGCTCTACCGGGGAGAACTTCCGAAAGGAGGAAAGGTGGTCCTGGGACTTGGCCCAAAATGGCGCTTACACTACTTTGCCCATTTGGACAGCGTGAACCAGAATGGTTTGTTCGCTGTCCGGGGCGAATCTCTGGGAACGGTTGGAAACAGCGGAAATGCCCTGGGCAAACAGGCTCACCTTCATTACTCGATTGTGAGCCTGCTACCCCGTCCATGGTTGGTCGATGGGTCTACCCAAGGGTACAAAAAGGCATTTTACCTCAACCCGATCAAGTATCTGACAGACTGAGGATACTCTGAATACCCCAGTGAACCGCATGACCAGGCTATTGACGATACTCAGGAGGATGCCATGTTCCCACCAGCCTATCCCCATGACCGGATAGCCAAGCTTTATCCCAGTGTCTTTCTCCTCCACGGCAGTATTAGGATGAAGCCGGGGCTTCGAATCAACCGAAACATGATCATCCTGTGCGACGCTCAGGCACTCACCCTGGTCAACCCGGTTCGAATGGACGATGACGGCCTTTCTGCGCTGGAGAAGCTTGGCACCGTCAAGCGGGTCATCAGGCTGGGAGACTTTCACGGGCTGGATGACGCCTTCTATCTGGATCGGTACCAATGTGAGTTCTGGGCACAAAGTGGTCAGGCAACTTACCGCCACCCCCAGCCAGATACCGTGATCTCAGCCAACCTTGCCCCGCCCTTTCCCAACTCGGAATTCTTTATCTTCGAATCAGCCCAGTATCCGGAAGCCGCTCTTCTGCTTAGGGACCATCAATTACTGATCACTACCGACAGCGTTCAGTACCATGCAGACTGGAGCTACTTTTCGCTACTCTCAAAGTATGCATTCAGGCTGCTGGGATTCCGGCTTGGTCTCAACATCGGACCACCATGGTTGAAGCGAGTAACACCCGCCGGCGGCTCTCTGAAAACGGACTTCGAGCGACTGCTGGAGCTGGAGTTCGAGGCACTCGTATCGGCACATGGCAAACTGCTCTCCGCCAATGCCAAGCAGATGCTCGCCATGGAAGTTCACAGAATCTTCAATAAACCCAATACGCCGTAATAAACATCAAAAGCACACCATACAGGTAACCCATCGATGAAACTGATCGTATTGCTGGCAGCCGTGCTGATTGTCGGCCTTCTGTTCCTCCAACAGCTTGACAACGAACCCTCTCCCCCCGAAAACGTGGTCGGTAATAACCCGGCTGCTCCAGAGGCCCCGCGGGTTCCAACGAACCCCGAAGAGCTGAAAACCTTCGAGAACGACATCAATCAGTTTATGGATGACGCGGCGAAGAAACGCATGGAACAGGTCGAGTAGCGCCCCCCATTGTTGAGCGCTCACCCAGTAACTCCGTACTAGTGTCCCGCTCGAATTACACCGCAAGAAACGGAGTGTCCCCGGGCGCGGGGCAACTTATCGTTTGTGCATTCCAGCAAGACAGGAGAATGCACATGACGGAACGCAACGTATCAATGGGCGCGCTGGAGTGGGCCCTGGTGGTTATTCTGTCCATCCTCTGGGGTGGCTCGTTTTTCTTTGTTGAAGTGGCCGTATCAGCACTCGCTCCCCTGACGGTCGCGGCGCTTCGGGTGGGGCTGGCGGCGCTGGCACTCAACCTGCTGGTGCTGACCATGGGACAGAAGCTGCCGAGACAGCGTTCCCTGTGGCTGGCGTTCTTCACCATGGGGCTACTGAACAACATGGTGCCGTTCACCTTGATTGCCTGGAGCCAGACCCATGTATCCAGTGGGCTGGCCTCCATTCTGAACGCCACCACACCATTTTTTACCGTCCTTGCCGCCCATTACCTTACCCGGGACGAGAAGATCACTCAGACCCGGCTGTGGGGAGTAGCACTGGGGTTTGCCGGCGTCGTAGTGATGATTGGCGTCGGTGCCCTGGCCAGCTTCGGTACCGATACCATGGCACAGCTCGCGATACTGATCGCGGCCATTGCCTATGCCTGCGCCGGTATCTTCGGCCGACGTTTCCGCCAACTGGGCTGCTCACCACTGGTGACCGCCACCGGTCAGGTCACGGCATCAGCCATAGTGCTGATCCCCCTGGCCGCCGCTACTGACCAGCCCTGGCGACTGCCAACACCGGATGTTCATGTCTGGGGGGCCGTGATCGGTGTCGCCCTGCTATCTACCGCGCTCGCCTATATTCTCTACTTTCGGGTGCTGGCCACGGCAGGGGCCACCAACCTGCTGCTGGTGACGTTTCTGATCCCGGTCAGCGCCATTCTGCTGGGCACCACCGTGCTTGGCGAGCAGCTTGAACCCGGGCACCTGGCCGGTATGGCCCTGATCGGGAGCGGGCTGGCGGCGATTGATGGCCGCCCAGTGCAGGCTCTGCGACGCGTTTGGCGTCTTCGCCGGTTCCCGGTACGCTCACTGTTCAGGGACCAGGCTGATCGAAGCGACTGATGTGAGACAGGCAAGGAGTTTGGACCGATGAGCAGCATGGCTGACTTTTCCGACGACACCAGCCGCTGGCGGGCACTTGAAACCCGGGACCCGGCGGCGGAAGGCGCCTTTCTCTACGCCGTTCGAACAACGGGAATCTTCTGCCGCCCTGGCTGTGCCTCTCGCCGGCCCAGGCGGGCAAACGTTGAATTCTTCGAAACCTGCCGTGCCGCCACGCAGGCCGGCTATCGCCCCTGTAAACGCTGTCGCCCCGATACCCTGTCGCCGCGACGGCAGTTGATCAGCCTGATCGTTGACGCCTGCCGAGAACTGGAAGCCAGCGAGACCACGCCATCCCTGGACCAGCTCGCAGCCAGGGCGGGCCTGAGCCGCTGGCATTTCCAGCGACGGTTCAGGGATCTGGTGGGAATCACCCCAAAACAGTACGCTCTCACCCACCGGAGCCGACGGTTTCGCGCCAGTCTCAGCCATGAACCGTCAGTAACCGCTGCCATCTACGATGCCGGTTTCAGCTCCAGCAGCCGCGCCTATGACACCACCTACCAACGCCTGGCGATGACGCCCTCCTGTTATCGGGAGGGCGCCGCAGGCCTGACGGTGCACTACGGAGTGGCACCATGCCGGCTGGGCTGGGTGATGGTTGCCGCCACCGACACCGGGCTCTGTGCGGTAGAGTTTGGCGCGGCACCAGAGCCCCTGCACACCCATGCCAGACGCCGCTTCCATCGGGCAACACTTCAGGTGGACAGCCCCCTCATGGCTCCCATCCTCCAGCGGATTAGCGCATTCATCGACAACACAACCAGCCATCGCGAACTGCCGGCCGACATTCTCGCCACAGCTTCCCTGCGCCAGATCTGGCAGGTAGGCTGGCCATCAGGAAACGCCTGAGAGGACAACCCATGCCCCCGAGCATCGCACTGGAAGCACTCAATCCGGACCACACCCTAGAACTTTACCGGCTGACGGAGGCCAACCGCGAGCATCTGCGGGAGTGGCTGCCCTGGCTGGACAGTATCCGGTCCAGCCGGGATACCCGGGCTTTCATTGATGCCACCATGGCAGAGTCCGCTGCCCACGGTGCCCCGCACTTTGCGATCCGGAGTGACGGCCGCCTTTGCGGTGTCGCCGGATTCCACGCCCTCGATACACAGAATCGCACCGGCTCTCTGGGCTACTGGCTCGACCGCCAACACGGTGGCCGCGGCATCATCACCGCCGCCGTGGCGGAACTGGTGCAGCTGGGGTTTGGCGAATGTCGCCTGAACCGGATCGAGATCAGCTGTGCCGTCGGCAACCCCCGCAGCCGGGCGATTCCCGAACGCCTGGGATTCACTCTGGAGGGCGTCCTGCGCCAATGCGAATGGCTTTACTCCCACTATGTGGACCATGCCGTTTACGCCATGCTGGCTGACGACCCTCAACGCCATCTCATCGACTCATTCCGGAGAACGACATGCCTTCCCCGCTCGTAACCAC
Source organism: Marinobacter sp. CA1 (assembly GCF_020546665.1). Taxonomy (NCBI): domain Bacteria; kingdom Pseudomonadati; phylum Pseudomonadota; class Gammaproteobacteria; order Pseudomonadales; family Marinobacteraceae; genus Marinobacter; species Marinobacter sp. CA1. The sequence goes on from NZ_CP071785.1 coordinate 2,770,360, forward strand.
CGACTGGCTGCAGGACAACCTTAGCAACGAACAACTGGTACTGATCGATGCCAGCATGACCAACGTTGTCGGTAAGGAACCGATCACCTATGACCACCCGCTATTCATTCCGGGTAGCCGTCGTATCGACCTGGAAGGCACGCTGTGCGACACCGGCTCGTCCCAGCTTCATGCCTTCCCGACAGAAGCCCAGTTCACCGCAGAAGCCCGGCGACTGGGCATCGGCCCGGACAGCCTGGTGGTGCTGTACGACAACCAGGGCATCTACTCGGCTCCCCGTGCCTGGTGGATATTCCGATCCATGGGGCTGACGGACGTGTGCGTGCTGGACGGAGGCCTGCCGCAATGGCTAGCGGAAGGACGGGAGACTGTCGATACCCCGATCGCCGATGCCGCCACTGGCCATAGCGTGACAGGCAACCTCGACGCCAACCGGGTGCGGGATGCCGCCTATGTCCTGCAGCATCTGGAGAGCGAGGAGGTTGCGGTTATCGACGCAAGATCCCGTGCGCGCTTTCTGGCACAGGCGCCGGAACCCCGGCCCGGCGTGCGAGGCGGCCATATTCCCAACTCATTCAACCTGCCATTTACTGAAGTGCTGGATGACTACCGCTTCAAACCCGCAGACCAGTTGACAGCACGCTTTACTGACCTTGAACTCCACCCCGACAGCCAACTGGTGTTTTCCTGTGGTTCCGGCATTACCGCCTGCATCATCCTGCTGGCGGCCGAGTTGGCCGGATTCAAGGCGCTATCACTGTATGACGGCTCCTGGGCCGACTGGGGCAGCAATGAAACATTGCCAATCACCGTGGCACCATCAAACAACGGAACCGCCAACCCGTGAAACTGGAATGCCTGAGCTCCTCGCATCACGCCTCACTGCTGCGATTTGAACTCGACAACAGAGCCTGGTTCGAGCGCTTTATCGAGCCAAGGCCCAAGGCGTTCTACAGCGATAACGGTATCCTCGCTCACATTGACGAATATCATCGGGCCTTTCAGAGTGGCGAACTGTTCCCTGGCCTACTCATCGCCCAGGGCGAGATCCTGGGCCGGTTCAACCTCCGGCAGATCAGCCTGAGTGAACGCTCCGCCACCCTGGGTTACCGCTTGGCACAGGTTCACACCGGCAAAGGGCTGGCAACCCGGGGGGTGGCCCTGATGCAGACCCATGCTCGCGACATCCTTGGCCTGACCACCCTGAAAGCCCAGGTACTGGACAACAACCCGGCTTCTCTTCGGGTGCTACGCAAACGGGGTTTCCAGCCTGCAACGTATCACCCCCAGGCCGCCACTATTGGCAACACAGTCTGCGGCCGCACCGAGATGTTCTGGCAATCCGCCAACAGCAGCGGCTGACAAACAGGCACCGGTTGAAATTCCGCCTTTTTCAGAATACTGTATATTTAAACAGTATTCTGGATGAGCGATGAGCGATCTGCTGAACACCCTGATTCATGATGCCCGCGTCTGGCAGGGCCGTCGCCACGGCCTGGCCAGGCCACCGTCACACAGTACGGGGCACGCTACCCTGGACCGGCTGCTGGACCATACCGGCTGGCCAGTCGGTGCCCTGAGTGAGTGTCTGATCGACCGCCCGGGGATTGGCGAACTGCAACTGGTACTGCCGCTGCTGAAGCAGGTAGCCGAATCGGAACGTATGGCGTTCTGGATCAATCCCCCCTGCATTCCCTATGCCCCTGCCCTGGCCGGGGCCAATATTGCCCTGGAGCAGGTTGTGGTGATCCACACCGACGCCCCGGGCGATACCCTGTGGACTCTGGAGAACTGCCTGCGCGCCAGTGTGACCGGGCTGGTGCTGGCCTGGCCCGGCAACCTGGCCAGCCGGGATATTCGCCGGCTACAGCTGGCAGCGGAAGCCGGTCGCAATGTCTGCATCCTGTTCCGTGAACGGCGCCAGGCCCGCCAAAGCTCCCCTGCTGCGCTGCGGCTGGAGCTGGAGGCCCGGGACGACCGGCAGTTGCAGGTTCAGGTACTGAAACGTCGCGGCGGCTGGCCCGGACAACCCGCGACCCTGGAGATCGATGGGCGCCTGGGTCAGCGCGAGCCGTCCGCCCCCCGGGTTATTACCGGTCCCTGGGCAGGATCAATGGGTTAGCCGTTATGCTCTGGCTTTACCTGCATTTCCCTCACCTGTTACTGGATCACCTGGCACGCAGCCAGGAAACACCGGCAGCCATGGTGACCGTCGCCAGCACTTCACAACAGGTACTCCAGGTCTGCCCGCTGGCGCAGCAGCAGGGGGTGCAGGCCGGGATGCGGCTGAAAACCGCCCTCGCCCTGACCCCGGAGCTGGGCATTGTCCACACCAACAGCACCCGGGAAGCGGAGCTGCTTGAACAGCAGGCCTGCTGGCTCTACCACTACGCCGCCCAGATCGTTCTCTACCCTCCGGAGGGCCTGTTGCTGGAGGCCAGCAGTCTGCTGCGGCTATACCGGACTCTGCCAGCATTGTGGCAAACCCTGGAGAACGCGCTCGCCAGCCGCCGGCTGACGGCCTGGCTGGCCTGCGGCATCACCCCCAAGGCTGCCCGTCTGCTGGCCCGCCAGAATCTGGGACAGTGCAGCGACGACCACACCCTGCTGGCGGCACAGGTCCAGGAACTCCCTCTGCCAGCCACCGGGCTGGAGACCCGACCACTGGAACGGCTGGCACGCCTTGGCCTGACCCGGCTGGGGGAAGTGGCGGCCCTGCCGCCCCGAGAACTGGCCCGCAGACTGGCGCCGGAAACCCTCGCCCACATCCAGCAGATTCTGGGACAGAGGCCGGACCCCCAGCATTGCTGGCAACCACCACACCGTTTCCAGCAGCGGGTGGATTTCATGCAGGAGGTGGAGCAGGCCCAGGGACTGCTGTTTCCATTGCAGCCCCTGCTCACCGAGCTGGAGGAAGACCTGTTGTGGCGCCAGGAGGACACCGACCGGTTACAACTTACCCTCCACCACCGGGATCACAGCCAGCAGGCTCTCAGCATACGCACTGCCGGACCGGAACACCGGGCCAGTGCCTTTCTGGAGCTGGTGCGACTGCATCTGGAACGACAGCCACTGCCAGCCCCCGTTATCGCCATGACGCTCACAGTCACCCGCTTCCTGCCCCGGGGCACCACAATCAGCCGGGATCTGCTGGGGGAAAACGAAGACCCGAAAGAAGCCTGGCAGACCCTGATTGGCCGCCTGCAGGCACGGCTTGGCCGTGGCGCGTTGCGGCAACTGGAACCCCAGGCAGATCATCGCCCGGAAAAAGCCTGGGCAACCGCCGGGCTCCAGCCACAGCGACGCAAGCCCCCGGTAACGCAGAACCCACCACCGCGACCACTGTGGTTACTGCCCTCACCCCAGCCGCTGCAACAGCCCCCGCAAACCTGGCTGTCCGGCCCGGAGCGCATCAGCAGCGGCTGGTGGGACGGCGAACGGGTGCAACGGGATTACTACAGCGCCTTGCTCACCAGTGGCCAACTGGCCTGGGTGTACCGGGACGACCAGGGCCACTGGTTTGTTCACGGCTGGTTTGGCTAGTGTCCGAATTAACCAGACGGGACACGAGAACACCATGAGTTATGCCGAGCTGACCTGCTTCAGCAACTTCACCTTCCTGACCGGCGCTTCCCATCCCCATGAGCTGGCGGAACGGGCCCTGGCGCTGGGTTACCAGGCACTGGCCATCACCGACGAATGCTCTGTCGCCGGTATGCCCCGGGCCTGGGCCGCCCTGCGCGATAGCCCGGTCAAACTGGTGACCGGCAGCTACTTTGAACTGGCCAGCCGTGACGATGGCCAGCCTGTCCGCTTGGTCGTACTGGCCCGGAACCGGCTCGGTTACGGCCAGCTCTGCCAGCTGATTACCCAGGGCCGCAGGCAGGCCAGCAAGGGCAGCTATCAGTTGAGCGGTGACGATCTGGAACAGCATCCGCTGGATCACTGCCTGTGCCTGTGGCACGCCCCCCACCCCCGGGAAGCCGACTTCAACAGCAGCCTGACCACAGGCCGCTGGCTACAGGCCCATTTCAGCCAGAGGTTCTGGATCACCGCAACCCGCACCCTGGAAGCCGGTGAAGAGTCGCATCTGGAGCGTATCCGCAACCTCGCCTCCAGCTTACGCTGCGCCATTGTTGCCACCGGCCAGATCCACATGCACAGCCGTGACTGCCAGCCACTTCAGGACGTGCTCACGGCCCTGCGGCACAACACCACCGTCGAACAGGCCGGGCACCGGCTGTTCCAGAATGGCGAGCGTTACCTGCGACCGCTGGCGGTGCTCGAACGGCTCTACCCGGAGACCTGGCGGCAGGAGTCCCTGCGTATCGCGGAACGCTGTGATTTCAATCCCGACATTCTCAAGGAGGAATACCGCTACCCGGCCAATCTGGTGCCGCCAGGCTACGGTGCCAGCCAGTACCTCCAGCACCTCACCCGGGAAGGTGAACAACGCCGCTTTCCCGACGGTACGCCGCCGGCAATACAGGCGCTGATCCGCAAGGAACTGGCACTGATTGCCGAGCTGGAGTACGAGCACTATTTCCTCACCATCCACGACATCGTCCGCTTCGCCCGCAGCCGCCATATCCTCTGCCAGGGGCGCGGTTCCGCCGCCAACTCAGCAGTGTGCTACTGCCTTGGCATTACCGAAGTCGACCCCCGGCAGGTGGACCTGCTGTTCGAACGGTTTATTTCCAGGGACCGCGGCGAGCCCCCGGACATCGATGTGGATTTCGAGCATGAACGGCGCGAAGAGGTAATCCAGTACATTTACCAGCGCTACGGCCGGGACCACGCCGCGCTGGCGGCAACCGTGATCCGCTATCGCCCCCGTAGCGCCATCCGCGATGTCGGCAAGGCGCTGGGGTTTGATCCGATTCTGGTGGAGCAGTTTCTCAATGGCATCGACTGGCGCGACAGGGAAAGCAACTGGCGTCAGCAGATCCTCGACAAGAACCTGACCCGCAACTCCCGCATTGCCGACCAGTTCTTCAAGCTGGTGCAGCGCATCCTCGGGTTTCCCCGCCACCTGTCCCAGCACGTCGGCGGTTTCGTGATCAGCGCCGGCCCACTGGCGGAACTGGTACCGGTGGAGAACGCCGCCATGGCCGAACGCACCGTCATCCAGTGGGACAAGGACGACCTGGAAAGTCTGGGACTGATGAAAGTCGACGTCCTCGCCCTGGGCATGCTGTCCGCCATCCGCAAGGCCTTGGCACTCATCAGCGCCAGACGTGGCGCACCCGTTACCCTGCAAGACATCGAGCGGGAGGACCCGAAGGTCTATGACATGCTGCAGAGCGGTGACAGCATCGGTGTGTTCCAGGTGGAATCCCGCGCCCAGATGAACATGCTGCCGAGGTTGCGGCCCGCCTGCTACTACGATCTGGTGATTCAGGTTGCCATCGTACGGCCCGGCCCGATCCAGGGCGACATGGTGCACCCCTACCTGAAGCGACGGGCCTGTCCGGAGGCCGTAACGTACCCCAACGACGACATCCGCCAAGTGCTGGAGCGCACCCTTGGTGTACCGATCTTTCAGGAGCAGGCCATCAAGCTGGCGATGGTCGCCGCTGGCTTCAGCGCCGGCCAGGCAGACCGGCTGCGGCGGGCCATGGCCGCCTGGAAATCCGATGGCGACCTGACGCCTTTTCGCGGCGCACTGATCGAGGGGATGCTGGCACGAGGCCACAGTGAAGCGTTTGCCGAACGGCTCTATAAGCAGATCTGTGGTTTTGGCGGGTATGGGTTTCCGGAATCCCACGCCGCCAGCTTTGCCCTGCTGGTGTACGTCTCCGCCTGGCTCAAGCACTACCATGCCCCCGCTTTCTATTGCGGCCTGCTCAACAGCCAGCCAATGGGGTTCTACTCGCCGTCACAACTGGTGCAGGACGCCCGCCGCCATCAGGTGACGGTGCTGCCGGTGGATGTCAATCACAGCGACTGGGATCACGTTTTAGAGAGTATCAACTTAGAGAATACTACCTTAGAGAATACTACCTTAGAGAATACTACCTTAGAGAATACTACCTTAGAGAATACTACCTTAGAGAATACTACCTTAGAGAATACTACCTTAGAGAATACTACCTTAGAGAGTACTAACTTAGAGGATACCAACGACAGCCTCAGGTTGGGGTTGCGGCTGGTGAAAGGGCTGTGCCGGGAAGCGGGCCGACGAATTGGCCAGCAGCGGCCTGAGTCCGGTTACCGGTCCACCACCGACCTGCGGCAACGAGCGGAGCTGTCCCAGCGGGATCTGGAGGCGCTGGCCGGGGCCGGCGCTCTGGCCAGTCTCAGCAGCAACCGACACCAGGCCTACTGGCAGTTGCTGGAACACCAACTGGCCCCCGGGCTGCTTCTCGGCACCGCCGGGGCAGACGACCACCCCGCGCCGCCCGTGCCACTGCCCGTACCCAGCGAAGGCCAGAACCTGCTGGCGGATTACCACAGCCTGGGGCTGAGCCTGCAGCGCCACCCCCTCGCTCTGCTGAGAGAACAGGGGCACCTGAAACACTGCCTCAACGCCGAGCAACTGCTCGATGTCGAACCCGGGCGCCCGGTCCAGGTTGCCGGTCTGGTAACCGGCCGCCAGCGCCCCGGCTCCGCCGCCGGCGTGACCTTCGTAACCCTGGAGGACGAAACCGGCAACATCAACGTGGTGGTCTGGCTCGCCACCGCCCGACGCCAGCGCAAACCCCTGCTGACCGCCCGCCTGCTGCACGTCAAAGGCATCCTCGAACGGGAAGGTGACATCATTCACATCATGGCCGGCAAGCTGAACGACCTCAGCCACCTGATTGAAAACCTCAACGTACAGTCACGGGATTTTCAGTAGTACCGCCCACCGCTTACCACCCTCTTCCATAACAGCTCACCAACAGACAACTGGTGATAAATCCACCAGCCTGGCGCTGGCGTAAGAACCTTGGCGGTATGAGTTGCAACAACCTTACTGACGAGGACCCCATAATGAAAAAACTGACAAGCTACATCCTCCTGTTATTGGCGCCTCTGGCCCTTACCGGCTGCTGGCTCGATGACGACGATGACAAGGACGTTGTCACAGTTACGGTCTTCCACACCTCCGCCGATGCGCCTGCCGTCAACGTGCGTCTCGGTGACGAGGTGGTCGTCACCAACGCCGATTTCAAACAATCCGCCCGTACCCGGGTAAGCGGTACCCAGAACCTGTTCGTCGATGCCCGTCTGCCGGACGGTCAGACCCTGGAAGTTCTGGGACCGGCCACCATCATGGCAGACGCCGAGAACGTTGACGCCTACGACGTCTTCGCCATTGGCCAGGTAGGCAACGCCACCTTGGAAGCGCTGGTCATCAGCGATGACCTGGAGCGCATGGACGCCAACAGCGTGCGGCTGCGGGTAGCTCACCTCGCCTCCGCGGCCCCTGCCGTGGATGTCTATGTCACCGCCCCTGACGCTGACCTGGCTGCGGCGTCACCAACCCTGACCTTCAGCTACAAAACGGTGACCGATGCTCTGGAAGTGCCCGCCGGGGACTACCGGGTCCGGGTCACGGCGGCCGGTCAGAGTGATGTGCTGTTTGACAGTGGTACCGTCCCCCTGGCCAGCGGTGCCGATCTGCTGATCGCCGCAGTCGACAACACCAACCATGGAGATGCGCCCATCAGCCTGCTGGTGGAAAGAGAAGGCACAACCACCGAGCTGGTGGATGCGGATGCCGGTGCCGGTCTGCGGGCGGTCCATAACGCCTACGACGCCCCGGCCGTCGACATCTATCTTGGTGGCATCACCGGCGCTCCCGCGATTGCCGGTCTGTCGTACCCGGATGCGGCACCAGGCCCTGCCCTGGGTAACTACGCCAGCGTCGCTGCCGGCACCACTGATGTCGCCATCACCGCAACCGGCGATACCAACGCCGTTGTCCAGGGCAGCTTTGAACTCGGCAACGGCATGGCTTACACCGTACTCGCCGCCAACGCACTGGCCGACATTGAGCTGCTGCCGTTTACCGACGATGCCCGATCAGTGGCAACCGAGGCCAGACTGCGGGTCATCCATGGCGCCGGCCAGGCCCCCAATGTCGATGTGTACCTGACCGCCCAGGGCAGTGGCGGTATCGGTAACGCCAGCCCGGTACTGAGTGATGTACCCTTTGGCGCCAGTTCCGGTTTCCTGGCGGTTGCCGAAGGTGACTACGACGTCTACGTTACCGTGGCCGGCACGGGCACCGTCGCCATCGGGCCGATACCGGTCACCCTCAGCAATGGAGGGGTCTACACCGCCATTGCCCGGGAAGCCTCCGATTTCGGCAGTTCGGGCAGTTTCACCGTCACCGGCCTGGACGACCTGGCCTCACCCAGTGCACCTTAAACACCGCATCCGCTAACCAAGAACCACCCGCCCCGGCCTGCCCAGCCGCAGCAGACCGGGGCCACTCCCTTTCAACAGGCACGTCTATACTGACCTTCATCGCCTTTCCGTCACCAACCGAAAGTGGAGGTCCGCATGGGCATTCAACAGCAACGCCAGGACACCATCGCCGCCCTGGTTGCCCCTGGCAAGGGCATACTGGCTGCCGATGAGAGCAGCCCAACCATCGCCAAGCGTTTTGCCGCCATTGCGGTGGAATCCACCGAAGCCAACCGCCGGGAGTACCGCAGCCTGCTGTTCGCCACGCCCAGACTGGGTGACAGCATCAGCGGCGTTATCCTGTTCGAAGAAACCCTGGGCCAGAACGACGATGACGGCACGCCATTGCCGCAACGGCTGGTCCAGCAGGGGATCGTACCGGGCATTAAGGTGGACAAAGGCAAGGGGCCGCTGGCCAACGCCCCGGGGGACGAGATCACCCGTGGTCTGGATGGCCTGGAGAAGCGCCTTGAGGGGTATCTGCAACAGGGTGCCCGGTTTGCCAAATGGCGCTGCGTGTACCACATCGGCGGCCACAATCCGGGGCCTTTGGCGGTCAAGGCCAACGCCGAAGTCCTTGCCAGCTACGCCGCCATCTGCCAATCCCTGGGGATGGTACCGATCGTCGAGCCGGAGGTGCTGATTGACGGCGACCACGACCTAGAGCGCTGCGCCCAGGTCAGCGAAACGGTGCTCCATGAGGTGTTTCACGCCCTCCACCGGCACCGGGTTGAGCTGGAAACGATGATTCTCAAGCCCAGCATGGTCACACCGGGCAAGAACCATCCGCAGGCAGCCACAGCCGAACAGGTGGCCGAGCATACCCTACGGGTCTTTCGCCGGGTGGTACCGGCGGCGGTTCCGGGCATCAATTTCCTGTCAGGCGGTCAGGGACCGGAGGAAGCCACCGTCAACCTGAACGCCATCAACCAGGCCAGCCATCGCCCCTGGACCCTCAGTTTTTCCTACGGCCGGGCCCTTCAGGAGCCAGCGCTGGCTGCCTGGGGTGGTCACCACGATCAGCGGGAAGCAGCCCAGCAGGCACTGCTGCACCGGGCCAGGATGAACGCCCTGGCTACCACCGGCGAGTACCGAACCACGCTGGAAGCGCGCTGATCTGTCCACTTTCTGCAAAACCCCACACTCCGTGACCGGCCCCTCATTTCGGGGCCGGGCGACGTTGATTCAGGTCAAGGTTTGGTCCCGTTCGAGTGCCTAGCATGGCGGACTCGATAATAAAAACGGACGGGAAGGACACCATGACATTCTGGCCCTGGAGTGAAGAGCTCGAAGTTGGTATCAGCGACATCGATCAACAACACCGCTGGCTGGTGGACCAGACCAACCGGCTGCACGAGGCCCTGGAGAACCAGGCTGAAGACAGCGAAATTGGCGACCTGCTGGAGGGGCTCATGGACTACACCATGAACCACTTCATTGTTGAGGAGGACCTGTTCGCCCGCCTCGGCTATCCGGAAACCGAGGCCCACAAACGCGAGCACGACACCTTCACCCAGAAGGTCATGACACTGATTGACCGCCATGAACAGGGCGACGCCTCAGGCGCCGAAGCCCTCGCCCTGCTCAAAGACTGGCTGACCCACCACATCCTCAAGGTGGACAAGGCCTACGTTGAGCACTTCCGCACCCATGGGGTCGGTTAGTGTCCCGAGTTACCGGGCGGACTGCCAGTTTGCCATATCCGCCAGTGCCAGCAGGCCGTCCGCCAGCACCCCTTGCCAGGCAAAGTAGTCATGCCCGGCGGCGTACTCCCGATAGCGAACCGGGAAGCCCTTGGCTGCCAGCAGGTCTCGCAGGTGGCGTGAGGTCTCCAGAATCCCGGCCATATCGGACCGGTGCCCCTCAAACAGGCCGGCACTGAGGAAGAAACGCACAGGTACGGTCTCCATCCCAACCAGCTGACGGGCGACATATTCCTGTTCATGGGCAGGGGTACCAGGCGGATGCCACCAGAACGAACCCGACATCGACAGCACATTACCGAACACCTCGGGGTAGGCCAGTGCCACCGTAGCCGATGCCAGACCGCCATAGCTCGAACCGGCCAGGATGGTGCGCTCTGCAAGAGGTTCCATTCCGGTCTGATGCTGCAACCAGGGCACCAGCTCCTCCGCCAGCACCCTGGCAAACAGCGGATTCGCTGGCAGTTCCCGGGAGCGGGCTTCGCGGTCCGGGTTGGCAATAAACACAGCCATCACCGCAGGCAGTTCTCCGGCGGCAACCAGGTTGTCCAGAATGGTGGGCGTCGGCACCTGGCTGGTGTAGGCATCGCCATCGAACACCAGCAATAACAGGTTGTCCGGATTCGCAGGGTCAAAGCCGGCGGATCGGTAGATCTGAATGTCCCGCTGGTTGCCCAGAGTCTCACTGGCAAACCTCAGAGTCTCCAGGCTGCCCCTGGCTTCCGTGCCGGGCGACAGCCAGGGTTGAGGCGGCGCCTTGTCCAGCGTCACGGTGGAATTCTGCTGGTAGACATCCACCGCGTCCGCCGGCCAGGGTGTCAGATTCAGCGGATCGGCCTGGGCCGTGGCCAGAATCGCCACCCGCCGCTCCCGGGCAGTCCCCGGAAGGTCGGGTACGTCGGGGGCCAGCTGGTAGGACAGCCGTGTGCTGTCCGGCGCCTCGAAGCTGCGGAACCAGATATCGCTCTGCCCCAGACGGGCCAATTGCTCATGGTTGCTGGAAGGCGCGCCAAACAGTCGCACATTGCGCTCGGCACCACGGTAGAGGAAGGTGAGAATGCGCCTGCCATCAGGCCCCGGTTCAACCAGCGGCGTCCCTGCCCTGGCTACCTGCTGCCAGAACGCCTCGGTATCACCACCATCGGCAATGACACTGGCCACTTCGGCAATCGTCGGGCTGAGGAACTCCCGCTCGGGTGCCCGCTGACTCGCCACCGGCACCTGGCGATCCAGAGTCAGCTCAAACTGCCCCCCGCCGCCGTGACCACGGACCTCCAGCACCTGGTCGGCAGCGCCCACCACAAACTGGAACTGCCGGCGTTCATCGCCAGCTGCCACCAGTTGCCGTACGGGATGCCCCGTTGCCGACACCAGCGTCAGATCCGCCAGGGCATTCGCCGTCACGAAGTGACCACGCAGATAGTCCCCGGGGGCGGCCTCCAGTGCCACGCGAATCGGTGCCTCGCGGGGCAGCTCAGCGGCCACGGGATGGGTGAGTGTCAGGGTCTGGCCCTGCGCGAGCGAGGCAGCCAGCGACATCAGCAGTCCCCCAAGTTGTTGTTTCCATTTCATCATCAGCAAATCCATAGCGAGCAAGGCGCGTCATAAAACCATAAATAGTAACGATTTTCACTCGCAATAAAAAGCACCTGATGGATCAACTGTCAGAAAACTATACAACTCCCCGACAAGTCGCCAGACACACTTTCGCCAGTGCTCTGAAAGCCGTCCGAATTCGCCGGAGTGGACACGATCTTGCTGCCACCAGAATGACAGCCCACGGGCTGTCAGGGAGTCCCTGTCAAAGACAACTGGGAGACAGATCAATGCTCCGTTCCCGTGTTCACTCACTCTGCCTCGCCGCTGCGCTGACGACCGTGTCAGCCGGTGCCAGCGCCGGGGTTATCATCAACAACAGCACCAACGGACTCTACAACAATGGCCTGGGCGACCTTGCCGCGACCTATGGCCCCAATTCGCTGTTCTTCCCTGGCGCCAATGTCAGCGAAGGTGATCCGAACCAGAATCCGCTGGCCGAACCGGATCTGTCACTGACCGCCGAACTGGGTACCGACTGGCTGGCGGGAGACTATACCGGTGGCACCTGGAGTGCCGGCGCCGTCGCGATTCCGTCAACCTGGGCCGTCAACACCGAGACCGCCATCGTCTACAACTTCGACCTGACGGAAACCTCCAACCTGCATCTGGACCTGGGCGTGGACAACGGCATCTATGTCTGGCTGAACGGCAGCTACCTGTTTGGTGCCATGGCACCGGGAGGTTCCAACCTCAATGAGTACGACATCGACCTGGCAGGCCTGAGTGCGGGCAACTACAACCTGCAGATTCTGCGGGAAGACCATGGTGGCGGCACCGACTTTGACATTCTGGCAACAGCCACCGCTGCGGTTCCGGAGCCTGGCACCCTGGCGTTGCTTGGCCTGGGACTTGCAGGACTGGGCTTCTCACGCCGCCGTCGACCCGCTTGACGGATCTTTGCGAGCATTACGACAACCGTGACAAACACCGGCCGGACCTTTTGGGTGCGGCCGGTTTTTTGTGGCCAGGACGTCTCCGATCCTTGCCGATAGGCGAACAACGCTTTAGATTCTGAAGTCAGCAGACAGCACAGTCAGGATCAGGATTAACCAGGAATACAATGGGCAACAAGGTAAGGACACCGGTATCGAGCCACGGGCTGCCAGACCGATGCCCGCTCCAGTGAGCGGTGAATGCGTCATCCTGCTGCACGGCCTGGCCAGGACAGACGGCTCCATGAAGAAGATGGCGACAGCCCTTGAGCAGTCGGGTTACGTCGTTATCAATCAGCCCTACCCGTCAACCCGATACCCGATTGAGACACTCGCCGATACGGCCATTGGCCAGGCGCTCTCGAGGTGTCCGGACGGAGGCCGAATTCACTTCGTCACCCACTCCATGGGCGGCATTCTGGTGAGACAGTACCTGAGTCGCCAGCGGATCAGCAGCCTGGGACGCACGGTCATGCTTGGCCCACCCAACCGGGGCAGCCAGGTCGTCGACACGCTGGGCAAAATGGTGGGATTCAAACTGGTCAACGGACCGGCGGGGCTGCAACTGGGCACCAGCGAAACCAGCGTGCCAAATCGGCTCGGGCCGGCGAATTTTGATGTCGGGATCATTGCCGGCACCCGCAGCATCAATCTGATCCTCTCGACCATGCTGCCCAAGCCGAACGATGGCAAGGTCTCGGTAGCGAACACCCGGCTTGACGGTATGGCGGACCATCTCTCGCTGCCGGTGACCCATCCGTTCATGATGAACAATGCCGAGGTCATCACTCAGACGCGGCACTTCCTGCGGCACGGCATGTTCGACCGCATGGGCAAATAGAGCGGGCAGAAGGCCACCTCAGGCGGCTTTCTCAAGCGCGGCAGAGGCCTTCAGGCAGTCGTAGAAAGGTTGGGCCTCGCGGATCTTGCGGGCCTTTGACCAGACCGCCTCGGCTTCCGGATAACCACGTCTCAGGTAGTTGAGCCACTGTTTGATGCGGCCGGTCACGAAGCGGTCTTCCAGCCGCGCCTGCAGTTCAGCGCCGTAGGCAATGACCAGGCTGACTACGGCGGGCCAGTCCAGTTCCTCACCCTGTTCGCCCTGCTGGCTGGCCTTGATCCGCCGCGCCAGGTCCGGGCGGGTGATCAGGCCGCGGCCGATCATCACCTCATCGCAGCCGCTCACGTCACGACAGCGCCAGTAGTCCTCAACCGTCCAGATCTCGCCATTGGCAATCACCGGCACGGCCACCGCCTCCCGCACCCGGGCAATTTCCTCCCAGTAGGCCGGCGGCTTGTAACCGTCCACCTTGCTGCGGGCATGAATAACGATTTCCCCGGCGCCAGCATCCGCCAATGCCTGACCGCAGGCCACGCCCATGGAACGGTCGTCATACCCCAGCCGCATCTTGGCGGTGACCGGCACCGCAGCCGGCACCGCCTGGCGCACCGCCGCCACGATCTGATGCATCAGCTCTGGCTCTCTCATCAGCACGCAGCCCCCCTTGTGACGGTTGACCGTCTTGGCGGGACAACCAAAGTTGATGTCCACCTGGCAGGCACCCAACTCCGCGGCCTTCACGCCGTGACGTGCCATCATCTCGGGATCAGACCCCAGCAGCTGTACCGCCACCGGTGTGCCGGCACGGGTCAGTGAGCGGTTATGGAGTTCCGGTGCATACTTGTAGAAGATGCGCGGCGGCAGCATGCCGTGGGTAACGCGGATGAACTCGGTCACACTGCGGTCAATGCCGCCGACACCGGTGAGGATCTCGCGGATGGGGGCGTCAACCAGTCCCTCCATGGGGGCGAGGGTAATGCGCATGGATGCTCCGAAATCGGTCAAATGATGAACAGCGGCGCATTCTAGCGAGTTGATGGCCGGAATGACAGTCGCCATTGCCACAACCGGCCCATCACCGGCTTAGCCAGGCTACGAGCGGATCAGATGTCCCGCAGACGGGCGATCAGGCGGGCAACCGCGTCGGCTGTCTGGCGCAGGTTCTGCTCGCCATCCCGCAGAATCTCTTGCTGCGACGCCAGTTGATGCAGACAGTCAAACACCGCGTCGATGCCATGCTGGTACACCAGGTCGCTGCCCTCTCCCAGGCAGCCGGCGATGGCGATGACCCGTTCGACGCCGGCCTGGCGCGCGATCCGGGCAACCCCCACGGGGGTTTTTCCAGCAACACTCTGGCTGTCGATACGGCCTTCACCGGTGATCACCAGGTCGGCATCCCGGCAGGCCTGAGCCAAGCCCACTGCCTCTGCAACAATGTCGATCCCCGGTCGCAACCGGGCTCCCGCAAACCCGATCAGCGCCGCCCCCATGCCACCGGCGGCGCCGGCTCCGGGTACCGCATCCAGCTCGGTTGCCGTGGCCTTGCCTGCCAGCCCGGCGAAGTGCGCCAGATTGCGATCCAGTGTCGCCACCTGTTCACGGTTCGCGCCTTTTTGTGGCCCAAACACCGCGCTCGCGCCACGGGGCCCCGTAAGCGGGTTATCAACGTCACAGGCCACGACGATGTCCACCTCCGCCAAACGCGGATGCAGCGCAGTCAAGTCGATCCGATGCAGTTCCGCCAGCCCGATACCGCCGCGGGGTATGTCGCGGCCACTGGCATCAAGGAAGCGGGCACCAAGAGCGGTCAGCATGCCTACCCCGGCGTCATTGGTGGCACTGCCACCCAGCCCGATGATGACACGGCGGACGCCCTGCTCCAGGGCGTCTTCCAGTAACTGACCGGTGCCATAACTACAGGCCGACAGGACGTTTCGAAGGTCCGACGCCACCCGGTGCAGGCCAGAGGCTTCCGCCATTTCAATAATGGCCAGATCATCCACCAGGCCATAGCGGGCCTGGACCGGTTCCTCCAGGGGACCGGACACAGCCAGTTGCCGCCAGTGCCCCCCAAGCGCATCCACCAACGACTGAGATGTGCCTTCACCGCCATCCGCCATCGGCAGGGTTACCAGCTCGGCATCCGGCAGGTGACGCCGACAGGCAGCGGCGATGGTGTCGGCAACCTGCCGGGCGGTCAGGCTTTCCTTGAACGAGTCAGGGGCAACGACGATTTTCATCAAATCTCCTTCGGAGCCGCCGCCAACGGCGGCTCCCCGTGCATTCAGAGCAGAACCAGGCTCAACAGGTACACCAGTACGATGGCGGTGATGCCCTGAACCAGGGTCGCCGCGGTATGGGCGCGGTAAGCCAGCGCCACCGGCATCCGGCTGAACTGGGACACCACCCAGAAGAAGCTGTCGTTGGCGTGGGAGACCGTCATCGCACCGGCACCAATCGCCATCACCGTCAGCACCCGGCCCATCTCGGTGGCCAACCCCAGATCCCCCAGCATCGGCGCAACCATGGCGGAGGTGGTAACCAGCGCAACCGTGGACGACCCCTGGGCCGATTTCAGCGCCGCCGCCACGATGAACGGCATGAAGATACCCACGCCCAGGGCGGACAGAGTGGTACCAAGGTATTCACCAATCGGCGTGGCCTTGAGCACTGCACCGAATGCGCCACCGGCACCGGTAATCAACAGGATCGGTGCAGCTGCTGCAATCCCCTTGCCAATATGCTCATTGAATTGGGCGATACGATCGCCCGGCTTCAGCAGCGGCAAGCTGAGGAACAGCCCGATCAACAGCGCGTTCAGCGGCTGCCCTAAAAAGCTGAACGTCTCGAACACCACACCAGCGCCCATCGGCCCGGTGGGGAAACGGGCAATGGAGCCCAGGCAGATCAGCAGGATTGGCACAAAGATCGGTGCAAACGCCTGCCCCGCTGTCGGCAGGGTGCCGTAGCTGGCTTTCATCGTCCGCCACTGCGTCTCCACCTCTTCCGGCGTTTGGGGCTCATCGCCTGCAATTTCCACCGCCCTGAAGCGGTTTGCCCACAGCACTCCGGCCAGGGCCGCCACGGCGCTCACCACCAGGCCCAGCAGAATCACCAGCCCAAGACTGTCCTCCAGCGCCAGGTTACCGGCGGCGGCAATGGGCCCGGGGGTCGGTGGCACAAAGGTATGGGTGGCAAACAGCCCGGTGGCCAGGGCCACACTCATCGCCACCGACGACACCGCCATGCGTTTGGCCATGGATTGCTTGAGGGAGTTGAGAATGACAAACCCGGAGTCGCAGAACACCGGGATAGAAACAATGTAGCCGATGATGGACATGGTCAGGGTCGGGAACCGTTTACCCAACAGCTTGACCACCGTATCCGCCATGGTGATGGCTGCGCCGCTCTTCTCCAGGATGACGCCAATGATGGTGCCCAACACAATCACCAGGCCAATGTAGCCCAGGATGCCACCAAAGCCACCGGTGATGGTCTTGGCAATCTGGTCCGCCGGCAGGCCGTAGGCAAAGGCGGCAATAAAGGCGGCGAGAATCAGGGTCAGAAACGGATGGATCTTGAAGCGGCTGGTCGCCACCACGATAAAGCCAACAACGGCCAGTAAGATGAGCACCAGACTCATGGAAAACCCTCCAACAGCGGTGTTTTTATTCTGTATGCCCTACTGAGAGGGCAGCATGAGTGTCACCGCACCATTATCGGGCAGGAGTAAAAACCGATGCATCGTCAGAACCAACAATAATGCTCACGAATTACACCCAGACCCTGTGCACACGCACAAAAATCAAGGCAGATAGGTCGACTTCAGGCGAGGGCCAACGCGACGTAGAGCTGCATCAGTGAGTCCAGCTCCGTCAGTGAACAGCCGCTGAGCTGTTCGATCTTGTTCAGCCGGTAACGCAGAGTATTGCGATGGATATGCAGTTGCCGGGCACAGCGTTGCTGATCCGGGTAATCCTGAAAGTACTGCCGCAATGTCTTCAGCAGATGGCCCTGGCGATCACCGGCCAGCAGTCGCTGCACCGGTGCCACCAGGGCGTCCCGGCGCCAGTCCTGCTCAAGCTGGGACAGCAGAACCGGCAACGGATCATCGGCGAAACGCAGCAGTGACTGGTCCGGGTGACGACGCCGGCCAACCTGCAGGGTCTGGCGCGCGGTCTGGTAGGACTCGGCCATGCGACGGGGGTCCTCGAACGCCTGACCCACCGCCAGCCGTACCTGGACTCCGGACGTACGATCCGCCACCGTCAACAGTCGCAGAAGCGACCTCGGCACCGTCTCGGTCGCATCCAGGGTATCGTGCAGAATCACCAGCTCGCTCAGCGACTGCATCGCCACCAGGGCGCCGGATTCGCCCCCAGCCAGCCGGTCCATGGCCTCCCCCATCACCTGCTGGCGGCCAGGGTCGTCACCGTCCACACCCATGACCATCGCCACCCTGGGTCGATCAAGGTCCACCTGGAGCTGCCGCGCCCAGTCCACCAGTACCGGCCAGTCGGTATGGCCCTGGACCCATTGCAGCACAAACTCCTCTTTCTGCCGGTGGCCCCACTGGGTCTGCTGCCAGGCCTGGGCCTGCTCGATGATCAGCTCCGCCGCCATTTTGACCAGCAGACCAAACTGCTTCACCTGATCCGGGTCCCCCGTCAGGCCGATCACCCCGACCAGTTGCTGCTGGTGGCTCAGCACCAGGTTCACCCCCGGCCGTACACCGCTGAGCCGGGCCGCGGCGGCCTCATCCAGCAACACCGTGTCACCCTTGGCAATGGCCAGCAGCGCGCCATCGTGGACCTGGCCCAGACGTCGGGAATCCCCGCTGGCGATGATGCGACCGTCGGCGTTCATCACATTGACGTTGTAGTCGATGATCTGTGTCGTGCGCACCACGATTCGCTGCGCCAGCTCGGCATCCAGTTCGATGGCCATGGAGATTCCTGAAGCGTGTGAGAGTCAGGGCCCCATCATACCGACTTCGTCTGGGTGGCCCCAGGCTCTGCCGCTGGCATCACCCCGTTCCAGACCGGCAGATCCAGATCCTCAGGCTCTTCATTGGGGCCGCCGGTACGGCTCTTGAACGCGCCCTCCTCAATCGGAATGCGGAACAGCGCCGTGATCTTGCGCTCCTTGGGGCTGGGTTCTCGCACCTGCTGCCAGCGTCCGGGTTCCAGCTGCTCAATGATGGCTTCGAAGGCGGCATCAAATGCCTGGTCGTCCGTTACCCGACTGGCGGTGCCATAAAGCACCAGTGATCGGTAGTTGGCGCTGTGGTGATAGGCCGACTTACTCATCACCCACTCGTCGGTCACCGCGAACGAAATGCACAGGGTGACGCCCTCATCCAGTCGCTTCGACAGTCGCCCACCCTCCAGGCAGTGCACGTACAGCGCATCCCCCAATCGCCAGATCGTGATGGGAATCACCCGTGGTGCCCCATGCTCCACGAACCCCAAATGCCCCGTCTTGAGGGCGTCGATCAGTTGGTAGGCCTGGGCCCGATCGTAACTGGCCTTCTTGGCGCCTCGCCGAACCATGCTGCGCGGGCAGCATCTCAGGGGTGACAGGGCTTCGTCGGCGGTGTCCGGTTTCATGCTGGTTCCTCGGTTGTTGGCTTGAACCGTCATTAAAGGCGTAAACTGACCCCATCAAAAGAACCAGATAGCAAATCCTGATGGGACCAGTTAAGAGCCGTCACCGTGATCACCGACCTTCAGATTGATAGCACCCTCCCCCTGCAACAGCAGCTCTACCGGCAGCTGTCGCAACGAATACTGCAACGTCGCTACCCCGCCGGCAGCCGGCTACCCTCGAGCCGCCAGCTGGCGCAGGACCTGGGGGTCAGCCGTAACACCGTGAACGCGGTGTATGACCAGCTCAAGAGCGAGGGCTTTCTGCAAACCCAGGCCGGTCGGGGCATCTTCGTTCATGAGGATATCGACAGCCGACACTGTCCGCCCGCCAAAGGCGCTTCCCCGCAGCCCGAGCGAGTGGCCATTCCGCCATTGCCAGCACTGCCGGAGGGCGCCATCCGCCGCAGCGACCAGGACAGTAACCTGCCGTTCACACCGGGACTGCCCGATCTGGCTGCGTTCCCCATTCGGGCCTGGAACCGAATCCTGCATCACCATGAAAGCCGGCCGTCGCTGATGGGCTACAACAGCCTGCAGGGCTATCGGCCCCTGCGGCGGGCCGTGGCGGAATACGTTGGCAGCGCCCGTGGTGTGCGTTGCCATGAGGACCAGGTGATCATCACCCAGGGCGCCCAGCAGGCCCTGGCGCTGATTGCCGACATTTTCCTGAAGCCCGGTGACCGGGTACTGTGCGAGGACCCCGGCTACCGAGGTGCCCGCTACGCCCTTGGACGCCACGGTAATCCGCTGATCCCGGTGCCACTGCGCCATCAGGTACTCGACATTGACGTCCTCGCCGACGCCGGCCCGGCCAGCCTGCTCTATTGCACGCCCACCCATCAGTACCCGATGGGCGGCATCCTCGACGCCTCACAGCGCATGGCGCTGGTGGAGTGGGCCCAGCGTAACCAGACCTGGATCATTGAGGACGATTACGACAGCGACTTCCATTTCTACACCAAGCCTTTCGCCGCCATTCAGGGCATGTTTGACCAGGCCCCGGTGCTGTACATGGGCAGTTTCAGCAAAACCCTGATACCCGCACTGCGGGTGGGCTATCTGATCGTGCCGGATACGCTGGTGGAGCATGTGCTGAGGGCGAAACGGGTGATGGGTGGCGAGACGGCATTGCTGACCCAGGCTGTCATCGCAGAGTTCATAGACAGCGGGCAGTTCACCCGCCATCTTCGGCGAATGCGACAGAATTACCGCGAGAAGTGGGAACAGTTCCAGGGCCTGGTCATCGACCAGTTGTCAGGGCTGGCGGCTCCGATTGCCGAGAGCGCCGGCATGCACCTGGTACTGACCGGGGACTGGCCAGACCGGGACTGCAATCACTGGCTGTGGCAACAGGGATACGGCAGCACTCCGCTGAGCGCCCATTACCTCGGGCCGGCCCAACAGCAGGGGTTGGTGATGGGCTTTGCCAGTGCCAGCGACCAGCAGATCCGGGATTGCGTGGCGGCCCTGACTATGGGCCTGGCGCGGGCTGGACAGCGGAAGACTTGAGGCCGACAGCCTCATGGGCCGCTTCGATATACCGGCCAACCTGCTTTCCGGTAATATCGTCGACGCTACGCAGTTTGATGTGTCGGCGGTACTTGCCGGTGCCTTCCAGCACTTGACCGGGATCGGCAAGGCCGGCACCTTCACTGAACTCCAGCGAGACATGCTGGCGATAGGCGAACACGCCACAGAACGGCCGGCCCGCCGAGAACAGCAGTCCGCCGTACTTCACCTCTTCCGTTACTTCGGGACCAACCGCCAGAATCACCGCTCGCAGGCGGCTGACCAGCGCGTGCTGGTCGGGGTCGACCAGTCGAATGTCCTCAAGCAACGCCTCCACTCGATCGTTAATTGTCATGCCCGCAACACCTCCCTGATAAGATTCATCTCGTGAACGCTTACTGCACGACTAGTGTACCGGAACGACGCAGTGGGTCAGCGAATTAACCGCACAGGACACTAGCGATCATTCAGCCCTTTACCGGCAAGGATACGGGGCTCACACCGATCAACCCGGGCAGCCCGGGTGCTGGCCTGCTTTGCGCCGGCGAAGTGCAGCAAATAGCCCCGCTGGCGCCCCGGCGTCAGTGCCTCGAAGGCGGCTTTCAGTGCCGGGCTGGCGTCCAGCCGCTGCTGAAACTCCGCTGGCACGTCAAAATCCTCGGTGCGCTTGAACTCAACCTGTTGGCCGGACCGTTCCACCTCAATAGCTTCAAGTAGATAGGCTTCGATTGCCGGCGCCAATGCCTGGATCTGTTCGACACTGGTGAAGCGGATCTGGCGGGTCGCCTGGGTATTGTCCGTTTGGGCAATCAGAAGCTGATCCGGGTCCTTCAGCAGTGCGCCCTTCATGAACAGCAGGGCGCAGAAATCCTTGAAGCCGTGAATCAGCACCACGTTGCTGCCATCGATGGCGTAGCAGGGCTTGCCCCATTTAAAGCCCTCCTCCAGCGGCGTTCGGGAGACAATGGCTCGCAGTTGCTGATATTCATCACGCCATTGCCTGGCGGCCTGAAGAAACTGCTCAACCTTGAGGCTGGACGGGGTTTTCTGGGCCTGATTCATCGGTTTCATCCCTGACTGGTGATTGCTGACCTGAGACGCTCTCTGTACCAACGCGGCTGCCACAACCTGCATACCAGCGGGCAATGACAGCAGCGTGAATTGAGCATGGACCAGGCAGCCGGATTGCGCAAAAGCGCCCAGTCAGGTTGCTGAATGTGAGGGGTTAGTAATCGTCCTCATCTTCAGCAGATCTCTCCATGTTCTGGAGAAGTGTTTCCTGGAACGGAGCGACAGCCTGAACATCTGAATCGGGAACATCGCCAAGGAACTGCCTGGAACGTTCGTACATCGCTTCCTCTCTCTTAATGAGTTCTGCGATCTGCTCCTCGGTGTAATTATAGTTGCGATACATCTCGGCCCTTGACTCTATCGAAGCTACCTGCTTCTGGTGCATCAACAGGATAGAGGCCTTACCAACACTCCGCATCACATCCAGGTATTCGTCCGCATCGGAGAATCCATATGGCCGGACTATGTCTGTAACAAACTCTTTTGCATCATCATTTTCCCGCAGGTGAGAGACAGATTCTTCGAACTGCTCATCAAAACTCTGCGCAGATTCGTTCCTCCCGCCCTGAAAAGTGCTCACAAGCTCAGCCACCTTCTCATTATTCATAGCTTCAAATTTGGCGCGATCACCCGACTCCACGGCCTCTTCATACTCACGCTCCCAAGCAGCTTCTGCTTCGGCTTTAGCCTCCAGCTCGGCCTTTTTTTCCGGCATTAACTGGAGTAGCTCATCTTCTCTTCCTTCCAGTGCCTGCTGAGCTGACAACATATTTCGGACATCCGCTTCACTCAGCCCGGCCATAGCCTGCGAACTCCAAACAGTCAGCAGGGCGACGATCAAAAACAGGGGGTTCATCAGGTATTTCATCGGTTCCATCTCCAAAACAACTCCACTGGGTTCGCAGCCAACACCGTCCACGGTGTCTTGATTGTGCAAGCCATCAAAGAAATACGTCAGAGGCAGGCGATGTGCAGAGCCCCGGGCGGGGTTGCTGCGAGCAGAGGCGTCTATCCTTGACGATTCCGCCGTGCACAGGATCAATCTCCTTCAGGCAACGGCGGCACAAACATTACCACTTCAGGCATTGTCTTTGCAGCTGAACATTGCAGGGAGTCACTGTCCACCCCGGCAACGCGGGGTCACCAGGGTGGGCAGGTCGGCTTGGCCGGAGGGGTTAGTGGATGTCGAAGCGGTCGGCGTTCATCACCTTGGTCCAGGCGGCCACGAAGTCATTGACGAACTTCTCCTGGCTGTCGTCCTGGGCGTAGACTTCGGCGTAGGCTCTCAGGATGCTGTTGGAGCCGAAAACCAGGTCCACCCGGGTGGCGGTCCAGCGGACGTCACCACTGCTGCGGTCACGCAGTTCGTAGCGGTTGTTACCGGCCGGTTTCCAGCTATAGGCCATGTCGGTCAGGTTGACGAAGAAATCGTTGGTCAACTGCCCCACCCGATCGGTGAACACACCGTGCGTGCTGCCGCCGTGGTTGGTGCCCAGCACCCGCATGCCACCGATCAGCACCGTCATTTCCGGCGCGGTCAGGCCCATCAGCTGGGCACGGTCGAGCATCAGCTTTTCCGGCTCCACAGCGTAGTCTTTCTTGAGCCAGTTGCGGAACGCATCGTGGATGGGCTCCAGCGGCAGGAACGACTCGACATCGGTCTGCTCTGGCGTTGCATCACCACGGCCCGGTGAGAAAGGCACCGTCACGCTCACGCCCGCAGCCTGGGCGGCGGTCTCTATCCCCACATTACCAGCCAGGACGATCACATCCGCCAGGCTCGCACCAGTGTCAGAGGCAATGCCTTCCAGCACCCCCAGCACCCGGGCCAGCCGCTCCGGCTCGTTACCTTCCCAGTCCTTTTGCGGTGCCAGGCGAATGCGGGCGCCGTTGGCGCCACCCCGCATGTCGGAACCGCGGAAGGTGCGAGCGCTGTCCCAGGCGGTGGACACCATGTCACTGGTGCTCAGGCCACTGTCCGCGATCCGGGATTTCACCGCCGCGATGTCATAACCGGTACTTCCCGCTGGCACCGGGTCCTGCCAGATCAGGTCTTCTGACGGCACTTCCGGCCCCACATAACGGGCCTTCGGCCCCATATCACGGTGGGTCAGCTTGAACCAGGCCCGGGCAAAGGCATCCTCGAACGCGGCCTGATCCTTGGCGAACCGCTCGGAAATCTTGCGGTACTCCGGGTCCATTTTCATTGCCATGTCGGCGTCGGTCATGATCGGTTTGCAGCGGATCGACGGGTCCTCCACATCCACCGGCATATCCTCTTCCTTGATGTCCACCGGCTCCCACTGCCAGGCACCGGCCGGACTCTTCTTCGACTCCCACTCGTGGTTCAGCAGCATCTGGAAGTAACCGTTGTCCCACTTGGTGGGGTTGGTGGTCCAGGCCCCTTCCAGGCCGCTGGTCACCGCGTCCCGACCAACACCACGGCTGACCTTGTTGACCCAGCCCAGGCCCTGCTCTTCAACCGGGGCGCCTTCCGGGTCCGGCCCCAGGTTGTTGGCGTCGCCATTGCCGTGGGTCTTGCCGACGGTGTGGCCGCCAGCTGTAAGGGCGACCGTTTCTTCATCGTCCATCGCCATGCGGGCAAAGGTTTCACGAACATCGGCAGCGGTCTTCAGGGGGTCCGGATTACCGTCCACGCCCTCGGGGTTCACGTAGATCAACCCCATCATCACCGCAGCCAGCGGATTCTCCAGATCGCGTTCGCCGGAATAGCGGCTCTTGTCGTTGTCAGACGTCGCCAGCCATTCGTCCTCGGCGCCCCAGTAAATATCCTCTTCCGGGTGCCAGATGTCTTCGCGGCCAAAGCCAAAGCCAAAGGTCTTGAAGCCCATGGATTCGTACGCCACGTTGCCGGCCAGGATGATCAGATCGGCCCAGCTGACCTTGTTGCCGTACTTTTTCTTGATCGGCCACAGCAGCCGGCGCGCCTTGTCCAGGTTGCCGTTGTCAGGCCAGGAGTTCAGCGGCGCGAAACGCTGGTTACCGGTACCACCACCCCCACGGCCATCAGCGATGCGGTAGGAACCTGCCGCGTGCCAGGCCATGCGGATCATCAGGCCACCGTAGTGTCCCCAGTCAGCCGGCCACCACGCCTGGCTGCTGGTCATCAGGTCGTTAAGGTCCTTTTTGAGGGCCGCCACGTCGAGCTTCTTGAGTTCCTCCCGGTAGTCGAAATCCTTGCCCATGGGGTCGGTCTTGGTGTCGTGCTGGTGAAGGATGTCCAGGTTGAGAGCATTGGGCCACCACTTCATGTTGGTTGAGCCCTCGGTCGTGTTGGCTCCGTGCATAACCGGACACTTACCTTGGGCGGAGCTGTTCTGTGTCATCTCTCTCTCCTAATTCTGTTGGCAATTGGCGACAGCGTCGTTGTTCGTGGCAGGCACACCACTAACTATAGATCGGCCATCGGGAACTGCTTGGGTCTCAACCGGCGCAATCGTTTGCTAGTGCGCCAGGGCGTAGTCCACCAAATAGCTGATCAAAGAGTTCGTCGAGTAGTTCCACAGGGCGCCCAGGCGAATGGCTCCGGCGGATAACGCCTTGTCAGTAGGCTGTTTCATGGGCGATCTCCTGCGTTGTCGGGAACCATTTCACGATAACGCCCAGGGAGATCTCGAGATAATTAATTAAAAGAAAAGGAACAAGAGTTTTTAGCTATCGAAAACGGCAGCGGAACAGAGCGCTCAGGGGAAGGATCAGGCGAGGCGTTCTATGGAGTGGAATTTTCCCTGGTCATCAAACAGGATACGGAAGGAACCGTGGATGCCGTCCCGCAGGAAGAACGGCACAAGAATACGGGCCGGGAAGCGGATTGAGCGTCCGTCCCGGGCCCGGGTATGGACATCCCGCGCCGAGCCCTGATAGAGCTTGATCCACTCGTCAGGGCCGATGGAGATGTCCACGATGATGTGCTGCACTGGGCTGCCCGTTCCGGTGACGGATCAGTTGGACAGTTCCAGCAGCAGGCGATTCAGCCGGCTGACGTAGGCACCCGGGTCTTCCAGCTGCTCGCCGCTGGCCAGAGTGGCCTGGTCAAGCAGTACCGCAGACAGCTCACCAAAGCGCTCCTCGCCCTGCTCGTTCTCAAGCCGCTGCACCAGTGGGTGCTCAACGTTGATCTCGAAAATCGGTTTGCTGTCCGGCACTTTCTGGCCGGCCGCTTCCATGATCTTCTTCATCTGCGCGCCCATGTCGTGGTCTCCCACAACCAGGCAGGCCGGAGAATCGGTCAGGCGGTTGGTCACCCGCACTTCCTGGACCCGTTCAGCCAGGGCTTTCTGGATACGCTCCAGCAGATCCTTGTGGGCTTCGGTGGCCTCTTCCTGCTGCTTCTTGTCTTCCTCGGTCTCAGCCTCGCCCAGGTCCAACTCGCCGCGGGCAACGTCCTGCAACTGCTTGCCGTCGTATTCGTTGAGGTAGCCCATCATCCACTCGTCGATACGGTCGGACAGAATCAGCACCTCAATGCCTTTCTTGCGGAAGACCTCCAGGTGCGGGCTGCTCTTGGCGGCGACGTGACTGTCGGCAGTGATGTAGTAGATCTTGTTCTGACCTTCTTTCATGCGGCCGAGGTAGTCATCCAGCGAGACGTTCTGGGCAGCCTCACCGGTATTGGTGGAAGCAAATCGCAGCAGGCCGGCAATCTTCTCACGGTTGCTGAAGTCTTCCGCCGGGCCCTCCTTGAGGACCTGACCGAACTCGTCCCAGAACTTCTGGTAACTGTCGACATCTTTCTTGGCCAGTTTGCCCAGCATGTCCAGCACCCGCTTGGTGAGGGCGGACTTGATGCTCTCGACAGTGCTGTCGTTCTGCAGGATCTCACGGGAAACGTTGAGGGACAGGTCGTTGGAATCGATCACGCCCTTGGTGAAACGCAGGTACAGCGGCAGGAACTGCTCGGCGTCATCCATAATGAACACCCGCTGCACGTACAGCTTCAGGCCTCGTGGCGCCTCGCGGTTGTACATATCAAACGGAGCACGTGCCGGCAGGTACAGCAGGCTGGTGTAATCGAGCTTGCCTTCGACCTTGTTGTGGGACCAGGTCAGCGGGTCCTCAAAGTCGTGGGCAATGTGCTTGTAAAACTCTTTGTACTCGTCATCCTTGATCTCAGTACGCGGCAGGGTCCACAGCGCAGTCGCGTCGTTGACGGTCTCGTCTTTCGCTTCCTCGCCTTCTTCGGTCTGCTCGGCCTTCATGATCACCGGGAACGAGATGTGGTCGGAATACTTCTTGACCAGGGAGCGCAGACGCCAGCCGTTGGCAAATTCCTTCTCGTCCGCCTTCAGGTGCAGCACGATCTGGGTACCGCGGACATCACGATTGACCGATTCAATGGAGAATTCGCCGTCGCCCTTGGAGTCCCAATGCACACCTTCTTCTGCCGGTGCACCGGCACGACGGGTAAACACTTCCACCCGATCAGCCACGATGAACGCCGAGTAGAAGCCAACACCAAACTGACCGATCAGCTTGCTGTCTTTCTTCTCGTCACCAGACAGCTGCTGGAGGAATTCGGCGGTGCCGGATTTGGCGATGGTGCCGAGGTTGGCAATCACATCGTCGCGGGTCATACCGATGCCATTGTCAGTGATGGTCACGGTATTGGCGTCTTCATCGAAATCGATGCGGATGTTCAGGTCGGGGCTGCCCTCGTAGAGGCTGTCATCCTTGAGAGCGGCGAAACGCAGCTTGTCTTCAGCGTCTGAGGCGTTGGAGATCAACTCCCGCAGGAAAATTTCCTTGTTGGAATAGAGGGAGTGGATCATCAGGTGAAGCAGCTGCTTCACCTCGGTCTGGAAACCAAGGGTCTCTTTCTGGGATTCAACCGTCATGGCTTGAACGTCTCCTGACTGAGATGGAACACGTGGGGAATCGCGCGGGCGATCCCCCTCTGTTTGGGGTTGCAAACAGAAGTGGGGCCACCCGATCGCTTTTCAAGGGCTGATCAGTCTTCCAGAAGGAAGTGGGCGCGGGCGGTGGCGATGGGCTGGCTGCGTGATTTCTGCCAGGCGGTGACCATCACGTTCGCCACCCGGTTGCCCTGGCGGGTAAGCCGGCATTCGGCGAAGGTTTCCCGGTCCAGACCGGCTCGCAGGTAGTCCAGTGAGAAGTCGACGATGCGCGGCATACGCAGCACGTCCTGGGACATCATCAGATAGATGGCTGCGGACAGCTCCATAAAGCCGCCAATCACACCGCCATGAATGGCCGGCAGGATCGGGTTGCCAATGTTGCTGTCCTTGCGGGGCAGCCGGAAAATCAGGTCATCGCCGAACCGCTCACACTGCAGGCCGATGAAGCCAGCGTAGGGGATGCCATCCAGCATGCGGGAAAAATCGCCCGTTTCCTGGGTATAGCGCAGGATTTCCGCGGTGGTCATGCGTCGTCTCCGGTAATCAGGTCACGGTAGGATTTGGGCGTGGCTTCCCGCCCGATGCGCATGAAGGTACCAACGCAGTTGGCAATGGCCTTGCCCTTTTCCTGGTAGGCCTCACAGCGGGTAAAGATGATGTTATTGGTAATGCGGTAGGCCTCGGCACGGGCATAGACCGGCTTGTTGGGTTCCGCCGGTCGCATGTAATCCACCCGCAGGTCGAGGGTGGGACACAGCTCAAAATCCGGCAGCACACAGATCATCACCGAACCGGAGGCGGTGTCCATCAGCGTGGTGATGGCGCCACCATGGATCACCCCGGTTTCCGGGTTGCCGATGATTTTCTGGCTGTATGGCAGGCACAGAGTCAGTTGCTGATCGTCAGCGTCGGCCACGGTCAGCCCCAGTGTGCGAGCCTGCTGCAGGGTGTTGATGAACCGGGTGACCCGGTCCTTGCGCACGGAATCGGTCATTCAGTCGGCCTTTCCTTCCACGTTTCGTTCGGTTTTTTCGGTTTGCTTCGTGCTTTTTGGTGCCTTTGATGACGGCTCCTCAAAGACCTTGCCAGAGCGCAATGCGGTCAGCGCTGCCGACCGGAACTCCCGCCGGTACAGTACGAACACCACCAGGGTGGAGGCCGCAAGAAATGCCACCGGGTGGATGAACCAGGCCACCACGGCCAGAGCGTAGTAGTAGGAGCGCAACCCCAGGTTGAAGGCGTCCCCCGCCATGTTGCAGACCTGGGCCGCGCTGCGGGCAAAGGCTTCCCGCGATGCCGGGCTCACCTGTTTGTCACCGGGGAACGGCGCGCCGCCGATCAGCACCGCCACGAAGTTGTACATCCGCATCGACCAGGTGAATTTGAAGAACGCGTAGATAAACACCACCATCAGCACCACCATGCGCAGCTCCCAGATGGCCCGGCTGGGCAGGTTGCCGAATGGCAGGGTGCTGAACACTTCCATCACCTCCTGGGTGTAACCCAGCGCGGTGATGATACCGGCCAGGATCAGCAGGCAGCTGGAGGCAAAAAAGGCGCCGTTACGTTCCAGGTTGCCCACCACCGAGGCGTCGGAGATGCGGTTATCCCGGCGCAGCATGACCCGCATCCAGTCTTCCCGATAGAGATCCAGGGTGTTGGACAGGCAGGGCCGGTCGTCGGCGCGACGGCGGGAATACTCGCTGTAACCCAGCCAGCACACGAGGAACCAGAGCAGGGCCAGCAAATCCAGGGATTCTTTCATCAAGGGGTCCGGGTAACGGGCAATGGCAGAAGCACGAAGACGAGGGCCCGATTCTACCGCAAGGGGCCAGTACCCAGCCAGTTTGCCACGGCTACGGGGCCTGGGAACCTGCAACCACCTCTGTCATCGCCGGTCTATATGGTATAAAGCAGAGAATCCTCCTGCCCACCGGCAGGAAGCGCTTCGCTACCGCTTCTGTACCTTCCCCTCAAGCTAGGTGGTACTGAGCGGGAACGCCAATCAACGGATCTACAGGGAGTCTGGAGTGAACATCCGCGTTCTTCGTCGTTGCCTGCCACTGGCACTGCTGCTGGCCATCCTTGGCGGTTGTGCCGTCAACCCCGTCACCGGGGAGAAACAGCTGTCGCTGATCTCCGAACAGCAGGAATGGACCATGGGGGCCAAGCAGTACATTCCCACCCAGCAGACCCAGGGCGGCCAGTTCTATCTTGACCCGGAGCTGAGCTTCTACATTCGTGAGGTTGGCATGAAGCTGGCTGCCGTCAGTGATCGACCGGACATGCCCTATGAGTTCGTGGTACTCAACAGCAGCGTTCCCAACGCCTGGGCCCTGCCCTCCGGCAAGATCGCCATCAACCGCGGCCTGCTGGTGCAGCTGGAAGACGAAGCCCAACTGGCTTCGGTACTGGGACACGAGATCGTCCACGCGGCCGCCCGCCACAGTGTCCAGCGAATGCAGACCGGCATGCTGATCAATGCCGGTATGGCCGGAGTCGGCATTGCCCTGGCCGACAGCGACTGGGCCCAGCTGGCGATGGGGGGAGCCGCTGTCGGCGCCCAACTGGCACTGGCCCAGTATGGCCAGGCCGATGAGCTTGAATCCGACCACTACGGCATTCGCTACATGGTGAAAGCAGGCTATGACCCGATGGCAGCGGTGGAGCTGCAACAACTGTTTGTGAAGCTGTCCGAGGGCCGCGAATCCAGCTTTGTCTCCGGGCTGTTTGCCACCCACCCTCCCTCCCAGACCCGGGTGGATCGCAATCTGGAACTGGCGCAGAAGCTCGATGGCGGCGGCTTCCGTGGCCGTGACGTCTATCAGCGCCACCTGGCCACGCTGAAGCGCCTGCAGCCCGCCTATGACGCCTACGACAAGGCGGTGTCGTTGATCCGGGAAGAGAAGTTCCAGCAGGCCCTTGGCGAAATCAACCGGGCAATCGACATTGAAGACGGCGAAGCCATGTTCTTTGCCCTGCGGGGGCAGATTCATCAACTGCTGGAGCAGCCGGATCTGGCCGATCATGACTACGACAAGGCGGTGTCGCTGTATCCGGAAATGTTCAGCTATCGCCTGCGGCGGGGCCTCCACGCCTATGCCCTCAACAACCTGAACCAGGCGCAAGAGGACATTACCGACGCCAACCGCACGGTGCCCACCTCCATTGGCTATCTGCGGTTGGGAGACATTGCCGTCCGCCAGCAACGCAAGAACGATGCGATTGCCCACTACCGCAAGGCCTCAGAGGCTGGTGGCGCGATTGGCCAGGAAGCCCAGCGTAAACTGGCCCAGCTGACCGGCACCCAACCACAGCAGCAGCCCAAGCAACAATAACCCTAACGGATGTCGGGCCACCTGCCGGCCCGGCATCCGCCGTTCTCTCCCTCATCCGCTCCCTTTCTCGGTCGCGCTTGCTGAAGTGACGACGTTCCCGCGTCAGTGGCTGCATTGACATCTAGAGCAAAAACTCTAAAAATCAATTTAACGCTAACAACAAGGGACCAACCCGATGCTTGCCAGACGACTGCAACCCATGGCATCGCAGGCCCGGCGCCTGTACGTGGAGCTGATGTTTCAGGTGATGGGCAACGCCCTCCAGGCCATCAGTGAGATTGACGACGATGTTCAGAACGAGGCCCGGGCACTGCCAGAGGGCTTCCTGTTCGAGATGATGGTGATGCCCCACGGCGCCAGCCTGGTGATAGAACACCTCGGCAACGGCCGCTTCCGCTATCACGGCTCGGAAGCGCCCCGCCCCGTGAACCTGTCCATCCAGTTCAAGCACATTGCCCATGCCTTCCTGGTGCTGTCCTTCCAGGAAAAAACCTCGGTGGCGTTTGCCAACGACCGCATGCTGGTGGATGGCGACATTGGCTACGCAGTCCGCATGACCCGCATTCTCAACCGCCTGGAGGCCTTTATCCTGCCGCGGTTGCTGGCCCGAAGGGCAGTCAAGGAGTATCCCCGTAACCTGCACCTGCCGGAGAAACTCCTCAACGCCACACGCATCTACCTCAAGGTTGCGTCCCAATTCTTTGACACGGTGAGAGCATAATGAGCAGCACATTCTACGAGTTCTTCTGCCCGGTGAAGGTGATTGCCGGTAAAGCCGCACTGGAACACATCCCCTACGAACTGGCCGGCCTCGGCGGCAAACGGCCGATGATCATTACCGACAAGGGTGTGCGTGCCGCAGGCCTGCTGGAACCGGTGATTGCCGCCTGTGAGGAGAGCGATCTGGACATCGCCAGCGTTTACGACGACGTCCCCCCCGACTCCTCCAAGGCCGTCGTGCGGGACATCGCCGGCATCTACCGCCAGGAGAAATGCGATGCCATCATCGCCGTGGGGGGAGGCTCCGCCATCGACACCGCCAAGGCTGTCAACATTCTGGTATCCGAAGGCGGTGACGACATCGCCGCCTACGCCGGCGCCGGGGTGCTGAAGCGGCCGCTGAAGCCGTTCTTTGTGGTGCCGACCACCGCAGGCACCGGCTCGGAAGTGACCGCGGTGGCGGTGATTGCAGATACCGAAAAGTCGGTCAAACTGCCGTTCACCTCCTCGTTCCTATTGCCCAACGCCGCCATTATCGACCCGCGGATGACGCTGACGCTGCCCCCTCACATCACCGCAGCCACCGCGATGGACGCCCTCACCCACGCCACCGAAGCGTTCACCTGCATGGCCAAGAACCCGCTCAGCGATGCCTATGCCACCGCGGCGGTGAAAAAGATCAGCCACTCACTGCTGGCGGTGATGGACAATCCCAAGGACGCCGACGGCCGCCTGGAGCTGGCCCAGGCCTCGACCATGGCCGGCATTGCTTTCTCCAACTCGATGGTGGGTCTGGTCCACGCCCTGGGGCACGCCACCGGTGCGATCTGCCACCTGCCCCACGGCCTGTGCATGAGCATCTACATGCCCTACGTGCTGGAATACAATCTGGAGACCATTCGCGAGCCTCTGGGTGAGCTGCTGCTATACCTGGACGGTCCGGAGGCCTACGCCGCCACGCCGGCCAACCGACGTGCTGAAGCGGCCATCTCCGCCATCCGTCGACTGCGGGATGCGCTGTACAAGAAGTGCCAGCTGCCCCGAACCCTCAAGGAAACCGGTAAGGTGGACGAGTCCCAGCTCGACGACATCGCGGCCCTCGCCCTCGACGATGGCTCAATCATGTTCAATCCCCGCGAGGCCTCGCTGGAGGATGCCCGCGCGGTACTGCAGAAAGCCTGGGCCTGATAGCCGACCGCCCCGCCCTCGTGGCGGGGCACAGCCCACCTTCCCCGAACGCCGACAGACCTTCCCAACATTGCAAATCCCTGGCGAAACGGACAAAATTCATAATATGTTCCGGGTCGCGCAGGCTCTTGCCAGGTGTCATCACACCGCCACAGGCAGCCTTGCCAGCTGAACCGGACCAGATCCCAGTGTTTGCCAAGCGGCACATCCTGGCATGGAAGCATGAAACGGAACGGCCCCCGTTCTGAACGCTCTGGTTCATTTCGTTCACTGTTGCCTCACGCCTATGCCAGCCAACCTTGCTACCGCCCTGTTATCGTCCCTGTTGCTCCTGGCCACCCTGCCGGGCCAGGTTTCGGCGTCCACGGGCAATGACGACCTGCAGGACACCATCCGCTTTAACGTCTCGCCCAACGGCTATCCACCCTACCTGATCGTGGAGGATGACCACCTGGGCGGTATCGTCTGGGATGTTATGTCCCGCATCAGCGAACGGCTGCAACTGACCCTGGAGCCACTGAAAGTTCCCCGCAAGCGGGTCGATGAACTGATTCTGAACGGCTACGTCGACGCCACCCCGCGAGCGGTGGAGTGGACCAGCCAGCCCGAGCGGTTTCTCTACTCCGACCCCATCGTGCAGGTAGAGGAAGTGCTGTTCTACCCTCACAACCGGGCATTTGAATTCCAGTCACCCGACGATCTGGCAGGCAAGACCCTGGTCACCCACCTGGGCTACTACCACGCCAAACTGGCGGAGCTGTTCGATAGCGGCCGGACCCAGCGATTCGATGTGGTGGGTGATGCTGAGGTGTTCCGGTATCTGCTCGACAGCGAGCGCTTTGACGGCGCCATCGCCGATCGCCTGGTCGGCCGCTGGGTCATCCGCAACCACCCATACATGGCCGGCGCCCTGGCGACTTCACAAGCCAGCATCAGCAACTACAGCTTGCGGCTGATGGTACGCCCCGAGCTGACCGGGTTCATACACCGCTTCAACAGCGAACTGACCCGCCTCAAGGCCAGCGGTGAGCTGAACGACATCCTCGCCAGCTACCGCTGAATCGGCCCCGGCAGCAAGCCGCCGGGCCTCACTCCAGGCGTCGCAGCAACAGCATCGGGGACACCTTCAGCACCGGCGCCAGCTGCCAGCGACCAAACAGTGACAACAGCGCCGCGCTGACCAGCGGCACCGGCAGCATCACCGACCAGTGCCACTGGAATTCGCCTTCAAACATCCGCAACTGCAGTGCCCAGACCGCCGCCTCAGCGGCCAACGCCCCGAGAATACCCGCCACCAACCCCAGCAGGGCAAACTCCAGCATGGTGCTGCGCACCAGCAGTCGCTGCTGCCCGCCCAGGGTTCGCAGCAGCGCGCCTTCCCGCTGACGGTCACGCAGGGTGGCGCTGACCACCGCTGCCATCACCACCAGCGCCGCGGCCAGGATCAGGGCCAGAATGGCCTCCACCGCCTGGGTCACCTGCTGGACGATAGCGCGGATGCGCTCAATGATGTGGTCCACTTCCAGCACCGAGACCGTCGGGAATGCCCGGGCGAAATCGTTCAGCAGGGCCTTTTCCGACGTCGGCAGGTAGAAACTGGTGATCCAGGTGGACGGCATGGCCGCCAGCTGACCATCCGGCGGAAACGCCATGTAGAAATTGGGCTGCATACTCTCCCACTGCACCGTGCGGATACTGGTCACCGTTTCGCTCAGGGTATCCGAGCCAATGGTGAATCCCAGCCGGTCGCCGATCTTCAGGCCCAGCCGTTCTGCCAGTTCATACTCCACCGACACCCCGTCGCGGGCGCCCGCTTCGAACCACTGTCCCTGGACCAGGGCGTTGTCCGCTGGCAGTTCCGACATCCAGGTCAGATTGAGCTCCCGGTTCAGGGCGTTGATCCGCTCATCCTTGCTGACCGCCTCTTTCACCGGCTGGCCATTGAGTTCGGTCAGCCGGCCCCGAACCATGGGGTACAGTTGCGCCAGTGGATGGCCGCGCTGTTCCCAGAAATCGGCCACGGCATCGACCTTTTCTGGTGCGATGTTGATCAGAAAGTGATTGGGCGCGTTCTCCGGCAACTGCGCCTGCCAGTCATCGAGCAGGGAACTTCGAACCAGTATCAGGGTACAGGCCAGCATGATGGTCATCGCGAACACCGAGACCTGGGACAGGGTACTCTGGCGATGCCGATACAACGCCACCAGCGCCAGCCGCCAGGCGGTACCGCCACCACGCAGGTGACGCAGCCCCAGCACCATCAGCCAGGCCACCAAACCGAGCACCGCCAGCAGCGCCGCCACGCCGCCCAGCAGAGCCGTCACCATCGCCAGTTCACCGGCGTAAAACCACACCAGGCCGAACACCGCCAGACCGGCCAGCAGAATGTCCGGCCATGCCCGCCGGCCCGACTCACCGGGCTCGCTGCGCAACACCCGCATGGCCGCCACCTGCCGCAACCGGCGGACCGGCGGATAGGCAAACCCGAACAGCGCCACCAGCGCGGTCACCAGGGCCGGAAGCAAGGCACGCCAGTCCAGCTCTGCCGCCACCGGGCGCTCCAACACCTCGCTCAGCACCTGGGCCAAACCGTAGTAGATCGGCAGGGCCAGTAGCAGCCCACCGGCGCAGCCAGCCACGCCCCATAGAGCCAGACGGCGAAGATACAGCCGCGAAATGGCGCCACCCCGCAGGCCCAGGGTCTTCAGCAGGGCCACCGTATCCCGCTGTCCCAACGCGTACTCCCGGCTGGCAACTGCCACGGCCACCGCCGCCAGCAACACCGCCAGACTGCCGCCAAGCAGCAGGAACCGTTCCGCCCGCTGCAGCGAGCGCGACAGGGTCTCGCCATCCTGCACGCTTTTCCATTCATGGCTGGGATGGAACTGCGGCTCCAGCCAGCGATGGAACGCCTCCAGTTCCGGCTCCTCACCGGCGAACAACGCCACATACTCAACCCGGCTGCCCTCACGCACCACCCCGGTGGCGGGCACATCATCGGCGTGCATCATGATCCTGGGCGCCAGCGCCGCCATGCTGAAGCCACCATCGGGCTCCCGCAGCAACAGACCGCTGACCGTCAGCGCCTGATTGCCCACTTCCAGCGAGTCGCCCATATCCAGGGCCAGCAATCGCATCAGGCGAGGGTTGAGCCACACCTCCCCCGGACGGGGGCCCCGACTCACCAGCTCACGCTCGGCGCCTTCCCCCGCCTGCATCTCAATCTGCCCCCGCAACGGGTAGGTATCGCTCACCGCCTTCACGGCCACCAGCTGGAAGCGGTCACCACCGAACACCATGGTGGAGAACTCCACCATGGACGCCGTGCTGATGCCTCGTCGATTTGCCTCCTGGTACCAGTCCGGCGGGATCGGGCGGCCGTGTTCCGCCTCCAGCTGTCGGTCGGCCGCCAGAAAGGCACTGGCTGAAGTCACCAGGGCCCGCTGCAGCAGACTGGCAAACAGGCTGATGGTCGCCACCGTCGCTACCGCCACCACCAGGGCGGTGATCACCACCCTGACATCACGCTCCCGCAGATCCCGTCGAACCGACGCCAGTTGTCCCGTGACCGCCATCAGTGCTGCTCCTCCGGCTCGGTGACCCGGCCGGCATCGATGCTCAGGCGACGTTGGCAACGCTGGGCCAGCTGCTCGTCATGAGTCACCATCACCAAGGTCGTGCCCTGCTCGCGGTTCAGCGCCATCAGCAGGTCGGAAATGGTCTTACCGGTACGATTGTCCAGGTTGCCGGTAGGCTCGTCGGCGAACAGCACCGCCGGATTGCTGGCAAAGGCACGGGCAATGGCGACCCGCTGCTGCTCGCCACCAGAGAGCTGCCGCGGCGTGTGCCGCAAACGCTGTCCCAGACCAACCCGCTCCAGCAGCTCGGTGGCCTGGGCCTCCGGAGCCTCATGACCGGCCAGCTCCAGTGGCAGCATGACGTTTTCCAGGGCGCTCAGCGCCGGCAACAACTGGAACGACTGAAACACGAAACCGACCCGCCGCGCCCGCAGCGCCGCCCGCTCATCCTCGCCGAGGGCGCTGATCTCTTCGCCGTCGAGAACCACCCGCCCGGACGACGGGCTGTCGAGCCCCGCCAGCAGTCCCAGCAAGGTGGTCTTACCGGACCCGGAGCGTCCAACGATGGCCACTGACTCCCCCCGGGCAATATCGAAGGAAACCTCCTGCAGGATGGTTAACGTATCATCTCCCAGATCTACCC
Source organism: Marinobacter sp. CA1 (assembly GCF_020546665.1). Classification (NCBI taxonomy): domain Bacteria; kingdom Pseudomonadati; phylum Pseudomonadota; class Gammaproteobacteria; order Pseudomonadales; family Marinobacteraceae; genus Marinobacter; species Marinobacter sp. CA1. Next base: position 2,807,403 of record NZ_CP071785.1, read on the forward strand.
GATGACTGAGCGCTTCCACTTTCAGCATGGATTGGGACGAAGGCATATCGGTCGGGGTCTGATCGGGCACGGCGGCTCCTCGTTAAGAAAATGTCACGGTGTTGGTTGGGGCCCGGCCCGCCGAATCACTTGATCGGGACGGTAGGTGGACCACAGAATGACTCTCCAAATTCTCTGGAGTTCCTTATGGATACGGTAAAAAAAGTCATGAGATCAACTGTTTTTTTACTGCTGTGGCTGGCGGCCGGACTCGCCCAGGCGAATCAGGGCACCGTGCTGATCATGGGGGACAGCCTCAGCGCCGCTTATGGCGTGCCGACGGAGCGGGCCTGGGTAGCACTGCTGAAATCCCGGCTGGAATCTGAAGGCCTGGGAGACTGGCAGGTGGTCAATGCCAGCATCAGCGGCGAAACCACCGATGGCGGCGCCCGCCGACTGCCGGACCTGCTGACACAGCACCAGCCCGATGTGGTGGTGATCGAACTCGGCGGCAACGATGGCCTGCGGGGATTTCCGCCACCGGTCATCAAACGCAATCTGGAGAGCATGATCGATAACAGCCTAGATGCCGGCGCGGACGCCCTGCTGGTGGGTATCCAGATTCCTCCCAATTACGGTGAGCGCTACACCCGGATGTTTGCAGACATCTACCCATCCCTGTCCGAACAACACGAACTGCCGCTGGTGCCCTTCTTTCTCGACGGCATCTACAACCAGCAGGGGATGATGCAGGGAGATGGCATTCATCCCACCGCCGAAGCCCAGTCCCGACTGCTGGACAATGTCTGGCCCCACCTGGCGCCACTGCTCCGAGACTGAATCAGCAACAGACGCCCTATGACGCCTGTTGCTCAAGGAACGCCACCGCCCGGCGTTCCGACCAGTAGTAGCCGTCACGGGCGTGTTCCACAAAGCCAACATGGCCGCCCCAGCGCGGCGCCTCCAAGGTGACGCAGTCCCCCAGAAGCGATGACGAACGGGGGAAACAGTCCGCGCTCAGGAACGGGTCGTCCTGGGCATTGACCAGCAGCGCCGGCACCCGAATGTCCTTCAGCCGACCCAGACTCGAACACTGCGCCCAGTAATCCTCGGCATCCCGGAAACCGTGCAGGGGCGCAGTGTAGCGATCATCAAACTGGCGAAACGTGCGAATCTGGTCAAAGCCCCGGGTGTCGATCAATTCCGGGAAGCGGGCCGCTTTCTCCTCCATCTTGCCTTCCAGATCCTTCAGGAACCGCTGCATGTAGATGCGACGCGATGGTTTGGCCAGCTCCGCCGCACTGCCGGCAAGATCACAGGGTACCGAGAACGCCACCGCGCCACAGATCCTCGGGTCCACCTGCTCACCCTGCTGCCCCAGGTACAACAGGGTCAGGTTACCGCCCATACTGAAGCCAGCCAGCGAGACCTGCTGATAATCCTGCTCCAGAGCCACATCTACCACCCGCGCCAGGTCAACGGTGGCGCCACTGTGGTAGAACCGGGGCTGGCGGTTCATCACCCCGCCGCAGGACCGGAAATTCCAGGCCAGCACATCCCAGCCGGAACGCAGCAGGCCCCGAGCCAACCCCAGAATGTAAGGACGCCGGGAGTGGCCCTCGAGACCATGGGACAGGATCGCCAGCCGTCGACTGCCGGTTCGGTACCAGTCCAGATGCAACTCATCGTCATCAGCCGTGGCAATGACCTCCGCCTGCGGCGGCGCCAACGCTACCCGTCGAAACAGGGTTGGCCACACCGATTGCAGGTGACCACTGCGCAGCCAGCCCGGTGGCCGATAGTGCTGCAGTCGGGCCTGACTGCCGGCCGGCACCGGATGGGGAACGGTGGCGTAGCCATGCGGCATTGCCAGAGGGTCATCAATTACTGCCACGGGCATCTTCTCCAAATCATCAACTTCAGGGCGCCTGTTGGTACGTTACTCATATGGCGCCTATTCTGCCCCATTCTGCGCCCGCCGACCTCCCTGACAGATCACTTTTTAACCATTTAATTCAGGGGGTTGACTCCACTGAAATAAGTCCTTAATATGCGCGCCATCTCGACGATGTTCCCCGATAGCTCAGTTGGTAGAGCAACGGACTGTTAATCCGTTTGTCGCTGGTTCGAGCCCAGCTCGGGGAGCCACTTATTCCCAAAAAAGCCGCTGATTCAGCGGCTTTTTTGCTTTCTGGCGAGCGAAGAACAAGCCCGCGAAATCACCGAACGGGACACTGGCGCACTGTTACATCAGGGCGGCATCGCCGCCCACTCCACGCAGCGGTCAGTTCACCTGCGGCCGGTTCATAAAGGCCTCCAGCACCCGGTAAAGGGTCACACCGTCCTCGACCCCCGCCGTCTCCCGAATGGAATGCATTCCCCACTGCGGTACCCCGATATCCAGGGTGGTCACTCCCAGAGTACCGGCCGTAATCGGTCCGATGGTGCTGCCGCAGGCCATGTCACTGCGAACCACGAAGGTCTGGTGGGGCAGCCCCAGCTCGTCACTCAGGTGGCGGTACAGCGCCGCCGAACGGCTGTTGGTGGCATAGCGCTGGTTGTGGTTCACCTTGATCACCGGCCCCCGATTAAGCAGCGGCCCGTGATTCTCATCGTGACGATCGGCAAAATTCGGGTGCACGCCATGGGCATTGTCCGCCGAAATCATCATCGAGCGGCTGATCGCCCTTGGCATCACCTCAGCACCGCACCACCGTTCCACCACCGAAGCCAGGAAAGGCCCCTGAGCACCTTCGGCGGACTGACTGCCCACCTCTTCGTGATCATTGCAGACAAACAGCGAGGGCTGCTCCCCGTCCGCTGCCAGCAGAGCCTCCAGCCCGATAAAGCAGCTGAGCAGGTTATCCAGCCGCGCCGAGGCGACGAATTCGTCCCGCAGGCCAACCACCGCCGGCGGCTGGGCGTCGTAGAAGCTCATTTCATAACCCAGGATACGGTCAAACGACAGCGTCGGGTGCTCACAGCGCACCTGCTCCGCCAGCAAGTCGTGGAAACAGACCTCCTCGTCCTCACCCACCTGCATCAATACCGGCGGCAGGTCTTTCTGGGGATTGATCGAACGGCTGTTGTTGGCTTCCCGGTCGAGATGAATCGCCAGGCTCGGGATATAGGCCACCGCCTTGCGGAAATCCACCAGTACATCGCTAAACTTGCCATTCTCGTCCACTACGCTGACCCGCCCGGCCAGAGACAGATCGCGATCAAACCAGGGGTTCAGCAGTACCCCGCCATAGACCTCAACGCCCAGCTGGAGATACCCCTTGCGCTGCAACTCCGGGTTGGGTTTGACCTTCAGGCACGGGCTATCCGAGTGCGCCCCCACCATGCGAATCCCCGCCGTTTCCGGCGCCTGGCGCCCACTACGGAACGCCACCAGCGACGAGCCATTGCGCACCACGTAATAACCCTGCCCCGGGGCCAACTGCCAGGTGTCCGCTTCATCCAGGGCCACAAAGCCGGCAGCATCCAGACGCTTGGTCATTTGCTGCACCGCATGCCAGGGCGTCGGTGATTGGTGAAGGAAGTCGAGCAGTTGCTGATTGAAAGACTGGTGTTCCATGCTGTTCCCGGAAGTCAGGACCGTAAGTGTCGGCCAAGGATGGGCGAAGCCGAAGCGGCGGACGGAATCGTCGGCCCTTCGGGGCAAATACGCATTTTGCCACGAATAGCACGAATGGCTAAACTTCCAGCCCGTTTCCCCACCGCCACAGCCGCATAGCAGGAGTTGAACGTGTCCATTCCGCGCTTTATCGACATTGAGTACTGCCAGACCGACGACGCCCTGTTTCCCACCGCCATTGCCTGGTCGCTGTCTGACGGCCGTATGAAAACGGTGGTTATTGCACCGGATGAAAGCTGGCTGCCAGCGGATATGGAGCTGCCGGACGTCGACCTCCACTACCTGGAGGAACAGGGCGTCCCACTGATCGAGCTGGCCCGGGTACTGCACGAGGACCTGCCAGATGAAACCGTGTTCACCGACGGCCTCGATCCGGACGACGTCCTGGTGGATCTGATCTTTTCCAGCGTCAATCTGGAAGCGCCGTTCGAGCTGGCACCGGTGACCGACCTGATTACCGGGCTGGACCGGGATACCATCGAAGACCGCCGCCGTGATCTGATGTTTGAACAGGGGCTGGACCCCCAACTCCCTGAGAACGGTGTTTATGCCCTGCTACTGTTGGCCCGGGACGAAGGCCTGATCGGCATGGAATGACCGGGACGGCACCGTCATACTGTGACCTGGGTCGACGTAACATACCGTCACCCTAGGCAAAATCAGCCAGAATTCGCGGACCTTCAGGAATAATTACGACAATGACTACGCTGCTGCGAGCCCTCCGCCCCACCCTGCTGCCGTTGGTTCTCGGCCTGCCGTTGACCGTCCAGGCCGCCGACGACATCCCCCGTGAAGACCGCCACTACGTAGGCCTGCTGGCCACCGCCCTGAATCACCGCTCGGTAGGTGATGGCCCGGAGAAAAAAACCTGGAGCAACGCTGCGACTCTGGTGGTCGGCGGCCACCTCACCGAGCTGTTCCACGCGGAACTGCGTCTGGGCGGTGGTCTGTCCGAGGGCACCCTTGATGACGAACTGTCACTGGACATCGAGCATTACCAGAGCTGGTATATGGGTCTGCATCACCCGCTGACCGACTACGCCAACATCTACGGCCAGTTCGGCTTTACCCACGTCAGCGGCTCCGCCAGTCTGACCAAGGCAGGCAAGGCCCGGGAAGACGATCCTGACGACAGCTCCCCCTACGCCGACCAGACCGGTGACTTCCCGGACAGCGACTTCAGCGTCAGCTGGATCGTGGGCGCCGACCTGGAACTGGCGGAGCGCACCTACCTGCTGGTGGAAGGTGGCCGCCTGTTCAAGGACACCGGCACCGGTGCCAACAGCTTCCAGTTCTCCGCCGGGTTCCGCTACGAGTTCTGACGGAGCCGCCGATTCACCCCCGATCAAACCCGGTGGCGAATGTGCCAGCAGCGATGAATGCGGGGGTTACGCTGAAAGTCCTTGTCCAGCGTGTCGCGGGTCACTTCGCGGATCTCGAACGCCTGTTCCAGCGCTTCATCCAGCTGGAAGCGACGGAAATTGTTGGAGAATACCAACAGCCCATCGCTGGACAGGCGATCCATCGCCTGGCGGATCAGTTGCGGGTGATCCCGCTGGATATCGAGCACATCCCGCATCCGCGCCGAGTTTGAAAAGGTTGGTGGGTCCATGAAAATCAGATCGAAAACCTGATCCGGCGTGGCCGGCTGGGCCAGCCATTGCAGGCAGTCCTGCTGCTCCACCTGGTGACGGCGATCGTCAAGGCCGTTCAGCGCCAGGTTCTCCCTCGCCCAGTTCACGTACGTCTTCGACATATCCAGACTGAGAGAACGGGTGGCCCCGCCCACCGCCGCATGGACGGTTGCCGCTCCGGTGTAGCAGAACAGGTTGAGGAAACGCTTGCCGCGCGCCTGCTGTTGGAGCCAGTGACGCACTGGCCGATGATCCAGGAACAGGCCAGTGTCCAGGTAATCCCGGAGATTCACCCTGAGCGCACAGCCGTGTTCGTGAACGGTAAAGAACTCACCGGTGGAGGACTGCTTTTCGTATTGCTGGGTGCCGCTCTGGCGCGAGCGCTGTTTGCAGCTGATCGCCGTTGCCGGCACGCCCAACACCTCGGGAATCACCGCCAGCGCCTCTGCCAGCCGTTCCAGCGCTGCCCGGGTATCGACCGACTTCGGCGGCGCATACTCCTGAACGTGTACCTGATCACCGTACAGATCAATGGCCATGGCGAATTCGGGCATGTCCGCGTCATACAACCGATAGCACTCGATGCCCTGCTTGCGGGCCCAGCCTCCCAGGGCTTTCAGGTTCTTGCGCAACCGGTTGGCCAGCATCTCAGCCCGCTCCGGATGTCGTATACGCGGCGTCAGGGAGCCCTCTTCTTCCGGTGTGTGCGGCCGCATCGCGCTGGCCTCATCCACCTGGAACAACAACAACGTCGCGGGCAGCTTGCCGTTGAACAGCTTGTAACGCTTGTCGCTGCGCAGGCCGAGCGCCTTGCCGTATTCCGGTGCACCAGTGAACACCCCAAGACGCCAGCCCTGGCATGCCCGTTTCACCGCTTCCCCCAGCTCGCCGTAGAGCGCGGCCAACTCGCGGCGCTCACTCAAACGCTCGCCGTAGGGCGGGTTGGTCAGCACCAGGCCGCGCCCCTCCCAGGTATCCGGTAGTGCCAGCTCCGAAACAGCACGACACTCAACGTGGACAACACCTTCCAGACCAGCGCGCTGAATGTTGCGCCAGGCCGTGGCAATGACGGCGCGATCCTGATCAAACCCCGCCAGCTTGAGCTGACGGGTCTTTTCCTTGCCCTCGTGGGCACGGCGCTCCGCTTCCTGACGCAAGGAAAGCCAGGTCTCAGGCTGATGCCCAAGCCAGCGTTCAAAACCGAAGCGTGGTCTCTGGCGGCCCGGCGCCAGATCCTGCGCCATCATCGCGGCTTCGATCAGCAAAGTGCCGGAGCCGCACATGGGATCAACCAGGTGGCCGCCGTTGGCGGCTATCTCCGGCCAGCCGGCCCGCAACAACAGCGCAGCCGCGAGGTTCTCTTTCAACGGCGCAATGCCCTTCTCGGTGCGATAACCGCGCTTGTGCAGGCTGTCGCCACCAAGATCAATACCCACGGCCAACCGGCCACGGTGCAGTCGCGCCGAGATCAGCAGGTCAGGATCACTGGCCACCGACGGCCGCTTGCCATCCGCGGTCCGCAGTCGGTCCACTACCGCATCTTTTACCCGTTGGGCGCCATACTGAGTGTGACGGATCGCCCGATTCTGGCCACTGAACATCACTTTGAAGGTACCGGTGACGGCCAGATGCTGTGACCAGTCGAGGCCATGCACGCCATCGTAGAGTTGATCTCCGCTCTCGGCGCCCACTTCTGCAAGATGCAGGATCACCCGATTGGCCAGCCGCGACCACAGACAGGCCCGATAACCGGCAGCCAGGTCTCCCTTCCCCCAGACGCCCGCCGGGGTATTGCGCACAGGCTCAACGCCCAGCTCCCGCAGCTCATCGGCCAGCAGGTATTCAATACCTTTCGGGCATGAAATAAAGAAAGTGAGATTGCTCAATGGGTTACTCCTGAAACTTGAAATGCGGTGCGGGGTGGGGTCGGGACTGGAAGCTGATAGCACAGCATAGTCGAGTCGCCGACAATTCGCCTGACCAGCACCTGCTGGCCTTATTTCACAAAACTATAAAGACGCTGACACATAGATGAAATAAATAGTGTACACGGCGCTTTGGTTCATCATACCTTGTAACTGACGCGTCATTTAACGAGACCCAAAAACAGGTTTCGTGATCAGGATCCTGACTGCCGTGGCTACGGTAGACATGGTCGGATTTGAGCCCAGACAACGGTATGTCGGTTCACCGGCCCAATTCTACAGGCCACGGCGGGTGTGCACACGCTTGTTCTCTAAAACCATGAGGTGAGGAACGGCATGAAGAGACAGAAAAGAGACGTGTTCGCTCGCGCATTCAAGCGGGGTTATCTGGCCGGTGTGTCTGGTAAATCCAAAGACCGCTGCCCCTCCGATCAAGCTGAAGTCCGACAGGAATGGCTCAACGGGTGGCGGGAAGGCCGAACCGATCACTGGGATGGCATGACCGGCGTATCAGGTATCCACCGACTGGCGGACGTTACCGCCTCGACCTGAACGGCTCAGGCCCAGGGGCCTGACAGCAATTTCTGAATCTTTCGTTTCACCAACAGGGCGTCGGAACGCCCGGACACAATCAGAAGAACAGACCTTGATACCCAAAACGGGTCCTCCCGACCCGGACCAAAACCTGTAACGCCACGGGGTTTATTCCCCGCACGGGCCCGCTCAGCGGGCCCATCTTTTTTCCCGGCAGCGTCTACAACCCTAACGACTTCCCAGCGCCCGGATGGCCTCCACACACTCGCCGATCAGTGCCGGCCCGCGATAGATAAACCCGGTGTAGATCTGCACCAGCTTGGCACCGGCACGGATCTTTTCGGCAGCAGCGGCGCCATCGGTGATACCGCCCACACCAATAATCGGCAGCGACTCACCCAGCTCAGCGTACAATCCTTCAATAACCCGCAGTGACGCCGCCCGGACCGGCGCGCCACTCAGCCCCCCGGTTTCGGCGGCCAGGGCATGTCCGGCCACCGCCTGCCGTTCAATGGTCGTATTGGTGGCAATCACCCCGTCCATACCGGCCTCACGCAGGGCCTGGGCCACAAAACGGACACCGTCGTCATCCATGTCGGGGGCGATTTTCACGGCAATCGGCACATAACGGCCCTGCTCCTGCTGCTGCAACGTCTGTTCGTCCTTGATGGCTGCCAGCAGGCGCTTGAGGGCGTCTCCGAACTGCAGATCCCGCAATCCCGGGGTGTTGGGCGAGGAAACGTTCACGGTGATGTAGTTGGCACGACTGTAGACCGCCGCAATGCCCTTGCGGTAATCCAGCTCGGCTTCATCGTCCGGGGTGGCCTTGTTCTTGCCCACGTTGATCCCCAGCACCCCCTGATAGCGCATGCGATCCACCTGGCCCAACAGGTGATCCAGCCCCTGGTTGTTGAATCCCATGCGATTGATAATGGCCTGATGTTCCGGCAACCGGAACAAGCGCGGCTGCGGATTACCCGGCTGCGGCTGCGGCGTGACCGTGCCTACCTCTACGAAACCGAACCCCAGGGCGCCCAGGGCATCGACATGGTCAGCGTCTTTGTCCAGGCCCGCCGCCAGGCCGACCGGGTTGGGAAACTTCAGCCCCATAACCTCCACCGGCAGCGGCGCTACCTGATCCACCACCAGCTTCAGCAGCCCCAACCGGTGCGCCATATCCAGTCCCCGCAGAGATACCCCATGGGCCTGCTCAGGCGGCAATCGAAACAACAGGTTACGGGCTAGACCGTACATGGGAGAATCCTCGCGGTGGCTGTAAACCGGCGCAGTATACCGGAACAGGCCCCAGAACGGGCAATATCTGACCGCACTGGACATTAGCCCCGGTGTCCACGACGAAAACTGCGTTACAATGCCGCCGAACCGGCCGCCAGATCTTTTCCACAGCCGGCGCTAAGCTGACAGAGTGACAGCTAAATGACTGTCTCATTAAGGTCTCGTGATGTTTTCCACGATTTCTGTGGATAACTCTGTTGAAAATGGGCCCTGACCCACGGCTATCCCTTGCGGACTGCGCCAGCCTACAAATTGATCATTTTTTGATCAATTATAACTTATTGAATCACAAGAAATTTGATCGTAAGCGCTTGTTTTATCTTGGTTATGTAAGTGGATGTCACCTCTGTGTAACATACCGGCAGTGTGCATAAAAACATCAGATTTAATACCCCGCACACAGATGCCGGGAGCCAGCAACGGAGTTCGCAATGGCCACAAAGCCCCAACCAACCGCGACCGCCAGCCAAGCCAGCGCTGCCACTGAAGCCCAGGCCGCAACCCGGGTCACCCTCATCGGCATGGTACTGGACCTGGTACTGGGGGTGATCAAGTGCATCGGTGGCGCACTGTTTCACTCCCAGGCGCTGCTGGTGGATGGCATCCATTCCTTTTCCGACGCGGCCTCGGATCTGGTGGTGATTGCGGTCATGAAAGTATCCCGGCTGGAACCGGATCAGGGCCACCCCTACGGCCACCAGCGCTTCGAAACCCTGGGCACCATGATACTCGGCGCGACACTGATTGCGGTGGGTGGCGCCCTGGCCTGGGACAACCTGGAACGCCTGTTTGTCGACACCGACGCGCCGCTCCCGGAATGGCCCGTGCTGGCGGCCGCGCTGCTCTCCGTCGTCGGCAAGGAATGGATCTTCCGCTATACCCGAAAGGTCGGTCTGGCCATCCGTTCGGAATTGCTGGTGGCCAATGCCTGGCACAGCCGCACCGACGCCCTGTCTTCCATCGTGGTGCTGGTTTCCACCCTGGGGGCCATGGCCGGCTTCGTCTGGCTCGACGCCCTCGCCGCGGTGGTGATTGCAGTGCTGGTGGGCCACGTTGGCTGGGGCTTCACCTGGCGCAGTGTCAAGGAGCTGGTGGATACCGGACTGCCTGTAGAGGAACTGGAGCGTCTGAAGGAGGTTGCCCGCACCACCGAAGGGGTGCGTAACGTCCATGACCTGCGCAGTCGCCGCATGGGTCACAACATCCTGGTGGACGTCCACCTGGTGGTGAGCCCGGATATCAGCGTGTCGGAAGGCCATCAGGTGGGCATGCAGGTGGTGGCAAGGATGCGGGACAGCCTGCCGGACATCGCCCACATTACCTTCCATATCGACGCCGAGAATGACGAACAGGGCCGCCCCACCTCACTGCAACTGCCCAGCCGAAAGACCATTCAGGGGGAGCTGGAGGCCTGCCTGAGCCGGCCTGTCAGCCCCGGCCGACTCAGGCTGCATTACCTGCGCAACAAGGTGCACCTGGAGCTGTTTGTGGAAGACCGCGGCGAAGGCCCCGACGCCGAGGCACTGGCTCGGGCCGTTCACAGCCTGGAGCAACATCCCTGGTTTGGCAGCCTGCGCATCTGGCACGGCCCGGACTAACGCCGGCGCTGCTCCATGCGCAGCAGAAACTCCTGCATGATCAGCGAGTACAACTCACCACCAAGGAAGCGGTCTTCCACCCCGGCATCAATGCTGGGGTTGTCGTTCACCTCGATCACGGCAATGCGATTGCCGCTCTGCTTGATGTCGACACCGTAGAGCCCATTGCCGATCAGCCGGGTGGCATTGAGCGCCGCCTGGATCACCTTGCGCGGCACCTCGTAGGTCGGCAGCGTCTCAAAGTCGCCACTGTCCACGGCCTGGTCGCCGCCATGCTGATAGATCTGCCAGTGCCCTTTCACCATGAAGTACTTGCAGGCGTAGATTGCCCGCCCGCCAAGCACCCCAATGCGCCAGTCATAATCGGTATAGAGATACTCCTGAGCCAGCACCAGGGCCGATTGCCGGAACAGCGAGGCCAGGGCCTGACGCAGAGACGCCTCGTCGGTGGCCTTGATCACTCCACGGGAAAAGGCACCGTCGGGAATCTTCACCACCACCGGATAGCCAATCTCGCTGCTGATCCGGGCGATGGCGTCATCCTGGTCCCGGCTGAAAATCAGGGTCTTCGGCGTTGGTACCCGATGGTTGTTGAGCAGGTCCGCCAGGAACACCTTGTTGGTGCAGCGCAGAATCGACACCGGATCATCAATCACCACCAGCCCTTCGGCCTCGGCACGACGGGCAAAGCGGTAGGTATGATGATCGATGGCGGTGGTCTCGCGAATGAACAGCCCATCGTATTCCGGCAGCCGGTTGTAATCCTTGCGGGTAATGGTCTCCACATGGATGCCGAGTTTGCGACCGGCGCGCACGAAGCGTGACAACGCCACCGTATCACTCGGTGGCAGCGCCTCGTCGGGATTGACCAGCATGGCCAGATCGAAGCGGTACCGCTGCCGACTGCGGGGCTTGCGCCAGACGATGCTGCTGAAACGGTCCAGAGCCGCCGCAAACAGGTCCTGCTCGGCGTCGGAGAGGCCAGCCGGAGACACCGGCTTCATGGTGTCAATCTGCCAGCCCCGGCGATGCCGGAAAGTGACTTCCAGAATCGGACAGGGGAAGCGCTCAAACAGCGTTCTTGCCACCGCCTTGAGGGCCTCATCGCCGGCCTGGCCGAAGAACAGCCGAACCTTGACCTGATCCCGTTTGCCACCCCCGTCGGCCTGCTCCAGCCATGCCTGTGCCGCCGCATCCAGTTCACTCAGTTGCAGTGAGAACAGCCCTTTGCGACTAAGATCATTGAGGGTGGACACCGACGGCAGGACATGGTGGCGGCGGGCCTCCGCCAGCAGCGAGCAGTAGTAGCCCTGGCTGAGGTAACGGGCACTCTGGCACAGGTTGATAACCCGGGTGCGCCGGCTGTCGCGGCCGTTGGCGGCCAGGTACTGGGAGAAAGTGACGACATCGTCACTGGGAAAAAACGGCGCCCAGTCTTCCAGGCGGTCAACCACAATCAGCAGTTTGGACATGAATGGCAACCCCTCCTGGAGGCCATGAGTGGGCACCGACCGGCACCCAAGACGCCAACGATACGACGACTCGGTAAATCCCGGCAATCCCCGGTGGATGCGTGCATCTACGCATCCGGGGCAACTACCCCGCGGGCCAGGGCTCGACAATAATGGCGGCCTCGGTCCCATGCCTTTTCAGGAGGCTTCCGTCATGACCACCACTCTGCGCCCTGCCCTGCCATCCGACCTGGACGCCCTGGTGGATCTGGAGAATCGCCTGTTCCAGAGCGATCGACTGTCCCGTCGCAGCCTGCGTCGGTTCATCGACCACCCCAGTGATCGTCTGATCGTTGCCGTCCAGGCCGAGACGCTGGTGGGTTACAGCCTGGTGCTGATGCGCAGGGCAACCCGTCTGGCCCGTATCTACTCGCTGGGGGTCTGCCCGTCCGTGCGGGGTCAGGGGGTTGGCGAAGCACTGCTGAGCGCATCGGAACAGGTCGCCCAGGAAGCCGGACGGATCGTGATGCGGCTGGAAGTGCGGGAGGACAATGCGCCGGCGATACGGCTCTACCAGCGGCTGGGCTACCGCCAGTTTGGTCATCATCGGGATTACTACGAAGATCACAGCGACGCCCTCAGGTTTGAGCGCAGAATACTGCACTACCACCCTTCTGCGGCGTTTCCCCGGGTGCCGTACTACCCGCAGACCACCGAGTTCACCTGTGGTCCGGCAGCGCTGATGATGGCCATGGCGGCGGTGACACCGGACAGCCCACTCAATGCCCGGGAAGAACTGGCCATCTGGCGCCAGTCCACCACCATCTTCATGCTGGCCGGCCACGGCGGCTGCGGACCTCACGGTCTGGCACTGGCGGCCTGGCAACGGGGCTTCCAGGCCTGCGCCTACATCAGCCACACCGGCCCGCTGTTCCGGCAGACGGTCCGCAATCCGGACAAGAAGCGGGTGCTGGAGCTGGTCCACGAGACCTTTCTGGCGGATCTCGCAGACACCGACGTCACCCTGCACGACCGCGCCATCACCCTGGCCGAACTGGAACAGGCGCTACGGGCCGGCCAGGTTCCGCTGGTGCTTATCAGCGGCTGGCAGCTCAGTGGCAGCCGGGTGCCTCACTGGGTCACGGTGTGCGCGGTGGACGACAGCTTTGTCTACCTGCACGACCCGGAGGTGGACCTGGAAAGCGGTGATACCATCGCCGACAAACAGTACCTGCCGGTGGACCGGCAGCTGTTCACGCGCATGCAGCAGTATGGGCGGGAACAACGCCTGCAGGCGGCGGTGGTGGTTGCCGCAAGGGAACCGATTCAGCGGTAGGCCGGATCGGCTTGCGGCTCATCCTGCGGCGGTCGCTTGGACCAGATACCGGCCAGGATGGAGCCGGAGATGTTGTGCCAGACCGAAAACAGGGTGCCAGGCATGGCCGCAATGGGCGTAAAGAACTTCATCGCCAGGGCGGTGGCCAGGCCGGAGTTCTGCAATCCAACCTCAAAAGCCACCGTACGACTGATGCGACGGTCAAAGCCAAACAGCCGGCAGGCACCGTACCCCAGGCCCAGCCCCAGGCTGTTGTGCAGGATCACCGCCAGGGCGATCATCAGGCCCTGGCTGGCCAGATTGTCCCGGTTCAGCGCTACCACGATGGCGATGATGATCACAATACTGAACATCGACACCAGCGGCAGCACCGGCTCAACCGCTTTGACCTGACGCCGCAGGAAGGCGTTGAGCGCCACCCCGATCGCCACCGGCACCAGCACGATCTTCACCAGGCTCAGCAGCATACCGGTGATCGGCACGTCCACACTCTGCCCCACCAGCAGGCCGGTAAGCAGTGGCGTCAGCACCACACCCAGCAGGGTGGAGGTAGCCGTCATCGAAATCGACAGTGCCACGTTGCCACCGGCCAGGAACGTCATCACGTTCGACGAAGTACCGCCGGCAACGCAGCCCACCAGCACCATGCCCACGGTCAGTTCCGGGCTGAACCCGAACAGCAGGCTGATGCCCAGAGCCAGCAGCGGCATCACGGAGAACTGCAGCGCAGTGCCCAGCAGCAGGGCGTGGCGATAGGTCACTACGTGGCGGAAATCGGTCGGGGTCAGGGTCAGCCCCATGGCCAGCATGATAATGGTCAGCAACGGCACGATCGCCGCTTTGAGATCGGTAAACAGGGCGGGCTGGTAGAAGGCACAAACGGAGAACAGAATGGCCCACACCGGAAACAGCTGGATAATGCGGTTCAGCATGGCGTAACTCGGACAATGGCAGCTTGATGATCAGGAAGCCCGTCAGACGCGGGGCACTGGCCCATCAGACCAGGCCCCGACGGTAGCCGGATCACGGCTGAAACCGCTTGCCCCACCCAGCCAGATTCCGGCTTGTGGCCGGTTGACTGCTGTGGTCAGGTTAAGGAACCGGTATCGTTCCTCAGTCACGGGGACCGCTATTCTACTCACAGGATCGGCCACGTACAGCCCCAAATGCGCCAGCGACCCCGAATGTGCGACGATCAGGCGGTCCGGATGGCGGCTTCCTTGAGCTCGGCGATCTCATCCCGCAGGCGGGCCGCGGTCTCGAAATCCAGGTCCGCCGCCGCCTTGTACATGCGGTCCTCCAGGCCACTGATCTCTTTCATCAACTCTTCCGGAGAATGGCCACCAGCCTTGGCGCGATACTGTTCCGCCGCTTCCGCCGCCCGCTCACCGGGACGTTCCGGTTTGCGACGGCCACGACCACCACCGGTGGCCCCCTCCATGATGTCGGCGATTTTCTTGCGCAGACCGGTCGGGGTAATGCCGTGCTCTTCGTTGTGGGCCTGCTGTTTGATGCGGCGACGCTCAGTCTCATCAATCGCCCGCTGCATCGAGCCGGTGACGCGGTCACCATAGAGGATGGCCTTGCCGTTGACGTTCCGCGCAGCACGGCCGATGGTCTGAATCAGCGAGCGCTCGGACCGCAGGAAGCCTTCCTTGTCGGCATCCAGGATGGCAACCAGGGACACCTCGGGCATGTCCAGGCCTTCCCGCAGCAGGTTGATCCCCACCAGCACGTCAAACTGGCCCTGGCGCAGGTCGCGGATGATCTCCACCCGCTCTACGGTGTCGATGTCCGAGTGCAGGTAGCGAACCCGGATGTCGTGCTCCATCAGGAAGTCGGTCAGATCTTCCGCCATTCGCTTGGTCAGGGTGGTGACCAGCACCCGCTCATCCACCGCCACCCGGGCGTGGATTTCTGACAGCAGATCGTCCACCTGGGTGGACGCCGGCCGAACCTCAATCTCCGGGTCCAGCAGACCGGTAGGCCGTACCACCTGCTCCACCACCTGACCTGCGTGATCGGCTTCGTAGCTGCCGGGGGTTGCCGATACAAACACCATCTGTGGCGCAATGCGTTCCCATTCCTCGAACCGCATGGGACGGTTATCCAGCGCCGACGGCAGCCGGAAGCCGTACTCCACCAGGGTTTCCTTGCGGGAGCGGTCGCCTTTGAACATGGCGCCAATCTGCGGAATGGTGACGTGGGACTCGTCCACCACCAACAGGGCGTTGGGTGGCAGGTAATCGAACAGCGTCGGCGGCGCTTCCCCCGGGCGGCGACCGGAGAGGTAGCGCGAGTAGTTCTCGATGCCGTTGCAGTACCCCAACTCCAGCATCATTTCGACATCGTAGCGGGTCCGTTCTTCCAGCCGCTGGGCTTCCACCAGCCGATTGTCATCCCGCAGCTGGGTCAGCCGCTGGTCCAGCTCGACCTTGATCTCCTCAACCGCATCCAGCACTTTCTGGCGCGGGGTAACGTAGTGACTCTTGGGGTAGATGGTCACCCGCGGGACCCGTCGCAACACTTCGCCAGTGAGCGGATCGAAGTAGCTGAGGTTTTCCACCTCATCATCAAACAGCTCGATGCGGATGGCCTCTTTCTCGGATTCCGCCGGAAACACATCAATCACATCACCACGAACCCGGTAGTTAGCGCGATGGAACTCAATGTCGTTTCGGGTGTACTGCAGTTCCGCCAGCCGGCGCAGGATGTAGCGCTGATCAATCTGATCGCCCCGATCCAGGTGCAACATCATCTTGAGGTAGGACTGGGGATCACCAAGACCATAGATTGCCGATACCGTGGCCACAATGATGGCATCCGGCCGCTCCAGCAGCGCCTTGGTGGCAGACAGTCGCATCTGTTCTATGTGCTCGTTGACGGAAGCATCCTTCTCAATGAAGGTGTCCGACGATGGCACATAGGCCTCTGGCTGGTAGTAGTCGTAGTAGGACACGAAGTACTCCACCGCGTTGTCGGGGAAGAACTCGCGAAACTCACCGTAAAGCTGGGCCGCCAGGGTCTTGTTGTGGGCCATGATGATGGTGGGCCGCTGCACCCGTTCGATCACGTTGGCGACGGTGAAGGTCTTGCCCGAGCCGGTCACCCCGAGCAGGGTCTGGTGCGCCAGGCCGGAGTCGATGCCATCCACCAGCTCCGCGATGGCGGTCGGCTGGTCCCCCGCCGGGGCAAACTCCGAATTGACCCGGAAAGCTGTGCGTTTACTGGACTCAGTGTCTTGGCTGGCCATGGCAGGTGGTCATCCTCTCATCAATGGATCGGGTTGCCACGAAGCTGGCTTATCCTTATGCAGGCTTCATGGTACCATCAGCAGGTTTCACGATGGTCCGGCATAGCTGACACCCGGGCCATCGTCGCCTTTCGGACGCAGCTTTAAGGAGCGCAAGTTTGGACCTTCAACTATCCAGCCGTGTACAGGCCATCAAGCCATCTCCCACTCTCGCAGTCACCAACAAGGCGGCCGAACTCCGTGCCGCCGGCCAGGACATTATTGGCCTGGGCGCCGGGGAGCCGGACTTCGATACACCGGATCATATCAAGAACGCCGCCATTGAGGCGATCAACGCCGGTCAGACCAAGTACACTGCTGTCGATGGTACCCCCGCGCTTAAACAGGCCATCATTGCCAAGTACAAGCGTGACAACGGGCTCGATTACGAACCCAACCAGATTCTGGTTTCCAGCGGTGGCAAGCAGAGCTTCTTCAACCTGGCCCTGGCGGTACTGAACCCGGGAGACGAAGTGGTGATTCCGGCCCCGTATTGGGTGTCCTACCCGGATATGGTGCTGGTGGCCGAAGGCAAGCCGGTGGTCATCGAAACCTCCGCCGAGACCCGGTTCAAGATCACACCGGAGCAGCTGGACAACGCCCTCAATGAGCGCACCCGCCTGTTCGTCATCAACAGCCCGTCCAACCCCAGTGGCATGGCCTACACCCTGGACGAGCTGAAAGCGCTGGCCGCGGTACTGATGAAGTATCCGCAGGTAATGATTGCCACCGACGACATGTACGAGCCGATCCTGTGGACCGGCCAGCCGTTCTGCAACATTCTCAATGCGGAGCCGGCGCTGTACGACCGCACCTTCGTGCTGAACGGGGTCTCCAAGGCCTACTCCATGACAGGCTGGCGCATCGGTTACGCCGCAGGGCCCGCCAAGATCATTGGCGCGATGAAGAAGATCCAGTCCCAGAGCACCTCCAACCCGTCGTCCGTCTCCCAGGCGGCCGCTCAGGCAGCTCTGGATGGCCCGCAGGAGTGCGTGGGCGAGATGGTCAAAGCCTTCCGCGAGCGCCACGACTACCTGGTCGCGGCACTGAACGAGCTGCCGGGCGTGGAATGCCTGCAGGGCGACGGCACCTTCTATGTGTTCCCCAGCTTCCAGGGCGCCATCGATACGAACGACGGCATCAGCACCGATGTCGAGCTGGCCGAGAAGCTGCTGCAGGAAGCTGGCGTTGCGCTGGTTCCAGGTTCGGCCTTTGGCGCACCGGGCCATATGCGACTCAGTTTCGCCACCGGTCTGGACGTTCTCAAGGAAGCCGTTGCCCGCCTGAAAAAAGTTTTGGCATAAATTTCAAAACAGGGGTTGACGAGGTGCGTACCGGCCCTTAATATACGCGCCTCGTCACACGACGACGTTCCCCGATAGCTCAGTTGGTAGAGCAACGGACTGTTAATCCGTTTGTCGCTGGTTCGAGCCCAGCTCGGGGAGCCACTATTCCAAAAAGCCGCTTTTCAAGCGGCTTTTTTTATGCCTGGCGCTGGACGGCCCGCCTGATTTCCGCATAGCATAAAGCCATGTGCTATCCCCTAAGCAGTCATCTGGCCCAACGATTTACATCCCCCCGGAACCATCAAGGCACGGGGGCCAGGTGACTATTGCCACCTGATTCTGCACCCCCGCACCAGCTTCCGGGGGAACCGCAGACATCAGGTGGACAGCGATACCCGATAACCCGATCGCTCCCTCCTGTTTTTTCCGCAGAAACCTGATTGTTTCCAATGGAGAAAACACCGATGACAATTCTGATGAGCCGGGAGGCGCTGACACGCTCCCTCAACCTGCCAGACCTTACCAACCCGCACCATGGCGACCATGCCATGCAGCAACTGCTTACCGAGATTCGCCAGGCGCTCGCCGCTCAGTGGCCCTGCCGCCAACAACTGGCACGAACGAGCCCGGCCGTTCCGGTCTGCGACAATTACGATCGCCTGGGCTATCCGACCGACGGTGCCGCCCGGGAAGCCCGCTATACCCGTTACATCACGCCCAACCTCATGCTCCGCACCCAGACCTCGGCCGCTATTCCTGACCTCCTCGAAGGCCTCAGCATTGATCCTCCACAGGATCTGTTACTGGTCCTGCCAGGGCTGGTTTACCGGCGCGACAGCATTGACCGACTCCACTGCGGCGAACCTCATCAACTCGACCTGTGGCGACTGATCGCGCCGAACGCGACTGCGCCCGCCACCACCAAAACCCTGCTGGAGATGATCACCCTGGTAATGCACGCGGCTTTACCAAGCGTCGCCTGGCGAACGAAGCCATCCCCTCACCCCTATACCGAAGAAGGCGTCCAGATCGACGCGTACTGGCAGGATACCTGGATTGAAGTGGGCGAATGCGGCCTAGCCAACCGCCGGCTGTTAGCCAACGCCGGACTTACCGACTACAGCGGCCTGGCCATGGGCCTGGGCCTTGATCGCCTGTTGATGGTGCGCAAGGGCATTGACGACATCCGCCTGCTGCGCAGTGAGGACCCGCGGATTCGCCACCAGATGACCACCCTCGCCCCCTACCAGCCAGTTTCCGCCATGCCTGCGATTCAGCGCGACCTGTCGCTGTGCGTTGCGGACTGGGACGACCCCGAAACCCTGGGGGATCACCTGCGCTCGAATCTACCGCAGGCGGACCTGATCGAGGCCCTGGAGGTGCTCTCTGAAACCGCCTATGACGCACTGCCCGAAACCGCCCATCGACGCATGGGCATGAGCCCGGGCCAGAAGAACGTACTCCTACGACTGACCCTCAGGCATATGACCAGAACCCTGACCGACAACGAGGCCAACGACCTGCGCAACCAGGTCTACCGCCTGCTGCATCAGGGCCACCATCAGGAAATTGCCCATAATGGTTTGTGAGCTATAGCCATAAAAAAACCCGCTGCGCCTAAGCGCAGCGGGTTTTCAGTCGATGCGAGACGATCAGGTCAACAGCTTGATCATCACGCCCGCGGCAACGGCCGAACCGATTACGCCGGCCACGTTCGGGCCCATGGCGTGCATCAGCAGGAAGTTCTGCGGGTTGGCCTCCAGGCCGACCTTGTTGGACACCCGGGCGGCCATCGGCACGGCGGACACACCGGCCGAACCGATCAGCGGGTTGATCTTCTCCTTGCTGAGCTTGTTCATCAGCTTGGCCATCAACACACCGGATGCGGTACCCACGCCGAAGGCGACGATACCCAGCGCCAGGATACCCAGGGTCTGGGGATCGAGGAACTTGTCGGCCATCAGTTTGGAGCCTACCGAGAGGCCCAGGAAGATGGTAACAATGTTGATCAGTGCGTTCTGGGCAGTATCGCTCAGACGCTCGACCACGCCACACTCGCGCATCAGGTTACCGAAGCAGAACATACCCAGCAGCGGAGCCGCATCTGGCAGGAACAGCACAACGGCAATCAGTACCACCAGCGGGAACGCGATCTTCTCACGCTTGCTGACCGGACGCAGCTGGGACATTTTCAGTGCCCGCTCTTCCGGAGTGGTCAGCGCCTTCATGATCGGCGGCTGGATCATCGGAACCATGGCCATGTAGGCGTAGGCGGAAACCGCGATGGCGCCCAGCAGATGCGGGGCCAGTACGCTGGATACGTAGATCGAGGTCGGACCGTCCGCACCACCGATGATACCGATGGCTGCCGCTTCAAGGATGTTGAAGTCGAGGACACCGGTCCAGTCCAGCAGCGCTGCGCCAATGACGGTACCAAAGATACCGAACTGGGCAGCCGCGCCCAGCAGCATGGTCTTGGGGTTGGCCAGCAGCGGACCGAAATCGGTCATGGCGCCCACACCCATGAAGATCAACAGCGGCCCGACGGTGCTACCGATAACCACAGAGTAGAAGTTGTAGAGCATGCCGTTGCCATACCCGTAATCCTGGGCAATGGCATTCGCCATCGCCATGTCGGTATGGCTCGCCTCTTTGATGGCCACCTTGAAGGCTTCCTTCAGCTCGGGCGTTACCGTCTGTCCGGCCTGGTAAGCTACGTCCAGCGGCGCCGCCAGGGCGACCAGGATCTCGGACAAGCCGTCCTTCAGCGCAAAGTGGATGGCATTCTCTGCCGCAGTCAGGGCCAGCCCTGCCTCCGGAATATTCGCCAGAATACCGCCGAACCCGATGGGTACCAGCAGCAGCGGCTCAAACCCCTTGCGGATCGCAAGGAACAGAAGGAGAAGGCCGATGGCGATCATGATCACCTGGCCGATCTCAATGTTGAACAGGCCACTGCCTGTCCACAGCGTCATTATCTTATCCATGGAATGCTGGCCCTTATGCGATTGTCAGCATTTCATCATCAACAGCAACGGCATCACCGACCTTGATGAAGACTTCGCCGATGGTCCCGGCTTTCGGTGCGCGCACCTCAGTTTCCATCTTCATGGCTTCGAGGATAATCAATACGTCACCCTCTTCCACGGCTTCGCCCGGAGATACCAGCACCTTGAAGATGTTACCGCCCAGTGGCGCCAGAACCGGCTCACCACCACCTACCGGAGCAGCTGCCGCAGCACCAGCGGCCGGCGCGGCAACCGCACCACCCTGACCCTGAATCTGGGTGATTTCACCACCCTCAGAGACCGCCACCACGTATTCCTTGCCGTTGACGTTGACGGTGTAGGTTTCGGGGCCGGAAGCTTTCTTCGCCGGCGCGGCGTCTTCGGCGGTCGGAACCGGCTCGAACGCATCCGGGTTGCCACGGTTTTCCAGGAACTTCAGGCCAATCTGCGGGAACAACGCGTAGGTCAGAACATCGTCCACAGCCTGATCTGCCAGCTTGAAGCCCTTGTCACCGGAAATCTGCTTCAGCTCATCGGTCAGCTTGTCCATTTCCGGCTCAAGCAGGTCCGCCGGGCGACAGGTCACCGGCTCCTTACCATCCAGAACACGCTCCTGCAGTTCCTTGTTGAACGGCGCCGGGGCTGAACCATACTCCCCTTTCAGGATTGCGGACGTTTCCTTGGAAATGGACTTGTAGCGCTCGCCCGTCAGCACGTTCAGTACCGCCTGGGTACCAACGATCTGGGAGGTCGGAGTCACCAGCGGGATGAAGCCCAGATCTTCACGGACCTTGGGAATCTCCGCGAGAACATCGTCAAATTTGCTGATGGCGTTCTGCTCGCGCAGCTGGCTTTCCATGTTGGTCAGCATGCCACCCGGCACCTGAGCGGTCAGAATGCGGGAATCCACCCCTCTCAGGCTGCCTTCAAACTTGGCGTACTTCTTACGCACTTCGCGGAAGTAGCCAGCAATGTCTTCCAGCAGATGCAGGTCCAGTCCGGTGTCACGCTCAGTGCCTTCGAGGATCGCGACGACGGCTTCTGTGGGTGAGTGACCATAGGTCATGGACATGGAGGAGATCGCGGTATCGACGTTGTCGATCCCTGCCTCCGCTGCCTTGATGGCAGTGGCGGTGGACATGCCGGTGGTCGCATGACACTGCATGTGAATCGGAATATCCAGCTCTTTCTTCAGACGACTGACCAGATCGTAAGCCACGTAGGGCTTCAACAGACCGGCCATGTCCTTGATGGCAATAGAGTCCGCGCCCATGGCCGCGACTTCTTTGGCCAGATCCACCCACATTTCAACGGTGTGGACCGGGCTGGTGGTGTAGGAAATAGTACCCTGGGCATGCTTGCCGGTCTTGCGAACGGCCTTGATGGCGGTATCCAGGTTACGGGGATCGTTCATCGCATCGAAGATACGGAATACGTCAACACCGTTTTCGGCGGCACGATCCACAAAGCGCTCAACCACATCGTCGGCGTAATGGCGGTAGCCCAGCAGGTTCTGACCACGCAGCAGCATCTGCTGAGGGGTGTTGGGCATCGCTTTCTTCAGCTCGCGAATGCGCTCCCAGGGGTCCTCGCCCAGGTAACGGATGCAGGCGTCAAACGTCGCGCCGCCCCAAGATTCCAGGGACCAGAAGCCAACCTTGTCGAGCTTCTCGGCAATTGGCAGCATGTCGTCGAGGCGCATGCGGGTAGCCAGCAGGGACTGGTGGGCATCACGCAGGATAACGTCCGTGATCCCCAACGGTTTCTTTGTGTCTGTCATCGTGTCGGCCTTCTGTTTAAAGGTTCTAATTCGTCTTCCGGATCACTTTTTGTGGCGTGAGCGGAATTGTGCAATCGCCTTTTTGATCGCTTCAGCGGTATCAGGGTCTACTGACTCGGGGGCTGAAGGCTTTGCACGGGGTGTGCGTACCGGGGTGGCCGGCTCGGGTGGCATGAACCGCGAGATGATCTTGGACATCAGCAGGGTCGCGAACACCAGTACTACCAGGAACGCGAAGACAAACCCCATGCCGGCGATCATCAGGTCTGCGGCTTGTGACATCAGGTTATCCATAGCGAATAACTACCTGTATTGTTGGGATTGATTTTCCCCGAACACCCTCTCTCCAATAGGTGTGGCCCAATGGGCCATTTCGGGGGGCAAAATCCCGCGTAATTTACCGGTTTCCTGTATAGGGAGCAACCTAAAGGGCCGTTGCAAACGGGCCAACCCCCGCGCCAGACGTGCCACTCGCCACTGCCCCGGGAACCGCTAAGCGCAGGATATCCCAAATGATTCAGACCAACCGCACAGGGATCTTGCGTCCCTTGATACGGCCTTTTTCAAGGGCGGCCAGAGCCTTCTTCGCCAACTCCGCTTCCACCGCCACCAGACACTGAAACTCGAAGACGTCAATCTTGCCCACCGATTTGCCCGGCAGGCCCGCATCGCCGGTCAGGGCGCCAAGCACATCCCCCGGACGCACCTTCTGTTTGCGGCCCGCGGCAATGCACAGCGTCCGCATCGCGGCCGGCAACGGCCGATCCTTCACTATCAGCAATGCTGCGGTGTCCCCCCACGCCAGCGCTGTCGCCCGCTGATCCATCAACCGCTCCAGCCGGCCGCGCTGGGCCGGGGTGCAGAAGGTCACGGCGACACCCGCCTCCCCTGCCCGACCGGTCCGCCCAATGCGGTGGGTATGAACATCGCCATTGCGGGCCGGCTCAACATTGACCACCAGCGGCAATGACGCGATGTCCAATCCCCGCGCGGCGACGTCGGTGGCCAGCAGGATGGTGGCACTGCGGTTGCGGAACCGCGCCAGAACCAGATCGCGCTCCTTCTGCTCGAGGTCGCCGTGCAGGGCCTGGGCGGTAAACCCTCGGGCCCTCAGCTCATCTGTCAATTCATCGCACTGCTGCCGGGTTGTACAGAAGGCAATGCAGCCGTTGGGTCTGTGCCGGGACAACACCGCCGCCAGGGCATCGGCCTGCTGATTCGCGGCGATCTCGTAGAACTGCTCTTCGATATCCGGCGCCGACTCCTGGTCCACCACCCGAACATCCTCCGGCTCCTTCTGGAAGCGCTGACTCAGCCCCCGAATGTCTTCCGGCCAGGTGGCTGAGAACAGCAGGGTCTGACGCTTTGGCGGCGTCTGCTTTAGGATCGACTCAATGCTCTCCAGAAAGCCCATATCGAGCATGCGATCGGCTTCATCCAGTACCAGCGTTTTCAATTGCCCCAGATCCAGCGTGCCCTTGCGCAGATGGTCCTCAACCCGCCCTGGCGTGCCGACCACCAGGTGGGCCCCATGGGCCAGCGAGCCGATTTGCGGACCAATCGCCACGCCACCACACAACAACAGCACCTTGACGTTCCCCTTGGCGCGGGCGAACTGGCGCAGCGCCTTGGCGACCTGGTCCGCCAGCTCCCGGGTCGGGCACAACACCAGCCCCTGGACGGCGAACTGACGCGGATTGAGGCCGGCGATCAGTGGCAGCCCAAACGCCGCGGTCTTGCCACTGCCGGTCTTGGCGGTAGCGATCAGGTCGCGTCCGGCCAGAGCCGGAGGCAACGCCGCCGCCTGGATCGGCGTGGGCTGCTGGTAACCCAGATCCTTCAGGTTGGATTGCATGGCGGCGGACAAGCCAAGATCAGCAAAGGAAGACATATATAAAGGAAGCCTGTAACAAGTGAGATGGATGCGGGCCGGGAGTCTGGTCGGAAGAACAGGAACGTTTCGGAGTTCATCAGAGCCCCGTCAAACAGAGTCTTCTTAATCCCGGGCTCCCCAGGCCGTATACTATCGGATTGCAGCAATTTAGTCTGGATTGTGATCGACGGAGCACCTCATGGCATCACTTCAAGAGCAACTGATGAAGGCGGGTCTGGCAGATGAAAAGAAAGCCAAGTCCATACGCCAGGAAAAACGCAAACAGCGCAAGCAGCAACCCAAAGGCAGCCAGCCGGTCAATGAGGCCCAGCAACGGGTCGAACAGGCCCGGAAAGAGAAAGCGGAACGGGACCGCCAGCTGAACCAGCAGCGGCAACAGGAAGCTGAACGCAAAGCCATCCAGGCCCAGATTCGCCAACTGATCGAAACCAATCGACTGGATCGTGCCAGGGGCGAAGAGGAGTACCAGTTTGTCGATGGCAAGAAGATCAAGAAGATTCTGGTGGATGCGCAGATGGTGGACCAGCTCTCCCGCGGCCGTCTTGCCATTGTGAAACTGAACGACGGCTACGAAGTGGTCGCCGAGGGCGTCGCCCGCAAAATCATGGAACGGGATGAACAGGCCGTTCTGGTACTGCACGACCGCAACGCCAACGATACCAATGAAGACGATCCCTACGCCGGCTACGAGATCCCTGACGATCTGATGTGGTAAGCACGCTTCATGACACGGGCGCAACCCCCCCTGATCTGCGCCCTTGCCATCTTCTCTCCCACCTGCCCGACAGCCCCCTGCAAATTTCTTTTCAATCTTCTGCATCCAAGCCGCCGCCTGAAACGAATCTCCCTAGGTAGTTCATAAAAATAGTCGACCAGGAGACTCCGCCATGAGCCCGAAATCCGTGAACACCGTCATCGCACTTGGCTCCCTGCTTATCAGCAGCACAGCCTTTGCAGGCCATACCAACCACGTAGTGTCCACCCAACTCTCTGCCGACCATCTGGTAGGCACGATGGGAGACGCCGATGGCCATGGGCACGCCCACGTCTTTGGCGTTGACGGCGACCCAACCACGCTCTGCTACGTGCTGCAGGTGTCTGATATCCAGACAGTTCCTGTAGGAGACGGCATGGCCGCACACATCCATGAAGCCGCTGCCGGCAGCAATGGCAGCCCCATAGCCATGCTGGCAGGGCCTGAAGATGGCGATGCCGCAGACTGTCTGACCGAAGGCGAGAAGGGTAAATTTCCGACCGGAGAAGCCGGCATCGTGAAACGGATTCTGGAGAATCCGCAGCAGTTCTACATCAACGTTCACAACCCGGAATACCCTGCGGGCGCCATTCGCGGGCAACTGCAAGCGGCAGAGCATGACCACGGGATGTAAACGGACGCTGAAAACAAAAAACCCCGCTCACGGCGGGGTTTTTTGTTTGATCTGGCGCGGCTGGGAGGATTCGAACCTCCGACCGCCTGGTTCGTAGCCAGGTACTCTATCCAGCTGAGCTACAGCCGCTAACACTTGGTGGTGGCCTTTCCTGATGCCTGGCAACGCCTTGGTGCGCCGCCTTCGAACCGATCCTGGCTCTGTTTCGCTTCTTTTTCTTCTTGAAAAAGAAAACGCCTCATTACCGCGCTTACTCGCTAATGAGGCGTCTCTGATTTGGCGCGGCTGGGAGGATTCGAACCTCCGACCGCCTGGTTCGTAGCCAGGTACTCTATCCAGCTGAGCTACAGCCGCTAAAACTGTGTCGTCGCGTTGCTCCGACGTTCCTCAGCACACTGCGTGCGCCAAGCTTCGGTGTTTGATATTGGCGCGGCTGGGAGGATTCGAACCTCCGACCGCCTGGTTCGTAGCCAGGTACTCTATCCAGCTGAGCTACAGCCGCCGATATCAAAAACCTGTTGGGTGCTAAACCAACTGCCTCAACTTTTCTTCCGCAAAAGAAAATGGCGGAGAGGGAGGGATTCGAACCCTCGATACGCTAACGCGTATGGTTCCTTAGCAGGGAACTGGTTTCAGCCACTCACCCACCTCTCCTTGAGAACGGGGCGTATACTACCACGAAATTTTTGTTTTCATAGGGTTGACGCAAAATTTTTTTAAATTCGTTTCCCAGACAAAGAAAAAGGCCGCTCAGGTTTCCCTCGAGCGGCCTTTTTAGAGCTGGCTAGCGATTGCCGTTCGGCTCATCAGAGTCTGTTTTCTCACTCTGGATACGCTGGTAAATCTCTTCACGGTGTACTGCCACTTCTTTCGGAGCGTTCACACCAATGCGTACCTGATTCCCCTTAACCCCCAGTACCGTCACGGTGACCTCATCACCGACCATCAGGGTTTCGCCAACTCGGCGAGTCAAAATCAACATGTCCTTTACTCCCTTTTCAGAGCTACCAGTTCCGACGAATATCACTTTATATAAGTTATAGTGGGCAAACTCATCGTTTGAAAGGCGAACAACCACTTATACGTGATTCCCGCCTTTCCAGACCAGGAATTCAACCCTTGTTATTCCACTGCGGCCGGACCCCACACGAATGTCGGATCAGGCCTCGCCCTCAGGCTTATCCAGTTCAAACGCACTATGCAGGGCGCGAACCGCAAGCTCAAGATACTTCTCATCAATTACTACAGAAATTTTAATTTCAGATGTTGAGATCATCTGGATATTGATGCCTTCATGGGACAGCGCCTCAAACATTGTAGTCGCTACCCCGGCATGAGACTTCATTCCCACACCAACAATGCTCACTTTGGCGATCTTGTTGTCACCACTGACTTCCCGGGCACCCAGCTCGGCAGCCACCCGTTCCAGCACGTCGTTGGCGCGTTTGAAGTCGCCACGATGTACCGTGAAGGTGAAGTCGGTGCGATTGTCGGCGCCCACGTTCTGGACGATCATGTCAACATCGATGTTGGCGTCGCTGACCGGTTTCAGGATACCCACAGCGCTGCCCGGGGTGTCGGGAACGCCCGAGATGGTCAGCTTGGCTTCATCACGATTAAAGGCTATGCCGGAAACAACCGGTTGTTCCATGACGTCGTCATCCTCAAGAGTAATCAGGGTTCCACCACCGTCCTGGAAACTGGACAGGACACGCAGCGGCACATTGTACTTGCCCGCGAATTCCACGGAGCGAATCTGGAGCACCTTGGAGCCCAGGCTCGCCATCTCAATCATTTCTTCAAAGGTAATACGGTCCAGGCGACGGGCACTGTCCACAACCCGCGGATCGGTGGTGTACACCCCGTCCACATCGGTGTAGATCTGGCATTCATCCGCCTTCAGCGCCGCTGCCAGAGCAACCGCAGTGGTATCGGAACCACCCCGGCCCAACGTGGTGATATTGCCGTGCTCGTCGGTGCCCTGGAATCCAGCCACCACCACCACGCGACCTGCGTCCAGGTCTTCCCGCATCCGCTGCTCGTCAATCTGGCGGATACGCGCTTTGGTGTGGGTGCTGTCGGTCAGAATGCGAACCTGGCTGCCAGTATAGGAACGGGCCTCACAGCCACGTTTCTGCAGAGCCATGGACAGCAGTGCAATGGTGACCTGCTCGCCAGTAGACACCAGCACGTCCATTTCCCGCGGCGTCGGTTCTTCCATGATGTCGCTGGCCAGCCCAATCAGGCGATTGGTCTCACCACTCATGGCGGAAACCACCACCACGACATCGTGACCTTCTTTACGGAACCGGCAGACCTTCTCTGCCACCGCCTCTATTCTCTCGGTAGTGCCGACCGAGGTACCACCGAACTTCTGAACCAAAAGAGCCATTTTTCTTCCGTCTTGCTATCACCACCCACGACGGACACCCAGTGCCGTCAACCTGTATTCACTGCGCCAAGTGGTCAGGCAATTGTCTGCTCAACCCAGGCCGCAACACCTTCCAGCGCGGCCGGCAGCTTGGCGGGGTCATTACCGCCACCCTGGGCCATATCCGGACGACCGCCACCCTTGCCATCCACCTGGGCAGCAAGGTGCTTCATCAGGTCACCCGCCTTCACGCGACCGGTAGCGGACTTGGTCACCCCCGCTACCAGGGTCACCTTGCCATCCTCGACACTGGCCAGCACCACAACGCCCTCACCCAGCTTGTTCTTGAGCTGGTCTGCGGTTTCCATCAGCGCCTTGCGGTCGGCCCCTTCCAGCTCTGCCGCCACGACCTTGAGACCACCCACCTCAACGGCCGATGCCGCCAGGTCGGAGCCAGCAGAGCTGGCGAGCTTGGCCTTGAGCTGATCGAGTTCTTTCTCCAGCTGACGGTTACGTTCTACCGTGGCCTGGACCTTGTCGATCACCGAATCCCGGCCGCCTTTCACCAGCTGGGCCGCCTCTTTCAGCTTCTCTTCAGTCTGATCCACCCAGGCCAGCGCATTAAAACCGGTAACGGCCTCAATTCGACGGACGCCAGATGAAATGCCACCTTCGGAGACAATCTTCAGCAGACCAATATCGCCGGTACGGGCAACGTGGGTTCCGCCACACAGCTCCACCGAGTAGCGATCGGTCCCCATGCTCAACACCCGCACGGTGTCGCCGTACTTCTCACCGAACAGCGCCATGGCGCCTTTTTCCTGGGCGCTTTCCATGTCTGTGATGTCGGTTTCGACCGCGGTGTTGGCCAGGATCTGCTGATTGACCTCACGCTCGATCTCTTTCAGCTCGTCGGCGGACACCGCCTCAAAGTGGGAAAAGTCGAACCGCAGCTTGTCCGGATCAACCAGTGAGCCTTTCTGGGTCACATGCTCGCCCAACACCTTGCGCAACGCCGCATGCAGCAGGTGCGTTGCGGAATGGTTTAGGGCCGTGGCCTGGCGGCGAACGTGATCCACCCGGGCATCCACTTCCAACCCCGGGAACAGCTCACCCTCAATCACCGTACCGATGTGGATATGGTGATCACCTTCCTTACGGGTGTCAGCAACCTGGAACCGGCCGCCACTCCAGGTCAGCAGGCCGGTATCGCCCACCTGGCCACCGGACTCGGCGTAAAACGGGGTTTTCTCAAGCACTACAATGGCCTCGTCACCTGCCTGGGCCGGCTTTTCCTCGCCATCGACGATGACGGTGCGAATGGTTTCGTGGCCATCCACCCGCTCGTAGCCGGAGAACTCGGTCTTGCCTTCAAGCTGCAGGCCGGCGTTGTAGTCGATACCAAACTTGCTGGCAGCCCGCGCACGTTCACGCTGGTCGTTCATGGCGGCTTCATAGCCGTCGTAGTCCAGGGTCAGGCCGCGCTCGCGGGCAATGTCGTTGGTCAGGTCCACCGGAAAGCCGTAGGTGTCGTACAGGGTAAAGATGGTCTTGCCCGGAATGACCGTTCCCTCAAGGTCTGCAATATCCTGCTCCAGCAGGCGCAGGCCCTTGTCGAGGGTTTTGGCAAACTGCTCTTCTTCCTGCAGCAGCACCCGTTCGATCTGGGCCTGGGTGCGCGCAAGTTCCGGGTAGGCTTCACCCATCAACGACACCAGCGCCGGTACCAGCTTGTGGAAGAAGTTACCCTGAGCACCCAGCTTGTTGCCGTGACGGGCCGCACGACGAATGATGCGACGCAGTACAAAGCCGCGACCTTCGTTGGACGGCATCACACCATCGGCGATCAGGAAGGAGCAGGAACGGATGTGATCCGCCACCACCCGCAGAGACGCTTCGGTGGTGGCCACGCCGCCAAGAATCTCAGACGCGGCTTTCAGCAGGTCCTCGAACAGATCAATTTCGTAATTGCTGTGAACCCCCTGGAGTACAGCGGCAATCCGCTCCAGACCCATGCCGGTATCGACAGACGGCTTGGGCAGCGGCAGCATTTCGCCCTCGGCGGTGCGGTTGTACTGCATGAACACCACGTTCCAGATTTCGATGTAGCGATCGCCGTCTTCCTCCGGGCTGCCGGGGGGTCCACCGGCAACGTTCGGACCATGGTCGTAGAAGATCTCGGTGCAGGGACCACAGGGACCGGTGTCCCCCATCTGCCAGAAGTTGTCAGAGGCATAGGGCGCGCCCTTGTTGTCGCCGATGCGGATGATCCGCTCCTCCGGCACGCCCATTTCCTTGCTCCAGATATCAAAGGCCTCGTCGTCGGAGGCGTAAACGGTTACCCAGAGCTTGTCTTTTGGCAGTTTCAGCCACTGATCACCGGTGAGGAAGGTCCAGGCAAAGTTGATCGCCTCACGCTTGAAGTAGTCACCGAAGCTGAAATTGCCCAGCATTTCAAAGAAGGTGTGGTGACGGGCGGTGTAGCCCACATTTTCGAGATCGTTGTGCTTGCCGCCGGCCCGCACACACTTCTGGGCGGTGGTGGCCCGGCTGTAATCGCGCTGCTCCCGGCCAAGGAAGACGTCCTTGAACTGGTTCATGCCGGCATTGGTGAACAGCAACGTGGGATCGTCGGCAGGCACCAGCGAACTGCTGGGTACCACGGTGTGTCCCTGTTGTTGGAAGAAGTCAAAAAATGCCTGTCGCAACGCTGCGGTTTTCATAGAGAAGTGCCCTGGTCCACGTATCAGCCGTTCGATGAATAAGATTCATTCCTGATAGCGTCGCCGGAACAGCAAAAAGGCCCTGGGAAGGCCGACGTCCGGCGGCGCAAATCCGCTACTCTAGCATAGGCTGAACAGCGGAAAAACGGATTCATCACCGCGAGCGGGGAATGATTCGGCAAGGTATACTCTCGCCCTGATTCCATGTCTCCCGCAGCGGTCCCGGGTCACCGGCACCACGGCGGGGCGAAACCACAATCCAGGAGTATTCGATGCCACGCCGCTTTCACGACGAGGACATTCTGCTGCCACCGGCCACCCTGACCCGCCGGTTGCTGGCCATCATCTATGACGGGCTGATCTGCATTGCGGTGTTGATGGTGACTACCTGGCTTTACACCCTGGTGGCGGCCTGGGTGATGGGGTTCGACCAGTATGAGGCGAAGATGGAAGCGGGTACCCTGGAGGCCGATCCGGTACTCAGCAGCCTGCTGTTCGTGGTGCTGTACCTGTTCTTTGGTTACTTCTGGACCCGCTCCGGACAGACCCTGGGCATGCAGGTCTGGCGCATCCGGGTGCAGAATCTCAACGGCATCTCTATCAGCTGGAGCCAGTCCCTGAAGCGCTTCATGATGGCCGCCGTCGCCCTGTTTGGCGCCCTGCTCTGCCTGTACCACTGGGGCAGCTGGAGCCTGATCATCCTGGCGCCCGCCGTGGGCCTGGTGTTCTGGCCGTTCCGGGGAGAATCTTTGGTGGATCGGGTCTCGAAAACCCAGGTGGTCCGGGTGCCGAATCCCGACAAGAAAAAATAGTCATCATCGGCGAGCTGGGTCGCTACCCGGCACGCCGCATCAGCAACACCCCCACCACCGCGTTAATCAGGATCGGCACCAGAATGGCCAGAATGGGGTCGAAGCCGAATACCAGACTCATCGGCCCCAACAGATCCTGCATGTACTTGAACAGCAACCCGACAATCAGACCGGTGAACACCCGGAACCCCATGGTGACAGAACGCAGGGGGCCGAACACAAACGAGATGGCCACCAGCACCATCACCGCCGTGCCCACCGGCATCAGCACCTTTTTCCAGAACGCCAGCCAGTAACTCGCCGAACTCAGCTCCTGCTGATCAAGGTAGGACGCGTAGGTAAACAGACCGGACATCGACAGATTCTCCGGTTTGACGATGAGTACACTCAACACCTCTGGCGACAGCCCGGTATCCCAGCGCAGCTGCTGGTGCGCCTCCCGCTCGGTATTCTGGGGATGAAAACGCGTGGTCACCGCATTCTGCAGCAGCCAGTGATCACCCTGGTGAATCGCCCGCTCGGCAAACGTGGCCGTGACCATGCTGCGCCGGTCGGTGAAACGGAACAGTGAGACCCCGTGCAGTACGCCGTTGGGCTGCACCGCGTTGAGGTGAATGAAGGTATCGCCTTCCCGGTGCCAGATCCCCCGCGCCGACGCGATGTTACTGCCGGCGCCCTGGGCCACCGCTTTCTGGCTCTGAGCCATGCGTTCGAACGGCGGCGCCACGTATTCACCAATCAGCAGGCCAATCACCACCACCAGCAACGTCGGCTTCATCGCCGACCAGATGATACGGCGAATCGACACCCCCGCCGCCCGGATCACCGTCAGCTCCGACGAACTGGCCATGGCCCCCAGCCCCACCAGGCACCCCATGAAGGCACCCAATGGCAAATAATCGTAGATCCGGCGCGGCAGCGTCATGAACACGTACAGCAGAGCCTGCAGGGTCTGGTAATCGGCTTCCGCATCATCGAGCTCGGCGATGAAGGCGAAGATCAGATCCAGCGACAGCACCACCATCATCACCAGCAGCATGGCGCCGCCGACGGTCCGCATCACATAGCGGTCGAGCTTACGCATGGCGCGCGCCCTCCCGGGTCAACCGCCGGCGATGGAGCCAGGCCGGCCCGAACTGCAGCCACAGTCCCAGCGCCAGGAACAGGGCGTGTACCCAGAGCATGCCAATCCATTCCGGCACCTTGCCGTCCGCCAGGGCGTCCCGCGCCACGATCAGCAAGCCAAGATACAGGATGTACACCAGCATGGCCGGCAACAGATGGAAGAACCGGCCCTGGCGGGGGTTGACCCGGCTCAGCCGCACCGCCAGCAGAGTCACGATGGGCACAATCAGCGGCAACGAGAAGCGCCAGTGCAGCATCGCCCGATCCTCGGGACGATCCGACGCCATCAACTCCAGGGTACTGACCGCCTCTTCCAGTTCCCGGTCCCGGGCATCACCAGCCAGCACCTTGAGACCATAGGCATCGAAGGTGGTGACCTGATAATCCAGCTGCCCCGGCACCCCCTCATAGCGCGCGCCCTCCTCCAGAATCAGGAAGCGGCTTCCGGTTTCGCTGTCCACCAACTGAGATCCCACCTCGGCGGTCACAATGCTGATGCCCGGCTTATCCCGGGAAATCTCGGCAATGAACACGCCCTGCAGCTGACGCTTGTCGTCGCTCAACGCCTCGGTGTAGGTCACCCGCTCACCGGACGACAGGTCCTGGAACCGGCCCGGCGCCAGCATCTCGAACTCGGTGGCTTTGCGCTGTTCATTGAAGATACGCTCCACCTGCTCCATACCCCAGGGCGAGACGTACAGGCTCATGGCGCCCACGGCCAGCATCACCAGGCCGCTGCCGATCAGCGTCTGCTTGAGCACCTGACGATCACTGACCCCGCAGGCGAACAGCACCGTCATCTCGCTTTCCAGATACATGCGGCCATAGGCCAGCAGAATGCCAATGAAGTAGCCCAGCGGCAGGATCAGCTCGAGAAAGCCGGGGAAACGGTAGGCCATGATCTGGAACAGCACATCACCGGCCAGTTCCCCCTGGGCCGCATCGGCCAGGTACTTGATGAAGCGCCCACTCATAAACACCAGCAACAGAATGCCGGACACCGCCAGCATGCTGATCATCACTTGACGGGTGAGGTAACGGAAAACGATGCTCAAGACAGTCTCTTCTGGCCGGAAACTAGGGGGCCTCTGATCAATTCCGAACCGCCCCTGCACACGCTGTCCAGCGGCCAGATCCGGAATAAAGGAGCCTCAAAATCAGAGACTCCCAAGGCAACGGAGAAATTGTCGGGTATTCTATGTAACCTGATCGACGAATGACAGAGCCGCACCGCCTCCCCGCCAGGCACCGGCCGGGTATCGGTCGCGCATCCCTTGATAATTGCCCGCGCCACCCTAAGGTTAGGGTCTATCCATCGAGGGAAATGAAGCCCCAAAACACACTCAGGAGTTGTCATGAATTTCACGCTGAGCAGTAAAGCCGTATCCAGTAGTAAAGCAGACTGCGTTGTGGTCGCCGTACCCGAACAGGGAGACTGGCCGGAATCCACCCAGCAGGTTGATGAAGCACTGGGCGGTCTGCTCAAGCAGCTGGTCAAGAGTGGCGACATCAGCGGCCGCAATGCCACCACGCTGATGATTCCGGTGAGCGGCCAGCCCTGGCCTCGGGTTCTGGTGGTCGGCAGCGGCAAGGATGCGGATCGCAATCCCACCAACTACCGTAAGGCGCTGATCGCCGCTGTGGGGCAGCTCAAGGACGGTGCCGCCGGCAACGTTCTGCTCGCCCTAGCTGACAGCGCAACCACCGGTGACGACCAGACCAGCTCCGAGGCCGGACGCCTGAGCCTGATTGGCCGAACCCTGGAAGACCAGCTCTACACATTCCACGATTACAAGAGTGAGAAGCCCAAGCCACGCAAACTGAAAAAGGTGACGGTCAGCGCTTCGGCAACCACCAAGGCCCTCAAGAGCGCCTTTGAACTCGGCCTGGCCACCGGGCGCGGCATGAATTTCACCCGCGACCTGGGTAATACCCCGCCCAATATCTGCCATCCGACCTGGCTGGCCAAGCAGGCCGAGAAGCTCGCCAAGGACTTCGGCAACATCAAGACCGAAATCCTGGACGAGAAGGAAATGAAGAAGCTGGGCATGAACACCCTGCTGTCCGTGGCGGCCGGCAGCAAGCAGCCCGCCCGCCTGATCGTGATGGAATACCGTGGTGGCAAGGCCAAGGACAAGCCCCACGTTCTGGTTGGCAAGGGCATCACCTTTGACAGCGGCGGCATCAGCCTCAAGCCCGGCGAAGGCATGGACGAGATGAAATACGACATGGGCGGTTCCGCCTCTGTCTTTGGTGCCATGCGGGTGCTGGCGGAAACCCAGCCCAAGATCAACGTGGTTGCGGTGATCGCCGCGGCGGAAAACATGCCGGATGGCGGCGCCACCCGTCCCGGGGACATTGTCACCTCGATGTCCGGCCAGACTGTGGAGATCCTCAATACCGACGCCGAGGGCCGTCTGGTGCTGTGTGACGCCCTTACCTACGTCAAACGTTTTGATCCGGAGACCGTGATCGACCTGGCCACCCTGACCGGCGCCTGCATCATCGCGCTGGGTAACCACGCCACCGGCCTGCTGAGCAACGACGACGCCCTGGCCAACGAACTGCTGGCCTCCGGCGAACGCGCCTGTGACCGCGCCTGGCGCCTGCCGCTGTGGGATGAGTACCAGGCCCAGCTGGACAGCAACTTTGCCGACATGCAGAACATTGGTGGTCGTCCGGCGGGCACCATCACCGCCGCCTGCTTCCTGTCCCGATTCACCAAGGAGTACCGCTGGGCCCACCTGGACATCGCCGGTACCGCCTGGCACTCCGGCAAGGCCAAGGGCTCATCCGGCCGACCGGTGCCGCTGCTGGTCGACTACCTGATGTCCCATGCCGGCTGATTCCGACAACCAGCACCAGGGTGAACGGAACCAGGCCTACTGGTTCCACATCCTCGTCAAGAACACACCCGCCGCCCGCAATCTCCACGCGGTGCGGCTGGTGGACAAGGCCTGGCAACAGGGGGACCGGGTCTGCATCGTCTGCGACAGCAGCCAGCAGGCCCAGGACCTCGACGACCTGCTGTGGCAGTTCAACCCGGACGCCTTCATCCCCCACAGCATCGTACCGGACACCGCCACCACCTGTACCGACCCGGTGGGCATCCTGCTGTGCCCGCCCGTCGCCGAAGACTGGGACACCGTGGTGGTGCTGTCAGCCACCCTCCCCGCCGACGCCGACCGCTTCAAACGCCTGGCCCTGGTGGCCCACAACGACCCCGCCGTCCTCAACCAGGCCCGCTCCCATTTCAAGCAGCTAAGGGCGCTGGGCATCGAACCGCAGGTGCATGATTTTCGAAAGCGATAGTGGGAATCAGCGAAACGAGCCATCTACCACCCGGAAAACTGTATTCAAAAACCCAGGCTGCAAAGATGAACAAAAACATCGACTGGAAACAAGGAGAGCCCTTTTTCGAAGGGCTGTATCTCACCGCCATTCGGTTTCCTAATGGCTTGGGTCAACTGGACCTGATGTTTTGGGAGAACCGGCAATGGCTCACTTACGACAGCAAAGACCCCATTCACGATTACTGCCAGGTCGTGGGCTTTGCGTCTACCAGCGATATCATTCAGTTCTGTCGCGGTAACTGGCCCCAATGGGATGACGAGGACTGACCCCGATCACGCACGAGCGGGCGGAGTTCTAACAGTTACTGATTGACGCCTCCAGCGCCGCCATCATCAATTGGGCCGAGCGTTCGCCCAGCAGGGTGTGCTTGCCGGCCCAACGCTCCTCCCCACCGTGACCGGCGACAATCACTGTTGCATCGGTCCCGGTGCCCGTGGCGAGCAGGCCAGACACCGGGCTGGTTATGCCCAGTTTCTGCAAGGTTGCGCATTTGGCTTCGGTGAGCACCATCATCAGTTCCACCATGGTAGCCGGGCTCAGGGTCAGACTGGTGACCAGCACCGTGTTGATGGTGCCCGGCGGTGGCGCCAGCTCGCCCTGCCAGTCATGGGGATCGCCGGCCCGGCGGGCATTGTCCAGACCACAGGTCAGCCACAACGCCAGGCTTTCCCGATGGTAGCGACAATGCCGGTGGCGCAGAGAGTCTGGCCGCGCGGCGGTCATCATCCCCACCGTGGTGCCCGGCCACCCCGCCGCCGTGGCGTAGGCCTGCAACGAGACGTCGGGAGCTTCCGCCACCGGCTGACCGCTTACGTGCAGGTTCAGCACCTGGTCAACGACCTGGAAACCACCGTTCAACGGCGCCGAACTCAGGCACGGCCGCGGCCGGTCAAATCCGAGGTAAAGATGACGCTCACCCATCGAGGGCCGAATGGCGGCCCCGCCCAGATCATCCAGCTCCAGCAACGACTTTCTCCTCTGTCCTGACGTAACGATCACAACGACCACCTGCTGACGACAGAGGCGCCCTCCGGAGGGTTCGCCGCACCCTTCCAGAGCATGTATAATTGCGGCCTTCAAACTTTCGATTTTCACCAACCAACGCGGTCATCAGCACAGCCCATGGAAAAAACCTACCAGCCAGAAAACATCGAGCGCCAGTGGTACGAGAACTGGGAATCCAAAGGTTACTTCCGCCCTTCCGGTGAGGGTAATCCCTACACCCTCATGATTCCGCCTCCCAATGTCACCGGCAGCCTGCACATGGGTCATGCGTTCCAGCACACCATTATGGACACGCTGACCCGTTACAAGCGCATGCAGGGCAATAATACCCTCTGGCAGGTAGGAACGGACCATGCCGGCATTGCGACCCAGATGGTGGTGGAACGCAAACTGGCCGTCGAGGAAGAGAAAACCCGCCACGATCTGGGCCGGGATGAGTTCATCAAGCGCATCTGGGACTGGAAAGAGCACTCTGGCGGCACCATCACCGGCCAGATGCGCCGCCTTGGCAACTCCGTGGACTGGGACCACGAACGCTTCACCATGGACGACGGCTTCTACAAGGCGGTTCAGGAAGTGTTTGTGCGTCTTTACGATGACGGCCTGATCTACCGCGGCAAGCGGCTGGTGAACTGGGACCCGAAACTGCACACCGCCATCTCTGACCTGGAAGTGGAAAACAAGGAAGAAAAGGGGCACTTCTGGCACCTGCGTTACCCGCTGGCCAATGGTGCCACCACCCAGGACGGCAAGGACTACCTGGTGGTTGCCACCACCCGTCCGGAAACCATGCTGGGTGACACCGCCGTCGCCGTCCACCCGGATGATGAGCGCTACCAACACCTGATTGGCCAGAAGGTACTGCTGCCTCTGGTCAACCGTGAGATTCCCATCGTGGCCGACCACCATGCCGATCCGGAAAAAGGCAGCGGCTGCGTGAAGATCACCCCGGCCCACGACTTCAATGACTACGCCGTCGGCAAGCGCAACGAGCTGCCGATGATCAACGTCATGACCCAGGACGCCAACATCCGCTCCGTCGCCGAGGTGTTCAATTCTGATGGCAGCACCAATGACGAGATCGACGGCACTCTGCCAGCGGCCTACGCAGACAAAACCCGGGAGGAAGCCCGCAAGCTGATCGTCGCTGACCTGGAAGCTGCCAGCTTGCTGGAACAGGTGGAAGACCATGTGCTCAGCGTTCCCCGCGGCGACCGTTCCGGCCTGATCATCGAGCCGATGCTGACCGATCAGTGGTTCGCCGATGCCAAGACCCTGGCCAAGCCCGCCATCGAGGCGGTGGAAGACGGCCGCATCGAGTTCGTGCCCAAGCAGTACGAGAACATGTACTTCTCCTGGATGCGCGATATCCAGGACTGGTGTATTTCCCGTCAGCTGTGGTGGGGACACCGCATCCCGGCCTGGTACGACGCCGACGGCAACATCTACGTCGGTCGCGACGAAGCCTCGGTACGCGAGAAATACAACCTGGCCGCCGACCTGGAACTGAACCAGGACGAGGACGTGCTGGACACCTGGTTCTCCTCCGCGCTGTGGACTTTCGGCACCCTGGGCTGGCCGGAAATCACCGAACGCCTGAAAACGTTCCACCCCACTGACGTGCTGGTGACCGGCTTCGACATCATCTTCTTCTGGGTTGCCCGGATGATCATGATGACCATGCACTTCATGAAGAACGAGGACGGCACCCCGCAGGTTCCGTTCAAGACCGTCTACGTCACCGGCCTGATCCGCGACGAGCACGGCCAGAAGATGTCCAAATCCAAGGGCAACGTACTTGACCCACTGGACATGATCGACGGCATCGACCTGGACGCCCTGCTGGAGAAGCGCACCGGCAACATGATGCAGCCGCAGCTGGCCGAGAAGATTGGCAAGCGCACCCAGAAGGAATTCCCGGAAGGCATTGCCGCCCACGGCACCGATGCCCTGCGCTTCACCCTGGCGGCGATGGCCACCACCGGCCGTGACATCAACTGGGACATGAAGCGCCTGGAAGGCTACCGCAACTTCTGCAACAAGCTGTGGAACGCGGCCCGCTACGTGCTGATGAACACCGAAGGCGAGGACTGCGGCGTCAACGACGAGCCGGTGGAGCTGTCGCTGGCGGATCGCTGGATCATCAGCGAACTGCAGCACTGCGAGCAGGAAGTCGCCCGTCACCTGGAGCAATACCGCTTCGACCTGGCGGCCTACGCGCTCTATGAGTTCATCTGGAATGAGTACTGCGACTGGTACCTGGAGCTGTCCAAACCGGCGCTGAACGACGAGAGTGCCAGCGCCGAGGCCAAGCGCGGCACCCGTCGTACCCTGGTGCGCGTGCTGGAGGCCGTGCTGCGGCTGGCGCATCCGATTATGCCGTTCATCACCGAAGAGATCTGGCAGCGCATTGCGCCCCTGGCGGGCAAACAGGGCGACAGCATCATGCTGCAGCCTTACCCGCAGCCTGACAGCAGCCGCAAGGATGAGTCGCTGACCGCCGACATCGAATGGCTCAAGGGCGTGATCATTGCCGTGCGCAACATTCGTGGCGAGATGAACATCTCCCCCGCCAAGCGGATTCCAGTGCTGCTTCGGGGCACCAGTGCCGAAGACCAGCGCCGTATGAACGACAACCGCCAGTTCCTGATCTCCCTGGCCAAGCTGGAGAGCCTGGACTGGTTCGACGGTGCCGAAGCCCCCATGTCCGCCACCCAACTGGTGGGCGAGATGGAAGTACTGGTGCCAATGGCCGGGCTGATCGACAAGGCCGCCGAACTGGCGCGCCTGGACAAGGAGCTGGAGCGCCTCAACAAGGAAATCGGCCGTCTGGAAGGCAAACTGGGCAATGAGAAGTTCACCGCCAAGGCGCCCGCCGAGGTGGTGGAGAAGGAGCAGGAGAAGCTCCGCGACGCCCAGGGCAGCCTGACCCGTCTCAGCGACCAGCGTAAAGCCATCGAGGCGATGTAAGCCATGCCGGCGCCGCGCCACCAGGCGCTCTCCCCTGGGGAGGGCAGCATCCTGATCCTGGGGGCCGGTGCCATGGGACGTCTGTGGGCAGCATTACTGCCCACAGACACCACCCGGTTGCTGGCACGACCGGGACAGCCCACCGACACCGACACCTTCCGTTTCCAGCCCGTCGACGGCCCCGAGCAGCTCCGCACGGTGAGCGTCTGCCTCGCGGCTGAGGACAGCCAGGCGGAACTGCTACTGGTCACCACCAAAGCCCATCAGACCCTGGATGCCCTGGCCGAACAGCTTCCCCTGTTACCGCCAGCGCTGCCCATCGTGCTGTTCCAGAATGGTCTTGGCAGCCAACAGGCCGTGGCCGAAGCTTGGCCGGCGCACCCGGTGCTGGCCGCGGTCACCACCGAGGGCGCCAACCGTCCGGAACCGGGCCTGACGGTGCATGCAGGCCTCGGCCAGACCTGGATCGGCGCGATCAATCCGGCAGGCCAGAGGCATCTGGATGCCATCACTCAACGCCTGGCCCACAGCCCTCTCAGAGTCCAGCCGGAAGCCGATATCCAGTCCCGGCTGTGGCGGAAGCTGGTGGTCAACGCGGGCATCAACCCGTTTACTGCCCTGCTGGGCTGTCGCAATGGCGACATCCTGTCGCAGTCCCTGTACCAACGCCATATTGATGGATTGTGCCAGGAGCTCTCGGTGCTGATGGCGGCCGAAGGCCTGGAGGCTGATCCGCCAGCCCAGCTGCGCGCCACCATCGAACAGGTGGCCCAGGCAACGGCCCGGAACATCTCTTCGATGTGCGCAGACGTAATGCAGGGACGACGCACCGAAATCGACTACATCAACGGCTACGTCACCCGGCGCAGCCGGGCACTGGGCCTGCCCTGCCCGGTCAACGCCATGCTGACCGAGAAGGTCAGAAACCTGGCAAACCGCTGATTTGCAACCTAGAAAGGATCAACACCATGGGAAACCGACTGTCCAAGATCTACACCCGCACCGGCGATGACGGCTCCACCGGTCTCGCCGACGGCAACCGGATTGCAAAGAATGCCCAACGCGTGGAAGCCATGGGTACTGCGGACGAACTGAACTGCCATCTGGGGCTACTGATCGAGTGCCTGGACAGTAACGATCCCCTGCTGGAGACCCTGCGCCGAATCCAGCACCACCTGTTTGATCTCGGCGGCGAATTTGCCATCCCCGGCAGCCAGGTGATCGGTGCAGACCATATCCAATGGCTGGAAGACACCCTCGATGAACACAACGCCGACCTGCCCCCGCTGAAGAACTTCATTCTTCCGGGAGGTTCACCGGCCGCGGCCCAGTGCCACATGGCCCGGGCGGTATGTCGACGGGCGGAAAGGGTGGTGGTGGCACTAAGCCATGAGGATTCCATCAACAGCGCAGCGCGGCAGTACCTGAACCGGCTGTCGGATCTGCTGTTTGTCATGGCCCGGGTGCTGGCCCGACGGGAGGGCGCCGAAGAGATTCTGTGGGAGCAGAAAAAATCCGCGCTCTGACGAGCACGGATTGTCTATAGTCAGACCCGAAACGCCTCTACCAGCCGCTGCAGGGATGCCGTCAGATCAGACATCTCGCGGGAGGCTCCCAGGGTCTCCTCGGCGTTGGCGGCCGTGCGCTGGCCAAGGGTGCCAATCTGCTCCACGTTGACGTTGACGTTCTTGGTCACCGCCGACTGTTCCTCAGCGGCCTGGGCAATCTGGTGCCCCATATCGACGATGGCCGCGATGCCCCGGGTGATCCGATCCAGTGCCTCGGTCACCTCCGAGGACTTGGCCACCGTGGCCTCGGTCACTTCGTGGCTGTTGGTCATGGCATCCACGGCGTCTTTGACACCGTTCTGCAACCGGGAAATCATCCCCTCGATCTCTTCCGTCGACTTGTGGGTGCGCTGGGACAGCGAGCGAACCTCATCCGCCACAACCGCAAAGCCACGTCCCTGCTCGCCCGCCCGGGCCGCCTCGATAGCGGCGTTGAGAGCCAGCAGGTTGGTCTGCTCCGCAATGGCCTTGATCTCCACCAGCACCTGGCTGATGCTGCCACTGTCCTCAGACACCCGATTGATTACCGCCACCGCACCGTTGATCTCGCCGGCGAGGCGGTTGATGGTCTCGACCGTATCGGCCACCACCTGGCGCCCGATTTCAGTATCCTGCTCGGCGCTGCCGGCGCTGTCAGACACCCGCATGGCGCTCTCCGCCACCTCCTGCACCGCGCCGACCATCTGCTGCATGGCATCGGTGATCTGGGTGGTTTCATCCATCTGCCGCGCCGACGCCTCGCTGTTCATGGTCGCGGTTTCATGCACCCGGCTGGCCTGACGATCAACGTCGCTGGTGGTGGCAGAAACCGAGCGGATCAGATCCGCCATCTTGCTGGTCATGTTGTTGAACTCGGACGTCAGCTCACCCAGTTCATCGCGGTTGTCGAGCCGGATGGTCACCGTCATATCCCCGGCCGCCACGGTACGGGCCGCGTCGCTGAAGCGGTTGATCGCCGTCCGTACCGAAACAAAGAAGCCAATGTAGAGGTACACCACCACCAGCAACACCGCGGCCAGCGCCAGGAAGATCAGGTTTCGTTGCCGCTGCTCCGCCGCCAGGCGCTGCTCGAGATTGCCTGCCACTATGTCGAAAATACGGGCATGGAGACGGTCGATGGACTGGAACTGGCGCCCCACCACCTGGTTGAAGTCCCGCCAGGGCATCTCCAGTCGCATCGGCACGATGACGTTGGTATCGAGCGTATCCCGCACTTCGGTCAGGCCATTGCTGACGGAAGCCAGCAACTCGGCCTCAGCCGCCAACTGGTCCGACGCACTGGTGGCCACGTTCAGTACCGGCCCCAGCAGTGCCTGACGGTTGGTGAGCTCGTCGAAGACTTCGTTCAGGGCATCACTGAGGGCATAGCCCACCTGCCCTTCAATCAAGGCATAGGCCCCATAGGCCCGGGCCTTGCCCATGGCGCTGCGAGCGTCCTGGGTGGACTCCTCCACCAGCTTGAGCAGCGCCAGGTTCTCGCGGGAAACATCGTGCCCCAGTCCGGAGATCTCCAGGGTTGCAGACAACAGCGCCCGCGCTTTCTGAACAAACTCCTGATAATAGTTGAACTGCGGCGCAATGTTGCCCTGGTAACTGTCTTCCTCGCGGAGCTGGCGCCAGGCCGCTTCCAGTTCGGTGACCTGCTGTCGCCAGTCGCCGTCACCGTCAAACTGCACGTCACTGGCAAGCAGTCCGGCAAACACCTCATCAATGGTGCCGGCGGCTTCTTCAGACAGCGCAAGCAGGCCATCGTCGTTCTTGATCTTGCCGCCCGAGCGAAAATCCCGGAAGCGGTAGGCCGCATCGACCAGGCTGTCGACCTGACGCAGTTGGGCAAGGCCTTCCTGTTCACGGGTCAGGGTATCGAGGGATTGGTTGAGCTCACTGACAACCAGATAGGCAAGGCCACCAATCGGTAGCAGGAAGAGAATACTGATGAGGCCGAACTTGTAGAACATCGGCAGGCGGTTCATCAGGGAGACAGCAGGAAAGATGAGTCTCTTCACGAATTAACTCCCCAGGGCGTGTCTGGATTATTGTTATTTATTTGTATATCGCCGGATTGTCGCAGATCTTG
Source organism: Marinobacter sp. CA1 (assembly GCF_020546665.1). NCBI lineage: Bacteria > Pseudomonadati > Pseudomonadota > Gammaproteobacteria > Pseudomonadales > Marinobacteraceae > Marinobacter > Marinobacter sp. CA1. The sequence continues at coordinate 2,851,449 of NZ_CP071785.1, forward strand.
AGCGAAATACATTGTAAATTTTCGACAAAGTTTTGTATTTGCTGTAATAAGTGCGAAAAGCAATGACTTCTGTTGTTCAGCATACCAGCCGCACCGTAAGCGCAATTGAGCCAGGACAATCCTGGCGGCACCCATCCTGCGTGCATTCTTTTTAGCTGGCTGCTGGCCAGTGCACAAACCACCATACAAACCACTACACCACGCCAATAATGACCAGCAGTGCCAACAGGCAGACCCAGACCAGCATGCTGCGGTTGAGCAGATCACGGATGGCCTTAAGACTGCGGCCGCCGAACTGGAGCCACTCATCGGGGTGCAACTCGGAGAACCGCTGCGGGTCGAGGGCAAACCCAGTCAGAGCACTGCTGGCGCCCGCCGCCAGTACAGCAGATGCCGACACCGCTGGCCGGCCCAGATACTGACGGCCAGAGCGCAGCCACCCCGACAGATCCCCGGCAACCCCAAAACTCAGCGATAGCAACCGCACCGGCAACCAGGCCATCACCTCCACCAACAAACTGAAGCGGGACCGGGCTTCCGCATCCGGCCAGTGATCCCGCAGCGCCACTAGGGCGCGGGCAAGAAATGCCAGCGGTATGCCACCAAGCACGAACCAGAACGCCACCAGGAAATAGCGCTCGAAGACGGTCATCATGAAGCGATGGCACAGCGACCGGTGCATCTGATCCGGGGAACTGGCCTGACCACGCTCACTGGCCGGCAGGCAATCGCGAACGTGATGCCAGGCCGCCTGCATGTCCCCCCGCTGCCAGGCATCGCTGTACACCTCCAGCCGGCCTTTCCAGCCAGGCAGGCCCATCAGCACCAGCAGCAACCCAAGCTCCAGGGGATACAGTACCGCCGGCCATCCTTGCCAGGTGGCCATCCAGTCGAGATAGAACAGCAGCAGCGTCACCAGCGCCACCGCCAGCAATCCAGGCAGATAGTTGCCTGCCGCCGGATGCGCCTGCCCACCAAGGCGATGGCAGAGCTGAGAGAAACCCTGCTCACCGTCCAGGCGGCCCGTAATGTCCAGGCGTCGCCGGATCAGGTACGCCAAAAGGAAAATAACCAAAGGCATACGCTTACACTCCCCCATCCGTAGCCGACAGATCCGCCAGAAAACGCGGCCAGTCAAACGCGGGCCCTGGATCGGTCTTGCGTCCCGGCGCCACATCACAATGACCGGCGATGCGTTCGGTGGTGATTGCCGGCCAGGCGGTCATGATTTGGCGGGCCACCATTGCCAGGCGTTGATACTGGGCGGCGGTATAGGGCAACTCATCGGTGCCCTCCAACTCAATACCGATGGAAAAATCATTGCATTCCTGTTGCCCCTGGAAGCTGGAACGCCCGGCGTGCCAAGCCCGCTCCAGCAGGCTGACAAACTGCACCAGCTCACCATCCCGGCGAATCAGCGCGTGAGCCGATACCTTCAGGTCAGCAATGGTTTCGAAATAGGGATGCTCGCCCGGGTCCAGCTGATTGCAGAAGAACTGCTCGATGGCGTTGCCGCCGAACTGCCCCGGAGGAAGGCTGATGTTATGGACAACCAGCAGGGAGATAGCCGCACCATCTGGGCGCGGACCAAAGTTGGGAGACGGGCACCAACGTGCCCCGGGGAGTCGACCGGTGGACCGCAGGTGAAGGCAGTCGTCCGGCATATCTTGGGTTATCGCGTTCAAGGCTGGTCCACGGTCAGTATCAGGGGCGGATCAGTCTTGATTGAAGCACAAAGGCGCAACCGCTGTCACATGCCAGATGTCACGGACAGCGGACGAAAACCACCGTTAATCCCGGCGGTTAGTGCGCAGGTTGTCAATAATGGACTCAAGGGCGCGGTCAAAGATCAGGCCATCGTCCAGCATGGTGATCTCTTTGCTGGCCAGTGCGCGGGCCAGCTCTTCACGCTGCAGTTCAGCGACTTTCGCGCCGTTGCGATTGACGAAGATAAACTTGCCGGTGACTTTGATGTACGCCGCCAGCTTACAGCGGATGCGGCTTTCCTGACTCAGCAGTTCAACCCAGGACCCCACCGGCAGGTGATCCGCCTTGGCCAGCCATTCTTCGGCAATGGCGGGTTCAGTGCTCTCGGTGGCAGTCGCCACAGCAGGCGAAGCCTCTGCCACCGGTTCTGCGCTCGCCGTCACCTCTGGTACGACCGCCTCAGCGACGTCGTCGACTTCCGGAACGTCATCATCAATTAACGGGACATCATCCAGCAGATCCACCACCGCGTCTGCAGTCTCGGCGGGCAGGTCTGGCGCGGCAGCTTTCGCTTCAGGCGCTTCGACCTCCGGCTCCGGCTCAGCGGCCACCGGGGCTTCCGGCTCGCTTTCCACAACCGGCGCTTCCCGCTGAGTCACCAGGCGCTGGAATACATCCACATGGGCCAGCTCCAGATCCCGCACCGCATTGTCGGTGGCAAATGGGTCCCAGGAGATGGTCTGGAGACCGTCACGCAGGCCGTCCACGATGGTGGGAATGGTCGCCAGCAGTTCGCTGCGGGTGTTTTCGTCAATGGGCTCCGGATCAACACTCCAGACCAGCTGACGGGTCAGCGTCACCGCACGGTGCCAGACCTCGCTCTCACTGCCTTCACGCAACACCAGCCACTGCAGGTATTTGCACCAGGGTTGCTGCAGCAGGTCCACCACCGGCTGGGGCAGTTCGCGACCGGACAACGTATCGGCCAGCAATTGGTCAACCGTCTGCCGGGCGCGTTCCTGAATCGCGCGGCCTTCTTCGGCGTCTCGCAGGCGCTGTTCGATCAGGGCCCGCCGGCGGCGGTCCAGATCCATGAATCGGGAGAAGTCATCCAGCAGTGACTCGAGTTCATCCGGCTGCTCCAGGGACGTTTCAGCCAACTGATCCACCACCGATTCAATCTTGTCCCGCAGCGGGTCGCGCTGACCGGGCGATTTTTCAACCCAGCCGATGCCGGCCATGGCCAGTTCGTTCAACAGCTTGCGAGCCGGATGCCCGCCCCGGTTAAAGAAACTCTGATCGGTCAGGGCGACCTTGAGCACCGGGATCTGCAGACGGCCAAGCAGGGATTTGATCGGCGACGGCAGTTGGTGATCTTCCAGTATGAAATCAAACAGCATTGACACCAGATTGATGACATCGCTGTCCACCTGGCGCAGGGAATAGGAAGGACCAGAGGCCGGACGGATCAGCGACTGCAGCTGATCAGACAGAGACGTCACCGGCTCGTTGTCATCCACAATCATCGGCGGCTGCAACTGGGCCAACATGCCCATCAATGCCTGGGTGTCCAATGGACGACTATCGGCTGCCGAAACTTGACCTGTCACCAGCCCTCCCTCTCGTAGTAGTTCAGACAATTCAGAGAACGTCGCCGAACTGTGACCGCCGGAGATCAGCGACTGCTGTTCATACGTCGGCGCTGCCGGCGGCGGAACCGCACCACGGGCACTTGGCGGTGGTGGCGCCCGGCGTCCCTGCTTGGCGGGTCGACCGGCGCGACGCAGACGGGCGTCAGTATCCGTCAGTTCCGGCAGGATGCCCTGAATGACCAACAGTTCGTTGGCTTCCCGGTAGAGTTCGTCCAGCTTGCTGATCAGCAACTGGTCGAACAGCTTGAGCACAATCAGTTTGGCGCGGATATCAATTTCAAGATCACCACAGGCCTCCGCCAGACCGGTACACAACACCTCCGGACTCAACGGCATCTGCCGGTCCTTGAGATCAATGTTCGGTACCAGATGGGCAACCCGGGCCGCCAGCAGTTGAACGGCCTGTTCATGGCGGTTACGCAGCTTGGTGATCAAACCGTCGATGGCCAGCTTCTGTTCCATGTCGTCGTGATCCAGCAACGACAGGGAGTCCTGGTCAACCTGATCCAGCCCGGACGAGTTGGGAACCGGATCGAAAGTGCCCAGTTCGTTGAAAGCCTGACTGACCCATTGCAGCATCGAGGACGTCATGTTCTTGCGCCGCAGGCGCAGCTCGCGCATGGCATCGAAGTAGGCCGTCTGGTCCTGATTGGAGCCGGCCTTTTCCGCCATTCCAAACAGTACGTCGTCAGCACTGTCGAAAAAGTCGGACAACACACTGCGCAGTCGCAGACCCGATACGTCCCGCAACCGCATCAGTACTGGCGGCAGACTGAATCGGTCTACCAACCCCTGACTCTTCAAACTGACTACTTTTCGGTCCTGTGTCATCGGACTACTCCGGATCGATGCCCTATATTCGAGTGGTGAGAAAACACGTTTAACAATGATTTACACCGCATTACACATGATATGCCTTCACCCCGTCACCTTGTGTCAGGTTTTGTCACCTTTTGTGAAGAGCGGAACCTGATCACACTCTGAGCGGAAATAAGTCGACAACCCGCTCAACCACGGGGCATGAAAGCGCCCGTTTTTACGACACATCAAGCGCTGACTGACAAATTTCGTCACCCGCGCTCTGGTCGCCCGGTAACCAGCCAGCGTTACCATTCGCTCATGTCACAGACTGTCGCTGACGGTGATGAGGCAGTAGAATCTGGCGCCTCACTCGAACCACGGACCACGGACCCGCAACCATGTCATCAGCCTACAGCTCCGCCCTCACTCCCGATATGCTCCGCCAGGCCCGAATCGAAGCCGTGGCTCACAGCCTTCGCGAAGACGTGGGCAGCGGGGATATCACCGCGGCACTGATTCCCGCCGACCGCCACACCCGTGGTCGCGTGATCACTCGCGAAGCGGCGGTGATTGCCGGTCAGGCCTGGGTGGATGAGGTGTTTCGCCAGGTGGACCCGACGGTGACCATCAACTGGCAGGTGCGCGATGGGGACCGGGTGCAGCCGGATCAGACCCTGTTCACCTGCGAGGGTGCGGCCCGCAGTCTGCTGACGGCGGAACGGGCCGCCCTCAACTGGCTGCAGTCACTGTCCGGTGTGGCCACCAGCTGTCAACGCTATGCCGACCTCGTGGCACACACCGGCGTGCGGCTGCTTGATACCCGCAAAACCCTGCCGGGACTGCGCCTGGCGCAGAAGTACGCGGTCACCTGCGGCGGCTGCCACAACCACCGTATCGGCCTGTGGGACGCATTCTTGATCAAGGAGAACCACATTGCGGCCTGCGGCTCCATCGCCAACGCGGTTCAGAGCGCCCGCCAACTGGCCCCCGGCCGACCGGTGGAAGTGGAAACCGAGTCTCTGGAAGAACTCGACCAGGCCCTGGCCGCTGGCGCCGACATCGTAATGCTGGATGAATTCTCGCTTGATGACATGCGCACCGCAGTTGCCAAGGCCGCTGGACAGACTAAACTGGAAGCATCCGGCGGTATCAGCAGCGACACGCTGGCAGCGGTGGCGGAGACCGGCGTCGACTACATTTCCATTGGCGCCCTCACCAAGGACATCAAGGCCATCGACCTGTCCATGCGACTGGCACCTTTTAACACACCCAGTTGAGGACTGGTCGCCGGATTCGGGGTTAGCCGCCCGATATACTGGTGTAAAGCTCCCTGTTCACCGAGGTGAATGCCGGGGCAATCAGCACTGAGCAGGTAGGGATACCGTGAACAACGACACAGACACCAACCGACCAACAGGCGGATTACGGCTGATTGCCGATATCGCTGCCTTTCTGTGCCTGGCACTTGCCAGCCTGCTGCTGCTCGATACCTCCCTGCAATCACCCGCCGCCTGGCTGCCCACCGGCTACGCCATCGGCCTGCTCTTCACCCACGGGCGTCAGGCGCTGCCATCGGTGGTGTCCGGCACCTTGCTGGCCGCCCTGATACCGGCACTGCTCGGGGCCAAAGACTGGGTCCAGGGAATGGAATGGTGGCTGGCGGTCAGCCTCTACACCCTGATCGCGGCGCTGGTCACCTGGCAGGGCTACCGGCGGGTCATGGCCCGGCAATTCCCGCTGGTCCATTACACCGCCTTCCTCTGGTTTCTCGGCACTCTGACCCTGGCAGGCTTCGTTGCCACCCTGCCGTTCCTGGGAATTGGCTACCTCAACGGCGGCACCAGCCTGCCGGATCTCCAGCAGGCCATCCTGCAACCCTGGTTCGCCGGCTTCCTTGGGGCGGTCCTGATTGCACCGCTGGTGATGGGCATTCGCCATCGCGGGCTGTTGCTGCGAGCCCTGCGCCGCCATCTTTTCGAGAGCATGGCCTGGTTCGCCAGCCTCGGTTTTATTCTGCTGGTGGTGTGGTACGACCCGCTACAGAACCTCTATCTGATGTTTCCGGTCACCATCTGGGCGGCAACCCGCTTCTCACTGCAAGACGCCATGCTGGCAATTTCCTGTGCAGGCCTGGCGGCCCTGGCCAGTGCCATTGCCGGCCTCCAGCACGGCCACAACGTGCTGGAGGCCTACCTGGTGATCGAGGGACTGACCGCCATGATTGTCGCGGCATCCTTTTACGTACGGGTGCTGCTGAAAGACCGCGAACGGATTGAGTACGGCCTGGAAGACGTGGTGGAACAGCGCACCCGTGAACTGCAGATCGCCAACTTCGAGCTCAAGGATGAAATCTTCGTTCGCCAGCAGGCCGAGAAGTCGTTCCGACGCTCGTCCCAGCATTTCCGGGCTCTGTTCGAGACTGCCAGCAACCCGATCATTGTGGTGGACGACCAGATTGTCATTCGCCAATGGAACGGTGCGTCGGAGCAACTGTTCGGCTACAGCCGCGATGAGGCCATCGGCCGCAACCTCAGCACCACGTTCATTCCCGCCGAGCAGCAGGACGAGCTGTCCTGGAAAATCCTCAAGCTGTTCAGCAGCGGCCTGACCCAGGAAACACTGGAAACCGAGATCCACGGCTTCAACGGCAGCCGCCACTTTATCCTCTGGAACCTGAGCCGCCTGAACGACGAGGACGACCCTGGCCAGAGACGGCTGATCCTCATCGGCCAGGACATCACCGAGATCCGCCAGTCCCAGAGTCAGCTGCATTACCTGGCTCACTACGACGTGCTTACCAACACCGCCAACCGGCGATTGTTTGAGGATCGCTGCAAACAGGCCATCAGCAGCGCCATTCGCCACCGTCACAGCTGCGCGCTGATCTGCCTGGACGTGGACCACTTCAAACGCATCAACGACACCCTCGGTCACGATGCCGGCGACCGCCTGCTGCAGGAACTGTCCAACCGGTTGCACACCTGCGTGCGGGAAGAAGACACCATCGGCCGCTTGGGTGGTGATGAATTCGCGGTGTTGCTGACCCGGGTGAACGGCGCCGAGGGCTGCGAGAAGGTTGCCCGCTCCATCCTCGAGGCCATCGTACAACCCATCACCGTGCCTGGTGGCGAGCTGGTGATCACCTCCAGCATCGGCATTACCCTGGCCCCCGGTGACGCCCGCAGTTACGAGCAGTTGCTGAAGAATGCCGATATGGCCATGTACCGCGCCAAGAACGCCGGCCGCAACAACATCCAGTTCTTCAGCGCCGACATGAACGAGGAGATGCAGCGCCAGATCACCCTGGAACGGGAACTGCGCTACGGCATCAACAACGGCCAGCTTGATCTCCACTACCAGCCGGTGTTCCAGGTGCGGGACGGTAAAATCATCGGCCTGGAAGCGCTGTTGCGCTGGCATCATCCCAGTCGCGGCGTACTGGCTCCGGGGGAATTCCTCGATGTCGCCGAACAGACCGGGCTATTGCAGCCCCTCGGGGAATGGATCTGCCACAATGCCTGCCTGCAGGCCCGTGCCATCCAGGCGATGAGCGGCTATCCGGTGAGCATTCGCATCAACCTGTCGTCACGGCAGTACAATCACCCCAGGCTGGCGGAGCAGGTCGATCGCATTATCCGGGACACCCGGCTGGACCCGGCGCTGATGCTGGTGGAGATCGACGAACGCATCCTCAATGATCGCCTGGAGGAAACCGCCTGCACCCTGCATCGGCTGAAAGAAATCGGCGTGGGTCTGGTGCTGGACCGCTATGGCAGTGGCCTGTCTACGCTCAAGCTGTTGCGGGACCTGCCGTTTGACCAGGTCAAAATCGATCAGCACCTGCTGCACCTGGCGCCCAGTGACGAGAACACCCAGGCGATCATCCATACCCTGATCAACCTGGCCCGCCAGCTTTCTCTGACGGTGGCTGCCGCCGGAGTGGAAACCGAAGAGCAGGATCTGTTCCTACGAACCGCCGGCTGTCATCTGCTACAGGGCCACCGGTTCTGCTCGCCGGTGGCCAGTGGGGAGTTGCCGGACCTGTTCGCCCAGGCCCGGCAGAATGGGCCGATCCTGCCGGAAAACCAGATCCGCATGCCCTTCGGTGAGGCTCACACCCGACGGGAACCCTGAAGCCAACTCACGGCGCCATGGTACCTGCAGGGACCGGCATCATTTCGACAGCAGCCGGTCCATCGCCTCCAGTTCCCGGATCAACGCCAGGCCGGATTCCTCCCGGGCCCGGAAGTACTCTTCCGCCATCGGCGCCATGCCAGATACCGATGGCAGCGTCTGCCCCTGCCCCACCAGCCACTTCATCCGCTCCAGGAAAATAAACTGCAACCATTCGGTAAACTCCAGCGTGTCCACGGCGAATGGCTGGGTACTTTGCAGCGCCTGCTCCGACGGGCGCTGGTCTGACCAGGCGTCCAGCCGGCGCAGTTCCATTTCGATTCGTAACAGGCAGTCCGCCACCTCGGTGACGTTGGGCTGATGGCTCACAGTCTCTCTCTCTCTTGCTCGACGCGTGTCTGACTCGACTTCGGCCCGGCCGTCAGTCGGCCAGAGGCTCCAGTTCCACCTGCTCGCCGTTGAGCACGCTGAACAGGCGCTCAAACTGCTGAGTCAGGGCGTGTTTGGGAGCCATATGAATCAATGGTTCCCGGCTCTGGTGGGACTCTTTCATTTTGACGGAGCTGGACAGCCGCACCGGTAACACCGGCAACCCCTCTTCCAGCAATTCCGCCACCAGTTTTTTGGGCAGACTGGCGCGGGGCTGGAACTGGTTGGCGACGATGCCTTCGACCACCAGCTCGTCGTTGTGATCTTCCTGCAGATCACGGATTTCATTAAGAATGTTGTACAACGCCTGGCGCGAGAAGTCGTCGCAGTCAAACGGGATCAGGCAACGCTGGGCGGCGATCAGAGCCGAGCGGGTGTAGAAATTCAGCGCCGGCGCGGTGTCGATGTAGATGGCGTCGAACTGCTCACCGAGCTTTTTCAGCGCCTCCCTCAGCTTGTAGATCTTGTGCTTGGCCTCCAGCTTGCGCTCAAGGAAGTCCAGCTCCGGGCTGGAGGGCATGACAAACAGGTTGGGAAACGGGCTGGCGTGAACAAATTCGTCGGGACGACGGTTGAACATGGTGAACGCCACGGTCTGCTCCAGCAGATCCGCCACCGTATCCCGGAGTTCCGCCGCAGGTTTGCCCAGCAGGTAATGGGTGGAGTTGCCCTGGGGGTCCAGATCCACCACCAGCGTACGCTTGCCACGGGCAGCGCTGATGGCCGCCAGGTTACAGGTGATGCTGGATTTGCCAACACCCCCTTTCTGATTGAATACGACTCTTCTCATACTGTCCCCTGGATGTGTGCGTGGGGACCGACTGTCGGCCGGGCGACGGTCTGGCACAGGCGTGCTGACCACACACTCCGGACAGTGACACACTGGCGGTCCCTGAGGTTGTCCAGGCCTGTCACGTGCCTGAGTTGTTCCTTGAGTATTCTGGAGCCGTTTGCCCGGCTCTCTTGGTTATCTAAAACGGCGTTAGCCAATCCAACTGAGTTATCTGAACTGAGCTTGTCCGGCCTTAACCCGCTATTATCCGGTCCGGACGCTTACCAGCCCATGACCGACTTGACGAAGGGTATCGTCAGTTTTCGCTGGGCCCGCAGGGAATTTTCGTCCAGCCTGTCCAGAATGGCCAGCAGGTCCGCCAGTTTTCTCGGCGCCCGTCGCATGATGAAGCCCGCAACATCATCCGCCAGTACCAATCCCCGCTGCTCGGCGCGGGTTCGAAGAATGGTCAGCCGATCATCGTCCCGGTAGATACCCACCTGGATCACCAGCCCATGCTGCAACCGCGACAGCAGGTCCCGCAAACCAAATGACACCACACTGGGGGGCGCCGACAGACTCACCATCAACCGGCGTCCCCGGTCGAGGATGCGGTTATAGAGGTGAAACACCGCCTCCTCCCAGTCCGCCTTGCCGGCGATCAGGTCCAGGTCGTCCAGGCAGATCAGATCCAGTTGCTCCAAGCCAGCGAGTGCGCCAGGACCAAAGGGCAGCACTTCCTCCATGCTGATGCAGACGGTCCGCTCTGAACGTCCCTCCGCCTGGTGACAGGCAGCCTGCAACAGGTGGCTCTTGCCGGTGTCGGAATCCCCGCACAGCACCACCACCTGCAACCCGCTGCCACCGCCGGCATCCACCAGCTGCTTGAGGCGGTTGGCCGCGGACGCGTTGCGCTCGCCATGAAAGTTGTCGAATCTGGCATCATCCCTGAGCTTCACGCCCAGGGTCAGCTGAGGACCACTCAATGCCTCTTTGCCCTCCACGCCCGCATACTCCACACCACTACGTAATGAATACCGCTGATGATCGTCGACAGTGCCACCAGCACAATCCCCGCTTCCTTCACCCAGGACTGGAGCGGGACTCCGGCCAGCATCATGATGATTACCAGAACCACCAGAATCTGCACCAGGGTATTGAACTTGCCCAGAAAACTGGGCTGCATCTCAAAACGGCCGATACCGTAATGGAACGCGAGGCCGCCGGCAACGATCAATAGATCCCGCCCCAATACCAGCAAGAACAGCCACATGGGCAGAACCCCGGTGAGCGACAGCATGAGATAGGAGGTAATCAGCAAGGCCTTGTCGGCCAGGGGGTCCGCCACAGCCCCAATACGGCTGCGCCAGTCAAACTGCCTGGCCAGAAACCCGTCGAAGGCGTCGGTAACCGCGGCCAACAGAAAAATCACCAACGCTGGCCGGTAGTTACCTTCCCAAAGCGCAATAGCGAACGGCAGGATCAGGAACGCCCGAAGAAACGTCAGCGCATTGGGGATCCAGCGCCAGCTGTGGGTCATCCGTCGACTCCGTTTCGCCAGACGGCCAGCCTAGGGCTGGCCGGCATCGCCACCAGCGGAGGGAGCCCGCTGCCAGCGATAGTGAAGAATGGGGTACAGCGACTCGAAAGCCTGTTCACTGTCCTCGGGATTCAGCGCCGATGACTGGTAACGAAACACCGGCGGCGCAACCTCACCCTCACCCGCCGCTGCCTGTCCGTCAACGTCGCCACCGGCAGTTTCTGTGGATTGCCCGCCGGCAGTCTGTGCCACATCGTCGGCGGCGGCAATGCCTTCTGCTGCATTGTCCTCTGCAGCCATCACTGTCGCTTCCTCGGAGACAAAGCGCGGGTCCAGCGCCATGTACTCCCGCAACTGGGCCAGCTCACCCGAGAATGCCACCCGCAGCACCACCCGGGTTGGCGTCACCCGTACCGGGCCAACTTTCAGCACTGGCGTCAAACCATCCAGCGCCGCCTTGGCCGCTGCGTAATCGGTCATCCGCTCAACATTGTCCAGTACGATGTCGACCTGTGGGGAATCGGCAATTTCACCGGCTGCGACCGCGTAACGGGACGCCAGCAGATCAGCCCAATGGCTCACCATACGCTCTGCGAGAGCCTCTGGCGAGCCGGCCTCAATAGCGCGGTCCGATTCTTCCAGTCCGCGGCCGTCCAGCACCCAGGCACCCTGCCAGCCGCCACCGGAACGACTGATCCGTACCGACGCCAGCAAATCGTGACTGAGGTCTTCCGACGCCGAGCGGAGCTCACCCAGGAACTGCCCCCACACTTCCGACAGCAGCTCCCGATCTCCGGCCCAGGCCTGGGGTGGAAATGCCAGCGGCAGTCCCCGCCGGGCCGCTGCCGCCTGGAAAGCCCGATACCAGCGACCGCCAGAAGCGGCTTCACCGTCGTCATTGATCCGGGGCTGAGTCACCAGCTCCCGGCTGGCACCCTGCTGCACCGCCACCCAGGCCAGCGCCAGAGGGCGGTTGGCGCCCCACACCGGCGCATCAATCGACGACAGCGCCTGGTTTACCCCAACGGCACCAAACGTCATTCGCAGGCGATAGCCACGACCACCACCCCGCAGAAACTGATAGGTTTGCAGCAGCGATTCCGACTGCTCCAGTACCGGTGCCAGCTCTTCCCGCTGGAGGATGCTGGAATGGCCCGACACCCGCAGCAGCACCTGTTTGAGCCCCTCTCGGGCCCCGGCCTCCAACTGGCTCTGGCCAGATCCGGCGACGGGCACCTCAACGGCATAAAGCCCTTCCACCGTAACCGCCGACGCTGACGACCACACCAGAGCCAGCAACAGCGGCACCAGGCGCCTGAGCCAGCGGGCGTTGGGGAAGGTTGTCGTTTTGTGCGTAAGACCGTGTCCTGGCATGAATCACCCTGCATTCCGTTTTGTGGCGCATAGGATACACCAAGGCCCCAACGCTGAGTAGCAACCCGGCCGCGCTGCCACGGCAAAAAAACGGCCATACGGAGCGATGGGCCCCGCGGCTGGAGGACGTCAGGGGAAATGCGGTTGGAGCGCCCCCTCGCAACTGGTAAAATCCCGCGCCTATCCTTCGGCCAAAACGGTTTTCACTACCATGAGCGAACGCAAGCCCTCCCTCACCTACCGCGACGCGGGTGTCGACATTGACGCCGGCAATGACCTGGTCCATCGCATCAAGGATACCGCGGCCCGCACCCGACGCCCGGAAGTCCTCGGCGGTCTGGGTGGTTTTGGCGCCACGGTGGCCATCCCCGCCGGCTACAAAGAGCCAGTGCTGGTATCCGGTACCGACGGAGTGGGCACCAAGCTTCGCCTGGCCATGCAACTGAACAAGCACGACAGCATCGGTATCGACCTGGTTGCCATGTGCGTCAACGATCTGGTGGTTGGCGGTGCCGAGCCACTGTTCTTCCTGGACTACTACGCCACCGGCAAGCTCAACGTTGATGTGGCCGCCCAGGTGGTGGAAGGCATCGGCACCGGTTGCGAGCTCTCCGGCTGCGCCCTGGTGGGTGGTGAGACTGCCGAAATGCCCGGCATGTACGAAGGCGACGACTACGACCTGGCCGGTTTCTGTGTTGGCGTGGTCGAGCGCGGCGAGATCATCGACGGCTCCCAGGTCCAGGAAGGCGACGCCCTTATCGCCCTGGGCTCCTCCGGCCCCCACTCCAACGGTTACTCACTGATTCGCAAGATCATCGAAGTCAGCGACGCTGACCTGCAGCAGGACCTGGCAGGTCAAACCCTGGCCGATGCGCTGATGGCGCCGACACGCATCTACGTCAAAAACCTGCTGCAACTGCGCTGCGAAGTCGAGATCCGGGCCATGTCCCACATCACCGGCGGCGGCCTGCCGGAGAACATTCCCCGCGTGCTTCCCAAGGGAACCGTGGCCGCCATCGACACCAACAGCTGGCAACTGCCACCCGTCTTCCAGTGGTTGCAGGACAACGGCAACGTGGCCATTGAAGAGATGTACCGCACCTTCAACTGCGGCGTGGGCATGATCATCTGCGTACCGGCCAACCAGAAACAGCTGGCCCTGGACGCCCTGCAATCCATGGGCGAGCAGGCCTGGGAAATCGGCACCATCGAGCGCCAGGACGATCGTGACGCCGACGCAGCGGTTCGCTACGCGCCAGGACTGCTGAACGCATGATGAACCAGGAACTGACCGATCCCCGCATCCTGGTGCTGGTATCCGGCAGCGGCAGCAATCTGCAGGCACTGATCGAAGCCACCCGGGAGCGGGACTACCCGGGGCAGATCGTCGCTGTCGGCAGCAATCGGCCGGACGTCCTGGCCCTGGAACGCGCCAAACGGGCCGGCATCGAGACCTTCACCGTGGACCACCAGAAATTCGGCTCCCGCGATGAGTTCGACACCGCCCTGAAAGCGGAGATTGAGCGCCACAGCCCCGACGTGGTGGTGCTTGCCGGATTCATGCGCATTCTCACACCCGGATTCGTCAACGCCTTCCGCGGCCGGATGCTGAACATCCATCCGTCGCTGCTGCCGAAATACACTGGCCTCAACACCCACCAGCGCGCTCTCGATGCCGGCGACCAACGCCACGGCGTGTCAATCCACTTCGTCACCGAAGACCTGGATGGCGGCCCGGTGATCGCCCAGGCCGAGGTCGCCGTGGCTGCTGATGATGACGCCCAGAGCCTCGCTGCCCGGGTGCAACAACAGGAGCACGTACTGTACCCCATCGTACTGCGCTGGTTCTGCGAAGGCCGGGTTCAGCTGGATGACGAACACGCCACCTTTGACGGCGCCCCGCTGACCCAGCCCCTGGTGCTGCCGGCCGAGGAAGCCTGAAAACGCCCGGCCAAGGAGGCCGGGTTAACGCCCTGTCATTCCAGAGACTTTCCCTTCGGGCTACACTGTGAGCGAGCCAGGGCGATATTCTCACCCTGGCTGCAATCCCGCACTCATCACGACGTTGCCCGGAGAGCCCGTCCATGCCCACCTCGGTCCTGCACCGACTGTTCTCGACCGCCATGATCGGCGCCTTACTGTTCCTGACCAGCACAGTCAGTCTGGCATCCACCACGCCTTCCGAGACGACTTCGCCACTCTCGCTGACGCCCTACGAAGCCAGTTTCAGCGCTTCGCTGGACAAAGGCGTGGCGATTGATGGCGGCGCCACCCGCACGCTGCGACAACTGGACAGTGGCCTGTGGCACTACGATTTCAGGGTATCGTCATTCATTGCCAACATCACCGAGTCGGTCATCTTCCGCTGGCAGGATCATTGCGTGATCCCTCTGCGCTATCGCTACCACCTGTCCGGCATGCTGATCCGTGACCGCGAGCGGCTGATTGACTTCAACTGGCAGGATGGTGTGGTGTCCGGTCGCTATGAGGGTAAGACCTTCGAGTTGCCGCTCCGGCCCGGCAGCCTGGACCCGCTGGGCTACCAACTGCAGCTCCATCAGGACCTGCGGGCGGGATTGACCGATGTGACCTATCAGGTGGTGGACAAGGGGCGCTACGACGAAGACCGTTTCCAGGTCATTCGCCAGGAGCCTCTGCAGACGGAGCTGGGTGAAGTGGAGACCCTGGTGGTAGAGAAAGTCCGCGGGGAAGGCAGCGGGCGCGAAACGCTGATGTGGTTCGCGCCCCAATGGCAACACCTGCTGGTACGGCTGACCCAGAAAGAACCGGATGGCAGCCGATACCAGATTCACCTGGAAGACATGGACCTCAGTGAGCGGCCCACACCGCCTTGACCTCGTCGGCGATGATACGCAACCCTTCGGCTACCTGAGCATCGTCCTGGGAATAGGTCACCCGCAGGCACTCATGGCGGTGACGCCAGTCATCCTCCGGCAGGCCCGGGAAGAAGTAATGGCCGGACACCACCAACACCCCTCGCTCCTTGAGGCGCTGGTACAGTTCCAGGCTGGAAATCGGCAGGCCCGGGAACCACAGCCACAGGAACATTGCGCCCTCCGGCTTGTGCACATACCAGCGAATACCCTCCCCCATAGCCTGGGTAAAGGCCGCGACCGCCCGCTCCATCTTGCCACGATAGAACGGACACACCACTTCCCGGCTGAGGGACAAAATCTCGCCGCTGCGCACCAGAGGCTCCGCCAGCATCGCACCAAAACTGCCGGTGGCCAGGTTCATGATGGCGTTGACCCCGGATAGCGCTGAAATGATGCGCTCATCCGCAATCACAATACCGGTTCGCGCCGCCGGCAAACCCAACTTGGACAGGCTCAGGCACAGCACTATCTGCTCATTCCAGGTCGGCGTTGCCTCCACGAACAGCAGGCTCGGGAACGGCGTACCGTAAGCGCCATCGACAATCAGCGGCACATCATGACGCCGGGCCAGCGCCTCGAGGCGCGCCAGTTCCTCATCCGTGACCACATTGCCAGTGGGATTGGTCGGCCGTGACACGCAGATGGCGCCGGTGTCTGCCGTCACCTCCACCGCATCAAAATCGACCCGATACTTGAACTCGTGGGCGTCGGTGAAGGTGATCTCCGGCTTCACCGCCTTGAACAGCTCCGGCGCAATCCCGGCGTCGGCATAACCGATGTACTCCGGCGCCATCGGCAGCAGGATGTGCCTGCGGTGGCCGTCTTCGTAGTCGCCACCGAACATGTTGAACAGCATGAAGAATGCCGCCTGACTGCCATTGGTCAGAGCCACGTTCTCCGACGCCAGGTTCCAGCCGTATTCCGCGTTCAGCAGATCCACCAGCGCCGCGATGAAGCGTTTCTCGCCCTGGGGCGGATCGTAAATCCCCACCACGCGGCGTACCGCATCGGGATCGGCGGCCAGATCGCCCAACACCTCGGTCAGTCGGGCTTGCACTTCGGGGATGTGGCCTGGGTTACCACCACCCATCATGATCATGTCGTCGCCGGATGCCAGGGCGTTGCCCAGATCCTCCATCAACGACGTGATACCGGCGCCGGCGGTGAACTTGCGGCCGAAAGAAGACAGTTTCATGGTGTGATCGTCCAAGTCGTCCAAGAATCGCCATCCATCGCGATAGCCATTCAGAAAACCCGGGGAGCCCCCGGGACCAGGACCCGACGCCTGTACCCGGCGTACTCAGTCCTGCAGTGATATGCCGATATTGCTGATGCCGTCGTTCGCCGCCATGTCACGCAGCTCGTCGACAAAACGCTCCAGTGGTGTGCGCTGACGCTTCAGGGCCAACACCAGGTCACGCTGGAACGCCTTGTCCGCCTTCATCAGCGGATGCTGATCAAGCAGGCGCACCAACTCATCCTCGTCCAGCGCCTCGCCGTCAGACACTTCAACGAAGTCCACTACGGTGGCCGTTGCCCACTGGGAGGCTTCGGTGGCCCGGTGCCGATCCGGATTGAGCCGGCACAACAGGGCCTGCTCCAGCAGGCGGCAGAAATCAAACGCCGGGTAAACGCCATACGCGTCGTAGGCGTTTACATCCGGTGACAACGCCTCCTGTTTCGTCAGCAACTGCGGGATAGCCGATTCCGACGGCTCCTGCTGCAGCATCTCCCAGGTGACGTCGAGAAGCTGGCGCATCTTGGCGCCGGTCTTCAGGCCCACCGCATCGGCAAACAGGGCGTAGTTTGGAAAGCCGCGCTCGGCCAGAGCCACAATGAAGGCGAACTCTCGCCAGCCATGGAGCTGCTCGACCGCTTTCAGGAACTGGTTGGCATTCATAGCGCTGTCGCCTTGAAGATCGGGAGGGTCAGACGGTCGCGACACCTCATGTTTTTGGCAGGGTCACGCCGGTCTGGCCCAGGTACTTGCCGCCGCGGTCCTTGTAGCTGGTCTCACAGACTTCATCCGACTCGAAGAACAGCATCTGCGCCACCCCTTCGTTGGCGTAGATTTTCGCCGGCAGGTTGGTGGTGTTGGAAAACTCCAGAGTCACCTGCCCTTCCCATTCCGGCTCCAACGGGGTGACGTTGACGATGATGCCGCAACGAGCGTATGTGGATTTGCCCAGGCAGATGGTCAGCACGTTGCGCGGAATGCGGAAGTACTCCACGGTGCGCGCCAGGGCGAAAGAGTTGGGCGGAATGATGCAGACGTCGCTGGTCACGTTGACGAAGCTGTTGTCGTCAAAGTTCTTCGGGTCCACCGTGGCCGAATGCACATTGGTGAAGATCTTGAACTCATTGCTGCACCGCACGTCGTAGCCGTAGCTGGACGTACCGTAGGAGATGACCCGGCCCTTCCCGGACTCACGCACCTGGCCAGGCTCGAACGGTTCAATCATGCCGGCCTCTTCGGACATGCGGCGGATCCACTTGTCGGACTTTATACTCATCAGTTCAATCTCACGGTGAATTCGGACAATGTGCGGACGGGAGTGGTCAAGCCCGCTCCCGTAAACCGGCTATTGTAACCACCCACGCCCACCAACGCCAAAGCCGGCGGAGGTCGCTGCGGAAATCCCTCAGTCGTCGCTGATGGAAATGCTGGGAATGGGCGAACTCAGGTTACGCTGTCGCTGGGACAACAGGGCGCTCAGCCGGCGGGCGATATCGCGGTAGCGACGGGCCACTTCCGAGTCCGGTTCCGCCACCACCGACGGCGTGCCACCATCGGTCTGCTCGCGGATGGTCATGTGCAGCGGCAGCTGACCCAGCAGCGGTGTGTCGTACTCTTCGGATACCCGCTCGCCGCCGCCATGGCCGAACAGCGCCTCTTCGTGGCCACAGTGGCTGCAGATATGCACGCTCATGTTTTCCACCACGCCCAGCACCGGAATGTCGACCTTGCGGAACATTTCAATGCCTTTCTTGCAGTCCAGCAGGGCAATGTCCTGAGGGGTGGTAACCACCACCGCGCCGGTCACCGGCACTTTCTGCGCCAGGGTCAGCTGGATATCGCCGGTGCCCGGAGGCATGTCCACCACCAGATAGTCCAGCTCGTCCCACAAGGTCTGGGTCAGCAGCTGCTGCACCGCACCGCTGACCATCGGGCCACGCCACACCATCGGTGTCTTGTCAGTCACCAGGAAGGCCATCGAGATGGCCTGCATACCATGCGCCTTCAGCGGCAGGAAGTATTTGTTCTCTTTGGTGTCGGGGCGCGTGCCTTCGGCAATGCCCAGCATCATGCCAACGCTGGGGCCGTAGATATCCGCATCCAGGATACCCACCCGCGCACCTTCCTGACTCAGCGCCAGCGCCAGGTTCACCGATGTGGTCGACTTGCCAACCCCACCCTTGCCGGACGCAACCGCGATGATGTTCTTGACCCCGGCGATGGATTTCAGGTCACGCTGGGCCTGGTGGGCATGGATACGCTGATTCACTGTGACCGAAACCGACGCCACGCCAGGCACATTCTCCAGCGCCGAACTCACCAACTGCCGCAGGGCGCCAGTGATGCCCTCAGCGGCGTAAGGCAGCTCAACCACTAGCGACACCTCGCCGGCGTCGTCGATGGTCAGCGACTTCACCGCATCCAGCTGGAACAGATCACATTCGAGATAGGGGTCTTGGTATTGGCGCACGGCGGCTTCAAGAGCCTGCCGGGAAACGTCGGTCATGCCGTTCTCCAGAAAGTGGGGGCGCCACCAGAATGCCAGGCACACCGGCAGCAGCGATGTCGAAAGCCAGCCGCCCCGTCAGTCACCGCTGGCAGGACGCCAGCACCCGGCGCTCGGGGCAACAAAAACGGGCTATCTGGATGAAAAATTACCGGCCGGAAGGTATCATCTGTGCCCGCTTCTGACCACATCCATTATTGATCAAGGTTCGGACACTTAACATGACGCAAGCAAGCGAACAGAAACAGCGCGACATTCTGGTTACCAGCGCCCTGCCCTACGCCAACGGCCCGATTCACCTGGGACACCTGTTGGAGTATATCCAGACTGATATCTGGGCCCGGTACCAGCGAATGCGTGGCCAAAACTGTTACTACGTTTGCGCAGACGATGCCCACGGCACCGCCATTATGCTCCGTGCCGAGCGCGAAGGCATCACCTCCGAGGCCCTGATTGACCGTATCCGTCAGGAGCATCAGGAGGATTTTGCCGGTTTCAACATCCACTTCGACAACTACCACTCCACCCACTCGGAGGAGAACCGGTCGTTCTCGGAGTACATCTACCGGCGTCTGAGTGAGAACGATCACATCGCCACCCGCAAGATCACCCAGGCCTACGACCCGGAAAAAGAGATGTTCCTGGCGGACCGCTTCATCAAGGGCACCTGTCCGAAGTGCAAGTCCGAGGACCAGTACGGTGACAACTGTGAAGTCTGTGGTGCCACCTACACCCCGGCGGAGCTGATCAACCCGACCTCCGCAGTGTCCGGCGCCACGCCGATTGAGAAAGAATCGGAGCATTACTTCTTCCGTCTGCCGGAGTTCACCGACTTCCTGCAGCAGTGGACCCGCAGTGGCGCCCTCCAGCCCCAGATCGCCAACAAGCTGTCGGAGTGGCTGGACGCCGGCCTGCAGGAGTGGGACATCAGCCGTGATGCGCCCTACTTCGGGTTTGAGATTCCTGACGCACCGGGCAAGTACTTCTATGTCTGGCTGGACGCACCCATTGGCTACCTGGCCAGCTTCAAGAACCTGTGTGATCGCGAAGGCATCGATTTCGACCATTTCTGGAACGCCGATTCCGACGCCGAGGTCTACCACTTCATCGGCAAGGACATCATCAACTTTCACGCCCTGTTCTGGCCGTCCATGCTGCACAGTGCCGGCTACCGGACCCCGAGCGCGGTCTGGGCCCACGGTTTCATCACCGTCAATGGCAAGAAGATGTCAAAGTCCCGGGGCACCTTCATCATGGCCCGCACCTACCTGGATCACCTCAATCCGGAGTATCTGCGCTACTACTTCGCGGCCAAGCTCGGCAGCGGTGTCGACGACATGGACCTGAACCTGGAGGACTTTGCCTCCCGGGTGAACTCCGATCTGGTGGGCAAGGTGGTGAACATCGCCAGCCGCAGCGCCGGCTTCATCACCAAGCGGTTTGATGGCCAGCTTGGCACCGTGACCGAGCAGGACAAGCTGAACACCTTTATCGACGCCGGCCAGGAGATTGCCGAGCACTATGAGGGACGTGAGTTTGGCCGTGCGATGCGCCGGATCATGGAGCTGGCCGACATTGCCAACCAGTATGTCAACGACGAGCAGCCCTGGGTGATCGCCAAGCAGGAAGGCCAGGACGCCGCCCTGCAGGCGATCTGCACCAACGCCATCAATATGTTCCGCCTGCTGATGACCTACCTTGCGCCGGTGCTGCCGAAAACCGCCGAAGCCGCCGCCGAGTTCCTCAACAGCCCGCTGAACTGGAACGACCGTGGCGAGCTGCTGCAGAACCACGGCATCAACAAGTTCAAGCCACTGATGAACCGGGTCGACATGGCCCAGATCGAGAAAATGCTGGAGGCGTCCCGCGAATCGGTATCCGCCGAGCCCGCAAAACCGGCCGCCGCAGCCAATCTGGAACCGGTTGCCGATGAGATAGAATTCGCCGACTTTGCCAAGGTCGATCTGCGGGTGGCCAGGATTGTAAAAGCGGAGCATGTGGAAGGTGCTGACAAGCTGTTGCGCCTGACCCTTGATATAGGTCACGGCGAGCGCAACGTGTTTGCTGGTATCAAGTCCGCCTACAACCCGAAAGATCTGGAAGGCCGGCTGACCGTCATGGTCGCCAACCTGAAACCACGGAAGATGAAATTCGGCCTGTCGGAAGGCATGGTGCTGGCGGCAGGCCCGGGTGGTAAGGACATCCACATCCTGTCGCCGGACTCCGGCGCCACCCCCGGCATGCGGATCATGTAGTCTCCGCGGGAGCCTGTTGCAATGTCAGAGTACCTGCTGATTCTGGTCAGCACGATCCTGGTGAACAACTTTGTGTTGGTCCAGTTTCTCGGCCTGTGCCCGTTCATGGGCGTGTCCGGGAAACTGGAGACCGCCATGGGCATGTCCCTGGCCACCACCTTTGTCCTGACCCTGGCCTCGGTCTGTAGTTACCTGGCCTACACCTATTTGCTGGCTCCGCTGGATCTGGCATTTCTCAAGACCATCACCTTCATCCTGGTGATCGCGGTGGTGGTCCAGTTCACCGAGATGGTGGTCCGCAAGACCAGCCCTCTGCTATACCGGGTATTGGGGATCTTCCTGCCACTGATCACCACCAACTGCGCGGTGCTCGGGGTTGCCCTGCTGAATCTCAACAAGCAGAACAACTTCGTGGAATCGGTGCTCTACGGCTTTGGCGCCGCCGCCGGCTTCTCGCTGGTGCTGGTGCTGTTCGCCGCCATGCGTGAGCGCATTGCCGTCTCCGACGTTCCCGTCGCCTTCCAGGGCGCCGCCATCGGCATGATCACCGCAGGACTGATGGCCTTGGCGTTCTTGGGCTTTACCGGCCTTGTCGGCGTCTGACCAGCGGGGTTTATTGCCATGATGACCAGCGTATTGATCGCCGTTGCCGTTCTTCTGCTACTGGCCCTGGCCTTTGGCGGGCTACTGGGCTTTGCCGCCGAACGCTTCCGGGTGGAAGGCAACCCACTGGTGGAACAGATTGACGCAATTCTGCCCCAGACCCAGTGCGGCCAGTGCGGCTTTCCCGGCTGCCGGCCCTACGCCGAATCCATTGCCAATGGCGACGCCATCAACAAATGCCCACCGGGTGGCGAAACCACCATCAAGGCCCTGGCAGACTTGCTGGACGTTGAACCCCAGCCACTGGACGCCGAACACGGCGTCGAGCAGGCCAAACGGGTCGCGGTGATCCGTGAGGATGAGTGCATCGGCTGCACCAAGTGCATCCAGGCCTGCCCGGTAGACGCCATCCTCGGTGCCGCCAAACACATGCACACGGTCATCGCCAGCGAGTGCACCGGCTGCGATCTGTGTGTCGATCCCTGCCCGGTGGACTGTATTGACATGGTCACGGTCGAAGCGGATATCCGCACCTGGACCTGGAACCCGCCTGCCAGCAACCTTATAGCGACGGATCGCCAGGGAGTCGTTGCCTGATGACCAAACTCTGGGATTTCCCCGGCGGCATACACCCGGTGGAAAATAAAGACCTCTCCACCACCCGCCAGATCGAGCCTGCCGGCCTGCCGGATCGTCTGATCCTGCCGCTGCAGCAACACATCGGCGCGCCCGCCGTGCCCGTCGTGGAGGTGGGCGAGCAGGTCCTCAAAGGGCAGCCCCTGGCCACGGTGGACGGTCCGGTCGGGGTACCGGTCCATGCCCCTACTTCCGGCACCATCGAAGCGATTGGCCCGCATCCGGTGCCTCACCCCTCAGGTATGGACGATGTCTGCATTTTCCTGCGCCCGGACGGCGACGACCGCTGGTGTGATCGTCAGCCGGTGGCGGATTTCCACCAGTTAGAGCGCACCGATGTCCTGGATCGTATTCGCCAGGCCGGCATTGCGGGCATGGGCGGGGCCGGTTTCCCCACCAATATCAAGCTGCAGCCTCCCACCGACCGTAAAGTGGAGACACTGATCCTTAACGGTGCCGAGTGCGAGCCCTACATCACCGCAGACGATATGGCGATGCGGGAGCGAGCGGACCAGGTGGCGGCCGGGCTGCGAATTATGGCCTGGATACTTCGCCCCCAGCGCTGCGTGATCGCCATTGAAGACAACAAGCCGGCGGCCATCGCTGCCATCCGGGCCGCCTGTCAGGGCACCCAGGTGGAAGTCTGCGTGATACCCACCAAGTACCCGTCTGGTGGTGAGAAGCAACTGGTACAGATTCTCACTGGGCTGGAAGTGCCCCACGGCGGCATTCCGGCCGACATCGGGGTGATGTGCCAGAATATCGGCACTGCGATTGCCGTCCATCGCGCCATCGATCTGGGCGAGCCGCTGATCTCGAGAATCACCACCGTGACCGGCGAGGCCGTCGCCAACCCGGGCAACTTCGATACGCTGCTGGGCACCCCTATTGACCACCTGCTGACCCAGGCCGGAGTGCAGTCTGAGCGACTCAGCCGGCTGGTACTGGGCGGCCCGATGATGGGCTACACCCTGCAGACCACCGCGATTCCGGTGATCAAGACCACCAACTGCGTCATTGCCGCCACCGCTGCGGAGCTGCCTGAGCCGCCGCCGGAACAGCCCTGCATCCGCTGCGGCGCGTGCGCCGAAGTGTGCCCGATGGACCTGCTGCCACAACAGCTGTTCTGGTACGCCAAAGCCAACGAGTTCGACAAGGCCGAACACCAGAACCTGTTCGACTGCATCGAATGCGGTGCCTGCACCTACGTCTGCCCGAGTGCCATCCCGCTGGTCCAGTACTACCGATACGCCAAGGGCGAAATCCGTACCCAGCAGGCGGAACAGGCCAAGGCCGATCGCGCCCGCGAGCGTTTTGAAGCGCGCCAGGCAAGACTGGAACGGGAACAGGCGGAAAAAGAAGCCAAACGCAAAGAACGGGCGCGCGCCGCCGCTGAAGCCCAGGCCCGCAAGCAAGCGGAAGCCGAACAGGCCCAGAAGACAGAAGCCGACGCCAGCGAGGCTCCGGCAGCCGATGAACGGGCAGCCAAGGCAGCGATGGTGCAACAGGCCCTGGCCCGCAAGAAAGCCAACAGTCAGGGCAACGCCGAAGCAGCGCCCACGCCGGCACCGGTGGATCGGGAGACGCTGGAGAAGCAGCGTGACCAGGCCCGCGACAAGCTTGCCAAGATGCAGGACATGCTGACAGAAGCCCGCAGCAACAATGACGGCACTGTCGACAAGCTGGAGCGGGCGGTCGCCAAGAATGAGGACCGCCTCAAACGCGCCGAAGAGGCCCTGGCCCAGGCGAGCGAACCGTCGCCCTCCGAAGCCACTGTGGAGGCGCAGCCAGCGCCCGTACAAGCCCCAGCGAGTGCCGAAGAAATCGACAGCCTGAAGACCCAGCTTGAGAAAGCCCGAGGCAAACTGAGCAACATGCAGACGCTGTTGGACGAGGCCCGGGCGGACAATGCCGACACCGTGGAGAAACTGGAGCGGGCGGTGGCGAAAAACCAAGACCGGGTGAAACGGGCGGAGGAAGCCCTTGCCCAGGCGCAGACCAGCGAACCGGAACCGGTGGCTGAGGAAGTACCGCAAGCGCCCTCCCCGGAGCCATCACCGCCCGACCTGAATGTCCTCACGGAGCAGCTCGACAAGGCCCAGGCCAAACTGGAGACCATGCAGGGGCTGCTGGACGAGGCCCGCAGCAACAATGGCGACAATGTCGACAAACTGCTGCGCGCGGTGGCCAAGAACGAGGATCGGGTTCAGCGGGCGCGACAGGCCCTGAGCGAGGCCAAAGCCCAGCTGACCACCCAGGACGCCGACTGAGCACCCCAACAGCAATTACCATCAGGCACCGAGCACATGGCACTAAGGCAACAATCCTCTCCCCACGCACGCGGCGCCCGGCCCACGTCCCGGGTCATGCTGTGGGTGATTCTGGCGACGATTCCCGGGCTGCTGGCGCAGACCGTGTTCTTCGGCTGGGGCAACCTGATCAACGTCATCTGGTGTGTGATGCTGGCCGTTGCCGCCGAGGCGGTGATGCTCAAGCTGCGGCAACGGCCGGTGGCGCTCTTCCTGAAAGACAACACCGCAGCGGTCACCGGCCTGCTGCTGGGTCTTTCCCTGCCGCCACTCGCCCCCTGGTGGGTGTCGATGGTGGCAGTGTTGGCGGCCATCATTCTGGCGAAGCAGCTCTACGGCGGTCTCGGCGCCAACCCGTTCAATCCCGCCATGGTGGGTTACGCCCTGGTTTTGGTGTCGTTTCCGGTGGCGATGACCACCAACTGGGCCCAGCCCGGCCTGCTCTGGCAGGACGCCCCGTCACTGGCCGATACCCTGGCCACGATAACCTCCGGACAGCAGACGGCGGTCGACGCCTTCACCATGGCCACACCACTGGATGAGTACAAACACCAGATTGCGACCCATACCGCCGCCGAAGTGCTGCAGCACCCCACCTTTGGTGACGGTATTGCCCGCGGCTGGGAATGGGTCAATGGTGCCTTCCTGGCCGGCGGTCTGCTACTGCTGGCGCTGCGAATCATCACCTGGCACATACCACTCAGCCTGCTCGGTGGCCTGGCCCTGATGAGCCTGGCCTTCGGCAGCAATGAGGACCTCTACGCGCCACTAACCCTCCACTTGCTGGCCGGCGCCACTATGCTGGGGGCGTTCTTTATCGCCACCGACCCGGTGTCCGCCGCCACCAGCCACCAGGGCAAACTGATCTACGGGGCAGGCATCGGTATTCTGGTGTACATCATCCGCACCTGGGGCAACTACCCGGATGCCATCGCCTTTAGCGTACTGTTGATGAACTTTGCCGTTCCCTTCATCGATCACTACACCCCTCCGCGCACCTATGGCCATCACAAGCCACGGCGTGGACTGGCCGGCAAGGAGGCAGGTTAAGATGTCGGCATTAACCCAATCCATCCGGCGTAGCGCTATCGGCCTGGGCCTGTTTGCGGTGATCACCGGCGGTACCATCGCCGTCACCCAGGCCCTGACCAAGGATCGTATTGAAGAACAGGCAGCCCGGGCGGAAGCGCGCGCCCTGTTCGAGATCATTCCCGAGCAGCAGCATGACAACAACCTGCTGGAAGACACCGTCACCCTGCCTGCTGACGATCGTTTCGGTGTCCTGCAGCCAGTGCAGGCCTGGGTAGCCCGCGATGCCGGCGAAGCCGTAGGCCTGATTCTGCCCGCGGTGGCGCCGAACGGCTATTCCGGAAATATCCGCCTGTTGGTGGGCGTTGCCAGCAATGGCGAGGTTCTTGGGGTACGGGTCACCAGTCACAAGGAAACCCCGGGACTGGGAGACAAGGTAGAGCGCAAGAAATCCGATTGGGTACTGTCGTTCAATGGCCGCTCGCTCACCAATCCCGCCCCCTCGGGTTGGGCAGTGGTAAAGGATGGCGGCGTGTTTGACCAGTTCACCGGCGCCACCATCACCCCACGGGCCGTCACCGGTTCGGTCTATCGCAGCCTGCGCTACCTTGCAGCCCATCAGGAGCTGCTACCACCAAACTTCGACCTGCCCTCGCCACAGGAGTCCCGCTGACCATGGCCACCAAGAGCAACGCCGAGATTATTCGCGACGGCCTCTGGAGCAACAACCCGGCACTGGTTCAGGTGTTGGGATTGTGCCCCCTGCTGGCCGTGACCAGCACTGTGGTCAACGCCATTGGCCTGGGCCTGGCCACCCTGCTGGTGCTGATGGGCTCCAATCTGGCAGTGTCGCTGATTCGCAACTTCGTCTCCGATTCGGTACGGCTGCCCGCTTTTGTGATGATCATTGCGTCATTCGTTACCTGCGCCGAACTGCTGATGCAGGCGTTCACCTACGAGCTGTACCAGATTCTGGGCATCTTCATCCCGCTGATCGTCACCAACTGCGCCATACTGGGCCGGGCCGATGCCTTTGCCAGCAAGAACCCTCCCCTGCCGGCCCTGCTGGATGGGGCCATGATGGGGCTTGGGTTCCTCGCGGTGCTGGTGATTCTTGGTGGCTTCCGGGAGCTGGTGGGACAGGGCACCCTGTTCACCGACATGGACCTGTTGCTCGGGCCAATGGCCGCGGACTGGGGTTTCCGCCCCCTGGCCAACTACCCGGACGTGCTGTTCATGATCCTGCCGCCGGGGGCGTTCATCGGGTTGGGCCTGCTGATCGCCATCAAGAACGGCATCGACAACCGCCTCAAAGCTCGTCAGGCGCAGGTCCCCAAGGAGCCGGCAACCACGGGCA
Organism: Marinobacter sp. CA1; assembly: GCF_020546665.1. NCBI lineage: Bacteria > Pseudomonadati > Pseudomonadota > Gammaproteobacteria > Pseudomonadales > Marinobacteraceae > Marinobacter > Marinobacter sp. CA1. The sequence goes on from NZ_CP071785.1 coordinate 2,878,687, forward strand.
GCAAACGGGTCCGGGTCACCGGACAGGTATCCTGAGCACTGAACTTTTGTTATGAACAAGCAAAAACGTACTGAAATCTTTACCCGGTTGCGGGATGCCAACCCCAATCCCACCACCGAGCTGAACTACAGCAGCCCGTTTGAGCTGCTGATCGCCGTCATCCTGTCGGCGCAGGCCACCGATGTCGGGGTCAACAAGGCCACGGCCAAGCTTTACCCGGTGGCCAATACCCCGGAGGCAATTCTGGCCCTGGGGGTGGATGGGCTCAAGGAATACATCAAGACCATCGGGCTGTTCAACAGCAAGGCCGAGAACGTCATCAAGACCTGCCGCATGCTTTTGGAGAAGCATCAGGGTGAAGTGCCGGACAACCGCGAGGCGCTGGAAGCGCTGCCCGGTGTTGGCCGCAAGACCGCCAACGTGGTGCTGAACACCGCCTTCGGTCAGCCTGCCATGGCGGTTGATACTCATATATTCCGAGTCTCAAACCGTACCGGTATAGCGCCGGGCAAGAACGTGCTGGAAGTGGAGAAACGCCTGGTCCGGCTGGTGCCCAAAGAGTTCCTGCTGGATGCTCACCACTGGCTGATCCTCCATGGCCGCTACACCTGTACCGCCCGCAAACCGAAGTGCGGCATCTGCATGATCGAGGATCTGTGTGAGTTCAAGGACAAGCGGGATTACCTGTAGCTGGTAATCGTGCGCAGGCTGACCACGGCCGCGGTCAGCCCGGGGGCTTTAGCTTAACGCTGGCCCAGCATTTTCTGTTTGAGGTCTTCCTGAGCAGGCTCGTCGGACAACCAGATACCGAACAGCGCCTTCTTGAATTCCAGGCCGCCGACTGTGGCGCGAGCGTCACCATTCTTCAGCACCCGAACCCCTTCCCCTGGCAGATAGACCAGATCGAAGACATCGCCTTCCTTGATTTCCTCGGAGAAGACATCCAGAAACGCGTTGACGTCGCTCTGGATCGGCGCAAGGTTGCCACCGGTGGCACTTTCAAAGCCTTCCAGGGTCGCGGATGTCATCTTCTCGCTGGTGATCAGCCCGGAGATGATATGCAGGGTGATCGCCTGGGGCTCATCGGCATTGATCACCGCAGCTGCGTCACTGGCCTTCTGCGGGGTGTATAGACCACCGACGTACAGATCCATAAACCACTTGGAACGGGTGCCAGCGCCGTTGAGGGTCAGTTCAGACTGCTGGGCGGTATAGGTGTCTGGTACATCGACGCCTTCCACGGTCAACGCCATGGCAGGTGTCGACAGGGCTGCGGACAGCACCCAACCGGAAATCAGTGTTGATAGGGCCTTGTTCATCGTCCTTTCCTTTATGTTGTTATGGTTGCGTATTGGTTCGTAGCTCATCATTACGACTCAACATGACGCTCGCCGATTGTAACAAGGCGCTTCAGACACGAGACGTAACCTGGTTCTCATTTGCGCGCCATAAAAAAACCGACCACAGAGGGTCGGTTTCCGGGTTGCGGCGAACGCAACCAACGACGAGCAAGCCTGGGATGATTCCCCCAGGCTTGCTACCCGAAAGCGTTTACATGAACAGCATGTTACCGGAAAGGCCTTCTTTTTCAAGGATTTCCCGAAGCCGGCGCAACGCTTCGACCTGGATCTGGCGAACCCGTTCACGGGTCAGGCCAATTTCCTGGCCAACTTCTTCCAACGTGCTGGTAGGATAACCACGCAGCCCGAAACGCCGTGACAACACTTCCTGCTGCTTGTCGCTGAGCTGGTCCAGCCAGTTCTCGATGCAGCTGCACATGTTGTTGTCCTGCAAAAGATCCGCCGGATCGGACGCGCCCTCATCGGCAACGGTATCCAGCAGAGACTTCTCACCGCTGCTGCCGATCGGGGTGTCCACCGAGGCGACCCGTTCGTTCAGACCCAGCATGCGTTTGACGTCTGCCACCGGCTTGTCCACCACCTTGGCGATCTCTTCCGCCGACGGTTCGTGGTCCAGTTTCTGGGTCAGTTCACGAGCCGCCCGCAGGTACAGGTTGAGCTCCTTGACCACATGAATCGGCAGCCGGATGGTCCGGGTCTGATTCATGATGGCGCGTTCAATGGTTTGACGAATCCACCAGGTGGCGTAGGTAGAGAAGCGGAACCCGCGCTCGGGATCAAACTTCTCAACTGCCCGAATCAGCCCCAGGTTGCCTTCCTCGATCAGATCCAGCAGGGTCAGGCCGCGATTGACGTACCGACGGGCAATTTTCACCACCAGCCTCAGGTTGCTTTCGATCATCCGCTTGCGACCGGCTTCCTCACCTTTTCGGGCCAGTCGTGCGAAATAGACCTCTTCCTCCGGCGTCAGCAGTGGAGAGAAGCCTATCTCATTGAGATAGAGCTGGGTGGCATCCAGTTGTTTCTGGCTGCCGAAATAGCGTCCCTGGGGGGGTATGTCTTCCTTGGTGGGGGAGCCGTCCTGCTCCTGAGCCGATCTCTTGTCTTCAAGGGAAACGGCCTCGACTTCATCGTCGGCTTCGTCAACAGTGGTTTCACGTTCGATGATGAGTTCTTCATGTTCTACTGACATATGCTAATCCCGCCTTTGAATGACCCGGTTTATCCGTCTGCCTGTTTTGTAGTTGTCGCAGACGCCTGCTGTTTCGTTCGTTGTTGTTTGTTCAGGGCATTGTTGCCGCCGTCTCGCATTTCAGGCCTGCGATCGACGTGACGTATTGTTATATGCGGTTTTGCTGTGGCGCCGGATGTCAGCGAGGAGGCAGGTAGCGTGAGGGATCGACTGGGTTGCCGTTCTTACGAATTTCAAAGTGCAACTTGGGTCTATCCGCTCCGCTGTTTCCCAGCTCTGCGATGACTTGCCCGGCTTGGACGTCCTCCCCTTCTTGCACGAGTATGCTCCGGTTATGGGCATACGCACTCAGGTAGTGCTCGTTATGGTTCACAATGATCAGGTTGCCGTAACCGAGCAACCCACTTCCGGCATAGACAACATTACCAGCGGCTGCCGCCCTGATCTGGTCACCGGTATTGCCTGCAATATCGAGACCTTTGTTGATCTTGCCAGTTGTTGAAAATCCTGCAATTACGGTGCCAGCATGAGGCCAGCGCCACTCGATGCTGGAAACGGTCTGGGTGCGGTTGGTATCCACCCGGCCAGACTGACGACTCGCCTGTTGACCGTTGCGTGAACTGGATGCGGATGCCCTCGAGGACGCCCGGCTTGTGGTGGATGCAGAGCTGCTACGGGAGGCCGACGGGGTCCGACTGGCCACAGTCTGGCGGGATGAGGTTACAGTTCCACGACGGTCGAGATGCAGAACCTGCCCCGCCTGGATGTGGTACGGCGGATCAATGCCGTTGGCGTTACCCAGTTCTCGGTAATCGCGGCCATAGCGCCAGGCGATGCTGTAAAGGGTCTCGCCACGCTTGACCACATGCTGACCCCAGTACACCGGGGGGTTGTAGGAATCGTCGCTGTAGATTGACTGGGAGTTACAACCGGCCAGCCACAGCAACATCGCCACCAGCAGCAGGCTGCGGCGGCGGCGGGCACGGAGGGCGACGTTGCGCCCTTGCCCCTGCGCGCCCTGACGGGCGCTATTGGAAGGGGAAGCAGGAGTCACGGTGCGAGTCGGCCGATAGTTGAGCTTTGTTAGAATAAAAACGTCTTAGCCATTCGAAATCAATATAAAAAACCGGAGGCGATCTAAACTGTTATCACTAACTCGCTAATATATTGCACATTTTCTGTGCAGTTCCAAGTTACCGCCTCTTGGTATTTGTTACTGGCGGAAACAGATTAAAGCTCGGATAGGTAACACTTTGCAAAAACAACTAAACGAACACAGTGTCATGTTTTTGCTGCCGCTTTTGGCAGTCGACGCTGCCCCAGCCACTCCACCAACAGCACGGCCGCAAAGCCCGCAACGGCTAACCCCAGGGCCAGCGCCCACTGTGACGGCTCACCGGTGAGCTCGCTAAACCGGCCCGGCGACACACTAACCTGACTCAACGGAACCTGCTCGCCGGCACTGTTGGTGCGCCAGCTCAGGGTCTCTTTCCAGGGCCAGACCTTGTTCAACGCACCAATCATGAAGCCAGTCAGTAGTGCCATTACGGCATCGTGATAGCGGTGAATCGCCCAGGTCAGCAGTCGGGCGATCGACAGCAGGCCCACCAGACAGCCAGCGGCAAACAGCCCCAGGGTGGCAAACTGGGCACCCTTGATGGCTGCCAGTACCGGCGCATACATCCCCAGAATCACCAGGATGAAGCTGCCAGAAATACCCGGCAGTATCATGGCACAGATGGCCAGCGCCCCGGCGCCGAAAAGCACCAGCCCGGACGGTGACACCTGTCCGACCGGCAGGGTGGTTACCCACCAGGCAAACACCACACCCAACGCCAGGGGCGCCAGCAATGGCCAGTCGGGCCGCTGCAGTTGCCTCAGCACGTGCCACACCGACGCCAGAATCAGGCCAAAGAAGAAACTCCACAACAGGATCGGATAAGCCTGCAGCAGGTAGCTGATCATGGAGGCCATGGTCACGATGCTGACCAGAATACCTGCCAGCAATAGTGTCAGAAAGGTGCCGTCGCACCGCACCCAGAAGGCTTTGACGCGTCCTTTGAGCAGCTCTCCCAACACCGCCGAGGGTACGGCGTTCACCGCCGCCAGCAGACGAAAGTAGATACCGGTAATGAACGCGATGGTGCCACCGGAAACGCCGGGAACGATGTCGGCTGCGCCCATCGCCAGCCCCCGCAGCGCGATGCCCAGAGCGCTATGGCTGCGATCGTCCGCCTGACTCATCGAACCACCCCGCCCAGCAGGGGCACAAAACGCACCGGTTCCAGTTCGGTCTGCACGAATTCGTCGCCCTGGCGTACGGTCTGCACCAGCATCTGGGTGGTCTCGCCGACCGGCGCGATCAACACACCACCGTCGGCCAGCTGGGAAAGTAACTCGGAAGGCAGCACCTTGGGTGCGGCGGTGACAATAATGCCATCGAAGGGCCCCTTCTCAGGCCAGCCAATACCGCCATCCGCATGGCGCAACACCACATTCCTCACCCCGAGAGTACGCAAGCGATCACGGGCCCTGTCCTGCAACGGTTTGATACGCTCAACACTGAAGACTTCATCCACCAGCCTGGCGAGGATGGCGGTCTGGTAACCAGAGCCGGTTCCCAGCTCCAACACCCGGGAGGGACTATGGGCCATCAGCGCGGAGGTCATTCGGGCAACAATGTAGGGTTGTGACAGGGTTTGGCCATGGCCAATCGGCAGCGCGGTGTCCTCATAAGCACGGTGAGCCAGCGCCTCGTCCAGGAAGATGTGGCGTGGTACGTCCGCCATCACATCCAGCACCTGCTCGTTGTCGATGCCATGCTCCCTCAAGCGCTGGATCAGTCGCATCCGCGTGCGCCGGGAGGTCATGCCTATGCCCTGAAGTTCACTGCTCATTGATTCGCGCCCTCCAGCCACTGTGCCAGCGAGCCCAGCGCTTCGTGCCGCGTCATGTCCACCTGGACCGGCGTCACCGATACGAAACCGGCGCGAATGGCGGCAAAGTCGGTACCCGGACCATCATCGCCCCCATCCCCGGCGGCGCCAATCCAGTAGCGCGCCCGCCCGCGGGGACAGGTGACTGGCACCGCCCCTTCGGCACGCCCGCGGTGGCCAAGCCGGGTCACCTGGAATCCGGCCAGCTCCTGCCAGGGACGGTCTGGCACGTTGACGTTGAGGATGCAGCGCGGCCCCAGGGACAGCGGACGCCGCCACTCCAGCAGGAAGCGGGCAACCCGGGCGGCGGTATCGAAATGGCCCCGCCCCTCGCTGGCCAGCGACATGGCAATCGCCGGCAAGCCCAGGTGGCGGCCTTCGGTGGCAGCGGCAACGGTGCCGGAGTAAATGACGTCGTCGCCGAGGTTGGCGTGGGTATTGATACCGGAGATCACCCGGTCGAAAGGCGCGTCAAACAGGCCGTTAACCGCCAAATGAACGCAATCGGTAGGGGTGCCATCCACCGACTGGAAGCCGTTGGGGTGACGTTCCACCGTCAATGGACGGTTCAGGGTCAGGGCGTTACTGGCCCCACTGTGATCCCGGTCGGGAGCCACCACTTCCAGCTCCGCCAGACCACTCAGCTCGTCATGCAGGGCCACCAGCCCCGGAGAATGGACACCATCATCATTGGACAACAGAATACGCACAATCATCTCCACGGGCCCCGACCCTCCCGGCGATCCCTGCGCCGTGGCAATCATGTCCGTGGGGTGTAGCCCTTTCGTTATTTTACCAAGTCCCTGCCAGAGCCGACGCTGCAACCCTGACAGTCAGCCCACTAATATGCCCGCTTTAGCCGCTGGCTGCGAGTCCACTGGCATCCTGAAGCTCGAAAACGTTGCCAATCAGCGCCGTGGCGTATTGTCCTGCCTGCAGATGAAACGTGAGTGTCAGCTCGGACACTGATGGCCACTGCCACTCCAGTTGCCCGGGTAACAGCACCAGCGGACGCCGCTCGGGCGACATGCGGGAAGCGGCAAACACCGCCTCCAGCTCCGGCATCGCCGCGACGACCTGCCGCTCCAGGGTTTCCTGAACCTCAGTGGCGCGGGTACCGCCATCCCCCCACAGAGGGCCCGTGGGCCGCTCCGGGTCAGGCTCGCCCGGCAAACGCTGATGCCAATTGCCCTGTCGAACCCGCTCTGCCAGCACCGCGTTGAACAGCCAGGAACGGGCAGCAGAGAGGTAGAGGCCGGCCTTCTGGCGATTGCCATGACCACGGCGACGCTGGGGTCGATGGCCTTTTTTGGCGTCGGCAATGGCCCGGTCAAGGTTACCACCGTTGTGGCCAAAGCGCTGGCGGCCAAAGTAGTTGGGGCAGCCTTCCCGGGCCACCAGGTTCAGAGCCGATTCGATGGCAGCCCGGTCGCCTTCCACCGCCACCAGGGTAATGCGGAAGCGATTGCCGCGATGGTCTCCCCGCCGCAGTTTGCGGTTGAAACGGTGACAGGCCAGCACCGGCCAGCGTTCGGCCACCGTCGCCACGAAGTCAACATCCTCGGCTTCCCGGCCAGGTCGCTGGATGCTGAACCACTGCCGGGTCACCGCATGGCGATCCTTGAGGCCACAGACGCCCACTTCATGGGCCCGGCAACCGGCGAGATCGGCCAGCTGGCGGGCCACATAATCAGTGTTGTCGCCACACTTCTCGAGCCGCAGACACAGGTGCTCACCTCCCCCCTGGCGCTGATCGGCACCGCATTCCTCGGGAAACCCGGGCAGCCCCAGATCCTCGTCGACAAAGAAGGTTTCCGGAGATACCTTGAGCACTGCCCGGCCAACCCGGCCTTCACCGGATACGGGCCAGTCCAGACACCAGGGTGATGGATCAGCGGTCATGGTCAGCAGCCTCCAGCAGACAGACCGCCTGGCAGGCTATGCCCTCACGACGGCCGGTGAACCCGAGTTTTTCGGTGGTCGTCGCCTTGACGCTGACGCAGTCCACCGCCACGTTCAGGTCTTCCGCGATGTTCCGCCGCATGGCGTCAATGTGGGGAGCCATCTTCGGTGCCTGGGCAATCACCGTGGTGTCGACATTGACCACCCGGTAGCCCCGCTGGTGCACCTCCGCCATCACCCGCCGCAACAGGTCGCGGCTGTCCGCCCCCGCCCACTGGTCACTGGTATCCGGAAAGAAGTGACCAATGTCCCCCAGTGCCAGGGCACCGAGCAGGGCGTCGGCCAGGGCGTGCAACAGCACATCACCGTCGGAATGGGCCTTGAGTCCCTGACTGTGGGGAATACTCACACCGCCCAGTATCACCCGGTCGCCGTCACAAAACGCGTGGACATCGAAGCCTTGGCCTATCCGCATGGGGTTCTCCTGCTCTTACTGCTGATCGCGGGCGGTGGATTGCCCGAGAATGAATTCTGCCAGGGCCAAGTCCGCCGGCACGGTAATCTTGAGGTTGTCTGGACGCCCCTCGACCACCCGAGGTATCAGGCCTGCCAGTTCAATGGCGGATGCCTCATCGGTGATCGGCTGTCCAGCCTGCAACCCCTGAGTCAACGCCGCGCAGAGCGTCCGGTAGCGGAACATCTGCGGTGTCAGCGCCCGCCACAGGAGGCTGCGGTCTTCGGTGGCCGTGACCTGGTCACGGCCTTTGGGCACACGTTTGATGGTATCGCTCACAGGCGCTGCCAGCAGGCCACCCACCTCATCCGCTGCCAGCCGCTCCAACAGTCGGGTGAGGTCTTCCGCCATCAGGCAGGGCCGGGCAACATCGTGTACCAGCACCCAGTCGTCGTCTGCCGCCCGGGCGTCCAGTGCCTGCAAGGCAGCCAGCACTGAGTCCGCCCGCTCCTGGCCCCCGGCACAGGTCTGAATTCGGGGGTCTTTGCTGGCATCGGTCTCAGACCAGTAACCATCTTCGGGGTTCAATGCCACCACGCAGCCGGCAAACGGTGCAAAGTCCAGCACCCGGGACAGAGTAATGTCCAACACGTAGCGATTGTGGATACGGAGATACTGCTTGGGACAATCGGCGGCCATGCGCCGACCCACCCCAGCGGCCGGGATTACCAGCCAGAGACGGGGACTGTTCATCATTGCTGTCAGACTCAGGGGTTGCCGGCCTATGGCAGGTTCAGGGCTCAACCACCAGGAAGAAGGTCTCGTCCTGGCGAATCAGCCCCAGATTCATCCGCGCGCGCTCTTCGATCGCCCCCTGCTGATGACGCAGGTTACGAACTTCAGCGTAAAGCCGCTGGTTACGGGCGGCGAGGGTGGCATTCTCTGCCTGTTGCGCCGCAATGGATTCCTGCAGGCTCCAGACCTGGGCAAAACTGCCCTCCCCCACCCACAACCGCAGTTGCAGCAGGAGAATGATGATAATCATCACCGACCATAAAACCTTCATTTGAGCGCTCGACTTGTCCTATGGGGACGGGTTGCCAGAAACATAAAAGCTGCCGAATCCGTAGGTTACACCCTAAAGATAATCGGCAGCCTTAAGAGTTTAGCCGAACCTAACCGGTTAGGCCACGTTTACGGTATCAGCCCTGGCCTTTGATCTCGGTCAGACCACGATACGGCGCCCGTTCAGCCAGTTCGCCCTCAATCCGCAGCAGCTGGTTGTACTTGGCAACCCGGTCTGAACGGCACAGCGAACCCGTCTTGATCTGGCCGGCACAGGTGGCCACCGCCAGATCAGCGATGGTGGTGTCCTCGGTTTCACCGGAACGGTGGGAAATAACCGCAGTGTAGCCAGCGTCCTGGGCCATCTTGATGGCGTCCAGGGTTTCGCTCAGGCTGCCGATCTGGTTGAACTTGATCAGGATCGAGTTGGCGATGTCCTTGTCGATGCCCTGTTTGAGGATCTTGGTATTGGTGACAAACAGGTCGTCACCCACCAGCTGCACCTTGTCCCCCAGCTTCTCGGTCAGCACCTTCCAGCCGTCCCAGTCGCTCTCGTCCATGCCATCTTCGATGGACACAATGGGGAAGCGCTCGCAAAGACCGGCCAGGTAGTCGGCAAAGCCGGCGGAATCGAAGGACTTGCCTTCACCGGAGAGTTGGTACTGGCCATCCTTGAAGAACTCGGAGGACGCGCAGTCGAGGGCCAGGGTCACATCCTTGCCCAACTCGTACCCGGCGTTCTCCACCGCTTCCTGGATAGCTGCCAGAGCCGCTTCGTTGGATGGCAGGTTCGGAGCAAAACCGCCCTCATCGCCCACCGCGGTGTTCAGACCCTGAGCCTTCAGTACCTTTTTCAGGCTGTGGAAGATCTCGGCGCCGATACGCAGAGCTTCAGCAAAGCTCTTGGCCGCCACCGGCTGAACCATGAACTCCTGGATATCCACGTTGTTGTCGGCGTGTTCGCCGCCGTTGAGGATATTCATCATCGGGACCGGCATGCTGAACTGGCCGGAGGTGCCGTTGATGTCAGCGATGTGCTCATACAGCGGCTTGCCCAGGGAAGCAGCCGCCGCCTTCGCAGCCGCCAGGGACACCGCGAGGATGGCGTTGGCGCCGAGCTTGGCCTTGTTTTCGGTGCCGTCCAGCTCCAGCATGATGTTGTCCAGACCGCGCTGATCGGCCGCATCTTTGCCCAGCAGTGCGTCATGGATCGCTCCGTTCACCGCAGCCACCGCCTTGGTGACACCCTTGCCCAGGTAGCGACTGGCGTCCTGATCGCGCAGCTCCAGCGCCTCGCGGGAACCGGTGGAGGCACCGGACGGCGCACAGGCCCGGCCGACGGTACCGTCTTCCAGGATCACATCGGCTTCTACAGTGGGGTTACCACGGGAATCCAGCACTTCACGGGCTTTGATGTTGGCAATTGTGGTCATGCGTTTTTTTCTCCAACGTTCTGTAATCAGATCAACGTTATGGGTTCAGTACGAATGCGGATATCGGGACGCCCGGTTCGGGACGCCCGGCTCGAGGCGCCTGATGCAGATCAGGCGGTGTCGATCGCCTCAAATGACTTCACCAGCTCATCCATCGCCTTGGCCTGGCGCAGAAACGGCTCCAACTGGCTCAGCCGCAACGCGCAGGGGCCGTCACACTTGGCCTGATTCGGGTCCGGATGAGCCTCCAGAAACAGTCCGGCCAGCCCCTGGGACATGCCCGCACGGGCCAGATCGCAGACCTGGGCACGACGACCGCCCGCGGAGTCAGCACGGCCACCCGGCATCTGCAGGGCGTGGGTGACGTCAAAAAACACCGGTACCTGCAGCGACTTCATGATGCCGAAACCGAGCATGTCCACCACCAGGTTGTTGTAACCAAAGCTGGTGCCACGCTCGCACAGAATAATGCGATCGTTACCGGCTTCCTCGCATTTGCGGATGATGTGCTGCATCTCCTGCGGGGCCAGAAACTGGGCTTTCTTGATGTTGATGGCGGCACCGGTTTTGGCCATGGCCACCACCAGGTCGGTCTGCCGGCTGAGGAAGGCTGGCAGCTGGATCACGTCGCAGACTTCCGCGACGGGCTGGGCCTGGTGCGGCTCGTGCACGTCGGTAATCACCGGAACGTTGAAGCGTTCCTTGATGTCGGCCAGCAACTGCACCCCCTGCTCCAGGCCGGGGCCACGGAATGAACTGACTGACGAGCGATTGGCCTTGTCGAACGAGGCCTTGAACACATAGGGAATGCCAAGCTTGCGGGTGACTTCAACGTAGGCTTCTGCTACCTCGAAAGCCATGTCCCGGGATTCCAGCACGTTCATACCGCCGAAAAGAACGAACGGCTGATCGTTGGCAATGGGGATGTCGGCAACGGTAACTTGGGACTGGGCCATGACGGTCGTGTTCCTGTCCGGTGCCGGCACGGGGCCGGCAAATCAAAACGCCGGTGCGGAAGACCGCACCGGCGTCGGTGTCAAAAAAGGTGTTACCCCTGGTGTCGAGCCAGGGCGGCTTCCACAAAGCCCTGGAACAGCGGATGGCCATCCCGTGGGGTCGACGTGAACTCCGGATGGAACTGACAGGCCACAAACCAGGGATGGTCGGCCACTTCCACCACTTCCACCAACGCGCCGTCGGTGGAACGCCCGGAAATGCGAAGCCCGGCCTCCTCAAGCTGCGAGACGAAGTGATTGTTGACTTCGTAACGGTGGCGATGACGTTCGCGAATCACCTTCTTGCCGTAGCAATCGGCAATGGTGGAGCCTTCGGTCAGCGCGCAGTCCTGGGCGCCCAGGCGCATGGTGCCACCCAGGTCGGAGTCGCTGGTGCGCTCTTCGCGCTCGCCGCTGGCATCCAGCCACTCGGTGATCAGGCCCACCACCGGCGACGGCGTGTGTTCACGGAACTCGGTGCTGTGGGCATCCGCAAGACCGGCAACGTGGCGGGCATATTCGATCACCGCCACCTGCATGCCCAGACAGATCCCGAGATACGGCACCTTGTTCTCGCGGGCATACTGTACGGTGCGGATCTTGCCTTCCACGCCGCGCTCACCGAAGCCACCGGGCACCAGAATGGCGTCGGCGGATTCCAGCGCCGCCGTGCCTTCGCGCTCAATGTCTTCAGAGTCGATGTAATTGATATTGACCTTGGTACGGGTCTTGATGCCGGCATGGAGCAGGGATTCGATCAGCGACTTGTAGGCGTCGAGCAGCTCCATGTACTTGCCGACCATGGCGATGGTGACTTCGTTGTCCGGGTTAAGCTGGGAATCCACCACGGCGTCCCACTCACCCAGATCCACATCGCCGGCTTCCAGGTTGAAGCGGTCGATGATCAACTGGTCCAGACCATGCTCGTTCAGCATCCGCGGGATGGCATAGATGGTTTTGGCATCCTGCAACGGAATCACCGCGCGCTCTTCAACGTTGGTGAACAGCGCAATCTTACGGCGGGAGCTGACATCCACTTCGTGCTCGGAGCGGCACAGCAGGATGTCCGGCTGCAGACCGATGGAGCGCATTTCCTTCACCGAGTGCTGGGTCGGCTTGGTTTTCACTTCGCCGGCCGTAGCAATGTACGGTACCAGGGTCAGGTGCATGAACAGCGCACGCTGCGGGCCCACTTCCACCTTGAGCTGGCGGGTGGCTTCCAGGAACGGTAGCGATTCGATGTCACCCACGGTGCCGCCGATCTCCACCAGCGCCACGTCGGCACCGGCAGCGCCTTCAATGACCCGGCGTTTGATCTCGTCGGTGATGTGAGGAATCACCTGCACCGTGCCCCCGAGGTAATCACCCCGGCGCTCTTTGCGGATGACTTCTTCATACACCCGACCGGTGGTGAAGTTGTTGCGGCGCGTCATGGGCGTGCGGATGAACCGCTCATAATGGCCCAGATCAAGATCCGTCTCGGCGCCGTCCTCCGTCACGAACACTTCGCCGTGCTGGAAGGGGCTCATCGTGCCCGGGTCGACGTTAATGTAGGGGTCCAGCTTGAGGATGGTGACCTTCAGGCCGCGTGCCTCCAGGATCGCTGCCAGAGAGGCGGAAGCGATACCTTTCCCCAAGGAGGACACGACACCGCCGGTGACGAAAATATAACGCGTCATGCAGATTCCGTGTGATTTATCTGATTCGGTGAAGGAGGGAGATTGTCATCTCAAGATGGGACGCCAGACTACCAGAACCGCCCCACCTTCTCAATCACAATACCGCTCCACAACAATCCGCCAGCCGCGCTCTGGCGCCGCTCCGGCGTACTTCGGCGAGATCCAGAAATCGCCGACGGCGACCACCTCGCCAAGCTCCGTCAGAACCGGTAACCGCGCCCGTTCCCAAGGCGGAACGGCCTGTTCCTGCAACCAGGTTTTCAGGGCCCGGGAGGGCCCGCCGGGGTCGGGTCTGAGACGCTCCCCCCCCTGTCGGGTCGACAGTCGGATTTTCGGTATTTGCGTACTCGGCGCCACCACCGGCTCCAGAGTCAGGCGCCAGTCGCCCCATCGGGTCGGCCGTCCCGGCTCCAGCCAACAAGGTTGGGGCAGCGGCTGCTCCGACGAGACCAGATAGAGGGTGCCGCGGTAGCGCCGAAGCACAAAGCCCTGCCCGACCAGTTCGGGTTGACGATCCTCGCCCGCGTCGGTGAGCTCGGCCAGGGACGCGCGCCAGTCCTGACGTTCCGGCACTGGCAGCCCCCGCTGGCCTATCCACCAGCGTAGCAGGTTTTTCTGCTCTGGCCCGGTAAGTCGGGCCAGCTCAGCCACCCGCAGGCCGCCGTCACAGGAGGCCACCTGTTGATGGTGCAGGCGCGCCAGCGACGACGCCAGCTGAGCCCCCTCGTCACAGGCCTCAGCACTGCGCTGCAGTCGTTTAAGCACCGTCGGCCAACGCTGTTTCAGCAGCGGCAGGACACGGTGGCGGAGGAAGTTGCGATCAAACCCGGTGTCCTGATTGCTGGGGTCTTCCACCCAGCGATAACCCGCGCTGTCGGCCCAACCCTGCAATTGCTGTCGTGAGAGCTCCAGGAACGGCCGTACCAGCCGGCCACCGCCCAACGGTCGCTGTCGGGGCATGCCCGCCAACCCCGCCGGACCAGAGCCCCGCAGCAGCCGGAACAGCACCGTTTCAGCCTGGTCATCCTGGTGGTGCGCCATCAGCAGGTTGCCGCCCTGGGCGAGCGCCGCTTCAAATGCCTGATAACGGGCCTCCCGGGCCGCGGCTTCCAGTCCACCGCGACCACCGGTCGCTCCCTGCGGCACCGTGACCCGTGTCACCTGACAGGCCACCCCCAGGGAGGCACACAGCTCACGACAGAACGCTTCGCAGTCGTCAGCGTTGGGCTGGAGCTGATGGTTGATGTGGAGGGCGGCAAGACCACCGGGGCGTTCAGCCAGGCAATGGACCGCGGCGTGCAACAACACCACCGAGTCCATGCCACCACTGAGGGCAATCAGGAGAGGGCCGTCATCCGGCAGCGCCCGCAGAGGTGCGAGCAGGGAATCAGGCCAGGATGACGCAGCGGGACGGCGTTTACCGTCCGTTGTCATACCGGGTCAGACGCTCATAGCGACGGGACAGCAGCTCGTCTTCCGGCAGCCGCTGAAGTTCTTCCAGCTCATCGATCAGTGCCGCCTTGAGGGATGCCGACATGGCCTCGGGGTCACGGTGGGCACCACCCAAGGGTTCATCGATCAGGCGATCCGCCACGCCCAGTTCTTTCAGCCGGTCGGCGGTTACGCCCATGGCCTCAGCCGCCTGGGCGGCGTACTCGGCGCTCTTCCACAGGATCGACGCACACCCTTCCGGAGAAATCACCCCGTAGGTCGAATACTGCAGCATCAGCAGGCGATCGCAGACACCAATGGCCAGGGCGCCACCGGAACCACCTTCGCCAATCACGGTGGAGATCACCGGCGTCTTCAGACGGGACATCACCGCCAGGTTGTGGGCGATGGCCTCGCTCTGGCCACGCTCCTCGGCACCGATACCGGGGTAGGCTCCCTGGGTATCGATAAAGGTCAGCACCGGCAGTTTGAAACGCTCGGCCATTTCCATCAACCGGACGGCCTTGCGGTAACCTTCCGGACGCGGCATGCCGAAGTTGCGGCGAACCTTGTCACGCACTTCCCGGCCCTTCTGGTGGCCGATGATCATCACCGGTTTACCGTCCAGGCGGGCGGTGCCGCCGACAATGGCCTGATCATCGGCGTAGGCGCGGTCACCGTGGAACTCATCGAAGTCGTCAAACATGGTCTCGATGTAGTCCAGGGTATAGGGCCGGCGTGGGTGCCGGGCCAGACGGGCGATATCCCACGACTTGAGGTCGGAAAAGATCGACTCAGTCAGGCTCACGCTTTTGCTGCGCAGGCGGTTGATTTCATCGCTGATGTTGATGTCGGTATCGTTGCCCACCATGCGAAGCTCTTCGATCTTGGCTTCCAGGTCGGCGATCGGCTGTTCAAAGTCCAGGTAATTGGGATTCATGATGTTCCGTCAATCAGGTTGCTGGGCGAGGCTCGCCCTCACCAGTCGAATTTCTGCCAACAATTTCGGCAAACAATAACAGCGCTAAACGGGTCGCTGAAGCGGACCTTGGTATAAGGTGCGACCAATGGCTACAGCGTCCGCCCGCCCTCAATCATAGACCAGTTCCACCCCCCGGTCGCCCACCAGGTGCTTGAGTTCCCAGAGCAATTCATCATTGGGCTCAACCCGCCAGCTGTCGCCCAGTTCTATCCGGGTGGCCGCATCCTGGCTCTGGTAATCCACCCACACCGGGCTGCCGTCACAGCGGCATGGTCGCAGCAGGCCGTCCAGCCTGTCGAGCAGACCATTTTGTAGTTGGTCGGCATGCAACGACAGTTTCAGCCCGCGACTGAACCGCTGACGCGCCGTGGCGACGTCCATCACGGTACTGACCCGCATTTTCATCTGGCCGGAGTAATCGTCGTGACTGACCTGCCCTTCCACCACGATAACCTGATCCGATCCCAGCAGCTCACGATTCTCAATAAAGGCCTCGGAGAACAGGGTGGCTTCGATGCGGGCACTGCGGTCGTCCAGGGTGATGAAGCACATGGTGGACCCGGTCTTGGTCTTCATGGTGCGCTGGGCCACCACCAGTCCGGCGACCCGCTGTGGCGATTTGTTGGGCTTGAGGTCGGCAATGGCGCAGCGGACAAACCGACGCACTTCTTTCTCATACTCATCAAACGGATGACCGGTGAGGTACAACCCGAGGGTGTCTTTCTCACCTTTCAGGCGCTCCTTCTCCGGCCACTCCCGTACACCGGTGACGTCCTCGTAGGGGTTGCCGCCGTCACCGCCGGCCAGCATGTCGCCAAACATATCCACCATGCCCGCCGATTCGTTGCGGGACTGCTGGTTGGCCTGCTGCAGGGCCTTGTCGATACTGGCCATCAACTGGGCACGGCTGGCTCCCAGCTTGTCCATGGCGCCGGAGCGGATCAGCGCCTCCAGGGCCCGCTTGTTGATCTTCTTGAGATCGACCCGGGCGCAGAAATCAAACAGGTCCTGATAGGGACCATCGGTGCGGCCTTCCACCACGCTCTGGATCGGGCCTTCCCCGAGCCCCTTGATGGCCCCGAGGCCATAGACAATCTGGCCGTTGTCGTTAACCGTGAAGGTGTACTCGGAGCGACTGACATCCGGCACCAGCAGGTCGAGCTTCATGTTGCGACACTCTTCCACCAGCGTCACCACCTTGTCGGTGTTCTGCATATCGGCAGTGAGTACCGCGGCCATGAATTCGGCGGGATAATGCGCCTTCAGCCACAGGGTCTGGTAGGACACCAGGGCGTACGCCGCGGAGTGGGATTTGTTGAAGCCGTAGCCGGCGAACTTTTCCACCAGGTCAAAGATGTTCTCCGCCAGGGTCTTGTCGATGCCGTTGTTCTCACAGCCATCCAGGAAGATGGCCTTCTGTTTGGCCATCTCCTCCGGCTTTTTCTTACCCATTGCCCGCCGCAGCATGTCGGCGCCCCCCAGGGTATAGCCAGCCATCACCTGGGCAATCTGCATGACCTGTTCCTGGTAGAGGATGACCCCATAGGTCGGCTCCAGCACTGGTTGCAGGCCTTGATACTGGTAATCCGGGTGAGGATAGGACATCGGCTGGCGGCCGTGCTTACGGTCGATGAAGTCGTCCACCATGCCAGACTGCAGCGGCCCCGGACGGAACAGCGCCACCAGGGCGATCATATCTTCCAGGGAGTCCGGTTGCAGGCGGCGGATCAGGTCCTTCATGCCCCGGGATTCCAGCTGGAATACCGCGGTGGTCTCAGCTCGCTTGAGCATCTCGAACGACGGCTTGTCATCCAGTGGAATGGCACTGATGTCCAGCTCGTCTTCCCCACGCGTGGAACGGCGCGGGTTGATCATGTTCAACGCCCACTTGATGATGGTCAGCGTCCGCAGACCGAGGAAGTCGAACTTCACCAGACCGGCGTCTTCCACGTCCCCCTTGTCGAACTGGGTGACCAGGCTGCCGCCCTCATCATCACAGTACAGGGCGGAAAAGTCGGTGATCTTGGTGGGTGCGATGACCACCCCACCGGCGTGCTTACCGGCGTTCCGGCAGACCCCCTCGAGCTTGAGGGCCATCTCCCAGATTTCCTGGGCTTCTTCGTCCTGCTCCAGGAATTCCTTGAGCTGCGGCTCCTCCGCGATCGCACGCTCAAGCGTCATCCCCGGCTCGAAGGGGATCAGCTTGGACAGCTTGTCCGCCAGTCCGTATGACTTGCCCTGAACCCGGGCAACGTCGCGCACCACCGCCTTCGCGGCCATGGTTCCGAAGGTGATGATCTGGGACACCGCCTCACGACCGTACTTCTCGGCGGTGTAGTCAATGACCCGGTCCCGCCCTTCCATACAGAAGTCGACGTCAAAGTCAGGCATGGAGACCCGTTCCGGGTTGAGGAATCGCTCGAACAGCAGGTCGTATTCCAGCGGGTCCAGATCGGTGATCAGCAGCGCATAGGCCACCAGGGAGCCGGCACCGGAGCCTCGCCCCGGGCCAACGGGCACGCCGTTGTTCTTGGCCCACTTGATGAAGTCCATAACGATCAGAAAGTAGCCCGGGAACCCCATCTGGATGATGATGTCCAGCTCGAAGTTGAGCCGCTTGTAGTAGGCCGCACGCTTGTCGTCGTACGCCGGGTCGTCCTTGCTGAGAATGGTCTCCAGGCGCCCTTCCAGCCCCTCTTCCGACACCTGGCGGAAGTAGTCATCCATGGTCATGCCGTCAGGGATCGGGTAGTTGGGCAGGAAGTACTCCCCCATCCGCACTTTCACCGAACAGCGGCGGGCAATCTCCACCGTGTTCTCGACCGCTTCGGGGATGTCAGAGAATAACTCGATCATCTCCTCCGCGCTGCGCAGGTACTGCTGGTCGCTGAATCGGCGATCCCGGCGCGGATCATCCAGGGTTCGGCTCTCACCGATACAGACCCGGGCCTCGTGGGCCTCGAAATCCTCCGGCGCCAGGAAGTGAACGTCATTGGTGGCCACCACCGGGCAGCCCAACTCAGCGGCCAGGGCCACGCTGTGATGCAGACAGTCCTCATCCCCCGGTCGCCCGGTACGCTGCAGCTCCAGATAAAACGCCTGCGGATAGAGCGACATCCAGTACCGCGCCCGCTCCCGGGCCAGGTCGGTCTTGCCCGCCAGCAGGGCCTTGCCAACGTCCCCCATCTTGGCGCCGGACAGGGCGATCAGCCCGGCCGCTTTCTCCTCCAGCCAGGCACGCTGGATGATGGGTTTGCCGTAGCGCTGGCCTTCGGTGTAACCACGGGAAATGATCTCGGTGAGATGGAGGTAACCGGTCTGGTTGCGGGCCAACAGGGTCAGACGGAACGGCACTTCCGGATCATCCGGGTTCTCCACCCAGAGATCGGCGCCGATGATGGGCTTCACCCCGGCACCCACAGCGGCCTTGTAGAAACGCACCAGGGAACACAGGTTTGATTGCTCGGTCAGGCCCACAGCGGGCATGCCCATGTCCGCGACGCGGCCTATCAGCGGTTTGACCCGGACCAGGCCGTCCACCATGGAGTACTCGGAGTGGACACGGAGGTGTACAAAGGTATCAGGCAAGGTTGATTCCATCTAAATTGCAAAAAGATTGGCGCACAGCGTCTGTGCGCTACAGCCCCATGGCGTCCAGCAACTGGCGCTCGGTCTGGGGCCCAAAACGGGCCTCGTGAAGCTCGCCGTCGGGCGACACGATAAAGGTGGCCGGCAACGCCACGGGCAACTGCCAGCCGAACTCAGGTCCGGGATCTGTGGTCAGCATGGCGTAGCGGATTCCCATGGTGTCACCCAGCGCGACCAGGTCGTCACCACCAACACCATCAAAGTTCACGCCCAGAACCGTGACAGCCGGCTGCTCATCAAGGGCGTTGAGTTCCGGTATTTCCTCCAGACAGGGTTTGCACCACTCTGCCCAGTAGTTCACCACCACCCACTGGCCTCGCATCGACTGCCATTCCAGCACGTCGCCTTCAGCGGTGGGCAGCTCGACCCGGTTGCACCCTGCCAGCGCCGCCATGGCCAGCAGTAATGGCGCCGTCCGGCGCGAGTGCCGGGTCAAACGCCGGAATAATAGGATTGCAGAGGGCAAAAAAGCTGCGGGGTATTGCACGACCGGGCCTCCTGTTAGACTAGCTGCCCCGATTAAGCAGGCCAGACAAGGCCCGAACCGGCTCAGGAAAGACACAGAACGATGACAGAACCGACCCGAATTTTCCACAATCCGCGCTGTTCAAAATCCCGCCAGACCCTGGCTCTGCTGGAAGAACGAGGCATCCAGCCGGAGATTATACGCTACCTGGAAACCCCTCCGACAGAGGCGGAACTGGAGCAGATTCTCGACCTGCTGGGTCTGGAGCCACGCCAGCTGATGCGTACCAAGGAAACCCTGTACAAGGAACTGGCACTCGACAATCCGGAACTTGATCGCCCGGCCCTGGTCAAGGCCATGGTTGAGCACCCCAAACTGATCGAACGTCCGATCGTGCTCCACAATGGCAAGGCCGCCCTCGGCCGCCCGCCCGAGCAGGTGCTGGACCTGTTCTGAGCCGGCCCGACGGCAATCACCCGGAGCTTTTTCATGTCCCAAGAGCAACCTTACGTCCTGGTGCTTTACTACAGCCGGTCTGGACAGACCGCTGAGATGGCTCGCCAGGTCGCCCGCGGCGTGGCACGGCGGAGCGGAATCGAAGCCCGCCTGCGCACCGTACCACCGGTGTCGCCGGACACCGAAGCCTCGCTGCCGCCGGTACCCGACGACGGTGCCCCCTACGCCAGCAAGGACGATCTGCGCCACTGCGCCGGCCTGGCGATTGGCAGCCCCACCCGGTTTGGCAATATGGCGGCACCGCTAAAGCACTTTCTCGACGGTACCGGCGATCTCTGGCTTAACGGTACCCTCGCCGGCAAGCCGGCCGGTGCCTTTACCTCCACCGGCAGTCTTCACGGTGGCCAGGAAACCACCCTGCTGACGATGATGATTCCACTGCTGCACCACGGCATGGTGCTGTGCGGCGTCCCTTACTCCGAATCCGCGCTGAGTGACACCCGCAGCGGCGGCACCCCCTATGGCCCGTCGCACTGGGCCGGCACTGGGGAGCAGCAACCGCTGTCCGAGCACGAGAAGACCATCTGCCAGGCCCTGGGAGAACGCCTGGCCGGGCTGGCGCTGACCCTCGCCACCGGCGCCTCCGACAGCCACCGAACACTGACATGAGTGAGGACACCACCATGAACGATCACATCCGCGCACCCAGGGCGCGACTGACCGCCCGCCTGACCAGCGCAATCTACTTCGCGCTGCTGGCGAGCCTGGTCATCACCACTTTCTACCCGGCACCGGTCGAGGACGTCTCGATTGCCCTGATCCTCGGGGTCAAACTGCTGCCGCTGGTGTTCTTTGCCGTTCACGTCGTACGCGGCCACAACCGCGCCTACATCTGGCTCAGCTTTGTGGTGCTGTTCTACTTCACCAGCTTTGTCGTCCGGGCCTGGCTCACGGAAGGCGCCTTTGCGCCCATGCTATTGACGACACTGACCTTTTTACTGTTCACTCTGGCCATGGTTCACCTCAAGGTTAACCGCCACACCATAACCGCCAGCGATGCCCAGTAACGCCGATACAGAAGGATCTTATGGCTGACCTACGCCCCCGGGTTCCCCACCGTTCCACGCTCACACTGCGGGATATCTGCACCGCACTGATCACCAGTGGGGAGGTCAGCCAGGACGAGGCCGAGCGGGTGCTGTCTGCCAACCTGGGCAGCGACAACTCGGATCGCCACCCGCTGGAGCTGGTGGCCATTGCCGGCCTCAAGAGTGAGAAAAACGGTCAGACCCTGACCCTGGAGCGGCTGACCCAATGGTTGGGCAACTGGGCGGACCAGCCCTATTTTCACATTGACCCGCTCAAGATCGACACCCCGGCCATTGCCCGGGTCATGTCCTACGGCTTTGCCCAGCGTCACGGCATCCTGGCGGTAGAGATCGGCGCCAACGAAGTCACCATCGCCAGCGCTGAGCCGTTCAAGGAAGACTGGATCGCCAACCTGCGGCACGTGCTACAGAAAGACATCCGCCGGGTGGTGGCCAACCCGGAGGATATCCGCCGCTACACCGTCGAGTTCTATCAGCTTGCCAACTCAGTCAGTAAAGCCAATGGCGGCCAGGGCTCGGTTGGCAACACCCAGAACTTCGAACAGCTTCTGGAGCTGGGCAACAAAGAAAATCCGGACGCCAATGACCAGCACGTGGTCAAGATTGTTGACTGGCTGTTGCAGTACGCCTTCGAGCAGCGCGCCAGCGATATTCACATCGAGCCCCGTCGCGGCGTCACCCAGATCCGCTTTCGCATCGACGGCGTGCTCCACCATGTTTACGAATTCCCTGACCAGGTCGGCATTGCCGTCACCAGCCGGCTGAAAATCCTCGGCCGCCTCAACGTCGCCGAAAAACGGCGTCCGCAGGACGGCCGGATCAAAACCCGCAATCCGGACAACAACGAGATTGAGCTGCGCCTGGCCACCATGCCCACCGCCTTTGGTGAAAAAATGGTGCTACGGATCTTCGATCCCGACGTACTGCTGCAGACCATGGAGCAACTGGGTTTCTCCCGGGAGGACCGGGAGCGCTGGCAGGAGATGACCCACCGGCCCCATGGCATCGTACTGGTGACCGGGCCCACCGGCTCGGGCAAGACCACAACGCTGTACTCCTCGCTGAAACAGCTGGCGTCACCGGAGGTCAACATCTGCACCATTGAAGATCCCATCGAGATGGTGGAGCCGGCCTTCAACCAGATGCAGGTGCAAGCCAACATCGACCTGACCTTCGCCGCCGGTGTCCGGTCGCTGCTGCGGCAAGACCCCGACATCATCATGATCGGTGAGATTCGCGATCTGGAGACCGCCGAGATGGCGGTCCAGGCAGCGCTGACAGGCCACCTGGTGCTCTCCACCCTGCACACCAACGACGCCCCAAGCGCCATCACCCGGCTGCTGGAGCTGGGCATTCCGCCTTACCTGATTCGCGCCACCGTTCTCGGCGTCATGGCCCAGCGTCTGGTCCGCACCCTGTGCCCTCACTGCAAGAGTGCCGCACCACTGGACGAACGCGCCTGGGCCGGCCTTACCCGTCCCTGGAAGGCCACCCCGCCGAGCCAGACCTTCGAGCCTGTTGGCTGCCTGGAGTGCCGCAATACCGGCTACATGGGCCGCGCCGGGGTCTACGAAATTATGACCCTGTCCAACCGCCTGACCAACCAGATCGACGATCGCTGCGAACTGGAGCAGTTGCGCCGGGACGCTTACCGGGAAGGCATGAAATCCCTGCGACTCAGCGGCGCCCAGAAAGTCGCCGCCGGCCAGACCACCATTGCCGAAGTGCTGCGGGTCACGCCCGAAAGCCAACGCTGATCACTCGCCTGCTGGCCCGCATTGCCAAAATGTCACCCCCGGCCGGAAACTTTTAGCCCGCCTCCCAGTCATCCCCTGAACATCAGAGGCTCCTTAGCGATAGCCTTGCAATGTATTTGATTTCTGGAAGGATTCAGCATGCTATCCGTTTCATTGGGGCCGTTCGCTCTGGCGCTCAGCCAACTGCTCCTGCTGGCCGCATTCGCCCTCGCCCTGCTGGTGGGCACTCTGGTTGGGCGCAAGCACAAGGTACCGGTCGCCGGTACACTGATGGACCTGCTGCTGATCGCGCTGGTGTCTGCCCGGGTCGGTTTCGTTGCGCTCTACTTTTCCCACTACCAGGAAGCGCCCTGGCAGATATTCGATATTCGCGACGGCGGCTTTCATCCGCTCAGTGGCCTGATCGGTGCACTGGTCTACGCACTCTGGCGTTGCTGGCGCGCCCCCGCCCTGCGTCGACCACTGGCCAGCGCCACACTCGCCGGCGGCCTGCTCTGGGGCGGGCTGAGCAGCCTGTCGCTGCTGATGCACGCCCAGGCCAACCGTATTCCCGAAACAGCCGTGACGACCCTGGCCGGCGAATCCCGTCAGCTGTCGGAGCTGGCAGACGGAAAACCGATGGTGGTGAACCTGTGGGCCACCTGGTGTCCGCCCTGCATCCGTGAGATGCCGGTGCTGGACGCGGCCCAGACGCAATACCCCGATGTCACCTTCGTATTCGCCAACCAGGGCGAGCCGGAGGAAACCATTCGCCAGTTCCTGGCGCGCCACCAGCTGGATCTCACCCACGTTGTCAGTGACCAGTCCGGCGCCCTCGGTCGCACGGTTGGCAGCCAGGCGCTGCCGACCACGCTGTTCTTCGACGCCAAGGGCCGCCAGGTGGACGCTCATCTGGGTGAACTGTCCCAGGCATCCCTGGCCCACCGGTTGTCACCACTGCTGGCCAAGTAACCTTACCCCCCATGGAGAAACCTATGCTGTCCCGTCGACGTTCCGTTCCGCTGTCCCTGCTGCTGGCGGCAGGCCTGTCATCGCCTGCCTTTTCTTCACCCAAGCAGTCATCACCCACTCAGGCAGATCCCCACCCCGC
The DNA here is from genome assembly GCF_020546665.1 of Marinobacter sp. CA1. NCBI lineage: Bacteria > Pseudomonadati > Pseudomonadota > Gammaproteobacteria > Pseudomonadales > Marinobacteraceae > Marinobacter > Marinobacter sp. CA1. Next base: position 2,902,643 of record NZ_CP071785.1, read on the forward strand.
GGCGGTACAGCGCCTGCTGGATCGCGGCGTTGACCTGGCCGGCACGTTCGAGGCTCCCGGTGGTCTGACCGGCTACGCGGGCAGCATGCAGGGCCAGCCGGTGGCGTTCTATCTGACCCCGGACGGCGATCACGTGATTGTCGGCCCGATGCTGGACGCCGACGGCAATAACCTCACCGACGACAAGGTTCAGCAACTGGTGATTGAACCAATGAACCAGAACGCCTGGTCCCGCCTGGCCGACAGCCATTGGGTTGGCGACGGCGATCCGGATGCGGAGACCATTGTCTACACCTTCACCGATCCCAACTGCCCCTACTGTCACCGTTTCCGCCAGGCCGCCCAACCCTGGATCGATGCGGGCCGGGTGCAGCTGCGTCACGTCATGGTTGGCATCATCCGGCCGGACAGCATGCCCAAGGCCGCCACCATTCTGGGGGCAGAGTCTCCGGAGAGCGCCTTGATGGCGAACCACCAGAGCTACCAGGAGGGTGGTATTGAAGTGGATCGGGAGAGTGTCAGCGCCTACCGGGCCAAGGTCACGGCCAACAACGAACTGATGTCCAGTCTGGGGCTGAGTGCGACTCCATCAACCTACTACCTGAACGCCGACGGTGACGTGGAGATGAAACGGGGCCTGCCACGGCCAGAGGAAATGCCTGCCATGATGGGCAGTGAACGGCCGCAGTAACCCTCAGCCCGGCGCCAGCCCGCACTGCTCCAGCAATCGCTGCCAACTGCGGGCATGCTCGACGATGGCCTGGTCAAAGGCCCGCCAGAGCCCATCGGGATGCTGGGGATCGAGCACCCTCTGGTGCCATTGCCGGAACGCGGGCGGCATCACCGCGGACTGCAGCGTCGCCATTTGTGCCAGCGGCTCTAGCAGTTGATCCCGGCGCTGACGCACCTGCGCCAGGTAGGGCTGGACCTCGCCGGCAAACACCGTCACCAGCAGTCCTTCGGCATTGCGCGCCTTGGGATTGACCTTGCCGTCCAGGCATAATGGCCGGCCATCAATGCGCTGTTGCAGGAGCCGGGTTGCGTCGTCGAGCCGCGTGGTCACCAGTAACGCGCTGCGAATCAGTTGCCCGGCGGCGTGGTTGGATTGCCAGCGCTGCTGCATTTCACTGGCCGGCTGCAGTGATACGTTCAGATCACCAGCGAGCAACGCCGCCAGGATCGCGTTCCACTGGTTCAGATCAGCCGCCAGCTGCGCCACTTCCGGCCCGGACCCGGTGAGGGGCAGCGGGCCCTTGGCCTGGGTCAGCAACGGCTCAATCGCCTCGCCACCCCAGGTCGCATTCCAGGCCGCGATGCCGAGTGAGTCGGTCTTGCCATCAATGGCCTGCTGCACCGCCTGCTTCAGATCGTCCCGCTCCAATTGCGGCAGGCAGGCCTTCGCGGCGCGCAGAAACCGTTGCTCGTAGCGCAACTGATTCAGCGGCTGCATCATCCGCCCCATGATCGAGTTGCGCTCGCCCACCACTACCTGCAGTTCGCAGCCATAGAGTGACAGGAAATCCAGCATGCCGATGTCCAACTCCGGCAGCTCCAGGAGACGGGCCCGCCGCCGGGGCATGGGACCGACAGCGGGCAACGGGGTGTAGACCGGCTCCTGCTCCATCACCCGGGCAACCCGCTCGACGTATTCGTCCATCAGCGATCGCGGTTGGGAAAAAGGATCACAGCCAGTCAATCCGGATAACAGCAGCAGACATCCCAGCCCACAGACGATCCGCCAGCCCCACTGCATTGCCTGCCCTCCGGGTTGGGGCAAATCAGCTCAGGGTACGATCCCGGATCAGCTGATCCACCGCTTCAAAGTCCGCCATTGCCAGTCGATGGGTATGGGGGGGATCGGATTCCCGGACCAGCCAGGCAGTGTGCATGCCTGCGGCTTCCGCCGCTTCCAGTTCGGCCTCCACGTCGGACAGAAACAGTACCGTATGCGCTTCCACGCCAAGCTCGTCCAGAATGGCCTGGTAGGAAGCCTGCTCCCGTTTGCCACCAACCCGGGTGTCAAAGTAGCCGCTGAAAAACGGCGTCAGATCACCGCAGTTGCTGAACCCAAATATCATCTGCTGGGCGCGGACCGAACCAGAGGAATATACGTACAATCGCAATCCGCGATCATGCCAGAGCTGCAGGTAGTGGGCGGCATCCTCGTAGACATGGCCCTTGAAGTCGCCACGCTCGTACCCCTGCTCCCACAACATGCCCTGCAGGGCTTTCAGCGGGGTCGCCTTGCGGTCTTCACGAATCCACTGCTGGAGCACGTCAATCAGCGCCTCGAGATCGCCCCGGTCGGCGCCGCTCTCCCTGGCGACCTCGTCCAGCTGGGCACGGATTTCCAGATCATCCGCCTCGTGATCACGAACAAACTCCGCCATATGTTCCGCCGAGTAGGGAAACAGCACTTCGTGGACGAAACGGATGGAGCTGGTGGTCCCCTCAATGTCGGTCAATACAACCCGTATCATGATGCAGCTCCCGCCAGTTGCTCGTACCTGGGCAGCTCGGTGGCAATGCCGGAGCCCGTGAACTGGGCAACCCAGCCATCCGGATTACTGAACAGTCGAATGCAGGTGAATTCCGGCTCCGGTCCCATATCAAACCAGTGCCGGGTGCCGTCCGGCACGCTGATCAGGTCATTCTGCTGGCACAGTACCGCATAGACCTGGTCGTCAAAATGCAGGTAGAACAGCCCTTCGCCACGGACAAAGAAGCGGACCTCGTCCTCGCTGTGGGTATGCTCGTCAAGGAACTTCTGGCGGAACGCTGCCCTGTCGGGGTGATCGGCACTGAGGCTGACCACATCCGCGGTCTGGAAGCCGCACTCCGCCTTCAGGCGTGACACCTCGTCAGCGTAGGCAGACAGGATCTGTTGCTGATCGGCATCCTGTGGCAACGCCTGGGTCGGCCACTGCTCAAACCGCACCCCCTGCTCAGACAGGCGCTGGCGAATCTCCGCCGGGTCCCGGGTCACGGTGTGGGGTGTTTCAGGGTCTTGTTGGTCAAAGATGCTCAAGGTGGTCATCGCAGGACTCTCATCATTTCCAGTTCACATTCAAGCAGAAATTCGAAGGCTTCGACATGGCGTAAACAGTCATCCATGGTGTCGCCCCAGGTGTAGAGGCCATGACCCCGGATCAAATACCCCGGCTGGCCGGGATTGTGGGCCAGCCAGGCCGCGCTCTCGGCCGCCAGCGCGGGGATATCCTGGGTGTTGTCGAACACCGGGATGTCGAGGGTGCTGTCGTGACTGTCGTAACCCGGAAAGGCCTTCTGGAGTTCATAGCCCTGAAGCGTCAGGGCCTGCCCGGCCGGAATCAGTCGGCTCAGTACCGTGGCTTTCACCGAGTGGGTGTGCAGCACCGCACCGATCGTTGGCAACTGCCGGTACACCACCGTGTGCAGCAGGGTTTCCGCCGACGAGCGGCAATGGCTCTGGACCGGATTGCCGTCCAGGTCCACCACCATCACATCGTCCTGGCGCAGCTGCCCCTTGTGGCGCCCGGAGACGGTAATCGCCAGGTGCTCGGCATCAATTCGTGCCGAGTAGTTGCTGCTGGTCGCGGGCGACCAGCCCTGACCATAGAGAAACCGTCCGGCGTCGATAATCGACTGGGCGGCAGCGGCATAACGAGTGACATCGAACCGGGAAAGATCAGTCAACGGGCATCCCCTGGCAGGTTGGGTGGTGTGTTGCGGCCATTATAGGTGGATGTGGGGCGGTGGAAAACGAGCCTTTTCATCAGCGCCTCCCCGGGCGCATCGCGGCGGCTACCGGCCGCTGTTGCGGTCACGGTTCTCCTGCTTCTGACGCTCGCCCTTGCGCACCATGACATAGGCCGCGCCCGTCCCCCCATGGTGCTTCTGGGCGGAATGAAACGCCAGCACGTCGTCCAGCTCCGGCAACCACTTTGCCAGGTAACTCTTGAGCCAGGCCACACCGTCAACGTTGCGTTCGCCCTTGCCATGGGTGATCAGGGCTGACCGGACACCATAACGCACGCAGTCCTGAATAAATCGAAACACTTCGCGCCGGGCTTCCTCCACCGTCATCCGATGCAGGTCCAGCCGCGCCTCAATCGGATACTGACCCAGCCTCAGCTTTCGGAACACGCCATGCTGAATCCCGGGACGCTGCCAGTTCAGCACGTCATGGCTGGTGAGTGGGTCGACATCATCCGCCGTCAGCGGGTTGCGATCCACCACCGGCTTGGCCATGGCAGCGCGCTGACGCTCCAGGTGGCCCGGAGTCAGATCCCTGGGCTTCTTGACGTCGGCGCGGTTGGGTTGGCGAATACGGCGGACGCCTTCCATTTCCTCCAGGAAACTCATCCGCTCTTCTTTGGTGGTCATAGTGCGCTGTGCAAAGCCCCGTGTATCTTGTTCATGATTGCACTTTACCACCCGCTGCCGGGGCCATAAAGAATCCTCCTACGACCAAAGGTCAGGGTTCATCGACCGCCAGCTCGGCTAAACTGCAGGCACGACCAAGAACAAGAAGGGATGCCACCGTGACCTCCTCGCCGGACAACCAGCGCCCGCAGAATATCCGCGCCATCATGACCTTTTTGCGGGAACATGCGCCGTTCTCCAACATGGACGATGCCCACCTGGCACATTTCGCAGAGCACGCCACCCTGCAGTTCTTTGCCGACCAGGACGTGGTGATCGCCCCCGACGACGAAGTCATCCGCCAGTTCCATGTGGTCAAACAGGGCCGCATCCGCGGCGAGCGTGAGAACCCGGACACCGGTGAGACCGAAACCACGTTCGAAATCAGCCAGGGCGAGTGCTTCCCCCTGGCGGCACTTATTGGAGAGCGCCCCACCCGGACCCTGCACCGGGCTAGTGGCGACACCTTCTGCCTGACCCTCGATCACGACAACTTCGTGACGCTGTTTGCCGACAGTGATCCGTTCCGGGATTTCTGTCTGCGGGGGGTCAGCAGTCTGCTGGATCTGGTCAACCAGCGCATTCAGACCGGCGCCATGGCTTCCATAGGCCCCAGTCACTCGCTGGACACGCCGCTGGAACGCTTTGCCATTCGCAACCCCATCGTCTGCTCTCCCGATATGCCACTGCGTCGCGCTGTGGCGCGGATGCACGAGAACAGTGTCGGCAGCATCGTGATCACCGACGACGCCCGCAAGCCGGTGGGCATTTTCACCCTGCGGGACCTGCGCACAGTGGTGGCGGAGGGTACGACGTCCCTGGACACACCCATTGGCCAGGTGATGACCCAGAATCCCTGCTGCCTGCCAGCACAGGCGGATGCCTTTGAAGCGGCGATGCTGATGGCGGAGCACCACTTTGCCCACATCTGCGTCAAGGATGAGGACAATGCGCTGATCGGTGTGGTCTCGGAGCGGGACCTTTTCTCTTTGCAACGGGTCGACCTGGTCAACCTGGCCCGCACCATCGGTACCGCCAGTCACCTGCGCACCCTGGTCAGCCTGCGTTCCGAAGTTTCACGCCTGGTCGACACCATGCTGGCCCACGGCGCCGATTCCGGCCAGGTGGTGAAGATCATCACCACCCTCAACGACGTTACCGTGCGACGGGTGCTGGAGCTCAACCTGAAACGGCACGACCCCGGCATCCCGTTTACCTGGCTGACTTTCGGCAGTGAGGGCCGCCAGGAACAGACCCTGCTCACCGATCAGGACAACGGCATCCTGTTCCAGACCCCGGAGGGCATGACCGAAGACCAGGTCCGCGACGTGCTGCTGCCCTTCGCCGAGACCGTCAATCAGGAACTGGCGGAGTGTGGTTTCACCCTGTGCAAGGGCAACATCATGGCCAGCAATCCCAAACTCTGCCTCAGCGGGCAGGAGTGGGATGACTGGTTTATCCGCTTTATCGACGCCTCCACCCCCCAGAACCTGGTGTACTCCTCGATCTTTCTCGACATGCGGGCGGTATTTGGTCCCCGCGAGCCTTTGCACCAGTTATTGGACAAGGTTCTTGGACGCATCCGCGGCAACGCGCTGTTCCAGAAGATGCTCGCCGAGAACGCCCTCAACCGGCGACCGCCGTTGAACATGTTCCGTGGCTTTCGCTACGCACCGGACGGGGATCGTCACACCATCGACCTGAAGCGCCAGGGCCTGTCGCCATTTGTAGAATCGGTCCGGGTCTTTGCCCTCGCCCACGGCGTGGAGGCCGCCAACACCCTGGAGCGGATGCAGCAACTGGCCCGCAAAGGTGTGTTCGACGACAAGGATGCCAACGCCTGGCAGGAGGCCTACAGCCTGATCCAGGCAATCCGGATGCGGGCGCACCAGCAGCAGCTGGATCAGCAACAACCGTTGTCGAACTACATCAACCCGGACCACCTCAACCCGCTGGACCGGCGCATCCTGCGGGAGTCGTTCCGTCAGGCCCAGCGCCTGCAGCAAAAACTGGAAGTGACCTATCAGCTGTGACTGTACTGAGTGAGCTGCACCATGCTGGATGACTTCAAAGACTGGTTGAGCCGCACCCTGAACCGTGAGGGCCACCTCAGCCTGCCTCATCTGCCGCCACCGGAACTGCTGGCCGAACAGCCACTGGACGCCACCCGTCTGGTGGTGGTGGATCTGGAAACCACCGGCCTCAACCCCGCCAAGGACCAGGTGATTGCCATCGGTGGCGTAGCCATTGCCGGCGGCGCCATACCGCTGGGCGACCAGTTTGATCTGATCCTGCGGCGTCCGGAACTGGATATCAGCGAAACCGTGCTGATCCACGGCATCGGTAACGAAGCGCTGACCCAGGGCCATGAAACCGAAGACGCGCTCATCCACCTGCTGGAATGGCTTCAGGGTGCGCCGCTGATGGCCTACCACGCAGCCTTCGACAAACGCTTTCTGGAGAAGGCGCTGAAACAGACCCTGGGCTATACCCGGGCCCATGCCTGGCTGGATGTGGCGGAGCTGCTGCCAGCCCTGTTTCCGGAGCTGCGCGGCCGCCACAAGAGCCTGGATGACTGGTCCGAACAGTTTGGCCTGTTCGCCAGCGCCCGCCACCATGCCGCCGCCGATGCCATGGTGACCGCAGAACTCGCCCTTGTCGCCTTCAACAAGGCCCGCAAGGACGGCCTCACCACTCTGGGCGAGCTGCAGGACAAGGTGCGCACCTACCGCCGTCTGAACGCCCTGTCACGTCACTGATTCCACCCGTAAACGCCCCTTCGTCAGCGCGCTTTCCCGCCTGATCCAAATCAAATTTTTTGCCAGTTTTTGTCATTCCATCTACGGCGAAAGTAGGTATAGACCTTTTGCCAATAGCTCGCGAACGGTTGACCAGTAAAGTTAGATAAGACAACAGTCGAAAAAACGAACAACAACAAACCATGCCTTTTAAAGCACCGAATCCAACGGTATCTACAAAAACAAAACGGGAGTGCTGTTATGTCTGGTCATAGCTACGATTCCGAGAAGTACTGGAAAGCGAATCTAAGGCTGATCATCGGAAGTCTGGTGGTCTGGGGACTCGCGTCCTACGGCTTCGCAATCCTGCTCCGCCCCATGCTCGCCGGTATCCACCTGGGTGGCACCGATCTGGGCTTCTGGTTCGCCCAACAGGGCTCGATCCTCACCTTCATCGCGCTGATCTTTCACTACGCCTGGCGTATGAACAAGCTCGACAAGAAATTTGACGTCCACGAGGAGTGATCGGGTATGAGCCAATTTGCAGTCAATCTCATTTTTGTGGGGGGCTCGTTCCTCCTCTACATCATGATTGCGGTGTGGGCCAAGGCCGGTAGCACCAAGGACTTCTACGTCGCCGGCGGCGGCGTTCATCCGATCACCAACGGTATGGCGATCGGTGCCGACTGGATGTCTGCGGCATCCTTCATTTCCATGGCGGGCCTGATCGCCGCCGGCGGTTATGCGAACTCCACCTTCCTGATGGGCTGGACCGGCGGGTATGTGCTGCTGGCAATGCTGCTGGCGCCATACCTGCGGAAGTTTGGCAAGTTCACGGTACCGGAATTCATCGGTGACCGTTTCTACAGCAAAAGCGCCCGACTGGTGGCAGTGGTCTGTCTGATCGTGGCCTCGGTCACCTACGTTATCGGCCAGATGGCCGGCGCCGGTGTCGCCTTCTCCCGCTTCCTGGAAGTGGACGCCACCATGGGCCTGATAATCGCCGCCGTTGTGGTGTTTGTGTACGCGGTACTCGGTGGCATGAAGGGCATCACTTACACCCAGGTGGCTCAGTACTGTGTGTTGATTGTGGCCTACACCATCCCTGCCGTATTCATTTCACTGCAATTGACGGGTAACCCGCTGCCTCCGCTGGGTCTGTTCTCCACCCACGCCGATTCTGGCCTGCCGCTGCTGGAGAAACTGAACCAGGTCATCACCGAACTGGGCTTCAACTCCTACACCGATGACGTTCACAACAAGCTGAACATGGTGCTGTTCACCCTGTCACTGATGATCGGTACCGCCGGTCTGCCACACGTGATCATCCGCTTCTTCACTGTACCCAAGGTCGCAGACGCCCGCTGGTCCGCTGGCTGGGCCCTGGTGTTCATTGCCCTGCTGTACCTGACCGCACCGGCGGTTGCCTCCATGGCTCGCCTGAACCTGATGACCACCATCTACCCGGAAGGCACGGCGGCCCAGCCGATCGAGTACGATGAGCGTCCCAATTGGGTGCGTGAGTGGGAAGTCACCGGTCTGATCAAGTACGAGGACAAGAACAACGACGGCCGTATCCAGCTCTACAACGACACCGAAGCCTTCAAACCGCAGGCTGACGCCCGTGGCTGGAACGGTAACGAGCTGGAGGTCAACCGGGACATTCTGGTTCTGGCCAACCCGGAAATCGCCAATCTGCCCAGCTGGGTCATCGGCCTGATCGCAGCCGGTGGTCTCGCCGCCGCCCTGTCGACCGCCGCCGGGCTGTTGCTGGCGATCTCGTCGGCGGTGAGTCATGACCTGATCAAGGGGGCCATCAACCCCAGTATCTCGGAGAAAGGCGAACTAATGGCGGCACGGATCTCCATGGCCGTCGCCATCGTGGTGGCCACCTATCTGGGGGCCAATCCACCCGGGTTTGCCGCCCAGGTGGTCGCCCTGGCCTTTGGTATCGCGGCAGCATCGCTGTTCCCGGCGCTGATGATGGGGATCTTCTCCAAGCGCGTGAACAATACCGGCGCCATTGCCGGCATGCTGACCGGTCTGGGCTTCACCCTGGTGTACATCTTCGTTTACAAGGGCTGGCTGTTCATTCCGGGCACCAACAACCTGGCTGATACCCCGGAAAACTGGGTGCTGGGCATCTCCCCGCTCTCCATCGGTGCGGTGGGTGCCATCATCAACTTTGCGGTCGCCTTTGGTGTCTCCTACGCCACCGAAGAGCCGCCGGAGGAAATCCAGGACCTGGTGGAAAGCGTGCGCTATCCCCGCGGTGCTGGCAGTGCCTCTGATCACTGAGCGATAATGCAGCCTGTTGCAGAGAAGGTTCTGTAAAAGGTTGTCCCAAACGGGCTTCCTCAATGAGGAAGCCCGTTTTTTCGTTAAGGAAACAAGCTTATGTTCTGGAACTTCGTAGCCACGGTTTTCGCCGGGCTCGGCGCCGCCGGCATTGCCATGGGTATCCGCACGTTGACCATGAAGCGTGCGCCGCGCTGGATCATTCCGGTCGCCGGGGGCCTGGGAATGCTCGCCTTTCTGGTGTTTCGTGAGTACACCTGGTTCGATGAGAAACGCGCGGAACTGGCTGAAGGCATGATCATCGTCAGCCAGGAAGAAAAGCAGGTACCGTGGCGGCCCTGGAGTTACCTGGTCCCCCAGGTGATGGCCTTCACGGTGCTGGACACCAAGGAGATCAAACCCAATCAGGACAACCGGGATGTGCTGGAGTTTTACCTGTACCGTTTCGAACAGTCCTATACTGATACCGTCAACTACCAGCATCACCTCCTGAACTGCGCCACCCAGGAACTGGTGCCACTGGATGACGACAAGACACCGGTCATGTCAGGACTGCGCACACTGACGGACGATGATCGACTGTTTATTGCCGCCTGTTTCTAGGCGCCCGACACAGCACCACATACCATTGGCCGGACGGGCACTCGCCCCGTGCCGGCCTTCATTCATTTCACAGGGTCATGAGAACGCCACACTATGCTCAGCGGTTGGCTACTGGTACTGATATCCATCACTTACATTTCGCTGCTGTTCGCCATTGCCTGGGCGGGTGACCGGCACCCCACCCTTTACCGCCATCGAATCGCCCGTACCCACGTCTACGCCCTTTCACTGGCGGTGTATTTTACGTCGTGGACGTTCTACGGCGCTGTTGGCCGGGCGACCCAGGAGGGTATCGGTTTCCTGCCCATCTACCTGGGCCCGCTGCTGGTTTTCCTGTTCGGTGCCTCGCTGATCCGTCGCATCATCTATATCAGCAAACGCAACAACAGCACCTCCATTGCCGATTTCATCGCCTCCCGTTATGGCAAGTCCCAGTCCCTGGCCGCGCTGATCGCTCTGGTCGCGCTGATCGGCAGCGTGCCGTACATCTCGCTCCAGCTGAAGGCCATTTCCATGGGCTTCAATGTGCTGGCCGACAACCACCAGGTCGGCATCGGCTCGGCCCAACCCGCCTGGACCGACTCCGCCTGGTACATCACCCTGGTGCTGGCGGTGTTCACCGTACTGTTCGGCACCCGCCACCTGGAGTCCACCGAACACCACCGCGGCATGATCCAGGCTGTGGCGTTTGAATCGCTGATCAAGCTGACCGCCTTCATCGCGGTGGGCCTGTTTGTCGGTTTCGGACTCTACAATGGCTTTGGTGACCTGTTCCGGGCCGCCAGCGAGGCTGACCTGGTGGGCGTGCTGACCACCGAGAATTTCGAACCCATCCCGTTCGTGACCCAGACCCTGATCGGGATGCTTGCGATTATCTGCCTGCCCCGCCAGTTCCACGTCATGGTGGTAGAGAACACCGACCACCGGGATTTCAACGTCGCCCGCTGGGCCATGCCCGCCTACCTGATCATTGCCAGTGCGTTTGTGATTCCCATTGCCGCCGCCGGCATGCTTCACCCGGGCGTTCAGGGCAGCAATCCGGACATCATGATTCTCAACCTGCCGATCCAGGCCGGCGAATACTGGCTTGCGATTCTTGCTTTCCTCGGCGGTGGCTCGGCCGCCGCGGCGATGGTCATTGTCTGCTCCGTGGCCATCGCCACCATGGTCAGCAACGAGATCATCATGCCGGCGCTGCTGAAGTTTTTCCGCCCAAGGATGAACCAGCAGGAAGACCTCAGCCACCTGCTGCTGAGCATCCGCCGGGTCGCCATCTTTGTGGTGATGCTGACCGCTTATGGTTTCTATCGGCTGGCCAGCGAGGATTACAGCCTGACTGCGTTCGGTCTGCTCTCCTTCGCCGCCGCCGCCCAGTTCGGGCCGGCCCTGGTGGGAGGCATCCTCTGGCGTCGTGGCAATCATACCGGCGCCTTCTGGGGGCTGGTGGTCGGTTTCGTGATCTGGATCTATACCCTGCTGATTCCCGCCCTGGCCTCCACTGGCTGGCTCGACCCGGGACTGATTGAACAGGGTCTCTGGGGCCTGAGCTGGACCCGTCCTACGGCACTGATGGGGCTGGAGATGGACACGGTCAGTCACGGCACCATCTGGAGCCTGGGCCTGAATACACTTACCTACATCTGTCTGTCGTTGCTGACCCGCCAACGGGTACGGGAGAAGATCCAGATCGCCTCGTTCTTCCATGATCCGGAGCCAAAAGCCGAAACACCCCAACAGCAAGCCTGGGAAGGTGAGGTCCTCACCGCCGATCTGCAGGCCCTGGCCGACCGGTTCATGGGTGAGGAGCGCGCCGACGCGCTGTTCCGCAACTACGAACGCCGCAATGCCATCCGGTTATCACCGCAACGCCCAGCCTCTGCACACCTGATGAAGTACATCGAGCGACAGCTGGCATCGGTGATTGGCGCGTCGACCGCCCGGGTGGTGCTGGAATCCACCCTGACCGGCCGGGACATGCAGATAGAAGACGTCGTCAGCATTGTCGATGAGGCCTCGCAGGCCATGACCTTCAGCCGGGAATTGCTGCAATCGGCAATCGAGAACATCAGTCTCGGGGTGTCGGTGGTGAACCACCAGCAGCAGTTGGTGGTGTGGAACCAGAACTACCTGGAGCTGTTTTCCTATCCACGGGGGTTTGTGCGGGTGGGTCGCCCCATCGAAGATCTGATGCGTTACAACCTCACCAGCTCCAATCTCCCTGCCCGCAAGATCGACGAGATCATCGACGATCGCTGTAGCAGCATGCGCAAGGGGGAGCGGATGTCCTATGAGCGTCACCGGCCCGACGGTACCGTGATCAAGATCGACGGCAGCCCCATTCCCGGCGGTGGTTATGTCACCACCTTCCAGGACATTACCGCCATGCGCCGCACCGAAAAGGCGCTCAAGGAAACCAACATCTACCTGGAACAGCGGGTCAAAGAGCGCACCCAGGAACTGCAGATCATCAACGAGCAGATGCTCAAGGCCAAGTCGGTGGCGGAACAGGCCAACCAGAGCAAAACCCGCTTTCTGGCTTCCGCCAGCCACGACCTGCTGCAGCCGCTGAACGCCGCCCGTTTGTTCACCTCAGCCCTGGCCGGCAAGCCTCATGACCAGGAAACCAACGAGCTGGTAGAGCACATCGACAGCTCACTGAGTGCGGCGGAGGAGATCATCAGTACCCTGCTGGACATTTCCAAGCTGGATGCCGGCGCGCTGGAGCCCCAGATCACCCGCTTCCCTATTAGCGATCTGTTGCGGACACTGGCCAACGATTTCTCCGCCATTGCCGCGGATTCGGGACTGGAGCTGCATGTAATCAACAGCTCCGCCTGGGTACGGTCCGACATCAAACTGTTGCGGCGAGTGATCCAGAACTTTCTATCCAATGCCATCCGTTACACACCCAAAGGCCGTATTCTAATGGGATGTCGGCGATTACGGGGTTTTCTGCGGATTGAGGTCTGGGATACCGGGCCAGGGATCCCGGAGGACCAGCTCGCTCAGATCTTCGAGGAATTCAAACGGCTTCAGCACAACCAGGATAAGAAAGGCCTGGGGCTGGGCCTGGCCATCGTCGATCGGATCAGCGGTATGCTGGACCACCCGGTGAACGTCAATTCCGTACAGGGCCGAGGCAGTGTATTCAGCATTACCGTTCCGCTGGCGCCGGCGGATACCAGCAAACCTGCCGATACCACACCACGGCGCAGCGCCCGCAGTGTGTCCACTCTTCGGGATCTGCATGTGCTATGTATCGATAATGATGCCAAGATTCTTCAGGGAATGGAGGCTTTGCTGAACAACTGGCAATGCCAGGTAACGGCCGCCGCCAGCCTGGAGGACGCCGTGGCCAAGCTTGAGGGGCGACATCCCGCAATTATCCTGGCGGACTACCAGCTTGACGATGACAAGAATGGACTCGATGCCATGGACGCCATTCGCCAAACCTGCGATTCGGCGATTCCAGGTATCCTGATCACCGGCTACCTGGGCGCCGAGGTCAAGGAGGATGCCCTGGAACGGGGCTATCAGATCCTCTATAAACCGGTTAAACCAGCGGCCCTCAGGGCGCTTGTCAATAAACTGCTGAAACAGCGACGATCATGAACCATGACTGCCAATAGCGCCCATGACAACCCGTTCAGGAAACTCCGATATCTGATAGTCGACGACTTCGAGAGTTTCCGGCTCTCCATGCGGCAGATGCTTCGCAGCTTCGGGGTGGAGCACATCGACGTGGCCAACACTGGCGCCGCGGCGATCCAGCGCTGTACTTATGAGCACTTTGATGTGGTCCTGTGTGACTACAACCTGGGCGATGGCAAGAACGGCCAGCACGTACTGGAGGAGCTACGCCACAAGAAGCTGCTGAAGCGGGCCTCCCTGTTCCTGATGGTCACAGCCGAAACGTCCCGGGAAATGGTCATGGGAGCGCGTGAGTATCAGCCCGACGCCTACCTGACCAAACCGATAAACCGGGCAATGCTCGAAAAGCGCCTCGGCAGTCTGGTGGAACAGCGCAAAGCGCTGCTACCAATCAACCGGGCCATCGATCTGGAGAACTACCCCGAAGCCATATCCCTCTGCCTGCAGGCCCTTCCCAAGCAGCCCCGTTACAAGACCTGGCTGCTGAAAACCCTGGCGGATCTCTACCACCGGGTGGGCGATTTCAGCCATGCCCAGAAGATCTATGACGATGTGCTGTCGCAGCGGGACCTGTCGTGGGCCAGATTGGGGCGGGGCAAAGTGCTGCTGGCCCAGAAACACTACGATGACGCCGTGACCGAGCTGAAATCTCTGGTTGAGGATCATCCGGACTTTATGGAGGGCTACGACCTGCTGGCGGCCGCCCTGGAGCATCAAGGCAAACTCGCCCAGGCCCAGCAGGTGCTGGGCAAAGCGACAGAACTGTCGCCAAATGCGCTGTTGCGCCAGAAGCACCTGGCGAGTGTGGCAGAAGCCAACCAGGACCTGGAGACCGCCTCCGGCGCCTGGAAGCGTACCGTTCAACTCGGAGTTCTCTCCATTCACGACAATGCGGACAACTACCTGGCCCTCGGGCGAACGCTGAGTGACCTGAGTGATGGTGATCAGACGGACACCGGCAAGCAGCGTGCCGAGGAGGCTCTGAATACCCTCTCACGCATGGAACGGCGTTTTGACGACGATCCCGAGTTGGTGGTTCGCAGCCGCCTGGTACAGACCCGGGTTCATGCCGGTCAGGGTCGGGCGCGAGACGCCGAGCGCTGCCTGCAGGACATCAGCGCAGAACTGGAAGGCAATGAGGGAATGAGCGCCGACACCGGGCTCGACTATGCCCGCACCCTGTTCCGTCTCGACCGACAGACCGACGCCAAAGCCGTACTCGCCCAGCTGGCGCAGGCGCACGAAGACGATTCCGATGTTCTGCAGCAGATCGAAACCCTACTGGATGAACCGGTGAGTTTCCGGCAGCGGATGCAGGCTCGTAACCTCAACCGGGCCGGCATCAAGGCATTTGAGGACGGTCAGTTGGAGGAGGCCGCCAGTGCCTTCCGGGAGGCTCTGAACGTCGTGCCCAACCATACCGCACTGAACCTCAACCTGGTCCAGGTACAGATGAAGCAGTACCACAACGACACCAGCCGACGAGCTCTGCTGGCCGACTGCCGGCGCCTGCTTAACAACCTGGCAGGCCTGCCCGAACAGCATCGCCAGTATCGTCGCCTACTTGCCCTCAAGAAAAAGCTGGAGAGCCTGCAGCATGACTGATGCCCAGAATCCATCTGCCTTATCTGCCAAGAACACGAGCCAAGCGGATCAGTCCATCGACTTTTCGATGGTGATCGCCTCGGCGGTGCACGACATGAAAAATTCGCTGGGCATGCTGCTGAATTCCCTCGATGAACTGCGCCAGGAGCACGGTGAGCAGCTCAGCGGTACCCGGGGATTCAATACGCTCCAGTACGAAGCTGAACGCGTCCACAACGACCTGGTTCAGTTGCTGGGCATCTATCGTCTGGGGGAGCAGACACTGTCTGCACACATTGAGGAACACTTTGTCCCTGACTTCCTGCAGGAGAACCTGGCTCGACACACCCCGTTGCTGGACGGACTGGGCATCCAGTGCTCCGTTGCCGCCGACGACCTGCTGGGCTTCTTCGATGAAGACCTGTTAACCGGGGTGCTCAACAACACCATCAATAATGCCATTCGCTATACCCGAAGCCGCATCCATCTCACGGCGCGACAGCAGGATGACTATCTGGTGATTGGGGTAGAGGATGACGGGCGAGGCTATCCGGAAAGCATGCAGCACTCCGGCCCGGTCAGCTTTGGTTCTCTCGATTTCAACAGCGGCAGTACCAGCCTGGGGCTGTTCTTCGCCTCGACGGTGGCTCAGCTCCACAACCAGGGTGGCCGCAAGGGGGAAATCCGGCTGCGCAATGGCGGCCAGTTTAGTGGCGGCGTTTTCGAGATCTGGTTGCCCTGAAACCCTTGTCGGGAAAACCTCGGGAGCGATTGGGGAACCCTATCCAGTACCAGGTCTCATTTCCCTTCCTGGTGCCAGGAAGTGACTTGAATCTGTCCGCCCGGGACGTTAGTTTTCGATACTAATTATAATCGCACGGATGTTGAGGGGTCGCCGTGATCAGTGCAAGGAGACCCCATGTCCCGTGGACGCGCCCTGATAGTTGAAGACTCCGCAACCGCGCGGATTATCCTTACTCGCCTGCTGGAGCGAGCCGACGTCGCCGCCATCGGTGTCGCAACCGCAGAAGCCGCTCTACCCCTGTTGAAACAGGACGTCTTCAATGTGGTCTTTATGGACCATCTGCTACCTGGTATGAACGGACTGCAGGCCCTCGCTGAAATCAAGCGTCATCCCGAGACCCGGGACATTCCGGTCTTTATGTACACCTCCCAGTCCGCCGAACGGTACCTGCAGGAGGCAAAAGCGCTAGGGGCCTCAGGGGTGATTCGCAAGCAGGTCGACCGCCATCAGCTGCTTCACGCCCTCGACACCATCTTCACCCGACAGGATGCCCTGCCCGCCACAGCGGACCCGGTAGCGACGCAGGAGCCTGCCCTGACAATACCGATGCCTGAAGACTCAAACCATAGCTGGTCCGGGCGACTGGCAACCCTGGAGGTCGCCTACGAAGAAACCGACGATGCCCTGACCCAGCTGCGCCGGGCGATGTTGAGTCTGGAGCTGCGTCACCAACAGCAGATTCAGCAACTCCAGAAACGCCATCGTCGATTGACCTTGTACGGCAGCCTGGCGTTTGTGGCGGTGCTGGTACTGACCTTCTGGCAGTACCAGGCAACGTCCGATCTTGGTCAGCGCTTGGACAGCCAGGTAGCCTTGATACACCGGATCCTGGGGGGCGTGCTGGAATGGATGAATGGCGTACAGTAGCCGGTTTCAGTCCGTTCGCTCAGCCTGCCTTGATGGCGTTATGTCGATGGATTTTTGCAGGCAATAAAAAACCCCAACATCAAAGATGCTGGGGTTTTCGGTATTAAGAGCCTGACGATGACCTACTCTCGCATGGGCAAGTGCCACACTACCATCGGCGCAGGTCTGTTTCACTTCTGAGTTCGGGATGGGATCAGGTGGTTCCAGACCGCTATGGTCGTCAGACAAAAAGGTTGATCACTGGGAAGGATGAGAAAGCGAGATATTGATTTCAGGTTATCCGCAATTGTCTTGGGTGTTATATAGTCAAGCCGCACGAGCAATTAGTACTGGTTAGCTCAACGCCTCGCAGCGCTTACACATCCAGCCTATCAACGTCCTGGTCTTGAACGGCTCTTTAGGAGGCTCGAGGCCTCGGGGAGATCTCATCTTGGAAGGGGCTTCCCGCTTAGATGCTTTCAGCGGTTATCCTGTCCGAACATAGCTACCGGGCAATGCTTCTGGCGAAACAACCCGAACACCAGAGGTTCGTCCACTCCGGTCCTCTCGTACTAGGAGCAGCTTTCCTCAAATCTCCAACGTCCACGGCAGATAGGGACCGAACTGTCTCACGACGTTCTAAACCCAGCTCGCGTACCACTTTAAATGGCGAACAGCCATACCCTTGGGACCGGCTTCAGCCCCAGGATGTGATGAGCCGACATCGAGGTGCCAAACACCGCCGTCGATGTGAACTCTTGGGCGGTATCAGCCTGTTATCCCCGGAGTACCTTTTATCCGTTGAGCGATGGCCCTTCCATACAGAACCACCGGATCACTATGACCTGCTTTCGCACCTGCTCGACGTGTCTGTCTCGCAGTTAAGCGGGCTTGTGCCATTACACTAACCGCATGATGTCCGACCATGCTTAGCCCACCTTTGTGCTCCTCCGTTACGCTTTGGGAGGAGACCGCCCCAGTCAAACTACCCACCACACAGTGTCCTCATCCCCGATAAGGGGACCAAGTTAGAACCTCAAACATGCCAGGCTGGTATTTCAAGGTTGGCTCCACCAGAACTGGCGTCCTGGTTTCAAAGCCTCCCAGCTATCCTACACAAGCATGCTCAAAGTTCACTGTGAAGCTATAGTAAAGGTTCACGGGGTCTTTCCGTCTAGCCGCGGATACACCGCATCTTCACGGCGATTTCAATTTCACTGAGTCTCGGGTAGAGACAGCGCCCCCATCGTTACGCCATTCGTGCAGGTCGGAACTTACCCGACAAGGAATTTCGCTACCTTAGGACCGTTATAGTTACGGCCGCCGTTTACCGGGGCTTCGATCAAGAGCTTCGCACGAGTGCTAACCCCATCAATTAACCTTCCGGCACCGGGCAGGCGTCACACCCTATACGTCCACTTTCGTGTTTGCAGAGTGCTGTGTTTTTAATAAACAGTCGCAGGGGCCTGGTATCTTCGACTGGCTTCTGCTCCACCCGCAGGGGTTTCACATACAACCAGCGTGCCTTCTCCCGAAGTTACGGCACCATTTTGCCTAGTTCCTTTACCCGAGTTCTCTCAAGCGCCTTGGTATTCTCTACCTGACCACCTGTGTCGGTTTGGGGTACGGTCTCGAATCACCTGAAGCTTAGAAGATTTTCCTGGAAGCATGGCATCAATGACTTCATTCCCTAGGGAACTCGTCGTCGCATCTCGGAATTGAGGACCCGGATTTGCCTAAGTCCTCTTCCTACTTGCTTAAACCGGGACAACCGTCGCCCGGCTCACCTAGCCTTCTCCGTCTCTCCATCGCAGTGATCCAAGGTACGGGAATATTAACCCGTTTCCCATCGACTACACCTTTCGGTCTCGCCTTAGGGGCCGACTCACCCTGCGCCGATTAGCGTTGCGCAGGAACCCTTGGTCTTCCGGCGTGGGGGTTTTTCACCCCCATTGTCGTTACTCATGTCAGCATTCGCACTTCTGATACCTCCAGCATGCTTCTCAACACACCTTCGCAGGCTTACAGAACGCTCCCCTACCCCGCATACAAAGTATGCAGCCGCAGCTTCGGTGACCAGTTTGAGCCCCGTTACATCTTCCGCGCAGGCCGACTCGACTAGTGAGCTATTACGCTTTCTTTAAAGGGTGGCTGCTTCTAAGCCAACCTCCTAGCTGTCTGAGCCTTCCCACATCGTTTCCCACTTAACTGGTACTTGGGGACCTTAGCTGGCGGTCTGGGTTGTTTCCCTCTTCACGACGGACGTTAGCACCCGCCGTGTGTCTCCCGGATAGTACTCACTGGTATTCGGAGTTTGCATGGGGTTGGTAAGTCGGGATGACCCCCTAGCCCAAACAGTGCTCTACCCCCAGTGGTATTCGTCCGAGGCGCTACCTAAATAGCTTTCGGGGAGAACCAGCTATCTCCGGGCTTGATTAGCCTTTCACTCCGATCCACAAGTCATCCCCTGGCTTTTCAACGACAGTGGGTTCGGTCCTCCAGTGCCTGTTACGGCACCTTCAACCTGCTCATGGATAGATCGCCCGGTTTCGGGTCTAATCCCAGCAACTATACGCCCTATTAAGACTCGGTTTCCCTACGGCTCCCCTAGACGGTTAACCTTGCTACTGAAATTAAGTCGCTGACCCATTATACAAAAGGTACGCCGTCACAGAACAAGTCTGCTCCGACTGCTTGTACGCATACGGTTTCAGGGTCTATTTCACTCCCCTCACAGGGGTTCTTTTCGCCTTTCCCTCACGGTACTGGTTCACTATCGGTCAGTCAGGAGTATTTAGCCTTGGAGGATGGTCCCCCCATGTTCAGACAGGATATCACGTGTCCCGTCCTACTCGATTTCACTGAACTCAGGTTTCGGATACGGGGCTATCACCCACTATGGCGGCTCTTTCCAGGGCCTTCTCCTACCAGTCGTCCAGCTTAAGGGCTGGTCCCCGTTCGCTCGCCGCTACTTAGGGAATCTCGGTTGATTTCTTTTCCTCGGGGTACTTAGATGTTTCAGTTCCCCCGGTTCGCCTCTTACACCTATGGATTCAGTGTAAGATACCGACCCGAAAGTCGGTGGGTTTCCCCATTCAGAGATGTCCGGATCACAGCTCGTTTGCCAGCTCCCCGAACCTTATCGCAGGCTTCCACGTCTTTCATCGCCTCTGACTGCCAAGGCATCCACCGTATGCGCTTAGTTGCTTGACTATATAACCCCAAGACAACTGTGTTCGTGCTATCGATCTGTTGGCGAACCAGCAGAGGACATAACGAGACAGTTTCCTTGAAGCGATAGAACAACCACTTCAACGACAACACCGGATAACGCTTGAAATCGCTATCACTTTGAGCGCATTGATCCTGGAGATAAATTGGATCAATACATCTCGATATTGCTTTCTCATCCGAATTGTTAAAGAGCAATTCTGACCCAGTGATCAGAAAGAAGGATTTCATCAAAGTGAAACACTTGTTTCTGCACACTGACACAAGTCAGTAGGTTATGGTGGAGCTAGGCAGGATCGAACTGCCGACCTCCTGCGTGCAAGGCAGGCGCTCTCCCAGCTGAGCTATAGCCCCATCTAATGTCACCCAAGTTCGCTAGTGCACGACGCATCAGGCTATAGAATTTTACTGATCTAGGCGTTTCAAGGTGTAGCGTGCGACAAGCACGTGAGCCTTGGAACAACGACGAGCAGTGAAATTCTGGTGGGTCTGGGTGGACTTGAACCACCGACCTCACCCTTATCAGGGGTGCGCTCTAACCACCTGAGCTACAGACCCGGTTTCGCTTGTCTTCGGCTCACCTGGACGGCGTTGCAGCTTTCGCTCAATTGGTCACGTACGTAAGTACGCTCCCGCTTTCGCTCAATCTGCGCCTTGCCAGCTGATCCGAATCCGGCGCCAAACCCTGAGACTGTCTCAAGTGATTGACTAAAACCGACATCGGGTCTGAAAGACCCAATTGCTCTCTTCGCAAGTTAACCAAGTAATTCGTGTGGACTCTGACCGAGGCTTCGGTTTCGTTTAAGGAGGTGATCCAGCCGCAGGTTCCCCTACGGCTACCTTGTTACGACTTCACCCCAGTCATGAACCACACCGTGGTGATCGTCCTCCCGAAGGTTAGACTAACCACTTCTGGTGCAATCCACTCCCATGGTGTGACGGGCGGTGTGTACAAGGCCCGGGAACGTATTCACCGCGACATTCTGATTCGCGATTACTAGCGATTCCGACTTCACGGAGTCGAGTTGCAGACTCCGATCCGGACTACGATGCGTTTTGTGAGATTAGCTCCCCCTCGCGGGTTTGCAGCCCTCTGTACGCACCATTGTAGCACGTGTGTAGCCCTGGCCGTAAGGGCCATGATGACCTGACGTCATCCCCACCTTCCTCCGGTTTGTCACCGGCAGTCTCCCTAGAGTTCTCAGCCGAACTGCTAGCAACTAGGGATAGGGGTTGCGCTCGTTACGGGACTTAACCCAACATCTCACGACACGAGCTGACGACGGCCATGCAGCACCTGTCACTGCGTTCCCGAAGGCACCAATCTATCTCTAGAAAGTTCGCAGGATGTCAAGGCCAGGTAAGGTTCTTCGCGTTGCGTCGAATTAAACCACATGCTCCACCGCTTGTGCGGGCCCCCGTCAATTCATTTGAGTTTTAACCTTGCGGCCGTACTCCCCAGGCGGTCTACTTAGTGCGTTAGCTGCGCCACTAAGACTTCAAGAGTCCCAACGGCTAGTAGACATCGTTTACGGCGTGGACTACCAGGGTATCTAATCCTGTTTGCTCCCCACGCTTTCGCACCTCAGTGTCAGTGTTGGTCCAGGTAGCCGCCTTCGCCACTGGTGTTCCTTCCTATATCTACGCATTTCACCGCTACACAGGAAATTCCACTACCCTCTACCACACTCTAGCTTGCCAGTTCGAAATGCCGTTCCCAGGTTAAGCCCGGGGCTTTCACATCTCGCTTAACAAACCACCTACGCGCGCTTTACGCCCAGTAATTCCGATTAACGCTTGCACCCTCCGTATTACCGCGGCTGCTGGCACGGAGTTAGCCGGTGCTTCTTCTGCGAGTGATGTCTTTCCTAGCGGGTATTAACCGCTAGGCGTTCCTCCTCACTGAAAGTGCTTTACAACCCGAAAGCCTTCTTCACACACGCGGCATGGCTGGATCAGGGTTGCCCCCATTGTCCAATATTCCCCACTGCTGCCTCCCGTAGGAGTTCGGGCCGTGTCTCAGTCCCGATGTGGCTGATCATCCTCTCAGACCAGCTACGGATCGTCGCCTTGGTAGGCTCTTACCCCACCAACTAGCTAATCCGACTTAGGCTCATCTAATAGCGCAAGGTCCGAAGATCCCCTGCTTTCTCCCGTAGGACGTATGCGGTATTAATCCGGGTTTCCCCGGGCTATCCCCCACTACTAGGCAGATTCCTAAGCATTACTCACCCGTCCGCCGCTCGTCAGCGGGTAGCAAGCTACCCCTGTTACCGCTCGACTTGCATGTGTTAAGCCTGCCGCCAGCGTTCAATCTGAGCCATGATCAAACTCTTCAGTTTAAATCAAGCAGATGCCGAAGCATCTAATTTTTGCTCAAGACAAAACTCAAATTCATCACTCTCAAAGAGAGTTCTGACAGGTCACTGTCTCGATATTTCGTATCCGAAATACCTCAGCCAGCGCCCACACGAATTACTTAGTTAACTTTTTAAAGAGCGTTGGGCCGTTGCCCGATCAAGGCCGCGTATTCTACAGCGAACCGCGAGCTTGTCAACCGTTTATTTTCAGTGGCTTTCGAAGCTTTTCGAAACCGCCGAAACCTCCCGGCTACCTCATCAAGGTGGCGCGCATTTTACAGCGTTGAACCACCTTGTCAACCGCTTATTTGAAGATCTCTCAAAGCCGAAAACTTCAACAAAACCAAACAGTTGCCTTTCGATTCTGAGCCCGCCTGACCGGCCTGCCCCTCGAAAGAGATGCGCATTCTACAGACTTCTCGGACGCCGTCAACAAGGTTTTTGAAGAAATCTCAAAAACCTTGTTGAGTGAGCATGCCTCAGCCCAACGAGACCTTAATAGCGGCGGCGCTGCGCATCGCTTTATCCTTGGCCTCCTCTACGGAATCCCCTTTCGCCAGGGCCACTCCCATCCGACGACGACCAGACAGTTCCGGTTTACCAAACAGCCGCAGTTGTACATCGCTTTCGCTCAGCGCCTGCTCAAGCCCGGAATAGGCAGGAGCCGTCGACTCCCCTTCGGGCAATACCACCGCAGACGCCGCCGGCCCAAGCTGGCGAATCGACGGAACCGGCAACCCAAGGATCGCCCGGGCATGAAGCGCAAACTCCGACAGGTCCTGGGACACCAGAGTGACCAGGCCAGTATCGTGTGGTCGCGGCGACACTTCAGAAAAGTAGACATTATCGCCCTGCACAAACAGTTCAACCCCGTATATCCCATAGCCACCGAGGTTCTCTGTTACCGCTGCGGCGATCTCCCGGGAACGAGCCAGCGCCTTGTCGCTCATGGGTTGAGGCTGCCAGGACTCCCGGTAGTCGCCATCTTCCTGACGATGGCCGATGGGGTCGCAGAAGCTGACGCCACCACGATGGCGCAACGTCAACAGCGTGATCTCATAGTCAAAAGGCACAAACCCTTCCACGATGACCCGTCCTTTACCCGCACGCCCACCGGTTTGAGCATAATCCCAGGCGACCTTGAGCTCACCTTGGTTCTTTACCGTACTTTGTCCCTTACCGGACGAACTCATCACCGGCTTAACCACCAGAGGCAGACCAATGGCTTCCGCCGCTGCCATGAAGCTCTCTTCGGAATCCGCAAACTGGTAGGGCGACGTCGGCAGTCCCAGCTCTTCCGCTGCCAGCCGGCGAATGCCTTCACGGTTCATGGTCAGGTTCACCGCCCGGGCGGTGGGCACAACGTTGTAGCCCTCTTCCTCCAGGCGCACCAGTTCGGGTGTTGCGATAGCCTCAATCTCCGGCACGATCAGATTGGGCCGCTCCTGCTCGATGACCTTCCGAAGCTGCTGCGCATCGAGCATATCGATCACATGGCTATGATGGGCCACCTGCATGGCTGGCGCATTGGCGTAGCGATCCACCGCGATCACTTCCACCCCCAATCGCTGCAACTCGATGACCACTTCCTTGCCGAGCTCTCCGGAACCGCACATCAGTACCCGATAGGCGTTGCCTTTCAGTGGCGTTCCCAGGCTGACCGTTGAATCCATGCTCACGATGCTTACTCCCCTATTGATAGATGATCTGTTGCCGGACTGACGCGATCAGAGCGAGACCGCCCGCTCCCGCTGGGCGACCTTGACCAGGACTTCCCGCTTTTCGTCATTGCTCATCTGGGTCCAGCGCAGGATTTCATCGCCAGTGCGATGACAACCAATACAGACGTCCTGCTCATCCAGCGCGCAGATACTGACGCAGGGTGAAGCCACCCGGTCCTGTCGATTCACTTCAGTCTCCTATTACCTTCAAGCTGGAACGATAACGCTCACCATTCTGAACATAGTGGGCAGCGCTCAGTTCCAGCATTTTCTTCTGGTTATCGTTAAGCTCTTTTTTGATTCGCCCCGGTGAACCAATCACCATCGATCCATCCGGCACGACCATACCTTCGGGAATCAGGGCGTTGGCACCGATCAGGCAGTGCTTGCCAATCCGGGCCCCATTCAACACCACCGCATTGATGCCAATCAGCGAATAATCGCCAATTTCGCAGCCATGGAGCATGGCCTTATGGCCAACCGTGACACCACGACCCAGCGTCACCTTGATGCCGGCATCGGTATGGATAACGGTCCCGTCCTGCACATTGCTTTCAGGTCCGATGGTAATCAGATCGTTGTCACCGCGGATCACAACGTTGAACCAGACGCTGCTGCGCTCCTCCAACACTACGCTACCAATAACGGTGGCGTTCTCCGCCACAAACTGCCCTTCGCCGCGAAACTCAGGACGGCGATCCGCCAGTTCGTACAACATACAGTCTCTCCTCATCGTTATTTTTATGACGCGGGAACCCCCGTGGCCGCCCGAGCTGGCCAAACCATGCCGATTGGCAGCCGCCGGTCAGGGGCGCCTTGGCTCCAACAGGTCGATGCCGGCATCGTACACAGCATTCAGGAAGTCGACCAGAATGATCGCTGACAACCCCCAGATCTGATAGCGATCCCAGCGGTAGCAAGGCACATGAAGGGTGTGATTCAAAAAGGTAATGACGTCGGTCCGCTCACGCTCATCAGCAAGGAAGAACTCGATGGGCACCTGGAAGATGCTTTCAATCTCCGCCGGGTTGGCCATCAGCTCCGAGTGTTTGGGAATCACGCCGACAAACGGCGTCACCAGAATGCCATGACGGGACATCACCTGACTCAAGGGCGCCACAACCTGCACCAGATCCGGAGCCAGCCCGATCTCCTCATGAGTCTCCCGCAACGCGGTCGCTGTCAGGGAGGCGTCATCGCTGTCCCGTTTACCACCGGGGAAAGCCACCTGACCGCGGTGGGTCTTGAGGTTGGCAGAACGCAGCGTAAACACCAGCTCGGGATTGCCGGGGTTATCCGTTACCGGGACCAGAACTCCAGCTTCAGGGTAGTCCAGCGCCAGCTGTCGGGGGGCATAGCCAGCCAGGCGTTCGGTTAGAAGGTCTCGCAATTCACAACTCCCTAATGCAGAAAAGGAACAGATGAGACAGCGGCGGATGAGGGGGATACACTGTTCCGGCATCCACCGGAACAGTATACGAGGAACTCAATGAAATACTGCAGCAGTTGCGGCCATACCGTCGAGCACCGAATTCCGGAGGGCGACAACCGTCCCCGCTACGTATGCCCCAGCTGCGAGACCATACACTACCAGAATCCCCGTATCGTCGCCGGTACCGTGCCCATCTGGAATGGCCAGATATTGCTGTGCCGACGGGCTATCGAGCCCAGGTACGGTTACTGGACCCTGCCTGCCGGTTTCATGGAGAACTCGGAGACCACCCTGGAGGCGGCGGCGCGGGAAACCTGGGAAGAGGCCCTGGCTGACGTCAATATTGACGACCTCTACACCATCATCCACGTTCCCCACATCGACCAGGTCCATATGTTCTACCGGGCCACGCTGAAGAATGGCGAATATGGGGTGGGAGAGGAATCCCTGGAAAGCCGGCTATTCGGGCTGGACGAGATCCCCTGGGATGACATCTCGTTCCCCACGGTCAAACGGACTCTGGAGCTGTTTATTGCCGATACCGACAATGAACACTTTCCCGTCCACGTCAGCGATATCCGCTTCCGTCTGGGCAAAAAGTAATCATCGCAGACCGACGATCAGGGTAACTCTTCCAGACGATACACTTCGTAGGCCGGTTCCTCGTAAGGGTGCGCGGCCTTCAGGGCCTCAACCGCGCGCGCGATCAGCCCATCCTCACAAACCAGCTCAACCTTGTACTCGCTGACGACTTCCAGCTCGCCGCGCTCGCCCAGAAACGGCTGACTACCATCCAGCGGCCGAAACTGGCCCTGCCCCAGAGTTTGCCAGGCGCAACAATCGTAATCGCCAATACGACCCGCCCCCACCTCAAACAATGCTCGCTTGGTTTGTTCCAGGTGAGATTCCGGCACAAAGAAACACAGCTTGAACACACACGCCTCCGTTGGCTGCCTGGACGGTTCGCATCCGTCGTCTATATTTTGTACAAACCAATCAACCAGAGAGTTACCCACAGATTCTGTGGATAAGTCTGTGGGAAAATTTGGGGTAGAGCCTCTAATCCCCCAGAATTACTGGCATCAAGACAAATTGGCGACAAATTCACCTAATACAATAAACCCATTATTTTCAATAGGTTACTTGATCGCCCCCGGCGATGACCAGAAACGGGCGCAATCAGGCGACAGACGCCCTAACGGCGGGATGGAATGTGCATAAAAATCGCGAGTCAAGTAAAAAATCAACGTTTATGACCAATTTTTCTATTGATTTTTGACGCAGGACTGCATCAAACCGCGACACATTTCCTCTCCCTGGTAATGAAAACAAAAAAACCGGTCATGGAAGGTGCCTTGCCCGCACCGCCCATGACCGGTTTTAGTTCAACCGCCGGAATCCGTCAAACCGGATCAGCCAAGCCAGCGCCGGGCATTGCGGAACATCCGCAGCCAGGGACCGTCTTCACGCCACTCGTCTGGACGCCACGAGAACTGAGGTGCCCGGAATACCCGCTCTGGGTGGGGCATCATGATGGTGACCCGACCGTCCTGGCTGGTCACACCGGAAATACCTGCCGGCGAACCATTGGGGTTGTACGGATAACGCTCGGTCACCTGGCCTCGGTTATCAACGTAACGCAACGCCACCAGTTGGTCGCCGGCCAGCTGTTCAGCCGACCCCGAGGCAAACTCGGCACGCCCCTCACCATGAGCCACAGCAATCGGCATGCGGGAGCCGACCATGCCATCCAGGAACGCCGAGTTGGACTCTGCCACCTCAACCATCGCCAGGCGCGCCTCGAACTGCTCAGACTGGTTACGCACGAAGCGCGGCCAGCCGTCGCTGCCGGGGATCAGCTCGTGGAGGTTGGACAACATCTGGCAGCCATTGCACACACCAAGGGTCAGGGTGTCATTGCGATCAAAGAACGCAGCGAACTGGTCACGTACCCGATCGTTGAACAGGATCGACTTGGCCCAGCCCTCGCCCGCGCCCAATACATCACCATAGGAGAAGCCGCCGCAGGCAACCAGAGTCTTGAAGCCGTCCAGACTGACCCGACCGGACAGCAGATCGCTCATGTGAACGTCGACTGACTCGAAACCGGCCCGATCAAAGGCCGCGGCCATTTCAACCTGCCCGTTGACACCCTGCTCTCGTAACACGCCCACCCTTGGACGCTGTCCGGTGTTGATGTATGGCGCTGCCACGTCTTCGTTGACATCAAAAGTCAGCTCAGCGTGGAGACCCGGGTCTTCGGCATCCAGCAGATTATCAAACTCTTCCTGGGCGCAATCGGCGTTGTCTCGCAGCGACTGGATGCGATAGCTGGTCTCTGCCCACAAACGCTGGAGCTCAGCACGGGGTTCGTCAATCACCGGATCGTCGCCGAAGGTAAAGCGCACCCGGTCATCCACATTCAGCGTGCCGATCACCGAGGTATGCTCCCCCAGACCCGCTCCAGAGAACTGCTGCAGCACAAATTCGGTGTCTTCCCGACGAACCTGAATCACCGCGCCCAGTTCCTCGTTGAACAGCTCACGGGCAAACTGGGACGATTCTTCCGCCAGACCATCCAGCTTGGCATCAATGCCAACGTGGCCGGCGAACGCCATCTCCGTCAGGGTGACGAACAGCCCGCCATCCGAACGGTCGTGGTAGGCCAAAAGCTTGCCATCACTGTTGAGACCCTGGATCACGGCAAAGAAGGCTTTCAGGTCTTCAGGATCGTCCAGGTCCGGCGCAACCGCACCCACCTGGCCGTAGACCTGCGCCAACGCGGAACCACCCAGACGGTTCTGGCCGGCCGCCAGGTCCACCAGGATCAAATCGGTTTCACCAGCGTCAGAGCGCAGCTGCGGAGTCAAAGTACGACGCACATCAGTCACCGGCGCAAAGCCACTGACGATCAGTGACAGCGGCGAGGTCACGCTCTTCTGCTCACCGTTGTCCTCGTCCCAGACGGTCTTCATGGACATGGAATCCTTGCCGACCGGGATGGCAATTCCCAGCGCGGGACACAGTTCCATACCAACCGCTTTTACGGTTTCGTAGAGGTTTTCGTCTTCACCCGGGTGACCGGCCGCCGCCATCCAGTTGGCTGACAGGCGAATATCGGCAATCCGCCCAATAGGCGCTGCCGCCAGGTTGGTGATGGTTTCACCCACCGCCATGCGACCGGACGCAGGCGAATCAATCGTCGCCACCGGTGTGCGCTCACCCATCGCCATGGCTTCCCCGGTGGTGACATCAAAAGATGTCGCCGTAACCGCCACGTCACTCACCGGCACCTGCCAGGGACCAACCATCTGGTCACGGGCGACCAAACCGGTGATGGTGCGATCACCGATGGTGATCAGGAAGCTCTTGCTGCCCACCGAAGGCAGCCGCAACACGCGCCGGATGGCGTCGCCCAGATCAATCTCGGAACTGTCAAAGATCGGCTTGGTAAACGAAGAACGAGCGACACTGCGGTGCATTTTCGGCGGCTTGCCGAACAGCACGTCCATGGGCAGGTCGACCGCCTTGTCGTTGAAGTAGGAGTCGGCCAGTTCCAGATGATGGGTCTCGGTTGCCTCACCAATCACCGCGTACGGGCAACGCTCGCGTCGACAGATGGCGTCGAAACGCTCCAGCTGGTCTGGAGCCACCGCCAGCACGTAGCGCTCCTGGGACTCGTTGCACCAGATTTCCAGTGGTGACATGCCAGGCTCGTCGTTGGGAATATCCCGCAGCTCGAACTTGCCACCACGGCCACCGTCCTTCACCAGCTCAGGCATGGCGTTGGACAGACCGCCGGCGCCGACGTCGTGGATAAAGCTGATCGGGTTGGTCTTGCCCATCTGCCAGCAGCGGTCAATCACTTCCTGGCAGCGACGCTCCATTTCCGGGTTGTCCCGCTGGACCGATGCGAAGTCCAGGTTCTCATGGCTGGAACCGGAATCCATGGAGGACGCGGCGCCGCCGCCCAGGCCGATCAGCATCGACGGTCCACCCAGCACAATCAGCTTGGCGCCAACCGGGATGGTGCCCTTCTCAACATGGTCGGCACGGATGTTACCCATGCCACCGGCAATCATGATCGGCTTGTGGTAGCCACGCACTTCCTCGCCTTCCGGTCCGGCCACCTTCTCTTCAAAGGTACGGAAATAACCAGCCAGAGCTGGACGACCAAACTCGTTGTTGAACGCAGCGCCCCCAATCGGCCCCTCGATCATGATATCCAGGGCCGAAGCGATGCGGTCCGGCTTGCCGTAACCGCCTTCCCAGGGCTGGGGATCGTTTGGCAGATTCAGGTTGGACACGGTAAAGCCAGTCAGACCCGCCTTGGGTTTGGCGCCACGTCCGGTTGCGCCCTCATCACGGATCTCACCACCGGAACCGGTGGCAGAACCGGCAAACGGCGAGATAGCGGTGGGATGGTTGTGGGTTTCCACCTTCATGAGGATGTGAACATCTTCCTCATGGTAGCGATAAACACCGGAATCGGCTTGCGGGTAGAAGCGCCCCGCGCGACTGCCCTCGATCACCGCGGCATTGTCCTTGTAGGCCGACAACACGCCTTCGCCGTTCATTTCATGGGTATTGCGTATCATCGCAAACAGCGACTTTTCCTGAGCCTCGCCATCAATATCCCAGGACGCATTGAATATCTTGTGACGACAGTGCTCCGAATTGGCCTGGGCAAACATCATCAGCTCGACGTCGGTCGGATCACGCTGCAGGCCCGTGAAGGCCTCAACCAGGTAATCCACCTCATCGTCCGCGAGTGCCAGTCCCAGCTCACGGTTCGCCTGCTCGAGCGCCTTGCGACCGCCAGCCAGAATACTCACCCGATTGAGGGTCCGCGGCTCCTCACGATGGAACAGCAACTCGGCGCCGCCCATTTCATGGAACACCTTCTGAGTCATACGGTCATGCAGCAGGGTAGCGATCTGCTCACGCTGCTCCAGTCCCAGCTTGGCAGACGCCTGAATATAGAACGCTGTGCCCCGCTCAATACGACGAATCTGCTTGAGGTTGCAGTTACGGGCGATATCGGTTGCCTTGCTGGACCAGGGTGATACCGTACCCGGCCGCGGAACAACCAGGAACAGAATACCCTCCGGCTCTTCCACCGCCACGCTCGGGCCGTAGGTCAGCAGTCGGGTCAGAACCTGCTCTTCCTCGGGCGCCAGCGGCGCATCGAGGTCTGTGAAGTGCATGAATTCCGCATAGACATGAGCCACCTCAGGAACAGCAGCCTGGAGCTGGGCAAGGAGTTTCTGAGAACGGAAAGGCGAGAGCGCCGGAGCGCCGCGAAGTTCCAGCATGGTTTAAACCTGTATCGCGCGAGTCTGGGAATCAGGCGTGTCCCGCCAATTGAGCCGGAACACCTGTCGATCTGAACGGCGGCCATAATACTGGAAAGCGCTGCGTGGATACAGAGACCAACGGCGGGGAATCCGACCAATGCAGGATTTGTAAATCGCCGCCCAGCCCCCACACTGGTGTTATCAACTGGCCACGCGGACCAAACACGTCAATGCAGCCACTTCAGTACCGTGGATACCACGTACAATACGCCAAGTTTTGCACAGTTTTTAATCAGCGCAATTGACCCGACGTGACAGCTGGGCGAGTATTCAGTCAGGCAAGGATCGCCTACCCGCGTGCTGTCCGGGGCGACCAACCAGGCATCCGTGAGGAAACCAGGGGTTGGACATCACGATCGTTTCGGCCTGAGTGAGGCACCATCACCTCGGTACCGTCGTACGGGAGACTATGGATTTGGCAACAATTCAACACCTGCTGAGCGGGCAGTACTGGCAGGCGCGCCTGTTCTGGCTGACGCTGTTCAGCTCGCTGCTGATTGGTGGCTGCTCACGCCCCACGACCCTGGCTGAAATCCGGTCCGAGGGTGTGTTGCACGTCATTACCCGCAATGCGCCCTCCATCTATTACGAAGACCGGGATGGCCCCGCAGGCTTCGAGTACGAGCTGGCCAAGCGCTTTGCCGATCACTTGGGTGTGGAACTCCGGGTTCGGGTCGCCGACGACAACACCGAGATCCTGTCGGTGCTTGATCGCAACTACGCCCACATTGGCCTCGCCGGCTTTGCCGACAACCCGGTATACAGCGACCGATTCCGAGCCGTGCCCATTGGCCTGAGCGCGGAATCAGTAGTGATCTACAATCGCGATACCCCGCGCCCGGAATCCGTGGCTGATCTGGCCGGCACGCCGCTGCATCTCATTGCCGACAGTAATCACTTGCCTCACCTCGAAGCACTGAAAGCCGAGGTACCTGGGTTGGAATGGCAACAGCACCCTGAGCTGGATGCCGCCGGTATCCTGGAACGGGTGGAATCGGGAGAGTTGCCGGTGGCCGTGATCGCCTCCAACGAATTGGCGATCAACCATGTGTTCTTTCCTGCCGTGAAAAAAGCGTTCAGTCTCAATGAGCCCGAGAACCTGGCCTGGCTGCTGCCAGCGGAGCAGGACCCATCCCTGGTCGAGGCGGTTGAAGGCTTTCTTGGTGAACTGGCCAGCGATGGCACCCTGGCCCAACTGAAAGAGCGCTACTACGGCCATCTGGATCGTCTCAATTACGTCGGCGCCCGCACCTTTGTTCACCACGTGCGCAACCGGCTGCCCCGTTATGAAGACCTGTTCCGGGAGTTCGCCGGTCGTCACGATCTGGACTGGCGACTGCTGGCGGCCATCGGCTATCAGGAATCCCACTGGCGCCCCAATGCGG
Organism: Marinobacter sp. CA1; assembly: GCF_020546665.1. Lineage (NCBI taxonomy): Bacteria > Pseudomonadati > Pseudomonadota > Gammaproteobacteria > Pseudomonadales > Marinobacteraceae > Marinobacter > Marinobacter sp. CA1. Next base: position 2,935,058 of record NZ_CP071785.1, read on the forward strand.
TCTCGCCAACGGGCGTTCGAGGCCTGATGATGCTGACCCGCAACACCGCCAGCTACGTTGGCATCGACAATCGCCTGGACCCAAAACAGAGTGTGGAGGGTGGCGCCCGCTACTTCACCATGGTTTACAACCGCATTCCCGATCGCATCCCCGAGCCGGACCGGACCTGGTTTGCGCTGGCATCCTACAACGTTGGCTTTGGCCACCTTGAAGATGCCCGCCGCCTCACCGAGGGCGCCGGCAAAGATCCTGATCGCTGGATGGACGTGAAGGAGTTCCTGCCATTGCTGGCCCAGAAAGAGTGGTACAGCAAGACCCGGTTTGGTTACGCCCGAGGCTACGAGCCGGTGATCTATGTGCAGAACATTCGCCGCTATTACGACGTGCTGGCGTGGATGCGGGACCCGGCCCAGAACACGGAACACCTGGCCAGCCAGGAGGTGCCCTCGCTGTCGGAAGACATGGTGATCGGCGAGGGCCAGACACTGGATGACAGCCATCCCAGCCTGCCCAAATCCCTTGGGGTGACCCCTCCCACGCTGTAGTCGGCACTGGTTGCCAGTACTGTTCGCCGGTATCGGCAGTCAGTGTGGGTAGTCAGCCAGGCCCAACTCATCGTCTTCAGGCCCGGTGATCTCCAGCGCCTGTTCCACCTGCTCGCCGCTGAAGCCCCGCTGGGAAAGGAACCGGGCCTGGCGCCCCTTCTCTTTCCAGTCGTCCCGAAGGTCCGTCAGCCCAAACCGTCGCCGCCGGACAGCAATTGCCTGTTGCCGCCAGCGGTGCTCGGACACATCGTTTATACACGCCGGAGTGAAACGGATGCCTCGCTGTTGCAGTTCGCTGCGAATCCGTAATGGTCCATAGCCCAGTTCAAAGCGCTGACGAGCGTACACATCGGCGAATCGCTCGTCGCTGAGCCAGCCTTCAGCCTCGAATTCATCCAGAACCGGATCAATCACACGGCTGTCCACCCGCCGTTGTCGCAGCTTGGTGGCCAGCTCGAACCGACTGTGTTCACGCCGCGCCAGCAGGCGCAGGGCGATGGATTTTGCCAGCTGTTCCGGATCCTCCGGTTTACCCCGATTTGCCAATTGACTCTTCCCGCCCGCACGAACAAAGCGCTAGACTAGCGCGCGATCACTCCCCCAACCGGACTCCGGCGCAGCCGGCAGGACCGATGAGTGGTGCCGGCCACAATGGCCGGACACCGATGTCTGGGGAGCCTCTGAACCATCCCGGATCGTCCTGGACGATCAGCGCGGTTCACCAATAAGCCGCGACTTTGCAGCAATGGCCGAGGCCTTTCAAGCAGTTGCGACACAAGCGTGAACGAGGCTGGTTATCCGCGGGCAATGTGGTGTGGCGCAAGGGCTCCCGGGTTTCAACATTAAGGATACCGCTATGGCCGCATTCATCCAGAAGCTGTTCAAGAGTCGCAAACAACCGACTGCCCCGGCCCCCAAGGCCGCCGTACCAGAGGCCGAACCGCAACCGGATCGACAGGATGAACTCAGGGCCGAGCAACAACGCCAGTTATCGGCCTCTCCGTCAATTGAGCAATTGGAAACACTGGCCAGTCAGGGGGTGACAGCGGACATCCGTCGTCAGGCTGCCCAGGCCATCGACTCTCCGGACGCCCTGCAACGCCTGCAAAAACTGGCCAAAGGGAAAGACAAAGCCGTCTTCCAGATTGCACGCCAGAAATTGCAGGACCTGCGCCAGAGCGAAGAGGCGGAAGCCAGGCTTCAGACCCGCATTCAGGCACTGATCCAGAGTGCCCGGGATCAGGCCCGCAGTGATGATACCAAGCTGTTCCAGGCCCGGCTCGAAGCACTGCATCAACAATGGCAGGAGGTTAACCAGCAGGCCAGCCCCCAGAACAATACCGACTTCCTCAGCGCCTTCCAGGCATGCCGCGAACGTGCTGACGCCCTGAAGGCGGAAGCGGCAGAGCAGGCACGCCATATCGACCAGGCCCGCGAGCGGGCGGATACCCTGGGCCTGCTGGAGGACACCCTTTCAGGCCTCCGCCAGCCCGGCGAATCCTCTCCCTCCGTTGCGTCACTGGATGCGCTGCAGAAAACCCAGGAGAACCGCTGGCTGGAAGCGACCCGGGAGACCAGCGTCGACAAGACCGAACAGAAGCGCTACGAATCCGCAATGCAGGCTCTCAAAGCCTACCTGGCAGCAGCCCGACGGTTGAGCCAGAAAACCGCCGACATAGAGGCCCTGACCTCCCGCGAGGATGGCGATGAGCAGAGTGATGCCATCAAGGCGCTGCTCAACGAGATTGACTGGCCGACTGGCTTCCCTCGCCCGGAACCTATTGAGACCTTGGTGGCTCAGCTTCGGGCCCGCCAGCCAGCCCCGGCCCCGGTGCAGCCCGCCGATGACCAGAAAGCCCTGGTAAAGGAGCTGAAGGCCACTCTGGATACCCTGGAGCAGGCCCTGGAAGCGGACTGCCTGAAGGACTCCCGCCAACTGTTCAAGAAAGCCCAGCAACAACACAAAACGCTGTCTCAGCACAATGGCAGGACACTCAACGCCCGCCTGCAGCTACTTGGCGGTCGCCTGCGGGAACTCAATGACTGGCAGGGATTTGCAACCCAGCCCAAGCAGGAAGCACTCTGCGAGCAAATGGAATACCTGGCGGAACAGCCCATTGAGCCTGAAGCCAAGGCTGAGCGTATCCGCGAACTGCAACACGAATGGCGCAACCTCGGCGGTTCGTCAGATCGCAACCTGTGGACCCGGTTCAAGCAGGCTTCTGATCGTGCCTATGAGCCGTGCAAGGCCTATTTCGCGGCCAAGTCCGGCCTGAAACAGAACAACCTGCAGAAACGGGAAGCCATTTGCGACGAGCTGCAGGTATTCGTCGACAACGCCGACTGGCAGAGCGTCGACTGGAAAGCCGTCGACCAGATCCTGCGGACCGCCCGCAACGAATGGAAAGCCGCCTGGCCGGTGGAGTTTCGCGACAACCGGTCGGTGCAAAAACGTTTCGATGACCTGATCCAGCGTATTGAAGCGCCACTGAACGAAGAACGTGGCCGTAACGAAGCCCTGAAGCAGGACATCGTTGACCGCGCCCAGGCACTGATCAGTCACGAGCCCCTGCGGGATGCCATGGATCAGGCCAAGGCCCTGCAAACCGAGTGGAGTGACATTGGCGTTACCCGTCACCGCGAGGACCGCAAGCTCTGGCGCGCCTTCCGCCAGGCCTGTGACGACATTTTTGCCCGTCGCGAAGCTCAGCGCAATCAACAGGAACAACAGTCCCGGGAAGCGGAAGACCAGTTGGAAACCCTGCTGACAGAGACCGCTGCCCTCGATGGCCTGGCGCCCGAATCTGCGCTGGTGGACGCCCGCAACCGTCTGCAAACCCTGCAGCAGTCGCCACTGTCGAAGGCCATGGCTGAACGCGCCCGTTCGGAACGGGATCGGCTCACGGTGCTGCTGGAGTCCGCCAAATTCAGGGCTCGTGTGGAGCAATGGATGGATCTGGTCAGCGGCGACGGCGAACCGGAGCAGCAGAAGAAAGACTGGCAGAAACGCAGTACGGAGCTGCAAGCACTGTCGGCCCAGGACATCGTGATCCGCGCCGAAATCCTCACCGAGACGCCGTCACCGGACAGCGATCAGGCCCAGCGCATGGAGATCCAGGTACAGCGCCTGTCCGAAGGACTCGGCGGTGGTTCCAACTCCGGCAGCACCAGCGACCAGCTGGAATCTCTGGTCGCCGCCTGGTGCCTGACCCAGGCCTCGGAACAGCGAACGCCTGAGCTGCAACAGCGCCTGTTGCAGGCACTGAAGAACCTCTAACGCCCCTACTCGTCCGTGCCCGGCTCCCGCTGGTTGGTACGAACGAACGCGTAGGCCCGGTCAACCTCGGACCGGGCCCGCTCCTTCATTTCCTCCAGCTCCTGGTCGGACAGGTAAAATCTCATGTCAATGGTGTGACGGTAGTAACGCGGCGGCAGCTGGTTAAGCGCAACACACATGACATCGGCCAGAAACGCCGGATCATCCTCCGGCTGTCGCGCCGCCTCAAGCGCATCGGCGACCAGGCGCTCGTTAAAGTTATCTATCGCATCAAGTAACGACATCGGCTTGCTCCTCCCGACCACACCACTGGTTAACCTTCTCAGCTGGCCAACCTACCGGAATCGCGCATCTCGCACCGGAATGTCAACGCAGCCTCCCTAACCATAGCCTCCAGACCCCACCGCAACCAGTGCGGACTGCCCGACCTGAGCGCTTTCGCCAATTGGATTGGCAGAGCCTGTCATTACACAGCCAAGGAACGAACCGCTATGGTTAGCGACCAAGACTAACAACACCAGAGGAAACAACATGAGCACCGAGGCCTACATCTTCGATGCAGTGCGCACGCCCCGAGGCCGTGGCAAGAAAGACGGCGCCCTCCACAGCGTCAAGCCCATCACCCTGATGACCACCGTCCTCAACGCGTTGCAGCAGAGAAACAGCCTGGACACCGCTCAGGTTGATGACATCGTCCTGGGCTGTGTCACCGCTGTGGGTGACCAGGGTGCCGATATCGCCAAGACCGCCGCACTGGCCGCCGACTGGGACGAGGCGGTTGCCGGCGTCACCCTCAACCGTTTCTGCGCCTCTGGACTGGAAGCCGTAAACCTGGCGGCGATGAAGGTCCGCTCCGGCTGGGAAGACCTGGTGGTTGCAGGCGGCGTGGAAGCCATGTCCCGGGTGCCGATGGGCTCCGACGGCGGAGCCTGGGCAATGGACCCGGCCACCAATCTGCACACCGGCTTCATGCCCCAGGGCATTGGCGCCGACCTGATCGCCACCATCGAAGGCTTCAGTCGCGAGGATGTCGACCAGTTTGCCGTGCGCTCCCAGCAGAAAGCCGCAAACGCCTGGGAAAAGGGTTATTTCAGCCGCTCCATCGTGCCGGTAACGGACCAGAATGGCGTCACTATCCTGGATCGCGACGAACACGTCCGTGGCAACACCACGACGGAGTCCCTCGGCCAGCTCAAACCGTCGTTCCAGATGATGGGAGAGATGGGCTTCGATGGTGTCGCGCGGGAAAAATACCACTACGTTGAGCATATCAACCACGTCCACCACGCCGGTAATTCCTCCGGCATTGTCGATGGCGCGACAGCCATGCTGATTGGCAGCGAGGCCAAGGGCAAGGAGCTTGGTCTCAAACCCCGCGCCCGGATCGTCGCCACCGCGGTCACCAGTACCGACCCCACCATCATGCTCACCGGTCCGGCCCCCGCCGCCCGCAAGGCGCTGGCAAAAGCCGGCATGACCGCTGACCAGATTGACCTGTTCGAGGTCAACGAAGCCTTCGCATCGGTGGTCATGCGGTTCCAGCGGGAACTGTCCGTGCCCGATGACAAAGTCAACGTCAACGGCGGCTCCATTGCCATGGGCCATCCCCTGGGCGCCACCGGCGCCATCATTCTCGGCACCCTGCTCGATGAGCTCGAGCGACGCGATCAGCGTTTCGGCCTGGCCACCCTGTGCGTGGGCGGCGGCATGGGTATTGCCACCATCATCGAACGCTGCTGAGCCGACGACCGAACCTGACAGGAGAACCGATTATGAGCGCTATTCGCTACGACTTGGGTGCTGACCAGATCCTCACCCTGACCATCGACATGCCGGGCCAGTCTGCCAATACCATGAACGCGGAGTTCCGCACCGCCCTGACCGAGACCGTAGAGCGTGTCCGCGCTGATCTCGAAGGCATTCGCGGCATTATCATCGCCTCCGCCAAGAAGACCTTCTTCGCCGGCGGCGACCTCAACGAACTGCACCAGGTAACCCGCGACCAGGCCCGGGAATTCGAGGCCATGGTGGACGGACTGAAGGGCTCCATGCGGGCACTGGAAACCTGCGGCAAACCAGTGGTCGCCGCCATCAACGGTACTGCCCTGGGCGGCGGACTGGAAATCGCCCTGGCCTGTCACCACCGGGTCGTGCTGGACGATGACCGCATCCAGCTGGGTCTGCCAGAAGTTACCCTGGGCCTGCTCCCGGGCGGTGGCGGCACCCAGCGTCTGCCGCGAATGATCGGTCTGGAAGCGGCTTTCCCGTACCTGATGGAAGGCAAGAAAGTGGCTCCCAAAGCGGCCCTTAAAGCGGGCATCGTCGATGACCTGGCCACCTCCGCCGATGAGCTGATCAGCAAGGCGCGGGCCTTTATCGATGCCAATCCCAGCTGCCAGCAGCCCTGGGACAAGAAAGGCTTCAAGCTGCCCGGCGGCGCCCCCCATCATCCGGCCATGGCCCAGAAACTGGCCATCGCACCGGCCATGCTGAAACAGAAAACCAAAGGCTGTTACCCGGCACCGGAACGTATCCTGTCGGCCGCGGTAGAAGGTTGCCAGGTTGACTTCGACAATGGCAGCCGAATTGAAACCCGCTACTTCGCCGAACTGGTGATCGGCCAGGTTGCCAAGAACATGACCGGCACCTTCTGGTTCCAGCTCAACGCCATCAAGGCCGGAGGCAGCCGCCCCCAGGGCATCGACCTGGCTCGCTTCAGCAAGGTGGGCATTCTGGGTGCCGGTATGATGGGTGCAGGAATTGCTTACTCCACCGCCACCCGCGGCATCGACGTGGTGCTGAAGGACATCTCCGCGGAGAACGCCGAGAAAGGCAAAAGCTACTCTGAACAGTTGCTGGCCAAGAAAGTCAGCCGCAAGCGGATGACCGAAGACCAGAAAGCGGAGGTACTGGCGCGAATCACTGCGACAGCCGCAGCCGACGATCTGGCCGGCTGTGACCTGATCATCGAAGCCGTGTTCGAGGACAGCGACCTGAAAGCCAAGGTTACCCAGGAAGCTGAGCCTCGACTCACCGACAACGGCATCTTTGCTTCCAACACCTCCACCATCCCCATCACCCAGTTGGCAGAGGCCTCCGGCAAGCCGGAGAACTTCATTGGCCTGCACTTTTTCTCACCGGTGGACAAGATGCAACTGGTTGAGATCATCGTGGGCGAAAAGACCTCCGACGACACCCTCGCCCGGGCCTTCGACTATGTGCTGCAGATCGGCAAGATCCCGATCGTGGTGAACGACAGCCGTGGTTTCTTCACCTCGCGGGTGTTCGGCACCTTCGTCAACGAGGGCATCGCCATGCTGGCGGAAGGCGTTCACCCGTCCAGCATCGAGAATGCCGGTGTGCTGGCAGGCATGCCGGTCGGGCCCCTGGCGATTTCCGACGAGGTCAGCCTGACGCTGATGCAGCACATTCGTGCCCAAAGCCGCAAAGACACCGAGGCCGCCGGAGGCACCTGGGTTCCCCACCCCGCGGAAGCCGTGATCGACCAGATGGTCGAGAACCAGGGCCGCAAGGGCAAGGCCGCCGGTGCCGGCTTCTACGAGTACCCGGAGAAAGGCAAGAAGTTCCTCTGGCCGGAACTGGAAAATCTGTTCGTCGACCAGGAAAAGGCTCCTCAGGTCCAGCTCCAGGACCTGAAAGACCGCATCCTCTTCATCCAGGCCATTGAAACCGTTCGCTGCCTGGAGGAGGACGTGCTGCGCTCGATCGAGGACGCCAACATCGGCAGCATCTTCGGCATTGGCTACGCCCCCTGGACCGGCGGTGCCATTCAGTTTATTAACCAGTACGGCCTGCGTGATTTCGTCAACCGGGCCCGCGAACTGGCCGACCAGTACGGCGACCGCTTCAGCCCTCCGGCGCTGCTGGTGGAGAAAGCCGAGTCCAACACCCCCTTCAAGTAATCTGATCCCTGCCAGCTTCCCGACCGGGGAGCTGGCCCCTTCCCTCCCCAATTTGCAACCCCTTGTTTTCACGAGATCTCTCTGTATGCTCGGGGGCGGCGACAACCGTCACCATTGATGTACAGATTGTCACCTGACAGCCGTTGTCGACTATGGCAACCGGGTAGGCGCTTGCCTACAATGAATGAAGGGTCTTTGAATATCCCCAACCGTCTGTGCCTGGTGCCAGCGGACATCCCGGGGGTATCCAAAGGCGTCTTCAAAGATTGTCGCTCGGGGTCGTGGCGTGGCATCTGAAACAGTCTCAGGAGCGTAACGGTCAAGGAAGCTCCCCGGCGGGGTCCACCCCCAGAATCAGGTAATTACAATGATGAAGATTACGGAACGTAGCAAAGCCCGTCGCGGATACACCCGGTCAGGAGGACTGGGCAAACTGGGACGGGGCGTGGCAATTGCACTGATGACCGGCATCGCCCCGCTGGCGTTGCATGCCAGCATTGATCGCGAAGCCAGTTATGAGCCCGTCTCACCGACGGTGGATCAGGCCCGCGCCAACATTCTGATCGCCCGCCAGCTACAGTTCACCCACTTCCGTGATCTGTCCATCGACGACAGCCTGTCGAGTGAGGTCTTCGACGCCTACCTCGACTATCTGGATGGTCAGCGGGTCTATCTGACCCAGCAAGACCTGGAGCGTTTTGAACCCCTTCGTTATGGTCTGGGCGCAGCCCTCAAGACCGGTCGCCTGCAACCGGGTTTCGATATCTACAACACCGTGCAGCAACGTGTGATCGAGCGGCTGGAGTTCGCACTCGAGCTGGTGAATCAAGGCATTGACCAGCTCGACTTCGACCGAGACGAATCGCTGCTGCTGGACCGCTCCGAGGCCAACTGGGTCGCCAATCAGCAAGAGCTCGACGAACTCTGGCGCAAGCGTATCAAGAACGCCGTGCTGGCACAGCGCCTTTCCGACAAGAGCGATGAAGACATCGAGAAGAGTCTCAAGCGTCGCTACGAGAGCCAACTCAACCGCTCACGTCAGGCCCGCAGTGAAGACGCCTTCCAGGCCTACATGAACGCCTTCGCTGGCATGTGGGACCCGCACACCTCCTACTTCTCGCCACGCACCTCGGAGAACTTCAACATCAACATGAGCCTGTCCCTTGAGGGCATCGGCGCCGTGTTGCAGGGCGACAACGAATACACCAAGGTGGTTCGCCTGGTCCCCGGTGGACCGGCCTCCAAGCAGGGCCAGTTGCAGCCGGCAGATCGCATTGTCTCGGTGACCCAGGAAGACGAAGACACCCCGGTCAACGTCATCGGCTGGCGCCTGGACGAGGTGGTGGACCTGATCCGTGGCCCGCGCAATTCCGTGGTCACCCTGGAAGTCATCCCCGCCAGCGCCTCCGATGACAGCATGACCCGCACCATTGCCATCAAGCGTGACCAGGTCAAGCTGGAGGAGCAAAGCGCCAGCAGCGAGGTGATTCAGCTCCAGCGCGACGGCAGCAACTACCGTATCGGTGTGATCACCATTCCCACCTTTTACGCCGATTTCCGGGCCATGCAGAAAGGCGACCCCAACTACAAGAGCACCACCCGCGATGTCCGTCAGCTGATCGATGAGCTTGAAGACGACGGCATCGATGGATTGGTGGTGGACCTGCGCAACAACGGCGGCGGCGCCCTGCACGAGGCCAACGACCTGGTGGGCCTGTTCATTGATGAGGGTCCGACGGTACAGATCCGCAACGCCAATAACGACGTGCAGGTGCTGACCGACCAGGACCCGACCGTGTCCTATGACGGCCCCATGGTGGTTATGGTCAATCGCATGAGCGCATCCGCCTCGGAGATTTTCGCCGGCGCCATCCAGGACTACGGCCGCGGCCTGGTGGTGGGCTCCCAGACCTTTGGCAAGGGCACCGTACAGGCCGTGCGACCGCTCAACCACGGCCAGCTCAAGATCACCCAGTCGAAGTTTTACCGGGTTTCGGGGGGCTCCACCCAGCACAAGGGCGTGGTGCCGGACATTGAGATTCCGTCCCGCGTCGACTTCTCCCGCATCGGTGAGGACGCCCTTGATCACGCCCTGCCCTGGGACCAGATCGAGGCGGTGCCCCACACCCGCTACTTCGATTTCAGCGGAATCATTGACCAGCTTCGCAAGAATCACGACGAGCGTTTTGCCACCGATCCGGAGTTTCAGCTGCTGCAGCAGGAGATCGACTTCCTCACCGAGCAGCGCGCCCAGGACTACGTCAGCCTGAATGCCGACGTGCGCGCGGTTGAATTGCAGCAGATCGAGGATACCCGCCTGCGCATCGCCAATGCCCGCCGGGAGATTCAGGGCGAAAGCACGTTCGAGACCCTGGAGGAGCTGGAAGACTGGCAAACCGCCCAGGCTGCCGATCCGGACGGTCAGGAAGACGAGCTCGACTTCATCCTCCGCGAAGGGGGCCACATCATGGCCGACATGCTGGAACTGGATCGCCGACTGGCTTCCATTGGCGCCATGGAAACCATAGCCGCCCAGGCCAACTGACCGGCTCGGGGAACCGACTCATGGCCAAAGACGACAGCCGGAACCGGGCCCGTGCCATCGAAAGCCTGCTGATGGACGCCATGCACGCCATGACGTCCATGGAACAGGTGGAGCGCCTGGACGATCCAGCGCTGTCACCGCCCCCCACCGGCCCGGATCGTTCCGGGCCGGCCTCCAGCCACGAAGACTCCCTGTTTGATCGGCTCGCAGGCCTCACCGGTTCGGCCCTGCGCTTTGCCTCCCGATCCACCGATACCTCCATCCGCCTCGGCAAGGCGCTGATGAAATCCCAGGACCAGCTCCGCATGATGCTGGCAGCGGGTCAGTCCCTCAGTGATATCCGTCAGGTGCTTGGGCTGACCCTCAACGAGATGAGCGACGCCCTCAACCTCCGGGACAAGTCGGTGCTGGAGGCGATCGAAAACGGCACCGCCACCCTGTCGTTCGAGCTGATTCTGCGACTGGCCGCGTTGGTAGCCCGTAACGACCCGATTCCATTCATCCTGCGTACCGCACGCACCTACAATCCGGAAGTCTGGCAACTGCTGAACGACTGGGGTGTGGGCCGGCTGCCATTGCAGTTCGAACGGGAACGCCAATTCATCAACATTTTCCGCAGCCACGACGATGCCAGAAACCTCTCCGACGAGGGGTTCCAGAAGGTACTGGAATTCACCCGCCAGAGTTTCGAGATGTCACTGCATTTTGTCGAAGAGCAGGAACAGGAAATGGCCCGCTGGCGGAACGCTCAGGGCGGCGAAGACCCGTCCGAGAACAACGAGCCCCCGACGGGAAAATAGTCCCTAAAAGCCCCCTTAAAGCAGACGCCTGAAGCAGTTCCCAAGAGGCGTTTTCAGCAAACGCCGGTCAGTGTGCCCCGAATACCGCCGCCATGGCGGTCGGGCCAGGCTGCTCGATCACCCCCTTCTCGGTAACGATGGCATCAATCAGCCCCGCGGGTGTGACGTCAAACACCGGATTGAACACATCCACCTGCGCTGGCGCCAGCGGCTGCCCCTGAACCTGACGGACCTCATCGCCCCCGCGCTCTTCGATGGGAATCGATTCTCCGGACTGCAACGACATGTCCACGGTGCTCGACGGTGCCACCACCATAAACTTCACGCCGTGATGGCGCGCCAGCACCGCCAGGCTGTAGGTGCCAATCTTGTTGGCGACGTCGCCATTGGCGGTAATGCGGTCAGCGCCCACCACCACCCAGCGGACGTCCCCCCGGGCCAGGACCCAGGCGGCAGCCCCATCGGCATTGAGCGTGACCGGAATGCCATCGCGGGTCAGCTCCCAGGCGGTCAGCCGACTGCCCTGAAGCCAGGGACGGGTTTCATCGGCGTACACCCGTTGCAGCCGGCCACACTCATGAAGGCGACGAATCACCCCCAGCGCGGTACCGTAGCCTCCGGTCGCCAGGGCACCGGTGTTGCAGTGTGTGAGTACTGAGAACGGAGCCTCCTCCGCCATCACCGAAAGGGCGTGATCCGCCATCGCCAGGTTCGCGGCCAGATCTTCCCGATGGATGGCCTCGGCGGTCTCGGTCAACCGTGCCCGGGCGGCGGCCAGATCCTCACAGTCATCCAGTACGGTGGCAATCCGCTTCAAGGCCCAGAACAGATTAACGGCGGTCGGGCGTGACGCCGCCAGTACCCGCGATGCCTCGGCCAGGTCGTGGCGCCACTGGTCCGCCCGCGCCTGTTGCGCGGCCAACGCCATGCCATAGGCCGCGCTGATGCCGATGGCCGGTGCACCACGCACCACCATGTCACGGATACAGCTGGCCACCTCGACGGCGGAAGCCAGGCTCAGCCACTGCTCCTGTCCCGGCAACAGACGCTGATCCAGCAGTTCCAGGCGATCACCAAACCAGCGGATGGCCACGGTACCCAGAGTACGGTTCTGGGCATCGCTCTGCGCACCGCCCTGGGAAGCGAGGGCCAAGGCGGGATTGAATTCGGACATGGGCAAACTCCAGCTCTGGGGGAAAGCCGTCAGTATACGCTAGTGTCCCGTCTGGTTGATTCGTTGACTTACTGAGCCACTGACAACCCGAAGAGCTAGGCGTACTGGTGAAGGTTTGGTGGTTCCAAATCGAGACAGTACAACGACGCTATTCGGGTTGTCAGTGGTTCCCTAAGGGCTTGTCTCTGAGGGCTCTGAGCCTATGTTGCCACTGTTTGATGTGGAACCACCACATCGGCACAGCGGCGCCTTGGTCAGAACCCTCAGAGACAAGCAGTAAGTCAACGAATCAACCAGACGGGACACCAGGCTGGAGGCCATTCCCCGCGACCGTTATACTTTCCAGCCTGATGACGGACAGGCCACGGTGAACTCGGCCGGCACGCGACAACAAAAGGGTATGCAATGACGTCAGACTCCGGAGTCTCCCCCAAAACCATCCATGCCGCCGATCTGCGCATCGACGCCCGCTGGGTAATCCCCATCGAGCCGGCCGGTGTGGTGCTGGAACATCACGCCGTGCTGATTCAGGGTGATCGCATTGCCGCGGTGATTCCCCAGCAGGACGCCGACACCGGGTACCGCGCCAAGGAAACCATCCGCCTGGACAGCCACGTGGTGATGCCGGGGCTGATCAACCTTCACGGCCACGCCGCCATGTCGCTGTTTCGGGGGCTGGCGGATGACCTGCCGCTGATGACCTGGCTCAACGACCACATCTGGCCCGCCGAGGGCCGCTATGTGGACGAGTCCTTTATCTTCGACGGCACCCGGCTGGCTATCGCCGAAATGCTGCGTACCGGCACCACCACCTTCTCAGACATGTACTTCTTTCCCGAGGTGGTGGCGGAACTCGCCCACGATACCGGCATCCGCGCCCAGGTATGCTTCCCGCTGCTGGATTTTCCCACCATGTGGGGCAGCGGTCCTGACGACTACCTGGCGAAAGGCACCGCACTGATTGAGCGCTGGCAGGGCGACGACTACGTCGCCCCGGCCATCGGTCCCCACGCCCCTTACACCGTTTCGGATGAGCCCCTGAGACAGTGCCTGGCGCTGGCTCAGGACAAACAGGTGGCCATTCAGATCCATCTTCACGAAACCGCCTTTGAGGTTTCCGACGCACTGGCCAAGACCGGTCGACGACCGACCGAGCGCTTGGCGGAACTGGGGCTGCTGGGCCCGGGGCTCCAGTGCGTACACATGACCCAGATCGACGATACGGACGTTCGCCTGCTCCGGGAGTCTGGCGCCCACGTGGTTCATTGCCCGGAATCCAACCTCAAACTGGCCAGCGGGCTTTGCCCGACCGAACGCCTGCGTCAGGCTGGTGTCAACGTCACCATCGGTACCGACGGTGCCGCCAGCAATAACGATCTGGATCTGTTCGGCGAAATCCGCACCGCCGCCATGCTCGCCAAGGTGGTGGCGGATGACGCCGCCGCACTGTCCGCCCACCAGGCCCTGGCCATGGCCACCCTGAATGGCGCCAAGGCGCTGGGGCGGGACCACGAACTGGGCTCACTGGTTGCCGGCAAACGTGCGGATCTGATCGCCGTCGACCTGGGCGATCCGTTCCTGCAGCCAGTGTATGACCCGGCTTCACATCTCGTATACAGTAACCACAGCCGCCAGGTGAGCCATAGCTGGATCAATGGCGTACCTCAGGTTCAGGATGGCCGGTTAACCCGGATCGATGTCCCGGACCTGATGTTCAAGGTCCAGGCCTGGGCTGACACCATACGCTCCGGCCAGACCGGCTGACACCGCTATCCGAATCGCGGCCCCGGCCCGATCGCCCGACTGGAATCGACCATGACCAATCAGAACGTAGACCGCAACGAAGTCGCCAAGTTTGAAGCCCTGGCCAGCCGCTGGTGGGACCCCGGCAGCGAGTTCAAGCCGTTGCACGACATCAACCCGCTGCGCCTCAATTACATTGACCAGAAAGCGCAACTGGCCGGCAAGAAAGTGTTGGATGTTGGTTGTGGTGGTGGCCTGCTTTCCGAAGGCATGGCTCGGCACGGCGCCCACGTGACCGGCATCGACATGGGCGAGGCGCCCCTGTCGGTGGCCAAACTCCATGGCCTGGAGAGCGGCGTCAAGGTTGACTACCAGCGCATCACGGTGGAGGAACTGGCCGCCGATCCTGCCCATGCCGGCCAGTACGATGTGGTCACCTGTCTGGAAATGCTGGAGCACGTGCCCCAGCCGGACTCGGTGATTCGGGCCTGCGCCGCCATGCTCAAGCCCCGCGGCCACCTGTTCGTCTCCACCATCAATCGCAACCCGAAGTCGTTCCTGTTTGCGATTGTGGGCGCCGAGTACGTCCTCAACATGCTGCCCAAGGGCACCCACGAATGGCGTAAGTTCATCCGGCCATCCGAGATGTCCGACCACCTCCGCCACGCTGGTCTGGAGATCCGTGATCTCACCGGCATGACCTACAACCCGATCACCAAAAGCTACCGCCTGGGACGGGATGTCGACGTCAACTATCTGATGCACGCCGTCGACCCGCGCGATCCCGCTGCCGACAGCAACAACCCGGAGGCCTCGGCGTGAGCCGCCGGCCGTCCACGGTGCTGTTCGACCTGGACGGCACCCTGATCGACACCGCGCCGGATTTTATCCGCTGCCTCAATCTGCTGCGTCAGCAGCGGGGGCTCCCCGCGCTGCCGGCGGAGCAGATCCGCCGCTCGGTCTCCAACGGTGCTCGGGCAATGATCGACGTGGGCTTTGGGCTTGGCCCCGATGATCAAGACTATCTGGAACACCACAGCGCGTTCCTGGACCTCTACGAGGACGGTGTCGCCGAGGAAACGACCCTGTTCCCCGGCATGGAGGAACTGCTGGTCTGGCTGGAGGGGGAAGGCATCCCCTGGGGCATCGTCACCAACAAGCCCGCCCGCTTCACCACCCCCCTGCTAGCAGCCCTGGCGCTGGATGACCGCTGCGCCGCGGTGGTCTGCCCCGACCACGTCAGCCAGCGCAAGCCCCATCCGGAGTCGATACTGTTGGCCTGTCGCCAACTGAACGTGGTGCCGGATCACGGCATTTACGTAGGCGACCACCGTCGCGACATCGAGGCGGGCCGCAACGCCGGTATGACCACCATTGCCGTGCGTTATGGCTATATCGAGCAGCCTGAGGAGGTTGATCTCTGGCAAGCCGACGAGGTGGCCGCCACGGTCGACGAGCTTGCAAAGCTGATACAATACCGCTGATTGACGGTGGGACGTTGACCGGACGGCCCGCTTCACCGAATTCCGACCACGGAGACCCTCTATGCACGACTACCAAGCGCCGGCTGACCTGCTGAAGGATCGAGTCATCCTGGTAACCGGCGCCGGCAGTGGCATTGGCCGGGCCGCCGCCCTGGCCTACGCCGCCCACGGCGCCACCGTCATCCTGCTGGGCCGCACTACCTCGAAACTTGAGGAGCTCTACGACGAGATCGAGGCTGCCGGTTACCCGCAACCCGCCATCGTTCCGATGAATCTGGAGGGCGCGGCGGTCAAGGAATACGAAGAGATGGCGATGACCATCGAGGAAACCTTCGGGCGCCTTGACGGCATCCTCCACAACGCCGCCATCCTCGGCACCCGCAGCCCGGTGGAACTGTACGATCCGGAAACCTGGAACCGGGTAATGCAGGTGAACGCCACCGCCCCCTTCCTGCTGACCCGGGCATTGATTCCACTGCTGCGCCAGTCCGACGGCGCCTCGGTGATTTTCACCTCCTCCGGTGTGGGTCGTCAGGCCAAGGCCTACTGGGGGGCCTACGCAGTGTCCAAGTTTGCACTGGAAGGGCTCAGCCAGCTGCTGTCCGATGAGCTTGACGATGAACGCCACAACGTCCGCGTCAACAGCCTGAACCCCGGCGCCACCCGCACCAACATGCGAGCCCACGCCTACCCGGCGGAAAGCCCCCAAAAGAACCCGGCACCGGAAGAGCTGATGCCGATCTATCTTTACCTGATGGGTGCGGACAGCAAGGGCGTCAACGGCCAGCAGCTGGACGCCCAGCCCAAGCCGTAACACCAGATCGCCCATGGAAATCACGTTCTACACAACTGCCCAGTGCCACCTGTGCGAGCAGGCCGAAGCGCTGCTGGTGGCCACCCCGCTGCCGGGTCCGATCCCGGTGGAGGTGGTGGACATCGCCGAATCCGCCGAGCTGGTGACGCGCTATGGCACCCGCATTCCGGTGCTCCAGCGCAGTGACACCGGCGCCGAGCTGGGCTGGCCCTTCAACCAGGCCCAGTTGATCACCTTCCTGCAATCCTGACGCCCACGCTACCGAACGATTGAGGACTCTGTTTCCCATGTTGATGGTTATTTCCCCGGCCAAGACCCTGGACTACGACAGCCCACTGGCCACCGATCGCCATACCCAGCCGGACTTTCTCGACGACGCCTGCGAACTGATCGATCAGCTCAAGGAACTGGAGCCCCATCAGGTCAGTAACCTGATGCACATCAGCGACAAACTCGGCCAGCTCAATGCCGAGCGTTTCCGCAACTGGCAACTGCCATTCACTCCCGATAACGCCCGCCAGGCGGTCCTCGCCTTCAAGGGCGACGTTTACACCGGGCTGCAGGCGGAAACGTTCAGCGACGACGATTTCGACTTTGCCCAGGATCACCTGCGAATGCTGTCCGGCCTCTACGGCCTGCTGCGACCGCTGGACCTGATGCAGCCCTATCGCCTGGAAATGGGCACCCGGTTCGAGAACCGGCGCGGCAAGGATCTCTATGCCTTCTGGGGAGACCAACTGACCGAGGAAGTGAACCGCCTGCTGGCAGCCGATGACGGCGTACTGGTCAACCTGGCCTCCAACGAGTACTTCAAGAGCATTCGCAAGAAAGCCCTCGACGGCCGCCTGGTCACGCCCCAGTTCAAGGACTGGAAGAACGGCCAGTACAAGATGATCAGTTTCTACGCCAAGAAGGCCCGCGGTCTGATGTGCCGCTACGCCATCCAGAACCGCATCCGCCAGGCGGAGGACCTCAAAGGCTTCGACCTCGAGGGTTACCGTTTCAGTGAGGAACAGTCGGATCAGAACAACTGGGTATTCCTGCGCAAGGAAGACTGACCCTTTGATGTTTCAGAGCTTAGCGTGCAAAAGGTGACTACATGAGTGAAGCAGTATTCTCCCAGATCGCCATGGTGGTGATGCTGACCGGCCTGATCGGCTGGATGGGCTTCATCGTCTGGGATCTGGCCAAGAAATCCCAGGCCGGCCGTTTCGGCACCATCGCCCTGTTCATTGTGCTCGGCACCGGCGTCATGGGCTTTCTGATCAAGACCGTGCTGGTCGAAGTCATGAATCTATAGTTAGCTTTTTCCTTTCCCTTTACGGTCACCGGTGGTGGCCGTATCATCCTCCCCCCAGTAAATTTGCCAACCCAGCTACCGGCCAACCCCGGTTGCGGCTCGGCCGCCAGACCGATGAGGACCCGATACCATGTGGTTTCGTAACGCCCGTGTATACCGTTTCAGCAAACCTTTTGAGATCAGCGCCGAGTCGCTGGAAGAGCAGTTGCAGGCCGACGCCTTTCAACCCTGCGGCCCCCAGGAGATTTCCCGCCAGGGCTGGGTTGCGCCCCTGGGCAAGCACGGCGATCAGCTGGTCCACAGCGCCGGCGGCTATCACCTGATTACCCTGCGCAAAGAAGAGAAGCTGCTGCCAGGGCCGGTGATCAAGGAGCTGGTGGAAGAGCGGGTGGAGGTGATCGAAGCGGAACAGCACCGCAAGGTCCGCCGCAAGGAAAAAGACGAAATCAAGGAACAGGTCACCCTGGAAATGCTGCCCCGGGCATTCTCCAAGAACCGTCGTTGCTACGCCTACCTGGCGCCCCAGGACGGTCTGCTGGTGGTGGATGCCAGTTCCGCCAAACAGGCGGAGGATCTGGCCTCGTTCCTGCGCAAGAGCCTGGGCTCACTGCCGGTGCGGCCGCCGGCGGTAGAACAGGCACCGGCCTTTACCCTCACCGGCTGGCTCACTGAAAGTATCGATCTGCCTGCCACCCTGACACTGGGCGACGAATGCGAACTCAAGGACCCGTCCGAAGACGGTGGCGTGGTGCGCTGCAAGGGCCTGGACCTGCAGGGGGATGAGATTCGCAGCCATCTCGACGCCGGTATGCAGGTCACCAAACTGGCCCTGACCTGGGAGGACAGCCTGTCCTTTATCCTCGACGAAGAACTGGGCATCCGCCGGCTCAAGTTTGGCGATACCCTGCAGGAAAAGCTCGACGACGTGGAAGCCGACGACGCCGTGGCCCGCTTTGACGCCGCCTTCTCGCTGATGACCCTGGAGGTTTCACGGCTGGTGCCGGGCCTTCTCGAGGCCCTTGGTGGCGAGGACCGCTCCGCGATCATCGAATCGGAGTAAACGGTCCGATGTCAGTGGGAGTCGCTGCTCAGGCGCTCCCGCTGCCAGTCTTTCTCCGGCTCGTTGAGCACCAGCCGCAGGTCCATCACTTCCTCCTCCCGGTTGTAGCTCACCTCAAAGCCCAGATGTTCCGCCAGCGCCAGCATTGGCCGGTTGTCCGGCAACACGTTGCCCACCATTTCCATGGTGCCCCGGGAACGGCAGTAGTCGATCATCTTCTGCATCAACGCCACTCCCAGGCCCTCGCCTTTCATCTTGTCGTGCACCATCACCGCGAACTCGCAGCGCAGGTTGTCGGCATCAGTCCAGACCCGAACAGTACCGAGAGTTTCCTCGCCCTCGCCGTCCTCTTTCGGCGCGTTGGCGATGAACACCATCTCCCGGTCGTAGTCGATCTGTACCATCTGCGCCACATCCTCGCGGGAGAAGTGCTTGCGGAACTGGAAGAAACGATAGCGGATCGACTCCGGTGACTGGATCTCGTGGAAGGCCCGGTGGGCCGGTTCATCTTCCGCCAGTACCGGTCGGATAATCACCCGGCGACCAGACTTGGGCAGAACAATCCACTCCTCAAGCTCACGGGGATAGGGCTGAATGATCGGGCGTCCCGGGGTATCGGAGACATCGATGGCCACATCCACCGCGACCGTGCCCTGCTCGTTGAACAGCAGTGGTGAAATCTCCAGTCCCTTGATTTCCGGGTTGTCGATGACGATCTGGGACAGCGTCACCAGGGTTTCCGCCACCGCCCGGATGTCCTCTTCCGGTCGCAGGCTGTACTCCTGCAGCAACTTGTACATATAGGTGCGCTGCAACAACTGCCGCGCCAGCACCATGTTCAGTGGCGGCAACGCAATCTGCCGGTCGGTCATCACGTTGATCTGGGCACCGGCGGCACCACACACCACCAACGGGCCAAAATTGGCGTCCCGGGTGATGCCGACGCTGAACTCAATGCCCCCCACATGCTGGTAGGAGTGCTGGACCGCAAACCCGAGGAAGCCGCTGTCAGCGTAGAAACGCCGGTACTCCTCCATCAGGATCTTGCAGGAATCCAGAATCGCTCCCTCACTGTTCAGGCCCTGGATGGTGGATTTATAGCGCCCACGGCCGGTGCGCTGCTCCATGAAAGGGTGACAGGACAACTCGTGAATCAGGGTGACATCCACTGGACGCCGCTCGACAGCAAAGGCTTCCAGCACCTCCTCAACGTCATCGCAGTAGTAGGTCTCGATGGTGTTAAGACCATAGTCACGGATCACCTCCCGCGCCTCCCGGTTGGACAGGTGGCGACGTTTTGATCGCAGCGTGCGCAATACCAGCTTGCGGGTGTGGCTGTGATCAGCGAAGTGATCGGTAAACGACTCCGGAGTCTCCGACAACAATCGTTGTACCCGCTGGTGATTGACGTGCTGCATGAAGGCCTTGACGGCCTTCTCCGGAGAAAAGAACGATGGGATGCCAGCGCGATAGAACTCATCCCGGGCTTCCATCACCGTGCTCTGCCCCAGCCAACAGGTGAACACATTGAGCCGGGTGCCCTTCACCGCCTGCACCACCGCATCGGCAATCTGCAGGTTGTCTTCGGTCAGGCTGGGGGAATACATCACCAGTACATTGGCCACTTCCGGGTCCCGGGCCAGAATCTTGACGGCCTTGGCGTAGAGTTCCGGCGATGCATCGTAGTTGAGATCGATGGGGTTGCGGCGGGTCCAGTACTGGGGCAGCAGGTCGGCCAGTTCATCAATGGTGCGATCCGACAGCTTGGCCAGCTGGCCGCCGGAACGGGCCAGCCGGTCCACCGCCAGTACGCCAGGGCCAACGCCGTTGGACATGATCGCCAGGGACTCCTGGCGCAGCGGCCGCATCCGGGTCAGGGTTTCCAGCGCGTCGAACATCTGGCCCAGGCCATCCACCCGCAACACACCGGCCCGCTGCAGCACCGCGTCAAAGATCGGGTCAGTACGGGTCAGCCCCACCGGCAGGTCATAGGGGAACCACTCTGATTCCGGCACCCGCCCACTCTTGACCGCGATCACCGGTTTGGTACGTGATGCCACCCGAACCGCCGACATGAAACGGCGGGCATTGGGGATGTTCTCGATATGCAGAAGGATCGCCCGGGTCTTGCTGTCCTGGGCCAGGTAATCGATCAGGTCATCGTGATCGATGTCCATACCATCACCCAGGGTCAGGAAGTAGGAGAAGCCGACACCGCGGGCAAACGCCCAGTCGATCACCGAACTGGCGATGGTACCTGACTGCCCCACGAACGCGACCTTGCCGGGAATCGCGCCCATGTGCGCGTAGGTGGCGTTAAGGCTCCTGGCCGGCACCATCAGCCCGATGGTGTTGGGGCCAAGCACCCGGATACCGGTATCCCGGGCAGCATCGCGCACCGAGTACATCAGCGGCTGACCGGTCTTGCTGTGGGCCCGGGACATCCCCCCGGTCATCACGATGGCGGTGCGCACGCCCTCCTCCCCCAACCGGCGGATCATCTTCGGTACCGTGTCCGGCGGCGTACAGACGATGGCCAGATCCGGCGTGAAGCCCATGCGTGATACTTTCTTGACGCAGGGCACACCGTGAACATCGTCGTAATCGCTCTGGTTGATCACCAGCAGGCGGCCGGGATACCCGCCCCCCATCAGGTTACGCAAGACCATACCGCCCAGGCTGTCGGCCCGCTCTGAGGCCCCGACAACAGCGATGGATGACGGATTGAACAGGTTTTCCAGATAACGGGTACCCAAGCTCGGGACTCCTTGCGGCGATGACTTCAAGGCGTTGTTTTACACTATCTTAGGCGCTCGGGATTTGATGTAAAACGGATTTATGCGTGATTGCAGATGAATGGCGGAAAAGCCGCCGACAGGCGATGCCAGAACGGTCCGATTGCGCTGGCCAGGTCATGACAATGCGACGACCGATTACGACCAAAGAAACAGAGCAGGCTATCGATATCCTTGATAACATGAGATAAACAAAACCGCCGGCAAGCCGGGACAAACATGACCACAGCCTTCTTCTCACACGACGATTGCGCCAAACACAACATGGGAGCGGAGCACCCAGAGTGTCCTGAGCGGCTTTCGGCGATCATCAGTTATCTCGGTGACACCGAGCTGATGGGTACCCTGGATTGGATCAAACCCGAAGAAATCACCCGCGACCAGTTGCTGTCCGTGCATCCTGATCGCTACGTCCAACAGCTCGACATGATGCAACCGACACACGGCCGCATCTTCACCGATCCGGACACCGCGATGATGCCCGATACCCTGCGCGCTGCCCGGCTGGCCGCCGGCGCCAATGTGCAGGCGGTGGACATGGTGATGAGCGGACAGGTCACCAACGCCTTTGTCTGCGCCCGGCCCCCCGGTCATCACGCGGAACGCTCCAAGTCGATGGGGTTCTGTTTCTACAACAACATCGCCCTGGCGGCGATGCGGGCTCTCAACTTCCATGGCCTGGAACGGGTTGCCATCGTCGACTTTGATGTCCATCAGGGCAATGGCACGGTCGACATTGTCCAGGGCGATGAGCGCATCCTGATGTGCTCCAGTTTCCAGCACCCCTTCTACCCTCACTCCCACGTTTACCGGCAGGCCGACAACATCATCAACACCCCGATTGAGGCGAACACTTCAGCGGTGGAGTACCGTAAGCGGGTGGAAGCCGACTGGCTGCATCGGTTGCAGGACTTTCGCCCCCAACTGGTGCTGGTATCGGCGGGGTTTGATGGCCACCGGCTGGACCCGATGGCCGAACTGAACCTGGAAGCGGAAGACTACCGCTGGCTCACCGACCTGCTCACCAGCGTCGCAGCGGATCACGCCAATGATCGCCTGGTGTCGACGCTGGAAGGTGGCTACCACCTCAAAGGTCTGGCTGAAAGCGTAGCCGCCCACCTGGAAGGTCTGGCCAGCATTCGCTAGCGCCGCAGCCCTTCCAGTACACCGACATCAATTCGAGGACCGGCGATCAGCCGTTGCTGGGGCTACCGCCGTAACCGTTGGCCTGCTGCAACTCAGGCCGGTCGCCCTGACGCTGCAAGCGGATGGTGGTGCGGCGGTTTTCAGACAGTCGTGACCCCGCCGGGAAGCGGTCGCCGTGGGCACGGGAGGTAATCATGTCCTCGGGCACACCGCGGGCCTTGAGGTATTCCACCACCACCTCGGCGCGTTCTTCCGACAACGCCCGGTTGTGGATACGACGACCGGTGTGGTCGGTGTGACCATCTACAAAAATCCGCTCGACCGTGGGATCGGCCTGGATATAGATGGCAATGTTATCAAGCAGGGTGCGATCAGCCTGGGACAGTCGGGCACTGTCCACCGCAAACGGAATTCGCGAGCGCTTGATCTGGTCATAGTTGACCGGCAGCAGCCCGCCCGCACAGCGGCGATAGCCATCGTACTGGTTGGCAAAATTGATGTTGGACACCCGTACCCGAACCGGGTCCGGACCATACCAAGCCTCACGGGTGACCGTGGGTGCCATACCCCGCAACAGTCCCTGAACCAGCTGCATGGTGTGGCGAGGCCCCAGCGACAGCGGCCGCTCACTCTCCTCCACCTTCACCCGGGCGACTGGCATTGGCCGCGCGCCCGGTCGCCAGGACGGCGCTTCCACCGACACCGAGGCCAGTCCCGGCTTCATCATCGGCAGCTGCGGTTCCAGGTAGAAACGCAGGGATTCGCCGGCACGATGCTGGAAGATGGCCTTGCCATAGCCCGGCACATCGTGGCTCAGGGTGCAGTCAAAGACCGACTCCG
Organism: Marinobacter sp. CA1; assembly: GCF_020546665.1. Lineage (NCBI taxonomy): Bacteria > Pseudomonadati > Pseudomonadota > Gammaproteobacteria > Pseudomonadales > Marinobacteraceae > Marinobacter > Marinobacter sp. CA1. The sequence goes on from NZ_CP071785.1 coordinate 2,958,504, forward strand.
ACAGATACCATTGGCTGTTCTCGATGCCGGCGCCAAAGCTGCCCGCCGATACATTTCCCGACACCCCAAGGGCGGTCAGGGCAATGGCTGCTGTGATGGTGGAAATCCTGAGCATGGTCGTATCCGCTGGATGCCTGTCCGTTGTCCTTGTACTCGTATCGGCTGCTGACCCGCGTTCTTTAGCCATCCATCACCAGGATTTTGAATAATGTCTCAAGGAGTACGTGGCAGTGGAATCCCAGGTTGAGCAAGGCGCCTCCGGTCTGTTCTGGTATACTCCCGCCCACGAAGTAATCAACACACATGGGCATCGATACCCACGGCTCCATCCGCCAGGCCTGGCGGAAAGGCGCCCTGCGACCAGGACACCGGACATGACCAACACCCTCACCCTGACCCGTCCCGACGACTGGCACCTGCACGTACGCGATGGCGACATCCTGAACGACGTGGTACCGGCAACGGCGCGCTGTTTTGGTCGAGCCATCATCATGCCCAATCTGGTACCGCCGGTGGTCAATGTCGAACAGGCGATGGCCTACCGGGATCGTATCCTTGCCGCCAGCCCGGGTGACAGTGGTTTCGATCCTCTGGTGACCCTGTACCTGACCGAGACCACCAGCGCCGAGGACATTCATGCCGCCCGGGCCGCCGGCATTGTGGCCGCCAAGCTCTACCCGGCCGGCGCCACCACCAATTCCGCCTCCGGGGTCACCGACATCCGCAACATCGACCCGGTGCTCGCCGCGATGGCGGACTGTGGCATGCTGCTGCTGGTGCACGGTGAAGTGACCGACGCCGAGATTGATATATTCGATCGCGAGAAGGTATTCCTCGACCGGGTACTGGCCCCCACCCTGGAGCGGTTCCCGAACCTGAAGGTGGTGCTGGAACACATCACCACCGCCGATTCCGCCGAGTTCGTACAGCAGCACAGCGGCGACAACCTGGCCGCCACGCTGACCCCCCAGCACCTGATGTACAACCGCAACCACATGCTGGTGGGAGGCATTCGCCCGCACCTGTACTGCCTGCCAATCCTTAAGCGCAATCGCCATCAGCAGGCACTGCGGGACGCGGTGGTCAGTGGCAGCCCGCGCTTCTTCCTGGGCACGGACTCCGCCCCCCACGCCCGTGACCGCAAAGAAGCAAGCTGCGGCTGCGCCGGTTGCTACTCCGCCTACGGCGCAATCGAGCTGTACGCCGATGTGTTCGAGGAGTTGGGCATCCTCAACCAGCTGGAAGCCTTTGCCAGCTTTAACGGCGCTGACTTCTACGGCCTGCCCCGCAACACCGATACCATCACCCTGGTGCGGGAACCCTGGAACATGCCGGAACGTCTGCCTCTGGCCGGAGGTGAGATCGTGCCACTGAAAGCCGGTGAGACCCTGAACTGGCGCCTGGCCGAGGCCTGAAGACGGGGCGAGAAGGACGCCCCATATTCGTCAACGACATTTGAAACCTAGGAGTCCCAGTGACTGACGACAACAACGCCCCCCACCCCCTGTCCGCCCGATTTCGCGGATTCCTGCCCGTGGTGGTGGATGTGGAAACCGCTGGCTTCAACGCCCGCACCGATGCCCTGCTGGAAGTGGCTGCGGTTCTGCTGACCATGGATGATGACGGCACCCTGCGACGGGGCGAAACCCACGTCCAGCACCTCGACCCCTTCGAGGGCGCCAATCTGGAGCAGTCGGCGCTGGACTTTACCGGCATTGATCCCTGGGATCCCAACCGGGAAGCCGTGCCGGAGCGGGAAGGTCTGAGCGAGATCTTCAGCCCGATCCGCAAGGCGGTGAAACTGCACGACTGCAAACGTGCGATCCTGGTTGGTCACAACGCCACCTTTGATCACAACTTCCTGTTTGCCGCCGCCGCCCGTGCCGACATCAAGCGCAATCCGTTCCATCCGTTTTCCACCTTTGACACTGCTACCCTGGCCGGCCTTGCCTACGGCCACACGGTACTGGCCCAGGCCTGCAAGCTTGCCGGCATTGCGTTCAGCAACAAGGAAGCCCACGCAGCGGCTTACGACGCCGAGAAAACGGCCGATCTGTTCTGCGGTATCGTCAACCGCTGGCGTGACCTCGGCGGTTTCCCACCGCCCACCCTGGATCCGACCGACGTCTAAACTGAACACCGCGGCGTCCCATCCGACGGGGCGTTGCGGTCATCCTTCCCGGTCAATGCCACGCGCTGCTGCTTGTGTGCTATAACAGGCCTTTTCAGCCAGGGAGGGAGTTCCATGGGGGTGCAGTTCCCGGCACGCCGGTATTCACCGTTTGTCGCCTTGTTGGCCAGCCTGTCCATCGCCACCAGCCATGCCGCCCCACTGGTCACGCCAAATCCTACCGTGGTGGCCGGCGATCAGCCCTATTACACCCTCGACGTGCGCAACACCCGGCTGATCTACACCGAACAGAACCAGGCCTTCGCGGCCCGGGTGGCGGAACTGCAAGCCACGCTGCAACCGCGATATGAAGCCAGCTTCGGTTTCTCCCTGGGGGAGCGGCTCTACGTCGCTCTGGCGTCGGATTACAACCAGGTTGCCAACGGTTTTTCGACCCAGTTTCCGGTCAACCGCCAGGTCAATTACGGCGGTGGTGCGCTCAGCGTCGACCGGTTCGCCACCACCTCCTGGCTCGATACCCTGATCCACCACGAGACCGCCCACAACTACCAGACCAATGCCCGTAATAACCCGGTATCCCAGGGGCTCTACGAATTACTGGGCGTCGGAGCCCTCTACACGCCAGTGGTGCCGGCAATCACCCCCAACCTGTTCGAGTCCTCGTTCATCCTGGAAGGCAACGCGGTGCTGAACGAATCCTGGCACGGCAATGGTGGCCGACTCTACAACGGCCGAATGAAGGCAATGACCCTGCTGCAGGCCAGGGCCGGTCAACTCACCCCAGAGCGGCTGTACAACGAACCGCTGGCGTTCCCCTATCGCGAGGCCCACTACGTCTTTGGTGGTTATTACCAGTACTATCTCGCCGAGCGATTCGGGCTCGACCGTACCAACCGCTACTTTCTAAACCGCTCCGAGTACTGGCACTGGCCGCTGCTGGTCAATGCGCCCACCCGGGACACCTTTGGCCACAGTTTCAACACCCTGATCAATGACTGGAGCCGAACCCTGGCCAACGAGGCCGCCACCATGAACCTGGTGTCTGGTCCTCCCCTGGCCCACTCGCAAAGTGCCGGCTACCTCAACCGCAACGACAATGAGGTGTTCTTTCTCGCTCAACCCGACGGTGTCAGGGCACCGGAGCTGGTGACCATCAACCGCAACAGCGGCGCGGTTCGCAAGCAGCGTCAGTCCTATGCCCTCGGCAAACTGATCGAGCATCAGGGTGAGCGCTATGTCCAGGGCAGTCGCCACACCTCGCCCAACCGCATTCACCAGGGACTGTTTGATGCCAGTGCGCAGCTCCTTGCTGGCACCGAGGGCCGTATCGTTCAGGGCTATCTATCCGATGGCCGGGCGGTGTACTTTGATGTTCCCAGCTCTTTCAGTAAGCCCCAGCTTTACGTTGGTGACCGTTTCTACCGCGAAGTGAATTCCTCGGTACTGATCGGAACCGATGACGCGCTCTACTACTTTGTGCAGGATGGCCGTGAGCGAACGCTTTACCGTAATCACGAGCCACTACTCAGCCTGGACAGTTACTACGGCCGCCTGGCAGACATCGACAGTCGCGGGCGGATCTACTTCATCACCAACACCAGGCACGGTTCCGGGCTGTTCCGCACCGACGGCCGCCAAATTGAACAGGTCCTGGCCGGCGACAACGTGGCCGACGCCCGGCTGCTGGACGACCACAATGCGGTGGTCATGGCCGTGGCCCTGGACGGTTACGAGTACACCCGCCAGCCACTGCGCCCCGTGGCAGGACAGCCACATACACCAAAGCTGTTTTGGGACCGCCAGCCAGTGCCAGAAACTGACAACGTGGCCGCGACATCCGTCACCAATGGCAGTAATCCGGGGGTTGAGCATCGCTACCATCCCCTCGGCAACCTGCACTACCAGGGCACCGAAATCTATCTCTCCACGGTCTCCACCCGCCATCGGGATGGCGAGGACGACGACCACTGGCTCTACACCCTGAACGCCCAGTTTGCCGACCCACTGACCCAGAATCGCCTTGGCGTGTTCGCATTGCGGGACGGTGACCTGTCTCACCTGGCCGGCGTGAGTTACACCAACAGCCAGTATCCGGTGCTGGCGGGCGTGCGCGGCTACGGCGTGCTGGACGAACAACTGGAAGACCTGGACGTGCCCGACGATTCCCGCGGCTTTGGGGTACGGGCGGAACTGCGCTGGCCGTTCCTGCGAAACGGCTACTGGTACGGCGAAGCCAGCGGCTTCCATTATCTGGACTACCGCAAGCGGGAACGGGAGCCAACCGGCGGACAGCTTCAGGTCAGCCGCACCGAACAGTTCGGTCACAGCTTCTACCCCAACAGCCGCAGCTTTATTCAGGGCTTCGCGGTGAACGACCGCGGAGACAGCGTGAGCGGCGGTGCCTTGGCTCTGGCCACCGATTTCCCCGCACAATTCTATGCCGGTGTCAGCGGCAAGTACGCCCGCAGCGACGCCAGCGTGGACCATGGCCAGCGCCGCGGGGTCTTTCTCGACAACGCCCCCGATACCCTCAGTGACGACCCCAGCCTGCTGGTTATCCCCGGCCTGGTGGGCGCCACCTATGCCCGGGAGGCCAACTATGGTGAGGCTCACTTCGCCAAGGTCCTCAATCTGGACGCCTATTCCTTCCATTTTCCCCTGAGCCTGCGGCGGGAGGCCCTGTCGCTGCGTTACCGCCATGTTGATACCCGCGACGCCACCCGGGGCGGAGACGTCAGCTTCAACCAGTTTGGGGTGGGCCTGACGCTGGAACTGGTGGCATTCAATATCGCCCCGATCCGGGTGGGGGTGGAGTACACCCGCAGCGACGATACGCCGATGACCGACCGGGACAGTGTCAGCGCCCTGCTGCAGTTGGGATTGTAAAGGTCTTTGCCATGTCACGAACGGAGCGCCTGCTCGACATCCTGCAGATCCTGAGACGCCACCGCAGGCCGGTGAGCGGGGAGGTATTGGCGCAGGAAACCGGCGTATCCCTGCGCACACTCTACCGCGACATCGCCACACTGCAGTCGATGGGCGCGGAGATCGACGGCGAACCCGGTATGGGCTATGTCCTGAAACCGGGGTTTCTGTTGCCACCACTGATGTTGTCACCCACAGAAATCGAGGCCCTGGCCCTGGGTCTGAAATGGGCCAGTCAGCGAACCGATGCCCCCATGGGCGAAGCCGCCCGCAACGCCATGGCCAAGGTCGGGGCGGTGCTGCCACCGGAGCTGCGCCATCGCTTCGAAGATGACGCCCTGGCGGTAATTCCCCGCTGGGAAGCCGCGGAGCGGGAAGACCTGCCAGTGATCCGTCAGGCCCTGGGCGAGGAGCGCAAGCTGTTGCTGGGCTACGCTGACCAGCACGGCGCCCGGAGCGAGCGCGTGGTCTGGCCGGTCACCGTTGGCTACATGGACGCCACCCAGATCCTGGCCGCCTGGTGCGAACTGCGTGGTGACTACCGCCACTTCCGGGTCGACCGCATTGAACACGTCACCCTGTTACCGGCAAGGATGCCAAGGCGGCGCCGGGACCTGCAGAAAGAGTGGCGGGACACAATCCTGCAGAACCATCCTGCAGAACCGTCCTGAAACACCCTACTGACAAAAACTGACAGTAGGCCAGAGTACAGTCTCTCCACACAAGCGGCGTCAGTCACCGACGCCCAAACACCGCAAGGAGACCGACATGACCAAGGAACTGCAGTTCTATACCAACCCTCAATCCCGCGGCAACATCGTGCACTGGATGCTCGAAGAGCTGGGCCAGCCCTACACCACTCATGTGCTGCACTATGAAAACACCATGAAAGCACCGGAGTATCTGGCCATTAATCCTATGGGCAAAGTCCCCGCCATCCAGCACGGCGATGTGGTGGTCACCGAAGCGGCGGCTATCTGTGCCTACCTGGCAGACGCTTTTCCAGAGGCTGGGCTGGCTCCCGCCAACCGCGGCGAGTACTACCGCTGGCTGTTTTTTGCCGCTGCCTGTGGCGAACCCGCGATGAGTGACCATGCCACCGGCTGGGACGCCAACACGCCGGAACTGCAGAAACGCTTTGGCTACGGCAGCTTCGAGCAGACGTTTGAGGTCATGGCAGACTGGCTGAGCGACCGCACCTACGTGGCAGGCGACCAGTTCAGCGCCGCCGATGTCTACGTGGCCTCACTGCTCAACTTCGGCATCCTGTTTGATCTGATTCCCAGGAAGCCGGCGTTTGAGGCCTATCTCAAACCCCTGCTGGCACGCCCCGCCAAGCAGAAGGCGGAAGAACAGATCCTGCAGTTGATGGCGGCTGAAGCCGACGTGGCCGGTTAGAAAAGGAAAGATGCCAGGACGGCACGGCAGCGAGCCGTCCTGCTCGTTCAAACAAAGCCTGGCGTGTGAATACCGAGCAGCAGGCCGGCTGCTTCAGTCCGAGTTTCCGGCACTCGAAGGTAGCCGTCTGAACAACGCGACCAGAAGCAACCCAATTACCAGCCCGATGAAACTCCAGGGGTAGGCATCGCCAACAAAATAATCCCCGAGCACCGCACCAAAACAGAAACCACCAAACCCGAACCGGAAGCACTGACGCCGGAGTTGTCTGGCTCGTTTCTTTCTCTGCCTCATCGCCCGCTCACGACGGTAGGGCTCCAGTATCGCTTCGGCAACGTCGTCTGCCTGTTCTCTGGATATCACTACCACCTCCCTGCTCTCTTGCATGATGATCGAACGCTTTATCGGATCTAATGCCGGCACCTACCCTGTGGCGGCGATGACGTCTGCATTGTAATGCCTAAGAGCACGGACTTCCTGCAACAGCCGCGCCCCATTCCACTTTGGCTCTACTCCACCCAGGCCGCCCTGCGGTCAACCAGCGCTGGGAGCTTCCGCCACCAAGCCTGCCCGGGAGCCGGTTGTCGACGAACCTCATCAGGGGTTTTGTCGCGGGCGTGATAGTGGTGTACGAACTCCATTCCCAGATAATTTACGGTATGGATGAACGGGTCCACAAAGGCATGGGGCGCATGCTTGGTGTAGCTGGTTGACAGCAAAGACGCCTGTTTTCGGCGCAGTTGCCTCAGTTGCTCCCGCAGCTCGGGCTGATCCATGTACTCGGTCAGGCGGTCAAAGAAGGCCTTCATCTGCGGTGTGGTGTTGTACCAGTAAACCGGGGAGGCAAACACCCAGTGCTTGAAAGCCAGCAACTCGGTGACCAGGGGCCTGAAATCATCGGCCTGGTCCGGCAGGTCGTAACGGTAGGGATTGATACGATAGTCGTTGAGCACAATGACCCTGGCGTCCAGTTTGCCAGCCAGAATCTCTGCGGCCTGGCGGGTATTACCATCGGGTCTCGCGCTGGAAAAAATGATGACATGCGGGTTCATTTCGCCTTCCTCTCAGATCAAGTCAGGCACAGCCTAGGGCCTCAAGCCAACTTGAGGTCAAGAGCCTTTATCAGCATGCCCGCAGATCGGGCAAGTACTCCAAATCCGCCTGGCCCGCCAGCGAAATTCCAACCATACTGCCGGAACGTCAACAAAACGGTTCAAGCGAAAGGAGACGCTGTATGACCGAACTGATTCTGACCACCTTCGACTGGGTGCCCGACATTCCCCGTGGGTATGTTCGGGATCTACGCGTGCGTTGGGCACTGGAAGAGGCCGGACTTCCCTATCGGGTGGAATCCACATCCTTCAGCGAACGGGGAGAGGCACATTTCGACCACCATCCGTTTGGTCAGGCTCCCTGGCTGACCGATGGCAATCAGTCGATCTTCGAGACGGGCGCCATCCTGCTCCACCTGGGTGAACGCAGTGAAACTCTGCTGCCATCCGACCCGGCCGCTCGCAGCGATGCGATCCAGTGGGTATTCGCCGCTCTCAACTCGGTTGAGATGGCCACCCTGCCCTGGTCCCTTTACAAGTTCTCCGGTGACGAGGAAAGCACCCCCGGACGCGACGCCCTGGAGGGATTTCTGGCATCTCGCCTGGAGCATCTGGAAGGCATTCTGGCCAACCGTGACTGGCTTGCTGGTGGCTTCTCGATTGCCGATATCCTGATGGCCGATGTGTTACGACTGGTTGACCGGTTCGATGGCCTGGCCGAGGCTCCACACTGCCACGACTACGTGTGCCGGGCCACGGCGCGGCCGGCCTTCAAGAAAGCCTACGCCGACCAGATGGCACACTTCGCAGCGGCGGACTGAGTCGCCAGATTGGTGATCCCCGTGTGACTGAAAGCTCAGCCCTGTTTCTGACGCCATAAAAAAACCCCGCCGAAGCGGGGTTCTCTGAGTCAGCCGAAACCTGTCTTACAGGCCTTCAACTTCCTCACTCAGGTACTTGGCCACGCCTTCGGGAGACGCGTTCATGCCCTTGTCGCCCTTGTTCCAGCCAGCCGGGCACACTTCACCGTGCTCTTCGTGGAACTGCAGGGCATCAACCAGACGCACCAGCTCGTCAATGTTACGGCCCAGCGGCAGGTCGTTGATGATCTGGGAACGTACGATGCCGTTCTTGTCGATCAGGAAGGCGCCACGGAACGCCATGCCACCTTCGGATTCCACGTCATAGGCCTTGCTGATGTCGTGGTTCATGTCGGCGGCCATGGTGTACTTCACTGGGCCGATGCCGCCATTGTTGACCGGGGTGTTACGCCAGGCGTTGTGGGTGAAGTGGGAGTCGATGGACACGCTGATCACTTCCACGCCACGCTCTTTCAGAGCGTCCATACGCTTGTCCAGGGCAATCAGTTCAGACGGGCACACGAAGGTGAAGTCCAGTGGGTAGAAGAAGATGATTGCCGGCTTGCCCTTGATGGTATCCGCCAGGTTGAATTCATCGACGATGCTGCCATCGCCCAGTACGGCAGGAACGGTAAAGTCGGGAGCCGGTTTGCCTACGAGTACGCCCATGGTGTGATCTCCATATGATCTGAGTTGGGGTGTTGCCGGGTCCAGCCCGGCGTAATGATCTGTTGCTACGGGGATATTGCGGCAGACGACTGCAAATTCAACCCGTCATCGGCGCACTATACCGAGGGTTTTGTCACAGCGTGATGAACGTCAGGCAATGGTCACGAACGTCCGGCGTACTCCCCGGTTTCTGGTCGTTCTGGCAGGCAGCAAACAGCCAATAAAAAACCCCGACGCCAGCGCCGGGGTTTCTTTACAGCCGGTTGAATTGCCCGCCGTTACCAGTAGATTCCGCGCATGATGGCCGCAAACGCCACCTGCTCGGTGGACACCTTGGGCTTCTCGCCGGATTTGGTGCCAGCCGCCGCGGCGGTATCCGGGAACATCCGGTAACCGGTGTTCATCACAATCTCACCCATCTTCGGCGCCAGGGCGTGGAGCACCTGGGCGAAGATCCCCAGCCGGGTAGCGATGCGCTTGGGCCGATAGACGATGGCGTCTGCCACCATCTGCGCCGCTTCCTCTGGCGTCAGGGTGGGCACCGAGTCATAGATCTTGGTGGGCGCGATCATCGGCGTCTTCACCAGCGGCATGTTGATGGTGGTGAAGGTAACGTTGCGATCCGACCATTCCGCCGCCGCACAGCGACTGAACGCATCCAGCGCCGACTTGGAGGCGACGTAGGATGAGAAGCGGGGCGCATTGGTGAGGACACCAATGGAGGAAATGTTCACCACATGGCCCCGGTTGTGCTCCAGCATCGACGGCGCAAAGCCCATGATCAGCCGCACGGCCCCGAAGTAGTTGAGCTGCATGGTGCGCTCAAAATCGTGGAAACGATCAAACGACAGCGCCAGCGAACGACGAATGGAACGGCCGGCGTTGTTCACCAGAACGTCCACCTTGCCGTGGTTGTCGAGCACGGTTTTAACGAACCGGTCGCAATCATCCATGTCAGCGAAATCACACTGGTAGGCGTGGACGTTGCCACCCAGCTCTTCCAGTTCCGCCACCACTTCATCCAGCTTTTCCTTGGTGCGGGCACCAATCACCAGCACCGCACCGGCTTCGGCCAGCTTGCGGGCCGTGGCCAGACCAATACCGGACGTGGCACCGGTCACCACACACACCCGCCCTTCTACCGTGCCCTTGAGGGTACGGTCCTTGAACAGGTCCGGGTCCAGGTGACGTTCCCAGTAGTCCCAGATCGCCGGTGCGTAATCCGGCAGCCGGGGCACCTCGATGCCGGAGCCCTTCAGCACCCGCTCGGTTTCCCGGGCGTCAAACCGGGTGGGGTAGTTGATAAAGGACATCACCGAAGGCGGAATGCCCAGATCGTCCAGCACCGCGCCCGTCAGGCGTTTGACCGGCGGCAGATTTTTCAGGCTCTGGCGGATAAACGGCGGCACAAAGCCAAACATGCGGGAATCGATCCGCATCGCCATCCGCGGTGCATGGCCGGCATCGGAGAAGATATTGAGAATCTCCCCAACCTTGTAGGGGTCGGTGTCCACCAGATGGAAACACTGGCCATCTTCACCTTCGGCATGGGCAATGTAATCCAGCGCATCAACCACAAAGTCCACCGGCACAATGTTCAGGCGGCCACCTTCAATGCCAATGGTCGGCACCCACTGGGGAATGGCATGGCGGATTTTCTGGATCATTTTGAAGAAGTAGTAGGGGCCGTCCACCTTATCCATTTCACCGGTGCTGGAATGGCCGATCACCATGCCCGGGCGGTAGATCCGGAACGGCACCTTGCAGCTTTCCCGCACCACCCGTTCGGATTCGTGCTTGGTCAGCAGGTAAGGATGGTCAAGCTTTTCCGCTTCCTCGAACATGTCTTCGCGGAAGGTGCCCTTGAAAAGCCCGGCCGCAGCGATGGAGGAGACGTGGTGGAAGCAGCCGGCCTGCATCTGCTCGGCCGCCTCCAGGGCATGACGGGTGCCTTCAATGTTGGCCGTGCGCTGGGCATCTTCGTCGGCGCCCATGTCGTAGACTGCCGCCAGATGGAAAAAGTGATCCACCTTGCCCCGCAGCGCTTCCAGTTCGGCACTGGCAATGCCCAGACCGGGACGGGAAAGATCGCCAATCACCGCCTTCACCCGATCCGAATCGGCACCCCAACGTTCCCGCAGACGCTCCAGCTTGTCCTGGGACTGCTCCCGCACCAGCACGTGCACCGTGCCACCCCGGGCAAGCAGTTTTTCCACCAGAAAACGACCAATGAAGCCGGTACCACCCGTCAAAAAGTAATTCATAGCTTGTCCATCCTGCTTGGGGAGTGCGGGAAGGTTCGCCTGGGCAGCTTCCGGCTCGGACGCCCTCAGGCCTCACCACCTCACTCCATTGATTCTGTTGTTATGTCCTTGCTGTTCAGGGCTGCCATGGCGTCACGCGTAGCCGGCACCAGTGCAGCAACCGGGTAAGGCGCCCCAAAACGAGTAGGATTGTACTTTAGTATGACTGACAAGTATTCCACTTTATTAGAGTCTTTACTCTTTTATCTTATTGATTTGAATAGAGTATCTGCTCTACATCCCTGTGACACACTGCACACTTCCAGAGCCTGGGATCATCGCTGAAACGGTGACATCCACCAGGCACATTGCCAGAGACTAGCACAGCAGCTGGCGCTGACCGCAGCCACCCGCCACGCCATTACAAACCAGACATGCAAGCCCCCGCCGGCAGTGCGATAATCCGGAGCATCACATTCCCGATTACCTGCAACCGACGGATACCGACATGTCCCAGCAAGATCCCAACGCCCAACGTTATATCGCCATCGCCCGGGCCTGCCTGAAAGCCATCAACGACACCGCCGCCGGAGACAGTTCCCGGGAGCAGAAAATCCAGGCGGTGTACCAGGCCATCGACGACGCCTTCCAGGCCGAGTTCGCCGAGTATCGCCAGTCTGTCGCGGTGATGGCTTCAGTGCTGGAGCGCATTGGTTCCGGCCAGTTGGACGCCGATGCCGCCGCCAAGCTGGCGCGCAAGACCCTGGACCAGCAACCGGAAAGCACCCGCAACGCCATCATCCACTGACCCGATCGCGAGAGCCGAGCATGCCGAGAACCGCCTCTTTCACCCCGGGCCTGCCCCGGGCCCTACGCTGGCTGCTGTTGACCCTGACCATGACTCTGTTGACCTCCCCTACCCTGGCCGCGCAAACGCCGGTCAAAAGCAGTAACGATCGCAACCACTACCGTCACCTGAGCCTTGAGAACGGCCTGCAGGTACTGCTGGTTTCCGCGCCAGGTTCAGAGAAGGCTGCCGCCTCGCTGAACGTGGCCATCGGCAGTGGTGATGATCCCGCAGATCGCGCCGGCCTCGCCCACTTCCTTGAGCACATGCTGTTCCTGGGTACCGAAAAATACCCGGAGCCGGGCGAATACCAGCAGTTCATCAGCAGCCACGGCGGCCATCACAACGCCTTTACCGCGTTCCGGGACACCAACTACTTCTTCGATGTACAGGCCGAGCACCTGCAGCCGGCGCTTGACCGCTTTGCCCAGCAGTTTTCCGCACCGCTGTTCACCGCCGATCTGGTGGAACGGGAACGGCGGGCGGTGCACTCCGAGTTCACCGCCAAAATGCGGGAAGACGGTCGCCGCTTTCACGCCGCCAAGAAAGAGGCCTTCAATCCGGACCATCCCTACACCGGTTTTTCCGTTGGCAACATGACCACCCTGGAAGACACCGAGACCAACCCGCTGCGGCCGGACCTGGTGCAATTCTGGCGCGAGCACTACTCCGCCGACCGGATGACCCTGGCGGTGTACGGCCCCCAGTCTCTCGACCAGCTGGAGGCCATGGTCCTGCCACGCTTTGGTGCCATCGAGAACCGTCAGCTGGGCAGCGGCCGTGACCACCCACCGATGTTCCGGGACGGCGACCTGCCAGCCCTGCTGCAGGTTGAGGCCCTGCGGGACCTGCGCACCCTGACCCTGTCTTTCCCGATTGCGTCACAGATCGCCAACTACCGCACCAAGCCTGCCAGCTACGTCGCCTCCCTGCTGGGGCACGAAGGTCCGGGCAGTCTGTTCGATGTGCTCAAGACCGCGGGCTGGGTGGAGTCCCTGTCCGCCGGTTCCGGTACCGATGACGGTCACCAGGCCACCCTGGAGCTCAACATGTCGCTGACGCCCAAGGGCCTGGAGCATCGCGATGACATCCTCGGCCTGACCTTCGCCTACATCGACCAGGTGCGGCAGCACGGCATCTCCGAACAGCGCTTTGAGGAAATGCAGCAACAGGCCACCATCAATTTCCGTTTCCAGGAGAAACAGGAGCCGATACACCGGGTCACCCGGCTGTCGATGGAATTACGCCACGTTGCCCCGGAAGATGTCTTGCGGGCGCCCTGGATGATGGAGCGCTATGACCCGCAAGGGTACCGCGCCGTACTGAACCAGCTGACCCCGAACAACGTGCTGGTGTCGGAGCTGTCGCAGCAGGACCTGGGCGACGATGCCCCGACCACCGCCTGGTACGACACTCCCTACCGACTGGTTCCGCTGGATACCGAAGCACTGACCACACCGGCCGGGATGGCCGATCAACTGGCACTGCCGGAGCCCAATCCCTTCCTGCCGGAGAACCTGGAACTGGTGGCCGGCGAGACCATGGACCAGCCGGAAATCATTGCCAGTGACGATCTGCTGACCACCTGGTACGCCCGCGACACCCGTTTTGATACGCCCAAGGCCAACGTCTTTCTCAGCCTGCGCTCGCCTGTTGCCCGGGATACCGCCCGCGACGCGGTGTTGTCGAAGCTGCTGGTGGACGCCATCAAGACCAACCTCAATGCCTGGGCCTACCCCGCCCGGCTGGCCGGGCTCGACTACAGCCTGTATGCCCACCTGCGGGGATTGACGCTGCGGATTGGCGGCTACAACGACAAACAGCATCGCCTGCTCACCCGCATCCTGCCCCAGATCGCCAACCCCACCCTGGACCCACAGCGGTTTGCCATTGCCCGGCGCAACCTGCTGGACGCCCTGCGCAACAAGGCCCAGGCCCGGCCGGTTCAGCAACTGGCAGACTTCATCCAGACCAGCCTGATCCAGGGTGCCTGGCCCACCGACGCCCAGATTGCCGCAGCAGAATCGGTCACCTTTGAGGAACTGCAGGCCTATGCCCAGCGCTTTACTCAGGCGCTCGATCCGGTGCTGATGGTGCACGGCAACGTCACCGAAGCCTCGGCCCTGAACCTGGCGGCGCTGGTGAATGCCCTGCTGCTGACCGATACCCGACCGGCGCAGGTTGCCAGCCGTAACGTCCGAGCCCTGCCCGACGGTGAAACCCGGGCTGCGGTGGCCATCGAGCACCCGGATACCGGCTACACCCTCTACAGCCAGGGCGAAGACAGCAGCTTCCGCGAGCGCGCCCGCTTCCGCCTGCTGGCCCAGGTGATCGGCAGTCCCTTCTACGAGGAAATCCGTACCCGCCGACAGCTCGGCTACATCGTCTACGCCACGTCGTTTGAGATGCTGGAAACCCCGGCTCTGGGGCTGGTGGTGCAGTCACCGGAGGCCTCGGCAGATGACATCGAGGTGGCCGTCACCGACTTCACCGAAGCCTTCGATCAACAGCTGGCGGAACTGACCGAAACCAAGTTGGCGCGGGAGAAACAGGCGGTGATCAGTGGCCTGCTGGATCAGGACCGCAAGCTGGGCGATGCCTCACAGCGGTTCTGGCGGGAAATTGACCGGGAGCAGCTGAGTTTCGACTCACGTCAGCGCCTGGCCGATGCGGTGCGGGCCATTTCAGCTGAGGAGTTGCACCAGACCTTCCGTCGGGCCTTGCTGGAGCGCGCCCGGGCCCTGCGGGCGGTCTCCACCGACCAGCCCAGCGACGACCAGTCCAAGGCCATCCAGCAACTGGTGGAGCAACTCACCAGTCAGCCGGCGGTGCCTGCCAGCTGATCGACATACCGGGGCGTCCCAGGATGACGCCCCGGTATCACCAACCGCTCTTCCCCGAAACGCTCACCTCTCCGGGGCTTCCGCCAGCTCCCGCAGAAATCGCTGCCAATCCTCCGGCTCGTCCACATCCCAACGCGGCTCCAAACTGGCATGGCTCAGCCCCAGCCGGTCGAGCCGGTCACGGGTCTGCGCCAGAACCCGCCCGCTGCCCCACTCAATGTCATCGAGCATGGCCGGTACCGTCCGTTTCGCCGCCAGCAAAACATAGCCACCGTCGTCCGACGGCCCCATGACCACATCGTGCCGATCCAGCAGCGCCAGAGCCGCCTGCACATAGCGGGCCTCCACCGACGGGCAGTCACTGCCCACAATCACGGCCTTATCATGCCGCTGCAACGCCAGTTCCAGGGCGCCATGCATTCGCTGCCCCAAGTCATTACCCTGCTGGATGCACTGGCTGACTCCCAGGGTTTCCAGGTCGGCCAGAATCGGGCCGGCCGCCACCGGAGGCGTCACCAGAGCGCGGTCCCACCAGAATTGCAGGGGCAGCCCGGCCTCCGCCAGGTTCGCCAGCACCCGCCGCGACAGCCGGACATGGGCGTTCATCGCGCCCTCATCCCCCAGCAGGGGGCTGAGTCGGGTCTTTACCCGGCCGGGCACCGGCCACTTGGCAAACTGCATGACCACCGCTTCGGGCGAAGCGCATTCAGGACGGGGGTTCTCAGTGTCGGACATCGGATCGGTAGGCTCGTGCAAGGGATTCCGGCGATTCGCCGCGCCAGTAGCGCCAGCGCAACCGCCACATTAACAGGATGGTCCGCCAGGCGCCCTGCTGTTCCCAGCGGCGACTGTCGGTGATCACCGGAGGGCGGACACACCGGGGACGGGACACCAGCCGCAGTCGCCGGCTCAGTTCCACGTCTTCCATCAGCGGGATCTCCGCATAGCCGCCGAGCGCCTCAAACACAGACCGGCGGACGAACAGCGCCTGATCCCCGGTGGCGATGGCTGTCAGCCGGGAGCGCAGGTTCATCAACAACGCAATTACCCGGAACAGGGCACGCTGGCCGCTGAGGCGGACATCAAACCGACCCCAGACCTGCTGACCCGCAGCCACGGCAGCCGCCTGCGTCAGCGCACCATCGGGAAGACAGGTATCGGCATGGAGAAAAAGCAACACCTCGCCGCAGGCCACCTTCGCGCCGGCATTCATCTGCCGCGCCCGGCCCGGCTCAGCAATCAGCAGCCGGTCGCACCAGGGCTGCGCCAGCGCCGCCGTATCGTCATCGCTGCCGCCATCCACCACAATCAGCTCATGACCTTCGGCACGAAGAGGTTGCAGCAACCGCAACGTCGCCTCAATCCCGGCGGCTTCCCGCCAGACCGGCATCACCACACTCACCTTGCAGCGTTGCGACAAACCTTTCTCCAACCTCCGCACCGACGATCATTCACCGGGCGCCTTGAGACCCAACGCCGGTATCGCTATCATACCGCGGACTTTCCCCAATGCCCCCGTAGCTCAGTAGGATAGAGCGAGCGCCTCCTAAGCGCTAGGTCACAGGTTCGATTCCTGTCGGGGGCACCAAAGATTCTTGAAATTCCCCTCAATACCAACGACTTGACTGATACCAAATAGGCTCACTGTGAAACAAAACGGTAACGGAGTGTGGCACAACCACGCCTTTACCGGTTCCCTACTTACAGTGGGAAGTCCAAGACACCTCCTGAATCGCTCTGCTGGACCCGCGATTGAGTAAAAACAGCTCTCAATCAGGGCACAAAAGTCTCCTTTCTTATCGAGTCGTTCAACCCCGCCCAACTCAGGCTATTTGCCCCTTACGAACTGCTCCGGTAACCTCAATTTGAACATCACATCCCAGCCACACCCTTAGCCCAAGACCTTTGGCTGAAAAGCGACTGGCACTTCCGGAAAATACAACAATGCGCCGACTTCTCTACAGGCATGTAGACGCCACTGCTTGGAACCGAAAGGGACTATCCCCCTTCAACTTCGTAATATGCGCCCTGATTATTGTCTCAGTTTTGCTGGCAGTTATTGAGACCGAGCGCCCCATCAGAGAGGCCTACCCGTACATTTTCTTGATATCTGAACGGGTTCTGTTCGTTTTTTTTGTCATTGAGTATGGTCTTCGGGTGTACGTCGCTCCGGAGAATCCAAAGTACTCCGGTACATTCGGACGACTCCGTTACATTAAATCCGGATGGGCCATTTTTGATTTACTAATGCGAAACTTTGTATCCGAACACAGCTCAACACAATGGCCGATAAAGGCAGGATAACCATAAGTAATTGATATTTTTTGACTTTATTTTTTGATTGACGATGCATTACCGAAATATTTAAGTGTTCGACTACTTTGTTCCCCATTAGTACTTGCACTCCTATCGTTCATGGCACCTTTCGTCTCCAACTCCCTGGCTTTCTATATCCGGCTGACGAGAATATTCAGGATACTTCGAGTATCCCGACTCGGACGTTTCACACAGGCTTGGGACCTTCTCTGGGAAGCTACAGCCAGACGCAAGTTCGAGCTACTTATGAGCGCAACGATAGCCTTTATTCTGTTGCTAGTCTCCAGCGCTTTTCTTTATCTGTTCGAAGCTGATTTGCAGCCGGAGGAATTCGGAAGCATCCCCAGGGCTCTGTGGTGGAGCGTGGCCACATTAACAACGGTAGGGTACGGAGACGTCACGCCAATCACTGCTGCCGGTAAGTTTTTTGCGAGCTTAACAGCCATTTCAGGTATCGGTATTGTGGCAATGCCGACCGGGATACTTGCTGCTGCTTTCAGTGATGCCTTCCAAGCACGACGGGACGTAGATCAAAACAAGGAGTAACTCATGGCTTTTCGATTTCAGCGTCGTCTCAAGGTTGCCCCCGGTATTCGCCTGAACGTCAGCAAAGGAGGAGTTGGGCTCTCTGCAGGGCCGAGAGGTGCGTCAGTAAGCATGGGTCGCCGTGGCGTATATGGGAACATGGGCGTCCCAGGCACTGGGCTGAGCTTCCGGGAAAACTTGAACAAGGGCCAGAAAAATAATACTACGAGAAATAAAGTGTCTCCGGGTGGACAGGTCAATTTACAGATCAGCATAGATGATGATGGCCAAGTTACCCTTTTATACCCTTCAGGGGAGTGTAGTGGTCAACTAATCCCGGACAGTATTTTAAGTTTTTCCTCTGCAGCAACCGGAGACATGCCACCGTTGAATGAGTGTGGTCGCTGCTGGTTGTAGTAGCCCATCAGATAGCCACCAACATCCTTCTCTGCCTCCAACCGGCTTCGATACCCCAAGACTGGCACCCACTCCGATTTCAGGCTTCGGAACAGCCTTTCCATCGGAGCATTGTCCCAGCAGTTGCCACGCCGACTCATGCTTTGGGTCATCCGGTAGCGCCAAAGCCGCTGACGGAACTTGCGGCTGGCGTACTGGCTTCCCTGATCCGAGTGGAACATGACTTTTTCTGGTCGACTACGCTGTTCCCAGGCGTGATCCAGAGCTTTTACAACCAGATCAGCATCCGGATTGGAGGACATGGCCCAGCCAACAACCCGGCGAGCGTACAGATCCAACACGACCGCCAGATAGCTCCAGCGTTGGCCACTCCAGATGTAGGTGATATCACCACACCAGACCTGGTTGGGTTGGTCTACCGCAAATTCACGAGCCAGATGGTTCGGGATATCCGGACGTTCAACAGTGGCCTGTTTGTAGGCGTGAGGGCCTGGTTGCTTGCAGATCAGCCCCAGTTCGTTCATCAGGCGGCGAACCTTGAAGCGGCCAACGGGGATGCCTTCGTCGCTGAGCATATCCTTAATCGTCCGGCTGCCAGCAGAGCTGCGGCTCTTGGTGAACAAGCGGTTTACCTGAGCCTTCAGGGCCAGACGCTCAACGTCAATGTGGCTCCGCCGTTGGCGGTACTCGTAATAGCTGGAACGACTGATATCAAACGCTTCACAGACCAATTCCGTAGACTCCTGCTCCCTCAATCGGTCTATCAGCGCGTACGATTCATCTCGTCCGACATCAAGAGAGCGGTAGCCTTTTTTAGTATGTCCTTCTCCCGTTCCAGCCGATTACAGCGGGCTTCCAGCTCTTGGATACGGCGCTGCTCCGGGGTTAGGGCCTTGCCCTTCGGAGTGATCCCTTCGCGCTCATCCGTTAGCTGTTGAACCCATCGCCGGAGGGCACTTTCACCCACGCCCAGGGACGTACTCGCCTGGGCAATGGTGTAACCTTGATCCAGCACGAGACTGGCTGCTTCCTGTTTGAATTCAGGAGTAAAGGAACGTCGTTTTCTGGTCATCAGACACCTCGTTTATGGTGGCGATCTTACCACCTACGTTGGTGTCCGGAATCATTGAACCACTACAGCTTGCCAAACTCTGGGCATTGATCTTTCCTCCCTTCCGCCGAAAGCTTAAAGAAGCGCACGATCATTAGCGCTCTGCCAAAGCTGCCCATGATCAGCCCGAACAGGAACGCAAGACTCTCGAAGAGACCCAGGTCCTCTCTGATATAGATGCCATGGAGCGGGTGCTTGAGACATATCTTGGAGATATAGAGTGGCCCAAGGCGTCAGCAATAGACTTTGATATCGGCGAGAACAATACAACCCTGGCGCTCGATATCCAGTTCCCAGATGAAGACGAGATGCCGGACAAGGAGTGGTCTGTCCCAGCCACCCAATATAAGCTCACACTCAAGAAAGTGAGCGCAACCAAAAAGCGGCAAATTTACCGGGACTATACTCACTCAGTCATGATGAGAGTTGCCGGAGAGACCTTCGCACACCTCCCCTCAGTGGAGCATGTGCTAATTTCTGGATACCGAGAGGTCATCAATTCATCAAATGGTCACACAGAAGACCAATACATCATCAGCATCATAATCCATCGGGATCAATGGGCCTCTATGGACTTCGCTCGGCTCCGGCAGATCGACCCCACGGAAGTCTTCACCGGTCACACCCTCGCACGATCAATGACTAAGACGGGGGTTTTCAAAGGGATCTCGCCTTTCTCGCCCAGCGACCTTGAAGAACGCAGCGGTGCTTAGGATTACCCCAGTACTTCATGGAGGGGTACGGGGGTTATAGGAGAAACGTCCTCCACTCAGATGGGAGACAAAAATGTTGCCCGATATATTCACCGATACGAGATTACTGTCGTCTTGGCTTGCGGGCTGAAGGGGCTCCCGTGCGGTACAAGCTGTGATAGCAAGTGTGATGCATTCACCTCAAGCAGTCACCGGGAACTCTTATTAATTAGAAGGTTAAGGAATACCAGGGAGTAGACCAAATCCTGTCGGGGGCACCATCAATATTCTTGTATCCATTTGCTCCCAGTATCTCACTGCAAAACCTCAAAATTTTCCGGCCGGTTCAAGCGCCAGTCGTAGTCGATGTAGCGGATGGATTCGGTTTGCTTCACTGCCTCGGCTACGGCAGGGGTAGCCCACTGACTGATGAAGGCCTGCTCGGAGCCGGCGGCCTGGATGAAGTCGTCTTCGTACCACTTGAACAGTTCGGTCAGGTAGAGCGTGCCCCCCTCTACCCGCAAGTGCCGGCCGGTGTTGAAAGCGCGGCGGGTGTTCTCCGCGAGCAGGGTTTCCAGGTTGTCGGCAGTGTAGACACGGGCTCTGAGTGGCGGGCAACCAACCGAGGCGCAGTTGACGGCGAAATGGACCCGGGCATCCTTCCAGCCTTTGTCGGCGTAGGCCTGACCCAGCAGGATGCCCTTCTCGATGTCGTTGAGGCTGTAGTTTTGGCCACCCACATTAAAGAGCTGCCGCTCAAACACGTTGTCAACAAAGGGATTCAACCGGCCACCGTAATCCCAGACGGATGACACCAGAGCCCCCTCCGGCTGCTCGCTCAGGATCTGGGCCAGCATGAAGAAGTTGTAGGCGTTGATCCAGAACGCCACTGACGCCTCACGGCCTTCCAGCTCACCTGGGTTGAACTCCCTCAATGCCTGCTTCTGAGCCGACAGCCGCTCCATCAGCCCCTCGCCAGTCAGGGCCGCGTCGTAGTCGAAGGCCGACACCAGACCGTTTTCCGGAAGGGTTTTCTCCACCAGATGGTCCGACAGCAGAACCTGGTAATGGCGGTAGACCGTGGCGTTCACATCGGCTGCGCTCACAGCCGGCCAGGCCAGCAGCACGGTGAGCAGGAGCAGAATCTGTCGATATCCCATTGGAATTCCTTTCGCAGGTGCATAGACGGCTTGAGTGAGCCGTGGTTTAAGGTGTTTGGCGATCGCAGACGCGCCATCACGCTCCGGATTCGTCACTTCAGACACGGCCAGACAGCGAATGTTACACCGACTGGCGTCGGATGCCCCATCGCCGGTTTTCCACCGCTGCGCTTGGGAGTACCATAATTGGTCCCCTACCGTTAACACTGCATCACAACACCGGGTTTTCGTTATGTCGCTGAAGTACCGCATTATTCCTGTCACGCCGTTCCAACAGAACTGTTCCCTGCTATGGTGCGAGGACACCCTGAAAGCTGCCGTTGTCGACCCCGGTGGCGATCTGGAACGGATCCAGGCGGCGATCAACGCCGAAGGCGTGACGGTGGAGAAGATCCTGCTGACTCACGCCCACATTGATCACGCCGGCGGCACCGCCGAACTGGCGCGGGAGCTCACCGCGCCGATTGAGGGTCCGCACCGGGAGGACGAATTCTGGATCAAGGGTCTGCCGATGCAGAGCCAGATGTTTGGTTTTCCCGAGCCGGATGTGTTTACCCCGGACCGCTGGCTCGACGATGGCGAGGAAGTGACGATCGGCAATCAGACGCTCAAGGTATTGCACTGCCCCGGCCATACCCCGGGGCATGTGGTGTTCTATCACCCGGAGTCGCAACTGGCACTGGTCGGCGACGTGCTGTTTCATGGCTCCATTGGGCGGACCGACTTTCCCAAGGGTGACCACCCTACGCTGATCCGGTCGATCCGGGAAAAGCTGTTCCCGCTGGGGGATCAGGTCAGCTTCATTCCGGGCCACGGCCCAATGTCGGACTTTGGCACTGAGCGACAAACCAACCCATTTGTGGCCGATCACCGGGGATAACGGAGGCGAACAATGACAACAAGCGTATGGCTGGCATTCCTGGTGGCAGCGGTGCTGATCAGCATCTCCCCCGGCGCTGGCGCGGTGAATACCATGAGCAGCGGCCTGCGTTACGGTGTCCGCAACAGCCTGCCGGCAATCCTCGGCCTGCAACTGGGCTACGGCGCCCAGATACTGCTGGTGGGGTTGGGACTTGGTGCCATCATGGCCTCGTCCGCCTGGGCATTGGTCGTCATCAAATGGCTGGGGGTTGCCTACCTGGTGTGGCTGGGCTGGAAGAAATGGCACGAGAAACCGGTGACCTCCGGCGATACCGAGAACGCCAGCGAGGCTGCCAGCCGCCGGTTCTGGCAATCGGCGCTGGTCAACCTCACCAACCCCAAGGCGACGGTGTTTCTGGTGGCGCTGTTTCCCCAGTTCCTGCACGCTGGAGAAGCGCACGGGGAACAGTTGGCGATCATGGGGCTGACGCTGATCGTCGTGGACTGTATGGTCATGCTGGGGTACGCCCTGCTGGCCAGCCAGTTGTTCGGCTGGATGACCACCCCGGAGAAACAGCAGTTGATGAACCGAGTGTTTGGCAGCCTGTTTGTGGCCGCCGCCGTCGCCCTGGCCAGTTTCCGCCGCGCCTGAGGGCCGGCGGTCATCTACCGCAGGGTATGGCTGAACACCAGTCCGCCCCACAACATCACCCGATCGGCCTTGCCACCTTCCACTTCCGATGACTGCGCCCGCAACACGTAACTCAGCCGCCAGTCCCGGGCGACCGACAGGGTGTACCCTACCCAGGCTTCCATCAACGTCGACCGAACCCGGCTGCGATCGATGGTATGGCGACTGTCGCGAAACTGACCTTCCAGGAAGACGTTGTAGGCACGGGCCTTTAGCGCCACGCCTGCCCACAGATAACTCTCATCACCCGAAGCCACGCCCAGGCTGGATTCATTGAGGCGTTCGCCGTAGGCCGTCAGTTCCGGATTGAACCGGTGGTCCGGTGACGAAATCAGGCCGTTGCGGTAACTCAGTGCCATGCCCGCCTCGGTGAGGTATCCCAGCGAGAGGTAATAGGTGGTCTTCCACCGTCCCCGCCCCTGGTTGCGACCGTGAAGATCGTGGTAGCCGAGGTGGTAACGGAAGGTTGGCTCGCCACCGTCGGACACCTGGTTGTTCCATCCTTCGGCCCGGAAGTTACTGAGAACTCTGTGGGTCTGGCGCTGCCCGGCCTCAAACAGGTCCAACCCCAGCAGGCCCAGGGTCAGGGACGAGGTCCAGGCATCACCACTGCGCGGGTCCCAATAGATGCGCCCGGCCGCGAGATACAGCAGGCTGGCGTAAGGTCGGTCGTTCAGGACCACCCGGGACGTGGTGATCAGGTCCGGGGTAAAGCCATAGATACCTAGCTCGATGGAGGGCACATTGCGCGCCTCCTTCGGCAGGTAGCTTGCCAGTGGCCCGGTACGATCGAGCCAGCCCAGGCCATCATCGAGTGGCCCCCAGAACCGTCGTCCACGGTGGCCGGTGTAGGTCAGGGCCATGCCTGCGGTGAAGTCCCGATCGTCCTGATCCGGCCCAAACAAGTCGTTATCCATCGACAGCGCCCACACCGAGGTATCACCGTCCTGGCCGGCAGCAATAGCGCCGGCGGATGCGGCCAGCAACAGCCAGATCCCCCCGTGCCACAATGCCTTAATCGCTGCCTTCATCGCCACGCTCTCGCCGCGCTCCTGCCGCCTTTCTGCCGCACGTCTGCCACCCCCTTGCCGCCAGCCTGCCACCGGCCGGCCGGCCGGCCGCATCCGCTGCGGCCGGTCAGTCACCACTATCGAGTCCCGGAGAACCCGCTGTCCCGTCTGGCGAACGCGACGGCGTTACTGTCACTATGGTTGAGGGTGGCGAGGCTGTCACGACAGCGACTCGGCCGAGAGCGCAGCCAACGTCAGGCCGCCTGCGAACCGTCCTCCTCGACACTGGCGTTGTCCGTATCCCCGGCCTGATGGCGGGCGGCCACTTCGGCGGCAAAATCGCGGTACTTGGCCATCAGTTCCTCCTTGCGGTCCGGGTCCCAGTTGATTCGGCTGAGGTCGCCCTTGTAGTGCTCGATCACCCGCTTGTCCATCATCTCGTACCACCAGGTCGGCACGTAGGCCGGCATAATCATCGACGCGTAGCCACCCGGCAGCTCCGGCACATTCTCGAAGTTACGCAGCGCCTGGAAGCTGCGGGTCGGGTTGGCGTGATGGTCGGAATGACGCTGCAACTGGTAGAGGAACAGGTTGGTCACCACATGGTTGCTGTTCCAGCTGTGTTCGGGACGGGTACGCTCATACTTGCCGTTGTCGTCCTGCTGACGCTTCAGGCCGTAGTGCTCCAGGTAATTGACGGTCTCCAGCAGGCTGGCGCCATAAACCGCCTGGGCCGCCAGGAACGGCACGGCGCGTGGGCCGCAAAGCAGTGTGGTGGCACCAAAGAAGCCGGCACTCATCGCCCACCCCTGCAACAGCTCGTTGTCCGTTGACCAGAACGACTTGCCACGGCGCTTGAGGCGGGCCTTCTCGATCTTCACCGCGGATTTCATACCGCCCAGCACAGTACGCGGCAGGAATTTCCAGAAGCTCTCTCCCATCCGGCTGCTGGCGGGGTCCTCCGGGGTGGCGACACGGCGGTGGTGGCCATAGTTGTGTTCCACCACAAAGTGGGTGTAACCGGTGGGCGCCAGTGCTGCCATCGCCATCAACTTGTTCAGCTTGCTGGATTTGTGGCCCAGTTCATGGGCGGTGTTGATACCGACGCCATTGATGGCACCAACGGTCAGGGTCAACCCCACCTTGTCCGCCAGCGGTGTTTTCTTGCGACTGGCCAGCCAGGCCCCGAGAACGGTCATGGCGTACTGGGTGGGGATGAAGGCCTTGACGATGCGGTCGTAGTACTTGTCATTTTCCAGCACCTTCACCGCAGCCTCTGGAGGATTACTGGAGTCCTCGCCGATCAGCTGGTCCAGCGACGGAATAATGCCGTGCACCAGCGCCGGGCCGGTCCAGGCCAGGGCCCTCAGCTTCTTCGGCGCAATGGCATAGCCCGTCAGCGCAGCCAGCCCAATCACCGGCAACCCCGGCCCCAACAGCCACAGGTAGCGTTTGGGGTCCTTCCAGTCACTGCCATCCTGCGATTCAGCCCGCGAAGACGGCGCCGGCCCCGGCTGAAACTCGTCGGGCTGGAGGGTTTCGGCCGTTGGCTCAACGGATGATTGGGACACCTTGGCATTCATGATTTCTCTCCCATTATTCAAAATTGACCTATTGTCTGACAATATTACAGTAGATCAATAAATCAGCCCCTGTCCAGTGGTCGATGCCACTTTTGCCAACCAATACTCCCAACGCCCTTGCCAGGAACACCGCTATTGCTGACTATGCCGGTCTCCCCCACACCAGACCCGTGATCTGATGCCAACCTCATCCGTGATGCCAGTACTGCTGGCGCTCTACATCGCCCAGGGCCTGCCCTCCGGGCTGTTCGCCCATGCCCTGCCAGTGTTCTGGCGACAGGCCGGTGTCGATCTGGCCTGGATCGGCGCACTCAAGCTGCTGGCTCTGCCCTGGGTGCTGAAGGCGCTATGGGCACCGATGGTGGATCGTCGGCTTCAGCACGGCAGCCCACCGGGCCGGTGGGTGGGCGTCCTGCAACTGACCGCCGCTTTGCTGCTGGCCACTCTCGCCCTCTATGGCATTGCGCCATCAGGCCCGGGCATTGCGCCGGTGCTGATGCTGATACTGGCCATCAACCTGCTGCTTGCCACCCAGGACATCGTCACCGACGGTCTCGCCGTCCGCGCCTTGCCCGCGCGCTGGCGCGGGTACGCCAATACCCTCCAGGTGGCAGGCTACAAAGTGGGGATGCTGGCCGGCGGTGCGCTGTTACTGGTACTGGCGGATGTGCTGCCAACAACCCAGGCGGTGTTGATGCCCGCACTACTGCTGGTGGTGCTGTTTCTGGCGATCCGCAACGGTCGGCTGCTGACACAGCCGGTGCCTCGCCAGGACAGTGAATCCGGTTGGCGGGCTGGCCTGGTGGGCTTGGTGAGTATGCCCGGCATGGTGACCTGGCTGGGGCTGATGGCCAGCTACAAGGTAGCGGACGCCCTAGGCTCAGGCATGGTTCGCCCGCTGCTGACCGATGGCGGCTGGAGCAGTGCGGCGATTGGCGAATTCACGCTCTGGACATCGCTGGTGGGTCTGTTGGGCGCAGCCCTGGGTGGCTGGCTGTATCAGATGCTGGGCAGCCGCCGCAGCTTGATCGCAGCCGGGCTGGCCCAGGCCGTGACCATCGCCGGCTGGGCGCTGGTGGATCAGGCCAGTGCGGACCCGCTGCGGGTCTATACCATCGGCATGCTGGAGCAGTTGGCCGATGGTGCCTCCACCGTGGCCCTGTTCGCGGTGATGATGAGCCTGTGCCGGCGGGGCTGGGAGGGCACCGACTTTACCGTGCAGGCGTCGCTGCAGGTGGTGGCAGCCGGTCTGTTCGGCGTTGCCGGCGGTCTGTTGGCGGAGGTTGCCGGCTACAGCACGCTGATGCTGGTCGCCGGCGGTTGTGGCGGTGTGGCCGTCGTTGCCCTGGCCGTGTCTGGACGCCGACTGGATCAGTTACCCGCCGGCCAGAGCGCGCCGGACCAGTAGAGCCCGGCCGCCAGGTAATTGACCGGGGCTGCCGTGGCACGATTGCGGGTCCATTCCAGCCGCAGACCGAGGCCGTCCTGCAGTTGGTAGCGGTAGCTCACGGCCCATTGGTCAGGGTCATGGCCGGCGTGATTGAGTCCGGCCAAGGCCGCCAGATCCGGGCCGGCCACTCCGGTCAGATGGTTGTCCAGTACCAGTTTGGTGTAACGCAAGGTCAGTGCCTGACGCCGCCAGCGCAGCTCGGGCTGCAACCACCAGCCCCGGTAATCCCCTGACAACGCTGCCTGGCGGGTTGTGTCCCGCAGCGTACCGGACACATCCACCCGAACAAATTCCGCGGCCAGCCCCGCAAACCAGTCACCACTTTGCCAGGCCAGTCTTGCCCCGGCACCCTGGCTGTCCTGATCACCATCAAACCGCAGCGCATCGGCGGCGGTGTCGCTATCACCACCGTGACTGTGACCGCCGGTGTAGCGGCTGTCGCTCCGGTCCCGGGCCTCCGCCCACTGCGCCCAGGTGCCCAGCTCCACCTGCCAGGCGCCATCTTGCCAGCGCCATTGCAGGAAAACATCCCGGGCACCGCCATCGTCTCCCGCCGTCGCCGGGAACTGGCTGCCGCGCCAGCCTTCCACCCCCAGGGTGATTCCCGCCCACGGCGTCACCATC
This sequence comes from Marinobacter sp. CA1, assembly GCF_020546665.1. NCBI lineage: Bacteria > Pseudomonadati > Pseudomonadota > Gammaproteobacteria > Pseudomonadales > Marinobacteraceae > Marinobacter > Marinobacter sp. CA1. The sequence goes on from NZ_CP071785.1 coordinate 2,985,912, forward strand.
AGGCGCGCGCCCTCATCAACAACGTGGCCGCCGTAGAAGGCGTCGTACACCAGGTTGTTGTCACTGAAGGGCCGGGCGTAGGCATGGCTCAGGTTCTCCGTTGAAAAGCGGGCTTTCATGCGGCCGGCCTCGATCTGAAGGCCCAGGGAGTCCGCCAGCCGATAGCCCACCAGGGCCTCTTCCAGTTCGATCTCACCGGCATGATGGGAACCGATATCCAGTCGGACATGGGTCCGTTCCCCCGCGCGCCAGTCCAGATGGACGCTGGCGGCATCCAGGGTAAATCCCTGCTCCGAGCCCAAAGCCTCGCCGCCCATCAGCACGCCTGGCACCTGCCAGCGGCCGCTGTCGGCAATCACCGAATCCCAGCGATGACTGGCGGAGACACCAGCGCCAACACTGAGCGGGGAATCCTCCCGCTCGCTGGACACGATGCCATGAGCCGTTGCCACGGCAGGCAGCGCCAGAGCCATGGCAGCCACCAGGCGACCGCGTCGACAGCGGCGTTTGGACAGGATGGAGAACACGGGTGTGGTCATGGGGTCGCCTCCCAGGGATTGGAGAATCGGGGGTCTGCGATGAAGCTGAAATCGGTCAGGCTGTTGAGAAAAGCGATGAGATCCTCCTGATCCTGCTGGCGCAGCTCAAAGCCGTTCACAAAGCTGTCCTTGAACGGGTTCAGGCGGCCATCGCCCGCCTCGGGGCCAACGGCAATCTGGCGCCCACCGGCGGCGTAGAATTCAATGACTTCAGCCAGATCCGCCATGCTGCCATCGTGCATGTACGGCGCCGTGAGGGCGATGTTACGGAGGGTGGGAGCACGGAACTTGCCCATGTCCGAAGGATCACCGGTAATCTCGAACAGTCCCTGGTTGTCCTCCGGATAATCACCGCGACCGCCGATGTTGAACAGCCCGGTGTTGTGAAACGGCCGCTCGATAAAGCTCATGGTGCGATCCAGGGTGGAATCGCTTAGGTGGTAGCCGCCATGGCAGTGGAAGCATTCGAGCTGTTCGCTGAAAAACAGCGCCCGCCCCCGCCGTGCACTGGCGTCCAGGGCCTGCAGGTCCCCACGCTCATAACGATCAAAGGCGCTATCGAACGACACCATACCGCGCACAAACGACGCCAGCGCCTTGACCACGGCGGCCATGCCAATCACTGAGCCCCGCCCCGGGAAAGCCGCCTCGAACAGCGGTGGGTACACCGGATCGTCCCGCAGCCGCGTCAATACCGTTTCCAAGTTGTCGTCGTTGATACCCTGCTCTACCGGCGTCTCACCAAACAGCGGCACCAGGATCTGCTGTTCCAGCGTCAGCAGCGACGGGTTGGCCCAGGTCAGCGTGGCATGGTAGGCCACGTTCAGCAGCGGCTGGGCATTGCGGGGATGGACCTCGCCGGTGGAGCCCGTAGGCGTCACCAAGCCGTCACTGAACCCCTGAGCCTGCAAGTGACAGTCGGCACAGGCCTGCGTGCCATTGCCGGATAACCGGCGGTCGTAGAACAGGTGACGACCAAGCTGGAACTTGGCCTCGGTCATGGGATTGTCCAGGGGCTCCAGCGGCAACGGCGTGCCGGCTGGCAGGTGCCAGTCGAACGCGGTGTCGGTGGCCCCCTGGTCGTCAAACGTGGTTTCGCCCTCGCCGCCACAGCCGGCCAGTGCCAGCAGCCCGCAAGCCGCCAGCACCATGTTCAGCCATGGTCGACGATGGCGACGGATACAGCGCCGCATCGTCCGGTTCCCCTACTTCAGGCGGAAAGCCACCTGGTTGAGTTGGGAATCCGGTGTCCCGGACGCCAGATCCAGCCCCAGAGCGGCAAACACCCCGGCACACTCCGGATCACTGACTCCGGACATACAGCCCGGCGCACCACCATCGTCAACACCATCCAATGCGGTGGCCACCATCGCCGCGTAGTCGATCACGATGGTGTCCTGGCCCAATGTGAAGGTGTCGAACCGGACCTCGGGTCGGTTGCCCCGGTCGCAGCTCACGCTGTCTCCGGCTTCCGGATCGCCCGCACAGTCGGTACTGCCAAGGTGCAGTTTGAAATCGTCGCCACCGGCAACGGTGACATCCAGCCGCATGAACTTGTAACCGCTCTGCCAGCTCCAGTGCATGGTCGGCACGTTCAGCGGCGTGGCGGCATCTACCAGGTTGGTGTGGTTGAGCGACTCCGGCAGGCCGATCTTGAACTGGACGCCGTCGATGCGCTCACCCTCGTTCAGCGCCACGGTGCCCGTGACGTCGGTGTTGGGCGTCTGCGGCACCGAGCCGCAGGAGACAAAATCGCGGAAATCGAGCAACGCCACGCCACTGCCCTGCCACAGGGTATCGTCCAGGGTCAAGGGCAGCTCACGCTGCTGGCTGGTGGTTACCCGGACGTCGTGCAGGTAAAGCCGGAAATCTTCCAGTTGCACATCCACCCCGGCACCCAGTCCGCTCAGCGTACCGTCACAGGTCACCGGGTCGTTGCTGCTGTTGTAGACCGCTTCAAACGGCAGCGACACAGTGGTGTCGGTGGGACCGCGATCGTCGGACGACGACGATGAAGAACCACCACAGGCCGCGAGCGTGCCGGCCAACGCCAGCACAGCAGTGACCGGCAGGCGGCCTCGGACAGCGTCAGATGGTTGGCAAATGGCGTGGACAAAGGTCATTTTTTTCATTGGGTTATCCTGATGCTTTGATTTTCTGGCCCGTCGCCAGCGCCGCCAGGCCTGAAACCCCAGACCCGGGGCGGCTTAAACGGCAGATTGGCGAACACTCGGGCAATGGCGAACCCACACACAAGCAGGGTTCGGACTAGCCAATCAGGATGGCAGGTGGCGCTCGGCAGTCCGGCAACAGGCGGTCCGGCCTGGAGGCGCTTTGATGAAACGCTGGCGGCAGCCGCAGAGACTGGCCAGCGGCGTGCTCAGAGAACGCCGGCAGGGCCGCCAAAGCCGCCACCTGGCCGCCCACCGAGAACAGGCAGTGAGTCTGGCTGTGCTCCGGGTCTGCCGGGGCGTCGGACGGGGCAGCGGCGAAGTCCGCCAGATTGAACAGTTCCGTGGCCCCCGGGATGGGGTCACCACAAAAGCCCAGGGTTGGCAGCCCGTCGTCCCGGGCCATGGGCATATAGCCCCTGGGAGCCAGGCTCTGGACCAGAAAACAGCACAACACCAGCAACAGCCAGAGACGCTGTCGGTTAAGCAATGGTGTGAGTGAGTGCGATTCCATGCCACGGCTGTCCATTCAGCGGCCGCCCACTCAGGGACAAACCGTTCAGGGTTGGAATAATGAGCGGATTAAGCCACAACCACTGGCCATCGGCAACCGTCGGCCGGCGGCGCCAGCTCCCCCGGAATTGGCCGGCACGGAGTTTGCTTAAACCCTTCTCAGTACTGTTTTTTGGCAGGATTTCCGTCGACACCGGAGGACAATTGCCGTGTCCCTACTCACATCCCTGGCGCGGATGAGCGCCAGCCTGCAGCAGGCCGCCAGCCAGCGTACCCAGCCCCAGGCCAGCGCACCGGCCGAAGCCAAAGGCGCGGAACGCGACAAATCGCCGCAGGACGACGTTACCCTCACCGGCGGACCCTTGCCGCGGGCGTCCAGCAAGCTGGCCATTGCCCAATACAAGACCAGTATCAGTGAGGATTCGGGATTCGTGAAAGAGACGCTGCGGCATAAAGTTGCCGAGTACGGCATTCACCCTGGCACCCGGATTGCCGTCAGCAGGGGCGACGATGGCCGGCTGCAGCTACAGGCGGCCATTCCGGCGGAAAAACGCCAGCAGATTGAGCAGGACCTCAACAACAACCGCGGCTTTCGCGAGGCATTCCAGCGACTCAGCACCCAGGAGCCGACGGTGGCCTTCGTTGACACCGCGCTGAAGCTCAATCAGGCCTACGGCGTCAACAACCCCCTGCTCGATTCTCTGGTCAGCGAAAACCAGCAGTTCAACGGTCTCAACGATCTGGTGCACCGCTATGACAAGCTGCGCCAGACCGTCAGCGCGCAGCAACTGGAAGCCGCCGGTCAGCGAGCCGATGCGGGCTACAGCCTGAATACCCGGGCCTGAAGCACCGCACTCCCCGGCAACGGCTGATGATTCAGCTCTGGAACGGCGCCGGGTCCCCTTTGCCAACCCGGGTGACTTCCGGCACGTCGTCCTGCATGTTGACCACCGTGGTGGCTTCCAACCCGCAAAACCCGCCATCAATGATCAGATCCAGCTCATGCTCCAGGGTATCCCGGATGTCGTAGGGGTCGGTCAGCGGCTCCGATTCCCCAGGCAGGATCAGCGTGCTGCTCATGATCGGCTCGCCCAGCTCACTCAGCAGCGCCTGGACGATGGCGTTGTCCGGCACCCGCAACCCGATGGTGCGGCGTTTGGGATGCAGCAGCCGGCGCGGTACTTCGCTGGTGGCATCAAGAATGAAAGTGTAGGGCCCGGGGGTGTAATTCTTCAGCAGACGGTACTGGGTATTGCCGACCTTGGCGTAGGTACCAATATCTGACAGGTCACTGCACACCAGGGTGAAGTTGTGTTTGTCGTCAAGACGGCGAATCCGTTTGATGCGATCCGCTGCCTGCTTGTCACCCAGGTGACAGCCAATGGCGTAGGCGGAATCGGTCGGGTAGACGATCACCCCGCCTTTGCGAAGAATCTCCACCGCCTGGTTGATCAGCCGCTTCTGCGGGGTTTCCGGGTGTATCTGGAAAAACTGACTCATAATGATTGCCCTATTCCTTGAAGGCCGGATCGCGCTTGGACCCACCCATACAGTTTGGCGATGCCGGTGACACGCCATCCTGGGCCGCCCATTCGTCGGGGGTATACAGGTGCAGCGCAAGGGCGTGGACGCCTGCCGCCATTTCCTCCGCCAGCAGGCGGTAGATGGCCTGGTGCCGCTTGACCTTGCCCTGACCGGCAAAAGCCCCGGACACCAGGGTCACCTTGAAATGGGTCTCCGAGTTGGCCGGTACACTGTGCATGTGGCTTTCGTTCTCGACGCTCAGCTCCTGAACGTCAAAACCCTGCTGCAATTTCTCTTCGATGGTCTGCTGAACGGACATGGACCGTCTGCCTCCTCCCTCGAACTCAGTTAAATCATTTACCCGATCGGTGTTCGGGTTAGTCTACGTTCTTCCCGTCAGTCTACTACAGCGGCCCCCTTCCCGGCTTGACAGTTTCCGGCCAAGAGGCCATCTTCCCTCCCCCAGACAGCTTCCGATCCCCCCGTGAACAGCGCAATGGCGCGGTTTTCGCCATCGCCGCACGGATCGGCAGCCAGCCAATCCGTCCTTACCCTGGTCCATCACGCCCATGCGCCTCTACATCGCCGAAAAACCCAGTCTTGGCCGAGCCATCGCCGACGCCCTGCCCGGGCCGGTGGAGAAAGGCCCTGGCTGGTTGCGCTGTGGCAATGGCGAAGACCGGGTGACGGTGAGCTGGTGCATCGGCCACCTGCTGGAACCGGCAGAACCGGGAAGCTACGACCCGCGCTGGCAGGGCTGGCGCCTAGAAGCGCTGCCGGTGTTTCCGCAGCAGTGGCAACTCAGCCCCCGGGAATCGGTCGGACAGCAGCTGAAGGTGCTTGGCGCCCTGATCCGCAAGGCCACCACCATCGTCCACGCCGGTGACCCGGACCGCGAGGGCCAGCTGCTGGTTGATGAGGTCCTGCGTTACTTTGGCGCCCAGTGTCCGGTAGAGCGGGTGCTGATCAACGACCTCACGCCCAAAGCTGTTGCACGGGCCCTCGCCAGCCCCCGGGACAATCGCGAGTTTCGTCGTCTGTCCCACTCGGCCCTGGCCCGACAGCGGGCAGACTGGCTGTACGGCATCAACCTGACCCGCTTCTATACCCTGTCCTGGCAACAGCAGGGCGAGAGCGGTGTTTACTCGGTGGGTCGGGTGCAAACGCCGGTGCTGGGGCTGGTGGTGCAGCGGGACAAGACCATCGCCGAGTTCGAACCCAAGCCGTTCTATCGCCTGCAGGCACTGGTGCGTCACCTCGATACCGAGCCGGGCAGCCCCACCTTCGCCGCCCGCTGGCTGCCGGATGAGCGCTACCGGGACCACCTCGACGAAGAAGACCGGCTGCTGGACGAAGGCATCGCCCGCACCATCGCCAGCGAGGTGGAGGGCCGGCCGGGCCGGATCACCGAATCCCGCTTTCGCGACCGCAAGGAATCGCCGCCACTGCCGCTGTCGCTGTCGGCGTTGCAGATCGAGGCCGGCAAGCAGTTCCGCATGGGCGCCAAGGCGGTGCTGGATACCGCACAGGCCCTCTATGAGCGCCATCAGCTGATTACCTACCCGCGCTCCGACTGCCGCTACCTGCCGGAGGAACACTTTTCCCAGGGGCCTGCGGTCATGCAGGCGATTGGTCGGGTACAGCCCAACCTGGCAGATGCCGTCTCAGGTGCCGAGGCCAGCCGTCGCTCCGCCGCCTGGAATGACGCCAAGGTGGATGCCCACCACGCCATCATTCCCACCGCCCGGGTGGTGCAGGCATCACGGCTGACAGACGCGGAGCAGAACGTCTACAACCTGATCGCCCGTTATTACCTGATGCAGTTCTACCCGGCCGCGGTTCACCGGGAAGGCCGCCTGACCCTGGCGATCGGCGACCACCGCTTCCGCGCCACCGAAACCGCCGTGGCAGAGCCTGGCTGGAAAACCCTGGAGCTGCGCCAACAGGAGGCCCGGGGCGAATCGCCCAAGGCGCCGCTGCCAAGGTTGCAGGAAGACGACCCGGTGATCTGTGACAGCACCGACATCAAGCAACGGATGACCCAGCCGCCGCAGCACTTTACCGACGCCACCCTGCTGTCAGCGATGACCCACATCGCCCGCTTCGTTAGCGACGCCGAACTGCGCAAGACCCTACGGGACACCGATGGCCTGGGTACCGAAGCCACCCGCGCGGCGATCATCGAAACCCTGTTCAAGCGGGACTACCTGCACCGGGACAAACGCCACATCAAGGCCACGGAAAAAGGCCATAGCCTGATCACAGCGCTGCCGGAGGCCATCACCCAACCGGACATGACCGCCACCTGGGAAGCCACCCTGGACCAGATCCGTCAGGGCGAAGGCGATCCACGACAGTTTCTGGAACAACTGAAACAGCAGATCCAGCAATACCTCAATACTCCCCTGGCTCCGGAGGGCGACCAGATCGGCACTGCGGTACACTGCCCGAAATGCCGGGCACCGATGCGGATTCGCGAGGGCAAGTTTGGCCGTTTCCACGCCTGCAGCCGCTTTCCCCGCTGCCGGGGCACTCGTCCCATCGAAGACAGTCAGCCCCAGGACGGCACCGGTGAACGACCTATCCCCTGCCCCCACTGTTTCTCGCCACTGGTGCGTCGCAAGGGTCCGAAAGGCTGGTTCTGGGGGTGCAGCAACTACCCGGCCTGCCGCCAGACCGTCAGTGACGACAATGGCAAGCCAGCGCTGCCGCAACCATCCTGAGCAGTCTTCAATTGGCTCTCAAGGGCCGGGCATGAAAAGATTGCGCTACAGCAAGCTGGACGCGCTTTTTAACGCAACTCTACACTTTGCAACTGACCCGGAAGTAACAATTTGTCAGAATACAGTCAGGCTGAGGGCATCCGCGTCCATATGATGGCGCCAGCCACCGGCCTGACGAGCAACAGGAGATACAACAATGCACATCGCTCTGCTGGAAGATGAGCAGGAGCAGGCCCAGCATATCCAGGCCCTGCTGACCGAGAACGGCCATGCCTGTGAGGCGTTTGGTACTGGTCAGGCGTTCCTGAGTTCGGTGCTGCACCGGAGCTACGATTTGCTGATCCTCGACTGGCAGATTCCGGACATGACCGGCATCGATGTGCTGCAGAATGTGCGGGCGCAGCTCAACTGGCGTATCCCGGTGGTGTTTCTGACCCAGCGGGACAGCGAGCAGGACATCGTGCGGGCGCTGGACGCCGGCGCGGATGACTATCTGTCCAAACCCGCCCGCCAGGCGGAGCTGCTGGCCAGAATCAACGCTCTGGCCCGGCGCACGGGCCCAGAGTCCGAACGGGAGAGCCTCCAGTTCGGGCCATTTACTATCAATACACAACAGCGGACCATCACCCTGCACGGTGAAACGCTGACACTGACCGACAAGGATTTCGACCTGACCCTGTTCCTGTTTCAGAATCAGGGCCGGCTGCTGACTCGAGAAATGCTGCTGGAAAGGGTTTGGGGGCTGACCAGGGATATCAACACACGCACCGTGGATACCCACATGAGTCGGTTGCGCCGACGCCTGGGCCTGAATCCGGACAATGGCTTCCGGATCAAGACCATTTACCAGCGCGGTTACCGCCTGGAGGCGCTCGATCCGGCATCAGGGGAGCCCACGGTACAACCTGAGCAGAGCTAGTATGACCGCCAAGTCGGCGTCCTGGAATCGATCACGTGTTGCCACCCTGACCCTGCTGGGTAGCCTGCTGATGCTGGCCGCCGGACCATTGCTGGCAGAGTGGTCCATTGCCCGCGGCTCAAACGTGCAGGGCGCCACCAATGCGGCCCCAGCGCCCCGCGGCACCGACTGGCTGTATACCCTCAAAGCCGGCGAGCAACTGGATACGCTGGTGAGTGAGCTGCTCAAGGAGCGCTACACCGCCCGCCAGCTGATGCGTCACAACCAGCTGACACCGGATGCCCGGCTCGCCCAGGGCGACACCCTGCGTATTCCCCTGGCCTGGCTCAAACAGCAGCCCGATCCGGCAAGGGCCCTCGCGGTCAGCGGCAATGTCGGCGTAGTCTCTGCCAGTGACGGACGTCAGCGTCCGCTTTCGGTCAACAGCCTGATTCGCGCCGGCGATGAAATCGTCACTCGCAATGGTAACGCCACCGTGGAACTTGCCGATGGCTCGGTGATCCGCATCAGCCCCAACTCACGGCTGATCTTCAACAAACTCACCCAGTACGGCAAGGCCGGCATGGTGGACATTCGTCTGCGTCTCGACCACGGCGGTATCAGCACCCAGGTGGAACCGCTGCTGGAAGGCGGTGCCCGCTTTGAAGTGGAGACCCCGTCTGCGGTCGCCGCTGTGCGCGGCACGGTCTTCGCCATGCAGTCCCGTCCGGGGATGACGGCGCTACAGGTTACCGAAGGTACGGTGACCTTTGGCCCCCATGGCCAACCCCAGAATATCCCGGCCGGATACAGCGCATCCGTCGACAGCACCAGCCCCGGCCAGGTCCAGATCCGTCGACTGCCTCCGGCGCCGCAGGCGGAATCCCTGCCGCCCAACCTGCAAAGCCTGCCGGCGGAGCTGCGCTGGGCCAACAATGGCGCCAGCCGCTACCAGGTTGATGTCTTTGACACCGACAGCGGCGAGTGGCTCAAGAGCACCACCGTAAGCCAGACCACCTACAACCTGGATTATCTCGACAACGGCAGCTACGACATACAGGTCGCGGCCCTCGATGCCCGCGGCATTGCCGGTATGCCGGCCAGCCAGACCGTCGACATCGACCTGCAGGCCCGCGCCGCCCAACTGCTGAGCCCGGAAACCGGCACTGCCATCGATGACGACATGCCGGAGTTCAGCTGGCAGTATCGAGGCAGCAACGAAGTCGCGCGGGTCGAGATCTCCGGCAGCGAGGACTTCAGCAACCTGATCGCCACCAGCGAGTGGGCGCCGGACAGCACTGCCCTGGCCAACAAGCCATTGCGCCCGGGCCAGTACTACTGGCGGGTGGTGACCGAAGCCGGCGGCAACTCTGTGGCCAGCAGTGACGCGCGTCAATTCGTGATCAACGGCACCCTGCCGCCAGTGCGCATCCTCAGCGTCAACTACATCGACAGCCAGGTTCGCATCTTCTGGCAGTCGGTGGATACCGCCACCGGCTACCTGCTGCAACTGGCCGAAGGTCCCGAATTCCGCAACATCGTCAAGGAAGCCTCGGTGGACGACACCACCGCAGCCTTGCGCTTGATTCCCGGTAGACGGTATTTTGTCAGACTCAAAGCCCTGTCTGACGGCCCGCTGGCCAGCCGATGGGGGCCGGGCAGAGAGCTGTTTATCGAATAGCTCGTGCTGACACTCACACCGCTCGATACCCACGCTACATGACGAGAGACAGGCTTCCGCAACGTAACGCTTTCTGGACCCTCAGCCTGTCTCTGCTTCTAGCCCTGCTGCTGCTGCAGACCACCACCATTCCCCAGCGCATCAATTTCTGGCTCTACGATGCGCTGATAACCACCACACCGCTGGCGGCAGACCCCAACGTTGCCATTGTCGCCATCGATGAGCACAGCCTCGACCAGTTGGGCCGGTGGCCCTGGCCCCGCCGGCGCCACGCCGAACTGGTGCGCCAGCTCACCGCGGCCGGCGCCGACGCCGTGGTGTTTGACGTGCTGTTTCCGGAACCCTCGGCGGATGATCTTGCCCTGGCCGACGCCCTGCGCAATCACGGTCGGGTGGTACTGCCCGTACACCTGTCGCCACCAGCGGAGGACGATCCCATTGCCGAGCACCTGCCGACCTCCCGACTGGCGGGCGCGGTGGCGGCACTGGGCCACGCTCACGTTGAGCTGGACACCGACGGTCTGGCCCGCGGGCTCTACCTCTACCACGGCCTGGGGCGGTCGCTGTGGCCCAGCCTGGCGCTGGCGGCGGCGCAGCTTCAGGGCCAGGGGCCCGACCCAGAACCCGGAGATGCCGGCAACGCCGCCCCCTACGTCAATGTCCGGGCGCAATTCGTCGCCGTGCCCCTGGCCGGCGGTGCCGGCACCTTTCCCACCTATTCCTACGCCGACGTCCTCAGCCAGCCTCCGCAACCGGGCCTGTTCCAGGGCAAGACGGTGTTCGTGGGCGCCACCGCCTCCGGCTTCGGCGACATCCTGCCGACGCCATTCTCCAGCCTTGCCCGGCCAATGCCGGGCGTGGAGTACCACGCCAACAGCTACTCGGCACTGACCCAGGACGCGATGATCCACCCGGTCACCGAGCTGGTTCCCAACCTGCTCTGCCTGCTGGTACTGGTTGGCGTCGCCCTCACCCTGCCACGCCTGAGACCGGCCCAGACCGTCGCCTTCACCATTGCGCTAACCGCCATGCTGGTGGGGCTCTTTGCGCTGTTTCTGCTGGGGCCCCGACTGTGGCTGCCGGTGGCCAACAGCCTGCTGGTGCCGATACTGGCGTTTCCGGTCTGGAGTGCCCGCAGGCTGGCCATGACCAACCGTTTCCTCAACCGGCAACTCGACGAGCTCGGCCACAGCCCACAGCTGTCACTGTCAGAACCTGCGACCCGTCACCCGGCGACCCTGCTGGACCAACTGAAAGCCCTGCTGGCTCCTGATGGCTGGTATCTGGCCCACGCGGAGTCAGCGGAAACCCTCAGCGCCCACAATCTGGACGCCAGCCAGCGGCCACCACTGACGGCTCCGGGGCAATGGGTGCACACCAACAACCAGAGTTGGGTACGACTGGTGCGCGGCGACCAGGCCTTTGATCTGGGGCTCAAGCTGCCGGAAAACCTCGGCCGGGGCGCCAGCCAACGCTACCTCCGCCGGCTGACACTCGACCCGAACTACACCCCCAAACCCATCGCCGGGCCCAAGGAAAACATCTCCGCCCGCATCGAGCGGGTGCGGCAAGCCACCGAGCGCATGAACACCATGCAGCAGTTCATCCGTGAAAGCTTCGAACGCATGCCCGACGGCGTGATTGTGACGGATGAGCTGGGAGTGATTGTTTTCGCCAACGGCCATATCGAGGAGTGGTTTCACGAACCCCGCCCCAGTCTCGACGGTCTGCCTCTGGCCCGGTTGCTGCAAGGCCACGACCCCCGTGACAACCCACCCTGGCAGGAAACCGTGTCCGAAACCCTGACCCAGCGTCAGAGCCGGACGGTGGATTTGCGGGTGCACGGGCGGGATTTCCTGATCCACTTTGCCCCCTTTGAGATTGACGACACCGCCCAGAACGGCATCATCGCCAATATCTCGGACATCTCCGAACTGAGGGAGCAACAGCGCCAGCACCGCGAGGCCATCGACTTCATCTCCCACGACGTTCGCTCGCCGCTGGTGTCACAGCTGGCGCTGATCGAACAACTTAAACGCAATCCCAGCGAAATCCAGCCGGAACAGCTCGACCAGTTGGGTCGCCTGGCCCGTCGCAGCTATCAGTTGGCGGAAGAGTTCGTACAACTGGCCCGGGCGGAACAGCTCTCAGAGACCCGTTTCTATGAATGCGAGTTTCTGGCCATTGTCGAGAACGCCCGGGACAGCGTCAGCGAACAGGCCTTCGACAAGGGCATCCGACTGGCCCTGCAGGGCAGTGAGGATCTGTGGCTCAACGGCAACCCGGAACTGCTGGAACGGGCCGTGATCAACCTGCTGACCAACGCGGTGCAGTACAGCCCAGCCAACTCTGTCGTAACTATCCAGGTGTTCGAAGCCGGCCACCAGGCCTGCCTCACAGTCAGCGATGAGGGCTGCGGCATTGCCCCGGACGAACTTCCCCACCTGTTCGATCGCTACCGGCGCCAGAAAAGCAGCGAGCTGTCAGGCAATCGTGGTGCAGGGCTAGGCCTGTCGTTCGTTCACGTGGTGGTGGAAAAACATCGCGGCCAGATCGAGGTGCAATCCAGCGTCGGCCACGGCTCCACCTTCACCATTCGGCTGCCGGTTGCCAATCCGTTGCCGCACGGACCCTAGTGACTCAAGGACCCTAGTGACTCAAGGACACTAGCGACATAAGGACCCTACTAACGATGTATGTGCCGGAGCATTTTCAAGAGAACGACCAGTCCCGATTGCTGGAACATATCGAAACACTGGGCTTTGGCATTCTGGTGCTGGCGGACAGCCAGGGCATTGAGGCCAATCACCTGCCGTTTCAGCTCGACCGACCACCCTCAGGAGGACCGGTCAGGCTTGCCTGCCATGTCGCCCGCAACAATCCGGTCTGGCAGCGACTGACACCTGAGATGAAGGTGCTCGTAGTCTTTCAGGGTCCTCAGGCCTATATCTCGCCATCCTGGTACCCAACCAAGGCCGAGCACGGCAGAGCTGTTCCCACCTGGAACTACCTGGCAATACATGCAGAGGGCCCGGCGAGAGCAACCACCGATCCATCCTGGCTCCGCCACCATCTCAGTCAGCTCACCGATCATCATGAGCGCCACAGGAGCACTCCCTGGCAGCTCAGTGACGCACCGGAGGCCTTTACGAACCGGCTTATGCAGAACATTGTCGGCATCGAGATTACCATCGACACCCTCGTCGGCAAGACCAAGGCCAGTCAGAATCAGCCAGAGAAGAATCACGCCGGGGTAATGGCGGGTCTGAACCAGGAACCATGCAGCAATGCCCACGAGATGGCTCGGGTGATGGCCGATGAGAACTGATTGCGGGTAAAGCAGTCACTGCAGGAAAGCAGGGTTGATCGCAGGAGAAGCATTAGAACTTATGACGCCGGGAGCAAAAGCGCCTCAGCTGCACCTTCTGCAGCGGCAACCCGCCCCGGCTGGCACAAATAAAGGGTCGATCATAACGCCCCAAGCAGGAACGAAAAAAGCCGGTCAGAGACCGGCTTTTTTCAAATTGGTAGCGGGGGCTGGATTCGAACCAACGACCTTCGGGTTATGAGCCCGACGAGCTACCAGACTGCTCCACCCCGCATCAAAACTTGTTTCGCCCTGTTGTGAGCCAGCGGCATTTGCGCTGATTCGGGGTAGGCGTCACCCCATCGAGGACGCGCATATTAAGGAGTAACCCGGCAAAAGTCAAAGCTTTTTTGGTAGAGAATCCATTTATTTATGGCGACGCGGTCAATCGCGCTCCAGGATTGCCGTCACCCCCTGCCCGCCGGCCGCGCAGATGGAGATCAGACCACGGCCACTGCCCTTCTGCTCCAACAGTTTGGCCAGAGTGGCGATGATTCGTCCACCGGTGGCGGCGAACGGATGTCCGGTGGCAAGGCTGCTGCCCTTGATGTTCATTTTGGCGCGATCAATGCTGCCCAGCGGCGCCTCAAGTCCCAGGCGCTGCCGACAGAACTCCGGATCTTCCCAGGCCTTGAGCGTCGACAGCACCTGGGCTGCGAAGGCTTCGTGAATCTCGTAAAAATCGAAGTCCTGCAAGGTCAGGCCGGCACGCTCCAGCATGCGGGGTACTGCATAGGCCGGCGCCATCAGCAACCCTTCCTTCTTCTCCACGAAATCCACCGCGGCAACCTCGGAGAACGTCAGGTAGGCCTGCACCGGCAGATTGTGGGCCTTGGCCCAGTCCTCACTGGCCAGCAACACGCAGGACGCGCCATCGGTCAGGGCCGTGCTGTTGGCGGCGGTCATGGTGCCATTGTCGCGATCAAAACAGGGTTTGAGACCGGCAAGCTTCTCCAGTGAGGAATCCGGCCGGAGGATATTGTCTTTGTCAAGACCTGCCAGCGGGGTGACCAGATCGTCGAAGAACCCCTCCTCGTAAGCGGCCGCCAGCTTGTGGTGACTCTCCACCGCCAACTGATCCTGCTCGTCACGGGGGATGGCCCACTCGTGCGCGGTCACCTGACAGTGATCTCCCATCGACATGCCCGTGCGGGGCTCACCGTTCTCGGGAATCGTGGGTACCAGGTGGCTGGGCCGGAACCGGCTGAGAATTTTCAGACGCTCGCCGTTGGTCTTGGCGCGATTCAGATCCAACAGAATCTCACGCAGCCCCTCACCGAGACCGATCGGGGCATCCGAAGTCGTATCAGTGCCGCCGGCAATACCACAGTCAATCTGGCCCAGGGCAATCTTGTTGGCCACCAGAATCGCCGCCTCGAGGCCAGTCCCGCAGGCCTGCTGGATATCATAGGCACTGGTCTCCGGGGCCAGGCCGGAGCTGAGCACTGCCTCCCGGGTCAGGTTGAAATCACGCGAGTGCTTGATGACGGCCCCAGCTACGACCTCGCCGAGACGCTGCCCCTGGAGCTCGAATCGATCCACCAGTCCCCGTAAGGTGGCGGTCAACAACTCCTGGTTACTCAGTTTGCTGTAGGCGGTGTTGGAGCGGGCGAACGGAATGCGATTGCCACCGATGATCGCCACCCGGCGCACCGCCCCATTAGCGGCCGATGTCTGGCGGCGGTTCGAGGTGGATGCCTTGCGGGAAGTCGTTCCTTTGCTTTGAGCCATGATCAAGTCCTGCGTTTGGAAACGTTCGAATAAGATAGCAGCCAGTCTAGCGCCCACCCGCATCGCCTCATTGGCAGGCCTGACACCCCCCGGGTCCGGTTGAGTCAATCCAAAAAAAGTCAGGAGCCTTAACCTACGGGGCAAGCACGGCGACCAATCTGGCCAAACCGGTGACCGAACAACGCTCCGGCGATCACCAGCCAGCGCCGCAATCCGGCTGTCCGGTGCCATAATGGCGGAAAGCCGTTTCACTCTGATCATCCATCGCAAGTCACGGAAGAGGAAGACTCCATGTCCGACCTGTACCTGAAGTTCGTCAACACCCCGGTGGGCAAGACCGCCGCCCAGTCTCTTGGGCTGCCCTCCCCAATCCCCCTGAAACGCTGGCAGCGGGCCGACCAGCCTTTCCTGGAAGGCGATGTGCTGGTCGGGGCAGCCAATGGCGGCAAGGCAATTGCCGATCTCGGCGCCATTCTCAACGCCAGCCCGGCCCGGGTATTTCACGTCTCTGGCGCCGAGCGTCTGGAGGATTCTGCCAAGGCCGGCAACAAGGCCAAACCCCTGGCGCTCGATGGCGAAACGGACACCCGCTTCAGTGCCCTGGTGTTCGATGCCTCCGGCATCAAGGACACTGCCGATCTGCGCGCGTTGTATGATTTCTTTCACCCCAGCATCCGCAAGCTCGGCCGCAATGGCCGGGTGCTGATTGTCGGCCAGGACCCGGCGAGCTGCCGGGCCGCCCCCTACGCCGCCAGTCAGCGTGCACTGGAGGGCTTTACCCGCGCCATCGGCAAGGAAATCGGCAAGAAAGGCGCCACCGCCAATCTGCTGTGGCTGGCCCCCAATACGGAGCATCAGCTGGAATCGAGCGTTCGCTTTTTCCTTTCGCCCCGCTCAGCCTATGTGTCCGGTCAGGTGGCGCGAATTGGCAAGTCCACCGTCACCGCCAGCGCCACCAACCCCGTGGCCCCTTTAACCGGTAAGGTTGCGCTGGTGACCGGCGCATCCCGCGGCATTGGCGAATCCATCGCCGACACCCTGGCTCGCGATGGCGCCACCGTGATTGGTCTGGACATCCCCGCCGCGCAGGAAGAACTGCAGAAGGTGGTCAGCCGGATTGGCGGCAAGGCACTGACCTGCGACATCACCGACAGCCAGGCACCGGCCATGATTGCCGGGTTCATTCAGGAGACGTTTGGCGGGATTGACCTGGTGGTCCATAACGCGGGTATCACCCGCGACAAGACCCTCGGCAAGATGCCCGAGCACTTCTGGGATATGGCCATTGCGGTCAACCTCACCGCCGAGGAACTGATCGACGAAGCACTGCTGAAGCAGGATTTGTTGCGGGAGAACGGGCGGATCGTCTGCGTCTCGTCCATCAGCGGGATCGCGGGCAATTTTGGCCAGACCAACTATGCCTGCGCGAAGTCCGGCGTGATTGGGTATGTGGAAGCCATGGCCAAGCAACTGAAGAAGGGCATCACCATCAACGCGGTGGCCCCCGGTTTCATCGAAACCCAGATGACCGCAGCCATGCCCCTGACCATTCGCGAGGCCGGGCGGCGGATGAACAGCCTGTCCCAGGGTGGACTGCCGGTGGACGTCGCAGAGGCCATCGCCTGGTTCTGCAACCCGGCGTCGGTCGGCGTTAACGGCAACGTGGTGCGGGTCTGCGGCCAATCACTGATTGGTCGATAACGCGCTCGCCATCACAGGCCAGCCGGGAGTTCGCCTTCTAGCTGGCCCAGTGTTTACCGGCCACTCAGACCCTTAAGAGACGCTGGAAGCGATCTTTCGGCGGAAAAGTGAGGAAAACAGAAAACCCAGACACGACAAAACCCCGCCAAAATCATTCAGGCAGAGTAAGTAAAGAAATGCGGGAAAATGGTGGGTGGTACTGGGATCGAACCAGTGACCCTCGCCTTGTAAGGGCGATGCTCTCCCAGCTGAGCTAACCACCCAGACAACAAGGAAATGGCGGAGCGGACGGGACTCGAACCCGCGACCCCCGGCGTGACAGGCCGGTATTCTAACCAACTGAACTACCGCTCCGCAGCGATACCAAATTGTGC
This sequence comes from Marinobacter sp. CA1, assembly GCF_020546665.1. NCBI lineage: Bacteria > Pseudomonadati > Pseudomonadota > Gammaproteobacteria > Pseudomonadales > Marinobacteraceae > Marinobacter > Marinobacter sp. CA1. Next base: position 3,003,134 of record NZ_CP071785.1, read on the forward strand.
TTGCCTTTGAGCTCAGATGAACTCAAAAGCTCCGGAATTGGTGGGTGGTACTGGGATCGAACCAGTGACCCTCGCCTTGTAAGGGCGATGCTCTCCCAGCTGAGCTAACCACCCAGTCCCGGAATCACCCGGTTGAGATGTGTTGTCTCAACCAGATGAGTTGCGCATTCTAAGGATTTTTTCGGGCCTGTCAAACCTTTTGCCAAACTTTTTTCAAAAAACTGAAAAAAAGCCAAAATCGTCTATATTTCAAACACATCGAGCAAAAACCAGACAACCAGAACCGCTCCGAACAGCATCAACAGCTACTCGGTCGCCGACCTCCCCGTATGCACCTGCCGGCGCACAACCTTCATGCCATTGCGCCGCTGGGCGGCCAACCGGTTCTTACGCTCCAACACCAGCCGGCTCACTCGTGCCCGCCGGGCGTCCGGCAACGCCTGACTGGCGAGGGCGCGATTCCACTCGTCCAGCCGCTGACGCAACGACTCGGCATTTTCCGTTACCTGTTGCTGCCATTCCGGCAGCCGGGCTTTCAACCAGTACCGCAGCTCATCCCAGCGGGAATGTCTCTCAAACATGCTGTGTTCCTTGCCTTACTTCAGCATGGGATCAGTCTAGTCACAGATCTCCATGCCAACAACGTTCCCTGTCATCTACTAGCAGGTGCCTCTTGACCCTCGGTCTTCAGAATGGCCACCAGCCCCCGGACTGACGGGCATCCTCACGCTCCCTTTCTGTTTCCAGCCGGGCATAGGCCTCCTCACGGGCTTCAATACGCTGATCCGCCTCCAGTTCGGGCTCATCGCCTCCAAACGGCCAGTACCAGGGCGCAGGCTCATAAAGGCCGGTGGACACCAGACGGGCGAGTTCCTCGTCTCGCTCTTCCTCAAGTCGGGCGAGATCACGCTCAAAATCGGTGTCCTCATTCTCCCGGACAATGGACGTCGCTGCGTGATTGGGAGCCAACAGATCGCTGTTCAGGAAACGGGTGGAGACCAGTTCATCCGCCGCCATGGCGACCTCTCGGGTGACCAGCTGCAGGTCGCCGTTTGCCAGTGGGTGCTCCGGATCAAGATCGGGGTGGCGGGTCTCAGGCTCGGTCAGTTCGTTGTAACGCAGGTAATAGATGCGGCCGGGTTCGACCGTCAGGGTGGCGTCGGCGATCAGACTCAGACTGAAGTGGCCCAGCCCCTCCAGTCCGAGCAAGGGACGTCGCATCGCGATATGACGCTCTCCCGGGCTCACCTCCAGCCAGGTAAAGCTGTCATTGCGAATGTTGAAGTAGTGCTGGTTGTCAACGTAAACGCTGGGCGCCTCAATCTCGTCCGCCGCCCACTGGGAATGGGTGCGATAGAAGTAGATCAGCGCGTTATTCTGGCTCCAGGCGTCATTGTCGATATGCACGAAGTCCGGTCCAGATACCGGATGCAGAAAGGCTCCGGTGCTCTTACCAATGGACTGGTACACCTGACAGCCAGAAAGCAGGGTCAGCAGCAGGGCAAGGGAAAGCGCTGAGGCGGCGCGGGTCAACCTGGGCATATTCATTGTTATCAATCTCTTGTGCCAGTTTGCGTGCCCCGACATGGTAGCAGCACCGGGGTCCGGGAACTGAGAGCTACCGCAAGAGATGACTACGTTTTGTTACATGGCCCAGGATGACACGGTTAGGCTATGGCTGTGCCACCTGTGCCCGCAGGGAACTGACCTCGTCCGACAGTCTCACCAGCCGCGACGTCAACTGAGCACGGGAAGCATCAATTGCCTTGACGGTCTGCTCCAGCTCCGCGATCCGTGCTTGCGCACGCGACAGGTCGCCAGCGCCCGCCTGTTGCTGGCCCTGACGCTCCAGCGCCTGAAGCCTACTCTGGACTTCGGCATCAGCTAACTGGCGCTCCTGCCGGAAGCGCTGCAGACGCTGCTCGATGGCCTGGGCCGTCTCGCCCTCGAGTTCCGACACCTGCTGCGCCACGGCAGCGAGCTGCTGCTCCAACGCTGACTGCTGACTGGCCAGCTGCGTTTTCAGTTCCTTGAGCTGATTGGTAAAACGCTGTGAGGCCGTGTTGGCCTGCTGCTCCAGATCGGTCAGTTGGTCATGCTGGGACGCGAGCGTTCCTTTGAGGCTGTCGATGGCAGTGCTGTGTTCAGCCAAAGTTGCCTTGTTACGCTCATTGGCGACCACCCACAGCTTTCGGATCTCGCTGTCGGTGGTGTCCAGCCGCTCGCCATGGGAAGCCAGCTGCTCTTCCATGGAAGCGCCGGTCTCCGCCAGGCTCTCGCCGGTTTCACTCAGTTCCCCTTCAAACCGGGCCAGAGCCAGCTTGCTTTGCCGGGCCCAGTAATCCGCCTCCTCCAACTGCCCTTCCAGGGCCGCAATCCGTTGTTGCTGCTGCCAGCCCAACGTCCCGCCTGCCGCGATCGAGGCCAGGACCAGCCCCCACAGCACCAACGGTCGTCCGGCCGGTTTTGTCGGAGACGCTTTGGTCTTGGCGGCAGGTTTTGCAGACTTGGCGCCCGCCTTGGCCGGCTTTTCACTCTTTACCGGCTCGCCTTCCCGCAGTGTCGGTGGCGACTCAGCCTTATCGGGTTGCTTGCCTCTGAGTTCATCGTCATCGGGACGAAGGGATTCCATACGGGCCTCGGCTCCAAAATTTCAACAGCTTGTGGGCTTCTGATGATACCCGCCGACCCGCCACCAACCAAGCAGCATGGAGAAGCGCTAATAAATGCGGGATGCTCTAACCATCAGCCGTGATCGCAATGTCACATGGATGCACTAGTGTCTGGTCCTTCTATTACCGCCATACTTTTCACCGCCGGCATCCAGGTACCGCCAGCGCCGCCGCTCAGTGCTATTTGCAAGCATTCACGGCAGTACCTACAATGGCCGGCTTTCTTGACAAGCTTCGGGACTGCTTCTTATGCAACCGCTGGTAGGACTGATCATGGGTTCCAAGTCGGATTGGCCGACCATGGAACACGCTGCTGTAATGCTCGACAAACTGGGCGTACCTTACGAAACCCGTGTGGTATCCGCTCACCGAACCCCTGACCTGCTGTTTGAATACGCCAAGACAGCCGCCGACCGTGGCCTCAAGGTGATTGTCGCAGGTGCCGGGGGAGCAGCCCACCTGCCGGGTATGGTTGCCTCCCAGACCGCGCTGCCGGTGCTGGGCGTCCCGGTACAATCGAAGGCGCTGAACGGACTCGACTCGCTGCTGTCCATAGCCCAGATGCCGGGCGGAATTGCCGTCGGTACGCTGGCCATTGGTAAGGCAGGCGCCACCAACGCTGGCCTGCTGGCCGCGCAGATTATCGGAACCCAGGACGACGAGGTTCGTCAGGCCATTGAGGCATTCCGGGCAGACCAGACCCAGACGGTACTGGACAACCCGGACCCGGCGGCCGACTGAGTCACGCCCGGGTATCCAGTTTACCGACTTATTGGATACTGATAACTGTTGGAGTCCCCAATGCGTATTGGAGTGTTAGGCGCCGGCCAGCTCGGCCGTATGTTGGCCCTGGCTGGCTACCCGCTGGCCAAGTCCTTTGTGTTCTATGATCTCTCCGGTAGCCCCAGCGCCGGCCTCGGAGAGGTGATTGTCGACCGTGAAGGCGACTACCTGGATGACTTCCTGAACCGGGTTGACCGGGTTACCTACGAATTCGAACACCTCCCTGTAGACGTCGCCGAACAGATAGCCTCCCTCAAACCGGTACATCCATGTCCCCGGGCACTGAAAGTGTGCCAGAACCGGGAAGCGGAGAAGACTCTGTTCGGCGAACTGGGCATCCCCACCCCCCAGTGGCGCATTGCCGACAGCGCGGACAGCTTGCGCCAGGCTGCCGAAGAACTGGGATGCCCGGTGGTCGCCAAGTCCAACACCGAAGGCTATGACGGCAAGGGCCAGGCGGTGCTGCGGGATCCCTCAGACGCGGAATCTGCCTGGACTGGCATTGGCCATCCGCGCCTGATCGTGGAGAAGTTTGTCGAGTTCTCCCGCGAGGTATCGATCATCGCAACTCGCGGTGAAGATGGCGAAGTCGCCTACTACCCTATTGCCGAGAACAGCCACCACGAAGGCATCCTGCGCTATTCCGTGGCACCGGCGCCAAAGATGGCCGCCGATATCGATGATCAGGCCAAAAGCTACATCCGCGCCCTGCTCAACGAGCTCAATTACGTTGGCGTCCTGACGCTGGAACTGTTCCAGACTGAGGACGGCCTGGTGGCGAACGAGATGGCCCCCCGGGTTCACAACTCCGGTCACTGGACCATCGAAGGCGCCATGACCAGCCAGTTCGAAAACCACATCCGAGCCGTCAGCGGCCACCCCCTGGGCAATACCGATGCCCGCGGCTACAGCTGCATGATCAACATCATCGGTGAGCATGGTGACCTGGACGCGATCATGCGGTTGCCCTATGCCCACCTGCACCTGTACAACAAGGCGGAGCGGCCTGGCCGCAAACTGGGGCATGTCAACATACTGGCCGACAGCTATGACGAGCTGCGCTGGCGCGTCAAAAACTGCGCCAGCTTCCTGCCGGGCTGTCCGGAGTTCGACGTCGACCTTTGAGGGAGATGAGCCGTTTTTGACCAAACGGGTTGAAATGGTATTTTTCATCCCAATATTGCAGCCTTAGAGGGCCCACCAGCTGTATCTGGAAGGTTGGGCCGCTGACTGAATGGCTAATAATACCGTTGTCGGTGACCCTGGATGTCGCCGATCCATTGAGAGAAACCTGGGAGAACGACCTCATGGCATTTGAACTTCCTGCACTGCCTTACGAAAAAAACGCACTGGAACCGCACATCTCCGCAGAGACTCTGGAATACCATTACGGCAAGCACCACGCCACTTACGTCACCAAGCTGAATGGCCTGGTGGAAGGTACTGACGATGCCAACAAGTCCCTGGAAGACATCATCAAGACTTCCAGTGGCCCGCTGTTCAACAACGCAGCCCAGATCTGGAACCACACTTTCTACTGGCACTGCCTGAGCCCGAACGGTGGTGGTGAGCCGACCGGCGCCGCCGCGGACGCCATCAACGCCGCGTTCGGTTCGTTCGAGAACTTCAAGAAGGAGTTCAACGACAAGGCCGCCAACAACTTCGGTTCCGGCTGGACCTGGCTGGTCAAGAAAGCCGACGGCAGCGTCGCCATCGCCAACACCAGCAACGCCGAAACTCCGCTGACCACTGCGGACAAGCCGGTGCTGACTGTCGACGTTTGGGAACACGCCTACTACATCGACTACCGCAACTCCCGCCCCAACTACCTGGAGGCATTCTGGAACCTGGTGAACTGGGATTTCGTTAACGAAAACCTGGCCTAATCCCCACGTTCCAGCCGATCGTTGATCGGTTGTCGTGACAAACGCCCGCCTTTGCGGGCGTTTTTTGTTTTATTCGCCCCGTTTATCCATCCGCTCCGCCTCACCCGCCCATCCAGACGACCACTGTTACTACAAAGCTACAATTTGAAATATGCTTCCGCCCCAAAATCTGGCACAAATACCCCTCTATTATGTATGGGGAATCAAGTGTCCCGCCTGGCCGGGCTATCGCTGTCACTTATTTGTGCGATGCGCTAAAGTGCTTTAATGAACTTTTTCTGGTTATTCAGGCGTCTTTGGTCAACCAATGGGGCCTCTGACTAACCGGCAGGGGGTTCCGGGGACGCAATGATCCGCCCCACCCTGGACCTGAAAATCACACCGACTCTCTGGGACGACACTTGACTGCAAACCGGCTCATCGAATTTCATGTGTTCCGTACGCCAGTCTTTATCGGGCGGGAAATAACAACAATGAACGGTACTCGATGAACACTTCCTTCAAGATCGAACATCGTCTCGGCTACCGCATCCTTCGTTGGGTACTGTCTATCGCCCTGGTCTCAGGCATCCTGCTGAGCGCCAGCCAGATTGTTTTCGATGCCCAACGGGTCTCGGAAGACCTGGATCGTCAGGCGGAACAGACCATGGCCCTGGTCCGGGACGCCGCCACGCAGGCGGTTTTCAGCATTGACGACGACCTCGCCCAACAGGTGGTTGACGGCCTGTTCCAGCAACAGTCAGTGCGACTGGCACGTATCTGCCATCCCGACGGCGAGCCGCTCGGCGCCCACAGCCGACCACTACTGAAAGCGCCCTATCGACCACTGACCGACACCATCTTCCAGAACGAGCGCACCTATCGTATCGATCTGGCACGCAGCGAAGAGCCCGACATCAGCTACGGCTATCTGGAACTGCGTTACGACACTGGCCCCACGGCGGCCAGTTGGCTGGAACGGGCCACCATGACCTTTGGCTCTGGTGTCGCCCGCGCCATTATTCTGTCGTTGGTGCTCTACATGGTGTACCACCTGTTGCTCACCAAACCCCTGCTGAAGATCATCCATTCCCTCACCCAGGTCGACCCCTCCCAGCCCGATGACCGCCTGATCGACCCGCTCCCCGGCCACCGCCGGGACGAGCTCGGCCTCTGGGTGAATGCCACCAACAACCTGCTGGTGGCGATTTCAGACAGCCAGAACAAACACCGGGAAGCCGAAGAGCGGGTTAATCGACTGTCGCGATTCGACCAGTTGACCGGCCTGCCAAGCCGGGAATACATGCTGGGCCTGCTGCAGTCCGCCATTGAGGAAACCCGTCAGCAGGGCAAGGTCCTGGCGGTGTTCTGTTTTGGTATCGATGACCTCAAGGGCATCAACGAACAGTATGGGTACGACTCCGGTGACCAGATTCTGCAGAGCATAGCCGACCGTCTCGAAGGCAGCTTCAGTGACGCCCGCTTCCTCAAGGCCCGGCTTGGCAGTGACCAGTTTGTGGTGATCGAGAAGAACCTGCGCGATGACTACCAGGCTACCATCACTGCAGATCGACTGCTGAGCCTGTTTGCCCAGCCCATTGAAGCCAACAACCAGCGCATTCCTGTCACCGCCACCATCGGCGTGGCGCTGTTCCCCGACGACGCTTCCGAACTGGATCGCCTGCTCCAGCTGGCGGAACAGACCATGACCCTGGCCAAGACCGGCACCCGCAACAGCTTCCAGTTCTACGTCGCCAGCGTCGACCAGGAAATGCGGGCACGGAAGAAACTCGAAAAAGACCTCAACATCGCCCTGCAGAAAAACCAGTTCTACCTCGTCTACCAGCCACAGGTGAACCTGGAAACCGGTCGGGTGATCGGTGCCGAGGCGCTGATCCGCTGGCAACACCCCGAGCGCGGTCTGGTGCCACCCGACGACTTCATCCCGCTGGCCGAACTGAATGGTCGCATTGTCCCCATCGGCGAATGGGTGCTTGATCAGGCCTGTCGCCAGGCCGCCGAGTGGGCCGATCAGGGCACACCGCTGCGCATTGCCGTCAATCTGTCCGCGGTGCAACTGCGTCAGGACACCATTGTCGACACCGTTCTCAGCACCCTGGTGCGTCACCAGATTCCACCCGGTCGGCTGGAGCTGGAAGTCACTGAAACCAGTGTGATGACCAACCTCGAGGATGCCATCGGCAAGCTGCAGCAGTTCAAGCGCGAAGGCATCCAGATCGCCGTTGACGATTTCGGCACCGGCTACTCCTCACTGACCTACCTCAAGCGCATGCCGGTTCAGCATCTGAAGATCGACAAGCAGTTCGTGCGTGATCTACTGGTGAACGAAGAAGACACCCGCATCGCCAATACCATCATTGATCTTGGCAAGAGCCTCAACCTGTCGGTTATCGCCGAAGGCGTGGAAACGGCCGAGCAGGAGTACTACCTGCAACAACGGGGTTGCCAGCTCGCTCAGGGCTACTACTTCAGCAAGCCATTGCCAGCCGGGGAATTCCAATCGTTTGTCGCGAGCTTCCACGGTAAGATGGCGGAAAGTAACGGTTAGGGTGGCCCGGTGGCGCCCTGCCCTGTCCACTCCCAACGACTCGAGGACCGCCTATGACTTCCACCCTGATTGGCATTGCCGTCATCGCCCTGGTGGTGTTCTACCTGGTATTCATCTACAACCGCCTGGTCGCCCTGCGCAACGAATTCAAGAACGGTTTCGCCCAGATCGATGTGCAGCTCCAGCGTCGCCACGACCTGATCCCCAACCTGGTGGAATCCGCCAAGGCTTACCTCAGCCATGAGAAAGAGACCCTCACCAAGGTCATGGAAGCCCGTAACGGCGCCGTGGACGCCCAAAAGGTAGCCGCACGGGACCCTGAGAACGGCGGCAATATCCAGCGTCTGGGTGCGGCGGAGAACATGCTGACCAAAGCCCTGGCCAACTTCTACGCGGTGGCTGAAAACTACCCGGATCTGAAAGCCAACGAAACTATCCAGCAGCTGATGGAGGAGCTGACCAGCACCGAGAACCGAGTGTCCTTTGCCCGTCAGGCCTACAACGATGGCGTAATGACCTACAACACCTTCCGCGAACAGTTCCCCAACAACTTCATCGCCGGCTTCTTTGCGTTCAAGCCGACTGCGCAACTGCAACTGGAGAACCCGGAAGCCCGTCAGGCACCGACTGTTTCATTCTGAGCAACCTGACTGGAACGGAGTTCTGCTGACATGGCCAGTCCCGGCTTTTTCCAGCGCCAGGCTCACGCCCGGCGCAATACCCTGCTGCTGGTATCACTGTTTCTGGTGGCGGTGGTGCTGATCACCCTGGCGGTGTGCCTGGTGGGTTACCTGGTGACCAGCGGTGAAGGCGCTCGCCCATCCCTGCTGTCCTGGTTTGGCAGCGTCCACGGCGTGGTCACAGCCGGCACGGTCTCCGGCCTGATTCTGCTGGTGTCGCTGTTCCGTTGGCTCGATCTGTCCCGCGGCGGTGCCCGGGTGGCAACCATGGTCGGCGCCCGCGCGATCGACCCATCGACCCGGGACGGCGACGAGCGCCGTTTCCGTAACGTGGTGGAAGAAATGGCTATCGCCAGCGGCGTGCCCGTTCCCCAGCTTTACGTGATGGATCATGAAACCGGCATCAATGCGTTTGTCGCCGGCTACAGCCCCGGTGAAGCAGTGATGGTGGTGACCCATGGCGCCCTGACCCAGCTCTCCAGGGATGAACTCCAGGGCGTGGTCGGCCACGAGTTCAGCCACATCCTCAACGGCGACATGCGTATCAATGTTCGCCTGATTGCGATCCTGGCGGGCATTCTGATGATCGGTCAAATCGGCAGTCACCTAATGCACAGTGCCAGCTTCCGTTCTTCCAGTCGCAGCAATGAACGTGCCGCCATCGGCATTTTCGGCCTGGCGCTGCTGGTCATTGGTTACGTTGGCGTGTTCTTTGGTCGGCTGATCCAGGCCGCGGTCTCCCGGCAGCGGGAAATGCTGGCGGATGCCTCCGCGGTGCAGTTCACCCGTAACCCGGAGGGCATTGCCTCCGCCTTGTTCAAGATTGGCTACAAAGGCAGCTTTCTGGAAACCACCAGCCATGCCTCCGACATGAACCACATGTGTTTCGGCGAAAGCGCACGGATGAAACTGACCAGCCTGCTGGCCTCTCACCCCCCGATTGACGAACGCATCAATGCCATCGAAGCCGGCATGCTGGCACGACTGAAGAGTCGCCACCGCGATACCCGACCATCCGCCAGCCTGGACCCGACCGCGCAATCCGGCGCAGCAACCGAAGGTACGGCCGCCCTGGCCGGGTTCCAGCCCGTCACTCCGAGAACCGGTCAGCGCAACCTGTCCGCCATCGCCACAGCATCCGTGGCCGCCCCCGTCGAGCCGTTATCGAACCAGGTCGGTACCGTCACCACCGGCGGTGAGCAGTTTGCCGAAGCGCTGCTGAAACAGCTGCCCGCCACCTTCCGGGAACTGCTCTACACCCGTTCGGGAGCGGTTCAGCTGTGCTATGCACTGCTGATTCACGCTCGGGATGAGACCGACCGAAGCAAGCATCTGGCGGCATTGCCTACCCATCCTCTGTTCGGAGCCCAGCCCGATCTGCAGGACAAGCTGATACCAACCCTGAACACACTGGGGGCGGTGGTCCGCTTTCCGGCCCTGGAACTGGCCATGCCCGCCCTGCGGCGACTCGATCCCCAGGAGCGCCAGGAGCTGATCCAGGCCGTCAATCTGCTGGTTCGTCAGGATGGCCGGGTCACCCTGTTCGAGTTCGCCCTGGTGAGTTTTCTCCAGCGCCACCTGGCCAACGATGCCGAACGACTGGTGAAAACACGCTTTCGCAGCTATCGTCCGGTGGAAAATCACTTGCGGACCCTGTTCGGCCTGCTGGCACGGGCCGGAACCGCTGACGCCAACGAAGCAAACCGGGTCTACCGGGAAGCCATGGCCGGGTTCGTCTCCGTGAACGAAGACGAGACGCCGGAGTCCAAAGTGTCCATCCGCGACCTGGCCAGCGCCCTTACCCACCTCAACGGCCTCTCGCCGCTGCTCAAGCCGGCCATTATCGATGCCTGCGGCCACTGCGTTACCTTTGATGGCGAGGTAAAAGCCATGGAGTACGACATGCTGCGGCTGGTGGCGGATCAACTGGACTGCCCCATGCCGCCCATCCAGATCTGATCTTTCGGGACTGAAAAGGCGACTCTCCCAGAACGACAAAAGCCGCACAGGTTACCCTGTGCGGCTTTTTGCTGTCACCGGCAGCCCATTGTGCAGACTGCCACAGCGTCACCTCAGTCGGTGGCGGCCTCAGTTTCCAGGCGGGCCCGACGGGCCGGATCAAACAGGCTCTCAATGTCTGGCGACTCCACCTCAGGCAGGCCCATCTTGCGACGGATTCCCAGATCCACTTCCCACAAGCTGTTGAACTTGTCGGCCGTGGCCTCAACCGCTTCCTGTTTGTTGAACATGATGGTTGGCCGCAGGAACACCAGCAGGTTGCGCTTGACCCGCTTCTCAGACTCGGACGAGAACAGACGACCGATGAAGGGAATATCTCCCAGCAGGGGCACCTTGCTGCGATTGACGGTGTAGTCGTCCTTGATCAGACCACCCAGCACGATGGTCTCGCCATCGTCGGCCAGCACGGTGGTCTTGATCTCACGCTTGTTGGTGACGATGTCGGAGGCGTCGTCGATGCTGTCCCCAACATTTTCCGTGGTCTGCTCGACCACCAGACGCACCAGGCCGTCACCACTGATGGTGGGGGTCACCTTGAGAGTCAGACCCACGTCGCGACGCTCGATGGTGGTGAACGGGTTGGCACTGCTGTCGCCGGCGACAACAGACTGACCGGTTCGGAACGGCACGTTCTGACCAACAATGATCTCGGATTCCTGGTTATCCAGCGTGATGATGCTGGGCGTGGACAGCAGGTTGGCCGCTGCCGAAGACGACAGCGCCTGGATCAGAATCCCCCAGGACAGGCCATCCTCGTCCCGCTGGCCACCCCCGATGGTGATGCCACCTGGCGCCGGGCCAATGAAATCATCATTCACGATGCTGCCAATGACGTTGCTCAGACTCACGCCAAGGTTGCTGAAGTTGGTCCCCAGCACCGGCGTGGAGTTGCCGGATTCATCAGCCACCGCCAGCTGCACGCCCAGATCTTCGCCAAGCTCGTCGTTGATCTCCACGATGGCCGCTTCGATCAGCACCTGGGCGCGGCGCACATCAAGTTCGCCAATGATCATCTCCGCTTCCTGCATCATCGAGGGCTCACCCCGCAGGACCAGGGCATTGAGCCCTTCGTCGGCAAACACCGAGAAGCTGCTGTTGCGACTGCTGGTATTGCCCGATGCATTGCCGCCCGGCGCTTCCGCCGCGACGTCGCCCATCACCCCCTTGATGATCTCCACCAGATCCTTGGCCACCGCATGGTTGAGCCGGATCACCTTGGTGGTGCCGCCAGTGGCAGAGGGCTGGTCAAGCTGCTGGATCAGGCCGCGAATCTTGTCCCGGAACGATTCGTCACCACGCAGGATCAACCGGTTGCTGCGCTCGTCGGCAGTGACGCTGTACTTGCGAGAGGCATCCTGGCCACCGGCATTGCCAAGCTCCGCTGGCGCCAGCTCCTGCAGCAGGGTCACCATGTCACCGACCCAGGCTTCCTGCAGCTGGATCACTTCCACTTCGTATTTGGAGGGGCTGTCCAGCTCCTGGACGATCTGCTGGATACGGACAATGTTGGACTGGTGATCGCTCACGATCAGCGCGTTGGCGGCCGCCACCGCCGCCAGGTGACCATACTTGGCGACCAGGGGGCGCAGGATGGGCACCAGCTCGAGGGCATTGGCGTTGTCCACCTGGATAACCTGGGTCACCAGCTGTTCCGACGGTATCTCGGTGAAGCCATCCAGATCCTCCGCCAGCTGTTTGGCGTCCACCTGCTGCACCACCTTGATCACTTCCTCGCCGGGAATGGCGGTGAAGCCATGAACGTGGAGCACCGCCAGGAACAGGTCGTAGATCTCGTCACGGTTCATCGGGGCACTGGAGAGTACCGTCACCTTGCCCTTGACCCTGGGGTCCACCACAAAACTGTAACCGGTGATGTCGGCTACCTGGGTGACAAATGCCCGAATATCGGCGTCCTTGAGGTTCAGCCGCCAGGTTCCCTCCTGACCATGGGCCACCGACATCAGTGGTAGCAGCAGGACCAGCAAAAAGGCCCGAACGAAGGGAGTCTTAAGCTTGTTCATGCAACGATCGCATCCTGTACCGATGAAACCCGATCCCGGGCCCCGAAAAGTTTCCTGTTTTCATTGCCGGACCATCCTGGCCAACCCTTGCCTCAGGCACCGGTTGGAGGCTCAACGCCACTGCGCCGGCAACGCATAGCTGACGGTAAACCGGGCACCGTCCCGCACAATCTCGATTTCGACCTGGGACATACTGCGCCAGCTGTCGAGCAACGCTCGATCCTGCTGATAGTTGCCCAGGGTCTGGCCGTTTACTGCCGTGATAATGTCCCCTTTCTTCAGGCTGGCTGCTCGCAGCATTGGGTTGGAACCATCGAACTCGTAGCCCGGGGCGCTCCCATCCTGTACCGGTCGCAGACCGAAAGCAACCAGTGCCTGGGCTCCCTGGGCGTCCAGCCTGGACTGCACATCCGCCATGAAGCGATCGGGAGAGGAGGTATTCACCGGCTCGGATTCGGTCACCAGCTCCTGCTCGGACTCTTCAAAGGTCAAAGTCTCAAACAGACCGTTACGCTTGATCAGAATACGCTGGGGTTCCACCTCCACCAGCTCGGCATTGCCCGGCAGGGTATCCCCCACCCGGTAATGCTCTGTCGTGCCGTCCGCTCCTGCAACTATAGCACCGGAGTCCTCGGCACGCTCTGCCACCAGAACCCCCTCCAGGCGCAGCCTGAGCCGGGTTTCCGGGGCGGACTTACGTACCGATTCGGCCACCGGCTCGGCGCGGGAAGCACGGCCAAACAGGTCAAACGCGGCCAGGGGCTGGGACATCAGCTGGCTATCCTGCTGCGACGTCGCCCCGTCCATGGTCTGAACGCCGGTATTGACCGGGTCCTGCCAAAGCACCAACCAGGTCATTCTGGCCAGCACCCAGGCGAAGTACACCACCAGCGCCAGCAACAGCAGATTAGCCAGCCGACGACTCCAGCGTTCCGTCTTTGACGCTACCATCAGAACCGGCCTCCAGGCAGCAACGGTTGCTGCACCTTGAATACCACATCGCCAGGAGCCGCTGCACCGGACCAGGGCTGGCCCGCCAGATCGATCAACCGTTTGTAGACCTGAACCCGCAACTGACCATTTCTCAGAATATCGGCTTCAGCCGCCGGAGCCTGTTCGCCCTGCTGGCGAATCTTCAGCGACACCCCAGCCTCGGACTGGTTGAGATCCGCCTCCATGGCCGGGAACTGGGCGCTCTGCCGCGTGTCCCCCATGGGCCAGGTCACCTGACCACCAGGCCAATATCCCATCCCACGCGCTTCGGTGAGGCGATTATCAGCCCAGGCCAGTTGCAGCCGATTAATGCGGACATCGCCCTCCAGAATGGCACCACCGCTCTGACGGATAAGGTCTTCGAATTCAGCAATATGGAGACGGCCTCGGGCATCCAGCGACGCCGAGAGTGGCCACCCCAGGGTGACATCGCCACTGAGCTCGGAGGCGGCGGTCGCCAGCTCCAGACGCACCGGCAGTGCCATTGCCGAAAGGCTTGGCAATCCCAGGGCCCAGTCTGCACTCAGCGCCCGCCCCTGAAAACGAAGGCTGACCTGACCATCCCACACCGTGCCGGTGACGGCCTGTACTTCTAGCCCCCGGGGCAACCGGATCTCCTGGCGAGCCTGCTGCCACACCCAACCGGCCGGCACGGTCAGGACCAAGCCAATGCCGTAAACCAACAACGCCAACAGCACCAACAGCACGACTTTGCCGGGACGCAGAAAGGAAGACGGGCGGGATGAGGACATAGTCTATGGGACGGAGCTGACAGATGGCCCCCGAGTCTAACAAAGCCTGTCGGTAAGTCCATGGACAAGATACAAAAAACCCCGCGTGAAACGCGGGGTTTTTCAGGGTGTGAAGCCCGGCACACCGGGCTTCGGATGGCTGGCGAGCTTACATCATGCCGCCCATGCCGCCCATACCACCCATGCCGCCCATGTCAGGCATGCCGCCACCGGCTTTCTCGTCTTCCGGCTCGTCGGTCACCATCGCTTCGGTGGTGATCATCAGACCAGCTACGGAAGCCGCTGCCTGCAGGGCAGAGCGAGTCACCTTGGCAGGGTCAAGGATACCCATTTCCAGCATGTCGCCGTAGGTTTCCTTGGCCGCGTTGAAGCCGAAGGAGCCTTCGCTTTCGCGGATCTTGGCGACAACCACAGAGGCCTCACCACCGGCGTTGGTGACGATCTGGCGCAGCGGCGCTTCCATCGCACGACGCAGGATGTTGACACCGGCCGCCTGCTCGTCGTTTTCGACTTCCAGGTTTTCCAGAGCGTTCAGGGCGCGAACCAGCGTCACACCACCACCGGCAACGATGCCTTCTTCAACGGCAGCGCGGGTAGAGTGCAGCGCATCTTCAACGCGAGCCTTCTTCTCTTTCATTTCCACTTCGGAACCGGCACCAACCTTGATCACGGCAACACCACCGGCCAGCTTGGCAACACGCTCCTGCAGCTTCTCCTTGTCGTAATCGGAGGAGCTTTCTTCGATCTGCTTGCGGATCTGCTCAACACGCGCTTCGATGTCGTTCTCGGCACCAGCACCATCAATAATGGTGGTGTTTTCCTTGGTGATGTTGACACGCTTGGCGGTGCCCAGATCGTCCAGGGAAGCGTTTTCCAGGGTCAGACCCACTTCTTCGGAAATCACAGTGCCGCCAGTCAGAATGGCGATGTCCTGCAGCATTTCCTTGCGACGATCACCAAAGCCCGGCGCCTTCACGGCAGCGACCTTGACGATACCGCGCATGTTGTTGACGACCAGGGTCGCCAGCGCTTCGCCTTCGATGTCTTCGGCAATGATCATCAGCGGCTTGCCAGCTTTGGCAACGGCTTCCAAAGTCGGCAGCAGCTCGCGGATGTTGGAGATCTTCTTGTCCACCAGCAGGATGAACGGATCTTCCAGTTCAGCGGACATGTTGTCCTGGTTGTTGATGAAGTACGGAGACAGGTAGCCACGGTCAAACTGCATACCTTCAACCACGTCCAGCTCGTCTTCCAAGCCACGACCTTCCTCAACGGTGATCACGCCTTCCTTACCTACACGCTCCATGGCGTCAGCGATGATCTTGCCGATGGTTTCGTCGCCGTTGGCGGAAATGGTGCCAACCTGAGCGATGTTGCGGCTGTCGTCGCAAGGCTTGGACATGTCACGGATGGCCTTAACGGCGGCCTGGGTGGCCTTGTCGATGCCGCGCTTGAGGTCCATCGGGTTCATGCCGGCAGTGACGGCCTTGATACCCTCGTTAACGATGGACTGGGCCAGTACGGTAGCGGTGGTGGTACCGTCACCGGCGGTGTCGTTGGTCTGGGAAGCAACTTCCTTGACCATCTGGGCACCCATGTTCTCGAACTTGTCTTTCAGCTCGATTTCCTTGGCGACGGACACACCGTCCTTGGTCACGGTCGGCGCGCCGAAGGACTTGTCCAGTACCACGTTACGGCCTTTCGGGCCCAGGGTTACCTTGACGGCGTCTGCCAGGATGTTAACGCCCGCGACCATACGCTTGCGTGCACTATCACCGAATTTAACGTCTTTAGCTGCCATAGTTCCTAATTCCTGTTCGTAAAACCGAATTGTCTGGTTTCAGCGGGCCCCGGCTGTGGGGACCCGGCAACGTCAGTTAGCTGTGCGGATCACTCAATAACGCCGAAGATGTCGTTCTCGCTCATGATCAGCAGATCTTCGCCGTCAACCTTTACGGTGTTGCCGGCATACTGACCAAACACCACGGTGTCCCCTACCTTGACGGCCGGTGCACGGGTTTCGCCGTTATCGAGAACACGGCCCTCACCCACGGCGATCACTTCACCCTGGGAAGGCTTTTCCTTTGCGTTACCCGGCAGCACAATGCCACCCGCAGTCTTCTCTTCTTCTTCCTTACGGCGCACGACGACTCGATCGTGAAGCGGACGAATTTTCATTGCTCGATATCTCCAATAGTCAGGTTGTCTTTGGCAATGACATTTGCGTTAAAAACCGGAGTGCATAACCAACTGTTTTTCCAGCAGGATTAAGCACCCGCGGTGATCTTGTGGAGTTTATCTGGGGGTCAGGCCACGGTTTTCAATCCCCCCAAATGGAAAAAAATCACTTTTTTTCGATGTAGTCACGGTCGC
The DNA here is from genome assembly GCF_020546665.1 of Marinobacter sp. CA1. Classification (NCBI taxonomy): domain Bacteria; kingdom Pseudomonadati; phylum Pseudomonadota; class Gammaproteobacteria; order Pseudomonadales; family Marinobacteraceae; genus Marinobacter; species Marinobacter sp. CA1. The sequence goes on from NZ_CP071785.1 coordinate 3,019,861, forward strand.
GCTCGGTCTCATCGCGGAACTCACCCTCGATGATGTCACTGTCATCCGGTCGGCCAGGACCAAACGGACCCGGACCCATACCGAACTGAAATGTCTGGGCCTGACCACGAACCTGCATGCGCTTGAGCGCCTGGGCAGCGAGCCAGTGGCGGGAGCCTGGCAACAGGCAGAGAAAACCAACGGTGTCGGTCACAAATCCCGGCGTTAACAACAAGGCGCCGCCAACCGCCAGGATCAGGCCCTCAGCAACCTCCCGCGCCGGCAACTCACCACTATTGAGGCGCTGATTGGCACGCAACAGCGTTGCCAGCCCTTGCTGCTTCAGCAACGCCGCACCAACGACCGCCGTCAGCAACACCAGGGCAATGGTGTTCAGCGCGCCAATGGCCGCCCCGACCTTGATCAGTATCGCCATCTCAACGATCGGCATAATGATGAAAAGCAAAAGAAAAACGCCCATAGATCGGCCTTTGGTTGGAATAGGAAAGGGGGGTGGGTCTGATATACTGCCAACACCCCGTTTGTTAGGGAGCTTCCGAATGCACCCTGGAACCATGCCGTCCAACGACACGACCGGGGCCGGTAATAAGGGCACATTCGGAGACTCTCTCCATTTCTACAGTTAGGGCGAACCATGAAACTTCAAGATTCCGTGATTGCAATTACCGGCGGCGGCCAGGGCCTTGGCCGCGCCATGGCTGAGTACCTGGCCGCCAAAGGCGCCAGGCTGGCACTGATTGACCTGATGCAGGACAAGCTGGACGACGCTGTTGCTGCCTGCCAGCAGGCCGGTGGAGAAGCCCGGGCCTATGTCTGCAACGTCGCCCGTGAAGAGGACGTCGAGAAGACCTTCGCCGCCATCAGTGCCGATTTCGGTCAGCTTAACGGTTTGATCAACAACGCCGGCATTCTCCGCGATGGCCTGATGGTCAAGGCCAAAGACGGCGAAATCACCAAACGCATGAGCCTGGCCGAGTGGCAGGCCGTCATTGACGTCAACCTCACCGGCGTATTCCTGTGTGGCCGGGAAGCCGCCACCCAGATGATCCAGAACGGCGACCAGGGTGCCATCATCAACATCTCCTCCATTTCCCGCGCCGGCAACATGGGTCAGAGCAACTACTCGTCGGCCAAAGCCGGTGTGGCGGCGCTGGTTCCGGTTTGGGCGAAGGAACTGGCCCGCTACAACATTCGGGTGATGGGCATCGCACCGGGCTTCATTGAAACTGAGATGACGGCCTCGATGAAACCGGAAGCTCTGGAGAAGATGACCGCGGGCATTCCCCTCAAGCGCATGGGCAAACCCGAAGACATCGCATCGGCCGCAGCCTTCATCTTTGAGAACGACTATGTCTCGGGCCGGATGATTGAAGTCGACGGGGCGTTACGCCTGTAAGGAGCACGTCATGCGGACAGCGCTCGCCAACTGGCTTCATGACACCCTGGACCGGGGGCAGCAACCGACGTTGCCCCCACCGGTGGCTCTGTTTCATTGCCAGCAGCCCCAGCACATACACAATGTGCCCCTGCACTACCCTTCGCTGATCTTTGTTCTGGACGGCGTCAAGCAGCTGCATCTGAACGGCGAGCTGCAGGAGGCGCAGGCGGGCGAGGTCATCATGCTACCGCCCGGCCACATTGCCCTGGCCAATCTGCCACCGGCCGATGGTCGCTACCTGGCGCTGACCCTGGCCCTGCCGGAGCCTCCGCCAGCCGCCGAACCACAGGTCCCCCAGCAGGCCCGTTGGACTCACCCCGCACCGGCTCCCATCTGGTTGATGCTGCAGCAATGGATTGATGGCCACCACCAGCACTCTTTGCCGGAGAACTGGCACGCCGGGCGCAGCCGCGAGATCCGCGATCACTTGCTTGCCAGTGGCAACGCTGACCACCTGACCCGCTACCAAACCTCCGCGCCACAACAGGTGCTGTCACTGATCTACGGTAACCTTAGCAAACCCTGGCGGCTGGCAGATGCCGCCCGCCAGCTCTGCTGCAGCGACTCCACCCTGCAACGGCAACTGGCCCGGGAGGGCACCAGCTTCAGCGCCCTGCTGGAAGAAGCGAGAATGGTGTCAGCATTGGGCATGCTGCAAGGCAGCCAGCAGCCGATCCAGTTGATTGCCGAGAACGTCGGTTACCAGTCCGCCTCCCGCTTCGCGGAACGCTTTCGCGACCGCTTTGGCCTCCTGCCCAGCACCCTGCGGGACACTCATCAGCGCCAGGATGAGGTGAACGAGCGATAACATGAGGTCAGCAGGCGACTGAACGCCGGCAACAACCGGCACACTGTCTTCCTCACTCACCAAGGGAGACCGTCATGACTGACCGATCACGCTTTTTCCGTCACCACCGCCTGCTGCCGCTGATGCTTGGCAGCGTGCTGTCCACATCCGCCCTCGCCGACAGTTTCCAACTGCACAGCCCGGATCTGGGCGAGCCGGCCACCATGCAGTCCCGATTCGTCTTCAACGGCTTTGGCTGTCAGGGTGACAACGTCTCGCCGTCCCTGCGCTGGGACAAGGCGCCAGACGCCACTCAGAGCTTTGCCGTCACCGTATACGACCCGGACGCCCCCACCGGCAGCGGCTGGTGGCACTGGGTCGCCTTCAATCTGCCCGCCGACACCCGCTCTCTGGCCAGTGGCGCCAGCAGTCAGGGCGCCTTGCCGGAAGGCACAGTGCAGAGCCGAACCGATTACGGCAAACCCGGCTATGGCGGCCCCTGCCCGCCCGAGGGCCATGGTCCTCATCGTTACCAGTTCCGGGTCTACGCCCTGAACGTTGAAAACCTGCCGCTGGATGAAAACGCATCTGCTGCCATGGTCGGGTTCATGCTCAACCATCACGCTCTGGCCACCGCCGAACTGGAAGTCACCTACGAGCGGTAGCACAATGACACACCGCTGCCGCCCAACGCCGCAGCGGTGTGTCATCAGCAGAGAATCAAGAGGAGAGGATGGAACCCAGTCGCGAAGAGAAGATCTGGCAGGTTGTATTTGCCATTCCACCCGGTTGCGTTGCCAGCTATGGCCAGGTGGCCGACATGGCGGGTCTTGGACGACAGGCACGACTGGTGGGACGGGTCCTCAGCCAACTGCCGGATGGTCACGCCCTCCCCTGGCACCGAGTGCTCCGCAGCAATGGCCAGATCGCCTTTCCAGAAGGTTCGGAACGCCATCTACAGCAGGTGGCACTGTTACAGGCCGAAGGCATCGACGCGGGCCGCGGCCGGGTCACCATGAGCCAGTATCGGTGGCAACCCTAGGAGGTCTCAGCCACCGCTGCCCCGGACTTGTCTGGCGCCATGGCATCCAGTATTCGGCCGTGGCGAATCAGGTACAGCGCCAGCAGGATGGCCGGGATGCCCATCACGCCCGCCAGCAGGAAGAACTCGGCGTAGCCATAGCCCTCCACCACCAGCCCCGAAAACCCGCCAAGGAACTTGCCGGGTAACGTCATCAATGAGCTGAACAGGGCGTACTGGGTCGCGGTAAAAGCCGCGCTGGTCATAGAAGACAGCCAGGCAATCAGTGCCACGTTGGCAATACCACCACTGAGATTGTCGGCGCTGATCACCAATGCCAATGCGCTGACGCTGGGAGGATATTGAGCCAGCACCACAAACAACAGATTGGTGGCCGCCGTCATAACCGCCCCCACCAACAGAATTCGCCGCACGCCATACTTCACCACCAGGATGCCACCCGCCATGGAGCCGGCAATGGTCATAAAGAAGCCGAACAGCTTCGACACATTGGCGATCTCCACCTTGGTGAAGCCCATGAAGTTCAGGTAGAACGGGTTGGCCATCACCCCCATGGCGATGTCGGAAATGCGATAGACCGCTACCATTACCAGGATGATCAACGCAAACTGGCGATAGCGCCGGAAGAAATCCAGGAATGGACCTGCCACCGCTGCGGAAAACCAGCCAGCCGCCCGCGCCAGCCAAGGCTGCAGGTGAGCGCGCTGGAGAATCTCTTCCTGCACCCGCTCGGCGATGTCCTCCGCCGCCGTAAAGTGATTGACCCGGGGCTCCGGCACACTCAGCACCGTCACCACACCAATCCCCATCAGCAGCGCCATGACTTCGTAGGACACCTGCCAGGACCACAGCTCGGCTATGTAGAGCGCTCCGGCCCCCGCCACCAGCAGGGCCAGCCGATAGCCAAAGATATAGGTTGCCGCCATGGCGGCCTGAAGGCGCTCACTGGCGATCTCAATGCGATAGGCATCGATCGCAATGTCCTGGGTGGCGGAGGAGAATGCCACCACCAGACCAAACAGCGCCATCATCTCCGGAGCCCTGCCTGCATCCACCTGGGCCATACCATAGAGTCCGGCGGCGATCCCCGCCTGGGCCAGCAGCATCCAGCTGCGACGTTTGCCGAACCAGCGATCCAGTAACGGTAATCGCAGCCGGTCCAGCACCGGTGCCCAAAACACCTTGATGGAATAGGTAATACCAAGCCAGCTGAAGAAGCCGATGGTGGCGATCTCAACCCCGATGTCGGCAAGCCGGGTATTCAGCGTCGAGAACACCAACAGGAAAGGCAGACCCGCGGAAAACCCAAGGAACAGCAGGGTAAGGACCTGCCAACGGGAATAGATCTGGAACCAGGCCTGGACGTCAGGCAAGCGGGCCTTGATGCGGATAACGGTGTCTCCGGGTCAGTCGCGGAAGTTGTTGTACTGCAGCGGAATGTCGAGCTCGGCTTCCTTGAGCAGGGCAATGGCGGTCTGGAGGTCGTCCCGCTTCTTGCCGGTTACCCGGACCTTGTCGCCCTGGATGCTGGCCTGCACCTTCAGCTTGGCGTCCTTGATCATCTTGACGATCTTCTTCGCCATGTCCGTTTCAATGCCCTGTCGCAGGGTGAAGTGCTGCTTGACCAGCTTGCCGGCCTTGCTGTCACCATCCTCGGCGAGGGCTCGACTGTCGATGTTACGTTTGGCAAACGCCATCCGCACCATATCCTGAAGCTGCTCCAGCTGGAAATCCTGCTCCGCGCTGATGGTGATGCCCTTGTCGTCGTGTTCAATCTCGGCTTCGACGTTCTTGAAGTCCCAGCGATTGCCCAGATCCCGCCTGGCCTGATCGACCGCGTTGGTCACTTCGTGCATGTCGATCTCGGAAACAACGTCAAAAGATGGCATAGTCCTAACTCCCAAAATGCGGAGACCGTCACGCTCAGGAAAGCCGACCCGGGTCGAATCCGCAGGTTTTACAATTGTGCACAGCAGGGATGCGGCGATTGGCTATAATGGCGTCTTTAATTTAATGCGACCAGCAACCGCGACCGGCGGCGCCCCTAGGCTCTGTGCAAAGGTGCCCAAGCATAGCAAGACCAGCCGGGTACCGCATCTGAACAATGGATTGGTGAGCCGTAAACAATGCCTAACCTAGAACTTCCGATTCTCGTCGTGGACGACGCCAAGTTCAGCAGCATGGTGGTCAGTCGCGCACTCCGCCAGGCTGGCTATCGTGACGTCCGTGTCGCCAACAACGCCCCCGCAGCCATCCAGCTGATGGAACAGCGTCCGGTCAGCATCCTGATCGCCGACTGGCTGATGCCTGAAATGGACGGACTGCAGCTGACCGATCGGGTCCGCCAGCTGGATGAACAGACCAATCATTACACCTACACCATCCTGCTGACCGCCAAGGAAAGCATGGAGGCCCTGACAGAAGCATTTGATCGCGGTGTCGATGATTTCATCTTCAAGTCCGACATGAGCAAGCAGCTGATCCCCAGAGTGTTTGCCGCCGATCGGATTGCCGATCGACAGAACGCCCTGCTGAGGGCCAACTCACTGTTGGTAGAGAACAATCGCGAGCTGGAAGCCAGCAACATCATCGATCTGGAAACCGGCCTCTGCAACAATCGCTACGCCCGCGAACGACTGGGCAAAAGCCTGCGCCAGGCAGAGGCCCGCGGCGGAGCCTCAGGTTATGTGCTGTGCGGCATCCGCAACTGGCAGGAACTCAAACGCCGGCACACCCCAGCCATCATGAGCGAGCTGGCTGTCGGCATCGCCCGGCGCCTGGGCCACCTTATCCGCCCGATGGACGCGCTGTGCCGCGTCGGTGACAACCAGTTCGCCATCGTTGCCCATTTCAGCAACGGCGATCAGTGCTCAACCACCACCTTTCGTCGCATCTTCGACGGCATCAACCACAAGGCGCTGAAAACCACCACCGGCTACCTGTCGGTTGAAGCGGGCATGGTGCTCTGCAAGGCCGATGCGCAATTTGGCACGCCATCGGTGCAGGACATGGAGCGCGCCGCGGTCCAGGGTCTGATGGAAGCCTACGAGACCCGGCGCTTTACTGAGACCCGCCCAGACGCCATCGCCCCCTGACCAACGGCCTCGAGCCAAACTAACGGCAGCCGGTACCGGGCAACATCACGACAGATGACGCCACATTCTGTAACAGTGGGACACAGATCACACACAGACAGTCAGCCCCACCCGACGTATTCTTAAATTGTGGATTCAAGCAGTATCCCCCCATGGCGAGGGAGTTCGAAGTCCCCTCGCCGCATTATGGGCGGCGCTTCCACAGAATTCAGGATTTTCAGGCAAATTTTGTTTATCCTTATTGGATTGAGGCCGGCCACGTTGTCGGCCTTTTTGTTTTGCCTGCCGCCCTCCACATCCCCATCGACACCACCCTGAATTCGCTATACCCTTAGCCGACGCCCTCAGAAAGACAATCATTATAATCAGTGGGTTAAGAAGTCTTGCACGGCTCTTGCGCAGTTGGCATACCGACACACTTTCGCGCATTAAAGCGTTTCTGAAACCCACAACCAGCACAAGTGGTGTGGTATGAACCCTCTTGGAACCGTTTCTGTCGCGGCCTTGCGCCAATACGTCCGCGCCGCCCAGGCCCACCAGCTGCCGGTGGAAGACCTGCTGCAGGCTGCCGGCATCCCCTCAGCCACCCTGGACAGCGATGACGGCCGAATAGACGGCACCCAGTTGCAGGAATTCCTGTACCGGCTATGCCAGCACAGCCGCGACCCTCTGCTGGGACTGAAAACCGGCGATTTCGTGCAACCCGGCTCCTACAGTGTGCTTGGCTACATCACCATGAGCTGCGCAACCCTCGGGGAAGCCGTCCAGCGCATCGCGCCCTTCGAAAAACTGGTGGGCGACATGGGCACGACCACCCTGGAAGATCGGGGCGAACAAATTCGCCTGACCTGGCACTGCACCTACCAGAACCCCATCGTCCGCCCACAGCTGGTGGATAACGTCTTTGCCTCCTGGATCAACTACGCCCGCTGGCTGGCGGAACCCACCCAGGCCTCCCCAACCGCCGTGTATCTACAGCGCCCGGAGCCGCGCGGGGATTCTCTGCGGGAATACCAGCAGCGCTGGGACTGTCCGGTGTTTTTTGAGACCGGCGAGGATGCCATCGAGTTTGACAAAAGCCTGCTGAAAACCCCATTGCGCCAGCCCGACCCGGTGCTCCGCAGCACCCTGGAGCGACATGCCCAGCAGCAATTGGCCAGCCTGCAATCGGCGAGCGAACTGGTCAACCAGGTGCGCAACAGCATCTACCAGAACCTGCTTGAAGGGATTACCCGACAGGACATGGTGGCAGGCAGCCTGGGGATGACGAGCCGGACACTGCAACGCAAGCTGAGCCAGGAGGACACCTCCTACCAACAGCTTCTGGACGACGTACGACAGGACATGGCGGAAGACTACCTGAGCCGCACGACGCTTCCGATACCGGACATTGCGTTACGCCTGGGTTTCAGCGAAACCACGTCGTTTCACCGCACCTTCAAGCGCAGGGTCAACATGACACCCGGAGAGTATCGGCAGAAAACAGCAGAGCAGAAAGGAAAGGATTGAAGAATGGGAGGGAAGAAAAGTGCCACTCAAGAAGCGAGCGGCACAGGGCAGACCAGCCACCCTGCGCCATGATTCACCGCGTTACAGCAAGTTACGTCCTTTGCCAGCGGCAATCCGCAGGCGCAACGCGTTCAGCTTGATGAAGCCTTCGGCGTCTTTCTGATCGTAGGCACCCTGATCTTCCTCGAAGGTAGCGATCTTCTCATCAAACAGGGAATCCAGAGACTTACGGCCAACCACTTCCACGTTGCCCTTGTAGAGCTTCAAACGCACGGTTCCGTTAACGTAGGTCTGGGTCTGGTCGATCAGCGCCTGCAGCGCTTCCCGCTCCGGTGACCACCAGTAACCGTTGTACACCACCTCGGCGTAGCGCGGCATGATGCTGTCCTTCAGGTGCGCGACTTCACGGTCCAGGGTGATGGACTCGATTGCCCGATGGGCACGCAGCATGATGGTGCCACCCGGGGTTTCATAACAGCCACGGGACTTCATGCCAACATAGCGGTTCTCAACAATGTCGATACGGCCGATACCGTTGTCTCCGCCCACCTTGTTCAGGTGCGCCAGAACCTCATGAGCCTTCATGGCTTGACCGTCGATGGCGACGATGTCACCCATCTCATAGGTAAGCTCAATGTAGGTCGGCTGATCCGGCGCCTTCTCGGGCGACACACTCCAGCGCCACATGTCTTCTTCGGCTTCCGCCCACGGGTCTTCCAGGACCATACCTTCGTAGGAGATGTGCAGCAGGTTGGCGTCCATGGAGTAAGGCGACTTGCCTTTCTTCTTCTCCACCGGAATGTTGCGTTCCTCACAGTACGCCAGCAGCTTCTCGCGTGAGTTCAGATCCCATTCCCGCCAGGGCGCAATCACATGGACGCCAGGCTTGAGGGCATAGGCACCCAGCTCAAAGCGAACCTGGTCGTTACCTTTACCGGTGGCACCGTGGGAAATCGCATCTGCGCCGGTTTCGTTGGCAATTTCAACCAGTCGCTTGGCAATCAGCGGACGGGCAATGGAGGTGCCGAGCAGGTATTCGCCTTCATAGATGGTGTTGGCACGGAACATCGGGAAGACGTAGTCACGCACGAACTCTTCGCGCAGGTCTTCGATGTAAATCTCCTTGACGCCCAGCGCTTCCGCTTTGGCGCGTGCCGGTTCCACTTCCTCGCCCTGCCCCAGGTCGGCAGTAAAGGTGACCACCTCACAGTTGTAGGTGTCCTGCAACCAACGGACGATGACGGAGGTGTCCAGGCCACCGGAATAGGCCAACACAACCTTTTTAATATCAGACATACCTTGCTCCAGACTGAACAGGATGGATTATTTGAAGCCACGCTCACCGTTCCTGACCGACAGAACAGCGACCAGGAAACGCAGGGCTTTAAACATAAGGGGCATTATTGTACGGCAGTCAACGGCTTCCGGCCAGACAGCCAAAGGGGGAAGACCAAGCCAGCCATTTAAGGAAGGTGGAAGATCTCGGCCAGATCGCCATTCCGCCTCATGGTTTCCACCGCGCGGCGTAGCTCCGGCACCAGATCATCCCGGGATGAAGCCCGCGACAGGTAGAGCGCCCCATCCTGCTGCTGCAAGGCCACGCTCAGCCGAAACCGCTCAGCCCCCAGCCCCATCTCATGCAACGTGCTGAAAAATGACTGATCACTGGCGACCAGGGCATCCACCCGCCCCCGCAGCAGCATTTCAACCGCCTGCCGCAGATCCTTGACGGCCACCTTGCGGATGCTGTCATCCCGCTCGAAAGCCTCGCCGTAATAGGTGCCACGAATGTAGGCCACGGTCCGGCCGGCCAAGCCGCCCCCCAAGGACAGACTCAACTGAGAATCAGCCAGCCCCGCAAGCAATACCCGAACCTGGATGACAGGCGCCACCAGAATGCCCGCTTGTTCTGTGGTCGGGCTTTCATACAGCACCGCAAGATCCACCCGCCCGGATTCCAGCTCCCGGATCACTCGACGATGGGGTCTTAGGACGTTGTGAAAGGTCTTGCCGATCAACACAGACAGTCGATCGTAGAAGGTGACGAGGGTTCCGGCCAGTTCGCCGGATTCGGTGCGGTAGCCCCAGGGCCAGACATCCGCGGAAGCCACTCGTAAATCGATCTGGGATGCGGCATCGCCGGGAAGATCCCCATACCGCGCCGAGTCGTCAGCCCTCGCCTGTGAAAAGGGCAGGGCCAACATAAGTGCAAAGACAAGCGTACCGATCAGGCTAAACACAGTACCTCGAATTGCCGAGGCGCGCCCCGGGCAAAACGACCCTGGGCACGCCAATCCCTGTTCAGACGGCCTGCTGCTGTACCACTTCCTCGCGAATGCCGTCCCATCCTTCCTTGATGGAGCGTAACAGCTCAATCACCTCATCCAGCCGGGCAACATCGTTCGTCAGACTGGCGTCCAGCAGGGCCCGCTCCATATACTCGTAGAGCGAATCCAGCCGCGGGGCGAGATCACCGCCCTGATCAAAGTCCAGAAAACTGCGCAGACCACCAATGATCTCAATGGCTTTGTTGATCAACCGGGCCTTGCCCTCGTAATCCTTGACCTGAATGCGGGCCTTGGACATGTTGATGCGCTCGATGGCGCCATTGTACAACAACTGGATCAACCGGTGCGGATCAGCATCGGTGATGCTGGTCTGGGTATTGATACGCTGGTACTGTTGAAGCCCCTTCATCGTTACCTCTCCAAATTCACTCGGTTAACCGTTGCCGCCGCTTTGCTGGGGCGCAAGGGACGCCAGCTGCTGACTCACAAAATCACCGGTACTGTTAAGCTGGGCAATCAGCGAGTCCGCTGCGGAAAACTGGGAAACCAGTCGCTCCCGATAGGTTTCCATCCTTAGATCCAGATTCAGCCGCTTGTCCTCAATGTCTTCCAGAGACTTATTCAGACCGTCGGTACGGCTGGCCAGTGTGCCATCACTGCCCAGATGGGTCTCCAGAACATCCAGTGCCTTGGTAGCGATCCCATCAACACCGTCTTCCGCACCAAACAGTGCAGCGACGGAATCGGGGTACTCGTCCAGCTTCTCCTTGAAGACCTCTTTATCAAATTCCAGTTTACCGCTGTCCGGGTCGGTCTTGATACCGATATCCGCCAACATCCGCACCGGGCTGTCCTCTAGGCCTTCTGGCACGTCCACCAGCAGGTTACGCAGGTCCCGCTGGATGGAGCGGATCGCCGAGTCCCCGGTTAACACGCTGCCCTGCTCAGTTTCAGCGTTATAGCCCGATGCCTTTTTAACAATATCCTGAAAGGCGTTGTACTTGTCGACAAACGCCTGCATCCGATCAGCGACCTCATCCGGGTTCTCCGTCACGCTGATGGTGGATGTGCCCGTTGACTTCAACTCGAACGTCGCCCCGTCGACGACCCCCTCCACCGAATTGCTGGAACGGCTGATGGCAATGCCGTTGACTTCCAGCAGCGCGTCCTTGGCCGCCACGGTTTCATTCATGTTGGACGCCGAGCCGTTGAAGGCGAGCTGGGACAGCCCACTGGCGTCGGTGTCGCTGCCGTCACCGTCACCGGAAACGGACACTTCGATGGCATTGTCCAGCCCGGACTCCTCAGAGGACATTACCAGGCGGAAGCCTGACCCGGTGTCGACGACGCCTGCGGACACACCGGCGCCCGCATCGTTAATGGCTTCGGCAATGCCTTCCAGGGTGTTGTTGGAGCTGTCTATGGTGATGTCGGTGGACTCACCGCCAACATTGATGGTCAGCGTACCGGTACCAACCGCGGTAGTATCCCGATCAGCAAAGTCATTGGAAGCGAGCGATTGCGCCTGGGCCAACTGGGTGACGTTGATGTTGTAGCTGCCGCGGATGATTTTGCTCTGATCGACATCGAGACCAACCACGTTTTCGTCACTCGACGCCGCCGTAAAAGCCCGAAGACCATCCGGCTTGCTAAGCGCCTCCAGAGGTGATTTCAGGCCTTCCAGAGCGCTGCGAAGGGCACCGTAGGCGGAAATCTTGGTTTCATACAGCTGCTGGTTACGATCCAGCCGGGCCTGTGTCGGCGTGCGCTCGGCAGCGACCAGCTGGTCGACCAAATCCATGCTGAACAGCCCGGACCCGGCTCCCAGTGAAGTGATACCTGCCATGCCTGTACCTCCCGACGTCGTCGTCTTCTTGATCAGCTAATCCGTGTATCGGCACCTGGCGGCAAAACTTTACCGCCCCAACTGCATTCCTTGCCGTTCCATGTTGTGCGCCGTTGAGCAGGCCGGCAATCTCCCGCCCATTTTTCGGCGGATTGGTCAGACCTTGATGTCAAACAGCGTCAATGGTTCGTCCTGCTGCAATTTCTCGGCCAACCTCATAGCAACTTCATCCGGAATCTGCCGGATAACCTCATCGGTCTGCCGGTCCATGACTTTCACCACCGTCTTGCCGGAATCGTCATCGACAGAGAACCGCAGGTCACGCTGGACACTCTGCACGTAATCGTTCAGTCGGGAGACCGCTTGGTCGACCCGCTCACTGTCCTGTTCCTGCTCTGCGGCCCGCTTCTCCTGCGCGACAGCCTGCTCGCGTGCAACGGCAGCTGCTGACGCCGCTGATGCATTTGAGGGTTGCTCTGAAGCCGTCGATCCCTTCTGAGGCGACCTCACACCAGCTTCCGCCGTACCGGCATTGCTGGCGCGGGAAGACTCCCCGGAGGACTGAACCATCTTCAGATCCAGGTTGTTTAAACCCACTTCGTTCATAGCACACCCCGCTATTCCCTAACGGCAAAAGACCGGCCTATCCCACTGGACAGGCCGGTCAATTTTAACCCGTTACCCGGCCTCGATTACTGAAGCAGGGACAGGACCTGGTTCGGACGGGCGTTTGCCTGTGCCAGAACCGAAATACCAGCCTGTTGGAGCACGTTCGCTTTTGCCAGCTTAGCACTCTCGGCGGCAAAGTCCGCGTCGAGAATTCGGCTGTTGGCAGCGCTGGCGCTCTCGATGTTGGTGGCCAGGTTGTTAATGGTACTCTCGAACCGGTTCTGCAACGCACCGAGGTCGGAGCGGAAGGAGTTTACGGTATCGATGGCAGTGTCCAGGGTTGCCAGCGCACTGGAAGCGCCAGATGCGTCGGAAATATCAACACCGTCAACACTAAGGCCGGTGTCACTCATATCCTGGTTAAAAGCGAAGGTAATGGTCTCGCCAGACTGGGTACCGACCTGGAAGCTTACTGCGTTACCACTGTTCAGACTGCCATCGAGTACGGACTGACCGTTGAACTTGGTTTCAGAGCTGATCCGACCAATCTCACTCAACCGCTGAGTCACCTCATCCTGCAGCAACGCACGATCATCATCGGTCAACGAGCCGTTGGCCGCCTGCACCGCCAGCTCACGGATACGCTGGAGGTTGTTGATGGTTTCATCCAGACCACCTTCAGCGGTCTGCGCCATGGAAATGCCGTCGTTGGCGTTACGCTGGGCGACTGTCAGGCCACGAATCTGGGTATCGAACCGGGTCGAAATAGCCAGACCAGCAGCGTCGTCCTTGGCTGAGTTGATACGCAGGCCGGAAGACAGACGGGTCAGAGACTCGTTGGACAGGCTCTGGGAACGGTTCAGCTGGTTCTGAGCACTGATGGAAGCAATGTTGGTGTTGATACCGAGAGCCATAATGCATCTCCTCAAACAATTCAGGTATTGGTAAGAGGTCTGGCGCCCTGTCAATGTTTGGGGTACGCCGCCCTGCTGTAATGCTTAACGGCGCCCCTGAGAATTCCTTTAGAAAAAAGTACTGCCAGATTTGTTAACAAATGTAATATCCATCAAACTCGCTGGCACCCGCCCTCAACCAAGAGCCCTGTTCGACGATTCAGGTTCGGGATCGATCAGTTGAGCGGATACCCAGGGATCATCAGTAACCGATGGACGCTGAACGAGAACCTGATGGAAGTGATCTGGTAACTTAACCAGAAAATCTAGGAATCCCTGCTTCCAGATCTTCAGATATGGCACGAGATCCTGCTCCTCACATGCCATACCATGACATAGCCCGACATAGATGAAATGCAAAATACTGCCGCCCAGCAATTGGTACACATAATATTGGATCGCCGTGGGCTGCGCCTGGCCGCGGGGAGGCCTTAAGGATGTCACTGCACTACGCAGCCGATTAGCCTGAAGGCAGAGATCCTTGCGCCCCCCCATCCGAGCCTCTCGCAACAGCTTGTTGAACTCCTGAACCCGCCGCTTGAGCTCAGCCTCAATCTCTGGCACCTGATCTTTAAGTATGTTGCCAGGAGCGGGTGCTGACAGGGTCCTTAGCAGCATCTCCAGCAGGGAAGGCTCCACAACCTGACTTGCCGCGACTTTCGCCATGAATTCCTCCGAAGACAGCCAACCAGCGCCTTCAATTACCGCACCGTCTGAACAGTTGGAGACAGCTAACTGCGCCGACTGTGCTTGTGCAGATTGAATAAACACCTCAACAGCCCGCTTGGCAGCGTAGTAACCGTTGATGGTGCGCACCGTTCCGCCATCCACTGCTGGAATCTCAAACTCACTCCGACGTTTTAGCTTTCTCCGTTCCTGGATAACCCTCGAGAACTCTGTCTCCGCTTTACGACCGTAAACCGATGTTTCGGCATGGTCGTGCTCTGAATCTCGGAAACCGTAGTCAGTGCCGAACAGGTAGAGATCGCGGAAGCCCAGACTAAAGGCAATCGAAAGGGCAGAGTTGGTACAGGTCGGGTTACAGTGATTAAACGCGTCACTGGTTACCTGCCCTAATGCCGAAAGATTATGGTCGGTTTTGAAAAAGTAAAAGGTTTCGCGAAACAGCTCACTGACCAATGGGTTAACTTCATGGACCGCGAGCAGGCGAATTTCGCTCAACGCTTCTTTATCAAGGTCGTTTAGAAATTTATAGACAATATAGTCTGGGTCCAGCTCAACATGGAAATCTGGCCGAATACCTGCCGCAAGCAGAGGACGAAGCCCAGTACCGGAGCTCACAATGACCACCTTGTCCCGAACCGCTTTCAACCCTCCTATTCTGCCATCCAGGGACGGGCCACTACCCACCACCACCAGCGGTCGAGCATGCTCTGGCTGCATGATATTGCGCAGGTATCGAGCATCCTCATCAAGGTTGTGCAGCGTGTATAGCAGGCGCCGGAGCTCATTGTCGTAGTTACTCCAATGCGAGGCCATAACGGCAATATCTTTACTGACCTCAATCGCTGTCCTGGCCAGCTCAATGTCAGCCAAGTGGTTATAGTAGGTCGTAAAAAACGGATGGAAGGGAATGTTCTTGGAGAGGTTGCTTGAAAGCAGGTTACGAAGACTCTGCGGGTCCTGACCTGAGCCTATGGCAAACTGGAGAGTGTGACCTTTCTTCTGGAACCGGGAACAGATCTTTTCCCAGTCCACGGTAAACAGACTGACCGCGAACTTTTCCGGTTCACGCTCGACAACAATGGCATTGATGATGGTCGCTTTTTCAACCAATGCCTCAATGTGGTAACCGAGACCACAGCCAAGGAACACCACTGAAGGGAACACATTCCCGCGCTCATACCCCTGGAAATTGTCACGATTGATGGGGCTTTTTTCCGCCAGCGAGCGCACCGCCAGAGTTGCAAACCGTGGGTGACGATAGGACTCCGGCCAGGGAGGCGCAAAAGTATGGATCTTTTTGCCTGGCGGGTTCTCCTTGAGAAACCGCTCGGCTTCATCCACTGAATATTCTTTTGCCAGCCCCCGATAACAGGACTTGCCATCGACGGTCATATCCACATCCGTCGCGCCCGGGGTAACAACCAACTCCACCCGGGACAGCATCATATTGGCAAAAATCTGATAAATGGCCGGCTGCGTGCGCTTGAAAAAATTCAGGTTCTTTTCTTTGCGCTTCAAGAACGCCTCTGCGGGGTCAATTTCTCGCCTGGCCACAAATCGTCTCCCATTCCCAATCATTTTTACTGAATGCTGCAGCGCCCAAACCCAGGCAGCAGCCGACATTCCGGCATGTTAGCAGAGAATTCAACAACTCGGGCAGCCAGATGCCATGAGATGAGGCCGGCAAAAAAAACGGCAATCCAATGCCACACCTCGCCGCCAAGTATTTGGCAGAACACACCTAAACACCGCTCCCAAACGAAATATTATTCTTTAATTTTCAAAAAGATAAAACAGCAATTGAGTTTCTGGCACAGACTTCGCTTAACCCCGGGAAACTGAACGTTTGCGTATTTTTGCCGGCACTGTGTGTCTCTGGAAGACAGGGCTCTGGGGTACCGGCTCCTCTAAGCAGGGAGAATCAACATGCCGCAGATCATCAATACCAACATCGCGTCACTCAACGCGCAGCGAAATCTGAACGCTACCCAGCGCGATGCCGATACCGCCCTTCAACGCCTGTCATCCGGCCTGAGAATCAACTCTGCCAAGGATGACGCCGCTGGCCTGGCCATCTCTGAGCGTTTCCAGTCCCAGATTACCGGTCTGAACATGGCCCGACGAAACGCCAACGACGGCATTTCCCTGGCACAGACCACCGAAGGTGCGCTGGATGAAATCACCGCCAACCTGCAGCGGATTCGCGAGCTGGCGGTACAGGCGGCCAACGCCCCCAACAGCAATACCGACCGCGTCGCACTGAACCGGGAAGTGGAACAACGCATTCAGGCGATCAACCAGATTGCCAGCCAGACCTCCTTCAACGGTCTGCGGGTGCTGGATGGATCGCTGCCAACACAAACATTCCAGGTTGGCGCCAACACCGGTGAAACCATCAGCGTCAACGGACTGGATGCGCGGGGCAGCCAGCTCGGCTCCATCATCGGCGCAACCTCGGGCCTGTCCGCCGCTCTGGTCAGCGGCCAGAGCGTTGCCGACATTTTTGCCAATGGTGGCACCGTCGACTTCACCGTCGACCTGCCAGTGCCACCCTCTGGTACCACGACAGTACAGATAAACGACGCTTCGTCTCTTGAAGATGTGCTTGGCCAGGTCAATGCCGTCAGTAGCGAAACGGGTGTTCGGGCCTTCCTGGACAGGGGCAATAATGAGATTTTCTTCTCATCCGAATTTGATCAGGCCTTCAGTGTCGATATAACCGTGGCCAGTGGTGCTACATTTAACGTGGCGACGACGGTGCCTGGAGACCAGGTGTCCGTGAACAATCTTGACGTCTCGACCCAGGATGGTGCCGACCTGGCAATGATCTCAGTGGACTATGCGTTGGATCAGATCAACAGCCTGAGGGCTGAGCTCGGTGCGGTGCAGAATCGATTTGAGTCCACCATTGCCAACCTGTCGACCACTGCAGAAAACCTGTCGGCCTCAAACAGTCGAATCCGGGATGCAGACTTCGCGGCTGAATCGGCAGAACTGGCTCGAACACAGGTGCTCCAACAGGCTGGCCTCTCGGTCCTTTCGCAGGCAAATGCCCGACCTCAGCAGGTATTGCAGCTTTTACAGGGTTAAACGGAACTAAGGTCTTCGGGGGCTGACTAGAGCCCCCCGACCACTTCCTCAAACTTGCTCGCAAGTATGCCATTCTCGATTCGCAGACAGGGAATGCCATCCAGAACCGGGTAGACCCGCAAGGCTTCCCGGCTGAACAGCATTCCACCGATGCTTTGCAGTGGTGACCGGAATTGCGGACAGGCAAGAATGTGTTCTGGAGTACCTTCACCACCTTGCTTCTGGACGATGGTTATTGCAGTTGGATTCAGCGGGTTGGACGAATGCGGAAAGCGTTCATTAACCAGCATGGGGTAGCCCAACTCCCGGATATACCCAGGAATGTTCCGGCAGTAGCCATGGCTAGTCATTCTCTGACGAGCCTCGTCATCGGCAAACTCGTATCCCGGCTCGAGTAGCACCAGATAACGCCGGGCGACCCGGTACAATTCCTTCAAAATGGCTGGCTCCTGGCCACCATTGGGCTCTATGGCGTGGGAGGTAAAGACCACATCAACCGAGTTATCTGCAAAAGGAATGTTGAACAGATTGCCCGTACACAGTCTGACCTCATCGTGACCCCGCCCGTCCAGCCAGCGCCGGGCATAGGCAACCCGGGACCAGCTAAGATCAAAACCATAGGACTGAACGCCCGCAGGAAGTGAGTCCAACACACCAGAAAGGGTCGTCCCCTCCCCCACACCAGCTTCCAGAATCGACTCGGGACGACACAAATCCAGGATCGTTCTGGCCAGCTCACCACTGTACAACCGTTTATGCTCCCTCATTTTTGGCCGTTGAGCGGCTCGTGTATAAGCTCCGGTTTGCAGGTCATAGGACAGCTCAATGATGTCCTCGGTATTACCTGTTACCCCATAGGCCCCCCTCAGATAGGCACTGATGTTGGTTCCCTTACGATAGAGGGTCTGCAGTTCACGGGGGCTTTTCAAAATCGGGACTTCCTTTGGGTCTGTATCAACTGGATATTCACCATACAGTGGCGGTGTCAGAACTCTGTTAGCATAGATTCTAGTTTGCAAGATTATTCAGCAGGAAATCCTATGACGTGGCATGCTCCCCCAAACAGCTGTGACCACCGCACAGCGGCTATTCACTTTCTGGATCGGCTTGAAAACGCCAGGATCGCACTCAAACCCTATCCGCACTTCTACATCGATCAAGTCTTCCCTGACGAGTACTATGCCACCATGCTCGAGCTGTTACCCACGCAGGATGCTTATCGCAAATGGACAGACGTAGGCAAGGTAAAACTGGAGCAGTATAGTCGACGCGACCAGTGCTACCTTGAACCAAGCTGGTTGGAAACGCAGCCTCCCCGGCATCGACGGTTCTGGCAGGGATTTGCCGAATGGTTTCTGAGCGAGGACACCGCACGGCGCGCCATGACAAAATTCGAGACTACTCTGACTGAGCGCTTCCTGTGCCAACGGGAACTGTGGCCTACCGTTTACCCTCAAGCCCTTTTTCTGCGCCACCGCTCCGATTACTTTATAGGCCCGCATACGGATATTCCGTCAAAGATCGTGAATATACTGCTCTATCTGCCAGAAGACGACCGCCATGAAGAGCTTGGCACTTCAATGTTCGCACCCAAACAAATGGATTTCAGTTGTCCCGGCACCCAGCACCACCAGTTTGAGGACTTTCACGAAGTCGATTTCGCGCCCTATCGACGCAACACTGCCTTTGGTTTTGTCAAAACGGATAACTCCTGGCATGGCGTGAAACCAATCAGCGAAGCCAGTGCCAGTCGCAGCCGTCGTGATGTCATTCAGTACATGGTGTATGACAACCCGATGCGCGCTCCCCGGAAAAACCAGACTCCCAATTCAGCGGCAGAGCAATAGACTCATGGAAGCCTGTCATTGTGACCTGTGCAGTGCCAACGACTTTGATGTAGTTCGAATGGATCGCTGGAATGCGCCAGACGGCAGCCACTGGTACCCGGTACTAACCTGTCTGTGCAATCGATGTGGGCACGTATTCAACAACCCAACCCTAACCTATTCCGAAATAAAGGCGTTCTATCAGGGGCAAAAACGGGAGTCTTTCCAGGTCGCCAGAGGGGAATCAAAGGGGCTCAATGCAGCCGATGTGGAGCACCTTACCAGCCTCACCGGTCCGGGCAACAGACGTCGAGCTCTGGAGATCGGCTGCTATACCGGCTACCTCTCCAGCCGCCTCATCAAGGCTGGCTGGCAGGTCGAAGGATTGGAACCCAACCCTGAGTCAGCACAAAAAGCCCGAGAGCTGCATGGCATTAAGGTCCACGAGAGTCTGTTCGAATACTATCAACCCAAAGCTTCCTACGACCTGATTTTCCTAGGCGGAGTACTGGAACATGTGCGTAGTCCTACGAACTTCCTGCTCAGAATCAACCAGCAACTGTCGCTCCAGGGACTGGCATACATCAGGGTCCCCCGCCTAGATGACCTGGGCTACGACACCGCTGCCGACTTGTTTATCCTTGAACATCTGCATAATTTTTCTGCAGCCGCCATGTCGATGCTATTGGAGAAAACAGGATTTCAGCTCCTTGACAGCCACGTTCACAAGCGCTTTCCGCGCTCGTTCGTAAGCATCGCCCGAAAAATTGCCCACTGCGACACACCGAAGCCATTCACGATCACCTCCCAGACGGACCGGCTACGTGCCGACATCCAAGCGTATTCGGCCATTGTTGAGCATCAAAGGGCCAGACTCGATGCCATATTCCAGGCCCTAGCTCTGGAGACGCCCCCACCACGCACCGCAGTCTACGGGGTCGGCAGCCATACCGACATGCTGATGCAGCACACTCTGATGAATCAACTGCATATCACCGCTGTGATCGACTCCAACCCATCCAAGCACGGTGAGCTGGCCTTTGGCCACACAGTCCAAAACCCCGAGCAGTTGGATCTAAGCCAGATCGATGCCGTTGTGATTTCCAGTCGCGCCTTTCAAGAAGAAATCTATCAAAGAATCCAACACTGGGAGCAACGAGGGGTAAAACTGATCAGACTCTATGACCTAACCCAATCCCGTTACGCTCATGAGTAGATGCCTAACCGAAGAGTGATCTGGCCCAGCATTGCCGCTCGCCGGCACCTCCTCCCTGCGTCAGATGGGCAAGCGCCTTTTTCGCATACTGTCGACTGGTCGCTTGGTTTTCGGCGATGGAGGTCCTAATGTCGGCGGCCAGCTCACTGCGATTGCGGAGAAAGTGTTCCAATTGGTCGGCAATCTCAGCAGCATTGGCGTCAAGGTCTATCAGACAGTTTTCCTGGCCGATGCGCCGAAAAAAGCCCCGTGATTTATCCATAAATGCCAACATAACCGGGGGCGTTCCCTGCTTACAGGAAAACACCGCTCCGTGCAGCCGAGAACTAAGCGTCACGTCTGCCAGACCGTATATGCTTTCCAGGGCCTCCGCTGGGTATTTTCCTTCGATGGGATATATACGCTTGCGCAGCGAGTCCGGTAACTTCGCCAGGATGCGTCTAGCCTCAGCACGGTCATCGTCACGGTCACCATCTACGTCATACACATTCTGTGGCACCATGATGATATCCCGTCGAATATCCGCTTCCAGCCATAATGCCATTGTATCGGCCATTTTCTGGCGATGGGTTTCCTGATCCAGGCCAAGCCAGTATATATTCCGTGCCGCCACAGCAAGCCGGTCTCCGGCCCTTGCTGGAATTCCCTCGTTGTCCAGCAAGTCCCGAGCTGCCGAGGCCGGAGCCGGATCCCCCGCGAGCGCCAGATCACCCAACACCTGATAGCTTGGCAGTTGAATCCCAGCGCGAATCAGGTTTTCAACACTACGAGGGTCCCGAAACGTCCGTTCACACATTCCCTCAAGCAATGACTGAGCAACCAACTTAGCCCAGGGTGACTCCAGGTCTTCGCACGCGAGAGCCAAACCGTAGACCGGGGTATGGACCAGGCGTGCAGCAGCCACAACCGCGAGAGCTTGGCCAAGGGCGCCTTTGAGCATACCGGCGGTTCCAGTTTCAACCAGAAACTGTCCCGGCCCAAGCACAACAAGATCCACTTCGGCCACTTGGCGAACAAACGCCAGGTAATGCTCTGAGTCGTCAGGATTCAAGCCCCGAAGCCAGCGACCGGCCGCCTGCTGACGGCTTTCGTATTCAAAATTAGGAACGGTGGTAACGCCATAGCTGGCATTGTATTCACCGTCTGGGTGCCGGGATGCCACGACAAACTCTACATCACCTTTGAGGGCTTGCCTGATCGGCTCGCAAAATGCCCGTAACATCGCCTCGTTGCCAGCATTGGCGATGCCATAGAATCCATACAGCAATATCCGCTTAGTCATAGTCGTCCCCAGTTTCAGTCACCACTCCAGCCACTCGAGGCTGTTTTCTGGCAACGACGGTTGCATGCCGCCCCAGGCCGCAGCCCGCCAAGGCGTCATACAAGTCCTCAAGGGCTTTTCCATGCCCGCTTCGAGTCAGACTGTCTTCAAAAGCTATGCGTTTTTTATGGACCTCTCGACCAAGTTCGGGATTACCGACGTAAACATCCCCAAAGTGCAGAAACATCTCCAAAGGAAACTGAGTGGACCGGCCGACGGGCTCGCAACCGACACTCCGACACAACCGCTCCAGAGCCTCGAAATCAAAGTAATTGATATGGAGCGGACTGATCCACCACATCGGAATATCCTGTGAAACGACTGCTGCCAGCTGAAACTCATTGAAATCATTTGGGCACTCAATCACCAACAGACCACCTGGCCGCAATGCCTTCTCTACAGCGGACAGAATTGCACGAGGGTCGCGCACATGCTCCAGGAACTGGGACATGTTGATCACATCAAATTGCCCTAACTGGGACCAGTCATCGTCACTGATATCTTCCACCAGTTTCGGCAACACAGGCACAGAACGCTGAGCAAGTTCTCCATGGAAAGACTCACTGGGTTCGATACCATAGACCTCCCAGCCTTGGCCACTCATAAAAGCGAGATAATCTCCAACACCGCATCCGACATCCAGAATCCGTCCTGGCTTTTGCCCTCGGTGTTCTCGGATCTGGCCGAGCCGACGTTGGAAAACCCTTTGCCAATGCTCTGCATCCTCACGCTTTTTCTCCACAAAGTGCGACCGGATGCTACCACCGAACCTTCGCTCGTAAGTCTCGCGTACTTCCTTTTCAGAAGGTATTGGCCAGAGATGTCGATAACCGCAACACTCACAATCAATCACTTCCAAGTTGCCATTTCGATAGCTGGCCATGGCTTTATGGTTACTGGAATGGGCAAAACTCATTCAATCAATCACCTTTTTTCGATAGCGTTCAATCACGTCCATTGCCAATTGAACGCCCAGGCCCGGGGCGGTCGGCACCTGAATTCGCCCTTGTTGGATCACGAACGGCTCAGCGATGATGTCTGCTTCCAGTCCGTGATACGTGGTATCACTAGCAAGCGAAAATGCCGGTAACGCGCTGACAAGGTGAGCCATCGCGGCGGTCTTGACCCCAAAATCATGCCAACAGTGAAAGGCGCAGGGCAGTCCAACTGCCTCGGCCACAGCGGCCAGATCCTGTACCGCTAGAATTCCGCCGGCGTCCGGAATATCGACAACCAGGGCATCGGCCGCAGACTGTCGGGCGATTGCCAGTA
The DNA here is from genome assembly GCF_020546665.1 of Marinobacter sp. CA1. Classification (NCBI taxonomy): domain Bacteria; kingdom Pseudomonadati; phylum Pseudomonadota; class Gammaproteobacteria; order Pseudomonadales; family Marinobacteraceae; genus Marinobacter; species Marinobacter sp. CA1. The sequence goes on from NZ_CP071785.1 coordinate 3,042,840, forward strand.
CGGACGCTGCGTCGGTGACACTCTCATTCAATGCGATTGGCACGCCACTCTTCTCTCGCAACTGACGATAGGACCCCAACTGTTGCCGCGACACCGGCTGCTCAACGTACTCTAAATTGACCTGGCGGTACGTTGCGGCCAGTGCTATTACGTCTTCAGGCTGATAACTCTCATTGGCATCAAATCTCAGTAACGCTTGGAGGCCAACGCGCTTATGTATTGCCTGAGCGATTGCCACGTCCTCATCGACACTGCGTCCGGCTTTGGTCTTGATGGAAGCAAACCCCCATGTCCGGACATACTGCTCGGCAGTGTCGGCCGCTCCATCCGGCGCTTTTACCCCCATAAGTCCGCATAACTTCACCCGATCACGTATACAGCCGCCCAGCAACTGAAACAGGGGAAGACCACATGCTTTTCCTAAAAGATCCCACATTGCCATCTCAACACCTGAAATGGCTGCCGGCCGCTCTCCCCTCGCCTTAAGCTTCGCAACATTCTGTCTAATGGCAAGTGGGTCACAGCCAACCAGCGCTTCCGCACAGCGTCCATGATGTTCAAGAGCTTCACGCCCGGCTGTTTCACCAATTCCTACCAGACCTTCATCAGTATGCATCTCGATCAACACACCATGGGCTCCGTAGCAGGGCGCCTGCCATCCCCAATATGGGGCCACCGGGGCAACGTAAGGGACGTAAACGTAGTGACGGACAATTTGTGTAATTCGCATCTCTATCCCTCAAACCTCCGACAATAGTTCAGGCCCGAGAAACCAGGATGCATAATCACGAATGCCCGCTTCCAGGTCGAAGGCAGGAGCCACCCCCAGTTCCTCTATCATTCGCCGGTTATCCAAAGGGAACTGCCAACCGCCCCGATCACAGTGATCCAGAGTGACCCGATTTCCCGGATACAGTCGATCAAGCGCTGCCTTTATGTCATATATGCCCATACATTTTCCGTAGGACACGTTGTATGCAAAACTTGGCAGCGAATCTGCCATCAATGCAGTAACTGCCGCCCTAGCAACATCTTTGGCGTATACCCAATCCAGTCGGTGTTCAGGATGCCCCACCAGTGAAAAAGACTCACCAGACATCGCTGCATTAAACATGGCCTGCCAGTAAATCGGCTCTTCTCCCGAACGGGATGCCACTGGGCCAAAAATTTCTCCAGGTCGAATCACCCTACCATTGATACGGCCTGCCAATGTCAGCTCCTTCAAAAGGTATTCAGCCGCTGCTTTTGAGTTGCCATAGGAGTTATGAACCCCCAACCCTGTCGGATAATTCTCCGACACCGGCTCAGTGACGCCATACTCCCGGAACTGGTAAACCCCATTGGTGCTGAACATCACGAAGGTATCCACCGCTTGCTCCAACGCCGCAAACATCACCTGGGAAGCACCGTGAACGTTCACCTCAAAAAAACCAGGATGCGGAGCGTGTCCTACCCTCATGGGCAGTATCGCAGCACTGTGGGAAATCCTACGCACACCATAATCGCCCATTACCTGCCGTAATAGCTGGCTGTCGAGGACAGAGCCCTCCACCGCAATAAAGCTGTCACGATCCACCACCGTATCGAGGTACGACCAATCGAACTGAATGTCCAGGACCACTGGTTTAATGCCATAGTCACGGTTCAGAAGTTGAATCATCTGAGCGCCTACCTGTCCTGCACCAGTCAGTAGCACTTGGTCCGTCATTGTTTTACGCCTTTGTTAGTCATCAGGTCTCTGAAAGCCTGGACAATTTCATCTTTGCCAATACCGACCACACGGTCAGCAGACTTGCCGTCCCGTTCGTCGAAATCTGCCGAACTGTTTAGCGACATAGCATCCCGAACCGCCGAAGCAATCTCAGCCACTGTCACCGAAGGCCAGAAGCCTACCAGTCGCGCTCCGGAATACTGACGGCAATAGCCTGCGGCGACCTCTGCGTTGAAAGGAGAATTGGCGACTATCACGGTGGGTAGTTCAAGGGCGGCCATTTCGTAAGTGGTCAATCCCAGAGCACTCAACCCTATATCCGCCATCCGCATACGCCTTGGCAGGTCAGAAACATTAACACTGACTTCGCCGCACAGGTTAAGCCTCTCCAGCGATTGCTGCAGTTGCTGAACTGTCCCAGCTGGCGCGGCCAGTCCCACCACAATATCCACAAAACCACCGACTCCAGACTCTGCAAAAGCCTCCAAAACCCTCTGCGTAAGACCATTGAGGTTTCCACCGCCCATAGCAACCAGTATCCGGGGGCCTGATCCATGGTTCGTCTCCAGCTTTTCATCACCAGGGACTTCGTTCGGCCTGAGAAAATATTCCAGGCCGTCCAAGCAATTGGGATGGTGCCCGGGATCGTACCCCGGATAATCCGGATGCGGTAACGCGTTGATCAGCAGGTCTGATTCGTAGCACCCTGGCGGCAACGGGTTATCCATGAATACCAGCGGCAAGCCGGCCTTGCGTATGTCGGCAAACATTCCCTGGCGGTTTTCCAGGCCCTGACGGTCGAAGTTCATGACCACAGCGGACCAGTCGGATTCAGAGGCTTTCTCGATCAGCCTCCGAAAATCGTGAGCCACAGACTGGCCGGAAGGCAACTGCTCGACGGCGAAGCCTTCACTCTGGATCAGTTCCCTGACCCCCGGCTCCTCATAAACCAGAAATTCTGCGCCCCAACCGAGCTCGTCCGCCAGCAGGCGAGCCAGTCGCAGGCACCCCACCACATGCCCCATCCCCAGTGAGGCGCCCCCGTCACAACGAAAGCCGATTCGCACCGGCTCGTGCAGGGCGCTCTTGCGGCCGCTATCTGCGTTGATAGCCGGTAATTCCGGACAACCGGCCAGAATGGCAATCACCTCCGGCAATGGGGTGTTCATCAACCCATTTGGGCACTTATCTGCCAGCGCCCGAAAGAACGCCAAATCCGCCGGGGTATCCACAGTCAACCGCAGATCACCACGTCTCAGGTCGGGATCACTGTCGATGTAGGCAATCCGGTAGTGTTGCGGGGACCGATAGAATGCACTGGTGACATGTTCAGCATCGTGCGCTGTCAGCGTGGAGTCCCTCGCCAACGCCTGCAACGCGGCCGCAGCCACGACTTCAACGCCCTTGTCGACGTACTCGAAGCCAGGGCGGTAGTTCACGATGTCGGCACCTTGCTGTTGCTGAGCCAACAACATCTGTCGGATTCCGTTCAGGTTGATCACCGGGCAGTCGCCCGTCACCCGCACCACGACATCAGCCGCCGTTCGTTGAATGGCATCGACAAATCGCAGCAACACGCGCTGTTCCTGCCCCCGGACCAATGTGACGTCTGGCCAACGCTCGGCCACGTGCGCCGCCAACGGGTCATCCGCAGCCTCGTTGGATGTCGCCAGTACAACCGCATCCAGCTCGCCGGTCCGACGAAGCATCATCAGCCGGTGTAGCGCATGATCCACCAACGGCGCGCCATCCAGTTCTGCCAGCATCTTGCCCGGCAAACGACTGGACCCCATACGCGCCTGCACCACGGCCACAACCCTGGGCGTGCCAGCCATCACCGTAGTCATTCTAAGCCTGCCTGGCCGAGCACAACGCCCATGCAGTAGTGGGTCAATCCCCACCAGTGCTGCGGATGCACTCCTTCGCAGGTCATGCCACAACGCTCGTAGAATTGGCGTGCGCTCTCAGTCTCGGTATACAACACCACCTTGTGAGCCCCCCGATTCCGATAACTGGTCAGAGCGCCTGCCACCAGTTGCTGGCCCAGGCCCTGTCCCTGATGGCCTGGCGCCACCACCACCCAGTCCAGCGATGCCACACCGCCGTTGGGAGCCCCGCCAATCACCAATCCGATCACCTGTTGATCCAGTATCATCGCGGCGATGACCGCGTCATGAGCAGCGACCCGTTGCTCGAACAGTGCCCGATCGTATTTCTCCCGGTAGGCCTGGATCGCGTCTGCCGAAAAAGTGGAAGAGAACTGCTCGGTCAGCATACGGCAAAAGAAGTCATCGGCCTGTACCGCCTCAGAGGCGGATGCCAGTTCCTGATAGTGGGGGGATTGAAGATCAGTCATCACGTTCACCCGAACGCGGCAGAATGTCATCGGCGACCAGTGGCTCGCCGGCCGCCAGATCCCTCGCCGCCGTTGCCCCCACCGCTTTGCCCAAGGCACTGGCCGGCAGCCCCTGCGACGGTCGCAACACCGCCAACTGATCCCGCCTTATCACCGAGCCAGCGGTAATCGGCCCGGTGGTCCAAAGCCCTCGCCGCACCCAGTAACGTTCGATTTCCTCCGCGTCCGCCCACTGCTTAACCCCCGAGCCAAGAGCCAGTTCGGCATGCCGGATATCCCTCACCAGTTGCGCCAACTCCCCCATTTCCAGAGCGAAATGGTGGTCCAGACCAGGCTGCTTTCGGTCCAGCGTTACATGCTTTTCAACCACACAGCATCCCAATGCCAGGGCCGCAACAGGCAAGATCGAGCCCGGAGAGTGATCAGACAGGCCCACGGGCACCTGAAAACGCTCCGCCAGGGCAGTGATTGCCAACAGGTTGGCGTCCTCCCAGCGGGGTGGGTAGTTCGACACACAGTGCAACAGGATGATCTGGGTACAGCCAGCCTCCCGGGCCTGGACAACAGCTTGCTCTACCTCCTCCAGGTCGGACGCACCGGTGGAGATGATCAGCGGCTTTTTGGTTGCGGCTGCGGTTTGAACCAGTTCATGCCAGGTGAGGTCACCTGAGGCGATTTTCCAGGCTGGCACTCCCACATGATTCAGTCTCGCTACCGCCTCCAGGCTGAATGGTGAACACAGGAAATCGACGCCTACCTCGCTGGCCAGCTCTGCCAGCTCCGGCCACCAGTCCGGGTTCGCGGTATAGTTTGGCAACAGTTTCCAGCGTTTGGTCAACAATGCCTGACGCGCCTCCCACTCCGGTGTTCGCTCTGGCGGTAACGCCGGCACGAAGAGATCCTCCCGGGAGAAATCCTGGAACTTGACGGCATCAACCCCAGCTTCGGCGCAACGCTTGACCAGATCAACCGCCACCCGATAGTCGCCATTGTGGTTGGAGCCGATTTCAGCAATGACATAGCACGGCTGACCGGGGCCTACCGGCCGACCACCAATATGGAGTTCAGTATGCGTGCACGCGGGTTTGGTCATCTGAAAAATCCTGAATAACACGTGTTTCCGGGCTGGGAAGGGTCATCAATACACATGGTTTCATCCAACCACCTCACCCGGTCGCTGAACGGTAACACTGCGGCCACCGTTAGCCAGTGACTGGTCCACGGCCGAAGCCAATGCCGTCGCCCACCAGGCGTCCGCGAGATCGGCCAAAGGCACGGAGGGCCGGTAGTCGTCCATCAGCAGACTGTAGATCGCATCCTCCAGGTAGCTGGCGCCGTATCCCTGGAGCCCCTGATCAGTGCTACGCATGAAATAGGGATTCACATCCCGGTACTGGCCAACGCCAAACTCGGCGAAGCCGCGGCGAGTACCATCCAGCTCGAGTTCACCCCGCTCGAAATGCAACTGCATGGCCTGCTTGGTCAGTGAGGTGGACGGATCGGGAAGGTTCCAGGACAGCATCAATGAAACCGACGCCACCTCGTGCTGACCGGGTCTCTGAAACAGCACGTCGGTTTTCACCGAGTCCAGAGTATCCACACCGTGCTCGGGCAATACCTTGCGGTGGCCGTAGGCACGGACTTCCACGGGATCGCAACCGGTCATGTACCGGAGCAGGTCGTAAAAGTGGGTTCCCAGAAACCAGTTTGGACTGCTCTGGGCGGCCAGCTCCGAGCTGAAATAGCCGCCAGCCGGAACGGCCAGCGGGTTCTGGATACTCGCCAGGGCCATCTGGAGGTGACCATACTGGCTAGCAAGAATGCGCTGCCGAGCCTCCGCCCACAATGGGTCTGACCGTTTGTGGAACAGGGTCAGCACCTGGCGCTGACTGCTTTTTGCTGCCTGATCGATGCGCTGGCAATCGTCCCACGACAGTGCCAGGGGCTTCTCGACCAGCACATGGGCCCCAGCCTCCAGGGCCATCACAACGTATTCAGTGTGGGCGTGGTCCGGGGTGGTGACGGCCACAAAGTTTGGCTGAATCTCCGCCAGCATCGCAGCGAAATCATCGTAACCCTTGGCAACCCCAAATCGCTGACACCACGCTTTCGCCCTGCTGAGATCCCGACTGCACAGGCCGGCGACCTCCAGGTACGGTGCCAGGCGAGGGCCCTGATACACCGGCAGATGCCCCTGCGCAGCCCAGGTACCCAGGCCTACCAGTGCCAGTCTCGCTTTCAACGCGTCTCCTCCCGATCCTGAAGAACCGCATGGACAACCGTTGCCGCCATATCCAGGATGTCCTGCAGCTCTATGCCCTCCCGATTGCTGTGGGCAACCTCAAGAGCACCAGGGCCAAAGGTCGTGACGTCGGGACAATGGCGGGCAAAAATACGGGCATCGCAACTCGCCTTCCAGCCCTTGAGACTTGGCGCCTCACCACCGTTCAGAGACGCCAACGCCGAACGCAGCCGGTGGCCGCCAGGTGCATCCTCCGCGCTACAAAACGCCGCGTTGTGAAGTTTGTCGAAGGTGATGTCAGCATCGATGGCACTTTCGTCGACACCGTAATGCAACGCGGCCCGGGCAACACCGTCCTTGAACGCCGATCTCATCCGTTGTTGCAGATCCGCAAGCGATCGATCGGGTAGGAACCCCTGGCCACCCTCAAGTACGATTTCGTCATAACCTTGCGGCCACTCAGGCTCGCCCCAACCGGCGTCCATCATCGCCAGGATGATGCCGCTTGCCTTGGCCAGGGCATCACTGTCCCGTTCATGGGACCCCATGTGCCCGCCAATCGCAGAGATGGTTGCTTCGATGAAGCAACGCCCCTGCACCTCCACCAGCTGGATCTCCGGGTCCCGGGTATCGTGACTCAGGCGCCCCTCGAGAATGGCGGAAGCCATGGTGGACTGGATCACCTGCTCAGCCCGCTCCAGGTCCTCGGTCTCAGCCCCGCTACCCGGCAGGGCCCAGCGCAGGGTGACCTCATCGCAGGCCGACGAGGGATGCAGCCCAAACGGCCCCAGCATGCCAAAACAGGTCTGGGCATCCTTGTGGGCGTTGAACATCGGGTGCTCGCTTTCTTCTCGCAATGCCTGCCCTGCCGCCATTAACGCCTGCGCAACAAATGCGAAGACACCGTATCGTCGTTGCTGCAGAGCCGGGTGCCCGGTCGCCAACCGGGCTGCAAACCACACCGCGCCACGATTGGCCGGGTAAGGCAGCAAGCTGGATGGCTCAGCAACCACAATATGGGCTTGAGCCAGTTCAAGCTGGCGTACCGCTCCCAGGGTGCCGTTGCCCCCCATCTCCTCATCAATAGAAACCAGGTAACGCACCGGCCAGGCTGGACGCTCCCCGTGCTGCTGGTACCATTGATGCAACAGCTTCTGAACCAGTGCCATCGCCACCAAACCGTTTTTGTCATCCGCGGTGCCACGCCCATTCATTCGCTCAGGTGATGGCCTGGATGGCGGTATATGGGGCGGGACCGTATCAACATGGGCATTCAGCAGCCAATAATCCCCCGGTTCACCGGGCTGAGGGTCCAGCCACCAGTTGTGCCTTCCCCGATAAACCGCTTCGACATCGCCAGCCAATTCGCCCGCGTAGTAGGGCTGGGTATAGTAAGGGTCCTCGGCAATCTCACCTGGCACCGGCAATCCAGCTTGCTCTGCGCCTGCAGACAGGTCCTCCCGCATGGCATCGTGAAGCAGTTCAAAGCAGCGCTGTTCGTTCCGCCGCAACCGTTCCAGGTCATCACCGAGAGACGTGTCCTCCTTACACAGCGCCCACAGCAGGTCGCCAGCCCAATCCCTGAGTTCTGAGTCCTGTCGGCGTTCGTTCAGCCATGTCACTAGCTCGGACGTCATGATTCACCTTGTCGTTCTGAATGCTTTTGCCCGCGGGGAGTCGCGGCGAGATGTCGCTGCAGGACGAACGCTTCGGCACTGGGCACACCAATGCGTCGTCCCCAGTAGCGCGCCTGGTCGGCCACTGCAGCCAATGATCGCGGATGCGGGTCGTCGCGAAGTTCGGACTGGTATAACTCAAGCAACGCCAGCTTGCGTTCCAGGGTGGATGCCACTGGCTCAAACCAGTTGGGCTGGAAAACACCATGCCCCAGGGCACTGCCCCAGTCAGTGGAGGACGGGGTTTCAATACTGTAAACCGTAGTCACCGGACACTCCGGCTGCGGCCGTGTTGCCGTGATAACTGCTTCAAAACACAGTCGGTGGTCAATGTTCAAATCGGCGGGGTGATGAGTGTAAACCGTGTGGGGACAATGCCGTCGAATCACCGACTCCACAACTTTAACGAGGTCCAGGCGATCATGGCCGTCAAACCGGTTATCCTCGAAACGGTAGTAGTACCAGGCACTGAGACCCAACTGATCGGCCACCTGCTGCAATGCGGTTTTCAGGCCGCGCTGGGCCAGCTCACGATCCTGGCTTGGGCCGGGCTCGTTCCAGCGGCTGGCGCTCCCCTCGCCCAACACTACCAGACCAACCCGCAAACCTTCATCGATCTGACGTATCAGGGTGGCGCCAGCGCCCATCAGTTCATCGCCAGGATGAGCAACCACGTAAAGCAGATCCAGCTGGCGATCACGGGTTTCCTGAGCGTAAGTCTGGAGGAGATCCGCCACCCGGCAGGCCCCCCGGCCATCCACCAGGGCCTGGCCCTTCTTTGCCATGGCAGCCATAGCGTCTCGGTCAGCCAGCAGCTGACGTACCTGCTCCGCAATCCGGCGGCAGGACAGCACCGACTCGGCACACCCGAGATACCGGATCGCCCCCAGCGACTCGAAGCGCTGCGCCGACGCTTCCTGCCAGCTGTAATGGGTAAAGGCTGCTGCAACCCGTCCTAATGCCATCAACTCGTACGCGGTGGTGCCGAAGGCCACCAGGGCCAATGTGCTCTGCCGCATCAGGCGAGCCATATCGTTGGCCCCCAAATCACGATGCACCGTCAGCTCCAGCCCCGCCGCAGTCGCTTGCGTCTGCCAAGCCTGAAGATCACCGCAATAGCCACTTCCGATGACCAGATCGACAGACATCGTCACCCCCGTGTCAATGAGCGCCTTGATCGCGGTACCCGTCAGATCCTGGGGATCACTGCCGCCCATGGAGACCAGTACGCGGTTCGCCTCACACTGATCAGAGAAAGCGCCATCAGCAATATCGGATGCCGCGAACTCCGGCCGCAGAATCAGGTATTCCGGCCCCTCCAGGTAGTTCACCGCGTGAACGGTGCGAGATGGGTAGAGATCGATCACCGCCCGAAAACAGTCAGCACTGGCGGACACATGACCGAGGGAAACCACTGAAACCCCGGCACGGTCCGCCTGGCGAAGCTGGCCAATCCAGTCGGGATGCAGGCTGAGCTGCTCGTCGGTTTTCGGCATATCAATAACGACAACCGCAACGTCATCGATTAAGTCGGCAAACAGGCACCCGGGGGCCACAAAGTGGACGGACAGGTTGGCACTGCTGAACGCCAGCGAACGGGCGAGAGGGTTGCCCTCTGTCACAATACCGACCGAGGCACCGCGCGCCACCAACTCCCGAGCCAGAGTGAGACAACGGCGTAGGTGTCCGGTACCTTCCTCACGGCTACAGGCAGCACGAAACAGTACGCGAAACCCCGTCATGAGACGCCCCGGGTTTCAATGCGAATGGTGGCCACAGCCTGTTCGGCACGATGGACCGCCTCTTCGCGGTCCCTTCCCCAGGCCATCACCGACATCACCCGTTCCCCCATGGACGTGGCCGGTTGTAGCCTGTCGCCAGGCGCCAGTCCCTGCCAGCGAGGCTCCAGTCGGACAAAGTGAATTCCTTCCTGGGCCCGGGCATCTTCAACCCCGTTGATGGCCGTGACGATGCCGGGTTCCGGCCAGACATACCGCAGCGCCACGCCCCTGGTGCTGGTCGCTTGCAAACGCTCAGCCGAGACAGTCTGCCCAACCGCCATGTCCATCACGATATCCAGCAGATTGATGCCATTGTGCAATGGGATGGTTTCATAGCAGAAGTAGTCGCCGGAGAGCCTGGCTGCCATTTCCAGAACCAACGGTCCCCGGTCAGTTACAATCAGATCGCCCTTCACCGGTCCCCACTGAATCCCCAACGCTCGAACCGCCTGGGCCGCAGCCTGCCTCATCGATGTGGCAACAGCATCGAAAACCAGCGACGGCAAGGTATCGCCGTCCTCCAGAAAGTAAGGGGGATGGCGGTGCTTGTTATCGTAGTTACGATCAGAAATGGCCGCCCAATGAATCTGGCCATCAAGCACCACACCTTCAATACTGTGCTCACTGCCTTCGAGGTACTCTTCCACCAGATACTCGGCCCGGTCACTGACGCCCCGGATTTCGGCAACGGCAGCTTCCAGTTGATGCTCATCCTGCACCAGCTGGACGCCTCGGGAGCCAGCGCTGTCTACGGGTTTGACCACAACGGGCCAACCCAGGGCCCTGGCAGCGGTCAGGCCATCCTCAAGCGCCGACGCGGAGCGAAAGTGGGGAGCCGGCACCCCGGCCTCCCGGAAGGCTCGCTGTCGATCAACCTTATGGGTCGCCAGCCACGCCGATTCGACCGAGATCCCGGGCAATCCCAGGGCTTCGGCTACCGCCGCCACCGCCAGCGCGCTTTCCGATGCCAGAGTCATCACACCGTGAATAGGCCACTGTTCGTGCGTCCGTTGTGCAAAAGCCACCGTTCCATCCGCATCGCGGGTACTGATCACGCCATGGTGATCCGCTTCGGCAAAGCCCACCGCCTCAGGATCAAAATCCGTCACGGTGACCTGGTAGCCCTTTTGCCTGGCCAGACGAATAGCCGGTAGCTGATTGGGCCCCGCCCCAATGACCAGCAGATGAGGGGTCATGTAAGAGCCTCCACGTGGTAAAGCAGGCGCTCAATCACCAACCCCTGGTCACTGTCCGAAAGACGAGTGTGCAGGGGAATACTGAGCTCCGACTGATAGAACGCTTCCGCACGGGGGCAATAGCCTGGCGGGAACCCCAGTTGCTGGTAATACGGTTGTCGATAGATTGGCAGGTAATGGACGTTCACCCCAATACCGTCCTGCCGCAGGCGACGAAACACCTCGGCCCGAACACCCGCAGGAACCAGGACCGACATCAGGTGCCAGGCACTACGAGTCGCAGCCAATTGGTGCAAGGTCGAAACCGGGGTACCTTCAAACGCACGCTGGTATCGCTGGGCCCGTTGGCGGCGCTCGGCCAGGAATGCATCAAGCCGTACCAACTGCGACAGCCCCAGGGCGGCCTGCAGATCCGTCATCCGATAGTTGAAGCCCAAGGCATGCTGCTCATACCGCCAGGGCTCCGCCTCCAGGTTGTCCACGCGTGCGGGGTCCCGCGTCACACCATGGCTACGCAGCAGTTTGGCAGACTCCGCCAGCTCAAGGCTGTTGGTTAACAACGCACCGCCTTCGCCACAAGTGATCATCTTGACAGGATGGAAGCTGAACACGGTGATATCGCTGTACCGGCCGCATCCCACGGGAGTGTCTTCATAGTCTGCCCCCAAGGCATGGGATGCATCTTCAATAATGCGAACGCCGTAGGGGTTGACCAGTCGGGCAATCGCCCGCATATCACAACTCTGACCGGCATAGTGAACCGGAATCAGTACCGTCGGCAGGCGACCATCCAAGGCGGCATCCGCCAACCGGCGCTCAAGCGCCTCGAGGTGAAGGTTGCCAGTGCGGGGATCGATATCGACGAAATCAACCTCGGCACCGCAGTAGCGAGCGCAGTTTGCGGATGCAACAAAGCTGATCGGCGATGTCCAGACCCGGTCTCCGGGTCCTACCCCAAGCGCCAGACAGGCCAGATGCAGGGCCGAGGTCCCACTGTTTACCGCAATGGCTTCACGGGCCTGCACCCGCCGCGCCAGGGCACTTTCGAAAGCAGGCACCTGAGGTCCCTGGGTCAGGAAATCGCTTGCCAGTACCTGCGTTACTGCCTCAATGTCCGTCGAATCAATATCCTGACAGCTGTAGGGAATCAAAAACCGGCCTCTTTATTCAACGAACGGATGTCATCGGTACTCAGGAACCAGCTGTTGTTACCGGAGTTGTAGGAGAAGCCCTGTTTCACCGGCTGGCCGGTTTCGCCCAACCCATTGGTGGTGTAATCCATATTGCCGCCATAGAACTTGATGGTCGGTTTGATCACATAATGGTCGTCAAAGGCCAGGGTCACATGGCTGTCATCCCGGGGACACATGGTTTCATGCAGCTTCTCGCCAGGCCGGATACCTACCACCTCCTGGGGCAGGTCAGGCGCCATTGCGGTCGCAACATCAGTGATCCGAACCGACGGAATCTTGGGCACGAATATTTCACCGCCCTGCATGCGCTCAAAACTGCGCAGCACAAACTCCACCCCCTGCTGCAGGGTGATCCAGAACCGCGTCATTTGTGGATCGGTAATGGGCAGCGCCGTCGCGCCCTCCGCAATCCGCCTGCTGAAAAATGGCACCACCGACCCCCGGGAGCCCAGTACGTTCCCGTAGCGCACAACCGAGAATCGGGTCGGTCGATGGCCGACGATGTTGTTGGCGGCCACAAACAGCTTGTCTGATGCAAGCTTACTGGCGCCATACAGGTTCACGGGGTTTGCAGCCTTGTCCGTTGACAGCGCCACTACCCGGCGTACCTCATTGGCCACTGCCGCCCTGGTAACGTTCTCTGCCCCATGAACATTGGTGCGGATGCATTCCATCGGGTTGTATTCCGCCGCAGGCACCTGCTTCAGGGCTGCCGCATGAACAACGTAATCTACATCCCTCAGAGCAAATGCCAGGCGCTCCCCATCCCGAACATCGCCCAGGAAATAGCGCATACAGGACTGTCCGAACACCTGCTGCATATCAAACTGCTTCAACTCATCCCTTGAGTAAATGATGACCCGCGCTGGCTGGTACCGTTCCAGCAGGGTCTTCACGAACGCCTGGCCGAAGGAGCCGGTACCGCCAGTGATCAGAATGGATTTGCCATCAAACATCGCTATCGCCGCTGTCAGGAAAGCCGGGGCGGAGTGCTCGCACACGCCCGGAGCTTGTTATGAGTCAAAGTGTTGTATTTCCCAAAGATACTCTCCCAAAGATACTACACAGCCGGTGGTCCTTCACCTAAGTCCTGGTAACAGTGGGTTTCGGGCAACCTCGGAGTAGCAGCACCATGTTCTGGCACGGCTTTCGCAACCCACCGATTCAGACCGTATTTTTGCAGCAACCCTGCAGAGTTTTGCCGCCCCATTGCCGCGGCTCTATACAACGAGGTGGAACCATGCACGCAACGCAGTCTTCCCAGCATTCCGCAACCAACCGGGCCGACATCGCCAGGCAGCTGCTGGCGGCGAATGAAAGCTACCGCGATTCCAACAATCCACGCTGGTCGCTGACGCTGCGGTTGGAAGCCCGTGCCGAATGCCGGCAAAAGCTGGAAGCACTGCTGACGGAGGTGCCGGAACAGCCGGCGGCATTGGGGTTGCTGGGCCGGGTGGCGATGGATGAAGGAGACTATGACCAGGCGCAGGTACTGTTCAATCGCAGCCTGGATCTGGACGACCAGCAGCCCCAGCAATACACCAATCTCGGCTACTGGGCCCTGGCCACGGAACGCCCGGTGCTGGCGGAACAGTACTTCATCGAGGCGCTGGAGCTGGACCGGCAATCCGCCGCCGCCTTCTGCGGCATTGCCCATGCCAAGCGTACCCGCGGCCAGTATGACCTGGCCTTCCTGCATTACCGCAAGCTGCTGGCCACCGGCCTGGAGTGGCCCTCAATCTACAGCGGCATGTTGGCCTGCGCCGAGCACCTGGCCGTCGACAAGGCTGATCCAGAACTGATACGCGATGCCACCGCGCTGTTGCGCCGGGACGAGCTACCCCACCAACAGATCGGCCGTTTCGTCGGCGCCATCATCCGCGAGCACTACCAGCTCACCGCCGAGGACACCCGTATCGACCTCGACGTCGCCAGCCAGGACGAGCTGCTGGTGCTGGCCCTGGAACAGACGCTGATGCCGGAACCCACCGTCGAGGAACTGGTGACCCTGCTGCGCCGCGCCATCCTCACCGAGGTGGCCCATACCGCAGAACTGCCGGAGCAACGCCAACGCCTGGCCATGGCCATCGCCCTGTACGCCGACCGCTGTGGCCATGCCCTTGCCGCTGAAGATGATGAACTGCGCCTGATCACTGCAATCAACCACAGCATTACCGGCCAGTTGGTGATGGCGGAATCTCTGGAGTCCGTTGCCGGCTCGCTGATTATCAGCGCAATGTATGGTGCCCTGTTCCACCAACGTTTTGCCATGGAACTGGGCCGCTGGAGCCTGATGGACTGGCCCGTAGCGACCCAACCGATGATGGCCGCGAGCTATTACGACCGCGCCACCGAAGAGGCCATCAAGCAGAACTTCGAGGAGAAGGCCGAGGAACTTTGCCTCGACAAGCCCGACGTACCCCAGGCCTGGCCAAGCTGGTCCCAACTGGCCTACCGTAACCAGACCAGTCTGAGGACACTGATTGCCAAGGAGCTGGGCCAGCCCACCGAGCACCTGCTCGACACTCTGCGCATCATGATCCTGGGCGCCGAATCCGGCCAACGGGCACTGGAACTGGCGCATTACCTGGAAGACGTGGAAGTGGTGGCGGTGGACGAATCCCTGGCCAACATCGCCAAGGCCTCCCGCCGGGCCGAAGAGCTGGGGATGACCAACGTGGTGTTCTGGCCCTGGTCCATCGCCCGCTGCTTCATCGACGATGGCCAGACGGTGCAGTGGATTGAAATCGGCCGCCTGCCTTCTCCGGCCATGACCGATGTGAATCTTGCGGATGTGGTCCGGCGGGCCAGTCACGCCGGCTCAGTGGTGCACCTGCATACGGCGGTGGCGGAGCAAACCCCGGGCGACCGTCAGATTCGCCGCCTTATCGACGAACACGAGCTTCAGCCTACCCGCAACAACCTGCTGAGACTGCGCCGGATGGTGCTGAACAATCGCCAGGACCCGATCTGGCGGGAACTGCTGAACGAAGCCGATTTCTACGGTCTGGGTGGCTGCCGTGATCGCTGGTTCAGCCCCCAGGACCCGCAACAGCTCAAACGCCTGATCAGCCTGATGAGCAGCGAGGTGAGCTGGAAACTGGTGAAGGCCAAGGACAGCGACGGCCACTCCCTGGCCACCGCCCCGGTGCAGCAACAGCTTCAGGCGGAGGCCCTGGGCAACGAGGTTCAAAGCCTGATGGGGCAGACCCTGAGCGTCTATTTCGTCAAGCGCCGCTGAGTAGGTCAGGCGTACGGAATCAGCGACTCGCCGTACAGGTGTAACTCTTCCAACAGATGTCGCCTGGCGGGCGTCAGATTGGGGTCTGCAGCCAGCTGCTGCAGACTCTGGAAGTAAGCTTCCATCGACCGCCAGCCGGCCTTGGGGCTCATCAGCCGCTGCTGGCGAAACGCTTCCCACTGCTCCTGCTCTTCCGCCAGCAGCGTGGTCGGATAGTTCCTCGCCCGATAGCGGAACAGCAACGTCTCCAGGCGATCATCTTCAAACCGCGGCGCCTGCTCACCCAAGGTTTCGACCGGCTGCTGCAACAGCCAGTTGAGCTTCTCCCGGTCAGTGCGGCTGATAAATCCACCGGCGTAAAGCTGCTCATCAGGGTCGCTCAAATCGGATTCATGGGGCTGATCGAACGCCGCCGCAATACGGGCGGGCAGCCCATCGGCCTGACGCAGCATCGCCAGGTTCGACCGCAACCGGTCACCGTCCAGCTCCAGTTCCTGCAGCCGTTCGGGACTCAGGGTCTTGAGCATGGTGGCAGGCGCCAGAACCGGGCACTTGTTGAGCTGGATACCTTTCAGTGGAAACCGGGCACGATCCTCCCCAAGCTCTGCCTGGGCGGTAAACACCCGCTCACGAATCTCCTCCACCGACGCAGCGATGAGTTCCGACGGATCTTCCCGCAGGTCGTAGGCAATCACCAGATTCTTGTTGCTGCTGTGCTCGGCAACCGGCGCGATCATCGCGCAGCAGCCCCGGGTCGCCGGGTACTTGGAGGAAACGTGGAACACCGGCTTCATCGCAGCCGTGTCCAGCATCGCCCGGGCGGAGTGCTTGTCCTTGTTCTGCAGGACAAAATCGAACAGCTTGGGCTGTTTCTCCCGGATCAGCCGCGCCAGGGCGATGGTGGCTTCCACATCCGACATGGCGTCGTGGGCGGCCTCATGGCTAATCCCATTGGCGGCGGTCAGTTCCTCAAGGCGGAAGCTGGGACTACCATCCTCCTTGCGGGGCCATTCGATCCCTTCCGGTCGCAGGGCGTAGGTCAGCCGTACCATATCGATGATGTCCCAGCGGGAATTACCGTTCTGCCATTCCCGGGCGTAGGGGTCTCGGAGGTTTCGATAGAGGGTATGGCGGGTGACCTCATCGTCAAAGCGGAGGCTGTTGTAGCCGACCACGCAGGTGCCTGGCTGGCTGAAGGCTTCGTTGATCTGAGCGATGAACTCCGCCTCCGGGAAACCGTCGGCCAGGGCCTTCTGGGGCGTGATCCCGGTGATCAGACAGGCCTCCGGCGACGGCAGATAGTCGTCCGTCGGCTGGCAGTAGATCACCAGCGGGTCTTCGATGATATTAAGCTCGGCGTCTGTGCGGACACCGGCAAACTGGGACGGTCGGTCGTGGACCGGGTCCACACCGAAGGTTTCATAATCGTGCCAGTAAAAGGAACGGATCACAGCATCTCCTACGCTCTGGGCACCGTCCCCGTTACCGGCCCAGGCGGATCTGCGGGCCTGGACGGGAGGGCGGGCACGGTCTGCCTGCCAAAATCCCGAGCAGTCTAGCAGATACCGCGCCGTCGTTGACCCGTCCCCCGCCGCAACGCCCTGGAGCGCTTCCGCAAGGGGCCTCAGAACAGCCCCATGCCCCGATCAATGTACTCTGTCCTCGCCCGGGGGATGCCCTGCTGCAGCGTGGGCAGGTCCATCGTCATGCTGGTGGGCAGATTGAAGTGGACGCCGGGGCCGGCCTGGATCATCCGGCTGCCATCCAGCGACTGCCAATCCACCGCCTGCTCCTGGAAGGACAGGAAAAAGTCCTTGGCATAGTCCACGCTGCCATCGGCCTGGGCCTCGCCGACCGCCAGGGTCTGCAGGTTCGACAGCGGTGCGCACTGGACACCGGCGGCACAGTCGGTGGCGGCGTCCTGAAGCCCGATATGGCTGGCGCGATAGCCAGTGGCCTGGGTATTGGCATCGAACAGGGTCGCCGCCGTGACGTTACCGCTGCCGTCGTCCAACTGCAGGCCCAGATTGCCGGAAAACTGGTGAATGTTGCCGGAGACGGTGCCGCGAGCCTGGTTGAGACCAACTCTGATACCAACGATCTCACCGTTGGATTCCGCCAGCTCGAAATAGGGATCCATGGCCTCGAAGGGGACGATGTCTCCCACCGCATAGGTGTTGCCGTCCAACTGTATGCGGGCGGCATCTTCCGAGATGTGGCCCAATGCCATCTGTTCAACGTCCAGGTCGGCACCGGCGGCCCCCTCCCCCAACGCCATCCGGTCGAGGTTGGTCTGGATTTCTGAATCCATGCCCATGGCGATGCGGGTAAACTGCTGGTTGGCCCCCACGGTTCGATCAACCGCTATCATGGCCTGACCTTGCACCTGTCCCATCTCCCGGTCGGAAATGGGCTGCAACTCGGCGTGGACCTCGAGCGGTCCGGCCAGGCAGCAGGCGGCAAGGACGGCGCTTCCAATCGCATCCTTGTTCATGTGTTGATGTGTCTCTGAACCAGTCAGTGTCTGCTGGCAGGCGACAACGCCCCGCAGGGCCTGCCAATGCCAGCGCGTGTGCCTGCAAGCCATCCCCGTGGTTATTGTTTTTGGGGTGACCTGCTTTGTTGTTTTTGACTGCGACTGCTTGGGTCAGGGGGTCTCTGAGGTCCCCTGGAGATTTCCGGACGCACACGTCTGTGTCGCGCGGCTGTCCGGCTGCAATACTGCTTTCTTTCTGTTCCGGTGAAGGGCGCTGCCCCGTCGGGGAAACAGCATCCTGCCCGGTTACACAAAGCGACTGTTTGTAATTTTTTGTTGCCGCAGGCGCACTATACCCAGGTCACCAGGGCCAAATGAGTGAGGCAGATCACAGCAAGCCTGCTCGTGACGGTTTTCCGTCGAAATCATGACTCACGTCTCATTCCCCATAAGTTTCATGGACTTGGCACATATGTACCGTTGCGGGCAGAATCCTTTCAGGAGCACCCGCAGGCACGGCTGCTATACTCGGGAGAAATTCAGACAGTCACCGGCGTGGGTGGGTATGGCGCTTCGAATCCTGATATGTGACGACTCCGCAATGGCCAGAAAGCAGATGGCCCGGGCCCTGCCCGCCGACTGGGCAATGGATGTGCACTTCGCCAAGCACGGCGTCGACGCTCTGTCGCAATTGCGGGGCCAGGAGTGGGATCTGCTCTTCCTGGATCTCAACATGCCGGAGCTGGACGGCTATGGCGTGCTGGAAGCCATCGCACAGGAAGACCTCCCGGTGATGACCGTGGTGGTCTCCGGGGACATCCAGCCCGAGGCGCGGGCAAGGGTGTTGAAACTGGGGGCGCTGGAGTTTATCCGCAAGCCCACCGACCCTGAACGTATCGCAGCCCTGCTCCAGGATTACGGCATCTACCGGCCTGACGAGGACGCTCCGGAGTCAGCACCGGAGATACCTTCGCAGCCAACCCCTGAGTCACTGTCCGCCGAGGCATCGTCCACCAAGACATCCTCCAGCGAGACAACAGCCCCCGAGATACAACCCAACGATGCGGATGGCGCCGGCTCCGTCGACCTGAACGGCTACCTTCAGGAGATCGCCAACGTTGCCATGGGTCAGGCGTCGGACCTGCTGGCGCGATTACTGGGCACCTTCATTCGCCAGCCCATTCCCAAGGTTGACCGTCTCGCCCGTTCAGAGCTGTACATGGCCATCTCCGCCGCTGACGACAGCGACACCTATTCCGCGGTGTGTCAGGGCTTTACCGGTGCCGGACTTGCAGGCGAAGCGCTGCTGCTGTTTTCAGACAGCAGCATCCAGAACATGGCGTCGCTGCTGGGCTACCGCGACAGCGGTCAGACCGTTGCCGTAGAGGTGTTGATGGACCTGTCCGGCATTCTGTTCGGCGCATTTCTGAAAGGCTTTGGCACCCAGCTCAACCTGTCACTGGGGCTGGGCCACCCGACACTACTGGGCCAACACCAACGGATCAACGAACTGCTGGAGTATCACGGCCAGCATCAGGAGCACCTGCTGTGCATTGAGATCCGCTACGAGATCGAAGGCCATGATCTGCACTGCGATCTTCTGGTGGTCCTGACCGAAGACTCGGTACCGTTTCTGGAACAATCCCTGCAGTACCTAAGCGATTGAACCGCAAGACAGCCAAAATACAGCCCCAGAACAACGACGAGGCGCATCATGACCACACCTTCATCTGAACTGCAGGACTTCCACTGGCTGGCAGACATGGTGGAATCGATTGAAGTGGGACTGGTGGTGGTGGATCTCGCCGGTCAGGTTCAGGCCTGGAATGGATTCATGGAGCATCACAGCGGCTTTACTGCCAGCCAGGTTCACGACCGCAGCCTGTTCGAGCTGTTCCCCGACCTGCCGGAAACCTGGCTCCGCCGCAAGATTGATACCGTGGTCACTCTGCGCACTCGGGCGTTCACCTCCTGGGAGCAGCGGGCCTGGGTCTTCCCCTTCCGCAATCCCCGCCCCATCACCGGCACCGAACCGCTGATGTACCAGAACCTCACCATCAGTCCCCTGTCCGGCACCGATGGCCAGGTCCAGAAAGTCTGTCTGATGGTGTACGACGTCACCGACGTGGCCTCCACCAAACTCGCGCTGCAACAGGCCAACGAGAAACTGGCGGCGCTGGAGAGCCGTTGATTCGGGAGCCACGTATGACGAGCCTCTGATTAACTCCAGCTCGATTCCTTGAAGCGAGCCATACTACTGCACCCACGAAAATGTTATAACGTTTCAGTTTTAGTGATAGGCGCAATAGAGCATTCATGGCAACCTCCCCCATTCCAACCAATCTGATCTTCGGCACCCTCGGTGTTGGCAAGACCACCACCATCCAGCATCTGCTGAAACAGAAACCTGATGACGAACGCTGGGCCGTGCTGGTCAATGAGTTTGGCGAAGTCGGTATCGACGGCAGCCTGCTGGCCGAGCAAGGCGCCCACATACGCGAGGTGCCTGGCGGCTGCATGTGCTGTGTCGCAGGCCTGCCTATGCAGATCGGCCTCAACCGGCTGATCCACGAGGCACAACCAGACCGGCTGCTGATCGAGCCAACGGGCCTGGGCCATCCCCATCAGATTCTGCAGATTCTCGGCAACGAGCATTATCAGGATGTGCTCAGGCTCGGCCCGGTGATTACGCTGGTGGACCCGCGCAAACTGGATGACCCACGTTTTCAGGACCACGAACTGTTTCAGGCCCAGGTGCAGGCAGCGGATATCCTGGTCGCCAACAAAACGGACCAGTGCACGCATCAGCAACTGAACAGCTTCGAACGTTGGGCAGCAGATCAACTCCCCGCCAAACGCCAGTACCTGAGCACTCGCCAGGGACAGCTTCAGCCACACTGGCTTGAGGGGCGCCACGGCGATGCCTTGCTGCCGCCCCCCAGCCCACACCACCACGGACACAGCCATCACAACCACCACGAACCCGAACCACTTGCCAGTTTGCAGGTGCAGCCCTGGCAAGTCCGACACAACCAGGGGCAGGGTTACTTCAGTGTGGGCTGGTACATCGCCCCCGAGATCCAGTTCCGCGAAACCGAGCTGCTGGCCTGGCTGCGGCAAGCCAGGGTTGAACGCTGCAAAGGCCTGCTACACACCTCCGGCGGCTGGTGCAGCATCAATATGGCGGATGGGGCTCTGTCAGTGGCACGCCTGGAACAGTCCAAGGCATCGAGGCTGGAATTGATTACCCATCAGCAACTGGATGCGGAAGCCCTGGACAAGGCTCTGCGGGCATTGAGCGTGCCAAACTGACAACCCTTACGGGGTCAGGGCAAAAGATCAGAGAAGAGAAGAACAGAACAGAACAGAACAGAATAAAAAAAGGGCGCCCTCAACAGACGCCCCTTTTTCGTTTAGCTCGCAGAGTCAGTTCGGCTTGCTACCTGGTTGAACCTTACCCGGGTATTGCACAAATCGGTGCTCCGGGCTGCAGCTTCCGAGATCGGAACGCTGCTTTCAGGTTATAGCACCCAAGCCACAGAGCCCAGGTTCAGGCGCCAGGCAAGCCAAACCTTCGGCAATGCATTATTGCCGATCTCACGCTCAGGCTTCCTGCCAGCTGTGAACCGCGTCTTTACCGTACTTGTCACGCCATTCATTCAACGTCTTGTGGTTACCACCGCGGGTTTTTACGGTTTCGCCAGTGTGCGGGTTACGGTAAGTCTTCATCGGACGCTTGGCACGGGTGCCGGTACCAGCGTCTGCTTTACCGCCGCCAATGGCCGGATCGATGGCGTTGAGAATCTGAAGTACGTGCTTCGGTGACTTTTCATATTCCTTCATGAGATCCCGAACCTTGTCTTCGAACTCCAGCTCTTTTTTCAGAGCCTGGTCCTGTTCCAGTTGACGCAGTTCTTCGGAGAGCTTTTCCATAAGCTGTTTCTTTTGATAGTAGTCGTTAATCTTAGCCATTGAAGGAAACCTTATCCAAAGTGATTATAGAATTTACTCTCAACGGCAGTAATTATAGAAAGACTTTCTTGAAATAAAAGTCCTAAGGTTCAAAAAAATGAAGATTGGTAGATTAAATTCTGTAAATCGGTAACACAAAGTATCTGGTTGTACGTAGTTAGGCGCATATCTGAAATCCCATTTCACGGGACAAATCCAGTCAGCCTGATCCAGCACCATCATTCTCAATTGGCACCAAACTGGGCGGACCGACTGAAACGGTCGATCCGAAACCAGTAGCGGTTGGCTGATTACAAACGCAGATCCGCCATACCTAACGGGTAGATGCCTTTCATATCATACAGAATGCCATCGTTCTTTAGCAGCCTACGCAATGACTTCGGTGACATCTCTGCGTAATCCTGATGGGGGACCGCAACCACCACGGCGTCATAGTCTGCCTCGTCAGGCAACGGCTTCAATTCGATGCCATATTCCTGCTGCGCCTCATCCGCATCGGCCCAGCTGTCAACAACATCAACCTGACACCCAAATTCACGGAGTTCATTAACCACATCAATAACACGGGTATTACGAAGATCGGGGCAATTTTCCTTGAAGGAAAGTCCCATGATCAATACCTGCGCATTGGCTACGGCCTGCCCAGCACGAATCATGCTCTTTACCAGAGCCGATGCCACATAGGCTCCCATGTTGTCGTTAACACGTCGTCCGGCCAATATGATCTCGGGATGGTAACCAACCGCCTGGGCTTTGTGGGTGAGGTAATAAGGGTCAACCCCGATGCAGTGCCCTCCCACCAGGCCCGGCTTGAAAGGCAGAAAGTTCCACTTGGTGGCGGCCGCAGCGAGGACTTCCTGGGTATCAATGTTCAGACGGGAGAAAATCATGGCCAGCTCATTCATCAGGGCAATGTTGAGATCACGCTGGGTATTCTCGATAACCTTGGCTGCCTCGGCGACTTTAATGGAGCTGGCTTTGTGGGTGCCCGCGGTAATCACACTGGCATAAAGCGCGTCCACTTCCTCAGCTATTTCTGCGGTAGAGCCAGAGGTCACTTTGAGGATATTGGTAATACGGTGTTCATGATCACCCGGATTGATGCGCTCAGGACTGTAACCGACAAAGAAATCCTGATTGAACTGAAGCCCGGATTCCCGCTCAAGTACCGGTACACAGACTTCCTCCGTCGCACCCGGGTATACCGTTGACTCAAAGATCACAATGGCACCTCTGGGCATGACGGCACCAACGGTTTCACTGGCACGTACGAGCGGGGTCAGATCAGGCGCTTTGAACTCATCGATGGGGGTAGGCACCGTCACGATGAAAATATCGCAGTCAGCCAGCTCCTGAACCTGATCGGTAAACGTCAACTGATCCGCAGCGGCCAATTCGGCGGCAGCAACTTCGAGGGTGTGATCCTTACCGGAGCGGAGTTCGGCAATACGCTGCTGGTTGATGTCAAATCCTACCACCGGTCGATGGCCACCAAACGCCACGGCCAGGGGCAGGCCCACATAGCCCAGCCCGACTACCGCAATCTTCTTCATGAAACGCCTCTACTGTCTCAGCCCATTGCCCACTCCAGGTTCGGGGAGACTCGAAACACAGTCAGACGTTCCCCGGGAATGGCATCAAAGCGCGAATCATAGCATGGGCCTTAAACAGACGGGAAAGCGCGTTTCAGGGAGCTTCCGGCATCTCCTGTGCGGCTTCATTCCCTGCCTTCAACAGCCAGGCCAGCACCAACAGCGGCACGTACGCCAGAGCCAGAGCGACCGGCCCGGTCAACCACTGCAACTGAACCGCGGCCGCCAGGGGCAGCAACCAGACAAAGTTGATGACCAGCACCGCCACCACCACTGGGCGGTGGCCACCAAAGCGGCGGGACGCGTACTGATAGGCATGGCTGCGATGGGCAACGTGGGGCGGCTTGCCGGCCAGCACACGGCGAGCGAGGGTCAGGCTGGCATCGGTCGCAAACACTGCCGGCAGGATCAGACAGGCCCAGAACAGCGACTGGCCGAACAGCGGGACGCCGAGGTCCAGCTCCCGCAGCAGCAAAGCGCCCAGCACCAACCCCAGCAAGCCACTGCCAACGTCGCCAAGGAACAGCCGCGCAGGCGGCGCATTCCAGGGCAGGAAGCCACCGACACAGAACCCCACCAGAAACGCCACCAGCGCCAACTCCGGGGCTCCTGACAGCAGCCCCAGAAGCCCGATTCCACAGCACAGGAACACCGCTTCGGATGCCGCCAGGGCATCAATACCATCCATGAAGTTGTACAGGTTCAGGAACCAGACCAGCGCCACCACCGCCACCAGTCCCTGCCCCCAGGACAGCAGGGATGAAGGCGGGGCCAACCCGGCAACCAGCCAGATAACTGCGGAAAAGTGAACCAACAACCGCCAACGGGCCGGCACGTGGTGGTGATCATCCCACCAGCCAATCGCCGCCACGGCAAACGCCGGTGGCAACAGCCACCGCAACCAGGCAACATCAGCACTGCCCTGCCACACCAGCCCCGGCAACCCCAGGAACAGGCCTGCCAGGATGGCAACGCCTCCACCCCGGGGCGTGGGAATCGCGTGGGAGCTGCGTTGGCCGGGGATGTCGATAATATTGCGGGTCAGTGCGTAATGCCGGACAAGGCCGGTCAGCACCACCACAACGAAGGCAGACATCGTAAAAAGCGTAACCACACTCAACATTCCGATCCCTTGTCGTTACTGCCCAATGCCAGTAATGCATTTTCCTTGGTTATCGGAGGAGTCCACCGCAAACATTCCCGGAAGTAACTTCCATCCACTTCAAGTGACCCAAGCAACTGCTCCGCCTGCCCGGATTTACCCAAATAAGTCAAACCACCACGTATCCACTTCGGAGGGAATGGAAATAGCGCAAACCTGCGTTCACCAGCTAAAGCTCGCACCAGGTGCGCCGTCGATAGAGTAAGATCATCGGCCAGAAGAAAAGAACGGTTATCCGCGTTACCATGCACCAACGCCAACATTAGGGCATCAACGAGATTGTCGATGTATATAAAGCTGCGCCGGTTCTTTACCGTCGCCAGTGGCAGAGGCAGGCGGCGGTGAATCCAGGTCCGCAACAGTCGAATGTTGCCTGGCGCTTCAGATCCAAGAACCAAAGGCGATCGGAGGACAACGAACCGGGTTGACGAGCCCCGACAGGCCGCACGAACACATTGCTCCGCCTCCCATTTGGACACTGAATAGGGATCATCCGGTGCTGCAGCGTCAGTGTCTCTCAGCACATCACGATGACGCCCCAGAACCCCCACGGTACTCAGCAGAACAAACTTGCGCACGCCGGATTGCACACAACTTCGAATTAATCCCTCCGTTGCATCCCGGTTCACAGCCTGGCATAGACTGGCATGGTTTACGCCGACTTCGCGACCAATCCTGTGTGCACGGGCGGCCAGGTGCATCACCCCATCAACGCCTGAGAGCACAGCTGCCCAATTGGTATGAGCGTTGAAGTCGCCGACAACCACCTGCTCAATCTCCGGGGAAAGCCCAGAGATAGTGCGCCGGACGGCTACACGGATTCGGGTCTGCGGGAAGGCGTGCTGCAACGCTTGCAGCAACCGACGACCAACAAAGCCGCTGGCACCAGTGACAAGAAGGCTTGAAAAAGCCTCAGCATCGTCCAGCGACAGCGCCGACCACCTCACAGAGCCCGGCGATACTTGTTGCGGGTGTTCCATGCATATCTCAAACAATAGAAAAAGGACGTTGCCACTCCCAACTTCTCCTGGTCACGATAGATCCGCCAGAAGAACCCCAACACCCGCCAGGCAGACGAGGAAACCGATCCAGCACGTACGCAATATCGCGCCAGTGGCTGCGAAATGCCCCTGATCTCGTGGCCTTTGGATGTCAGGGACAACCAGAGCGCATAATCTTCATGGCCACACACTGGAAACCGCGCATCGGCAAACAGCGAGCGATCAAACATGACCGTCAAACACCCTGCGGTGTTTTCCGAAAGCAAATCAGAATGACCTGCCTTGTCCGGCGGCACAAAACACCCGGTCTGGTTACCGAAGGTACGATAGGCCGTACAGCTGATCGCCCACCCTTCCCTCTCCATCGCGGCGACTTGCGTGGCCAACTTCTCAGGGAGCCACTGGTCATCGGCATCCAGAAACGCCTGATAGCGTCCGGAAGATTCCGCCATGGCATGATTACGAGGAATCGCAGGCCCTCCCGAGGGCGACGCCAGAGCAATGACTCGAATGCGCTCATCTTGGCTGGCCTGGGCCTTGGCTATCGCAAGGGTCTGATCGCTGGAACCATCATCAACAATCAAAAGCTCCCAGTGAGGATAGGTTTGCGACCGCACCGACGCGACGGCCTCCGCCAGAGTCTCCTCAGCGTTATAGGCCGGCATGGCGATGCTTACCAGAGGCTGTTGTTGGGATAGGGGTTTGGGAGCGGCGTTCATGGCCGCAAGGATATCAGCAGTCAACCGACAAGTTCACTCCCGGCATTCACACGTTAACCGGCCGCATCGCGCCCAGCTTTAAACGGTCGCACATTGTCGGGTAATCCATTCGCCAGCGCTGCCAGCTCAGAGGTCGTACTTTCAGCGGAATCGGGTCTGGACGCTGGTGCATACCCCAGAGGTGCATCCACCAATAACTGAATGATTCGCGCCACATCAAAGCCATGGCTGGCCTTACTCAACTGCTCCAGCAGATCAGCCACAAAGTGCCAGGACTCTGCGTGCTCCCGAGCCATCATAATTCGGGGATGGCGGGTTCCCTGGGGGTCGTTGCCGATGAGCAGCTCTTCGAACAGTTTTTCCCCGGGACGCAGCCCGGTGTAGACCACCTCGATATCGCCGCCAGCGTTGGCCAGTGAGACCTCGGTCAACCCCATCAGGTGAATCATCTTGCGAGCCAGATCCGCAATCTTGACCGGCTCGCCCATATCCAGCACAAAGACTTCCCCTCCGTTGGCCATGGTTCCGGCCTGCAACACCAACTGGGCGGCCTCGGGGATGGTCATGAAATAACGGGTAATATCGGGATGGGTAACAGTGACTGGGCCACCTTCGCGAATCTGCTCGCGAAACAGCGGCACCACGGAACCGGACGACCCGAGCACGTTACCGAACCGCACCATCGTAAACACCGTGCTCTGCTGCCTGGCCGATAACGCCTGCAACACCAGCTCCGCCAGTCGTTTGGTGGCCCCCATCACATTTGAGGGTCGTACCGCTTTATCCGTGGAGATCAGCACAAATCGCGACACGCCAGCTTCAATGGCCGCCTCCGCCGTGTACCAGGTACCGAACACATTGTTCTGCACCCCTTCAATCACGTTCTCTTCCACCAGCGGCACATGCTTATAGGCCGCTGCGTGATAGACCACCTCAACGTCATATTGACTCATCACCGACACACATCGGCGTCGGTGCAGGACACTGCCGAGCACGGGCTTGAGTTCAATATCCACACGCTCGGAGTCCGCCAGCCCCTGCAACTCCCGCTCAATCTGATACAACGCGTACTCAGACTGCTCAAACAGCACCAGGGTTCGCGGACGCTGTCGAATAATCTGCCGGCACAACTCGGCACCGATGGAACCTCCCGCCCCGGTTACCATCACCGAGCGCCCCTGCAGGCCTTCGGAGAGCAGCGCTTTATCGACGGCCACCGGTGATCGCCCAAGCAGGTCCTCAATGTCCAGATCCCGGATGTCGCTGACCCGAACTCGCCCCGACACCAGGCCAGACACGGAAGGCACCGCCTGAACCGGCACCGAAAGCGTTTCCAGACGATTGAGGATTTGCTGCCGGAACCTGAGGCCACTTAGGCCGTCTTTCTCGGATGGGCTGCGACGCTCTGCGTCTTCCGAATCCAACGCCAGCAGAACCTTTTTCAGGCCAAGTTCACGTACCACACGTTCTGCGTGGCTGATATTGAACACGGGAATGGCAGATACCAGGGAGAAATGGCCGGATGGTTCAAGCGTAAAAAACGCCGCCGGCCGAAACTCGGTGCCGTGCGCCAACGCGGATGCCAACTGCCGTGCGGTTTCACCGACGCCGACGATGCCTACGGGCTCTTTATTGCGATTCCCGGGCCGGTTGATCAAAGCTCTAACGCCCAGCCTGGTGCCACCAACAAACAGAAACGCCAGGGCTCCATATACCACCAGCACAATCGAAGGTAGCGGCGTGCCAACAACCTTGCTGAATGCCCACAGCCAAGCCACGGATGTCAGGGCGCCGGCACTGATGGTGAGGATGGCACGATCGCTGAGAAATCGCAGAACGGCCCGATAGAGCCCGAGCCTGACAAACACCAGCACAGTAGCAATGACGGTCAGACCATAGACGGCCGCACCTTCCCAGTCGGGGGGCAAGTAGAAAATGCCATGATGAAGAGAAACCGATGCCCAGAGAGCAAAGCCCAGAGCCACCGCGTCGGATGCGACCGTCAATAACCTTTTGGTCAGCCTGGGGAGCTGAAGAAACCGTTCGAACATGGATACCCTTGTAGACCCGCCTCGTTCCTGACGACAAACGCTGCCGCTCTCAGTTGCAAAAAACTGACATCAGAGAAAACAGCGGGGAAAACGCATTTTTGGGAATATTATCACAAATACCCCCCAAAACATCCGCAAGGTGATCAAACTACAGCCAATTTAGTTACATTTCAGCAAGATTTCGAGAAATTTCTTCAAAATGACTGATGTTTTCGTCGCAATCGCAGCGATTTATTTCACACGGTCAGCCTCACTCCCTTCCCCCTGCAGCCTACCGCCAGGGTCATCAACCTGTTGGTCAGGAAGTCATTTCCTGAAACCGGGCGGTCAACGCCATCAATAGTGGATTAAACGTCATTATAGCAACTTACCGAAACAACCTCGGATCATCGCCTGTGCCGCCAGAAGCGGTTATCGCCGGAACCGCATCAATGGTAATATGCACCGCTTTTCAGCCCCCTAGTTTCATATGGCTGCAACATCTTTGGAGTAACCGGAATCCCCATGACCACTGGCTTCTACAGGCAATTCGAAGAGTCCCATCGCGGAAGCGAGGATACGATTACCGAGAAACTTTCGGTGTATGCGCCAGCGTTGGAGTTACTGGAGGAGCTACTTCCAGGTAGCGCTGCGGTTGATCTCGGATGCGGTCGTGGGGAATGGCTTAAGTTAGTTGGGCAATATGGATTAAAGGCCCGGGGTATCGACACAGACCGCGATATGCTTGCAGCCTGCAAACAAAAGGATCTCGACGTCGTAAATGCTGATGCCATCGATTTTCTTAAGAGCACAGAGGACAATTCTCTTGGTCTGGTTTCAGCTTTCCACCTGGTTGAGCACATACCCTTCGATGCGCTGAATGACCTGCTCCAACAAGCCCACAGGGCTCTGAAACCCGGTGGTTTACTGATTCTGGAAACGCCTAATCCGGAAAACCCGCTGATTGGGTCCTGCTATTTCTACATGGACCCGACTCATATCAAGCCCCTCCCGCCCGCACTACTGAAGTTCGCAACAGAGTTCAGCGGGTTTGAAACCACCACGGTTTGGCGCCTGAATGAAGCAGACAACCTGAGGCACCAGGCACCCTCGCTATACACAGTCATGCGAGATGCCAGCCCAGACTATGCCATCCTTGCCCAGAAACCCGGCCATGAGGGAGCGGAGAACGCCTTTCTGCCATTAGCTAAAGAAAGTAAAGGCATCACACTTGAAGAGCTCGCAACACGCTTTGATAACCATCACCGCGAAACAACTGATCGACTCGCCAAGGAAACCACGCATCTGGGCCATCAATTAACGGCCAGCCTCGAGGGTCTGCTGGAACGACAGAACCAGCAGACCAAGCGAGACGAGGAACACAGGCTACTCACCGCAGAGCACCAGAAACTGATGGCGCACCATGCGCAGCTGCTGCAAGACTACCGTCACCTGTTGGATAGCCATGAACAGAAATTGCGTGCACTGTCGGTACTGACACGGATACTGCAGCCCCTGCATTACCGATATGTCCGGGAGCGTGAACGGTTTCGTCAGCTTCGCCACTCTGCCAGGACCAGGCTTTTCTACCAGTGGCAGTTGATCAAGCTCATGCGCCTGTTCGGCATGACACATCAGGCCAGTCGCATGGCCAAACGTATCGGACTGACAGCGAGCGGCGACTCACTTGGTGGCTTCGGTGGCAGCGATGAGACCCCCACGGGCCCGATGCCAGACAGTCTCAAACCCGCTACGATTCGGTCAATCACCCATGAATTTAGCGACAGAACAGCGCCTTCATCAGATCAGAAGCTGGCCATCTGCATAGAAGGCCACTTCAGTGGCTCCTACAGCCTGGCAGCAGTCAATCGTCACCTGGCAGTAGCGTTGCTTGAAACCGGCCACACCAAGTTGTGCCTGCTGCCCAGGGAAGGCGAACGCACCGATGCCATCCAAGATGCTCCAAGCCAACAACTGAGCCGATTGCAGCCTCTGGTCAGCACATCCGGGTGTGAGGGTGATGTGGCGATCTACCATCACTTCCCGGTCGTGGAGAATCCCGACCCTGCTCAGGGCCTGCCAGTTCTGGTGTTCTTCTGGGAGGAGTCTCGCGTCCCTCCTGAGACCATTGAACAGATCAACGAGAATTATCGAGGTGTGCTGGTGATGAGCTGGCTGGTGCGAAAAGCACTGATCGACTCCGGATGCTATCGTCCAATTGCCTTGGTACCACTGCCACTGGACGATGGCCGCGCGCAACCGCTGCCGGCGAAGACCGATGCTCCGCTGCGATTCCTGCACGTCTCTTCCTGTTTTCCACGCAAAGGGGCCGACGTCCTGCTGGACGCTTTTGCCACGCTGCTGGAGCGCCACAAGGATCTGGAACTGGTCATCAAAACCTTTCCCAATCCCCACAACGATACCGAGGCGCAACTGGCCGAACGGGTACCGGCGGCGCTTCAGTCCAGAATCACCCTGATTCAGGAAGACTACGACGACAACGCCATGGAGTCCCTGTATCAGGAGGCCTCAGCGATGGTATTGCCAACCCGAGGCGAGGGCCTGAACCTGCCGGCGATTGAGGCTATCCGGCATGGGCTGCCGGTTGTTACCACTGGCTATGGTGCACACACCGACTTCCTGACTGGCGATGGCGCCAGACTGGTCAATTATCGCTTTGCCCCCTCCGGCTCACACCTCAAAACCCCAGGCTCGTTGTGGGTGAACCCGGACGTCAACGACCTCATTGCACAGTGCGAAACGGTCATTGAACAGCTTCGAAATAATCAGTTGCCAGCGTCAATGGCCGAAACCCAGGCACGGATCACCGAGCAATTCTTTAGCGACAATGCCCGCCACCGACTGCATGCTGGGCTGCAACACCTGCTGGATTTTGACGCCCAGGCAGAAGCACCAAATCCATCCGTCACCCTCATCAGCACCTGGGGCGAAGCCTGCGGAATCGCGGAGTACAGTCGCTATCTGGCACAGACCCTGATAGCACAGGGAACGCCGGTATCAGTCCTCGCTCCCAGCCATCTGCTGGCACCCGGTGAAGCCCCGCTTGCCGACCAGCTCCAGAGCCTGAGGCCTGCCTGGGAACAGCAAGGCACCTTGCGCCTGGCGGAACTGTCCCAGGCACCAGAAGCCCTGTGGCTGCAGTACCACCCCGGCTTCTTCCCGCTGGACGAGAGCGTCAGCCGGGCGATCGCCGAGGCGACCCGGCAAGGCCGCGCTCGCTTTATCACCCTGCACGCAACCCTGCCGCTGCTGGACTTGCCAGAGGAACGCCGTCGCCAGACCGCCGACACCCTGAATCAGTTTTATCGGGTGATCGTGCATACACCTTCTGACATGAACAACCTCAAGCAGCTCGGCGTTATAGACAACCTCGCCCTGCTACCCCAGGGCGTCGCGCGAGTCACCAAAACCCGGGAAGAATCCAGCGACGCACGTCCCTTTACCGTGGGCGGCTTTGGCTTCCTGTTTCCCCACAAGGGCATTCTTGAGCTCATCGATGCTTTTGCAGCTTTTGTGAAGCAGACTCCCGATGCCAAAGATGCTCGCCTGCTGCTGCTGAACAGCGAACACCCCAGCCCAGGTTCGGGCCACTATCGCCAACTTTGCCAGCAACGATTGCAAAAACATGGCCTGGAAGATCGAACAGAATTCTGCACAGAGTTTCTGGAAGAGGCCGACATGACCCAACGGCTGGCAGGCTGCGACCTGCTGATTCTGCCTTACCGCGAAACCCCGGAGTCCAGCAGTGCCGCAGTTCGTACCGCGGTTGCCAGTTGTGACACGGTTGCGGTCACCCCGGCGCGGATATTCTCGGAAGTCCGGCAGGCAACTCTCACGCTGCCCGGATTTGACAGTCACGACATCACCCAGCTGATCCAGGCTACCTGGCATGGCGATAACGCAGATCAACTGAAAGGGGTCCACCAAGCCCGCGCCAACTGGCTTGCCGAACACGACTGGCACCGGGTAGCCGGCCGCCATCGCGCCTTGCTGCAAGCGGCTGACACCGACTGCCGCTGGCTCACGGGGCTCCGCGACGTGAGCGTTTCCACCGCAACCGAAATCGAGGATACCGGCGCATGACGGACCGTTTGTTCGCCGTCGCGCGCTACTGGTGGAGCTATCGCTACTTCGTCCGCAGCGCCATTCGAAATGACCTGAAAGCACGGTACGCCCGCAGCAAGCTGGGTTTGCTGTGGGCACTGGTGCAGCCGCTCGCGATGGTACTGATCTACACCCTGATCCTGTCGCATCTAATGGCGGCCAAGCTCCCGGCAACTTCAACGGTTTACGCCTACCCCATCTACCTGATGTCCGGCATGTTGGCATGGACATTGTTCTCAGAGTCGCTGGCGCGCGGGCTTGGAATCTTCGTTGAGCAGGGAGAACTGATCAAGAAGGTCGCATTCCCCCGAGCCTTGCTGCCAATCATCGCCTTCGGCAGCGCCAGCATTAATGGACTGGCCCTGCTTTCGATGATGCTGGTGGTGTTCCTTTTTCTTGGCCACTGGCCAACCCTTCACAGCCTGTGGATACCGGCAATGTTCGTGCTCACCGTCTGGTTTGGCCTGTCCATCGGGCTATTGCTGGGCCTGATGAACGTGTTCTTCCGCGACATCAACCAGGCAGTACCCGTTATCCTGCAGTTTCTGTTCTGGCTGACGCCCATTGTCTACGCCGTTCCCATGCTCCCGGTGGAATACCACGGCTATTTTGACTGGAACCCTGTCGCCAAGCTGACCGCCGCCTTCCAGGAGGTGATTCTTTACCAGGGCAACCCGGCCGAATGGCACCTGCTCATGATTGCCGGAATCGCCTTGCTGTTCACTGCCCTCAGCGCGGGCCTGTACCTGCGGGTACGCCATGAACTGGCGGACCACCTATGAGCAGATTGTCAGCACCCTACGGCCGCAGAACGACAATGGCATTTCAGAACCATCAGGCACTAGAAGCATGAGCGTACTCATCAGCGTTGAAAATCTCGGTAAGGCCTTTCGTAGCTACCCCAACGCCAGGCAGCGCATCAAAAGCTGGCTGGGCCTGCCCACTCACAATGTGCAGGATGTGTGGGTTCTTCGACACCTGAACTTTGAGGTCTACTCCGGGGAAGCTGTCGGCCTGATTGGGGAAAACGGCGCGGGTAAAAGCACGTTACTGAAAATGATCGCCGGCACCCTGGCGCCAACTGAGGGGCAAATTCAGTTGTTTGGTGAGGTTCGGGCCATTCTGGAGTTGGGCATGGGCTTCAACGGCGAGTTCACCGGTCGCGAAAATGCCCGCCATGGCCTGAGCATGATGGGGCTGAGTGCCGAAGAGGCTGAGGCTCTGGTACCTGAGGTTGAAGCCTTCGCCGAGGTTGGCGAGTATTTCGACCGCCCCCTTCGCACCTACTCCAGCGGAATGCAGATGCGGGTAACGTTCGCAGTCGCCACAGCCCGACGCCCCCAGGTGTTGATTGTCGATGAGGCCCTGGCGGTAGGTGACGCCTATTTCCAGCACAAAAGCTTCGAGAAGATTCGGGAGATGCAGCAGGCTGGCACCACCCTACTGATCGTTTCACACGACCGTGGCGCCATCCAGCGGATCTGTGATCGGGTGATCCTGCTGGAGAACGGCCAGATCAGCCGGGAAGGCGAGCCAGAAGCCATCATGGACTACTACAATGCCATGCTCGCGAACAAGGGAAATGAACGCCACAGCGTCGAGAGCGAGATGCGGGAGGATGGCCGTGTCGCCACCACCTCTGGTACAGGGGAGGCTGAGATTACCACCGTCGAACTGCGAGACGCCGACGAGGGAACGCCAGTGGAAGTGGCAACCGTCGGCCAGACCCTGGAACTGGTGGTGACTGTGGCCATCCATGAACCCGTGGAAGAACTGGTCATCGGCTACGTCATCAAGGATCGCCTGCGCCAGGACGTGTTTGGGACCAATACCCACTACCTCAAGGCGGTGCGTTCAGACCTGAAGCCAGGTCAAACGCTCAACTACCGCTTTCGCTTCCCCTGCCACCTGGGCGAAGGCAGCTACTCGTTCTCGGTTGCGGCTCACGCCGACGATACTCACGTCCGCCAGAACTATCACTGGCGTGATCTTGCCTGCACCTTTGAGGTGGTTAACGCCCAGCAGGACCGATTCCTTGGCGTGGCCTGGCTACCTCCGGCATTGAGCATCGAGCAGAACCATGGAGACTCACAATGACTGACGCACCCCATGTAATGGTCACCGGCGCCAGCGGTTTTACCGGTGACCACCTGATACCCGCCCTGCAACAGCGTGGCTACCGGGTGACCGGCACGGGCCATCACGATCTGCCTGCCGCGCAGATTCGGGCAATGGACCTGACCGACCCGGCGCAGGTCCGTGAGGTCGTCAATGAGGCCAAACCGGACTATGTGATCCATCTCGCGGCGCTGTCATTTGTTGCTCATCCAACCCCGGAGGATTTCTACCGGGTCAATACTCTGGGCACCGAACACCTTCTGGCCGCATTGTCAGAGCTGCCAACAGCTCCTCGCAAAGTCATTCTGGCCAGTACCTCCAACGTCTATGGCAACCGCGACCTGCCGGTGCTGGATGAAAGCCTGTGCCCTGCCCCGGTCAATCACTACGGCATCAGTAAACTGGCCATGGAACATCTGGCGGCCAACTGGTTCTCGCGATTGCAGATCCTGATTACCCGACCATTCAACTACACCGGGCCGGGACAACACCCTCGCTTTCTGGTGCCCAAGATGGTCCAGCACCTGGCCGAAAGAGCCCAGACCATCGAACTGGGGAACCTGGACGTCGCCAGGGACATCTCCGATGTACGCGACATTGCCCAGGCCTACATCGCCCTGCTGGAAAGCGACGCCCACAGCCAGGCCGTCAACCTGTGCTCAGGACGGACAATCCAGCTGCGCCAGTTGATGGAGACGTTATGCGGGCTGGCAGGCTACCAGATCAACATTGAGGTCAATCCGGCGTTTGTTCGTCGCAATGAGATTCCCAGCCTGCAAGGAGATCGTCGTCGGCTGGAATCGCTGATCAAAGCGCCCTCACTGCGCCCGCTGGAAGACACGCTCAAAGATATGCTGCACACGGCCATCAGCAAAAACACAACCCCATAACCCAAACCGGTTTATCAGAACCGCCCAGAATCCAGGCGATTATGGGGCTACCCGCAGACTCGTAACAGGTACATCAGGTGTTAGGTAAAGGAAAGGACGCTCGCTGGCCAATCACCGGCGGCATATTGCTGTTGGTTATTGTTCAGGTCACCCAGTTTGCCATTGGCTATCGGCTCACCGCCGACGATGCCATGTTCCTGCAGTATGTCTGGCAGGGATGGGACCATGTCTGGGCTGAAGCCGCACGGATGGCCGAATTCAGCGGTCGAATTGGTCACTACCTGATGACACCGCTCAATGTCCTGGGCGCCCTCTGGGCGGGAGATCCGGTCAGCCGCTGGCTGATGGTGCTGGGGCATTTTGGGGTGATGGCCCTGTTCGCCTGCTATTTCAGCGCCTTGGTGGCGCGAGGCAGTTGGCGCGTCTGTGCATTGTTGATGCTCACCTTCCTGGCCCTGCACCCGCTGGCCTATGAGCACATGCCGCCAAACGCCTATCCGCTCCAGAACACGGTCCCGTTTGTGACTGTCCTGTTTGCACGGTTACAACTCTGGCGAAGACCGAACCTCTCACTCGGTGCGCAGTTCGGCCTCTGCCTTGTCAGCGGTCTCGCCATGCTGGTCAGCGAGTTCGTGTTCCTGTTAACAACGGCCTTGCTGGCCGCCGAGCACCTTGCCAACACGGCCTTTCCCCAGCCGGCCTCACCACAGCAACGCCTTTTGGGGATTCCTGTGCGAACTCGCGCCCTGGTCCGGGACCTCGTCCTGGTCATCACCGTATTCGCCATCTATCTGGGCTACCGCTTCCATCACCCATCCCAGTATGAGGGCAATACCCCGAGCGGACTGGCCCATCCCTATCGGTTCTGGCTGACCTCGGTCTATCACGTTTTTGCCGGTACCGCCTTCTTCCGACTGCCAGATATCGAACTGGCCTCCGTGGCCCGGTTCAGCTGGGCCATCGCCACTATCGTGGGCATTGTCAGTGCCACCTGCTCAGCCTGGCTGCTCCGCCGGCTGCCACTTCGCTCGGCCAGGGCAGCCTTGGCAATGATGATCATTGCCTGCTGCCTGATGCTTTACATCGCGTTTCCTTTGGCTTCAACCGCACGCCAACAACTCTGGTGCCTGGAGCTAGGTACCTGTGGCTATCTGGATAGCCGGGTTTCCTATCTTGGCATTGGCGCCATTGCCTATGCCCTGGCGATCTTGCTGCTCAGAACCGCCGATGGCCATCCCCGGCTCAGACGGGGAATCATCGCCCTTATGGCTCTGTTCATTGGCGTTGCCGCGGCCATGAACCACGCGGCCAATTCGCGGATTGCCGAAAGCATGGCCCAGCGAGTCCAGCCCTGGCAGCAGGCCAACCAACTGGCCTGCCAACCACGTAGCAACACGGCCCTGACAACTCAGGAAATGGCTGCCATTGACCCAAACAACCACGTAGCCATGCACACGACCATGAATCCGAGAGTATTCTGGCTGCAGTACATCAATGACCGAAGGGCCTCAGGCGGCTGCGAAGTCGATCAAGACCGATTACCGGCACTCACCGATCCCTCCTACATCAGCTTCGGTGAGGGATCGCCTGTGCCCGACGGTACCTTGGCCAATGGCTGGTCTCACCGCGAAAACTGGGGCGTCTGGAGCGACGGTCAGGCCTCGGTGCTAAGACTGAAGGCCGGCCAGGCTCGCCCTCGAACGCTACGTATTCGCTTCCAGCTCTACTGGGGCCCTTCAATCGACGAACAGCACCTGCAAGTGGACATCAATGGCCAGCCCTTTGCTCAATGGCCAATGACCCCCAATGCCCAGAACTGTTGTGTTCGGGACATCCCGTTGTCAGAGGAACAAATAAACAGTGAATCTGGCCACCTGGATATTCGCCTGAACTACAGCAAAACCCGTAATCCCGCGTATCCCGGCGAGGGAGCAGACCCCCGACACCTTGCGCTGGGACTCCACTCCCTGGAATGGATAGAAGAGGAACCATAATGTCGGCAACGAGCCCAGACTCGGTCACCATCAGTCTGGTGGTACCGGTATTCAATGAAGAAGCCTCCATCCCGCTGTTCATTGACGCCTTCCTGAACGCCCGCAGCGCCTGGCCGTTCCACAGCGAGGTCACCTTCGTGAACGACGGCTCATCAGACAGCTCACTGGCCCTGATGCGGTACTTTGCCGCACAGCATGAGTTTGTCCACTATGTGTCGCTGTCGCGAAATTTCGGCAAGGAAGTTGCCCTTTCCGCCGGCATGGACCATGCCCGAGGCGACGCTGTCATCCTGATGGATGTGGATCTCCAGCACCCGTTCAACGCCATTGAGAGCTTTGTGGATGTGTGGCAGAACGAAGGCGTTGAAATGGTCTACGGCGTGCGCAATCAGGACAACGAAGAAACGCCACTGAAACAATGGACGTCCCGCCAGTTCTACCGGTTCTTCAACATGATGGCACACACTCCCCTGCCGGAAGGCGGTGGCGATTTCCGGCTGTTGGACCGCCGTGTGGTCGAAGCGCTGCGCAGTCTGCCAGAACGAAACCGCTTTATGAAAGGCTTGTACGCCTGGGTTGGTTTCACGACCCGTGCCGTACCCTACCAGCAGCCCGCCAGAGTCGCTGGCACCACCACCTTCAACTACTGGAAACTCTGGAACTTCGCCCTCGATGGCATCGTCAGCTTTTCCACCTGGCCATTGCGGGTCTGGTCCTACATTGGTGTTGGTGTCGCCCTGCTGGCTTTCCTTTACGGACTCTACGTGGTGCTCAGCACCCTGCTCTGGGGGAGCGACGTGCCAGGCTATGCCTCACTGGCCGCCGGCGTGATGTTCCTGGGGGGGATGCAACTGATGTCCATTGGGGTGCTGGGTGAGTACCTGGGACGGCTCTTTATTGAATCCAAGGCACGCCCTCTTTACATCGTGGCGGAAAGCAGCCCTGCCAATCATTCAACCCCGGTTTCTACGGATGACAACCGCCACGCCCAACCAGCCAGCCCAGCCGGCAAGCAACCTGTCGTTAACAACAGTGAAAAACAGCATGCAACTGAGTAATCTGCGTGAAAGATGGCAACCTCTGGCCGCGCAATTGATGCGCTTTGGCCTGGTTGGCCTGGCCGCCACGGCAGTGCATCTTGGCATGGCCTGGTTGGCCCTGTGGCAGTGGCCGGGCGCCTCCCCCTTCCTGGTCAACCTGGTGGCATTCCTGGTGGCCTTCCAAGTGTCGTTCTGGGGGCACTCCCGCTTTACCTTTCGTCAGAGTGGAAGTCCCTGGCGATTCTTTGCGGTCACGTTGGGGGGATTTGGAATCAATAACGGATTGCTCTGGGTATTTCTGAGCCTGGGGATCACATCCGCGTTTGTGTCGATTTGTCTGTCGGTACTGCTGGTACCGCTGTTTGTGTTTGTGGCCTCGCGCATGTGGGTATTCTCAGGCGCCCGGTAGAGTCGGGCGCCTGAGAAGGCGACGTCCGGATTAGAACGTCAGATCATCGTCATCGTCGTCAGCAAACAGGCTTTCTACATCAAGTTCGTCTGCAGCAGCGCTCTGACGCTTGGCTTCCCCACGTAGATTGTGAAGACGGGCGACGGTCTGCAGCCGATGCTCTGACAAGAGCTGTGAAAAAGCTATCGAAAGTGCACCACTCCTAAGCAGTTTAACAACCCGCTCAGGCTCCAGAGCTTTCAAAGCAGCCTCATCAATATGATAAAGCCCCTGCACATCGTAACCGGTTTCACCTTTCGCCTTCCTCGCTGAAATTTCCCAGGGCACGATCAGGCCCTGTTCGGCAAGCAGGGCAACGGCCGCATGGGTTACTTCCTTACCTTTCTCGAGTTGCTCAAGAAAGTTAACAAGGTGACGGGTTTTCTCGGTAGGCTCTCCATCTGGACCAAACAGGGTTGGCGTATCCGGACCAGCCTCATTTTCGAACGCTTCGGCCTCTTCATCAACGCAAACAACCCGCCTGGAGCCACTCTCATCAGGAATCAAACGGAACGGATGAGCACGGTACCAAGCAGGCTTATAGCCTCCAATCCAACGTCCGTCCGTATGAACGTATACGTTCATGCCTGGTTGCAACGCCTGCAATGCCACAAGCTCAAAACCTTGACCACTGGGCGCATTTACGAAGGCCAGAGGCATGGTAGGCAACACCCGCGGTACTTCTTCGGCAACTACGGGCACGACTGCCTGTTCAAGCGCATAAGCCGTATTGCTGGGGCGCACTCCAGCACTGCGATGGGCCGATTTACTCAATGCAACGTAATGGGGCATGACTACCTCTATCCTTCATTAAATTGGCGCAGATCATAACATATTCGCCCAGGCTCCCCCTGACGGCATAAGTCAACGGGAACCCGGGACCGCACTCTATGATTCGTTCTGTTTACGTGGGCGAACCCCGTTAGCCGCGCTGGGCTCGTCGCCATCCGCAGGATCACGCACAACGATCAACCGGTATGGAGAAGACTCACTATTGAAATCACTCGCCACACCACTGACGAAGTTCAGGCCCAGTTTGAGCGTCTCTGAGTTGGGGCTGTCGTCGCTGGTCCATACCGTGACCTGGCCGATGTCCGGGAATGCCTGAGGATCGATGGTTGGGCTAAGTGTAGGTGCACCGCAGCCTTCAAAGATATCCAGCTCACCAATCTGATCCGGCCCATTGTGCAGGTTGTTGCAGTAGACCAGGGACTTCAGCTCATCCATCGAGGCCAGACGAAACCCGTCGTCGTCCACCAGCCCCATGGAAGCATCCCAGGTCACCGGCTTGGCACTGCCCTCACAGCGTCCCAGGTCTGCACTCCAGGTCTGACCGTAATGGCAACGCTTCCACGCCAGGTTGGTTTTGGTATCCAACACAATGGCACCGTCTTCTCCCAAGACCTGGTAGCGCTCACTGATCACCTCTCCAGTAGCGTCCGGTAACGGGGGAAACTCCTTGAAATCACTGTCGTCACTGGACGAACTGCCGCCACCGCCACAGCCAGCCAGAGCTAACGAGCCAACCAAAGCACCCAGCAGCAGCGGACGCCCGGGCAAAGAAAACGCACGAACTTCAAACATCGGAAAATCCTTTCTGGAATAGTTATCAGGTTTTTATTCCTCAGTAACCGCAGAACCCCAAGGCCAGGAAAAAGGTCACAGAGTGAAAATCGCGCGGAAAGCATACCCTCTACAAAAAGCGGCTGTCGCTTACAGAGTCTCCATTGTCTTCACCGACTGAAGGTAATCCTATCTCTCCGAGAGTACTTTAAGGCCCAAATTTAGAAGCTACAGAGATTGCTGACTCAAGAACGGCGGTGCTTTCGCATTTGCAAAAATGCTGTGTGTCAGCAGTATGTGCAGCCAAACAAAGTCAAACTTCTGCAACTTGCAGCCTATGAGTCAAAACTCAGATTTCCGTCCTCTTCACCAAACAGGTCATCCAATGAGAACCGTTTCTCGTTAACCGCATTCATGGGAAGCGAAGCCCGTTGGGAAAGCTGTTTAACCTGGGACATTGAGAATAACTGGGCGTAAGCGATCTGGATCGGCGCCCCCCTTAACGCCGCAAAAGCGCTTTCATCCAATGCATTCAGCGCGCGTTCATCGATACGCTTCAGGCCCCTCACCTGCCGACACACCCCACCAACTGGAACGTCCAATACCCAGTCCGTCAACACACCGGCCTGCTGAAGCGCTTGACAGGCATTTCCGGTGGCCTGCCGATCAGAGTCACAGTGCGTAAGAAAGGTGACGACATCCGACACCTTCGCACTCAATACACCTTCCTCGAACAGAGGCTCACCCTCTGTACTCAGATGCCCCCTATCAATGGCCAAGACCTTTCTACCCATCCCATCGTCAATCAACGCAAAGGGGTGAGAGCGAAACTCCGCTGGCACATAACTGGCCAACCAGCGGCCATCGCTGTTCAAATAAAGGTTCTGGTTATTCTCAATACCCAGTATCGCGACGGGAAAGACAGCGTCCTCAAGCGCCAAGAAGCCAATCACATAGTGTGGCAACATCGCCGCCAACTCAGACAACAGTGCCACCGAAACAGCACTCCGCTCCGTATGGTAGAACCCTTTTCGCGGAACATGCGCCATATCGCCATGAAGACTCCGAGATACTGCCACCCACTCAGACATTTAACCTCCGTCTTATGCAAAAAACCCCTGGCCTAGACCAGGGGTTTCTCGTTACCTATACAGAATAGGCTGGAACCAAACCAACTCAGATCAGGCGATCGTAAAGTCAGCGGCAACCAGGGTGTCTGCATTGACGGTACCAACCGTCACGACGCCGCCCGTCCAGTCGCCGTCGGCATCGTAGTAAACGGTTCCGGTGTCAGAGGCCACAGCCCAGTTTGCATTGGAAGCTCCGCCAATATTCATCGCCGATGCCCCCAAGGCCGCAGCGGTATCAAGCACCAGTGTTTCGCTGCCATCCTGGCCAGCGACACTCAAAGCGATTGCGGCAACGGCACCTGCAACACCTCCGAGTGCCACGGTATCTTGTGCAGACACAAAGCTGTTCACCGTTACACCGGTATCGGAACTCAGCAGCGCGAAGGTGTCATTCGCACCATTACCTGTGACCGCAGCACCGTTCATTGTATCGACAATGATGTTGTCACCACCGCTCGTATCAATCGACCCTGTCAGAGTGTTGTAGTCTGCAGCACTCAGGGTTGTTTCGCCGTCAAAGAAAGCGATTCGGGTAGCAGCGGCATCAGCGCCCAACTGGTCAAAGGTAACGACCTCATTCAAGTCTGTCGCCGTGATTGTTGCAGCGTCGTTAAGGCCATTTTTATTTGCAGCGCTAGCATCTTGCGCCGCAGTAATAAGGTTAGCGGAAGTGCCTTCGACACTGTAAGTCGTCGTGCCGGTGTTGGTCGCGTCCGCAATCGTTTCAGCTTGAGCCAAATTTGCAGCATCGCTAGCAGTAACATTGGTAGCACTATTCAGAGTGCCTCCCGCGGCTGCCAGTGCGGCGGCCGTGTCGTTCAGATTGTATGTCGTGGTACCGGTGTTAGCTGCAGCAACAAGGATGTCGCCTTGAGCGACAGTGGCAGCATCAGTAGCCGTCACGTTTACAGCACCATCAACGGTATTGGCGGCTCCAGCGTCAACCAAATTGGCCACAGTGTCGCTCAGGCTGTAGACATAGTCAGCGGAATTCTCGGCGCCCGCGATAACAGTCATCGTGTTGGCATCGGTTACGTCCGCAATAGTCGCTGCAGCGTGAACAGTCGCGATGTCAGAGATTGTGTAAGTATCAGGCAGATCCGTCGCGGCCAGTGCCTGCTGCAACGTAAAGGAATTGTCATCCCCGTTGTCGTCGCCGCCATCCCCTTGATCATTCGGATCGTACAGATCGGATGGTTCTTC
Source organism: Marinobacter sp. CA1 (assembly GCF_020546665.1). Lineage (NCBI taxonomy): Bacteria > Pseudomonadati > Pseudomonadota > Gammaproteobacteria > Pseudomonadales > Marinobacteraceae > Marinobacter > Marinobacter sp. CA1. The sequence goes on from NZ_CP071785.1 coordinate 3,085,699, forward strand.
AGCGGAATCCGCTACAGAACCACGAGTAACCGCACTAACGGCAGCGGCGGCGGCGGATGCACTGTAGTTGTCATCACCGTCCAGGCCATCCAGGTACTGAGTGGCAGCCAGAAGACGACCATTGATCACCAGAGCGTCATTGGAGTTGCCGGTTTCAGCACGGGCACCGGCCAGCAGGCTCGGGATCAGGTTGCCCAGATCAACACGACCGGCGTTCATTTCATTCAGCCAGTAATTCAGGCCAGTGTTGTCCGGCAAGCGGCCGAACAGGTTCTGGTAGGCATTAACCAGAATAGCCGTGTTATTCACGCCAGCGATGCGTCCAACACCACCCAAATCAAACATGATTTCTTCAGCGATAGCGGACAGCTCAGTGCCGCCCTCCAAGTCTGCCAGCCAATTTGTCAGCTCTTCCGGGGACGGGGCCCGGCCAAGGGTTGCGGCTACCAGTTCAATCAGCTGCGCTCTCATAATCTCTCCTAGACATTCAATAAACCGGGACTAAGCCACCCCCGGCGAACAGGTTGGTGATGACACCAAAATTAATCAATGTACGGTCTCAATACAACCGGGACAACAGCGATAATTGTGATATCTCTGTAAACATTCATGGTTTTGGCGTTCAATGACCCTGGTACACAGGCGACAGGGGCTTGTGTCACCAATTCAGGGCCTTATCGGCAACATTGTACACACTACAGGAAAATGTGTCCCCAAGTTACGACTCAGGTCATCCCAAAGCCTAAGCGGTAGATGGAGTGTTGTCGAACAATGATCTGCGCTCACCCCAGCCCGGCACTGGCTTCCGCTAACCATTCTGTGGAGCCAACCAGCGAAGCTTCCATATCCAACTCATTGGTCGACAGCGGTGCGCCAAAATCCAGGACACCGATCAACTGGGCATCGGCATCGAAGGCCCCGGCCTCCCCTTCGTCGGCGCGAGTCGACGTCACATGGAAAATTTTGTAGGTGCCTGCATTATCGTCACTTTCCACGAGGAATAGGTGGTTGTTGGTGTCGCCGTAAATGCCACCCAGATAGCCCGCCATTGTCGAATCGCTATTCCCGGCATCGTAACCACCAAACTCGGCAATGTTGGCGGTATCACCGTATGCAGCCGTCCCATTGAGCAAAGCAACCAGATCCATTGCATCCAGCCCCTCCCAGTCTTGCCCGGCATTCTCCCCGGCGCCCTGGAAAGTAATGACAGACACTGTATTGCCGATCAACTCTTCGGTCTTGCCAACAAACTCCACGGGAGTACGAGACATGGGCTGACAAACAGAGTCCAGCTCACCCCGGGTAACCAGGTAATCGCTAAAATCCAGGTGATCGATCCCTGGCACGCTGTTGCCAGCCTGACCATCGGTGTCCTGTACGAAATTTCTGATGGCGACCTCACCATTGCCGTAACCTTCATAGACAAGCCTGATCTGCTCTCCCCGGCCGAAGTCCAGATCCAACGCCTGATCGACAAACTCACCCAGATACAGGGTATCTTCAGCAGGATGCTCTGGCAGTGGATCATACACTGGCCCAAAGATCTCGCCGGTCGGTTCAAGATCAAAGGTACCGTCAACCAATCCATCCTCAGAAGCCGCGTACAGTACAGCGGTGTTCTGGAAATGCATCGCCACGGCTCCCCTGCTAAGCCCCTGTACACCGTCTAGCTCCAGATAATGACTCCAGAAATCCAGGCCATCAGGATCCGGCTCACGACTCAATAAGTTTTGGTAAAGCATCTTGACGAACTCGGCATTACTGAGCTCGGAACTTCCAGCCGCTAGATCATAGCAAAGGCTCTGCAGACCAGAGCAATCATCAAACACGGCTTCAAGCTCGGCCTGGGTGGGCGGTTCGCCAGTCAGGGCAACGTACGACCGAATTACCGCGCGCTCATCACCACTGAACTCGACCACATCGCCATCGCTGAGCATGGTTTCGATTTCAACAGAATCGTCGTGAAGCGATCTGAGACCGCTTTCGGTATCTTGACCACTTCTGAGGTCTGCCATGGCCGAATCAATATAGCCAACAAACGCCCCGTCAACGGGGTTCAACCCTGGCGTTCCGTCCACCAGCCCTGGCTCATTGGCTGCATTGAGTGCGGCTGAATTCTGAAACTCAGTCGCCAATTTTGATTGACTAAGCTCGCCCCCATTCATCAACGCTGTCCAATACTCAAACCCTTCCGCGTCAGGCGCTCTATTCAGCAACTGTTCGTAAAGATCGGTCAAAAAGGCACTGTTGCTCTGCGCGGGCCTGGCACTGATCAACTCTGAGGATAACGCCCTGAGCCCGGTATGACTAAACGCAGCCTCAAACTGCGCTTGAGTGGGGGCTTCGCCTGTGATGGCAATATAAGTGCGGATAACCGCGTGTTCACCAGGGTTAAACATCTTTGGTTCCCTCCTTTAAGCCGCTAATCCCGGCTATCGTTCATTCGTCCATTGATGACGGTAGGTCTTTTGTTCGAAAAGAGCGTCCAGTTACTCTGAACGCTCAGATCCGACTTCTCTTTGAACAATTCAATCAAACAGCGAGCGCATCTACTACCAACTGCTGGAGCCCATCAACGAGTCTTCCATATCAAATTCATTGGTTGATAGCGCGCTACCGAAATCCACGACACCTATTTTATGGGCCCGCGCGTCGAAATCACCGGTCTCATTCTCTGCCATTCCGGTTGAGGTGACGTGGAAAAGCTTGTACTCGCCAGCATTCGAATCGTTCTCGACCATAAAAATGTGGTTGCTGGCGAACCCGTCACCCAAGGCATCGTTATCCGCATCATAAGCATCAAACACCACCAAATTGGCAGCATCACCGTAACCAGCCACTCCGTTCAACAGCGCGACAAGATCATCAGCGGCCAGGTTGTCCCAGGTTTGGCTGTCGCTTTCACCCGCCCCCTGAAATGTCACGATTGAAACGGTATTACCCTTTAAACTGCTGGCTGAACTTTCGAACTCCACCTGCATGAACTCGACCCGACCTTCACCACCCGGCAGCAGAGTCTCGGAGGTAAGGTAGTCCAGAAAGTTCAGGTAGTTCAAATCAGACCGGTCGCTTCCGGCCTCACCGTCAGAGTCCTGTACAAAGTTGAGAATTGTGACTTGGTTTTCGTGATCACAACCACTGAAGCTCAGCCCAACCCGATCATCCAGGTTTCTATAGTCTGCGAGGTCAACCACCTGTTGGCCCGCTTGAAATACCTTGACATCTCCCAACCCCGGCCCTGGGTCAACCGCTATGTCCCCGTAATCAAGCCGAGTGGGGTACAACCAATCGGTATCTACCACCAACCCCGGTTCCTGATTCGCGTTCATCGCAGCGGAATGCTGAAAGTGAACAGCCAACGTCGCCTGATCCAATGAATCAGAACCCGATGCCAGCAACGAAGACCAGTAGGCCAGGCCCTCAGCGTCCGGAGCCCGATTTAGAAGATTCTGGTACAACTGGGTGACAAACTCGTCGCGCCCCATACCGGCACTGCATTTGGCCAGATCCTGGGCACGACTCCATAGATCATAGAACCCAAAAGAGAATTCTAGCTGGGTTTGGGTTGGCGGTTTACCGGTGAGCGCAATGAAGGTTCGAATGAGTGAAAGCTCGGGGTGACTGAACTGTGGATCAAGACGGCTAGATAGCATTGGGGTCCCTCCCTGGGTGCCCAGTGTTTTTGTCGGGGTTAACTCCATTGATTAATGAAACAATCTGTTACGTATTAAACATCCTGATCTTACACCGTTACGAATAACAGATTCAACGGATCAGTCAATGAGAACTTCCTAGCCGTCAATCGCTCAGTTAGATGCCCTCTTTAGCCGCAGTTCGGCGCAATTCCCATTGGATTCTACGAATCAAGTAGGATGAGTAGTTTCCTCCCTCGCCCTCTCGCACCACCAGGCATGCGGTTCCGTATAGAGGCAGTTAACGATTAGCGTTGAAGCCGAGCTATTGTATCCAGCCATCCAGCGCCTCCTGTGTTTTCCTTCAGATTCCACCTCGCGATAGACATCCTTGCCGACCGGTTAGTGGTTTCTTTTTGGGCTTATAGGGGGCTTCCCCCCAAAGTCGTCCAGCCAACTGGAACAGCGCCCGTCAAGGCGCTACGCGCCATACCTGGCGCACCAACAAAAAAGGCCCCAGCTTACGCTGAGGCCTTTCGGAACACTAACTCAATGGAGGAAAGATCTCCTCACATTACCTCAGTAGCTTAGGCCACCAGGTTGTTAGTGAAGGTAGCTGCATCAAGCTCATGACCGAAGTCGATGACACCCAGCAGAGTGGCTGAGCCGAACTGATCTTCAGTCGCAGCACCAGCAGTAACAACGTCAGTAGTAACTTCGTACACACGGTACTCACCGCGGTTGTGATCGCTATCAACCAGTACGATGTTCTTCATGCTGTTGCCAATGAAGGTCGCGCCTGCAGTCTGTGCGTTAGCGTAGGCATCAACCTCGGTGCGGGTGTTGTTAGCATCAACAGCAGCGAACCCGCCGAGAGCAGCCCAAGCATTCGCATTGCCGTTCAGAGCGTTGATCAGGTCAGCACCGCTCAGTGCATCCCAGGTCTCGTTCTGTGTAGCGTCTTCAGCGAAAGTCAGGATAACCACCTGATCCGCGTCGATAGCATTTGCCTGTGCCACTGCATCACCGAGGTCAGCAGTCGAAGCACCGCCAGCGGTACCGTTAGCGCTCACATCGATCTGGCCAGTCAGGTAGCTGTTGAAGCTCACGAAGTCGCGACCGGTTTCAGCGCCATCAACGAAGTTCACAACAGTGTTGTGGCCAATCGAAGAGCCGGTTACAACCAGCGTGTCGTTGCTATCAACACCGGTGCCCATGACAACGACGTCGTTACCAACGCCCAAGTCGATGACGTTGTTACTCTCAACACCACTGTCCGCACCGGCCAAAGCGTTGCCGCCTACGTCAGCCAGATCAGAGTTGTTGTTGCCAGCGCCAGTGCCACCTTTGCTCAGGCCTTCATAACCAGGCGCAACACCACCGTTTACTGCAAGGATTGCGTCAATCTGGCTATCAACCTCAGCTAGAACAGCAGCTCCGTCGGCAAAGGCTGCAGAGCTATCGCCGCTGAAGGCCTGCCACGCAGTGTTGATCGCGCTTACCTCGGTGCCGGTCGGTGTAGAGTCCGGGTTATTCAGGTCAATACGCAGATCGCTGTCGGCAAACGCACCGTCGATTTTGGAACGAACAATCAGAGTATCGTTCGGACCATCAATGGCTTCCAGCAGCTGGCTCAGAACGGCGTCGCCGTTGATCGCAGTTTTGATCGCTTGGTTGATATGACGTTCGGTGGCTGCGTAGTTCGCGCCAGTCGGCACGTCAACAGTGGCCTCGAAACCATTTTCCAGAGCCAGAGCCTCACCTGTGGTGATGTTCATGGCAGCAGCCAGAGCAGCACCAGACAGAGTAACCGTCAGCGTGGTGTCGTACAGGAAGTAAGGACCAGACTCGCCGGTGGTACCCGGCAGCGGGCTACCAGTACCACCCAGCAGTTGACCCAGCTCTTGGGTTTCTGAGTTGAATGCCCAGATAGCTTTGCTGGAACCATCAACAGTACCAACCGGGGCACCCGTCGCATCGCGCGGAATGTCCAGACCCAGGAACTCAGCGGTTTCAAGGCCAGCAGCAGTTGTTACGTCGAGGGTAAAGTTCTGAACACCAACGTTGTCAGTGTACACAACGTCGTTGCCGGCACCGGTCAGAATGGTAGCGTCGCCAGCACCCTGAGTTTCAACAACGTCATTACCGGAACCAGTGTTGATCACGATGTTCTTCTGATCCTTCTGGTTGGAGTACCAGTTGCCAGGTGCCACATCGTCATTATCCAGAACCAGAACAATCTTATCATTGCCGGAGCCGGAGGTGATGCTCAGCGCAACGTCTTCGTGGGCAATAACCTGCTCGCTGAAAGACAGGAACAGCTGGTTGTCACCGTTACCCAGGTTGTAAGAGAAGGTCTGGTTATCGCCAGCCGGGTTGTCCTGGCCGTCACCCAGGTTCAGATCGCGAGCTACAACGTTGTCAGTTACTTCAGCGTTGATGCGAACGTTCTGGGCGAACTGAGAAGCGTTGAAAACGCGTACGTCAGTGATACCAGCGAACTCTTTACCGGCACGCACGGAGCCGCCATCAACATTCTCGGCAGACGTCTGCTCGATACCCACGTGGAAGTAGTCAGCAGCACCGGTCAGGTTGATCACTTCCAGAGTGTTCAGAGCGCGGTTCTTGAGCGGCTGGGAGGACAGCTCAGTCAGCCATACACCCAGACCCAGTGCGTGGTCTTCTGCTTTGATGTCAAACTGCTCAACACCACGGTCAGACAGAGACTGACCAGAGACGTTTACGCTACCGCCCTGAGAACCGTAACCAACGTTCTTGAATTCCAGGTTGGTGGTAACCAGGTCAGTTTCGGAACCCAGTACATTGGTGTCCTGACGACCAGAGGGGTCAACGTTACGGTCAGAGCCTGTGCGCTCACCGAAGGAGAAGCCGCCACGCTCGATCTGGTTGGCACCAGTTGCGGTGATGACGATCTGGGTACCCAGTACGTTTGCGCCTGTGGTTTCCAGAGTGTCGGCATCAACCTGTTGACGGGTGAAGTCAGCACCCAGATCAACCGATACGTTTTTCAGGGCTTCGTTGTCTTCTGCCAGCTCAGTGATACGAGCTTCGATAGCAGCTTCCAGCTCTTCGTAGGTAGTTGCGTTCAGAATGTCATCGGAACCAACAACCACTTCCTCACCGTTCAGACGGAAGCTGAAAGACTGGATAGCAACCAGGCTCAGAGCCGCGTCTTTGTTGTTGGCCTCAGCCATACGGTCGATAACTTCGATGGTCAGCGTGGTGCCCAGGTTGGTTGTCACGTTGTCCAGGATCGGAGACAGGAAGTAGGCTTCGTAATGGCCGTGGTCTCCCAACTGGTTCTCAGTGCGGAAGGTGTAATCACGGGAGATGGAAGCAGTGCCCTGATCAATTGCGTTCATACCCACGTTGTAGATTTTGTGGGTGTTGGACATGTATGTGTCGGCACCGGTCTCATCGCTGACTTCACCAGTCTCGTCGGACTTGGTGTGAGTCCAGCCCGTAACGTCTGACGCACCCTTGGTGGTGTCAAAATCGAACCTGAAGTCGAGGACAGGCGGCGGCTCAACGATAGGACCGTCAAATACACCATCAACAGAGGTAAGCCCAGGAGTACCGTCAACCAGACCTGGCTCGTTCTCAGCGTTCAGCGCCGACGCATTCTGAAACTCAACAGCCAGACGGGCTTTACTCAGCTGAAGCTGACCAGCGCTGGCACTCAGCAGAGAGGCCCAGTATTCCAGTCCTTCCTGGTCCGCTTCACGGCCCAGCAGGTTCTGATAAAGACCTTCAACAAACGCTTGGTTGCTCTGCTGAGGACGACCTTCCAGCAGCTCAGTAGCCAGAGAAGGCAAACCTGAATTTTCTTCGAAGGCTGCGGCAAACTCGGACTGAGTCGGCGCGTCGCCTGTGATTGCAATGTAGGTGCGGATAACACCAAGCTCTGCACTGTTAAAAGCCATGTGCTTTCTCCATCTTTGTATTGCTAATAAATTGATCAATTTATAGCAGGTAAAATAACACGAACCAGCGACACGCTGGGGCCGTGCCATTCTAGCCACTTCACAACAATTGCGCAGATCCCACTGCGCAAGCCCGGATTCTAATCCGTAGCCTTTCTCCCTGTAAAGCCTGAAGCCTTACAGCAATCCGGTGATCGGGTCATGCTAGTGACCGCAGGTGACACTTCCATGACACCTGTAAAGGCCGGCAACCTAACCAACCACCGCAGTTGTCACCTACCTGAAAACGAAAAAACCTGCCATACAGACTACGATGGCATTCATTTCTCAGGCCGATTCCAACCCATATCGCCCAACCACCACCAGTGAATGGCGGGCAATCAGGGAAGCTCCTGTATAATACATACAGGCTGAAAAATCTACAACATACCCCTACTAGCTCATACCGCAATTTAATTTGTAAGGTTATGTAACTCTTTCGGGCGCCATTTTGCTTGCGCAGACAGCCTTTCAAAATCGGCCTTGTACATCTCCTGAATCATCGACTCCAGCGATGTCTCCGGCTCCCAGGCCAGCTTTTCCCGGGCCTTGCCGGCATTCCCCAGCAGCACATCCACCTCTGCAGGGCGGAAGAACGCGGGGTCGATCACCAGGTGCTTGTCCATCTCCAGCCCGGCAGCATCGAACGCAATCCGACACATGTCCCGCACGGTGGTGGTACGGCCGGTGGCGATCACAAAGTCGTCGGCTTCGTCTTGCTGCAGCATCAGCCACATGGCCTTCACGTAGTCCCGGGCATGCCCCCAATCCCGCTTGGCATCGATGTTGCCAAGTCGTAGCTCATCGGCCAGCCCTAGTTTAATGCGAGCCACGCCGTCAGTGACCTTTCGGGTCACAAATTCCAGCCCGCGCAGTGGAGACTCGTGGTTGAACAGGATGCCGCTGCAGGCAAACATGTCAAAACTTTCACGATAGTTCACCGTCATCCAGTGGGCGTAGAGCTTGGCGGCGGCGTAAGGAGAACGGGGGTAGAACGGGGTAGTCTCGCTCTGCATCGGCTCCTGGATCAACCCGTACATCTCAGACGTCGAGGCCTGGTAAAAGCGCGCATTGGGCTTGGCGATTCGCAAAGCCTCCAGCATATTAACCGCACCCAGACCGGTTGCCTGGCCAGTCAGTATTGGCTGGTCCCAGGAGGTTTTGACGAAGGATTGGGCGCCGAGGTTATAGACCTCATCCGGGTCTGCGAACTGCACACAACGAATCAGGCTGGCCAGGTCGGTCAGATCGCCATCCATCAATTCCACTTTGTCGGCGACACCCAGCCACTCCAGGCGGGCAAGGTTGGTATCCGTCGAGCTGCGGCGGGGGGCAAGGCCAACCACACGATAGCCTTTCTCGAGCAACAACTGGGCTAGATAGGCCCCATCCTGGCCGGTAATACCGGTAATGAGCGCGCTTTTGGTAGTCATAGATGTGAGGAATCCGGTTAGAAAAGATACAGACAAGAATCAAGCGCGAGAGCATAGCAAATTTGGTGAGCCGTTAGCAGCATTGCCAACCAAATCTCCCCTTACCATCCTTTTACTAAAGATTAATGACGCCACGCGACACATCCGCCCCAAACCCCGTCGCCCAAACTGATTCAAAGTTGCGCCAGGTCAATCCCGGGACAGCGCTTCCCAGAGCGTTTTCGCGCTTTCTTCCCAACTCACCAGCCCCGGTGGTGCTGGTGCAGGCACCCGGCCAGTCTCTCTCAAAGACCGCCAACGCAAAACCACCTCTTTGATGGATTCCGGCTTCATGCCTGAGAAGTAGATCGCGCCGCCCCCGGCCACTTCCCGCAAGACAGGCAGGTCACGGGAGATGATCGGTAAACCCTGCCGGGCGGCTTCAATCAGCGGCAAACCGTAGCCTTCGCCCTCGCTGGCGCACAGTAGCGCATCGCAAACCTGATACAGCCACGCCAACTGGGCGTCGCTGACGTGCTCAAGCCAGTAAAGTCTGGCAGCAGGCCCGCAGGCCGCCTTGTGTTCCCGCAGCGTTTTAGCCAGCCCGCCCATTTGCGCACCGGCCCGACCGACGATCACCAGCCGGACATCGTCACCGGCCCGCCACAGTTGCTCGAACCCCTGGAGTACCTGCTGATAACCTTTACGACCATCCAGCGTACCGACCATCAATAGGGTCAACGGCGATGAGTCGTTGACTGTCAACTGCGGCAAGGGCACCAGAGCTTCTGAAACGCCTTCCGGATCAGCCCCCAAGGGGAAGTGCCGAACCCAGGGCCTGCCCCCTCTCAGCAAATTGTTTGCAACCAACCATTCACTCACCTCTTGAGCAACTGTCCGGGAAATACAAAGCAGCCCTTCTCCTAGGGTGGCGATGTCGTTCAGCCAAACTTCCATCTCATCCTGAAAGTCTCTCGGAAAATACTGAGGGATCTGGAGGGGCAAGAGGTCATAAACCACAAAAAACCGCTCAACTCCAATCGTCTCCCAGTGCTCGAGTGTCTCCCTCGCCCGATGCACCATCGGCTGGGCCCAATCGAGCCCAAGGAATCGATCACCAGACACGGGCTTCGCTTCTGCATCAGGACGCCAATTCGGCTCCGGCAACGCCAGTCCCAGCAGGTCATGGGTAAATCGGCGGGCGAGGAAGTACCGCCCTTCCCGCTCGTACACGGGCTCCACACGCCAACCGGGAGGCGGCGCCTTCAGGAACTCCTCGGTGATTCGTCGCACGACCCTCTGTATACCGGTTTTTAGGTCCATTCGGACAATGTCCGAGACATCCACAAACAGTGTTCGCAGCACAGGACAACTCCTGCACCGGGGATTTAACAGGCTCTCCAGAACGGCGTCGGCATCTTCGGCGAAAACTGACGCCAAGTGCCCTATCAGGAAGCGAACGGCTCTGTCGGCCTGCAACGGGTCATCAACCAACAAACCACTGGCGCCAGATGCCATGAAGCGGACATCATCCAATGTCGGCACAGAGACATCCTGAAAGCCAGCCTGCCGATCAAACTGCGACCACTCACCTGCCCAGTCGCGCTCAGCCGATAGCGCCAAAACAGGAATACGACGAGAAATAAGTACGCGAACAAGCCAGGATGAATACTGGGACGAATCACCCAGGCAAACCACCGCGGACGCCGTCAAAGGACTGGCAAGAAAGGCCTGTGGTGATATCCACTCAACGCTAACGCCTCTTGTCTCCAATTCATTACGGAGACGCCGAAATGGTGCTGAGTCCCGCTCTTGCGAAGAGCAGCACTGAATGAAAACACACTGGGCGAGGGGCAGATCCGGGGTCCTCTGGGCCGAGAGCAGCTGCTCCACCCCATCCAGATTACTGCCCGAAGGAAAAGGTGCTGTGGCGGACTCCACCCAATCGCGGAGTCTCGCCCTCAGCCATGGAAGCCGATTCACGACCCCCATCAAGGCAGGAAACAGCCAGGGATGGCTGCGAACCCATGTTAAGACCTTTTTTAACATGGCTTGAGATTACGATAACCGGCCAATCTAAAGCGTCAGCCCCTGAAGATCTTCCTCGCTCAGAACCCCGGCAATTTGCTTCAGTTCGAACTGCATGCGCAGGTTCCTGTAGACTTCCCGAACCAGATCCCTTTCTGTACGGGACAGGCGGTTTCGCGCTTCAAGCAGGTCGGTAAGGCTGCGTACGCCACCCTCAAATCCGCGCTCGGCCGCTTCCAGAGACTGGCCTGCCGACGTTCTTGCCGTTTTCAACGCATTGATCTGCTCGTGACTGCCCTGAAGCCCTTCTACGAGGCGGGTAATCTCCACTCTGACCAACTGCTCTTGATGCTGCAGAGCCAGTATGGAGGCCTCTTTACGATAGGCCGCCTGCCGGGACCGCGCAGACGTCGCGCCGCCCTTATAGATCGGGAGACGGAACTGCAACTCAACCCGAGTTTCTTCACGCAGATTGGTCGCGAAGGTGTCGTTTTCGGTGTAGCGCGCGTTCAAATAGAGCTCCGGAAAATGGCCGGCCCGCTCATAATCCTGGGTCTCTTCATTGAACTGAACGTCCGCCCGGGCCACCTTAAGATCGCCCGAATTCTTCAGTGCAACCTCCAACCAGTCGGTTTTCAGCAAATCAGGCACTTGCTGCCACTTGCTTTCATCAACTGGCGCCAGGCTTGATTCTGAGAGATCCAGCCCCGTCACCGCCACAAACTGCTGGCGAGCCGCCAGTAACTCCGTGCGAAGCCCTGCCAGCTCAGCAACGGTCTGGTCCACCGAGGTCTGCGCATCCAGGACATCCGCCCGGGTAGCAAACCCTCGTTCCTGTTTCTTCTGCATCTGCAGCAGTCGACGACGGTGGCTCTCCAACTCCTGCTCGAGCACCGTGGTTTCTCGCTTGATGGATGCCGCAGCAAGGTACGCCTTAACGGCATCGAAACCGGTGTTCACAACACTCAGATTGAACTGCGCCCGAGTTCGATCTTCCCCGGCACTGGCACGACTGATGTTATTGAAGCTCTTGTGAGAGTAGATAACCTGACTGAGACTCACCTCATAACGGGTATGCTCGTCGGTATCTGTTACGGACGTATTAACGTTGAAATCCCGAGTGAATCGGGACTCACCGTAACTGGCTGTTGCAGTAACCTGAGGCAGCACACCCGACCAGGCCTCTCTTGTGGCTTCGCCTTCCGCGCTCAGGGATGCCTGCTCACTGCGGAGTTGGTAGTTATTGAGCAAGGCACTCTCATAGGCCTGAGGCAAGGTGATCACCCCTTGCGCCACCCCCATGCCCGGGGCGGCAGCCAATCCCAGGCACAATAGACTTCTCTGTACGGCATTCTTGAACATCACTTCACTCCTCTCGGAACGCCCGCAGGAACATTCTGGTCATCGGCTCCATCAGGTACTGAAGCATAGTCCGCTCGCCAGTTTTGATCAGGACACTGGCCGGCATGCCTGGCACAAGGTACATGCTCTGCTCTTTCATTCGCTCCATGCCCTTTTCAGTCACTCGAACTCGAGCCTCGTAAAAGCTCTCTCCACTCTGCTGATCAGTAATTGCATCCGCCGAGATTCGCGTCACCTCGCCTTCAATAACCTGGGCCATCTGCTGATTGAATGCTGACAGCTGCAACGCAGCCAACTGCCCCACCGCAACACGGTCGATATCCTGCGGCTGCACCCGCGCCTTGATAGCGTATTCCTGATCTGTAGGCACCACCTCAAGCAGTGGATCGCCTGGGCGCACAACACCACCTATGGTATGAACAGTCAAACCAACCACCGTACCGGTTGCCGGCGAAGAAATTGTTGTGCGTTTTAACGTATCCTCCAACGCAACCTTGCGTGCCAGCAGGTCAGACTTGCTCTGCTGTGCCACCCGAAGTTCCTTGGCAACCTCTTCCGCGTACTGCTGCTTGGCAACCAGCATCTCTGAGCGAGTTTCACCAACCTTGACTTTCAGTTCACTGATCTGGGCAGCAGTAGAATCTTTCTCGCCCTGGAGGCGGAACAACTGCCTTTGCATCTCATTGATTTGCGTTCTATCGGCCAGTTCCTCATCGTAAAGCGCCTGCCAATTCGCCAACTCGTCCTCGTAGCTTGCAATCCGGTTTCTGAGGTTATCCCGCAGCGACTCCAGGCCTCGCATTTGCTCGTTCAGCGCATCGACCCGCTGATCGTAGATGGCAAGCCGACCTTCCAAGCCTTCACGTCTTGACCTGAACAGCTCTTTCTGCCCTGAAATGATGCTGTTGATTGTCGGCTGATCCTGCCTGCTCACAAGGCGCTCAGGAAAGTTGATGGACTCCGCCCCAACACGCTCAGCCAGGAGACGAGCCTCTTTACCCAGCACTTCATCCAATTGAGAATCGACGATCGCCAGATCCGCTTTCGGACGAGTGTCCGACAACACAATCAACGGCTCACCAAGCTGAACCTGATCGCCATCCTGCACGCGAATATCCGCTACGATGCCGCCTTCAAGGTGTTGAACCACCCGATTCTGTGATTCCACCATTACCTGGCCCGTCGCAATCGCAGCGCCATCCAACGGTGCAAAAGCGGCCCAGCCCCCAAAACCGACAAAGGTCACCAGGAGAATAATAATCCCTGTGCGCACCCGAGCCGACCAGCCAGTCGGAATGGCCTTCAATGCATCTTGATCGAGGCCATCGTTCTCACGACTGAACTCCCCAGGCAGGTCAGTTGACTCATCAACCTCTTCCCATTCCTGTTCTTCCGACGCGGCAACTTCGCCCGGCTGCAACTGACCTTTGTCTGCAGAGCCAGAGCGCACTTGCTTCTCGCTTTCACCCACGCCCTCTACACCTTTTCCTGTCTTTTTCTGATCTGACACAATTACGCTCCCCCGCCCTGAAGTGCCGCACGACCGGCAGGCTTATTGCCAATGGCGATTGAACCATCCTGAAGCCCGCGCATGACATCGTCGCGCCCACCAAAGGCAACTGCGCGACCGCCGGAAAGAACCAGCATCTTGTCTACAAGCCGGAGAATTGGCTTACGGTGGGAGATAAGAATGACGGTCACTTTACGGCGCTTAAGCTCCTGCAACGCCGTCAACAACGCCTGTTCACCCTGATCATCCAGGTTGGAATTAGGCTCATCCAGTACAATCAAACTGGGATTACCGTAAACAGCGCGGGCAAGACCGATACGCTGACGCTGGCCACCAGAAAGAACACCGCCAACCACGGATATCTGAGTGTCATAGCCGTTCGGTAGCTGGAGGATCAGTTCGTGAACACCCGCAAGCTTGGCCGCTTCCACAACCTTCCCAGGATCTGGCTGCCCGAAACGGCTGATGTTTTCGCTGATGGTTCCCGAGAACAACTCGATATCCTGAGGGAGATAACCGATGTGCGGCCCCAGCTGGGATTTATCCCATTGATGGATGTCGGCACCGTCGAGCCGTACCGTACCGTTGGCCAAAGCCCAGATGCCCAGCACCGATCTTGCCAGGGTGGACTTGCCAGCCGCACTGGGACCCACAACCGCCAGCATGTCACCTTTCTCCAAAGCGAAACCGACGCCAGACAACGCTGCACTCTGTCCACCCGGAGGTACTACAACCATGGACTCAACGCTCAGATGACCCTCTGGCGCAGGCAGCGGCATGCCAGGCTTTTGGGTGTGATATAAGTCGAACAAGGAATTCAACCGGGTATAAGCGGAACGTGCGCTGCTGAACCCTTTCCACGACGCGATCATCAGATCCAGTGGCGCGAGTGCCCGCCCCATCAGAATGGAGCCAGCGATAACCATACCCGGGCTAATTTCTTGCTGAATCGCCAGATAGCCGCCGAGCCCCAGCATCAGGGACTGAAACAGCATCCGCAGGGTCTTCGAGCTGTTGCTCAGGATACCGGCCCGGTCACTGGCATTGGCCTGGTTGTTCAGGAAACTGAGGTGACGCTGAAGCCATTTGCTGCGGAGGTTGTTTTCCATCCCCATCGCATGAACAACCTCGGCATTACGCAAGCAGGAACCGGCATACTCGGTTGACTGGATGTTCGCCTGGCCGGCTTCCGTCAGCAATTTGCCAGTGAACTTCTCATTGGCATACGCCAGAGCCACTAGGATGATGGCTGCTATGATGGCAAACACGCCATACCAGACGTGAAACATGAACATCACCGCGATGTACACTGGCAACCAGGGCCCATCAAAGAAAGCAATCGGCCCCTGTCCGGTCAGGAACTGGCGAAGTGACGTCAGGTCATTGAGAGGCTGGGCGCTTTGCCGCTCCGGCCTATCAATGGCCTGTCGAAACATGGCGGAGAAAATTTTCTGGTTCATGCTTTGGTCAATGTTGTTACCAACCCGAACCAGGATGGCAGAACGCACCATCTGCAAAAGCGCCAGCGTGATAAACAAGCCCACCAGGATCACGGTCAGCATGATCAGGGTTTCAACGCTGCGACTACCCAACGCCCGGTCGTAGACCTGGAGCATGTAGATCGCAGGAACCAGCATCAACAAGTTGATGAACAGACTGAAGACGCCCGCAGAAATGAAGCCGCTTTTGCAGGCCTTTAAGGCGTCCTCCAGCTCTGTGGCGTCACCTTTCTGGGTGGGTGCTTTCTTAAACATTGGAAGCGATACCGATATGGTTGGTTATAAAAGGCATGAACAAGCCGCCAGGAGGCCCGAGGATTGGAAGGCAGCCATTCTAGGCACCGCCAGAAGGGGTGTCAAACCCGCTTGTGACGCGGCCTGCAGGCACCTGAGAATTACAACCAAACGGGCAAAACCTGACAGAAAATTCATAGATAGGGCCAGAGCAGAATCACACCGAGGCCAATCCCCAAACAGTTGGCGACAATGTCGCCCCAACTGAACCCGGCGCCATAGAGAGCGTCCCAGGTTTCCTTGACCAGACCGATCAAGAAAGTGACCAGCACCGATAGCCAGATTGAGGTCCAGGGCAACATGCTTTGTACCAGAGCGAGACTGATGATGATGTGCTGCAACTTGTCTGGCTCATGAAACCAGGCGATCAACCGGTCTCGAATGGCTCTACTCATAGTACTGCGCCTTGTCGATTGGAACCCCCTACGTGGTTGCCCCACGCCCTGATTGCAACCCCGGCGGAGAAAATTTTGTTTTGTTAATGGGCCCGCACGCCTTGTGGTACTGACCGCTGCATTCTGTATAATCCTTGCTTTTCGGCACGACCCGGCACAACAGAAACCAAATCAGCGGATTTGACGTTATATGGAAAAGTTTACTCTTGATGGCAAGACGTACTCCCTGAGCGACCTTCCAGAGGAAGCCCAGCGCCTTGCCCGGCAGGCCGCGATGACCAGCGAGTTGATCCAGAAGCTGGAAGCGAGAACCGCAATTGCCAAGACCGCACAGGCGCGCTACCTCGACAGCCTCAAGGCCACCATCGAAAACCAGCCTGGCAACAAGAAATAATTGCAGCGCCGACCATTTTTACCAGGAGTCCCTAGATAATGACCGACACCAAGAAGTCCGCATCCACCACCAAGAGCACGACTCGCAAAACCACCGCCACCAAAACTGCCGCGAAAAAGGCTCCGGCCAAAGCTCGAGCCACCAAAGCGGCAGCTAAAGCCGCGCCGAAGGCCGCAGAGTCTCAGAAGGTGACGATTGACGGAAAAGAGTACGCGCTGGATGCATTGAGCGAAAACGCGCAAGCGCAGGTACGCAACCTGCAGGCAACCGATCGCATGATCGAAGAACTGGAACTCGAACTCTCAATTGCCCGCACGGCGCGCAGCACCTACGCAGGCGAACTGGAGCGCGAGCTGGAAGCTCTGAACACAACGCTTCAGTGAAAGATCCAGTGAAAGCAACGCGTTAACAGAAAGGCCGGAAATTGCAGATCAATTAACGAATCTGCTTGACCACCAAGCAGACTATCGGTAGCATGTGTCTTGAATTGATCAATTTTAAGCCAGCTCGATTCTGTTAATTGCTAGAAGGTCGGCATTCGTGTCGGCCTTTTTTTATGCCTATTTTCCCTCAGGCCAAGCCAATCGGCGCATCCAGTTAATTAGCCACGATCTCCTTGCCCACAATCTCGGACCACGGTCCTGCCCGCCCTCGACGATCAACCGCGCGGATTGAAAAATACCACGTTCCCGGCGGCAACCCCGTCACCCGAAACGCCATCCCCTGCCCGTCCTGAATCATCACATCGGTGGACGAGGTCTCAGAAAGATCGCTCTCCTGACCATACCTCAAGCGATAGGACTCGATATCAGCCATTTTCAGTGACTCGCCACTCATGCGCTGTCCCGGTGCCTGCCAACGAAGCGTAGCAACACCCTCTCCCTTCCCGGAAGCGCCAGCTACATGCTTATGCTGAGGTATGCCAGATGAACCGCCTCCGCCACAAGCTGCGAGCAGCATGGAAGCCAACACCCCAACCCCAATGACCATCTTCATGAGTTTCAACCGAGCCTAATCCAAACGCCTGCCAGCACACGCCAGCGAAACTGAAAAATGACAAAGTCAGTTTACCAGCTTTCCTGCCGCTCAAAACCCGAAGCCCGCCAGGATTAACTAGGTCGCCCCTAAAAAGGCCATATCCAAGGAATCAACGAAACAACCACCACACCCGCCAAAAGGCTCAATACGCTCCCCAAACGAACATAATCCATGAACCGATAACGCCCAGGCCCATACACCATCAGATTGGTCTGGTAACCCAGCGGCGTAACAAACGAAGCGGAAGCGGCGAACATGACCGCAACCGCAAAGGGCAACACACTGACTTGCAATTCATGGGCCAGAGCAGCGGCGACCGGAAACATGAGCACCGCGGCAGCGTTGTTGGTAATCGCTTCGGTAAAAAGCACCGTCGCCAGATAAACCAGAGCCAGTGCCAGCCACGGTGCCGCTACGCCCAAATCCGCGATGTTGCCTGCCAGCCACTGTGCTGCACCTGTTACCGCCATCGCATTGCCCAGAGCAAACGAGGCCGCAATCACTACCAACACCGGGAGATCGAGACTTCGTCGGGCACGGCTTGCCGTTAATGCACCAGAAAGGATCATCCCGCCCGCTGCCAGAAACGCCGCCTGAAGAATCGGCAGCAATCCGGTCGCACTGAGCAGCACCATTACTGCCAGAATCGCAAGGGCACGAGGCGCGCGGTGAAAATCCGGCGGCGTGGAGTCGTTCAACGCGCTGACCAGGAGAAAATCCCGTCGGAACCGGTACTGCTCCACAAACTGATGGCTCGCCTCCAGCAACAGGGTATCCCCCATGCGAAAGGTCAGATCCCCTAGCTTGCCGGGCACCCGTCGCCCCTCCCGGGACAGGGATAAAATAACTGCGTTGAAGCGGGTACGGAAACGGCTGTCGCGAATGCTTTTACCAAGCGCCGGAAACTCCGGCCCCAGCACCACTTCGACCAGACAGCGCTGGTGGTTGGCCACTTCCAGTTTATGGATGCTACCGGCCGTGGGCTTCAGTCCCTGGATGCGCCGCAATTCACTGGCACACTCAGGCGCTCCTACAAAATACAACCGGTCCTTTTCCTGCAGGGTTCGATCAGGCTCGACTGCCGTGATCAATCGGCCCTGGCGATCGATTTCCGTCAGATAGCCATAAGCCAGTGCCCGAAGGCCGGCTTCCGCGATGGTCTTGCCAACCAGAGGGCCGCCGGGAACCACCTCCATTTCCACACCGTACTCGCGAACCTGACTGAGCGCTTCGTTAACGTCACCCCGATCCGGCAACAGCCGGTCCGCAAAAATCACCAGGTACACGGTTCCGACCAACAACAGCGGCACCCCAACCCAGGCCAGCTCGAACAGCCCCAACTGGATACCCTGAGTGCTTTGCAGCATGCCGTCCACCACCAGATTGGTACTGGTTCCAATTAGCGTGCAGGTGCCGCCCAGAATGGCGGCGTAACTCAGAGGCAGTAGCAGCTTGGACGCCGGTATCCCGAGACGCTGCGCCCAACCCTGGACGGCCGGTATAAACATGGCAACCACCGCGGTGTTGTTCATGAAACCGCTGAGCAGGCCCGTTGGCAGCACCAGGCGCAGTAAGGCCGATCTCTGGGTGGGCGGATGCCCCAACAAGTGTCGCGCAATCCATTGCACCGCCCCGGTCTCTTTGAGCCCTGCGGCAACCACGTAAAGCGCCGCAACGGTAATAACACCCGGATTGGAGAAACCCACCAGGGCCTGCTCAGGCGTCAGGACGCCGGAGATCAGCAAAACCGCGAGCGCGGCCATCAGTACCAGGTCTGCGGACACCCGGGTACACACCAGGGTCGCCAACACCAGCACCAGCAGCAGAAGGGTAAAAAGCGCGGGAAATTCCATTGCTAATAGGTCGGGACGAAAGGAGCGTTAATGCGCAATGAGGCCACGCTCCAGCAAGTAAGCCAGCAGCCGCTCAACACAGGCATCCACCGACATGACCGACGTGTCGAGCCGCAGCTCCGCGCGGGCCGGCACTTCATACGGAGAGTCAATGCCGGTGAACTCCTTGATCACGCCTTCACGGGCTTTCTCGTAGAGCCCCTTGGGGTCACGTTCCTCGCAAGTGGCCAGAGGGGTATCCATGAACACTTCGATAAACTCGCCGGCAGGGAACAGATTGCGGACCAGGCGCCGGTCGCTGGCGAATGGCGAGATGAAGGCACTCATCACGATCATCCCGGCATCACTGAACAGCTTACAAACTTCACCAATTCGGCGAATATTCTCTACCCGGTCCTGTTCTGAGAAGCCCAAATCCTTACACAGGCCATGACGGACATTATCGCCATCCAACAGGAACGTGTGGTAACCGCGCTCAAACAGCGCTGTGTCCAAGGCATTGGCAATGGTGGACTTGCCTGAACCGCTTAACCCTGTGAACCACAGCAGGCACGGCTTCTGCTTCTTGATAGCAGCCCGTTCTGCCCGCGTCACCCGATGCTGATGCCAAACGATGTTGTCGTCCAATGCCCTGTTCCTTTATGTGGTTATTCCTGCACTGAAGGGTAGGACAACTCGCGGTGATCCCGCAATGTAAACCGAGACCTTGGGGACCGGTTCCGGCAAAAAGATGAAGTGCGGCACCAAGCCGCACCTCTACCTCTCTAGGCTAAAGCAACTCCGTGCTGACCAACTCTGACCAGGGCCCGTATTGCCCCTGTGTATCGAGCGTCCGGATGGAGAAGTACCAGGTACCGCCATCCAGGCCGTCCAAAGTAACGCTCATGGCCTGACCATCCGTCACCTGTTCGCTGTGGAGCATATCCTCCAGGAACGGCACCTGACCATAACGAACCTCATAGCCCGCAATCTCGCCCATTGCAATGGAGTCACCGTCCGTTCGGGTACCCGGCGCCGTCCAGCTCAACCTGACGTCCTGATCAGGCTCCGGCTGTGGCTCGGGATCTGGCCTTGGCTCCGGTTGCGGGTCTGGGTCTGGGTCAGGTTCGGGCTGTGGATCTGGCTCCGGTTGCGGGCCTGGTTCCGGTTGGGGGTCTGGTTCCGGTTGGGGATCAGGTTCCGGTTGCGGGTCTGGTTCCGGCTGTGGATCTGGCACTGGAGGGAGGCCGGGATAAGGATTCGGGATTGGCTGTGGCTCGAAGTTTCCGGCGTAACCACCAGCAAACAGCGTATCAACGATCTCCCCACCAGCAACTTCAAACCCCGCTCCATTCCGCCCATCCGCGGCAAGACTGGACACCTGATCTTCCGCCTGTACGTTGGCAGCCAGCAACAGCAATTCAGCGCTGACGCCGAAGGAGTAATCTGTCAGGAACGGCAGTTCACCGGAGACCACCAGCTCACGCCGAAAGGCGTCAAACACCTGCCCCATCGTATTCCAGCGCTCATCGCCCACCAACGCCAGGAAGGCTACGTTCAACAACGCGGATTCCAGCAGAGACTCTGACACCGTAGCTGCAGTATCGACCGAGAGATCCACCTGGGGCTGTGAGAGCACCCCACTCTCCAGGCCGAATTCGTTCTCAAGCAACCGAAGCGCCTGGGAGTAACTGCTTTCAGACACCGCGCCACTCTGACGCAACGACAGATCGTAGGCCAGCGAGCCCAGTGGGCTCAGAATGACGCTGACCTCAGACGCGCTTGCGGTACCAACCACCGACGTCAGCCGAAGGTCGTTCCCCGGCCAGAACCATTGACCAAACGCCACCTGGCCGCCGCCCGGTGTATGGCACGCTGGTCGTACGTCACACTTCATTTGGGTGGCGCTGTCGGAAGTCAGAACGACTTTCAGGGTCTCGGCATCCACATCGTCAGGCAGCCGAACCCGGAACCGGCCATCCGCCCCGGTGCGAACCGGCTGACCCATTGCCACCCAGCTGTTGCCCTGATTGCCGGAGGCCTGATAAAGCTGGACTCGCCCATCAAAAACCACACCTTTGACCGCGCTGCCCTCGATCCAACCGGGCCGGACGTCGCCTCCGCCGGAATCACTTGATGAAGAGCCACCACCCCCACAAGCCGTCAGTACGGCGCACAAGGCAGCCGGGAGTAACCCACGAGGGAAAACAGATAATGCAGATGGTTTACAGCGAACGGCGGAATGCTGTTCCGACAACGTGCCTGACAGACCGCTGGGGCCGTCAGCCTGGCAACATTCCCCGTTTGCCGATGGGACACGGGCGTTTGAGAACACACGGGACATTCGGGGAAACATAGTGACTCCATTCAGAGAAGACTCGAATGGTATGTTAACCACGGTGAATGTCAAAAAATGTTATATGCGTCGACTTTCTGCCGGAAATTACGACCAAAAAGTGACGCTACGCCGTCACAAAAAGACAAACTCAACCCCGATACCACGCTGCCGAGGCAATAAAGTGTGGATTCAGCACATCCTCCTTGCCATACCGCAGCGGCGAACCGTCCAAACGCGTCACCTTGCCACCAGCTGCACTGAGCACAGCATGCGCTGCACCGGTGTCCCATTCACAGGTTGGCCCGAGGCGCGGGTAGATATCCGCCCGCCCCTCCGCGATTCGACAGAACTTCAGCGAACTGCCGGCCTGCACCAACTCATGATCACCAAGCGACTCGATGAACGCTCGGGTGTCATCGTTCAGATGATTCTTGCTCGCCACCACGCGCCTGCGGACCGGAGGCACCACCACCGAGAGGCGCCTTATGCGCCCATCTGCCTCTCGCTTCCAGGCACCTTCACCTTTAACACCCCAATAGGCTTCACCCAGAGCCGGCGCCGTAACCACACCCAGAACGGGCTCGCCATGCTCAATCAGCGCAATATTGACGGTGAACTCACCGGAGCGTTGTGTGAAATCGCGGGTACCATCTATAGGATCAACCAGCCAGAAGCGGTGCCAGTGACGGCGCGTGGACCAGGGAATCGCCGCGGCCTCTTCGGACAGCACGGGAATATCTGGCGACAACTCGGCCAGAGCCTGGTCGATGACCCTGTGGGCAGCCAGGTCGGCGGCTGTGACAGGTGACTCGTCTGCCTTAAAGTTGACCTCGAAGTCAGTTTGGTAGATTTTCATAACCGCCTGACTGGCGCAATCAGCCACACTCAGAACCTGCTGGACCAACGCCATGCTGGGGTGGGTAACCATACGACCTCCAATAAGTGATGCAGATATCTATGGAACGGGCCCGCATCCTACCACGCAGTGCGAGCACCAAGTCCAAGCTACCGACAACTGCTTGGGACAAATAGATCCGCTCCGCTAAAAGAGCAGGACCAAGCTATCCCGCGGTCAGAAACTGTTGCCGGAGTGAACGTCACACGATCACCAGTGATGAAGGTGTTCGCCCGGTTACCCATCGTAACAATCACCACTCCATCCTGAACATCAATACGAGTAACATAGCTGCCGGACATACTGGTTGGTGCAGGCAATTGAAGCGCAGTGTTGTCCAGGCCAGTAAACGCGTTACCATTTGCGGAATAGCTTTCCACAATGTGAGCCTTGAGTCCCGAACTCAGATTGAAAGCCTCGGAGAACTGGGCTTTTGAAACGTATACGTAATAGCTTGGAATGGCCACGGCGGCCAGAATGCCGATGATCGCAATGACGATCATGAGCTCGATGAGGGTTAAGCCGTTTGCTCTAGATAGCTGCATATCAATACCTGCTAAGTAGTCGATCAAACCGCAAAAGCAAGAACTACGCCAAAAAATAATGTTCAAAAGTATCAACAGGATAGAAAGCTAATCCGATACGCTCTAAACAGATGGATCGGCAGATCAGGACTAATTTTCGTCAGCTTGTGACGCCATTCGCGACTTATTCATGGCCAGCGCATGACTAACAGCAGTAATCGCAATTATAGCAACCAAAAACCAACACTACTGGTTCTAGCTTCAACCTATCCCAGGTGGAAAAACGATCACGAGCCAAATTTCGTTCACAAGCTATGCCAAGAGCTTTCAGAGCAATACGACATAACAGTTGTAACCTCTCGCTCACCCAGAGCAGAGAAGTTCGAGCAGCTTGATAATATTAACGTTAGGCGTTTCATCTATGCTCCCGCCGGGCTGGAAACTCTGGTGTATGGGGGAGGAATTCTAACCAACCTACGACGCCGCCCATGGAAATGGATCTTGGTTCCGTCCTTCCTGGTAGGGATGGGGCTTTCCACTCTAAAAACGATTGCTGAGATAAAGCCACAAGCGATACATTGTCACTGGCTGATACCGCAAGGCCTGGTTCTCTGGGCACTCTCCCTTTTCAAGAAATTACCTCCAGTACTACTAACATCACACGGAGGAGACTTGTTCAGTCTGAGGGGGAAATTAGGAAGCAACCTAAAGCGAAAGGCGCTTTCCAAAGCATCAGCGGTCACGGTCGTCAGCACACCGATGAAGCCCATCGCGTTGGATTTGGGCGCGTCCAACAACAGCACCTACGTGGCTCCAATGGGCTTTGGCTTCCGCAACAAGGGGCAAACAACACAGAAGGAGAGAACTCCAGGACAGATCCTATTCGTTGGTCGCTTGGTAGAAAAGAAAGGTGTGGAACACCTGATAAAAGCCCTGCCAGCCGTATTACAGTCAAACCCAGCCTGCGAACTGGTGATTATTGGCGACGGCCCTGAGCGAGAACATTTAGAGCGCCAAGCCAAGGAGCTGAGTATAGCCTCTTCAGTACACTTTCTAGGCGCCCTTCCCCAAGACGAGCTTCCAAAGTTCTACCAAACCGCAAGCCTGTTCTGCGCCCCCTTTATCGAAGCAAAAAATGGTGATGTTGAGGGCCTTGGTCTGGTCACCGTTGAAGCCATGAGCTTCGGTTGCCCAGTACTTATTGGCAATGTTGAAGCAGCGCTGGATGTGATTCCGGAGAAGTACAGAGCATCCTGCCTTATTTCACCCAAGGACTCAGTGTGTTTCTCAGAAAAAATCATTGAAGCACTCAACACCCCTATTGACGATGAACAGCAGTTGGAACTCCAGAATTTTGTATATACCCGCT
Organism: Marinobacter sp. CA1; assembly: GCF_020546665.1. NCBI lineage: Bacteria > Pseudomonadati > Pseudomonadota > Gammaproteobacteria > Pseudomonadales > Marinobacteraceae > Marinobacter > Marinobacter sp. CA1. The sequence continues at coordinate 3,110,204 of NZ_CP071785.1, forward strand.
TCTCTTGGTCAGAAGTTAAGAATAATTACTCAGAAATCATTAAAGGCCTGAAGTAATGAACTCGAGATTAGAGATGTATATTAAATGAAGATACTAGTACTTTCTAAAAGGCTGTATACCGGGAAAGATCTAATAAATGACCGTTACGGGAGATTATTTGAGATTCCCTCCGAGCTCTCAAAAGTAGGACATGAAGTTAAAGGCGTAGCACTTAGCTATAGACTCATAGAGCAAGGGGTATTCGAGTGGAGCGAATATCCGAATATGGAATGGCATTCCATAAACGCGATTCCCTCGGGCCTTGTAAGATACTACAAAAAACTAGACCGCTTAACAGATAACTGGAAACCAGACATTGTATGGGCCAGTTCAGACGTATTGCACATTTGCCTGGCATATCAGTGGACGAAAAAGAACTTAGTGCCATTGGTCATAGATCTTTACGATAACTATGAAAGCTTTGGCATGGCTAAACTGCCCTTGCTAACATCGAAGTTTAGAGAAGCCTGCAAAAACTCCGCCGGTCTTACGGCGGTTACGCAAACTCTAATAGACAAAGTGGAACGTGACTCTGGCAGGAAGAAAAGCTCCCGATTGATTAACAATGCTGCAAGAACAGATATCTTCTTCAAAAAAGATAAAATTCAGTGCAGAAAAATGCTAAACCTACCACTAAATGCAAATATCATTGGTACAGCCGGTGCAATAACAGAGCACCGGGGAATCAACGATCTCTTCAGAGCTTTTGAGCACCTGTCTCAACAAGATCCTAACCTCTGGCTTGTCGTTGCGGGACCCAAAGATCGGGTATCGATGAACTTCAAGCATCCTCGCTTTATTGATTTGGGCACGCTAGATCTGAAAGGGGTCTCGCTTTTACTTTCATCTCTGGATGTTGGGATTATTTGCAATAAAGACTCTAGCTTTGGTAGATACTGCTTCCCACTAAAGTTGGCAGAGTTTCTAGCCTCCCAAACTCCATTCGTCGCCGCAGATGTTGGGGAGGTTTCCGTACTTCTTAGTGCTCGTAGAGATTGTCTTTACGAGCCAGGTAGCGCTATTCAGCTTGCACGGAAAATTAGTAAACATCTGGGTCATTTTGATGGAAAGAATCTACCTCCTTCATTGAGCTGGAAAAATGTAGCGAATGAAATATCGAAGTATTTTCATCAAACAAATGATAACACTTCATATCAAACATCAAGCCATCTAAATAAACCGAACATCAATCTTAAGTAGCCAAAACCGTAACGCACTGCCGTAAAAAATTACGTTATATTTTAGGATATATTATGCTCTTTAGCTTAGCAACAACCTTTCGCACCTCAAGCTTGGAAGGGACTAATAGACGTAAAACCGATACTTTCTCAAACCTACAATAAAGAAAGTACCTCATTATAAATGTAACACTGTAGGTAAAGGACGTTGCAATCGCAGCTCCATGCACACCAAGCTCTGGTATAAGCATAACATTTCCCAAGACATTCATAACCAAGGCCGCCAAGGAAACATACAAATTATATTCTGGCTTTCCTCGAGAGGCGATATCATTTGCAATAACTCGCGATGGTGCTCCGAAAATAATCCCAGGAATAAGAAGAAGCAAAATTAAATATGATACAGCATACTCTTCTCCAAAGACCAAGGTTATGAAGGGGTAACCCAAAGCTATTAAAGCAACTGCACAAAGAAGCGTTAAAACAAAAACCCAGCATGATACTGTGACTGTTATATCCCTTCTCCCCTTCTCAAATTCGTCAAGACTGGATAGCGTAGGAAGAAGTATCGTTCCGGAAGATTGGGATATCATCCACAACCGTTCACCAATTTGAACAGCTACAACATATAGACCTGCTTCTAACGCACCTAAAAAAAAACCAATTAAAAGCAAATCGATTTTGTAGTTAAGAAATGTCACAATACTGCTCAAATGTGATTTCAAACCATAGAATAATAAATTCTTTCGGTAGGCGAGAGAGTGCTGGCTTTTCGTGCATTTCCTAGATGAACGCATGAGATCGGCAATCATAACCAACCCCAACAATGAAGAAATAGAAAACGAAGAAAAATATATAAAAAGCACAACCAGAAAATTAGACTCAAATAAAAAATGAAAAATAGACAAAGAGAAAAAAGCAACAGCAGGAGAGACCAAAAGAATAACATTCAATCTATTGAATAGTTGCGCCCCTTGAAGAAAAGAGGAAACAAAGCTAACAAACAGCATTAGTGGAAACAAGAATATCGAAAACACCAAGTACTCATAATCGATACCCCTAAGTAAGTAATCAAAAAATAACAGAGGCACGACTTGAAAAACACACCCCAAAAACACCAAAATAAAATAGATCTTTTTCGTCAGCTGCCATGCGTTTTGAACGCTAACTCGCCCGGAGCTTATATAGTATACATTTGCAGAACCGAGACCTAGATTTAAAAAGCTAGTCAGCAGCTGCGGTACAAGCAGAGCCATCGCTAAAGTCCCGCTACCCTCAGGCCCGTAGACACGAGCAATTAAAACTATGGTTAGCAGCTGAAGTCCACCTTCTAATAGCTGACGGCCCAAGTTAGTAAACGATTTTCGAAAAAAATCTGAAAGGCGAAAATTGCCATTCATCATCTCTTCCTTAAGGGTATGAGTTTTCAATATCTATTAATTCACTAAACTTCTCAAAACACTTTCAACTCTTTCACAGGATTTCTCATCAGAATATCTAAAAAAAAGTTTTCTAGTTTGCTCTCTCTGCGTACTCCAAGCTTCCATTCCAAATCTGGCCGCATTGATGCCGGCAACCATTTCTTGAAAATTGAGCACTTTAGGCCCTGGAGCAACTAGATCATAATCTAACACAAAGCCTCTCTCAGTTAGATACTCCTCATAATCAAAGGAGACAAACAAACACGGAACATCCGCAAGCAGTGGTTCAAAATGAATTGAGGAATAATCTGAAATCACCAAGTCAAATATATGCAAAATGGAATCGATATCATCCAACTTATCCGACGATAAGTCCACTACCCTGCCTGGAAAAACTTCTGCCAATGTTTTAACTTGAGAAGAAGACTGTATATCATTTGGGTGAGGTCTCAGATAGAAAATGATATCAGGTTTCTCTTCCAAATAGTTTTGAAAGTCCTCAACATTAAAATCCTCAAAAGGAAAAAAAATTGGAAATTTCGTTTTCTTACCCCTAAACGTTGGAGCATAAAGAATATTAAATTCGCCAGTTCTGGCCTGCAAAAAAGACCGTCTACTGGACAGATAAAGATCAATTCTTGCATCACCCGTCACATGAATCTTTCTAGCATCTACCAAGTGGCTAGCGCAAAAAATATATCTAAAAATATCAGAAGCCACCGTTACCGCATCATAATACGAACTCTCACGCTTTATATAGTGATCCCCCTCTTTTATATTAATACTATGATCTAAAAGCATTACACCTTTAATTCCAGACCCATGCCATACATTAAGTACAAGCTTATGCTTTACTAAACTTGAAAAAACACCGAAATCAGATAGGCCATGTGAAATAACAACAGCCTTACAGAAGAGGTGCAAGTATAAAGATTTTAATGTTTTTCTATATACAGCTCTTTTTCTGTAGCGAGCGGGGATTTTTTCTAACTGGCTTGAAGATGCACATATCCAATAGACTTTCCAATCCGAGTCAAAAAGGTACTGATATAAAAACTTTGAATTCCCGCAATATCGACTATTAGCCTGAGAGAAAAGAATATATTTTTTCTTTGATGGAAGGAATTTAAAAAAACATCCCAAAACGTCAAGAAGTCCTTTAAGGAAAGTCTTTACTGTTAAGGGAGTCTTAAGCGAAGACCAACATGAAAAACCAAACAATTAGTCTTCCCTCAACTTTTCAAGCGTGGAGTTAATTATTGTCGAAGATGTATTTTTTGTATACGGAAAGTAAATTATCCTCACACCCTCATTTTTTAGCTGTTTCTCATACACAGCCCATTTTTCTGTTCGATACCAATCATCGCCGACAAACATAACGTTAAAACGATAACGACCAAATGCATCCAGTTTATTCATCGACTCCTGAGGAACTGCCAAATCCACGTATCTACATGAACGGACAATCTCGATTCGTTCCTCGAAAGGTATCACCGCCCGCTTATTCTTGTACATTACCAAATCATCAACGGAAACACCTACAATCAGCCGGTCGCACATCGACTTAGCGTTACGAAGAATATTAACATGTCCGATGTGAAAAAGATCAAAAACACCAGAGGTATAGCCAATTACCATCCTAACGCCTCCTTAATAACTGATTGAAATACTTCGTAGTCACCTAAACGACTACTGTTGGTGGTCAGCTTTGTACTAAACCCAACTTTTTGTACTTTAAGCGAGTTTTTTATACCCAAACTCCCAGCTAATGTTCTCACCGGTATTTTAGAAACATTTGAATCAATCTTTATGGTAGCGGGTTTTCGGTAAAGATAAGCTATTAGGTGCTTTTCAACAAATGGGACTCTCGCTTCCTTAGATGCTGCCATAGAAGCAAAGTCCATTCGACGTAGCAAGCCTGGGAGGTGCACCCTAAGAAAAAAATCTTCTAATGCATCGACTGCTTTTTTTCCAAACACCAGATCAGCAAAGAAGCCCTCCAGTCTATTTGAACGAACATTAGAAGAATAGCCATACTGGGCCATAAATTCATTATAATTTAAATAATTTAGCGTAAGCCCCCACCTAAATAGTCTATCATAACCAAACAATATCTCATCTGCGCCTTCCCCAGTGAGAATGACCTTTTCAGAAGGCAGCATTTTTTGACAAACCAAGTATATTAACGCTTCGTTCGGAACCGAAATAGGTTCACCTTTTAGCTTAGTCAGTTCACGCCAAGCGGTTTTGACCTCATCCGGTTTAAATTCGAAAGACTTTAGACTAGCACCAATTTCTTTTGCAGTTATTTTTGCAGGCACGCTCTCATTATCGTTAATTAGCCCCACCGTATATGATTTCTTTACCGTCTTTGCTAGTGAAGTTATAATAGCACTGTCAAGCCCACCGCTTAGCAAAGAAACAGTGCTGAAATCATTTAATTCATGTTTACGAATAGAGTTTAACAATAAGCTTTCGAAAGCTTGTTGATTAAACGAACTCTCTTGGTCTTGCCAACTCCAGAATATCTTTTTTTCGCCAGAAGATTTTATTATTTGCCCTGGAAGTGCTTCATAAACACCTTCAAAAAAGCTGAAACCAGGAACCGGCCGACGAATGACTTCCCACTCACGAATAGATTCCTCACAATAGGGTGCCGATATAATCTTAGCTATAGCTGATGCCTCTGATGCAATCGCTTCACCCTTAGGTCCGGAGTAGAAAAACAGAGGCTTTATACCAAAGGCATCCCTTGCTAGAACCCAGTCATCGCTATTTTTATTATAAATAAAAACAGAAAACATACCATTAAGCCTAGAAAAAACCTCATCGCCTAATAATAGGTAAGCCTCTCCCAAGGTTTCAGTGTCTGACATAGTCTTGCACTGAAGACCTAACTCCGCTCTTAGTTCAAGATGATTATAAATTTCTCCATTAAATAGAATAAAACTTTCTTTATCACTCAACAGCATTGGCTGATTGGCGAGTTCGCTGGCATCGAGAATTGATAATCGATGATGCCCCAGAAAAACCCCTCTTTCTTCTATCTCGATGACTGAACTGTTATCAGGTCCTCGCCATGAAAATGAGTCAAAGCAACTGTACAAAGATTCGTTATCTATACTTAGGCTTTCACTCTTATAGAACAAAAATCCACACATACACAGCAGCACCTAACCTAGAAATTTAGTTATCTAATACCAACTTTACTGAACTTCTTTGATATAAGTTTCCAAACTCGGTCATTTTCTGTTACGGAAATACCAAAATAGCACTTGGAAAAGTAAATTAAACGCTCAATGAACGTCATCAACACTTGCCCCTTTGAAAATTTCCAAGCTTGTTTGGCATTAATGTCGTATAGTTTCGCTGGAGCATCTATAGCGAAAATCTGCTGATTCACACCAGGAGCAACGAACACGTATGTATCCATTCGATAGCTGCTCAATTTGAACCACAAATCATCTTGCTTAGGGGCATATTTCAGATAATATTTACTATTGAGCAAGTCGGAGTCCAAAAGAGATTTCCGATAAACTACCCCTGCAATCCCTATGGGTAACGACTTTAAACTTCTAGAACCCTCGTCACAAAATATCCAGTTATTGTATGATTGAGTCAGTCCAAAAAAATTCTTTACTGGCCGTCTCGCCCGGCCACAAATGATACAGTCCGGATTCTCTCTCGCGAATCTCAATAAAACTCCCAACCACTCAGGCCCATATATAACATCATCATCACAAGTAACTATCAAATCATCAAACTGTGCCATTCCAATAGTAGGTATAAGCTTTCTGTACGGCCCCTCATTAGGGACCCAGTTTATCGTCACCTTTGTAGAATCGATATTTTTAAGCCAATCAGGAAGGCTTTCTATACCTTCATCAAAAAGGTAAGGCTCTGAAGATAGGTTTAAAACTATCTCGTCCGGCGGGCAGTTTTGATCCAACAGTGATATCAGCGTATACTTCAATATTGGAAGACGAACCCTAGTGCTTGTTAGTGACACAAGTACCCTCATCTTTTCTCCAACTAATATTCCCGGAACCATACTACTAAAAGCTACCTAATCATCGTCGCTCTCTCTCAAAGCCTAGATTTAATCTGACTTTCTCGCTGAGTCGTATAGAAAAAAGCACAATAGCCACACAGAGCACTTTTAGCCTCATCGTTAAAGAGAATCTTTGATCTTTCAGAATTAAACCTAGCTTTTCTGAGATACCTTTTGGGGGCAACAAGCTATCCTTTTTGTTATTTACTATATTGATATCCTCCATAAGCGAAGAGCGCCCTCCTACAACCCTTCGAGTTTGAATAATCGCCGCTTTTAGAGAGTGTCGGGGAGAGGTAAGAACTACTGATTTTTTGGCAAAGTGGGTTGGGTACCCTTTCTTTGCGGCTCGCCAACACCACTCTCGATCACCACCGGACAATAGCGTGTCTTCGAACGCTCCTACGCTCTCAAATACAGAGCGCCATACAAAGAGGTTCGCAGTGGCGGAAAAACCTCTACTATAGATATTAAGCTCTTGTCCAAAACCAATCATCAGTTGGTATGCCTCGGTCGGCGTTGGCATCTCCACAGTATGGAAAAGCACTTCTCCCCCAATGTTTACCCTCTCAGAAGTACTTGTAAGCACTCCAACTCCCTTATCCAACCAATCGGGTTCCGGAACACAATCAGAGTCAAGAAATACGAGCACATCAGCTACTGACCTAGAAGCTCCTGCATTACGCGCTGCATATGAACCTGGCGTACGACAATATACCGTAGAGGCAAAGGGAAACTCTGAGGAAAGATCAGGCAATTCAGGGGAGGAGCCATTATCTACCACAGTAACGGTCAGAGGACATTCATCAAAGGTTTGTCTACCAACTGCCTCCAAGCATTGACGTACTCCCTCTGGATTATTATAAACAGGGATAATTATTTCAATGCTAGAAATATCTTTCATGCAGGCCATACCAGTAGATGATAAATTGTTAGTTAGTTATCTTTTCTCAGTATCCCGATACATCAGAGCTGTTATTTGCTCTGAAACAAGCCCCACCATAAAGATAACTAACGATGTAGTAAACATTAACGCGCTCATATTCGTAAATCGGCCAGCTAAAAAGTACGTAAAAGCATAGTAACCTAGACCTATTGAAAATATAAAAAGAGCTATTGGAAGAAAGAGCTTTAATGGTGAGTATAACGTTCCAATTTTAAAGATAATCAATAAAAAGCGTATCCCATCTTTAAGAGGACGAATATGGCTAACACCTACTCTTTCATGAGCAGTGATTGGTACGTAGGCCACTGAGTAACCGGCACGGAAAAATGCCATTGTACTTGTCGTTGGATAAGAAAAACCATTTGGAAGCAGATACAGAAACTCCAGAAACTTGTCTCTTCGGACAGCCCGAAACCCAGACGTTAAATCCTTAACCGGATGACCTGTCATGTAGGAGGCAAGCTTATTATACAATCCATTGGCTAGGCCTCGTCCTACACTCGCCTGTGACTCACGTCCTCGAGCTCCGACAACAAGGTCATACCCCTCTTTAATTTTCTCTAATAAACGAGGAATATCCGCTGGATCATGCTGCCCATCACCATCCATAAAAATGATGATATCGCCCTCCGCGGCCCTGGCACCCGTTTTAATGGCTGCTCCGTTGCCCTTGGAGTAAGGGTGGCTGACAACTTTGGCTCCAGCTTCGCTTGAGATACGAAATGTATCATCTTCAGAGCCATCATCAACGACAATAATTTCATCTATGCACGCTACGGATCGTAGTTTGGGAATCAAGCTCTTTAAATTATTGGCTTCATTTTTTGCCGGGATCACGACACTAATCATATTAATCACTACCCTGTATCACGTCGGCAGGGCTACCCTGTCATTCTAGAAGCGGTTTTCCTCACTCAGCTCCTTAAATCCGGATAGCTCTTGTTTGGTCAGGCTTAGCTGGCGCAGTTTCTCAAATACCTCCGGCTCTTCTTCTTCCTTACCCGAGAGCAAAAGAAGGTATGCGAAATTAACAATGTTCTGTCGATCATCAGGTCGATACTGATAGGCCGTGTAGGCATAGAATAGAGCCATTTCCAGACTATTGAACTTCAGCGCTACCCCTGATGCAGCCCCAGCAATGGCGGATTTATGGGTCCTGCTAAGATCTGGATTTCCCAATGCCGATGCCACCAATTCGCTAAGATCGTCTGATTTTAGTTCACAATTCCCTTTTGTTTGGCAAATCAGAATATCGACAAAGGCTCGCCAATCGTAGGGACGTCCTTTTCCACTACTCAGCTTTTGCTTAAGTGATGAGAGCAATAGTGGCTCTGGATAGAGGCCCACATCCTGCCTCAGAATAATGAGATGAGACCAACCAGCCACACCGCCCTGAGGAACAATGGACGCACGATTCAGGAAATACTCAGCAGCTTTGTAATCGTCATTAGACGGAACGGCCTGTCCTGTAGAATTCATTCGATCCGCAAAATACGCACCAGCATCGAGATTGGCACGCGGGGATAGAGGGTGGCGCTCTACTTCAGTCAGTAGCAAGCTTTGCATGGAACGCCATTCATAGGCTCTTTGATATGTCACTGTCCCGAGGTACGCGATGGCTACAAGCGCGACCACGACAACCGCTCCCTTTCTGGAGGCATTTCGGGCCTTAAGAAGACTGACAATCCCAAAGGCAATCGCTATATAGAAACCGATCGATGGGAAGTAGTTCCGATGCTCATGGACCAACTCCAGCCCAATGAATGTCGACTCTATAGAGTGGGCCGCAAAGAACCAGAAGACGGCCATTGTAATCATAGGCAATTTTCTTTTGGCAAGAAAAGCAATAAATACCAGACAGGAAATCCCAACCAGGGAGGCAAGTACAACAGGATCAAAGGCAGATGTTCTGACTACCTGATCGTCATGATACAAAGCATACTGACTGATTTCAGGTATCAACAATAGTCGGAGATACCCTATTAGAACCTCACTCTCCGTAAACAAACGCCCATACATTGTGAAAGGACGGCTTGGAAAATCCACATCCCCCCCTCCGACTTTAAACAATGCATAACACAGAGCGATTAGGGCATATGCGACCAACCCGAAACGGAACAATCGGCCAAGGGTTGAGCACGCAGCCCTCTGTACTTGCGACACACCAGCCACCCATACCCTGTCAATGAGCAATGAAACCAGGGGAAGAACCAGCGTGTTCTCTTTAGAGAACATGCCAAGTACAAAGAAACCGCCATACCCAAGAAGCCAGTAAAACGGCTTGCGAGAGGCCTCTATTGGCTGGCGGTAGAACTGCATCTGACAATACAGGGCCAGTAACATGAATAAACAGGCTAACGATGTCATCCGCTGAACAACATACAGCACTGAAGTCAGATTAAGTGGATGAATAGCAAACAGTAATGCAGCCAACAATGAGGTGAAGAATACCGAGCGAGTAAGGTCGTATCGATAACGAAGAAAGGCGAAGCAGAACAACCCAAGCGCCATTGAACACAACCAGTGTATGATGATGTTCAACCACTTGAATGAATATGGGGAACTACCGAATAGCTGGACGTTCGCGATAAAAGAAGCAACCGCAATAGGTCGCTTTAAGGGACCTGCATTTCCTGAAAACGCATTAGCAATAAACTGCTCGGCAGAGTGAGGCGATTCCAAGACCGCATGCGATTCTACGATGTTTGAGAAATCGTCGAAAACGAACGGGCCATTTGCTCCGGGAGCGTACAGGAAAAATATAACAGTTCCTAAAAGGGCCACGCCAGCTATGTAACTTACCGTCCAGTTCTTGATCATCGATTATCGTCAAGGCTAACAAAACAAAAGAGCAGCCAGAAGGCTGCTCTTCACATTACATACGAAGCGCTAGAAAAGTAGCGTTTAGATGCGGCAGTTGGTCGGCAGGTACTTGCCTTCGATGGTATTGCTAGCGTTGCTATCCGCTGTGGTGTTTTTGGTCACACCATTTGGAGTCGCTGCGGTACCACAAACCCATACCAAGCTACCAGCTTCGTTTGTACCGGGAACCAGCGACAGCTGATCACCAGCAACAGAGGCATTCACACGATTGCCAAAGGTGATGGTAATTACACCGGACTGAGCTACGGAAATAGCTGACACATAATTACCTTTATAGCTACCGGCCTGTGCCACTCCGAAATCGCCTTCGTTGTCGCCCAAGAACCCACGAGCCGCATGGAAGTCCTGGACGGCTGTCTTGATGCCAGACGCCATGTTCAGACCTTCAGAAACCTGCGCACGGATGGTGTAGTCCTGGTACGCGGGGATTGCGACTGCTGCCAGAATACCAATGATCGCCACAACGATCATCAGTTCAATCAAAGTAAAGCCCTGTTGTACTCGTTTCATAGTTCATCTCCACAATTTTTAACAGTCACACCCATCTCCATGAGCGGCCTGCGGGAACTTTAGCATTGACCATGCCAAATGCAAGAGAAAGTAAAATTTGGCTATTATTCCAATCACTTGAGATTTTCGACGATTCGTCGAAAAGCTTACGAAAGGGTCACCGAGTTACCCAAAAGGGCAAGAGCTGACGAATTTTGTCACCGCGCCCTAATCTAGACTCGAGAGCGCGCCAAGCGAAGCCCATGGGCGCGCTTTCAAATCTCCGCCCGGCCAACTAAACTCTGCAGATCGCAAGGAAAATGGTTTCAGCAACTTAGGGCGGCTTTTTGAACTTCTATGGCTACTAGCACTCGCAACATCACCCTCACAGGCCTCGCCCGTCGCTTCGTAGACGACGAATTGATCGATGAGGAAATGGCCAAAGAGGCCTATCTGCAGGCCTCCGAGAACAAGATCCCGCTAATTTCCTACCTGGTGCAAAACGATCTCGCTGACAGCCAAGGGCTTGCGTTTTCGGCAGCCATGGAGTTTGGGGTATCCGTCCTGGACCTAGAGGCATTCGCGCCAGAGATGATGCCCGACAAGCTAGTTGACGAAAAGCTCATTAGAAAGCACAGCGCCCTCCCCTTGTACCGACGGGGTAATCGGCTCTTCATTGCGGTTTCTGATCCCACCAACATCCAGGCACTTGATGAAATCAAGTTCAACACGGGCCTCAGTACTGATCCCATTCTGGTAGATGACCAGAAGCTCCGCAATGCCATTGAGCGCTTCCTTGAGTCTCAAGACACCACAATGGGAGACTTGGAGGATTCGGACCTAGAGGCAATAGACACCGATGGCGGAGAGAGTGACGATGAGGAAGGAGCTACCTCAACGTCCGAGGTTGACGATGCACCTATTGTCAAATACGTAAACAAGCTCCTGCTTGATGCCATTCGCACCGGCGCCTCTGATATCCACTTTGAACCCTATGAAAAGGTATACCGAGTGCGGTATCGCACCGATGGCATTCTGAAAGAAGTTTCAAAGCCTTCGATCAAGCTGGCGCCGAAGATATCTGCACGGGTGAAGATTATGGCCCAGTTGGATATTTCGGAACGCAGGGTTCCTCAGGATGGCCGCATCAAGATGAAGCTATCCAAAACGAAGGCCATCGATTTCCGAGTCAACACCCTGCCAACACTCTGGGGCGAGAAAATCGTGCTTCGGATTCTTGACCCCAGCCAGGCCAAACTCGGTATCGACGTGCTTGGTTACGAAGAGGGTCAAAAGCAGCTGTACCTGGATGCTCTCGAGCAACCTCAGGGAATGATTCTTGTCACGGGCCCCACAGGGTCCGGCAAAACGGTTTCTCTGTACACCGGCCTCAACATTCTCAACACAGCCGAGCGCAACATTTCGACAGCGGAAGATCCCGCCGAGATCAATCTTGAAGGCATCAATCAGGTGAACGTGAACACCAAGGTTGGCCTTGGTTTTGCCGAAGCGCTCCGAGCATTCCTCCGACAAGACCCGGACATCATCATGGTTGGGGAGATCCGAGATCTCGAAACCGCCAATATCGCCATTAAAGCGGCTCAAACCGGTCACCTGGTACTTTCTACTCTCCACACCAACAGTGCCGCAGAAACGCTTACCCGGATGATGAACATGGGGGTTCCTTCGTTCAACATTGCGACATCCGTCAGCCTGATTATTGCACAGCGACTAGGTCGCCGGCTCTGTAGCAATTGCAAAGAACCCGCAGATGTCCCCAAGGAAGCACTTCTAGCGGAGGGGTTCACAGAGGCACAAATTGAAACAGGCTTCACGTTGTACCGCCCTAAAGGCTGTGATAAATGCAATGGAGGCTATAAGGGCCGCGTCGGTATCTACGAGGTGGTCAAGATCACAGACAAGCTGGCGAACATGATCATGGAGGAGGCAAGCTCCATCGCGATTGCCAAGCAAGCGCACGAGGAAGGCTTTGCGAACTTGCGGCAGTCGGCGTTGGAGAAAGTCATTCAGGGGGTCACCAGCCTTGAAGAAGCGAACCGAGTAACGAAGGATTAAGCATGGCAGAGAAAACTCAAAAGCTGTCCACTTTCACGTGGGAAGGCAAGGATCGCAGGGGCAGCAAGGCCAAAGGTGAAATTGCGGGCGTGAGCACTTCGCTTGTGAAAGCCCAGCTCAGAAAGCAGGGGATCACACCGGAAAAGGTCAAAAAGAAGGCCAAACCGTTATTTGGTGGCTCCAGCAAAATTACGCCCTTTGACATTGCGATGCTGACACGGCAAATGGCAACAATGATGAAGGCCGGGGTACCGCTGGTACAGAGCTTCGACATTGTGGCGGACGGCCTGGATAACAAGGGGCTTCAAGACCTGATACTGACGATCCGAAACGACGTTGCCTCCGGCGCCAGTTTTGCAAGCGCGTTGAGTAGGCACCCAAAGCATTTCAATGAGCTCTATTGCAACTTGGTTGACTCCGGTGAGAAAGCTGGTGCTCTTGAGCAAATGTTGGACAGAATCGCGACCTATCTTGAGAAGACAGAAACTCTCAAGAAAAAGGTCAAGAAAGCAATGACATATCCAATTGCAGTGATCGTGGTCGCAATTATTGTGACGGCCATTCTGCTGATCAAGGTCGTGCCACAGTTTGAAGATCTGTTTCACGGCTTCGGCGCCGAATTGCCGGCGTTCACTCAATTCATTATCAAAATATCGAACTGGCTCCAGGAATGGTGGTTTATCGTTCTGTTTGCTATTGTGGCTTCCATTTTCCTCTTCCGAGAAATGAAAGCCCGATCCAAAAAGTTTTCGGACCTTGTTGACAAGTATGTACTGAAACTACCTGTCGTAGGTGAGATTCTTGATAAATCCGCAGTTGCGCGATTTGGCCGCGTACTTTCAACGACCTTTGCGTCAGGGGTGCCGCTCGTTGATGCTCTCGAATCGGTCGCAGGTGCGACCGGGAATGCGGTCTATCGAGATGGTATTACCCGAATTCGCGATGAAGTTTCCGGTGGTACCCAGCTCCAGGCATCGATGCGCTCGACCGGTATTTTTCCCGTAATGGCAGTACAGCTTACAGCTATCGGGGAAGAGTCCGGTAACCTCGACGCGATGCTCGAGAAAGTTGCCGACCATTATGAATCTGTCGTTGATGACATGGTCGACAACCTGACCGCGCTGATGGAGCCCATGATCATGGCAGTCCTGGGCGTACTGGTCGGCGGTCTCATTATCGGTATGTACCTCCCAATCTTCCAGATGGGTCAGGTGGTCTAACTCCTGATGCCCGTCGTCGACCATATCCTGTCTACCGCATGGCTGGTTTATCCAGCCATTGCTGTTCTTGCCCTTTGCATCGGCAGCTTCCTGAACGTCGTTATCCTTCGGTTACCGAAGATGATGGAGCAGGAGTGGCGGTGCCAGTGCGAGGAGTTTCTTGAACTTCCCGAAAAGGAGCGCAAGGACGCCCAACGCATCACACTGGCCAGCCCCAACAGCACTTGCCCCAGCTGCGGCCATGAGATCAAGCCCTGGGAGAATATCCCGGTGGTGAGCTATTTGCTGCTTCGGGGTAAATGTTCGTCCTGCAAAACGCCGATCTCGCCACGCTACCCCATTATTGAGGCGCTGACGGCGATCCTGTCGGTAGCGACCCTTTGGCTCCTGGGCCCATCCGTGGCCACGCTGTGGACGCTGGTGCTGGTGTGGACGCTGATTGCGCTGACCGTGATTGATCTGGATACCCAACTGCTGCCAGACAGCATGACGCTGCCACTGATGTGGCTTGGGCTGATCCTCAATCATTTTGGCCTGTTCACCGACTTCAGCAGCGCGTTCTGGGGGGCAATTGCCGGCTATCTGTCCCTGTGGTCTGTCTACTGGCTGTTCAAGCTGGTCACCGGCAAGGAGGGCATGGGCCATGGTGATTTCAAGCTTCTGGCGGCACTCGGTGCCTGGCTGGGCTGGCAGATGCTGCCCATCATCATCCTGCTGTCCTCCGTGGTGGGCGCGGTTGTCGGCATCGCGCTGATCCTGTTCCGCCAGCATGGTCGTGAAGTGCCCATTCCCTTTGGTCCCTACCTCGCAGGCGCTGGTCTGCTGGCGCTGTGGTTTGGGACCACGCTGCAGGGCTGGTGGCTGGGTTACCTATGACAGCGATCCTGGGCCTGACCGGCGGCATTGGCAGTGGCAAATCCACCGTCGCCCGGATGTTCGCCACACACGGCGTGCACTGGGTGGATGCGGACGATGTTGCCCGCGAGGTGGTGGAACCCGGTACGCCGGCCCTCGCCGCCATTCGCGACCACTTTGGGGACGAGATCATCACCCCCGAGGGCGCCCTGGACCGCGCCGCCCTGCGCCAGATCGTGTTCAGTGACGACAGCCAGCGCCAGTGGCTGGAGGCCCTGCTGCACCCCCGCATCCGCCAGGAACTGGTGCGCCAGCTAACGCCGGATCACTATGCCCTGCCCTACGCCCTGCTGGTTTCTCCGCTGCTGCTGGAAACCGATCAGCATCAACTGGTCGAGCAGGTGCTGGTGGTGGACGTGCCGGAGGAAGTCCAGATCGAACGGACCATGGCCAGGGACACCAACGACCGCGCTCAGGTGGAACGGATCATCGCCGCGCAGATGCCGCGCCAGGAACGGCTTAACAAAGCGGACCGGGTGATCGACAATAGTGTAGGTGTCGATCAGGTCCAGCATCAGGTCGATGAGTTACACAGACAGTTCCTGGTGGCGTTTGAACCGTATTCCAAGCCGTAGACGGCTTCGCTTTTCTGATCCTTCAGCAGCTCAGCAACCGGCAACCGTCAGCACCTGCAACCGCAGGCGATGTTCCGGCCTGCTGGCGTTGCCGCTGCTGCTCGCCCTAGGTAGCGCCCGCTGCCTGGGGGACAGCATCATCGACACCCACGAGGTGCCGCTGAGAGAACAGCTCTCGGTGGAAGCCCTGCCGGCCGACTTCTATACCTTCAAACGCGACGAGTACTGGCGCGAGCCCAACGATACCTACTGGTTACAGTTTTCCAACTGGGTGCTGGGCAACCAGCGTCGCAATGCCGAACTGGTGCGGAAGTTCGGCGAGTGGGCCGACCGCACTCTGTCTGGCAGCGGTCAGGTCCTGCCGGCCAACGAGAGCTACCTGCGCCTGGGGTTCGTAGCAGCCTCGGAATACGGCGACGCCCTGCAATTCAAACCCGAAGCCAGGTTCCGGCTCGACATCCCCACGGTGGAAGAGAAACTGCGGCTGATCGTGGAAAGTGAAAGCGACGAACTCATCCCGCTGCAGGAGCGCCGGCGCAGCCGCCAGCTGTCCGCGGACGAGCGCTCCGACACCGATGCCACCGGTGCCCTGCGGCTGCTTTCCCAAATTGGTGATGCCATTAACCTCAGCAATGACGTCGGGGCACGACTGCGATTTCCTACCGACGCGTTCTGGCGCGCTTCGGCACGCAAAAACTGGGAGCTGGACGCCGAGTGGAGCCTGATCCTCAACCAGCGTTTTTATTACTTCCATCGCCGCGGCTGGGGCGAGCGGACCTGGCTGGGGCTGACCCGATCCTTCAACAGTGGCTGGCACCTGCTCTCCGCCACCGAACTGGAGTGGGTTCATCGGGATCGCGAGTTTGTGATGTCCCAGACCCTGAATACCTACAAGGAGCTGAACAACCGCGCGTCCGTCAACCCCCGCATCGGCGTCGTCGGTGAGAGCCAGCCCGGCTGGCGAACCACCAGCTATTTTGCCGACATTACCTATCGCTACCGGCTCTATCACAACTGGCTCTATGGTGAGATCATTCCCGCCATTGAGTATCCCCGAGACAAGAGCTTCAAAGATCAGGCGTCGATTGTGGTGCGCCTGGAAATGTACTTCTCCGGAAATCTGGACCGATGATCCGCCATCGCGCAAAGCCCGCCGACGAGGCTCTCACCCTGACGCCCATCGCCTTCACCCGCTCCTGCTTTCAAGATAAGTTCGGTGTGCCTCGGCAACCGGGGCTGACCCGCCACGCCTGGGCTGACCTGGTGATCTGCTCACCGTTTGACCGGGAGGATGCCTTTCGGGGCCTGGAGCAGTGCAGCCATCTCTGGCTCACCTTCCAGTTCCACCAGGCCGTACGTGCCGAGTGGCGACCAGTGGTGAGACCGCCCCGGCTCGGAGGCAACCGCAAGATGGGAGTCTTTGCCAGCCGCTCGCCGTTCCGCCCCAACAGTCTTGGTCTGTCGGTGGTCAGCAACCAGGGGTTACACCGGGAAGGTGATCGACTGATCCTGCGGATTCGCGATCACGACCTGATCGACGGCACGCCGATTCTGGACATCAAACCGTACCTGCCGTTTGCGGATTCGGTGCCGGACGCTCACCTGGGCTGGGCCGACTCGCCGCCTACGGATCGGTTGCCGGTCTGGTTCAGTGAGGAGGCGGAACAGCAGTTGGCCGCCCTGGACCCGCAACACTACCCGGACTTTCGTGGCTTGATCACAGATGTGGTGGGCTATGATCCCCGCCCTTCTTTCCGGCGCGGACGCCAGGAAGAACGCATATACGGCGCCCACCTCTACGACTGCAATGTGCGCTTCCGTTTTGTATTCGATGATGCTCTGCCCCATACTGCCGCCTGCGACGACACTCCATCTCAGGCGACAGACCAGGCTGGGCATTCACCCGCACAGGGGAATCAGGCCAAGGTCGCCGGCTATGGTGTCGAGGTGCTTTCTGTCTGCTAAACTGCGGCGACCCCTGATACGGTCGTTTTACCCCTTGCTGGCGAGACTGTAATCGCCCAAGGTACATTCACAGGGAACTAGTGCGTACCACATGACCAGGATGCTGAAAAAGCTGGGTGTCAGACCCCTCGCGGCGCGATTGCTGATCTACGTGCTGCTGTTCAGCGTTGTCCTGTCGCTGTTGGCCACCGGACTGCAACTGGTTGGCGAACTCGACGCCCGCACAACGGAGCTCAACGCATCCCAGAAAAGGGCCGCGGATCTGGTCAGTGGCAGCCTCGCCAACAACATCTGGCTGCTGAACTACAGCGAGGTCTCCAACACCCTGGACACCCTGGTTCGGTTGCCGGACGTTGCTCATGCCCAGGTCACAGTGACCGATGGCGAGGTCTACTCCGCAGGCCAGCACCCTAATGGGCACGCGATCCAGAACAGCTTCCCGCTGACCTACCAGCGCCCCGACAGCCGCGAGAACCTTGCCCTGGGCACCCTCACCCTGGTCACCTCGGCAGAGTACGCCTACCAACAGTTGATGGATCGGGCCAAGCTCACCCTGCTGTTTCAATCCATCGTGGTGATGTTTGGCACTCTGGGCCTGCTGATGATCGTGCGCCTGACCCTGTCCCGGCATCTGGAAACCATGGCCCGTTACGCCTCCCGGCTGAACCTGGACGCCCTGATCGAACCACTTCAGCTCAAGCGCAAGCCCCTGCGTGAACCCGATGAGCTGAGCGAGATGGAAAACGCGCTCAACACCATGCGGCTGCAGCTGCTGGAAGACACCCGTAATCTCCGCCAGAACTCGATCCGGACCCGGGACGAGCGGGACGAGGCGGTCAAGGCCAACCACGCCAAGAACCAGTTCCTGGCCAATGTCAGCCACGAGCTGCGGACGCCTCTGCAATCGGTGCTGGGCTACGCCAGCCTGCTGTCCGACACTCACTTGGACCAGGAGCAGCGGGAGTATGTCCAGACGTTGCAGAACGCCTCGGAAAATCTCTCTGCCATCATCAATGACCTGCTGGACATTTCCAGCATCGAAGCCGGCAAGCTGATCCTCGAGCCCGTGCCCTTCAATCTACGGGACACCCTCAACGACCTGATCAACATGCTGGGCAACCGTGCCCGGGAAAAGGGTCTGGCTCTGGAGCTGCGGGTCGACGAAAACCTGCCCTTCGGGCTGGAGGGCGATCCGGTGCGTATCCGCCAGATCCTGCTGAACCTGGCCTCCAACGGCATCAAGTTCACCGATTCCGGCCATGTGCTGATCAGTGTTGAGGTACTGGGTCGGCAGAACGACAAGGTTCGGCTACGGCTGGCGGTGGAGGACACTGGCGTCGGCATCAACCCGGACGAGCTGTCACTGGTGTACGAACCCTACGTCCAGCTGGGCCAGCGGTTCCAGCGCCAGTCGCCAGGCGCGGGGCTTGGCCTGGCCATCTGCCATCAACTGGTGACGCTGATGAATGGCACCCTGGACGTCGAAAGCCGGCCCGGGGAAGGCAGCACCTTCTGGGTTGAGCTGTCGCTGCCGCTGGCGCCGGACGGTACCACCCGCATTCACCCGGACACCCGCCAGGTCCATGGTCGACGCATCCTGGTGGTGGACTCTTACGAGCTGTCCCGCAAGATCACCCTGGAAATGCTGTCCCGTCACGACACTGACATAGAGGCCGTCAAGTCCGCCGGTGAAGCCCTGACGTCACTGCGACTGGCAGCCGATGCCCATCGCCATTTTGATGCCGTTGTGCTGGATGGCTTTGTACCGGATATGGACAGCGACCTGCTGTGCCGACAGATTCGCAGCAACCCGGACTGGACCCGCACCCGTTTGCTGATTCTGTCCTCCAACCCCCAGCGGGGCGATGCCGAACATTTCCGACAGGCAGGCGCCGACGCCTTCCTCAGCAAGTCCCTGCGGGAATCCTGCCTCACCCCCATCCTGCACCAGCTGTTCGCAGACGCAGACCACGACAGTCGCCAGTTCCTTACCCGCTTCTCGCTGCAATCCGGCAAACCCACCGCCCGGGACCAGAGTCTGCCCTGTGGCCGGATGCGAGTGCTGCTGGTGGAGGACAACCCGGTCAACCGTACCCTGACCCGCCGCCTGCTGGAGAAGCTCGGCTGCGATGTCATGACCGCCAACGACGGCGAAGCAGCCAGCAGCCTGTGGATGTGGCACCCATTTGATATCATCTTCATGGACTGTGTGATGCCCAAGGTGGATGGCTTCGAGGCCACCCGTCGCCTGCGGGCCTGGGAACTGGCCGAGAATCGTCCCGGCATTCCGGTGGTGGCGCTGACAGCCAGTGCCATGGAGAAAGATGAAGAACGGTGTCGCCAGGCCGGCATGAATGCGTTCGTCGCCAAGCCGGTCAATCTGGAGATGCTGCGGGCAGTGCTGGAACAGCACTGCAAGGTCGCGCCCTGACGGTCTGGCTCAACACCCCCATCACGCAGTCGCCGAATTCACCAAGCGGATACCACTGCCCAATGCAAGTCCAATGCCCCACCTGTAAGAAATCCCTGGAATGGGACGAAGCCAACCCCTATCGCCCCTTTTGCTGCAAACGTTGCCAGCTGATCGACCTTGGCGCCTGGGCCAACGAGGAATACCGTGTACCAGCGGAGAACGCCGATCCGTCCGATCTCGATCAGGGAGGCCATCGACACGACGACGAAGATTAAGGGCCGGAGCGGCATAACACCCTTGTAAGTTGAGGATTTCATCGCTCCCCGGCTAACATGGAGCGGCTTTGGCCGAAACCCATCAGCCGTCCAATCACCCCTGCTGAGGTACCACCATGAAGTTCAGCCGTATCCCGCTTATTGCCCTGGCCCTCGCCACAGCGCCCGCCATGGCGGCGGACGTTGAAGTGAGCCTGACGGACGACTCCGTCAAGGGCCAGTACAACGCTTTTGGCGCCAATTCCGACATCCAGTTTGGGGTTGGCCACACTTACCATGAAGGCAGCCGCCACATCACCAACCTGGATCTCCACGCCCAGGGACGCACCGCCATCGGCAATCTGCCCACCACCGCCGGCCTGGGTATGCGGGGCCTGTACTGGGACGACGATCATCTCGACGGCGGCGCCCTCGGCCTCGGTGGCTATGCCATTGTCAACGTACCGAAGGTGCCCGGCCTGTCGTTTACCGGCTCGGCCCACTACGCTCCGGACATCCTGTCCTTCAGCGATTCCGAGAGCGTGTTCAATGTCGAGGTCCGGGCCAGCTATCGGGTCATCCGCAATGGCGAGATCTTTGCCGGCTACCGCTACCTCAACACCGATCTGGAGCAGTACCACGGCGACATCGATCTGGATGAAGGTGTGCTGGCGGGCATGAAGATCTATTTCTAGGGAGCCCAACTGAGCTTCCGTCATCGGTGATGGGCACGGATGCCCTTCCGCTTTGGCCTCAACATCCCCGTTCCTGCCACGATTTCGTGGGATCTTTCACTATTCACGCCGATTCCAGCTGATAGACTGAGGCTTTACAGTCTTCGCCAATGGAATCCAGTCTATGCGGTTTACAGGCCTCCTCGCCCTCGGCAGTCTGCTGGGTACAGCCCTGCTCACCGGTTGCGGTGACGGCAGCAAATCGATTGATAACGTCAAGGGACAGCCCAATTCGTTCCCGCCTGCCACCAATGCCCTCGACGATTTCCAGCCCGGCTCCACCGGTGATTCCAGCAACAGTACCGACCTCGGCGACAAAGAGGTTCTGGTCACCCTTGAAGTCCCCGGCAACCTGGCGCCAACCGCAGAGCTGACCCGACGCAACCTGCGTATCGTCGCTCCCGACCAGATCTCGGTCTACCGCTCCGACAATACCCTGCGCCAGTTGGCTTCGGTCGACTACGAGGTCCGCAATGGCGAAGACGGTCGGCGCATCGTCAATTTCCCTGAAGGGGTGCCCCAGGGCCCGGATGTGATTATCGAGGCCCGCTACGGTAATGCGGTGCTGAGGGCCCTCGCCGCCGATTCCGATCGCGACATCAAGATCAACCCGTTCTCAGAGTACCTGGTCAGCAAGACCCTCGCTGGCTACACCGGCACGGAGTTTGACCAGGTCATGGACTGTGTGGACAGCAACCAGTCCGATCTGTGCATCAACAAGTTTGTCTGGCCCAGCCTGGCCGACCTGGTGCACGACTTCGAGATCGACATCCCGGCCAACCTGTCGGTGTCCGGCGCCGTTGATTTGCTTGCGGCACGCACCGATTTCGCCGGTTTCGTCAACAGCATTGCCCAGTACGCGCTATTCGACAGCAGCGCCTCCGGCTCGGTCAGCGCCGCCTCCATCGATTACAACAGCGTCTTTCTGGGCATGGAACTGGGTCGTAGCTTCCTTGAAAGCAGTCTCGGCGGCCCCGGCCAATGGGGCGTTCGCATCGCCAAGGAGGAGCGGCTGGAAGACGAAAACGGGGTGTCCTACATCTACCCGGGACTGACCCTGACGTCCTTCGAACT
Organism: Marinobacter sp. CA1; assembly: GCF_020546665.1. NCBI lineage: Bacteria > Pseudomonadati > Pseudomonadota > Gammaproteobacteria > Pseudomonadales > Marinobacteraceae > Marinobacter > Marinobacter sp. CA1. Next base: position 3,132,437 of record NZ_CP071785.1, read on the forward strand.
GCTGGGAATCAACGTCACCTCGCTGGCGGGTGATATTCCCTACGATCGCGAAACCCTGCTGCACACCGCCGATCAGTCGTTTTTCTCCCGTGGTATCGAAACCTGGCGCCGCAACAGCCATGCCTCCGCCCCCGGCGCCGCCACCCTCCAGGACGACACCCGCCTGGTAGGGGGAAGGGCACTGTTCCAGAGTGTGACCGGACGGGGTAGCTCCCGGGTCATTGGCTGGACCCGCAACCCCTACTACCAGGATGCCTACGTTGGCGGTGGCGACGACGATAACGATCAGGTGCTGATGGGCTACTTCAGCGGTGGCAAGGCGATCCGCCTGAAAGCCGTTGGTGAGGAACTCAAACGTCAGGACACAGTGGAGAACCACTTCCTGTCGGCGCTGGAAATCAACCTGCGCCGAACCACCGGCTTTCAGCTCAGCACTCTGGATAGCCGCAGCTACAATACGGTGAGCTTTGTCAGCCGATTTGACCAGAACCGGCTACAACCCTTGCTGATGGAGGCCGGCACTGGCCGCTGGTCTGTCAACGGCGGCACCGTCGCCGAAGAGTTGACCACCCGGCAGATGACGCGGGACAACAATGGCCAGGCCGCGCTGGATACCGGTAACCGCAGCCAGGTCCGTACCCTGGCGCTGAAGGAATCGATTCGCCCCTCGGGCCCCGAACAGACCGGCCGTCTCAGCCTGGACAGCGTCGGTGTCGGCGCCAGCTCGCCGGACGGCGCGCTGCTGGCGTTCAACCTGGATGACAGCCCCCAGGGCGATGGACTGATCATTGCCGGGCGCCAGATTGACGGCTCGGCGCCATCCAGCGGCCGCTACCGGTTGCAGGGATTCGTCCTCAGCCTGGGGGCGGACGACAACCGCCTGCGCCACTTCCAGAACAGTATTTTAACCATCGCCAGTCCCATCCAGGCCCGCCTGGCAATGGCAGGCGTGGATGTCAGTCAACGCATCTCCAGCGGCACACTGAACAGCCCGGTCGCCATCGATCAGCCTCTGCAGGTGTTCGACTACACCGATCTGGGGGATGGTCAGGTCCGCTTCCGCAACGGCGACCTGGTGCTTGAGGGGTTTGTCACCGAGAACCACGACAGTCTCTTTCTGACAGTACAGGACAGCCGGGATGGCGTTGCCCTGGGCCTGGTAATCGCTACCCGGCAGCCTTGACGGCAAGACACGGTGCCAGAACCGGCATGACGTCGTTCTGGCTGTTTCGCCGGACCTGTTATACTGCTTCTCGAACCCTGGACGATGTGAGGAGTTATGACTGTCGGAGTACGAGCGCTGATGTTGCTGTTTCCCCTGCTGGCTGCTGCCATCAGTGGTGGCCTTCACACTCCACAGCCACTTCCCGACAGGGACAGGGCCACGACCGTGCGGGCCCAGACCAAACTGCCGCCACTGCCTGACTGGGCCTTGAACGCCCTGCCCGATTTCAGCGATTACCGGGATACCACCGAGAAGAAAGCGGCCTTCTTCAGCTTTCTCTACCCACGCATTGTGCTGGCCAACTCCCGTATTCTGATGGAACGCCAGGTGCTCCAGTCGCTGCGCCAGAAGACGTCCCTGTCGCCAGCCGAAACCGCCTGGCTGCAACGTCAGAGTGAACGTCTGCGGGTCAACGAGGACCAGCCAAGAGCCCAGCAGCTTGAGAAACTGGCGACCAAACTGGACGTGGTGCCACCGTCCCTGGTGATGGCCCAGGCTGCCAATGAGTCTGCCTGGGGCACCTCCCGCTTCGCCACCCAGGGCAACAACCTGTTCGGCCAGTGGTGTTTCAGGCCCGGCTGCGGCCTGGTCCCCAGGAACCGTGGCGAGGGCCGTAGCCACGAGGTGGCCCGGTTTGCTTCGCCCTACCAGTCGGTCAGCGCCTACATTGACAACCTCAACCGACACCCGTCCTATCGACAGCTTCGTGCCATCCGCGCCCAGGCCAGGGAAAGCGGTCGTATGGCCGATGGCATCTTGCTTGCCACGGGACTGGAGTCCTACTCTGAACGCGGCACCCACTACGTTGAAGAAATTCAGGCAATGATCCATTTCAATAACCTGGCGTTCTATGACCGCCAGTTTGCCGACACCCTTGGTGACCGTTCCCGGCAGCGCCTGAACCAGCTTGCCCTGGCCCGGGATGCCGCAACCCTGCTGCCCTCAGTTGGAGGCAGTGAAGGCTGACAGCCGGCTGCCGTCCATGATTTCGGAGACTCCAAAACCATGTTGAATTTCCTGCCTCCGCCCCTCAAGGGGGTGCTTGCGATTGTGCTGATTCTGGCGAACACCCTGATCCTGTTTCCGGTCCTGCTGCTGTTCGCGCTTCTCAAACTGGCCTTGCCCGTCACCGGTGCGCGCAAGGGCTGCACGGTGGTGCTCAACCAGATTGCCGGCCTGTGGATCTCCATCAACAGTGGCATCAACAATCTGCTTCACCGGGTTGAGTGGGACATCCGCGGTGTTGAGGGCCTGGCCACTGATCAATGGTACTTCGTAACCTGCAATCACCAGAGCTGGGCCGATATCCCGGCGATCCAGCACGCCCTGCACCGGCGGATACCGTTCCTGAAGTTCTTCCTCAAGCAACAGCTGGTATGGGTACCATTCCTCGGTGTGGCCTGGTGGGCACTGGATTTCCCCTTCATGCGGCGCTACACCCGCGAGCAGATCGAGAAGAACCCGGCACTCAAAGGCAAAGATCTGGAAACCACCCGCGCCGCCTGTGAGAAATTTCACTACACCCCGGTCACGGTGTTCAACTTTATGGAAGGCACTCGTCTGACACCGGCCAAGCACGCAGCCCAGAAGTCGCCCTACCAGCACCTACTGAAACCCCGCGCGGGTGGCACGGCCTTTGTGCTCGGCGCTATGGGCGAGACCCTGCACACCATGCTGGACGTGACCATCGTCTATCCGGACGGACGGCCAAGCTTCTGGCGCTATCTGTGCGGGCAGATCCCACGGATTGTCATCGATGTACGCAAACTGGAGATTCCAGCGCGCTTCCTGGGCATGGACTACCAGAACGACGATGCCATCCGCACCGATTTCCAGCAGTGGGTCAGTGCACTCTGGGAAGCCAAGGACACCCTGATAAGCAAGATCCTGGCGGAACAGGCCCGCAGCGCGGAGACCTCAGACAACACTGGCAAGCTGGACTCGCTGCCAGACTGACCGGCCTGGACTGGCTCCGACGCCTGTTTGCTACAGGAGCCCCAGTTCCCGGGCCTTGACGATGGCCTGGGTTCTGGATCGCACGCCCAGCTTGGCGTTGATGCGGCGGGCATGGGTTTTTACGGTGTGCAGGGAGATGTGCAGACGGTCGGCAATCTCCTGGTTCGACAGTCCCATGGCAATCAGTTCCAGGACTCCAAACTCGCGATCACTGATGGGTTCCGGCAAATCCACCACCGGTGGTCGCGTAGCCGCTTCGGCCTCCAACCCAAACAGAGTCCGCAGGGCGTCCACCAGCGGAGACGCCTGTCGACCAGCCAGACCTTCCCGAACCACCTCGGCAATCTCCTCCCGCAATTCAATGAACGGGCTGATGTAATGCTCCGGCGCCGCCATTTCCAGTGCCTTCTGGAAGAACGCCAGGGCTGCTTCGCTCTGCCCCAGCCGTTGATGGGCCTGGGCCTGGAGCAGCACCACGTGTAGTTGATGGATATAAGGGTGACGGCTCAGCTCGTCCTTGCCGTACTGCTCCTGTAGTTGACTGATGGCCGCGGACTCGTCGCCGGCGACCAGAGCCACCCGGGTTTCCAGCGTATCCAGCAGCCCCGGCATCATCGGGAACAGTTCAAGCACCCGATGCTGCTTACGGAATGGCGCCAGTCGAACCATCGCCTGACGAGCACTCTCAAGTTGTCCCTGGGCCAGCCAGCAGCTGGTCTTGAGTGCTTCCAGCACTGGCACGTACACCAGCTCATCCACCTGCCAGGCCTGCATGGTACGCTCAGCCTGTCCGATCCAGGCGAATGCCTCGTCGACCTGCCCCTGGGATTTGGACAGCAGCGCCCGCAAAGCCAGGGCCAACAGCAGTGCCAGATCCCGGCCCTTTTCGGCATGACGAATGAACCGGGTCAGTAGTCGATCGACCTCGGCAGCGCGTCCCTGGTGCCACAGGATCAGGGCCAGGTTCAGCATCAGCCGTCCTTCGCCCACTCGCGGCGGCCGCGCCGGTTCACTGACCGACGTATCCAGCCCGGTCCGCAGCAGCTGCTCAGCGTGACGCAATGCGCCCTTACTCATTTCAATGCGGGCATGGGCATAAACCGTCAGGATCTCAGCCCCGGGATCTCCGGCCTGACGCGCCAGCTTCGACGCCTCACGGCTCGCGCTGCGGGCGTCGGCAAATCGTCCAAGGGCGCACCAGGCACCGGATCGCACCAATTGAGCCACCAACCGGGCATGAGTCGACAGATCGTCGGTCGCCAATGCCTGATCAGCCTCTTTCAGTGCCGCGCGGACATTGCCCTCGCCACTGAGCAGAAACGCCCGCAACGCCGACAGACGACCTTGCAGTAAACGCTGGTCTTCGGCGGACATGCCATCGATGAGCACGCAGGCTTCGGTGAACTGCCCCCCGAGGGCATGAACCCAGGCATAGACAATCTGCAAACGCGGGCTACGCTGGATCAATTCCGCCGGCAGTGATTGCCTCAACCGCAACAGTGACGCGGTATCCTGACCAATCAGCAACGCCTCGGAGCCCTCAGAGGCCACCCGAATGGCCCGTTCGGTATCGTGGCACTGCAATGCATAACGCAGGGCCTCGGTAAACTGACCTTCACGGGCAAACCAGTCACTGGCGAGAGTGGCGCGGGCCTTGCGGCCGGCGAGGGTGGTGGACAGCAGCCACTCGCGAACCAGCGGCAACAACCGGAACCAGCGCCCGCGGTTGCCTGCGCTGCGCAGTGGCAAGCCCCGCGCCATGGCGGTGGAAGGCAGGAACGAGGTGTCACACTGGCTGTCGGCAATGGCCAGGAACAGGTCGTCCGACACCACGTCCATCTCCGCCATCACCGCCAGTGAGCGCACTTGAGTTGGCGTCAGTTCGGCAGTGACGGCACTGCGGAGAAACGCCACGACGCTTCGGGCTTCCTGAACCGGCAGGCGGTCTTCACCCCGCTCTTCCACCTCCAGGCGATAGAGCGCCAGCGGTGTCAGCCAGCCTTCGGTCAGATGATACAGGTGTTCAACGGCAATCTGGGTGACCTGTTGACGCTCAAGCAATGGCTGGTAGAAAGCTGCCGTTTCACTGCGAGACAATTCCAGGGTATCGGCGGTGAGGCGAGTGAAGCGCCCACCCAGTTCGTAACTGTGGGTCTCGAAGGACAGGGCCCGCCGCGAAAGCAGCACCAGCGCAAGCCCCGGGGGAAGTCGATCCAGCAGCTGGGTCAGCAGAGCTGTGCCGTCCTGACTCTGGACCCGGTCTACCCGATCCAGCACCAGCACCTCGGTGGCCTCGCCGCTATTCGCGAGATTAGCCAGCAACCATTCCAGTGCATCATTGAGGGATTGGCCGCGCCCCGGCGCGGGTACCGAATCGACATCGGATACCCCCAATGCCAGTGACAGCAACATGAACAGGCGCTGGGGATCATTGTCCTGGTCCTGCAGTGATACCCAGCGAACCCGCGACAGCTCGCGGCCGGAACTTAACAGGGCCGACTCCAGTTCACGGGATTTGCCGTACCCGGCAGGCGCTTCAATGTGGAGAATACTGCCCGGCTCAATGGCCTTGCAGATGCGTTCGGTCAGGGCCGGGCGCGGAAAGATATCGGCACCAGGCCGGGGAGACTGCACCCGGTGTCGGAGCAGGTCCCAAACCAGTCTGCCCTTCTCTGTTCGCTCAGCCAGGCCTTCGTCGTTGGCCGCCGGATAGTTGTCGAACGCCTTCACTGGATACCCGCCCCCAGCTCCACTACCAGACTGCAAACTGGCTGTCGAAGCAAATCGTGTTGATTCCGGGGAAACCCTGAGAGGTGCAAAAGGATGGTGTGGCCGATGCCCAGCACAGCCCGTTCGTCCGGCTGATTCAGCGATTCCCCAGGTGTGACTTCTGAACGGCGACCTACGTCGGGTACGCCTTTAGTATGAGTGCGACAGAGATTAAACCAGAAAAAGTGTGAACTGCAAAATAATTGACAGCTTGTCAGGCTTGCGGTGACAAATATCAAACAGTTGTTTACGCGAAAAAAAACGGCAGGGTCTCCCCTGCCGTTGGTTGTTGCGATGGGTCAAGGTGCCTCACTGAGCCACCCTGAACCCGGTCTTAGCGTGTTCCAGCGCGACGCAATGCGCCTGGTGTGTACTCACGGGAAGAGCGCTCAACACCGAAAGTGTACGGGTCGTTCTCTTCATTGGTCAGGCCCAGCGCCAGGTAGCGCCCGGACAGCAGGTCGTACAGGACTTCAATGGCGTACCAGGGCACTTCCTGATCGTAGAAGTACATGCTGTGGGCTTCAGCCACACGCCACAGCTCACCACGGCCGTCGTAATGATCGATCACCGCCGCCTGCCAGGTGTCTTCGTCGATGTAGAAGTCACGGCTGGCGTAGATGTGGCGCTCACCCTCTTTCAGAGTGGCACGGACGTGCCAGACCCGGTGCAGCTCGTAACGGGTGTACTGCTGGTTGATATGGCCGGCCTTGACCAGCTCTTCATAGCTCAGGTCACGGTCCACTAGCTCGTAGGAGTTGTAGGGGATGTACATCTCCTTCTTGCCCACCAGCTCCCAGTTGTAGCGATCGGGTGCACCGTTGAACATGTCAAAGTTGTCAGACGTCCGCATGCCGTCTGCCGCGGTACCCGGACCGTCGTAGGCAACCTGGGGCGCGCGACGTACACGACGCTGACCGGCGTTGTATACCCAGGCACGACGGGGCTCGGCGACCTGGTCGATAGTCTCGTGAACCAGCAGTACGTTACCCGCCAGACGGGCCGGCGCAGTGATGGCCTGCTTGAAGTAGAACAGCACGTTCGGATCTTCGTTGGGATCGTAATCCTTCAGGCCGGCACGCCAGGTCAGCTCGTCCTGGAATTTGACGACACTGTAGGCACCGTTCTCCTGCGGGGTAACCTGGCCCACGTTACGCTGGACCGAACCACCCCGGTAACGGGTGATGTGGTTCCAGATCACTTCCAGGCCGTTCTGGGGAATCGGGAATGGCGTAGCGTCCTGGTAGTTCGCCAGACCGTTACCACCTTCCACCAGCTCTACCGAGGTCGCATTGGCAATGGTTTGCTGCTCAATGGACTCCGGGTAGGCCGAAGTGCGATGGGTCGGATACACCGGCATCACGTAATCGTCGTATTTCTTGATCATCGCCACCTGCCCCGGTGACAGACGATCTGAGTACTGCTCGACGTTGCTCTGGTCGATGGTGAACAGCGGTTCCTCGTTGGCGAATGGATCAACGTAGATACCGTCGCCTTTGTAGCCCGCCGGTACGGACTGCATGCCACCGTCCCAGGCCGGGATTTCATCGCCGTTACCGGCCTTCTCGGCACCGATCGGCGTCAGGGTGTCACCCAGTTTCGCGGCTTCGTCGGCAGAAACCTTGCCATAGGCATTGGCGGTCAGCAGTGATGCCGCCAGGATGCCGGAAACCAGAAGTTTTTTGTTCGTTCTCATTGTCATACCTCTTTAGACGAATGCTGGCCGATCAAAACGAGTAGGAGATGCTTGCGCTGACAAAATCCCGATCAGTAATCTCGTTGTAAGGCTTGCCACCAAAGAAGTTGGTGTAGCCGATCGAACCGGTGTACTTGTTCTGGTAGGTACCACCCAGGGACAGGCCAAGCGCCTTGCTGCCTTCGTTGAAGTTGCCACCCGGCTGCGGCGCATAACCCTGAACGTCGTGACTCCACGCCAGTTGAGGCTTCAGGTTGATACCGGCGATGGCATTGGGGTAATCCCACACCAGACGGGCACGGTAGCCCCAGGAGAAATCAGTGGTAAAGCCATCGTTAGTGCAGTAGTTGGTGTTGATGTTCAACGCCGCACCAGTCGCGCCAGAGCCATCACAGGCGCCACCTGGCAGCTTACCAATACCGAAGGTACCGGAGCGCCCGAACCTGGCTTCATCCGTGTCCGGCAGGTCATGCACGTACGTTGCACCAAACTCGGTAATGAACGACAAACGACTGGCACCCATCACCTGATCGAAGAACTTGACCAGGGTGAACTGTGCCTGGGAGACCTTGAAGCGGTCCCAGCCTTCAATGGCCTGACCACTCAGGTCGGCGCCACCGGCTTCTGCCTGACGCTGCTGCTGCAGCAGACTGACCGGCAGGCCGGTTTCGGGGTTGATCACCTGGCTACCGCCCAGCAGCAGCTCGAAGGCGTTCCACTGCAGCGGCACGTTGTCGCGGAAGCTGTACTCCGCACCCAGTGACCAGCCACCCGGCGTGGTGGTGTTGATACTGACGCCATAGAGGTTGATGTTCTCCGGGTACTCGATGAAGTACGACGGGAACCGGCGGCCGTTGGCCGGATCATTCACGATGCCGCTGATGTAGGGGAAGCGGCTGTTGTACTTGATGTAATAGAAACCCAGCTCAGAATCGTTCAGTTCCGGAATGTACCAGCGCATGGCAACCCCGAACTGATCTTTCTCATCCGGCTCGCGGTCGCCGACTCTCGGTGCGATGAAGCCCTGGTTGTAGGCGTCAAAATCCGGCAGCTGGCCAGCCAGCAGCACCGGGCCACAGCCATCAGCGGCAAAATCCGAGGTGGAGAAGAAGGTGCCGCAGTCGTCCGGACGCACTGGCTCCCAGTCGGTCTGAACAAAGGCTTCGAGAGTAATGTTTTCGGTGACACCGGCCGACAGGTAGAGCATTTCCACCGGCAGCAGGGCTTCCTTGACCTCAGAGCCCGGTGCGCGGAAGGCCTGCACATCCACCGGGTTGATGGTGTTGATACCACCCCGGATAAAGGTGCTCTCACCCCAGCTGACCACCTGGTTGCCGTAGCGCACGCTCAGCGGCACATTGCCCAGATACCAGTCGGTGAAGATGTAGGCGTCGAGGAATTCGCCGCCAGAGGCATTGGCCTTGGCCTGGCTGTTAAGTTCACGGCGGTTGCCCACCGGGTCCACCGCACGCATTTCATCCTTGAGCTCAAAATCGTACCAGTACTTGCCACGAACGAAGCCGCCAACGCGAGTGAGCACATCGCTGTCGACGTCGTAGCTGAGGAACAGCTCACTGGTGCCCTTGACGATCTTGGACACCGTGTCGCCTTTTTCAAAGTTCAGGTTGCCGTCGTCATAGTTATTGGTGGAAGCACCGATATTGGCCATGGAGCCGCCCGGAGCGTATTCCGGTCCAAGGTTGCCCTGAGCGATCAGTCGACGGTCCCGTTCTTCCACGCGCCAGGTGGCGCCGGCGGACAGGGTGGTGTCAAAAGAGGCTTCCACATCCCCTACATAGAATGAAAACGCTGACGCCTGACCGGACATGCCAGCTGCAACAGCTACGGCCAAAGGCAGTTTGGCCCAGGTTTGCCGTTGATGAGTTTTTCTTGTCATTGGAAGGCTACTCCATTGTTGTTCTGAGTCGCTACTCGATACTTCAGTGCTCTCGGATGATTGGTGCTCACGATCGGAGACTTCACGCACAGTGCCCGTGATGTTGGCACTATAGCTAAGGGGGCTGGGGGCTTTGATCAGTCAAAAGTATGATTTTCCATTCATTCTGGCAGTCCCGGCCGTACTCCTGGCGCGCTTGCCCTACCACTGCACGGCACTTTCCGGCGGGCTCGCACTGCCTCACTATAGCCAACAAACCCAGAGCCAACCAGCTTGCCAGGCTATTGAATCAAAAGGCGCAGGAGCGCTACGGCAACGTCGGCTACAGGCAACCGGCATAGGTCTGTACGGAGAACACGGTCGGGCATCAGCCGCCCACGGGGACAATCGGGGAGTGAACCCCGCCGGAAACATCCGACGGGGCTGAGGGATTACAGCAGTTCGATGGCCATGGCGGTGGCTTCACCGCCACCAATGCACAATGCGGCCACGCCTTTTTTCTTGCCGTAGCGCTGCAGCGCGTACATCAGGGTCACCAGCAGCCGTGAGCCGGTGGAGCCAACCGGATGGCCCTGGGCGCAGGCGCCGCCGTGGACATTGACCTTTTCCGGGTCCAGACCAAGCTCACGGATCGGCATCATCGCCACCATCGCAAAGGCCTCGTTGATCTCATACAGATCCACCTCGTCCTGACTCCAGCCGGTTTTCTCGAACAGGGTCTTGATAGCACCTACCGGTGCACACGTGAACTCGGACGGATGCTGGGAGTGGGTGCTGTGGGCAACGATACGTGCCAGCGGTTTGAGCCCCCGACGCTCGGCTTCCGCCTCGTTCATCAGCACCAGGGCCGAGGAACCGTCTGAAATGGAGGATGCGTTGGCGGCCGTAACCGTGCCGTCCTTGCTGAAGGCCGGACGCAGAGTGCGGATTTTGTCCAGGTTGGCGGTCATGGGCTGCTCGTCATCTTCCACCACGGTCTCGCCCTTACGGGTCTTCACCGTCACCGGCACAATCTCGTCTTTCAGCAGACCTTCCTTGATCGCCCGCTGCGCCCGCTCCAGGGACTGGATGGCGTAGTCGTCCATCTCTTCCCGGGTGTAGCCTTTCTTGTCGGCCATGTCCTGGGCGAAAGCGCCCATCAGGCGGCCGGTTTCCGCATCCTGCAGGCCGTCAAAGAACATGTGGTCCTGGGCGGCATCACCGGCGCCCATACGGTAGCCCTTGCGGGCATTGAGCAGCAGGTAGGGAGCATTGGTCATGCTCTCCATGCCCCCGGCGACCATGACGTCGTTAGTGCCGGCCTTGATCAGGTCATGCGCCAGCATGGTGGCCTTCATGCCAGAACCACACAGCTTGTTGATGGTGGTGGCACCGGTGCTGTCCGGCAGGCCAGCCTGACGCATAACCTGGCGGGCGGGGCCCTGTTTGAGGCCAGCCGGCAGGACGTTGCCCAGAATAATTTCCTGCACATCCGCTGCATCAATACCGGCGCGTCGGACCGCCTCGGAAACGCTGGCCGCGCCCAGATCAATCGCGGAAAGCGGACTCAGGCTGCCCTGAAAACCACCCATTGGGGTACGCACCCCACTGACAATTACGACGTTGTTGCTCATTTTCTGTGGACCTCTCGTTGTCTGGTGACCGAAATAGCCGGCCACTCGTTATTCTGTGCTTGCAGTTGGAACCAGCTCAGGGTTTATGAGGTGCTTCCAGGTACTCCCGGGACTGCATTTCCAGCAGGCGGGATTCCGTACGTTCAATCTCGAAACTCAGCCGGCCCCCGGCATAAAGCTCGGTAATGGGCGCCTCCGCCGAGATAATCACCTTGACGTTGCGGTCGTAAAACTCATCAATCATGTTGATGAAACGGCGGGCCTGGTCGTCCTTATCACCGCCCAGCACCGGCACGTTACTGACAATGATGGCGTGAAACTCTCGCGCCAGCTCGATGTAGTCGTTCTGGCTTCGTGGACCGTCGCACAGCTCATTGAACTCAAACCAGACCACATCGTCGGCGTGGCGGCGAGCCTGAATTTTGCGGCCGTTCACTTCCAGCTCCAGGGTATGGCTGGCGGCATCAAGGGCCAGCGCCTCGTAGCTGCGGGCCAGACTGGCTTCAGCCAGCTCGCCAAGCGGCGAATGGTAGAGCTCCGCCTGTTCCAGGGTCCGTAGCCGGTAGTCAACACCGCCGTCCACGTTCACCACGTCGGTGTGTCTCTTGACCAATTCAATGGCGGGCAGAAAACGGGCCCGCTGCAAACCGTCCTTGTACAGCCCGTCCGGCACAATGTTGGAGGTGCATACCAGGGTGACACCGCGACTGAACAACCCATCCATCAACGTCGCCAGGATCATGGCGTCACCAATGTCGGAGACGAAGAACTCGTCAAAGCAAATTACACAGGTTTCGTCGGCAAAGCGGCGTGCCACCAGTTCCAGCGGATTCTTCTCGCCCTTGAGGGTTTTCAGCTCGTTGTGAACGCGCTGCATAAAACGGTGAAAATGCACCCGCATTTTGCGCTCGAACGGCAGGGCCTCAAAGAAGGTGTCCATCAGGTAGGTCTTGCCACGGCCAACCCCACCCCAGAAGTACAATCCCTGCACCGGCTCCTGACGGCCGCCCCGGAGCTTGCGACGCAGCTTGGCCATGGCCGAATTACGCTGCTCCTCAGCGTCGACCAGTTTGTCGTAAAGCGCCTGCAGACGTCTGACCGCGTCTTCCTGGGCGGCATCGGGGTGAAAGTCAGGACGGGTAAGATCGTTCTGGTAGCGTTCCCAGGGTGTCATCAATGGTTCCCAGCGTTGTAGAGCCCAAGCGTTGTAGTACCCAAAGGTTGTAGTACCCAGATACTGTGGTGCCCAGGTGTTGTTGCATCAGGAGCCTGACGGGCTCCCCGGCATGTTAAGCGGCGTGTGTGCAGGCCATTTGACGGCCCGTTGCCACACACGGGATGAATCTGGAGGCCGGCTATTTTCCACAATTTTGCCGTCCTGCGCCAATCGGGGGTGACGCCTGTTGCGATATACGACGTTTGGCGCAACGCCTCCCCATGGGCGGACGGCGACTGCGGCGCTATACTCTGTAAGCCACCGCGCGCATAATCGGATCAACAATCAGACTGCCGGCCCATCCCTCAAGTCTGACAGTCCGGCACCAACGCTGAGAACGTCAGCGCTTCGGGTCAGGACGGTAACGGCAGCGGTTAGCTATTCATGACACAGGCATTCACGACAAAGGACAGCATCACCTATGACTAACCTGATTCTGGCAGCGATCGCCGCGCTTATCGTCGGCATCGTCATCGGCGTGTTCATCGGGCGCTCTGGACAGGGCTCCACCCTGCGGCAGCGTCGTGCCGAGCAGCAGATTGATGAGGTGCGCAACGAATTCACCCGTTACCAGGCCCAGGTCAACGAGCATTTCATGGAGTCCGCGCACCTGCTGCGTCGCTTCAACGATGCCTACCGCGACGTGAATCAGCACATGGCTCGTGGCGCCAACCGGCTGTGCAATGACGAGGACTGGCTGGAAGGTCTGGACGAAGACAGCCGGGCACGGCTGGAAGATGATCGTGAGGACGGCGTTGAGCCGCCACGGGATTACGCACCCAAGAGCGACCCGAGTGAGAAAGGCACCCTGGCCGAAGATTACGGCCTGTCGGCGAAATCCCGGGAACAGGCCTGAGCAGGCACAAGTTCAGCCGAGCAATAGGCCCGGACTAGAAACCACCAAGCAGGGCAAGCCTGCTTGGTGGTGGCAAACCGGTTACACCGGATTGTCGCAATCCACAAAACGATGTTCCAGGCCGAACTTGTCCGCCAGCGCCTGCCCCAATGCCTTCACCCCATAGCGCTCCGTCGCATGATGACCGGCCGCGTAGTAGTGAATGCCGCACTCCCGCGCGGTATGGGTGGTGGGCTCTGAAATCTCGCCACTGATAAACGCATCCAGCCCCGCATCCAGCGCCTTGGCAATGTAACCCTGGGCCGCACCGGTACACCAGCCGACACGGCGGATACGCTCCGCTCCCATGCCGACGTGCAACGGCTGACGCCCCAACGCCTGACTTAGGTGGGCCGCCAGCGCCTCCGGGGTCATCGGTACAGCCAGCTCTCCCTGCCACACCAGCCCATCCAGCGGACGCGGATTGCCGATACCCAGCACCTCGGCCAGCTGTCGATTGTTACCGTATTCCGGGTGGTCATCCAACGGTAGATGGTAAGCCACCAGATTGATGTCGTGGGCCAGCAGCGTTTTCAAACGGGCCCGCTTCATGCCGGTGACCGCCTGGGGCTCCCCTTTCCAGAAGTAACCGTGGTGGACCAGGACAAGGTCGGCCCCGTCAGCCACGGCGGCATCCAGAAGAGCCTGGGACGCCGTCACACCGGAGACGATCCGGTGTACCTGGGCGGAGCCCTCCACCTGCAGGCCGTTGGGGCAGTAGTCCTGGAACGTCTCGGGAGTCAGCCACTGCTCCAGAGTTGCCATGAGCTCCGCGCGTTCTGCCATTACAGCACCTCCTTCAGCGCCCCCAGCAGGGCGTCTGTCTGAGCCCGGGTGCCGATGGTAATGCGAAGGAAATCCTCAATCCGCGGCTTGTTGAAATGCCGCACAATGACCTTGCGCTCCCGCAGACCGGCGGCGAGCACCTCGCCACGGTGGTCGGGATGACGCGCCAGCACGAAATTGGCCATGGACGGCAACACCTCAAACCCCAGGTCTGTCAATGCCGCGGTCAGGCGCTTGCGCTCGGCCATCACACCGTCACAACTGTCGCGGAACCAGGCCTCGTCTTCGAATGCCGCCACAGCACCTGCCTGCGCCACCCGATCCAGGGGGTAGGAATTGAAGCTGTCCTTGACCCGGCGCAGCCCTTCAATCAGTTCCGGGCTGCCTACGGCCAGACCAACCCGCAACCCGGCCAGGGAACGGGACTTGGACAGGGTCTGGGTCACCAGCAGGTTGGGATAGCGGTTGACCAGAGTGATGGCGGTATCGCCACCGAAATCCACATAGGCTTCATCGACCACCACCACCCGCTCCGGGTTGGCCTTGAGGATTTCCTCAACCTGCATCAGGGGCAGGAAGCACCCGGTTGGAGCGTTGGGGTTGGGAAAGATGATACCGCCGTTGTCACAGCGGTAATCCGCCGGATCAATCTCAAACGCGCTGGTCAGCGGAACCGGCTTGGCCTCGATGCCATACAGATTGCAGTAGACCGGATAGAAGCTGTAGCTGATGTCCGGGAACAACACCGGCGCGTCGTGCTGGAACAGACCAAAGAAGATGTGGGCCAACACTTCGTCGGAACCGTTGCCGACGAACACCTGATCCCGGCCCACGCCGTAATAGTCGGCAATGGTCTGGCACAGGCGCTCAGATTCCGGGTCCGGGTACAGTTTGAGCTCGTCTGCCACCACCGTTTTCATGGCAGCGACGGCCTTCGGCGACGGGCCGAAGGGGTTCTCGTTGGTGTTGAGTTTGACCAGGTTGCGAACCTTGGGCTGCTCACCCGGCACATACGGCGTCAGCTCGTGTACCCGCGGGCTCCAGAACTTACTCATCGCCCTGCCCTCCTTCGCTCTGAATGCGGTACTCGGCGGAGCGGGCGTGGGCGGTCAGCCCTTCGCCTCGAGCCAGTACCGACGCCACCTTACCCATCTCGCTGGCACCGGCGGCAGAAAAACCAATCAGCGACGATCGTTTCTGGAAATCGTAGACTCCCAACGGCGACGAGAACCGTGCAGTGCCGGATGTGGGCAGTACGTGATTGGGGCCGGCACAATAGTCTCCCAGGGCTTCGGCGGTGTAACGCCCCATGAAGATGGCGCCGGCGTGACGGATCGCCTCAACCAACGCCTCCGGGTCGGCCACCGACAGCTCCAGGTGTTCCGGCGCGATGCGGTTGCTGACCTCGGCGGCCTGCACCAGATCAGCCACCTCAATCAACGCCGCCCGGTCATTCAGCGAACGGGCAATGATCTCAGCGCGCTCCATGGTCGGCAGCAACCTGTGAATACTGGCCTCGACCCGATCCAGATAGTCGCCATCCGGGCAGATCAGGATCGATTGCGCCTGCTCGTCATGTTCGGCCTGGGAAAACAGGTCCATGGCAATCCAGTCCGGATCGGTCTCGCCATCGCAGATCACCAGGATCTCAGACGGGCCGGCGATCATATCGATACCGACGGTGCCAAACACCTCTCGCTTGGCCGTCGCCACGAAGATGTTGCCCGGTCCCACGATCTTGTCCACCGCCGGAATGGTCTCAGTACCGTAGGCCAGCGCAGCCACGGCCTGGGCACCGCCGACAGTGAACACCCGGTCGACGCCGGCGATGGCCGCCGCCGCCAGCACCATGTCGTTCTGCACGCCGGCCGGCGTCGGCACCACCATGATAACTTCGGCAACCCCGGCCACCTTGGCTGGAATGGCGTTCATCAGTACCGATGACGGGTACGCTGCCTTACCACCGGGCACGTAGAGGCCCGCGCGATCCAGCGGCGTGACTTTCTGGCCAAGCACGGTGCCATCCGCTTCCTGGTATTGCCAGGAGTCCTGGCGCTGGCGCTGGTGATACCCGCGGACGCGCTCTGCCGCCTGCTCCAGCGCCTCCCGCTGATCGGCGGGAATGGCCTCAAGGGCCTGCTGCAGGCGCGCCTGGGAGATTTCCAGTTCCGCGAGCGACGCCACGCTGACCTGGTCAAACTTCGCGGTGAACTCCAGTACCGCGGCATCCCCACGGGTCCTCACCTGATGCAGGATATGACGCACCGACTCATTCACCTGATGGTCCACACTGTCTTCCCAGGCCAGGAGGCGGGCAAGTTCAGTATCGAAGTCAGCCTGGGCGGCCGACAACCGGGTAATGGCAAGGTCTGTCATAACGTAATCCTGCTGTGAGGAGTGGTTGGTGTTTACGCGGGTTCCGCGTTTTTGCGACGGGCCACCGCAGCGCCCATCTTCTCGATGATGGGTTGCAGGCGGTCGTGTTTCATTTTCATTGAGGCCCGGTTGGCCACCAGGCGGGTACTGATGTGTTCAATCAGCTCCCGGGGCTCCAGGCCGTTGGCTTTGAGGGTGTTGCCGGTATCGACAATGTCAACAATCTCATCCGCCAGCCCGAGAATCGGGGCCAGCTCCATAGCGCCGTAGAGCTTGATGATATCGGCCTGGCGGCCCTGGGCGGCGTAATAACGACGAGCCAGGTTGACGAACTTGGTGGCTACCCGCACACGCCCCTGGGGGGCTTCCTGCCCCTTGGGGCCGGCCGTCATCAGCCGGCAGCGGGAGATATTCAGATCCAGCGGCTCGTAAAGGCCGTCGCCACCGTGCTCCATCAGTACGTCTTTGCCGGTCACGCCCAGATCGGCGCCGCCGTACTGGACGTAGGTGGGCACATCAGTGGCCCGGATAATGAGGATACGGACGTTGGGGTCGGTGGTCGGAAACACCAGCTTGCGGGACTTCTTGATGTCGTCGACCAGCTCAATGCCGGCCTCCTTCAACAGGGGCAGGGTCTCCTCAAGAATACGCCCCTTGGACAGGGCGATGGTGATGCTGTCAGTCATTGTGCCTTCCGCTTGTTTGTTGTCACGCCTGGCCACAGCCTTTGACCGCGGCCAGGTTGTCACGCTGGCAGGCGACGAATGCTACCGCCCAACAGTTGCAGTTTCTCTTCAATACACTCGTAACCACGGTCGATGTGGTAGATCCGGTCTACCACGGTATCGCCGTCTGCCACCAGGCCGGCAATCACCAGGCTCGCCGATGCCCGCAGGTCGGTCGCCATAACCGGTGCACCATGGAGGTGGTCAACGCCCTTGATGATTGCCGCGTTGCCTTCCAGGGTAATGTCTGCGCCCATGCGAATCAGCTCCTGCAGATGCATGAAGCGATTCTCAAACACCGTCTCGACGATGGTTCCGGTACCCTCGGCGACGGTGTTCATGGCGGCGAACTGGGCCTGCATGTCGGTGGGAAACGCCGGATACGGTGCGGTCCGCAGGCTGACAGCGCGGGGCCGGTTGCCCTTCATGTCCAGCTCGATCCAGTTGTTGCCGTGGCAGATGGTGGCGCCCGCCTCTTCCAGCTTCAGCAGCACCGCTTCCAGCAGGTCTTCACGGGTATCCTTGAGCTTGACCCGCCCGCCGGTCGCCGCTGCGGCCACCAGGTAAGTCCCGGTTTCCACCCGATCCGGCAGAACGTCATAGTGGCAGCCATGCAACCGCTCGACGCCATGAATCTCGATGGTGGCAGTACCGTGACCACGGATATCGGCGCCCATGGCAATCAGGCATTCCGCCAGATCCACCACTTCCGGTTCCCGCGCCGCATTTTCAAGGATGGTTTTGCCGTCAGCCAGCGCCGCAGCCATCATCAGATTCTCGGTGCCGGTCACGGTGACGGTATCGAGGAAGATGTGGGCACCTTTCAGGCGACCGTTGGAGCGCGCCTTGATGTAGCCATTCTCAACCTTGACCTCGGCGCCCATCTGCTGGAGCCCGTGGATGTGCAGGTTGACCGGCCGGCTGCCGATGGCGCAGCCACCAGGCAGCGACACTTCCGCCTCGCCAAAGTGGGCCACCAGCGGTCCCAGCACCAGGATCGACGCCCGCATGGTTTTAACCAGCTCGTAGGGGGCGTGGAAATGCTTGATGGTGTTGGCGTGCACCTCGACGCTCATTTTCTCGTCGATCATCAGCTCCACCCCCATACGACCGAGCAGCTCGATCATGGTGGTGATGTCATTGAGGTGCGGCAGGTTGCCTACGGTGACAGGTTCGTCCGCCAGCAGGGTCGCGGCCAGGATCGGCAATGCCGAGTTCTTGGCACCGGAAATGCGGATCTCGCCATCAAGCGGCTTGCGGCCACGAATCAGTAGTTTGTCCAAAATCGTCTTCCTGTTGCACGTGGGCCAGAATCAGGCCTGGCGGGCGGCCCATTGAGCGGGAGTAAATGCTTTGATGGTCAGCGCGTGGATGGTGCCTTCGGCCAACTGCTGCTCAAGGGCGCCGTAGATCAGCTGTTGTTTCTTAACCGGCGACAGACCTTCAAATCGGTCTCCCACCGCCACCACCAGGTAGTGATTGCCTTCACTCTGAACGTCAATCTCACAATCCGGCAATGCCTGTTTTACCAGCTCGGCGACTTCGCGGGCTTCCATAGAACGGTCCTCGGGGGAAAATCAATACAAGGCGGGAATTGTACCCAATAATCGAACGCAGGTCAGCCGGCGGCTGGATGGGGAGCAGCAGGATGGCTGGCGGTATCGGGAGCGGGTTCAGGCGTGCTGTCCGGCTGCAGGCCGGCAAGGCAGTGATCTACCCCGCCCAGGGCTGCCAGCGCGACCAAGTCATCCGGGGCATTACAATAGCGCAACGGTCGCTGTTGCGCCGCTGCCAATCGCTGCCAACACAGCAGCAGCGACAACAGCACACTGCTGGCGCCGGTCACACCAGCAAGGTCCAGCTCCAGCAGGCCCTCACCCTGACGAATGCGGGCGTCGCCGTCTCGGCGCAGGGCCAGCACGGAGTCGGGCGTGATCACACCGCTCAACGCCAGTGCACCGCCCGCTCCTGTGAGTTCACAAGGGGCTCCGGTCACGAACCGGCGGCCTCGTCTTCCAGCTGCTCGACAGCGCCAGTCCAGCCATCAATCACCGCCTGCACATCGCCGCGGTTCTGTTCCATTTCCTGGCTGAACCGGTCGCGGAACGCCAGACCGATGTTGATGCCTTCCACAATGACATTTTCCATCATCCAGTCCTGACCTTCCTTGCGATACATGGAGTAGGTCACCGGGTACCGGTTGCCCTCGGCGGTGATGACTTCCATCAGCACCGAGGCCCGCTCGTCATTGCTGGGATTGATCTGGGCTTCCTTGATCTCGATCTGGAAATCCTGGGACTGCACCAGAGCCTGGGCGTAGCTGTCGAACAGGCTGCGCTTGAACTTCTCGACGAAGGCATCCCGCTGCTCCGGTGAGGCCTGGCGCGCGTAACGCCCCATCACCCGTGCCGCGATCCGACGGAAATCGACAAAGTCGTCCAGCGTGTCTTCCATATTGTGGTAGAACGCCTCGGGATCACTGTCGTAGAGGCCCTTCTCAGCGTTGAGTTTGGACACCAGTTTCTGGGTGCTGTCATCGACATACTGACGCAGCGCCTCGTCGGCACTGACCGTCACGGAGAACATCATCACCAATACCGCCAGCGTCCATCTGGATACGGATTGCGCCATCACTTGCATAACCTACTCCCTTGTTTCAATAATCTTGTTTCTTGCCTTGGGCCCGGGCATGGCCCGAGCCTTGCCGAATCGGTCGACTCTGATTCTGGATGGCCCTCACAACCATCGGGCAATCAGCGGCCGGAGGCAAAGTTGCTGATTACCCGCTCCAGGTTCAACGCGGACTGGGTTGAATAGAAGACATCACCATCTTTCATGGGGTCTTCCTCTATACCCACCGAAATATCAATGTACTGCTCCCCCAGCAATCCGGATGTACGTATTATCGCGGAACTGTCGCTGGGAATGTTTTTCACCGACGCATCGATTTCCAGCGTTGCCTTGGCCTGGAACGTCTCCGGATCGAGCACCACCTCGCGGATGTGCCCCACCGTGACCCCTGCCATCGACACCCGCCCGCGGGCCGACAAGCCGCCGGCGTCATTGAAGCGGGCGTAAACCGTGTAGGTATCGGCCCTCGCCCCCGGTGCCAGTCCGCTGACCTGCAGGGCCAGGAACAGCAGCGCCGCACACCCCGCCACCATAAACAGCCCCACCAGGATTTCCGTAGTCCGTGTCGTCATGACGCTCCCAAAGCCCCCTTAAAAGCCGCCGAACATCACGGCGGTCAAGACAAAATCCAGCCCCAGTACCGCCAGCGAGGAATACACCACTGTGCGGGTGGTCGCCGCACTGATACCCGCCGACGTGGGCACACAATCGTAGCCCTGGAATACCGCGATCCAGGAGCAGACCACTCCAAACACCAGACTCTTGATCAAGCCATTGACCACGTCATCCAGGAATGCCACGGAGGACTGCATGCTGCTCCAGAACGATCCGGCATAGACGCCCAGCCAGTCGACGCCAACCAGCATGCCGCCCCAGATGCCCACCGCAGAAAAAATCATTGCCAGCACCGGCATAGCGATGAAGCCTGCCCAGAGCCGCGGGGCCGCGACTCGTCGCAATGGATCCACGCCCATCATTTCCAGACTGGCGAGCTGTTCGGTGGCCTTCATCAGACCAATCTCGGCCGTGAGCGCCGAACCTGCGCGGCCAGCGAACAACAAGGCTGTCACCACCGGCCCGAGCTCCCGCACCAGGGTCAGTGCAATCATCTGGCCAATGGCCTCTTCGCTGCCGTAGTCGCTGAGAATCGTGTATCCCTGCAACCCCAGCACCATGCCAATAAACAGTCCGGAGACCACTACGATCGCCAGTGACAATACCCCGACGGCATACAACTGTTTGATCAACAGGCGGAAACCGCCATTCTGGCCGGGCGCGCCCCAGAGCGCGCCAGACAGAAACAGACCGGCGCGCCCCCAGGTCGACAGCAGCGTCAACCCATAGCGGCCCAGCCTCGCCAGGGCATCCGTCATTGGCCATTCCCCCAGTCGGTGGCCCGATCCGGCGCCGGATAATGGAATGGCACCGGCCCATCGGGCTGCCCCTGAAGGAATTGCTGCACCTGCTCCGAGCCATGCTGGCGCAGCTCGTCCGGTGTGCCCTCACCGATCACCCGGCCATCGGCAATGATGAAGGCGTGATGGCAGATGCTGAAAGATTCCGGCACGTCGTGGGATACCAGAACGCTGGTCAGACCCATGGTGCGATTGAGGTCACGGATCAGCTTCACCAAGACCCCCATGGCAATCGGGTCCTGGCCGGCAAAGGGTTCGTCGTACATGATCAGCGCCGGATCAAGGGCAATACTGCGGGCCAGTGCGACCCGTCGGGTCATACCGCCGGACAGCTCTGCCGGCATCAGGTCCCGGGCACCGCGCAGACCAACGGCTTCCAGCTTCATCAGAACGATATCGCGAATCATGTCGTCCGGCAGCCGGGTGTGGACCCGGAGGGGAAAGGCGACATTCTCAAACACCGACAGATCGGTAAACAGGGCGCCGCTCTGGAACAGCATGCCCATGGTCTCCCGCAACCGGTAAAGCGCCTTACGACCCAGTTTCGGCACTTCCTCGCCATCCACCAGAACCCGGCCTGACGACGGCTTCAGCTGGCCACCGATCATTTTCAGCAGGGTGGTCTTACCGGTGCCGCTGGGGCCCATGATGGCTGAGATTCGCCCCCGTGGGATCGACAACGACACACCGTCAAAAATCGTGCGACCGTTGCGGGCGAAGACAACGTCTTCCAGGACAATATGGGGAGAAGGGTCCATGACAGAATCTGGCGGCTATCCAAGCTGGAACGGTTGGCGCTTACAGTATGCCAAGGCTGCCGCAAGCTCAATCGCCGGATCGCAAAAATATCCTGATGGCAACGATCAGTTAATCTGAATAAGCCCGCCCCGGACTTCGCTCAGCCCTGAAAGTGGTATACTGCCGCCACATCCGCCAGAACACCCGGACAGATTATGACCAGCAGTTTCAGGGACGCCGCCCTACAGGCCATCGCCATTGAACGCGACGCCATCGACGCCCTCACCGACCGGATTGACCAATCGTTTACCCTTGCCTGCGAAATCATCATGGCCTGCCAGGGCCGGGTGGTGGTGACCGGCATGGGCAAATCCGGACACATTGGCAAAAAGATCGCAGCCACCCTGGCCAGCACCGGCACTCCGGCTTTCTATGTTCATCCCGGCGAAGCCAGCCACGGCGACCTGGGCATGATCACCGGACAGGACGTGGTACTGGCGATCTCCAACTCCGGCAACACCAGTGAAGTGCTCACCATCCTGCCCCTGATCAAGCGCATGGGCGCGCCGCTGATCAGCATGACCGGCAACACCGACTCGGTGCTGGCACGGGAGGCCGAAGCCAACCTGGACATCAGCGTCGATCAGGAAGCCTGCCCCCTGGGACTGGCCCCCACCTCCAGCACCACCGCCACCCTGGTGATGGGCGACGCCCTCGCCGTAGCACTGCTGGATCGGCGCGGATTCAGTGCCGAAGACTTTGCCTTCTCCCACCCCGGCGGTAGCCTCGGTCGTCGCCTGCTGCTGCGGGTCAGTGACATCATGCATACCGGCGAACGCATTCCCCGGGTGGGCGAAGACACCCCGCTCAGCGGCGCGCTGCTGGAAATCTCCCTCAAGGGACTGGGCATGACCACCGTCATCGACGGCCAGGGCGGACTCAGTGGCATCTTCACCGATGGCGACCTGCGTCGCACCCTGGATCGCCCGGTGGACATTCACGCGACACCGATTGCCGACGTCATGACCCGCAACGGCAAGACCATTCGCGACGACCAGCTCGCCGCCGAGGCCCTCAACATCATGGAAGAACTCAAGATCAACGCCCTGCCAGTGGTCAACCGTGACGGCCAACTGACCGGCGCCATCAACATGCATGACCTGCTGCGGGCGGGGGTAATCTGATGACCACGCAAACACCCACCTGGCCTGTTGAACTGATGGCCCGGGCCGCCGACGTCCGCCTGCTGGCCCTGGACGTCGACGGCGTCATGACCGACGGCACCCTGCTGTTCAGCGCCGAGGGCGACGAACTCAAGGCCTTCAACATTCTCGACGGCCTCGGCATCAAACTGCTGATGCAGGCCGGCGTGACCGTTGCAGTCATCACCGGTCGCAGCTCGCCGCTCACCGAACGACGCATGAACAGCCTGGGCATTCCCCACCTGATGCAGGGCCGGGAGGACAAACTCACCGCCCTGAGGGAGCTGGCCGGCCAATTGCAGATGCCGGCGGCGCACATTGCCTATATGGGAGATGACCTGCCCGACCTGGCCGCCATCCAGCACGCCGGCCTGGGCCTGACGGTACCAAACGGCCACTGGTATGTGCGCCAGCACGCCGACCACTGCACCACGGTGCCGGGCGGCGCCGGCGCGGTGCGGGAAGTCTGCGACCTGATCCTCGCAGCCCAGGGCCAGCTGGACCAGTGCCTGGCCCACTATCTGGAGCCGACCGCCTGATGCTCAATACCCTGCTATTCAATAGCAAGGTGCGCTCGCTGGCGCTGCTGACCTGTGCGCTGGTGCTGGCCTCCCTGCTCTGGCGCTCTGACCAGCCACCGGAGCCACTGCAAGCGGAAGGGCTGCGCGGCCCAAGCGAACCGGACGGTTTCGTAATCAATGGCGACTATCGCTCCTTCGACAGCAATGGCGATCTCGCCATTCGCCTCAGCAGTCCCCGCATCGAGCAGTTTGAAGCCAGTGAACGCGCCACCCTAGTGGAACCCGAGGCGATTCTCCAGGATCAGCCATCAGACAGCCCCTGGCAACTCACCGCCCGGCGTGGCGACTTTCATCAGGCAACCGGCCAGCTTTCGCTCAACGGCAATGTGGTTGTCACCCGACCGCTCCAAGACGGCCAGGCCGCCACCCTGAGCACCGAACACTTGACGCTGGACAACCGCAGCCGCACCGTACACACCAATGCACCCGTCACCCTCACAGACGCGTTTGGCACTACCCGTGCCACCGGTATGACCGCCTGGATCGACGACCGGGTGCTGGAACTGACGTCAAAGGTAGAAGGACACTATGAGCCTGCCCCAAACCCGACCCCTTAAGCGAGTGAGCCGCACGTGCACAGCCGTCCTTGCCAGCGTGCTGCTGGCATCCCCGGCGGCGGCCTTTGATCTGGACTCCGACGCCCCGATCACCGTCAACGCCGCCCACGCCCGCCTGGATGACAGTCAGGGTGTGGCCACCTACACCGGCGATGTCGTGGTCGCCCAGCAGGGCACCCGCCTCAGCGCCGACAAGGTGGTGCTGTACCGGGACGACCAGGGCCTGAGCCGCATCGAGGCCACCGGCACCCCCGCCCGCTACTCCCAGGCAACCGCAGGCCAGACCGCCGCCACCGAGGCCAGCGCCGAGCGCATCATCTACAACGCCACCGAAAGCCAGCTGACGTTCGAGCGCAACGCCATGATTGAGCAGTCCGGCAACCTGTTCCGCGGCAACCGCATTCTCTACGACACCCGCAATCGGGTGGTCACGGCCGAGGGCGATAACGGCGGCAATGGCGAGGGCCGGGTGGAAATGGTCATTCAGCCCCGCGGCCGCGCCCAGAGCGACAGCAACTAGACAGGAACCAAGATGGCAGTGCTCCGCGCCAGCAACCTGGCAAAAAGCTACAAGCAGAAGAAAGTGGTCCTCGACGTCTCCCTGGAGATCCGCAGCGGGGAAATTGTCGGCCTGCTGGGGCCGAACGGTGCCGGCAAGACCACCTGCTTCTACATGATCGTCGGTCTGGTACCGTCGGACAAGGGACGCATCACCCTGGACAGCCAGGACATCACTCCCCTGCCGATGCATGGCCGTGCCCGCAAGGGCATTGGCTACCTGCCCCAGGAAGCCTCGGTGTTCCGCAAGCTGAGCGTGCGGGACAACATCATGGCGATTCTGGAAACCCGCAGCGACCTCAAGCGCGCCGACCGCGAGCAAAAACTGGAGGACCTGCTGGCGGAGTTCCACATCACCCACATCCGCGACAGCCTGGGCATGGCCCTGTCCGGGGGCGAGCGCCGGCGGGTGGAGATCGCCCGCGCACTGGCGATGGAGCCGGCCTTCATCCTGCTGGACGAACCGTTTGCCGGTGTAGACCCCATCTCGGTCAGTGACATCAAGCAGATCATTCGCCACCTGCGGGATAAGGGCATCGGCGTACTGATCACCGACCACAACGTGCGCGAAACCCTGGATATCTGCGAGAACGCCTACATCGTCAGTGGCGGCCACATCATCGCCTCCGGCTCGTCCGAGGACATCCTGGCCAACCAACAGGTCAAGGAAGTTTACCTCGGTAACGAATTCAAACTATGACCCTCCCCAAATGCATTGATTTCTGACGTCAGTTTGTCGACCATCAAGTCTTCGCAACGCTGCCTGCTGGTATCTTGAGAACGTGGATTGCGGATAAACCGTCTACACTCGATACAGGCCAGCGGCAGCCGGCCAGATTGTCTTGCCCACCACAAGCAAGTACACTCGGCAGAAAAATTGCTTGTAAAAGCAACTTCGCATGACGCAAGACTTTTTAGGCTCACCAGGCATGACCGGTTGGTGATATCCCGCCTGCCAGGCACACCGGTGACGGAACTGACATCATGGTAATGAAAGCCTCACTTCAGCTAAAACTGGGCCAAAGCCTGACCATGACGCCCCAGTTGCAACAGGCGATCAGGCTGCTTCAACTCTCCACCCTGGATCTCCAGCAGGAAATCCAACAGGCGCTGGATTCCAACCCCATGCTGGAAACCCAGGAAGACGACGACCGCGCCGAGGCAGAGCAGAACGACGACCGCAACGACGCTGAAGACGGTCAGGACCAGGACGCCAGCGCCACCGCAGATGACAGCTGGGATGACGACAGCAGCCAGGAGTGGGAGGCCGACAACAACGGCTCCGAGAACATTCCCGACGACCTGCCGGTCGATACCGCCTGGGACGACATCTACCAGCCCTCTCCTGCCCCCGCCAGCCGCGGCGACGATGAGGGTGACAGCGATTTCGAGTCCCGCAACTCGGTCTCCGAGACCCTTCACGATCATCTGGAATGGCAGCTCAACCTGACCCCCATGGGTGACCGGGACCGGGCCATTGCCCACGCCCTGCTGGACGCAGTGGACGAGCGCGGCTACCTGACCTCCCCGCTGGACGAAATCCACTCCGGGTTGATGGACGACGCCGACGAGGACCCGGTGGAGCTCGACGAGATCGAAGCGGTACTGCGTCGGCTGCAGCATTTCGACCCCGCCGGTGTGTTTGCCCGCGATCTGCAGGAATGCCTGCTGATCCAGCTCAACCAGCTGCCACCTGACACCCCCTGGCTGCCCCAGGCTCGCCTGGTGATCACTCACTACATCAACCTGCTGGGCAACCGCGACTACGCCCAACTGCTGCGGCGCAGCCGGCTGAAAGAAGACCAGCTGCGGGACGTTCTGGCCTTGATCACCCAGCTCAACCCGCGCCCGGGCAGCGCCATTGATCAGGCTGAGCCGGATTACGTCATTCCCGATGTCATCGTGCGCAAGCACCAGGGACGCTGGCGGGTGGAACTGAACCCGGAGATTGCGCCGCGCATTCGCGTCAACGCCAGCTACGCGTCGTTGATCCGCCGGGCCGACAGCAGCGCCGACAACACCTACATGCGGGACCAGCTGCAGGAAGCCAAGTGGTTCATCAAGAGCCTGCAGAGCCGCAACGAAACCCTGCTCAAGGTGGCCACCCGCATTGTTGAGCACCAGCAGGGCTTCCTCGATCACGGCGAGGAGGCGATGAAGCCACTGATCCTCTCCGACATCGCCCAAGCGGTGGAAATGCATGAATCCACGATTTCCCGGGTCACCACCCAGAAGTACATGCATACCCCCCGGGGCATCTTCGAGCTGAAGTACTTTTTCTCCAGCCACGTCAGCACCGATGAGGGCGGAGAATGCTCGTCCACCGCCATCCGGGCGATGATCAAAAAACTGATTGCAGCAGAAACCCCAAAAAAGCCATTGAGCGACAGCAAAATTGCCGCCATGCTAGGGGAACAGGGAATCAAAGTGGCCCGGCGCACCGTCGCCAAGTATCGGGAGGCCATGCACATTCCCCCGTCAAACGAACGGAAGAGATTGGTGTAGGCCAGGGAGCGCTCACCAGCGCGGCTCTGGCCCGAAGGGATCTACCGCCGCGGGGAAACACCGCGGCAACCCCGCCAGTGATCGTAGTCGCTGGCAAGCCGACAATAGGAGACGCCTATGCAACTCAATATTTCAGGTCATCACGTCGAACTGACAGCTCCCCTCAAAGAGTACGTCTCTGGCAAGTTCGAAAAGCTTGAACGGCATTTCGATCACATCAGTAACTGTCAGGTGACTCTGGAAGTCGAGAAGGTCCGCCAGATGGCGGAAGCCACGTTGCATGTAATTGGCGGTGAGATCCACGCCAAGGCCGAAAACGAAGACATGTATGCAGCCATCGACGCTCTTGTGGACAAGCTGGATCGACAGATCCTGAAACACAAGGAAAAAAATATTGATCGTATGCATGGAAACGGCGCCCGCTAAACGGTAGCCTTGCCCACACCTGAACTGATCGAGCTGCGGTACGTCTGACGTATCGCAGCCTTTTTTTTACGGAACCACTGTCTATCCATGACGGACACATCACTCACCATCGAAACCATCCTGACCCCGGAGCTTGCCCGCTGCCGTGTTGCCGGCACCAGCAAGAAGCGGGTTCTGGAATTCATCTCCGAGAGCATCCACCAGCAGTATCCCGATCTGGATGCCGGGCAGATTTTCAACAACCTGGTTGCCCGCGAACGCCTGGGCAGCACCGGTATTGGGCAGGGCATTGCGATCCCCCACTGTCGGCTGGATGGCTGCAGCCAGGTCATCGGTGTGCTGGTCACCCTGGAGGAAGGCGTTGGTTTCGATGCCATCGACAACCAACCGGTGGATCTGCTGTTTACCCTGATCGTCCCCAAGGAAGCCACCAGCGAGCACCTGGAACTGCTGAGCCAGCTGGCCGAGAAGTTCAATGAACAGTCGTTCTGTAACGAACTGAGACAGTGCAGCGACAACGAGACCCTGTACAATCGAATGATAGGCGCCTAACAGCAGACTGATCACTCAAGGGTGATGGACTATGAAACTGATCATCGTCAGCGGCCGCTCCGGCTCGGGTAAGAGTACCGCGCTGCATGTACTTGAAGACCTTGGTTTCTACTGCATCGACAACCTGCCCATCGGACTGCTGTTCCCTCTTACCCGGGAAGCCACCGCTCAGGAGAGCACCGGGCGGCTGAAGAAAATCGCCGTCAGCATCGATGCCCGTAACCTGTCGGATGAGATCGCCAACTTCGAGGACATCCACCACCAGCTGACCCAGACCGGCGCCACCATCGAGACCATCTTCCTTGATGCCACCGACCAGGCACTGCTGCAGCGCTTCCACGCCACCCGCCGCAAACACCCCCTGAGCAACGACCGCACCTCCCTGAAAGAGGCCATCACCAGTGAGAAACACCTGCTGGAACCCATTGCCAGCCTGGCGGATCTCTACGTCGACACCACCGAACTGTCGATCTACGAGCTGCGGGACATGGTCAAACAACGGGTGATCGGCCGGCGGGAACAGGAAATGGCGCTGCTGATCCAGTCCTTTGGCTTCAAGCACGGGGTGCCGGTGGATTCCGATTACGTCTTTGATGTCCGCTGCCTGCCCAATCCCTACTGGGATGCCAGCCTGCGCAAGTTTACCGGCATCGACCAACCGGTAATCGACTTCCTCGAACACGAGGCCATGACCACCAAGCTCACGGACGATATCATTCAGTTCCTGGATTCCTGGCTGCCATCATTCGGCCAGAGCAACCGCAGTTACATGACCATTTCCATTGGCTGTACCGGTGGCCAGCACCGCTCGGTGTACGTCTGCGAGAAAGTCGGCGCCTACTTCGCGGAACGCTACAACAACGTCCAGGTCCGTCATACCGAACTGCCACACCTGAAACGCAGCCTATGATTCGCCAGCAAGTCACCATCATCAACAAGCTGGGCCTGCACGCCCGCGCTGCCGCCAAACTGGTGGCCACCGCCTCGGAATTCGAAAGCAGTATCCAGATCTGCAAGGGCAGCCAGCAGGTGGACGCCAAGAGCATCATGCCCGTCATGATGCTGGCCGCCAGCAAAGGCACCGACCTTGAACTCAACATTGAAGGTCCCGACGAGCAGCAGGCGCTCGATCAGCTGGTCGCCCTGATCAACGACTACTTCGGCGAGGGCGAATAGCGCCCCGCCCCGCCAGCACGCAGGTTTCTACGGCATTCACCTACAACGCTTTCTCACCACTGCAACGTAAGTCCGCTATACTACGTAAGTTTATCAGCTACGCCCGGTAGCCTGGCTGCTGGAGACCCTGGCCGCATAGCAGATGGTCGTGGGCACCTCCCCAGCGCAGGATTACCGTCGGCAGCGCTGATGGTCATTTGGGCAGAAAGTTGGGTGATCAATGACGGACATTCTGGAACAAAGCCAGGCTCGCCAGCGTCTCCGCTCCCTCGGAGAAGCTCTGGACAGTGGTGCCCTTAAACAGGTTGCCCGCATCCTCAATGGCGGCCTCAGTCCCAGTGATATTGCCCACCTGCTGGAATCCTCCCCGCCCCGCCAGCGCGCCCTGCTGTGGAACCTGGTGGACAAGAACCTGGAAGGGGAAGTCCTCCAGTACCTGAGCGACGACATCCGGGGTTATTTCCTCAGCCAGCTGAACGCCCAGGAACTGGCCAACATCATTGAGGACTTCGAGTCCGACGACCTCGCCGACCTGCTGCAGCAGTTGCCGGACACGGTGATCCAGGAAGTCCTGGACACCATGGACGAACAGGACCGGCAACGGGTCGAGGAAGTCCTAGCCTACCCGGAGGACACCGCCGGCGGCCTGATGAATACGGACACCATCACGGTGCGTCCGGACATCAGCATCGACGTGGTTCTGCGTTATCTGCGCCGTCACCGCAACCTGCCGCCAATGACCGACAGCCTGATTGTGGTCAGCCGGAAAGACCAGTTCATCGGCATGCTGCCCATCACCAAGATGTTGGTGAGCAATCCCGCTACCACGGTGCGGGAAGTCATGGACACCGACATTGAGCCGATTCCGGTCACCCTGGCGGACACCCAGGTCGCCACCCTGTTCGAGCGCTACGACCTCATCTCCGCGCCGGTGGTTGACGACGACGGCAACCTGCTGGGCCGGATCACCATCGATGACGTGGTCGACGTTATCCGGGAGGACGCCGATCACTCGCTGATGAGCATGGCCGGCCTGGACGAAGACGAAGACACCTTCGCCCCGGTGCTCAAGACCACCCGGCGCCGGGCGGTGTGGCTCGGCATCAACCTGATTACCGCATTCATCGCCTCCGCCGTTATCGGCCTGTTCGAGGATACCATCGAGAAGGTGGTGGCGCTGGCGGTGCTGATGCCCATTGTGGCCAGCATGGGCGGCATTGCCGGCAGCCAGACCCTGACCCTGGTGATCCGCGGCATGGCCGTGGGCCAGATCAGTGGCGCCAACGTCAAATGGCTGCTGAACCGGGAGTTTCTGGTGGGCATGCTCAACGGTCTGTTATGGGCCGTGGTGGTCGCTACCGCCGCCACCGCCTGGTTCCGCGATCCGGTGATCGGTGTGGTGATTGCCGCAGCGCTGGTCATCAATCTGCTGGGAGCGGCCTTTGTCGGCACCGTACTGCCGCTGTTCCTGAAGTCGCGGAACATCGACCCGGCCCTGGCCGGGGGCGTGATACTCACCACCGTAACCGATGTGGTAGGATTCATGTCCTTCCTTGGGTTGGCCACGGTGTTTTACGCCTGAGCCCGCCCCGGCCACACCAGGAACCGAGCATGACCGAACAGCCATACGACGACAGCGAACAGGAATGGGGCAAGAGCAAGTCCCAGCTTAAACGTGAGATGCAGGACCTGCAGGATCTGGGCAAGCAGATGCTGGCCCTGTCCAACGAGCAGCTCGCCACTCTGCCAATCGGCGACACCCTGCGCCGTGCGATCGAGGAATCCCATCGCATCCGTCAGAACGAGGCCCGTCGCCGCCACCTGCAATACATTGGCAAGGTCATGCGCCAGGAAGACGATATCGATGCCCTGCGTCGCGCTATCGGCGCGTTTCACGCGGGCAGCGAGGAGCACACCCGGCGTCTGCACCTGGCGGAGCGCTGGCGGGATCGCATGGTTCAGGAGGGC
The DNA here is from genome assembly GCF_020546665.1 of Marinobacter sp. CA1. Classification (NCBI taxonomy): domain Bacteria; kingdom Pseudomonadati; phylum Pseudomonadota; class Gammaproteobacteria; order Pseudomonadales; family Marinobacteraceae; genus Marinobacter; species Marinobacter sp. CA1. Next base: position 3,163,900 of record NZ_CP071785.1, read on the forward strand.
GACAGCGCCGTTGGGGAGTTTCTGGACTACTGCCCCGCCGCCGACATCCAGCACCTTCGTAACCTGGCCCGCAACGCCCGCCGTGAAGCTCAGCAGGAAAAGAACACCGGCCAGGGCAAGAAACTTTTCCGCTACCTGCGGGAATGCATCGACGAGGGCGAACGCGACTAGGTACGCTATAGCCGCCGGTGATCCCAGACCGGCATGCGCTGGCGCACCTCCTGCAACCGCCGGGGGTCGAGCGCAGCCATGACCCAACCCGGGCCCTCCTCCTGCCGCTCTGCCACCACCGATCCCCAGGGATCGACAATCATGGAGTGGCCATAGGTCCGGCGCCGGGGGCTGTTGTACCCCCCCTGCCCGGCAGCCACCAGCCAGCACTGGTTCTCAATGGCCCGGGCACGGATCAGCGGATGCCAGTGAGCATCCCCGGTGGTGTAGGTAAAGGCACTGGGCAAGGCCACCCAATCCGCCTGTTGCTGACGCAGTGCCCGGAACAGCTCCGGAAACCTCAGGTCGTAGCAGATTGCCAGCCCCAGACGACCGGCAGGCGTGTCGATGGTGACCACCCGTTCGCCGGGCTCGAAGGTGTCTGACTCCCGGTAGCGGCCCTGGGCATCCGCCACTTCAGCATCAAACAGGTGAATCTTGTCGTATCGCGCCACTTCCCGGCCCTGGTCATCCAGCACCAGACAGCAGGCGCGGACACGGTCGGCCACGGAACTGCCATCCTCCCGTTCCGCCAGTGGCAGCGAACCACCAACAATCCACAACCCCAACGACCGCGCCTGCTCCGCGAGAAAGTCGCGAATCTCACCGCCACCGATTTCCTGCTGTCCCTGCGCCACCATTTGTGCGGTCTTGAGGATGGCGAAATTCTCCGGCAGCACCGCCACCGAGGCGCCCGCCGCGGCCACCTCGGCCAGCAGCGTCGCGGCCTGGGCCAGGTTGTCCTCCAGACGCTCGCCACTGACCATTTGCACCGTGGCGACACGGACACCCTCAACGTCGCGTGGTTCCGTCATTTCAGTCTCTCCTGCGGTTGGAATCGGTGTGCGTCTCTTCTCTTCAGACCAGGCCTTTCGGGAACCTCTGATCAGTCACCAGTATCGAAGACGTTGCGCAGTTCCACCACCGGATTGTCCCAGCGCCCCCGCACCGTGTAGGTGGCGCTGGTCAATCGGCTCAACGGATCTCCCAACACCTTGTCGAGGACAAACAGGGCCCCACCGATGGGAGGTGCCGCCCCCAGCAGCAGGGCCGCCAGAGGCAGGTTCTGGGTCAAGGGCAGCACAACCACCATGCGCATGTCCAGGGTCTCAGTGACCAGGTCGGTGGAGCCAGACAGTTTGAAGGCACCCGACGGCCCGACAATCTGCAGCTCCGGCGCCCAGCTCAAGGTGCCGTCGGACAGTTCGGCGGTGCCGGAGATTGCATCGAACGCCACGCCACGCTCATACAGGTCGGAAAAATCCAGCTTCAGGCGGCGCCAGAGGGTGTCGGCATTGAGCACATTGAACAGCCGGAACAGCAACGCGGTGTTGTTGCGCTCCAGAATCACCCCTTCATCCAGCCGCACACTGACCTCACCATCCAGCCGGGTCAAGGTGAACTCATCCGGACGCCCCGGCCACTCCAGGTTCAACACCAACTGGGTCTGCTCGTTTCTCAGCGGTGCTTCCGAGCCCATCATCTGCGCCAGATCCCCCAGATCCTGACCGTGAAGGTCCCCCTGCAGCCGGGTCAACTGGCGACCGTCGTGAATGTCCCAGTAGAGATCGCCATCGAACGACAGCGACCCGAGCACGCCCGACAGCGACTGCACATGTACGGCCTTGGCATCGGGCACCAGCAGGAACGACCAGCGCCCCAGCGAGCGATTGTCCATCGCCAGCTCATCGATCACCACGCTGATGTTCGGCCATCCTTCCATGGCCATGGCGCGGAAGGCATCCACCTGTTCGGCCGACGTCAGTGGCGCAGGAATCGCGGCAATGGTCTCTTCCTCCGGGCTGGCCAGACGCAGGTAGGGAAAGCGCACCGACACGGTCTGCTGCTTGTCCATGGGCAGTCGCAGTTCACCGACCGCCCGATCAGAGCGGGTATCGATGAACCACACGCCATCGCTGAAGGTGGCGGCCACATCCAGTTCCGGAAATGCCTGACCCAATACCCTCAGTTGCCCCACCGATAACTGGATGCCGTAAAGCCAGCGTTCAATCAACGCATTGGTGTCTGCCGGCACCGTGCCCGATGCCGCCGTATCTGCGGTTGCTCGCGCCATCTCCGGCCTCGGGGGCCCGACCAGTTCAGGGTCAACGTCAGGTGGTGAGGGTGAGAGTGAGCTGGTCAGGCGCTCCACCCGATCGACCCAGGCGTCTATCGGCACTTCCTCAACCCGGCCCACCACCTCAATCCCCTCACCTGGGGGCAGCTCTGCCTGTTCCGACCCCATGGCCAGCTGACCACGGTCGAACTCGCCATCCTGCCAGGCCAGCCGGAACGCCAGCCGGTCCTGCCACACCCCGGCAAGTTGCAGACGACCCTCCGGCGTCCAGTCCAGCATCGCCTGCAGGGGCGCCATGACATCGCTGGTCTTGCCCAGGGGCATGGGCCAGTCTGACGCCAGCCCGATCAGACTGGAGTAGAGCGACAGGCCGGGCGCGGCGTCCGACGCCAGATTCAATCGCGCCGTGTAGTTGAAACGGCCGGCCAGGCCAGTGTCCAGGCTTGCGGGCAGCTCCAGCAAACCCGACAGTTCGGTGACCGAGAGGGAACCACTCTGACTCACCACCAGCGCGTCATCCGCCTCGCGGTACTCCAGGCCGACCGTCACCGGCATGCCATTGAGGTCTGCCAAAAACGGTTCCCCGACAATGCCCTCTCCGGTCCGGTAGGTCACATCACCGCGCAGCTGCCGCCAGACCAGACCACTGTCCGGGTGGGCTACCTCACCATTACCAGTTTGCACCCGGGCGATCACCTGCGGCTCACCTGGCCCGGTCAACGGCAACGTCAAATCCAGATCCAAGTGGTAGTCCCCGGCCACCTCAATAGCGTCTGGCGCCTCTCCGGCCAGCTCTCCCAAGGGGCTGTTGGCAAGCCAGTGACGAATATCCGGGGCAGTCACATCGGCTGCGGTGCTGACCTCCAGCACCAGTTCATCGCCGTCCGGCACCAGCTCCACCCGACTGGGTTCCAGCGCCAGCCCCCCGCTGCGGGCGCGATCGACCGCCACCGTGGCGCGATCATCGTGCACCTGGACCCAGCCACTGACACCGGTGACCTCAGGCCAACGGCTGTCATAGCGAACACGGGCATCGCTGAAGCGGTAGTACATGGAGGATGTAAAAGAGTAATCAGGCGCGCCGGAACTGACGGTGCCATGGCCATAAAACACCCCTTCTTCTATCCGCGCTTCGGGAATGGCGGTCGCAAGCCATTGATACAGCTCAGCATCAATCACCTTGGCGGGAACGAATTCCGGCAGCATGTCCGCCGTGCCCTCACGAACCGCTACCCGCAACCCAAGGTTATCTTCGCCCTCCTGGTCGAGACGAAGATCGAAGGCACCTTCCAGCTCAGCCTGCCTCCCGGGCGGCGTCGTCGGCTCGCCATAGCGCAGCGACAACCCCTCGGACCAGACCCGGGTCAAGGGTCCATCCAGCTGCCAGGCAACCTGCGCCCGGGCATCGGTGAACGACCAGCGATCAAGGAACAACTCCGGAAACCCCAGTTCCAGGTCGTCCGACGCCAGCACTACCCGGCCCCAGTCACGGCCAACCTGCAACTGGCCGTTGACGCCGGCAAGCGCCGGCGCGCCATCAAACGGCTGCACCGCAACCTGCCGCAACTGCGCCTGGAGCGTAAATCCGGCAGCACCGTCCGCCAGCGGCAAGCGCATCGACACGTCATCCAGGAACCCGGTCGGCCGGTAGTTCTCCAGCGCATGGGACGCCTCCACCGGCAACAGCCCGATACCGGCACTGAAACGGGCAAGCGGGCCTAACGGCACCCCCTGCCCCTGCAGCGACAGCTCGCCATCCCGACGCTTGAGCCGGAGATTGAACCCGGAGACGGTTTCCCCCAACCAGTCCCAGCGCACATCCTGCAGATGCAGTTCACCACTGAGCAGACTGTCCTGGCCGGGAACCACCGTGCCCCGCCAGCCAAAGGCCAGCGACAGGTTCTCCACCGGCGCCATCGACTCTTCCTGGGCCCGCAGCTGCAGAAATGGCACCTGTAACCGCCCGTTCAGCTGCTCCAGGGTGCCATCCCGAAAGGTCAGCCAGGCCTGGCCGCCCGCGTCAAAACCCTCAACCCCCAGCCCTCGCCAGCGGTAACGACTGACCAGGGAATCGAACAGTCGGCCGGAATTCACATCAACGTAAAGCTGGCCGGTAAAATCCCCGCGAAAGAAATGCCGGCCCAGCAGATTGAAACTGGCAAGCTGGTGGGTGGTACCCAGCCGCATGGCACGGCCAGTGGCGGAGAACAGACCGGCGTGGTAGGTCAGGTCGAGCTGCGGTATTTCGATGTGGCGAACCGGCTGATCTGCGGTGCGTAGCCCCAGATTGACCCGTGTCACCCGGATCGCGGGGTCCGACAGCCAGCGCCCCAGCACCGGCAGCCAGTCCTGACTGCCGCTGGTCAGGGCGTCAGCGGGAATTGGAACCCGGACGTCGTCCTCCACGGTTGCGTCCGGCAGACCATCCAGGTGCAGCCGGCCAGACGCGGCCTGGGCCAGGGTCAGGTCCAGCCGATCCGCCTCGAACTCCTCGAACACCACCCTTAACCGCCACAACGAGCTGAGGGTGTCGAGGCGGATACGCAGGCTGTCGAGTCGAACCAGAGGTGCATCGGCGGCGTTCGGCGCAGCCAGGGCCAGCTCACGGGCTTCCAGTACCGGGTCCAGCAGCCGCCAGCGCCCCTCCAGCTCACCGATGGTGACCGGATAGCCCACAGCCTCGGACAACTCCGCCTCCAATTGGGAGCGGAACTCGCCGATGTTCTGCACCAGCTGGCGGCCAATGGCGGCATAAAGCGCCAGCAGCACCAGTACAGCCACCAACAGCCAGCCAACGAGGCTGCTCAGCCGCTGCAACAGCCGGGACAGGAAACTCACAGATTCGGTGCTGTCATCTCGCCGGGCCATAACAACCGACAGACCTCAGGACGCCAACATCACAGCAGCACCACATCGTACTGTTCCTGGCTGTAAAAAGGCTCAACCTGGAACCGGATGCTCTTGCTGATAAACGTCTCCAGGTCAGCCACGTTGTCGGACTCCTCATCCAGCAGTCGATCCACCACCGCCTGGGAGGCCATCACCAGATAGCTTTCGGCCTCATAGGCCCGATTGACCCGGAGAATCTCCCGAAACACCTCGTAGCACACGGTTTCGGGGGTCTTGAGAAAGCCACGGCCGTCGCAGATCGGGCACGGCTCACACAGCACCTGCCCCAGGCTCTCGGTGGTGCGTTTGCGAGTCATCTCCACCAGTCCCAGTTCGGACACTCCGGTAATCTTGGTCTTGGCGTGATCCCGCTCCAGCATCTTCTCGAGCATCCGATGGACCTGGCGCTGGTGCTCCGAGTCTTCCATGTCGATGAAATCGATAATGATGATGCCACCAAGGTTGCGCAGCCGCAGTTGACGACTGATGGCGCGCGCCGCTTCCAGGTTGGTCTTGAAGATGGTCTCTTCAAGGTTGCGGTGACCAACGAACGCCCCGGTGTTGATGTCGATGGTGGTCATCGCTTCGGTCTGGTCGATGATGACGTAGCCCCCGGACTTGAGCTGGACCTTGCGGCTGAGAGCCTTCTGGATCTCATCCTCGACGCTGTAGAGGTCGAAGATCGGACGCTCGCCGGGGTAATACTCCACCTTGTTGGCGAACTCGGTCACGAACTCATCGACGAACTCGATCACCCGCTGGTAGCTTTCGCGGCTGTCGATGCGGACTTTCTCGGTCTGCGGACGGATCAGATCACGAATGGTGCGGATAAACAGCGGCAGGTCCTGGTACACCACCGCCGGCGCCTGAACCTTGCTGATGCGCTCGTGGATCGACTGGTTGAGCCGGTGCAGGTAGCGCATGTCTCCCAGCAGGTCTTCACTGGACGCGGACTCCGCCGCTGTACGGATGATGTAACCGCCCTGCAGCTCCCCCTGTTCGGTGGCGCCTTCTTCGATGATCGCCTTCAATCGCCCCCGTTCAGCATCATCCTCGATGCGCTGGGAGATACCGATGTGACTGACGCCGGGCATGAACACCAGATAGCGGGAGGGGATGGAGAGCTGGGTGGTCAGACGGGCACCTTTGGTGCCGATCGGGTCCTTGGTGACCTGAACCACCAGCGACTGGCCTTCCCGCAGCAGTGAGCGGATGTCCGGCACGGTTTTTGGCGAATCGACGCCATCATCACTGGACTGGTCGTTGACCACGTCGGACGCATGAATGAACGCGGCGCGCTCCAGCCCGATGTCGACAAACGCCGCTTCCATGCCCGGCAGCACCCGCACCACCTTGCCACGGTAGATATTGCCCACGATCCCCTTGCGACTGGTGCGCTCGATGTAGGCTTCCTGCAGCATACCGTTTTCGACCAGCGCCACCCGCGTTTCCACTGGCGTGACGTTGATCAGGATTTCTTCACTCATGGGGACTCTCCACGCTGGGCACGCCGGACGTTCTCTGCAACCGCCCGCCGCACCGGCTGTTTTCGTTATTATGCGTCTCGCCCGCTGCCATTCCAGGCCTGCCAGACCGGTTGACCGGCCTCGGCCAGCAGCTCGGCGGTTTCCTTCAGCGGCAGGCCAACCACCGCGCTGTAGCTGCCCCGGATCTGGTCGACAAACACGCCGCCCAGACCCTGGATACCATAGCCTCCAGCCTTGTCCATGGGCTCACCGCTGGCGACGTAGGCTTCAATCTCCGCCTCCAGTAGCGGACGGAAAGCCACATCCGTCATCACCAGCCGGGACTGACAACGACCACCGTTTACCAGTGCCACCGCCGTCATCACCTGGTGGTGCTGGCCGGACAGGTCTCGAAGCATGGCACCGGCTTCGGCCGCGGACGCGGGCTTGCCAAGGATGCGGCCTGCCCGCACCACCGAGGTGTCCGACCCCAGCACCATCACGCCGTCGTGGCCATCGGCCCGCCAGCCGGCCAGGGCCTTCTCTTCGGCCATCCGCAGAACGTAATGATCCGGCTGTTCGCCAGGTTTGGGGGTTTCATCAATGTTGGCCGGGCTGACGGTGAAAGTCAGCCCCATCTGGGTCAACAGTTCGGCACGACGGGGAGAGGCCGAAGCAAGAACAAGTGACGGCACGGGAACTTCCTATCCCAGTTTTCGATTGAGTCCATCCAGCAGTACACACAGAGGAGGCCAGAGAATGGCGCTGGTCAGCGCCGGCCACAGGTAACTGAACCCGGCGTCTTCGGCTCCCAATGTCTGCTTGATGAAGTGCACCAGCATCTGATTGATGCCCAACAAGAGAAATACCATGACACATTGCTGCAGCATGGGGAACATACGCAGGCGCTGGTGGATGGTCAGCACCAGAAAAGCGACCAGCGCCATGGCCAGGGCATTCACCCCCAGCGGCGTCGCCTCCAGCACATCCAGCAGCAGCCCCAGAATCCACGCCAGCAGGATGCCGAACTGCGCCGGCGCCCGGAACGTCCAGTAGAACACCAGCAAACCAATCCATTCCGGCCGAAACTCAAACCATCCCAGCGGGAACAGTGAGATACTGAGCACCAGCCCCATCAGAATGCTGATACCAAACACCGGATAACTGATCACCGACAGCATCAGCCTTCCCCTCCTGCGGTGTCATTTCCAGCCGCTCCGGACGACGCATCCACTGGCGCAATGCCGGAAGCGGGCAGGTCCAGGTCCTGGCGCTCACTGAACACCACCAACACCATCTCACTGCGGCTGAGTTCGGCTTTGGGGCGGGCATCAATCTGCACGAACGGCTCGCCCGGGTCCTTGTGAATGCCACTGACTTCCGCTACCGGATAGCCCTTGGGGAAACGTCCGCCCAGACCCGAGCTCACCAACAGGTCGCCCTCCCGTACATCGGCAGTATCCGGCACATGCACCAGCTCCAGGGCATCGATATCGCCATTGCCCAGCAGGATCGCCCGCAGGCCATTGCGCACCACCTCCACCGGAACCGCGTGGCTACTATCAGAAATCAGCAGGACCCGCGAGGTAAAGCTGCTGGTCTGCACCACCTGCCCCATCAGGCCGTGGGCATCCAGAATGGCCTGGCCGGCGCTCAGGCCATCACGGCTGCCTTTGTTGATCACCACTTCATGGGAAAACGGGTCGGGGGAAACGCTGACAATCTCGGCCACCACCACCCGATCGTCCAGCAACTCAGAGGAGTTCATCAACTGCCGCAGCTCGTTGTTTTCTGCCGCCAGCGCAGCGTACTTCAGTGCCCGGCGCTCCAGGATCAGCAACCTGGCCTTGAGGGCATCGTTCTCTTCCAGCAGGTCTTCCCGGGTGGTCATCAGACCGGCCACCCAGTCCTGGAACTGGGAGGGGGCATTGCCCAACCAATAGACCGGCGCCAGACCGGTGGCGATGGTGCTGCGCACCTGCTCCACCCGCTCAAAACGGGCCTCGGCGACAAACAGACCAACCGACAGCAACACCACCAGCAGGAGGCGGAAGCCGGGAATCGGCCCTTCAACGAAGATGGTTTTAATGGATCGGCCCCCCGTGCGCCAGGCTACGAGGCCTTAACACACACAAACGACGACCGCCGCCGTGCCAGGGCACAAGCGGCGGTCGATGGAGCCAGTCAGCATGGCGGGGGCTGATCCAGTACACGAATCAGCCCTCCTGGGAGAACATTCCGATTCCGCTGCGATCAATCACTTCCAGGGCTTTACCGCCACCTCGGGCGACACAGGTAAGCGGGTCTTCCGCCACAATCACCGGCAGACCGGTTTCTTCACTGATCAGTTTGTCGAGGCCACGCAGCAGCGCGCCACCGCCGGTGAGAACGATACCGCGCTCGGCAATGTCCGAGGCCAGTTCGGGGGGCGACTGTTCCAGCGCGCTCTTCACGGTCTGGACGATCTGTGCCAGGGATTCCTGCAGGGCGTCGAGGATCTCTTCGCTGTTGAGGGTGAACGCGCGGGGCACACCTTCGGCGAGGTTGCGGCCGCGGACGTCGATCTCACGGATGTCCAGGCCCTCGTAGGCACAGCCAATCTCGTGCTTGATGCGTTCGGCGGTGGTGTCACCGATGAGGCTGCCATAGTTGCGGCGAACATAGGTAACGATGGCTTCGTCGAACTTGTCACCGCCAACCCGCACGGACTCGGCGTAGACAATGCCGTTCAGGGAGATGATGGCGATTTCTGTGGTACCGCCGCCAACGTCAACGATCATCGAACCGCTGGCTTCTTCCACCGGCAGCCCGGCACCGATGGCGGCCGCCATGGGTTCCTCAATCAGGAACACTTCCCGGGCACCCGCACCCAGTGCCGACTCACGGATGGCCTTGCGCTCCACCTGAGTGGACTTGCTGGGGACACACACCAGTACCCGCGGGCTCGGGGTGATAAAGCTGTTCTCGTGCACTTTGTGGATAAAGTGCTGCAGCATCTTCTCGGTGACTACGAAGTCGGCGATAACCCCATCTTTCATCGGACGAATCGCAGTGATGTTGCCGGGAGTACGCCCCAGCATCCGCTTGGCCTCGGTACCGACCGCCGCCACCATCTTCTGGGCGCCATTGATACGTATGGCAACCACAGAGGGCTCATCCAGGACTATGCCGCGATCCCGTACGTAAATCAGCGTGTTGGCGGTGCCCAGGTCGATGGACAGATCGCTGGAAAATAGACCTCGGATTTTTTTGATCAACATTCGTGTAATTTCAACCTGAGAAGTGCAGTCGCGGAAATGATGCGGCAACTTTAGCAGCGCCCCCCCACTCAGGCAAGGCACGATAAGGCCTGCGGCGCGGTGTGGACGCCAATCCACCCTCGCGCGTTACAGCGAATCTGTTAACATAGCCCCTTTGTTTTGGCGGGCGCGCGCAGGCCAGTCGCCGGACGGTCGCCGTTCCTGAAAAATGCGCCCAATCACCGGACCTTACAGACATTTCATGATACTGGGAGACACCTTGTGAGCATTTCCCGCGACGATATTGAGAAAGTCGCCCTGCTGGCCCGGATTCGGGTCAACGATCAGCAGGTCGCCGAACTGGAACAGGATCTCGGCAATATCCTTGACCTGGTGGATCAGCTTCAGGCCGCCGACACCAGCAATACCGCCCCCATGGCCCACCCGCTGGATGCGGTCCAGCGGCTGCGCGCTGACGAAGTGACCGAAACCAACCAGCGTGAGGCCTACCAGGCCATCGCTCCGGCAACCGAAGCCGGGCTTTACCTGGTGCCCAAGGTCATTGACTGAGCCCCGCTTGATCCCATCCCAGGAACCATCCGCAGGAATCCGCGATGCATAACAAATCCGTAGCCGAACTCTCCCGCGCTCTGGCGTCCGGCGAAGTCTCCAGCGTCGAGTTGACCCAACACTTCCTCGACCGCATCCAGCAGCAGGACAGCCAGTACAACAGCTTTATTACCGTTTGCGAAGAAAACGCCCTTGCCGATGCCCGTCAGGCCGACGAGCTGCGCAGCCAGGGCAAAGCCACACCCTGGACCGGGGTGCCCTTCGCCCACAAGGACATCTTCTGCACCAACGGCGTTCGCACCACCTGCGGCTCCAAGATGCTGGAGAACTTTGTGCCGCCCTACGATGCCACCGTCACCGCCAATTTCCGCCAGGCCGGCGCGGTGTGTCTGGGCAAAACCAATATGGACGAGTTCGCCATGGGCTCGTCGAACGAATCCAGCTACTTCGGTGCGGCCACCAACCCCTGGGGCAGCAATCGCGTCCCTGGCGGCTCCTCCGGCGGCTCCGCAGCCGCAGTAGCGGCCCGACTGACGCCGGCTGCCACCGCCACCGACACCGGCGGCTCGATCCGCCAACCGGCGGCCCTGTGCGGCATTACCGGGCTGAAACCGACCTACGGCCGGGTATCCCGCTACGGCATGATCGCCTTCGCCTCCAGCCTTGATCAGGGCGGCACCATGGCCCGCACTGCGGAAGACAACGCGCTGATGTTGAACGTCATGGCCGGCTTCGATGCCAAGGACTCCACCTCCATCGACCGGGAGGTGCCGGACTACACCGCCACCCTGAATGAGTCCCTGAAAGGCCTGAAAATCGGTCTGCCGAAAGAATACTTCAGCGACCAGCTCAGCCCGGCCATGGAACAGACCGTTCGCAACGCCATTGCCGAGTACGAGAAGCTGGGCGCCACCGTCAAGGAAGTGTCACTGCCCAATGCCAACCTGGCCATAGCGGCCTACTACGTGATCGCGCCGGCGGAAGCCTCCGCCAACCTGTCACGGTTCGACGGTGTGCGTTACGGCTACCGCTGCGACGATCCCAAAGACCTGATGGACCTGTACACCCGCACCCGGGAGGAAGGTTTTGGCGATGAAGTCAAACGCCGCATCATGGTGGGCACCTACGCCCTGTCGGCGGGCTATTTCGATGCCTACTACCTTAAGGCCCAGAAGGTTCGCCGCCTGATCCAGCAGGATTTCGTCAACGCCCTCAAAGAGGTGGACGTGCTGATGAGCCCGACCTGCCCGTCGCCGGCGTTCGTCAAGGGTGAAAAGACCAACGACCCGGTCCAGATGTACCTGGAAGACATTTTCACCATCGCCGTCAACCTCGCCGGTCTGCCCGCCCTGTCACTGCCGGCCGGGTTTGTCGATGGCCTGCCGGTGGGCCTGCAGGTCATTGGCGACTACTTTGCCGAAGCCCGGCTGCTGAACGCAGCCCACCAGTACCAGCAAGTGACCGACTGGCACCAGCGGACACCGGAATAAGCGGGCGAATCAGGAGACCAAGCACCATGCAATGGGATGTCGTAATCGGGCTGGAGATTCACGTTCAGCTCGCCACCAACAGCAAGATCTTTTCCGGCTCCAGCACCGCCTACGGTGCCGAGCCCAACACCCAGGCCAACGCCGTTGACCTGGCCATGCCGGGCACCCTGCCGGTGCCCAACGAAGGCGCGTTCCGCGACGCGGTGATGTTCGGCCTGGCAATTGACGCCGAGATTGGCCGTCGCTCGGTATTCGAGCGCAAAAACTATTTCTACCCGGACCTGCCGAAAGGCTACCAGACCACGCAACTGGAACAGCCAATTGTCGGCCCCGGCCATGTCGAAATCGACCTGCCGGACGGCAGCAGCAAGACCATCCGCATCCACCACGCCCACCTGGAAGAGGACGCCGGCAAGTCCCTGCACGAGGACTTCCACGGCATGTCCGGCATCGACCTCAACCGGGCCGGCACACCGCTGATCGAAGTGGTCACCGAACCGGACATGCGCAGTGCGGAGGAAGCGGTGGCCTTCGCCAAGAAGCTGCACAGCCTGGTCACCTCGCTGGGCATCTGCGATGGCGACATGTCCCAGGGATCGATGCGGTTCGACGTCAACATTTCCCTCAGGCCCAAGGGCCAGGAAGCGTTTGGCACCCGCACCGAAACCAAGAACCTGAACTCGTTCCGCTTTATGGAGCAAGCCATTGCCCACGAAGTTGAGCGGCAGATGGACATCCTGGAAGACGGCGGCGAGATCATCCAGGAGACCCGCCTCTACAACGGCGACCGGGACGAATCCCGTTCCATGCGGAGCAAGGAAGAAGCCAATGATTACCGCTACTTCCCCTGCCCGGATCTGCTGCCGGTGGAAATCGATGACAGCTTCATCGACGACTGCCGCAGCCGCCTGCCGGAACTGCCAGATGCTCGCAAGGCGCGCTTCAAAGAGCAGTATGGCCTGAACGACTACGACGCCGGCCTGCTCAGTGGCGACGCCCGCCTGGCGGCCTTCTTCGAAGAGGTTGCCGAGCATGGCAAAGACGCCAAACTGGCCGCCAACTGGACCCTGGGCGAATTCTCCGGACGACTGAACGCGGAAGACAAGGCCATCAATGACGCCCCCATCAGCGGCGCCCAGCTGGGCAACCTGATCGTGCGTATTGCGGATGACTCGGTCTCCTCCGCAGGCGCCAAGAAAGTGTTCGAGGCTCTGTGGAGCGGTGACGGTGACAACGTCGATGCCATCATCGAGGCCAAGGGCCTGAAACAGGTGTCCGACACCGGTGAACTGGAGAAGCTGGTGGACGGCGTACTGGCCGGCATGGCCGACCAGATCCAGCAGTACCGCGAAGCCGATGACAAGAAGCGCAAGAAGCTGATGGGCGGCTTTATGGGCCCGCTGATGAAAGCTTCCAAGGGCCAGGGTAACCCGAAACTGTTCACCGAGATTCTGAAAAAGAAACTCGAGGACTGATCGCCCCCTCTGCCTCCCTCTCCGCCTCATGCAGTGCTCCACAAGGGCCGCTGCATGAGGCGGTGCAGCTTACCCGCTACGGCGCAGGAACATCTGCTCGAACTGGCGAATGTTCTGCTGAATATATTCCAGGAACGCCCTCATGGCCGGCGTCGGGTGGCGCGCCTGGGGATACACCACGCACCAGCTGCGACGTAACGGAAACCCCGCCACCGGCACCGCCTGCAAACTCCCCAGCGCCAACTCCGACAACACGCTCAGTTTCGGCAACACCGCTACCCCCAGCCCGGCCATCACGCCATGCTTGAGGGCATCGTTGGAACCCAGCTCCATGCTGGGATCGACCCGCAACCGCTGTTGCTGGCAATGCAACTCCATCGCCAGGCGGCTGCCAGAGCCGGATTCCCGCACCAACAGCTGGCTGTCCAGGAACTCCTGCGGGCTCACCGAGGCCTGCCGTAACAGCGGGTGCCCCTCCGGTGCCACCGGCACCAGCTCGTTGTCGAGAAACGGCAGTGACGCCAGCGGCCGCTCTGAGGGCACCATGCCCATGATCACCAGGTCATCACGGTTCTCATTAAGTCGTTGCAGAGCGGCGGCACGATTGACCACCGTCACCGACACCGTCACTTCTGGATTCAGATTCAGGAACGCCCGCAACAGGTACGGCACCACGTACTGGGCACTGTTCACCGCTACCAGTTTCAGCTCGCCGGCCACCCGTCCCTGCAGCGCCGCCAGGCTGTTCTGCACCCGCTCCAGCTCTCCAAATACCGAGCTGACACAGGCCGCCATCTCCTCCCCTGCCGCGGTGCAGTAAAGCCGCCGCCCGACATACTCGAACAGTGGCATCCCCAGCGCCTGTTCCAGATGCCGCACCTGGCTGCTCACCGCCGGCTGGGTCAGCCCCAGCAGTTCGCCGGCGCGGCTGTAGCTTTCCAGCTCGTAGACCGCCTTGAACACCTGCAGCTGGCGAAAGGTCAGGCGGCTGGCGAGTTTCTGGATACTGAGGGGCATGATCGGCCTCCGGGGCTGGGTTCAACACACGACGGACTGAAAGCGTCAAATAAGGGCAAAGCCTCCATCCATAAGGAATTACTTATATATAAGCAAAATAATATCAATTTCTCGTTAGGGATCTACCCCGCTACTCTCTCTGCAACCTTACCTGGCGACCTTCATTGGGGATGAATAAACGAGGAACCTCCCATGCTGAAGAGGAATTTCCCATGTTAAAGAAAGTCTTGATTGCCAACCGGGGCGAGATTGCCGTCCGCATCGTGCGGGCCTGTGCCGAAATGGGCATTCGCTCGGTGGCCATCTACACCGAGCCGGACCGCTACGGCCTTCACGTCAAACGCGCAGACGAATCCTATTCCCTTGGCGAAGACCCATTGGCCGGCTACCTGGACCCGGCGCGCATCGTCAACCTGGCAGTGGAGACCGGTTGCGACGCCATCCACCCGGGTTACGGCTTCCTGTCCGAGAACGCCGAGTTCGCCCGGCTGTGCGAGCAGAAGGGCGTCACCTTCATCGGCCCCAAGTCCAGCGTGATTCACAAGATGGGGGACAAGACCCAGGCCCGGGACAGCATGCGGGCTGCCGGCGTCCCTATCACTCCTGGCTCCGAAGGCAACCTGGACAGCCTGGAAGACGCTCTCGCCCTGGCCAACGACATCGGCTACCCGGTGATGGTCAAGGCCACCTCCGGCGGTGGCGGGCGCGGCATCCGTCGCTGCGACACTCCCGACGAACTGAAAGCCCAGTACCCCCGGGTCATTTCCGAGGCCACCAAGGCGTTCGGCTCGGCCGAAGTGTTCATGGAAAAGTGCATCGTCAATCCCCGCCACATTGAGGTCCAGGTGCTGGCCGACAGCCAGGGCGAAGCGGTTCACCTGTTTGAGCGCGACTGCTCAATCCAGCGTCGCAACCAGAAGCTGATCGAGATTGCACCCAGCCCACAACTGACGCCGGAGCAACGCCAGTACATCGGCGGCCTGGCGGTCAAGGCCGCCAAGGCGGTGGGCTACGAGAACGCCGGCACCGTGGAGTTCCTGCTGACCGGCAACGAAGTCTATTTCATGGAAATGAACACCCGGGTGCAGGTGGAGCACACCATCACCGAGGCGATCACCGGCGTCGACGTGGTCCGCGAACAGCTCCGCATCGCCTCCGGTCTGCCGCTGAGCTATCGCCAGGAGGATATCCAGTTCCGCGGCTACGCCCTGCAGTTCCGCATCAACGCCGAGGACCCAAAGAACGACTTTCTGCCCAGCTTCGGTCGGATCACCCACTACTACGCCCCGGGCGGCCCCGGTGTGCGGGTCGACACCGCCATCTACACCGGCTATGAGATTCCGCCCTATTACGATTCCATGTGCCTGAAGCTGGTGGTCTGGGCGCTGACCTGGGAAGAAGTGATCGCCCGCGGCAAACGGGCCCTCGATGACATGCGCCTGCACGGCATCAAGACCACGGCCACCTACTACCAGCAGATCCTTGACCACGAGGATTTCCGCAGCGGCACCTTCGACACCAGCTTCGTGCCCAGCCACCCGGAACTGCTGAACTATTCAACCAAGCGCGACCCGGCCGAAATTGCGCTGACCATTGCTGCCACCATCGCCGCCCACGCCGGCTGGTAACTCGCAGGAGGAACGAGAAATGAGCAACGCCAAAAAGATTGAAGTCACTGACGTCATCCTGCGGGACGCCCATCAATCGCTGATCGCCACCCGCATGCGCACCGAGGACATGCTGCCGATCTGCGACAAGCTCGATCAGGTCGGCTACTGGTCGCTGGAAGTCTGGGGCGGCGCCACCTTTGACGCCTGTGTCCGTTTTCTGAAGGAAGATCCGTGGGAGCGACTGCGTCAGCTCCGCAAGGCACTGCCCAACACCCGCCTGCAGATGCTGCTGCGAGGCCAAAACCTGCTGGGCTACCGCCACTACGCTGACGACGTGGTCGAGGCGTTCGTGCAGAAGGCCGCCGACAACGGCATCGACGTCTTCCGGGTATTCGACGCCCTCAACGACCTGCGCAATATCGAGACCGCCATGAAGGCGGTGAAGAAGGCCGGCAAGCACGCTCAGGGCACCATCTGCTACACCACCAGCCCGGTCCACACCCCGGCGCTGTTCGTCCAGCAGGCCAAGGACATGCAGGCCATGGGCGCGGATTCCATTGCCATCAAGGACATGGCCGGCCTGCTGACCCCTTACGCCACCTACGAGCTGGTCAGGGCCATCAAGGCGGAAGTGGACCTGCCCCTGGTGGTCCACAGCCATTCCACCTCCGGCCTGGCGCCGCTGTGCCAGCTCAAGGCCGTTGAGGCCGGGGCCGATCGCATCGACACCGCGATCTCCTCCTTTGCCAGTGGCACCAGCCACCCGGCCACCGAGTCACAGGTCGCGGCGCTGAAAGGCACCGACTACGACACCGGCCTGGACCTGGAGCTGCTGAGCGAAATTGCCGACTACTTCCGCGAGGTGCGCAAGAAGTACCACCAGTTCGAAAGCGAGTTCACCCGCGAGGACGTGTCGGTGCAGATCAACCAGGTACCCGGCGGCATGATGTCCAACCTGGCCAACCAGCTCAAGGAACAGAACGCCCTCGACAAGATCCGCGACGTTTTCGATGAGATTCCACGGGTGCGCGAGGACCTCGGTTTCCCGCCCCTGGTGACCCCGACCTCGCAGATTGTCGGCACCCAGGCGGTGTACAACGTCCTCGCCGGCCAGCGCTACAAGACCATCACCAACGAGGTGAAACGCTACCTGCAAGGGGGCTACGGCCAACCGCCGGCTGCGGTCAACGCCAACATCCAGAAGAAAGCCATCGGCAACGAGTCGGTCAATGAGGGTCGCCCGGCCGACCTGCTCAGCCCGGAGCTGAACAAATTGCGAGAAGACATTGGTAGCCTGGCGAGCAGCGAGGAAGATGTGCTTACCTATGCCATGTTCCCGGACCTTGGCCGCGAATTCCTGCAGCAGCGCGCCGACGGCACCCTGCAACCGGAGGAACTGCTGCCACCGGAGCAGCAGGGCAAGGATCGCATGGGTACAGCGATAGCCACCGAGTTCCGTATCGACGTCCACGGCGAGACTTACGAAGTGGCGGTCACCGGTGTCGGCGATTCCGGGGCGGGCAAGCGCAAGCTGTACCTGTCGCTTGACGGCATGCCGGAAGAAGTGGTGTTCGAATCCCTCAACGAGTATGTCGCCGAAGGCGCCAGCGGCCGCAAACGGGCCAGCGAGCCGGGCCACGTCACCACCGCCATGCCCGGCAACGTGGTGGACGTACTGGTGAGCGAGGGCGACACCGTTTCCGCCGGCCAGGCGGTACTGATCACCGAAGCCATGAAAATGGAAACTGAAGTGAACAGCAGCGTCGATGGCACCGTCAAAGCGGTGTACGTGAGCAAGGGCGACCGGGTCACCCCCGGCGAAGTACTGATTGAGATTGGCTGACAGAAGGAGTCATCAATGGACCATATTGTTCGCGGCGTACTGGACTTCCGCAAGAACGTCTACCCCGAACGCAAGGACCTGTTTGGCGCCCTCGCGGGCGGACAGAATCCGGAAGTGCTGTTCTTTACCTGTTCGGACTCGCGCATCGACCCCAACCTGCTGACGGGGTCCAGCCCGGGTGACCTGTTCATCTGTCGCAACGCCGGCAACATCATCCCGCCCCACAGCAACGAGACCGGGGGCATGACCGCCTCTATCGAGTACGCGGTGGCGGTGCTGAAGGTGCGCCATATCATTGTCTGCGGCCACACCGACTGCGGCGCCATCAAGGGCGCCCTGGACGTGCCGGCCCTCAAGGGGCTGCCCCACGTCAAGGAGTGGCTGGGCCACTGCCGCTCGGCGATGGAGATTGTGCGGGAACGTCACAGCATCCCCACCGACGCCTGTCTGGACAGCGCCTACCTCAACGAGGCAATCGAGGAAAACGTGCTGCAACAGGTTCAGCATCTGCGCACTCACCCTGCGGTGGCTGCCAAGCTGGCCACCCAGAAGATCCAGATCCACGGCTGGGTGTACGACATTGAGTCCGGCGAAATCCGTTGCTGCGGCCAGGACAGCCTGGAATTCCGGGCGTTCGACGACTTCTATTCGGACGTGATTGACAGGGTCAAGGAAGACTAAAAAAGCACGCCAGGCCAGGAGGCAGCTTACCCCTGGCCTGGCGTTCTCAATGTTGAGTCAGCGCCAGGCTTGAGGTGGCGTCAGTCCGCCAGCGTGGCCCAGAGGTCGTGCTCGTCGGCGTGCTCAACTACCGCCTGCACCACCTGCCCCGGCTGCAGCGCGGTTTCGCCATTGAGGTAGACCATGCCGTCGATCTCCGGCGCATCGGCCTTGGAACGGCCAATCGCCCCTTCCTCGTCCACCTCGTCAATCAGCACATCGATGGTGGTACCGATACGGGCCTGAAGCCGGGCTGCGGAGATTTCCGCCTGCTTGGCCATGAACCGCGCCAGACGTTCCTCTTTCACCTCTTCCGGCACCGCACCGTCCAGTTCGTTGGCCGGCGCGCCGTCCACCGGGCTGTACTTGAACGCACCGACCCGATCGAGCTGGGCCTCATCCAGCCAGTCCAGCAGGTACTGGAAGTCCTCCTCGGTCTCCCCCGGGAATCCGACGATAAAGGTGGAGCGGATGGTCAGCTCCGGGCAGATCTCCCGCCACTTGCGAATCCGCTCCAGCGTCTTGCTGTCGTGAGCCGGCCGCTTCATCGCCTTGAGTACCCGCGGGCTGGCGTGCTGGAAGGGGATGTCCAGATACGGCAGGATCTTGCCCTCGGCCATCAGCGGAATGACGTCGTCCACGTGGGGATAGGGGTAGACGTAGTGCAGCCGCACCCAGACCCCCAGCTCGCCCAACGCCTCGCACAGCGCCAGCATCCGTGTCTTCAGCGGTCGCCCCTGCCAGAAGCCGGTGCGGTACTTGATGTCGACGCCGTAAGCGCTGGTGTCCTGGGAAATCACCAGCAACTCTTTCACACCGGCATCCACCAGCCGCTTGGCCTCGTCCATCACATCGCCGATTGGCCGGCTGACCAGGTCACCGCGCATGGAGGGAATGATGCAGAAGGTGCAGCGATGATTGCAGCCTTCAGAAATCTTCAGATAGGCGTAGTGCCGAGGTGTCAGTTTTACCCCCTGGGGCGGCACCAGGTCGACAAACGGATCGTGCTCCTTCTTCGGCGGCACGTACTGGTGTACCGCACCGACCACTTCCTCATAGGCGTGGGGGCCGGACACCGCCAGCACGCCCGGATGGGAATCACGAATGCGATCCTCCTCCACCCCCATGCAACCGGTTACGATCACCTTGCCGTTCTCACTGATGGCTTCGCCAATGGCGTCCAGGGATTCCTGCTTGGCTGCGTCAATGAAGCCGCAGGTGTTAACCACCACCACGTCGGCATCCTCGTAGGTGGGCACCACGTCATAGCCATCCTGCCGCAGCTGGGTCAGGATGCGCTCGGAATCCACCAGCGCCTTGGGACAACCCAGGCTGATAAAGCCGACTTTGCCGTTACCGGCCTCGGGGGTTTCGGTTTTTTGTGTCATATCTCATCAGGGTATCGTCGTTGGAATTACGACGGAGTTTACCGCAGCGGTGAGACACATCCCAAAGAAACTGACCCAGGTCAGTTCCAGTGCTTGCCGGCCATGCCGCGAAACAATACACTTCAGTAAGTTACCGAGGGAGCCTCTGATTAACTCCGGATCACCTCTGGCCTTCAGAGCGGTTCACACTCAAGGAGCGGCTTTGCAGGAAGGCTGGTTGCCTTTCAAAAAGGCGCAACGCCGAGTGTGGATCGCTCTGAAGGCCCCGAAGGGCGCGCTCTGAGGGCTGCATCTGCGGTGTTGCGGCCCTTGCCAAGGGCTACGGCCATTGGCTGCGAACCGCGCCTTGCAGCTACAGCCCTCAGTTCGCGCAGAGGTGATTCGGAGTTAATCAGAGGCTCCCGAGACCACGCAGTCACCAGGAACCGTCATGAAAACCGCTTCCGCACGACCCAACCTCCGTCACAATCAACGCGCCGATGTGGATATGGAGGTTCAGGTGTGTACGACAAGCGGCGACCAGTGCAGCTGCGCCACCGCCAACCTGTCCCGATCCGGCCTGCTGCTGAAGTGCGACATGGCCACCGTCAGCCAGTTGCTCCCCCACCAGCGCCCCCCGGTGCCCGGCGAATGGATTGAAGTCACCACCCGCTTCTCGGTACCGGTAGTCGCCAGCCAGAAGGTAGCGGTGGAAGCCCAGGGCCACATTGTTCACCTGCGTCGGGTGTCCCGCGACGAATTCCACCTGGGTATCCAGTTCAAGGCCATCGAGAACAACGGTTACGACTACGTCGACCGCTACGTCAGCAGGCTGCTGGGTAGCCACTGATCCCGCCCTTCAAGGCCGGCAGCTTATTCACCCGCCCCCTAAGCCGGCATATTCTTATGCCAGTAAACTCTAGTTGCTCGCCTTCTTATGCCTCAGCCCAGTCTGATATAGTTGCGGCATTCACACGCCCACGGCAATCGGTACACGCTCACCATGACCAGTTATAACCTGACCCACCTCAAACAGCTGGAAGCGGAAAGCATCCATATCATCCGCGAAGTCGCCGCCGAGTTTGACAACCCCGTCATGCTCTACTCCATCGGCAAGGACTCCGCGGTCATGCTGCACCTGGCCCGCAAGGCCTTTTACCCGGGCACGCCGCCCTTCCCGCTCATGCACGTGGACACCACCTGGAAGTTCAGGGACATGATCGAGTTCCGCGACAAGCAGGTGAGCAAGTACGGTCTCGATCTGATCGTCCACATCAATGAGGACGGGGTTAAGCAGGGCATCGGTCCCTTCACCCACGGCAGTGCCAAGCACACCGACGTGATGAAGACCCAGTCCCTCAAGCAGGCCCTGGACAAGTACAAGTTCGACGCCGCCTTCGGTGGCGCCCGCCGGGACGAGGAGAAATCCCGCGCCAAGGAGCGGGTGTACTCCTTTCGCGATGAATACCATCGCTGGGACCCGAAGAACCAGCGCCCGGAGCTCTGGAACATCTACAACGGCAAGGTCAACAAGGGCGAGAGCATCCGCGTGTTTCCGCTGTCCAACTGGACCGAGCTGGACATCTGGCAGTACATCTACCTGGAAAACATCGACATTGTGCCGCTCTACTACGCCGCGGAACGGCCGGTGGTGGAGCGCGACGGCACCCTGATCATGGTGGACGACGACCGCATGCCCCTGAAGGAAGGCGAAACCCCGATGATGAAATCGGTTCGCTTCCGCACCCTGGGCTGCTACCCGCTCACCGGCGCCATCGAGTCCGAAGCCAAGACGCTGCCGGACATCATCCAGGAAATGCTGCTGGCCACCAGTTCCGAGCGCCAGGGCCGGGTCATCGACCATGACTCCGCCGGCTCAATGGAACAGAAAAAGCGTGAAGGTTATTTCTAAGGAACCCGGATATGTCACATCAATCAGACCTAATCGCTGAAGACATTCAGGCCTACCTGAAACAGCACGAAAACAAGGAACTGCTGCGGCTGCTGACCTGCGGCAGCGTGGATGACGGCAAGAGCACCCTGATCGGCCGGCTGCTCCACGACACCAAGATGATCTACGAAGATCACATGGCCAGCCTCAAGAGCGACAGCGCCAAGATGGGCACCACCGGCGAGAAGCTGGACCTGGCGCTGCTGGTGGACGGCCTCCAGGCGGAGCGGGAACAGGGCATCACCATCGACGTCGCCTACCGCTACTTCTCCACCGACAAGCGCAAGTTCATCATCGCCGACACCCCGGGGCATGAGCAGTACACCCGCAACATGGCCACCGGCGCCTCGACGGCACAGCTGGCGATCCTGATGATCGACGCCCGCCACGGCGTCATGACCCAGACCCGCCGCCACTCCTACATCGCGTCGCTGCTGGGCATTCGCCATATCGTGGTGGCCATCAACAAGATGGACCTGGTGGATTTCAGCGAACAGCGTTTCGAGGAAATCAAAAAGGACTATCTGGCGTTCGCCAACCAGCTCGGCCTGCAGGACATCCGCTTCGTGCCGCTCTCGGCCCTGGAAGGCGACAACGTGGTCAACCGCAGCGAGAACACGCCCTGGTTTACCGGGCAGCCGCTGATGGAAATTCTGGAAACCGTCGAAGTTGCCCGCGACAAGAACCTGGAGCACTTCCGCTTCCCGGTCCAGTACGTCAACCGGCCAAACCTCGACTTCCGCGGCTTCTGTGGCACCATCGCCTCCGGTGTGATCCGCCCGGGCGATACCGTGATGGCACTGCCGTCCCGACGCACCTCCACGGTCAAGGAGGTGGTGACGTTCGAGGGCAGCCAGGACGAAGCCTACATCGACCAGGCGGTGACCCTGACGCTGAACGACGAGATCGACGTCAGCCGCGGCGACATGCTGGTGAAACCGGACGACGAGCCGGAAGTGGGCAACCGCTTCAACGCCAACATTGTCTGGATGACCGACGCCCCGCTGGAAACCGGCCGGCTGTACGACATCAAGCTGGGGCCGACCTTCACCTCCGGCACGGTCAAGCAGATTCATCACCAGACCGACGTCAACACCCTCGAGCAGCAGGCCAACCCGAGCCAGCTCCAGCTCAATGAGATCGGCCTGTGCGAACTGACCCTGAGCCAGCCGGTGGCCTTTGACACCTACCAGCGCAACCACGCCAGCGGCAGTTTCATCGTCATCGACCGGCTGACCAACGTCACCATCGGCGCCGGCATGATCGCCGGACTCGCCGAGGACAGCGATCTGCTCACCCCGGTCTCTGCCGAGGAGCGTGCCCGCCGTCTGGCCCAGCAGCCGGTCATCATTGGCTGCAACGGCAAGCAGGCCCCGGCGCTGGCGATGGCTCTGGAGCGGGCACTGTTCGATCAGGGCAAGACCGCGGTGGTGGTCTCCGAAGAGAACGCCGGCGATGCCGATGAGCGCCGACGGGTCGCCCAGCTGCTGACGGCCCACGGCCTGATTGCGCTGGCGGTGAATCTGGGCTCGGACGTTGCATCCGCCTCCCTGGCCGTCGACAATGAGCAGGACATCGCGGCAGCGGTCTCCAGCCTGGTTCAGGAGCTGGTGCGGGATCAGCGCATCTGACCCCAGCGCCCGGACCACGGCCAGCAGCCGACCGTTCGACACCGCAGAAAGCCCCGCAGGCCATGAGCCCCGGGGCTTTCTCCGTTTCATGAGTGAGAGAATCCAGCATGGCCATCAAGCAACTACGCACCCTGTTCGCCAGCCAATACCAGCCCGGCCAGCCGGCGCATGTCCGGCCCGGACCAGCACTGCAGGAACCCGGCGGCGACTACGAAGCCCTCCACAAGCAGATGAAACGGCTGTTTAACAGCAAGCCCGGCAAGAAGTACGGCCGCTTCTCGGAAGATCTGGGGGAGTGCCCCTTCAGCGCCTGGCTGAAGGACTACCAGGAAGAGAAGCAGACCTTCGCCGCCCTCACCGATCGCCTGTTCGGCCAGTGGCAGGAGCTGCTGAACGGCTGCCAGGAAGAATTCGACGGCCATCTGATGATCGTCCATGAGGCCCTGGCGGATGCCGAGGTGATCTACCTGCTGATTGTCGAGAATGACAGCGCCATGCGCTTTGACAGCCAGCAGGCCCTGGACGCCACCGATGTCCTGAGCCTGTCGCGCCTCAACCTGGCGGTCCGTATCGAGCTGGACGACTGGCTCGGCGATAACGCCGGCGACAACTACCTCACTCTGGTGCATGGCCGTGGCACGGGCGAACCCGGCGAGCTGTTCATCAAGCTGTGCGGCTTTACCAACCAGGTGGATGTGGAAAAGGAAACCCTGACCTTTCTCGATGCGGTCGAGGCGTTCGCCAAGACCAGCGCACCGGAGGAAGCCGGGGCGGTGCGCAATCGCGCCTACGAGTTCTGCAAGGAGCAGCACGCCCTGGGCGAGCCGGTGGAAATCGAAGCGCTGTCCGGTTACCTGGATGAGAACCAGCCCGAACGTTTCAAGGAGTTCGCCGCCCAGACCGCCGAGTTGCCCGAAAGCGGCGTCCTCCACCCCGACCACCGCAAGGTCAAGAAACTGGTCCGGATCGCCGGCTCCGGCGGAGGCATGAGCGTCTCGTTCTCCTCCGACCTGGTCAACCAGGCGATCTACTACGACCGCGACAGCGATGCCCTCACCATCACCCGCCTGCCCAAGGCGCTACGGGAACAGCTGCAACGGTATCTGGAAGAGCGGGAGTAGTCTTCCCGCCACACTCTCCAGAGCTGCTTCCCGACAACTTGCTTCGCCTCCTACTTTTGTCGTTTCGACAGTCTCACAGCGGTCACCGATACTGTCCGGGGCCGCTCTGTGGCGGTCGCAGACAACAAGAACACCCCAAAGCGCGTCGGGCCGACGCCAGGGGCAACAGGAGGCTCCATGACTGACCAGGCAACCCCATTGATCACCCTCGAACGGGACGAGGGCGTAACCACGCTTACCCTCAACCAGCCGGAACGCCGCAACAGCCTGTCGATGGCGATGCTGGAAGCACTGTCGGAACAGCTTGAACAGGTGGCCGCGGACAACGCCACCCGGGTGGTGATCCTGGCCGCGAGCGGGCCGGTGTTCTGCGCCGGCCACGACCTGCGGGAAATCCGCGGGCAGCTCGACCATCACGCCGCCCAGTTGGCGCTGTTCCAGCTGTGCAGCAAGGTGATGCAGCAGATCGTGCACTTGCCCAAACCGGTGATTGCCCGGGTCGCCGGCGTCGCGACCGCCGCCGGCTGCCAACTGGTGGCCTCCTGTGACCTGGCGGTCGCCGCAGACAGCGCCCGTTTTGCCACCCCCGGAGTCAACATCGGCCTGTTCTGCTCCACCCCCATGGTGGCACTGTCGCGCAATGTCTCCCGCAAACACGCGATGGAAATGCTGCTGACCGGCGAGCTGATCAGCGCGCCCCGGGCCGAACAGATCGGTCTGGTCAACCGGGTGGTGGACGAGCAGGTGCTGGAGCAGGCCACCACGCAGCTGGCACAGACCATTGCCGGCAAATCCAGCCACACCCTGACCATTGGCAAGGCGGCGTTTTACCGCCAGCTTGAACTGCCGCTGGCGGACGCCTACGACTACACCGCCAAGGTGATGGCGGACAACCTCCAG
The DNA here is from genome assembly GCF_020546665.1 of Marinobacter sp. CA1. NCBI lineage: Bacteria > Pseudomonadati > Pseudomonadota > Gammaproteobacteria > Pseudomonadales > Marinobacteraceae > Marinobacter > Marinobacter sp. CA1. The sequence goes on from NZ_CP071785.1 coordinate 3,189,476, forward strand.
GCGGAGGATGCGCGGGAGGGAATCTGCGCGTTTCTGGACAAACGCGCACCGAGCTGGTCAGACCGTTAGGGAGCCAGGTGGGGGTGTCGCTGACGGCGCACCCCTTCCATCCAGCCAACGCCATCGATCAGCTCTCCGGTCTCGGGATCAAACGGCGGGTATGGCAGGTTGCGGTCATCGCAATAGCGCTTCACCGTCGGCTGGCACCAGCTGAAAAGCAGCCGCAGGTAGTCTTCCTCGGGCAGCCGGCGCCGGTCGAACAGCCCTGCGGCTTTGCGCTGACGCTGGGCTTCCGCCAGGATGATGGCGCAGGCCGCTGACACATTCAGCGACTCCACCATCCCCATCATCGGGATCACGATGTGCTCGTCCGCCTGCTCAGCGGCGCCGGCACTGACACCATCCACCTCGTTCCCCATGATCACCGCACAGGGCACGGTGTAATCCACCTCCCGGTAGTCCAGCGCCCGCTCCGACAGCTGCGCCGCATAGAGCTTCTTGCCCTGACCACGGAAGTGATCCACGGCGTCCGCCATGGTGGCGTGGGTTTGGGTGCTGACCCAGTTGAAGCTGCCGCCGGCGGTCTTGCGAAATGCCCGGTAGCCCTCGGAAGGCCACACCGCGTGCATGCTGGCCAGCCCGAAGGCGTCGCAGGAACGAATGATCGCCGAGAGGTTCCGGGGCTTGTGGACCTGATCCGTCAACACCGTGATATCGGGCTGGCGGGTATCCAGAATCTGCTTGATGCGGGCAAGGCGTTCCGGGGTCATGGCGGTGTCTCGATGTCTGTAACGGCTGGAGGATCTGATACGGATAAAAAGCAGCGCCGAATGGTACCACAACCGGCAATCGGGGTTTGCCGCAAGTCGCCAGCGCAAATGCTGGTTGCGCTTTGAACAGGGCGGTATAATGGCCAGTTCGATTCTGATCCCGGACTAGACACCCGCGCGCGCCACCTCCCGCAGAGGAACTTTTGGCGCCCCGGGCGATCTGTGAACGGGGCGATCGCCCCCGGCTTAAACCGGTAACGCGACCATTCACCTACCCACGTTGAGAACCATGGCCAAGAAGCTCTATATCAAGACCCACGGCTGCCAGATGAACGAGTACGATTCATCCCGCATGGCGGACCTGCTGCGCACCGGCGAAGACGTCGAGATGACCGACACGCCCGAGAACGCAGATATCCTGTTGCTGAACACCTGCTCCATCCGGGAAAAAGCCCAGGAGAAAGTCTTCCACCAACTGGGTCGCTGGAAGAGCCTGAAGAACAGCAAACCGGACCTGATCATCGGCGTCGGCGGCTGTGTCGCCAGCCAGGAAGGCCAGGCCATCATCGACCGGGCGCCCTACGTGGACATGGTGTTCGGCCCCCAGACCCTGCACCGCCTGCCGGACATGATCACCGAGATCAAGACCAAGGGGAACGGCGTGGGCGTGGTCGACGTCACCTTCCCGGAAATCGAGAAGTTCGACAATCTGCCGTCACCGGGCGCGGACGGCCCTTCGGCCTTTGTCTCGATCATGGAAGGCTGCAGTAAATACTGCACCTTCTGCGTGGTGCCCTACACCCGCGGCGAGGAAGTCAGCCGCCCGGTCGACGACGTGATTGCCGAGGTGGCCCACCTGGCCGACCAGGGCGTCCGCGAGATCAACCTGCTGGGCCAGAACGTCAACGCCTACCAGGGCGAAACCTTCGACGGCGACACCATGGACCTGGCGGAGCTGATCACCCTGATCGCCACCATCGATGGCATCGACCGCATCCGCTACACCACCTCTCACCCGGTGGAATTCTCCGACGCGCTGATCGATGTCTACGCCCAGGTGCCGGAACTGGTCAGCCACCTGCACCTGCCGGTTCAGAGCGGCTCCGACCGTATCCTGGCGCAGATGAAACGGGGCCACACCGCCCTGGAGTACAAATCCAAACTGCGGCGGCTGCGCAAGATCCGGCCGGACATCAGCTTCTCCTCCGACTTCATCATCGGCTTTCCGGGCGAGACCGAGAAGGATTTTGAGGACACCATGAAACTGATCAACGACATCGGCTTCGACGTGTCGTTCAGCTTTGTCTACAGCGCCCGTCCCGGCACGCCGGCGTCCGACCTGCCGGACGACACGCCGATGGAGATCAAGAAACAGCGCCTGAGCATCCTGCAGCAGCGCATCAACCAGCAGGCCATGGACATCAGCCGCAAGATGGTGGGCACCACCCAGCGCATCCTGGTCACCGGTCTGTCAAAGAAAGACCCGGGAGAATACGCCGGCCGTACCGAGAACAACCGCATCGTCAACTTCCGCCATGACAATCCCGGGGTGGTGGGCCACTTCGTTGACGTGGAAATCCGCGAAGCGCTGCCCAATTCCCTGCGCGGCGTGCCGGTCGACAACGAACTGCATTGAGTTATGGCGTCACGCCCCCATATTGGCATCAGCCAATGAGATCACTCCCGCTCCGGCCTGGCCGGAGCGACACTGAAAGCAAGAGGACTGATTGAATACCACCGACAGCAAACAGTTCGACCTCCATCCCGTGGACCAGCGTCGCCTGGCAACCCTGTGTGGCCAGTTTGACGAACATCTGAAACAGATCGAAAAACGTCTGCAGGTGCGCATTGGCCGCCGCGGCCACCACTTCCGGGTGGAAGGCGAGAGCAGTCACGTCGCCGCCGCGGTGGAGGTGGTTCGCCACCTGTACCGGGAAACCGAAGCCAACGACGACATCGAGCCGGACACCGTGCACCTGTTCATTCGCGAATCCGGCCTCGAACGCCTGCCGGAAGACGTGCCCTACGCCGGCGGCGTCACCGTGATCAAGACGCCGAAACTGCAGGCCAAGCCCCGTGGCGGCAACCAGCAGAAGTACGTCCACAACATCCGCAGCCACGACATCAACTTCGGTATCGGCCCGGCCGGTACCGGTAAGACCTGGCTGGCGGTGGCCTGTGCCGTGGAAGCCCTGAAGGATGAGCAGGTCAAACGCATTCTGCTGGTGCGTCCGGCGGTGGAAGCCGGTGAAAAACTCGGTTTCCTGCCCGGAGACCTGGCGCAGAAGGTAGACCCTTACCTGCGCCCGCTGTACGACGCGCTATACGAAATGCTGGGCTTTGACCAGGTCACCCGGCTGATCGAGAAAAGCGTGATTGAGATTGCCCCGCTCGCGTTCATGCGCGGCCGCACCCTCAACAACTCGTTCATCATCCTCGATGAGAGCCAGAACACCACCCGTGAACAGATGAAAATGTTCCTGACCCGTATCGGGTTTGGCTCCACCGCGGTTATCACCGGTGACACCACCCAGGTGGACCTGCCCCGGGGCCAGAATTCCGGACTGATTCACGCCGCCGACGTGCTCAGCAAGGTGGCGGGCATCGGCTTTACCCGTTTCGAATCCAAGGACGTGGTGCGCCACCCGCTGGTGCAGCGCATTGTGGAAGCCTACGACGACTTTGATGACGCCGGGGGCGAACGCCGGTGAGCGGGCTAACCGTTGATATCCAGCGGGTGTTCGACGCCCCGGATCTGCCGGACGATCAACAACTGACGCGCTGGGCCAATGCCGCCTGGCGCCAGTCCCACGATTCTGAGGTCACCATCCGCATCGTCGGAGTGGACGAGATCGCCGAGCTCAACGAGACCTACCGCGGTAAAGCCAGGCCGACCAATGTGCTGTCCTTCCCATTTGAGGCGCCAGCCGGTATAACGGTGCCATTGGCGGGTGACCTGGTGATCTCCGCCGAAGTGGTGGCGCAGGAAGCCGGAGAGCAACGCAAGACCCTCGACGCCCACTGGGCCCACATGGTGATGCACGGCATCCTGCACCTGCAGGGCTATGACCACATCGACGACCAGGACGCCGAGGTTATGGAAGGCCTGGAAATCCAGCTGCTTGGCCAGCTCGGGTACGCCAATCCCTACGAGGACTTTTCCTCAGAGAACAAGGAAACGGAACAAGACTCATGAGCGACGATCAGTCGAGTCGCAGTCAGGGCAACAAGTCCTGGCTGGAACGCATATCGCAGGCTTTCTCCAGTGAGCCTGAGTCCGCAGAGGACATACTGGAAATCTTACGGGACGCCGAGTCCCAGGACATCATCGACACCGACGCCATGAGCATCATCGAGGGTGCCATGCAGGTGATCGACATGCGAGTCGAGGAAATCATGATTCCGCGCTCGCAGATGGTGACGGTCAAGGCCGCCCAGGACCCCAAACAGTTCCTGCCCGCCATCATCGACTCCGCCCACAGCCGCTTCCCGGTGATTGGCGACAACCAGGACGACGTCATCGGCGTACTGCTGGCCAAGGATCTGCTTCCCCTCGCCCTCAACAACGAGCTGAACTGGAACCGTATCCGCGAAATCCTCCGCCCCCCCACCTTCGTGCCGGAGAGCAAGCGTCTCAATCAGCTGCTCAAGGAATTCAAGGAAACCCGCAACCACATGGCCATCGTGGTGGACGAGTACGGCGGTACCGCCGGGCTGATCACCATTGAGGACGTGCTGGAGCAGATCGTCGGGGAGATCGAGGACGAACACGACTTCGATGAAGAGACCCACATCAAGGCTCGCGGGAACGGCACCTTTGCCGTCAAGGCCGTCACCCCGATCGAAGACTTCAACGAGTTCTTCAAGACCGAACTGGATGAACAGGAATTCGACACCATCGGCGGCGTGGTGCTGAAAGAGTTCGGTCACCTGCCCCGTCGCGGTGAGACCATCAGCTTCGGTGGCCTGACCTTCACCATCGCCAACGCCGACAACCGAGTGATACGCCTGCTTCAGGTAACCCACAGTGCCGAATGATTTTCCAACCCTGAGCGGACGGCGCTGGCTGTCCGCGCTCCTGCTGTTGGTGGCTGGTGCCGCCCAGACATTGACGTTTTCACCGTTCCAGTGGTGGTGGCTGGCGCCGTTCACCATTGCGCTGATTGTCTTCATCACCCTGCCACTGACACCCAGGCAACTGTTCCGTGCCGGCTGGCTGGTCGGCTTCGGGCTGTTTGGCAGCGGCGCATCCTGGGTGTACATCAGCATCAGCCAGTACGGCAACACCTCGGTGCCGGTATCGATCCTGCTGACCCTGCTGTTCGTGGCCGGACTGGCCCTGTTCCACGGCCTGACCTTCTGGGCCTGGGGCAGGCTCGCCACAAACAGCGCGATCCGGCGACTGATCCTGTTCCCCGCCCTGTGGCTGCTGGGGGACTGGCTGCGGGGCTGGTTGCTGACCGGTTTTCCCTGGCTTTACCTGGGTACCGCCCAGGTCGATGGCCCACTGGCGGGCTTGGCGCCGATGGTCGGCGTTCACGGTCTCACCCTGTGGATCGTTGGCAGTGGCGCCGCGCTCTACGCCGCAGGCTGGTTGCTGCTGCGACAGCGCAGCGCCAGTGCCGGCGTTCTGGTCACCGCCTTCCTGCTACCCTGGCTGATAGGCCCCTGGCTGAAGGATGTGACCTGGACCGAGAAAGCCGAACAACCGCTGTCGGTGGCTGCGATGCAGGGCAATGTGCCGCAGTTGATCAAGTGGGACCCGAAGTTCCTCCAGGATCAGATTGCCACCTATCTGGAACTCACTGAGGACAACTGGCAGAAAGATCTGATCCTGTGGCCGGAAACTGCCATTCCCCTGCCCCAGGACCAGGCAGGACCGATCCTGGAGCATATCCGCGAGCGGCTGGCGCCCGGCAGCACCCTGATCACCGGCATCCCCTGGTACGGGTTCAGTGACCGCATCGAAGACTTCACTTTCCACAACAGCATTCTGTCGGTAGGCAATGGCGACGGCATGTACCACAAACAGAAACTGGTGCCCTTCGGCGAGTATGTGCCGCTGCAGCAGTGGTTGCGGGGGTTGATCGGATTTTTCGACCTGCCGATGTCGGAGTTTTCCCGAGGCCCGGCCAACCAGTCACCGTTGACCGCCGGGGATGCCAGGGTTATGCCCTACATCTGTTATGAGGTGGCCTATCCGGATTTTGTCGCCATGAACGCTCACCGTGCCGGCCTGCTGATCACCATCAGCAACGACGGCTGGTTTGGCGATTCCATTGGCCCGTTGCAGCACCTGCAGATTGCCCGGATGCGGGCCCTGGAAACCGGCCGCTACATGATCCGCGGCACCAACAACGGTGTGACCGCGATCATCGATGACCACGGCCAGATCCAGGACACCATTCCCCAGTTCACCCGCGCCACCCTCCATGGAGAGGTCTACGAGGCCGAAGGCAGTACGCCTTACATGCAGAGCGGTTCCTGGCCGGTGCTGACGCTGGCGGCGATCCTGATTGTGTTTGTGCGCGAGCGGGTCATTCCGAAACCGGCCTGACCCGCACCGGCCAACTACTCGCTGGCCTCTTTCGGCCAGCGGCTGGTCACCCGCTCGTAGTAGTGGGAGCCACAGGCATCGCAGGGGGCGATGTGGCTGGTTGCGGTGAGACAGCTCATGTGGCCACAGTTCAGGCATTTGAACATGCCGGCGGTGGCCACTTCACCACTGATGTAATGACTCGCGTCGTCGTTATCCAGCTTCTGGTTCAGCTCCAGGGTGTCCAGCCGGGTCTTGTCCGCCACCGAGAACAGCATGTCCGCCAGCTGGTGCTCAATGAGTGAGAGATCCAGCTGGAGCCACTCGGTCAGCCCCTCTCCGGTCTCATCGACGAAGTGCATCAGGTGTTCCAGGTCCCGCGCCAGGTACGCCGACAGCAAGTCGACCTCCTCCCGGGTCATGTCCTCGAGTGCGTACTCGAACTCCACGGCCTTGCCAATCTCATTGCGCAGGCCTTCCAGGGTGATCTCCTCGGCATCCGCCAGGCTATCCTGGACCCGCTTGAGCATCCGGTCGTAAGTGGCCAGGGCCTGGCCAGAAAGGTGCTTGCGTTCTTCGTCGGTCATGGTGACTCCTCTCGTACAGCTGTCCACCGGTCCATGGTGCTGGCGCCAATGGCAATCCGGTGCCCTGTATTGATTCTGGCACAGCTGGCCGTAAATGGCAGACTACCTGTTGACGCGCCCCTGCGTTAGAATGTCCGGCCGCTCAGTAAATCTTCAAATACAGGGTACACACCGCAATGGCAGGAATGGACGAGCACTACCGCCCAAGCGACGTCGAACAACAGGCGCGCACATTTTGGGAAGACAACAACACGTTCACTGTGCAGGAACAACCGGACAAGCCGAAGTACTACTGCCTGTCCATGTTCCCCTACCCGAGCGGAAAGCTACACATGGGGCACGTTCGCAACTACACCATCGGCGACGTGATCTCCCGCTACCAGCGCATGCAGGGCAAGAACGTGATGCAGCCCATGGGCTGGGACGCCTTCGGTCTGCCGGCGGAGAACGCCGCCATCAGCAACAAGACTGCCCCAGGGAAGTGGACGCGCGCCAACATCGAGTACATGAAGAACCAGCTCAAACAGCTGGGCTTCGGCTACGACTGGAGCCGCGAACTGGCCACCTGTGACCCGGACTACTACCGCTGGGAGCAGTGGTTCTTCGCCCGCCTGTATGAAAAGGGGCTGGTGTACAAGAAGATGGCCACCGTCAACTGGGACCCGGTTGACCAGACCGTGCTGGCCAACGAGCAGGTGGTCGACGGCCGTGGCTGGCGCTCCGGCGCCCTGGTGGAACGCAAGAAGATTCCCCAGTGGTTCATTCGCATCACCGACTACGCCGAAGAGCTGCTCAATGACCTGGACCAGATGGAAGGCTGGCCGGAGCAGGTCAAGACCATGCAGCGCAACTGGATCGGCAAGTCGGTCGGTGTGGAGCTGTCTTTCCCGCTGAAGGGCCGTGACGACGAGGCCCTGACCGTCTACACCACCCGGCCGGATACCCTGATGGGCGTCTGCTACATGGCGGTGGCCGCCGAGCACCCGCTGGCGCGGGAAGCGGCCGAGCGCAGCAGCGAAGTGGCGGAATTTGTCGAGACCTGTCGCAACCAGAAAGTGGCCGAAGCCGACATGGCCACCATGGAGAAAAAGGGCATCGACACCGGCTTCCAGGTCATCCATCCGCTGACCCAGGAAGCGATTCCAGTCTGGATTGCCAACTTCGTCCTCACCGACTACGGCACCGGCGCGCTGATGGCGGTCCCCGCCCACGATGAGCGCGACCACGAGTTTGCCCTCAAGTACCGGTTGCCCATCAAGCAGGTGATCTCGCCCAGCGACAACCGTGAGATCGATACCCACGAAAAGGCGTTCACCGAAAAGGGCACCCTGGTGTCTTCCGGCAAGTACAGCGGCCTCACCAGTGAGGAAGCCTTTGACGCCATCGCCGACGACCTGGAGCAGTCGGGTATCGGCAACCGCACCATCAATTACCGGCTGCGGGACTGGGGTGTATCCCGTCAGCGTTACTGGGGTGCGCCGATTCCGATGATGACCCTGGAAGACGGCACCGAACGCCCGGTACCGGACGATCAGTTGCCTGTGGCGCTGCCGGAAGACGTCGAAATGGACGGTGTCCGCTCCCCCATCAAGGCCGACCCGGAGTGGGCCAAGACCACCGTGGACGGCCAGGCGGCGACCCTGGAAACCGACACCTTCGACACCTTTATGGAGTCGTCCTGGTACTACGCCCGCTTCTGCAGCCCGAACTATGACAAGGGCATGCTGGACCCGGCCGCAGCCAACTACTGGCTGCCGGTAGACCAGTACATTGGCGGCATCGAACACGCCATCCTCCACCTGCTGTACGCCCGCTTCTTCCACAAACTGCTGCGGGACGTGGGCCTGGTGACCAGCTCCGAGCCCTTTAACCGTCTGCTGTGTCAGGGCATGGTGCTGGCCGACACTTATTACCGCGAAGACGACAACGGCGGCAAGATCTGGATCTCGCCGGCCGATGTCACCATCGAGCGGGACGACAAGGGTCAGGTCGTTCGGGCCGTGCACAAGGACGATGGCGAGCCGGTGATTGCCGGTGGCGTCACCAAGATGTCGAAGTCCAAGAACAACGGCATCGATCCCCAGGCCATCATTGACCAGTACGGTGCCGACACCGTGCGCCTGTTCATGATGTTTGCCGCGCCACCGGAGCAGTCCCTGGAGTGGTCCGACAGCGGCGTGGAGGGTGCCCACCGTTTCCTCAAGCGCATGTGGCGCCTGGTGAGCGAGCAAAAGGCCGGCGGCGATGTCCCCGTGCTCGAGCCGGACGCGCTCAACAGCGACCAGAAAGCCCTGCGTCGCAAGACCCATGAGACCATCACCAAGGTCAGTGACGACATCAGCCGTCGTCTGACCTTCAACACCGCCATCGCGGCGGTGATGGAACTGCTGAACGACGTCAGCAAGCTCAACGACGGCGAGCCCCAGAGCCGGGCCGCCATCCAGGAGGCGCTGGAAGCCGCGGTACTGATGCTGTCTCCGATTGTGCCCCACATCTGCCACAAGCTGTGGCAGGCCCTGGGCCACGACACCGCCGTGGTGGACGCGCCCTGGCCGGAAGCCGATGAAAAGGCCATGGTGAAGACCGAGATCCAGGTAGTCCTGCAGGTGAATGGCAAGGTCCGCGCCAAGCTCGACGTGGCAGCCGACATCGACAAGGCCAGCCTGGAACAGCAGGCCCTGGCGAACGAGAACGTCCAGCGCTTCACCGAAGGCAAGACCGTGCGCAAGGTGATCGTGGTTCCCGGCAAACTGGTCAACGTGGTGGCCAACTAAATGCGTCAACCGGTCCACTGGCGGGTACTATTGCCTGTCCTGCTGGCAGCGGCGGTGCTGAGCGGCTGTGGCTTCCAGCTACGCAGCTCGGCCCCGGTGCCCGCCGCCCTGCAGCCATTGGCGGTGAGCTGTGCGGCCGCCATCCCGGCCCCCCTGTGCCAGGCGGTGGAGGACAACCTTCGGCTGGGCGGCGTTGAGCTGGCCAGTCGCGACGAGGCGCACTACCGCCTCAACCTGGGCCGGTTTGACCAGAGCCAGCGGACCAGCGCCGTTACCCTACAGGGCGCGGCGGCCGAGTACGATCTGCGACAGCGGGTCTGGATCGACGTGATTGGCGTCAGTGAGGGGCCGCTGCTGGCCGGCGTCGAAATTCGCAGCAGCGAAACCTTCCGTTATGACGAGGACAACGTGCTGGCCAAGGAACGTGAGCAGCGCAACCTGGAAAGCACCCTCTACCAACGGCTGGCGCAGCAGATCCTGTTCCGCCTGTCACCGCTAACCGAGGCGCGGATTCAGGCGCTTCAGCAACAGCGCGGCGCCAACGCTGCGGACGATACCACCCTCCCAGAAGACACCCCCGCACCATGAAAGCACAGCCGGCCCAGTTACCCCAGCTGCTGAAAAAGGGACTGGCCCCGGTGTATCTGGTCTCCGGTGATGAGCCTCTGCTGGTTCAGGAATGCTGCGACCAGATCCGCCAGGCCGCCCGCAAAGCCGGCTATGGCGACCGGGTCACCTACCATGCCGACCAGCAACTGGACTGGAACACGGTGGGTGAGGAGTTCGGCGCCTTGTCCCTGTTCGCCGAAAAGCGGCGGATCGAGATCCATCTGCCCAACGGCAAACTGGGGGACGGCCGCAAGATCCTGGAGCAGGTGCTGCCGGAACCACCGGACGATATCATCCTGATCCTCATCAGCGCCCGGCTCGATGCCGCTGAGCTGCGCCGCAAATGGTACAAGCTGCTACAGGACAAAGGGGTTCACGTTACCGTCTGGCCGGTGGATAACGACAAGTTCATCGGCTGGCTGCAGCAACGGGCCCGCAACCAGAACCTGCACCTGACCCGCGGCGCCCTCGACATGCTGGCGGAGCGCCTGGAAGGCAACCTGCTGGCAGCGGCGCAGGAGCTTGAGCGACTCGCACTGTTCGCCAATGGCGAAACCATTGACGAAGACACGGTGGAAAAGGCGGTCCAGGACAGCGCCCGCTTCAATGTTTTTGAGCTGGTGACGGAACTGTTGCAGGGTAACGCCCAATCCGCCCAGCGCATCATCGGCTTCATCCAGCACGAGGGAGAAAACCCGCTGGGATTGCTCAGCATTCTCAGCCGTGACCTGAACTTGGTGCTGGAGCTCCAGCAGGCGGTCAGGCAGCGGGAGACGCCGGGCAGCTTCCTGAAGCAGCGCGGCATTCGCCAACCCCAACGCGCCCGGGCCCTGGAAACCGCCGCCCGCCGGCTATCACGCCCAACCATCTACCAGGCCCTGGCGCTGTGCAGCGACGTCGATCGCACCGCCAAAGGCTTCGGCAAGCTGCCGCCCTGGCACCACCTGCGAGACCTGGCCAGCCTGATGGCCAAGTAGGCAAAGGCACGCCGGGCGACCCGCTCGCCCAAACCTTGCGCCAGATCACATAACTCCTGCCTTCACTTGACAAATTTTCGTCACTGGCGGCATCTTATGGGTGTCTGCCTGCAGACATCCATCTGTACAGCACCCATCAGGAGGACCGTATGAACCTTCAGGATGAGCTCAAACAGGCGGCGGACAAACTCCGCCAATACCGCGACGAAGCCCGCGTGCAACTTCACCTCGCCCGCGAAGACATTCGTGATGAATGGGACGACCTCGAGAAAGAGTGGGAGCAGTTCCGACACAAACTCGATGACGTGCTTCACGATGCCAATGATGCCGGCCAGGAAGCCCGCGAGAAAGCCAGCGAGGTGACTCACAAACTGCGGGACCGTTATCAGGACCTGCGGGACAGGCTGAAGAAATAGGTTGTCGCAATGGCCTGCTTAGCAAGGGACGGAGCGCCTATGGCAAGGTATAACTCAGTCATGACGACCCGAACGATCGCTCTGTTGTGCCCCTTGCTCTGGGCCGGCCCGCTTCCGGCGGCGGATGTCACCACACCGTCGCCGGAGACGGTGATCGAAGAGCGTTTCTGGGGCCAGCTCCACGCTGAAGGCGGCAAAACGTTCTTCTGTGACACCCCATTTACCAGCAAAGGATTTCTGATCACTCAGGGCTACGTCTACCCCCTGTCCCATGTCCGCACCGCGCTGCGTTGTGGCACACCCCGCCAGTGCGAGAAGGACGAGCGCTATCGCCGAATCGCCTCGGACCTGCACAATATGGTGCCAGTACAAAGCCGGGTCGAGATGCGGCGCCGCAACGCCAAGTACGAACAACTGACGGAAAGCACGCCGGTTGGCGAGTGCGAGATTCGGGAAAGCACCCAGTTCATTGAGCCCCCGGGGCGAATCAAGGGTGATGTGGCCCGGATCGTCGCCTATATGGTGGATACCTATCACTTGCCCTGGCTTGGCACCGCCGTCACATTCCAGAGCTGGAATGAACTGGACCCACCCGATGACACCGAACTGACCCGTCACCGCCGCGTCCGCGACCTTCAGGGCAATGCCAACCGGTTTGTCACCTCTCCGGAGCAGATGGCTCACCTGTAGCCACGCTGGCAGGCCAGAGCAGATCTGGTCACCGTCAGCCACAAAAAAACCGAGGGCCAGCCTCGGTTTTTTTCACTTCCCTGGCGAGAGTCACACCCTACTTCACAGGCGCATTGAGTACATCCAGCACGTCTTCCAGCTCAGTGATCATTTGCCGGATCAACTGTTTGTACTGGGATGTGTCATCCTTGATCTCATGGCTGCTCAGCTTCTGCTTGGCGCCGCCAATGGTGTATCCCTGATCGTACAGCAGGCTGCGGATCTGGCGAATGGTGATCACATCCGAGCGCTGATAATAGCGTCGGTTGCCCCGTCGCTTGACCGGCGACAACTGGGGAAACTCCTGCTCCCAATAGCGCAGGACATGGGCCTTGACGGCACACAGATCCGCCACCTCACCAATGGTGAAGTAGCGCTTTCCCGGGATCGCAGGGAGTTCGTTATTATGACTGGGTTCCAGCATATGCTTCCACTTTCTGCTTCAGTTTCTGACCCGGACGAAACGTCACCACCCGGCGTGCACTGATGGGAATCTCTTCTCCGGTTTTAGGGTTCCGGCCGGGACGCTGCTTCTTGTCCCGCAGATCGAAATTCCCGAACCCGGACAGCTTGACCTGTTCGTTATGGCTCAGCGCACCCCGAATCTCATCGAAAAAAGCTTCAACCATTTCCTTGGCTTCACGCTTATTGAGACCCAGTTCCTCATAAAGACGCTCAGCCATCTCCGCTTTCGTCAATGCTGCCATTCATCAACTCCTCAGTGTCGCCCCCAACTCTTCTTTCAGCGCATCAATCACACCGTTGAAGAGCGTGTGCACTTCTTCTTCGTTGAGTGTCCTTTCCGGGTGCTGCCAAAACAGACTCAGTGCCAGGCTGCGATTGCCCTCACCCAGGCTCTCGCCTTCATACACGTCAAACGCGCGCAGCGCCGTCATGTGCTCGCCGGCAGTCTGCTTCACCACACGCTCAACATCCGCAAAGGCGGTGTCGTTGCCGATAATGATAGCCAAATCCCGTCGTACTTCCGGGAATTTTGAAACATCTTTGAAATTAGGCACATAACCGGTCACGATCGAATTCAAGGATAGCTCAAACATCAAGATCGTGCCATTAAGTTCAAGGTTTTTCTGAACTTGCGGGTGCAGGCTACCCAACCAGCCAACGAAGGCGCCGTCACGGGTAAGGCGGGCGCACTGTCCCGGATGCAAAGCCGGATGAGCTCCACGCTCGAACTGGACCTCAATGCCCAACAGCTGGAACAGACCTTCCAGTTCACCTTTAACGTCGAAGAAATCGGCCTCACGGCGACCGTTGGTCCAGTTCTCCGGCACCTGGGGACCGGCAATCACGCCACTCAGCATCGGCTGCTGCTCAATCTCGCCATCCCGACGAATAAACCGCAGACCACTCTCGAACAGCCTTACCCGGGGCTGTTGGCGATTCTGGTTATAGGCCACCGTCTTCAGCAGACCACTCCACAACGAGGTCCTCATGATCGACAGATCCGCCGAAATCGGGTTGGCCAGCTCAATGCCCTCGTGATCCGGGTCCACCAACGCCTGGGTTTTGGGATCGACGAAGCTGTAGGTGATGGCTTCCTGGTAGCCACGGTCAACAAAGTAGCGCTGGATGGCGGACAACGGCCGGGTCGCCTCTGCCACCGGACGCAGCCCCATTGGCGCAACCGGCTCGGTCACCGGCAGGTTGTTGTAGCCAAAGATGCGACCGATCTCCTCAATCAGGTCCTCTTCGATTGCCAGGTCCGGACGGAAGCTGGGCACATGCACCTGCCAGCCTTCTTTCAGCAGCTTGTCGACGTGCAGCCCCAGTCGGGTCAGAATTTCCTCAATTTCAGTGCGGTCGATAGCCAGCCCCAGCACATCGGTGACCCGCTGATGACGGAGATCAATCACCCGATCCTCAGGCAACTCCTCGTCATGGGTGACCTCAACGATCTCGCCCGGCTCACCGCCAACAATCTCCATCAGCAGGGCCGTGGCACGCTCCATAGCGGTGCGGGCCAACTGGTGATCGACACCGCGCTCAAAACGATGGGAGGCGTCGGTATGAAGGCCATAGTGGCGGGCCTTGCCGGCCAGGGTGATGGGCTCAAAGAAGGCCGATTCCAGCACCAGGTCACGGGTCTTGTCGTTGACACCGGAATGCTCACCGCCCATCACACCGGCAATGGCAATGGGCTTCTGGCGATCGGCAATCACCAGGGTGTCGGGTGTCAGCTCCACTTCCTGGCCGTCCAGCAGTACCAGCTTTTCACCGGCTTCCGCCATACGTACCACGATACCGCCGATGATCTCCTCGCGATCGAAGGCATGCATCGGCTGCCCCAGCTCCAGCATCACGTAGTTGGTCACGTCGACAGCGGGATCGATGGAGCGGATACCGGAGCGACGCAGTTTTTCCTGCATCCACAGAGGTGTATCCACCGACAGATCAACGTTCTTCAGGATACGAGCCAAATATCGCGGGCAACCTTCCGGTGCGGATACTGTGACAGCCACCTGTTCCTGGTGACTGGCCGCTACCGGCTCAATCGCCGGACCTTCCACCAACAGGCTGTTCAGTACGCCAACTTCCCGGGCGATACCGCGAATTGACAGACAATCGGCGCGGTTGGGAGTCAGATCGACGTCAATGGTGACGTCGTCCAGGCCCAGATATTCAGTGATGGACTGGCCAACCGGGGCGTCGTCCGGCAGCTCCATCAGACCATCATGGCTCTCGGACAGCCCCAGTTCGGATTCGGAGCACAGCATGCCGTGGGATGGCTGCCCCCGCAGTTTGGCCTTCTTGATCTTGAAGTCACCAGGCAGGACCGCGCCAACCATGGCGAACGGTACTTTCAGACCTTCGCGAACGTTGGGCGCACCACAGACCACCTGGACCACTTCGTCACCACCAGCGACCTGGCATACCCGCAGCTTGTCGGCATCGGGGTGGGGAGCGACGGTCCGCACCTCACCGATCACAACGCCGGTAAACCGGCCTGCCACCGATTCAAAACCATCGACTTCCAACCCGGCCATGGTGATCTGGTCCACCAAAGCCTGGGTGTCGATTGCCGGGTTAACCCATTCGCGCAGCCACTGTTCACTAAATTTCATGGTGTATGCCTTGTCCTGATGCCGGTAAGCGGAATTGATTCAATGGTTAAGGGTCGATCAACGGAACTGTCGCAGGAACCGCAGGTCGTTCTCGAAGAACATCCGCAGGTCCTTGACGCCGTAACGCAACATGGCCAGACGTTCGACCCCCATACCAAACGCAAATCCCCGGTACTCTTCCGGATCAATGCCGCAATAACTGAATACTTTCGGGTGCACCATGCCGCAGCCCATAACCTCCAGCCACTTGATGCTGCCGTCTTCCTCCCGGCCCCACTCGATGTCCACCTCAGCCGACGGCTCGGTGAACGGGAAATAAGAAGGCCGGAAACGAACCGCCAGGTCACGCTCGAAGAAGACCCGCAGGAACTCTTCCACGGTGCTCTTGAGGTCGGCAAAGCTGACGTTCTTCTCCACCAGCAGACCTTCAACCTGATGGAACATCGGGGTGTGGGTCATGTCGGAGTCACAGCGATAGACCCGCCCCGGGCAGATCATCCGATACGGCGGCTCGGAAGCTTCCATGGTCCGCACCTGCACCGGCGAAGTATGGGTGCGCAACAGGGTGCCCGGATTGAAATAGAAGGTGTCGTGCATAGCACGGGCCGGGTGGTGGCCCGGAATGTTGAGGGCTTCGAAGTTGTGATAGTCGTCTTCGATCTCCGGCCCCTGCTCGACACTGTAGCCGGCCTGGGCGAAGAACTGCTCGATACGTTGCAGGGTACGGGTGACCGGGTGCAGGCCACCCAGGTCCTGGCCGCGTCCGGGCAGGGTCACGTCAATGGATTCGCTGGCCAGACGGGCATCCAGGGCAGCCTGTTCCAGTCCGCTGCGACGGGCGTTGATGGCCTGTTCGACCTGCCCCTTGGCTTCGTTGATCTTCTGGCCGGCGGCGGGACGCTCCTCGGCGGACAGCTTGCCCAACGTCTTGGCCTGTTGGGTAATCACCCCTTTCTTACCGAGGTATTCGACACGAATCTGATCAAGCGCCTGCAGACTGTCGGCCTGTTCTACCGCAGCCAGACCGTCCTGAACGAGTTGCTCCAGGTTTTCCATTGCCCCTGCTCCACACCAGAATGGGAAATTCTCTTGACGACTCCGCTCGGCGCGCGGCAGCGCGATACCGGAGTCCATAACAAAAAATAGGGGAAGAGCGTGCCCTTCCCCTATCATCGGGTGTCAAACTGACACCCTTAATCGATCTGCAATCGATGAAAGAGCTAAGCGATCACAGGGACGCTTTTGCCTTCTCAACCACAGCGGCAAACGCCTGCTGCTCGTTCATGGCCAGATCGGCCAGAACCTTACGATCGATTTCAACGTTTGCCTTCTTCAGGCCAGCGATCAGACGGCTGTAAGACAGGCCGTTGGCACGGGCACCGGCGTTGATACGCGCGATCCACAATGCACGGAACTGACGCTTGCGGTTGCGACGGTCACGGTAGGCGTACTGACCCGCCTTGATGACCGCCTGCTTGGCAACGCGGAATACACGGCTACGAGCACCGTAGTAACCCTTGGCCTGATTCAGAATCTTCTTGTGACGACGACGTGCAACCACGCCACGTTTTACGCGAGGCATATTTCAATCCTTCTCGTTAACCAGTGAGCGTTAATTACGCGATCATACGCTTGATAGAAGCCACATCAGACTTGGCGATCAGCTTGGTACCACGAAGCTGACGCTTACGCTTGGGGCTCTTCTTGGTCAGAATATGACTGGTGAAGGACTGCTTATGCTTGAAGCCGTTAGCGGTTTTCTTGAACCGTTTGGTGGCCCCGCTCTTGGTTTTCATCTTAGGCATTTTTTAAAACTCCGCATTCTATAGTCGATAAACGCATGTGTTTCTGAACGACAAATCCCCCGCGTCAGCAGGGGATCAGCCTACGGTCCAGAATCACTTCTTCTTACGGGGCGCCACCACCATGGTCATCTGGCGACCTTCCATCTTCGGTCGCTGTTCTACCTGGGCCAGCTCTTCAATATCAGCTTCGATCCGGTTCATGAGCTGCATACCGATTTCCTGGTGTGCCATCTCACGGCCGCGGAAGCGGATGGTGATTTTGCCGCGGTCCCCGCCTTCAAGGAAACGTATCAGGTTGCGTAGTTTGACCTGATAATCCCCTTCTTCGGTTCCTGGACGGAACTTCAGCTCTTTGACCTGCGTCTGCTTTTGCTTTTTCTTGGCAGCCGCCTTGGCCTTTTTCTCTTCGAAGATCTTCTTCCCGTAGTCCATTATCTTACAGACGATCGGATCGGAATCCGTGACCTGAACCAGATCAAGAGAAGCTTCTTCGGCCCGCTTGAGTGCATCCTCAATAGGTACGATACCAACCTGTTCGCCTTCCGCATCAATCAGACGGACTTCGGTCGCCACAATGTTCTCGTTGATAGGTGCGCGTGGAGCGCGTCCACCCCGATTCGCTCGCTGTTTAATAGTTAGATCTCCGTTTTAAATTTTGCCTTTACGTTCAATTGCTTCGGCCAGAATGGCTTCGAACGCTTCCAGCGTCATGGTACCCAGGTCCTCGCCTTTGCGGGTTCTCACCGCAACGGCGCCAGCTTCAACTTCTTTGTCGCCGACCACGACCAGATAAGGCACCTTGTTTAAAGTATGCTCGCGGATTTTAAAGCCGATCTTCTCGTTTCTCAAGTCAGCATTTACCCGATATCCGAGGGATTGCCATTTTTCCGCAATATTTCGGCAGTATTCCGCCTGACTGTCAGTGATGTTCATCACCGCCACCTGGGTCGGCGACAGCCAGGTCGGGAATGAGCCTTCGTACTCCTCAATGAGGATGCCGATGAAGCGCTCGAAGGAGCCCAACACCGCCCGGTGCAACATCACCGGCGTACGCCGCTCGGAGTTATCCGCCACGTACTGGGCGCCAAGGCGACCCGGCATGGAGAAGTCCACCTGGATGGTACCGCACTGCCACACCCGGCCGATACAGTCTTTCAGGGAGAACTCGATCTTCGGTCCGTAGAATGCACCCTCACCCGGCAGCAGTTCCCAATCCACGCCTTCGCGGTTGAGCGCCTCTTCCAGTGCAGCCTCGGCCTTGTCCCAGACTTCATCGGACCCCACCCGTTTCTCCGGTCGGGTCGAGAGCTTGTAGAGAATTTCCGAGAAACCGAAGTCCGCATACACCTCGTGCAGCAGCTCGATGAAACGGGAAACCTCTGCCTGGATGGCGTCTTCTTCACAGAAGATGTGGGCATCATCCTGGGTAAAGCCGCGCACCCGCATAATACCGTGCAGCGCGCCGGAAGCCTCGTTACGGTGGCAGGAGCCAAACTCAGACAGGCGCAGCGGCAGGTCCTTGTAGCTCTTCAGCCCCTGGTTGAAGACCTGGATGTGACACGGACAGTTCATCGGCTTGATGGCAAAGTCGTGCTTCTCGGATTCGGTGGTGAACATGTCATCACCGAACTTGTCCCAGTGTCCGGATTTTTCCCACAGGGTACGGGAGACCACCTGGGGCGTCTTGATTTCCTGGTAGCCATGCATACGCAGCTTGTCGCGCATGTACTGCTCGATCTGCTGATAGACGGTCCAGCCATTGGGGTGCCAGAACACCATACCCGGCGCCTCTTCCTGCATGTGGAACAGGTCCAGTTTCTTGCCGATTTTGCGGTGGTCCCGTTTCTCGGCTTCCTCCAGGCGATGGAGGTACGCCTTGAGGTCTTTCTTGTTGCCCCAGGCGGTGCCATACACCCGCTGCAGCTGTTCGTTGCTGGTATCGCCACGCCAGTAGGCGCCCGCAACCTTGGTCAGCTTGAACGCTTTCAGCTTGCCAGTGCTGGGCACATGGGGGCCACGGCACAGGTCGATAAAGTCGCCCTGACGATAGAACGACAGATCTTCCTCACCGGGAATGTCTTCGATGATGCGAACCTTGTACTCCTCGCCCATCTCTTCAAACAGCTTGACCGCTTCGGCGCGGGACAGTACCGAGCGGGACACCGGAATGTCCTGCTTTGCCAGCTCGCCCATCCGCTTCTCGATGCGCGCCAGATCCTCGTTGGTGAACGGACGCTCAAACTTGAAGTCGTAGTAGAAGCCATTGTCCACCACCGGCCCGATGGTGACCTGGGCACCCGGGAACAGCTCCTTGACGGCCATGGCCAGGAGGTGAGCGGTGGAGTGGCGGATGATGTCGACACCGTCTTCATCGCGCTCGGTGATGATCGCAAGCTCGGCGTCGTCGGCGATTTCAAAGCTGGTATCCACGAGCTTGCCGTTAACACGACCGGCAACGGCCGCCTTGGCCAGGCCAGCGCCGATATCGGCGGCAACATCATGGACGGTTACAGATTCCGCAAAACTGCGGTGGCTGCCATCAGGCAGGGTAACTACAGGCATGGTTTACTCCCATCAGCATCAGCGGTGATCCCTACGTAAGACCACATGTTATTCGGTATGCCGCGATACAGGACGCGGTCCGGGACCGGGCATTCTATCAGCGCCTCCGGTGGGATGTCATGCACAGCCGCAGTGGTGCACAATAGCTCGTTTGTGCCGCGAACCATGGCGGCCCATCGATTCAGGGATCAGAAGGAGGAACAGGGTGCGTATTCTGGCTTTCCATAACCTCAAGGGTGGCGTGGGCAAAACCGCTGCAGCCGTCAACATTGCCTATCTGGCCGCTCAGGCGGGCATCCCCACCCTGCTCTGGGATCTCGACCCCCAGGGCGCAGCCAGCTGGTATCTGGGGGACGATCCGGACGTCAGCGGCGAGAAGGTCTCCCGCCTGATCAAGGGCAAGACCCCGGTCGGCAAGCTGATCCATGACACCCCATACGAAAAGCTGGACCTGATCCCCGCCCACAGCAGCTTTCGCAACCTGGACGTCAAGCTGGCCCAGGGCGAAGGGGACGGAGCACTGAAATCCTGGCTCGATCCGCTGTCGGAAGACTATGGTCTGGTGATACTCGACTGCCCGCCGTCGCTCTCCCATCTCGCGGAGCAGGTTCTGGCCACCGCCGATCAGGTGTTCGTCCCCACCATCCCCACCTGGCTGTCCGCCAACAGCTGGCAGCAACTGCACGACTTCATGAAAGAGAAGAAGCTGAAGCCGGCGAAACTCCACCCCTTCCTGTCACTGGTGGACCGCCGCAAGAACCTGCACCGTCAGGCACTGGAGGGAGACGTCTTTGAGCTGAAGCGAAAAATGCGGGCCTACATTCCCTACGCCAGCGACATCGAGCGCATGGGAGAGACCCGGCAGCCGGTACCGGTGATGGCTCCGCGTTCAGCGGCGGCGCATGCGTACAGACTGTTGTGGCAGGAGATGCGCCGGATAGCGCGACTGTAGGGGATGTAGGGGATGTAGGGGACGCCAAGGCGTCTTTGGCAGATTTCGCCGCTGCACCCCCTTCCCGCAACGGGAAGGGGGTGCAAGCGAGCATCAGGCCGCTTCAGCCAGCTCCTCGCGGGAGCGCCGACGCAACTGGCCGTAGGCCACCACACCCAGCAGCAACAGCGCCGGGATAAACATCAGCTCTTTCGGCGGCCGCTCCAGCTCCACCTGCACCGCGTCAACGGTCCAGCCAAAGTAGATGCCGGCATCTTCCGCCGCACTGCCAAAGCCAACGAAATCCACCACCATCTGGTCGCCGTTCTGGCTCAGTTCCAGCCCCGCCTGCATCAACCGGTCACTCGGGCTCTCACCCGCCGGCAGCGGCAGCTTGACGTAGGTGGAGATATCGTCCCCATCCACCGACATGCCGGACGCCTTGATCACCAGAGGCGCACCGTCCGGCACCTGATCGACGTGCGCCATGATCTCGGTACCGGGATAATCGGCGGTCTCCGGATAGACCATGTCCCACCAGAAGCCGGGCCGGAACAGGGTGAAAGTGATCAGCAGCAGCAGCGCGGTTTCCCACTTGTGGCTGCGGGTGAACCAGAAGCCCTGGGTGGCCGCCGAGAACACCAGCATCGCCGTCACCGCGCTGAAAATGGTCACCAGCAGGTCAAACCAGCCTGACAGCCCGATC
Organism: Marinobacter sp. CA1; assembly: GCF_020546665.1. Lineage (NCBI taxonomy): Bacteria > Pseudomonadati > Pseudomonadota > Gammaproteobacteria > Pseudomonadales > Marinobacteraceae > Marinobacter > Marinobacter sp. CA1. The sequence continues at coordinate 3,210,961 of NZ_CP071785.1, forward strand.
AGCAACAACTGGGTGTTGAAGATGAACATGAACGGCAGGATGGCAGTACGAATGTCGTAGGTGAACCCCTGAACACCGGTGCGGATCGGGTCCGCCCCCGATATCGCCGCGGCGGCATACGCCGCCAGCCCCACGGGCGGCGTGTCGTCCGCCAGGATACCGAAATAGAACACGAACAGGTGGACCGCAATCAGCGGCACGATCAGACCGTTCTGGGCGCCCAGGGTCACAATGACCGGCGCCATCAGCGTGGACACCACAATGTAGTTGGCGGTGGTCGGCAGCCCCATCCCCAGGATCAGGCTGATCAGCGCGGTGAAGACCAGCATCAGCAACAGGTTGCCGCCGGAGATAAACTCGACAAACTGAGTCATCACCAGGCCAATACCGGTCAGCGTCACGGTACCAACCACAATACCCGCGGTCGCCGTCGCCACCCCAATACCCACCATATTGCGGGCACCGGTAACCAGGGAGTGCAGCAGATCACCCACCCCAGTGGAGAAGCTCTGTCCCAGCTGGCCGTGCTTGTGGAAGAAGGCCTTGAGCGGGCGCTGGGTCAGCACGATGAACACCATGAACACCGTCGCCCAGAAGGCAGACAGCTGAGGTGAGAAACGCTCGACGGTCAGGCACCACACCAGCACCACCACCGGCAGCAGGAAGTAGAGACCGGTCTTGACCGTCGGCCCCACTGGCGGCAACTCGTCCATGGCCCTTTCAGGATCATCTTCCGGCAGTTCCGGGAAGCGGGTGGCGTACCACACCAAGCCGATGTAAACCGCCAGCAACAGCGGGCCCAGCACCCAGACGGCAGCAGCGGCCAGTACGTCTTTGGTCCAGCCCACGCCGTAGTAGACCGCCAGGGTCAACACGCACAGCCCCAATGCCAGAACCACCCAGTTCAGCATGCGCTGGGCCATGGTCGGACGGTTGAGGCGCTCAACGCCCTGCATCTTCAGCTTGCACGCTTCCAGGTGCACGATGTAGATCAACGCGACGTAGGAAATCAGCGCAGGCAGGATGGCGTGCTTGATCACCTCAAGGTAGGAAATACCCACGTACTCCACCATCAGGAACGCAGCTGCACCCATGATCGGCGGGGTCAGCTGGCCATTGGTGGAAGCCGCCACTTCGACAGCACCGGCCTTGGTGGCCGGAAAGCCCACCCGCTTCATCAGCGGAATGGTAAAGGTACCGGTGGTCACCACGTTGGCAATCGAGGAGCCGGAAATCACCCCACTGAGACCACTGGAGACAACCGCCGCCTTGGCGGGACCGCCCCGCATATGACCCAGCAGCGCATAGGCGACCTGGATGAAGTAGTTACCAGCACCTGCCCGCTCCAGCAAAGCGCCAAACAGCACGAACAGGAATACAAAGCTGGTGGAAACCCCAAGGGCTACACCAAACACGCCTTCGGTACCCAGCCATTGGTGCGACGCCAGTTTTTCCAGACTTGCGCCTTTGTGAGAGATCACATCCGGCATGTAGGGGCCGGCCAGGGCGTAGGTGATGAACACAGCCGCAACGATGGTCAGCGGCAACCCCAGGGACCGCCGCGTGGCTTCCAGCAGCAGTACCAGGCCGCCCAATGCCACGATCATGTCCTGCAGGATCGGGGCGCCCGGGCGGGTGGCGAGTTGATCGTAAAATACGTAGAGGTAACTGGCGGAAAACGCCGCAGCAAGCGCCAGTACCCAGTCATAGACAGGGACTCGGTCAATGTGTTTGCCCTTGATCATGGGGAAAGCGGCAAACGAAAGGAAAGCGGCAAATGCCAGGTGGATCGAACGCGCCTCAGTGGAGTTGAAGATGCCGAACTCCACCAGATACGGCAGCGGCGACGCGATCCAAAGCTGGAATAGTGACCAGCACAGAGGAACCAGAAAGAGGATTACAGCAGCAGGTCCGGTGGCAGCCCTGCCTCCAGACTCGGTTTGCAGGAACTCGTCGACGTTCGCCTGTTCCTGGGGGTTATTGGCTCTGGGCTCACCATTGGCCATAGTTACGTCCTGTCAGAGATTTCAAACGGCTGGAAACAACAGCGGGCATCTGAAATGCCCGCTGTCTGGTTGGCAAGGGATCAGTCGATCAGGCCGACTTCCTTGTAGTATTTGAGGGCACCCGGGTGCAGAGGCGCACTCAGGGCGTCGGCAACCATTTCTTCCTTCTGCAGGTTGGCAAAGGCCGGGTGCAGACGCTTGAAGGTGTCGAAGTTTTCGAAGACCGCTTTGACCACTTCATAGACCACATCATCAGCAACGTCGGAAGAGCTCACGAACGTAGCAGCCACACCGAAGGTGGTGACATCCGCCTCATTGCCACGGTACATGCCGCCGGGGATGGTGGCGACACGGTAGTAAGGGTTGTTTTCAACCAGCTCGGCAGTGGCGTCGTTGTCCACGTTAACCAGTACGCTGTCGCAGGACGTGGTGGCTTCCTTGATCGCACCGGACGGGTGGCCCACGGTGTAGAAGAACGCATCGATGTTGCCATCACACAGCGCCTGGGACTGCTCGGCAGCTTTCAGCTCGGCGGCCAGGGAGAATTCGTCCAGATCCCAGCCCATGGCGTCCATCAGTACTTCGGCGGTCGCACGCTGGCCAGAACCGGGGTTGCCCACAGAGACGCGCTTGCCAGACAGATCCTCAAAGCTGCGGATGTTGGAGCCCTTGCTGGCTACCACGGTGAACGGCTCCGGGTGCAGAGAGAAGACCGCCCGCAGCTTCTTGTTGGCGCCATCGTCTTCAAAGCCGCTGGTGCCGTTGTAGGCATGGTACTGCCAGTCAGACTGGGCGACGGCGAGATCCAACTCGCCCTGGCGAATGGCGTTGAGGTTGTAGACAGAGCCACCGGTACTTTCCACCGAACAGCGGATGCCGTGCTCCTTGCGATCCATGTTGACCAGACGACAGATCGCGCCACCGGCCGGGTAGTAAACGCCGGTAACACCACCGGTACCAATCGTCACGAACCGCTGGTCAGCGGCGGAAACAGACATGGAGGCCGAGCCGAAACCGACTGCTGCTGCCATCGCCAAAGCGGAGAAGTTCTTTCGTAGTGCCATGAGCTCATCCTTTTTCTTCATCGTTATCATTAACCGCCCGCACACACTGGTGCAGGCAGACTACGTCTACGCATAGAACATAGACCAGTTCCCTGGGTAAATAAAGGAACGATTGCCACCCTAACCTTTTGAGCGAGCAACAAAAAAGCCCGTTAAAAACGGGCTTTTCCGGAAGCGGCGCCAAATTTACTTGGCAGACCGCGCTTTGGCAACCATCCGCTCCGGCCGGAGCAGGAAACGGGCCAGGGCCGGCAGCAGCCAGATCGCGCCCACCATGTTCCAGAGGAACATAAAGAACAGCAGGAAGCCCATGTCGGCCTGGAACTTGATGGGTGAGAAGATCCAGGTCACCACACCCAGTCCCAGGGTCACGCCGGTGAAGATAACCGCCTTACCGGTGGACCGCAGGGTCTCAAAGTAAGCCTCCTGCAGGGTCTTGCCTTCGAGCAGGAACTTCTCCAGCTTGCTGTAGATATAGATGCCGTAGTCGACACCGATACCCACCCCCAGGGCGATAACCGGCAGGGTTGCGACTTTGATGCCGATTCCGGACACCGCCATGATCGCCTCACACAGAATGGAGGTCAGGCCCAGCGGCACCACAATACACAGAACCGCACGAATCGACCGGAAGGTGACGAAACACAGCACACTCACTACGCCGTAGACGAACAGCAGCATCATGTTCTTGGCGCTGGAGATCACCTCGTTGGTGGCGGCTTCCACCCCGGCGTTACCAGTCGCCAGCAGGAAGTTGTGTTCTTCATTGCTGTTCTGAGCGGCAAAGTCCTCCACCTCTGCAACCACGGTCTGCAGGGTTTCGGCTTTGTGATCTTCCAGGAACACCAGCACCGGCGTCAGACTGCAATCAGTGTTGATCAGGCCCGGAGGTGCCTCACGGATGGACGCATTGATGATGGTCTGGTTGCGGGAGATCTCGTACCACTTCCAGTTACCCTCGTTGAGGGCCTTGGTCACGGTCTTGGAAACATCCGCCAGCGACGCCGTGGACTGAACGCCCGGAGTGTTCTGCAGCTCCCACTGCAGACTGTCCATCGCCCTGAGCACATTGTACTGAGTGCACTGCTCAACCGGCGTCTCCACCATCACCACCAGAATGTCGGCACTGGTGGAGTAGTTGTCGATAATAAAGGCGTTGTCCTGGTTATAGACCGAGTCGGGCCGCAGTTCTGGCGCGCCCTGATCCAGGTCGCCCACTTTCAGGTCCTGCTTGTAGTACAGACCCAGCCCCAGACCCAGCAAGGCAATCAGCAGGGAAATCGGCGCCACTCCCGGATGGGAGAAGTACGACATGATCCGCCATTTGCGGTCCTGCTTCTCGCCGTGGTTCTGAACATGGCGGACACCGCCTTTGGTAATGCCGATGTAGGACATGATCAACGGGTGCAGAACCAGGTTGGTGACAATCACAATCGCCACGCCCAGGCCCGCGGCAACCGCCAGGTCCTTGATCACATCAATCTGGATGAACAGCAGGGTCAGGAAACCGAAGGCGTCCGAGATCAACGCCAGCATGCCCGGAATGTACAGAGCGCGGAACGCCAGCCGGGCCGCCGTGATCGGATCAAAGCCCTTGGCGGCTTCCAGCGCCATCGCATTCACCACCTGAACACCGTGACTGATCCCGATGGCAAACACCAGGAACGGCACCAGCACCGAATAGGGGTCGAGGCCATAGCCCAGCAGGCGCAGCGCCCCCAGTTGCCAGAACACCGCCACAATGGAGGAGAACACCGGTACCAGGGTGCCGGCGATACAGCGGGAGTAGCCGTAGAGCAGCAGCGTGGTCAATACGATGGTGATGCCGGCAAACCAGGCTATGGAGCCAATGCCCTCGATCAGGTCACCGACCTTCTTGGCAAACCCGACAATGTGGATTTCGACGTTGGGATTCTGACCTTCGTACTTGGCGCGGATCTTCTCTTCGAGCTGGCGGGAGAAGGCCGCGTAGTCCAGTGGTTCACCGGTTTCAGGGTTGGTCTCATACAGCGGCGCGTAGACAATGGTGGACTTGAAGTTGTCCGCCACCAGCCGGCCCACCTGATTGGAACGCAACACGTTCTGGCGCAGATTCTCCAGGCTGGCCGGCGAGCCGTCATAACCATCGGGAATCACCTCACCGCCCTGGAAGCCCTGCTCGGTCACCTCAACCCAGCGGACATTGGGAGTCCACAGAGATTTCAGCCCGGAGCGGTCCACACCATCGAGATAGAACATCTCGTCGGTGATCTGCTTCAGGGTATCCATGTACTGGGGATCAAAGATGTCCCCATCCTTGGCCGCCACGGCCACCCGCACGAAGTTGCCCAGATTACCGAGGTCGTCCCGGTGCTCGAGCATGTTGATGATGTAAGGATGCTCCAGCGGAATCATCCGCTCGAAGCTGGCATCCGGCTTGATCTTGACGGCGTTGTAGCCCAGAAACAGGGTCAGGATCAGGAAACCGAACAGGATAATTGCCCGGTTGTTGAAAATAAGCCGCTCCAGGAACGGCTCGGCCTTGGGCGTGGTCAGGTAATGCTCACCCTTGTCATGCATCCGGTTGGACATTCAAAAAGCCCCTCTTCCTTTTATTCAGTTATGTCGCAGCAGGGCGAGTTACAGATCTCTTCCACGGGCGTCGGTCCGGTGTACACCGTCCTCGCCCACGATCAGAATGTCGGTGTCCGATACCGGCACCACGCTCATCACCCCTGCCCGCTCACTGCGGAAGTGTTCACGGAAGCTCTCGGCACCGTTTCCGCTGACCAGCACGGCACCGCCATTGCCCACCAGGGTAATGCGGCCGTCTTCGGCCACCGCGCCATCGTTGAGGGTGGCCTTGGCATCGTTGGGGACAATCTTCCAGCTTTTGCCAAGATCGGTTGACAGCAGGATGTTACCCCGCAGGCCAAACGCCAGGATTTCATTGACCTGACCGGTGCTGATCACGCCAAACAGTGACCCCTCATAGGGACTGGTGCGCAATTCCCAGGTTTCGCCATTGTCCACGGAGACATGAATCTGGCCGGCCTCACCCACAATCACCAAGGCCCCGCCGGTAATGCGGGTAATGGCATTGAGGTGAAAACCGGTGGGGTTTTCCAGCTGCCCCGACCAGTCCTGCCAGGTCTCACCGCCGTCCCGGGTGCGCAGAATCATGCCGTAAGCGCCAACTACAAACCCGTGCTGATCGTTCTCGAACCACACGTCCAGCAGCGGGTTAACCGGCCCGATGTCCAGATCTGCGCGGAGGTTATCCAGCGAGAACAGCAGGTCGTCCAGCGCCCACTCCAGATCTCCCTTCTCTTCTTCCGGCGCTTCTGCAATCCGCGCTTCCAGGGCTTCAGCCCGCGCTTCTTTGCCCTCGATGGCCAGCTTCGCCGCACCGATGCCCGTCAGTTGCACCGACCAGGTGTCGCCACGGTCATCACTGTGCAGCACCACGCCGCTGTGCCCAACCACCCAGCCTTCATTGGCCGTTGGGAAGTCCACACCGGTGAGGGTGACCGACACCGGCACCTGCCCCTGGGACCAGTTGGCGCCTTCATCGTCGGAAACGATGATATGCCCCCGCTCCCCCACCGCAATGATGCGGTCGCCCGCTGTCGCAGCGTCGGTGAGCAACTGGGAGGGAGCCAGGCTGGTTTCCCTGGCCGGTGTTTCAATCACATCCGCTAGAGCAAACGCTGCCGGGGCGGACAGTGCCATGGACAGGCCAAAGCATGCCGCGCCGAGAGCCTTGCACGTTACACGTGTAGCCATTCGATACGCCTATCTTGTAGTAATAATTAGTAATAATGATCAGTGTCTCTGTTGCGATCCCCTTGATCGCGATTCAGCTACCCACGCCGGCACCGTCACTGGTGCCGATCACGCTCACTGCTGGGCAGCCGCAACAACTCCGCTGGTGATCAGCGGACACTCCGGCGACGCAGTGAGGCGGGAGAGAAATAACGCCGGTTTGGCACATCGTCCGTGAAGACACGGGTTCCCGATTCCTCGGTATCCAGTCCCAGCACGTGGTAACGGCGGGCCTGCAAGTCATGGTAGACATCGAGCACAGTCCACACACCCGGCAGCTCGTAGTAGTTCTTCGCCAGGCCCATGGTCACCCGCCACAGCTCACCGCGGCTGTCGTACTGGTCGACCAGCAACACGTTCCAGCTGTCGGCATCGACATAGAACCGTCGCTTGGAATAGATATGCCGGGCGTCATCCTTGAGCGTAGCTTCAACCACATGCACCCGGTGCAACTCCCAGCGGGTCAGATCCGGGCTGATGTGGGACACCCCGAGAATGTCCTCGTAGGGCGTACCGGCCTTGCTCACCAGGTAGTTGTTGTAGGGAATGTACATTTCCCGCAGGCCCTCGTAGCGCCAGTTATAGCGATCGAGTGCACCGTTGAAGATGTCGGTATCGTCGGCAGTACGCAGGTTGTCCGACGCCGCAATGGGGGAATCGTAACCCAGGTTCGGAGCCCGCCGGACACGCCGCTGACCGGCGTTGTAACCCCAGCCATAGCGGGGATTGACGATCTGGTTCAGGGTTTCATGAACCAAAACCGCGCCACCGGCCAACCGTGGTGGTGACTGAGTAAACGAGAGGTAGTAGAAGATGATGTTGTCCAGCTCATCTTCCCCCCCCTCGGGGTTGTAGAAATTGAAGAACACTTCCTGCTGGGACGTCACCAGCGAATAGTCGCCATCGCTCTGAACCGCCACTTCGCTGGAACGACGGGTCGCACTGATGCCCCGCCAGCGGGTCAGGTGGTTCCAGATCACCTGCCAGGCTTTCTCTTCGTTGTTGCCATGGAGAATGGGGAACGGATAGCCACCGAAGGCGCCTTCAAGGCCGGCGCCCTCGCCCACGATGCGGGCGCTGGTGGCATTCTTGCGAATGTTGTCTGCCACCCAGTCCGGTACCGCGTGAGTACGCCGGCTGATGTAGACCGGTAGCCGGAACGTGGTGGGGTAGGTTTCCAGCATCGCCTTGACGCCATCCGGCAACCGCTCTTCATACACCGCCATGTTGCTGGCATTGATGGTAAAAAGCGGCTTGTCCTGAGGGAAAGGATCGATGTGATGCTGCCCGGAGCCCTCATAACCTGCTGGCGGCGTTGACAGGCCGCCGTCCCAGGCCGGGATGGTGCCAGCTTCGTTACCGGCTTTCTCCGAACCGAACGGAGTCAGGTCGCGGCCAAGCCGCGAGGCCTCGCTGGAAGAGACCGCGCCGAATGCCGGTGCGGCCGCTACGGTAAGCGCTAAAAGACTGCCCAGAAGAACGTTCTTGTTATTTCTCATTGTCTTTCACCTTAGGTGCGTCTGGAAGACCAACAGGTGGTGGGAGCCTTTAGCGGCTCCTCAGGTTTTTATCATGGACTACTGACTCATAGCATCGAAGGTTAGCCGAAGAGCCCTCTGGGGGCATCGACCGAAAGTGCGATTTTGCCGACCGGGTCTCAGGACCCGGCCAGGCTCTTGTGGACAACTTCATAGACATCCCGCGACAGACCGTCCTTGTCCCGGATCATCTCCAGCGCAGTTTTCATGCCCTCGCGGTAGACCGGCGCAAACTTGCGCCAGCGGGTCAGAGGCGCTACCAGGCGGGCAGCGATCTGCGGATTCAGATCATCCAGGCGCCGAACCTGCTCCGCCAGAAAGCGATAACCGGAGGCGTCGTCCTGGTGGAATTCCGACAGGTTCTGGCCAGCAAAGGCACCGATCACCGAACGCACCTTGTTGGGGTTGGTCCATTCGAACGCCGGATGGGTCAACAGCGCCCGGATCTTGCCAAGATGCCCCGCTTCAGTACTCGCGGCCTGCACCGAGAACCACTGCTCCACCACCTGGGGGTCGTCCTGCCAGCGCTGGTAGAAACCGTCCAGCACTTCACCACGTTCTGCAGCGAAACCGGAATTTACCAGTGCCCGCAGCGCGCCCATCTGGTCGGTCATGTTGCTGGCCCGGTCGAACTGGACCCGCGCCAGATCACAGGCCTCGGCATCGTCGATGTGCAGCAGCCACGCCAGTGCGGTATTGCGGAGGCTACGGCGGGCGATGGCCTCTGGCGTGAGTTGGTAATCGCCACTGTCGTCGTTGCGGTGGTAGCAAGCCAGCAGGTCTTCCCGCAGGGTCTCGGCCAACGTGGTCAGGACCTTTTCCCGGGCGCGGTGCAACGCCTGAACATCGGCCTCTTCGGCCAGTTCGATCAGATAGGCCAGGGACGGCAGATTCAGCATCTTGGCCACCAGCGCCTGATCCAGCGTGGCGTCATTCAGCAGCTGTCGGTATGCGTCGATCAGGCGGGCATCCACCTCTCCATCATCCGCCTGCCCCTCGAGTGCCTGGATCACATCAACCGCCAGGCGCTGGCCGGCATCCCAACGATTGAAGCCATCACTGTCGTGGCTGGCCAGGAACATCAGCTGGTCCCGGGTCCATGGGTAGTGCACCCGCACCGGCGCGGAGAACCCCCGCAGCAGAGACGGCACCGGCCGCTCCGCCAGGCCATGGAACTCAAAGGTATGCTCGGTATCGGTCAGCTCCAGAACCCGGGAAGCCGGTGCTTCGGTGTCACCATCCGCCAGCGCCAGCGGTAGGTCCGCGCCATCCGCTCCCAGCAGCCCCAGAGCAAAGGGGATGTGCTGGGGCTGTTTGTCGGTTTGCCCCGGAGTGTCCGGGATGCGCTGCTGCACCTTGAGACGATAGACGCCCTTGTCGGCATCGTACTCGTCGCTGACATCCAGTACCGGCGTACCGGCCTGCTCGTACCAGCGACGGAACTGGCTCAGGTCGCGGCCGCTGGCATCCTCCATCGCACGGACAAAGTCATCGGTGGTAACGGCCTGGCCATCGTGACGCTCAAAGTAGAGATCACTGCCCTTGCGGAACAGCTCCGGCCCCAGCAGGGTGTGGATCATCCGCACCACCTCGGCGCCTTTCTCGTAGATGGTCAGCGTGTAGAAGTTGGAGATCTCCATGTAGGACGCCGGCCGCACCGGATGAGCCATGGGGCCGGCATCTTCGGCAAACTGGGCCGTCCGCATCAGGGTGGCATCCTCGATCCGTTTGACAGTGGGCGATCCCATGTCCGCTGAGAACTCCGCATCGCGGAAGACCGTAAAGCCCTCCTTGAGGCTGAGCTGGAACCAGTCCCGACATGTAACCCGGTTGCCGGACCAGTTGTGGAAGTACTCATGGGCGACGATGGCTTCAATGCGCTGGAATGCCGCATCCGTCGCGGTATCGGGGCTGGCCAGAACGCAGGAGGAGTTGAAGATGTTAAGCCCCTTGTTCTCCATCGCCCCCATGTTGAAGTCGTCCACCGCCACAATCATGAAGATATCCAGATCGTACTCCCGGCCGTAGACCTCCTCATCCCAGCGCATGGAGCGCTTGAGGGAATCCATCGCGTGGTCGCACTTCTGGGCATTGCGGGATTCAACGTAGATGCGAAGATCAATGTCCCGGCCCGAGCAGGTGTGGAAGGTGTCGCGCTTCTCCACCAGGTCACCGGCGACCAGAGCGAACAGGTAGCAGGGTTTGGGGAACGGATCTTCCCAGGTGACGAAATGCCGGCCATCCGCCAGCTCACCACGATCGACGTCGTTGCCGTTGGACAACAGCACCGGATAGGCGGCCCGGTCCGCCTCAATGCGGGTGCGGAATCTGGCCATCACATCGGGCCGGTCGGGGAAGAAGGTGATACAGCGGAACCCCTCCGCCTCGCACTGGGTACAGAACATGCCGGACGACTTGTACAGTCCCTCCAGGCGGGTATTGTTCTGGGGCTCAATCCAGGTCACCACTGTCAGCTCAAAGCGGTCCGGCACCCCCGGCACCACCAGTTGCTCACCCTTGAGCTGATAGTCGTTTTCCGGCACCGCTTCGCCGTTCATCTGAACCGACTCCAGCACCAGGCTGTCACCATCCAGCACCAGCGCCTCGCCCTGATCCGGGAACTCCGGATTGCGGCGGATGCTCAGGGTGCTGTGAACCCGGGCGCCGTCTTCGAACAGCTCAAACCGAAGGTCCACATGATCGACCAGGAACGCCGGGACCTGGTATTCGCTCAGGTAGATGGTTCGTGGCTGATTCGTTCGCATTGCGTTCTCCCTACAACAGGTGCGGCCGACCGCCGCACGGGATGTGATTCTTCCGACACCGGCGCTCAGTCCTGTACCCGGACGCGGACCTCATAGGCGGTGTACTTGCGGATATTGATGACGCCGGTATCCAGCATCAGGTACTGGCCCTTGATGCCCTCGAGACGACCGGTCACCAGCGGGGTTTTGTCAAGATTATGGCTTTTCACCTTGTCCGGCCAGACCTGGACCGGATAACTGAGACTCACGCACTCCTCCGTCACCTCGCGGATCGCGTCGTCACCATGCTGCTGCCTCAGGGCAGCCAGCTCCTCCTGGATCACCCCCAGCAGATGGCGCTTTTCCGCCTCCAGGTCGATCGGCGGCGCCTCCCCCTTGAGCATGGTGCGCCAGTTGGTGCGATCAGCCACATGCTGCTTGCAGGCCACCTCGACGAAGCCGGCCAGTTGCCGAGTTGCCACCCGCAGCATTGGCACCGCGGTAATCGCACCCTGGTCGACCCAGCGGGTAGGAACCTGGGAGGCCCGGGTGATACCAACTTTGACACCGGAGGAGTTGGCCAGGTACACCACGTGTTCGGTCATGCAATGGGTTTCACCCCATTCCGGCTCGCGGCAGGTACCTTCGTGATAGTGACACTTCTCAGGATTGACAATGCAGGAGTCACAGGCAGCAAGCCGTTTGAAGCAGGGGTAACAATGGCCCTGACCGAAACTCTTGCGGGTACTGCGGTCGCAGTGGATACAGCGGATGGTACCGGTGAATTCGAGGCTGATGGGATGCCCTATCAGGGCATTGAGGGCAAGACTCTCGTCCCCCACCCGCAACACGTATTCGACGGGATCGGAGGCGGTAACGGGCATCTTGCGCAGACGCCCGGTGACATCAATAGCGGTCGACAAGGGGCACCTCAGCTCAGGATACGGATCGGAGCCGCGTCATCGGAGCTGCCACAGGTCTCCCCCTCTGCCTTCTTGCCGCGATCGATGTAACCAACCCGTTCTTCCTCCGGGACATTCTTGCTCTCATAGTGAAGCACCGCCTCCATACAGAGCTCACGCTGCTCGGCGCTCAGAACCCGACCGTCCGGCCATTTGCCCAGTTCCACCGCCTGACGCAGGCTCTGGTACACCGTCGGGTCCATGCGTTCAATCAATTCTTGGTACGTCATCACAGTTTCCTGCTTCGCATCGAAAAAATTTGGAAAAAAACCGTGTCAGGGGTTGAACAAAACAAATGATAACAATTATCATTACTTCACCAAATGACGACGGTCGTTAGCATTTGGTCTCTCTCATCAGGAGCTTAACTGCTCATTCACGCCCCACCTTTTGGTGGGGCTTTTTTTTGCGTCTGTCTCAGGCAATTCTCCAGACACTCCTCAAGCTGTCCCTGCCGTAATACGTTTTCTGCGAACGTTTTTTTCGAACTTTTTTCCGATTTCTGGAGGAATCGGCTTGACCCATTAAATGATAACGATTATCGTTAACTCACCAAATGACAACGGTCGTTTGCATTTGGTCTCTCTCATCAGGAGCTTAACCGCTCATTTACGCCCCACCCTTTGGTGGGGCTTTTTTTTGCCTGGATGCTGTCAGATAACCGTCAGTGACGGGGCTGACGTGCTGGCAACACCAGGCCCAGCAGCAACCCGGCCAGCAGACCACCAAGATGGGCAGCGTTTGCCATACGGCCCAGACCCAGCAGCTCCGGCAACGGCGTAAAGCCGAACAGCACCCAAGCCACAGCCAGAACCGCCAGGGCGGAGGGGAACTGGAACCTGGGCTGGCGTCTCTGGCTCAGCCAGCAATAACTCACCAGGGCATACACCACCCCGGAGAGTCCACCAAACAGCGGCCCGGTGGTGAAATACTGCAAACCATTGGACAGCAGACTGCCCACAACAAACAGCACCAGCAAGCGGCCACGACCGTCAATCCACTCCACCTGACTGCCCAGGAACCACAGCATCACCGAGTTGAAGATCAGATGCGGCCAGCTGAAATGCAGAAAATCCGGCGAGACCAGCCGCCAGACTTCCCCGCCGGCCAGAGTCGAGGTCAGCGCCGTCAACCGTTCCGCCATGGTATCCCAGGGGTAGATTCTCGGATCGACCACCATCAGGGCCGCAGAAAGAATGCTGCGCCCCAGGTCGGTGGCAAAAGCCACCATGATCGCTACCCCGATCATCGCCATGACCAACGGTGCGTGGCCCGGTGACGCCTGCCACCGGCCACTGGGGTGAAACGGCGATCCCGGCTTGCGATCCGGACGACTGTGACTCTGGGGCGAGGCCAGGAACTGCCGCAACGCTTCCAGCACCGGCTCGGCCTGGTCGGGGTTTTCCAGCCACAGCACCTGGTGGTTGCCTTCCGCAGTGATGCGGTGACCAACCCCCTGCTGCTCCAGCCACTGGCTGAAGGCCGCCAGGTTGACGTCGGTTTCCAACTGTTTGATGCGGTACAAGACTACCTCGCCACGCTGTCTTCGGTATAAGGGTCTTCCGATTGTTCCGGTCGCTCCACTTCCACGTAGACAAACTTGTCCTTCGACAGTTCGCGCTCATCGTCCATGCGATAGGCCACCAGCTTGCCGTACTTGACCGCGCTGTAGTCGATGCAGGCCACATTGGGGGTGATCGGAGCCGGGTCGCCGTCCATCCAGTAATGGCCGACGAACACCGGCGGCTCACTGGTGGGGTAGCTCAGCAGCTGACCCCGATCCCGCTCTGACAGCGGCCGACTGGCCACCTCCGGCGGCAGCGGGTCGGGCTGGAACACCACATCCTGATAGGTCTGCGGGTTCTGGGCCCAGAACTTGGTGCGGAAAAATTCCCGCACGTAGCCATCCTTGCCGGTGATCGCCATGCCCTCCGGCAACTTGAGGTCGGTTCCCCTCAGCAGCGTATCCATCACCTGGCCGGCGAAGGATTCCAGTGCCGAGGAGGCGTGCAGGAAGTCCTCATCAATGCAGGCGCCATGCTGGCTGTCCTTGAACTGGCGGATCAGGTGGTCGTCCCAGCAGGCGTGGACAACACGGAAGTGGTCTTCCTCAATGAACAGCGGCACGGTGTAGAACCACTCCAGGAACTCGTTCCACTCCTGGGGGTAGTGCTCAAACTGTTCCAGGGTCTCGTGAATCAGCCGGTCGTGCCGGGGGTTGTGCTCCCGCAGCCACTTCTTGCCACTGCCAGCACGGGCCCGGGTGCAGTAGCCCAAAGCGTTGTATTCGTGGTTGCCCATCACCATCCGGGCCGAGCCGTGCTCGACCATATCCCGCACCAGGTGCAGGGCTTCCCGGATACGGGGGCCCCGGTCGACGATGTCGCCAATGAATATCGCCTGCCGGCGGGGATGCTCGTAGATGCCGTTAACCTTGCGGTATCCCATCTGCTCCAGCAGACGCACCAGAGTATGCGCACAACCGTGCACATCCCCGATGATGTCGTAACCGCGGCTTGCGGACTTGTCGTGTTGTACCGCCATGATCAACTCGCTGCTATCTCACTCGCCCATCCCAGTTTGTCCCGGCATGTTGCGTAAAAGTTGTGGTCCGTCGGATGAATCAGGCGGATCTTGAAGGGTTTCTTGGTGATGCGGATGATGTCACCGGGGGCACAGGCAATGTTCATCTGGCCATCAAAACTGACCTGGGGATAAGCTTCGTTGGTCTCGCCAATCACCAGTTTGATCTCACTCTTGCCGTCTACCACGATGGGGCGGCTGCTGAGGGTGTGGGGGAACATCGGCACCAGCACAATCGCATCCAGTTTGGGGTGCATGATCGGGCCACCCGCTGACAGTGAGTAAGCCGTGGACCCGGTCGGAGTGGAAACGATCAGGCCATCTGAGCGCTGGCTGTAAACAAAATGACCGTCAATGAACAGGTCAAAGCCGATCATGCGAGTGGATTTGCCCGGATGCAGCACCACGTCATTCAGCGCTGCGCCAAACCCCAGGGCCTGACCGTTACGCTCAACACTGCCATCCAGCAGAAAGCGCTTCTCCTCGATGTAGTCACCTTCCAGCACTTTGGCAAGGCGCTGTTCCAGATCCGACGGCGAGATATCGGTGAGAAAGCCCAGCCGGCCACGGTTGACCCCGAGCAGTGGCACGTTCGACTTGGCCAGCTCCCGCGCCGCGCCCAGCAAACTGCCATCGCCTCCCACCACAATCACCAGATCACAGATCTCGCCGATCAGCTTCTTGCTGGCAACCTGCAGACCGTGACCAGGCAGCATGCCGGCGGTATCTTCCTCAATGATGACGTGATAGTTTTCGGCCATGAGGTACTGTTTCAGCTGACGCAGGGACTCGACAACCTTGACGCTGCCCATTCGTCCGATAACGCCGATGTTCCTGAATTGATCCATGTAGATTCCTGTGGCTGGCAAGGGAAACACGGACACCCCGGCGCGGTCGCTGGTGCCCTGGAGAGATGGCTGCACAGCAGCCGCCTGTTCACATCTTAACGAATTACCCGGGATGAACGAAAACGCTTTGCCCGATCACCAGGCCCTGGACCTGCTCCAGCAGCCCTGGCAAACCCCGGCGGTTCGCCATCTGGCCTGGCTGTGCCAGGCCGCACCGCTGGTGGATACCGGCCCGGTGGCTTGTCCTCGGGACTGGTTGCCGACAGATACGTCATCGCGCCTGCAACGGCTCGACGCCGCCCCGGCCCCTCTGCTGGCGGCCCTTGGCCAGTG
This sequence comes from Marinobacter sp. CA1, assembly GCF_020546665.1. NCBI lineage: Bacteria > Pseudomonadati > Pseudomonadota > Gammaproteobacteria > Pseudomonadales > Marinobacteraceae > Marinobacter > Marinobacter sp. CA1. Next base: position 3,226,843 of record NZ_CP071785.1, read on the forward strand.
CCAGAGCCGCCGCCTGGGACACTACTTCGAAACCCTGTACCGGTTCTTTCTGGAGCAGTTTCTGGGCTGGCGGGTGTTGCTCAGCAATACCGCCATCCGGGCGCACGACGGCCGCACGCTGGGGGAACTGGACCTGGTGGTGGAGAACCCGCTCAGCAATCGCCTGGAACACCACGAAATTGCCGTCAAGTTCTACCTGGGCCACCCCCAGGGCGGCGTTAACCAATGGCTGGGCCCCAATGCCCAGGATCGTCTCGACCTCAAAACCGAACGCATGGTGACCCACCAGTGCACCCTCGCCCAGCGCCCCCTCACCCGGGAATGGCTGGCCGGTCAGGGTATCCAGGGTCCGCTGGCCCCGGTGCTGGTAATGCCGGGCATGCTGTTCACTCCCCTGACAGGGCAACCTCAACCGACACTGCCAGACTGGGTAAACCCGGGCCATGACCGCGGGCAGTGGCTCTATCACCACCAGTTGCCCGGCCTCGAGACCGACCACTGGGTGCACTTGGACAAACCCGACTGGCTCGGCCGCTACCAGCAACCGCAGCCCCCCGAGCCGGAGTCCACCCGCGCCGCTCTGGCCAGTGTGGCCGCCCAGTCGCGGCCACGGCCCTTCGCCCTGATGATCGCCAAGGGTGATGGCTTTATCGAGACCCGTCGTTTTTTTGTGGTGCCGGATCACTGGCCCGGGCCGCCGGACGATGCTGGTCGCAGCGATCATCCAGCCCCGCACGAAACTCCGCCGGCTGGCTGACCCGCATCACCGGTTGACCACAAAGCCGGCCCTGATGCTGATGCCGGCACACCGGCTGCTCGTAGTGATCCAGCCAATCCAGATAGGCCGGCTCGTTCAGACCGCACTTGTTGGCGGCAAAGCCGGTGGGGTTGAGGAAATAGCGCTCAATATCATCGAAGGGCAACGTCATGTGACCAAGCCCGGCGTGATAGGCCACCAGAAACACCGACTGATCCTTCAGATGCCGCATCAGCGTGTCTTCCGCCGGCTCCTGCTGCTGAATTTCTTCCAGTTCCTGCTCCAGCTGGGCAATGCGCTCATCCCGCAGCGCCAGCTCTCGTCGCCGGCGTTCCAACTGCTCGTTGAGCAGCACCAGTTCCGCCCCCCGGGTCTGGGCGCCTGCTTCGGTGGCGGTGGCCTGCTGCTGTAACTGCTCCTGAAGATTGAGGTACTGCTGGTTACGCTCTGCCAGCCGCTCCTTGAGCTGCTCATTGACCAGACGCTGCCGCTCCCGGCCCTGCTCCAGTTCAGCCACCTCGGCCCGCACCCCCTGCATCTCCAGCCGATGCTCACGGCGGATCTCGGCCACCGAGTCCCGGTGGACACTCTGCAGGGTCTTGATCCGCAAACGTTGGGCCCGAATCAGCCGGGCCAGGCGGGTTCGGTCTGCCCGTTCGCTGTCTTCCTGGCCGCCGGAGGCTTGCGCACGGAGCACCGGCACCTGTTCATCCGGCACCTCCGGGGCAAGACGACGAAAATTGAGGGAATTGGCCTCGATGGCCTTGCGGATGGCCTGGAACTGGTTCTGGCCGGGCGACATGTCCGGGTCCCAGAGTTCGTCTGCCAGCGCCGGGCGCGGGCACTGACTGCGACACACCAACCGGATCGGTCCAGCCCCCAGATCCGGCCCGGACGCTCCTTCCAGCGCCAGTTCCTCCACCGGCAGATTCCAGTGGCTGTCAGCACGTCCTTCCTCGTCGAACCAGATCCGGAAGAACACCAGCGAGCGCACCTGCAGCTGGCCATCCAGCAGCACGTAGACGGCTTTTACATCGGTATCCGCCAGATCCGACAGGCCCACGTAGCCGTCCAGAAACGCGCCAAATTCCTGGGCACGCATCTGCCGCGCCACCTGTGCCCCCTCGACGAACAGCACCGCTGCGTAACCGTCGTTCCCTGGAAGCGCTGAATCCACTCTCCACTCCTGCTGGTTGCCATGGCCGACGGTCGTCACGTCGACACTGATTAAGTCATGCCCCTATTGTAGCCTCGCCAACCGCCAATCGGCAGGGTATCGGGGCCAGGTGGCCCGGGATTGTGCAGTCGGTCGCCCGCCAGTTTGCCGATCCGTCGCCGAAACCGACACAAAAAAACCCGGTCGGGATAACCCGACCGGGTCTGCATGACCACCGCGGCGGCTCAGAGTTCCGCGGCCAACCGGCTGCCCTGGTCGATGGCACGCTTGGCGTCCAGTTCCGCTGCTACATCAGCACCGCCAATCAGGTGCACCGCCACACCGGCGGCTTCCAGCCCCTGCTGCAGCTCACGCAGCGGCTCCTGGCCGGCGCAGACGATGATGGTGTCTACCGGTAACAGCCGGTCTTCACCCTGCTCCGCGCCTTTCGGCGTGATGGTGACGTGCAGTCCCTCGTCGTCGATTCGGCGATAGCTGACGCCAGGTACCATCTGTACCTGCCGGTTCTTGAGGGAGGTGCGATGAATCCAGCCGGTAGTCTTGCCCAGATTCTTACCGACCTTGGAAGCCTTGCGCTGCAGCAGGTAGACCTCACGGGCCGGCTTGGGCAGCTCAGGGGTCATCCCCTTGATGCCGCCACGGTGTTCGGCGGTCAGGTCCACACCCCACTCCCGCATGAAGTGTTCGGTGTTGAGGGACGGCGATTCGCCCTCATGCACGATGAATTCCGAGACATCGAAACCGATACCGCCGGCGCCGATCACCGCGACCTTCTGGCCCACCGGTTTGCGACCCAGGATGGCATCCAGGTATCCAATCACCTTGGGATGGTCGATGCCGTCGATCTCCGGAGTGCGGGGCACGATGCCGGTGGCCAGCACCACATCGTCGTACTCACCGGCGATCAGGTCATCCACGTCCACCCGGGTGTTCAGACGGACATCCACCCCGTGCTTGTCGAGCATGACGCGGAAGTAGCGCAGGGTTTCATAGAACTCTTCCTTGCCCGGAATCCGCTTGGCCACATTGAACTGGCCGCCCACTTCACTACCGGCATCAAACAGGGTGACCTGGTGCCCCCGCTCGGCCGCCACCGTCGCCATGGCCAGGCCTGCCGGACCGGCACCAACCACCGCAATCCGCTTCGGCTTGGCGGTCTTGACGTAGGCCAGCTCGGTTTCGTTACAGGCCCGCGGGTTCACCAGGCAGGAGGTGAGTTTGCCACTGAAGGTGTGGTCCAGACAGGCCTGGTTACAGCCGATGCAGGTGTTGATCTCATCAGCGCGATCCTCTGCCGCCTTGGCCACCAGGTCGGCGTCCGCCAGGAATGGCCGCGCCATCGACACCATATCGGCGTGACCGTCGGCCAGCACGGATTCCGCCACGTCCGGCATATTGATGCGGTTGGTGGTCACCAGGGGAATGCTCACTTCGCCTTTGAGACGCTTGGTCACTTCCGTGAAGGCCGCCCGCGGTACCGAGGTGACGATGGTCGGCACCCGCGCTTCGTGCCAGCCGATTCCGGTGTTGATGATGGTGGCACCGGCCTGCTCAATGGCCTTGGCCAGTTGCACCACTTCATCCCAGGTGCTGCCGTCCTCAATCAGGTCCAGCATCGACAGCCGGTAGATAATGATGAAGTTGGCCCCGACACGCTCCCGAACCCGACGCACAATCTCCAGCGGGAAGCGAATCCGGTTCTCGTAGCTGCCGCCCCACTCGTCGGTGCGGTGGTTGGTGTGACTGACGATGAACTGGTTGATCAGATAGCCTTCCGAGCCCATGATCTCAACGCCGTCGTAGCCGGCCTGCTGGGCCAGTGCGGCGCAGTTGACGTAGTCCTGGATCTGCTTCTCAACGCCATCACCGTCCAGCTCTTTGGGAGTGAAGGGGTTGATGGGCGCCTGAATCGCGGACGGCGCAACCAGCTGCGGGGTGTAGGCATAGCGACCGGCGTGGAGAATCTGCATGCAGATCTTGCCACCTTCCCGGTGTACCGCCTCCGTCACCACCTTGTGCTGCTCGGCTTCTTCCTCGGTATCCATCTTGGCCGCATGCTGCATGACGCTGCCTTCGGCATTGGGGCCGATACCACCGGTCACGATCAGACCTACGCCGCCACGGGCGCGTTCGGCGTAAAAGGTTGCCAGCCGCTCAAAGCCGTTCTTGGCCTCTTCCAGCCCCGTGTGCATGGACCCCATCAGGGTCCGGTTACGCAGCCGGGTAAAGCCCAGATCCAGGGGCTCCAGCAGGTTGGGGTACTTGGTCAGACCGGGTGTCGCTTGGTTCTCGCTCATCTTCATCTCCGTGAATCGGTTCACGTTCTTTTAGTGAGCCTAAAGTAGCCGCTGGTCTTGCCAGCCTCAATATCCTGAGATAACCTTTTATTATCTTCAAACAACAATGAGTCGTCGATCATGCCCAAACCCAACGCCCCGATGCGCCGCAACACCCTGGGCGACATCAGCGTCCTACACGTCGACGTGCTCGCCCGGGCAGTCCAGCACCAGGGCTGCGGCCCGGCGCCGCTGCTCGCCCAGTTCAATCTGTCGCCGGCCATCCTGGCGTCGACGGACGCCCGCATCAGCATTCCCCGCTTCATGCGCCTGGGTCACGCCGCCATCGAACACACCGGCAACCCCAACCTGGGCCTGGTGATGGGGGCTCTCAGCCGGCCGGTGGACGCTGGCCGCGCCGGTCTCGCTGGCGCAGCCGCAGCCACCGCGAGTGACGCACTCGCCACCCTGATCCGCTTTGCCCTGCTCACCAGTCGCAACAGCCGGGGCCAACCCAGCATGACCCGAACACCCGACCTGGCCCGGTTCTATTCGATCCGCCCCTACAACCGCTTCAACTTCTTTGTGGTGGATTCGGTCCTGGCCACCTGGGTGCAGTTTCTCCGCACCGTCAGTGGTCAGCAACAGGTCGCCGAAGAGGTATGGATCGAATACCCGAGCCAGGGGCAGGAGGCCGCGTTCGAAGCCTGGTTTGGCTGTCCGGTGCACTTCGGCGCTCTGGAGAACCGAGTGCAGCTCGACAGCCGGATGGCCGATACCCGCTGCCAGGACGCCCAGGCGGCAGTACATCAACTGCTGGTGGAGGAATGCAGCCAGGACCTGAAGCGGCGCCAGGCGGGCTGGAGTCTGGGGGAGAGAATCAAGGAAAAGCTTGCTGCCCAACTGGCGGAGCGGCCACCTGAGCTGTCGGCCATGGCGGCCGAATTCGGGCTAACGCCCTGGACCCTGCAACGGTACCTGGCGGCCGAGGGCCGGGGCTACCGCGAACTGCTCGACGACACCCGCAAGGACCTGGCCCAGGACTACCTGGCAGAAACCAGCCTGTCGTTTGCGGAAATTTCCTGGCTGTTGGGATTTGCCAACCCTGCAGCCTTCCACAAAGCCTACCGCCGCTGGTTCGGCATCAGCCCGGGCCAGCACCGTCGGGTGCTGAAAGGCGCTACTGAGATCTAGGGAGCGTCACAGCTCCATGGGGTCGCCGTAGTCTTCATCATCGTCGAAGTCTTCCAACTGCTGCTCGATGATTTCTTCTTCATAGTCGTTCATATCGTCCTCACAGAATTCCCTATCCACTGTCTGCCGGTCGCGATCCCGCGACCATCCTGATCCATTAAGCACCTGCGACTGATAGAGCGCAAGACCCATAGGCGCCAGAATCGCAGAGACAGATGACAGTTTGAATTCAGTACAGGACAAAAACGACAAAAATTCGGCGCACCCCATAAGGGCTAGGCCAAACATTCGATGCTAACAAGGAGAATTCTGAAACCCGGAAGGGAGGCGACGCTTGATCGCCTTGGGTGCGCTGAAAACCTTCGACTTTCAGCTGCGTCGCCAGATCGATTCTGACGAGAGGAAAAAGTGGCGGAGCGGACGGGACTCGAACCCGCGACCCCCGGCGTGACAGGCCGGTATTCTAACCAACTGAACTACCGCTCCGCGTTGGGCTATCATCGTATCGCTTTGAGTTGCTTGCGATATTTTCGAGAACCGCCCTGTGTGGCGTGGTGTTCTCGGTGACAACGAGGGCGCATTATATAGATCCCCGGAAAACTGTCAACGCTTTTCTCAAAAAAATGTCAGTTTTTTTTCAGCCCCTCGAACGGGCGCTGACCTGGAGCGCCTCCCCCACCCGGCAACAACCGGGATGGGGAACGTGCGTCCGGGACCATGACTACATGGCGTCTACCATCGCATCCTTGCCCTGGGCAGTCTTGCGGTACTCGATCGGGGTCATGCCTGACCAGCGTTTAAAAGCACGGTAAAAGGTGCTGGGCTCCGAGAAGCCGGTGAGGTAGACAATCTCATCAATCGACTCGTCAGTGGTGGCCAGCAGTTGGCGCGCCAGCCGGTAACGGAAATCCGCCAGCACCTGGTTAAAGCTGGTCTCGGCCTCGGTCAGCCGGGTCCGCAGCGTTCTGGGCTTGATCTGCAGGCGCTCGGCAACTGCGTCCAGGGTAACTTCGCCACTGTCCAACAGCTCCGCGACAATCCGCTCCACCTGACCCACTATGTCTTTCTTCTCCAGCCGCGCCACCTGCTCCGAAGCGAAGCGCTCGTGCAACGCCAGCAGTTCCGGTTCAGCGTGAGGGGAAGGATGGGCCAGCAGGCGCACCGGGAAGAACAGCCGGTTCTCCTTGGCACCAAACACCACCTCGCAGCCCAGGGTGTCCTGCACCAGCGCCTGACCAGTGTCACGGTGGTGTTCAAACTCAATACGGGAAGGCTGGAAACGACCGTCGGTGATGGACTTGAAGAAGGTCACCAGGCCCTGCACGAAACACTCGTTGAAGTGTTTCAAGCGGCTGACTTCCTCGGAGGCAGTGTCCAGCACCATGCAGGCTTCATCGCCCTCAACGAAGAAATCGGTGTTGGCGGCATCGCTGAGCAGGCGCTGGTAGTTCTGGGCGCGCCGGAGCCCCTCGCCAAAGGTGGGACTGCTGAGAAACAGGTATTCAAGCACCTGGCCGCGGTAGGCGGGTAACACCTGGCCCAGGTTGAGACCCACATCCGGGTCGCCGGAGACATCTTCCACCACCTGCCAGAAGTACAGCTGGGCATTGTGGGGCGTTCGGAGCTGCTCGGTGAAGACATAGTCCTCATCCACCCCCAATCGGGCGAAAATCGCGTCCGTATCTATGTCACGTGTTTTCATGGCCTGATAGATCAGGCGAAGCATCACACCCGCATCGCGAAGTTCCTGCATAACAATCCGCTTGTCGTTGTCAGGGAGCTTCTGGAGAGCCTGTGCACACTCCCGCTGGAGCTCCTTGTAGTTATTGGTTTGGCCTTACCGACTCTATCAGCGGCAGACCCGGTCATTGTCGTGACTTTGTGAGTTTGCCAGACTTTTTGTAATTACATCGCACGCTATCGGAATAGCGGCGTCACTGGATATCAATCCTGGCTATAAGACCATAGTAGCGCATATCAGGCCAGGTGAGCACAGTTGTACCAGAATTCAACCACTTCTCAACCCAGGAGTGCATCCATGGCAAGTCACTATACCTACAACAATCAGCCCCCCGGGCTCTGGCCGCTGTACAGCCGCGCCCTCACCGGCGGTTCCCGCACCTCGTCGACAGAGCAGGGCCTGCCTCCCCTGTCTGCGGAGATCATTGGTGCCCGCACCACCGGACCCAAGCTGGCCCGTTATGAAGCCGTGTGCGGCTTCCAGCCCCAAACCTCGGTGCCCATCACCTGGCCCCACATCCTCGCCTTCCCGCTACACCTGCAACTGCTGACCGATCCACAATTCCCCCTGCCACTGCTGGGGCTGGTCCATCTGCGCAACCGCATCACCCAACACCGCGCCATCGGCCGCGGCGAACTGCTGGACCTGAGCGTGCGATTGGACGGCGAGCAGCACAGTGAGCGTGGCCTGGAGTTCGATCTGGTGACCGAAGCCCGGATCGGCGGCCATCTGGTCTGGGAAGAAGTCAGTACCAATCTGTTTCGCCAGGGTGGCGGTCAGGGCAAGAAAGGCGAGAAACCCGCCCTGCCCCGCTACCCCCACAGCCTGACGGTCAAGGCACCCGAAAACCTGGGCCGACGGTATGGCAAGGTGTCTGGCGACCTGAACCTGATCCATGTCCACGCCCTGACCGCCAAGGCCTTCGGCTTCCCACGGGCGATTGCCCACGGTATGTGGAGCAAGGCTCACATCCTGGCGCTGCTGGAGCAGCAAGCGGGCTGGCACAAGGGACCGGTGACCATTACCTGCGCGTTCAAGAAGCCCCTGTTCCTGCCGGGAGAGGCACAGCTGAACTGGCAGGAAAACGAGCACCACTGGCAGTACCAACTGCTGAATCAGGCCGGCGATGCGCCACACCTGAGCGGAGACATTCGCTGGCATCGCTAAGCTTTTTTGATCGCGTCTGGGCCTCACCCCGGCACAAAGCCGGGATGGGGCCGTCAGCAGTCAGATACGCATTACTGCAGGTTTGCCGAGACAACGTTCGAGAGGAGAAACGCCAGTCCAGAGCGGATCAGGCGACAGGCTGGGTGACCTCAGCCAATGGCAGAGTAAAGTAGAAGCAGGTACCGCCCTGCTCCGGACGCTGGAAACCGATCTCACCGCCCTGGGCCTGGATCAGTGACTGACACATGGGCAGGCCTATGCCCATACCATCGGGCTTGGTGGTAAAGAACGGCAGGAACAGCTTTTCTTCGGCGTCCGCCGGTAGGCCGACGCCACGGTCAATGACCTCAACCCGGACACAGCGGTCGCCGGAACGCTCCGCCAGCACCCGCACCGGCGCCGTCGAACCGGCCGCCCGGGTAGCCTCAAGGGCATTGCGGATCAGGTTCAGCGCCACTTGCTGGACCTGCACCGGGTCCACCAGCACATTGGGAACGTCGTCTGCGATGGTGATTTCCACACCACCCTCGTTGTTGCGGGCATCCACTTCCGCAAACTGGCGGGTGTCATCCAGCAGGGTTTCCACCGACACCACTTCCTTGCCGGCGGCCGGCTTCTTGACGAACTGGCGAATCCGGCGAATGACCTCACTGGCCCGTAGCGACTGGGCCTCTATCTTGCCAAGGGTCTCCCCAAGCAACTCCTGATCCAGACTGTCTGCGCCCATCAGCCGGTTAGCAACGCGGGCGTAGTTGCTGATGGCGGTCAGCGGCTGGTTCACTTCATGGGCAAAACCGGCTGCCATCTCGCCAATGGTGGACAGCCTTGAGGCGTGGGCCAACTGTTCACGCTGCTCCTGCACCAGCTCCCGTGCGGCTTCCAGCTCGGACTCCTGCTCCAGCTCAACGGTGATATCGCGGAACACCACCACCGCGCCCAGCAACTCGTCCCCCTCCAGCTTGGGAGAGGACCGGTACTCTGCCGGAAACCCGGTACCATCGGCACGGAACATGGTGATGTCACGACGGTGCTCAGGCAGCCCCAGGTTGCAGGTCGCCTTTACCGGCGTGTCCTCAGCATCCTGACTGTCATCGCAGTCGCAATCCTGATTGAAGTGCAGCTGGAAGAAGTTGCGCCCTACCAGCGCTTCGGCAGAACTACCGGCAATGCGTTCGGCGGCGGGATTGGCAAAAATGATGTTGCCGTCAGCGTCGAGGCCATAGATGCCTTCACTGATGGCGTTGAGAATGCGCGACTGGTCGCTCTCGAGCTGCCGGTTACGCTGCTGCAGCTGGCGCTCGAGACGGATGACCCGAGCGTGGGTCTTGACCCGGGCAATAACCTCCGCGGCCTGGAACGGCTTGGAGATATAGTCCGCACCACCCAGTGAGAAGCCTTTGACCTTGGCCTCCACATCGTCCAGCGCCGACAGGAACACCACCGCACTATCGGCGGTGGCCGGGTCTGCCTTCAGGCGCTCACACACCTGGTAGCCATCAAGCTCCGGCATCATGATGTCCAACAGGATCACCTCTGGCCGGTCTCGCTGGGCCAGTGTCAAAGCCTTGGCACCGTCATTGGCAATCAGCAGACGGTAGCCCTTGTCCTTGAGGGTCTCGTACAGCACCTTCAGGTTCTGGGGATTGTCATCGACCAGCAGGACGGTGGGCTCGACGCTCGCGCAGACTTGTTCGCTCATAGAGTTACTGCCCATAGGAAACATAACCGCATCATGACGCCCCGGTTATCGGGCGTCGATACGGTCCTTTACGGACAGCACCATCCGCACCAGATGGGCCAGGGAGTGGGTGCCCATCTTGTGCATCACCCGCGAACGGTGGATCTCCACGGTGCGCTGACTGATCTCCAGCTCAATGGCAATCACCTTGTTGGCCTGCCCGGCGATCATCCGTTCCATGATCTCGGATTCACGAGGTGTGAGGGTGTTCACACGACGCAGGATCTCCTGCTTTTCGCCCAGGGTCTTGCGTTGCTCCAGATCCTGCTTGAGGGCCGCCTCAATCTTCTCCAGCAGCGCCTCCTCGCGGTAGGGCTTCTGGATAAAGTCCACCGCCCCCTCTTTCATCGCATCCACCGCCATTGGCACATCGCCATGGCCGGTCACAAAGATGATCGGCAGAATGGAATGCAGCTCGTTAAGCTTTTTCTGCAGTTCCAGGCCATCCATGCCAGGCATACGGATATCCAGCACGATGCAGCCCGCCATCGCTTCGGAATAGTCCTTGAGGAAGGCGTTGGCGCTTTCGAACGAGGCCACGGTACGGCCCTCGGATTTCAACAACAGCTCCAGGGAATCCCGGACCGCTTCATCGTCCTCAACCAGATAGACGGTTTGTTGGGTATCGCTCATGGTGTTCTCCCGTTCCCATTCTAATGAACCGAAGGTTCCTTGTTGTCCTGCTGGGCAGCCTGCTGCTCCTGCCGCTCATGTTCTCGCATTTTTTCCAGACGTTGCTGAATCGCACCGTAGACACTGCCCCGGGGATACAGGCCATCGCGGTCAGGTTCACCAGCGGGCCGCCCCATCAGCAGACTCACGGCGTCGTCCACCGACGCCACCGCATACACCGCAAACTGCCTGCGCCGGACCGCATCCAGCACCTCAGCATCCAGCATCAGGTTCTGGACGTTGATGGTGGGCACAATCACCCCCTGGTGGGGGCGGGCGCCGGTCAACTGACAGGCCTGATAGAAGCCTTCCACCTTCTCGTTGACGCCACCGATTGGCTGCACCTCACCGAACTGGTTCACCGAGCCGGTGATCGCCAGGTCCTGACGGATCGCAATGCCCGACAGCGAGGAGATCAAGGCGCACAATTCCGCCAGCGACGCGCTGTCGCCATCCACCTCACCGTAATTCTGTTCAAAGGTAATGCTGGCCGACAGGTGCAGGGGGTCGGTAACCGCGAAACGGCTGGCCAGCCAGGCACTGAGGATCATCACACCTTTGGAATGCAGGTTGCCACCGAGCTTGGCGTCGCGCTCGATATCGAGAATATCGCCGCCGCCGTAGTAGGTGGTCGCGGTGATCCGGTTCGCCAGGCCAAACTCAAAACCGCCGGTGGACAACACCGACAGCGCGTTGATCTGGCCCACGCACTCGCCGCTGGTGCTCAGCAGCGTGGAGCCATCACGGATCGACTCGTAGAACTGGTCACGGATTCGGCTGCTGCGGTACCGGGCGCTGGCGAGGGCCTGCTCGATGTGGTCGGCATCGATCAGCTTGGCGCCGGCCTGGCGGGCCCAGTAGTCAGACTCCCGCAGCAGGTTGGCGATGTCCGCCGCGTGCAGCGACAGACGATCCTGATGCTCCGCCATGCGGGCACTGTATTCGATCACCCGGGCCACCGCCTTGCGATTGCAGTGCAGCAGTCCCTTCTCCTTCACCAGGCTGGCGATGAACTTGGCGTACTGCAGCTGGCTCTCCGGGGTGCGGTCCATTTCATTCTCGAAATCGGCGGTCACCCGGAACAGCTCAGCAAACTCGGCGTCGTACTCCTGCAGCAGCATCCAGGTTTCCCGGTCGCCAAACAGCACAATCTTGACGTCCAGCGGGATCGCTTCCGGCTCCAGGGAGATCGTACCGGACAGCGTCATTTCCCGCTCCAGGGAATTGATCTGCATGGACCGGGAGCGCAGTGCACGCTTCAGACCATCCCACACAAACGGCTGCTCCAGCACCTTGATCGCGTCCATCAGCAAATAGCCGCCATTGGCCCGGTGCAGGCTGCCAGGCCGCACCAGGGTGAAGTCGGTAAACACGGTACCTTTGTAGGTGACGTTTTCCACGTAGCCGAACAGGTTGTGATAGGTGGGGTTGTCTTCCACCACCACCGGCACGTCGCCGGTTTTCTGGTGAACCAGCACGTTGATCTGGTAGCGCCGCGGCAGCTTCTTGTCGAGCGAGGCATAGGCAATGGCGGCCTGCTCCTCGTTCTCGTCCAGGAAAATATCCAGGTTGTCCGCCAGGTCGGTCCGCACCGCCTCCAGGTAGGCCACCACATCAGGCTGATCGCCGTAGCGCGCGACCAGTTCATCGAGCTGATGCCCGGTCACACTCTCCAGGGTTTCCTGATTCAGCAGTTGCTGACGCTCGGCGTACTCCTGCTCCCAGTCAGCTACCTTACGCAGCGTCTGGCGCAGCTTTTTCTCCAGTTTGTCGATGTCCGCCTCAAACTGGTCCCGTTGCTCGGGCGTCAACGCTGCAAAGGTCTCGGCGGTGTGGGGATCGTCCCCGTTCATCGCCACCAGCCGGTACCCGCCGGGGGTAGTGACCGTGAGACTGATCTTCTTGCGCTTGGCCTGGCGGGCCACTTTTTCCAGCGCTTCGTCCTGCTTGCCGGCGTACTCGTTCTTGAGCTGCTCGGCCCGCTCCAGGAAGCTGTCACTGTCAAAGGTCTGGGGCACCACCTTGACCAGCCGTCCCATCAACCGGTCCATGTCCTGACGCAATTGGCTACCCCGCCCCGCAGGCAGTTTCAGCACCTTGGGTTCCCGCGGCTCCTCAAAATTGGCCACGTAACACCAGTCATGACATTGCTGGTTGGTATCGGCGTGATGCTCAAGGTAACGCAACATCATGGTGCGCTTGCCCAGACCATTGCGGCCCACCGCGTAGACGTTGTAACCACCGTGGGGCATGGCCAATGCAAATCGCACCGCTTCCTGGGCCCGGTTCTGGCCCACTATCTCCGCCAATGGCTCGAGCTGACGGGTGGTTTTAAACGGAAATTCCTTGAGCACGCAGGCCTTGTAAAGCTGATGCAGGGACAGTGACTTCAAATTCTTGTCCTGTTGGGGCATTGGTTGCAGAGACTGACCCTACCCATCCGTAGGGACACCGGGACCGCGTTCCCTGTGCCGCCCGCCAGCCTGCTCTGGCTGGCCCGACGGCCACTGGTTCGGTCTGGCAACGCTGTGGACGCGCGCCTGAAGTGAGTCATTGTAGAATCTGCCTTGTCTTATGTCTCGCTCTGGCTCAAGTTTCGCATGGGATTGCCGATATATTAGTCAGTAAGGTCCCGGTCATGGACTGCCGGATCGCTACCGGATGACATTTACGAGGTTTACGTCATGGACATCTATCGCAACGCTTACCCAAAGCTGGGGGCGGTGGATCGCCCCCGGGTTGATACCGGGCGACGACCGGCCGCCGCCGATGGCAGCCCCGCCCCCGAGGGACAACGGATTGCCGATCGACGGCTGCAACCAGACCGCAGACGGCGCCAGGAAAGCTTTGATGGGCCCGACCGACGCCGGCGCAACAGCCGCCGTCGCCCCAATCTGCTGGACCCGAAAACACGGCAGGCCGCCGCTCTGGAAGATCGCCGTGGGCGGCTGGTGGACGCCCAGGCCTGAGCTGACAAGGCAAGGCTATGGAATGAGAGCAGCATCACATTCTATAGTCTGGTTGTTTTTAACCCAGCAATGCTGGGACTAGACTTCGTTCCCCGACCGGTGGTTTCGACCGTACCGGGACAAAACCAATAAAAACACGGTTACCGAGACATGATGTCCGACTCTGGAGACCGCAGGATCAAGCAGCGTTTCGCCGCCCCCTGCCTGAAAGTCCAGCTTCATGAACGGAAGCTGTTTGGCGCTCGCTCGGCGGTGGACACCACCTGCCTGGACCTGAACCGCTATGGCCTGGCCCTGTTGTCGCCCCGCCCCATCGCGGCCGGAACCCGGCTGTTGCTGGATTTCGAAGGCCGTTACATTTCCGAGTCCCGAGTGGCAGCCCGGGTCATCAGTTGCCGTCCCTACCAGGCGGGCTACCGGCTCAGCATCCAGTTCAGTTACTGCCGCGACCAGAAAGACTACTCCCGCGGTGTCGATAACGCCGTCTCCCGCATCGAAGGGATCTACAACCGCTACGCCAGCTGACATTCGTTACTTGGTACGTTGCTGCGTCCGTTAGTGACTGCGTCGCCAGGTAAACCATTACGGTGCAGATGGCAGGAATTCGGCAAACAGCTTGTCCAGCTCGCCCTCATAGCGGTCCAACGTATACTCCACGTCCGTGGCCAGCACATCCAGCAGCACCATGCTGTTGGCGCTGGCATCGTCCGTGGCGATCTCCCGCAAGCGGGCGCTGATGCCCCGGTTTACCTTACGGATATCCCGATACAGGTCCCGCAACCCCTGCAATTGCCAATCAGCATCCAGGCCGTGCTGGGCCCGCACGAACTGGCCGGTGAGGTAGCTGCCAATCACCCGCATCACCGTTTCATCGGAGGAACTGAACGGCAGGTGCACCCGCCCCAGCGGTCGCAGCAGCGCCAGCCGCGGACACCCGGAAAACACACTGACCACGCCAAACAGGGAGCCGATCGCCCGCTGCATGGAGGTAACCTTGACCACATCCCGCTCCGGCGTCACCACCCGGACCCGCACCGGCTGATAGGACGACGAGTCCGCCACGTTCCGCAACACCGGCTGCAACGCCCGGGCCAGGGGGCAAAAGGTATAGTCCCGGGTCGACAACGGGCAGTGCTCGCACTGATGGCACGCCAGCCGGGTCCACGCCGGACCGTCGCCCCGGTCATCAATGCGGCCATCGGCGCTGCCATCAACACAATGCTGCCAGGATGGCTGATCCTGGGGGTCTACTTCGTAGCGGATATCCATAGTCGTTGGTCCTGAAATGCACACCATCCGTCGATTCCCAGTCGGCCATGGCAGGTCGCTCCATGGTCTACACTTGCCAGTGTAGCCGCTTCAGGATGAGGGTGTGTGACGATGGCAACCAAGGACAGCCCCACCAGGAATTCCCGGGATCAGGACGAGAACGTTCAGCCAGCAGGAATCAGGCATCATGGATGATCAAGACAATCAGGCACTCACCGCCCTACTGATCAGTCACGACGACGAACCGGCACTGGATGCCCTGCTGGCGCGACGCCCTCCTGTGCGCCGACAGCTGGTTGAACTGCTGGTCTTCAACGGCGCGTCGGTGCCTTTGATCGACACCCAGGGGCTGGCCACACTGGCCCTCGGACCACAGCCCGAGCTGGGCTGGCTGGCCCATCAGCTACGGCAGAAAAACGCCAACGCTCCAGAGCTGGTCCCCACCAGTCTGTCGGACGACACCCGGACCCTGCTGGATCAGCTGCCGGACGCGATACTGGTCTCCGATACACGAGGCCGGGTGCAATACGCCAACGCCGCGGCGTACACCCTGCTGGGCGCGGACCTGTCCGCACTCACCAACGTGCACACCCTGCAGGACGCCGCCTCGGAATCCAGCGTGGAATTCAACATCGAGGGCGCGTCCGGCGATCCGCGCACCCTGGAACTGCGCTCGATTACCACCCAGTGGCGCGACCGTCCCCACCGCCTGGCCGTGGTTCGCGATGTCTCCCGCCGGGCCCAGTCCGAAGCCCGCCTGCACCTGCTCCAGCGCAGCATCGAAGCCTCCTCCAACGGCATCATCATCACCGGTGGCGCCGAGGACGACTACCCGATCCTGTACATCAACCCCGCCTTCTCCCGCATGACCGGCTACAGCCAGGACGACGTGCTGGGAAAGAACTGCCGCATCCTGCAGGGGCCGGACACCGAGGAGGAGAGGCGCCGGAAAATCCGTGAGGCGCTGGAGGCGCAACGGGAAGTCAGCGTGGTCATGCGCAACTACCGCCATGACGGCGAGCCATTCTGGAACGACCTCTACATTGCCCCGGTGCCGGATGAACAGGGCGAGGTCGCCCATTTCGTAGGCATTCTCAACGACATTTCCGTTCAGCGGGCGGCGCAATCGGAGATGGCCTTCAACGCCAGCCATGACGTACTCACCGGCCTGCCCAACCGCTCCCTGCTGGAGGACCGGCTGGAACAGGCCCTGCGACTGGTGGTCCGCCACCGCCTGTCGCTGGCGGTCCTGGTGATCAACCTGGACGGCTTCAAGCCTGTTAACGACTCCCTCGGCCATCGCACCGGTGACCAGTTACTGGTTGCCGTTGCTGAGCGCCTGGGCCAGAGCCTGCGTCCCGGTGATACCGTGGCCCGCCTCGGCAATGACGAGTTCGCGGTGCTGCTGCCTGATCTTGCGGTGCCGGAAGACAGCGTCGGTATTGTTGAGAAGCTGCTGGCGCGGCTGTCTGAGCCCTACCCCATCGATCAGCACCAGCTCTACATTACCGCCAGTATCGGCATTGCCCTGTCAGATGAGCAGGTGGGCGACGCCATGACCCTGGTGCAGCATGCCAACCTGGCCATGGGCCAGGCCAAGCGAGCGGGCCGAAATACCTATCGCTGGTACACCTCCCGCCTGATCCGCGACGCCAATCACCGGGTAGCCCTGCGCAACAGCCTCGAGCAGGCCATCATCCTGAACAAACTGCAGTTGCACTATCAGCCTCAGGTGAATTGCCAGGACTGGCGTTTTTCCGGTTCCGAAGCCCTGGTTCGATGGGTTGAACCAGAACGGGGCATTATTCTGCCAGGCGAGTTCATTCCGCTGGCGGAGGAAACCGGGCAGATCATCCGACTGGGCGCGTGGGTCCTGGAACAGGCCTGTCGCGATAACCGCTCACTGATTGATGCGGGCTTTACCCATCACCGCATGGCGGTGAACA
This sequence comes from Marinobacter sp. CA1, assembly GCF_020546665.1. Taxonomy (NCBI): domain Bacteria; kingdom Pseudomonadati; phylum Pseudomonadota; class Gammaproteobacteria; order Pseudomonadales; family Marinobacteraceae; genus Marinobacter; species Marinobacter sp. CA1. The sequence goes on from NZ_CP071785.1 coordinate 3,243,749, forward strand.
TCTCGCCCCTGCAACTCCGCCAGCCCAACTTTGCCGACACCGTACGACAGGCCCTGGATCGCACCGGCCATCCGCCAGAGCTGCTGGACCTGGAGATCACCGAATCGGTGCTGAAAGCCGATGCAGAGCAGATCGTCGCCACCCTGGAGGCGATTCGGGACCTGGGCGTAGGCATCGTCATCGACGATTTTGGGAGCGGCTACTCCAGCCTGAGCTACATCAAGCACTTGCCCGCCACCAAGCTCAAGATCGATCGGCAGTTCATCCGTGACATCATCAGCAACCGGAAAGATGCCTCCATCACCCAGGGCATCATCGCCATGGTCGAAAAGCTGGGGCTGACGCTGGTGGTGGTGGGCGTCGAGACCGAGGCCCACGCCCAGTTCCTTAAACGCAATCACTGTGACGTACTCCAGGGCCAGCTTTTCGCTCACCCGGTACCGTTTGATGAACTGAAACCCTTGCTGACAAAAGGCCCACCGAAACTGGAGCAGGACCCGGAGTCCACCACGCCGACTCTGCTGATCATCGACGATGAACCCAACATCCTGCGCACACTCACCCGGCTTTTACGGCGGGACGGTTACCGGATTCTGTCCACCACCGACCCGCAGGAGGCCTTCAGCCTGCTGGCGGAAAACCGGGTACAGGTGATTCTGTCGGATCAGCGCATGCCCAGCCTGTCTGGGACCGAGTTCCTGAGCCAGGTCAAGGACATCTACCCGGAAACCATCCGTATGGTGCTGTCCGGTTACACCGATCTGGACACCATCACCCGGGCCATCAACGAGGGCGCCATCTACAAGTTTCTGACCAAACCCTGGCAGGACGATGAGCTGCGCCAGACCATCCGCCAGGCATTCCAGCGCTATGACCGCCAGCCCCGAAATGGCCGACCTGACGGGGCATCCGACACCAACACAGGCCTTCAGTCCTGATGACCAGCCACAACCCAGGAAACGTACATGGACTCGCAAGTTCTCGCCGAAACCAACCAGAACAGCAAGACCAAGCCGTTCCGGCTGCTGTTTGTCGATGACGAGAAAGCCATTCTGTCTTCCCTCAAGCGACTGATGCGGCGACAGGATTACGACTGCTACTTCGCGGAAGATGCCCAGGAAGGACTCGCCATTCTGGAGCAGGAACACATCGACCTGATTGTCTCGGACATGCGCATGCCGGGCATGGACGGCGCGGCCTTTCTGACCGAAGTCAAACAGCGCTGGCCATTCAGCGTGCGCTTTCTGATGACCGGTTTTGCCGACATGCAAGCCACCATTAACGCCCTCAACCATGGCGGCATCCATCGTTACATCAGCAAGCCCTGGGACGAGGACGGCTTGCTGGAAGCAATCCAGGAAGGTCTTCGCATCATCCGCCTGGAACGGGAGAAAAAGCGGCTGCTGGATACCACCCGACGACAGAACCGGGAGCTCAAACAGTTCAACGAGGAGCTGGAGCAGCGGGTTCAGGAGCGGACCCGGGAAATCGAACACAAATCGGCCCTGGTCAAGAAGGCCTTCCAGCAGCTGGAAAACAGCTACGACGCCTTCGTACGGGTTTTCTCCACCGTGATCAATAGCCGCCCCCAGTTGCAGAAAGGGCAATCCCGCCAGGTTGCGGATGTTGCCCGGGCGCTGGCCCGCCAACAGGGACTCGATCGCGCTCAGGTTGCCTACATCTACTACGCCGGACTGCTGCACGAGATCGGCAAACTCAACCTGCCCGACGACCTGCTGTCCCGGGCCGAGGTCCACCTCACTCACCGCGACCGCCCCATCTATCGCCAGTACCCGGAGATGGGGGAAATGTACCTGACCGCCATTACCGCCCTGGCGCCCACCAGCCGGCTGATTCGACACCACATGGAAGCCTGGAACGGCAGCGGCTTTCCAGACGGGCTCCGGGGTGAGGCGATTGACATCGGCGCCCGCATTCTCCGGGTCGCCTGTGACTTCGTCGGCCTGCAGAGCGGCCTGATGGCCGAAGAGCCCCTCACCAAAGAGCAGGCGCTGGCTCACATCGAGCGCCACGCCGGCCAGCGGTACGACCCGGAGATCGCCTCCCAGCTACAGTCCATCAGCGACTCCCTGGTGATGGCCATGCCCGGCGCGAACGAGGCGGTATGCACTGCCATTGAGCTGCAGCCCGGCATGACTCTGACCCGGGACCTGGTCAACCGCAGCGGCATTCTGTTGCTGTCCTCCGGTACCACCGTCAACAAGCACATCATCAACAAGTTGTTGCAGATTGAGAGTCTGGAGAGCCACAAGGTAACGGTCTACGTCTCCAAGCAAACTTCTTAGGGAGTATAGCGATGACAACCATCTTACTGGTTGATGATGAACCGATGATCATCAAGTCCCTGACCCGCCTGCTGACCAGGCAATCCTGGCAGGTGCTGGGCTTTACCGATCCCCGCAAGGCCCTGGACGAGGTGGCCAACCGCGCGGTCGACCTGGTGATCTGTGACTACCGGATGCCGGGCATGGATGGCATCGAGTTTCTGGACCACTTCCGCAGGCAGCATCCGGACACCCCGCGGATCATTCTCAGTGGTCATGCCGATATGCAGGGCGTGCTGAAAGCGGTGAACCAGTCCGAGGTCTACCGCTTCGTACTGAAACCCTGGGACGACGAGGAACTGCTACACACCCTGAAAACCGCGTTACGGTTCAACGAACTGATCCGGGAGAACGCCAGACTGGCGGAACTGGTGCGAGCGCAGCGCAACAAGCTGAAACGACAACAGACCGAACTGCACCGACTGGAGCGGGATAGCCCCGGCATCACCCGGATCCAACTGGACGACGAGGGCATGATTGACCTGAGCGATGAAGCCGGCGACATCAACTGAAGAAACGGTGTCAGGATCAATGACCGGCCAGGCGGATACCCATTGCTTCCAGCCTGGCACTGCGCTGTCCCTGCATCAGTTTCAGCAGTTCCAGGCGCCCCACCTCAGGGTTGAGCCCTCGATGCTGTAACGTCTCCAGCATGGTGGCAAACAGCGCTCGGCGTTTAGCGGCAACCGGGGAAGTCCCACGCCGGTCGTTAAAAAACTCCATCAAGGTGGACCCGCAAACGCAGTTTCGAAAGAGCTCCACGACCGGCAGATCGTCATCATCCAATGAGACCTTCAGACCGCTGCTGCCATTGAGAGCCCTGGATTCAGCAATAAACGCCTCCGCCGAACCATACTGACGGCCGCAATTCATACACTGCTTGGGGAATGCCATATCAGATAGCGCCTGAAGACCGGCATAGAGTGATTTCTCATCGCTGTTCATCGACACCGCCCCCGCCCATCGTCACATCGCCAACAATTCGCTGGACACCACCGGCCCGGCTCAGATAATCGTAGCGCTGAAAGGCTTGTTCGAGCGTTGCAATCACCTGATCGCTGTACCAGGGTTTGGCAATAAACCGGAAGGCCTCTGCCTGGTTGATCGTATTCTCCAGGGTGCCACGATCAACATGGCCGGTCATAAGAATGCGAATGCTGTTCGGGTAAAGCCGTTTAACGTTACTCAGAAACTGGATTCCGTCTTCACGGGGCATACGGTAATCGGAAACCACGACACCAATATCCTGCTGGGCCAGAACCTCATAAGCCTCTGTGGGGCCCTCCACGGCAATCACATGGATGTCGTGGTTGCGCACCATACGCCTGAAACTGTTCGCCACCTGCGGCTCATCCTCCACCAGCAACACGGTCCGGAGCTGGAACGGCCGGGCCAGCAGCTCCGGGCTGACGCAGACTTGGCGCTGCAACAGATCCTCAATGTCCGGGGCCGCCAGCGCCGGCCGGAACTGGTGCCCCTGGAACATGTCACAGCCACCTTCGGCGAGCAGCCGAACCTGGCCCTCGGTTTCCACCCCCTCCGCCACCGCTCTCAGCCCCAGGCTGTGGGCCAGGCGAATAACCGACAACACGATCGAATTGTCCTGGGGATTGCTGATCATGCCCTCAACGAAAGTACGATCAATCTTGAGCTTGTCCACCGGAAACCGTCGGACGTAACTGAGGTTTGAAAACCCGGTGCCAAAATCGTCAATCGCGAGAGAGACGCCGATCTCTTTCAGCCGATGCATCATCGCCAGGGAAACCTCCGGATCGCTCATCGACATCGACTCGGTCAGCTCCAGTTCGAGGTAGCGGGCATCCAGCTCCGACTCCACCAGGGCCCCTTTAAGCAACTGATCCAGCGTTGGGTCGGCAAATTGCGCCGCCGCAAGGTTGATCGCCACGGGAACAAAGGGGACGCCCCGATTCAACCAACGCCGCAACTGGATGCAGGCACTTCGCAACACCCATTCCCCCAACGCCAGAATCAGCCTGCTCTCTTCCGCCAGTGGTACGAAATGCCCCGGCAATACCAAGCCATCGTTCGGGCTCTGCCACCGCACCAGAGCCTCCAGGCTGCAAATACGACCGTTCCGGAGATCAATCTGGGGCTGGTAATAGAGAACGAACTCATCCCTTTTGAACGCCTCGCGGAGCTGACGTTCCAGGCTGACGCGGCGATTCAGGGTTTCCTGCATGGAGGCTTCAAAGAACCGGTAGGCATTCCGTCCCCGGTCCTTCGCCTGGAACATTGCCAAATCCGCATGCTTCAGCAGAGTCTCTGCGGTCTCGCCATCTCTGGGATACCGGCTGATCCCGATGCTGCAGGTCACCGAATGCATCAACCCGGCAAGCAATACCGGCTCCACCAGCTTACTGGACAGCCGCTCAATAAGGGTTTCAATGTCGGCTACGGCGCTGGTGTTTTCGGCCAGAACAACAAACTCATCGCCCCCAAGACGCCCGAGGGTGTCGCTCTTCCGGGCACAGTTGCGCAGGCGCTCGGCCACACTCTGTAGCAACTCGTCGCCGGCGCCGTGCCCCAGGGTGTCATTAATGATCTTGAACTTGTCCAGATCAATGAAAAGTACCGCCAGTTGGGACTGGTTGCGACGTGCACGTTCAATCGCATGGGTCAGGCGATCCATGAACAGCGTTCGGTTTGGCAACTCCGTGAGCATGTCATGAGTTGCCCGGTACTCCAGCTCCTCCCGCTGCAGACGTTGTTCACTCAATTGCTCCTGCAACTGCTGATTGCGAGCGTTGAGCAACTGCTGCATGGCCCTCAGGCTCAACTGGGTATTAACGCGGGCCAGCACCTCTCCGACCTGGAAAGGTTTGGTGATATAGTCAACACCGCCCGCTTCGAATGCGGTGACCTTGTCGGAGACATCAGTCAACGCAGTCATAAAAATAACGGGAATATCCTGGGTACTGGCCGTTGCTTTCAGTCGCCGGCAAATCTCAAAGCCGCTGCTTTCCGGCATGACGACATCCAGCAAGATCAGGTCTGGCTGGACAAACCCGGCCCGTTCAATGGCTTCCTCTGCCTCCCGGGCCACCACCACACGGTAGCCCGCACGCTTAAACTGCTTACAGACAACCAACAGGTCGGCTGGGTTATCATCTACCAGCAGGATTGTGGCCGTTCCCTGCGGAAGCTCCTCCTCATCAGACACAGTTCCTCTCCTCCAGTCCCTGGCAGATGCGCTCACGAATGGGGGGCATTCATCTCCAGAACTATAGTTGCCCCTTCAGGTGATGTCAGTGTCAGTCTCTGTAACTTTTCATCACTAAGCTGTTGACGAATCCAACAATCTAAAACAGCCCCGCGTCGAGCCCCGCCGCAAGGTAGAGCCCCAGCTCCCGACACTGATCCTCGAACGCCGGATCGTAGTCGCCACGGCAGATCAGCGGGTCCTGCACCAGGCGCCAGCGCAGGCCGGTGGTGATGGACTCGATGGCCCGACGGGTGCCGGTGCCATCATGGCCGGCGCGAATATAGAAGGCAAAGGGCAGGCCCTGGGTCTGTTCCAGGCAGGCGTAGTAGCTGCGGTCAAAGAAGTCTTTCAGCGCGCCACTCATGTAACCGAGGTTTTCGGTGGTGCCTAGCAGAATGGCATCGCAGGCCAGCACGTCGTCCGGGCCAGCCTCCAGCGGGGGTTTGACCGTAACCTCCACGGCCTCGAGATCGGGGTGACGGGCGCCGTCGGCCGCCGCATCGCGCAGGGCCTGGGTGTTGGGGGATGGGGCATGGGCAACAATCAACAAACGCTTGCGCTCGGACATGAGCGACTCCTGCTGGTTGAATGTGGCGCGAAACGACGTACGGGCCGATGCCCTTGCCGGCATTGGCCCGTACGTCGTATCCGCTAAATCGGCGTCAGATCAACACGGCCTGATTTACAGCAGCTCGCCGTTGGTCTCGCTAGGTGCTTCGGCGGCAGCCTCTTTCTCTTTCGGGACCGGCTTGGGCATCAGCTTGTCACGAACCTTGGCTTCGATCTCGTGGGCCATCTCCAGGTTCTCTTCCAGGAACTTGCAGGCATTGGCCTTGCCCTGGCCAATCTTGTCGCCATTGTAGGCGTACCAGGCCCCGGACTTGTCAACAAAGCCTTCCTTCACCCCCATATCCAGCACTTCGGCCATGTGGTAAATGCCCTTGCCGTACATGATCTGGAACTCAGCCTGACGGAACGGCGGTGACACCTTGTTCTTGACCACCTTGACCCGGGTTTCGTTGCCGACCACTTCGTCGCCATCTTTCACCGAGCCGATACGACGAATGTCGAGACGGACCGACGAGTAGAACTTGAGCGCGTTACCGCCGGTGGTGGTTTCCGGCGAACCGAACATGACGCCAATCTTCATCCGGATCTGGTTGATGAACACCATCAGACAGTTGGCGTTCTTGACGCTGCCGGTGAGTTTACGCAGGGCCTGGGACATCAGACGGGCCTGCAGACCAACGTGGGAATCCCCCATCTCACCCTCGATCTCCGCTTTCGGTGTCAGCGCCGCGACTGAGTCGACAATGATCACATCCACCGCGTTGGAGCGTACCAGCATGTCGGCGATTTCCAGCGCCTGCTCACCGGTATCAGGCTGGGACACCAGCAGCTCGTCAACGTTGACGCCCAGTTTTTCGGCGTAGACCGGATCAAGGGCGTGCTCGGCATCCACAAACGCACAGGTCTTGCCCTGCTTCTGGGCCTCGGCAATCACCTGCAGGGTCAGCGTGGTCTTACCGGAGCTTTCCGGACCGTAGATTTCCACAATCCGGCCATAAGGCAGGCCGCCAATGCCCAGCGCCACGTCCAGCCCCAGGGAACCGGTGGACACCGCCGGGATCGCTTCCCGCGGCTGGTCGCCCATTTTCATTACAGCGCCCTTGCCGAACTGGCGCTCAATCTGACTCAGCGCCGCACCCAGTGCTTTCTTGCGGTTGTCTTCCATTGTTGCCATGCCCTCTTTGAACTGGTGACCAAACGATAACAGCGGCAGGCGCCCTGAGTGCTCTCTACGTCGAGCTAGATCGAGCATCGATCCGGACCGAACATCGACCCAGCGCCAAACCTGTATATTTGCACAGTATTAAAACACACCCCGGAATCCAGACCAACCCCCGCTACTTTCCGATGCAAGCTGTCTTTCCCGAGGTGTTTGATCAAGGAGCCTCTGATTAACGCCGAATCGCCTCTGCGCGATCTGAGGGCTGTAGCTGCAAGGCGCGGCTCGCGGCCAATGGCCGTCGTCCTTGGCAAGGGTCGCAACGCCGCAGATGCAGCCCTCAGAGCGCGCCCTTCGGGGCCTTCAGAGCGATCCACACTCGGCGTTGCGACTTTTTGAAAGGCAACCAGCCTGTCTGCAAAGCCGCGTCTTGAGTGTGAACCGCTCTGAAGGCCAGAGGTGATCCGGCGTTAATCAGAGGCTCCTTAACCTTGCAAAAATTCAGTCACTGACTGCAATACATACAACACCGACTGGCGACGAACCGCCTCGCGGTCGCCATCAAACCGGCATCGGGCGGTTCGGATATCATCCCGGGTCCCCCAGGCAAACCAGACCGTGCCGACCGGCTTCTGCACCGAGCCACCACCCGGGCCGGCCACCCCGCTGGTGGCCACCGCCAGATCAGTTCCGGTGACCTTCAGGGCGCCGGCCACCATTTCCCGAACGACCGGCTCGCTGACGGCACCGTGCGCCGCCAGACTGTCCGAGGTCACCCCCAGCAGACGCTGTTTGGCATCATTGCTGTAGGTGACCAGACCACTGTGGAGGTACACCGAGGACCCGGGGCGGTCCGTCAGCACCTTGGCAACCCAGCCGCCGGTGCAGCTCTCCGCAGTGGCGATTGTGAGTCCCTGATGTTCCAGCACACCGGCGAGGGTTTCCCCGGCCAGCCAGAGCTGTTGGTCGGTTGCGGTCATAGCCACCTCCTGAGTACCTGGATGGCCACATCATGCGTTATCCGACCAGCGCTGCCAACCGGGCCTGAAACGCCCGGGTCTGCTGGCAACGCACCAAAGCGGTCAGCTCCTCTGCCATGGCGGAATCGAACGTCGCCCGCGCCGATCGCCGCAGCAGCGCCTTGGTGGCCAGCAGCGCTTCCCGAGGGGAGGCCGCCAGTTGCTGCGCCGATGCCATCGCCGTCGCATAAGCGTCGCCCTTGTCGACCACATCGTTGAGCAGACCAGCGGCCAGTGCTTCCCTGGCATCAAAGGCGCGTCCGTGCAACAGCCACTCGCTGGCTTTCGGCAGACCAACCAGAGCCGGCAGCAATGCCGTCGCCGCGAATTCGGGACACAAACCGAGCTGTACAAAAGGCATCTGGAAGCTTGCCCCCTCACCGGCATAGAGCAGGTCACAATGCAGCAACAGGGTGCAGCCGATGCCCACCGCAGCGCCTTCGACCGCCGCAACCACCGGCTTGGGAAACGCCGCCAGGGCGTACATAAAGCGATAGGCCGGGTGCTGGTCATCCCTGATCGGATGGCGAACAAAATCATCCAGGTCGTTACCGGCGCAGAACCCCTGGCCCACGCCGGTCAGTACCAGCACCGCCACGTCGTCATCGTCCGCGGCCTGGTGCAGGTACGCCGTCAGCGCCCGGTAACTGGCCACATCCAGGGCATTCCGGCGATCCGGGCGGTTCAGCCGCAGCACCCCCACACCCTCGGCCCGATGGTATTCAATGGCGGTCATGGCTGCTGGCTCCCGGCATACTGATCGCGAAGGGCGCGCTTGAGCAGTTTGCCGGAGGTGTTCTTGGGCAGTTCGGTCACAAAGTGGACCGACTTGGGCACCTTGAACGGCGCCAGATGACCGCGGGCATGCTCGATCAGGGCGTCGGCGTCCGATTCCACACCGGGCCGGAGCACCACAATGGCGGCAATGGCCTCAATCCACTTGGCGTCCGGCACGCCGATCACCGCCACCTCATCGACATCCGGATGGGTGTAGAGCACTTCCTCCACGTCCCGGCTCGCCACCAGCACCCCGCCGGTATTGACGATGTCCTTGATCCGGTCAACGATCCAGATAAAGCCCTGTTCATCCCGGTAACCCAGGTCGCCGGAATGGAACCAGCCGCCGGCAAAGGCCTCCGCGGTCTCTTCCGGCTTGTCCCAGTACCCCACCATCAGCTGCGGCGAGCGATGGACCAGTTCCCCCTGCTCGCCCGGTCCGCAGTCCTCTCCGGTGGCCGGATTGACGATACGGGTCATCACATGGATTACCGGACGGCCACAGGACGCCGGACGCTCGCGGTGTTCCTCCGGCCGCAATACCGTCGCCAGGGGCGCAATCTCGCTTTGGCCGTAACAGTTGTACAGCCCGGACGCCGGCAACCGTTCCGCCAGCTCCCGCACAATCGGCTCCGGCATGATTGAGGCGCCATAGTACAGCTTCTGCAGATGCTGCAACTCCGCCTCCACAAACTGCTCGTGCCGCAGCAGTGAGATCCACACCGTGGGCGGGGCAAAGAAGCTGTTCAGCCGCTCATCCTTGAGCAAGCGCAGGATGATCTCCGGCGTTGGCGTGTCCAGTACACGGCTGAACGCTCCCACCAATAGCGAGGGCATGGCAAAGACGTGCATCTGCGCCGAGTGGTATAGCGGCAGCGCCGCCAGGCTGCGATCCCCGGCCTCGATGTCCAGGTGGTGAAGGCAACTGGTGTACTCCGCCATCAGCGAGCGATGGGTATGCATCGCGCCCTTGGGGTCGGAGGTGGTGCCGGAGGTGTACAGGATCTGCACCACATCGGTGTCGCTCAGGTCCACTGCCGGCGCCTCGTCATCACCCTCGTCATCACCCTCGTCATCAACCCCGGCGCCGGCCACCGCCAGCACATCCAGATCGGCGGCGTCGCCATGGAGGCTTCCCAGCACGCGCAGCGACTGGCGATCACAGGCCGCCTCCAACTGCGCTTCCAGCACACCATCGAAGAACACCGCGGCAGCACCGGACTGCTGCAGTACATAGGTCAGCTCACGCCGGGTCAGCGAAAAGTTCACTGGCACATGAATCAGCCCGGCCCGGGTGCAAGCCAGCCACAGGATCAGATAGGCGTCTGAGTTCTTGCCATAGGCCGCGACGCGGTCACCTTTCACCAGGCCGGCGGCCAGCAGCCGGTTGGCGACACGGTTAACGGCCCGGTTGAGGGCCAGATAGCTCCAGCTGCGGGACTGGAATGCCAGCGCCGGCCGGTCCGGACAGGTCTGGACGATCCGTTCCAGGGCATCGCCAATGGTGTTGCGGGTGGCGCCCTGGATCAGGGCTTCAGTGGACGTGGGCTGGTTCATTGCTTGCCTCAATTTGTTGTTGTTGTCATCGGAAGCGCCAGCCAGAGAGCTGGCGTCAGGAACGCAATAGACTCATTAAAGAGGGAGTTGAACAGGGTTTGAATGACAGCGGCGGTCGTTTTTATTGATCAAATCGGCCAGCCAGACCACACTGGCGACAGATAACGCCGGATCTGGCCAGGCACAGAACCAGGACCACCAACCATGACATCACTGCCATACAGCCCCCAATCCAGCAGGGCTCACATTGCCAACCACTACCTTCGCGCCAGTATCAGTGGCGCCCTGGCACAGGGTGTTTCGGCCGCTGAGCTGCTGACGCAGGCCCATATTCCGGAAGACTGGCTTGATCAACCCGGCCACCCGGTCACCGAGCGCCAGCTGAGCGATCTGATCAAGGCGGTGTGGCGCTCCACCGGGGATGAGTTCATGGGGCTGGCGTCAAACCGCTGCAAACGGGGAGCCTTCTCGCTGATGGCAGAACTGGCCCAGAGCGCCAGCACCCTCGGCGGCATGCTGCACCAGTCGGCGCGGTTCTATTCCGCCATCGGCGATGACCTGGACATCGGCCAGGACGATCCCGGGACCGGCTCGCAGCTGTTCTACCGGCTGCACCTGCGCCATCGCGGCGAAGATCGCCACCACTTCCTGCAGGAGTTCATCCTGCTGATGTGGCAACGTTTCGCCAGCTGGCTGGTGGGCCAGCAGATTCCCATCGCCGGCACTCGGCTCGCCTACCCGGCGCCACCCCACGCCGCGGAATACCACAGCATGTATCCCGGCGAACTGAGGTTTGATCAGCCCCGCTGCGGCTTCGTACTGCACCGGCGCTGTCTGCAACTGCCAATCGTGCGCACCAGTGCCGAGTTGCAGGCGTTCCTGGTCGATTGCCCGGCGGTGATCCTGCACCGGCCGCACCGGGACAATCGCCTCCACACCCGGCTCCAGGCCCTGCTTCAGCGTTACGATTTCGAGCACCTGCCCAGTCTGGAGAGCCTCAGCGACCAGCTACTGATGGCACCACGCACCCTGCGTCGACGGCTACGGGAAGAAGGCACGTCCCTGCGGCAGATCAAGGAAGCTCTGCGACGGGACTTCGCCCAGAAGCTGCTGGCCAACGAGCATCTCAGCGTGCAGGACATCGCGCTGCAGACCGGCTTCACCGAAGCCGCGGCGTTCTGTCGCGCCTTCAAGCGCTGGACCGGCCAGTCCCCGGCCCGCTGGCGACAGGGCGTTCGAACCGTCGAGAACGGTTGACGGGTAAAACGGTGAAACCCCCTGCTCGTTTCATCCCGGCCGCAATTTTCTTACAATCCGCGGAGCCTTGACCGTCGCATCCCATCGCCTCGGTTCAGGAGCAGGCACCACAACATACATTGCGTCCGGATACCTCCATGTCAGCAGCCCAGAAAGACCTTCCCAAGCACACCCCGATGATGTTCTGACGTTGTATGTCCATACAGCTCAATGCCTTCTATGGCGCAGGGTTTGGGGCTTTCTTTATTTGTGAATGATTCTCAACGGGTGTATTTGAGGGGTTATCAGGGGGCGCGTTTGCCCCAAATTTGCCCCAAGACCGCCGGGCAAGTTCGCGCACCGGAAGACCAGGCGGAACATCCTAATAGTTCCATGTGCGATATATCCTACAAAGATCGCCAGCAATCTCTCATAGTGAGAACAACTCGCATCTGTAGAATGCACCCCGAGCTACGAATACAGGACGTACCGGCTCACCGGCTGACAGCAGGGATGTCTGGCCAAGCGCGACACCTGCAGAGTGGTGTGACTACCAGGGAGAGGTCTGGGCCAATCTTAGTCTGAGCGGTCGGTGTAGTTGAAGTGCCGCCATCCCCCTACCCTGACCAGGGCAAAGAACGTTACCGCCATTACCCAGCACACCAGCCGCAGAATGCCGCGCTGCCGTAGCGTGTCTCGCCGCATGGCCTGGAAGAACTTCCAATCGCACTCGAACCGGCGGATCTCGTCGCCGCCCTGTTGGTAGCCCTGGTCGTGCTTGTTGCAGCTCGCCTCAAAGAACCAGTTGAACAGCAGGTGCTGCAGTTTGCGGGTGAGCCAGAGCCGGCTCATCCAGGCTGGGCCGCAGCCGTTGGGGTGCTCCATTTCAGATCTCCTGGGTTAATCCATTCAAGGCCGGCGCTGGGCCTTCGATTCGGTCGCCGCGAATGAAGACGTGGTCGTCGATTGCAGCGGTACCCCTTACCCGCCGGTGGTCACCGGTGACCAGTTCCACCGTCACGCCGTCACTGTGTACCGCGATCACCCGGCCTTTGTCCCGGGGTTCGTTGGGGAGGATGCTGGCGAAGCGTCGGTACAGGTTACTCATGGGTTTCTACTCCGATGGTTTGCCACAGTTCCGGGAAGGCATGGCGCACGCTGAGGGAGCGCACCAGGCCACGGTGGGTCTGGCCCTGCTCGTGGTACTCGATGAACTGGCCCGGGCGGATCAGCCCGGTCTCTGGCAGTACCGGTAGCCGTAGGCTGATGCGGGCCTGTTTGCCGGTGTCACCGAGGACGGCCGCGCCGCGCTGCCGTGTCATGGCCGGGTCGGTGGCCAGGGTGTCCACCACGGTGGGTGCGGGGTGGTTGCCACCGCTGCCGGCCCGGACGATCTGGTCCGCCCTGCCCTGGTCCGCACCGTGAATCCACACGGCGTTGTAGTCTGGCCGTTCCAGCCATTCGATGCCTTCCACTTCCACCACGTCTTCCGGCAGTTGGATGTCCGGGGTTGTGGTGGCCCAGTGCCACGGCAGTGTCGGGTACCGGGGCAGGATGCGCAGCACCTGGTTGGTGTCGTGGGCCTGCACGTAGGCGCCGCCGGCTTCGGCGATGCGGGTGGCGGCGCTGATCCAGGTGCCGCTGTGGGACCACAGGCCGGCCGGGACCAGCCAGTCTTCGATCTGCCAGTCCAGGGTCCAGCCCAGGGGCACGCCGTTGGTGGTCAGGGCGTCGTTCAGGCATTGCTGGGCGGTGCGTTCGCTGGGGTTGTTGAAGGCCATCACCGGTGCCACGGGCTCCGCCAGTACGTCGGCCCGGCCTCGCCCACTGACCCGTAACCAGGCCTCGCCAAAGCGGCGGTCACGCTGGATGGTGGCCACGGTGAGGCGCAGGGGTTCGCCGTTGAGGGTCGCCAGGATCTCGGTGCGGTTGGTGTTGCCAGGGGCGATGAGGGGCAGCACGTTGCCCGGGAGGCGGGCCGACCAGGACCAGGTCCAGCTGTCGACGTCGATGGACGCACTGAACTCCGCCGCCGGCAGGGGCGTGCCGTCCAGCAGCGCGAGTGTGACGGTGTTGAGCACGTAGTATTCCTCCCTGACGGGGATGATGAGGGTGTCGTCGCCCGGCTCCACCGGACACGGCGGCTGGGGCGGGTAGTCCGCGCCCAGAATGACCGGGCAGCGCAGTGGGCGTGGGGTGTAGTCACCGGTGCACGGGATAACCACCCGCAGCCCGGGCGGCTGGTAGACCGGCCACCAGTAGCCGGGCGCGGGGTCGTCAGCTTGCTGCCAACGCAGGCGGATGCGGGCACCGGTGGGCCAGGCGGTGCGGGTATCAATGCCCAGCGCCCGCCGGAGGAACTGGCCCTGCTGTTCCGCCAGTCGCCAGCCACGCCGGACTTTGATCGTGTCTGCCCAGCCCGACCGGGCATGGCCATTGGCCGGTACCGCCTGCTGGTGCCTGGCAGCCACCCGCTCCCGGCTCCGCAGGGCGTCGGTGTGGCTCCAGCAGGCCACTGCGTTGAGGGCCAGGCCGTGCTGGTGTGGCGCGGTGAGTGGCCGGCGCAGGTGGCGTGTCTCCGCGTATCGGCCCGTGAGCCGACCTGCCCGGGCCAGGGCCTGCTGGTGCAGCCAGCGGCTTGGTACCCGGATGGCGTTGGCCTGCTGTTGCTGGAGCCGTTGCGCCAGGGAGAGCCGGGGCATGTTGGTGTGATGCGGTGCGCGGGTGCGGGCACCGTCGGTGTCTGGCAGGTCCAAGTCTTGAGCCAGGCTTGCCGTCAGATCGGGTGCCGGTACTGATGGTGCCGGGAGGCTGGCTACCAGAGACCCGACCCACCCCACTTCGCCCTGGATAGTAGGCACCAAGGTGGGCTGAGGCGTGGCCAGGGTGGTTGCCAGTTGGCCATCGAGGGTCTGCTGGCCGGAGGCGGCCAGGGTGATGGCTGGTGACGGGGTCGGCAGGTTGGCCTGCAGGTGGCCGCCTGGGGTTTGGGGGGTGCCCAGGACGACGGGGAGGGTTAGGTCTGGTGGGGTGTAGTCGGGGCTTAAGGTGACCGGGTTGGTTAGGGGGGGTGGGGTGTAGCTCACTAGAACCTACCCCTCACCTTCCAGCTTTAGCCATTGCCGCTCAATGTCTGCCAGCACACGGCTGAATACTCGGAACTGACAGATGTCCATGCTGGCGTAACGAATGGCCGTAATATCTGCTCCAATCACCAGATCCAGAGCTTCACCGCCGATCCCTCCGGGCGGACCGGCGTGATCGACGACGGTAATGTCGTCAATGAACATACGGAAACGCCCGTTCTGGTGGTCGATAATCAACGTAAAGTAGTCCCCCTGTTGGAACGCCTCCCCGATATTGAAGGTGCTCTGATTGCCATCCGATTCCGTGCACCAGAGCCTAAGCGATCCATCCGTCTCTAGTGACACGGTGAGGTTGTAACGGCTACCGACTTCGTCCTGCAGTCCAAACAGAACCACTCGATCATTACTCGGCAAGGTGTTGATCGATACCTTGGCGCTCAATGTCACGGCATCCGTAATGCCAACATCACCGACTACGACTCGATCTCCCGCGCCGTCGAGTCTGAGTGACGTGCCCACCGGGCCCCCAACAATCTGAGGATCACCGTCAATGGCGCCCTGAAAATTCCCGACCTGATCAACAACAACACCGCCGTCAATCGAGTCCATCGTATAGAGTAAAACCAAACCATCGACGGCACCGGCAGGCACATTGTATGGTCCCTCCGTCATCGGCCTGCAGCCTGCGGCGATGTATGTAACACCGTAATCGCCAGCAATTGGCACCTCAAACGACCAGTCTCCATTGACTGCTGGCCTAACAGCGCCCACAGCGAATTGATCAGGCCATAGAAAAATACGGACATAATCCGCGGTTATCCCCGCTACTGTCGTGACATTTCCAGCCAGTGGCATCGATTATCCTCCAAATACCGCCGACGACAGCCGCGCGGTTGCCCCGTTAAACAGTCGCGCCACGGGCTGGCCACCTTCGGTGCCGGTCTGTGGCATCTGGATTTCTCCGCCCTCGCCTTCCACGGTCACGCTGGCGTCGGACCACCAGCCGCCACCAGGGGTCTTGATGCGGGCCCACAGCGGGATGGTGCCGGTGGTGGGATCGGCACCGGTGATCTGGCCGGCGATGGGCGTTGCCAGTTGCAGCTCGATGGCGGCCTCATCGACCGAGCCTGCGGATGCGGTGAGCGTCATCACCACGATGGGTGTGCCGCCGGGTGGATCACCCGCGGCGGGCCGGGCGGTGCCATAAAGCTCAATGCGGGCGCGGTCGGCGGACTGCGGGTCGGTCTGTTGCAGCAGCGCCAGGCTGGCTGCAAGCGCGGGTACCCGGGCGGCCTCGAGGCGGGCGGCCAGGTGTTCTGGTGAAAGATCCATTGCGATCGCCTCTATCTTACGGCCGGTTGATGTTGCCCTGGGCGTACAGCTCGGTGCCGTCTTCGCCGTCGCCCACCGGTACGTCGCTCTGCTGAATCGAACGAGCCACCCAGAAATCGGCGA
Organism: Marinobacter sp. CA1; assembly: GCF_020546665.1. Taxonomy (NCBI): domain Bacteria; kingdom Pseudomonadati; phylum Pseudomonadota; class Gammaproteobacteria; order Pseudomonadales; family Marinobacteraceae; genus Marinobacter; species Marinobacter sp. CA1. The sequence continues at coordinate 3,260,176 of NZ_CP071785.1, forward strand.
TGGCGCCCACGGTGTTGATGCGCACCACGTTGCCGGTCTCCCAGCCACCGCCATTGGCCTGGCCCGGGATCAGCATGTAGGGCACCCCACCCTGGCCGTCGGTACCCCGGGTACGGGGGTTGATGGGGGCCACGTCGTCGCCTCCGGGGGCGTAGCTGCCGGACCACACCAAGCCCCGTTTTTCGCTGATCAGCTCCCACTGGTCAGCGGCAGCGTTGGTGCAACGCAGCACCCAGCGGTCGGTGTCGCAGCCTTCGTTGGTCACGGTGATGGGGTGATCGATCAGGTTGAGGGTGGCGGTGGCCTCTTTGCCCTGAGGGCTGTCGGACCAGGTTTCGTTCCAGGTCTCCTGATCCCAGGTTGCACTCACCCGTGCGCGTCGGTCGCCGAACAACAGGCAACTGGCGACGATGGTTTCTGAGGCCGGGAAGGGGTGGCTCAGGGGGCGGGACAGTTCCAGGTAGCCGTTGATCTGCGCGTCCGTCAGCAGCCGCAGGTCGGCCACCGTGTGACGCACGGTGATCGGCATGGCGACACCGGCAACGTCATTGAAGGTCAGGTTTCCGGTGGCACGGTCCAGGCTGTAGCCGTCCACCACCGCGTCGCCGTTGGCATCCAGTACCCGCACCCAGGCTACGCGTGGCCGGGTGGCCACCACATCGCCAGTGGCCACGGTCTGCGGTGCTTCATCCTGAGGGTGCATGATCATCACCAGGTCGCCCGACCGGTAGGTGGGTACCCGGCCATCGGACGGCAGACGGACGGCATCGATACCCACGATGTCCGCATCCAGTGGGATGTAGCGGTAGGCCACCGCGTTGTAGCGCAGGGTGCTGGGCAGCATGGGGCGCGGTTGGTAGATGTTGCCGTCGCCATCCACATTGGCCGGGTCATACCAGGGCTCGGCTTTCTGTTCCGGCGTCAGGCTGCTGTCGGGCACGAGTTTGCCGAAGGTCACCTGGGCGACACCGATGGTGTAGTCAGCGGTGCCCTGGATGTACTCGGCCACAAAGTCGCCATCCGGGTTGGCGGTGGCGATCAACTGCTCACCGTCGACGGCGGTACCTGTGATCTGCAGGGCTTCGGGTTTGAGCGGGGCGGACGCTGTGCGGAAGAAGCCAGCCGTCGTCGTCCATGAGCTATACGCCGTCAGCATACTGGTCACGCTCAACGCAGCGGCCTGACCGTCAATCCAGTAACTCAGGGTCGCTTCACTGAGGCCGTAATCAAGAGTGCCAGCATCCAGGGCGGCGCCCGTCGCCGGATCGATATCTGTGACCGCTCGACCCGCTCGATCCTGATAGACTTGGCCACCCAGCGTAAACTCAATCGACTCCGGAACCGCATCATCAGCAGAGGTTGGTGCCAGCGGGACGATTAGGGTGTCGATCTCCAGAGTCTCGGTCACCGATACCGGCGTCGTTTGGGCACCGGCAACGGTGTACTCTGCAACAACGGCCCCCGAGGAATTCAGGGAAGCGTCGTATTCCTGATTCTTATCGTCGACCCAGACGACCTCCCCTCCCTGGGCGACCATACCGATGTACTGATATCGAGCCCTTACACTCAAGGCGTCCAGTGTGATCGTGTTACCGGAAATCACCCCTATCTTTTGCTCCAGCACTCGCCTTGACGTGTCTGTCCAAATCTCACCCCCTCTAGCTCTGGCGATCACTGATGAGGACCCGAGCGGGAGTCTCAGACGCAGGGTCTCCAGATCCGGCGTCTGCGACAGCACCAGAGTGAGCCCGACGGGTAGAGTGTCCTGGCCACGCACGACATCGCCGGACGTTTGAGGCTCCAGCTTCGACGAGGTCACCAACAACTGAGCGCCACGATCTGGGAGATTCGCCACTTGCAGACTGTATTCGCCGGTGGTTCCGTCAACCGAACCAGTCGCGTCACCACTGATGTCACCTGACGCATCGGCAGTGGCCGTCTTCGTGGCGCCACCAGACGGCCACTCAAAGGACACCGAGCCCACATCCACTGGGAGGTTGTTGAGCGTGCCACGAATTTCCGGACGAGATGCATTGATCGCATCGGGACCCGACAGGCGCTGATACAGCACCTCTGTACCCCAGATAATGAGGATCATCGAGCCCGCATCGGGCAGTGCCCCCAGGGTGACGGACAGGGCCTTGGTCACATAGTCCAGGGTGCCGGTGCCGAACGCCGGATCGCTGCCCGCGAGGATGCCCGTACCATCGTCGGTGAGGGTGTACCAGTTGCCCTGGGCCATGTAGCTCAGGGACAGGGAACCCGGGGCCGGCGCTACGGGCAGGGTCTCGATCCAGTTCAGCCGGCGATTGGCCGCGGTGACCTGCCGTGCCAGGGTCTGCGCCTGTTGGGGAATCTCAACCGACCGGGTACCGGCGTTGATCGTCACGCTCAGCTCCGGGTTGAGGGGCTGGTTAACCAGGGGGGTCTCGGCCTGGGCGGAGGGCACCAGCTGGGAGAAGATCGACTCCACCCGGATGGTCCGATCACCGATACCCGCTGGTTCCGCTGTGCGTTGGGCGCTGTGGTAGCGGGTTGCATCGGCGACCGTGGTGTCCCGCAGGCGAGCCCCGGCGTTGTAGTCGTAATCGTCCTTCAGATTCACCTCGTGGCCCTCAAAGTCATGGCGCAGAGCGTCTGACAGGGACAGGGTCACGATCCACCGCACGTACTCCTGGCCGTAGCTGTGAGTGAAGGTCTGCTCCGACACTGAGACATCGGTCACCCGGACGTACTGCTCCACCTCCCCTTGCTGGTCTTCGTGCTGGACCAGGCACAGGGTTTTACCGATCGGCGGCAGCTCACTGCCCACCCGCTGGATCACCCGGATCTGACGCATGCCGGTGATGTGCTTCTCATACAGCGCACCGGGCCACATGCCGGCCTTGAACAGATAGGCCTCTACCCGGCTCGCCGCCTGGTCGCGGACATCAAACGGGTCGTTGGTGGAGAACAGGGTGTAGCCCACCGCTGGGTCGTCGGGCAGCGCGGTCACCACCATGCGGGCACTGCCGAACCGGTCGGTGCTCAGGGTACGGACCGCCAGGAACAGCTTGCGTAGCTGGAACCGCCCCATGGCCCGGTCCTGGTCGCTGACGTCCGGGAACACGTTGTTCATCGCGCCGTCGACGATCTCCAGGCCCGTGGCGGCACCGCCACCCTCTGGCACATCGTCCATCTGCTGGCTGGCGAGGATCTTGATGTTTTGCTCTTGTATGGGCATCGACTACGGCTCCACGGTGATGAATCGGAAAGTGGGGATGACCAGGTGGTCTGGACCAGGATCGACCTGGTATCGGACAGGGGTGCTTTCGTAGCCCAGGCCGTTGTGGTGAGCGAATCGCACCGTGTGGGTCTCGCCATGAAAATCCAGAACGAGCTTTAGGCCAGGTTCGTTGTGCCAGGCAATGATCTGCGCTTCGTTGCTGACCAGCATCCAGCCGCCGCGGGCTGGCGCCTGCAGGGTGATCGGCCGGCCATACAGGCTGGAAGCCGCCATGATGATCGCCGCGCCGGTCACGCTGCGGGTAACGGATTGGGCAACCGGCGACCAAGTGCGGTCGGTCCATGCCAAATCGTAGGGAATTTCTACGGTGGCTGTGCCATCGGATAGCGTAATCATTGGACCGTCCCTCGCGCTTGCTCCAATGCCCGCACAAAAGCGTCCTCATCGTCTTCAAGAAGACGAAAGGTCTCACCGTTCAGGTTCACATTTATCGTGCGAACGGTCTCGACTTGGCGCGTTGCGGAAGTGACGGGCTGATTGATCTGACGCTTCTCCTCCCGGCGCTCCCGGGCTGCTCGCTCCTGCTCACGCTGTCGATCAGCCGCCGCACGCTCCCGGGCGTTGTCTTCCTCGCGCCGGTTCTTCTGCTCGATGGCGTTGATCTTCTCCAGGGTGTCCAGGGCTTCCTGGTAGTCGGCTGCGGCGGCATCGGCGCCGGCCTGGCGCGCTTCTTCCAACTGCTCCTGCAGTCGCTTGCGCTCAGCCTCAAACTGCAAACGCTGGGCCTCTTCGGTATCGCCGCGAATGTCCGCCAGCCGTTGGCGAAGGCTATTTAGGGTGCTGTCTGCTGAATCGCTGAGGCTTTCCAACTTGCGCTTGGCGGCGTCGATGGCGCCCTGCAGGGCGCTGAGATTCTGGTCATCCAGCAAGGAGAACTTGTTCGCCGCTGTTTCACTTATGCGCGCCAGCTCCTCCATGGAGTAAGCCCCGGCATTCACGCGGTCAGTCAGGCTTTCTAGTTGCACTTGCTGCTCGTAGAACTCCTGTCGAACCCGGGCCGCCTGCAGGGCCACGTTGTTGAACCAGTCCGCGAAGGAGTTGCTCATCAGGCGTTGGCCGGCCTGAGACAGCTCGTATACCTCCTGGTTGGCTTTCTGTAGAGCGGCGGCGGCATCTTCCGTTTCTTCCACAAACGCATCGCCGCCAATCCGGACTTCCAGCAGATTCCGAGCTTCTTTACTTAGAGAAGTCACGGACTCTCTGGCCCTGGTCAAAGCTGCACCAAAGCTGTCGAATGCTCCCTCAACCTTGGTGGCAGTTTCCGAGGCAACATCGCCGGTCTCTTTCAGTTTCCCGCCGAGCTCCCGGGCCTTGTCGCCAGCATCGTCCGCGCTGTCAGTGGCGGCACGAAAGACTGCGGGCAGCGTTACTCCCAGCTCTTGCGCGGCGCGCTCGATTTCGCCGAGTTCCTCGCGATATTCGCTGGCCGTTATCTCACCACCAGAGAACGCTTTGGCAGCTTTCTCCGCCTCAGCCGACAGCCTCCCGGTCACCCCTTCCAGGGCGCCCTCAAACTCCTTGGCGGAGATCTTCCCGCTGTCCAACGCTTTCTTGAGGCTCACACCCAAGACTGGAATCGCATCGCTGCTGAGACGCCCGAGCGACGCGGTGAATGACGCTGCCAACTGCTCACCGGTGGCGCTCGGGTTGCTCGCAATTCGCTGGAATGCCTGAATTGTCTCGGCCTCAATAGTGCTCAGGCCACTCCGGAATCGCTCCGGATCAACTCCCAGCTTTCCGAGATCGTCATTCAGATCTTGTACAGCCTTCCGGGCCCGCTCCTGAATCACCTCCTGAAGCGCGTCATCAAGCTCCATGAAGTCATTGGACAGTTCGCCGACCTTCTCGCCGGTACGATCAAGCTCATTCCCAAGCTCCGCCTGGGCGCCAGTTACCTTCCCTGCATTGGCGAACATCTCGCCATAGATCTGATCAATCTCTGTCAGCTTGACCTGCATCCGATCGTAAGCTGCTGAGATGTTCTCGAGCGTGTTCGAGTCGACCGGTGTGGATAGCACCTCAAACGCAAACCGTGCCCGCTCCGCCAGCTTGGTCAGCCCCGCGGACAAGGCAATGCCAGCCTGCTCGACTTCGACAAACTCGTCTTTCAGGTAGGAGCCAATCTCCCATCCAACAAAAGCCGCACCCACCAAGGACACCGCTTTCTGCAGCTTCGACATGCGCTCGGTGACACTGTTTATCTGCGCCGGCATGGCTTTTAGCGTGGCGGACATCGTCAACAAGCTGACGTTGGCCGTCGCCACAGCCCCTGCCATTCGCACTGCAAAAGCGGTCAACGCCACAGAGCCAACCACCTTGGCAGTGGCGGCAATCTCATCGAGGTTACCGGCCATAAGCTCAAGGACGCCGGCCAGGTCGTCCACCAGGGACGTCAGTGCAGGGTTGATCGCTTCACCGGAAGCGACCTTCAATTCTTCGAAACGCTGGCCCAGGGTGTCCAATGAGCCAGCCAGCGTGCCGTCGGCCATCGCTCTGGCAACACCGCCAACCTGGTTGGCAACCTGCTCCAGGATTAACTTCTGAGCCTCTGCAACCCGGCCGGTATCAACCAGCGACTTAATGACTTCGCGCTGGCTTTCCGTGAATGAAACACCGGATCGCCGGAGCATGGACAACCCCTGATCGGGATCTTCCAGGGCGCGGCCGAGCTGCCGAGCGGCGGACTGCGCATCACCACCCATGACCTCTGCCAGATCTTTGGAAAGCTCCAGAGCCTGGCCAAACGCATCACCAGAGATGCTCTTGAACGTCAGGAGTGCAGCAGCGGCGTTCTCGAACTCTTCAACGCTGCCGAGGGTCCCCAGGGCCAGCTCCTGGGACATGGTGCGAATTTCCTGCGCGGTAAACCCTGCAGCGCCTCCGGTTGCCCGGACGACGCCTTCCAGCTTCCGCATGCGGGTTTCGTACTCTGCGGCTTCACCACTAACAGACTTGAGCGTTGCCGCGATCCCTCCAAGGGCCGCGCCGGCGGCGACAACCTTACCGATGTTGGCCCGCAGCCCCTCCATCGTGCCGCGGGTCTCATCAGCGCCTTCACGCAGGTCCTGCGTGTTGTCGGGCACTTGATCCTGCCCAGCCTTCTCCAGATCCCGAAGCTCGCCAGACAGGGCTGCTACATTCTCCAGCCCATCGACAAGCGCCGAGATCAGCAGATTGACGCGTTCATCATTACCGGCCACCGGTTACCCCCTACCCCAAACCCTGATCAGATCATCGCCATTTCGACGAACTTACTCAGGCCAGCGCCGGTGCGATTTTCATCCGCAAGCACGGTACCTGACAGCGTCAGCTCGGCGAAGTCGTCACCGCCATGGCGTTGGAAGCCAGAGGTGGGAGACAGCTTCACGCGGAAGTAAGTCGCATGGAGAGGGTTGCCGCTGTCCACCGAGTTGAGGCCTTCCCAGCGCAGCTCGAACAACTGCTGGGATGCGGCCAGCGCCTGGATCAGATACTGCGGGTTACGCTCGTAGGTGGCCTTGAGCGGCACCATGGTTTCATCGTCTGGGTAGGCGATATTCACCGGGACGTCTTTAACGCGGATGCCGTGCGGGGTGCGATCGTAGTCATCACCAGCAACGAGAGTGGCTGCGCCGATGTGTTGCCAAACAACGGCGCCATCGGTAACTGTGCCGTTTCCGCCGGGCCATGTGGGCTCGGTTGCGCCCGTTTCACCGCCAGTGGTCGCCAGGTAGGCCTCAGTGGTGTCAACCAGCACAGCACCTGCCGCAACTTCAGTTGTGGCCGTCCAGGTGGTGTCGTCGGCAACGGCAATGGTTACCGCTTGATCCGGATCGGGTAGATACCGGAAGCCCACGCGAGTGCCAGGCCAGGACTCGACCACCTCATCAGCAACCGACTGGGCGCCGATCTTTTCGAGGTTGGCCAGGAAGCCAGCTGCGATGTTCTTCGGTGTGATGTCGTTACAGGTAGCCTCGAACGTAAAACTCGATACGTTCTCATCAACATCCAGCTCACCGCCAGCAGCGGTGGTGTAATCCTGTCGGGACTGACGATCCACCTCTATGGATTCAGTGAAGCCTGTAACGTTCCCCAGCTCGAACGGCCGACCACCGCCGATGGGCTTGAGAATGAATCGTCCGCGGCCTTTGTAACCGCGCGTGGTTGATTGCAATGCCATGGTTTAGCCCTCGTTCTTCTTCAGCGCGTAGCTGATGGTGATGGTGTGGGTGATGCCAGCGGTGTTTGAGCCACCCTCCGGATGGATGTAGTCACCGCCAGTAATCGTGATCTCCGTTGTACTGGGCAGGGCATACATACCCATCAATGCCAGCAACGCCATGGTGATGTCCTCGTCCAGCTCATCCAGGTCGGGCTCGTAGTCCCGTTCGTTGGCATCAACCAGACCGGTGACCAGAACTTCGCGAGCCTTGATCACGGCACGGGGCTTGGCTGTAACGGGGTCGCTGGCCGACGTGCTCACAGAGATCAGTGGCAATCCCGCCTGTTGCAACTCGAGGGATTCAGGGCGACCTCTAGTGACGCGGCTACCTGCGTCTGTGTGGAAACCGTTGGCTGGGCTGATGCGCTCCAGTTCCTGGATGATTCGATCCACCAACTCCGTTCCTCGAGCAGGCATTACTTGATCTCCTTTCTGGCTGCATGGGCGAACTGCCGGCTGTACTCTGCTGCCAGGTTTCGCCGGATCTCCGGCTTCAGGCCCTTGCGTACACCACGGAACACCTGATCCACGGACGGACCATACCGATGCCTGATATCGCCTCGGCCAGACCCGTTCCGGGTAAACACGCCCATAACGCCAGCGCTTTTCAGAGGGATCAGGAATGCTTTGCGCATTTTCTTCCGGCCACCACGTCGGCTGACTGAGACTGAAACGCCGGCCTGTTTTCGGCCAGGCGCGATACCGCGAACAGAATCACCAGAAGCGTTCTTCGACTTCGCCGCGCGGGCCAGTTGCTTGGCGCCATAGCGGGCAAGGCGTGTTGGACGTTTGCGGCCAGTGATTACAGCTTCTGGATCATTGATACTCGCCTTCTTGGTTACCTTCAGGTTCTGGTTGATGTAGGCGGCTTTGAGACGTACTTCTTCTCGAATCTTCTTGCTGGCCAACGTTCGGGTTTTGGAGGTGACACGGTTGACGGCCCGAAACTGCGCTTTCTCAACCGCCCGGATAGCTCCACGAACAACGCCCTGCGCCCGCTTCAGGTCTTTGGTGTTGGTATGGATGCTCATCGCAACACCACCTTGACCAGAACATCCGGGTCATCCTGGGCGGCCATCAGCTGATCGACTTGGTAGGTCTTGCCCCGGGCGATGATCGGGACCCCCTTTGCAATCGGGGGCACCTCATCCACCAGCACAGCTACCGTCACACGGCTTTCGACAACCGCGTCGTAGCTGCTGAGCTCCACCAGCTCAGTTGAAACAATGCCGCGAGCCGGCTGGCCCGCGATCGCAATGTCTTCGCCAAACAGGTCGATGGAGACTTCCGCCGTTTCCCGGGCCAGATCAACGTCCACTGCCATCCCCTTCTATCAACCGGTCCAGCTTTCCGTTGATGAGCCGCAGGTCTGTCTTGAGCTCGTCGAACTTCTTCTCGCTTCGCTGCTGATCGGAGATCCGGGACTGCTGCAGCATCTGGATGGAGTTCTCCACCAGGCTGATCCGTTCGTCCTGCTTGGACTGGTCCCGGGATACCTGGATCACCATCACCACACCCATGGCGATGACAGCCAGAGGGATGCTTCGATCAATGTGCCAACTGCGTCGATCGCTCATCGCGTCACTCATCGCTTGGGCTGGTACTCGACGTGGATGTGGTTACCTTCCAGCACCACGTCGTAGTCATCGCCCAGCGCTTCCTGGAGATCATCGGTAATGGCCTCGGCCTGGCCGGCGTCCAGGTGACGCGTCCGCAGGTCCAGGGCGTTGCCGCTGTAGTGCAGGCTGGTCGCGCTGTGCTGGCCATCCAGTGCGGAGGTGATCACGCAGTCCTTACCGTGTTTGGCGTAGACGGATTGCGCGACAACAGCCGCCAGCAGCGTTTCCGTTCCAAGGCCCTGAACGACGACTCCCTCTTTAATCTTCAGCATGCTGGGCTCCTTTACCGCTGGCGTCTTACGGCTGCAGGCGCACGAGGCCCGTTGGGGCGTCTGCGTCAGCCACGGCAGCCGAATGACCGATCAGGTGGTTGTCCGTGGCGACAGTGGTGGCCTGGGTGCCATCCCAGTAAACCTTCACGCCTTCGCCCCACGGATCAGAGCTGGCCTTGGGCAGATCCCAGGCGCCAACCGCATTACCTTCGAAAGGCTCACCCTCGGCAGCGTTGTGCACCGCGATCACGAACAGGTCGCCCACCACATAGCCGCCGCCAGACACCACGCCACCAGATGGAGCGGTCAGGGTGAGAACGTTGCCCGGCTTCACGTAATTTCTAGCCATGATTCTTTCCTCTCAGCTCTCAGGCTGGGTGATGCCGGCCTTACTGGCCGGCGTTGGTTACGGCGCCACGGTAGTCCACGGCAGTAGCGCCGAAGTCCAGGCGCACCTTGTAGCGAGTGCCGTCCACGCTGAAGCCTTCCTGCATTTCGAGGTACGGGGTTTGGTTGCCGTCCAGGAAGGAGACTTCAATCACCGGCGCTTCGGCTGCGGAGGCAAAGCCGTAGAACCGGGTACCGGTCAGGCGCGGCGTGTCGATGATGTCGCTGAACAGGCCGCGCACCTTGTTGGGCTTCTGCAGCTTGCCGGAGGTGTCCGGGTCGTACTGGGCCTCATTGATCACCCGGGCGTCACCACCCAGGCCCATGGGGACCAGCAGGCCGGAGGGGCGAATGTCCAGGAAGTCTTCGTCGCTGATGTCCTTCTGGCTGGCCATCAGAATCCGCAGATTCTCGATGGTCTCTACTGACAGAGCGCCGGCAGTTCCGATGTTGCCGTGGTCGGCATGGAACAGGGGCTTGCCATCGTCCATGGTCGGGCCAAGGCCGTTGTTCTCGTTCAGCAGGGCGTAAACAGTCGCCTCAACGGTACGAGCGGCAGCGCGGCCCAGCATGCGGGACAGGCCAATGAAGGCCCCCAGGTCGTCGTTGATGATGGCCTGGCGAGTCAGGTTGATGATGTTGCCCACGGTATCGGCCTGAACGCTGGCTTTCTCGCCGTCCGGGATCGGCTTATTCTTGAACTCGCCGTTCTCGTTCACGGGGTCCAGATTGCCAAGGCTGCCCAGGCGGTACCGGTTGTGCGCCCGGAAGTCGCTCACGGAGCCGGTGGCACAGAAACGGGACCAGGTGTCCGACGCGGTGTCGTAGGCGGATTCCAGGGTGCGGTGCATCGCCTCTTCCAGCAGCACCGGGAAATCACTGGTGGATTGGGTGAAGGCACTGCCAACCAGCTTCATCTGGTCCATGCCACGAGTGTTGGTGCCCGCGGCCTCCAGGCTGTCCCGGGCCATATCGAGCAGCTTGTAGCCGCGATACGGATTGTTCTGATCGGCTTTGATGCCTTCCACGCCGGCACGGGCCAGCAGGGCTTCGACACCTGCGGCGCGCTTTACGTCGCGCTCATCTTCAACCACAACCACGCGGCCCTGCACGGGCTCGGCGCCGGCAGCCAGCTTGGCGAGGATCTTCTCGCCCGCCTGCTCAGGGGTGCAGTTCATATCGCCCAGGCAGGTGGCCATCAGGTCGTTCAGGTCCTCACGGCCCTTGAACAGGTCAAACTTGGCTTTCACGCCATCACGGCGGGTCTGTTCTTGCTGCACAAATTCAGCGCGCAGCTCCGCTTCGCTTTTTGCCTGCGGTTCAGCCGCCGGCGGATTCACGGGATCAGGCATAGCTGGTTCCTCTGGTTTCGGTGCGGCGGCTGCCGCTGGCTTGGGTGCAAATCGGGGGAATCGGGACAGGTCGAACGTATTCTCAATGCTTGCGGCAATGGGCAGTTCAGCGGTGACCTGGTTTACGTAGCCGGCGGCCTCGGCCTCCTCGGCTGTGTACCAGTGGTCTTCGCCATCGTTCATCAGGTCCATGAACTCGCTGGCGTCCTTACCGGTGCCCTCGGCGTAGGCGTTGGCCATCGCCTGGGCGTGCTTGTCCATCACATCAGCGGTTTTGCGCATCTCAGTGGCGTTGCCGATGGAGAAGCCCCAGGGGGCGTGGATCATGAACAGAGCGTTGCGGGCCATGGAGATGTTGTCGCCCGCCATGGCGATCAGGCTGGCGATGCTGGCCGCGATGCCGTCGATCTCGACGTTTACCGTGGCCGGGTGGCGCTTGAGGGCATTGAAGATGGCCAGGCCGTCGGTAACGGAGCCACCAGGAGAGTTAATGCGCAGAGAGATGGTTTCAGCATCCAGTGCCGCCAGTTCGCGGACGAACTTGGCCGCTGCGACGCTTTCATCGTCCCAGCTGTCGCCGATGTCTCCATAGATGAAGATCTCAGCACTTTCAGCTTTGGCTGCACTGGCTTTGATTGAGAAAGGCGATGGGGTCGGCATATCTGCATCCTGGTGTTCGAATGCAGATAGCCTCTCAGGCGGGGCGCGACATTTTTACCCGGGGGATGTCGCGGATTCGTGCAACCCAATAGGCCAGCAAGCCAGTAACGGTGCTGGCTGCGGCAAGTATGGTCAGGTGTGTTTCTTCAGGTATTTCTGAGCAATGCCCACAGCCGCCCCGCCCAGCAGCGCCGACTGTACAAGGCCGATCTGGGAGGCGCTCAAGAAGTGGTAACTCACCGGGGCAAGCAGGTGGAAAAGCAGAACCACTACAGCAGCAGCCAGCCCCAGACTGACCGCAACAACAAATAGCAGGGCCAGCTGATTCAGCAGGCCCTTGACGGTTTCAGGAAACATGCAGTCACCACGCTCTCGGTAAACCCAGTCAGGCACAGCCCCGCAAAGCGGGGCTTCACGGGATCAGCTGTGCAGATGGCGCCGGCCCACCTCGCCAATCTGGTGGAGGTAGCTGGCTTCAAGCGCCGAACCCAGGCTGTTTACCAGCCCCAGATAGGATGGCTTGCCTTCGTGTAGGTGGTCCCACACCCTCAGCAGCGGCTTTGACTCCAGGGCTTGATAAGCGATGTAGAGGTTATTGAGATCGCGGATGGCTTCGCGGTAGTGTGCCAGCAGCACATGTAGCTTCATCTCATCCGCAGGCGCAAGGGTAATCCCTGGCGCTGGCTTTCCGGCCTCAATGAACTCGCCCTCGATGGCGTAAGCCGCAACGAAGTTCCGGGCGCTGTCCAGTTGATCAGCCGGGATATCGGCAGCGGACCGAACGCCGAAGGCGGAATGGGTTTGTGACCAGAGTTTCGCTGTGGCGCTGCGCCGGGCTGCTGCCGGCAAATTGGCAACCTTGCCTCGAACAAGAGCTTTTAACTTCTGAAGCCCAGCTACCCCTATGGTCTCTTCGCCGATAGATGCAGCATCCTCAGGTGCAACTTGGCGCAGCCGCTTCTCGCACTCGATGAAATAGCGGCGGGCTTGCCGACCTCTATCGTTCCGCTCAACCATCGAAAGTTCCTTCGCCATATCCAGTGTGACGCAAAATTCGCGGCGCCGGCGGCCGCCAGTGCTTTTACTCAACTCAGAGTAAAAGTCCTCGCCTGCCGAAAACCCGTATTCGGCAATCCGGCGAGAGATCCAGTCGTTGAAGCGGGCGTCCACCTCAAGAAATCGGTGCAATGCCCGGGCGTCCACCATCTGCTGCTTTTCGTTGTTGATGCTTCCGGCGAAAACCGGAATCACCTCAATTGTGCTATCCTCAACATGCGTTGACATACGCGTACTCCGATGTGCCTGCGCCAACAGGCGGTTGGGTTAATCGTGGCCTTGGCCAGCAGCCTTGGTCACGATTTTCAATTCTACCGACTTTTTTGGCCCGTGATCGGGGTCTGCACCTCTCATCAAAATCACGCAGCCTCCCCTTTCCGATACTTTCCCAACAGCTCCCGATCCTGCATAAGTCTGCGCCCCAACTCGTTGATAGCGCTGATGTGGTAAGCCTTGATGGTCCCGTACGACGAATCCTCTACAGCCTCAACCTCCAGCCCCAGCTCGTCCGATATCGCCCTGAGCTTCTTTCCAACCTGCTGGTACATAGATCGGGATATCAGGAACTGATCCTCCAGCCACGGAATTGCCTTCACAGTCTTCCAGTCCGTCGCCACGCCGAGTTGCTGCTGCAGCTGATTGGCCCTGCGCAACTCAGCAGAAGCTTTCGCCATGGCTGTCGCCTCACGCTTGCTGCCGATCCAGGCTTTTGTCCGCGTCGCCTCGTCCAGCTCGGCTGTCAGGCGCTCCCGCTCTTCCTCTGCCTGAATGACCATTAATGCGAGGTCTTTTCTGCTGGGCTCCACCGCCTTTAGGTTGCCGGTGCGGTAGTCCATGAACACCTGATTCACCTTCAGCTGGAATGCAGCACTAATCCACCCAGCGTACGAGATGGCCAGCAGTTCGTGAGCGAAAGTTCCCGGTGCCTTGCCGCCCTTAACCACATTGACTGATTTCTGAGCTAACCCCGAATTCGGGGTTTGAGTTTCGAGTTCTACAACGAGATCCCTTGCAGCCGCATTCTCCAGCCACTTATTAGGGGATTTGTGTTTTCCAAGGCCGCTGGCCCGATGAATCGCATTCAGATTAAACCTGCCATGCTCATCCACAGCGATCTCAACGCCGGCCACTACCGGTAGCCCTGTCCTGATGTCAGTTACGTTGGTCATGACACTTGCCCCTCGTTCTGAATTGCCTTGCGAACAAGGTCGTTAATGATCCAGGTCTGACTGCGCTCCTGATCCCTGGACTGCCGCTCAATCCACTTCTTGCACTCAGGCTGGAATCGCACCTTCACTTGATTTTGGTCTTTTTTCACAGCTCTCTCCTCAACAAATTGGACCTAATTGGTACCGTACCTTTTAGGTCCATTGTCGTCAACACCTAAATGGTCCATCATTCCGCCATGAAACAGACCGACCCCCAGTACAAGTTGAGGCTGCCGCAGGCGCTCAAAGAGAAAATCGAGCAAGCATCCAAGGCAAATAACCGCTCTATGAATGCGGAGATTGTCGCGCGATTGGATGCATCATTTGCGGCCGAACTCTCTCCAGATGAAGACCTTCCGGATGCTGAGTCGCTCAATGCGACCGCAAGTGCAGCAATTGAAAACATGAAAGCAATCATGTGGAAGGCGGTGGTCGAGAGGATTATTGAAGCCTCTAAGGTGGGGCTAGACTCCGTCTATATGGGGATAGAGGAAGTGCCTGGCGCGAACTCAGAACGCCCGCAGCATCAAGAAATTTTCGCCAAAGTTCGACAGCAGCTCGAGGCAAAGGGGTACAAGGTGCTGATCCATGATTTGAATTACTTTGAGATCATCTGGGGCTAAGCGCCCAAGTTTTTCAGTTCGGGCCCGCCAGGCTTATAGGCTTCTCTAGAACCCTGGCGTCCCACTTCAGCCTAATCGCACCAACTGATGTGCAACCTCCAGTTATCAACTGACCGGCTCCTTAATGTCGGGAGCTTTCTGACTTTTCCGCCATGACGCTGAGGCTGAAGCACTTGATCCAACTGCATGCTTTTACATAGTTTTGCACACAGCGCTTAGGTTATTGGATACTTTGTCACGAACTCAGGAAGGAACCACAGAGGAACAAGAAGTGGCAAAATCGAACGGTACACGTTATCCCGCACTAAGAACTATTGCTGCCTGGTACAAAGCTTTTGGCTACCTTGTGGGCGGCATTCTCGCGCTATCTGGCGTCATTTCTCTCGTTAAGAGCGACGGTTTCGCCGTAGGTATTGGCTTGGTAGTAGGCGGCGTTGCATTCGCGATTCTGTCGATCGCGGTAGCTGAGATAATCGCCGTGTTTCTGGATACTGAGAGCAGCACCAGAAGCAGCGCTGAATCATTGCAGAAACTGGTTGAGCTTCAATCGGCGCCACCCAAACCGCCAGCCCCAGCGGCGCAGCGCCCAGCACCAAAACCAACACCGCCACCACGGAAGGCCACCGCCTCTCAAGAAGAGAGCATCCGCAAGCTAATTCGAAATCTGAGCGCCGACGGTCGCAGCCCAGACCAAATCGCCTTCGAACTGCGCAAAGAAGGGATGCCGACGCTTGGTTCCTCCACCTGGACAACCGAGGCCGTTGAGGCCGCACTGGCCGGAAGCTGACCGTTTCACTCTGACGAGGGCGGATCGCCGCCCTCATCCGCATACTCTGCCATAGCCCCTTTCCAAGCCGCGTTCGAGTCGAACACCAGCCCTTTGCTTTCGCAGTCTTTGCGGTGGTTCTCGATCTGGTTGATCACGTCGGCCGGGTTCACGCCCCGCTTGCGCATCACTTCCACTTCTGAGGCGAAGCCGGCACGGACCAGTTTCACCCAGGCGTTGGCTTCCTTCAGCGGATCAATCCACGGCAGCTGTTGCCCCACGTAGAGCGCGTCATCTGCTGTGCCAGGCACCACGTCGTCAGGCATTGGGACCACGCCCGAAAGGTGGGCAGTACGAACGAAGGATTGCCAAGATGGCTCGATGAAGTTGCCCACGAACTCATCCGTCAATGCGGCGTAGTGCACAAACTGCTCGATCAGCTCCTGGCGCTGGGCGGAGAAGTTGCCGTTGTAGTCCCGGGCGATGCTGCTGTAGGTTGCGCCAACCCCTGCTGACAGCGCTTTGAGCTGGCCTTGCCGGAAGGTGACCAGGTTGGGGTTGGGCCGCTTTGAGTCGATCAGCCCGATCTCTTCCCCGATCTCCAGGTTGTCGATGATCGCGCCCGGCTCCAGGCTGATCTCCCGCGGCTGGATGTTGCCCTCGCTGTCTCTCGGCAGCTCATCCGCTTTCAGGGAATCCGGGTTGCCTCGCTTCACGTAGGCCGTGAGCATCGCCGCGATCTTGGCGGCCACGCGTTCGCTTTCCTCATAGTCCTTGATGTCTTCAAGGCGGGTGATCACGCTGGCGAACTCAGACACGCCACGCAGCTGGCCGATGCGGTCCGCCACGGTGATGTGCAAGATTCGATTGGCGGCAATGCGTTTGACGTCGTTGCTGGAAGCGAGCATCAGGCCGTCTGTGGGGTGGTGCTTGTGAACCCAGTAGGCCCGGGGCCGGCCCCAGTCATTCAGCTCAATGCCCTGGCGAATGCCGCGGCGCGGATCGTTGAGCGAGTACGGAACCATGTCCGGCTCGAAAAGCTCCAGGGAGTATGGCACCAGGCTGCCATGATCGAGGCGCGGTACCGGGCCGATCAGCTCCTGGGCGAAGCCTTCGCCGTCCCGCAGCCAGGTTCGGCACATCAGCCGCTGTACTCGGGCCCAGTGAAACTGGTGGGTGACCTCCGGCCGGCGCTGCCAGTTGCGGTGGGCTTCCAGCAGGGCCTTGGCGTAGTCGGTATGGATGGTGCCGTCTGAGCGGCGGGGCTGGGGCTCAATACCAATCCCCTTGGGGCCAACCACGTTGTTCACCAAGGTGCGCATGATGCCCTTGGCGATGTCGTGGTTTTGCTCCAGGTGCCGCGCCTGGGTGCGGATGGCAACGGCTCCCTGCTGGGTTTGCACGTTGGGGCCGCCGTTATCCCGGTAGAACTTCCGCTTTCGGCTGGGCTTTGCCGCCTCGTAATAGGCGATGAGCTTTCGGGCCTGGGCACGGCGCATGCCGGCTACGGGGTTCCACCACGACACCATTTTATCAATGGCGTTCATCAATCAAGCCTCGCCACTGAGAACGACAGCCCGCCAATGGTTGGGGCTCCCGCCTGGCGCGCCCGCTCGGCAGCAACCTTGCGCTCCCACTCCTTGCGGCCGGCGATGATCTGGGCCAGGTCGGCCCGGCCCACCTTGCGGCCTTCGAACTGGATCTCCTGCCCCCGAAGCACGGCGGCTTCGGCGGAGAGGTATTTGGCGAGCATTTCGGCGGCGGTTGGCGTGGTCATGGGTTCCTACCTGGTGAAAGCAGCCTTCACGCTACTACCCGGCGACCGACATTTTTAGGGGCCGAATGTCGCGATTTGAGACGATGCGCTCCACCTGGCGACGACTGAGGCGGAACTGCTTGGCCAGCTGCTCGTGGTTGTCTCCGGTGAACTGCTCGCAGATCAGCCGGTTTCTGGCTGTCCGGCTGGGGCCGGGGATGTAGAGCTCAGAACCCCCGACTTCGTTACGGATCTCCACGGCGATTTCATCCGCCAGCACGGCGGCGGCCACCTCGGTCATCTTGAAGCGGCGGGCCAGTGATGCCGTCAGAATTCGGTGGAGTTCGACGGCGGTGTCCAGGTCTCGGTTCAGTGTAGTGATCATAGGCGCTCGCTCCACTCAGATCGGCCGATGCTGGATCGGCGGGGTTTTCTTGCAGGCGCAGGCTTTCTGGCCCGGCGTTCGTCTGCGCTCTCGCGCTCGCTGTTGGATAGGATTGGTCTGGCCCAGGGTTGCGCCGGTTTCTCCCAGTTGATGCGGTCCGCGCCCAGGTAAAGGGCACCGGCCCAGATCATGGCGCACAGGTCGATGGCCTCATTCCGCTTGCGGACTTTCTTCCATCTGCCGGTGGGCTCCCGAACCTCGGCGCGCATCTCGTCCCAGAATGCCGCTCCCAGCCAGACGGGGAAGTGAATACGGGCAGCACCATCGGTGGCCCGACGGGAGGCGTTGTAGACGGCATCCTTCAGGAGGTTGGGGTTACAGAGAAGCTGGGGAACGTCCTTGCGGTTCTCGTCACCGATGCGGGTTTCCTTGAGGATCGGGCCCGATAAAGAGCTGCCGCCCTTGTACAACCGGATGTGGCTTCCCTGCCCCTGCTTGCGCAGCGAGCGCCAGAACTTCTTGGCATTCTCGGAAACGCCATCCTCACCGCCCAGGTCGCAGACCAGCAGCCGGGGGCGCAGCTCCTGCCCTTCGATCTGGGTTCGATATGTTGAGGCCAGCACGCGCTGGTTCAGCATGTCCCAGTCTTCCGGGTAGCTGGCCGGATCAATGGGCGCCTTGCCGCCATCAACACCGGGCCGGTCGCTTTCGGTGATCTCATAGCGATCCACCAGCCATTGCTCCATCGCAGGGCCGAAGGCGTGCACCTGGACCACAAAGCGAGCGTTCTGGCCGCCCTGCACGTCGGCCGCCGCGATGAGGAACCGGGCCTGCTCGGGCACCACGAACCGCGGGAAGTCTTCCGCCATATCGGCCAGATCCCGCTTTCTGACTTCCTCGCGAAGCGCCATGGGCAGGTACGGCATGGCCTGGTCGGTGTTCACCGTCACCCGCAGTGATTCTTCGTCGCCGGCGGTGGCGTACCCGCGCAGCGCCTGCAGGTAGCGCAGGATCAGGTTCTGCCAGCCCTGGTATGCGGCAGCGGCTCCGCCCAGCCAGTAGCTGGCGATACTGGACTGCAGGCCGTCATCTGACTTGATACCGGACCGGCTGATCTGCTGGCCATCTCGCAGCCAGGCACCGGCATCGTTCATGCGCTGCTTGTGCTTGGGCTCAATCCCACAGCCGCAATGCGGGCAGAACACCACCGCATGCTCGGTGGCCAGGGCCGACAGGTCCGCAGTGCGGACAGCGCTGAGCAGCTCCAGCTCATCGGGCAGACCGGCGAACAGAGCCAGGCCCGGCTTCACCTGGAAGTACTCGCCGCAGTGGACGCAGGGCCAGTAGTAGCGGCGGCGGTCCCCGCGGTTGTAGATGCCCAGAATGCCGCCGGTGGGCGGGGCCTCGTGCTCGGTGGCCGGCCGGTGGTTCGGGTCGGTGATCGGCTTGCCCGGTGACGACTCCACCATGCACATGCCCCGGCTCAGGAACGTGGTGGTTCGTTTGAGGCCCAGCTGGTAGGCGCTGCCTTCGCCATCGACGTTGTCTGGCATGCGGTCGTAGTCTGTCAGGGCAACGTACCGGTAATCGGAGCTCGCCAGCTGGGTGGCTGACGGCCAGCCGATCTTCAGCCACATGCCGTGGCGAAACAGTTTGTCGTGCGTGTTGTCGTCAGTCGCTCGGGCACTGAGCAGCGCGCTGAGGTCCGGGCTATGGCGTATCGCTCGGTCTATCCGGGTTTTGGAATAGTCGCGGGCCTTGTCCTGGGTCATCTGCACTATCAGCATGTCGCCCGGGTCGCATGTGATCGTGTGGCTCATCCAGCCATCCAGCAGACCCATGGTCTTTCCTGATCGAGCGGGGCCGACGAACACCACGGCTTCATGCTTCCGGCTGGCCAGGGTATTCATGGGCTCAACCATGTACGGTGTCTCGGCTGCCGACCAGAAGCCGGTGTAACCGCCCGGCTGAACGATCTTCAGGCTCTGCGCCGCGCCTTCCGCCACGGTGACCCGCCGCGGTGGCCGGAAGGCCTGGGCGGCTCCGGATACGATCGGCAGTGCGGTTCCGTAACAGCCCATCAGGCGGTCTCCTGCTCTTGTGTTTCCAGCGCGCCCAGCTCCACCAGCTTGTCGGCCAGCGCTTCCATTTCAGCATCCAGGGTGTGCTCGATGGCCTCGACAATCTCCGGGGTGCAACCAGTCCGGCGCTCGATGTTGTCCGGCAGGCCACGCAGGCCCTGGGCGATTGCACTGAACGCGGTGGCCACCACTCGTTCCACTTCCGCGCTGGGGATCAGCTCCCGGTCCTGCACCTGCAGCTCCCGGCGCTTGCTCTCTGATTCGTACCAGGCTTTGCGGTCCTGGGGCGTCATGGTGTCTGGGTCTTGCCCCTCCGGCTGGTCCGCCTTGGAGAAACGCCAGTCCGCGACCCGCAGCGCATCGAACACCCAGGGACGGCCAGGCGCTCCGCGCTCTTCCACCGGGCAACCGCGGCGGCACCAGCCATCCACGGCCTGCACTGATACGCCGAAGAGCTCAGCCAATTCAGATTTGTTCAGCCTGCGAAGCTGCTGAACCTTGGACAGCTTAACCACCGAGCTCAAAGGCAGACCCCAACAACAACCCCATGCACACCGAAAAACTCTCGAAACCTGCGGTTCCGCGCCCCCGTACGGCTCTCGCTCCCGGGAGGACCCATCCCGATTTTCGAGAGCACCTCACCGATCACTCGACCACTCGCGCAGCGCCGACTTGTCCGCATCGCACTGACGCAACTGGCTCTGAAGCTCAGCACAGTATTCGGGCAGATCGCCCCACGTCTTGCCGGTGTACTTCGGAACCGGGTAACCCTGCAGCAGGCTGGCTGGTGGATAGACATACTCAGTCCTTTTCTGAATCACCGGGGCCGGCGCGCAGGACGTCAGCAACCACGCCAGGGTGACGGGTATCAGCGCACACATCTTTCGCGAGTGCGTTTCGTAGTCGTTCGATCTGATCACGGGCGTACCTCTCTGCTGCCTGCCTTTCCTGCGCCGCCTTGCTGACGGCTTCGTCACGTCGTTTCAGCTCAGCCTTGAGCTCTGTGTAATCCTCAGACTGCTGACGGATAACTTCCGCGTGCTGTTGGTTAAGTGCCTCCAGCTCTCCCGCCCGCTGGTTCAGCGAATCCCGCTCCTGCATCAGGAACCAGATCGCACCGCCCATCAAAGCCAGTACCAGGGTGATACCGCCGGCAACCCATGGCAGCGCCTTGGCTGAGATCAATTTGCCGATCATCGCTTCCCCTTACTGAATGACTCGATCGCGTTGTTGCCGAAGTAACCGAGAATGATCACGGTGAACGTCCAAGCGAGCCCCTCGAGCAATGGGATCACCGGTTCACGGATTGGCGCGAGCAGCGCGGCAGCCAAGGTGACCAATAGGGCCAGCATGGCTGCGTAGGCCAGTCGGCGGCGGTGGCGCCAGTGCACTGCTGGGTCTGGATGCTCAGGCCCGGTCGTCATCACGCACCTCGCATCTCGTTGAACATCGCCCTGATCTCCTGCTCGTCGCCGCCCTGCTCTTCCAGCCAGGCTTCCAGGTCGTCCCTGCTGATCGCCTTGGCCCGATACTCAGCCCACTTCGCCCGGGCTTTCGTTGCCGTCGGTATTGGTGCGAAGCCCTGGAAGCGCTCGCCGACGCGATCCCTGCAGCTCCGTTCAGCTTCCTCGATGGAGTTGCTGGTCAGCATCGTGCAGCGCTTTCCATCTACGATTGCGGTCAGCTGGTTCATGTCAGTCCCCGTGATACCGCTTGCCCATTGGCCCATGCCCGCGATCATCGGCAGCCAGGAAGCGCTTCCCAGCCGCCAGCTGGTTCCTCAGTCGGGCATTGCGATCACGTTCAGCCCGCCAGCGCATGCCCAGCTGGATCACCAGGTCCTCAACCGCCAGCCCCTGGCCGGTCTCTTTGTCTACCAGGCCGGAGCCGTGGCAGTGGTTGCACGGCAGGTCGTGGAAAAGGCCGGTCACCACGCCGTCCTTGCACTCAGTGCAGGCCTTCAGCGGCTTCGACTGACGCCGGAACGCCGGGCCCGCCCGCTTCTTCATGCCGCCACCTGCACGAACCGGTAGCCCTGCTCCATCAGTCGGTGCTGGGTTCGAATGACGCCCTGCAGGTGCAGAAGGTCACGTTGCTCGCGGGTGTGGGTTCTGGCGTAGCCGCCATCCAACCACGCATGGCAGGTTCGGCAGGCATAGGCGCCATGGGCATCCGGTGCCTTAGTGGCCATGCCTGCGCCATTCAGATGAGCGAGCACCACAGTTTCCGGATCGCCGCAGCAGATGCCCGGGACACGCACCAGGCACTGCTCGCCCGCAGCGCTCTGCCGAACCTTGGTTGTGCGCCGGGGCTTGCTCTTCAGTCCCTGGCCCGACTTCAGGCCGGTCTTGGCCTTCAGTGGCGTCTTTCGTTGGAGTGGCTGGCCTCGCTTCACGCTGCGTCGCCTCCCTGCCTGTAGGACAGCCAGTCGAAGCCCAGCGCCTTGCCGCCGTTCTCCCTGAGGCGATCAACGACCCGCTCGCCCAAGCACTTATTGAGATCAGACGCCGGCAGGTTGGTAATGAGAACGGTGGGCTTCTCCAGCAGATACCGGGCGTTGATCGCTTCATAGGCCACGGTCTGCTCGAACTCCGTGAAGTTTTGCATGCCCACCTCATCCAGAATCACCAGCTCAGGCTTGGCGAACTGATCGTAGACGTCCTGCTCGCTGTAATCGGATGACTTCCTCCAGCTGCCCTTCACCTCGCGGATCAGCTCCGCAAACGTCCAATACTCGCCGGGCTTGCAGGTTCTCAGGATCACGTCGCGCAGCAGGGCGCAAGACAGATGCGTCTTCCCGTTGCCCACGTTGCCCAGCAGAATCAGAGATCGCCCCTCGTGCTTGCCCGAGGCCAGCAGGTCGCCATATTCCTGAATCTTGCGCAGCACACTGGCAGACTTGCCGCTGACAGGCCGGTATTCGTCGAAACCCTTGTCGGCAAATCGCTTCGGGATTCCGCTCTTCGCCACGAATCGAACAGCACGCTCGCGCATCATCTCCAGCTGCCGCTGCCGCTCTTCCTCCCGCATCCGGGCCTGAATCGCTTCGTCAGCGCACTCAGGGCACCCCTTCCAGCCTTCCGACACCCGCCCCTTGCCGCTGTAGTGGATATCGATGAAGTTGCCATGGCGGGAGCATTCGCCCTTGCGGCGCTCGTCGATGCCAAGCATGTGATCCATCTGCTCGTCGGGCTGTCCCATCAACTCAGAAATTAGCGACCCCATCGGGCACCTCCTGCTTCAGGCCTTGGCTGTAATCGATCTCACTGAACCCGGAATGCCTGGGGCGATCCGGAAAGGGCTCTGGGGGCGACCAC
Source organism: Marinobacter sp. CA1 (assembly GCF_020546665.1). NCBI lineage: Bacteria > Pseudomonadati > Pseudomonadota > Gammaproteobacteria > Pseudomonadales > Marinobacteraceae > Marinobacter > Marinobacter sp. CA1. The sequence continues at coordinate 3,283,145 of NZ_CP071785.1, forward strand.
TCGCTTTCGAACTCACACGACGGCCCGAAGAACCGCTGCGCCTGCATGACGAATTCGGTGTTGGTCTTCCCGGTGCCTTGGCAGAACTTCGCGTAGCGGACAACGCCAGCCAGGATCTGAGCCGGGTCGTGGCCCTCCTTGGTCCTCGCCTTCCAGGCTTTGAACGCTTGGCGCTTCGGGTTGCTGCCGGGGCGTTTGGGGTATTTGCCCCACGCCAGTTCGAACTCCTGGGGGTAGGGCGGTTTTTTCTCAGGGCCGTCAGCGTTGGCCGAATCAGTCTGCGTGGGCGCATCGCTTGCCGATGTGCCAAGTGTGTTTATGGATTCAGGATTCAGAGAATCAGGATTCAGAGAATCAGATGGACAACGAGCGCCTTCGTTGATTCTTTGTTTGTTTAACGTTGGCTCAACGTTGGGCTTTTGTTGATTTGACGTTTTCCCAACAACGGTCTTTCTATAATCCTTCGTTGCCCTTCCTTTTGATGAATTACAGCTCTTGCACAGGGTTTGCAGGTTGCATTCTTCATTTGTGCCACCGTCAGCCAATGGTTTTATATGGTCTAACGAAAGCCCTTCATTGGCTCCGCACTTCAGGCACTGGCCTCCATCACGCTCAAAGATTGCTTCGCGAAGACCTTTCGACACATCGTAGGCGTGGCGACTAACTGCTTTTGTGCCTTCAGGAGGCGGGATCTTGCTGGCCACTTCTTTGTGGTGAGGCATTTGGTGCTTAACGAAGTTTTCAACCTGCACATACTTCTTGCCGTCGACTTCGTATCGCTTAATAAGGCCCATATCCGCCAGCGCTGAAAGCCCGGAGTCGATTTCCACGTCATCGCCAGGGAACAGCTCCATTTTGATGCGCTTAGGGCGATCCTCGAGACGACCCTCACGGTCCGCCAGCATCCACAGCCCAATGAACAGCAGCCGGTGCTCAAATGCGAGATCAACCAGATCTTCGTTCTTCCAGAACCCCGGTTTGATGTTTCGTGCTCGCATTACGCCACCTTCTCGATTGCTTTGTTGTGAGTGAACAGTCCGTCCCAGGTCCGCTTCATGGGCAACTGACCGTCCAGATAGATCTTGTGAAGGGCGACAGCGCCCTTACGCAGCAACACCGGCGTTGCGCGGAGCATGACCTGGCCGCTGCTGCGGGGAACATTGCTATGCCGCTCGGTGAGGTATCGATCCCGGGCGTATGAGGTAACCCGCCAGCCAAAACCGTCGTGATAGAGCCAGTTCCGCCGGTGAAGCTCGTGACTGATCTGCTGGCAGTTCACGCCATTCAGCCGCTTCGCAAACGCCGCGGGGGTCATCCCCTCGTCGAACAGGTTGTGCAGGGCCTCCACCTCGCCGGCCAGCTGCTCATTGGCGACGCTCAGCTGGGCGTTTTTTTCAGCCATGTCCGCCGCCAGACGCAGCGCCTCCGGCAGGGATTGCGGAACACTTGGGGAGAGCCCCTTTAACTTCTCCAGAACAACTCGACGGACGCTTTTGCTCTCCCGCATGGCCACCAGCATGCATTGCTCCTGAGTGAGCTCGTACGCCTCGGTGGTCGTTCTGTTCGAATTTTGAACTACAATTTTTTTGTAGTAGTCCCCATCCAGCTCATCAGCCACCCGGGCGTGAAACACGTTCCGCCGTAACACCGGCTCGCCATGGCTGGCCCGGGCCTCATTGACCCAGTCCAGAAGATGGAGAGTGCTCAGATTTGCTCCCGGCTGGTTGCCGGCTAAGATCAGGTCAGCCATAATCACTCCTGTCTCGTGTATAGAACCCCGGCAGGCCTGCCAGCCTTTGACCCGGGGTTTTCCTTTTTCAGGCGGTTGCTTCCGCCGGTTCCCCTATCAGTACTTTTCGAAGCTTCCGAAAACTCCCTGGGCTTGGTCCGATCACGCCGTGATCCTCCAGCGCATCGATCAGGTTGTGCGCCCGATTGAAGCCGATGCCGAAGTGCTCCTGCAGCAGCGTCACGGAAACCATCCCGGTCTCAGTCGCATGCGTAATGGCGGCCTGGAATAGCTCGTCGTCCTCTCCCTGTTGGGAAGGTGGCGGCTCATCCACGATTGCGGAGTCATCTTCTCCGCCCAGAGCATCCAGCAGAGCTGGGATCAGCCGGGACAGCTCCAGGGTCATCAGCGAGAAGGCGGCGTCAAAGCGGGCCACGGCGTCGTCTGCTTCCACGTCGTCCAGCTTCTCCTGCAGGGTGTCGCCGAACTTCAGCTGGCGAATGGCCAGTTCCTCATCGAGCGTGAAAGACAGGTTGTTGTCCCAGGTGATGGCCAACTTGGTTACCTGCATGCCGGCGTCCAGGTGGCTGCGGATCTCGTCGCCCTGCAGATCCAGCCCCTTGCAGCGCACCACGCCACCGTCTTCGGACGGGTCCTTGAGTTCGCAGGCATCGCCCAGGGCCACCACCGAAGGCAGATCGATTGACTCGTTGAGCCAGCCAGTGAGGGTGAACGCCGGCGCCTGCTCCACGGTCGGTGGCCGCACTGGCAGCGAACCCAGGCTCTTGCGCAGGAACGAGGCCAGATCCTCCGCCTGTTTGGCGGAACTGGCATCCACCACCAATATCCCGTCTTTTGGCGCCAGGTAGGCGAAGCAGCGACGGTTCTTGGAGAACGCCCGGGGCAGCATCTCCAGGGTGACCTGCTCCTTGATCTCGTCTTTTTCCTTGCGGCGGACCTTCCGCAGCTGCTCCGCCTCAATGGTCTCAACGCGATCCTCAACCAGCTCATTGATCACCGACGGTGGCAGCAGCTTCTCTTCTTTGCGCAGAGTAATCAGGTGATAGCCGCCAGCGCTGTGCACCAGCTGTTCGCCGTGCTTGCCCAGGGGCGCAACCCAGCCCTGCCGAGAGATCTCCTGCGGCCCACATGGCTTGAAAGCGTCGGCTTGCAGCTGCTCTTCCAGCCACTCGGCGGTGATTGGGAACGGTTTTGCAAACCGGAAAATTCTGGCGTTCTTGAAAAACATGGCGCGCTCTCCGTTATTGGTTGGCCAGGTGGCGGGCTGCTCCAGGGCCGCTGGTGATGCTTACCCGAATCATCCTGCCATCTACTGGCTGGTCCCGGTGAACGACTGGGTGAATGCGGAAATGTCGGTCGTCGATGTTCAGTGCGTCCGCCAGCCCGTCCCGGCCAGCCTTGAACGCTGCAATGATGTTGTCGTCATCCCGGGGGCGGCGGTCCGGCGGGTAGATGTCCAGGAACAGATGGACCCCCTGCCCGGCTTCCACCACCGCTTTCAGCTGGTCGATCCGCCAGCCGTTGGTGGCGATGGCTTGGCGGGTCAGAATGAAACACTCGTAGCGGTACCGCTTGGCCGGCCTCCTTCGTTTCGCCCAGTGCCCGCGGGCGTTGTTGGGGTTCAGCTCCTTCGGTGGGTATGAGAACTCCACCAGCCACTTGTCATCGGTACCCACGGCGGTCCCTCTACGTTGGTTGAATGCGGCCCGTTACGGGGGCCAGGCGGCATGATCGACGGGGCGGCGGTTCGATACCTTCGCCTCATGCGGCTGGCGTTCTATCGCCGGGACCCAATCCCCAGCTGCAATGTCGGCACCTCGACGGGCGTTCGCCCTGCCTGGCCAGCGTTACCGGCTGCTTCTGAAAGCGCTGCAGCACGCGCCACTGCCAAAACTCAAAACACTGGATGTTTATCCACCCACAGTCAGCCGGGTATTCCGCCAGCCTGGATGTGGTCCAATAGGAACTGTCAGGCGGCCTCCCCCGAGCTTCCCGCCGGCAGCCCATCCGTTGGATTCGGGTAGATGTCTGGGCGCAGCTCGTGGGGGGTTACCTGCCATCTGGAGCCTTCGCAGATGGCGAGAACCCGCTTTGGTGAAATCGGTCGAATGCCATTCACCATCTGATAGAGGTAAGCGGGAGCCACGCTGACGCGCTTGGCGAAATCTGAGCGCCCGCCCGGGGGCAGCTGATTCAAATACGTAGAGAGCTTCATGAACGGAAATGTAGCTTTTGCTATATCTAAGGTCAATAGCCAAAGCGATATTAGCAGGCGCTATACTCGGCCAATGGATAGACGAGAAGCAGTAAAACGCTTAATTGACGAGCGATTTGGCGGCAAGCAAGCCGATTTTGCGAGAGCTATAAATCGATCTCCCTCTCTTGTATGGCAGTGCTTAAACGGCCACCGAAATATTGGTGAGAAACTGGCACGCGAAATCGAGAACAAGCTCCGGCTCAAGCCCGGATGGCTGGACGGACCATCGATAGAATCCACCCTTCCCGGACAGCTGGGCGCCCTGGACTCCGATGACAATCCGCCAGCGGCATCGTCCTCAGAAATAGATTTGCTCCTGGCAAGCGCCTCTCCCCGTTCGCGGCAGCAGTTATTGCGAATTGCGCAGGCTGCAGCAGACGGCAGGCTCAGCGAGGCCGACATCAAAATGCTGAGCGATATCGCCAAACGACTGGAAAAAGGAAGTACCGACCACCGTGACGACTACCCAAACTTCCAGCCAGACCCGGCTGATCAGGATACTTGAGCCCTCAGCTTACCGAGGCATGCTACATTGGGTAGACCCAGGTGACGGTCACATTTCCGATGTTCATGTGGCACGGTACTCGGTAGGCCCGGAAACCTCTGTAGAGGCTTATTCGAAGATTTATCCGTACGACGACGGCAAGAACCGGGGCATGGTGAACGAAATCACCGGCTACCTGGTGTGCCATGCCCTCGGCATTCCCCAGCCGGCCCGCGCCTTTGTGGCGTTCGTACCTCTGCGGCAGATTTGCACACCGGATGCTTCGCCCATGATTCAGGCGCTGGCGGAGCAAGTGGAGCACTACCCGGCGTTCTGCACTCAGCGGCTGGACGGCAAGAGCGCGGCCTACCGGTTACCTGAGATTGCATTGCCCGGCCTGATCAAGGATGTACAAGGATGGAGCAAGTTGCCCGCCGCCATGGCGCTGGATGATCAGATTGCCAACGTAGACCGGCACCTGAACAACCTGATCCGGACGGGCAAAAACTCCTTTGCCGTGATCGACAATGGCATTCTGGCTATACCGCCCGCGAGTGACACACACCACTGGAAAGTTGAGCACCTGGACGCCCTGGCATTGTTCCGAAACAGGCTCTGCGAGCACCTATTCGACGGCGTACCGCCAAACAAAACCGTAAGCGCCACCCTCGGCGTGGCCCAAAATTGCTTGCCTGCCGTAGACTCTGTGATCGATGAACTTGAATTCTGGTGGGGGAAACTGCTCACCTCTGAAGATTGCGAAAAGTTCAGGGCGTTTATTCTGGAAAGGACGTCTCAGATTGAAGCGATCCTGAGACGCAGATACAACCGGCTGCTATAATCGGCACATGATGCTCGCTTCCCTTATTGAACATGCAGACACCGTGGGCGCCCCCAGTGTAGTGGGGCGTTACAGGCTTTTGCGTGTGTGCCCAGACCCAGTTACCGACGAATGGTTTAACGTTGGCGTTTGCTTTCAGGCAGCCGACGGCAGCCACCATTATCGGTTGCTGGAGAGCATGAATGCCTTCAAATGCCTGTACGGTAACCACGCTGTGGGGAACCTGAACAACCTGCTTTCCGTGGTTGCAGATGCAGCTGAAACGGGCAATCTGGACCAGCTAGGCCCTCATATCCGGGCAGGTCAGGAACATTACGCCGCCGGGGATTCCGCAGACGACATTCTGGCACAGATGTTCGATACGTTTGTTACCCTCAGTCGCCGGACCGGCGAGGAAGTCGAACTCAAAGAAAGGACCGAAGGCCTGAGCACCACCGATTTACGAAAGCTCGTGCTGGGGGAGGTGAAAAACCGGTTCAGAGGCCTCTATAACCAGTCGTTTCATGACAAGCCCATCTCCCTGACAGACCCTGTTAACAACGAAAAGCGCCGGTACGACCTACCGATATTCCGCCAGCCAAAGCTGGGGAGCGGCACAACCCGGTTTGCCTCGATCATATCGGCCTTCGTGAAAACCGATATCAACCGCGCTTATCACCTGGACCGGGGTGCGCTCACGCTATTGAATGCCCGCGATGTGCTCAAGCAAACCGGGCGCTCAGAAGGCGCTTTCTTCATCTTGCGGCCCCACGAAGGGGCGCCGGGGTTTGATGAGCCGGTGATGAACAAGATCGACGACGACATCGACACCGCCATATTCCACTTCCGGCACGACAAGCACTTTCATTTTGAGGTCTTCGACGATCCCAAGATTCTGACCGAATACGCTATCGACTACGCCAGCTGATCACTCGATAAGATCGTCGACATCCACAGACAGCGCTTGCGCCAGGGCTTTCAGAACCTTGGTGGAAGCGGTTTTACCAGCGCCCTCAATCTGGCTGATGTAGGACTTCCCGACACCAGCGGCGGCACCCAAGGCTTCCTGGGTCAAGCCGCGATACTCCCGCCAAACCTTCAGCGGATGCTCGTCACCGGCGATCAGCCGATCAGCGACCACGGCGGGCACCACCTCATCCTCACCATTCTTCAGCTCGCTCATAGCCTGCCTGGCATCCGCGGCATCCTTCACTTCCTCCGCCAGCGCGAGCAATTCCAGGTATTCGCTGTAAGGCAGCACGGCATATTCCGGCTTGCCCTCTCGCTCAATGATTTGCGCGCTCATTTGTAAACATCTCCCCTTGGCCCGACCTTAAGCACCAGCACTAACAACTCCCCGTCATCAATACTGCAGACGGCCCGGTAACCCCCTTGCCTTAACCGCCAATAGGGCTCCCCTTTCAAGGGCTTCCAGTCGCCGCTGTATGCGTACGGGTCTTTCGCAATAACACTCAGCTCACACTGCAACTTCTGCGCCTGCGGGCGCGGCATCTTTCGAAGCGCCTTCAGCGCCGACTTCTTGTAGGTCAGTTTGTGCATGAAGAAAGTTTACCACAAGTTTACTGTCAGGCAACCGCCGTGCGCCTGGCAGCACTCTCCTGAGATCGCGGCCAGGATCATCAGCCCCGCCCCGGACTACCCAAGCCGCTCAATATCCGACTGGCTGTGCTCTTGCACGTACTCACGAAGCGCCTTATCCATTCGAGACTGCCAGCCCTTGCCGGTCGCCCGGAAGGCTTCCACCACATCCGGCGATAGCCGAATGGTGATCCGCTCCTTGGTTACCTCAGCCTTGGGCCGCCCCATCGGCCGCAGGCGCTTGAAGTCTTCGTCTGACAGCTCGTAGGTGTCCGGATCGGCGGCAATGCCGGCATTGATCTCGGCGTCTTCCTCGTCGGTCGGCAGCTGAATCACGCGGCCACTCTTAGTTTTTATCTGCATAACGCTTCACCTCTCTGCTGTTGGCTTTGCGAAGGCTGATGATCCGTCGCACCCCCGCCCTGTCGGTAAAGACCACGCAATACAGGCGGTCGCCCCTGAGCGCAAAACCGACATAGCGCTCTTCCCCGTAGTCGTGCCGCGTGTCCGGCTCAAACACCAGAGTGTCCCACTCAAGCCCTGCCGCCTCGGATAACGACACGCCGTGCTTTTCACGGTTGGCGGCGTCCTTGGCTGAGTCGAAATCAATGTCCATTGACTTACTGTACATACACTAAGTCCGTCCGGCAACGCCTACCTGCCGCCCAGAGTCTCTGAAGTAAAGCTGGAGGCACCCCCGCAAAAATATATAGCTTTTGCTATTGACCTAAAAATATAGCTGCTGCTATTGTTTGCCCATAACGCAGATCAAGGAGCAGACAAGTGTCCCGCAAACAGAAGCCACATTACCCCCGAATGGAAGTCGAGCTGGCGGATGAGTCCCTGCTCCCGCCTCGCCGGGCCGAAGTCGTCATGCTGGCGGCGCGGGGCATGAGCGCCAAGGAGATTGGTCGCTTGCTCGACATCTCGCCAGACACCGTTAACTGGCACCTCGATGAGGCCAAGAATCAGTTTCACGCGCACAGCCGGGTCGATCTGATCTCCCAGGGCTGGATGCAGGGCCTGTTCCGGGCCCGGATGTTGGCCTGGGCGCTGATGGCCTTCGCCATGGTGCCGGCAGTCCGCAGCCGCCCCGCCCCGGTTAACGGCACTCGCCCGCCTGTCGTGCGAAACATCATCGGCCGGACCCCGGTTCGATCCATCTACGGATAAGAGTTGGCAGCGCCGCTGGGAGAATACGCATGAACCTGATTAACACCCCTTACAAATTGTCCGTTGTGCACTCGGCACGGAAGCCACGCTCGGGGCAGATCGATGTCGCCCCGCTTTTTTCCCACGCAGAGCTTGAGCACTACGACATCCCGACCTATTTGCGGCGCCGGGCAGAGCGCCTGAACAGCGGGCGAGACGCGGCAAACTCGGAGCGGCTGCAGGCATACACCAACAAGCTGGCGGACCAGTTCGCAGCGCAGAAGCAGGCAGAGTTCGGGCGAGTTATCCGCTTCCCGGCCCAGCTCCGCAGCATCGATGGTGGTGCGGCGTGAGCGCCCTCAAAGCCGGCCAGGAGCTGGCGCACATCGTCGAGCTGGCGGAGGACATCAGCCGCCGGCGGATCGCGGATGCCGATGTCCACTTCTTCGGCAGCCTCCACAAGATCATCGTCGAGGTGCGCTCGATCCCCTGGGCCCCAGCCACGGCCAAAACCCTGCTGCTTGAGGAAGCCCACATCGACAGCGCCGAGGCCTGGGCCCGCCTGCACTCAATCCGCCAGCGTCTGGAGCAGATCAACGCCCAGGGCGCCGGCACACAACCGGCAAACCGCCAGCAAGGAGAGACAGCATGTTGATACTTACACGCCGCGTCGGCGAAACCCTGGTCATCACCCCTCCCGGGTGCGAGCCCATCGAGGTAACCATCCTCGCGATCACTGGCTACCAGGCCCGCATCGCCACCAAGGCTCCGGCCGATGTGGTGATCGATCGCCTGGAAATCCACGAGCGCAAGAAAGCGAACGCAGAGTAGACGATCTGCGGCCTTGCCCCAGGGTGTAGTCGGGGCCTTTTCGAATGGAGTCAGAGCATGTCAGACACCGGGAAGAACCCAAGCCCGTCCGGGGCTTTCAAGATCACTGAGGATGTGATCAGCCACCTTCGCGATTGCGCCGCCAGAGGTATGAACCTGGATGCCGGTGCCCGGGCGTTCGGTTGCGCGCCCACTACCCTGCGCCAAGCCGCCCAGAGACAAGGCATCAGCGAGGAAATCCGGGGCCTATTCAACCGCCAGCGAGAGACTGGCAAAGGCCAAGTGCGCCACCTTACGCCCGACCAGGTGGCCGGATGCCCCCTGATCATCGATAAGAGTCAGCCTGCCGTGCGGTGGCTGACCAAGGCATGGAGGAGCGCGGCGTGATCGAGGAAGCGAAGCAGGAGCTGGGCATGATCGTCGGTTTGGCGGTAACCCTGAGCACCAACCGAACCAAGTTGGCAGAGGTTCAGTATCTCGGCGATGGCCAGGTGGTAGTTGTTATGTACCGGTCCGCCAGTAACGGAAAGCTCCAGTACCACGAAGCGGTTTGGCTCGATAACGGCGAGGCCTGGCCAAAGCTCCGAAAGATTCGGAATGACCTTGAGCAGCTTCTGCCTCAGCCGAAGGGTATGGCGATGCCATGGCGCGGGCAAAGGATCTGGAAAACCGCATCCGCGGAGCAGGATTTCAGCATGATCAGTAGGAGGGATTCGAAGTGACAACCCCAATCCAGAACAACCCGCCAGCAGCCGCGCAAGCCCTGCTGAGCATAGCCGCCGGAGACACCAGCGGCAGCCGGGCAGCGGCCGGGGTATTGCTTTCACTTTGGGACGAGAGCTACGGCGCCGGGCTGATCGACGCCATGCGCACTCTGGACGACCGGCTTACCCGGGCAGCACTGGGGCTGATGCTCCACACCGCTGCAGGCGGCCGGCTGTATGAGCTGCTGACCGATGCGCAGATGGCACCCGTTATCGATGCATGGGGTGATTACTGGGAGCTGGAGAGAGCGGAGCGGGAGCGCGAATCATGAGTCAGTTGGGATTGAACCTGGGCCACGAACTGGTGGTTGATCTGTTCGCCGGCGGCGGCGGTGCGTCCTGCGGCATTGAGCAGGGTATCGGCCGGCCGGTGGATATCGCGGTGAACCATGACCCCATGGCGATCACAATGCACGAAGCAAACCACCAGCAGACCCGGCATTTCTGTGAAAGCGTGTTCAGCGTGAACCCGGTGGAGGTCACCGGTAACCAGCCGGTCGGGCTGCTGTGGGCTTCTCCGGACTGCACCCATCACAGCAAGGCCAAAGGCGGCAAGCCGGTATCAGCCAAGCGTCGGGGCCTGGCCTGGGTAGTCGTGAAATGGGCCCGGCGGACCCGGCCCCGGGTGATCATGCTGGAGAACGTCGAGGAGTTCGAGGATTGGGGGCCGGTCATACCGAAGAAGGGCCCGGACGGCCAGGTGCTGCGGTTCCCTGACGGCAAGCCCCAGCTTGTGCCCTGCCCTGAGCGCAAGGGCCAGGAGTTCCGCAAGTTCGTCGGCCAGCTGGAGCGTATTGGCTACCAGGTAGATTGGCGCCAGCTCCGAGCCTGCGACTACGGCGCGCCGACCATTCGCAAGCGACTGTTCCTGATCGCCCGGCGTGACGGCCGACAGATCGTCTGGCCGGCTGCCACGCATGGACAGCCCGAGTCGCTGCCAGTGCGCCGCGGCAAGATGAAGCCCTACCGCACGGCAGCAGAGTGCATCGACTGGTCGATCCCCTGCCCGTCCATCTTCGAGCGGAAGAAGCCGTTGGCAGAGAACACCATGCGCCGGATCGCCCAAGGCATGAAGCGGTTTGTACTGGAAACGGAAGAGCCGTTCATCGTGAAAGCGAACCACTGTGCGCCGGGTTACGACCAATTCCGGGGTCAGGGTCTGCTGGAGCCGCTGCAGACGGTTACCGCATCCAACGGTTACGCCCTGGTGACTCCCTACGTGACCAAGTTCCGCAACGGGGCCGTTGGTCACCGGGCGGACGAGCCCATGCACACCGTCACGGCCAACAGCTTCGTAAAGCGCCCTGGTGGCGCCGCTCCAATCGGCCTGGTCGCGCCAACCATGATAGCGATCGACCACGGCAGCGCACGTAGTGGCTGCAACTGGAGCGCCCAGGAGCCGCTGACGACAATCACAACCGAGAACCGGCACGCCCTGGTAACTGCCTTCCTGGCCAAGCACTACGGCGGCGTGGTGGGCATCCCTGCCAACGTACCGACAGGAACGGTGACCACAGTTGATCACCACTCAGTGGTTGCTGCTCACATCCAGCGTCAATTTGGCAGCAGCGTTGGCAGTGATCCCCGAGATCCAATCGGCACGGTCACCGCCGGTGGCGGCGGAAAATCAGCACTGGTCGCGGCGTTCATGGCCCCCTACTACAGCAGCGGATCAGGCGAAACCGGGCGCGATCTTCGCCAGCCAACACCAACGGCCACCACCAAGGACCGGTTGCAGCTGGTCACCGTCCAGATCGACGGCGCCACCTACGTCGTCACCGACATCGGCATGCGGATGCTGCAGCCACACGAACTCTTTCTGGCCAACGGCTTCCCCGCGGATTACCAGATCGCGCCCGAGTTCAACGGTAAGCCGCTGCCGAAATATGCCCAGGTTCGCATGTGTGGGAACTCGGTACCACCGGTATGGCCCCGGGCCCTGGTCCAAGCCAACTTCGCACACGAGAAACAGTTGGAGGCTACGGCATGAACGCAGTCGCCCCAACACTGATTCAGCAGATGAACATGCAGTTCGTTGATATCCCGCCAGCCCCAAAGCGCGGGCGACAGGATGACTCCGATCTGTCCGACATTCAGCGAGTAGTTAGGCGCATCGGCGGGATCTACGCCCACCAGAGCATGACCTGGCTGGAGATTTCGACCAACTGGCGGCCGGGCACCCAGACCGGCTACCGAAAGCGGTCGTTCTGGTCCCTGCGCCGGCTTGGCAAAGCTATCGATCAGGCGGTTGCTGAAGGGTTAATTGAAGACACCGACGGCAGCGATTGCGAGTGGCGCCTGACCGAAGCAGGGAAACGCTACTTCATGGAGGCTACATCATGATCATCGCGACATTCGAGCAATGGAAAACAGCGTCCATCGAGCACCTGGAAGCGGCGAACCCTGAAGTTGAATGCCCTACTTGTGAGGGTGACGGCGTGTTCTATGAGGATTGTCACTGCTGCGGCCAGGAGACAGAGATTGATTGCGCTCTGTGCGATGGCGCCGGCGTGGTTCTGTACAGCGACGCTTCTGGTCTCTGCCGTGATCAGTTCAACCGTCGGGAATATTTCAGGGCGGTCATTCGCGACCTTCGCAAGTGGTGTGCCTTCACCCGCCAGGACTTCTTGGAAGTAGCAGGCCACTTCGTCAGCGAGTTTCGGGAGGGCCGTTATGTCTAAGCCCAAAATCCGCAAGAAGCGTCACAACGGCATGAAGCGGGCGCAGCGGTTCTTCAACCGCACACGCATCTGGACCTGGGAAGCTGACCGCGATCCCCGGGACGATACCCAGCGGGCCATTGCCGAGGCGAGGACCATTCGCGGCTGGGAGCGTCTGGACGGTGACGTGGCCAACGCCCTCGTGCGCCACCGGCACAACTGGATCATCTGCGTTCGCGCCCTGTGCCAGAACATCCATGGCGCGGAGTGGGTCGAGGAAGAAGTCAGGATCGCTCGAAATGTCGTGCTCAATGACTTCCAAGATCTGTACCTGGGGCTGCGAGCCGAAGTGCTCAAGGCCCAGCGCCTGGACCAGGTGATCGACGTCGGCTGGATCTGCGGCACCTTCGGCGATAACCGGACACCGGATGATGAAGCGCTATCTCTCCACGGTATCGGCAAACCCAGCAAAGAGCGCCAGGCAACTTGGCGCCAGGTCCATGAAGCGAAAGCGGGTCAGCGGGAGGCGGCATGAGCAATTGCGAGTACGCGCAGAAGTACTACGCCCTTCCGGAACGCTCATGGAATGGAGGGGCCCATGCCTAGCAAACCACCACTGGTAGTCAATGACAGCGTTATGGCGCACCTGCGGGCCTGCAAAGCTCAAGGGCTGACGAAGACTGAATCAGCTGAAGAGTTGGGCGTTCATTTGATGACGCTGAACAAGGCCATCAAAAAAGCGAGCCCCCGGGTTCAGCAGGAACTGGCACGGATGTGGCCGCATGGCGGCTACCGGCACGGAAATCGAACAACAGAGAAGCCGCAGGTTAAGTGGCTGACACGACCCTGGAGGACAGCAGCGTAATGAACACCCGACGATTCAAACTGAAAAACAACACCTCGGTCAGGTGCTGCCCGCAATGCGGAAATAACCAGGTTTTTACAGCCCACTCTGACTATTGCGCTGAGGACTGCTGCGAGGTCTGGGTAGTCTGCAAGTGCGGGTACGACCCAACCTCAGAGAAAAGCGGATTCCGTCTTGAGGACGTCTGGGGCGGCGTAGATGACGCCAATATCATGGATGCTCTGTCTTGTTGGAATGACGCCTTATCTGCCGAGGAAAAACAATTGACGGAAGAGCGGGAGGGCGCGTGATGAAATGCTACTTCGGGGGCGCAAGAAGCCCATCAGAATTCCCGTTTCTCGCAGCCTGCTTTGCCCCGGACATCAAAGAGGCTAAGCGCCTGATCTGGAACTCTGGCGAAGTCGCTGAGGACTGCGACCACGAGTATTTCGAAATGCGCGTGGTTCGCTCCAAGGAGCACGACAATCTGTTTGGCCGGGACGGCAGAACCGACGCTCATGTCATTCAGGACGCAGCAGTGCTAAGAGATATGGGCTGGATGTGCTACTGCGATGAACACTGCGCCTGTTGCGGGCGAGCAACCATGGACGGCGAATTCCCTGTCTGTGAAGAGTGCGACAGCTGCAGTGAGTGAGGGCACGATGATGACTGCTCGATGGCAGAGAATGAGGAGGGCTCTGGCGATGAGTGACTGGGATGTAAACGACCCTGGCGTAGCTGCTCGGGCAGCCATTGCAGACGAAATGAACGCCTGCATGCATCGGTCAGAATGCCGACGGCTTGCTGGTGAGAATAAGTCCCTGCGCCAACAGCTCGCCAGCGCCGAATCAGACTGCCGCCAGCGGATCAGACGGGATCGAATGTACTGCATGAGCCATGGCAATGAGGCGGTTCAGCAGCTGGTGGCGGAGAATGCGGAGCTGCGGCAGCGTGTTCAGGATTGCGAGAGTGCGATCTTGCGACGAGAGCTGATGATCAGCCAGGTCGAGGCCGAGCTGGAGCAGACCAAAGATCGAGTGACGGAGCTGGAAAACGAAACCTTCGCGGCGTGCGCCGAAATCATAGCGCGCGAAGCTGAAAAGCTGGGTCGGACACAAGGCCTTGGCAAAAGAATGGCCAGGCTTCGACTGCTTGCCGCCGCCAGCAAACTTCGGCAAGCGCCGCAAGAAAGGGAGGGCGTTCAGTGAGCCTGAGAGAACACGTAATTGAGGCCCGGGACAAGTTCGAGCCCGACGACACTGGCTTCGGCTTTGATTTCCCATGCAGCGCATGTCGGCACCGCTTTGCGCCCGATAGCGCCGAGCCATGCCGGACCTGCGACTACAACATGAATGCTGTTCGTGAGCATGCCAGCGAACAGAAGCTGATTGGGGGGTGAGTGATGGCTTTCACGCGATGGGTTCAGGAACGCAGACTGAGAGAGCTGACCGGCCTGAGTCACGACCAAATCAAGGGGCGTCGGTCGATCTGGGTGGAGAATCGGCACTGGAAATGGGCGGCTGACGGGACGATCTGGTACAACACGGAGGAAATCGACAAGTGGGTCGAGCGCGAACACGCGGCGTAACGCCAGAGGAAGAAGCAGCGAAGCATCCAGGCGTTGAGATCCACGGCCAAGCCATTCGCATCAACTTCCAGTATCAACGGAAACGGTGCCGGGAAACGCTCAGTATCCCGGTGACCGCCGCCAACATCCGACTGGCCGCCAACAAACGGGCGGCCATTCTCCACGAAATCAGCATCGGATCATTCGACTACGCGGCGCACTTCCCGAACTCGCCCCGGGCAAGAACTGAATCATCAAGCCGACGGGCAACGCTGCAGGAGGTCCACGACCGGTATGTGCCAATCAAGGCTGCAAACATAACGGCGGCCACCGAGCGGCGGTACCGGGTCGCGCTCGACGTTTGCTGCAGCGAAATTGGCTGGGGGCTGATGACCGACTCGATTATGCCGGAGGACATCGACCAGCTCCGGGCCAAACTGATTGGCACTCGGAAGCCGTCAACGGTGAATCACTACCTGGCATGCTGGAATGGCCTGGCCGCCTGGGCGCTTAAGAATGGCTACGTGACGCGGGATCTGGGCGCGGACTTCTTCAAAAACACTCCGGACAATCCGGACCCACTGTCTTTCGAGGAATACCAGGCGGTGATCGAGAACGGGTGCCTGCACCCCCAGGACGTGGCCCTGGTCACCCTGGCCGTGTACACCGGTTTGCGCCCGGGGGAACTATGCGGGCTTGCCCGGGAAGACGTGGACGGAAGCCAGCTTCACATCCGTCGATCCATGACCGACGGTCGGGTGCTGAAGGTGCCCAAGACAACGAAGGAACGGACAGTGTGGCTGGTACCGCCGGCACAGGAAGCGATCAGGGTTTTGCTGGAGCTCACAGCAGACCAAGAACCCCAGGACGAGGTGGTCGAGATCAGCCGTCACCAGAGCAGGACAGAGCGGATCACGCCGCTTGTGACCCCGGTGCAGGCTCGGAACAAGAAAACCGCTGGCCGGCGCCTGGTGCCGCTATCCTGGGCGACCAAGTGGGGCAAGCTGCTGAGCAGGGCAAAAGTCCGGTTTCGGACTTGCTATCAGACCCGTCACACTTATGCCTGCTGGTCCCTTACGGCTCATGGTAACATCGCGTTCATCGCGAATCAGATGGGCCACCAGGACTTCTCGATGCTGGTGAAAGTGTACGGTCGCTGGATGGATTCGGAATCCAAAAAGGAATCGGAGTTCGTCTGGACACAAATGCGAAAAGCCGGTGCATTTGCCCCAACCATGCCCCAGAAATTTGAGTGACAATGACGAAAGCCACGCCTCGCAACGCTGACAGCGCCATAGATAAACACACCCCGATGATGCAGCAATACCTCAAGATCAAAGGGGAACACCCCAATGAGCTGGTGTTCTATCGCATGGGGGATTTCTATGAGCTGTTCTACGACGACGCCAAGAAAGCCGCCGATATCCTCGACATCACCCTGACCGCCCGCGGACAGTCCGGCGGCCAGCCGATTCCCATGGCCGGCATTCCCTACCACGCGGCCGAGAACTACATCGCCCGCCTGGTGCGTACCGGCCAGTCCATCGCCATCTGTGAGCAGATTGGCGACCCGGCCACCAGCAAGGGCCCGGTCGAGCGCAAGGTGGTGCGGGTGGTAACCCCAGGCACCCTGAGCGACGACGCCTTCCTGGAAGACCGCCGCGACAACCTGCTCACCGCCATCTACAGCTACAAGGAGCGGTTCGGCTTTGCCACCCTGGACATCTCCAGCGGCCGCTTCGCCATCGCCGAGCTGGACGACCTGGAAGAACTGCGCGGCGAGCTGCAACGGCTGCAACCGGCGGAGATCCTGATCAGTGAAGACTTCCCCTACGATGAAGTACTGGAAGGCTTCAACGGCATCCGCCGCCAGGGCCCGTGGCTGTTTGAGGCCGACAGCGCCCTGCGGGTACTGACCCAGCAGCTGCAGGTGAAAGACCTCACCGGGTTTGGCTGCGAAGACCTGCAACTCGCCATCTGCGCCGCCGGCTGCCTGCTGCAGTACGCCCGCGAAACCCAGCGCACCGCCCTGCCCCACATCCGCAAGCTGACCCGGGAGACCCGTGACGAGGCGGTCATCCTCGACGCCACCAGTCGCCGCAACCTGGAAATCGACACCAACCTGATGGGCGGCAGCCAGCACACTCTGGCCTGGGTGATGGACCGCACCGCTACCGCCATGGGCGGCCGCCAGCTACGACGCTGGCTCAATCGCCCGCTGCGGGACGTACACACCGTGGAGCAACGGCAACACGCCGTCGCCGCTCTGCTGGACGGCTTCCATTACGAGCCGGTCCACGAAAGCCTGAAGGCGGTAGGCGATATGGAGCGCATCCTCGCCCGGGTGGCCCTGCGTTCCGCCCGCCCCCGCGACCTGGCCCGGCTGCGGGATGCCTTTCAGGCCCTGCCGGCGCTGCAACAAGCGCTGCAACCAGTCAACTCCGACCATGTGGTCAAGCTGGCCACCATCATCAGCGAGTACCCGGAACTGGCCGATCTGCTGGAACGGGCGGTGATCGATAACCCGCCGGTGGTGATCCGTGACGGTGGAGTGATCCGCGAGGGCTTCGACGAAGAGCTCGACGAGCTGCGCAACATCAGCGAGAACGCCGGCCAGTTCCTGCTGGACGTGGAAACCCGGGAGCGCGAACGCACCGGCATCAGCACCCTGAAGGTGGGCTATAACCGGGTCCACGGCTACTACATCGAGATCAGCCGGGCGCAGTCGGACCAGGCGCCGGTGGACTACATCCGCCGCCAGACCCTTAAGAACGCCGAGCGCTTCATCACCCCGGAACTGAAAGAGTTTGAAGACAAGGCACTGAGCGCCAAAAGCCGTGCCCTGGCCCGGGAAAAGGCACTGTACGACCAACTGCTGGAAACCCTGGCGGACAACCTCGCCAGGCTGCAGGACACCGCCCAGGCGCTGGCCGAACTCGACGTACTGGCCAACTTCGCCGAGCGGGCCACCAGCCTGCGCTTCTGCGCACCGGAGTTCCGCAACGATCCCGGCTTCGACGTGGAAGACGGCCGCCACCCGGTGGTGGAGCAACTGCTGAGCGAGCCCTATGTGCCCAACAACCTGCTGATGGACACCAAGCGCCGCATGCTGGTGATCACCGGCCCCAACATGGGCGGTAAGTCCACCTACATGCGCCAGGCGGCACTGATCGCCCTGCTGGCCTACACCGGCAGTTTCGTGCCCGCCAACCGGGCGGTGCTGGGCCCGGTGGATCGCATCTTCACCCGCATGGGCTCCTCCGACGACATTGCCGGCGGCCGTTCCACCTTCATGGTGGAAATGACCGAAACCGCCAACATTCTCCACAACGCCACCGAACACAGCCTGGTGCTGATGGACGAAGTCGGCCGCGGCACCAGCACCTTTGACGGCCTGTCACTGGCCTGGGCGACCGCCAGCCACCTGGCCCAGGACATTCGCTGCTACACCCTGTTTGCCACCCACTATTTCGAGCTGACACAGCTGGCCGACCAGCTGGAACACGCCGTCAACGTCCACCTCACCGCCACCGAGCACGACGACAGCATCGTGTTCCTGCACAACGTCCACGACGGCCCCGCCAGCCAGAGCTATGGCCTACAGGTGGCCAAGCTGGCCGGCGTGCCCCAGGGCGTCATCAGCAACGCCAAGGACCAGCTCAAACAATTGGAGGGCAGCGCCTCCCCAGCGCCCGTAGCCGTATCAGAACCCGCGCCGGCAGCAGCACCCAAAGCGCCGGTGGAAACAGCTAAAAGCATCGTGCAGGGCGACATGTTCGCCAGCCTGGAACCCAGCGAGGCCGAACAACTCCTGGCGGCACTGGATCTGGACAACCTGACCCCCCGCGAGGCCCTGAACCAGCTTTATGAGCTCAAAAAGTTGATTTAGGCCACCTGCGCATATACTTATAGCGTCCCGACGCTTGCGACAGCGCGGGCCGCTCCCTACAATATCGCGCAATTAAAAGAGCCCTGGCGCAGTGGTCACTGCGCTTTCTCCACCCGGCCAAGCCTCAACGGCCTGCCGGCGCGAACCACGGGCTCGCAAATAATGGAGTCACCCTCCCCGGCCCCAGTGGCAGCTTCGGTTACCCAATGTTGACCGGGAGATGGCAGACCTCCAGTCTGATGAGATAGACCACCGAACCAGGGAACCGACTATGGCGTTTGTCGTTACTGATAACTGCATCAAGTGCAAATACACTGACTGCGTTGAAGTATGTCCGGTGGACTGCTTTTACGAAGGTCCGAACTTCCTGGTCATTGACCCGGACGAATGCATCGACTGTGCCCTCTGCGAGCCTGAGTGTCCCGCCGAAGCCATCTTCTCTGAAGACGAGCTGCCGGAAGATCAGGTCCAGTTCGTGGAAATCAACGCCGATCTGGCCGCCAAGTGGGACAACATCACCGAGAAGAAAGACCCGCTGCCAGACGCCGCAGAGTGGGACGGCAAGCCCAACAAGCTGCAATACCTGGAGCGATAAGGGTTTGCAGGCGGCTTGAAGCCAGCCAGCAATACAGAAAAGAAAAAGGGGTCAGAACCACGGTTCTGACCCCAGACTGCTGACAAACCCCGGTTTTCCGGGGTTTGTTGCATTTGGTCGTTCTGTTTTCAGCCGACGGTCGCTTGAGTCAGCCTTCCTCGTCGATACTTCCTATCAACCCGTTTTTGAGTCCATGCCAGGATTGATGCCTGTAAGACCAGTGCTGCAAGCGATTTCAGCCCCAAAATACGCGCCAGGAGCTGCGCGATCTTCTTCATGTTCTGGGCAGTCGCAGCCAACAGACATTGCTCGCGGACCTTTGACAGCCCTCGCAATCGAGCATAGCGATGGCCACGCAACTGCTTGGCATCCGCGAACGAGCGCTCCACCGTCTCTTGCCGTCGTTTGTACAGCGCCTTGCCCCAAGGCGTTAATCGGTTTTGGTCGACTCGTTCTTTGCAGTCCTGCCAAACATGGCGGGTGAGCACCTTGACGTGGTTAGCGCTGCGCGTGCACTGACCAAGTAGCGGGCAGTCTTTGCAGTGAACCGGGTTGGACTTGTACTCCCGGTAGCCCTGCCGGTTGGTGGTGGCGTAGATCAGCAACTGTCCCTCGGGGCAGCGATAGGTATTGGTTTCCGGGTCATAGGTGAAGGCGCGCTTGGAGAGATAGCCCTTGGGCTTGTTGGGGCGTCGGTAGCCCATCACGCCATAGATGCCCCGGTCTTCCAGGCCCTTGCAGAGACCTGCCGTGTAGTACCCCGCATCCAACCCCACACCCCAGACGTCAAAACCGAAGCGTTCTCGCTGGCGGTCCAACCGATCGAGGTAAGGCCGGCTGTCATGGAGGTTGGCCGGGGTCGCGTAACTGTCTGTGATGATGGCATGACGCCCATCCACCGTCCGGTGGTCCAGATAGAAGAAGCCCTTGGGTTTCCCTTCCCGCACCATGTAACCGCTGTCCGAGTCGGTACGACTCACCTTGGTGTCCTTCATTTTGGGCGGCTGCTCGGACAACTTCGTTTTCAGCGGCTTCTTGCCATGAGCCTTGCGGTCGCTCTCGATCGCCTGCTCCAGACTCTCCAGGTAATCCACCACCTTCACTTCCGCCTGTGCCAGGTCGTACTTGTTCTTGTTGGCGTTGGCCTTGAGGTGGGTGCTGTCGGTGTAGAGCACTTCGCCACCAACCAGGCCGTACCTCATGGCCTGAAGCACGATCTCATCGAAGATCTCCTGATAGATGTGGCTGTCATGAAAGCGACGACGGCGGTTCTGGCTCAGCGTGGAGGCATCTGGCACCTTGTCGGTCAGGTTGAAACGCAGGAACCAGCGGTAGGCCACATTGACCTGAATCTCCCGCACCAGCTGCCGCTCACTGCGGATACCGAACAGGTAGCCCAGAAACAGCATCTTGAACAACACCACCGGATCAAGGGCCGGGCGGCCGTTGTTTGCGCAATACAGGTGCCGTACACGCTCACGAATGAACTCGAAATCAATGGCGTGATCGATTGAGCGAAGCAGATGGGTTTCAGGAACCAGGGACTCGAGACAGACCATCTCGAGTTCGTGTTGTTGCGGGGAGGGCTCTTTGAGCATGGGGCAGCCTCTGGAAAGTCGCTGGCCCAATTACAACAAACCCCCGCTACCATGGCGAGGGTTTGTCAGCAGTCTGGGGTCAGAACCACGGTTCTGACCCCTTTTTCTTTGTTCTGAAACTCAGCAAGAGATCAACCTTGCATATGTTGCCGACGGTACTCCCATATCCTTCGATAGTACTCCACACACTCAGCGTGGGCTACTGTTCTGTACAGCCAGCAGGCAATCAAAGAGAAAGACAGACCGACGGCAGTCGTCCCGGCAAGGTTAGTAGTGCCAAAAAACAGAGACACGGCGCCAGTGACGGCAAGCATTCCTACGACACAAAGATTCAGCTGCTTCAGGAAACCATGCCATCTAGCACCACCTCGAGTAAGCAAGAAGGTTGGTGTTACCAGTGAAAAAACCGCCAGAGCAGAAAGAAAAAGCCCAATACCAAGTACAGCCTGCACACTAATCCATTGGGAAACCAACAAGGCTATCGAAGCAAGCAGGATGCCCAATGAGGCCGTCATGCAGACCACAGCACCGATCACATGCCACATTCCTCGAGGGAAAATCTGAATCTCGATGCCTTCTTCATTGGTTACACTATGATCATTCACCAGCATGACTTATTCCTCTGCCACTACGGCCACAGCAAGTGACCGGATCGAGCCACCCAAGGCACTGCCGGCAACCGTAAGACCCGCTCCAATGGCGTCCTTAATTTGACGCAATGTCGTGGTTCGAATGGCTTGATTCGACCAGCGTTTTTCAATCTGTCCAGCGCGTTCGAAAAACTTGATCATACTATTGGAAATTCCCGGCGCGTTTGATCTCGCGATTTCACGTGACAATTGCTTTCGTTGCTGCCGGTTGAGACCGTTTAACGCTTCTCTGAAAGTAACACCCTGACTTTTTAGCAGTTTTACGCCTCTGACCGTCATCAGGCCCGCCGTACCGGCGCCACCCAAAGAGATCAAATCCACAGCGACTGTGGCGTTCTGGTACCACTCCTGACTATCCAGCATATCGTTCCATTCAGGCTTTTTTGTCTCAAACGTCGTACGGGCAAGCCCATTGAAACACTGCACAGTGCTTGCCGTCGCTGCGCTATAGGCCATAACAGTGAGAACTGCACTGGCTCCACCGCTAAACGAAATAGCAGTGCCAGACGTCAGAACAACAACCCACCCGAGGACCATCGCTCCGCAAGACAGTGCGGCACCTGCTGCTTCCAACACAATCTGGCTTTCCCGCTGATTCGACTTCACCTCACCCACATACTCAGTCGCTGGTATTTCGGGCGGAGGTTCACGGAGAATCACTTTGACAGGCTTGGTAAAACATATGGGCTCAAACTCACGAAGAGTAATGGCAGTGCCCTGGCTATCGATGTATACGACACCAGCCCCGATCAACGAGGGGTCATCATCAATCGCCTTAAAGATCTTTTCTTGATCGAGGACGATCTTCAGCCGAGTCCGAAGCCGCTCTTCAGCAAACGTTGTCTGGTTGAAAAAAGAATGATATAGAGGAGATTGATCTCACGGTTCCTTGTGAAATTTCAGAATCCTAGCCTAGTAGCAGGCATTGCTTGGGCTGTTTAATATAACAACAATAAGCTTACAGCCCCTGACCACCTTTTGCCAATTGATTCGCGAGAATCCAGAAGCCCCCTGGCCGCTGGTTACGGTGGTGCCGCTGAACGCCATACACGTGCGCTCGGCCAGCGACGACTCCCCAGCCACCGGGTCGATTGCCTTTTCCACCGCAATCGACTCCCCGGTCAGAATGGCTTCCTGAATCTGCAGGCTGTGGGCTGCAACCAGTCTCAGATCGGCCGGCACCCGATCACCCGCCTCCAGCAAAACCAGGTCGCCCGGGACCAGCTGATCGCCGGCCACGGACTGGCGCCGGCCAGCGCGGATCACCGATGCCTGCGGCGCCAGCATGTGACGGATCGCGGCGATCGCCCGGGCGGCCTTGCCCTCCTGAAGGTAACCGATGGCGGCGTTGAGCATTACGACCGCCAGGATCACCGAGGTATCCAGCCAATGCCCAAGGGCCAGGGTGATCGCGGCGGCGCCGAGAAGAACGTAGATAAGGATGTTGTGGAACTGGAGAAGGAATCGGGTAAGTGGGCGCTGGCGTTGTGGCTCCGGCAGGCAGTTCAAGCCATGTTGCTGCTGCCGGGCCCGGACCTCCTGGCCTGACAGGCCACCAGACGTGGTCTGCAACGCCTCAAGCACCTCAGCCACTCCCTGCTGATGCCAATCCCGCGTCTTTTCCATGGCCGGATCTCCTGACTGTTAAACTCGCCGCTTGGCGTACTCGCCCGGTCACAACTGACCCAGCTTGCTTGGCAACGCCAAATTGCATTGTGCAGCAGTGGCTCAACATCGGTTTGATCCAGGCCAAGACTCTGCGCCATGACCTGCTGAGCTATATGCAGTACAACTCTGGAGAAAACACGCTTCTCGGAACCTGGCTAAAAGCCTGAGCGCTCAGGCCTGGGTCATCGCCACCTTGGCGCCGATGCCGACAAAGACGCAGCCGGTGAGGCCGTTCATGGTGCGCCGCAGCCAGCCGGGGGTGGCCAGGCGGTTTGATCTGGCGACCAAAGCCGCCACGGCGCACTGCCACACCATGGCCAGCAGAAAGTGAATGGCCGCCAGCATCAGCGACTGCAGGAAGACGTTGCCGGCGGGGTCAACAAACTGCGGCAGGAACGCCATGTAGAACAGCGCGGTTTTGGGGTTGAAGACGTTGGACAGCAGGCCCTCGCGGAAGTCCCGCCGGAATCGTGGCGGGACCGTGGCCGACGCGACAGGGGGGGAGTCCATAGCGGGCTTGCGCCAGGCCTGGCGCAGGCTGGAGACGCCCAGCCAGATCAGGTAGCAGGCGCCAGCCCATTTCAGCAGGGTAAAGGCCCAGGCGGTCTGTACCAGGATCACCGAGATGCCCACCGCTGACAGCGTGGCGTGCACAAACAGCCCGCTGCAGATCCCCAGACTGGTGACTGAGCCGGCCCTCAGCCCGGAGCGGGCGGTGTTGCGCACCACCAGCAGGGTGTCTACCCCGGGGGTGATGGTCAGCAGGAAAATGGCCACCAGGTAGGCGCCAAGCAGTTCGATGGACGGCATAACTCACCACAAGCACAAACGGCCCGGGCAACCGCCCACCGCAGGGTGATCAGTCGTCCCGAGCCAGGAGTTTCTTGACCGCCGCCGACTTGTAGAACGGAGACAGGCGGCGGCGCAACACCTCTTCAAGATACCCCTCCTCCCGGAGCACGTCCACAATCGGCAGGGCAAAGGCGTCCAGCTCCGCCATCACCATGGCTTCGTCCACCCCCACATCCTCCAGCAGCGCCGTTAACGGCTGATCGCCGTAGCGTTCAAACAGCTTCTCCACCACCGCCCGGCAGCAGCCCTCGAAGTAGGCGGTCTGGCGGAAGCTGAGCCAGAATTCGTAGCCCAGCACCACAAACTCCTGCAGCTGGATGTCACCAAGGCCTTCCTGCAGCTCGGCGATGGTGTGATCTTCCAGGCTGACCCAGGCCGCCATCACGGTGTCCCGCAGTTCGTCGTCGGTCAGTGTCTTGTGCAGGAAGGCCTCACTGCGGCTGATCAGCCCCGGCAGGCTGTCTGACAGCCAGCCCTTGATGCGGCGTTCGAAGGTCTCGTCCAGGCCGGGCACGGCTTTGTTGGCCATCTTCTTGCCAAACTTCATCACCGAGCCCACCCCCGGCACCGATTTGGTGATCAGGTTGTCTTCGTAGAGGTAGTTCACCAGCCCCTGGTACACCACGTTGGACACCAGCTCCTGATAGACCGGGTGCGCCATGATGCTGCTGATCACCCGCTCCCGGTGGTGCTTGAGCTCAAGCGCCTCCTCCAGAAACGCGGTCGCCTGCTCCCGCGACAGCACGTCCTTGAGCCGGGTCTGTTCCTGCACGTCGGCATTGAGGACCTCGGTCGCCATCTCCGCCGCCAGTTCCGGGATGCCGGCATCGAGTTCCATATCCATCACCAGCCGCTGGATTACGCCCATCACCTGTTCGGCGGAGCAGACCCGGTTCAGGGTCAGCTGGCCGGCGTAACCAAACAGCGCCCTGACCTCCCGTTCCAGGGATTTGCGCAGCTTGGCCCCTTTCAGGGCCGCCAGCTCGTGTTTGACGTGCTGCTCCAGCAGCTCGGTGGCGAGATCGAGGGTTTCGACTTGGGACATGGACAGCGTTCCTGCTTGATTGTTTTGCGCAGGCTAGCACGAAGCGGCCGGCAGGCCCTTTGCCCAATGGGACGGCCACCGCCTGCGCCGCGGCCAAGCCTACTGGAAGTCGTTGAAGTGATGACGCTCGGCGCCCAGGGCGAGACAGACGCTGCCGGGCCCCAGGTAGATGCTGCTGGTAATGCCCATCTGCGACAGCAGCAGTTCCACGCCCTGGCGTTCACAGGCGTCGCGCAAGCGGTTGATGCCGGGCAGCTCTTCGATCTCGGGCCAGGACAGACCACAGGACAGGCTGACGTAGGGCGTCAGCAGCCCCGCCTCAACCCGGCCAATGGCATAGTTGATGACCTTCTCCACCGCCACCTCGAAATTGCGGGTCTTGGCCACCGGCTGGCCCTCGGCGCCCTGGCCGAAGATCACCGGGGTGATGTTCAACGCCCGGCCGAGGAAGGCCACCAGTGCGGATACGCTCTTGTCACCCCGACGCCGGGCGCGCTCGCGGATGTAATGCAGGTCCCGGGGGATCACACAGGTGTAGATGCGGTCGGTAAACGACTCCACCTCATGGCGCAGGGCGTTCTTTGATAGTCCCTTGTCCAGCAGGCTGAGGGTGTAGGCCGCCAGCAGGCCCTGGCCGGCAAAGATCTGTTTGCTGTCGATCACCCGCATGGAAAAGCTGCCCTCAACGCCAGCGGCATCCCGTACCTCGCGGTACTGGGCCATCACCGTGTTCATTGCGGCGGAGGCGTTCTGATAGATCAGGCTACGGGAACGGGTAACGGTTTCGCAGATGGCGACGTCAAACTGGCTGACGATCCGCTCCATGAACAGGTCGTGGATCTGCTCGGCGGTAAAGGCTTGGGTCTCCGCATGGTGGCCTTTCTGCAGCAGGCCACTCTGGTAGAACTCCTGGGTGCGCACCGGATCATGCTCATCGATGTAGGTCTGGTGGTCGATGGTGGCGGTGATTGGCAGCACAAACAGGTCGTGCTTGCGCCTGAACTCAAACGGCAAGTCGCAGGCTGAGTCTACGATCAGACCAACGCGCATCGGGACCTCCGGGTCTCTCCAGCCGGTTGTCCGGCTGCTGTTGTTATCATTGTTGTGAGGGATGCCATGTGTACCACAAACTGGTCACAAATTCAGCACCCCTGCCCGGCCCCCACCACAACGGCTATCCGGATGTCAAACGACCCGGATATCAGCCTACCCGGATTTCAGCGCGCTGAGGTTCTGGCGCAGCAGCTCGCGGTTGTCCTGCTGCCAGGGGTGGAAATCCCGCCGCAGGTAGCCGAGAAACTCCGGCAGACAGCGGCGCAGCACCCCGGGCCTGCCCCAGAGAAAGTTCAGCCCGCCGAGCCAGGTTTTCAGGCTCCAGAGCTTGCCATCCCGCTTCAGCAGGCTGCAGGTGTTGAGGAAGGTGTACTTGAAGAAGTTGAAGGTGACGAACAGGAACACCACCCGCCGCAGCCGCTCGTTACCGACACACTGGCGATACACATCAAAGGCCACCGACTTGTGCTCGGTCTCTTCAATGGCGTGCCAGCGCCACAGCCGCTGCATGGCCGGGGTCGCACCTTCCATCCACTCCGGGTGGCTGAGGATGGCGTTGGCCAGTACAGCGGTGTAATGCTCGGCGCCGCAGGTACCCGCCAGCTGACGGCTGGCCGGCAAGCGGCCGACCCAGGCCATGTGGCGATGGAAGCGGGCGTCGATGGCGTCGATGTCATACCCCCGCGCCTTGAGGCCCTCGTTGTAATCACGATGCTCGCGACTGTGCAGCGCTTCCTGGCCGATAAAGCCACGGATTTCAGCCTTGAGCTTGGGGTCGTCGATGCGGTCACGGTACAGCCGCACCGCATTGATGAACTGCTGCTCGCCCTCGGGAAACTGCAGCGACAGAGCGTTGAAGAAGGCGGTACGAAACGGATCGTTGCTGTGCCACCAGGTCTTGAGGTCCGGGGACACATCGAACTTGAGGTTGCGTGGCGCCACGGTGACGCCGTCAGGCGTAGTACTGATGGACGTAGTGCTGATGGACGTAATGCTGGTGGACGTAGTGTTGATGGACATGGCAGCCTCCTTATTACACTTATTGTTGTTGCGGAGCCTTTCCGGATAACAAAGCCTCTACTGGCAACTTAAAACACCCCTCCCCACTTGTACATTCCCTGATCAACAATCGTCCCAAAGTGACCAGCGCACCCCAACCAACAGACATAAAAAAGGGGAGCCTAAGCTCCCCAAAGCACACACAATGGCTCATCGCAGGATAATCAGTGCTCTTCCGCAGCCGCGCGGGCGCCGGGCGCTTCCGGGTCCGGCGTAAACCCAATCAGCTTGCTGCGCTCAATCAGCAGGTACAGCACCGCCCCGGTCGCCAGGCCCCAGCCCGCACCGTACACCGCCAGGACTACGCCCATGGTGCCGGCAATGCCGCGCTCGGTGTTGTTCTCCAACTGCTCCAGACCCACCATCAGGCAGATGTAACCGGTCAGCAGCAGGGTCAGTGACAGCGCGATGGGCAACACCGGCTGGAAGAAGCTCACCAGCGGCAACACGAACAGCGCAATGAACCCGGTAATCCAGAAGGTACCGCCGCCGCTGTAGATGGAGTCCATCGCCTTGCGGCCGTACTTGTAACGTTCCGCCATGGTGGCGGTCACCGCCGTCCAGATCGGCCCGGCCAGCCCCGGATAAGGCGCGAAGAACGCGTGCATGCCGTTGCGGATGGCGGTGACCAGGTGTACCCGATCGATGCTGCTGTCGATGTCTTCGTCCTTGCGCAGGTGGTCGACACGATCCATCAGCGACTTACCGACAATGATGTCCCCGAAGGCAATGATGTAGGCAATCACCGCCGTGGGCACCGCCAGCATGAACACCTCGGCGGACGGGAAGCCAACGGTGAACGGCAGGTAGTTCCAGAGCTCCCCGAAGGCCGGCTGGGTAATGCCCCACTGCACGTCCGGCACGTCGTACTCGCCGGTGGCAAAGCCCACCAGGATGGCAACCACCATCCCCGGCACCATGCCGTAGTTGGCGATCTTGCGGGCAATGGTGTTGGTCTCGACAAAGCCCTTGAACGACAGCGAGAACATCAGGTACAGGCACACCAGACCACCCAGAATCAGGGAAATCGGCGTCTCCGCCAGCCGGCCACCGGCCTCAATCTCTCCCATCAGCGCCGCAATACCGGCGCCAATGATGATGCCGCCTTTCATCGAGCGGGGAATCAGCTGTACCAGCTTGTTGCCCATGCCGGTCAGGCCCAGCACCAGAAAGATCAGGAACACCAGGAACTGCAACGCGAACAGCGCCTGAATCGCTTCCGCCCCCGGTTCGAACTCACCAAGGAACAGCAGCACCACGGGAATCCCCGGGGTAATCCAACCGGGTACCAGCGGCACCCCCAGCAGGGCCGGCAGCATGAAACCGATACCACACACCACCACATAGGCCAGGGCAACGTCGTAAGGCACGCCCAGGTACTTCTCCAGCAGCGGGATCATCGCCAGGCTGACCACAAACATGATCAGTGCCTGGACCATCTCCGCCACTTCCCAGCGGTAGTGAACAAAAGGCAGGCGGATCTTGAACGGTCCGGCCGCCCAGTAGGGCTGCTCGGCGCCCTCATTACGGTGATACATTTGCATAGCGAAACCTCCTGGCACCTCCGGCGGGAGGGCCTGATGTTGTTTTTGTCAGGGATTGAGAGGTGATGCGGCGGGGCGAGCCGGGACCGGCCCGTCCCCGCGCCGTCATCAGTCGAGCTGGCGAGCCTGGTCGCGCAGCACGAATTTCTGGATCTTGCCGGTGGACGTTTTCGGCAGATCGGTAAAGACAACCGTCTTGGGCACCTTGAATCGGGCCAGACGCTCACGGCAGAAGTTGATCAGGTCTTCCTCGCTGATCTCACCGGCTTCCGGTTTCAGCGCCACGAAGGCGCAGGGTGTCTCCCCCCACTTCTCATCAGGACGGGCCACCACCGCCGCCTCCAGTACCGCCGGATGACGGTAGAGGGCGTCTTCCACCTCGATGGTGGAAATGTTTTCACCACCGGAAATGATGATGTCCTTGAGGCGGTCCTTGATTTCCATGTAACCGTCCTCGTGCCACACCGCCAGGTCGCCGGTGTGGAACCAGCCGCCGCGGAAGGCTTCCTCGGTAGCTGTGGGGTTCTTGAGGTACCCCTTCATCACAGTGTTGCCGCGCAGGAAGATCTCACCAATGGTCTTGCCGTCCTTCGGCACCGGCTCCATGGAGTTGGGATCACCCACCATCATCCCGGCCAGCGTCGGATAGCGCACACCCTGGCGGGCCTTGATCGTTGCCCGGTCGTCCAGGCTGAGCTCATCCCAGCGCGACTTCCAGGCACACACAGTGACCGGGCCATAGACTTCGGTCAGGCCGTACACGTGAGTAATGCGGATGCCCATTTCCTCCACCGAGCCGATCACCTGGGCTGGCGGCGCGGCCCCGGCCGTCATCGCGTTGACGGTGTGATCGATGCCACCCTTGGCGGCTTCCGGCACATTCAGCAGGGCATTGAGGACAATCGGTGCGCCGCACATGTGGGTGACCTGGTGATCGCGGATCAGCCGCAGGATCTTTTCCGGATCAACCCGGCGCAGGCAGACGTGGGTGCCCGCCAGCGCAGTGACGGTCCAGGGAAAACACCAGCCGTTGCAATGGAACATCGGCAGGGTCCAGAGGTACACCGGGTGCTGCCCCATGGACCAGACCGCCTGGTTGCCAAGGGCGTTCTGGAAGGCGCCACGATGGTGGTACACCACGCCCTTGGGGTTGCCGGTAGTACCGGAGGTATAGTTCAGGGAAATCGCGTCCCACTCGTCCGCCGGCAGGTGCCAGTTGAACGCCGGGTCACCCTCCTGCAGGAAGGCCTCGTAATCCAGGTCACTGACCGCGGTGCCTTCGCCATACTCGGGATCATCCACATCGATCACCAGCGGCGCGTGCTCCAGGTGGGCAACCGCTGCCCGAATCACCTCGCCGAACTCGCGGTCGGCAATCACCACCTTGGCTTCGCCATGCTCCAGCATGAAGGCGATGGCCTCCGCGTCCAGCCGCACGTTCAGGGTGTTGAGCACCGCGCCGATCATCGGCACACCAAAATGGCACTCCACCATCGCCGGAATGTTCGGCAGCATCACCGCCACCGTGTCACCCTTGCCGATACCACGCCCGGCCAGGGCGGACGCCAGCCGGCGACAGCGGTCGTAGGTCTGCTGCCAGTTGTAGCGGATATCACCGTGGATGATGGCGGGGTAGTCCGGATAGACGCTTGCCGTGCGGGCAATGAAATCGATCGGGGACAGAACGGCGTAGTTGGCGTTGACCGGCTCCAGGCCGGACTCAAAGATCGAGGTCATGGGACGTTTCCTCTTTGCACCCTGTAGTTTTTATAGAATGTTTTTATGGAACGTTTTGTGGGACATCGCTCCAGGAAATCATTTGTTTTTATGAGTCTGCTATTGGTAGATCTATGAGAACCCACTAAGGTAACTTTTCTACCATTGGGTACGGATACTATTTCAGCCAGAGCAATCTAGCAATAGACCCGTAGTATTATAGAATAAATACTATATTGCGTTGTCAGCATGACAGAAATCCCCCAGATTCCCGGCTCACTGCCCCGGGACCCCGAGGCCTGCCTGGTCGTTGATCACCGCGCACGGGTGCTCGCCTTCAACGACACCACCCAGCGCTGGTTACGCCAACATGACCACGCATCCGGTGGTGGTCGCCCCGACACCCTGTTACCGGTAAACCTGGCCGCGCTGGTGCGGGCCTGCCTGCAACAGGATCGCGCCATTGAGGACGTCGAAAGCCGCCTCGGCGACCACACCTACCTGTGGCTGCTGGTGCCGGACCAGGCCCACCAGCAGGTGATGATCCGCGGTCGCGACGGCACCGCCACCCTGGCGGCGCTGGACGAGGCCACCCGCGCCAGCCGGCTGTACCGGCTGATTACCGAGAACACCACCGACCTGATCTCCCGCCACGCACCGGACGGCAGCTTCATCGACGCCTCGCCTGCCTCCTGGCGACTGCTGGGCTACTGGCCGGAGGAACTGCGCGGTCAGCGGCTGGACCAGGTGGTACTGGCCGACTCCCTTGACCAACACCTGGAAGAGGCCCGGGTACGCCTGCGGGACACCGGCTACGCCACCCTGACCGTGCAGATGCGACGGCGCGATGGCGAACTGCGTTGGTTCGAGACCGCCAGCCGCGCCATCCGCGAGACCTACACCGGCGCCGTGATCGAGGTGGTCAGTGTGTCCCGCGACATCACCGCCCGGGTCAATTCGGAAGAGAACAACCGACGCCTGGCGCAGGTGGTTGAGGCCAACACCGACCTGGTGCTGTTTGTCAGCCGCAGCGGCGACATCAGCTACATGAATCCCGCCGCCCGCTCGGCACTGGGGGTGGAGGGCCAAAGCCTGCCGCCGCTGAGCGCGTTCTTCGATGCCAGCGAACTGCAGCGAATGGTCAGTGAGGGCCTGCCCCGGGCCAACGAAAGTGGCGTCTGGGAAACCGAGACCCGGCTGCACATCCACGGTGGCGGCGACACCCTGCCGGTGTCACTGGTGCTGCTCTCCCACCCTGCCGCCAGCGGCCAGCCCTATTACTCGCTGGTGGCACGGGACATGACCGAACGGGAACTGCGCGAGCAGGAACAGCGACGCCACCAGGAAGAACTAGCCCACACCGCCCGCCTGGCCACCCTGGGGGAGCTGGCCTCCGGCATCGCCCATGAGATGAACCAGCCCCTTGCCACCATCGTCAATTACGCCAACGCCAGCCAGCGCTACCTCCAGCAGGCCGACGACAACCCCGACGCCCTGGCCCGGGTGCAAGATGGCCTGAAACGGATCACCCAGCACGCCAACCACGCCTCGGAAGTGATCAAACGGCTGCGGGCGTTCCTGCGCAAGGGCCAGAAGCGTACGGCGGCGATCGATCTCAACGACGTGGTCACCACCTCGGTTCGCCTGTGCCAGTGGGAAGCCGACAAGCACCAGGTGGCGATCCAGTGCCAACTGGCGCCGGACCGCCCCAGCCTGACCGCCGATCCGGTGCTGCTGGAACAGGTGCTGATCAACCTGATCCGCAACGCCATCGACGCCAACCGCGAGCGCCATGCCGGCCAGCCTTCCCGGATCACTCTGATCACCCGCCACCGTGCAACCGGCGAGGGCCAGACCGAGATCCTGATCGAGGTGATCGATCAGGGGCCGGGGCTGGACGAGGAAGGCCTCAGCCAGATGTTCGCGCCGTTCTACACCCGCAAGCAGGACGGCCTGGGCCTGGGGCTGTCCATGAGCCGTTCCATCGTCGAGGGCTTTGGCGGTTACCTGGAAGCCAGCCCCGACGACGGCGGCGGCCTGAGACTCTACTGCCGCTTTCCAGTACGATTGGCCAGCGCCACGGATACCGACGACTGAGGACCGAACCTTGAAGGAGCACACGCTATGACCACCCCGGAAACCGCCCTGGTGCATGTGGTGGACGACGACGCCGGCATGCTGGAATCCACCCAGTGGCTGCTGGAATCCGTGGGCCTGCGGGTGCGTGGCTACGCCGATGGTCGCCAGTTCCTCAATACCGTCGACCCGGCTGCCGGTGGCTGCGTGATTCTCGATGTGCGGATGCCGGGCCTGGGCGGCCTCAATGTGCAGGAAGAAATGGACAAGCGGGGGCTGACTCTGCCGGTGATCTTCGTCTCCGGCCACGCCGATGTGCCGATTGTGGTTCGCGCCTTCAAGTCCGGCGCGTTCGACTTCATCGAGAAGCCGTTCAACGAACAGTTGCTGCTCGACAGCGTGCAGCAGGCCCTGGAGCAGCAGCGGGAACCGGTCGCCCAGCAACGCACCAGCGGTGCCGGCCAGGCTGACACCGAGGCCCGTCTGGCCAGCCTGACACCGAGGGAACGGGATGTGTTCCTGCCCCTGGCCCAGGGCTACACCAGCCGGGAAATCGCCGAGCAGCTGGACGTCAGCGTCAAAACCATCGATCTCTACCGCGCCCGGGTAATGAAGCGACTGGGCGCCGAGCGGCTGCCCGACGTCACCGGTCTGGCAATTGCCGCCGGCCTGCTGGATCCGCTGGCGCTGCGGCCACCGTCGTCAGACTGACCGGCGAGGACTGTTATCAGGGCGCCTCCCGGGCCAACTGTGTCGCCCGCTCCCCGAGGCGCAGGATCGCGCCGGCCACGGTGTCACTCCAGGGATTGGCCCCGTTCAGGCGCAGGCAGTTCTCGTATTTGTCACTGGTGGAGAACATCGGCCCCGGGGCAATGTTGATGCCTTCATCCCAGGCCTGGTGATACAGCTGGGTTGCCGACACCCCCGCCGGCATCTGTACCCACAGCACAAAGCCGCCCTGGGGATCACTCACCGCCGTCCCCTCCGGGAACGCCTCCGCCACTGCCGCCCGCATCCGCACCAGCGCTTCCTTGTAGCGGGGCCGCACCGTCCTCAGGTAGCGATCGTAACTGCCCTGCTCCAGCATGCGGGCCACCGCCAACTGGGGAATCGTGGCCGTCGCCAGATTGCTGAAATACTTCTGCTGACGGGCCTGGGGCAGGAAGCGGCCGGGAATCATCCAGCCCAGCCGCAGGCCCGGGGAAATGGTCTTGGAGAAAGAGCTGCAATAGATGACCTGCCCGGTGCGGTCAAAGGCCTTGGCCGGACGTGGCCGCTCGCCTTCGAACTGCAGGTCTCCGTAGATGTCATCCTCAATCAGCGGCACACCGGCGTCCGCGAGCATCGTCACCAGCGCCTGCTTGCGCTGATCGCTCATCCGCGCGCCCATGGGATTACTGTGGTTGGTGACCGTCAGGCAGGCCTTCACCGGCCACTGCTCCAGCGCCAGTTGCAGCCCTTCCAGACTCATGCCATCGGTGGGATGGCAGGGGATCTCCAGCACCTGCAGCCCGACCACTTCCAGCGCCTGAAGGATGCCGGGGTAGGACGGCGATTCCACCGCCACAATGTCACCGGGCTCGGTAACCGCCCGCAGGGCGAAGATGATGGCTTCCTGGGCGCCGTTGGTGGCAATGATGTCGTCCGGAGCCACCAGACAGCCCAGAGCGGTCATTCGCTGGGCAATCTGGCGCCGGTACACGGTCTTGCCGGGGTAGGCATAGTCCAGCGCCTCCAGACCGTGGCGGGCGGCCCACAGGGTAGCCTGCTGAATCTGCCGCACCGGCAGAAAATCGGGGTGGGGAACCGCCCGGGCCAGCGGTATCAACGACTTGTGGGCATCGGAGCACAGATCCAGCGCCATGTCCCGGGCGGATGCCGGCACCGGGCGGGCACGGCCCTGGCTCATGGTCAGCTCCGCCAGCAGCCGCTGCGGTCGCCGCACGAAGTAACCACTACGCTCGCGGGGTTCCAGGAAGCCACGGCCTTCCAGAGTCTGGTGAGCCTGCAGGATGGTGGAAATACTCACCCCGAACTGACGGCTGAGCACCCGCACGCCGGGCAGGCGATCCCCGTCCCGGTAGACGCCATCCTGAATCAGGGCCTGAAGCTGGTCGGCAACACGATTGTATAAAGATCCCATGGTCCTATCCTGCCAGACGACAACATGGAGCCAGCAGTACAGTTGCCGGCCATCTATACCGGTACAGTAGCACCATATCGCAATCTGTACCGGTTCATTTGCCAGGCGGCTGACTCTGTGCCGGCCCGTGGCCGAGCGTCACAATGGTTATCCATCCCCGGATGAGGACCAAAATCATGACCTCCTACCCACCACCGGCACTGCCGACCGCTGCCATCGCTGGCGCTGCCAGCCGCAAGGATCTGTTGGGCCTGTACCGCACAGCCCCGGCGATCACAGCCCAGGCCGGACAACACCACAGCGTTGACAGCGGCCTGGCGAAGCTCCATAAACTGGGGTTCCAGGTACGGCAATCCTCGCCCGGACACTGGCTCGTCAGCCCGGCCGGGCAGTCAACCGCCATCCACCTGTACGGTTCTGCCGAACTGTGCCGGTTTACCCAGGGCCCGGCTCAGCGCTACGCCCGAAAAACACCACACGATTCACAAGCACCAGAGCACGACAAGGAACCCACATGACCACGCTTCCTATCTATCAGGTTGATGCCTTTACCAATCGCGTTTTCGGCGGCAACCCCGCCGCCGTGATGCCCCTCGAACGCTGGCTACCGGATCAGCAACTGCAGCAACTGGCGCTGGAGAACAACCTGTCGGAAACCGCTTTCATCGTGCCCGAGCCGGCTGACAGTGAACTGGACTACCACATCCGCTGGTTTACCCCCGGCGCCGAAGTCGCGCTGTGCGGCCACGCCACCCTGGCGACCGCCTGGGTGCTGTTCAACCGGCTGGGGTTTGATGGCGAACGGGTCAGCTTTCGCTCCCTGAGCGGCCCGCTCCACGTCGCCCGCAAGGACGATGGCTGGCTGACCCTCGACTTCCCGCGCCTGGGCTACGACGCCGGCCCTACGCCAGCGCTGCTCAAACAGGCACTGCCGGAAGCCGGCGACACCACCTATTTCGTGTCCAACGACCGCAACCAGATGGTGATCCTGGACAGCGAGGAAGCGGTACTGAACGCCCAGCCGGACATGCGTCTGCTCAAGCAACTGGACCGCCAGGGGGTGATCGTCACCGCCCGGGGCAACAACAGCGACTTTGTCAGCCGCTACTTTGTGCCCGCCGTGGGCATTGATGAGGACCCGGTCACCGGCTCCATCCACTGTGCGCTGACCCCATACTGGGCCGAACAGCTGGGCCGGGAGAAACTGACGGCCCATCAACTGTCAGCCCGCGGCGGGGTGCTGGAATGCGAACTGAAGGGTGATCGGGTGGAAGTGTCCGGTCAGGCCGCCTTCTACATGGAAGGCCAGGTTCAGCTACCGGATTGAGAGGCGTTCTCCTGAACCTCGGCATCGGCGGCCACCACCTGGTTGCGGCCGCTGTGTTTGGCCTGGTAGAGGCGTTTGTCCGCCAGACTCAGCAGCCGGTCAAACAGCTCTCCCCCGGCTGGCAGTGATACCCCGGGCTGCCAGGTGGCGCAGCCGATGCTGACCGACACCTGGCCCAGGGGGGAACCCTCGTGGGGCAACCGGGCATCCAGCAACGACTGCCGCAGCCGCTCGGCCAGATCCCGGGCGCTGTCGGCGTCCTGCCCCGGCAACAGCATGGCAAATTCCTCACCGCCCAGCCGGACGGCCAGGTCGCCGGCACGGCGGCAATGATCCTTCATGATGGTCGCCAGCTGAACCAGGCACTCATCACCGCGGGCATGGCCATAGCGGTCGTTGTAGGCCTTGAAGTAGTCCACGTCGATCATGATCAGTGAGATTGGCAGGCCGCTGCGACGGGCCCGTCGCTCCTCAATGCCCTTGGCCTCATCGAAGTAGCGCCGGTTGGCCAGGCCAGTGAGGTGGTCGGTGCGGGACAGCAGGAACAGTTCCCGGCGATTGTCCTCCAGCTCCCGGGTGCGCTCCTCGACCCGCTGCTCCAGCTGGTCCCGTTCCCGCGCCAGTTCTGCCGTTACCTTGTCACGCTCCG
Source organism: Marinobacter sp. CA1 (assembly GCF_020546665.1). NCBI lineage: Bacteria > Pseudomonadati > Pseudomonadota > Gammaproteobacteria > Pseudomonadales > Marinobacteraceae > Marinobacter > Marinobacter sp. CA1. The sequence continues at coordinate 3,319,737 of NZ_CP071785.1, forward strand.
AGCTGTAGCGGGCAATGGCCTCCCGCAGCGTCTCGAAGCCCTCCAGCACCAGATCGATTTCGTCCCGCCACTGCCGTTCCGGCCGCCGGATCACCAGTGGCGGGTTGTCCCGATCCGGCGACAGCTGCTGGCTGTATTCGGCAATCTGCCGCAACGGCCGGTTGAGCCGGAACACCATGACCCGGTAGACCACCGCACACACCACCAGGATGAAGGCCACAAACTTGGCGGTTGCCATCACCACAGACATCAGGATGTTGTGCTGCAATTGCTGACGGTCGTAGCTCAGGGCCAGCTCCCCCAGGGTCGCGCCCTCGGTCCGGGGGTGGGGAATCGGCACCACCAGATCCGGCACCATCGCCACCACGTCCTCGCCGGCCGACACGGTTTGCCCGGTCAGGGTGGACAGTACCACGGTACGGATCTCCGGATGGCGGGCAATCATATCAATCTGCCGCGCCAGCACCTTCGGCTCAATATCCCAGATCGCCACGGTCAGCAGCGGCACATGGCTGTTGGTCACCGTGGTCACCAGCTGATGCACCCTCGCCACCTCGGTGCGATACTGCAGCCAGGTCTGGGTTGCCGCCACCAGCAGGACGGAGATCGCCGCAATGGTACTCACCCGACGCAGGATGTCCCGGGTGATGGAGCGGAACGGCCGCACTGCAGGCAACAGGCTCATGGTTCAAGCAGCTCTTTGAAGTCGAAAGAATAACCATCCCGCTGCTGGTTCAGGTGGCGGCTATAGCGGGTGAAGTCGATGTCCGGCACCGGCTCGCCAAAACGGTCCAGATAACGCCGGGCCAGCTCCGGGGTGAACAGCGTGAACATTGGTCGTTGCATTTCCACACCCTCGGTGGCGGCAAAATCCAAACCGTGGTGATAATCATAAAGCAGTACCAGCGACCAGCCCCCCGCCATAAAGTGGCCACCGGCCAACGCCGTCAGCTCTCCCCGGATACGCCGGTGCATCGCCTCCTCGGAGGTATTGATGGCCGAGAACAGCACATCCACACCGGGGGTTCGCCCCCGCTCCCGCAGCGCTTCCATGGCGCCAAAGGCGATGAGGTCATTGCCGGCCCACAGCAACGTCGCCTGCGGGTAGCGCTCGAACAGCAGAGAAGCCTTGAGTTTGCCCAGATCCCGGCGCCAGTCGGCATGGACGATCTGGTCCAGCACCAGATCGGGGTTGGCATCCACCACCGCCTGCATCGCCCAGTTGCGGCGGATGGAGCTGTCGGTGGAGCGATCACCGGAGATCGCCAGCATGTGAATCTTGCCGTCGCTGCCATAGAGGCCCCGGCGCCGGGCCTCCTCCAGCAAGGCTTCGGTGGTCAGCCGGCCGGCGGTTTCCGCTACCGGAATCAGCGATCCCAGCAGTTCACTGAAATGCTCCCGGGGCGCGCCATGGCGAGCCCGCTCTTCCGGGCGCAGGCCGTTGTAGGCAAGGAATACCGGCACACCGGCCGACTCGGCAATCCGCATCTGTTCGGCGAACGAGCCTTTCTCCACCGAGAACAGCAGATAATCCGGACGCCGTTCTTCGGGACGGCCCGCCACTTCCCGGGTCAGTTCAATCTGTCGCAGCGGATCACGGCCGGCGTACACCACCTCAAGCTCGACCCCCAGACTCCGGGCAGCCGCACGCATACCGTTGGCGGCGTCGTTCCAGTAGGGCTCCAGGCGGGTACCGGGATTAATGAAGGTGACCGAAAATGCCCAGGCGCTGAGAGGCAGCCACAGCAGCAGGGCGGTCAATAGAATTCGAAACACGTTTCACCTTGAACAGGTTGGAGGGCCAACTAAGCCGGCCACATTCTAACCAATCCGGAGTTTCCGAACCATGTAAAACCGGCCATGGGTCGTTATACTTCCGTGCCAATTGACTCGGCAAGGCTGTTATGAGCGTACCCACATCCCTACCCCGGAACCGTCACGTCGATGTAATCATTATAGGCGCTGGCGCCGCAGGTTTGATGTGCGCCGCCACGGCCGGATACCGGGGCCGACGGGTACTGGTGCTGGACCACGCCAACAAGGCGGGCAAGAAGATCCTGATGTCCGGTGGCGGGCGCTGCAACTTCACCAACCTCAACAGCACCCCGGCCAACTTCCTGTCAGACAACCCCCATTACTGCATCTCCGCCCTCAAGCGCTACACCCCGCAGCACTTTCTGGAGCTGGTGGAACGTCACGGTATCGAGCATGTGGAGAAGGCCGCCGGCCAACTGTTCTGCCAGGACAGCAGCAAGGACATCGTCAACCTGCTGTTGACGGAATGTGACTGGGCCGGCGCTGACATACGGCTGAACACGGATATCAAGACCATTGAGGCGATGGCCGACGGCTACCAGCTCACCACCAGCGCCGGCGCCTTTCGCTGCGACTCCCTGGTGGTGGCCTGCGGCGGGCTGTCAATTCCCACCCTGGGCGCCAGCGGCTTCGGCTACGACATCGCCCGACAATTCGGTCTGGAGGTGCTGCCCACCCGTGCCGGGCTGGTACCATTCACCCTGCAGCCAGACCTCAAAGAACAGCTGGCTCCGCTGTCCGGCGTCAGCTGCCCGGTGGAAGTCAGTTGCAATGGCATGAGCTTCCGCGAGCCCATGCTGGTCACCCACCGCGGCCTGAGCGGGCCGGCGATGCTGCAGATCTCCAGCTTCTGGCAACCAGGCGACGCCCTGGCCATCAATCTGCTGCCCGGCGAAGCCGTCCAGCAGACACTGCTCAGCCTGCGCAAACAGCAGCCCCAGAGCACCATGGCCAAATACCTCAACCAACACCTGCCCAAGCGCTTTGCCCAGGCCTTCAACGACCTGAATCACTGGCAGGGACCGTTACAGGCCTACAAGAACAGCGACCTGAAAGGCGTCGCCAACACCCTCCAGCGCTGGCCCATCAAACCCGCCGGCACCGAAGGCTACCGCACCGCCGAAGTCACTCTCGGCGGTGTCGACACCCGCCAGCTTTCTTCCAAGACCATGGCCGCAAACGACCACCCCAACCTCTATTTCATCGGCGAAGTGGTGGATGTGACCGGTCATCTCGGCGGGCATAACTTCCAGTGGGCCTGGGCGTCCGGGGTGGCGGCGGGTAATGAGATTTGAATCTTGGGAGCCTCTGATTAACTCTGGATCACCTCTTTGAGATTAATCAGACATGAGCTTGTGGCGGCTTGATTAACGACTCGGCCGGAATGCCCAAGCCCTCGTGCAGCTTCCAGATCATTTTCAAGGTCAACGAGCGCTTGTGATTCAAAATCTCGTACACATGGTTGCTTTTTCCGATCATCGGTTCCAGATCTTTGACGGTCAGGCCTTTACGCTCCATTTCAAACTTGATGGCCTCGACAGGGTCAGGCAGATCCATCGGGAAGTGCTTGGCCTCATACGCCTCGATCAGGGTCACCATGACGTCCAGCATTTCGCCTTCTGGTGTATCGGGTGCGGCCATCATCAGGCTCTCAACGGCTTTTAATGCCGCACGGTAGTCGGCATCGGTCTTAATCGGCTTAATGTCCATCGCGAATCCTCCGACAACTTGCCCATTCCAGGGTCGCAGAAAGGTTAAAGTTGAGGGCCCGGGCTTTTTGCAGAAGATCACTGTTAATGGAGAGGTTCGCCGCTTTCTTGGGAGCGGCTGCGTCGCACAGCTCATCCATCGGAGCCTCCGGTCAGCGACTTGAAAGACCTCTTCAGTTTATGCGCGGGCCTATGGGCACACAAGAACAGCAAAGGCTTGTATGAAGCGGTCATCGAGTGGATGGATGCCGCGGCTATCGGGGACCTGTTCTTCTTTCGCCGGTAACATCCGCATCACATCACGCCTCCTGAACAGCTCAGCTAAACACGCCCTTAAGACCCGGCTCGCTAAACTGAGACCTTCGCCAAACGGAGAAGGAGCGAGCCAAGCCGTGGACATTCACATTCAGCAGGGCTGGTCGCCGGAGCAGGCTGACCTTGTCGCCGGTCTTTATGACGAGGCCTTTGGCGCCAAGTTTGAGCGCGCGATTCCCGACAAAGCGAAGCGTCTGGTGCTGCTTGCCAGGAGCTTTGAGCCGGACTTTTCCTTCGTCGCGCTCCAGGGCGACCGGATCGTTGGGCTGGCGGGGTTTCAGGAGTCGGCCGGTTCACTGACGGGCGGACTGAGCGCCAGCCAGTTGATTGACACACTGGGCGTGATACGGGGGCTGTGGGCCTGCTGCGTCTTCGCGTTGTTCGAGCGCCAGCCGGAGCCGGGGGAGCTGGTCATGGACGGGATTGCCGTCGACCGCAGCGTCAGGGGCCAGGGTATCGGCTCAGCTTTGCTGGATCGGATTATTGGCTATGCCGCTGACAACGGCTTCCGTTCGGTGCGGCTGGATGTCATCGACAGCAACCCCAGGGCGAGGAAGCTGTACGAGTCGAAAGGGTTTGTTGCCACGAGAAGCGAGCGCTTTCCGTATCTGGCGTGGCTGATCGGTTTCTCCGGTGCCACAACCATGGTGCTGGATGTTCAGGCGCCCAGCTCGCGGAACATCTGAACCAGGTGCCGATTGGCTCCGGAGAGTTGCTCCGGGGCCAATCGATGCTCACGCTTCAGGCAGCAATGGCCTGGCGGCGACGACGGAGCGCACCCAGACCGAACAGTCCCAGCCCAAGCAGGGCAACAGCGGAAGGCTCGGCGACGGCGTATTCTTCATAGTCGTAGGTGACGGTTACCGAACCCTGCCACCAGTTTTTCTTGTTGTAGGCATACACCCAGGTATCGTGATCCGAGGTATCAGCTTCGGCCTTCAATACGTTCTTGATGTCGAAGGTCAGCACGGTATCCAGGAAGTCGGCCAACGACAGGCTGGACAGATCCAGCAGGCCATCGAAGGAGCCGGTCTTCTGGTTGCTGTCTGAGCAGCTGGCGCCCCACCACCCCTTACCACTGCAGGACGCGGATTCCTGCGTCATTGACGCGGATACCGGCGCATTGGGGTTGATCATATCGATGTAGAAGTAGCTCTCAGCCTTGGCATAGCCATTGGTGTACTCGTGGGACAACCAGGAGTTGTGGTTGTCCTGGGCCGCGACCTTGGACTTTAACGACCAGTCGCTTTCGAACTCGATCGAAACTCCGGTCAGCATGCCCATGGAGCTGTCGAAGCCATTCAGGGCCAGACCCTGATTGCGAGTCCGAACCTCCATCGGATCGTTATTGATACCTTCCTTGTCATAAAATTCCAGGCTTCCGAACCCAAAACTGGATGTGTCCGAGATGGACAGGGCGCTGGCAGCGCCAGAAAAGGACATCAATGCAATGGCAGCTGCCATTCCGGTAAGAGCTTGGGACTTCTTCATGACCACGACCTCTGCGTGTGTGGGTTCGCTTCGAGCTAAGCAATCCCTTTACCGATCTCCCAAAATACCCTAACTTTCATCATATTATCGTGGCCTTTCTGAATCGCTTCCGGCACGACATGTAAAGCATCCCGACAGGGCGCCTCTGGGCGTAAAAATACCTGACAACTCCAGCAGTGTTTAGGGCGCCAGGCCCCGTCCCAGGCGCAACAGGACCAACCATGGACGATGTAACCCAGCAGTTTCTGAGCAACAACCAGACCACCGTCGATCTCACCATCGCCCTGCTGCTGGGCGCCCTGATCGGTCTCCAGCGCGGCTGGAAGGCGCGGGACCGCAAGTCCGGCGAGCGCATTGCAGGCATCCGTACCTATGCCCTGATTGGCCTGCTGGGTGGTATCGCGGCGTTGCTGGCAAAGGAACTGACGGTGTGGGCCTGGCCGGCCATCCTGTTGAGTATGGTGGCGGTCACCCTGGTGTCCTACCGTCGACGCCTGGAAGAAACCCGCAACTTCAGCATCACCGGCATCGTCGGCCTGGTGTTAACCTTCTGCTTCGGTTCGGTGGCGGTCGCCATTGATCCGGTGCCAGCGGCAACAGCAGCGGTGGCCACGGCGATCCTGCTCGACAACAAGACCGAGATCCACGCGCTGATCCGCAAACTGCGGGCACGGGAACTGGACGCCGGGCTGAAGCTGCTGCTGATCACCGTGGTGATGCTGCCGCTGCTGCCAAACCAGCCGATGGGACCGGGCGACCTGCTGAATCCCTACGAGATCTGGTGGATGGTGGTGCTGATCGCCTCGGTATCGTTCGTCGGCTATTTCGCCATCCGCATGGCGGGCGCGGCCAAGGGCATCCTGTTCACCAGCCTGTTTGCCGGCCTGAGCTCCTCCACGGCCCTGACCTTGCATTTTGCCCGCCAGTCCCGCCAGGCCCCGGAGCTGAGCCCGCAGTTCGCCTCCGGCATTCTGATTGCCTGCGGCACCATGTTTCCCCGCATCCTGATCTACTGCCTGCTGATCAACCGGGAACTGTTGCCGGCACTGGTGACACCGGTGATCGCCATGACCCTGTCGCTCTACCTGCCAGCGCTGGTAATCTGGCACATGAACCGTGGCTCGCTGGCGGTGGAACAGCCCCGTCTCAACCAGAACCCGCTGGACCTGAAGACCGCACTGGCCTTTGGTGTATTGCTGACGCTGATCCTGCTGGTGGGGGAAGCCCTCAAGGGCTGGTTTGGCAATACCGGGATCTATTTCCTGGCCGCCACCTCGGCGGTGGCGGACGTGGACGCCATCACCCTGTCCCTGACCCGTATGTCCCAGGGGTCCATCACCCTGGAAACCGCAGTCCTGGGCATCATCATCGCGTCCGCCGTCAACAACCTGGTCAAGACCGGCCTGGCTGGCGGCATCGGCACCCGCGCCCTGGGGCTGCGGGTGGCGGTGCCGATGCTGCTGTCCATGGTCGCCGGTCTGACCGCCATCTGGCTGGGGTGAAGGATCGCGCCGTCACCCTGCCGGCTCAGGGCTGGCAATCACCAGTCATCCGGTTGATCCAGGCGGCCACCAGGGCGACCCCTTCTCCGTGGCTGAGGGCGCGACCGATCTCTGGCATGCGGTCCCCGGGCTCGGTGGACACCATGCGGGCGTGAAGGATGGACTGCTCCGCGTCCCCGGGCACCACATCCCAACTCCGGCTACCACCACCGTAGGCCACGGGGCGCTTGCACACCCCGTGTTTGCTGGGCTCCGTCGCCAGGCTACGCCAGTATTCCAGATGCAGGCCGGTGTTGCTGGCGCCACCTTCCGGGCGATGGCAGTGGGCGCAGTTGATGTCCAGGTAGCCCTTAGCGAGCGCCTCCAGTTGCTGGTCGGATTGCTGCGCCAGGCCCTGTTCATCGCCGTCCCGATAGGTCGGCACCGCCGCCACGGCCCCCAGGTCTGTCGGTAGCCCGGAGAGCACGCCCCGTTGCTGCCAATAAATCAGCTGGTTGACGTCTGCATCGCCGTAATCCAGCGGTCCATTGAGGTTGCGCGCCTTGGGGCCGATGGGGGTGATGCGACTGGTGTCACCGGCACTGAACTGGTGGCATTGCTTGCACTGGTTCTTGTCCGGTACCTGGTAATCGAAACTCATCTGCTGGCCATTGTGCACCAGTGTCGAAGGCACCGACGCTCCGGCAACCTGCAGGGTGGCATCGCCGCCCTCGGCGTCCCAAACGTACGGCAGCGCCACCCAGCCATTGGGGCGATGGATCAGCAACCGGGTCTCGATCAGGGTTTCATTGGCCAGCCCGCGAAACGCGGTGTCCGCCGGCAGCGCGAAGGTCTTGCTGATGACTGTTCCCACCGGGAACTCAAAAGCCTCCAGGGGCTGATAGTCCGCGTGCGTGCCCTCGGGCACGAAGACAAAACGGTACTTGCTGGCGTAGTCGGTGAACAGCGGAGTGTTCAGCTCAAAAGCCAGGCCACCACCGTTGGCGCCGGTAGTGGGGTCAGTGGCGTCGGCAAACAGCCGGTAGCTGCTCAGATACTGGCAGTCCGCGGTCTGCAGCGCCTCCTGGTTGATGGCGCCGGCAGACTCGCCGCAAACGCCGGCTTCCTTGGGGCCAGGTTCGGGATCGGCGCTGCTGCCCCCGCCGCCCCCGCAGGCCGTCAGCAACAACAGGATGCCCAGGCCCAGGCTGGTCTTAAAACGATGTGTCATGGTACCTCCCACTCAGGACTCCACCAGCAGCACGGCTGGCGGAGTCCTGATCCACAGTTAACGTCAAAGGCTGGTCGCGGTTACAGGTTGCAGGAGGCGGCACTGGGGTCGCCGGTCTCGGCGCTGCCACAGCCATAAGCCTGGCCAGCGATGGTGGCGGATGACGCCGGCAGCCGGCCGTGGGGCTGGTCGCAGGCCAGAATCTCGGCCTGGGCAGCTTCATACAGCAACTGCGGCGCAGGTACCGGGTTCTGGGGATCGGTGGTGTCGAAGGCATCAGGGTCGGTGGGATCGGTCAGGTAGATCTGGCCATGGCTGACACCGCCGTTGTCGCGGGCGCAGATGGCATCTTCTGCAGAAAACGGCGCGCCGGTGGTGGTGCTGTCCGCGCCGGCATTGGCCAGCAGCTCGCCGATGCCGTCGTAGAGAATCGCCGGTACCGTCACACCGCCGGCCTGGTAACCCAGGATGATGTCTTCAATCAGGTCGCCCCGGGGATTGGCGCCGGAGTTGCTGATCTGGTTGTCGTGGATGCTGACGTTGCGGGGCACTGGCTCCCAGCCGTCATCGATGATGTCGGTGTAGGTGGGGTTGGCGTAGTTCAGCTGCTCGTCTGCGATGAAGTAGCTGGCGATGGTGACCGACGTGGTGTCGTGGTCGGCAATGGTGTTGTGGTAAACCTCGACATCGCTGCTGGACAGCAGAATCACCCCGGTACCCGGCGGCACGATATGCACGCCCGCAGCAAAGTCGCTGGAGTTGGCGAAGTTGGTGGTATTGTTGGCGGTGATGTCGTTGTCGAACACCCGCACCGTGGAGCCGTAACGCTCGTTACCGATCGGCAGGTCAAAGACCAGGATACCGCCGGTATTGCCGGTGGCGACATTGTCGTAGACATCGGCGTTGACCGAGTTTTCGATCTCGATGCCGGCGACATTCTCCACCGCCGTGTTCCGGCGCACCACAATGTGGCTGGACTGGCCGACATAGACCCCGGCATCGGCGGAGCCCCGCACGTAGGAGTCCTCGATCAGGATGTTCTCGCACTCCACCGGGTACAGCCCGTAGGCACCGTTCTCCTCATTCAGCTCCCCTTCCCAGACCGTTGCCACTGATTTGATATGGATACCGTTGGTGTCCTTGAGTTTGATGGCGTTGTTCGCCGCCTCGTAGACCCCCAGGTTCTTGATGGTCACATCCACCCCATTCTGGATGAACAGCCCATCCCCGCCAGCGGACGCGGAGAAATCAAGAATCGTTTCATCCTTGCCGTAGCCGAGGATGGTGATGCCCTGTAGCGAACTGCCGTCGCCGTCCGGGTCACCATCGAAGGTCAGGGTATCGGCGAGCTCGAAGCGGCCTTCCGGGAACACGATCACATCCCCGGATTCGGCATTGATGAAAGCCTCCTTGGCGGCCTGGGTAAGATTCTCCGCCGGCAGCATGATCGCGCCCGCCGGGAAAGTCGGGCCATCGTTGCTGTCGGAACCGCCACCGCAGCCAGCCAGCAGGACACCGGTCAACAGACCAGTGGACATCAGGAACAGGGTTCTGGAATTGGGTTGTCTCATCGCGAGGGTTCTCCGTATTGTTGTTATTGACTTGTTGCTATCGATACCTTCACGGAAACCCTATGGCGCCCGCCGCCGGCTGGCGAGCACTACCGCCGTGCAGAATCCTCCGACGACTTTGCAGATCCTTGAATTGCTTTTGAATCAATCAGCTGGCAGGGCTGAAATCGTCCTTTGTGCAAATCCTGCAATCCCCGCAATTGCCACTTTTGCACAGTCAGACGTGGTGTTCGGCAACCCTGGCCAGCGAGGCCTGGCGGGTTGACGGGGAAGGCACAGCCGGCGATATCAGGCCGGCTTGCCGGTAGTCGGTGGGGGTCGTCGCCATGATCTCGCGAAACGCGCGATTGAACGAACTGAGGGTCCGGTAGCCGACATCCAGGGAAATGTTCAGCACCGGCAAATCGGGTTCTGCCAGCAGTCGCCGGGCCGCATCCGCCACCCGCAGCTGGTTGATGTAGTCATTGAAATTGCGATAGCCCAGGTGCTGGTTGATGGCCCGGCGCAGGCGGTATTCCGGCAGGCCGCTGGCGTCCGCGAGCTTGCGCAGGGTCAGCCGTTCGGTGCGATAGAACCCGCTGGCCATCAACTTGCCCAGCTGGTCGGCATCGGCACTGGCTTCATCGGCCCCGGGAGCGCTCAGTGGGCAACGCTGGCTCGCGGCCACAGTTGTTGCTGGCAGTGGTTCCGATGGAGGTATTGCGGGCTGCGGCTGCGGCTGTGGCTGTGGCTGTGGCTGCGCCAGGGCCAGCATGCCATCCCGGGCCTGGACCAGACACAGCAGGGTAATGAACGCCGCTGGCGCCGTCAGCAGACTGCGCAGGCTGTCGGTGTACAAGCCGGTGTTGAGGCAAACCGCGGCGACGGACACGGTGCTGCCGACCACCAGCAGGAAGCCGAGCCGGGCCCGACGCCGGGTTTCCACCAGGTCATCCCGCCAGTGGCTCACCACCTGCAACAGACCATGAGCCAGCAGGGCGTATTCGCAATACTGACCCAGCCGGAAACCGACAAACACCACCCAGGCCTCCGCCTGCCCGGTAGCCACCAGCGGTCGCGCCAGAGCCGGTGCCAGCACGCTGTAGCACGCCACCGCCGCCCACAATGGCCGCCAGCGCGGGCGGCGGGCGAAGATCAACAGGCACAGCCACCAGAACAGCGCCGGCAGCGCGGTTTGCAGGTCTGCCATCAGCCAGCGCCAGGACGGCGCCACCCGCGGTTCCAGCAGGAACGCCACGGACGTGACAATCAGCAGCAGGAACACCTGCCCCACAGGCAGGCGTCGATAATCCCTGACGGCAATGGCGAACAGCAACGCCAGACAGCCCAGGGCAAAACCAGTCATCAGGAGCACAATGGTCGCCTTATTCTTGTTCGATGCGTACTGTCTAAGATGAGTACTATCTAAAATGAGTACTGTCTGAGATACGTACTAGCTGAATAGTGGCCAACCGGTTTCGGGTCTGTCCATGTCGGCGGCAGGTCTTTGCCAGCAAAACGTGAACCAGTGCACGAGGCAGGATCGGTTGCGGCGCCCGGGATCAGCGCCCCGCCCGCCGCAGGGTCAGGTTGTAGCGGCAATCCCCGGTGACCGGATGGGTGCCCGGCTTCAGCGTCAGAACCCCGTGATAGCGCAACCGGGAAGGTCCGCCCCACACCACCACATCACCATGGTTCAGCGGCACCCGACGCGGCCGCTCGCTGCGTTTCAGGCCACCGAACTGGAACACCATCGGCAACCCCAGGGACACCGAGACAATGGGCTGACTCAGGTCCTGCTCATCCTTGTCCTGGTGCAGTCCCATTCGAGCCCCGGGCTGGTAGCGGTTGATCAGGCAGGCATCCGGGGAGAAATCCGCAAACCCGGCCAGGGCAGCGGCCTGTGTCGCCAATCGGGCAATCGCCACCGGCATGGCGGGCCAGGGCCGACCGGAAACCGGGTCCGTCGCCTGGTAGCGATAGCCGGCCCGATCGGTGACCCAGCCCAGTGCGCCGCAGTTGCTCATCTGCGCCGACATGGTCTGGCCGCCCGGGGTCACCATCCGCCGTAGCGGTGCCTGCGCAACCACCGAGTCGATCGCCGCCAACAACTGATCGGCAACCTCACAGGCATACGCCGGCAACACCACCGCACCGTCCACCAGCGGCAGCTGTTCAGGCCCGGAGCCTGGCTCTGCAAACAGATCCTCCTGCATTACCTCACCTGTCGTTGGGGGGCGTTTTGGCGATCCCGATGTCCCGTGCGGTTAATCCATCAAACCAGCGCATTGCCGTCTATGGTAAAGGGTACGGAGCCTCAGGGAACCTCTGATCAAGTTCAATCCATTGCCATCCTTTCTCCCCGGCGCCGAGAAGGAGCGTATCGTGCCGCTGCCCAATCGCCAGTCTGCCCAGATCTCCCTGGCTCTGCTGGTGGCCATCACCGTCACCCTGGCCATGCTGATCCTTACGCTGGTGCTAATCGCACAGAGCTACCGGGGCCTGGAGAACGCCAAGCTCGCCGCAGCCGAGGAGTCAGCGCAGCAGCTGGCAGTGAACATCAACGACCGCATTGAGGCCATCACCGCACCGTCGCGGCTTGCCCTGTCGCTGCTGGAGCACGACCCGCTGATGACCACCCCAGGGCTGCCCGCCCGCCTGCAGCGGCTGTCGGCGCTGGCCGCGGTACTGGAGCAGAATGACATCGTCAGCGCGGTGTTTGCCGGCTACGACAACGGCGAGTTCTTCCTGCTGCGCCAGGTCACCCGGCACACCCGCCCGTTGTTTCCCGACGCACCACCGCAGACCGCCTTTCTCCTCCAGGCCCGCAGCCGCGACGGTGGCAGCATCAACGGTAGTTGGCACTATTTTGACAGCAACCTGATCCAGCTTGCCGAGATCCCCCGGCCGGACTACCGCTACGACCCCCGCAACCGGAGCTGGTACCAACAGACCACCGAACCCGGACGCACCCGGTTGTCGCCACCCTATGTGTTTTTTACCACCCGGGACATCGGCCTCACCCTGTCGCGGCGGGTTGCGGAGGGCGTGATCGGTATCGATGTCACCGTCACCGCGCTCAGTCACCAGCTCGCCGGTTTTGAGCACACGCCGAGCACCCGCATTGGTATCGTCAATGCCGACCGCCAGGTGATCGCCTATTCCCGCCCCGAGGAACTCAAGGCGCCAGGCCCCTACCCCAACCAGATGCGCGAGCTGGACACCCTGACCGATGACACCCTGGCCCAGATCAGCCAGCTCGATCCGGCCCAGGGTATGGTGCCCTTCGACCATCAGGAACGTACCTGGTTCGGCCTGGCACTGCCGGTCGCCGGTCTCGACGACGGCCCCCTGCGCATCCTGCTGGCCATTCCGGCAGACGAACTGCTTGTGGAGGTGTGGGATTCCCTTGCCCACCAGACCCGCATTGCGGTGGCCATTTCCATGTTTCTGCTGGTGCTGGGCTGGTTCCTGGGACACCAGGTGGGCAAACCCCTGGCTCAGCTTGCCCAGCGGGTGAGCGCGCTGTCGCAGTTTCGTTTTGACACACCGGTGAGGGTGAACTCCCGTATTCTGGAAGCATCCCGGCTCAGCTCCGCGCTGGAAGGCATGGCCGGCACCATTCGCAGCTTCCAGAACATTGCCCTGACCCTGAACCGGGGCCGCAACCTGGAGGAATTGCTGGACGACGTGCTGGCCCAGATTCTTCATATCATCGGCCAGCAACAGGGCGCCATCTACCTGTACGCACCCCGTCAGCAGCGGCTCAACCTGGCGGTCAATGCCGGCATGCCGGTGCCTGCCGGGGTGCCGGATATTGATGTCGCCAGCGATGACAGCGACCTGGTCCGTCACCTGCGGCCGATGATGCCCGGCCACCCGCTGATCGCAGTGCTGCGCAATCGCCGCCAGGACCTGGTGGGGGTGCTGGTGATCGACATGGCCAACACCGATCCCGGCAAGCTCAGCGACGACCTGGTGATCTTTGTCGAGGAAATTGCCGGCTCTGCTGCGGTGGCCATCGAAACCCGCGAACTGATTGAAAGCCAGCAGGCGATGCTCGATGGCATTATCCGGCTGGTGGCCAACGCCATCGACGCCAAGTCTCCGTACACCAGCGGCCACTGCGAGCGGGTGCCACAGTTGGCCCAGCGACTGCTGGACGCGGCGGTGGCCAGCGACCAGCCACCATTCCGCGACTTCCAGATGAGCGAGGATGAGGCCTACGAGTTCAAGCTGGCGGCCTGGCTGCACGATTGCGGCAAGATCACCAGCCCGGAGTACGTGGTGGACAAGGCCACCAAGCTGGAGACCATCCACAACCGCATTCACGAGATCCGCACCCGCTTTGAGGTGCTGCACCGGGACGCCGAGATCCAGTGCCTTCGGCGTCAGCTGGCGGGCGTGTCCGCCACCGATGCCGAACGCCAGAGGGATCGGGAGCAGGCCCGGCTGCAGCAGGAATTCGCCCAGGTGGCCACCGCCAACATCGGCGGTGAAGCGATGTCCGATGAAGCCATTGCCCAGTTACAGCGTATAGCCGGCCGCACCTGGCAGCGGCATTTCAGCGACCGCCTGGGGTTGTCCCGGGACGAGATCGAGCGACTGCAGGGCCAGCAGGAATCCGCCCTGCCCGCCACCGAGACGTTACTGGCGGACAGGCCCGAACACCTGGAGCCCTGGGGCGAGCGCCTGCCACCGGTCACCCGGGACGATCCCCGCAACCGCTGGGGTTTTGATATGCCGCTGCCGGCCCATGCCTACAATCGGGGAGAGCTGCACAACCTCACTGTGCGCCGCGGCACCCTGACGCCGGAGGAGCGCTTCAAGATCAACGAACACATCGTCCAGACCATCTGCATGCTCGATGCCCTGCCGCTGCCCGACCGGCTTGCCAACGTGCCACGACTGGCCGGCACCCACCACGAGCGTCTCGACGGCGAAGGCTACCCCTGCCGGCTGGACGCCGCGGCCCTGGGCATCCCCGAGCGAATCATGGCGGTTGCAGATATATTCGAGGCCCTCACCGCGGCCGACCGCCCCTACAAGGATGGCAAGACCCTGACCGAATCTCTGTCGATCATGGTGAACATGGCGAACGAACGGCACATTGATGCCCAGGTGCTGGAGCTGTTCATAGAATCCGGGGTCTATCGCCAGTACGCCGAGGCCTGCCTGTCTCCGGGGCAAATCGATACGGTGGACGAAGCCGCCCTGGTGTCCCGTCTGGCCAAGTGAACGTCATGGCCGCGGCCCCCGGAGACTTTTGTCATCGAACGATTGCGGCTAATCTAGGGCAAATTTGCAGCACGCCAGAGCAAGACGCTGCTGGCTGATATCGTAGTCACCCTCCCAAGGATCACACCATGTTGTTCCCGATGATCATCGGTGGCCTGATCGGCTACCAGTTTGGACGATTCCCCGGTCTGCTGATCGGCGCCGTTGCCGGCGTTATCGTGGCCGGATTCCTGCGCAATCGGCTGCGGGCCACCCTGCAGTCGCGACTGCAGGATCTGCAGGCCTCCTTCATTGAACCGGTGTTTGCGGTGATGGGAGCGCTGTGCAAGGCCGATGGTGTGGTCACCCGGGACGAAATCCAGGTGGCGGAAGCGTTCTTTGACCGCTTTCGCCTCGCCGGCCAGCAACGCGAGGCGGCCAAGGCGGCTTTCAACCGGGGCAAGGCGGCGGATTTCGACCTGGACGCGGAGTTGAACCGCTTCCTGCAGGTGACCCGCGGCCAGCAGATGATGCTGCAGATGTTCCTGCAGGTGCAGGTCTCGGCGGTGGCTGCCGACGGTCAGGTCCACCCCGCCGAGCACGACATGCTGGTGAAGATCGCCCGCACCCTGGGGCTGCCGGAAAGCCAAGTGGAACAGCTGGAAGCGATGTTGCGGGGCGCCCATGCCGGACGGGCAGGCGGCGCGGGTGCCGCCAGCAGCGGCCAGCAGCTGGAGGATGCCTACAAGGTTCTGGGGGTGTCAGCCTCCGCCACCGACGCCGAGGTGAAGAAGGCCTACCGCAAACTGATGAGTGAGAACCATCCGGACAAGCTCGCCGGTCGTGGTCTGCCGGAAAGCATGCGGGACATGGCCGAGGAGAAGACCCGGGAAATCAGCCACGCCTACGACATTGTGACCGCTGCCCGCAAAGCGTCGGCCTGAGCCGCCCGCGCCTTTCCCGGTGCCAGTCCCTTCGGGGCAATCGAACCAACCGTCAGCGCTTGATCGACGTGACCACCGGATCGGCCTGGGGCGTCCGCTCCACCTGCACCCGATTGCGGCCCTGGGCTTTGGCCCGGTACAGGGCCGCATCCGCGCGCTCGAACAGTTCCTTGGTCTGCTCGGCGTGGTCCGGTCTCAGAGTGGCAACGCCAATGCTGACACTCAGGCGGATACGGTCATCCGACACCCGGAATTCCGCCTGCTCCACCACCTTGCGGATACGCTCCGCCACCCGCACGGCCCCTGCTTCCGGGGTGTCCGGCAGCAACACCACAAACTCCTCACCACCATAGCGCGCCGCCAGGTCCTGGGGCCGGGTCACAATCTGGCGGATCTGCTCCGCAACGCTCTGCAGACAGTCATCCCCCACCAGGTGGCCATAGGTGTCGTTGAACTGCTTGAAGTGATCGATATCCACCACCAGCACGGACAGCGGCTGCCGGAACCGGTAGGCGCGTACGCACGCTGATTGGAACGCCGAATCGAAGTGGGCCCGGTTCTTCAGCCCGGTCAGGGCATCGGTGGAGCTGAGTTCCAGCAACTGGGCGTTGAGTCGCTCCAGATCCCGGGTGCGCTCCTGCACCCGCTCCTCCAGCTGGGCGTTGGCCTGCTGCTGAATCCGCAGCGACCGTTCCTGGGTCAGACGAACCTTGCGTTCTTCCCGCAACAGCCGCTGCTGGGCCTGGAACGCGGCCCGCTTCTCACGGTTGAGCCGATCGGCCAGGGCAATGGACAACAGAATCACCCCAAGCGCGGAGCCGAGCTGGGTGGCGTTCTCGGTAAACACGTTACGCGGCAGCATGGTGAACTTGCTGAGCGCCAGCACGATGCCCCCGGACAGCATGAACACCCAGGCGCCGGTGTAGTAACGCGCCGCCGTGTCCCGGTGCCACCAGCGGTACACGCCGAGGAACAGCATCAGCGAGCAGGTCAGCGTGGCCAGGGTGATCGTAGGCACAATCAGCATCCGGTACGGCAACAGCACGCTCGCGACTACCAACAGGCCCGCCATGGCGATGGCGGCGATGGTCACCACACTGAGCCGGGGATGGGTTCGCGGTACCACGGTCAGGAAGCGCATGGTGAATACCGCGCCAAACACGATCACCAGATTGAGAAACGCCACGATGGCCTGATCGTTCCACCAGGTTGCCTCGGGCCACAGGTACTGGAACGACAGCCCCCGCAGAGAGGCCAGAAACAGCGGCATGGCGGTAATGTAGCCAACGTAGTAGAGGAAGCTGCGCTCCCCCACCGCCAGGTAGACGAACAGGTTGTAGAGAATCATCACCAGGATGATGCCAAAATACAGCCCCTCGGCGATGCTGCCGGCCTGGTCGGAGGCGTGAAAGGCCGCCTCGTCCCACAGTGTCATCGGTACCTGCATCGAACTGGTGGTCTCCACCCTCAGGTACAGCTGCAATGGCTCATCGGCGGTCAGTGCCAGCGGCAGCAAAAAGTTGCGGTGGTGCACCGGTCGCTGGTGGAACGGCAGCTTGTCCCCCAACACCTGGTGCTCAACCACACCACCTCCCCGCACCAGGAACGCATCGATGCGATCCAGCACCGGGTAGGCGATTTCCAGCAACGGGGTGAAGGTCTGCGATCCGGGATTAATTGTCAGCCGAAACCAGAACACCTCTTCGCCGTAGCCGAAGTTGATGCTCTCAGCATGATTGTCCATCCAGGCGGACGGCGGCAACGCCCGGATCTGTTCAATGCCCAGGCCATCGGGTGGCTCGATCAGGTAATCCAGGTAGCGGGTCAGATCCACCCGCCGATCCTGGTCGGACCAGGTCAGGGTGTCTGCGTGAGTGCCGGTGGTCACCAGCAGCCAGACGAGCACGGTGATGAGTGTCAGGAAACGCATGGTTTGGCGACAGCCTTGTCATTATTGTTTGAAAAGTGTCCGACCAAAGTATGACCGAAGGGCCCGCTGGGTGCGCCGCCAGGACATAAAAAAACTCAAATAGATAACAAATGGCTACACATCACAGAATTTGACATTCCCTAAAGGGTTACAGCCCGTTAAGGTTCGCCCGCAACTTATTGTGTGGTCAGGACGCTCGCCCCTTGAATACCCTCAACCACGACAGCAACCAACCATCGGACCCTGCCCGGAATCCAGGCCGAAACCACGGTTGCGACCTTGGTTGGTTGGACAGCTCAGGGGGCTGTTGCCATTATTGATTAGGCTTCCTGGTTGCCATGGGCCCCAGGTTCGGGCGCGAGATGAAGCCGGGAATGCCCGTGAGCGGGCCCTGACGACACGACACCGCCCGACGCGATACAGGAAACAGGCGCATAACCGATGTCAGACAGCAGACTGTTTACCGACTTCCACGAACGACTGATGAAGCTCAGCCACAGCACCGAGTTCATCAACGAATCCAGAGACCGCAAACTGGCTGCACTCACCACCATGTGTGCCACGGCCCTGGACGTGGAACGGGTCAGCGTCTGGCACCTGAGCCATGGTCATGATCGCCTGACCTGCGAACACCTGTGCGTCGATGGCGACACGGTGGTCCAGCAGCAATCGCTGGAACTTCATGCCCAAGAACATCCCCGTTACTTCGAGGCCCTGGGCAGGGCCAGACTGATTGACGCCATCGACGCCCCCCACGACAAGCGCACCGCCTCCTTTGCCCGTGACTACCTGATCCCAATGGGCATCCAGTCCATGCTGGACGCACCGGTGTTTGATGGCGCCCGGCCCAGTGGCGTGATCTGCCTGGAAGCTCTTCAGCACCGGGAGTGGACCCTGCCGGAGCTGTCGTTCGTGGTCGCCATCGCCGACACCATCAGCCTGATCAATACCCACACCGCCTGGCTGGAATCGAAGCGCAAACTGGACTACCTGACCCACTACGACAGCCTTACCGGACTACCCAACCTGCACAGTCTGCGGGACCGGGTGGAATATCTGGTGAGCAAGGCCAATCGTCGGCGCCAGGGCCCCTTCGCCCTGCTATGGCTGGATCTGGACCGACTCAAGACCATCAACGATGGCCTGGGTCCACAGGTCGGCGATCAGGTGATTACAGAGACCGGTGAGCGCCTGAGCAACCTGCAGATCAATGGCAAGTACCTGCTGGCGCGAATTGGCGGTGACGAATTTGCCCTGCTGCTGCGGGCCAGTGGCGATGGTCATGGCCTTGATGGGCTAGTCAAACAGGTCCAGCAGTCGATACAGGCCCCGTTCATGCTCCAGGACCAGCAGCTCAGCCTCACCGCGTCCCTCGGTATCTGCCGTTACCCGGACCACGGTCATGACGCCGAAACTCTGTTGCGCAGTGCCGAAGCTGCCATGTACCACGCCAAGAAGCGGGGCCAGGGCCAGGCCTGCTGGTTCGACTCGTCCATTCAGGTGACCGCCCGCTCCCGCTTCGCCCTGGAACGGGATCTTCGCTACGCCATTCTCAACGATGAACTGACGGTCCACTACCAGCCCATCTTCGACAGTACCGGCAAGCTGATGGTCAGCGCCGAGGCGCTGGTGCGCTGGCAACACCCGGAACGGGGAATGCTGCCTCCCATTGAGTTCCTGGAAGTGGCCCGTGGCGCGGGCCTGATGAATGAACTCGGAGACAGCGTGTTGCGGCAGGTCTGTCGCGACATCCAGGTCGCACGGGAGCGTCAGCAGCCACTGCCCGTGATCAGTGTCAACCTGGCCGCGGAGCAGGTGCTGACGGCGGAACTGGCGGAACGGGTGGCAGCGGTGTGCAAGAACTTCGGGGTGCCACCCCAGGCGTTGCAGTTTGAGGTCACCGAGGACGCCATCCAAGGGGATTCCCAGATCCTGCGAACCACTCTCAACCGACTGGTGGCCGCCGGATCGGAGCTGGCCATCGACGACTTTGGCACCGGCTACTCCTCCCTGGCCCGGCTCAAGAGCCTGCCGTTCTCACGGATCAAGATCGACCGCTCGTTCATCCGCGACATTCCCACCGACGAGGACGACTGCGCCATCACCCTGTCGATCATCGGGCTGGCCAAGGGCCTGGGGCTGTCGCTGGTCGCCGAGGGGGTGGAATCCCTGGAGCACGAACAGTGGCTGCAGTCCCACCACTGCGATTACCTGCAGGGCTACCGCTACAGCCGTCCGGTCTGTTTCGATGACCTCTGCAACCGCTTTCTTGACGACCTGCCGCGACCGGCTCAGGACTACCAGATCTGAACGCCAGTGCAGTGTGGCGCCGCCGATCAGCCGGAAAGCAGCTCGATGGGGTAGCGGATGGTGGTCTGGCTGACCCCAGGCTCAGCGCCAAAGTTCACCAGCTTCAGACGGTTGCAGATCTTCAGTTCCAGCATCGGCTCGTTGAGGGTCGATTCCACCACCTCACAGCTGGACACCACACCACTGGCTTCAATCACCAGCTCCGGCGTGATCTGTCCCTGCAGCGATGGCTTACGCCGTAACGCCCGGTTGTAGATGCTGTAGATCGCCGATTTGTTGGCGTCCATGGTACGCCGCAGGGCTTCCCGTGAACGCTCCCGGTTGTCGCGGCGTTGCTGGGTTCTGACCTCTTCCGCCGCTGCAGCGGCCACCACCTGTTCGGCCTGCTGGACCTCCGCCTGCTCCCGCTGTGCCAGTTCGCGGCTCTGGCTCTGCTGGTTCAGGCGGCTGTCATCCACGCCGCTGCTGCGGCTGGCGGTCGCCCGGGCAGCGAGGGCGTCGGTCTTCTCCCGGGCGATGGGTCTGGCGGTCAGATTGGCCTCGGGCGCATCCAGCTGGATTGAGTCTGCGGCCGCACTGAGCTGGGCCAGCTCGCCGCTCATCGCCAGCACACCGCTTTGACTGGCCTTCTCCCGGGCCTGCGCCACGTCCGCCGGTGTCGGTTCCGGCTCAGTCGCAGCCACCGGTTCCGGCGCAGGCTCGGGCTCCGGTTCGGGTTCCGGCTGAGGCGCCACCAGTCTTGGCTTGGGCGGTGTCGGCGCGTCCGCCACTTGCGGTTCAGGTTCGGGCTCAGGTTCGGGCTCAGGTTCCGGCACCGGGGCCGGTTCTGGCCTGACCGGCTCCGGTGGCTCCGGCGGCTTCTCCTGGATCAGCCGTGCCAGTTGCGGTGGCAGCGCCTCGCGCTCTTCCCGCGCCTGTTCAGGCAGGTCTACCCAGGTCACGTAGCCGGCAATGGCCAGGAACAGGGGCGTCACTACCGCCGCGATCAGTCGCAGGCGGCGCTTCTCTCCGGGTTCGTCGTTCCAGGGCAGGCCCAGTCGTTGAGAGTTCGCCATTACGCCCCCTGCTCCGCCTGCTGGCTCACCGCCAGGGAAATGCTGGCATAACCGGCGTCCACACAGGTGGACATGATCTTCTTCAACAGCTCATAGGGCAGCTCCCGGTCCGCGACGATGGT
This sequence comes from Marinobacter sp. CA1, assembly GCF_020546665.1. NCBI lineage: Bacteria > Pseudomonadati > Pseudomonadota > Gammaproteobacteria > Pseudomonadales > Marinobacteraceae > Marinobacter > Marinobacter sp. CA1. Next base: position 3,340,907 of record NZ_CP071785.1, read on the forward strand.
GATCGGCCGGCCAGCCTCCGGTGCCGGGGCATCGGAGCGCTGGGCCTGGTAGTCCAGCTCGGCCTTCAGCGACGGTTCCACCGTGCCCTCATAGGCCAGCAGGTCCGCCCGTTTGAGCACGGCCCGACCATTGATGACGATGTCCTGCTGGGTCACGGTCAGCGCCAGCACGTCCGCCGGCGGGGTGTCCGCACTCGACACCGGCAGCTGGATGCCTTTGTCCGGGTTGATCACCTGAACGTCGCTGGACGAGTTCACCATCAGGAAGAACACCAGGATGGTGAAAATGTCCATCAGCGACACCAGGTTCAGCTTGCTCTGCTGCTTGCCCCGGCGCTGGTGGCGCTTGAGGCGCTTTGCTTTGGCTGATTCTTTCATGCCCGTTCCTTAACCCGATTCACGCTCGGTCTCCGGTGCATCCCCAATGGAAATCTCCGGAAACAGCTCGGCGTCCACCACACTGCCCGCCACCACCGTTTCATAGGACCGCACGGTGTCCATGGTGGTGACCAGGGTCTGGTAGGAGGTCTGCTTGCGCGCCATGATGACGATGTCCCGCTTGTCCGGTACCCGCGATTTGATCTCCTGCATCACCTGACCCAGCAGGTCGAAATCGTGACCACCGTCGCGGTTGGGAATGCGCTTGATCACCCCGGCGCGGTTGTCCGATACCACCAGGGCGTCGTCCCCCAGCACCACCTGCAACTGCAGGGTTTCGGCCGGGTCACCGGCCTGGCCGCCGGACTCGGGAAAGTTCAGCTCCAGCACGCTGGTATGGGCGAACACCATGTTCAGCAACAGAACCGGCACCAGCACGATCATCAGATTCATGAACGCGGTGATGTCCAGATCGGCGTCGCTGCGCAGGCGACGATGTTTCCGCCTCATAGTGAGACTCCTGTGTCGTCGGCGTGATCAGGCAACCGAGCCAGCATTGGCCGGATTGTCCGCAGCGGCCGGTTTCTGGGAGCCGGTAGCTGGCGCCGGGGCGCGACCGTCGGCAACCAGGTTGAGCACCTTCACCCCCGCCATCTCGAAACTGTCGACAATCTCATTGGTCTTGGTCTGCAGAACCGAGTGCAACAGCAGCAGCGGGATGGCGGAAATCAGACCGAAGGCGGTGGTGTTCATCGCCACCGAAATACTCTGGGACAGCAGGCTGGCCTTCTCGGCGGGATCGGCCGAAGCCACCGCGGTGAAGGCGGCAATCAGGCCGATGATGGTGCCGAGCAGGCCCAGCAGCGTGGATACGTTGGCCAGGGTGGAGAGGTACTGGGTCCGTTTCTCCAGTCGCGGCATAACCTCCAGCAGGCCCTCTTCCATGGCGTACTCGATGTCCTCGCGGGACTGGCGGCGGGCCAGGCGCTGCAGGCCGGCGCCGATCATCGCCGACATCGCGCTGCCGGATTCGCTGGCGTAGTTGAGCGCGCCCCGCAGGTCACGGTTGGCCAGCTTGTGGTGCAACTGGCGGAAATCCCGGCGGTTGGTGACCTTCTGGGCGGACAGGTACACGTAACGCTCGATGGCAACAATCAGCCCGATCACCAGAATGAAGGCGATCGGAAACATGAAAAAGCCACCTTCCTGGAAGAAGCGAATGGCGGTTTCAATCATTGGAAGTCACTCCCGGTTGGATGGTTCTGAATTTTCGTCATGGCTACTTTTGAACACTCATCTGTTTTCAACTATTCATCGTTTCCCGAACACACATTTAGCTCCGGGCATTTTTCTGGCGTTTCTGAACAAAAGCTTTCTAAGGCATTTGCTTTGCCGGGGCTGCGGCGCCCTCCTCGGGGTTGGCCATCGCCGCCTGGAAGCGCCGGTGGTAATCCAGCAACCGGCGAAACTCCGCCCGCTCCAGTGGCGCAATACCGGTGCCGACCATCAGCTGCTCGTCGGCCCGCTTCAGCGCCTGCACTTGCGGGGGCTGCCAGGGCACCAGGTACATCACCGTCGGCAGCTCCTGGTCAGCGCGAATCCGGGTGCCCTCAATGGTCACGACGCCGGCATCCCCTGGCTGGGCCTGGGCAATACCGGCCAGCACCAGCAGTAGTACAGCGGCAAGCGAGGGCAGCCCCAGGGGGCGCGTAACGGCCGCGGCCATTCGGCGGGGTCGATGTTTTTGCATGCGCTCTCCCGACATCATTCAATCCGACGGTCCAAATCAAAGATCCATTCACTGACCTGGGGATCTTCCTCCGGCTGCAACGCCTGATAGCGCTGATACAGCGCCAGCGCCTCGGTCAGTTCGCCACGGTACAGTTCCAGCAGAATGCCCAGGTTGCGCAGCGCCGGCTTGAAGTCCGGATTCACCGCCAGGGCCTGGCGGTAATAGCGTTCCGCGGCCTCAAAGTCGGCGTCTTGCCGGGCCAGCACTCCCAGGGCATTGAGGCTGTGCAGATGCTCAGGGTGCGCCGCCAGTGCCTGCTGAAAATACCCCCGGGCCTGATCCCGCTCGCCCTGGCGCATGGCAATCAGCCCCAGGTTGGCCACCGGGCCGGCCAGAGACGGATGGGCCTGATGGATCGACTGCAACTGCGCTGCGGCGGCATCAAGGTCCCCCGCCGACAGCTGCGACAGCGCCGCCTGGTAGGCGGTGCGGGTGGCCTCATCGGGCTGCCAGGTGGTGCTGTCAGGCGCGGGTTGCCGGGCGGCACACCCGGCCAGCAGCAGCAACGCTGCCAGCAGGCAAGAGCCGTGGTGACGCCTGCGGTTACCGCAATTCATTGATCACCTCCGCAGTCTGCTCGGCTTTGTTGTAGCGGGCAGGCAACAGCTGCGCCAGGGCCTCGAAACTCTGGCGAACCCAGTCATCGTAGAGGCCGTTCCAGCTGCGTCGGGCGTTCTGCTCATGAATGTCGATGGCGTTGTCTTCAAACGGGTAGGCCTGCTCCTCCAGCAACAGCTCGTACTGCATCAGCTCCAGTTCACTCAAGCCCTGGGGCCGTTCCGAGTCCATCAGAGCCGCGCCCAGCTGGGCGTAAAGATCGGCGATCCGGTAGCCGGCTTCGGTGGCAAAGTCGGCAACGCCATAGCCGCTGGTTTTCCGGTAGGCCGCAACGGCCGTCTCCAGGGTGCGGATCTTGGCCGGCAGGGTCTGCTGCAGCGGCAGCGTCAGTTCAATGGCCAGGAACGCCTGATAGGCTTCCTCCGCCAGGGCAGCGGAGGCTCCCGCTGCCTGGTAGCGCAGGTAGTCGTCGACGCTTCCGTTTCGGGCTTCGCGGGCATCCACCGCCGCCACTTGCCGCTGCAACCAGTAGCGGCGTTTGTCGACATCGTCGCGTTCGGCGTAGAGCTCTGCCAACCGGTCCGCCGCCGTCATGTAAGCCGCCAGCGGTTGCGGGTAGCGATTGGCATAGCGACGCCAGGTCACGATGGCCTCGCCGGTGTTCCCGGCGCGGTCGTACAGCTCCGCCACCAGGATCAGGGTCTGACGTCGCTCGTCCTCGCTGTCCGCCAATGCCAGCAGACGCCGGGTTTCGTCAGCGGCCTGTTGCCACTGGCCCGTTTCGCGGTAGGCCAGCGCCAGTTTGGCGGGCAGTTCGTCGTTCAGTTCATGGTCAGGGTAGTCGCGCCGGAAGCCGTCCAGCACCGCGATGGCCCGATCCCAGTCGGCCAGCTCGATCAGATAGCTGGCGGCGTCGTACTGGGCATTGGCGCGCAGGGCCGCCCCCGGCGCCACCTGGCCCACCCGCAGTAACTGTTCGACCGCCGCCACGGTGTCGCCGGCAGCCAGCAGATCGTCGGCCTGACGGTAAACGCTGGCGGCCAGGTTCTCGGTGATGTCGGCGCGACGCCGGTCCTGCGGCGCCATCACCAACAGTGCCTCCTGATAGGCCTGTTCGGCGGCCGCATAGGAGCGCAACTGGTAGAGACTGTGGGCCTTCAGCAACTGGGCTTCCGCCATCAGCTCCGGTTGCTGCAGCGGCTGCCAGTCGATCAGGCGCTGGGCATGACGCAGGGTCTGCTGATACCGCTGGTGCTCAAATTCATGCCGGGTCGCCACGTACAGCACATCCAGCGCCCGGGGATCGCTGGCAAACCGGGTCACAAACCGCAGCCGGTTGCGCTGCTGCCGCTGCACCAGTGCTCGGCGCTGTTCCGCCGCAGGCTCAGCCGTCGCCGCGAGCGCCGCAACGTAATCCCGATAGCCCAGGATGATCGCATAGCCTGCCTCGGCGGCACGGGGGTGTGCGTCAAAGCCATAGGCCACCTGCTCAAACGCGGCGATTGCCTCGGGCCACTGGGCCAGCGCCAGGTGCGTCTCTGCCAGCAGGAACAGGATTTCCGGGGTACGGGCGTGATCCGGGAAGGTCGCCACAAACTCGCCATAGTAGAAGGCAGCAGACTGGTACTGCGCCCTCGCCTGCTGCCGCTTTCCGGAACCCTCGGCCCGTTGGGCCAAGGCGTAGTGACGATTGGCCAGTTCGGTCAGCAGGGGTTCCAGCTGTGTCCGCAATTCGTCGCGCTGGGGCGCTGAAGCCTGTTGCCAGTAGCCGCTGGTGATGCCGTAGTTGAGGATGAAGTCCGCCTTCCAGCGGCCGATGTCGCTGCTAAAGCCGGCGCGCTGCAGGGTATCGATAATGGCCAGGTGGTAGCGCGGCGACCAGCGGCTGTCCGGGTGGTTGGCAATGTAGCGCTGGAACACCTCAATGGCATCGGAGTAGCGCTCGTTGGCCAGCAGCTGCTCGCTGTAGCGGTCATAGACCAGGGTTTCGTAGGGTTTGCTGCCGATGTCCCGGAACAGCCGCTCGACGCTGTCGGCGCCCCCGAGATGGGTGAACGCCAGTCCCATGACCCGGAACAGGTCCTCCACCATGGTGCGATGGCGCTGGTCGACGCCGGCAATCCGGGTATCCGCCGGTAACACCCGGTCCAGCACCCGGGTGAAACTCATCAGGCTGTCCTGATACTGAGCCAGCTTGAATGCGCACCAGCCGATCATGAAATGGGCATCCGCCAGGAAGCGCTGGTCCTCGCCATCGGCGCCGGCGATCACCGCCCCATACGCCTCAGCCGAGGCGCGGTAACGCCCTTCGGTAAACAGCTGCTCGCCACGACGAAACTGGGCTTCGGTCACCAGAGCCGACGCCGGGTAGTCGCGGATCAGCCGCTCCAGGGTCTGCAGGTGCGCCTCCCGTTCGCCCTTGAGATCGTAGGCCTTGGCCAACTGGTAAAGCACCTGGTCATTGCTGGCCCGATCCGGGTACTGGCGCAGCAGGCGCTGGTAGGCCGCGATGGCCGGCGCCAGGTCATCGACCGCCTGGTCCGCCAGCCGCTCCTCTGCCTGCTGAAAACGCAGGTCCGCCAGCCGGTGCCGTACCTGCACCAGTCGTTCTTGGTCCTCTGGCTGCCGCGAGGCCTGCAGCAACGGCAACAGCGCTTCGTAGCTGGCGATCACGTCGGCCAGCGCCAGGGACTCGGTTGTGCGCCCGGGATCGCTATTTCCGGTTCCGGGGGCCCCGTTCCCACTCGTCTCATTGGTCGAACCAACCGCTGACAGGTTGCTCAGATCGGCGGGCTGGAGCGTTGCCAGGGTGTGGGGCTGAACCTGCGGCTCATCGTCGCCAAACCAGTCGTCCGGGGACAGGCTCTGGCAGCCACCCAGGCTGGCCGCCATGGCCAGCACCAGCCAGGACCGGCGCGGGGTAAAGGCAGACTGTCTAATCATCGGTCTGCTCCTCTGGGCGGTCATCGACACCACTGAACACCGCATCCGCCAACCGGGCCTGGGCGTGGCGGCTGGCCACAAGGTAGCGTTGCACGGTCTGCTGCTGGCGGTCGAAATCCGCCTTGACCCGGGCCAGCAGTTCCGCCCGGGCCTGGCTCAGGGCCAGCTCCAACTCGCCAGCCAGGGTCTCAAGACGCTGGCCGCTGGCGCTGATCCGCCGGGCCAGGCTGGCGTTGCCGCCGGTGCCGGCCATTTCCCCGGCCAGTGCCGTCCGGCGCTGGCGGAACTCGGCCATGGCCTGGTTCAGTTGCCGCAGCTGTTTCTGCGCCGCCCAGCGATTGACGCCGTAATCGTCAGCCACCTGCCAGTCAAAGTAAGCCTGGATGCGAGCGATCTTGCGGCGCTGGGATGCGGTGCGTTCATCGTCGGGCAAGGTTTCCAGTGTCGCCAGTACCCGCTGGATACGCCGGTGAGCGGCCCGCTGCGGCTCACTCATGAAGAAGTCGGCGTCTTCCGCCGCCAGCGCCGCGTCGATGCGACGCTGGAACCGCTGCTGCTGGCCGAGCCACTGATCAGCCTGCTGCGCCTGCAGGGCGGCGCGGGTGTCGGCGATCTTGCGCTGACGCTGGCTCTGGCGGGTTACCAGCATGGCGTCGAAGGACGCCAGTTTGTCCTGCCAGTCGGTCATCAGACGCTGCAGCCGGTAGAGCTCGTGCAGATCCCGCAGCGCCAGCTGGAACGGTTCCTGTGACAGCAACTGGGCCAGAGCAGGGTCGCCCGGCTGGAGTTGCAGCCGGCCATAGGCGTCGCTGCCCAGCGCCGGGTCGCCCAGAGTCACGACACTCTGGCCCGGTGGCTGGCCGTCAGCGACCGACGCCAGCGGTTGCAGGGCGCCGACAATGCTGGCCTCGGTCAACTGGGCCCGGGCCTGCGCCAGCTGCTGCTGCAGGGTCTGGTAGCGCTCTGCTGCATTGCGATAGGCCACCATGGCCTGTTGCGGCCGCTGCAGCTGTTCCAGCACATGGCCACGGGCATAGGGCACCTGCTGTAACCAGGGCGAAAACAGAGGCCGCTGTTGCAGGGTATCCAGAGCCTGCAGCGCCAGTCCCCAGGATTCGGTCCCGGCACTCGCCAGGGCATAGTGGTACAGCGCCTGGTCGGAGAATGGGCTGTCCAGGCGGATGGCGGCCAAACGGGACTGGGCATCGCGGTGTCGCGACTGCTGCAGATACAGTTCCCCCAGGCTGAGCTGAGTGCGTTCCAGCAGCGCCCGCGACTCACCGTCCTGCGCCGGTGCCGTGGCCTGGAGCTGCGACGCCAGCTGCTCCAGTGTCGCCAACGCCGCCTCACGATGCCCCGCCGCCAGCCGTGCGCTGGCCAGGTTGTAGCGCAGATAGTGACGGTACAGACTGCCGGACGGTAACCGCGCCACCAGCGCCTCCACCTTGCTGTCAGCACCGGCCCCGTCAACCCGCAACGCCAGCTGGCCTTGCAGGTACAGCCACTGCTCATGGTCATCCGGAGCATCCGCCGCCAGCACCTCTGCAGTCACCCTGGCCAGGGCCTGCTGCGAGCGTGAGTTGTCACCTTCGAGGTAGTACACCTTGCCGAGGTAGAACCAGGCCAGATTGCGGCTGAGCGCATCAACCCGGCTGTCCTCCAGCAACGCTTCGAACAGGGCCTGGGCCTGGCGGGTCATGCCGTAGGCCAGCATCACGCTGCCGCGGATCAACTGCGGATGATCGCCATGGCCCTGGATGCCATCGCGGGCCTCGGCGACCGCAAACCCGGTCAGCGCGTCCAGCGACCGACCCTGATAGTGATCGTACAGGATGGTGCCGTAGCCCAGGTCCTGGGCCCGCTGCGGCCAGTCATCGCTGGCGGCAGCGGCCACGGACGGGGCACCGGCCAGAGCCAGACCAAGACCGAGTAATTGGAGGGTTCGGGACAGGGTCCGACTCACAGCGCGCTCACTCCCACTCGACAATCTCGACATGGGGCTGGTAGTCCGCAGCGCTGTCCTTAACCCGGATTTCCAGCGAAGCGATGTCCACCCCCTTGTCAAAATCCAGGGTCGCCGCTTTCTTGTAGGCGCGCTGGTCGGCGCCCACGCCCTCAACGAAGACGGTGACCTGGTGGCTGCCGCTACGCAGGTTGCCGATGTACAGCCGCTGCATACCACCGCGCTGGAGCGCCGCTACCTGGCGGTCGGTGTACAGGTGCGCCGCCACCACCTCGTCGTCCACTTTCAGCTTGACGCTGTCCAGGGTGAGAAAGCGGCCCGTGTCGACACTCAGGAACACAGCAAACTGGGTGCTGGCGGGAAACAGCAGATCCTCCTCCAGAATGAACAGATCCCGGTTGAGTTCGATCACCCGCCGCTTCAGCTCCTCCACGCTGACCGCTGCCCCCGCCTCTGGCTCGGCAGTCTGCTCCTGCGCGGCCCCGGCCAGCGGCAGTGCCAGCAACAGCCCGCTGAGCAAGAGCCGGGTCAACCCTGAAACGGTGTTCTTTGTCATAGCCATAACCTTGTTCGCGAGGCCCGTGACGCCGGGCTCAGTACTCAAGAATCAACGAAGCCCGGGTGACGAAAGCGTCGAAGGAATACAACGGTTCCTCACCGGGCAGGTAGTTCCCGGGCGCGGTCACGTCCCGGAAGTTGTCGTAACTGAAATCGAGGTAGTCCAGCAGCAGGCTGAACTGCAGCCGATCGACACCGGGCAGGCCGCTCTGGCGCCATTCGTAGCTCACTCCGGCGCCCAGGGTGGTACCGGAGAAACGGCTGAGTTCCTTGTCCCGGGCCAGGTGGGTCAAGGCGTTCTCATAGGCATACAGGTCGCTGTAGAAATCCGCCTGGTCCTGGGTGTAGTAGCGGACCCGACCTTCCACAACCCAGCGCGGCCCCAGCGGATGCACGTAGGCCATCTCGACGGTGTGGGCCTGGATACCCCAGCTGTCGTTGAAGAAGCGATATTCGCCCCGCAGCGAGGCCCGGTACGGCAGGTAATACAGCGCCCGACCGGCGACCGCCAGGCTGGTGCGGGTCTGCGGGTAGCGTTCCGGCTGGTAGAGGAAACTGCCCGGGTCCGCCGGGTCCAGGTAACGATTCTGGCGATAGGGGTTCTGCAGGAAGCCCTCATCGGTGACCGCTTCCAGATCCAGCCCCAGCAGGCTGTTTTTGGTGAGCACCTGGGAAATTCCGAGCTGGTAGTTGCGGCGGTCGGCGTCCTCTTCAAAGCCGTCGTTTCCGGTCATGCCGACCTCATCCCAGCCCTGGGCGTAGCCCATCTTCAGGGTGGTGAGACCGCCGAAGAACTCCTGGTTGACCGACAGGTAAAGAGTGTTGGCCTCGTAGTCGTTCTCAGAGCTGTTGGTGTAGCCCAGGCTGAGAATGGCCTTGTCGTAGAGGTAGTCCACCCCGGCGGTGTACTCGGTGCGTTCCTCGGTGTACTTGCTGGCAGTGGCCAGCACGTCCACCGAGGCGGCAGACACGGAATCGACGTAGTACTGGCCGGTGAACGACAGCTGGGGGCCGGCACTCTTGCGCACCAGCACCGACGGGCCATCAATCATCATGCCGCCGCCGTCGTAACGGTGGTACAGCACATCCACCTTGTCCACCGGCAGGGTGGCGGCCGATGCAGTGGTGGCCAGCAGCGTCATCGCCAGCAGCAGCCAGCGCGAACCCCAATCAGTTACAGCCACAACCACCTCCGGAGCCGCCTTCGGCACCACGGGCCGATTCCCGCGCCTGATACACGTGGTGCATGTAGGCATCGGCGTAGCCATGGCGACTCGGACTCATGATCGGGTCTGCCAGGTTGGCCCGCTCATAGGGTTTGACCCAGGGCTCGATGGCGCTGCAGCCAGACACCACAAGCAGGGCCAGCAGGGAAGCGATTATCAGCGGTTTCGTCATTTTGCGTTACTCATGTCACGACCAGCGGGTCACAGTGCGTCGATCTCAGCGCTTACTCCCGCACCAGTTCTCGTACCTGCTCGGCGTAATGGTCTTCATAGCCCGGCTGGTAGCCCCGGTGCAGGTAGCGGGCGTTGCCGTCACGGTCGATCATCACCGTGGTGGGCATGGCGTCGACCTCGTACAGCTCACTGACCCGGCTTTCGGTGTCGTACAGGACCGGATAGGACACCGGTACCGCCTCCAGAAAGCGATTGGCATCGGCGGAGTCGGCATCCACATTCACCGCCAGCACGGTGAAGCCGAGATCCTTGTAGTTCTGGTAGATCTCATTCATCAACGGCATTTCCTGGCGGCAGGGGCCGCACCAGGACGCCCAGAAGTTGAGCATCACCACCTGGCCGCGGTAATCCTCCAGGCGCAGGTTCTCGCCCTGATTGCTCTTGAGGGTAAAATCCGGCGCCGGCTCACTGGCCCGGCCCGCCAGGCTGAACAGCACCAGCAGCAATGTCAGGCCAGTGCGGCCGGCTGCAATGAGGGTTCGGTTCATACGCTGAAAACTCCTGTTGATAACCTAGAAAAAGACCGACAGAGCACAACGGATTTCAGTATTGAAGGCGGTTTTCTCGTCTCCCAATACATCGATCTTGTACATGTGTTCACGCACCCCCAACTCCACCGCCAGACTGTCGGTGAACAGCACCTGGTAACCGAAACCGACGTTGGTGGTGAAACGGCTGTCCCCCGCAAAATCGGTCGCACCGGCGCCGGCCACCAGGTAGAAGTTGGTGTTGAAGGCGTGATCGGGACCGAAGAAAGCCTCACCCGGCAGCAGCCGGTAACCGAAGTTCAGGTTGTAGTAGACATACTCCCGCTCACTGTCGGTGAGCAGCTCCACATCGCCTGCCAGCTGCTCGAAACTGGTCTCCCCGCCCTCGGCAAAACCGATGTTGGACTCCACGAACAGCGATTCGCTGAGGTTGTAGCCCAGACGGGCGCCGTAGACGAAGGACGAACCGAAGTCCTCGATGTTGAGGACACCGGTGAAGGCGCCGACCTCGAAGTTCTCGGTGTCGATCAGCGCCTCGTCTACCGCCACCGGTCTGACGTCCGGCTCGATCAGGGTGGGTTCTTCCGCCGCCCAGGCCGGAGCCGCACACAGCAGCAATGGCAGCCAGGCTCGCCGCGACAGGGTCAGAAAAAGATGCTGAGTCCTAGTTTCCATTCGGTTGCTTCTTCGTTGGTTTGTCGATCGGTGAAGGTCTTGTAGTCCTTCACCTCGGCACGCAGAAAATAGCGGTCGGTCATGTAGAAGCGGACCCCCAGGCCGGCATTGGCCATCGGGTTGTCGCGGTTCTCGGTGTCCGCCAGGGTGGTCTTGGGTCGGATGGCGATATGGCCATAACCCAGGGTAAAGAACGGCGACACCCGCCAGTCCGGGAACGGCTGGTGCACCAGGTTACCGCTCACCATCAGGATCTCCGACGCGGTTCCCAGCGCCTGGGAGCCCCACAGCTCCAGCGACAGGTTCGCTGTCATCCAGTAGCCGGCGTAAACGGCGGTGACCGGGGCACGGTCAAATTCCCCCATCATCAGCCCGGCCTCCCAGCGGCGGGTGCTGAAATCGTCGAACCGCGGCTCGGTCAGCGTCACCGGCTCACCGGCGCCGTCCAAGGTCAGCAGCACATCGTCCACATGCACCCAGCCTTCCCGGCCCCGACGATCCCGCACCCGGAACCAGTCGGTCTTGCGCCGCACCAGGGTCAGCCACTCCCCTTTCTCACTGACCCGCACCACCGGATAGGCCGCCGCCGGACCGGTGTGCCACGCCACGTAAGGTTCCGCCACCTGAACCCGGGGCAGATCCGCCGTCGCCCCCCGGCCATCATCAGCCAGGGCCGGGGATACCAACAGCGGCAGCACACAGGCCAGCAGCCATGCCACTATCCTCAACCTGGCAGCGCCAGGCTTGCTGTCGGGGGCTGTGCTGAGCGCCACGCTGTTATCAAACCCTGAGTCGATATCACACATCGGCAGCCGTCAGTCCTCAGGGGTGTCGAAAGGGTTGTTGTAGTACTGGCCGCCCAGATCCAGCCATTCGGCAATCAGTTTCAGCTCCACTTCGGTCAGAAAGCCCTGGTGACTGCCGCCGCTGCGGAACCGGTCCAGGAACCGGCTGCTGGCGCGGGCCCCGGCGGTGTTCATGGACGCCGGAACATTGACGGTGGTGAACACCGGGATGGTGTTGCCCTCGGCATCGAGAATGGGAACGCCGTCCTCATCCCGTTCAATCTCTCCGGTGTCCACCAGCACGTCCGTCAGCGCGCCATCGATAATCTCCTGCTCGTTGTCGTTGAACAGCAGCTCACGGTAGGCGTTGAAGTGATCCGGCTCGTCCGGCGACGGCCCGTCGGACAGGTCCAGCTGGCTGTCGGGCAGCCGCAGGGCACCATCGGCGTCCTGATCGGAATGGCAACCGGTGCAGGTGTAGTCGTCCAGCACCGTTACCCCATCGGCAGCGATGATCTGCCGATCCAGCCCCCAGAGCGGGTGAATGTGCTGCTCGTAGTGAATCACCGTGCGGCAGAAGCCGGACCAGCTGGCGGCGCAGGCCGCCGATACCGGTGAGGGCGTGCTCAGATCGGCGTAGCGATAAGCGAACGGCGCCGCCTTGGCCACCACCGCGTCATTGCTCCACTGGTCCTCGAACACCAGGTCGGGCTGCAACTGGCGGATGCCGTTGATGCGGCTGTAGGTCTGCGCCATGGTCTCGCCCATGTCGGCCACCAGGGTGGGGTCGGTGTTGGGAAACTCCAGACCGGTGGTGCGGGCGCCACTGTAGACCGAAGCGGGTCCGGCATCGGGCCGGCCGTGGGGCACGTCGCTGCCGGGGTCGTGGCAGCCATGGCAGCTCAGGGTCTCACCAGGGCGCACCTGCAGCCAGTTCTGGTGACGGGCAGACAGCCGCTCGCCGTTGCCATCCAGCACACTGATGGCGAAGGCCACGTTGGCAGGCACCGCCGCCCGCACCGAGCCATCCGGCTCCACCGGCGCGTAACCGAGAATCTCCCGCATGCCCTGGGCGGCGCTGCGGCCAAAGGCGGAACGGTCAACCTCCCGGACCTCGTCATCGGGAATCGACACCGGTTTCTCGAACCGGACAAACATCGCAGGTCGCGCCGCCGGCTCGGTCTGTAGCGGGTCCGCCAGTGTGCGGATGCCACCGGGTGCGGTGTCCGTACCGTCTACGTCGTACACGCTGCGGATGTGCACGGCGCCGTAGCCGCTGTTGGCCAAGGTGGCGCCTTCACTGTCCAGTATCGCTGGTGCCAGGTGGGTCGGCAGCGGGCGATCAATCATCAGCACCGCCTCATCCACCTGCACGCCTTCCTCCGGCGCCTGCACCGGCAGTTGGGTCACGCTGCTCTTGTCCAGCAGCCAGAGCCCGAAAATCGGCAAGGCACGGTCGTAATCGTCCGGCGCGGCCAACCGTTCCTCGGTGCAGTTGACGATGCGGTCGTCGCCCTCGGTAAATGCCTCCCGCAGACGACAGGGGCTCCAGCTCACCAGGTAGCGGTCGGTGCCGTCGAACAGCGGCGAGGCAGCGCCATAGCTGCCGTTGAGATTCGGCTCGCCAGAGCCATCGTAGCCTGCCACCACGGCAACCTGGCCATCGCCTTCGCTGCCGTCGAGCCGCTGGTCCGCCTCCACAAAGGCGGTGGTGTCGAGCAACGCCGGCAGCGCCGCCAGGCTCTGGCTGGCGAACGGTCGCACCTGGGCCAGCACCTGGCCGTTGTACGCCAGTGGACGGAAGTAATGCACCGTCTGCCCCTCAACGGAATCGTGGGAGTGACGGCCGAATACGTACGCCAGGTCAGTGCCATCCGGGTTGACCTGGTAAAGGTTGAAACCGTTGTTGCGGGTCTGGCCGGCGTTGTCCCAGCGGCTGAACAGGATCTTGCCGTTCGCCAGCACGGTGGGGTCCAGATCGTGGCTCTGGTTGAAGGTGATCTGCTCGATGTCGCTGCCGTCGCTTGCCATGACATGGAGCACAAACGCCGGGGCATCGAGGTCCTCGTCCAGGGCATCAAACTGGGGTTTGCCCTCGTCCAGCAGAATCGCCTTGGCGGTGCGCTGACGGGTGGAGGCAAACACGATACGGCCATCCGGGAGATAGTCCGGGGCGATGTCGTGGCCCGCTTCGGCCTGGGTATCGGAGGCAATCACCCGGCGCAGGAGATCGTTGGCCACGTCGTATTCCCAGATGTTCCAGGTCGACGCCTGGTCGTCCACTTCCGGCGCCCGCAAGGCAAACAGCAGGCGGTTACCATCGTAGGAGACCGCCAGGTCCTTGACGTCGTAGCTCAGCTCGCCCTCGTCATCGAGGAAGCGGTCATCGGCAAACAGCGACGAGGTAATGTCCCGTAAAGCCGCACTGGGGGCGGCCCGGTCCTTCAGGTACAGGCGGGCACCGGGACGAAACGCGTCAGGCTCACGGCGGTCATCGCGCAGTTCGTTGCTGTCGGGGTCAACGTTGAGGGTTCGCTGGACGAACGCCACCGGCTGCTCCGCCACCACCGGGTCCGGCGCCTGGCCGCTGCCACCTCCGGGTCCACAGCCCGTCAACACGGCGACCAAAGCGCACAGAGAGGCCCGCAGAGTGAGCGTACAACCGATCGGGTCACGGCTGGAATATGTCGTTGAGCGGGCCAATGAACTAAACCTCAAGGCGCATTGTGATAAGGGGCCAGATAGTACAGGATGCACAGAGTACGTTTAACACTTGTTTACATTCCAAACGCTTCGTGTAAACAAACGTAACCATAAGCGACAGGTCTCAAAACTGAACAAAGAGCCAGTGAATTTCTTCCGGATTTCACCGCCCCCACCCTAAGATGAGCAACCCTGAAAGCCCCGCCAGGCCTTGCGTGACAAGCTGTCACGTTATGATGACAGCGTCGTGGAAGCGGACCTGAACACCGAAAAATACTCCGGGTCCCTGCCATGAGGGGACGAGGCATGAGAAGGGCAGGGAGGGCATAAGAGAGGCACGAGGAACAAAAGATGACAGCCAACGGCAGTAACTGGCCCGTGGGACAGCACACCCACCGGATTCTGATGCAATCCGGCCGCCTGATCGGAATGGGTTGCCTGCTGGCCTCCCTGGCGCTGCCCTGGCAGTCCGCCCACGCCGGCGCCCGCGAGCAGGCCCAACGCATGCATGAACGCCTCACCGGGGTGCGGCCGTCGGCCGGAGTGCTGGAGACCATGGCCCTGGAGATTCAGGGTGGCAATGCCCAACAGGCTGCCTACACCGCCATGGACGACCGCGCCTTCTACGATGTCACCCTGAAGAATTTTGCGGCGCCCTGGACCAATGAGGCCCAGTCCAGCTTCGTGCCGCTTAACGACTACACCGCAACGGTCATTGGCGTGGTTCGGGACGAACGGGATTTCCGCACCATCCTCTATGACGACATCCTCTACGTCGGTGACGGCGCGCTTAACCTGCCCCCCTACGCCATCGACAACAACGATCACTACCGGGAGCTGGAAGCCGGCGGGTACAGCCTGCAAGACCACCTCGATGCCACCACCCAGTCCAGCCGCAACGGCCTGCCGTCCACCGCCACCGCTGGCGTCATGACCTCCCGCGCCGCCGCCCAGGCCTTCTTCAGCGCAGGCACCAACCGGGCGATGTTCCGCTTCACCCTGATGAACCACCTGTGCAACGACCTCGAGCAGGTGAACGACGTCACCCGTCCGCCGGACCGCATCCGCCAGGACGTGTCCCGCAGCCCCGGGGGCGACAGCCGGGTATTTCTCAACAACTGCGTGGGCTGTCACAGCGGCATGGACCCACTGGCCCAGGCCTTCGCCTACTACGACTTCGAGTACGACGCCGACAACGATCCGGACGGCAACTTGGGCCGCCTGGTCTATAACACGGTGGGCGCGACGGACCCGGACACCGGCACCCGGGTCCAGGGCAAATACCTGATCAACGCCGCCAATTTTGAACCCGGCTACATCACCCGCGACGACCGCTGGGACAATTACTGGCGTGCCGGCCCCAACCGGCGACTGGGCTGGGATAGCGCGCAGAATCCCGAGGGCGGAGGCTATGGTGCCAAGTCGATGGGACAGGAGCTGGCCCACTCCGACGCCTTTGCCGAATGCCAGGCCAAGAAGGTGTTCCGTACCGTGTGCCTGCGTGATCCGGTGGATAGCGCCGATCGCAGCCAGATCGCCACCATGGTGTCGAACCTGCGAGCCAGCGGCTTCAAGCTCAAGCGGAGCTTCGCCGATTCCGCCGTCTACTGCATGGGAGACTGAATGATGCGGTATCTGTCGACCCCGCCCCACTCTACTGCCACCGGCACTGGCCACGGCACTGTCCACCGCACTGTTCACGGCACTACACGCACGCTGGCGGGGCTGGCCGTGCTGATGCTGGCCGGCCTGACCGGCTGTGGCGGCGAAGCCACCGAGGCGCTGCCAAACACCGGCACCCCACCCCCCAACAGCAACTACAGCGGTCCGCCACCGGCCACCGATGACGTCCAGAACTTCAAACGTACGGTCTGGGACAACCTGGTCGCCAGCAACCGTTGCGGCACCTGCCACAACGTTGGCGGTCAGGCTCCCACCTTCGTCCACGAGGGCGACATCAACATCGCCTACGCCCAGGCCAACACCGTGGTTGACCTGACCGATCCGGGCCAGTCGGTGCTGGTCAGCAAGGTGGCCGGCGGTCACAACTGCTGGCTGGCCAGCGACCAGGCCTGCGCCGACACCATCACCAGCTACCTGGAAGACTGGGCCGGCGACGCCAGCGGCAGCGCCAAGACCATCGACCTGGTGCCGCCGGTGATTCGCGACCCCGGCGCCACCAAACGTTTTCCACAAACCAGCGGCAGCTTCGGCACCCTGGTCTACCCGGTGTTGCAGACCTATTGCGCCGACTGCCATGTGGAAGGCGTGCAGACGCCCTACATCGGCAGTGCCGACGTCGACACCGCCTACGCCGAGTCCCAGAGCCGTATCAACCTGGGCAACCCGGCGGCGTCGCGCCTGGTGGAGCGGTTGCGGGATGATTTCCACAACTGCTGGGACAACGATTGCACCACCTCCGCCCTCACCATGCAGATGGCCATCGAAGACTTTGCCAACAGCCTCACCGCCAATGCCCCCGATGGCGACATGGTGACCAGCAAGGCCCTGGCGCTGCTGGGGGACGGTCTGGCGGCGAACGCCAGCGGCCGCTTCGAGGACAACGTCATCGCGCTGTACGAGTTCAAGGCCGGGGAAGGCCGCACGGCTTTTGACACCAGTGGCGTGGAACCGGCCCTGCACCTGAATCTGATCGGCAATGTCGACTGGGTCGGCGGCTGGGGCATCAACGTGGGCGCCGCCTACGATGACGATTCCGGCAACCGCGTCCGCAATGGCAAGGCCCAGGGTTCAACCATGGCCAGCCGCAAGCTGCATGATCTGCTGACCGCCTCCGGCGAATACAGCATTGAAGCCTGGGTCGCCCCGGCGAACACCAGCCAGGAAGACGCCCGCATCGTCACCTACTCCGGGTCGGCCACCGCCCGCAACGTCACCCTGAGCCAGACCCGGCAGAACTACGAGGTGCTGCACCGCAGCTCCACCACCGACCAGAACACCGCCTTCGCCACCGCCGATGGCGACAACCGCCTGCAGGCATCGCTGCAGCATGTGGTGGTTAACTTCACTGCCGGCGAAGGCCGCAGGATCTACGTTAACGGCGAGTTCACCGGCGATCTGGACCCGGCGGAGGCCGGCCTACTCAATGAGTGGGACAACAGTTTCGCCCTGGTGCTCGGCAACGAGACCGACGGCAACTCCCTGTGGGAGGGCACCCTGCGAATGGTGGCAATCCACAACCGGGCCCTCAGCGACGACCAGATCCAGGCCAACTTCGAGGTGGGTGTGGGCCAGAAATACTACCTGCTGTTCAGCGTCGCCCACCTGATTGACGTGCCGCAGAGCTATGTGGTGCTCGAAGTCAGCCAGTTCGACAGTTACAGCTACCTGTTTTCCGAGCCCTTCTTTATCAGCCTGGACGAAGACCAGCGCCCCGATGGCATTGAACTGGCGGGCATGCGTATCGGCATCAATGGCCGGGAGGCCGCCGTCGGCCAGGCCTTTGCCAATCTCGACGTGGTGCTGGACGCCGACCGTTACAGCCCGGGCAGCGGCCAGCCGCTGTCCCGCCTGGGCGCGCTGATTGCCCTTGAAAACGGCCCCGCAACCGACGAGTTCTTCCTCACCTTCGACCGCCTGGGTCACCATGAGAATGTCCGCATCGAGAGCCCGTTGCCGCCGCAGCCAACCCCGGCAAACGGCGCCCCGGCCTCCCATATCGGCCTGAAGACGTTTGATGAGATCAACGTCTCCATGTCCCGCATGACCGGCGTGTCCACCAACCACCCGGCGGTGGCCGACACCTTTGCCACCGTGCGCCAGCAATTGCCGACGGTGGAGAACATCAACGGCTTCCTGTCGTCCCACCAGATGGCCATCACCCAGCTGGCGATCCAGTACTGCGATGCCCTGGTGGAAGACAGCACTCTGCGGAGCAGCTTTTTCCCCGGCTTCAACGTCAGCGCTGCCACCAGCAGCGCGTTCGATGCCGCCGGCCGCAGCCAGGTGATCACGCCGCTGATCAACGAATTTGTCGGTCAGGATCTGGCCAGCCAGCCATCGGTGGCCGACATCGAAAACGAACTGAACGACCTGATCGACCGGCTCAGCGCCTGTGGCGGCAACTGCGCCAGTGATCGCACCGCCACCATCGTCAAGGCCAGCTGCGCCGCCGTGCTCGGCAGTGCGGTCACCCTCGTTCAGTAAGAGGAACTGCCCATGTTTATCAAACGCTCGCGCAACAAGGCCCTGGCCAATCATCAGCCGCTGCACCACCCGGACCACCGCCGACCCATCACCCGGCGCGAGTTCATCGCCCAGGGCTTCCGCGCTGGTACCGCGACCGTGTTCGGCGCCTCCGCCCTGAGCCTGTTTGCCAACCCGCGGGCAGCCCAGGCGGCACTGTCGTCGGATCTGGAAGCACTCAAGAGCAGCTGCAGCCTTGGCGTCCAGGGGGCTGGCAAGATTCCCTTTATCTGTTTTGACCTGGCCGGCGGCGCCAACATCGCCGGTTCCAACGTGCTGATGGGCAAGAGCGGAGGGCAGCAGGATTTCCTCACCACCGCCGGCTACAACCGCCTGGGGCTGCCCGGCGACATGCTGCCCAATGATCCGGCGTTTGTGAATCAGGAGATGGGACTGGCGTTCCACACCGACAGCGGCTTCCTGCGCGGTATCCAGGCCCGCACCGGCGCCGGCACACGGGCCGCCACCAACGGCGCCATCATCGCGGCGCGTTCGGAGAACGACACCGGCAACAACCCCCATAACCCCATGTACGGCATCTATCGGGCGGGCGCCGACGGCTCCCTGCTGTCACTGATCGGCTCACGCAGTTCCGATTCCGGCGGCAACTCGCTGGCACCGATGGATCTGATCGACCCGGAGGCCCGCCCCACCAAAGTGGACCGCCGTACCGATGTCACCGGCCTGGTGGACGTGGGGGATCTGGTGGGGCTGCTGGACCAGAGTGACGCCGTGGCGGTCATGGAATCCATCCAGCGGATCAGCGACGCCAAGATGAACCGGGTGAACACCCAGATCACCGCAGACGAGGTGATCAAGGACCTGGTCCGGTGCGGGTACGTCAAAAGTGCCGACCTGGCGGATCGTTTCGGCGATCCCAGCACCCTGGACCCGGATCTGGACCCGGACATCGTTGGTCCCGGCGGCATCTTTACCAGCGCCCAGTACAACGGCGAATCGGAGTTCCGCAAGACCGCGGCGGTAATGAAGCTGGTGGTGAACGGCTTTGCCGGCGCTGGCACGATCACCATGGGCGGCTACGACTACCACACCGGCGAGCGGGGCACCGGCGAACGCCGTGACTTCCTGGCCGGCGAGTGCATGGGGGCGTGTCTGGAGTACGCCGCCCGCCGCAACATGCCATTGATGATGTATGTCTTCAGCGACGGCTCGGTGTCCAGTAACGGCCGCATCGATGACTCCGCCGAAGGCCGTGGCAAGGGCGAATGGACCGGCGACAACCAGCAGACCGCTGCCTCGTTCTTCCTGGTCTACAACCCCAATGGCCGCCCTGCGGCCATCCGCAACCAGATCGGTTACATGCGCGCAGACGCCTCGGTGGAAACCGCCTCCAGCCCGGCAGCCAACAACGTTAACCAGTTGGTCCAGACGGTGCTGCTGAACTACATGGCGCTACATGGTGAACAGGGCAACTTTGGCACCACTTTCCCCGGCCATGGGCTCGGCAACGCCACCCTGCAGGACAGCCTGATCGCGTTGCCCGGGATTGTCAGTGGTACGATCTGAGCCGGCCCCCTAAGGCCCCTCCGGAGGCATCAGGCCTTCGGAGTAATGCAGCTGGCGCTGGTCGTCGATGATGATGGCGTCGATCCCCGGCAGCCGGTTGATCATCGCCAGCCCCTGCTCGGCTCCGAGCACGAATACCGCGGTGGACAGGGCGTCGGTCACCAGCGCCTGATCCCCAAGGATGGTGACGCTCTGCACGCCTTCGGCGGGCCGGCCGCTGGACGGCGCGATGATATGATGCACCCGGGTGCCGCTGTCGTCTATGAAGAAGCGTTCGTAGTCCCCGGAGGTGGAAATGGCGACATCGGCCAGGGGCAGCCGCACCACCATGGCCTCTTCCCGGCGCGGGTCGCGGACCCCCACCACCCAGGGCCGGCCCCGCCGGTCGCCCAGCAGGCGCATGTCACCGCCGGCACTGAGGCGGGCGTGGCGAATGCCACCGGCGCGCAGCAGCTCAATGCCCCGGTCGACAGCGAAGCCCTTGGCGATGCCCCCCAGATCGGTCAACAGGCCGTCTTGGCGGAAATGCACCGACCGGTCTTCGGGGTCCAGTTCAATGTCGCGGTAGTTGATGCGGGGCAGATTGTGGGCCAGCTCCTGCTCGCTGGGCTGAATACCCCGACGGTAATCGTAGAAGTACCCCACCGACCCGAAACTGATGTCGAACGCGCCGTCGCTCAGTTCCGACACCCGCCGGGCCTGCTCAAACACCCGGTACAGATCGTCGCTCACCACCACCGGAGCGTCCGCCGCCTGGCGATTGACCCGGGACAGCTCGGAATCCTCCCGGTACCGGCTCATCCGGTGGTCAATCCGATCAAACTCGGCAAACACCTGCCTGCTCAGGCGTTCGGCCTGGTCCCGGTCCGCCGCCCAGAACTCCATCTCGATGGGCGTGGTCATGGCGCTGCCGCTGAAGCGGAACCACTCCGCCCGGGCGCTGGTGCTGATCAGTCCGACCAGGACCAGCAGGGTCATGGCGCGCAGGGTCATACCACCACACCTTCAAGGTCGGGCAAAGGCTGCGGGAAAATCGACAGCACCTCGCGGAAACTCGCCTCCAACGGCGCTTCGATGGTCAGCGGCTCACCGGTGCCGGGATGCCGGAACCCCATCCGGGTCGCCGCCAGCAGCAGCCGTCCCTGGCCGAAGCGCTCGGCGAAGTAGCGGTTGTGGCGGCCGCGACCGTGGTTGGCATCGCCAATGATGGGGTGACTGATGTGCTTCATGTGGCGTCGCAACTGGTGCTTGCGCCCCGTCCTGGGGGCCAGCGCCACCAGGGCGTAACGGCTGCTGGGGTAGGTTTCGATGGCCACGGCAATCTCGGTGGTGGCCAGGGTGCGATAGCGGGTCTGGGCCTCCCTCACCGGCTGCTCCTGGCCTTTCAGGCGGCGATCCTCAGGCTCTTCCCGCAGCGGGTGATCGATCAGCCCCTGGGCTGCAGGCCAGCCCCGAACCACCGCCAGGTAAGTCTTCGCCACCGCACCGGCCATCATCTGCTCCCCCAGCACCCGGGCCATGGCGGCGCTGCGGGCAAATACCAACACCCCGGACGTGGGACGATCCAGCCGGTGCACCGGGTAGACATGACGGCCGTCATTGAGCGCGCGGGCATACTGCAGGGCGAACTCGGTTTCGTGTCGGTCAATGGGGCTGCGGTGTACCAGCAAACCGGCGGGTTTGTGCACCACCAGCAGGTCATCGTCACGGTAGAGTTCGGACAGGGGATTGGGGGTTGGCTGACAGGCGTTCATTGGCGGATATTCTACGGCCTCGGACCGGGCTTGTCCCCTCCCGCCTCTTTTTCATCTTCATTCTCCCTACTCTTCCCCCATCCTCCCATCCTCCTCCAGAAGAAGGTGAACACGCCTTCACGTTGATAATCGTTCGTATTTTTTTTACCCTCTCAGTCCGCAACTTTCCCCTTGTTGGAACCCTCATGCCCAGTTTCTTCCAGATTCGTCATCTGGACGTCGAGATCGCCTCGACCTCCATCCTCCGGGACATCAGCCTCGATTTCCACGATGGCGAAGTGACCGCGCTGCTGGGCCATAACGGCTCGGGCAAGTCGACCCTGCTGAAAGTGCTGGCTCGCCAGCTCGAGCCCAGCGGCGGCGAACTCGCGCTTCAGGGCGACGCGTTCGGCACCCTTGGCCAGCGGGACTTTGCCCGCCAGGTCGGATTCCTGCCCCAGTACACCCCGGCCACCGACGGTCTGACCGTGCGCGAGCTGGTGGCGCTGGGACGCTACCCCTGGAAGGGCCCGCTCGGTCGCTATCGCGATGAGGACCAGCGGCTGATCGACCAGGCCATCGACGACACCGGCCTGCAGGCCTTTGCCCAGCGCTCGGTGGACACCCTGTCCGGCGGTGAACGCCAACGCGCCTGGATCGCCATGCTGCTGGCCCAGCAGACCCGCTGCCTGCTGCTGGACGAACCGATCTCCGCGCTGGATGTACTGCACCAGGTCGAAACCCTGCGCCTGATCCAGCGCCTGGCAGAGCAGCGCGAGCTGACGGTGGTCATGGTGCTGCACGATGTCGACCTGGCGGCCCGGTTCTGCGATCGCCTGGTGGCCCTGAAAGCCGGCGCGGTAACGGCCGACGGCACGCCGGCACAGATCATGAACGAGCAGGTGCTGGAATCCATCTACAGCGTGCCCATGGGGGTGATGGAACGCGCGCCCGGCCAATGGGTGTCCTATGTCCATTAGAGATATGTCCACTAACGATATGTCCATCAACCATTTGCCCTTTGAACAGGCCCAGGTCGTCATGTCCGTGAACCCGATCCGCCATTTTTGCGCCCGCCTGGCCCTCGCCGTCACCACCTGGCTGTGCCTCAGCGTCAGTCAGCTTGCGCTGGCCGACACCTGGCAACACGAGCGAGGCTCGATTTCCTTCGACAGTCCGCCGCAACGGGTGGTTGCGCTCAACTGGGCGGCCACCGAGGCGCTGGCCCTGCTCGGGGTGACGCCTGTGGGTGTGGCGGATCTGGAGTACTACAAGGTCTGGGTGCAGGACCCGGCCCTGCCGGAAGGCGTCGCCAACGTCGGGGCCCGCAGCGCCCCCAGTCTGGAGGCCATCAGTGAACTGGCTCCGGACCTGATCGTCACCTCCGGCCAACTGGCGCCCGCCTACGAGCAACTGGCGGCCATTGCCCCGACCTATGTCATCAGCGTGTACGACGAGGGCACCCAGCCCTATCAGCAGGCCCGTACCATGCTCACCACCCTGGCCCAGATGCTGGACCGGGAATCCCGGGCGGAGACCGTGCTGGCCGACATCGACGCCACCCTGGCCGACAACCGCGCCCGTCTTGAGGCCGCCGGCCTCACCGACCGACCGGTGGCCATTGTCGGCTTTATGGACGACCGCCACGTTCGCATCAACACCCCCAATGGCCTGCTCCAGGCCGGCATCGAGGGCCTGGGGCTGACCAACGCCTGGCAGCGGGAAGGCAACTTCTGGGGCTTCTCCCTGGTCGGGTTGGAGGAACTGGCGCCACTGCAACAGGCCCGGCTGGTGGCCATTTCGCCAACGCCTCCGGGCCTGAAGGACCAGCTTGCCGGCAGCCCGTTCTGGAAACACCTGCCGATGGTGCGTCAGAACCAGGTCTACCAGATCGACCCGGTGTGGACCTTTGGCGGCGTGCACTCGGTACGCCGGCTGGCCAACACCCTGACCGAACAACTGCTGTCCGGCGGCAGTGACAATGTCCGCTAAGGCGCCCTCACTGCCCCTGCGGCTGCCTTCGAGCACCGTACTGATCTGGCTGCTGGCGTTGTTCGCCAGTGCCCTGCCCTGGCTCGGCAAATTGCCGGTCGACGCCTTGCTCGCTGCAATCTGGGCCCCCAACACCGACGACTTCTCACAGGTACTGGTGCATTACAGCTGGGCCCCGCGGCTGGCCATGGCGCTGCTGATCGGCAGCGGCCTGGGCCTGGCCGGCGCGGTGCTGCAGCAGATCCTGCGTAACCCGCTGGCATCGCCCACCACCCTTGGGGTGGAGTCCGGCGCGCAACTGGCCATCGCCATCGCCACCGTCTATATCCCCGGCCTGATGGCCCTGAGTCCGGACCTCACCGCGGTCACCGGCGGTATCCTTGGCACCGGGCTGGTCATTGCCCTGACCTGGCGCCTGGGCTTCTCTCCGGTCACCGTCATCCTCGCCGGCATGGTGGTGAGCTTCTTCCTGGGGGCCATCAACGCCGCCTTCATGCTGTTTCACGGTGAGTACCTGGGCAACCTGTTTATCTGGGGCGCCGGCTCGCTGGTACAGAACGACTGGAACCAGTTCCAGACCCTGTGGCCGCGGGTGGTGGTGCTCGCCATCGCGCTGGTCCTGCTAATGCGGCCACTGCAGCTGCTGCAACTCGGTGCTGACTCTGCCAAAGCCCTCGGTGCCCGGGTTACAGCGCTGCGATTGCTGGCAATGCTGCTGGTGATCCTGCTGACGGCCTCGGTGGTCAGCCGGGTGGGCGTGGTGGCGTTCGTTGGTCTGGCGGCGCCGGCGCTGGCCCGCCTGCTTGGCGCCCGCACCCTGGCCCAGCACCTGCTCTGGAGCACCCTGCTTGGCGCCGGCCTGCTGTTGCTGGCCGATGCCCTGGCACAATGGGCCACCGCCTGGGCTGACGGCAATCTGGTTCCCACCGGTACCGCCACCGCACTGATCGGCGGACCGATCCTGCTGCTGGCCCTGCGGGGCATGAAGAACGACCGCCACATGCCCGGCCAGGCCTCCGAGCCGGCCAGCTTCACCCCGGAACGCAAGCCTCTGGCGCTGCCGCTGATTGCGTTGCTGGTGGTACTGGCGCTGGTGGTGGTGTTGGCCATCGCCTGGTCACCGACGTTGTCTGGCTGGCAATGGACCGCAGTAAGCAACTGGGACCAGGCCTGGGACTGGCGCGGTCCCCGTTTGCTGGCAGCGCTGGTTGCCGGCGTGGTACTGGCCATCGCCGGTACCCTGATCCAGCGTCTGACCGGCAATGTCATGGCCAGTCCGGAAGTACTGGGAATCAGCGGCGGCGCCGCCCTGGCGATGGTGGTGCTGTCACTGATGGGTCTGAATCCGGGCCGTGCCGGGCAACTGCTCGCCGGCAGTCTCGGTGGCGCTGCGGTGCTGACCCTGTTGTTCGCACTGTCACGGCGACATCGGTTCTCTGGCCATCAACTGTTGCTGGGCGGGGTGGCTGTGTACGTCTTCATGGACGCAGGCATCCGCATGGTGCTGTCCGGCGGTGGCACCGAGGCCAACAAGCTGCTGACGTGGCTGTCCGGCTCCACCTGGCTGGTTACTGAAACCGAAGCGCTGGCACTGGCGCTGGTGGCCGCTGCTCTGGTGGCCGTCACCGCGCTGGTCAGTCGGGTGCTGACAATCCTGCCGCTGGGAGAACCCACCGCCTTGTCACTGGGCCTGCGGGTGCCTCTGGCCCGTGCCGGGGTGCTGCTGATTGCCGCCCTGCTGACCGCGGCGGCGACCATCATCATCGGCCCGCTCAGCTTCGTCGGCCTGATGGCTCCTCACCTGGCCCGTCTGCTGGGGCAGCAAACCGTAGCCCGCCAGATGCTGCTGGCAGCAATCATCGGTGCGGCCCTGCTGACCCTGGCGGATTACCTGTCTCGGGTGGTGATGTACCCCAATCAGCTGCCGGCAGGCATTCTCGCCGCGATCGTGGGGGGGACTTACTTCCTGTGGGGACTGAGTCGTCATGACCGTCGCTGAGTATCGCCCGGAGCACCATCAGGACGAAGGGCCGGCCTTCTATCCCCGGCTGCTGGCCCAGGCCGGTAAGCAGCCGGACCAGCTCCGCCAGTTGCTGCCGCAACCCAAAGCCCCGGACGCGGCCACCGGCGCCCTGTCACTGTCCCAGATCCTGGAGAAGCCCGACGCCTTTGCCGATCTGCTGGCCGGCATCGCCCGGCTGCGGGGCGGCGATGTCCGCTCGCTGGCATCGGTGCTTCACCAGAACCTGGCCCTGCAGGTGCTTGGTCCCTGTACGGTGACTCTGTTTCTGGACGGCCACACCCGGCTGCCAGCGGCAGACGCGATCTGGCTCGATACCGCAGATCCGGAGGGGCAGTGGTATCTCGCCCCCGACACCGGCGCCGATACCGTGGATGAGGCATGCTATATCCGGGAAATGGCGACGCTCAGCCGCCAGTGGTATGAGGTGTTTCGTCGCCAGCTGGGGGTAAGCGCCGGCGCCTATTGGAGCAGCACCGGGCTGGCGCTGTGCGCGCCCTACTCCGCCCTTTACGATAGCGCCCGACCGCAGGAGCTGTGCCACCAGGCCAGCCACTGGCTACAGCGCTTCGACTGCGACGCCCGGCGCTTTATCGACTGGATTCCCTTCACCTTCGGTGAGCTGGACTGCGCGATTCCACAACGCCGGGGCTGCTGCCAGAAGTACCGGCTGCCGGATGGCGGCTATTGCGGTACCTGCGGCATCTACCGCAAGGAGCGGCTGGCTCTGGTCGCCAGCCAGAGTCCCGAAGGTGCGGTTGATTAA
Organism: Marinobacter sp. CA1; assembly: GCF_020546665.1. Classification (NCBI taxonomy): domain Bacteria; kingdom Pseudomonadati; phylum Pseudomonadota; class Gammaproteobacteria; order Pseudomonadales; family Marinobacteraceae; genus Marinobacter; species Marinobacter sp. CA1. The sequence goes on from NZ_CP071785.1 coordinate 3,367,454, forward strand.
AACAGACCGCTCAACACAGTGCCGCCGGCCACCAGCACCGCAACGCCCAAGGCAATACCGGCAAGCTTGAGTCCTTCCAACACTTCAGTATCCGCGTGCATCCCTTGTCTCCTTGCTGGGGGAAAATCGCTGTCTCACTTCCCCGGGTCTTGACCATGGCATTTGCCACTGGAAAATCGCCTCCCGTGATGTCATCCGCTCGGGAGGGGCTTGGTCAGTTTGCAACCGACAGGACCAATATAAACGATAAGAGTTCTCATTTGCAACGTTGCCAGCGCCATTCCCACCGTCATTTCACTGCAACAAAAGTGTCATGTTTAAAAGCTTGTTTCTTCTATACTTGTTGAAGCACGTTCACGTAATTTTCAGCGTCTCAGGAAATCTTGCGCTATGAACTGGTATAAACGCAGTATTCTCAATCGAGTATTGGCCATCGTGGTGGTCGCCAATCTGGCGATCGCCATCGTGGCGGCGATCTATTTCGCCTTCTCCCTCGACTCCAAGGATGAATACGACCAGCTGGCCGGCACCGAAATGGTAACGGCTCTGGAAGCGCAGGATGTGCTGATCACCTTCAAGACCCAGGTCCAGGAGTGGAAGAATGTGCTGATCCGTGGCTCCGATCCGGACCAGCTCAAGAAGTACTGGGGCCGGTTTCAGGAGCGGGAGGGCGATATCCAACAGGCGCTGGATGACCTGATACCACGTCTGCTGAACCCGGAAGCCGTCAGTCTGATGAAACAGTTCCAGCGGGCACACCGTTCCATGGGCGAGGCCTATCGCGAGGGCTACCAGGCCTTCGTTGCGGCAAACATGGCAGTGAGTGCCGGCGACCAGGCGGTGCAGGGCATCGACCGGGAACCGGCACGACTGATTGACGAAGCGGTGCAGAACATCCGCGAGCAGGCCATCGACCATGCCGGCAGTCTGAGCAACGACGTCGACACCAACACCAAGGCCGTCGGTTCGCTGCTGCTGATCACCATCATCCTGGGCACCCTGGCGTGCATGTGGGTGCTGGTCCGCGCCGTCATCCGTCCGACCCAGACCATCATTGGTCAGTTGGAGAAACTGGGGGACGGTGACCTGTCCGATCCGGTCACCATCCAGCGACCGGATGAACTTGGCCGGCTGGCCGGCGCGGCCCGCAAGCTGCACGAATTCCTCAGCCACACCAGCCGACAGATGTCGGCCACCGCCGATCAACTGCACCAGACCCGCAGTGTGATTTCCGACAACGCCACCCGGGTGTCCGACCAGTCGCAGCAGGCCCATCTGCGCATCGACCAGATCGCCACCGCGATGAATGAGATGTCGGCCACGGCCCAGGACGTTGCCACCCATGCCGCCTCGGTGGCCAGCCAGGTGCAGGAGACCTCGGAGAAAACCGACCAGGCCGATGACCAGATCAATAGCGCCACCAGCAGCATGAATCGGCTCGCCGAGCAGATCCGGACATCGTCGGAAACCGTCAGCAAACTGGCCAGCGATGGCCGCCGTGTAGGGGATGTGATGAAGGTGATCCGCGAAATCGCCGAGCAGACCAACCTGCTGGCGCTCAACGCCGCCATTGAGGCCGCCCGCGCCGGTGACGCCGGTCGCGGTTTTGCCGTCGTGGCAGACGAAGTCCGCAACCTGGCGGCCAAGACCCAGGATGCCACAGTGGAGATTGACCGCATCATTGAGGCCATCGCCTCCGGCTCCCAGGACGCCACAGAGTATATGCAGGCCAGCGAGGTAGTCACCCAGGAGACCTCGGAAGCCGTCGCCACCGTGCGGGAAACCCTCGCCAGCATCAACCGACGCATGGCCAGTGTCAGCGACGCCACCACCCAGGTGGCCACAGCGGCTGAGGAGCAGACCAGTGTCAGCGAAGACATCAATCGCAACATTACCGACGTGGCGGAGATCTCCGAGTCGATGAACCAGGCCGCAACCGAAAACCGGGAGACCGTGCCCGAACTCGATCGCATGGCTCAGGAAGCCGAAGCAATCGCGGCCCGCTTCCGCCGCTGAGCGGCCCTCGCCCTACCTATTCCGCAACAAAACCCGGACACTCACCCGCCACGGACGGCGGTCCCCAGTCGGTTCGGGCCAGCACCAACGGACGACGTGACAACCTGTCCTGTCTTTCCTAGACTCAGAAACCACCTTCTTCTGACGAATCTCAGACGGCCCTGATCAGCAACACTCTGATCACAACAGCTAAACCAACAACAGTCAGACCAACAACAATAAGGGCCCCGACCGTCCGGAGCGCCCCACTGAGTAACTGGATTCGCCCATGTATACTGCTGGCTGGGCCCGTCGCCCGATTGCCATCGAACCCCAGGGGTACGCCATGCATGGCTACGGCCAGTGGCACCACCGCGCCCGCGGTGTCGAAACCTCGCTATACAGCCGCGCGCTCACCCTATCCTGGGGCGACGACCGTCCACTGCTGTTCTGCTGCCTCGACCTGGGCTACATCACCCGCGCCATGCGCAAGGGCGTGTGCCAGCGACTGGCCAATTTCCTCGGCTCGGCGTTTGATCCGCAACGGCTGGTACTGACCTGTACCCACACCCACTCCGGTCCCGGCGGCTGTGCCCAGGAAGGCCTCTACAACCTGGTAACGCCGGGCTACGTGCCTGAGCATGTCGACGCCATCATCGAAGCAACCTGCGAGGCCCTGCTGGCCGCCCTGGACAGCGCCCAACACGGACGGCTGCTGCTGGCGGAGGGACGGTTCGGGGAGCCGGTCGAGGTCGCCTGGAACCGCGCCCTCAAGGCCTACAACCGCAACCCGGAGGTGATCCCGGTGGATCGTCGCCACAGCCACCGGGCACTGGACCGGTCGATGCCGGTACTGGCGGTCGAACGGGACGGCCAGATCCAGGCCCTGCTCAGCCTGTTCGGTGTGCACGCCACCTGCGTCGGTAATCAGCAGGGTCGCTACGACGGCGACAACAAAGGCTATGCTGCCCTGGCAGCGGAAGCCAGCCTGGCGGAGGCAGGTGCCACCGAGCCGGTGGCGATCTTTGCCCAGGCCACCGCCGGCGATGTCTCCCCGCATTACCATGGCCCCGGCCAGAATCGTCGCCGTCGCCGTCTGCGGGGGCGGGCCGAGTACCGCTACGCCCGCCGCAACGGCCAGCACCAGGCCAGCCTCGCCCTCGCCGCCCTGGCGTCCGACAGCGTCGAGATTCGCGGCCCGATCGATGGCGTGCTCAGCTACCTAGACTTCAGCCACCGTCGCGCCGCACCGGCCTTTGCCAACGGCGAGACCGACGCCTGCACCAGCGAACCCTGCCACGGCGTGGCGTTCTTTGCCGGCACCCCGGTGGATGGCCCCGGCATGCCCCGAGCGCTGGCGCGGATGGCGGCGCTGCTCAGTCGACGGCTAAAGCGGCGCCGGCTCAGCAGGCCGTCCCCGTCTGACAGCCCGCACTACCAGCGGCTGTACCGCAGCCAGGGCAACAAGGACATCCTGCTGGAGGCTGGCAGCAAGCGGTTGCTGGGTCAGCCGCTGCGCCAGCTGCGACTGCCGGACGTTGCCGATCCCGCCGTTGCGGAACTCAAACGCCAGGCCCGTGCCGGCGCCCTGGATCACAGCCCGCTGGTGCCTTCGGTGCTGCCGCTGCAGATCATTACCCTGGGCAACGTCGCCATGGTGTGCTGTCCAGGGGAGTTCACTACTGTGGCCGGTCAGCGCCTGCGGGAGACCGTAGCCCGGCAACTGGCCACGCTGCCCTCCGCCACCGCCATAGAGCGGGTGCTGATCTGCACCTACTGCAACGAGTACATGGGCTACGTCACCACCTTTGAGGAATACCAGGCCCAATGCTACGAGGGTGGCCACACGCTCTATGGCCAGTGGACCCTGGCGGCGTTCCAGACCGAATTCTCCGCCCTTGCCGGCGAACTCACCAAGCCCGCCGGTGCCCGCCAGCACGACCGTGTCACGGTACCGGCGGAGGTGCCGGCACGGGAACTGGCGCTGCGCTCTAACCTGGTGCCGCCGCAACGCTGACGCAGGTCGGCGGCAACAAATATCCATTGAGGTCAAAAAAACGCTTGCATTGGGCCAAAAGCGTAGGGTAGTTTTTAGCCATCAATCGCAGGTTATTCGTTAGCAAGATTCTGATTCTATGAACTTCAACGCCGTTATCGTACTAGTCAAAGTCATCCTGGTGGTCGTGGTGCCAACCGGGGGCTTTGTCGTGGACGGACGGGAGAATTAACGAAATCACCTGACACCAGACACCAAAAAGCCCCCGGCATCGAAAGATCCGGGGGCTTTTTTTTACGTCGAAAAAACTTGGGAGCCAATGGGCTAAGGACTACAACATGAACGGCGCACAACACATTCTCGAGGCGTTCCAACGCCACCAGATCGACACGGTTTTTGGCTACCCTGGCGGTTGCATCATGCCGCTTTACGATGCCCTGGTGGATGCCGACGGAGTGGAGCACGTGCTGTGCCGTCATGAACAGGGCTGCGCCCTGGCCGCCGATGGCTATGCCCGTGCCAGCGGCCGGCTGGGGGTCTGCATCGCCACCTCCGGCCCCGGCGCCACCAACCTGATCACCGGGGTTGCCAACGCCCACCGGGATTCCATTCCCATGCTGGTGATCACCGGCCAGGTACCTTCGGCGCTGATCGGTACCGATGCCTTCCAGGAAACCGACGTGCTCGGAATGGCCCTGGGTATCGTCAAACACAGTTACCTGGTCACCGAGACCGACGAACTGCCGGCCATCCTGGAGGAAGCCATGAGCCTTGCCCAGGAAGGCCGCCCGGGACCGGTGTGGATCGACATCCCCAAGGATGTCCTGCTCACCGATATTGCACCCACGGCGTGTCCGTCCGCCGCGCCCGACACCGCTCAGGCCGCCCAGACCACCCTGACCACCACAGCCCCGCCCTGCCCGGACCTGAGCGACGCCCTGGCCTTGCTCCACAACGCCCGCCAACCGCTGCTCTACAGCGGCGGTGGTGTCGGCCTGGCGGGGGCCGAAGCGGCCTTCCGGGCCTTCGCCGACACCTCGGGCCTGCCCGGTGTGGTCACCCTCAAGGGCATCGGCAACCACGGCAAACACAGCCCCCATCAGTTGGGCATGCTCGGCATGCACGGCTCCCGCGCCGCCAACCTGGCAGTGGACGCCTGCGACCTGCTGCTGGTGATCGGCGCCCGCCTGGACGACCGCGCCACCGGCAAGCTGGCCGATTTTGCCCCCAATGCGAGGATCATCCACCTCGACGCCGACCAGGCCGAGTTCCACAAGCTCCGCCGGGCTGAGGTCGCCTTGCGGGGGGATCTCAGCACCATGCTGCAGGCCCTGACCCAGGCGCTCAGCAACCGCCCCCTGACCATTGCGGACTGGCAGGCCCGGTGCCGCACCTGGGCCACCACCAAAGGGTTTCCCGCCGCCGACAATGAAGCCACGGTGGCGCCGATCCATGGCCCCGAGTTTGTTCGCCAGCTGTCCCGGATTACCCCCGACGACGCCATCATCGCCTGCGACGTGGGCCAGCATCAGATGTGGGTTGCCCAGCACTATCAGTTCGATCATCCCCGCCATCACCTCAGCAGCGGTGGCCTGGGCACCATGGGCTTCGGCTTGCCCGCCGCCATCGGCGCCCAGTTCGCGCGCCCGGATCAGGTGGTGATCAACGTATCCGGCGACGGCTCGTTCATGATGAACGCTCAGGAACTCGCCACCATTCGCCGCTACCGATTGCCGCTGAAGCTGATCATCCTCGACAACCAGTGCCTGGGCATGGTGCGCCAGCAGCAGGAACTGTTCTATGGCAACCGTGAGAGCCAGATCGACCTGGACGACAACCCGGATTTCCTCGCCATGGCCCGGGCGTTCGACATTCCCTCGCTGCACATCGAACGCAGTGACCAGATCCGCCGGGGCATCGAAACCATTCTGACCTACCAGGGACCGATGCTGCTGCACGTCGCCATCGCCCGTGACGACAACGTCTGGCCCATCGTCAAACCCGGCGCCGGCAACCGCGAGATGCTGGACGAGCACCAGCGCAACCGCAAAGAAACGCCAACCACCAAGACCAGTAAGGAGACTGCCGCATGAGCGCCACCACCGAGCACACCCTCACCTGCCGAATGCAAGCCGAGCCCGCCGCCCTGGAGCGGCTGTGTCAGGTGGTCCGGGTGCGAGGCTTCCGCATCCGGCAGATGAGCGCCGACAGCGCCGACGGCCAGCTCACCATCGGCCTGACGGTCAGCGGCGAGCGCCCCATCGGCATGTTGCAGTCACAGCTGGAAAAGTTGCATACGGTGGCCCAGGTCAGTACCGAGACAACGCTGGCACTGGCCCGGGCCTGACGCGGTCGCGACGTCAGTCGCCGGCGCCGAGGATGCCGGCAAGGTCGGAGCTGTCCACCAGGGGGTCGTCCAGGTCAAGGTGGATTTCGGAGTGGGCCAGGGTCCAGGCACGACCGGTGATTTCGCTGTTGACGGCCCGGAAGCCACCCACCGTGGCTTCCCCCAGCAGGGTGCCGAGGAAGGAACTGCCCCGGGGCGACACCGTCTCCAGAGTCTGGCCCTCCTGGATCTGGCCACAGTCGTGCATCAGCGCCAGACGGGCGGTGGTGCCGGTGCCGGTGGGGCTGCGGCAAATCACCCCGGGGTGAACGTAGGTGGCCGAGGGTGACCGGTACCCGGTCGCTGTGGGTTCCAGCGGCCCCATGAAATGGGCAAAAGGCAGCGGCCCCACCGGCCCCAGATCCGGGTGCTCCTGGGTGACCGCCGGACGGGCCGCCTCCACGAACGCCTGGCCAAACCTTGCCAGCGCCGGCATCTCCTCGGCCACCAGCCGGAAGCCCAGCGCCGCGGCATCCACCATGGCAAAGTAGGCACCGCTCCAGACCAGGGTAAACGGCACCGTGCCATAGTCCGGCACCGTCGCCTTGAGGTTGCGGTCGGCAACGAAGGCCGGCTCACTGCGGGTGGTGATCGACTCCACCCGGCCACCCCGGTTATGGGCGGTGATGTGGGCCAGCCCGGCCGGCGACTCCAGCACCAGCTGCTGCTCGCCCTCGTCCATCGGTACGATGCCGTTCTCCAGGATGGCGGTGGCGGTGCAGATGGTGTTGGAGCCGGAGTACAGCGGGTACCCCATGGCTTCCATAATGATATAGCCGGCCTGGGCCCTGAGGTTGCCCGGCGGCACAATCAGGTCGATGGACATGAACGGATCGCCGTAGGGTTCGTTCAGCAGCCAGCGGCGAAAACCGTCGCCGTAGTTCTGGATATAGCGCATCTGCTCCAACACGCTGCCACCGGGCAAATGCCCGACGCCACGGGTGACAATCCGGCTGACATCGCCGCCGGACTGCATGTCCACCAGCTCGATGGAGCGCATACGGTGCCCGGGCGGGCAGCGGGAACTCGTCCACGACATAACCTGACGTCCTCTTGTTACCGAAATGGGGCAGACAACAGCTCAAACACTGAGATTCCCCTCAGGATAGATCATCGACCAAAGCAGACAAGCAGGGAACAAGGAAAGAACGAAACGAGGAAGGCCCCGGATGCGCCAGCCAGGCGCAACCGGGAAGTACGGTAATCAGGCGTCCTGCCCGTCCTCCAGGAACAGCCGCTGAATGCTGGAGAAGTCCAGCTGGCCATTGCCTTTGACGGCGTGGAGGGAAAACAGGTTGCGGGCCAGGGAACCCATGGGAATCGCGGCCTGATTCTGCACCGCGTTATCGAAGGCCAGGCCCAGATCCTTGTTCATCAGGTTCACCAGGAAGCCGCCTTCATAGTCCCGTGACGCCGGCACGCCGTCCATCACCCCCGGCCAGGGGTTGTAGACGTTAAGCGCCCAGTTGCCGCCGGAGCTCTGCTTCATGATCTCCGACAGCACCGCCGGGTCGAGACCGTTCTTGACGCCCAGGGACAGGGCCTCACAGGTGCCGGACATCAGGATCGCCAGCAGCATGTTGTTGCAGATCTTGGCCACCTGCCCCGCGCCGTGATCGCCGGCGTGGAAGATGTTCTTGCCCATGCCTTCGAGGATAGGCTTGGCACGCTCAAAGCCGGCCGCATCGCCGCCGCAGATGAACGTCAGGGTACCGGCCTTGGCGCCACCGACACCGCCGGACACCGGGGTGTCCATAAAGGTGATGCCTCGCTCGGACGCCTCAGCCGCCACCTTGCGGGCAGTTTCCGGAGCGATGGTGGAGGAGTCCAGCACCAGGGTTTCGGTAGGCAGATTGGCCAGCAGGCCATTATCGCCCAGGTACACCGCCTCGACATGCTGACCAGCCGGCAGCATGGTGACCACGCAGTCTTTGTCGGCGGCGGCGGCCTGGGCCGAGTCTGCCGCTGAGGCGCCTTCCGACACCAGCTGCGCCACCGCGTCTGCGGAAAGGTCAAACACCGCCACCTCGTGGCCGGCCTTGACCAGGTTGGCGGCCATCGGGCCGCCCATGTTGCCCAGTCCGATAAATCCGATCTTGGCCATTTCCGTTCTCCTTGTTTTTGTACCGGTTTGTTGTAACGGTCGCCGGAGCCGGACATCGGCTCCGGTCTGGATGGGTGCCCCGGGAACTCAGCGGAAGAAGTCGTCAATCCATTCCGGGTCGATATCGTTCAGCGCCGGGTAGCGCCAGCGGGGTTGCTGATCCTTGTCGATCAGCAGCGCCCGCACACCCTCGGCAAACTCACCTTTCTGCAGACACCGGATCGACAGCGCCAGCTCCTGCTCAAACACTTCCGCCAGGCTCTGGTGGCGGGAGCGGGCCAGATGGCGCCAGACCAGTGACAGCGACGTCGGGGAGGCACCGGCCAACGCACGGGTCGCCTTGGCCAGCCAGTCACCGTCTTCGCCCGCCGCCTTCAGCTGTGTCACCACCTGCTCCAGGGTATCGGCATCGGTGAGTTCGTTGATGCGGTCAAAGTGATCCCGCACCGGTGACGCCGGCCGGTCTTCCAGCGACGCCTTTTCAAAGCGGCGCAGCGCCTGGTTGATCACGGCTTCGGCAGGCTCACTCTGCCAGTCCGCTTCCTGCAGCGCGGCAATCACCGCCGGTTTGTGCTGCTGCGAGACAAAGCGGTCCGCCAGGCCGGTGAACAGTGCGTCCGGCCCGTTCATCCGTGCCCCGGTCAGGCCCAGGAACAGCCCGGTGCGGCCGGGCATACGGTTGAGGAACCAGCCAGCGCCTACATCCGGGTACAGACCAATGGTGATTTCCGGCATCGCCAGCATCGACTTTTCCGTCACCACCCGGTGGCTGGCGCCGGCCATCAGACCAATGCCGCCACCCATGACGATGCCATGGCCCCAGCAAACGAAGGGTTTGGGGAAGGTGTGGATGACCTGGTCGAGGGCGTATTCCTCGGTGAAGAAGGCTTCGCCCACGCCGCCCTGGCCGGCCGGCTTTGGCTCCAGCATGTCGCGGTAGAGGGCCACGATATCGCCGCCGGCACAGAATGCCTTGTCCCCTTCGGCGTCCAGCCAGACCGCCAGGATGCCATCGTCCTCACGCCACTGCGCCAGCTTTGGTGCCAGCTCGCGGATCATCTCCAGCGACAGGGCGTTGAGGGATTTCGGTGCGCTCAGCCGGGCAACGCCAACGCGCCCCCCGTTGACCGCCCATTCTTCAAATACAATGCTTTCGTTACTCATGGTGCAGCCCACGCCGATCAGCGGTTTTTCCACTCGGGAGTGCGTTTTTCCAGGAAGGCGTTGACGCCCTCGCGCTGGTCCTCGGTGGAGAACAGCTCCACGAACAGTTCCCGCTCCATGCGCCAGCCGTCGCGGTGGCTGCGACCATCACGGGCGCTCATCACCAGCGATTTGCAGCGGGCAATGGAAGACGGGCTCTGCTGGCAGGCCATTTCCGCCAGCTCCTGAGCCTTGGCCAGGGCTTCGCCCTTGCCCACGACCTCTTCCACCAGACCAATCTGCAGCGCCTTGTCCGCCTTCACCCGCTCACCGCACAGGATCATCCGCTTGGCCCAGCCTTCGCCCACCAGCCACGGCAGGTTCTGGGTGCCACCGGCACAGGGCAACAGCCCGACGCGGGCTTCCGGCAGGGCCATCTGGGCCTGCTCTTCGGCAATACGGATATCGCAGGCCAGGGCACATTCCAGGCCGCCGCCCATGGCGTAGCCATTGATGGCGGCGATGGACACACCACGGAAGTTGGTCAGCGCGTCGAAGGCATCGCCAAAGGCCTGGGCCATGACCGCAGCCCGGCCGATGTCGCCGTCGGCAAAGGTGTTCAGGTCGGCACCGGCGGAGAAGAACTTCTCGCCCTGCCCGGTGATGACCAGGGCAAAGATGTCCCGGTCCTGGTTGAGCCCTTCAACCACATCCACCAACGCAGCCAGGGAATCCTGGGTCCAGGTGTTGGCGGGCGGATTGTTGATGGTCAGGGTGGCAACGTGCCCCTGCTTTTCCACTTCGATCAATGCACTCATGTCAGGAATCCTTGGTTGTTCGTGGGTCGCTGGCGTTACTGGATGGCTTCCGCCACCCCCGACTCCAGCAGGCGGCGGGCGATGATCAGCCGCATGATTTCGTTGGTACCCTCGAGGATCTGGTGTACCCGCAGATCCCGAACGTAACGTTCCAGCGGGTACTCGCGAATGTAGCCATAGCCACCGTGCAGCTGGAGGGCCTCGTTACAGACCTCAAAACAGGCGTCAGTGGCAAACCGCTTGGCCATGGCACAGTGCAGGGTGGCCTCCGGGTCGGCGTTGTCCAGCTTGAACGCCCCCAGACGCACCATCTGCCGCGCCGCCACCAGGTTGGTGGCCATGTCCGCCAGGCGGAACTGCAGGGCCTGGAAGGCCGCCAGCGGCTTGCCGAACTGGCTGCGCTCGTGCAGATAGTTGCGGGCCCGCAGCAGGGCGGCCTGGGCACCGCCCAGGGAACAGGTGGCGATGTTCAGGCGACCACCGTCCAGCCCCTTCATGGCAATGGCAAAGCCCTCGCCTTCCTCGCCCATGCGGTTTTCCACAGGCACCCGCACGTCCTCAAAGGTGATCTGACGGGTCGGCTGACTGCGCCAGCCCATCTTGTCTTCGTTTTTGCCATAGTGAATGCCGTCGCTGTCCGCCGGCACCACAAACGCCGAGATTCCCCTGGCGCCGCTGTCCGCATCACCGGTGCGGGCCATCACCACCAACACCTGGGTACCACCGGCACCGGAGATGAACACCTTGCTGCCATTCAACACGTAGTGATCACCGTCCCGCACCGCCTTGGTACGCAGGCTGGCGGCGTCGGAGCCGGCGCCGGGCTCGGTCAGACAATAGGAGCCCAGCCACTCACCGCTGGCCATGCGCGGGGCAAAGTCGTCCCGCACCTGACCATTGGCAAAACTGGCCACCATCCAGGTGGCCATGTTGTGGATGGTGATGAACGCAGCAGTCGAGGGACACGCCGCGGCCAGCTCTTCCACGATCACCGACGTGTCCAGCCGGGACAGACCCATGCCGCCCTGGGCTTCCGGGGTGTAAAGCCCGCAGAAGCCCATGGCACCGGCGGAGCGAATCACCTCCACCGGAAAGATGTGGTCCTCATCCCAGGTGGCGGCGTGCGGGGCCATTTCATTCTGGGCAAAGGCCCGGGCCGCCTCACGGAACGCGAGCTGGTCTTCGCTGAGGTTGAAATCCATACCGCTATCCTCTGCTCCCCATCATCAGCGAAGGTTGATGGAGAAGTTGGCGTCCACTTCCATCTCGCTGTGGAACCAGCGCGAGGTGATGGTCTTGGTTTCGGTGTAGAACCGCACCGCCTGCTTGCCATAGGCGTGCTGGTCGCCATAGAAGGAGCCTTTCCAGCCGGTGAAGGAGAAGAACGGCAGGGGCACCGGAACCGGAATGTTGATTCCCACCTGACCCACTTCAATCTCATGCTGGTAGCGACGGGCGGAACCGCCACAGTTGGTGAAGATGGAGGTACCGTTGCCGTAGGGGCTGTTGTTGATCAGCTCGATGGCCTCGCCCAGGCTGTCCACTTCCATGCAGCACAGCACCGGTCCGAAGATCTCTTCCTTGTAGACGTCCATTTCCGGGGTCACACCGGCAAACAGGGTCGGTCCCACCCAGTTACCATCCGGCAGGCCGTCCACGGTGCAGCCACGACCGTCCAGCAGCAGCTTGGCGCCCTGGCCCTCACCGGTGGCAATCAGCGATTCCACCCGGTCCTTGGCCTGCGGGCTGATCAGCGGGCCATAGGCCGCTTCCTTGTCGTTCCAGCCACCCGGACGGACTTTCGCCAGGGCGTCTTTCACCTCGGGAATCCACTCCTGCGCGGCACCGACAAACACCGCAACCGAGATTGCCATGCAGCGCTGACCGGCCGCACCCACTGACGCGCCCACCAGGGCGTTGATGACCTGCTGTTTGTCAGCATCCGGCATCACCACCATGTGGTTCTTGGCGCCGGCAAAGCTCTGCACCCGCTTCATGTTCTTGGTGCCGGTCTCGTAGATGTAACGACCGACTGGGACCGAGCCGACAAAGGACACCGCCTTGATGGCCGGGTCGGTCAGCAGGGTATCCACCTGATCCTTGGCGCCGTGAACCACCTGCAGCACGCCCTTCGGTGCGCCGGCCTGTTCGAACAGCTCAACCAGACGGGTCGGGGTCAGCGGGTCCTGCTCGGAAGGCTTGAGGATAAAGGTGTTACCGCAGGCAATCGCGACCGGGAACATCCACAGCGGAATCATCGCCGGGAAGTTGAACGGGGTAATACCGGCGCACACGCCCAGCGGCTGGGTGTAGGAATAGGTGTCGATTTCGCGGGCGACGTTCTCAACGGTCTCGCCCATCATCAGCGACGGAATGTTGGCCGCATGTTCAACCACCTCGATGCCCCGCCAGACATCGCCCTTGGCATCTTCGAAGGTCTTGCCGGTTTCCTGGGCCAGGATCTCGGCGATCTCGTCGTGGTGCTCCTTCAGCAGGGCCTGATAGCGCATCATCACCCGGGCGCGCTCGGATACCGGGGTTTCCTTCCAGCTCTTGAAGGTTTCAGAGGCGTTGGCAATGGCCCGCTGCATTTCGTCATCGGTAGCGCAGGGGACCTTGGCGATCACTTCGTTGGTCGCCGGGTTGGTGACATCGATCCATTTGTCGGTCTGGCTCTGAACAAACTCGCCAGCGATGTAGAGAGGTACGTTCTTCATGGCTGTGTTCCTGTTGTTGTTGTCTTGCAGGCGACCCGGATGGGGCCACCATCGGTTGGCAATGACTTGATGCTAGCAAAGGAACCGAACCGGAGTGATTGACTAAATTTCGCGCTTGATGGACTATTTTTCGGAAACCACGAAAGGATGAGTCGCCCAATGACACAGACGTCGCAATGGCCAGTACCCGCCGACAGCGTTCGGTATGTCGTGCCAGCCCCCGCCATTAAGGCACTTTCGGAAAATCCGCTGACCCGGGAGCTGTACCCCCTGGCCTTCGGACACTACCGCAAGGCGGAGGGTCACCACATGCACCGGGAGCACCATCGCGACTATCTTTTGATCTACTGCACCGACGGCCGCGCCTTCCTCAACATCGAGGGTAGCCCCTATACCGCCGAGGCCGGGGACCTGTTCCTGCTGCCTCCCGGGGTCGCCCACCGCTACACCGCCGACCCGGAACGGCCCTGGACCATCCACTGGGTGCATTTCGCCGGCCCGCTGGCGACGGAGTTCCGGGATTACATGGGGTTCGGTCCCGACACCCACTGCCTGCACCTGGGGGTACAGCCGCGAGTGCTGGTGGATTTCAACGGTCTGCTGTCGGTCCGCCAAACCGGTTTTCGCAGTCGCGGGCTGGTGCACGCCGCCAATCGGCTGCGCCAGTTGCTGGCGGCGATCCCGCTGACAGTGGACGCCGCCACCCGCGAGCAACAGCCCGACCTGGAAATCATCCACAACTTTATGCGAGAACATCTGGAGGAACGCATTACCCTGGAACAGCTGGCGGAACTGGCCGGCCTGTCGCCGGCCCACTTTGCCACCCGCTATCGCAGCCAGACCGGCACCACGCCGATCCAGCACTTTATCCACCTCAAGATCGAACGGGCCTGCCAGCTGCTGGACACCTCGGGGCTGACCTTTGCCCAGATCAGCGCGCGCCTGGGCTATGACGATGCCTACTACTTTTCCCGGTTGTTCAAGAAGGTGATGGGGCAATCGCCCAGCCACTATCGCCATGCCAGCCGTCACTGACACAGCCGCATACGTAGCGGCAGCGACGGGGCATGCCTACCAGCGTTCTCCCGGCGCTGGTCAAACCTTGGCCAGATCCCGCCAGCCCGCACCATTACCGGCTTCTGACAGGTTGTTAGCGGTCCCGCTCACACGGTTATCCACAGAATCTGTGGGCATTCCCCAACGGCACCATCGACGCCCCGGTCCGTTATCCCCAAGGGGGTGTATTTCCAACACCCTGATCATTTCCACACCAACTCACCGTATCCCTTGCGGCACAAAGGGTGCAGTAACTTCTCCTGACGTTTCACACACGGTTATCCCCGCAATTTGTGCACAACCCGGGCCAGAGTATAAGAAAACCACCCAGGACGCGGTCATTAAAACGCCACATCCCGACAGCCCTTGTGCCCCAAGGCATTAGCCGGGTTACCCTGACCTTTCACACACAGTTATCCACGGTTTGTGTGGAAAAAAGGGAAACGCACTCAGGATAACGGCGTAACAACCCGGGAAACCTGTGATTACGCCCCTGTTTTACAAGCGCCAGGCAGTAGACGTGCGCGTAAAACACCATTAATGGGGATAACCCTGGCCGGCCTCGGTAAAAATCCCTCAACCGGCGAGACCTGGAGGCCACCACCATCAACAACCGACGGACTCTGGCCAATAATACGCCACAGGCCGTCAGCCCTTGTGCCACTAAGGCTGGAAGGGTTTCTCCTGACCTTTCGCACACAGTTATCCACGGTTTGTGTGGACAAGGCGAGGCCTCTGATCATTTTACCGACATAACCCGCAATCCCTTGCGCCCCAAGGGATGAGTCTGGTTCTCCTGGCCTTGCGCACACGGTTACCCACAGTTCGTGTGGACAACCCGGCCTGGTAGGCGGCGATTCCGGCTGGAAGAAGCCGCTTTATCCACTTTCCGGGCGGGTGTAACGCCTCGACAGGATAGCTTGCTTATTTCCACACCAGAGCCGTCCAGACCATGGGGCACAAGGCTTACGGCACGTTACCCTGGCCTTTCACACACAGTTATCCACGGTTTTTGTGGACAACCTCAGACTTGGCCGGGATAAACGACATGGCGCGCTCGGCCAGAGCCGTAATGGTGAGGCTGGGGTTCACCCCGAGATTGGCCGACAGCATGGAGCCGTCCACCACATACAGGTTCTGGTAGTTGAAGACCCGGTTGCGGGCATCGATCACGCCCTCATCCGGTGACTTTGCCATGGCGCAGCCGCCCATACAGTGGGCCGTCATCGGCACGTTGAACAGGATCTCACTGAGGGAGCTGAGACCGATTCCTCCCGTCGCCCGGGCGGCCTTTTCGGTGAAGGAATTGGCCTCGGGAATAAACGTGGGGATGGGATCACCGTGGCTGCTCAGGGTCTTGCGGAACGGCCAGAACCAGGGACGGCGCCAGCGCATGTTGATGTGACCATCAATCGTCTGCATCACCAGAAAGATCACCGTCTCCGAAGCGAAGCGGTAAGGCACCAGGCTGCGCAGGCCATCCAGCGGTCGCCGCACCAGCAGCTTCAGGATTGCCCACAGCCACACCAGCGCCCTGGCAGGCCCGGGACGACCACCGGTCAGCACCGTCAGCAGACTGCTCAGCAGGTTGGAGCCTTTGGGGTAACGCACCGCCTCAATGTGGGTATGGGCATCAATGTAGATGCCGGAGCCGATCGCCACCCCTTGCGACAGGTCTTCCTGGCTACCGGGATAACGCACCCCGAGGATGGACTCGGAATTGGTGCGCACCCGATTGCCAAGGTCGTCGGAGATGTTAGGCAAAGAGCCGCGATCCTTGAGGCTGAACAGCAGCTCCTGGGTACCCAGTGACGACGCCGCAAACACCACATTGGCGGCGGTGATGCGGGTCGGCTCCTGGCGCCGGTCAAACGTTGCCCGGGTTTCGATCTGGTAACCCTGGGCGCCATCCTCGCAACCGGCCAGTGGACGCACATCCACCACCCGGGTTTCCGCCCGGACCTCAGCGCCCAGGCGCTCCGCCAGGTAGAGGTAGTTCTTGTCCAGGGTGTTCTTGGCGTTGTATCGACAGCCGACCATACAGCCACCACAGCCAATACAGGAATTGCGACTGGGGCCCTCGCCGTCGAAGTACGGGTCCGGGTAGCTCTGCCCCGGCTCATCGTCGTCATCGCCGAAGAACACTCCGACCCGGGTGTAATAGAAGCTGTCCTCCACCCCGGTGGCGCGGGCCATGGTTTGCAGCCGGTTGTCGGCCGGTCCCGGACGACGGTTTTCCGCTACCCCAAGCATACGCTGGGCGGTGTCGTAGTGTTCCGGCATGACCGTCTGCCAGTCATCGAGACCGGCCCAGTTGCCGTCCTGCCAGACCGAATCGGGCGGTACCAGCAAGGTCTGGGCGTAAGTGATGGAACCGCCGCCCACGGCGTTGCCGTGCAGGATCATCACATGGCGGAACAACCGCAGACTCAGAAATCCCTTGAGCTTGAGAAATGGCCGCCAGAGGTAGTCCCAGAACTTCCAGTTGGTCGTCGGCAGGTTGTCCGGCGTCCACCGCCGCCCCTGCTCAACAACCAGCACACGGTAGCCTTTCTGGCTGAGCCGGTAGGCCGAGACACTGCCGCCAAAACCGGAACCAACGATCACATAGTCGTAATCGTGCTCTTCCATCCTGATGCTTCCTGTTTTTGTTGTAGGAAGCTCATCATGCTACGACAGTCGGCAGCAGACAACGCAGGTACCCGGGGCTGTCGGGGCCAAAATCGCCACGGCTTCAATCTACGACTTTCGTATCAATCCACAAGCGACTAGTCTGGTCAGGAATAAACCAACAACGAATGGAACAAGGCCATGTACACCATTGAGATCGACGAAACCCTGGATGTACCAAGGAGCAAGGTGTTTGCCGTGTTTGCCGAGCATGAACGCTTTGGCAAGTTGCTGGGCGCCCCGGCGCGGCGGATCAAGGACAGTGACCAGGCGGACCCCAATGGCCTCGGGTCGGTTCGCAAGATCGGTATCGGCCCCATCGGCCTGGAAGAGACCGTGGTCGGTTTTGAGCCGGATTCCCTGATTGAGTACACCATCACCAGCCTCAGCCCGCTGCGTAATCACTTCGGCCGTATCCGCTTTGAAGACGCCCCCGAAGGCAAGACCCGGGTCAACTACACCATCAGCTTTGACGATGTCATTCCGTTCACCGGCCACTTGGTCCGTGGCGCCCTGGAACAGGGCCTGCGCAAGGGTATCAAGCGCCTGCCCCGACTGGCCTGACGGCCACTCCTGGCCAAAGCCCAGCCCCAGTCCGCCCGACGTAGTGTCGGGCGGACTGCCCCCACCATCTGTCACACCGCGTCGTTTGTTGCACCACGTCAGTTGTTACACCGAGACCTTTGTTACACCGAAACATTTGTTACACCACGGTATTTGTTACACCACGGTATTTGTTACACCAGGGTATTTGTTACACATTGTTACTTGATACAAATCAATTTCTTGACTTGGGACAAACGTCCCTATTCCGGAGTTCAGTAACCTCCGCCGCCGTCCCCATCGAACCCGCCGTTCGCTGGCTTGGTTCCCCTATCAGTGGAGTACTCCATGGCGTCTGAACCCGTCGTACTGTTTGACAACGGCCATCACAAATGCCTGATGTTCGATTCACTGGTGGTTGGCGAAGGCGTGCAGTCCAACCAGTTCCTGCTGGTGGATGGCAAGCACGAAGCGCTGATCGATCCCGGTGGTGATCTGACCTACACCCCGCTGGCGGTCGCCGCCTCCCGCTACATGAACATCCGCGAAATGGACTATGTCTTTGCGTCCCACCAGGACCCGGACATCATCGGTTCCATTGATCGCTGGCTGGTGCACACCAAGGCCCAGATCATCACCTCCCGGCTGTGGGCCCGCTTCCTGCCCCACCTGGCATCGGGCTATGTCTCCAACCAGCTGAGCGTGAACGTTTACGACCGCATCACCGCCATCCCAGACAAAGGGGCCCGGGTGCGCTTCGGCGACAGCTACATCCAGTGTCTGCCGGCCCACTTCATGCATTCGGTGGGCAACCTGCAGTTCTACGATCCGGTGTCAAAGATCCTGTTCTCCGGTGACTTGGGCGCCTCCATGGGCGGTGAGGAAGATCACCAGCCAGTGGACGATTTCGATGCCCACATTCCCCACATGATCGGCTTCCACAAGCGCTACATCTGCTCCCGCAAGGTGTGTGAACTGTGGGCCAATATGATCAGGGAACTGGACGTGGAGAAGATCGTGCCCCAGCACGGCAAACGCTTTGAGGGTACCTACATGGTCAATCGCTTCCTTGACTGGGTCGCCTCCGTCGACTGTGGTGTCGATCTGACCACCCAGGAACACTACCGCGTGCCCACCGAATACGCCTGATACTCCGAACCTGCCGGGAAGACCCGATTGTCATAACGGGTCTTCCCGTTCCCGCCCCTGTTCCACCACCCGCCCACTTGTGTACAGTTGTTCACAACGAAGACAAAACAAAGACAAGAGGTCAGGAGGACCCATGACAATAACGACCTTAGGGGTATCGTAGGGAATCCACCGGTGTTTCATCTGGCCGGGTTCCTGCCGTCAGCACACAGGCAAAGGAGGCTATCATGGCCATCAGCTCAAACCGTCTCATCGGACTGACTGAAGAACTGCAGATCGAACAGAGTTGCCAGGTGCAGGACCTGCACATCGGCTGGCACAACGAGTACCAGGCGCAACACCAGAAAGACCCCGCCGGCCACCAGCATCGGGCGCCGGTGGTGACCTGGCAGCGGCACGGCATCACCTACCAGTATGTTCCCGGGCTGGTGTTCGTAGCCCAGGATCAGGGCTACGAGGTGGACGTTGCACAGCTGATCAGCGACATCAGCCAGCAACTGCGGGCGCGGGGCAATCCACAGCCCCACGCGGCCTGAGCCGGGTTGCTGTCAGCGAGCCTCGGATTGATTCCGGGGCTCCGGGCCCAGGCGCTGCAGTTGCGCGTCGTAGAGCCCGGTCAGTAACAGTTCACCGTCCGCCGCCACCCGGAACTGGCCATAGCGTGCCCCTTCGTAGAAGTCACCATGACCTTCCTGAAAGAAGAAGGCGTTGGAGGCCAGCTTGACGCGATTGTTACGCACCCGATATGCCACCAGGCGCTCGTTGGCCGCCAGTTCACCGCCGTCATACAAGCCCGCCAAGGTTGCCACGCCCCGTTCATCCACTGTCACCCGAATGCGGCCATCGGTCGGCTCCGTCCGGCCGCTGGCATCCGTCGCCAGCCGCTGTCGCAGTGAGCGGGCGAGCTGGTAGCTCAGGGTCATGTAATCCCCCTGCATCAGCGACCGCGGGTCCACCGGGGCCAGATCGAGGTAGATGATCTCGCCATCACGCAGCAGCGATTCCTTCTGCCAGATCGATACATTGACCAGCACCAGGGCCAGCACCAGCCCCGCCAGAATCAACCAGTGGCGATGTTTCCGGAAAAGACGTCCGATGCCTGTCTTGCTCATTGTCCCCCCCTCCCGAAGCGTACCAGCCACAACCGCAGCAGCAGCAACCCGGCGCCGACGCCCATCAGGATCAGCGACTTGGTCATCAACGTCAGTTCCAGCAGGTAATAGTAAGCGGAGCCGTATCCCAGCAGACAGGTCAGCGCCAATGCCATCAACGGCCAGTTGCCACCGGCGAACCCCAATACCAGCAGCCCCACCCCAATCGCCAAACCCGGCGCATAGACGGACAGCAGCACCAGCACAGGACCCCCCAGCCACAACGCCCGCCACTGGAGGGCGCTGGCGCTGTTGGTCTGGCGCATCAGCACGACAGCGACCGCTGCGCTCACCATCCCACACAAGGCGCCCGCCAGCTCAGTCGACACCCAGGGCAGGCGATCCGGCCCCGGCGCCAGCCAGGCCATCAGGTCTTCTTCACCCGTCAGCAGCGACACGGTCAGCAGCACCAGCGCCACGCTGACCCCGCCGGCCACCGCCTGAACATGGCGCACCCGCCCTGGCCAGCGAAACTCCCGCAGCCAGGCCAGCGCCACCAGCAGCCAGAGCAGCGGCGCGGTCAGCAACGGCTCCCCAGCCACCGCCATGGCATTGGCCAGGAACAGCCCTGCCAACAAGCCACTCAACAGGCGATGGACATAACTTGGCATCACCAGGGCAAGCACCATCTGGACCAGGGCAGCGGGCCACCAGATCAACGCCACAAGATCCCAGTCATGCGCCACCACCGCGTACAGCCACAACCCCTGCCCGGCCAGGCTCAGCACCAGTCCCACCTGTTCGCCGTAGTCGCTGACCGACACCCGTTGCAACCACCAAGCAGCAACCATCAGCAACAGGCCCAGCACCGTGGCCACCGGTATCGCCATCGCCGCCCAGTTGAAGGACAACACAAAAAATCCAAGCAGGAACAGTGCGCTGAACCAGGCGCCGATGGCGGCCATCACCCTCAGGTACCAAGGGGGTGACGGCTCGACCTCCATCGCCTCCTTGGCCAGCCCAATGCCCTGATCCCGAAGCTTCTCGCGGAGTTGCTCCGCCAGCCGGGTCATTGCACGAGCTCCCGTTGCAGCCAGCGTAACCAGGCAGTCGCCGCCATCACCATGACCAGTACGATGAGTCCCAACATCAGCCAGACGCCGGGCTCAGCAATGTCCAGCAGCGCCCGCGCCAGACCCGCCGTCACGATCACGATCACCGACAGGCAGCCGCCAGCCAGCATGAACAGATCCGGCTGTTTCACCCGGTAACACCACACCAATACCGCCAGCCAGGCGACCCAGGCCAGCCCCGGCCAGAGCTGGTTCAGTGCGCCATCCACAATCCACACCAAGGCCAGCCAGCTCACCGCAACCCCGCCAGCAACGGCGACCAGACGCAAAGGCCAGGGCGAGGCATCAACGCCCGATCGCTGAGCCCAGCCATGCGCGATCGCCCAGGCGCTCAGGTTGAGTGCACTGAGCAGCCAGTCCAGCGGACGGCCACCCGCCCACTCCAGGTTCGACAGCCACCAGGCATCGAAGTACAGCGACACCGACAGGTTCACCAGCGCCAGCATCAGCAGCCACAACACCACGCTGGCACTGGCCAGGGCCCAGGGCACCAGCAGCACCGCCCAGAGCGCAAACAGCTGCCAGGGATCGGCGCCGGTTTGGTAGGTCTGACCAAACAGCGCCAGCAGGCCGCCAAGCAGCAGCCCGGCAACCACCAGGGCAACGTCCCGGCTGAGGCCCTGTGGCATCCGCAAACTCACGACAACCGCCGCTAACAGAGCCCCCTCAACCAGGGCAAAGCGCCCGAGGCGGCCCAGCTCGCTCCAGTTGAAGGCGATCAGGAACAGCACCCCCAGCGCCAGGCAAAGCCCGCCGAGCCACAGCAGGACCCGGTCCAGAAAGCTTGCCCAGGGGCGACTGGAGCTGGCCAGCCCAACTACGGCAAGGGCTTGGGGCACCTGATCGGAGGATAAATCACCCCGATCTATCCAGGTGCTGAGGAGCTGTCGTGTCGATGCCATAGATCTTCCCTGTATCCCCCTGCGAGGCCACACCCATGTGTTGGCCATTCCGTTTTCAACACCTTACCCCAAGACATTGGAAGCGTCAGTTTTTTGCGACGGATCAAGCACTCACGGCAGCAGGCTTTCCTTATCAGCGCTGCCCTCCTAGTATGATGGCTACGCCCTCCCGATCCCCTGAACAGGTTTTACCGGTATGAACAGCACTCTTCGGATCCTTCCCTGGATCTTTCTGGTCCTCCTTCTTGGTGCCTGCGGCGAGGCACCCGATACACCGGCCCCCGCGGTGGTCCAGCCGGTCAAGATAATGACCCTTGGCGGCAGTGGCCAGACACTGTCCCGTGAGTTTCCCGGCACGGTACGCGCCACCCAGCGGGTCTCCATGGCGTTTCAGGTTCCGGGACGCCTGGTGGAATTCCCGGTCAAGGAGGGTCAGCAGGTGCAGGCGGGCGACCAACTGGGACTGCTGGACGATGCCGACTACCGCAGTAACCTGGCGGCCGCCCAGGCCGACCTCACCCGCACCGAAGCCAACTTCAAACGTGCCCAGGAGCTGATTGGCAAGAACTACGTCTCCCAGGCGGAGTTCGACAGCATCCGGGCCAGTTACAACATTGCCCAGTCCAATCTGGAGAAGGCCCGAAAAGCCCTCAACGACACCCGGTTGATTGCTCCGTTCGACGGCGTGGTGGCCCGCACCCTGGTGCAGAACTTCGAGGAGGTGCAGGCCAAGCAACCGGTGCTGAGCCTGCAGAACAACAACGAACTGGAAGTGATTGTGAATGTGCCGGAAAGCCTGGTGGTGCGTCACAACGACGCCGAGGGTTTGCAGCTGACCGGCACCTTCGAGGGCATCCCCGGCGTCGAATTCCCACTTGAAATCAAAGAGTTCGCGACCGAAGCCAACCCCGAGACCCAGACCTTCGACTACGTGCTGTCAATCCAGCAGACCGAGGGCTACAACGTCCTGCCCGGGATGACCGCCAATGTCCGCGCGGCCCAGACCTCACTCGAAGGCAGCGACAGCTACCGCATTACCCTGCCGCTGGCCGCGCTGACGCCGGCTGAAGACAACCAGTCATCGGTCTGGTTACTGGATGATGACAACCGCGTGCACCGGCAGCCGGTGGAAACCGGTGAATTCGCCGGCCAGGACAGCATTATTGTGAGCTCGGGCCTGACCCCGGGTGACCGGGTGGTGATCGCCGGTGTCTCTGCCCTGCGAGAAGGGATGCAGGTCAAGCCCATCGACAAGGTGGAGTTCTAGGGCAATGAATATCGCCGAGTGGAGTATCCGCAACAGCGTGATCACCTGGGTGGTGGCGCTGGTACTGGTGGTCATGGGGTATTACTCCTTCAACAACCTCAGCCGCCTGGAAGACCCGGAATTCACCATCAAGGAAGCCAAGGTGCTGACGCCCTACCCCGGCGCAACCGCGGCCGAGGTGGAGGAGGAAGTCAGCGACCTGATTGAGCGCGCCGCCCAGAAGATGGGTCAGCTGTTCTATGTCGAGTCGCATTCCTACCGTGACAAGTCCATCGTCTCGGTAAAGATCCGCGATCAGTACGACAAGCACAGCCTGCCCCAGGTCTGGGATGAACTGCGCCGCAAGATCAATGACGTGCAGGCGGACCTGCCCCCAGGGGCCGGCCCGTCCCAGGTCATCGATGATTTTGGCGATGTCTACGGGGTCTATCTGGCTATCACCGGCGAGGGCTACAGCCAGAAAGAAGTGTATGAGTTCGCCAAGTTCCTCAAGCGCGAGCTGCTGCTGGTGGAAGACGTCAAGAACATCAGCCTGTACGGCGAGCCAAAGGAAGTCATCTACGTGGAGTTGCGGCGGGAGAAGATGTCCGCCCTTGGCATCTCCCCCAATGACATCTACGCCGCGCTCGGCGACAAGAACACCGTGGCCTACGCCGGCTACGCCCGGGCCGGCGACAACCGCCTGGCGGTCAAAGTGTCCGGTGAGCTGGATTCGGTGGCACAGTTCAATACCCTGCTGATCACCAGCCCCCGCAACCCGGGCCAGCAGATCCGGCTGGGGGATGTGGCCTCCATCACCCGGGGCCTCAAGGAACCGGTCGCCAACCTGCTGCGCTACGACGGCCAGCCGGCGGTCGGTCTCGCCATCTCGACCCGCAGTGGCGGCAACGTGGTCACCATGGGCCAGGGCCTGGAAGACAAGATGAAGGCGTTGCTGCCGCAGATTCCCCTGGGTATGGAACTGAACGTGGTGTCGATGCAGTCGGAGGCGGTCACCGAAGCCATCGACGGCTTCACCACCAGCCTGCTGCAGGCTGTCGCCATCGTGGTACTGGTGCTGCTGGTGTTCATGGGACTGCGCAGTGGCCTGATCATCGGCGCGGTGCTGCTGATTACCATCATGGGCACCTTCATCTTCATGGACATCTTCGACATCACCCTGGAGCGGGTGTCATTGGGGGCGCTGATCATCGCGCTGGGGATGCTGGTGGATAACGCCATCGTGGTCACCGACGGCATCCGGATGCGTCTGCAGCAGGGCCAGGATACCCTGGCCGCCGCCCGCGACGTGGTGCGCCAGACCGCCCTGCCACTGCTGGGCGCAACGGCCATCGCGGTGACGGCGTTTGCCGCCATTGGCACCTCCCAGGACGCCACCGGTGAGTACACCCGATCACTGTTCTCGGTGATTCTGATCTCGCTGACCATGAGCTGGTTCACCGCCGTCACCATCACCCCGCTGCTGTGCCACCAGTTCCTGAAACCGGCCCAGGGTGGCGAACAGGCGGCCTATCAGTCCGGCTTCTTCCAGCGCTACCGTCATCTGCTGGAATGGACCATCCGCCACCGGGTGATCACCCTGACGGTCACCCTGGCGGTGTTCGCCTCAGCTCTGGTGGGCTTCGGCTGGGTCAAGAGCAGTTTCTTCCCGGACTCCACCCGGGCCCAGTTCTACGTCGATGTCTGGTACCCCGAGGGCACCGACATCGCCAGTACCCGGGATCAGGTCAAAGCGTTTGAGCAGCGGCTGGCGGAGTATGACGCGGTTACCCACGTGACCACCCAGATCGGCGGTGGTTCGCCACGATTCCTGCTGACCTACAGCCCGGAACAGCCGGCGCCCAACTTTGCCCGCCTGCTGGCGGATGTGAACGACTACCGCCAGCTCACGGCGATTACCCGTCAGGTCCAGAATGACCTGGCTGGCCTGCAACCCGGCACCATCGTCAACGCCCGCCAGTTTGTGCTGGGGCCGGCCACCGGCGGCAAGATCCAGCTGCGCATCTCCGGTCCTGACCGCCACGAGTTGCGCCGACTGGCGGCACAGGCAGAGCAAGTGATCGCCGCCCACCCCAACGTCAAAGGGCTGCGGGATGAATGGGGCGAAAAAGCCCAGGTGATTGAACCGGTCGTGGCCGACGCCCAGGCCAAGAAACTGGGACTGGGCCGCGCCAACATTGCCAATGCCATGGCCTATGGCGTCGATGGTGTGCGGGTCGGTACCTACCGTGAGGGGGACGAACTGCTGCCCATCGTAGCCCGGGCACCGGTCGAGGAACGGCTCAGCCTCAACAACCTGGACCAGATTGCAGTGTGGAGCCCGGTGGCCCGGCACATGGTGCCCCTGGGTCAGGTGGTCGGCCATTTCGACGTCGGTTTTGAGGACGCTCACATCTGGCGCCAGGACCGCATCACCATGCTGCGACTGCACTTTGACCCGCGCCAGGGCCTGTCCTCCGAACTACTCAACGAGCTCAAGGCCGACGTCGAGAAAGCCCTCAATGTCGACGTTCAGGACTACCTCGGTCTGGCACCGGGCACCGAGGTGGAGCATACCGCCGACACCCTGCCCATCCGCTATCGCGACCGCCTGCCAATTCGTGACATGCCGGGCTATTTCATGGCATGGGGCGGTGAGAACGAAGACTCGGTGAAAGGCTCCACCTCCATCGCCGAATCGGTGCCGGTGTTCTTCGGGCTGATGGTGTTCATCGTGTTGTTGCTGTTCAACTCCATCCGCAAGACCCTGGTGATCTGGCTGGTGGTGCCCCTGGCCATCATCGGCGTCACCGTGGGCCTGCTGGCGTTCAACCAGCCGTTCGGCTTCATGGCCCTGCTGGGCTTTATGAGTCTGGCCGGGATGCTGATCAAGAATGCCATCGTGCTGGTGGATCAGATCGACCTGGAACTGCAGTCCGATCCGGAACCGGTCCACGCGGTGGTGGAGTCCGGCGTCAGCCGTCTGATCCCGGTGGCGATGGCGGCCCTGACCACCATCCTGGGGATGATTCCGCTGCTGGGGGACGCCTTCTTCGTGGCCATGGCGGTCACCATCATGTTCGGCCTGGGCTTTGCCACCATCCTGACCCTGGTGGTGGTACCGGTGCTGTACGCCACCATCTTCCGTTACCCCAACCCTTCACGGCCAGCCGGGACGTCGGCCGCACACCACCAGAAGGACACCTGACCATGAACCGATTTGCAGTCCTCATCAGTGGCCTGGCCCTGTTACTCGGCGGCTGCGCCAGCCAGACCGAACTGACCTCGGTGGCGCTCGACCGGGAAGCCCGCGGCCATTACGGCCGCATCCTGGTGCTGTCCATCAGTGGTGACCAGCTGGTACGAAAGACCGTGGAAGACCAGATTGGCGTCACCCTGGCCCGCGCCGGAGTCACTGCCGTCGTCGCCTACCCCGCCCTGCCCGGCGAGCTGGATAGTCTGGGCAAGCAGGCCCTGCGCCAGCAAGCCGAGGCCCTGGTGCTGGCGGAAAACGCCGAAGCGGTGCTGGTGGCCTCGCTGATCCGCGACGAAGTGCGGGAGGAGTACGTTGCCCCACAGATCAACCAGGTCGCCACCCCGGCCCTGCACCCGGGGTTCGGGCCCTACGTCGGTTACCACTACGATACCGTGGTGACGCCGGGCTACTTCACCTCCCAGCGGGAAGTGTTCGTGCAGACCAGCCTGTTTGACGTGGAAACCGGCCAGGCGGTGTGGCGGGCCCAGTCCAGGACTCTCAACCCGGTTGATCTGAACGACAGCGTGGCCGAGTTCAGCAAGGTGCTGGTACACCGGCTGCAGGACGATGGCATGTTGCCGGCGCACTGAGCCACGGCCGACTGCCCGCCGCCGGAGCATTTGCCCCTGTCCCGTCGGCGCGATGTCCAGTAAACTCTGGGGCTTTCTTTCAACACCCACGCGGCCGCCACCCCTTCCATACCCGGTGGAGCGGCCTCGTGTCCGGCACAATCAGAGAGACAGCGTAATGGGTAGAGCGTTCCAGAACCGCAAAGAGTCGATGGCAAAGACGGCCGCGGCCAAAACCAAGGTCTACAGCAAGTACGGCCGTGAAATCTACATGTGCGCCAAGCAGGGCGGTATCGACCCGGATGCCAACCTGTCCCTGCGGGGCCTGATCGACCGCGCCAAGAAAGACCAGGTGCCCACCCACGTAATCGACAAGGCCATCGAGAAGGCCAAGGGCGGCGCCGGCGAAGACTTCAACCCGGCCCGCTACGAGGGCTTTGGTCCGGGTAACTGCATGGTGATCGTGGACTGCCTCACCGATAACCCCAACCGCACCTTTGGCGACGTCCGCTTCTGCTTCACCAAGACCAAGTGCAAAATCGGCACCCAGGGCAGTGTCAGTCACATGTTTGATCACTGCGCCATCCTGGCGTTCAAGGGCGACGACGAAGAGGCCGCCCTGGAAGCGCTGATGATGGCCGATGTCGACGTCACCGACATCGAGAATGAAAATGGCCTGATCACCGTGTTCGCCCCCAACACCGAATACGCCAAGGCCAAGCAGGCCCTGGCCGATGCCTTCGAGGGCATCGAGTTCGAGGTGGACGACATCCAGTTCCTGCCCCAGACCACCACCGTGGTTGAAGGCGAAGACGTGGAGATGTTCGAGAAATTCCTCGACATGCTCAACGACCTCGACGACGTCCAGAACGTCTACCACAACGCCGAACTGTAACAGCGGCGTTGTCAGGACAAGCGTCCCGTCTGGCCAAAACAGACAGGACACCAGGGGCGGCACTGCGGTGCCGCCTTTTTTGTGGCCGGCGTCCCCGCCCTGCCCGGAGCCTTTCGGGCCTGCCGGATATTGGCTAAGCTGTCGCCCCAAAAGGCGTGATGCCATCGCGCCAATAACCACCGCACGGAGTCATACCGGCGGACGATGAGGGAACAACAATGCTGCCACTGATTCTCGGCCTGGTGCTTTTCCTGGGCGTTCACTGCCTGTCTATTGTCAACGAACCCCTGCGCAACCGACTGGTGGCAAAGCTGGGTGAATGGCCGTTCAAGGGCCTTTACTCGGTCATCGCCGCCGTCGGGCTGGGCCTGGTGATCTGGGGCTATGGTCAGGCCCGGCTGGACCCGACGCCACTGTACATCCCACCGCTGTGGCTGAGCCATCTGGCGATGTTGCTGCTGCTCCCGGTATTCCCCATGCTGCTGGCGGCCTATTTTCCGGGGCGCATTCAGCGCACCCTGAAGCACCCGATGCTGGTGGCGGTCAAGCTGTGGGCCCTGTCTCACCTGCTGGTCAACGGCATGGCCCATGACGTGGTGCTGTTCGGCAGTTTCCTGGCCTGGGCCGTGGTGGATCGGATCTCCCTCAAACGGCGCACGCCCCGGGCCATTCCGGCGCTGCCCGGCGGCCGCTTCAACGACGCCATTGTGGTGATTGCCGGGCTGGCGATCTACGGCGCGTTCATCACCGGCGGCCACCGACTGCTGATCGGGGTGGACCCCATTGCCTTTTAACCGGCAATTCCAAACCATAGCGCTTCGTCATTGTGCCGATGTTGCTTTGATATAGCGCCGATGTTGCTTCGATATAGCTCCGAGGATACCCCATGAGCCGTGTTGTAATCCTGAAAACAGGTCAGTCCTACCCCGCCATCATTGAACAGTTCAGCGACTTTGAGGACTGGTTCATCGCCGGCCTGTCACCAGAGCTTGAGCTCACGGTGATCAACGTCACTGAAGACCAGGACCCGGGGCAGATTGACGACTGGGATGGCATCGTGGTGACCGGTTCTCCGGCCATGGTGTCCGAACGCGCGCCGTGGAGCGAACGCACCGCCCGCTGGCTGGCCCAGGCGGTGGCACAGAACAAGCCGGTGCTTGGTGTGTGTTACGGTCACCAGCTGCTGGCCCACGCCCTCGGTGGCGAGGTCGGCTATCACCCCGGGGGCCGGGAATCCGGTACCTTCGAGGTGCGTCTGAACGAAGCCGGCGAGGCCGATCCGCTGCTGGGCTCCCTGCCCCGCGCCTTCCCTGCCCAGCTGACCCACCTGCAGTCGGTCCTGAGCCTGCCTGCCGGCGCGACCCTGCTGGCCAGCTCTGACCACGAGCCGCACCAGGCCTTCCGCGTCGGCGACCGCGCCTGGGGGGTACAGTTCCATCCGGAGTTCACCGCACCAGTGATGCGTGCCTATCTTGGTGTACAGGCGCCGGCTCTGGCCTCGGAGGGACTGTCACCACAGGCATTGATCGACGGCGTGATTGACACACCGGAAGCCGCATCCCTGCTACAGCGCTTCTCTGCTCTGGTTCAGGGGCTACACTGACCACCATCAAAAAAGGCCGCCAAAATGGCGGCCCAATCCGGAGGGTTCCTGGCCCTACTGTGTCAGTGAGCGATCACTGCAACAGGTACAGCGACAGATCGTCAAAATAGACGTCGTTGTCGTCGCCGGCCTTGCGTTCGCCACCGACCGACACCCGGATCTGCCGCACACCGGCCGGCAGGAAGCCCTCGACAGTTACATCCTGCCAGCTCTTCACCGAAGACACTGTGCGTGGCTCGGAGCCGGCCCAGTCAATCACCGCGCCGGAGCCATCCAGCAGTGTTACGACCAGGCTGGGCTGATCCTGGTTCGACCAGGTGGTCATGCGGGCGGACAGTTCCAGGTAGTTCTTGCCGGCATCAATGGTGTCGGCGTAACCGCTGACATCCACCAGTTGGGACATCCGGTCCTCACAGCAGTCCCCCGGCATGCCCTGGCCAAAACCACGACCGGCGAAGTAGTAGTCGCCACTGGCAGCACTAAAGCCACCGTTGTTGGCTGCGGTGATGGCGCTCACCAGACCACTGTCCAGGGTCCAGCCGGAGACATCGCCGGCCTCGCCACCGCCATTGGCGAGCAGGTTGTCACTGCGGCTGCCGGCCAGGTTGAAGCTGTAGGCGTTGCTCCAGGGCGACCAGTTCATCTGGGTGTCCCGCACCCGTGCACGCCAGTAATAGCTGCTGCCGGGCTTCAGTGACAGTTCCGGCCAGGGCTGGTCGGGGTAGGCGTCCATGGACGAGGCGTGGGTATTCTGGTTGCTGTAGCGCTTGTGCCAGCGATAGTAAGCATCGGCACCCGGGCGAATGGTCTGGCGTTCGAGCTGGGCACTCAGGTCCAGCCGGAACAGGTCCGCCCCCTGTTGGGTATCGATGGGCTCAAAGCCCTGATACTTGTCGCCACCCACCTGATCTGCGGCGGCGTAAAACAGGTTATGCCGACGGGTATCGTTGCCCCAGATATCAAACACCGGGCCACTGAAATCCGCACTCTCAGACACCTGCCAGTGCACTTCGTGTACCTGCTCCGGCGACGCCACCTGCACGGCCAACTCGACGTCATTCGCCGAGACTTCACCGGTACCGGAGGTCGCCTGTGGCAGGTTGCTGTG
The DNA here is from genome assembly GCF_020546665.1 of Marinobacter sp. CA1. Classification (NCBI taxonomy): domain Bacteria; kingdom Pseudomonadati; phylum Pseudomonadota; class Gammaproteobacteria; order Pseudomonadales; family Marinobacteraceae; genus Marinobacter; species Marinobacter sp. CA1. The sequence goes on from NZ_CP071785.1 coordinate 3,397,834, forward strand.
ATCGCGGTGCCGGAACGTCACCTGGTCCACCACGTTGAAGTCGGTGTCGCCGTCGTAGCCGCCTTTCTTGCGCTCCAGGGTCATCGACGGCTCGTTACCGAAGTGGAAGGTCAGCAGGCTGTAGCCAAATTCACTGCGGCTGACCTCGAAGGTATCGTAATCGCTGACCTGGCTGTCCTGGTGGCCGGCGTCGTTGAGCGGCTCAATGTAGCCGGAGGCGCTGGCAGCGTTGAGCCACAGATGCGGTGCATCCAGTGACTGGCCGCGGGAATAGGCGTGGGTATGGCCGAAGAAGTGGCCAGTGACGGCCCCGGTTTCACGGCTATAGTTCTCAAGTTCCGTCACCATCTCACAGGAGCCGATGCTTTCGCCGACGTTCCACATTTCCGACAGACAGCCGTGATGGAACATCCCCATGACAAACTTCTTGGAGGACATTTCCGCCTCGTTCAGCGTCTCCCGCAGCCACTGCCGCTGGACCGCCAGGGTCTCACGGTTGAAGCTGCCATGAGCCCCGGAGATCGGGTAGCTGTCCAGTCCGACCAGACGTAAGTCGAGGAAATCCAGGTAGTACCAGTGCTCTTCATACCCCACCGAGCCGTTATCCGGCGGCGACATGTAGGTGCGGTACAGCTCCAGCTCGGCGTTGTTGTAGTAATCGTGGTTGCCAGGCACGGTCACCAGTGGCACGTAAGGCGTAATGGCCGCCATGCGACCAAACAGCTGGTCACGCCAGTTCGAGCGGGTGCCGCCGGTCTGCACCACGTCGCCGGAAATGGTTATGGCGGCGATGTTCTCGGCGCAGGTCTTCGGCTGGTTGCCGTCGCATTCTTCGGTCATGAAGCCATCGGCGACCACGTTGTTCAGCACTACCTCGTAGATCTCCCGGTCCAGCTGGGTATCACTGAGGGCGATGATCTTCGCTTCGGTGACGCCGTCGCCGGCCTGGGGCCAGGTCTTGAAGGCAAATTCCTGGCTGACCCGCTGCTGGTCGTCAGCACCGGTGAGCACAAAGTACTCGTACAGGGTGTTGGAGCTGAGACCGTTGAGACGGGCCCGATACACCAGGCCATCGTCCGAATTGATCTCGGCCGCCACTTCGCGAAACGCATCGGAACTGCCGAAGGGCCGTGCCCAGACCTGCGGATTGGTCTCTTCGGTTTCAAACATCACCGTCATGGTGTCGGTGCCCGGCGCCTGCAGGTAGGGCCGGACGATGAACGCCGGCGCCTGGTCCGACTGGGGATCGCTGACACCCGCGCCGCGGTCGTCGTCATCGGAGTTGTTGCAGCCGGCCAGCAACAGTGCGGAAATCCCCACGGTCAGCAGGGGCCTGATTGGACTCGCCATAAATCTCTCCCGAATTGGTCTATACCAAAATTGGTGGGTACCAACATAGGAAGCCCAGATGTCAGCTCTGTGATCGTTCCATTGCGGATTGCTGACGCTTTTGTGACAACTGGTACGTACCAGTTCGCAACATCAACCTTTAACCGGCGCCTGTCATCGAACGGTCACATCCAGACGCTGAGATAGGCGGACCACTCATGACACCTGTCACAATATGGCTCTGAACCGGGAAATCACCACCTATCACACCGTGGCCGCCAATCTGCAGCGCTGGATTCAGTCCGGCGACCTGCCCCCCGGCAGCCCACTGCCCTCGGAACGCGCGCTCTGCGATCGCCTGGGCGTCAGCCGGGTCAACGCCCGCGATGCCCTGCACTTCCTCGAGAACCGGGGCCTGGTCTACCGCATGAACCGGGTGGGCTGGTTTGTCGCACCCGAAGTCTTTATCTACGACCCTACCCGCACCCACAGCCTGCTCGATGAGGCCCGCCATCATCAGCGCCGGCTCACCACCGAACTGTTAACGGCGGAGCGGATGGTGCCGCCACGCCAGGTGGCCCGACGGCTGGGCATGAGCGAACAGCCGCAGGCCTTCCAGGTGATGCGGCGGCGGGCGGTGGACGGCCGCTGGGTACTGCTGGAACAGTGCTGGTTCCGGCAAGCCGCCTTTCCGGAGCTGCTGGAGCAGGACCTGTCCGGGTCTCTGACGGCACTGGTCCGGGATCGGTATGGCTACCGGCAACGGCAGCTGGAGGTGGCAATCTCATCGAAGCCGCTGACCGACGACCAGGCCCAGCATCTGCGGGTGCGGGAAGGCTCACCGGCGTTGCAGCTGGTGCGGGAAGTGCAGGCGGGCGGAGACTGCATCGTGGTGGAGGTGGAATACTGGCTGCACGATGCCATCGAAATGCGGATGGGAGGGCGGTCGGCGGTATAAACCACCGACCGGAAGCCGGAGATGCTCAGGCTTTCTTGACGAATTCGGACTTCAGCTTCATCGGCCCGATACCGTCGATCTTGCAATCGATGTCGTGATCGCCTTCCACCAGACGGATGTTCTTGACCTTGGTACCCACCTTCACCACCGAGGACGAGCCCTTGACCTTGAGGTCCTTGATCACCGTTACGGTGTCGCCGTCCTGCAGCGGATTGCCGTTGGAATCCCGAACCGACAGTCCTTCCTCGGCCGCCTCCGGCTCGTTGGCAGACCACTCATGGGCGCATTCCGGGCAGACCAGCTGGATACCGTCTTCGTAAGTGTATTCGGAACCGCAGGCGGGACAGGGAGGCAAGGTAGACATGGCTTTCCTTCATCAGTGACTGAAACTAAGGCGGGGCATGATACCAGCAATGCGTCCGCCAGCGGGTGTTTCACATCAAGGAAGCCCTCAATCCTCGGCAAAAAACCGTTCGATCTGGCGGGCGTGGGTCTGGGCATCGCGATAGCCCAGTTCGATCAGCGCATTGGAAAAGCGATGGTCGAACAGCAGGTAACTGGCAAGACTGCCTCCCGTCAGTGAACGGCCTTCCGTGCCCACCAGGTTCCGCAGCACCAGCGGCATGCCATCCATGTAGCGGGCGGCAATTTCATCAATGCGCTCGCTGGGGGAGATTTCCAGTAGCCGCACCGGCTTCAGGTCCAGCCCGGCTTCCGTCAGCCGCTCTCCGGGCACCAGATCCACCAGCTGATTGATCAGCCGCAACCGGTCGATGTCGTAATCCAGGGTATCCAGGAACATGCCATTGAAGACGTGGGCGACAATCTGGGCAAAGCCCGGCGCCGCGCCGGGGTTATGGGCCGGCCGGGTCGACGGACACATGCTGTTGGCGCTCACCCCCACCACCAGCACCCGTTCAGCGCCCAGCCGCAGTGCCGGGCTGATGTGGGCCATCTGCCGGGTCACCCCATCACCGAAGTATTCCCGGTTGATGGGCACCGGCGGGAACACGGTGGGAATCGCCGACGAGGCCATGGCATGCTCCAGCCCAAGCTCGGTGCGGGCTCCCGCCCGCTGACCCACGGTCCAGCTCTGCAGCGCCTCGTGACCGTCGAAAAAGCACACGTTCTGCCCGGTGGCATAGCCGCAGGCATTCACACCAACCGCGGACAGCCGTCGGTCCCGAATCGCCTGGCGTACTTCGGCAAAGTCGATCTCCCGGGCCAGCATCTCCCGCAACGGCCGGTTGTTGAGCAGCGACAGCGGCCGGTCGCTGTCGCTGCCGGCCAGCAGGCGGCGGGCAACCGACGTCATGTTGCGGAGGATGTCGTAGGTGTTGCTGCGATAGACCTGGTCCGGTTCCAGCGCCTGCCAGAACTGCTCCAGTCGCGACACATTGTGGCGGAAGATATCGCCGCCGCCCGCCAGCGCCAGAGCATTGATGGCGCCAGCGGAAGTGCCGACGATCACCCGGAACGGGTAGGCCCAGTCCGGAAACATGTCGGATATCGCCCGAAGCACACCAACCTGATAGGCCGCCCGGGCTCCCCCCCCAGTCAGTACGATGCCGGTTTCCATCATCTCCCCTTTTGCTGTTTTCGCTGCTGGTGGACACAACCACGACGCGGCGGCAGCCACCACCACACCAGCCCCACCAACAGACCGAACAGACTGTAAGCCGCCACAAACACCCAGGCCGGAGCCTGGACATACAGCAACTGCTGCATCCAGTGGCCGATGAAGGAACCGGCGTAACCAGGCTGACCGCCGGATGCCCGCAGCCACATTTCCAGTGTAGTCAGTGGGCACAAAATCCCCAGCCAGGCCTGCACCACCACCACGGCAATGGTCGCCAGGTGGCACCAGCGAAACCAGCCATTGCGCACCCAGCGCCAGTGGCGGATACCGCCAGCCAGCGTCAGCACCAGCCCCACGACCACGAACAGCACCACAGCCAGGTGCAGTGCCAGTACCGCATCAGCGAGCCAGAGATAGATCTCGGAATGGGATGTCATACCGCCAGCTTTGCATACCAGGCCAAAAGAGCCAATTGCCGAGCCACTCGGCGACCTGGCCCGCACAGCCATTCCAGCAGGCAGCCGCATCACCAACACTGCGGAATGAATGTTCATTCATCTGCCAGAGACACGGTGCCATGACGACGCCTTCCGCCACACCCGACGACAAGCGCCAGCGCATCCTGGCGGCCGCGCTGACCGTGTTCGCCCGCCAGGGTGTCCATGGCACACCGGTGCCGCCGATTGCCACTGCCGCCGGCATCAGCGTCGGCGGCCTGTACCGCTACTTTGCCAGCAAGGAGGCCCTGGTCAATGCGGTGTTCCAAGACACCAAGCAGGCGCTGGCAACCCACCTGCTCACCGACCTAAACCTGACCACTCTGGATCGCCCCCTGTTCAACGAACTCTGGCGCCGGCTGGCGGATTTTGCCCGCCATCGCCCCGATGCCTTCCGCTTCCTCGAGCTACAGGACCACCACAGCTACCTGGATGCCAACAGCCGTCTCAGCGAGTGGCAATTGCTGATGCCTCTGCGACAGCTGATCGAGCAGGGCCAGCAGGCCGGCGTGCTCACTCAGCACCTGCGCCCCGAAGTCGCGATGGCGCTGTTCTGGGGCGCTTTTGTTGGCCTGTTCAAGGCCCAGCGCCTGGGCTACCTGGAGCTGGACTCCGACGATCTCCAGCAGGCCCGGGACGCCTGCTGGCAGGTTCTCAGCCACACCTCCTGACCCGTTCATCTGACCACAGGAACCACACCGTATGAGCACCAACACTTCCCCCCACGTTTACGATGTACTGGTCATCGGTGCCGGCATCAGCGGCATTGGCGCCGGCATTCGGCTGAACGACGCCGGGTTCGACAACTGGGTGATCCTGGAGAAAGCCGCCGACCTCGGCGGTACCTGGCGGGACAATACCTACCCTGGCTGCGCCTGCGACGTGCCGTCGGCACTGTACTCCTACTCCTTTGCCCAGAAACCGGACTGGAGCCGCGCCTTCGCCGGCCAGGGAGAGATCCTCGACTACGTCCGCGCGGTGGCATCGCAGCACCGGATCACCGACCAGATTCACTTCCAGCAGCCAGTGGAGCTTGCCCAGTGGCAGGAACAACCTGGCCACTGGCGGGTTGAAACGCCCGACCGGTGCTATCACGCCCGTACGATCATCGCCTGTTCCGGCTACCTGCACGAGCCGATCGTGCCGGACATCCCCGGACTGAAGGCGTTTCCAGGCACGCTTTTTCACTCCGCACGCTGGAACCATCACCACAGCCTCCAGGACAAACGGGTGGCGGTGGTGGGAACCGGGGCCTCAGCCATCCAGTTCGTGCCGGAGATCCAGCCCGACGTCGCCAGACTCCACGTTTTCCAGCGCACACCGCAATGGGTACTGCCGAAGCCGGATCACGCCATTCCTGACATCGAACGCCGGTTCTTCGAACTGCCGCTGACTCTGAAAGCCTGGCGCACCCTGCTGTATGGCGGTTTCGAGACCTTTGGCGTGGGCTTCCGCAACCCCAAATTGCTGGAGCAGATCCAGAAACTGGGCCTGGCCCACCTTCGCTGGGCAGTGCAGGACCCGGCACTGCGGGCAAGCCTGACCCCGGACTACACCCTGGGCTGTAAACGGGTGCTGATGAGCAACAACTACTACCCGGCGCTGAACCGGGCCAATGTCCAGGTCCACGCCACCGGCCTGAAGGAAGTCCAGGGACGCACTCTGATCGGCCAGGATGGCAGCCGGGCCGAGGTGGACACCATCATCCTGGGCACCGGCTTTCACGTCACCGAGCCTCCGATTGCCCAGCGGATCTTCAACGACGCTGGCCAGTCGCTGTCGCAGATGTGGTCGGAGGGGATGCAGGCCTATCGGGGGACCACCGTCAACGGCCTGCCCAACGCCTTCATGGTGCTGGGTCCCAACCTGGGGATTGGCCACAACTCGGCGTTTATCGTGATCGAGGCGCAGCTGAACTACATTCTCAGCACGCTGCGGACCATGCGGGCCAAACGGCTCAGCCGCATCGAAGTACGCGCCGATGCCCAGGCCCGCTACAACCAGCGGGTCCAGGCCAATCTCCGGAAAACCGTATGGAACACCGGTGGCTGCTCCAGCTACTACCTGGATCGCAACGGCTTCAACAGCGTGGGTTTTCCCTGGAGTACCCTGACCATGCAGCGCCTGCTGAAACGCTTTGACGCCCGCAGCTACCATCTGAGCAACCGCGACGAGCCGGTCTTTGGGGGTGGCTCATGAGCCGCCAAAACGGTTCGCCCGCACGCGCACTGGTGCTTGGATGTGGTGGTGTCGCCGGCGGCGCCTGGAGTATTGCCATACTGGCCGAACTGGAGCGGCAACTGGACTGGGACGCCCGCAACGCAAGCGTATTGGTGGGTACCTCGGCAGGCGCTGTGGTCGCCGCACTGCTGGCCGCCGGAGTTGGCGTTAAGACTCTGGTGGACTGCCAGCAGGGTCAGGGCAGGCAATGTCAGTGGCAACACGACCGTGACAGCGGCGGCGCCCTGCCGCCCTGGCCCGCCGCCCGCTTTACCGGCAGCGGATTACTGGGACTCGGCCTCCGTGGCGAGGTCTCCCCCCTGACGGCGTTCTGCGGCCTGCTGCCCACCGGCCGGCTGGATATGACCCCCTTCCGCCGTCTGATCGACAGCGCGATTCCCGCCGGTCAGTGGCCAGATCACCCGGCGACCTGGCTCGTCACGGTGGACACCGACAGTGGCGAGCGCGTCGCCTTCGGGCACCCTGGGGCTCCCGCCGCCGCCGTGAACGACGCCGTCTGCGCCTCCTACGCCGTACCCGCCTGGTGTCCACCAGTAAGCATTCAGGGCCGCCGCTACATTGACGGTGGTGTCGCCTCCCCCACCTCGGCAGACCTGGTTGCCGACACTGCGGTGGACGAGGTGGTCATTCTGGCACCAATGGCGGCCCGGCAACCGGATCACCCGCGGGCCCCACTGCCCTGGATTGAGCGCCGGGTCCGACACTACATGACCGCGATTGTTGATCGCGAAGAGGCCCTGCTGCGGGCCGCGGGCAAGCGCGTCATTCGTCTGGAACCCGGCGCCGCCGACCTCACCGCGTTCGGCTACAATCTGATGGACCCGGGCCGGCGCCAGCGGGTGCTGGCCCAGGCCCGGCTCAGTGCCCCGGCGCTGGTGGCCAGGGCCATCGCAGACGCCTAATCAGCGGCGCCCGGAGTGTCCGCTATCAGGGCGTCGCCAGCTTCAGGCCAATGATGCCGGCAACGATCAGCAGCACACTGACGATCCTGGCCAGGCTGGCAGTCTCACCCAGTAACACCATGCCCAAAAGCACCGTGCCGATGGCGCCAATACCCACCCAGACGCCATAGGCGGTGCCCAGCGGCAGGCTTTTCAGAGCCACCGACAGCAGGCCAAAGCTCAGCACCATGGCGGCGATGGTCCACACCGACGGCCACAAACGGGTAAAGCCTTCGGTGTATTTCAGGCCCACGGCCCAGCCGACCTCAAACAGGCCAGCGAGAATAAGAAGAATCCACGCCATTGCGATTGATCCCTTTCGGGCGGGGTCGTCCCCAATTGGAATCGGAGTGGTGAGGTCGTCCTCACGTCCAGTGACAGGACGGTCAGGCCCAATGGCCTGACCGCAGCAACAGAAGATACAAACTGGCAGACCGGAACACAGTCCGGTCAACTACCTATTCCGGCTGGGTGGTGTTAACCCTGTGGCGGGGCGTACTTGGCAAACACTTCCGCCTCGGTCAGGTTCTCGGTCTGGTTGGCGAAATCGTAGAACGCCGGTTTGTGATCAATGAAGATCTGCTGTCCCAGATGGAGCTGGTCCTGCTGATCCGCAAACAGCCCGGCCGGCAGCACATACTGATTGGCCCCCTTGAGCCGGTAGAACAGGTGGGTACCGCAGTCCCGGCAGAAGCCGCGCTGGGCCCAGTCGGAGGAATCAAACACTCCGACATGATCGCTGCCGTCGATGGTCACGTCGGTACCGCAATCTACCGCCAGCAGCGGTCCTCCGCCCCATTTCCGGCACATGCCACAGTGACAGGCGTCGGCTTCCCGGGAGGCGGCCGCCACCTGCAGGGTAACGGCGCCACACAGGCAGTTGGCACTGGCTTTGAACGTCTCAGACATGGTGATCTCCCTGTCATATAAGATGTCGTATAGGATGTCGCATCAGGTGGCACATGAGGTTGGTGACGACCCGGAGTTGATCAGAGACTCCTTAACGCTTCCTCGCCCGCAAGGCCGCCTCGTAGGAACGGCGCGCCCACAGCGCCGCCTGCTCCGGGTCTTCCAGCATTTCTTCCGGTGCCAGGTAGTAGGACATCCTCACCAGGCGGCCATTCTTGGGGTATTCAAACGCCGGCAGACCAGCGGCGTCAAAATGACCCCGACAGTCTTCATCAGCTTTGAGGTAGAGCGTGTCATCACTGACCAACGCGAACATCAGGCCGTCGTGGTAAATGCCATAACCACCGAACATCCGCCGGGCCTGGATCGGGCCAAAGGGCTCGAAAACCTCTCGCAGGTGATCAACGTATTCACTCATGAAGCTCAGCCGTAACCGGTAAGAAAAGGGAACCTCTGACACTATAGCTTGTGTCGTCAGGGATGTTTACGGAACAGCGCCACATCTTTGGCCGGAACCTCCAGCTGCCACCCGTACTGTCGAGCGAGCCAGGCCAGCGTCGCTTCCCGGTAAAACACCACATGGGTGGGATCACGGCGGTAATGCCAGTTGGCAAAACGCTCATCGTCGGTCTGGAAGCAGGTCATCACCCCCAACCAACCGCCGGGACGGAGCAGGCTGTCGAGTTGCGCAAAGGTCTGCCAGGGGTCATGCAGGTGCTCCACCACCTCCGTGCAGGTGATGAAATCGTAGCGCCGGCTCAGCGCCTCAGGGTTGGGGTGGAAAAACGGATCGTACAGCGTCACCGGCCACCCCTGTTCTGCCAACATCGCCGCCAGCGCCGGCCCGGGGCCACAACCAAATTCCAGACCTTCGGCGCCGGAGACCAGGCGCTCGATCAGCGGACTGGTCAGACGACCCAGGAATCGCCGGTAGCCGGGGTCCTCCAGGTTATTGTCGTGCAGATCGTAGACCTGCTTTTCGGCGTCGGCATCGAGCCAGCACTCGGGATCCATCAGCGTGGCCTGGCAGTGCGGACAGCGCCAGTACGGCACCGTTTTCACCGTAATCAGATGGATCAGGCCGGGCTGACGACAGACGGTGCAGACAGCCGGAGGCGTAAACACGCCCCCATCACTCGCTTCGGACATGGGTCAGTGGTGGTGCTGCATGGCGCCAGCGTCCTGGCCTGACCCCATACCGTCGTGATCCATATTGCCATGATCCATCTGGCTGTCATCCATCGATCCGCCATCCAGGGAATCCACCGCCAGTTCCACCTCCAGCACTGGGGCGCCATCGAAGGTCAGTGTCAGCGGGATGCGCTCACCTTCGGTGAGCTGGCCATCGAGTTGTTCCAGCATCAGGTGATAGCTGTGAGGCTTGAGTGCCACCGACTCACCGGCCGGAATGACCAGACCGCCATCCACTGCGTCCATCCGCATAACACCACCCTCCATTCGGCTTTGGTGAATGGAGACATGGCCGGCCCGGGGGCTCTCCGCGGCCACCAGCGTGACATCGTGGTGGCCCTCATTGCGGATCACCATATAGCCGGCGCCCATCATCACGCCGGGCGGCGTCGGCCGGCTCCAGGGATGATCGATGTGCAGGTCACCGGTAGCGTAATCGTGGGCACTGGCCAGCATCGGCAGAGCCAGGGCGCCGGCGGTCAGCAGGCAGGTTGCTAGACGTTTCATGATCTCTCTCGTCCGTCAATGGAGTTTGCGCCTAGTCTTACCTGCCTGCCAGCCCTTGGCAAGGGACGAAATGCCGCAGGCACGGGCCTCGACCAAATGAATCGGGGAGCATTCGGGAGAGACCACGCCGATGATTACATGTCGTTTATGCTGGACCATAAAAAGGCGGGACGCGTTATTCTAGGGCCACAAGGAATCACACACGATTTGGTATCCAGGGAGTCCAACGATGAATGTAATGTCAGTGCTGAACCAGCTCATGAACCAGGCCCAGGGCGGCCAGTCGCACCAGGGCGGCAGTGGGTCCGACATCAACCGGATGGTCAACAACCTGGGCAGCCAACTCTCCGGCGGCAGGAGCAGTGGTGGCATCGGCAACAGCGGCATTGACATGAAAAGCCTGCTCGGTGGCGGAGCCCTGGGCATGTTGCTGGGTTCCAAGCGGGGCCGCCGGATGGGCGGCACGGCACTCAAATACGGGGCCCTCGCCGGCGTCGGTGCCCTGGCCTGGAAGGCCTACCAGAATCACAAGAGCAACAGCCAGGACACCGTGCCGGCAGCATCAGCCCAACAGGGTCAACCGCTGGAGCAGTTGCAGGGTGCCGATCAGGAGCGTCGGGGTCTGGAGATTCTGCAGGCGATGATCATGGCAGCCCGGGCCGATGGCCACATCGACGCCAATGAGCGGGCCCTGCTGACCGAGGAAATTGAGCGGCTGAGCCCGGACGACGAACTCCAGACGTGGATTCAGACCCAGTTCGATGCCCCACTCGACGCCCAGGCGCTCGCCCAGAGTGCCGACTCGCCCCAGGCCGCACGGGAAATCTACGTGGTCAGCGCGGTGATCATCGACGACCAGAACCCGATGGAACGGGCCTGGCTGGACCAACTGGCTGGCGCCCTCAACATCGAGCCCAACCTGGCCCGGGAACTGGAGCAGCAGATCAACGCCGAGCAGGTCTGATACGGGAATTGGGGTACAATCGAAGCCTGTGGCTGACGACACCGTCAGCCACGCCCATCCCCCAACGAAGGAAGCTCGCAATGCCAATCTGGGTCGACGCCGATGCCTGCCCTGTCCCCATCCGGGAAATCCTCTGTCGCGCCGCCACCCGCTGGAAGGTTCAGACCACGTTCATTGCCAATCACGCCATCAATCTGCCCCCCAGTCCGTGGATCAGTCGCCGGCAGGTTCCCCAGGGGTTTGACGTGGCCGATAATGAGATCGTGGACCAGATGAGCAAGGGCGACCTGGTCGTCACCCAGGACATTCCCCTGGCGGCGGAGGCCATTGAGAAGGGCGCTGACGTCTTCAATCCCCGGGGCCAGGCCTTTACCAAAGAGAATATTCGCCAGCGCCTGGCGATGCGGAATTTCATGGAGGAGATGCGTAACGCCGGCCAGGTGACCGGCGGGCCGGCCCCCTTCAGCCAGGGCGATCGCAAGGAGTTCGCCGACCAGCTCGACCGCTGGCTGCAGCGCAACGCCAGGGGCTGAGCCGGTTCCGTCAACGAGTCACCACCAGAGCCCTTCCGGACGCGCCAGCAGGTCTTCCCGTGGCACATCGTTGAGGGCCCCGACCAGAGCCTGAAAGCCCTGCTCCAGCTGATCGTCAGCTTCGGTGCTGCTGACGCTGGCACGAATGAACTGGGGCACCGCCCGGCGCCCTACGGCAAAGGCTTCCGACGACTTCACCAACACCCGTTTCTGGCGCAGCGATTCTTCGATCTCAATCGCCCGCCAGGGTTCGGGAATCTCAATCCAGAAGTGCGAGCAGTCCAGCCGGCTGTGATAGTTGAGTCTCTGCAGCAATGGCTCCACGATGGCCTTGCGCCGCTCCACTTCCTCGATCTGGGCCAACCGCAGGCGGTCGGCGGTGCCATCCAGAATCCATTGGCTGGCCACTTCCAGCGACAGAGGCGTGGCCATCCAGCAGGAGGCGCGAATGGCGCCGGCAAGCCGGTTCCACAGCGTCTCCGGCACCTGTACGTAACCCACCCGCAAACCGGCGGATACCGCCTTACTCAGGCTGCTGATCAGCAGCGTGCGCTCAGGCGCAAACACCTGCAGGGCCGGCGGCCGCTCGGTGGAGAGCAGGCCATGGGCATCGTCCTCGATGATAATCAGGTTGTGTTTGCGGCACACCGCCGCCAGCGCCTCCCGTCGGGCCACCGGCATGTTGGAGGTGGTGGGGTTCTGCAGCGTCGGGGTGCAGTAGAGCACGGAAATGCGGGTATTGCGGCAGACGTCGTCAAGGGCCTCGGGCACCAGGCCATCACAGTCAACTTCCACCCCTTCCAGCCGGATCCCCAGCTGGCGTGCCGCAGAGATCAGGCCCGGGTAGCTCAGTTGCTCCGTGGCCACCGTCTCCCCCGGTTTGACGATCGCCGGCAGACAGGCCATCAGGGCGTGCTGGGCGCCGTTGGTACAAAGCACCTGTTCGGGACGGACATCCACCTGACTGTGGCGGAACCACTGGGCACCGGCTTCGCGGTAACGATGCAGACCGCCCTCAGGGGTGTAGTCTGACAGCTCCGCCAGCACCCGGGGCTGGCGGGCAATGGCTTCCAGAGCCTGACCCAGCAGTGCCACGTCCTGCCCGGGGATGTGCTTGTTTCGACTGAGGTCAACCACGCTGTCGTCCAGGCTGATGGCATTGCGGAACCCTTCTTCCCCGGCCGGCCCCTCCCCGTTCAGCTTGACGTAGGTGCCATCCCCCACCCGGGAACTGACCAGCCCCAACCGCTCCAGCTCCCGGTAGGCCCGGCTGACGGTGCCGGCGGTGATGTTGAGCTGGTGTGCCAGCAGGCGATGCGCCGGTAGCTTGGTCCCAGTCGGCAGGCGTCCCTCGCGAATTTCCCGTTCTATGCCAAGTGCCAGTCGCTGGTACTTGGGTCCCTTCTCGTTGCCGAGCGCATCACACATAAATGACACCATGTCATTTCTATAATTGACACCCATTTTTCACCCTATTAGCCTCGAATCAAGTCAATTTTTCGATGCATTGTCCTGTATCGACCGACTCAATACTAGCAGGGATGGCACATTGACATGGATCATTTGGATCAAAAACAGACTTCCGGCACACCTCGGCCAGCCTGGCTGGACAAATCCATCCTCGGACTGCTGTTCGTCGTTGTCTGTTTTACCTGGGGCACCACCTGGCTGGGTATCAAGGTGGCGGTGGAGACGGTACCGCCGCTGTCGTCCGCCGGCCTGCGGTTCCTGATCGCCTTCCCACTGTTTGTGGTGTTCGCCCGGATCATGCGGGAGCCCATCCTGTTCCCGACACGATCCCTGGGTTTTGGTCTGCTGATCACGGTGTTCTACTTTTCGGTGCCGTACTACCTCATCAACTTCGGGGAACAGTACGTCTCCTCCGGCCTGACTTCGCTGCTGTTCAGCTCCATGCCGGTGTTTATCCTGATTTTTTCAGCGCTGATCCTGAAAGAGAAGATCTGGGCCAGCCAGGTGCTGGGCATAGCCATCGGGTTCTTCAGCCTGTACATGATTCTGCAGGCCGAAGGCGTGCGCATGGACCAGAACAGCTGGTGGGGCGTGGCCGCCATCCTGTCCGCCGCCATCATGCATGCCCTGTGCTACATCCTCACCCGCAAGCACGGCGCCCAGATCAGCGTGATTACCTTCAACACCCTGCCCATCGGCCTGGCCGGGCTGGCACTGTTCGCCTGCGGCCTGGTGATCGAACAGCCGGAACTGGGGGCCGCCTCGACCCGCTCCTGGGTGGCCCTGCTCTACCTCGGGCTGGTGGCCTCGGTGGGGGGATTCATCGTCTATTTCTACCTGCTCAAGCGGATGAGCCCGATTCTGCTGTCGTTCGTCTTCATCCTGTTTCCGGTGGTGGCCATTGCCATTGGCGCCTGGTACGAGGGACACGGTGTATCCCGGGATTTCATCGTGTTCTCGGTGGTGATGCTGCTGGGCTTTGCGGTCACCAAGCTGCCGCTGGAAAAACTGTTTTCCCGATCATCGTCCCAGCTGTCCAAACCCAGCGGGGCAACGGCCTCCCGACCCCAGCAGTAGGTACCCCATGGATGTTCTGAACCCCAACACCCTGAAACGCCTGTTCGACCACGGCAGCCGCGACTACCCACGGGAGTGCTGTGGCATGGTGTTTACCGACGGCACCGTGCACGAGGCCGACAACATTCAGCAGACCCTGCACGAGCAGTGCCCGGAAACATACCGCCGCAACGCCGCCACCGGATTTGCCTTCTCCATCGCCGACAACCGGATGCTCGGCGACAGCTTCGAGACCGACAACCCGGTCCAGGTGATCTACCACTCGCATCCGGATGTCGGCGCCTACTTCAGCCAGCAGGACCGGGACAAAGCCCTGTTCTGTGGCGAACCCATTTTCCCGGTGGCACATCTGGTGCTGGATATCCGCGCTGGCACACCAGTGGGAGCGAAGCTGTTCCGCTTCGTCGAGGGCGATTTTCAGTGCACCGAAACCTTCAATGAAGAAGGTCTGCGCATCCATAAAAGCAACACTCCGCTACTGACCTAAGGAGAAGGCCATGGCTCAGATCCAGCTGCCCGAGATACTGGCAAAAGTCACCAAACTGCCCGCCAAAACGTTCCAAGTGGAGGGCGACACCGTCGCTGAGGCGGTCAAGCACCTGTGCCGTGAGCACGACGTGCTGGAAGCTCACCTGTTCTATGACAACGGCCAGTTCAAGGACCATTTCCTGTTCACCATCGATGGTGAGCTGGTGACCGCCGACACCCCCATGGTGCCAGGCAGCAGCCTGGACATCCTGCTGGCCACCTCTGGCGGACTGGACACACCGGACGCCCCGCTGAGCAAGGACGAAGTGGAACGCTACGCCCGCCACATCTCGTTGCCGGAGGTTGGCCGGCAGGGCCAGCAGCGACTGCGCAACAGCCGGGTGCTGATCATCGGTACCGGCGGGCTGGGCTCACCGGTATCGCTGTACCTTGCCGCAGCCGGCGTCGGCACCCTGGGCCTGGTGGATTTCGACGTGGTGGAATCCAGCAACCTGCAACGCCAGGTGGTACACAGCGAGAGCACCATCGGCCTGAGCAAAGTGGAATCGGCCCGCCGCCGGCTATTGGATGTCAACAACACCATCCGGGTGGAAACCCACGAAACCGCACTCACCGCCGAAAATGCCATGGCGCTGATTGGTGACTACGACCTGGTGATCGACGGCTCCGACAATTTTTCAACCCGTTACCTGGTCAACGATGCCTGTGTCCTGCAGGGCAAGCCCCTGGTCTACGGCGCCATCTACCAGTTTGACGGTCAGGCCAGTGTCTTTGGCTACCAGGGCGGCCCCTGTTATCGCTGCCTGTTCCCGACCGCGCCCCCCGCCAGCCTCGCCCCCAACTGCAGCGCCGGCGGCGTGATCGGTGTGCTACCGGGCATGATCGGGATGATTCAGGCCACCGAAGCGTTGAAGTTGCTGCTGGAACTGGGCCAGAGCCTGTCCGGACGGCTGCTCCGCTACGACGCCCGCGCCATGAGCTTTGGCGAGGTCCGCTTCGGCAAGCGCGCCGACTGCCCGGTATGCACCGCCGATCCCCGCCACTATCAGCTCAGCGACAGCCCTCAGGCCTGCGCCAGCACACCCGCGCCGGCGGTCAGCCTGGCACCGCAACACTACATCCAGCCGGCCCGGTTGGCGGAGCTGTTGGCCGACGCATCGCAACCGCCGCTGGTGGTGGACGTTCGTGAGCCCAACGAGCTGGAAATCTGCCGTCTTGAACACTGCCACAACATTCCACTTGCGGATCTCGACGAGCACCTTGACGACCTGCCCGACTCGGCGCCGATCTACCTGCTGTGCCTGGGGGGCGGACGGGCCGAGCAGGCCGCCAACCGTCTGCGGCAACAGGGCCTGGAACAGGTGTATGTGATTGAAGGTGGATTAAAACGCTGGGCCAGGGACGTTGATCCGACCTTGGCGATGTACTGAGCAGTTTGCGGGAGCAACCGATGATTTACCCGTCAATGATTCACGCGGTGGGCAACACCCCCATCGTTCACCTGCAGCGATTCTCCAAGTCACTGGGATTTAACGTATTCGCCAAGCTGGAGTCTCTCAACCCCGGAGGCAGCCACAAGGTTCGCATTGCCCTGGGCATGATTCGCGATGCCGAACAGCAGGGCATTCTGCGTCGAGGCAGCGGACAGACCATCATTGAGCCCAGCGGCGGCAACACCGGCATCGGTCTGGCGATTGCCGCGAACCTGCTGGGCTACCATCTGGTACTGGTGATACCGGACAACTACAGCAGGGAAAAGCAGAAACTGCTGCGGCTGTACGGCGCCGAAGTAGTGCTGTCGGACAGCCGCCTGGGCAACAACTCCCACGGCGTTCGTGCCTTGGAGCTGCAGCTGGAAAAGCCGCATTACGTGATGCTGAACCAGCAGCGCAATCCGGCCAATCCACAGACCCACCGGGACCAGACCGCACTGGAGATTCTGGCGGATTTTGAGGACACCCAGATCGATCTCTTCATTGCCGGTATTGGCACCGGCGGCCATATCACCGGTGTCGGGGAGGTACTGCGTGAGACCTGGCCCCGGCTCACCATCTATGGCGTGGAGCCGGAAGGCTGCGACCTGTTCACCGATCGGCACGCCCCCCACGGCATCCAGGGGCTGTCCATCGGCATCGTGCCCAGCATCCTCAACACCGACCTGATCGATGCCATGGTCAAGGTCAATGAGCAGGAATGCCTGGACATGGCGCGACAGATGCTCCAGCAGGAATCGATCAGCATGGGCCTCTCCTCCGCCGCCAATTTTGCCGCCATAGCCAAGCTGGGCAAAGGCGACATTCCACCCGGGACCAATGTGCTGACCATGGTTTATGACGGCATTGAATCCTACTTGGACTACTTTGGAGAATCCGACCAGGGAGGCTAGATGGACAGCTCCGGATTGCGCTACCGATTGGAAAACCAGATTGACGCCATCGTCCAGGGAGCCCTGGCCGCCGCGGAACGTCTCAGCCTGCTGGAGGAAGGCTTTCTGCCCCATGCCCTGGACCGGGCGGCCGACCTGCTGATGGACGACCTGATGGCCTTCGCCCAGCGGGACCCGGCGGCCCATGGCCGACCACAGCTGATCCTCGACGCCGCATGCTCGTTTCAGGCGGTGCTTTATTACCGGCTGGCCCACGAGTTCTGGCAACTGCGGGTTACCTCCGACGCACCCTGGGATGTGGTCGCGCTGAAGCTGGCCGCGCTGGGCAAGCTCGACTCCGGCGCCGACATCCATCCCGGTGCCCGCATCGGCTCGCGCCTGGTGCTTGACCATGCCTATGGCACGGTGATCGGCGAAACCTGCCGCATTGGCAACGACGCCTACATCCTTGGCGGCGTCACCCTGGGCTCCCAGGGCATTGCCAACAATCCGCCCGGCCAGCGCCACCCGATCCTCGGCAACAATGTACAGATTGGCGCCTTCGCCCGCGTGCTCGGTGCCATTACCATCGGAGACAATGTCTTCATCAGCCCCGGCTGCGTGGTGACGGAGAACATTCCCGGCAACAGCCGGGTCTCCATCGTCAACCAATTGCAGGTGGAGCGCCAGGAGCAGCAGTTTCCCCGCCGGGCGCCCCGATTTATTGGCTCCTACGCCGACAACAATCGGCTGATCGCCCTCTGCCAGGGCTTCAGCTACCTCACGGCCACCCTACTGGACGACGAACACCGCCCCGTGGCGTCCACCACCCTGTCGCCCAGCCCGGAGGATCCCCGCCGCTACGAGATCCAATTCGGGCTGTCCGCCGCCCGGGCCCGAACCCTGCTCGACAGCCGCCTGCACCTGACCCTGTCAGACAGCAGCTCGGCAATCACGCTGCTGAGCCCGCAGGGCATGAATGAAGTCATCGCCCGCATTGCGCTGACCGGCCCCCATCTAGCCAATAAGGAGAATCTGTCCCATGACTGCCGCTATTAAGAGCACCGAACCGTGCTTTAACGACGAGCCCTATACCCGCGCCCTGGAGGCCACCATTCTCCATGTCGATGGCGACCAGTTGCTGCTGGACCGGACCATCTTCTACCCCACCGGAGGCGGCCAGCCCGGTGACACCGGCACCCTGACCCTGGCGGACGGTCGCCAATTGACGGTCACCGACACCGCCCGCGACCCGGACAATCCGGAACTGATCTGGCACCGCGTCGCAACCGACGACACCGACGATACCCCCCACCCCGGCCAGGCGGTCCACTGTGAGATCGACTGGGATCGACGCTATCGCCACATGCGCATGCACACCTGTCTGCATCTGCTGTGTTCGTTGATCGATGCTCCGGTCACCGGCTGCAGCATCGCGGCGGACAAAGGCCGGCTGGATTTTGACCTGCCCGATCCGGTGGACCGCATCATTGTCACCGAAAAGCTCAATCACCTGATTCATCAGGGTCTGGATGTCCGCCACTTTTACACCGAGCCGGAAAGCATTGCCTCACTGGTGCGAACCGAAGCGGTGTCACCACCGGTGCTGCAGGGCGCGGTGAGAATGGTGGAGGTCACTGGTACCGATCTGCAGCCCTGCGGCGGCACCCATGTGCAGAACACCCGGGAGATCGGACCGGTGATCTGCACCAAGATCCAGAAGAAGAGCAAGACCAACCGCCGCTTCAGCCTGACCTGGCAGGACAACGTCGCCTAAGGTGCCTCTCGCCCGACAGCGCCGTTGGCCGCTGTCGGGTCAGAATGATTCTCTTTTAAGCCCCCGACGAATTGGGTAACCTTGCGGCTTTTCACCCAGGAGAGGCTGTTATGCCGCAAGCACCCGCCCCATCCACCGGCAGTCGGGCCCCCAGCAGCTTTGCAGCGCTGGCCCGGCTGCTACGCTATGCCCGTGGCTATCGCCGTCAGATCATCGCCGCCACCACCTGTTCGATCATCAACAAGCTGTTTGACATCGCCCCCGAGATCCTGATCGGCATTGCCATCGATGTGGTGGTCAACCAGGACACCAGCTTCGTTGCCTCCCTGGGCTTTGAAACCGCCCAGCAGCAGATCATCGCCCTTGGCACGCTGACGTTCTTTATCTGGGCCGGCGAGTCGCTGTTCGAATACCTGTTCCAGATTCTCTGGCGCAACCTCGCCCAGCGGCTGCAGGCCGACCTGCGTCAGGACGCCTATGAGCACGCCCAGCGCCTCGACATGAGCTTCTTCGAGCAGCGCAGCTCCGGGCAACTGGTGGCCACCATGAACGACGACGTCAACCAGCTTGAGCGCTTCCTGGATGGCGGTGCCAACGCCATGATCCAGGTGGTGGTGACCATCCTTGCCGTGGGCGCGGTGTTCTTCGCCATCTCACCGCTGGTGGCGTGTCTGGCGTTTACCCCGATTCCGGTGATCATCTGGGGCACCTTCTTCTTCCAGCGCAAGGCCGGGCCACTGTATGCCGATGTGCGGGAGAAGGTGGGTGACCTGTCGAGCCGGTTGTCCAACAACCTGGGAGGCATTGCCACCATCAAGAGCTTCACCGCCGAGCAGCGTGAGGCCGAGCGCCTGCGCACCAGCAGCGAAGCCTATGTGGAGGCCAATCGCAAGGCGATCCGGGTCAGCTCGGCCTTTATTCCGGTGATCCGCATGGCGATCCTGGCCGGATTCCTGGCCACCTTCACCGTCGGCGGCATGATGGCGCTGGAAGGCAGCCTCAATGTCGGTGCCTACGGGGTACTGGTGTTCCTGACCCAGCGCCTGCTTTGGCCGCTCACCGGCCTGGCCACCGTCATCGATCTGTTCGAACGGGCCATGGCCAGCACCCGCCGCATCCTCGATCTGCTGGAAGAGCCGGTACAGGTCCGCGACGACGGCAAGCAGCCGCTGGCCGCGCCTGTGCGTGGCGACGTCGCCTTTGAGCGCCTCAGCTTCCAGTACCACAACAGCAGTGCCGGCATCCAAGACGTCTCGCTGAAAGTGCCTGCCGGCCACACCCTGGCCCTGGTTGGCGCAACCGGTTCCGGCAAATCCACCCTGATCAAGCTGCTGATGCGCTTCTACGATCCCGCCAAGGGCCGCATCACCATTGACGGCACCCCGATCGACACCGTATCCATGCAGTCGTTGCGCCAGGCCATCGGGCTGGTCAGCCAGGACGTCTATCTGTTCGAGGGCAGTATCCGCGAGAACATCGCATACGGCCGACCGGACGCCAATGACGCCGACATCATCGCCGCAGCCCGTACCGCGGAAGCCTGGGAGTTTATCGAGCAACTGCCGGACGGCCTCGACACCCTGGTGGGCGAGCGTGGTGTGCGGCTGTCCGGCGGCCAGCGCCAGCGTCTGTCGCTGGCACGGGCGCTACTCAAAGACCCGGCCATCCTGATCCTCGATGAGGCCACCAGCGCCGTCGATAACGAGACCGAGGCCGCCATCCAGCGCTCATTGCGACACATCCGCCACAATCGCACGGTGATCGTCATCGCCCACCGTCTGTCCACCATCGTGGATGCCGATACCATTGCGGTGATTGACGGCGGCAAGGTGGCCGAGACCGGAGACCACTCATCGCTGCTGGCCGAAGACGGTCTCTACGCCGCTCAGTGGCGGGTCCAGACCGGTCACGCTGACCAGCTACAGCCGGCCTGACCAGAGGCGATCTGACACATCGTCGCGCTGACAGCCAGTGACGTTGCGGTAAGAGACACCGGCATCCAGATGCTATCTTGGTAACAACTCAGCAAGGGTTGGGAGCACGACCATGGCGCAATGCATCCGGGCACTGCTGGTGTCCGCCACCATCATCACCACGTCAGCCTGTGGCGCGGCCCCAGAGCTGTACCACTCGGAGCAGGCCCGGTTCCGGCTGCAAACGGTGGCCTCGGGCCTGGAACACCCCTGGAGCCTGGCGTTCCTGCCGGATGGCTCGCAACTGGTCACCGAGCGGGCCGGTCGGCTGCGGCTGATTCGTGACGGTCAACTGACGGCAACGCCCATCGCCGGACTGCCGGAGCTGGTGGTTTCCGGCCAGGGCGGCCTGCTGGATGTGGTCCTGCACCCCGACTTTGCCGACAACCACCTGCTGTTCCTCAGCTACGCCCATGAGAACGACGATGGCCTCACCACCCGGGTCAGTCGCGCAAGACTGGAGGGCGCACGGCTGGTGGACAGCGAGGTCATCTTTGAAGCCCTGCCCCGCTCCGGCACCAGCCGTCACTTTGCCGGCCGCATGGCCTTCGATGATGACGGCCTGCTGTATGTAGCGGTCGGTGACCGCGGTGATCGCCCCCGCGCCCAGGACCTGGGGGACGATGCCGGCGGCGTTCACCGCATTACCATCAACGGTGATCCCGCCCCAGGTAACCCCTTCCAGAGCCAGACCAGGGCCCGTGACACCTTCTATACTTACGGCAACCGCAACATTCAGGGCATGACCAGACATCCGCTCAGCGGCGATATCTGGACCCACGAGCATGGCCCTCGAGGGGGCGACGAGGTCAACATCCTGAGCCCCGGCACCAACTATGGCTGGCCGGAGATCACCTACGGCATTGGCTATTCCGGATTAGCCATTACCGACAAAACCGAGCAAACAGGCATGGCCCAGCCCCTGCACTACTGGGACCCGTCGATTGCGCCATCGGGCATGGCGTTCTACACCGGCACGAAGGTGCCTGGCTGGCAGGGGGATCTGTTCGTGGGCGCCCTGAAACTGCAGAAACTGGTACGGCTGACCATACGCGATGGCCAGGTAGTGAACGAGGAAGATCTCATCACCGAGTTCGGCCGCCGTATCCGCGATGTGCGGATGGGGCCCGATGGCGTGCTATGGCTGCTGACCGATGAGGGCAACGGCGAGGTGGTACGACTGGTGCCAGAGTAGCCCCGGCGCCCCCGGCAGCGAACAGCACAACCCAATCCGTCTGGCTCGGCCAACGGGCGGCGTCAGTGAGATCGCTCGCTGAGGGTCCGTCCAGTGAGAACCGGCAGCGAGAATCGGGTCAGTGAGGGTCGTTAGTGCGTTCGGTCTTGTCGTACTGCGGTAGATCGTCCGTAATCTGGAACCAGTCCGACTTGGAACCGACATAGATATGTGAGGCGGGTCCTTTGCCGAGATCGCCATCAAGGGTGCCCACCCGCAGGCGAACGATACCCGGTATGGCGTCCACCCGGCTGTACAGCGGGCTGCCACAGTTGGGACAGAAGGCCCGGTACTTGCCCGGCAGGGACTCAAACTCCCGTACCTGGTCTTCGCCCTCGGTGAACTGGAAACGCACAGCCTGCAGCGGAGCACTGGCGGAAAAGGCACCGCCCTGGGCACGACGACAGCGCTGGCAATGGCACAGGGACACCGGCCCCACCGGGCCGTCGTATTGATACTTGATGGCGCCACACAGGCACTGGCCGGTCAGCATTGACTCTCTCTCACGACACTGGGTTGGCCGCCAATAATACCGACACGAACCTTGAAGAACTACCGTTCAGGTACCAACGTATAGAGAGCCCACACAGCGGAAATCGAATGGAGGTCACCATGGCGTTCGACGCACTGCCGCCCATAGGTCTGGGAACCTTTCGCCTGCAAGGCGATACCGCCAGGGATGCGGTGAGAACAGCTCTGTCCCTCGGCTATCGCCACATCGATACGGCCCAGATGTACGAAAATGAGGCGGAAGTGGGCGACGGCATCACCGCCAGCGGCATTCCACGGCGGGAAATCTTTGTCACCACCAAAATCTGGCATGATCGCCTCAAGCCGGCGGAACTGGGACGGAGTCTGCGCCACAGCCTGGAGCGGCTGAAGACGGATCACGTCGACCTGGCTCTGGTGCACTGGCCGTCGCCAGACGGCCAGGTTCCCATGGAGGACTATCTCGGCGCTCTCAAGCAGGCCAGGGAAGACGGTCTGACCGACCACATCGGTGTATCCAACTTCACGACGGCCCAGCTCAACCAGGCGCGGGAGATTCTCGGCGACACCCCGATTTTTACCAATCAGATCGAAGTGCACCCGTTCCTTGCCAACCGCAAGGCGGTCGACCATGCCCAGACTCTCGGCATTCAGGTCACCGGTTACATGCCGCTGGCGGTCGGCCGGGTCATGGAAGACGACACCCTGATAGACCTGGCGCGCCATCGCAACGTCACCCCGGCGCAGATTGCCATCGCCTGGGCGGTATCACGACACATTGTGCCGATTCCCTCGTCGGTGCGGCCCGACCATCTGAAAGCCAACCTGGACGCCCTGAAGATCAAGCTGGCACCGGAGGAACTCGCCGCCATCGAGCGACTGGACCGCGGCGAACGCCTGGCCGACCCGGCGTTTGCACCGGCCTGGGACTGAGCGCTCAGCTCTGACCGTACTGGCGATCCAGGTAATCCAGGATCGCCGCCGACTCGAACAGGGCCTCGCCGGTATTGGGGTCTTCCAGATAGGGCACCTGCACCCGCTGATGCTGCTGGAAGAAAGCATCCCGTTTACCACCGGGAATGGGCCGGTAAGGGCCTGGCTTGATACGCTGTCGCGCCGGACCCACTTCGGTCCAGTGCTCTTTACCCAGGTTGTGCAGAGTGTAGGGAATCTCGTACTCGCACAGCCTCTCCCGCACCAGCCGCGAGAACGGGCTGCCTTCAAAGCTCCACAGATGCAGCGGTTGTTCCGGCCGCCTCGCCGGACGTGCCCGCAAGCCCCGCAGCACGCTCGCTGCCGAGCCAATGGAACCGAGCACTGGCTGGTGAGGTCGCAACCGGTAATAGCCCGGCACCGGCCGATCCGCATACTGGCGGAACAGGTACTCAACGATGTCCCGCGACTCGTACATCACGGTGTCGGTGTTCGGGTCCAGCAACAGCGGAAACAGCTGCTTGCCACCCGCCGCCTCTGCCTCAGGCCGGAACACCGTCCCGCCCTTGGGACACGGCCGGATGTCCACATCCAGATTGAGAGCGGTAAGCGCCTCCCGCACCCGGCGGCAGTAGGGACAGGCTTCCATGTCGTAGAGCACCAGTGGCAACTCCGGCTGCGGCGCCGACCGCACCACCAGGCAACCACGCCAGGCGGTCATGGTCGAAGTGGCCACCGATCCCAGGACATTGAGGTTGTGGGTTATCACGTTGGGCATGTTAGGCATCCTCCGGGTGGGAATGGGCAGTTATCAGACAGGGGCCATTATGCTTGACTGACACCCGCTGGCATTGACCGCCGAGTCGTCGACTGCGGTCGAACGGGAGGAAAGGCGTTTATAGACCGGCGCAAGCTGCTGATTCCAATGGGCCTTACAAGCAGAAACAAATCTGCAATAGAAACAAGGGGCCTACTGGCATTTTTTAACGTCATGTAGAAGTTTTCAACATAGAACAGGGGGCACTTTTGGGCTATGGTTAGACAATGTTTGGATGCCCCACCCAACCGGGAACTTCGCCATGTCGCGCCACGTACCCAGCCCCATGCGCACTCGCCTGCGCACGCTCCGTCCAGGAAGGACACTCCGGCACTGGTGCGCCCTGCCGCTGCTGGCCCTGTCACTGGCTCAGCCGGTAACCGCCGATACCATTGCCCCCCAGGGCCACTGGAAAAGTCAGGTACTGGATTACGCCGATCGCTCACTCACCGGCCAGCAGGCGCTGAGTGTGGCCGCTGTCCCCCTCAACGGCCCAGGCATCGAGCAATACATCAATGCCGATCGCGCCATGAGCCCCGGCTCCATCATGAAGGTGGTGACCACCTTTGCGGCGCTGGAAATCCTCGGGCCCACCTATCACTGGGACACCAATTTCTATACCGACGGCCGGTTTCAGGGGCGGACCCTGGATGGCAACCTGTACGTCAAGTTCGGTGGCGACCCCAAGCTGACCATCGAGCGCCTGCGCACCACGCTCAGCGAACTGCGGGGCATGGGGCTGGATACCATCACCGGCGACCTGGTCCTTGATGGCGAGGTGTTCCAGCTCTCCGGTGGGGTACCGGCGTTCCAGGACAATGGCAACAACCCCTACGCACCGTTTCTGGTGGAGCCTTCGGCTTACCTGACCAACCTCAATCTGCTGCACTTTCAGGTGCGGGCAGATGAACGGGGCACCCAGGCCTGGGGCTCCCCCAACCTGGCCCAGGTCCATATCGACAACCGTGTAACCGCCGTGGCGGAAGGTGACTGTCCCTCACGCCGCTCCTTTGCCTGGGAACCCGTGTTTGCCGACAACGGCCAGATCACCGTCCGGGTCAGCGGCAAACTGCCCGAGGGCTGTCGCACCACGGCCTACTTCTCACTGTTGCCCCACGAGCAGTATTCCGCTGCCCTGATCCGATCACTGCTGAGCGATCTGGGCATTCGCCTGCAGGGCCGGGACCGACTTGCAGCTGCACCGGAGGACGCCCGCCTGCTGTTGAAGATGACCTCACCGGACCTGGTGTCGGTCATCCGCGACATCAACAAGTGGAGCAGCAACGTCATGGCCCGCCAGCTGTTGCTCACCATCGGCTCGGAAAGCCGCCAGGACAGCGACACCGACGACCGGGTCGCCGGCATCCGGGCGGTGTACCAGTGGCTTGAGGAAAAAGGCGTCAACACCAATGGCATGGTGATTGATAACGGCGCCGGCCTCACCCGCCACGGCCGCATTTCCGCCCGCCAGGGAGCCCAGATTCTGCTGCAGGCCTGGAACAGCCCCTTCGCCGCGGACCTGATGGCGTCCATGCCTCTGATCGCAATGGACGGCACCATGGCAAGACGGCTGCGCAACGCCGGCATGGATGGTGAGGGCCGCATCAAGACCGGCTACCTGGAGAACGTACGCTCCATTGCCGGCTTCACCCGCGATGCATCCAATACCACCTGGGTGGTCGTAGGTATGGTAAACGACGACCCCGCCTGGAACGGCCAGTCGGTCCTCGACCGGGTGCTGTACTCCCTGCACCACAAGCCCCCGGTAGGTACCACCCTGTCCAAGGCGGAATGATTGACCGGCGCCCACGCGCCCCGTCCTGACTGATCTGACGCCTGCGTGGTCCCCGGCAACGGAAGGGCCCATGGTACCGAACAACCGCTCACAACGGCCGTCGGCGTTTCGCCGGCTGGCCGTCTACCTCCTCATCACCTGTGCAGTGATCACCAGTGGTTGCAGCTCCAATCGATTGGCCTACCGTTACGCCGACTGGGCAGTGGTGTGGTGGGTGGAGGATTACCTCACCCTCAACGAGGACCAATCTCAGCAACTGCAGAAAGACCTGGACCGACTGGTGAGCTGGCACTGCCAAGTGGAGCTGCCACGCTATGCCCAGTGGCTGCGCCGGTTGGAACAGGACCTGCAGCCAGAAGTCGCCGATCGCACGGTGCTGCAACGTCACCAACAGCAACTAACCGCCTTCCTGCCGCCGCTGCTGGAACGGCTGGGCGACCCGGCCTCGCGGTTACTGGCATCGCTGTCAGAAACCCAGGTTGAGGAACTGGCTGCCAATATGGAATCCCGGCACCGGGAACTGCAGAGTGAATACCTGCTGGCCTCGCCGGAACAAACCGGGCAGGCGCGGGCGGAGCGGATTCAGGAACGCGCCGAACGCTGGCTGGGGTCCCTGAACCGGCAACAGCAGGACATCGTGGCACAATGGGCCATCAACCGGGGAGCCCAGACCCGGATCTGGCTGGACGGGCGCCGCAAGTGGCAGGAGGCGTTCCTTGCGTCTCTCGCCAGCCGGCACTCAGCCGGCTTTACGGATCGTCTTGGTCACCTGATTGAACACAGCGAAGAAGCCAGAGGCGCCCGCTATCGAGCCATGACCAGTGACAGCCGCAACGCATTGGTGGACCTGAACTACCGCCTGCTGTTGAACGCGGATCAGCGTCATTGGCAACACCTGCGGGCCGAAGTCGCGAGATTGCGGGAGGATGTTGAGGCCCTGGCCTGCGGCAACGCAATGACCGCAGACCAGTTGAACGCAGCCCCGCTAGGCCGGTCCTGAGATCGCCTCAGCCGACCACGACGCTTAAACCGTCAGATAGCCGCCATCGGCGTTGATGCAGGCACCGGTGGTATAGCTGGAGGCCTGTGACACCAGGTAGAGCACGGTGCCGGCCATTTCATCCGGATCGGCCACCCGCTTCATCGGTATGTGAGCCATTGCCTGCTTGCGAATGGCGTCGTTGGTGGTCAGGGCGCTGGCAAACTTGGTGTCGGTCAGGCCCGGCAACAGGGCGTTGACCCGAATGTTCTGCTGCCCCAGCTCCATGGCGAAGGACTTGGTCATGGAAATAACGGCGGCCTTGGTGATTGAGTAGATGCCCTGGAAATGGCCAGGATTGACGCCGTTAACCGACGCCACATTGACGATGGCGCCACCGCCATTCTTCTTCATCAGCTGAGCGCCACGGGCACACATAAAGAAGTAGCCGCGAATGTTCACATCAACGGTCTTGTTGAACGCCGCCAGGTCGGTGTCCTCCACTGGCCCGAAGTAGGGATTGGCCGCGGCATTGTTGACCAGGATATCGATCTTGCCGTGATTCTGCTCGATATGGGTCCAAACCGCCTCGATTTGCTCCATATCGCCAATATGGCAGGCATAGGCCTCGGCACTGCCACCGGCCTCGCGAATGCTGGAAGCGACTGCCTCACAGCCATCAATTTTACGGCTGCTGACGATGACATGGGCGCCCTGTCCAGCCAGGGTACGGGCGATGCTCTCGCCAATGCCCCGGCTGGCGCCGGTCACCAGAGCGACTTTTCCTTGCAGGTTAAACAGATCGTTGTTGCTCATTGACCAATCTCTCCGTATTAGCGAAAACTCACCAGGGCCAGGTCTTCGGCCTCCAGGTGACTGTAGTTGTTGAACACCGCCAGACTGCGGCGGCCGCCGGAATAGAGCACCCGGGTCACACTGGTGTTGGCGATCACCTCATTCAGCCCCAGGGTGCGGGCATCATCCAGCCCGAGCAGATGCTGCACCATCACCGAGATCGGGCCACCCGATGTGGTTACCAGCACATCGCTGCCATCGGCAAAGGCCACCAGCTCTTCGAAGGCGGTCAGTACCCGCGCTTTGAACTCAGGCCAGGTCTCGCGGTAGTCCGAGTCATGGTCACCGCTGGCCCAGCGCACCACGGCGGCCACGAACGCGTCCTGAAACGCTTTCGCCGGTTTGGGAAAAGCCTGAAGATCCCGGGCCATGCGGGCCCGGTCAGCCCATTGCGGCCTATAGCACTCGATCACTGCGGTATGATCAAACTCGTCCAGGCCGGCCATCACCCGCATATCGGGCAGGTCACGGCCGAACCCGCTGGCAATGGCCTCGGCGGTTTCCCGGTGACGCTGTAGCGAGCCTCCCACCACAGCCTGGGGCGAAACCTTGCCCGCCAGCCAGCGTCCCAGTACCCGTCCCTGCTGCCAGCCACGTTCCGACAACTGATCGTAGTTGGCTTTACCAAAACTGGCCTGGCCGTGGCGAATCAGGTAAATGGCTGCCATTACAGCTTACTGGCCTGGATCAGCCGCTGGCAGCGCTGCTGCAGATAGTTGGCGGCCTGACCAAAGGCCGCAAACCGCTTGTCTGCGGTCTGGCCATGGTAGTAGCGGTAATAGATCTGCTGGATGATCACCGCCAGCCGGAACAAACCGTAGACCTCGTAGAAATCAAAGCTGTTGATCGACAGCCCGGCGCGGTCAAGATAGTAAGCGACCACTTCCTCCCGGCTCAGCATGCCTGGCTGGTGCGTGGGCTGGCGCCGCAGCATTTGCATACCGGGATCATCATCGGCCTGAATCCAGTACGCCAGGCTGTTGCCCAGATCCATCAGCGGATCGCCAATGGTGGCCATTTCCCAGTCCAGCACGCCGATCACCTCAAACGGGTTGTCGGGGTTGAGCACCACATTGTCGAAACGGTAGTCGTTGTGGATCACACACTGACCAATGTCATCGGGCATCTTGTCCTGCAGCCACGCCATCACCGCCTCGAAATCACCGACATCGTCGGTACGGGCCTTGCGGAAACGCTCACTCCAGCCACCAATCTGGCGCTGCACATAACCGGCGCCCTTGCCCAGCCGGTCCAGGCCGGTCGCCTTGGCATCCACCTGGTGCAGCTCCACCAGCTTGTCGATCACATTCAGGCACAGCTTGCGGGTATCGGCCTCATTGAGGGCCAGGTCGGCGGGAAAATCCTGCCTCAGGATGACGCCCTTGAGCCGCTGCATCACATAGAAATCGCAACCCAGCACCTCATGATCATCGCAGATTGCGACAATGTCGGGCACGTACGGGTACACCGGCTTGAGCGCCTCCATCACCCGGGCTTCCCGCAGCATGTCATGGGCGGACTTGGCAATCTTGCCGAACGGCGGTCGGCGCAGTACGTAGGATCGGTCGCCGTAATCCACCTGATAGGTCAGGTTGGAGGCGCCGCCCGGGTATTGCCGGATGACTGGTTCTCCGGTCAGCTCTGGCAACGCCTGCTTCATGAAGCGGTCAACCGCCGCCACATCCAGTTCTTCACCCTTGCGGATTGCCACCGCCTGGTCGATCTGGCTCATTGCTCTTCTCCTATTGGGCAGCCTTCGCCATCTTGCCCATCCAGCGTTTGGTTTCCTGGTGCATTAACCAGTCGAATGCGCGGGGGACGTATCGCTTGAGAACCCACATTCGACGCTCCTTGGCATGGGGCAGCACCCAGAACTGGCCAGTGCGGACGGCGCGATGAATGTCTTCCGCCACCTGGTCGGCCCCCACGCTGGAGCGCTTCATCAGTTTGTTGACGTTCTGCTGCATGCCGGGAATGTCCGACCGCATGGTGCTCGCCAGGTTGGTCTGGAAGAACGCCGGACACACACAGCACACGCCGATGCCGGCGTCCCGCAGTTCCTGGCTCAGGGTTTCCGACAGTGCGATCACGCCGGCCTTGGAGACGTTGTAACTGCTCATCACCGGCGCCAGCATCAGCCCCGCCATCGACGCCACATTGACAAAGGTACCGGCGCCCTGGCGCTTGAACAGCGGTGTGAACGCCTTGCAGCCCCGGACCACCCCCAGCACGTTGATATCAAGAATCCATTCCCAGTCCGCCAGGGTGCTGTCTTCAATGGTACCCGCCGAGGCGACGCCAGCGTTATTGACCACCACGTCTACGCCGCCCCAGCTATCCAGCAGGGTATCGCAAGCCCGTTCCAGATCGGCCAGTTGCCGCACATCGCAGTTCAGATACAGGGGCTCACCACCGGCGGCGCGAATCTCCGCCTCCACCTCGGCGCCCTGCTGCGGGTTGATATCACCAATACAGACTCGGGCACCGTCACGGGCATAGCGCAGGGCAAGGGCACGACCAAGGCCGCTGGCGCCACCGGTAATGAAAATTCGTTGCATGGTTTGCCTCGTCGTTGACTCTGTGAGCGTTGCCGGCGCTCAGCGGTATTTTCTCAGTTCCATCCGCGCCACGGTGGCGCGATGCACTTCGTCCGGACCGTCCGCCAGGCGCAGGACCCGGGCGTAGGCAAACAGCTGGGTCAGCGGGAAATCGTCATCGCTGACACCGGCGCCGCCGTGGATCTGGATCGCCTGATCGACGATGGTCTGCAGCATCTGCGGAATCACGGCCTTGATCATGGCCACCTCGGCAAGCGCACCCCGAATGCCTTTGGTGTCCAACAACCAGGCGCATTTCAGCGTCAGCAGCCGGGCCTGCTCAATCGACATGCGGGCGTTGGCAATGATGTCCGGATTCCCCCCGAGCTTCGCCAGCGGGCGGCCAAAGGCCTCGCGGCTCACCGCCCGTTTGATCAGTAGCTCCAGGGCCCGTTCCGCGGCACCGATGGCCCGCATGCAGTGATGCACCCGCCCCGGCCCCAGACGACCCTGGGCGATCTCGAAACCGCGCCCGGGCCCGGCAATGAAAGCGCTGGTCGGCAGGCGCACGTTGTCGAACACCACCTCGCCGTGACCATAGGGCTCGTCGTAGGCGCCAAACACCGGCAGCATCCGCTCGATCGTCACACCCGGCGTGTCCAGCGGCACCAGGACCATGGAATGCTGGCGATGCTTGTCAGCCTGGGGATCGGTCAGGCCCATGAATATCGCCACCTTGCAGTCCGGGTGACCAATGCCGGTACTCCACCATTTGCGACCGTTGAGTACCACTTCGTCGCCTTCCACCGTGGCGGTGGCCGCCATGTTGGTGGCATCGGACGACGCCACTCCCGGTTCGGTCATACAGAACGCCGAGCGGATCTCGCCACTGAGCAACCGCGGCAGCCACTCGGCTTTCTGCTGCTCCGAGCCGTAGTGAATCAGCACCTCCATGTTGCCGGTATCAGGCGCGTTACAGTTGAAGATCTCCGGCGCGATAAAGCTCTTGCCGGTTTCTTCAGCGATCAGCGCGTAATCGGAATTGAGCAGACCGCAACCATGGGCCTCGTCGGGAAAGAACATGTTCCACAGTCCCTGGGCCCGGGCCTTTTCCTTGAGCTCACGGATAACCGGCAATTCCACCCAGCGATTGTCCTGGGCCGCCAGCTCACGATGGTATTGCGCTTCAATCGGAAAGATCTCGTCCCGCATGAATGCCTTGACGCGCTCGAGATAGTCCTGCCCCTTGTCGGAAATAGTGAAGTCCATGGTGATTCCCTCATCAGTCGATTGGCACCAGTCTAGGAGCCCTCAAGTTATCAAGCGACTGAATTATTTTAATCCGCTATCATAAGGCTGACTTATTCACAGATCCGCGAACCATGGCACTGAATCGACTCGACCTGAACCTGCTGCACGTCTTCGACACCATCTACCGGGAAGGCAGCCTGACCCGCGCGGCCCGGGCGTTGCATCTGACCCAGCCAGCCATCAGCCACTCTCTCGCCAAGCTGCGCGAACACTTTGACGACCCGCTGTTCACCCGCCAGGGCAACCAGATGGTGCCCACTCCCCTGGCCCGCCGATTCCTCGCCTCCATGCGACCGGGGCTGACCCAGATCCAGAGCGCCGTCAACCAGTTCCACGCCTTTGATCCCGCCAGCCATCGCAAGACCTACGCCCTGGCGATGCGGGACGTGCTGGAGTCCACCTTTCTCCCCAGCCTGATGGCACGTCTGGAACCCTATCCGGAACTGGAAATCATCAGCCAGCGGGTGGCCCGGCGGGATATGGAGACCCAGCTCGCCGCCGGCAAGCTGGATTTTGCCGTCGACGTGCTGCTGCCGGTGTCCGAGCAGACGGCCCATGAGCGGCTGCGGCAGGATCGCCTGGTGGTCATCGCCCGCAGTGACCACCCGCTGGCCCACGAGCCGCTGACTCTGGACGACTACCTGGCGGCCAGTCATGTACTGGTATCATCCCGGGCGGAGGGCCCCGGTATTGAAGATTTTGAACTGTCCCGGCAAGGGGTTCAGCGGCGCATTCGTCTGCGCTGCCAACACTACTTCGCAGCCTGCCGGGTGGTCGCCCAAAGCGATCTGCTGCTGACCATGCCGGAAACCTACGCCCGCATCATTGCCGAAAACACCGGTCTGGCCCTGCTGACCGCGCCTACCAACCTGCCCGATCTCGATGTCCATCTCTACTGGCACCGGCCATATGAGCAGGAGCCGGCACTGGCCTGGTTTCGTCAGCAACTGCACCGCATCGGCCAGGAAACGGCTGATGTATCAGGGGCGGGCTAAACTGCCCCGACCAGATACAGGAACGCGGCAAACCCGCTACCGGTCACCAGCAACGCCGCCAACACAATCCCCAGCCCCCACCACATGGCAGCGGCATCGGAGATAGCGACGTCGTGGCCGCGCAAGGTTCGGTAAAACGCCCAGGGACCCAACAACAACGCGCCGACACCGGCGAACACCAGCCCAATGGCGACACCGGCGAAGGTCCAGGTTGCCAGCACGGAGGTCCGGTCCGCGAGCT
The DNA here is from genome assembly GCF_020546665.1 of Marinobacter sp. CA1. NCBI lineage: Bacteria > Pseudomonadati > Pseudomonadota > Gammaproteobacteria > Pseudomonadales > Marinobacteraceae > Marinobacter > Marinobacter sp. CA1. Next base: position 3,430,820 of record NZ_CP071785.1, read on the forward strand.
GGTCGACCACACCATGGCGCTGCAGAAAGCGACGACAGAACAGCCACAGCAGGCCAAACAGCGCGATCACAAACAGCACCGCCCCCAAGAGGGTGAGAACACGATAGAACAACTGGGTAACTCCTTGTTACGGCTAGGATGGTTCAGCAAACCCCATTCAGCGGGGAATGTAAACCTCAGGTAACTGATCGAACGCCGGCCGGGCAAACAGGTAGCCCTGGAACAGTCGCACTCCCCGCTCCCGCAACCAGTCGTACTCCGCCTCGCTTTCAATCCCTTCCGCCATCACCTGCACTCCCAGGCGACGGCAGGTCAACAGCAGGCCATCCACCACCGCCTGACTCCTCGGACGCTGATCAATGTCGCGAATCAGCATCATGTCCAGCTTCAACAGGTCCGGCGGGGTATCCATCAACACATCAAAGCGGTTGTAGCCGGCGCCGAAATCGTCCAGCGCCACGCTGAACCCCATCTGCTGGTAGCTGGCAAGAATCGACAGAAGATGCTCCTTTGACGTCAGCGCCTCGCCTTCGGTGACCTCGAAGATGATCCGGCTGGTATCGAAGTCGTAATGTTGCGCGGCCGCCAGGGTGGTGCGAATACAGTACTCCGCCCGATAGACCGCATTGGGCAGGAAATTGATGCTCAGGCGGGCGGTCATCCCCAACCGCGATGCCAGCTTGACCGCCCGCACCCGACAAACCTGGTCAAAGGCATAGCGGTTGGCGTTATGGACCCGGCCGAGCACTTCACCCGCCGGTTCGCCCTGCTCGCCACGGACCAGGGCCTCGTAAGCGAACACTGTACGGGTCTCGGCATCAACGATGGGCTGGAAGGCAAAACTGATAGAAAAATCCAGTCCCGCGCCACAGGCGCACAACTCACAGTGGGACTCGTCAAACAATTCCTGTGGAACCGACATGCTGCATCCTTTGTCATGAAAACCGGTAAGACAGCTTCAACACCAGCATAGAAGCTCCAGTGGCACATCAAGCAGGGTCCGGAAGAAGGCTCCGGGCTGGCGAGGGCCACTGCCACAGCTACACTGGTTTCAGGATTGAACAGCCTCACAACCGATGTCGCATCTTGCGACTACTTGCTTGTACGACCGATGGATAAGGAATCCCTATGGCCAAGACTACCCGCATTGCAATCACCCCCGGCGATGGCATCGGCCCGGAGGTCGTCGCCGAAGCCGTTCGCTGCCTGGAGGTACTGAGACAGCAACACCAGCTGGAGCTTGAGTGGGTCCGCTTCCCCTGGCCGTCCCATGCCTGGCACGAGGAACATGGCGAATCCATGCCGGCAGACGCATTGCAGCAGTTGCAGGCATTCGACGCCATCCTGCTCGGTGCCCTTGGCGATCCCGGTCCGGTGAACGATCCCGACCGCTACCTGCTGCCAGACAGCGTGTCGCTGGCGCCATTGCTGCAGATGCGTAAAGGTTTCGACCAATGGGTCTGTGAACGCCCGGCCCGGCTGCTGCCCGGCGCTCGCCAGTACCTGGCGGATGACCGAGCCCGCGACATCGACATGCTGGTGATCCGGGAGAACTCGGAAGGCGAGTATGTCAGCCAGGGCGGCCGGCTGCGCCAGGGCACCCGAGACGAAATTGCCACCCAGATCGAGCTGTTCACCTACCGTGCCACGGAGCGGATCATCCGCTACGGTTTCCAGCAAGCCAGACTGCGGGCTGCGCAGCGCCGGGCCGACAATCAGTCGCGTCAGTTCCGTACCCAGGATGGCCGCCAGTGTGACAGCCAGGTCTGCGTGATCACCAAACGCAATGCCCTGCGTTACTGGGGCGACCTCTATACCGAGGTCTTTGAACAGGTGGCCGCAGACTATCCCGATGTCGCCACCCACCACGAGCTGGTGGACGCCGCCTGCATGAAGTTCGTCCAGTGCCCCTGGGCGTTTGATGTGGTGGTAGCCAGTAACCTTCAGGGGGACATCCTGACCGACCTCGCGGCTGTGCTGTCCGGCGGCATGGGGGTGGCGCCGTCCTGCAACCTGAATCCCGACAACCCGGAGCTGCCGTCGATGTTCGAACCCACCCACGGCAGCGCACCCGACATCGCCGGCCAAGGCATCGCCGATCCCACCGCCATGCTGTTCACCACCGCGCGGATGCTGGAGTGGCTGGGCCGTCAGGATCGCCGCCTGGCCGAAGCCGGAGAACGGCTGTTTCAGGCCGTCGCGGATGATCTGGCCAGTCAGCACGGCCAGGCCCGGGATACCCGTACCATTGGCGATGCAGTATGCCAACGGCTGGGCTAGACAGCCCTGGCAGGGTGATCCGAAGCTTTCAAAGGTTCCCTTGCAACACAGGCATTTAAAATCCTCGGCTTAAGGGCTAGGCTGGGAAAGACCAACTCAATTCGGGAGGTGCACCGTGACGGATCATAAAGGCAAACTGTCTCCCCTGCTGAAGCAGGCAACCGGTATCGTGGCCGCCAAGGGCGAAGGCTGCCATATCATCGACCCGGAGGGTCGCCGTTATCTGGATTTCACATCCGGTATCGGCGTCACCAGTACCGGCCACTGTCACCCCAAAGTGGTTGAAGCGGCCCAGAAGCAGGTCGCCACCATGATCCACGCCCAGGCCACCACGGTGATGAACCCGCGCTTGCCGGAACTGGCAGAGAAACTGGGGGAACTGACCCCGGACAACATCGACGCTTTCTTCTTTTCCAACGCCGGCACCGAAGTGGCCGAAGCCGGCATCCGCCTGGTGCGTCAGGCCACCGGTCGCCCTAACATCATTGTGTTCCACGGCGGCTTTCACGGCCGAACCATGGGGTCACTGTCGCTGACCACCTCCAGCGTTGGCCTGCGGGCCGGCGTCAGCCCGATGATGGGCGGCGTGGTGGTGGCGCCCTTCCCCCACGTGCATCACTACGGCTGGTCGGAAGAGGAAACCACCGACTTCTGCCTGCGGGAACTGGACCGCATCTTCGTGACCTACTCGGCGCCCAAGGAAACGGCCGCCATGATGATCGAGCCCGTGCAGGGCGAAGGCGGTTACGTGCCGGCCAACCGGCGTTTCATGGAGGGATTGCGGGAACGCGCCGACAAGCACGGCATCATGCTGGTGTTTGATGAGGTGCAGGCCGGCTTTGGCCGCAGCGGCCAGTTCTGGGGGCACGACCACTTTGGTGTCAAGCCGGATGCCATCATGATCGCCAAGGGGCTGGCCAGTGGCTTCCCGATTTCCGCACTGGCGGCCTCGGAAGACACCATGGCCAAGGGCTGGCCCGGCTCTCAGGGGGGCACCTACGGCGGCAATGCCGTCGCCGCTGCCGCCGCCCTCGCCACCATTGACGTGATTCGCGAGGAGCAACTGGTGGCCAATGCGGAGGCAATGGGCAAGCGACTGCGGGACGGCCTCGAAAGCCTGCAGAAAGACTATCCGGAAATGGAGGATGTCCGTGGCCTTGGCCTGATGCAGGGGGTGGAAATGCGCCGCGACGGCCAGCCGGATGGCGAACGCGCCGACAAGATTCTCAAGGAATGCGAGCACCGTGGCCTGCTGATGCTCCGCTGCGGTCCCTACCAGGAGATCGTGCGCTGGCTGCCGCCGCTGATCGTCAACAGCCAGCAGATTGACGAAGCCCTGGGCATCTTTGAGGAAGCGCTCAAGGCCACCGCCTGATCTGCTGCTTTCTCAGCCAGCGGCACCGCCCAGGTGGTGCCGCTGGCTGAGACACACTCTATCCCGCGTAACCCAGGGACTTGTTCACTTCATTGAACAGCGACTCCCCCTGGTGCCAGCGATCAAAATTTTCCAGGAACTGATCGGTCAGTGCCCGCCGCCAGCCGATAAAATCCCCCGCCATGTGTGCCGTCATGATGACGTTGTCCCGTTCCCAGAGCGGGTGCTGCGGCGGCAGTGGCTCCTCCTCGAAGACATCCAGCGCGGCACCGGCGATCTGGCCCTGGTCCAGCGCGGCCACCAGATCATCGGTCTTCACAATCGGTCCCCGACCAATGTTGATCAGGCGTGCGGTGTCCCGCATCGCGGCAAAGGCCTGGGCGTCAAACAGGCCCTCAGTCTGCGGTGTCAGAGGCGCGGCAATGACCACATAGTCTGCCAGCCCCAATTGCTCCATCAGTTGCTCCTGGCTGTGTACCGCAACAAAATCCGGGTCGTCATGACGTTCCCGCCGGGCGATACCATGGGCGTGCATTCCCACCGCGGTCACCAGCCGGGCAATCTGACGACCAATCGAACCGGCTCCAACCACCAGCACCTGCCGGCCCTCAGCCCGCTCGGTATCGCGATGTTGCCACTGGTGCGCCAGCTGGTAGCGGATGGATTGCGGGAAGTCCTTGGCGAACATCAGAATCGAGCACAGCACGTATTCGGCGATGGTGCGATCAAAGATGCCCCGGGCGTTGGTTACGGTCACGGGGCCTTCGATCAGGGCCGGAAACATCAATGCATCCACCCCGGCACTGGTGGCGTGTATCCACTGCAACCGGTCCGCCGCCGGCCAGGCCGCCGCCAGCGCCTCGGTGCGGAAATCCGTCACCATCATTACGTCGGTCCCCGGCAGGGTCTCGCGTAGCGAGGCTTCGTCCGAGGCCAGCCGGACCTCGGCGCGGCTGCGCACCGCCTCCAGCCCCGGTGGCTCAGGATCACCCGGGGCAGTCAGCACAGTGACGACAGGACGGACATTGGTGGACATGGCAGTTCTCCATTTGATTGCTAGACATCAGCGCAGTCACGGTTTTAACGAGGCCAGAATCCCCCGCAAACGGTAACGGTTTCCTCAGTCTGGGCGCTGGGAAAAAGCCGGTCAAATTCAGGGGTTGTCCCGCCTGCGTTTCCTGTCTAACCTGCATGAAGGTCCTGAACAATGGTCGTTCGACCTCAGGCCTTCGCCTATGTGATCTCAGGAGGTGTGTATGCCGGAAGCAGCACGGGACGCAACAACCGCCCAGCCACGCAAGATCAAGTACCGCAAGTCGAAAGCCCGCTGGCATCCATCGATGCAGGCGATACCGGTTCCAGGCATTCGCCGCATGGTCAACATGGCCGCCACCATGAAGGACGTGATCCACCTGTCCATTGGCCAGCCCGACCTGCCCACGCCCCCGCACATCGTCGATGCCTACATCGATGCCCTCAGGGCCGGCCAGACCGGCTACACCATGGACGCCGGCCTGCCGGAGCTATTGGTGGCACTGCGGGACTATTACGGCAAGCGCTACAACCGCAAGCTGACGCGGGACAATATCCTGATCACGTCCGGGGCCACCGAGGCCATGTACCTGGCCATATCCGCCACCGCCGCCCCCGGCCGCCAGTTCATCGTGACCGACCCGTCGTTCCTGCTGTATGCACCGCTGATCCGCATGAATGGCGGTGAGGTGAAGTTCATACCGACCCACCCGGAGAACAACCACCAGCTCGATCCCGACGAAGTGATTCGCGCCATGGGGTCGCGCACGTTTGCCATCATCCTCAATTCCCCCAACAACCCGACCGGCGCGGTCTACCCCCGCAGCACCATCGAAACCATTGTTGAGGAATGCGCCTACCGTGGCATCCAGATCTACAGCGACGAAGTCTACGACCACCTGATCTTCGATGACGACGACTACGCCAGCGTGCTGAGCTGCGCCGTCGACCTGGATAACATCATGTGCATCAGCAGCTTCTCGAAGACCTACAGCATGGCCGGGCTGCGGGTGGGCTGGGTGATCTCCAGCCAGGCCGCGATCAAGTCGCTGCGCCGTTACCACATGTTCACCACCTCGGTGGCCAACACCCCCTCCCAGTTTGCCGGAGTGGCGGCGCTGACCGGCGACCAGCAATGCACCCGGGACATGGTCAATATCTATCGCGAACGCCGCGACAAGATCATGGACCTGATCGACGAAACGCCACACCTCACCGGTTACAAGCCCGGTGGCGCGTTTTTCTCGTTCCCCAACCTGCCGCCCCATGTGGACGGCTCCGATCTGGCCCTGCGCATGCTCAAGGAGACCGGTGTTTGCGTGGTACCTGGCGATGCCTTCGGGGAGGATACGGCAAACGCCCTGCGGTTCAGCTTCTCCACCTCCTGTGAAAAACTGGAGGAAGCGTTCGACCGCATCATCCCGTGGATGGCCAAACAGCAGTTCTGATCAAACAGCAGATCTGACCAAGCAACCCGACGGACACAGACCGCAACATGGCAGCCCTGGAACACGCCACCATACAATGCCCCTACTGCTGGGAGATGCTGGACATCAGCATCGACCCCAGCGTATCGGAGCAGACCTATGTGGAGGACTGCCAGGTCTGCTGCCAACCCATCGTGATCACGGCTGCCATTGACGACCGGAGTGAACTGACCGTCACCGCCGAGGCGGAAAACGCTTGAACCGTCGCCGACGTATGCCCGGCCGTGGGCGTCAGCGACGGGTGACCGATCAGTAATACGCCACAGCGCCCCCCAGCAAGGCAATTACAGGTAGAATAACGACAGTCCGACTCACTCCGACCCTAGAGGCCCGCGATGAAGCAACTGCTCGCCACCTGTCTGTTGGCCCTGACCGTCAGCGCCTGCGCCAGTTTCTCCCCCTATTCCATCAGCGAGGGCACGCTGGAGAACCATCTCGCCCGCGCCATCAATGACTTTGACCGGCAGCAGCTCCAGGCTGGCTCGCCGCTGAGCGTCACCCTGAACGATGCCGACATTACCCTGGGGCCCGACGGTCGTGACGTCGCGGTGATCGACATCGACGGCCAGATTGCCGTCAACGCACTGATGACCAAGATTCCGGTGGATGTGTTTCTGAAAGTGGAAGGCGCGCCCGTGTACGACGCCTCAGAGAAAGCCATCTTCATCCGTCGCCTCCAGTTGCTGGACAGTCGCGTGGAATCCAACCTCTTCAATCAGGACCTCAAACCGCTCACCGACACGGTGATGCGGGCCGTGGCCCAGTTGCTGGAAACCGTTCCAGTGTACCGGCTGGATGAGTCCGACGCCCGCCAGCGGCTGTTTGGCATGGTGCCCATGGACATCCGCGTTGCCCCCGGGCGCATTGAGTTGGTGATGGACGAGCAGAAAGGTCGCGCGCAATGATCACCATGGAATTCCTGGTCACCTGTCTGGTGCTGGTGCTGATCCCCGGCTCTGGTGTGCTCTACACCGTTGCCACCAGTCTGGCTCGCGGCCCTCGTTCCAGTGTCGTCGCCGCCTTTGGCTGCACTCTCGGTATCCTGCCCCACCTGGCGGCAACGGTGCTGGGCCTGGCCGCCATCCTGCACACCAGCGCCGTGGTGTTCCAGGTTCTGAAGTTGGTGGGCGCGGCCTACCTGCTCTACCTGGCGGTACAGACCTGGCGCAACCGGGGCGGGTTTGCCCTGGAGGAAAGTGATGACGGTGAAGGCTCCGGCAACCTGGTGGTACGCGCCATCCTGTTGACCATTCTCAACCCCAAGCTGAGCCTGTTTTTCCTCGCCTTCCTGCCACAATTCGTCACCGTGGGTGCCGAACAGGCCACCACCCAGTTGGTGGTCCTCAGCGCCGTCTTCATGGCTATGACCTTTGCCGTCTTCGCCGGCTACGGCTTCCTCGCCAACCTGTTCCGCCGAGCAGTGATGGAGTCCCCCAAGGTCCAGGGCTGGCTCCGCCGCGGCTTTGCCAGCACCTTCGCCGCCCTCGGCGCCAAGCTGGCCCTGGCGGAGCGGTAGCTGATCGGTTCAGCCATTGCGAAGTCAGGGCCTCCCTTTGCCCAATATGGAATGTTAAAAAAGGAACTTTAGTAGTGATTCACACCATCAAATCACTGGTAGCCGGCGGCCTGCTGCTGGCTACAACAGGTTGTGCAACAACAGACACAGGCAGAGCGATTGCGTTGGTCGAAGAGGACCGGGACCAGGAAGCCCTGGTGTATCTTGAGAGATCCGCTCAGGCGGGAAGCAAGTATGCGGCGCTGCTCGCAAGCTTTCTTTACTTGTCCGGCGATCAGATTCCGGCCGACTTCGACAGCGCAGAGAAATACCTGAAGCTGGCACGAAGCCTGGAGGACGTACATCAGGGCCAAGTAATTGACTACTTCACGGTTCTGGCCGAATCACAGTGGATGTTCTACGACGGCGATCCAGCCAACGATGAAACTGCGGCGAACCTGCTTCGCTCAGATAATTACGCCGACTACGCACCGGCGCTCCGGCTGCTGGGAACAGCCTATGGATTCGGCATAGGCGTTGAGAGAAACCATCGTTTGTCCAAGCTCCTGTACGAACGTGCGATCGAGCATGATGACGGCAGCACAGCAAAGTCCCACTATGCTTGGTGGCTGGTCGCGCATCCAGACGAAAATTACAGGAACCCGCCCCATTCCCAGCGACTTCTGAATGAGATCATGACTGATTCGGAGTGGCCGGATCATCCGATCGACTACAAAATAACCGCCGCGATCTTTGCGGCCAACGGCGACTTCGACCAGGCGCTCCACTATCAGGGGGAAGGCATCCAGAGGCTCAAGGTGCTCGAAGACAATTCCGCCAATTTCCACCGACAACTGGCGAGTTACCGATGTCTAGAGCGAGCCTACGGACACCGGATTGCCTGGCATTATGAGCCGGAGGATACCCCCTTCGACTACCATGCGATCACACCTTGCCGCTAATTGCCATCAGGCAAAAAAAGGCACGCCCACATGGACGTGCCAGACTGCTGACAAACCCCGGTTTTCCGGGGTTTGTTGCATTTGGTCGTTCTGTTTTCAGCCGACGGTCGCTTGAGTCAGCCTTCCTCGTCGATACTTCCTATCAACCAGTTTTTGAGTCCATGCCAGGATTGATGCCTGTAAGACCAGTGCTGCGAGCGATTTCAGCCCCAAAATACGCGCCAGGAGCTGCGCGATCTTCTTCATGTTCTGGGCAGTCGCAGCCAACAGACATTGCTCGCGGACCTTTGACAGCCCTCGCAATCGAGCATAGCGATGGCCATGCAACTGCTTGGCATCCGCGAACGAGCGCTCCTCCGTCTCTTGCCGTCGTTTGTACAGCGCCTTGCCCCAAGGCGTTAATCGGTTGTGGTCGACTCGTTCTTTGCAGTCCTGCCAAACGTGGCGGGTGAGCACCTTGACGTGGTTAGCGCTGCGCGTGCACTGACCAAGTAGCGGGCAGTCTTTGCAGTGAACCGGGTTGGACTTGTACTCCCGGTAGCCCTGCCGGTTGGTGGTGGCGTAGATCAGTAACTGTCCCTCGGGGCAGCGATAGGTATTGGTTTCCGGGTCATAGGTGAAGGCGCGCTTGGGGAGATAGCCCTTGGGCTTGTTGGGGCGTCGGTAGCCCATCACGCCATAGATGCCCCGGTCTTCCAGGCCCTTGCAGAGACCCGCCGTGTAGTACCCCGCATCCAACCCCACACCCCAGACGTCAAAACCGAAGCGTTCTCGCTGGCGGTCCAACCGATCGAGGTAAGGCCGGCTGTCATGGAGATTGGCCGGGGTCGCGTAACTGTCTGTGATGATGGCATGACGCCCATCCACCGTCCGGTGGTCCAGATAGAAGAAGCCCTTGGGTTTCCCTTCCCGCACCATGTAACCGCTGTCCGAGTCGGTACGACTCACCTTGGTGTCCTTCATTTTGGGCGGCTGCTCGGACAACTTCGTTTTCAGCGGCTGCTTGCCATGAGCCTTGCGGTCGCTCTCGATCGCCTGCTCCAAACTCTCCAGGTAATCCACCACCTTCACTTCCGCCTGTGCCAGGTCGTACTTGTTCTTGTTGGCGTTGGCCTTGAGGTGGGTGCTGTCGGTGTAGAGCACTTCGCCACCAACCAGGCCGTACCTCATGGCCTGAAGCACGATCTCATCGAAGATCTCCTGATAGATGTGGCTGTCATGAAAGCGACGACGGCGGTTCTGGCTCAGCGTGGAGGCATCTGGCACCTTGTCGGTCAGGTTGAAACGCAGGAACCAGCGGTAGGCCACATTGACCTGAATCTCCCGCACCAGCTGCCGCTCACTGCGGATACCGAACAGGTAGCCCAGAAACAGCATCTTGAACAACACCACCGGATCAAGGGCCGGGCGGCCGTTGTTCGCGCAATACAGGTGCCGTACACGCTCACGAATGAACTCGAAATCAATGGCGTGATCGATTGAGCGAAGCAGATGGGTTTCAGGAACCAGGGACTCGAGACAGACCATCTCGAGTTCGTGTTGTTGTGGGGAGGGCTCTTTGAGCATGGGGCAGCCTCTGGAAAGTCGCTGACCCAATTACAACAAACCCCCGCTACCATGGCGAGAGTTTGTCAGCAGTCTGAGGCACGCCCATGGGCGTGCCTTTTTGTTTTCACGGTGCCTTCCGGTTATCCGGCCTGATGGAACGTCGTGGCCGAGTACCGGGATTGCAGTGGCATCAGATCAAATACCCGCTCCGGACGGATGGGGTCCACCAGCTCCGTGGCCGACTTGTAGACCCTCGGTGTGGTGTACAGATACTTGATCGCAGTGCTGTGAGGCATTGCCATATAGCGGTCGCCATGATGCTGTTCCAGCCATTCCCGCACCCGCGGCGCCTTGTTGGAAGACATCTTCGGGAAGAAGTGATGCTCCACGTGATGGCTGAAGCGGTAGTGCAGTCGGTCCAGGATCGGGTTGCTGCGCAGGCTCATGGAGTTGTCCAGCGGGTTGTTGCTGACCGTCTGCGGGCGCAGGAAGTGGTTGGTGAGGATGTACCCCTGACCAAGCGCATTTGCCACCATGAACGGGATCAACACCGTAAACACCGCCAGCGGCCCGGACAGGATCGCCAGCACGGCCCAGGCCGCCACGCACAGGTAGGTCTGGCGGATGGCCTTCTTGCGGTCAAAGCCCTTGAAAAGCTTGCGACGCTTGGCCTGGAACCACAGCACCAGCTGCGCATGCATGGTGAACGAATAAGTCAGGAACAGGTAGCTGTACCAGGTGCCTGACCCCGGTGCCAGCTTGGTGAACTTCTGTTGTTTGGGGTCCACCCGGTAGCGACGAAGGGTACCAAAGCTGTCCGGGTCTACATCGCCCATGTTGGTGTTGCCGTGGTGCACTACATTATGCCACTTGCGCCAGAACTCGGGCGGGACGATCAGCGGGCCGAACCCGAGCCAGCCAAAAAAGTTCTGCCAACGCTTGCTCATACCCAGCGCACCATGCAGTACCTCATGCGCCAGGAGCGCCTGGGAACCAATGGTGTGCCCCACCAGCAAAGCCAGGCCCAGGTTGGCATACCAGGGCAGACCCGCCAGAAGAATGGTGGCAATCCCTCCCCAGATCACCAGCTGGAGCGGCAGGAACCAGATGACCCGCCAGGTCTGGGCCTGAAAGGTATCCGCTGGCAGCTCCTTACGCATGTCGTCGCGAAGCTTGCGTTCATCCTGGAAGCCGAAACCACTGGTCTCAAACGATTCGGGTTTGACAGCTGCGTTCATTCAATCACCTACGAAATTCAGCGTACATTTGTTAGCTGAATTTACAGAACTGCCTGTGACAAAGCAATGGCATTTACATAAACATTTGATTACAAAACAACCGGCCAGAATACCGAAAAACTAGCAATAGCTTGATTAAAAATGAATTTATATAGACTTCCATTTCTGAGAAACACTTCCAAACGATCACCAAGATCTCGATAATTTGCGAACACCCGTACCTCTATCCGAATATTGCATTAACCAGAGACGGCTGTCTGAGTTGGGGAATATGACACGGCAGGCATCGCCAACGGCACAGGCACAGGCACAGGCACAGGCACAGGGACAGGGACAGGGACAGGGACAGGAGAAGAACAGCCAGAACAACCTCCGGAAATAAAAAAAGCTCCCGAGCCACAGCCCGGGAGCTTTCTGTTTTCACGCTGGCCAGTGCCCGTAGGGCGACCTGGATCAGCTACCGGATAATGAGGTATCCGAAGGATCGATCTCCATCTGCTGGATGGCGATTACCGCCTGGGTGCGGTTGCGCACCCCCAGCTTGCGGAACACCGCCGTGATGTGAGCCTTGATGGTGGCCTCCGACACGTCCAGATCGTAGGCGATCTGCTTGTTCAACAGGCCTTCGGCGAGCATCCCCAGCACCCGGAACTGTTGCGGTGTCAGTGATGCCAGCTTCTCGGAGAAGTCGGGGGCATCGGCCTGCAGTCGCTCAATTTTCTCTGCCACACCATCCGGCAGCCAGACGTCGCCTTCCAGCACAGCCTGAATGGCCTCCGTGATCGTGGGCAGCGACGCCGACTTCGGGATGAAGCCGGAGGCGCCGTAGTCGATTGAGCGTCGCATCACCTGGAGCTCCTCAGAGCCTGACACAACCACCACCGGCAGCCCCGGATACTGTCCACGCATGAACACCAGCCCGGAGAAGCCGTGAGCCCCCGGCATGTTCAGATCCAGCAGGACCAGATCCGCATCCGGATGGGCCTCCACCGCCGCCTGCAACGCCTTGATGCTTTCCACTTCCACCGTTTCGGCATCAGGTACTGCCTGGTTGACCGCCTGCTTCAGGGCTGCCCGAAACAGGGGGTGATCATCGGCGATGATAATTTGTTGTGCCATTCAACAGAGTCCTCACAGGTGTCAGGCCTGTCGCCAGGCCTTACTGGAATTCACGATGATTGATGAGCTCATCCACCACACTGGGATCGGCCAGCGTGGAGGTGTCGCCCAATTGATCGTGCTCGTTAGCCGCAATTTTACGCAAAATACGGCGCATAATCTTCCCTGACCGGGTTTTCGGCAAGCCCGGCGCCCACTGAATCACATCAGGTGACGCGATGGGACCGATTTCCTTGCGCACCCACTGTACCAGCTCCTTCTTGAGCTCGTCGGACGGCTCTTCACCCTGCACCAGAGTGACGTAGACGTAGATGCCCTGCCCCTTGATGTCGTGGGGATAGCCCACCACCGCGGCTTCAGCGACCAGATCGTGGGCCACCAGCGCACTTTCCACCTCGGCGGTGCCCAGGCGATGACCGGAGACGTTCAGAACGTCATCCACACGCCCGGTGATCCAGTAATAGCCGTCATCGTCGCGGCGGGCGCCATCACCGGTGAAGTACATGCCCTTGTAGGTGCTGAAATAGGTCTGGACGAAACGCTCGTGGTCGCCATAGATGGTACGCATCTGCCCCGGCCAACTGTCGAGGATCACCAGGTTGCCTTCGGTGGCTCCCTCCAGAACGTTGCCGTCATTGTCTACCAGCGCCGGCTGCACGCCAAAGAATGGCAGCGTCGCAGAGCCAGGTTTGAGATCAAACGCACCAGGCAGCGGTGAGATCAGGATACCGCCGGTTTCGGTCTGCCACCAGGTGTCCACGATCGGGCAGCGGCTGTCGCCGATGACCCGGTGGTACCATTCCCAAGCCTCGGGGTTGATGGGTTCCCCCACCGAGCCCAGCAGATGCAGGGACTCGCGGGTGGTGCCTGCCATACAGGACTCACCCTCGGCCATCAGGGCGCGGATCGCGGTCGGCGCTGTGTAAAGCACGTTCACCTTGTGCTTGTCCACCACCTGCCCCATGCGGGAGCTGTCCGGGTAGTTTGGCACCCCTTCAAACAGCACGGTGATGGCACCATTGGCCAACGGCCCATAGAGGATGTAACTGTGGCCGGTGACCCAGCCAAAGTCGGCGGTGCACCAGTAAACGTCGCCATCCTGATAGTCAAACACGTACTGGTGAGTCATGGACGCGTAAACCAGATAGCCGCCAGTGGTGTGCAGTACACCTTTGGGCGCCCCGGTGGAACCGGAGGTGTACAGCATGAACAGCGGGTCTTCGGCGTTCATCGGCTCCGGCGCACAATCGGCGGAGGCGTCCTTCATCAGCTCTTCGTAGCGTACATCCCGGCCTTCGTTCCAGGGCACATCGCCCTGGGTGCGGGACACCACCACAACTTTCTCGACACTGCCAAGGTTCTCATTCCGCAGGGCCGCATCGACATTCTTCTTCAGCGGGATCTTGCGACCGCCACGAACCCCCTCATCCGCGGTGATCACAAAACGGGATTTGCCGTTGTCGATCCGCGCTGCCAGCGCCTCTGGCGAAAAGCCACCGAACACCACCGAATGAATCGCACCAATGCGGGCGCAGGCCAGCATGGCGACGGCGGTTTCGACGATCATCGGCATGTAGATGGTGACCACATCCCCTTTCTTCACGCCCTGGGATTTGAGGACGTTGGCAAACTTGCAGGTCTCTTCGTGCAGTTCACGGTAGCTGACGTGACGGGACTCCGCCGGGTCGTCGCCCTCGAAGATGATGGCGGTCTGGTCGCCCCGGGTTGCCAGGTGACGGTCCAGGCAGTTGGAGGAGGCATTGAGCTCTCCGTCCTCGAACCATTTGATGGACAGGTTGTTGTAATCGTAGGTGGTATTTTTCACTTTAGTGTACGGCTTGATCCAATCAAGCCGTTTGCCGTGCTCGCCCCAGAACGCATCTGGTTCGTCGACTGACTGACGGTACATCTGATCGTACTGCTCCCGGGTGATCAGGGCCCGTTTGGCAAAATCCGGATTGACCGGGTAAACGTGCTTCTCAGTCATTGTGCTCCCCTCATTTTATTGTGAGTCTGTTCATCGTTGTGAGTATTGTAGTGAAAGCGCCACTGGGGCTATGGAGACGGATTCCCTATAGTTCACCATGCGGGCAGTTCGTCAATGAATTAGACCAACGTCCTAACAAAATGGCACTTGTGGATCAGGCCACTTGGGGGCTTTTTCGGTACCACACCCAAGCATAGACAGGAGACACGGGGAGTAAAGCAGGCCCCCGATGACGGGGGCCTGCCACGGCGTCAGGCGGCCTGACGGGTACGGCGGGACTTCAGGCTGTAGAGCTTGCGCTCTTTGAGGGCGTACTGGTTGAGACCGGCAAGATGGATCTTGCGCAGGTAATACTCCCAGTCGATGCGACGGGCATCCACCGGGAACAGGGCCTGATCAGCCGAACCCATGCGCTCGGACAGGGCCAGCAGCTGATCGTTCTGGAAAACGTAGTCAGGTGCCGTGTAGAACCCGAAGATCGTTGCCAGGGAGCGGGTGGTGTCCAGATTCTTCAACAGCGTCAGTTCCCGGGTGTGGCCAATGAACCTGAGCAGCCGGCCAGCCACCGACAATGGCAGGCGCGCACCGCTGATCAGGGCATCGAACAGACGCTGATCGATGGCCATGAACGGCTTGCGGGGCTGCCGATAGAACAGTTGATCGTAGGCGGCGTGATTGGTACGGGCCTCTTCCATCAGGTGGTCAATGAACTCGCCCAGGGTGATGGGATTACGACCGCCGCTGCAGCACTGGTAGATGCGGTGCTGCCCCGGCTCAGCGAGGGCTTCCGCCAGCGACAGGATGATGCTGTTGGCCACCAGATCCACCGGGATGACATCGATGACGCCAGTGCGCTTGCCCGGAAATACCGTTACCTTCTCGCGGGCATAGGCCAGGATAATGGCATCCGCTACCTTAACGCCCTCAATCCAGCCCGGCGCCGGCTCTTCCAACGCACTTTCAATAATGGAGGGCCGGAGGATGGTAAGTGACTTTCCGGCCAGGGCTTTCAGCAGCAACTGCTCTCCCAGCCACTTGGTAAAGGTGTAGGTGTCACTCCAGCCGTAGTGGTTTGCTTCGCGGATGCCAAGGTCCACCAGCTTGCGCTCCAGAACCTTGCCGGTGTAGCGGGCGCGGACATCGGCAATCTTGTCCTGCAGCAGTCGCACCAGGTCGTCAATCTCGTAATAGCCATCGTCATGACGCGGGATGTCGTCACCGGCTGGCGCCACCACCTGCTCCAGTGCGCTGCCGCTGTTCTTGCCATAGACGTAGCAGGTCGAAACCTGAATCACCGGCACATCGCCACCCGCCTGGGCAAAGGCGGTGATGTTGTTCAGGCACAGGGTGTTGATGGCCAGCGCCTTGTCGAGCTCTTCCCGGAAATTGACGCTGGCGGCTGAATTGATCACCGCGTCAACGCGCCCTGCCAGGGCGGTAAAGTCCTTTTCTGACAGCCCGAAGCGGGGCTCGGTCACTTCTCCGGTGACGCAATGGAGGCGGTTCTCGACAAAGTCATCAAAGCCGTCGGCATCCTCCAGCCGCAGGCGCTCAAACACCGAAGAGCAGGCAATTTCGTTCAGAAAGCGGTCACGGGCATCGGGGTGACGCTTGTTGCCCCGGATCAGCAGGTGAATGCCACCGATGTCCGGAACCGAGCGGATCAGCTTCTCCAGCACTACCTTGCCAAGAAAGCCGGTGGTGCCTGTGATCAGCACCTGTTTGCCCCGTAGCCGGGTCAGCACGTTGGAACTGGCTTCGTCAATCTCACAGGACGGTTCAGTCATGATGTGGAACTCCTTCTCTATAAGAGGTCAGTGTTTCTGGAAAATCGTCATGCATTCCGGTCATCCCTGAGCGTCGCTCGACCGAAAAGGTTTTGTTATCGCCGGGAGTCTCTTGATGGATCCCTTACTATCTCGGGAGTGGCGCAGACTGCGGCGACAGGCCGCGGCATTCCGCAACGTTTGCCGGGCGCTTGCCAGAAAAGCGTTTGCAGGAAGCAGGCCAGCCCCGTCAGATCAGGCCAATATTTGCACAGTGTGCATGACATTGCGGTGACATACAGCAAAGAAAAGCACCAACCCGGATTAAAGATTGGAGAGCCGTGACAAGTGTCTGAAAATCAAGCTTGGCGGGCCGCAGAGCGGTCAGTGACAGGGTGTCAATCCTCGCCCGGCTCGCGATTGCCGGAGGGTGACAGGGTCTGTAGAAACTCATCGAGGGAAACATCCGAAGGCTGCTCCCGCAACGCCCGGGTCAACTGGCTCTGGTCGCCAAAGCGAACCCGGTCATAGCGTGGCTCCAGCGGTTCCGACATTGATTTCGATGCAGTTTCCGGCATTGGCGTCGCCGTCTCGCCCGGGGCCACCCGGTCTGCCAGCTGGCGCAGGTGAACGGCCAGATGGGCGCGCTGATCGGCCGCCAGCGCTTCCCAGTCAAGGGCGGCGAGCCCAGTCTGCACGATCTCGATGGATTCACTGTCCAGACTGCGCCCCAACAGGGCAAACACGGCATTGAACGCCTCATAACGAAGCACCGCAGCATCCCCCTCGGCCGCCAGCAGGTCGCCCAACTGGCGCACCAGATCCCGACATTGCGCCTGAGGATCTTGAGGCACAGCGGCAACGTCACGACGCCCACGACTGGAGACCCGATGCCAGTAGGCTGCGACGCCGGCCTTGCGGGCTGGCAACTGGGCAAACCGCACCCCCAGCATGTCGGCCAGTGACCGGAACTGGCGGCACGACGGATCACTCTCCGGCAGCAGTGCTACCGGGCGCTGGGTTTGAATCGATTGCTGCAGGGTCTCATCCCGCCATACCGCCCCCAGGTAATGCAGGCGCACCCCAAGATGACGCTGCGAAGCGGCATCCAGTCGCTGGAACACCGACTGGGCCTGGCTCGCCCCCCGAGCCATATTGACCACCACGCTGGGCGTGCGGCCATAGCCACGACGCTTCAGGACCTTGAGCAGGGAGAAGGCATCTGTCAGTGAGGTCGGGTCCGGCGTCACCACCACACAGGCCAGAGCCGCAGCGGCAATCATGTGCAGGTTGACCGCCTGCAGACCAGCGGCGGTGTCGATCACTACATAGTCGTAGTTACGCTCCAGGCGCGCCAGCCCCTTCAGCAGTCCCAGGCTCTGGTCAGCATTGAGATTGAGGCACTCCTGAACCCCGGACGCCCCGGGGACAATATCGAGACCAAAGGGCCCCGACATCACCACGTCCTCCAGCTCACACTCACCGGCAACCACCTGCGCCAGACTGCGTTCGGGATAGCGCCCCAGCATGATGCTGACATTGGCAAGGTCGGTGTCACCGTCCAGCAACAATACCCGCACCCCCTCCCGGGACAGGGTCAAGGCCAGATTCAGGGCAATCGATGTCTTACCAACCCCACCCTTGCCACCAGTCACCGCCAGGATGCGGGGAATGTGGGTCCTGGTCGCAGAGGGTCTGGAAGATCCAGCCATGAGAGAAAGTCCGTTACCGCGAGTCATAGAACATCCAAAATCAGGTAACCCGTTTCCCGACCGTGTGGTCGCGGGCCGCCCGCAACCGAGTGTAACGCGACTTTTTGACAACCGGTAGGCAACGTCAGGCCAGATTAGCGTCAACGCCAAAGAGTTGACATGAATTTACAGTTCCGTTGCGCCAGATTTTTGTTCACATTGTGATCAGATAGGTGGTTATAAGGAATGCAAGTGTCACAACTATAATTTATGATTTGCGGAGCCTCAGATGAAACCAGCACATAATAAAAGTGAACGAAGCGTCACATAAGACGCCAATGGTGAGGGGCGCCACTAACCCTGGCAACACACCCCAGGACCGGCGCATTCCACGCCCTATTTTCTGAAGACTCGGCTGCGCAACCATCAACCATGGATCAGACCACACTGCCCGCTATTGACCTTCCAAGCCTGCCGGAGGTCAGCCTGAAAGCGCTGGAGGCTTGCCGTAATGGTGAAGGCCATCGTGCTATTGCGGCCATTCTGGCCAGCGATACCGGCCTTACGGCAAGGATACTGTCTCTCGCGAACTCATCCCTGTACGGCCGTTGCGGCACCATCCGCAGTCTGGACCAGGCCCTGTTGAGACTGGGCACCCGCCAGATCGAAACCCTGGTGCTGACCGCCGCCCTGCAGCAGCTGATGCAGGAGTTGGGCAGTGAACAATGGCAACAGCTGCGGGATTTCTGGCGCCACTCGCTGACCTCCGCTCTGCTGGCGAAAGCCCTCGCCACCCTGACCCGGTATCCCGAGCCCGCCGAAGCGTTCCTGCTAGGTATGCTGCACAACATCGGTGAACTGGTCGCACTGCGAGAGCCAGACCCGGACCGGCGACAGCGGCTGCTGCAACAACATCCCTTGCTGGCCGCCCGACTGGCCGAGGCCTGGGGGCTTGGTGCCATGGCTGCCGATGCCATGCGTCACCAGCAGGCACCACCAGACGACATTGGCGATGCCAGCCATCTGGTAAAGCTGATCAATCTGTCGACCCGTTTGGCCCTGTCCGACGCCGCCGGACTGCACTCAGCGATGACCGTCTTCGATCTGGGCGAGGAACTGACGCTGGAAATCAAGCGCCGCATCGATCATGAAGTAGACGCATTCGCCTTAACGCTTGATATCCCATTGGATGGCGACTATTCCCCTACGTCTGGCCGCCAGGCACTGCGACAAGCCGTGGCCGAGCAGGCGTTACTGGAACAGGCGCAGCCAGCCGCCAGCCTGCAACAAGCCGCGGCAACACTGACCCTGATCACCGGCCTGCCAGCCCTGAGCTTTGGTACTCAGGATGACGCTCTGGTGCTGCTGGGGCGCAGCCACGGCGACCTGCCCACCATGACGCTGGATGCCGAACCGGCGCACAGCGCGCTCACGCGGGCTTACGCAGACGGCCAGCCCGCCCCGATCAGCCCCGGCTCAGCCACCGTGCTGGACCAGCAACTGCTCGGCCTGCTGGGCACTGCCGCGCTGATCGCCCTACCGGTGGCCACAGAGGGCCAATCTTTCGGCGTCCTGGTTCTGGGTCTGAGCCAGCCAGAACAGCCAGCACCACCGCTGGCGATACGGTATTGCCAGCGCCTGGCTCGAGCCCTGGCCCTGCCCCAGCCAAGCCCGAGCGCTCCCCCTGCGGCAACCGCCGCCCTGCAACGCCAGATTCACGAAATCAGCAACCCGCTGACCATCGTTCGCCAATACGTACACCAGTTACAGCACCGCGCTCTGGCGGATGACCTGCAGCAGGATCTTACCGTTATCCGCGAAGAGCTTGAGCGCGCCAGCCGGTTACTGTTGCAGCTGGGCCAGCCGGACACCCCGGATACCCGCCCCGCCACCGACGCGGTGGAGCTGAACAGCGAGCTGGTCGCCCTACAGCCACTGTTCCGGGACAGCCTGTTCAGCAGCGACGACCGGGTGCTGGCTCTGGACCTGTGCCCTGTGGCCGCCGATATCACCGTGCCTCGCAGTCAGTTGCGCCAACTGATCATCAACCTGGTCCGCAACGCCGCCGAAGCGCTTGGTGAACGCGGACGGGTGTGGCTGCGCACCATTACCCCGGTCTGGCAGAATGGCCAACGCTGGGTCGAGTTGTCGGTGGAGGACGATGGCCCGGGGTTGCCGCCGGGCGTTCAGCAACGCTTGTTCCAGCCGGTATCCAGCACCAAGGGCTGCGGCCATAGCGGTCTTGGCCTTAGTATTACCAAACAGCTGGTGGATGACATGGAAGGCCACATCAGTTGCCGAACCGGAGACAGCGGCACTCAATTCCGGATACTGTTACCGGCAGCCGACCTTCCCGACCATTCCCGACAGACACAGGCCAGCGCAGATGACTAGGGACCTGCCCACCCACCTGAGCCGGGCCGAGCGCCCCGCCCAACTTCTGGTTGCAGACGATGACCAACGCCTGCTGGCAGGCCTTGCAGATCTGCTGCGCGGCGCCGGCCACACCGTCACCGAGGCCCTGGGTGGCCCCGCCGCCTGCGAAGCCCTGGACAACCAGGACTTCGACCTGGCCCTGCTGGATCTGCACATGCCGGAGATTGACGGCTACGAAGTCATGGCCCATGCCCAGGATGTTCAGCCGCACTGCGGAGTCATCGTTATCAGCGGCGAGAGCACCTTTACCTCTGTCAGTCGCGCCCTGCGCCGGGGTGCCCTGGATTACGTAAAGAAGCCCTTCGCCCCGGATGAGCTGCTGGAAACAGTTCGCAACGTGCTGGGGCAGCGCTCACTGATCCGCGACCACGCCAAGGTCCAGCATCGACTGAAAAAATCCGAGGCCCTGCACCGCTACCTGGTCAACAGCTCGCCTGACATCGTCTTTGTGCTCGACAAGGCCGGCCGCATCTGCTTCATCAACAACAAGGTCAACTCTCTGCTTGGCTACACCCCGACCGATCTGATCGGCGAGCATTTCGGCCTGCTGCTGGATGACCAGGATATCACTCGCGGCACCTACGCCCTCCAGGACGCCAGCGTCAGTGCCGACAACCCCCGCACGCTGGAGGTGCGGATGAAGACCCGGGGCAGCCGCCGGGCCAACCGCCACTTTGAGGTCACCGCCTTTCCCATCGACCCGGATACCTGGCCTCACACCAACGACCCGGAGGAACGCGCCATTGGCCAACGAGCCCGCATCTACGGCACCGCCCGGGATGTTACGGAACGCAAGGAGGCAGAAGCGTTCATCAATTTCCAAGCCTACCACGACCTGCTGACCCGCTTGCCCAATCGCGCGCTGTTCAAGGACAGGCTGAATCTGGCCATCACTCAGGCCCGACGCAACAGTCAGAAGCTGGCGGTGATGTTTCTCGACCTGGACCGTTTCAAGGTCATTAACGACACTTTGGGCCACGCCATGGGTGACCGGCTGCTGCAGGCGGTCACCCGCCGGCTGGAAGAGTGTTTGCGTCGGGGCGACACCCTGTCCCGGTTTGGTGGTGACGAGTTCACCCTGCTGCTGCCCGCAATTCACGGCAAGGAGGATGCCCGCCAGATTGCCAACAAGCTGATCCGTGCGCTGCAGCCGCCATTCCAGCTGGGCGATCACGAGGTCTTCGTCGGCATCAGCATTGGCATTGCCGTGTTTCCGGATGCCGGCGACTCTCTAGACCAGTTGATCCAGAACGCCGATATCGCGATGTATCACGTCAAGGGGAAAGGCAAGGGAGACTACCGCTTCTACTCCGACACCATGAGCATCGATACCGCCAACCGGCTCAGTCTGGAGCGGGATCTGCGGCTGGCGCTGGACCGGGACGAACTGCGGGTCCATTACCAGCCCCAGGTTTGTGCCAATACCAACCGGATTGTCGGCCTGGAAGCACTGGTTCGATGGCAACATCCAGAGCGCGGCCTACTGTACCCGCCGGATTTCCTGCCCCTCGCGGAGGAGACCAAGCTCATTGACGACCTCAGCGAACGGGTGCTGGCCAAGGCCTGTCACCAGGTGGGCCAGTGGATTCACGATGGTCACGACGACCTGCGGCTGGCCGTCAACCTGTCACCGATCCAGGTTGAACACCCGCGTTTTGTTCATACACTGATGGAGCAGCTGCGCACCTACCAGTTTCCGCCTCACAACCTGGAGATCGAGATCACCGAAAATGTGATCATGAACGATCTGGAACAGATCAGCCAAAAGCTTCGGGAGCTGGCAGACTATGGCGTGCGCATTGCCATTGATGACTTCGGTACCGGCTACTCTTCCCTCAACTACCTGCATCGGCTGCCAATCCACACCCTGAAAGTGGACCAGTCGTTCATCCGGGGCATTCGCAACAGCGAGGACGGCGCCTGCATTGTCAACGCCATTGTCGCCATGGCTCACGGTCTGAAACTGGAGATTGTGGCGGAAGGGGTCGAGACCGATGCCCAGTTGTGCTATCTGCGCCAGTTGGGCTGCCATCAGGTCCAGGGTTTCTTCTACGGCCCGGCCCAGCCAGCGGAGTTCATCCGCCGCAGTCTCAGCAGGGATCGTCTGGCGCAGAACGTCACTGCGGTGTAATGGGCAAAGCAACGTAGAGAGCAGTCGACTAGTCGTGAACCTTGACCTGGATGTCCGAAGGCAGGGTGACCGGCACATAGCGCTGCCAGATCCGCTGCATCTCGCCGGAGGCAACCAACGCCTCCAGGCGGGTGTCCAGCATGGCAATGAGCTCCGCCGGCATGTCCTGATCAACGACGAGGTAGACCGGGTAGTTGGGCACCACCGAGCTGATGTCCACCTCCCGCATGCAATCCCGCTGACCGTCGAAGTGACTCAGGTGATAGCGTAGCCGGGACGCCATTTCGACAAAACCGTCCACCCGCGACAGACTCACCAGTTCCAGTCCGGTCCTGAAGTTATCGGCCGGCACCAGGCGCAGCGTCTCGTCCGCTGACTCCAGCCCCGGGTAGCGGAAGTTCCGTAACGTCACCACAGAACGACCATGGAGATCCCGGACGGATCGAATCGGGCTGTCGATGGTCGGATTGCAGGTCAGCATCACGTGACGGGTAAGGAACAACGGCTCCATCAGGTATCGCCCCTTGCCCCGAAACGAATCCCAGACCGGCGCATCGAAGGCGATCCAGTTCTTGACCCGCCCCCTGGCAACCTCATGCAGCAGGCGATTGACCGGAAAGACATGATGGCGAACGGTTATCCCGGAACCTTCCACCAGCCGATCCACCACATCCGAGATAACCCCGCCGTGGCTTTGTCCTTCATGAACCACCTGAAAAGGCCCGGTCTTGTCCGCCACCACCAGATAATTGATGGTTGACTCAGAGCCCGCGTCATCGGGGAAAGTGCCCTCATCATCAGCAAAAACTCCCGCGGCGGCCATCATTCCGACCAGCGCCCAGCAAAACAATCTGTTTCCAGCTCGACTCACACAACGCCTCCAACGGCTCAGCAATCCTCCCGGATTGCCTTGCGCCTGGTAATTTCGGGGTCGGTCAGCCTCACCTGGCCGCAGTCAACGACCCTCCCCTGCCTGGAGCGCCCGCCCACCCCGAGTATAGTTGGCCTGATCGCCGATCACACACGGCACAGAGGCCCTGGCACACCTCACCCGGATTGTCGGACACTTGGAGTGCAAACGTTGAAGCAGTTTGCAAAGCGTAGCGAAACGTAACGCAATGTATCCGAAAATGAGGCCTGCTACACAAAACTCCTGCCATTGCTTCTCTAAGCTGCCAGCAGACACTCGCCACAATGGCAGAAAAAACCCGTATCCCAGACAACGCCGATACGGATCTGGCGCCAACGAAACCCTAGGCGCCACTGCTACTAACCACAACAACAGGCGGACACCAACATGCGCGACAAGTACAAATACATTGGCCCGGTCTACGACTTCCTGAGCAACCTGTACAGCGGCAAGAACATCCACCATTGCAAAACCGCGATGCTGGATGTGGAAACCGTCAAGCCGGGCGACCGGATTCTGTTTGCCGGCGTGGGCCATGGCCGTGACGCCATTCGCGCCGCGGAGCTGGGCGCAGAGGTCACCGTGGTGGACCTGTCCGAAACCATGCTGCGCAAGTTTGCCGATGCACTCCAGACCGACGCTCCCAATCTCAAGATACGCCGGGTCCATGGCGACATCATGAAAGTGGACGAGGTGGGACAGTACGACATGGTCGTGGCCAACTTCTTCCTCAACGTGTTCGACGAGGAGATGATGGTCAAGGTCCTCGAGCATCTGATCAAACTGGGCAAGGCCGACGCCAAGGTCGTCGTTGGGGACTTCTGCTACCCCACGGGCAACCTGTTGTCACGCCTGTTCAAGAAAGCCTACTGGTATCTGGCGGTGTTCATTTTCTGGCTGTTCGCCAACAACGCCTTCCACAAGATCTACAACTACCCCGAGCACATGCAGCGCCTGGGACTGCGGGTCACCACCAAGAAACACTTCAAACTGCTGAACATGGACTGCTACTGGTCAATATTGGGTCAGAAACAGGCCTAACCGACCGCCTCCCCTTCCCATCCAACAACAAAAGACACCGTGGGGACAGCAACAATGACGAATCAGATCCTGACGCTTGAAGCCGCGGACGGGCTTCAGGAGGGTAAGCTGAGTTTCACCGAGCGGGTGGACTACCTCAAGAAGTTCGGCACCCACTCCCAGTCCTTTTCAACCCTGCAACCGGACATGGATTACTTTGATCTGCCCGGGATTGGCTACATCGGCTTCATGCGCAAGTGGGGAATGACCTTCGTCCTGTCCGACCCGGTGACGGCTCCAGAGCATTTCGAGCTGATACTGGAACGCTTTCACCAGCGGTATCCGAATGCCTCCTACGTTCAGGTCACTGAGCCGGTGGTGGAGATCCTTCACCGGCGCTTCGGACTCTATGGCACCCAGTTCGGCAGTGAATCAAGGATCGACCTGGCCGCCTGGAGCCTCAAGGGCAAGAAGAAACAGACCATTCGTACCGCGCTCAACCAGGCAGAAAAGAACGGCATCACCGTCAGGGAACGTTTCAGTGACGATCATACCCGGGAAATCTCCGAGGCCTGGATTCGCACCCGCAAGTGCAAGAGCAATGAAATCCGCTTCCTGATCCGTCCCATGCAGATGACGTATCGGGAGAACGAGCGTCACTTCTATGCCTACCAGGACGGCAAAGCGGTGGGGTTTATCTACTTCGATCCGATCTACCACAACAACCGGATCATCAGTTACGTGCCTAACATCAGCCGGGCCAATGCCAACTTCCGCCAGGGCATCTTCTACACCCTGATGGCGCACGCCATGGAGGTATTCCAGGCCGAAGGGGTACCCTATCTCGATCTCGGCCTGATTCCACTGTCTCTGGACGACTCGCTTGAGCGCCAGGAGAGCCGGCTGCTGAAACGGCTGTTTCACCGACTCTACCAGCATGGCAACTTCCTCTATAACTTCAAGGGCCTGGAGTTCACCAAATCACGCTTCCGTGGCGATGTCAGCAAGACCTACTGCAGCCATCGCCGCAGCGTTCCGGCGTTGGAGTTCCTTGCCATGTTCAAGCTGACCCGGCTGCTGTAACCGGGCCGTCCCGATCACGCCGACTCAGGCTGCCAGTCAGCGACAAACGGGCCGTCGGCCAGATCCAGTCCAGCCATGAAGCACTCAACCCCGGTGGGAACGGCACCGGTGAACAGCGCCGCGACCAACGGTTGCGCCAGCACCGACTGCTCAGCTGTCGGCGCCATGTCCAAAAGATAGGCTACACGACGGGCGATGGCGTCACCGGAATCCACCCAGTAGCGGACCGTCGGCAGCAGGGAACGCAGAGCTTCGCTGATCAACGGGTAATGGGTGCAGCCCAGCACCACGGTGTCCACCTCCGCATTGCGAAACGGCGCCAATGCCTGGTCCAGTTGCGCCAGGGGCAGTTCGGCACCACCAACCCACTGTTCGATCCAACGCACCAGTTGCGGATGACCAATGCGGGTCAGTTGGCAATCGGCAGCATAATCCGCCACCAGCTGATCCAGGTACGGCCGACGAATCGTGGCGGGCGTCGCCAACAGCCCCAGGCAACGGTTGTCGGACAGCTGGGCCGCCGGTTTGATGGCCGGAACCACGCCCACCACCGGCAAGGCAATGCGCTGACGCAGCTCTGGCAGGACCACGGTACTGGCCGTGTTGCAGGCCACCACCACCATGTCGGCAGGATACACCGCCAGGGTCCGCTCCATCAGCTTAACCGAGTGCTCGACCACCGTCTCCTCGGCCTGGTCGCCATAGGGAAAGCGGGCGTTGTCCGCCAGGTACACCAGTTCCAGGGCCGGCAGGGTCCGGCGAATACAGCCGGCAACGCTCAATCCGCCCAGCCCGGAGTCAAACACCAGCACACGGGATGGTTTCAACGGCTAGACTCCGCCTGCAGCTCGGCGATCATCGCCGCAATCAGACGACCGGCAATGGTGGTGGGCGGCGGCACCGGCGGCAGGCTGTCGGGGTGGTACCAATCCGCTTCCACCAGCTCATCCTCCTGCAATACCAGTTCCCCACTGTCGTAATCGGCAAAGAAGCCGAGCATCAACTGATGGGGAAAGGGCCAGGGCTGGGAGGCCTGGTAACGCACGTTGCTGACCCGGAGTCCGGTTTCCTCCAGCACCTCCCGCTGCACGGCGGATTCCACCGACTCTCCCGCTTCCACAAAGCCGGCAATCAGGCTGAACATAC
This sequence comes from Marinobacter sp. CA1, assembly GCF_020546665.1. Classification (NCBI taxonomy): domain Bacteria; kingdom Pseudomonadati; phylum Pseudomonadota; class Gammaproteobacteria; order Pseudomonadales; family Marinobacteraceae; genus Marinobacter; species Marinobacter sp. CA1. The sequence continues at coordinate 3,457,526 of NZ_CP071785.1, forward strand.
GCTGCTTCATGCGCGTCGAGCGGGCCAGCAGGAAGCGGTCGCCTCGACAGATCACCACGATCACACAGGGCGCCAGACGGGGGTACCAGGGAATTTCACAGCTGCCACACCAGCGTGCCCGTTCGTGACTGTGGAAGCCGGTTTGCTGACCGCAGCGGCCGCAGAAACGGTGATCCTGAAACCACTGTTGCACCTGAAATGCGGTGCCCAGCAGTTCCGCAGGCGCATCCGGCTGGAACAACAGCGCATCACGCAGCGCCACCAGCTCCGCCGCCCCGGGCAGGCGATCTTCCGCCAGTTCCACCACATAGACCGGGCGATCTCCCAGCTGGCCCACGTGCACCGGCTCGGTGCCCTCCGCCAATGCCGGCTGGGCCTCCGGCCAGTCCAGCAACCAGCGTTCACCGACGGTCACGACCCGACCGTGACAAAAGCCGGCAACCACCGCATCGGGCCCGGGCGATACCCGGGTCCAGCCCGGCTCAAAGTCCATTGTCACCAGGATTCTCCCCTGAGGATTCTAAGCAGGCAATGTACCACAGCCGCTGCCGGGGCCTGAAGGCGCGACGACCCATGCTGCGGCTTTCCGCTACCGCCGCAAGCAAGTAAACTTAGCCCCTGTTTTTAAGACCGGAGCACACAACTTATGCGACTCTTCCCGAAAATTTGGGGCCTTTTCCTGACGGTTTTCCGGAAAGTTCTGTTTCTCTGGGTCCGGACCGACGTCAGTGGCGCTGACCGGGAAGAGCTGGCGCTGGAGGACGGCAAACCGGTCTGTTACGTGCTCCAGTACAGCTCCCTATCCAGCCGCCTGGTGCTGGAACAGGAAGTCCGACGAGCCGGTCTGCCCAGAGCAGAGGTGCCTTTGCCGCTGGAACAGGGCCCGGCCCAGTCTTTCGTGTTTCTGTACCGGCGGGTTGGCGGTCTGTTCAGCCGCCGCCAGGCTCCGCGACTGACACCTCAGATGGAGGCCCTGGTGCAGTATGGCCTGGCCCACCCCGAGCAGGACATCCAGGTGGTGCCGGTATCGCTGTTCTGGGGCCGCTCGCCAGACAAGGAAAAGTCGCTGTTCAAACTGCTGCTGTCAGACACCTGGTCGGTGGCCGGGCGCCTGCAGAAGCTGTTGATCATCCTGGTCCACGGCCGCAACACCTACGTCCAGTTCAATCGCCCGGTGTCCCTGCGACAGGTGGTGTCGGAGTACCAGGACAACGAGCCAAGAGCGATCCGCAAACTGGCCCGCATTCTCCGTACCCATTTCCGCCGGGTGCGTCAGGCGGTCCTCGGGCCGGACCTGTCTCATCGCCGCACGTTGGTTGAGGGCCTGGTCCGCACCCAGGCGGTCAAGGAGGCGATTCGGGAGACTGCCCGTCGCGACGATATTCCCCCAGAGAAAGTTCGCGCCAAGGCCCGTAAGTACGCCGATGAGATCGCGGCCAGCATGTCCATCGTCACCATCCGCTTTCTGGAGGTGGTGCTGAGCTGGCTGTGGAACCGGATCTACAACGGCATCGCCATCAACAACATCGAAGTGGTCAAGGATGTTGCCCAGGACAACGCCGTGGTCTATGTGCCCTGTCATCGCTCCCACATCGACTATCTGCTGCTGTCCTACGTGCTCTACAAGAATGGCCTGATGCCACCGCACATTGCCGCCGGCATCAACCTCAACATGCCGGTGGTGGGCCCGATCCTGCGTCGCGGTGGCGCCTTTTTCATGCGCCGCAGTTTCCGCGACAACCCGCTCTACGCCACCGTGTTCAACGAGTACATGCACGTGATGTTCTCCCGCGGCTATTCGGTGGAATACTTTGTCGAAGGTGGCCGCAGCCGCACCGGTCGCATGCTGCCGCCGCGGCCGGGCATGCTGTCGATGACCGTGCGCAGCTTCCTGCGCGACCACCGCAAGCCCATCGTATTCGTGCCGGTTTACATCGGCTACGAGAAAGTGATGGAAGGCCGCTCCTATCTGGGCGAACTCCGGGGCAAGAAGAAGCAGAAAGAAAGCGTGCTGGGGCTGGCCAAGACCGTGCGCAAGCTCAGCAATTCATTTGGTCGGGTTGCGGTCAACTTTGGCGAGGCCATCCACCTGTCCGACGTGCTTGATGACACTCACGCCAGCTGGCGTCAGGAGGCCTACGACGCCGACTATCGTCCCAGCTGGCTCAACCAGGCGGTGGAAAACCTGTCGCTTCAAGTGGCCAACCGCATCAACGCCTCGGTGGCCGTCAACCCCATCGGCATGACCGCCACCGTACTGCTCAGCACCGAGCGCCTGGCGATGGACGAGCGCCAACTGGTAAGGCTGATGGACCAGTTTGCAGAGCTGCTCAAGGCCTTCCCCTACGCCGACACCGTGACCCTTCCGGACGGCAGCGGCCAGGACTGGCTGGCCTACTGTGAAAGCATGGGGCTGGTCACCCGGCAACCCCAGAAGCTGGGTGACATCATCGGTCTGGAGGGCAGCAATGCCATACTGATGACCTACTACCGCAACAACATCCAGCACCTGTTTGCGTTACCGGCGCTGATCGCCTGCCTGTTCGAGAACAACCGCTCCCTGTCCCGGGACAAGGTGGTCACCCTGTGCAGCCTGGTGTACCCCTACATCCAGTCAGAGCTGTTCCTGCACTACCCCGCTGACAATGCCGAGCCGGCGTTCCACCAGTGGATCGACATACTGGTGGACAAGGGTCTGTTGCGGGCTGATGGCGACCGGCTGTGCCGTCCCGAAGAAGGCACCGACGCCATGCTGCGGTTGCGCAGCCTGTCCCGCTTCATCATCCAGACCCTGGAGCGCTACCACATCGCCATTGCCATTCTCAGGCGCTACGGCTCGGGCAAAATCAGTGCCGCGGAGCTTGAGGAACAGAGCACCCTGCTGGCGGAGCGGATGTCGATTCTGTTTGGTCTCAACGCACCGGAATTTTTCGACAAGACCCTGTTCCGCAACTTCATTGCCAACCTACAGAAGAATGGTGTACTGACCACCGACGACAACGGCCAGCTGTGTTACTCCGAGGGATTGGATGAAGTGGCGGAAGACGCCCGACTGGTGCTGACAGTGGAAAAACGCCAGGCGATCCAGCAGGTCACCATGCTCGGCGCCTGAAGGCGCCGGTGACGGTCGATTACTGAGGCAAGGCCTTGATCGGATAGATGTCGTAGCGGCTGCTTTTGCCTTCCAGGCGGGTGGCCGGTTCCGGGCCCTCAATGGCTGGCGCCTTTCGCGGCCGCTTCACCACCACCCGGTAGCGCGCCGCCGCCAATGCGGCCGTCAGCAGGGCCGGCGCGTCATCATCGTCGCCCACCACCGGCCGAAACAGCTGCATTTCCTTTTTCACCTGTGCCGCCTTGTCGCGGTGCGGAAACATCGGGTCCAGGTACACCACGTCCGCGACCGGCGCATCGGCCTGGCTGAGCCAGTCGATACTGCTGCCAGCCTGGAGCGTCATTCGGCTCAGTACCGGCGCAGCCTGCTCGTTCAGTAGCCCCCGCTGCAAGCCATCCGCCAGCAGGGCATGAATTATCGGGGAACGCTCAAACAGCGTCATCTCGCAGCCCAGACCCGCCAGCACGAACGCATCCTGGCCCAGACCGGCGGTGGCATCCAGCACATGGAGGCTGTGACGGGTTTTCTGCAGCCCGACGGCGCGGGCAACCAGTTGCCCGGTGCCACCGCCGTGTTCGCGACGATAGCCGGCCTTGCCTCGGGCAAATTCCGCCCGCACCGGACCCGGTGCTTTTTTCCCGGTCATCTGCAGGCCAAGCCCCAGATCGTCGAAGAACAAGAGAAGGGCATGACTGCTAACGTGGCGAGGCTCTACCTTGCCAAGGAACGGCAGGTCAAGCTGTTGAGAGAGGGACTGGGCTGCCAGCGCATCCCCGAGGGGACCGCAGGCCACGGCAATGGAACCAGGATCAGGCATCAGACGCGGATATCAATCCCCGCCAGTTCCACATCCCGGCCTTCACGCTGGGACGCGACATCGGCAAAAGTGTTCAATGCCTTGGACGCATTAAGTGGCAGCTCGTCAGCGCGGAAACGCTCCAGCTGAACATCTTCGGCCGCACGACGGGCTTCCACCCGACGGGTACCAAGCTCACCACGATCGTCCGCCGGTCCCTGGGCCGCGTTTACCGCGGGCGCAGCAAGATCCTGACGGACCTCCTCGGAGCTCTGATCCGGGGTGGCCGCCGGCGTTCGCGCCGCATCCGAGCGCTCACGCAGCTGCGCGTTGCCAGGTTGCAGGGGATAATTGGCGCCGGAACCGATACCGTTAATCATGGGATTCTCAACCAATAGATGCCGGCTTGAACATCAAAAGCCGTGTCCAGAATGAACGGCCTGGTCGTCAGGCTGGAGGTCGTACCCCCACACCGACAGACGTCAGGCCACTCCAGTATGAAAGGGTTTGGCCAAAAACGGAAGCCCAATGTTCATTTTTTCGCCAGCTCAAAAAAACGCTACCACAGCATGAGCAGTAACAGGCCGCCCAGCAATAACCGATAAATGACGTAGGGCATCAGCCCCAGCCGCTCCAGAAACTTCAGGAACAGATGGATGCACAATACCGCGCTGACAAAGGACAGCGCGGTGCCCAGACCGATCGACAGCCAGTCGGCACCTTCGCCCTGCCCGATCAGCTCAACGGTCTTGAGCATGCCGGCGGCCGCGATCAGCGGTATCGATAACAGGAACGAAAAGCGTGCGGCGGCATCCCGGCCAAAGCCCAGGAACAGCGCCGCAGTCATGGTAATACCGGAGCGCGAGGTCCCAGGAATCAGGGCCAGGGCCTGGGCCAGACCGATGATAAGGGCATCACGCCAGCGCAGGCTCTCGATCCCCCGCTGTCGGCGCCCAATCGCATCGGACCACCAGAGCACCAGACCAAAGCCAATGGTGGACGCAGCAATCACCAGACCGGAACGCAGCTGGGACTCGATCAAACCTTCAAACAGAATACCGGCAAGCCCTGCCGGAATGGTAGCGACAATGATGGCCCAGGCCAATCCACTGTCCGCGCCAATGCGGCCACGGGCAGTATCGCCCAGCCAGTGTCCGGCCAGCCGCCATACGTCCTGACGAAAGTACCACACCACCGCGACCAGGGTGCCAACATGGACGGCAACGTCAAACGCCAGGCCCTGGTCGGGCCAGCCCAGCAGTTGCGACGGCAGGATCAGGTGGGCAGAGCTGCTGATGGGCAGGAACTCGGTAAGCCCCTGAATGATGGACAGCACGATGATGTGCCACAGTTCCATGGCGAGGATCTCCGAAAGGCCGGGGTGGCCTAGCGGCCAGGCAGTTTTTTCCAGGCAACGGTGTTACGCAGATACACTGGCTGAGCGTCATTGGCAGCCACACCGGGTTCGCCACGGGCCAGGCTCTGCGCCGCCAATCGAGCCACCCAGCCAGCGCGAGGAACGAGGCTGTCATCAATCCGGGCCATCGCGGCGGGCACCTCCTCGGACATCCTTTCGCGATACTGCCAACCGGACCCGACGCCATACCAGCGTTGAGGGCCGTCCGGCAGCTCGACCTGCTCCGGAGCGCAAACCCGCTCCTCGGCAATGGCCAGCGGAAAGCCGTCCCGGATCTCGAAACCGCCGAGGTACACCTCGTCCATGCGGGCATCGAAAGCGACGGCAACCCCATCGCCTTCCGCCAACGCCAATTGCTCACAGGCGTCCGCGGCCACGGCCGCCAGTGAAGATACCGGAACCACCGGCACCTTGAGCCCATAGGCCAGGCCCTGAATCACCCCGGTGGCAATGCGCAGACCGGTGAAGGAACCGGGCCCCCGGGCAAAAGCCAGGGCATCCAGGTCCGCCGGCACCAGACCCGCGTCCGCCAGCAACTGCCGGATCATCGGCATCAGCAGGCGGGTATGGCCCCGTGGCGCGAGCTCAAATCGTTCACTGAGTTGGCCATTGTTCCAGAGAGCTGCAGAGCAGCCCTCGGACGACGTGTCCAGCGCCAGCAGGGTCAGGGTCTTGGTCACAGGGTTACTTCAACTGGCTGAGGATGGCGTCACGGATGTCGTCAAGGGAACCGATACCCTCAACCCGGACGTACTTGGGTGCGGCATTGTCCTTGCCGGCCCAGTCCTGATAGTAGTCCACCAGCGGCGCGGTCTGGCTGTGGTATACCTCAAGGCGCTTGCGAATGGTGTCTTCCTTGTCGTCTTCGCGCTGGATCAGCGGCTCGCCGGTTTCATCATCCCGGCCTTCCACCTTGGGGGGATCGTACTTGACGTGGTAAGTGCGGCCACTGGCCTCGTGCACACGACGGCCGGACAGGCGACTGACGATTTCTTCGTCCTCAACGGCGATCTCAACAACGTAATCGATGCCAATCCCCTGGTCCTTGAGTGCCTCAGCCTGGGGGATGGTGCGCGGGAAGCCATCCAACAGGAAGCCGTTCTTGCAGTCTTCCTGTGTCACCCGCTCCTGGATCAGACCAATGATGATGTCATCAGATACCAGACCACCGGTGGCCATGATTTCCTTGACTTGCAGACCCAGCTCGGACTCGGCCTTCACCGCGGCACGCAGCATATCGCCGGTGGAGATCTGGGGAATGTCGAAGCGCTCGGTAATGAACTGTGCCTGGGTTCCCTTGCCGGCTCCCGGCGCGCCTAACATGATCACTCGCATATCGTTGTGCTCCCGTTATCTTGATTATCGTTAAAAAGCGGTTGCAAAACCCTGGGGCTTTGCGACCGCCTCTTGGACGGACTGAGGCAAAATGGAGCCGGCATTATACGAAGTCCACCCTGTGAGAGAAAGTGGACCTCCGTCGCATTAAAGACAGCCGCTTGTTCCAGGACATCACGCCGTGAGAGATTGGGCCAGGGTATCGAGGTCACCGGAGACCCGCTCCATCTCCTGGTTGAGGCGGTTCAGGTCCGAGTCATCCAGCCCCAACCGCGCCAGCAATGGAGCAGTATCCTCAGGATTGAATTCGTCGCCGATGCCCTGTTCCTTGAGCATCGCGTTGGCCAACTGGACCATCAGTACATAGTTCTCATGGTCGCCGTGGTAGTCCAGCTGCTGATGCACCCCGGCTGCCTTGACGACAGCATCGGGCAACTGCCACAGACGATGCAGAATGCCACCAATTGCACCATGGCCGACGGTCAGCATATCGTGCTGCTGGCTGCCGCCGAACACCTGCTGCTCCAGTGAACGCATGCTGGCTTCGGGATTGGCTTCCCGCATCGCATTCAGTTCATCGAACTCGGCCGGGAACAGATGGCCGATCAATAACAGCCCAAAGTTGTGCAGCAGCCCGCAAAGGTAGGCCAGGCTCTTGTCACCACCACAACGCTGCGCCAGATGCTGGCACAGGAAGGCGCAGTACAACGAATGACGCCAGAACTGGTCCATCCCCAGCATACCCTCACGCGGGACATCAAACGCCCGCACCGAGGCGATACCCATGGCAACGTGGGCCACCCGGTCAAAACCGAGCACCCGGGTGACGGCCTCCTGGACTGACTGGATCTGGCCGGGGTAGTTGAACAGCGCCGAACGGGCGTAGCGAAGAATCTGGGCGGTGAGGCTGGGATCAAGTTCAATCAGGTCCGCCAGTTCCCGGGCCGATGCCTCAGGGTTTGCGGTCAAACGCAGAATCCGCAGTGCCAGCGCCGGCATCGGCGGCAACCGGTAGAGCTTCTGCAGCTGAGTAGCGACATCGTCAAGACTGAGCGCGGTCTGACTGCCAGCGCCGGGACCACGGATCACCACATGGGCCTCATGGGCATCCGCCAGCGCCAGCTTCAGGTTGCGACGGTCCAGGCGCACCAGCGAACGGTCGGTGCCGGAGCTGAGCAACGCATGCTCCAGGGTGAGCACGTCCTGGTCCACCAACACGGTCAGACCATAGGCCGCACCGACAGGCGGGTGAAACCCGGGATCACAATCGCTGAACAGCCGATCTGCCTGCTGACTGCTCAGGGGCTGCAAGCGGCGCCCTGTCAGCTCGGTCATCAATTCCTCATCGAGGGCGGTATCGAATGGATGTACCACCATCACTACGCCCTGCAGGTCTATCATCAGCGTGGCCTGCAGGATGTTGCCCTGGGCCTCACCACTGGCGATCACCGCAGCATCGAGGTTGGCCATCGGCTCAAGGGCAATGTCCTCAAACGCGATGCCCTTGCGGGTCAGGTACTGTTGCAGTCTCGGGGCCAGTGCCAACGCGGTCTCCTGATTGTCATCTCCGGCGGTCGGCCGATACTACCAGCGCCCCGGGCCGGCTCCAAGCGTCGCCGGCCTGGGCCCGTTTGGTTACTAGCCAGTATTGCGCATACCGGCGGCGATGCCGGCCATGGTGACCTTCAAAGCCTGGGCCACAGTTTCCGGCACCTGCTGACCACGCTCTTCGCAGTCCCGATCCCGGCGCAGCAATTCCGCCTGCATGTAGTGCAAAGGATCGGTGTAGGGGTTACGCACTCGCATGGAGTGGGCAAACACCGGCTCGCTGGCCAGCAGCTCGTCCTCCTCCTTCAGCGCTTTGACCAGCGCGATGCAGCCATCCAGCCGCTGCTGCAAGTCCTCGCCGAGGGGGCGCAGGCGGTCCTCCACCAGGGTTTTCTGGTAGTAGTCGGCGATGCGCAGATCGGCCTTGGCCAGGACCATCTCCAGCATGTCGACGTAGGTCCGGAAGAACGGCCAGCGCGCCATCATTTCCCGCAGCACCGGCAATCGTCCCGACGACTCAGCGGCGGCCAGGGCGACATCGCTGCCGAGCCAGCTGGGCAGCATCAGGCGCATCTGGGTCCAGGCGAAAATCCAGGGTATCGCCCTCAGGCTCTCAACCCCGCCGGTGGCCTTGCGTCGGGCCGGACGGCTGCCCAGAGCCAGTTTGCCCAGCGCCTGTTCCGGAGTGGCCTGCCGGAAATAGGGTACAAAATCCGGATTCTCACGCACCACCGCCCGGTAGGCAGCCAGAGAGCGCTCGGTCAACCAGTCCATGGTGTCCCGCCATTCCGGCTCCGGCGCCGGCGGCGGCGCCAGAGTTGCCTCAACTACCGCCGTGGTATACAGCGTCAGACTCTGCTCCGCCAATCGTGGCAAACCAAATTTGAAGCGGATCATCTCACCCTGTTCAGTAATCCGGAAACTGCCGTTGACCGAGCCTGGCGGCTGGGACAGGATCGCCCGGTTGGCCGGACCACCACCCCGCCCGACCGTGCCGCCGCGGCCATGGAACAGGGTCAGGTGAACGCCGAAACGGCCGGCAACCTCGGTGAGTTTTTCCTGGGCCTGGTACTGGGCCCAGGCCGCCATCATCTGGCCCGCGTCCTTGGAGGAATCGGAGTAACCAATCATCACTTCCTGACGGCCCTGGCAGTATTCCCGGTACCAGTCGATGTCGAACAACGCCGCCATGCTGTCAGGAGCGCCACTGAGATCCGCCAGGGTCTCGAACAACGGCACCACCCGCATCGGGTGCTGCATGCCAGCCTCCCGCAGCAGCAGGATCACATTGAGTACGTCCGAAGGCTTGCTGGCCATGGAGATGACGTAGGAACCCAGTCCCTGGGGTGTCTGGGCCGCCACCACTTCACAGGTGGCCAGCACTTCCCGCACCGGCTCCGAAGGCTGCCAGTGACGCGGGGTCAGTGGCCGGCGGCCCTGCAATTCCTTCACCAGGAACGCCTGGCGCTCCTCCTCCGACCACGACAGGTAGTCTCCCAGGCCAACATACTCCACCAGTTCCGCGACCGCCTCGGCGTGCCGCGTCGCCTCCTGGCGGATATCCAGGCGCACCAGCGGCAGCCCCAGCGAGTGGGCACGACGCAGAGTGTCCAGTAATGGCCCCTTGGCGATGCTTTCCAGGCCGGAATCCACCAGTGAGCGATAGCACAGTTCCAGCGGATCGGTCAGGTCACGGTTCTCGAACAGGATGTCACTGGCGTCCGCCGGCTCGCCCTTGATGCGGGCCTCCGCCCAGTCCCGGGTTTTTACCAGCCGCTCGCGCAACTGTCCCAGCACTTCCCGGTAGGGTTCGCGACTGTCGCCAACGCTGGCCCGCAATTCGTCACTGGCCTGCCACATCGACAGCTCCGCCCGCAGCGCCTTGATGTCCCGCAGGTAAAGATCCGCGGCCATCCAGCGTCCCAGCAGGAACACCTGTTGGGTGACCTGATGGGTGACGTTGGGGTTGCCATCCCGGTCGCCGCCCATCCACGACGCAATCCGGATCGGCGCCGCATCCACCGGCAGGCCAAGTCCGGTTGCCTGTTGCAGGGCCTGGTCCAGACCTCTGAGGAACCTGGGCAAAGCCTGCCACAGGCTGTTCTCGATGACGGCAAAGCCCCACTTGGCCTCATCCACCGCGGTTGGCCGTTCATGGCGGATCTCGTCGGTGTGCCAGGCCTCGGTGATCAGTTGTTGCAACCGATCCGTGAGCTCTTCACGCTCCGCCGGCAGCAGGTCGTCATGGTCCAGACCCGCCAGGCACTCGGACATCTCGTCGTATTTCTGGATCAGGGTACGGCGTGCGACTTCCGTCGGGTGTGCGGTCAGCACAAACTCGATGCGCAGGTCCGCCACCTTGCGGTGCAACTCGTCAGCACTGACACCGCCGTCCATCAGCCGCTGGAACACTTCCTCCAGCGATTCCACCATCAGGTCTGACTGATGCCCGCGTTTGCGACGGATGCCGTGGTACTGTTCCGCCAGGTTGGCCAGGTTGAGGAACTGGTTGAACGCACGGGTGACCGGCAATAGCTGATCATCCTCCAGGTTGCTCAACAGCTGCAGCAGCCGCTGCCCGGAGCCACTTTCCTGGCGACGGTCCGCTTTCGCGGCCGCACGGATTTCCTCGATCAGCTGGAAGGTCTGTTCCCCGGGGTGCCGGCGAATGCTGTCTCCCAGCAATTCTCCGAGCAGGCGAACGTTGTCTCTGAGGTCGGGATGTAGCTCTGTCACATCGGCATCCTTTTGAATTGACTAAGGCCAAAGGTTGTATCGATACTAATAAAGACTTTGGAGCCTGAGAACAACCGCCGAATGCACCACACACTTGATCAACGCGATCGGGCCGTGGTCACCCAGCCGGTTCGGGCTCCCCGACGCCTGTGCCGCAAGGAGTTATCCATGAAAGTAACCGAACTGCCCCAGCACTGGGAATCCGAGAAGGACCCGGTGGAGCGCAATCACGACTACAACCTGCGTCTGCCACTGGAGGATGCGGCCCGCATTGCCGCCCTGGCCGAGTTGTACCCGGACCGCAGCGAAACCGATATCCTCAATGACATGGTGTCCGCCGCCCTTGACGACCTGGTGCGTCAGAGCCCGTTGAAGGACAAGCTGGCGGACAAGAGCAAGTAAGCGCAATGAAGGTAAGACGGCGTGAACCGAGCGGTCACGCCAGCCTGGCGGGCAGGACGCCCGCCGGAGCAAGAAAATCGCTGAACTGAACGGGGCACAAGCGGCCCCAGGCACAGGCCGGCTGGATCAGGCCACGGAGTCCAGCTGCCGGGCCTTGAGCGACTGGATATGCTTCTGGCTCAGACTGATGAAGCGGGGTGTCAGGCCCTGATCCTCATAGATCTCAAACCCATCCTCGTCGATCGCCACAACCTTGTTGCCCTGAACGTAGGGGAAACTGGTTTCCAGCTCATCCAGCGACGCGGAGATCAGGTCCCGCAACAGGTCCTGGGGGGATTTCATCGGATACAGCGCGGCCAGTTTTTCCAGCCGCTGATGGTGCTGATCGGACAGTGCCAGGAAGTAGCCATCCCGGGTCAACCGACCCCGTGCATGCTTATCCCAGTATTTGACCAGATCTTTGATCTTCATAGTGCTGCAACTCCTGCTGTGCTTGGCCCGGATGACAGACACCCTTCCCCGCCGGGACGGTGCATCCGTTTCCCCAAAGTTTAGACGATGCCCCAACACGGGGCGCGCCAAATTGGTAACGGATTGTACCTATCGCCCGGCACTGGCGCCCGCACTGGCACCGATCACTGGGACTGCTTTTCCACGCCCTTGACCGACTGCCACAGCGCATCCAGTGCTTCCAGGGATTCCGCGTCCATGTCGCGCCCCTGTTCCGCCAACCGCTCCTCAATCGCCCGGAACCGGCATTCGAACTTGCGGTTGGTTCGCTTCAGGGCCTGCTCAGGGGTTACCTTCAGGAAACGTGCCAGGTTCACACAGACAAACAGCAAGTCGCCCAGCTCGTCTTCCACCGCGTCAACGTCGCCTGTGCCCGACTGGGCCGCCTCCCAGGCTTCCTTGAGTTCGTCAATCTCCTCGTGGAGCTTGTCGAACACCGGCCCGATGGTGGGCCAGTCGAAGCCATGCCGGGACGCCCGACGTTGCAGCTTGTCTGCCCGGGCCATGGCCGGCAGGGTACGGGCAATGCCGTCCAGACGGCTGGCGGGCGGTGAATCCGCATCCGGCTCCGACGCCTGGGCTCGCTCTTCCGCCTTGATCCGCTCCCAGCTGGCCTTGATCTCATCGTCGGTCGGACGATTGTCCGGGTCCACTTCACTGCTCAGCTCGCCATCCGGAAACACATGGGGATGACGCCGCACCAGCTTTTGCACCAGACGATCCACCACCGAGTCAAACTGGAAATGGCCTTGCTCGGCCCCCAGCTGGCTGTAGAAAATCACCTGGAACAGCAGGTCACCCAGCTCATCCTCCAGGTGCGGCCAGTCTTCCCGCTCAATGGCGTCAGCGACTTCGTAAGCCTCTTCCAGAGTGTGAGGGACGATGCTGGCGAAGGTCTGCTTGAGATCCCAGGGGCAGCCGGTGTCGGGTTTGCGCAGCCGCGCCATCAGGTACTTGAGATCGTCGAGGGTGTAACTCATTTGCGCTTCCGCCTGACATCCACGATGTTGGACAGGTTCCGGATCTGCGCCAGCAACCGGGCCAACTGCTCCAGGCTGCTGATTTCCACCGTCACCGTCATGGTGGCAGTATTGTCGTCCGGATTGGTGATGGTATTGAGGGCCAGCACGTTGCTGCGGGAAGCCGTCAGCACCTGGGTAATGTCGCGCAGCAGGCCAGCACGGTCGTAGGCCTCGATTTCGATATCCACCGGGTAGACCGATTCCTGTTTACCGCCCCAGCTCACTTCAATGATGCGGTTGGGTTCCAGTTCCCGCAGGTTCAGGAAGGTGATGCAGTCCTGACGGTGCACCGTGACCCCACGACCGACGGTAATGTACCCCCCAATGGGATCGCCCGGCAGCGGCTTGCAGCATTTGGCCACCTGGGTCTTGAGCTTGCCAACACCCTGGATCTGGATATCCGACTCGGTGTCGTAGGTTTTCTTGCGATCCCGCACCAATTTGAGATCGAGCTGACGATCCCGGGGTTCGAGCATCTGTTGCGCCACATTGGCAACGTGGGTCGGTCGCAGATCACCGGCACCCACGGCGGCGTACATATCCTCGGCGGAATGGTAGTTGACCTTGGCCGCCAGCTCAGAGAGATCGAGCTCGTGGATCGACAGACGCTTGAATTCGTCCTCCAGGATCGCCCGGCCGTCAGCGACGTTGCGATCATGGTCCTGCAGCTTGAACCAGTGGGTAACCTTGGCCCGGGCCCGGGATGTCTGAATGTAGCCCAGGCTGGGATTGAGCCAGTCACGGCTTGGTGCCGGATTGTTGGAGGTGAGGATAAACACCTGCTCACCGGTCTTCAGCGGGTAGGTCAACGGCACAATGCGGCCATTCACTCGCGCACCACGACAGGCATGGCCCACCTCGGTGTGGACACGGTAGGCAAAATCCACCGGTGTCGCGCCCTGAGGCAGATCCACCACATGCCCCTCAGGGGTAAAGACATAGACCCGATCCGATGACACATCGGTCTTGAGGTGATCCGCCAGGCCGGAGAGATCGCCCAGATCCTCCTGCCAGTCCAGCACCTGTCGCAGCCAGTTGATCTTGGCGTCATAGCCACTGGATTTGTTGCCCTGGTCCATGCCCTTGTAGAGCCAATGGGCACACACCCCGAGTTCCGCTTCTTCGTGCATCTTGTGGGTGCGAATCTGCACTTCCATCACCTTGCCCTCGGGGCCCACCACCGCGGTATGCAGGGACTGGTAGCCGTTTTCCTTGGGATTGGCGATGTAATCGTCGAATTCGTTGGGAATATGGCGCCACAGGCTGTGGACGATGCCCAGGGCGGCGTAGCAGTCACGCACCTCCGGCACCAGTATGCGCACGGCGCGAACGTCATAGACCTGGGAAAAGTCGATGCCCTTGCGGCGCATCTTCCGCCAGATGCTGTAGATGTGCTTGGCCCGTCCGGTGAGTTCACCCTCGATACCGGCGTCCTGCAGTTCGTCTTCCAGCGTTTTCAACACCCGCCCGATGTAACTGTCCCGGGCCAAGCGTTTTTCATCCAGCAGCTTGGCAATCTTCTTGTAGGCGGACTCATGGAGGTAACGGAACGACAGGTCCTCCAGCTCCCACTTGATGTGGCCGATGCCCAGACGGTGAGCCAGCGGGGCGTAGATATCGAACACTTCACGGGCCACCCGCATGCGCTTCTCGGCCGGCGCATCCTTTACCGCCCGAATGGCACAGGTCCGCTCCGCCAGTTTGATCAGCGCCACCCGGACGTCGTCGATCATGGTGACCAGCATCTTGCGGACATTGTCCAGCTGGCCCTGACTCTGCCCCAGCACGTTGCCCTTGAGCGGATGATGAATAGCGGAGATCGCCGCCATCTGCTGGACACCGTCAATGAGGTTGGCCACCTCATCGCCGAAATCCGCGCGAATGGCCTCCAGCCCGACCTTTTCCTCACGGACGGCCCGATAGAGGATGGCCGCCACCAGGCTGGCCTGATCCAGATGCAGTTCCACCAGCACCTGGGCCATCTCACAACCAGTCTTGAAGCTGCTGGCACCGGGCGCCCAGAGACGATCATCCTGGACCGCCTGCAGGTCGATTTCCGCGGCCGTACGGCAGGCGCGGCGAAACTGCTCAACGTCCTGCAGGTGGGTCTGGGCTTCAATGTGATGAATCCAGCGGTCGAGATCCAGCTGGCCATCGGGATTGACTACAACGTCTTCGCGAACTTTTACCATGCCGTTTTTGTTATCCCCGTTCCTTGTGCCGACCATCCCTGGCCGGACTGTCTGCCCCTATCCCCGTGACCCCTTGCTGTCACGCTCGAACAGGGCAATCGATTCCACATGGGTGGTGTGAGGGAACATGTCCATCACCCCGGCCCGCACCAGTCGGTAGCCATTGCGCACCATCACGCCGGCGTCCCGCGCCAGCGTTGCAGGGTTGCAGGAGACGTAGACAATGCGGTTGGCGCCGAAGGCGGTCAGGTACTCACACACTTCCTCCGCCCCGGAGCGGGGGGGATCAATCAGAATCTTGTCGAACCCTTCCGCCGCCCAGGCCTCAGCGGTGAAATCACCTTGCAGGTTGGCTCCGTAGAAGCGGACATTATCGATGCCATTGCGTTCGGCATTTTCCCGCCCCCGAACTACCATGGCGTCATCACCTTCAACCCCAACGACCTCACCAGCCCGACGGGCGATGGGCAGAGTGAAGTTGCCAAGCCCGCAGAACAGGTCCAGAACCCGCTCACCCGGCTGAATGTCCAGCCAGTCCACTGCCCGTTCTACCATTTGCTGGTTAATACCCGCATTGACCTGGGTAAAGTCCATCGGATGAAAGGTCATCGTCAGGTCGAACGCGTCCAGTCGGTAATGCAGCCGTTCTTCCCCGCCTTCCGGCCAGATCCGGTGGACCGTGTCCGGTCCCTTGGGCTGGAGGTAGATATGCAAGCCCTGGGCCTGGCCAAACTCAATCAGCCGCGCACGGTCTTCGTTATTCAACGGATCAAGATTACGGAATACCAGGGCCGCTTCATCATCGCCGCAGGCCACTTCCACCTGGGCGATTCGCTGGTACGCATCGAGGCTGTGGATCAAGGTCCGCAGGCCAGTGATCTGCTCACCAATCCGTGGGTCGAGCACCGCACAGTGGTCGATGTCCGCCAAGAAACTGGTGCGCTTTTCGCGGAACCCGACCAGCACCGACTCCCGCTTATGGACGTATTTGACGCCAAGACGCGCCTTGCGGCGATAGCCCCGGTCCACCGAACGCAAGGGTTCAATCCACTGCTCCGGCTCGATGCCCCCAAAGTGGGCAAAATGCTCCCGCAGCGTGCCTTCCTTAAAGGCAATCTGGGCGTCGCCGCTCATGTGCTGCAGGCTGCAGCCACCACAAAGGTCGGCGAAATCGCAAGGCGGCGTGGCGCGATCGGCCACAGCCTCTAATACTTCCACGGTACGGAGTTCATCAAATTTGCTGCGGGTGCTGACCATCTTGGCCATCACCGACTCGCCCGGCAGCGCGCCGTCGACGAACTGGATCTTGCCATCGAGGTGGGCGATGCCACGACCATCGTGACTGAGTTTCTCTACATCACACCGAAGTGGCTCGGTGGGCAGGGCCTTCCTGCGTCTTCTGCTCATACTGCATTAACTCTGACTGAATATGGACGGCGGCTCCACCGGGCTGGAGGCCGGTGGATTCCACCCTGGCCGCGCCGGCAACAACCGGCCTGCGGCGACGGAGAGGGATGAATCCGGTGACTGGAAATCAGGCTCCGGGGAACACCCCGGTCGACAGGTAACGATCACCCCGGTCACAGATAATGGCCACGATCACCGCATTTTCAACCTGGGCCGACAGCTGAAGCGCCCCGGCAATGGCACCGCCGGAGGACACACCGCAGAAGATGCCTTCCTCGCGGGCGAGAGCCCGCATGGTGTCCTCGGCCTCCTGCTGACCAATGTCCAGCACCTGATCCACCCTAGTGGCATCGAAGATAGACGGCAAATAGGCTTCCGGCCACCGGCGGATTCCGGGAATCGAGGCGCCTTCGCGCGGCTGAAGGCCAACGATTTCCACGTCCGGGTTACGTTCCTTGAGGTAGCGGGAGACACCCATGATGGTACCCGTGGTCCCCATGGAGCTGATGAAGTGCGTGACCCGACCGGCCGTCTGCTCCCAGATTTCCGGCCCGGTGGTGCGGTAATGGGCCAGCGGGTTGTCCTGGTTGCCAAACTGGTCCAGCACCAGTCCCTGACCTTCCTGCTGCATGCGATGGGCCAGGTCGCGGGCCCCTTCCATGCCCTCTTCCCGGCTGACGGTGATGATTTCCGCGCCATAGGCCCGCATGGAGGCCCGCCGCTCCTCGCTCATGTTCGCCGGCATGATCAACACCATGCGGTACCCCTTGATGGCAGCGGCCATCGCCAGGGCTATGCCGGTATTGCCACTGGTTGCCTCAATCAGGGTGTCACCCGGCCGGATATCACCACGACGTTCGGCCTCCTGGATCATGCTCAGGGCGGGACGATCCTTGACCGAGCCGGCAGGATTGTTGCCTTCCAGTTTTGCCAGCACCACGTTGCTGGTCTCGCCAGGCAGCCGCTGTAGCCGCACCAGGGGTGTGTGGCCGACATAGTCTTCAATGGTGGGGAAATGCATGATCAACGTCTCTCCTGTCACCCTGGGGCGTGCCCCGCCTGGCCGACGGGCTGTGTTACACTGTCTGGCACTTGGCGCGGCAGCACCGGCACGCATTGGGTTCGACATCATACGCGTTCCGGCCTCCGGCGCCCAATACAGGTTGTAGCTATTACCATGACGAACGGCTATAACCGGGTGAGGATCACACCCTGGCTCAACGCGTTAGGCTAACCTCTGTTTGATCAGAACAGGGGTGGCTCTACAGGAGTCATCAGGGCAAGAGTCACTTGCGCAAAGGGACCCTTGGGACAGGACGGTCAATTACTTCGGAATCAGGGCATGCGTCGCTGGGGCATCCGCAAAAAAGTACTGGTGGTGACGCTGGTTCCCACCCTTCTCACCACTCTGATGCTGGGTCTGTTTTTCTCCCTGAGCTGGGTCAAGAACATCGAACAGCTGCTCCAGGACCGGGGGGATTCCCTCTCCCGGCAGCTGGCCGCAGGCTCAGAGTACGGCATGTTCACCGCCAACCGAAGCCTGCTGAGCAGCCTGTCCAACGCGCTACTGGAAGAGCAGGACGTACGCTCCATTACCTTCTACGACGCCAGTCGTCAGCGTCTGCTTCACACCGGCCCGGGCTACCGCGAACCGATCGACAGCTCCGCCCTGACCCAGTCCAACGCACTGCGCCACCAGCGCCGCAACAGCACACTGTTCATCACTCCGGTGTTCCTCCAGGACCTGATGATCGAGAACATGCTGGAGCTGGAACCGATTCCCGGCAATCCCCGCAGCAGCGACCCCATTGGCTGGGTGGCGGTCGAGATGTCCCACATCCGTACCGAGAAGGAAACCTACAAGGCCCTGCTGATCTCGCTGCTGCTGGTGCTTGCCGGAGTGGCGGCCAGCCTGCTGATTGCGGTGCGTCTGAGTCGCGCCTTTACCCACCCGATCTTTGAGCTCAACGAAGCCGTGGCCCGCCTCAAGGAGGGCAAGCTCGATACCCGGGTCTACACCGAAGCGGGACCGGAATTCGAGCAGCTGGAATCGGGCCTGAATGCCATGGCCGCCGAACTCAGCAAGGCCCAGGCGGAGATGCAGCAGAACATCGACCAGGCCACCGAAGATCTGCGGGAAACCCTGGAAACCATCGAGATCCAGAACATTGAACTGGACCTGGCCCGCAAGGAGGCGCTGGAAGCGAGCCGTATCAAGTCGGAATTCCTGGCCAACATGTCCCACGAAATCCGTACCCCGCTGAACGGCATCATCGGCTTCACCGAACTGCTGCTCAAGGGCCCCATGCCCAAGCAGCAGCGGGACCACCTCAACACCATTCGCAAGTCGTCCGAGATTCTGCTCACCATCATCAATGACATCCTCGACTTCTCCAAGATCGAAGCAGGCAAGCTGATCCTGGACCGGGTGCCGTTCCAGCTCCGGGATATCGTGGAAGAGGTGATGGTGATGCTGGCGCCGGCCGCCCACGGCAAGAACCTGGACCTGGTGCCGCTGGTTTATGCCGACGTGCCGGACAACCTGATGGGAGACCCTTTGCGGGTGAAACAGGTGATCACCAATCTGGTGAACAACGCCATTAAGTTCACCCAGACCGGCGAAGTGGTGCTGCGGGCCAGCCTGGAAGACGAAGACCCGGAAAATCACCGGGTCACCTTACGATTGAGCATCAGCGATTCCGGGGTTGGTCTGTCCCGGGCGCAACAGCAATCCTTGTTCAACGCCTTCAATCAGGCCGACGCCTCTACCGCCCGGCAGTACGGCGGCACCGGTCTGGGGCTGGCAATCTCCAAGCGGCTGGTGGAGGAGATGGGCGGCAACATCGGCCTTGAAAGCGAACTGGGCAAAGGCTCCACTTTCTGGTTCACCCTCTCCACCGACCTCTCCGCCACCGTCGGCTCCGCCCCTCCCCGGGATGCTCTGGGAGGCGAACGACTGATTTATCTGGAGCACCAGAAAACCTCTGGCCTGGCGGTGGAACACCTGTTGCGGGACTGGGGGCTGGAGGTGGACCGCGCCGGTTCTCCGACGGAGTTGCGGGAGAAAATCGCCGAGGCGCAGCAGAAACAGGCTGGTTATGCTCTCGCCATGGTGGGTATTACCCGCCACCTGCTGCATTCCAGTCAATACTGCAGTCTGATCCGGGATCTGGAGCTGGAACGGGATTGCCGCACCCTGTTACTGACCCCAACCCTGGAAACCCAGGACGACCCGTTGTCCAAACTGGCCAGCGGTCACCTGACCAAGCCGGTCTGCCGCGATACCCTTTATGATGAGCTGCTCCTGCTGATCCACGGCATCGAGAACACCAAGGCGAAGCCAGCCGTCAAGAGCGGGCCGGTACTGCTTGAGCACGACAACACGCCACGGGTACTGGCGGTGGACGACAATGAAGCCAACCTGAAGCTGGTGTTGACGCTGCTGCGGGACCAGAACATTGAAGCCGAAGGCGCAGCCAGTGGCTTTGAGGCGCTGAGCAAGGCACGCCAAGGCCGTTTCGATCTGGTATTCATGGACCTGCAGATGCCTGGAATGGATGGCGTTGAAACCACCGAACGGCTGCGATCCCTGGACAGCAAAGGCAAACGACTGCCCATCATTGCCCTCACCGCCCATGCCCTGGCGGACGAGCAGGCCCGCCTGGTGGCTCAGGGGTTTGATGGCTACATCGCCAAGCCCATCAGCAGCCGCCAACTGATGGAAACAATCCGCGATTACACCGGTTTCCAGAGCCAAAACCTTCCAGATCACCAGAACGTAGCGGAAGTCAGGGATACACGACGGGGCATTCGCCCCTCAACCCGCAAGAAACAGCAGGACTGCGTCAGTGTCGAGGAAAGTATTCAGCTGGCGGCTGGCAAGACAGACCTTGCGGAGGAGCTGTTCAGCATGCTGCTGGAGCAGCTCCAGGGGGATCGTCAGCGCATCCGTGAGCTGTGGCAACAGCAGCAGCTGGACGAACTGCTGGAATGTGTCCACAAGCTCCATGGCGCCGCCCGCTACTGTGGCGTGCCGGAACTGCGGGCGATGGCGGAACAGCTGGAAACCGGCCTGAAACGACAATCCCCGGAGCTGGAATCACTGACCGAACAGATGCTGGCGGCGATGGAGCGGCTGGAAATCTGGAGTGATCAGACCGACTGGCAGTCCCAGTTCCGGGCCTTCGACACCGAAGCAACCGCCCACCCGGAAACCTGATACCACCGCAGCGCCGAAATTGCAGCTTTCAGAGCGGCCCTGAGATCCTCTGAGGCGGCCTAGAGCTGACGAGCGCGATCCAGAATCGCCCGCATTTCCTTGACCGCGTTCTTGAGACCGGTGAACACCGCGCGGGCGATGATGCTGTGACCAATGTTGAGCTCGTTGATGCCGTCAATCGCCGCTACCGCTTCGGTATTGTGGTAATGGAGACCGTGGCCGGCATTGACGATCAACCCCCGCTGGCGGGCGTGGGCAACCGCAGCCTGCAACACCCCCAAGGTTGCGGCCACCGCCTCGGGCGTTTCAGCTTCCGCGTACTCCCCGGTGTGCAGCTCGATCACCGGCGCGCCACAGCGCACAGCGGCGTCAATCTGCTCCGGATCGGGGTCGATAAACAGCGACACTTCGGCGCCAATGGCCGCCAGCCGCTCACAGGCTTTGGCAACCCGAGCCTCCTGCCCGACCACATCGAGCCCACCCTCAGTGGTCAACTCCTCACGCTTCTCTGGTACCAGGCAGACACAGTGAGGGCGCACCTGTTCGGCAAAGGCCAGCATGGCGTCCGTGACGGCCATTTCCAGGTTCATCTTGCTGTTGAGCGTTTCCCGCAACAACAGTACGTCCCGATCCTGAATGTGGCGACGGTCTTCCCGCGGATGGATGGTAATACCATCGGCCCCCGCCTCCTCAGCCAGCAGCGCGGCCTGGACCGGGTCCGGATAACGGGTGCCACGGGCCTGACGCAGGGTCGCCACATGGTCAACATTGACCCCCAGCAGCACTCTCTTGGGTAACGGATTCGAACTCATCGGGCTCTCCTCAGCCTTTGTGGAACAGGGACCGGCTATGCAGGGGCCGTCCCTGCAACAGATGATCGACCAGAACGCGCATGACCCGCTTGGCCAATCGGCGCGTATCTGCAGACCCATAGTCACCGGCGGCCAGCCCCAACAGGGTATCACCGGCAAGAGACTGCAACCGGGTCTCCGGGGTTGGGTGAGCCAGGATACCCTGGCCAGGATCATAGCAATAGTGTCCCCGGGGCTCGACTTCCCGCCCCAGATCGGTCACCCAGCCCCAGTCAAAGCCGTAGCCCAGGGCCTGGGCAAATGCTATCTCAAAACGTCGCAGTACCGGCTCCACATCGGTGGTATCGGCCAGCGCATGCAGGCTGTCGATGTAGCAGGCAAACAGTTCGGGGAGTGGATCGCCTTCCGGCACCAGACGTTGCAGCAGTTCGTTGAGGTACAGTCCACTGTAGAGTGCAACGGTTCCTTTCGGCGCGGGGCCATCACGGACCTCCAGTTGCACCAGGGTCTTCAGATCGCTGCGGCCCTGCCAGTCCAGCAACAGAGGCAGAAAGGGCTGCAACTGGGCCTTGAGCGGACTGCGGGCGCTGTTGGCGCCCCGGGCAACCAGGCCCAAACGGCCATGGTTGAGGGTGAGCACATCGACCAGCAGACTGGTTTCTCGGTAGGGTCGGCGATGCAGCACATAGCCTGGCTCGCCTTGTACGGGAGCGGCCATGGCTGCCTCAGAGGTCGTTCATTCCCAGGCTCTTCAGAGCCCGGTCGCTGTCCGACCAGCCCCGCTTGACCTTGACCCACAGGCGCAGCATCACCTTGGAATCGAACAGCCGCTCCATATCCTGGCGAGCCTCCTTGCCAATCTGGCGCAACCGCTCACCCTTGTCGCCGATCACGATCTTCTTCTGGCCCTGCCGTTCCACCAGAATCAGGGCAGAGATGTGCAAAGTCTTGCCATCCTGACGGAATTCCTCGATTTCGACGGCAGCGGAATAGGGCAATTCGGCGCCCAGCTGACGGGTGATCTTCTCCCGCACCATTTCAGAGGCCAGGAAGCGTTGGCTGCGGTCAGTGATCTGGTCGTCCGGGTAAAAGTGGACACTCTCTGGCAGGAACCGGCCGACGGCCTCTTCCAATGGCGCCAGGTTCTGGCCCCGGAGCGCCGACAGGGGAATGATTTCTGCGAACTCCCGCTTCGCAGCCAGCATCTCCAGATGCGGCAGCAGGGTTTCGCGACGCTCGGTCTTGTCGACCTTGTTCACCACAAGAATCACCGGGCAGGTCAGCCGCTCCAGCTTGTCCAGGACCATCTGGTCGGCACTGGTCCAGTGTGCCTGATCAACCACGAATACCACCACATCGACATCAATCAACGCCGAACTGGCGGCCTTGTTCATGTATTTGTTGATGGCGCGCGGCTCATCTTCGTGCATGCCCGGAGTATCCACATAGATCGCCTGCACCGGGCCCTCGGTTTTGATCCCCAGCACCTGGTGACGGGTCGTCTGGGGCTTACGCGAGGTAATGCTGAGCTTCTGGCCGAGAATGTGGTTGAGCAGGGTCGACTTGCCCACATTGGGGCGGCCCACGATGGCGACAAAGCCACAGCGGCTGTCCGGATTTTCAGGGCGGGTGGGGTCCATCATCATTCCTCACTCTCCACGCCCAGCGCCTTGAGTGCACTGCGGGCAGCCTGCTGTTCCGCCAGTCGGCGACTGCTGCCGACACCCGTGGTTTTGCGGTCCAGCGACGGCAACGCACAGGAGACATGAAAGGTCTGGGCGTGGGCTTCGCCATCCACCGAAATCACCTCGTACTGGGGCAAGGGGTATTGCCGCGACTGCAGGAATTCCTGCAGTCGGGTCTTGGGATCTTTCTGGGTGTCCTGCAGGTTGAGGTTTTCCAACCGCTGCCGAAACCAGATCAGCACCTGCTCCCGGCAGGTATCGAAATCGCTGTCGAGGTAGATGGCGCCAATGATGGACTCCACCGTATCCGCCAGGATCGAGTCCCGTCGAAAACCACCACTTTTGAGCTCACCGGACCCCAGACGCAGATACCGGCCAAGATCAAACTCGCGGCCAATCTCGGCCAGGGTGACGCCCTTGACCATACGGGCCCGCAAGCGACTGAGCTGGCCCTCACGGGCTTTTTCGAAGTTCAGGAACAGGTGCTCCGCGATCACCATGTTCACGATGGAGTCGCCAAGGAATTCCAGGCGTTCGTTGTTCTGGTTACCGTAGCTCCGGTGGGTCAGAGCCAGCAGCAGGTACTCAGGCTGCTTGAACTGGTAACCAAGGCGGCGTTGCAGCCTGTCTAGATCGGGTTGGGAACTCACTGGCCCCTCATCTCATACTCATGGTTAAAGCTGACGACGGCGTCGATGTCGCTGATGATTGATGTGCGCATCTCATACGCCACCGTAATCATGACCACCTCGCCGTCCTTCTCGATGTTGATATTGTCAGAATCAAAATCTCGAACGTTATTCACCAGAAGACGTTTATCAATCAGGGATCGCACCGCAACAGGAGACATATCAGACAGCCCGTCCGTGCCATCAAGACTCTCAATGGCCTCCTGGATGGTGATGTCATCCAGATAGATCGGCCCCAGCTTGAGCGCCAAAGTCAACAACCCGCCAAAGAACAGCACCATGGTCAACATGGTCAACGTCGAGGCACCACGCTGGAGCTCCAGCGCCTTCTGGCCACACTTCATCATCGCTTGCATACCTGTCATATCAGTTGTTCATCCCTTGGCGCAGTCAATCTATCGCTCCCACCCGGTCAAAGGTGGGCAGACTGGTCAGCGACTTCCAGTGCATCCAGATGGCAAAAGCTTTGCCAACCACCAGTTCATCGGGGACGGTGCCCCAGAACCGGCTGTCGTTACTGTTGTCCCGGTTGTCACCCATCATGAAATAATGGCCTTCCGGCACCACCCACTCACCCTCACCGGCGCCACTCTGTCGGCCCAGGGTCAGGAAGATGTCATGCTCCACATCCCCCAACCGTTCCCGCCGCAACTCCACCGGCGGCAGCTTGGCGACAAACTGGCTCTCAACCTCCTCACCATTGATGTAGAGGGTCTTGTTACGGTAGCGGATGCGATCACCCGGCACTCCGATCACTCTCTTAATATAGTTGGTCTCGCCATCCTCCGGCACCTTGAACACCATGACATCCCCTCGCTGGGGGTCACCGATGTCAACGATCTTGGTCCCGATGACAGGCAGGCGCAGCCCGTAGGCGAACTTGTTGACCAGGATGAAGTCATCGACTTCCAGGGTGGGCAGCATGGAGCCGGAGGGAATGGTGAAAGGCTCGACCAGAAAAGAACGCAGGACCAGGACGATGGCCAGCACCGGGAAGAAGGAGCGGCTCAGGTCCACCAGATAGGGCTCCCGGCTTTCCTCGCCGTCGTCATCCAGGGCCGCGCTATCGGCGTTGGCCGCCGATGCCGCGCCATGACTGGCCAGCCGTCGCGGTTTGAAAAACACCACGTCCGCCAACCAGACCAGCCCGGTGGCAAAGGTCAGCACCACAAGAATCAGCGGGAAATTGATATCCATCAGGGATGTCCCTAGTTGTCTACTTTCAGTACGGCAAGGAACGCTTCCTGGGGTACTTCCACATTACCCAACTGTTTCATGCGTTTTTTACCTTCTTTCTGCTTCTGCAGCAGCTTTTTCTTACGGCTGACATCGCCGCCGTAACACTTGGCGGTGACGTTCTTGCGCAGCGCCTTCACGGTGACCCGGGAGACAATCTGGTTGCCAATCGCAGCCTGGATCGCGATGTCGAACATCTGCCGCGGAATCAGCTCTTTCATCTTTTCCACCAGCGCGCGACCGCGGTAATGAGCCTGCTCGCGGTGCACGATCAGCGCCAGCGCATCCACGCGGTCGCCGTTGATCAGCACATCCAACCGTACCAGGTTGGCCGGATCAAACCGCACAAACTGGTAATCCAGAGAGGCGAAACCTCGGCTCGCCGACTTGATGCGGTCAAAGAAGTCCAGCACCACTTCCGCCATGGGCAGCTCATAGGTGAGCTGTACCTGGGTCGCCAGGAAGTGCATATTCTTCTGCACACCGCGCTTTTCCTCACACAGCGCGATGACGTTGCCCAGATGCTCCTGGGGAACCAGGATGTTGGCTTCAACAATCGGCTCCCGCATCTCTTCGATGGAGCCAATATCCGGCAACCGTGACGGGTTATCCACCGACACGGTCTCACCCTGGGTGGTGACCACTTCATAGATTACCGTGGGCGCTGTGGTGATCAGCTCGAGGTTATACTCCCGCTCCAGCCGCTCCTGGATAATCTCCATGTGCAGCATGCCCAGGAAGCCACACCTGAAACCGAAGCCCAGGGCATCCGAGCTCTCCGGCTCGAAGAACAGCGAGGCGTCGTTCAGCGTCAGCTTTTCCAGCGCGTCACGAAAATCGTCGTAATCATCGGAACTGATCGGGAACAGACCCGCATAAACCTGGGGCTTGACCTTCTGGAAGCCCGGCAGCGGCGTCGCCTCTTCCGCGCCTTTCTGATGCACGATGGTGTCCCCCACCGGCGCACCATGAATATCTTTGATGCCAGCCACCACAAAACCGACGTCGCCGGTGCTCAGTTCGCCGGTATCGGTCAGTTTGGGGTTGAAGATACCAACCCGGTCAGCGTTCCAGGCGCGGCCAGTGGACTTGATCACAATCTTGTCGCCCTTGCGGAGTCTGCCCTGAGTGACGCGAACCAGCGACACCACGCCCAGGTAATTGTCAAACCAGGAGTCGATGATCAACGCTTTCAGGGGGGCGTCAATCTCTCCGGCCGGGGGCGGAATACGCTTGATGAGGTCTTCCAGTACGTCTTCAACGCCGAGGCCGCTCTTGGCGGAACAACGCACCGCATCGGCCGCTTCTATACCGATGATGTCCTCAATTTCCTGAGCCACCCGCTCAGGCTCAGCCTGGGGCAGGTCCATCTTGTTGAGCACCGGGACAACTTCCAGCCCCTGCTCAATGGCGGTGTAACAGTTCGCCACGGACTGGGCCTCAACCCCCTGCCCCGCATCCACCACCAGCAGCGCCCCTTCACAGGCATACAGGGAACGGGACACCTCGTAGGAGAAGTCCACATGCCCAGGAGTATCGATGAAGTTCAGCTTGTACTCGATTCCGTCACGGGCCTTGTAGTTCAGCGTGACACTCTGGGCCTTGATCGTAATGCCGCGCTCACGCTCAAGATCCATCGAATCGAGCACCTGGGCGGCCATTTCCCGCTCGGTCAGACCACCGCAGATCTGAATAAAGCGGTCTGCCAGCGTGGATTTGCCGTGATCAATATGGGCAATGATGGAAAAGTTACGGATTCGGCTAAGATCAGTCACAGACAATGGGTACTCGTGTAGGACGATACAGACGAGCCCGCATGGCCAGACAGACGCCTGACCGTGCCGCCGGGATGTGTAGGGCGGCGGATGCCCTGCGGGCTCAGCAACGCGCTGATTCTACCGGTTACCGCCCGCCATTGCCATGATCAGGACATCAGTGGCCGCTCATACTGCCGTACCAGGAAGCCGATCAGTGCATCCTCATCCAGCGGATGGCTGAACAGGTTACCCTGGCACTGGGTGCATCCGGCAGACTTGAGGAAACTCAGTTGCTGCGGTGTCTCCACCCCTTCTGCCACCACCGTCAAATGCAGCTTGCGGGCAAGCGCGATGACTGCCGAGGCAACGTCGGTGGCACTGACGTTGTAGGGGATATCGCGGATAAAGCGGTCGTCGATCTTGACCACATCCAGCGGCAACTGTTGCAACGCCGCCAGCGAGCAGGCCCCGGTGCCAAAGTCGTCCAGGATCAAGCACACCCCGAGATCGTGCAACGCCCCCAGCAATTCCTGAAGCCGCCGCGGGTCCTCATTCAACAGTTCCGCCGGCAGCTCCAGCTCCAGCCGTTCCGGAAACACACCGGTCTCGGTGATTACCTGACGGAACATGTCCAGAAAACCGCTGTCGGTGACCTGGCGCGCTGACAGGTTGACCGCCACCTTGAGGTCTTCAAACCCGGCCCGCTCCAACGCCTGAATCTGGATGCAGGCCTGGCGCAGTGCGACCTCACCGAGGCGCACGATCATTCCGGTTTCTTCTGCCAGGTGAATAAACTGCTGCGCGGACACCAGCCCCTTCTCCGGATGCTGCCACCGCAAAAACGCCTCTACGCCGAGCACTTTCTCTGTCGCCAGATCCACCTTGGGCTGGTAGTGCAGGACGAACCGATCAGCCTCCAGCGCCGTGGCCAGTTCTTCCTGCTGCAACAAGCGCCGAGCCGCCTTGATGTTCATCGCCGGCGTAAAGAACTGAAAGTTATTGCGACCGCATTCCTTGGCCCGGTACATCGCCAGATCGGCGTATTTCATCAACGCACTCGGGTCTTCACTGTCGAACGGAATCATGGTGACCCCGACGCTGGCGGTTACACCAACCTCGTGCTCATTGAGACGGATGCGCTGGCACAGCCGCCGGAGCACCGTCTCCGCCACCTTGGCAACGGCCTCCGGGCCACTGATCCGTGACAACAGCACCACAAACTCGTCGCCGCCCAACCGGGCCACGGAGTCCTCCTCCCGCACGCAGCCGGTCAGCCAGCGTGCCACCTGTTTCAGCAGTTCGTCACCGGCATCGTGGCCCAGGGTGTCATTTATCCGCTTGAAACCATCCAGATCCAGCAGCATCAGCGCCGCCGGCTCTTCGGTACGCCGGCTGCTGCGCACCACATGGTTGAGGCGATCCCGGAACAGCTGGCGATTGGCCAGACCGGTCAGGGGGTCGTAGAACGCCAGTCGATGCAGTTCCGACTGGGCCGCTTTCAGCTGCGTCAGATCCCGCAGGCTCAACACCACCCCGTCTACGCCGGGCACCGCCAGCATCGACGTGTAGGTCCCTTCCATCACCCGCCACTCGCCACCGGCATCCCGAACCCGTGCCCGCACCATCGGCAGAGACTGTCCCGAACTGGACCGGGCCTCGCGGAAGCCGGCTTCCAGCCGGGGCCAATCCTCCCCGTGCACCAGCGCCGACAGTTCCATGGCCTGAACCTGTTCCGCGTCGAAGCCCAGAATGTCCTTACTGGACGGGCTGACGTATCGGGCACGGCCATCCTCAGTCAGCACCAGAGTCACATTGGCCGCGCCCTCGGTGATGGCGCGATACTGCCCGGCACTGATCTGCGCCAGCAACCTCGAGCGGATCAGCACGAGAGCGAAAGCAAACAACAGCAAACTGATCACGACCCCAGCCAGCAGCACGATGGGGGGACGAGGGTCCGAGGCCAGGTAGTCAAAAGCCGGAGTGGAGCGGGTTTGCAGCAACCAGGTTCGACCGCCATGGACAATGCGCTGGGTCTTCTCAAAGCTGAACTCGTTGTCCAGCGACCCCAGATTGGAACCGTACATCAGGTCGTCACGGCTGGCCGCCTCAGCATCGTAGATGCGCACGTCGAGAAACGGTGAAATCAACCCGACAATGCCGTCAATCAGGGTATTCATCCGAAACGCACTGAATACAAAACCCTTGAGCAGGGCCTGACGCTCGGTTGCGTTATCCGGCGTGCGTCCACCCTGGTAGATCGGGTAATACATCAGGAAACCGGCCTGGTCTTCGGCCACTTCCTCCTGCACCAGGACCAGCTTGCCGGTAATCATCGGCTGGCCCCGATCCCGAGCCTGCGCCATCGCCCGCCGGTGCACCGGATCGGTAAAGGAATCATAGCCATTGGCCCGCCGGTTCTGGTGGCTGGCCGGCTCCATGAACACGATCGGGTGATATTCATTGCGCTCACCGATGGGCTGGATGGTGTAATCCGGCATGCCCTGCCCCCGCGCCCACGCCAGATGCTGGTCAAGATTCCAGGCCTTGACCCGCTCCGCATAGCCAATGCCCTGAATCCCCGGGTAGTAACGCTCAATGTCGACACTTTCAATGTAGGTGTGCCAGTCCAGGCGATTGAGCTCAGGCGATACCGCAAACAACCCGGCAGAACCTGCCAGCACCTGCTCGTAGTTCAGCAGACGCTCTTCAATGGCTGTTTTCAGCTGCAACGACTGGGTACGGAAACGGGCCTCGGTGCGATCCTCAACCAGCCGCACCGACACATGCCACAACACCGCAGTGGCCAGCAGGCAGATGGTCAACAGACACCAGGCAATCCAGGCATGACGAACCCGCAACAGGTCACCGAGGGAAAAATCCTTGGAATTCATCATGGCGGTGGTCCCGGTCCTTGGCGATAGGGCGCAACGCGACGAGCTTTAAAGGTCGGTGGCCGATGGGCAGAGGGGGAGCCGACCAATCCAGGCGGGCACAGGCTCCTTAGCGCCTGCAACTATAACAAAAACACCCGCCGGCCGTCGCCTTTGACGACAGCCAGCGGGGACTGGTTCTCATACGCCGGATTAGGGTTTCATCACCAGGTAGATAGCTCGACCCTGGCGAATGACCCGGACCGACACCGCCTTGCCCTGGGGCAGATCGCTGATGGCAGAGCGGAACTCACTGACGGAGGTCACCGGCTGACGATTGATCTCAGTGATGACATCCCTCGGCCGGATGCCGGCATCCAGCGCCGCACCACGGCCAACGTCGGTGACCACCACACCACCATCAATGCCGAGGTCGTTGCGGAGTTTCTCCGGCAGTGACTCAATCACCAGCCCCAGCGGCGCGGTGGACGATCCCTGGGCCGGCGCTCCGGTGCTGCTGCCCCCCTCATCGGGCAACTGGCCGATGGTGACCTCCAGCTCAATCCGGTCACCGCCGCGCAGCACGTCCAGTGTCGCGGACTCGCCCACCGGGGTACGTCCAACCATTGGCGGCAGGTCGGAGGACAGACTGATCTCGTCATCCTCGTAGGCAAGCACGATGTCACCGGCCCGAAGTCCTGCACGCTCCGCCGGTGAGCCAGGCATCACCTCCGCCACCAGGGCACCGCGTGGCCGGCTCAGACCGAACGACTCCGCCAGATCCCGGTTGACCTCCTGAATCAGCACGCCCAACCAGCCGCGGGACACGGAGCCGCTGTCACGCAGCTGACGGAACACGTTCATGGCGTCGTCGATGGGAATGGCGAAAGACACCCCCATAAAGCCGCCGGAGCGGGTGTAGATCTGGGAATTGATCCCCACCACTTCACCGTCCAGGTTGAACAGCGGCCCGCCGGAATTGCCCGGATTGATGGCCACATCGGTCTGAATGAACGGCACGTAGTTCTCTGACGGCAGCGAACGCCCCAGGGCGCTGACAATGCCCGCGGTTGCGGTGTAGTCAAAGCCAAACGGGGAGCCGATGGCAAGCACCCATTCGCCGGTCTTCAGATCGCTGGAGCGACCGATCTGCACCACCGGCAGATCGTCACCGTCATTGATCTTGAGCACCGCCAGGTCCGAACGTGGATCGGTACCCACCAGGGTGGCATTGAGTTCCCGACGATCGCTCAGGCGCACCACTATCTCGTCCGCACCTTCCACCACATGGTTATTGGTCAGCACATAACCGTCCGACGAGACGATAAAGCCAGAGCCCATGGACTGCCGGGGCGCTGACTGTCCCGGCCCGCGACCGAAGGGCGCGCCATGACCACCGAAAAAGTCCTGGAAGAACTCCGGTAACTGCTCAAACTGGCGTTGATTGAAGGGGAGGCGACGCCCCTGGGCGGAAGGTGCCTGGGTGGTACTGATGTTCACCACGGCATCGGCGTTGTCCTCAACCAGGTCGGTAAAATCCGGCAGCCCTCGGGCGGCGGCGGCAGGCATCGCCAACAGCGATGCCAGGGAAAACAGCAGCAGCGCAAAAACTGCGTGAGGGTGTCGGCAGGAAACCACAGATTCAAACCAAGATCTTGACATCTCGAACTCCCCAGTGATTTGTTCTGCTTACCTATTCTGTGTCCGGAGCGGCAATTTTCAACTTACGGATCAGTAGGATTTATCGTCAGAACCTGATCGTGGCCCGCGTCGATGCGGAGCAGCCGCGGACAGGCCTGAGCAGACAACCGCCGCCCCCGCCGCCGGGCGAGCACAAAGCCCACGCCCAGGCCGGCCAGACCGGAAACCACCGCCGCACCGTCCACGTTGGGTAGCAACCAGTCACCGCACAGGGTGCCTGCCACAAACAGCACCAGGGGCAGGCCGTAGACCAGCAACGATGCCTGCAGCAACGCCGCTTCAGGAATCCCCAGAGTCACCCGGTCTCCCACCCGGGCGCCCAGGTGGTTATCCACCGCCACCTGATTGGCACGACCACCGCTGACTTCCGCCAGCAGTTTCTGGCCACACCCCTGACGGGCCCGACAGCTTTGACAGGCACTCTGGCGAATGGTCTGCACCCACACCTGATCACCCCGCTCAGCCACCACCTGGCCAGACTCGGTGATCATGGCGCCGCGGCTCCAAAGGCTCCGGCGTCCTGCACCGCGACGGATTCCGCGACCTTCATCGCGGTCTGCGGCGGAATCTCGCCAATGACCGTCACCAGAAAGGCTTGCTCACCGGCTTCCAACGGGCGCATGTAGGCGGTTGTCGCACCGATGCGAGACGCCCCGGTGGGCATATCCAGACGTCCGGCGGGCTCAACGAACACCGAAAACGCCGCCAGGCCATCAGAGAATGCCACCGCCTGCCCATCTCCGGATACCGGCGCCGCAGCCGGCAGGAATCCATCCGGCCGCCAGCCCAGATACCAGCCATCCATGCGGGGCGGCGGTGCCTCGCCTGCTGTCGCCGGCGGTACCCGTTGGCGGATTTCCTGACCATCCAGTTGTATCTCGAACTCACTGTCTGGTAGTGAGTCGGTAATCTCCAGATCGGTAAACTGAAAGCTCTCCAGTACGCTGCCGTCCTGCCCCCGGACATGGCTCTTGAGCAGCAGTCCGGTGTCTTTCTCCAGCCACAACCGGTAGCTGTACCGGTCGCCATCGCGGGCATTCAGGCCGACCACCTTGGCGCTGTAGCCGGCCACCCGGTCCTCACCAAGCAACTGGGGCTGATACCAGTCCCGGGTCAAGACCCGCTGGCTGGCGAAGGTATCGGCAAACGGGCCGGAGGGGGTCACCTGATCCAGCTTGACCCGACCGTGATCAGGCAAGACGCACACCACCTGCGTGCCCTTGCGAACAATTTCACCACTGGCGCCATCCTGCTGCACCAGACGCTCCTCCACCTGACCGTCGCGGTAACGATGGGCAATGCGCATGGAGCTGACCTGATCGCCCCGGGAATACACGAACACGCCCCGATAGGTGGTCATGTTCAACGCCGGCCCCAGCCGTGACAGCCAGGCTTCGGCGTCGTCACCAGCCGCTGACGACGCCGAGGCCAGCGATGGCAGCGTCACCATCACCAGCAGCCACAGGGCCCACCGCCGACAGCGGAAGCCCCAGGACACAGAGCTGATTGCATAGTTACTCATACCAACAAGGATCTCAGTAAGCCGGCGCGGAAACACTGGCCAGGCGGGCATAGCCCACCGCGCCACGGCCCGCGGCCACGCTGTTATGCTGGGCGTGCTCCAGCAGGTAGCGGCTCAGCTGCTCCCACTGCGCATCATCCAGCCGCTGCAGGGCAACCTCCGGCACGGCAACACCGGCACCGACACCCGCACCACGCGGCTGTTCACTGACCACCGGCACATAGCCGTCGGCGCTGTAGGGCCCCCAACTGCTGCCCATACCAAAACCCACCAGCAAGCCGGCAAACACCATCGCTACCGCCGTCCAGTGCCAGTTCTTGCGCCGGTCACCGGTCACCGCAACAGCCACATTCGTGGCAGCATCGGTTTCATCAACCTGCGGTCCGTGCAGGGCCTGCCGCACCTGGGCACTGATGTCGATAGCGTCAGTGTTGATACCGTCAGACCCGTGACCGTCATGGAGCAGGTCACGCACGGTCTGCCACCGCTGCCACTGCGCCCGCACCTCGTCCTGGTCGGGGCAGGCAAGCACACGCCGGACCGACAGCTCATCGGCCTGGTCGTCCAGCATGGCTGAGAGTGATTCCTTCAGACGTTCATCCATGGAATGGCACCTCGCTTACCACTTGCCGTATCGGCGTTTGATTCATACATATGTCCTCAGCGCCCCTCCAGCAGGGGCCCAAGTTGTCGATCCACCGCATCCCGGGCCCTGAAAATCCGCGACCGTACGGTACCGATGGGGCACTCCAGAATCCGGGCGATGTCCTCATAGCTGAGCCCGTCGTATTCCCGCAGCAGGAAGGCGGACCGCAACTCCTCCGGCAACCCGGAAATCGCCTGACGCAATGCCTGCTGAAGCTGCTCGCGCTGCAACAGGCCTTCGGGAGACGCGTTGTCCCGCAGCCGCACACCATCATCGAAGTTCTCGGCTTCGGACGAATCGGCGCTGCCTTGGGGACGTCGCCCACGGGCTTCGAGGTAGTTCTTGGCGGTGTTGACCGCAATCCGGTAGAGCCAGGTATAAAAGGCACTGTCGCCACGGAACCGGTCCATCGCCCGGTAGGCCTTGACGAAGGTTTCCTGGGCCAGATCCATGACTTCCTGGCTGTCGTAGACGTAGCGGCTGATGATGGAGGCAACCCGCGACTGGTACTTGATCACCAGCAGATCAAACGCCGACCGGTCGCCATTGCGCACCTTGCGGACCAGTTGCAGATCCGTCTGGCTGGTGGAGGTTTCCTCGCCGTGCTGGTCAGAATCCGGGGTCATGGATGGGCTGCCGGGGGTCCGTCGGTTGATGGCCACAGGGCCTGAAATCTGTCGGTTCGAGAGCGTCATACTGATGTCGTATCCGGCGAAACAGAAAAGCAATCAAGAGCTTCAACAGCCTCACGGAGAAGGCTGCCACCCATCTGGCCAAATAGACAGCACGCGCAAAGTTTAGTTCAATACACCTCTTCATTATGGCCCGTGACCCCGACCCGATGCCACAGTCTTACGAATACGATGTTCTGATCATCGGCAGCGGCGCTGCCGGACTCACTGTCGCCCTCAACCTGCCCCGGCACCTGCGGATTGCCGTGATCAGCAAGGCCGATATCAGCAGCGGGGCCACCCTGTGGGCCCAGGGCGGCATTGCCGCCGCGCTCGACGATGAGGACTCGGTCGAACACCACATCAACGACACCCTCAATGCCGGTGCCGGCCTCTGCCACGAGGATGCCGTTCGCTTTACCGTGGAAAATGCCCGCGAAAGCATCGACTGGCTGGTGGACAGCGGTGTCGACTTTACCCGCGATGAAAACGCCGAACTGCACCTGACCCGGGAGGGGGGACACAGTCACCGGCGGATCATTCATGCCGCCGACGCCACCGGCCACGCCGTTTCCACCACCCTGACCGAGCAGGCCCAGGCCCGCGACAACATCGACCTGATGTCCCGCCGGGTGGCGGTGGACCTGATCACCAACCGCAAGCTGTCGCTGCCCGGCAACCGCTGTGTCGGCGCCTACATCCTGAATCTGGACAACAACCACGTAGAGCTGTTTCAGGCCCGCTTCACGGTGCTGGCCACCGGTGGTGCCAGCAAGGCCTACCGCTACACCACCAATCCGGACGGCGCCTCCGGCGACGGCATCGCCATGGCCTGGCGCGCGGGCTGCCGGGTGGCCAACATGGAGTTCAACCAGTTCCACCCCACCTGCCTGTACCATCCCCACGCCAAATCGTTCCTGATCACCGAGGCGGTACGGGGCGAGGGAGGTCACCTGCTGCTGCCCGATGGCAACCGCTTCATGGAACGTTTCGATCCACGCGCGGAACTGGCTCCGCGGGACATCGTCGCCCGTGCCATCGACCACGAGATGAAGCGCCTGGGGGCCGACCATCTGCTGCTGGATATCAGCCACAAGCCCGCGGACTTCATTCGCCAGCACTTCCCGACCATCCATGAGAAGTGCCTCGGATTTGGCATCGACATCACCCGCGACCCGATCCCGGTGGTACCGGCGGCCCACTACACCTGCGGTGGCGTGGTGACCGACGATCGCGCCCGGGCAGATATCAGCCAACTCTATGTGGTGGGCGAAGCCGCCTTTACCGGTCTCCACGGCGCCAACCGGATGGCCAGCAACTCGCTGCTGGAGTGTCTGGTGTATGGCCGTGCCGCAGCCGCCGACATCGCCAGACGCGAGAGCGATATCCCGCCACCTCCGCCGGCGCCGGACTGGGATGAATCCCAGGTACGGGATTCCGACGAAGACGTGGTGATCTCCCACAACTGGGATGAACTGCGTCACTTCATGTGGGACTATGTCGGCATTGTCCGCACCACCAAACGGCTACAGCGGGCCAAGCACCGGGTGGACCTGCTCGCCAGTGAGATCAGCGAGTTCTACTCCAACTACCGGGTCTCCAACGATCTGCTGGAACTGCGTAACCTGGTGACCGTGTCGGACCTGATCATCTGCTCCGCCCTGCAACGGCGCGAGAGCCGCGGCCTGCACTACACCCTGGACTACCCCGGGCTGTCTCCGGATGTCCGGGATACCCTGCTGGTCCCCACCAACTACCGGACCGACACGCCCTGAAGCGTGCCATCCCCGAACCCGAACAGGATCACCGATGTCTGACAAAACCGAATTCAACCGCCTCTTCTGGCACAGCCGCCGTGGCATGCTGGAGCTGGACGTGCTGCTACTGCCGTTCCTCAAGGAGGTCTACCTGGACCTCCCCGCCGAGGACCAGGCCCGCTACCGCAAGCTGCTGGATTGCGAAGACACCGACATGTTCGAGTGGTTCATGCAACGCAGCCGCCCCGAAGACCCGGACCTGCAGCGGATCGTCGACATGATCCTGAACCGTGTCCAGCCGGACTGAACTGACTCTGATGCCTTCCCGGGCAGCCGGTACGCTGGCTGCCCTGCCCTGGCTGGTGCTGTCCCTTGGCGCCCTGGCACTTGGGCTGACCCAGACCACTGTGTTACTGGTAGTGCTGCCCCTGACTCTGGCAGGTGCGGCGATGGCATTTCGCCGCCAGGGCCTGCTGCTTGGCCCCAAAGCTGTGCACACCCTCAGCCTGCGCCAGGGGCAACTGTGGGCCGGAGATGGCAATCAGCCACCAGTGGCAGTTACCGTCAGCCCAGAGAGCCGTATCAGCGCTCGCCTGGCGCTCTTGAAACTGACACCACTCACCTCCAGATCAGGCAGCAAGACCCTGCTGCTCCTGGATCTTGGACCTCATTGCCGCAACGTTCCCCAGGAGCCCTTCCGTCACCTGCGCACCTGGCTCAGGTTGGGGTAGCCGCTGCCCCGGGTACCACCCCGGCAGCCCGGCAACGTACATTCGCAAGGAGACCGACATGACCGACAAGACACCGGCACAGGCCGACCAATCACTGCCGACCCCCGCATTTGCCGTTGTCAGCGACCACCTGGTGGCGCGGGTCAGTGGTCCAGACGCCCGAAGCTTTCTCAACGGCCAACTCAGCCAGAGTCTGGATGACGTCACAGCAGTGCACTCACCACGAGCCGCTGCCAGTACCCACAAGGGCCGCGCGTATGCCCTGTCCCGCTTGGTCAGTGACGGCGATGACATCCTTCTGAGTCTCCAGCGGGACTGCGCCGACGACGTCATCAAGGCTCGCCTTGGGCGCTTCCTGATGCTTTACCGTGGTACCGAGATGGTGGAAGCCGAGAACATCACCGTCCTGGGTCTGCTGGGCGCGGAATGGGCCCAGTGGCTGGCGCCAGAGGCAAACCTGCAAGCGGTCGGTGACACCGTGCAGATCCACGGCCATCATCTGATTCGGACCGAGGATACCGCCGAAGGTCTGGTGCGCTTTGAGTTCTGGCAACAGGGTCCTCTCACCGGAGAGCTGGCCCACCCGTTCAGCGATGACCGCCTGACCACCCTCACCAACTGGCAGGCCTCGGAGATCGCCGCCGGAGTCCCGGCCTTGACGCCAGACAGCCAGGAACAGTACGTCGCCCAGATGCTGAACTGGCAACATCTGAACGGGATTCACTTCAAAAAAGGCTGCTACACCGGCCAGGAAGTGATTGCCCGCATGCATTTCCTGGGGCAGCTCAAGAAAAGCCTGTTCCGCCTGAAGGCCTCGGCCGGCGGCGCTGCGCCCGTCACAGGCACCCCGATCCTGGCCGGTGACAAGGCGGTCGGCGAAGTGGTCAATGCGGTTGGGTTCAGCGATGGCAGCGCGGAGCTGCTGGCAGTCCTGCGGCACGATGCGTCCCAGGGTTCCCTGCAACTGGCCACGAATGGCCAGGAGCTTACCGTGATGCCACTCCCCTACGCGGTACCCGAGCGGGAGTCAGATACATAAGTTGACAGGCAAGCGACTCAGAATTTGCTATAAATGAAGGTAGCTTAGGGGGTCTTACCGACGCCCCACAGGGGTGTGACATCGACCCCGCAGACTCGCCTGTCGGCGCTGCCACGTCCCTCCGATGATTCTTTGCCAAGGAACCTGTAGCCCATGTCAACCATCGCCGAGACCATCAAGAACGATCTTGTCGACGCCATCGAAAACGACAAACTGGTCCTGCCAACACTGCCAGAGGCAGCTCTGCAGGTTCGCGAGATCGCCGAGTCGGACGACTCCTCGATTGCAGACCTGGTCAAGGTGATCAGCAACGACACCGCCCTCTCCGCCCGCCTGATCCGGGTCTGTAACAGCCCGCTGTTCCGGGGCGCGCGGGCCATCGAAAACCTCAACATGGCGGTCAGCCGTCTGGGCATGGCCTACACCAGCAACCTGGCAATGGGCCTGGCAATGGAGCAGATGTTCCAGGCCACCTCCGACATGATCGACAAGCGCCTGCGCGCCACCTGGCAGAGCAGCACCGAAGTTGCCGGTATCTGCCACGTGCTGGCCCAGCACTACACCCGCCTCAAGCCGGACCAGGCGACCCTCGCCGGCCTGGTACACCTGATTGGCGTGCTGCCGATCCTGCGCTATGTCGAGGATCAGGACCTGCAGATCAGCAGCCTGATGCTGGACAACGTGATCGAGGAGCTTCACCCCCGCATTGGCAGCCTGATCCTCAAGAAATGGGATTTCCCGACGGAGCTGCAATCCGTACCCGAGGAATACCAGAACTTCCAGCGCCAGGTTCCCAGCGCTGACTACGCCGACCTGGTCATGGTGGCCAACCTGCAGCGGGTGGCCGGCAGCGAGCATCCCTGGACCGAACTGGACTGGAGCACCATCTCCGCCTTCGACCGCCTGGGTCTCGATCCGGAGATCGATATGAGCGAAGAGGAAGATCTCAACGCCCAGATGGAAGCCGCCATGGCGTTGCTGCAGTAACCACAGCCCCGCCAGACAGCAGAACGGGCGCCATTGGCGCCCGTTTGTGTATCCGTCCCATTCGAAATCGCCGACGGGCTATTCAGGGTGTTTGCGATAGCGCGCCAGCAGCTCTGCCTTGGTTGGCAATTGCCAGTTGACCGGCGGCCGGCCCTGCTGCTGCAGCCAGGCGTTGGCCTGGGAAAAGTGGCGACAGCCGAAGAAACCACGATAGGCACTGAGCGGTGACGGGTGTGGCCCTTCCAGCACCAGGTGACGCTCACGGTCGATCATCTTGCCCTTCTTGCGGGCATAGCTGCCCCACAACAGAAACACCACGCCCTGCCGCTCACGGTTGATGATGTCGATCACGCGGTCGGTAAAGGTCTCCCAACCTCGCCCCTGATGGGCCCCGGCCTGGCTCTGGACAACGGTCAGCACGCTGTTGAGCAGCAGCACACCCTGCTCCGCCCAGGGCTGCAGACAGCCATGGTCCGGGATAGTAATCCCCAGATCCTGCTGCTGTTCCTTGAAGATGTTCACCAGCGACGGCGGCGGCGGCACATCCGGCCGGACGCTGAAACACAGGCCATGGGCCTGGCCCGGGCCGTGGTAAGGGTCCTGCCCCAGAATCACCACCGCCACCTGCTCCAGCGGCGTGCTGTTGAGGGCATTGAAGCAGTGCTGGCTGGCGGGGAACAGGACCTTGCCGGCCTCCTCTTCGGAGGCCAGGAACTCCGCCAGCGACCGCATGTACGGCTGCTCAAATTCCGCCGCCAGGTGCGGGTGCCAGCCACGGTCCTGCCGCAGTTGAGCCGCCAGGGTTGCGACCGGATGCACGCTCAGTCCTCAGCCTGTGGCCCGGCTGCCTTGTGCTCCGGACGCATGGCAGGGAACAGGATGACATCACGGATGGACGGCGAATCGGTCAGCAGCATCGCCAGTCGATCGATACCGATGCCCTCGCCGGCGGTCGGCGGCAGGCCGTACTCCAGCGCGGTGACGTAGTCCTCGTCGTAGAACATCGCCTCATCGTCACCGGCGTCCTTCTCCGCCACCTGGGCACGGAAGCGCTCCGCCTGGTCCTCGGCGTCGTTCAGCTCCGAGAAGCCGTTGGCGATCTCCCGGCCACCCACGAAGAACTCAAAGCGCTCGGTAACAAACGGATTGCTGTCCAGACGACGGGCCAGCGGCGACACCTCGGTGGGGTATTCGGTAATGAAGGTCGGCTGCATCAGTCGATGCTCGGCGGTCCCCTCGAAGATCTCGATCTGCACCTTGCCCAGGCCCCAGCTGTCCTTCAGCGAGATACCCAGATCCTTCGCCACCTGGCGAGCACTGGCGTCATCTGCCAGCTGCTCGGCGGTCAGCTCTGGGTTGTACTTGAGAATGGCTTCCACCACCGTCAGGCGCTCGAAAGTCTTGCCAAAATCGTACTCAATGGTTTCTTCGCTGCCATCGGCCAGAGTCCGGGTATTGCTGACGATATCGCCACCCACAACAGCCCTGGCGGTCTCCCGAAGCATGTCCTCGGTCAGGTCCATCAGGTCGTTGAAATCGGCGTAGGCCTGGTAGAACTCCAGCATGGTGAACTCGGGATTGTGCCGGGTGGACAGCCCCTCGTTACGGAAGTTGCGGTTGATCTCAAACACCCGCTCAAAACCACCGACCACCAGACGCTTGAGGTACAGCTCCGGGGCAATGCGCAGGTACATGTCGATGTCCAGGGCATTGTGATGGGTAATGAACGGCCGTGCCGTGGCACCACCCGGGATCACCTGCAACATCGGCGTCTCCACCTCGATGAAGTCGCGAGCGGCAAAGTAGTTACGGATGCAGTTGATGATGCGGGACCGTGCCAGGAACACACGGCGGCTGTCCTCGTTGGTCATCAGGTCAACATAGCGCTGACGGTAGCGGGTTTCGGTGTCAGTCAGTCCCTTGTGCTTCTCCGGCAGCGGCCGCAGCGACTTGGTCAGCAGCACATACTCATCCATGGTGACGTAAAGGTCGCCCTTGCCGGATTTGGCGAGGGTGCCCCGAACCCCGATGATGTCCCCCAGATCCCAGTGCTTGGTCGCTTTCTGGACATCCTTGGTGGCGTACACCTGAATACGGCCAGACATGTCCTGCACCACCTTGAACGCCTTGCGGTCCAGCATCAGACGGCCAGCAATCGCCACCTGGATACCCAGCGATTCCAGCTCTTCCTTGCTCTTGTCACCGTATTTCTCCTGCAGTTCGGCAGCGGTGGCATCGCGACGGAAATCGTTGGGGAACGGCGAGCCCTGCTCCCGCAGTTCCGCCAGCTTGGCGCGGCGTTCAGCGATCAGTCGGTTCTCTTCCTGCTGGACGTCGGTCGGCGTTTGCTCAGTCATGGTTTCTCACTAACACTCTGGTAAAAGGAGGGATTGGGTGACCGCTGCGGCCACCCGTCCGGTTACAGCGCCATCTTCAGGCTGGCTTCGATGAACTTGTCGATGTCGCCATCAAGCACCGATTGGGTATTGCTGGTTTCAACCTTGGTGCGCAGATCCTTCACCCGGCTGTCATCCAGCACGTAGGAGCGGATCTGGCTGCCCCAGCCGATGTCGGCCTTGGCGTCTTCCTGCTTCTGCTTCTCGGCGTTGCGCTTCTGCATCTCGAACTCATACAGCTTGGCCTTCAGCTGCTTCATGGCCTGGTCTTTGTTCTGATGCTGGCTTCGCCCGGCCTGACAGGCCACCACAATACCGGTGGGGTTGTGGGTCAGACGGACCGCCGATTCGGTCCGGTTTACGTGCTGACCACCGGCACCGGAGGCGCGATAGACGTCCACCCGCAAGTCGGCCGGATTGATTTCGATCTCGAAGCTGTCGTCCACTTCCGGCGACACAAAGACCGAGGAAAACGAGGTATGACGACGATTGCCGGAATCGAACGGCGACTTACGGACCAGGCGATGGACACCGGTTTCGGTACGCAGCCAGCCATAGGCGTACTCGCCCTGGAAGTGTACCGTGGCACTCTTGACGCCCGCCACTTCACCGTCCTGGGCCTCGACAATCTCGGTCTTGAAACCGTGACGCTCGCCCCAGCGCAGGTACATCCGCAGCAGCATGTTGGCCCAGTCCTGAGCCTCAGTGCCACCGGAGCCCGCCTGGATATCCAGATAGGCGTTGTTGGCATCCATCTCACCGGAGAACATGCGACGGAACTCCAGCTTCTGCAGGTCGCCATCGAGGCTTTCCAGATCGGCGACGATGTCGGCCACGGTGCCTTCGTCGTCCTCCTCAACGGCAATCTCCAGTAGCCCCTCGGCGTCATCGAGACCGGAGGTGAGATTGTCGATGGTCTTGACGATCAGTTCCAGGTCAGCCCGTTCCTTGCCAAGGGCCTGGGCCCGGTCCGGCTGATCCCAGACAGAGGGATCTTCCAGTTCGCGTTCTACTTCGACCAGTCGTTCACTGCGATGGTCATAGTCAAAGGTACCCCCTAAGCGCATCAGTGCGCTCACGAAGCTCTTTGATCTTCGTCACTATGGGATTGATTTCCATGAAACCGCTACTCATTGTCGGGAAATGGACAGACGTTCCCGCCGGGCAGGTCAGCCGTCCGCCGGAACGTAAAAAACAGAGGCGGCATTTTACCGGAAATCCGCCGTCAGATCAGCCAGCACGAGCCAGCGATCCGCGGATTGCCCCCGGTGTCCCGCCCGGTCGATTCACGGACCGGTCAGGCCGGCTCCAGATAGTCGATCAGTAACTGCAGATTGGTACGACCGCGGAAGGTGTTGGCGTCGGGCTTGTAGACAATCCAGGCGCCGGTGCGGGTGTAGTCCGGCACCTCGGGGCCGGTGTTGAAGGCAATACCGTCAACCACCTCGCCACCATGATCCGGCTGCAACACCAGCTTGAGGTGGTTCTCGCCGACGATGCGCTGACTGATGACCTGGAACCGGCCATCGAACAGGGGTTCGGGAAAGTGCTGGCCCCAGGGGCCGGCGCGCCGCAACAACAGCGCGGTGTCCAGGGTCAGCTCCTGTGGTTGCAGCGGCCCATCGGTGGTAATCACCGCTTCCAGGTCTTCGGCCTGCAGGCTGTCCCGCACCGCGGCGTCAAAAGCCGCCACGAAGGTGTCCAGATCTGCCCGGGCAATGGTCATTCCCGCCGCCATGGCGTGACCACCGAATTTCTTCAGCAACCCGGGATGCCGGGCATCGACCACCGCCAGGGCATCGCGGATATGCAGGCCGGGAATGGAACGGGCCGAGCCCTTCAGCTCCTGGCCGTCTTCGCCCGGTGCGAACGCCACCACCGGCCGGTGGGTCTGTTCCCGCACCCGCGCCGCCAGAATACCAATCACTCCCTGGTGCCAGTCGGGATCAAACAACGCCAGCCCCCAGGGCAGCCCGTCCTGATCCAGCGAGAGGTCGGCCAACAGATCCTGGGCCTGGCTCTTCATCTCCCGCTCGATGTTGCGACGCTCACGGTTGAAGGTATCCAACTCAGTGGCCAGCCGGCGGGCCTCATCGCGACCATCTGCCAGCAGGCAGGCAATGCCCACGCTCATATCATCCAGCCGGCCGGCGGCGTTGAGCCGCGGCCCCACCACAAAGCCCAGGTCGGTGGCGCTGATCTGGGAGTGATCCCGCCCCGCCACCTCCAGTAGCGCCAGAATGCCCGGTCTGGCCTCACCCTGGCGGATTCGCCGCAGTCCCTGCTCCACAAAGATGCGGTTGTTGTGGTCCAGCGGCACCACATCGGCCACCGTGCCCAGCGCCACCAGATCCAGCAGGCTGCCCAGATTGGGCTCCGGCTGGGGCAACAGGCCCTGCTCTCGCAGGTGTCGGCGCAGCGCGGTCAGCACATAGAACATCACGCCAACGCCGGCGGCATTCTTGCTCAGAAACTCACAACCAGGCTGATTGGGATTGACGATGGCATCGGCATCGGGCAACTGTTCACCCGCCAGGTGATGGTCGGTGATCACAACCTTCACCCCCAACTCACGCGCCACCCGCACACCGTCGAGGGCAGCAATGCCGTTGTCCACGGTCACCAGCAGATCCGGCAACGGGCCATCCTGCTGCAGCCGATGGAGGATGCCAGGGGTCAGGCCATAGCCGTCGGCAAACCGGCTGGGCACCCGGAAGTCCACCTGGTGCAGCCCCAGCATCGACAACCCCAGCATCGCCACCGCGGTACTGGTGGCGCCATCGGCGTCAAAATCACCGAGGATTATCACCGACTGCTGCTGACGAATGGCCTCCGCAAGCAGCTCTACAGCCCGCTCGATACCCCGCAGC
Organism: Marinobacter sp. CA1; assembly: GCF_020546665.1. Lineage (NCBI taxonomy): Bacteria > Pseudomonadati > Pseudomonadota > Gammaproteobacteria > Pseudomonadales > Marinobacteraceae > Marinobacter > Marinobacter sp. CA1. The sequence goes on from NZ_CP071785.1 coordinate 3,501,591, forward strand.
TGCATCGGCGACGCCAGGTGTTTGAGGGTGTAGCTGAGCTCGGCATCAGAACGGACGCCTCGGGCCGCATAAAGCCGCCGCAGCAGTGGCGGCAGCTGTTCCCCCCACGCCGGTGGCTGTGCCGGCATGGGGCGTCGCAGAATCTTTCTGGAAGTCATAGAAACGGGGGGCAGGAGCCTGACCGCAAGGTCAGGCGTGTTTCCAGTGGTCAGCAATGAACGACTGTACAGCGGAAAGATCATTCTCCAGAACGGAACAACGCTCTTCCCGCTCGAACAGATCCGCCATATGCACCGGCAGCTCAGGCTTGATGCTCAGGCCGGACTCCGCAATGGCATCCGGGAACTTGGCCGGATGAGCCGTACCGAGAGTCACCATGGGCACCGCCGGGTCACGGCGGCAGTTGCGGGCCGCACGAACACCGATGGCGGTGTGGGGATCCAGCAGGTACTCGTTACGCTCAAACACTTCGCGAATGGTATCGCAGGTGAGCTTGTCATCCACCGCATCGCTGTCAAACAGCTTGCGGGCATGGCGCCAGCGGTAATCCTCGATACTGACCGGCCCCTGCTGGGCACGCTCAAGCAGATCCTTCACCAGCGCACCGTCGCGACCATGCAGATCGAACAACAGACGCTCGAAGTTGCTGGAGACCATGATATCCATGCTAGGCGACAGGGTGTGCTCCAGCTGATGCTGCTCGTAGCGATTGCCACTCATGAAGCGGTGCAGAATATCGTTGCGGTTGGTGGCGATCACCAGCTGGGAGATCGGCAGTCCCATCTTCTTGGCCAGATAGCCGGCAAAGATGTCACCGAAGTTCCCGGTCGGCACGGAGAACGCCAGGCTGCGGTCGGGACCGCCAAGAGCCAGAGAGGCATGGAAATAGTACACAATCTGGGCCATGATCCGCGCCCAGTTGATGGAGTTGACCGCCGCCAGCTGGGTCTTACCCCCCAGGAACGACTGATCACCGAAGCTTTCCTTGACCATACGCTGACAATCGTCAAAGTTGCCACGCACGGCGATGTTGTGGATGTTGTCCCCCAGCACCGTGGTCATCTGCCGACGCTGCACCTCGGAAACCCGTTCGTGCGGGTGCAGGATGAAGATATCCACATGCTCGCAACGGCGGCAACCTTCAATGGCCGCCGAACCGGTGTCACCGGAGGTCGCCCCCATGATCACCACGTGCTGCTTGCGTTTCTCCAGCACATAGTCCAGCAGGCGACCGAGCAACTGCAGGGCAAAGTCCTTGAACGCCAGGGTCGGGCCCCGGAACAGCTCCATCACCCATTCGTTGGTGTCGAGCTGGACCAATGGCGCTACCGCCTGATGAGCAAATTCCTTGTAGGTCTCCTCCAGCATGGCACGGAAGTCGTCAGCCGGAATGGCATCGTCCACGAACGGATGCATGACATTGAACGCCAGTTCGCTGTAGGACAGGCCACGCCAGCTGCGAATTTCCTCAATGCTGAAATGCGGCAGCGATTCCGGCACATAGAGACCACCGTCGGTCGCCAGACCGGTGAGCAGAACGTCCTCAAATCCCAATGCAGGGGCATCACCCCGAGTACTGATATATCTCACGATGGTTTCCTGTTAACTGAAGTTTTCTGCCCGGATGCGCACCACGCGGCCGTCCACGTCGGCCAGAGCCTCAAGTTCCTCGATCGCGAGGTTAACCTGCCGCTCTTGAACGGTATGGGTCAGGATGATGACCGGGATGCGGCCGTCCTCCAGTTCGGACTCCTTCTGAACGATGGACTCAATGTTGATGCCCTGCTCACTGAGGATCGAGGCGACCTTGGCCAGCACACCCGGGTGGTCCAGCGCCTGGATCCGCAGGTAATAGGCCGACTGGATTTCCTCCATCGGCAGCACGGGCAGGTCGGCCATGGCGTCGTTGCTGAAGCCCAGGTAAGGCACACGCTGGGTGCTGTTGTTGGCAACGGCACGAGCCACGTCCACCAAGTCCGCAATCACCGCTGAGGCAGTGGCTTCATCGCCGGCGCCGGGGCCGTAGTACATGGTCTGGCCCACCGCATCGCCATCCACCAGCACAGCGTTGAGCACGCCGTCTACCTGGGCGATCAGGTTGTCCTTGGGCACCAGAGTGGGATGCACCCGCAGCTCGATACCGCTGTCACGGCGACGGGCGATACCGAGGTGCTTGATGCGATAGCCCAGGCCTTCGGCGTGGGTGATGTCGTACGGGGTAATGCCGGAGATGCCCTCGGTGTAGGCTTTCTCGAACTGCAGCGGCACGCCGAAACCGGTGGACGCCAGGATGGTCAGCTTGTGGGCGGCATCAATGCCCTCCACATCGAAGGTCGGGTCCGCTTCGGCGTAGCCCAGTGCCTGGGCCTCTTTCAGCACGTCGGCGAACTCACGGCCGGCGCGCATCTCGGTGAGAATGAAGTTACCGGTGCCGTTGATGATCCCGGCAATCCAGTCAATGCGGTTACCTGCCAGCCCTTCACGAACCGCCTTGATCACCGGGATACCACCAGCCACCCCAGCCTCAAAGGCAACGATCACGCCCTTGGCCTCGGCAGCCTCAAAGATCTCATTGCCATGGACAGCGATCAGCGCCTTGTTGGCGGTCACCACGTGCTTGCCATTATTGATGGCGGTCATCACCAGCTCACGGGCGGTTTCGTAACCACCGATCAACTCAACCACAATGTCCACGTCCGGATCGTTGACGACGTCAAAGATATCGGTGGTAAAGGTAATGTCCCCCAGCTCCAGATCTTCGCGGGCAGTGCGGCTGGCAATCCGGCTAATTCGGATGTTGCAGCCTGCGCGACCGGCAATCTGGTCCGCGTTCCGCTTGAGGACATTGAAGGTACCGCCACCGACTGTACCCAGCCCGCAGATTCCGACATTGACGTCTTTCAAACTCTCACCTCTGTTCCTGTTGATTGGGGAACTCTTGACGCCTGATCACCGACCTGAATCTTTGCCGACCATCACCAGCTTCAAGAAGCTCCTTCGCTGTGGGACGGCATAGTATAACGACTATACCGGCCAATGTGTGCACATCCTGACCAGCCTGGCGCTTACAGTACGCCAAGCCCCTTGGCGAGCTGCTCCGCAGGGACATAGCCGCGAACCATGTTGCCATCTTCCAGCACGATGGCCGGCGTACCGGTGACGCCAAGCTGCCGGCCCAGTCGATACTGCTCCATTACCGGGTTGTCACAACTTGCCGGCGTCACTGACTCGCCCTGTTTGGCCGAATTCATCGCAGAGCGCTGATCCTCGGCACACCAGACCGATTCGTACTTGGCAAATGAGGAGGAACCAGGACCGGAACGCGGGAAGGCGTAATAGTTGACGGTGATGCCAAGCTCGTTGAGGCGGGGAACATCGGCATGAAGTTTACGGCAGTAGCCACAGTCGATGTCGGTGAACACGTTGATTGCCGCCTTTTGCTCGCCGTCGGCAGCAAAGCGGATCACGCCGTCATCGCCCATGTCTGCCAGGGCGTTGACCCGCAGTTCGGACTTGGTCGCCTCGGTCACATTGACCAGGCCGCCCTCGGTTACCTGCAGCAATTCGCCGCTGATCAGAAACTGGCCGTCAGCGGTGGTGTACACCACCTCATTCTGCTCGGTGATTACCTGATAGAGCCCCTCCGCTTCCGTTGGCTGGATATCCAGCTCCCCCAGCGCAGGCAGGGCCTGAGCAATCTGCTCGGCGATGGCATCCTCCACCTCGCCGGCAGAAACGGCCTGGGTAAAAAGTACCGCGCCGCCCAGGACGGTCAACGCCAGCAACCGGATCGCCTGTGTGCATACTGTCATAACGAATCTCGTGTGAATTGGGGTCCATGAATCCCGTCTGGCCAGGACGCCAGTGGTGCGCTCAGGCACCAATCGTGCCCGACACTCACCGGGGATTCAGACAAACACCCAATGTATCAGGCCCAACCGGCATTACCAAACCTAGCCCCGGGGATGGTGCTCCCCGTGCAGGGTTTTCAAGCGATGGCGGGCCACATGGGTATAGATCTGCGTGGTCGACAGGTCGGCGTGACCCAGCAGCATCTGCACCACCCGCAGGTCAGCACCGTGGTTGAGCAGATGGGTCGCAAAGGCGTGACGCAGAGTGTGGGGCGACAGCGGCTTGTGAATACCCGCGCGGGTGGCGTAGCGCTTGATTCGGTGCCAGAAGGTCTGGCGCGTCATCGCGCAGGCACGGTTTCCCGGAAAAAGGTCATCCGAGGCCCGACCCTTGAGCAGCACATCCCGCCCCTGGTTGAGATAACTGAGCAACCAGTCCAACGCCTCCTCACCCAGCGGCACCAGCCGATCCTTACCACCCTTGCCGGTGACCCGGACCACCCCCTGACGCAGATTGACCTGATCCACCCGCAGGGTCACCAGCTCAGTGACCCGCAATCCGCAGCCGTACAGAATCTCCAGCATCGCCCGGTCGCGCAATTCCAGCGGGATCTCGACATCCGGCTCACTGAGCAGCGCCTCGACCTCCTCCTCTGACAACGCATCGGGCAACCGCTGAGGCTGGCGAGGACTGTCAATGCGCAGCGTCGGGTCTTCGGAGATGATCTGCTCCCGCAGCAGGTAGCGGTAGAACCGCCGCAGGCAGGACAGACGGCGGGCCGCTGTACTGCTCTTGCGCCCCTGCGCCAGAGCCTGGGACATCCATCCCAGCAGATCGGTGCGGCTTGCGGCCGCCAGGGGCACTGCGACAGGACGCTGATCAAGCCAGGCCGCCAGGCGAAGCAGGTCACTGCGGTAGGCGGAACGGGTCTGCTCACCGAGCCCCTCCTCCAACCAGATAGCATCACAGAACCGCTCTATCAGTTGGCTGTTGTCAGCCCCGGTCGTAGCCACTTGCAGCCTCTCACCTCCCGCCATCGCCAGCTGCGACAGCCATAAAAAAAGGCAGCCAATGGCTGCCTTTTCTGACCCTGAACTGCCACAGCAGCCCAGCATCCTTGGATCTGTTCGACGCCCGGTCGCCCGGGCAGTCGACTCAGCCCAGCTTCTCTTTGATACGAGCAGCCTTACCAGACAGGTCGCGCAGGTAGTACAGCTTGGCCTGACGCACGTCACCACGACGCTTGACGCTGATGCTGTCGATCAGCTTGGAGTAAGTCTGGAAAGTCCGCTCAACACCCACACCGTAAGAAATCTTACGCACGGTGAAGGAAGAGTTCAGACCACGGTTGCGCTTACCGATAACAACGCCCTCGAACGCCTGCAGACGCTCACGGTTGCCCTCAGTAACACGAACCTGAATAACCACGGTGTCACCCGGCGCAAAGGCAGGGATTTCCTTGGTCATCTGTTCTGCTTCAATCTGACTGATGATGTTGTTCTTGCCGCTCATCGTATGCTCCTGATACCCAATCTCTCAATGCCCTGAACGTTCAGTGGCACCCGGTTCATTTAAAAATTCATCCAGCAGCTCACGCTCTTCGTCCGTCAACACCCGCTGTTCCAGCAGGTCCGGGCGTCGCTCCCAGGTTCGCCTCAGCGACTGCTTCAGCCGCCAACGCCGGATCTGATCATGGTGACCGCCTAACAAAACATCCGGCACCGCCTGACCTTCGTACACTTCGGGCCGGGTGTAGTGCGGACAATCCAGCAAACCGTCGGCAAAGGAGTCCTGCTCCGCCGACTGCGCATGACCCAGCGCTCCGGGGATGAGGCGAGTAACCGCATCAATCACTGACATCGCTGCCAGCTCACCACCGGACAACACGAAGTCGCCCAGCGATACCTCCCGGTCGACTTCCGTCGCTATCAGGCGTTCATCCACACCCTCGTAACGACCCGCCACCAGAATCAGGTTTTCTGCAGCCGCCAACGACTCCACCACGGACTGGTTGAGCGTCTCACCCTGCGGTGACAGATAGACCACACAGGCCTTGCCTGGTGCCGCCGACCTGGCCGCATGGATGGCATCCCGCAACGGCTGAATTTTCATCAGCATACCGGGACCACCACCGTAGGGACGATCATCCACCGTACGGTGCCGATCGTGGGTAAACTCCCTGGGATTCCAGCTCTGGAAACTCAGCAACCCGTCACGAACCGCCCGACCGGTGATGCCGTAATCAGTCACGGCCTGAAACATCTCCGGAAAAAGACTAACTGCTGCAATCCACACCAGTCAGAACTCCGGGTCCCAGTCCACCACCATTTTTCCGGAAGCGAGATCAATCTCCCGGACCACCTGATCGGGGAGATAGGGAATCAAGCGCTCCCGCTGGTCGATGGCATCGACCGTCGCGTGAACCACCAATACGTCGTTGGAGCCGGTCTCAATCAGGTGGTGAACCTTGCCAAGGCATTCGCCTTCGACGGTTTCAACCACCAGCCCCTCCAACTGATGCCAGTAGTACTCCCCGGCAGGGAGTTCTGGCATGACATCAGTGGGGACGACAATATCGGCACCGCAATAACCGCGAGCGACCTCGCGATCGCTGACACCCTTGAGCTGAACCACGATGCCCGGACCGTGCCGACGCCCCTGTTCCAGCTGGATGAGTACCCGCTTGCCGTCCTGAACCAGAGTCCAGTTCGGATAGTTCAGAATACCTTCAATGGGATCGGTATAGGAAAAGACCTTGACCCATCCCTTGACCCCATACACCGAGGTAATCCGGCCTATCACAGTTTCCTGCGAACTCACTGCCATGCCCTACCCCGGTCGAGAGTCGATCTTACTCAGCGCCTTTTAGCAGCTGCGCGACGCGCTCGCTGGCCTGAGCGCCCTGGCCCAGCCAGTAGTCAACGCGATCACGATCTACGCGCAGACGCTCTTCCTGACCACGGGCAACCGGGTTGAAGAAACCAACACGTTCAATGAAACGACCGTCGCGGGATTTGCGGCTGTCGGTGACTGTCAGATGGTAGAACGGGCGCTTCTTGGAGCCGCCACGAGCCAAACGGATTGTTACCATTTCGACCAATATCCTGTTCAGTTGTACGAACTTTGTACGATTCGCATCAACCGCCTAACAGTCGATACGAAGACCCATACTCGAAAGGGGCGCTATTCTATGCCAAAAGAGCGCCAAAGGAAACAGCTAATACCTTCGACTTTTACATACGCCCGAACGGAGGCATACCGCCACCTCCGCCGCCCGGCGGCATCATCCCGCCCATGCCCCGCATCATGTTGGCCATGGCGCCTTTCTTGCTGAATTTCTTCATCATCTTGGCCATCTGCTTGTGCTGCTTGAGCAGCCGGTTGACGTCCTGGATCTGGGTACCAGAGCCTGTCGCGATGCGGCGCTTGCGGGAATTGTTGATGGTATCCGGGTAACGACGCTCTTTAGGCGTCATCGAGCAGATAATGGCTTCCATCTGCCCCATACTCTTGTCATTGACCTGCTGCTGCGCCACCTCGGCCATTTGCCCCATGCCAGGAAGCTTGTCCAGCAGGCCGCCGACACCGCCCATGTTCTTCATCTGCTGAAGCTGGTCGCGGAAATCCTCCAGATCGAAGCTCTTTCCTTTCTTGATCTTCTTGGTGAGCTTTTCCGCCTTCTTCTGGTCCAGCTTGCGCTCGGCGTCCTCAATCAGGGAGAGCACATCCCCCATACCGAGAATCCGAGAGGCAACCCGGTCCGGATGGAACGGCTCCAGGGCGTCACTCTTCTCGCCGACACCAAGGAACTTGATCGGCTTGCCAGTGATATGGCGCACCGACAGCGCGGCACCGCCTCGGGCATCGCCGTCGGTCTTTGTCAGCACCACACCGGTCAGCGCCAGGGCGTCATTAAAGGCCTTGGCGGTGTTGGCGGCATCCTGACCGGTCATGGCGTCGACCACAAACAGCGTCTCAATCGGGTTTACCGCCTGATGGAGCCGACGAATTTCCGACATCATGTCCTCATCGACATGAAGACGGCCGGCGGTATCAACGATCACCACGTCCAGGTGCTTCTTACGCGCCGCGTCAATCGCGCCCTCGGCAATCGCCACCGGGTCCTGGTCAGCGCTGCTGGGGTGGAACTCAACCTCAACTTCCCCCGCAAGGGTCTCCAGTTGCTTGATCGCAGCCGGACGGTAGACGTCCGCACTGACCACCATGACCGACTTTTTCTCGCGCTCCTTGAGCTGGCGCGCCAGTTTGGCCACGGTAGTGGTCTTACCGGCCCCTTGCAGGCCCGCCATCATGATCACGGCCGGCGGCTGAGTGGACAGATTGAGGGCCTCGGAACCATCCCCCATAACCCGCTCCAGCTCCTGCTGGACCACTTTCACAAACACCTGGCCCGGTGTCAGGCTGCGACGAACCTCCTGGCCCACGGCGCGCTTACGCACACTTTCAATAAAGGCCTTGACCACCGGCAGGGCGACATCCGCCTCCAACAGTGCCTTGCGGACCTCACGCAGGGTCGCCTTGATGTTGTCGTCCGTCAGGCGGGCCTGACCGGAAATTTTCCGCAGACTGCCAGAGAGTCGGTCTGTCAGGTTCTCAAACATAGTGAATCCGTACCCTGAAAAAATGGATGCATGAACAGGGAACCGGTTGATTCCGGTTGCACAATCGCGACATTATAACCAGACTATCGCGCTGAAACGACCAACCCGGTCAAATCTGCCCTCTACTGATGCCCGACCCGAGCAACTTGATTAAGGACGACATGGGAACGCTGATCCTCGCGGTAACCTCGCTTTTCCTCTATAGCGTCGGAACAGCCTTGCAGGCCCTCAGCTTTCGCGGCCGCGTCCACACCAATATCGCCGTCACCAGCCTGATCGGTACGCTTGCGCTGATCGGCCACGGCCTGTTGCTGTGGCAGACCCTCCATCACGACGGCGGGTTTGATTTCGGCTTTTTCCAAAGCTCCGTGCTGATCTCCTGGCTCATCGTTGCGCTGTTGCTGCTGTTCAACATCCGCAAGCCGGTGCAGAACCTTTCTCTGGGCGCTTACCCCCTGGCTGGTATCACCATCCTGATGCTGCTGGCGAAACCGGAATCCACCCAATTGGTGGCGGCTGACAACTACGGCATGCTGTCCCACGTAGCCCTGTCGATCACCGCCTACAGCCTGTTCACACTTGCTGCCGCCCAGGCCGTGGTACTGTATTTCCAGAACCGCCAACTCAAGCACAACTACAACAGCCTGCTGGTGCGCAACCTGCCACCACTGCAGACCATGGAATCGCTGTTGTTCGAGATGGTGTGGGCCGGCGTGGTGCTGCTGATCCTGGCCATCATCACTGGCGCCCTGTTCGTCAATGACCTGTTCGCCCAGAACGTTGCCCACAAAACCATCTTCTCGCTGATGTCACTGGCGGTGTTTGTGGCACTGCTGATTGGCCGCTATACCAAGGGCTGGCGCGGCATTACCGCCAGCCGCTGGACCCTCACCGGCTGCCTGCTGCTGATGCTGGGATTCTATGGCAGCAAATTCGTGCTGGAGCTGGTCTTTCACCGCATCGGCTGATCCGGTACCCGTCAGCGAATTCGCCAGACGTCACGCAGGACAAGGAAACGGGGTTGACAGCGAAAACCCCGCCCCCTATGTTCGCAGCTTATCCGCAATATAAGGACACCATCTGTTGAACGAGGCATCGCTTACGGCGCTGTTTTCGCTCCTCGCGGGGCTGATTCTGCTGTCCGCGTTCTTCTCCAGTTCAGAGACCGGCATGATGTCTCTGAACCGTTACCGTCTCAAGCACCTGGCCAAGACCGGCAATCGCGGCGCGAAACGGGCCCAGGGCCTGCTGCAGAGAACGGATCAACTGATCGGGGTCATCCTGATCGGCAACAACTTCGTCAACATCCTGGCCTCCTCCATTGCCACGGTCATCGCCATCCGCATCTGGGGTGACGCCGGCATCGCCATTGCCACGCTACTGCTGACCATCACCATCCTGATTTTCGCCGAGGTCACACCCAAGACCCTTGCCGCGCTGTTTCCGGAAAAGATCGCGTTCCCCGCCAGTTACGCACTTGGCCCGTTGCTCAAGGTGCTGTACCCCGCGGTCTGGCTGGTCAACCTGTTTACCGGCGCCATCCTCAAACTGATTGGCGTGTCCGCCCAGGATGCCGCCAGCGATCACCTCAGCCGCGAGGAGCTGCGCACCCTGGTCAATGAAGCCGGCGCACTGATCCCCAGCAAGCACAAGGACATGCTGGTCAGCATCCTCGATCTGGAGCACGTCACCGTCAATGATATCTTTGTGCCCCGCAACGAAGTGGTGGGCATCGACCTGGATGACGACCTGGATACCATCATCCGCCAGATGCGCAGCAGCCAACACACCCGCCTGCCGGTGTTCAAAGGCGATATCAACAACATTCAGGGCGTGCTGCACCTGCGTAACGCTACCAAGCTGCTGATGGAAGAAGACCTGAACAAGGCCAAACTGATGCAGCTGTGCCGCGAACCCTACTTCATTCCCGAAAGCACACCGCTGAACACCCAACTGATCAACTTCCAGAAAGAAAAGCGGCGGTTCGGCATTGTGGTGGACGAGTACGGCGAAGTGCTGGGCCTGGCCACGCTCGAGGACATTCTGGAAGAGATAGTTGGCGACTTCACCACCGACTACGCCGCCACCAGCCCGGACATCATTCCGCAGGACGATGGCACCTACATTATTGATGGCTCCACAGCGATTCGCACCATCAACAAAACGCTGGGCTGGAAACTGTCCACCGATGGCCCCAAGACCCTGAATGGCCTGATCACCGAAACCCTGGAAACCATTCCGGAGAGCAATGTCTGTCTGACCGTCGAAGGGCACCGCCTGGAGATTCTGCAGATCAAGGACAACGTGGTGAAGGCCGCCATCGTTCACGCTGCGCCGCGCCGGCCCAGACCACTCAGATCGTAGACGGGCCAGCCTGTCCCTCGCCAACCAGGGCGCGGAGCAGGCTGCCAGCAGCTAGCTATAGAGTGATTGGTTATAGCCGGCCAAGAACTCGAAAGATTATCATTTAACCCGTTACTTGACCTGGCGAAGACTCTGAACGAAATTAAAGCTGAGGTTCCCTATAATAAGAATTGGAGTGCGTTCCATGAGTCCAGGGCTGGCCCATCGCCAATCCGCTTCTGTGTTGCGGAGTCCCGACCATGGTCATGATGGCCGGGCCCGTCACCGACTGACGCCCACACCCATCCATCGCCCTCCCCTGCGGCAAGTCCGAGGTCCACTGTGGCACGCTGTTCATTACGACGGCGACATCGGACATCCCGCGGACGTGTATTTTCGGTCATTTTACCAGGCCGGGAATTGCGGTAGATTGATCACAATAACCATAAACGAAGCAGTTCGGCTCGGTCATGTATCCGGTTGAGGCGTAACAGGAGTCGGCCATGAACAAGCAGTCCGGCATACATTATCTCCACGAGCGCAAGGACGCCGGCAGCCAGAACGGGCTGCCCAGCGAGGTTGTTCGCATTCGCGATACGGTGTCTGCCGGGTTGGGAGATCTCTTGCAGGGCGCGTTTGACGCCGTTGATGACTCATTGTTCGAGCTGGCCAACAACGCCCGCAGCAACAATGAGCAAAACCGCTATTTTGAGGCGATGCGTGAAATCCGCATCAAGCGCAAGGGCATCGAAAAGCACTTCCAGGGCGCGGTGGTCAAACTGTTCAACCACCCACCCCGCATCGGCGCCACACCTTTCAGCCAGCCCGAAGGGCAGCAGCAGTCCAATGCAGACTCATTGTCCCTGGTTCAGAACGAGGAGCTGGAAGAGCAGGTCGCCCTCAATGCCATGGTCAGTAAGTCCCGCGCTCATTTCCAGGGGCCACTACTGCAACTGCAAACCCGTTTTTCCAGCGTCTACCCCGACGCCAACGACGACACGCCTGTAAATCCTCTGGCGCCGGAGCTGCTGTGCGCCGCGTTTGTCGAGGCCGCCCAGGTACTGGAAATCCAGATCCGGGAACGACTGATTGTCCTCAAGCAGTTTGACCGCTACGTGGTGTCCAACCTGGGCATGCTGCTGGATGAAGCCAACCGCATCCTGGTCCAGGCCGGCGTTATCCCCAATTTCCGTTATCACAGCAAGACCTCTGGCACCTCGACAGCCACCAGTGCCAGCACCGCCCGCTCCCCGGAGAGCGTGGGTGAGCAGGTTACCGGCGATAGCGCCTCTCAGTACGAAGACGAGGTTCTGTTCGAGCAGATCCGCCAGTTGCTTGGCCGGCACCGGGCCGCCAGCGGCCAGATGCCCAGAGCCGCCGACCCCACCATTCAGGTCATCGGCACCAGTGAGCTGTTCCAGTTAATGAACCACCTGCAACAGCCGCCCCGGGACCTGAGCCATCGCAACCTCAGTGCCGGCGAACCCGTGGTACTGGATCTGCACCAGGTGATGGAACAGCTGCTCAGTCGCACTCAGCCGGCGGAAGGCAAGAAGCCGGCGCTGAACGAGATGGATGAGGATCTGATCAATCTGGTGTCGATGCTGTTCGAGTTCATCCTCGACGACTACAACCTGTCGGCGCCCATCCAGGTCCTGATCAGTCGTCTGCAGATCCCCATTCTCAAAGTGGTGATCAAGGACAAATCCTTCTTCAGCAAAGCCACCCACCCGGCCCGACGACTACTTAATGCCCTGGCCAAGGCCGGCATAGGCTGGAGTGAGAGCGACGAAAAGAGCCGCGATAAACTCTACGAACAGATCCACAACATCGTATTGCGGATTCTGGAAGAGTTCGAGGGTGACATCAGCCTGTTTGAACAACTGGGTGAAGAGTTCGATCAGTTCCTGGCTCGGGAAAACCGCAAGGCATCACTTGTCGAGCAGCGCACCCGGGAATCCGAGCGCGGACGGATCAAGTCCCGCAAGGCCCAGGAAACCGTCGATAAACTGCTGCAGGAAAAGCTGTCGCATCAGCCCATACCGGACACGGTGCGAGACATCCTGACCAACGGCTGGAGCCGGGTCATGTTTCTGGCTTACTTGCGCAACGACATCGAGAACCGCTGGAACAGCGTGGTCCGGGTGGTGGATGACCTGATCTGGTGCCTGCACCCACAACAGGATGACAATGACCGGGACCAGTGGGTCAGGGTCGTACCCGGGCTCCTCAAGTCACTTCGGGCCGGGCTGGAAGAAGTGTCCTATAACTCCAGCAAGCTGGATGACATGATGGGCGAGCTCAAGCATGAGCTGACCGAGGCGTTCCGCGCCCACGCCCTCGCCGAGGCCCGCGGCCAGAGCCGAGAGGAACCCGAAGCGTCAGAGCCCGAACCCAGCGAGATTACCCAGCAGGCCACTCAGGACGACGCAGCACTCGCGGAGCATGTCACGGTGATAGACGGACTCACCATCGGGACCTGGGTGGAGTTCGGGCTGGTCAATGGCGCCCGCTTCCGCTGCAAGCTTACGGCCATCATCGAGGAAGCGGACAGCTTCGTATTCGTCAACCGCATGGGTCTGAAAGTGGTGGAGAAATCCCGGCTCGACCTCGCTCGCGAACTGCAACGGGGTCGACTGACCGTGCTTGAACAGGGCGCCCTGATCGACCGGGCACTGGATGCGGTGGTGGGCTCGTTGCGGGGCCATACCGCCCAGGCCTGAACACTCACTGGTTACGATGAGCAGTTACTCGGAGTATCGTTACCTCAATGTCTGACACCGCCAGCCACACAGTCCTTCCGGCCAACTACCGGATTGGACTGGCGGTTTCGATCGCCCTTTTATTGCACACCCTGGTGGCCACCCTGGTGCCTCCGGTGACCACACCAACCATCCCCGAGTTGCGGACCCTGCAGGTCACCCTGACGGCCACCCCGCAACCGGCCACACCCGCTCTCGAACCGGAACAGGAAACTCCAGCAACACCGGAGCTGGCGCCAGCACCCGCGCGACCGACAGACACCGCTGCCGACGCCGCCCCGAGCCGGCCCGCCACCGTCGTGACCACCCGCGCCGCCTCATCATCCGCAGCACCACCGCAATCTGAGCAAACGCAAACCAGAGGCAGCAATCCCAAAGACACGTCGTCGCCGACGCCGCCCACTCAATCTCAACGGCAACCGGCGACATCGACCCGCAGCCCCCGATCTGCGCCGGCGCCGAGCGCCAGCCAGAGCCGAGCCTCCGCTCCGGCAACACCCTCACAACCCTCGACCGCAACCACCAGCCCGACTGCGACGCCCAGCGAGCCGGAAGCGACCATTACCCAATTGGGGGACATTACCCAGCAGTCGCCCTACGAAGCCGCCCTGGCCCGCCGCATCTCCGAGCATTCGCGGCAATACCTGCAGGTGCGGACGGATCGCCTGATGGTGGTGGAGCTGGAACTGAACCTGTTGGACAACGGGGCGTTGATGGCGGCAAACGTCGCCCAGTCCTCCGGCAACGATCTGGCGGACCGGGCAGCCTACCGCGGCGCACTGAACGCCAGCCCCTACCCGGCTCCGCCGAGCGGAAATCAGCAGGGCAACCGGTTTCGGGTGAAGATCGTGTTTACGCCAGAACGGCTCTGAACAACAAGGATGGGTGATCAGGCCCGGAGGCCATTAGACGGGACACGAGGCTGTCGGCAAGACGGGGAAAAGAGATGGGCCAGGCAGTGCCCGGCCCATGGGGATCACTCAGGCTTCGGCCTGCTTTGACGCAGCCTTGACCATGGTTTCCAGCTCACCACTCTCGGACAGCTCAAGAATGATGTCGCAGCCACCCACCAACTCACCGTTGATATACAGTTGCGGGTAAGTGGGCCAGCTTGAATAGACCTTCAGCGCCTCACGCAGCTCCTGATTGTCCAGAATATTCACGAAGGCAAACCGCTCACCACACGCCATCAGGGCCTGCACCGTACGGGCGGAAAAGCCACACTGGGGCGACTGGGGAGTGCCCTTCATGTACAGGATGATCGGGTTCTCATCCAACTGGCTTTTGATCGTTTCATTGATATCCATGAACACTCCTCATCATTCACTTCGGGCCGATGTGACGCCACGGACCTGAGCGGTCTCAGCGCCAACACCGGCGGATTTGCTTCTATTGTACACACCCACCAGAACCAGCACCAAGCAAGCCTCCGATTAACCCCGAATCGGCTGCGCTGGTATCCCGCCAGAGCATCACATTGTGTTCCCCGGGGTTACCGGATAGACTCTGAAACCTGCCCAGAAATGGGCCACCATGGAATCCCCCTTAAGTCCCCCTGGCCATGGCCGGTGCCTAACGTGCACGCCGGCCTCTATTGCTATTTGACTCAGGACCACCAGGGGGCCGAACCCGCACGCCCGGGCCGATGCCTCCGGGAACCAACAAGGGCCGTCAACATGGCAGTAAGACACTTTCTGACCCTCGAAGACCTGTCACCCAGCGAACTCAATGATCTGCTGGACCATGCCAGCCACCTGCGCGACACCTGGCGCCAGGGCAAAACCCGCGATTCCCTCAAGAACCGCGTACTGGCCATGATCTTCGAAAAGTCCTCTACCCGAACCCGGGTTTCGTTTGAAGCTGGCATGACCCAGCTTGGAGGCTCAGCCCTGTTCCTGTCTCCGCGGGACACCCAACTGGGCCGAGGCGAACCGATTGAGGATTCAGCACGGGTGATTTCCAGCATGGTGAGCGCGGTGATGATCCGCACCTTCGCCCACGACACCGCCGTGCGCTTTGCCGCCGCATCCCATACCCCGGTAATCAACGCGCTGACTGACGATTACCATCCCTGCCAGCTGCTCGCCGACATGCAGACTTACCGCGAGCACCGGGGCAGCATTCAGGGCGGCACCGTGACCTGGATCGGCGACGGCAACAACATGTGCAACTCCTACATCAACGCCGCCATCCAGTTCGACTTCCAGCTGCGCATCGCCTGCCCGGCCGGCTACGAGCCGGACAGCACGCTGCTCGCCAAGGCCGGTGAGCGGGTGACCGTCTGCCCAGACCCGGGCGAAGCCAGCCGTGACGCCAACCTGGTGGTAACGGATGTCTGGGCCTCGATGGGGCAGGAGCAGGAACAACAGGCGCGGGAATCCGCGTTCAACGGCTTCCAGGTCAACCCCGAGCTGATGGCGCTTGCCGACAAGGATGCCCTGTTCATGCACTGCCTGCCGGCGCATCGGGGCGAGGAAATCTCCGAAGGGATGCTGGAGCACCCCAGTTCGGTAGTCTGGGACGAGGCTGAAAACCGCCTGCACGCCCAGAAAGCCCTGCTGGAATTCCTGATTCTCGGCACCCTGGACTGATCTTCCATGACCGACAAGCATCGCGGCGACAACGCCTGGCTGCTGGAAGTGGACGATCTGGCCTGCGGCTACGACAACGGCGCCGTGGTCAAATCGATCCACTTTGCCCTCGGCCACGGTGACATCGGCTGCCTGCTGGGCCCCAGCGGCTGCGGCAAGAGCACCATCCTGCGAGCACTGGCCGGCTTCCTGCCCCTGAGCGCCGGCGAAATCCGGCTCGATGGCCGCACCATCAGCCTGCCGGGCCGGGCACTGCCTCCGGAGCAGCGACGGATTGGCATGGTGTTCCAGGACTACGCACTGTTCCCGCATCTGACCGTCGCCGCCAACGTCGGCTTTGGCCTCGGCAAGCTCGCGGCCGGCGAACGGGAACGCAAAGTGCGGGAACTGCTGGAACTGGTTCACCTGCAGGACCTGGCCCAGCAGTACCCCCACGAGCTTTCCGGTGGCCAGCAACAGCGGGTCGCCCTGGCCCGGGCATTGGCACCAGAACCCACCCTGATCCTGCTGGACGAGCCGTTTTCAAACCTGGACGCCGACCTGCGGCGACGCCTCAGCCTGGATGTGCGGGAAATCCTCAAAAGCCTTGGCATCAGCGCCATTCTGGTCACCCATGACCAGCAGGAAGCCTTTGCCATGTGTGACCAGGTCGCGGTACTGAAAGACGGTCAGATCCAGCAGTGGGACGTTCCCTACAACCTGTACCACGAACCGGCCAACCGCTTCGTCGCCGGGTTCGTCGGCCAGGGCGGATTTGTGCCCGGGCGGGCGCTGGGCCCGGACACCATTGAGTCGGAACTGGGCGTTATTGAAGGCAATCGGGCCTATAACTGGCCCCAAGGCACCTTGCTGGATGTGCTGATCCGCCCCGATGACATCGTCTACGACGCCAACTCCGAGCTGACGGCCAAGGTCATCGAGAAAACCTTCGCCGGCACTTCCACTCTGTATCGCTTCCGCGTTTCCGAGGACACCGAGTTCGACGCCCTGTTCCGCAGCCACCTGGATTTCCATCTGGGCGAGCAGGTGCCGGTGCGGGTCGAAGCGGAGCACCTGATCGCCTTCGAACGCTGAGCCCCAAAACCTCTGCGCCAGGGGCCGGCGTTTTGAGAGATCCTTCGTGGTCCCCGCTTAAAAGGCACTACCCGCGTAACAGGCACTAATGGTGGCGCACCCGCTCCACCGCATCCTCCCAGCCGGCGTAGAGAGACTCCCGCAAGCCCGGGGCCATTGCCGGCTGGAAACGCCGCTCCCGCTCCCACAGCTCGGCGATGTCGTCCAGCCCCTGGTACACCCCCACCTGCAAGCCAGCCAGGTAAGCCGCACCCAGGGCGGTGGTTTCGGTAATCCGCGGCCGGTCCACCGGCACATTGAGAATGTCCGCGAGAAACTGCATCACCCAGTCATTGACCGCCATGCCACCGTCCACCCGCAACTCCTGCAGCCGGGCGCCGTCGTTCTGGATTGCCCGGATCAGGTCCTTGGTCTGGTAACACACCGACTGCAAACCGGCCGTCACCAGTTCGGCAATGCCGGTATCCCGGGTCAGCCCGAGAATGGCACCGCGGGCATTGGGGTCCCAGTGGGGAGCGCCCAGCCCGGTGAAAGCGGGCACCATGTACACCGGGTTCTCGGCCCCGACAGCCTCGGCATGCGCGGTGGACTCGCTGGCGTGATCGATTAGTCGCAACCCGTCCCGCAGCCACTGCATGGCGGCACCGGCCACGAAAATGCTGCCCTCCACGGCATAGTAGGCCTGCCCCTGCAACCGGTAGGCAACGGTGGTGAGCAACCGGTTCTCCGACCGCAGCGGCTCGGTCCCGGTATTGAGCATCAGGAAACAACCGGTACCGTAAGTGCTCTTGGCCATACCGCGCTCAAAACAGGCCTGTCCCACCAGAGCTGCCTGCTGATCACCGGCGATGCCCGCGACCGGCACAGCGGCCCCCAGCAAACTGGCACCCACCTGACCAAAGTCTGCCGCGGAATCGCGAACCTCCGGCAGCAACGTCCGAGGTACCCGGAACAGGCGCAGCAAGTCATCATCCCACTCCTGCCGGTGAATATTGAACAGCGCCGTTCTGGAGGCGTTGGTGGCGTCAGTCAGATGGGAACGGCCGCCGGTGAGATGCCACAGCAGCCAGGTGTCGACGGTCCCAAACGCCAGCTCCCCGGCTTCGGCCCGCGCACGGGCGCCCTCCACCTCGTCGAGAATCCAGGCAATCTTGGTGGCGGAAAAGTAAGGATCGATCAACAGTCCGGAACGCTCCACAACCCGGCTCTCCTGTCCCCGGGCCCGCAGGCCGGCACAGATATTGGCGGTTCGCCGATCCTGCCAGACAATGGCCGGATGGATCGCCTCACCGGTTTTCCGGTCCCAGATAATGGTAGTCTCACGTTGATTGGTGATGCCCACCGCCGCCAGCTGAGAGGCCTCGAGCCCCGCCGTCGCCAGTACCTCACGGCACACGGCCAGGCTGCTTTCCCAGATCTCCCGGGGATCGTGCTCCACCCAGCCATCGCGGGGAAAAAACTGCCGGAATTCCTGCTGGGCAACCGCCACGGTCTTCCCCTGTCGTTCAAAGATGATGGCCCGGGAACTGGTGGTTCCCTGATCGATAGCCAGCAGATAGGTGGGCATGGAATGATCCTTTTATTTTCGAAAACGAAAATTATAATGAAGCTGTTATCGCTAGCCTAGCCAAAAACCGGCACCCATGTCACAGAACGGACCCTTGCAATGACCCTTAACGCCCGTCACGAACAGATCGTCGAACTGGTTGGAGAGCGGGGCTTCATGACCATCGAAGCTCTGACGGAACACTTTAACGTCACACCGCAAACCATCCGTCGCGACCTCAACACCCTCGACGAGGCCGGTCGATTGCGCCGCTACCATGGCGGCGCCGGGCTCAGCGCCAGCACCCGCAACCTGGCCTACGCCGAACGCCGCATCCGCAACCTGGACGAAAAACAGCGCATCGCCGCCACCATCGCGGAACGGGTGCCGGACAACAGCTCGCTGTTCATCAACATCGGCACCACCACCGAAACCATTGCCAAGGCACTGCTGGAGAAACAGGGGCTGACGGTGATCACCAATAACCTGCATGTGGCCAGCATTCTTTGCAGTCGCGACGATTTCACCGTCATCATCGCCGGTGGCATGGTCCGTAATCGGGATGGCGGTGTCATTGGGGAAGCCACGGAAGAGTTCGTGCGCCAGTTCAAGGTGGACATCGCCATCATCGGCATCAGCGGCATTGACGGCGACGGCGACCTGCTGGACTTCGACTACCAGGAGGTGCGGGTGGCCCAGGCGATCATTGAACACAGCCGTCAGGTCTACCTGGCCGCCGACCACACCAAGTTCGGCCGCAACGCCATGATCCGGCTCGGCCATATCTCCCAGGCCACCCACCTGTTTACCGACAGCCGTCCTCACCAGCGCCTGAGCGATACCATCGCTCAGGCCGGGGTAAAGCTGGTTATTGCGAACTGACACCGTTCGGAAACGAAAATTTAACTTGATGAAATCGACGGAAAACGCCTAAAATTCGCTCAGATTGTTTTCGGAAACGAATATCTGGGTAGGATTTTGATGACCACCAACGCTTCAGCGCCCCCTCTCACGGTTACCGACACTTACGACCTGGTGGTGGTCGGCGGCGGCATCAATGGCTGCGGTATCGCCGCCGACGCCGCCAGCCGCGGTCTCAAGGTACTGCTGTGCGAACAGCACGACCTCGGCTCCGCCACCTCGTCAGCCAGCAGCAAGTTGATCCACGGCGGCCTTCGCTATCTTGAGCATTACGAATTTCGCCTGGTGCGGGAGGCATTGGCAGAGCGGGAAGTGCTACTGAACATCGCCCCTCATCTGGTTAATCCGTTGCGCTTCACCCTGCCCCACCAGTCACACCTGAGACCAGGCTGGATGATCCGCACGGGGCTGTTTCTCTACGATCACTTGGCCAATCGGGATACCCTGCCAGGCTCCCGCAGCGTTCGATTTGACGGCACAGGCCCCCTCGCTCCGGATCTGCGGAAGGGATACAGCTATTCAGACTGCTGGGTAGACGACGCCCGCCTGGTGGTGGCCAATGCCCAGGCCGCCCGTAACCAGGGCGCCAGAATTCTGCGGGATACCCGCTGCGTTGAAGCCCGGCGATTGGCGGAGCAAGCGCTCTGGTCGGTGGCGCTGGCGGGCACCCGCTCCGGCCAACGCCAGACGGTATACGCCCGTGCACTGGTTAACGCCAGCGGTCCCTGGGCTACCAAGCTGTTCGATGACGCCCTGGAACAACCCAGCCCGCATCGCGTCCGGCTGATCAAGGGCAGCCATATCGTGGTGCCGCGCTTTATCGACCAGGAAGGCGCCTTCATCCTCCAGAACAGTGATCGGCGGATTGTCTTTGTGCTGCCCTATGAGGACCACTTCAACCTTATCGGCACAACCGACAAGGAATATCAGGGAGATCCAGGCAACGTCACCATCGACGACGAAGAGATCGATTACCTGCTGGCGGTGGTCAACCGGCATTTCATTCACCAGGTGGCGCGGGAAGACATCGTTCACAGCTACTCGGGCGTGCGCCCGCTGCTGGACGACGAATCCAGTGATCCATCCGCCATCACCCGGGACTACACTCTGGAGATTCAGGGCGATCCGCAACAGGCGCCGCTGTTAAGCATCTTTGGTGGCAAGATCACCACCTATCGCAAGCTGGCGCTGGCGGCGGTGGAAAAGCTGCGGCCCTGGTTCCCTACCTTGGCCGCCTCGCGCACAGAGTCACTGGCGTTGCCCGGCGCCACCCGCCAGATCCATACCCGACCGGCAATTCTGGAGTGCCTGCGCAGTCTCTACCCGGGACTCCCGGACGCCATGATCCGCCGGT
The DNA here is from genome assembly GCF_020546665.1 of Marinobacter sp. CA1. Classification (NCBI taxonomy): domain Bacteria; kingdom Pseudomonadati; phylum Pseudomonadota; class Gammaproteobacteria; order Pseudomonadales; family Marinobacteraceae; genus Marinobacter; species Marinobacter sp. CA1. The sequence continues at coordinate 3,522,656 of NZ_CP071785.1, forward strand.
TCAGCCGCAGCTATGGCCTGCTGGCGATTCGCTTCCTGGGAGACCGGCAGACGCTGACGGCACTGGGCGAGCATTTTGGCGATACGCTGTACGAGCGCGAAGTGACTTACCTGATGGACCAGGAGTGGGCCAGAACGCCGGAGGATGTCCTGTGGCGCCGGACCAAGCTGGGGCTGCGGCTGAGCACAGAGCAGGTAGACAGGCTGGGGCAGTGGATGACGAACCATCAGGGTGAAACCGCTGCCCCCGAAGCGCATGACCAGTGCGGCTGACTGGCAGCAAAAAACAGCCATAAAAAAAGGGCTGGAAAGATCCAGCCCTTAAAATGACGAATGAAACAAGGAAAGTTCGTAAGAACTACAACCTCAAAAGTCATCCCTTACACTGTCAGTATCGCTGCTTCAGCCCCGGCCATCAGTGGAGGTTGTGTATCCCTTTGTTACAACGGGTGATTAAGCGGTACAGCCGTCACAGAAGTGAGTCCACCGGCTTCTTGCGGGGCCATACCAGGCTGAACTTCGCACCACCGAGATCGTCGCTGCGGCTGACAAACGCCTGGCCACCATGCCAGTACAGAATTCTACGAACGATGGACAACCCCAGACCATAGCCGCCGGACGTCCGGGTACGACTGTCATCCAGCCGGGCGAAAGCGGTAAACACCTTCTCCCAGTCCTCTTCCGGTATGCCCGGGCCGTTGTCCTCCACATCAATCCGACAGTTGGACTCATCCAGCTGGCAGACCACCCGCACCTTGCCATCGGCATAACGGGCGGCATTGCCCACCAGATTCTGGATCGCCCGGTGAATATGCCGAGGCTCCACGTCTGACAGCGCCCAGCGTTCCGAGGCCTCGGGAATGTCCGATTCAATCACCGTCTCCGGGCGGATCAGTTGCTGCTCATCCACCACCTGCCGGACGATATCCGTTACCGAGGTTTCCACCTGGGTAAATACCGGCCCGCCCTGCTCCAGACGGGCGTAGGTCAGAATCTCATCAATCAGCTCATCCAGCTCCTGGATGTCGCCATCAATACCGTCGAGCTGTTTCTGCAGCATCTCGGAGTTGTTACAGCCATCGAGCATCTGCACCCCAAAGCGAATTCGGGCCACCGGGGTACGCAGCTCATGAGACACCGCATGAATCATCTCCCGCTGCACCCCGACCAAACGCTGAATGTGCTCCGCCATGCCATTGAAGGCGTTGGCCAGACGGGAGACCTGAGTTCGACCGTTCTGCTCAACCCGGGCACCCAACTCACCACGGGCGATGCGAACCGCCACCGATTCCACCGCCCGGAGGTTACGGTCCACATCCCGCATCAGCAGGCACAGGGCCGCCGCCAGCACGGCGGACACCAGCACCAGCATCAGCATCCACACGCCCCAGTGCCAGGGGTCAAACGGCGCAGGCAGAGACAGGGTTACCAGGGTGCCATCCTGCAATCGCAGCAGGATGGTGGCCGCATCACTGTCATCGTGAGGCCGGTAGAACGCCAGCCCGCGTTCAGACACCCGCGCCAGCACGTCGTCGGCTGGCAGCATGGCGTCGTCGTCCAGCGGGGCCAGGGTGATCGCCAGGGTCTCGGATAGCCGCGCCATTACCTCCTGACGTTGTTCCGGCAGGCTTTGATTGAGATGCGCGAGGGCAATGTAGGCCATCGACTCGGCCACTTCCCGGTAGCTGTCCCGCAACTGGAGTTCCAGCACCATGCCGTGATGCCCCTGCACCAGCACTCGCCACCCGAGACTGGTTTCCAGGGCCACCACCTGGCCATACCCCAAGCGCTCGAGGGTCACCGATGACAGCGTCAGGTTTTCAGGTGGCACCACCCGGAAGTCGTGTAACTGGCCAAGCCAGTGGTAGGAGTCCTGAGGGTTTGGCAACGCCGCCAGCCATCGCAACAGCGGCTCCGGGTACTGCTCCTGCCAGGATTGCAGGCGGACACTGTTAATGCCGGAGAACAGGCCATAACACAGCAGCAGCACAACAACGGTGAGTCCGAGCAGCCGCAGGTACAACTTGAGGAAAAACTTCAGGGGCATGGGGACCAACCCGGGGCAGGAACGCCGGCCTCCGGCCGGCGCTGTCGGTATCAATCAGGCTTCCTTTACAAACAGATAGCCCTTGCTGCGAACGGTCTTGATGCGCCGGGGATGAACCGGATCATCACCGATCTTGGGCCGGATACGGGACACCCGGACGTCGATCGAGCGGTCCTGGCCGTCGTACTCGATTCCCCGCAGCGCGGTGAAGATTTCTTCCCGGCTGAGCACCCGGCCGGCACTGCTGGCCAGCAGCCAAAGCAGGTCGAATTCGGCGCTGGTGAGATCGATGCTGGCGCCATCCAGCCAGGCCTCACGCATCGAGCGGTCGACCACCAGATCATTGAACTGCAGCCTTACCGGCTCTTCGCCCGCTTCCGCCTCGGCGCCATTGTTGCTGCTTTCACCCACCCGGCGCAGTAACGCGCGGATGCGGGCCAGCAGCACCCGGGGCTGGACCGGCTTGCCGATGTAGTCGTCGGCACCCATCTCCAGGCCAAGGACCTGATCGAGGTCATCCGTGCGCGCTGTCAGCATGATAATGGGGCCGGAGAAGAACGGTCGCACCCGCCGGCAGATGGACAGACCATCCTCGCCAGGCAGCATCAGGTCCAGAACCACCAGATCCGGCTGCTCGTTGCGGATACGCTCCACCGCGTGTCCGCCGTGAGTCTCTATGGCTACCGTCAGCCCGTTGCTTTCCAGGTATTCGCGGGTCAGGTCCGCCAGCCGTTCGTCGTCCTCAACTATGAGGATACGCCAACTCTCATTCGTCTGTTCCACGCCATCCATCTCTGATATTGATTTCCGGAACGGGCTCTCGTGAATCGTGGGCCCGGTTTATTGTGGTGTCCCGGACTCGCCCGGAACCCCGGTGACATCCAAAGACTGCACAGGTCATTCCGGGCCAGATTGTCTCATTCCCGGAACAGCTGTTCATGGCTCAGAGCCTGGCAGCAGGCTCCTCAAGTAAGTTCTAAAACCATACAGGCAACGCCCTGTAACAGCAATTATACATGCTATTCAGAAATATACATGGAACCGGGGAAACGTTACACCGAGTGACATTAATGAAACCCCGGTCACAGCCCATCCGGATGTCACAGTCCCGTCACCACCAGGTCATCCCGCTGTCACAGCCGCTTCATAGCCTTGTCTGAAAATGGAAACAAAGAGACAACGCCATGACCGTACAAACCGCTCGCGCACCTCGTTCGGCACGTCGACTGCAGACCGTGATCACCCGCCAGCCGGAATTGGTCGAAGCCGCCCAGCGGCTGCGTTACGACGTCTTCTCCAAGGAGTACGACTCCGACCTTGGCAGCTGCACGCCAGGCCTGGATGCGGACCAGTTCGATGAATGGTGCGATCACCTGATCGTCACCGATGAGAACACCGGCCACCTGGTAGCCACCACCCGCATCCTGCACCGCAGCAGCGCCGACCAGGCCGGCGGTTTCTACTCCGAGGGCGAGTTCCACCTCGACAACCTTTACCAGCTGCCCGGCACGGTTGCCGAACTGGGTCGTACCTGCGTTCACCCGGACTACCGTAACGGCGCCACCATCAGCCTGCTGTGGGCCTCGGTGGCGGAGTACCTGGTGTCCCACCAGGTCGACTACCTGATTGGCTGCGCCAGCATCGGCATGTCTGACGGCGGTCTGAAAGCCTGGCGGATCGCTCGCTACCTGCAGCAGGAGTACCTCGCCGACGACAGCTGCCGGGTAACGCCCAAGCGTGAATTGCCGCATCTCACCCATCCGATCAATGAAGACCGGCCAGTGGAGCCTCCGGCACTGATCAAGGCCTACATGCGCCTGGGCGCCCGGGTCTGCGGTGAGCCCTGCTGGGACCCGGACTTCCGCTGTGCCGATCTGCTGGTGATGCTGGAAGTGAACAGGCTGGCGGATCGTTACAGCCGCCACTTCATGCGCAAGGCCAAGGCCTGACGTCATCCGGAACCAAGGGAGGAGCCAATATGGGCATGATTCGACTGACGGTGCGGTTACTGCTGTTTGTGCTGTTTCTGGGCTTCACCGCTCTGGTGGCGGTAGCGGTATCGCTGACTGAGTGGTGCCTGCGCCGGCCCCTGGACCGCACGCCTTACGCCCGCTTCTGTTTTGCCGGCGCCGGCCGCTGCCTGGGCTTCCGCCTGCGCCATCGGGGCGAGCCTGCCGAGGCCCCGGCGCTGTTTGTCAGCAATCATATCTCGTGGTCGGACATTCCCGTGCTGGGAGGACTGGCGCCGCTGCGGTTTCTGTCCAAGGCCGAGGTGGGACGCTGGCCCGTGATTGGCTGGCTGGCCCACCAGGCCGGCACGCTGTTCATTCAGCGTGGACGCGGCAAGGCCGGCCAGAGCCGGGAGGAGATTGCCCGCACCCTCAACGCCGGCCAGTCGGTGCTGGTGTTTCCCGAAGGCACCACCACCGCTGGTCTGACCGTGCTGCCTTTCCATGGCCGGCTGCTGAAAGCGGCGGTGGAAAGCGGCCGGCCGCTGCAGCCCATCAGCATAGGCTATCTGCGCAATGGCCTGCCGGATCATCTGGCGCCGTTCATCGGCGACGATGATTTCCACACCCACCTGCTGCGGATGCTGCGCCAGCCGGCGGTGGAAGTGGCGGTGATCTACCACCCACCGGTTACGGTCAGCCAGGACAGCGACATCGAAACGGTTGCCGCCCAACTGCAGCAGACCGTCGCCGATGGCCTGCACCAGATCCACCAGGCCGGCGGTCTCCAGGCCAGCGGCCAGGCCGGGGCTGCCGGGTCGGCGATGATGCCCTGAGACGGGGCGGCAACGCCGGAATCAGGTCAGCGGGTGGCCGGCCTCGAGTTCGGCCTCGGTGGCCTCACGACGGTCGATGATTTCCAGATCAAAATACAGCGTCAGCCCCGCCAGCGGGTGGTTGGCATCCACTTTCACCAGGTTGCCATCGATCGCCACCACCTTCACCACCTGCGCTTCCTCGCCGGTGTTGGTCTGGAACTTCATTCCCACCTTGAGGTCCTCAATGCCCTCGAAGGCGGATCGCGCAACCTTGCGCACCAGCTCGGGGTTGTGTTCACCGTAGGCCATGGCGGGTGGAATGGTGACTTCCAGACAGTCGCCTGGCCCGCGATCACGAACCGCTTCCTGAATGCCTTTGATGACGTTGTCGCTGCCCATCAGGAAACGCAGCGGCTCACCTCCTTCTGAGGTATCCACAACTTCCCCGACTGGGTTCTTGAGCCGGTAATGTACGGTATAGACGGCGGTTTTCTGCATTACGATGTCTTGGTCTCCAGGGCGCTGACCGCGCCTGTCTGTGTCAGGCCCAGGATCAGCAGACGCTGATCCAGCTTCTCCCGCCAGGTGGTGGGAGACTCCAGGCCCATGCGTTCCAGCAGGGGCTGCAGCGCCGGTTGCGACTCCGAGGCTTTCAGCGCCTGCCAAAGGGTCGCGAGTTTACCACGCCGGCTTGCCGTTGCGGCTTTCAGATGCTTCAGCGCTTTGCCGAGTACCAGCTCCTCGTCGGTGAAATCACAGCCGAACGGGAAGGCCGGGAACAGGTTCTCGCCGCCCTCCGGGGTAAAGGCCGCTTTCAGCGCTTCCGGCGTGTTCTGGCGCCAGGCTTCGGGCAGCTCCACATCCGCCGCCACCTTGCCGGCCTTCTTGGCCTGTTTCAGCAACTCCGGCTGGAACCGGGCATCGGCGATGCGGATCATCTCCAGGTAGACCTCCTGGTCGGAGCGCCCCCGCAGGTCGGCAATGCCGTACTCGGTGACCACCAGATCCCGCAGGTGGCGGGGAATGGTGCAGTGGCCGTAGCTGAACACAATGTTGGAGACCGTTTGGCCGGCGCTGGTGCGGGTGCTTCGCAGGGTCAGAATCGAACGCGCACCCGGCAGTTCGTGGGCCATGGCGACAAAGTTGTACTGCCCGCCAACACCGCTGACCACTCGGCCATCCTCCAACCCATCCGAGATCGCCGCGCCGCCCAGGGTGTACATCATCGCCGAGTTGATGAAGCGGCTGTCCCGACGCTGGGCCGCCTTCAGTCGCTGATTCCCAAAGGTATGGTCGTAAAGGTGGTTGATGTAGTTGACGCTGGTCATGCAGATCCGCTCACGCTGTTGCGGTGTCAACTCCCGCAAGGCCTGATAGAAGTCCGCCGGCCCCAGGTAAAAGCCGCCGTGCATCACCACGCCACCGCGCAGGCGGTCCCCCAGGGCCAGGTCGGCCAGCCGGGTCCGGGCCTCATCACTGTCGAGGTCCGGCTCCAGGGTGTAGTCACGCACCACCAGACGGCCACCCTTGAACACCACGTCTTCGTGCAGCACGCCGTAACGCTGCAGCCACTGCACGTCACGGGCACGCAGGGGCGAGTCAATCAGCTCTGCCTGTCGCAGGGTATCCAGGGTGGCCAGTGACACCGTGGGTTCCAGCTCGCCGGCGTTGACCAGCTCCTGCAGCCCGGCGTGGTCGTACACTTCACGGCTCAGCACCCCGGCTTTCATCAGATGCGCAAAGCCGTCCACCATCATCTCGCTGCAGCCGTACAGCCCTTGCTCGAAGGGGCCAGTGCCGCCGTCACGCACCGCCGCCGGTTGGCGGCCGGCGACATGGATACGACGGTAGAGCGCCTGCCAGGCGTCATTACGGGTATGACGGAGGATCGCGCTGTGAACCAGGGCGGCTCCCAGCGACCCGATGCCTACCTGCAGGGTTCCACCATCCCGCAGCAGGGTACTGGCGTAAAACCCGATGGCATGGTCTGCCAGGCTAACGGCCATCTGCGGTACCGGAAACAAGGGGTGGTCGGAGGCTTTATGGTCCAGCACCAGATCAAATTCCGACAGCGGCACCTCGGCGTCCCGCCCCAGGTACGGCAGTTGCCGGTTGAGCTCCGCCACCAGAGCCACGGGCTGCCCCTGCTCGGCGCGCTCACGGAATGCCGGTAACAAGTCCAGGGAAAGATCCGGGTTGCAACTCAGGCTGACCAGCGGCTGCTCCGGGTCGTCATGGGGAGACACCATCTGCCCCACCACATTGACCCCCATCGCCAGCAGGTCACGGGCGGCGTGGGTGTAGTTGGTGCAGACATAGTTCTGTTGCTGCTGCCGGTCTCCCAGGAAACTGCCAGCCTTGAAGAAGAATTCGGAAACTCTGACGTTGTCTGGCAAGCACCGATTCACCACATCGCGGGCGTACTCCAGCTCTGGAATCTCACCGTAGAGGCGCTGGACAAAGGGGTCCAGAAAGCGTTTCTCCAGTGACGACGCCCCCCGCGGGGCCAGCATCGAGATGGCGGTGACAATGTGCAGGTTCAGGGTGGAATCCTGCTGCGCTCGCCGATAGAGCGCGTTGGCGAATAGCACCGGTTTGCCCAGACCCAGCGGCAGCCCCAGGACAATGTCCCGTCCCACCCGCTCGATCACTGCATCAACACACGCTTCCGTATCGGCCGAAACCGACGGTGCCCTCTTCTGCTGCCCTTCTGCCATCGCTGTCTCCCTTTCGTGCGATTCGCCGGATGGTTGCGATCATCACACGATCCACAACCCCAGACAATGCGATTGGTCAGGGCAAACAGGTCAATTCTGGTGTTGCTACGCAGTCACAGCGGCGGCGAAAAAACGAGTAGGGGTAAAGCAGGGAGGGAAATCAGGAAGAACAGGCTGAGCGAAACCGTCCGTGGTCAGTGAGCGCCGATCTCAGAAGTTCCACTTGAAGTTGAGGCAGGCCCCTTCTTCCAGCAGTGCCACGCCGTGATCCGGACGGATCGCTTCGGAAGCGTAGCGGCGGCCCTGGTCCTGGCGACTGACCAGGCTCAGGCTCAGCAGCCGGGAACCAATTTCGGTGACAGCATCCGTGTTGTCTCGTTCAAAGTCGCCGGACATCTGCTCCTGAAGCAGATAGACATTGTCGGGTCGCGGCTCCTTGTTCAACTCAACGGCGTCGGCAGCTTCGGCGCGAACGACGAACGCAAGCATGTTGAGTACCAGTAAGGCGAGAAACAGACGAATGACCATGTATAGCCTAGCTATTAATTGACGGTTCGAATTGTAGGTTTTGTTACGCCTAAAGTCTAATCCAGACGCGTTGGATATCTGTGAAAAAGAGCACACTTGCCTCGCTTTCCTGTAGTGAATTGGCAAGCACTTGGTCACCGACTGCAGTGGTTCTATTTCAGACTGTAACCAGGCGGATGCCGGGCCGGCATCCAACGCGGCAAAACAGTATCCAACAGCCAGATTTCAGAACCGTTTCATGTCGCTCCAGGCCCCGTATGGCAAGGGCTGGCGGGTAAACAGAATGTCACCGGAGTGTCTCGCGACTGTCACACTGGACGCCCATAGTGAATGACAACACGGTGAAAGATTGACCAGTCCCGGTTTGGCCTGGACAACCATCACCCGCCTGAACCACCGGCATGGTAAGCGCATGACAGATACACCGAAAACCACCCGCCCCCGTCACATCGCCATCGTCTCTGAGACCTTTCCTCCGGAGATCAACGGTGTGGCCAACACCCTCAGACACCTCTGCCAGGGGCTGATGAAGCAAGGGCACAGGGTCTCGGTGGTGCGCCCCCGTCAGCGCCACGAGCAGGCCGGGGCCGTCGCCAGTGCTGGCCAGGCGCTGTTCACCTCGGAACAGGTGGTGACCGGCCTGCCGCTGCCGGGCTATCCCGACCTGCGCTTTGGTGTCACCCGCAGTCGCCGTCTGGTGAACCTGTGGCGGGAGCAGCGACCGGACGCCATCTACGTCGCCACCCAGGGGCCATTGGGGGTTACGGCGGTCAACGCCGCACGTCAGCTCAGCATTCCGGTCAGTTCCGGTTTTCACACCAACTTCCACACCTACAGCCGCTACTACGGCGCCGGGTTCCTGGAAAAATTGTTGTGCAGCTACGGCCGCTGGTTCCACAACCGCACCTCAGTTACTTTGGTACCAACCCGCAAGATGCAGTTGATGGTACAGGCCATGGGCGTGAACCCGACCGGTCTCTGGAGTCGGGGCGTGGATTGTCACCGCTTTGCTCCCCACAAGAGGGACATGGCGCTGCGCAAGCACTGGGGCGTGGGCGAACACGATCGGGTTGTGCTGTACGTGGGCCGGCTGGCGTCGGAGAAGAACCTGCAGATGGCCACCGCCTGCTTTGAGCGTATCCGCAATCTGCATCCCCGCAGCAAGTTCGTACTGGTAGGGGATGGCCCGCTGCGGCGACGGCTGGCGGAACGCCATCCGGATTACCTGTTCTGCGGCATGCAGCGGGGAGAGGATTTGGCCCGGCACTACGCCTCCGGAGACATTTTCCTGTTCCCCAGCAAGACCGATACCTTCGGCAACGTGGTCACCGAGGCCATGGCCAGCGGGCTGGCCGTGGTGGCCTATGACGACGCCGCCGCCAGCGAGCACATCCGCCACGAGGGCAACGGGATGAAGGCCGACCTCAATGACGACGACGGTTTCATCGACGCCGCCCTAAAACTGGTGGACCAGCCGACCCTGCTGAGCCGGCTGCGGGCCCAGGCGCGTCTCGACGCGCTGGACCTGAACTGGAGTTCCCAGATCGAACAGTTCGAACAACTGGTACTGAACCAGCAACACAGGGCCAAATATCATGCCATCAAGCAGAGCATCCCGCTTCTTTGACGCGGTCGACCAACGCGAGTACGCCCTCTGCCAGACCATCAACCGGTCGTTACGCTTTCGCCCGGTACAGACCTACTTCCAGGTGGTCAGCCGCCTGGGCGACGGCTGGTTCTGGTACGCACTGATTCTCACCCTGCCCCTGCTGGCACCGGAACAGGGGCTCGCCATCGCCCTGCTGATGGTGGCCACCGGGCTGACCTGCACCCTGCTGTACAAGGGCCTCAAGCGCTGGCTGATCCGGGAGCGGCCGTTTATCTCCTTCCCCACCATCAATTGCGGGACGCCGCCACTGGACCGCTACAGCTTCCCATCCGGCCACACCCTGCACGCGGTCTGTTTCAATACCCTGCTGGCCGTACTGTTACCGGGCCTGGCGTGGCTGCTGCTGCCCTTTACCCTGTCGGTGGCCGCATCCCGGGTTATTCTCGGCCTGCACTACCCCAGCGATGTCGCCGCCGGCGCCCTGATCGGCATGACCCTGGGCCTGCTGGCAGGGCACGGCCTGGCCGAACCGTTTCTGACACTGTTTGGTTGAGTACCAAGACGCACGGGAACAGCACCCGGGCAAATCTTGACTACACTTGCGGGACGGATTTCAAGGAATCGAGACGCCCCAGGTGCCAATCATGAAGATGCCCCTAACCGCCCTTGCCCTGGCCGGCTGCGGCAGCGCCCTGCTGCTGGCCTGGGCCTGGAACACCGAATCCCCCGCCCCCCTCGCTGGCGAGACGTCCGCATCAACGCCAGCTTCGGCTACGACTGCACCGGCAGCGTCGACAGCCGCCGGCGCACAGCCACCGCAACTGCCCGACCAGCCACTGACACCTCAACAGCAGGCGCTGCTGAACGATCCCCGCACCCAGGCCCTGGGTGATCGCCTGGCGTTCCAGGACCGGGTCCGCAGCCTGTTTGATCAAGCCGATACACTGACCGACCGCCAGCGCCAGCAACAGGCCGCGGCTGTGCGTCAACAACTGGCGGACTATGAGCAGGTCGGCGAAGTCAGTGCACCGGAAGCACTGATGGTGAAGCTGGCGCTGCTCAATCTGACAGAGGCCGACCCGGAGCAGCGCAAGCGCCAGGCGCAGACACTGGTGAACCATTACCGGCAACAGGGCGAGCAACAGCGGCAGGCCTGGGCGTCCCAGCCCACTCCGCAGTTTGATCAGTACAAGACACAGGAACGGGCGATCGTGGCGGAAGTGATGGCGATGGAGTCGTTCCCGGGCAACCTGACCCGGGATCAGTACCTGCGACAACGATTGCAGCAGGCCCGTGAACAGACCATGGGTCAGCCCTGACAATCAAACCGCCAGAGTGACCCATGGGCCGGCCGCGGAAGCGATGGCCGGCCCATCAAGCCGTGAACTTACAACAACTGGTCGAGGGTCCAGTACAACAGGTTGAACGGCTTGTTGTAGTCCGCCTGGGTGTCGGTCTCAGACGCCTGCATCACCGCACCGCTGCCATCCAGCACACTGGCGATGAAATCATCCAGCTCCAGCCCCTGCTCCTGGATATCGGCATTGGCGAACTCGATGATGCTGGTGCAGTGGCTCTCGTTCACATCCCGGAACATCGGCAGGTAGTAGCCAAAGTTATCCAGCCCCGCCAGGGTGTCCCGCAGGCGGCGGGTATCCTTGCCCCAATATTCATGCAGCAAGGCCTCCTTGGTGGCCTGGTCCGGCGCGTTCTCGATTTCCGGATAGAACCGCTCGTAGGAATAGGACGAGTAATTGAGGTCACGCCAGAAATGGGTATGGCCCATCCGGTCCTCTGGCAAGGCCGACGACAGCGCCGGATAGAGGCTGCCCAGATCGTCGGTATCCAGCCCCGGCAACTGGGCCTGCAGGAAGTCCAGCGGACCGTCGGGCTGATCCAGCCCCCAGACCTGACGGATCAGATTCTGCAACAGCACCGATGGGTACTGCTCCGGATCAGCGTCCACCGGCGCACTGAAGGCCGGTCCCGAGTCGTTGATCAGATACCCCCGGGTCGGGGCCAGATCCTGCCGTGACGGGAAGTAGTTGGTGAAACTGCCGATGCCGCCGGCGCTGCAGCCGGTGGCCAGCATCTGCCCGGGACGCTGGAGGTTATCCTTGAGCCAGGCAATGACCGCCCGGGAATTGCGCAGGCCGTTGTGGTGCCAGACCAGCGGTTCGGCTTCCCCATCCGGGTCTTCATACACCGCGACCCGGTCGCCGGAATAGATGTCCCCGGTACAGTACGGCACATACACCATGTTCCAGTTCTGGGTCTTGACCCGGCTCCAGGGATGCAGACGCACCACGAACGGACTGACGATGCTGGCCGACGGGTTCATCAGGGACATGTAGTCGTCGGGTATACCGTTGGGATTGCGGGCACCGCGAATGCCGGTCTGGCCGGTGCAGCTCTCATAGTCCCAGCAGGCGCCACCACCCTCAAAATAGAGGATGGTATTACTGGAATTCGGCACCCGATTGACGAAGAATTTGTACGGCGAACCGTTACCGCATACGGCCCCGGTTTCCGGCGCCAGGTCGATGGTCTGCCAGGCGTAGTAGTTACCGGGGGAGAAACCATCATTGAAGCCAGGCGGATTGGCCAACAACGGGTAATCCCCCTGGCGCTGATCGGCGGTGACCGGATTGTCCGCCCCCGGCGGATTTACCAGATTACCCAGGGTATCCCAGAACCCGTAGTCACCCAGTTCAGCCGCTGCCGGCGACGGCGGCACCAGGCAGGCCGCCAGCAGCGCCCAGCACAGAGTTGTGATTGCCTTGTTCATAGTCCTTTTCCCATGTTGTTTTTATTTGCATGGCATTGTGTGTCCACGGGCAACCGCTGCGGACGCCCATGGACGCCCGACGCAGACAGCAGGACTACGTCAGCCTGAAAACTAGACGTGACAACCTGTTAGATCAATCTCGTGCTCTAGATGAATTACGACTAAAAAGTGACGGGTTATTCGCTAAGGAGTCTCGGTTTAATCGAAGAGCCGCAACTGCTGCAGCGGCGACCGGTCGTTGCGGAATCGGACCCCCAATCCCAGCAGGCGTACCGGGCGTTCACTGTCCTGCACCAGCTCCGCCAGCAGCGGCTGGTAGTCCTCCGGTTGAGGAACTGCAGACAGGTCCCGGACCCGTTCCAGGGTATGGGTGGAGAAATCGCTGTAACGAATCTTGATGAAGAGTTTGTGGATGGCTTTCTCCGACGCCTTGCGCGCCAGTCGCTGCTGTAGGTCCAGCGCCAGCTCGGGTAACAATGCCTCACAGGCCGCCCGCCCCGGCAGGTCCTGGGCGAAGGTGCGCTCCACACTAACCGACTTGGCGTCACGACTGATCACCACCGGCCGGTCATCGCGACCGTGGGCCATTTCGTAAAGCCGGTAGCCCTGGCGGCCAAACGCATCCACCAGGACTTCCGGCCGCTGCTGCCGGAGATCACCGCAGGTGCTGATCCCCATCCGGTGCAGCTTGCCGGCAGTAACCGCACCCACCCCGAAGAGCTTTTCAACCGGCAACGCCGCCACAAACTCCGCCACATCCCCGGGCCGGATCACGAACAGCCCGTCGGGCTTGTCCCAGTCGCTGGCAATCTTGGCCAGAAACTTGTTCGGAGCCACTCCGGCCGACACCGTGATGCCCACCTCGTCCCGCACTCGCTGACGCAGGTGACGGGCCATCAGCGTCGCGCTGCCCTTGTGCTCAGACACCTCACTAACGTCGAGAAAGGCTTCGTCGAGGGACAGCGGCTCCACCAGATCGGTCAGCTCGCGAAAGAACCCCATGACCTGGCGGGACACCTCGCGGTAACGCGCCATGTTCACCGGCACGATCACCAGGTCCGGGCACAGTCGCCGGGCTTCCGCCGTTGGCATTGCTGAACGCACACCATAGGCCCGGGCCTGGTAGTTGCAGGTGGTCAGCACCCCCCGGCCACCATCGCCGCCGACCGCAAGCGGCACCCGGCTCAGCGACGGATCATCCCGCATTTCCACCGCAGCGTAGAAGCAGTCGCAATCGATGTGAATGATCTTGCGCTGTGTCGCTGATGCTGACAGCGCTTGAGTTGAAGGTGCGTGTGACACTGGCCGGTCGCTCTCCCGCAAGGCATTTCCTCTACCCGGTATCTTGGGTACCATTCAGAGGTTCCCTACAACCCCCGGTCTTCCACAGCCCGAGCGGGGATGCGGAGTTGATCAGAGGCTCCCTAGTTTACCATCCCCTCACGCTGGAAGCCGGTGTCGGATCGACCACGCCCATTGATGAAGGAACCAGCCCGGCATGACCACCCCGATCCCCGAGCCCACCCAGACCGAAATCGAGGCCGCCGCCTTCCGTCGCCTGGTCGCACACTTGCGGGACCACCCGGAAGTCCAGAACATTGACCTGATGAATCTGGCCGGCTTCTGTCGTAACTGCCTGTCGAAGTGGTATCGCGCCGAAGCCGCCGAGCGTGGTGTTGAGCTGAGCAATCCCGATGCCCGCGAGCGGATTTACGGCATGCCCTACGACGACTGGAAAGCCCGCTACCAGAAGGGCCCCAAACTCGACCATAAAGGTACCCCCGAATCATGACCGTGACTGAAGCGATCAATATCCACCTGGCCGCACTGGATGCCGGCCGGCACGACTTTGAAGACACCCTGGCGCTGATCGAGCGCTACTTCGAGTACACCGCCAGCGCGTTCCATAACGGCCCGCTGTACAACCAGGCCAGCGAGAACCAGGGCTCGTGCAAGCTGTTCGCCCTGGGCCAGTTCTGCAACCTCACTGAAGCCCAGACCCTGAGCTGCTTTGGCCGCCACTATCGGGACGTTCTGGAAAACCCCGCTGGCACCAGTCACGGCAACATCCGCCAGTTCATCAGTACCGGTTGGTCCGGCATCCATTTCGATCGGCCACCGCTGCAATTGCGCACCTCCCCGCAGGCGGAAACGGAAGCCAGCTCATGAGCCAGGACACCCAGACCGCAGCCAGCTTCCAGCTCAAGAGTGCCTCAGTCTCGCTGACGGCACTGGAGCTGTACCACTTTGATCCGGACGACTTCGAAGCCACCCTGCGGGACAAGATCAGTCAGGCACCTGGTTTCTTCCGCGACATTCCGCTGATCATCAGCCTGGACAAGTACGAAGGCCCCAACGCCGAACTGGATTTCTTCAAGCTAATCGGCAGCTGTCGCCGCCACGGCATTCAGGTGGTGGGGGTGCGCGGCGGTGACGACGACCAGCGTCGCCTGGCCCGCAATGCCGCCCTGGCACTACTGCCTGGCGGTGGTCGCCGGGACAGCAACCGCAATGCCCAGAGCGAAGACGACAACGGTGACGAATCAGCAGCAGCTAACGAAACCGTAACCGAATCCCCGGCCGCCGCCGAACCGGCCCCGGTGGAGAGCGGAAAACCGGCGAAAATCATCAACCAACCGGTACGCTCGGGTCAGCAGATCTGTGCGCCAGACGGCGACCTGGTGATATTGGCCCCGGTGCAGGCTGGCGCCGAGGTGCTGGCTGCGGGTAACATCCACGTTTACGGTCCTTTGCGCGGTCGTGCGCTGGCAGGTATCCACGGAGCCACTGAGGCCCGGGTGTTCTGTCAGTCCCTGGAAGCCGAGCTAGTCTCCATCGCCGGACACTATAAAATCTCTGAAGACCTGCAGGAAAACGGCTGGAAAAGCCCGGTGCAGCTTCAGCTGAAAGATGAGGTGCTGGTGGCCACGCCGCTGGACAAAGCTTAAGACACTCACGCAATAGGGATTGCAACCTTGGCTAGAATCATTGTCGTTACTTCAGGAAAGGGCGGCGTCGGTAAGACCACCACCAGCGCCTCAATCAGCACCGGGCTGGCCCGCCGTGGTCACAAGACGGTGGTAATCGATTTTGACGTTGGCCTGCGCAACCTCGACCTGATCATGAACTGCGAACGTCGCGTGGTGTACGACTTCGTCAACGTCATCCAGGGCGACGCCACACTCAACCAGGCGCTGATCCGTGACAAGCGGGTCGAATCCCTCTACATCCTGCCGGCGTCCCAGACCCGGGAGAAAGAGGCGCTGACCAAAGACGGCGTTGAGGCGGTGATCAACGAACTTTCCGCAACCTTCGACTACATCGTCTGCGACTCCCCCGCCGGCATCGAGCACGGTGCCCAGATGGCGCTGTACTACGCCGATGAAGCCATCGTAGTCACCAACCCTGAGGTCTCCTCGGTGCGGGACTCCGACCGCATTCTGGGCATTCTCCAGAGCAAATCCCGGCGCGCTGAAATGGGCCAGGACCCGGTCAAGGAACACCTGCTGCTGACTCGCTACGACCCAGCTCGGGTGGAGAAAGGCGAAATGCTGTCAGTGGGTGACGTGGAAGAGATCCTCGCCATTCCCCTGCTGGGGCTGATTCCGGAGTCCCAGGTGGTGCTCAATGCCTCCAACCAGGGCACCCCGGTGATCCTGGAGGACGAGTCCGACGCCGGCCAGGCCTACGATGACGCCGTGGCACGTCTGCTGGGAGAGGAGCGGGAGCATCGCTTCATGACGGCCCAGAAGAAGGGCTTCTTTGCACGGATGTTCAAGGGGTGATAACGGATGAGTTTCCTGGATTACTTCAGAAGCAAGAAGACCACCTCCGCCAACGTCGCCAAGGAACGCCTGCAGATCATCGTTGCCCATGAGCGTGGCCAGCGTGACCAGCCGGACTACCTGCCCCAGTTGCAGGCGGAACTGCTGGCGGTGATCCGCAAGTACGTGCAGATCGACGATGACATGGTCCAGGTGGAAGTGGACCGCAACGACAGCTGTTCGGTACTGGAGCTGAACGTCACGCTGCCGGAGCACTCCCACTCGCACTGAATCACGCGGGGTCCGACCGGGCCCCGCGCGTTCACCTTCCGCACTTGGCCCGCCTCACCTACCAGCGGGCAAAGTGATCCTCCATCAGCCCCCGCAGGCCGGAGACCGCCAGCGTCTCGCCATTGTCATCACGGACCCAGCCTTCAAAAGTGCCGCTGAACTGACGAAAGTTCGACGCCATCACCACCGCATCCAACCGTTCCTGCCGCACCCCTGCCGGCTCAAACCGAAGATCCACCCGGCCGTCACTGGTGGTCACCCGCCAGGGCGCCGATGGGTCCTGACGCTGGAACTCGAACCGGGCCTGGTCCAGCTTGAGACAGCGACCGTCCAGCCACAGCGCATTCTCCGTCATCCCGGTTTCATTGACCCCGGACGCCAGGTTCAGCCCCAGCGAGCGACCGTCCTCAAGCACACCGGCCAGACAGGCCCAGTTCCAGGCGGTCTCCCGCCGCATGTAGCCGCAACTCCAGTCGATCGAGCCGCGCTGGCGGGGGTCGCAGTCGTACCTTACCCCGTCCCAGGTGATCGAGCCGGTCACCGGCAGGCCTGCCGACTTGCGGGTGAACACCCAGCCGTTATAGCCCGCCGGGCAGGTCAGCCGTAACGGGTCCCGGTCCTGGCTCAGCGTCAGCTCAACCTGCACGCCAGCGCGATCGGACACCGACACCCGGCGTTCACCCGCATCGGTCGGGCAGATCTCGATCCGGCTGCCACCACCGGCAAACCGGGCCACGCCATCCTCCGGGCGGGGCTCGATCTGGGTGTGACGGGCCAGCGGTTGCAAGCGGCTGCACTCGCGCATCTGGCCGCTGCGAAAATCGTAAAGGTAGTAGAAGGCGTTGCTGACCAGCTTGAGATCGACGATCGCCAGCCCGAACAGCCAATCCGGCCCCATGGCACTGACAAACTGGAACTGATTGAAACGCCAGCGCCGGGCCAGGGCCGAACGGGGCCGATCCATCACCGAACGCAGATCGTAATCGAGGTAATTGATCCGCTGCACCGGCTCCTCATGGACCCCGGTCCTGACTCGGCCCTTGTCATCTATCAGCTCGTTCATGACGGCATTGCTCTTGTTATGGTTGATGTATTGACGGCCTGCGGCGATTGCAGCCGGCCATTTACCAGCCTCTGACGGTCAGCTGTCATCCTCATTTGAGGCCAAAAATCGGCAGGGACCAAGCAGTTCACAAACCGCCGGCAAGAACGCCCGGGCCATTCCTCGAGTCGTGATAGACTCGACCAAAAACCAAGGAAGTCTACCCCATGACATCGCTTTGCACCCGAATGGCTGGCCGCTGGATGATTGGCGTTGCCGCCGCGCTGCTGTCGCCGCTGAGCCTCGCCAGCCTGCCGCCGGAAGATGCACCGGACTGGTCACTGCGCAAGACCGAAGGCAACATTCGCGTCTACACCATCGAGCAGCCGGACTCCAGCTTCAAGGCCTTCAAGGCCATCGCCCTGATGGACGTGCCGCTGGAGAACCTGATGGCGGTGATGATCGATCCCACCTCCTGTATGTCATGGGTCCACGGTTGCACCGAAGCCTACGGCCTCGAGGGGGGCAGCTTCCAGGACCGCTACGCCTACTCCATCAACGACATGCCCTGGCCGGTCACCGATCGTGACTACGTTCTGCACATCACCACCGCCGGCAACGAATCCCGTGGCGAAGTGATCATGGAACTGAACGCGGTACCGGACTACCGCGAGCCCGACGACGACCTGGTGCGGGTGGACCGCTCCGACACCCGCTACCGCTTTGTTGCCGAGGGCGACCAGACCCGGATGATCTGGCTCCAGCACACCGATCCCAACGGCTCCCTGCCCGGCTGGCTGGTCAACAACCTGCTGGTGGACATTCCGGTCAAGTCACTGCAGAGCCTGGAACAGCTGGCAACCGAGCCCCGGTACGCCAATCACCGCCTGCAGTTTGATGCCGATGGCCAGCTCACCGGCGTGGCGACGGTGCAGAGCGGGGATGACGAGTAGGCAAGGAAAGGCTAAGCTCTGTTACAAAGGAACTGACTGCGCAGGACCCCGGAAATGACCGTTCTCGCCCACGAGATCATGACCCCCAGCATCAAGGCGGTGCCCCAAACCTGGACCATGGAAAGACTGGCCCGCTTCCTCACCGACAACGACATTGCCGGCAGCCCCGTCACCGACGACAGCGGGGAGATTGTGGGCATCGCCACCCTCAAGGACATCACCGAGTTCCGCTGGAACGCCACTCGCAATGACGTTGATGCCGAACTGACACCAGAAGAGCAGCAGGAAGCCCGGCGGCTGCGGATGGCCATCTTCGAGGAAATGGGCAAGGTCCCGGTGGAGGTCCGCGATATCATGACCCCAAGCGTGCTGTCGGTGGACGAGAGCACCCCGGTCAAGGACATCGCTGATATCATGATGAAAGAGCACCTGCACCGGATCTTTGTCACCAAAAATTCGAAAATAACCGGTATCATAACCACTTACGATATGCTGAAATTGATATCAGACAAGGCACTGACCCAACGCTGCGCCGACGAGTAACACCCCGGCGCAGTGTGACTGCCGGACCCGACAGCCGCCTGCCAGAGAGGTATCGAGCCTATGCCCAGAGCATCCCAAGCTCACCAGAAGATGTACGTCCTCGACACCAACGTCCTGATCCACGATCCCAACGCCCTCCTGAATTTCGAAGAACACGATGTCATCATCCCCATGACGGTGCTGGAAGAGCTCGACAGCCTGAAGTCCGGCAAACAGGCGGTCGCGGCGGACTGTCGCCAGGCCATCCGCACCATCGACAAGCTGCTGGGTGACGCCACCCCGAAAGAGATCGAACTCGGCGTCCCCATCGTGCGGGCCAAGAAGGCTGCGCCCCTGGGCACCCTGTCGATCCTGATGAACACCGAGCTGAGGAGCAGCCACTCGCTGCCCGACAACCTCAACGACAACAAGATCATCAACTCCCTGGCAGCGCTGCAGGAACAGTACCCGGACCGGGACATTCTGCTGGTCAGCAAAGACATCAACATGCGCCTGAAGGCGCGGGGCTTTGGCGTTGAGGCCCAGGACTACCATAACGACCAGCTGCTGGACGACATCGATCTGCTGCCCCAGGGCTACCGCGAGTTCCCCAACTCGTTCTGGGACACCATCGAGAAGGTCGAGACGGTCCAGCGCGAGGGCATCACCGAGCACATCCTCAAGCGCGAAGGGGACCTGGCCAAACTCAACATCAACGAGTTCGTGATTGACGAACAGGGCTTCGTCGGCAAGGTCACCGACATCCGCGATGACCAGTTGGTGATGCAGGACCTGCACCAGGACGACCTGATGAACGAGGAAGTCTGGGGTCTGGTGCCCCGGGACATCTACCAGGCCATGGCACTGAACCTGCTGCTGGACCCGGAGATCCACCTGGTGAACCTCACCGGCTCCGCCGGATCGGGCAAGACCATCCTGGCACTGGCGGCGTGCATCGAGATGACGGTGGCCAGCAAGCAGTACAAGCGCATCATCGCCACCCGCAGCACCCAGGGTCTGGATGAGGACATCGGCTTCCTGCCCGGCACCGAGGCGGAGAAAATGGAGCCCTGGCTGGGCGCCATCGTCGACAACCTCGAAGCGCTGCACGAGGACGACGAGAACATGACCGCCAGCGTCGACTACATCCTCAGCAAGGTGCCGCTGCACTTCAAGTCGATGAACTACATCCGCGGCCGCAGCTTCCAGCACAGCCTGATCATCATCGACGAGTCCCAGAACCTGACGCCACACCAGATCAAGACCATCATCACCCGGGCCGGTAACGGCTCCAAGGTGATCTGCCTGGGCAACCTGGCGCAGATCGACACCCCGTACCTCAGCTCACTCAGCTCCGGTCTCACCTACATGACCGAGCGCTTCAAGGGCTTCCGACACGGCGGCCACATACACCTCCAGGGTGTGCCCCGCTCAGTGCTGGCGGAATACGCCGAAGCCAACCTGTAACCCCGCAACCGGTAGGCTGGCGTTTGCCGGCCTACCCTCTCCCCCCGTGCCGCATGCACTGACCAAACGCCAGACGTAAAAAAGCCAGGGACAGGCCCTGGCAAAGGGAACAGTGTGTGGTTGCGCCGGCGGCGTGCCGCCGGCAGAGGCCTTACTGGGCCACTTCGGCTGCTTCTTCCTCAGCCTGCTTGCGCAGCATGAAACGCTGGATCTTGCCGCTGGAGGTCTTCGGCAGTTCCTCCACGAACTCGATCTCACGCGGGTAGGAGTGGGTGGACAGCCGCGTACGTACGTGCTGCTGCAGCTTTTCCACCAGATTCTGGTCGTGATCGAACTCCGGACGGGTGACCACGTAGGCTTTTACGATGGTGCCACGCTTCACATCCGGCTTGCCGACCACCGCGCTCTCGATCACCGCCTCGTGTTCCAGCAGAGTGCTCTCCACTTCCGCCGGCCCGATCCGGTAACCCGCAGAGGCGATGATATCGTCGTCACGGCCGGTGTAAGAGAACGCACCGTCGCCGTTGTTGATCACGATATCGCCGGTCAGGTAGTAGCGGTCGCCGTGGAACGGCCGCTTCTCGTTCCAGGCGTAGCCCTGGAAGAAGTACAGCGGTGACTCCTGCATGTCCACGGCCAGCTCGCCGGTCTCGCCCTCACCCACTTCGTTGAAGTGTGCATCCAGTGCCACCAGGCGATAGCCCGGAATCTGGTAGCCCATGCTGGCATCCCGGTGCGGGTGCTCCAGCTCGTGGAAGTTGGCAGCTGTCATACCGGTTTCGGTCTGGCCATAGTGGTCACAGACCACGCAATCGAAGGCCCGCTTGACCCAGGAGATGACTTCCGGATTCAGCGGCTCACCGGCACTGCTGGCCACCCGCAGGTCGATTTCCGGGTAATCCTTCACCAGGTGATCGTTGGCCATCAGCAGTCGGTAGGCCGTCGGCGCCGCCGCCAGGTTGGTGATGCGGTGCTTGCGCAGGAATTCCAGGGTGTTGTCAGCGGTGAAGCCGGCTTCGTTGAAGTGCGTGGTACAACCCAGCAGCATCGGACCAACCACCGCGTAGTACAGACCGTAGGCCCAGCCCGGATCGGCAACGTTCCAGAAGTTGTCTTCCTGGCGCAGGCCGATGGCGTAGCGCATGTACATGTAGAACGCCGGCAGCGCCTTGGTGGGTACCGTCACGCCCTTGGACTTGCCGGTGGTGCCGGAGGTGAACATCTGCAGGAACGGGTCTTCCGCCCCCAGCAATACCGGCTCGAAGTCTTCCGATTGCTGCTCCAGAGACGGCCAGAACAGGTTATCGGCTTCCTTGGCGGCCGGATCACTCTCATCCGCCACCAGCAGGGTTTCCGGCAGGCCGCTCACATCAGCCAGCTTGGGCCATTGCTCCGGGTTGGTCACAATCAGTTTGGAACCGGCCTTGCCCAGGCGGTACTCAATGGCGCCAGAACCGAACGCGGTGAACAGCGGCTGGTAAACGGCGCCGACTCTCAGCGCGCCCAGCACGCAGATCATCAGTTCCGGGGTTCGGGTCAACAGGCAGGCAACACGATCGCCCTTGCCAATGCCGCGGGACTTGAGGAAGCCGGCGAACTGGGCGGAACGACGCTTGAGTTCGGCGAAGGTCATCTCGCCGCTGGTTCCGTCCACCCGTTCGTAGCGCAAGCCAACCCGGGACTCATCCTCGGCATAGCGGTCACAGATCTCAACGCAGACATTGATGCCGTCGTTATAATTGCCCACGAAATTCTGTAAGATCGATTCCACCGAGAAATCTTTGGCAAATTCGTCGTAGCTGATCGCGTCCATAGCAACACCTGCTTGTTTGAATTGTTGTTTGGAGTCCCTGAACCACGCCCCCTACACCACTGCGGACAAGGTGCCTGCAGCGGCCTGGTGATCGCGGCCCTTACTCTCTTATCAGCAGGTTAAGGAATGCCCTGCCGTAACAGAATGACAGGATTCAGCAGATAACTTGACAAGTTTTGCAGTCAGCAGAGTTTCCCATTCATGAAAAACCTGACCTTCTCATCCCACTATGCCCGGGCCATCGTCTACGGGCTGGAGAAGAACGGCTACAACGTCCAGAACCTGCTCACCGACCGTGATATCGACCTGGCCCTGATTCGCGAACCCAAGGCCCGGGTGCCCACCAAACAGTTCATCCGGCTGTTCCGCCTGACCTGGAAGGAGCTGGACGATGAGTTCATGGGCCGCACCAGCCGTCCCTGCCGGGTCGGCCATTTCCATCTGATGGGGTCCCTGGTGGTGCACAGCACCAACCTGGAGGAAGTGCTGCGCCAGAGCATCCGCTGTTACCGGCTGTTCAATGAGGACATTGAGATTACCCTCAACCTGGAAGGGGACGAGGTGGAACTGAGCCTGGCTCACCACCATCCGGAGCTGGACCCGGACAACTTCCTGGTGGAATGGCTGTTGCTGGTGTGGCACCGGCTGGTGGGCTGGCTGATTGGTCGCAAGATCGTGCTGAGCCAGGCCACCTTCACCCATGAACTGCCGCCGCATTTTGACGAGTACCGCTTCGTGTTTCCCTGCCGCTGCGACTTCGGTCGTGAGCGCAACAGCCTGTTTTTCAGCAAGCAGTACCTCACCATGCCGGTAGCCCGCACCAGCAAGGAGCTGGACGACTTCGTGCTCAGCTCCCCCCGGGACCTGCTGATCTGGACCGACGAGGACGACAGCATCACCACCCAGGTCCGCCAGGCGCTGGAGCTGTGTGACGAAGAGAAGCTGCCCAACCAGGACTGGATCGCCAGCCAGCTGCACATGACCGCCTACACCCTGAGCCGAAAGCTCAAGGCCGAGGGCAGCTCCTATCAGAAGATCAAGGACAACCTGCGCCGGGACCAGGCAGTGACCATGCTGACCCGCCAGAACCTCAGCGTGGCCGACATCTCCAGCCGCCTCGGCTTCGCCGAACCCGGCGCCTTCTCCCGCGCCTTCAAGCACTGGACCGGCGTCAGCCCGCTGGCCTACCGCAAACAGGACCAGTAGAACGAAAAAAGGCCGCCTGAACAGGCGGCCAAACACGTCCCGTGACACGGAACAGAGAAGCCTCCGGCCGGGCCGGAAGACATCCCAAGGGGAGTCGTTGCGGCCCGCAGGCCGCCAAATCGTGTTACAGCAGCTCTACCGCCACCGCCGTACCTTCGCCGCCACCGATGCACAGTGACGCCACCCCACGCTTCAACCCCTTCTGACGCAGGGCGTTGATCAGCGTGACCAGGATACGGGAGCCGGAGGAGCCAATCGGGTGACCCAGGGCACAGGCGCCGCCGTAGACGTTGACCTTGTCCTGATCCAGACCCAGCTGCTGGATTGCCAGCAAAGACACCACCGCAAAGGCTTCGTTGATCTCGAACAGATCGACGTCGTCCTTGCTCCAGCCGGCTTTCGCCAGCACTTTCTCGATGGCGCCAATCGGTGCCAGGGTGAACTCCGCCGGCAGGCGGGCGTGGGTCGCGTGGGCGACGATCCGGGCCAGCGGCTTGAGGCCGCGGTTACCCGCTTCTTCGGCCGTGGTCAGCACCAGTGCCGAACCGCCATCGCTGATGGAGCTGGAGTTGGCCGCAGTGACCGTGCCGTCCTTCTTGAACGCCGGCTTCAGCGTGGGGATCTTGTCGGGACGGGCGTTGCCCGGCTGCTCGTCGGTGTCCACCAGGGTCTCGCCCTTGCGGCCCGGCACCGCCACCGGCACGATTTCCTCGGCAAACCAGCCCTGCTCAATGGCAGCCAGCGCCTTGTTGAGGGAAGCCACGGCGAATTCGTCCATGGTTTCCCTGCCGATGTTGTACTCGTCGGCACTGCGCTGGGCGAAAACACCCATCAGCCCACCTTCGTAGGCGTCTTCCAGGCCATCGAAGAACATCGAATCAATCACCTGGCCATGCCCCATGCGCATGCCGGCACGGGCCTTGGGCAGCAGGTACGGCGCCTGGCTCATGTTTTCCATACCACCGGCAATCATGATGTCGTTGGTGCCGGCCATGATCTGGTCGTGCGCCATGATCACCGCCTGCATGCCGGACCCACACATCTTGTTGATGGTGGTGCAACCGGAGGCATCCGGAATCCCCGCCTTGCGGGAGGCCTGCCGGGCCGGCGCCTGGCCGAGACCACCGGGCAATACGCAACCCATCACCACTTCCTGAACGTCTGCCGGGGTCAGCCCGGCGCGCTCGATGGCGGCCTTGATCGCAGCCGCGCCCAGATCCGGGGAACGAACCGAACTCAATGCGCCCATCATGCCGCCCATCGGGGTGCGGGCGGCACCGGCAATCACTACAGACTTGTCTGACATAACCTTACCTCTCGATTGTTCAGTCACGCCCCAGCAGGGAGCGGGCAATCACTTCTTTCATCACTTCCGAGGTGCCACCGTAGATCCGCTGTACCCGGGCATCCACAAAGGCGCGGGAGATGGGGTACTCGGAGGTGTAGCCGTAACCGCCGAACAGCTGCAGACAGCCGTCGGCCACCCGGCACTGCATCTCGGTGGCGCTGTACTTGGCCATGGATGCGGTCGCGGCATCCAGTTCACCACGGCTGTACTGGCTGATGCACTGATCAATGAACGCCTGGTTGACGCGGTAATCGGTCTCCATCTCGGCCAGGCGGAAGCGGGTGTTCTGGATCTGCTTGAGCTTCTGGCCAAAGACAATGCGCTCGTCGACGTACTGCAGAGTCAGGTCCAGCGAGCCGCGGGCGGCGGCGGTACCCAGGGCACCGATCACCAGACGCTCACGGGGCAGTTCCTGCATCAGGTAGACAAAGCCCTTGCCTTCCTCACCCAGCAGCGCCGAACGGGGCAGACGCAGATCGTCAAAGAACAGTTCGGAAGTGTCGCCACAGTGCTGGCCGATCTTGTCCAGGTTGCGGCCGCGGGCAAAGCCGGGCAGCGTGGTATCCACCAGGAACAGACTGATGCCGCGGGCGCCGGCGGAGGGATCGGTCTTCGCCGCCACGATCACCAGATCCGCGTGTTGGCCGTTGGTGATGAAGGTCTTGGAGCCGTTGAGGACATACTCGTCGCCGTCCAGCACCGCGCTGGAACGCATGGCCTGCAGGTCGCTGCCGGCGCCGGGTTCGGTCATCGCAATGGCGCCCACCGCCTCGCCGGTCACCATCTTCGGCAGCCAGTGCTGGCGCTGGGCTTCGGAGCCCAGGTGGCTGATGTAGGGGGCAACGATGTCGGAATGCACCATCACGTTGGTCGCCAGGGCACCGAAGCCCATGCGGGACATCTCCGCACCCACCATCACGGAATACTCAAACGGCACGCCGCAGCCACCGTCGGCCTCGGCCACATCCACGCAGAGCATGCCGGCCTCGCCCAACTGGTTCCACAGCTCGCGCGGCACAATGCCTTCTTTGTCCCAGCGCTCGTAGTGCGGTGCCACTTCACCTTCCAGCACCTTCACCACCATGTCGCGGAACAGGTTCATTTCTTCACGGTCGATTGTATCGGTCATGGTTCTCTCCTGGCCGGTGAGTCAGCCGCGCTTAGCGCGGCGCCATGCGCAGGGCGCAATCGAGACGGATCACCTCACCGTTGAGGATCGGGTTGCGCACCATCTGTTCCACCAGCATGCCGAACTCCTCCGGCTTGCCGAGACGTTTCGGGAACGGCAGGGTCGCCGCCAGGCTGTCCTGCACTTCCTGGGGCATGCCTTCCATCATCGGTGTCATGAACAGACCCGGTGCAATGGTGTTCACCCGGATGCCTTCCCGCGCCAGTTCACGGGCGGCCTGCAGGGTCATGGCAACCACGCCACCCTTGGAGGCACTGTAGGCAGACTGGCCGACCTGACCTTCGTAGGCCGCCACCGAGGCGGTGGAAATCACCACGCCGCGCTCGCCATCGGCGTTGGGCTCACGGGTAGCCATGTCTGCCGCCGCCAGACGCATGATGTTGAAGGAACCAATCAGGTTCACTTCAATCACCTTGCTGAATTTCTCCAGCGCCATCGGCCCTTCCTTGCCCAGGATCTTCGCCGCCGGCGCAATACCGGCACAGTTCACCGCCACACCACAGGGGCCGTGGGCTTCACGCGCCGCGGCCACCGCCGCTTCGGCACTCTCAGCGGAGGAGACATCACAGCGGATGAAAATCCCGCCCACGTCACGGGCCACCTGTTCGCCGCGCTCTTCCTGCAGGTCCAGAATCGCCACCTTGCAGCCAGCGGCCGCCAGTGCCCGCACCGCGCCTTCACCCAGACCGGACGCGCCACCAGTAACAATCGCAGGTACGCCTTGAAATTCCATGATTACCCCCTTCGAACTCAATTACGCCCGCCGCGCCCAGGCGCCGCCGGCCAAATGTCACAATGGAGGCAAGTGTGTGCCACAGCCGCCCCCAGGGCCATGACATATTTAGGCAGGAAATTTGTTAAAAAGTGCGATTGGGAGCGATTCAGAAACCGCTGATTACTCCCCCTGCACCGTCACCACCACCGTGCGGGCGCCGCCGTGGTTGCGGTGTTCGCACAGGTAAATGCCCTGCCAGGTGCCGAGGTTGGGGCGGCCGTTGGTGATGGGGAGGGAGACGCTGGTGCCGAGCAGGCTGCTCTTGAGGTGAGCGGGCAGATCGTCGCTGCCTTCGTAGGTGTGGGTGTAATAAGGCGCGTCTTCCGGTGCCAGGCGGTTGAAGTAGGCCTCGAAATCGTCCCGCACCGTGGGGTCGGCGTTTTCGTTGATGGTCAGCGACGCTGACGTGTGTTTGATGAACACCTGCATCAGGCCCACCTGCACATTCGCCAGCTCCGGCAACTGGCGCAGGATGTCGTCGGTGACCAGGTGAAAGCCACGGGGGCGGGGCGTCAGCCGGAGTTCTCTCTGGAGCCACATGGTCGGTCTCTCCGTTATCGAGGGTGATCACTGAAGTCTGGGGAGCCTAGCGCTGCATTTCGTCCCAGGGGTGGACCGGCACCACCTCTTCGCCAAGTTCTGACTCATAGCTGCTGCGGAAGTAGTCCATGGCCTTTTCGGCCTCACCGAGTTCGTCGAACCGGGCCACGTGGTAGATCGCTTCGCCCTCATTCACCAAAGGCAGGTTGTTGACGCAGATAACGATGCCGGAGAACGGGGACACCACGGCGGTTTCCACCTCGCCAAACGGGTCCGCCAGCATCGCCAGTTTCTGGCCCTTGTTGACCCGCTGCCCCAGTCGCGCCACCGGTCGCATGATACCGTCAATATCCGCCCGCACCCAGGACGACATGGCCGCGGTTTCGGATCGCTTGCGCGGCGCCTTGGGGCCCTTTTTCACCGGGATCATGTCCAGTGCCCGCATCACCCGCACCACCCCTTTGACGCCACTGGAGATCACCACGTCGTCAAAGCGCAGGGCTTCGCCACCTTCAAAGGTGATCACCGGGATGTCGAGGGAGTCGGCGTAGGCCCGCAGGCTGCCGTCCCGCAGGCTGGCGTTGAGGATGATGGGGGCACCGAAGGCTTCTGCCATACGTTCGGTGTCGGCGTTCTTCAGTTCGGCACGGATCTGCGGCAGGTTGAAGCGGTTGATGGCGCCGGTGTGCAAATCGATGATATGGGTGACGTGTTCCATCACCTGGGTCCGCAACAGATAGGCAATGCGCCCGCCCAGCGACCCGCTTTCCGAGCCCGGGAAGCAGCGGTTGAGGTCGCGACGGTCCGGCAGGTAGCGGGTGCGCTGGATAAAGCCGAAGATATTGACGATCGGCACCGCCACCAGGGTACCCCGCAGATGACGCAACGCCGAGTTGCGCAGCACCCGTCGAATGATCTCCACCCCATTGATCTCGTCGCCGTGAATGGCGGCGCACACCATCAACACCGGGCCATCCCGCCGGCCATGAATGATCTCCACCGGCAGGTGCAGCGGGGTGTGGGTGTAGAGCTTGGCCACCGGAATCTCCACAGTGGCGCGGGTACCGGGTTTCACCTCGGTGCCAGCGATGACAAACGGGGCTCTGGCCATGGCTTATCCCTGTCCTTTGGTGCGGGTCTTCCAGGGTTTCTGGTTTTTCTCGGTCCAGTTGATGATCATGCCTGCAACGTTCTTGCCGGTGGCGTTCTCGATGCCTTCCAGACCCGGGGACGAATTCACTTCCATCACCAGCGGCCCCCGGGATGAGCGCAGCAGGTCCACGCCGGCGACATTCAGCCCCATGGCCTTGGCGGCAGCGACCGCGGTCCTGCGTTCTTCCGGGGAAATCCGCACCAGCGAGGCGGTGCCGCCCCGGTGCAGGTTGGAGCGGAACTCCCCTTCTCCGGCCTGGCGTTTCATCGCGGCAATCACCTTGTCGCCGATAACAAAGCAGCGGATGTCCGCGCCACCGGCTTCCTTGATGAACTCCTGCACCAGAATGTCCGCCTTCAGGCCCATGAAGGCCTCAATCACACTCTCGGCCGCCTTGCGGGTTTCCGCCAGCACCACACCAATGCCCTGGGTGCCCTGCAGCAGTTTGATCACCACCGGCGCGCCACCGACCATCTTGATCAGCTCCGGCACGTTGTCTGGCTTGTTGGCAAAGCCGGTAACCGGCATACCCACGCCTTTGCGGGCCAGCAGCTGCAACGAACGCAACTTGTCGCGGGCACGGGTAATGGCGACGGACTCGTTCACCGGGAACACGCCCATCATCTCGAACTGCCGCAACACCGCGGTGCCATAGAAGGTGACGGAGGCGCCGATGCGGGGAATCACCACATCGTAGTCTTCCAGAGTTTCACCGTGGTAATGGATCTTTGGACTGGCGGAGGTGATGTTCATGTAACAGTGCAGACAGTCGATCACCTGCACCTCATGCCCCCGGTTGAGGCTCTCCTCAACCAGGCGACGGGTGGAATACAGCGAACGGTTGCGCGACAGGATGGCAATTTTCATGTCTGATCCCTTAGCACCGGCTTTCCGGCGAGATAGGAGGATTCGGGGGACACCACACAGCATCCGGCCATGGCAGTTCGACCAATCAGCATGCGGAAGCGCATGGAGTCCCGGTTGGTCAAGGTCATTTCAATCGGCCAACTGGTGTCACCAACCACCAGCGTAGTCTCAATCACCAGTCTCAGCTCCTGGTGGCCGCCGGAATCGGTGACCTGGCGCTCATCAATCACCCTGGCATCGCACTCCACGCTGGCGTGAAGGTTGTTCTGCTCCGGGTGCACCCAGAAGCGGACCCGGCGTTCGCCGTCCTGGGTATAGGGTTCGGTTCGATAGGCATGGAGACAGGACGTGCGTGCACCGGTATCCACCTTGGCCTTGATGCAAGCAATGTCCAGGGCCGGCAGCGCGGCCCACTCCCGCCACCCCAGGCACAGTCGCTCGGCGAGGTCAGCCGGGGGGTGTGGGCTGGCGGACTGATCGGGGCTTTGGCTATCAGGAACCCGGTTATCGGAACGGTTAATCTCTGCCTTAGTGGGACACATCGCTCGCTTCCTTCTTCTGATTGTTATGGACGTGCTCTTCCTGCGCGTCAGATGCCACCTCCGCCGGCGAGGCGGACAGCAGCTGAACTTTGAACGGCTCCGAATGGCTGCCGGCGTAGACACTGGTGTGGGGGAACGGAATCTCCACTCCCTCGGCGTCCAGGGTCCGCTTGACCGCCACCATCATGTTACTGCGCCCTTCCAGCACCTTGTCACGGGGGACCCAGAATGAAAACTGCAGGTCCACCGACGACGGCCCGAACCCGGTCACCAGCACAAATGCCTTGGGTTCCTCCAGGCATTCCTGGCTGCGTTCCGCCAGCGCCAGAAGCAACCCCTCCACCCGCTCCACATCCTCGGCGTAAGCAATGCCAATGACCAGATCGATGCGCCGGATGGGAAACCGGGAGCGGTTCACCACCCGGGTCTTGATCAGGGTTTCGTTGGGAATTCGAACATACAGGTTGTCCGCGGTGCGCAGTTTGACGCTGAGCATGTCGATGCCGACCACTTCGCCGATGGTGGCTTCCACCTCGATGAAGTCTCCCAGCTCGAAGGGCCGTTCCACCAGCAGGAACAGGCCGCTGATCATGTTGGATGCCGAAGTCTGGGAGGCAAAGCCGATCGCCACCGTGAGGATGCCCGCCGCTCCCAGCAACACATCCAGGGAGAAGCCGGCTTCGCGCATGGCCGCCATCACAAAGATGGCCAACACCAGGTAGAACACCACCCGCCGGAACATCACCGTGTGGTGCAGCGACAGCCGGTTCCGCGCCATACGGGACACCGCCCGCGCCGCCAGCGACGCCAGCACGACACCCGCCACCAGCAGGAACAGCGCGGCGAACCATTTGGCCCAGGGAATCGCGGTCAACACCTCCCACAGGCTTTGTTCAACATCTTCCAGCACTGACGGTCTCCTTTTCGTGCTGTGGGCGAACTCAGTGGGCCGCCCCAAACATACGGTCAAACGCGCGGGTCAGACCGCCGCCATTACTCTTCTCCCGCGCTGGCGTCATCAGCTGACACTCGCCTGCCTCGGCCACCAGCGAGGTATCAATCTTCAGCCGGGCGGATTTCATTTCGGTTTCACACACCACCGTCACCCGGGGCGTCCACAACTGGTCCCGGTCATTCCGATACAGCGCCAGTAGCGGCGTCGGCAGACTGAAGCGCTCCAACAGCAACGGCTCCGGACGCCGGTTGCACACCCGCACCGGGGTAATGGCCCGCCAGGGTCGCTTGGGCACGGCCTCCAGTACCATGCGGCCATAACTGGGCGCGGTGTAGCACAGTTCGCCCTCCATGGTGGACGGTCCCACCCAGGTCAATGAGGGTTCTGACAGCGGAATCTCCGCGAGCACCGTGGCCAGATCGCCGGCGCACACCTGCACCCAGACCTGGGTACCAACATAGATGGTGCACTCGCCATCGGCCGGGATGGTCAATGGCTGGTAAGGGCGAATAACCGTCGGCAGGCTGGCCAGCGCCGGCCGGTAACGCACAGTGTGATTGCCATCGGTGCGCACGAAGCGCTGCAATGGCACCTCTTGCCCCGGCACCACATGGCTGACCGAGGCCGCCCAACGCACCGGTTCCGGTTGATCCTGCAGGTACTGGGAGCGCACCTGCCACTCTTTGTCGAGCAGGGTGACCCAGAGCCGCACCTGGCCCAGTTCGTGGTACTGGGTCTGGCCGGATTCCAGGCTATAGGGTTGGTCCCAGCGACCGTCCTGAGGGGTATCGGAGCGGGTGGCCGGGGCAGCTTCCGTAACAGTGGCCATGATAGTTTCCAGTCAAAAAGTGTCGGGGGACAGCGTCAGGCGCGCGCATTAGAGTGCCAGACGAGGCCGCGCTCAATACGCATAAACGCTCACCGCTGTGCGGGCTCTGCGTGCGCGACCTAAGCGTGTGTTCTGGCGCATATTTTTGTCCCCTTATCTGTAAACTATAATCCAAAGCCCCAGTGTCGGCGAATATAGAAGACGCCCGTTTTTTCCGCTTTACCTATTCTGCATCAGGACACGTCATGACCCACCTCGTCTGGTTCCGCAACGACCTTCGCACCGCCGACAACGCCGCCCTGACCGCGGCCAGCCAATCGGATCAGCCTGTCATCGCCTGCTTTGTGCTGGCGCAGGAGCAGTGGCGAGTTCACGACTGGTCGCCGGCCCGGATACGGTTGGTGATCGATCATGCCAACGCTCTGGCAGAAGCGTTGGCGAAGCTCGGCATTGCCATGCATTTCCTGGAAGCGGAACGGTTCGACGACAGCCAGGATGCCCTGATCCGTCTCTGTCACGACCAGAGCGTCACCACGGTGCACTTCAATGAGGAATACGGCGTCAATGAACGTCGGCGGGACAAGCAACTGGCCCAGCGACTGGGCGAAGCTGGCGTCACCGTCCACAAATACCGCGATCAGTGCGCGGTACCGGTTGGTCAGATACTGACCGGGCAGAACCAGCCCTACTCCGTGTTCACCCCCTTCTCCCGCACCTGGCGTCGCTGGCTCGACGACCAACAGCCAACTCTGTACCCACAACCAGCCGCGAAGGGAGACCCCGTAACCCCCAGCCGTATTGATCCCACCACCATTGCCGGCTACGACCAGGCCCCACCGCCACTGGTCGCCACCGGTGAGGCCGCCGCCCACGATCGTCTGGAGGAGTTCCTGGCGAACCCGGTGGCACACTACAAGCAGCAGCGGGATTTCCCGGCGAAGGACGCCACCAGCCTGCTTTCACCCTACCTGGCCAGCGGCATTCTCAGTGGCCGCCAGTGCTGGGCCGCCGCCCAGCAGGTTCCGGCAACCGCCGCCAATCAGGAGGGGCTGGCGTGCTGGGTGAATGAAATCGCCTGGCGGGACTTCTACATTCACATCCTGTACCACTTTCCACGGGTGAGCATGAACCGGGCATTCAAGCCCGAAACCGAGGCGCTGGACTGGAACCCTTCCACAGAGCATTTCGAAGCCTGGAAGGAAGGCCGTACCGGGGTACCGATCGTGGACGCCGCCGTGCGTCAGCTCAACCAGACCGGCTGGATGCACAACCGTCTGCGGATGATCACCGCCATGTATCTGAGCAAGAACCTGTTTATCGACTGGCGGCTGGGAGAGGCCTACTTCATGTCACACTTGGTGGACGGTTTCCTCGCCTCCAACAACGGCGGCTGGCAGTGGAGCGCCTCCACAGGGACCGACGCCGCCCCTTACTTTCGCATTTTCAATCCGGTCACCCAGGGCGAACGCTTCGACCCCAATGGCGACTTCATTCGACGCTACGTCCCGGAACTGGCCGCGCTGGATGGCGATGCGGTCCACCAGCCCTGGCGCAGCGGCAAGCTGCCCAAGGGCTACCCGCGACAACTGGTGGATCTGAAGGAAAGCCGAAAAGAGGTCATTGCCCGATTTCAGGCGCTGAAGGATCAGTAACCAACGGGCATGCGCGATTCAGCGCACAATCGCTAGCCAGCGTTAGGAGACGGGGTTTGATCGAGCTGCTTGGCGCCATGCACTGCGGTGCCCTGCAACAGGGCCTCCGCATCGGCAAGCAGCGGTTCCCACCAGTGCTCAAGGGAGGAACCCACCATCTCGGTCAGATTGAAGCTGACGGTGAGCAAGGTGTTGGGGGTTATCAGACAGGAGTAATACAGCGCCCGGGGATACTGTTTTTTTGGTGCCCAGCAGTACCGCAGCCACGAGGTACCGTTGAAGGTCTGCACCTCATAGCTGGCCGGGGCCGCAATCAACTGGGGGGCGATCTCATCGTCGATCTCCTCCTGTGACCAGCCGCGGCCCTGGGCACCCAGATCCTGCTGGATCTCCTTTCGAATTTCCCAGTTATCACCACCTTCGGACTCAAGGTAGGCGAAGTAATCGTCTCGAAGGTATTGTTCAAGCTGGTTGAGATTGCCGCTCTCCAGCTGAATCCCCTTCTTCACACGCTCCAGTTGCCAAACGGCGGTCACCGTGACATATGGCTCCTGGGGAATGGGCAGTAAACGAGTCACCTCGAACTTTGGTCGACTGTAGTTCCAGTTGCTGGCGCCGAGACACACCATCGCATGATCGGTACGCTTCTCACCGGCGCTTTCCGGAAAACTCTCATCGCGGTCCAGGTTGACGGTGTCAGGATCACCCGGGCCGACGCCAAATCTCGGCTTGGGGAGGTAAAATTCGAGCGTGCATGTTCCGCAATCAACCTGGCGATGCTCACACTCGTCCAGTGCGGCACCGCCCTGCTTTTCCCGAAACGGGGCTACAAATGGCTGGACCAGGCGTCGGGCCAACGGCTGCTTACGACGTTTTAAACCAACAGTGGCCGGCGTTCGGGAAGATGCAGTCATAGCTCAGACTTCACTCTCAGGGCGGTGTTTACGGGCATATTCGGCCATTTCATTATTGCCGGTAAACTCCAATTGGTGAATGTAGGTCTCAAGCCCAAGGTACGGCAGGGTATGCGGGCTGGCCAGGGAGTCTTCACCAAAAACCAGACCCTTGAACTTCAGTGATCGTGCCAGACCACTGCGGCTCAGATTATTCATCCCGGCAATGTTGGGAACCAGATCGAACGGGTTGTTGCGTTCCTGCTGGATGGTGATACCCGCCAGAGTACAGGCGCGCCGCACATTGGCCAGATTGCAGCCAACCCCATGCAGACTCACACTGTGGCAGTTCAGACTGCCACCGTACTTTTTCTGCGCCAATGACACACCCCGGCTGAATATAATCGCGCCCTGGCTGTGGGCGACCCAATGGGTCCGATGCCCCCGCCGCTGCGCTTCATGGAGCACCGCCGCGAAATGGTGTGCATTGTGGCTTCGTGCCGGCATCAGGTACTTGTCGTACAGACACTCGAAGAGATCTTCCGAGCCACCGTCCGTCGGGTTATGGAACAGGGTGTAGTCGCCAATGTCGGCTTCAGGATGCGCGACCTCAAGGTGAGTGCCCATCAGCCAGGCCGCTTTCTGCAGTGGGTTCTGCATTCCATTGACGGCGGCGTAACGGGTTTCCACCCGATGAGTGGGCGCAGGGCGCGCTGTCTGCCAGGACTCTTCCAGCGCCTGAACCACCCGCCGGCTGTCGTCCCCAAGTTCTTCATAGTCGGGCGTAAACCGGGTGGTGCCCTTCTTGTCCACCCGATAGAGTGCGTTGCGTTCGAGTGATACCTGCTCTGGATGGGGCCCCAACAGGTTCTTGTCAAACAGGATGTCATTCACGATCACCTGTTTGTTCTCTTCTACCGCGTAGCGAATCTTGTAGTGATAGCCCTTGAACGGATACTTGGTCCTCAGCAGGCGCTGGAACCAGTTCTTGCGGCCCGTGTCGGCCTCGACCTGGTTGGGGTACTGGGCGACACCCAGCAGTTCCTCCGCGACTTTACGGCGGTCAAAATCGTTGAGGGCGCACAACATGCGAAGAGCCTGATCATTGAGCACCACACTGCGACTCAAGGTCTTGAACTGCGGGCTGCTCTCGCTGAAGAGCGAGCGAATCTGTTCGTGTTTCTGGGCAGCGGTTTGCCAGGAGTGAGACTGGGAGGAAAGGTGCCGCAATGCGGCACGGCTGATTTTTTGCCGTGACATCGGTCATCCTTGAAGTAGTTGTTGGTCCCTAGGGAATACCCCTTTATGCCTCTCTCCAAGCGTCCGGCCAGAGAGGGCCCCAAACAGCAACCTAGCAAACAGCCAATTGCCCTGGCAATTGCTTGCGCACAAAAATGACGACTGTCTCTCGACTCTTTTTCCGTCAGCAACCACACACCGGGCAACCCGGATCGCGGGCCAGGGTCATTTCGCGCCAGGCCATCTGCCAGGCGTCGAGGATCAGCAGCCGGCCGACCAGCGGGGTGCCCACGCCGGTGATGACCTTGATGGCCTCCATCGCCTGGCTGGCACCAATCATGCCGACCAGCGGGCCGATCACGCCGGCTTCCGAGCAGGTCAGGTCGTCGTGGCCGGTCTCGTCGTAAAGGCAGTGGTAACAGGGGCTCTCATCCTGGCGGGCATCGAACACCGCCAGCTGGCCTTCGCCGCGGATGGCGGCACCGGACACCAGGGGTACCCGGGCGGAAACACAGGCCCGGTTGAGGGCAAAGCGAGTGCCGAAGTTATCGGTGCAATCAACCACCAGGCTGGCCTGGGCAACCTGTTGCGCCAGCGCCTGCTGCTCCAGGCGCTGGCACAGGGCACTGACCTGGATCGCGGGATTGATGCGCCGCACACGTTCCGCCAGGGCCTCGGCCTTGCTGTGGCCCAGATCGCCCTGGTCGAACGCCACCTGGCGCTGAAGGTTGGCCAGCTCGACCTGATCGTCATCCACCAGGGTCAACTGACCGACGCCAGCCGCCCCCAGGTATAGGGCAACCGGGCAACCCAGCCCCCCGGCACCCACAACCAGCACCCGGGCGTCCTTGAGTCGGAGTTGGCCGGCAATGTCGAAACTGGGGATCAGTAGCTGACGGCTGTAGCGTTGCAGTTCATCGTCAGTGAGCATGGTTCGATTCCTCCTGCCAGCGGCCCAGGGTCAGGCGATCCTGGCCTCCGTAATCTTTCCGCCCCTCAATGGCCTCAAACCCGGCAGCCGCAAACAGCGCCTGGACCGCCTCGGCCTGGTCGTAACCGTGCTCAACCACCAGCCAGCCGCCGTTGTTCAGCCAGCCACTCGCCTGGCCGACAATCAATCGCAGATCGTCGAGGCCGTCGGGGCCCGACACCAGGGCAGAACCGGGCTCGAAGCGCACGTCGCCTTCCTCCAGGTGATGGTCATCCTGGCGAATGTAGGGTGGGTTGGACACAATCAGATCAAAACGCTGGGGCGCCAGGCTGTCAAACCAGGCGCTCTGGCACACCGTGACAGCAAGCTTCAGGGACTCGGCATTCTGCCTGGCCAGGGCCACCGCCTCCGGCACCAGATCACAGGCCTGAACCTGCCAGCCCGGCCGCTCACTGGCCAGGGCCAGGGCAATGGCGCCAGTACCGGTGCCCAGGTCAATCACCTGGGCCCGGCCAGGCAACGGCAGCGCCAGAGCGGCCTCCACCAGGCACTCGGTATCGGGGCG
The DNA here is from genome assembly GCF_020546665.1 of Marinobacter sp. CA1. NCBI lineage: Bacteria > Pseudomonadati > Pseudomonadota > Gammaproteobacteria > Pseudomonadales > Marinobacteraceae > Marinobacter > Marinobacter sp. CA1. The sequence continues at coordinate 3,559,647 of NZ_CP071785.1, forward strand.
GGGGATCAGTGTGGTGGCGTTCACCGCCAGAGGCAGGGACCAGAATTCCTGCTCACCGAGCAGGTGGGCCACCGGTTCACCATGGGCCCGACGCTCCACAAGCGTCTGGAAGTGCGCCAGGGCATCATCAGGAACAATACGCTCCGGCCAGGCACGAAAGCTGGTGCGGCTCCAGCCGGTAACTCTGGCCAGCAGCAGCTCGGCGTCGAGTCGGGGCGAATCGCCAGCAATGGCCACCATTGCCTGGCGAATCACCGCCTCGCAACTGGCCGCCGACTCAGTCATCGGAGAGGCTGGCCAGCAGTTCGGCCTGGTGCTCCTGGAGCAACGGATCAATCACTGGCGACAGGTCACCGGCGATCACCTCGTCCAGCTTGTACAGGGTCAGGTTGATGCGATGGTCCGTCACCCGGCCCTGGGGAAAGTTGTAGGTACGGATACGCTCTGAGCGGTCGCCGCTGCCCACCAGACTCTTGCGGGTCTCAGCCTGGGATTGCTGGTGCCGCTCCCGCTCCGCATCCTGCAGCCGGGTGGCAAGCAAGCTCATAGCCTTGGCCCGGTTCTTGTGCTGGGAGCGCTCTTCCTGGCACTCCACCACGATGCCCGTGGGCAGGTGGGTCAGGCGAATCGCTGAATCGGTCTTGTTGACGTGCTGACCACCGGCGCCGGAGGCCCGGAAGGTGTCCACCCGCAGGTCGCCCTTGTGGATCTCGATGGCCTCGGCTTCGTCGGCCTCGGGCATCACCGCTACGGTGCAGGCCGAGGTGTGGATGCGGCCCTGGGATTCGGTTTCCGGCACCCGCTGGACCCGATGGGCACCAGACTCAAACTTGAGCGAGCCGTAAACACCGTCCCCCGCCACCCGGCTGATGATTTCCTTATAGCCGCCGTGCTCTCCCGGATTCTCGCTCAGCACTTCCACCTGCCAGCGTTTGCCTTCGGCATAGCGGGAATACATGCGGAACAGGTCACCGGCAAAGATCGCCGCCTCGTCGCCACCGGTGCCGGCGCGAATCTCAAGGAACACGCTCTTGTGATCGTTGGGGTCCTTCGGCAGCATCAGGCGCTGGAGCTCTTCGTCCAGCTCCTCGCTCTTTTTCTGGGCCGCGGCCTGCTCTTCTTCCGCCATGGCGCGCATGTCCTCGTCGCCATCGTTGGCCAGTTCCGCCGCCGCGCTGATGTCGTCCAGGGCCTGGCGGTAGGCGCGGAAGCACTGCACCACCGGCTCAATTTCGGCAAATTCCCGCGACAGATTGCGGAACTGGTCCTGGTCGGAGATCACAGCCTGGTCGCTGAGCAACGCGCTGACCTCCTCGAAACGGTCAACCAGCTGCTCGAGTCGGCTCTGAATGGATGCTTTCATAGTTTTTCCGGAGTGGCGGAAACCTCGTCTTCCCGGGTTTCCAGCTGATGCAATTCCCGCAGCCAGTGGGTGACTTCCACCCGTCCCTCGGCGGTTGCCTTGCGCACCTGGATCGAGGGCTCGTGGAGCAGCTTGTTGGTCAGTCCGCGCCCCAGGCTGCGAACGACGGTTTCGGCGTCTGCGCCGTTCCGCAGGGCTCGCAGGGCCTTCTCCACCTCGGCGTCACGCCGCAGTTCGGCCTGCTGACGGAACTGTTTCAGGGTGGACACGGCATCCAGAGCCCGCAACTGTCCGAGGAATTCCTCGGCACCGGCAAGAATCAGGTTCTCGGCCTCACGGGCAGCGCCCTCGCGGGAGCGGACATTCTCTTCGATTACCTGGCGCAAGTCATCCACGGTGTACAAGTAGACATCATCCAGACTGGCCACTTCCGGCTCGATATCCCGCGGAACGGCAATATCCACCATGAAGTAGGGACGGTGTTTACGCTGTTTCAGCGCGCGTTCAACGGCGCCTTTGCCGAGGATGGGGAGGGGGCTGGCGGTGGAGGAAATCACAATGTCCACCTCCGTCAGGTACTCCGGAATGTCGGACAGTACAATACCGCGACCACCATGAATGCCGGCCAGGGACTGGGCCCGGTCCAGGGTGCGGTTGGCCACCAGGAACTCCTTCACGCCGGCTTCTGACAGGTGCTGAGCCACCAGCTCAATGGTCTTACCGGCGCCGATCAGCAACGCCTTGTTGCGGGACAGATCGGCAAAGATGTGGTTCGCCATGCTGACCGCGGCGTACGCCACCGACACCGGGTTCTCGCCAATGGCGGTATCGGTACGCACCCGCTTGGCCACCGAGAAAGTGTGTTCAAACAATCGCGACAGGAACGAGCCGCTGGCGTCATACTCCCGCGACAGCGCGTAGGCATCCTTGAGCTGGCCGAAGATCTGTGGCTCGCCGAGCACCATGGAATCCAGCCCGGAGGCAACTCGCATCATATGGCGGACGGCGTCGGCGTCACGGTGCACGTAAACGGAGTCTTCCAGTTCTGCCGGAGCCAGGCCGTGGAAACCGGCCAGCCACCGCAACACCAGAGGGGCGCAATCGTCATCGCCAGCCAGGTACAGTTCGGTACGGTTGCAGGTGGACAGGATCGCTGCCTCGCCAGCGCCAGACGCTGCCCTCAGCTCTGAAAACGCCTCAGCCATACGGTCCGGGGTGAACGCGATCCGCTCCCGCAGGTCGACCGGCGCGGTGCGATGATTGATGCCCAGCGTAAGAAATGCCATATCGGGGAAGACTACCTGTATGCGCCACTGGCCCTTCCCTTCTATATAGACACCACAGCGATACAGAGAAGACGGAAAGGCCGCTATATTTCCGCATTTTAACGAGGGATATTCCCGGCTGCCACCCAAAACCCGCATACGGGGCCGGGAATTGCGGTTATTGCGGAGCCCTGCGGCCGGGGAATTGACAAGGGTCAAGCCCCACCACCGATAAGGCCCCAGACAACAGCAATCGAGGAGAGCCGACAGTAATAGCACCCGGCCAACAGCCACGGAACCGTACATCGATACTGCCGTCACACCCCATAACATCGCGAGTGGCATCAGATTGGGCAAGGCCAGGGCCTTATGCCATCATAAGGCCCTGCGCGCAGTCAGCTGCGTCGTGCTCAAGGAGCCCCGGGCTCCAGAACCAACACAGGATCTCGCATGCAAAAACCGGTCTTGATGTTCGTTGCCAGCCTGCTGGGGCTTTCGCTGTCGGGCTGCGCCAACTTGATGGACAGCCCGCCGTCGGACAGCCCCACCGAAGAGACCGCCGTCTCCACAACCGCTCCCACGACAATCCCGGAGCCTGTCTACGGCGATTTTGAACCGGAAGAACTGTACCTGCTGCTGGCAGCGGAGGTGGCGGCTCAGCGCGGCCGCTACGACGTTACCCTGGTGAACTATCTCAAGGCTGCCCAACTGTCCCGGGACAGCGGCATCATTGAACGCGCCCTTCGCATTGCCCAGAGCCTGAACGGTGACAATGCCCAGCAGCAGCTGGCGACCCTGTGGCTGGAGACCGATCCCGACAACCTGGAAGCCCACCGGGTACTGGCGATCCAGGCGGTGAAGCGCAATCAGCTGGAAACGGCCCTCTCTCATATGGAGCAGATCATGGATCTGGGGGCCGATGCCGATTTCGACAACCTGGCCGCCCTCGCCGCCCAGCTCGATCCACAACAACAGGAAGAGCTGCTGGAACTGTATGACCAGTTGGCCAGCCGCCATCCAGGCAACCTGGAAATCGAGTACAGCATCGCGCTGCTGATGAAGATCAACAACCAGCCCGCCACTGCCCTGGAGCGCCTGGAACCGCTTCTGGAAGAGCATCCCAACTTCCAGCCCGCGCTGATCCTCAAAGGCGACCTACTGTACCAAACCGGCCTCAAGACCAAGGCTCTGGACCACCTGCTGTTGAATACCCGGCGTTTCCCGGACAACCGGCAGATGGGCACACTCTATGGCCGCATGCTGATCAACGAAGGTGAGCTGCAGGCCGCCCAGGACGAATTCGGCCGCCTGATGGAACAGTTCAAGGATGTTCCCGGATTGCGCCTCTCCCACGCCCTGGTGGCGCTGGAGAACGGTGAGATCGATATCGCCCGCGAGGACCTCAGTCGCCTGATCGAACAGGGACATCACACCGACGAGGCCCACTTCTATCTGGGCAAGATTGCCGACGGCGAACAGCGTTACCAGCAGGCCATCGGCTTCTATGAGCAGGTGGAACAAGGCAACCACTACTTCCCGGCGCTGTCCCGGGCCAGTGCCCTGCAGGCAGAACTCGGGGATATCGAAAGCGCCCTGGGCAACATCCGCAAGCTGAGGGACGCCAACCCGCAACAGGCGGAGAACTTCTGGCTGCTGGAAATCAACCTGCTGCTGGAGCATCACCGCAAGCAGGATGCCCTCGCTGCCGCCAATGACGCCCTGACCACGCTGCCGGACAGTATCCGGGTGCGCTATGCCCGCGCCATGCTGCTGGATACTTTGGAGCGCGCCGCAGACGCCGAGGCAGACCTGCGCCACGTCCTTGACCAGGAACCGGACAATGCCGTCGCCCTCAATGCCCTGGGGTACATCCTCACCACCCGCACAGATCGCCTGGACGAAGCGGAAACGCTGATTCGCCACGCGCTGGAGCTCGACCCGGACAACCCCGCCATTCTCGACAGCATGGGCTGGGTGCTGTTCCAGCAGGGCCGGCCACTGGATGCCCTTGAGTACCTCCAGGCCGCCTATCGGGAATTTCCCGACCCGGAAGTCGCAGCCCATTATGGTGAACTGCTGTGGCAGATCGGTGAACAGGAACAGGCTCGGGTGGTCTGGCGCAAAGCGCTTGAAGACAACCTGGAACACCCGATCCTGCGGGAAACCATCCTGCGGCTGACCGGGGAGCAGGATCTGTGAATACCGTCCGCTCCTGCTTAGCTCTCATTGTGTGCCTGGCCACCCTGAGTGCCTGCACCACCATTCAACTGGAACCGTTGCCGGAGGGCCTGACCGACCAGCCGCCGGCAGACTGGTCCGCCCGCACCGAACAACTCACCGCCCTGCAGCACTGGCAGTTGATGGGCAAACTGGCGGTACGTCAGCCATCGGATAGCGGCTCGGCGGTGATCAATCAGTGGACTCAGCACCAGGAACGCTACGACCTGTCGCTGTCCTCCGCGTTTCTGGGGCTTGGCAGCACCCGGCTCACCGGGACCCCGGGTTTTATGGAGCTGACCCTGCCGGATGGCGACGTGTATCGCTCGGGCGACCCCGAAGCCCTGGTGGCCGCGGCAACCGGTTGGCAACTACCGCTGTCCGATCTGACCTGGTGGGTGCGCGGTTTGCCCAACCCTGGCAGCAACTACCGCCTGTTCTTTGATCAACAGCAGCGGGTCGCGATGATCCGCCAGGGTGGCTGGGAGATCCGTTACGATCGCTGGCGCTCGTTCATCGAGCCGTTGCCGGAACTGCCCGCCCGCATCACCGCTCTGCGGGGCGAACGCCGGGTACGCCTGGCGATCACCGATTGGCAACGCACCGAGCAGCCCTGACGCTTTCTTTCCCCTACCCCGCGGATACGGACCATGACCCTGAGCCTGCCCTCCCCGGCCAAGCTGAACCTGTTCCTCCACATCACCGGCCGTCGCAGCGACGGCTATCATGATCTCCAGACCCTGTTCCAGTTTCTGGACTATGGAGATGAGCTGACGTTTCAGCAGCGACAGGATGGCCAGATTCGGCTGACGCCCGCCCTCGCTGGGGTTGAGCATGACGACAACCTGATCGTGAAAGCCGCCCACCTGTTGGCCAAGCGGACAGACCGATCCCTCCCGGGCGTCGACATTCATCTGGACAAACGCCTGCCCATGGGTGGTGGTCTTGGCGGTGGCAGCTCCAATGCGGCAACAACCCTGCTGGGACTGAACCGGCTCTGGCAGTTGGATCTCGACCTCGGCACCCTGGCGGAACTCGGGCTTCAGCTCGGTGCGGATGTGCCGGTTTTCGTTCGCGGCTTCGCCGCCTGGGGCGAAGGCGTCGGGGAAATTCTGACTCCGGCGGAACCGCCGGAGGACTGGTTTCTGGTGCTCAAAGCAGACTGCCATATCAACACCGGGAAAATTTTTTCACATCCAGGGTTGACACGTGACACACCTAAAACCATAATAGCGCCCGCTTTTGAGGGAGACGCCTCGAGGTACCGAAACGACTGTGAGGATGTGGTTTGCGAACTGTATCCTGAGGTTAGAAAAAGCCTGGAATGGCTTTCACAATTCGGACCTGCAAGATTAACCGGAACCGGGGCTTGCATTTTTGGACGTTTCCCGACAGAATCCGCAGCCCGGAATATCTGGGAAAGCAAACCCTCCGGCATCACGGGGTTCGTAGCTAAAGGGGTGAACCATTCACCTCTACACAAAAAGCTAACAGAGCTGACATGATGCCAAAGAAGCACGATACTGGGGTGTCGCCAAGTGGTAAGGCAACGGGTTTTGATCCCGTCATGCGCAGGTTCGAATCCTGCCACCCCAGCCACCTTTCTTCCTCTTCTGAATCCAACGCTGAGAACGCAAGGGATACCGTCGTGTCCAAACTGATGATTTTTGCGGGCAACGCCCATCCGGAACTCGCCCACAACATTGCCAAGAAGCTGGCCATCCCCATGGGCCAAGCCACAGTCGGCAAGTTCAGTGACGGTGAGACTACCGTTGAGATCAACGAAAATGTCCGCGGGCACGATGTCTTCATCATTCAGCCCACCTGCAATCCGACCAATGACAACCTGATGGAACTGATTGTCATGGCGGACGCACTGCGCCGGGCATCTGCTACCCGAATTACCGCGGTTATTCCTTACTACGGCTACGCCCGTCAGGACCGCCGGGTACGCTCCACCCGTGTCGCCATCAGCGCCAAGGTGGTTGCCGACATGATTTCCAGCATCGGCGTTGACCGTGTGCTGACTGTCGACCTGCACGCCGACCAGATTCAGGGCTTCTTCGACATCCCGGTGGACAACATCTACGCCACCCCGGTGATGATGGAAGACATTGAAAAGCAGAATTTCGAAAACTTCGTGGTGGTTTCCCCCGACGTGGGCGGTGTTGTTCGCGCCCGCGCCGTGGCCAAACGCCTGGATGATGCCGACCTGGCCATCATTGACAAGCGCCGCCCGAAAGCCAACGTCTCCCAGGTGATGCACATCATCGGTGACGTACGGGACAAGACCTGCATCCTGGTGGATGACATCGTCGATACCGCCGGCACCCTGTGCAAAGCCGCCGACGCCCTTAAAGAGCACGGTGCTTCACGGGTGATCGCCTACATTACCCACCCGGTACTGTCCGGTCCGGCGATCGACAACATCAGCAACTCCACACTGGATGAGCTGGTGGTGTGCGACACCATCCCGCTGGGTGACAAAGCCCTGGGTTGTGATAGAATCCGGCCCCTCGGCATGGCGGGCCTTCTGGCGGAATCCATTCGTCGCGTCAGCAACGAAGAATCCATCAGCCAGATGTTTGAGTAAGTCGCCGCCAGGCAACAAGATTCGAACCGGGAGCCTTCAGGGGCTCCCGGTTTGTTTAAGCCGCCGATAAAATCGGCATTTTGACACTAACCACCTGCTGCAAAAAGCCTGGTCGCGGGCCGCACAGGTGTTGATTGAGGTAAAGACCATGTCTCAGGACTACGTAATCGAAGCATTCCTTCGTGACGACCAGGGCAAGGGTGCGAGCCGCCGCCTGCGTCGCGAAGAACGTAAAATCCCCGCCATCATCTACGGCGGCGAGAAAGACGCAACTCCGGTCGCCATCTGGCACAACGAGCTGAAGAAAGCCCTGGAAAACGAAGCTTTCTTCTCTCACATCCTGACCGTTAAGGTCGACAACGGCACCGAAGAAACCGTCATCCTGAAGGATCTGCAGCGTCACCCGTACAAGCCGATCCTGACCCACGCCGACTTCCAGCGCGTTGACCGTAACCACGAGATTCACGTGAACGTACCGCTGCACTTCACCAACGAAGACACCGCTGTTGCCGTTAAACTGCAAGGCGGCGCGGTTTCTCACCAGATGAACGAAGTGGAAGTGATCTGTCTGCCTCAGCACCTGCCTGAGTTCATCGAAGTCGACATGACTGACGTGGCCATGGATCAGGTGGTTCACCTGAGCGACCTGAAACTGCCGGGTGGCGTACGCATCGCCGCGCTGCAGCAGGGCGAAGATCACGACCAGCCGGTTGTGGCGATCCACAAGCCGAAAGGCGCCAAGGCTGACGAGGCCGAAGACGCTGAAGGCGGTGAAGGCGAGGCGTAATCCTCGCCCAACAGGGGAACCGGCGAATGACGCAGCAGCTTGCCATGATCGTGGGCCTGGGCAATCCAGGCCCCGACTACGAGCACACCCGTCATAACGCCGGCGCCCTGTTCGTCGAAGCACTGGCCCGCCAGGCGGGTCAGTCGCTGCGACCGGAAAAGAAATACCACGGTCTCTACACCCGCCTGCGCTGGCAGGGTCTCGACCTGCATCTGCTCAACCCCACCACCTTCATGAACCGCAGCGGCCTGGCCATCAAGGCACTGGCGGACTTCTACAAGATCTCTGCGGACCAGATCCTGATCGCCCACGACGAACTGGACCTACCCCCCGGTACCGCAAAACTGAAGAAAGGCGGCGGCCATGGTGGCCACAATGGTCTGCGCGACACCATCAACCATCTCGGCACTCGCGACTTTCACCGCCTCCGTCTCGGTATTGGCCACCCCGGCGACAGCCGTCAGGTAACCGGCTACGTACTTGGTCGTTTTGGCAAGAAGGAAACCGAGCAACTCGAAGACCTGATTGATGAAGTCATCCGGGTACTCCCTGACGCGGCCAATGGCAACATGGCCCCGGCGATGAACCGGCTGCACAGCTTCAAGCCGCAGGACTGACCGGACCACCTCCCCTAACGCCACCAGCGTCACCACCGCTTTCAGGGTGACCGCACAGCGCGATCTCCCCTTACTCGCACCACGGTGCGGACACCGGTATAATCCGGCCACATTTTTCAGTATCAGCAGAGGCATTCCATGGGTTTTAACTGCGGCATTGTCGGCCTACCCAACGTGGGCAAATCCACCCTGTTCAACGCGCTCACCAAAGCGGGCATCGGTGCCGAGAACTTCCCGTTCTGCACCATCGAACCCAATGCCGGCGTGGTCCCCATGCCTGACCCGCGCCTCAACAAGTTGGCAGAGATCGTGAAGCCGGAGCGGGTGATCCCCACCAGCATGGAATTCGTCGACATTGCCGGCCTGGTCGCGGGCGCCTCCAAAGGCGAAGGCCTGGGCAACCAGTTCCTGGGCAACATCCGCCAGACCGACGCCATTGCCCACGTCGTCCGCTGTTTCGATGACAGTAACGTGATCCACGTGGCCAACCAGGTCGATCCGGCTGCCGATATCGAGGTAATCAACACCGAACTGGCACTGGCTGACCTGGATACCGTCGAAAAGGCCATCAAGCGGGTTCAGCGTGTTGCCAAGAGCGGCGACAAGACCGCCAAAGCCCAACAGGAAATCTTCGAGAAGCTGCTACCGGTGCTGAACGAAGGCAAGCCTGTGCGCAGCATGGACCTGAGCGACGATGAGCGCGCCACCATTCGCGAACTGTGCCTGCTCACCGTCAAGCCCACCATGTACATCGCCAACGTCAATGAGGACGGCTTCGAGAACAACCCGTACCTGGACAAGGTCAAAGCCATCGCTGCGGAAGAGAACGCCGTGGTGGTGCCCATCTGCAACAAGATGGAAGCGGAAATCGCAGAACTGGAAGACGACGAGAAAGCCGTCTTCCTGGAAGAGATGGGCATGGAAGAGCCCGGGCTGGATCGCGTAATCCGCGCCGGTTACAGCCTGCTCGACCTGCAGACCTACTTCACCGCAGGGGTAAAGGAAGTGCGAGCCTGGACCGTGCGTGTCGGCGCCACAGCGCCACAGGCTGCCGGCGTCATCCACACCGACTTCGAACGCGGCTTCATTCGCGCCGAGGTGGTTGGCTACGACGACTACATCGCCTGCAATGGCGAGGCCGGCGCCAAGGATGCCGGCAAGTGGCGCCTGGAAGGCAAGGACTACATCGTCAAGGACGGTGACGTCATCCACTTCCGTTTCAACGTCTGAGGCCACCCCAGCGCCTCCCAAGGCCCGCCCGCGAAAGCGCGCGGGCTTTTTCATGTCCGAAATTCAGACCTCACCGCGCTCTGCCACTCACGCAACCCAGAGGCAGCGAACGCATTTGAAATTATCCCACCGAAAGGGTTGACAGCGACCGCCAAAATCCTGAAAATACGCGCCTCGTTAGATGGTTACAGGCCATTAGACGACTTGGCAAGGTAGCTCAGTTGGTTAGAGCACAGCACTCATAATGCTGGGGTCGGCGGTTCGACTCCGCCCCTTGCTACCAGATTTCAAAGGGTTACAGTTTGCGCTGTAACCCTTTTTTCGTTGGTTGTCCCTTCTTTTTCTCGCCAGAGCGGTGCAGCACTCTATCGGAGCCAGGCTTTCATCAGAAAGGCTCACGGGAGAATTTCAAGATATTGTCACCATAATGTGAGATCGCCGTTTCCTGAAGCCGCTTAAGCAGTAGCCGCAGCTCAATGAGATCATTGCCGATATCCGCTACTTCGTCCGGATTGTCAGACGAATCGAAAATATCCGACATTTTCTTTTCCATTTCAGCTTACGCTTCAAGAACGACCTTCCACTCGGAAGTAACCAAAACCAGATTAATATCCTTCACTGTCCCACCCTTTGCCCATGCTCAACGGACTCCAACCAACCCCTCATAGTCAGGAAAGTTACTTCCCGGAGTACGCATCGCAATATACGCCTCTTTTAACTCATCGGCGGCCTGGTCATAGGCCAACAACAGCTCCTGAATATCCGCTTCGTCTTTCAAATCACCAGACTCAAGGAGCCCTTCAAAATGCTCTATCTGCTTCTGAACGCTCTGTATACTCACCACAAGCGTGGATAGAGATAGATCAACCATTACTCTCTGCCCTTGTCTGAGGCTCTGTCTTGCATTCCTATTCTTCTCATTGAGAAGCCGCATCCAGGCCAAGGGCAATCCGTCAAAGTTACCCAGCTTTGCCGAATGACGGGGCAATCACCGATTTACTTCGTTAACATCAGCCTGAACGAAACATCGTCAACCTGCCCAATCACCACGGCTTTGTCGACTTGCGCCAGGAAAACGGTATTAATTCTCTGGCGGATCTCTCCGGCCTCGGCCTCTCTCGCCACAACAATGTCGACCAGATAAGCTTCACTATCACCCTCGGCGCGCACGGTTCCAAAAAAACCAACCGCCTCGTCGCGTTCCCGGATCGCCCCCTTAAAACTGAGGTCTTCTGCAATCCTTGCCACGACTTCGTGCTCACCGTAGAAGAAATGCACCTCAGCAGGCCTGTCGGCAGGTGCTTGCGAGCATCCGGCAATTACAAACAGCGTCAGAGCGACAAGCGTTGATAGCGCTTTCATGTGCCTTCGGCCGTACGGGCATCAAAAGGGTTTCCAGCCGGCGTCCTGTCTTGTTCAGGCGATGCCTCTTTCTCCACCATCGCCAGGATCTTTGTCGCCCTTTCAAAATGATCCAGCTTATGGGTTTGAATCCACCAGGTTGCGGCTTCCATCAGCAACTCGGGATCATCATTCCTGTTGGCGAAAAAGGCATAGAATGAGACCGAGACCCCCTCACCTTTTTGCGCGATCTTGCGTCTACATACCTGGACGACTTTCTCTTTCAACGATTGTTTCACCGTGCACTCCATACGCCGGATACAGGCTCACGGCGGGCTTTACCCGCCGTGTTACCGCTTCACACCTAGAACGGGTGGCCATCGAACTGTTTGGCACCGTCGCCGATCGTCAGCCAGCCGGGCTTTTCAGACACAAACTCATGAAAGGCGTTCTCCAGCGGCAGCTCATCGTCAATGCAATTGGCGGCAACCGGGAAGGATTCCGCCTCGGAAAGTACCTCCCCCAGAGCCGTACCACACACCGAGCAGAAGCACCGATCGTATTTGTAGGGCGGCTGTGCCTTGAAGGTAGCTATCCGATCACGGCCCTGAGTAATCCTGAACGTATCCGCCCTCACAAACACCAGCGCACTTGCGCCAACCTTGCGGCACCGAGTGCAGTGGCATGTGCCCAACATGCCTGGCGCCACACTGAGCTCAAACCGCACCTCTCCACAGCAACAGCTTCCGTTGATCATTGTCTTTTTCCTTCATTGGTTGGCTGACCGGGAATTGAAACTCCCCCGGCCATTACACAGCCAAACACTGTATAAATCAACAGTGCCTTGTGGAGCGAGAGATGATCAGGTTTGAATCAGCAATGTAACCCGACACCAATACATGGCGAACCAGGCTCAAAAATCGTACACAGCCACCGGAACACCCGCTGCCAGGAGCGTGTCCGCGATAAGAGGTTCAATTCGATCCCATCGACCGCCAGCCAGGCCACAACCGATTCGCGGCATATGCACGGAGGAGCCGGTTTCCATGGCTCTGTGGGCTACCGCTGCCAGGCCGGTGCGAACCGCGTCGTAGCGAATTGGTGGAGTTTTCTGCCCCCGCCGGGCGATGCCCCGTTGGCCGATGAGGTTGGCCACCTCAACAAATGTTTCCACCGGTACAAACTGGACACTGCCGAGGGCTGGTGGTGAGTTGCTGGCGTAAGCCTCCCGATAGGATCGCTCCGGCGCCGGCCACCGTTTGCTGAGGGCAAGCACAAAGCCCCGCCCCCACTTGCCGAGGTCATTGCAGACATGAACGATGATTCTGGGTTTTGCCGCGGCCTCTTGAGGATCGGTGGCGTCACCTTTTAGATAGCGAATTGCCGTCAAACAAACGCCCTCCTTTGCACCAGAATTCTGGCAGAGTTGATGTTGGTTACTCACCCTCCACCAACTGCCGGTGCCTCAGGCAGGCGTTGTTGCGGAACGCTTTGTTCCTGGAGTTGGCTTCCCGCTCATGCTGCGTAATCCAGTACTCACACTCTTCCCGGGCATTGGCGATCAGCATGGACCGCTGCGCCGTGTAGGTTCTCAGCGGGGCGTACGGGTCCTGTTTTGGGGGTGGCGTATCGTGCACCACGATGTCTGGCGTGATCGCGGTGACGTTGGAAGTGGCTTTGCCGGATGACAGCCAGTCCGAAGCATTGCTGATGGCGCTGCCAGCAAACAGCATTGATGCCCCGAACAGCGCCAGCAGGGTAAGAACATTGGCGGTAAACACCGCAAGAACAACCTTGAGGAATCCCACAGCCAGCTCCCTTGACCGTTGATCATGGATTGCTCAGTTATGTTACCGCAGCGCTCGCCGTTGTTCTATTGCGAGTTATTGTCCGGAGTTTACTCGACTCCTTCAGGCCAGGCCGACAGGGTGCTCAGCGCCTCACGGACCAGTTGACGGCGTTTCGGCAGATCCGCCAGACCGTTCGGCATGTCGATGTGAAGCGCAAAGAACACCGGACCATCGGGCCACTCAATCCAGCCAACCCACCAGCCTCGCTCTCCGTCCCAGCCGGTCTTGCTCCGCAGTCGCCATTCCGGGCCGGCGGCCGAGATCATCAGGTCCCGCACCAGGCGCTGGTGGCGCTCCAGAAATGGCAGTCGGTTGCGGTAGAGCCGCTGGAGGAAATCAAGTTGTCCATCGGCAGACACCGCCAGCTCACCGTCGATCCAGAATGCCGGCGTCGTGCCGCCAGGATTGGCGTTGCCATAATCCACCAGATTCAGGTAATAGCGCTCGGTGTCCCGACCCAGCACGTCGGCAAACCCTTCATACACCCACACCACTGAGTGGGTCATCGCCGAACGCAGAGTCTGGTTGCGGTTCCAGGTCTCCATTCCACGGTCTTCGCCATCCCAGGGCAGCACATCGAACTCACTGGCCACCAGGCCGGCATCCAGCGCAAACAGAGTATGGGGAATCTTGAACGTCGATGCCGGACTGTAACGCCGACCGGCCCGGGCCTGATTGTGATACCAGGTTTGCGGGCCGGCGCTGCGGTGGTCAACCACCGCCAATGTGCCCGACACGCCCGCCTGCCGGAACAGCTCGGCCCAGTCCTCGCGCTCCCCGGCGCCAGCCGCCATCGCCGGCCAGCTCCCCAGCAGCAGCCATAATAACGCCCACCATTGCCAATGCCTGTTCATCCCGCTCTCCTGCTCTGGTTGATGATCCATCTATTGCAACGCGATCAGATGGCAAAGCGGTGATGCAATTGTGGCGAAATGTGGCAATGATCAATCTGCGCTCAAAGTACCGAAACCGAGGGAGTGCATCTGTGCTTCGATACGCTGGGAAAGCCAGCCAAGCACGGTGCTGTCATCGCCCGGCACCGTGCAGCTGTGGGCCAGATAGGGGAACCAGGTGGAAACCTGGCCGTGGGCCACAGTGCCCAGGCCGGAGCCGGCCGTTTCTGACAGCCCGGCCAGCAGCGGCGCCGGCACATAGCCCCAGCCCAGGCCGTCACGAATGGCATCCCGAACCAGTTCGAAACTACTCAACCCCAACCGTTCCCCTGCCACTTCCGGCACATGGAAGCGGGCCTCGCCGGCCTGGTCCAGATAGACCACCTGAGGCACATCCGCCAGATCGGCATTGCTGACCTGCGACAACTGGCTGAGGGGGTGATCCTGTGCAACCGCCAGCGTCATCGTGATTCGCCCCAGCACCCGGCTGTGGATTTCCGGCCCGGCCTGTAACCCAGGGCCACCCAAACAGCAGGCCAGATCCAGCTGGCCCTGATGCAACTGGCGCAGCAGCACCTCCGGACTGGCGTAAAGCATGTTCAGCTCCAACCCCGGTCGGTGCTGACGCAGGTCCCGGATGATTTGTCGCCAGAATGCCTCGGGCAGCACGTCATCACGCCCCAGGCGCAGTTTTGCGGGCTCACCGTCCCGGCTGTGGTCAACATTGCGACGTAGTTTGTCTGCCAGGGCAATGAGCCGGACGGCGTCATCAACCATGGCCTCACCGGCGGGTGACAGCGCCATGCTGTTGCCACTGCGCCGGAACAGCGGTGCCGCGAGTTCGTCCTCCAGGGCGGCAATGGCCATGCTCACCGTGGTGCGGTTGCGCCCCAACCTTGCAGCGGCCCGGCTCACCGAACCGGTCTGGGCCACCGCCACGAAATAACGCAGGGATTCCACTTTCACGGGCACTTCCTCCAGGCTGTTCCTCGCCGACCTCAAGCGCCAAATACTATGACACTGAGCAACTGGCGTCGCCAGGACAGCTCCCCTACTGTCTCGATTCTCCCCCTATCAACGGTATCTGGAGTTCTGAAAAATGCATTGGGTGTTCTTACTGTTGGCCATTCTTGGCGAAGTCGCCGGCACAACGTCAATGAAGCTGCTGGTCTCCGCCGGCCATCCCTGGGCAGGCTCGCTGGTCGTCACGGCAATGATTGGCCTGTCTTACGTGCTGCTCAGCCAGGCCACGCTGCGCATTCCCATCGCCATGGCGAACGCGTTCTGGGAAGGACTGGGCATGATCCTGATTGCCACCGTGTCCTGGCTCTGGCTGGACGAACAGATCCAGCCCAAGCAGGCTGCGGCCATTGCGCTGGCAGTGGTGGGAATCGTGATCCTGAACATCGGCCATCACCGGCAGGAGTCGCAGGTATGAGTATCTATCTGGGCTATGTTCTGGGGTCGGTGGTGCTGGACATCATCGCCAACGTCCTGCTGCAGCTGTCGGACGGCTTCCGCCACAAGCGCTGGGGCATTGCCGCGGTGCTCTGCATCATGGCGGCCTTTGCCCTGCTGGCACTGGCGGTCACGGGAATGGAGCTGTTTCTGGCCTATGCGCTCTGGGGTGCGCTGTCCATTAGCGGCACCGCCCTGGCAACCCGCTGGCTGTTCAATCACCGTCTCAACCGCTGGAGCTGGACCGGGCTGGCGATTCTGATCGTCGCCATCATCCTGATGCAGTGGGGTGGACACTGACCGCGTCGAGCAGGGTCAGCAACTGACGCTGCTGGCTTGCCGGCAGCGCATCTTCAAGCGTGTACCGGTCCAGGGTTGCCAGAAAGGCGGCCAACGCTTCGCCAAAGATGCCCTTGAGCCCACAGGCCGGCGCGATGACACATCGGTTATCGGCGGAGAAACACTCCACCAGTGACAGATCCTGTTCGGTCTGACGCACCAGGGCGCCGATGTTGATCGCCTCCGGGGCCTGCGCCAGGCGCATTCCCCCGTGCTTGCCCCGCACCGTTTCAATGTGGCCACTGCGATTGAGCTGATGCACCACCTTCATCAGGTGGTTTCGGGACACCTGATAGCTGTCGGCAATCTCCTGAATGGTGACCAGGCGCTCCTGGTGCAACGCCAGGTAGATCAGCACACGCAGCGAGTAATCGGTGTAACGGGTTATGTGCATTCAATCACTCCAGACAGGCCCGGGTCTTACCCGGTAGCGGTTGCCGCCGGCACAGCGGTTATCAGTGTATCGGTCTGCCCAAATGCTTCAGTGCCACCAGTCGTAGCACGTAGGCCACCTTTAGTCCTGCCGCAAACACCATGGTACCAATGTGGGCACCAATCTGCGCCGACATGGGCAGCGCCCCTGCCAGCGGGTACGCCAGCATGACGGTGCTCACCAGAGCCAGGAAGCACACCAGCAGGGTTCGGTTGGCAAACAACAGCGTCGGGGCCATGACAGTCCTCCTCACAATGCCCGATCGCAACCGGTCGCGGACATTGTCCTGGGTCAACTATAACAAATATTCTGTTTACATCTTAATCTTTGAAGATGTATTTTGGAAGCATCTTTTGAGGATTCAGCAGACAGGAGCGAATCATGACCGCCACTCCCCACTCCCCTGAGCACCACGACAGCCACCACGATCCCGATGCCAACGCGGTTGATCTCCAGGGGCTCCAGACATTACCCGATGACCGGCTGGTGGAGCACATACTCACCCGCTACCACGACACCCACCGCCGTCAGCTGCCGGAACTGATTCGGCTGTCACAAAGGGTGGAGCGGGTCCACGGCGGCCACCCGGCCTGCCCCGCCGGGCTCAGTGACCATCTGGAGACCCTGCAGGATGAGCTGGATATGCATATGCAGAAGGAGGAACGCATCCTGTTTCCGATGATCCTTCGCGGCGCCACAGGCATGGCGGTGGCGCCGGTGCAGGTCATGCGCCAGGAGCATGATGAACACGACGATGCTCTTGAGCGGCTGCTCGCTCTGACCAACCGGCTCACGCCACCGGAGGACGCCTGCGGCAGCTGGCAACGGCTCTATAGCGGTCTGGCTACGCTGGTCGCCGATCTGAAGGAGCATATCGAGATCGAGAACTCGGTGCTGTTCCAGCGTGTGGGTTGATACGGTGGGGAATCGAGTTTGGGGACAGCACACCCTTGCAGCTATGCTGTGGCTTTCCATTGCCAAGGACATTGTCCGATGATATCCACCAGAACCCTGTTTGCACTGGCCTCATTGTCCCTGTTTATGGGCTGCAGCAGTGTGCCGACAGACCAGGCCAGCGCCACAGTCCTGCCACAGACTGCCACCAGCAAACCCGAGCAGGACGCGCTGATGGATGTGCGGCGAGACTTCGTGCCGCATCTGTGGTCCGATCACAAGTTTGTCGCGGGCACCGCCGAGCAGTGCGCCCGCCGGGGCGAAGACAGCTTGCGTCTGCTCGGGTTTGATCACGTGGTCCGTAACGGCACCTTCGTGTATGGCAACTTCTTCGGCGAATTCAGTGGCAACCGGGCAGCGGTGAAGTGTGTGGCCATGGCGGATCGAACCTTCGCCTACACCATGGTCGCCGGGCCCCGGGTCAAACTGGTGGAGCGGCTGCGCAATGAGATCGTCTGGCGCCTGGACACCCGCGAAGACTGATCAACCAACCGCCAGCGTGACCGCCAGCACCAGGGGCGCCGTCACCACGGCCAGCACATTGGCGCCCATGAACGGTATCAGCCGGGGAATATCATTGGCATAACGAATCGCCCCCCACAACGTGAACACCGCTGCCAGCATCGGCACCAGGGCCAACAGCGCCAGTGCTGGCAGCCGGTCACCGACCACGCCCAACCCCACCGTCAACGCCGCCGACAGCAGAAAGCCACCGTACAGCGCATTACTCGCTGACAGCCCGAGGGCGATCGGAATGTGCCGACGGCCAACGGCAGCATCCGCCTCCCGGTCGGGGTACTGGTTCAACAGCAGCAGGTTGTTGACCAGGAAGAACGGCACCAGTGAAATCAACGCCGCCAGGCTGGTGAATTCGCCGGCCAGGGCATACTGGGTACCCATCACCATAAGCGGGCCAAACGCCACTCCCGGCGCCACCAGACAGACCCAGGGCAGGCGGTTGATCCAGTGGGTGTAGGTCAGAATGATCACCACGCCCAGCAGACCAATGGGCAGGATGCCCCAGCCGTGCCGCAGAATGACGTAGCCCCCCGCCAGCACCGTCACCGCCAGGGTCAGGAGCGCGGAGTTGAGCACAGACACCGCCGCCGCCGGCCGCTCCACCAGGGAACCGCTGCCCCCGCTGAACGGGGTGCGCTGAGTCTGGGCATCCAGGCCGCTGCGAAAATCAAAGTACTCGTTGAAGGCATTCACACTCATGTGGGCACACAGCGCGCCACCAAGGGCCACCAGGGCATCCCCCCAGTGAATAGCGGCGCCGGTGAGCCAGGCCGCAACGACCCCAAGGCCCACACACACCGGGGTCAGAACCAGAAAAGGAACACGAAACGAACGAATAACGGCTTTCAAGGGACCTCCGCCCAGACACATGATATGAAATAACGGATAAATGTTAAGCCAAGACGACCATCGCTGCCTTGGTCCGGATCAACCCCCGCTCTCGCCACTGCCGTTTTTGGACTACTGGATGTCGCCCCGGAGCCGGCCCGCCTGTCGGTGGCGAGCCACAGTAGGACAAAACCCACCCGAACATGCGGAGACGGCCATGGCGATCAAATTCGAGCAGGCTCTGTTGGACTACCCTCAACAACGCGCCGGCGCAGCGCGTCAGACCGACAGCGTCGACCAGTCGGACCGGCGGGTCCCCATCAATCTGCGCCAGTCCGGGCCCACACCGGTGGAAATGCTGATCTCCACACGCGTGCGCAAATCCCCCTACTGGCACCTGGCGGTGGAAGCCGGCTGCTGGCGGGCCACCGTCTACAACCGCATGTACCACCCCCGCGGTTATGTGCGGCCAGAGGACGGTGGCGCCATGGTGGAGTACCAGTCACTGGTGAACGACGTCACCCTCTGGAACGTGGCGGTGGAGCGGCAAATCCAGGTCAAAGGACCAGATGCCGAAGCTTTCGTGAACTATGTGATCACCCGCGACGCCACCAAGATCAAGCCCATGCGGGGCAAGTACGTCATCCTCTGCAACGAGGACGGCGGCATCCTCAATGATCCGGTACTGCTGCGGGTCGCCGAAGACGAGTTCTGGTTCTCGCTGTCCGACAGCGATCTGGAACTGTGGCTGCGAGGGGTAAACCTGGGCAAGGGGTTTGATGTCAGCATTGCCGAGATTGATGTGGCGCCGGTACAGATCCAGGGGCCCAAGTCCGAGGCGCTGATGGCGGATCTGTTCGGCGACGAGGTCCGGGATATTCCATTCTACGGACTGATGGAAGGCCAGGTGGCGGGTCGGGACGTGATCGTATCGCAGACCGGCTTTACCGGTGAAAAGGGTTACGAGATCTATCTCAAGGACGCCAGCCGGTACGCGGAAGACCTCTGGTACACCGTATTGCGGGCAGGCGAACGCCACAACCTTCGGGTGATCGCCCCTGCCCACCACCGTCGCATTGCCGCCGGCATCCTGTCCTGGGGGCAGGACGTGGATCAGGAAACCCTGCCATTCCAGTGCAACCTGGCCTATCAGGTCCCCCGGAATAAAGCCGCCGATTACATCGGCAAAGCACGGCTGGAAGCGGTGCGGGATGAGATCGATGCCGGCAGGCCGCCGTTCCGCCTGGTGATGGTGGGCCTGCGACTTGGCGGGGCCCCGGTAACCGATTACGCCAACGACTTCTGGCTGGTCAGCGAACGGGATGGCGACGAAGCCGTGGGCTATGTCACCTCCCCCTGGTATTCACCGGAGCTGGAAACCAACATCGCCCTGGCCTACGTGCCCTGGGAGCTGCGCCATCTGGGCACCGAGCTGAGCGTCAGGCTGCCACCGGAGTACGCCGCCGCCGACGGCAGCCTGGATGCGGACGCCGAAGTGGTGGAAGTGCCCTTCCGGCCTTCGGTCAATCCCAACGCCCGGGAACGGGCCCGGGCCCGCGGCATCGACTTCGCGGACTGAACGGAGCGGCGGGAGAAACGCCATGAAACTGGTCCACGATCCCGCCCACGACCCGGCCATGACCGAGGCCTGTGCCGACGGTCTGGCCGCCATGGCGCGGGACGCCTCCATTGAACTGACCCCGCGCCAGATCGCGGCGGTAGACGAGTTGCGCCAGTGGCTGGCCGAAGGCACCCGGGTGTATGTGCCTTACCTGCCCAACGCCGACTACCAAGACGTGATCCTTGCCTGCCAACGGCTGCTCGACGCCGGGCTGACCGCGGTACCGCACTTCCCGGCCCGCGCCATGACCAGCCAACAGCAGGCCCGGGACCATCTGGACGCCCTCGCCACCCACGGTGTCCGTGAGCTGATGCTGATTGCCGGTGATACGCCGCGACCGGCCGGACCGTATACCGATTCGCTGGCGCTGCTGAAGTCGGGACTGCTCCAACGCCATCGCTTTGGACTGGGGATTGCCGGCCACCCCGAGGGCCACCCGGCGGCCGACAGCTCGGCGCTGAAAACGGCGCTAAACACCAAGCGCGAGTACGCCCTGGCGACTGACACGCCAATGTGGGTGGTGACCCAGTTCGCCTTCGAGGCGGGCAGTTTTCTGGACTGGCTGCACGATCACGGCGACGTCATTGCGCCCCTGCCGGTGCATTTTGGCATTGCCGGTCCGACCCGGCTGCGAACCCTGATGGCCTACGCGGCCCAGTGCGGCGTCGGTGCCTCGGCGCGGGCGTTGATGCGCCACCCGGAAACCACGCGGCTGCTGCGCAGCTGGACACCCGACGGTCTGGTACAGGCTCTGGCGTGCTATCGTCTGGAGCACCCGCTCTCACTGTTCCACGGCCTGCACATTTTCCCGTTCGGTGGTCTCAAGCGCTCCGCCAAGTGGCTGGAGGGTCTGGTGGCCGCCGGCCAGCCCGAACGCGCCCCACACCTGTCGGAAGGCCTCCAGCCATGTCCCTGACCTCATCCGAATCCACCGCTGTCACCACCGCCACTCTGCCACCGCCCGGCACCCCGGACATTGAGATTGCCCGCGCGGTGCAGCCCCAGTCGATCCTGCTGCTGGCACAGCAACGTCTGGGGTTGGCGGCAGACAGCCTGATTCCGTTCGGCCACTACAAGGCCAAGCTGGACACCCGTCACGTTGGCCCGGTCGATCCGGCCAGTTTTGGCCGTCTGGTGCTGGTGACCGCTATCACCCCCACGCCGGCCGGCGAAGGCAAGACCACCACCAGCGTTGGCCTCAACGACGGCTTCAACCAGCTGGGCGTACGCTCCTCGGTGTGTCTGCGGGAGCCGTCACTGGGCCCCTGTTTCGGAATGAAGGGCGGGGCAGCCGGGGGCGGTCGTGCCCAGGTGATCCCGATGGAGGACATCAACCTGCACTTCAATGGCGACTTCCACGCCATCACTGCCGCCCACAACCTGCTGGCATCGATTCTCGACAACCATATCCACTGGGGCAATGAGGCCGGCCTAGACCCCCGTCATGTGTACTGGCGCCGGGTGCTGGACCTGAATGACCGCGCCCTGCGCAACACCATCGTCGGTCTTGGCGGCGGCGCCCACGGTTTGCCCCGGGAGACCGGGTTCGACATCACCGTGGCGTCGGAGATCATGGCCATCCTGTGCATGGCGGACGACCTGACCGACCTGCGCCAACGCCTTGGCCGGATCATCGTCGGCCGGCGCCACGACCACACGCCGGTGACCGTCAGTGATCTGGGGGTGGAAGGGGCCCTGGCGATCCTGCTGCGGGATGCGCTGCAACCAAACCTGGTGCAAAGCCTGGAGCATAACCCAGTGTTTATCCACGGCGGCCCGTTCGCCAACATCGCCCATGGCTGCAACTCGGTGATGGCCACGCGCTACGCCCTCAGCCTCAACGACGTGGTGGTGACTGAAGCGGGCTTCGGCGCCGATCTGGGGGCAGAGAAGTTCATCGACATCAAGTGTCGCCAGAGCGGCCTGGCGCCCGATGCGGTGGTGCTGGTATGCACGGTACGCGCCCTCAAAATGCAGGGCGGCATGCGCAAGGTGGAACTGGCCCGTCCCGATCTGACAGCCCTGCACGAGGGCGCTGCCAATCTGGAGCGTCATATCCTCAACCTGCGCCAGTTCGGGCTGACGCCGGTGGTGTCCATCAACCGTTTCCCCACCGATGCCGAAGAGGAACTCATCGCCATCCAGGCAATCTGTCGCGAACTGGGTGTCAACGCCGTGGTGGCAAACCACTGGGCCCTGGGTGGCGCCGGCGCAACCGACCTGGCCCAAGCGGTACTGGATCAGCTGGCCGCAGGTACGCCGGAGGTACAACCGCTCTACCCGGACCACTGGACTCTGGTGGAGAAGATCGAAACCATCGCCAGCCGCCTTTACCACGCCGGCGATGTCGCCTTCAGCGCCGACGCCCGACGGCAACTGGAGGAATACCAGCAGCTTGGCTTTGGCCACCTGCCGGTCTGCATCGCCAAGACCCAGTACAGTTTCTCCGCCGATCCCAAACTTCGCGGCGCCCCCAGTGGCCACACCCTGCCGGTACGGGAGGTGCGCCTGTCGGCGGGTGCCGGATTTGTGGTGGCGGTGTGCGGCGACATCATGACCATGCCCGGCCTGCCCAGGCACCCCGCAGCACTCGATATGGGTCTGAACGCCGAGGGCGACGTCTATGGTCTGGTGTGAACACGGGACGGGTATGAGAACGGGACTGGCATGAATGTAGCTCAGCGGCGAAAACTGCTCTAAGCTATTCGGGCGAAAGCGGGTGATAGCGGAACACGCCAAAGGTAGGCTCGGCCTGGGCTCGGCTTAGGGCATCAGTGGCCGGAGAGCGCCATTCGCCGAAAGGCGCGGCTTCCGCACCGGCTGCAAGCAACGCTGCCGTCCGTGGCTGACGGTCAGCCTTGGGCGCCGCCCCCATGTACTTCCGGTAACAGCGACTGAAATGGGTGGCGGAGACGAAACCACACATGGCGGCAATCTCCACCACCGAACAGGACGTCTGCTTCAACAGCCGCCGAGCACGATCCAGTCTTAATTTCAGATAGTAACGTGAGGGCGTGCAGCCCAGGTGCTTGAGAAACAGCCGCTCCAGCTGGCGCCGCGAGACCGCTGCCAGCATCGCCAGCTCCTGCAATTCCAACGGCTCCTCAATGTTGGCCTCCATCAACTGGGCCACTTCCGCCAGCTTGGGCTGAGCCACCGCCAGTTGGTGTCGCAGGGGCAGCGGTTGCTGCTCGCAGTCCTCCCGCACCCGGTCGCAAACGAACATGTCGGAGATGGCATCGGCCAGAGGTTGCCCATGCCGGCGGGCCAGCATACCCAGCATCATGTGCAGCGGTACTTCACCCCCGGTGCAGGTCATCCGGTCACGGTCGAGGCTGAACAGCCGGTTGTTGCAATGCACCCGCGGAAACCCTTCCTGCAGGGCCGCCAGGCACTCCCAGTGGGCGCTGCAGTGGTAGCCATCCAGTAGCCCGGCACTGGCCAGCACATAAGCGCCGGTGCACAACGCGCCCAGCGGCACACCGCGACGAGCCAGATCCCGCAGCCAGGCCTGCTCGCGACCGCTAAAGCTGCGGGTGACATTGATGCCAGCCACCACAATCACCAGGTCGAAGCGACGGCCATCCACCATCGCCGCATCCGGCATCACCACCATGCCATCGCTGGCTCGCACCGGCTGGCCGTCCACCGACACCAGCTGCCAGGTGTAGAGTTCACTTCCGGTGAGCTGGTTGGCCATGCGCAGGGGCTCGATGGCACTGGCCAGCGCCATCAGGGTGTAGTTTTCGATCAGCAGAAAGCCGACTCGATAGGCTGCCGGGCTCGCGCCTGGGCTCCGGTCACATTCCGCCATGTCATCACCTCCCTGGACATCCTGTCCCTGCCGAATGAGTCGACCACCCTGCACACTTTTTGACCATAACGCCCACAACGATCAGCCGCAACCATCACCCGCCTGATCCCCTGCTACCGGCGCTCAGCTGCGCATTCGCGCGGCCCCTGGATCGTACAGTGAACGGTAGCCCACCGCTTCGATGCGGATCGGGTAATGCTCGCTGAAGTATTCCAGCACCAGCTCCCGCCCCTCCTCGGCATACTCCGCCGGAATGTAGCCCAGCAGCAGCATCTTGCCGACAGAGGGCCCAAAGGCCGCACTGGTGTTGTAGGAGCGGCGCCCCTCACTGTCCACCAGCACGTCGTTGGTGGCCGGATCAAGAATCGGCCACTGCCCCACCGGATAGCGGGCAACACCGTCGGCATCCCGGTTGTCCACCATGCTCAGGGTACACAGGTAGGCCGCTTGCCGAGGCCGCTGGCGCTGGGCCAGGTAGCCCGCCTTGCCATGAAAATCGGCGTCCTTCACTTTCTTGCGGGCCAGGTCCGCCTCGTAGAGGTTGTAATCGGTTTCCAGGTCCACATTCTGCAGCCGCAGGCTGTTTTCCAGCCGTCGGGTATTGGCGTAGGTTTCGATACCCACCGGCACCACACCCGCATCGAACAGCAGGTCCCAGAGCCGCAGGCCATAGCAGGGCGCGATGTACAGCTCCCAGCCCTGCTCACCCACGTAGGAGATACGGAAGGCCCACACCGGGATGCCTGCTACCCGCAGTTCGCGGGCGGTGGCAAAGGGGAAGTTGTCGTTGGCGATCTCATCAGGGTCGTCGAGGAACTGTTCCAGGGTCTCCCGCGCCTTCGGCCCCCACAGTCCCAACGTAGCCAGGGCCTCGGTGCGGTCTTCAATGTGGACATCGGTCAGCCCCTGGCGCTCACTCATCCGCCGTATCCATACCAGGTCCCGGTGACCGGTGTCACCGCCGCAGATCACCCGGTATTGCTGCTGCCCCAGACGGACAATGGTCAGGTCGGCACGAATACCGCCGCGGTCGTCGAGGAAGTGGGTGTAGACGCCCTTCCCCACCGGGGTGCTGCCGCCGACCCGGGCCACCGACAGGTACTCCATCAACGCCTCGGCGTCTGCACCGGATACATCCAGAATGCAGAAGTGGGATAGGTTGATCATCCCCACGCCCTCACTCATCGCCAGCCCTTCGGCATCCGAGACCTCCCAGAAGTGGCGGCTGTCCCACTCATGGGCCCGTTCCGGTACGCGGTCCCGGTACCGCTCCAGCAGGGTGGCCTCGTTGCTGCGGTAACCATGAGCCCGCTCCCAACCGGCGGCTTCCATGAAGTAGGCCCCCAGCTCCACCTCACGGGGGTAGAACGGACTGGTGCGCAACCGCCGGCCACTGAGGTAGGGCTCACGGGGATGCACCGCCGGGGTGTAGATTTTCTTGGCGGTCTCGTAACAGCGATCGTAGACATACCCACGCGCCTTCTGGGGCGGGTAGAAACGGGCGATGTCGACGCTGTGGGGGTCCAGCTCCGGCTGACCGTCGGTGAGCCAGTCCGCCAGCAGCTTGCCCGCTCCGGGACCGTCCTTGACCCAGATGGCCTCACAGAACCAGAGGTTGCGGACCTCCGGGGTTTCCCCAATCATCGACCCGCCATCCGGCGTCACCGACAGCAGGCCATTGAAGGAACGCTTCTCTTCCCAGCCCAGCTCTCCAAGGATCGGTGTCATGTCGATGGCTTTCTCGTAGGCGGCCATCACCTGTTCCAGATTCAGGTCGCGCATTGACGGGGACATCCGTGCGGTCTCCGGCTCGGCGATGGCCCAGGGCGACACCAGCCGGGGCTCATCCGGTTCGTAGTAGCCCCATTCAATGAGCCCGCCCTCACTGGTGGTGGGGTCACCGGTGTCACGCACGTAGGCGGAGTTGCCCTGGTCCCGGAACAGCGGATACACGATCTCTTTGCCGGTGCCTTTCAGCGCGTCATAGGGTCCGAAAAACAGCAACGGATGCTCCACCGGCATCAGTGGCAGCGCAGCACCGGCGGTGTCCGCCATGATCGGTCCCCAGATACCAATGGTCAGGACCACGTACTGGGTCTTGATGTAGCCCTTGTCAGTCTCGACACCACAGACCCGGCCATCCTGCACGTCGATGCGCCGGGCCGGGGTGTAGGGAAACGCCTGCAGGTGGCCACTGGCGACCGCCTCGTCCACCAGATCGCCGGCCACCGTTTGTGAGCGCGGCACCACCAGCCCCGCATCCGGGTCCCACATGGCGCCCTGGATCTGGCTTTCATCCAGCAGCGGGAACAGCTCCTTGGCCTGGGATGGCGTGATCAGGCTGACGTTGGTGCCAAAGGCCTTGCCGGAGCCCACTTTACGGCGGAGTTCGTCCATGCGCTCATCGTCGCCGACCCGCGCCACTTCCATCCCGCCCACCTGAATATAGTTGCCACGACGGGCATAGAACGCCTGGCTGTAGCGGGTGGTGTGAATGTTGAGCTTGTCGTGGGAGGTGGTGAAACAGAAGTCCGAAGCATGGGACGTGGAGCCGATGTCGGTGGGTATCGCCGACTTCTCCAGCCCCACGATGTTGCTCCAGCCCCGCTCAATCAGATGGTGGGCCACCGAGGCCCCTACAATGCCGCCCTGGCCAATGATCACCACATCGGCACTTTCCGGAAGTTTTGCCACAGCTTACCCCTCCCACAGTCGGTTGACGGCAGCATCTGCCGATCAATTTCACTCTGGGGGGCTAGGTGCCGGCGCGCGGTTTCCAATGCGACACGAAACCGACCAAAAGCGTCATGGCGTGAAAGGGAGGAGGTGGGAGCCCGCAGGGAGCGGGATAACGCAGAAACTCCAGCCCCGGACCGAAGTCGGGGCTGGACAAACGGGCGCTTAGCGGCGCCGTACCAGA
This sequence comes from Marinobacter sp. CA1, assembly GCF_020546665.1. Taxonomy (NCBI): domain Bacteria; kingdom Pseudomonadati; phylum Pseudomonadota; class Gammaproteobacteria; order Pseudomonadales; family Marinobacteraceae; genus Marinobacter; species Marinobacter sp. CA1. Next base: position 3,586,689 of record NZ_CP071785.1, read on the forward strand.
GTGTAGTCGTCGGGAACCATAAAGGTGGAATCGTGCACCATTTGCTCAGACACTTGGGTGGCCTCGTACTCGTAGCGAACCAGAGCATTGTCCGTCCAGGCAGTAACAGCCGCGTCACGCTTGTCCTTGATGAAATTTCCCAGCGCGTTGGCAGCCGCATTGGCGACACCGCCCACACCCTTGTTCAGATCCACCGTGGAGGCATGACGACTGCCAGAAGCACCTCGACAGGCCTCAAGCTTCTGGAACCATTCCACCTTGGTGGCCAGAGGGTAGCCTTCAATGGCAGCCAGTTTCTCGGCAGTCTCCGTAATGGCGCCATTGTGAATCCGGTCCAGATCTTCGATGAAGCCACTCAACGCATCGTAGGCCTCAGGACCAATCAGTCGGGCCATCGGGTGGTTGGCCTCAAGCGCCTGATAGTAATTGTCCATCGCTTGCTGATGCACCTGCCACAGCGGGCTCTGGCCAACTTCCGGTGCCGTAGTCCAGAACACGAACTGGAACAGGTTGGTGTCCACACGACCACTCTGATCAGCCATTTCAATTTCCCAGCCGACCCGATACTCGTTCGTGCTGTAACCTCCGATCATCCGGCTGTTACCGGTTTTCTGGACATTGAACTCATTGGTTTTCAATGAAACCTGGCAACCGCGATCGTTGTAACCCTCATAGGCTTTGCCGTTGGAGTCACTGTTACCGGGGCCTACCGAATTGAAGTTGAAGCTCACGTCCGCCAGGCACCCCCCCAGTTGGCACTCCCGGTAGGATTCATCGTCGTTGTTCAGCATCCAGAGTTTGTTCTGGTCCATGCGGTAGATATCGGAGCCACTGAAGTCGGCCCAGCCCAGCATGAAACTGTCGAACTCCACATCGTTATCCACCCGGCGCCGGTCCGGGCGGGTATAGACAACCTCGGTCCCTGAGGCTTCAGGCAGATACAGCCCACCCATGGAATACTTGCCCTGGATGACCATGGTGGGGTTCTTCGGTGTGGTATCCGTCATTGGCCCTGCGCAGCCACCCAGAACGGACAGGCCAGCAACAACAACCGGAAGCGCTTTCATTCTCATAAAAATCCCTTTCATGCAAGACGTGGCAGTCACGCCAGAAGTACGACTGGTGTAACAAATACGGGGGCAGGTTATACATAACGGATCGTTATACATGCAGCCCGAATTTAGGGAGCTATTGATTAATTGGAAGACTCTGATTAAACAGCCACGCCGGCGAAGCCCTGTTATCTTGCCGACGACTCAGTACAATCAAGTCAGCACGATGACGGCCCTGTAGCCACAGCGGCCAACCAACAACGTTGACACGGCGGCCTCCACCGGCCGCTCCAATAAAGACCCAAGGACTCAGGCATGAAACCGGAAACCCTCGCCCTGCATGCAGGTTTTAGTGGCGATCCCGCCACCAACGCAGCCACCACACCGATCTACCAAACCACCTCCTACACCTTTGACGACACCCAGCACGGGGCGGATCTGTTCGACCTCAAGGTTCAGGGCAATATTTACACCCGCATCATGAACCCCACCAACGCGGTGCTGGAACAGCGCATGGCCGAACTCGAAGGCGGTGTCGGTGCCCTGGCGGTGGCTTCAGGCATGGCGGCGATCACCTACGCCCTGCAGACCATCTGCAAGGTCGGCAACAACATCGTCAGCACCGGGCAACTGTATGGCGGCACCTACAACCTGTTCGCCCACTCGCTGCCCAATCAGGGGATCGAAACCCGCTTTGCGCCCCACGACGACTTCGAGGCGGTGGAGAACGCCATCGACGACAACACCCGGGCACTGTTCTGCGAATCCATCGGCAACCCGGCGGGCAACGTGGTCGACATCCAGCGCTGGGCCGAGATCGCCCACAAGCACGGCCTGCCACTGATTGTCGACAACACCGTGGCGACGCCCTTCCTGTGCCGGCCCTTCGAGCACGGTGCTGATATCGTCATCCATTCCCTGACCAAATACATCGGTGGCCACGGCACCACGGTCGCCGGGGTGGTGGTGGATTCCGGCAAGTTCGACTGGGCCGCCAACAAGGACAAGTTCCCGATGCTCAACGAGCCGGACCCGTCCTACCACGGCGTGGTCTACACCGAAGCCCTGGGGGCCGCCGCGTTCATTGGCCGCTGCCGCGTGGTTCCGTTGCGCAACACCGGCGCCGCGCTGTCGCCGTTCAACGCTTTCCTGATCATGCAGGGGCTGGAAACCCTGGCCCTGCGGATGGAGCGCCACTGTGAGAACGCCCAGAAAGTGGCGGAGTTCCTTGAGCGGCACCCCAGTGTGGAATGGGTCAACTACGCCGGTCTGACCAGCAGCCCTTACCGCACCACCTGCGAAAAGATCTGCGGCGGCCGCGCCTCCGGCATCCTCAGCTTCGGCATCAAGGGTGGCCGTGACGCCGGCGCCCGCTTCATTGATGCCCTGCAACTGATCTATCGCCTGGTGAACATTGGCGACGCCAAGTCCCTCGCCTGCCATCCCGCCTCCACCACCCACCGCCAGCTGAACGCCGAGGAACTGGCCAGCGCTGGCGTCAGTGAAGACCTAGTGCGGCTGTCCATCGGTATCGAGCACGTCGACGACATCCTCGCCGACGTCGACCAGGCCCTGGCCGCGGCGCAGTAAGCTGTAGCCCGTGGAGCCGGGCAACCACGGCGCGTCGTCGTGGTTGCCCGGAGTCGACTCGGTTCCCCGCCGTTCGGTTCCCTCACAAACACTTGTGCCAGATCAACCGGGCCGGTAATCCCCCCTTCAAGCCGTAGCGACGCCGGGATGCAAGCTGATACCATCCGATAATCAATCGTATTATCAGGACCATCCGTTATGCCACTGAACCGTCGGCAGTTCCTCCAGTCCACCCTGGCTCTGGGTGCACTCAGCCAGCTTCCCCGCCTGAGTCTGGCCGCCAGCCCGTCGGCGGACGTGGACTATGAGCTCACGGTGGCGCCGGCAGACATTCAGCTGGTCGACGCCGGCACCACCCCCGCCTGGTGTTTCAATGGCGGCTACCCGGCACCGGTGATCCGCGCTCGCCAGCATCAGCCCATTCGCATTCGCGTACGCAACCGGCTGGCGGAACCCACCACCATTCACTGGCACGGTCTGCGCATTCCCATCGCCATGGACGGTGTGCCCTTCCTCAGCCAGGCGCCGATTCCCGCTGGCGGGGAGTTTCTCTACGAGTTCACACCGCCGGATGCCGGCACCTTCTGGTACCACCCCCACATGAACAGCGTCGAGCAGCTGGGCCGCGGCCTGGTGGGCGCATTCATTGTGGAGGAGGCGCAGCCGGTGGCGTTCGACAGCGAGCAGGTACTGGGATTGAAGAACTGGCATGTGAAAGCCGATGGCAGCTTCGACCGCCTCAGCCGTCCCCGCTACGCGGCCCGCATGGGCACGCCGGGCCAACTGCAAACGGTGAACGGCCAGCAGCACCCCAGTTACCCGGTGCCCGCTGGCGGTTCGGTGCGGCTGCGCTTCCTCAACCTGGACAACACCGTTACCTACGACCTCACCAGTTCCGTGGACGACGCCCGAATTCTGGCGGTGGACGGCAACCCTCTGGCCCAGCCGGTAACGCTGGAACGCCACGCCATGGGACCGGGCATGCGACTGGACGTGGGCCTGCTGGCTCCCGCCGCGGGCGAGACCGTCACCTTCTACCACAAGGGCAAGCCTCTGGTGACGCTGCACTCGGAACCAGGCGAGGTTCGCCACGGCCAGATCCCCGCCCTGCCGCTGAATCCGGTGCCGGCACCGGACCTGGCCAACGCCGAAACCCTGTCCTTCGTTTTCGAATGGGATGCCGCCATCAGTCCGGTTGCCAAACAGGGGGAAGCCTCCGGGCCATCGTTCTGGACCATCAACCGACGATCCTGGGAGGGCATGAGCCAGGGCAACATCCCGGAACCACTGGCCCGGCTGAAGCTGGGCCAGACCTACATCTTCGAGCTGGAAAACCTGACTCAGTACCACCACCCGATCCACATCCACGGCCACACCTTCACCGTGCTGTCGTCAGACAAACGCGCCATTGAGCCGTTCCACACCGACACCGTGCTGCTGGGCAAGAACGAGAAGGTCCTGGCCGCCTTCGTAGCAGACAACCCGGGGCGCTGGATGTACCACTGCCACGTCATCGAACACCTCAAGACCGGCCTGATGGGTTACATCGAAGTCAGTTGATCTGTAAAAGGAAAGCCAGGGACTACGACAAAAGTTGGTACCCCGGCGCCCCGTGATTGTGCCTACTGTGCTTGTCTCCCCCGGTCGCGGGCATTACCCTTGAAGACTCCCCCAATTCCAGCAAGCAGAGTCCGGTTGTCATGAGCGACAGCGCGAAACCCCGCGTTACCAGTGGTACCAAGTTCAAGAGTGCACACGGCATTGCCGCCATCAAGGATGGCGTCAAGAAATCCAGCCATGCCAGTACGCCGGTGACCCGGAAGCCCAAATGGCTGCGAGCCCGGATGCCCGGCGGCGAGCGCTACGACGCGGTGCGCCGCAACGTCAACGAACACCGGCTCAGCACCGTTTGCCAGGAATCCCACTGCCCCAACATCGGCGAATGCTGGAACAACGGCACCGCCACCATCATGGTGATGGGATCGGTCTGCACCCGTGCCTGCAAATTCTGCGCGGTGGACACCGGCAACCCCAAAGGCTGGCTGGACCACGACGAGCCAGAGAACACCGCCAAGTCGGTGGAGCTGATGGGGCTGCGCTACATTGTGCTGACCTCGGTGGACCGTGACGACCTGCCGGACGGCGGTGCCGCCCATTACGCCGCCTGTGTTGCCGCCATCAAGGAACGCACACCGGAAGTAGCGGTGGAGGCCCTGACCCCGGACTTTGATGCGGTCATGGCAAACGTCGAGAAGGTGGTGGATTCCGGTCTGGACGTGTTCGCCCAGAACGTGGAGACCGTTGAGCGCCTGACCCACCGGGTTCGAGATCCCCGCGCCGGTTACCGCAAGACCCTGGATGTGCTGGCCCATGCCAAGCAGCACCGTCCGGATGTCATCACCAAGACCAGCCTGATGCTGGGCCTGGGTGAAACCGACGACGAGATCATGGCCACCATGGACGACCTCCGTGAGGTCGGTGTCGATATTCTCACCTTGGGCCAATACCTACGTCCGACCCCCAACCACCTGCCGGTAGAGCGCTACGTGTCGCCGGAAGAGTTCAACCGCTACCGCGACATCGGTCTGGCCAAAGGCTTCATGGAAGTGCCATCCGGTCCCATGGTCCGCTCCAGCTATCGCGCCGACCGGGTCTTCGAGAAGAACAACCTCGGCCTGATTACCCCCGACGTACCGGCGGCAGAACACAACCAGGCGCTGCAGATTCCGGTCAAACAGGTCGACTGACCGCCGCACCTGCCCGCCCCGCTGGCGGCTCGGCCCACCCCGTGGACAGTCCGAACCGCCAGCGACAGCCTACCCCGGCACGGAATCCCCGTGACCCTGACGCCTACAGACAAGCCCTGACTCCCTTGCTATCTTTAGGGGGCCTGCGGGCCCCTTTGCCAAGAAACACAGTGGACTCAATATGCTACAACTGCTCAAGAATGCGCGGCTGAAGTACAAGTTCTGGCTGCTGAACATCGTGGTACTGGCAGTTCTGTGCCTGTTGGTGCTCTACGCCATGAACATGATTGCCGCCTTGACCGATCGTTCGTTCGCCGAGGTGTTTGCCAACACCGCGGTTGAATTTGGTGGTCTGGTGGCCGTGCTGATGCTGCTGGAGATGGCCGGGTCACAGATGCTGATCAGCTTCATCGAGCGTCACGTCCACCGCCTCAAGGGCACCATGGTGGCGGTGCAGAGCTCCGGAAACCTGAGCCAGCGAGCAACGGTGGACTCCCACGATGAGATCGGCGAGATGGCCTCCGCCTTCAACGCCATGCAGGACCGCACCATGGATGTGGTCAAAAGCATGAAGCAGGCTATCGAACGGCTCCACGTTGAAGTTCACGAACTTACCCGGGCCTCCGAACAGCGCCGGGATGACCTCAGCCGCCAGCAGGCCAGCACCGACAGTTCCGCGACGGTGATCGCGCAGATGCTGCAGAGTTTCAATGGCATCGCGGAACAGGCCGGCATTGCCAAGACCCTGTCCCACGAAGCCCGCAAGGCCGCCGTGGACGGCAGTACCCAGGTGCGCCGCAGCACCGACTCCATCCGCGGTCTGGCGGACGTGATCGGCCAGTCCGCCAACAGCGTTCAGGCGCTGTCGGCCAATTCCCATGAAATCAGCCACGCTGTGGCGGAGATCAAGGGCATTGCCGAACAGACCAACCTGCTGGCCCTCAACGCCGCCATTGAGGCGGCCCGGGCCGGTGAACAGGGACGCGGCTTTGCTGTTGTGGCCGACGAGGTCCGCAAACTGGCGCAACGGGTGCAGGATTCCACTGACCAGATCCAGGGCACCATTGACCGGCTGCTCACAGCAATGGACGGTGCCGTGGCACAGATGGGCAGCAGCTCGGAAGACGCCAGTCGTTGCGTTGGTGAGGCAGAACAGGGGCGCGAAGCCCTCGACGCCATCAACGATGTGGTGTCCCGCATCGACCGGACCAACGAAGAGATCGCCGCGGTCTCCGCGGAACAGACCGCCGCAACCGACGATGTGCTGGCCAATGTGGAGGGCATCCGCGACGCCACCGAAAACATGGTGGTGCAGCTGGCGGACAGCGCCGAGATGAGCCAGCGCCTGAAAACCCTGATCGACTCCCTCGAGTCCGCCGCCAACCGGGTGACCGTCAACTGACCGCCCCCCACCTCGGGGAGCCATTCTGAGGCTCCCCGGCGCCCCGCACATTTCAACTATCAGCCGGGGCACCTTTATTCCCTGACAGAATATGGCAAACTGCCCGCTCTGATCCCAAGGGACGCCACCGTCATGACCAAACTACGCACACTTTACGATCGCCTGATCCTGGCCCACCCGTTGGTGGTGCTGGTGCTGTTTGCCCTGGTGCTGGGACTGATGAGCCTCAACCTGCACCAATTCCGACTCGATGCTTCCGCCGAGTCCCTGGTGCTGGAGAACGACCGCTCACTGGCACAGTACCGGACCGTCAATCAGCGCTTTACCACCTCCGATGACTTTCTCATCGTCACTTATAGCCCCCACGAGCCGCTGTTTACCGACGCCGGCCTGGCCCGATTGGCCGGGCTGCGGGATGAACTGGCCGCCGTCGCCGCCGTCGGCTCCACCAACAGCATCCTGAACGTGCCGCTGTTGCACAGCCCAAAGCTGTCGCTGGACACCGTTGACGAGGAAATCCTCACCATCGACGGCGACCAAGTGCCGCCGCAGCAGGCCCGCGATGCCCTGCTCAGCAACCCGCTCTATCCCAACCTGCTGCTCAGCACCGATGGTGGGACCACCGCCATCCAGGTCAACCTGCCGACCCCGTCCGCGTTTTTTGAGCTGTTGGAAAAGCGCAAGCAGCTACGTGTCAAAGCGGAAGCGAACCCTGCTGATGCCAATGCCCAGGAAAACCTGGCCCAGGTGGAAGCCGAGTTCCTGGCCCTGACCGAAGAGCTGGACGCCCGCCGGGACGCCACCATCGACGAGGTTCGGCAGATTCTCGAGCGCCATGGTGACGATGCGGTAATCCACCTGGGTGGGGTACCCATGATCGTTGCGGACATGATCCGTTTCATCCAAAACGACCTCTCCACCTTTGGCATCGGCGTCCTGCTGTTCCTGGTGCTGACCCTGGCCATCATCTTCCGACAGTGGCGCTGGGTGCTGGTACCGCTGCTGTGCTGCAGCTTCACCGTCTGGCTGGTGGTGGGCTACCTGGGCTGGGCGGAATGGCCGGTTACGGTAATCTCCTCAAATTTCGTGTCGCTGCTGCTGATCATGACCCTGTCCCTGACAATCCACCTGATTGTCCGCTACCGGGAGTACCAGCACGACGAACCGGACGCACCGCCGGCAACGATCCTCAGCCGCACCGTCAGCGCCATGGTCAAGCCCTGCGCCTACATGGCGCTGACCACCATCGTGGCCTTCGGCTCGCTGACCTACTCCGGTATCCGCCCGGTCATTGATTTTGGCTGGATGATGACACTTGGCCTTGCCGTGGCCTTTGTGGTGGCGTTCCTGATCTTCCCCGCCCTGCTGCGCCTGCTGCCGCCACCGGTCGATCAGCGGGTACGTTCAAACCGGCGGCCATTCACCGATCACTTTGCCAGCCTGACCGAACATCAAGGCCCCGCGATCCTGGTGGGCTCAGTGGTGCTGGCAGTGCTGTGCGCGATTGGTGTGAGCCGGCTGACGGTGGAGAACAGCTTCATCGACTACTTCAAGTCCAGTACCGAGATCCACCAGGGCATGATCACCATCGACAACCGCCTGGGCGGTACCACGCCGCTGGACGTGATCATCACCGACGACCCGCCTCCCGCTGGCGCGGCGACCAGTGACACCGCTGCCGCCGACGATCCCTTCGCGGCCGGCGACCCGTTTGCCGAGGATGATCCATTCGCCAGCGACTGCGATCCATTTGTAGAGGACTGCGAAGCGGCGGAGAGTTATCGGGATACCTGGTACACCTACCGCAAGATGTCGCAACTGGCAAAGGTCCACGAGTACCTCGACAGCCTGCCGGAAACCGGCAAGGTACTGTCCATCGACACCACCCTCGATCTGCTGGCCCAGGTCAACGGCGGCAAACCGCTGGATGCGCTGCAACTGGCCTTTGTGCCGGCGGCGGTACCGGATGATCTCAAGGGCATCCTGCTGACCCCCTACATCTCCGAGGAACACGACCAGGCCCGCTTCAGCATCCGCCTGCTGGAAACCTCACCGGAACTGCGACGCCAGGAACTGCTGGATCGCATCCGTCAGCATCTGACCGAAGAACTGGGCTACCGCGACGACCAGGTGCTGTTTACCGGCATGACGGTGATGTACAACAACATGCTGCAGAGCCTGTTCGACTCCCAGATCAAGACACTGGGCGTGGTGTTCCTGGCCATCTGCGCGATGTTCCTGCTACTGTTCCGCTCCCTCAAGCTGGCACTGATCGGCATTGCTCCCAACCTGCTGGCGGCAGGTTCGGTGCTGGGTCTGATGGGCTGGCTGGGCATACCGCTGGATATGATGACCATCACCGTGGCGGCCATTACCGTGGGCATTGCGGTGGATGACACCATCCACTACATCCACCGTTTCAAGGTCGAGTTCGAGAAGGACCGGGACTATCTGGCCACCATGCACCGCTGCCACAGCAGCATCGGGCGCGCCATGTCCTACACCTCCATCACCATCATCGCCGGGTTCTCAATCCTGGTGCTGTCGAATTTCATTCCCACCATCTACTTCGGCCTGTTCACCGGGTTTGCCATGCTGATGGCACTACTGGGGGCGCTGACCCTGCTGCCCCGGCTGATTCTGCTGTTCCAGCCCTTCGGCCGGCCCGGAACCGCCGACTAACAAAAAACCCCGCACCGGAACCGGTGCGGGGTTTTTCATGTTCGCAAGACAGGTTGCGTTACTGCGCCGGAGCACTTGGCTGCGGCGGCTGCCCCTGCATCTGCTGCTGCATGGCACGCATGCGACGATCCAGCTCATCCCGCTGGTCCTGGGTGAAAACGCTGTCTACCCGTGCCTGCATCAGGGTCGACAACGCGGAAATCTCACCAGAGAGTTCGCCCAGTTTGCTGGCCTGCTCACGAATGCTGGCTTCGTCGTAGTCCGGCTTGATCTCGTCCTGCAGCTGCTGCTGGAGGCTGCGTGCTTCCATCTGCAGGCTCTGGATCTCACCCTGGAGCTCTTCCAGAATGCCGCGGATCTCGGACTGCTGCTCGTCACTCAGCCCCACCATCTGGGCCAGTCGATCGACCTGATCCGGCTGTTGCTGCGACTGCGCCCAGGTTGGCGCCGCGAGACCCATGGCCATAACCAGGGCTCCAACCAGGTGTGCGAATGTCTTGACTCTCACCATAACTTGGCACTCTCCGTTAATGCTTGCTATCCATACATTGGCTTGCACGGTCACGTTCAGTGTGTCGTGAACTCCGGAACCGCCACCCTAAAGCAAAGCCCCACCCGGTTTCACCCCGGGACCTGTCATTTTTCCACACAGGTCACAGCCGGTGTGGGCCCTCCCCCCGCCATACGGGGGCTGACGCCGATGTGAAAATTTTGTCATTCCCCGCCATAATGGCGCGATTCAGCCAGTCACCGGAGACATTCCATGGCCATTAACTGGTTTCCAGGGCACATGCACAAGGCCCGCAAGGAGATCAAAAAGATCATGCCGCAGATGGACCTGATCATTGAGGTCCTCGACGCCCGCCTGCCGTTCAGCAGCGAAAACCCGCTGGTGCCGGCACTGCGTGGCGACACGCCGGTGATCAAGGTGCTCAACAAACGGGATCTGGCCGATCCGGACAAAACCGCCGAGTGGCAGGCCTACCTGGAGCGGGAACGGGGAGTCACAGCGATTACCCTGAGCCATAACCAGCGTCAGGAGGCTTTGGGTATCCTCCGCCTGGCCAATGAGCTGGTGCCGAACCACGACCGCCAGACCAGCGCCCTGCGAGTGATGATCCTGGGCATTCCCAACGTCGGCAAGTCCACCCTGATCAACACTCTGGCCGGCCGACCAGTGGCCAAGACCGGCAATGAGCCGGCGGTCACCAAGGCCCAGCAGACCATCAAATTGCCGGACAACATCCTGCTGTACGACACCCCCGGGTTTCTCTGGCCCAAACTGTCTCCGGAAGCCTGCGGTTATCGGCTGGCGGTATCGGGTGCGATTCGCAGCTCGGTGATCGACTTCGAGGATGTCGCCCTGTTCGCCGCCGATTACCTGCTGGAAGCCTATCCTGAGGTGGTCCGGGACCGTTACGACCTCGACGCGCTTCCCAGCTTCCCCAGCGACGGCGTGGCGCTGATGGACGCCATTGCCGAGCGCCGCCGGTTCTTTAGCCGTGGAGGCATTCCCGACCTGCACAAGGTGGCGGAGGTGCTGCTCAACGAGCTACGGGCAGGCAAGCTCGGGCCGATGACCCTGGAAACCCCTGCCATGGTGGAACGCGAACGCCAGCAGGCGGAACAGGCTGAGGCCGCCAGGGAAGCCAAGAAAGCAGTCCGGCGTCAGCGCGACTGACAGCGGCAGACCTCAAACCCACCGGCCAGCACGTACGCCGAAGGCAGGGCGTCGTACATCTCGCGGGCGGTGCGCACCAGGTGGGGCTGATCGTAGAAGCCCGCGTCCACCGCCAGCTGCGACAGCGTCATCCCCGGCTGCCAGCAGGCCAGGGCCCGGTTCAGTTTGAGATGCAGCAGAAACCGGCGCAGGGATACCCCGGTATCGTGGCGGAACAGGTGGCTGAGCCGTGAGCCCGACAGCCCGACCCGGGACGCCAGTGCAGCCAGGTCGAGGCGATCTGGCAGCGTATCCCGGAGCTGCCGGCAGGTCGCAGCAACCCGCTCATCCAGCGGCGTCACCACGCCTTCAAGCCGGGTGACGTAAGCCGCCAGCCAGTGCGCCATGGCGCTGCAATCGGTGCCTGACGCCGGCGAAGGCCAGTGCTGCGGCAGCGGCAGATCCACACTGACACTGCCATCCAGACGCCCCATCAGCCGCCGCCAGAGCGGGCAGTCCGGGTCCAGCTGACTGACCCAGAGCGTGCCCCCCAGCGGGTCCAGCGCCTGAACCACATCCGGTGCCACCAGAGCCGCCCGGGTCCGCCGTTGCTGACCATCGCACTGCAACAGAAACTCTCCCTCCAGCCCGACCAGCAACGACGCGCTGATGTGGCGGTGGGGATCGTTCGGTAACAGGCGCCCGACCACCTGCCAGTGGTCGGGCCAGACATGGAGGTGGCCCCGCCAGGGAACGGGGCCGGTTGCGGACTGCGGCATAGGGCGACGGCCAGTGGTGATCGACAGGCCCTCAGCTTACCGCATTTACACCCTCAGTGGCCCTGGGCATGGCGGACCGGCAATCCCAGTTTGGCTGCAAACTCGATGCTGACAAACACCGGGCCGATGAGCAGGAACACCAGGTCCTCGATAAAGGACGGTTTCTTGCCCTCCACCTTGTGCCCCCACACCTGGCCGATCCAGGCCAGAACCCAGACCGCCACGCAGATCCACAACAACGGCCAGCCCGCGCCCTGAATCGCCAGGATGATCCACACCGACAGCGCAAACCACCCCACCATCAGCACGAATACCCAAGGTGACAACCGCAGGTACAGGATGCCAGACAGTACTCCCAGCAGTGTCGCGCCATTGACCCAGCCGACCCAGGCCACTGGCAGCCCCAGCCACTGGCCCAGCGGCACCAGCCACAGCAAGCCCAGGGTGGACACCAGAATCAGCGGCACACAGACAATGTGGACCCACTGGTTTACCGGATTGCGGTGGCTCTCGCCGTAGTCAGACAGAAAACGGGACAGGGAACGCACGGAGATCTCCTCTTGTTTTAGTTGTTGGTTGTTTTGTTGTTGGCTGTTCTGTTGTTGATTGCTCCGGGCAGATTAGCAGCGTAGGGTGCCGCAGCCTTGTACGCAGTGGTTACGCCTCTGCGGACTGTAAAGCCGGCTTACCGTACCAAGGTCAAATACCGGAACCGTTCGAAAGTTCCTAGAATGTTGCCATCGCAACGAATACAGCCCGGTGACCGGCAACCGCCGAACCGGACAGGAGGAAAGTTATGAGACGCGTTGTCGTCACCGGCATGGGCATCGTGTCCTGCCTGGGCAACTCGGTGGACGAAGTGGCTACCAGCCTGAAAACCGGCCGCTCCGGCATCCGCTTCAACGAGCGCTATCAGGAACTCGGCTTCCGCAGCCAGGTCTCCGGCTCGGTGGATGTGGACACCGGCACCATCGATCGCAAGATCCGCCGGTTCATGGGTCAGTCCGCCATGTACAGCTACCTGGCGATGGAACAGGCCATTGCCGCCGCCGGACTGACCGACGACCTGATCTCCAACGACCGCACCGGTCTGATTGCCGGCTCCGGCGGCGCCTCCTGCGCCAGCCAGGTGGAAGCTATCGACGCCATGCGGGAGAAAGGGGTCAAACGCATCGGGCCCTACATGGTGCCACGGATCATGACCAGCACCGTGTCTGCCTGCCTGGCCACCGCGTTCAAGATTCGTGGCGTCAACTATTCGATGTCGTCCGCCTGCGCCACCAGCGCCCATTGCATCGGCCACGCCATGGAGCAGATCCAGGCCGGCAAACAGGACATTGTCTTCGCCGGCGGCGGGGAAGAAGAGGACTGGAGCCTGACCATGCTGTTCGACGCCATGGGCGCGCTCTCCACCAAGTACAACGAAGCCCCGGCCACCGCATCCCGGCCCTTTGACAGCGGTCGTGACGGCTTCGTCATCGCCGGCGGTGGCGGCATGGTGGTGTTGGAAGAACTGGAACACGCCCGCGCCCGTGGCGCCCACATCATCGCCGAACTGACCGGCTATGGTGCCACCTCGGACGGTCACGACATGGTGGCCCCCTCCGGTGAAGGAGCGCAACGCTGCATGCGCCAGGCCATGGCCACCGTCGATGGCCCCATCGACTACATCAACGCCCATGGCACCAGCACTCCGGTTGGCGATGTGGCGGAAATGGGCGCGGTACAGGCCACCTTTACCGACCAGATCCCAGCCATCTCCTCAACCAAGTCGCTGTCCGGCCATTCCCTCGGCGCGGCGGGCGTGCACGAGGCGATCTATTCCCTGCTGATGCTGCAGCATGGCTTTATCGCCGGCACCGCCAACCTGGCAGACCCGGATGAGAAAATCCGTGACCTGCCCATTGTTGGCCCGCATTCCCGGGATGCCGACCTGCGTACGGTGATGTCCAACAGCTTCGGCTTTGGCGGCACCAACGCGTCCCTGATCTTCCAGCGCCTCGACTGAGGGGCGCTGGTAGTCGCCTGCCTGCCGAACGACAGGAAACCGGGAGCTTCTGCGCAAACTCGAATCGCTCCGGCGCAGTCCGGGGCGGGACGTGGTTCAGAAGCTGCCTAGGAAACTAACGAAACTGATCCCAGGTCAACGATAACCGTTGGAATCCCGGTCCTTTCGTATTAATGTACGCATTTGATATGCATCAAATTCGGCAGTAGACGCTATGGAACAGACCATCAAGATCGGCAAATCCCCGACACTGAAGGCATCGTGCCAACAGTGCAGCCTCAGCAACCTGTGTCTGCCGCTGGCCGTCAGCGATCAGGACCTGGCCAGGCTGGAGGATGTGGTTCAGCAGGGTCGCATCTATAACCGGGGGGATTATGTGTTCGAGCAGAATGCGCCCTTCCGCTCCTGTTTTGCGGTTCGCAGCGGTGCCATCAAGACGTCGATCGTGACCGAGAACGGTGATGAACAGGTCACCGGCTTTTTCCTGCCAGGCGAACTGGTTGGCCTCGACAGCATGAGTGGCACTCACTACGCCTGCTCCGCCAAGGCCCTGGAGCGCACCAGTGTGTGCGAACTGCCGATGGACCATATGGAAGAGCTGACCCACAAACTGCCGGGCCTACAGCATCACTTCTTCCAGTTGATGAGCCAGGAAATCCAGAGCAGCCACCAGTTGGCGATGATGCTGAGCAAGCGCACGGCGGAGGAACGTATTGCCAGTCTGCTGCTGTCACTGTCCAGCCGCTTCCAGCGTCGCAAACTGTCGGCCACCCACTTCAACCTGCCGATGGCCCGCAACGACATTGCCAACTTCCTGGGGCTTGCGGTCGAAACCGTCAGCCGGGTGTTCACCCGTTACCAGAACCAGGGCCTGCTCAAGGCCCGTGGCCGTGATGTTGAGCTACTGGACATGGATGCCCTGCACGCCATCGCCCAGGAGGCCTCAGACGCGCCACCGTGCCGCTGAGCATCACGGTCACGCCGGTGGCGTAGAGAAAACCGACGCCATCCGGCGCCAGCCTCAGTCCTCCCGGATCTGGCCGACCGTTTCCCGATCCGGCGCCCGGGCACTGATCAGCGCCAACTCCTCATCCAGCATCCGTCGCCAGGGCAACTGCTTGATGCCGAAGGTATTGCGGATCTTGGTGCAGCCCAGGGTGGCATTCTCCGGCTCCAGCGCAGCCCACTCCGGCACCTCGTCCACCACCCGGGTTCCCTCCGGTAATCCCGCCAGCTCGGCGATCGCCAGTCCCAGCTCATAGTGGGAGATTTCCTCCGCACCAGCATACTGGAAGGTCCCCCACACCTCCGCACCGCAGTCAATCTGCTGCAAAATCGCCACAATCACCCGCGCCAGATCCCGATAGGCCACCGGCTGACCGTGATAGCGGCTCGACAACGGCAACATCGAGCGATCCAGCGCACTGTCCTGAACCTTGCGGATAAACCGACCCAGACTCCAGCCCGTGCGCAGGATCAGGTGACGCGGCAGTAGCGTACGCAGGGCCTGCTCACACTCCCACTGCCAGTTGCCCAGCTGACTGAATGGCTGGCCGGGGTTCGACGCCAGATAGGCACTCTGCTTGCGGCCATCGAAGACATAGCAGGACGACAACTGAACCAATGCCATGCCATGCTCACGGGCGTGCTCCGCCAGCGCCATCGGCAGCGAAAACGCGGTTTCTCGGGCCGCTTCCGGATCTGGCTCGGCCACCTCGGGATCAGCCTGCCAAAGGGCGTTGACGATCAGGTCAGTGTCCGCCGGCACCCAATCGGCCAGGGCCGCGAGGTTGGCGTTGCCGGGTTCGCTGATCAGCAGCGGGCTGATGTGCAGGGTGGTCTGTTTGAGCTGCTCCAGCAACACCCGACCAAGGGGACCATAGTCATGGACAACAAGCACGTTCACAGGGAAACTCAGACTCCAAGCAAGTGATTTCAGCGCGGCCATGCCGGCGCCTGAGGCCATTTCGGCCAAGGGATATGGTGCTACTGTAAGGCCTTATCGGCCGTGGAGAAAGCCCGTATCACGATCGCAGTTCTGACAGCCGCCGCCCTGCGTCCCAGCCAATGCCGGCAACCACCCACCCACTACAATATCGGGCCCGAAGAGCATACAACAATGGGAAACGCCATGCTGAAAGCGCAAAGCCACATCGTCGCCCCAATTGACGACGAACTCCGCACCCGAGCCCTGTACACCGTCGGTGAGATCCGTAACCGCGGCAAGGCCGACAAGGAAGCCATTGACCAGCTCTACAACCTGATCGTCGACCTGACCGAATCCGGCCTGGACTTTTTCTTCCTCGAACCGCTGCGTCGCCTGAATGCCGGCAGCATGGTGATGGGCATGGCCCGGATGGGAATCGGCAGCATGCTCAAAGGCAGCAAGATGGTGGTTCACAAGGTGCTGAAGAAGCTCGACGAACGCAGCCTGGTGAGCATCCTCGACTTCATCGAGGAAATCATTCACGAGCCGGAAAATGCCGAAGCCTAGTGTCCGGTGTCCGACTCGGCACCGGAATAGATCCGCGGCACCCGGGCGGTGACGCCGGTCAATAGCTCGTAACCAATAGTGCCCGCATGTCGGGCCACTTCGTCCACCGGCACCTCCGCGCCCCACAACTCGACCCGATCCCCGGGGCTGGCGTTCGGGGCGCCGGTCAGATCCACCGCCAGCATGTCCATCGACACCCGCCCGATCAGCCTAACCCGCTGACCATTGATCGCCGCCGGCGTGCCGGTGCCAGCGTGGCGAGGGTAGCCATCGCCATAGCCGACGGCAACGATCCCCATTCGTGTGGGCTGTTCGGCCCGCCAGGTTTCGCCGTAACCCACAGCGTCCCCGGGGTTCAGCCAGCGCACAGCGGTCAGCTCCGACTCCAGCGTCATCACCGGTTTCAGCCCCAGCTCGGCCCCGCAGCGTTCCGCCATCGGCGAAGCGCCGTAAAGCATGATCCCCGGCCGGCTCCAGTCAAACAGCAACTGACCTTCGCGGAAATGGGCGGCGGAGTTGCCCACACTCAGCAGTGCCTCCGGCCAGGGCGCGACGGCATCCTGGAAATAACGGGTCTGGCTTTCGGTGGTTTCCCGGTCGGGGTCGTCGGAAGCAGCAAAATGGGTGACAAAACCAAGGAAGGCGCCATGCCCGGCATCCGTCAGCGCGCGTACCGAGGCCATCACCGCAGGCAGCTCAGCGGCCCGAAAGCCCAGCCGGTTCATGCCACTGTTGACCTTGATCCAGAACGCCGGCACCTCGTTACCGGCGGCCAGCCAGTCGAGCTGGCGCTCGCAGTGAATCACCGGTTCCAGACCCAGCCGAACGCAGATCGCCACATCCTCGGCGGCATGCACGCCCTGCAACAGCACCACAGTTTGACCCAGCCCGGCCTCGCGAATGGTCAACGCCTCCTCCAGGCAGGCAACGGCAAAACGCTCCACCTCCCCGGCCAGGGCCTTCGCCACGGCGGCAATACCGTGACCGTAACCATCCGCCTTCACTACCGCCATGGCGCGGGCATGACCCGCCAGGCGGGCGGCCTCACGATAGTTGTGCCGAAGGGCATCGAGATCGACCCGCGCAACGGTTGGTCTAGGCATGGCGCATTACCCTGCTGATCATCCAGACTGCGACCTCAGTATTCGTCCCCGTAATCGCCATGGGCGAGGTCTTCAAACTTGGTGTACTTACCCACGAACGCAAGCCGTATGGTGCCAATGGGACCGTTCCGTTGCTTACCGATAATGATCTCGGCCACCCCCTTGTCCGGGGTGTCCTCGTTATAGACCTCGTCGCGGTAGACGAACATGATCACGTCGGCGTCCTGCTCGATCGCTCCGGATTCCCGCAGGTCCGAGTTCACCGGTCGTTTGTTGGGGCGCTGCTCCAGGCTCCGGTTGAGCTGCGACAGCGCCACTACCGGACAGTTGAGCTCCTTGGCAATCCCCTTGAGGGAGCGGGAGATCTCGGAGATTTCCGCAGTACGCCCTTCGGTATTGCCCGGCACCCGCATCAACTGCAGATAGTCGACCATGATCAGGCTGAGCTTGCCGCCATTCTCCCGGGCCACCCGACGGGCACGGGAACGCAGTTCGGTGGGGCTCAGGCCAGCGGTATCATCGATGTACAGCGGCTTGTCCTTCAGCAGCGACACCGCCGACGTCAGCCGGGGCCAGTCATCCTCTTCCAGCTTACCGCTCCGGATCTTGGTCTGATCGATGCGTCCCAGTGACGACAGCATCCGCATTACGATGGAATCGGACGGCATCTCCATACTGAACACCAGGATCGGCTCACCGGTTTTCAGCAGCGCGTTCTCCACCAGGTTCATGGCGAACGTGGTCTTACCCATGGAGGGACGACCGGCCACAATGATCAGATCCGCCGGCTGCATCCCCGAAGTGCTGTTGTCGAGGTCCCGAAAGCCGGTGGTCAGGCCGGTGATGGCATCGCCGGATTCAAACATTTCTTCAATCCGTCCCAACGCCGTGGTCAGGATCGGGTTGATGCTTTTCGGTCCGGCATTCTGGGTGTTGCGGGATTCAGCAATCTTGAACACATTCCGCTCGGCCTCATCCAGCAATTCATCACTGGTGCGCCCAAGTGGATTAAACGCCGAATCGGCGATGTTGCCGGACACTTCTATCAGGCTGCGCAGTACCGAACGCTCCCGCACGATCTCGGCGTACGCCCGAATGTTGGCCGCGCCCGGCGTCTTCTCCGCCAGCTCGGCCAGATAACCCAGGCCGCCGGCGTCTTCGATGTCCCCGGCCCGCTCCAGGAACTCCGCCAGGGTGACCACGTCCAGTGGCTCACTGTCACCTGCCAGCCGCTCGGCTGCCGCGAAGATCAGGCGATGGTCCTGACGGTAGAAATCCGTCGAGGTGATGATCTCCGACACTTCATCAAAGCGGCGGTTGTCCAGCATCAGGCCACCAAGCACCGCCTGCTCGGCTTCCAGCGAGTGCGGAGGAACCTTGACGCGGGAGGTTTCCAGGTCAGTGGATGCCGCTTTCAGATTGGAATTGGCCATGGATTCTCTTCAGTAAAAAACGTTCGGGATCATTGCGACAGACGGGACACTAGCATACCAGAAAGCAACAGGCCCGGAATCCGCTTTCGCGGCCCGGGCCTGGGCGGTGACCCACAAGGGATCACCAAAGCAGTCTCCGGCACAGGGCCGGGGCCGAATCACTCGGCGACGACTGCAACCTTCACTTCGACGGTTACGTCGGTGTGCAGCTGAAGCTCGATGTCGTACTCGCCGACAACCCGCAGCGGGCCTTCCGGCAGACGAACTTCGCTCTTCTCAACGTCGGTACCGGCGGCAGTGATTGCATCTGCAATGTCACGCACACCGATAGAACCGAACAGCTTGCCTTCGTCACCAGCCTTAGAGGTGATGGTGAAGGAAGCGCCTTCCAGAGCTTCGGCGCGGGACTGGGCAGCGGCCAGCTTTTCAGCGGCAGCTTTTTCCAGCTCGGCACGACGCTCTTCGAACGCCTTCAGGTTGTCTTCCGTGGCAGCAACAGCCTTGCCGTAGGGAAGCAGGAAATTACGACCGTAACCGGCCTTTACCTTAACCTTGTCACCCAGTGAGCCAAGGTTTGCAACTTTCTCGAGCAGAATAACTTCCATCTCGTTAACCTCTTCGTGCTTTATTCAGCCGACCCGGAGGACTTGATTCGCCCCCGGATATCCAGCCAGCTATCCACAAACGCCACAACCAGTAACAGAAACATCAGACTCGGACCCAACAGCATCAGGGCCACGTAAAACATCACCAACCAGTGACTGCCCATGCCCCGCAGGGCGACAACACCGTGCACCAGGCCCAACGCGGCCAGGAACAGCGGCAATCCTGCGGCCCAGGCCAGCAACAGCGCATTCAGGCCAAGGTAGGGCCCTGCCACTATTGCCAGGACACATCCCAGAGCCACCGGCACTGACAGCCTCAGGGAATGAAACTCCCGCTGGAAACCACCAGGGTTGTCCAGCCCGGCCTGCCAGGACCTGGCCAGCATCGTCATCCCGATGCCCATGGCAAGGAACATGCCCGCCATGCTGGCCACCATGGTCTCGCGGATCACTGTCTCCAGCTGTCCGCCAGCCACCGGCGCCTCAACCTCGTAGCTCTGGTAAAACTCAACACCGGCCTGAACCAGCTGATCCAGGAGCCCGGAGTAGAGAATCGGCAGTAACGCCCCCATCACCAGGGTCAGGCCAGCTCCGCTGAGCAGCGCCTTCTGCCAGGACAGGGAGGCTCGCAGAACCGCGGCCATCACCATCACCAGAAGCAACACCGACACCGCGGTGGGGTCCTGCCCCACCCAGGCCCAACCGAGCCCGGGCAGCAATGCCCAGAGGCCGATGCTAAGCCCCTGGCTGATGCCGAGCCGGAGAATCACCAGTCCAACGACGGCGGCTCCGACCCAAAACAGCAGGGGGACTGTCATGGCAATCGCTGCCACAGCACCCGCCTGCAGGGGACCTCGCATTACAAACTGTGCTAGAGCACGCATGGTCCCGAGTCCTGTCTAGATTTCCTGCAACTTAGTTGTCGTGGCTGTCCGAGTACGGCAGCAGTGCCAGGTAGCGGGCACGCTTGATAGCGGTGGCCAGCTGACGCTGATAACGTGCTTTGGTGCCGGTGATGCGGCTGGGCACGATCTTGCCGGTTTCAGTGATGTAGCCTTTCAGGGTGTCCAGATCTTTGTAATCGATCTCCTTAACACCCTCTGCCGTGAAGCGACAGAACTTACGACGTCTGAAAAAACGAGCCATAACTAACTCCTCAACTCAAAAAGTGATTTTACTCTTTGTCGCCCTGGGCTTCGGCCGGACGGCGCTCGCCGGATTCGGCGGAACGGCGCGGACGCTCATCTCCACCGCGACGGTCCTCGCGGGACTCAGCCGCCTTCATCGGAGACAGGTCAGTCACAGCCTCGTCGCGACGGATGATCAGGTCGCGAATGATGGCGTCGTTGAAGCGGAAGTTGTGAGTCAGCTCGTCCAGTGCGGTCTGTGAACATTCAACGTTCATCAGCACGTAGTGAGCCTTGTGGATCTTGTTGATCGGGTATGCCAGGTGACGACGGCCCCAATCTTCCAGGCGATGTACCTGACCGCCATCTTCGGTGATGACGCCGGTATAACGCTCGATCATCGCGGGCACCTGCTCGCTCTGATCCGGATGTACCATGAATACGATTTCGTAGTGACGCATGAGTTCTCCCTACGGTTTGAACAGCTTCCGACAGCCCCGCGCTGTTGCGACAGGCCCGGCAAGAAGCAAGGAGGCGGCAGCGCTTGGCTGCCCGTGTTCATCGGCTTTGTGAAAAGCCTGACGCGCCCTGCCATGAACAAAATTCAGACAATAACACGCCACCCCCGAAAAAAGGGGTGTCGCATTTTAGGCGGGTAGACGGTGCTATGCAAGTCTTTGTCGCAGGGCCTCGTATAGACAGACGCCGGTTGCCACCGACACATTCAGGCTGTCGACATGACCCTGCATGGGAATATTGATCAACTGGTCGCAATGCTCACGGGTCAGCCGACGCATACCCTTGCCCTCAGCGCCCATCACCAGCGCCACCGGACCGGAGAAGTCAGCCTGGTAAAGCGAGGCCTTGGCTTCCCCTGCCGTGCCGATCAGCCACACCCCCTGCTGCTGCAGGTTGCGCAACGCCCGGGCGAGATTGGTGACCCGCACCAATGGCACCGTCTCGGCGGCGCCACAGGCCACTTTGCGTGCGGTAGGACTGAGCGAGGCGGACTTGTCCTTGGGCACAATCACTGCCTGGACCCCCGCCGCATCGGCGGTTCGCAGACAGGCCCCCAGGTTATGGGGATCGGTGACACCATCCAGCACCAGCAGGAACGGCGGCTTGCCGGACTGTTCCAGCATCGCCAGCAGGTCATCCTCGCTCCATTCACGACTCTTGCCAACCTGGGCAACCACCCCCTGATGCACACCGGCGACCCGCTCATCCAGCTCACGACGGTGAACCACCTGCCAGGGCACACCCAGCTCATCCAGCGCAGCGGTCACTTCCTTGACCCGACGGTCCTGACGACCGGTCTGAATCCACACCGCCTGTAGCCGCTCCGGCTCCCGCTTCAGTACCGCCTCAACGGCATGCCAACCAAAAATAAACTCTTCAGACACGTTCGTGCGTTCCTCAACTGCTCGTCGTGGCCGGCGCGCTGGGCAAACAGCCCTGCACCGACCCTGCACCATGCTTTACCAGGGCTTCTGACCACGTTTGCGGCCACCGGACTTGTCCGCCTCCTTGGCGGCCGCTTCCACCAGCTTTTCCTTCGCGCTTCTGGGTCGCCCTTTTTTAGCCTTGCCGGACTTGGCGCTCTTGTCAGGCTTGCCGGCGGCCTTGCGCCCCTTGCCGGAACCCTTGCGTCCGGACTTGCCGCCGCCCTTGTCCTTGCGCGCCCCGCCATCGCGGGAGTCCGCCATTTCCAGGGCCTCCCGGTCAGACTTGCGTCGCCGCGGTTTACTGAGCAGCTCCAGATCAATCTTGCGCTCATCCAGATCCACCCGCACCACCTGCACCCGTACTTCATCACCGAGCCGGAAGCTAACCGCAGTGCGTTCACCCACCAGCCGGTGTTTGGCGACGTCGTGGTGATAGTAGTCACCACCCAGTGTGGAGATGTGCACCAGTCCTTCGATGTAGATGTCCTTGAGCTCGACAAAGAACCCGAACGGCACCACAGCGGCAATGACGCCGTCGTACTCTTCACCCACCCGGTCCCGCAGGTACTCACACTTGAGCCAGGCCATGACATCGCGGGTGGCATCGTCGGCCCGCCGCTCAGTCATCGAGGTGATCTCGCCCAGCTGGGTCATCCGCGCCAGGTCGTAGGGGTAATCCGCCAGATTGGCATCCCGCTGCCCAGGCTGCTCCACCCGCTTGCGGGTCTCGGCACTGTGAATCACCGACTTGATGGCACGGTGGACAATCAGGTCCGGATAGCGGCGGATGGGCGATGTGAAGTGAGCGTAGCTGGCAAACCCGAGCCCGAAGTGACCGGACTCCTCGGGGCTGTATACCGCCTGACTCAACGACCGCAGCATCACTGTCTGGATCACCTGAGCATCGGGTCTGTCAGCAACCACTGACAACAGCGCCTGATAATCCGCCGAGGTGGGCTTGTCACCACCGCCGAGCTGCAACCCCAGCTCCCCCAGGAACAGCCGCAAAGCCCCCAGCCGTTCTTCCGACGGGCCATCGTGAACCCGATACAGTGCCGGCAGTTTGTGGTATTTGAGGAACCGCGCTGCCGCCACGTTGGCGCACAGCATGCACTCTTCCACAATCTTGTGGGCATCGTTGCGATGCACTGGCACGATTTCCTCAATTTTCCGCGCCGGATCGAAGATGATCCGGGTCTCGGTGGTTTCGAAGTCAATCGCACCGCGTTCCGTGCGCGCCTGACGCAACACTTTATAGAGGCCGTAAAGGTCGTGCAGGTGCGGCAGCACCTCGGCGTACTGCTCGCACAGACGGTAGCCCGGCTCGGAGTCCGGCCGCTCCAGCATGTCGCTGACCTTGGTGTAGGTCAGCCGGGCGTGACTGTGCATCACCGCCTGATAGAAGGTGTAGCCGCTGATGTTGCCCGCCGCGCTGATGGTCATGTCGGCCACCAGGCAGAGACGATCCACTTCCGGATTCAGCGAACACAGGCCATTGGAGAGCTTCTCCGGCAGCATCGGCACGACATGGTCCGGGAAGTACACCGAGTTACCACGGTTCAGCGCCTCTTCATCCAGCGGACTGCCAATGCGCACGTAATGGGAAACGTCAGCGATGGCGACAACCAGGCGATAACCACCCCGGGACCGGCGCTCACAATAGATGGCGTCGTCAAAATCGCGGGCATCCTCACCATCGATGGTCACCAGTGGCAGCTGCCGCAGATCCACCCGGTTGGTCTTGTCGGCCTCGCCCACTTCGGCCGGAATGGCCGCCGCCTGCTCTCCGGCCGCAGGCGGCCAACTGTGAGGCAGGTCGTAGGAGCGTATCGCCACCGCGATCTCCATACCCGGCGCCATGTGATCTCCCAGCACTTCAATGATCCGGCCGGTAGGCTTGGTGCGGGGCGTTGGCTGCCGAAGAATCTCCACCACCACATACTGGCCATGGTAGGCATCGGCGCAATGCTCTTCGGGAATCAGCACTTCATGATTGATGCGGGCGTTTTCGGGAACCACAAAGGCAACCCCGCTTTCCCGGAACAGACGGCCAACCACCTGCGCAGTTCGGGCTTCAAGCACCTCAACAATCACGCCCTCGCGGCGGCCACGGTCATCCACTCGATCCACCCGGGCAGCCACCCGGTCGCCATGAAACACCTTGCGCATCTGCCGGGCGGTGAGAAACAGGTCGGAGCCACCATCATCGGGCACCAGGAAGCCGAACCCGTCCCGATGCCCCATCACCCGGCCACTCACCAGGTCGGCCTCATCGATAGGCAGGTAGGCCCCGCGACGGTTGCAGATCAGCTGGCCGTCACGGCACATGGCGATCAACCGGCGGCGCAGGGCCTCAATGTTTTCCGGGGTGGTCAGGGCGAGCTCGTCGCACAGAGTCTCATGACTGGCTGGCGCTCCGCGCTGCCGCAGGTGATCCAGGATAAATTCCCGGCTCTGGATGGGATTGTCGTACTTCGTGGCCTCACGGTTGGCGTGAGGGTCCTTGTCTGTCTTCTTTCTGGAAGCCATTCGCTACCTTTTCCTGGGGTCACGCAGCCACTTGGAGGCTGGCGACCGATTCAATGTGACTGGAGTATAACTCTCACTATCAGTACCTGCGAACCAATCCAAAAATTTTTGAGGAAAACATTTGACAGCCCTGACACGAATCCGTAAAGTACGCGCCATCGGTTGAGACGAACACCCCAACCGACGGCAGAACTGCCAAGTTTTCAATAAGCTACATCTTGTAAAGCTTAGCGATTACAAAACGGCAAACCTGCAAATCACCTGCCGAGGTGGTGAAATTGGTAGACACGCTAGCTTCAGGTGCTAGTGGGGGCAACCCCGTGGAGGTTCAAGTCCTCTCCTCGGCACCATTCCTTCCCTCAAGGAATGGCGATTAAATCTCCCTCATAATTTAATGCAAAACAGACGAAAGTCGCCAGATGTGACTTCAATCGTCGCTGCCTCCCGTTGTATCTCAGAACTTGCACTTCAGAACTTACTGTCGACTGCTTCCTTCATCTGGCAGCGCCTGTCAGACGACCCGGGAACACGGTCTCCACTGCAAAAAAACGTCATTAACGCAAAAGCGGGCTTGAATATCAGGCGAGTTTCATTATCATAGCGGTCGCTTGCCGAGGTGGTGAAATTGGTAGACACGCTAGCTTCAGGTGCTAGTGGGGGCAACCCCGTGGAGGTTCAAGTCCTCTCCTCGGCACCATTCCCTTCCCCAGGGAGTGGTCAGCAGCAACGAAGACATCCCGTCTGAACCTCGTACTTTCCCAAGCCCCCAAACAACAAACCACCACCGATCCACGCCGGTGATGGCCCGCTTTATCCGTGTCCGATCAGTTAATCAGTTCACACCACCAGCCAGAATCTCAGACAGACGTTTGTACCCCCGATTGATCCGGGCGAACAGCGCGCCTGGCGATGAGTCCTCGTTGCGACCGCAGCTCTGTGGCCGGGTGTGCAGGGTCAGGAAGCCCTGTTCGATCAGATTGGGCTGCTCAGGTTCGATGATGCCGTCCTCCGACTGGTAGAAGAGCTCCCACCGGAAGCCTGCCTGGCCGTCCAGCTCCGGCACCGCCGCCAGGCGATCATCGAGGAAACTGTAGCTCAGCAGCCGCTGACGCTCCTTGCGGGTGTCGAACTCCAGCAGCAGGGTTTCGAACAGGTCCGGTTGCGGCTCAAATCCGCTGAACTGGTAGCTCTGCTGGGCTGACACGACTCGCGGCGGCAGTTGATCGGCATCATCCAACTGATCAAGGCAAGACACCAGCTCTCCGGTCAAATCCAGCGCGGCCAGTTCAACGCCGTCTTCCATTAGGCGATAGCCCAGGAAGGTCTCGCTGGCATTTTCGTAATCCGGCACCAGGGTGCGTTCGCCATCAGTGATGGACAGTACCCGGCCCGCATTCAGCGACCACTGATAGCTGCGGGCCGGCTCACCGTCGAGGGCATCAGTCGCCGCAAGTTCAGGGTGGCAATCCGTTGTCGTGTAGAAGCGGGCAGAGCGGGTTGCCCAGTCAATCTCCAGCACTTCATCGACGCCGTCTTCCTGCAAATACCCCATGCTGAGCTGAGAAGCGGAAATGCTCGGCAGCCACTGGGTGCCGGTAGCCGCCATTTCGCCGCCGGCGTTGGCCAACCGCGCCAACTCCTGCATGGAGGGTGCCATGCAGCCATTGGCTTCAATCCGCACCAGTTGTCCCGCCGGGTTGTAGCTGTAGGCAAGCTCCGCCGAGCGCTCCAGCCCGGAACGCGAAGCCGGCAGCGCACCGTCCTCGCTGTGGGCAAACACCACCTCGGTGGCCAGCACCACCGGGTTCAACAGGTCCAGTCCCTCCACCGGCAGCTCAATCGCGTCGATATCGACATTTTGGTAACGACCGGCCGGCGCCGCTTCATCGACCCGCTGCACCAGTGTCGCCGCGTTGCGGATAAACGCCACCGCCAACACCTTGATGGCGTTGATGTCCAGCAGCCGTTCGGTGCCATCACCGTTGGCCAGGGCTTCACTGGTGCCCTCCGGGAACTGCGCCGCCAGGAAGCGGGCAAACACCCGGGCGTAGGCGTAGGCGCGGTCATCGCCGGCCTTCAGGTAATCCTGCCGCGGGTTGGAGTGACGAAAGGCATCGGCCAGTGTCGCGTTGGCTTCAAACTGACCAGCGAGGCCTGCCAGTGCCCGGAACCGCTCCAGGGAGGTCAGCGGGCTGATCAGTCGCACACCCGGCGGTGCGGACATCATGAACGCCTTGTCCAGCACCACACCACCACGGCTCTGGTCGGTCGTACGGCCCGGCAGGATGGTGGCGTAAAGCGCGTAGTCCCTCGGGGCCAGGTCCGGCCCGACCGTCGCGTCCAGCTGCAGCTCGGAGGTGTCCAGCTCAAAGCGACCGTTATCACCGCTGAGGGCAGTAGGCTCGCCATTTTCCAGGGTCACCACCGTGCCGGATTCCAGCGTGATCTCCAGCGGCCCAGCGGTCACCTGACCATCGCCGTCAATATCCAGCCACACCCGGGCCTGGCTGAGATAGCCATTCATCACCGTGCCGGTGTAGGCGCCCGGCTCGATATAGTCGCCGGAATCAAAATCCCGGCCATCTTCGGGCGGCGGAGTGGATTCGTTCTTGCAGCCGGTAAGGCTGAACACGGCCAGGGACAGGGCCAGGGGGAGCAAACGCGTCATGACGGCAACCGATTATCCTTATTAGTGGTTGGGATTCACTCTAGGGAAGTTTACCGGCGGGAACCTTGATAGGCTTGGCAAATTGTAAAGAAGGGTAACCGGGCAGCAGCGCTTGGCCTGCCCGGCAATGTCGTCGGTAGCTCAGAACGAGCGGGCAACGATCTCTTTCATGATTTCATTGGTGCCGGCGTAGATCCGCTGCACCCGGGAATCGGCCCAGGCCCGGGCGATGGGGTATTCCCACATGTAGCCATAGCCGCCGTGGAGCTGGACACACTCGTCCATCACCTTGCACTGCAGATCGGTGGTCCACTGCTTCAGCATGGCGGCGGTGGGGATATCCAGCTTCTTCTCCAGGTGCAACTCCAGGCAACGGTCAACGAAGACCCGCGCGGCGGTGATCTCGGCTTTCATTTCCGCCATCTTAAAGCGGGTGTTCTGGAAGGCGATCACCGGCTTGCTGAACGCCTTGCGTTCCTTGACATAGTCCAGGGTCCAGCCCCAGGCCGCCTCGGCAGCCGCAACCGCCGTCAGCGCCACCTGCAGGCGCTCCGCCGGCAGTTCCTGCATCAACTGGAAGAAGCCCTGCCCTTCCCGGCCACCCAGCAGGTGGGTCTCCGGAATCCGGACGTCCTGGAAGAACAGCTCCGAGGTATCCTGGGCTTTCATCCCCACCTTGTTGAGGTTCTGCCCCTTCTCAAATCCTTCCCAGGCACATTCCACCAGGAACAGGCTGGTGCCCTTGGCGCCTTCCTTGGGATCGGTCTTGGCCACTACCACCACCAGATCCGCCAGCTGGCCATTGGTGATGAAGGTCTTGGAGCCGTTCATGACGTAGTGGTCGCCCTGCTTGACGGCATTGGTCTTAACCCCCTGCAGGTCGGAGCCGGCGCCGGGCTCGGTCATCGCAATAGCCCCTACCATCTCACCGCTGACCAGCTTGGGCAGGTAATGCTGTTTCTGTTCTTCCGAACCGTAGTGGAGGATGTAAGGCGCAACGATGTCGGAATGCAGCCCCCAGCCAATGCCGGAAAGTCCGGCTCGGGCCAGCTCTTCCATGATGACGGCACTGTAGCGGAAATCGGCGCCCACACCGCCATACCCTTCCGGCATGGTCGGGCAGAGAAAGCCCAGCTCACCGGCCTTGGTCCAGAGTTCCCGGCTGACCTGACCGTCCTTCTCCCACTGTTCGTGGTAAGGCACCGCCTCCTGCTCCAGGAACTTGCGAACGGAGTCCCGGAAGCCTTCGAGATCGGCATCAAAGAGCGTGCGTGGAATCATGGTGAACCTCTGTGAATGACTGTCGTTGTGGTTGTTCACAGAGTCTGTGGGGGGAGCCTAATCGGCTCAATGGGCAAAAGCATCAAAAGCAGTGGCCAAATCCGCCTTGCCGGGACCTTAGCGGGCCAATTTCTGCGCCACCCGACTTTCGCCCCATTTTGGCATCAAGGTCTGATCGATACCGAGATGATCCAGCAGCCGGGCAACGATGAAGTCCACCAGATCCGCCACCGACTGGGGCTGATGATAGAACCCCGGACTGGCGGGAATGATGGTCGCGCCCATCCGGGTCAGCTTCAGCATGTTCTCCAGGTGCAACTCAGAGTATGGCGCTTCCCGCGGCACCAGGATCAGTGGCCGGCGCTCCTTGAGGGCAACGTCCCCCGCCCGCTCAATCAGGTTATTGCTGGCACCGGTGGCCAACGCCGACAGGGTGCCGGTGCTGCACGGACACACCACCAGCGGGGCTGGCTCACCAGATCCGGACGCCGGCGGCGCAAACCAGTCCTCACGGCCAAACACCAGCAACTGTTGCGGCTGAGCCTGGAAATGTTCCGTCAGGGCCGCCGCCATGGCCTTGGGGGCACCGGGCAGCTTGAAGTCGGTCTCCGTTGCAATCACTACCTGGGCCGCCCGACTGACCATCAGGTGAACCCGACAGCCCGCCGCCAGCAGGCATTCCAGCAGACGCAAACCGTACTGCGCGCCCGAGGCGCCGGTGAACGCCAGATTGACGGTGGTGGTCGGGTTCGACATGGAGTCTCCTGTGTGTCGCTGTCAGTCCGTGGCGGCTCAGGCGCCGGTACGGTCCTTGAGTACGGCCACCAGCTTCTGATGGATGCCGCCAAAACCACCATTGCTCATGATCACAATATGGCAAGGCTGGGTCAGTTCCTCCAGGGTCTGTTCAATCAACCGCTCGACCGAGCCCAGCACCCGGTGGGTGTCGTGGTCATCGGTGGCCTGCTGGTGTTCGCCGACCAGGGTATCCAGCCACGCCAGGTGCTGGAGGTTGGCCCACAACACCTTATCGGCGGCACCGGCACTGGCCAGCAGGGACTGCTGGTGCACGCCCTGCTGCATGGTATTGGAACGGGGCTCGATCAACGCAACGATGGGCTCATCCCCTACCCGGTTACGCAACCCCTCCAGAGTGGTGGCAATGGCGGTGGGATGATGGGCGAAATCGTCGTACACCCGCACGCCATCAATATCGGCCAGCAGTTCCATTCGCCGCTTCACCCCGGAGAAGCGGTTGAGCGCGGCAATGGCATGGTCCGGGGTCACGCCGACGTGGCGGGCCGCGGCAATGGCCGCCAGGGCATTGCGGACGTTGTGGTGGCCGGTCTGCTGCCAGTTCACGGTGGCCACCGGCTGTTCGTGATGGAGCACCACGAAGCGGCTGCCATCGTCCGCCAGCAGTTCCGCCCGCCAGTCGGTCGCCTCGCTTTCACTGCCATGCGCCGTGGTCTGCAGCCCACTCCAGCAGCCCAGCGCCAGCGCCCGATCCAGGTGTTCATCCCGACTCGGACGCACAATCAGCCCCTGGGATGGCACCGTGCGGACCAAGTGGTGAAACTGGCGCTCAATGGCCTCGACGCTGTCGAAGATATCGGCGTGGTCAAACTCCAGGTTGTTGAGAATCAGCGTACGGGGCCGGTAGTGGACAAACTTGGAACGCTTGTCGAAGAAGGCACTGTCGTATTCGTCGGCCTCAATCACGAAGAAATCACTGCTGCCGAGCCGGGCGGACACCGGAAAATCCTTCGGCACACCACCCACCAGGTAGCCGGCATCGAAACCGGCCTGCTCCAGAATCCACAGCAGCATGGCGGTGGTCGTGGTCTTGCCATGGGTGCCGGCCACTGCCAGAACCCAGCGCTTGCTGAGGACCTCCCGCGACAGCCATTCCGGGCCGGACATGTAGTCGATGTTGCGGTTGAGGACCGCCTCCACCTCCACGTTGCCCCGGGACATGGCGTTACCGATCAGCACCAGATCCGGCTTTGGCTCCAGGTTGGCGGCGTCGTAGCCGTTCATCAGGGCGATGCCCTGGGCTTCAAGCTGGGTGCTCATGGGCGGATAGACCCCCTGGTCCGAACCGGTCACCGTGTGCCCCAGTTCGCGGGCGATGACTGCCAGGCTGCCCATGAAGGTGCCACAAATACCCAGGATATGAATGTGCATAACCATCCGCCCTTTACCAAGAAATCTGCCAGAAAGCCCACAACGATGCGCTCTCGATGGCATCGGCGATGGGGCCACAAGCCTCCCGTATCACCGTCACTCCGTCAAGAGTCAATTCCGGTTTCCACCACCATCGCCGCCATGAAAAACCCCCGCGTTTGACGTATCATTCGCGACATTCGCTCAACCAGCAGGAGGCGGCACTCAAGATGGCCATCAAGAACGCGTTTTATGCTCAGTCCGGCGGTGTCACCGCCGTAATCAATGCCAGTGCCTGCGGGGTCATCCAGACCGCCCGGAAGCACCCGGAACAGATTGGCAAGGTCTACGCCGGCCGCAACGGCATCATTGGCGCCCTGCGGGAAGAACTGATCGACACCAGCCTGGAGTCCGACGCGGCCATCGAAGCCCTGCTGCACACGCCGGGCGGCGCCTTCGGTTCCTGCCGTTACAAGCTCAAGAACCTGACCGAGAATCGCCGCGAATATGAGCGTCTGATCGAGGTGTTCCAGGCCCACGACATCGGCTACTTCTTCTACAACGGTGGTGGCGACTCCCAGGACACCGCCTTCAAAGTCTCCCAGCTGGCGGAGAAAATGGGCTACCCGATCACCTGCATCGGCGTGCCCAAGACCGTTGATAACGACCTGCCGTTCACCGACTGCTGCCCGGGCTTCGGCTCTGTGGCCAAGTACATTGCCACCTCCACCCTGGAAGCCAGCCTCGACATCCGCTCCATGAGCGAGTCGTCCACCAAGGTGTTCATCCTCGAAGTGATGGGACGACACGCCGGCTGGATCGCCGCCTCAGGTGGCCTGGCCGGGGAAGGCGAAGGCGAGCCGCCCCACATCATCCTGTTCCCGGAAGTGCCGTTTGATCGCGAAGCCTTCCTCAAGCGTGTGGACTTCTGTGTGGAGAACTATGGCTACTGCGTGGTGGTCGCCTCTGAAGGTGCCCAGTACGAAGACGGCCGTTTCGTTGCCGAAGCCGGCTCCAAAGACGCCTTCGGCCACACCCAGCTCGGCGGCGTGGCCCCGGCACTGGCCAATATGGTGAAACAGGCTCTGGGCCACAAGTACCACTGGGCCGTGGCCGACTACCTGCAGCGGGCGGCCCGCCACATCGCTTCCGCCACGGATGTGGAGCAGGCCTACAAGGTTGGTCAGGCCGCTGTTGAGATGGCCCTGGCCGGCAAGCAGGCACTGATGCCCACCATTGTCCGCGAGCAGGCGTCCCCATACCGCTGGCACATTGGCGAGGCACCGCTGAGCGAAGTCGCCAACCAGGAAAAGAAAATGCCGATTCACTACATCACCGATGATGGATTCGGCATCACCGACGACTGCCGTGCTTATCTGCAGCCGCTGATCGAAGGCGAGAGCTTCCCGCCGTTCGAGAAAGGCCTGCCCAAGGTGGCCAAGCTGCAGAATCAGCTGGTGGAGAAGAAGCTGAAGGCCGAGTTCGATATCTGAGCAGTCACCAGCACTCCATGAAAAAAGGGACGATAACTCGTCCCAGACTGCTGACAAACCCCGGTTTTCCGGGGTTTGTTGCATTTGGTCGTTCTGTTTTCAACCGACGGTCGCTTGAGTCAGCCTTCCTCGTCGATACTTCCTATCAACCAGTTTTTAAGCCCATGCCAGGATAGACGCCTGTAAGACCAGTGCTGCAAGCGATTTCAGCCCCAAAATACGCGCCAGGAGCTGCGCGATCTTCTTCATATTCTGGGCAGTCGCAGCCAACAGACATTGCTCGCGGACCTTTGACAGCCCTCGCAATCGAGCATAGCGATGGCCATGCAACTGCTTGGCATCCGCGAACGAGCGCTCCACCGTCTCTTGCCGTCGTTTGTATAGCGCCTTGCCCCAAGGCGTTAACCGGTTTTGGTCGACTCGTTCTTTGCTGTCCTGCCAAACATGGCGGGTGAGCACCTTGACGTGGTTAGCGCTGCGCGTGCACTGACCAAGTAGCGGGCAGTCTTTGCAGTGAACCGGGTTGGACTTGTACTCCCGGTAGCCCTGCCGGTTGGTGGTGGCGTAGATCAGCAACTGTCCCTCGGGGCAGCGATAGGTATTGGTTTCCGGGTCATAGGTGAAGGCGCGCTTGGGGAGATAGCCCTTGGGCTTGTTGGGGCGTCGGTAGCCCATCACGCCATAGATGCCCCGGTCTTCCAGGCCCTTGCAGAGACCCGCCGTGTAGTACCCCGCATCCAACCCCACACCCCAGACGTCAAAACCGAAGCGTTCTCGCTGGCGGTCCAACCGATCGAGGTAAGGCCGGCTGTCATGGAGATTGGCCGGGGTCGCGTAACTGTCTGTGATGATGGCATGACGCCCATCCACCGTCCGGTGGTCCAGATAGAAGAAGCCCTTGGGTTTCCCTTCCCGCACCATGTAACCGCTGTCCGAGTCGGTACGACTCACCTTGGTGTCCTTCATTTTGGGCGGCTGCTCGGACAGCTTCGTTTTCAGCGGCTGCTTGCCATGAGCCTTGCGGTCGCTCTCGATCGCCTGCTCCAAACTCTCCAGGTAATCCACCACCTTCACTTCCGCCTGTGCCAGGTCGTACTTGTTCTTGTTGGCGTTGGCCTTGAGGTGGGTGCTGTCGGTGTAGAGCACTTCGCCACCAACCAGGCCGTACCTCATGGCCTGAAGCACGATCTCATCGAAGATCTCCTGATAGATGTGGCTGTCATGAAAGCGACGACGGCGGTTCTGGCTCAGCGTGGAGGCATCTGGCACCTTGTCGGTCAGGTTGAAACGCAGGAACCAGCGGTAGGCCACATTGACCTGAATCTCCCGCACCAGCTGCCGCTCACTGCGGATACCGAACAGGTAGCCCAGAAACAGCATCTTGAACAACACCACCGGATCAAGGGCCGGGCGGCCGTTGTTTGCGCAATACAGGTGCCGTACACGCTCACGAATGAACTCGAAATCAATGGCGTGATCGATTGAGCGAAGCAGATGGGTTTCAGGAACCAGGGACTCGAGACAGACCATCTCGAGTTCGTGTTGTTGTGGGGAGGGCTCTTTGAGCATGGGGCAGCCTCTGGAAAGTCGCTGACCCAATTACAACAAACCCCCGCTACCATGGCGAGGGTTTGTCAGCAGTCTGGGACGATAACTCGTCCCTTTTTTTGTAAGCGCCAATCGGCGGGTTCGGCTGCGCCCTCAGCTGCCCGCCAACGCTTCCTGCTGACGGACGAAGGCGAAGAACTCATCGCAACCGCCCACATACTCATCGCCCACCAGTATCTGTGGCACCGTCACCACCGGACGCCCCAGGGTCTCCGACAGGTCTCCCTTGCTGATGCCTTCGGCAATCATATCGACAAAGCGATAGTCGTAGCCTTTGACCTCACACAATTGCCTGGCGCGGACACAAAAACCGCAGGACATGCGGCCATAGATGGTTACAGGTTCCATAGATACTCCTCACGGGACCGTCGCCGCAGGCGGCGAGCGTCATCAGATTCGGGACGGTCGCCATAGTGCCACTGCCAGGTCAGAAAACAAACTGAAGCCTTTTGATGGCCACCATAGCCTGCAGCAATCGCCGCATTGCGGCGACTGCCATGCGGGCATCAGGTCTTGAGCCGGCTCAGCTCGTTGTCCAGAGTTTCCACCTGCTGATCCAGCAACTGGCCGCTGTTACGCACCCGTTGCGCCAGGTCCCGCAGGTCGTTGGCGGCATCGCCAATGGCGGTGAGGTTGCGGTTGATCTCCTCGCTGACTGAACTCTGCTCCTCGGCGGCGGTGGCCACCTGAGTCACGTGCTCAACGATAACGCCGATACGCTCAACCACCGTAGCCAGGGAGTGATCGGCCTCGCGGGTGCCGTCCACCGCCATGGTCGCCCGGTCCACCCCGGTCCGGATTACCGCCACCGTCTGGGTGACTTCCTGCTGCAGGCCATCGATCATCTGGCTGATCTCGTCGGTGGATTCCCGGGTCCGCGATGCCAGGGTTCGCACCTCATCCGCCACCACCGCAAAGCCCCGCCCCTGCTCCCCGGCCCTGGCGGCTTCGATCGCCGCGTTGAGGGCCAGCAGGTTGGTCTGCTCGGCGATTCCACGAATCACCTCCAGGATGCGGTTGATGTCATCGCTGCGGCTGGCCACATGGCTGATGGCCTGACTGGCCTGTTCCATATCCCCGGCGAGGGCGCCTACCCCATCCACCGCCGTTCCCAGGGTAGACTTGGTGAACTGGATACCATCCTGGGCCTGGCGGGCGTTCTCCGCCGCTTCACCGGCGAAGCCGGCCACCTCACCGGCGGCCGCCGACATTTCGTTCATCGCCGTCACCACGCTGGCGATCTCCTGGTTCTGGCGCTCGGTGTTCTCATCGGTCTCCACCGCAATGGCACCAACGTCCGATGCCTGACCGTGGACCTGCCGGTTGACCGCCTTGAGATCGTTGACCATGGTGCGCAAGCGCGCCAGGAAGCGATTGAAACCATCCGCCAGATCGATCAGTTCGGCGTGGGTGTCGATGGTCAGCTCCCGGGTCAGGTCACCCTCGGCGCCGGCCAGCTTCTGCATACGGTCGCGGATTTCATCCAATGGTCGGGTCACCGAACGTACCAACACAATCAGGGCGATGATCGCCAGCACCGACACAACCACGCCGGCCAGCAGCTGACGGCCAGCGGTGGCGGACACCGCATCGGACATCAGCGTATTGATCTCGTTCAGCTCCGCCAGCGCCGCGTCCCTAGGCAGTTCGATCACCATCGACCAGACCGCGTCGGTCTCCGCAAAGCGGATCGGATACGACACCGCCAGCATGTCACCATCGTCGTAGCTGCCGCCGTTGCGGTGCAGTTCCTTGAGCACCTGCGCCTGCTCTGGCGCGGCCTCCGCCAGCGGACGGCCGAGATTGTCTTCGTAGTGGCTGGCGGCGGCAATCAGCCCCATCTCACTGAGCAGGGTGACCCGGGACTGACCATCGTAGAGCGAGCGGCTGACGGCCAGGATCGCCTCTTGCAGGGTCGACAGATTGATGTCCACCCCCACCACACCGACGAACTGATCGGCATTGAGAATGGGCACCACCAGGCTGGTCATCAGCTCGCTGTAGCCATCCTCGATCTCGTAGTTGTAGGGCTCCATGATGCAGGACGCCTTGGACTCCATGGAGCACAGGTACCACTCCGCTTCACGGATGCCGAACTCATTGCGGCCGTCCAGGTATTTTTCATCCGCATCGGCGGTGCGGGCAAATTCGATACGGTCATCGGGGGTGCGGTAGTAGTAGATCTCAAGGGTGCCGGAGTCGGAACTGTGATCCTCGACACCACCGGTGAAGTAGCGGTCCTGGCCGTCATAGCCGTCGGGTTCGAACTGGGCGTAGATCGCACTCAGGCCCGGTTCCGACGCCAGCACGCCGCCAACAATCTCCTGCAGCGCCGGACGGCTGATACGGCTGTACTGGTCCGCCGCGACGTTGCTCTCCACCACATCCCGGACCACATCCGGCGTCTTGAACGCAGAGTCCAGCAGCCCGCTGACCTTCTCCCCATGCTCACCGGCGGTGGCCTGCAGACGATCCATCACGATCTCCTGCACCATGTCGGTTGTCGCACCAGAGAGTTCCGATTCCATCCGGTTCATCGACCACTGCGCTGTCACGATCAGACTGCCCCCCATCACCAACAGCAGGGCGATCACCAGGGCATACAGCTTGAGTTTAAGGGACAGCTTCTTCATGGATCGTTTAACCTGTCGTAGATCACTGATTCCCCATCAGGTTAGCGGTGGGTAGGCATTAATTCCACATGCGAATCATAAGGGAGTGTTGCGTTTGGCGTACCTGAGTCTGTTTGTCACCGCCTTTGTCGCCGCCACCATCCTGCCGGCGTATTCCGAAATTCTGTTGGGAGGGCTGGTACTGGAAGGGTATTCGGTATTCTGGCTGTGGTTCTGGGCCACCGCAGGCAACACCCTGGGCTCGGTGGTCAACGGGATGATCGGGCGCCAAGTGGATCGCTTCAAGCACAAGCGCTGGTTTCCGTTTTCTCAGAGGCAGCTGCACCGGGCCCGGCAGCGGTTCAATCGCTACGGCCAGTGGTCACTGCTGTTTGGCTGGCTGCCGATCGGTGGTGACGCGCTGACGCTGATCGGCGGCATCATGCGGGTGCCCTGGCTCCATTTTGTCACCCTGGTGGCGATTGGTAAGGGCGCCCGCTACGCCGTAGTGCTGTGGCTGGTGGTCCAGGCCAACGGCGGCCCGGGATAGAGAGCCTCAGGTTAACCGGTTTTGTCGTCGCCGTCCTCCGGGTAGAGGTAGCGGCGCAACAAGGGTTCGCCATTGAACTCTGCGCACAGCACGGCAATGAAGGTGTAGACCCCGATCAGTTTGCGGTTGAGGAACACGAATTCCTTGGGCGGGATGCGGAAGTAGCGACTGATGGCAGAGCGCGCGGCGTAACGGGCCACCCGCGACGGCAGATCGCTCTGTTTCCAGCGGTACTGGCCATCGCCGTTAACGGCTTCCGGCGGCCACTGGCCACGATCAGCCTGCAGCGGCTCCAGCACCGACATGCATACCTCACCGAAGGTCCGCAGCACGTCCTCCGGCCAGTCCCGGCTCATGAACCGAAGCTGCACCCCACCCTCGACCACCTGCTCGCGATCGCCTTCATAGGAGGCCTGGATCATATGGATCACCGGCTTGAGGAAACTGTCCGGGTAGCTCTGGACGGCGCCAAAATCCAGCAGCACGATCTGGTCGTGATCACGGTCTGCCCCGGGTTCGCCGGCAATGCGGATGCGGTAATTGCCGAAGTTGGGGTCGGTCTGGATTTCCCCCCACAGGAACAGTTCGCGGAAGAACAGCTCCAGCGCAGCCTGGCCCAGGGCATTGCGCCGCGCCAGTGGCAACTCCCGCACCGCCACGGAACTGACTGAATGGCCCTGCTCATAGGTGGACGCAATCACATGGGCGGTGGAGTATTCCGGCAGCACCCGCGGCACCACAAAGCGGTCGTCGTCCGCCAGCAAGGCCCGGAATTTTTCTGTGGTCCGCGCCTCCAGGCGGTAATCCACTTCCCGGTGCATCATCTCTCGGACTTCTTCCAGCCAGTCGTTGAACTCCGGACCGATGGATACCAGGCGGGCGATGCGCAACAGCTGGGCGACGGAATTGAGATCACTGTCCACGGCATCGGCAACACCGGGATACTGCACCTTGAGCACCAGTTCCAGGCCATCGCTTCTGCGTCGGGCACGGTGGACCTGCCCCAGGGAGGCGGCACCGATGGGTTCCGGGTCCACTTCCAGCTCCGCCAGCCGGTCGCTGCCGAGCTCGCGAGCAAGCACCTTGCGGATCGACGCCCATTCCAGGGAGGTGGTCTGGTCTTCCAGGGTGTGCAGGGCTTCGGTGACTTCCTCAGGCAGGAAATGCTCACCATACAGCGCCATCACCTGGCCAATTTTCACCACACTGCCCTTGAGTTTCCCCAATTCTTCCACCAGAAACTCGGCCTGGCTCGACAGCATCGCCCGATGACGCTGTTCGCGGGTCTCACGACTGCTCAGCCAGTTGGTGGCCATGTGGGACGCCATGCGGGTACCGGCAAACAATCCGGCCCGGGTCAATGACAGCCGGCGCTCAAAACTGCCGGTCTTGATTCGGGATACGCTGCTGCCTCGTCGCTTGGAAGTCATCAATGCCTTTCCGCTGGGAGAATGAAGCACGGTCGGAGCCCGTGTGTCGCCATTATACGTTCTGACCCTCGAGTTCAGGTTACAGCCGCGCCCGCTGTACGTCGACGCCGCAGCCAATGCATCCCCATCACAGGGGGTATTAATTGATCAATTCCAAGACAGCCCTGCCCGGCCACGGACCGTTACGATTCTATACACTTCGTGATCCGGTTTGGCGCTAAGCTTGATTCATACAATAACAAAGTGAGCCTGCCCGCTTCACAACAGGCCGAACTGACAACAGCGATGCCCGTCATGCCTCACTCGTCACCCCAGCGCACTGACAGCGAACTCGGTGAGTTCCGCGTCAAGGGCGAGATCCCGGTTCCCATCCTGATTGTGTGGATGACGGCCGCGGCCGTGCCCGCCCTCAGTTTCTTTGCCTTTCGCGCCCACCTGCGCAGCGATCCCCAAACCACCTACGTACTGCTGACCTTTGCCGTGTTGCTGTCAGCCAATGCCCTGATTCATTTCGTGGCGAACAGTGACACCCTGCTGCGACGGGGGTTCATTCTGGTGATCACCGCGTTGTTCTGCTATCTGGCGGTATTCGCCATTGAGAACGGCGCCGGGGTCATGTGGCTGTTTGCCTATCCCCCGATCATTTTCTACATCAGCGACTCCCGGGTCGGCATCATTGCCTGCGGGGGCGGCTGGCTTGGCCTTGCCCTGCTCTACTCCCCCATCGGAGCAGCCATCATTGACACCCCCTACAGCGGCAGTTTTCGCCTCAGTATGATGATCGTTCTGGGCTTCGAGATGGTGAGCTGCTACCTGCTCGACCAGAGCCGGCGCCGCAGCAAGCTTGGCCTGATCCAGTTGGCGTCCCGTTTCGAGTATGCCGCCAAGCACGATGCGCTGACCGGCCTGGCCAATCGCCGCGAAGGTCACAACCGCATCGACAGCGAATACCAGCGCTATCTGCGCAACGGCCGTGGTTTCTCAGTCATGCTGATGGATATCGATCTGTTCAAGAGCGTCAATGACAACTACGGCCACCAGGCCGGTGACAGGATGATCAAACTCGTGGCCGAGTCGCTGCAGACAGAGTGTCGCCGGGTGGACATGATCGCCCGCTGGGGCGGAGAGGAGTTTCTGGTGCTGTTGCCGGAAACCGACACCGCCGAGGCCGTGCAGATCGCCAATCGGGTACGACAGTCCATCGCCACCCAGGCCATCGAGTTTGACGGTCAGGCCATCACCGCCACCATCAGTGTCGGCGTGGCCTCCATCCACGGCAATGAGACCATCGACCGGGTGTTGCAACGGGCGGACGAGGCGCTCTACCAGGCCAAAACCCAGGGTCGTAACCAGGTCTGCGATTCCGATGGCCGACACACGGCGGCGTGAGACCGCCGGTTACGCCGCCCAGCCGTCCTCGTGGCGGACATCCCCGGCGCCGAGTCGTCGCGCCAGTTCTGCCGACAGCGAGGTGGCCAGTGCCGCCACCGTTTGGCCGGCCGCGAAATCGCGAACCTGGCACATCGCCAGGCCCGCATAACCGCAGGGATTGATGCGCCTGAACGGCGCCATGTCCATATCAATGTTCAGCGCCAGACCATGGAAAGAGCAGCCCCGACGGACCCGCAGACCCAGTGAGGCAATCTTGGCCTCACCAACGTAGACCCCGGGCGCGTCCGCTCGTGGCGCCGACTCAATCCCCAACGGCGCCAGCACCGCCACAATGGCCTGTTCGATATGGTCCACCAGGTCACGAATCCCGAGCTTGCGGCGCTTGAGGTCGATCATCAGGTACACCACCAGCTGGCCGGGCCCGTGGTAGGTAACCTGCCCCCCGCGATCCACCTGGATCACCGGAATATCGCCAGGCGCCAACAGGTGCTCGGCCTTGCCGGCCTGCCCCTGGGTGAACACCGGAGGATGCTCCAGACACCAGAGCTCGTCCAGCGTGTCAGCATCCCGCTGTGCAGTGAACTGCTGCATCGCCTGCAGCGTTTCGGCATAAGGTTGCAGGCCCAGATTCCGAACCACCAGCGCCGTCACGATTACAGCACCATGTGAACGCGGCCGCTGGCTTTCAGCTCTTCGAACAGGGCTTTGAGCTGCGGCTCGCCAGTGGCCACAATGGTCAGCCGGACCGAAGTAAAGCGGCCATTGCGGCTGGGGTTGAGACGAATGTTCTCTTCCCGAAGGCCAGGGGCATGACGTTCCACCACGGTCACCACGAAATCGCGGAAATCCGGCGCGGCGTCCCCGATCACCTTGATCTCATAATCACAGGGAAACTCGATTTTGGGAGCTTTGGGCTCGGTCATCTGATACCTCCACGGCTGGCTGGTGCCGGTCTCATGCAAACAGTTGTACGAAAAACAGCTTGATGGCATCCCAGAGCCGCTTGAACAGGCCGCCTTCCTCAACGGTCTGCAAAGCCAGCACCGGCTGATCCACCACCGTCTTGCCATCCAGGCTGACCCGGACCTGTCCCAGCTCATCGCCTACAGAGACCGGCGCCTTGATCACGGTGTCCACATCCACCACCGACTCCAGGGAATCCATCGAACCGCGGGGAATGGTGACAAAGACGTCGTCCTTCACACCCAGTGACAGGCTGTCCGCCTGACCGCCCCAGATACGGCTGTTCAGCAGTTCCTGGCCAGCGCTGAACAGTTTGCGGGACTCATAGTAGCGGAAGCCGAAATTGAGCATCTTCTGCACTTCCTGAGCCCGGGCGTTGTTGCTGGGCGTACCCATCACCACCGCAATCAGACGGGTGTCGTTACGCACAGCGGAAGCCACCAGGCAGAACCCCGCCTCTTCGGTGTGACCGGTCTTCAGGCCATCCACGCTGGGGTCGCGCCACAGCAGCGAGTTACGGTTGGGCTGACGGATGTTGTTGTAGGTGAAATGCTTCTGGGCGTAAATCGGGTAGTTGTCCGGGTAGTCATTGATGATGGCACGGGCCAGCACCGCCAGATCGTGGGCGGTGGAAAAATGATCCGGGGACGGCAGACCGGTGGCGTTGGCAAAGTGGGTATCCCGCATGCCCAGCAACTGCGCCTGCTGGTTCATGATGTCGGTGAAAGCCTGCTCGCTGCCGGCAATAAACTCCGCCAGCGCCACCGAGGCATCGTTGCCGGACTGGATGATCACCCCCTTGAGCAGATCTTCCACCTTGACTTGGGTGCCTTCCCGCACGAACGTCCGGGAACCTTCGGTTTTCCAGGCATTGACGCTTACAGGCACCATGTCGTCGAGACTGATACGGCCCTCATCCAGCTCGCGCTCAACGATGTAGGCGGTCATCATCTTGGTCAGACTGGCCGGCGGCAGACGCTCGCCGCTGTTGCCTTCCATGATGATATCGCCGCTGCGGGGGTCCATCAGGATGTAGGAGCTGGCGCCGATCTGTGGCGGCGAAGGAATCAGGGGAGCCTGTGCCATCGCCGGCAAGACCGGCATCAGGACCATCAACAGGACAAAGGAAAGTGCGCGAGTAACAGAAATGTGTGCCATGGGTCCGTTCATCGTTGGTTATACAAGTTCGGTTCAGTAAGACCAGGGGCGGTTCCCCCTGGCCCAGGGTTGAGCCGGTCTGGGTTAGCGGGTGTCCGTAAGCAGAATGGAATCCACAAACCCCCGGTCCGCCAACTGCTGCCGGGTCCGTGATGCGACATCGGAATCCTGGAAGGGACCCACCTGCACCCGATGGAAGCGGCCGGCATCGGTTTCCACCGACCGCACCCGTACCTGCGGTCCCACCAGAGCGACCGCACGATCCGCCAGCCGTTGGGCGGGGTCCCGGTTGCTGAAGGAACCCAACTGCACAAACAGGGCGTTCCCCGGCGGCAACGCTGGCGTGACAGCCGGCGTGGTCCCGGCAGATCCGGGGTTTGACGGCATGCTGACGGTGCCTTCGCCGGCAATGGAGACAGCGCCATCCGGCGTTACCGTGATGGCGGCCACCTCAACCCGGGCCGTGCCCCGGTTGTGATAGTCCAGTTTCTTGGCCGCGGCGTAGGACAGGTCAATCAGGCGGTCGTCATGGAACGGACCGCGATCGTTCACCCGCACAATCACCGAGCGTCCGTTATCCAGGTTGGTGACCCGGGCGTAGCTGGGAATGGGCAGGCTCTTGTGGGCGGCCGACATGGCGTACATGTTGAACACTTCGCCGTTGGAGGTCTTGTGGCCATGGAACTTCTCGCCATACCAGCTGGCCACGCCCTGCTGAAGATAGCCGTCGGCACTGGCCATGACCGTGTACTGCTTGCCCCAGACCGTGTAGGGGGACCGGTTGCCGGCGGAGCGACGGGGTTCATAACGCGGGACCGCGTCCGCCAGCCCGGAGACATCAAATTCCCCGGACGGCGCCCGGTCCTGGGACAGGGTATAGCGTGAATCCTGGCTCGGCGTGGACGTACAGCCGGCCAACCATATCATCAGCGTTATCACCATCAGCCAGCCGAAGGGACGGCCGCGCACTTCTTGAGCTTTCACGGGCTACCGTTTTCCTGTTCCAGTTCCGACCCCTTAAACCACCCCGTTACCGGGGCAATACCCACTACGCCAATGCTACCAGTTCCTGTCCGGTCACACAGTGTCACCCCCGTGTCCGCGGACTGGCCGGGCGTCGATACCATACCACGCGGCCCCGAGGCCCAACATTACCCGGCATCCACCTGGCCCTAGGCGGTGATCATGCGCCGGTGGGTGTGAATCGACATCAGCACCCCGAACGCCGCCATCAACGTCACGCTGGAGGTTCCGCCATAACTGATCAGCGGCAGCGGCACCCCCACCACCGGCAGCAGACCACTGACCATGCCGATGTTGACAAAAATATAGATAAAGAAGGTCATCGTCAGCGCCCCGGCCAGCAGCCGGCCGAACGAATCCTGAGCGTTCACCGCGATGTACAGGCACCGCAACATGATCAGCAGGTACACCGACAACAACACCAGCATGCCGATGAAGCCGAACTCCTCCGCCAGCACCGCAACGATGAAGTCAGTATGGCTTTCCGGCAGGAATTCAAGGTGGGACTGGGTGCCCTGCAGCCAGCCCTTGCCACTCCAGCCGCCGGAGCCGATGGCGGTCTTCGACTGGATAATGTTCCAGCCGGCGCCCAGCGGGTCACTCTGCGGGTCCAGCAGGGTCAGAACCCGCTGCTTCTGGTAATCCCGCATCACGAAGAACCACATCAGCGGCGCCGCCACCGACACCATGCCCAGGAAGGCGGTGATCAGTTTCCAGCTGATGCCGGCAAAGAACACCACAAACAGCCCGGCGGCACCGACCAGCAACGCGGTCCCCAGATCCGGCTGCTGCACGATCAGCCCCATCGGCAACAGCACAATGGCCAGGGCAATCGCCACCTGGGACAACCTCGGCGGTAAAAAGTGCCGCGACAGGTACCAGGCGGCCATCATCGGCACCACCAGCTTCATCAGCTCCGAGGGCTGGAACCGGGGCAGACCGGGCAGTGCCAGCCAGCGCTGGGCACCTTTTGCGCCCACCCCCACGGCCAGAACTGCCACCAGGGCGCCAAGCCCAACCAGGTACAGCCATGGCGCCCAGCGCCGGTACACTGACGGATCAAGCTGGGCGAACACCAGCATCACCACCAACGCCACCCCCATCCGCACCGCCTGGGCTTCCACCACGGCAAAGTTACGGTCGGCGCCGCTGTAAAGCACGACCATGCCGCCAGCAACCAGTACCAGCAGAAGCAACAACAGAATCGGGTCCAGGTGCAGGATCGACCACAGCCCACGACGACTGCCAAGGCCGCCGTTGGCCCGCTGGCTGAACAGTTGACTACCGGTCACCGGTCGCCCTCCGTTGGCAGTGCGCTGATGGAAACCACTTCGTCCTCCTCCGGGAAGCCGTCGATCCAGGCATCAAACAGTTCGCGGGCCACCGGCGCCGCGGTACTGCTGCCACCACCGCCATTCTCGACGATGACCGACACCACGATTTCAGGATCATCCACCGGCGCAAAGCCGACAAACAGGGCATGATCCCGCAGCCGCTCGCGGATTTCGTCGGCGTCGTACTCTTCGTCCTGGGCCAGACTGAACACCTGGGCGGTGCCGGTCTTGCCCGCCATGCGGTAGGAAGCACCAGCACCGGAACGCCGGGCCGTGCCACGACGACCGTGCATGACTTCCTCCATCGAATCCACCACAAACTCCCAGTCGTCCTGATTCTTCAGCACCATGTCTTCCCGGGTGGCCTCCGGCAACACCGCGGCGAGGGGGTCGTCACCAACCACATCCCGCAGCAGCCTGGGCTGCACCCACTGTCCCCGGTTGGCCATCACCGCGGTGGCAGTTGCCAGTTGCAGCGGAGTCGCCAGCATAAAGCCCTGCCCAATGCCCAGATTGACCGAATCCCCCGGGTACCAGGGTTCGTTGCGGGTAGCCCGCTTCCAGTCCCGGGACGGCAGCAGCCCGGGCAGCGCAC
The DNA here is from genome assembly GCF_020546665.1 of Marinobacter sp. CA1. Lineage (NCBI taxonomy): Bacteria > Pseudomonadati > Pseudomonadota > Gammaproteobacteria > Pseudomonadales > Marinobacteraceae > Marinobacter > Marinobacter sp. CA1. Next base: position 3,631,618 of record NZ_CP071785.1, read on the forward strand.
CACGGACGTCCAGCGAGGTGTCCTCGCCGAAGCCGAACTGGTCTAGGTACTCGTACATGGTATCGATGCCCATCCGCACGGCGGCATCGTAGTAATAGATATCACAGGATTCCGCCATCGACCGGGTCAGGTCGACCCAGCCGTGACCGCCACGCTTCCAGTCGCGATAGCGACGACCACCGGATTTGAGCTGAAAGTAGCCCGGGTCCCACACTTCCCGTTCCCGGGTGGTCACGCCGCTGTCGAGAGCCGCCACTGCCATCATCGGCTTGATGGTGGACCCGGGCGGATACTGCCCCCGCAACGCCCGGTTGAACAATGGCTTGTCGTGGGAGGTGCTCAGTTCGCGGTAGGCCGCCACGCTGATGCCGGTGACGAAGAGGTTGGCATCGAACCCCGGCACACTGGCCAGGGCCAGCAGGCCGCCGGACTCCGGATCAATCGCAACAATCGCTCCGCGACGACCGTCCAGCAGTTGGTAGGCCAGTTTTTGCAGACGCAGGTCCAGGTGCAGCTTGAGGTCTTCCCCAGGCACCGGATTCTCCCGAGACAACACCCTCAGGGTACGGCCACGGGCGTTGGTTTCCACGTGTTGGTAACCCACCTTACCGTGGAGCTTGTCTTCGTAGAAAGATTCGATGCCGGACTTGCCGATGTAGTTGGTCCCGGCGTAGTTCACCGGATCAATCCGTTGCAGCTCTTCCCGATTGATGCGGCCAACATAGCCCAGCGCGTGGGATGTAATCTCGCCGTGGGGATAGTAGCGCACCAGCTCCGCAGCCACTTCCACTCCGGGCAGCTCGTGACGGTGCACCGCCAGTGCGGCAATTTCCTGTTCGTTGAGATCATAGCGCAGGGGCAGCGCCTGATAGGGCCGGCGGGGTTCGTGCATTCGCCGCTTGAAGCGCTCCACATCCTCCTCGGAGACACTGAGCAGACGTGACAGTGTGGCGAGGGTGGCCTCCAGGTCCGGCACCCGCTCGGGCACGATGGTGACACTGAAGACCGGACGATTCTCCGCCAGCAGGGTATCGTTACGATCGTAGATCAGACCACGGGTGGGAGGAACCGATTGCACCTGAACCCGGTTCTTGTCCGACAGGGTGGTGTAGGTGTCATGCTCCACTACCTGCAGCTGGTACATCCGCGCCACCAGCCCGCCCAGCATCAGCAGCACGATCGCCAGTGCCACCAGCGACCGACGCTGGAACAGGCGGCGCTCGGCGGCGGTGTCTTTGAACTCGCCCCAGGGCATGGCGGTTTCCTAAGCGCGGTGGTACGGGTGGTTGCGGGTAATGCTCCAGGCGCGATACAGCTGCTCAGCCAGCAGGATACGCACCAGCGGATGAGGCAGGGTCAGCGGCGACAGCGACCACAGCTGGTCAGCCCGTTCACGACAGGCCTGAGGCAGGCCATCCGGCCCGCCCACCAGGAAGCTGACATCACGACCATCGAGCTGCCAGGCTTCCAGTTGCTGGGCGAGTTTCTCCGTCGACCAGGGCCGACCGCCCACTTCCAGCGCCACCACCCGGTCGCGCTCGCCGGCAGCCGCCAGCAGGCTGTCGCCCTCTTTCTGCATCAGCCGGGGAATGTCCGGGTTCTTGCCCCGGTGCGCCATGGCAATCTCGGTCAGTTCCAGGGGCAGCTCCGGTGGCATCCGCCGGGCGTATTCCTGATAGCCCTGGGTGACCCAGTCCGGCATCTTCTGGCCGACGCACAAAAGGCGCAGCCGCATTATTCGCTGCCAGCCGCACCCAGGTCGGGAGCATCGCGCCAGAAGCGCTCCAGATCGTAGAATTCCCGGGTCGCTGGCATCATCACGTGCAACACCACGTCGCCGAGGTCCACCAGGATCCAGTCACTGGCCTTGTCCCCTTCCACATTGGCGGCGCGAACGCCCTGCTCCTTGGCCTCTTCGACCACGGATTCCGCTAGTGATCGGACGTGCCGGTTGGAGGTGCCGGAAGCCAACACCATGTAATCGGTCACGCTGGTTCGGTCGCGGACATCGATCACGCTGATGTCCTGCGCCTTGATGTTTTCCAGCGCGGTTACCACCAAATCTCTAAGCTGCTCTGCCTGCATAATCACCCTGTTAGTGGGCCGGCGGCGGGCGCCGTCGACCTCAATGTCGTCTCAAGGCGGGATTGTAGCACTAAGAAACGTGGCCAGACGACTGGCGATCGCCGCAATAACGATACAACCCGCGCTGGCGAATCGCCTGCCACACCGCATCCGGGATCAGGTAACGGGGCGAACGGCCATCGGCGATACGCTCCCGCACACCGGTGGCGGAGATCTCCAACAGCGGCAACTCCAGAAAATGACAGTGTCCGGCCGGGGCCTGGTGCAGCGCTGACAGGTCGGCACAATGGCGCTCGGCGAGCAATCGTGCCGGCGCACTGTCCGGGTCAAGCTCAACGCCGGGACGGGCTATTACCAGCAGGTGGGCCAGTTGGGGAATCTGCTGCCAGTCCTGCCAGCGGTCAAAACCGGCGAAGGCGTCGGTACCCACCACCATCACAAGGGGCTCTTCCGGCCCCAGCTCGGCCCGCAACTGCCGCAGAGTGATGGCGGTGTAGGAGGCACCGTCACGAGTCAGTTCCTGATCATCGATCCGCAACCCAGGCTCTCCGTCCACCGCCAGCTGCAGCAGCGCCAGGCGGTCGGCGCTGGTGGCGCCAGGGCTGGCCCGATGCGGCGGAATGTGGCAGGGCACCAGGCTGAGCGCCGGCACCTGCAACCGCTCCCGCAACTCCACCGCCAGCCGCAGGTGACCGTTGTGTACCGGATCGAAGGTGCCGCCGTAGATTACGTGCATAACCGCCTCAGCTGACCGCCGGATCAGGTACGGATGTGACCGTCACCAAACACCACATATTTCTGTGATGTCAGACCTTCCAGACCAACCGGACCACGGGCGTGGATCTTGTCGGTGGAGATGCCGATCTCCGCTCCCAGCCCGTACTCGAAACCATCCGCAAAGCGTGTCGAGGCATTGACCATCACCGAGCTGGAATCCACCTCAGTCAGGAACCGGCGCGCCCGGGTAAAGTTCTCGGTCACAATGCAGTCGGTGTGCTGGGAGCTGTAGCGGTTGATGTGGGCAATCGCAGCATCCAGGCCCGCCACCACTTTGACCGCCAGGATCGGGGCCAGGTACTCCTCACTCCAGTCCGCCTCCGTGGCCGCCACAACCTGTGGCAGGATTGCCTGGGTCGCGGGGCAACCACGCAGCTCTACGTCCTTGGCACTGAAAGCTTCCGCCAACAGCGGCAACAGGTCGGCTGCAATTTCCTCATCGACCAGCAGGGTTTCCATGGTGTTGCAGGTACCGTACCGCTGGGTCTTGGCGTTGACGGCCACGGCCAGAGCCTTCTCCGGATCGGCATGACTATCGATGTAGACGTGGCAGATACCGTCCAGATGCTTGATCACCGGCACCCTGGCGTCAGCGCTGATGCGCTCGATCAGGCCCTTGCCGCCGCGCGGCACGATCACATCGACGTACTGCGGTATGGTGATCAACTCACCCACCGCAGCCCGATCGGTGGTTTTGACCACCTGCACCGAGGTCTCCGGCAGGCCGGCCTCCGCCAGCCCCCGCGCCAGGCACGCGGCAACGGCCTGATTGGAGTGAATGGATTCGGAACCGCCCCGCAGAATGGCCGCGTTGCCGGACTTGAGACACAGGCTGGCGGCTTCCACCGTCACATTGGGGCGGGATTCGTAAATAATGCCGATAACTCCCAGTGGCACCCGCATCCGCCCGACCTGGATACCGGACGGACGATAGGTCATGTCGGTGATCTCACCAATCGGGTCTGGCAATGAGGCGACCTGGCGCAGGCCCTCGATCATGGTGTCGATGCGAGCCGGGGTCAGCTCCAGGCGATCCAGCATGGCCGGGTCCAGGCCGTTTTCACGCCCCTTGTCCAGATCCTTGATGTTGGCCATGGTGAGTTCATCGCGGGCGGCGTCCAGAGCCTCAGCCGTCGCCAGCAAGGCCTGGTTGCGCATCGCGGTGGTCGAGCGCGCCACCAGGGTCGCTGCGGCCCTTGCCTGCTCGCCCAGTTCCGCCATGTATGCTGCAATTTCCATCTCATTACCCCAGCTAGAAACATAGAACGCCCTACTTTACCTGTACCGGGTAAAGTACGCACCCCGTGGACGCGGTCTCCGGACATCTCGCCGTTCGCGACACACCGCCAATCCCCGGCGATTCGGATTTATTCAGGGGCTCGCAAACGTTTATGATAACGCCACAGACGCCGACGAAAGGATCGACATCATGGGCCAGATGGCCGACTTATTTCTGCTGAGGCGATTTGCCCGCATAGGCTGCGGCGCCCTGATGATACTGGCGCTGTATGCCCTGGCGACCAGCCTCTGGGTGGCCGGCGTGGCGGCACTGCTGGCAGCGGCACTGATCTGGACCACTCCGGCCTTTGGCCCGGACCGGCCACGCCAGCCCTGGCAGTCGCTGACCCGGGGGTTACTGATCGCCCTCACCCTGCTGCTCTGCGGCAGCCTGTGGCAAACACCCTGGACCATTGGCCATTGGCTGTATGCCCTGCCACTGATCGCATTCGGTCTGCTGCCGCTGAGCTGGGCCTCGCTGCTGAGCCTGTTCTGCGTGGGTGCGGTGATGGTCGCCAACCAGGTCGCCGTGGGCGATCCGGTTCGACACCAGTTCATCAGTTCGCTGCTGCTGACCCTGGCCCTGTCCGGCCTGCTGGTATACCTGCGTGAGTACAAGGCCCGACAACTGGCACCACTGCGCCGCACCGACGAACTCACCCAGGCCGCCAGCCGGGAATACCTGTCCGCCGACCTGCACAAGGAAATCCAGCGCAGCGAGCGTGAAGGCACCGACATGTCGGTGGTGCTGATTGGCCTGGATAGCCACCTCAGCGACAGCGATGCCGACGAAGACATCCGCTCGGTGCTGCCGCGAATCGGACGCTTTCTGCATTCGCAACTGCGGGACTTTGACAGCTACTACCGCGTTGCCGACCTGCAGTTCCTGGTGATCCTGCCAGGCATCGCCACCGCCGATGCCGCCCAGCGTGCTGAACAGATCCGCAAGGGACTGGGCACCCTGCTGGGCTCCCATGGCCTCAAGCTCACCGCCAGTGCCGGGATTGCCGGGCTCAACATTGGCGATGACGCTGACAGCCTGCAACTGTCGGTGGGCAATGCCCTGCGCCGGGCGCAGCAGCAGGGCGGCAACCGCGTCCAGTCCTACAGCACCTGGTCTGAGTCCCAGGCAACACCGGCCAAGGGAGTCACACCGTGACCGAAACCCGCCTTCGCACCTACACCCACCTGGCGGGCTACGGCCTGACCACCCTGTTCATTGCTGTGCTGGCGATGCAGAACCTGCGCTACGGCTTCTACCCGCTGTTCTATCTTGCCAGCGGCCTGGCCCTGCTCACCCTGGCGGGCATAGCCTACACCGTCCTGGCCCGGCGCCAGCAGCTAAGGGCCCCCGGCCACGGTTTCATTCTGGCGGCCCTCAACGGAATTGTCGTGGCCGCCCTGTTCACCCTGGACCACGCCGATATCAGCCACTGGTGTCTGCCTCTGCTGGTGCTCAACCTGTTGATCCTGCCGTTGCGCCACGGCCTGATCCTGTCGCTGCTGACGGCGACCCTGCTGACCCTGTTCCTGCTGATCCACCAAAGCCTGTCGGACGCTGTGCTGGTTGGCTTCGCCGCCATCATCCTAATCAGCGCCGGCGCACTGTACATCTGGCATTACGACCATATGGCCCAGTCAGCCGAGGACCTGGCCATTACCGACCCGGTCACCGGTGCCCACAACGCCCGCTTTCTGGACGAGACTCTGCAGAAGGAAATCAGCCGCAGCAACTTCACCGGCCACCCGCTGTCGGTGATTGCCCTGGGCATGGATTACCTGGACCAGAACCGGGACCTCCACGGCGAAGCCGGTCTGGCAGTGTTCTATCGTGAGGTGACCCAGCACCTGTTTGGTGTCATCCGGGCGGGCGACACCCTGTACACCCTGGGCCAGGGCGAGTTTTTCCTGATCCTGCCGTTTACCCCCGAGGAAGGCGTTCGCGTGATCGCCGAGCGGGTCCGACGCTCCATCGCCGAACGGGAGTGGCCGGTGGTGGGCAGCACCACCTTCTCCCTCGGCTGCACCACCCGGATTGACACCGACAACCTCGCCGACGCCCTTCGCAAACGGGCCTGCCATGCGCTTTCAGAGGCTCGCCGACGGGGTCATGATTCGATCTGGTACAGTGTCGGAGAGCCGCCCAGCGCATGACCGGCGACAGCCTTCAACCCCTGCTCGACTGGCTGGCGGCCCACCCTGGCTGGCTGGCGCTGGCCCTGGCACTGGTGGCTTTCCTGGAGTCCCTGGCGATTGCAGGGATCGTGGTACCTGGGGTCGCCATCCTGTTCGCCATTGCCGCCCTCGCGGGGCAGACCGGCATGCCCTTGTGGCAGGCGCTGGCCTGGGCGGGGCTCGGCGCTGTCGCTGGTGATGGCATCAGTTTCTGGCTGGGACGGCGCTTCCAGGGCGGGCTGGACCGGGTCTGGCCGTTTCGCCGCTACCCCGCCCTGCTCGACCGGGGGGAACGGTTCTTCCATCTCCACGGCGGCAAGAGCGTGGTCATCGGCCGCTTCGTCGGCCCCATCCGTCCGGTCATTCCGCTGGTAGCCGGGGCATTGATGATGCCGTCCCGCCGATTCCTTGCCTTCAACATCCTGTCAGCAATCGGTTGGGCGCCGGCCTACATTCTCCCGGGTTACCTGGTGGGCAGCGCTCTCGGCCAGCACCTCGACCTGCCGCCGCATTTCTACCCGGTACTCGGCGGCAGCCTGCTGGTACTGATGGCGATCTACCTGATGCTGTTCCGGTTCCAGCTGGGGCTCAACAGCGACAGCCGGCTGTACCAGCAACTGGCGACCCTGATGGCCCGCTACAACAGCACCCACCGGTTCTGGCGCGGGCTCAGCAGTGAGCGGCCGGCCTCCGGCGGGGAGTTTCCGCTGCCATCGGTGATGCTCGCCCTAGGCTGCGGTGCGCTGTTTCTGATCTGGTCGCTGCTGGTATCGGCAACCAGTCAACTGGATGCGCTCAATCACTGGACCGCCGGCTTCTTCAGCATCCTGCGCCACCCCTGGCTGGACCCGGCCATGGTGCTGCTGACCCGGATCGGCGACCCGCCGGTGCTGCTGGCACTGGCACTGATGGCGGCCCTGGCCCTTGGCTTTCGCGGTTACTACGCCGCCGCCGCCCATGCCTTCCTGGCCTGTGTCGCCACCACCATCCTGGTTGCCGCCATGAAAGCGGGTTTTGCCATCCCCCGGCCCGAGCTGGTCGCCCAGCCGCCCGGCTCGGGCGCCTTCCCCAGCGGCCATACCACCGGCATCACCGTTACCCTGGGGCTGCTGGCCAGCTTTGTCGCCAGAGAGTTCGGGGCCCGCCGACGCTGGCGGATCTATCTGGTGTTCAGTGTGCCGATGGTGCTGATCGCCCTGTCACGGCTTTACCTCGGGGTGCACTGGTTTACCGATGTGGTGGGTGGGCTGCTGCTGGGGCTGTCAATCTGCGGTTTCGTGCGTGCCAGTTACAGCCGCTATGATCAGGTGCCGCTGGGAATGGATGTGGTACTGGGCCTGGCGCTGCTGATCTTGACGGGGTGGGTAACCGGCTATCTGGCGATTACCTGGGATACTGCCATGGCGGCCTACCAGCTGCGGTAGCACGGCGCGCGGCGGTGAGTTAAACAGCGGCGTTTCAGTCCAGCTCGTCGACCAGTTCGGCCAGTTGCGCCAGCCGCTCGACCGGATCGTGCAGCTCCAGCAACCGCTGTTTTTCGTCCTTATGAATTGGCAGCAGCTCGGTCAACCGCCACCCCACCATGCGGGCATCGGCATAGTCCACAGCCATCTCCAGTTCCCGGACCACCGGATGCCGGCACAGCGCCTTCAGTACCAGCGGCAGCTCGCCAAATTCATCTGGAACCGCCACCTCGGGCTCGTCATCCAGCGGTGTCAGGTTGCCAAGGTGAAGACCGTCAGGCGCCTGCCAGCTGTGCTCAACCACCACCTTGCGGTCGCCTTCCACCGTGATGCCCAGCAGGCCATTTTCCAGCTGACGGAAATCCACAATGCGGACATAGGTACCAATGTCATAGAACGACGCCTGGAGCGAAGCTTCCCCGCCTTCCCGCAGCAGCACCACCACGAAGCCCCGCTCTTCCTTCAGGCAGCGGGTCAGCATATCGATGTATCGCGGTTCAAACAGCTGCAGCGGTATCCGCCCCTGGGGCAGGATAACGGAGTTGAGGGGAAACAGCGGTACGTGCTGGGTTGACAGGGTCACGGCGATTGCAGCTCCAGGCTAGTGAATCGACAACAGTTGCTGGACCTCGTCGATCCGGGCCCGGGCCTCCGTCAGCAGCTTGAGGCTGCGGGACACATTCAGTTCCAGCTCACCCAGGCGGCGGTAGGCCGGCACCTGTTCAAACCGGGGCAGGTTAGCGCTCTGGTTGGCGCCAATCAAGGCGTGCAGGCGGGCAACGATGACCACGTCCACCAATTGCGGTGCGGCCTCTCGGCACTCGTACTCCCAGTCGTCGGCGTAGCGGGCGGCTTCCACGAAGCTGGCCGGGAAGTTCCAGTTCTCCAGCACCGCAGCACCAACGTCACCGCGCAATTCACCGATCGCCCGCTTGAGATTGACCTCATCGGCAAACAGGTTGACGTGGCGTTCGGCATGAACCACCACCGGCACCACACCAATGTCGTGCAGTAGCCCCGCCAGCAAGGCCTCTTCCGGGTTGATCCGGGTGACACTGTCCGCCAGTACCCAGGACAGCGCCGCCACTTCCCGGGACCGTTTCCACAAATCTTCCATGGTTTTTTGCAGTAACGGCTGGCGACTCTGGAACACTTCCCGTAACGCGAACACGGTCACCAGTTGCCGGGTGGTGTTGGTGCCCAGCCGCACCACCGCCTCACGAACGTTGCGAACGTCATTGAAACCCCGGTAGAGCGGACTGTTGCAGGCCCGCACCAGCTTCGCCGCCATCGACGGGTCGGCGGTGATGGCGCTGGCAATCTGGTCGGCGGTGGAGTCTTCCCGATCCGCCATGCGACGCACTTTCCAGGCCACATCGGGTACACTCGGCAGAGTCAACTGGTTGGAACGCAGATCGGCGTAGAACTCCATCATCAGTTGATGTTCTTCGTCCGGTTCTCCGCCCTCGTCAGTGCTGCTGTCCATATCCACCTGATTCACCGGCGCGGTTCGCAGCATCTGGTTCAGCACATCCTGCTCCACCACCAGGAATTCGCAGGGCTGGGTGGCAAGCACGTCGTACATTCGAGGCTGCAGGCGGGCAACGGCATTAACCGCCTGGTCACTGCCCGCCTGGATACGGGAGCGGCGACCGTCTATCGACTCCAGCTCCACCGACCCCGCCAGCAGGAAGAAGTCCAGTCCGTCCCGGGCGCCCCGCTCCATGACCTTCTGACCAGGAGCCAGCTTGCGATGTTCGGCACGGCTGGCCAGCAGGACCAACTGATCGTCGGTCAACCGGTTCAACGGCTGAAACTGCTTGAGACGACGAGCTGGCGCGGTTTCCTGGCCAGACATAAGCACTCTCCTTCAACATGAGTTCTGAGGGACGGATGGTGGTGATCCGACAGAGCCAGACCGCAGAACGGCCATGATGTTCCCTATCCAGAGGGAAACGCGGCAACACAATGTTAACCATTGTAATATCACCAGTACAAAACAACCACGGCATTGACTTTTCTGTTGACCTGCAGCCGCCGAAGATTTCGGTCAGAGATGGTCCGGAGTTAATCAGAGGCGCCTTAAGCCTTTATTGCCCTAGCAACACTAATAGGGGAATCTGGTATGCTCTGAGGTTACCCCGGGCCGTCTTTTACTCGACGCGCAGAACCGACGAAGTGACGCTGACACCGGGGGCTGCGTAACTCACCGATGACGAGAGATCCATCCCGATGCCACAGTACCGCTCAAAGACTTCCACCGCCGGCCGCAATATGGCTGGCGCCCGCGCGCTCTGGCGTGCCACCGGCATGAAGAACGAAGATTTTGGCAAACCGATCATCGCAATCGCCAACTCCTTCACCCAGTTTGTGCCCGGCCACGTCCACCTGAAAGATCTCGGCCAACTAGTCGCCCGGGAGATTGAAGAAGCCGGCGGTGTGGCGAAAGAATTCAACACCATTGCAGTGGATGACGGCATCGCCATGGGTCACGACGGCATGCTGTACTCGCTGCCTTCGCGGGAGATCATTGCCGACTCGGTGGAATACATGGTCAATGCCCACTGCGCGGACGCCCTGGTGTGCATTTCCAACTGCGACAAGATCACCCCGGGAATGCTGTTGGCCGCCATGCGCCTGAACATTCCCACCGTTTTTGTTTCCGGCGGACCAATGGAAGCGGGCAAGACCAAGCTTTCCGAGCACAAGCTCGATCTGGTGGACGCCATGGTGATTGCCGCAGATCCCAACGCCAGCGACGAGCAGGTGGAAGAATATGAGCGTAGCGCCTGCCCCACCTGCGGCTCCTGCTCCGGCATGTTCACTGCCAACTCCATGAACTGCCTGACCGAGGCCATCGGCCTGTCGCTGCCGGGCAACGGCTCATTGCTGGCAACCCACGCCGACCGCGAGCAGCTGTTCCTGCAGGCCGGTCGCCAGATCGTCGCCAACGCCAAGCGCTACTACGAAGAGGACGACGCCAGCGTACTGCCGCTGAGCATCGCCTCCATGGCGGCGTTCGAGAACGCCATGGTGCTGGACATTGCCATGGGCGGCTCTACCAACACCATCCTGCACCTGCTGGCGGCAGCCCAGGAAGCCGGCGTCGGCTTCGACCTGAGCCACATTGACCAGCTGTCCCGCAAGGTGCCTCAGCTGTGCAAGGTCGCCCCCAACTCACCCAAGTACCATATGGAAGACGTCCACCGGGCCGGCGGCATCATGGGCATCCTGGGTGAACTGGACCGGGCCGGATTGCTCAACACCAGCCTGCCAACCGTGCACAGTAAAACCCTGGGCGATGCCTTGGACGCCTGGGACATCATGCGCCAGCCCTCCGAGGCGGTGGTGGAAATGTACAAAGCCGGGCCAGCTGGCATCCCCACCCAGCAGGCCTTCAGCCAGAGCACCCGCTGGCCGTCGCTGGACGGCGACCGCGCCAACGGCTGCATCCGGTCGCTGGAGAATGCCTACTCCACCGAGGGCGGTCTCGCGGTGCTGTACGGCAACATTGCCGAAGACGGCTGCGTGGTGAAAACCGCAGGTGTGGATGAGAGCATCTACGTCTTCGAGGGACAGGCACGGGTCTATGAAAGCCAGGACGCCGCGGTTCACGGCATTCTTGAGGATGAGGTCCAGGCCGGCGAGGTGGTGATTATTCGCTACGAAGGCCCCAAAGGCGGGCCGGGCATGCAGGAAATGCTCTACCCCACCAGCTACCTCAAATCCAAGGGGCTGGGCAAAAACTGCGCGCTGCTGACCGACGGCCGTTTCTCCGGCGGCACCTCCGGGCTGTCCATCGGGCATGCCTCACCGGAAGCCGCGGCAGGCGGTGCGATCGGGCTGATCGAGAACGGTGACACCATCGTGATCGACATCCCCAACCGCAGCATCAATGTGCAGCTCGACAAGGACGAGCTGGATCGTCGCCGTGCTGAGCGCGACCAGCAAGGCTGGAAGCCGGCCCAGCCCCGCGCCCGCAAGGTATCGGCGGCGCTCAAGGCTTACGCCCTGCTGGCCACCAGTGCCGACAAAGGCGCAGTGCGGGATCTCAGCAAGCTCGACTGATCCCCCAGCACGCCATCAGGCAGGTCGGCGCCAGAACGTGGCGTCGACCTGCTGTCACCGGGGACTGCAGGCCGAGACACAGAGTCACCGAGACTCAGAAGAACGACCAGCCGCCGTCCTCGTCTTCCTCGATCACATCGTCTTCCACCACCGCGTCTTCCGGCTCGAGCTCAGCCGCAGCGCTCGCAGTAACTGGCTCGTCTTCGGCACGGGGTGCAGCGGCCAGTTTCACTTCCACCATGCCCAGAGCCTTCTTGGTGGGCTCATCCAGCTCGCCGCTGACCTGAAGCCCGGCCTGATCACGCTGAAAAGCCCGCAGTGCGGCGCGGGTACTGTTGTCCATGGAGGCGCTGACATTTCGGATGTCGTAACCGGCGCCGTAGAGGGCATTCTTGAGGGCGACCACATCGTTGGCGGCCGTCGCGGGCAGCGACACCATGGCGGTGCCGGCGGCGAGCACGGATGTGGCGATAAGGGAACGGAGGTCTTTCAACGAGTGCATGCCTGTCTCCTGGATATCATCCTTATTATTGTTGGGGCCGCGAGCACGGCATAAGAACACGACGCCCGCAATCACCATATCACAGAGTCAGAGCGACCGCCTGTCGACAGATCTGTGTCCGTCAGGTCGCCGACGAGTCGTCGTCAGGCAAGTCCCTCGGCCCCAGCCCCAGGGTGGTGTCATGCTCACCGAACTCGCGAATGAAGATACCCCAGAACGCCATGAACAGCGCCGCCACCAGCGGCCCCATGACAAAGCCATTGATGCCGAACATCACAATCCCGCCAAGGGTCGACAGCAACACGATGTAGTCCGGCAGCTTGGTGTCACGCCCAACAAAGATCGGCCGCAGGATGTTGTCCGCCAGGCCAATCACCACCACCCCAAACGCCGTCAGCACCGTGGCCTGCACCCAGTCGCCAACCGCAAACAGATACACCGCGGCCGGCACCCAGACAATGGCCGCCCCAACTGCTGGCAGCAGTGAGACGATGGCCATCACCACCCCCCACAGCAGCGCGCCCTTGATGCCGAGCACCCAGAAAATAAAGCCCCCCAGGGCACCCTGAATGATGGCGATCAACAGGTTGCCCTTGACCGTGGCCCGGGTCACTTCGGCGAACTTGGCGAACAGCAGCCGCTCGCGGGCATCCCCCAGCGGCAGCGCCTTGATCAACAGCTCCACCAGCTTGTGACCATCCCGCAGCAGGAAGAACGCGAGGTACACCATCAGTGCCAGACTGAGGAAGAACTGGAAGGTGTTCTGCCCTACCCCCAGGGCCTGCTTGGCGAGGAACTGACTGCCGCCAACGAATGCATTGACGGCCCGCTCCCGCAGACCACTGAGATCGATATCAAACTGGTTCAACAGAGACTGAATGGCCGGAAATGACTGGGTCACCTTGTCGATGTACTCCCCCGGTCGCAGCTCGCCGTCCTGGATCTGCTGGTACAGCGATACCCCTTCCGCCACCAGCGAGGTGATCAGCACAATCACCGGAATCACCACAATCACCATACACAGGGTGAGGGTTAGCAACGCCACAGTGTTGGGCCGGTCTCCAATCCGTCGCAGCAACCACTGCTGTACCGGGTGGAAGATCAGTGCAATCGCCACCGCCCAGAAGATCGGGCCAAAGAAGGGCTTCATCAGCAACACGAAGGCAAGCGACACCCCAACCAGCAAGGCCAGAAAAGTCCGTGTTTCCAGTTTTTCGTACATTCGCAGTTCCTCAAGGTTATCCGTGGCGGAGCCGGCGGACAGAGTAACGGATCAAACACCAAAGGCACCAGCGCCAGGACGGCGACTTGGCAACAACACCGCCATTGGGGTTATAGTGAAAGGTTGTTGCCCGGGAACATCAGGTCGTGAACGTTTCGGATAATGACCTGTCCGATTTGCTGCGCGCCGGTTCCCGATGACCGAGTCAGAAAGGGGTTCCTTCGTTGGAAGCCACGGATTTCAACATCGACACAGCGCTTGAGGCGGCCCTGGCCCTGAACCAGGTGCTGGCCGCCCGCCGCCATCGCCGCAAGGTCCTGGGGCAGGATGTTCTGGTACCGGGCCAGCTGGGCGACGCCCTGCACCTGCCCCGCATTGTCCGGCGCCTGCAGAGCAAGCAGAGCCGGCAGCGGGAGTTGGGCCTGGAGGACTTTCAGGCGCTGTGGCCAACGCTGTCCGCCGGCACCCGCGACAAGGTGCTGGATGGCCTGGGGTGGTATGACCCCAAGGAACTGGACTGGGACGACAAGCGCTCCAACCGGCGCCCCGTGCCAGGCCAGGATGACTGAGATGTAATCCGAAACCATCACCCCCGTGGTATAAGGGAGAGCGGTACTTATTAGAATCAGTAATAGAAGGAAAATTGTCACATTGCGCGAGTAATGTGGACAATCCAGAGGAGGAAAACAATGGATAGACAAGAGTATTTCGAGGCCATTCTGGTCGAGGGGAACGCTGTTCCCACCCTGCAGTGCGGCCATTGCCATTCAACACTGTCCCGCGCACGGATCTTTGCCAACGACGGCGATGACCGTTACCAGATTCCCTGCAACACCATCGCCCTGTGTTCGGCCGACGATTGCGGTGCCGTCAATTGCTGCGATTCAGCCCTGTCCAAGCTGGAAAATCCAGACGTTTTGCTGCAAATCGCATCTTGAATCAAACGGCCAACGCACTGTTACGCAAACCAAACACTAAGCGTTCTCAGCTGCTATATCCTGATTGATATCTGGCCGGAGTGTCCGGTCACGCAACCACTCAGTCAGGACAGTCGATGGCATGCGTATTCTGAGAACCGACGAGGCCCGCTTTACCGGCCTTCCGGACTACCCGTTCACACCCAACTACCTCGAAGTTGAACCGGGTCTGAGGATGCACTACGTGGATCAGGGCCCCCGTGACGCGGCGCCGGTTGTCATGCTGCACGGTGAGCCTTCTTGGTCCTACATCTACCGCCACATGATCCCCCCTGTGGCGGCCGCGGGCCACCGGGTACTGGCCCCAGACCTGATCGGATTCGGCAAGTCCGACAAACCCTCCAACCTGTCTGACTACAGCTACGAGCGACACATGCAATGGCTGAACCAATGGCTGGATGCATTGAACCTCGACAACATGACACTGGTATGTCAGAACTGGGGGTCACTCTTGGGTCTGCGCTTGGTGGCTGAGCAGCCCCACCGCTTTGAACGCATCATTATTGGCAACGGCATGCTACCCACCGGCGAGCAGCGGCCAGCGGCGTCGTATTCACTGTGGAAAGCGTTTGCCACCTACAGCCCCTGGTTCCCGATCAGTCGCATGGTGCAGCTCGGCACTGGCCGTACCCTCAGCGCCCAGGAGCTGGCCGCCTACGAGGCGCCGTTCCCCAGCAGCGAGTTCAAGGCCGGCGCGCGGGCGTTCGCCAAACTGATTCCATCGTCCCCCAACGACCCGGCGGTGGCCGCCAATCAGGCCGCCTGGAAACAGCTGGAACGCTGGCACAAGCCGTTCATCACCTGCTTCAGCAACGGCGACCCGATCAGCCGGGGCAACGATCGCTACATGCAGCGCCGTATCCCCGGTGCCCATGGCCAGCCCCACATCACCCTGCGCGGCGGCCACTTTCTGCAGGAGGATGCCCCGGAGGCGTTCGCCCGCATCATCAACGATGCCTGTCGACCGGAACTGGCCGCCTGATACCGGCGGCCACTCTCTTCGGGCCGACCGGCCTTAGCCAAACACCGTAACCGTCTGGCGACTCAACGCCACCAACTCGCCCGACGCACTCCAGATCTGCGCCTGGGTGTGACCGTACCCGGCCGCCGCCTGATCGATGCTGGCGCGGTACAGCAGCCAGTCGTCCGGTGCCAGCGTCGGCCGCGGGTAAACGAACTCCAGAGTCCAGCTCAGGGAGCTGGCTGGTGCCGGCTGCTTCAGATGTGGCAACAGCGCCGGCGGCCAGGCATCCACCAGCGCCACCAGGTGAGCATCGGTCAGCGCCTCGGGCTGCTCCCGGAAACGCATCCAGCCGCCCATCTCCCGGCTGTCGCTACCGGAGAAAGGCAAGCCGCCAAAGCTCCAGCGCATGTCCAAATGCTGAATGAAATCCGGAGTAATGCCCGGCAGGTGCGGCAGTGCCTTCAGGCCGTCAGGGGACGCCACCTCGGGTGCGCGATCGCCCGCAACGGCAACAGCGGACGCCCGTGAGCCACCGAAGCTGCCCAACATGGCCAACCGCACCTCACCCTGTTGCAACATCCGCCCCTGCACCTGACTCACTGCCTTGCCTTCTCGCAGGACCTCAACTTCGATCTGTACCGGCTCATCCGCCGCCACCGGACCCACAAAGGAGATCTGCAGGGCTCGCATGGCGCGGTCCCCGGTAACCGCCTGCTGCATCTGTCGGGCCACCACCGCAGCCACCAGACCTCCGAAGGTTGCCCGCCCCTGGGCCCAGCTGGCAGGAAACACCAGCTCCCCGGAACCCGCCGCCGTAAGCAGTTCATCAAATTGCATTACACACTCCTCTTCAACCTGAACTAAGTTAGGGTCAACCTGTACTACGCTAGGATCAATATGAACTACATTAGGATCAGCAAGTACTACGTTGGGGTCGGGATTCACGACCTCCGCCTCTAACACTGATTTGGCCCCAACACCAAGGGCCTACGGCCACTGAAGGGCCGGCCAGAATGACCGACCGCACCGCCCAGGGCAAGCCGGCCCCGGCATCTACCTATGGTTACCAAGGGGTCATTCATATATAAAAGCGGCCAAAACCGCTATAATGAAATCGATGCGTGCGCCCACCCTGCGGCGCCCCCTCCACTTCCGAGTAATTTGATGTCTACAGAATCCTTTGCCGAGCTTGGCCTTGATGCGGCCGTTCTCGAGGCCGTCACGGCCATTGGCTACGAAACCCCGTCGCCCATCCAGGCCCAGTCCATTCCGATCCTGCTGGGCGGCAAACACCTGCTGGGCATCGCCCAGACCGGTACCGGCAAGACCGCAGCCTTCGCACTGCCGCTGCTGAGCCGTATCGACGCCTCCAGCAATCACCCCCAAATCCTGGTGCTGACGCCAACCCGGGAGCTGGCCATTCAGGTTGCCGAAGCGTTCAACAGCTACGCCAGCCGGTTCCGCGATTTCCATGTTCTGCCGATCTACGGCGGGCAGGATTTCTATCCCCAGCTCAAGGCCCTCAAGCGTGGCGCCCAGGTAATTGTTGGCACCCCGGGTCGGACCCTGGACCACCTGCGTCGCGGCACCCTCAAGCTTGATCGCATCAAGGCACTGGTGCTGGATGAAGCCGACGAGATGCTGCGAATGGGCTTCATCGACGATGTTGAAGCCATCCTGGCCGCCACCCCGGCGGACTGCCAGCGGGCGCTGTTCTCCGCCACCATGCCGCCGCAGATTCGCAAGGTTGCACAGACCTACCTCAGCGACGCCCAGGAAGTTAAGATCGAGAGCCAGACCCGCACCGTCGAGCGGATCTCCCAGTTCATGCTGCCGGTCTACGCCGAACGCAAGCTTGATGCCCTCACCCGCATCCTGGAAGTGGAACCGTTCGACGCCGCCATCATCTTCGTGCGCACCAAGGCCGAAACCGCGCTGCTGGCCGACAAGCTGTCCGCCCGCGGCCATGCGGTTGCGCCCCTGAACGGCGATCTCAACCAGCGCCAGCGCGAGCAGACGGTCGAAGACCTGAAACGGGGCAAGAAAGACATCGTCATTGCCACCGACGTCGCCGCCCGCGGCCTGGATGTCCCCCGCATCACCCACGTCATCAACTACGACGTGCCTTACGACAGCGAAGCGTACATCCATCGGGTAGGCCGTACCGGTCGCGCCGGTCGCAGCGGCAAGGCCATCCTGCTGGTCACCCCACGGGAACGCAGCTGGTTGCGCACCCTGGAGCGCGCCACCAACTCACCGATGGAGGCCTACCAGCTGCCGTCACCGGCGGATCTGCTGAAGCTGCGGGAACAGCAGTTTGAAAGCCAGCTGCTGGGTTTTGTGGAAGACCCCAAACTGGCCAAGGCCATGGCGCTGCTGGATGACATCGCCGAGCGGAATGACATGGACATTGCCATGCTCGCCGCGGCACTGGCCTGCGGCATGGAGGCGGGTCAGCCCGGCTTGCTGCCACTGGAGCAACCGGCGGATCTGCCGATTCCCTCTGCGGCACCGCGCCGCAAACAGGGTGGAGGCGGTCGCCCCCACGACAAGCGCCGTGGTCCGCGTCCGGGTCAGAAGCCTGGCTTCAAGAAAGGGCCGAAGGGTCGTGGTCGCCCCGACGGCTACAAAGGCAAGAGTGGCGGTGGTAGCAACGGCGGTCGTCAGTCCGACCGCAGGCGCTGATACACCACGAAGCTGTAGTCGTAAGGGTTGTTATCGGACGCGGAGAAATCCTCCCGTCCGATTTCCTCCCACTGATCCCAGTCCACTTCCGGGAACCAGGCATCACCTTCCACGTCCGCGTGCACCTGGGTGATGTACATCCGATCCACTTGCGGCAACGCCTCGGCGTAGATCTGGCCGCCGCCAATCACCATCACCTCGTCACCCCCCTCCAGCTCCGCCTGGGCTTCGGCCTTGACCAGCGCCTCGGCCAGTGAGCGCACGGTGGGAATGCCTTCCGGCGCGGACCACTGCGGATTCCGGGAAATCACCACATTCAGCCGTCCCGGCAAGGGCCGCCCAATGGATTCCCAGGTCTTGCGTCCCATGATGATCGGCTTGCCCATGGTGGCCTGCTTGAAGTAACGCAGATCACCCGGCAGGTACCAGGGCAAGGCGTTGTTGCGGCCGATCACCCGGTTGCGGGCCATGGCGACGATCAGGGCAGTTCTCATATCAATCTCTCGGTTCTTTCAGTTACACCACTAAATGGCAATCGGAGCACGGATCAGCGGCCAGGGTTCGTAACCCTCGAACTCGAAGTCATCCAGCTGATAGTCAAAAATGCTGTCCGGCCGCCGGCGGATCACCAGCTTCGGCAAAGCCCGGGGTTCCCGTCCCAGCTGTTCGAACACGATGTCGTCGGTGAGATGGTTCTGGTACAGGTGACAGTCACCGAAGGTGTGAACAAACTCCCCCACCTCCAGATCACACTGCTGCGCAATCATGTGAGTCAGCAGGCTGTAGGAGGCGATGTTGAAGGGCACGCCCAGAAACAGGTCGGCGCTGCGCTGGTATAGCTGGCACGACAGACGACCGTCCGCCACATAAAACTGGAACAGGCAATGGCATGGCGCCAGCGCCATCCGCCCCTGCTCAACGTTGGTCTGAGGGGCGATGGTTTCATCCGGCAGCTCCGCCGGGTTCCAGGCCGACACAATCAGCCGACGGGAATTGGGCTTGCTGCGAATCTGCTCGATAACATCACTGATCTGGTCCACCACCTCGCCATTGGGGCACTGCCAGCTACGCCACTGCTTGCCGTAAATCGGTCCCAGGTCGCCATTCTCCAGCGCCCACTCGTTCCAGATCGAGACCTTCCGCTCTTTCAGCCAGGTGTTGTCCGTCGAGCCGTTAAGGAACCACAGCAACTCGTAGATGATGCTGCGCAGATGGACCTTCTTGGTGGTGACCAGCGGAAAGCCCTCGGCAAGATCAAAGCGGATCTGGCGGCCGAACACCGAGCGGGTGCCAACGCCGGTGCGGTCGCCCCGGTCGGTTCCATTGTCGACCACGTCCTGCATCAGTTCGAGATAGGCTTTCATCAGGTGTTTCTCCGATAGGCAAATACAATCAGGCCCAGGCCGGCCAGAATCATCGGCAGCGACAGCAACTGCCCCATGGTCAACCAGTCAAACGCAAGATAACCGAGCTGGGCATCCGGCTGGCGCACAAACTCCACCAGAATCCGGAAACAGCCGTACAGCACCAGGAACAGGCCAGACACCGCCATCGTCGGCCGTTTACGGGAAGAGAACCACCACAGCGCGATGAACAACGCCACTCCTTCCAGCGCAAACTGGTAAAGCTGGGAAGGATGCCGCGCCAGCAGGTCTGGCGCCTGGGGAAAGACCATGCCCCAGGGCACATCCGTGGGGCGGCCCCACAACTCACCATTGATGAAGTTGCCGATGCGGCCGGCCCCCAGACCCACCGGCACCAGCGGCGCCACGAAGTCCGCCAGCTCAAAGAAGGTGCGTCCAATCTTGCGGGCATACCACCACATGGCCACCATGACCCCCAACAGGCCACCGTGGAATGCCATGCCGCCTTCCCAGACTCGGAACAGCCACAGCGGATCGGCCAGGAACTGGTCAAAGTTGTAGAACACCACATAGCCGAACCGGCCGCCGAGAATCACCCCCAGGGCGATGTAGAACAGCAGATCCCCCATCTGCTCCTCATTGAGGGGAGACCAGGGCTTACGGGTACGCAGCCGCCCCAGCCACCAGCCCACCAGGAAGCCCACCAGATAGGTCAAACCATACCAGTGCACTTTCAGGGGCCCCACAGAGATGGCGACCGGATCAAACTGGGGATGACGAAGCATCGATTACCTCAATTGTCAGCAGATAAATGGGTCAGGCCAGACGACAGCCGGCCGGTGATCAGGTCTCAGTGAAACAGGAAGCGCACGCCCACCACGATCAGCAGCAGCGCGAAGATCCGCTTCAGCAGGCGGGCATCCAGCCGGTGGGCCAGATTGGCGCCAACCCGGGCGAACAACACGCTGGTCAACACAATGCCAAGCAGTGCCGGCAGATAGACATAGCCCACGCTGTACTCAGGCAACTGGGGCTGGGACCAGCCGGTCGCCAGATTGGTGAGCGCACCGGCAACCGCAATCGGCAGACCGCAGGCCGCCGAGGTGGCCACCGCCTGCTGCATACGCACATTGCACCAGCTCAGAAATGGTACCGTCAGGGTTCCGCCGCCAATACCGAAGATCGCCGAGGCCCAGCCAATGCCGGCGCCGGCAGCCCCCAGCCCCGTACCACCCGGCACATCACGACTGGGACTGGGGTTTACCTCCAGCAACATTTTCAGCGCCACCAGGATGACAAAGATCCCGATGATCAGTTCCAAGGCCGCACCGGACAATAGTGAAGCGGTCCAGGCACCGAGCACCGCCCCCAGTACGATGCCCACCGTCATCGGTCGGAACAGATCCCAGCGAACCGCTCCCTTGGCGTGGTGGGTACGCACCGAACTGATGGACGTGAACACAATGGTCGCCAGCGACGTTCCCACCGCCAGGTGCGCGGCCACATCCGGGGTCACACCCTGAAGCCCGAAACTGAAGATCAGCACCGGCACGATCACCAGACCGCCACCAATCCCGAACAGCCCCGCCAGGGTGCCGGCCAGGGCGCCCAGGCCGAGATAGAGAGCAAACAGAACCAGCAGCGACATTGGTCGATCATCCCGCCTGAAAAAACAAGGCTGGTATGATACACAAGCGCTGTCGAGAACACATTCCGCATCCCGCCGGCCGTTACAAAAGGACGCCCTATGTGCCTGATCGCTTTTGCCCTGGGACAACACCCCGACTACCCGCTGGTGGTGGCAGCCAACCGGGACGAGTTCCATCAGCGCCCCACCGCCGCCATGGACTGGTGGCCCGAGCCAGGCGTCCTCGCCGGTCGCGACCTGCAGGCCGGCGGCACTTGGCTGGCAGTGACGGCCGATGGCCGCGTGGCGGCGGTCACCAATGTTCGGGAGGGCACGCCGGAGCCAGCCCGGCTGAGCCGTGGCGAGCTGCCATTGCAGGCGCTCGCCAGCACCGAGGCGATCCGCACCCACCTGGCACAGCACGGCACCGACTACGGCGGCTTCAACCTAGTGGTGCTGGGCACCGGGGGGCGGCTGGACCAGGGCTGGTACTACAGCAACCGCGATGCTCACCCCGGCCGCCAATTACACCGGGCCAGCTACGGTCTCAGCAACCACCTGCTCCAGAGCCCCTGGCCCAAGCTGCTGCGATTACGCCAGGCGGTGATGACCACCCTGATGCTGGCACCGGCGGATGACACCTCCGGCCTGCACCAGCGGCTGATCCGACCATTGCAGGACCAGACCCCGGCACCGGATCACGCCCTGCCGGACACCGGCGTTGGCCTGGCTACCGAGCGCTTTCTGTCGTCCCCTTTCATCGTGGGGGAGCACTACGGCACCCGCGCCACCACCATTGTTACTGTCCGCCGTGACGGCGAAGTGACGGTGACCGAACAGAGCTGGCGCCCCGATGGCCACCCCGACCAGCGGCGACAGTTCTGCTGGCAGCGGGAACCTCTGATATAATCCCGCGAAAAACCGCCTGAGCAATGGGAGAGCCGGCACCATGGCCGATCAGCCAAGCACCACCTCGATTGCCGATTTCGAGAAATCCCTCAACGAACTGGAACGCCTGGTCCGAGACCTGGAACAGGGGGAACTGTCGCTGGAACAATCCCTCGGCGCCTTCGAACAGGGCGTCAAGCTCACCCGGGACTGCCAACAGGCCCTGAAAGCCGCAGAACAGCGTATTGAGCAACTGGTCCAGCTGGAAGACGGCAGCCTCCAGTCGACACCGTTCAAGCCCGACGAGAACGCCTAATGGAACAGAACACGGACCATACCCTGGTGTTCCTGGGTTCCTGCCAGGATAGCGTTGACGCCGAGCTGACCCGCCTGCTGGATCAGGCCAGCGCCGCGCCGGCCCGCTTGCGCGAAGCCATGGCCTATAGCCTGCTGGGAGGAGGCAAACGCATCCGTCCGGCGCTATGCCTGGGCGCCGCCCAGGTGGTGGGGAACAGCGTTGAGGAAGCGCTGGTACCGGCCTGCGCCATTGAAGCAATCCACGCCTACTCGCTGGTACACGATGACCTGCCGGCGATGGACGACGACGATCTGCGGCGCGGGCGCCCCACCGTCCACATTGCCTTCGACGAAGCCACCGCCATCCTCGCTGGCGATGCCCTGCAGACCGCCGCGTTCGAATGGCTGGCCAATGCCCCGCAGCTCGATGCCGACACCCGCCTGAAGATGGTGGCGGAACTGGCCCGGGCCAGCGGCCAGAGCGGCATGGTGGGAGGGCAGGCGATCGATCTGGCGTCCGTCGGCAAGGCACTGTCGCTGGACGACCTTGAAACCATGCACCGCCACAAGACCGGCGCCCTGATCGAAGCCAGCGTTCGCATTGGCGCCCTCACCGCCGGCTACCACGCCCGCGAGCGACTGCCGGCGCTGAGCCGCTATGCCCGCGCCCTGGGGCTGGCCTTTCAAGTCCAGGACGATCTGCTGGACATCGAGGGCGACACCGCGGTGATCGGCAAACCCCAGGGATCAGACGCTGCCCGGGACAAGCCCACTTACCCCGCCCTGCTGGGTGTGGACGGCGCCCGCTCCCACCTCCGGGACCTGTTGACCCAGGCCCAGGACGCTCTGGCAGACTGCGGTACAGAAGCCGACCCGCTGAGGGCCATGGCCGACTTCGTGGTGAGCCGCAGCCACTGATCGATACCATCGATCCAGGGCGCGGCCATCCCGTATAATACGGCGGTATCAATCGCCCCCACATAGCACTACCATCGGTAGCAGAACCACGCGGAAAAGACCCAAGCGGATGCAGGATACATACACATTCAAGGAAATCCCCCCGCAGCGCCCCAACACGCCGCTGCTGGACCGGATTGACACCCCAGACCAACTGCGCGAGCTGTCCGCTGCCCAGTTGCCCGAGCTGGCGCGGGAACTGCGCGCCTTCCTGCTGTGGTCGGTCGGCCAGACCGGCGGCCATTTCGGAGCAGGCCTGGGGGTGCTGGAGCTGACGGTAGCCCTGCACTATGTGTTCAACACCCCGGACGACCGCCTGGTGTGGGACGTGGGCCACCAGGCCTACCCTCACAAGATCCTCACCGGCCGCCGCGAACAATTGGGCACGATTCGTCAGAAGGGTGGTCTCGCGGGCTTTCCCAAGCGCGCCGAGAGTGAGTACGACACCTTTGGCGTCGGCCACTCCAGCACCTCCATCAGTGCCGCCCTAGGCATGGCGATTGCCGCCCGGATGCAGGACACCGGACGCCGCAGCATCGCGGTGATCGGCGATGGCGCAATGACCGCCGGCATGGCGTTCGAGGCGCTCAACCACGCCGGCCACCTGCGGGCCAATATGCTGGTGATCCTCAACGACAACGACATGTCGATTTCCCACAACGTTGGCGGCCTGTCCAACTACTTCGCCAAGCTGCTGGCCAGTCGCACCTACAATCAGGTTCGCGACAGCAGCAAACGACTGCTGGAAGGCACACCGCTGAAGGCGCTGGCCCGCAAGACCGAAGAGCACTTCAAGGGCATGATTGCCCCCGGCACCCTGTTTGAGGAGCTGGGCTTCAACTACATCGGCCCCATTGATGGCCATGACCTGCCGCTGCTGGTGGACACCCTGGAGAACATCCGCGCCCTAGAAGGCCCCCAGTTCCTGCATGTGGTCACCAAGAAGGGCAAGGGCTTTGCCCCCGCTGAGGCCGATCCGGTGGGCTACCACGCCATCAACAAGATCGAACCGGCACCGGCCAGCAAACCCCAGGTGGTGGAAAAACCCAACAAGCCGGCGCCCCGGCCCAAGTACGCCAACGTCTTTGGCCAGTGGCTGTGCGACGCGGCGGAACAGGATGCCCGGGTGGTTGGCATCACCCCCGCAATGTGTGAAGGGTCCGACCTGCTGGCGTTCTCCAAGCGTTTTCCGGACCGCTATTTCGACGTTGCCATTGCCGAACAGCACTCGGTCACCCTGGCGGCTGGCCTGGCCTGTGACGGCGCCAAGCCGGTGGTGGCCATCTACTCCACCTTCCTGCAACGGGCCTACGATCAGCTGATCCACGATGTCGCCATCCAGGATCTGGACGTGCTGTTCGCCATCGACCGGGCAGGCCTGGTCGGCGAAGACGGCCCCACCCACGCTGGCGCGTTCGACCTCAGCTACCTGCGCTGCATTCCCAACCTGGTGGTGATGGCGCCGGCGGACGAGAACGAAACCCGCCAGCTGTTGCACACCGGCCTGATGCACGACGGCCCTGCAGCCGTGCGCTACCCCCGGGGCACCGGCCCCGGCGTCGACATGCAGCAGACGCTGACCCCCCTACCCCTGGGCAAAGGCCGGATGCGGCGGGAAGGCAAGCGCATTGCCATCCTCAATTTCGGCACCCGCCTGAGTGCCGCCGAGCAGGCCGCCGAGGCGCTGGATGCCACCGTGGCGGACATGCGCTTCGTTAAACCGCTGGACGAGGCTCTGGTGCTGGCACTGGCGGAGAACCATGACCTGCTGGTCACGGTGGAGGAGAACGTCATTGCCGGCGGCGCCGGCAGTGCGGTAGGTGAATTCCTGCTGGCACAGGGCCTGGCTCAGCCCCTGCTGCAACTGGGCCTGCCGGATCGCTTTGTCGATCACGGCAAACACGGCGAGCTGCTCAGCGAATGCGGCCTCGACGCCGACGGCATCCGCCAGGCCATCGAACGGCGCCTCGACAGCCTGCCCCAGGGCCAGACCCTGCAGGCGGTGAGATAGATTCCCGACGGGGCCTACGGCCCCGCCGATACCCCGACTAGCCTTCGGGATCGTCGTCCTGATGGGTTTCCAGCCAGTGTCCCAGCTTACTCTGCTTGGTAGCCAGGTAGCCTTCGTTGTGAGGGTTGCGACCAACGTGGAGGGGAACCCGTTCGGCAATGTCGATGCCGTAGGACGTCAGCGCGGCAACCTTGCGGGGGTTGTTGGTCATCAGCCGCAGGCTGCGGATACCGAGGTGGTCAAGCATGTCCTTGCACATGCTGTAATCCCGCAGGTCGGCGGCAAACCCCAGCTTCTCATTCGCCTCGACCGTGTCGGCGCCCTGGTCCTGCAGATGATAGGCGCGGATCTTGTTCAGCAGCCCGATGCCACGACCTTCTTGGCGCAGATACAGCAGGATGCCCCGACCTTCCCGGGCGATGCTGCGCAGGGCTTCTTCCAGTTGGTAGCCGCAGTCACAACGCATGCTGTAGAGGGCGTCGCCGGTCAGGCATTCGGAATGGGTGCGGGCCAGCATTGGTTCGCTACGGTCGAGCTCCCCCAACGTCAGGGCAATATGCTCCTTGCCAGTGTCCGGTTCCTCGAAGCCATGCATGTCGAAGACACCAAAAGGGGTGGGAAGCCGGCAGGTCTGAACGTAGCGAACGGCCACAGTAAATCCTCGTGGTTAATGCGGTAAGCCGGGCATTTTAGCAGAACGGCGGCCTCACGCGCAGCCACCGCTCATCGTCAAGCGGCTCACCGGCCCGGCCTCAATCGTCGGCGCGCCAGTGACCGCTGCGCCCACCCTTTTTTTCCAGCAGCCGGACCTGCTCCACGACCATGCCCCGGTCTACCGCCTTACACATGTCATAGAGGGTCAATGCCGCCACGCTGGCGGCCGTCAGCGCCTCCATTTCCACCCCGGTCCGGGCCGCGAGCTTGCAGCGGGCCTCAATATGCACCGCCGAGACCTCCGGCTGTGGCGTCAGCACCACTTTGACCGAGGTCAGGTTGAGGGCATGACACAGTGGAATCAGTTCGTGGGTCTTCTTCGCCGCCATGATGCCGGCGATGCGTGCGGTCGCCAGTACATCGCCCTTGGGGTGCTCGCCATCGACAATCATCGCCAGGGTAGCGGGCGCCATGCGGATCAGCGCTTCGGCACAGGCCTCACGCTCGGTGACCTGTTTGTCGGTCACATCGACCATGCGGGCTTGGCCCTGGTCGTCCAGGTGGGTCAGTTTAGTCACAGTAATACCTCAGTTCGAAGAGTCTCAGGGCAGCTCAACGCCACCAATAGCCAATACCGGCGATGCCCTGGCCGCCAGCCTCCCGGGCCTGGCTCACATCGTCCGGCCCCAGGCCACCAAGGGCATACACCGGCACCGTCGCCGCGGCCGTCAGGGCCTGGAACCGGGCCCAGCCCATCGCGGCAACGTCCGGATGGGTCCGGGTCGGCTGTACCGGCGCCAGGGTTACAAAGTCGGCCCCCAACGCGATGGCGTGGGCCAGTTGCGCCTCATCGTGACAGGATACGCCAAGCCAGCAAGACGCAGGTACCGGACGCTCGTCCAGACCGGCCGCTTCCCGCCAGGGCAGGTGCAGGCCATCGACGGCAAGCCCCTGCAGGCAACTCGCCGAACCGTGTGCCAGCAGCGTGACACCGGCCTTGCGGCACACCTCCTGGGCCGCGGCCGCAAACGCCTGGTAGTCCTCGGCGCAAAGCCAGGGCGCCCTCAACACCACCATCCCGGGCTGGTGCTGAAGCTGCTGACGGAGCCGCTCGACGCCCTGCTCGACGTCGTCGAAGCCGCCGGTGATGGCCAACTGGCAGGGTAACCGCAGGGCCCGAATGATTGGGCGGTTGGCGGCGGGAAAATCCTCATCCCGGAGCTGATCCGGTGCCAGCCACTGGATTGGCTGACCTTCGCGGCCATGGGCCTCCCCTTCGGCCGCGTCGGTGCGCCAGACATCCAGGAACACCCGCTTGTCACCATAGTCGTGGCGGATGCCAATCACCGGTTGCAGGGACGCCGGCGGCACCTTGAGTCCGGTTTCTTCATCAATCTCCCGTACCAGTGCCATCTGGACGCTCTCACCAGGCTCCACCTTGCCACCGGGAAACTCCAGCAGCCCACCCTGGTGGGCGGTGTCCGGGCGGCGGGCAATCAGTACCCGCCCCTGTCGGTAGATCACCGCAACCGCAACATGAACCTCTTTCATGCTCAGGTCCGGTACTCAGCGTTGATGGTGACGTAGTCATGGGAGAAATCGCAGGTCCAGACCCGCTCAAACACCTCACCCCGACGCAGGTTGATGTGGATGGTGATCTCCTCCCGATCCATCACCGCCTGGCCACGGGCTTCGCTGTAGTCCGCAGCCCGGCCGCCGTCTCGCACCAGGCAGACATCCCCCAGCCAGATCTCCAGGGCGTCCAGGTCCAGATCGTCGATACCGGCCCGGCCAACCGCGGCGAGAATTCGCCCCCAGTTGGGGTCGGAGGCGAACAGCGCGGTTTTCACCAGTGGCGAGTGGGCCACGGTGTAGGCTACGGCCAGGGCTTCTTCCTGGGTGGCCGCCTCACTCACCTCCAGGGTGACAAACTTGGTTGCCCCCTCGCCATCGCGGACAATGGCATGGGCCAGCTCTAGGTACACCTGTGCCAGGGCCTCGCGGAAGACGCTCAGCTCCGCACTGTCCGCAGTCAGGCTGTCACCGCCGGCGGCACCGGTCGCCACCAGCATGCAGGCGTCGTTGGTGGAGGTGTCGCTGTCGATGGTGATGCGATTGAAGGACTGATCCCCCAACTCACTGGCAAGCGTCTGCAACAGGCCGGGCTCGATGTCGGCATCGGTGGCGATGAAGCCCAGCATGGTGGCCATGTTGGGGCGAATCATGCCGGCGCCCTTGCTGATCCCGGAGATGGTGATCACCCGATCACCCAGGGTGACCTGCGTCGATGCCCCTTTGGGTCGGGTGTCGGTGGTCATGATTCCGGCCGCCGCCTCCGCCCAGGCACCTTGATCCAGGTTGGCCAGCGCGGCCGGTAACGCCGACACCAGTCGCTGTAGTGGCAGAGGCTCACCAATCACCCCGGTGGAGAACGGCAACACCTGGCTGGGCGCCACACCGGCAGCCTGCGCCAGCGCCTCACAGGTCGCCCTAGCATCCGCCATACCCTGGGCGCCGGTGCCGGCGTTGGCGTTGCCGGTATTGATCACCAGATAGCGGGGCTGGCCCAGCTGCAGGTGTTCGCGGGCAACCCGTACCGGCGCGGCGCAGAAGCGGTTCTGGGTGAAGATGCCGGCTACCCGGGCGCCCTCCGCCAGCTCGAAAACCACCAGATCCTGGCGCCCGGGGGTCTTGATCCCGGCACTGGCCACTCCCAGACGAACGCCGCCAACCGGCGCAAACTCAGGCAAGGTACCCGGACCTACCGCCATGCTCTCTCTCCTGTAACTGATGGGTGTCTGTAAACGAAAAACCCGCAGCCTGGCGATGCCAGGGTGCGGGTCCAGTAACGCCAGCTTGTGTCTGTATCAGCTCACTTTGCCATGGCACTGTTTGTACTTCTTGCCAGACCCGCAGGGACAGGGCTCGTTTCGCCCCACCTTTCGCTCCTGGCGCACGAAGGTTTCCGGTGTCGCCTGGCCGGACTGGTCGCCGCCACGCTCACCTTCCGGCTGCTGGGCCGCCGCCGTGGCACTGCCTTCGTCATGGCGCAGGCGGGCAGAGGCCAGTTCCCGCTCCAGCTCGGCCTTGCGACGACGCTCAATCTCTTCCATCTCTTCCTGGCTCTGTACCCGGACGTGGCAGAGGATGCGAACAACATCCCGTTTCATGCTGTCGAGCATGGTCTCAAACAGGTTGAAGGCTTCGCGCTTGTATTCCTGCTTCGGATTCTTCTGGGCGTAGCCCCGCAGGTGGATACCGCGACGCAGGTGATCCATGTTGGACAGGTGCTCTTTCCACAGCGTATCCAGCACCTGCAGGAACACCTGCTTCTCGAACTTGCGCATGGACTCGGCGCCTACCACCTCTTCCTTGCTGGCGTAGACCTTGACGATCTCTTCCAGAATACGCTGGCGCAAGGTCTCCTCGTGGAGTTTCTTGTCTTCGTCCAGCCACTGCTGGATCGGCAGTTCGGCCGCCATCTCCTGCTGCAGCTGAGCCTCCAGGCCCGCCACATCCCACTGCTCCGGCATGCTCTGGGGCGGAATGAACTCGCTCACCAGGCTGTCCACCACATCTTCGCGGATGGTGTGGACCATGTCGGAAACATCCTCGGCCGCCATGACCTCGTTACGCTGGTCGTAGATCACCGTACGCTGGTCGTTGGCTACGTCGTCATACTCCAGCAGGGTCTTACGCATGTCGAAGTTGCGACCTTCCACCTTGCGCTGGGATTTTTCGATGACGTTGGTCACCATCCGGTGCTCGATGGCCTCGCCCTTCTTCATGCCCATCGCCTGCATCAGGTTCTTCACCCGTTCCGGAGCGAAAATCCGCATCAGGTTGTCTTCCAGCGACAGGAAGAAGCGGGAAGAACCGGGATCGCCCTGACGACCGGCCCGGCCCCGCAGCTGGTTGTCGATACGGCGGGATTCGTGACGTTCGGTACCGATGATGTGCAGACCGCCGGCTTCCAGCACCTGGTTATGGCGCTCGCTCCAGGCCGCCTTGACCTTCGCGACCTGCTCTTCCGAGGGATTCTCAAGGGCCGCCACTTCCGACTCCCAGTTGCCCCCCAGCACGATGTCGGTACCCCGACCGGCCATGTTGGTGGCAATGGTCACCGCACCGGGACGACCAGCCTGGGCGATGATCTGGGCTTCACTCTCGTGCTGCTTGGCGTTGAGGATCTTGTGCTCGATGCGAGCCTTGCGCAGCAGCATGGACAGCAGCTCGGAGGCCTCGATGGAGGCGGTACCAACCAGGATCGGCCGGCCCTCGGCTGTTACATCCTTGACCTCATCGATGATGGCCTGGAATTTCTCTTCCTGGGTGAGGTAGATCAGGTCGTTGTAATCGATCCGCTGGATGGTCTTGTTGGGTGGAATCACCACCACATCGAGACCATAGATCTGGCGGAATTCGAAGGCTTCGGTATCGGCGGTACCGGTCATCCCCGCCAGTTTGTCGTAGAGACGGAAATAGTTCTGGAAGGTGGTGGATGCCAGGGTCTGGCTCTCAGCCTGGATGTTGACCCCTTCCTTCGCCTCGATGGCCTGGTGCAGCCCCTCACTCCAGCGACGACCCGGCATGGTCCGGCCGGTGTGCTCATCGACGATGACCACCTGGCCACCCTGGACAATGTAGTCGACGTCTTTCTGGAACAGATGGTGGGCGCGCAGGGCCGAATGGACGTGGTGCAGCAGCGCCAGGTTGGTGGCGGAGTACAGGTTTTCACCTTCCTTCAGCATTTCCCGCTGCAGCAGCAGCTCTTCAACCTTCTCATGACCGGACTCGGTCAGTTCAACCTGACGGCTTTTCTCATCGATGGTGAAATCACCGGTAGGCTCACCGTCCTCCGGCGCCTCACCGCGCTCAAGGTTGGGGACCAGTTCGTTGATCTCGCGGTACAGTTTGGAGCTGTCTTCGGCGGCACCGGAGATGATCAGCGGGGTCCGAGCCTCATCGATCAGGATCGAGTCGACCTCATCGACAATGGCAAAGTGGAGGTCGCGCTGGACCTTGTCCGCGGTGCTGAACGCCATGTTGTCCCGCAGGTAGTCAAAGCCGAACTCGTTGTTGGTGCCGTAGGTGATGTCGGCCTGATAGGCTTCACGCTTCTCGGCAGGAGACTGGCCGGCAACAATCACCCCGACCTGCAGACCTAGGAACCGGTACAGTTTGCCCATCCACTCTGCATCCCGGCGGGCCAAGTAGTCGTTCACCGTCACCACGTGCACGCCTTTGCCTGGCAGAGCGTTGAGGTATACCGCCGCGGTGGCTACCAGAGTCTTACCCTCACCGGTCTTCATCTCGGCGATACGGCCTTCGTGCAGGGTGATACCACCGATCAGCTGAACGTCGTAGTGACGCATGCCCATACTGCGACGGCTGGCCTCGCGCACGGTGGCAAAGGCCTCGGGCAGCAGTGCCTCCAGGGCTTCGCCTTCGTCCAGGCGACGACGGAACTCAGCGGTCTTACCCTGCAACTCGCTGTCAGACAACGCCCCATACTGCTCTTCAAGCTCATTGATACGCGTAACTGTCTTGCGCATTCTCTTGATTTCGCGGGCGTTTTTACTGCCAAACAACTTCGTTGCAAGCTTCGTGAACATAGACCACTGCTTCTTTGATTAAACGTAGGGAGCCGGCATTCTAACCTTATTTCGCACAAGGAAAAAAGGCAGGTCCGACGGCAACGGCGACTGACACGCAAAAACCGGCACATCGGGGGAGTTCCGGCAAGGAGGGAGTGCGGTGGGGAGAGGCGGTCACGCCAGCGTGTGGGCCGCTGGCGTGCCGTCAGCGACTGGCGCGCTGGATGTAATGCTCTGGGTTCTGACTCTTACCGTCCTGCAGCACTTCAAAGTGCACATGGGGGCCGGTGGAACGTCCCGTGCTGCCCATCAATGCCAGCACCTGGCCTTTCTCGACAATATCACCCACCTGGACCTTCAGGGTCTTGCAGTGGGCGTAGCGGGTAACCAGTCCATCACCATGGTCGATTTCAACCAGATTGCCATAGCCACTGCGCTTGTCGGAGTAAGTCACCACCCCGGCGGCAACGGCGATGATGTCACTGCCATCCTTGCCGGCAAGGTCCACGCCACCATGCCAGGTGCGACGACCGGTGAACGGATCGGAACGGTAGCCATAGCGGGAGGACAGCCAGCCCCAAGTGATCGGACGACCTGCCACGAAGCGCTCGTCTTCCAGCTGCTTGTGAGAGATCAACGAGTCGAGCAGGCGCAGCTGCTGCTCCCGGTCAGCGATTCGGGCCTCCAGCTGTGCCACCATCTCCGTCAGCTCCGGCGTGGAGAAAGACTCTCCCGGCAGGGCGTCTTCGGGACCACCAACGGCCGCAGGCTGATCAAAATTGAATTCTTCGCTGGCAATCAGGCCGGATTCCACGAAGCGCTGGCCCATGGCATCCAGACGCAACAACCGCCCCTGCATCTGGCCGAGACGCAGGGTCAGGGCATCCACCTGTTGCGCGGTGCGACGCTGCAGGTCCGCCAACTGCTGATCCTGCTCGCTTAACCGCCCCTGCCACTCACGCACCAGCGGTGAAGTCACCACCACCGGCGCCTGGGCCCCTAACGTTGCACCGCCGCCAGCCTGATAGCCGGCCCACACCGCCAGCGCCAGCAGGGACACCCCGACGACCACCAACAGCAGGACGGCTGGCAGTCCGAGGGAAACCACACGGGACTGTCCGTGACGCTTGCCGACCAGGATAATATTCATGTCATGTTCTGGATTCATACGGGAACCGCTGCACCTTCCGCTGGTTGCGTTTCCCACTGGATAACTGGAACTGCCTGCGTATGTGGCAAAAACCGGGGCAGGACACCCCTTGCCACTCCGTTGCAGGCAGTCTGGCGCTCATTGGCGAGGCATCACGGGGAAACGGCACAACCAAGACTGAAACAATCAGTTGGCCCCCATGGACACGCCCGCCCATCTCAATGTAAAACGAGTGTAATACAGGACCTACTGAATAAACGTGCCGAAGTGTAACCAAATGTAACGGACGCCGTCGAGCAAAACCTGAACAATGAAGAAAAAAGCCAGCCTGGATCTCACCCCCAACGCCACTCGCCAGGGCCCGACCCTGAGGAGTCTGCTGTCAAAAGCGGAACTGCATCACCAGGTCGAACGCCAGGTTTTGGCAGCGCTTCCGGAGCGACTGCAGCACGGCGTTCGTTTTGTCAGCTACCTCGATGGCGAACTGACACTCAGCGCAGAGTCAGCCACCGTGGCCACCCAGTTGCGCTACCGGCAACATGAAATCATGGCGGCACTGCGGGAACAGTCGGTGCTGGAGTTCGTGTGGAAGTTCAAGGTCAAGGTGATTCCGGCACGCTTCGCGGCGGAAACCGTGCGTCACGCCAAGACTCTCAGTAACGAAAACGCCCGGCTCCTCAAAGAGGAAGCCGGGCACACGAAGGATAGGAAACTACGCGAGGTTCTCGAAAAGCTCGCCAGTCATACCAAGGATTGAGCCCTCCCGGCTCAACCCTGGGCGGCCAGGACTGGTTTCAGATAGGAGATTGGCGCGGTGCTCTCGTCTTCGAAGGTCACCACTTCCCAGGCGTCCTGCTCGGCCCGCAGCTTGCGCAGCAGCTTGTTGTTCAGGTCGTGCCCTGACTTCACGCCGCGGAACTCGCCAATCAGGCTGTTGCCCAGGAGGTACAGATCGCCAATGGCGTCCAGCACCTTGTGCTTGACGAACTCGTCGTCATAGCGCAGGCCGTCCTCGTTGAGGATCTTGTAATCGTCCACCACGATGGCGTTGTCGACACTGCCACCCAGAGCCAGGTTCATCGCCCGCAGTTTCTCGATATCACGCATGAACCCGAAGGTCCGGGCGCGACTGACTTCCTTCACAAAGGAGGTGCTGGAGAAATCCACCGACGCGGTCTGGGCACGGCCCTTGAACACCGGATGGTCGAAATCGATGCCGAAGCTGACCTTGAAGCCGTCAAATGGCAGGAAGGTGGCTTTCTTGTCGCCTTCTTCGATAGACACTTCCCGCTTGATGCGGATAAACCGCTTGGGAGCGTCCTGCTCGGCGATACCGGCAGACTGCAGCAGGAACACAAAAGGACCGGCACTGCCGTCCATGATCGGCACTTCCGCCGCGCTCAGTTCCACGTAACAGTTGTCGATGCCGAGACCCGCCATGGCGGACAGCAGGTGCTCTACTGTTGCCACACGGACACCGTCCTTTACCAGCGTCGTAGACAGCATGGTTTCGCCGACATTCTCGGCGCAGGCGCGGATTTCGACGACCGGATCAAGGTCCGCCCGTCGGAATACGATGCCTGAGTCCACCGGAGCGGGCTTCAGCGTGAGGTACACTTTCTCACCCGAATGCAAGCCAACGCCGGTGGCTCGGATGGTGTTTTTAAGGGTCCGTTGTTTGATCATCGGTAAATATACCCGTAACAAAAAGTCGATATCTTCTGGGCAAAAAACTGGCCAGAGGATATCAAAGAATGCAACTGAATACCATTTAACCAGCCGGCGGCCACCGGCAGGCATTCAGTCTGCCCGATTAAACCCGGTATCAGTGGTAACCCGGAGACAGCAATCTCCCCGCGATGGTAACCCAGCGGGGTCTTGCCACCCTTGGCCCTACTGACTTTTCTACGGGCAAACAGGGTGCAATGTGAGCACCCTATCAGTCCGCCTGACGACGCAGGAATGCGGGAATATCGAGATAGTCCACACTCTGCTCTTCGCTGTCCTTGCTCTGTTCCATCGCCACATTGCCATTGGCAACCGCGCGACGGCGCAGAACAGCCGGCCGGTCAAGCTGATTGTAATCGGTTGTCCCATCCAGGGAACGGGTATTGTCCACAACCTTGGTGGGTTTCTCGCGATCGCCCCCCAGGCCGGTTGCCACCACGGTCACCTTGAGTTCGTCGGTCATCTCCGGATCGATTACCGTACCCACCACGACGGTGGCCGAATCGGATGCAAATTCCCGAACGATATCGCCCACTTCGGAGAATTCGCCCAGGTTGAGATCCATACCCGCGGTGATGTTGACCAGGATACCCTTGGCGCCCTGCAGGTTGATGTCTTCCAGCAGCGGGCTGCGAACGGCAGCTTCGGCGGCTTCCTGAGCCCGGTTCTCGCCGGTGGCACGCGCCGTACCCATCATCGCCATGCCCATCTCCGACATCACCGTCTTCACGTCCGCGAAGTCGACGTTGATCATACCGTTGCGGGTGATCAGGTCGGCAATGCCCTGAACCGCGCCCAGCAGAACGTCGTTGGCAGAGGCGAAGGCGTCCAGCAGACTGGTTTTCTTGCCCATCACCGCCAGCAGTTTCTCGTTGGGGATGGTGATCAGGGAGTCCACACACTCTTCCAGTTCCTTCAGGCCTTCTTCGGCCACGCTCATGCGCTTGCCACCCTCGAACACGAACGGCTTGGTCACCACCGCAACGGTCAGGATGCCCAGCTCACGGGCAACGTCGGCAACAATCGGCGCGGCACCGGTACCGGTGCCGCCGCCCATGCCGGCGGTAATGAACACCATATCGGCGCCCTTGAGGGACTCGGCAATGCGGTCCCGGTCTTCCAGTGCCGACTGACGCCCGACTTCCGGGTTGGCACCGGCCCCGAGGCCCTTGGTGATGTTGCCACCGAGCTGGATCACCTGACGGGGGTCCATATCGGTCAGTGCCTGGGCATCGGTATTGGCACAAATGAATTCAACACCTTCGATGTCGCTGTTAAGCATGTGGCGAACGGCATTGCCACCGCCGCCGCCGACACCGACGACCTTAATCACAGCGTTTTGCTGGACATTATCTACGAGTTCAAACATTCCCCTACTCCTTCGTACTGTTGTCAGCCTGTTCCCGACTGATTTTTTTCGTCTCTGTTTTTTCGAGATACCTTCGTATTGCCGGCATGACCTCCGGCACAGCGCTGGCCCGTCAGAAATTCCCGGTAAACCAGTTTTTCATGCGCTCAACCAGGGACGGCTGTTCCTCCTGCTTGACCGTGGGCTCCTCTCCCAGATCCATCTGGCGGAAGCCATAGATCAACAACCCGACGCCAGTGGCGTAGATCGGGTTGTTGACCACCTCCGTCATCCCGGCAACGGCCTGCGGGCAGGCCAGTCGTACCGGCATGTGGAAGATTTCCTCGGCCAGTTCCACCACCCCTTCCATGGTGGAGGAACCGCCGGTGATCACGATGCCTGCCGGCACCAGGTCCTCAAACCCGGAGCGGCGCAACTCGGACTGGACCAGAGTGAACAGCTCCTCATAGCGAGGCTCAACCACTTCGGCCAGGGCCTGACGGGACAGATCCCGGGGTGCCCGATCACCAACGCTGGGCACCTTGATGGTCTCATCTGCGCCGGCCAGCTGGGTCAGCGCGCAGGCATACTTGATCTTGATTTCTTCGGCATTCTGGGTCGGTGTCCGCAGGGCCATGGCGATGTCGTTGGTGACCTGATCGCCGGCAATCGGAATGACCGCGGTGTGGCGGATCGCGCCGCCGGTGAACACCGCAATGTCGGTGGTCCCGCCACCCACATCCACCACGCACACTCCCAGTTCCTTCTCATCCTCGGTCAGCACGGCATAGCTGGACGCCAGCTGCTCCAGGATGATGTCGTCGGCGTCCAGACCACAGCGGCGGACGCACTTCTCGATATTCTGGGCCGCATTGACCGCACAGGTAACCAGATGAACCTTGGCTTCCAGACGTACTCCGGACATGCCCATGGGTTCCTTGATGCCTTCCTGGCTGTCGATAACAAACTCCTGCGGCAGGATGTGCAGGACCTTCTGATCCGCCGGTATCGCCACCGCCTGGGCCGCATCAATCACCCGATCAATGTCCGCCTGGGTCACTTCGCGGTCGCGGATGGCCACAATGCCGTGGGAATTCAGGCTCTTGATATGGCTACCTGCAATCCCGGCATACACCGAGTGGATACGGCAGCCCGCCATCAGCTCCGCTTCTTCGATGGCCCGCTGGATCGCCTGGACGGTGGTTTCGATATTCACCACCACGCCCCGCTTCAGACCCCGGGAAGGATGCGAGCCAATGCCCACGACTTCGATGGTGCCGTCCAGCTTGCGCTTGCCCACAATCGCAACCACCTTGGAGGTTCCGATATCCAGGCCAACAATCATATTTTCCGTATCAACCGATGACATGTAATTCACCAAAACGTGGTTTTGCCAATGCGTCTATGTGTTCTTGCCCGAGTCTGAAACCAGCGGTTTCCATTGCACCGCAACCCCGTTGCTGTAGCGGGCGTCCACTCGTGTGACCTGGTCCGCCCTCGGTGCCAGCTGGTCCCGGTAAACGGTCAGGAAGCGCTCGAAACGCTGCTCGACCTGATCCCGCCCCAGAGCAACCTCAATGCCGTTTGCCAACCGCAGGGTCCAGGCCCCCCGCTCTTCCAGTGCCAGACCGGCAAAGCCGATCTCTTCTGCCGCCAGGCTCTCGGACAGATGGCGCGCCATATCAATCACGTCCCGGACCCGGTCATCCGGCCCCGCCAACAGTGGCAGGCGGCCCGCGACGTCCCGGTTGGCGGGTGCAAACAGTCGGCCGGTGCGGCTGACCAGTTGTTCATGGTTCCAGTACGCCAGCGGCTTGCGTTCGCGAACGTCCACCACCAGCCGGTCCGGCCAGACCCGACGAACCGCCGCCGAGGCAACCCAGGGGCGCTGTTCCAGCGCGGTCTTGACCTCTGCCAGGTCGGTGGCGAAATAGCTCCGACCGATCCAGTCTCCTACGTGACGCTCCAGGGCATTGCGGTTCTCGCCCACCAGCTCGCCGCGCACATCGATGGCCATGATCTTGCGATCCATCGCCGCCAACACTTCACCGGTGGCCCAGGGCACCATCGCCGCCAGCAGCAGGACGGTGGTACCAAGTCCCACCTGCAACCAGGGAATCGCCCCCAGCAGCGCCCTCAGCGGGCCCAGCCGATCCGGCTCCGGGTCCAGCGAGGTTGCCCCCCGCCGCCGTGGTGGCTCGGGGGGTGTGGCGCGTCCGCGCACCAGCACCCGTTCAAGCACCGCGTTCCTCCAGCGTGTCCCGCAGAATTTTCACCACCAGCTCCTCAAAGCTGATACCCGCCGCCCGGGCTGCCATGGGCACCAGGCTGTGATCGGTCATACCCGGCGAGGTGTTCACTTCCAGCAGCCAGAACTCACCCTCGCGGTCCTGCATGATGTCCACCCGTCCCCAGGTGCGGCAGCCAACCACCTGGAAAGCTTCCACCGCCAGGTGCTGGAGTGCCAGCTCACTCTCCGGCGACAGCCCGCAGGGAATCCGATACTGGGTGTCCCCTGCCAGATACTTGGCGTCGTAATCGTAGAACTCGTGATCGGTGCTCAGGCCAATCGCCGGCAGCGCCCGCCCCTGCAGCACGCTGACGGTGAACTCCGGCCCCTCGATCCATTCTTCCACCAGCACCAGAGAATCGTGCTCACAGGCCGCCAGGTAGGCCGCTGCCAGCTCGTCCCGGTCCCGTACTTTGCGGATGCCGATGCTGGAGCCTTCCCGCGACGGCTTGACACTGAGCGGGAACGTCAGCGCCTGGGCCACGGTATCGGCATCGTCGACCGACGCCATGACCCGGAATCCTGGCGTTGGCAGGCCACAACCGGCAAACACGTACTTGGTGCGCAGCTTGTCCATTGCCAGCGCCGACGCCATCACTTCGCTGCCGGTGTAGGGAATGCCCGCCTGAGACAGGATCGCCTGCAAAGTGCCGTCTTCACCGCCACGACCGTGAAGAGCGATAAACACCCGGTCAAAGTCGGGGGCCTTCACGGTTTCCAGCAGACAACCGCGGACGTCGACGGCAAACGCGTCCACACCGGCGGACTGCAACGCCCGCAACACCGCTTCACCACTTTTCAGGGA
Organism: Marinobacter sp. CA1; assembly: GCF_020546665.1. Lineage (NCBI taxonomy): Bacteria > Pseudomonadati > Pseudomonadota > Gammaproteobacteria > Pseudomonadales > Marinobacteraceae > Marinobacter > Marinobacter sp. CA1. The sequence continues at coordinate 3,670,530 of NZ_CP071785.1, forward strand.
CACCGCCCGCTCGGCCGAATCGCCGCCCATAAAGACCGCGACCCGCCCCAGGGCGGCTCGGGTCTCTGCGTCAACGCGGTATTCCTGTACTGTCATATCACTCACTGTCCGTTACTCACTTGCCAGAATGCCGGCTGCCGCCAACCGCGACGCCACACCGCCAATATCGCCGGCGCCCTGAGTAATCAGCAGGTCGCCGTCCTGGAGGGTGTTTGCCAGCACCCCTTCAATGTCCTGTTTATCTTCAACAAACACCGGTTCTACCTGGCCGCGCTGGCGAATGCTGCGGCACAGCGAGCGACCATCGGCCCCCGGAACCGGGTCTTCGCCGGCGGCGTACACGTCCATCAGCAACAGGCCATCGACGTCCGACAGCACCCGCACGAAATCCTCATAGAGATCCCGGGTACGGCTATAGCGATGGGGCTGATACAGCATCACCAGCCGCCGGTCCGGATAGGCATCTCGGGCCGCACGGACCACCGCCGCCACCTCGGTGGGATGGTGACCGTAATCGTCCACCAGAGTGACGGTGCCATTGCGGGTCTGGTAATCGCCGTACACCTGGAAGCGGCGCCCGACACCGGCAAAACCAGCCAGCCCCCGGCAGATGGCGTCGTCATCAACGCCTTCGTCAGTCGCCACGGCAATCACCGCCAATGCGTTGAGCACGTTGTGGCGCCCGGGCATCTTGAGTTCCACCTCAAGGTCTGACCGGCCTCCGGGCCGCTTGACCAGAAAACGTGATCGCAGACCGTCGCTGCGAATGTTCTCGGCGCGATAGTCGGCGTCGGGGTTGTCGATGCCGTAAGTGATGATGGCCCGGGAAATGCGGGGAATGATTTCCCGTACGTAGGCATCGTCGACACACATGACCGCCACGCCGTAGAACGGCAGATTGTGGAGGAAGTCGATGAAAGTCTGCTTGAGCTTGCCCACATCACCGCCGTAGGTGTCCATGTGGTCCGCTTCAATGTTGGTCACCACCGAGATCACCGGCGTCAGATGCAGGAACGAGGCATCGCTCTCGTCCGCTTCGGCCACCAGGTAGCGGGAGCCACCCAGCTGGGCGTTGGTGCCGGCGCTGTTGAGCTTACCGCCGATCACGAAGGTGGGGTCGAGCCCGGCCTCAGCCAGTACAGACGCAATCAGACTGGTGGTGGTGGTCTTGCCATGGGTACCGGCAACCGCAATACCGTGGCGGTAACGCATGATCTCCGCCAGCATTTCCGCCCGGGGCACGATCGGGACCCGACGGGCACGGGCCGACACCACTTCCGGGTTGTCTGCCGCCACCGCTGAGGACACCACCACCACGTCCGCATCGGCACTGTTGCCCTCGGCATGGCCAATATAGACCTCCACGCCCAACGCACTGAGGCGGTCGGTCACCGCACCACGACGGATGTCCGACCCGGACACATCGTAGCCCTGGTTTTTAAGCACTTCGGCAATGCCGCTCATGCCAGCGCCACCGATACCCACAAAATGGATATGACGGATACGGCGCATTTCAGGCACCTGGTATACCAGCGGTGGGTTGTTTACATCAGGCATTGGCCGCCTCCAGACAGTAATTCACTACTCGCTCCGTCGCGTCGGGGCGGGCCAGCGCGTGCGCCGCTGCCGCCATGGTATTAATTCGTTTCCGGTCGCTGCCGAGCTCGGTCAGGGCCTCCGCCAGCCCTTCGGCGGTTAGCCGGGACTGCGGCATCAGGATCGCCGCCTTGGCCTGGACCATCTGCTGGGCATTGCGGGTCTGGTGGTCGTCCACCGCATGCGGAAATGGCACCAGGATGGCGCCAACACCCGCTATACAAAGCTCCGAAATGGTCAGCGCCCCAGCCCGGCACAGCACCAGGTCAGCCCAGCCATAGGCTTCCGCCATATCCTTGATGAAGGGCTCGATCTGCCCCTCCACACCAGCCTCGCGGTAAGCCGCCTGGGCCAGTTCCAGGTGACGCTCACCACTCTGGTGGCGTACTTCGGGGCGCATAGCGTCCAGCATCAGCGCCAGGGCTTCGGGAACCCGCTGATTGATGGCCTGAGCCCCAAGGCTACCGCCCACCACCAACAGTCGCAGCCGACCCTGACGTGCTCCCAGGCGCTCTGCCGGCTCAGCCAGCTCCGCCAGATCCTGTCGCACCGGGTTACCAGTACAACGAGTGACGACCCCGGAACCAAAGCTGCCGGGAAACGCCTCCATTACGGTCTTGGCAAAGCGGGCCAGAATCCGATTGGTCAGGCCGGCAACGGCATTCTGCTCATGCACCAGCAACGGCGTCCGGGTCAGCCAGGCCGCCAGGCCACCAGGCCCGGTGACAAATCCGCCCATGCCGATGACACAGTCCGGACGCAGGCTGCGGACCACCGCCAGCGCCTGCAACAGAGCCCGCAACAGCCGGAACGGCGCTTTCAGCAACGCCAGCTTGCCCTTGCCACGCAGGCCGGAGACCGCAATCAGTGACATCGGGATGTCGGTGTCGCCGATCAGTCGTTCCTCCATGCCACCACAGGACCCCAGCCAGTGCACTTCGTGCCCCAGGGCCTGCAGCCGACGAGCGGTTGCCAGGGCCGGGAACACATGGCCTCCAGTACCGCCGGCCATCACCAAGAATCGGCGACTAGTCATAGCTGGCGCCTCCCGGCGACGGCGCGCCTTTCTCGGCCTGTTCCAGCCTGTCATTCCGTTCCATCTCCACCCGCGCCAGGATGCCGATGCAGGCGCAGGTCACCAGCAGGCTGGAGCCGCCATAGCTCATCAGTGGCAGGGTAAGCCCTTTGGTAGGCAAGAGCCCGGTGCTCACGCCCATGTTGATCACCGCCTGCAGGCCGATCAGCAGGGTGATGCCATAGGCAAAGCTGGCGGCAAACGGCATGTCCGAGGTTTCTGCCCGGCGGGCAATGGCGAAACCGGAAAGCACCAGCACGGACATCAGCGCCAGCACCAGCAGAGAACCGATCAGGCCAAATTCCTCGGCCGTGATCGCAAAAATAAAGTCTGTGTGGGCCTCGGGCAGGAAGAACAGTTTCTGTACCGAGTTGCCCAGCCCAACACCGGCCCAGTCGCCACGACCAAAGGCGATCAGCGACTGGGTCAACTGGTAGCCGGTATCGAACTGGTCCTTCCAGGGGTCGAGGTAACTCACCACCCGCTTGAGCCGGTAAGGCTGAGTGACCACCAGTGCCACACCAATGGCCACGCAGCCGGTAATCAGCGGTAGGAACCGGGTCAGCTTCACGCCGCTGAGAAAGATCATTCCCAGAGCCGCACTCATCAGTACAACCGTGGCGCCAAAGTCCGGCTCGATCACCAGCAGCACCGACGCCAGCGCAAGCACTCCCATGGGCTTGATAAAGCCGGACCAGGTGTTCACCAGCTCGTCCCGACGACGCACCATGTAGCCGGCCAGGTAGGCGATCAGACACACCTTGGCGATTTCAGACACCTGGACATTGAACAGACCAAACGGAATCCACCGCGTCGACCCGTTCACTGTACGCCCCAGCGGGGTCAGCACCAGCACCAGCACCAGCAGGCCAACCCCCAGCAGCAGCCAGCCACTGCGCTCCCACCACGACAGCGGAACGTTGGCGGCCAGTAGCGCCACCACACAGCCGATGCCGGCAAAGATCAGTTGCCGCACTACGTAGTGGTAGCCGTTACCCACCGTCTCCGCCGCCATGTCCATGGAGGCGGAGGAAATCATGATGATCCCCAGTACCAACAGCGCGCCGGCGCTCAGCAGCAGCCACGGCAATGGCCGCCATTCACGAGCGGGAGCAACAGGCATGGCAAGGGTCGGAATCGCAGTCATGCCAACGCCTCCACCTGCTGCCGGAACGATTCACCACGGGCCTGGTAGCCTTCGAACATGTCGAAACTGGCGCAGGCCGGTGACAGCAGTACCCGATCACCGGCACTGGCATGCGCCGCCGCCTGGGCCACCGCATCCGCCATGGAGTGAGCCCGAAGCACCTCGGTGCCGGCACCGACGGCGTCAGCAATACGGTCGGCATCGGTCCCGATCAGCACCAGGGCGCGAACGTGACGGCTGACCGGTTCGGCCAGGGGCGCGAAGTCTGCGCCTTTGCCATCCCCGCCGGCGATCAGCACCAGCTTGCCGGAAGCCGGCGCCAGACTCTCAATGGCGGCGACAGTGGCTCCCACATTGGTGCCCTTGGAATCATTGATGAAGTCCACCTCGTGCCAGCGGCGAACAAACTCGCAACGGTGGGGCAAGCCGTGAAAGCGTTGGGCCGTCGCGACCATGGAAGCCATGGGCAGGCCGGCCGCTTGTCCCAGCGCCAGCGCCGCCATCACGTTGCTGATGTTATGACGCCCGATCAGGGCCAGCGATTCCGCCAACAACAGATTGTCGAAACCAAACGTGATCCAGGTGCCTTCGTCGTCGTCCCGGGTGCTGAAGGTATCCGGGTTTACCCGATGGAAGCCGTAGCACAGGAAGCGCACGCCATCCCGGGCCATGGGGGTGCTCAGGGCGTCGTCCAGATTGACCACGGCGTGCTGGCAGCCCCGGTAGATTCGCTGCTTGGCCTGGAAGTAGGCCATCTTGGAGTCGTAACGGTCCATGTGATCGTCACTGACATTGAGCACCGTCGCGGCCAGAGCATTGAGGGCGTCCGTGGTCTCCAGCTGGAAACTCGACAGCTCCAGGACGTAAAGCTCAACCGCCGGGTCCAGCAGCTCCAGCGCAGGCGTACCAATATTGCCGCCCACCGCCACATTCATACCGGCATCCCGGGCCATCTCGCCCACCAGGGTGGTCACGGTGGTCTTGCCGTTGGAACCGGTGATCGCCACGATCGGTGCCTCGGCGGCTTCGCTGAACAGGTCGATGTCGCCGCGGATACGGGCGCCCTGCTCCGCTGCCCGGCGAATCGCCGGCTCAGCCACCGCCACGCCCGGGCTGACCACCAGCTCATTGAACCCCGCAAACAACTCTGCATCGAAGGCCCCCAGAAACACCGGCACCTCGGGCCATTCGGCCTGGAGTTCCGCCAGCCCCGGGGGCGCCTGACGACTGTCGGCCACGGCGACGTCCCGCCCCTGCTGACGCAGGTGACGAACGCAGGAAAGCCCGGTCTTACCGAGCCCTACCACCAGTGTTCGACGATCCGATGCGATGACTGTCATAACCTTCCGCAATTACTCAGTGTGAAACCCACAAGGTTGTGGCCTTTGCCCTTAACGAATCTTCAACGTGGCCAGTCCCACCAGAACCAGCACCACCGTAATCACCCAGAACCGCACAATCACCCGCGGCTCCGGCCAGCCCTTCAGTTCAAAGTGGTGATGCAACGGCGCCATCCGGAAAATGCGGCGTCCGGTCAGGCGGAACGACGCCACCTGCAGGATCACCGACACGGTTTCCATCACGAACACCCCGCCCATGATGAACAGCACGATCTCCTGGCGCACAATCACCGCCACAACCCCCAGCGCCGCACCCAGTGCGAGGGCGCCAACGTCCCCCATGAAGACCTGGGCCGGATAGGTGTTGAACCACAGGAATCCCAAACCGGCCCCCACCAGGGCACCACAGAATACGATCAGCTCGCCGGTCCCCGGCAGATGGGGAATCAGCAGATAGTTGGCGAACTGGGCATGGCCGGACAGGTAGGCAAAGATACCCAGCGCCGCCGCCACCATCACCGTGGGCATGATCGCCAGACCATCGAGACCGTCGGTGAGGTTGACCGCGTTACTGCTGCCGACAATGACGAAGTAGGTCAGCAGAATGAAAAACACCGGTCCCAGAGTCAGCGACACGTTCTTGAAGAACGGCACAAACAGCGACGTTTCCTGTGGCAGGTTGGCGCTGTAGAACAGCGCCACCGCAGCCGAGGCGCCAATCACTGACTGCCAGAAGTACTTCCAGCGGGCGGGCAGCCCGCGGGGATTGCGCTCCACCACCTTGCGGTAGTCATCCACCCAGCCAATGGCACCGAAAGCCAGTGTCACCAGCAGGGTGATCCAGACATAGCGGTTGCTCAGGTCGGCCCACAACAGGGTACTGATGGCAATCGCCACCAGAATCAGCGCGCCCCCCATGGTGGGCGTGCCGGCCTTGCTGAGATGGGTCTGTGGACCGTCATCCCGGACCGCCTGGCCAATCTGGTACTGGCTCAGTTTGCGAATCATGTACGGGCCAATGAACAGCGAAATCAGCAACGCCGTCAAAATCCCGAAAATGCCGCGCAGCGTCAGGTACTGAAAGACCGTCAGCGCGGAAAAGTATTGCGATAGAATCTCTGTCAGCCAGAGCAGCATGAATCTGTCACCTTGTTTTTTAACCCCTCCGCCACACGTTCCATGGCGGAACTCCGAGAGCCTTTGAGCAACACGGTAACCGGTTGTCCACCCTGGCCCAGCAGGTATTCGACAGCCTTGTCATGGCTGTCGAATACCTGCGTCGATTGTCCAAATCCGTCGCCATAGCCCTCGCAGCCAGGCCCGACAGCCAGCAGCTGCTCGATACCCAGCTCGCGGGCAAAGGCACCCACATCCTGATGCAGCCGACGACTGTCCGGACCCAGCTCAGCCATGGTGCCAAGCACCGCGATCCGTACTCCGTCGTAACCGGCCAGCACCTTCAGTGCCGCTTTGGTGGACGACGGATTGGCGTTGTAGCTGTCATCAATCAGCGTCAGCGCGGCGTTCAGCCGGGTCGGGCTCAAGCGCCCGCGCACCGGCACCATCGCCGCCAGGCCCTGCTCGACCTGCTCCGGAGCCAGCTCCAGCGCGTAACAGGCCGCAGCCGCCAGCAGAGCGTTCATTACGTTGTGCTCACCGGCCAACGCCAACTCAATCGTCGCCTGCCAGCCATCCGGTCCCTGTATCCGGAAGCGCTGGCCTTCCGGCCCCGATGTCAGATCCCTGGCGACAAACGCCGCCGCGGCATCACCCGCCAGGCTGACCGACAGCACACGACGATCCCCCGCCCGACGCTGCCACCGGGAAAAGGCGGCATCATCACGGTTCAGCACCACAACACCGTCGTCGACCACGCCATCAATCAGCTCACCCTTGGCCACCACGATGTTGTCGTAGCTGCCAAAACCTTCCAGGTGGGACTCGCCGGCGTTGGTGATGATGCCCACCCGGGGTCGGGTCAGTTGAATGGTCTGGGCGATCTCACCGACGCCGCTGGCGCCGTGCTCGATGACCGCGTAACGGTGTTCCGGCGCCAGCCGCAGCAGGGTCAGCGGCACCCCGATGTGGTTGTTGAGATTACCGGCCGTTGCCAGTGTCGACGCCACGCCGCCAAGAATGCTGGCCAGCATCTCCTTGACGGTGGTTTTGCCGCTGCTGCCGGTGACCGCAACGCACGTCGCCTGACAGCCCCGCCGGTTTTCCTGGCCGAGACGAGCAAGCGCGGCCAGCGTGTCCGGCACCATCAGTTGCGGCAGATCCACCGCATCGTCCAGCGTATCCACCACCGCAGCCACCGCGCCCGCGGCCTTTGCGGTCGCCAGGAACCGGTGACCGTCAAAACGCTCGCCCCTCAGGGCAACAAACAGATCGCCCGGGCCCAACTGACGGGTGTCGGTGGAGACTCCGCCAACGTCTGGCCCGGACACCGGATCGGCGCCCAGCCAGGACGCGATCTCAGCCAATGAGAATGAGCGGATCACGCCACACCTCCATTCAGCGACAGGGCATGGCGCACCTGCTCGACATCGCTGAACGGCAGTCGCTGCCCAGCGGTTTCCTGCCAGGCTTCGTGCCCTTTACCCGCCACCAGCACCACGTCGCCCGACTCAGCAAGGGCGACGGCCTGGCGAATGGCAGCCGCGCGATCGTGCACCACCGCTACCCGATCCGGCTGGGCAAAGCCGGCCAGGATATCGGCGACAATCGCCTCTGGCGCTTCACTGCGGGGGTTGTCATCGGTCACGATCACGCCGTCGGCGGCCGCTTCGGCTTCCCGCGCCATTTCCGGTCGCTTGCCGGCATCCCGGTCGCCGCCACAGCCAAACACGCAGATCAGCCGTTTGCGGGCATGGGGACGCAGGGCCGCCAGCGCATTGGCGAGCGCATCCGGAGTATGGGCGTAGTCCACCACCACCTGCACCCCGTTGGCGCCGGTAAACGATTCCAGCCGCCCGGGTGGAGGCGTCAGTCGCTCAACCGCCTGGGCGACCCGCATCACCGGGACGCCGAGACTCAACACCGCGCCCATGGCCGCCAGCAGGTTACTGGCGTTAAAGGCCCCGAGCAGGGGCGCGGAGATCTCAAACGATCCCCACTGCCCATCCACCGACGCCTCAAAACCACCCGTCACCGGCTGGAACCGGGTCAACCACAGCTCGGTCTGGGCCTCGTGCAGGCTGTAACGAACCCGGTCGCACTGACCGTCCAATTGTTCGTAAAGCTGACGACCGAAGGGATCGTCAAAATTGATGACGGCAAAATGCAGCTCTTCGCGCCGGAACAGTTTTGCCTTGGCGGCGCCATAGGCACCCATGGAACCGTGGTAGTCCAGATGATCCCGGGTCAGGTTGGTAAACACCGCACCGGTCATGGACAGGTTGTCGATGCGGCCCTGATCGAGGGCGTGGGACGACACTTCCATGGCCGCCGCCCGGCCCCGCTGTGCCAGGATCTGTCCCAGCAGACGGTTAACCGTTACCACATCCGGGGTGGTGTGGGTCGCTGTCTGCAACCGGCCCGGCATGCCGTAGCCCAGGGTGCCGATCACGCCACAGGGAGTGCCGGTCTCATTCAACAGTTGGGCAATGTACTGGCTGACCGAAGTCTTGCCATTGGTTCCGGTCACCCCAACCAGTCGCAAACGCTGGGACGGATGTTCAAAGAAGCGGTCAGCAATGGCGCCCAGACGAGCCTTCAGTTGAGGCACTGGCACCAGCAACGCGCCGTGAAACTCCCGGCACTGACCCGGCGCATCCACATCCAGCAGGACCACGGTTGCGCCACGTTCGATGGCGGCCGCAACGTAGTGATCGGCAGGCGTTCGGGCTCCGGCGACAGCGATGAATGCATCTCCCGCCCTGACCTCGCGACTGTCGGTCGCCAGGCCGTGAATGGTGACATCAAAAACCGACGGTACCTCAACAATACCGTGCAACAACGAACTCAGGGATGTGATGCACATAGCGTTAACCCCGCTCTCCGGTGCGCTGGACAGGACGCTGTCCCAGCTCCAGTTCTGGCTTCACATTCAGTAGTCGCAATGCATCACTCATCACCCGGGAGAACACCGGTGCGGCCACTTCACCGCCGTAGTATTCACCCGCCTGAGGTGCATCGACTGCCACCACGGTTACAATTCTCGGGTTGTCGATAGGCGCCATGCCCGCAAACACGGCCTTGTACTGGCTGTCTTCATAACCTCGCTTACCCACCAGGTGAACCGTGCCGGTCTTGCCTCCGGCCGAATAGAACCCTGGCTGCGCACGCCGTCCGGTGCCATGTTCAACCACCTCCCGCAGCATGTCGCGGATCTGGGCAGTGACCCGTTCCGACAGCACCCGCTCCCCCTGGGGCGGGTGCTCCAGTTTCAGCAGACTGAGCGGATAGCGGGTACCACCATTGGCCAGCACCATGTAGGCCTGCGCCAGCTGCAGCGCGTTGAGGCTCAGACCATAACCGTAGGACAGCGTGGCTTCCTCCACGGGGCGCCAGCGCGGGGGCGACGGCAGTACGCCCACAGCCTCGCCGGGAAAACCAATGCCGGTGGCCTGTCCCAGCCCAAGCCGGAAGTAAAGGTCCCGCACCACATCGCCCCCAAGATCGTTGGCAATGCGGCTGATACCGACGTTGCTGGACTTGGTGATCACCGTGGTCATATCGACAACGCCATAATTGCGGGCGTCGCGAATGGTAAAACGACCAAATCGCCGATAACCCGGCGATGTGTCGATGGTGCTGGAAACCTTGTAGCGCCCAGATTCCAGGGCGGCGGCCATGGTAATGGCCTTCATCGGTGACCCGGGTTCAAAGAGATCCGTCACCGCCTTGTTGCGTAACCGCTCGGAACTGAGCTGGCTGCGATCATTGGGGTTGTAGGAATGCTGGTTGACCATTGCCAGCACCTCCCCGGTATTCACATCCAGCATCACCAGGGTGCCACCGTGCGCCTTATGGGCGGTGACTACCGCCTTGAGCTCCCGGTACGCCAGATACTGCAGACGCAGATCCAGGCTCAGCACCAGATCCTGACCCGGGCTGGCGTCACGGATCAGCGACAGATCCTTGATCACACGCCCACGATTGTCCTTGAGCACCCGTTTGGACCCGGGCTCTCCCCGCAGCCAGTCGTCGTAGGAGAGCTCCATCCCCTCCTGACCCTGTTCATCAATGTTGGTGAACCCCACCACATGAGCAGTTACTTCGCCAGCAGGGTAGAAACGCTGGTACTCACGGCGCCCATAAACCCCGGGGATACCCAATTCCAGAATCTGTCGCGCCACGCTGGGTTGCATTTTGCGCTCCAGATAAATGAAGCGACGTTCGGCGTACCGCCGCAACCGCTCACGCAACTCACCTTCGGGAATCCCCAGCAGACGGGCCGCGGCAGCCAAACGCGGATCTTCCGGGTCCATTTCCGAAGGGTTGGCCCAAACAGTCTGCACCGGCGTACTAACCGCCAGCGGCTCGCCGTAGCGATCGGTGATCATGCCGCGATGGGCGTCTACCGATTCCACCCGAATCGTGCGGACGTCGCCCTGCTGTCGCAGGAACTCCTGATCAACCACGTGCAGGTCTACCAGCCGCCAGGCCAGCACCGTCACCAGCACCAGAAACACAGACACAACAGAACCAAACCGCCAGGCTCTTAGCCCGGCGGTCAGTCGTTGACGCCATGTCGGTTGCTGTTGTGGTGCTGACACAAGCCGTACCTGCTCAGATCGCTGTCATTGTGTGTACTACCTGCCACCAGCCGCTGGCGACGCCAGCGGAACCAGCACGATGTCCTGTTTGCCGGGCACGACCATGCCCAGACTGTCGCCCGCCAGATGCTCAATCCGTCCGTGGGCGCTCAACGCGCTCTGCTCCAGCAGCAGCTGACTCCACTGCCGCTGGTAGGCATCACGCTGATCCTGTAACGTGGACAACTCGTTAAACAGCCCACGATTGGTGTGCGCACTGACCACCACGCCCAACGCCGAAGCGATTAGCACGGCCACCAGGCCCAGGGTAATCACCAGGTCCCGCTGTGCCAGCGAGACAAAAATCCGCCGCGACAGCCGATACGCGCTGGAAAACCCGGCCTTGACCGCATCCCGGTTCAGCTTGGTCGCCTTAACCGGGCGTTCCAGGGTCACCGCTCCCATTTTACGCTCCTTCCCCGGCGTTCTCCGCCATATCGCTGCGCTTTTCCAACACCCGCATTACCGCGCTGCGAGCCCGCACGTTATCACTGACTTCACCCACTTCCGCCTTCATCGCCTTGCCCACCAACCGGTAGGCGGACTGCTCTTCACTGGCCATAACCGGCAGCCCTTTCGGCAATTGCGGACCACGGGCCAGATCCCGCATGAATCGCTTGACGATGCGATCCTCGAGGGAGTGAAAGCTGATCACCACCAGACGACCACCGGGGGCCAGTTTCGATACCGCCGCGTCCAGTCCCTGCTCCAGATCCTCCAGCTCCCGGTTGATAAAGATCCGGATGGCCTGAAAGGTTCGGGTGGCCGGGTGTTTGTGCTTCTCTTTCTTCGGCACCGCGGCACTCACCAGCTCCGCCAGTGCCCGCGTGGTCTGCAGGGGCTCCTCCTGGCGCTGGTTGATCACTGACCGGGCAATACGGCGAGAGAAACGCTCTTCGCCATAACGCCAGATCACATCGGCAATTTCTTTCTCTTCGGCCGACGCCAGCCAGTCCGCGGCACTGGGACCACGGGTGGTGTCCATGCGCATATCCAGAGGACCGTCCCGTAAGAAGCTGAAGCCGCGAGCGGCATCGTCCAGCTGCGGCGATGACACCCCCAAATCCATCAGCACCCCATCCACCGCTGCCCAGGACTGCTCATCCATGGCTGATACCAGCTCTGCGAAAGAGCCATGAAAATGCCGGAAACGGGCATCCTCAGTCGCCAGCGTTTCAGCAAAGCCGATGGCTTCCGGGTCCTTGTCGATCCCCAGAAGCTGGGCCTGAGCCCCCAGGCGCGCCAGCAATAGCCGGCTGTGACCGCCTCGCCCGAACGTGCAGTCGATGTAGCGCCCTTCCGGGTTGGTGATCAGCAGGTCAACCGCCGTGTCCAGAAGCACGGAACGGTGTAGCTGCTGACCGTCCGCGTGCTCTGTCGGCCGGCTAGTCATAGGTCCAGAGCCTCCATCTCGGGAGGCATCTCGTCATCATCAGCGGCTTCATCAAGCCAATCGAACCAATGCTCTTCACTCCAAAGCTCCAGTTTTTTGCCCTGGCCCACCAGCATCAGTTTCTTGTCGAGCTTGGCGTAATCCCGCAGCGTCGGCGGCACCAGGACGCGGCCGGCCGAATCCAGTTGCAGACGGGTGGCATACCCCAACACGGTGCGCTGGAGTCGCCGAACGGCCTTCTTCATGCTGGGAAGCGCATTGATCTGTTCTTCGACGGCGGCCCACTCCGGCTCCGGGTAGACCATCAGGCAGCGATCGCCGGTCGCGCTGGCAGTCAATACAATGCGGCCATCACAAAGCTGTGCGAGCTCCTCACGCAGCTTTGCGGGGATCGCCATGCGACCCTTCGCATCCATATTGATGGCATGACTGCCGAGAAAATTGCTCATCATTGCTTGCCAGCGCTTGAGGGCACACACGGGGTGGGTGGCGGAAACCGGTCAATCGTTCTGAGCCCTGAGACGTCACAGATAAAGACGCAAGCCCCAGGAGCCCCGGGCGCAGCCAGTACCACCAAAACACCACATCCCGACTCATAAACCCACTAAAAACCACTTCCAACCACTTTTTCCCACTTTTGCACACTATAGAAACACGCCAAACACAATGCAAGCGCCACCAGGAACGACACGGTCACAAAACTTTCTTTAATGACAAGGAGTTACGAGCTTTCGAGGAGAAAACGGGCGAGATTAAAGATAAGAAAGACAACCAAATCAATTACCTGCAATTGAAACCGCAGGAATCGGTGTAAGTTTAAGAATATTTGGCTATTAGGAAGGCGTCGGGAGACCTACGGGAATCACATACTGCGGGTTACGCTGGGTGCCTCTGATGGTTAATTGCGAGTTCGCCGATAAGCCGGGTTCTGTCGTGGACAGTCATTCATCTAGGGCCTGCGTCGCCACAGGCCTCAAGCAACCTACCCGAATCCAGCGCGGGCCACGCCGTTGGATTCCTATTTGGTCTTGCTCCAGGTGGGGTTTACCATCGCCGTGAACTGTTGCCAGTCACGCGGTGCGCTCTTACCGCACCATTTCAACCTTACCGGCGCCCTGAGGCGCTTAGGCGGTATACTTTCTGTTGCACTTTCCGTCGACTCGCGCCGCCCAGGCGTTACCTGGCACCTTGCCCTATGGAGCCCGGACTTTCCTCCCCCAGCGAACTGGCGGCGACTGTCTGGCGAACTCAGGCGAGACCATACCCCCGCGACCGCCCAGGCGCAAGCATTACCGCTCCTGCCGTAACGCCAGAGCCCGCTGGTAGAGCTCATTGCGAGACACCCCGGAGACCTCCGCCACGATCTTCGCGGCTTTTTTTACCGGCAATTCAGGCAACAACAGCGCCAGCAGCCGATCCACATCAAGATCGCCACCCGGCTCGACATCCCGCGCCCCCCGAACCATCACCACAAACTCGCCACGGCGGGCATTGGCGTCCTCCCGCAGTACCTCCAGCAACTGTCCGGCGGTACCGTGGTAAAACGACTCATAGGTTTTAGTCAGCTCGCGGGCGATGGCCATTTCCCGGTCTTCGCCAAACACCAACGCCATGTCGGCAACGGTATCGGCAATCCGGTGCGGCGATTCATAGAACACCATGGTGGCCGTCTCCCGCTGCCATGCTTCCAGCGCCGTGCGACGCGCACCGGACTTGGCAGGCAGAAAGCCGGCAAAGGTAAAGCGATCGGTGGGGAGACCAGCGGCACTCAACGCCACCACCAGAGCGCAAGGGCCCGGCAACGGCACCACCTGCACGCCCAGCTCGCGAGCTTGACGTACCAACACGTATCCCGGATCGGAAATCAGCGGGGTTCCGGCGTCTGACACCAGGGCCGCTGACTCCCCGGCCTGGAGCCGATCAACAAGTCCACCCGCGCGATCCCGCTCGTTGTGGTCATGGAGCGCGACCATCGGCTTGCTCAGCCCCAGGTGCTGCAGCAGCCGGCCACTGTACCGGGTATCCTCAGCCGCCACAAAATCCACTTGCGACAATATCTTGGCCGCCCTTGTTGAGAGATCGTCGAGATTACCGATCGGTGTCGCCACGATGTACAGCACTCCCGCCCGGGATTGCCCTCCCCGCTCTGCCTGTCGCTCACTCACGCCTGAACACTCCTGCTGCAGCCCCGATGACCGCCAACTCATGTGAAATCAACCGGGACCTGATAAACTTGGCCGCCTGGGAGACGGACCTCTCCGGAAAACACCCATGGCAGGCCAAGTGCCCGCCCGGGGAGCCCCGACCCACTCCCCTATAATGGAACACTGCATGATGCCGCCCTTTGGGTGGCGTCACAAGCGATACGCCAGGAGTTGCGCGAGCCGGACATGAAAAGACACCAGTTGACATCGCCCATTCTAGCCACCGTGCTAGCCACCGCCTTGGTAGCAGGTTGCAGCTCCATCAACCTGCGAACCCATAGCCCCAGTTCGGCCGCTGAGGCGGTCAGCCTGGCTGCCGAGGAAAGCGATCAACAACTTGCCCAGCAATACCTGCTGCGCAGCGCCCGCGCCTTCCAGCAGCAGGGCGATCACCGGTCGGCCCGGCGGATACTCCGCAGCGATGCGCTTGCCACCCCACTGCCAGCGCTGCAGCCGGAACTCGACCTGCTGTCCATGGTCAGCGCCGAAGCGCTTGCAGACCAGGGCTGGGCCCGGCAACTGGTGGTCAGTCGCGCCCGGGATGCGTTCAGCCAGTATGCGGAAGACGAGGCTGTTCGCGCCGCGTCACTGCAGGCGTCGCTTTATCGCCAGCTAGGCCGCCCCGCCGATGCCGCGCTAACGTTGATGGCACTGGTCGACAGCGGGCTGGTCGATAACACCATCCCCTGGCATAACCGCATCTGGCGCGCCCTGAAACAGACCTCGGACCAGACCCTGGCCAACCTCAGCCAGCAGGCCAGCAACTACAACGCCCAGGGCTGGCTTGAGCTCGCCGCGCTGCTTCGCAGCGACGACGGCGACATCAACCTGGACCGCCAGGGTCGCCGTATCCGGGACTGGCAATACAACTGGACCGGCCATCCGGCCGCTGCCAACCTGCCAGACGAACTTCGCCTGATCGCCTCGCTGGCACAACAGCGACCAGAGCGAATCGCCCTCGCGCTGCCGCTGTCCGGTACCTACGCCAATGCCGGCCAGGCCATTCGGGACGGCTTTCTCTCAGCCTTCTATCTGGATGAGCACCGGGGTGACGCCGACAGTGATATTCGGGTGATCGACACTTACGATCTGGACGCAAAGGGCCTGCTGGCAGCACTGAAGGAAGCCGAGCCAGACCTGATTGTCGGCCCCCTGCGCAAGGAACTGCTCACCGAACTCAGCCAGCTGGCGCCGTTCCCGGTGCCGGTCCTGGCATTGAACTACCTGCCTGACAGCCTGCAGGCACCCGAGGACCTCTACCAGTTCGGGCTCGCCGCCGAAGACGAGGCGCGTCAGATCGCCGACCGCCTTAAGCAGGATGGCCTTGGCCGTGCCTTGGTACTGGTGCCTCAGGGTGACTGGGGCAGCCGTTTTGAGCAGGCACTGCAACAGGCCCTGAGTGAAGACGAAGGCGCGGTGCTGGACGTGGTGCATTACGCCGACAGCGACAATCTGCGCGAGCTGACCGCCAATCTGCTGGGCATCTCCGTGTCACGTGAGCGAGCCATCGACGTTGAACGCACCATCGGCCGTAATATCGAGTTCGAGCCACGCCGCCGTCAGGACGCCGAAGCCATCGTCCTGGTCGCTCAACCGATGATCGCCCGCCAGTTCAAACCCATGTTTGCGTTCTACTACGCTGGCGACCTGCCGGTCTATGCGCCTTCGATTGTGTATGAAGGCAACCCCGATCCCTCCCGGGACCGCGACCTGAACGCCATTCAGCTCACCGATCTGCCCTGGGTTCTGGCTCCGGACAACCCGTTCCGCAACGCCACGCAGGCGGCATTCAGCAACCTCGGCGGCCAGCTCGGTCGACTGTTCGCCATGGGAGCAGACAGTTACCAGTTGACCAACCGCCTGCCGCTGCTGAAACAGATGGCGGATGCCTCCCTGGCGGGCCAGACCGGACAGCTGTCCATGGATCGCCAGGGGCGGGTACACCGCCAGCAACTGTGGGCGCAGTTCCAGCAGGGACAACCGGTGCTGGCCACAGACGCCGGCGAAGACGAAGAACATGAAGAGAACGAGGCGAAGCAGGACGCAGAGCCGATAAACTGACCGCCGGTGCTCCACCCTGGCGTCGCAGAAAGCTCTGCGACTTCGCCAGGGGGGGACATCAGGCGCATAACCAGCCAGGGACGGCATGAACGAGAAAAAACAGATCGGCGACCGGGCCGAACGGCTGGCGCTTCGCTACCTGAAACGTCAGGGCGTGCGCATCCAGGAGCGGAATGTCTATAACCGCGGCGGCGAGATCGACCTGATTGGCCGCGACCAGGGCACTCTGGTGTTCTTTGAAGTCCGCTACCGCGGCAAAACCAGCCTGGGCAATGCCGCCGAGTCGATCGACCCAGGCAAGCAGCGCCGGCTACTCCGTGCGGTGGAGTTCTATCTTCACCGCAACCAGCTATGGCAGGCCGATGTCCGTATCGATGTGATCGCCATCGAGCCGGATGGCCACAACCGATTTCGAATCGATTGGATCAGAAATGCAATTCAGGGCAGCACATGAGTGATGATTTCAGCCTAATCAACGGCTGGTTCGCCAGCCATATGGAACATACCGCACAGGCCGCCAGCGCTACCGGCGAGGGCATCAGCCAGTCGGCGGATGCCGTGGTGCAGACGTTGCTCGCCGACGGCAAAGTCATTGCCTGCGCCAACGGCAATGCCAACATTCTGGCGCAGTACTTCTGCACCGCCCTGTTGAACCGGTTTGATCAGGACCGGCCAGCGCTACCGGCGATCAACCTGGGAGCAGACGCCACAACCTATTCCGCCATCTGTCGGGATAACCGCTTCAATGACACGTTTTCCCGCCAGGTACGCGCCGTTGGTAAGCCCCACGACCTGCTGCTGGTCATCGTGGATGATGGTCACAAAGCCAATCTGATCCAGGCCATCCAGGCTGCCCATGACCGCGATATGCGGGTGGTTGTGCTCAGCGCCAAGGAGAAAACCGACATCACCTCGCTGCTGCACCCGGAGGATCACGAGATCACCCTTCATAACCTGGCACCAAGCGAAGCCTCACCATTGATGCTGGTCGTGATCAACGCCCTCTGCGCCCTGATTGACCATAAACTGTTTGGCGCCTGAGCATCAGACAGACACAAAAAAGCCAGCGACTCCAAGAGCGCTGGCTTTTTTGTCGGCGCAGTCAGGGCCGCAGCCCTGCCGCTAATATCGCAGGCACCGCTGGACCTACTTCACCACTTTCAGGGTGGGACGACCACTGGGCCGCTCGCCCTGCTGGGAACCAGACGATGACTTGGACGACGATTCCCGGGGACCGTCGGGATCAGGCGTGCCCGGCTCACTGCCGAACACCATGCCTTCACCGTTTTCCTTGGCGTAGATCGCCATCACCGCCTGCAACGGAATAAAGACCTGCATCGGCACTCCGCCAAAGCGGGCACTGAACTCCAGCGCGGCGTTCCCTACCACCAGGCCACGCACTGCGCCAGGACTGATATTCAGAACGATCTGGCCATTGGCCACATGCTCGGTAGGCACCTGAACGCCCTGGACACCCGCATCTACGACGATGTAAGGCGTACACTGGTTGTCCAGAATCCACTCATTGAACGCCCTTACCAGGTAAGGCCGGCTGGACATCATCTTTACCGTGCTCTCGGTCACGCGTTCCCCCCGTTATCCTGCCCGCAGGCGGACAATCAGTTACGAATGTCTTCTTCCAGATCTGACAGGCTGGCCTTGAAGGCCTCACGGCTGAAGATCCGCTCCATGTACTTCTGGATCGGCTTCGCCTGCTTGTCATTCAGCTCAATGCCCAATGCCGGCAGACGCCACAGAATCGGCGCGATGCAGCAATCAACAATGGTGAATTCTTCGGACAGGAAGAACGGCATCTCGTTGAACAGCGGCGCGGTAGACAGCAAGCTTTCACGCAGTTCCTTGCGGGCCGCATCCGCCGCCTTGCCGGTTGGCTGGGCCAGGATCTGATCCACCAGGCCACACCAGTCCTTCTGGATACGGTGGATCATCAGCCGGCTGTTGGCACGAGCAACCGGGTATACCGGGAGCAACGGCGGATGAGGAAAACGCTCATCCAGGTATTCCATCATGATGTTGGGCTCATAGAGCACCAGATCACGGTCTACCAGGGTCGGCAGGGCGTTGTAGGGATTGGTGTCGGACAGCTCCTCGGGAGGATTGTCCGGATCAACGTCCACGATATCGACAGTCACACCCTTTTCCGCCAAAACGATGCGAACCCGGTGACTGTAATGACTGGCCGGATCGGAGAAAAACGTCATTGATGACCGCTTGGTCACAACGCCCATAGAGCTACCTCACGTATATAAAAACGGATTGGATCCAGAAACGCAGAAATCCAGCGAGCCTTCCCGGCCCGCTGGAGATTTCAGGTGGTCGAATTATACCCGATTTCTCAGTGCACGTCTTTCCAGTACTCGCGGTTGAGCAACCAGGCGACCAGGGTAAAGATGACAATGAAGATCAGCGCAAACATACCCAGACGCTCACGCTCAACCATAACCGGGTCTCCCATGTAAGACAGGAAGTTGGTCAGGTCGTACATGGCGCGGTCGAACTCTGCTGACGTCATGCTGCCTTCCAGGGCCCATTCGGTGCACACATCAGCATTGCGAATGTTACCACTGAGCGGATCAACGCTGCTCTTGTGACCGATGGCCGGCTTGACGGCGCACAGCCCCTGCAGATCCACCAGGACATGAGGCATACCAACGTTGTCAAAGACCACGTTGTTGACGCCCAGGGGACGGCTCTCGTCCTTGTAGAAGCCGCGCAGGTAGGAGTAGATCCAGTCTTCTCCACGCAGGCGGGATTCCAGCGTCAGGTCAGGCGGCGGGTTACCAAACCAGCTACCGGCCATGTCCTTGTTCATGGAGATTTTCATCAGCTCACCAACCTTGGCGCCGTTGAAAATCAGATTTTCCTCGTAGAGTTCAACCGGTACACCGATATCATCCGCCACCCGCTTGTAACGGGCGTACTCCAGGGAGTGACACCCCATGCAGTAGTTGGCGAACGTTGCGGCACCACGTTGCAGCGACTCCTTGTTGGTATGATCCGGCTCCATGCTGTCCAGCGGAACCGCCACACCGGCTGCCAACCCCAGGGTCGGCAGGAGAATCATGAAAAGACCAACAATCAGCTTTCTCATTATCCTGACACCCTCTCTGGAACTGGCTTGGTTTTTTCCATGCGCGTATAGAACGGCATGAGAATAAAGTAGAGGAAGTACAGCGTGGTCAGGATCTGCGCCGCCTTGGTACGCCCTTCCGTCGCCGGCACGATGCCCAGGTAACCCAGGATCACGAAGCTGACTACGAAGATCAGCAGCGCAATCTTGCTCAGCATGCCTTTGTAACGGATGGAACGAACCGGGCTGCGATCCAGCCAGGGCAGCACGAACAGGATGGCAATTGCCGCACCCATTACCACAACACCCCAGAACTTGGCAGACAGACCAAACAGGTCAACGGTCACCGCACGCAGCATGGCGTAGAACGGGGTGAAGTACCACACCGGCGCAATATGTTCCGGTGTCTTCAGACTGTTGGCCGGCTCAAAGTTCGGCTTCTCAAGGAACAGACCGCCCATTTCCGGGAAGAAGAACACCACCGCACAGAAGATGAACAGGAAGACACCTACGCCCAACAGGTCGTGAACGGTGTAGTAAGGGTGGAACGGAATGCCGTCTTTCGGAATGCCATTCTCATCCTTCACCTTCTTGATATCCACGCCTTCCGGGTTGTTGGAGCCAACCTCATGCAGCGCCAGCAGGTGGAGCACCACCAGACCCAACAGAACGATAGGCAGAGCCACTACGTGCAGGGCGAAGAAGCGGTTAAGGGTAATGCCGGAAATCAGGTAGTCACCACGAATCCACAGAGACAGATCTTCACCAATCACCGGGATGGCACCGAACAGGTTTACGATAACCTGGGCACCCCAGTAGGACATCTGACCCCAAGGCAGCAGGTAACCCATGAAGGCTTCTGCCATCAGCACCAGGTAGATCAGCATCCCGAAGATCCAGATCAGCTCACGAGGCTTCTGGTAGGAGCCGTACATGATGCCGCGGAACATGTGCAGGTAAACCACGACGAAGAAGGCCGAGGCACCGGTGGAGTGCAGGTAGCGCAGCAGCCAGCCCCACTCAACGTCACGCATGATGTACTCAACGGAGGCAAAGGCGCCTTCGGCGGAGGGGTTGTAGCTCATGGTGAGCCAAATACCCGTCACCAGCTGATTCACAAGCACCAGCATGGCGAGAGAGCCGAAGAAATACCACATGTTGAAGTTCTTCGGCGCGTAATACTTGCTCATGTGCTTCTCGTAGGCTTCTACGATTGGCAGGCGAGCATCGATCCACTGAATGAGTTTTTGCATCACGCGGTCTCCGGATCAAGTCCAACGGTCACCGTCGCATCGTTGTCATAACGATAAGGCGGCACCTCGAGGTTCGATGGAGCCGGCTGGCTCTTGTACACACGACCGGAGAGATCGTAGCGGGAACCATGACAGGGGCAGAACATGCCGCCAAGCCACTCATCCCCCAGATCCGCTGGCGCGACTTCCGGGCGATAGGACGGTACGCAGCCAAGGTGGGTACAGATACCAACCAGCACCACCAGATCCGGGCGCAAGGAGCGGGTATCTCCACTGATGTACGCAGGCTGCTGGGAAGCCTCTGCTGAATCGGGGTCCTTCACTCTCTCGTTCATGACCTCGAGGTTATCGATCATTTCCTGTGTACGACGAATCAGCCATACCGGCTTACCTCGCCATTCCACAGTGATCTGCTGACCGGGTTCCAGCTTGTCGATGTTTACGGTAACCGGAGCACCGGCTGCTTCGGCTTTGGCACTGGGATTCCAGGATGCTACGAACGGAACAGCAGCAAAGCCGGCCCCCACGGCACCCACCGCCGACGTCGCACCGATCAGGAATCGGCGCCGGCCTTGGCTCACGTCGCCATTACTCATTATGGTTTTCTCCCATCAGGCGAGGCGCAACCCGTCCACAGGAGACAGATACGCTTCGAAAAGGACTTCAAGACCCAAAAATATAAGCGCACAAATGGTAATGAAATTAACCAGGCCTTACAAGTCGGAAAGGCAGCTAAGACAAGGCCTGGCGCGGCTCCCAGCGCTTTTCACGTTTCCTTGATCTAAAACAAAAAACCCGGCGAAAGCGCCGGGTTTTTTGTAGTAGAGGCCTGCCAGCGAATTAACGCTTGGAGAATTGCGGACGCTTACGCGCCTTACGCAGACCAACTTTCTTACGCTCGACCGCACGAGCATCACGGGTAACATAACCCGCGCTGCGCAGCGCCGGACGCAGAGTCTCATCGTAATCCATCAGGGCACGAGTCAGACCGTGACGGATCGCGCCAGCCTGACCGCTGATGCCACCACCCTTAACAGTGATGTTGATATCGAAACGATCAGTGGACTCGGCAACAACCAGCGGCTGACGAACGATCATCCGCAGGGTCTCGCGGCCGAAAAACTCTTCGATAGAGCGACCATTGATGGAAATGTTACCGCTTCCCGGCTTGATGAAAACCCGAGCCGTAGATGTCTTGCGGCGACCAGTACCGTAATTTTGTGCTACAGACATATCCGCCTTCCGTTAAATGTCGAGTTCTTTGGGCTGCTGGGCTGCGTGAGGATGCTCAGCGCCGGCATAGATTTTCAGCTTCTGGAACATGGCGCGACCCAGAGGGCCTTTCGGCAGCATGCCCTTAACGGAATGCTGAATTACCTGCTCAGGCGCCTTGTCGACCAGCTTTTCGAAGTTGATGGACTTGATCCCACCCGGGAAGCCGGTATGACTGTAGTACATCTTGGCAGATGATTTTTTGCCGGATACCCGCACCTGGCTGGCATTGATCACGATAATGTAATCGCCAGTGTCGACGTGGGGGGTATACTCAGCCTTATGCTTGCCCCGCAGACGACGGGCGATCTCGGTTGACAGACGACCCAGCGTCTTGCCGGCTGCGTCTACAACGTACCAGTCACGCTTTACTGTTTCTGGTTTCGCACTCAGAGTCTTCATTGATTCCGCCTTGAACGCTATAAAATAAACGTTAAAAGCCAACCTTACATCCCGGGAAACAAGGGATCAGGATGACTTTTGACCTATATGTTTGGTTGGCAGAGACACCATTCGGGGCTGAGATGACGTCATCGCCTTGAAAAGCCAGGGCGCGAAGTATACCCAAACCCGCAACTAAAGCCAACCCTGAGATCCTCCCCTTCGGTTATCCCTGATCACCATCCGTACAGTCTAGCGGTGTTCGTCCAGATCTGCCCGGCGAGCTCGGCTTCGGACTCTGGTCGCAAAGCCGCCAGCGCTGACAAAATCGATGGCAGTTGCTCCGGAGAGTTGTTCCCCGGTCGGATACCGGCCGGCGGCATGTCCGGAGCGTCGGTTTCCAACACCAGGGATTCAACCGGCACCCGGGCCAAGGCGTCCCGGGTCTTTCGCGCCCGATCATAGGTGATCACGCCGCCAACCCCCAGATAACAGCCCAACGCCACCAGGCGACTGGCCTGCTGATAGCTGCCGGCAAAGCCGTGCACCAGTACAGGCACATTCACCCGCTTGCGCGCCAGCACTGCGGCCACTTCGTCATGGCTACGGACCGAGTGGACCACCAGTGGTAAAGCAAGGTTCTGGGCCAAATCCACCTGCTGCTCGAACCAGGGCAACTGTTCGGCAAGCGCCCCTTTCAGCCGATCCAGACCGCACTCACCAAGGGCAACAGGCGCAGGCGACCAGGTTCGCAGCGCCAGCTCAAGTTCCGCCAACGACTCCGGACCATGCTCTGCAATAAACCAGGGATGGATACCAAGGCAGTAATCAATGCCCTCGACCTGAGCCGCCAAGTCTCTCCCCCGTGACCAGTCTGGCTGGCGCACCCCGGGGATGACCAGCCGCTTCACGCCACCGGCTGAAGCCCTGGTCAGAACGCCGTCCCGACCGTCGTCGAAGCACGGAAAGTCGAAGTGGCAATGGGCGTCAACCAGCTGCATTGGCGGCTCCGATCAGTGCTCCCGGGTCTTATGAAAGCGAATGTCGGGATGACGCTCCTGGGCCAACTGGAGGTTCACCATGGTCGGCGCAATGTAGGCCAGCTGGTCAGCGCCATCGAGCGCCAGGAAATCGTTGGCCTTGCGCTGGAACTCGTCCAGGGTACGGGGATCATCGCAGGTTACCCAACGGGCAGTCGCGACGTTGATGGGCTCGTAGACCGCTTCCACCTTGTACTCGCTCTTCAGCCGCGCCACCACCACATCGAACTGCAGAACACCAACCGCGCCTACGATCAGGTCATTGTTCTTCATCGGCCGAAATACCTGGACGGCGCCCTCTTCCGACAGCTGGACCAGCCCCTTCTGCAGCTGTTTGGCCTTGAGCGGGTCTTTCAGACGGATACGACGGAACAGCTCCGGGGCAAAGTTGGGGATGCCAGTGAATTTCATGTCGTCGCCGGCGGTGAAGGTGTCCCCCAGCTGGATCGTGCCGTGATTGTGCAGGCCGATGATGTCGCCCGCGAACGCCTCTTCAGCGTGGGTGCGATCACCGGCCATGAACGTCAACGCATCGGAAAACCGCACGTCCTTGCCGATGCGGACATGCCGCGCCTTCATCCCTTGACTGTATCGCCCGGACACGATTCGCAGGAAGGCCACTCGATCCCGGTGCTGGGGGTCCATGTTGGCCTGAATCTTGAAAACGAAGCCGGAGAAACCGTCTTCGGTGGGTTCCACTTCACGCTTGTCGGTAGCCCGGGGTTGCGGTGTCGGGGCCCACTCCACCAGACCATCCAGCATGTGGTCGACACCGAAGTTGCCGAGGGCGGTACCGAAGAACACCGGCGTCAGCTCCCCCGCCAGGAACGCGTCCAGATCGAACTCGTGAGACGCGCCTTTCACCAGTTCAATTTCATCCCGCAGGTCCGCGGCCTGAGCGCCAAGCTCGTCGTCCAGCTCGGGATTATCCAGCCCACTGATGACCCGTTTTTCCTGAATGGTATGACCCTGGCCACTCTGGTAGAGAATGACTTCATCCCGCAACAGGTGATAGACACCCCGGAACCCCTTCCCCATGCCAATGGGCCAGGTAATGGGCGAGCAGGCAATCTTGAGAACGTCCTCAACCTCATCCATCAGCTCGATGGGATCACGAGTGTCCCGGTCCAGCTTGTTCATGAAGGTGAGGATCGGCGTATCCCGCAGCCGGGTGACTTCCATCAGTTTGATGGTGCGGTCCTCAACCCCTTTGGCGCTGTCGATCACCATCAGGCAGGAGTCAACCGCCGTCAGGGTGCGGTAGGTGTCTTCCGAGAAGTCTTCGTGCCCCGGGGTGTCCAGCAGGTTGACCAGACGGTCGCTGTAGGGAAACTGCATCACCGATGTGGTGACCGAGATGCCCCGCTCCTTCTCCATCTCCATCCAATCAGACTTGGCGTGCTGGCCAGACTTCTTACCCTTGACCGTACCGGCTTTCTGCAACGCCTGCCCGAACAGCAGCACCTTCTCGGTGATGGTGGTTTTACCGGCGTCCGGGTGGGAGATGATGGCGAAAGTCCGTCTGTTAGCGACTTCCTGGGCAACGGTAGACATAAATAGAATAACCTGGATCGGATAAGTGAGAGGGTTTGCCGCACCCCTGAAGGGGCTGAAAAAGTGGTGCCATTATAGGTTCTGGCGACGTTTGACGCGACTTCAGGATGTCGTCAACGGCAACCGCAGGACCCGGGCATCTTCCCGGCCCTCGGCAGCGGGGTAATAGTTCGGACGCACGCCAATGTCCTCGAAGCCTTCGGCCAGATACAGCCCCAACGCCGGCTCGTTGCTTTTACGCACTTCCAGCAACACCGCCGCCATGCCGTCCCTTGCCGCTTCTGCAATCAAATATCGGAGCAGCATCCGTCCGGCCCCTCGTCCATGAAGCTCTCGGCGAACGCACAGGTTGAGTAGATGGGCTTCGTCATACTGGTTGGACACTACGGCGTAGCCGGCCAGTTGATCACCATCCATCAACACCCAGGGCCTGTCATGGGGCTGGAAGCAGTCGCGGAAGACCTTCTCTGACCAAGGGTGGGAATATGCCCCCAGCTCGATGACCATGATCTCCGCCAGATCCGACTCCACCATGGGCCTCACGGAAAGGCCGGTGGCGAGAGTTTGGCGATAGCAGCCAGCAGACGTCAACTCGCCAGCACCTGCGCTTTTAACGCCTGCCAGAGCGACCGCTTGGCGTTGGGATCGGTGGCCAGCGTGGCCAGGCTGTGCTCACAGTCGACGGCGACGCTCTTCCAGACTCGGGACACGTAGTCCTGCCGCACCGACCCGGCAAGCTCGCCGGCGACACCCAACAGGATAACCGGCCTTCCTTTGAGGCGATCCTGCTGACTTGCCAACACGCGCTCCAGGCCGGCACTGTCGCCGCCTGGAACCTGAGGGTTGCGGAACACCGGCCACTGGATACGGAACTGATCCTCCACCGACATCTGCAGCGCTTTGAGGATATTGCTGGCCAGCGCTTCCTGGAGCTGGGAGCTGGCTTCGCTCGACAGTTCGCTAACCAGTACCGCCCCCGAACCAACCCAGATACCCCAATTGGCCTTAACCGCATCGAGGGCCGCAGTTCTGGCGTCGTTTGCCGGCGTCTCCGGTTCTGCCGTGACGACAGGCGCCGCCGGTTGTGGTGCCTCGGCCGGAGGTACGGGATTGCGGGCAACCGACTTCGACGGTTCCGCCTTGGGCTGCTCTGATACTGCCGATTCCTCCGGTTTGCCGGAGACCATCCCCTGCAAGGCGGCAAGTCGTCCTGCTGCCTTGCCCGATGCCGGTAGCGGAGGCACCTCCTCCGATTCGATGGACGTCTCGGGTTCCGGCTCGCTGAAGTCATACGCCGGACTCGCCGCCGCACCGGGCAAAGGACGGCGGGCATACCAGAGCTGAATACCGGACTGTTGCAGGTAGAACTGCCGAACGGCCTCAGACATCGCCGGAGTTGAACTAGCTACCATAGCGCCCCATCTCGTCGTACTGACTCATAGCTGTATAGTCACACATCGGCAACCTGGGGGTGCTGCCGGGTACCTCCCCGGCTGATCAGGTTAAGGGCTTCGATGTAGGCCTTGGCCGATGCGATGATGATATCGGTATCCGAGCCCACGCCATTAACGATTCGACCGCCCCGCTCCAGCCGTACGGTCACCTCACCCTGGGCGTCGGTACCGCTGGTGATGTTGTTCACCGAGTACAGCTGCAGGTTGCAGCCAGAGTCCACCAGTGACTCGATGGCCTGAAAAGTGGCATCGACAGGGCCACTGCCGTCGGCCTCCACCGTATGCTCCTTGCCATCCACCTTCAGTGTCAGTTCAGCACGGGGAACCACCCCGGTTTCGGAGCACACCTTCATGCACACCAGAGAGAAACGGCCTTCCTCATCCGCCTGTCGGGTGTCGCTGGCGATGGCCTGTAAATCTTCGTCGAAGATCTCGTGCTTGAGATCCGCCAGGGCTTTGAAGCGGGTAAAGGCTTCGTTAAGTTCCGATTCAGTCTCGAACTGGATACCCAGCTCCTGCAGGCGGGTACGGAAAGCGTTGCGACCGGAGTGCTTGCCCAGCACCAGGCTGTTGGTGTGCCAACCCACATCCTCGGCCCGCATGATCTCATAGGTCTCGCGATGCTTGAGCACGCCATCCTGGTGGATACCGGACTCATGGGCAAAAGCGTTGGCGCCAACGATCGCCTTGTTGGGCTGGACCGGGAACCCGGTAATGGTGGATACCAGACGGGAGGCCGGCACAATGTGGCTGGCATCTACCTGAGTATCAATATGGAACAGGTCCTGCCGGGTGCGAACCGCCATGACAATTTCTTCCAGGGAGGCGTTACCAGCCCGTTCACCGAGACCATTGATGGTGCATTCCACCTGCCTGGCCCCCTTACTCACCGCTGCCAGGGAGTTGGCAACGGCCAGGCCCAGGTCGTTGTGACAATGCACGGAGAAGATCGCCTTGTCGGCGTTGGGGATGCGGTTCATAAGCTGGCCGATGGTGTGACCAAACTGTTCCGGTATGGCATAGCCAACAGTGTCCGGGATGTTGATGGTTGTCGCACCGGCATCGATGGCCGCCTCGATGATGCGGCACAGGAAATCCAGTTCGGAACGGCCGGCATCCTCACAGGAAAACTCCACGTCACCAACGTGCCCTCTGGCGCGACGGACAGCTCGAACCGCCTGCTCAATGACCTGATCCGGCTCCATCTGCAGCTTGTGCTTCATGTGGATTGGAGAGGTAGCGATGAAGGTATGAATGCGACCACGAGCCGCTGGCTGGATGGCCTCTGCAGCCCGGTCTATGTCTTTATCCAGAGCCCGGGACAGGCTGCAGACTGTCGACTCCTTGATCGACTCGGCGATCGCCTTGACTGCTTCGAAATCTCCCTGACTGGCGATGGCGAAACCGGCCTCGATCACGTCCACGCGAAGCTTTTCTAGGATCTTGGCGATCCGCAGCTTCTCGGCTTTGGTCATGGTGGCGCCGGGGCTCTGTTCCCCATCCCTGAGGGTGGTATCAAAGATGACCAAGTGATCGTTGGCGGACATGGTGCTCTCCATCAGGCTGTCTGACTGTGTTTTTCGGGCCAGTATACCATCGAATGGCCTGTCGACAGGGTCAACGGTAAAGCGGGAGACTGTTCTTCGGAACAGTTTCCGCAGTCGATGGATTTTTCGCAGGCAATAAAAAACCCCAACATCGAAGATGCTGGGGTTTTCGGTATTAAGAGCCTGACGATGACCTACTCTCGCATGGGCAAGTGCCACACTACCATCGGCGCAGGTCTGTTTCACTTCTGAGTTCGGGATGGGATCAGGTGGTTCCAGACCGCTATGGTCGTCAGACAAAAAGGTTGATCACTGGGAAGGATGAGAAAGCGAGATATTGATTTCAGGTTATCCGCAATTGTCTTGGGTGTTATATAGTCAAGCCGCACGAGCAATTAGTACTGGTTAGCTCAACGCCTCGCAGCGCTTACACATCCAGCCTATCAACGTCCTGGTCTTGAACGGCTCTTTAGGAGGCTCGAGGCCTCGGGGAGATCTCATCTTGGAAGGGGCTTCCCGCTTAGATGCTTTCAGCGGTTATCCTGTCCGAACATAGCTACCGGGCAATGCTTCTGGCGAAACAACCCGAACACCAGAGGTTCGTCCACTCCGGTCCTCTCGTACTAGGAGCAGCTTTCCTCAAATCTCCAACGTCCACGGCAGATAGGGACCGAACTGTCTCACGACGTTCTAAACCCAGCTCGCGTACCACTTTAAATGGCGAACAGCCATACCCTTGGGACCGGCTTCAGCCCCAGGATGTGATGAGCCGACATCGAGGTGCCAAACACCGCCGTCGATGTGAACTCTTGGGCGGTATCAGCCTGTTATCCCCGGAGTACCTTTTATCCGTTGAGCGATGGCCCTTCCATACAGAACCACCGGATCACTATGACCTGCTTTCGCACCTGCTCGACGTGTCTGTCTCGCAGTTAAGCGGGCTTGTGCCATTACACTAACCGCATGATGTCCGACCATGCTTAGCCCACCTTTGTGCTCCTCCGTTACGCTTTGGGAGGAGACCGCCCCAGTCAAACTACCCACCACACAGTGTCCTCATCCCCGATAAGGGGACCAAGTTAGAACCTCAAACATGCCAGGCTGGTATTTCAAGGTTGGCTCCACCAGAACTGGCGTCCTGGTTTCAAAGCCTCCCAGCTATCCTACACAAGCATGCTCAAAGTTCACTGTGAAGCTATAGTAAAGGTTCACGGGGTCTTTCCGTCTAGCCGCGGATACACCGCATCTTCACGGCGATTTCAATTTCACTGAGTCTCGGGTAGAGACAGCGCCCCCATCGTTACGCCATTCGTGCAGGTCGGAACTTACCCGACAAGGAATTTCGCTACCTTAGGACCGTTATAGTTACGGCCGCCGTTTACCGGGGCTTCGATCAAGAGCTTCGCACGAGTGCTAACCCCATCAATTAACCTTCCGGCACCGGGCAGGCGTCACACCCTATACGTCCACTTTCGTGTTTGCAGAGTGCTGTGTTTTTAATAAACAGTCGCAGGGGCCTGGTATCTTCGACTGGCTTCTGCTCCACCCGCAGGGGTTTCACATACAACCAGCGTGCCTTCTCCCGAAGTTACGGCACCATTTTGCCTAGTTCCTTTACCCGAGTTCTCTCAAGCGCCTTGGTATTCTCTACCTGACCACCTGTGTCGGTTTGGGGTACGGTCTCGAATCACCTGAAGCTTAGAAGATTTTCCTGGAAGCATGGCATCAATGACTTCATTCCCTAGGGAACTCGTCGTCGCATCTCGGAATTGAGGACCCGGATTTGCCTAAGTCCTCTTCCTACTTGCTTAAACCGGGACAACCGTCGCCCGGCTCACCTAGCCTTCTCCGTCTCTCCATCGCAGTGATCCAAGGTACGGGAATATTAACCCGTTTCCCATCGACTACACCTTTCGGTCTCGCCTTAGGGGCCGACTCACCCTGCGCCGATTAGCGTTGCGCAGGAACCCTTGGTCTTCCGGCGTGGGGGTTTTTCACCCCCATTGTCGTTACTCATGTCAGCATTCGCACTTCTGATACCTCCAGCATGCTTCTCAACACACCTTCGCAGGCTTACAGAACGCTCCCCTACCCCGCATACAAAGTATGCAGCCGCAGCTTCGGTGACCAGTTTGAGCCCCGTTACATCTTCCGCGCAGGCCGACTCGACTAGTGAGCTATTACGCTTTCTTTAAAGGGTGGCTGCTTCTAAGCCAACCTCCTAGCTGTCTGAGCCTTCCCACATCGTTTCCCACTTAACTGGTACTTGGGGACCTTAGCTGGCGGTCTGGGTTGTTTCCCTCTTCACGACGGACGTTAGCACCCGCCGTGTGTCTCCCGGATAGTACTCACTGGTATTCGGAGTTTGCATGGGGTTGGTAAGTCGGGATGACCCCCTAGCCCAAACAGTGCTCTACCCCCAGTGGTATTCGTCCGAGGCGCTACCTAAATAGCTTTCGGGGAGAACCAGCTATCTCCGGGCTTGATTAGCCTTTCACTCCGATCCACAAGTCATCCCCTGGCTTTTCAACGACAGTGGGTTCGGTCCTCCAGTGCCTGTTACGGCACCTTCAACCTGCTCATGGATAGATCGCCCGGTTTCGGGTCTAATCCCAGCAACTATACGCCCTATTAAGACTCGGTTTCCCTACGGCTCCCCTAGACGGTTAACCTTGCTACTGAAATTAAGTCGCTGACCCATTATACAAAAGGTACGCCGTCACAGAACAAGTCTGCTCCGACTGCTTGTACGCATACGGTTTCAGGGTCTATTTCACTCCCCTCACAGGGGTTCTTTTCGCCTTTCCCTCACGGTACTGGTTCACTATCGGTCAGTCAGGAGTATTTAGCCTTGGAGGATGGTCCCCCCATGTTCAGACAGGATATCACGTGTCCCGTCCTACTCGATTTCACTGAACTCAGGTTTCGGATACGGGGCTATCACCCACTATGGCGGCTCTTTCCAGGGCCTTCTCCTACCAGTCGTCCAGCTTAAGGGCTGGTCCCCGTTCGCTCGCCGCTACTTAGGGAATCTCGGTTGATTTCTTTTCCTCGGGGTACTTAGATGTTTCAGTTCCCCCGGTTCGCCTCTTACACCTATGGATTCAGTGTAAGATACCGACCCGAAAGTCGGTGGGTTTCCCCATTCAGAGATGTCCGGATCACAGCTCGTTTGCCAGCTCCCCGAACCTTATCGCAGGCTTCCACGTCTTTCATCGCCTCTGACTGCCAAGGCATCCACCGTATGCGCTTAGTTGCTTGACTATATAACCCCAAGACAACTGTGTTCGTGCTATCGATCTGTTGGCGGACCAGCAGAGGACAGAACGAGACAGTTTCCTTGAAGCGATAGAACAACCACTTCAACGACAACACCGGATAACGCTTGAAATCGCTATCACTTTGAGCGTATTGATCCTGGAGATAAATTGGATCAATACGTCTCGATATTGCTTTCTCATCCGAATTGTTAAAGAGCAATTCTGACCCAGTGATCAGAAAGAAGGATTTCATCAAAGTGAAACACTTGTTTCTGCACACTGACACAAGTCAGTAGGTTATGGTGGAGCTAGGCAGGATCGAACTGCCGACCTCCTGCGTGCAAGGCAGGCGCTCTCCCAGCTGAGCTATAGCCCCATATCGAACCACACACCAAGCGGACTTCGATAATGCTGACGCCGCACTCGGAAAATCGTTCAGATCTAGGCGCTTTAAAGCGTAGCGTGCGAGTAGCACGTGAGCTTTGAAGCAACGACGAGCTGAGCGATTTTGGTGGGTCTGGGTGGACTTGAACCACCGACCTCACCCTTATCAGGGGTGCGCTCTAACCACCTGAGCTACAGACCCAATTATCACTAAATCTTGTGCCACCTGAGCTGCGTTGCAGTCTTCGTTCGCTCGGTCACGTACTTCAGTACGCTCCCTCACTCTCTCAGCCTGCGCCTTGTCAGCTGTCACAACCTTTAGCGCTAATTCTCTGCTTCCCACTTACTTTTCAGCAAGCGATCACAGGGAACGGGTCTGAAAGACCCTATTGCTCTCTTCGCAAGTTAACCAAGTAATTCGTGTGGACTCTGACCGAGGCTTCGGTTTCGTTTAAGGAGGTGATCCAGCCGCAGGTTCCCCTACGGCTACCTTGTTACGACTTCACCCCAGTCATGAACCACACCGTGGTGATCGTCCTCCCGAAGGTTAGACTAACCACTTCTGGTGCAATCCACTCCCATGGTGTGACGGGCGGTGTGTACAAGGCCCGGGAACGTATTCACCGCGACATTCTGATTCGCGATTACTAGCGATTCCGACTTCACGGAGTCGAGTTGCAGACTCCGATCCGGACTACGATGCGTTTTGTGAGATTAGCTCCCCCTCGCGGGTTTGCAGCCCTCTGTACGCACCATTGTAGCACGTGTGTAGCCCTGGCCGTAAGGGCCATGATGACCTGACGTCATCCCCACCTTCCTCCGGTTTGTCACCGGCAGTCTCCCTAGAGTTCTCAGCCGAACTGCTAGCAACTAGGGATAGGGGTTGCGCTCGTTACGGGACTTAACCCAACATCTCACGACACGAGCTGACGACGGCCATGCAGCACCTGTCACTGCGTTCCCGAAGGCACCAATCTATCTCTAGAAAGTTCGCAGGATGTCAAGGCCAGGTAAGGTTCTTCGCGTTGCGTCGAATTAAACCACATGCTCCACCGCTTGTGCGGGCCCCCGTCAATTCATTTGAGTTTTAACCTTGCGGCCGTACTCCCCAGGCGGTCTACTTAGTGCGTTAGCTGCGCCACTAAGACTTCAAGAGTCCCAACGGCTAGTAGACATCGTTTACGGCGTGGACTACCAGGGTATCTAATCCTGTTTGCTCCCCACGCTTTCGCACCTCAGTGTCAGTGTTGGTCCAGGTAGCCGCCTTCGCCACTGGTGTTCCTTCCTATATCTACGCATTTCACCGCTACACAGGAAATTCCACTACCCTCTACCACACTCTAGCTTGCCAGTTCGAAATGCCGTTCCCAGGTTAAGCCCGGGGCTTTCACATCTCGCTTAACAAACCACCTACGCGCGCTTTACGCCCAGTAATTCCGATTAACGCTTGCACCCTCCGTATTACCGCGGCTGCTGGCACGGAGTTAGCCGGTGCTTCTTCTGCGAGTAACGTCAAGGCTGGCCGATATTAGCGACCAACTTTTCCTCCTCACTGAAAGTGCTTTACAACCCGAAAGCCTTCTTCACACACGCGGCATGGCTGGATCAGGGTTGCCCCCATTGTCCAATATTCCCCACTGCTGCCTCCCGTAGGAGTTCGGGCCGTGTCTCAGTCCCGATGTGGCTGATCATCCTCTCAGACCAGCTACGGATCGTCGCCTTGGTAGGCTCTTACCCCACCAACTAGCTAATCCGACTTAGGCTCATCTAATAGCGCAAGGTCCGAAGATCCCCTGCTTTCTCCCGTAGGACGTATGCGGTATTAATCCGGGTTTCCCCGGGCTATCCCCCACTACTAGGCAGATTCCTAAGCATTACTCACCCGTCCGCCGCTCGTCAGCGGGTAGCAAGCTACCCCTGTTACCGCTCGACTTGCATGTGTTAAGCCTGCCGCCAGCGTTCAATCTGAGCCATGATCAAACTCTTCAGTTTAAATCAAGCAGATGCCGAAGCATCTAATTTTTGCTCAAGACAAAACTCAAATTCATCACTCTCAAAGAGAGTTTTGACAGGTCACTGTCTCGATATTTCGTATCCGAAATACCTCAGCCAGCGCCCACACGAATTACTTAGTTAACTTTTTAAAGAGCGTTGGGCCGTTGCCCGATCAAGGCCGCGTATTCTACAGCGAACCGCGAGCTTGTCAACCGTTTATTTTCAGTGGCTTTCGAAGCTTTTCGAAACCGCCGAAACCTCCCGGCTACCTCATCAAGGTGGCGCGCATTTTACAGCGTTGAACCACCTTGTCAACCGCTTATTTGAAGATCTCTCAAAGCCGAAAACTTCAACAAAACCAAACAGTTGCCTTTCGATTCCGAGCCCGCCTGACCGGCTTGCCCCTCGAAAGAGATGCGCATTCTACAGACTTCTCGGTGGCCGTCAACAAGGTTTTTGAAGAAATCTCAAAAACCTTGTTGAGCAGGCCGTCACCGGCCGCCAGCGAGTGTAGTTTGCACTGCCGGCGACCCGCAGCCCGCCTACTTATTCCGGCTTTGGTGCGGAACGGCGCCCTTTTCTTACCAACGCCCGAATCGGGCCAGACAGTGCGTAAATCAGGAAACCTGTAAACAGGACTGTGCCCGGGTCCAGGGCCACCACGACAAACATCAGCACCACCAGCAGGATCGCTGCGAACGGCACCCGACCACGAAGGTCCAGATCCTTGAAGCTACGGTAAAGCACGTTGCTAACCATCAGCACGCCGCTGCCACCAACGACCACAATCGTTAACGCGGTGAGCCAGTTGGCCGGCTCAAACGCGTGGAAACACCACACCAGCCCAGCCACACACGCAGCGGCCGACGGGCTAGGCAACCCAACAAAGAACTTTTTGTCCACCGAGCCGATCTGGGTGTTGAAACGGGCCAGACGCAGAGCTGCGCCGGCAACGTAGATAAAAGTGACGGCCCAACCGAACTGATCCAGGTCTTTCAGAGACCAGAAGAACGCAACCAGTCCCGGCGCCACACCGAAGGCAACCATGTCCGCCAGGCTGTCGTACTCTTCGCCGAACTTGCTCTGGGTGTTGGTCATCCGCGCCACCCGACCATCCAGGCCATCCAGAATCATCGAGACGAAAATGGCAATGGCTGCGTTATCGAACACGCCGTTAGCGGCCGATACGATGGCGTAGAACCCGGAGAACAGTGAAGCGGTGGTCAACGCATTGGGAAGCAGGTAGATGCCTTTGCGGCGGACCGGCGCCCCTTCAACTAGTTCTTCCTCAACCACTTCGCCGTCTTCATGAAGACAATCAGACTCCTTCATGCTGTTCTCGGTGTCCGTCACTGATTCGGTTGATGCGTCTTTCTTGGTTGTCATTCCAATCTACCCTGAAAATGTGTGCAGGCATTATAGCAGCCAGGCCACTGGCTCAGTCCGTCAGCAATACCACAGATTGTTACTCCACAACGAAAAACGCGGCCACCAGGGCCGCGTTTTTCTCAGAACTGCCGGATGGCTTAGTTCTTTTCCTTGTCCACGATCTTGTTCGCGGAAATCCAAGGCATCATCGCACGCAGCTTCTCACCAACCTGCTCGATCGGGTGCGCCGCGTTGTTACGACGGGCCGCGGTCATGGACGGGTAGTTGTGAGCGCCTTCGGAGATGAACATCTTGGCGTACTCACCACTCTGGATACGCTTGAGCGCGTTGCGCATGGCTTCGCGGGATTCGTCGTTGATGACCTCCGGGCCTGTTACGTACTCACCATACTCCGCATTGTTGGAGATGGAGTAGTTCATGTTGGCGATACCGCCTTCGTACATCAGGTCAACGATCAGCTTGAGCTCGTGCAGACACTCAAAGTAAGCCATTTCCGGGGCATAACCGGCTTCGGTCAGGGTTTCGAAGCCTGCCTTGACCAGCTCAACGGCACCACCACACAGAACCGCCTGCTCACCGAACAGGTCCGTTTCGGTCTCATCCTTGAAGGTGGTTTCAATGATACCGGTACGACCACCGCCCACACCGCTGGCGTAGGACAGTGCCAGGTTCTTGGCGTTGCCGGAAGCGTCCTGGAAGATGGCAATCAGGTCCGGAATACCGCCGCCCTTGGCGAACTCGGTGCGAACCGTGTGACCCGGTGCCTTCGGCGCCACCATGATAACGTCCAGATCCTTGCGCGGTACGATCTGGTTGTAGTGGATGGCAAAGCCGTGGGCAAAGGCCAGAGTGGCGCCCTGCTTCAGATTGGGTTCGATGTCGGACTTGTACAGCTGCGCCTGGAACTCGTCCGGCGTCAGAACCATTACCACGTCCGCCGCAGCAACGGCCGCCGGAACGTCGGTGACTTTCAGGCCATGAGCCTCGGCCTTGGCAATGGAGGAAGAGCCCGGACGCAGGCCAACGGTCACGTCGACACCGGAATCTTTCAGGTTACAGGCATGGGCGTGACCCTGGGAGCCATAGCCGATCACGGCTACTTTCTTGCCCTGGATGATGGAGAGATCACAATCTTTATCGTAGTAAACCTGCATGACAAACCTCTATTTTTTATTGGGCCCTGGGCCCTGGATCAATACGGATTAAAAGCGTTTATATGCTGAGGATCTTTTCCCCACGAGCAATGCCCGACACCCCGGTCCGAACCACCTCAAGCACTCCAGCAGTACCGACCGCCTGGATGAAGCCGTCGAGCTTCTCACTATCGCCAGCAAGCTGGACGGTGTAAACCGAACTGGTGACGTCCACGATCTGACCACGGAAGATGTCCACGGTACGCTTGATCTCGGCACGCTGGGAACCGGTGGCTTTGAGTTTGACCAACATCAGCTCCCGCTCGATGTGGGCGCCCTCAGTCAGGTCCACCAGCTTGACGACCTCAATCAACTTATTGAGCTGCTTGGTGATCTGCTCGATCACCTTGTCGGAACCGGTTGTGGTCACCGTCAGACGGGACAGAGTCTCGTCCTCGGTCGGCGCCACCGTCAGAGTCTCGATGTTGTAGTTACGCTGAGAGAAAAGTCCGACAACCCGCGACAGCGCACCCGGCTCGTTTTCCAGCAAAACAGAAATGATACGACGCATGGTGATCAGACCCTCTCCGTTTTGCTGAGCCACATATCTTTCATCGAGCCACGGGCAACCTGCATCGGGTAGACGTGCTCAAAGCGATCCACGTAGATGTCCAGGAACACCAACCGGTCTTTCATGGCCAGCGCTTCCTTGAGCTTGGGCTCCAGGTCTTCCTTCTTCTCAATTCGGATACCGACGTGACCGTACGCTTCCGCCAGTTTGATAAAGTCCGGCAGGGACTCCATGTAGGACTGGGAGTGACGGGACTCATAGTTCATGTCCTGCCACTGTTTCACCATGCCCAGTGCCTGGTTGTTCAGGTTGATGATCTTGACCGGCAGATCGTACTGCTTGCAGGTGGACAGTTCCTGGATGTTCATCTGGATACTGCCTTCCCCGGTAATGCAAAGCACGTCGTCTTCCGGAAAGTTCAGCTTAACCCC
Organism: Marinobacter sp. CA1; assembly: GCF_020546665.1. Taxonomy (NCBI): domain Bacteria; kingdom Pseudomonadati; phylum Pseudomonadota; class Gammaproteobacteria; order Pseudomonadales; family Marinobacteraceae; genus Marinobacter; species Marinobacter sp. CA1. The sequence continues at coordinate 3,707,860 of NZ_CP071785.1, forward strand.
CATAGCGGCTGGCAGCCCGAAGCCCATGGTGCCTAGGCCACCGGAGTTGATCCAGCGATTCGGCTTGTCGAACTTGTAGTACTGGGCGGCGAACATCTGGTGCTGACCGACGTCGGAGGTCACGAACGCCTTACCGTCCGTCAACCGGCACAGAGCTTCGATCACTTCCTGGGGCTTGATGACATCCGGGCTGGTCTCATAGCGCATGCCATGGAATGCCCGCCACTCATCAATCTGCTTCCACCAGGCCGCCAGTGCGTCCGCGTCCGGTTGTTCTTTCGCTTCCTTCACCAGCGCGATCATCTCCTTGAGCACCGCGTCCACCGGCCCAACAATGGGCACGTCCGCGTCGATGGTCTTGGAAATGGACGCCGGATCAATGTCGATATGGACAATGCGCGCGCCCGGACAGAATTTCTCCGTGGCGTTGGTGACCCGATCATCAAACCGAGCACCGACCGCCAGAATCAGATCCGAGTGGTGCATGGCCATGTTTGACTCATAGGTGCCGTGCATGCCCAGCCAGCCAAGATGCTGCTTGTCCGTAGCCGGGAAGCAGCCAATGCCCATCAGGGTATTGGTCACCGGGTAGCCCAGCATGTGCGCCAGATCGGTCAACTGTGAGGAGGCCTTGCCCAACACCACACCACCACCGGCGTAGATGATCGGACGCTTGGCCGCCAGCAGCATGTCCACCGCCTTCTTGATCTGGCCGGCATGACCGCGAACCGCCGGGCTGTATGAACGCAGCTTTACCTTCTTGGGGTAACTGTATTCATACCGTTCGTTGGGCGTGGTCATATCCTTGGGAATATCCACCACGACCGGACCCGGGCGACCGGTAGCTGCGATGTAGTAAGCCTTGCGAATCACCTCCGGAATTTCTTCCGGGTGTCGGACACTGAGGTTGTGCTTCACCACCGGGCGGGAGACACCGATCATATCGGTCTCCTGGAAGGCGTCTTCCCCGATCAGCGAGGAAGCAACCTGACCACAGAGCACCACCATGGGAATGGAATCCATAAAGGCAGTGGCAATGCCGGTAATAGTGTTGGTGGCTCCAGGGCCTGAGGTCACCAGGACAGTGCCCGGTTTACCGGTGGCACGGGCATAGCCGTCGGCCATATGGACCGCCGCCTGCTCATGACGCACCAGAATGTGCTTGACCTCGTCCTGCCTGAACAACGCGTCATAGATATGCAGCGCTGCCCCACCCGGATAGCCGTAAATGTATTCGATCCCTTCATCCTGCAGGGACCGGATCAGCATGTCGGCGCCAGACAATAACTCCACGTTCTTCTACCCTCTGCTACGAGTGAATGATCCGGAACCACGTTCCGGTTGCCTGGATTCCGGTTCCCAGGCTTCTTGTGAAAGCCGGAACGGATGTCCGCCACACCAATAGACGAGAGGTTGTCTCCTGGCCAAACCGCGCTCCTGAGGGTTGCGGAGAGCGGCCAATCAACGGGTTGCACGAAAGCAACAACCATGGCGCGCACATGGCGCATAGCGTTCAGTGTGGTAATTGAAGGGGGATACTCGCTCGGGATTGCCTGCCGTATTGACCCCTGTCTTCAGGCAATCGGTAATTCTGACAGGGCGAAACTCGCTGTCAATAGCGACGAAGCCGGTGAGGACGCTACAGAGGCAGGAAAGAAAGCCCGATGAGCCACCTTTCCTGCCCAATCTGTGACCTGGGAAATTGCACTGAGCGAGTGAAACACCGCACAATAGGCCAGTAACGGTACCGGCCGTCCTGACGGCGCTCGGACTCAAACAAAGGACGACGAGAACAGGCATGAACAGCAGATCCCTTATTCTGGCGCTGACCATTGCACTGGCGCCAGGCGTAGCCAGCAGTGCATCGGTCTACAAATGGACCGATGAGAACGGCGTCACCCACTTTGGTGACCGGCAGCCTACCGGGCAACGCACCGAGTCGGTCAACATCCGCACGGGAGCACCAAGCGGCTCACCGTCTGCCAGCCGCAGCCCCCAGGAGCGCGCTGCGGAACTGGAACAGCGGCAGATGGACGAGGCGGAGATCGAGCGCCTGACCGAGGTCGAACGCGCCCGCCAAAAGCAGCGGGCCGCCAATTGCGAGACCGCCCAGGCCAACCTTAAGGTGCTGACCCAGGGGGGGCGTGTTCGGATGGAGGAAAACGGCGAACAACGCTATCTGTCGTCAGAGGAGATTGTTGAACAGAGAAGAGCGTTCCAGGAGCTGGCCGACGAGAACTGCGGCCCGGAAACGCCCTGATACTGAATCAGTGGTATGAAACGGGCGGGCTTTTCAGGGCCCGCCCTGGTCGCTGTCAGGCTTTCCGAAACACTAACTGATCATCCTGAACCGTGCCACGGATGGTATCACCCGGTACGAACTCTCCCTGCAACAGGCGCTGGGCCAGCGGGTTCTCGATCATCCGCTGGATCGCACGTTTGAGCGGTCGCGCACCGTAGACCGGGTCGTAGCCCACTTCCGCCAGCAGCGTCATTGCGGCCTCGTCCAGCTCCAGCTTCATATCCTGCTCACGCAACCGCTTGCTCAGCAGATCGATCTGGACCCGGGCAATGCCGTGTATCTGCTCCCCGCCCAGAGGGTGGAACACCACCACTTCATCGACCCGGTTGATGAACTCTGGCCGGAAGTGCGTACCCACCACCTCCATCACCGAGGCCTTCATTGCCTCGTAGTTTTCTTCACCGGCCTTCTGCTGGATGATGTCTGAGCCAAGGTTTGAGGTCATCACAATCACGGTATTGCGGAAATCCACCGTGCGCCCCTGACCGTCCGTCAGCCGGCCGTCCTCCAATACCTGCAGCAGAACATTGAAGACATCCGGGTGGGCTTTTTCCACCTCATCCAGCAACAGCACCGAATAGGGACGCCGACGTACAGCCTCCGTGAGATACCCGCCCTCCTCGTAGCCAACGTAGCCCGGAGGCGCACCGATCAACCGTGCCACGGAATGCTTTTCCATGAACTCGGACATGTCGATGCGAACCATGGCTTCCTCAGTATCGAACAGGAACGCAGCCAGCGATTTACACAGCTCGGTCTTGCCGACCCCGGTCGGCCCCAGAAACAGGAAGGAACCATTCGGTCGGTTAGGGTCCGACAACCCGGCACGGGACCGCCGTACCGCGTTTGCGACCGCCTCCACGGCCTCGTCCTGGCCAATCACCCGTTCGTGAAGTGCCTGCTCCATGCGCATCAACTTGTCGCGCTCACCTTCAAGCATCTTCGACACTGGAATCCCGGTCCACTTCGACACCACCTCAGCAATTTCCTCATCGGTGACCCGGTTGCGAAGCAGCTTCATCTCCATCATCTCGGCCTGACTGGCCATGTCGAGCTGACGCTCCAGCTCTGGGATCCGGCCATACTGCAGCTCCGACATCTCACCCAGGTTGCCGGCGCGGCGAGCGTTCTCGAGATCGATACGAGCCTGCTCAAGCTGACTCTTGATTTTCTGGGAACCGTGCAGGGCCGCTTTCTCGGTGTTCCAGATTTCCTCAAGGTCAGCGTATTCCCGCTCAATGGTGGCGATCACGTCCTTGAGTTCCGCCAGCCGCTTCTTGGACGCGGCATCGGTCTCCTTCTTGAGCGCTTCCCGCTCAATCTTGAGTTGGATCAGCCGCCGCTCCAGGCGATCCAGCGCCTCGGGCTTGGAGTCCATTTCCATGCGGATCTGGCTCGCGGCCTCATCCACCAGGTCGATGGCCTTGTCCGGCAATTGCCGGTCGGTGATGTAGCGGTGAGACAGCTTAGACGCAGCAATGATGGCGCCATCGGTCACTTCAACCCCGTGGTGCACCTCGTAGCGCTCTTTCAGACCACGGAGGATGGCGATGGTGTCTTCTTCACTGGGCTCTTTCACCAACACTTTCTGGAACCGACGCTCCAGCGCGGCGTCCTTCTCGATGTGCTCGCGGTACTCATCCAGCGTGGTGGCCCCGACACAATGCAGTTCGCCACGAGCCAGAGCGGGCTTGAGCATGTTACCAGCATCCATCGAGCCCTCGGCCTTGCCGGCGCCCACCATGGTGTGCAACTCGTCGATGAACAGGATGATCTGACCTTCCTGCTTGGCCAGCTCGTTCAGCACCGCCTTCAGGCGTTCCTCAAACTCGCCGCGGAACTTGGCACCGGCGATCAGCGCGCCCATGTCCAGGGACAGCACCTTCTTGTCCTTGAGACCGTCCGGCACCTCACCGTCCACGATACGCTGGGCCAAGCCCTCGACGATGGCGGTCTTACCGACCCCGGGCTCGCCGATCAGTACCGGGTTGTTCTTACGACGACGCTGCAACACCTGGATGGTGCGACGGATCTCGTCGTCCCGGCCAATCACCGGATCGAGCTTGCCGGCTTCCGCCCGTTCGGTCAGATCGATGGTGTACTTGCCCAGAGCCTGCCGGTTCTCCTCCGCCGAAGCGTCATTCACCGGTTCGCCGCCACGGACCTGGTCAATAGCGGATTCCAGCGCCGCCTTATCGACCCCCTGCTCCCGCAGAACACGCCCCAGGGTGCCGCGATCCTCCAACGCCGCCAGCAACATCAACTCGCTGGAAATGAACTGATCCTGGCGCTGTTGGGCAAGCTTGTCGGCGATATTAAACAGGCGCCCCATGTCGTTGGACATGGAGACATCACCGGCGGAGCCCTTTACTTCCGGCAGTTTCTCGATTTCCCGGGCCACCGCCTGGCGCACCCGCCCAGGCTCAACACCAACCTGCTTGAGCAGAGGCTTGATGGAGCTGCCCTCCTGATCCAGCAGCGCCTGCATCAGGTGCAACGGCTCGATGAAGTTGTGATCCTGCCCCACCGCCAGTGACTGAGCATCGGCAAGGGCGGTTTGAAGCCGGCTGGTAAGTTTGTCTATTCGCATAGTCTGGTTTCCCTGATCTGTCTGGATACCCACGCTCCATGGGTGCCGCCAGATGGTGGACGGCACGACCTTAACAACAGCATAGAACGGGGCACCCGATGCCTCTAACCGGTTCACCAGTCATGAGGCAATTCGTTGCTTTGAATCTATATGTAGGGCCCAGGATCAGGACTTCAAGCGCATCAACGACCAGATCGTCATTTTTTTGACGGAGGTCACTCCAACCAGATAAAGCTGGCCTGACGACCGGTCTCGCCGTCACGGCGGTAGGAAAAGAACCGGGCTGCATCAGAGACCGTGCAGAGATCACCACCGTAGACGGCCGTAACACCGATAGAAGCAAGCCGCAGACGGGCGAGCAGGTAGATATTTGCCAGGAAGCGCTCAGGATGGGTCGGGCTGGGGACAAACGCCGAATCCGCCCCAGCATCGCTTTGCAAAAATGCTGCCCTCACCTCCGGCCCGACCTCGAATGCATCCGGACCAATGGCTGGTCCAAGCCATGCCATGAGCTCTGCCGGCGGGCAGCCCATCGCCGCAACCGTTTGCTCGATCACCCCGGCGCACAGTCCCCGCCAGCCCGCATGCGCGGCGGCAACACAGGTACCGGCACGATCACACAGCAGTACCGGCAGACAATCCGCGGTGAGGATGCTGCAAACCAAACCTGGCTCCGCAGTGACACTGGCATCGGCAGACACACCGGCCGGTACCGGCAACCGAACGACCTGGGTACCATGAACCTGCCGTAGCCAGCCAAAGGCCGTTTCAGGCAGCCCCAGCTCCGTCGCCAGTCGCGTCCGATTAATGGCGACATCAGCGGCCTTGTCGGCCACATGATCCCCCAGATTCAACGACGCCCAGGGAGTCTCACTCACACCACCCTGGCGGGTGGTGCATCCCGCATGGACATGGGGCGGCGCAGGCCAGTCAGGGCGGATCAGCGGGAGATTACAGGGCATCCCGCTCCAGCGCCTCCCGATGCTGCCTCAGCGCCGCCAGCAGTCCGGTGAAATCCGCGGGCAGGTCGGTTTCCCAGCTCAGTACCTCGCCTGTCGCCGGGTGCTCCAGGGTCAACCGGCGAGCGTGCAGCGCCTGGCGCTGAAAGGCCGCCAGTACGTCCCGTAATTCCTCTGTGGTGCCTGGAGGCAGTCGCATACGACCGCCGTAAAGCGGGTCTCCCACCAGAGGGTGTTTGATGTGTGCCATGTGCACGCGAATCTGGTGAGTTCGGCCACTCTCCAGCTGGCAGCGCACGTGGGTGTGGGCAGCAAAGCGTTCCACCAGGCGATAGTGGGTGACTGCGGGCTTGCCGGCTTTTACCACCGCCATTTTCTTGCGGTCACGGGGGTGACGACCAATGGGCGCATCGACGGTGCCGCCACCGGTAATCGTGCCGACCATCACCGCCTCGTACTCTCGCCCCATGGTGCGATCCTGCAACTGCTCCACCAGAGAGGTATGCGCAATCAGGCTGCGAGCCACCACCATAATGCCCGAGGTATCCTTGTCGAGCCGGTGCACAATTCCGGCCCGGGGCAGCTTGTCGACCTCGGGAGCGTAATGCAGCAGTGCATTGACCAGAGTGCCATCGGCATGGCCCGCTGCCGGGTGCACCACCAGCCCCGCCGGCTTGTTGATGACCAGCAGGTGTTCGTCTTCGTAGACCACATCCAGCTCAATGGATTCCGCCTGCCAGCTGACCTGGACCTCAGGCTCGGCGTCCAGTTCCAGCCGGTCGTCCAGCATGACCTTGTCCCTTGGCTTGCAGGCCCGTCCATTCACGGTGAGCTGACCGGATTTGATCCAGCTCTGCAGACGGGAGCGGGAATGCTCAGGCATAAGCTCGGCGGCGACCTGGTCCAGACGCCGGTCACTGAGCTCGGGCGGGACGGTGTGAGATTCGGTGATGCGGTTTTCTGCGGTCATTCAGGACTCGATTCGATGGATTGGCATAGGAGGGTTACATTACGTCTTGGTCACGGAGACCGAGGACCGGCCAGGCCCCTGCACAAGACGTGGCAACCCCGTTACAATGGCCAACCTCGCGAGGTTGTGCAAGCAGCACCCCGCAAGGAGACCCGGCGACCCGACCGGCAGGACGGGCGTTGGCCAGTCAATCATTATACGGGATTCCGGCATGAGAACAGTTGTTCGCGCCCTTCTTCTTACCATTCTGGCGGTGATGCTCAGTGCCTGCGCCACCAATTCCAAAGAAGCTCAGGTGCTGCCGGAGGAAACTTATTACGACAATGCCCGTAGCGCCATGAACTCGGGCAACTTCACCGAGGCGGAGCGCAACCTCGACTTTCTGGAAACTTACTATCCCTTCGGCCGCTACGCCGAGCAGGCGCAGCTGGACCTGATCTACGCCCGCTACCAGAACCTGGACCTGGAAGGGTCCCGAGCCGCCGCTGATCGCTTCCTGCGCCTGAATCCCCAAAGCGATCACGCCGACTACGCGCTGTACATGCGCGGCCTGGCCTCCTACAACCTGGACCTGGGGCTGGCCGGTCGCTATTTCCCAATTGATGTCAGCGCCCGGGACCCCGGCGAGCAGCGCCAGGCCTTTCGCGACTTTTCCACCCTGATCAACCGCTACCCGGACAGCGAGTACGCCGCCGATGCCCGTCAGCGGATGATCGCCATCCGCAACCGGCTGGCGGAGCTGGAACTGGAGGCTGCCCGCTACTACATCACCCGGGAGGCCTATCTGGCGGCCAATAACCGCGCCCGCTACGTGCTGGAGAACTTCTCCACCACACCCGCGCTGGAAGACGCCCTGATCATCATGGCAGAAACCTTCCGCTTTATGGGACTGGACGATGCGTCCAGCGACGCCATCCAGCTGTTGGCCATCAATTTCCCCGACAGCGAAGCCTTCTCCGCCGACATGAAGTTCCAGCCCAGCCTGCTGAAACGGCAGAATCGCTCACTGCTGAACGTGGTAACCTTCGGTTTACTGGGTGGCGACTAACGCCTGAACGCGGTGGGAAGGGCTGGCCGGGCCCTCTTGCTGGCTTTACAGAGAAGAAACCACAGGCGGGCCTTTCCCGCCTGTCGGGTCAACGCAGCAGACTTAACGCAGTCGACTCGCCAAACGGACCGTCATTTCCCGATCTTCCATTTGTTGGTGATGGGATAACGCCGATCCTTGCCAAAGCCCCGCTCGGTAATCCGTACGCCAATGGGCGCCTGCCGGCGCTTGTATTCGTTGATGTCCACCAGCCGCGCGACCCGCTCCACATCCGCCCGCTCAAAGCCCGCGGCCACAATGGCGTCAGCGCTGTAATCCCGCTCTACGTAGAGGTTGAGAATACGGTCGAGTACATCGTAGTCCGGCAGGCTGTCCTCGTCTTTCTGATCCGGCGCCAGCTCCGCTGACGGGGGCCGGGTGATGACCCGCTCCGGGATGACGGCTGACACGGTATTGCGGTAACGGGCCAGACGGAAGACCAGGGTCTTCGGTACGTCCTTGAGTACGTCAAAGCCACCCGCCATATCGCCGTACAGGGTGGAATAGCCAACCGCCATTTCACTCTTGTTCCCGGTGGTGAGTACCAACGCACCGAACTTGTTGGACAGCGACATCAGCAACACGCCCCGCAGCCGGGCCTGCAGATTCTCCTCCGTGGTGTCCGGCGACGTGCCCTCGAAGGGCGCTGCCAGGGTCGCCATAAAGCTGTCGTACATCGGCTCGATGGAGAACACATCGTAGTGCACGTTGAGGGCCTGGGCCTGAGATTCGGCATCCTCCAGACTCATGCTGGAGGTATAACGAAATGGCATCATCACCGCCCGCACCCGCTCCGGCCCCAGGGCATCGACAGCCACCGCCAGGGTCACCGCGGAATCGATACCGCCAGACAGGCCCAGCACCACCGACTTGAAGCCGTTCTTGTTCACGTAGTCCCTCACCCCCAGCACCAGCGCCTGGTAGACGTTCTGCTCCAGTGATGGCTCCGGCAGGGCCGGTTGGGACAGGGGCTGGCAATGGTGCTCCACCAGGAACGTCACCGGATAAAGCCCTTCGGTAAACTGCGGCGCTTCCATCGCCTGCTCGCCCGAGTGGTCGAATACCATCGAGCCGCCATCAAACACCAGTTCATCCTGCCCACCCACCAGGTTGACGTACACAATGCTGACCTGGTTTTCACGGGCTTTACGCTCAAGCAGGGCCTTGCGACGGGCCTGCTTGTCAATGTCATAAGGCGACGCATTGAGGTTGAGGATCAGCTTGGCACCGGCGGCGGCGGCATCTTCAACCGGACCATCGCGCCAGACGTCTTCACAGACAGTGACCCCCACCGGAATGCCTTTGATGGCGGTCAGGCAGATCTCGCCGCCGGCGGCGAAGTAACGTTTCTCGTCAAACACCTGGTAGTTGGGCGGACACTGCTTGTAATAGCGACCGCGAACCTCGCCGTCAGCAATCACCAACGCGGCGTTGTACAGCAACCCGCCTTCCCGCCACGGCGTTCCGATGACAATTGCAGCAGGCAGGTCCGCCGCCAGCAGTGTTTCCAGAGCCTCATCCAGACGAAGGTCCAGACTGGGCCGCAACAGCAGGTCTTCCGGTGGATAACCGGTGAGGCACAACTCAGGAAACACCACCACATCCGCGCCATGGTCCTGAACTGCCCGCCGGGTGGACTCGATCACCAACCGGGTATTCCCGGGGATGTCTCCCACCAGGAAATCAATTTGCGCCATCACCACGTTGAGGGTGCCGGCCTGACCTGCGGCGGATTCCTGCTCGCGGGACTGGGACATTGGAGTGCTCCTGTAACTTGTTGCCGATTAACGGCTATTATACCCCGCAGCTTGCACCAATTTCCTCACGACCACGAATATCATGATGACTGTCGAACAGCCCCTGACCGAGCCTGGCAACCCTGGCCAACGCCACCTCACAGCCAACAGCGTGAAACTGTTCCGGGTATTCAATCACTACCGGCTGGCCATCAGCGTACTGCTGGTGGGTCTGATGTTCCTCGATCCCTCGGAGTTCGGCACCCAGTTCCAGATGCCCGGCTACTACCAGGTCGGCGTTTTCAGCTACCTGTCGCTGAATGTGTTCCTGGCCCTGGTACTTCTGGCCGGATTTCGCCCCCATCCCCGGCACGTCATCCTGTCCATTCTGCTGGATATCCTGTTCATGCATGCCTTCCTGCTGTTCTCGTCGGGCATTTCCAGCGGGCTCGCCAATCTGGTGATCGTTTCCGTGGCAGCGGGCAACATCATGACTCCGAGCCGCATCGGCATCCTGTATGCAGCGCTCGCCACGATCTGCTCACTCGTGATGTCGACATGGTCGGTCCTTACCCTTGATGCCAATCCCGATAGCATCGTACGCGCCGGCATTCTCGGCGTCGTCTATTTCGCCGTTGCCCTTATCCTGCAGAACATCACCCTGCGGCTGACCCGTAGCGAGGCACTGGCCACCTCCCGTGCCCACAGCCTTCAGGAAATGGAGCACATCAACCAGCAGATCATCCAGCGCATGCGTACCGGGATACTGGTGGTCGATCGCTTCGGGCAGATCCGCCTGGCCAATGCCGCGGCGGAGGAGCTGCTGTTCGGCGTCACCGGCCAGCAGGACAAAGCCCCCTCCCCCAGGGGGAAAACGCTCCCCGTTCCGCTGCGGCAGCGCCTGGAACGCTGGCTCAACGACCCGGGCGCGCGGTCAGAGCCGTTCCAGGCCAGCGCGACATCGCCGCTGCTGCAGGCCAACTTCACTCAGCTCGACAAGCAACAGGGTGAGCATGTGCTGATTTTTGTCGAGGACATCAGCAAACTCACCCAGCAGGCCCAGCAAATGAAGCTGGCGTCCCTGGGGCGGCTCACCGCCGGCATAGCCCATGAAATCCGCAATCCTCTGGGCGCCATCAGCCATGCGGCGCAGTTGATGGCGGAGAGCAAGGAGCTCGATACTGGCGACCGCAAGATGCTGGACATCATCCAGCGCCATTCCCGGCGGGTAAACGGCATCGTCGAGAACGTGCTGGATCTCTCCCGCCGACGCCAGGCCAACAGTGAGCTGATTGAGATCAAAGACTGGCTCTCGACGTTCATGGAAGACTATCGACAAACGGTGGACAAAGACGGCGGAGAGCCTGCCAAGATCCAGATTGACGTGGACGACGCGCTCCCCCCCGCCCGGTTTGATCCCAGTCAGATCGAACAGGTGCTGGTCAACCTTTGCGACAACGGCCTGCGGTACTCCCAACGACACACCGGTCACCGGTCGCTGTTGCTGCACGCCGGCAAGACCGCAGACGGCGAACGCAGTTATCTGGACATCTGCGATGACGGGCCCGGCATCAGCGACGAACACCGCAGCTCCATCTTTGAGCCATTCTTCACAACCGATAAGAGTGGCACCGGGTTGGGCCTTTATCTGGCCCGGGAACTGTGCGAGGCTAACCAAGCCCACCTGTCGCTGCTGGATAGGGAGCCTCCCGGCTGCTGTTTCCGGATCACCTTTTCCCATCACCGGCGACTGATTTAGTGGTCCCTGCGGCGCCCTGAAGCCATTCGCCGCAACAACCAAAGCAGGCATCAACCAAACAGACACGGGCATCAAGAGACTCAATGACCAATCAGACGGCCCTTATCGTCGACGACGAACCGGATATTCGCGAACTGCTGGAAATCACCCTGTCCCGCATGGGGATCACTACCTGGACCGCCGAAAATGTGACCTCGGCGAGGGCGTTGCTGGAGCAACACCAGCCCCAACTCTGTCTGACCGACATGAATCTGCCAGACGGCGACGGTATCGAATTGGTGCGCTGGATTCAGCAACACTCTCCCTGCACCCCCGTTGCCGTCATCACCGCCTACGGCAGCATGGACACTGCCATCGAAGCGCTCAAGGCTGGCGCCTTTGATTTCGTCTCCAAGCCGGTGGAACTGCCCCGGTTGCGCGACCTGGTGAACAGCGCCCTCAAACTCTCGTCCTCGGCACCAGCCGAGGAATCCAGCCAGGACGACCCGGGCCTGATCCTCGGGCAGTCGCAACGCATCCAGCGACTGCGAAGCCAGGTCCGCAAGCTTGCCCGCAGCCAGGCACCGGTGTTCATCAGCGGTGAATCCGGCAGCGGTAAGGAGCTGGTGGCCCGCATGATTCACCTGCAAGGGCCTCGCAGCGAAGGCCCCTTCATTGCGGTGAACTGTGGCGCCATTCCCTCGGAGCTGATGGAGAGTGAGTTCTTCGGTCACAAGAAAGGCAGCTTCACTGGCGCCATCGACAACAAGGATGGCCTGTTCCGTTCTGCCCAGGGTGGCACGCTTTTTCTGGATGAAGTCGCAGACCTGCCCCTGCCCATGCAGGTCAAGCTGTTGCGGGCCATTCAGGAAAAAGCGGTGCGACCAGTGGGCGATACCCGCGAAGTGCCGGTAGATATCCGGGTGTTAAGCGCAACCCATAAAAACCTGCCGGAGCTGGTTGCCGAGGGCAGTTTCCGTCAGGACCTGTTCTATCGTATCAATGTGATCGAACTGGCGGTTCCGCCCCTGCGGGAACGGGCCGAAGACATCGAGTTGCTGGCACGGCACATCCTCGAACGTATCGCGCGGGATTATGAGTGCCCGCCGGCCACTCTGACCAATAACGCCATCGCCAGCTTGCAGAAATACCACTTCCCCGGCAATGTCCGGGAACTGGAGAATATCCTGGAGCGGGCCTACACCCTGTGCGAAGACGATCGCATTGACGCACCGGACCTTCATTTCGGCAATGGCGCCGAGGCGCCGGCGTTTCAGCCGCATTCAGCGTCTCAAGACACCGAGACACCGACAGCCCCGGACCTGCCGGAAGGCGAGATGGATCTGGAGGGGTTCCTCGAATCTGTCGAGAAACAGGCCATCGAAAAGGCCCTGGAAGCCACCCGCTGGAACAAGACCGCCGCGGCCAAGCGCCTGGGGATCAGTTTTCGGGCGTTGCGGTACAAGCTTAAGAAGTTGGGGATGGATTAGCCCCTCATCGCGCGTCGGAAGGCGCCTATCACCGAGCATAAGACAAGGATGTCATTATGAATACTGGATATCACCAAGGATTAACTCTTGTTGAGCTACTATTAGTTGTATCTATTCTCTCTATTACACTTGGCATTGGCATTCCATCAATCACACAATTGATAGAGAAAACTCACCGGCAGGATTCCCTTTACCAATTACTCAACGGCCTGAGCTTTGCGAGAACCGAAGCCATAACCCGAGGCACTGTTGTAACACTCTGCCCACTGGATAACAAAAACCAGTGCTCCAATAACTGGAACCAACCGATCACTGTATTCTCAGACCCATTGAAAAAACGAGAGCTTAGCGATGCAGACGCAATTCTTCGCATTATCGAGCCGCCAAAATCTGGAAAACTTTATGGCAGGACGGGTATTAGGCGACACTTCGGGTTTCGCCCTACAGGTATGGCACGCGAAAGTATTGGCCATTTACTCTGGTGCCCAAACGATCGGCTTGCGGAAAAAGCCTTTCAGATCAGGATCAACATGGGCGGGCGCCCGTTAATTGCGGAGGACGCTGACGGGGATGGCATCGTTGAAGACACCTATGGGCAAAATATTCGCTGCCCATAGGTTTCCACTAGCAAGGTAGCCTAAGATTAATCATCCCAGTTAACCCAGTTGGTGCCATCTCGCTGCCATTCGCGAACACCATTGGAAAATAGACGAAGATTTCCATCTCCAGCTTGAGCGCCTTTAGGCGTGGCCACAAGGGTGTAGCTATTTCGGGTAGCTGCACCTATCGTTAAGTCGTAGAACTTCGTCGAACCCTCTAGGGGCGCCTCTGTCGCAAAAATATCTGGCACCCCCGTGTCGGCACCGTTTCTTGCGGCCCCCAGATAGCTGTTGCGGTTGTCAGTGTAGTATCGTTCCATCGCCACACCAAAGGCTGTGAGCGCCGCCTGCGCATCAGAACGGCGCCCTTTTTCAACAGAGCTCTGATAAGCAGGGAAGGCCACTGCAGCTAGAATGCCTGCAATCGCAACGACAATCATAATTTCTATCAGGGTGAAGCCCCGACTCTGAGCGGGCCTGGCTCTTGCCAAGCCCGCAACTGCGTTGTTCAACATAGCACTTTCCCGCGACTAATCAAGGAGTTCGTGCCAACCAAGACGCCGGGTGCTAGCGTTACTAGACCGCAGGTCTGTCAAGATCGGAGTTTTATTCGCGTTACTATCCGGGGCATACAGCAGGTTATCGATGAAAGACAGCCCGGTAATAATACCGTCTCCATGATACATACCCGCCCAGCCTTCGTCGTTAGCATCCAGTATGCCATCATTGTTGACATCAATAACCGGCTTGACACTGGTAGCGCCATCGAACGCCAGCGCAGTCAGGAATGAACTGCCCCCTCCCCCACAGGGGTCACCGCTTGTCGGAATGGTTGATGAAAAGACCACAAAGTCCCCTCGCACCGCTGGAGATACGGCAACACGCTCACCAGATGTTGGCAGGTCAACGTACCATCCAAACGAGGTGTTCCAATCCAACTGCCCACCATCAGTCTTACGAACAGGACGGGCTTCCCCATCAACCGTGACCGTACCGGTAGAAACTGTCCTCTCGGTCAGGTCATCGCGACGCAGTCGATTACCACTGGAATCTGCTGCGGACCCGCGGTCGTTAATGCCATAGAAACTCTGGCTGGGAGGCGTCGCACCCGCTGCTGGGATATCAGAGGCCTCAAGATACCTACCGGTGCCGAAGAACACCAACAGATTCGGCGAACCCAAGTCTTTTTTAACGGTATTGCGAGCAACGTCCGGCTGCGCAGAAATCGGTTGAGCATTCCCCAGACTGTCTTTGGCCACAAACAGCGGATCACCGCCGTAAAGCACGCCCCAGTTTGAACGACCACCAGTCAGGTCGATGGCCCACAAACGGCCTTCGAGATCACCAGCATAAGCCCTGTCAGCAACACCATCACTCTCATCGTTGGACAAGGAATCTTGATAGTCGGCAAGTCGGGCCGGCGATAGACCATCCCCGGATGCCACTTCAATAAACTCATAGTTAGCTGGATCTCCGATATCCACCACAAACAATCCGTTCTTTCCGCTAGGGGCATTATAGCCATTGCTGAAAACCGCACTCCAACGATAATCATCAGCACCCCAATTAATCAATGCAATCTGCACAGCATCCGTCATATTGCCCAGATCGCTATTGCCAGAAAACTCCCACATAACGGTGTTACCCGCATTCGCTGCCGAAAACTGGGATGGATCAGTCACGTCCAGGGCAAATATGCCGGGAGTAGCCCCCCGAGAACCGCCAATTACAATTGAACGCCAAGCACCGTTCACATAAACGTCAGATGTATTTAATGGTAGATCCACATAACTTTGAAAATCCAAGTTTGGATTGGTTAACGCACTCAACCCCTTGTCCGCATCAGAGGAATACAGGAAGCTGGGAACGTAACCTAGGATCTCCTCGCCAGTCTCCGCATTGAACCCATGGAGCATGCCATCGTTAGCGCCGACGTAGACCGCCTTCGCACGGCTCGCTTTGTCGACCTTAAAGGTACTGTAGGGGGAGCCTCCAAACATGCTCTGGTCAGGCCAGATACGATTCGGCTCGCCAACATAGACCGGGGAAGAATTGACTATCGCTCCCAGGCGACTCTTGCGTTCCCGAAACTCCACTCCCTCTGCCTTCTTCACATCATTGCCCACGATAAACGACCAGCGGGCTTTACCCAGCGCTTCGGAACCTCCTGCCTTTAAGTCATCTTTCTGGGCTGCAGTCAGGTTTGCCCAGTCAAATTCAACGCCGCCACTTCCATTATTTGTCAGAATCAAGCGCGGACTGGCCGTAAGATCACGAGCGTCGAGCTTCGTCGCAGCATCCCATTTCAGACTGCTCACCACTCCATCTTTATCAATGGCCTCAGCCCGAAGCGTGCCAGTCCAGATCTGAGACGTAAACTGCGCACTGAAGATGTAGCCACCGCTCTTGAGCGAAGTGGTGTTGAAACTAACATTGGAACCATTACCCAGCTGTTGCTGAACATCTCGCATCGCCTTCTTTAACGACGACACAAGAGCGGTTGTGGATTGGGCATCATAATACTCGCCCTTCCCATTAACCGCAGCGTGATAGAGGTCGTCAATTTGCTCATCTCCCGAACCAGAAAGGGTCAATGAAGACCAGTCTGGCGGTGACTTATGTGCGTCAGCAACGTTAAAGTGGCTGATGCCAGCATACTTCTCCCCCTTCATCCCCAAAGCAACCGTATAAGTGTTCATATGGTGCTCGGTATTACAATCCATTTGAGCGGTTTCAGCACCAGTGCCACACTCTGGCGGCGTACGGACTGCACCATCGGGAATGATTGAACCATTAGTCCGCAAGCCCTGGTAATAATAGTAGGCAATATCCGCAAGCGTATCCGAGTTGCTATCGCCAAACGGCGCCGACGCATTTTGATCCGCATTACCGGCGTCGGTGCTTCCGGGATGCCCGTTAGCAAACCCATCGGTAAAGAGCAGTGCAAAGTTCTTACGACATTCCAGGTTGCCTCCACGCACAGCGGACTTCGCATACTCTTTACCAACATGCTGTAGAGCTTTTCGGGTCGGCGTCCCTCTTCCAATATAACTTCCATCATCGAACAGGGCGTACTGGTCATTGAGAAAACTTCCAATACCACCTGCCGTATTTGCAGAGTACATTCTCGAACTCATGTAATACCGGTCGTTCAACCCCGTAGCTCCCAATCGCAGATCCTCGAGGCCCTCAACTGATTGCGACACTGCGGCTCGAATCGCCTGATGACGGCGTCGATAATACGAGAACCAGTTGGCAAAATTGGTTTGCTGGGAAGCCAGTGAATCTCCGGTCAACTTTTGCACCAGAGCTTCATTTCCAGCCACCAGCTCCAACCTCAGAAGACAGGCACCATCCCGGGCCAAACCCCACTGCCGGTTTTCAAACAGGTTGCCATTCTCATCTCTATAACGGTATTTAGCGTGATCGCTCGTCCAGCTGCTATACCAGTTTTCTGCCAACGTCTTGCACGACAGCGTTTCCTCAACCGTCTCAGGTACGGTGACGATGCCTCGCTTCTTAGTTTGCCAACGACCTTTTATGCAAAGGCTGCGATCCCAACGATGAACACGCCAACCCGACGGGCAGTCCGCATATTCCGTATGCTCAGGAGTAACCTTTTCAACCACACCCAAGTCGGTCTTTAAAAAGACCGTTGCCGGGATATTGTCCGTGCCAACCTCCAGCTCGTCCTTGGCCGTCAAGTCTGCGGTTTCCGAGCTGTTACCAAACCCCGGATCTAGTTTGGCATTGGTAATCGACTGATCGGAAAAGTTTCTGGAACCTGCGGACGTCCAGGGGATGTATTCCGCAGAGGGGTCATAATATTGAAGGTTATAGGAAGGCGAATAAAAGAAATAGGTATTTCGCTGCATGGAATATATCGGGCGATCATGGTACAACCTTTTCCCAGATTTGTAACCAGATTGATATCCTGGATCGAACAAGTAACCCTGATTCCAAGAGCCGGTCATACCACTTTGCTGAGGAACTAGCAGTTCCCAATCCATACTTCCGGAGTCATCGATTGCGAATATCACATTGTGTTCAACCGGCGCATCGATAAATAGTGGTCGGTCGACCACTACCGTCGTAGACCAACCTGCCACGGGCCAGGCCAAAAACAGAGCCACGAGACCACTTTGCAAAACTTGGCGAAAAACGTTTCGAACTGTCATAACTCTTCTCCGCGAAACCGCTCTTACATTATTACTCGGTACGAAGGACATAAGCTTCCACCGCTCGACCGGCCTGTCCCGAGGCGCCCCGACTGAAGGCCACAATCCGATACACCCGTCCGTTCGCCGTGACCTGCTGACTACCGTCTTCAACATCCCCCGTGCCCACACCAAACTTGCCCTGGGTAAGAGACGACGACACCGGAGTCTGCTTAATAAAGAACCTGGGAGCCTCCGCCAATAGAGCCTCACCGGCGCTATCCCTGGGCATCAAGCCTCCCCGCGTTCCGTTCCCGTCCCCCCCACCAGAAGGCGCGACCCAGGTTTGAGGGTTCAATAAGTCAGTGGGTGGAGTGTCCGCTTCACTGTAAAGGCCCTTCGTGTTGTCAAAGGTCGGCAGAGTCGCCCCATTCAGCAAACTCTCGGCATCCCTCAGTGCAGCTTCGGCACCCTCCAGGGCAATCTGGGCGTCTCGCTGGGAAGACACCATCCGCTCTTGGGTTGAGGTTCCCTGCATGCTCGACAGGGCCAGCACAGTCAACACCAGCAATATGACCAGACTGACCAAGAGGGCAGCTCCCCGCTGTTGAGAGGGGGAGTAGGATCGTTTATTAATCATCGGCAGCTCTCTCCTTACGGGGCAGCAGACAGCAGACGATTCCGTATGCTGTAAGTTGATGTGTATACCCTGTAGTAATGGCGATCATCGGCGTTAGCAGGCGTCCAATTATTGCCGCCAGAACAGTCGGTCCATGCCGGAAAGCAGGCATCCTGAAGAGACCCTGCCACCCTGTCCTCAGGGCTTCTCACCAGTAGACTTACCCTTACAGCCTTTACATAGGTCGCTGAGGTATTGTTGATCGTCGCAAGATTGGCCGCATCTACAGCGGTCCAGGAATTGATAACGTTGTCACCCTGCGGGCCGGATCCAACCTGCATCTGCATATCAATAACGTCAGCGACGATCTCCTGACGGTTGATCAGGCCTCCCCCACCTATGCCTTCATAAACCAATGAGCGGCGACCATTATCATCTCGGATATAAAACCGCTCCGAAAACGGAACAAAAATGTCACCAGTGTTGTAAGTATCAGGAAAGCAGTTGGCGGAATTACTGCCATTCGGACAGGAGCCAGAAGTATTCTTGATATTGCCCGGCACGACCGAGCTGCCGGTGTTGTGTTGCAGCTTTAACGATGTTTCATTAACACCCGAGAGCTGAAACACCACACCATTGTTACAGTCGGTCAGTAGGGCCACGCCACCGGTATCCAACAATCCCGCTGGCAAGCGCGAAACATCAATGACGGCGGATGAGGCGTTCATGCCCGTCATACTGATGCCCGGGCTCCTAGCCCCCTTTAACTGAATGACCGCAGTACCTGCTGCGGCATCCGTACCGTCACCAATATCAAACTGGACTGCGTCCGGGCTCGAGAAGTCATGAATGGCAGGATCATAGCCAGCATGACTTTCGTCGAGAACACTATCCACATCGGCGAAGTTCAAGCACCCCCAGTAGTCGGCGCTGCGGATTGTTCGCCCCAGGATATCCTGCGCCAGACGCCCCGATTCCTGTATGCGCCCAATCTCTTCAGCCATTCGAAACGAATCGCTGCTGCTTACAAACAACCGGGCGACACCGAGAGTCAATAGCAGGCCAAGCCCTGACGCAACCACCAGCTCAACCAGCGTTAGGCCGGACTGTTTAGCTATTCCATTCATTATTACAACCTCGTGATTAATGTATAGCTGGAGGTCCCCTCGCCGGCAGCACTACCCGAGGCAGCATCCAGATACATAATCCGCTCCGGCCAGGTTATTGTTACGGTGAACTCTTCACCACCTGAACCCAAACTGGTTTCAAACGTGGCACCGGGAAGGGTATAAGACATCGCTTCACACCATCCCTCAAACCTACCAGTCAGAGACCCACAGGATGCTGTCGTGCCGCCACTTGTCACGAAATCAGCGGGAGCCCCGGTTCTCGCCAACTCGGTCAGCTCCTGCGCGAACAAAGTAGCTTGGGTACGGAGTTCAGCATTGTTTATATTCTGAAGTGACAACAACTGGATAGCAGCAGCCCCCAACAAGCCAATACCAAGTATCAGCACGGCGACCATCACCTCAACCAGAGTAAAACCTTGTTGCTGACTTTGTTGCATGGACGTTGTACAAAATGTCACAACTTACTCTCCTTACGGACACGTTGCGCCGGTGTTGTTATTGACACGCATCTGTCCACCAACGTTAACTCCAATATCAATAGCGTCTGTTCCCGTCTCGCCGCATACCCGATAGTCAAACTGCTGACTTGCCATTCCCCGCCCATTGAATAGTAAATCTGCGGCCGTGGCAGGCGTGATCTGACTCACGGCTATTGTGCCAGGCAGATCGTTGGTGCTACGTAATAGCTGCGTAGCTGTAGCTGTCCCGGCCTTGCAGGCAGTGATCGAAGCCTGAACACAAACCGAATAGCCAGCATTGGTATCACTGGTATCACGTGCATACACAGCCACAGCATTACCTCGCCGGATCGCTTCTGAGCGGGCGAAATTGAGAAGACCAACCATGTCATTAACTGCTGCAGCCCGCTGGTTGGTATCAATCATTCGGCCAAAATTCGGCACGGCGATTGCGGCTGCGATACCAACCAGTACCACAACGACCATCAGCTCGATCAACGTAAACCCATGATGCGCTCTATAACTGCGCATAAGCCAGCTCCCTAGGATATCTATACAGTTAAAGGATAAAGACACATAAAAAAACCGCCAGCTGTCTTCGACAAGTGGCGGCCTGAAGCCGACGAACGGAACACCGGCCTGTATAACGAGAACGCGGTCACACCTCCACCGCATCAATCCGCAACTCTTTGGGCATGGAGAACACGATGTTCTCCTCCCGTCCAGCTACCTCTTCGGGTAGCTCACCGCCCAGATCCTGCAGGCGTTTGACCACATCCTTGACCAACACTTCCGGAGCCGAGGCGCCAGCGGTGACGCCGATGGCCTGCTTGCCCTGAAGCCATGCCGGGTCGATCTGGCCGGCTTCGTCCAGCAGGTAGGCCGGCGTGCCCATGCGTTCGGCCAGTTCCCGCAGGCGGTTGGAGTTGGAGGAATTGGGAGAGCCCACCACCAGCATCAGGTCGCAATCACCCGCCAGCTGTTTGACCGCATCCTGGCGGTTCTGGGTGGCGTAGCAGATGTCGTCCTTGCGAGGCCCTTCAATATCGGGGAAACGGGCCCGCAGGGCGTCGATGACCCGGGCGGTATCGTCCATCGACAAGGTGGTCTGGGTGACGTAGGCCAACCGGGACGGGTCCTGCACCTGCAACTGCGAAACGTCGGCGTCATTCTCGACCAGGTAGATGGCGCCACCGTTGCTGTCGTCGTACTGGCCCATAGTGCCCTCCACTTCGGGGTGGCCGTGGTGGCCGATCAGCACACACTCGCGACCGTCGCGACTGAAGCGCATCACTTCCATGTGGACCTTGGTTACCAGTGGGCAGGTGGCGTCGAAGACTTTCAGGCCACGCTGTTCCGCTTCCCGCTGCACGGCCTGGGAGACGCCATGGGCACTGAAGATGACGAGATGATCATCGGGTACTTCGTCCAGTTCGTCGACGAAGATCGCGCCGCGATTGCGAAGGTTTTCCACCACAAAGCGGTTATGCACTACTTCATGGCGAACATAGATCGGAGCGCCAAACACGTCCAACGCGCGGTTGACGATCTCGATGGCGCGATCAACGCCGGCGCAAAAGCCACGGGGGTTGGCGAGTCGGATCTGCATGCTGGGTTCCTGCAACGGCTGGGATCGGGTTGGCGGCTCAGTGGGTCGGCTGGGCCGGTTCCACATCGAGGATTTCGACCTCGAAGATCAGTGTACGCCCTGCCAGAGGGTGGTTGAAGTCCACCGTGACCTGGTCACCTTCCACCTTGCTCACCACGCCCGGCAGCTCGGACTGGCGGGCATCGGCAAAGGAGATCATGACACCGGGCTCGAGCACCATGTCAGCGCTGAAATCCGAGCGCTGGAACATCTGCACGTTACTGGGGTTATGCTGTCCGAAACCCTTTTCAGGCGGTACCTCGAAGTCACCGCGCTCGCCGGCGCTCATCCCCATCAGGTAGGCCTCGAAGTTCTCCGGCAGATTGTCATCGCCAATCTCCAGACTGGCGGGCTCCTTGTCGAAGGTGGTATCGATCACCTGTCCATCGGTGAACTTCAGGGCGAAATTCAGGGTGACCCGGGTCCCCTTGTCAACGGCAAGGCCTTTCATGATCAGTCTCCACTCGCTCCGGCGTCGTCCGCCGGCTTGCGAAACATATCCAGGATCATCATTGCCGCGCCAATGGTGATGGCGGTGTCCGCCAGGTTGAACGCGGGGAAGTGATAGTCCTGCCAGTAAAAGTGCAGGAAGTCGACGACATAGCCGTGGACCACCCGGTCATAGACGTTCCCCAGGGCGCCCCCAAGGATCAGCGCAATGGCCACCGCAATCCAGGTTTCATCACGCTTGAGGGATTTCAGCCACAACACCAGGCCAACGCTGACCCCCAGGGCCAGTATCACAAAGAACCAGCGCTGCCAGCCCGCAGCATCAGCCAGAAAGCTGAAGGCCGCGCCAGTGTTGTGCAGCAGGGTCAGGTTGAACAGCGGAAACACCGGCACCGGGTCCGCGTAGGTCAGCAGCGAGCTGGCCAGGGCCTTGGTGCCCAGGTCCAGCGCGATGACCAGCACCGCCAGCCAAAGCCAGCGGAGCTGAATGCCCACATCCTCAGACGGGGCCGGTTGGGTCTTGCTACGCTCGGTCATGAGCTGGTCCATCAGGCAAAGGAGCGGGCTTCACCCTGCCCTTCCACGTTAGTGACACAACGACCGCACAGGTCACTGTAACGGTCATCCTGACCCACATCCTCACGATGGTGCCAGCAGCGCTCACACTTGCTGTGCCCGGCCGGTGTAACCTTGACCAGCAGGCCTTCGTGACTGGTCTGCTCCGCGCCAGCGGCGTCAGAGACCGGACGGATGCTGGCTTCCGAGGTAATCAGCACGAAACGCAATTCCTCACCCAGGCGCCCCAGGTCCTCAGCCAATTGGCCGTCACAGAACAGTGTGACCTCGGCACTCAGAGAGCCCTTGATTTCACCACGGCCGCGAGCCTCTTCCAGGCACTTGTTGACCGCTTCCTTGACGCTGTAGATCTCGCGCCAGTAATCGCGCCCCAGCTCGGCGTCTTCCGGCAGCGCCACCAGGCCCTGGTACCAGGTTTCATAGAATACGCTGTCTCCCCGCTCACCCGGCAAGTGCTGCCAGATCTCGTCGGCAGTAAAGCTGAGGATCGGCGCAATCCACCGCACCAGCGCTTCCGCAACGTGATACAACGCGGTTTGACAGGAACGACGGGCGAGGCTGTCCGCCTGGGTGGTGTACTGGCGATCCTTGATGATGTCCAGATAGAAGCCACCCAGGGTTGCTTCACAGAAGTTGTAGACCTTCTGGAACACCCGCAGGAACGCGTAGTTCTCGTAGTCCTCGTGCAGCTCCTGTTGCAGCTGCAGGGCGCGGTCGACCATCCAGCGGTCGAGGGCGATCATATCCTCTGGCGCCACGGCATGCCGGGCGGGCTCAAAACCGGTGAGGTTACTGAGCAGGAACCGGGCCGTATTACGGATGCGACGATAGCCGTCGGCGGTCTGGCGCAGCACGCCCTTGGTGACGGTCATCTCACCGCTGTAATCGGTGGAGGCCACCCACAGGCGCAGGATATCGGCACCCAGTTCGTTCATCACGTCCTGGGGCGAGATGACGTTGCCCAGTGATTTCGACATCTTGCGGCCATCACCGTCCACGGTGAAGCCGTGAGTCAGTACCTGACGATAGGGCGCCACGCCATTCATCGCGATGGACGTCTTGAGAGACGACTGGAACCAGCCCCGATGCTGGTCGGAACCTTCGAGGTACAGGTCCGCCGGGAACTTGCCAAGCTCTTCCCGCTGGCGCAGCACCGATTCGTGGGTCACACCGGAGTCGAACCAGACATCCAGCGTGTCGGTCACTTTCTCGTACTGGTCGGCGTCGGCACCCAGCAGCTTGCCGGCATCCAGCTCATACCAGGCGTCGATGCCACCGGTCTCGACCTCCTTCGCCACCGCCTCGATCAGGTTGGCGGTGTCCGGATGCAGCTCCTGGGTCTGCTTGTGGATAAACAGGGTGATCGGCACCCCCCAGGTACGCTGACGGGAGATACACCAGTCCGGCGACTGCTCGAACATGGCCTCAATCCGGCTCTGCCCCCAGGCCGGAACCCAGCGCACACCTTTGATGGCTTCCAGCGCGTCGGCCCGCAGGTTTTCCTTGTCCATGCTGATGAACCACTGGGGCGTGGCACGGTAGATCAGCGGCGTCTTGGTCCGCCAGCAATGGGGATAGCTGTGGTTGAACTTTTCAGTGAATACCAGCTTGCCTTCACGCTCGATGGCCGCTTTTACCGGGCCATCGGCCTTATAGACGTGAATACCGGCAAATTCGCCGGCGGCATTGGTGTAGGTGCCATCCGCCTGAACCAGGTTGAGGGTGTCGAGGCCATACTGCTGGCCGACCACGAAGTCCTCCATACCGTGGTCCGGAGCGGTGTGCACTGCGCCGGTACCGGCGTCAGTGGAGACGTGATCCCCCATCACCACCGGTACCTGCTTGTCATAGACCGGATGCTTGAGCGGCAGGTTTTCCAGCTCCGAGCCGGTGCACGTAGCCAGGATCTCGTACGCTTCCAGCGACCAGCGGGCCATGATGCCTTCGACCATGCTGGCAGCCAGGATCAGCAGTTCCGGACCGGCGCCCGTGTCCACCTGCACCAGGGCATAGTCGAGGTCGGCGTTGAGCGCCACCGCCTGGTTCGCGGGGATGGTCCAGGGGGTCGTGGTCCAGATCACCACCGACACATCGCCGTCGCCACGATCAGCTCCAAATACCTTCAGGGCGCTGGCCCGATCAACCGCGGTGAAGCGGACGTCGATCTGGGTCGAGGTCTTGTCCTGGTATTCCACTTCGGCTTCCGCCAGTGCCGACTGTCCCACAACACTCCAGTAAACCGGTTTGAAGCCACGGACCAGGTGCCCCTTGGCAACGATCTTGCCAAGCGCCCGGATAATGCCGGCTTCCACCTTCGGGTCCATGGTCAGATAGGGCTTGTCCCACTGTCCCATCACCCCCAGACGAATGAAATCGGTCTTCTGGATCTCGATCTGTTTGGCAGCGTAATCACGGCAGGCCTGGCGGAACGTGGCGTAGTCCACCTTGACACCGGCCTTGCCGATGTCCTGCTCCACCTTGTGCTCAATCGGCAGACCATGACAGTCCCAGCCCGGCACGTAGGGCGCATCGAAGCCCATGAAGCTGCGGGACTTGATGATCATGTCCTTGAGAATCTTGTTGAGCGCATGCCCAATGTGAATGCTGCCATTGGCGTAGGGAGGGCCATCGTGAAGGATGAACTTGTCACGCCCGGCGCGTTGCTCGCGGAGGGTGCCGTAAACATCCAGGTCCTGCCAGCGCTTGAGCATCTCCGGCTCGCGCTTGGCCAGGTTACCGCGCATGGGAAACGCGGTTTCAGGCAGATTCAGGGTATGCTTGTAGTCGCTCATGGTTACCTGTGGCTTGTTACCGGTAAAAGTTACCTTTCGGGGTTCGCCTGCTGTTCCAGCCAGTGGCGGGCATCCAGGAAATCCCAGCTAATCTGGGTCTTGAGATCGTCCACCGAGTCAAACTTGACCTCATCCCGGAGCGGGTGGCAGAAACGGACATCCAGGCGCTGGCCATACAGTGTGCCAGCAAAGTCAAAGAGGTGCACTTCCAGCGACGGCTGACGGCCGTCCACGGTGGGCCTGAGGCCAATATTGGCGACGCCGTCGAAACATTCACCGTCAGCAATACAGGCTTCGACAACGTAGACGCCCCGTAACGGCGGCTGCCGCCGGAGCCGGATATTGGCGGTGGGGGCATTGATCTGACGCCCCAGTTGACGGCCATACACCACCTTGCCGGCAATGCGGTAGCCTCGTCCCAGCAGCTGTTCCGCCAGCGCCAGATTGTTATTGGCAAGCGCCGCCCGCACCGCGGTGCTGCTGACCCGTTCACCATCGACGGTGACGGTCCGGGTATGCTCGACACCAAACCCCTGTGCCTGCCCCACCCGATTCAGCAACGCAAAATCGCCGGCACGGTCACAGCCAAAACGGAAATCGTCCCCGACCACCAGATGCCGTACACCCAGGCCCTGGATCAACACGTCTTCGATGAAGCCCATGGCGGAATAGCTGCGGAACTGCTCATCGAACCCCAGACAAAGCACAATGTCTATGCCAGCTGCCAGCAGGGCTTCGACCTTGTTGCGGAACTCGGTCAATCGGGGCGGCGCATCGCCCGCCTGGAAAAACTCCCGCGGCTGGGGTTCAAACACCATGGCCACGCCCGGCACATTGAGCTGGCGGGCCTGCTCGCGCACCTGATCGATAATGGCCTGATGCCCCAGGTGAACACCGTCGAAGTTGCCGATGGTGGCAACACAGCCGCTCGCCAGGGGTGACGACGCCTGCTGCGACAGCCTGTGCAGGTTGGCCAACCCCCGAATCAGCTGCATCAAATGCCTACTCCCATCTACGTTTTGGTGTGTTCAACGCCGCCAGACAGCCGGTGCTCGCTCACCCAGGAAAAAGTGGTTCGGAGCCGGGCAGTTGTCTGGCGATAAAACGAGCGATTATACCTTACCTGTGGCGGAAATGCCTTACCCGCACCCCGGCCAGAGCAAGGGCAATGAAATACACCACCACCCCGGCCCCAACCAGCACCGCCATCTGACCGGCACGGGCCAGTCCCGGCATCGCCAACCACTCCGAAACCGATGGATTGAGGCACAGAACCAGCACCGCCAGCGTGCCATTGGCCACCAGCAACTGGGCACCGAAGCGCCACCAGCCTGGCTGGCTCACCCAGGCCCCTTCCCGTTTCAAGCCACGCCACAACAGACCGGCATTGAGCCAGGCTGAGAGGGAGGTTGCCAGGGCCAAACCGACGTGAGCCATAGGCATAATCAGCGCCAGGTTGAACACCATATTAGCCACCATGGCAATCACCCCGATCCTGACCGGCGTGCGGGTATCCTGGCGGGCAAAAAAGCCGGGCGCCAAAACCTTGATCAGCATGAACGCCAGCAGCCCGGCGGCGTAGGCGCGCAGACTCGCCCCCGCCATCATCACGTCCCGGTCGGTCACCTCACCGTAGTGGAACAGGGTTGCGATCAGCGGCTCGGCCAACAGCGCCAGCGCCAAAGCTGCAGGCGCCCCGATCAGCAACACCGCGCGCACGGCCCAGTCGAGCGTGGCCGCAAACTGGTCCGCCGATGCCGCGGCATGCTTGCGGGACAGGCTCGGCAGAATCACCGTCGCGATAGCAATGCCGAACACCCCCAAGGGCAACTCCGACAGCCGGTCGGAGTAGTACAGCCAGGACACCGAACCGGTCTGCAGCAATGACGCCAGCACCGTATCCAGCAATAGATTGATCTGGCTTACCGATACCCCAAACAGGGCCGGCGCCATCAACTTCAAAACCCGGCGCACGCCCTCATGGCGGTAGTCGACCCGCGGCCGCGGCAACAACCCCAACCGCATCAGGAACGGCAACTGGAAGAACAGCTGCAGGGCGCCGGCAATGAACACCCCCCACGCCAGGGCCAGGACGGGCGTTTCCATCACTGGCGAGAGAAACACCGCCGCGCAGATCATCGCCAGGTTCAGCAGTACCGGGGTGAAGGCAGGGATCGCAAAACGGTCGTAGCTGTTGAGGATGGCGCCGGCAAAAGCGGTGAGCGAGATCAGCAGCAGGTAGGGAAAGGTGATCCGCAGCATATCGCTGGCCAGGCTGAACTTCACCGGCTCGTCCAGAAACCCCGGCGCAAACACCGCCGTCAGCGCAGGCGCGCCGATGACCGCCACCAGTGTGACGCCCAGCAGCACCAGCCCCAGGGTACCGGACACCGCATTGACCAGGCGGCGAACCTCGGTGATGTCCCGGGTTTCCCGATAGGACGACAGGACCGGCACGAAGGCCTGGGAAAACGCGCCTTCGGCGAACAGACGGCGCAGGAAATTGGGAATCTTGAACGCTACAAAGAAAGCGTCGGCCCCGGTACCGGCACCAAAATAGCGGGCAATGACCATGTCCCGCACCAGCCCCAACACCCGCGACAGCATGGTCATCATACCGACCAGGCCGGAGGATCGCAGCAACCCCGGCGCCGCTGCGCGCTGCTTGTCCTGACTGGAATGCTCCTGATCGGCGCTCATCGCCTGCCCTCTCTTGCCATCGCCGGTCCGCTCACCAGCCCTCCTTCCGGGATCGCTATTGGCAACCCCTGTTCACAGTGGCCGGCGAGTTTATCACAGCACCGCCCGGGCGCACGGTGAATCGGGCGCCAGCCTTGACTTTTGGGGGCATTGGCGGCATAGTTCCGCGTCATTTATTTTGACGCGCTGTTGGTTTGGCGCGCACGCACTATTCACGATCGTTTTCAGCAACGAACAACCGATTTTCAGGAGTTTCACGGTGGCAAATACCCCACAAGCCAAGAAGCGCGCTCGTCAGAACGAGAAGAACCGCAAGCACAACGCCAGCCTGCGTTCCATGGCGCGCACCTACCTCAAGAAAGTAAACGCCCAGATCGAAGCTGGCAGCTACGAAGGCGCCCAGGCGGCCCTGAAGGAAGCCCAGCCGGTCATCGACAGCATGGTCAACAAGGGCATCTTCGCCAAGAACAAGGTAGCCCGCAGCAAGGCTCGACTGAACGCCAAGATCAAGGCTCTGAAAGCCTGATTCGCGTTCAGCGCCCACAAAAAAACCGGCATCTGCCGGTTTTTTTGTGGGCGTCAGACCGCTACGACGGGTCGACACCACACTCGCAACGGTCACCAGCGCTACACGATCACCATATTGTCCCGATGAATCATCTCCTCGTCAGAGATGTAGCCCAGTACGTCAGCAATCCGGTCGCTGGAGCGGCCAGCAATGGCCCGAGCCTCATCGGCATCGTAGTTGATCAGTCCGCGCGCCACTTCCTGCCCACTCTCACTGACGCAGGACACCATCTCACCACGACGAAAACGCCCTGACACGCCTCGCACACCAACCGGCAACAGACTGCGCCCGCCGCGGCACAAGACCTGCACCGCGCCATCATCCAGAATCAGCTGCCCGCGAGTCTTGAGATGGCTGGCCAACCACTGCTTTCTGGCCGCCAACCGCCCCTGCTCCGGCAACAACAACGTGCCCAGCGACTCGCCCGCCGCCAGTCGCGACACCACACCGTCAATGCGACCACCGACGATCACCGTAAACGCCCCGGAACGCGCCGCCAGCCGCGCCGCCCGCACCTTGGTCTGCATACCGCCCCGACCAAGCACGCCCGCGCCGCCAGCCGCCATCGCGTCCAGCTCCGGGTCATCCGCGCGTCGCTCGGACACCAGCCGGGCATCGGCATGCTTGCGGGGATCGCGATCAAACAGACCCTGCTGATCGGTGAGGATGATCAGCCCATCCGCCTCCACCAGGTTCGCCACCAGCGCACCAAGCGTGTCGTTGTCGCCGAAACGGATCTCATCGGTCACCACGGTGTCGTTCTCGTTGACGATTGGCACCACACCGAAATCCAGCAACGCCCGCAGCGTGCTGCGCGCGTTCAGGTAGCGCTTGCGATCCGACAGGTCGTCATGGGTCAGCAGAATCTGGGCGGCGTGACGACCATGGCGACGGAACTGCGCTTCCCAGGTCTGCACCAACCCCATCTGGCCAACCGCTGCCGCAGCCTGCAACTCATGCAGCTGCTGCGGACGGGCACGCCAGCCCAGCCGGCTCATGCCCTCGGCTACCGAGCCGGAGGACACCACCACCACCTCCACGCCCGCAGCGATCAGCTCGGCTACCTGGTCCACCCAGCGCGCAAGGGCCTCGACATCCAACCCTTTACCGTCGTTGGTCAGCAGGGCACTCCCAATCTTGATCACCAGGCGGCGGGCCCGGGACATCTGTGAACGCTCAGTCATGGTGAAACGGTTTACTCCGGCGCATACACCACTTCAACGTCGTAATCGTCGTCGTCAAAGTCGTCGTCATCATCGTCATCGTTCTTTCTGGCCGCCCGGCGGGCTGCCCGCTCGGCCTCTATCCTGGCGCGAGCCTCTTCATCCATCTGCGCCCGGCGCTGACGCTCCTGCTCCGCAACCTCCGGATTCTGGGACTCCTCTTCCGCCCGTGCCTCGATCCAGCGCATCACCGCCTGAGTCAGCGGCTTGGTGCCCTCGCCGCTCAACGCCGAGATCCGGAACACCGGGCCCTGCCAGTCCAGCTCGTCAATGATTGCCTGACAGTGGGCCTCGCGATCCTCCTCAGCCACCATGTCGACCTTGTTGAGCACCAGCCAGCGCTCACGGTTCGACAGGGTTTCGCTGAATTTTTCCAGCTCTGCGGCAATCGCCTGAACACTCTCTGCCGGAGATGAGCCATCGTAAGGCGCCACATCCACCAGATGCAGCAGCAGTCTCGTCCGCACCAGATGCTTCAGGAAACGAATACCCAGACCCGCGCCCTCGGCCGCGCCCTCGATCAAACCGGGGATATCGGCAATCACAAAACTCTGATGCGCCTGAACGCTGACCACACCGAGATTCGGCACCAGGGTCGTGAATGGGTAGTTGGCCACTTTCGGACGCGCCGCAGACACCGAGCGGATGAACGTGGATTTGCCGGCATTGGGCAT
This sequence comes from Marinobacter sp. CA1, assembly GCF_020546665.1. Taxonomy (NCBI): domain Bacteria; kingdom Pseudomonadati; phylum Pseudomonadota; class Gammaproteobacteria; order Pseudomonadales; family Marinobacteraceae; genus Marinobacter; species Marinobacter sp. CA1. The sequence goes on from NZ_CP071785.1 coordinate 3,738,326, forward strand.
ACCCAGCAGCCCTACATCCGCCAGCACTTTCAACTCCAGGCGCAGGTTACGGGCCTCGCCCTCACTGCCCGGCGTGGTTTGCCGGGGCGCCCGGTTCACCGAGGACTTGAAGCGGGTGTTGCCCAATCCGTGAAAACCACCCTGAGCCACCTTCAGACGCTCACCGGCCCGGGTCAGATCACCCAGCACCTCATGGGTATCCATATCCACCACCGTGGTCCCCACCGGCACCGGCAACACCATGTCCTCGCCCTTGCTGCCGGAGCAGTTACGGCCAGCACCGGGCTCACCGTTCTGAGCCTTGTATTTACGCTGAAAACGGTAGTCGATCAGGGTATTGAGGGCGTCATCAGCCTCCAGATACACCGAACCACCATCGCCGCCGTCGCCACCATCGGGACCACCCTTGGGGACGTACTTTTCCCGCCGGAAACTGAGACAGCCGTGACCGCCCTTGCCAGCCTCCACGATGATGGTGGCTTCATCTACAAACTTCATGACCTAACCCTCGGCGCCAGCGGCGCACAAACTAAAAAGCCCCGCAGCCTCAAAGAAGCAATGCGGGGCTCCGAATCACTCTGATAGCCATGCTACCAAAGCGACTCACGGTTCGACAGAACCTGAGATCGCCGCTGCTTACGCAGCCGGAACGATGCTCACGAACTTGCGGTTCTGCGGACCCTTGGTTTCGAACTTGACCTGACCGTCCGCTTTCGCGAACAGAGTGTGGTCTTTGCCCAGGCCAACGTTGCTGCCGGCGTGGAAACGGGTGCCGCGCTGACGAACGATGATGCTGCCTGCAGAAACAGCTTCACCACCAAAGCGCTTGACACCAAGTCGTTTCGACTCGGAATCGCGACCGTTACGGGTACTACCTGCTGCCTTCTTGTGAGCCATTGTAAGCCTCCTGTGTCCAGGTCAGTTAAGTGCCGTAGGCCTTAACGATTAACCTTTGATGCCTGTGATCTTGACTTCAGTGAACCACTGACGGTGGCCCTGACGCTTCATGTGGTGCTTACGACGACGGAACTTGATGATCTGAACCTTGTCGTGACGACCGTGACTGACAACCTCGGCAGTCACCTTGGCGCCATCAACCACCGGCGCACCCACCTGGACATTGTCGCCGTCGGCAACCAGCAGAACGCGATCGAATTCGACCGTACCACCGGTTTCAACTTCCAGCTTTTCCAGCTTCAGGGTTTCGCCTTCTTTCACACGGTGCTGCTTGCCACCGCTAACAATTACTGCGTACATGGATGATCTCCGCTGTATACCCATCCCTGCTCTTATCCACCTGGTTCTAAGGGAAGCACTTTGGCAACCCTATAGCAGGGAGCGCAGGTTGGGATGAGTTGGGGCGCGAGATTGTACGAAAAGCCACCGCACAATACAAGCATATTTGGCCGTTAAACGCCGTGACTGTCATCCCCCGTCCAGGGTCTCCAGCCGGCCGGGCCGAACCGCCGCCAGCGGCGCAATGGCCGGCCTCGGCCCAAGTTGACACCCACCCCGCCAATACCTAGCATTGCGGCGTCCTGCCCGCTTTCTTACCAACCATGTTCACCGGGCATGTAGCTCACCAATCAGATGGAAACCAGTCCCATGACAGCCCAGAGAATTTACGACACCGTCGCCGACGACTTCAGTGACGTCAATGATCTCATTCTCCGCCGGCTGTCGTCGGACGTACCGCTGGTGGAGAAGATTGCCCAGTACATCATCGAGAGTGGCGGCAAGCGACTACGGCCTCTGCTGGTACTGCTGTCGTCCCGGGCGCTGGGTTACGACCAGCAGGATCACCTCAAGCTGGCGGCGGTGATCGAGTTTCTCCACACCGCCACCCTGCTCCATGACGATGTGGTGGACACCTCCGATCTCCGTCGCGGTCGCTCCACCGCCAACGCCAAATGGGGTAACGCCCCCAGCGTCCTGGTAGGGGATTTCCTCTATGCCCGCGCCTTCGAGATGATGGTGGAGCTCAAGAGCCTGCCGATCATGGACGTGCTGTCCCACGCCACGGCCGTGATCGCCGAGGGCGAGGTTCTGCAGCTGATGAACGTCAAGAACCCGGATGTCAGTGAGGCGCAGTACATGGAGGTAATCCATAATAAGACCGCCATGCTGTTTGAAGCCGCCTCCCACAGCGGCGCTCTGCTGGCCGGAGCCGCCACCGAACAGGAGACTGCGCTGCGTGACTACGGCAAGCATCTGGGGCTGGCATTCCAGCTGGTGGATGATGTGCTGGACTACCGCGGTGACGCCGAAGCCATGGGCAAGAACGTCGGCGATGACCTGGCCGAGGGAAAACCAACGCTGCCACTGATTCACGCCATGGCCAATACCAGCGATGAGGGCCGGCAGTTGATTCGCCAGGCAATCCGCAAGGGCGGTCTCGACGATCTGCCCACGATCCTCGGTCTGGTGAACGACTCCGGAGCGCTGGAGTACACCATGGACAGGGCCCGCCAGGAGGCTGACAGCGCCCGTGCCTGCCTGGCCCAGCTGCCGGACACCCCCCATCGCGAAGCGCTGCTGCTGCTGACCGACATCGCCGTCGCCCGGGTCAGCTGATCGCGGGCACTTTTCTCGCCAGCACCATCCGCGGTCGGTCCGCTCAGCGTGCCGGGAAATCCGGGCCCAGGGCTCGCCGACCGTGCAGGGTGCGCAAGTCGACCGCCGGTCCAAGCGGCACCACCTGGGTCGGATTGATGGTGCGCTGACTGACATAGTAGTGTCGCTTGATCTGCGCCAGGTCCACCGTCTCCGCCACACCCGGCACTTGGTACAGGTCCCGCAGATAGCCTGACAACTGGGGATAGTCGGCAATTCGCTGACGGTTGCATTTGAAGTGGCCGACATATACCGGGTCAAACCGCACCAACGTAGTAAACAGTCGCCAGTCCGCCTCGGTGAGCCGGTTTCCCACCAGATAACGCTGGGCTGATAGCCTCCAGTCCAGCTTATCCAGGGTCTCGAACAGGGCACTGAACGCCTGTTCGTAGGCCGCCTGGGTGGTGGCAAAGCCAGCCCTGTATACGCCATTATTCACCGCGTGATAGACCTGCTCATTTACCGCATCGATTTCCGCCCGCAATGACTCTGGGTAGAAATCCAGGTCCTCACGCACACCCTCAAGACCATCGAAGGCGCTGTTCAGCATGCGGATAATCTCCGCCGATTCATTGCTGACGATGGTCTCTCGCTGACGATCCCAAAGCACCGGCACCGTCACTCTGCCGGTGTAGTCCGAGGCGGCCCGGGTGTAGATCTGGTGCATGTAGCGGGCACCATAGAGATGATCCTGATGAGACGGGTCACGCGGCTGGAACTGCCAGCCGTTTTCCAGCATGTCCGGGTGCACCACCGATACCGAGATGTGGGGCGCCAGTCCCTTGAGCTGGCGGAAGATCAGGGTACGATGGGCCCACGGACACGCCATCGACACATAGAGATGGTAACGCCCGGACTCAGCCTTGAAGCCGGCGTCCCCCGCCGGCCCGGCGTGACCGTCCGCGGTTACCCAATGACGGAAACGGGCCTGCTCACGCTCGAAGCGGCCGCCGGTTTTTTCGGTGTCGTACCAGCGATCCTGCCATTGTCCATCGACCAGCAGCCCCATAACATTTCCTCCTGTTCCGAGCACGGTGTGCAGTTATTCTGAATTCGTGAAGTATGATGAAGACAGCATAACGAGGGAGCTGCAAGGCTCTCAAACAAGCAGTTCTGGCCAACTTCATCAGAAAAACTGAACATGCATACCAACATCACCATCGACGCCCTCAAGGTGCTTGACGCCATCGACCGCAAGGGCAGCTTCGCCGGCGCCGCCAATGAGCTCTATCGGGTCCCCTCTGCCATCAGCTATACCGTGCAGAAGCTGGAGGAGGATCTGGGGGTAGCGATCTTCGACCGCAGCGGTCACCGTGCAGCCTTAACATCCGCGGGCCGTTACCTGCTGGAGGAAGGCCGAAGCCTGCTGGAAGCCGCTGAGGCGCTGGCGCACACCACCCGCCAGGTGGCTCAGGGCTGGGAAACCCGACTCAAGATTGCATTCAACTGTCTGCTTCCACTGGAAGCCCTGTTTGGCGCCATTCGCGAATTCCATGCCCTGGGCGTTCCAGTGGAGATCCAGGTTCTGGAAGAGGTGTTTGCGGGTACCTGGGATGCCCTGCAAAGCCGGCGCGCGGATCTGGTGGTTGGCGCCGACAACTTCAGCAAACCGGCCGGGCAGTTCACAACCCACCGGCTTGGGCGAATGCCCTTCGTCTACGCAGTGGCGCCCAACCACCCGCTGATTCAAGCCAGGCAACCATTGCAGGAAGCCGATATCGAACAGTTCCACGCCGCCGTGGCCGCCGATTCCACCCGGCAATTGCCCGCTGGCAGCGCCGGCATTTTCCGCCGTCAGCGCTCACTGACGGTGTCCAATCTGGATCAGAAAATCGCTATCCAGGAGGCTGGACTGGCGGTTGGCTGGCTGCCACTGCCACGGATACAGTCACAGCTCCAGGAAGGCCGCCTGGTGGCACTGGAGGTTGAAGACACCCGCCAGGATGTCGAACTTTTCCTGGCCCGCCACAGCGACGACAAAGGTAAGGCCCTGACCTGGTTCTGGGAGCGCCTGGCCAACGACGAAACCCTCTTAGCCTGGGTTACGGGTTAGCTATTAAGATGTCTGCACCAACGGAGGGAGCACGGCACTGAAGCCAAGCTCCCCGGACTGTGCGCGGTTTATAATGCCGCCGAATCAATCAAGGGAGCCAACCATGAGGCAGCTTTCCGAACTGGATGCATCCTTCCTCTATCTGGAATCGGACACCGCCCCCATGCACATCGGCGGTATTTACCTGTTCGATGCCCGGGAGCGGGAAGAGCCGCTGGCCTTCAGTACGTTTGTGGCCTATCTGCGCAGCCGCCTGCATGTCGTGCCGGTGTTTCGCCAGAAGCTTCGGGAAATTCCCCTGCGCCTCGGCCTGCCCTATTGGGTCGACGATCCGGACTTCAGCATTGAGCGCCACCTGGCCTATGTGAACCTGGGTGAGCATGGCCAACTGGCCAACCTCAAGGGCCTGGCCGCCCGAATCCTGGAAGAACCGCTGAAGCGCGATCGCCCACTGTGGCACATCACCTTCGTCGATGGCTTCCGCTACGACAACAGCGACCCGGACAGCGAGGGGTTCGCGCTGATCGTCAAACTGCACCATGCCGCCATTGATGCCTTCAGCGGCGAAGAAATTCTGGGCAAACTGCTGGAGTACAGCCCGACGCCCAGTCCGATCCACCCGCCCCAACCCTGGGAGCCCCGGCCGGAACCCTCGGAAGAGCGGGTCTACCTGCAGGCGGGGATGAACCTGGTGCGCAAACCGTTCCAGTTCGCCAGCCTCGCCGCCACTGCCGCCGAAGCGACCGCCCGCGGCCTGGTGCAGAAGCAGCTGCACAAGCTGCCACTGCCCTTCCCGCTGTTCACCGCGCCGCACAGCCCGTTCAATCGGCAGATCACCGCCAACCGCAAGATCGTCTCCACCTCGCTGTCACTGGCACGTTTAAAAGCGCTGAAGGCCAACCTTGGGGACGTCACCCTGAACGACGTGGTGCTGGGACTTTGTGCCGAGGCACTGCGGCGCTACATGGAAAACTGCAAAGCGGATGGCAGTCGTTCCCTGGTGGCAATGACCCCAATCTCGGTTCGCTCCAAGAGCCTGCGGCGGGCAACCGGCAACCAGATGTCGGCGATGCTGCTGGACCTGGCCACCAACGAGCCCGACCCGGCCCGGCGCATCCAGCGCATTCACTGGAACGCCGTGGCCTCAGAACCCTACCAGGAAGCCATCGCGGCAGATCGGCTGACGGAGCTGGTACCCTCCACCATGTTGGCGCTGTCAGCTCGGCTGTACTCGGAACTGCAGATCGCCCAGCGTTATCAGCCGGTATTCAACGTGCCCATCACCAACGTCCCTGGCCCCCAGGTGCCGTTGTACCTTCAGGGCGCCCAACTGATGTCGCAATACAACACCGCACCGCTGTTCGACAGCATGGGCCTGGTGATTGTTGCTGTCAGCTATCAGGGCCTGCTCACGGTGAACTTCACCCTGTGTCCAGACGTCGTGCCCGAAGGGGACTCCCTGGCCGAACTGATGCATGAAAGCCTGAGCAGTATTGAAAAAGCCGCCAGCGAGCTGCCGCCGGAGCGGAACGAGCCGGACTTGCAGCAGGCGCCGCAGGGCTCTCTGGTGGAGGGTGCATTAACGGTGATGGAAGGGGTACTAAAGAAAACGGTACGCCGGTTCAGGACCGACTGACGCCGGAGAGACCGATCGGCCTCCCCGGCTGCCAGGCTGACATACTGCCGAAGGGAAGCAGGTTTTGGCTAGTCAAATGCCCAGCGCAGGAACTCGCGCTTGTCTTCGGCGCTGGCGCGCTCCCACAGCACCTTCATCGCTTCCAGTGCCGGCAGGTCACCACCTGGCATTGACTGAGGCGCTGTGCTGACCGGCGCACCCGCAACAGGGGCTCCCGCAGGAGTGGTCGCGGAAGGCGCGCCTGCTACCGGCATCGCGGGCTCATAGCGGCCACTGGTAGCAACGATGGCACCACCGGTGTTGCTGATCTGAGCACGAAAGTTCCGGCTCAGGGCCTCCGCCTGACGGCGTGACCCCGGCTCCGGCAACACAAACTCGTACTGCTCGCCAGCACGGGCGTTGATGATCACCTGCTGGGGCTGGGTTTCAATCACCGCCACTTTCGACTCGCCGTTCTCAACCCCAGCGCCTTTGGCCCAGATCGTCTTGTATTTGAATACCACGACATTGCGCCCTGGCAGGAGCTCGTAATCCAGTGCCAGGTCGTCCATCAGGAAGTTGCCGACATCACGACCATTGACCTGGCTTACCTGGATCTCACCAGGCGTCCGCAGGACCGCCACCGCCTCTGCGTCCGCGGCAGCGCCTTCCCAGGTCTGGATCCTGGTCAGCGTCGAGCTACAGCCTGCCACCACCAGTGCCAGCAGGCCGGCCATCAGGAATCGCAAGGATCGAAGGGCTCCGGAAACGGGGCGAAAACTGCTCAACTGGATCATGAAATGCCTCTGTCTGGTATGGACAGCCCATGGCGGAACGTCGGCTGCCTAACGTTTGGCCGGACTCTGTACCGGCCGATGAGAAAGGCATTCTGACGACAGCCCCCGCAGAGTTCAAGAGAGTCCAGGGCGGAGCCCGGACAACGGTCACTGCCAACGCCTTCACAGTTCTGGGTAATTAAGGGGTGGCAGCCATTCAGCAGCCGGGAGAATTGTAAAAAAGTGTTGAATTTGGCCCGAATTGTTTTAATTTTATACAGACCGTTCATGTAAAACTGACGCAGCTCCAGAACGTCGTCACCGCAGTAGGCACAGGAGGCCTTATGGACATTCAGCACCGGACGGGCGAGGAAGGCCCGGTCCCATTTCGCAGCAGCCGGTTTTTCTGCGTCGGTAGTCGCTGGTACTTTACCACTCGTGAAGGTTTCGACAGCGGACCCTTTGCTTCCCGCCAGCGGGCCGAACAGGGCCTGGAACGCTTTCTCAACGTGGTTCGCTTGTTACCGGAAGAGCCCTCGCTACACTGAGCATCGAGGTCAGGACCACAACGGCAACAGCCAGCCATCCACCAGGGCCAGCACGCCCAGGGCCATCGCCCCTGCGATCACGTCATCGAACATGATGCCCAGGCCACCAGGCATGCGCCGGTCGAACCAGTTGATCGGCCAGGGCTTGAGCACGTCAAAGAAGCGGAACAGCAGGAACCCAAGCAGCACCCCGGTCAGGCTTTGTGGAATCAGCCCCAAGGCAATCCACATTCCGACAAACTCATCCCACACGATACCACCATGGTCATGGACCTTGAGATCGTCGGCGGTGCGACCGCACAACCAGATTCCCACCACGAACGCCAATGCCACGACGGCCCAGTAGCCCCAGGCCGGCAGCCAGCAGATCAACAACCAGAATGGGATAGCCGCTACGCTGCCCCAGGTTCCCGGAGCGCGTGACGCGGCACCGCTGCCGAACCCGAAGGCCAGCAGGTGCACCGGGTCCCGCAGGAACCCCGGGGGCAACAGCAGCGGAGGCTCATCGATGGAGTCCGGCCCCGACTGTGGGTTGTGGGGATCGCTCATGGTTGCGCTCCAAAATGGTCGTAGCCAGTGGCCGGCAGGGTGATACCTGGCGGCAGGCCGTTCAGGTCAATCCCGGTCTTGTCACGGGTGCGACCGATCACAGTAAGTTCCGCCCTCACCGCATCGGGCAAATGATGCCAGTCGTCCCGAGCCATGGTCAGGCACAGCTCGTAGTCATCACCGGCAGTCAGTGCCAGTGCGACGGCCTTCTCACCCACCACCTCCCGTAACGCCGGAGATACTGGCAAAGAGCTCGCATCCAGGTCTGCACCGATGCCGGAGGCCGCCAGAATGTGCCCCAGATCCGCCATCAGACCGTCGGACACATCAATCGCCGCCGTGGCCCAGGGACGCAACGCCTGCCCTAGAGCCAGCCGCGGCTGAGGCCGGTGGTACCGCGTCAACAGCTGGCGAACCGGCTCGGAGGGCTGGAGGACATCCAGATAGTCGAGGGCAGCACCGGCCTCTCCCAGGGTGCCGGAGACACAGATCAGTTGATCCACACCCGCACCGCTGCGACGCAGCGCCTGGCCCGCAGGTACGGTGCCATGCACTTGCAGGGACAGCGTCAGGGGACCACGGGTGGTGTCGCCTCCGGCCAGGCTCAGCCCGAACGCCCGAGCCGCTTCCCCCAGCCCCTGGCAAAACTCGCCCAGCCAGTCCTGATCGGATTCCGGCAGGGTCAGGGCCAATGAAAAACACGCCGGTTCTGCGCCCATCGCCGCCAGATCACTGGCCGCTACAGCCAGACTGCGCCATCCCAGGTGGCGGGGGTGATAACCCACGGGAAAGTGACGACCTTCCACCAGGGTATCCACCGAAAACACCAGATCGTGCCCCGCTGGCAGTCGCTGGATGGCACAGTCATCCCCGGGCCCAAGCAAAACTGCCGCTGACCGGGTTTCCCCCGCCAGCGGCAGTATCAGCTTTCGAATCAGCTCAAACTCGCCCATGACTTAGCGCGAGCGGGTTTCCGCCAGCCGCAGCCGTCCGCTCAATTTGTCGAGGATGCTGTTGACGAACTTGTGGCCCTCGGTGCCACCGAAGCGCTTTGCCATCTCAATGCCCTCATTGATCACCACCCGGTAGGGGACATCAATACGGTGCTTGAGCTCATAGGCGCCAAGGCGGACGATCGCCAGCTCAATCGCATCCACTTCCGCCAGGGGGCGGTCCAGCAGGGGCTCCAGCAGCCGATCGAGCTCGTCCTGTTCGCGGTGAACCCCACGCAGCAGGTCCCGAAAATAGGCGGTATCGACCTTGCTCATGTCGTTGTCCACCATGAATTCGGCTTCGATGTCCGACACCGGGGTCTTGCTGAAATGCCGCTGATACAGGGCCTGCATCGCCAGCGCTCTGGCACGGCGACGATCACCGGCCTTGGGTTGCCCGGCCGGTTTGGGGGATGTCTGGTCGCTGTCGCTCATCACTCACCCAGCTTCTTGAACAGGCTCACCATCTCCAGAGCGGTGATGGCAGCCTCGGCACCTTTGTTTCCGGCTTTGGTGCCGGAGCGCTCAATGGCCTGTTCGATGGAATCCACCGTCAGCACCCCGAAGGTCACCGGCACGTCGGTTTCCAGACTGACCGCGCCCAGACCACTGGAGGCTTCACCGGCCACGAAGTCAAAATGCGGCGTACCGCCGCGGATGACCGCACCCAGAGCGATGATGGCGTCATGACGACCGGTCTCCGCCACCCGCTTGACGGCCAGCGGCATTTCATAGGCGCCCGGTACGCGGACCAGGGTAATGTCTTCATCGGCAATACCGTGGCGGCGCAGGGTATCGATCGCCCCTTCCACCAGACTCTCGACCACAAAGCCATTGAACCGGCCAACCACCAGGGCGTAACGGCCCGAACACTCGGTGAAATCACCTTCCACTGTTTTAATCTCTGCCATGATCGGCTCCTTGCTGGCCCGCCCATCGGCGCAGCCTGTACTATCGGTTTAAGCGAGTGCGAGAACGCCCGGAGGCATCCTCAGCTCGCGGTGTAAGGTACGTATTCCACCACTTCCAGGTCGAAACCGGAGATGGCGGAGAACTTGATGGGGGCGCTCAGCAAACGCATCTTGCCGACACCGACATCCCGCAGGATCTGCGAGCCGGTACCGACCGTGAAATAGACGCCGGACTGTCCCTTGCTGGACGGTGAGGCACCCTGGCCGAAGAACTCGTGGATACGATCTTCCAGGTCGTGACTGTCGGCGGCGCTGTTCAGCAGCACAACCACACCATTGCCGGATTCCGCCACCGCTTTCATGGCGTGGTGCAGCGGCCAGCTACGCGAGCCCTCGCGATGGGCTCCCAACAGATCCCGCAGGGTGTCAGTGATGTGTACCCGCACCAGCGCCGGCGTCTCCGCCTCAATGTTGCCTTTCACCAACGCCAGGTGCGTGCCGCCCTGAATGCTATCGCGGTAGGTCCGCAGGCTGAATACGCCAAACTCCGTATCCAGGTCGTATTCCTCCACGCATTCGATGGTGCGCTCGTTCATGGTGCGGTAATGGATCAGGTCGGCGATCGTACCAATCTTCAGGTCATGAGCCTCGGCAAAGGCCTCCAGGTCCTCACGGCGAGCCATGGAGCCATCGTCGTTCATGATTTCACAGATCACCCCGGCCGGCTCGGCGCCAGCCAGCGACGCCAGGTCGCAGGATGCCTCAGTATGGCCTGCACGACTGAGCACACCACCGGGGTCGGACATCAGCGGAAAAATATGCCCCGGCTGAACCAGGTCCGTCGGTTTCGCATCCTTCGCCACCGCCGCCTGAACGGTGCGCGCCCGGTCAGCGGCGGAGATACCCGTGGTCACCCCTTCGGCGGCTTCGATGGAGAGGGTGAACTTGGTGCCGAATCCGGAGGCGTTCTTTTCCACCATCAGCGGCAGCCCCAGCTGCTGGCAGCGCTCACGGGTCATGGGCATGCAGATCAGGCCGCGACCATAGCGGGCCATGAAGTTGATGGCCTCGGCGTCGCAGAACTCGGCGGCCATCACCAGGTCACCTTCGTTCTCACGGTCCTCATCGTCCATCAGGATCACCATTTTGCCCTGACGGATGTCCTCGATGATGTCTTCAATCGTGTTCAGTGCCATACCGTTTTTGCACCCTCGTTGACCCTTCGGGCATGTGGCCCACCGGGTCCTGAAATTGGAAAGGAATTTACCGGGGAATCAGGATCAGCCGCTGGTCGTCGCCCACCTGGCGTTGGTCCTTGACTGTCCACTGGATCTTGTCCGCCATCCGCTCAAGGGGAAGATTGGCGGTGGGTCGGCCGGTGCTGCCCAGGAAGACCGGCGCCTGGTACAGCCAGAGCTCATCCAGCAGCCGTTCATGGACAAAGGTTCCCGCCAGGGTGGGCCCGGCCTCCACCAGCAGGTCATTGATGCCCAGCTCGCCCAGAGCGTCCAGGGCTTCCCCCAGGTCAATGCCGTTGTCCTTCCAGCGTACCCCCGCCACACTGACGCCCAGTGCGGAAAGGTCCTGCGCGGGTGCGGTCACCAGCGCTTCCGACGAACAGAACAGCCGCACATTGCCACCGTGCAGGATCTTGGCATCGCAGGGCGTACGGGCATCCCGGTCGGCGATGACCCGCAGCGGCTGCCGGGACGGCTCGGTGGCATCACCGATGTCACCGAGCTCACTGCGACGCACGGTCAGAGACGGATCGTCGGCAAGCACCGTGCCGACACCGGTCAGGATGGCGTCGCTGATCGCCCGCAGACGCTGGACGTCCTGGCGCGCCGCCGCGCCGGTGATCCACTGGCTTTCGCCCGAGGCCATGGCGGTCCGACCATCCAGGCTGGCCGCCATCTTGACCCGCACATAAGGCCGGCCACAGTGCATCCGTTTCATGAACCCGGGGTTGAGCTGCCGGGCCTGTTCAGCCAGCACCCCTTCCGTCACCCGGATACCGGCGTCCCGCAGCATTGCCAGGCCACGCCCAGACACAGCGGGGTTGGGGTCCATGGTGGCAACCACCACTTTAGCAACGCCGGCGTCAATCAGCGCCCGCGCGCACGGCGGAGTGCGCCCGAAATGACTGCAGGGTTCCAGCGTGACATAGGCGGTTGCGCCCCTGGCCGCCGGCCCTGCCTTGCTGAGCGCATGTATTTCGGCGTGAGCCTCACCGGCTCGCTCGTGCCAGCCTTCTCCCAGGATGTCATCACCTCGGGCAATGACACAGCCAACCCGGGGATTGGGATGGGTGGAGTAGCGACCACGCCACGCCAACTGGATGGCCCGGGCCATGAGCCGCACCTGTCGGGTGTCCGTCATGACTGTCCCTTGTCGGTATCCGCCAACGCCTTGGCGACATCCACCGGGTCGGGACCGTCACCACCGTTCACCGACAGCCGTTCGATCTCTTCCTTGAATTCATTGATGTCCTGGAAACTTCGATACACCGATGCGAACCGAACGTAGGCGACCTTATCGAGCTGTCTCAGCTCCGTCATCACCTCTTCGCCCAATTGCATCGACTTGATTTCCCGCTCACCGGTGGCCCGCAACCGGAACCTGATCCGGTTGAGCGCCGCCTCGATTTCCTCGATGCTCACCGGCCGCTTTTCCAGCGCTTTCATGATGCCGGAGCGAAGCTTGTCTTCATCGAAAGGTTGGCGGGTGCCGTCCTGCTTCACCACCCGAGGCATCACCAGTTCGGCGGACTCGAAGGTGGTAAAGCGTTCACGGCAGGACAGGCACTCCCGTCTACGGCGCACCTGGTCACCCTCGGCGACCAGCCGCGAGTCGATCACCTTGGTGTCGGCTTCACCACAGAACGGACAATGCATGATTGACGAGTCTCCAGATTGCCCGGGGCAGGCATCAGGCCTGCCACCGGATTACGGACTTAACCGGCGTAGACCGGGAAACGGGCGCACACAGCTTCCACCTGGCCGCGAACCCGGTCGATAACAGCCTCATCGTCCAGATTATCAAGAATATCGCACATCCAACCGGCCAGTTCACGGCACTCGGACTCACCGAAACCACGGGTAGTCACGGCAGGAGTACCAATCCGCAGACCCGAGGTGACAAACGGCGAACGCGGGTCGTTGGGGACGGCGTTTTTGTTCACGGTGATGTGGGCGCGGCCCAGGGCGGCGTCGGCATCTTTACCGGTGATGTCCTGTTTGATCAGGCTGACCAGGAACAGATGGTTGGTGGTGCCACCGGAGACCACGTCAAAACCGCGCTCAACGAACACTTCCGCCATGGCCGCCGCGTTCTTGACCACCTGCTGCTGATAGGCCTTGAACTCATCACTCATGGCTTCCTTGAAGCACACCGCCTTGGCGGCGATCACGTGCATCAGCGGGCCACCCTGGCCGCCTGGGAATACCGCGGAATTCAGCTTCTTCTGGATGTCCTCGTCGTCGCACGCCAGGATCAGGCCGCCACGGGGACCACGCAGGGTCTTGTGGGTGGTGGTGGTCACAACATGGGCGTGAGGCATCGGGTCCGGGTACACGCCTGCAGCCACCAGGCCAGCAACGTGGGCCATGTCAACAAACAGGTAGGCGCCCACTTTGTCGGCAATCTCGCGGAAGCGGGCAAAGTCCAGCGGCTGGGAGTAGGCGGAGAAACCGGCGATGATCATCTTCGGTTTGTGCTCAACCGCCAGCGCTTCGACTTCGTCGTAATCGATCAGGCCGGTTTCCGGGTTCAGACCGTACTGGACAGCGTTGTAGATCTTGCCGGAGAAGTTGACGCTGGCGCCGTGGGTCAGGTGACCGCCGTGTGCCAGGCTCATGCCCAGCACGGTATCACCCGGCTTGACCAGGGCCATGAACACCGCAGAGTTGGCCTGGGACCCGGAGTGAGGCTGCACGTTGGCGTAAGCGGCCCCGAACAGCGCCTTGGCACGGTCAATCGCCAGCTGCTCGACCACGTCAACGTGCTCACAGCCACCATAGTAACGCTTGCCCGGATAACCTTCGGCGTACTTGTTGGTCAGGTCGCTGCCCTGGGCTTCCATCACCCGCGGGCTGGTGTAGTTCTCGGATGCGATCAGCTCGATGTGAGCTTCCTGACGCTTGCTCTCCGCCTGCATGGCGTTCCAGATTTCGTCGTCAAAACCGGCGATCTTCATTTCACGATTAAACATGGATGCGCTGCCTCTGTGTGCTGCGTCTGCCCTGCAGACAAATGAACGTAAAGCGGGCCGGGAACCGGCAATGGCCTCACGGCACCGGCTCCCCCGGGGAAAAAGGTCGGACATTCTACCGCATCAACGCCCAAAAAATCACCTTTTCAGGCCCTGGGACACTGCCGGGGCACGCAAGTTTCCACAATTGCCTTCGCAGGACCGTTTCGCTACCTTACAAGCCTGATCACAGCCACGCCTCGGCCCCGCATCTGTCTGCCTGGGGCCATCCGTATCGAGGCTTTCAACCAGAGGACACCGCCAGTTATGGCACAGTACGTATACTCCATGAATCGCGTGGGCAAGGTGGTTCCACCCAAGCGCGAAATCCTCAAGGACATCTCCCTGAGTTTTTTTCCGGGCGCCAAGATCGGCGTTCTTGGTCTCAACGGCGCGGGTAAGTCCACCCTGCTGAGGATCATGGCCGGCGTCGACCAGGATTACATCGGTGAAGCCCGCCCTCAGCCGGGCATCAATGTCGGCTATCTGCCCCAGGAACCGCAGCTGGACGACAGCAAGACCGTCAAGGAAGTGGTTGATGAGGCAGTCTCCGGCATCCACGATGCCCTCGCCGAGCTGGACCAGGTGTATGCCGCCTATGCCGAGCCCGATGCCGATTTCGACGCCCTGGCCAAACGCCAGGGTGAGCTTGAGGCCTATATCCAGGCCAGCGAAGGGCACGACATTGAGCGCAAACTGGAAGTTGCCGCCGACGCCCTGCGTCTGCCCGCCTGGGACGCCAATGTCGGTAACCTGTCCGGCGGTGAGCGACGCCGGGTCGCGCTCTGCCGCCTGCTGCTCTCCAGCCCCGACATGCTGCTGCTGGACGAGCCCACCAACCACCTGGACGCCGAGTCCGTGGCCTGGCTGGAGCGCTTCCTGCACGATTACACCGGCACCGTGGTGGCGATTACTCACGACCGCTATTTCCTCGACAACGTCGCCGGCTGGATTCTTGAGCTGGACCGCGGCCAGGGCATTCCCTTCGAAGGCAACTACAGTCAGTGGCTGGAAAACAAAGAGAAGCGCCTGGAGATGGAGTCCAAGCAGGAAGCCGCTCACCAGAAAGCCGTCAAGCATGAGCTGGAGTGGGTACGCAGCAACGCCAAGGGCCGCCAGTCCAAGAGTAAGGCCCGTCTGGCCCGCTTCGAGGAGATGAGTTCTCAGGAATTCCAGAAACGCAACGAAACCAACGAGCTGTACATCCCGCCCGGACCGCGCCTGGGTGACAAGGTGATCGAGGTGGAAGGCATCAGCAAGTCCTTCGATGGTCGCCTGCTCTACGAAGACGTGTCGTTCCGGGTACCGCCCGGGGCCATTGTCGGCATCATTGGTGGCAACGGTGCCGGTAAGTCCACACTGTTCCGGATGATTGCCGGCAAGGATCAGCCCGATCACGGCAGCATCACCGTGGGCGAGACCGTTGAACTGTCTTACGTTGACCAGATGCGTGATCTGGACGGCGACAAGACGGTCTGGGAAGAGCTGAGTGACGGCCAGGACATCATCAAGGTCGGCAACTATGAAACGCCGTCCCGTGCCTACGTTGGCCGCTTCAACTTCAAGGGTACCGACCAGCAGAAGCGGGTCGGTGATCTCTCTGGTGGTGAGCGCAACCGTCTGCACCTGGCCAAACTGCTCAAGGAGGGAGGCAACGTCCTGCTGCTGGACGAACCGACCAACGATCTGGATGTGGAAACCCTGCGAGCACTGGAAGAGGCGCTGCTGAACTTCCCGGGCGCTGCTCTGGTGATCTCGCACGACCGCTGGTTCCTGGACCGGGTCGCCACCCATATCCTGGCGTTTGAGGACGACGGCGAGGTGGTCTATTTCGAGGGCAACTTCAGCGAGTACGATGAAGACCACAAGAAGCGCAAAGGCGACTCTGCCATGGTCCCCACCCGCATGAAGTACAAGAAGCTGGCCTAACGGTCGCTCAACCAATCCGGGGCCACTCAGGCCCCGGAGTCATTGCCAACCCCCATCCCTTCTTCCGCAAACAACAGGGCCCGCTATGGCCAAGACCAAGACCGCCTATGTCTGTACCGAATGCGGTGCCGACTATTCCAAATGGATGGGCCAGTGCACCGCCTGCCAAGCCTGGAACACCATCAGCGAAGTCCGTGGCGTTGGCAATACCGGCAAAGCCAACCGGGGCGCCCGTTTTGACGGTTTCGCCGGCAGCCTGAGTGAAGTCCAGACCCTGGATGCCGTCAGTCTCACCGAGCAAAGTCGCATCAGCTCCGGCATGCAGGAGCTGGACCGGGTTCTCGGCGGCGGCCTGGTGGAAGGCTCCGCGATCCTGATGGGTGGGCATCCTGGTGCTGGCAAGAGCACGCTGCTGCTGCAGACCGTCTGCCACCTGGCATCCCAGGTACCGGCGCTGTACGTCACTGGCGAGGAGTCGCTGCAGCAGGTTGCGATGCGTGCCAGGCGTCTTGGTCTGGCGACTCAGGACCTGAAGATCCTGTCGGAGACCAGTGTCGAGCGCATCGTTCAGATCGTCGAAACCGAACATCCCCGCATTCTGGTGGTGGACAGTATTCAGGTGATGCATGTCGGCGAAATCGAGTCAGCACCCGGCAGTGTTTCTCAGGTACGGGAGAGTGCGGCTTTCCTGACCAGGATGGCCAAACAGACCGGTACCATCCTGTTCCTGGTCGGCCACGTCACCAAGGACGGCAGCCTGGCCGGCCCCAAGGTGCTGGAACACATGATCGACTGTTCGATTCTGCTGGAAGGTTCCAGTGACAGCCGGTATCGCACCTTGAGGGGAATCAAGAACCGGTTTGGCGCGGTTAATGAGTTGGGCGTGTTTGCCATGCTTGAGCAGGGCCTGAAGGAAGTGAAAAACCCCAGTGCCATCTTCCTCAACCGGGGCGAGGAGGCCGCTCCCGGCAGTGTGGTGATGGTGGTGTGGGAAGGTACCCGGCCCATGCTGGTGGAAATACAGGCACTGGTGGACCTGGCCCAGGGCGGTTATCCACGGCGGGTCGCAGTGGGGCTGGACCAGAACCGGCTGGCCATGCTGCTGGCGGTGCTGCATCGCCATGGCGGCCTGCATGTGGCGGATCAGGACGTGTTTGTCAACGTGGTCGGCGGCGTGAAGGTCAACGAAACCAGTGCGGACCTGGCCTTACTGGCAGCCATTGTGTCGTCATTCCGCGATCGTGCGCTGCCCCAGGATCTGGTGATCTTTGGCGAGGTTGGGCTGTCTGGCGAAATCCGGCCGGTGCCCAGTGGCCAGGAGCGAGTCTACGAGGCTTCAAAGCACGGCTTCACCCGGGCGCTGGTACCCAAAGCCAATATGCCTCGCAAGCCCATTGATGGTATGAAAGTGATACCGGTCACCAAGCTCAGCGATGCCCTGACGGCTCTGGATGAGCTCTAGCAAGGTTCTGGCAGCTCACTCAATCAGGTGGGCAAACTCCCGTTCCAGCAGCTCGGGATCTCCCAGGTTAAGCTCAACCAGACGTTTAAGGTGGCTGGCGCTCTCCAGATCGATGTACTGACACTGGAACCCCAGCCGCTCGGGTTCGATGTGGCGAAGTTCGACCGCCATCACAATAGCGGTATTCTCGCCGTTCAGCTGGACGACCAGTTCACTGGGCTGGTTGAGGGGCACATCCCAGTCATCCGGGCGGGCAACAAGCACCCCTTTCAGCGAAATATCCAGCACCTTGGTTGCCCAGACCCTGTCCTGACAGAACAGCTCGCAAGGCGCGTCAAATTCGATTCGGTGGAATCGACGCTTTTCAGTGGTTTGGTCGGTCAAGCAGGCACCTCATTGTTCAGCGATAGGGACGTGGCCGGACGCCCCGGAAAACACTCGGGGCCTCCTTAAATATAGTCCGCTACCGCTGAACAACAAGCGGTCAGCCCTGGTGGTACTGCCCGCTGAGCTCCACGACCGCTTCAATGAACGCGCCGGCGTGGGCAGGGTCGACATCTGGTGTGATACCGTGACCAAGGTTGAAGATATGGCCGCTGCCCTGACCAAATCGAGAGAGGATATCCGCCACTTCCGCCCGGATACGGGCCGGCGGCGCGTACAGCATCGCCGGGTCCATATTGCCCTGCAATGCCACGCGATCTCCGACCCGGGCACGGGCCTGGGCAATGTCGGTCGTCCAGTCCAGCCCCAGCGCATCGGCTCCGGTGTCAGCCATACTTTCCAGCCACTGTCCGCCATTCTTGGTAAACAGAATCACCGGGATACGACGACCGTCCTGCTCACGAATCAGACCATCGATGATCTGTTTCATATAGGCCAGTGAGAACTCCTGGTAGGCCCAGCTGCTCAACGCGCCACCCCAGGTATCGAAAATCTGCACGGCCTGAGCGCCGGCCCGAATCTGTTGATTGAGGTAGTCGGTGACGGCGCTTGCCAACTTACTCAACAGCGCGTGCATCACCTCCGGTTCGGAGTACATCAGCTTCTTCGCTTCCCGGAAGTCCTTGGAAGAGCCACCTTCCACCATGTAGGTTGCCAGCGTCCAGGGGCTGCCGGAGAAGCCGATCAGAGGCACCCGACCGTTCAGGGCCCCGCGGATGGTGGACACGGCGTTCATCACGTAATCCAGGTCAACGGCGGAATTCAGATCAGGCAAGGCGGCGACGTCGGCGGCACTGCGAACGGTATGACGGAACTTTGGGCCTTCGCCAGTCTCGAAATACAGCCCCAATCCCATGGCGTCGGGAATGGTAAGAATGTCGGAGAACAGGATCGCAGCATCCAGTGGAAAGCGCTCCAATGGCTGCAGGGTAACCTCACAGGCCAGCTCCGTGTTCTTGCACAGGCTCAGGAAATCACCAGCCTTGGCTCGCGTCGCCCGATACTCCGGCAGATAACGCCCGGCCTGCCGCATCATCCACACCGGGGTTCGATCCACTGGCTGCCGCATCAGCGCACGTAGGAAACGGTCATTCTTTAACTCTGTCATAGTTTCATCCCGGTGGTTGGTCCCATGGTCAATGGCCTGCAATGATAGCGTTTCTGGCCCGCAAGTAGGAGGGGGCCATGCACCTGTGCTTTACGGTAAAGGCCGGCTATTTGATTCAAAGCGTTGATGCTCTACCCGGCGCCGACTCGACAATACTGGCCAGTCTTCGGTCGCCCGCTTTTCTGCAGATGATTTTCTGCAGGCAATAAAAAAACCCCAACATCGAAGATGCTGGGGTTTTCGGTATTAAGAGCCTGACGATGACCTACTCTCGCATGGGCAAGTGCCACACTACCATCGGCGCAGGTCTGTTTCACTTCTGAGTTCGGGATGGGATCAGGTGGTTCCAGACCGCTATGGTCGTCAGACAAAAAGGTTGATCACTGGGAAGGATGAGAAAGCGAGATATTGATTTCAGGTTATCCGCAATTGTCTTGGGTGTTATATAGTCAAGCCGCACGAGCAATTAGTACTGGTTAGCTCAACGCCTCGCAGCGCTTACACATCCAGCCTATCAACGTCCTGGTCTTGAACGGCTCTTTAGGAGGCTCGAGGCCTCGGGGAGATCTCATCTTGGAAGGGGCTTCCCGCTTAGATGCTTTCAGCGGTTATCCTGTCCGAACATAGCTACCGGGCAATGCTTCTGGCGAAACAACCCGAACACCAGAGGTTCGTCCACTCCGGTCCTCTCGTACTAGGAGCAGCTTTCCTCAAATCTCCAACGTCCACGGCAGATAGGGACCGAACTGTCTCACGACGTTCTAAACCCAGCTCGCGTACCACTTTAAATGGCGAACAGCCATACCCTTGGGACCGGCTTCAGCCCCAGGATGTGATGAGCCGACATCGAGGTGCCAAACACCGCCGTCGATGTGAACTCTTGGGCGGTATCAGCCTGTTATCCCCGGAGTACCTTTTATCCGTTGAGCGATGGCCCTTCCATACAGAACCACCGGATCACTATGACCTGCTTTCGCACCTGCTCGACGTGTCTGTCTCGCAGTTAAGCGGGCTTGTGCCATTACACTAACCGCATGATGTCCGACCATGCTTAGCCCACCTTTGTGCTCCTCCGTTACGCTTTGGGAGGAGACCGCCCCAGTCAAACTACCCACCACACAGTGTCCTCATCCCCGATAAGGGGACCAAGTTAGAACCTCAAACATGCCAGGCTGGTATTTCAAGGTTGGCTCCACCAGAACTGGCGTCCTGGTTTCAAAGCCTCCCAGCTATCCTACACAAGCATGCTCAAAGTTCACTGTGAAGCTATAGTAAAGGTTCACGGGGTCTTTCCGTCTAGCCGCGGATACACCGCATCTTCACGGCGATTTCAATTTCACTGAGTCTCGGGTAGAGACAGCGCCCCCATCGTTACGCCATTCGTGCAGGTCGGAACTTACCCGACAAGGAATTTCGCTACCTTAGGACCGTTATAGTTACGGCCGCCGTTTACCGGGGCTTCGATCAAGAGCTTCGCACGAGTGCTAACCCCATCAATTAACCTTCCGGCACCGGGCAGGCGTCACACCCTATACGTCCACTTTCGTGTTTGCAGAGTGCTGTGTTTTTAATAAACAGTCGCAGGGGCCTGGTATCTTCGACTGGCTTCTGCTCCACCCGCAGGGGTTTCACATACAACCAGCGTGCCTTCTCCCGAAGTTACGGCACCATTTTGCCTAGTTCCTTTACCCGAGTTCTCTCAAGCGCCTTGGTATTCTCTACCTGACCACCTGTGTCGGTTTGGGGTACGGTCTCGAATCACCTGAAGCTTAGAAGATTTTCCTGGAAGCATGGCATCAATGACTTCATTCCCTAGGGAACTCGTCGTCGCATCTCGGAATTGAGGACCCGGATTTGCCTAAGTCCTCTTCCTACTTGCTTAAACCGGGACAACCGTCGCCCGGCTCACCTAGCCTTCTCCGTCTCTCCATCGCAGTGATCCAAGGTACGGGAATATTAACCCGTTTCCCATCGACTACACCTTTCGGTCTCGCCTTAGGGGCCGACTCACCCTGCGCCGATTAGCGTTGCGCAGGAACCCTTGGTCTTCCGGCGTGGGGGTTTTTCACCCCCATTGTCGTTACTCATGTCAGCATTCGCACTTCTGATACCTCCAGCATGCTTCTCAACACACCTTCGCAGGCTTACAGAACGCTCCCCTACCCCGCATACAAAGTATGCAGCCGCAGCTTCGGTGACCAGTTTGAGCCCCGTTACATCTTCCGCGCAGGCCGACTCGACTAGTGAGCTATTACGCTTTCTTTAAAGGGTGGCTGCTTCTAAGCCAACCTCCTAGCTGTCTGAGCCTTCCCACATCGTTTCCCACTTAACTGGTACTTGGGGACCTTAGCTGGCGGTCTGGGTTGTTTCCCTCTTCACGACGGACGTTAGCACCCGCCGTGTGTCTCCCGGATAGTACTCACTGGTATTCGGAGTTTGCATGGGGTTGGTAAGTCGGGATGACCCCCTAGCCCAAACAGTGCTCTACCCCCAGTGGTATTCGTCCGAGGCGCTACCTAAATAGCTTTCGGGGAGAACCAGCTATCTCCGGGCTTGATTAGCCTTTCACTCCGATCCACAAGTCATCCCCTGGCTTTTCAACGACAGTGGGTTCGGTCCTCCAGTGCCTGTTACGGCACCTTCAACCTGCTCATGGATAGATCGCCCGGTTTCGGGTCTAATCCCAGCAACTATACGCCCTATTAAGACTCGGTTTCCCTACGGCTCCCCTAGACGGTTAACCTTGCTACTGAAATTAAGTCGCTGACCCATTATACAAAAGGTACGCCGTCACAGAACAAGTCTGCTCCGACTGCTTGTACGCATACGGTTTCAGGGTCTATTTCACTCCCCTCACAGGGGTTCTTTTCGCCTTTCCCTCACGGTACTGGTTCACTATCGGTCAGTCAGGAGTATTTAGCCTTGGAGGATGGTCCCCCCATGTTCAGACAGGATATCACGTGTCCCGTCCTACTCGATTTCACTGAACTCAGGTTTCGGATACGGGGCTATCACCCACTATGGCGGCTCTTTCCAGGGCCTTCTCCTACCAGTCGTCCAGCTTAAGGGCTGGTCCCCGTTCGCTCGCCGCTACTTAGGGAATCTCGGTTGATTTCTTTTCCTCGGGGTACTTAGATGTTTCAGTTCCCCCGGTTCGCCTCTTACACCTATGGATTCAGTGTAAGATACCGACCCGAAAGTCGGTGGGTTTCCCCATTCAGAGATGTCCGGATCACAGCTCGTTTGCCAGCTCCCCGAACCTTATCGCAGGCTTCCACGTCTTTCATCGCCTCTGACTGCCAAGGCATCCACCGTATGCGCTTAGTTGCTTGACTATATAACCCCAAGACAACTGTGTTCGTGCTATCGATCTGTTGGCGGACCAGCAGAGGACAGAACGAGACAGTTTCCTTGAAGCGATAGAACAACCACTTCAACGACAACACCGGATAACGCTTGAAATCGCTATCACTTTGAGCGTATTGATCCTGGAGATAAATTGGATCAATACGTCTCGATATTGCTTTCTCATCCGAATTGTTAAAGAGCAATTCTGACCCAGTGATCAGAAAGAAGGATTTCATCAAAGTGAAACACTTGTTTCTGCACACTGACACAAGTCAGTAGGTTATGGTGGAGCTAGGCAGGATCGAACTGCCGACCTCCTGCGTGCAAGGCAGGCGCTCTCCCAGCTGAGCTATAGCCCCATATCGAACCACACACCAAGCGGACTTCGATAATGCTGACGCCGCACTCGGAAAATCGTTCAGATCTAGGCGCTTTAAAGCGTAGCGTGCGAGTAGCACGTGAGCTTTGAAGCAACGACGAGCTGAGCGATTTTGGTGGGTCTGGGTGGACTTGAACCACCGACCTCACCCTTATCAGGGGTGCGCTCTAACCACCTGAGCTACAGACCCAATTATCACTAAATCTTGTGCCACCTGAGCTGCGTTGCAGTCTTCGTTCGCTCGGTCACGTACTTCAGTACGCTCCCTCACTCTCTCAGCCTGCGCCTTGTCAGCTGTCACAACCTTTAGCGCTAATTCTCTGCTTCCCACTTACTTTTCAGCAAGCGATCACAGGGAACGGGTCTGAAAGACCCTATTGCTCTCTTCGCAAGTTAACCAAGTAATTCGTGTGGACTCTGACCGAGGCTTCGGTTTCGTTTAAGGAGGTGATCCAGCCGCAGGTTCCCCTACGGCTACCTTGTTACGACTTCACCCCAGTCATGAACCACACCGTGGTGATCGTCCTCCCGAAGGTTAGACTAACCACTTCTGGTGCAATCCACTCCCATGGTGTGACGGGCGGTGTGTACAAGGCCCGGGAACGTATTCACCGCGACATTCTGATTCGCGATTACTAGCGATTCCGACTTCACGGAGTCGAGTTGCAGACTCCGATCCGGACTACGATGCGTTTTGTGAGATTAGCTCCCCCTCGCGGGTTTGCAGCCCTCTGTACGCACCATTGTAGCACGTGTGTAGCCCTGGCCGTAAGGGCCATGATGACCTGACGTCATCCCCACCTTCCTCCGGTTTGTCACCGGCAGTCTCCCTAGAGTTCTCAGCCGAACTGCTAGCAACTAGGGATAGGGGTTGCGCTCGTTACGGGACTTAACCCAACATCTCACGACACGAGCTGACGACGGCCATGCAGCACCTGTCACTGCGTTCCCGAAGGCACCAATCTATCTCTAGAAAGTTCGCAGGATGTCAAGGCCAGGTAAGGTTCTTCGCGTTGCGTCGAATTAAACCACATGCTCCACCGCTTGTGCGGGCCCCCGTCAATTCATTTGAGTTTTAACCTTGCGGCCGTACTCCCCAGGCGGTCTACTTAGTGCGTTAGCTGCGCCACTAAGACTTCAAGAGTCCCAACGGCTAGTAGACATCGTTTACGGCGTGGACTACCAGGGTATCTAATCCTGTTTGCTCCCCACGCTTTCGCACCTCAGTGTCAGTGTTGGTCCAGGTAGCCGCCTTCGCCACTGGTGTTCCTTCCTATATCTACGCATTTCACCGCTACACAGGAAATTCCACTACCCTCTACCACACTCTAGCTTGCCAGTTCGAAATGCCGTTCCCAGGTTAAGCCCGGGGCTTTCACATCTCGCTTAACAAACCACCTACGCGCGCTTTACGCCCAGTAATTCCGATTAACGCTTGCACCCTCCGTATTACCGCGGCTGCTGGCACGGAGTTAGCCGGTGCTTCTTCTGTAGGTAACGTCAAGCCTCATGGGTATTAGCCATAAGGTTTTCCTCCCTACTGAAAGTGCTTTACAACCCGAAAGCCTTCTTCACACACGCGGCATGGCTGGATCAGGGTTGCCCCCATTGTCCAATATTCCCCACTGCTGCCTCCCGTAGGAGTTCGGGCCGTGTCTCAGTCCCGATGTGGCTGATCATCCTCTCAGACCAGCTACGGATCGTCGCCTTGGTAGGCTCTTACCCCACCAACTAGCTAATCCGACTTAGGCTCATCTAATAGCGCAAGGTCCGAAGATCCCCTGCTTTCTCCCGTAGGACGTATGCGGTATTAATCCGGGTTTCCCCGGGCTATCCCCCACTACTAGGCAGATTCCTAAGCATTACTCACCCGTCCGCCGCTCGTCAGCGGGTAGCAAGCTACCCCTGTTACCGCTCGACTTGCATGTGTTAAGCCTGCCGCCAGCGTTCAATCTGAGCCATGATCAAACTCTTCAGTTTAAATCAAGCAGATGCCGAAGCATCTAATTTTTGCTCAAGACAAAACTCAAATTCATCACCCTCAAAGAGGGTTCTGACAGGTCACTGTCTCGATATTTCGTATCCGAAATACCTCAGCCAGCGCCCACACGAATTACTTAGTTAACTTTTTAAAGAGCGTTGGGCCGTTGCCCGATCAAGGCCGCGTATTCTACAGTGAACCGCGAGCTTGTCAACCGTTTATTTTCAGTGGCTTTCGAAGCTTTTCGAAACCGCCGAAACCTCCCGGCTACCTCATCAAGGTGGCGCGCATTTTACAGCGTTGAACCACCTTGTCAACCGCTTATTTGAAGATCTCTCAAAACCGAAAACTTCAAAAAAACCAAACGGTTGCCTTTCGATTCCGAGCCCGCCTGACCGGCTTGCCCCTCGAAAGAGATGCGCATTCTACAGACCTCCTGCAAACCGTCAACAGCTTTTTCCAAACTTTCTGCAGAGATCTCGGTTTACCCGTACATTCTAGCTCCGATTGCCCGCCATTTGAACAGAAAGTGCGCTGCGATGACCAGCAAGGAGATCGGTACCAGCGTAACGGCCAACGGCACCTGGGCCGGAGCCGTCAAGACCAGCGATTCTTTCGCCATCTCATAAAAAAGGCGGTGACCCATACCGGCTCACCGCCCTTGCGCTGCGTCTAAACCCGAAGCTTAGAACCTTCGGTGAACCACGGCCTAGACATCAAGATAATCGAGAATCCCTTCCGCAGCCTGGCGCCCCTCCCAAATGGCAGTCACTACCAGATCAGAACCCCGCACCATATCGCCACCCGCAAAGATTTTGGGGTTGCTGGTCTGGAACGGGAACTCGCCACCTTCGGCCGCCGTTACACGACCGGAATCGTCCGTGGCAACCTCATGCTCCTCAAACCAGTCTGACGGGCTGGGACGGAAACCAAACGCCACCAGCACCGCATCCGCTGGAATCACCTCTTCACTCCCCGGCACCACTTCCGGACGCCGACGACCGTTCTCGTCCGGCTCCCCCATCCGGGTCTGTACAACCTTTACGCCTTCAACCTGGTCTTCCCCGATGATTGCGATCGGCTGGCGATTGAAGAGGAACTTGACGCCCTCTTCTTTAGCATTGGCAACCTCACGGCGAGAACCCGGCATGTTCTGCTCATCCCGACGGTAGGCACAGGTCACGCTCTCGGCCTGCTGCCGGATCGAGGTGCGGTTACAGTCCATGGCGGTGTCACCACCACCGAGCACCACAACCCGCTTGCCCTTCATGTCGATGAAGTCGTCCGCCGACTTCTCAAAACCCAGTCGACGATTGACGTTGGAGATCAGGAACGGCAGCGCATCGTACACGCCCGGCAGATCCTCGCCCGGGAAACCGCCCTTCATATAGGTGTAGGTGCCCATGCCCATGAAGACGGCGTCGTATTCATCCAGCAGCTCCTGCATCTGGACATCCCGACCCACTTCGGTGCTGAGGCGGAACTCCACGCCCATTTCCTCGAACACCTGACGGCGACGGCTCATCACCGACTTTTCCAGCTTGAACTCGGGAATACCAAAGGTCAGCAGGCCACCAATCTCTGGATAACAGTCAAACACCACCGGCTTGACTCCGTTACGAACCAGGATGTCGGCACAGCCAAGACCCGCCGGTCCGGCGCCAATAACCGCGACTTTCTTGTCCGTCCAGCGAACGTGGGACAGATCCGGCTTCCAGCCCAGGGCAAAAGCCGTGTCCGTAATGTACTTTTCCACCGACCCGATGGTCACGGCACCAAAGCCATCATTGAGGGTACAGGCGCCTTCACACAGACGATCCTGCGGACAGACCCGGCCGCATACTTCCGGCAGTGAGTTGGTCTGGTGACAAAGCTCCACCGCTTTCATCACATTGCCCTCGGACACCAGCTTGAGCCAGTTGGGGATGTAATTGTGGACCGGGCACTTCCACTCGCAGTAAGGGTTACCGCAAGCCAGGCAGCGATGAGCCTGATTGGCGGCATCGTCCGGCTTGAAAGGGTGATAGATCTCGGCAAATTCTTTCTTGCGCTTCTTGGCCGGCACCTTGCTCGGATCAACACGGCCAACCTCGACAAACTGGAAGTCGTTGCTCAAACGTTCTTTCATCTGGTTGCTCTCATCAGCTCAATTTCGACATCGGGCCGGCACCGGGCCGGCCCATCCCCCGGATTGTTCTCCGTCCTACTCCGGACGGGCCCGGGTGCTGGCCAGCAGGCTCCTCAGGTTGGCAGCCTTGGGCTTAACCAACCAGAAACGGCCAATATAGTCGTCGAAATTGTTAAGAATGTGCTCGGCCCAGGCGCTGCGGGTTTCCGCCACATGCTCACGGATCACCCCACGCAGGTGGTTGCGGTAAGGCTCCATGTCCTCACTGGAAATCCGCTGAATCTCCACCAGCTCGTGGTTGTACTTGTCCACGAAGGTGTTTTTCTCGTCCAGCACGTAGGCAAAACCACCGGTCATACCGGCACCAAAGTTGTGACCGGTGGCACCCAGAACGGTAATCAGGCCACCCGTCATGTACTCGCAGCAGTGATCGCCCGCACCCTCGACCACCGCGTGGGCGCCGGAGTTACGCACCCCAAAACGCTCACCGGCGGTACCCGCAGCGAACAGCTTGCCACCAGTCGCGCCGTAGAGGCAGGTGTTGCCCACAATGGAGGTTTCCTGGGTGTTGAAGCTGCTGCCCTGCGGCGGACGGATCACCAGCTTGCCTCCGGTCATGCCTTTACCGACGTAGTCGTTGGCATCGCCTTCCAGGTACAGGTGCAGGCCACAGACGTTCCAGACCCCGAAACTCTGGCCGGCGGTGCCGGTCAGCTCCAGCGTGATGGGCGCGTCGATCATGCCCTGGTTGCCGTGCACTTCCGCAATCTCACCGGACAGTCGAGCACCGATGGAACGGTCGCAGTTGGTGACACGGTAGGACCAGGTCCCGCCCTGGCGATTGGCGATGGCATCCGCCATGTCCGCCACCATCTGCTCAGCCAGCTTGCCCTCATCAAACGGCAGGTTGCGCTCTACCTGGCAGGTATGCGGCTTGTCAGCCGGGATCAGGTCGTTGCCCAGCAGCGGTGTCAGATCCAGCTTCTGCTGGCGCTGGGTATCCCCAGGCAGACGCTCCAACAGATCCACTCGGCCAACCAGCTCTTCCAACGTACGAACACCGAGCTTGGCCATCCACTCGCGAGTCTCCTCCGCAACAAAACGGAAGAAGTTCATCGCCATCTCGACGGTGCCGCGGAAATGCTCCTCGCGCAGGTGATCATTCTGAGTGGCAACACCGGTTGCACAGTTGTTGAGGTGACAGATTCGCAGGTATTTACAGCCCAGGGCGACCATCGGTGTGGTACCAAAGCCAAAACTCTCAGCCCCGAGGATTGCCGCCTTGACCACGTCCAAGCCCGTCTTGATGCCACCATCCGTCTGCAGGCGGATCTTGCCCCGCAGGTCGTTGGCACGCAGCGCCTGCTGGGTTTCGCTCAGGCCAAGTTCCCAGGGCGAACCGGCGTAGCGGATTGAGGTCAGCGGGCTCGCTGCGGTACCGCCGTCATAACCGGAAACGGTAATAAGGTCGGCGTAAGCCTTGGCCACACCAGCGGCGATGGTACCAACCCCCGGCTCGGAGACCAGTTTGACGGAAACCAGGGCCTTCGGGTTGACCTGCTTGAGGTCAAAGATCAGCTGCGCCAGATCCTCGATGGAGTAAATATCGTGGTGCGGTGGTGGCGAAATCAGGGTGACGCCCGGTACCGAGTAACGCAGCCGGGCAATCAGATCATTGACCTTGCCGCCAGGCAGCTGACCGCCCTCTCCAGGCTTGGCGCCCTGTGCCACCTTGATCTGCATGACCTCAGCGCTGCGGAGGTACTCCGCAGTCACGCCAAATCGACCGGAAGCAACCTGCTTGATCTTGGAGCGACGCTCGGTGCCGTAGCGAGCCGCGTCTTCACCGCCCTCACCGGAGTTGGAGCGACCGCCAAGTGTGTTCATCGCCACGGCCAGTGCCTCATGGGCCTCCGGCGACAGTGCACCGAGAGACATGGCGGCAGAATCAAAGCGCGGGAAGATGGCCTCCACCGGCTCAACGTCAGCCAGTTTGATGCCTTCGATATCGCTACGGAATGAAAGCAGATCCCGCAGCGTCGCTACCGGTCGCTCGTTCACCAGCGCGGCATACTCACGGTACTGACCATACTCTCCGCTGATCACCGCATCCTGCAGCGTCCGGACCACATCCGGGTTAAAGGCATGGTATTCCTGACCGTGGATATACTTGAGCAGGCCACCCTGTGAGATGGGCTTGCGGGGCTTCCAGGCAACGGCAGCCAGCTGTTCCTGGTCCTGCTGGAAATCAAAGAAGCCAGCCCCCTGGATCCGACTGGGCACACCCCGGAAACACAGGTCCACCACTTCATCAGCGAGACCAATCGCCTCAAACAGCTGGGCACCGCGATAGGAGGTGATGGTGGAGATGCCCATCTTGGACAGGATCTTCAACAGCCCCTTGTTGATGCCCTTGCGGTAGTTGTTCTTGGCTTCGATCGGGTCCATCAGCACTTCGCCAGTGCGGATCAGATCGTTCAGCACCTGGTACGACAGATATGGATAAACCGCTGTGGCACCAAAGCCGAACAGCACAGCGAACTGGTGCGGGTCACGAGCCCAGCCGGTTTCAACGATCAGGTTGGAATCGCAACGTAGCCCCTGGTGAACCAGGTGGTGGTGGACCGCCGCGGTCGCCATCAGGGCATTGACCGGCAGCTCACCCTCGCACAGGTCCTTATCGGTGAGCACCAACAGAACCTTGCCATCCCGGACGGCCTGGGCGGCTTCGTCGCAAACGGTACGGATGGCCTGCTCCAGCCCCTGTTCAGGACGGTAGCTGAGACGAATACGAGCCACTTCGAAGCCCGGACGCTCATTGTTGACGATGCGCAGGAACTTCGCCGGTGACAACACCGGCGTGGACAGAATGATCCGGTCGGCGTGGTCAGGCGTCTCTTCAAAGACGTTGCGTTCCGCCCCCAGGCAGGTTTCCAGCGACATCACGATGGATTCGCGCAACGGATCAATCGGCGGATTGGTAACCTGGGCGAACTTCTGACGGAAGTAATCGCCAACATGACGCACCCGGCTGGACAGCACCGCCATCGGCGTGTCGTCACCCATGGAGCCAACGGCTTCCTGGCCGTTCTCGGCCAGCGGACGCAGCACCTGGTCACGCTCTTCGTAGGACACCATGAACATTTTCTGGTGTACCAGCAGTTCGTCCGAGTCCATCAGCCGGAATTCCGGCGTGGCCTGGTTCAGCGTTGCTTCGACTCGAAGGCCGTTTTCCCGCAGCCACTGCTTATAGGGCTGGGCTTTCTTCAACCGATCATCGACGTCTTTGGTATGCAGGACATCACCGGTCGCAGTGTCAATCGCCAGCATCTGCCCTGGCCCCACACGGCCTTTGGCGACAACATCATCCGGCTCATAGGCGTAAGTGCCAATCTCGGACGCAAGGGTAATAAAACCATCTTTGGTCATGACCCAACGGGCCGGACGCAGGCCATTGCGATCAAGCATGCACACGGCGTAACGGCCATCGGAGATAACCAGACCGGCCGGGCCATCCCAAGGCTCCATGTGCATCGAGTTGTACTCGTAGAAAGACCGCAGGTCAGCGTCCATGGTGTCCACATTCTGCCAGGCCGGTGGAATCATCATGCGCGCGGCACGGAACAGGTCAACACCGCCGGCCAGCAGGATCTCCAGCATGTTGTCCATGCTTGAGGAATCGGAGCCGGTCAGGTTAACCAGCGGCTGCAGGGTCTGCAGATCCGGCAGGTTGGGCGAACTGAATTTTGCGGCCCGGGCAATCGCCCAGTTCCGGTTGCCGTCCACGGTATTGATCTCACCGTTGTGGGCGAGATAGCGGAACGGCTGGGCCAGCGGCCAGCGCGGCATAGTGTTGGTAGAGAAACGCTGGTGGAACACACAGATCGCCGTTTCCAGCTCCGGATCACCAAGATCCCGGTAGAAGTTGGGCAGATCCACCGGCATCATCAACCCTTTGTAGGACAGGGTCCGGTGAGAAAGACTGCAGATGTAGAATTCGCCGTCGTCCACCATGTCGCGTTCGGCATAACGTCGGCCCACAAACAACGCAATGGCAAAGTCTTTTTCTTCTTTGCCGGCGGGCTCCACGAAGACCTGTTCAATACGCGGCAGGCAATCCAGCGCCATGGGCCCCAGGCAGCTGTTGTCTGTGGGTACTTCCCGCCAGCCAAGAATGTCCAGACCCTGCTCGGTCAACCGCTTCTCGACCGCGGCACGACCTGCCGCAGCCTTGCTTTCATCGGGGTTCAGGAAGACCTGGCCAACGGCGAACAGGTCGCCCGGGGTCTTGCCGAACGCCGCATGCGCGGCCTTACGCAGAAATGCGTCCGGGCTCTGGATCAGCAGGCCACAACCATCGCCGGTCTTACCGTCCGCCGCAATCCCACCGCGGTGGGTCATGCAGGTCAGCGACTCGATGGCAGTTTGCAACAACTTGTGGCTGGTCTCGCCCTTCATATGGGCAATCAGACCAAAGCCGCAGTTGTCCCTGAACTCATCGGGATGATACAAACCTGTCATCATAAGCGTTCTCTCGCGTATAAATGCTTTTCAATCAAAGAGTTAAGGCGAAAAAGAGCACCCGATCACCCTTCGACACTGAAAATGGGGGCTGGCTATTTTACACACGTAGAAATACGTACTCAAACGGAGTTGCAGTTTTAAGGCAACTCCGTTCCATCAGAATAGCCCGCCAGGCGTTGGTATCACTGGGATTGAAGGCATTTTTCGGACCAACCCGAAAATGGCAGCACAATACCCGGATATTGATCACAAACACCGTCGGGAGACAGGAAAATCGACTAAATCAGACTGCTTTTCAGCTCGGTCTGCCGCCCGGACGGAAGCAGCAGGGAATGAGGATCAGATATCGCCCAGAGTCCGAATCCAGGGCTCTTCCTGGAGCAGACTGGCAGGAAGTTTGGCCAGGGCTGCCCGGGCTTCCTCGCGGCTGCCAAACTCTCCGTAAAAAACTACAAACCAGTCTTTTCCGGATCGCAGAGTTCGGGTGTAGCGCAGACCATTAACACTCGGGTGCATCTCGATGAAGCGCAACGCCGTGCGCTCTTCATACCCCGCAATGTACTGAGCAGTAAATGTCTCCTTACCACTCAGTTCCTGCCGAGGAAGGAAGTAGGCCGGAGCCACCGGTTCGAAAGCCGGCATGGCTCTGGCTCTGGCTCTGGTAACAGTTTCCGGGGAAAACGCTTTTGTCGTCAAGGGCGAGGGCTCTTCTGTCGCCTCAAGCGACAGCGCATTCGGGTTATCCGGCCCCAGGGTAATGCTTCGACGGACAGGCTCCTGTACGGGCTCTGAAGCGACGCCTTCAGACACCACCTGGTCATACTGCCGGGACACCAGCCACCAGGATACGCCCAGCAATAGCAACGCCAACGCACTCCAGCGCAAAGCCCCAAGCCCCGGCAGCCCCAACGGCGGCGACCGGCGCGGCTGCGCCATATCAAGCCAGATCGCGGGGGCCACGCGCTTAAGTCGGCCAAAGCTGCCCTGGCTCAACTCAGCCAATTGATCCAGCTTGCTACCGGAAAGCAGACTGTCGGGATCACCGCCCACACTAACCAGACGCGGCGAGAGAAACGCCTTGATGTCCGCCGGTGTCAACGGCGGCAGGCGCAGCAGGTGCAGGCCAGCGACGTCACCTTCCACGCCAGTTCCGGCTTCGTTTGCCCCCAGGTTGGCGAGCAGGGCCTCTCCGCCGGTCAAAACCGGAACCGCAGCCAGGGAGGCGTCAGCAGCCCGAAAACTGTGCAGCAATCGCTTGAGCAATGGAGAGGGCACCTGGTCAGCATTGTCCAGCAGCAGCACCTGTCGGCGTCCCTTTCGGGTGGCGGCTTCAGTCCACTGGAAGAACCCCGATAGCGCGGTCGTTACGTCGGTAAACTGCTCTAGCGGCTGGCGGGAAATGGCAAGGAGATGGCGAACCAGCGACTCGTCACCGGTCAGTGCGGCGGCTTCAAGGTAGTGAAAGTCAAGACGACCGGATTCACTGCGAACCAACTCGGCAAGCAGCCGGGTTTTCCCGGAACCTCGGGCACCGACCACCGCGAGAGCAAGATCGCCGAACCCACATAGATGACGCAGGGTTTCCAGTGCATGCTGACGGCGAGCCTCGCCATAGAAAGGGGCCTCGATGGCCAGTGGATCGTCGCTCAGGCCATAGCGGTCCTGCAACCGGGCAAACAAGCCACCGGTTTCCAGTCCGTTCATACCCTTGTCACCGGACGTCATCCCCAGGCACCTGTCTGTCAGTCAGCCGTTTGGCAGAATGAAAGGAGGGTTTGCTGCAAGGCATCGGCATCAATGTCAGCGGTTACCACTGCGTCCCCCAGAGCGCGCATCAGTATCAGGCGAAGACTGCCGTCGACGTTCTTCTTGTCCACGGCCATCAGTGTCCTGAAATCGTCCGGGGTCATTCCCCCTGGTACCGTCGTGGGCAGTCCGGCTTTTTGCACCAGCCGCCGAACCCGATCATCGTCTTCCGGGGAAATCATACCCATCCGGCGTGACAGGTCCGCAGCCATCACTATGCCGCTCCCCACCGCTTCACCGTGTAGCCAATTGCCGTAGCCGGCGAACGTCTCGATGGCATGGCCGAAGGTATGACCAAGGTTGAGGATAGCCCGCAAGCCTCCCTCACGCTCATCCTGCGCGACCACCTCTGCCTTGCAGGCGCAAGAGCGGTAAATCGCCTCAGCAAGGGCCACAGAGTCCAACCCCATCAAACGATCCATCTCGGATTCCAGCCAGGCCAAAAACTCGACATCTCGAATCAGCCCGTACTTGATGACCTCAGCCAGTCCCGCTGAGACTTCCCGCGGGGGCAATGTCGCCAGCGTTCTGGTATCGATCAGCACCACCTCTGGCTGATGAAACGCACCAATCATGTTCTTGCCCAGCGGGTGATTGATGCCGGTCTTGCCACCCACCGACGAGTCCACCTGAGAGAGCAAGGTGGTGGGGATCTGGATAAAAGGCACTCCCCGCTGGTAGGACGCCGCAGCAAAGCCCGTCATGTCACCAACCACACCGCCGCCCAGAGCCACCAATGTGGTCTTACGGGAGTGTCGACGCTCGAGCAGCGCATCGAAAATCCGGTTCAGGGTTTCCCAATTCTTGTAACGCTCACCATCCGAAAGGATTACAGTATCCACCGCCTTGCCGGCAAAGCAGCGGCGCGCAGCGTCAAGGTACAGCGGCGCGACGGTCTCATTCGTGACAATCATTACCTGATTGCCTGCAACGTAGCGCCCCAGATCACTCACCCCCAGCAGACCATCGCCGATAAGAATAGGGTAACTGCGATCGCCCAAATCAACCTGCAGCTGCTGCTTTGACTCAGTCATTCTTTCTCACTTCCTTTTTAACCTGACGACGATGACGCGGAGTTCTGGGATTGAGTTTGTTCATCAACTGACGAACCACCAGGCGAGGGCTCTTTTTATCCGTCAGCATGACAATATCGGCGAGTTTGCGATAGATAGGATCTCGAAGGGCAAACAGGTCTCGCAGCACCGCCTCGGGATTATCGTTCTGCAGCAGAGGTCGATTGCGATCCTTCCGGGTCCGCTCAACCTGTTGTTCGATGGATGTGCAGAGGTACACCACAACGGCCCGATGCTTGAGCAGGCTGTGATTGCCGGGCGCCATGACTGCACCGCCCCCCGTCGCCAGAACCGTGCCGTCCTGCTCCGCCAGTTCTGCCAGCATCGACGATTCCCGCTGACGAAACCCCTGCTCGCCCTCGACATCAAAAATCCACGGAATGTTGGCTCCGCACCGTTCCTCGATCATACGATCGGAGTCTAGGAAACGATACCCCATTTCCCGGGCCAGCAATCGGCCAATGGTGCTTTTTCCCGCACCCATCGGGCCCACTAGAACTACTCGCTTCGGCAACGCCATGACTCTCGCTCTCACCACATTCGGCGGGTGAGAATAGCACAGGGCGAAATTTTGTATAACGCTGCTAACCAATGGGCAGGCACAGAAAATAAAAAAGCCGCCAGGATTGGCGGCTTTTATCATCAGCGGATGAGGTCGTTCTTCATAATCTTCGGGGTGATGAAGATGAGGAGCTCGCTGCGTTCATCGGTCTGAACAGTTCGCTTGAACAAGCGACCCAAGTATGGGATATCCCCCAGGAATGGTGTCTTGGTTGTGGTCGTCGCTGTCTCAGACTGAAAAATACCGCCAAGCACAACCGTTTCCCCATTGCCAACCAGTACCTGAGTTGTCACCTCATTGGTATTGATTGAAGGGATGCCGGCCGTTACCTCGCCCCGGGAATCCTGGTTTACGGTAAGATCCATGATGACCTTGTCATCCGGGGTAATCTGCGGAGTAACTTCCAAAGACAGCGCTGCCTCCTTGAAAGAAACCGAGGTCGCACCGCTGGATGAAGCCTCCTGATAAGGAATCTCTTCGCCAGACTTGATTTTCGCAGTCTGCCGATCAGCGGTTACAACCCGAGGCTGGGAAACCACTTCGGCCTTACCATCAGAAGCCAGGGCAGAGATCTCCATATCAACCAGGAAGTCGCTGCTGCCAAAGCCTATCGCAAAGGATGACGCGCCATCGCCAGTAACACCGAGGTCAACGCCCAATGCACCGGGGAATGTAATGGTTCCAGAACCGCCTCCGGCAGCCTGACGCGCCTCTTCTACGGTACCAAGCGACCCACCAATAGAAACCACATTGTCGCCATTAACATCGTAGGCAGCTCCACCCCAGCGAATCCCCAGATTCTCAGCTACATTGGTTTCCGCCCGAACAATCCGCGCCTCAATAGACACTTGTCGAACAGGAATGTCCCAGGTGCTGATCAATCGGCGCATTTCTTCCAGCTTCTCAGCCGTTTCTCTTACACTGATGGTATTGGTTCGTACATCTGATGAAATGAAGCCTCGCTCTGAAATCAGCTCCTCATCCTCACTGATCAAAGCAACGATATCTGCGGCCTTCGCATAATTGATCTGGATAATATCCAGTCGAACTGGCGCCAGCTCAGCAATCTGTTTGTTGGTCTCAAGCTCCAGCTTCTCCCTGGCTGCGATTTCATCGGCTGGCGCAACAAGCAGCACATTGCCAATCTGACGCTTATCCAATCCTTTTGTTTTCAGGATCAAGTCCAAAGCCTGGTCCCACGGAACATTCTGAAGTCGGAGAGTGATACTTCCAGAGACTGTATCACTGGCAACAAGGTTGAGTCCGGTGAAATCCGCAATCAACTGGAGGACAGATCGAACCTCAATATTCTGGAAGTTTAACGACAGTTTCTCGCCCGAGTAAGGGAACTTTTCCTCACGACGAGTCTGAGCCTCCTCTTCCGTGAGCTGCTCGACGCTCACCACAAACTCGCTACCGGATTGATAAGCGATATAGTCGTAGTCACCCTGAGGGCGGATTTCCACAACAGCGGCGTCTCCTTCTGAGTAGGTGTCCACCCGCGTTACCGGCGTTGCAAAATCAGTAACATCCAACCGACGACGGAGTTGCTCCGGTACCGAAGTGTCGGCAATGGAAAGCTTGATTTTGCCCCCAAGCTCCGAGAGGTCGACGGAACTGTTTGAATTCCCCAGTTCAACGACAACACGCCCTTCGCCATTCTCCCCACGACGGAAATCAACGCCAGCTAACCCTCGACCGGCACTTGTCCCCTGCCGAGACGAGGCCGCCGAAGCTGACTCTGATGAACGAGCAACAGAGCCCCCAGCGGCTGCACCATCATCGCCACCAATAACCAGAACGAGGGAGTTCTCATTACGGGACGCCTGGTAGGGGCGCAGCTCAACCAAGTTAAAAATCAGCCTAGTCCGATCTTTTGTTTCCACGACAGTCATACTGCGCGCATTCCCGTTTCCAAGGGACAATGAGCGCGACTCCAGACCGCTGTCAGTGTCTTGGAGATCAATAGCTATCCTGGCCGGGCTTTCAATTGTGTAGCCCGTCGGCTCCGGAGGCTGACCGTCAAACTGAAGTGTGACCTCCGTTCGTTCCCCCGGGAGCGCCGAAAACGAGACATCTTCCAGAGTAACCGCTTGTGCCAGGCTGGACATGAATCCGAGCGTTACTGCACCGGCAAATACGTTGACTTTTCTGAACATCGCGAGCCTCGACCCCAAACTTAATAATTTGTGCATTGATTCCTGTCTAATCATTTTTGCCGCTCCCTAGCCCTCGCTCTGCTCCAGTGACAGGGAACGGGGCCTCTCTACCCAGCCTCCCCGGCCATTAGGAACGATCTCTATCAATTCAATCCGACTTTCGCTGACACCAATGATTCGACCATAGTTCGTACCGATATAATTGCCAGCTTGAACCCTATGGATGCCGCCTTCCCCATCAGAGATTAAAGCAAACTGGTCTCCGCCATCTCCTCGCAACGTACCCACCATATCAAGCTCATTGAGATTAAAGTTCTCAAGAACTTCCCTAGGTCGATCGAGATCTGGCTCTACATTTGACTGGGGCTGCTTTTCCATCATAGTCAACTGAACATCAACAGGAACCTCAAAGGGAGATCGCCGGTCGGCCGAAGTGTAGCTAAAAGCCTCATAAGCTTTGAACTCGGGCAACGGCTCTACATAACCTCTCGGTTTTGATCTAGTTTCGGCCATGAAACGATCCAAATCACCAAACCCACCATTCTCAGAGCAGGCGACAAGCATTGGCAAAAGGACAACCATCACGGAAGCTCTCGCGATAAAATCTACCAACATAGTCAACCTCCTGCCCGATAACGGTACGTGCGAGCGGTAACCTGCATCGCCAGCTCTTCACCATCACCACCCACGGGCTGAATCGTTAGATCATGAAGCGTCACGATACGAGGCAGAGCGGCAACGCTACTCACAAAAGTAGCCAGCTCATGATAGGTCCCAGAGACACGAATATTGATGGGGAGCTCCGCATAAAAATCGCGCTGCCGCTCAGATTGCAGCTTGACTTCCTGAAGCGAAAGACCGCTACCTAGAGCGGTATTCGTTATATCCTCCAGCAATCCTGGAACCTCCGTGTCGCTCGGAAGCTGCTGGACCAGAGCAGAGAATGTTTCTTCCATCTCCTCCATCTGATTTTTGAATATCTGCAGGTTCGCAACCTTATAAGCCTTGCTTTCATACTGCTGCTTAAGTTCAGCCTCTTTGGCCACGACCTGATCAAGCCGAGAATACTGATCCTTCACAAAAAACCAGTACCCACCTCCAAGAATGAGGCCAAAAACCAGCAATACCACAATCCCTTTTATTGGTGCTGGCCAAATACCGGCATTATTGACATCCAAGTCATTAACATCGAACTCGTTAAGGCTCTTCAGGGAGTCCGCTAAACTCATTCCTCCCCCTCCCCTTCAGTCTTTGGCGATTGCTGCTTAACAGATAGATTGAATTGACTATAACCTGCCTTGCTACTTCCTTCGGAGGAGACGTTAGAGAGATTCGGAGAAGTAAACCACTCTGACCCATCAAAGGACCGCATCAAACCAGAAACTCGGCTATTGGACTCCGACATACCAACAAGCTGTAGCGTATCTCCTCGCCGCACAAGACTTCGATAGTAAACCCCATCGGGCAAGGTCCTGACCAATTCATCAAATACACGAACGATCACTGGGCGCTTACCCTGCAAATCCTGTATGACTTGCATTCTCGCCAGCAACTCGTCTCGCTTACGTCTTAGGCTCTCTATTTCTTTAATCTGAGAGTCAAGATCCTTCATCGCCGTTTCCAAATAGGCATTACGAGACTGCTGGTTGGCAATTCGGCTCTCCATGTCAGACTTCCACAAAAAAGCCAACCCAGCAGCAATGATGGCTGCGCCAAGAATCATCACCACAAACTGCTGCTGCTTCTCCGCCCGCAGTTCCTCACGCCAGGGTCTGAGGTTAATCTTTGCCATCAGTCAAAGCTCCTCATTGCCAGGCCGCAAGCAATCATCAGTGACGGCGCGTCATTACCGAGTGCCGATGCATTGACCCGGGAGCCTACCGCCATATCCGCAAACGGGTTGGCCACCAGGGTCGGAGTGTTTGTCTTCTCTTCCACCATTTCCGTCAGTCCCTGAATCGAGGCAGTACCGCCAGCCAGGACCACGTAGTCCACGGCATTGTACTGGCTTGCACCGAAGAAGAACTGCAAGGCCCGAGCGACCTGTTGCACCACCGCCTCGCGGAACGGGGTCAGCACCTCCGACTCATAGTCATCGGGCAGACCGCCCTGCTTCTTGGCCAGTCCGGCCTCCTCCAGAGACAGGCCGTAACGGCGCTGGATTTCCTCGGTCAACTGCTTGCCACCAAAAATCTGCTCGCGGGTATACACGGTGTGACCATCCGCCAACACACTCAGTGTGGTCATCGTTGCGCCTATGTCCACCACGGCTACCACCAGCTCTTCGCCATGGGACTCGAGCTGGGATTCAATCAGAGTGTAGGCCCGCTCCAGAGCGTAGGCTTCCACGTCCACAACCTTGGTGGTCAGAGAGGCGATGTCCAGAGCATCCTCACGGACATCCACATTCTCTTTCCGGCAGGCAGCCAGCAGAACATCGACCTGATCCGGATTGCTCTCGGACGGTCCCTGAACCTCAAAATCAATCGCCACTTCGTCCAGCGGATACGGAATATACTGATCCGCCTCAAGGGCAATCTGGTCTTCCATCTCAAATTCGTTAAGGCCACCGTTCATCTGGATCACCTTGGTGATCACAGCTGAACCGGACACCGCCACCGCCGTCTGCTTGACGCTGGTGCGGGACTTGGCAGCCACCTTCTTGACAGCCTCTCCTACGGCCTCAACATCGGTGATGTTCTTCTCCACCACCGCATTGGCCGGGAGCGGCTCAACGGCGTAGCTCTCGACCTTGAAGCGATCCCCCTGCTTAGAGAGTTCAATCAACTTCACCGAGCTGGAGCTAATATCGACACCCAGTACTGCACTGGATTTTTTTCCAAACAATCCGAACACGCGCTCACCCTATACCTGGCTAGATGCACCCGGTTACGTATCTTTTAATTTAGAGAATTTCTGTCTGTTTCCGTCTACAATGCGATCTCTTCTTCCTTGGGACGAATTGTACCGGAGAGAGAGCGTTCTCATCCTAAAGCAATTTCTCAAATGATAGACCTATATCCAACAGTTGTCAGAAAAAAATGTCCCGATTACTCCGAATCTCCCGATCTCTCACCTGGCTGTTTTTGCTTGGGCTCAGCGCATCAGCAATCATGGCTGCCAGCTTCTACCTCTATCTGAGGCCTGGCCTTCCGGAAGTGGAACAGCTTGCGGACATCAAACTTCAAACTCCGTTGCGGGTCTACAGCGCAGACGAGAGATTAATAGCAGAATTCGGTGAAAAGAGAAGGGCACCCATCACAATCGAACAGATACCAACAATTCAGTTACATGCGTTCCTGGCGGCCGAGGATTCCAATTTTTACAGCCACATGGGCGTCGACTTCAAAGGCCTGCTGCGGGCTGCGATTGAATTGGTGACCACCGGCCACATCCAATCCGGGGGCAGCACCATCACCATGCAGGTTGCAAAAAATTACTTTTTGTCACGCGACCGAACCTTTATTCGCAAGTTCAACGAGATACTGCTCGCTGTTCAGATAGAGCGTGAACTTGAGAAAAACGAGATTCTGGAGCTCTATCTGAACAAGATCTATCTGGGCAATCGGGCTTACGGACTCCAGGCCGCTGCCCAGGTCTACTACGACAAAAAGGTGAAGGAGCTCAGCCTCGCCCAGATGGCCATGCTCGCCGGCCTGCCCAAGGCGCCGTCCGCCTACAACCCCCTGGTCAACCCGGAACGGGCACGCATTCGTCGCAACTGGATTCTGGGCCGCATGCAAGAGCTGGGCTACATCTCTGAAGACGCCTACCAGCTGGCCAGCAATGCCGAGCTGACCGCCAGCTATAACGCACCGGCAACCGAGGTCGACGCGGACTACGTCGCGGAGATGGCCCGCGCTGAAATGGTCAAGCGCTTCGGCGACGCCGCCTACACGGACGGCTATGTAGTGACGCTGACGGTGGACAGTCGCAAACAACAGACCGCAACAGAGGCCCTGAGAAACGGCCTGGAAGCCTACGAGGAACGGCACGGCTACCGTGGACCGATCGGCACCATTGAGGACCCAAGCCAGCCTGAAGCCACCCTGCTGGCCGAACTGAGCAATTACCCCCGCATAGAAGACCTGTCCCCGGCCCTGGTCCAGCAGGTCAATGATGAAGACAATCAGGCTCACCTTCTGGTCCGCGGACTGGGCGCTGCCACCCTGGCCATGGACACCATGGCCTGGGCCAGCCGCCACCGCACCGTCAACTACACCGGCCCCAAGCCATCCAAACCTTCCGATGTCGTCTCTCCCGGCGACGTGATTTACGTAAAAGAAGTCAGAGCAACCACTGCGCCAGAGGCAACGGCAGATGACAGCACTTCACAAACAAGGCCCAACAAGCCGACGGTTGCTTTGGCGCAACTCCCGGAAGTTCAGGGCGCACTGATTTCACTGGAAGCGGAGACCGGCGCCATCGAAGCCCTCTCCGGCGGCTACAGCTTTGGCCAGTCAAAGTACAATCGCGCGATCCAGGCCACCCGGCAACCAGGTTCCGCCTTCAAACCATTCCTGTACCTGGCCGCCCTGGAAAACGGCATGAGCCCGGCCACCGTCTTTAACGACGCCCCGATCGTCTTTGATGACGATCAACTGGCCTCCGCCTGGCGCCCAAAGAATTCCTCCGGGCAGTTCTATGGCCCCACCCGCCTTCGAGAAGCCCTTTACCGCTCCCGGAACCTGGTTTCAATTCGACTGCTCAGGGACCTTGGCATCGACACCACCATGAATTTCCTGGAGCAACTGAGAATCCCCACCGGCAATATGCAACGGGACCTGTCGCTGGCGCTTGGCAGCGGGCTTCTGACCCCGCTGGATGTCGCCAGAGGGTTTGCGGTCATTGCTAATGGCGGCTATGACGTCACCCCCTACTTGATTCAGCAGGTTAAAGATGGTCAGGGCAAGGTGGTGTATCAGGCCCCCGAGGTGGTTCACTGCAACTGGCGCTGCCCGGAACATGACCCTGAACACCCCGGCATTCGCTACGCCCAGCGACTGGCCGACCCGAAAGCGGTTTATCTGCTGCACTCGATGATGCGGGACGTGGTCCGTCGCGGCACCGGTCGTCGCGCACTGGCGTTGGGACGCAGCGACATTGCCGGCAAAACGGGCACTACCAATGATCAGCGGGACACCTGGTTCTCCGGCTTCAACCATCGCATCGCCACCACCGTCTGGCTCGGCTATGATCAGCCCACGCCCATGGGACGGGGTGAGTACGGCGGCTCCACCGCCCTGCCGGTGTGGCTCGAGTACATGAAAGTGGCGCTCGAGGACACGCCCAGCGCCTTTATGCCTCAGCCCAACGGGCTGGTCAGCGTGCGCATCGACCCCAGAACCGGACAACGGGCGCTGCCCGGTCAGGAAGGCGCGGTCTTTGAGGTTTTCCGCGAGGAGAATGCACCGCCGCCCCTGGAAACAGCCAACGGCAGCCACGGTAACGGCAACCACCTGCCTCAGGAGCTGTTCTAACCAGAACAGCTCCGCACCGGCCTTTCCGTCCGCAGATGCAGGACACAAAAAA
Source organism: Marinobacter sp. CA1 (assembly GCF_020546665.1). Taxonomy (NCBI): domain Bacteria; kingdom Pseudomonadati; phylum Pseudomonadota; class Gammaproteobacteria; order Pseudomonadales; family Marinobacteraceae; genus Marinobacter; species Marinobacter sp. CA1. The sequence goes on from NZ_CP071785.1 coordinate 3,781,067, forward strand.
ACCGGCGACCCGAAGGTCGCCGGTTTTTTTGCAATCGCTGCTGTAGCCGATTACTTGATGTCGTCCATAGACTTGAGCGGGTAATGCTCAGGATAAGCATTACGAGCAACGCCGGAGTCCACGGCTGCACGCGCAACAGCGGCAGGCACAACTTCCAGCAGTCGCACATCCATCGGCTTCGGAATGATGTATTCCTTGCCAAACTCGAAGTTCTCGACGCCATAGGCTTCGCAGATTTCCTGCGGCACCGGCTCTTTGGCCAGCTCACGGATGGCGTTAACCGCCGCCACTTTCATTTCCTCGTTGATTGCGGTTGCACGCACGTCCAGCGCACCACGGAAAATGAAGGGGAAGCCCAGTACGTTGTTTACCTGGTTGGGATAGTCTGAACGACCGGTAGCCATGATCAGATCATCCCGTGCCGCCAGAGCAACTTCCGGACTGATTTCCGGGTCCGGGTTGGAGCAGGCAAACACGATCGGGTTTGGCGCCATTTTTTTCAGCTGGTCAGCCGACAGCAGATCCGGACCGGAAAGCCCCAGGAATACGTCCGCGCCATCAATCGCATCGTCAAGGGTACGACGATCCGTCTCGTTGGCGAACATCGCCTTGTACTGATTCAAGTCGTCACGGCCAGAGTGGATCACACCCTTGCGGTCCAACATGAAGATGTTTTCGGACTGGATACCGCAGCTGATCAGCAGCTTCATGCAGGCGATCGCCGCAGCGCCCGCACCCAGACAAACCACTTTGGCTTCTTCGATCTTCTTGCCCTGAAGTTCCAGAGCGTTGATCATCCCCGCCGCCGTTACGATGGCGGTGCCATGCTGGTCATCGTGGAAGATGGGCACGTTGCACTTTTCGATCAGGGCACGCTCGATTTCGAAGCATTCCGGTGCCTTGATGTCTTCCAGGTTAATACCGCCGAAGGTATCGGCAATACGCTCAACCGTCTCAATGAACGCCTGGGGACTCTCGGAGTCAACCTCGATATCAAACACATCAATACCGGCAAAGCGCTTGAACAGGACGCCCTTTCCTTCCATTACCGGCTTGCTCGCCAGAGGGCCAAGATTGCCAAGCCCCAGAATCGCGGAACCGTCAGAGATAACCGCCACCAGGTTGCCCTTGGCTGTGTATTTGTAGGCGTTCTCTGGGTCTTTTGCGATCTCGCGGACCGGCTCGGCAACCCCGGGACTGTACGCCAACGACAGGTCGCGGGAAGTCTGGGTCGCTTTGGTGATTTCAACACTCAGCTTACCAGGCCGCGGGTGGGCGTGATATTCAAGGGCTGCTGTTTTCAGATCTTGAGACATTGCCACTGTTCCGTTTGTCACGTTAAAAGGACGGAGATACGTTGTTTCAGGCCTGCCACCCCACTGTTTCAATCAGTGTTATACGGTGACGACAGCTCTCGGGAGCCGGGCCCAGTATACTCTCAATAAGCCTCCGCCAGGCCCCAAGCCCAACGGAGCGCGCCATTATGGCGCGATCCCCACACGCAAACAAGGGCCCACTGAACACAAATCAACCACCCGCTATGCCATTTTCGCCCGTGCATTCGGGTTTGAAAAATGCATAAAAAAAGCGCCCCGAAGGGCGCTTTTCACGATCCGTGTTTCGATCAGGCTTTCTTGCCGCCGATACGACCACCGAAACGCTTCTGGAAACGGTCGATACGACCACCGGTGTCCATAACCTTCTGCTTGCCGGTGTAGAACGGGTGGCACTGGGAGCAAACGTCCAGCTGCAGATCCTGACCGATGGTGGAACGGGTCTTGATGACGTTACCGCAGCTGCAGGTAGCGGTAATGTCGGCGTACTTGGGGTGAATACCTTCTTTCATGGCGAACCTCTAAATAGGCAATGCCGCTACCTGATCAAGCTGCCAGGCACCGCATTTGAATCCATTGAAAAGACCGGGCACAATCAAGCGCCGGCCGAACAGACCGCGAATCTTACTTGCATCCGCAAGTCAAGGCAACCACTCCAGCGGTCTGCCTTACGTGCTCCGTATAGGCACTAGCCGTAACTGGAGCGACATCGCCCCGCTCTCCTGGAGCCCACGTGACCGCCACTGCCCGCATAGCCCTTAACCGCCCACTAAGGCGCCTGTTCGATTACCAGATTCCCGATGGCTGTCGTATCAAGCCCGGTCAGCGAGTCCAGATTCCCTTTGGTCGACAGTTCGCTACCGGCCTGGTGGTGGACACCAATGTGACGCCGCCAGCCAACATACAACTCAAGCCCCTCAAACGCGCACTGGAGCCCTGGCCAGCACTGCCCGCTGAAACCCTGAAATTACTGACCTGGGCTGCCAACTACTATCAGCATCCGCTGGGCGAAAGTCTGTTCATGGCCCTGCCTCCGGCCCTGCGAAGGGGGCAACCTGCGGCGCTGCCGAAAGAGACGTTCTGGCGGCTCTCCGGGCGAGAGCACTCTTTGCCCAAGCAGGCTCACCGCCAACAGGCCCTGCTGGATTGGCTTGCCAGCGAGGGCAAACCACAAGCAACCCGGGATGTGCTCGCCGCCGGCTTTTCAAGATCCCAGCTCAAAGGGCTGGCGGGAAAAGAGCTGGTCACAGAATGCGAGCCGCCGGAACGCACCGACTCGGACCCCCTGACATCCCCGCTGCCGCCACTGACTGAAGCTCAGCAACTGGCGTTTGCAAAACTGCCTCCAGTAGACGGGAAGTTTCACTGCACCCTGCTCTACGGCGTGACTGGCAGCGGCAAGACCGAGCTCTATCTGCATTACCTGCAAAATAACCTGACGGCAGACGACCAGGCACTGGTACTGGTCCCCGAGATCAACCTCACCCCCCAGACGGTTGCCCGCTTCCGGCGGTATTTCGGTGACCGTATCGAGGTCTGGCACTCCGCCCTGAATGACGGACAGCGATTGGCAACCTGGCTGAGAATCCGCGAGGGCAAGCCGGTGATCGTGATCGGCACCCGGTCGGCGGTACTCCTTCCTTTTATTAAGCTGCAAACCCTGATCGTGGACGAAGAACACGACAGCTCCTACAAACAGGGGGAAGGCTTTCGCTATTCCGGCCGGGATCTGGCGGTGTTCCGCGGGCACCTGAACCAATGCCCGGTCATCCTCGGTTCGGCCACGCCCTCACTGGAGTCCTATGCCAACACGCAGAACGGAAAATACGGCCTGGCACGACTGGAACAACGGGTTGGCAGCGCCACCGCCCCGGAGGTCCGCCTGTTGGACATCCGCAGCCGCCCCCTTGAGGGCGGCGTGTCACAACCAGCACTAAGCGCCATCCGCCGCTGCCTTGATAGTGGCCAGCAGGCTCTGGTGTTCGTTAATCGCCGCGGATACGCCCCGGTCATGATGTGTTTTGACTGCGGCCACCTGATGGAGTGCCCCGATTGCGACAGCCGGCTGACCTACCATCAGCGGGATCGCGCCCTGCGCTGCCACCACTGCGATTACCAGCAGGCGGCACCGACGGTTTGCCCGAGTTGCCAGAGCGAGGCCTTCAAGCCCATCGGCCAGGGCACCGAACGCACTGAAGACACCTTGACCAGCCTGTTTCCCGATGTGCCGGTCATCCGGGTCGACCGCGACAGCACCCAGCGCAAAGGCAGCATCCAGTCCATTCTGGAACGGGTAAACAGCGGCGATCCCTGCATCCTGGTCGGCACCCAGATGCTGGCCAAGGGCCATGACTTTCCGAAAGTCACCCTGGTGGTAGTGGTCAATGCGGATGGCGGCCTGTTCAGTGTCGACTTTCGCGCCCCCGAACAACTGATACAGACCCTGTTGCAGGTGAGTGGTCGCGCGGGCCGCAGTCGCGACCCGGGCACGGTATTGGTACAGACCTGCCACAGTGATCACCCCCTACTGAATTCGCTACAACAGGGGCGTTATCTGGACATCGCCCAGCAGCTGCTGACCGAGCGGGAAGCTGCCCAACTACCGCCGTTCCGCCCCATGGCAATCATCCGAGCAGAAGCTCCGGAAATGTCAGAAAGCCTCGCCTTCCTTGATCAAATAAGAAACACCCTGACGCAGGACGCCCTGGAAGTCTGGGGCCCACTGCCGGCCCTGATCGCCCGAAAAGCGAAGCGACACCGGGCCCAGTTAGTTGTATTGTGTGAACAACGCCGGGGCATTCGCGAGGCGCTGAAGGCAGCGTGCCAGCAGGCAGAACAGTTGCGCACCGGCCGCGACTTCCGCTGGCAGATCGACGTGGACCCCCAGGAAACCGCTTGACGACTGCGCCAGCAGCGTCAAAAAATTGGTTACAATTTTTTTCTTAAGTTAGACGAGCTAGGCACTTGGCCAGGCAGGCCATGTGCTATGATTTCAGCAAACTAAGTGGCACTCTTGCTAAACTGCCTCAATTTGCGGTTCTCGTGCAGGGAATGCGTGAAATGTATAGCCGAAATTCGGAAAGTGGAGAAACAATGATGTCAGGGAAATTCCTTGCGCGTGCGTCGGCCTTCTCGCTGACGCTGTTTTTGGCGGCCTGCGGTGGGGGAGATGGCTCATCATCCCTGGCGGGCGGTGGCGACGATGGAAACGGTGATGACTCCAATGGCACCAGGGTTGGGACCGTGCAGCTTCTAACCTCATCAACCCAGATCGGCTCTTCAGAGAGTTCGTCGTCCACACTGACAGCTCAGGTAAAGGACAATAACGGTATTCTCCTCGAAGGCATCGATGTGCAGTTCTCGGTGAACAATAACGGCACCCTACAAGTCGAGAGAGGCACCACAGATGCCTCTGGCACGGCGGTGGCAACACTGAGCCCTGCAGGAGACCGGCGAAACCGGACCGTGACGGTTGATGCTCGCTCTGGCAATAAACAGGACAGCGTTGACGTTGCCATAACAGGCACAAGCTTGGCGATTGAAGGCCCCTCCTCTATTGGATTTGGCGACACAGCAACCTATCGAGTGCTTCTGAACGACTCGGAAGGTAATCCCATCCCGGGAGTGGCAATTCAAGTGTCGACCAACATCACATCAACAGAGTCTGCCAGCCTGACCACCTCACAGAGTGGAGAAGTTGAGGTCTCTCTGACGGCAGCCCAATCTGGCGGCCAAGACACCATGTCCGTGTCTGCGTTTTCTGGAGAAAGCCGTATAGCCACGACGAAACCTATCACGATTTCAAGTGACGGATTTGCATTTGCCGCACCTTCGGTCGGCTCTGAACTGAAGATTAACGAGCCTCACACCCTTGCTGTTCGCTGGCTCCGAAATAACGCGCCGGTGGCTGACGGCTCACAGGTCAAGTTTTCTTCTACCCGCGGCACAATTTCTCCCAGCAATGGTACAGCCCCGACGTCAAATGGCGTTGCAAGTGTAACCATTAGCTCAACAAGTGCCGGCCCGGCGATCATTACGGCCAAAGATCCCGGCTCTGGCCTAGCAACGGAGCTTGCGCTTGAGTTTATTGCAACCACACCTAACGCCATCAACGTCCAAGCGAATAAAACGCAATTGGATTTCAACGAATCCACCGAGATTGTTGCCACTGTACGTGATGCCAATAACAACCTCGTCAAAGGCCAAGCGGTGAACTTCGTTGTTACCAGCGATGGCAGCAACGGCTCTCTGTCAGCCTCAGAAGCGGCTACTGACTCCCAAGGCAGAGCTCGTGTTGTCTACACTGGCGGAAGCGCAGACAGCGGTAAAAACGGCGTCGTTATTAGGGCGACTGCGGGCAACAACCTTACAAGCACGGTCAGCTTAACCGTTACTCGACAGGCATTACGCATAGCTCTCGGAACAGGCAATCAAGTGGTTGAGCCTGACTCAGTGAGATACGAAGACCCATTTGTCGTTATTGTCACAAACGCCAATGGATCACCAGTCGAAGCTGAGGTAGAGCTTAGTGTGCTGCCAACTGCATACAAGAAAGGCGGTTACATAAATCAGGAATTAAAGGACGGCGAACTGGAAGACCTTGAGAAATGGAGGCAAGTCGTAACGACAACTTGCAGCGCCGAAGACACCAACCGTAACGGCATTCTGGATAACGGCGAAGATACTAACCAGAACGGAACACTAGAACCTACGTATTCAGCCGCCACCAGTTCACCGAGCGTGACCACCAGCGCAGACGGTTCTGCAGACTTTTTTATCGTCTACCCGCAAAGCCACTGCAACTGGGTTGAAGTGGAGCTGACAGCCGCCGTAAAAGTGGGCGGCACAGAGAGCATTGAGAGAAGCAACTTCACTCTCGGGTGCGCTGAATCTGACCTGAGCGATATCGACATACCACCTCCCGGTGGCGTCAACGGCCTCTACGGAACCGTCGGTTCCTGCAGCACGGATCAATAGTCAGCAAGCAGCAATCTGAAAAAGCCTAACCCATCCGGGTTAGGCTTTTTCACTGCCTAGGCTCCATTGAGTCTCCCCTTCCTTTCCGCGATAATACGCCCTTCCCCTTTGAATCAACCCCCGGCGGTTATTCGCCCAGACTTCAAAGTCACTTCGTTGAATTGAGCTTCCGATCGCATGAAAGACACTGTTACTGAGCTGCTCTCATCTGCCCTGGCGACCCTGCAATCCGAAGGCACCCTGCCTGCGGAGCAGACGTTCTCGCCCCAGGTTGGCAACACCAAGGACAAATCCCACGGCGATTACGCCTGCAACATCGCCCTGGTAGCGGCCAAGGCCGCAGGCTGCCCACCGCGACAGCTGGCGGAAGCCCTGGTGGAACGCCTGCCGCAGAGCCGGGCCGTCGACAAGGTCGAAATTGCAGGTCCGGGGTTCATCAACTTCTTCATGAGCACCGCGAGCGCATTCAGCGTGGTGGAAACCATTCTGGAGCAGGCTGGCGAGTACGGCCGCAACCAGAACGGCAAGGGCGAATCGGTACAGGTGGAGTTCGTCTCCGCCAACCCCACCGGCCCTCTCCATGTTGGCCATGGTCGTGGCGCGGCGATTGGGGATTGTCTGTGTCGGCTACTGGAAGCAAGCGGCTACAACGTTACCCGGGAGTTTTACTACAACGACGCCGGCGCCCAGATCAACAACCTGGCGCTGTCGGTACAGGCACGGGTGAAGGGCTTGACCCCGGACGATAGCAACTGGCCAGCCGATGGCTACCGGGGTGATTACATTGTCGACGTAGCCAAGGCTTACCTGGCAGGCGACACCGTGACCGCCGATGACCGTGAAGTCACGGCCAAGGCCGATGCCGACGACCTGGACGCCATCCGCGAATTCGCCGTTGCCTACCTGCGGCGGGAGCAGGACCTCGACCTGAAAGCCTTTGGCGTCGAGTTCGACGTCTATTTCCTGGAGTCCTCGCTTTACCAGGAAGGCAAAGTCGAGGCCACCGTGGAACGCCTGACCGCCAACGGCTACACCTACGAACAGGATGGCGCCCTGTGGCTGCGCACCACCGAGTTCGGCGATGACAAAGACCGGGTAATGCGTAAGAAAGACGGTGGCTACACCTACTTCCTGCCGGATGTGGCCTACCACCTGGACAAGTGGCAGCGTGGCTTTACCACCGTCATCAACGAACAGGGCGCAGACCATCACTCAACGGTCACCCGCGTCCGCGCCGGTCTCCAGGCCCTCAAGAGCGATATTCCCCAGGGCTGGCCGGACTATGTACTGCATCAGATGGTGATGGTGACCCGCTCGGGCCAGGAGGTCAAAATCTCCAAGCGCGCCGGCAGCTACGTCACCCTGCGCGATCTGATTGATGAGGTTGGCCGGGACGCCACCCGCTTCTTCCTGGCAGCACGCCGGGTGGATTCCCAGTTGACCTTCGATATCGACCTGGCCCGCTCCCAGACCAATGAAAACCCGGTCTACTACATCCAGTATGCGCATGCACGGATCTGCAGTGTGCTTCGCAAGCTCGCCGCCGAAGGCGTTGAGCGCGGCTGGAACCAGTGCCAGGGTGATCTCTCCCGGCTGACACTGGACGAGGAGAAAGAGCTGGCCAACCAGCTGGCGCGTTATCCCGAGCTGATCGCCAACAGCGCCGCTACCCGCGAGCCGCATCACCTGACGCACTACCTGCGCGAGCTGGCCGGCCAGTTCCACACCTACTACAACGCCCACAAAGCGCTGGTGGAGGATGTCGAGCTGCGGGACGCCCGCCTCAGCCTCTACCTGGCGATTCGGCAGGTCATCGCCAACGGGCTGGAGCTGTTGGGCGTCAGCGCCCCGGAGGAGATGTAACCCTCCGCCAGGCCAGCGTACGCTGATAACCGAGACCCATCCGCATGTCGCGAGACTACGCCAGGAAAAATCGCCCCAAGCCGTCGCCAACCTCCGGCGGCGGCAAATCGGGCAAGGCTCGCAAGCCCCCCGCGAAACCTTCACCCGGCCACCGCCAATCGGGAGGACTCTCTGTGCGCTGGATACTGTCACTGGCCGCCGTCGGCGGATTCATTGGCTTTATTGTTTACCTCAACAGCATTGATCCCGCCACGACCAGCGCGCCGCCAAAGGCCACGGCAGTCCCTTCGGCGCCCGCTGCTGCCAAACCGGCGACCACCGAGCCAGCCAAGCCACGTCAGCAGGAGGAACCGCAAAGCTTCCGGTTCTACGAAATGCTGCCAGACTCCGAGGTGGTGCCGCCGGATGTGGAAGAGTATGCGCCCGGCCCCGCCCGCCAGCAGTACGACTATCTGGTCCAGACCGGTTCCTTCCGCAAGCCCGAGGACGCCGAACGCCAGCGGGCCCAGATTGCCTTCCAGGGTATGCGGGCCCAGGTGAGCCGGATCGATCTGGACAGTGGCTCCACCTGGTACCGCGTCAACGTTGGCCCGTTCACGTCCCGCACCAAGATGAACGCCGCGCTGGACAAGCTGGTGTCGATCAACATCCAACCGCTGGTGCGAAAGATTCCCAAGGAGGGCTAAGCCCTCCCCGGGCCAATTGCCCCCGACAAATCCACGCCTCGGCTTGAAATTCGCGGTGTTGCCTCCATAACTCCCGGAACTGCTTTTCACCCCGGCAAAGGGAGCCAACATGACTACGATTCTTTCCGTACGGCGCGATGACGAAGTTGCCATGGGCGGCGATGGCCAAGTATCCCTGGGCAACACCGTCATGAAGGGAAACGCGCGCAAGGTACGGCGACTGTATAACGGCCAGGTACTGGCCGGATTTGCCGGCGGCACCGCGGATGCCTTCACCCTGTTTGAACGCTTCGAAGCCCAGCTGGAAAAACACCAGGGTAATCTCACCCGGGCTGCCGTCGAACTGGCCAAGGACTGGCGGACCGACCGCGCCCTGCGACGACTGGAAGCCCTGCTGGCGGTTGCCGACAAGACCGCTTCCCTGATCATCACCGGCAATGGCGATGTTATTGAGCCGGAACAGGGCCTGATTGCAATCGGCTCCGGGGGCGCCTTTGCCCAGGCAGCCAGCCGCGCACTGCTGGAAAACACCGAGCTCGGTGCCAGGGACATAGTCGAGAAAGGCCTGGATATCGCCGCCGACATCTGCATCTACACCAACCACAACCGCACCCTCGAAGTGCTGGCCACCAACAACTGAGCCGGAGCCACACCATGTCAGCCATGACTCCCCGTGAGATTGTCCACGAACTCAACAAACACATCGTTGGCCAGGCCGAGGCCAAACGGGCGGTGGCCATTGCCTTGCGCAATCGCTGGCGTCGGATGCAGCTCGATGCAGACCTTCGCGACGAGATTACCCCCAAGAACATTCTGATGATTGGCCCCACCGGCGTCGGCAAGACCGAGATTGCCCGTCGCCTGGCCAAGCTCGCCGACGCGCCTTTCCTGAAAGTGGAAGCCACCAAGTTCACTGAGGTTGGCTACGTTGGCCGTGACGTCGAATCCATCATTCGCGACCTGGTGGACGCCGCCGTTAAGATGCTGCGTGAAAAGGAAATGAAGCGCCACGAAAACCAGGCGCTGGATGCTGCGGAGGAGCGCATCCTCGACGCCTTGCTGCCACCGGCCCGGGATTTCCAGGAAGACAGCAACCGCAGCGGCAACGACTCCTCCACTCGCCAACTGTTCCGCAAGAAACTGCGCGAGGGCGAGCTGGATGACAAGGAAATCGAGATCGATCTGGCGAACAGCAGCGCCGGCGTTGAAATCATGGCGCCCCCGGGCATGGAGGAGATGACCTCCCAGTTGCAGAACATGTTCTCCAGCATGTCCTCAGAACGCCGCAAGACCCGCAAACTGAAAGTGTCTGACGCCCTCAAGCGGGCAAAAGACGAGGAAGCGGCCAAGCTGGTCAACGAAGAAGAGATCAAGCAGAAGGCGATCCAGGCGGTGGAGCAGAATGGCATCGTCTTTCTGGACGAAATCGACAAGGTGGCCAAACGCTCAGAGAACGCCTCGACCGACGTCTCCCGGGAAGGGGTCCAGCGCGACTTGCTGCCGCTGATTGAAGGCAGCACGGTGAGCACCAAATTTGGATCGGTGCGCACCGACCATATTCTGTTCATCGCTTCCGGTGCGTTCCACCTGTCCAAGCCCTCAGACCTGATTCCCGAGCTTCAGGGCCGGCTGCCGATCCGGGTGGAACTGGAAGCCCTCACGCCAGAGGACTTCAAACGCATCCTCACCGAGCCGGACGCCTCCCTGGTGCAACAGTACGAAGCGCTACTGGGCACCGAGGGTGTCAGCCTGAAGTTCACCGATGAGGCAATCGCACGCCTGGCGGAAGTGGCCTGGAAGGTGAACGAGAGCACCGAGAACATCGGCGCCCGCCGTCTCCATACAGTGCTGGAACGACTGCTGGAGAGCCTCTCCTTCGACGCAGGCGACAGCGTAACCGAAGCGTTCGAAGTCACCGCCGCCTACGTGGACGAGAAGCTCGGCGACCTGGCGGAAGATCAGGACCTGAGTCGCTACATCCTCTGATGGCGCCTCGAATCAGCACGGGAGCGGGCCACCAGGCCCGCCCCGATCTGCACGCCCCAACCTCAGGGAGTCTTGTCCCGTGACCGACCAGCGCCCCACCGACATCCGCATCCGCAAACGCAGCCGACGGCTGGAACTCCACTACGCCGACGGCCATCAGCTTGCCCTGCCCTTCGAACTGCTGCGGGTCTACTCACCGTCAGCCGAGGTCCGCGGCCATGGCATGGGCCCTGGCGTCCTGCAAACGGGAAAGCGAGACGTCGCCATCACCCAGGCGGAGATGGTGGGCAACTACGCCCTGAAACTGAGTTTCGACGATGGCCACGATTCCGGACTGTTCACCTGGGACTACTTGCAGGAACTGGGACGGCAGCAGGAACAGTACTGGCAACGCTACCTAGCGCGCCTGGCCGCCGAGGGTGGCAGCCGTGATCAGTAACCTGACGGCTCAGCTGGGACGCTACAGCGCCTTCTGAATCATATCGGAAACACCATCCAGACCAGCGCCAATCACCGAGCGCTGGCCCTTCTGCCGCTTCTTGGCCACGTACAACGGCAGCATCTCGCCATACAGGCTGGTGCTGATCGTACGCTGCTCATCCTCCAGCCGGTCCCGGCGTAACCGTATACCATAGCGCAGCAGCTTGGGTTCCAGCTCATCGGCCCGGGCCAGCAGGTCACGGCGGGTCATCTGGTAGGCATGTTCACAGACCATACGCCGGGACTGGAAGCTGAATACATTGGAAAAGAACAATTTGGCGTCGTCCCGGGTGGGCTCGAACAGCAACAGATCCTTGTCGGGATAATCCCGGGTGTACTGGGCAATGCCCGCCTGCATCCGCGAGTACACCATAGTGCGGAACATCTGGGACAACAGGTTGGGCATGCCGGAATGGGTCAGGGTGCCCGGACTCATACTCCCGGCGCGGACCGCCGCACTGGCATCAATCGGCACCTGGGGATTTACCGCAAACACCAGGTCGGCGCCATCCTCAAACGCCACCGACGCATGCAACGCCTTACGCAATGTGCCATCGACGTAATAGCGGCTGTCAATGGAAACCGGCACGTAGATGCCCGGTGCCGCCGTGCTCGCCTGGATTGCCCGGGAAATGGGGACGTGATCAAAGCCGGGCGCACCGAAACACACCGCTTCAGTGCTTTCCACGTCTGTCGCCACGATGTAGAGGCTGCGTTTGAGTTGGCGAAAATCGTTGGCTCGCCCCAGCATGGTGAAAGCGCTCTGCAGATAGTCGTGCAGGCCTTCATTGTCGAACAGACCGGAGGGCGCCGCCTGGGCCAGGATGGTGAGAGCCTCCAGCAGGCTTTGATCGTAGGGATTATTGACGAAACGGGAAAGCGCCGTGGTGACCAGGCGCGGCACTGATAGCAGCCGGCGGCCTATTTCCTTCAACGCCGGGCGATAAAATACATCGGGATGGAACGGATGCACTTCCGCCTCGTTGCGCACAAAGATCCGGCACAACTGGGCAGTGGTCACCTGGTTCGCCAGGTTGGCAGCGACAAACGAACCGGCGTTGACCCCCACGTAGACATCAACGTCATTGAAATCCAGCCCATCCAGCGCCTCGTCGAGGGCTCGCAGGGCGCCGATCTCATAGATACCACCAAGCGGACCGCCGCCGCCCAAGGCCAGGCCGATGCGGGGCTTGGGTTTGATTTCCGTTCTTGTTGCCACCATCGCCGTCCATCCAAAGGGTTACGGTTGCAGAGTTGCTCGATCAACCTTACCAGCCACATTTAGAGTGCACACCCTATTTGCGGGCCAACTTCGCCCTGACGTGGTGCGCCAGGGGATCAGGACTGCTCCAGCAGCACCGAGGCGGAGGTTCGGCCCGGCCGCAAGTAGCGACCAAAGCCGGCACTGCGCAGCGACAGATCGACACAACTCTTGATGACGTGGGGGGAATCCAGCAACAGCACGTCTTCCAGCAGCTGCGCCGCCCATTCCCGACTCAGGCTCCGCAGCACGGATTTGACCTTGGGCAAACTCGCAGCGTTCATCGACAGGGCGTCGTAACCCATGGCCATCAGCAACACGGCACCACCCGGGTCCCCGGCCAGTTCGCCACAGATACTGACCGGCTTGCCTACGGCGTGGGCGTCATGGGCAATCCGCACCAGCGCCTGCAGCACCGCCGGGTGGTAGGAGTGGTACAGCTGGGCCACCCTGGGGTTGTTGCGATCCACCGCCAGCAGGTACTGGGTCAGGTCATTGGAGCCCACGGACAGGAAATCCACCCGGTCGGCCAGCTCCCGCACCTGGTAGACCGCCGCTGGCACCTCTACCATCACCCCTACCTTGGGCATGTGGATGTCGTAGCCCTCTTCCCGGACTTCGTGATAGACCCGATAAATCAGGTGCAGAGACTCCTCCACCTCCGAGATATTGCTGACCATGGGCAGCATGATCTGGAGGTTGTTGAGCCCCTCGCTGGCCTTCAGCATTGCGCGGACCTGGACCAGGAAAATCTCCGGATGGTCCAGCGTCACCCGGATACCCCGCCAACCCAGGAACGGGTTTTCTTCCTGGATTGGAAAGTAGGTCAGCGCCTTGTCCCCGCCAACGTCGAGCGTACGCATGGTGACCGGGTTGGGGGCAAACGCCTCCAATTGCTCCCGGTAGTACTCCCGCTGTTCCTGTTCGGAGGGGAAACGGTCCTTGATCATGAACGGCACTTCGGTTCTGTAGAGTCCGATTCCTTCAGCGCCATGGCTGAGCGACCGCACGACATCGGTCATCAGCCCGGTGTTGACCAGCAACGACACCCGGTGGCCATCGGTGGTCTCACAGGGCTTGTCCCGCAGCACTTCCAGGCCACGGACCAGCTCGTCCTCCTCGTCGCAGATCTCCTGGTAGAAGGCTCGCAGGTCTGTCGACGGCGTGGCATAGATCTGGCCCTCGAAGCCGTCGACAATCAGCTCCTTGCCATCGAGCTGGTTGACGGGAATATCCACGAGCCCCATGACCGTGGGGACCCCCATGGCCCGAGCCAGGATGGCAACGTGGGAATTTCCGGAACCGCGCACCGACACCAGACCCACCAACTGCTCCCGCGGCACTTCGCCCAGCATCGCCGGGGTCAGTTCCTCGCTTACCAGCACGGTGCGATCGGGATAATCCTGCTCCTGCTGGTCACCCTCCTGGAGGTGGGACAGGAGGCGCCGTCCCAGATCACGGATGTCCACCGCCCGTTCCCGCAGGTACAGGTCGTCCATCATCTCGAAGTGACGCACGTACTGCTGCACGACCTGTTTCAGGGCGCCCTGGGCCCACAAGCCTTCCCGGATGCGATTGTTCACTTCCGCCGGCAGGGCGTTATCGCCCAGCATTCTCAGGTACACCTCGAACAGCGCCTGCTCTTCCGGGCGCAACTGGGAAGCAAGGCGCCGGGCCACCCGCTCAATATCCTCGCGGACCGCAGTGACTGCGCCGGCAAACAGCTGCAATTCCTGATCGATGTCTTCGGTCTGCTTCTCCGGCACCACATCCAGGTCGGCGGCGGGATAGACCACCACGCCCTGGCCAATCGCGACCCCGGGCGCACCGGCAACCCCGCTGAAACTGACATCACGGGCCTCTTCGCCGGTCAGGGACAGACCACTGATCGCGCCGGTCGCTTCGCTGTGGGCAATCACCCCCGCCAACTGGGCGGAGACTGTCACCAGGAACGCTTCTTCGCCCTCGTCGAAACAGCGGGAACTCTCGCGCTGTTGTACCACCAGCACACCCAGTACCCGGCGGTGGTGAATGATCGGCACCCCCAGGAACGATCGGAAGCGTTCTTCACCGGTTTCCGGGAAATAGCGATAACGGGGGTGGGAGGTGGCATCTTCGAGGTTGATGGGCTCTTCACGAGACCCCACCAGCCCGATCAAGCCTTCGGAGTGACCCAGGCTGACCTTGCCCACCGCTTCGCGGTAGAGCCCTTCGGTCGCCATCAGGATATAGCGGTTGGAAGACGGGTCCAGCAGGTAAACCGAGCATACCTCGGTCTCCATGGCGTTCTGCACCCGCGAAACAATAATCTCCAGCGCCTCCTGCAGGTCCCGGGCGCTGTTCACTTCTTGTACCAGATTTCGCAGTATGCCTAGCATCGCCGGCTCAGTCCGTCATCATGAATGGGTATGCTCCCGGAGCCCTGCTTCACCGCGACGAAACCGCTCCAGGTCATGGAACAGTCGTGGTGCCAGCTCCCTGAGTGCGCGTCGGTAAACCTCGCGTTTAAAGGAAACCACCTGGCCCAGAGGGTACCAATAACTTACCCACTGCCAGCCATCAAATTCCGGAGAATCGGTTCCATCGACACGCACCTGCGCGTCCGGCGAAAGCATCCGCAACAGGAACCACTTTTGCTTCTGGCCTACGCAGACCGGGTGCGAATTGTGTCGCACCATGCGTCGCGGAAGCCGATAGCGTAGCCAGCCCCGAGTACAGCTGATGATCTCGACATCGGCCGCACTGAGGCCCACTTCTTCCGCCAGTTCCCGATATAACGCCTCTTCCGGTGACTCATCGTGCTTGATGCCACCCTGGGGAAACTGCCAGGAATCCTGCCCAATTCGCCTTGCCCAGAGGACTTCCCCCCGGTGGTTCGCCAAAATGATTCCGACGTTGGGCCTGAAACCATCTGCATCGATCACGGCACAGCCCTCTGATTCATCTGTACTCGACGCTCCGGACCCGCCCTGCCCCTGACCGGGGTGGCAACTGGCACCGGAGCCTGAGAACAAGCACTCCCTAGAGTGCGGTTCTTGTCGGTAAAAATTGTCCAAGTTAGCTTCATTCTTACAGAAAGCCCAGGATTCGGCAAACCACGCCGGCCCCTGCAAAGGCCGTGATACACTGGCGGTTTGCCGCCGGCATGGCAGCCACCAATCATCCGAATTCAAACCAACCGAAGGAGTACCCGGTGACTCTCGCCATCTTTGACTTGGACAAGACCCTGCTCGCGGGTGACAGCGATCACGCCTGGGGGGAGTTCCTGGTGGAACAGGGCATTGTCGACGCCGAACTTTACCGCCGTGAGAACGACCGCTTCTATCAGGAGTACCTCAGCGGCCAGCTCGATATCGAGGATTACCTGAGTTTCGCCCTGGCCCCACTGGCTGCCCACGATATGGCGCAGCTCCAGCAATGGCGTGAACAGTTCCTGGCAGAAAAGATCCGGCCCATGATGCAGACCAAGGCGACCGATCTGATCGACCAGCACCGCAATCAGGGCCATACCCTGATGATTATTACCGCCACCAACCGTTTCATCACCGAGCCCGTCGCCGGGTTACTGGGCATTGAGCACCTGATCGCCACCGACCCGGAGCTGCAGGATGGCCGCTATACCGGCCGGGTAGCTGGCACGCCCAGTTTCCGCGACGGCAAGGTCAGCCGGTTGAACAGCTGGCTCGACGAACACAGTGCCAATCTGGAGGGCGCCTGGTTCTACAGCGATTCCCACAATGACCTGCCACTGTTGCGCCAAGTGGCCAACCCGGTGGCGGTCGACCCGGACCCGGAACTCCAGCGCACCGCCCAGCAACAGGGCTGGCCGATTCTGTCACTGCGAGACTGACGGACCCGCGACATGACCCTACGTCCCGCCACGATTGCCCTGGCCACCGTCTTGCTGGCGGCGTGCAACCCGCCCGCGGAGCCTCCGCCAGCCCAACCGGGCTCATCCGCCGCGCCCACGCCCGAGGTGAGTGCCCGCAGCGACAGGGCCTGCCAACTGGCGACCGATCTGGAGCAGCAGATCCGGCACTTCGTCTCAGAACCTGAGACAGCCCGCCTGATGGATGTCCGCGCGGCCTGGCGACAGGCCCATGAGCAGTATCGTCTGGTCTGGTCCGACTACCAGCAGGCAGGGTTAACGCTGCCCCAGCACGGCGATGACCGGGACACCCTGGATGCCTGGCCGATGCTCCCGGGGTACCTGGATCAGGTACCAGGCTATCCCAAGAGCGGCCTGGTACACGCCGACCTCGCGCTGTCGCAGAGCTTTCTGGCGCTCGAACACCAGTCCACCGACTTCCACTATCTCACCCGGGGCTTTCATCCTATCGAGTTTCTGCTGTGGGGGGAGCCGGCAGAGGCCGCTGCCGACCGGATAAAGCATTTCGTCAGCCCGGAGCCGGCACCGGCCATTGACGCAGCCCAGCGGCGAAGACAGTTATTAGGGCTGATGGCGGAGGACCTGACCGCACAGCTGCAGACCGTGTGCCGCCCTTCAGAGCAGGGAAAACTGAGCCAGGCGCTGGCAAGTCAGGAAACGGTGATCACGCTGACCACCGTCGCCAACGACGTCGATCACGGAGGCTGGTCACAGCAACCGGCCGCCGATGGTGGCGCGGCGTCAGAAGAAGCCGGTCAGTGAACGGACGAAGCAGGCCTTTATGTAATCGGTTTCCGGAATGCCGGGGATGGTTGGGTGATCCGGCGCCTGATGGCCCTGCTCCAGCAACTGCACAAAGCGGTCAATCTTGCGGCCACTGCCACGAATGATGTCCACCAGTCGGTCCTGGGACAGGTGCATGGAACAGGACGCCGACACCAGAACGCCGTCCCGGGCAAGTAACCGCAGTCCAAGCTGGTTTAGACGGGCGTAAGCCTGCTCACCGGCTTTCTGGTCCCGGCGACGGGGAATCAGCGCTGGCGGATCAAGCACCACCACATCGAATTTTTCCTTCTCCGCCGTCAACGCCTTAAGGGCATCAAAGGCGTCACCTTCCAGTGTGTCGACGACGGTGTCGAACCCGTTCAGTCCGGCGTTGTGATGAACCGCCTCGATGGCCACCGGAGAACTGTCGATACAGGTCACAGCGCTGGCGCCAGCGGCGGCAGCCTGAATGCCCCAACCACCGACATAACTGAACACATCCAGCACACGCTTGCCGGCAACATAAGACTGCAGCCGCTGACGGTTCATCCGGTGATCGTAGAACCAGCCGGTTTTCTGGCCACCTGCCAGGGGTACCTCAAAACGAACGCCATTCTCGATGACCGACAGGGTCTGTTGTTCCGGCCCATGGGCCTGCTCAATGTAGCTCTCCAGCCCTTCCACCGAGCGCATCTTGCCGTCGTTCTTGAGCACAATGGCCGCCGGCTGCACCAGGCGCTGGATTGCCCGAACAATGGCGTCCTTCATGGATTCCATGCCGGCGGTGGAAATCTGCACCACCACGGTGTCGCCAAAACGGTCCACCACCAGCCCGGACAGGCCATCGCTATCGCCAAACACCCAACGGTAGAAGGGCTCAGCGAACAGCCGCTGACGCATCGACAGGGCGGCCTCCAGACGCTGGGTCAACCGCTGGGGCGTCATACCATGAGCCGGGTCGCGACTGATCAGCCGCCCACAGATAAGAGCATGGGGATTGACGAACAGGGTACCCAGCGGCCGGTCAGATGCCGACCGCAACTCGGCCTGGCTTCCAGCCTCAAAGTCCGTCAACGGCGAACGCCGGGTATCCACCTCGTTGCTGTAAACCCAGAGGTGACCCGCCTTGATACGACGCTCAGCGCCCTTGCGGAGATAGAGAACCGGAAACTTCATCACTGCACCTGCTTCATCAAAAGAGCGCGGATTATACACAACCCCACCCCATCGGTGGGGTTGGAGCGGTAGGCAAACACCGTTACAGACTCACCGGTCACTGTAACGGTGCTGCTGCGTCTGTGAGATTAGACTGTGAAAGCCGACAGCGTCGAGACATCAACCATGCCGCCACAACTAACGGACGAACAGATCCAGCATGTTCTGCAGGGTATCCGGGTACCGCCCCAGCCCCAGATTCTGGTAGACCTGCAGATGGAGCAGGCCATGCCCTCCTCCGACAACAGCCAGATCGCCCGCCTGATTCGCCAGGATGTTTCGCTGTCCGGGATGATGCTAAAGTTCGTAAACTCACCATTCTACGGCCTCAAGAACAAGATCACCTCCATTGAGCAGGCCCTGGACCTTCTCGGACCAACCACGGTGGTCAATATCGTCAATGGTCTGTCCATCAAGGGCGAGATGTCCGACGAGGCCATCGTCCGCCTGACCCGGTTCTGGGACACGGCGACCGACATCGCCATGGCCTCCGCCACCATCGCCAAGCAGATTGGCGCCCGCAATCCGGACGAAGCCTACGCCCTCGGCCTGTTCCACAACGCCGGCATACCGCTGATGCTGACCCGCTTCCGGGACTACGAGGATGTGATGATCGAGGCCTATGGTCAGTCCGAGACCGCCATCACGGACACCGAGAACCGCTATTTCAACACCAACCATGCAGTCGTGGGCTATTACACCGCAAAATCCTGGAACCTGCCCCGCCATATCTGTGAAACGATCGCCGAGCACCACGGTAGCGACCGCATCTTCTGCAACGGCGATAGCACCCAAGGCCAGAAGAAAACCCTGCTGGCAATCCTCAAGATTGCCGAACACCTGTGCGGCAACTACCGCATTCTGGGGCAACAGTCAGACGATTATGAATGGCGGCGAATTGAAAAGGGCGTGCTGGAATACGTGGGGCTGAGTTCGTACGACCTGGAAACCATGGCCGAGAACTTTCGGGACCTGGGGATCGAGATTCACGGGCACTGACCCCGATCAAGACAAACGAGCACCCGGCATAATGAGAACCAGAGCCCGGACGCATCGACGCCCGGGCATCTAGGGATTACTCCTGCTCAGCCACTTTCTCGGCGTAAGCATCGGCATCCAGGAGACTGTCCAGCTCACCGGTATCCGCCAAACGGACCTTGAACAGCCAACCGTCACCATACGGATCTTCGTTCACTTTCTCCGGCTCGTCTTCAAGACTCTCGTTGATCGCCAGCACCTCGCCGGTGACCGGGCTGAAGACGTCCGAAGCGGACTTGACAGATTCCGCCACACCGGCTTCCTCTCCGCCGTTAACGGTCGCACCAACCTCCGGCAGACCGATGTAGACAACGTCACCCAGCTGTTCCTGGGCAAAGTCGGTGATGCCGACGGTAGCGGTTCCATCCCCCTCGTCCCGAACCCACTGATGCGTCTCGATGTATTTTACGTTGGCAGGCATTTCGCTCATTTTTGGTGTTCCTTGGCGTGCTTTTTCGCGCAGTTTACCCGAAGTTACCGGAAAGACTCCACGCTACCGGCGCTTAATCAGAGGCTCCCTTAGCCCCCGGGCTCATACCCAGGAATGCCAACATGGCAGGCACTACCCGCTCCAGCCGCTGAAAACGGTGATCACCGCCAGGCTGAATCCAGCTGGGCACGCCCCGGTAATAGGCCAGAGCGTCCCGATAATCGAGGGTTTCATCACCGGTTTGTAGCAACAATAGCAGATTCTCGGGGAGGCTCAGGCACTCGGGCTCCAACGCCTTCAAAGCAGCCATATGAGCTTCGGTCAGGGTGTAGTGTTCGTCGGTATAGGGGTTGTGCTGGGGACCCAGATAATCCCAGAGCAGATCGTAGGGGCGCACCGCCGGGTTGATCAGCACCGCCGGCACACCGAACCGTTGGCTGAGGGCGGTTGCGTAGAAGCCCCCGAGGGAACTGCCAATCAGCCCCAGCGACTGCCCCGCACGTGCCTGAATAATGTCAGCCGCCCGCGAGTATGCCTGATCCGGATCAAACCCCAGCTCCGGTACGATCAGCTCAAGGTCGGCATGGATCTGTGGCAGCCAGGCACGCAGTTCACTGGCCTTTTGTGACCTGGGGGAGCTGTTGAATCCATGCAGGTAGAGAATGGTCGCGGACAACGTCAGTACCCGGTGCTGTCGAGATCAATGGAAAACTCGAAGTCCTCGGCCCGCACCACATCGGTGGCCAGATCACCATCTGGATGAAGTTCGAACCAACGGTAACCCGGCGCCAGGTCTGCCACTGCAAAATCGGCCGACCCCGCCGCGAACTGAATGCAGGTGGATGGCGACGCCAGCAGGCGCACGCCCCCGCGTTGCTGGTCCAGGGGCTGATGAATATGCCCCCACAGCACCACTTTGACCTGGGGAAAACGGTCAACGATGGCCCAGAAAGCCTCCCGGTTCCTGAGACCGATGTTGTCCATCCAACGGGAGCCCACATCCACCGGATGGTGATGCAGGGCAATCATGGTTGGCCGCTCCGGCGACCGGGCCAGGGCCCGCTCAAGAAACGCCAGCTCGCAGTCGGAGAGTTCACCATGTACGTGTCCCGGCACCGAGGAATCCAGCAGCAGGAACTGCCAGCCGCCCATCGCAAGCTGCTTCTGGCCGCCGACCGCGCCGGCCGCATACCCCAGCACCACCGCATCATCATGATTGCCCGGCAGCCATAACGCCGGACAAGCAAACTGCGCCAGGCGCTCAGTCAGCACCTGATAGGCTTCAGCGGAACTGTCCTGAGCCAGATCACCGGTTGCCAGGATAAGATCCGGCTCCCGTCCATCCGCCTGCACTTGGGCGATGACAGCATCCAGACTGTCTCGGGTATTGACCCCCAACAGCTCCCCGTGCGGGTCCGCCATCAAATGGGGGTCCGTCAGCTGCAGCACCTGCAAGGGACGATTGGGCTTTGATTGGGTCATGACACCTGGCTATCCGGCAGAGCGTACTACCACCTTGCAGTACGTTTCAGACCGAGGTTATTGACTTTATTGGCAAGTTTCCTGAATAACGGTCACATTCTGTTCAATGTGGCGCCTGTAGCGCCTTAGCCTTTAGGCTAATACGATCCGTCCGGAAGCACCAGAGCGCCACCCTGCTCCTGAGGCCAGAGAGGAACCCGGCGTTAAAGGATCTAGGGCGCCTCGCGCCTGGCAGGCCCCAGATTGAGCTCAAACGGCGTATGGCCAAACTTGAGGCAGTAATCGAGCCAGTCCGCCAGAAAGCTGTTGACCTGTACCTTTTCATCCGGGTGATGCATGTAGCGATTGGGGTAGTCGTTGACCGGCGCAATACGGCGGTCACGGTAGCAACTGATCACCTCCGCCAGGCTGGCATCGTGGTATACCCGCACCGTCAGTTGCGGGTTGTTGAGCCACCGACCACTGTTGTGGACCTGCTCCAGGTAGAGGGTTTCGGTGTAGCGGGCCGCCTGAAGGACTTCGATACGTACCCGGCCCAGATAGAGATCGCCGCGGTGCAACTCGAACTCCGACACCGGGCGTTCATCCTGCTCCAGATGGCGCAGACGCTGCAGGCGCCGATAGTTGCCCTCTCCCAGCGCGCCCAGTCGCCGCAGGTCTGGCACATAACGCTTGGGCTTCATTACCCACTCGGTCATCTCAGGCCCAGGCCTCCCGCAAACGTTGGTGATTGAGCTGCAACCATTGCAGACCAATGATCGCAGCAGCGTTGTTGATCCGGCCGTCCGCCACCATGGCCAGCGCCTCGGCCACAGGCACGACATGGACCCGGATATCCTCGTGCTCTGCCGCAATGCCATGGAGCCCGCCCGCACGGGAGGCGTCCACCCGGCCACAGAACAGGTGAATCATTTCATCGGTGCCACCGGGGGACACCAGATACTCACAGATTTTTTCCAGTGTCTGGAAGCTCAGGCCAGCCTCTTCATCGCCTTCGCGCTGGGCCACCTGCTCTGGAGTTTCTCCCACCTCGTTCATGCCCGCCACCAGTTCCAGCAGCCAGGGCGACTGGTCGCGACCGATCACACCGGCACGGAACTGCTCCAGCAACACCACCTCGTCCCGCTGGGGATCGTAAGGCAGCACGCAGGTGGCATCTCCCCGCAGGAAGAGCTCGCGGGTGAACTGAGGCATCCGGCCGCCATCAAAACGGGGATGGCTGAGCCACAGTTTATCCATCCGGAAGAACCCCTGATAGACCGTCTCCCGACGATCCACAGTAACATCCTGCTGGCCAAACCGGGCGGAGCCGGCACCTTGTTGCTGGGACATGAACAAACCTGTTGAGCGATGGGGACGAAAAAGACCGGCCTGGCTTCGCCAGACCGGTCTTGTCTGAAAACAAACGATAGCCGGACCCTGCCCGGCATTGCAAGGCAGGGTCTACACCTTGGCCAGCTACACCTTGTCGTAAAGCTTGCTACCCGAGGCCCGGAACTGCTCGGACATTTCTTGCATTCCCACGTCGACCGCCTCAGCTTCAGCGACGCCCTTCTCAGCAGCGTAGTCCCGGACCTCCTGAGAGATCTTCATGGAGCAGAACTTGGGGCCACACATGGAGCAGAAATGCGCCACCTTGGCGGAGTCCTTGGGCAGGGTTTCATCGTGGTAGGCACGGGCGGTGTCCGGGTCCAGACCGAGGTTGAACTGGTCTTCCCAGCGGAACTCGAAGCGGGCCTTGGACAGCGCATTGTCACGCACCTGGGCACCAGGATGGCCCTTTGCCAGATCGGCCGCATGGGCAGCGATCTTGTAGGTGATGATGCCGGTCTTGACATCGTCCTTGTTGGGCAAGCCCAGGTGTTCCTTCGGGGTGACGTAGCACAGCATGGCGCAGCCGTACCAGCCGATCATCGCCGCGCCGATGCCAGAGGTGATGTGGTCGTAGCCCGGCGCAATGTCGGTGATCAGCGGCCCCAGGGTGTAGAACGGCGCTTCATCACAGCACTCCAGCTGCTTGTCCATATTCTCCTTCACCAGGTGCATGGGCACATGGCCGGGGCCTTCGATCATGACCTGAACGTCGTGCTTCCAGGCGATCTTGGTCAGCTCACCCAGGGTTTCCAGTTCGCCGAACTGGGCGGCGTCGTTGGCATCAGCGATAGAGCCGGGACGCAGGCCATCACCAAGACTGAAGGACACGTCGTAGGCCTTCATGATCTCGCAGATTTCCTCGAAGTGCTCATACAGGAAGCTTTCCTGATGATGCGCCAGACACCATTTCGCCATGATCGAGCCGCCCCGGGAAACAATTCCGGTAACCCGGCTGGCGGTCAGCGGTACATGGTGCAGTCGCACGCCGGCATGGATGGTGAAGTAGTCAACTCCCTGCTCCGCCTGCTCAATCAGGGTGTCGCGGAAGATTTCCCAGGTCAGGTCCTCAGCCACACCGCCCACTTTCTCCAGCGCCTGATAGATCGGCACGGTACCGATCGGCACCGGCGAGTTACGGATGATCCAGTCCCGGGTTTCATGGATGTTCTTGCCGGTGGACAGATCCATGATGGTGTCCGCACCCCAGCGAATGCCCCAGGTCAGCTTCTCCACCTCTTCTTCAATCGAGGAAGTAACGGCGGAGTTGCCGATGTTGCCGTTGATCTTCACCAGGAAGTTGCGGCCGATGATCATCGGCTCGGTTTCCGGATGGTTGATGTTGGCAGGGATGATGGCACGGCCACGGGCCACTTCGTCACGGACAAACTCCGGGGTGATTTCCTCCGGCAGCGAAGCTCCCAAGGGTTGTCCCGGATGCTGGGCCCTCAGCAGGCCTTTTTCCCGGGCCTCCTGCAGCTTCTGGTTCTCGCGGATGGCGATGTATTCCATCTCCGGTGTCACGATGCCCTGGCGGGCATAATGCATCTGGGTCACGTTCTGGCCGGGCTTGGCCCGCAGCGGCTTGCGCTCGTCCATGAAGCGGAGCGGGTCCAGCTGTGGGTCCTGCATGCGGCGACGGGTAAAGGCGGAGGTGTAGCCCTCAAGACGCTCGACATCACCACGCTCTTCAATCCAGCCGGCACGCAGTGGCGCCAGGCCTTTGCGCAGATCGATCGTTGCTTCGGGATCGGTGTAGGGGCCGGAAGTGTCGTAGACCACCACTGGCGGATTGGCTTCGCCACCCATTTCGGTAGGCGTATCGGAGACCTCAATCTCCCGCATTGGCACCCGGATGTCGGAACGGCTGCCTTCCACGTAAATCTTGCGGGATTTGGGGAGTGGCTTCACGGCGGCGGAATCAACCTTCGCCGAATCACTCAGGTAATCTGGTATCGTCGTCATCAGAGCGCCCCTGCTTGTGTGATTGTCATTGGGTCGCGTATGACGGCGCCTGCCCGCCATGGCCGGAGCCCTGGGCAGTGCGAAGATCTTGCCTCGAATCCCTACGCCGGTATTAACCGGTTCAGGTCAGCGGGTTCTGCCAAGCAATCTCAGCCAGCCGTAACTATGGCCAGCACCCCGTCAAGACGCGATATTTTGTAGCGGTACACCCTTGAAAGAGTGCCCGCTGCAAGTGTAGAGATCATCCCCAATATTGTCCATAATGACCGCGCCTGCCCGTTCAGGACCCACTGTAAGGATTTGAGCTTTCAACAGATTTGGCCGGGCGTTGATAATGATTCAGGAGATGACATGAAAAAACGACTGCTCTCGGGACTGATCGGCCTGCTGGTGGCGCAGCCGGCACTGTCCGTGGATCTGATGGAGACGTACCAGAAGGCTCTGTCCTACGATTCCGGCATCGCCGCCGCCCGAGCCACCTACGAGGCCCAGCAGGCCAACGTGGATGTCAGCCAGAGTACCCTGCTGCCACAGATTGGCGCTTTTGGCTCCGCAGGTTACACCGACCAGGACGGTCCCAACGTCGATAACGGCTCCCGTACCCTGTCCTACGGTGTGCAACTGACCCAGCCGGTGTTCCGGGCCGACAACTGGTACCGCTACGATGCCAGCCAGTTCCAGAGCGAATCGGCCCGAGCCCAGTACAATCTGGCGCAGCAGCAACTGATGCTGGATGTCGCCACCGCGTATTTCAATGTCCTGCGGGCCACCGACAACCTGACCACAACCCGGGCCGCCGAAACCGCCATCCAGCGCCAGTACGAGCAAGCCCAGGAACGCTTCGATGTTGGCCTGATTGCCATCACCGAAGTCTATGAAGCCCGCGCCAGCTACGACACCGCCAAGAGCACCCGCATCGCCGCTGAGAGCAACGTCGACATTGCCCGTGAGCAACTGGCCCGTCTCACCGGTGAATTCACCGAAGACCTGGAGAATCTGGAACAGACCTTTCCGCTGAATCGGCCGCAGCCAGGCAACCCCTCCGACTGGGAAAGCACCGCACTGGAGCAGAACTGGCGCATCCAGTCAGCCCAGTACGACCTTGATGCCAGCGAGTCAACGCTGAAAACCGCCAAAGCCGGCCACTACCCGACGGTCAACCTGGAAGCGGCCTATGGCGATGCCGATGTGGACGGCGCCATGACACCCCAGCGTGACGGCTCCACCACCGAGTCATCCATCAGCCTGACCGTGAACGTCCCCCTGTACATGGGCGGTGGCACCGAGGCTGGCGTGCGTCAGCAACGCTCGCTGGTGGACGTTGCCCAGCAAAGCCTGGAAACGGTGCGGCGGGATGTACGGGTGAATACCCGCAGCCTGTTCCGTACCGTCAACACCAACATCGAGTCCGCCGCTGCGCTGGAGCAGAGCATTGTCTCCCGCCGCAGTGCCCTGGACGCGACCCGGGCCGGTTACGAGGTCGGCACCCGTAACATCGTCGAGGTACTAGATGCCGAGCGCGCCTACTACGTAGCCCTGCGTGACTATGCCAACGCTCGCTACGACTACGTCATCAACTCCCTGAGCCTCAAGCAGGCCGCCGGCACTCTGAGCCCACAGGATCTGATGGACCTCAATAACTGGCTCAGTGCCACTGCACCCGGCATTGAGGCACTCGCCAACGACGACAAAACCCACGACCCGATGGCGCAGTAAGCTCTACCCGAAAACAGTAAGCTCTGCTCAACAAAAAGGGATGCTCTCGGGCATCCCTTTTCTGTTTTTTTACGAAGCCCAGCCATCGTCAACGCATCCCACGCCATTCGCACGCTGCTCAGGCCGCCCCGGCACCCTCCTCTTGGGCGCGGCTGATAATGCCATCCACCACCCGGTTCAACGCCCCTCGGTTCGCATCCACCACCGCCAGCGCATTGCGGCCCGCCAGCTGTGCGGTCGCCGGCTCCCGAATAAATTCGGCCAACCGCTGGTGCAAAGCCTCGCTGTCTGCCACTACAGACAATCCTGCACCCTGTTGCAGATGGCCATAAATCGTCTCGAAGTTGAACACATGGGGCCCGGACAAAACCGGGATGCCCCAGGCAGCCGGCTCCAGCGGATTATGCCCACCCCGTTCGATCAGCGATCCGCCCACGAAAGCCAGATCAGCCGCACCATACAGCATCAGCAGTTCCCCCATGGTGTCACCGAGGTAAACCTGGACACCCGAGCCGTCATCGTTCCTGGAACGGCGCGCCAGCGTCAGCCTCTGGCTCTGGATCAGTCGGGCAACCGACTCAAAACGCTCGGGATGGCGGGGCACAATCACCAGCAGCGCCTTGGGAACGTCCTCCAACAACCGCTGATGTGCGGCCAGGATCTGCTGATCCTCGCCATCGTGGGTGCTGGCGGCAATCCACATCGGCCGATCCTCACCGAGCCGGGTTCGCAGGGCTCGGGCCTGTTGTCGAACCACATCGGTAATATCAACATCAAACTTGATGCTGCCGGTGACCGACACCGTTTCCGGCTTGGCGCCGATGCGCAGGAACCGGTCCGCATCGTCCTGCGCCTGGGCCGCGATCCAGCGGATGCTGGCCAACAGTGGCGTCACCAGCGAGCCGATCTTGGCGTAGCCCCTGGCCGAACGCTCCGACAGGCGGGCATTGATCAGGAAAATCGGCACTTGCCGCCGACGGGTCAGGGCAATCATGTTGGGCCACAGCTCGGTTTCCATGATCACCAGCGCGCGGGGATTGATGCGGTCGACAAAACGTCGCACCGAACCTGGCGTGTCGTAGGGGGAATAGGCGTACTTGACCTGGTCGCCGAAGATGGCCTGGGCCCGCTCAAGGCCGGTGACCGTCATTGCCGTCATCAGGATGGTGGCATCGGGATTACGCCGTAACAGCGTCTTCACCAACGGCGCCGCAGCGATTGTTTCGCCGACAGACACCGCATGAACCCAGATCACCGGCTCCCGGAACCGCTGCACCAGGCCAACCCGCTGCAACCAGTGCTGCCGGATCTTGGGGTTGTCACGCCCACTCCACCACAGCCTCACCAGCACAAATGGCAGGGCCAGGCGAAAAACCAGGGAGTAGAAAAAGTGCAGCATGTTGATCCTGTCCTGAAAGGCCAGCCTGGACGATAACCGGCAAAATGGGCGTTCACAGCCCGGGCATTCTACCGGAATGGCCGGGCTGTGACCCGCCCTGCCCCGGTCCATCATAAAGAACCGGACTTGCCTCACATCACTCGAGAAGCGTTTGACTGTAGCCAATAACGGCGACCCTGTTAGAATTCCGGCCAACCCTGTTATGAGCCGAACTATGACAGCCAGACGCCAAAAGAAAATCCGCGACACCCGTTACAGCCACTACCTGTCACCTCGCTGGTGGCCCACCTGGGCACTCGTGGGACTGATCTGGCTGGCGGCACAGCTGCCCATCAGTTGGCAGTGGCAACTGGGCAGGGCGCTGGGCGAAATCGCCTATCGGCTGCTTCCCCGTCGTCGCCACATCACTGAAACCAACATTCGCCTGTGTTTTCCGGAGCTGTCGGCGGAGCAGCAGCAAGCGCTGGTAAGGAAGAGCTTCCATTCAAACGGCATTGGCATCATGGAGATTGGCTTGGCCTGGTTCCGCAATCCGGAACGCTTCCGCGCCATCACCCGGGTCCACGGCCTGGAACACGTTGAGACCGCGCTGGCCCGGGGCCAGGGAATCCTGCTACTGGGCGGCCACTACAGCACGCTCGATCTTGGCGGCAGTCTGGTGTCGCTGTTCATCGATGCCGACGTCATGCAGCGGGACCACAACAACCCACTGATGAACGCGGTGATGACCCGGGCCCGGGAGCGCCGCTACGGCGTTGCTCTCGGCGCCAAGGACCTGCGGGGACTGCTGAAACGGCTGAAGCAAAATCGCATTGTCTGGTACGCCACAGATCAGGACTATGGTCGCAAGGGCATAGTGTTTGCACCGTTTTTTGACGTCCCCGCCGGCACCATCACCGCCACGTCCCGCATTGCCGAACGCAGTGGCTGCACCGTGCTGCCTTTCAGCCACTTTCGGCGCGACAGTGAGGTCGGTTACGACATCTATTTTCATCCACCGCTGGCGAACTTCCCGTCCGGTGACGACCTCGCCGACGCCTCCCTCGCCAACCTCACCATTGAGCGGGAAATCCGGCGTTTTCCGGACCAGTACCTGTGGATGCATCGCCGCTTCAAGACCCGGCCATCGCCGAATGACCCCGACCTGTACCGGGAAACCGCACAATGACCACCGCAGCCACCGCCAAAACGCCGGTGGTCTGGCTGCTGACCGACGGCAAACCCGGCCACCGCAATCAGCTGCGGGGACTGGCCAGCCGACTGCAGGTGTTGCTGGGCGCGAGCCTCTACTGGCTGTCGACTCCCGAGATCGCAGTGAGTTTCTGGCAGGCCCTGAGAGCACGGGCTCCGGACATTGACGCCCCCAGCCCGCACCTGATCCTGGCGGCGGGCTCCGGTACCCACCGCCTGCTGCTGGCGCTGCGGCGACAACCGGGATGCCGCACGGTGGTGCTGATGAAGCCGGCGTTCCCACGACGCTGGGTCGACGCCATGATCCTGCCCCAGCACGACCGGGTACCCGCCAGTAAACGGGTATTCACCACCCTTGGCGCGCTCAACGCCATAACCCCCCTGGGCCAGCTTACCGGCAAACCCGAAGCGCTGCTGTTGATTGGCGGCCCATCGAAACACTTTGTGTGGGACAGCGACACCATTCTCGACCAGGTCCGCACCCTAATACAGCGTTACCCGGACTGGCGCTGGACCCTGGCCAACTCCCGTCGTACCCCGGCACCACTGAGCCATGCCCTGAACGCGCTGGAAGGCGTTCACATCACCTGGGTCGACCACCAACAGACAGATGCTGACTGGGTGCCTCAACAACTGGCCCGTTCGCGGGCGGTCTGGGTCACCCCGGACAGCAACTCCATGGTGTTCGAAGCCTTGACCGCGGGGGTGCCAACCGGGCTGTTCTCCTTGACGGCAAAGCCGGGCAGCCGCCTGGCAGCCGGCCTCGGTGCCCTGGTGACAGATGGTTATGTTACGCTCTGGGACCAGCAGGCAACGCTGATGTCATCTTCCCCCCGGCGCCCACCGCCCCTGTGGGAAGCCGATCGCGCCGCACGCTGGCTGATCCAGGAGGTTCTCGGGAGTCAACTATGAGAGTTCTGCAGGTATTGCCGGCACTGGAAAGTGGCGGCGTGGAACGGGGTACCGTGGAGTTCGCTGCCGAGCTGGTGCGCCAGGGGCACGAATCCCTCGTGCTGTCCGCCGGCGGTCCGCTGGTGGAGCTGCTGCATCGCCAGGGTTCCCGGCACATCACCATGCCGGTACATCGCAAGTCACTGGCCTCTTTCGGTCAGATCCGGCCAGTACGCCAATTGCTGAAAGAGCTGCAGCCGGACATTGTCCACGTCCGTTCCCGAATGCCGGCCTGGATCGTCCGGCTGGCCTGGAAAGGCCTGCCTGCCGACCAGCGTCCGGCACTGGTGTCGACCTTTCACGGCATGTACTCGATCAACCCCTATTCCGCCATCATGGCCAAGGCCGACCACATCATTGCGGTGTCCGAGTGCGTGCGGGACTACGTCCTAAACCACTACCCGGTGGACCCGGCCAAACTGACGGTGATCCAGCGCGGAGTCGATGTGGATGCGTTCAGCGGGCCAACACCTGACCCACAATGGCAACAACGCTTCTTCCAGACCTACCCTCACCTGGTGGGTAAACAGCTGATTTTGATGCCAGGGCGGATCTCCCGCTGGAAAGGCCAGCTGCTGTTCCTCGATGTCATCGCTGACCTGGTGCGCCGGGACAGCCGTTTCCACGGCGTTATCGTGGGCGGCCCGGAGGCCGGCAAGCAACGGTTTATGCGGGAACTGGAAACCCACTGCACTGAGCTCGGGCTGGACAGTGACATCAGTTTCCTGGGGCAGCGCTCCGATATTGCCGAGCTCTATCGCATTGCCACCCTGGTCTGTCACATGTCCACCAAACCGGAGCCCTTCGGCCGCACGGTCACCGAAGCGCTGGCCGCCGGTACGCCGGTGGTCGCCTTTGATCGCGGCGGCGCAGCGGAAACCCTGAAAGCCTGCTTCCCAGACGGCCTGGTACCACCGGACGACCTGCGCAGTTTTGCCGAGCGGGCTATGGAGCTGACACAACGGACGTCCCACAGCATCCAGCTTCCGGAACGGTTTCGACTATCGGCGCAAACCTCGACCACAATCGCTATCTATCAGCAACTGCTGGCAAGCCAGCGCGGTCGCTGACCATGGCCAGCCCACTGCAGATTGCCCAGGTCGTCGCTACCCCCGGCACCACCTGGGGCGGCATGGAGCAGCACACCGCGGACCTGTGTGCCGGTCTGAGCCAACGTGGACATCGGGTCACCGTGCTGGCCCACCCGGACTACCGTGCGGAGTTTCAGACGGTCGCCGAGTTCCTGCCAGTCCCGACCCAGCTGGGACGTCGCCACCCGCGACTGTGGTGGTTGCTGCGAAAGCGGTTACTGACCCTACAACCCCAGATTTGCCATGCCCAGGGCAACAAGGCCGCCCAACTGTGCCGCCATGGCCTGCGATTGTGGCCCGGGAATGTCCCCCACCCACGGCTGATCGGCACGGTGCATGGTCACAAGTCGTCGATGAGCGCCTTCCAGAATCTCGACGGCGTGATTGCCGTCAACGATGCACTCGCTCGGGCCCTGCCCGAGAACCGGGTCCGGCGCATCTACAACGGCCTGCCCAACCCACCGCCGGGCCCTCCCGGTCTTGCCATTCCCGCCACCCGTCCACTGCTGCTTGCGGCAGGGCGGCTGGAACCGGTCAAACAGTTTGACCGGCTGATTCAGGCCTGGGCGCAGCTGACACGACAGGGCGCACCGGGCTTACTGGTGATCCTTGGCGAGGGCTCGCAGCGCCCCGTCCTGGAACGCCTGATAACAACCCTCGGTATGACGTCACGGGTCCTGCTGCCGGGTCGGGAACACAACCTGAGCCCCTGGTATCGGGCAGCGGATGCCTGTGTGGTGAGCTCCTCCCGGGAAGGCTTTGGCTACGTCATC
Source organism: Marinobacter sp. CA1 (assembly GCF_020546665.1). Lineage (NCBI taxonomy): Bacteria > Pseudomonadati > Pseudomonadota > Gammaproteobacteria > Pseudomonadales > Marinobacteraceae > Marinobacter > Marinobacter sp. CA1. The sequence continues at coordinate 3,812,930 of NZ_CP071785.1, forward strand.
GCCGAGGCGTTGATGGCGGGCTGCCCGGTGCTGTCGACGCCGGTCGGGATCGCACCGGCGCTATTGCCTACCGACGCCCTTAGCACGGGCACCACCACCGATGAGCTGGCTGCCCTGCTCCAGCACCACTGGCAGCACCGGCAAGGCTTGCGACAGCACCAACAGCAAAGCATGCGGCAGTCTCGTCAGACCTTCACCCTGGAGGCCATGGTCCGCGAGACCGAGCGCTACTATTTCGAGATGCTTGTTTGAGCTGCTTGTTTGAGCTGGAGGGAACCGCCTAAAACTTCGTAGCACTCGTTCGAACCGGCTGGAACCGGCAAGCGGCATTGAACGGGTGAGCAGCTTCAAACAGGGCAGTGGTTAAGCGCTTGAACCGGGAAACGTTTGCGCGGTTGCCAGCGACGCCAGCACCTGCTCGGCCACCAGTTGATGACCAATAGCTGTCAGATGGGTGCCATCCGCCATCAACGCCTGTTGCCGCTGTTGCCAGAGGAGATCGTAGGTGGCCACATAAACCACGTGGTCATAACTGGCCGCCACCTCCGCAAGAATGGCGTTGTAACGCTGGATTCTGGGGTTCCGGGGCAGGTCCATATTGGGAGCGGTGTCGACCAGCACAAACGGGGTCTGCGGTGCAGATTGCACCAGCGCTTCCAGGCGCTGGCGATACTCCGCCTCAGGCACCTGCTCGACCGCGCCCAGACGCTCATGCCAGTGCCACTGACGCGCCCGCTTCTTGAGCTTCTTGACCAGCTTGCGGGCGAGCTTGCGCAGCGGGTTATCCGGGTAGTACAACACGTAGGGAGCACCCCGGAAGGTCAGCCAGGAATCCACCAGACCGTACTGCACCATAGCCAGATCGCAGCCCTGTGGAGGGTGGCTGATGGCGTACCGGCCCAGCTCCCGGGTGGTGCTCATGGTGTGGCCGCAATTGGTCAGGGTGAGGCCAAGGCCTATGGCAACCCGTTCCGGCCACAGCGCCAGCGGCGCCTCCCGCAGACCTTCGGTATTGCAGTCTCCGTAGGCAATGCAGCGTCGTGTCATTGGGTACTGTGCTCCTATCTATCACCCCATCCTATCCCCCATCAGGCCATCACCTTGTCCAACCACCACCGGGAGCGTCGGCAAAGCTCCGGCTTGCGGCAGGGATGCCTGATTCCCGGACGTGGAAACCGGCACAATCATCACCGGAGTCGCCGACGTGATAGGGTACCATCTCTGTCCCAGCACACCACCGAGCTCACGCACCAACACCATGATCGATCTGACCGGGCACACGCCCTTTGCCGCCGGCTACAACCGCCACTGCTACCAACATCCCGACCAGCCGGATATCTGCCTCAAGGTGCTGATCCCGGCCAACATTGAACGGCGCTTCCAGCGTCAGCCGCTGGCAAAAAAACTGCTGGGACGAAGCCGCCTGGATGACAACCGCCAGGAAATCAGGGCCCATCAACAGCCGGCCATTCGCCACCTTCTGAGCGTAGGCCAGGCATCCACGGTCTGGCAGCACCTGCCCCGCTTCGACGGCACCGTCGACACCAGCCTGGGGCCGGCTAACGCCAGCGAACTGGTGAGAACCGCTGACGGCCAGCCGGCACCAACCCTCGAAACCCTGTTGGCCCAGGGCCAGTGGCAACCGACGCTGATCGAGGCCTGCGACCGCTTCCAGCAATGGTTAATGCGCTACGGCATCCTGACCCGCAACCTGTTGCCTCACAATCTGGTGGTGACCGATCGCAGCGGCCGCCAGGAGCTGCTGCTGGTGGATGGCCTCGGTGCACCCACACTGCAACACCATCTGGCAACGATACCGGCACTGCGTCAACGCTATCTGGAACGCAAACTTCAGCGGTTTCACCGCCGCATCCAGTGGGAACTGGCCGGTCGCCCGACTCGCTGGCAGGACGCTGAAAACAGCTAGTGTCCCGTCTGGTTAATTCATTGACTTACTGAGCCACTGACAACCCGAAGAGCTAGGCGTACTGGTGACGGTTTGGTGGCTCCAAATCGAGACAGTACAACGACGCTGTTCGGGTTGTCAGTGGCTCCCGAAGGGCTTGCCTCTGAGGACTCTGAGACAAGCAGTAAGTTAACGAATTAACCAGACGAGACACTCATGTCCGGTTCGGTCAGTTCGCCGCCCAGTCCTGGCCCAGACACGCTTGCCGGGCCCCTGCGTAAGTGGTAGCTTGCCCGGCTACTGTTTCCTTGCAAACCGGGATTCTCGCCACCGTGGCCATCACCAAAACCTCATTGCTCATTACGCTACTGAAACTCGCCGGTAAGCTGCCGCTGCGCCTGGCACAGCGGATTGGCATGACCCTGGGTTGGCTGGGCTGGGTGTGCCGCACGGAATCCCGCCGTGTCACCGAGATCAATCTGGCCATGTGCCTGCCCGAGCTTAGTGACCAGGAGCGCCAGGCGCTGGGCCGCGTCAGTCTGCAGCAGACCGGCGCCACGCTGATGGAAATTCCGCTGATGTGGGAATGGCCAGTGGAACGCTGTCTGTCGCTGATCACCGAGATTGAAGGTGAACATCTGTTGGCTGACGCCCAGGCCAACGGTGAGGGGCTGATCCTTCTGGCACCACACCTGGGCAACTGGGAGCTGGCGGGCCTGTACTTCTCGTCCCGTTACCAGATGGCGGCACTGTACAGCCCGCCACACCTGCCGGAATTCGAGGACTACATGATTCAGGTCCGGGGACGCCTGGGCTCGGAACTGGTGCGGGGCGATCGTCGCGGCCTTGCCCGGATGACCGCACTGCTGCGTCAAGGGGGCATCGCCGGCATCCTGCCGGATCAGTCACCCCGTGGCCAGGGTCGTGCCATGGCGCCCTTCTTCGGCGTTGAGGTGCGGACCATGACCCTGGTCAGCAAGCTGATGCAAAAGACCGGGGCCCGCGCCCTGCTGACCTACGCCGAACGCTTGCCGGACGGCCGTGGCTTCCGGCTGGTCATCCGTGACGTTGAAGCCGGGCTGGCCGATGCCGACCCGGTCATGGCCACCACCGCCCTGAACCGTTCAATCGAGCAGTCAGTGCGCCGGGTACCGGAGCAGTACCAGTGGGAATACAAACGGCTACGTCACCGTCCTAGCGGCGAGGTCAATCCATACCGGCCCCACAAGGTTTGCTGACAGCCGGCTCCTCAAGCCGGTAAGAAGCGGCCCACACACGAGGCACCGTAACCCTGTATAATCCGCCTGGCGCCCTGTTCGGCGCCCCGCAATTCACTGTCAGGCAGAAACCATGCACCCGCAAAATCCCGGTGTGGTGATCACCACCTACAATTCCCCGCTCTGGCTCAGCAAGGTCCTGATGGGCTATGAGGTCCAGTCCACCCCGGATTTCCGGGTGATCATCGCCGACGACGGCTCCACCGACGACACCCGCCAGGTGATCGAGACCTTCCGAACCAGGGGCCGTCTGACCATCGACCATGTCTGGCACGAGGACCAGGGCTTTCGCAAATGCCAGATCCTCAACAAGGCCATTCGTGAGACCGACTGTGACTATTTGATCTTCACCGACGGTGACTGCATTCCTGAACCGGACTTCATCGCGACCCATGTGCGTCTCGCCCGGCCAGGTCATTTCCTGTCAGGCGGTTATATCAAGCTCACCATGCCGGTCTCGGAGTTGATCGGGGAAGATCACATCCGCTCTGGTGAAATATTCCGTGCCGACTGGCTGGTGCAACACGGCCAACCCAAGAACCACAAGCTCTGGAAACTGGCCGACTCCCAGCGATTTCGGGACTTCATGAACTGGGTGACACCGGCAGCGGCGAGCTGGAACGGCATGAACAGCTCCACCTGGACCGAAGACCTGCGAGCAGTGAATGGTTTCAATGAAGACATGCAGTACGGTGGTCTGGATCGGGAACTGGGAGAGCGGCTGTGGAACTACGGCCACAAATCCATCCAGATCCGCTACAGCACAGTATGCCTGCACCTGGATCACGCCCGTGGTTACTCCAAGCCTGAGATCTGGGCCCGTAATCGCGCCATCCGCAAGGCGGTGAAACAGCAACGCATCACCTGGGCGCAACACGGTATCGAACCACCGGCCGCGGGCACCAACGAACAACCCAAGGGCCAATAGTCCACCATGCGAACCCTGGTCATCATTCACAGCCTCAAGATGGGCGGTATGGAACGGGTAGCTGTCAACCTGGCGGACGCGTTCGCCGACGCCGGCCACGACAGCCACCTGATCACCTGCCGTCGACGGCCGAGGGACCTCGTACCTTCAACCCCTGAAGTACAGCTGCACCAGTTTGACCAGTTCCAGGCCCTGCTGAAATCGGTAATCGGCACCCCGGTGTTCCTACTTTCACGGCTGCTGCTCGGCGTCCTGCTCCCCAAGTCCCACTTCATCTGGACCGGCTGGCTTACCGGCTGGCTGCTGAAACGTCGTATCCGCCAACTGGAAAAGCAGCACGGTCGATTCGACCGGATCGTTTTCCGTGGCCTGGGTACCTTCAAGTATTTCTGGTCGTTCCGGGACCCACGCAACATCTACGTGCTCGAGAACGTGATTCACCACGACCGTCCGGCCTGGCAAAAACGGCTGGAATGGAAGCTGGTGTTTGATCAACGTCACCTGGTGTGCGTGTCGTCCGGGGTCAAAGCCTCCGCTGAAGCCGCCTTCAGCCAGGGTGGGATCGAGCCCCTGAGCCTACGGGTTATTACCAACCCCTGTCCGGAACAGCAGATTCGCCAGCGAGCCTCAGAGCCGTTGCCGGCCATACCCGACGGGCCCTTTATCCTCAACGTCGCACGCCTGGTGCCCCAGAAGGGCCATTCACGACTGCTGGAGGCCTACGCCAAAGCCCTGCCGGCGCATAAACTGGTGATTGTCGGTGAAGGTCCCTGTCGCCAGGCGCTGGAACAACAGGCACAGAGCCTGGGCATTGCCGACCGGGTGCTGTTCGCCGGCCAGCAGACCAATCCCTACGCCTGGATGGCCCGCGCCGACCTGTTTGTGCTGTCGTCTGAGTTTGAAGGACTGGGCATTGTGCTCACCGAGGCATTGGCCTGCGGTACACCGGTCATTTCCGTCGACTGTCCGGGCGGGATTCGCGATGTCTTCAAGGGCGACCTTGAAGCCTATCTCTGCCCGATGAATGCCGACGCCCTCGCGGATCTGATCCGGAAAACCCTGGCACAACTGCCTATTGAGGTAAAACCAAGCTGGCTGGCGGACTTCCAGCCATCAGTTATCGTTGATCGCATGCTTGCCGACCCGGCGGAGGGAGCAACAACACCATGATGCCGTCCCCTCAGCTGGGCCATCTACGTCTACTGTTCATCAAAACGAGGCTCGATGCAGCCGAGTTTGATTTGATTCGCCGTCTCCACGAGCTCGGTCTGACCCTGAAGGTTATCTGTCAGCCACAAGGCGATCATCAGCGTCAGTTCCTGCAAGAGCAGGACCTGCTCATCGAGCCGCGGCGAAGGCGCGGCAAACTTGACCCGCTCTTCATCCGGCAGATCCGTGGCATCATTCGCCAACATAACATCAACCTGATCCATGCCACCGATTCCACCTCGCTGGCCAATGCGATCTGGGCGAGTTACTTCACCGGCGTGCGTCTGATTGGCTACCGCGGCACCAGTGCACGGATTCGCAAGAGCGATCCCACCTACTGGCTGGGCATTCTGCATCCGAAGGTCAAGCTGATTCTGTGTGTCAGCCGGTCGGTATACGATTACATGAAAACGGTGGTAGAAGAATCCCGACTGCGGCTCAACTACAAGGGCTTTGACGCCAATTGGGTCGATCCCCGGGCACCGCTGCCAGACGCCTTTCCGGTCGACCCCAAACAGCACTTTGTGGGGCTGTTTATGGGCAACAGCAAGGGCCGTCCCCATAAAGGGCTGGAGGTTCTGATCCAGGCTTTTCACCAAGTGTCCGACCTGAACAGCGTGCTGGTGGTGCTGGGCAACTTCAGTCAAGAGGCCGCCAATCTTGCCAAGCAGGGGCCAAACCGGGAGCGCATTTACCTGATGGGAGAGCAGATCGACGCCGTCCAATGGCTGGCCCAGGCCGATCTGTATGTCCAGCCATCGCTCCAGGAGGGCCTGCCCCGCTCCGTCAAGGAAGCCATGGCCCTCTCACTGCCGATCATCATCACGGATATTCCCGGACCGACCGAACTGGTGGAACACGGCTCATCCGCCCTCGCCGTTCCCGCCAACCAAGCTGAACCGCTGGCCCGGGCCTGGGATCGGCTCGCCGCCGACCCGGCCCTGAGACGACAATTGGGCCGCAACGCCCGAACCCGGCTGGATCAGAACTTCTCAGCGCGATGCTTTGTCGATAACACCATCATGGCTTACTTGGACGTTTTACCGCCTGAGTCTTGAATTGGCGGGAAATGACAATATAAAGACGCTACCAAACTACGAGAGAGAGCGCTGTGAACGACCTCCAGCCCAGTCCACCGGACTGGTCGCCTGAGGAGATTCGATTCCTGTCCGACATAGGGGCAATCGACCATCCAGGCCAGATTGAAGATGTCGAGCTGATCAAGCGACGCTGGGTCTACAGGACATTGCGGGAGGTATTCCGCACTCCGAATGGCTTTATCCTCAAACGGTACGCCAATGCCCCGGGCCGCAACGATATGCGACGGGTCTGGCAACGCGAAGATGGCGCTCTGCGGGAGCTGGCGGGGCTCCCCGTGCCAAACACCAGCGGCTTCATCCAGTTCCGCAATCACTGGGGCAAGCAGTCGATTCTGTACGCCCGTAGCATGGTGCCGGGATCACCAATCACGGACATCAATCAGCCATTGCTGGAAAAGATCGGTCACCTGCTTGCCAGCTTTCACCGGCGCGGCATCATCACCCAGGACGCCAGCCCGGACAATTTTCTGCTGGAGGAAAATACCTATCAGACCCTGTGGTTCATCGACTTCGGCCGCGCCCGTCATTACCGCTCCGCCAATGCCCTGTACTGGACAAGTATCGGCAAGGAGTTTGCTTTGTTGCAGTACCACTTTGGTCTCAGCAGCGCGCAGATGGCCTCCCTGCTTGCCGCATACTGGCAGCAGAGCTCCCATTCCCAGCTGGCGCAAGCCTTCATCCTCTGGCGCTTTCACCGCCTCCAACGCCGATACGTCAGGCGCGCACACACCCGTTTACTGAGCATGACCGACGTTACCAAGCCGTAACCGATTCCGCATCAGCAGAGCAATTCTCAGTCCATATCGCCCTGTCTCCGACTGGGGGAAGGCGGTATAATTGCGCCTCATTGATTTGAGCGCGGCTGGGCAGTCGCCGTCACGTTGCTCACCTCCCGATCCCTCAACCGTTGAACCGTCGCATGTCGCAGCAGCGCCCCCACCAGTTTTCCGTCATTGTCACCACCAAGAATCGGGATCAGTACCTGAAGCAGGCTCTGGACTCTATCCTTGCCCAGACCCGGGCGGCTGCCGAGGTGGTGATCGTGGACGATGGCAGTGATGTTGCCGTGGCGGACCGGCTCCCCGGCAGCGAGCGCTTCCGACATGTTCGCCACGAAAACAGCCTGGGGGTTTCAGCGGCCCGCAATGCCGGTGCCCGGGCCGCCCGCAGCGACTGGCTAGTATTTCTGGATGACGATGACTGGCTGGCTGACGATTTTCTGGAGCATATAACGGCCTTCCTCGAGGGTGCCTGCAAGCCGACCGCCTTTATCTGGTCAGGCAAAACCAAGGTGTTCGAACGCAAAGGCAAACGGGTTCCGGTCCTTCTGCCAGCAGTGCCAACAGATCACCCACCCTCTCCTCAGGACTGGGCCAGCCTGATGGACGTCACCTGTTCAGGCATGGCCTTCAACCGGGAGGCATTCCTGGCAGCCGGTGGTTTTGATGAGCAACTTACCATGACCGAGGACCGGGATCTGATGTTCCGCTTGCTGGCAGCGGGCGTTGTGGGATTCCCTTGCCCCTCGGCCAACCTGTTCTTCCGGATTCATGATGGCTCCCGCCTCAGTAACGAAGGCCATCGCAGGGTTGGAGCCGAGTCCGATCTCACCGTGCTCCAACGCCATCAGACCTTTCTGGATAAGCATCCGGTCCTGGCCGAACGCTTCATGGGCCGGGTGGCAAAACGACTCTGGGCCGCCGGCTACTACGATGAAGCCATCGCCATCAACCGACGGCTATGTCACATTACGCCCGGGTCACAAAGGGGCCGCAGACGGCAGTTTTTATGGGCTTTGCAGCGGCGTTTCAGACCTCAGATCAAACAGCTGAGCGGATTCCTCTGACACTCGCCGTGCCGGGAAAGGACCCAGACATGACTGATCGAATACTGAAATTGAAACTGCAACTGAAGCACTGGCTGAGATACCGCTATCACCGCCGCTTGCGGAACTCGTTCCGAAACCAGCCGTTCAACGAACGCGATATGCTGTTCGTACACGTGCCCAAAGCGGCCGGCACGGCTGTCATAGCGTCCCTGTTTGGCCGCTCTGCCGGCATGGGCCATACCACGGCGAAAAAGTATCTCCAGATCTTCGGTGGCGCCCACTTCTATTCCAAGTACCGGTTTACGTTCGTACGCAACCCCTACGATCGCCTGGTGTCTGCCTACGAGTACCTGTGTCGGGGCGGCAACAACTCCTACGACCTGATGTTCAAGCAGCGCACAATGGACAGGTTCTCCGATTTCGATGACTTCGTGCTGAATGGGCTACGCCACGACCCTGCGGTGCAGAACCACGTGCATTTCCGCCGTCAGACCGATTTTCTGTACATCGGCAGCAGCCTGGCGGTGGACTTTGTCGGCCGCTATGAGAACCTCGATAAAGACTTTTCATACCTGGCTGCCATCGCTGGCGTTTCCGCCACCCTGGAGCAGAAGAACCCCAGCCAGAGATCCCGCACGGTATCGGATTACTACCAGAACCCGGAGGTCCGTCAGGCCGTCCGCGAGTTCTACCAGCGCGACTTCCAGGCCCTGCAGTATGACGACGCTACCCTGTAAGCACTGAATGCACCAACGGACCCGCGATGCCTGAGATCCAGCACACGAGCCCCAGGACCATGCCCAACGCCCTGCCTATCTATCTGGTATCACTGGACAAGGATCATCAGCGCCGAGAGCAGCTGGCGACAATGCTGCCCAGCCACCACCAACAGTTCCGGCGCATCAGTGCCGTCGATGGTCGAGAGCTGCCCGCAAGGGAGTTCTTCAGGCTGGCGTTCGGGGCCATGAAACAGGGGCATCGGCTGATGCTGCCAGGGGAGGTCGGTTGTTCATTGAGCCACATTCAGGCCCTTGAGCAGTTCCTCGATTCAGGCGCCCGCGCAGCCCTGATTGTTGAGGATGACATTATTGGCACCGATGAAGACCTCAACGCCACTCTCGCACTGTTGCCTGAGCTGCCGGAGAACGGTGTGCTGATCTGCGGTGGCCAGGAGGGCATGCCAGCGCGCAAATTTCTGTTCGGCAAAGCCACGGAAACGCCGGGGCTGTTCCGCCTTGCCCGCTATTCCCATGCTTACGTCTTCCGGACCTGCTGCTACGCGGTGACCCGGTCGAGCGCCCGCCGTATTCTGGACGCCCACGCCGAACACCTGAAACTGGCGGATGCTTGGGGCAGCTTCTTTCGCCACACCAACATCGACATTTACTTCGCCAACCTGTTAGCGCACCCGGAAGATCTGGACAACAGCCATCTGGAGCAGGAGCGGGCACTGTTCAACACCGCCGGTTCAGTCCGAAAACCGTCGTTCCTGAACTGGCTGGCCCATCGCCTGCAGCGACTGAAGCGGAAATGGGGCGCCCTGATGTGCCGACTCAAGGGCTATCAGCAGCTGCTTCCCCGGCGTCATTAGCCCTCCTCTTCCCGGCATAGGACATGGACAACGCACACCCCATCACCAGGGTGTAAAGGTTCAGGCCATGGTCGTCACTGAACAGCAGGCCATAGACCAGTGAACAGCACATGACGAACCCAATACTGGTCACCGAGAACAGATAGAAACCAATCTCCATGCCGCCGCCATGATAGGCCACGCGGCAACGCCAGAGCACCCAGCCGAACAGGCCGACGAGAAGCAGCATGCCACCCACGCCGTAGCTGATACCAGCCTCAAGGTAAGAGTTGTGAAGCTGCCGATAGCCGCGGAATTGTGGTGACTCCTGAGCCGCCTGCTCCAGAAAGTAACGGGCCGAGCGATAGCCCCAGCCGGCCACTGGCCGTTCGGCTATGCGCTCTATCCCCAGCTGCCAGAACTGGACCCGCAATCCCCAACTGCTGTTCGGTATCTCGAGCCCCTCATCGCCGGAGGTAACTGCATCAATCACGCCCGCTTCCGACTGAAACCGCTGAACGTTGCTACCCAGCAGCCCGGACTGGACCACCACCACCCCAATCGCAACCAGCAGACACAGCCCACCCAGCCAGTAGCGGAGAGGCAATCGCCGCAAGCGAGGCAGACTCCGCAGGGTCAGAACGGCCATAGCCGCCAGCATCAGCACCAGAGCCAGCAGCACGCCCCGGGTTTGTGTCATCAAGATGAGCACAGCAGCGTAGGCCATCAACCCAACCCATAACCCCAGGCGCAGCCAGGAAAACGTTGGAGAGGCGACCAGAGGCCTGACAAAGGCCATCAGTCCCAACATCACGACCGAGAAGTAGAGGGCCGTGCGGATGGGATTCAGACCAAAACCGACACGGCCTCCCGCCAGGCCGAGGCGAAAGTCGGCCCAGCCGTTGCCAAGTACCCAGGGCATCAGCAGTATCAGCACCGCGGCGCTCCCCAACAGCGCCGCCACCCATCGGCGTTGGCCGGCGAGCGCCAGTGCCAGGAACAGGAATAGGAACTTGTCGAGGAAGTCCTCAAGCGTGGGGCCGCTGCGGGCGAGATCGGGAAAATCCAGCATCAGCAAGGCCCAGGTAATGACCAGTTGCAGGGTGACAAGCCCCAGCAACCAGGGTGCCCCGCCTCCACGGGCCAGCGGGCTGTAACGGACGAACCCCACCAGCCCTATGGCCAGGAAGGTAATATCAATCAGTTTGGGGCGCTCGAGGGGTGTAAACAAAACCAGTGCGTAACCAAAGGCGGCTACCACAAAAAGCCAACCCAACCAGCGCGGCAAACGGGGTGCCAGAGGATTGTGCCACAGCTCACTGGACAGCATCTTACTCATACCTTTATCAGTCACCGCGCACTCGTCACTCCGGGATATCCATGACCACCGGATGGCAGGCCAGGAGCTGCAATTATGAACAGTCAGAGGCGTAGGCTTCGGTCAGAGCCTGCCAGAGCCCTCTCCGATCTTCCTCAGAGAGATCCCGGCATCGCTTCTCGACGGATCGCCGAAGCCTGCGGATATTGTTTGCCTGCCAGCCGCCACCGGATTTCTGTCGCAGGCGGCAGCGATCGAAGTCGATCAGGTAGACCCGTTCGCCGGACACCAAAATGTTGTCGACATTGAGATCGACATGATCCAGGCCAGCATCATGGAACCGGCGAATCGTGGCACCGACCTGAGCCCAGAGCGCCTCCTCACGGTAGCGGGGACTGGCTGGCAGCGGCACCGCCCCGGGAATACGCCGAATCAGGATAGCGGCCTGATAGAGCCAGGAGGAGCGCCGCTGGCAGAGCGCGGCCACCGGCTCAGGAACCGGTAAGCCCCGAACCTGCAACGCCATCAGCAACTGGAACTCGGCAAACGAGCGGGCCTGCCGCTGCGAGGAATACAGATAGCTGCGCCTGGACAGTTTGGCCGGCAAACCACCCCGGCGGTAATGCCGCAACACCCAGTCCTCACCAGCATGATGGACAAACCAGGCACCACCACGCCCGCCGGTACTCACCGGGCGGGCCTGGTCTTCCCAGAAATCAGGATCAAACCAGTCGGTCGTGATCTGCTGCGCCACGTCAGCGCGGGCCAGTATCGCCGCGCGCTGATCAGGCAGCTGGATTTCTCGCGCAGGCGACGAGTCGTTTCGGGTCATGGTGCTCACAGGTATAAATGCCCGAACGGTCCGGGACGCCTTTTCGGGAGTGCGTTAAAATGGCGCCCAGTTTAGCAACGAACCCTGGGCCGCCGCCACAGCGCGGGCCAGGCCAGCACGGAACCCACTGTCTATGAAGTCCATTTGCATACTCCGCCTGTCCGCCATTGGTGACGTGACCCATGTGGTTCCCGTCGTCCTCAGCTTGCAGGAACAATGCCCGGGCATTCAGATCACCTGGATCATCGGCAAAATCGAGGCCCGTCTGGTCGGCGACCTGCCGGGCGTTGAATTTATCGTGTTCGACAAGAAGGCGGGGCGTCAGGCCTACAGCGATCTGCGCCAACAGCTCAAAGGCCGCCGTTTCGACGCCCTGCTGCACATGCAGGTGGCGTTTCGTGCCAACCTGGTTGCCGCCTGCATCCCGGCGGACATCAAGATCGGTTATGACAGGGCCCGCAGCAAGGACCTCCACAGCTTATTTATCAACCGTCGCATTCCCGCCACTCCCAAACAGCACGTACGCGACTGCCTGGCGAGCTTCCTGGAGCCTCTGGGGTTACAGCCGGCGCCGCCCAGATGGGCGTTCTCCCTCAGTGATGAGGATCATGCCTTTGCCCACGACCAGCTGGCCCACGACCGGGTCAACCTGGTGATCAGTCCCTGCGCCAGCCACATTCTCCGAAACTGGTCAGCCGAGCGATACGCCGCCCTGGCGGATTACGCCATCCAGCACCACAACGCCAATGTGATTTTGGTGGGCAGCCCGGCTCCCTTTGAAAAGGCCATGTGCGAGCAGATTGCAGCCGCGATGAAAGAACGTCCTCACAATATCTGCGGCCAGGACACCTTGAAGCAACTGACGGCGCTGCTCAGTCATGCCGACTTGCTGGTTGCGCCGGATACCGGCCCAGCCCATATCGCCAGCGCGGTGGGCACCGATGTGCTTGGACTCTACGCAGGCAGTAACCCACAACGCTCCGGCCCCTACCAGTCTCTGGCGTGGTGCGTTGACCGCTACCCCCAGGCGCTGGAGCAGAACTGCGGCAAAACGGTGGAGCAGGTGCGCTGGGGCACCAAGACCGAATATGAAGGGGCAATGGATCTGATCACCGTCGAGGACGTCACGGCCACACTTGACCGCTGGATGGCAGAGCGTTTTCAGGGGCCCGGAAAGCCCTACGCCAAAGCCCCCGAGGCGTCGTAAGAGGAGTGCCGCCGGAGCTGGCTCCGGCGGTCACTGTCAGGGCTGATCAGCTACGGGCGGTGTAGTCCTGGTAGGACTTTTCTTCCACAAACCGCGAGCCCAGAGCCAGGTTGATGTCTTTCTTGATCGCGGCACGCTTGTCGTTGGTGACGTAGACCGCCCGCGCCAGTTCGATGAAGCGGTCGCCGAAATCCTGGGCCGCCTCCTGGTCACGGATGTCATCCTCGATTTCCCACAGCTGCTCATTCACCATTTTAAGCTGCTGCCGCAACTCGGCGATGGCGGCCTGGTCAGCAACCGCTTCGTCCCAGGTCCGGCTCAGCTCTTCCAGCTCCAGCCGCACGTTCTTGACCTTGGTCTCATCCGCAATGCGCTCGGACTTGATCTCCAGAATGGTGATCTTGTCGAGAACCTCGCCGAAGGAGACCGGCACCTTGATTACATCAGTCATGGGATGCTTCCTGAATTTGGGGTTCGTACCGTTGCTTGAAAGCCGCCATTCTAGCAGGAAAGCCCAAACCGGGGCATGGGCTTACCGGATGGTAAGCCCGGCAAAGTCTAGGTCAGCATGATCCGCCGCCACAGAGTCTGGATGTAACGGCGTTCGCTGGGAAACGCCTCGCCATCCACCTGGCTATTGAGGTTCTGCAAAGCGCGACGGTGGATGGTGGAGCGCAGGTTGATGAAGGCTTCACGCAGTCGCTCAGTGTCGGCCACCGGCAGCACCCCCGCCCGGCCCAGTTCCTCCAGCTGGCGAATGTTATCGGACCACTGGGTCAGTTCTGGATGATCCGCGCTGTAGGCCAGCACCAGATACTGAACCAGAAACTCAATATCGACGATCCCGCCCCAGTCGTGCTTGATGTGAAACACCGCAGGCGGCTCTCCCGCAACCGTACGGGTGCCCAGGCTCGCCCGCATTTTCTCCCGCATCTCAACCACTTCCCGGCGCAGTTGGGCGCGATCCCGAGACTGGCAGAGAATGCCGTGACGCAGCTCCTCAAACGCCGCCAGGGTCCGCGGGCAACCTGCCACTCCCCGGGCCCGGGCCAGCGCCTGATGCTCCCAGGTCCAGGCGTCCTGATGCTGGTAACGATCAAACGCCGACAGGGTGCTGACCAGCAGCCCGGAATTGCCAGAGGGCCGCAACCGCATGTCCACCTCGTAGAGCTGTCCCGAAGGCGTCTGGGTACTGAGTATGTGCACGATACGCTGGCCCAGCCGGGTGTAGAACACCGCGTTGTCGATGGCACGATCACCATCGGTCGACTGTTGCGGATCGGCATCGTGGATAAAGACCAGATCCAGGTCCGAGGTGTAGCCCAGCTCGATCCCCCCCAGCTTGCCGTAGCCGACCACCGCAAAATCGGTGTCGCAGGCGCTCCCGTCCGCCCGTTGCGGATAACCATGGCGACTGACCAGATTGGCAAAGGCCACATCCACCACATGATCGAGCACCACCTCGGCAATCCAGGTCAGGTAGTCGCTGACTTTCATCAGCGGCAGTGTGCCTCGCAGCTCCGACGCCGCCACCCTGAGCACATGGGCCTTCTTGAAGTGGCGCAGGGATTCCATCTGCTCTTCCAGATCCTCATAGGGAATCCGCAGCATCTGCTGACGCAGGTCGTCCTGCAGCTCGCTCTTGGCCGGCGGGTGATAAAGGCTTTCGGCGTTCAGCAACTCATCCAGCAGCAGCGGCGTCTCTGCCAGCAGGCGGGCGATCCAGGGGCTCTCGCTGCACAGCTTTACCAATTGCCAGCGCGCGCCCGGGTTCTCCAGCAACAGCACCAGGTAAGCCGTTCGCCGCAGCACCGCCTCCACCAGCTGCATCACCCTGGCCAGAGTCTCCGACGGATTGTCCACCTGGGTCACCGCCTCCAGCAGCACCGGCATAAACTGATTCAGGCGCTGACGCCCCTGGGTCTGCATGGTCTGGGTCGGGCGCCCCTGCCGCAGTTCCTCCAGAACTTTCAGAGAAGCCTCGGGCGCCTCGTAGCCATGCTCGGACAGCCAGGCCCCGGCCGCCTCCGCATCCAGCTCACCGAGCCACAGTGACGCCCAGCCTTCGTCGAGAGTCTCGGTGGTTTCAGCGTCCTCGTCGAGCGTGATGATGTCGGCGAAATGCCGCGCCACTTTCTCGCGGTGTGCGTTCAGCTCGTCCAGGCAGGTCTGCCAGTCATCGAACCCCAGAATCAGCGCCACCCGGGCCTGATCGATCCCGGTGTCGGGCAGCAACTGGGTCTGCTTGTCGGCGATACCCTGTAGGGCATGCTCCAGATTGCGCAGAAACACATACGCCGCCCGCAACTCCGCCACTACGTCAGAGGGCAACAGTTCCAGCGCCTCCAGTTGGGTCAGGATGGCCTGCAGCTCCCGTTGCTGGAGCTCTCGGTCACGTCCACCACGAATCAGCTGGAACGCCTGCACCACGAACTCGATCTCGCGAATGCCACCGCTACCCAGCTTGATGTCGTTATCCAGCCCCTTACGACGCACCTCGCGATTGATCATCGCCTTCATGTTGCGGAGCGATTCGAATGCGCTGAAATCGATGTACTTGCGGTAAACAAAGGGGCGCAGGCTGGCCATCAGTACCGCCCCGGCACGCTGGTCGCCGGCGACCACCCGGGCCTTGACCATGGCATAGCGCTCCCACTCCCGGCCCTGATCCTGATAGTAAGATTCCAGGGCCGCAAAACTCAGTGCCAGGGCGCCACTCTGGCCGTACGGACGCAGCCGCATATCGACCCGGTGTACGAAGCCGTCAGCGGTAATCTGGTCCAGGGCCTGAATCAATCGTTGTCCCAGACGGACAAAAAACTGCTGGTTGTCGAGGGTGCGCCGACCTCCCCGGGTCTCGCCACTGCTCGGGAAGGCAAAGATCAGGTCAATATCCGAGGAAACATTGAGTTCCCGGCCACCCAGCTTGCCCATACCTAGCACCACCATCGGTTGCGGCGCCTCTTCACCAGTGACCGGATCGGCGCCGTAGGGGGTGCCAAACGCCTCGCAGGCATCGGCGTAGAGCCAGTCCAGAGCACCCTGGATAGCGATGTCCGCCAAATCACTGGTGGCAGCAATGGTCTCTTCCAGGTCCGCCCAACGCAGCAGATCACGCCAGATGATGCGGAACTGCACTTCCTTGCGAAAACGACGTAACGCCGCCTGCAGCGCCGGCTCACTGTCCACGGCAGTGACGTAGTCGCGCCAGCACGCCTCCAGCGACGCGCGGGTCGTCGGCTCTGTCAGTGGTCGCTGCCTGACCGCATCGGCCAGCCGCTCGCTGTCCCGGGTCAGAATCTGGCGCAGGAACTGGCTGCTGGCCAGCGCCCTGGCCAGGTCCTCGGCCGTCACCCCAGCGCTTGCCAGCCACTCAGGCAAGCCCTCGGGACAGCTTTCCTGCCAACTTGCGGCGACTTCTTCCGCCAGAATGGCGGGTAACCCCTGCCACGGCTCGGACATAATGCAACCCCCTGTTTCTCTGTTATATTGTCGCCAAAGCCCCTGCGAATCGCACGCCAGTGGGCGTAAGACGAACACTACCATTCACCGGACCAGACTATACATGCTTCGAGACCGTCGGCCCCTGAACCCGGAACATCAGCTCGCCCACTTGCCCATGGCCAGTATTATCCGCAGCCGGATGAAACGGCTGTTCCTGATCCTCGGCGGACTGATGGTCTGTCAGGTACTGATTCTATGGTCGGTGGAACCGCTGTCGCTGTTCGAGGCCGCCTGGCTGACCATGACCACGGTCGTCACCGTTGGCTATGGTGACTACGCCCCACAAACGGTCGTCGGCCGACTCAGCACCATTGCGCTGATGTTCGTGGCGGCGATTACCCTGCTCACCCTGATTGTGAGCGACTTCATTGAGTACCGGTTCTACCGGCGCGAACGAATCGTTACTGGACGCTGGATCTACCCCATGAAAGACCACATCGTGATCATCAACACCCCCCGCCACGGCG
The DNA here is from genome assembly GCF_020546665.1 of Marinobacter sp. CA1. NCBI lineage: Bacteria > Pseudomonadati > Pseudomonadota > Gammaproteobacteria > Pseudomonadales > Marinobacteraceae > Marinobacter > Marinobacter sp. CA1. Next base: position 3,830,076 of record NZ_CP071785.1, read on the forward strand.
GCGAGCAATATTTCATGCGCATTGCCAAACAGATACGGGCAGTGCCGGAATACCATAGTATTCCCATCCAGATCCTCACCCGCCAGTACCCCAACGGGCTACCGCCGGAGCTGACGGATCTGGGTTTGATCCACTATCACGGCTCCGGCAGCGACCCGGAAGCGCTCCGGGCTGTTCACGCCGGCGACGCCAAACACATCCTGCTGCTGGCGGCCGACGAGTCCGACCCCCACTCCGACAGCCTGACCTTTGACATCGCCCATCGGCTCAGCGAAGCCAACCTCGGTGGCCGGGTAATCGCCGAGGTGGTACGGGATGAAAACCGCTCCCGTTTCCAGCCGCTGGGGATTCGGACGGTGATCCGGCCAGTGCGTACCTACCCGGAAATCATGGTGAAAGCAGTGGTTGCCCCTGGCTCGGAGCGAGTACTCGAGGACCTGTTCAACTACGAACAGGATCATCCCCATCGTTACGACATTGTCCTGGATGACCTAAACTGGGCAGACATTGTCAGCGCACTGATCCGTCATGGCATCGGTACCGCCCTCGCCTACATAAACGGCGATGGTGAGGTCATCTGCCACCCTCCAGTGGACGAGGAGATCGAGGGCAAGGGCCTCATTGTGCTGGTCAAATCCCAGGACACACCCACCGTCGCCGTAGTGGAGGAAGCGCTGGATCGCTACCGCCAGTTCGTAGCCAAGTGGCATGAAATGCAGGAGCGTGCCGGCAACACCTGATGCGCGGTCTCAGGTGTTGATCAGCGCCAGCTGGAGAGCCCCCAGGTTCTCTACAACCTCTGGGTCAGGGCTGTCGCGGAGTCGTCGCAGATCGGTCTTTTGAGCCTCGCTGAGAACGCCCTCATAACCCGCCAGCACATCGTCCAGCGCCAGGCGCAGTTCATCGGTCAGTGCGCCGGTGAGCCAGCCGACGCTCACACCGTGGCACAGCCGGGTCAGGGCATCGCTGTCCGGGGCCAGCGGAGAGGGGTCATGCAGGCCCGCCAGGAAGTAACCCTGCTCCGCTTTGCTGATCAGATTGAGAAAGCAGCTATACGCCGCCGACAGCCGGGAGGCCCAATGCAACAGTCGCCGTTCATCCCCCGCCTTCAGCTCGAATTCCACCTCACACAACGGCCGGCTCTGGTCACCGGCAATGACCCGCCCCAGATCAAAGGCGCACTCGATCAACGTGTCGCCCTCCTCCAGCATGACAATACGACGTTCGAAGTTGGTTTCGAACACCGGCTCCAGCTCCGCCAGGTTGATCCCCTCCGCCAGCGGTGTATCTGCCAGCAGGCCCAGATTGAGACGGGTGCCCGTCAGCGGCCACTCCCATTCCTGACGGCGATGGGCGCCGGCGCGAAACTCGCCCTGGGTTTTCAGGGTCTGGATGTAACGGTCGCCGGCACGGCGTACCCGTAAAGCAGCACGCTGACGATTGAGCTCGGCCTTGGGGGTATCGAAATAGGTGTTGATGAGGGCCTTGGTCTCACCGGCCGCCGCCTCGGGCAGCTCGCTGAGCCATTGGAAGGCCGCTTCAGCGGTCGCGGGGGATAGGGTCAGCTTGATTTCAAGTTCCTGGGCCATGGTGCACCTTGGGGCAGAGTCCGTTTCCGCCAGCATACACATCGCCAAAAAAAACGGCGACCCGAGGGTCGCCGTTTCATTCCACGTTCCAACTCAGGTTAGCTGAATCAGAAGTAGTAGACCGCACCAACAGAAGCGATGGAACGCTCGTCGGTGGAGGCGGTGTTGCCCTGACTGTCGGTGTACTCATACACTTCGTCACCGCCACCCAGGTAGCCTTCAAAGTAGACGTACATGTTGTCAGACACGTTGTGCAGCGCCTGCAGGGTCACAGTATCACGCTCTGTGTCGTTGGCATCGTCAGCAGTAGCCAGCTCGTAAGACAGCGCGAACTGGTTGGCACCGATGGTGTAAACGCCCATCAGGCCCGCTACGTCGTAAGCGTCTTTACGGGTCTGGTACTCGGCAGAAACAGTGAAGCTGTCTGCACCGTAGGCAGCACGCAGGCCGTAGGTGTTCTCGGCATTACCGTCGTGGTTGTCGTTGGAGTCCATGGCCAGAGCCAGCTCAACACCGCCCATTTCGTAGGCAGCCGCCAGCTGGTACGGATAGGACTTCTCGGCGTTTTCAACGTCACCGTTAACCTGAACAGCGGCGCCCAGAGTCAGGCCACCGAAAGACGGGGTTTCGTATTGGATCAGGTCGCCTTCGCCAGTGCTGTATGCACCACCGACGTTGATTGAACCAACTTCGTAGAAGTTGGCAATCTGGTCGATCTTGCGCTCGTACAGGGAGTCGTCAGAACCTACCCAGATCTTACCGAAGCTGTCACCCTTAACACCGATGTAGGCTTCGTCAAGACGAACTCGGCCGCGGCCTTTGGTCTTGTCGTCAGCGTCAAAGCCGTCCAGCTCCAGCTTGAAGAAACCTTCCAGGCCCGGGGCAATTTCGTGGCTGTGCTTCACACCCAGGGTGGAGCCGTTGTCGAAATGATCAACTGTGGAAGGACCACCGTCGAAGTTGTCGTGTGCCAGTGCGTACTGGATGTTGCCGTATACGGTCGGCATGTTGTCTGCGGCCAGGGCAGAAGCGGAGAAGGTTGCCGCTGCGATAGCAGATGCGATGAGCGTCTTCTTCATGTTGCGTCTTCCTTTTTTGAGTTAACTCAGGTTTTAGCGTCGGGTTCTACCCGTTCTTTTTTGACTTCGACAATCGAGCCAGGAACGGGCCCGATTGTGTGTCGTAAACATGTCACTTTCATGACAAATAGTAAATGACGACTTAAGTGTTAACGGCATTGGAACCACCGTGGCCAAGACCACCGGGATTCGCCTTCGCTCCTTAAGCGTCAGCTACTTACAGGCTTTAATTAAAGCACTGCATGATGAATTCGTTTTAATACAAGGTTTTCACATTTGCAAACATTTCTACCAGATTTTTTAGTCCGTTTCGTGACAGTTCATGGCTGTTTTATAGCCAACTGCCCATCCAACTGACCATTCAAACCTGGGACCAACTTAGCCTTTCTTCACGGCTTTCAGAGTGATAGCTCAGCAAAGGCGCCGGACGACCTTTTCCCGGGCAAGTCCAGCACGAACGAATGCACCAGTTTGGATCGTACGGTTACAACCCCGAGGTTGGCACGACTCACACTTCCAGCAAGAACGTGACCGGACCATCGTTTACCAACGCTACCTGCATGTCTGCACCAAACCGTCCCTCACCCACAAGCTCTGTACCCAGGGCAGCCCTGGCGGAGGCGATAAAGCGTAGATAGAGTTCATTGGCTTGATCAGGGGGAGCGGCGGAAGAAAAGCCGGGGCGGGTTCCGGAGCGAGTATCAGCGGCAAGGGTAAACTGGGGGACAACCAGCAGCCCCCCTTTTATATCCTGGAGGCTGCGATTCATTCGCCCCTGGTCATCAGGGAACACACGGTAGGACAGAATCTTTCGGCACAGCGACTGCACCTGGGCCTCACCGTCTTCGCGCTCAACCCCCAGCAACAGCAGCAACCCGGTATCAATCTCCGAGAGCCGGTGACCTTCGACGGTCACACTGGCCTGTTTTACCCGCTGTATCAACCCCTTCATAACGTATCCGTTTGAATCTAGGAGCACAGATTCTAACGACCACGTCACTTTTCCTGCAACTGCCAGCCCCGGAAATTGCTTTACCAATCGTAACAGAGCCGGCGAGAATCACTCAGGAAGTCGTTTCCTGGGTCTTCTGAACCACCTCATCGACGGCGTGCATCAGGGCATCGACGATCGCCGGTTCGGAGGCGGAATGGCCCGCGTCGCGAATGATGCGCAGATCCGCGTCAGGCCATGCCTGGCTCAGCGCCAGGGCATTGTCCAGCGGACACACCATATCGTAGCGGCCATGGACGATGATGCAGGGAATTCCAGCCAGCGCACCGGCATTGTTGAGAATCTGGTCCGGTTCCAGAAAGGCCCGATTCATGAAGTAATGGCACTCGATTCGCGCCAGTGCGATGGCAACGTGGGGATGACCGAAATGGTCCACCACCGCCGGATTCGGGTGCAGGGTGGCACACCGCCCCTCCCAGATAGACCAGGCCTTGGCTGCCTGAATCTGCTCCAACTCGTTGTTGCTGGTCAGACGCCGGTAGTAGGCCGACACCAGATCGCCCCGCTCCGCCTCCGGGATCGGTGCCAGGAAGTCGCGCCAGTAATCCGGGAACACCCGACTGGCGCCTTCCTGATAGAACCAGTGAATGTCCTGGGGCCGGCACAGGAAAATGCCCCTCAGCACCAGTCCCATCACCCGCTCCGGATACTGTTCGGCGTAGACCAGACTGAGGGTGGAGCCCCAGCTTCCGCCGAACAGCACCCAGCGATCAATGCCCAGAAACTGCCGGACCTGCTCCATGTCCGCCACCAGATCGGCGGTGGTATTGTCCGCCAGCTCCGCCAGAGGCGTGGAGCGACCGGCCCCACGCTGATCCAGCAGGATGATGCGATAACGTTCGGCATCGAAGAACCGCCGGTAGTAGTCCTCACAGCCGCCCCCGGGGCCGCCGTGGACCACCAGCACCGGAATCCCCTCGGGATTGCCGCTTTCTTCCAGGTAGAGCTCGTGGGGAGGCGTCACCTTGAGGCGGTGACGGGCATTGGGACGGAGTTCTGGGTAAAGGTTCAACATGGAGGCATCACCTGGTGTCCATTAATGAAAGGTGCCTGTCGTCGACATCGAAGCAGTATGACATGAAACGCTTTGCCTCGCCCAAAACGCGAAAGGGGTGACCCTGAGGCCACCCCTTCCACCAAACCAATCCGCTCTGCCAAACCTGACCGGGCCCGAGCAATCACCCGGGCCGGTCAGCTCGGCGTCCCGATCAGCCCTTGTTGGCGCGCTTGCGCTCGTTCTCGGTCAGCAGCTTCTTGCGCAACCGGATCGATTTCGGCGTCACTTCCACCAGCTCATCGTCATCGATGAACTCAAGCGCCTGCTCCAGGGTGTGCTTGATCGGCGGCACCAGCCCGATAACCTCGTCCTTGCCAGAGGCACGCATGTTATCCAGCTTCTTGCCCTTGGTCGGGTTCACCACCAGATCGTTATCACGGCTGTGAATACCACAGAGCTGGCCTTCGTAGATTTCCTGGCCGGGGTCGAGGAACAGCTTGCCACGGCTCTGCAGGGTCTCCAGTGAGTAGGTCAACGCGGTACCTGTTGCCATTGACACAATCACACCGTTCTGACGACTGGTGACATCACCCGCCTTGATCGGACCATAGTGGCTGAAGGTGGAGGTCAGGATACCGCTACCGGACGTCATGGTCAGGAAGGTGTTGCGGAAGCCGATCAGACCACGGGCCGGAATGGTGTATTCCAGGCGCATGCGGCCCTTGCCATCCGGCGTCATGTTGGTCAGCTCACCCCTGCGCAGTCCCATCTGCTCCATCAGCGGGCCCTGGTGCTCTTCCTCAATGTCGACGATGACGTTCTCGTACGGCTCCTGCTTCTCGCCGTCGATTTCGCGGATCACCACTTCCGGACGTCCCACCGCCAGCTCGAAGTTCTCCCGGCGCATGTTCTCGATCAGCACCGACAGGTGCAGCTCACCCCGGCCAGATACCTTGAACTTGTCGGCGGAGTCCCCTTCTTCCACCCGCAGCGCCACGTTGTGCAGCAGCTCCTTCTCGAGGCGCTCCTTGATGTTGCGGCTGGTGACGTACTTGCCTTCCTTGCCGGCGAACGGCGAGTCGTTGACCTGGAAGGTCATGGACACGGTAGGCTCATCCACCGTCAGCGGCGGCAGCGCCTCAACGGCACTCTGGTCGCACAGGGTGTCGGAGATGTACAGCTCATCCAGACCGCTGACACAGACGATGTCGCCGGCCTGAGCCTCTTCAACCTCAACCCGCTGCAGCCCGGAATGGCCCATGATCTTGAGAATCCGGCCATTGCGTTTCTTGCCGTCCGCGCCAATGGCGGTGACCGGAGAGTTGGTGGTCACCTTGCCGCGCATGATCCGGCCGATGCCGATCACACCCAGGAAACTGTTGTAGTCGAGCTGGGAGATCTGCATCTGGAACGGGCCGTCCAGATCAACATTGGGCGCAGGAACATGGTCCACGATGGCCTGGAAGACCGCATCCATGTTGTCGTCCAGCTTCTCGTGGTCCTCGCCGGCGATGCCGTTGAGGGCGCTGGCGTAGACAATCGGGAAATCCAGCTGCTCGTCGGTGGCACCCAGGGCATCGAACAGGTCGAATACCTGATCCACGACCCAGTCCGGACGCGCGCCCGGACGGTCGATCTTGTTGACCACCACGATCGGGTTCAGACCTGCGTCGAACGCTTTCTGGGTAACAAAGCGGGTCTGCGGCATCGGGCCGTCGATGGAATCCACCACCAGAAGCACACTGTCCACCATACTCATTACCCGCTCGACCTCACCACCGAAGTCGGCGTGTCCCGGGGTGTCCACGATGTTGATGTCGTAGTCTTTCCACTTCAGCGCAGTGTTCTTCGCCAGGATGGTGATGCCACGCTCTTTTTCCTGGTCGTTGGAGTCCATAACGCGCTCATTCTCGAGCTCTTTACGGTCCAGAGTGCCAGACTGGCGCAACAGCTGGTCCACCAGGGTGGTTTTGCCATGGTCGACGTGGGCGATGATGGCGATATTACGAAGATTCTCAATCACAACAATATCCTGCGGCATGCGTACTGACCTGAGAGGTCTCAGGCGGCGGTCGTTCCCGACCACACGCACACCGTCTCAAATCCGTTAAGTAAAAGAACCGGCCCGGACATCGCTTGCTGACAACGAAAGCACAGTCAAGCGCGGCGGCCAGGCCTCTCCTCCCCCAGGGACACTTTTGAGTGGCACAGCCAGTGCCAGCAGAAACCAAACAGAAGGTATGCGGTGCCCGTTCAGGAACAGGGTCGGTGAGGCGGCGCGCAGTATAACGGAAACTTGATGTCGTTAGTATGAATAATGGTCGCAATTGGCAGGTAATTCCCACGACGACAAACACCCTGGCGCACCATTTAAGTGCATCACCCAAGGGGTTTGCACCATTTTGGTGTTGAGCTACGCTCGTGACACGGCGTTTTGCGCCCCGAAAGCGCATCTGCCCGACAGCCAGGGCCCGTCACTGCGCTGTTCTGGCGCATGCACGAAAAACTGGCACGGACCCTGCTTTGTCTTACGCAACCAATTTTGAAGGTGAGCGTCTGTTGCTTCTGATAAGCTACGCCCACCTGATAACAAGGCTGCGCCGGCCCACGCACTGAGGCGGGAGCGCCGGCCAAACGCAACAAAGAACACCGACACGCCCGCCTGCGGGCTAAACAACGGAGCTTGCATAATGTCCAAGACGATTGACCTGATCAAAGAGCACGAAGTTAAGTGGATTGACCTCCGGTTCACCGACAGCCGCGGTAAAGAGCAGCACGTGACCCTGCCGGCCACCGAAGTGGACGAGGATTTCTTCACCGACGGCAAGATGTTCGACGGCTCCTCAATCGCCGGCTGGAAGGGCATCAACGAATCCGACATGATTCTGATGCCGGACGACGAAAGCTCCGTTCTCGACCCGTTCACCGAAGAAACCACGCTGAACATCACCTGTGACATCGTCGAGCCGACCACCATGCAGGGCTATGAGCGTGATCCCCGCTCCGTTGCCCGTCGCGCCGAAGAGTACCTGAAGTCCACCGGCATCGCCGATGGCGCCCTGTTTGGCCCGGAGCCGGAGTTCTTCGTATTCGATTCGGTGAAATGGAACGTCGACATGAGCGGCGCCATGTACTCCATCCACTCCGAAGAAGCGGCGTGGGTTTCCGGCGAAGACTTCGACCGCAACAACATCGGTCACCGTCCGGGCGTGAAAGGCGGTTACTTCCCGGTGCCACCGGTTGACAGCCTGCACGACCTGCGTGGCGCGATGTGTGCCGCCATGGAGTCCATGGGCCTGGAAATCGAGGTTCATCACCACGAAGTGGGCACCGCCGGCCAGTGCGAAATCGGTGTTGGCGCCAACACCCTGGTGAAGAAGGCCGACGAAGTTCAGATCCTCAAGTACTGCGTGCATAACGTCGCCCACGCCTACGGCAAGACCGCGACCTTCATGCCCAAGCCTGTGGTTGGTGACAACGGCTCCGGCATGCATGTGCACATGTCCCTTAACAAGGACGGCAAGAACATCTTCGCTGGCGACGGCTACGCTGGCCTGAGCGAAACCGCCCTGTACTACATCGGCGGTATCATCAAGCACGCCAAGGCCATCAACGCCTTCACCAACTCCTCCACCAACAGCTACAAGCGTCTGGTGCCGGGCTTCGAAGCACCGGTTATGCTGGCCTACTCCGCCCGTAACCGCTCTGCCTCCATCCGTATCCCGTACGTCAACAGCCCGAAAGCCCGTCGCGTGGAAGTCCGCTTCCCGGACCCGGCCGCCAACCCGTACCTGGCGTTCGCAGCCCTGATGATGGCCGGCCTCGACGGTATCCAGAACAAGATCCACCCGGGCGATGCCATGGACAAGGATCTGTACGATCTGCCGAAAGAAGAAGCCCTGAACATTCCGACGGTTGCCGGCACCTTCCAGGAAGCACTGGACTGCCTGGAAGCGGACCACGAGTTCCTGACCCGTGGCGGCGTGTTCACCGAAGACATGATTGCCGGATTCGTTGACCTCAAGCGCGGCGAGATCGAGCGCCTGAACATGACCACTCACCCGGTCGAGTTCGACATGTACTACTCCTGCTGATCCTGACGGATGACGCAGTGCCTAGCCCCGCCCTGTGCGGGGCTTTTTTATGCCCGTTTGCCAACTCAAAGCGGTACCGACAGCCGAGCCTTAACGCTTTGTAACCAAGGGCAAAACCCATGGCGTTGCAATGTCCGATTGCGCTACCGATAATCCAGAAGAGGCTTACGCAGTCTCTCGATCCCAATAACCACAACGGACCAGGGCTATGACACCAAGGATTGCAGTATTCGCCGGCGCACTGACGGCACTGACTTCACCGGCGTTTGCCGAGATCTACCGCAGCGTGGATCAGTACGGCAACGTCACCTACTCAGACGAAGCCAGTGACCAGTCCGAGACGGTGGAGGTCAAGCCAATCACAACCATTACCCTGCCCAAACTGGAAGATGTCACCCAGACAGAAGCGGCGCCGGGGGCCGGCGATACCAACGCCCAGCCTTACGACAGCATCCGCTTTGTATCGCCAGGCAATGACACCGCATTCCACAGTGGCAACGGTGACGTGGAATTCCAGGTCAGCAGCAGCCCGGCCTTGCGTGAGGGTCACCTGTTCGAGGTTGCCCTGGATGGCGCCCCGGTCGGCCAGTCCAGCTCGGGTTCGGTGATGGTGCGCAATGTCTTCCGCGGTACCCACCAGGCCGACGTGCATGTGATCAACAGCGATGGCGTCCGCGTCCAGAGTGGCAACAGCATCTCCTTCACCATCCACCGGCCGTCCGCGCAGAATTAACCGAACCGGCGCCATACCCTGGCGCCCTCCCTGCCGGCGCCCCTGCCGACAAGGCACCAAAATGGTGCGCCCGCACCAAATAGCGGCCATACTCTGTGCCAACGCAGGGCGCGCCTCTTGTACCGCGCCCCGCTGTGACCGTCTCCGGCCAGGACAGATCACCCCCGTGCCGCGGTGAACGCCCCGCAACACGGCACCCTGCCGGTCTCCGTGCCGTATTAAGGCTGGGGCGGTGCACTCATTTCGATCCCGTCAGGGCTTTTGGGCCAAAGTGGTTCACTTCTTGCAGAAACGCCCTGCATACCAAGGGGAGAATCATGGCGACGTCTGCTGGCTACAAACACCTTCTGGACAACCTCACCACGGCGGTGCTGGTGCTGGATGCAAAACTCAACGTGCAATACCTCAATCCATCGGCCGAAAGCCTGTTTGAGACCAGTATCACCCGTGCCCAGGGTAACCCGGTGGTGGACCTGCTGGTGGAATCCGAAGAAGCCCTCGACACCCTTCACGCCGCCGCCCTCAATGGCCAGTCCTACACCAAGCGTGAAGCCGAATTCCTGTTGACCTCCGGTACCCGGCTGACGGTGGACTACTCGGTGTCACCGACCGGCAGCCAGAAACCGGAACTGTTGGTGGAGATCCAGCCCCGGGACCGCTTGCTTCGCATCACCCGGGAGGAGGAGATCATTGCCAAACAGGAAACCAGCCGCATCCTGGTCCGGGGCATGGCCCACGAGATCAAGAACCCGCTGGGCGGAATCCGTGGCGCGGCACAACTGCTCGACCGGGAACTGATCGACGAAGGCCAGCGGGAGTACACCCAGGTCATCATCAACGAGGCCGACCGGCTGCGCAGTCTGGTGGACCGGATGCTGGGACCCAACCGCGCATTACGGATGGCACCGACCAACATTCACGAGATTCTGGAACGGGTGAGAACCCTGCTGGAGGCGGAAAGCCGTGGCGAAATCCGCTTCCGTCGCGACTACGACCCCAGCCTGCCCGAGTTCCAGGGAGACAAGGAACAGCTGATTCAGGCGGTGCTCAACATCGCCCGCAACGCCATGGAGGCCGCCTTTGAGCACCACGACAACAGCCGTGAGGAACCGCCCACCATCACCTTCCGCACCCGCGCCCTGCGCCAGTTCACCATCGGCCACACCCGTCACCGGCTGGTGTGCCGCATTGACGTTATCGACAACGGTCCCGGCATTCCCCCGGAACTGCTGCAGAACATCTTCTACCCCATGATCAGCGGCCGGGCCAGCGGTACCGGCCTGGGACTGTCGATCACCCAAAGCATCATTGGCCAGCACAATGGGCTCGTGGAATGTGAGAGCGAGCCCGGCCAAACCGACTTCATCATCTTCCTGCCCCTGGAGGACCAAGCATGAGCCAATCGGCAAACGTCTGGATCATCGACGACGATCGCAGCATTCGCTGGGTGCTGGAGCGCGCCCTGAGCCAGGCCGACATGAAACCACGGGTTTTTGAAAACGGCGAGAGCATCATCACCCGCCTGGAGCACGAGCAGCCGGACGCCATCATCAGTGACATCCGCATGCCGGGTGTCGATGGCATCACCCTGCTGTCGAACATTGTCGAGCACCATCCCGACCTGCCGGTCATCATCATGACCGCCCATTCCGACCTGGACAGCGCCGTCACCAGCTACCAGACCGGGGCCTTCGAGTACCTGCCTAAACCGTTTGATGTGGATGACGCGGTGGCGCTGGTCAAGCGTGCCGTGGCCCACAGCCACGAGCGTCGCGCCACCAGCGAGCCGGCCGTCGAGGCCAGCCAGCGTAATGCCGAAATCATCGGCGAGGCACCGGCGATGCAGGAGGTGTTTCGCGCCATCGGGCGGCTGTCACACTCCAATATCACCGTGCTGATCAACGGCGAGAGCGGGACCGGCAAGGAACTGGTGGCCCAGGCCCTGCACAATCACAGCCCCCGGGCCAGCCACCCGTTCATCGCCCTGAACATGGCGGCGATTCCCAAGGATCTGATTGAGTCCGAGCTGTTTGGCCACGAAAAGGGCGCTTTTACCGGTGCCGGTGCCGCCCGCCATGGCCGCTTCGAGCAGGCCAACGGCGGCACCCTGTTTCTGGACGAGATCGGGGACATGCCTGCGGATACCCAGACCCGGCTGCTGCGGGTGCTCGCCGACGGCGAGTTCTACCGGGTGGGGGGCACCACTCCCATCAAGGTGGACGTGCGGATCATTGCCGCCACGCACCAGGATCTGGAGAGACTGGTGCAGGACGGCTCGTTCCGGGAAGACCTGTTTCACCGCCTCAACGTCATCCGGGTACACCTGCCCAAACTGGCGGAACGCCGCGAAGACATTCCCCGGCTGATGCAGCACTTTCTCAAACGGGCCGCCCGGGAACTGGCAGTGGAGCCCAAACTGCTGCGCCCGGAAGCGGAGGAGTACCTCACCACCCTGCCCTGGCCCGGCAACGTCCGTCAGCTTGAGAACACCTGCCGCTGGCTCACCGTGATGGCCAGCGGTCGCGAGATCCACATCGACGACCTGCCGCCGGAACTGCTGCAGCAATCCGAAACCCCGGCCACCGGCCAGACCTGGCAGGAAGGCCTGCGCAACTGGGCGGAACAGGAACTCAAACGCGGCCACAAGGGCCTGCTGGATGTGGCAGTCCCCGAGTTCGAGCGCATCATGATCGAAACCGCGCTCAAGCACACCGGCGGCCGCCGGCGGGACGCCTCCATCCTGCTGGGCTGGGGCCGCAACACCCTGACCCGCAAGATCAACGAACTGGGCATGGACCACGAGGGCCATCCGGACGATTGATGGCCTCAGGCCCCGGGGCTTGCCGGGGTGGTCCGATAGCCCTGGATCACCTCGTCCACAATGATCCCCAGGGAGGTCACGCTGGCCGCCGTGACATACCAGGTCTGGGCATCAACAAACACCACCCGCCCGGCCTTCCAGGCCCGGGTCTGCTGCAGCAGCGGGTTGGCCATGGTGGCCATGGTCAACGTCGCCTTGCGCTCCATCACCGCGGTACGGTCAATGACATAAAGGATGTCCGGGTCCACGGCGCTGATGAATTCATTGGATATGGGCTGGCCGTGCAGACCCGGCTCGATGTTCCGGCTGGCCGGCTTGACCCCAAGGGTGTCGAACACAAAGCCATAACGGGACCGGATGCCGAACGAACTATACGCACCATTGTTGTGCATCACGATCAGCGCGGTTTCCGGCCGCCCTGCCGTCACCGACCGGGCGCGCTCAACGCCGGCGCTGATCTCCGCCACCTTCTCCCGCGCCAGGGCTTGCTTCTGGAAAATCCGCCCCAGGGTCAGCAGGTGATCCTTGGCAATGTCGATGTAGCTTCCCTGTTCGTTCAGCAGGTCCCAGTCGAAGTGCAGGGTCGGCGCAATCTCACTCAGCTCATCGTAATACTGGGCCTGAACCGGCGAGATCAGGATCAGGTCCGGTTTCAGGGCGTACACTCGCTCCAGATTGGGCCGGACGATCGCCCCCAGGTCCTCAACCCCGGCATCATCCCGGTAGGACGCCAGGAAATCCGGCACATAATCCTTGGGCATGCCGGCCACAGGCACCCCCAATTGATCCAGCGAATCGACGTCGTTCATGTCGAACGCCACCACCCGCCTGGGCAGCTGCTCAATGGTCGTTTCCCCCAGTGCATGCTGCACGGTGATGGGCTGGTACTCGGCCTGGGCGGCTGACGACGCCTGCGGACTGGGATTGCCATCCGCCGATGCCGACGGCTCACAGCCTGCCAGCCCCAGCACCGCAGCCGCCACCAGCGCAGACCACCAGCGGGGGTAAAGTGTTTCCAGTTTCATGACCAGTCTCCCTGTGGGTTGAAGTAATTGCACAAACGGCCCCGCTCGCTGCGGACAATGTCGAACTCGAGGTCGTAAAGATCCTTCAGCCGGGCTTCGGTGACGGTGTCCGCCACCGGACCACTGAAATGGAGCCGCCCCTGTTTGAGGGCGACAATGCGGTCTGAGTAGTTGGCGGCAAAGTTGATGTCGTGGATCACCAGAATCACCGTCCGTCCCTGCTCGTCACACAGCCGGCGAAGGGCCCGCATGATCTGCACCGCGTGTTTCATGTCGAGGTTGTTGAGGGGCTCGTCCAGCAGCAGACAGTCGGTTTGCTGGGCAATGGTCATGGCCAGGAAGGCCATCTGCCGCTGCCCGCCGCTGAGCTCGTCAATATAGGCCTGGCGCAGTGGCGTCAGTGAGAGGAAATCGATGGCATCAGCCACCGCGTGCCGATCGGCTTCGGTGAGGGTGCCTCGACTGTAGGGAAAACGGCCAAACCCCACCAGTTCCTCCACCGTCAGCCTCAGGTTGATGTCCGGAGACTGTCGCAGGGTGGCTACTCGCCGGGCGTAGTCGGCCAGGCGGATGTCGTGGACCGGCTGCTCCGCCAGCCGGATCTCGCCCTGATCCGGCGACAGCAACCGCGCCAGCATCATCAGCAGGGTGGTCTTGCCGGCGCCGTTGGGGCCGATCAGCGAGGTGACCTGACGCGCCGGAAAGCGGGTGGAGACATCCGCCAGTACGGTGCGGCCACCATAGCGTTTGGACAGGTTGTGTACGGAAATCATGCGCGACCTCGGGTCCGGATCATTAACGCCAGAAAGTAGCCACCGCAGATCAGGTTGATCAGGATCGTCACGGTGGTGCGATAGTTGAGCACCTGCTCCACCAGCAACTGGGCCAGGATGAACAGCCCGACGGCCACCGCGCTGGCCATGGGCAGGGTGGCCCGATGGCGGGTAGTGCCCGCAAGGGCGTAGGCCAGATTGGCCACAAAAATCCCCATAAAGGCCGTCGGCCCCACCAGACTGGTGGAGATGGCCACCAGCACCGCCACCAGGAACAGCTGCTGACGGACACAACGGGGGTAATCCACCCCCAGCGACAGGGCCTGCTCCCGTCCCAGGGCAATCACATCCAGCAGCGCCCGGGAGCGCAGCATCACACCGGCCACCAGCAGCACCAGCACCGCCGCATAGCCCAGCTGCCCGGGACGAACCCGATTGAATGACGCCTCGTTGTAGCCCTGAAGGACAGCGAACTCACCGGGACTGACCGTGACCTGGATAAACTGGGTCAGGGTGCTGATCACCATGGTCAGCACCAGCCCCAGCAACAGCAGGAAATAGACGTTGCTGCGGCCATCCCGGAACAGCCAGCGATGGATCACCCAGGAATAGGCCAGCATCAGCAGCACCGACGCAAAGAAGTTGCCGTTCTGGCCCATCAGCATCAGGCTGCTGGTGCCCAACAGCCACACCAGCAGCGCCTGGAACAGCAGGTAAACCGACTCATAGCCCATGATTGCCGGTGTCAGAATCCGGTTGCCGGCGATGCTCTGGAACACAATGGCGGAGAACGCAATGCAGACACCGCCCAGCCCTATGGCCGCCAGCCGCAGCAACCGTTTGGGAATGATGTAGTCGGTGTCCAGTCCGGAATTCAGCAGCACAAACACCACCGCCAGCGCCAGCACGGCGACCCAGCTTGAGAGCATGAGCGGCCGGCGCATCAGCGGTTCCTCCGCAGAATCAGCAACAGAAACAGCACGCCGCCGACACTGCCGGCGGTCAGTCCGATGGGGATCTCGAACGGATAGATCAGCAGCCGGCTGATCAGGTCGCAGACCAGCAGCAGGCAGGCACCAGCCAGCGCCACAATCGGCAGGGTATGGCGCAGGTGCTCGCCGTAGTACAGCACCACCAGGTTGGGGATCACCAGGCCAACAAACGGTATGGTACCCACCGTAATGACCGTCACCGCCACCGTCACTGACACCAGCAGCAGGCCAAGGCCGGCGGTGACGGCGTAGCTCACCCCCAGACTGGTCGCCATATCCTCGCCCATGCCCAGTACGGTGAAGCGGTGGGCATAGAGGTAGGTCACCAGAATGATCGGCAGGGTGAGATAGAGAATCTCGTAGTTGCCTTCAACAATCTTGGAAAAGTCCCCCAGCAACCATCCCTGCATGCTCTGCAGGATGTTGTGGCGATAGGCGTAAAACTCGGCAATGGCACTGAGCACGCTGCCGTACATCAGCCCGATCACCGGCACCATCACGGTATTGCGGAAATGGATGCGGCGGACGATGGCCAGGTAGAGCGCACTGGCCGCCAGACAGAACACCAGGGCGAACAGCATCCGCCCCAGCGTGCCCATCGCCGGTGCCAGAATCAGCGACACCAGCAACCCCAGGCGCGCCGCGTCCAGGCCACCGGAGGTGGCGGGCTCGACAAAGCGGTTGCGCACGATCTGCTGCAGGATAACCCCGCACATGGACAGGCCGACGCCGGTCAGCACCACAGCCGCCAGTCGCGGCAGGCGGCTGGCGGTCAGGGTCGTCCAGGCATCGCCAGACAGCGACAGCAGTGCGTGCCAGGCCATCGGCTTGACACCAACCGCCAGCGAGACCAGGCACAGCAACACAAAGCCCAGGGACAGAACGCTAGGTATCGACACAGTGTTCCGCTTGTCGGAGATGGGGTTGTCCCCCGGCGACCTGCCAACCTCTGGCCGACTCGCGCTGGGCCAGAAAGCGTGCATAGCGCCCGCCGGCCGCAGCCAGCTCGCGGTGACATCCCTGCTCGCAGACAGCGCCATCCTCCAACACCACAATCCGGTCGGCAGAGGTGATGGTGGACAGCTGATGGGCGATCACTATCAGCGTGCGTTTGCCCCGCAGTCGCGCCAGAGTCTCGGCAATGATGGCCTGATTGCCGGTATCCAGTGCTGCCGTGGCTTCATCCACCAACAGGATGGGAGCGTCCTTGATCAGCGCCCGGGCGATGGCAATTCGCTGCCGCTCGCCCCCGGACAGCCGGGCACCACCCTCACCCACCAGCGTTTTCAGCCCCTCGGGTAAGCGTTCAACCAGCGTTTCCACACCGGCCAGCCGGACCACCTCCGCCAACTCGTTGTCACTGGCCCCGGGCCGCCCCAGGCGGATGTTGTCGGCGATACTGCCCTGGAACAGGTAAGTATCCTGGAACACCTGGCTGATCTGTGCCGCCAACTGGTCGCTGGTCATCTGCCGCACATCGATACCGCCCACCAGAACCTGGCCACCAGTGACATCGAAGAACCGCGCCACCAGACGCATCAACGTGGTCTTGCCCGATCCGGACGCACCAACCAGTGCAACCATGCTGCCGGGCGCAACCTCAAGATTCACCCCCCGCAACACCTCCGTCTCACTGGCGCCGTAACGGAAGCGGACATCGCGGAGGGTCACCGAATGGTCTGCCGGTGACTGTGGTTGAGGCGGCTGCGGCAGCGGTTGTGCTGCCAGGATTTCCCGCACGCCGTCAAGCTGGTTGCGAGCGCCCCGCAATGCCTCACCATAGCCGGCGATCTCCAGCAACGGCTCAACGAAGCGATAACTCAGCAGCAACGCCACGGTCACCGCAATCAGCGATTGCGACGACTGGCCAGCCATCAGCGCCTGGTTGAGCCAGAACACCGCCGCAAGCAGCAGCGTGGCAAAAACGGCCTGCACCACCCAGGCGTTGAGTGTCACCGCCAGTATCGAGGGGTAGATGAGTTGTCGGGCGGAGCGGTGCTGACGATCAATGGCCTCGGCCAGGAAACGGGCACCGGCGCCCTCACCGTTGAACGCCCGCAATACCGACTGGGCCTGGGCGAACTCCACCAGCCGCTGACTGGTGTCGGCGGCGTGGTCGTGGAAGCGGCGATCCACCTGCCGTCCCAGTCGTGTTGCCAGCCAGAACACCACCGCCAGCAGAGGCAGCGCCAGTAGCGCAATCAGCCCCATCTGCCCGTTCAGCGCAAACAGCGCCAGCACCATGACCAGGGGGGTGACCAGGCCACCAAACACCGGCGTGAACACATGCGCCGGCAACTGGGCCACCTCCATCAGGCCATGGGACACCACATGGCTGAGGCGGGCAGTGTTGGCCGGGGTAAACCAGCCCACTGGCAGGCCGGCGACATGGTCACCAAGACGCAGGCGACCGCTGCGCAGCACTGACACACCAACCCTGACCCCGGCCTTGTCCACCTGTACCCGCCACCACCAGGCCAGCGCTACACACCCCAGGAAGCCCGCCAGCCAGAACGTTGCGGGGCGCACCTCCCCGGCCAGCAAATGAGAGAGCAGCGGCACCAGCAGCACCACCGTGATGCCGTTCAGCAGACCATAGAGCACCACCATGATCAGGTAGCGCCTGAAGATGGCAACATCGCGACCCAACAGGCTCATCAACGTGTTCAACATGAGCTCGCCTCCTGATAGCCACCCAGGCGCCAAAGCCGGGTGTAGAGACCATTGCGGGCCAGCAGCTCCTCGTGCCGCCCCTGTGCGGCAATCCGGCCATTGTCCAGCACCAGAATGCGATCGGCCTGCCTCACGGTATCGAGCCGATGGGCGATGACCATCAGGGTACGGCCCTCGGCAAACCGCGACAGGGCCGCCTGGATCGCCGCTTCGTTGCCAGCGTCGGCAGCCGCCGTGGCTTCATCCAGCACCAGCACCGGCGGATCGAGCAATACCGCGCGGGCGATGCTCACCCTCTGCTGTTCGCCGCCGGAGAGCTGGGCGTCCTCACCAACCACCGAGTCATAGCCTCGCGGCAGGGCTTCAATGCGGTCATGGATATTGGCAAGCCGGGCCGCCGCTTCAATCTCCTGCCGGCTGGCCGCCGGACGACCCAGGGCGATGTTGTCTCGCACGCTGCCATGGATCAGGCGAACCTCCTGCAGCACAAACCCCACACGGCGATAGAGTTCCGGCGCGGCGAGCTGGCGCAGGTCCACCCCACCGAGGGTGATGCGACCGGCGCTGGGATCAAAGAACCGCAACAACAACCGGGCCAGGGTCGATTTACCGGCACCGGAAGCGCCCACAACGGCGGTCACCGTGCCAGGCTCCAGAGTGAAGTCGATCGCCAGCAGCACCGGCGACTGATCGTCATAACCGTAACTGAGCTGCTCAACCCGAACCTCGTTGCTGCCCGGCAGCGCCGCCTCAGCCGCCTCCGGTTGTGCCAGCACCGGGGTCTCCAACAGCGCCTGAACCCGTTGTGCCGCCCCCGTGGCGTTATGCAGGTCGTGGCCGATAAAGCTCAGCAGTTGCAGCGGCGCGGAGATGCCCGGCGTCACCAGGACAAACGGCAGCACCTCCACCGGCGTCATCCAGCCCAGACCGACGAACAGCACGCCGAACGTCAGCACCACGGCCAATACCGCCACCGGGGCGATGATGGCGTTGGCGTTGGCCATCGGCACCACCAATGGCCGGGTGAAGGCAACGAACGCCTGCAGGAACGCCTCGACGGCATCCCGGTAGCGGCTGTTGGCCCGTTCGCTGCCGGCAAAGGCTTTCAGCACCGGAATGCCATTGACGAACTCCACCACCGCGTTGTTGATCCGCGACTGGCCGTCGACAAACGCCTTCATGTTCTCTTCGCTGCCGGCCTTCATCGCCGCCCGGAATACCAGGAAAAATGCCGGAAACGGCAGTAACGAGACCAGCGCCATACGCCAGTCCATGGCAAACAGATACACCACCGACGCCAGAATCGCGCCCCAGGTGCGTCCGCGGATGGTGTAGTAGTGGGCGGTCAGCTCATGGAGGGTGCCGACGTCGTCCTGCAACGCCCGCTTCACCTCCCCCGAGGCCCGGCTGGTGAACCAGCCCAGCGGCACCTGGGCCAGACGATCCATGGCGGAGCGCCGCAGCTGCCGGGTCAGTCGATTGTCCGCCAGGTGCGCCAGCAGTTCAGCCACGGAAACCAGGGCCAACCCCAGGCACAGGGCCAGCAGACTCAGCGCGACGGTCTGCCAGATGGCATCGGTCAGCGCGCTGCCATCCACACCTTGCCCTCGCAACCCCTGATCCCCCAGAACAAGCGTCGCCAGGTGAGCGATTCCGGCCAGAGGCACCAGGGTGAACACCTCACCAGCGCCCGCGATCACCCCGGCCAGGGTCAGCCGCCCGCGAATCGGCGCCAGAACCTGACGGACTGCTCCGGTTCCGGCACTCACCTAGAAATCCACCGTTGCCGACATCAGGAAGGTGCGTGGCGCGCCCAGGCCACCAGACAGGCCGCTGCCATCACCGCCATTCCACGACCCCAGCCAGTACGCCTCATTGGTGACGTTCTGTACCCGCGCCCGCAGGGTCAGTGACTTGGCCAGTAGCCGGGTCACGTAACGGGCGCCAACATCAAAGGTGGTGTAGTCCGGCACCGCCAGTCGGTGACTGTTGTTGACGTAACGCTTGCCGGTGTGCACAACGCCGGCGGTCAGGGTCAGCCCCGGCACACGGGCCAGGTCGTACTCGGCTCCTACCTTGGCCAGCACCTTGGGCACACCGGTCACCTGATTGCCCTCGTTGGCGCCGTTCAGTGACCGGGTCACCTCCGCCTCGGTGTAGGACGCGCCGCCCAGCAAGCGCGTCCGCGGCAGCGGCTCGCCCACAAAGCTCCACTCCAGTCCCCGGTTGCGCTGCTCACCGTAGGTGCCGAACACCAGCGTGTCCGGA
Source organism: Marinobacter sp. CA1 (assembly GCF_020546665.1). Classification (NCBI taxonomy): domain Bacteria; kingdom Pseudomonadati; phylum Pseudomonadota; class Gammaproteobacteria; order Pseudomonadales; family Marinobacteraceae; genus Marinobacter; species Marinobacter sp. CA1. The sequence goes on from NZ_CP071785.1 coordinate 3,850,132, forward strand.
TCGGTATAGGCGTTGGGCTTCTTGATCTGGAACAGGCTCAGGGTATGGGCGAACGCGCCCAGGTCCCACTTGGCGCCGATTTCATACTGCTTGGTCTGGTACGGTTCCAGCACTTCACCGGCGTTGGCCGCTGCCACCGGCGCGGTTGCCCCCTGGCTCAGGCCTTCGATGTAGTTGGCGTACAGTGACAGGGCGTCGCTGACACGAACCAGCAGCGCCGCCGACGGCGAGGTGCGGCTGGCATCATATTCCGCGGTCTTGGCGCCATCGGCCCCGTAATTGTCACTCCGGACGTTCTGGCGACGCGCCCCCAGAGTGAGCTGGTAGCGGTCATCGGCGAACGAGAGCGTATCGGCAATGGCGATGCTGCGCAGCTTGCTGCCACTGGCGGAGGTGTCCGCCGGAGACTGGTTGTAATCAGTCAGATCGGGGGCGACCCCAAAGTCCAAGTCGTAGTAGTTGGTCTGTACGTGGTCAAAGAAGTAGGCGTCCCGGAAGGACGAGTCCGACTCGAACTGGTTGGCCGACAGCGACCAGGCGTGACGGACCCAACCGGTGGTGAGATCACCGCGCACCCCGACTTCGGCGGACTTGACCGTGCCGTCCCGGGCCGAGCGGGCCGCCAGGGTGGAGATGTCACCGGCATCGTTCAGCAGCATGCTGCGGTCCACCAGCGCGTCATAGCCACCATCCTTGTGGCCCCAGGCCGCGTAGGCGGTGACCGTATCGGTCAGATCATACTCACCACGCAGTACTACGGTGTCGGACTCATTGCTGGTGTAAGCCCAGTCCGGTGCCAGGGAATAGTCTCCGTGTTTTGGCGTCGGTACCCTGGTTACCCCATCCGCCACCGCGAAGATGCCGAAGTAGTTGATCCGGTCCATGTCCTCCTGCTGGCTGTAGAGATCCACCGAGACGCGGGCATTCTCACCCCGCCAGTCCAGCCCCAGCGAGGCCAGTTGCATGCGGTGTTGCTGGCCATCCACCGGGGTGTCGCCATCACGGTAGACACCGTTGAAGCGCACGCCCCACTGCTGGTTGTCACCAAACCGCTGGCCCAGATCAACATGGCCACCCCAGAGGCTGTCGGATTCGTAGCTGGTGGTGATTCGCGCCAGAGGCTCCTTGCCTGCCCGCTTGGGCACGATGTTGACGCTGCCGGCAACGCTGCCGCCGGGCAACATGCCGTTAAGCAGCGCCGACGGTCCCTTCAGCAGCTCCACCCGCTCGGCCACCTCGGTGACACCCCGCAGGTTGGGGGCCATGCCCACCAGACCGTTGAAGGTCATGTCATCGGCGGAGGATGAGAAGCCGCGCACGAAGTAGGTCTCGAACAGGTTGCGCTTGGACGGCACGTACACCGAGGGATCGGTGGCACCGATCACCGCACCGATATCCTGGGCCTGCAGGTCCTGCAGCCGCTGCTCGGTGTAGCTGATGGTACTGAACGGGGTTTCCATCACATCCTTTTGGCCGAGGATACCGACAGAACCGCCGCGGGCCACCTGACCACCGGCGTAGGCTCCTGGCATGGCGTCCCAGCCAATGGCGTCCGCGCTCACTTCCAGCGGCATCAATACCGAGACATCACGGCGAGCCAGGGTGAAACTGCCATCGGGCTTTTCCACCAGCATCAGGCCCGAGCCCTGCAGCAGGCGGCCCAGCACCTCCCGGGGCGCAAGCTCGCCGCTCAGGGCCGGGCTGGTCAGACCCTGGGTCAGCGAGGGATCAAACGACAGCGGCAGCCCGGCTTCGGTGGCCACCCGGGACAGTTGCCGGCCCAGCGGATCACCGGCGGGAATGTCGTAGTGACGGGTGTCGGCCACCTCTGCGGTAACGGGCAGGGCGAGGGCAAGGGAAAGCGCGCAGGCGAACTGACGCGCCACGGGCAAGCAGCTGAAACGTTTCATACGACTCCTGATGACTTGGTATCGTGTTGCTGTTACTGGTAATGCCAATCAGGAACGAAAAAAGTATCAGCGCGACTGAAAATTATTGTTTCGGCAGCACCCGGGTCCAGTAGCCGAACAGGCTACGGTGCACCCGCAGTGGGTAGGTCGCCGCCACCATGGCCAGCGCCTGGTCACTGTCGAGCAGGGGGTAGGCGCCGGAGACGGTGAGTGCGGCCAGAGCCGGGTCCATCTGCAGGGTCCCGTGGCGATAACGCGCCAGTTCCCCGAGCAGTTGCGCCAGGGGCATTTCATCTGCCATCAACATGCCGTTGATCCAGGCGGCATCGGTGTCGGCAACGGCTTCCACCGCCCCCACCCGAGCCACCGAGAAGGCCAGCTGTGCGCCCGCCTCCACCACCGTCCGGGGCCCGCGGCCCGAAGGTGACACGGCCACCGCGCCCGCAAACACCTTGAGCCGGGTTTCGCCGTCGAGCTGGCGCACGCTGAAACGGGTTCCCAGGGCTTCCAGGCGGCCCTGCTCCGTCGCCACACGAAAAGGGCGCGGATCGGGCTGATCACTGGTCTCAATGTGAATCTCGCCCTGATGCAGGTCGATCAGTCGCTGCCGGCCATCAAAGCGCACCGCAATGTCGGTATCGGTATTGAGGATTAGTTGCGAACCGTCGGCGGTGGCCAGCTCCCGCTGCTCCCCGACCGCACTGCGATACCGGTTGGTACTGTCTGCCAGGTGCCAGGCGCCCCACCCCACAGGCACCACCGCAAGCAGCACCACCAGTTTGGCCAGGGCGGCGCGGCGCGCCGGACTGTCGGGGCGGTCCAGGGCGGCGGAAGCCACGCCCGGCGGCATACCACCCAGCGTGGCGGTAAGCCTTTCCACCCGTTGCCAGGCGCGGGCATTGTCGGCACTGGCTGCCAGCCAGTGGTCGAACTCCCGACGCTGGTCTGATTCAAGCGGCCCTTCCTGGAGCCGCAGCAACCACTCCGCCGCCTGCTCCAGTGCGGCCCGGGGCACTCCGGCGACACTCATTTCAGTCCGACTCCACCGACATCAGACAGCAGACCAGCGCCCGCTTGACGTAACGCTTGATGGTAATCTCCGACACCGCCAGACGCTCGGCAATCTCGCGATACTTCAGGCCCTCGAGCTGGGACATCAGAAACGCCTGCCTGACCGGCTGCGGCAGTTCATCGAGGGCGGCATCAATCTCGCACAGGGCATCCAGCAGCTGCTGTCGGTGCTCCGGTGATGGCGCCTCCGGCTCCGGCATGGAGGCCAGCGCCTGCAGGTAGGCCTGCTCCAGATCGCGACGCCGCCAGTGGTTGATCACCAGCGCACGGGCAATGTGCGAGAGATAGGCCCTTGGCTCCCGGATCACGGCGCCCTCACGATCCCGCAGCAGCACCCGGGTGAAGGTATCCTGGGCAAGATCGGCGGCGGTTTCCGAGCAGTCCAGCCGCCGTTTCAGCCAGGTACGCAGCCAGCTGTGATGAGTGTGGTAAAGACGGCAAACGTCTGTGGGCTCAGCGATGTTCGTGCCTGACAATGGACGCTCCTGACACCGGGTAACCGGGGCAACCAGCGCCCCAACAAATGATAATTGTTCGCATTCTAGAGCTTCACCGGAGAGAAACGCAAACCCGAGACAGCCAACCTCCCTTCACGCAAAGACCTTGACGTGCCGTCACACCGACCGGAAAAGCGGTGATCAAGCCGACCGACAGGCCAAAAAAAACCTCCAGTTGATGGAGGTTTTCAGTCGTAGCCGCAAAGGCGCGGCTAGATCACAAAGCCAGCCTCAGAACGGGATATCATCATCAAAATCGTCCACCGGCTCCGGCATGCTGCTCTGCTGTTGTTGTGGAGAATGCTGCGGAGAATGCTGCGGAGACGGTTGCGGAGGATGCTGCTGAGATTGCTGTTGCGGTGGCTGCTGGCTGTAACCGCCAGACTGCCCCTGGTAACCGCCACCCTGCTGCTGCGGTGCCGGCTGGTTGTAGGACTGCTGCTGCGGACGACCCGCCGGCGCGCCCTGGTTCATGCCGCCACCGTCGCCGCCGCGGCTGTCGAGCATCTGCATCTGGCCGTTGATGTCCACCACGATCTCGGTGGTGTAACGGTCCTGGCCATCCTGGCCCTGCCACTTGCGGGTCTGCAGTTTGCCTTCAATGTAAACCTTGGAGCCCTTGCGCAGGTACTGGCCGGCCACTTCGGCAATCTTGCCGAACATCACGATGCGGTGCCATTCGGTCTTGGGCACCAGCTGGCCGGTCTGGCGATCCTTGTAGCTTTCATCGGTTGCCAGGGTCAAGTTGACCACGGCATTGCCGTTCGGGGTGTAGCGGGTTTCCGGGTCCTGCCCCAGATTGCCGATGAGAATTACCTTGTTAACACCACGTGCCATGATTTGCTCCTGAGAATGTCTGGTTTGCAACAGACCATCCCTGGTCTGTCATCAAAGTTCATGTCGAATCTGTCAGGAAGCGTCTGGCCGGACGAAGTCATACTCCGTCAGGCGATCTTCCTCAAACTGGGCGCGATCAACCTTGAGATAGGCCGTATCCGTCCCTTCCAGGATCACCACATCCTGAACACCGGGGAGAGTCCTCAATGCCTTGTCCACCGCGTCCAGTCGGTCCCGGGCCGTTTCCCGCAACTTTAACACGAAACTGGTGGTATAGCTTGGCGCCGGCATGGACAGCGCCAGCAGCAGCCAGACCGCCAATACCGCCACCATCGGCCAGATCACACCGTCGATGCCCCCCCGGGATAGTAGCAGGCCTCCGACCGCACCGCCCACGAATGCCCCCAGGAACTGGGCCGTGGAATACACCCCCATCGCGGTGCCCTTGCTCGCCGCCGGCGATTCCTTGCTGATCAGCGACGGCAGGCTGGCCTCCAGCAGATTGAAGGCCATAAAGAACAGGAACAGCACCCCCCACGCCAGTGCCAGCCCCTCACCGGCGATCGCCAGGCCGGCGGTGGCCAGCGTCAGCAGCAGGATCGCCCCGGCCAGAACCGGTTTCATCTTGCGCTTCTTTTCGCCAATGATAATGAACGGCACCATGGCAAAGAACGACGTCACCATCACCGTCAGATAGAACCACCAGTGGGAGGTCGCCGGCAGTCCGAGGCGGTCCCGCAACAGCACCGGCACCACCAGGAAAATCGCGGTCAGCACCAGGTGCAGGGCGAAGATGCCAAAATCCAGCCGCAACAGGCGGCCATCGGTCAGCACCTGGGACAACATCGCCCGGGCCGGACGGGATTCCACGTCCTGTTGCTGCTGATGGGGATTGGGTACTACTTTATTGACAATCACCAACGCCAGGATGGCCAGGGCCGCCGTCAGGTAGAACAGCCCCGACAGACCAAACGCCGACCCCAGCAGCGGGCCCAGCACCAGCGACACCGAAAACGACAGCCCGATGGAGACCCCCACCGTGGCCATGGCCTTGGTGCGCTGTTCTTCCCGGGTGAGATCGCTGAGCAGCGCCATCAACACACTGGCTATGGCGCCAGCGCCCTGCAGAACCCGACCGGCAATCACACCGTATATGGACTCAGACGCACCGGCGATGATACTGCCGCCGGCAAACAGCACCAGCCCGATGTAAATCATGCGCTTGCGGCCAACCCGGTCAGACAACAGCCCGAACGGCACCTGCAACAGCGCCTGGCTGAGGCCGTAGGCACCAATGGCCAGACCCAGCAGGACCGGGGTGGCAGCGTCCAGATCGCTGCCCAGCAGCACAAACACCGGCAGCACCATGAACAGGCCCAGCATGCGCATGGCGTACACCGAAGCCAACGCGGTTACGGATCGCTTTTCCAGGGCATTCATACAGCAGGGATTCCTCGGTTCCAGTGTCGGACGGGGCCGGAACCGGCATCGGGCCTGCTCCGCTCCGGCTCGCCGGAAAGCGCGCATTGTAGCAGAACGGTCTGCCACGGGCATTGCGCCCGAGCCGGCGGATCACGGTATACTTTCGCTTTTATTTTGCCAGGGGGTGTTATGGATCATATCCAAGTTAAAGGGGCCCGAACCCACAACCTGAAGAACATCGACCTGGAGATGCCACGGGACAAACTGATCGTCATTACCGGTCTGTCCGGTTCCGGCAAATCCTCCCTGGCGTTCGACACCCTCTATGCCGAGGGCCAGCGGCGTTATGTGGAATCGCTGTCCACCTACGCCCGTCAGTTCCTGTCGATGATGGAAAAACCCGACGTCGACCACATCGAGGGGCTGTCACCGGCCATTTCCATCGAGCAGAAGTCCACCTCCCACAATCCGCGTTCCACCGTGGGCACCATCACCGAGATCTACGATTACCTGCGGCTGCTGTTTGCCCGCGCCGGTGAACCCCGCTGCCCGGACCACGACCTGCCACTGGAAGCCCAGACCGTCAGCCAGATGGTGGACCAGGTGATGGCCTTCCCCGAAGGCAGCAAACTGATGATCCTGGCGCCGGTGATCCGCGACCGCAAAGGCGAGCACCTGCAAGTGATCGAAACCATGAAGAGTCAGGGTTTCATTCGCCTGCGGGTCGATGGCGCCGTCTACGACATCGACGAGGTACCGGTGCTGGACAAAAAGCGCAAGCACCGCATCGATGTGGTGGTGGATCGCTTCAAGGTCAAGGCGGGTCTGGAACAGCGTCTGGCGGAAAGCTTCGAGACCGCGCTGGAGCTGGCCGACGGCATTGCCCTGGTGGCCCCGATGGACGCCGAGTCGGCCGACAACCACGAAGAACACACCTTCTCGGCCCGCTACGCCTGTACCCAGTGCGGTTACGCCCTCAGCGAGCTGGAGCCACGGATCTTCTCCTTCAACAACCCGGCCGGCGCCTGCCCCACCTGTGATGGCCTTGGGGTCAAGCAGTTCTTCGACCCGGAAAAGATCATCCAGCACCCGGAAGCCACCCTGGCCGAAGGCGCCATCAAGGGCTGGGACCGGCGGGCGGTGTACTACTTCCAGTTGCTCAGCAGCGTCGCCGACCACTACGACGTCGACATGGACACGCCGTTCGTCGATCTGCCGGATGACTTCAAGAAGGTGGTGTTGAATGGTTCTGGCAAGGAAGAGATCAGCTTCCGCTACGTCAATTCCCGTGGCCACGTGATGGAAAAGTCCCATCCCTTCGAAGGCATCCTGCCCAACCTGGAGCGACGCTACCGGGAGACCGATTCCCAAAGCATGCGCGAGGAGCTGGCCCGCAACCTCAGCCAGCAACCCTGCAAGGACTGCCACGGCACCCGCCTGCGTCGCAGTGCGCGCCACGTTTTCCTCGAAGAACGCAATCTGCCGGCCATTACCCAGCTGCCGGTGGGAGAGGCACACGACTATTTTGAACAACTGGCACTGCCTGGCCGCAAGGGCGAGATCGCCGAAAAGATCCTCAAGGAAGTGCGGGAACGGCTGAAGTTCCTGGTCAACGTGGGTCTGGAGTACCTCACCCTGGAACGCAGCGCTGACACCCTGTCTGGCGGTGAAGCCCAGCGTATCCGCCTGGCCAGCCAGATCGGCGCCGGTCTGGTGGGAGTCATGTACATTCTGGATGAGCCATCCATCGGCCTGCACCAGCGCGACAACGATCGCCTGCTGGCAACCCTCACCCACCTGCGGGATCTGGGCAACACCGTCATCGTGGTGGAACACGATGAGGACGCCATCCGCGCCGCCGACCATGTCATCGACATCGGCCCGGGCGCCGGCGTCCATGGTGGCCAGGTGATCGCACAGGGTACCCCGGAGCAGATCATCGCCAGCGAAGCGTCACTGACCGGCCAGTACCTGTGTGGCAGTCGCGAGATTGCGGTGCCACAGCAACGTCAGAGTGGCAACGGCAAGCAGCTGACGCTGTCCGGAGCCAGAGGCAACAATCTGAAAGATGTCACCCTCAGCATTCCGCTGGGGGTGATGACCTGCGTGACCGGGGTGTCCGGGTCAGGCAAGTCCACCCTGATCAACGGCACCCTCTACCCGGTGGCCGCGGCCAAACTCAACAAGGCCACCAGCCTGAACCACGCCCCCTATGGCAAGCTCACAGGGCTCGACCAGCTCGATAAAGTCATCGACATCGACCAGAGCCCCATCGGGCGCACTCCACGCTCCAACCCGGCAACCTACACCGGGCTGTTTACCCCGATCCGGGAGCTGTTCGCCGGCACCCAGGAAGCCCGTTCCCGGGGCTACAAGCCTGGCCGCTTCAGCTTCAACGTCAAGGGTGGTCGCTGTGAAGCCTGTCAGGGCGATGGGGTGATCAAGGTGGAGATGCACTTCCTGCCGGACGTCTACGTGCCCTGCGACATCTGCAAGGGCAAGCGTTACAACCGCGAGACACTGGAAGTGCGCTACAAAGGCAAGAACATCCACGAAGTGCTGGAAATGACGGTAGAGGAAGGCCGCGAGTTCTTTGACGCGGTGCCGTTCCTGGCCCGCAAGCTGCAGACCCTGATCGACGTGGGCCTGTCCTACATTCGCCTGGGCCAGAGCGCGGTCACCCTGTCCGGCGGCGAGGCCCAGCGGGTCAAACTGGCGAAGGAGCTGTCCAAACGGGACACCGGCAAGACCCTGTACATCCTCGACGAGCCGACCACCGGCCTGCATTTCTACGACATCCAGCAGTTGCTGAATGTCCTGCAACGCCTGCGCGACCACGGCAACACCATCGTGGTGATCGAGCACAACCTGGATGTCATCAAAACCGCCGACTGGATCGTCGACCTGGGTCCGGAAGGCGGCTCCGGTGGCGGCCAGATCATCGCCGAAGGCACACCGGAAACCGTGGCTCAAAGCCCGGTTTCACACACCGGCCGCTACCTCAAGCCGATGCTCACCAAAGCCGAGCCCGAGATCGCCTGACCCGCAAGGACAGTCGGCTCAGGCCCTAAAAAAGGGACGGAACTCAGTTCCGTCCCCCGGGCATCACGCTGGCGCGGACGTCAGTCTGATTTCAGCTGCAACGAGGTGAGGGTCCGCTCCCGAACGCTGTTCAGCAGGGCCTCGTCGTCGACCAGGGACTGGCCGTAAGAAGGCACCAGTTCGCGCATGCGCTCCTGCCACTCCGGTGTCTGCATCTTGTCGGCGAAGCAGCGTTCCAGCACGTTGATCATGGCGTTGGCGGCGGTGGAGGCCCCGGGCGAGGCGCCCAGCAGGGCTGCCAGAGAGCCGTCCTTGGAGGCCACGATCTCGGTGCCGAACTCCAGTTTGCCGCGACCATCAGCGGATTTCTTGATGATCTGAACCCGCTGGCCGGCGTCCTGCAGCTTCCAGTTCTTTTCCAGGGCATCGGGGAAGAAGTTACGCAGTGCCTCAACGCGCTCACCGTGGGTCTGGAACACTTCCTTGATCAGGTAGCGGGTCAGGTCCATGTTGGTCTTGCTGACCGACAGCATCGGCATCAGGTTGTTGGGTTTGACCGATCCGAACAGGTCAAACACCGAGCCCTGTTTCAGGAAGCGGGTGGTAAAGCCCGCAAACGGCCCAAACAGCAACGCCGGTTCACCGTTGATGATGCGGGTGTCCAGGTGCGGTACCGACATCGGCGGAGCACCAATCGGCGCCTTGCCGTAAACCTTGGAATGATGCTTGGCGACCACTTCCGGGTTCTGACACACCAGCCACTGGCCGCTGACCGGGAAGCCGCCGTAGCCACGGGCTTCCTCGATTCCGGATTTCTGCAGCAGCGGCAGCGCGCCACCACCCGCACCGAGGAACACAAAGCCGGCTTCCAGCTTGGTCATCTCGCCGGTGTTCTGATCCCGCACCCGCACTTTCCAGCGACCGTTGTCACGCTGAGCCAGGTAGTGCACCGGGCTGTTGAGCATCAGCTCAAAATTGGGCTGGGTCTCCAGGTACTCGACCATGGAGCGGGTCAGCGAGCCGAAATCCACATCCGAGCCATGCTTGATCCGCGTGGCCGCCACCTTCTGCATCGGATCGCGGTTCTGCACGATCAGCGGCATCCACTCTTTCAGCTCATCGGGAGATTCGGTGTATTCCATTTCCCGGAACAGGTGGTGGGCCTTGAGTTTCTCGAAGCGGCGCTTGAGGAAGGCCACGCCGTCCTCACCCCAGACAAAGCTCTGGTGTGGGGTACGGTTGATGAAGGAAGACGGCTCGGGAAGAATGCCCTGCTCCACCAGGTAGGACCACAACTGGAGTGAGACTTCAAACTGGGCATTGATGGCGAGGGCCCGGTCGATGGTCACATCGCCGTCGGCGGTCTCGGGGGTGTAATTGAGTTCACAGTAACCGGCGTGTCCGGTACCAGCGTTATTCCAACCGTCGGTGCTTTCATGGGCAACGTGATCGAGACGTTCCACCATGACGATATCCAGGGACGGGTCGAGTTGCCTGAGCATCATGCCGAGGGTAGCGCTCATGACGCCACCGCCGACCAGCACTACATCTGCCTGTCTTGCGGCCATTGGCTTATCACCTTAACAAGTTTTCGAACCTGTAGGCCCCCGGGGGGTAGCTGGGGAGCCAGACACGGAGCTTTGGTACGGCTCCTGCAAAATTTGCGCTAATTATCCCGATTTTTACGGGAATAATAAATTGAATATCTGAACTGGACCGATCCGCAGCTACCCGCAAGGCCGGCTGCCGCCGAACAGACCCTGGCCGGGGCGGTCGCAAAGGAATAGAATCGCGGCCGATCTTTCCAGAATACTCCGGGAGCCTCCGCTTCACTCCGCATCTCTTCAGAGCGCAGCCATCGGCCATTCAGAGGTGATCCGGAGTGAAGCAGCCGCTCCCCCGACCGTGGATCACATTATGTCGTTACTGGATCTCCTGCTGATCGGCCTTGCCGTACTCGCCCTCGCCGGCGTCATCTTCGAAGAAGTCACCCACGTCAACAAAGCCAAGGTGACACTGTTCTTCGGGACCCTGTCCTGGATACTGATGTTTCTGTTCAGCGCTGGCGAGGCGGAAACCGAGACCATCGCTGCGGGCCTGTCCGAAAGTGTCGCGGAAATCGCCAGCCTGTGGCTGTTCCTGGTGGCGGCAATGACGTTTGTTGCCTACCTCAACAAGAAGGGCCTGATCGAGAACGTGGTTTACCTGATCATGCCCGCGCGGGTATCAGAGCGTCGATTATTATTCCTGACCGGTTTATTTTGCTTCATCTTCTCATCTCTGGCAGACAACATCACTGCGACCTTAGTGTCCTGTTCGCTGATCCTGACTCTCAATCTGGAACTGAAAAAACGTATCCAGTTCATCACCCTGGTGGTGTTTGCGGTCAACTCCGGCGGGGTCGCACTGATCACCGGTGACGTCACCACGCTGATGATCTTCCTCGCAGGCAAGGTGGAGATCCTCACACTTCTTACTCTCGCCCTGCCCGCGTCGATCACCGTATTTCTGCTGGCGGTGTTCCTGTCCCGTGGCCTCGATGGCACCGTGGTGCTGGAGCCCCGGATGAACTCGGTGCGACCGGTGGACGCGGTAATCAGCGTGCTGTTCCTGTGCACCATCATCGGCACCATCACCGGCAACTCGCTGTTTGGCATTCCCCCGGTGCTGACCTTCCTGTTCGGTCTGTCGGTGATGTTCCTGGTTTCCCGGTTCATGAGCGACGACAACGATCTGGACCCGATCCTGGAATACGTCCGCAGCATCGAATTCGAGACCCTGCTGTTCTTCCTCGGCATCCTGCTGCTGGTGGGCAGCCTCAAGGAAATCCATGCTCTCGATTCCCTGGTTGCAGTCTATGAGCTGATGCCACCGCTGGCGGCGAACTATCTGATGGGGGCGTTCTCCGCCATCATCGACAACGTCCCACTGACCGCAGCACTGCTGAAAGCCGGTATCGAAATGTCCCCGGCGGAATGGATGGGCCTGACCTACGCCGTCGGTGTTGGCGGGTCGCTGCTGGTGATCGGTTCCGCCGCCGGGATTGTCGCCATGAGCAAAATCCCGGGGCTGACCTTCTCCAGCTACTTGCGGTATCTTGGCCACCTCTTCGCAGCGTATACCCTGGGCTACGCCGGGGTATACCTGCTGGGCAACGTACTCAACTGAGGTTTTTCAATGCTACTGGCAATCACCGCGATTCTGGCCGGACTGGTCCTGCTGGTCTGGAGCGCAGACCGATTCGTTGACGGCGCAGCCGCGACTGCACAGCACCTGGGTATGCCGACCCTGCTGATCGGCATGGTCATCATCGGTTTCGGTACCTCGGCCCCGGAGCTGGCGGTCTCTGCCATGGCGGCCTCCGACGGCAACCCCGGTCTCGCCCTGGGCAACGCCTACGGCTCCAACATCACCAACATCGCCCTGATTGTCGGCCTGGTGGCCATCGTCAGCCCCATTGCCATGCACTCCCAGGTACTGCGCAAGGAACTGCCGCTGCTGCTGGGGCTGTGCGCCATTGCCGGTGTGCAACTGATTGACGGCGAACTCACCCGCCTCGATGGCTGGGTGTTGCTGGCGGTATTCACCGCGGTGATGGGCTGGTCCATCGTCCAGGGCATCCGTGGCAAGGGCGACCCCCTCGGTGGTGAGACCGAGGCCGAGCTCAGCGAGCAGCCGATGTCCCTGAAGGTGGCACTGCTGTGGCTGTTCGCCGGCTTGGTGCTGCTGATCGTGAGCTCGCGGATGCTGGTCTGGGGGGCCGTCAGCGTGGCCCAGAGCCTGGGAGTAAGCGACCTGGTGATTGGCCTGACTATCGTTGCCATCGGCACCTCACTGCCGGAACTGGCCTCGTCAATTGCGGCGGTGAAGAAGAACGAGCACGACCTGATCCTGGGCAACATTCTGGGTTCCGGGATTTTCAACACCCTTGCGGTGGTGGGGCTGGCCGCCACCATCCACCCGCTGACCGTGGACATGGAAGTGCTGTACCGGGACTGGACAGTCATGACCGCCCTGACTGCGGCGCTGATCTTCATGGGATTGCGGGTATTCAGTTCGGAGCGCAGCATCAGCCGCCTGGAAGGCAGCCTGCTGCTGGCCACCTACATCGGCTATACCGGTTACCTGGTGTCCACCGTGATCGTCTGATCCCGGCCAGACCTTCCCCCTCGTATCAGCCAGCTGGGGCGCTCGACCTGGTGTCCCGTCTGGCTGCTTCATCGCCAGACACCAAAGGCGAGCAGTAACAGAAGCGAAAAATCAGAGGGCGTAGAGCGCGGAGAGAAAAGCGGGAAAAAACCACCATCCCTGGTGGCAGTTGGCGTCCGGCCACAGTAAGCGCGCCCCTCCCGGGAGAGGAGCCGAGCACGACAACAATGCAGTTGCTGAACGGCCCTTACGGTAACGGTGGCCGGTGACCGTTTTGTGACAGTCAGGCGCCCTCGGCACGAAACTCCATGGCGATGGAGTTCAGGCAATAACGCTGACCGGTGGGCGGCGGACCATCGGGAAACACGTGCCCCAGATGGCTGTCGCAGCGGGGACAGCGGATTTCGGTGCGGACCATGCCCAGGGTGTGATCCTCCAGACAACGGATGTGCTTCGGATCGTAAGGCTGGAAGAAGCTTGGCCAGCCGGTACCGGAATCAAACTTGGCGTTGGAACTGAACAGCGGCAAGTCACACAGCCGGCAGTGGTAGGCCCCCGCCGTCTTGTTGTCCAGCAACGTGCCGCAGAAGGGCCGCTCGGTGCCATGGTCCAGCAACACCGACTTCTCCTCGTCGGTGAGGCCTTCGGCCAGGCGCGCGATCTCGGCCTCGCTCAGGGGGGTCAGGTCGTAGCCTGCAGAGGAAGTGGTCATACCAGTCTCCTTGGTTGATGACACCGTTTATTGATGACGCTTTGTGTGATGAAACTGGGTGAACCCCGGGTCAGTCCTGAAGGTCCGGTTTGAGCCGGTCGCCGTAGTTCTGCCGCAGTTTCTCCACCTTGGGCCCGGCAACCGCCATGATGTAGGGCTGGTGGGGATTTCGTGCGGCGTAGTCCTGGTGGTAATCCTCCGCCGGATGGAACGTCGCCAGCGGCTCCAGTGTGGTCACAATGGGATCGGGGTAGACATCCGCCGCCTGCAGTTGCTCGATGTAGGCGGCCACCACCTGCTTCTGCGCCTCATCGGCATAGAACACCGCCGAGCGGTACTGGGTGCCCTGGTCGTGCCCCTGCCGGTTGAGCTGGGTGGGATCATGCGCCACCGAGAAAAACACCTTCAGCAAGTCTTCGAAGCTGACCCGCTCAGGATCATAGCGGATGTCCACCGCCTCGGCGTGACCGGTCTGGCCGGTACAGACGGCGGTGTAGTTGGCCGTGTCGGCATCGCCGCCGGTGTAGCCGGAAGTGACGCTGAGGACGCCGTCCATCGCCACGAATACGGCTTCTACACACCAGAAGCAGCCGCCAGCCAGAACCAGCCGCTGTTCACCGGTGCCGGGATCGGCCAGGCGCTGCTGCGGGTCCGGAAAACGGCTCCGGGGCACATTCATACCGGGAATGGAACAGGATGTGGTCATAACGGCCTCGTCTTCGTCGTTGGTTTGTATCAGGGTTTACAGTGAGGGACAGCAGGAAGCCAATACGCTGACCGCCATCACCGGGGATCACCACAACAGCCCACCCACTGCCGCACTCAACGGCGCCAACAGCCAGACCGGCTGACGCCAGACCGCCAGTGCCAGCCACAGCAGCAGCACCGCCGCAAGATCTGCCGGTGACCATACCGCCGCAGTCCACACCGGGTCGTACAGTACCGCCAGCAGCAGCCCCACCACGCCAGCGTTGACACCCGCCAGCGCCGAACGGGCGGCGGCATGGTGTCGCAACAGTGACCACAGGGGAAGACCCGCGAATACCAGCAAAGTTCCGGGCAGGAACACCGCCACCAGCGCCACCACCGCCCCATCCACGCCATTGACGCTGGCGCCGAGGAAAGCCGAGAAGGTGAACAGCGGTCCCGGCACCGCCTGGGCAGCGCCATAGCCAGCCAGAAAGCTGTCAGCGGACATTGCGCCGGAAGCCACAAACCCCTCCTGCAGCCATGGCAACACCACATGTCCACCACCAAAAACCAGGGCGCCGGCCCGGTACAGTTCCGCCGCCAGCCACGCCAGCGAGCCCTGGCTCCAGGGCAGCAGCGACAGCACCAGCAATCCCAGGAACACCACCAGGAAGCGCCAGGGGCGACGCTGCTCGCGCACCAACGGTTCGGAGTCGGTACCCACACCGGGGAAACGGCAGCCAACGCCCACCAGCGCAGCCGCTGCCAGCGCCACCAGTTGCAGCCAGAGGCCGCCGCTGGCCAGCAGTACCGCGGCGACTGCCAGCGCCAGACTCTGGCGGGCACGATCCGGACACAGGTTCCGCCCCATCTGCCAGACCGCCTGAGCCACAACGGCCACCACCAGCAGTTTGAGACCGTGGACCCAGCCGCTGGCCCCGGCGTCCGGCCAGGCAGCCAGGCCAAAGGCAAACAGCGCCATCAGCAACGCCGATGGCAGGGTAAACCCCAGCCAGGCCAGCGCCGCCCCCCGGTAGCCCCGCTGAAGGTAGCCGATGGCCAGTCCCACCTGGCTGGACGCCGGCCCCGGCAGCAGCTGACACAGCGCCACCACCTCGGCGTAGCGGGCATCCGTCAGCCAGCCCCGGCGTTTGACAAACTCATCATGAAAATACCCGAGATGGGCCGCCGGCCCGCCGAACGACGTCAGCCCCAGACGCAGGAACACCCGCCACAGCAGGCCAGCGGAGACCGGTGGAGTGGACACTTCTGACATATCGATTTCCCTTGCTGCAGTGGCCATTGATGACAGGAACGGTTGCATCCGCCCCGGAGGCATCCATACTTACCAGAGAATCTTTGCGGAGGCATGATGCCAGAAACCGTCGAGGAGCTGCCATGACGGCCCGAGCGCCCACACACCTGTCACCGGACGATCTGCTGGCCTATCGTCTGAGCCAGCGGCTGGGGCCGGTGCATGCCCGTCAACGGCTGGGCATCGAGCAGGAGTACGAGGCCCGGGTGTTCGGCCAGGATCACCACTCCTTTCACCTGGAAAACTGGACGTCCGCTCCGGCCCTGATTCGCACCTGTCTGCGGTTGTCCGGCCTGCTCCATCGTGGCCAGGACAACAGCCGCAACCTGCGGGTGGTCGACCACAGCTTCCGGGTAGCGGGACTGCCCGCCGCCTTCGACGGCTTCCGCATCCTCCACCTGACCGATCTCCACGTCGACATGGACGAGCTCAACCTGAAGCAGGTGATCGGACTGATCCGGGAGGTGGACTACGACCTCTGCGTTCTCACCGGCGACTACCGCAAGCTCACCTGGGGCCCCATTGACGCCGCCCTTGATGGCATGGACAGGTTACGCCGGGCCATCCGCGGCACGCCGCTGGCGGTGCTGGGCAACCACGACAGCATCCGCATGCTGCCAGCCCTGGAGGATCAGGGTTACCGCCTGCTGTTGAACGAGAGCACGGTGATCGAACGCAACGGCCAGGCGCTGTACATCGCCGGCGTGGACGACGCCCATTTCTACAAGGTCCACAACCTGCACAAGGCCGGTGACGACATCCCCGCCGAGGCCACCAGCCTGTTGCTCAGCCACACCCCGGAGATCTGGCGGGAAGCCGCCCATGCCGGCTATCGCCTGTTCCTCTGCGGCCACACCCACGGCGGCCAGATCTGCCTGCCCGGCGGCATTCCGGTCACCCTGGACTCAGACTGCCCCCGGGCCCTCGGCCGCGGGCACTGGCAGCACAACGGCATGCAGGGCTACACTTCCCCCGGCTGCGGCACCTCGGTGGTGAACGTGCGACTCAACTGCCCGCCGGAAATCACCCGCCACACCCTGCTGTGCAGCAGCGCCTGACCTGTCACCCAACAACCACACCAGTTTTTTTCAACCGGACAGGCAGCGATCAATGGGGATGACGGCGGATGCCCAGCCGATACAGCCAGGGTGAGCACACCACGTTGGCGGCCACAAACGCCGCCAGCAGCACCAGTACCTCGAGGCCAGCAATCCCCAGCCACGCCATCGCCAGCAGCAGCGGCAGCAATGCTTCCGGCACTTGATCCAGCCCCAGCGCACGGGCACTGGAGGCGAGTCCGAGACGTCGCTTGATAAAGCTGCTGATCAGATCCCCCACCAGCGCCAGGGCGCCGAACATCAGGCTGAACCCGACTTCCAGCCCCCAGAACGCGCCGTACAGACCCGCGCCCAGACAGCCTACAACCAATCCACGCCAGGTTTTGCTGTCGCCCAGCACGCGGCGGCCATCACGCCAGCAGCGACCACCATCCACCGGCCAGCGCCAACGCCGCCCCAGCAACCAGTGGGCGACCACCGGCAGGCCGTTGGCCAGCACCAGCAGGACAAACAGATGCAGGGACAACACCAAACCCTTGGCCTCCGTCGTTGTCGAGGTGTGCGGTGACGGTAGCGTCGAACAACGTCGTCCCTGAACGTCAGTCGCCGTTGACCCCACCGCGGGTCAGCTTCAGCGGGTCCAGCAACTGTTCCAAACGGTCCCGGGGCAGCCCTGACTGCTGTTCCGCCACATCAATGATGGCGCGTCCGCTTTGATAGGCCTCCTTGGCAATCGCGGCGGCCTTTTCATAGCCAATCTCCGGGTTCAGCGCAGTCACCAGCACCGGATTGCGGCCCACTGCGGCATCCAGGGTATCGGCATTGACCCGGAAGCCCTGAATCGCCCGGTCCGCCAGCAGGGTCGAGGCCTGGCTCAGCAGCCCCGTCATGTCCAGCAGGTTGCCCGCCACCAGCGGCAGCATCACGTTGAGCTGGAAGTTGCCGGACTGGCCCGCCATGGCCACCGCGGCATCCAGCCCCGTGACCTGGATGGCCACCATGGCCACCGACTCCGGGATTACCGGGTTGACCTTGCCCGGCATGATGCTGCTGCCCGGCTGCAGCGCCGGCAGGCTGATCTCCGCCAGGCCATGGATCGGGCCGCTGTTCATCCAGCGCAGGTCATTGGCGATCTTCATCAGCACCACCGCCACCCCCCGCAGCTGGGCGGACAGGTGCACCGGGGCATCCACCGCACTCTGGCCGACAAACTTGTGCTCCAGGCTGCGGAAGGGGTAACCGATGTCACTGCTCAGGGCACGCACGAACTGGTCAGGGAATTCCGCCAGCGCATTGACCCCGGTACCCACCGCGGTTCCGCCCTGGGGAAGTGCCAGCAGTTCCTCCATCGCCCGCTCCACCCGCTGTTCAGCGGCATACAACTGCTCCCGCCAGGTCCGCAGTTCCTGCCCCAGGGTGACGGGCATGGCATCCATCAGGTGGGTGCGGCCGGTCTTGACCTGATCCGACAACTCCGATTCCCGCTCGTAGATCATCCCTCGCAGATGGGACAGGGCCGGCAGCAATCGCTGCTGCACCTCGCTCACCAGGCTGACGTGGATGGCCGTGGGAATCACGTCGTTGGAGCTTTGGCTCATGTTGACGTGGTCGTTGGGATGCACCTCGATACCGCCGGCCTGGGCCAGGTTGGCCAGCACCTCATTGACGTTCATGTTGGTGCTGGTACCGGAACCGGTCTGGTAGCGGTCCACCGGGAACTGGTCCCGGTACTGGCCATCAAGAACCGCATCGCAGGCCGCCAGGATGGCGTCGCGCAGCGGCAGGTCCAACAGTCCCAGGCTGGCATTGGCCTCAGCCGCCGCCCGCTTGATGCGCACCACCGCCTCGATGAACGCTGGCGGCATCGGCAGACCACTGACCGGAAAGTTGTCCACCGCGCGCTGGGTCTGCGCTCCCCAGCGCGCGGTCCGTGGTACCTGGACCTCGCCCAGGCTGTCGTGTTCGATTCGATAATCGCTCATGACGATCCTCCCTGTCGCGTGTGGTCCCGGTTCATCACCATCGGGACCGTCAGTCTCCAGTTGGGACGGTCTGGCTGGTGGTTGGTTTCCGTCAGCCGCCGTTGGCCCGGAGCCGGACGTGGTCACAGATACCGGTCACCTGCTGGAAGTTGAGGATCACCGTATGCACGGTGTTGGTGTAACTGTCGTGGAGATGGAACTTGAAGCGCTTCTGCGGCTCGCCCTGCAAAAAGGCGTCGTACTCCCGCACCAGTTCACGGACATCGCCACCAGCGTCCTGGGTCCAGGTCGCATTGAAGGGACCCAGCACCGCTCCGCCGGCGAGGCAGATGGTGACTTCGTGGTTGGTAAGGGCATTCTCGGAACTGTGCATGACGGTGACCTCCGGATCGGTAAACGGACCTGTCGGCCGACAACGAGCGCCGGGCCGGTCGCCATCCGTACCCGGGCTCATGCCGGCGGGCACCGTGGCGATGCAGTAAGTGTAGGTCAGATTGTCGGAGACCGATCAGCGGTTGGCGGAGTCTGCCGTCGGTGGCTGCGGGCGTTCGCTGACCAGGCTGGTCAGCAGGGCCCGCAGGCGGTTGGGTTTGACCGGTTTGTTCAGCACCGGCAGGTACTGGGCCTGCAGCAGCCGTCGGCAACTGTCGCTGCGATCCGCGGTGATGATCGCCGCCGGCAGGTCCTGCTGGAGCTGACGGCGTACCGCGTACACGGCCTCGCAGCCGGTCTGGTTATCATCGAGGTGGAAATCCGCCAGGATCACATCCGGAGCCGGGCCAACGGCGCAGCTCTCCAGCGCCTCCTCCCGGCCCGACGCGACCATCACCTCGCAACCCCAACGCTGCAGCAGTGAGTGCATACTGACCAGGATATCCGGTTCGTTGTCGATCACCAGCACCCGCACCCCTGCCAGGGTCGCCGCGGCGACTTCAACGGCCGACACCGCCGGCGCGGGCGCCAGTTGCGGGCGGTCCTGCGCCAGCGGCACCGATAGCCGGAAACGGGAACCACGCCCCGGCCGGGAAGTCACCGCCACCTGGCAACCCAGGATGCGGGCCATGCGGTCAACGATTGCCAGACCCAGGCCAACCCCCTGTTTGCCGCCGCCCCCCCGGGGGATCAGTTGGCGGAACTCGGCGAAAATCTCCTGCAGTTGATCTTCGGCGATGCCGACGCCGGTGTCCCAGACTTCCAGGTCCAGCCGGCCGGCACGGGCGCGCATCGCCATCAGCACCTGTCCCTCCCGAGTATAACGGAAAGCGTTACTGAGCAGATTGCGCAGGATACGGGTCAGCATTCGCGGATCGGTACGGGCCACCACCGGACGCCGACGCACCCGGAACCCCAGGCCGGCGTTGCGGGCCACCGGCTCGAACTCCTCCCCCAGGCTGTGGACCAGGTCGCCAACGTCGACGTGTACCAGGTCCGGCTCCATCGCCTGCTGGTCCAGTTTGGAGATGTCCAACAGGTCCGCCAGCAGGTCTTCGGCGCCCTCCAGGGCCCGGTGGATACGGTCCACCAGCTGCCCTTCCCTCGCCGGTAACGGACTGTCCTGCAACGTCGACACCAGCAGGCGGGCAGCATTGAGCGGCTGCAGCAAATCGTGGCTGGCGGCCGCCAGATACTTGTCCTTGGAGCGATTGGCTTCCTTGGCGGCATCCACCGCCACCACCAGCTCCTGCTCCACCCGTTCACGCTGCTCGATCTGGTAACGCAGCCCTACATTGGCGTTCTGCAGGGCTTCGGTTCGCTCATCCACCCGCCGCTCCAGATCCGCGTTCAGTTGCTCCAGTTTTCTGCGGGCCTGGACCCGGTCGGTAACGTCGAGAACAAACGCTTCCACCACTTCAGCGCCCAGATCCGGCCGCCGCAGCAGGGTAATAGAGACCGCCACGGCCTGGCCATCGGCCCGTCGCAAGCGCGACTCCCGCGCCATCACCTGGCCATGGTCGAGCAATTCCTGGCGCAGCTGGTCAAATTCACCAATGGTATAGAACAGCTGTTCCCGCAACCGCCGTACCCGTCCCATCAGTTCCGCCGGGCTGGCATCACCGCAGATCGACGCCATGGCCGGGTTCAGCGCCAGAAAACCGCCCTTGAGATCACCCTGGAAAATCCCGTGCAGGGCATTCTCGAACAGCCACTTGTAGCGGTTCTTTTCCGTCTCGAGCTGGTCAATGCGCTCCTGCAGCTCCGGATAGTAGTTCTTGCGAACCGAATGGCTGCCCAGGCCCAGCAGATCGCCCACATCGTAGCGGCTGCCCGGGGCCGGTTCGGCGGCGGCAGGGGAAGACTCAAAGCGCCTCTTCATAGACCACTTCGACATCCCGCAGCGATGATTTGCGAGGGTTGGTGAGAATACAGGGGTCTTGCATGGCGAACTTCGACAGGTAGGGAATGTCACTGGAGGACACCCCCAGTTCCGCCAGTTTGGCTTCCAGCCCCACCGCCCGCTTGAGCAGGATCACCCGCTCCATCAGACGGCGCCGGATATCCGCCGGCCCCAGGCCACGGATATCGATTCCCAGCGCCTCGGCCACGCGCTTGAAGCGGTCCTCCGACGACGGGAAGTTGTAGGCAATCACATGCTCCAGCAGCAGCGCGTTGCACAGCCCGTGGGGCAGGTCCAGGTAACCGCCGAGGCTGTGGGACATGGCGTGCACGGCCCCCAGGATGGCATTGGAAAACGCCAGCCCCGCCTGCATGGACGCCAGCATGATGTGTTCCCGAAGTTGCGGATCGGACGGGCTCGCCACCAGCGGTTCCAGGTAGCGGCCGATCAGCCGGATCGCCTCCAGCGCGTGGCTGTCGGTAAGCGGGCCACTGCCAGTGGAGACGTAGGCTTCAATGGCGTGGACCAGGGCATCGACACCGGTGCAGGCCGTGAGGAAGGTGTCCATGGTCTCGGTCACTTCCGGATCGATCAGCGACACATCCGGCACCACGGCCTTGCTGATGATGGAAAACTTGAAGCGGCGCTGGGGGTCGGAAATGATCGCAAACTGGGACACATCCGCCGACGTACCCGCGGTGGTGGGAATCAGGATCATCGGCGGCGGCGGCACCCGGATGGTGTCCACCCCCTCGAAATCGAGGATATGGCCGTTGTGGCTGCTGACAATACCGATGCCCTTGGCACAGTCCATCGGGCTGCCGCCGCCAATGGCGACAATCACATCACACTGCTGGCTGCGGTAAAGCTCCGCGCCCAGCATCACCTCGTCCACCTTGGGGTTGGCGGAGATATCCGTGAACACGGTGCAGGCCAGCCCGGCCTCCCGCAGCAGGGTCTCAATCTCCTCCACCCAGCCGGCGGCCAACACCCCGGGATCAGACACCAGGAACACATGGCGGGCGCCAAAGTTGCTGGCGAAGTTGGCCACCGATTTGCGGGAACCGGCCCCGAAAATGATCTCCGGTGAGACAAACTTGCGCAGGGACGAGATGTCGTGACTCATGGGCAGACTCGTTGTTATTGTGATGTCGTTTCCAGGGAGCCTCTGATTAACTCCGAATCGCCTCTGCGCGATCTGAGGGCTGTAGCTGCAAGGCGCGGTCCGCAGGCAATGGCCGTAGCCCTTGGCAAGGATCGCAACGCCGCAGATGCAGCCCTCAGATCGCGCCCTTCGGGGCCTTCAGAGCGATCCACACTCGGCGTTGCGCCTTCTTGAAAGGCAACCAGCCTTCCTGCAAAGCCGCGCCTTGAGTGTGAACCGCTCTGAAGGCCAGAGGTGAACCGGAGTTAATCAGAGGCTCCCTAAACCAATCATTATCCCGAGTGTACCTGATGTTGGGCAAGTAGGCCCCGCCCTCAGGTTGCCGCCATGCGGTTGCGGTAGAACGCCAGCGAACGCCGCAGCACAGCCGCCTGGCTGGCCTGGTGGCGGAAGCCATGGCCCTCATCCGCGAACGACACCACCTCACTGTCATGGCCGGCGCGGGCCATTGCTGCCGCCATGGCTCGGGTCTGCGCCGGCACCACCACCTCGTCCAGCTCGCCCTGGAAAAACAGCACCGGCCCGGTCATGCGATGGGCCAGGTTGACCGGCGAGCGCTCCGGCCAGCGATCGCGGTCTTCCCCCAGCAGCCAATCCAGGTAACCGCTTTCAAAGCGGTGAGTGTGGGCACAAAGACGCCGCGGATCGGTGACACCAAACTGACTGACCGCCCCACGGAAGCAGTCAGCGCTGGCCATAGCCATCAACGCGGTATAGCCACCGGCGCTGCGGCCCTGGACAAACAGCCGCTGCGGGTGCGCCCGCCCCTCCCGTACCAGCTGTGCCACCGCCGCCAGACAGTCGGCCACCTCCAGCTCGCCCCACCGCCCGGCCAGGGCCTGGCGGAAAGCCCGCCCGGCACCGCTGCTACCGCGGTGATTGAGATCCAGCACCGAGAAGCCCTGCTGGCACCAGAATTGGGTGGCCAGATTCAACACCGGGTACGCGGCCGACGTGGGCCCACCATGAACCTGTAGAATCAGTGGCGGCGGCGTGATCGGGTCCCGGTGGCTGCCACCGGGATGGTTCCCTGATGCGACCGCCGGATAGAAAAAGCCACAGACCTCGGCGTCCGCCAACACAAACGGCTGCGGCCGCAACACCGATGTCAGTGGTTGCTCACCACCGGCCAGAACCTCAAGCTGATTGCTGACCAGGTCGATCCGGATCAGGCTCTGCAGCCGATGGTCACTGCTGGCCAGGGCGTAAAGAGCGCCGCGGTGATACTGCAAACAGCGAAAGTCGGTAAAGCCGTCAGCCAGCCGTCGGCGACGGGCCTCCGGCGCCGACGCCAGCCACAGCTGGCCTTCGCCGCGATGATAGCTGACCCGGGCCCAGCCCCCGCCCGGCAGGCCCAGGTGATGCTGTTCTGCCAGCTGCCAGGGAGCATTGCCATGGTCCGCCCGCAACCCACTGAGCAGGGACCACTGACTGCCCTCGCCGGTGGCCCTCACCCGGTAGGGCTGCCACCACCCCTGATGGTCTGACAGCACACACAACCTATGCCCGGACCAGCTCGGCTGCTGCACCGACGCCGGCCTCGGCGGCATTAAAGCACGGGGCGACCGCAGGGCACCGCTGGCATCACGTTGCGCCAGCCACAAGGTGCTCTGGTGCCAGGGCATGGCCGGCAGACGCCACTGCACCCAGGCCAGCCACCGTCCATCGTCGGACGGTGCCGGTGCACCCAGACAGTCCTCCGCCGCGCCAGCCCGCAATACGGTTTCCGTGCCATCGGTGGCAATCGCCACCAATGCCTGGTCGAGCACCTCCCCGGTAACGGACAGCCGCTCCCGCACCGCCAGCACGCCTCGCCCGGGATCGGCCACCAGGCCGCCATAGCGACTCCGTTCCGACGTTGCATCACTGCGGTCACCGGTCACCGGGACCGGCTCGCCGCTGCGGTGATGCAACCGCTCCACCTGGCCGGTGTCCTCACGCACCACCCAGGGGCCATCCGTCGTCAGACACAGGGCACCACCGCCATAGCCATTGATGCGGCTGCGGATGCGATAGTCCGGGGGGCTCAGAGGACGGGCGACGCCCTGGTCCAGGGTCCACAGCCGCACCGCACCGGTGTCCGGCGCCAGTTGCAGCCAGAACACCCCAGCCGGCCCCACCCGCAAGCCGTCACGCTGGATCTGGGCGGCAGAGGCGGCTTCCGGCGTCAGCCGGGATTGCTCAGCCGGTACGGTAGAACAGGCGGGAATTGTGGCGGTTACGATAGGTCAGCTCCTCCAGCCCGGCGGTGGCGTGGTCCGCCGCCCGCCGCGCCGCCAGGATACGGTCGTGGCTCGGTGATTTGCTGCACACCGGGTCCGGGTTGTCGGCGTTGCCGGTCAGCAGGTAGGCCTGGCATCGGCAACCGCCGAAATCCTTGCCCTTCTCGTCACAGGAACGGCAAGGTTCCGGCATCCAGCCATCGCCACGGTAGTGGTTGAATCCGGGGCTGTGGTACCAGATCGACTGCAGCGACTGCTCCCGGACATTGGCAAACTCAATCGGCAGCAACCGGGCACTGTGGCAGGGCAACGCCGTGCCATCCGGGGCCACCGTCAGGAACATGCTGCCCCAGCCGTTCATACAGGCCTTGGGGCGCACTTCATAGTAATCCGGCGTCACGAAGATCAGCTTCATGGCCTCGCCAGCGTCCGCCAGCAGGTCCCGGTAACGGTTGACGGCGGCCTCCGCCGTCTCCAGCTGGGTACGGGACGGCATCAGCCCCTCACGATTCTGGAACGCCCAGCCGTAGTACTGGCAAGTGGCCAGTTCAACGTAGTCCGCCTCCAGCCGCCGACACAGATCGAGGATATCCGTCATCTGATGGATGTTGTGTCGATGGATCACGAAATTCAGCACCATCGGGTAACCTGCCGCCTTCACCGCCCGCGCCATCGCCAGCTTCTGCTCGAACGCCTTGCGGGACCCTGCCACCGCATTGTTGAGCTCAGGATCAGAGGCCTGGAAGCTGACCTGGATGTGATCCAGGCCAGCATCGCGAAAGGCGTTGACCTTGGCCTCGGTGAGTCCCAGCCCGGAGGTGATCAGATTGCTGTAGTAACCCAGCTGACGCGCTTCGGCAATCAGCTCCGCCAGGTCCTGGCGCACCAGTGGTTCACCGCCGGAAAAGCCCAGCTGGGCGGCCCCCATCGCCCGCCCCTGGCGCAGCACCGACACCCACTGTTCGGTCGTCAGTTCCTGGTCCTGGCTGGCGTAGTCGAGCGGATTGGAACAGTAGGGACACTGCAGTGGGCAGCGATAGGTCAGCTCCGCCAGCAGCCACAGCGGTGGCCCGATGTCAGGCGCCTGATCTGAGCTATCAACACCGGCGGCCATCATGACAGCCGAATCCAGTGCTGACGCTCCGCATCCCGCAGGAAGTCGGTGACATCCCCCGCCAGGGAGCCGGCCTGGGGAAACTGCTGCTCCAGCCGGGCAACAATATCGCGGACACAACGCTCACCATCCACTTCCGCCAGGATGGCCCCGGCACTGCCGTTCAGTTTCACCATGCCTTCCGGGTACAGCAATACATGGGCCTGCTGGGCAGGCTCCCACTGGAACCGGAAGCCCGGCCGCAACTGCGGCACCTGGGCCATCATGACGCCAGCCCCCGATGCCACACTGCCTGATCAGTCACCGTATGGTATGGCGGCGTGTGGTGAACATAAGCCATGGTCATGGCGTCCAGCATCGACCACAGGATATCGAGCTTGAACTGGAGGATCTCCAGCGCCCGCTGCTGGTCTGCTGCGGCGGTGAAATGGTCAAGGGTGATGGTAAGGCCGTGGGCAACATCACGGCGGGCTTCCGACAGCCGCTTGCGGAAATAGCCGTAACCGGCCGGATCGATCCAGGGGTAGTGCTCGGGCCAGCTATCCAGCCGCGACTGATGGATCTCCGGCGCAAACAGCTCGGTAAGGGATGAGCAGGCCGCCTCCTGCCAGCTCGCCCGACGGGCAAAATGGTAGTAGGCATCCACCGCAAACCGGACACCGGGCAGCACGTGGCGCTGATCGACCACCTCCTCCCGGCTCAGCCCCACCGCTTCAGCCAGTTGCAACCAGGCCTCGATGCCACCCGGATCGCCGTCGTGTCCGTCGTGATCCAGCACCCGCTGCAGCCACTGCCGGCGCACTGCGGCGTCCGGACAGTTGGCCATGATGGCGGCGTCCTTGCGGGGAATGTTGACCTGGTAGTAGTACCGGTTCGCCACCCAACCACGGATTTGCTCCGGCGTGCACTGGCCACCGTACATGGCGCGGTGGAATGGGTGATGAATGTGGTAGAGCGCGCCCTTGGCCCGCAGGGCCTGTTCGAACGGCTCGCGCTGCATGGGGAATTCAACCGCTGCGTTCATGAGACCTCCGACAGGTCGAGATGCATACCATCCCAGGCAACCTCGATGCCATGACGCTCGAGCTCCGCCCGCTCGGCGGAGTCCTCGTCCAGAATGGGATTGGTGTTGTTGATGTGAATCAGGATCTTGCGACGGGCATCGAGAGTATCGAGCAGTTCAATCATGCCTCCCGGGCCACTCTGGGCTAGGTGCCCCATCTGCTGACCGGTCTTGTCGCCCACCTCACAGCGTTTCATTTCATCGTCGGTCCAGACGGTGCCATCCACCAGCAGCACATCGGCCCGACGCATCCAGGCCCGGATGCGATCATCCGGCTGCCCGAGCCCCGGCGCATACAGCACGCTGGCCCCCGTGCGACGGTCTTCGATAAACAGACCGACGTTGTCGCCAGGATGGGGGTTGTCACGCCGGGGAGAGTATGGCGGTGCGTTGCTCAGCAACGGAATCGCGGTCAGTTGCAGTGACGGCGCGCAGTCCACGGTAAACCGGGTGTCGTCGCCACAGGGCATGGGGCGCCAGTCCAGGCCACCGTTCCAGTGGGACAGCATGGTGAACAGCGGAAATCCGTGGCTAAGATCATCATGTACCTGCTCGGTGCACCACACCGGCAAGGGGCACCCTTCCCGTAGCGACAGCAGACCGGTGGTGTGGTCCACCTGGCTGTCCATCAGCAGGATGGCGGCAATGCCAGTGTCCCGCACCGCCCGGGCGGGCTGCATGGGAGCAAAGGCCGCCAGCTGGGCGCGGATATCCGGCGAAGCGTTACACAGGATCCAGCGCTCGCCGTCTTCACTGATGGCAATGGAGGACTGGGTCCGGGGCCGGGCATTGACGGTGCCGGCGCGAACGCCGTGGCAGTTGCGGCAGTTGCAGTTCCACTGCGGGAAGCCGCCACCGGCGGCGGAGCCAAGAATATGGATGTGCATGGGAACCTCCAGTCGGAAGCGACCGGCCGCGGAGGCCGGTCACCGACCGATCACCGGTTGGCGAAGTACATGGTGACTTCGAAGCCGATGCGCAGGTCCTGATAGGCTGGTTTGGTCCACATAGTGCCTTCCTCTTCGTTGTTGTCGTATTCAGGAAGCACCGGCGACGGCATCGCCGGCACACCCCTGATGCTAAACCGGCCCCACCAACCCCGACATGGTACTTTGGATGCAATTTTGAGCTGCCGAATGGCACTTCCGGGCCGCTTCGCCGGACCCGGGCGCACACGCCCGCATCGCCTCACCGCAAACGTACGGGACACTAGGCAGGGAAACAACACGAAAAAACGGCCCGACGAGAGAACCCAGGGACCGAAAAGGCAGGAAGACCCAAAGACCCCGCGACCGGAGAACGCCGCGGGGGCCGGCCAGAGGCCGGTCAGTAAAAGCACATCCATGTGCCGACTCACCTCCGGGCCGCCACCAGGACGGCCCGGGCACAACAACACCTGGTGACAGGTGGTGCCTAAATGCTGCCTAAGTAATGCCTAGAAGAAACCCAGCGGGTTGGTGTCGTAGCTCACCAGCAGGTTCTTGGTCTGCTGGTAGTGTTCCAACGCCATCTTGTGAGTCTCACGACCAACACCGGACTTCTTGTAACCGCCAAAGGCCGCATGGGCCGGGTAGGCGTGGTAGCAGTTCATCCAGACCCGACCGGCCTGAATGTTCCGCCCCATGCGGTAAGCCAGATTGGTGTCGCGACTCCAAACCCCTGCACCAAGGCCGAATTCGGTGTCGTTGGCGATAGCCAGGGCTTCTTCCTCGGTCTTGAAGGTGGTGACGCCCACCACCGGGCCGAAGATTTCTTCCTGGAACACCCGCATCTTGTTGTCGCCCTTGAACAATGTGGGCTGGATGTAGAAGCCGTCACTGAAGCCCTCGCCCAGCTGTTCACGGTCACCGCCGGTCAGCACCTCGGCGCCTTCCTGCTTGCCGATTTCCAGGTAGGACAGGATCTTGTCGAACTGCTCCTTACTGGCCTGGGCGCCAACCTGCACGTCGGTGTCCAGCGGGTTGCCACGCTTGATCGCCTTGGTGCGCTCGACCACCTTGGCCATGAACTCGTCGTAGATGTCTTCGTGAACCAGTGCCCGGGACGGGCAGGTGCAGACCTCACCCTGGTTGAAGAACGCCAGCACCAGGCCCTCGACACACTTGTCGATGAACTCCGGCTCCGCCTGCATGATGTCCGGGAAGTAGATGTTCGGCGACTTGCCGCCCAGCTCCACAGTGGACGGGATGATGTTCTCGGCCGCGCACTTGAGGATGTGGGAGCCCACCGGGGTCGAGCCGGTGAAGGCGATCTTGGCGATGCGCTTGCTGGTGGCCAGAGCCTGGCCAGCCTCGATGCCGTAACCATTGACGATGTTAAGCACGCCCGGCGGCAGCAGGTCACCGATGATTTCCATCAGCACCAGGATGCTGGCCGGGGTCTGCTCCGCCGGCTTCAGTACGGTGCAGTTGCCCGCGGCCAGACAGGGGCCCAGTTTCCAGGCGGCCATCAGCAGCGGGAAGTTCCAGGGAATGATCTGACCAACCACCCCCAGCGGCTCGTGGAAATGGTAGGCCACAGTGTTGTGGTCGATCTCGCCCAGATGCCCTTCCTGCGCCCGCAGACAGCCGGCGAAGTAACGGAAGTGATCGGCCGCCAGCGGAATGTCGGCGTTGAGGGTTTCACGAACCGCTTTGCCGTTATCCCAGGTCTCGGCCACAGCGAGACGCTCGAGATTGGCTTCGATGCGGTCGGCAATTTTCAGCAGGATGTTGGAACGTTCGGTTACTGAGGTCTTGCCCCAGGCCGGTGCGGCCTTGTGGGCAGCATCCAGAGCCAGCTCGACATCTTCGGCGGTGGAGCGGGGAATCTCGCAGATCACACTGCCATTGACCGGGGTGATATTTTCAAAGTACTGGCCTTTGACCGGTGCTACCCACTCGCCACCGATGTAGTTTTCGTAACGGGGTTTGAAGGAAACGACGGAGCCTTCCTGTCCGGGTTGTGCGTAGATCATGATGTCGACCTCTTGTTGTGGTTGTCTCTGGTGGCGTCACCGCCTTTTGTCAGCGTCTGTTTCACTCTAGCCGGCCCCGGTCAGGACGCCAATGGGTCCTTGGAGGGTCATCACTCGTTCATTAGTCGTAGATGCCCCAGGGCCCGTGGTTACTGGCCTCCCGGCGTGGCCTCCGGGCTCGCCAGCAACTCCAGTGCGGCTTTTTCATAGCCCGGATAGAGATGCGTCGTGGTTCGGATCAGCTCATAACGCCGACCGGCCACCGCTGCGAACCGTTCCGGGATCGCCATCTGCATCACCTCACTGCGGCTGAGACCACGCCGGGCTGCCTGCGTCAGGGCGCGATCCAGCCAGCTCAGGTAGTCGGCCATCTGTGCCAGGGCAGCGCCCCCGTCGCTGACCGGGCCATGGCCTGGCACCAGCACCCGGAATGGCAGCGTCCGCAACTGCTGCAGCTCTTCCGCCCAACGCGCCAGCCCTGGGGTCTGTGGGGTTGTGAGGGCGCGGTTGTAGAACACCAGGTCAGAGGCAAACAGCACACCGCTGCTTTCGTCCAGCACCACCAGATCCGACCCGGTATGCCCCGCAAACGCCATCAGCCGCAGCCGGCGCGTCCCCACCGTCAGCACGCCCGGGCTGAGGGTGTTGGGCGGCACCACCAGCTCGGTGCCCCGCATCCAGTCCCCCACCAGTCGGTACATGTTCTCGGCAAAGGCCGGACCATCCCGGGCCAACAGCTCACGCCCCCGGGGCAGCATATACAGGGTGTGCTCCGGGAAGGCCTGGTTGCCGAACACATGATCCGGATGATGATGGGTCAACAGCACATGGGTGACCGGCTGATCGCTATGGCGGGCAATCAATGCCCGCAGCGCCTCGCCATAGCGACGGGAGGGACCGGTGTCGATCACCACCACACCGGCATCGGTTTCGATAAAGCCGGTGTTGACGATGTTGCCGCCGTTGGCGGGCGAGAAATTCTCGGTGGTGCCCTCCACCACCCAGACCCCGTCCGCGACGGCCGTGGCCTCCAACCCGTAACTGCGGGCAGCCACCAGGGATGGCGCCGACAGCAGGCAAAGCAGGCACATCACCATCGCGCGAACTTGCAACCGCGTTGATGCTGCCACTAGCCGCCCTCCCCGAGCGCCAGTTCACGCTCGAACAGATTGCCGTTGTTGTCCCGCATCCATAACCGCACGGCACGCCGCTCGCCCGCCAGCTCAAACACAAACATCGGATTCTCTGCCGCCGACTCCGCCAGCCGCATCCGCAACAGCAGGCGGTCACTGGCCAGGTCGTGCAGGCGGACATCGTCGATACGGAACGCGGGCACATTGCCCACCATGCCGGAATCCATCGGGTGCAGGGTATGGAACTTGAAACGGGTGTGGCCAGGTACCGGCGAGAAGGCGCCGCCACGGATGGTGCCGAAGGCGGTCTGCCAATCCGGATTGGCAGCGGTCATGCTGGGCGCGGTGCAGCCGCCACCGGCAGCGTCGACATCGGCGCTGCCAATGTGCCAGCGACCATCACCGGCCTGCACCGCCACCCGCACTGCCGTCGCCTGCTGCACCCGAAAGTTGAGGGCGATCAGTCGCGGCTGCGCCGCCTCGGGGGTCAGTTTGAACAACAGCGGCACCGGGTTGAAATCAACCCAGCTCACCAATTGGCGAATGTGGCCGGGAAACGCCGACAGATCCACCGTCAGCGGCACCTGCGCGGAGTCCTCGGCGAAGCCGGGCACCTTCAGGGCCACCCGGTCATCAATCACCACCCGGGCCTCGTCCCCCAGGTATCGCGCCAGGTTGTACTCCCACATCGGGGAGCGCAGCGGGTCATCCGGCAGTGCCGCAGCCCGCGCCAATCCCGTTAGCAGCATCAGTGTGACAGCAATCCAGCGGCCCATGGCAACTCCCTGACGTTGGCGTTACTCCTTCACCGACTCGATGTAGGTCTTGATGGCCCACATGGCGTTCTGGTTCAGGTTGCGCTTGAACGAAGGCATACCACGATCGGTGCCGTGGGTGACCCGGCCGATGAAGTATTCATCGTCCCACTCGGTCAGCTCCCGCAGATCCGGAGTCAAACCACCGGACACCACTTCAATACCGTGGCAGTTCTGGCAGTTGCCGGTGTAGGCACGCTTGCCAACCGCCACCGCCTCCTCGTGGAAACTTCCCTTGTCGTTGCCGGCCCGGAAGGGGTTTTCGGCCAGCAGTTCCTCGCCCAGCTCGGGCAGATTGCCGGTGTCCACCGGCTGCGGGGTCACGTTGCCATGCCCCAGCACTGCGCCTGCACCGGCCAGTAACCCGGCGGCGGCGATCAGCTTGATGGAATGTGAAACTGCCATAACCTGTTACCTCTGTTGTTCTTGATGGTGATGATCTTGACGGTGTTGCTCTTGACCGTGCTGTTCTTGACGGTCTCGTGCTTGATCGGGTGTTGCACGTGATCTCTCAGAGCGCCAGCCGGGGCTCGTCGCCGCTGCGAACATGGCGCTGAATCCAGTCTAGAAAGGCGATGGCGGCGATCGAATGCCACTTTGGAGGCTGGCACCTCCTCCCTTGGTCGTACGCTCACCGGGGCGAGGCCAAAGCACGACGGCCCAGCGCCATGATCAAAAAGCCAGACAGTTCAGGGCCTAGGCCCGAGGCCGGGAACTTTTCCCGAGGCTACTTCCGGTTCTCCCGGGATTGCGGTGGGAATTTCCGTCGCCGTCAGCCCCGGGCGGGGCTAATACTCACTGCGTCACAGCGCTCCAGAGCGACCTGCGGCTGGTGAGCAAACCGGTCTGCCCCGCCCTGACCTGGCGCCCAACGACAGCAACCAAGGGGAAACACCATGAAAACAAACACAGCTAAGCGCCCCCTGATCCAAGGCATCAGTCTGGCCCTGGCCATCAGTTCGGCCGCCGGTCTGGCAACCAATGCCCTGGCCAGTGAGGTCACCTGGGACGACATCCTCAACGACGCCAGCACACCGGAAAACGTGCTGGCCTATGGCATTGGGCCCAAGGCACAGCGGTACAGCCCGCTGACCACCGTCAACACCGAGAACGTCGAGCGGCTGGTACCGGCCTATTCCTTCTCATTCGGTGATGAAAAACAGCGCGGCCAGGAATCCCAGGCCCTGGTGCACGACGGCATCATCTACGTGACCGGCTCCTACTCCCGCCTGTTCGCCATCGACGCTCGCACCGGTCGCAAGATCTGGGACTACAGCCACCGCCTGCCCAACGACATCCGCCCGTGCTGCGACGTGGTCAACCGGGGGGCCGCCATCTTTGGTGACAAGGTGTTCTTCGGCACCCTGGATGCCGGCATCGTGGCACTGAACAAAGACACCGGTGAGGTGGTCTGGCGCAAGAAGTTCGAGGATCACACCGGCGGCTACACCATGACCGGCGCTCCGACGCTGGTGAAGGATCAGGCCTCCGGCAAGGTACTGCTGATCCACGGTTCGTCCGGTGACGAGTTCGGCGTGGTCGGCAAGCTCTACGCCCGTGACCCGAATACCGGCGAGGAAGTCTGGATGCGGCCGTTTGTGGAAGGTCACTACGGTCGCCTCAACGGCGAACGCAGCACGCCCACCGGCGATCCCGATGCCCCCAGCTGGCCGGACGACCCCAACACCGAAACCGGCAAGGTGGAAGCCTGGAGTCACGGCGGTGGCGCCCCCTGGCAGAGCGCCAGCTTTGACGCCGAGACCAACACCATCATCGTCGGTGCCGGCAACCCGGCGCCGTGGAACACCTGGAAGCGCACCTCCCCCGGCGGCGATCCCCACGATTACGACAACCTCTACACCTCCGGCCAGGTGGGCGTGGACCCGAGCACCGGTGAGGTGAAATGGTTCTACCAGCACACCCCGAACGATGCCTGGGACTTCTCCGGCAACAACGAGCTGGTGCTGTTCGAGTACACCGAAGATGGCGAGACGGTGAAAGCCACCGCCCACGCCGACCGCAACGGCTTCTTCTACGTGGTGGACCGGGAGACCGGCGAATTCCAGAAAGGCTTCCCGTTCGTCGACAACATCACCTGGGCCACCGGTATTGATCCGGACACCGGCCGCCCGATCGAAGTGGAAGGCCAGCGCCCGCCACCCCCGGCCGAAGGCGAGACCAAGGGCGAGTCCATTGAGGTATCCCCGCCCTTCCTGGGTGGCAAGAACTGGAACCCGATGGCCTACAGCCAGGACACCGGCCTGTTCTATATTCCGGCCAATCACTGGAAAGAGGACTACTGGACCGAAGAAGTCACCTACAACCGCGGCGCCGCCTACCTGGGCCAGGGCTTCCGCATCAAGCGCATGTTTGATGACCACGTTGGCATCCTGCGGGCAATGGACCCGCTGACCGGTGACATCAAGTGGGAACACAAGGAAAACATGCCACTGTGGGCTGGCGTGCTGGCCACCAAGGGCGGCCTGGTCTTCACCGGCACCGGCGACGGCTACTTCAAGGCCTTCGACGCCAACAGCGGCGAGGAACTGTGGTCGTTCCAGACCGGCTCCGGGATCATTTCCCCGCCCATCACCTGGGAAATGGACGGCGAGCAGTACATTGGCGTGGTGTCCGGCTACGGCGGCGCAGTTCCGCTGTGGGGCGGCGACATGGCCGAGCTGACCAAGCCGATCTCCCAGGGTGGATCATTCTGGGCATTCAAGCTGCCATCGTGGATGGAAGCCAGCCGTTAAGCCCTGACCCAACCGGGCCCGGCAGCCGCCGGGCCCTCTCTGTCTGACCGGTCATCCTGCCGAAGGAGATCAGCATGCGAACTGCCACCGTTATCTTTACCGCCCTTGTCGCCAACGCCATCAGCGGCACGGCCCTGGCTCAGGAGGTCCGGACCTTCAACGGCTGTCCCCTGGTGCCTGAGGCCGACTGCGCTGGCGTCGACCTGCGAGGTGTCGACCTCGCCAATGAGGATCTCAAGGGTATCAACCTTGCCGGTGCCGACCTGCGCGGCGCGGTGCTCAACCACACCAACCTGCGGGGAGCCAATCTGAACGGTGCCAACCTGGCGGGCGCCACCGGCCAGCGGGTCAACCTATACCGGGCCTCGGTTCGCGGTGCCAACCTGCAAGGCGCCAACCTGGCGGGGTTGCGGGGGGAATACCTGTTTGCCCAGGGGGCGGACTTCAGCGATGCCAAATTGACCGGTGCCAACCTGGATTTCTCCCGGCTGTCCGGTGCCACCCTGGTGAACACCAACCTCAACGTGGCCACGCTGGAAATTGCCTGGCTGCCCAAGGCGAATCTGCAAGGTGCCAACCTGATGGGCGCCAACCTGCAGGAAGCCAAGTTGGGTTCCGCCAACCTGGCCGGAGCCAACCTGACCGATGCCCGCATTCACTATGCCATTTTTGAGGGCACCTACATGGAGGGCTGCACCGCCTGCCCGTTTGACTGGTAAGCGAGCGTGCGCTCACCGTAGCGCACCAGACCGCTGTCCACCGCCAGGTGGATGAGGTCGACCGCAGAACGTACCTGCAATTTGTTCTTGATCAGCGCCAAGTGGTTGGAAATAGTCTTGTCGCTGACACACAGACGCCGGGCAATACCGGCCACCGGTTCGCCACGGGCGTACATCACCAGCACTTCCAGCTCACGCTGGGTCATCTCCTGCAGACGCTGGTCGGCGCCGTGCTGGTGGTTGAGGGCCAGCCGGGTGGCCACCGAGTGCTCGATGTAGGGTTCGCCGGCGGCAACCCGTTCCACCGCCGCCACCAACACCGCCTGATCGCAGTTTTTGGACACGAAACCCAGCCCGCCCACGGCCAGGGCCTGACGCACCATGGGTAGCTCGTCGTGCATGGAGAAGAACAGGATGCGAACCTCGCGATGGCGCTGTAACAGACGTCGCGCCGCCTCCAGCCCGGACAGGTCTGGCAGGCCGATATCCAGCACCACGGCATCAAAGCGGTGTTCGGCGCACAGCGTCAACGCGGCCTGACCACAGTCTGCCTCGGTCACCTGCAGCGCTGGCAGGGCGCTGCGCAACAGCCTGTGGATCGCCACCCGGACCACCCGGTGGTCGTCCACCAATAGCACATTCATAGCGCTCTCCTTATTGTTTCCTCCCATGCTAGCGCTGACACCCCGGGCCGGAATGGTTCTTTGGTACCAGCGCCTTGCTACTTTGTGCATAGCGCCGACCCAGGCAGCCCCGCTTTAACCAGGCGTCTTCAAGGTGATCCGGAGTTCATCAGACGCTCACTAGTTCTTTAGTCGCACGGGATTAATGCCATGGTGGCATTCAAGGAAGGTTGCGAAGACCGTTAAATGGTAGCAACAAGAACTATAAGTGAGGTTTTCCATGCGCCACGCCCTGACCGGCCTGGTCGTCGGCCTGCTGCTGGCCGGCAGCCCGGTGCTTGCCGCCAACGATGCGCCCGAGGCGCTGTTCTCGGCGGACGGCTACCGCATCGACCGTTATCGCAGCCCCACACCGGAGGTCGCCGAACCCGCCCGGACAGTGGACACCGGGGAACTGCGCGCGCTGCTGAAGCAGACACCGAAACCCGTGCTGATCGATGTCATCAATCTGGAGTACCGGGCCGACCGATTCCTGCAGACAACGCCCCACCCCTCGCTGCCTGGCGCTATCTGGCTACCCAATACCGGCCGCGGCGAGCTGTCCGAAGCCTGGTTGCGATACCTTATCGACAATACCCTGGCGCTTACCGGCCAGCGCCTGGACTACCCGGTGGTGGTGCTGTGCAAGTCAGACTGCTGGCTGTCCTGGAACGCCACCCGGCGTCTGGCCGCCGCTGGCTTTCGTAACCTCTACTGGTACCGCAACGGCGTTGACGGCTGGGCCGAGGCCGGCCTGCCGATGCAGCCTGCGAAGCCGGTCAAACCCGGGTTCGCCACCGACACCAACAACAATTCCTGAGGTGCCCCATGCTGACCACCCTCACCCCCACCGCCAACACCGCTCACGCGGGGTCCAAAAACCGCTATGATGGAAACCTCCAGACCTGTGAGGAAACCAGACCCGCCGTGACCGACTCCGTGGACTGCAACTACCGAATCCTGATCGCCGACGACCATCCATTGTTCCGGGAGGCCATCAGCAACGTGATCGCCTCCGGTTTCGAGGGCAGCGAGATCATCGAGACCGAAGACCTCGACAGCGCCCTTGCCATTACCCGGGAACAGGACGACCTCGACCTGATCCTGCTGGATCTGAACATGCCCGGCATGCACGGACTCAACGGCCTGATCTCCCTTCGCAACGAGGCCCCCACCATCCCGGTGGTGATTGTCTCCGCCGAGGAGGACAAACAGGTCGTGCTGCAGGCCATCACCTACGGTGCGGTCGGTTTCATCACCAAATCCTCGCCGCGGGAGCAGATGACCGATGCCATCACCCAGATTCTCAATGGCAACGTCTACCTGCCGTCGGACATTATCCGTACCGGCAAGGAGACCCAGCGCCGTCACCGCCATGAAGACAACCCCATCTCGCCGGAGTTACTGAACTCCCTGACCCGACGCCAGCTGCTGGTACTGGAACGCATGTCCAAGGGCGAGTCCAACAAACAGATCGCCTACAACCTCAACATCGCCGAAACCACCGTGAAGGCCCATGTTTCCGCCATCCTGCGCAAGCTGGGCGTTCACAACCGGGTACAGGCCATCCTGTCGGCCGGGGATGTGGATTTCAGCCAGTATCTGAAGCGCTAGTGTCCCTTAACAAAAGTTCGTCTTATCATTGATTTTGTCGGATAGCCGAGCGATTGACGCAATGATTTGATCGGCTGTTTTACGCCAAACAAACGGTTTGGGATCGTCGTTGTAGGTCGCAAGGTAGTCTTTAATTGATGCTTCCAACTCGCGAGTACTGCGATGCGAGTTGCGCTTGATCCACCGCTCCGAGATCAGGGCAAAGAATCGTTCCACTAAGTTGACCCACGACGCCGAGGTTGGCGTGAAATGAACGTGGTATCTGGGTCTGGCAGCAAACCAGGCTCGCACCTTTTCGGTCTTATGAGTCCCGTAGTTGTCCATGACCAAGTGAATATCCAGATTCTCTGGAACCTCCCGGTCGATCTCATTCAAAAAGGCCAGAAACTCTTTGGCACGGTGTCGCCTATGAAGACGTCCGATAACCTCACCGGTGGCTACATCCAAGGCGGCAAACAGGGTGGTGGTGCCGTGACGAACGTAATCGTGCGTCCGAGTCTCTGAATAGCCAAACGACAGGGGGAGCGCCGGTTGGGTCCGGTTCAGCGCCTGTATCTGGCTTTTCTCATCCACGCACAGCACCAGAGCCCGGTCAGGCGGATTCATATACAACCCAACAATGTCGTGGACCTTGGCGACGAAGTGCGGGTCGGTTGAGAGCTTAAACGTCTCCAGGCGGTGAGGCTTCAGACCAAATGCCCGCCAGATTCGACTGATCGCCATGGCATTGAGGCCCGTTTCCTTGGCCATCAAGGTTGTCGACCAATGGGTCGCCTCCTTGGGCTTGGACTGTAGCGTTTTGTTGATGACCTCCGTGACCTTATCGTCATCAATACTGCGGGGCCGACCACTCCTGGGGGCATCGGTCAGCCCGGCCACCCGGAACTGCTCAAACCGCTTGCGCCACTTGCTGACCGTTTCGGCCGTCACGCCCACTCGCTCTCCGATCACTCGCCCAGGAAAACCCTCGGTGCTCAACAGGATCATTCGTGCTCGTTGTTGCTCAGCCGCAGGCATCTGCCGGCGACGAACCCACGAATTGAGCTCATCGCGTTCTTCGTCTGTAATAATCAAAGGGGTGACCGGTCGTCCCATTGCAGTAGCTCCCTCAATGCTTTCTGCAATTATAAACTTTAACCGCAAAAATTCGACAAACTTTTGTTAAGGGACACTAGTGCCGTGTTACTGCAGCAGATGATGCAGCGCTGAGCGCAGCTTGAGAGGTTTGACGGGTTTGTTCATCAGCAGGTAACCGCGATCGCGGATGTCCTGCTTCAGCGCATTGCTGTAGTTGGCGGTGATCATCAGTACCGGCACCGCCTGCCGCCGGCGAGCGTTGATGGTGGTCACGGCGTCGACCCCGGTCTCATCGTTGTCCAGGTGGTAGTCGGCGAGAATCAGGTCAACCGCATCGCTGGCAATGTCCACCCGGGCGTCCAGATCCGCCAGCGAGACCGCCGTCAGCACCTCACAGCCCCAGCCGGCCAGCAGCGTGGCCATGCCCTGACAGATCGCCGGGTCGTTATCGATCACCCACACCCGTGCACCGCCGAAGCTCTCGTGGGGCGCACTGGCGCAGTCCTGGCAAACCTGGGGACGGGGGCGATGGGTGGCCAGTGGCACCCGGACACTGAACACCGAGCCGCGTCCGGGCACCGAATCGACGTGAATGTCATGCCCCAGAATGCGGGCGATCTTGTCCACAATTGCCAGCCCCAGTCCCAGCCCTTTGTCGGCCTGGCGACCGGCCGGCTCAATGCGCTTGAACTCCTGGAAGATCTCCGACAGCTTGTCCGCCGCAATACCCGGCCCGGTGTCCCAGACCTGCAGTAAGACATGCTGCCCCTGGCGGCGGCAGCCCAGCAGGATGCGACCGTTGCCGGTGTAGCGGATGGCGTTGGTGAGAAAATTGCGCAGAATCCGCGCCAGCAGCTGGGAATCGGACTCCACCAGTGCCGAGCAGGGCACAAAATCAAGCCTCAGCCCCTCCGTGCCCGCCAACTGCCGGAACTCCCGCGCCAGATTGTTGAGCAGGTCCCGCAGGTCAAACACCGTGATGTCCGCCTGGATCACGCCGGCATCCAGCTTGGAGATGTCCACCAGGGTACCCAGCAGGTTCTCCACATCGTCCAGAGAGGTGGCCACCGACCGCACCAGGCTCTCCGCCCGTGGCCCGAACGCCTGTTCCTGCAGCGCGCTGGTAAACAGCCGGGCGGCGTTGAGGGGTTGCAGCAAATCGTGACTGACGGCGGCCAGGAACTTGGTCTTCGACAGGTTGGCCCGCTCCGCCTCCAGTTTGGCGTCCCGCAGCCGCGCTTCCACCGCCGCCCGCTCGTTGATCTCCTGACGCAGCTGGTTGTTGAGACCGGTGAGTGCTGCGGTTCGCTCTTTGACCCGGCGTTCGAGATGATCGTAGGCCTGTTCCAGCGCCAGCGCGGTGCGCCGGCGGTCGGTGATGTCGCGAATCAGCACGAACAGCCCCACCACCGTTCCCCGGGCGTCCCGGTTGGGCACATAGGAGCGCAGCATGTAGTGGCGCAGGCCCTCGCGACCGGTCTCCTCCAACTCAAAGGTCACGCTTTCACCTGCCAGTGCCTGGCGAACCCGGGGTAACAGCCGCCGGTACAGCGCCGGTTCATACACCTGCTCAAGCGGCAGCCCCAACAGCGATGTCCGGCCCGCGGCATACCAGCCTTCATAGACCTTGTTGCAGAACTGCATGGTCTGGTCGGCGCCGACGTAGGCGATCAATGCTGGCACATGATCGGTCACCAGGCGAACCCAGCGCTCGCTTTCGGCGAGGGTTTCGGCGTAGCGATAGCTCTCGGTGATGTCGGTGTAGGTGTTGACGAAGCCACCGCCGGGCATCGGATGGCTCTTGATCTCCAGCACCAGGCCGTCCGCACGACGATGGATCTGTTCGGCATAGGGGGCTTCCGCCGCTGGCCCCGGTGCCGGCAGCAACAGCGGCACCGAGGCATCCGCCATCACCGCAGACAGGTCGGTGTCACTGGACACCTGCTGCGGCGACAACCCGGTCAGCCCCAGGAAACGGTCGTTCCAGATCTCCGGGCAACCGTCAGGACTGACCAGCACCACACCCTGGGACAGGTTGTCGACAGCGCTTTGCAGCAACCGTGACTTTTCCGCCAGCGCCTGTTCACGGCGCAGGTTCTCCGAGTGCTTGAGATCGGTGATGTCGGAGTACAGCAGCACCAGACCACCTTCCCGGGTGCGGGTCTCGGTCATCTGCACCCAACGCCGGTTGGCCAGCAGGAACACCGAGCCCTCGGCATCCGGCTCGGTGTGCTCCTCAACGATCAGCCCTGAGCGTACCGCCTTGGCCTTGACCTCCGCCACGGTGGCGCCGTGGCGCACCCGCTCACCGGTGTAACGCCAGTAACTGTCAAACCGGCTGTTGCTCAGCACCAGGCGTTGATCCTGGTCGAACAGCACAAAGCCATCGCTGATGCTTTCAATAGCGTCCACCAACCGCTGGTGGGTGGTTTCCGCCTGTTGCCGGGCCCGCTCAAGCGCCTTGTTGCTGGCCTTCAGCCGGTCCATCGCCCCATTGAGGGCGTCGGTCCGCTCCCGCACCTGTTCGGCCAGCACCACCGAATGCTCAAAGGCGGCGTAGGGGTCGGGCTTGTGGGTGACACCGGACTCCACCCGCTGGATCAGCGCGTCGCGGATGCGCTGCAAACGGCCATTCTCTGCCTCGAGTTCGGCGATGCGGCGATCCCTGGGGTCAGTCCAGTCCGGATCAGGCGTTGCGGGTAGCGAAGTCAGGCTGGCCAATGACCACCCCCGTAAAAGTCTGGTTGATGTGCATGCCGTCAAACTGTTCGCCATAGGAGTTGAAGCCCATCACCCGATGGCGGCTGAGAAACTCGCCGATGTTCTGGTCGATGCCGGTCACCTCCGCTTCCAGGCGACGCAGAAAACAGTCGCAGCCGATAGTCACCAGCGGCTGGCCCACCACCGCCTCGGCCTGCTCCAACTGGTCCTGCAGGCTCTGTTGCAGCGATCCGGTGCGCATCATCGTCATCACGATGCCGGTTTCCACCGCGCAGTAGAACGTCAGGCTGCCGTCGGCATTGACCCGCTGCACCGAACGGATGAAATGGTGGCCGCCTATGCGTACCGCCATCGGGTGTAGGGCAAACGTTTTCCGATCGAGCTCGGCTTCGGTTACGCCCACTGCCCGGGCATAGGCCCGCGCCGCCGGCTCGGCATTGAGTTCATGGACGGTACGACGATCGCTGTCAGCGCGGGTCACCACCAGCTTCTGCTCGGTGGCAGTCATGTGGTGGGTGGAGAACACCCGGAAATCCAGCGGCGTATTAACCAGCATCACAATGGCGGCGTGGTTGTGGAAGCGGCCCCGAAAGTAGACGTGGGTGTCGTTGAGGCGTTCATCATCGCCCGCTGAGCCGCCGAACTGGGGAATCGAACCCAGCGCGGCGTTGAGGGTGGCCAGCACCAGTTCCTCACGGCTCGACAGGCCATCCAGCAGGGTGATGGCGAAGGTGTGGTCTCTGACCGGCGCCAGGTCAGCGTCACGGCAGGTGGCGAGCAGGCGGTCGATACAGGCCTGGGCATCCTGCAACGAGAACCCTTCCAGTTCCTGAATCAGCGCGCAGTCGACGGCAAAGTGGCGGCGATCCAGTGCAATGGCGGTCATGCAGCCACGGCCATAGCCTTGGGGCGTGATCTCTCCGGCGGTGGTGCAGCCACACACCAGAACGCCGGGGAACGCCGCCTCCAGTGCCGGGCCCAGTTGCGCCAGATCGTAGTCGGCGGAGCAGAAGAACAGCACACAGCCGAGTTCGGCATGGGCCAGCTCATCCGCCAGTGCCCCGGCTGCCGCCGCGGCATCACGCAGGGACGTACTGGCCAGCCGGGCGGCAGACTGGGAGCTGGCAGGCTGATGGGTAGCGGCATTCATCGGCTGAGGTTCCGGGTACGGCGGTAGTTCTTCCGATTGTACGGCCCCCAACGGGTACGCCAATGCGACTTCCGTGCTTTTTACCGGCGCGCCAAATCGATCGTAAGCCATTGAAAAAAGGCTCCTCTGAAAAAAAGGCCGACGAAACCAGACAGATTCGCCAGACCAATCCGCTACTTTCGTCCTACCGGACCCGGGGGTTTCCGGGGAAATAGCGGCAGCCATCCCTGCCCGCCGCGCCCCGCGGCAACCCACGCCGCGTTATCAGATCAGCACCTTCTGGGTCAGCACCTACCAGGTCAGCACGGCGCCCACCGCGATGGTGTCGGACTCTTCCACCATCGCGTCGGTGGATTGGCTGTCAACATTCAGCATGCTGTATTCCGCCACCAGCTTGAGGTTGCTGTTGACGTCGTGGAACAGGGCCACGGTGGTGTTGTCCCGTTCCTGATCCAGCACATCGTCCTCATTCTCGCCGTAGGACAACACCAACCGGTTGGCACCGAAGCGGTAGGCCCCCTGAACCAGGTAACCTTCAGTATCCTGCTCACCCGCCACCAGATCGAGGAAGTTATTGGTGAACAGCGGGTTAACGCCCTCCGCCGTAAAACCGGAGGCGGACAGCGACAGCCCGGCAACACTGACCTTGGCGCCGTAGCCAACACCAGTGGAGGTGACGTCCTCGACCGCGTCATCGGTACTTTCCGAATTCTGATACTGACCGTTGACCCAGGCCGTCAGGTTGATGCCATCCAGATCAAGCGCGTAAGTGAGTTCGGACTCGAACCGTGGCGCTTCCTCATAGGCCACACCGCTGCCGTCCTCCGCGGTGCCGTTGGGGTCCATCACCCCAACCGCCAGTTTGAATCCGGCCAGCTCCGGTGAGCGGTAGGTGATCTGTGCAGTGGGGAATGGGTAGGGATAGCCGGTGGCAATGTTGCCGAACGACACCCCCTGGCCGTTGACCAGGCCCAGGGTGTCACTGGTCTGGCCATAGCCCATGAGAATCTCATCAAGGAAGATGTTGGAACGGGCAAACAGACCGAAGTCCTTACCGATCAGCACCTCCCCCCAGTCGCTGGCAACGGTGCCATAGAACTGCCGCACATCTATGCCGGTGCTGGTGCCACCGGTTTCGCCATCGTTGATGGTGACCCAGAACGAGGAGCGCGCCCCCAGTGTCAGGTCGCCCATGTCGCGGTGGACATTAAAGCCCAGGTAGTTGGGCAGGAACCCCATTTTCACCCGGGACTGACGGCGATCCGCGCCCTCTCCCGGCTGGTCGACGTCGGTGTTGACGTAGAAGGTGTTGATGTAGCCGTCGGTGGAAAAACGGGTGCCGTCGGCGTCGTACAGATCGATGGCCGCCTGGGCCTGGGATGTCGTACCGGCAGCCAGGGCAACCGCCAGCGCCAGGGCAGCGGGTTTTGCATTGTTGTTGTTCATAGTTCCCCCATCTGGGAGTCCGCTGACCGGTGGCCCGTTCGGTTGATGCGCTGATCTGTTGAACGGGACACAAGTGCCAGCCGGAAGCTCCAAAGTTGTCATCTGGAAACAGCGCGACCGGCGGCCAGGCCGGGCGGCTGGGCCGCAATCAGTGGCCACGGATCATGGTCCGCCAGCGCGATCGGGGGGAAAATGGGTCGAGGGAGTCGGTTTGCTCGGCAATTGGAACGTTACCGGCACGGGACTTTGGAAGTAAGACTGGATGGACGGATCAACGCCCGGCGAGTGAAGCTAGAACCGCTCGAGCTCTGCCAGACAGTCGTCGAGGAAGGGGCCGGGCTGGGGCAGGATGGCCTCGTCCGCGACCACGCCGAACTGCACCTGCCCGGCGTAGCTGACGATGCTCACTCCCAGGCCAATGTTGCCGGCCTGGGGCACCCAGAACATCTGTTCACGGATACGGCAGCCGGCCAGGTAACGTTCGTCGCGGGTACCGGGCACGTTGGACACCACGGCACTGGCCTTGCGGTACATCAGGTCGGCGATGGGCTGGCGCCAGGCGCCTGGCAGCAGACTGGCCGACCCCGCCAGGCCCCAGGATATACCCGGTTGCCAGGTTTTTTTCAGACGCCGGGTTTCGTGCTTGACCCGGTAGAGCCGCTCCAGCGAACTGTCACCGTCCACCGGCAACGGCACAAACACGGTGCCAAAGAAATTGCCCAGATCCAGCTCGCCCGGACGAATACCCTCCGGCAGTTGGCGGCGTATATCCACCGGCACGGCGGCGTGCAGAATGGTATCGTCGAGG
Source organism: Marinobacter sp. CA1 (assembly GCF_020546665.1). Classification (NCBI taxonomy): domain Bacteria; kingdom Pseudomonadati; phylum Pseudomonadota; class Gammaproteobacteria; order Pseudomonadales; family Marinobacteraceae; genus Marinobacter; species Marinobacter sp. CA1. Next base: position 3,894,570 of record NZ_CP071785.1, read on the forward strand.
GATTCACCGTCAGTCTCGATGTGGCGACGCACCGCCGCAGACACACAGCTCAGCAGCACGTCATTGATGGTGGCACCGGTTTTGGCCGCCGCCTCGCGAAACCCCGCCAGCGCCACCGGTCGTGACCAGCGACAGCTGCGTCGGCCCAGCAGCGGCCGTTTGAGCCGGGTTGGACTATCCTCCGGCTCCACCAGGAACTGGCTCACCTCATTCACCAGACGCAGGCCCTGCATTGCCGCCCGTTCCAGCGGCGAGCGTGATCCGGTCTCCGTTGTCAGCGGCTCCGGCGCAGCCTCGGTCATCGCCGCCAGCGACGACAGCCAGGCTCCGGCTGAGCGGTACCAGCGACCAGGATCGGCCTGTTCGGTGGCACCATAGAGCGCCGGCGCCTGTTGCGGCGACGGTGGGCAGATGCGGTCGAACACCCCCAGCAGCGACAGGCCATCGGCGTAACAGTGGTGAATCCGCAGCAGCAGCGCGGCCCCGCCTTCGGCGTCGGGCACCAGCCAGAATTTCCAGCGCGGGCGATAGTCCGGCAGCGGTTGGTTGAGACGGGCGGACACCCAGTCCTGCAGCGCGGCCTCATCCAGCGGCTTGTGGACAACCTCGATATGATGGTGGAGGGCAAAACTCGGGTCCCGCTCCCACCACCACCCCGGAGCCCGCGCCACCGGCATGTAGCGGAAACGCTCCCAGGCCAGCCAGTAGACCTCCAGGAAGTCGTAAAGCCTCGCCGGCGTCAGTCCCTCGACCCGCAGCATGACCGTGATGGTCATCGGGTTTTCCGGGCGTTCCAGAGCCAGCCAGGCAGAATCCACCGGCAGGAGAAGATGCGCGTGCTCGTGACTCAACGACTGGCGACCCCGGTAAGTGTGTGTTTATGAGGCAATAACGAGGCATTGTGCCAGACATACCCGGCCGCCTCCACAGAGCCGGTTGCAACCCGGGAATTACAAAAAATTACATTTCAGCAACCTTCGCCCCCTATACTCGGGGTAGCAGGTGTTTAAAGGTGAAAGCGCCCCTGATTGGCCCTGACAAAGCGAAAAAAACGTAATCTGCGCCAATACAACCCGTGCACCCAAGCGATAAAACAGTGGTATCTGCTTGCAACGGTGCGCTCCTGAGCGCACGAACCAATAACAACGCGCAGACACACTGCTGGTGGGAGAACGGTGATGAAAGCAAGCCACGTTCGTAAACTGATCAAACCGATTGAGAGCGCTTACTCGGAAATGTTTTCCGGCCGGGTCTACCGGGTCGGCAAGGGTGCGGTCTCAGTACGGAATCACAGCGGCCAGGCGGAACAGACCGTCATTGGCGTTCATGGCTTTCTGGAAAACCACTGCTACTTCACCCAGGCCTACGAAGAGCCCACCACCGAACTGATCCTGCTGACCTGCTGCAATTACCACATCCCGGTCAACGGGGTGACGCCGGAATACCCGGAGTGGGAGGTGCCGATCAAGCACCCGGAAGCCACCATCGAGTACGATGCCTGCGTCCTGGTGCAGGCCCTGGCCAATCTGCCGACCACCGACAACATCCGCATCCACGGTCATTCCCGCGGTGGCGCAGTGGTACTGGAAGCCATCCGCCAGCGCCCGGAACTGTTTGACAACGTGGAGGTGGTGCTGGAGGCGCCGGTGCTGCCACAGGGCAAGCTGCACGCCCTGGTGACCACCCTGCTGGAGCCGGTCAGCCATGGCATGTGGCCCTGGCTGATCCGTCTGATCAACAGCGCCCCCCAGTCGGCCTATGGCCAGACATTCTTTGGCAAGATGAATCCGCGCAAGAAGGCCCTGCTCAGCAAGCTGTTCTTCGCGACCAGGGACCATCTCACCATCGTCCGCAACATCGAAAACATCATGGACTGGATGCACCGCACCGACACCAGCGTTTATCAGCACGTGCGCCATGGCACCTTCCTGATTCCCCAGGTGGACCGCATTCTCGACCGTTCGGCAATGCTGGCCAGTGCCCGCCAGAGCCCCACCACCATGCGGATTGTCGAGACCGACGCTCCCAGCCATTTCATCACTCTGGACAGCAATGAGTGGGTCCCGGGGTTTGAAGCCCTGCCCGCCGCCGCCCAACAGTAACGCCTGGTACAAGACAGCTCACACCGGCTCCGGTAAACTGCGGCCTTTTTGCCGCCGCAGCCCCGGAGCCCACAGCCGCCCATGTACCGTGATCGCCTCGTCCATACCCCGGTTCAGAGCGACGGTGGCCGCCGCCTGCAACAGCACCTGCTGGCTTACCACGATTTTCGCCTGCGCCGACGTCACCACCCGCTGGTGGACCGGCTGGCCCTGCTGGAACAGTGGCAGGCCCGCCGACTGCGGGAGTCCCACCAGGACCTGATCGCCGATCCGGGTTACCGCACTGGCCTGGAGTTCCTGCTCTCTGACCTCTACGCCCCCAGCGGCATGACTCGCCGCGACGACAACATCGACCGGGTATTTCCCAAAATGGTGAAGTGGTTGCCGGAACAGCAACTGGACACCCTGGCGGGCCTGGTGGAGTTGAACCTGGTGACCCAGTCGCTGGACCTGGCCCTGGTGGAGACCCTGGCCTACCACGGCCACGGCCGGCGCTTTCTGACCCCGGAACAGTACTGCCAGGGCTACCGCGCCTGCGGTCAGCTGGACCAACGCCGGCGCCAGATCGAGCTGGTATCGGAGGTGGGCCAGCAACTGGATCGATACGTCCGCAACCGGACCCTCGGCTGGCTGCTGGCAATCAGCCGGGGACCGGCTGAGATGGCGGGACTGAGCGATCTGCACGCATTCCTGCAGCGGGGCTACCGGGCCTTTCGTACCATGGACCGGGTGGAACGGCTGATCGATCAGTTGGTGGTGCGGGAAACCCGGGTGATGGAGCGCATTGTCTCCGGCCACCCGGCACCGTTCACGGCCTCAGAGAAGCCCGGGTAAGCCACCTAAGACTTGACCAGCTGATCCAGCTGGCTGTGGATTTCCTGCTCAATCCGTCCCTTGAACGGACGCAGCAGCAGGCCCAGCTCCAGGTGCACGTGAATGTCGTCCGGCTTGATGGTGAGCTGGCCCTTGACGCCACTGCGCTTGAACCGCACCAGGTCACCATCCCACTGGTAGTGGACATCAAACTCACGGGCCAGATCGCTGGCCAGGGCTTCCGCCGCCTGGCGGGCGTGGTCATGATCCAGACTGTGGGCACGGTGAATATCAATCACTGACATGGCGCAAGGTTCCCCTCAAAATTGGCAATTTCGCTAGTTTAAGGGGCCGCTAACCTTGTAGCCACCCCCCTAACCGTTAGAATACGGTGTTCAGATTCTGACAGGACCCTGCCATGAGCCAACAACCGACGTCCCCCGATCAGGCCCCCGCCAACAGCGCCGGCAACCCCGCCGACAACACCACCCACTTCGGCTTCCGGCAGGTGGATCGTGGCCAGAAGGCCGGCCAGGTGGCCGAGGTGTTCCACTCGGTCGCGGGCAAGTACGACCTGATGAACGACCTGATGTCGATGGGCATCCACCGCCTGTGGAAGCGTTTCACCATCGAACTCAGCGGCGTGCGACCGGGCCACCGGGTGCTCGACATCGCCGGCGGAACCGGCGACCTGACCATGAAGTTCTCCGACCTGGTGGGGCCGGAAGGGCAGGTGGTGCTGGCGGACATCAACGCCTCCATGCTGCAGGTCGGCCGGGGTCGTCTGACCGATCGCGGTTACGTCGGCAACATCGAATATGTACAGGCAGATGCCGAGCACCTGCCGTTCCCGGACAACCACTTCAACGCCGTCAGCATTGCCTTCGGCCTGCGTAACGTCACCGACAAGGACCAGGCCCTGCGGGACATGACCCGGGTACTCAAACCCGGTGGCAAACTGATGGTGCTGGAGTTCTCCAAACCCCGTAACCCGCTGCTGAGCAAGGCCTACGATCTCTACTCCTTCAACGCCCTGCCGCTGATGGGACAGATGATCGCCGGCGATTCCAACAGCTACCAGTACCTGGCGGAATCCATTCGCATGCACCCGGACCAGGATACCCTGCGGGACATGATGGCCGACGCCGGCCTGGTGAACTGCAAATACCACAACATGACCGGGGGCATCGTCGCCCTGCACGTGGGAATCAAACCCTGATGATGCCCGGCCCGACCCTGCGCGCCGCGCTGTCCGGCATGGTTGAGGAAGCCCTCAATCGGACCCTGGCGCTGGACCCGGCCGGCCACCAGGCGCTGCTCGCGGCGTTGCGCGGCACCGTGCAGTTCCGCCTGACCGCGCCACTGCCCCTGACGCTTACGCTTTCGGCCAGCGCCGACCGGGTGCGTGTCGGCAGCGTCGAGGAACCGGCGCCGGCCATCGAGATCGCCGGCCGGCCGCTGGCGTTTCTGGCCCTGGCCCAGGGCGATGACCAGGTATTCAGCGATGGCCGTCTGACGGTTCATGGCGACATGGCCCAGGCCCACCAGTTCCAGCGCGCGCTGGATCGCCTCAATCCGGACTGGGAAGCCAGTCTGGCGAAGGTGATCGGGGATGTGCCGGCGCATTTTCTGGGTCGTCGACTGCGCGCCGCCCTGCAGTGGAGTCGCCAGGCCAGCGCGGCCCTCAATGCCAACGTGGAAGAATACATCCACGAGGAGAGTCGCGCCCTGCCCGGTCGGCGCGAACTGGAAGCCACCTTCCATGACATCGACGAGCTGCACCTGCGCACCGAGCGCCTGGCCGCCCGCCTCGATCACCTGACCGACGCCCCCCGGAGTTCGGAGACACAGTGACACGCCTGCAACGCCTGATCCGTATTGGCTGGGTCTTTTGCCGTTATCGCCTGGATACCTTTCTGCCGATCGCGGAACTGCCCACGCCGCTGAAACTCTTTTTCCTGCTGGCGCCCTGGCACCTGTTCCCTCAGCCCAGGCTCAGTCGCGGCGACCGCCTGCGGCTGGCACTGGAAGAACTCGGCCCGGTGTTCGTCAAGTTTGGCCAGATTCTCTCCACCCGCCGCGACCTGCTGCCGGACGACATGGCCGAATCCCTGCGCCAGTTGCAGGACCGGGTGCCGCCCTTCTCCGGCGAGCGCGCCCAGGCCATTATTGAACGGTCCCTCGGCGCCCCGGTCAGTGAGTGCTTCGCCGAATTCAGCCAGCGGCCGATGGCGTCGGCTTCGGTAGCCCAGGTGCATGCCGCCACCCTGCCCAGCGGCCAGCAGGTGGTGGTCAAAGTCATTCGTCCGGGCATCGAGAAAGTGATCCGGCAGGACCTGGCGCTGATGTACCTGATGGCCGGCCTGCTGGAGCGCTACTGGTCCGAGGGACGACGATTGCACCCGGTGGACGTGGTGGCCGACTACGACGCCACCATCCACGACGAGCTGGACCTGCAGCGGGAAGCCGCCAACGCCAGCCAGTTGCGACGCAACTTCGACGGCTCCAGCCTGATCTACATCCCCGCCATCGACTGGGACTACACCCGCAAGTCGGTGCTGGTGATGGAACGCATTCACGGCATTCCGGTGGCCGACGTCGCCGCCCTGACCGCCGCCGGGGTTGACCTAAAGGTACTGGCAGAGAAAGGCGTGGAGATCTTCTTCACCCAGGTGTTCCGGGACAGTTTCTTCCACGCCGACATGCACCCGGGCAACATCTTTGTCGACGCCAGCAATCCCCGGGACCCCAAGTACATTGCCATCGATTTCGGCATCGTCGGCACCCTGGCCCCTGACGATCAGAGCTACCTTGCCCGCAACCTGCTTGCGTTCTTCCGGCGCGACTATCGGCAGGTGGCGGAGCTGCACATCCAGTCCGGCTGGGTGCCGCCAGACACCCGGGTCAACGAATTCGAGGCGGCAATCCGCACCGTCTGTGAACCGATTTTCGAGCGCCCGCTGAAGGACATTTCCTTCGGGCACTTCCTGCTGCGACTGTTCCAGACCGCCCGCCGCTTCAATATGGAGGTGCAGCCGCAACTGGTGTTGCTGCAGAAAACCCTGCTCAATGTCGAGGGCCTGGGCCGTCAGCTCTACCCCGACCTGGACCTGTGGAGCACGGCGCAGCCGTTCCTGGAAACCTGGATGCGACGACGGCTCGGCCCCGGCACCCTGTTCAAGACCCTGCAGTCCCACCTGCCGGCCTGGCTGGAGCAGTCGCCAGACATGCCCCAACTGGTGCATGATGCGCTACTGGAGCTGCGTAACCGTGGCACCGATGATCATCGCCAGGCCCAATGGCAGGCTCAGCTGGATGACCGGCAACGCCAGCAGGACCGACGTTGGCGGCGCACCACGGCGGCGCTGGTGTTGACCGGGCTGGCCCTCGCCAGCACCCAGGTCGACCTGCTGGCGGTGGCGCAGGATCTGCCCGCTTACGGGTGGGGGCTGATTGCCGTGGCTGCCTGGCTGGTGGCCCGTCCGGCTCCCCGCTAAAACCCACCCAATCGACGGACGTTCACAGAAATGAAAGACTCTTCCCCTAATGTCGACAGCCCAGAGTGGTTGGCCGAAGTGCGTTTCGACGCCAATGGCCTGATCCCCGCCATTGCCCAGGACGCCACCAGCGGTGACATCCTGATGATGGCCTGGATGAACGCCGAAGCGCTGACGGCCACGGCAACCGAAGGCCAGGCGATCTACTGGTCCCGGTCCCGCAACAAACTGTGGCGCAAAGGCGAGTCCTCAGGCCATCAGCAGCGGGTTCTGGACATTCGCCTGGACTGCGATGCCGACGTTATTCTGCTGAAAGTGGAACAGCGGGGAGGCATCGCCTGTCATACCGGACGGCGCAGCTGTTTTTACCGCCGCCTGGAACAGGGCCGCTGGGAAGTGACCGATCCGGTCCTCAAGGACCCGGACACCATCTATCGCCCGCACCCGCAACAGGGAGACTGACATGAGTGATGTGCTGATGCGCCTGGCCGACGTACTGGAAGCCCGCAAACAGGCGGACCCGGACAGTTCCTACGTCGCCAGCCTGCATGCCAAGGGGCTGAACAAGATCCTGGAGAAGGTGGGCGAGGAGTGCACCGAAACCCTGCTGGCGGCCAAGGATGCGGAGCGTTCTGGCGACACCAGCGACGTGGTGTACGAAACGGCCGATCTCTGGTTCCACTCGCTGGTGATGCTGTCGCGGCTGGGTCTGGGACCGGACGACGTAATCAATGAACTGGCTCGCCGCTTCGACCTCTCCGGACTGGAAGAAAAGGCCGCCCGGGACCAGTAATCGGAGTACCCCTTCTGGGGGTTTCCGCAATGCAGCCCCGGTAGCGTACAATATTGTGAGTCTCTGCATGAAAATGAGGACCCCATCATGGGTATCAGTATCTGGCAACTTCTAATCGTTCTCGGCATTGTCGTGCTGTTGTTCGGAACCAAGAAACTGCGCAATATCGGCAGCGACCTGGGTGGCGCCATCCGTGGCTTCAAGAAGTCCATGAACGAAGAGGACAACGGCAAGCCGCAACAGCGTTCCGTCGAGGACCAGGCTGCCGACCAGCCCCAACAGGCCCGCACCACCGACAGCGCCGGCGAAAAGACCCATAACTGAGACACCGCCGGATGTTCGACATTGGCTTCCTTGAGCTGCTGATCTGCTCAGTGATTGCATTGCTGGTTCTTGGCCCCGAACGCCTGCCCACAGCGGCGCGGGCGGCCGGGCGCTGGATTGGTGGTGCCCGCCGTATGGTCAGCCAGTTTTCCAGCGAGCTGGACCGCCAGCTCAAGGCGGACGAACTCAAGGAGCAGCTGCGCCAGGCTGGCGACGTTGGCCTGGAAGACGTTGAAAAGACCGTCCGCGATGCCCTCGACGAGGCCCGGCAGTACCAGCACATGGTGGTATCGGACACCAGTACCCGCTCCCGGCCGGCTCCGGCCACCCGTCGGGTACGGCCTCCGGAGCAGCAACCGGACTCCCCGGAGAACGAGCCCCCGGCGACACCGGCGGACAGCGCCAGCACGGAGGCAAACCAGACCTCTCCGGCACCTGAGTCCCCGGACACATCCACGGAAAGCCGTCAATGAGCGTTACCCCTCCAGGCCCGCCATCAACGGATGCGGCCGACAACAGCCAGGAAATGTCCCTGATCGAACACCTGCTGGAACTGCGCAACCGGCTGCTGAAGATGGTGCTGGCCGTCGCGCTGTGCTTTGCGGTGATCTACCCCTGGGCCAACGAACTGTACCTGTTTATGGCCGGGCCGCTGCTGGAGCTGTTGCCGGTAGGCCAGACCATGATCGCCACCGACATCACCTCGACCTTTTTCGCGCCGCTGAAGCTGGCGCTGGTGCTGGCGGTGTTTGCGGCAATCCCGGTGATTCTCTACCAGATCTGGAGTTTTATTGCCCCCGGACTCTACGCCCATGAGAAGCGTCTGGCGTTTCCACTGCTGGCAACCTCGGTCGCCCTGTTCTACCTCGGCGCCGCCTTTGCCTACTTTGTGGTGTTTCCGCTGGTGTTCAGCTTCTTTACCGCGATCGGCCCCGAGGGCATCGTTGAGTTGCCGGACATTGCCAGCTACCTCAGCTTCGTGCTGAAAATGTTCTTCGCGTTCGGTGTCGCTTTCGAGATTCCCATTGCCACCATCCTGCTGATCCTGACCGGCATCACCACCCCCAGGGAACTGGCAGCCAAACGCCCCTACGTGGTGGTGGCCTGCTTTATCATTGGCATGCTGCTGACTCCGCCGGACATCATTTCCCAGACCCTGCTGGCAGTGCCCATGTGGCTGCTGTTCGAGCTCGGCATCCTGTTTGGCTACCTGGCTCAGCGCCGGGCGCCGGCGACCGATTCGGCCGAGGCCAACGAGCCACAATGAACCTCGCACTGCTGACCGAGGCCGATTTTATCGGCCCCGACCGGGTCCGGCTGACCGGTCGCCGCTTCGACCACCTGGCCACCATTCTCGGCTCCGAGGTGGGAGACCAGGTGCCAGTGGGGGTGGAGAACGGCAACATCGGCACCGGCACCCTGATCCAGCGCGATGCAGACGCCGCCGAACTGGCCATTACCCTGGATCAGTCACCGCCCGAGCCCCTGCCCCTGACGCTGGTATTGGCCATGCCCCGCCCCAAAATGTTCCGGCGGGTGCTGCAAACGGTGGCGGCGCTGGGGGTCAAGGAGATCTGGCTGATCAACGCCTACAAGGTGGAGAAAAGCTTCTGGCAGACGCCCTGGCTGGGGCCAGACGCGTTGCGGGAGAACCTCACCCTGGGACTGGAGCAGGCCCGTGACACCCGCATGCCCCAGGTGCACATCCGCCAGCGCTTTAAACCCTTCGTCGAGGACGAGCTGCCGGCGCTGCTGGCACAGCGTCCGGGCCTGGTGGCCCATCCGGGCACAGACCAGCCCTGCCCGAGCCACCTGAGCAGCCCGGCGACCCTGTGCATCGGCCCCGAAGGCGGCTTCATTCCCTACGAGGTCGACAAGCTGGTTGAAGCCGGCTGCCAGTCGGTACACCTGGGTCGCCGCATCCTGCGGGTGGAAACCGCAGTACCGGTGCTGATCGGCCGGCTCTACGACGGCTGCGGCTACTAACTAAACGGCTGCAGCTAGTAGAAGGCCGCGGCTCTGCGGCGCGGGCGCCGGATCGGCGCCAAACACCACCTCCCCTTCTTGCGTACTACAACGCCCTGAGTAGCACGACGTCCTGAGTACCACGCCCCCGGCGCTTGTACCCACAACCTGCCGCGTCGATCAATTGATAATTTTACGCATTTGCATTACTTTTCCCCTCCCATCCATTACTCACCCGTAATCGACTCCCGGAGATTTCCATGACGATGATTCCGCGAACCCGCTCGGCACTTTACCGGGCCGGCCTTGGTACCCTGATCGCCAGCTGCACTACCCCGCTGCTGGCTGACGCCACCAATTACTCGCTGGATGAGCTGGTGGTGGTTGGTAACCGCGCGCCGGCACAGATCAGCCAGGTGCCGGGCACCGTCTGGGTCCTGGAGCAGGAAGCACTGGAAACCCAACTCCAGTCCGGTCAGGACCTCAAAAGTGTGCTTGGCAAGCTGGTACCCGGCCTCGACCTGGCGCCCCAGGGCCGCACCAACTTCGGCCAGAATATGCGCGGACGCAGCGTGCTGGTGATGATTGACGGCGTCTCACTGAACTCCTCCCGCGGTCTGAGCCGCCAGTTCGACAGCATTGACCCGTTCAACATCGAACGCATCGAAGTGCTCTCCGGTGCCACCGCGATCTACGGCGGCGGCAGCACCGGCGGAATCATCAACATCATTACCCATAAGGGCGAAGCCGGAGACACCCGCTATCGCACCGAGGCTTCCGCCAGCTCCGGCTTCAACGACAGCGAAGATCGCGTGTTCCGTGCCGGCCAGTCCATCAGCGGCGGCAATGACCGGGTCCAGGGGCGCCTCGCCGTAGCCACCCAGCGCAACAGCGCGTTCTACGACGCCGACGGCGACGCCATCATGCCGGACATCACCCAGACCGACCTGCAGTACAACCGCAGCCTGGATGTAATGGGCAGCGTGCGTCTACAACTGAGCGACCTGCAGTCCCTGGAGCTGCTGGGCCAGGCGTACGATTCCCGCTTCAACGGCAATCAGGGGGTCTACCTCGGCCCCAACCTGAGCACCATCGCAGATCCGGAGATTCGTACCGGCTACAAGACCGACCGGGCACCGGAAACCGATCGCCACCTGGTGAACCTGAACTACCAGCATCGCGACCTGTTCGGTCATACCGCGTACCTGCAACTGTCCACCCGGGGCGAGAAGGCCAGCTTCCACCCTTACCCCTACATTCGCCAGAACATGGCCCAGAGCTACGTTGGCGCGTCACTCCAGGACACCACCCAGCACAACCTCAAGGGGCTGCTGGTCAAGCACTGGGGGGACTGGCAGTTCAGCTATGGCGTGGATCTGGACCGAGAGGACTTCAAGGCCAACCAGATGATTTTTGACACCGCCAAAGCCTTGCAGAGTGGTGCCATGGTGACCGAGGAGGACTTTACCGTCGGCCGCTACCCGGGCTACCGGGTGGATGGTGTGACCGCCTTCCTGCAGACCGAGTGGCAGGCAACGGAGCGGCTGCGGCTCAACGCCGGCATCCGCCAGCGCCATTCCAGCCTGGAAGTGGACAATTTTGTGCCCACCCAGCAGCAGATTGACGTCCAACGCGGCCTGGCGACGGGTGCCGACGCCATTCCCGGTGGCGAGAACAGCTACGACGTCACCCTGGTGAATGCCGGCGCCATCTACAACCTCACCGCCAGCCAGCAACTGTGGACCAGCTTCAGCCAGGGCTTCGAAATTCCCGATCCGGGCAAGGTGTTTGGCCGCGGCAGCTACTCGCTGGACAATGGCTACTACACCCTCAACGACGCCCTCGACGTTGACAGCAACACCTTGCCCGGCCTGAAGACCCATCAGGTGGAATTGGGCTGGCGGGCGTACGAAGCCAACTGGGAAGCCCAGGTAGCCGCCTACTACACCTGGTCAGACAAGGACACCCGGGTCACCGATACCCTGCAGATTGACGTGGTGAACGCCAAGACCCGGGATTATGGCCTGGAAGCCAGCCTGGCCTACCGCATCAGCGATCAGTGGCGCGCCGGCGTCCAGGGCCATGTGCTGCGGTCCGAGGTCAAGAACGAGGGTGACTGGGACAAGAAAGACGCCCGTTACGCCAGTTTGCCCAGCGCCATGGCGTTTGTGGAATGGCAGGATGCCCGCACCCAGGTTCGGCTGCAGGGCAATCATGCCTTTGACATCGACGACGATGCCGGCAACGAGATCGATGGCTTTACCACCGTCGACCTGCAGGCTTCCCGCGAGCTGCCGGTGGGGCGCCTGGGAATGGGGATCAGCAACCTGCTGAACAACGACTATCTGACCGTCTGGGGTCAGCGCGCCCAGATGTTCTACGGTTACGACAAGCTGTTTGAATTCCAGGGCCGCGGTCGCACCTACACCCTGAGCTACACCGTCGATTATTGATCGACCCGGCGGGCCGGCATTCACGCTGGCCCGCCGCCTCAGCCCACCGGCCGCTCAGGCAGTTCCGCGAACACGCTTCCAGAGGCCTCCGACCAGGGTGACCACCGCCACCACCAGACCACCGGCCACAATCCCCACAACTCCGTCCGCCAATACCGGCATCAGTACCGCCAGCATCCCGGACAGCGGGTCGGTGAGATGATGGATCAAATCATAGAGCGTCGGAATGCCGTGGGAAATGATACCCCCGCCGACCAGGAACATCGCAGCGGTCCCCAGCACGGAGAGCCCTTTCATCAGGTACGGCGCCAGCCACAGAATGCCCCGGCCAAAGGCCCGCAGCATCGGGGCCAGGCCATCGTCGCCAGGCCGCTGGCTGAGATAGAGACCACCGTCATCGAGCTTCACGATGCCCGCAACCAGGCCATAGACGCCGATGGTGATTAATAACGCCACCACCGACAGCACCAGAAACTGCATGCCAATGCTCTGCTGGGCAACGGTGCCCAGGGTGATGGCAATGATTTCCGCCGACAGGATAAAATCGGTGCGGATGGCACCCTTCACCTTCTCTTTTTCCAGCGCCACCAGATCTTTCTGCGGGTCCCGCAGTGCCTGTTTCAGCTCCTCCTTGTGAGCCTCGTCCTCTTCATGGGAATGGAGCCAGCGATGGGCAAGCTTTTCAAACCCCTCAAAACACAGAAAGGCGCCCCCCACCATCAGCAGCGGGGTCACCAGCCAGGGTACGAAAAAGCTGATCGCCAGCGCCGCCGGCACCAGAATCACCTTGTTGCGCAGCGATCCCTTGGCCACGGCCCACACCACCGGAATTTCCCGGGCCGGTTTGACGCCGGTGACCTGCTGGGCATTGAGGGCCAGGTCATCACCCAGAACCCCGGCGGTTTTCTTGGTGGCGACCTTGGTCATCGCCGATACGTCATCAAGGATGGTGGCTATATCATCAATCAGGGCGAGCAAACTGGCTCCGGCCATTGCGGATTCCTTCCTGTGTTCTGTTAAGCGGTGGTGTTGCCTGGACTAAAGGATGTGTCAGGCTGCGGAGAGCGCCAGCCTGACCTGAAGTATGCCGGCTCAGGGTTGCAGTCCCATGGCCTGGGCGGCCACCCGGTGTTTGATGGCCGGCAACTGGTCAAGCCAGCGCATGCCGGTATTCCGAAGCCAGCGCAACGGCAGCTCATCACGGGCAAACAGCTGCTTGAAGCCCTCCATTGCCGCCATCATCGCCAGGTTATCGCCCTTGCGGCGGCGCTGATAGCGCGCCAGGGTCAGCTCATCCGCCGGTGACAGCCCCCGTTGCCGGGCGCTGTCCAGCTCCGCCAGCAGCACCCTGACGTCGCCATAACCAAGGTTGACGCCCTGGCCCGCCAACGGGTGAATGGTATGGGCAGCGTCCCCCACCAGTGCCAGGCTCTCGCCAATGTAGTCCTTGGCGTGACGCTGACGCAGCGGGAAAGCCTGGCGTGCCGACACCGCAACCAGAGGACCGAGTTGGTGTTCGATGGCCGCCGCCAGCGCCTCACGGAAGTCGTTATCCGACAGCGCCAGCAGACGACGGGCCTCGTCGGTGTCCTGGGACCAGACAATGGAACAGAAACGACCGGCGTCGGCCGGATCACCGCTGGCCAATGGCAGGAACGCCAGCGGCCCGGTCGTGGAAAACCGTTGCCAGGCGGTATCCCGGTGGCTCTGGGTGGTTTCCACCGTGCAGACGATGGCCTGCTGGTCGTAATCCCACTCGCGGGTCGGCAAACCGGCCCACTGGCGCAGCCGGGACTGGGCGCCATCGGCGGCCACCACCAGCGCCGCGGTCAATTCCCGGCCGTCGTCCAGGGTCAGTTGCCGCTGGCCCTGCTGGCAGGGCGACAGGCCGGTCACCCGGGCCTGGTCAAACACCGTCACCGGGCTGTCCTGCAATGCCAGCATCAGTGCCCGCACCAGCAAGCGGTTCTCGACGATACAGCCAAGGGCCGGCACCTGAAGGTCGGTGGCATCAAAATGAATACGCCCGGTACCCTCGGCATCCCACACCGTCATGCCGCGATAGGGACAATGGCGCTGGGTCGCCACCGCCTGCCAGGCGCCAAGATCGGCCAGCAAACGCTGGCTGGCCGCTGAAATAGCGCTGACCCGGGGTTCGAAATCCGCCACCGAGCCAATCGGTGCGGGGGCGTCCAGCAGCGCGGCTACCGGCGCCGCCTCCACCACACCAACCCGCCAGCCCTGCTGGCCAAGCCCCAGGGCCAGAGCACTGCCGGTCATGCCACCGCCGGCGACCAGCACATCGAAGTGCGGAGAGTCGTTCATGAGCGTTCCTCAATCGAGTGTCCTGACGTCCCGGCCGCGGCGTCCGCTGTCTGGCCATGGTGATAATCCGGGCGACGGGCGCCCAGCCCCATGGCCTGGCGGGCAAACCAGCGCTTGGCGGGAGCCACCAGATCAAGGCCAACCAGGCCGGCGTCCCGGGCCAGGCCCAGCCCCGGCACACTGGCGCCAAACAGTTGCACCAGGGAATCGGAGAATTGCACGGTACGCTGCCAGTCCGCCTGATGGGCCTGCTGATAGCCCTTGAGGGCCGACAGACTGCCCAGGGCATCGCCTCGGGCATCGGCCTGCTGAAACTGTTCCACCAGCGCGGTGATTCCTCGCAGCGCCAGGTTGAAGCCCTGGCCCGCCACCGGATGCAGGGCGTGGGCGGCGTTGCCGATCAGCACCACCCCCGGGCGCACCGGCTCCGGTACCGTCACCAGGCTCAGTGGGTAGTGACTGCACTCGCCCATGCGGGTAAACCGCCCCAGGCGCCAGCCAAAACGCTGCTGCAATTGCCGGCAACGGTCGTCCGGCGATGCCGCCATCACCGTATCCAGGGCATCCGGACTCAGCGTCCAGACCAGGGCACTGGTGCAAGCGGAAGCCGGACCCGGCCCGCCGTGGGGCAGCAATGCCATGGGGCCGGCGTCGGTGAATCGTTCAAAGGCGGTAAACTGGTGACGTTCGGCGGTGGAGACATTGGCGATCAGGGCATGCTGGCCGTAGTCCCGCCGTTCAACCTGAAAGCCCAGCTGCTCCCTCAGACCGGAGCGGCCACCATCGGCCAGCACCATGCACTGGGTGCGCAGATCGTGCAGGGTGCCATCGCCAGCGCGCACCTGAACCCGGGTTACCCCAGCTTCGGCACCGACCGTCTCCACCGTCGCTGGCGCCAGCCATCGCACCTGCGGGCACTGGCGCAGCGCCGCCATCAGGCACAGGCCCAGCCAACGGTTGTCCACCACATAGCCCAGGGCCTCCTGGTGATGATCCCCGGCAGCCAGCCGGGTGGCACCGAAGCGGCCGCGGTCGGACACATGGATATGCTGGATCGGCGTAGCCTGGCGGGCTAGCGCCGACCACAACCCCAGATCCTGGAAGATCTGCCGCGACCCCCACGCCAATGCAGTGGAGCGGGCGTCATAGCTGGGCTGGTAACTGTCCGGCAGGGCGTCCTGAGTCAGCGGGAACGACTCCACCACAGTGATGGCCCGATGCGGCAGGGCCCGGGCCATGGCCAGGGCCAATGAGGCGCCGGCCAGGCCACCACCGGCGATCACCAGATCGCTGTGCTGCCCGCCTTCAAGGTGGCTTGTCGCTGTCATGGTCAGCCCGCCATCAACGCTTCGATCTCGGCCACGGTCTTGGGCACGGCGTCCGTCAACACCCGGCAGCCCTCCCGAGTGACCACGACGTCGTCTTCGATGCGAATGCCGATACCCCGCCAGCGGGGCTCAACATCGGTGTTGTCCGGCGCCACGTAGAGGCCAGGCTCCACCGTCAGGACCATGCCGGGCTCCAGCACCCTCCAGGCATCGCCGACCTTGTAGTCGCCGACATCGTGGACATCCAGCCCCAGCCAGTGGCCGGTCCGGTGCATGAAGAAGGGTTTGAAGCGCTCCTGTTCCAGCGCGTCGGACAGCGAGCAGTCCAGCAGCCCGAGATCGATCAGGCCCTGACACAGCACTTCCAGCGCCGCCTCGTGCGCGTGGTTCCAGTGATTACCGGGGCAGACCGCCTCAATGGCGGCGTACTGGGCCGCCAGCACCACCTCGTACAGCGCCCTCTGCTCATCGCTGAAACGGCCACTGACGGGGAAGGTCCGGGTAATGTCGGAGGCGTAGCACTCCAGTTCGCAGCCGGCGTCGATCAGCACCAGATCACCGTCCGCCAGCGGCGCCCGGTTCTCGATGTAATGCAGGATGCAAGCATTGGTGCCACTGCCAACAATGGAGGGATAGGCGGTGCTGCGGGCTCCGTGCTCCATGAAGGTATGCAGCAGCTCAGCCTCCAGGTGATACTCGTGAAGCCCTGCCCGGGCGCGGCTCATTGCCCGGCGATGGGCTTCGGCACTGATCTCTCCGGCCCGCGCCATGACCTTGATCTCATTGGCGCTCTTGTACAGACGCAGATCGTGGAGGTGATGTTCAAGGGACACGAACTCGCCAGGCGGCTGGGCCCCGGAGCGAACCTTGCTACGAATCATCTTGACCCAGTCGATCACCTGGGTATCAAAAGTGTGGTCCTTGCCAAGGGGGTAATAGACTCGGCTGCGGCCCTCAATCATGCCCGGCAGGATGTCGTCGATATCAGAGATCGGGAAAGCATCGTCCAGACCATAATGCTCAATGGCACCGTCCGGCCCCACCAGAAAACCGTCCCAAAGTTCCTTCTCGGGATTACGCTCCTTGCAGAACAGCACCGACTCGCCATGATCCCGGCCAGGAATCAGCACCAGCACCGCGTCGGGTTCGCCGAAACCGGTGAGGTACTGGAAGTCGCTGTCCTGCCGGAATGGGTGCAACACATCCCGGTTACGCACCCGCTCCGGGGCGGCGGGCAGAATGGCGATGCTGTCCGGGGCCATGCGCTCCATCAGGCGTTGACGGCGTTCAGCGAACTCATTTACGGGTATCTTGGCGGCCATGACGCTCCCCAGTGATTGGTGTCGTTAGTGCAGGGTCTTGCTTTCGCGGGGTTCCGGCGGATTGTATTCGGTGAATACCGCCAGCGCACCCAGACGAACGTATTCGGTGATCTCGGTCAACTGCTGCTCGCTTTCCTCACCGTCCGCCTCGGTCTCGGACACCTGGCTGATCGCCACCAGGTCCTCGATCAGTTCACGGATTTCCTCCGGCGCCTCCCCCAGGCCAGCGCCGGCTTCCAGCGCCAGCCCCTCGAGGAAGCCACGAATCCACGCCGACAGGGCCTGCAAGCGCTGCTCCATGGCATAGTCATCGTCCGGCATCAGCGGCTGGAAGCTCATATCAGAGGCTTTCAGCAGGGTCAGGGTCTGGTCGTAAGCGGCAATCATGAACGCGCTCAGCGCCTCCGATTCCTCCGGCGCCGTGGTTGGCAAGCCCATCTGCTCACAGACCAGTGCCAGCCACTGGTCCTGCGGCAGGCGGCTACCGGCCGCCAGACGGCCACAGAGGGTACCGTGCAGTTCAGAGGGATGGCTGAACGCCTGGTGCTCAGTAAAGACGTTGGCCCAGCGCTCGAATTCGTCGTGGGAAGAAGTGGCGTCGGAATCAGACATGCAGTGGTTCAATCCTGTGGTGGTCATCGCGGATTCGACCGGGACAGCAACGCCGTCCGGTACAAAGCCCTATCCTAGCATTCGCGTCCAGCGAAGACACCGATCACCCCACCCCTTGACCTGCCCGGGATCGGGGTGAATTATGTTATAACATAACCAAACCCAGAACCCCGGAGTGCGCAGACATGCCCCATCCAATCTTTGCTCCACGGCACCTCGTCGTCGGCCTGCTTACCGTGGCCGGCCTGGCATCAACGGCCCAGGCCCAGGACAACCTGGCCGCCCACGAACACGGCCAGGCGCTGCTGCAGGTGGCCATCAGCGGTGACCGGCTGGATGTCATTTTCACCTCGCCGGCCTTCAATCTGCTGGGATTCGAGCATCGCGCCACCAGCGATGAGGACGTTCGCAAGGTCAACGAAGTCCATTCCTGGTTACGACGCACACCGTTGCTGACCGCCACCGGTATCAACTGCCGGTCCCAGGCTGCCACCATGGCGCTGACGGGCGCATCGGATGGGCACCACCATGAGGATGACCACGACCACGACCACGACCACGACCACGACCACGACCACGACCACGACCACGACCACGACCACGACCACGACCACGACCACGACCACGACGAAGAGCCTGGCAGCGTCCATCGCGATGTCGAGGTCAGTCAGCAGATTGTGTGCGAGGGGCAGGTGGCCGACGTGCGACTGGAATCCACACTGTTCCAACGCTTCCCCAACCTGGAAAGCCTGCGGGTCGAGTGGGTCACCGACCAGGCCCAGGGCAGCCACCGCCTGAGTCTGGATCAGCCGGGCTTCGAGCTGCCCTGAGCAGCGCCGATACCGGTGTCAGTAAAGCTCCACCGACTCGGCCTGGATGGTGTAGGAGGCGGCGGCCACGTCGTTCTCCACCCGCTCAGTACGCAGGGTGCCCTCAACCCACACCGGCTCGTACAACACTTCAAGCTGGATGCCCTGAGGGTATTTGACGTGGATAATCTGGTTCGGCGGCGGTGGCGGCACATGGATACAGGCGCCAAAATACGGCACCAGGAAGAATTCCAGTATGCGCATGTCGCCGGTGGTTTTCAGCGGTACCACAAACCCCGGAATACGGCCTTCGACGCCATTCATCGCCGGTACTACCCGTCCGGTCATGATTTCGTCAGGCAGGCTGGCAGGACCATCGCCTTCGTGCTCCACTTCCGGCAGGTTGTTCAGCAGTGCCAGATCGCTCTCCGGCATCAGTTCCAGCCAGTCGATTTCCCGTGCCGATTCATCGGCCGAGGCCGGAACCAGCCACAGCAACTGAATCAGGCACAGGGCGGCAATGCCAAGCCGTTTTGCCAACATGCAATATGCTCCCAATAAAGTGATGCTCCGATGCTACACCAACTCCACAACACCAGCACAGTGACTCCCGACCAAGCGACGCCGACATGACTTTTTCCCAGACAGACCTTGAGGAGACTCCCGCCCTGCGAACCCGGGACCTCCGTTTCCGCTGGAGCCCTGCCGATCCCTGGCTGGCCTTTCCGGACTTGACCCTGGCGCCCGGCACCAACCTGTTCCTGAAAGGCCCCAGTGGCAGCGGCAAGAGTACCCTGCTGAGCCTGGTGTGCGGGCTCGCCGCGCCGCAACAGGGCCGAATCGAGGTGATGGGCCAGGACCTCGGCCAGCTGTCACGGGGCGAACGGGATGCCCTGCGAGCCAATCACCTGGGGGTGATTTTTCAGCAGTTCAACCTGGTACCCTATCTCTCGGTAACCGCCAACACCCTGCTGCCCTGCCGGCTCTCCGCAGGCCGTCGCGACCGCACCGAACCCGCGCCGGACGCGGAGGCAAAGCGGCTGCTGAGCGCCCTGGCGGTGCCGTCACGGCTGTGGTCCAAACCCGTCACTCAACTCAGCGTCGGCCAGCAGCAGCGGGTGGCGGCGGCACGGGCACTGATCGGAGCGCCCCGATTGATCCTGGCGGACGAACCCACCTCGGCACTGGACCGGGAGAACAGAGACCGCTTTCTGGAGTTGCTGCTGACCCTGGCCGGGGAGCGCCGGACCTCGGTACTGTTCGTCAGCCACGATGACACCCTGGCCCGCCACTTTGACCACCTGATCACCCTGGGAGATCCCGCATGAGCCCGCGTCTGCCATTGTCGCTCGCCCTGGCACTGGCCAGCATCTGGCATCGCCGGGGCATACTCAGTCTGGTGACCCTGACACTGACCCTCAGCATCATGCTGTTGCTGGGCATTCAGTACCTGCGCACAGAGGTGCGGCAGTCATTCACCAGCACCATCGCCGGCACCGACCTGATCGTTGGTGCCCGCAGTGGCCAACTCAACCTGCTGCTTTACTCGGTGTTCCACATCGGTGATGCCACCAACAACATTCGCTGGTCCAGCTACCAGCAACTCCGGGACGACCCGCGCATCGACTGGCTGGTGCCGCTGTCCCTCGGCGACAGTTACCGCGGCTTCCGGGTGGTGGGGACCGATCAGGGCATGCCCGAACACTTCCGTTATGGCGACGACCAGCCACTGGCGCTGGCCCAGGGTCACTGGTTTGACGACCTGTTCGACGTGGTACTGGGAGCCGAGGTGGCGCGCCGCTTCCAGCACCGGCTGGGAGATGAACTGGTATTGGCCCATGGCGGTGGCAGCACCAGCTTCCTTCGCCATGACCAGACCCCCTTCACCGTCAGCGGCATCCTGGCGCCCACTGGCACACCGGTGGACCGGGCGGTCTACATCAGCCTGGCCGGACTGGAGGCCATTCATATCGGCTGGGAATCCGGCGTGCCATTGCCTGGGCGCACCGTCAGCGCCGATGTGGCGCGGCAACGGGATCTGTCACCCAAGGCCATTACCGCCGCCCTGGTTGGTATTGAGCGCAAGGTGCTGACTTTTCAGGTACAGCGCCAGATCAATCAGTTCCAGGGGGAACCGCTGACGGCCATCCTGCCCGGCGTGGCCCTGAGTGAACTGTGGCGACTGATGGGCCAGTTCGAGCGCACTCTGCTGGGCATCACCGGTTTTGTGGTGATCACCAGCCTGATCGGGCTGACCGCCGTGCTGCTGACCCTGCAGGTGCATCGCCGCCAGGAAATCGCCATCCTGCGGGCAACCGGCGCATCACCGCTGCTGATTGCCCGGCTCTACCTGATCGAATGCGGCCTGCTGGCGATGCTGTCCTGTGTGCTGGCCGTGGCCTTGGGCGCCGGCCTGTTGGCCCTGTTGGGGCCGTGGCTGCTGGAGCATTACGGCCTGCAGATCCGCCTGCGCGCCCTGGACCAGATGGAATGGCTGATTCTGGCCAGTGTACCGCTGGCGGCCATGGCGGTGGCACTGATTCCCGCCCTGCGAGGCTGGTGGCAGGGACGCAGGCCACAGTTTGGGACCGCGTCGACGGAATAACATCCCTGTAAATTGACCGGGTTAGAGTCCATACTTATAGTTACTGGGCCCCTGTCAGGTGGCGGGAACAGCCCCACGCTGCCCCGGCCCGGCTGGCCGGGGTTCTCGCACCACCGATCTTTTCAACCCGACCTTTCAACCGGTACCTTGGACACGCCATGGAACAGTCCGAATTGCAGGCATTAGCGGACAAGCTCGACAGGCTGATCGAACGCTGTAACAAACTGGAGCAGGACAACGCCGCAATGCGGGCGCAACAGGAAGACTGGCAGCGGGAACGTGCCCAGCTGATCCAGAAGAACGACCTTGCCAAGAACAAGGTGGAAGCCATGATCGGCCGTCTCAGGGCCCTGGAGCAGCACTGATGTCAGATACCGCCACCACGGTTGAAGTCAAAATTCTCGACAAGGAGTACCTGGTCGCCTGCCCCGAGGAGCAGCGTCAGGCACTGATGGAAGCCGCCGGCCACCTGGATCGCAAGATGCGGGAAATCCGCAGCAGTGGCAAGGTCTTCGGCACCGAGCGCATTGCCGTCATGGCCGCCCTCAACATCACCCACGAGCTGCTGCACCATGACAGCCTGTCCGACGCCTCCAGTCGTATCCTCGAGGCCATGAGCGACAAGCTGGACGAGGCCCTGTCTCCCGCTGAGTAGTTGATTCAGCGGCACCGTTAAAATCCGGTTTGCAATCGCCCCCGGTGATCACTCTATAATAGGCCAACTTCCTGGGTTGTTCGCTGGTCGGATACGTCCTCGAGCCGATGCGCACTACCCAGGCGGCCACTTCAGGGCATTGTGAGCATGTCCCCTGCGGGGGAAAGCCTAATATGTCACAGCGGCCGCCGACCTTGAACCTTGGGTTCAAGGGCCACATCCGATAACGGCAACCCGGGAAGCTTTTCTCCCCTCATCTCGCAGTAAACCTCCTCAACCGCACTCGCCAGCAGCGCCGGCCACCTGGGCCATAGGCAGACAGCCCATCAACTGTTTCCAGTGGATTACAGCGCTCACCCCGAGCTGTCGACATGCTTTACAGATGATAAGACAAGCTCACAGCCACTGCCCTTCAACTCAATGATTTAAATGAGGTATAGCCAGACAGGTTCAGTTCTTGCTGAATGCACTCTGCAATCAATAATGACCAGCCACCCCAACCGGCTGCGATCAAACGACTACATGGAGTGCATCCCAATGACAGTGAAACAGTCCCTGCTCGGCTTCGCCGTTCTCGCCGCCAGTTCCACCGCCCTGGCTGTGCCGGTTACCACCAACTACACCGCCGGCACCGCTTACACCACCACCGGTCTGTCCAGCTTTTCCACCGGTGCTAACGACATGGAAGGCCTGAGCATTACCGCCCAGTTCAGTAATGGCACCACCGATACCGCCGCCCTCAACGGCAGCGGCAGCGCCAACGGCGCGGGCTGGTCGGTCTCTTTCAGCGGCGCCACCACCTTCAACCAACCGTGGACCGTCAACGCCAGCAACACCTCTGGCTCACTGATCGAACAGCTGATTTTCAGCGGCTCCAGCGGCGACACCGTTTTTGACGTACTCGGCGGTGGCGAGTACACCCCGGGCTCAGCCAACGGCCGAGCCATCGACAACGCCAGCTACAGCGGCAGCACCGTCAGCGACGTGACCGCCACCTATACCAACCAGGTCTCGCTGAACGGCACCTTCTTTGGTGACCTGTATGAAACCCTGATCCTCAGCTTCAACCAGGGCCTGGCCAGTAACGACAGCTTCTCCTTCGTGACTGACACCGACAACTCCGCCATCGAAGGCGACATTCGCGTCGACGTTCCGGAACCTGGCACCCTGGCCCTGCTGGGCCTCGGTCTGGTCGGCCTGACCGCCGCTCGCAAGCGCTCAGCCTGAGCCCCCAGCCGGCCACTCACCGTGGCCGGCTTTTTGTTTCTCATCCCACTGGACGCCCAACCTTCCACCTTCGTATCCTGAGCACCGCAGGCACCGCCTGCCGGTCCCGCGCCGAGCCTCCTCCAGCCACAGGATATGCCACCACGTTATGCGTCTTCCGCTTGCTGCCCCGTTTGAACCACACCCGGAACAGTCATCACGTCACCAGATTCGCAAGGCCCTGCGCCGGCGACGTCGCTCCCTATCCCGGCACCAGCAACGACAGGCCGCCAGAGCCCTGGCTCAACGCCTGACAGCTAGCCCGGCCCTGTACCGAGCCAAGCACATCGGCATCTACCTCGCCAACGACGGTGAGATCGACCCCGCCCCCTACGTGACCGCCGCCCGGCAAAGGGGGGTTCAGTTCTACCTGCCGGTGCTACACCGCTTTCGCGATGGCCACATGGAATTTACCCCGTACAACGAAACCACGGTGCTTCAGCCGAACCGTTTTGGCATCCCGGAACCGGTGTTTAACGGTGGCCACGGGCGCCCGACCTGGGCGCTGGACGCGGTATTGATGCCGCTGGTGGGGTTCGATCTGGAAGGTGGACGCCTGGGGATGGGAGGAGGTTTCTACGACCGGACGTTTGAGTTTGTCCGCCGGACACCAAGGCTGGCGCCCAAACTGATTGGCTTGGCCCATGAGATACAACGGGTGGTGCGGCTGCCGATTGAGCCCTGGGACATCCCGCTTGACGGCATTGTCACGGATCGATGCCGCTACCGGGTCTGAGCCTCGCTGGCGGGCTCTCCGGCGTCAGGCCGTTTTCCCTGCTCGGAGGCCTGCAGGGAGGCGAAACCGGTAATGGCGAGCCCGATGGCGAAGATCAGGACAATGGTCCGGATCATATCTGGCTTGCGATGCATGAGGTGTGCTCTCCGTTCGCGCAGTAGCTTGCGCCAACCACGTCCGGGACCACGCTGCCCCGGACGTCTGATGTGTCGTCACCGCTTGCAACCAGAGTTGAATGAGCCGAAACAGCCCTTGGATAAAGCGTGAAAATCAAGCGGTAAAACGAACTTTGCAGAATCTACCGGAAGATTATCACGCATCTGATAACTTACAATTTATTACGAATTAATATTTATTAATGAACTACCGGTTAGCTCATGCTGAGCCGTTGCCGGCGCCCAGAAACAGCCGATAGGCTTCATTGTCGGTCATGTCCTGATAGCGGAAGCCGACCTTGTCGAGCATCGCCTGAAACGCCTCGGTATCGCCCTCATCCACCTGCGCACCCATGAGCACACGGCTGTACGCGGCGCCATGGTTGCGGTAGTGGAACATAGAGATGTTCCAGCGGGTCCCCAGAGACATCAGGAACTTCAGCAGCGCGCCCGGGCGCTCAGGGAACTCGAACTGGTAGACGCGTTCGTTGCTGACACTGGGAGCATGCCCGCCGACCATGTGGCGGATATGCTGCTTGGCCAGATCGGAATCGGTCAGGTCCACCACGCCGTAGCCGGTCTCCCGCAACTCCTGCACCAACTCATCCCGGCCCAGGCCACCTTGCTGGATCTGGATGCCGACAAAGATGCAGGCCTCATCGGCATTGGCGTAGCGGTAGTTGAACTCGGTGATACTGCGCTTGTGCAGGGCCTTGATAAAGCTCTTGAAAGCCCCCGGGCGCTCAGGAATGGTGACCGCCAGGATGGCCTCCCGCTTCTCACCAATCTCCGTACGCTCAGACACATAGCGCAAGCGATCAAAGTTCATGTTGGCGCCGCTGAGGACCCCTGCCAGGTTTTCACCCTCAATCTGTTCCCGCTCGATGTACTTCTTGATACCGGCCACCGCCAGCGCCCCAGCGGGCTCGGTGATGGAACGGGTATCGTCAAAGACGTCCTTGATGGCGGCACAGATTTCGTCGGTGGAGACGGTGATGACCTCGTCCACGGTGTCCTTGCAGATCTCCCAGGGGTGCTCGCCGATGCGCTTGACCGCCACCCCATCCGCGAAGATTCCCACCTCATCCAGAGTCACCCGCTCGCCGGCCGCCAACGCCGCCTGCAGGCAGTTGGAATCCTCCGGCTCGACACCGATCACCCGGATTTCCGGGCGCAGGTACTTGATGTAGGCAGCCATCCCGGCAACCAGACCGCCACCCCCGACCGGGATGAACACTGCATGCAGGGGCTGGGAGAACTGCCACATCAGCTCCATCGCCACGGTCCCCTGGCCGGCAATCACGTCGGGATCATCAAACGGCGGAATGTAGGTCAGCCCCTGCTTCTCTACCAACTCCGCGGCGTGGGCTGCGGCTTCATCGTAGGCGTCGCCACGCAGCACCACTTTGGCGCCGTTATTGCGTACCGACCGCACCTTGATCTCCGGCGTGGTCTGGGGCATCACGATCACCGCCTTGATGCCCAACTGCTTGGCCGCCAGCGCGACACCCTGGGCGTGGTTGCCCGCTGACGCGCAGATCACGCCCTTGGCTTTCTGCTCTTCGGAGAGTTGGGCAATGCGGTTATAGGCCCCCCGAATCTTGAAAGAGAATACCGGCTGCAGATCTTCACGCTTGAGAATAATCCGGTTTTCGAAACGACGGGACAGGTTACGGGCTTCGGTCAGGGGCGTTTCGATCGCCACGTCATAGACGCGGGCATCCAGGATTTTTTTGATGTAGCGTTGCGGCATAATCTCTGATTCCGTAAATAAGGCCAAAACCGGCGCTGTCGACGGACGGCGGCAAGCGACTGTTTCGCGCAGGGAAAAACCCACAGTGTAGAAAGTTTCCCGGGGGCACGTCTATAACCCCTCCAGGCTGGCGGCTATAATAGCGGCAATTTTCGCCACCGACGTACCCGGAGCCCAGCATGAACCAGGACCAACTGAAGCAGGCCGTGGCCAAGGCCGCCCTCGACTACATCGCCCCTCGCCTCGACAGCGACAGCATCATCGGGGTCGGCACCGGCAGTACCGCCAACTTCTTTATCGACCTGCTGGCCGACCTCCGCACCGAATTTGACGGCGCCGTCGCCAGCTCCGAGGCCACCGCAGAGCGCCTCCGCGGCCATGGCATTCCGGTGTACGACCTCAACAGTGCCGGCACTCTGGAGTTCTATGTCGACGGAGCCGATGAAACCAACGAACGGCTGGAACTGATCAAAGGCGGGGGCGCGGCCCTGACCCGTGAGAAGATTGTTGCCGCGGTCGCCAAGACCTTTATCTGCATTGCCGATGACAGCAAGAAAGTCGACATTCTGGGGGCATTTCCGCTGCCGGTCGAAGTCATCCCCATGGCCCGCAGCCATGTCGGCCGGGAAATCGTCAAACTGGGCGGTGACCCGGTCTATCGTGAGGGCGTCACCACCGACAACGGCAACATCATCATCGATGTCCACAACCTGGACATCAGCCGCCCGATCCATGTGGAAGAGCAGCTCAACCAGATCGTGGGCGTGGTGACCAACGGGCTGTTTGCCCGACGCCCCGCTGACCTGCTGCTGCTCGGCACCGCTGACGGTGTCCAGAGCATCGCCCGCCCCGGCGCACACTGAAGCCACCCCCTTCCACGCACCTTCTCACTCCTGAAAGCCCCCCCCATCAAGGGGCTTTCAGGTATTCAGAATCCCCACCCGGCTTCCAGGTCTGCCCCAGAGAGCCAAACGGCACCAACGGACAATACCAAGCGCTTGCTTGGTACCTCGTTATCGGTGACACTGCCAAAAACACCAACAATCCGATGGCCGGGGAGATCACCGTGACCGAGTACTTCAACGAGACCCACCAGCAGGTTCGCCAGACCGTGCGCAAGTTCATCAGCAGCCATGTCCTGCCCCACATTCAGGACTGGGAAGAAACCGGGGAGTTTCCCCGTGAGCTATACCGACTGGCAGGCGATGCCGGCTTGCTGGGGATCGGCTTCCCGGAGAACCTGGGCGGTACCGGCGAAGGCGATGTGTTCCTGAAGGTGGCCGTCTCCGAGGAACTGATGCGCTCCACATCGGGTGGCCTGGTGGCTAGCCTGGGGTCGCTCGATATTGGTCTACCGCCAGTGGCCAAGTGGGCCAGACCCGAGGTCCGCGACGAGATCGTGCCCCCGGTTCTTCGCGGCGAGAAGATCGCCGCCCTCGCCATCACCGAGCCTGGCGGCGGCTCCGATGTCGCCAGTCTGCGCACCCGGGCCGTCCGGGATGGCGATCACTATGTGGTGAATGGCAGCAAGACTTTCATTACCAGCGGTCACCGGGCCGATCACTACACCGTTGCGGTTCGAACCGGTGGCGAGGGCCATGGCGGCATCAGCCTACTGCTGATCGACCGGGACACCCCGGGCTTCAGCACCGGCGGCAAATTGAAGAAGATGGGTTGGTGGGCCAGCGACACCGCGGAACTGTTCTTTGAAGACTGCCGGGTACCGGCAGACCGATTGATTGGGGCGGAGAACGCCGGCTTCATCGCCATCATGAGCAATTTCCTGCAGGAACGGCTGATGCTGACCATCATGGCCTACATGACCGCACAGATCGCCCTGGAGGAGAGCCTGCAGTACAGCCAGCAACGCCAGGCGTTCGGCCGCTCCATTGATCGCTTCCAGGTCAACCGTCACAAGCTGGTGGAGATGGCGACCCAGATCGACGTCGCCCGCGAATACGCCTACCGCTGTGCCGCTCTGATGCAGGCGGGCAAGAACCCGATCAAGGAAGTGGCAATGGCCAAGAACTTCGCCGTTCAGGTGTGCGAGTCGGTCACCCGGGAGGCCGTTCAGCTGCACGGCGGCATCGGATACATGCGCGAGTCGGTGGTCGAGCGGCTGTATCGGGACGCCAAGATCCTGTCAATCGGCGGCGGCACCGATGAGATCATGAAAGAACTGATCGCCAAACAGATGAAGCTCTGACCGTTTCGCGGACCGACTTTGCCTTTGAAGGGCTTCGCCGGATGATGGCAAGCCCGAACCTACCATGGTTGAGTTTCGGACAGCGGCGGATCGACGTATAATTGCGGCCACTTTTCAGCCCCGTTTAACCGACCCCTGAGAAAGGACCGATTATGAACTTCGATCACATTCCCGCCGGCAAAAACCCGCCCGAAGACATCTACGTGGCTATTGAGATTCCAGCCAACAGCTCGCCAGTCAAATACGAGCTGGACAAGGACATGGGCGCACTGATGGTGGATCGCTTCATGGCCACTCCGATGTTCTACCCGGCCAACTACGGTTTCATCCCTCACACCCTGGCCGACGATGGCGACCCGCTGGACGTTCTGGTGGTGACCCCATACCCGGTACAGGCCGGTTCGGTGATTCGCTGTCGCCCGGTTGGCGTGCTGAACATGGAAGATGAAGCTGGCGGCGACGCCAAGCTGGTTGCCGTGCCGCACGACAAGTTGACCACGGCCTACAGCAACATCAAGGACATCGAAGACCTGCCGCAACTGCTGCGCGACCAGATCCAGCACTTCTTCGAGAACTACAAGACCCTCGAAGCCGGCAAGTGGGTCAAAGTCCAGGGCTGGGCGAATGCCGAAGAAGCCCGCAAGGCCGTGGAAGCGTCCGTAGCCGCTTACAAGGGCTGATCCCAAGGGGATGGCGTCACGGAGTCATGGCTTGCTAGGCTCCGTGATTCAGACACAAAAAAACCGGCGCCCGAAGGCGCCGGTTTTTTTGTGTCCCGAAGGCGAGGATTAATCCTCGTCTTCGTCCACCTCTTCCGCTTCGATGTCCAGAGGACGACCGACCAGCTCAACATAAGCCATAGGCGCGTTGTCACCGGCACGGAAACCACACTTCAGAATACGAAGGTAGCCACCCGGACGCTCGGAGTAACGCGGTCCCAGCTCTTCGAACAGCTTCGCTACCGCTGCGTCGTTACGCAGACGGGAGAAAGCCAGACGACGGTTGGCAACCGAGTCGGTTTTGGACAGTGTGATCAACGGCTCTGCTACCCGACGAAGTTCTTTCGCTTTCGGGAGCGTCGTTTTGATCAGCTCGTGCTCAACCAGCGACGCTGCCATGTTACGAAACATGGCTTTGCGATGCGCACTGGTCCTGTTGAACTTACGACCACTCTTACGATGACGCATTGCTCTGATTCCTTAACTTAAACTACCAATTCGGCGATTAACCGCCCAGAACCCGGTCGTCGCCACGAAGGCTCGCCGGCGGCCAGTTATCAAGACGCATACCCAAGGACAGACCACGCGAGGCCAGTACGTCCTTGATCTCGGTAAGCGACTTCTTACCCAGGTTAGGCGTCTTCAGCAGCTCCACTTCGGTGCGCTGAATCAGATCGCCGATGTAGTAAATGTTTTCTGCCTTCAAGCAGTTGGCTGAACGCACGGTCAGCTCCAGATCATCCACCGGACGCAGCAGAATCGGATCAATTTCTTCCTCTTCCTCTACGCGCTCCGGCTCTTTCTCGTGATCGAAGTCGACAAACACTGCCAGCTGTTGCTGGAGAATGGTCGCGGCCCGACGAATCGCTTCTTCCGGGTCGATGGTACCATTGGTCTCCAGATCAATAACCAGCTTGTCCAGGTCCGTACGCTGCTCAACACGGGCACTTTCAACCGCGTAGGCAACACGACGTACCGGACTGTACGTTGCGTCCAGCTGCAGGCGTCCAATCGCGCGGGTCTCGTCTTCGTCCAGACCACGCTGGTCAGCGGCCTCGTATCCGCGACCACGAACAATCTTGAGACGCATGTTCATGTCACCGTTGTCGCTCAGGTGACAGATCACGTGCTCAGGATTCGCAATCTCGACGTTGTGATCCAGCTTGATATCGCCGGCCGTGACAGGACCTGGACCTTTCTTGCTGAGGGTCAGCTCAGCTTCGTCCCGATCGGCCATCTTGACGGCCACACCCTTGAGATTCAGAAGAATCTCAATGACATCCTCCTGGACACCCTCGATCGCGCTGTACTCATGCAGCACACCGTCAATCTGCGCCTCAGTGATGGCACAGCCCGGCATGGACGACAAGAGTATCCGACGCAGTGCACTGCCGAGGGTATGACCGAAGCCACGCTCAAGCGGCTCCAGAGTTACCTTGGCACGAGTGCTGCTCGATTCCTTTACGTCGATGGTACGAGGTGTCAATAACTCATGTACTGAACGCTGCATAGACGCCCCTATCTGCTCTCGTTGCTAACTGGGCTTTACTTCGAGTAAAGCTCGACGATGAGGTTCTCGTTGATGTCGGCCGGCAGTTCAATGCGCTCAGGCACTGACTTATAAACGCCTGACATCTTGCTGGCGTCGACCTCTACCCAGCTCACAGGAGCGCGACCGGCAGCGATATCCAGAGCGCCTTTGATGCGCAGCTGGTTCTTTGCCTTCTCACGGATGCTCACAACGTCGCCCGGCTTGACCTGGTAGGAAGGAATGTTCACTACCTTGTCGTTCACCAGAATCGCTTTGTGAGAAACGAGCTGACGGGATTCAGCACGGGTCGAACCAAAACCCATGCGGTAAACTACGTTGTCCAGACGACCTTCCAGAAGCTGCAGCAGGTTTTCACCTGTTGCACCCTTCAGGCGGGCAGCCTCGGAGTAATAGTTGCGGAACTGCTTTTCCAGAACGCCGTAGATACGACGAACCTTCTGCTTTTCACGCAGCTGGACACCGTACTCGGACAGGCGGCCACGACGAGCGCCGTGCATGCCTGGCGGAGTTTCGATGTTACACTTTGAATCGAGTGCGCGAGCACCGCTCTTCAGAAAAAGATCTGTCCCTTCGCGACGAGACAGTTTACATTTTGGACCTATGTAACGTGCCATATCTCACTGTCTCCTGTCTTAGACGCGGCGCTTCTTGGGCGGACGACAGCCGTTGTGCGGAATCGGCGTCACATCTGTGATGTTGGTGATCTTGTAGCCGCACGCGTTCAGCGCACGAACTGCAGATTCCCGTCCGGGCCCAGGACCCTTAACCTCTACATCCAGGTTTTTAAGGCCGTATTCAGCAGCCGCGTTACCGGCTCTTTCAGCTGCTACCTGCGCAGCAAAAGGTGTACTCTTACGTGACCCGCGGAACCCGGAACCACCGGAGGTAGCCCAGGACAGGACGTTGCCCTGACGATCAGAAATGGTCACGATGGTGTTGTTGAAGGACGCGTGGATGTGCGCGACGCCATCAACAACCGTCTTTTTCACCTTTTTACGGGTACGTGTACCTGGCTTTGCCATGTTTGCCTACCTGTTACTTGCGAATAGGTTTGCGAGGACCTTTACGGGTGCGAGCGTTGGTCTTCGTGCGCTGGCCACGGACAGGCAGTCCATGACGGTGACGCAGACCACGGAAGCAGCCGAGATCCTTCAAACGCTTAATGTTCATCTGAACTTCACGACGCAGATCGCCTTCGACAGTCAGCTTGCCCACTTCAGTACGAAGTGCTTCAACCTGATCGTCGGAGAGGTCTTTAACCTTGGCGTCCGGCTGTACGCCGGCTGCATCGCAAAGCTTCTGAGCTGCTGTCCGACCAACCCCAAAAATGTAGGTCAGTGAGATAACAGCATGTTTGTTGTCGGGTATATTGACACCGGCTATACGTGCCATTCAGATTACTCCGCATTCAAAGCTTTGCTGTGTGAATTTTCCGCCACAAAAAGGGCGCGAAATAATAGCGCCTGACCAGAAAAAGATCAAGCGCTACTATCCCGTACCCCGGCAATGTCAGAATCCGATTCCTGAGGAATCAGCCCTGGCGCTGCTTGTGACGAGGCTCCGTGCAGATGACTCGAACTGAGCCATTGCGACGAATTACTTTGCAGTTACGGCAAATTTTCTTTACCGAAGCGCGTACTTTCATTGTCCACTCCAGTTTTCAAGGGGAACGGCTTAGCCGTTCCGACCATAGCCCTTGAGATTGGACTTCTTCATCAGCGATTCATACTGATGGGACATCAGGTGAGACTGCACCTGCGCCATGAAATCCATCACCACGACTACAACAATCAACAGCGACGTACCGCCCAGATAGAAAGGCACGTTCCCGGCTACCATCAGGAACTGAGGGAACAGGGACACCGCTGCGATATAGATCGCACCGAACAGAGTCAGTCGAGTCAAGACACCGTCGATGTACTTGGCGGTCTGATCACCAGGACGAATCCCGGGGATAAACGCGCCGGACCGCTTGAGGTTGTCGGCCACTTCCTTGGGGTTATACATCAACGCCGTGTAGAAGTAGCAGAAGAATACCACAGCTACCGCGAACAGGATGATATACAACGGCTGACTCGGGGCCAGTGCCTGGGACAGACTGCCCAGCCACTCCATACCTTCGCCCTGCCCGAACCACTGACCCAGCGACGCAGGGAACAGCAGAATGGAGGAAGCGAAGATCGGCGGAATCACGCCGGCCATGTTGACTTTCAACGGCAAGTGGCTGGATTGCTGGGCAAACACCCGGCGCCCCTGCTGCCGCTTGGCATAGTTGATCGTCAATCGACGCTGACCACGCTCCATGAACACCACGAAGCCAACCACAACCACCGCGAGGAGGCCAATTGCCAGCACCACCAGCAGGTTCATCTCGCCGCTGCGGGCCTGCTCCAGGGTCTGACCGATCGCGCCCGGCAAGCCGGCCACGATGCCCGCGAAGATCAGCAACGAAATGCCGTTACCGATACCGCGCTCAGTGATCTGCTCACCCAGCCACATCATGAAGACAGCGCCACATACAAACGACACCACCGCCACAAAGTGGAAGTTGAAGCTGTCACTGAAGGTGACTCCCTGGGAAGCCAGTCCTACAGAAATGCCAAGACCCTGGACCAGGGCCAGGATCACGGTTCCGTAACGAGTGTACTGACTGATCTTGCGTCGTCCCGCCTCGCCTTCTTTCTTCAGCTGCTCAAGCTGCGGACTGACCGCAGTCATGAGCTGCATGATGATCGAGGCCGAGATGTAGGGCATGATCCCCAACGCGAAGATACTCATCCGCTCAAGCGCACCACCGGAAAACATGTTGAACAGACTCAGGATTGTGCCCTGATTCTGATCAAACAGTGCCGCCAGCCGATCGGGATTGATACCCGGCACCGGGATGTGGGCACCGATCCGGTACACCAACAGTGCCAGCAGTACAAACCAGAGCCGCGAACGCAGCTCTGCCAGTCCTTTTCCCGCGCCAGCAGGCAATGATGCTGTCTTGGCCATTTAGTCCTCGACTCGTCTTAGTCCTCGACTTTTCCGCCCGCGGCTGTAATCGCCTCACGAGCGCCTTTGGTAACCTTCAAGCCCTTGACGGTCACCGCACGGCTCAACTCGCCGGACAGGATAACCTTGGCAGAACGGATCTCCTCACGGATGATGTCCGCCTTCTTCAGGGCTTCCAGGTCAACCACGTCGCCTTCCACCTTTGCCAGCTCATTCAGGCGGATTTCCGCCACGTAACGCTGCTGACGGGAAGTAAAGCCGTACTTGGGCAGACGGCGAGCCAGCGGCTGCTGACCACCCTCAAATCCCGGTGCGACGGAGCCGCCAGAACGGGACTTCAGACCTTTGTGACCACGACCACCGGTTTTACCGAGACCGCTACCGATACCGCGACCGACGCGCTTGGCGCTCGGGCGTGAACCGGGTTCCGGACTAAGTTCGTTCAAACGCATCTTAGTTCTCCTCCACCCGTACCAGGTAGTTCACCTTGTTGATCATGCCGCGAACGGAAGGAGTATCCTCCACTTCCACGGTATGACCGATTTTGCGAAGACCCAGGCCCTTCACACACAGTTTGTGGTTGGGCTGACAGCTGATCGGGCTGCGGGTCAGTGTAACCTTGATCTTTTTAGCATTCGCCATGACTTCAACCCAGAATGTCTTCCACGGTCTTGCCGCGCTTAGCTGCGATATCTTCAGGCGACTTCATTGCCTGGAGACCCTTGATAGTGGAACGGACCACGTTGACCGGATTGGTCGAGCCGTAACACTTGGACAGTACGTTCTGAACACCGGCCACTTCCAGTACCGCACGCATCGCACCACCGGCGATGATTCCAGTACCTTCGGACGCAGGCTGCATGTACACCTTGGAACCGCCGTGAACGGCTTTAACCGGGTACTGCAAGGTGGTGCCGTCGAGAGCAACGTCCACCATGTTCTTACGCGCGGCTTCCATAGCCTTCTGGATCGCAACCGGCACTTCACGTGCCTTGCCACGACCAAAGCCTACACGGCCTTTGCCATCACCCACTACGGTCAGTGCGGTGAAAGCGAAAATACGGCCACCTTTTACGACTTTGGCGACCCGGTTTACCTGAACCAGCTTTTCCTGGAGCTCAGGCGCTTTCTGATCGTTAACGCTCATCTTCTCCACCTCTTAGAATTGCAAGCCAGCTTCACGGGCCGCGTCGGCGAGTGCCTGAACACGGCCGTGATAACGGTAACCGGAACGGTCAAAGGCGACCTTTTCAACACCAGCCGCCTTGGCACGTTCAGCGATCAGCTGACCGACCTTCTTGGCGGCTTCCACGTTACCGGTTGCACCCTGGCGCAACTCTTTGTCCAACGTGGAGGCAGAAGCCAGCACTTTGCTGCCATCGGCAGTGGTGACCTGGGCGTACATGTGCCGGGGCGTACGGTGTACGCTCAGACGGTTACTACCCAGTTCACGAATCTTCATGCGCACCTTACGTGCGCGACGCAGTCTTTCGTTATTCGCGCTCATAGTCCCGCCTTATTTCTTCTTGGCTTCTTTGCGTCTGACCTGCTCATCCGCATAACGAACACCTTTACCTTTATAAGGCTCGGGCGGACGGTAAGCGCGGATTTCCGCAGCGACCTGGCCAACCTGTTGCTTGTCGATCCCGCGGATAACAACTTCCGTCTGGGAAGGCGTTTCAGCGGTGATCCCCTCGGGCAGCTCGTGCTCGACCGGGTGAGAGAAACCCAGTGTCAGATTGAGCTTCTTACCCTGCGCCTGGGCACGGTATCCAACGCCCACAAGCTGGAGTTTACGCTCGAAGCCCGCAGACACACCGGTGACCATGTTGTTGACCAGCGCACGGGTGGTACCTGCGAGAGCGCGGGACTGCTTGGCGCCATCACGAGCGGCGAAGCGCAGAACGTTTTCTTCCTGCGTAACTTCGACGGCCTGATGTACGGTGAGTTGAAGCGCTCCTTTAGAGCCCTTCACATTGATTTCCTGTCCGTTCAGCTTAACCTCAACACCGGAAGGCAGAACGACAGGATTATTGGCAACCCTGGACATCGTTATCTCCCTTTAGAATACGGTGCAGATGACTTCGCCACCCACGCCGGCGGAACGCGCGGCACGGTCAGTCATTACGCCCTTGGACGTAGAGACAATGGCGACACCCAAACCACCGGCTACTTTCGGCAGTTCCCCAGCGCCACGGTACTGGCGCAGACTCGGGCGGCTGGCCCGCTGAATGTCTTCGATAACGGGCTTGCCGCCGAAGTATTTCAGGGTAATGGTCAGCTCGGGCTTGGCGTCGGCTGAAACGGAAAAGTCTTCAACGTAACCTTCGTCCTTCAGGACCTGGGCTACGGAGACCTTGATTTTGGAAGACGGCATGGCCACGTCGGCCTTCTGTGCCATCTGTGCATTACGAATACGAGTGATCATATCCGCAAGCGTGTCTTGCATACTCATCGGTATGAGGCTCCTGATCTTTTTAGTTGTGCAGCGGCTTGCCGCACCGCTTACCAACGGGCACCTTCTCCTTGCGGGAAGGCGCCAATCTTACCAGCTAGACTTGGTCAGACCCGGTACGTCGCCACGCATGCCGGCTTCACGCAGTTTAATGCGGGACAGCTGGAACTTGCGCAGGACGCCGTGGGGACGGCCAGTTACCTGACAACGATTACGGAGACGTACCGGGTTCGCATTACGAGGAAGCTTTTGCAGCTTCATCTGCGCATCCCAACGGTCTTCGTCGCTGGAGTTCGGGTTCTTGATGATCGCCTTGAGCTCTGCACGCTTCGCTGCGAATTTCGCAACGGTCTTCTCGCGCTTGAGCTCTCGGTTCTTCATGGAAACCTTTGCCATAACACGGATTCCTTATTTCTTGAACGGAAAGCCGAACGCTTTCAGCAGTTCACGACCTTCGTCATCGGTACCGGCTGAGGTGGTGATGGTGATATCCAGACCACGGATCTTGTCGACTTTGTCGTACTCGATCTCGGGGAAGATAATCTGCTCACGCACACCCATGCTGTAGTTGCCGCGACCGTCGAAAGACTTCGGGTTCAGACCACGGAAGTCACGAACGCGAGGAATCGCGATGTGAACCAGACGGTCGAAGAAGTCCCACATACGCTCGCCGCGCAGGGTTACCTTGCAGCCAATCGGCCAGCCTTCACGGATTTTGAAACCCGCAACAGACTTGCGAGCCTTGGTAACAACAACTTTCTGACCAGCCAGACGCTCCAGATCCGCGACGGCATTCTCGATCAGCTTCTTGTCACCTACAGCTTCGCCGACACCCATGTTCAGGGTGATCTTCTCGATACGCGGCACCTGCATCACGTTCTTGTAGCCGAACTCTTTCTGCAGGGCAGGTACCACTTCCTTACTGTACTGCTCTTTCATGTTAAGCATCGTAACCACCACCGCTTACTGGTTATCGACAGCTTCATTCGTGGACTTGAAGATCCGCACTTTTGCGCCGTCTTCCTTAACCTGGAAGCCTACGCGATCGGCTTTGCCGGTCTGCGGATTAAAAATAGCCACGTTGGAAGCCTGGATAGGTGCTTCTTTCTCGACGATGCCACCGGGGGTGCCGAGCATGGGGTTCGGCTTGGTGTGCTTCTTGATCATATTGATCCCAGAAACCACCAGACGGCCGTCGTCCTGAACTTTCAGGACTTTACCACGTTTGCCCTTGTCTTTTCCCGTGGTGACGATTACTTCGTCATCTCGTTTGATCTTTTTCATAACCGGCCTCTAGTCCTTACAGTACTTCGGGTGCCAGTGAAATAATTTTCATGAACTTTTCATTACGCAGTTCACGGGTAACCGGTCCGAAGATACGGGTACCGATAGGGGCGTCCTGATTGTTCAGAAGTACAGCCGCGTTTCCGTCAAAACGGATCAGCGAACCGTCGGGACGACGTACACCTTTACGGGTACGTACTACGACAGCGTTCAGGACCTGGCCTTTCTTCACTTTACCGCGGGGGATGGCTTCCTTAACGGTTACCTTGATGATATCCCCAACGCTGGCATAACGCCGATGTGAACCGCCCAGGACTTTGATGCACTGAACTTGACGTGCACCGCTGTTGTCCGCGACTTCAAGCATTGTTTGAGTCTGAATCATGGTTGTTCTCCAGCAGAAACCACTTTGCCGTTACGACAAGACTCACCGTCCGGGCGAGTTACACCTTGGATGCTTGCACAGTGACTTCTACCAGGGCCCAGCTCTTGTTCTTCGAGAGCGGACGAGTCTCCTGGATGGTTACGATGTCACCGATGTTGCATTGATTAGTTTCGTCGTGCGCTTGCACTTTGGTTGAACGCTTAACGTACTTGCCGTACAGCGGGTGCTTGACCCGACGCTCAACCATTACAACGATGGACTTGTCCATCTTGTTGCTCACGACCTTGCCGCTCAGGGTTCTGGCAGTTTTGGTAGCTTCGGTCATGTCACTGTCCCGCCTTTTCGTTCAACACTGTTTTAACGCGAGCGATGTCACGCTTAACCTTGGCGAGGAGATGAGACTGATTAAGCTGACCTGTCGCCTTGCGCATGCGCAGGTTGAACTGCTCTTTCAGCAGGTCGATCAGCTCGTTGTTCAGCTCCTCGACTGATTTTTCACGCAGCTCTGTTGCTTTCATCACATCACCGTCCTCGTTACAAAGGTGGTTGACACGGGCAGCTTCGCGGCGGCCAGAGTAAAGGCCTCACGCGCGACGTCCTCGGCAACACCTTCCATCTCGTACAGCATCTTGCCGGGCTGAATTTCAGCCACCCAGTACTCGACGGAACCCTTACCTTTACCCATACGTACTTCCAGCGGCTTGCCGGTGATCGGCTTGTCCGGGAAAACCCGGATCCAGATCTTACCGCCCCGCTTAATCCGACGAGTCATGGTCCGACGTGCCGCCTCAATCTGGCGAGCAGTTATACGGCCACGGCTGGTCGCTTTCAATCCGTACTCACCGAAGCTCACCTTGTTACCGCGCTGAGCGAGACCGGTGTTACGGCCTTTCATTACCTTGCGAAATTTGGTGCGTTTTGGCTGCAGCATACGAGTGCCCCTTTACTTAGAACCTTTCTTGCGAGAGGCATTCTTGTCAGCACGGACCTGCTCCATACCACCAAGAATCTCGCCCTTGAAGATCCATACCTTAACGCCGATAACGCCGTAGGTGGTATGCGCTTCGTAGGTTGCGTAATCAATGTCTGCACGCAGTGTGTGCAGCGGAACGCGACCTTCGCGATACCACTCGGAACGAGCGATTTCAGCACCCCCAAGACGGCCACCGACCTGAATCTTGATACCTTTTGCGCCTTGGCGCATTGCGTTCTGAACCGCACGCTTCATGGCGCGACGGAACATCACACGACGCTCCAGCTGACCAGCTACGTTCTGGGCAACCAGGCGGGCATCCAGATCCGGCTTACGGACCTCTTCGATGTTGATGTGCACGGGCACACCCATCATGTCGCTGACTTCGCGACGCAGACGGTCAACATCTTCACCCTTCTTACCGATAACAATACCGGGACGGGCAGTATGGATCGTGATGCGGGCGTTCTGAGCCGGGCGCTCGATCACAATCTTGCTGACAGACGCCTTTACCAGACGCTTGTCGAGGAATTCGCGAACCTCAATGTCGTTCAGGAGGTTCTTCGCGTATTCCTGCTTTTCGGCATACCAGACTGAGTTGTGCTCTTTGATCACACCCAGGCGAATGCCGGTTGGATTTACTTTATGACCCATCTGAGCATCTCCTACTTGTCGGCGACCTTGACGGTGATATGGCAGGTGCGCTTGAAAATCCGGTCAGCGCGCCCCTTGGCTCGAGCTTTGATGCGCTTGAGCGTCGGACCTTCATCCACCATGATGGTGGAGACCCGCAGATCATCTACGTCCAGACCTTCGTTGTGCTCAGCGTTGGCAATCGCGGACTCAAGAGCTTTCTTGATAACCACGGCTGCTTTCTTCGGGCTGAAAGTCAGAATGTTCAGGGCGTCCTCAACAGCCTTGCCGCGTACCTGGTCAGCAACAAGACGAGCTTTCTGAGCAGAGAGGCGAGCGCCCTTGTACTTAGCCGCTACTTCCATTTCTATTCCCCTCACAATCAGCGTTTAGCTTTCTTGTCGGCTGCATGGCCGCGGTAGGTCCGCGTTGCCGCGAACTCACCCAGCTTATGACCGACCATGTCTTCGGTGACATAGACAGGCACGTGTTGCTTGCCGTTATGGACTGCAATGGTCAGGCCTACCATCTCCGGAAAGACTGTGGACCGGCGGGACCAGGTTTTGATCGGCCGCTTGTCGTTGCTTTCCAGAGCTGCCTCAACCTTCTTCAACAGATGCAGGTCTATAAAAGGACCTTTCTTCAAAGAACGTGGCACAGCATTTACCTCTATGTAGTCGTTTACTTGGCCGAACGACGACGTACGATCATCTTGTCAGTACGCTTGTTCTTACGAGTTTTATGCCCTTTGGTCGGAACACCCCAAGGAGTAACAGGGTGACGTCCACCAGAGGTACGCCCTTCACCACCACCATGCGGGTGGTCAACTGGGTTCATAGCAACACCACGTACTGTTGGCCGCTTGCCACGCCAACGTGATGCACCCGCTTTACCAAGCTGCTTGAGACTGTGTTCGCTGTTGGACACTTCACCCAACGTTGCACGACACTCAACAAGCACCTTACGCATTTCACCTGAACGCAGGCGGATGGTGGCGTATGCCCCCTCCCGAGCTACCAGCTGTACGGATGCGCCCGCAGAACGAGCCAGCTGGGCACCTTTGCCAGGCTTGAGTTCGACGCAGTGGATCACGGAACCGACCGGAATGTTCCGGATCGGCAGCGTGGAGCCCACCTTGATCGGCGCGTCGACGCCGGAGCGCACCTGATCGCCAGCTTTAACACCTTTGGGAGCGATGATGTAACGACGCTCGCCATCGGCGTACTTCAGCAGGGCGATGTGCGCAGAGCGGTTCGGATCGTATTCCAGGCGCTCAATAGTCGCCGGAATGCCATCTTTGGCCCGCTTGAAATCGATTACACGGTAGTGCTGCTTGTGACCACCACCAACGTGACGGGTTGTGATGCGACCATTATGGTTACGACCACCCGATTTGCTTTGCGATTCTACCAACGGTGCGTAAGGGCGCCCTTTGTACAGGTCCGGATTAGAGATCTTTACAACGTGGCGGCGGCCGGCAGATGTTGGCTTGGTTTTGACGATCGGCATATTACGACCCCTTTACCTTATTCCACATCCATAAAATCGATGTCCTGACCTTCCGCAAGCTTCACATAAGCCTTGCGAAGATCATTACGCTTGCCGAACCCACGGATAGTACGCTTGAGCTTACCCTTACGGTTCAGAACCTGAACACCTTCTACGGTAACGTTGAACAGCTGCTCAACGGCTTTCTTGATCTCAGGCTTGGTGGCATCAGGGGCAACACGAAATACCACCTGACCACGCTCAGCTGCCATGGAGGCCTTCTCTGATACGTGCGGCCCAAGCAGGACCTTATAAATACGTTCCTGATTCATCCCAGCATCTCCTCGATCTTCTTCAGAGCCGGAACGGTAACCACAACCTTCTCGAAGGCTACCAGGCTGACCGGGTCCAGGCCGGCAACGTCACGCACGTCAACGTGCGGAATGTTGCGGGAAGCCAGATGAAGGTTCTGTTCAACGGTCTCGGCCAGGATCAGGGCACTATCAACACCCAGGTCCTTGAGCTTTGCATTGAAGGCCTTGGTCTTGGGAGACTCGACGACAACGTCGTCGACCACAACCAAACGCTCCTGACGAACCAGCTCAGAGAAAATAGAGCGCAGGGCCGCACGGTACATCTTGCGGTTAACCTTCTGCTCGAAGTTCTGAGGCTTGGCAGCGAAGGTGGTGCCACCGGAGCGCCACAGCGGGCTACGGATGGTACCAGCACGGGCACGACCGGTGCCCTTCTGGCGCCACGGCTTCTTACCGCCACCGGACACTTCAGAGCGGGTCTTCTGGGCACGGGTGCCCTGACGACCGGCCGCCATGAATGCGGTAACGACCTGGTGAACCAGCGCTTCGTTAAAATCTTTGGCGAACGCGGAATCGGAAACCGAGATTCCCTTACCGCTACCTGTAATAGTCAATTCCATCGCACCGCTCCTCAGGCTTTAACTGCAGGCTTGATGACAACATCGCCACCGGTAGCGCCTGGAACAGCACCACGGATCAGCAGCAAGTTGCGCTCGGCATCGACACGGACAACCTGAAGGTTCTGCACAGTAACCTGAGCATTACCCATCTGACCGGCCATCTTCTTGCCCTTGAATACCTTGCCCGGGGTCTGGTTCTGACCAATGGAACCCGGTGCACGGTGAGACAGAGAGTTACCGTGAGTGGCATCCTGCATGGAGAAGTTCCAGCGCTTAACGCCGCCCTGGAAGCCTTTACCCTTGGAACGACCGATGGCGTCAACAACCTGGCCATCTTCAAACTGGGCAGCAGTAATCTCACCACCGGCAGCCAGGTCTTCGCCTTCACCGTCAGCCAGACGGAATTCCCACACGCCACGGCCGGCTTCAACGCCCGCCTTGGCAAAGTGGCCCGCTTCGGCCTTGGTCACACGAGAGGAACGACGCGCACCGACGGTTACCTGAACCGCACGATAGCCATCGCTTTCCAGAGTTTTGAGTTGGGTAATGCGGTTGGGTTCAACCTCAATTACCGTTACGGGCACAGACTGCCCGTCTTCCGTAAAAATACGGGTCATACCGGCCTTGCGACCGACAACACCAATTGCCATGTTTCACCTCTTAAGTGTACGGGGCTCTCACCCTCTATGGCCGTACGACAGTTACACAGACT
The DNA here is from genome assembly GCF_020546665.1 of Marinobacter sp. CA1. Lineage (NCBI taxonomy): Bacteria > Pseudomonadati > Pseudomonadota > Gammaproteobacteria > Pseudomonadales > Marinobacteraceae > Marinobacter > Marinobacter sp. CA1. Next base: position 3,936,421 of record NZ_CP071785.1, read on the forward strand.
AATACCGGGCGGTATTAGCCGAGGCTGATCTGAACGTCTACACCTGCTGCCAGGTCCAGTTTCATCAGAGCATCCACTGTCTTCTCCGTCGGCTCAACAATGTCGAGCAGACGCTTGTGGGTACGAATCTCGTACTGATCACGCGCGTCTTTGTTGACGTGCGGGGAGATCAGGACGGTGTACTTTTCCTTCCGCGTCGGCAGAGGAATAGGGCCACGCACTTGAGCGCCGGTCCGCTTGGCGGTATCGACAATCTCCTGCGTGGACTGGTCGATCAGGCGGTAATCAAACGCCTTCAACCGGATTCTGATTTTTTGGCTTTGCATGATGCACCAAACTCCACTCGTAGCAGCTACTTTTAGCCGACCTTCAAAAAAAGGAGCCGCATTGTATGCATATTACCCAGCCATGTCAAGCAAGGGGAATCCCCCCCCTGGTCAACTGCCGGGATACGGAATTTCGGGATAGAAAAAGGGGGCTGCATCAGCAGCCCCCTTCCCGAAATCATTCGAGTATCAAATTACTCGACGATTTTGGCAACAACGCCGGCACCAACGGTACGGCCGCCTTCACGGATGGCGAAGCGCAGACCTTCTTCCATCGCGATCGGAGCGATCAGAGTAACGTCCATCTTGACGTTATCACCCGGCATTACCATTTCAACGCCTTCCGGCAGCTCACAGGAACCGGTCACGTCAGTGGTCCGGAAGTAGAACTGCGGACGGTAGCCCTTGAAGAACGGAGTGTGACGACCACCCTCGTCCTTGCTCAGAACGTACACTTCGCACTCGAACTTGGTGTGCGGGTTGATGGAACCCGGCACTGCCAGAACCTGACCACGCTCAACGTCGTCACGCTTGGTACCACGCAGCAGAACACCAACGTTCTCACCGGCACGGCCTTCGTCCAGCAGCTTGCGGAACATCTCAACACCAGTACAGGTGGTCTTGGTGGTCTCGCGAATACCCACGATTTCCACTTCGTCACCAACCTTGATGATGCCACGCTCAACACGACCGGTTACCACAGTACCACGACCGGAGATGGAGAAGACGTCCTCGATCGGCATCAGGAACGGCTGATCGATCGCACGCTCCGGCTCAGGGATGTAGTCATCCAGAGCTTCTACCAGCTTCTTAACAGCGGTAGTACCCATCTCGTTGTCGTCTTTGCCTTCCAGCGCCATCAGCGCGGAACCGGTGATGATCGGAGTGTCGTCACCCGGGAAGTCGTACTGGCTCAGCAGATCACGAACTTCCATCTCAACCAGTTCCAGCAGCTCTTCGTCGTCGACCATGTCGGCCTTGTTCAGGAACACGACGATGTACGGAACACCAACCTGACGGGACAGCAGGATGTGCTCACGAGTCTGCGGCATGGGGCCGTCAGCTGCGGAGCAAACCAGGATCGCACCGTCCATCTGGGCAGCACCGGTGATCATGTTCTTCACATAGTCGGCGTGGCCCGGGCAGTCAACGTGTGCGTAGTGACGGATCGGAGAATCGTACTCAACGTGAGAAGTCGCGATGGTGATACCACGCGCCTTTTCTTCCGGAGCGTTATCGATCTGGTCGAACGCACTGGCAGTACCGGTACCCCAAACTTCGTGACACACACGAGTCAGAGCAGCTGTCAGAGTGGTTTTACCATGGTCAACGTGACCGATAGTGCCGACGTTGACGTGTGGTTTACTACGTTCAAATTTTTCTTTAGACACGGTTACACCTCTTCCTGTTTCTTAAGTCCGGGTATCAACCCTTTTTAATGATTGCGTCGGCAATGTTCGAAGGCGCCTCCGAGTAACCGGAGAACTCCATGGAGTAAGACGCCCGACCCTGCGTTGCGGAACGCAGATCGGTGGCGTAACCGAACATCTCCGCCAGCGGAACCTCAGCCCGGATAAGCTTACCGGAGGGGTTCTCATCCATACCCTGAATCACGCCACGACGACGGTTCAGGTCACCAACGACGTCACCCATATAATCTTCCGGGGTAACGACCTCGACTTTCATGATCGGCTCAAGCAGTGCCGGGCTGGCTTCCAGAGCACCCTGCTTCATGGCCATGGAACCTGCGATCTTGAACGCCATTTCGTTGGAGTCCACATCGTGGTAGGAGCCATCGTACAGAGTGGCCTTGATACCAAGCAGCGGATAGCCGGCCAGACAGCCGTTCTGCATCTGCTCCTCGATACCCTGCTGGACCGCCGGGATGTATTCCTTCGGAACCACACCACCAACGATCTCATTCACGAAGATGAAGTTCTCGGTATCGTCATCCAGCGGCAGCGGCTCAAGCTTGACCTTGACGTGACCGTACTGACCACGACCACCGGACTGACGAACAAACTTACCCTCAACGTCGGCCGGCTTGCGGATGCACTCACGATAGGCCACCTGCGGCTTACCAATATTGGCCTCAACCTTGAACTCACGACGCATACGATCGACGATAATGTCCAGGTGAAGCTCACCCATACCGGAGATGATGGTCTGGCCGGATTCTTCGTCAGTGCGAACACGGAAAGACGGATCTTCCTGAGCCAGCTTGCCAAGCGCAATACCCATCTTCTCCTGATCGGCCTTGGACTTCGGCTCAACTGCCACAGAGATAACCGGCTCGGGAAACTCCATACGCTCAAGAATAATCTTGGCATTTTCGTCGCACAGCGTATCACCGGTGGTGACATTCTTAAGTCCAATTGCGGCAGCGATATCGCCAGCAAGAACTTCTTTGATCTCCTCTCGATCGTTGGCGTGCATTTGCACCATACGACCGATACGCTCTTTTTTACCCTTCACAGAGTTAAAGACCGCGTTACCGGACTCCATCTTGCCGGAGTAAACCCGGAAGAACGTCAGAGTACCCACAAATGGGTCAGTAGCAATTTTGAAGGCCAGAGCAGCAAATGGAGCGTCATCATCAACAGGACGAGTCTCTTCCGTACCGTCCTCATCAACCTCACCGCGAATCGCCTTAACCTCATCAGGAGCCGGCAGAAACTCAACAACTGCATCCAGAACCGCCTGAACGCCCTTGTTCTTGAACGCCGAACCACAGGTTGCCAGAACGATTTCATTGGCCAGGGTACGTTGACGCAGAGCCTTCTTGACCTCGTCGTTGGTGAGCTCACCGCCTTCGAGGTACTTTTCCATCAGCTCTTCGCTGGCTTCGGCAGCTGCCTCAACCATTTGCTCACGGTAGGAGTCGCACTCATCCTGCATTTCGGCAGGAATGTCCTTCTCCTCGTAAGTCATACCGGCATCATCTTCGTTCCAGTAGATGGCCTTCATGCGGATCAGATCCACAACGCCCTGGAACTCGTCTTCAGCACCGATCGGCAACTGAATGGGTACAGGCGTCGCACCCAGACGGTTCTTGATCTGGTCAACAACGCGCAGGAAGTTGGCCCCGGCACGGTCCATCTTGTTGACAAAAACCATCCGCGGGACTTCGTACTTGTTAGCCTGACGCCATACCGTTTCAGACTGCGGCTCAACACCGGAGGACGCGCAGAAGACAACCACAGCGCCATCCAACACCCGCAGAGAGCGCTCAACCTCAATCGTGAAGTCAACGTGCCCAGGGGTGTCGATGATGTTTACCCGGTGCTTCTCGAACTGCTTGTCCATGCCCTGCCAGAACGTAGTCACGGCTGCGGAGGTAATGGTAATACCACGCTCCTGCTCCTGGGCCATCCAGTCAGTTGTTGACGCACCGTCATGGGTTTCACCCATTTTATGGCTACGGCCGGTATAGTACAGAATCCGCTCGGTGGTCGTGGTTTTACCCGCATCTACGTGCGCGCAAATCCCGATATTTCTATAGCGCTTGATAGGAGTCGTACGTGCCACTGTATGAACCTCAAATAATTAGAAACGGAAGTGGGAGAAAGCCTTGTTGGCTTCTGCCATGCGATGAACGTCTTCACGCTTCTTAACGGCGGCGCCCTTGCTCTCTACGGCGTCCAGGATTTCACCTGCCAGACGCTGAGCCATGGACTTCTCACCACGCTTCCGTGAGAATTCAACGAGCCAGCGCATGGCCAGCGCGTTCTGACGGGAAGGCCGTACTTCTACCGGCACCTGGTAGGTAGCACCACCCACACGACGGGACTTAACCTCAACCATCGGCTGGATGTTTTCCAGGGCCTTCTCGAACATGTCGATCGGCTCTTCCTTGGACTTGTCGGCAACAATATCAAGCGCGCCATAAACAATGCGCTCAGCCACAGACTTCTTGCCAGACTCCATCACGTGGTTGATGAACTTGGCCAGACGCTGGCTACCGAACTTGGGATCCGGGATAATTTCCCGTTTAGCTGCAACTCTTCTTCTAGGCATCGATAAGCCCTCAATAAACAAAAGGTCTTCAGGAACCCCTGAGATAGCAGATGCTACTCAGCCTTACTCTTACCGTTTCACATATCACCATCAGACATGGCAACGATAAAAGACACCCGCGAGGGATATCAGGACTTGGGTCGTTTAGCACCGTACTTGGAGCGGCCCTGCTTACGGTTCTGTACACCCTGGGTGTCCAGTGTTCCGCGAACAGTGTGATAGCGCACACCCGGAAGGTCTTTTACTCGACCGCCACGGATCAGTACAACGCTGTGCTCCTGAAGGTTGTGACCTTCACCACCAATGTAAGAGGAAACCTCGTAGCCGTTGGTCAGACGAACACGGCACACTTTACGCAGTGCTGAGTTCGGCTTCTTCGGCGTGGTGGTGTAGACACGGGTGCATACGCCACGACGCTGCGGGCAAGCCTGCAGGGCCGGAACGTCACTCTTGGCCACCTTACGTTTACGAGGCTTACGTACCAACTGGTTAATCGTTGCCATGTAAGCAAACTCCAATAAACCTAATCAATGAAACTTACCCCCGAGCGAGCGGGGGTAAAATTAAGGGACGCAAGTGTAAGCCTGCGCCCCAGGTCAGTCAAGAAGACTGATTCCTTTTTAACCAACTACCGGATCCGTAGATTCCGGCAGTTAGCGGTTGAGCTCTGCACTCAGCGCTTCAACCACGTCCTCGGCAGTTACGCCCTGCTCTTCCAGGTCACGCTTGCGACGACGCTCATTGTGGTAGGCCAGGCCAGTACCGGCCGGGATCAGACGACCCACTACCACGTTTTCCTTCAGCCCGCGCAGGTAATCACGCTTGCCAGTCACCGCACCTTCGGTCAGTACCCGGGTGGTTTCCTGGAACGACGCTGCGGAGATAAAGGACTCAGTCGCCAGCGATGCCTTGGTGATACCCAGCAGCAGACGCTCGCACTTCGCCGGTTCCTTGTCCTCAGCCTCGGCCTTGTCATTGGCTTCGATAAACTGGTTGTACTCCACCTGATCGCCGGACAGCAGCTCGGTATCGCCCGGGCTGGTGATCTCGACCTTGCGCAGCATCTGGCGGACGATAACCTCAATGTGTTTATCGTTGATGACAACGCCCTGCAGACGGTAAACGTCCTGGATCTCGTTGGTGATGTACTTCGCCAGCTCCACCACACCCAGCAGTCGCAGGATGTCATGGGGGTTGGACGGACCATCAGAGATCACCTCACCCTTCTCAACGGTCTCACCTTCGAACACGTTGAGCTGGCGCCATTTCGGAATCAGCACCTCATACGGGTCGCCATCCTTCGGCGTGATCACCAGACGCTTCTTACCTTTGGTCTCCTTGCCGAATGACACCATACCGGTGATCTCGGCCAGGATGGACGGCTCCTTCGGACGACGAGCCTCGAACAGGTCGGCAACCCGTGGCAGACCACCGGTGATGTCCCGGGTCTTCGAGCTTTCCTGCGGAATACGCGCAACCACGTCACCCAGCTCGACCTTACCGCCGTCACTGAGGGTGATCAGGGCGTTGGCCGGCAGGAAGTACTGGGCCGGACTTCCGCCGGGCAGCACCACTTCTTCGCCATTTTCGTCAAGCACCTGCACCATCGGACGAATGTCCTTACCCGCCGCAGGACGCTCCTTCGGGTCGATCACCTGAACGGTGGACAGGCCAGTCAGCTCGTCGGTCTGGGTGCGGACAGTAATGCCCTGGTCCATGCCAACAAATTTCGCAGTACCCGCACCCTCGGCGATGATCGGGTGAGTGTGGGGATCCCACTTCGCCACCACGACGCCGGCGTCGACTGCATCGCCATGCTTGACGGACAGCACCGCACCGTACGGAAGCTTGTACCACTCACGCTCACGGCCCTGCTCATCAGCAACCGCCAGCGCGGAGGAACGGGAAACCACAACCAGGCTGCCGTCGTTCTTCTCGATCGACTTCAGGTTATGCAGGCGAACGGTACCACCGTGCTTGACCTGAATGTTGTCTACCGCTGAAGCCCGGCTCGCCGCACCACCGATGTGGAAGGTACGCATGGTGAGCTGGGTACCCGGCTCACCGATGGACTGGGCAGCAATAACACCGACCGCCTCACCAACGTTGACCAAGTGGCCACGGGCCAGATCGCGGCCGTAGCACTGGGAACAGACACCGTGCTTGGTGTCACAGGTGATCGCTGAGCGAACCCAGATCTCATCCACACCCGCGCGCTCGACCATTTCGATGGTCTTCTCATCCAGCAGGGTGCCAGCCGGTACCACCGCGTTCTCTTTGTCGGTTGGCGTGAACACGTCACGCGCAGTAACCCGACCCAGCACCCGGTCGCCCAGAGGCACAACCACGTCGCCGCCTTCGATGTGCGGCGTCATCAGCAGACCTTCTTCGGTACCACAATCGTTCTCGGTAACAACCAAATCCTGGGATACGTCTACCAGACGACGGGTCAGATAACCGGAGTTCGCCGTCTTCAGTGCGGTATCCGCCAGACCCTTACGGGCACCGTGAGTGGAGATGAAGTACTGCAGTACGTTCAGACCTTCACGGAAGTTCGCGGTGATCGGCGTCTCGATGATGGAGCCATCCGGCTTGGCCATCAGGCCCCGCATCCCCGCCAGCTGACGGATCTGCGCCGCAGAGCCCCGGGCGCCGGAGTCGGCCATCATGTAAACCGAGTTGAAGGACTCCTGAGTCACTTCCTCGCCGTTTTCGTCGACAACAACCTCACCATCTGGACCGAACACCGGCTCTTTCGCCAGGCGCTCCATCATTGCCTTCGACACCTTGTCGTTGGCGCGGGACCAGATATCGATCACCTTGTTGTACTTCTCGCCCTGGGTCAGCAGACCGGACGCGTACTGGGACTCGATTTCCTTAACTTCGTCTTCCGCAGCCTCGACCATTTCGTATTTCTCGGGCGGAATTTCGAAGTCGTTAACACCAATGGAGGTGCCGGACACGGTGGCGTAGTGGAAACCGGTGTACATCAGCTGATCCGCAAAGATGACCGATTCCTTCAGACCCACGGTGCGGTAGCAGACGTTGATCAGGTTGGAGATCGCCTTCTTCACCATCGGCTTGTTGACGATCTCAAACGGCATACCGTCAGGCACGATATCAAACAGCAGCGCACGACCAACGGTGGTTTCCACCAGATTGCTGGACTCGGTGCTCTCACCTTCTTCGCTGACGCTGACTTCGCGGATACGAACCTTGATTCTGGCCTGCAGATCGACTTTCTTGGCACCGTAGGCGCGGTGAACTTCCTTGGTGTCGGCAAAGACCATGCCTTCACCCAGAGCGTTCTTGCGCTCACGGGTCATGTAGTACAGCCCCAGAACCACGTCCTGGGAAGGCACGATGATCGGCTCGCCGTTAGCCGGCGACAGCACGTTGTTGGTGGACATCATCAGTGCCCGCGCTTCGAGCTGAGCTTCCAGGGTCAGCGGTACGTGTACCGCCATCTGGTCACCGTCGAAGTCGGCGTTGTAGGCCGCACAGACCAGCGGGTGCAGCTGGATGGCCTTACCTTCGATCAGTACCGGCTCGAACGCCTGGATACCCAGACGGTGCAGGGTCGGCGCCCGGTTCAGCATGATCGGATGCTCGCGGATAACCTCATCGAGGATATCCCAAACCACCGCCTCTTCGCGCTCGACCATCTTCTTGGCCGCCTTGATGGTGGTGGCTAGGCCACGATGCTCAAGCTTGGCAAAGATGAACGGTTTGAACAGCTCCAGCGCCATCTTCTTCGGCAGACCACACTGGTGCAGACGAAGATAAGGACCAACCACGATGACCGAACGGCCAGAGTAGTCCACCCGCTTACCCAGCAGGTTCTGACGGAAACGACCCTGTTTACCCTTGATCATGTCAGCCAGGGATTTCAGCGGGCGCTTGTTGGTGCCAGTGATGGCCCGACCGCGACGACCGTTATCCAGCAGGGCGTCGACCGCTTCCTGCAGCATCCGCTTTTCGTTGCGCACGATGATGTCCGGTGCGTTCAGCTCCAGCAGGCGCTTGAGACGGTTGTTCCGGTTGATCACCCGACGATACAGATCGTTCAGGTCGGAGGTGGCGAAGCGGCCACCGTCCAGCGGAACCAGCGGGCGCAGATCCGGCGGCAGTACCGGCAGCACGGTCATGATCATGTCGCCAGGGCGGTTGCCGGAGTTGGCAAAGGCCTCGAGGATTTTCAGCCGCTTGCTGAACTTCTTGATCTTGGTCTCAGAATTGGTCTGCGGAATCTCTTCCCGCAGGGTCTCAATTTCGGCGTTCAGATCAATGTCTTCCAGCAGGGCCTTGACGGCCTCGGCACCCATGCGGGCATCGAATTCGTCACCGAACTCTTCCAATGCCTCGAAGTACTGCTCATCGTTCAGCAGCTGGCCACGTTCCAGCGTGGTCATGCCGGGATCGATCACGATGAACGATTCGAAGTACAGGACCCGCTCGATGTCCCGCAGGGTCATGTCCAGCATCAAGCCGATACGGGACGGCAGTGACTTCAGGAACCAGATGTGGGCAACCGGGCTGGCCAGCTCGATGTGGCCCATCCGCTCACGGCGAACATTGGCCAGGGCGACTTCGACGCCGCACTTTTCACAGATCACACCCCGATGCTTCAGGCGCTTGTACTTACCGCACAGGCACTCGTAGTCCTTGATCGGGCCAAAAATCTTGGCGCAGAACAGACCGTCACGCTCCGGCTTGAAGGTACGGTAGTTAATGGTTTCTGGCTTTTTAACCTCACCAAAAGACCAGGAACGGATCATGTCCGGCGATGCCAGGCCAATACGGATGGCATCAAATTCCTGCTTTTGGTTCTGGTTCTTGAGAAGATTCAGCAAATCTTTCATCAGTAACAGCTCCGGATGGCGTTAATCTCGGGCGGGCACCGACGGTGCCCGCTCACGCTGCCAAAACAATTCGGCTCAGTCGGATTCCAACTCGATGTCGATACCCAGCGAGCGGATTTCCTTGACAAGAACATTGAAGGACTCGGGCATGCCCGGTTCCATACGATGGTCGCCATCCACGATGTTCTTGTACATCTTGGTCCGACCGTTCACATCATCAGATTTGACGGTAAGCATTTCCTGCAGGGTGTAGGCGGCACCGTATGCTTCCAGTGCCCACACTTCCATCTCCCCGAAGCGCTGACCACCAAACTGCGCCTTACCACCCAGCGGCTGCTGGGTCACCAGGCTGTAGGAGCCGGTGGAACGGGCGTGCATCTTGTCATCGATGAGGTGGTTGAGCTTGAGCATGTACATGTAGCCAACAGTCACCGGGCGGTCGAACTGATCGCCGGTGCGGCCATCGTACAGCGTTACCTGACCGCTGGTGTCCATGTCCGCCAGCTCAAGCATACGCTTGACCTCAGCTTCCTTGGCACCATCAAACACGGCTGTTGCCATCGGCACACCGCCACGCAGGTTGTCCGCCAGCTCCAGGATCTCGGAATCGCTGAGGCTCTCAAGCTGAACCGCAGACACCTCGTCACTGTGATTATAGATCTCAGCCAGCAGTTCGCGAATTTCGGCGACCTTGCGCTGCGCTTCCAGCATCGCGTTGATCTTGACGCCCAGGCCCTTGGCGGCAGCGCCCAGGTGAGTTTCCAGCACCTGACCAACGTTCATCCGGGAAGGAACACCCAGCGGGTTGAGCACCACATCGACCGGGTTGCCCAGCTCATCGTACGGCATGTCCTCGATCGGCATGACCGCGGAGATAACACCCTTGTTACCGTGACGACCCGCCATCTTGTCACCCGGCTGGATGCGACGCTTGATGGCCAGGTAGACCTTGACGATCTTCAGTACGCCCGGCGCCAGGTCATCGCCCTGCTGGAGCTTGCGCTTCTTGTCTTCAAAACGCTGCTCGTGCTCCTTCTTGCGGTCTTCCAGGCTCTGCTCGGATTTCTCCAGCAGTTCGTTCAGCGGCTCGTCTTTCAGACGCAGCTTGAACCAGTCATCCCGCGGCAGCTCGGCCAGATAGCTCTCTTCCAGAGTGGCGCCTTTCTTCAGGCCCGGACCACTGAGGATCTCCTGACCCTTGAGGGCGTTCATCAGACGCTCGTAAGTGGCACCTTCAACAATGCGGTACTCGTCTTTCAGGTCCTTGCGGTACTTGTCCAGCTGCTCTTTCTCGATGGACTGGGCACGCTGGTCCTTCTCGATACCATCACGGGTAAAGACCTGGACGTCGATGACGGTACCCCGGGTACCGGTCGATACCCGCGCGGAGGTGTCCTTCACATCCGAGGCTTTCTCACCAAAGATCGCACGCAGCAGCTTCTCTTCCGGCGTCAGCTGGGTCTCACCCTTCGGCGTCACTTTACCCACCAGGATGTCACCCGGGCCGACTTCGGCGCCGATGTAGACAATGCCGGATTCATCCAGCTTGGACAGAGCACTCTCACCCACGTTCGGAATATCAGCGGTGATTTCCTCACTGCCCAGCTTGGTGTCACGGGCCACACAGGTCAGTTCCTGAATGTGGATCGTGGTAAAGCGGTCTTCCTGCACAACTTTCTCGGAGACCAGGATGGAATCCTCAAAGTTGTAACCGTTCCAAGGCATGAACGCGATGCGCATGTTCTGACCCAGGGCCAGTTCGCCCAGATCCACAGACGGACCGTCGGCGAGCACGTCACCACGGGCAATCTCATCGCCCTGCTTCACGATGGAACGCTGGTTGATGCAGGTGTTCTGGTTGGAGCGGGTGTACTTGGTGAGGTTGTAAATATCCACACCAGCGTCACCGGCTTCGGTCTCGGCGTCATTGACACGCACCACGATACGGGCCGCATCAACGCTCTCGATCACACCGCCACGACGGGCGGTCACACAGACACCGGAGTCCTGCGCCACAATTCGCTCAATGCCGGTACCAACCAGCGGCTTGTCGGCGCGCAGGGTGGGCACAGCCTGACGCTGCATGTTCGCACCCATCAGGGCGCGGTTGGCATCATCGTGCTCCAGGAACGGAATCAGTGAGGCCGCAACCGAAACAACCTGACGCGGAGAAACGTCCATGAAGGTAACGTTTTCCGGCGGCGTCACGGTGAATTCGTTGAGGTGACGAACCGTAACCAGCTCATCCGCCAGGCGACCATTCTCATCCACCGCGGCACTGGCCTGGGCGATAACGTAGTTGCTTTCCTCAATGGCCGACAGGTAGGCGATCTCATCGGTCACCTGGCCATCAACCACTTTGCGGTACGGACTCTCCAGGAAACCGTAGGAGTTGGTCCGGGAGTAGGTTGCCAGCGAGTTGATCAGACCGATGTTCGGCCCTTCCGGCGTCTCGATTGGACAAACCCGACCGTAATGGGTCGGATGCACGTCCCGCACCTCAAAGCCGGCACGCTCACGGGTCAGACCACCCGGCCCAAGCGCGGACACACGACGCTTGTGAGTAACCTCGGACAGCGGGTTGTTCTGGTCCATGAACTGGGACAGCTGACTGGAGCCGAAGAACTCTTTAACGGCAGCCGCAACCGGCTTGGCGTTGATCAGGTCCTGCGGCATCAGGCCTTCGCTTTCGGCCAGGCTCAGACGCTCACGTACTGCACGCTCAACCCGTACCAGGCCAACGCGGAACTGGTTTTCGGCCATCTCGCCCACAGAGCGGATACGGCGGTTGCCCAGGTTATCGATATCGTCGACGTTACCCTGACCGTTACGGATGTTGATCAGAGTCTTGAGGACATCGATGATGTCTTCGTTGGTCAGCGTGCCCGGACCGGTGCTCTCCTCACGCCCCAGACGACGGTTGAGCTTCATGCGGCCCACACCAGACAGGTCGTAACGCTCGTCGGAGAAGAACAGATTGGTAAACAGATTTTCAGCCGACTCTTTGGTAGGCGGCTCACCCGGGCGCATCATGCGATAGATTTCTACCAGCGCCTCAAGCGGCGAGCGGGTAGGATCAATGCGCAGGGTGTCAGACATGAACGGACCGCAGTCCAGATCATTGGTGTACAGGGTCTCAAGCTCGGTGATACCGGCGTCCAGCAGCTTGGTGAGGACGTCTTCAGTAATTTCGGTATTGCACTCAACCAGAACCTCACCGCTCTTGGTATCGACCATGTCACGCGCGATGACGCGACCATAGAGATACTCGGACGGCACTTCCAGTTCAGTGATGCCGGCTTTCTCGAGCTGACGGATATGCCGCGCGGTAACCCGGCGACCTTCCTCAACAATGACTTCACCTTCATTGTCTTTGATGTCAAAGGTGGCGATGTCACCACGCAGACGGCTCGGCACCAGCTCCAGCTTGCTGACGGTTTCGCCAATCGTAAACTTGGACGTCTCGAAGAACATCTCCAGCATCTGCTCTGACGTGTAACCGATGGCACGCAGCAGAATGGAGGCAGGCAGCTTCCGGCGACGGTCGATCCGTACGAACACGGAATCCTTGGGATCGAACTCGAAGTCCAACCAGGAACCACGGTAAGGAATCACCCGCGCGGAGTAGAGCAGCTTGCCGGAAGAGTGGGTCTTACCCTTGTCATGATCAAAGAACACACCCGGGGAACGGTGCAGCTGGGAGACAATCACCCGCTCGGTACCGTTGACAATAAAGGTACCGTTCTCTGTCATCAGGGGCATTTCGCCCATGTAGACTTCCTGTTCCTTGATGTCCTTGATCGCCTTGTTGGACGATTCCTTGTCATAAATGATCAAGCGGACTTTCACCCGCAACGGCGCTGCGTAGGTCACACCCCGAAGCTGGCATTCCTTGACGTCGAACACCGGCTCGCCAATGCGATAACTCACGTATTCGAGCGCCGCGTTGCCAGAATAACTGGCAATCGGGAATACGGATTTGAACGCTGCGTGCAGGCCAGTTTCCTGGCGCGCTTCCGCAGCCGCTTCCATTTGCAGGAAGTCCCGATATGAATCCAGCTGAATAGACAGCAAATAGGGGACATCCATCACGGAAGGCAATTTACTAAAGTCTTTGCGAATCCGCTTTTTCTCAGTGTAGGAGTAAGTCATCTGCATTCCCCAGCTTTAGACCTGATACCTGGTATCAAGAAGCAACCATTGTTTTGCTTCGGGGCCGAGTTGCTCGGCATACTGCGCCGTCTTGAACAAGACTCTGGCTGTAGGTTGTTAGGGACACGAGGGCCCTCAAACCACTTCCGCTGCAACGCTGTATAGCATATACAACAGAAAAAGGCCGGCGGCCCAGGGCCGCCAGCCCGTCCATGCTTATCGCACGGTAGCGTTCAGAAACCCGCTATTACTTGAGCTCAACGGAAGCGCCTGCTTCCTCAAGCTTCTTCTTGGCTTCTTCAGCTTCGTCTTTAGCAGCAGCTTCCTTGATGGTGGAAGGTGCGCCGTCGACCATTTCCTTAGCTTCTTTCAGACCCAGACCGGTCAGCTCACGAACGGCCTTGATGACGTTTACTTTCTTCTCACCAGCACCGGTCAGAACCACGTCGAACTCGGTCTTTTCTTCAGCGGCAGCAGCATCGCCACCGGCAGCAGCCGGAGCAGCGGCAACAGCAGCTTCAGCGGAAACGCCGAACTTCTCTTCCATTGCTTCAACGAGCTCAACAACGTCCATTACGCTCATTTCAGCAATTGCATTCAGAATATCGTCTTTTGACAGAGCCATGACTTTCTCCAATGTAAAATGTGTAGGGTGTTCAACAGAATCAAGCTGCGTCGCGCTTCTCGTCGCGGACTGCAGCGATCACACGCGTAATCCTGCCCGGAATATCGTTCAGGCTGCGTGCGAGCTTGGTAATCGGTGCCTGTGTAACCACGGCCAGCTTGGTCAACGCCTCGTGGAGGGTTGGCAGCTTCGCCAGGCGATCGATCTGCTCCGCGCCCATCAGCTCACCGCCGACGGCCAGGGCCTTGATCTCAAACGCCTCGTTTTCTTTGGCAAAATCCTTCAACAGGCGCGCTGCGGCACCCGGATCTTCCATAGAAAACGCCAGAATAGTCGGACCTACCAGAGCTTCGTCGATGCACTCGAACTCAGTGCCGCGAATCGCAATCTTCGCCAGGTTGTTACGAACAACCTTCAGATTGACGTTTTCGGCACGAGCCTTGGCACGAAGCGCCGTCATGTCACCGGAAGTGACACCACGGTAGTCGGCCAGAACCACAGACAGAGCATTACCAGCAGTCTCGTTGACTTCAGCGACGATCGCCTTCTTGTCTTCGAGTCTAATTGCCACTGGATTTCTCCTTGATTTCGCCAGTCGGAACGACCGGCAAACCCATCATTGCCCTTGCGGGCCCCTAACGGTGTATGGGTTCAGAGAACGTCATCACACCGTCTGCGCAGGCGTTGCTTTAACCCTTGTGGCCACCGTTGCCGGTGACCTCGGGGGCCTGCGGTCTTTGACAGCCTTGGCTTCCGCCAAAACTACAAAGTGCCTACCGAATCAGGGATCAGATGTTCAGACCGCTCTGATCGATAGCCAGGCCAGGTCCCATTGTGGTCGACAGGGTTACCTTCTTCAGGTAAACGCCTTTCGACGACGCAGGCTTGGCCTTTTTCAGGTCTGCCAGCAGCGCTTCAAGGTTCTGCTTGATCGCATCGGCAGAGAATTCAACGTTACCCAGCGGAGCGTGGATAATGCCGTTCTTGTCAGTCCGGTAACGAACCTGACCAGCCTTGGCATTCTTGACCGCAGTCTCAACGTCCGGGGTTACGGTGCCAACTTTCGGGTTCGGCATCAGGCCACGCGGGCCCAGAATCTGACCCAGCTGACCAACAACACGCATGGCGTCCGGAGTGGCGATGACCACGTCAAAGTCCATGTTGCCTTTCTTAACTTCTTCAGCCAGATCGTCCATGCCAACCACGTCCGCGCCAGCGGCGGTGGCTTTCTCGGCATTGGCACCCTGGGTGAATACCGCTACGCGAACGGTCTTGCCAGTGCCGTTCGGCAGAACGGTGCTGCTACGAACAACCTGGTCTGATTTACGCGCGTCAACACCGAGGTTAACGGCAACGTCCAGAGACTCCTGAAAGTTAACGCTCTGGCCCAGCTCAACCAGCACAGCAACCGCATCTTCTACGGAGTAGACACGACCGGCTTCGACTTTTTCACGGATCAGCTTTTGACGCTTGCTCAGCTTTGCCATGTTACAGGCCCTCCACGTTCAGGCCCATGCTGCGGGCAGTTCCGGCGATGGTACGAACCGCTGCATCCATATCGGCAGCAGTCAGGTCCGGCTCTTTGGTGGTGGCAATTTCTTCCAGCTGAGCGCGGGTCACGGTACCAACTTTGTCGGTGTTCGGACGGGCAGAACCACTCTTCAGACCGGCAGCCTTCTTCAGCAGAACGGCAGCAGGCGGAGTCTTGGTGATAAAGGTGAAGCTGCGATCGCTGTATACGGTGATCACCGTCGGAATCGGCAGGCCCGGCTCCATGCCCTGAGTCTGGGCATTGAACGCCTTACAGAATTCCATGATGTTTACACCGTGCTGACCCAGCGCAGGACCAACGGGGGGACTCGGGTTGGCCTGACCGGCAGCAACCTGAAGCTTGATGTACGCTTCAATCTTCTTTGCCATGATTCACTCCTTTGGGTTCGAACGCCTCTCGGCTCCCCATGGGTTTAATAACATAAGGACCAGACACAAAAAGCCCGCGTCACCATGGTGCGCGAGCTTTTGCCTGATCCGCTACGGCTCAGTCTTTTTCGACCTGCCCGAACTCCAGCTCAACCGGAGTGGAACGACCGAAAATCAGAACCGCAACCTTGACCCGACTCTTGTCGTAGTCAACTTCTTCCACAACGCCATTGAAGTCTGCAAAGGGACCTTCAATAACGCGTACAATCTCGCCCGGCTCAAACAACGTCTTCGGCTTGGGCTTATCGACGCCACTCTCAACCCGATTCAGAATAGCCTCAGCCTCTCTCTCGGTAATTGGAGCCGGCTTCTCCTTGGTGCCACCAATAAAACCAAGCACCTTAGGCGTATCTTTCACCAAGTGCCAGGTGGCGTCCTCCATCTCCATCTGGACGAGAACATAACCAGGATAGAATTTGCGCTCACTCTTGCGCTTTTTACCGTCGCGCATTTCCACCACTTCTTCGGTGGGCACGAGAATATCGCCGAACAGGTCTTCCATGCCATTCAGGACAACCCGCTCTTTCAGAGTGCGCATTACATGCTTTTCGAAACCCGAATACGCATGAACAACGTACCAGCGCTTAGCCATTGCACACCCCTGTTAACCAATAAAACCGGAAACCAGAAAACTGATAAACGAGTCCATACCCCAAAGCAGAAGCGCCACCACCAGCACAAACACAACTACGATCGCCGTAGTTTGAATGAGCTCTGGCCGGGTCGGCCAAACCACCTTCCGAATCTCGACGCGAGCTTCTTTCAGCAGGGTAGCAAAACGGCGCCCGCGATCGGTCTGCAAAGCCACAAAGGCCGCAACCATCGCAAGGACAACAAGGGCGAGAACACGATACAGCAATGACTCGGCGTTGAAATACTGATTACCCACTACACCAACGGCAATCAGAACGAAAACAACCAGCCACTTCATCGCATCGAAGCGACCGGTTGAGCTATCAGCTTTTGACTCCATAGGAATCAGCTTATGTATCCGGATGTTGTGAAATGGCAGGCCAGGAGGGAATCGAACCCCCAACCTGCGGTTTTGGAGACCGCTGCTCTGCCAATTGAGCTACTGGCCTGCACCGAAAACTCAGTGCACTCACTACAAAGAAGAGCAGCCCGAAAGGGCCGCTCACTCTATTCTTACTCTACAATCTTAGCAACAACGCCGGCACCAACGGTACGGCCGCCTTCACGGATGGCGAAGCGCAGACCTTCTTCCATCGCGATCGGAGCGATCAGAGTAACGTCCATCTTGACGTTATCACCCGGCATTACCATTTCAACGCCTTCCGGCAGCTCACAGGAACCGGTCACGTCAGTGGTCCGGAAGTAGAACTGCGGACGGTAGCCCTTGAAGAACGGAGTGTGACGACCACCCTCGTCCTTGCTCAGAACGTACACTTCACACTCAAACTTGGTGTGCGGGTTGATGGAACCTGGCACTGCCAGAACCTGACCACGCTCAACGTCGTCACGCTTGGTACCACGCAGCAGAACACCAACGTTCTCACCGGCACGGCCTTCGTCCAGCAGCTTGCGGAACATCTCAACACCAGTACAGGTGGTCTTGGTGGTCTCGCGGATACCCACGATTTCCACTTCGTCACCAACCTTGATGATGCCACGCTCAACACGACCGGTTACCACAGTACCACGACCGGAGATGGAGAAGACGTCCTCGATCGGCATCAGGAACGGCTGATCGATCGCACGCTCCGGCTCAGGGATGTAGTCATCCAGAGCCTCTACCAGCTTCTTAACAGCGGTAGTACCCATCTCGTTGTCGTCTTTGCCTTCCAGCGCCATCAGCGCGGAACCCGTGATGATCGGAGTGTCATCACCCGGGAAGTCGTACTGGCTCAGCAGATCACGAACTTCCATCTCAACCAGTTCCAGCAGCTCTTCGTCGTCGACCATGTCGGCCTTGTTCAGGAACACGACGATGTACGGAACACCAACCTGACGGGACAGCAGGATGTGCTCACGAGTCTGCGGCATGGGGCCGTCAGCTGCGGAGCAAACCAGGATCGCACCGTCCATCTGGGCAGCACCGGTGATCATGTTCTTCACATAGTCGGCGTGGCCCGGGCAGTCAACGTGTGCGTAGTGACGGATCGGAGAATCGTACTCAACGTGAGAAGTCGCGATGGTGATACCACGCGCCTTTTCTTCCGGAGCGTTATCGATCTGGTCGAACGCACTGGCAGTACCGGTACCCCAAACTTCGTGACACACACGAGTCAGAGCAGCTGTCAGAGTGGTTTTACCATGGTCAACGTGACCAATGGTGCCCACGTTGACGTGCGGCTTACTACGCTCAAACTTTTCTTTGGACATTCGACCTATCTCCCTAATCAACCATGACCGAAACGTTGACCGGACAAATAATGGAGCTCATGACCGGAATTGAACCGGTGACCTCATCCTTACCAAGGATGTGCTCTACCGACTGAGCTACATGAGCATTAAAACTTCATCAAATTGGAGCGGGCAGCGGGAATCGAACCCGCGTCATCAGCTTGGAAGGCTGAGGTAATAGCCACTATACGATGCCCGCAAGCAATAAGTGGTGGAGGGGGCAGGATTCGAACCTGCGAAGGCGAAGCCGTCAGATTTACAGTCTGATCCCTTTGGCCACTCGGGAACCCCTCCCAATACAACCTCGTTTTCGCGAAGCTGCGCAAAACCTTAAAGTGGAGCTGGCGGACGGAATCGAACCCCCGACCTGCTGATTACAAGTCAGCTGCTCTACCAACTGAGCTACGCCAGCTCACATTCGCCTCATCAGCGAGGGCAGCATACTACGGACTTTTTTTCGTGGTTGCAACACCTTCACAACCATTTATTTCAACCAATTCAAATTGGTGCCCATAGTTCGCCCGAGCCTGATCCAGTTCCTGGGAACCTGATGAATAGGCCGCCTCAAAAGCGAGCGCGTATCGTATCTGATTTCGGGGGAATAATTCCAGTACTGCCGGAAGATTTTCTGAAATTCTTTTCTCAAGGACCCGCTCAGCGGATTCCCGGGATTCAAACAGCCCCAACGAGATCGCGTTTTCCATCTCGCCACGGGTCACCAGGTACGAATCAACGCCTCGACGCTGCACATCGCGGAACAGTTCCAACGCTGCGTCCCGGCTCGACCGGGGTGGGATGATGACCCAATGCAAAGGCGGCTGCTCAAACTCCTGTGCCTCAACCTCCGGCTCGCTGATGGCAACAGCGCTCAGATCGCCCGCCAGGGCAAGCGCGGCCTCCTCGCTGTCGAACCATCCCAGACGGAAGCAGTAGCGTTGGACCGGCTTCGGCTCGGGGATCGGAATCTCCGCCAGCGCCGGATCAGCCTCCGTTACCGGTCCACTCTCCTGCCGGCTTTCGCCAGGGACATCGGCGATCGCAACCTCCGACGCCTCATTCGCGGTACCGGTGCCACTGTGCGCAGATTCCGGCGTCGGTTCCGGCGCTTCGACGTCACCCTCACCGGCCGACGGCGGCGGCACGGTTTGCAGCTCGGACACCCGGGGCAACCGCCCGCTCGCATCCGCATCACGCTCAACGTCGTCCGGCCCCGAGAACAACCACCAGAGCCCCAGATTGCCCAGCACCAACATCAACACCAGCCAGCGCATAATCAATCTTCCCGGACGTCAGCGGCCACAATCTCCAGCCCGTCGAGTACCAGACCGGGCACAGACTCTCCCTGCAGGCCACAACCGATCAGCCGATCCGAGTCGCCACCGGTAATAAACACCTTTTCTAGTCCCAAGGTCCTCACATCCTCCCTGAGTTGTTGAACCATCCCCCGCCACAGCCACTCAACCCCGTGATGCACACATTCTGCGGTGGACGTCCCTGGTGCCGAGTCCCCCTGGACCCGGCCCTCGAAGTGAATACGGGCGGCATCCTGGCTGAGGGCGCGGTACATCATATTCTGTCCAGCCAGAATGTAGCCACCGAGATGACGGCCATCCGCAGCCACATAATCCACCGTGACCGCGCTACCAGCATCAACAACCGCAATCCCACCGCTCACTCGGCTACGGGCAGCAACCATCGCATGCCAACGATCGGCACCCATGGTTTCCGGCCTATCATAGGCACAGACCAATCCCTGCCGCCGTGACTCAGTCCAGAAATACTCCGGTGGTACCGGAGTGATCCGTCGCAACCGCTCCTCCAGCTGCCGCCGGCCCTGGTCAGAAGCCACCGTGCTGACGGCAACCTGATTGATACCCTCACCATTCACTGGCAGATCAGCGAACAGCAAGTCCGAACCGATCGTCCCCTCTCCTTCAAAAACCGTGTTCCAGCCCCGCAACCGCCATTTGACCCGGCTATTGCCCATATCGACAAACAGCTTCATGCGTCAATCCGCAAGCTAATCTCCCCGGCTCGTATCGGGGACCGGTTACCGGCATCGTCTTCAACGAGGTAGCTGCCGTCCTGGTCAATGCCACAGCCGGTACCGACCAGTTGGCCCTGGGTGGTCACCAAAGACCGCCCCCGAAACAGATCCCGGTCAGACCAACGCTCGTGGAAACGGCCAAAGCCCTCCGCCTGGAAGGCCTCACTGGCGGCCAACACCCGAGTCACCAGTTCCGCTGCCAGAGCATTGCGGCTCCACTCCTGCTCAGGGGCGACACGAGCAAGACTGGTCCAGGCCTGATCAACATCGGACGCTTCGTGCATATGGACATTGACGCCAATGCCAATCACCACCTGGATAAAGCCCTCCTCCAGTTCCCCAAGCAGTTCAATGAGAATGCCTCCGAGCTTACTGCCGTTGTGATAGACATCATTGGGCCACTTCAATTGCAGGGGTCCGGTGCCGAAACTCTCAATCGCCTCCGCCAGCGCAACACCAAACACCAGACTCAGACCGTCCAACTCGGAGAACCCGCCCCGAATGCCCAACCCGAAGCTGATGTAGAGGTTCTCGCCCTTCGGGCTTTGCCAGGCCCTGCCACGTCGTCCACGGCCAGCGGTCTGACAATCCGCCAGACACACCAGAGTGCCCGTCGCCTGCCCGGGTAAGCGCCGCTGGCGCATAATTTCGGCGTTGGTGGAGTCAACCTCGTCCAGCACCATCAGCCGCAGCTGTTGCGCCAGACCATCGCCAAGCCCAGCACAGATGCGATCGTGATCCAGTAGATCGACGGGGGATTGCAGGCGATAGCCCTTACCACGAATGGTCTCAATCTCCACCCCCTGCTCCTGGGCCTTGCGAAGCTGCTTCCAGATCGCGGTTCGGCTGATACCCAGACGTTGGGCCAGGGATTCGCCGGAATGGACCTGCCCATCCGACAGCAATTCGACAAGTACTTTTAGATTCATGGGACAGAGGGTCCGGAAAACAAGCGAGTGATAGTGCCGGATTAAACACCAGGCAGCAGGAAAAAACAAAGAAGGGAAGGACCAGACGCTCGGGGCGAGCGTCTGGTCAACACACTACTGGATGGGCGTGGCGGTCAGGTTGGCCTTGATGTCGAAGTTTTGCATTTTGACACCATAGACCGCGGTTTGGGCACCCCCGATCGGATGCACCAGGTCGATGTTGTTGATGGAGAGTTCCTTGAAGCGGGCCTCGGCCTGCACCGCAAAGCCCAGAGGACGGTTCTGCATGTCCGCTGCGGTCGGGTTGGCCACATAGCGATAGCCTTCCGGCGCACCCGCATCCATGATCCGCTCGTCTCCACGGTTACCCACAACCCCGCGGGAGTCGGCACCGTCCTCCCTCTTAACCACCCGTGTCTGATAGACATCCACTGCGATGTCGCTCTGGATGCCGTAGGTGTTGTCTTCCACCCCATCGCCATCAAAATCGCCGCCATCGCTGGTGTAGATGTCATTCAACACCAGCTTCATGCCGGAATCGTTGATGGGGTTGCCGCTGCCGTCCAGCTGACGGTTGGATTCCCAGGTGAAGGCATTTTTGCGGGTATCGCTCACAGCCCGCGCCAACACATGCTTCATGCGAACGGTGACACCTTCCTCACCCCGGGTTTCCCAGACGCCACCGGAGGCCTCGCAGCTGGCCGCGTCAGACCCCATACCACCAGCGCAGACATCGCCCGCGCCACCGGGCAGGATAGTCATCGAACTGCCCTTTTCATATTTCTGCACCACAAAGCGACCAAAACTGGCGCCACTGGACTTGTCACCGACCCGGAGGTTGCCCACATCCATGGTACTCCAGGCCTCGCCCTTGATGATCGCCAGACCTTCGTCGGTCACATCAACGGTCATGTCACGGATGTGCATGTCGTAGTTCAGGTCGCTGACCCAGAGACCGGTCTGTGCGATCTCGCCGGCACCTTCGTCGTAGGGATTGGCGATCAGGGCGGCACTGCCGTTCCGGATCTGCACATCGGAATTGATGGTCAGCCCCTCGCCGCTGGCACCGCCGGCGCCCAGGGTCAGATGACCATCGAGTTCAAAGTCGTAGGCCGGGTAAAAACCCAGCGCCAGCAGCAATTCGGTACCACCCTGCAGCGGCGCGTTCTCATCGCCAACCCGCAGACCATTGATACGATAGCCACCTTTGATACCCTCAAAGCCAACCCGCAAACCGTCAAAGAAACGGGTACCGTTCTGGACTTCATCACGGGTCACATTGACGGTCACATCACCCTGCCCCCAGGATTGCAAACCGCTGAAGATCACCCGGTTGTTGTCCTCGGTGTAACTGAAGTCCGCGAGCTGAAGGCTCCACTGGGCCCCCAGCCTCAGCCCCTGAGGACCCGCGTCAGCATGGCCTCCGCCCATCAGGTAAAGTGCGTTGGTGTAGCTCTGACCGCGAATGACCTGATCCTGGAACAGGAAGCTGACATTCAGCCGCCCCAGACTCTTGTTCTGATTACCCAGCTCAATGCGGCCGATGTTGAAGGCCCCGGACAGCCCGCCGACGGAGAGTGCCAGCGCCTCACGGCCGTTCCAGTCCTTGTCGACATCAATCCGCAGGTCGGTAAGGTTGTAGTGACCGGTGATGTCCCTCAGCCCCAGCGCATTGCCATCATCCAGGTAGATGAAGTTGGCACTGTTGATCTGGGTGTTGGAGTCGATGCGGATACCTTCCTGGCCAACCCGGCCACCGCCACCGATGTAGGTTTCACCGGAGAGGTTGAAATCCCCCTTGAAGCCGCCGTATGAGGGCAATTCCAGGCCCGTGGTGGCATCGGTGGGCGAGCCGTGATTGAGCGGATTGTCGGAATAGCGAATCGCCCCGACCTCGTAACTGCCAATCAGCTCCGGGGTGGTGAACAGCAGCTGGTCCCCCACCACGTCCATGGTCACGCCTATGGCCTGGA
This sequence comes from Marinobacter sp. CA1, assembly GCF_020546665.1. NCBI lineage: Bacteria > Pseudomonadati > Pseudomonadota > Gammaproteobacteria > Pseudomonadales > Marinobacteraceae > Marinobacter > Marinobacter sp. CA1. The sequence continues at coordinate 3,959,696 of NZ_CP071785.1, forward strand.
CGTCCATGGTGATGTCGTCCAGAAATACTTCGTTACCATTGGTGCGATAACCGATCCGCCCCCCGGTCATGGTGTAGGCACTGTCGAAGGTGTAACCATCCGGGCTAAGGGTGCCACCGGGTGAGAGGCGGAAGGTGCCCTGGAGGCTGTGATCAAAGAACAACCCGCCCATCCCCACGCCGGGCGCGCCTGGCAGGGTGACGTCCTCAAATTCGATGCGACGGTCTTCAACCAGATAACCGAGGTTCAGGCTGCCGTCGGCCTCAATGTCCAGATCGATCTTGTGGAACGCACCGCCATTGGGATCGGTCGCAGAACCAATGCGCACGTTCTCCAGGTGGATACCGTTGCCATCATCAAAATAGGACAGCCGATCGACGGTGGTCTGCAGATCCAGCTCCAGGGTTACCCCGGCCTGGCCACTGATGGAAGACATCATCGAGTCATCCAGGCTCTGCAGCTCGCCGACGGCCGGCATGGCAGCAAGCCCCAACCAGCCACCGAGCACTGGCGTCAGACAGGCGATCCGGGTCTGAGTCATTGGTCGTGCCATAGCGCCCTCTCCTTAAGGGTTACCGGTTGGAAAGACCAGCAGGTTGCCTTCCAGCGTGACGTCACCCTGCATTTCAATCGAGAAGATGTCAGTCTGCCGGAAACCGGGATCGGTTGGACGGGCAGTGCTGCTGCCAGCCAACTTGAACTGGACGTCGTTGTAACGCACCACATTGGGCAGCCCCAGCTCCACCACTTCCCGGTTGAACAGCTGACCATCCCCGGCAAAGCCGTCGTTGATTTCACGAACCTTGAGGGTCAGGCCCTCGAAAGCGAAGCTACCGCGGATGTCATCCAACACAAACCAGCCGCCGTCCTCTTTCAGCCGGTAAGCAACGCGGGCGCCACATTTCTTACCCACTTCCTCACAGCCACCGAAGTAGCCATTACGAATCGGACCGCCGAGTTCGTTGATGCTGACATCCCCCGACAGGTAGATGCCTCCCTGCCCGGACACATCCGACAAAGCGCCATCGTCGAGCCTGGCCAACTCGGCAGAGCCAAGCTGGGGCGCCAGGGCCAGCCCCAACGCCAGCGGTATTGAGCGTGCGTACTTGAGAGTCCGTCCAGTCATGGCGCCAGATCCTTGGTTTGGATTTTAAGGTGCTGGATCAACATACCTTCAACTCTTGCAGAGCCGAAATCCCGGTTACCGACAGAGAAGTTACCGATTGTGAGATTGCTGCGGTATTCCGGATTGGTGTAGTAGTCGTTATAGAAGTCCCAGGTCGCCGGGTCGCTGCTTGAACGCAGACCGTCCGCGCCAATGGTTCCCGGGGCAGGTTTCTGGATCGCCTGTATTTCAGCTACAAAATTGCCGCTGCCATCCACGTCCAGAAACATCGGTTGGAACTCGTTCCCCAAAGCCAGTTCCAGGGCAAAATCTGACATTCGGATGCGGGAGCCACAGTTGGTACCGTCCTGTTCACACGCGTTGATCGACAGCTCCGGGGTGTAGAAATTGAGTTTAAACTGGCCCACCAGCTGGCGCCGGTCATTATCGCCCCACAACCTCAGGTAGCTGCCATCGATCACCGCACTTTGTGCGTGGATATTAAGGTTCGAAGACTGATTCGACCCCACGGTCACATTCATCTGTAAACCGATATCCGGGCGTTCGCCAACAAAGGTCGCAGTGGAAGGGCGGCTTGAGCATACGCCACTGCCAGCGCCGCCCCCACCCATGCAGTTATAGCCTTCCGTCGCGGCGACCTTGGTTGGAGCTGCAATGCTGAGTACAGCCTTGTCCTGAACTCCAATGTCGTTGCCATCAACCACATCAATGGTGAAGGGGTTGACCAAACGCCCGAGATTAACGGAGCCGAGGGTCTGGCCGTAATTACTGCCCGACCCTGAGATATAGAGTTTGTTGACAACAATTTCGACGTCTTCGCCTTGGGAACTCTTAATTCCACCAATCTTAAAGACGCGGCCATTCTGAACGTCGGTACCGTGGGCGAATTTGAAATCCTCCAGTACCAGACCAATCCCGGCACCATCAATCTCCGAGAGCTCTGTCTCTGTCAGCCCCTGAAGCTCTGCCTTCGCGGCCGGCCCAGCTGCGACGCACAAGGCAATGATCCCGGCTTTCAGGAAAGGAGACTGGTGTAAGGTAGTAGTGGTCTCGCCGTGACGATGCATAGCTTTCCCCTAAAAGAGTCCACGACCGCGGTCGATGTATTCACTGCGATAACGCTGGGTTCCGTGTAGTGCTTCGCTAAGATTCACTTCTGTGGCGCCGTTGGGAATGTTGAAGAAGGCGCCAGCGGTGGCACGAACGAAGTCCTCTGGCGTTGGGTTTCCCTTGGCCACATCGGAAAGCCAGGCAAGATCCTTGGTTTGGAAAGAGATGAACGCGCCATCAACGGGCCCTGTTACGTGGCGCTCACCATCAATTTCTCCCAGCTCGCCTACCGCGAAGCTGTTGTACATATCCAACTCAAAACAGGAGTCAATGCCAAGAACCCTGCAATCTTTTGCGTACACATAGATATCACCGGCCCCACAGCTCAAAAACGAACAATCGGGAACAACGATTTCAGAGCTCGAACCGCGGGCCAAAAGGTTCTTTAGCGACCAACGAGTAAACCCACTGGCATTTTCCAGTACAAAGCGCTCCCCATCGGGGATACCGATGTGCTCCGCACGAATAGGGTCCAACGAGCCGATGTCAGGGTGCCCCTCTTCGCCGTAGACCAATTGAGCTTTGGTCTCCAACGGGCTTTCGCCTTCAAGCAGCGGTGTCAGCAACACGATAAGCTGATCAAAGAAATTGCCATCAGAGTCTGCATCCCTTAATCCTTCGCCTCGATCCAGAATGTTTACATTCACATTACCGGTCAGAGACTGGATGCGACCAGAAAGAACGCCCATGGACTCTCCAAAACCAAGTCGAAACCCGACGACCTCATCAGAGGTCTCATCATAGGCAAACTCAAGAAATGGGTTCTGGATTCTGAAAGGGACAATCTCACCCTCTCCATAGCGCGAGCCATCGGGCTTACGTTGCCGAGGCGCCTTGGGGTTATCATCGAAGTAGGCCTGATTGTTGATATAGCCCAGAGCAAAATCCTCGATCAGCACATCTGAACTGCCGGCCTTTTCGCCATCCCGCTCATAGCGGCCCAATTCCAGGACATCAACGTTGGTCTGAATATCGATATCCATACCAAGGTTAACCCTGGTATAGGCCACATTTTCCTGAGGATCGGGATGGTACTGACGGTCGATCGATACGAACGCCTGCCCGGTCACTTCCGACATAGCCTCGTCCGAGATGGCCTGAAGCTCCGCGGATGCCAACAGAGGCATGCTGGCCAGCAGACAGCCGCAGAATGCGATTGGCTTGTTCATCTTTGCCTCACCTGGCCACGCCACCGGCGTGGTTATTGTCATTGTCGTTTGGCAGTGAGTGTCTCTGGTCGACTGGTTTACTATTGTTTTTGCCCAGTTCTTGACCAGATTTTATGGGCATTATGCGCCCAAGGCTGTGCGCGTCGTCATAGATCAGGCAATTTATGACAGTCTTTTACATTGCCCGACCAAAAGTGACAAAGGTTTGTCACTTGGGGCCAGGCAATACCTCAGGTTTCTGCGGGCAAGCAGGGAGGAGCATATCGGACCTCGCCTTTCCTCGTCGGAAGAATCAACCCGGAGACCGGTCAGCACATCTTCGCGAAGGCTTTCGGAGGCTATCGCCAACTGGATGCATCCGATCCGACGGCATCCTGCGACGACAACTTTTCAGCGCTGCCCTGGTTGTTCGCCTCCCTAGAAAAGGCCCCGGCCTCGATCGATGTACTCGGTCCGATAGCGATCGATCCCGCCCAATGCCTCACCGAGACTGAACTCCACGGCCCCTGAAGGAATGTTGAAGAATCCTCCGGTTCCTGTACGGATAAAATCATCCACGGTCGGATTGGATTTAGAGACATCTTTCAGCCATTCAAGCTGCTGGGTCTGAAATGACAGGAACAGCCCGGATTCCGGAGCAACAACGCGACGCTCTCCATTCACTTCCTCAATCTGACCAATGGCCAGGCTTTCAAAGTTAGTCAGTGGGAAGCAGGCCTCAATACCTATCACCTTGCAGTCAGAAGCGATGATGTGAACTTGATCACCAATGATTTCAATCTCTGAACTCGCGCCGCCACCGATCGCGCCAAGTGCAAGTCGAATCAAAAACGGCACATCTTCAACAATGAAGCGTTCACCATTGGGCACACCTGCATGTGTCGCACGCACCGGATCGAGTTCGCCAATCTGGGGATGATCTGGCCCATAAACCAACTTTGCCTTGCTTCGCAGTGCATTCTGACGAAGGATAATGGGCCCCAATAATTTGATAACTTGGTCGACCCAATTTCCGTTTGAATCAGCGTCATCCAGATCCGCGCCAGTAGCCTGGATGTTGACATTCACGTCACCGGTCAGGTTTTGAATATTTCCGGAAAGAATTCCCTGTGCCTCACCGAAGCCAAGACGCACGCCGACGACTTCGTCGGTTCCCTCGTCGAAAGCGAACTCAAAGAATGGGTTGCTGATTGAGAATGGAACAATCTCGCCCTCGCTATAGGCAGAGCCATCCGCCTTACGCTGTCGAGGTGCGTCAGGGTTTCTGTCGAAGTAGGCCTGGTTGTTGATATAGCCCAGCGCGAAGTCGTTTATCAGCACATCGGACGTGCCCGCCTCCTCTCCATTGCGCTCATAGCGACCTAGCTCCAGCACATCCGCCTCTAGCTGGACGTCGAGATCCAGTCCCAGATTCACACGGGTATAAGCGACGTTCTTCTGGGCATCGGGGTGATACTGACGATCGATAGACACAAACGCCTGTCCGGTGACTTCCGACATGGCCTCATCCGAAATGGCCTGGAGTTGCGCTGATGCCAACAGGGGCATCCCGGCCAGCAGGCCGCCAAAAAGTGAAATTGATCGGTTCATCGTTCCCTCGCCTGTCCACGCCTTCGGCATAGCTATTGTCTTTGTCGTTTGGCAATGAGCGTCTCTGGTCGACCGGCCTGGTATTGTTATTTTTTTCTCTGTTGGTCAGCGTGTTCGGGCAATGGGAGCCCAAACAATACGCGCTGCCCGGATCAGGTGATTTGTGACAGCTTCCTCACATTGCCTGAGACACCGTCACAACGCCGTGTCAACTCGGGCCATACAAGGTTTCAGTTTGTTGCCGTTAGAGGAGAGAGTGGGGCCGTTCAGGCCAATGCAAGATCAGAGAGAACCCGTTGGCATTTCTGAAAAATAGTGTCTGTTAGGCTCGATGGGGCAAGTGGACTGATAACGATAAGGATATAACCCGATGAAACGAATAACCCTCGGTACCCTGATGCTTTGCCCGGCGTTGTTGAGTGCCCAACCCACAGAGTTTCCGCCGATGTCATCGATGCTGTCTTCCCCCAACTCTGCCCACGCGACAGCTGGCAGCATTCCAGGCGCACTGTGTCCCTACGTAATGGTTGACGGCGGCGCAATTCAATACAACCAACCATTCGATGTTTTTGCTTATATTGAAGGGGTATTAACTACCGGTGTATTGGCTCCAGCAACCGAAGGCATTTATGGAAGTATTGCCGTGCCACTTAGCGCATTGAGCCCTCCAGACCCAAGTAGTACGGGCCCAATTCCTCTAAACGGAGCTGAAATCATCGCATTTGAAGCAACGATCACTGGCTTTAACGACATGCCGAATAATTTAAGCCTAACTCCTTGGATAAATTTCAGTGCCAGAAAGGTCGCTGGCAGTGGAGATAATGCTATTGAAGAGATCGTAGCCCAATACTCTATTCTTATAGCCCGCTTGGCAGAGGAACCAACAGCCACGATAGCCGTTGGCGCAAGCTTTAGAAACTACCTCGACAAAACCCGAGGGAGTTTCTTGGATGACTCCCTTAGTGGAATCACAGGGAATAGTGTAACGGTCGGGCTGTACTATAATCAGATTACTCGTAGAGTTGGCGTAGTCACTGATGCTTTTGGGGATTATGGCTACATTCCACCAACGAATGAGGGAGATTTGACAAACATTCACCCTCTGCAAGAAATCGATACGACAACTGGCATGTTCTTTTCTTTTACAAATGTCTTTGGTCCCGGTAGTCAATCAGATGCAATGTTAACAATTGACCACAAAACCAATGCCGGCGACTTCACTCTAGCTTACCCGAGCGGTACGGTGGATATCTGTGGCAATGAAATATAGACGCCGATTATGCCAAGAAACTGACGTGTAAACCTGTCAGCATCATTCTCTACGAACCGGAATGCCCTCAGTCAGGCAGAGATTGAGGGCTTTTTCTTTGGCGCTAAGTAAATAAGGCCGAAGACTCAATTGCTTCGCTCCCAGCGTTTAAGGGTTATGGCCAAGGCCGCATTGACCTTGATGGCGTTATATCGATGGATTTTTTTCAGGCAATAAAAAAACCCCAACATCGAAGATGCTGGGGTTTTCGGTATTAAGAGCCTGACGATGACCTACTCTCGCATGGGCAAGTGCCACACTACCATCGGCGCAGGTCTGTTTCACTTCTGAGTTCGGGATGGGATCAGGTGGTTCCAGACCGCTATGGTCGTCAGACAAAAAGGTTGATCACTGGGAAGGATGAGAAAGCGAGATATTGATTTCAGGTTATCCGCAATTGTCTTGGGTGTTATATAGTCAAGCCGCACGAGCAATTAGTACTGGTTAGCTCAACGCCTCGCAGCGCTTACACATCCAGCCTATCAACGTCCTGGTCTTGAACGGCTCTTTAGGAGGCTCGAGGCCTCGGGGAGATCTCATCTTGGAAGGGGCTTCCCGCTTAGATGCTTTCAGCGGTTATCCTGTCCGAACATAGCTACCGGGCAATGCTTCTGGCGAAACAACCCGAACACCAGAGGTTCGTCCACTCCGGTCCTCTCGTACTAGGAGCAGCTTTCCTCAAATCTCCAACGTCCACGGCAGATAGGGACCGAACTGTCTCACGACGTTCTAAACCCAGCTCGCGTACCACTTTAAATGGCGAACAGCCATACCCTTGGGACCGGCTTCAGCCCCAGGATGTGATGAGCCGACATCGAGGTGCCAAACACCGCCGTCGATGTGAACTCTTGGGCGGTATCAGCCTGTTATCCCCGGAGTACCTTTTATCCGTTGAGCGATGGCCCTTCCATACAGAACCACCGGATCACTATGACCTGCTTTCGCACCTGCTCGACGTGTCTGTCTCGCAGTTAAGCGGGCTTGTGCCATTACACTAACCGCATGATGTCCGACCATGCTTAGCCCACCTTTGTGCTCCTCCGTTACGCTTTGGGAGGAGACCGCCCCAGTCAAACTACCCACCACACAGTGTCCTCATCCCCGATAAGGGGACCAAGTTAGAACCTCAAACATGCCAGGCTGGTATTTCAAGGTTGGCTCCACCAGAACTGGCGTCCTGGTTTCAAAGCCTCCCAGCTATCCTACACAAGCATGCTCAAAGTTCACTGTGAAGCTATAGTAAAGGTTCACGGGGTCTTTCCGTCTAGCCGCGGATACACCGCATCTTCACGGCGATTTCAATTTCACTGAGTCTCGGGTAGAGACAGCGCCCCCATCGTTACGCCATTCGTGCAGGTCGGAACTTACCCGACAAGGAATTTCGCTACCTTAGGACCGTTATAGTTACGGCCGCCGTTTACCGGGGCTTCGATCAAGAGCTTCGCACGAGTGCTAACCCCATCAATTAACCTTCCGGCACCGGGCAGGCGTCACACCCTATACGTCCACTTTCGTGTTTGCAGAGTGCTGTGTTTTTAATAAACAGTCGCAGGGGCCTGGTATCTTCGACTGGCTTCTGCTCCACCCGCAGGGGTTTCACATACAACCAGCGTGCCTTCTCCCGAAGTTACGGCACCATTTTGCCTAGTTCCTTTACCCGAGTTCTCTCAAGCGCCTTGGTATTCTCTACCTGACCACCTGTGTCGGTTTGGGGTACGGTCTCGAATCACCTGAAGCTTAGAAGATTTTCCTGGAAGCATGGCATCAATGACTTCATTCCCTAGGGAACTCGTCGTCGCATCTCGGAATTGAGGACCCGGATTTGCCTAAGTCCTCTTCCTACTTGCTTAAACCGGGACAACCGTCGCCCGGCTCACCTAGCCTTCTCCGTCTCTCCATCGCAGTGATCCAAGGTACGGGAATATTAACCCGTTTCCCATCGACTACACCTTTCGGTCTCGCCTTAGGGGCCGACTCACCCTGCGCCGATTAGCGTTGCGCAGGAACCCTTGGTCTTCCGGCGTGGGGGTTTTTCACCCCCATTGTCGTTACTCATGTCAGCATTCGCACTTCTGATACCTCCAGCATGCTTCTCAACACACCTTCGCAGGCTTACAGAACGCTCCCCTACCCCGCATACAAAGTATGCAGCCGCAGCTTCGGTGACCAGTTTGAGCCCCGTTACATCTTCCGCGCAGGCCGACTCGACTAGTGAGCTATTACGCTTTCTTTAAAGGGTGGCTGCTTCTAAGCCAACCTCCTAGCTGTCTGAGCCTTCCCACATCGTTTCCCACTTAACTGGTACTTGGGGACCTTAGCTGGCGGTCTGGGTTGTTTCCCTCTTCACGACGGACGTTAGCACCCGCCGTGTGTCTCCCGGATAGTACTCACTGGTATTCGGAGTTTGCATGGGGTTGGTAAGTCGGGATGACCCCCTAGCCCAAACAGTGCTCTACCCCCAGTGGTATTCGTCCGAGGCGCTACCTAAATAGCTTTCGGGGAGAACCAGCTATCTCCGGGCTTGATTAGCCTTTCACTCCGATCCACAAGTCATCCCCTGGCTTTTCAACGACAGTGGGTTCGGTCCTCCAGTGCCTGTTACGGCACCTTCAACCTGCTCATGGATAGATCGCCCGGTTTCGGGTCTAATCCCAGCAACTATACGCCCTATTAAGACTCGGTTTCCCTACGGCTCCCCTAGACGGTTAACCTTGCTACTGAAATTAAGTCGCTGACCCATTATACAAAAGGTACGCCGTCACAGAACAAGTCTGCTCCGACTGCTTGTACGCATACGGTTTCAGGGTCTATTTCACTCCCCTCACAGGGGTTCTTTTCGCCTTTCCCTCACGGTACTGGTTCACTATCGGTCAGTCAGGAGTATTTAGCCTTGGAGGATGGTCCCCCCATGTTCAGACAGGATATCACGTGTCCCGTCCTACTCGATTTCACTGAACTCAGGTTTCGGATACGGGGCTATCACCCACTATGGCGGCTCTTTCCAGGGCCTTCTCCTACCAGTCGTCCAGCTTAAGGGCTGGTCCCCGTTCGCTCGCCGCTACTTAGGGAATCTCGGTTGATTTCTTTTCCTCGGGGTACTTAGATGTTTCAGTTCCCCCGGTTCGCCTCTTACACCTATGGATTCAGTGTAAGATACCGACCCGAAAGTCGGTGGGTTTCCCCATTCAGAGATGTCCGGATCACAGCTCGTTTGCCAGCTCCCCGAACCTTATCGCAGGCTTCCACGTCTTTCATCGCCTCTGACTGCCAAGGCATCCACCGTATGCGCTTAGTTGCTTGACTATATAACCCCAAGACAACTGTGTTCGTGCTATCGATCTGTTGGCGGACCAGCAGAGGACAGAACGAGACAGTTTCCTTGAAGCGATAGAACAACCACTTCAACGACAACACCGGATAACGCTTGAAATCGCTATCACTTTGAGCGTATTGATCCTGGAGATAAATTGGATCAATACGTCTCGATATTGCTTTCTCATCCGAATTGTTAAAGAGCAATTCTGACCCAGTGATCAGAAAGAAGGATTTCATCAAAGTGAAACACTTGTTTCTGCACACTGACACAAGTCAGTAGGTTATGGTGGAGCTAGGCAGGATCGAACTGCCGACCTCCTGCGTGCAAGGCAGGCGCTCTCCCAGCTGAGCTATAGCCCCATATCGAACCACACACCAAGCGGACTTCGATAATGCTGACGCCGCACTCGGAAAATCGTTCAGATCTAGGCGCTTTAAAGCGTAGCGTGCGAGTAGCACGTGAGCTTTGAAGCAACGACGAGCTGAGCGATTTTGGTGGGTCTGGGTGGACTTGAACCACCGACCTCACCCTTATCAGGGGTGCGCTCTAACCACCTGAGCTACAGACCCAATTATCACTAAATCTTGTGCCACCTGAGCTGCGTTGCAGTCTTCGTTCGCTCGGTCACGTACTTCAGTACGCTCCCTCACTCTCTCAGCCTGCGCCTTGTCAGCTGTCACAACCTTTAGCGCTAATTCTCTGCTTCCCACTTACTTTTCAGCAAGCGATCACAGGGAACGGGTCTGAAAGACCCTATTGCTCTCTTCGCAAGTTAACCAAGTAATTCGTGTGGACTCTGACCGAGGCTTCGGTTTCGTTTAAGGAGGTGATCCAGCCGCAGGTTCCCCTACGGCTACCTTGTTACGACTTCACCCCAGTCATGAACCACACCGTGGTGATCGTCCTCCCGAAGGTTAGACTAACCACTTCTGGTGCAATCCACTCCCATGGTGTGACGGGCGGTGTGTACAAGGCCCGGGAACGTATTCACCGCGACATTCTGATTCGCGATTACTAGCGATTCCGACTTCACGGAGTCGAGTTGCAGACTCCGATCCGGACTACGATGCGTTTTGTGAGATTAGCTCCCCCTCGCGGGTTTGCAGCCCTCTGTACGCACCATTGTAGCACGTGTGTAGCCCTGGCCGTAAGGGCCATGATGACCTGACGTCATCCCCACCTTCCTCCGGTTTGTCACCGGCAGTCTCCCTAGAGTTCTCAGCCGAACTGCTAGCAACTAGGGATAGGGGTTGCGCTCGTTACGGGACTTAACCCAACATCTCACGACACGAGCTGACGACGGCCATGCAGCACCTGTCACTGCGTTCCCGAAGGCACCAATCTATCTCTAGAAAGTTCGCAGGATGTCAAGGCCAGGTAAGGTTCTTCGCGTTGCGTCGAATTAAACCACATGCTCCACCGCTTGTGCGGGCCCCCGTCAATTCATTTGAGTTTTAACCTTGCGGCCGTACTCCCCAGGCGGTCTACTTAGTGCGTTAGCTGCGCCACTAAGACTTCAAGAGTCCCAACGGCTAGTAGACATCGTTTACGGCGTGGACTACCAGGGTATCTAATCCTGTTTGCTCCCCACGCTTTCGCACCTCAGTGTCAGTGTTGGTCCAGGTAGCCGCCTTCGCCACTGGTGTTCCTTCCTATATCTACGCATTTCACCGCTACACAGGAAATTCCACTACCCTCTACCACACTCTAGCTTGCCAGTTCGAAATGCCGTTCCCAGGTTAAGCCCGGGGCTTTCACATCTCGCTTAACAAACCACCTACGCGCGCTTTACGCCCAGTAATTCCGATTAACGCTTGCACCCTCCGTATTACCGCGGCTGCTGGCACGGAGTTAGCCGGTGCTTCTTCTGCGAGTGATGTCTTTCCTAGCGGGTATTAACCGCTAGGCGTTCTTCCTCGCTGAAAGTGCTTTACAACCCGAAAGCCTTCTTCACACACGCGGCATGGCTGGATCAGGGTTGCCCCCATTGTCCAATATTCCCCACTGCTGCCTCCCGTAGGAGTTCGGGCCGTGTCTCAGTCCCGATGTGGCTGATCATCCTCTCAGACCAGCTACGGATCGTCGCCTTGGTAGGCTCTTACCCCACCAACTAGCTAATCCGACTTAGGCTCATCTAATAGCGCAAGGTCCGAAGATCCCCTGCTTTCTCCCGTAGGACGTATGCGGTATTAATCCGGGTTTCCCCGGGCTATCCCCCACTACTAGGCAGATTCCTAAGCATTACTCACCCGTCCGCCGCTCGTCAGCGGGTAGCAAGCTACCCCTGTTACCGCTCGACTTGCATGTGTTAAGCCTGCCGCCAGCGTTCAATCTGAGCCATGATCAAACTCTTCAGTTTAAATCAAGCAGATGCCGAAGCATCTAATTTTTGCTCAAGACAAAACTCAAATTCATCACCCTCAAAGAGGGTTCTGACAGGTCACTGTCTCGATATTTCGTATCCGAAATACCTCAGCCAGCGCCCACACGAATTACTTAGTTAACTTTTTAAAGAGCGTTGGGCCGTTGCCCGATCAAGGCCGCGTATTCTACAGTGAACCGCGAGCTTGTCAACCGTTTATTTTCAGTGGCTTTCGAAGCTTTTCGAAACCGCCGAAACCTCCCGGCTACCTCATCAAGGTGGCGCGCATTTTACAGCGTTGAACCACCTTGTCAACCGCTTATTTGAAGATCTCTCAAAACCGAAAACTTCAAAAAAACCAAACGGTTGCCTTTCGATTCCGAGCCCGCCTGACCGGCTTGCCCCTCGAAAGAGATGCGCATTCTACAGACTTCTCGGTGGCCGTCAACAAGGTTTTTGAAGAAATCTCAAAAACCTTGTTTTCCGTTCAGTCCTTGACCAGAACCCGGGCAATCTTCTTCTTGCCTGCCTGGATCACGCAGTCCTCGCCCAGCACAAAGTCCTTGCCGCCTTCCAATTGCTCGCCATTAATGTACACCGCGCCACGCCCCAACACATCGCGGGCCGCCGCACCGTTCTTGACCAGTCCCGCCAGACGCAGAACCGCCGCCACCGGCAGAGCGTCCTGGCCGTCCAGGGATACTTCGACCGTCGGGACGTTCTCCGGAATCTCACCCAGGGCAACCCGGTTGCCTGCGGACTTGTGCGCCGTCGCCGCTGCCTCTTCATCATGGAAGCGGGTAATGATCTCTTCCGCCAGTATCTTCTTGTAGTCCTGAGGATTAGCACCTGCGGCGACCGCTTCGCGGTACTCCGCCACTTCTTCCATCGGGCGGAAACTCAGCAGCTCAAAGTAGCGCCACAGCAGCTGATCGGGAATGGACAGCAGCTTGGTGTACATTTCACCCGGGGAGTCGTTGACACCGATGTAGTTGCCCAGCGACTTCGACATTTTCTGAACCCCATCCAAACCTTCCAGGATGGGCATGGTCAGGATCACCTGGGCCGGCTGATGGTGTGCTTTCTGCAGCACCCGCCCCATCAGCAGGTTGAACTTCTGGTCGGTACCACCGAGCTCAACATCCGCTTCCAGCGCCACTGAGTCGTAACCCTGAATCAACGGGTAGAGGAATTCGTGAATCGCGATGGACTGCTCAGCCTCGTAACGCTTGCTGAAATCATCACGCTCCAGCATCCGGGCGACGGTGTACTGACCCGCCAGCCGAATCATGTCCGCCGCCGTCAGCTTGCTCATCCACTCGGAGTTGAACGCTACCCGGGTTTTCTCCGGGTCGAGAATTTTGAACACCTGCTCTTTATAGGTAATGGCATTGGCCGCCACCTGCTCTTCCGTCAGCGGCGGACGGGTCGCGCTCTTGCCACTGGGATCACCGATCATGCCGGTGAAGTCACCAATCAGGAAGATCACTTCATGCCCCAGGTCCTGGAACTGCCGCAGCTTGTTGATCAGCACCGTGTGCCCCAGGTGCAGATCCGGCGCAGTGGGATCAAACCCGGCCTTGATGCGCAAAGGCCGCCCTTCTTTAAGCTTAGTGATCAGCTCCTCTTCCGGGAGCAGTTCGTCCACGCCTCGTTTAATGAGAGCCAGCGCGTCGTCGATCGATGCCATGAACAGATATCCCCAACACAAAAAATGGAAATGGAAGGTTACAGAGTTCAACAAAACAAAGCTGCGGCTTACCGCGACCCTTGCTACAGTGCCACCTGAACAAAGTTTAACCAGCCGTCCAAGCACCTATCATCTGGACGGTCGCCAAATAAAAGCGGCCATTATAGCAACGGGGGAGAGGAAAATCCGCGCCCGACACCCGGCGGAGGCCAGGCCTGACGCTATCCGGGACGGTTTTTCTACGGTAATCTGTTGAACTATACTTGCGTGAAAACTTTAATTAGGTAGTACAAGCTGATGTTCTCACTGCCCAATCCACCAGCCTATTGCTAACTCCGACTGATCGGGTCCGCTCTATTCCGATCCACAGTAGGCTGCTGAATTGCGCATTTATCTCATCACATTGCGCCTGATAACGAAAGCGGTGAACACCCCGCCCGTCAACGACCAAAGGTTTACCCCGTGCTGAACAAGTTTCCCAAAACCCATCTCGCTGCCGCGGTCGTCATCACCGCGGTGGTCACTACTGCGATGGTCCTGAGCCCCAGCTCCGACGTTGAGGCCAAACGGATGTCCGTTGCCCTGGATATCGAATCCGGCAAGGCCACCCCCATGCAACCGGCGGCAACTGACAACGCCGCCGCCAGTGCCAATGCTCAGTCGGTGCCGGCAGCGCTGTCTGCAATCGCGCCCACCGAAGCCACAGCCACCGCGGTTGATGTACCGGCGGAGCCACAACTGACCTGGTCCCGCTTCGACATCCGCAGCGGCGACACCCTCTCCAGTCTGTTCAAGAAGGCCGGCTATAACGACGGCCTAATGCTGTCGGTGATTCACGGTGAGGGCGAGGCGGTCGCGCTGCAACATCTTTACGCCGGAGAAACCATCGGCTTCGCCAGCAACGACGACGGCGACCTGGTACAGATCCAGCTCGAGCGCAGCCGTCTGGAGACCCTGCAGATCGACCTTACCGACGACGGCTTCGTGGGTGAGAAAGTGGTGCGCGAGCCTGAGGCCCGCATTACCTATGCCGAAGCCGAGATCGACAGCTCGCTGTTTGGTGCCGGCCAGTCTGCCGGCCTGACCGACAAACTCACCATGGAACTGGCGGGCATCTTCGGCTGGGACATTGATTTTGTCCTCGACATCCGTAAGGGCGACCGCTTCAGCGTGGTGTACGAGGAGCTGTTCCTAGACGGTGAGAAAATCGACAACGGTCGCATCCTGGCGGCCAGCTTCAACAACCAGGATCGCGAGTTCAAGGCGGTACTCTATACCGACGAAGACGGTGTCAGCGCCTACTACACCCCCGAAGGCCGCAGCATGCGTAAAGCCTTCCTGCGGACACCGGTGGACTTCGCCCGCATATCCTCACATTTCAACCTGTCCCGCCGTCATCCGGTGCTGCATCGCATCCGTGCCCATAAAGGCACCGACTACGCCGCCAGCCCGGGCACGCCGATCAAGGCGGCAGGCGACGGCAAGGTGATCCACGCCGGTCGCAAGGGCGGCTTCGGCAATGCGGTGGTACTTCAGCACGGCAACAACATCACCACCCTGTACGCTCACATGCGTGGCTTTGCCCGCGGTATCCGCTCCGGACAGCGAGTGACCCAGGGTCAGGTGATCGGTTATGTCGGCTCCTCTGGCCTGGCTACCGGCCCGCATCTGCACTACGAGTTCCGGGTTAACGGCGCGCCCCGCAATCCGGTGACCGTGCCGCTGCCCGATGCCGAGCCCATCCCCGGCGACGAGCGTCAACGCTTCTCCGCCGCCACGCAGGGGCTGCTGGCCCAGCTCGATACCTTCCAGAGCACGTCTGGCATGACCCTGGCCCGGGGCGAGTAAGCCATGGGGCCGGCCTACGTTGGCCTGATGTCCGGCACCAGCATGGACGGCATTGACGCCGCGCTGGTGTCGTTCAGCGCTGACCGGATCAAACTTCACGCCACCCACACCCTGCCCTACCCGGATGACCTACGTCGCCACCTGCAGCGGGTCAGTCAGAACCAGGGCACGCCGGATGATGTCGGCCACCTCGACCATCAGGTGGGCCGACTGTTCGCGGAAACCGCCGCCGGCGTGTTACGGCATCCCAATGCCCGCGGGCTGGATGTGGTCGCCATTGGCAGCCATGGCCAGACCATTCGCCATCAGCCCCGCGGGGAAGCCCCTTTCTCCATGCAATTGGGCGACCCAAACCTGATTGCCGAGCACACCGGCATCGCCACGGTGGCGGATTTCCGCCGCCGGGACATGGCCGCCGGTGGCGAGGGCGCGCCTCTGGTGCCAGCCTTCCATCAGTCGTTTTTCGGCCACCCCAGCCAACAGCGCTGCATCGTCAACATTGGTGGCATAGCCAACATCAGCAGCCTGTCCCCACGGGAGCCACGGGTTCTGGGGTTCGATACCGGCCCGGGCAATGCCCTGATGGATGCCTGGTGCCAGGACCAGCTTGGCAAGCCCTACGACGCCGATGGCCACTGGGCGGCCGAAGGTCGCGTGCATCAGGCGCTGTTGAGCGACTTACTGTCAGATGCCTACTTCGCCCTTCCAGCGCCCAAGAGCACCGGCAAGGAGAAGTTCAATCTCGACTGGATTCGCACCGCCCTGACCCGCCATCCGGGCATCGAGGCAGTCGATGTCCAGCGCACCCTGCTGGAGTTGACGGTCATCTCTATTACCAAACAGTTGCCGGAATGCCCCGACCTGAAAATTTACGTCTGTGGCGGGGGTGTTCGCAATCGGGTGCTGCTGCAGGAACTTCGCCGGGCCTGCACCCCCTTCAAAGTCTGTTCAACGGAGGAACTGGGGCTGGACCCGCAGTGGGTAGAGGCGACAGCATTCGCCTGGCTCGCCCGCCAGACCATTAACCGGTTGCCAGGCAACCTGCCGGAAGTCACCGGTGCCAAGGGACCAAGACTGCTGGGTGCGGTTTACTACCCCTGAGAAGGGTCTTGTCGATGAAACGCAGTGGGGAAAAGGGGAACAACGGAGCCGTCCAGAGAACCGCTCCGCCGGGTATCAGATCGAGAAGGACGAACCGCAGCCGCAGGTGGAGCTGGCGTTGGGGTTCTGTACCACAAACTGGGAGCCCTGCAGCCCCTCCTGGTAGTCCACCGTCGCGCCGACCAAGTACTGGTAACTCATCGGGTCCACCAGCAGCACCATGCCACCACGCTCGATGACGGTATCGTCTTCCTCCTGGTTCTCATCAAATGAGAAACCGTACTGGAAGCCAGAGCAGCCACCACCGGTCACGAAGACCCGGAGTTTCAGATCCGAGTTCTCTTCCTCTTCAACCAACTCCCGCACCTTGGCAACGGCATTGTCACTGAAGAACAGCGGTGTCGGCATTTGTTCCTGCACTACACTCAAGTTCGCCTCCGATACACGAGTCAGGGATGGGTTGGGGCGGCTGACCAAACTGGCCCAGCCAGAATGCCAGGCCCAATTATCGTATTCCCGACCAAAGCAGTCAATTATTCCACATCGGCGCGGGCATCGTCGTCTTCACTGACCGCTGACGAATCCTCAGCACGGTTTTGCTGTCCCAGCAGGCCGACCGGTTCACGCTGGTTCACCAAGTTACCGTTCACCGTCGCCCCCATCGCCATCTCAATCAGGTTGTAGTACACGTTGCCGTTGATTGAGGCCTTCGCCGCCAGCTCCAGATGCTCCGAGGCATACACATCCCCATGCACGGTGCCATTGATGATGACGTGAGGGGCCACAATGTCGCCGTCGACTTCACCGACTTCGGAAACCCGGAGCACGGCAGAACCACCCTCTTCGGCCGAAATCTTGCCGCGCACCTTGCCATCAACGTGCAGACCACCGGAAAACTTCAGGTTGCCTTCGATCGCCGTCTTGGCGGAAATCAGCGTATCGAACTGCCCTGCGGCGGGCCGACGTGGCTGCTGTTTTTTCTTTCCTAGCATGTCATTTCTCCGTTAGCTGCCCCCAATCAAAGGTGCGCTCGGCCTGGGACGACTTGCTTCCCTGGGCCTGGGCCACCACCTGAACTTCAAGGGGCTGAAAACTGTCGGGTACGGTCAGGAACCCTTCCACGTCCTGGAAGTATCGGAACCGGAACTTGACCCCCAGGTCGGTGATCTCTTCGGACAGATCCCGCAGGGCAATCACTTCCTTTTCGCCATCACGCAGTCCGATCACGTTGACGGCAACAATACCACCGATATAGCTGCTGTTGTCACCCACCTGGGTAAGCACCAGTTTGAATCCGTAACGCCCGTCCTGACGGGTGGTGTGCAGGTTCAGTCGATCCACCTGCAGCCCCTCGGCCACTTCCGAGGGCGCCATGATGTTGCGGTAGAAAGTCAGGTCCGCTTCCAGCTCCGCCACCCGGCTTTCCAGTCGGGCGATGGTGTGGCGGGCCTGGCTCAGCGCCGCTTCATCGATGCTGCGCCCCCGCTCCAAATTGATCAGCTGCTGTTCCGACGCCAACCGCTTCTGCTGCAGCGACTCCAGCTGATCCAGCAAATGGTCACGGGTGTCCACCACCGACGTGAGCTGGGTGCCGGTCTGGGACAGGCCCAGGAAATAGCCGCCAGCGGCGCAGGCCACCGAAAACAGCAGCAGGATTGCGGTACGGCGCAGCCGGCGGCCTGGCCGCCGGCGCACCATCACATATTCTTCACTGGGACTGCGGCTGTCGCTCACACCAGGCCTCAGGGCAGCAAGGCTGGCGCTTGCAGACCCAGGTCTTCCTGCAGCCCGAACATCACGTTCATGTTCTGAACGGCCTGACCGGCAGCGCCTTTGACCAGGTTGTCGATCACTGACGACACGATCACTGTCGCGCTGTCTTCCTGCCGGTGCAGGGCCATCCGGCAGTGGTTGGCGCCCCGCACGCTGCGGGTCTCGGGATGACTGCCAAACGGCAGGACATCGACAAATGGCTCGTCACGGTAGCGGTCCTCAAACACCGCCTGCAGACGATCGAAATCCGCCGGATCGTTCAGCTCGGCGTACAGGGTTGCCTCGATCCCACGGATCATCGGCAACAGATGTGGCACAAAGGTGACCCCCAGGGAGGCGTCGCCAGCGGCGGCAACCAGGCCCTGACGGATCTCCGGCAAGTGACGATGACCGGACGCACCATAGGCCTTGAAGCTCTCACCAATCTCACCGTGGAGCATGCCGATCTTGCCCTGGCGACCGGCCCCACTGGCACCGGACTTGGCATCGGCGATAATGCGATCGGTCTTGACCAGCCCCTGCTCCAGCAACGGCAGCAGCCCCAGCTGAACGGCGGTGGGGTAGCAGCCGGGATTGGCGACCAGTTCGGCTTCGCGAATGGCGTCGCGGGCCACTTCCGGCAGACCATAGACGGCTTTCTCGGCCCACTCCGGGCTCTCGTGGGGCATGCCGTACCAGGTAGCCCAGACGTCCAGATCCTTGAGCCGGAAATCGGCAGACAGGTCCACCACCCGGGTGCCCCGAGCGATCAGTTCCGGCGCCATGCGCATGGCCACACCATGGGGCGTGGCAAAGAACACCAGATCGCACTCAGCCAGTGTGTCCAGGTCCGGGGCGGTAAAGTTCAGGTCGAAGTGTCCTCGGAGGTTGGGGTAGAGATCGGCCACCGCCATGCCGGCCTCAGACCGGGATGTGATACAGCGCACCTCCACTTCGGGGTGCACCGCCAGAATGCGCAACAACTCGACACCGGTGTAACCGGTTCCTCCGACAATACCTACCTTGATCACCGAACTCTCCCGCTGCAAATCCCCACGCCAGGCGCGGGGGTGGATTTGGCCGGCTATTCTAACACGATAATCCCGCGTCTTATTGCAGGGCGCCCCCGCTCCTTTACAATTAAGGGGCCCGGGAAGCGGGCAAACCTGCCACCACCGTCAATCCGGATAGACGATCACCATGCGCGACCTCAAGCACCAGATCAGCGAACGACTGTTCCCCCTGTTCCGGCGCCGGCTGTCCGGCGTTGACGCCCTGCCCCAGCTGGCCCTGCTGGGGCTGCTGTCCGGTCTGGTGACGGGGGTGGTGATCCTGCTGTTCCGGCTGGCGATTGAGCTGCCGCTGGAGTACTTCCTGCCCGGTCATGACTCCGAAGCGTTCGAGAATCTGGATCTGATCACCCGTGGCTTGCTGCCGCTGGCCGGCGCCGTGGCCCTGGGGCTGTTCCTCCACCGACTGGGCATTCAGGACCGCAAGGTGGGCATCGTCCACGTCATGGAGCGACTCAATTACCACCAGGGGTATCTGTCGTTTCGCAGTGCGGTGGTGCAGTTTGTCTGCGGGGTTGGCACGGTCATTACCGGCCAGTCAGCGGGACGGGAAGGACCGGCAGTCCACCTCGGCGCGGCGTTCTCCAGCCTGCTGGGCCAGTGGATGCGCCTGCCCAACAACAGCATCCGAACCCTCGTCGCCTGTGGCTGTGCGGCGGCGATCTCGGCGTCCTTCAACACCCCGATCGCCGGCGTGATCTTTGCGATGGAAGTGGTGATGATGGAGTACACCATCGCCGGCTTCACCCCGATCATCCTGTCGTCGGTGACGGCGGCAGTGGTCACCCGGGCCGTGTATGGCGACGAGCCGGCGTTCAGTGTGCCGGCACTGACCATGAACTCGCTGCTGGAGATTCCCTGGATTCTGGCGGTGGCCGTGATCATTGGCATCGCCGCTGCCGCTTTCACTTTCCTGCTCGACTACACCGGTCGTTTCCACCAGCGCCCGGTGCTGCTGCGCATCATTGCTGCCGGCGTTCTGATGGTGCCGTTTGCCCTGTTGGTACCGGAGGTGATGGGTATCGGTTACGACACCGTCAGCGCCACCATCCACAACCAGTTGCCGTTCTGGCTGCTGCTGGGCGTGGCGCTGGCCAAGCTGGTGGTTACGGCGGTCACCCTGGGGCTGGGCATGCCCAGCGGGGTGATTGGCCCGACCATATTCATGGGCGCGACCCTCGGCGGCGCCATGGGGCTGGTCGGTGCCGCCATCGCGCCGGAGTACGCCTCATCGGTCGGCTTCTACGCCATGCTGGGCATGGGCGCAATGATGGGGGCAGTACTGCAGGCGCCACTGGCCGCACTGATGGCCCTGCTGGAGCTGACCCTCAACCCCCACATCATCCTGCCGGCGATGCTGATCATCACCACTGCCAGCATGGTGACCAGCGAGGTGTTCGGGCAGAAGTCGCTGTTCCTGACCATTCTCAAGAGCCAGGGCCTGAGCTATCAGAACTCCCCGATCATCCAGGCCTTGCGACGGGTATCCGTGGGCGCCATCATGGACCGCAGTTTCGCCCGGGTACAGCGTCACCTGCCCCTGGACGACTGCAAACGGGTGCTGAAAGCGGAGCACAAGTGGCTGATCGTGGACGGCAGCCAGGGCCCCGGCGCGCTGTTACCGGCGGTGGACCTCGCACGTTACCTGGAGGATGTCACCGAAGAGAGCCGGGAAACCGACAAGCCGCTGCCGGAATCCATTGACCTGATGGACATTCCCGCCAACCGACGCGACCTTGCTGCGGTACAATATCAGGCCACGCTCGAGGAGGCGCTGCAGGTGTTTCACGCCAGCAACGCCGAAGCACTGTACGTTCAGCGCCACGTTGCCCCGATGATCCAGCGGATCTACGGCGTGGTGCTGAAGTCCGAGATCGAAAGCTACTACCAGTATCGACGGAGTTAACGGATGTTGTGGGTCAAGGCCTTTCACCTGATTGCCATGGTGTGCTGGTTCGCCGGGATTTTTTACCTGCCACGGCTGTTTGTCTATCACGCTGCCTGCGAGGATGCTCCGGGGCGGGAACGCTTCAAGATCATGGAACGAAAGCTCTATCGCGGCATCACCACGCCGTCGATGATCGCAACCCTGGGCTTTGGCCTGTGGCTGATCAGCTTCAACCCGGCCGGTTATCTCAGCCAGGGCTGGCTGCACGCCAAGCTCACGCTGATTCTGCTACTGGTGGGCTACCATTTCTACTGCGGTCACCTGGTCAAGGTTTTCCGCGATGATCAGAACACCCGCAGTCACGTATTCTACCGCTGGTTCAACGAACTGCCGGTGCTGGTGCTGCTGGCTGTCGTCATCCTCGCCACCGTCAAACCCTTCTAGGAGGCAACGTCATCGAACTCAAACATCGCCCCCAGGTCCTGGTGCTGTCAGGGCTGGACCCCTCCGGCGGCGCCGGTATCCAGGCCGACATCCAGGCGATTACGGCCCTTGGCGCCCATCCACTGCCGGTACTGGCCTGCCTGACCGTTCAGGACACCCGAAACGTCTACGGCGCCTGCGCCATTGAGGCCGACCTGGTTCGCCAGCAACTCGACTGCCTGGCCCAGGACACCCCGTTCCACGCCATCAAAACCGGCGCCCTGGGGAATGCGGCCATCGTTGAGACGCTGCTGGATTTCCTCGCTGACAAACCCGACATCCCGCTGATTGTCGATCCGGTGATCAAGGCCGCCGGCGGTGGCGACCTGGCCGATCAGGCGCTGATCGAGTCAATGAAACAGGCGCTGTTTGCCCGCGCCGACCTGATCACCCCCAACGGCATCGAGCTGGCCCTGCTGGGGGACTCGGAACAGCCGGATCAGGCTGCTGCCAACCTGCTCAGCGGCGGCTGTCAGGCGGTACTGGCCACCGGCGGTCATGGTCAGGAAGAGGACATTACCAACACACTCTACTGCGAGGACCAGGCGCCCCGGGCCTGGCAGATACCCCGCCGTGGCGGGGAATACCATGGCACTGGCTGCACCCTCGCCGCCGCCATCGCCGCTGGCCGGGCGGCCGGGCTGAGTCGGGAGACCGCCATCGAGCAGGCCCAGCGCTTCGTATCCGCGGCCATCAATCAGGCGCTGGCCGTTGGCCAGGGCCAGCCGGTACCCGACCGGTCGGTGCGGATTGCCCCATGAACCCGGCTTTTAGCAAAGGGTTGCGGCCCGGGCTCTACGCCATCACCGACGAACAGCTGATCCCCGCCGACCAACTGGTTGCCGCAGTCACCGCCGCCCTCCGCGGTGGTGCGGTGCTGGTGCAGTATCGCGACAAACGCTCCCCGGACAGCGTGCGGCTGGACCAGGCCAGCCGACTCCAAGGCCTGTGTGGCGAAGCCGGGGTGCCGCTGATCATCAATGACGATCCGCAGCTGGCCAAACGAGTGGGGGCCGCCGGCGTTCACCTGGGCCAGAGCGACCAAACCCTGACCGACGCCCGCAACCTGCTGGGGGAAGACGCCCTCATTGGCATTACCTGTCACGGCGATCTCGAACTGGCCAGACTGGCCCATGACCAGGGCGCTGACTACCTCGCCTTCGGCCGCTTCTTCCAGTCGGCCACCAAGCCCGGTGCGCCCCCGGCAAACCGCCAGGTACTGGCCCAGGCCCGGCAGTTCGGCCGCCCCACCACCGCGATTGGCGGCATTACGGTCCATAACGGTGCCGACCTTATCACCAGCGGCGCAGACCTGCTGGCGGTGGTGGGCGGATTGTTCGGCCCCGGTGATGTCGAACTGCGCGCACGACAATTCAGCCGCTTGTTCGCTGACCATCATCCGCTCTACCCTTTTCACCCGTAACCTTTTTAACCCATCACTTTCAGTAGCCGTCACGGAGCTCCACAGCATGACCCAGTCTGAAACCCTGTTCGAACAGGCCCAGAAATACATTCCCGGTGGCGTGAACTCGCCGGTCCGGGCTTTCCGCGGCGTTGGCGGCACCCCGCTGTTCTTCAAACGCGCCGAGGGGGCCTACCTCTACGACGAGGACGACCGCCGCTACATCGATTACATCGGATCCTGGGGGCCCATGATCGTCGGCCACTCCAACCCCAGCATCAAGGAGGCCCTGCACCGGCAGATCGATCTGGGGGTCGGCTACGGCGCCCCCACTGCGATTGAAACCGACATGGCCCGCAAGGTATGCGAGCTGGTGCCCTCCATCGACATGGTGCGAATGGTGAATTCCGGCACCGAGGCCACCATGAGCGCCATCCGCCTTGCCCGCGGCTACACCGGTCGCGACAAGATCGTCAAATTCGAAGGTTGTTACCACGGCCATGTCGACTCCCTGCTGGTAAAAGCCGGCTCCGGCGCCCTGACCCTCGGCGAACCCAACTCCCCAGGCGTTCCCGCCAGCCTCGCCGAGCACACCCTGACACTGTCCTACAACGACATCGACGGCGTTCGGGACACCTTCGCAAAGATGGGTGACCAGATTGCCGCCATCATCGTTGAGCCAGTGGCCGGTAACATGAACTGCATCCTCCCGGTACCGGGGTTCCTGGAGTGCCTGCGGGAAGTGTGTGACGCCAGCGGTACGGTGCTGATCTTCGATGAGGTGATGACCGGGTTCCGGGTTGCCCTGGGTGGCGCTCAGGCCCACTACGGCGTGACCCCGGACCTCACCGCCCTGGGCAAGGTCATCGGCGGCGGTCTGCCCGTCGGAGCCTTCGGCGGCAAGCGCGCCATCATGGAACATATTTCGCCCCTGGGACCGGTGTACCAGGCCGGCACTCTGTCGGGTAACCCGTTGGCGATGGTCGCCGGGCTGACCAGTCTCAACCTGATCTCCGAGCCGGGCTTCCACGATGACCTCAGCCGCAAGGCCGAGACTCTGCAGCAGGGCCTGAAGGCCGCGGCCGGCAAGGCCGGCGTTCCGCTCGCGGTGCAGGGCGCAGGCGGCATGTTTGGCTTCTTCTTCACCGACGCTGAGCAGGTCACCACCTTTGATCAGGTCATGGCCTGCGATGTGGAACGCTTCGGTACCTTCTTCCAGGGCATGCTGAAAGAGGGTGTCTACCTGGCGCCGTCGGCGTTTGAAGCCAGCTTCGTCAGCGCCGCACTGTCAGACGACGACATTGCTCACACCCTGCAAGCCGCCGAGCGGGTATTCGCCACGCTGTGATCCAACCCACGTCGCCACGCCCGAGTTCCCGGGGCGTGGCGACGCTGACCACATCGTAACGCCCCGCCCTTACAGGGCCGACGCCCTGGCTTCGGCCTGATCCGCACCCGCCACATTCCCGCGAGCGCGGCGAATATCAGCAAGCAGCAACCAGCCGGAGCGCTGCAGTCCGGCATTGCGACCCGCCAGAGATAGCCCCTTCAGCGTAAACTGTTCCGCCGCCCCCAGGTTATCGGCCGTCACATAAGCCTCGGACAGTTTGAAATAGACCTCCGCCGAACGCGGCGAAATGCGTTGTGCCCGCTCCAACTGGCCAATCGCCGCCTGTGTCCGGCCCTGGGCCAGCAGACTGTCGGCGCGCGCGATCAGGCTGGCCGCCGCGCCGGACAGGGCATCCCCCTCATCACGGTAACGTGGTGCCGGGTCCGGTTCACGGGGCGTTGCCTCCCGGGCGGAGCTTGGCCGGGCCGGTGTCGCCGAATCCTGGCTGGACGTCGAGGATGCGTCGGCAGGCTCGGAGCGATCATAATCCGGTGGCGGCGCCGCCGGCACGTAGATGGAAGAACCACCCGGTCCGGTGGCGCAGCCGGCCAGCAGCAGCGCACTGCCAAAGGC
Source organism: Marinobacter sp. CA1 (assembly GCF_020546665.1). Lineage (NCBI taxonomy): Bacteria > Pseudomonadati > Pseudomonadota > Gammaproteobacteria > Pseudomonadales > Marinobacteraceae > Marinobacter > Marinobacter sp. CA1. The sequence goes on from NZ_CP071785.1 coordinate 3,984,875, forward strand.
GCTGCCCAGCATCAGGCGCTTGAGGGTCGGGTGTTTGGATGTCAGGTGCTTGGGGATCATTGAAACAGTCCTTCAAACCAGCCCCGCAGACGGTTGGACAGACTGCCGGCACAGTCATCCTGCCGCTCGGGCTCGCTACCAGCGATGAATGGAATCAGTCGCGCATTGTCGCAGGACTCCGCGGTCAGCGCACCCGTCTCCGCGTTCACCCAGTGATACTGGACGCCATCCGGGACTACCGGCTGAAAGCCGTGCTGTGGCACCTGCGACATGAATTCAGACCACACCGGCAAGGCCCCGGAGGCGCCGGTCAACGAGGTGGCACCGTTGTCATCACGCCCCACCCAGCTCACCGCCAGCAGGTCACCACTGAAACCGGCAAACCAGCTGTCGCGACCGTCATCGGTGGTGCCCGTCTTGCCCGCCAGCGTGAGCTCCCGGGGCAACCAGCGATAGGCCGAGCGACCAGTGCCTTCCTGCATGGTTTCCTGCATGGCGTACTGCACCAGGTGGGTGGCCGCCGGGTCCAGCACCTGGTCCACCGCCAGGTTGTAGCGGCTAAGTGCCTCCCCCCCGGCGTCGGTAACCTGACGAATGGTGCGCAGTGGGGTATTGAAACCACCAGTTGCCAGCCCCTGATAGGTCTGGGCCACGGTCACCGGGGTCATCGACACCGCGCCAAGCAGCATCGACGGGTACTGGGAGATCGATTCAGTCACCCCCAGGTCCTGCAAAATATCAGTGACGGAGTCCACACCAACGTCCAGTCCCACCCGCACCGTGGGCAGATTGTAGGAACGGGACAACGCCAGGTGCAGCGGCACCTCACCACGCTCCTTGCGATCGTAGTTGCGCGGTTCCCAGCGCTGGCCGTCATCGAACACCAGTGCAAAGCTCTTGTCCTGCACCGGGGAGATCAGGGTGTAACGCTCTGGCTGCTGCAAAGCCGCCAGATAGACGAAGGGTTTGATCAGCGAACCGATGGGACGACGGGCATCCAGCGCCCGGTTGAAACCGGCAAAGCGCGGATCACGACCACCCACCAGCGCCAGCACCTCACCGCTGTTGCGGTTGGTGACCACCATCGCCGATTCCAGCTTGCCGTCGCCACCACGGCCATCCAGTTCCTTCAGGGTTTCCCGTACCGAACGTTCCGCCGAATCCTGAATCGCCGGATCCAGGGTGGTGAAGATTCGCAGGCCTTCGCTCTGCAGGTCTTCGTCGCGATAGTCCCGCGCCAGGTGACGGCGTACCAGATCGATATAGGCCGGGTAGCGGTTCTCCGAGAACGAGGGCTTTGAAGTCACACCCAGCGGCCGCGCCTTGGCATCCGCAGCGGCCTCTTCACTCAACAGGCCCTGCTGCACCAGCACATCAAGCACCAGGTTGCGCCGCTGCCGGGCCCGTTCCGGGTGCCGACGGGGGTTGTAGTAACTCGGTCCCTTTACCATGCCCACCAGCAGGGCCACCTGGTGCGCCCTCAAATCCGCCAGTGACTCACCAAAGTAAAACTGGCTGGCCAGGCCAAAGCCATGAATGCTGCGCACCCCGGCCTGCCCCAGGTAAACCTCGTTGAGGTAGGTTTCGAGGATGTCGCGCTTGTCGTAATGCAGCTCCAGCAGAATCGCCATCAGCGCCTCATTACCTTTGCGCACCAGGGTCTGCTCGCGGGTCAGGTAGAAATTCTTGATCAGCTGCTGGGTCAGCGTGCTGCCGCCCTGCACCACCCGGCCGGCACGCAGGTTCACCCACATGGCGCGGGCAATGGACAACGGCGCAACGCCAAAGTGGTCGTAAAAATCCCGGTCTTCCACTGCCAGTAGGGTTTGCTCAAACAATGGCGGCAGGTCACTGAGCTGGATCAGCACCCGATCTTCCCGGTGGGCCGGATAGATGCCGCCGATCTGCGCGGGCTCCAGCCGCACGATGGGGGAGGACGGCCCGGACAGGGTGCGCAGCCCCTGTACCCGGTCGCCAGCAATCCGGAACGCTAGCCGCCGCCGGGGTTCATCACCGTCGCTGAATTCAAAGCCCCGGGTGCTGATCACATAGTTCTGGCCGGAACGCTGATAGGTACCGACGCGCTGACCATCGCCCTGACGATAACCCGCCAGCGCCAGCTCACGCTCAAGCGCGCTGCGGCTGACGCTGGCGCCATCATACAGCTCCAGAGGACGGGCATAGACCCGCGACGGCACCTCGAAACGACGACCCTCGAAGCGCTCGGTCACAACGGCATCCAGGTACACCATCCAGCCAGCCAGCAGCACGGCACCAACCAGAGTCAATCGCAGGACCAGTGGCCAGAACCAGCGTTTGCGGGCAACGGGGGATTTCTTGGGGGATTTGCGGGATTTCTTCTTGGCGGGCGCAGACTTTTTCATGTCCGGATTATACCCACAGCCAGCGCGGGCTTGGCAGGGCCGCTCTGTGTTATTTCTGTAATGCGCCCGTTATGATAGAGAGCCACAAAAAACAGAACTCCAAGGAGCGGTCGTGACCGAGACATCCCCAGACCAGTTGATCCAGGCTTTGCAGAACCCGGACCTGTTTGACCACCCGGTAGACAGCTTCGAAGTGCTGGAAACCCACATTTCCTGGGTGCTGCTGACCGGCGACTACGCCTACAAGATCAAGAAGCCGATGGACTTCGGCTTCCTGGATTTCTCGACCCTGGACCGTCGGCGGCATTTCTGTGAGGAAGAGTTGCGTCTCAACAGCCGCCTTGCCAGCGAGCTCTACGTCGATGTGCTGCCGATCACCGGCACTGCGGACGCGCCCCAGCTGGGCGGCAGCGGCGAGGCCATCGAGTATGCCATTCGCATGCGCCAGTTCAGCCAGAGCGAACTGTTCGACGCCCGCCAGGAACGGGGCGACCTGCCAGCGGCGCTGTTGACCACTCTCGCCCGCCAGGTCGCCAGCTTCCACGACCAGCTGCCGGCGGTCGCCGACGACAAGCCCCTGGGCACGCCGGAGGCGGTTTATGCCGCCATGCAGGAGAACTTTGACCAGATTCGTCCGCTGTTGTCGGATCAGCCCCTGCTTGACCAGCTCGACAACCTCGAGGCCTGGACTCGCACCACGTTCGAGCGCCACCACGAGCTGATTGCCCAACGCCGTGCCGGCGGTTTTGTCCGGGAGTGCCACGGTGACCTCCACCTGGCCAATATCACGGTATTCAATGACCAGGTCACGGTCTTCGACGGCATCGAATTCAACGAGCCATTCCGCTGGATCGATGTCATCAACGACCTGGCGTTCCTGCTGATGGACCTGGAGTCCCGTCGCGAGTACGCCCTGGCCAATGAGGTGCTGAACACCTACCTGGAGTACCGCGGCGACTTCCAGGCGCTGACCCTGCTGCCGCTGTACAAAGCCTACCGCGCCCTCGTTCGCGCCAAGATTGCCCTGTTCACCCTCGGCAACCCGGCCCTGACCGACACCGAGAAGGCCGGCCTGCACCAGCGCTATCGCGATTACGCCGAACTGGCAGAGAGCTACAGCGGCATTCCCAACCATTACCTGCTGGCCACCAGCGGTCTGTCCGCCAGCGGTAAGACCTGCGTCAGTGCCGCCATGGCCCGGGAGCTGGGACTGGTACGGCTGCGTTCCGATGTGGAGCGCAAGCGCCTGTTCGGCCTGGGGCCACTGGACCAGAGCAAGTCGCCCCAGGGCGGTAACCTGTACACGCCGGAAGCGACCGAACGCACCTACCAGCGCCTGGCGGAACTGGCCGGCCAGCTGCTGGAAGCCGGTCTGCCGGTCATTGTCGACGCCGCCAGCCTGCGGGTCAGCGAGCGGACACTGATCGCCGACGTAGCCGAAAGCCACAGCGTGCCGTTCGCGCTGCTGCACTGCGAAGCACCGGAAGAGAAACGGCGGGCCTGGATTCGTGAACGCAAGGGCGACGCCTCCGAGGCCACCGAATCCCTGCTGGATGCCCAGAAGGACTGGTGGGAACCGCTGACCACGGACGAGAAGCGCCACACTGTCCACGTCCACACCGACCAGCCCCAGGCGGCCGAAGCGTTGGCCGACTGTATCCGCCAGCACCTGGGGCTGCCGGAGTAACGCCCTGCGCACGCGGGCCCGGCCATGGTCTGGCCCGCACTGGGCTACACTGTTACCAGTCGGCGCGGCACCCGCGCCCGGGAAGGAGTAAAACGATGGACACCGACGCAATCCGCCATATCGACGACCCGCTGTATGAGATCCTCCGCAACGAGAACATGAAGGCGTTCAACGAGGCCAAGGCCAAGCGGGACAGCCTGCCCAGTTTTTCCCATGGCGACTTCCGCGGTCTGGATCTGCGGGGCCTTGACGCCAGTGGTCTGGATTTCAGCCACGCCTACTTCCGCGGCGCGGACATTCGTGGCGTCGACTTCCGTGAGGCCCAACTGGAAGGCGCCAGCATTGCCGGTGCCAAGATTTCCGGGTGCTACTTCCCGCTGGCGCTGCACGCTGATGAGATCGTTATGTCGCTGAACCATGGCACCCGCATGCGGTGCAATACCGGTAAGTGAACGCCTCCACCACCTGGCACCCGGTCTGCGAGCGCGACGCGCTGACGGACCGGCAAGCTGTCGAGTTCACCGTCGACGATACCCCGGGCTTTGTGATGTTCCACCGGGACCAACTGGTGGCCTACGCCAACCGCTGCCCTCACCTGGGCATCGAGCTGAACTGGATGCCCGGCCGGTTCCTGGATGCCGACGGCGACTTTATCCAGTGCGCCACCCACGGCGCGCTGTTCACCCCCGACCGCGGACACTGCATTGCCGGCCCGTGCCAGGGCGATGCCCTGAGCCCGCTGGAGGTGCGGGAAAGCCGCGGCCAGATTCTGGTCAGGGTGCCAGACTGACCGGCACCGGCCGGACCAGGTCAAGGCGGCCACTGACCTCGCCAGCAACGGCCAGATCCGCCTGCCAGGCCAGCACTTCCACCCCTCTCGCTACCGCTTCCCGCAGCAGGGCGCCGTAGGCCGGATCGATCCGGTCCGCCGGGCGAACTTCGGTGATGCCGGTGTGATTGACGCAAAACAGCAGCACGGCCCGCTCACCAGCCTCGACCTGCGCCATCAGTTCCCGCAGGTGCTTCTGGCCGCGGGTGGTCACCGCATCCGGGAACAGCCCGCGGCCATCCTCGCAAAGGGTCACGTTCTTGACCTCCACCCAGGCATCCGCCAGCTCGGCATGGCCGGACAGATGCAGGTCGATGCGACTGTTCTCAGCGCCGTAGCGCACTTCACTGCGGCAGTGGGCGTAGCCCGCCAGCGCCTCGATGCGCCCCGCTTCCACCGCCTCCCGGGCCTGGGCGTTGGGACGAGCGGTATTGATGCAGGCAAGCTGCCCCGGGGCAGTTTCCACCAGTTCCCAGGTGTACTTGAGCTTGCGTTTGGGGTTGTCACTGGATGTTAACCAAACCCGGGCATGATCCGGCTGGCAGCCCAGCATGGAACCGGTGTTGGGACAATGGGCGATCACTTCACTGCCATCCGGCAGTAGCACATCTGCCAAAAAGCGTTTGTAACGCCGGATCAGGCGCCCCTCAATCAACGGCGACGGGAATTGCATGCTATGCTCCGAAATGATTCGCGGAAAAGGCCCGCATGATACGGCAGCGGCGGGATCGCGCCAACGCACAGGCCCTGATCACAAGGCTGGCGCCCCCGGGGGTTATCTGCTATTTTCCGCAAATTCGCGTTTCAGGATGACCGCGCTGCGACGCTCCACGGAGGACGTCAGCGCGTTATTGTGAAGTACATGAAAGAGGCCGGGTTACATGGCAAATACTGCTGAAAGACCGCACGAGAAGTTCACCGACTTCACCCCTTATGAAATGAAGAAGGGTGAAGAGTACATGAGTGCCGAGATGCTCGAGCACTTCCGCGATCTACTGCTGCAGTGGAAGCAGGAGCTGATGGAAGAGGTCGACCGCACCATGCACCACATGCAGGAAGACGCCGCCAACTACGCGGACCCGAGCGACCGTGCCACCCAGGAAGAGGAATTCAGCCTGGAGCTGCGCACCCGTGACCGCGAACGCAAGCTGATCAAGAAAATCGACCAGACCATCGATCGCATCGACAAGGACGATTACGGCTTCTGCGACCAGTGCGGCGTTGAAATCGGCATCCGCCGCTTGGAAGCACGACCAACCGCCACCCTGTGCATCGACTGCAAAACTCTGGCGGAAATTCGCGAGCGCCAGACCGGTATCTGATCCCGACTCCCGCGCGCCGGTCCCCTGCCGCCGGCGCGCCTGCATCTCATGACGTCACCCCACTACTGCGGGCGCTTTGCGCCATCTCCGACGGGTCCGCTGCATTTCGGCTCCCTGGTCACGGCTCTGGCCAGCTTTCTGGAAGCCGACCGCCATCAGGGCACCTGGCTGGTAAGAATTGAAGATCTGGACCCATTGCGGGAAAGCCAGGAGGCGGTCGATCGTATCCTGACCTCTCTCGACGCCCATCAACTCCATACCGCCACTCCCATTCGTTTTCAGTCCCAACGCCACGACGCCTATCAGGCGGTCATCGAACGCCTGCTGGCAACCGGCCAGGCCTATCGCTGTCCCTGTTCCCGCAAGGAACTGCAGGCCAATAACGGCCATCACAGCGAGCGCTGCCGGCACCGCGAAGCCATCCCCGCCGGCACTCCCTTCGCCGTTCGCTTCGCCCTGCGCGATGCGGTGGCTGAGTGGCAGGACCGGCTGCTCGGTCACCAGCAGTTGATCGTGCGCGCCGAACTGGAAGACCCGGTGATCCAGCGCAAGGAAGGCTTCTACGCCTACCAGTTAGCGGTGGTGGTGGACGACATTGACCAGGGCGTCACCGACATCGTCCGCGGCTCCGACCTGCTCGCCACCACCGGCCACCAGCAGCAGCTCTATCAGGCCCTGGACGCGTCCTGGCCCAGCTGGTTTCACATTCCGGTGATACTCAACCAGGCCGGTCAGAAGCTCAGCAAACAGACCCACGCACCGGCCCTGGACGACCGCCAGCCGACGGATAACCTGGTGCGGGCGCTGACCGCCCTGGGCCAGCAACCACCAGCCAACCTGGCCAAAGGCACTGTGACCACGGTACTGGACTGGGCCAGGGCGCACTGGCAGCCCGACCGCCTACCACGACACTCCCAGTGTGAACAGCACCCAACGCCACCACAGCGCCACGACTGACCACCCGGGCCAGAGCGGCCAGCCCTGACACCGCCGCAACCGACATGGTATAAACGCAGGCTGTCATCACATTCGGGACGCTGTACCGATGTATATCTACCGACTGGTCTTCCTGCTGGTACTGGCCATCTACATATTCTCCCCCAACATCCTCGACTGGTGGATTGCCCCCGGGAATGCCTGGTACACCCCCTACCTGTTGTGGGGTGCTCTGATTGCCGTGGGCTTCTGGCTGGAATGGCGACGGGACCCCAATGAGTTTTAGTCTGACCACGCTGCTCACCTGCAGCTTTCTCTATCTTTCTCTGTTGTTCAGCATCGCCCACCTGACCGAGCGCGGCGCCATGTTTCGCGCCTGGCTGCAGCACCCGGTGGTGTACATCCTCAGCCTGGGGGTCTACGCCGGTATCTGGGCGGTCTATGGCGCTCTTGGCGTGGCGGCGGAAACCGGCTACGGCTTCCTGGCCTACTATCTGGGCATCAGCGGCGCCTTCCTGCTGGCACCGGTGCTGCTCAACCCGATCCTGCGGATTGCCCGGGCCTACCAACTGACATCACTGGCGGATCTGTTCGCGTTCCGCTACCGCAGTCAGTTTGCCGGCACCCTCGCCACCCTGTGCTCGGGCGTCGCCATCCTGTCGCTGCTCAGCATGCAGATCAAAGCGGTGGCGGAATCCGCCGCGCTGCTGGCGCCGGACACCTCGCCGCAGATGATTGCGGTGCTGTTCAGTCTGATTGTGCTGTTGTTTGCGGTGCTGTTTGGCGCCCAGCGGGATCAGGGATCGGAGAGTCACCGCGGCCTGGTGGCGGCGATCGCCTTCGATTCCCTGGTCAAGGTGGTGGCCCTGCTGGTACTGGGCGGCGTTGCCCTCACCACGGTGTTTGGCGGCCTGGATGGTCTGGAGCAGTGGCTGGCAAGCCACCAACCCCAGGTCGGCTATATGAAACTCAGCGTCGACGATGGCAGTTGGCGGGCGCTGATGCTGATGTCGTTTGCCGCCGCGCTGGTGCTGCCCCACATGTACCACATGACCTTCAGCGAGAACCCCAGCCCCCGGGCCCTGGCCAAGGCGAGCTGGGGCCTGCCGCTGTACCTGTTGCTGCTGGGGCTGCCGGTGCCGGTCATCCTCTGGGCCGGCCAGGCGCTGGGCGCCAGCTCGCCCCCCAGCTATCTGGTGATCGGACTGGCCCAGGCCCTGGACAGCCCGGCGCTGACCCTGCTGATGTACATCGCCGGGCTTTCCGCCGCCAGCGGGCTGATGATCGTCAGCACCCTCGCCCTGGCCGGCATGCTGCTGAACCACACCGTACTGCCCCTGCGCACGCCCACCGATCACGGTGACATCTACCGCTGGCTGCGCTGGGTCAAACGCATCCTCGTGGGGCTGATCATTCTCACAGCCCTGCTGTTCCACGAAACCCTCGGCAAGAACCTGGATCTGGCGATCCTCGGCATGCTGTCGTTGTCCGGGGTACTGCAGTTGCTGCCGGGCGCGCTGGGGGTGATCTACTGGCCGGAGGGCAACCGCCGCGGGCTGATCGCCGGACTGCTGGTGGGCATGACGGTGTGGGGGCTGACGCTGGTGCTGCCGTTCTCCAACGCCGCCAATCCCCTCGCCGAGCTGGGAGCACCGCTGGTGCCGGACTACAGCAACTGGCATATCTTCATCTTCCTCAGCCTGACCCTGAACATCACCACCTTTGCCCTGGTGTCCATGCTCACCCGTCCCAACAGCGAAGAGACCAGCGCCGCCCAGGCCTGCTCCTGGGGCGCGCTGTCACGGCCACAACGGCGGGAGCTGCTGGCCGGCTCATCCACGGAGTTTGTCCAGCAGCTGACCGAGCCATTAGGGTCGGACGTGGCCCAGCGCGAGGTGGATCGCGCCATCAGTCAGCTCAAACTGCCCGCGGTGGAATACCGGCCCTACCAGCTACGGCGGCTGCGGGACCAGATCGAGGTCAACCTGTCCGGCCTGCTGGGGCCGACGGTGTCCCGGGATCTGGTCAAACGCAGTCTGGGCTTCAAGCCCCTGGCCAGCGATGGCGGCCCTCAGGACATCCACTATATGGAACGAGCGTTGGGCGACTACCAGAGCCAGCTAACCGGGCTTGCCGCCGAGCTGGACAATCTCCGCCGCCACTATCGCCAGACCCTGCAGAACCTGCCCATTCCGGCCTGCTCAGTGGGTGACGACGGCGAGGTGCTGATGTGGAACCACGCCATGGAACAACTTACCGGCATCGCCGCCGACGACGTGGTCGGTGGGCGCCTGCTGGCGCTGCCAGAGCACTGGTACACCCTGCTGGAAGATTTCGTCAACGGCCCGGACCTGCACCGCTACAAGCACCGCCTGGATCTGCGCGGCCGTCCCCACTGGCTGAACCTGCACCGTGCCGCCCTCAGCGGCCCCGATCACCCCGAAGGCGGCAGCATCATCCTGGTGGAAGACCAGACCGAGACCCGACTGCTGGAAGATGAGCTGATGCACAGCGAACGGCTGGCGTCGGTGGGACGACTGGCGGCCGGTGTCGCCCACGAGGTAGGCAACCCGGTTACCGGCATCTCGTCGCTGGCGCAGAACCTGAAGCTGGAAACCGACGATCCGGATATTCTCCACACCGCCGACCAGATCCAGCAACAGACCCGGCGTATATCCACCATCCTGCAGTCACTGATGAACTTTGCCCGTACCGGCAACCACGCCCAGGCCAATCGATACGAACCGGCGGTTATTCGCCGCTGCGTGGAGGAGTCCATCAACCTGCTGTCCCTCAGCGACAAGGGGCGCGGCATCCGCTACCTCAACGACTGCCCGGACGACCTGGTGGTGCTGGGGGATGAACAGCGGCTGGTGCAGGTGTTCGTCAACCTGCTGGCCAATGCCCGCGATGCCTCGCCGGAAGGCGGCACCATCCGCATTGGTGGAAACCTGGAAGGCTACTCCGCTATCATCGAGGTCACTGATGAAGGGAGCGGTATTCCGGCGGATCAACTGGATCACATCTTCGAACCCTTTTACACCACCAAGGGCCCGAACCAGGGAACCGGCCTGGGACTGTCTCTGGTGTACAGCATCGTGGAAGAACACTACGGCAACATTCAGGTCGACAGTCCCGTCGCCGATGAGAGGGGCACCTGTGTGCGCCTGAGACTGCCCGCCTACGAGGCCGACGCCGAGAACGACACCGCCCCGACGAGCCGGAACGAAAGGTCAAAAAACTGATATGCCCCGTATCCTGATTGTTGAAGACGAAGAGATCATCCGCTCGGCGCTGCGCAAGCTGCTGCTGCATGCCGGCTACGATGTCGCTGACGCCGGCTCGGTGGACGAAGCCGAGCGCGACAACAATCTGCAGCAGTTTGATCTGATCATTTCCGACCTGCGACTGCCAGGCGCCCCCGGCACCGAGCTGATCAATCGCGCCCCCAGCGTGCCGGTGCTGATCATGACCAGCTACGCCAGCCTGCGCTCCGCGGTGGATTCGATGAAGCTGGGGGCGGTGGAGTACATTGCCAAACCTTTTGATCACGATGAAATGCTGGCCGCTGTGGAAGCCATCCTCAGCCAGCGTCGCCAGGCTCCAGCCGAGACGGAAGCCGACGACGCCCCGGTACCCGGTGCCTCGGAGGACGACCCCTCCAGCATCATGTACGGCGAGTGCGATGCCATGCAGCAGGTCTTCCGCCTGATCCGCAAAGTCGCGCCCACCGAAACCACGGTGCTGGTGAATGGCGAATCCGGTACCGGTAAGGAGCTGGCCGCCCGCGCCCTGCACCTGCTCAGCCCCCGGGCGTCAAAACCGCTGATTTCGGTCAACTGCGCCGCCATTCCCGAAAGCCTGATTGAATCGGAGCTGTTCGGTCACGAAAAGGGCGCCTTCACCGGGGCGGTGTCTGCCCGCACCGGGCTGATCGAGGCGGCGGACGGTGGCAGCCTGTTCCTCGACGAAATTGGCGAACTGCCCGCCGAGGCCCAGGCCCGCTTGCTGCGGGTGTTGCAGGAGAGCGAGATTCGCAAGGTCGGCTCCACCCAGAGCCGCAAGGTCAATGTCCGCATGATTGCGGCCACCCATCGCAACCTCAAGGCGATGACCCGCACCGGTGAATTCCGGGAAGACCTCTATTATCGGCTGAACGTGGTGCAGATTCGCATCCCACCGCTGCGGGAGCGCCAGGCCGATGTACTTGGACTGGCCCGCAAGTTCCTCAAGCGCCAGAGCGAGAGATTGGGCAACCCCAACCTCAACCTCAGCCCGGAAGCCATGCGTCTGCTACAGCGCCATCGCTGGCCCGGAAACGTGCGGGAACTTGAAAACGCCATCGAACGGGCGTGCATCCTGGTGGATGGCGACCTGATCTCCCCCGCCATGCTCGACCTGGAGACCGAAGGCGAAGACGTCAACATCCCCGAGAGCCTGGTGGAAGGCAACAACGAGCAGGCCCAGGACAACGACGGCTCCAACGATCTGTCGCTGGAGGACTACTTCCAGCATTTCGTACTGGAGAACCAGGACCGCATGAGCGAGACCGAACTGGCTCAGAAACTGGGCATCAGCCGCAAATCACTGTGGGAACGTCGCCAACGCCTGGGCATCCCCCGCAAGAAAAGCAACTAGTGCCCCTTAACAAAAGTTCGTCGAATTTTTGCGGTTAAAGTTTATAATTGCAGAAAGCATTGAGGGAGCTACTGCAATGGGACGACCGGTCACCCCTTTGATTATTACAGACGAAGAACGCGATGAGCTCAATTCGTGGGTTCGTCGCCGGCAGATGCCTGCGGCTGAGCAACAACGAGCACGAATGATCCTGTTGAGCACCGAGGGTTTTCCCGGGCGAGTGATCGGAGAGCGAGTAGGCGTGACGGCCGAAACGGTCAGCAAGTGGCGCAAGCGGTTTGAGCAGTTCCGGGTGGCCGGGCTGACCGATGCCCCCAGGAGTGGTCGGCCCCGCAGTATTGATGACGATAAGGTCACGGAGGTCATCAACAAAACGCTACAGTCCAAGCCCAAGGAGGCGACCCATTGGTCGACAACCTTGATGGCCAAGGAAACGGGCCTCAATGCCATGGCGATCAGTCGAATCTGGCGGGCATTTGGTCTGAAGCCTCACCGCCTGGAGACGTTTAAGCTCTCAACCGACCCGCACTTCGTCGCCAAGGTCCACGACATTGTTGGGTTGTATATGAATCCGCCTGACCGGGCTCTGGTGCTGTGCGTGGATGAGAAAAGCCAGATACAGGCGCTGAACCGGACCCAACCGGCGCTCCCCCTGTCGTTTGGCTATTCAGAGACTCGGACGCACGATTACGTTCGTCACGGCACCACCACCCTGTTTGCCGCCTTGGATGTAGCCACCGGTGAGGTTATCGGACGTCTTCATAGGCGACACCGTGCCAAAGAGTTTCTGGCCTTTTTGAATGAGATCGACCGGGAGGTTCCAGAGAATCTGGATATTCACTTGGTCATGGACAACTACGGGACTCATAAGACCGAAAAGGTGCGAGCCTGGTTTGCTGCCAGACCCAGATACCACGTTCATTTCACGCCAACCTCGGCGTCGTGGGTCAACTTAGTGGAACGATTCTTTGCCCTGATCTCGGAGCGGTGGATCAAGCGCAACTCGCATCGCAGTACTCGCGAGTTGGAAGCGTCAATTAAAGACTATCTTGCGACCTACAACGACAATCCCAAGCCGTTTGTCTGGCGTAAAACAGCCGATCAAATCATTGCGTCAATCGCTCGGCTATCCGACAAAATCAATAATAAGACGAACTTTTGTTAAGGGACACTAGAGAGCCTCTGGTTAACTCCCAGCCCCTCGGGCGGCCACTTCCCGGTCGCCCAGCCCCTTGGCACAACTCCCCCCCTCTCCGCCTTCACCTTGAAGCCCCCAACCAACGCCGAATCGTCTCGGCGCGATTTGAGGACAACCGCCAAAAGCGCGGTTATCCCCAACGGGTGTAACGCTGCGGTAACAGTGTTACCCGGTGTTACCGCAAGGAACAGGAAGGTGTATAAGAACCCGGCTTCGAGTAACACTTTAGTCTAATAATTCACCAACACCAAAGACTACAAAATATTAACCCACTGTTAACAAAGGCTTTTTAAAAACTGGCACACGCAGTGCAATCTCTATGGTGCACAACAACAAAAACAATGGTGACTGGCAGCGCCAAAACAAAAACAAAAAGCTGCACGAAGCGCTCAGCAACAAAAACAAGAATAGAGCGCAAGCGAACTGAGTGTTTTGGGTACTTTGCTTTTTAGTGGTCCCATGGCTCGTGTGAGTTGTAGATGTAGAGAAGAATCGTCCTCCAGGCGCCGCTATATCTGCTTCAATCTTACAGCGAGTTTCTGTCCACTCTATGTATTCAAAGCGTTCCGTTTGCCTTGCTTGCCCCTGACCGTAGGGGCCTATGATGGGGCAAGAACACAAAGAAGAAGCCCGGCAAAAACAAAAACAATGCAGATCGTCTATTCTTCGGAGGCGGGTTCGCGACAGCGGCCCGCCTTTTGGTTATCTGGAGCACCAACAAACGCCAGCCAGCCCCCCATTCCCCTCCAGCCGTGTGCAAATCCTCGCCAAACCGTTAAACTCTCGTTTTTGCGTAACGCAATGACGGAATTCAATGCTTAATAAAGTAAAGACCAGCCTGTCCCGCCTGCTTGGCAATAACAGCAAAAAAACCCGCAAGCTGGAGCGTCGGGATATCCCCCGGGACGAGCACAACGTCTCCCGCTCCATGATCAGCGAACCGGCCAAGAAAGTGCTCAACCGCCTGAACAAGGCCGGTTACGAGGCCTACCTGGTGGGCGGCGGCGTGCGCGATATCCTGCTGGACGGCCAGCCCAAGGATTTCGACATCGCCACCAACGCCACACCGGAAGAGGTGCACGAGCTGTTCCGCAACTCCCGGCTGATTGGTCGTCGCTTCCGCATCGTCCACGTGCTGTTTGGGCGTGAGGTGATCGAGGTCACCACGTTCCGCGGCAACGCCCAGGAAGCCGACCAGGACGACAGCGACCACCGCCAGACCAACGAGCACGGCCAGCTGCTGCGGGACAACGTCTACGGCAATATGGAAGAGGACGCTCTGCGACGCGACTTCACCATCAACGCGCTGTACTACTGCATCCGTGACTTCACCGTCATCGATTTCGCCGGTGGCGTGAACGACCTCAACAACCGCGAGATTCGCCTGATCGGCGATCCGGAAACCCGTTACCGGGAAGACCCGGTACGGATGCTGCGGGCCATCCGCTTCGCCGCCAAACTCGATTTCACCATCGAGCCGGACACCGAAGCGCCGATTCGCGAACTGGCCCCGCTGCTGGAACACATTCCCGCCGCCCGGCTGTTTGACGAAGTGCTCAAGCTGTTTTCCGCCGGCCACGGCGAGCGCACCTACGAGCTGCTGCAGGATTATGGCCTGCTGGCACCGCTGTTCCCGGACACGGTACGCGCCATTGAGGCCGGCGAATCCGACGAACTGATCCGCCAGGCCCTGCGCAACACCGATGCCCGTATCCGCAAAGGCAAGTCGGTCACCCCCTATTTCCTGTACGCCGCCATGCTGTGGCCGGCGCTGCAACAGGAATGGCGTCGGCGTCAGGACCATGGCGAACCGGTCCAGCCGGCACTGCATCAGGCCATGGGCAAGGTGATGGGACGCCAGATTCAGGCCACCTCGATCCCCAAACGCTTCTCCGGCCCGATGAAGGAAATCTGGGAAATGCAGATGCGACTGCCGCGCCGCCACGGCAAACGTGCCCTCATCACCATGGAGCACCCCCGCTTCCGCGCCGCCTACGACTTCCTGCTGGTGCGCGAGAGCGCCGGTGAGATCGAAGCCGGCCTGGGCCAATGGTGGACCGAGTTCCAGGCCACCGACGAGCGCGGCCGCGAGCGCATGCTCAGCGATCTCGGCAGTGGCGGAGGCCGTCCCAAGCGGCGGCGGCGCAAGCCCGCCAACCGGAAGCCCAGTGCATGACCACCGACGCCTTTATCGGCCTCGGCAGTAACCTCGCCGATCCCCTGGCGCAACTGGCCAGCGCCATCAGCGCGCTGGCCTGCCTGCCGGATTCGGCGCTGGTGGCACAGTCACCGTTCTACCGCAGCCGACCGGTCGGCCCCCAGGACCAGCCGGACTTCGTCAATGGCGCGGTGCACCTGCGCACCAAGCTGTCGCCGTTGGCGCTGCTGGACGAACTCCAGGCCATCGAACAGAACCAGGGTCGCGTCCGCCTGCGGCACTGGGGCCCCCGCACCCTGGATCTCGACCTGCTGTTGTTCGGCAACCAGACCATCGACGATCCAAGGCTGACGGTACCGCACCGGGAACTGGCAAACCGGGACTTTGCACTCCAGCCGCTGCTGGATCTCTCCCCCGATCTTCGGCTACCCGATGGCCGCCCCCTGGCCGAGCTGCGACATCGCTGTGCCGACAACGGCCTGCAACGGCTGGAGCCACCCACCGGCGAGGCCCCCACACCGGCTTGATCCCGCACCGGGGGCCCGCTTGCCTCCCGCGGTTGCCGGGGATACCCTTGTCGTTTAATTGCGCCGGCGGCCGCCGGCCCACGTCTTGACCCAGTCTACAGAAGGCAAGATTCCTATGGCTGTGACCATCAATACCCTGCGAGAGTACAAACAGAAAGGCGAAGCCTTTGCCGTTCTGACCTCCTACGACGCCACCTTTGCCCACACCGTCAGCTCAGCCGGCGTGGATGTCATCCTCATTGGTGACTCCCTGGGCATGGTGCTGCAGGGCCATGACAGCACGCTGCCGGTAACCATGGAACAGATGGTCTACCACACCCGGGCTGTGGCCAAGGGCAATCAGGGCGCCCTGGTGATGGCCGATATGCCCTTCATGTCCTACGGTACCACTGAGCAGGCACTCAATAACGCTGCCGAACTGATGCGGGCCGGTGCCCAGATGGTCAAACTGGAAGGCACCGACTGGATGACCGACACCATCACCGCCCTGAGCCAACGCGGCATTCCGGTGTGCGCTCACCTGGGTCTAACGCCCCAGTTCGTCAACAAGTTTGGTGGCTACAAGGTGCAGGGGCGCGATGAACACCACGCCGAGCAGATGATCGAGCACGCCTGCCTGCTGGAGCGGGCCGGCGCCGATGTCATCCTGCTGGAATGCGTGCCGGCGCCCCTGGCTGCCCGCATCACCCAGGCAGTCAAGGCCCCGGTGATCGGCATTGGTGCCGGCGCTGACACCGATGGTCAGGTACTGGTGGTTCACGACATGCTGGGCCTGACTCCGGGACGGCCGCCGCGGTTCGTGAAAAACTTCCTGGCGGAATCAGATTCCGTCCAGGACGCTATCAAGGCGTACGTCGACGCCGTGCGACACCGTCAATTCCCCGCTGAGGAGCACAGTTTCCAGGCATGAGAACCGTACACAAGGTCAAGGAACTGCGAACCATCCTGCAAAGCTACCGGGCCCAGGGCAAACGTATTGGTCTGGTACCCACCATGGGCAATCTGCACGACGGTCACCTGTCACTGGTAACCAAAGCCCTGGATGCCGCCGATGTGGTGGTTACCAGCATCTTCGTCAACCCGATGCAGTTCGGTGCCAACGAGGATCTGGACAGCTACCCCCGCACCCTGCGGGCCGATCAGGACAAACTCGACGCCAGTGGCAACACCCTGGTGTTCGCCCCGCCGGTCAGCGAGATCTACCCTGAAGGCCTGGTCCAGCAGACCCAGGTGGTGGTACCGGGTGTCAGCGAAGGCCATTGCGGCGCTGGACGTCCGGGCCATTTTGAGGGCGTCGCCACCGTGGTGACCATGCTGTTCAACATGGTCCAGCCGGACATTGCGGTGTTTGGCGAGAAGGATTTCCAGCAGCTGGCGGTGATTCGCAAGCTGGTGCGGGACCTGATGTTGCCGGTGGAAGTCATCGGCGCGCCCACCGTCCGCGATGAGGATGGCCTGGCACTCAGCTCCCGCAATGGCTACCTCAGCGAGGAAGACCGCCAGCGCGCCCCGGGCCTGCAACGGGTGCTTCAGGACACCGCGGGCAAGCTGGCCAACGCAGACGACGACGCCATCCCCGGACTGGAACAGGACGCCATGGACGAACTCAAGCGGCTGGGCTTTCGCCCGGAGTACGTGAACATCGTCAGCAGCCTGAGCCTGAAACCACCCCGTTCCGGCGAGCGGGACCTGACGATCCTGGCGGCAGCGTTTCTGGGCACTACCCGCCTGATCGACAACCTGTCCATCCAGCGCGCCTGACACCCAGCTCCCGACAAGGAACCCGACCATGGCCGAGGCCCGCAAACGCCTGACCGAACTTGAAGAATGGCAAGCCCTGCGCAAGCATCAGGGTGAGATGCAGTCGGTGCACATGCGGGAGCTGTTCGCCCTCGACCGGGACCGGTTCCGGCGCTACTTTACCGAAGCCGCCGGGCTGTCGCTGGATTACTCCAAGAACCTGATCACCGACGACACCCTGGCGCTGCTGATGGCGCTGGCCCGGCGCTGTCAGCTGCCGGAGCGGATTGAAGCGCTGTTCCAGGGCGACACCGTCAACCTCAGCGAGCAGCGACCAGCCCTGCACGTGGCGCTTCGCAACCTCAGCGACGAAGCCATTCAGGTGGACGGCCAGGACATCATGCCCGAGGTGCGCAGCACCCTGGCGCGTATGGAGGAATTTGTCTGGCGTATCCGCAGCACCCAGTGGCGCGGGTTCTCCAACAAGCCCTTTACCGACGTGGTCAGCATTGGCATCGGCGGCTCGTTTCTCGGCCCCAAGTTGGTATCGGCGGCGCTCAAGCCATATTGGCACGGCCACCTCAACTGCCACTACGTCGCCAACATTGACGGCAGCCACATCACCGAGGTGCTGCGTTACATCAACCCCGAAACCACCCTGTTCCTGATCCAGTCCAAGTCCTTCCGTACCCAGGAAACGCTGGAAAACACCAAGGTGGCCAGGGAATGGTTCCTCCACAACGGCGGCCGTGAGGAGCACATCAGCAAGCACTTTGTGGCGGTGACCGCCAAGCCCGAGGCCGCGATTGATTTCGGCATCGCCGAAGAGAACATCTTCCCGATGTGGGACTGGGTGGGAGGCCGCTACTCGCTGTGGTCCGCCATCGGTTTGCCAACCGCACTGACCATCGGCATGGAGAACTTCCGCTCCCTGTTGTCTGGCGCCCACACCATGGACCAGCATTTCCGCACTGCGCCACTGGAGCGCAACCTGCCGGTGATCCAGGCGTTGTTAGGCATCTGGTACGGCAATTTCTGGGGCGCCGATGCCCACGCCATCCTCCCCTACGATCACTACCTGCGGGGGCTGCCGGCCCACCTGCAGCAACTGGATATGGAGAGTAACGGCAAGTGCGTGACCCAGCACGGCGACCCGGTGGACTATGACACCGGCCCCATCATCTGGGGCGGCGCCGGCGCCAATGGTCAGCACGCCTATCACCAGTTGCTGCACCAGGGCACCCGGCTGTCGCCGGCGGACTTCATCATCCCCCTGCAGACCCACAACCCGGTGGCCAGCCACCACGCCATCCTGTTCGCCAACTGCCTGAGCCAGACCCAGGCGCTGATGCAGGGCAAAACCGAAGCGGAAGCCCGCACCGAGCTGGAGCAGCAGGGCCTGCCACCGGAAGAGGTGGACCGGTTGGCTCGCCACAAGGTCATTCCGGGCAACAAACCCACCAACACCCTGTTGTTTGAGCGCGCCACCCCCAGGATCGTGGGCGCGTTGATCGCACTCTACGAGCACAAGACCTACGCTCAGGGCGTGATCTGGGATCTGGATTCGTTTGATCAGTGGGGCGTGGAGTTGGGCAAGCAGTTGGGCGCCGACATCCTGCAACGCCTGCAAAGCCCGTCACCGCTGCCTGGCAGTTCAGACAGCTCGACCGACGGGCTGATTGCGCTGTTCCGTTCCCGTCACCACCACGAGCGCTAGCGCCCCTCCGGCTCATTCGCTGACCTACCGCCGAATGAATAAAGCAGGACGCCCCAAATGGCCTCAGGGCCGGGGTGAAATGGTCTGCCCCCGCCACTGGAACGGCACCACCCAGAGCTTCTGGTCACGGTCGTAGGCCTGCCATAACGCCTGGTAGGTCTGTCCATTCAGCGGGTGCGCCTGCTCCGGGGCAATTTCCGCCATCGGCCACAGCACAAAGGCGTTGTGGAGGATTTCCCCCCGGGGCAGTTCCACGCCATCGATGATACCGGCGGCGTCACCGTAGGTGAGGATGTCCAGATCCAGGGTGCGGGCGCTGAACTTGGGGGCGTCACGACGGCGGCCGTTGTCCGCTTCAATCTGCTTGAATCGTCGTGACAGGGTGGCCACCGGATCATCGGTGTAAAGAGCGACCACCAGGTTGAAGAACGGCGAGCCATTGAAGCCCACCGCCTCACTCTCATAGACCGACGAGATCCGCAGTTCGCCAAAGGCCTCGCTGAGGGCATCCAGCGCTGCGGAGACGTAGCGTTCCCGATCGACGTTGCTGCCAATGCTGACCAGCACCTCCACCGCCCCCGTCACGGCTTCTGTCCCCGCTCAATACGCACACCGACCGACCGTGCCTGCGGCACCGCGCCGGGTTTGCGCAGGGTCAGCGCCAGCCAGGCAATACCGTAGTGTTGCCGCAGGTCAGCGGCCAGTTCCTCGGCGGCGGTTTCCAGCAGCTGGGACTGTCGCCGTTGCAGAAACCCGCTCACCCGGGAACTGACATCGGCATAGTCCAGCGCCAGCTCAACGTCGTCACTGGCCGCCGGTCGACGGTTGTCCCAGGCCATCTCCAGATCCACCAACAGGTTCTGGGTGATTTCCCGCTCCCAGTCGTACACACCGATCACGGCGTCCACCGCGAGCCCTTCTATCAACACCAAATCCGTCACCAGAGACTACCTCTCTTACCGCTTCTGCCTGCCAGGCCGGCCTTGCGACCGATAGCTAATTGAACCGCCCGGGGCAACTCGATACTGTAGGACCGACTGCCCGCTCGCGCCAGCGCGGGGATTTTCGCACACTTGAGTGGTGCCCGTCCTACTCCCATGATCGCGATCAACGAGCCATTGCTGACCACCCTGTTCTGTGCCCTGGCCTATTTGCTGGGCTCGGTGCTGTTTGCGGTACCGGTCTGCCAGGCATGGGGACTGCCGGACACCCGCGCCCAGGGCTCGGGCAACCCCGGCGCCACCAACGTCTACCGCACCGGCGGCTGGGCGCCGGCACTGGCAACACTGGTACTGGATGCCGCCAAGGGCTGGTTGCCGGTGTGGCTGGCCCATCAGGCCGGGCTGTCACTGCTGGCGCAGGCCATGGTGGCGCTGTTTGCGGTCACCGGTCATATGATCCCGCTGTACTTTCGCTTCAAGGGCGGCAAGGGCGTGGCCACCGCGCTGGGCTCGGGGCTGGCGCTGGCACCGTTGACCACATTATTGATCAGTGCGGTGTGGGGCGTGGTGATGTGGCGCTGGCGCATCTCGGCACTGGCCTCGATTGTCGCCGTGGTGTGCGGTCCCCTGGTCAGTGCGCTGATTGAGCCGGACACCCTGCCCCTGTTTGGCCTGCTGGCGCTGCTGATCGTCGTTCGCCACCGCAACAACCTGATTCGTCTGGCCCAGGGGCGGGAATCCAGATTTTAGCATGGCAACGGCTTAGCGCTGGGGCGCCAGGCCCTCCAGGCACTCGGCCTCCAGCGGAGGCAACTGGTCCATGGGCCAGCGTGGCACCGCAACGATGCGCTCACCATCACGCTGGCCAGCCAGCAGACGCTGACAACCGGCGTAGGCGATCATCGCACCGTTGTCGGTGCAGAACTCTGGCCGGGCGTAGAACACCTCTGCCCGCAGCTTCTGCGCCATCTCCGCCAGTGCCGAGCGCAGACGCCGGTTGGCACTGACGCCGCCGGCCATCACCAGACGCCGACAGCCGGTCTGCTGCAGTGCCCGGCGACACTTGATTGCCAGAGTGTCCACCACGGCGGTCTCAAAGGCACGGGCAATGTCCGCCCGGGTCTGATCATCCAAGGTGCCGGCCTGTTCCGCCGCGGTCACCGTATTCAGCGTGAAGGTCTTCAGACCACTGAAGCTGAAATCCAGCCCCGGGCGATCCGTCATCGGTCGCGGAAATTTATAGCGACCATCCCGTCCCTGTTCCGCCAGGGCTGCCACCCGCGGTCCCCCCGGGTAATCCAGCCCCAGCATCTTGGCGGCCTTGTCAAAAGCCTCACCGGCGGCGTCGTCCACCGATTCCCCCAGCAACCGGTACTGGCCGATGCCATCCACCTGCACCAGCTGGGTGTGGCCACCGGACACCAGCAGGGCCACAAACGGGAACGCCGGCGGCTGTTCTTCCAGCATCGGCGCCAGCAGATGGCCTTCCATGTGATGCACCCCCAGCACCGGCACGCCCAGTGCAAAACCGAGGGCGTGAGCCACCGAGCCGCCCACCATCAGCGCCCCCACCAGGCCCGGCCCAGCGGTGTAGGCGATACCGTCAAGGTCGGCCCGCTTGCGGCTACCGCGCTCCAACACCTCATCGCATAGCGGCAGCAGTTTGCGGACATGGTCCCGCGAGGCCAGTTCCGGCACCACGCCGCCGTAATCGGCATGCATGTCCACCTGGCTGAACAGGGCATGGGCCAGCAGGCCCTGCTCGCTGTCATACAGCGCCACACCGGTCTCGTCGCAGGAGGTCTCAATACCCAGAATCAGCATAACTCGCTCACGTCTTGCGTTGGTTGGGGGAAACAGAAGCCCGGGATTCTACCAGAACGGCGCCGGCCGACGGCAGTTTTCCACAGCGGCCATTGACCATCGAGTGATCAAAGCGCTATCATTGCCGCCCCAAAATCGCACTGGTCGAGTTTTGTTCAATCTTACCAGGCGATACAATGGAAGGTGTGCAGGAGTGGGCTGGCGAGCAACGAGTCGCTGTGTACTGCACCGCAGGTACAAGTGGACCTGTCTGCACACCTTTAAAACTGAAACCGATTCCATAATAGGTAGGTGATTTTCGAATGCCAGCTGTTAAAGTGAAAGAGAATGAGCCGTTTGACGTAGCACTGCGTCGCTTCAAGCGTTCCTGCGAAAAAGCAGGCATCCTGTCGGAAGTTCGTCGTCGCGAGCACTACGAGAAGCCGACTGCCGTTCGCAAGCGCAAGGCCGCCGCTGCCGTCAAGCGTCATCTCAAGAAGCTGCAGCGGGAACAGCGCAAGTTCGAGCGCCTGTACTGAGTTGTACCCGGCGCTTGCTTGACTGCAAGCTCCAAGTCGCGACCCATCGGTTTCGGGTTGCGCTTCCAGAATGCCGTCGAGGCCCCGCTTCGACGGCATTTTTGGCTTTGGCCGCCGTCAATCACCGCAGCCCTATGCCTCCGGAGTTCCCATGAGTGGCTTGATCCCGCAACGCTTTGTCGAAGAGCTGCTAGACCGCATCGACCTTGCGGAGCTGATCGGGTCGCGCATCACCCTGAAAAAGGCCGGCGGAAACTATAAGGCCTGCTGCCCTTTTCACGACGAAAAGACCCCGTCGTTCAACGTCCGCCCCGATAAGGGCTTCTATCACTGCTTCGGCTGTGGCGCCCACGGGGACGCCATCAGTTTCATCCGCGAGTTTGACGGTCTGGGATTTACCGACGCCGTTGAAGAGCTGGCCCGTCGCCAGGGACTGGAAGTGCCCTACGACCGAGTGGCCCGCCAGGAGATGCAACAGGCCAGGACACTAACCGACGCGCTGGATTTTGCCAGCCAGTTCTATCAGGGCACGCTGCGCAGCCCCCAGGGCAATTACGCCCGGGACTACCTGCAACAACGGGGGCTCGACGCCGCCACAACCGAGCGCTACCAGCTCGGCTTTGCGCCGGGCACCGGCACCGCACTGTTTGAGGCGGCCGCGGCCGACCTCAAGGGCCCGCTGATGGAAACCGGCACGGTGTCTGACCGCTATGGCCGGCCCCGGGATCTGTTCCGCAACCGGATCATGTTTCCGATCCGCAACAGCCGCGGACGCACCGTTGCCTTTGGCGGGCGGACCCTGGGAGACGACAAGGCGAAGTACATCAATTCGCCCGAGTCCGATGTCTTCCACAAGAGCCGGGAGATTTACGGTCTTTTCGAAGCCCGTCAGGCCATCCGCCAGCTCGACCGCTTGCTGGTGGTGGAAGGCTATATGGACGTCATCGCCCTGGCCCAGCACGGCATTCACTACGCTGTCGCCACGCTGGGCACGGCGACCAACCAGGACAGTCTGACCGCGCTGCTGCGACAGGTCCGGCACCTGGTGTTCTGTTTTGATGGCGACGCCGCCGGCCACCGTGCCGCCGATCGCGCCATGGAGAACGCACTGGAACTGCTGGCGGATGGCCTCCATCTGCAGTTTCTGATGCTGCCCCAGGGGGAAGATCCGGACACCCTGGTGCGCAAGGAAGGTCCGGACGCGTTCCAGCAGCGCATTGATGGTGCCACACCGCTGTCCCGCTACCTCTTCAATCGCAAGAGCGAGGGACTCGATCTGGCACTCCCGGAGCACCGCGGCGAACTGCGGGCGCGGGTGGAACCGCTGCTGAACAAGATGCCACGT
Source organism: Marinobacter sp. CA1 (assembly GCF_020546665.1). Classification (NCBI taxonomy): domain Bacteria; kingdom Pseudomonadati; phylum Pseudomonadota; class Gammaproteobacteria; order Pseudomonadales; family Marinobacteraceae; genus Marinobacter; species Marinobacter sp. CA1. The sequence continues at coordinate 4,008,639 of NZ_CP071785.1, forward strand.
TGCACCCTGCGGGATGCCATGTGGCACGAAATGCTGAGACTGTGTGGCGGCAAGCGCGACTGGCAGAACAACCAGCGCGGTGACGGTGGTCGTGGCAAGTTTGGCCGATTTGGTCACCGCCGCGACCGCATACAGGAAGAGCGCATCGACGTGCGCCTGAACAAGGACAGCCTGCTGTGCCTGGCTCTGGTGGAAGCACCGGAACTGGCCACCGAGGTACTGGAGCTGGCCCGGATCGACCGTCAGCTGCCCCAGGCCCGCCAGCTGGCCAGCTGGATTGACCAGCAGCAGATCGGCGATCAACGCCAGCTGCTCAGCCGCCTGGCCCTGGATAGCCAGGCCCACGGGCGCTTTTTCGGCCTGTTCGACGGCATCGAACACGTGCCCAAACGGGAACAGACCCTGGCGGTCGCCAGGGAGATGCTGCAACCGGATCAGGAAGCGGCCCGCAAGCAACGCCTGGCGGCGCTGCTGAACGAGAAACGCAGCCTCGCCGACCTGAGCGATGCCGAGCGGCAGGAACTGCGCCAGCTGAGCCGTCACGAGGCGGGCTAACTGGCTGCGCGATAACGGGGGAAACCGCATCAGGGAAACCTGGCGCAACGGGGTCAAGCCAGCCCGCCCCAAACTGGCGACAGAACGACGGTTTGAACACTGGAGATCACGGCGGCACGGGGCTTTGCCACCAGCGGCCTTGAAACTAACGGTATTGATCACCATCTAACCATCCAGTGGCACACAAACCACGCGACAGCTATAATGGCTGTTTAACTTTTTTCCTTTTACCAGCGAGTTCACAGGGTGTCTATGTCAGGCAATTCGCAGAAATCACGTTTGAAAGACCTCATTGCCCGAGGCAAGGAACAAGGTTACCTGACTTACGCCGAGGTGAACGATCACCTCCCGGAAGACATAGCGGATCCCGATCAGGTCGAAGACATCATCCGCATGATCAATGACATGGGCATCCAGGTCTGCGAAGAAGCACCGGACGCGGACACCCTGCTCATGACCGATGGCGACTCCGCCGCCGACGAAGCCGCAGCTGCCGAAGCCGCCGCCGCCCTCGCCGCTGTTGAAACTGACGCTGGCCGCACCACCGACCCTGTCCGTATGTACATGCGGGAAATGGGTACCGTTGAGCTGCTGACCCGGGAAGGCGAGATCGTTATCGCCAAGCGCATCGAAGAAGGCATCCGCGACGTGATGGCCGCCGTTGCCCATTTCCCGGGCACCGCCGGCACCGTGCTGCAGGCTTACGAGCGCATTATCGAGAACGAAGGCCGCATCAGCGACATCGTCACCGGCTTCCTCGACCCGGACGACGCCGAGCCGTTCATGGGCACCGACGACACCGCCAGCAATGTGCCGGATTCTTCCTCGGACAGCGACGATGACAGCGACGACGAGGAAGAAACCGAAAGTGGTCCGGATCCGGAAGAAACCCGCCTGCGTTTCGAGCTCCTGCGTGAGAAGCTGAAAGCCGCCGAGGTTATGCTCAGCGACAAGGGCCGTTCCGACAAGGCCACCCAGCAGGCGCTGAATGAGCTGGGCGAGGTATTTGCCCCGTTCAAGCTGGCCAACAAGGCGTTCGAGGAACTGGTCAACGTGGTTCGCTCCACCAACGAAATGGTGCGTGAGAACGAGCGGGCCATCATGAAGATCTGTGTGCGCGAGTGTCGTATGCCGCGCAAGGACTTCATCAAATGGTTCCCGGGTAACGAGACCAACCTGGAGTGGGCCGAAGACCTGGCCAAGAGCAGCAAGGGCTATGCCTCTGCCCTCGGTGAGCGCGCTGACGAGATCGTGCGTCTGCAGAAGCGCATCCATAACGTTCAGAGCGAAGTGGATCTGGAGATTCCGGACATCAAGGAAATCAACCGCCGGGTGTCCATCGGTGAAGCCAAGGCTCGCCGTGCCAAGAAAGAAATGGTCGAGGCCAACCTGCGTCTGGTGATCTCCATCGCCAAGAAGTACACCAACCGCGGCCTGCAGTTCCTGGACCTGATCCAGGAAGGCAACATCGGCCTGATGAAGGCGGTGGACAAGTTCGAGTACCGTCGTGGCTATAAGTTTTCCACTTACGCTACCTGGTGGATTCGTCAGGCCATCACCCGCTCCATCGCGGACCAGGCCCGCACCATCCGTATTCCGGTGCACATGATCGAGACCATCAACAAGCTCAACCGCATCTCCCGTCAGATGCTGCAGGAGATGGGCCGCGAGCCCACGCCGGAAGAGCTGGGTGAGCGCATGGACATGCCCGAAGACAAGATCCGCAAGGTGCTGAAGATCGCCAAGGAACCGATCTCCATGGAAACCCCGATCGGCGACGACGAAGATTCCCATCTGGGGGATTTCATCGAGGACATCCAGGCGCTGTCGCCGGTGGATTCTGCCACTGCCGAAGGCCTGCGGGAAGCGACCCGCTCCGTGCTGTCCGGCCTGACGGCCCGGGAATCCAAGGTACTGCGGATGCGTTTCGGTATCGAGATGAACACCGACCACACCCTGGAAGAAGTCGGCAAACAGTTCGACGTCACCCGTGAGCGGATTCGTCAGATCGAGGCCAAGGCATTGCGCAAACTGCGCCATCCTTCCCGCTCCGATCACCTGCGCGGCTTTATTGACGATCAGGGCAACGGTTAATCCCCACAGCAGTGGCGGGCGCCACACCGCACCGGTATAATGGCGCCCGCTTTCTCCTCCCGAGAAGCTCCCGAAAGTACGAAAAGGGCCTATAGCTCAGTTGGTTAGAGCAGGGGACTCATAATCCCTTGGTCGCTGGTTCGAGTCCAGCTGGGCCCACCATCAATCAATGACTTACGCATCCCCTCCCCCGCTTTAGCCTTCTAGGTGTCAACCAAGTGTCAACGAGCCCTTCTTTGACAACCGCCAAAACCCGGCACCGACACCGCGCGAGTTCCATTCCTGGTGGCCAAGCATGTCCAATGGCAAGGCCTTGACGTCGTGCCCCTCCCTTTCAAAGACGCTTAACAAATACCCCCGGTTTATCCTTCAACAGCGCTTTCGCCCACTCGTGAGCCTGTGCCTGCAACGCCTGCAGCCGATCCTGTATCGCAGCAGTTAGCCGCTGTTCGTCATCCGCTGCAAGCCCCAGGGACTCCCGGTGCGTTTCCAGGTATTCGGCCAGCACGGCGTGATCATTGGCCAGCCCCTGGACTTCGGTCATGGCCTCAAAGGCCTGCACCTGCTTCTTGAAGCGTTTGTCATGGAGTGGAATCAGGATTCGCAGGCTGTAGAACAGATCCTTGCTGCGTTTGCGGAAGTCGTGAAAATCGTCGATGTCGTCGGAGGCCAGCGCCCCGCGTTCGGCATCACGGGCTTTGCGATAGAGACGCCTGAAGTTGGGTTTGAGATCCTCCAACTGCCTGGGCAATTGCCAATCCCGGGCCAGAAAACGCTGGGCCTCCATCTCCAGAGCCAGATCAACGAAGAACGCCTGCCCCTTGCTGGTGAGCGGGTCTTCCCGGGCACGCTCGGTCAGCATGGCGGTGACCCGATCAAAACCGTCGGTCTGCAATCCCTGCCGCTCATCCTGCAAAGCACGCCAGGTATTGACCATCACCATGGCGTCCCGGCTTCCGGACAACACCCCGGCAACGTGTCGATAACGGGCCTGATGATGGCGAAACGCTTCCACCCCGATCTGGGGACGCAGCAGCCGCAACAGCGCACGGATTTCCTTACAGCTCTTGCGGGCCTGGTGGACACCGGTTTCGGGATCACGGCAGGCCTGCAGAAGGGCAACGGCGATGTCTTCGTTGATGGACTGGATCAGGCGCTGCAACTGCTTGCCAAAGTTGCCGCTGGGATTGAGGCGATAGCGCATGGAACCTCCGAACGTCACCGTGGGCACGAGTGCGCCCGGAACACGTTTGAAAACGCCCTACTCTCGCAGCCTACTGGCCATAGCGACTGACGGCAACATCTCAAATGGAGCCCGCTATGGTCGAGCACGTTCGTAACGGCTGACGACTTCTGGAAGGTTTCCGGTTATAGATTGCGATAGTGACACCTGAGGCTGCCAAAGCCGCCCGAGATCAGAGCAAAGACTCTGTGAGTTCGGCGGCGCCATTGGACTACACCAACATTGCAGTCAGATGACTTTTGTACGGCCGGTGACGGCCAGAATGAGAAAATCGTCACACATTCACACGATCTTCATAAACCATCGGTAAAACACTCCCTTACTGATACAGGGGAGTAGTCGTTATGTCAGGTCAACCCTCAATGCTGGTGGAGAAACTGTGGCAACTGAAGCGCCGAATCGACAAGGGCGCCTGTCCGGGAGTGGAGTTTGTCCACCTCAACTCACTGCTGCGGGAGCCGGGTTACCGCGCCGATGTACTGCGACGGGTCGAGAGCCACGGCGGGCCTGAGATGCAGGCACTGGCGCGGGAGATCCAGGCCGCCGACCATGGCGAGCCGCTGATGGCGCGCAGCAACCCATCGGCACTGGGACAGGGCGATCGTGACACGGACCAGGACAGCAATCGCAGCTGGCTCCGCCGCCGCTCCACCACCCTGATCCCGGTGGTCGGCGTGGCGGTGGCCGCCATCGCCGGCTTCACGGCGTTTGAAAACCGCGCCATCCGGGTCAGTGACGACATCGTCGAAAACACCGTGTGGGAAAGCGGTAATCGCTACATCCTCGAGAAGATCGTGTTTGTCGATGGTGCCAACCTCACCATCGAACCCGGGGTCACCATTGAAGGCGAGAACGGCTCCGCGCTGATCGTGACCCGGGACAGCCGGCTGTACGCCCGCGGCCAGGCCGAAGCCCCCGTCGTGTTCACCAGCAGCCAACCGGAAGGCAAGCGCCACCGGGGCGACTGGGGCGGCGTAGTCCTACTCGGCGACGCGCCCGTCAACCAGCCCAACGCCTCCATTGAAGGGGTACCGGAAGGCGACCGCCGCGGTCAGTTCGGTGGTACCAATGCCAACGGCAGCTGCGGCCTGGTGGAGTACACCCGCATTGAGTACGCCGGCTTCGAGGTCTACAAGGACAACGAGCTCAACGGCCTCACCCTGGGCGGTTGCGGCAGCGGCACCATCATCCGCAACGTTCAGGTGCACCGCGCCCTGGACGACGGCATCGAAATGTTCGGCGGCACCGTGGATCTGAAGAACATCGTGATTTCCGGCGCCGGCGACGACAGCATCGACTGGGACTGGGGCTGGACCGGCCGGGTCCAGTTCGCGGTGATCCAGCAGCACCCGGACGTCGGCGACAACGCCTTTGAGGGGGACAACAACGGCAACAACCACAGTGCCCGCCCCCGCTCCGAGCCCACCTTCTACAACGTTACCTTGGTGGGTGCAGGCCAGTCCGAGAAACAGCATCGCGGCATGGTGCTGCGTGAAGGCAGCGGCGGCCATTTCCACAACATGATCATCGACAGCTACGCTATTGAGGCCGTGGACACCCGGGATGAAGTGCTGTCACTCACCAGCGCCGAAACCCTCACCTTCAGTCACAACCTGCTGGCCAATACCGGTCGCCTTGGTCGCGGGCCGGACGAGTCCGGTGACAACGATGACGATTTTGGCTTCAGTGAGAACGACTGGCTGCGCAACCCGGCCTTCAACAACACCATCCGCATGGATGGTGCACTCCACAGCACCGCCCGCGACCTGTATGCGCCCAGCTTCGAGACCCGGGTCCAGATGCGCCAGATGCAGGCGGTGAAGCCGCCCCAGAGCGAGTTCTTTGACGAATCCGCCGTGTTCCAGGGGGCTCTCAATCCGCTGTCACGCACCTCCTGGCTCGACGGCTGGACCGCCTTCCCAGGCGCCTGAGGCTGAGGCCCGACTGGCACCTATCCCGGTGCTGGTCGGGCTGGCCCTGCGGGAGGTTCCAAGCGCAGCGAATGCTGCTAACCTGCTCTCTGACGCCCTGCCAATAACAAACCGGGCGCAACCAGAGGGAGAGCAACTTGGACACCGGAACCCACCACCGCACCTGCCACCTGTGCGAAGCCATGTGCGGCATCACCATCACGGTCCGTGAGGGCCAGATCGACAGCATCCAGGGCGACCCGCAGGACCCGCTGAGCCGCGGCTACATCTGCCCCAAGGCAATTGCCCTGCAAGACCTCCACAACGACCCCGAACGGCTGCGCCAGCCAGTCCGGCGAACCGCCGACGGCTGGCAACCACTGGCCTGGGACGAGGCCCTGGATCTGGTCGCGGAGCAACTCGACCGGGTGCGGCAGGCTCATGGCCGCGATGCCGTTGGTGCCTATCTCGGCAACCCCAACGTCCACAACCACGGCGCCCTGGTAGCCAACCTGCCATTCCTCAAGGCACTGGGCACCCGCAACCGGTTCTCTGCCACCTCCAATGATCAGCTGCCCCACATGCTGGCGAATCTGGAGCTGTTCGGTCACCAGCTGCTGTTTCCGATCCCCGACATCGACCGCACCGACCTGCTGATCTGCCTGGGAGCCAACCCGATGGCCTCCAACGGCAGCCTGATGTCGGTGCCGGGATTCCGTCATCGCATCAAGGCCCTGCAGAGCCGGGGAGGCGAGCTGGTGGTGATCGATCCACGCCGCACCGAAACCGCGGCGGTGGCCGACCGTTTCCACTTCATCCGTCCCGGCAGCGATGCCCTGATGTTGATGGCGATGGTGCACACCCTGTTTGACGAAGGCCTGGTCAACCCCGGGCACATCGAGCCCTGGCTCAAGGACCGGGATCTGGTGGAGCTGGCCGCCCTGCCCTTCGCGCCGGAGCAGGTCGACGCTCACACCGGCATCGCCGCAGCCGACATCCGTGCGCTTGCCCGGCAGCTGGCGACCACCCCCAGGGCGGCTCTCTACGGCCGCATGGGGACCAGCACCCAGGCACACGGCGGCGTCGCCACCTGGCTGATTCACCTCCTTAACATCCTGACCGGCAAACTCGACGTCCCCGGCGGGGTGATGTTTACCCAGCCCGCGGTGGATCTGGTGGGGCTCGGCGCCATGGCGGGCCAGGCCGGTCACATTGGCCGACGCCACAGTCGGGTGCAGGGATTACCGGAGTTTGGCGGCGAGTTTCCCGCCAGCACCATGGCCGAGGAGATGCTGACACCCGGTGATGGCCAGATCCGGGGCTTTGTCTGCCTGGCGGGCAACCCGGTGCTGTCGAGCCCCAACGGCCAACGCCTGGAACAGGCGCTGGCGGGCCTGGATTTCATGGTATCCGTGGACTACTACGTCAACGAAACCAACCGCCATGCCAACGTCATCCTGCCGCCGACCTCGGCACTGGAACGCAGTCATTACGATCTGATCTTCAACCTGTTGTCGGTGCGCAACACCAGCAAGTTCAGCCCACCCCTGTTCGAGGCTGACGCCAACAGCCGCCATGACTGGCAGATACTGCTGGAACTGGCCCACCGGCTGGAACAGCGACGACACGACCGGCGTCTGGGGTGGCGCCAGGAACTGGGCTGGCGCGCCTTCAAGCAGCTTGGTCCCGACCCGATCCTCGACCTGCTGCTACGCAGCGGCCCCTATGGCCATGGCGGCGGCCTCTTGCGCTCACTGGGTCAGCCGCTGACCGACCTGATGCTGGATCTGCTGCCCGAACGCCACCCGCTGCACACCCTGGCTGAATTGAGCCCGCTGAACCGGCGCTGGCAGGCCCTGCCCAAGGGGCTGTCACTGTCGAGCCTGCAACAGGCCCCCTCCGGGGTGGATCTGGGACCACTGCAACCCAGCCTGCCTGAGCGGCTGTTCACCCGGGATGGCCGCATTAATCTCGCCCCCCGCCGCTATCTGAAAGATCTGGAGCGACTGCACGACCGACTCCGGGACCAGCCGGGGGAGGGTCTGCAACTGATCGGTCGACGGCATCTGCGCAGCAACAACTCCTGGCTCCACAACAGCCACCGCCTGGTCAAGGGTAAAGATCGCTGTACCCTGCAGATTCATCCCGGGGATGCCGCCAGTCTAGGCCTGGAACAGGGCCAATCGGCCCGGGTTCGCGGCCGCGCCGGGGAGGTTGTGATTCCGGTGGAAATCACCGAAGATCTGATGCCCGGCGTGGTGTCCATTCCCCACGGCTGGGGACATCACCGGCCCGGTACCGGTCAGTCGGTCGCCGCCGCCCACGCCGGCTGCAGCATCAATGACGTGCTGGGCGACGACCAGGTGGACCCGCTCAGCGGCACCTCGGTACTGAACGGCCAGACCGTCACGGTTCACCGGTGCGGCGAACCATGAACCAATCACCCTCCGCGCCCCCTGGCGCGGGTCGTCTCAGGAGTTGTACACCATGCCAGCATGGCTGCAGTGGAGTCTGATTGTCGCCGGTCTGATCGCCAGCGTCCTGCTAGTGCTGTTTATCGTTCGCCAGTGGCGCATCCTGCGCCAAGCCCGGGTTCGGGAACGCAGTCAGGCGGCGTTCCATGCCCAGCGCCGGGAGAACATTGTCGACAGCCTGCAGGTGCTGGCCATGGCCATTGAGCAGGATCAGGTGGAATACTCGGAAGCGTGCCTGCGGATCAAGGGACTGCTGGAGCTGGTGGCGCCGGAGCTGCTGACCCAACCGCCGTACCAGGTGTTTCAGGAGGTGCACGACCAGATCAGCCATATGCCGACGCACCAGGCACGCCAGGACACCGATCGGAAGTTTGTGCGCAAGATGGACAAGGAACGCTTTGCGGTGGAGCAGCAGCACGCCGACGCCATCCGCCGGGCCGCCACCGCGCTGCGTCAGCACACGTTTTGACCGGCATTTTGTAACAGTTTGTAACCGCACCAATTAGGCCGGGCCGCTTAATTCGCGTTGTAAATCAGCGGCTTTGTCAGCGCCCGGCACAGCCCGCTCCGGTCCTGAACCCGGTCTCACCCGACGCCCCCTCCCGCAGCAGCTTTTTTTGGCTAGATTAAAAGACAGGCCCGGCTTCAAATCGGCGGGGCCTCTTGGGTTTGCCATGCCCAGGCGCTGTATTGCTATCTCCTTTGATTGATCGAATGCGACGATACCGTGAGTGATCTGCAACAAGCGGGTGAGCTTGCCGGCCTCTTGGGGCCGGCTTTTTTCCATCCCGGGCGCTCAGTGGCCCTGCATCATGCCGGCGATGGCCATCACCGCATCCTTGTTACCCACCAGATCATCAAATTGGGCCTCCACCTCAGCCTGATCCAGCCCCAGGGCCAGAAAGTGGGCGCGATCCACCGTCTCCGCCGCACCCAGGGCAATACCCCGCTGGATCAGTAGCTGACGCCCCAGCCACAGCAATCGCGGGTAAACGTCATACTCACCCTGGAAGTCGGGGTTCTTCTGCTGCCGGATCGCCTGGGTGACTTCATCCGGCATGCCCCAGTTGGTCATCAGCTGGGTGCCGATCTGCTCCCGGGTGACCCCCAGCAGGTAATGCTCGATCAGTGAAGAGTCGATGTGACCATTCACTTCCAGAGAACGGCACAGCTTCTGAAAGTGGGGCGGGAACACATGGGCCAGCACCAGATAACCAAAGTTGTGCAGCAGTCCGGACAGATACGCGAGACCAAACACCGGTCGCTGCCCTCGTGGCATCATGCCGGCCAGTACCCCAGCGGACTGGGCCTGCCAGATGGCCTGTTGCCAGTAATCCACCTGGCCCTCCGGTTTGAGTTTGGGCTGATCCAGGGCCCGCCCCAGAGACAGCCCCACCGCCAGGTTCATCACCAGATCGAATCCCAGTACCCGCGACACCGCGTCGTGAACCGAGCGCACCTGGCCGGTAGCGGCGTAGAAGGAAGACGACGCCCAGCTCACCACCTGTGCCGCCAGACTGGGATCACTTTCAACAATGTCCACCAGGTCGCCCATCATGGCGTTGGGGTTTACCCGCAGGTGAATAATGCGTTGCGCGGTCTCAGGCAGCGGTGGCAGTTCCAGGGTGTCATCGAGGCGCTGCTGGATACGCAGGCCGGTGAAGCGCTTGATGGCGGTGTGAAGTTGAGCCTGGTCTTCCTCGGGCCGGTCCAGATTAACGCTGATGGTGTCAGGATCGACCGCAAACCCCAAACGCTGGGCGCCAGCCGTCAGCTCGCGGAAATCGCCATCGCTGAGCACAATGGTGCCTCCCTGCTCGGGCAACTCCAGCCCCACCACCGAGAGGGTATCCACGGCCTCGTCCACCACCGTGGGATAACCGGTCAGTGACGGCAGCGCTGGCAGTTCCCGCAGCCCGGTACGCTCACGCAGCCGACCCAGTTCAGTGCCCGACAGCAACCGCAGCGACCGCTGCAGGCGACTGTTGAGGGCGGCGATGTCGATCATGTCCTGACGCCGACAGATGACCTGCAACTTGCCCTGATCATCACTCAGCAGCACCATCCGCAGCAGGGTGTCCGCTGCGCTGGCGCTGGTGGCATCACGCAGCTCCACGCTGTTGGCGGTGTCCCCCAGGGCCTGACGGACAACGACGGGTAATTCCATGGTATTCCCCTGTTTCCAGTGCTGGCGGGACACTGACCGCCAGCCACGTTGCTTTGGTTCCGTCAGGGGCATCCAGGTCGGTTGCGTTGCCGTCCACGTCGGCACCCCTGATAGCTTTAAGTAACCTCTGATTAATTATACGTCTCCGTAGCGTATACGCTCTCCGAGCCAACGGCGAATCAGCGCCGTTACCCGGGCCCGATCCGCCATCAGGCCGGGCGCCAGTTCGCGGATCGGTTCGATCCAGCCTTTATCACGTTCAAATTCCGCCAGCCGGAACTGCATCAGCCCGGTCTGCCGGGTCCCCAGGACCTCCCCCGGACCGCGGATTTCCAGGTCTTTCTCGGCAATGACAAAGCCGTCCTGACTGTCCCGCAACACCTGCAGGCGGGCCTTGCCGTTCGTCGACAGTGGCGGGTGGTACAGCAGTACGCAGAAGCTGGCCTCATGGCCGCGCCCCACCCGGCCCCGCAACTGGTGCAACTGAGCCAGCCCCAGGCGCTCAGGATTCTCTATGATGATCAGTGATGCGTTGGGAACGTCCACCCCTACCTCGATTACGGTGGTGGCCACCAGCAGGTCGAGATCACCGGCTTTGAACGCCGCCATAACCCCGGCCTTCTCCGTCGCCTTCAGGCGACCATGCACCAAGCCCACCTTGAGATCCACCAGTCGCGCCTGCAGCTCTTGCGCCGTGGCCTCGGCGGCCTGGCACTGCAGTGCCTCAGACTCTTCGATCAGGGTGCAGACCCAGTACGCCTGGCGGCCGTCCCGGCAGGCACTGCGCACCCGCTCAATCACGTCTTCCCGGCGGCTGTCGGGGATCACGATGGTGTCGATGGGTTTACGGCCTGGTGGCAGCTCATCGATCACCGACGTGTCCAGATCGGCGTAGGCGCTCATCGCCAGGGTCCGGGGAATCGGGGTTGCGGTCATGATCAACTGGTGCGGTGCCAACTCACCGGCCACCCCTTTATCCCGCAGGGCCAGGCGCTGGTGAACGCCAAAGCGGTGCTGCTCGTCCACAATCACCAGTGCCAGACGCTGGAACGCCACATCGTTCTGGAACAGCGCATGAGTGCCAATGGCGATCTGGGCATCGCCGCTGGCGAGCGCCTCCAGCACCCGCTGGCGCGCCTTGCCCTTGACCTTGCCGGAGACCCACGCCAGTGACAGCCCCAGTGGTTCCAGCCATTGCTGAAAGCTATTGTAGTGCTGCTCGGCGAGGATTTCCGTCGGCGCCATCAGCGCCACCTGACCACCGGCGGCAATCGCCTGCAGTGCCGCCAGCGCTGCCACCACGGTCTTGCCCGAGCCAACGTCCCCCTGCACCAACCGCAACATGGGCAGCGGTTGGCTCAGGTCCTGACGGATGTCGCCAACGACATGACGCTGGGCACGGGTAAGTTCAAACGGCAGTTCATCGACAAACCGCTGCACCAGATCGCCCTGGGGCAACAGCGGCAACGACTGCCGCTGCTGGATCTGTTCCCGCACCTGCAGCAGACTGAGCTGGTGCGCCAGCAACTCCTCCATCACCAGCCGCTGCTGGGCCGGGTGTTTGCCCGCCAGCAGCTGGGGCACGTCCGCGTCTGCCGGCGGTGCATGAACCAGCATCACCGCCCGGGTAATGTCCGGTAACTGGTAGTCGGCGAGCACGGCCTCCGGCAGCAATTCCCGGATCGGGTAGCGCTGGAGATAGGCCAGGGCCTGGCGGCACAGCGCCCGTACCCGGGGCTGCTGGATACCATCGGTCAGAGGATAGACTGGCGTCAGCGAGGCGTCTTCCTCAGACGCCATGGGGGCAGGATTGATCTCGTACTCGGGGTGGTAGAACTCAAAGCCGGCACGGCCGGCACGAACCTCGCCAAAACAGCGCACCCGGGTGCCGGCAGCCAGTTGCGCTTTCTGGGCGGCGTTGAAGTGGAAGAAACGCATCACCAGGAAGCCGGAATCGTCCCGCAGCGTCACCTGCAGGCTGCGTCGTCGCCCCATCACCAGATCGGCCTTGGCGACCTCCCCTTCCACCACACCCACATCACCGATACGCAGGCTGCCGATCGGCAGCACCCGGGTGCGATCCTCATACCGGTGCGGCAGGTGGAACACCATGTCCTGCAGGCTATGGATGCCCAGTTTGGCAAGCTTGCCCGCCAGCGCTGCGCCGACGCCCTTGAGGGTTGTGACAGGCAGGTCTTCCAGCGAGGTCATATCACCCTCAGGCGCTCAGTGACGCTGCCGGCGTCTCGTCCCGGGCCTTCTCCATCACCCGGCACTGCCCCGCAGCCAGCCGCAGCACATCAATGGCTTTGGGTCGCGGAAAGGTCACCCGCCAGGCCAGCGCCACAGTGCGGTAGGGCACCGGCGCCACGAACGGACGTACCACCAAGATGTCCTCCCGGTACTGCATGGCCGTAGCGGCAGACAGCGGCAAGACGGTGATGCCCAATCCGGACGCCACCATGTGACGGATGGTTTCCAGCGAGCTGCCCTCGGTCACCAGCGCCGGTGTGGCACTCTGAGGGCGATTGGTGACGGTTTCCACCAGTGGCGGGCAGGACTCCAGCACCTGGTCCCGGAAGCAATGCCCCGGTCCCAGCAGCAACAGCTGCTCCCGCGACAGCTGTTCGGCTGTCAGCTCCGTTTCGTCCGCCAAGGGGTGCCCCGCCGGCAACAGCACCACGAACGGCTCGTCGTACAACGGCAGCGTGACCACCTCCGGCTCATCGAATGGCAATGCCACTATGATGGCGTCCAACTCCGAGTGCCGCAGTTTCTGGCGCAGGTTGGCGGTATAGTCCTCTTCGATGTACAACGGCATCTGCGGCGCAGCACGACGCAGCTCCGGCAACAGATGGGGAAACAGATAGGGGCCGATGGTGTAGATGGCTCCGACCTTGAGCGGCGAGTTGAGCTGGTTCTTGCCGTCCTGGGCCATGTCGCGGATCACCCCCACCTGATCCAGCACCCGCTGGGCCTGCTCGATGATCCGCTCGCCGGACTCGGTGACCCGGATGCTGCTCTTGCTGCGCTCAAACAGGGGAACGCCGAGTTCCTCTTCCAGCTTCTTCACCGCGACACTCAAGGTGGGCTGGCTGACGTGACATCGCTCCGCCGCCCGGCCAAAATGTTTTTCCCGGGCCAGGGTAACGACGTATCGCAACTCGGTGAGGGTCATGGTGCGCTCCGGTCAATCAGAATAGGGTTCGGCGGCCTGGATCATCCATAGGCTCTCTGGATCAAGCATAAGGATAGATATTGATTATGGCAATCGAAGAAACAGCCTCCCAGCCCCGTATCCTGGTCGCCGGTTGTGGCGCCCTCGGCGGTCGTATCGCCACGTTGCTTGCCCGGGACGCCACCGTCTTCGGGCTGCGCCGTCAAGCCAACAAGGTACCTGCCGGAGTCGAGCCGGTGGCCGCCGATCTGCTGCAGCCGACACAGCTGCGACAGGTTCTGCCGTCAGACCTGGATGCGGTGATCTACTGCCTGACCCCCAGCCAGTACAGCGACCAGGGCTATCGGGACGCCTACGTGACCGGCCTCAACAACCTGTTGGACGCACTCGACGGCCAACGCCCCCAACGCCTGATCTTCATCAGCAGCACCAGCGTGTACCACCAGGACGACGACAGCTGGGTGGACGAGGACAGCGCCACCGAGCCGGCGCGCTTCAGCGGCCAGTGCATTCTCGAGGGTGAGCAGCGGGCCCGCGACAGCCGCATTCCGGCCACGGTAGTACGCCTGAGCGGCATCTACGGCCCCAGCCGGCGCCGCTTTCTCACCGCGGTGCAGGACGGCGGTATGAACCCACGCTCACCCGGCCCCTACAGCAACCGCATTCATGAAGAGGACGCTGCCCGGGCGGTAGTGCACCTGCTGGAGCTGGCGCTCAGCGGCAATGATGTCGCCCCAACCTACCTGGTCAGTGACTGTGAGCCGGTGCGACTGGATGAAGTGGTGCGCTGGGTTCAGGACCAGGTGCCCTGTCGCACTCCCGGCGATGATGCCCGCACAGGCGGCCGGGCCGGAAGTAAACGCTGTCGCAACCAACGACTGCTGTCCACCGGGTTCCGGTTTCAATACCCCGATTTTCGGGCGGGTTACGGTGAGATGATTGCGCAGGAGAAGCCGGACGACGCCGGTTAGAAGGGAATTCATCGGCCCTGGCGGAAGGGCCAGGGCCATGAGTCAGCTCAGCTCAGGACCATCACCGCGTCCATTTCCACCGGCACGCCCTTGGGCAGGGCAGCAACACCGATGGCGGCACGGGCCGGGTACGGCTCCTGGAAGTAGGTCGCCATCACTTCGTTAACGGTGGCGAAGTTGCTCAGGTCGGTCATGTAGATATTGAGTTTGACGATGTCCTGCAGACTGCCACCGGCCGCTTCACACACGGCCTTCAGGTTCTCGAACACCTGGCGGGTCTTGGCGGCGAAATCCCCGGCCACCACTTCCATGGTTTCCGGCACCAGCGGAATCTGGCCTGACAGGTACACGGTATCACCGGCTTTTACTGCCTGGGAGTAGGTACCAATAGCCTGGGGTGCACTTTCTGTCTGGATTACCGATTTGTTGGTCATGACCTAGGGTCCTTTTCACTAAAACGAACATCCTCGCCCCTTCGGAGCGAGTCTGTCAAGATCGACCATGAACCGCCACAAGGGGCCACGGTGGCGGCGTCAGTGGCGAATCCGGCTGATGTGGGTAACGGCCCGGATATTGCGGATTCGACGCATCACCCGTGCCAGGTGGCGACGGCCATTGACGTGAACCACCAGGCTGACGATGCCCAGACGGGCATTCTGCTCTTCCACGTTGATGCGCTCAATGTTGCCATCGGCCTTGGCCACCGCGCTGGCCACCTCGGCAATGACACCGCGCTGACGCTCCAGCTCAACCCGCAGCTCCACCGAGAACTCATCGGTGATGTCCTTGGCCCACTTCAGATGGGTCAGGCGTGAGCGGGCTTCGTCACTTTCCGGCAAGCGCTCGCAGGTATCGGAGTGAATCAGCATGCCATTGCCGGAATCCATCACCCCCACCACCGGGTCACCGGGGATGGGTTTGCAGCACTGGGCGAAGCGCACCAGCAAGCCCTCAGTACCGCGAATGGTGACCGGGGCTCGGCGATAGCCATCACCGCTCTGCTCCAGGTCCGCGCCGGTGTCCTGACTGTCGCTGCCGGCGCCACTGACCAGCTGGCGAGCCACCAGATAGGCCATGCGGTTGCCGAGGCCGATCTCACTGAGCAGGTCATCAAAGCTCTGCACCTGGTTATGGCGCACCACCGCCTCTATCTGGGCATCATTGATGTCTCCCAACTTCTGGCCAAAGCCGTTGAGGGATTTTTTCAACAGGGTTTTGCCCAGTTCCAGGGATTCGGTGCGCTTCTGGTGCTTGAGCACATGGCGGATGCTGCTGCGGGCTTTGCCGGTGACGACAAAACCAAGCCAGGCCGGGTTTGGCCGGGCACCTGGCGCGGTGATGATTTCCACGGTCTGCCCGCTTTGCAGCGGCTGGCTCAGGGAGGCCAGATTGCGGTTGATCCGACAGGCCACACTGGCGTTGCCGATATCGGTATGGATGGCGTAGGCAAAGTCGATGGGCGTGGCGCCACTGGGCAGCTCCATGATCTTGCCTTTGGGGGTGAACACGTAGATCTCGTCGGGGAACAGATCCACCTTGACGTGTTCGATAAACTCCAGCGAATCGTCCGCCCGTTCCCGCATCTCCATCAGTCCCTTGACCCAGCGGTCCACCCGCTTCTGGTTTACGCTGATGATGTTGGACTGGTCGTTCTTGTACATCCAGTGGGCGGCAATCCCGTTGTTGGCAATGTGCTCCATTTCCTCGGTCCGGATCTGGATCTCAATGTTCACATGCATGCCAAACAACGTGGTGTGCAGGGACTGGTAACCATTGGCCTTGGGCATGGCGATGTAGTCCTTGAAACGCCCCGGCAATGGTTTGTAGAGGCTGTGGACCGCCCCCAGGATGCGATAGCAGTCGTCTTCGGTGTCGGTAATGATGCGAAAGGCATAGACGTCCATGATCTCGTGGAACGACTTCTGCTTGAACTTCATCTTGTTATAGATGCTGTTCAGGTGCTTCTCCCGCCCCATGATGCGGCCGGGCAGACCACGCTCCGCCAGTTTCTCCTCCAGTCGACCACGGATCTCCTGGATGATTTCCTGGTGGCTGCCCCGCAGCTTGGCCACCGCCTTGGAGATGTAACGGGAGCGCATCGGATAGAGCGAGGAGAAACCCAGATCTTCCAGCTCGGTGCAGATCGAATGCATGCCCAGGCGATTGGCAATTGGGGCGTAGATATCGAGAGTTTCGGTGGCGATGCGCTGGCGCTTGGCAAAGGGCAGCGGGCCCAGGGTACGCATGTTGTGCAGGCGGTCGGCGAGTTTGACCAGGATAACGCGGATGTCCCGGGCCATCGCCAGGGTCATCTTCTGGAAGTTCTCGGCCTGGGCCTCGGCACGGGAGCGGAACTCGATCTGGGTCAGCTTGCTGACGCCGTCCACCAGGTCTGCCACCGACTCTCCGAACTGGTCGGACAGCGCTTCCTTGGGGATACCGGTGTCTTCAATTACATCATGGAGCATGGCCGCCATCAGACTCTGATGGTCCAGCCGGAGATCGGCGAGGATGCTGGCAACCGCCAACGGGTGGGTAACGTAGGGCTCACCACTGCGGCGTTTCTGGCCTTCGTGAGCCTGTTCGGCGTAATAATACGCCCGTCGCACCTGATTGACGCGACTGCTGTCCAAGTAACTGCTCAGTTCCCTGGCAAGACCTTCCACCGTCTGCTCTGCTGACACCGCCCCTCCAACTCTTCGACATGGCATTGGACAAAAAACCCGGATGTGACCATCCGGGTTTTCGAGGTCCATCAACGGTTGGGGGCAAGCCCCCTACTTGACACTATAAAACCGTCAGGACGAATTTCAATGCCCCATTCAGCGGGGGGCGACGATTCTTAATCGTCTTCTTCTTCGGTGAGCAGCTCGGGGCTGACTTTGCCTTCGGCAATCTCGCGCAGGGCCAGAACCGTCGGCTTGTCATTCTCTTCCGGCACCATCGGCTCGTGGCCCTTGGTGGCAATCTGGCGAGCACGCTTGCTGGCCACCATGACCAGTTGGAAGCGGTTATCTACGTGATCCAGGCAATCTTCAACGGTAACTCGAGCCATAACACTCCCCGGCAATTCTTTTGGTAACAGTGCCCGTAAGGCACGCATTTCGGCAGACCGCGTAGTCTACCGCCACTGGTTCATTTTGTATACAGCGCGATGAACCGGACTATCCCTACGGTCTCGCCGTCAGACTGGCCAGCAAACCGGCATGACGGGCTTCCTGAGCGGCCACCCGCAGGCGCTGGCCCCGCACGATGGCGAGCAGGTCCGACAGCGCCACCTCAAAGTCATCATTCACCACCAGGTAATCAAATTCCTGGGCATGACGGCACTCCTCCGCTGCCTCCCGCAGGCGTCGCTCCACCACCTCAGCCGCGTCGGTGCCGCGCCCGGTAAGCCGCTGCCGCAGCACTTCCGGCGACGGCGGCAGGATGAAGATACCAACACAGTCCGGCATCAGCCGCCGTACCTGCACCGCACCCTGCCAGTCGATCTCAAGGATCACGTCACGGCCCTGGGCCAGGGTGTCCGCCACCCAGCGCTGGGAGGTGCCGTAGTAGTTGCCAAACACATCGGCGTGCTCCAGGAACTCATCCCGCTCGATCATCGCCTCGAACTGTTCGCGCCCCACGAAGTGGTAGTTGACGCCATCCTGCTCACCCGAGCGCATTGGCCGGGTGGTATGGGAGATCGATACCCCCAACACCGGATCACGTTCGAGCATCTGCGCCACCAGGCTGGTCTTGCCCGCTCCGGACGGTGCAGATATGACGTACAGGGTGCCTTGTTGCTGCTCGCTCATCGGCTGGTGGACTCCGCGGTTGTGTGAGAAAAGTCGGCCATTATAGGGGCTCCGTCGCGGAGCCGCATCCGCCGCTCTACTCCAGGTTCTGCACCTGCTCGCGCATCTGCTCGATCAGCACCTTCAGATCCACCGCCGCGCGGGTCACCCGGGCATCGAACGATTTGCTGCTGAGGGTATTGGCCTCACGATTGAGCTCCTGCATCAGGAAGTCCAGGCGCCGGCCAACGGCGCCATCGCCGGCCAGGGTGTCGGTGACTTCGTCGATGTGCGCCTCAAGACGATCAAGCTCTTCCGCCACGTCCGATTTCTGCGCCAGCATCACCATTTCCTGACTGACCCGATCGGGCTCCAGCTCCACGCTCGCCTTCTGGAATCGCTCCCTCAGGCTCTGTTCCTGCTGGGCCAGCAGTTCCGGCATCAGCTCACGAACCTCGCTGACCCGGGAAGCCATCTGCTGCAGGCGGTCCTCAAACAGCGGCCGCAACCGCTCACCTTCCCGCTCACGGGCCTCGATCAGCTCCGCCACCGCCCGCTCAAACAGCGCCAGCGCTTCGGCCTTGACCGGCTCCAGATCCTGTTCAGCGGCCTGCATCACACCGGGCCAGCGCAGAATATCCAGGGCATTGATGTGGGCGGGATTGTCCAGGATGCGATTGATCTGATTGGCAGCCTCGTTAACGCTGGCGGCAAGATCATGGTTGATTACCAGCTCCTGGCTGGTGCTGTCAGCCAGATGCAGGCGCATGCCCACTTCCACCTTGCCCCGTTTCAGGCGGGTACGCAGCTGCTCACGGAACCGGTTTTCCAGCTCCCGCAGGGTATCCGGCAGCCGGAATCCGGGTTCCAGATAGCGATGGTTAACGGCGCGGATCTCACAGGTCAGTGAGCCCCAGTCACCCTGGGCGTCCTGGCGGGAAAAGGCGGTCATACTTCTGATCATGGCGGCTCCGAGTCTGGC
The DNA here is from genome assembly GCF_020546665.1 of Marinobacter sp. CA1. NCBI lineage: Bacteria > Pseudomonadati > Pseudomonadota > Gammaproteobacteria > Pseudomonadales > Marinobacteraceae > Marinobacter > Marinobacter sp. CA1. Next base: position 4,027,992 of record NZ_CP071785.1, read on the forward strand.
TTGGGCAACCCCGGCAAAGGGAGGGGCTGCACTCTCCGAAGCCGAGTGTAGCAGGGGCCGACGGTTCCCGGCGAGCCTGGCCGCCGCCCCCTGTCGCCATGTTATACTGGTGGGTCACTTCATTCATTCCGGCCGGCTCGTCAGCCGGCCTCAAGCAGGACCCAGGATCACTATGCGACCCAGCGGAAGAACGCCGGAACAACCGAGAGATATCCGAATCACCCGTCACTACACCCGTCACGCCGAGGGCTCAGTGCTGGTGGAATTTGGCGACACCAAAGTGATCTGCACCGCCTCGGTGGAGAACAAGGTACCACCGTTCCTGCGGGGCGAGGGTCAGGGCTGGATTACCGCCGAATACGGCATGCTGCCCCGCTCCACCGGCAGCCGCATGGGCCGGGAAGCCGCCCGCGGCAAGCAGGGAGGCCGCACGGTTGAGATCCAGCGCCTGATTGGCCGCTCACTGCGGGCAGCGGTGGACCTCAAGGCCCTGGGCGAGCACACCATCACCATCGATTGTGACGTCATCCAGGCGGACGGCGGCACCCGCACCGCTGCCATCACCGGCGGCTGCGTTGCCCTGGTCGACGCCCTGAACCACCTGGTGAAGGAAGGCCGACTGAAAACCTCGCCGCTGAAGCAGATGGTGGCCGCTCTCTCCGTCGGCATCTACCAGGGCACCCCGGTGACCGACCTCGACTACCCGGAAGACTCCTCCGCCGAAACCGACATGAACGTCATCATGACCGACCAGGGCGGCTTCATCGAGATTCAGGGCACGGCCGAAGGTGCACCGTTTGCCCAGGACGAACTAGACAGCATGCTGGTAATGGCCCGACAGGGCATCGAGAAGGTGTTCGCGCTGCAGAAAGCGGCACTGGAAGACTGAGACAGAAACGGAAACACGCCGCCGCATGGAAGCGGCGGCACCCGCGAGCAGCCTCGGCTGGCCACGGGCAAGGACGATCACATCGGGATCAGAATCCGATCTCGATGTCGTAGTCCATGATGACGGGCGCGTGATCGGAGAAGCGGGTGTCGTTGTCGATCCAGCCATCAAGGATGGTCTTGCGAATCCCCGGCGTCAGCAGCTGATAGTCGATACGGATGCCTGCATTGCGGCGCCAGCCTTCGGCCCATTCGGGCCAGCAGGTAAACTGGTTGCTCTGCTTGTTGATCTCGCGGAAAGCATCTATGCAGCCCATCTCATCGAACAGCCGGTCCAGCCAGGCACGCTCGTGAGGCAGAAAGCCGGACACATCCAGCTGGTGATAACGGGAGCTGGCATCGGTGACGTGGTGGGCGGTCTGCAGATTGGCGCAGAAGATGAATTGCCGGCGCTTGCGAAGGGTTTTCTGCATGTGCAGACCGAAGGCGTCCATAAAGGCGTCTTTGTGGTCCAGCGCTGTCAGGTCATCCTCACCGATGGGTTCGTCTTCCTTACCCAGGGCGGATGGCGCCAGCACACAGGCCACACTGACCTTATCGAAGTCAGCCTGGATAAAGCGACCTTCCCGGTCCGCCTGTTCGTTGGCGAAACCGTACATGATGGCCTTGGGGAAATGGCGGGTGTAGATGCCAACACCGCCGTCCTCGTTCCGCTCACCATCGATGAAGTAGGCCTCGTAGCCTTCGGGAATCAGGTTACGGTCTTCAATCTCGTAGGCGCGCATACGGTGGTCCTGCACACAGACCACATCGGCGCCCTGCTTCAACAACCAGTCGAAGAAGCCTTTTTCAACGGCCTGTTCGAGGCCATTGACGCTGATTGATACTACCCGCATACGTGTTCCCTGATTCGGTTTGTGTGTATGATACCGGTTTTAAATGCTTTTAAAAGCCAGAAGCCTTGCCATGCACGACTACCAGCGCGATTTCATAGAGTTTGCTATCAACCGAAACGTACTGCGTTTTGGTGAATTTACCCTCAAGTCAGGCCGGATCAGCCCCTACTTTTTCAATGCGGGTCTGTTCAATACCGGAGACGACCTGCTTCAGCTCAGTCGTGCCTACGCCGCCGCGCTGCAGCGTAGTGAGCTGAATTATGACATCATTTTCGGCCCCGCCTATAAGGGCATACCGTTGGCGGCCGCCACCGCCATGGCTCTGGCCAGCGACGGCGACAGCCGGCCGTTTGCCTTCAATCGCAAAGAGAAGAAGGATCACGGCGAAGGCGGCAACATCGTTGGCGCTCCGCTCAAGGGCAAGGTACTGATCGTCGATGATGTCATCACCGCCGGCACCGCCATTCGCGAGTCCATCGACCTGATCCAGGCGGCCGGCGCCGAGCCTGCCGGGGTACTGATCGCACTTGATCGCCAGGAACGTGGCACCGGTGAACTCTCCGCCATTCAGGAAGTGGAGCAGCAGTTCAACATCCCGGTGGTCAGCATCATCCAGCTGGAGCAGGTGCTCAGCTACGCCCAGTCTCAACCAGGCTTTGAAGAGCATGCCCGCAAGGTTGCCGACTACCGGCAGAGCTACGGCATCTGAGAACCGCTGTGTAATCCTGGCAGCCCGCTGACAGTCTGATATGCTGAACACACACCAGCCCAGCCTGAAAAGGAAGCCGCGCCGACACGCCATGAATCGTATCCAACGACTCTTCAGCACTGTCCTGGCAGCCTCGCTGCTGTTTGCGGCTACCGCCGCCGATGCCCGCATGTATCGCTACAAGGATGAGAATGGTCGCACGGTGATCAGCAACACTGTGCCCCAGCAGGCATCCCGTCGCGGCTACGAAATCCTCAACAGCCAGGGCCGGGTGGTTGAAGTCATCGACCCGGAACCCACCGCCGAAGAACTCGCCGCCCGGGCCGCCGAAGAAGAGCGACAGCGACAGGCAGAATTGCAACGGCAGGCGGATCTGGCGCTGCTGAAGCGGTTCAGCCATCCCGACGAAGCCATCCGGGCAATGGAGCGCAAGATCCAGGAAATGCGCGGGCTGACCCAGCTCAAACGCGGCAACATCTCCGTGCTGGTGAGCCAGCTCGACGAAGAGCAGGGCCGGGCCGCCAACCTGGAGCGGGCCGGACGGGACATTCCGGAATCCACCCTGCAGAAGATCACCCGGCTACAGAATCAGATCCGGGGCATCGAACGGGAAATCGCGATTCAGAACGCCGAGATCGAACGGATGCGCGAGCGCTACCTAGAAGACATCGAACGCCTGGAAGTCATCACCGGTGAGCAGGCCACCATCACACCGGATCTCGCCCCCATCGCTGACGGCAACGGAGCGCCCTGAGCGCCACCGCCCAGTCACCAAAAAGGCCACCCCTGGGGATGGCCTTTGTCTTACCTTGCCCCACCGACAACCGCCAGTTCAGGGCTGACCGCCTCAGGCGGTGGTGGACGCCTTCTTGGCAGCCGTGGTCTTGCGGGCTGCCGGCTTCTTCGCCGGAGCTTTCTTCTCCTCAGCACCGTTGATCGCCTCTTTGGCGGCCTCAGCGGCTTCTTCCACTTCCTCAGCGACGTCGTCTGCTGCCTCAGCAACCGCATCCGCGCTTTCCGCCGCCTCTTTCTCCAGACGCGCCACCAGATCACCGGCGAAGCTGCCGAAACGGGTGTTCAGATCCCGCAGCTGGGAAAACAGCGATTCGCTGTAACCGTCATAGCGCTCCCGCAGGGACTTGACGCTGTATTCACGGACTTCCGACTCCAGCTTCTCGGCGTATTCGAACGGCTTGGAGGAGAGTTTTTTCTGCTGCTCCTCAGCGGTGTTGATACCCTTGGCGACGATGTCCTGAAGCTGTTCCTGATACGACTTGAGTTTACCCATGGTGGCTCTCCTTTAAGATTGCTTGCCTTTGAGATTGCTTGCCAGTGAGATTGCTTGGCCGGCAATTGTGCGCGGCCGTTGGTTGGCGATGCCTGTTCGAAACCATGCCCGTGAAAGGCACTTCTCGCTTGAGACAAACCCTGCCCTTTGAGACAAACTCTGCACCTGCAGCACCGGCTACAACACTTCGGCGCCCACGCCCGGAACGGGCATCTGAGAGGCGGGCAAAGTACAGCTGCCTGCGTGACTTGAACGTCCGGCGTTTCCCTACCGGGGCTTCAATTCATCATCGAGACTAGAGACAAAAATTAGAATGTTCATACTAATGGCGACGAAATTGGCGCCATGTCAAAGCGGCATGCCAAGGAAAGCTCTGCGACCTCGGGGTCGACGCGGGCGGGTCAGATGTAAGCAGGAACGGGAATCCGAAAGGAAGTGGCCGCCGCGGGCGGACGACCGGAAAATGGCGGGTTATGGCAATCAGGCTGCGCGACTTACCAGCGAAAGATGACCCAACTGGGAATCAGGGTGTCCGATTCCGACGTTCGCGCCCAACCACCACCGTCGGCTGGCACCAGGTAATAGGCCGGACCGGTACTGGGCACCACCTTGATTTCCACCACTTCGCCGTTGACGCGGTACTCGTAGACCACCTGATCTTCGCCACCACGAATCACCACCTGGGGCTCACCAGGCTCGGGCTGGTACTCGGGTACCACCACCGGCTCGCCCGACGGCTCGACATCTGTCGGAAGGTCAGCGGCCTGCTGCGCCTGGACCGCCAATGGCAGGAGCAGACCGGCCAACACCAGAGATTGACACAGGGACCGTTGCAACAGGCTCACAGTCAGTCGACTCCTTATCAGGTTATGGAACAGTCTTGGCACGCCCGAATTGCCGTCGACAACGGGTTCGCCTAGAGTGACGGCAACCGATAGAATGCCCCACAAGGCTGGTCCTGCCGGCATCAGCGCCTCCAGGCCCCAGAATTGCACAAGCCCAAACACGCTTCAACAGATTCCGGAAACGAGTTGATATGAGTCAGCAGCAGACACCCCCGGTGGTTCTCATTGATGGTTCCTCCTACCTGTTCCGGGCGTTTCACGCCCTCCCGCCCCTGACCACCAGCAAGGGGCAGCCCACCGGCGCCATCAAGGGGGTGATCAGCATGATCCGGCGTCTGGATCAGGACTTTCCCGGCTCACGAGTGGTGGTGGTGTTTGATGCCAAGGGCAAGACCTTCCGTCACGACCTCTACGCCGAGTACAAGGCCAACCGGCCACCGATGCCGGAAGACCTGGCAAGCCAGATTGAGCCCATTCACCAGATCATCCGGGCCATGGGCCTGCCACTGCTGATCGTGCCAGACGTGGAAGCGGACGATGTCATCGGCACCCTCGCCCACGAGGCCACCAGCAAAGGCATTGATGTGGTCATCAGTACCGGCGACAAGGACATGGCCCAGCTGGTCAGCGATCACGTCACGCTGATCAACACCATGACCGACACCCGCATGGACCGGGACGGCGTGGTCGACAAGTTCGGCGTCGGCCCAGAGCGGATCATCGACTACCTCGCCCTGGTGGGCGACTCGGTGGACAACATCCCCGGGGTGACCAAGTGCGGACCGAAAACCGCGGTCAAATGGCTGCAGAGCTACGGCGACCTGGACCAGTTGATGGCCCGTGCCGATGAGGTCAAGGGCAAGATCGGCGAGAACCTGCGGGACGCGCTGGAGCAGCTGCCCCTGAGCCGGGAACTGGCCACCATCAAGACCGACGTGGAGCTGGACTTCGGCCTGGAAGCGCTCAAACACGACGACGAGCAGCGGGACACCCTGCTGTCGCTGTTCCGTGAATACGAATTCAAAACCTGGGTTGCCGAACTCGAAGGCCAGGACACGGCCAGTGAGGAGCCCGCTCCGGCCACCCCCGAGATCGAGACCAACTACCAGACCATCACCACCGAGGCGGTGCTGGATGAATGGCTGCAAAGGCTGGCCAAGGCGCCGCTGTTTGCCTTTGACACCGAAACCACCAGCCTCAACTACAGCCAGGCCGAGATTGTTGGTGTGTCGTTTGCGATCGAACCCGGCGAAGCCGCGTACGTGCCGCTGGCCCACGACTACCTGGGCGCACCGGAGCAGCTCGACCGTGATCAGACCCTGGCAAAGCTCAAGCCCCTGCTGGAAGACCCGTCCCATCACAAGGTCGGCCAGAACCTGAAGTACGACAAGAACGTGCTGGCCAACCACGGCATCACTCTGGAAGGCATTGCCGAGGACACCATGCTGGAGTCCTATGTGCTCAATTCCGTCGCGTCCCGACATGACATGGACTCCCTGGCCCGGAAGTACCTGGGGCTGGACACCATCAAATTCGAGACCATCGCCGGAAAGGGTGCCAAGCAGCTCACCTTCAATCAGATCGATCTGGAACAGGCCGCGCCCTACGCCGCCGAAGATGCCGACATCACCCTGCGCCTGCACCAGACCCTGCGGCCCCAGCTGGATAATCTCGGCCGCCTCGCCGAGGTCTACAACACCATCGAACTGCCCCTGGTCCCGGTGCTGTCGCGGATGGAACAGCGTGGCGCCCTGGTGGACGCCGAACGCCTGGCCACCCAGAGCACGGAGCTGGCAGCACGAATGGAAGAGCTGCAGGCCGCGGCCTACGAGGAAGCCGGCGAAGAGTTCAACCTGGGTTCGCCGAAACAGCTACAGGCCATCTTCTACGACAAGATGGGCCTGCCGGTGATCAAGAAAACCCCCAAGGGCGCGCCGTCCACCGCCGAGCCGGTGCTGCAGGAGTTGGCCCACGAACACGCCCTGCCCCGACTGATTCTCGAACACCGCAGCCTGAGCAAGCTCAAGTCCACCTACACTGACAGCTTGCCCGGCATGATCAGTGCCCGCAGCGGCCGCGTCCACACCTCCTATCATCAGGCGGTGGCCGCCACCGGACGGCTGTCTTCCAGCGAGCCCAACCTGCAGAACATTCCGATTCGCACCGCCCAGGGACGACGCATCCGTCAGGCCTTCATCGCGCCGGAAGGCTACAAGCTGATGGCGGCGGATTACTCCCAGATCGAGCTGCGGATCATGGCCCACCTGTCGGGCGACGAAGGCCTGCTGACCGCCTTCGCCAACGGTGAGGACATTCACCGGGCCACCGCTGCCGAGGTGTTCGGGGTGGCACTGGAGGACGTCAGTGACGACCAGCGTCGCAGCGCCAAGGCCATCAACTTCGGCCTGATCTATGGCATGTCCGCCTTCGGGCTGGCGCGACAACTGGACGTCGAGCGCAAGGTCGCCCAGCAGTACATCGACCGCTACTTCGAGCGCTACCCCGGCGTGCTGCGCTACATGGATGACATCCGCAAACAGGCCCACGACGACAGCTACGTTGAGACTCTGTTTGGCCGTCGCCTCTACCTGCCGGAGATCAATGCCCGCAACAAGCAGATGCAGCAGGCCGCGGAACGTACGGCGATCAACGCGCCGATGCAGGGCACCGCCGCCGACATCATCAAACGCGCCATGATCACCGTGGAAGAGTGGCTGCTGAGCGAACACCCCGACGATGCCCGGATGATCATGCAGGTTCACGATGAGCTGATTCTGGAAGTCCGGGAAGACGCGGTGGAGCGGGTTCGTGAGGGCCTGGTGGCACGGATGTCCGCCGCCGCCGAGCTGCGGGTTCCGCTGCTGGTGGAGGCCGGTGTCGGCGACAGCTGGGATGAGGCCCACTGAAGCCACTTCATCACCGTTAGATCATTGCCCCTAGACAGTGCAAGCATCTGAATAAACGCCCCTTTTGGGGCGTTTTCTTATCTCGGACACCCGCCAACGACACTCAAACCGCGCCGTGGCGGCACGGCACGATTTTCGCTTGGGCTCTCCTGTCGGCTGCCATTGCAGCCAGGATGTGACCCTTGTCAGCAGGAGCAGTACCTATGACCACCCTAGCCCCAGAACAGAACTGGTTACTGGACCCGGGTCGGCTCAAGCTGGTTCACCAGTGCCGTCGACTGATTCACTCCGAATTCGGCGTCAAACTCCATCTCACGGAAGACCGGCTGCCCCAGTTGCTCGCGGATTTCGCCGGACGCACCCGATCAACCCAACTGGTCAGGACCTGGGACAGCCTCAAGCATCAGATTCCCGGTTTTGATCCGGAGCACCCGGAGGGGGACCGCAGCCGCCGATACCGCGGCCAGCGCCTGGCGGATGATATCGAGCGCAATGATCGGGAACGGGTTGGCGTGGCAGCGGAACCGCCAAGGAACAAGGTGATCTATCGGGGGCAGGTGGTGGGATGACGGCCCCGGGCGCTGCCGGAGCCGTCTGTCGAGTCAAGTCAGCGGCAGGTCAGAACTGCTTGCTGAGCTGCACTGAGGCGCCCCAGGCGTCCAGCTCGTAAGTGCCCTGGAAACGGGCGGCGTTGGCCAGCGGCTCGTCGTCCACGTTGTACTCGCGCTCATCCACGTCTACGTCGTCAAACAGCAGCACACCCGCCGCCACATCGACCGTCCAGCCACTGCGGGCATCGGCATACTGGGTACCCAGAGTCAGCCACTGACGGTCATCAGACGGAATCCGTGCGGTACGGTAGCTCTCGTCCACCGGTGTCTGGTCGTAGGCGTAACCGGCCTTGAATGCCCAGGCAGGGGACGCCTGCCAGATCACACCAACGTTGGCCTGCCAGGTGTCGTTCCAGTTTTCGGAGACGTGGCCGATCATGCCCGGACGACCGTATTTGTCCTGGGCGCCAACGCCGGTGGAGATCGCGCCATTCTGTTCCCGGCTCTCGATGTCCAGCGCCACGAAACGGGACCACTTGGCCCAGGTAGCTCCGGCCAGCAACGTCACGCTGTCGGTCAGTTGATGACGGGCGCCCACGGAGATGCTCTCGGGAATCTCCAGCGGTACCCGGGCGTCTTCCTCCAGGTTGGTGAACGCCATGTTCAGGCCACCGGCGCCAATCTGTGGCACCGGTACGTTGGTGAGGGTTGCCTCGCCTTCCAGTTCCAGTTCAGTACCGGTCTGGGCAGTCAGACCAAACTGGGTGCGGTCACTGACCTCCCACAACAGACCAAAGGTAAACGTCATCGCAATGTCGTCACCTTCCACATCGAAATAGCCTTCCTCAAACGCCGGACCGCCATAACCGGATGCCTGCGCCTGCTGGTAGTTCTGGCTGTAGTCCTGAAACTTCGACAGCCGGCCCTCGGCGTAGATCAGGTTGGCGCCGAAGCCCATAGAGAAGCCGTTGCCGTCATTCAGCGCAATGGAGGGGCTGAAGGCAATCGCGGTGAGCTCGGTCTTGTCGGCGAAGTAGCGACCCACGAAGTCGTTGTCGTAGTCGGCGCTGAGGCCGTAGGGGGCGTGAATGCCGAAGCCGACATCGACGCTGTCGTTCACCTCATAGGTCATGTACAGGTTGGGCAGGACCGCCAGGGGAGCAAAGTCACCACCACTGCTGCCATCCACTGGGGCGCCGGCAGCGCCGGTGGCGGAGCCGGTCGGACGGTCCAGTTCGGCGTCAATGTTGAGGATGGCGGCACCGAACGACAGGTTGTTGCCTTCCAGTTGACTCATGCCGGCGGGATTGAAGAACACCGTGGTGGCGTTTTCCGGGTTGGCGGCAGCCCCCGCGTTGGCCACACCCATGGCGCTGGCGCTTTGCTCATTGAGCGAGAAACCTCCAGCGGATGCCACGACAGGCGCGGAAATCAGGGCGGCAGAGACGAGATAACGTGTTGTTTTGTACATAACTCCCCCTTTTTGGAATGCGGCGGAGTATACGCACGACACGGTAATGGCCTCAAATGCCAATACTATTCATTCAGGGACACAACCAACTACGACTAAAGTCGCAAGCCAGATAAAAGGGAGGAGGATCGCAGCCAGGCCGTCCGCACTGGCTGCGTTACAGACGACTCAGTCGCCCTGGATCGACAGCTTGTCGACGGAGGAGGACAGCTTGTCGGCGCCCTGAGCATCGGTCCCCAGCTTGATCATCAGACGCAGGTCGTTGGCCGAGTCGGCGTGCGCGAGGGCATCCTCGTAGGTCACCAGGCCGTCGGCGTAGAGCCGGTACAGCGCCTGGTCGAAGGTCTGCATGCCGGACTCGGTGGACTTGGTCATCAGCTCCTTGAGCTTGTGAACCTCACCCTTGCGGATCAGGTCAGACACCAGCGGGGTATTGATCAACACCTCAATGGCCGCGCGACGTCCCTTGCCATCCGGAGTCGGCAGTAACTGCTGGGCGACGATGGCCTTGAGGTTGAGGGACAGGTCCATCCAGGTCTGGTTGTGCTGGTCCGGATTGAAGAACTGGATAATCCGGTCCAGGGCCTGGTTGGCGTTGTTGGCGTGCAGCGTGGCCAGACAGAGGTGACCGGTCTCGGCAAACTGCACCGCGTACTCCATGGTCTGCTTGGTACGGATCTCGCCGATCAGGATCACATCCGGCGCCTGTCGCAGGGTATTCTTCAGCGCCACTTCGAAACTCTCGGTATCGATCCCCACTTCCCGCTGGGTCACGATACAGCCCTGGTGCTGGTGGATGAATTCGATCGGGTCCTCAATCGAGATGATGTGACCCCGGCTGTTGCGGTTACGGTGCCCCAGCATCGCGGCAAGGGAGGTGGACTTACCGGTACCGGTGGCCCCCACAAAGATAATCAGACCGCGCTTGGTCATCGCCAGATCCTTGACGATCTCCGGCAGCGACAGGTCATCGATCTGGGGAATCTTCACCTCGATTCGCCGCAGCACCATGCCGCACAGGTTGCGCTGGAAAAACGCGCTGACCCGGAAACGGCCGATACCGCGGGCACTGATGGCAAAGTTGCACTCGTGGGTCTCGTCGAACTCGGCCCGCTGCTTGTCGTTCATCGCGCCGTAGACCAACTCCCGGGTCTGCTCCGGGGTCAGGGCATTCTTGGTCACCGGCAGCACCTTGCCGTGGACCTTCATGCTGGGGGGCACACCAGCGGTGATAAAAAGGTCAGAACCGCCCTTGTCCACCATCAGGCGCAGTAGTTTTTCAAATTCCATGGCTGTTCCCTGTGCTTAGCAATCAGAAGTTGTCCGGCATCTTGGCCTTCATCCGGGCCGCCTCGCGGGAGATCAGACCTTTCTGCAGGAGTCGTTCCAGACACTGATCCAGGGTCTGCATGCCCAGCGAGCCACCGGTCTGGATCGCCGAGTACATCTGCGCCACTTTGTCTTCCCGGATCAGGTTTCGGATGGCCGGGGTCCCGATCATGATTTCGTGGGCCGCGATCCGGCCACCGCCCATTTTCTTCATCAGACTCTGGGAGATAACCGCCTGCAGCGACTCCGACAGCATCGACCGCACCATGGACTTCTCTTCCGCCGGGAACACGTCCACCACCCGGTCGATGGTCTTGGCTGCCGAGGTGGTGTGCAGGGTACCGAACACCAAGTGACCGGTCTCTGCCGCGGTCAGTGCCAGGCGAATGGTTTCCAGGTCCCGCAGCTCACCTACCAGGATGATGTCGGGGTCTTCCCGCAGCGCCGAACGCAGGGCCTCGTTGAAGCCGAGGGTATCCCGGTGTACTTCCCGCTGGTTCACCAGACATTTTTTGGAATCGTGGACGAATTCGATCGGGTCCTCGATAGTCAGAATGTGTTCGTAGCGACTGTCATTAATATAGTCCAGCATCGCTGCCAGGGTGGTGGACTTACCGGAACCAGTCGGCCCGGTCACCAGCACCAGCCCGCGGGGTACCGAGGAAATGTCCCTGAACACCTGCCCCATGCCCAGATCGTCCATGGTCAACACCTTGGACGGAATGGTCCGGAACACCGCACCGGCACCGCGGTTCTGGTTGAAGGCGTTGACCCGGAAACGGGCCACGCCGGGCACCTCGAACGAGAAGTCGGTTTCCAGAAACTCCTCGAAATCCTTGCGCTGCTTGTCGTTCATGATGTCATAAATCAGTCCGTGGACTTCTTTATGTTCCATCGGTGGCAGGTTGATGCGCCGGACGTCACCGTCCACACGAATCATCGGAGGCAGGCCGGCAGACAGGTGCAAGTCAGACGCGCCCTGTTTCGCCGAGAAGGCAAGCAGTTCAGTAATATCCATAGAGGTCCTCGGAAGGCTTTTTCTTGGTTCCTGCGGACAACCCGGTTGGGGCAAGGAGATACAGGCCTGGACGGTACGCCTGGCCGAAGGCAGCGCACGCGCTTGGCATTTTCCTGGCCCGGGGGTAACGTGTTGGCCAAACGCCGAATTTTGCCGGATTGACACCATGAGCAGCATAGCAGACAACATAGAGAGCGTAACCCGAAGCATACAAAAAGCAACAATCAGCGCAGGCCGCGAGGCGGGCTCGGTGACGCTGCTGGCAGTGAGTAAAACCCGGCCGGCGGATGACCTGCGCGCTGCGGTGGCGGCCGGGCAACGGGCTTTCGGTGAGAACTATCTGCAGGAGGCGCTGGACAAGATCGAGCAACTGGCCGACCTCCCGGGGCTGGAATGGCACTTCATCGGCCCCGTCCAGTCCAACAAGACCCGCGCCATTGCCGAGCATTTCCATTGGGTGCACAGCGTTGACCGTCTGAAAATCGCCCGCCGCCTCAGCGAACAGCGCCCGACGACACTGCCGCCGCTGCAGGTGTGCCTGCAGGTCAATATTGATGAGGAGGCCAGCAAATCCGGCTGCCACCCCGACCAGGCGATGACGCTGGCCGAGCAGATCCGCGAGCTGCCCCGGTTGCGGCTGCGGGGACTGATGGCGATTCCCGATCCCGATCGCCCGGAGCCGGCACTGCGTCAGAGCTTCCGGCGTCTGGCGGAACTGCAGCAGCGCATCAACGCCAGTACTCCGCAGTTACCGGCGCTGGACACCCTGTCGATGGGCATGTCCGGTGACCTGGAACTGGCGATTGCCGAAGGCGCTACCTGCGTGCGCGTCGGGACCGCCCTGTTCGGCCGCCGGCCGCCACCCGGCGAACCAAGACCGCCGGCATAATCTGCTATCATCGGCCAGACCGTTATCACCCAAACATCCGCGCGACAGACACTGGGAGCCCACCTTGAGCACAGCAACCACCATTTCCTTTATCGGTGCCGGCAACATGGCCAGCGCCATCATCGGCGGCATGATCGCCAATGGGTTCAACGCCGAGAACATCTGGGTCAGTGCCCCGGACGACCAGCACCTGCAGGCCATCCGCAAGCGCTTCGGGGTCAGCATCACCACCGACAACCGTTACTGTGCGCAGCAGGCCGACATCGTGGTCCTGGCGGTGAAGCCCCAGGTCATGGCCGACGTCTGCCGCGATATCGCCCCGGTGGCCCAGAACACCCGGCCACTGATGGTGTCCATCGCCGCCGGCCTGGAAGCCGCCACCCTCGACAACTGGCTCGGCGGCGGCCTGCCGCTGGTGCGAGTGATGCCCAACACACCGTCACTGGTGGGCAAGGGAGCCGCCGGTCTGTACGCCAACAGCCAGGTCAGTGACGACCAGAAAGCCAGCGTGGAGGCGGTGTTCAAGAGCATCGGCTCCGCCCAGTGGGTGGCGGAAGAGAAATTGCTGCACGCCGTGACCGCACTCTCCGGCAGTGGCCCGGCCTATTTCTTCCTGATGCTGGAAGCGCTGGAAGCCGCCGCGACCAAGGCCGGCATCGAAGCGGGCACGGCCCGTGAACTGGCGATCCAGACCATGGCCGGCGCCGCCGAAATGGCCGCCCAGAGTGAGCACGACCCGGCCCAGCTCAAACGCAACGTGATGTCGCCGGGAGGCACCACCGAGCAGGCCATCCACACCTTCGAGGACGGTGGCCTGCGGGAACTGGTGGAGAAAGCCTACCAGGCCGCCTTCAGCCGCTCCGAGGTGATGGCCAAAGAACTGGCCGGCGACGACTGAGACTGGCTGGCGGGGTTGCATCCGCCCCGCCCTGCCCACATAACCCAGGAAACCCTTCCGTCAACGGAGACTCGGCTTCATGCTGGCGCACATTCTGATCACTGTCCTGCAGATCGTCTCGACGTTCTATCTGACGATCGTGCTGCTGCGATTTCTGCTGCAACTGGCGCGGGCAGACTTCTACAACCCCATTTCCCAGTTCGTGGTGAAGGCCACCAATCCACTGCTGCGTCCGTTGCGGCGGATCATCCCCGGCTGGGGCGGGATTGATGGCGCATCGCTGGTGCTGGCGGTGCTGATCCAGGCCCTGGCCTACGTGCTGATCCTGTTTACCCTCAATGGCGGCCTGCCCAGCATCAACCCGATCACCCTGCTGACCTGGTCAGCGCTGACGGTGCTGGGGCTGATCATCAAGATCTACTTCTGGTCAGTGATCGCTGTGGTTGTGGTGAGCTGGATCGCACCTTCCAGCCATCACCCGGCGATCCAGCTGGTGGCCCAGATCACCGAGCCGGTGATGCGCCCGGTGCGCAACCTGATGCCACCGATTGGCGGCCTCGACCTGTCGCCGATTGTCGTGTTCCTGATTCTCAGCGTGCTGACCGAGGTGGTCCAGCGCATGGCCATGGCCGCCGGCCTTGGCGCGATTGGCGTGGGTTTGTAGAACCGGTCACAAACCTGCAATCAGTTACAAAGCAATACAATTGGAAACAGTTCGCAAACCCGAATCCAGCCAATTGATTTAACAAAATTTTTCACGCACTATCCCGGATCTTTACAGGTTCATGACTGCCGCCGCCCGACCAGGGTGTCGGGGCGGCAGCAGGTTTCTGTCGGTTTTGCAGTAATATTCTGCTATTGCCCATTACAATCTGGTAAAGGTCGGTGCGATGAAGACATACGGAAGCCTGTCCCAGCAGGTGGAAGCCTACCATTCATGGAAGAAAGAACTGATCCGGCAGATCAGCCGTTACCGGCTTTGGCTGCAGGATAACGACCTGTTCTCGGACGACATCAGCAGCCGCATCCGTCACGGCCTGGAATTGCTGATCGAAGACGAGCTCACCATCGCCTTCGTCGGCGAATACTCCCGCGGCAAGACCGAGCTCATCAACGCCCTGTTCTTCTCGAGCTACGGCCAGCGCATGCTGCCGTCCCAGGCCGGGCGCACCACCATGTGCCCCACCGAGCTGTTCTTCGACCGCAACCAGAATGAAAACTACCTGCTGCTGTTGCCGATCGAGACCCGTCGTCAGGACATCTCGCTGCAACAACTGCGCAAACAGCCCCAGGACTGGGTTCGTCACGAGCTGGACGAGAACAATCCTGAGGTGATGCGGGAAGTGCTGGGAGAAGTCGCCCGCACCAAGAGCGTGACGCCCCTGGAAGCCCGCGAACTGGGCTTTGAGGAGAGCATGCTGGAGACCGACCGGGAACAGCCCGGCAAGGTCCTGATTCCGGCCTGGCGCAACGCCCAGATCAGCATTCGCCACCCCCTGTTCGAGCGCGGCCTGCGCATCCTGGATACCCCGGGCCTGAACGCCCTGGGCTCCGAGCCGGAGCTGACCATCAGCCTGCTGCCCAAGGCCCACGCCGTGATCTTCCTGCTCAGCGCCGACACCGGCGTCACCGCCAGCGACATGGCGATCTGGAAGGAACACATCGACACCGAACACGCCGACCATCGCGCCGGCCGCTTTGCGGTGCTGAACAAGGTCGACGTGCTCTGGGACGATCTCCAGGGCGAGGCGCACACCCGCGACGCCATCCAGCGGGTACAGCAATACACCGCCGACCACCTGGGCATCCGCCAAACCGACGTGATCCCGGTGTCCGCCAAGCAGGGCCTGCTGGCCCGGGTTCGCAACGACGAGGCCAAGTTCCAGCGCAGCAATCTGCCGTGCCTGGAACAGCTGATCATCGATCGCATCCTGATGCACAAGGAGCAGTTGATCACCCAGAGTCTGATCAACGACCTGTTGGGAATGCTGCAGAACTCCCAGGCCGCCATCATGGGCCGGCTGGAAGTGCTGGAGGAAGAATACGACGCCTGCTCCGACACCAATGTCGACCGCGACGCCCTGCGCAAGCTGGCGGACCGCTCCCAGCGCGATTACGACTTCTACTACAAGAAGCTGATCACCCTGCGCTCCAGCCGCCGGCTGATGCAGTCCCAAGGCACAGCCCTGAGTCAGCTGGTCAGCGAGGAACGGTTTGAGGCCCACGTCACCAAGACCCGCGACATTCTGACCACCAGCTGGACCACCGCCGGCCTGACCCGGGGCATGGATCACTTCTTCGAGCTGCTGGAAAGCGATCTCAACAACCTGCTCAGCGAAGGCCAACTGGCCGAAAAGATGGTGTCAGCGATCTATCGCCGCTACAACGAAGACACCCGCGCCCGTCACCTGGAGCCCATTCCGCTGCGGGCCGGCCGTCACGTGATTGCAGTGCGGGAGCTGCGCAAGAAAGCCAACCGGTTCCGGCTCAACCCGCGCAACCTGCTGACCGAGCAGAACCTGCTGATCCGCCGCTTCTTCAACGTGCTGGTCAGCGAGGCCCGAACGCTGCACGCCCGCGTCCGCAAGGATGTCGACCGCTGGCCCAGCGAGGCGCTGCTGCCCATCATGCAGTACTCGATGGAACAGAAGCAGCTGCTGGAGCACCAGGTACGCCGGCTGCGGGACATGGTCCGCAATGAGCGCGACAGCAAGGCCCAGCGCCGCCGCCTGGAAACCACCATCGCCGACCTGCGTCGTCAGCTCGAGCTGGCGGAAAACATGCAGCGGCAGATCCGCAAGCCCGCCCCCACCCTGATCCAGCAGAAAGTGGTGAACATTTCCGGCATCGCCTGATGCCGGCTCATCCCGCCGCCATTCCCACGGCGGTTGCAGGCTGACAGGGCCGCCGATAAACTGCATGGCTGGCAATCGCTTACCCCGTCTACAGGCGGAGGGTTGCCAGCCGTCACTGCCAACGTTTAACGGACCCAACCAGGAAGCCTTACGCGCCGATGCCCGAATCCCTGCCGCCGGACTCTGTCGGGTTAGTGACCCCTCAGACCATTGCTTTCGAAGAGCCCCTGACCCTGGCCTGCGGCCAGACCCTGGGCCGTTACGATCTGGTGGTGGAAACCTACGGCACACTCAATGCCGACGCCAGCAACGCGGTACTGATCTGCCACGCCCTCAGTGGCCATCACCACGCCGCCGGCTATCACAGCCCCGAGGATCGCAAGCCGGGCTGGTGGGACAGCTGTATCGGCCCCGGCAAGCCCATCGATACCAACCGCTTCTTCGTGGTCAGCCTCAACAATCTGGGGGGCTGTAACGGCAGTACCGGGCCGATGTCGATCAACCCGGACACCGGCCGCCCCTACGGCCCCGATTTTCCGGTGATTACCGTGGCTGACTGGGTCCACAGCCAAGCACGGCTGGCGGATCATCTCGGCATTACCCAATGGGCCGCCGTCGTGGGTGGCTCACTGGGCGGCATGCAGGCGCTGCAATGGAGCCTGACCTACCCGGACCGCCTGCGGCACGCGGTGGTAATTGCCTCCACCCCACGTCTGACCGCCCAGAACATTGCCTTCAACGAGGTGGCCCGCAAGGCCATTACCAGCGACCCCGATTTCCACAACGGCCGCTATCATGACTACGGCACCCTGCCCCGACGCGGGCTGATGCTGGCCCGCATGGTCGGTCACATCACCTACCTGTCGGATGCCTCCATGGGGGAGAAGTTCGGCCGTGAGCTGCGGGATCAGGCGTTCAAGTTCGGATACGACGTCGAGTTTCAGGTCGAGAGCTACCTGCAGTACCAGGGCGAGCGGTTTTCCGAGTCCTTCGATGCCAACACCTACCTGCTGATGACCCGGGCGCTGGACTATTTCGATCCCGCCTATGACTTCGACAACAACCTGTCCGAGGCCCTGAAGCAGGCCCGCTGCGAGTTTCTGGTACTGTCGTTCAGTACCGACTGGCGCTTTACCCCGGCACGCTCCGAGGAGCTGGTGAACGCCATGATCGCCGCCCGCCGCAAGGTCAGTTACGCCGAGATCGACGCGCCCTGGGGACACGACGCCTTCCTGATTCCCACACCCCGCTATACCGATGCCTTCGGTGCCTACATGAGCCGGGTCGCCCGGGAGGTGAACGCATGAGAACCGATCTGGCCATCATTGAACAATGGATTCAGTCCGGCAGCCACGTCCTCGACCTGGGCTGCGGTGACGGCACCCTGCTGGACTACCTGCAGCGGGAAAAACAGGCCAGCGGTTTCGGTCTGGAAATCAACCCCGACCACATCACCACCTGCATGGCCCGGGGGGTGGCGGTGATCGAACAGAACCTGGACACCCAGGGGCTGCAGAACTTCGAAGACCAGAGCTTCGACGTGGTGCTGATGACCCAGGCTCTGCAGGCCGTGCGCCGGCCCGACCGGGTGCTGGACGAGATGTTGCGCCTGGGCCGCGAGGGCATCGTGACGTTTCCCAATTTCGCCTACTGGCGACTACGCTGGTATTTGATGCGCCGCGGAAGAATGCCGGAGTCGGAAGCCCTGCCCTACCGCTGGTACAACACCCCGAACATCCACCTGTGTACGTTCAAGGATTTCGAGGCGCTGTGCCATCGCAAGAACATCCGCATCAAGAACCGCACCGTGGTGGATGGCCAGCACCAGGATCGCTGGCTCAGCCGGCTGTGGCCCAATATGCTCGGCCAGATCGCCATTTACCGCATTACTCGCCAGGAGGACTGACCATGATTCCGCTTCCGCGTCTCGCCCGCCGTACCCTGGTGGCGCTTGCCCTGGCCTGGACCAGCGTTGCTGCCCAGGCCGAATCGGTGGCTTTTGACGACTACGAAGTCCACTACAGCGTGTTTCCCAGCACCTTCCTGAAGCCCGAGGTGGCGGCCCAGAACAATCTCAACCGCAGCAAGGCGATCGGCATTCTCAACATCAGCATCATGGAAGAGAACGAGCTGGGAGGCCTGCAGACCGTCAGCGGCCAGGTTGAGGGCAAGGTGCTCAACGACATCCAGCAACCGCGCTTTCTCGCCTTTCGCCGCATCCAGGAAGGCGACGCGGTGTATTTCATCAGTGAGTTCCAGTACCGCCCCGGTGAGCTGCTGACATTCCATGTCACCGCCCGCCCCACCGGCGCTGGTACCGACCTGCCCATCCGATTCGCCCACACGCTGTACGAAGAATGACCGACACCGACAACCGGCTGGTGATCGCCAGCAACAACGCCGGCAAGCTTGCCGAACTGACTGACCTGCTGTCCCCCCTGGGGCTGACCCCGGTGGCGCAGAAAACCCTCGGCGTCAGCGAGGCGGAAGAGCCGGCGGTCACCTTCGTCGAGAACGCCCTGCTCAAGGCCCGTCATGCTGCCCGCAGTACCGGACTGCCAGCACTGGCCGACGATTCCGGCCTGGCGGTGGACGCCCTGGGCGGGCAACCGGGCGTGCGCTCGGCGCGCTTTGCCGGCGACCAGGCCAGCGACGGCGACAACATCGATGCCCTGCTGGCCGCCCTGGCGGACGTGCCGGAAACCGACCGCGGCGCCCAGTTTCACTGCGTGCTGGTCTACCTGCGCCACGCCGACGACCCCACGCCGCTGATCTGCCACGGCCGCTGGCCCGGACGGATTCTGAGCGAACGCCACGGCGATGGCGGCTTTGGCTATGACCCGGTGTTCTGGGTACCGGAACGGTCCTGCAGCGCGGCGGAGCTGAGTCGCGCCGACAAGGGCCAGCTCAGCCACCGGGGGCGCGCCCTGCGGCAACTGCTGGCGCTGCTGGACAGCTCCGCCGCACCGACGTGAGCAACACCATCCCGGCAGCACCCCGACCGGCGCTGCCGCCACTCAGCCTGTATCTGCACATGCCCTGGTGCGTGCGCAAATGCCCCTACTGCGACTTCAACTCCCACGCCCTCGACGGCACCCCGCCGGAGTCCGACTACCTCGCCGCCATTCTGGAAGACCTGCGGCACGACGCCGACCAGATCCAGGGCCGCAGGGTGGAGACCGTGTTCATTGGCGGAGGCACCCCCTCGCTGATGTCGGCGGAGTTCTATCGCCAGCTGTTTGCCGGCCTGGCGCAACAGCTGGACTTTGCCGACAACGCCGAGATCACCCTGGAAGCCAACCCCGGTACTGTCGAGCAGGGCCGTTTCGAGGGCTTTCGCGCCGCCGGCATCAACCGGCTTTCGCTGGGCATCCAGAGCTTCAATCCCGACCATCTGAAGGCGCTGGGCCGCATCCACGATGACCACAGCGCTCATCGGGCGATTGCAGCCGCCCGCAATGCCGGCTTCGACAACTTCAACCTGGACCTGATGCACGGCCTGCCGGAGCAGAGCGTCGACCAGGCCCTGGCGGACATCGAGGCCGCCCTGTCCTGGCAACCGCCGCACCTGTCCTGGTATCAGCTGACGCTGGAACCCAACACCGAATTTTACAGCCGCCCGCCGGACCTGCCGGACGACGACCGGCTCTGGGAGATCTACTGTCAGGGCGGCAACCGGCTTCGCGAGGCCGGCTTCCGCGACTACGAGGTCTCGGCCTGGGCCCGGCCCGGCCAGGCCTCCCGTCACAACCTCAACTACTGGACCTTCGGCGACTACCTCGCCCTGGGCGCCGGCGCCCACGGCAAGCTCACCGGCACCGATGGCTCGATACGCCGCTACTGGAAAACCCGCCAGCCCGACGCCTACCTCAAGCGCATCGGCAGCCGCACCGCGGGCCAGCAAAGCATAGCGACGGATGAGCTGGCACTGGAGTTCATGATGAATGCGCTGCGCCTGCGTCAGGGCGTGGACGAGGCAGTGTTTGAGCAACGCACCGGTTTACCACTGCAATCGATTGCGGTATTACTGGAACAGCTACGATCCGAAGGACTGCTGGAACAGGACCGCCTGCAGGCCACGGAACAGGGGCACCGCTACCTCAACAGTCTGCTGGAGCGTTTTCTTTGAAGCACGAAGCCACCCTGCCGCCACTGCCAAGATCTCTGAAACTTGGCTTGCTGGCCACCCTGGGCCTGTTTCTGACGTTGCTGGCCATCAATCAGCTACTGGTTTCACCGGTGGCCAGCAAGGGCATTGTTGATCTGGAGCTGGCCTCCAACGCCGAGCGAACTCTCGCCATCCTCACCAGCTGGGGTGAACAGGGAATGCTGTGGGCTCAGGTCTCACTGTGGCTCGATTTCCTGTTCATCGCGATCTACGTGGTGAGTCTGCTGGCCCTGACCGGCTACCTGCTGCAGGACCGTCCCGGCATTCGCGAACGCAAGGTGGGCCATTCGGTACGGGCCCTGTTTGTCGGCGCGGGCGTCTGTGATGTGGCGGAGAACGTCCTGCTGCTCAACAACCTGTCAGCACCATCGGACAGCGTCAGCCTGGCGGCCGCGCTCTGCGCGATGATCAAGTTCACCGCCCTGCTGCTGGGCGGTGCCGGCCTGCTGGTGATCAGGGCCGAGCGCCGGCATCCACTGGAAACGTCCAGATAGCCGGCGCCCCGCACCTCACCCGCATATCAATTGGTGCGACGGAACAACAGGTCCCAGACACCGTGACCCAGACGCTCACCGCGCTGCTCGAACTTGGTGATCGGGCGGTCGTCCGGACGCGGTGAGAAGCCGCCTTCCTCCACGGTATTGGCAAAGCCTTCCGACGCCTGCATCACTTCCATCATGTGCTCGGCGTAGTTCTCCCAGTCCGTCGCCAGATGCAGAATGCCGCCAACCCGCAGCTTGTGGCGCAGCCGCTGGACGAACTCCGCCTGCACCAACCGGCGCTTGTGGTGGCGTTTCTTGTGCCATGGATCGGGGAAGAACACCATCACCCGGTCCAGGCTGGCGTCCGGCAGACACAGGTCAATCACGTCGTTGGCGTCGATGTTGTAGACCCGCAGGTTTTCCAGGCCATGATCCTCAACCTCCTTGAGCAGCGCCCCGACCCCAGGCAGGTGCACTTCCACGCCAATAAAGTCCTGTTCCGGCGCCGCCGCGGCCATGGTCGCCAGGGATTTGCCCATGCCGAAACCGATTTCCAGGTTCAGCGGAGCCTCACGGCCAAAGACCTCACGGGGGTCAATCATGCCCTGCTCCCGGGTCAGGCCGAACTTTGGCCAGCAGCGGTCAAAGGCGTTCTTCTGGCCCACCGTCATCCGGCCCTGACGCAACACAAAGCTGCGAATACCCCGCCGCGTAGTAACCGGAGATGTAACCGGAGATGTGGCCGGGGATGTGACCGAAGGTTGGTCCGTTTGGTTATCGCGATCTGTCATCGGCTGTCCTCAACCCGCTGGTTGTCAGTGTGGGAAAGATTACGTCATCAATAACCCGACAGTTTACCAGAACCGGCGGCACCGGCTCATACCGGACTGCGGCGCAATAAGTCAGCGAATGAACCGCACGGAACACTAACCCGCTGGCTTGCGATCGAGCTTGCGGTACCCCAACGCTTCCACCAGGTGGCCCTGGACCAGTTGGCCGTCGCCGGCCAGGTCGGCAATGGTGCGAGCCACCCGCAGGATACGGTGCAGCGCCCGCGCCGACAGCCCCAACCGTTCAATCGCCTGAGTCAGCAAGCGCTCACTGCCAGCATCCAGTGCGCACCAGGTCTGCAACTGCGCGCCCGCCAGGCGAGCGTTGATCACTCCCCGGTCGGCCTGCCGCTGGCGCGCGGCGATCACTCGCAGGCGAACAGCCGCACTGCTTTCGCCTCCGCCTTGGCGTCGCAACAGCACCTCCCCGGGCTGTACCGGCACCTCAACGTGGAGGTCGAAACGGTCGAGCAGCGGCCCGGACAACCGGCTCTGGTAGCGCTGAACCTGCTGGGGCGTGCACTGGCACTCAATGGCGGGATGGCCACGATAGCCACAGGGACATGGATTCATCGCCGCCACCACCTGGAACGCCGCCGGAAATGCCACCTGACGGCTGGCGCGGGAGATCACGATGCTGCCGGACTCCATCGGTTCCCGCAGCACTTCCAGCACCTTGCGATCAAACTCCGGCAGCTCGTCGAGAAACAGGATGCCCTGGTGGGCCAGGGAGATTTCTCCCGGCCGGGGTCGGCTGCCGCCGCCCACCAGCGCCGCCGACGAGGCGGTGTGGTGCGGCGAGCGGTACGGCGGCTGGCGCCAGTGCCCGGCGCGGATCGGCAGGCCGGCAATGGAGTGAATGCTGGCCACCTCCAGCGCGGCCTTGTCGTCCAGGGCCGGCAGCAGGCCGGGCAGGCGACTGGCAAGCATGCTCTTGCCGGTCCCCGGTGGCCCGAAAAGAAGCAGGTTGTGGCCGCCGGCAGCGGCGATCTCCAGGGCCCGTCGCGGCACCTGCTGGCCCTGGACATCGGCCAGATCGGGCTGATCCGGCGGCGCGGTGTCCTCCGCCATGGGGACGATGTCGGGCAACGGGCCACTGCCGGCCAGATGCTCACACACCGCCAGCAGGTGATCACCCGCCGCCACCCCCTCGGCACCGGCCAGGGAGGCCTCTTCGGCATTGGCCCGGGGAATCAGCAGCGCCCGTCCGGCCTGCCGTACCGCCATCACCGCCGGCAGGATGCCGGTAACACCGCGGAGCGCGCCGTCCAGCGACAGCTCCCCCAGGCATTCCACCTCCGCCAGCGCGGCAGCCGGCAACTGACCGGAGGCCGCCAGGATACCCAGTGCGATGGGCAGGTCAAAACGGCCACCTTCCTTGGGCAGATCGGCGGGCGCCAGATTGATGGTGATGCGCTTGGCAGGAAACTCGAAGCCGGCATTGAGCAGGGCGCTGCGAACGCGGTCCTTGCTCTCCTTCACACCGGTTTCGGGCAAACCGACGATGGACAGGGCCGGGAGACCGTTGGAGAGATGAACTTCAACCGTGACCGACGGCGCGGTGACACCCAGGCAGGCCCGGGTATGAACAGTGGCAAGCATGACAACCTTCCCTGGTTGATAAGAGCGAGAAGCCCCGGTGTGCGCCTTCCTGGCGCATCGACTCCGGGGCCGAAATCAGACAGAAAACTAGTCGACGGCAGTACCGGGTTCGGCCTGGCGTTGTTCAAGTTCGGCCACCCGCTGTTCCAGGGCTTCCAGCTTTTCGCGGGTACGCATCAGTACCGCCTGCTGGGCATCGAACTCTTCCCTGGTCACCAGTTCCAGACGGGACAGCACGGACATCACCGTGGCGCGGGCGTGCACTTCAAAGTCTTCCCGGGCGGCGCGCGCCATGTCGGGGACGAACTGACCAAACTGACCCTGAATCTGGGACAGAAAATCCTGCGGACCTTTCACGAGTCACCTCATTGTTTGCTGTGTGCGGGGGGCATGGCTCTGACAGATTGTTCTGCCAGAGTGTGGCACGGGATCGCCCCTGCTACCGAAGAGGGAGTGTATCATACCCCCGCGCCTGCCATACTGGGCCAGCCCGCGTCCAGAGGGTCAGCGACACGCTCTGCGATCGCCTCTGGCAGGCTCGCACCAGTATGGTTCACGACCAAAACCGGTGCGCTATAATGGAGCGCCCTGACGTCCCATTTTGGCACAGGGTTTTTCCAACTTTTTGTATAGAAAGAGATTTTTTGCGTTGGCACATCCGATGCTACTGACCTGGTACGCAATCCGCACAATTGGTGTGCGAGGTAGCAGCATCCCGACTGCAACGGCGGGCCCGGCCCCCGATTGTTGATACGGCTTCAACAAGGAGAAAGCAATGAAACTTGTGACTGCAATCATCAAGCCTTTCAAGCTGGATGATGTCCGCGAGGCACTGTCCGAGATTGGCGTTCAAGGTGTCACCGTCACCGAAGTCAAGGGCTTCGGCCGGCAGAAAGGCCACACCGAGCTGTACCGTGGCGCTGAATACGTGGTGGATTTCCTGCCCAAAGTCAAAGTGGAGGTCGCCATTGGCGACAACCTGCTCGATCAGGTTATCGAGTCCATCACCAAGGCGGCCAACACCGGCAAGATCGGCGACGGCAAGATCTTCGTGACCGAACTCGAACAGGCGATTCGAATCCGGACCGGCGAGACCGGAGAAGAAGCGGTCTAAAACCGCCACCGGAATTTTCAAGCCAGCGCAAAAACATCCAGTTACCTGAAAAGCCTCGTGCGGAGGGCTTCACATGGAAAACAATCTCTTTCACCTGCAGTACGCTATAGATACCTTTTATTTTCTTGTTTGCGGCGCATTAGTTATGTGGATGGCTGCAGGGTTCGCGATGCTCGAATCCGGCCTCGTGCGCGCCAAGAACACCACCGAAATTCTCACTAAAAACGTCGCACTGTTTGCGATTGCCTGCACCATGTACCTGGTGTGCGGCTACGCCATTATGTACGACGGCAATGTCTTCCTCTCCGGCATGGGCGCTATCGACGTCGACGGTGTGCTGGGGGATTTCGCCGGTCGTGAAGGCGGCTTCGAGGGCGGCTCCATCTACTCCGGCGCCTCTGACTTCTTCTTCCAGGTGGTGTTTGTGGCTACCGCCATGTCCATCGTCTCCGGCGCAGTTGCCGAACGCATGAAACTGTGGGCCTTCCTGCTGTTCGCGGTGGTCATGACCGGCTTCATCTACCCGATGGAAGGCGCCTGGACCTGGGGCGGCGCGGAAGTGTTTGGCCTGTATTCCCTGGGTGACCTGGGCTTCAGTGACTTCGCCGGTTCCGGCATCGTACACATGGCCGGTGCGGCCGCTGCCCTGGCGGGCGTTATCCTGCTGGGTGCCCGTAAAGGCAAGTATGGCCCCAACGGCGAAATCCGCGCCTTCCCGGGTGCCAACCTGCCACTGGCGACCCTGGGTACCTTCATCCTGTGGATGGGCTGGTTCGGCTTCAACGGTGGCTCCGTCCTGAAACTCGGTGACGTAGCCAGCGCCCACTCGGTTGCCATGGTGTTCCTCAACACCAACGCTGCGGCCGCTGGTGGTGCCATCGCCGCCCTGATCACCGCCCGCCTGATGTTTGGTAAAGCGGATCTGACCATGCTGCTCAACGGTGCCCTCGCCGGTCTGGTGGTGATCACCGCTGAGCCGTCCACTCCGAGCGCCCTGACCGCCACGCTGTTTGGTGCCCTCGGCGGTGTACTGGTGGTCCTGAGCATTGTGACCATGGACAAGCTGCGGATCGACGATCCGGTCGGTGCGATCTCGGTCCACGGTGTCTGCGGTCTGCTGGGCCTGCTGCTGGTGCCTTTCACCAACGACGGTTCCAGCTTCAGCGGCCAGATCATCGGCGCCATCACCATCTTTGCCTGGGTCTTCGTAGCCAGCCTGATTGTCTGGGGCATCATCAAGGCCGTCGTCGGCCTGCGGGTCAGCGACGAGGACGAGTACGAAGGTGTGGATCTGTCCGAGTGTGGTATGGAAGCCTATCCGGAGTTCGTCAGCACCAAGTAATCCCACAGCAGCCGGCCCCGCCGGCTGCGCCAAACAGAAAAGGGCGCCATCACAACGGCGCCCTTTTTTTATGATCGGTACGGCAACACGGCTCAGTCTTCCAGCAGCTCCCGCATGAACTGCGGTTGCGCCAGGGCACCATGGTGCGTGGCCTCGTTGTAGTAGCGGGTGACGAACGGCCGCTCGGCGGCATCGGCCTCGCGGAAGTACCGCAACGGGTTGTCCTTGCTGCCCATGGTGCAGCTCCACCAGCCGGTGGGGTACACCGGTTGCGGGAACGGCAGCGTCACCACATGGCTCAGACCGGCCTTCTTCATGTCGTTGTGGATATCGCGGATGATGGTATCGGCATGCAGCAGCGGCGACTCGCTCTGCTGCACCACTATGCCGCCATCCCGCAGCGCCAGCATGCAGTCGCGGTAGAAATCCAGCGCGAACAGGCCCTCGGCTGGACCGACCGGATCGGTGCTGTCGATAATGATCAGGTCGATGCTGTTGGGCTCAATGTCCCGCATCCACTGCACCCCATCGCCAAAGAAGAAGTTGGCCCGGGGGTCGCCGTTGGACTCACACAGTTCGGGGAAGTATTGCTCGGACAGCTTGGTGACCCGCTCATCGATCTCCACCTGCCAGGCCTCTTCCACATCGGGATGCTTGAGCACTTCCTTCAGGGTGCCACAGTCCCCACCGCCAATGATCACCACTTTCTTCGGCGCTTTGTGGGTAAACAGTGCCGGGTGGGTCATCATCTCGTGGTAGAGGAAGTTGTCGCGGCTGGTGAGCATGACGCAGCCGTCGAGCACCATCAGGTTACCGAAGGTGTCGGTCTGGTAGATTTCCAGCTTCTGGAACTCACTCTGTTCCTCGTGCAGCTTCTCCCGCACTTTGAGGGAAAACGCAGTGCCCTCGTTCTGGAATACCTCGGTGAACCAGCCTTCATTCAGTGTTGTCATGACGGACCTCCCCTTGCCAATGACAGGCCCCGACGGGGCCGAACTGGCGGTATTGTAGGTGTCCTTTCAGCATAGCTGAAGCGGTCGCCGCGAATATTGCCACGCCTATTGCCACTCCGTCACCGCTACCCTCTTTGCGAGGCCAGGGTGAAGCCCTACAATGGCGCCATTCCCGACCTCCGGGAGAGAATTTCCATCCCGCCTCCACGCCCGGGTCCACCGGCACCCGTCCAGAGGCAGGTTGCACACATTGCACAGGGTTGCGCCCGATGACCGATCTTGTCTCCACCAATGCCCGTCACACCTACAACATTCCCCACTGGAGCGACGGCTATATCGACGTCAACGGTAACGGGGAAGTCTGTATTCAGCCCGACCGGGGTGAAACCGGCGCTGCCATCAGCCTGCCAGCACTGGCCAGCGACCTGGTTGCCCGGGGCAGTCAGCTGCCGGTGCTGGTGCGATTCACCGACATCCTCCACGACCGGGTCAACCGGCTGTGCGACGCCTTCAACCAGGTGGCCGCAGACCAGGGCTATCAGGGGGGCTACACGGCGGTTTACCCGATCAAGGTCAACCAGCAGCGCCGGGTGGTGGAGGAGCTGATCCGTGCCGAGCCCGCCGCCAGTCGTCAGCAGATCGGTCTGGAGGCCGGCAGCAAGCCCGAACTGATGGCGGTGCTGGCACTCAGTCAGGTTGGGTCGGTGATTGTGTGCAATGGTTACAAGGACCGGGAGTACGTGCGCCTGGCGCTGATCGGCCAGGCCCTCGGTCACCGGGTCTACATCGTGGTGGAGAAGCAGTCCGAGCTGGCGCTGATCCTGGAAGAGGCCCGCCAGCTCAAGGTCAAGCCGCTGATCGGCGTACGCGCACGCCTGGCCACCATTGGCAAGGGTAACTGGCAGAACACCGGCGGCGAGAAATCCAAGTTTGGCCTGTCCGCCAGCCAGGTGCTGGCTCTGATCCAGACCCTTGAGCAGGCGGATGCCCTGGATTCACTGCAACTGCTGCACTTCCACCTGGGTTCCCAGATCGCCAACATCCGCGATATCCAGACCGGACTGCGGGAATGCGCGCGCTTCTACAGCGAATTGCGCCAGCTGGGAGCACCGGTCACCACCGTCGACATTGGCGGCGGCCTCGGGGTGGATTACGAAGGCACCCGCACCCGCAGCAGTTGCTCGATGAACTACAGCGTGGAAGAGTACGCCTACAACGTTATCCACACCCTGCAGGCCGAGTGTGACCGCGCCGGCATTCCCCACCCGGACCTGATCAGCGAATCCGGCCGCGCCCTGACCGCCCACCATGCGGTGCTGATCACCAACGTGATCGATCGCGAAAGCGCCGACAGCGCCGACCCCGTGGCCCCGCCGGAACCGGCCCCACAGCCACTGCAGGACCTGTGGCAGGCGCTGGAGGAACTGCAGGCCCAGCACAGCCCGCGCTCGCCGGTGGAGCTGTACCACGACATCCTGCATGCCCTGAGCGATGTCCACGCCCAGTTTGCCCACGGCCTGCTGGGGCTGGCCCATCGTGCCGCCGCGGAACGTACCTACAGCCGCTGCTGCCAGCAGTTGCGCCAACGCCTGAACGGCAGCAACCGGGCCCACCGGGAAATCATCGACGAGCTCAATGAAAAGCTCGCCGACAAACTGTTCGTCAATTTCTCGCTGTTTCAGTCACTGCCGGATGTGTGGGGCATTGACCAGGTGTTCCCGATCCTGCCGCTGCGGGGGCTGCAACGGCCGCTGACACGGCGGGCGGTGATCCAGGACATCACCTGCGATTCCGACGGCCGTATCGATCTCTACGTTGATGGCCAGGGTCTGGAAACCACCCTGCCTCTGCCAGAGGATGACGGCGAGCCACTGCTGCTGGGCTTCTTCATGACCGGTGCCTATCAGGAAATCCTCGGCGACATGCACAACCTGTTCGGCGATACCCACTCGGTGGATGTCCGGCGGGACGAGGACGGCAGCTACCGCATCAGCGAGAGCATCGCCGGCGATACCGTGGCGAAGATCCTCCGCTACGTGAACTTCGAGCCGGAGCAGCTGCTACAGGCCTACCGCCGCAAGTTTGCCCGCAGTGACCTCGACGCCCTGAGCCAGGAGCGGCTGCTGGCAGAGCTGGAAAGCGGGCTTCACGGCTACACTTACCTGGAAGACTGACTACCTGGAAGACTGACGGGCGCGATAGGCGGAGGGGGACACCCCCTCCCATTTGCGAAAGGCGCGACCGAAGTTCGATGGATCGCTGTAGCCCAACCGGTCAGCAATGTCATCGATGGTGGCCGCTGATGCCGTCAGCAGCTCCAGCGCCCGGGCATGACGCACCCGATCCAGAATGGCCTGGAACCGTACCCCTTCGGCGCTGAGCTGCCGCCGCAGGGTGCGGGAGGACACCCCGAGACTGTCGGCCACCTGTTCCAGCACCGGCAGCCGCCCGGTGCGCACCGATTCCAGCAACCGCCGCACCCGGCCCGCCGCCGAAGCGGTCTGGGACTCCAACTGGCGCTGCTCTTCCTCACACTGCTGCTCCGCCACCCGCCGTGCCACCGGGTTGGACAGGGCGATGGGCAAATCCAGAAACTGCCGCCGGAAGCGCAGCTGATTGGCGCAAGCGTCAAACCGCACCTGATCGGCGAACAGTCCCTGATAGGCCTGCCAATGGGCGGGTCTGGGGTAGGTCAGTCGGCACGAGCCGCCTTCCAGCAGGCGGGTGCCGAACAGCAGCAGATTGACCTCCATGATCGACGCCAGCACCACCTCAACGTTGAACACGTACAAATCCTGCAGATCGTGTTCCACCTTCAGCTCAATCACGGCGTCATCGCCATCGGTGTAGAAATCCAGCCCCATGTAGGGAAAGCGGATACGGAAGTACTTGATCAGCACTTTCAGCGCTTCTTCGATGGTGTCGCTGCTGATCGCCGCCTGGGACAGAGCGCCGTGGGTGGTGAACTTGAGCCGGCGGCCAAACGCCAGACCCAGGGCCGGATCGCCACTGTGCTCCAGCGCCGTCCGGCTGAGTGCAACAAACTGCTTGATGGTGATGAGATTGTCCGGATGCTCGAGAGCCGAAGACCGGATCGCCGCCGCCTTCAGCAATGGCTGACGCCGGATACCCCGCTCCTCCAGCAACTGGCAGAGGATGTCAGCGTAATGCGCTTTGATCACCGGCAGATCCACTGCCAATTCGGATGAATACCTGGACATTCCGAAACCCTGAATCGCAAACCGCAACAACACTAGACTGCATTGATCAAAACGGCAATCACCTGTCTGCCCCGGCGACAGTGTAGAAATGGTCAAAACAGCATCACCGTTCCCCCCGCCATGAATCCAATAGCCACGACCGGACGTAAAGCTTTTCACCAGTAGCCACTGACAGACGCCGGACGAGTGCCTAGAATGATGACTCAAACCGTAACAAGCCACGCCAAAGCCAAGGAGCGTCCAGTGACGACGCTGGAGCCAACTGCCCACCGGGCAGACAGTCCCCGTGACCCCTGGAGCCAGCTGCTGGAAAAGGTGGGCAAACACCAGGACCGGGAAGCCTTCCAGTCGCTGTTTCAGCACTTCGGGCCACAGATCAAACACTACGCCATCGCCAACGGTCTGCCCCATCAGGCAGAGGAGCTAGTGCAGGAGGTCTTTATCTCGATCTGGCGGCGCTCCTGCCTGTACGACTGGCGCAAGGCCGCGGCCTCCACCTGGATCTTCACCATCGCCCGTAACCAGCGGGTGGACCTGCTGCGCAAGCTCCGCCGTACCAATAAGGAAATCACCGTGGAGACCGAGGACCTGTGGCAGGTACCCGGAGAGCAGGAGGACGAACCGGTAACGTCCCTGCACCGGCTGATGTCGGAACGGCGGATTCGGGAGTCCCTGGTGCATCTGCCGGAAGAGCAGATCACGGTGATTGCCAAGGTCTACATGGAGCAGAAGTCCCACCAGACCGTGGCGGAAGAGCTGGACATCCCCCTGGGCACGGTGAAAAGCCGGGTCCGCCTCGCCCTGAAGAAACTGAAAGTACTGTTGCAGGACCAGAAGTCATGACGTCGCATCACCCCGACACCCTGAGCCTGATGGAGTACAGCGCCGGGACCCTGAGCGATCCCCATGCCCTGTGCATCCGCCTGCATCTGGATCACTGCCCCCACTGTCGCAGCCGCGTTGACGCCCTCGACAGCCTGGGTGCGATGATCGTTGAGAGCCAGCCCAGGGAACCGGTAGCGGCCGGTACCTTTGACGCCATTCTCGACCGCATAGACGCCGAGCCGGCGCAGGGAGCAATCGTTATGCCACGGGACCCGCGCGATGCCCTGCACAAGCTGCTCGACACCGACGACCTCAACAGCCTGCCCTGGAAACGGCAACTGGCGGACGCCAGCGTGTTCGACATCAGCGACTATTTTCCGGAGCAGTCCGAACGGGTGGTGCTGCAGAAGCTGACCGCCGGCGGCAAGGCCCCCAGCCACACCCACCGGGGCACCGAGACCACCATCGTGCTGCAGGGGGCGTTTGTGGACCACAGTGGTGTGTTCAACCAGTGGGACTTCGTGGTGCTGGACCAGAACGATACTCACAAACCGGTGGCCGTCGGCCACGACGACTGCATCTCGCTGTCGATTCTGAGCGCGCCGCTGAAGCTGACCGGTACCTTCACCCGCCTGCTCAATCCGTTTATCCGCTGAACTGAAGGCAGTTCACTGGTACCGGGCACGGCTCCGCGCTCACTTACCAGGGCAACTCGGTACCGTCCCAGTTCAGGAAGCGGCCATTATCATCACTCCCCAAACCACCAAGGATGCGCAGCAGGTTGACCGCCGTGTCCTCCGGATCGTGCACCTCCAGCTGTCGCAGCGACTCCTGAAACGGCGCACTCAACGCGGTCCGGGTGGTGCCGGGATGCACCGCCACACAGGCCACGGAGCGATACTGGCGCTGGAGCTCGATGGCCAAATTGGCCACTAGCATGTTCAATGCCGCTTTCGACATCCGGTAGGCGTACCAGCCTCCCAGACGGTTGTCGCCAATCGATCCGACCTTGGCTGACAAGGCCATCACCCGCAGCAGCGGCACCCGACCCAACCAGGGTCGCAACGCCTGCATTACCAACGCCAGCCCCACCGCGTTGATCTGGAACGCTTTCACCAACGCCCCCGGGTCAACATCCTGCAACCTCTTCTCGGGGGCCAGGTCGTGATCGTGGAGCAGACCGGCGGCGTATATCACCGTGTCGATCCGGATGGCCGGCGCCAGCACCCCGGTAAGTGCCCGCTGCACCTCGTCGGGACTCGCTGCCTGTGAGTCCCAGGTCAGCGGGATTACCCGGGAGTCGGACGAGCTGTGTGTTCGCCGCGACAGCGTGATCACCCGCTCAACCCCGGCATCCGCCAGCAACGCATTCAACAGCGCCCGGCCAATGCCGCCACCTGCGCCCACCAGCACAACGTTGTGGATCGAACGGTCGGTCATAGCGGAATCTCCTCTGCGGGCATCAATCGGACCAAAGCCGGGCAGGGCCCGGGTTACCAGAACGGTACGCCCGGCTGGCGAATTCCGACCACCACGCACCGGCCGGCGTGGCCGAAAATGACCGACAGCTGTCAGCTTCTGACCTTCTCCAGCCCCGGCCAATAGCAGAGAATGATTACGTTGATTAGTGTCTCTGAACTAGTCCGGCTCACCCCTCTGGGGTCGAGCAATACTGCTTTCGGCCACGCATTGCGTGGCCTTTTTATTTGTCAGAAAACTTTACACCCTCCTCCCCAAAAAAGATTAAATCGCCCTCCCCCACCAACCGTTAAACACTACCTATCTCTTAAACAACGCTACCCGCCAAGAATTGCGTCAGACTTTTTTCCACTCAACCCAAAGAAGTCTCGCCATCAACGACATATACAGTGTCCAAACCACCCCTTAACGTCGATTTACTTTACACACAAAAAACCATAACGACCTGATTAATTTACAATTCTTTTATTTTCAAGCATTGCCGAAATGCTCTGCTTAAGGTCAAATCCCACCGACAGTCTAAAACGAGACACCAGTCACAGACTGACAGGCGCTTGAAAAGACGCTCAATTGAATAACCTGGCCGTACTTCCTTAGAAATCGGCATATACGAAACACA
Organism: Marinobacter sp. CA1; assembly: GCF_020546665.1. Lineage (NCBI taxonomy): Bacteria > Pseudomonadati > Pseudomonadota > Gammaproteobacteria > Pseudomonadales > Marinobacteraceae > Marinobacter > Marinobacter sp. CA1. The sequence continues at coordinate 4,061,170 of NZ_CP071785.1, forward strand.
CAGTCACGAACCGAGACGAGCAGCAAACTTTTGACGCAAATATCTTGTCGTTACCGACATTAATTCGCCGCCCGATCACGTTATACCAACACGAACCCCTCGAAATTGGTAGATGATCACAACTGTTGAGTTTGACTTCCGACAGCAACAATTGACTGCAACTCATTTGAACAGGTAAGTGAAGAGGATAAATCTATGATGATCAGCATTCTCGGCCTTGGTTATGTAGGTGCAGTCTGCGCGGCCTGCCTTTCAAAGCGAGGTCATACTGTTGTAGGGGTCGACGTCGCTCAAACGAAAATAGACATCATCAATCAAGGTCGCTCACCGATTGTCGAACCTGGTCTAGAAACGCTTATTCAGGAAGGCGTTCGCAATCATCGAATCACAGCCACTACAAATGTCAGACAGGCCGTATTGGAAAGCGATCTTTCAATGATTTGTGTTGGCACACCGAGCAAAGCCAACGGAGATCTGGACCTAACCTTCGTAAGAACAGTCTGCCAGCAAATCGGTGATGCTCTCCGAGATAAGGCCACCCGTCATACTGTAGTCGTTCGCAGCACGGTATTGCCAGGCACTATTCGCGACGTAGTGATCCCGGCATTGGAGCATGCATCAGGCAAAAAAGCTGGTGTGGATTTTGGCGTAGCCATGAATCCAGAATTTTTAAGGGAGTCAAGTGCCATTGCCGATTATGAAAACCCACCGATGACGGTTATCGGTGAGTTGGATGACGCATCTGGCGCTCCTCTCGTGGAGATATACCAGGAATTGGACGCTCCATTGATTCGACGCCCTATCGAAGTGGCAGAAATGATCAAGTACACCTGCAACGTCTGGCATGCGACAAAAGTCGCCTTCGCCAATGAAATCGGTAACATTTCAAAAGCCGTTGGCATTGATGGCAGGGATGTTATGAATGTCGTTTGTCAGGACACCGAACTAAACATATCCCGTTACTACATGCGGCCAGGCTTTGCTTTTGGTGGGTCCTGCCTGCCCAAGGATGTCAGAGCGCTCACCTATCGTGCGCGACAACTCGACCTCCCCCAGCCCCTGCTAAATTCGCTAATGCCCAGCAATGCACTACAAGTGCAACTTGCAGTGGATCGGATCATCGGCTTTGGTAAACGTAAAATCTCCTTGCTTGGTCTAAGCTTCAAGTCGGGCACGGATGACCTCCGCGAAAGCCCTTTGGTGGAGTTGGCCGAACGCCTCATTGGCAAGGGCTACGAACTTAAACTCTATGACGCCAATGTCCAGTACGCCCGAATTCATGGGTCAAATCGTGATTACATCGAATCACGCATCCCTCACCTATCCTCACTGCTGGATGACAGTCTTGATGCCGTCATCGACCACGGAGAGGTCATCGTTATCGGGAACGGTGAAAAGATCTTCCAATCAGTTGTCGATTCACAGGAACATACCGGAAAACGCTTGTTTGACCTTGTAGGCTTCATGGATGGTGTCACTGGACAAGACCAGGAAGGTGTCTGCTGGTAAAGCTCTAAAACAAATAGTAACGAGCACGGATACATATTCCGCTGCAGCGATGAACTTTGAGCACGCTGGATGGACTCGAGATATGTCTACACCAAAGGGACCTTCTACCTACCGGGAGCTGGCTCAGCGCTTCCTGGGCTGGCTTCTGCTATTTGGTTTCATTGCCTTGCTTGCCGACTCGGTTGATGCACGCTATCTGGACCCAAATCACAAAAAGTTCATTTTCCTGTTGGGCATCATTGGCACCTGGCGCTACGGCAATGCCATCATGCATTACCTGCGGGGCATGTACTTCCTGTACTGGCGCTTCCCCCGAATGCGCCGGGCGGTGGAGCGGCTGGGAGACCGGGCGCTGCCCTCGGAGGTGTTCATGGTGGTCACCAGCTTTCGCATTCCCACCCACACCACCTTCAAGGTCTACCGCTCGGTGTTCCAGGAAGTGGAACGGCTGGAGCGGCCCGTTACGATCATTGCCTCCATCGTGGAGAAAGCCGACGAAGTCTTTATCAAGGACATCCTGCGCCAGACCTGCCGCCATCCTGATCGCATCAAGCTGCTGATCGTCCGCGCCCGCGGCACGGGCAAACGGGACGGTCTGGCCCACGCCTTCCGCGCGCTGTCACGGCAGATGCCGGCAGAGGACGCGGTTGTAGGGGTGGTGGACGGTGACACCCTGATGCTGCCGGACTGCGTTGCCAACGCCATCAAATTCTTCAGCTACCTGCCCAATGTCGGCGGCCTCACCACCAATGAGTATTGCGAGGTGGAGGGCAGTGAGCTGATGCGCCAGTGGCACGCCCTGCGATTCGCCCAACGCCACGTCAACATGTGCTCCATGGCGTTGTCCCAGCGGGTGCTGACCATGACCGGGCGACTGTCGTTCTTCCGCGCCACGGTGCTCACTGATCCGGACTTCATCCGCGATGTCGAGGCGGACCACCTGGAGCACTGGCGCCTGGGCCGCTTCCAGTTCCTCACCGGTGATGACAAGTCGTCCTGGTTCAGCCTGATGCGGGCCGGCTGGGATACCTTTTATGTGCCCGACAGCCTGACCCTGACCGTGGAGCACCCGCCGGAGCCCCGTTTCCTGAAGGCCACCCGGCAACTGATGTACCGCTGGTACGGCAACTCCCTGCGCCAAAACTTCCGCACCACCCGCCTGCTGGGCCGGCGACAGCTGGGTCTGTTCACCATGTACGTGCTGTACGACCAGCGCATCTCGATGTGGACCTGCCTGCTTGGCCTCAGCGCTTCGCTGGTGGCGTCCTTGCTGTTCGGGGCCCAGTACCTGCTGCTCTACCTGCTGTGGATACTGATTTCCCGCACCATCGCCACGCTGCTGTACGGCCTGTCCGGACACGCCATCAACCCGTTGTACCCGCTGGTGCTCTACTACAACCAGATCGCCGGCTCGGCGATGAAGGTCTACTCCATGTTCCATATGGACCAGCAGAGCTGGACTCGTCAAAAAACCAAATTGGCTCGTGGCGGCAACATCGACGCTGCGCTAAATGCACTGTCATCCAAAGCCATGCTGATTGCATCCGTAGGCATTTTTTCTGGTGCGGTTGCCAGTTTGATTTACCTATCACATAGCCCCTCGCTTTGAGGAAGACGACATGACCACCACAAAACAACCACAAATAGTGCACGAAGCTATCGATGAACGTCAGCATGTGCGTACTCGTGTGCCGGCCAAGGCCTTACTGATAGGCAACACTGATGTCATCGAATGCCAGATCCAGGATCTTTCCTTGGGCGGGCTGGGGCTGATATCAGAGGAACCGCTGCAAGAAGGGCAGCTTTTCAAAGCCCAAGTGACCCTTGATATACACAATGCAAGTCTTAACCTTGAGGCTGATGTCAAGGTAGTCAAGCAACGGGGCGACGTGACCGGAGTTGCGTTCATCGACCTGACACCAGGCAAGCGAGACATCCTACGCTACGTCATCTCTGCCTATCTCGCTGGTGATATCGTCGACGTCAACGGCGTACTCACGGTGATGCAGCGGGAAAACTACATCAAACAGCGCAAGACAAAGGCCGATAACAGCCGCAACGGGGGCGACCGGCTCAAGGCCGCACTGGGCACCCTGGTGTACCTGCTGGTCGGGCTGGGCATTCTCAGCGCTCTGGGCTACAAGCTTTACCTGTACCTGTTCCGGGTGGAGGCGGTGCAGGCCCATGTCGACACCAACGCCTACCACCTGAACATGCCGGACAACGGCTTTGCCCGCTTCCTGCTGCCTCCAGACCAGCTCAGCGTCAGCCCGGGTACGCCAGTTGCCGCGGTTTCCGGCCAGCTCGCCAGCCGTCAGGAATTGCCGGAACAGCTGCCAGCCCTGGCCCGGTTGAGTGCCGAGGAACGCGCTCTGCTGCTGGGTGAACAACCGCTTGAGACCGTGATCACCAGTCCCTGCGACTGCGACGTTTACTACCCGCAGGCAGCCACCGACCGCTACGCCTACCGTGGCGACAGCCTGGTGCACCTGCTGCCAAAGGATCAGCCGCTGACGGTCAAGGCCCAGATTCCCTACCGGGTGATCGACCAGATCGACTCCATCGATCAGGTCTCGCTGCAGGTGTATGGGGTGGACGGGCCACTAACCGGCGACATCATCGGTACCCGGCTGCTGCCGCAACAGGGCACCATCGAACTGACCATCCAGCCGGACACGTTACTGCCGCGCAGCAGCTACCTCAGTCCGGTCACGGTGGATCTTTACCGCGGCTTGCCATTTGACCTGTGAGTAAGACTGTTGCCATGATCCGAGCCGTCTCCTACGCTTCACTGACACTTGCCATGGTGCTGTCGGCACTGGCCAACGCCGCTGAAACCGGCCTACCCCAGGTTCGCTATCAGCTGCATCAGGCTCCGGACACCGAGGTGATCGAACCGTTACGGCGTTTTGCAGAGCGTGGTGACCGGCCGTCCATGCGTCTGCTTGCCAGTCGACTGGTATCGCTGGAGCAACTGGATACCACCCATGAGGCCATCGGCTGGTACTGGCGCGCCTTTGATCGTGGCTATGGCAAGCCCCTGGCTCTGGCCGGGATGTCGGAGATTGCCGATCGCATGCCGCTGTTCCGCGAGCAGATCCGCTCGCTACTGCAGCAGGGCCTGAACCAGCTCGATCCGCTGGCCAACGATGAGACCCTCAACAGCGTGCTCGACCTGTTCCTGGTATACCCCGAACTGCTGCCTTCTGATCAGGTAGAGCACCTGATCGGGCAATACCAACGTGCCTGCGTACTGGACTGCCGTGCCCTCACCTACCAAGCCCGATTACTGGAAGCCCGCGGCCAGTTGGAGCAAGCAGAACGGCGCTACCGGCAGGCTATGCTCTTGGACGCCCGGGCGGTTGGGCTGTACTCCCGCATGCTCGGCGACAACGCCTTCGATGGCCTGCTCTCGGTCGCCCAGGCCCACCAAAGCCGTTTGCCGGAGCTGCCCGCCGAGGTGGTGGAAATGCTCGCTGTGACCCTGACCCGAACACCCCGCCAGCACGACAACGCTATTCTGCTCTGGCTCGACCAGGCCATTGCCTGGGGCTCGTTTCAGGCACTGCTGGCCAAGGCCGGCTACCTGCTGGACCACCCCGATGTATTCGACCACCAGGCCGCCTTCCGGTTGATTGAACAGATTAGCCTCCGGGACCCGGACGAGGCCGGCTTTCTCCGGGCCCAGGCACTGCAGGTTTACGATTGGCCGAGCCTGGACCCGGAAGCTGCACAGCGGCAGCTCCAGACCCTGGCACCGCGCCACCCTGACCGGGTACAACTCGCAATGGCACAGCTATACAGCAGCGGTGGCCTGGACGAACCCGATCACCGCGCCGCACTGGCGCTCTACCAACCCCTGTTAACCCGACCCAACGCCGCCGCCCATTACCGCGTCGCTACGCTGTATGCTGGCACCCGCGCCATGTGCCCGGACCCGGTCAAGGGCTATGGTTACGCCCGCATTGCGGAGCTGCTGGGCAGTGCACGCGCCCGGCTGTTACGGCAACAGCTGGAAACCCGTCTGAGCCCTGAGCAACACAGCCGCGGTCAGGCCCTGGTTCACGTTCTTCGACAACGCCTGGAGCAGTCGATATGAGCCGCCTTCACTTCCGATCTGTCTGGTTGTTCCTGCTGCTCCTAACACTCCCGGCGCTGGTCCGGGGCGCCGCTAACACTATCACCACCGAACAGCCCCGTTATCAGCTTCAGCACAAAGTTACCGCCCAGATCGGCTATGGCCCCGGTGACGCCCCGCTGGGGAGTGACAACCGCGGATTCGGCCAACTGCGCTACCAGCCTGCACTGACTGCTTACCTGCCCCAACGGGCCTGGCCCGACTGGCAGTTTCACACCCGACTGTGGCTGACCTACACCGATGACGACAGCAACAGCGCGCTGTTCGAAGGCACCAGCCCGGAAGGTGACAGTCTGGAACTGCGGGATGCCTACGTCCGCCGCGAGCGGTTGCTGGACGATCCCCGACTGTCCCTGACCATCGGTCGCCAGCCCTATCGGTCACCATTGGCGCTGTGGTGGGACACCAGTCTGACGTCGGCCCGTCTCCAGTGGCAGGACACCTTCGAGCGTGGTTTTGTCGCCCTCGGACAACGGCCACACAGTTTCAACAGCGTCGAGGGCCGGCTCGACCCGGAGGACAGGGACATCGGCTATCTGCTCTCGGAAGCTGCCTGGCGCTGGGCGCCACAGGGATGGACTGGGGTCCGGCTGATGGCAGAGCTCGATCACTCCGGCGCCGACTGGCGCAACGATCGGGAAGACATCCGTGCAGTCCGCACCGGGGTATTCATCGGTGAGCGCCAGCGTGAGGACCGGGCCCTGGTCACCGACTACCACCTTGAAGCGCTGTGGCTGCAGGGACAACGGCAAGACACCAATGGTAAGGACAGTGTCCGCGGCTGGGCCCTAGCAGGCGAAGCCGGCAAACGCTTCCGCCAGCAGCCCTGGCAACCCAGGCTGGCGGTGCGGGCAGTGATAACCGACGACCGCGCTCAGGGCTTCTACCTCAACGGCCTGCAGAGCGACCGCCTTCAGTTTGAGCCAAGGGAGCGGGGGGCCATGGCGGGATCACTGGTTAACCTCAGCCTTCGCAACACGCTGTTTTACGGCCTTCGTCTGGAAGCCCACCCGGCAACCCGCCAGCGACTGGCCGTTATGCTCAGCAATCTGCACTGCCGCTCCGCCAGCGGCCCGCTGCCCCTGGAACGCATCAGTGACCGAAACGACCGCTGCCAGGGGCATGATCTGGGACAAACGTTGGACCTGGACTATCGCTGGCGGATGTTCCCACTCGCCTTCGCCGGAAGTCAGCTCAACTGGCAGGTAAGTGCCAGTCTGGGCCTGTTCCATGCAGGGTCGGCGCTGGCCGAAGGTGGTGATGACCAGCAATGGCTGATCAATACCGAGATGAGCTGGTAGGGCACGCCGATGATCTTCGCTTCCAACGTCTTCCTATTCCTGTACCTGCCGCTGTTCCTGGCGGTGTACTACTTGGCACGGCCACAGTGGCGATCGCTGGTGATCCTCGCCGGCAGCTACCTGTTCTACGCCTGGTGGCGACCGGATTTCCTGCTGCTGTTCGTCGCCGTCAGCTACTGGAACTATGGGTTTGGGCGCTGGCTGCACCAGTACCGTCAGTCTGCTCCAGGGCTGGCGTTTCGTCTGCTCACCGTTGCGGTCATCGGCAACCTGGCGGTGCTGGGTTACTTCAAGTACGCCAACTTCGGCGTCGAGGTGCTGAACGACCTGCTGCAGCCGCTGGGCATCGACACTTTCACCCTGGAGCACATCATCCTGCCGCTGGGGCTGTCGTTCTATATCTTCCAGGCCATCAGCTATGTGGTGGACGTGTACCGCGGGCACGCCCAGCCGGCCCGCCATTTTGTCGATTTTGCTGCCTACATCGCGCTGTTTCCCCAGCTGATTGCCGGCCCCATCCTGCATTACCGCACCATCGACCGGCAGCTGCGCCAGCGCGAACACAGCTGGGAGCTGTTCTCCCTGGGCGCCAGCCGGTTCATGCTGGGCTTTATCAAAAAGGTGCTGATCGCCGATTCCCTCGCGCCCCTGGCCAACCGCTTCCTGAGCAATCCCGATCCCGGCTTTGCCGATGCCTGGCTGGGTACTGCGGTGGCGTTCATCCAGCTCTACTTCGACTTCTCCGGCTACAGCGACATGGCCATTGGTCTGGGCATGATGATGGGCTTCCGCTTCGCCGAGAACTTCAACCAGCCCTTCCTGGCCATGAGTTTCACCGAGTTCTGGCGGCGCTGGCACCTGACCCTCGCCGACTTCCTGCAGAACTATGTCTACCGTCCGCTGGTGAAGGCCTGTGGCGTCAACGCGGGCCGGGCGCTGTTCGTTACCATGCTGCTTTCCGGTATCTGGCACGGCGCCAGCTTTGCGTTCTTCTTCTTCGGGCTGGTGACCGCACTGATGATGATGCTGGAGCGACGGTTCCGCTGGGTCACCACCCCACGCACGCCCTACAACGGCTGGCGCCACCTGCTGAACCTGCTGTTGATGATCATGATGATGGGGTTCTTCACCACCGGCGATCTGGCCCACTCGCTGCAGATTCATCAGGGCATGCTGGGCCTCTCCGGCCCCGGCTACCTGGAGCCCTATCTGCTGGCCAGCTCCCGCCTGACGCTCGCGTTTGTGCTGGTGGCGGTGGTATGGCTGGTGATCGCCGGGCGCACCAACCTACGGTTCTACGCCCGTGAAGGCGCCCCCTACCTGATGCAGGAGGTACGCGGCTGGCAGGCCGGGCTGCTGTGGCTGGGTTTCGCCCTGGCGGTCAGCCGGCTGGCGGCCAACTCCTTCTCACCCTTCCTGTACTTCCAGTTCTAGGAGCCGCCGATGTTTCCCGTGATGACTCGCGCCAGCCGCTGGAACGGCTACCTGTTCTGTCTGCTGCTGGTTGCCATGATGATCTACGGCGTGCCGCAACTGCTGCACTACGCCGGCAGCCAGGACCAGGCCCTGACCCTGTACCTGGATGGCGAGCTGGCGCGGGATTTTGAAGGCGAGTTCGATCAGCAATTGCCGCTGCGGGACCTGGCGATCCGGTTCTGGGGCAACCTGCGCTACCTGGTGTTCCGCGAAGGCGAAAACGGCGTTGTCCTGGGCCAGCAACACTGGCTCTACACCACCGAGGAGCTGGTGTACCCCAGCCGCCTGGACGCAGTGCTGGCCGGCCACCTGAGCCGCATCGGGGAGTTCCGCGAGGCCCTCGCCCGGCGTCAGCAACAACTGATTCTGGTGCCGGTGCCCATGAAGGTCGCCACCTACCCGCAATACCTCGGCCGCCCCCTGCCGGCACCGATCGCCCGCCTCTACCCCCGCCTGATTGAAACGCTGAACCAGCGCCAGTGGCCCCATGTCGACCTGGCCACGGCGTTTCACCAGACAGCCGGCGATGGCGCGCCCCTGTTCCTGGCCCGGGACACCCACTGGAGCCCCCGCGGGGCCCGGCTCGCCGCCGACACCATCGCCCGGACCTGGCCCGAACTGCAGGGCGACCGGTCATTCCGTACCGAACGTCTGGACGACAGCCGCTATCAGGGCGACCTGACCGGCTTCATCCTCACCAGCGATGGTCTTGCCGAGGGCTACAAGGCCAGTGAGGTGGTGCCCCGCTTTGAGACCCACGGCGACCTGACCATGCCGACAACCGCTGCCCTGTTTGGCGATCACAGTGATCGTGGAGTCGATCTGGTTGGTACGTCTTACAGCCAGATCGAGCGGTGGCACTTTACCGGCTTTTTGCAACAGGCCCTGGCTCGAGAGGTCAGTACCTTTGCAGTGGAAGCCCTTGGGCCCTACGCCGCCATGGAACGCTATCTGGCCGACACCCACCGGGATGCCCAGCCGGACACCGTGATCTGGGAATTCCCGGTGCGGGCCCTGTTGCAGCCGCTAGACCCGAACAAAAGCTGGCAGCAATCCCTGGATGAACAGTTCTGACGAGGAGAACCCCGATGCTGTACCGGTTACCCCAACTGGCAGCCCTGCTGCTGATGACCCTGTCCTCACTGGCCTGGGCCGACGACAACGCGGCGCTCTATGACGATGCCCTGCCGGCGGACGCCGGCTTCGTCCGCCTGCTCAACCTCGCCGCGGCGCCGGCGGAGCTGAGGGTACCGGCTCACGCCCTGAACCAGGCGGTGGGCGGCACCCAGCTGGGAGACTTTCTGGTGCTGCGCGAGGGGGAATACGAGGTGACCGTCAACGGCGACGCGCTGACCGTTGCAATCGGCGCTGGCCAGGCCACCACCCTGATCAGTGATGGCCAGCAGCTGCGGCAACAACAGGCACCGCTGCCGCAGAATCCCCGCAAGGCCCAGATCTGGTTCTACAACTTCAGCACCCAGCCACTGGCACTGAAAACCGCCGATGGCCAGATTGCAGTGGTAGACACCCTGGCGCCCGGAGAGCAGGGAGAACGGCTGATCAACGAGGTCAAACTGGGCTTTGCCGCCTACCAGGGCCAGCAGGCCGTCGCCGAGTTTGCCCCCTTGCTGTTACGGAAGGGGCGTAGCTACAGCTATGTGGTGATGTCCTCCGAGCAGGGGCCGGTGGCCCAAGCCAAACTCAACACTGTGGCACGGAGGGACCCATGATTGCCATCAGAACAATGGCGCCCTGGCTGGTCGCCCTTGCTCTCGCCACGACACCCACTGTTGCCAGCACCGGCGCTACCATGTCGTCCGACAACACCGACTCCCTACTGATGTCACCCGCTGACGCCTGCGACCAGGGCTGCCTCGCCTGCCCTGGCCTCGCGGACCCGGAACACTATGCCGAAGGCTCCATGAAAGCGCTGCGGATGATCACACCGGGGCAGGAGCGCTGGCTGTTTCGCAGCGAAACCGACCTTGCCACCGACTTCGGTTTTCCGGATGCCCAGGCCGAAGCCTGGTTCCGGCAGTTGGTGTCGACCCTCGCCCGGCAAGACACCGCCCTGGTGATGATTCTCCAGCCCACTCGAGGCCTGATGCATCAGGACCGCCTGCTGGCCGACGACCGCGCCGGCTTCGATGCCGAGCGGGCACGTCAGGGCATGGCACGGTTCCAGACCCAGTTGCGGCGGGCCGGCGCCATTGTGCCCGACATGCTGCCACTGGTGGACCAGCCGCCGGAGGCCGACTACTTCTTCCGCCGCGATCATCACTGGACCCCCGCCGGCGCCCGCGCCACCGCCGAGCGTGTGGGCGTGGCCCTAGCCGATCATCCGTTGCGCCAGCGACTGCCACCACAGGCCTTCGTCACCGAGCCCGGGGCGGTGATCCGAAAGCGCGGCTCCCTCAACAGTGGCCTGGGCCAGATCTGTGGCAATCACTATGGCCACCAGTACCTGCGCACCTACCAGACCCGGCCGGCGCAGCAGCAGAACCAGGCGGCGCTGTTTGGCGACCCGCCAAGGCCCGAGGCCGTACTGGTCGGCACCAGCAACTCCGCCGCACGGGACGACGACCAGAAGAACTACAACTTCGACGGTTTCCTCAAACAGGCCCTGGCCACCGACGTGCTCAACCATGCCCTGCCGGGGGCCGGAGCCGCCGGCGCGCTGCAGCAGTTTCTCCACTCCGCCGACTACGACCCGGCACAGCCACCGGCGGCGATTCTGTGGGAGCTGCCGCTGAACTACCGGCTGGATGACCCGCTGATGTATCGCCAGCTGCTGCCCGCCGTCAGCGGCCGCTGCCGCGGCGACCGCCAGATTCGTCGCCAGACCCTGGCACTGCCGGCGCTCCAGGTGCATCAGCGGTACGAAGTGCTCAGCAACACCGGTGACCAGTACCGCGACCTGCGTGGTCTCGACGGTTACCTGGACCTACGTTTCAGCGACCCGGACCTCAAAGCGTTCTACATTATTACCTACTACGACAACGGCGAGCGGGATAAGGTCTGGATACGCCGCCCGGCAGCAGTGGCCGGTGGCCAGTACTATCTGGCGCTGTCCCGCTCACCCCGCCTGGCCGAAGCCAACCTGCTGTCGGTGTTCATCGAGCCGACCCAGACCACGGCCACAGCCTCGGAGATGGAGATTCGACTATGTCGCTGAACCGCACCCTGAATGCCCTGCTACTGACCAGCCTGTGGGTACTGCCCCAGGCGCTGGCACAGGCGGTACCGGCAGGCGTGCCCACCCAGCCGGTCAGCGCCGACTGCCCGCGGGAGGTGGTGGTGCCCTACACCGGCCACCTGCAACTGCCCAGCAAGTACGACCAGAGCGATGCCAGCAAGTCCACCCTGAGAACCGAGCTGGCGGCAGAACCGGAAGCCATCAAGGCGCAGATCCAGGCCTACAGCAAGCAGGTGGTGGGCTTTGCCGACTATTACCTCAGCCATACCGGCGACCGCCACCGGCGCGGCGCCCTTGCCTGCTTCCATGGCGCTCTGGGCAGCTGGGCCGACGCCGGCGCGCTACTGAGCACCGACGCCAGCAAGACCGGGGTGGCGGTGCGCAAGTGGAGCCTGGCTTCCATCGCTACCGCCGCCTGGAAGCTGCAGCGCCTGAGCACCGACGCCCAGCCATTCCGCCTCACCGACCCAGAACGGGAGTGGCTCGCCGCACTGGCCTCCCAGGTGGAACGGGAGTATGCGCCCCGGCTTGATCCCGACTTCCGCTACTTCAATAACCACGACTACTGGGCCGGCTGGGCACTGGTGGTGACCGCCATGGCCCTAGAGCAACCGGCCTTCAGTGAACTGGGCTATCGAATCTTTGACCGGGCACTGAGCCAGATTGAGCAGGACGACAGTGGCCAGCTGGGCTGGCTGCCCAACGAAGTGGCCCGTGCCCACCTCGCCACCAACTACCTCAACTACGCCCTCAATCCCCTGGCGTTGCTGGCCCGACACGCTGCCGCCAACGGCCATGCGATGTCCGCCGACCAACGCCAGCGCCTACGCTCACTGGTGCGGTTTGTGGTGGCCGCCGAACTGTCCCCCACCCGCCTGCCGCCGGTACTGGCGCAGGAACAGGAGCCGGTGCCCGACTACAAGTTTGCCTGGCTGCTGCCGCTGCTGGATCTCGACCCCCGCCCCTCGGTGGCGTGGACCCTGTACCAGCGCAAGGCCGGCAACGTCGACGGCTACAGCCAGGCCGGTGGCCGGCTGGCCCCGCTGTATCCCGCCGCCAGCCTGGGGCCTCAGCCATGAGCTGGTGGAAAGCCTTTAGCGGATGGAAGAACATGAGCCACAACAGAATCACGGGCGCAAAGGCCAGCCAGGGCCTTCGCGCGGCCCTGACCAGCGCGCTGCTTGCGCTGCTACTAGCCCCCGGCAGCGGCCACGCCGATCTGATGGCGGACATCGCCGCCCTCAGCACCAATACCAACAGCCCGGTCAACTGGCCCGAACCACCCCAGCCCCGTAGCCGGTCATCCCGCGGCCAGGCCACCATCGCACCGCTGTTTTCTTCCGAGCAGGGCAGCTGGCCATTCGAGCCGTTTACCCACAACGGCCTGTTTGCGGTCATCGCCAACTACCAGCAGCAGCATCCACGGGGGGTTCACCTGCGCGGTGGCAACGTCGACCTGGCCACCCTGCAGCGGCAGTTGGGTGATTCGCGAGTACTACGCCCCCACAAGGATGGCTACCTGCTCAGCTACCCGGTGGTGATCGGCGCCGATGCCGGCTTGATCGTCCAGGACACCACCCTTTATCTCGACATCTACGCCGGTGCCGCCATCATCAATCGCGGCGACCTCACCGTTCAGGATGCCACCGTCACGGTCTGGCAGGGCCAGCGTCCCCGCGCCCGCATCGCCCAGTACCGGCCGTTCATCACCGGCTGGGCCGGCAGCCGCACCTGGCTCGATGGCGCCGTGCTCGACCGGCTGGGCTATGACGCCCATCTCAGCCGGGGCCTGACCCTCGCCCGCAGCCAGGCCCAGTCGGCCAATCTGCCACCGGCACGGCTGGTGGCTCGTCACAGCCGCTTTGACAACCTCAGCAGCGGGCTAGAGCTGCGCCAGGGCGAAGCCTGGATCAGCGACAGCGAATTCCACCGCAACCGTCACTACGGCATTGATGCCATCGACAGCCGTCTGCGGGTGCGCACCAGCGAATTTCGCGACACCCGGCTGAACAGCAGTCTGCGTGTCCAGGGCAACAGCCGGCTCCGGGTTGCCGACACCCTGTTTGCCGGCGCCCATAAGTCCGCCCTGGAATCCCCCGGCTTCAGCGGCGAGCTGACCCTGCTGCGATCGGTCATCGGCCACAGCGGCAGCCACGGCCTGGCACTCTCCGCCAACGGCCCTGCCCGCCTGCGACTGGCAGATTCGGTGGTCGCGGGCAATCAGCTCAGCGGCGTGCAACTACAGGGGCCAATCCAGGCCTCGCTGACCGGCAACCGTTTTCGCCACAACCGGCGGCCGGCCCTGCGGGTAGACGCCCGCCAGCCGGCGGGCGAGGTGGAGCTGCTGCTCTGGCGTAACCACATCGGCCGCAGCGACCAGGCCATGCTGACCGGCGCGGCGCTGGCCCGGCTGGCGATGGCGGACAACCAACTTGAACTGGCGACCATTGAGTACGACTGGCTGCAGGGCTATCTGGCACCGCTGCAGAGCGAACTGGCCCAGCAACTGTTCCGTCACGGCTGTCCGGTGGATATCCGCGCGGACGAACACAACCGGCCCCGATTCCAGGCCACCGGGCGTAGGGGTTGTCCGTAGACGACGTCGGCCCCATGGAGCCGGCCGCCGCCATCAGGTACACTCTGCGCTCCATTGCGGCCACCGATTCACAACACATGGCTGAGAACACGCTTTCCACCGCAGACGCCGATTTCCAGCACCGCTTCGGCGGTATTGAACGGCTCTATGGCCGCCGGGCACTGGCGGCCTTTCGCCAGGCGCACCTGGTCATCGTCGGACTCGGCGGGGTTGGGTCCTGGGCGGCGGAGGCCATTGCCCGCAGCGGCGTTGGCACCATCACCCTGATCGACATGGACGACATCTGTGTCTCCAACACCAACCGCCAGTCCCACGCCCTCACCGGCCAGTACGGTCGTACCAAGACCGACGCCCTGGCGGAACGGCTTCGGGCGATCAATCCCCACGCCCGCATTGAGCCCCATTTCGGTTTCCTGACGCCGAAGAATGTAGCGGACCTGCTGGGGGACGACCTCACCGGTGTGATCGACGCCATCGACAGCGTCAAGGCCAAGGCCGCGCTGATCGCCCACTGCAAACGTCGCAAGATCCCGCTGGTGTGCGCCGGCGGCGCGGGCGGCCAGATGGACCCGACCCAGATCCAGGTGGCCGACCTCAGCCGCACCACCCAGGACCCGCTGCTGGCCAAGGTGCGCAACATGCTGCGACGGGAGTATGGGTTTTCCCGCAACCCCAAGCGCCGCTTCGGCATTGAGGCGGTGTATTCGCTGGAACAGCTCACCTACCCGGCGGCCGATGGCGAGGTCTGCCTGCAGAAGCCCGATACCGACGGCCCGGTGCGCCTCGACTGCGCCACCGGCTTTGGCGCCGCCAGCCCGGTGACCGCCACCTTCGGCTTTGTGGCCGCCTCCCGCCTGCTCAATCGCATTGCAAGGCGGGCCCAGCTTGACGATAGTACAAAGAGCCTCTGATTCGCCCCGAATCACCCCATCCAACGGACACGGACTGATCTCTCTATGCCGAGCATTGTGATGCTTCTTGCCAGCATTGGCGTTCTCTCACTGTTTTGCCAGTGGCTGGCCTGGCGGGTACGGATGCCCGCCATTCTGTTCCTGCTGGCCGGTGGCCTGGCCGCCGGGCCGGTGCTGGGCTGGCTGGACCCGCAACCGCTGTTTGGTGACCTGCTGTTTCCGGTGATCTCGCTGGCGGTGGCGGTGATCCTGTTCGAGGGCAGCCTGACGCTGCGTTACCAGGAGATCCGTGACCACGGCAAGATGGTCCGCAACCTGATCCCGGTGGGCTCGGCGGTCACCTGCCTGATCGGCACCCTCGCCGCCCGCTGGGCGCTGGAGGTGTCCTGGGAGGTTGCACTGCTGTTTGGTGCCATTTCCATTGTCACCGGCCCGACGGTGATCGTGCCGCTGCTGAGGTCCGTGCGACCGACCGCCAAGCTGGCCAACATCCTGCGCTGGGAAGGCATCATCATTGATCCGGTGGGGGCGCTGCTGGCGGTGCTGGTGTTTGAGGGCATCGTGTCCTGGGGCCAGGGCAACGTCTTTGGCCACTCCCTGTTCATTTTTGCCAAGACCCTGGCGGTGGGCTTCCTGATCGGCGCGGTGGCCGGCTACCTCAACGGCATCGCCCTGCGCCGCCACCTGCTGCCACAGTACCTTCACAACGCCGGTACCCTGACCTTCATGCTGGGGGTCTATGCCCTGTCCAACGAGCTGGCTCATGAGTCTGGTCTGCTGACGGTCACCGTGATGGGTATCTGGATGGCCAACATGAAGCAGGTACCCATCGACAGCATCCTGGAATTCAAGGAATCCCTCAGCGTGTTGCTGATTTCCGGGCTGTTCATCATTCTGGCGGCGCGGGTGGAGTTCGACGCCATGGCGGCCCTGGGCTGGGATATGGTGATTGTGCTGGCGGCGCTGATCCTGCTGGCGCGGCCGGCCAGCGTGTTCCTGGCGGCCATCGGCACCACCCTGAACTGGCGGGAAAAACTGTTCCTGAGTTGGGTGGCGCCCCGAGGCATCGTGGCCGCCGCGGTATCGGCGCTGTTTGCCTACCAGTTGCAGAAGCTCGGCTACGAGAGCGCCGGCGCCCTGGTGCCACTGGTGTTCATGCTGATCATCACCACCGTCACCCTGCAAAGCCTCACCGCCCGCCCCATCGCGCGCCTGTTGAAGGTGGCGGAACCGGCGGATTACGGTTACCTGATCATCGGCGCCAACCAGATGGCCCGCAAGATCGCCGCCGCCCTGCAGAAACACGAGGTGCCGGTCACCCTCACCGACACCAACTGGGAGAACGTCCGCCAGGCCCGTATGGACAACCTGCAGGTCTACTTCGGTAACCCGGTGTCGGAACACGCTACCACCCACCTGGACTTCACCGGCCTGGGCAACCTGCTGGTGATCTCTCCCTACAAGCAGCTGAACACCCAGGCGACTTATCACTTCCTCGACTGGTTCGGCAAGAACAGCGTGTTCAGCCTGTCGGAAGGCGACCAGGACCAGCAGGCCGCCCGGCACCAGACCGCCGAGAAAGTGCAACGGACCCGGGGACTGTTTGGCGGGGTGAGCTACGCCAAGCTGGCCAGTCTGGCCAGCCAGGGCTATGTGGTGAAAACCACCCAGCTGAGTGAGGCATTCAGTTACGACGACTTCGAGGCCCAGTACGAACGCCAGGCCCTGCTGCTGTTCGTGATCGACAACCGTGGCCGTATCCAGCCGGTCACCGGCGCGCTGGAGAAGAAACCCGGCAAAGACTGGACCCTGATCAGTCTGATCCCGCCGCAACCGCCCAAGGAGCGCAAGGAGAAAGACGTCGACAGCGAGTCCACCGTCTAACCTCCGGCTCGATTGATCCGCTGACTGGGCTGCGCCGCTCAGCGGCAGTCCAGCACCAGCTTGCCACGGCCGTGGCCACGTTCCAGCTGTTGCTGGGCGGCCCCGGCCTCCGCCAGCGGGAACACCCGCTCGACGTGGACCCGGACATCGCCGTCCTCGATCAGTTCGGCGATTTCTTCCAGGTGGAACACCTCTGGCCTGACCGTCATACCGTGGGCCTTCAGGCCCATGGCTTCGGCACTGGAAATGATCTCGTCAGCGGTGACGGTGGGAATAGTGACCAGCACCCCGTGCTCACTGAGGGTGTGCAGGGAACGCCGGCCGATGTCGCCACCCACCAGATCCAGCACCACGTCGAGGCCGTAGCACTCGTCCACGAAATCCATGGTGGCGTAATCGATCACCTCATGAACCCCGAGGGCGTTGAGGAAATCCCGGTTGGCAGCCGAAGCAGTGGCGATCACATGCGCCCCCCGCTCCAGCGCGAACTGCACCGCAAAGTGACCAACACCGCCGGCACCGGCGTGAATCAGCACCTTCTGCTCCGGCTCCAGTTCCGCCACTTCAAACAGTCCCTGCCAGGCAGTCAGTGCCGCCAGCGGCACCGCTCCAGCGCTGACCAGATCCAGCTCCTCCGGCACAATCGCCAGCTCATCGGCCCGGGCCAGGGCGTACTGGGCATAGCCGCCACCATCGCCGGGAAAACCGATCATCCCCATCACCCGGTCCCCCGGCGCCAGGGTGGTGACCTCATCGCCCACGGCAATGACCTCACCGGCCATGTCGTAACCGGGTGTCCAGGGCAGGTGTGACTCGATCTGGCGGGCGGCAAAGCCCAGCCCCTTGCGGGTTTTCCAGTCAATGGGATTGAGGCCGGCGCCGGCCACACGAACGCAGACCTGGCCTGTACCGGGCAGGGGAACCGCCGCGGTTTCCAGACTCAGCTCATCGGCCTCACCGAACCGGTGGTACACGATGCGCTGCATCTCGCGGGCCTCTGGGGGCAGGGAATCGTGGGCCATGACGGCTCTCCTGATCGGCAGTGGACGGGGTTCTTTCTCCAGCCTAGCAGAAGCCGGCCGGAGCGTGTCAGTTGCTTATGACCAGGCCCTGGCCACCCTCGGTCAGTGCGCTGGCCAGGATGTCGCCGTATTCCTTCGGCACCCGGGTGGGCCGCTGGCTGCGCAGGTCGACACAGGCGTGGGTCGACAGCGCCCGCATCAGCGTCTTGCCATCGCCCGGACGTACCAGCTGGAATTGCCGGGCAGAACGGAAACGGCCGTCAAAGGCGGTCAGCCAGGTGCCCATCAGCAGGCGGTCACCGGCGTTGGCCGCCGCCAGGTAGTCGATCTCGGTGCGGGTGATGGCCATGGCCTTACCGGTGGCCTCATGGCGATCCCAGGTCATGCCCAGGCTTTCGATGTGGGCCCAGCTGATGTCTTCCAGCCAGCGCACGTAGACCACGTTGTTGGCATGGCCCAGGCGGTCGGTGTCGGCGTCGGTCACGTCGATCTCGAGGATAAAGGGGTTGGCCAGGTCCCAGTCGATGGCCGCCGTTGCTGTCATTTGCCGAACTCTCCCAATCCAGGCACGGAGCGCAACGCTAGCCGACCGATGCGGTCATTGTGAAGTGAACCAAAGTATAGGTAACCGTTGCTGGGATTGACCGAGGTGATTTCCTGCAGGTGGGTGCCCTTGGGGTCGTGCAGGCTGGTAATCACCCTGCCCTGCTCATCCAGTGCCACCACCAGGCCGTAGGGCTCCGGCTTGGGCTGCAGGCCGTCGGGCAGCTTCGCCACCAGATCCTTGAGCCAGGGCAGGCTGTGCATCATGTCGATCTGGCCATTGCGCAGGGAGGGAAACGCCACCCAGTAACGCCCGACCTCGTCCACCGCCAGGTTGTCCGGAAACCCCGGCAGGTTGTCGGTAAAAATCTCCGCCTGGCCGGCGTCGCGACCGGCAATCCAGTACTTGAGAATGCGGTACTTCCAGGTTTCGTTGACCAGCACGTACGTGCCATCAGGCGACACCGCAACGCCGTTGGCAAAATGCAGGTTCTGCAGCAGCACTTCGGTCTTGCGGGTCTGCGGATCGTACCTCAACAGACGGCCGTGGGGACGCATCTCCAGCAGATCCAGCTTGTAGTCCGGCTGGTGGAAACGGGAGCTGGCGTCGGTGAAATAGATTCGGCCATCGGGTGCGATGTCGACATCGTCGGTAAAGCGGAACGGCAAGCCTTCGGCTTCCCGGGTCAGCACAGTGACCTTGGCCTCCGGCGACACCTGCAGCAGGCCCTGCCAGGCATCAGCAACAATCAGGTTGCCGGCGGCATCGAACACCATGCCCAGAGGGCGACCGTTGGTCTCAAGCCAGGTTTCCACCCGGCCATCCGGCCAGATTCTTACAATCCTCCCATCCTGGGTACCGGCGTAAAGACGGCCCTGATCATCCTCGGCGGTGTCTTCCGGGCCGTACACCCGGCCCCGGGCCAGCAGCTCCGCCAGCCGCAATTTCTGGTTCGGAGCCAGGGCATCGGTCAGCGCCGGCGGCGGCGGCGCCTGCCAGGCCTTGCTGTCCACCGGCGATGGCGACAGCAGGAATCCCCCCAGAACCACAAAAAACAGCAACAGACTTGCCAGCAACCACCTCATAGAATCCTTCCAGTTGTGTTCGAGTTAGCCCTCAGCACGTACCTACCATAGCAAACCCTGACGATGGTCTTGGCGCCAACGCCATCCGGCTGTCCAGCGGAATCGATGTTGGCCCGCAATCACTGCTCCGCTAGAAACTGGCGGCACAGAGCGGCGAAGGTGTCCGGCTTCTCGGCATGCAACCAGTGGTCGGTACCGCTGATGATGCGCAACTGGGCTTTCGGGAACAGTGACATCACCGCCTCGCGATGCTTGTCCTGGATGTAGGCGGACTCGCTGCCCTTTAGAAACAGCACCGGCCCGGTGAACGGCCCCTCCCCTTCCGGCGCAGCGGCCAGGTTGTTGTAGCTGGCCTCGATCACCGGCAGGTTGATGCGCCAGCGGAAAGCCGCCGGGGCGGCCTCGGTGCGCTCCTCCTCCGGCACCCGCTGCAGGTTCTTCAGCAGGAACTGGCGAACGGCAGGCGTCTCGACGTAACGGGCCAGCGCCCGGTCGGCATCCTGGCGCGACGCCAGGCTCGCCAGGTCGAGCCCGGTCATCCCTTCCAGAATCACGTCGTGATGGGGTGGATAACTCACCGGAGCAATGTCCGCAACGATCAGCCGTTCCACCCGTTCCGGCGCGCTCAGCGCCACCTGCATCGCCGCCTTGCCGCCCATGGAGTGGCCCAGCAGTGAGGCCCGCTCCAGACCGGCCTGGTCCATGTAGGCCAGAATGTCCGCCGCCATGGCCGGGTAGTCCATCTGATCGGTGTGAGGAGAACGGCCGTGGTTGCGGTGATCCAGGGCGTGGATCTGGTATTCATCCTGCAGCCGCTGGGCCACGCCGCCCAGATTCTCCAGTGAGCCAAACAGCCCGTGCAGCAGGATCAGCGGTTCGCCTTCGCCACTGACCCGATAGTTGAGCGCCACTGTCATGCCCATCGCTCCGTTGTTCGGCGGTTACCCGCGGGTGTCGTCATACGTTTGTTTTCTCTGCATCAAACCCTGGAAATGTGGAAGCCTTCGCGCTTTCCCAGCGATCCACAGGCTACAGTGAGCGAACATTTTCCGCCAGTCATGAGGACCCGCGCCATGCCCGCTTTCCTTCAGCAGGAACGCCGTCGCCATCGCCGCATGCCCGCCGCCGAGCTCACCCTGGAGTGGCGCCGTCGCCGGGGTCTTTTCTCACGCTTCCACCCGGCTATCGGTGAGGATTTTACCCGCGAAGGCCTGTCGATGGTGGTGGAACCGGACCGGGAGCCCGCCCCAGGCGACACCCTGGAACTGCGTGCCGCGTTGTCGATGGAAGCCGGTCAACTGGATCTGGAGAAGATACTGGCAGTGGTAAAAAACGTCCGCCGGGAATCCGGGCACTGCCGCGTCGGGCTGGCGTTCGATTTTGCCGCCAACCGCACCATGCGCGCGGAATCCACGGTGGCGCAACTGGCAAGGATTGAGGGGCTGCTGGCCCGCAGCGCCAAGCTGCGGCAACGATTGCTGGCAACACCCTGAGGCTTAACCAGTACCTGAATCCGTGACTTCAACGAGCTGAAGTCACGGATTCAGAAAAAGGTTTTATTTCCAGAGCTCCCACCACCGCTTCCGATTAACCAAGTTCATTTGCTTGGCTTTATCGTAGCAGGCTCCACAAAGCAGCTTTACGCCAGCAAACGCTTCAGATTCATCGTTCCATTCGCCGACGCGATTGACGACGTCCTCACAGGCGGAACACCAAGAATCCGGACGCGGGTTTTCTGGGCTTTCTACAGAAGACCAGAATCCTCGCGGTTTGCTATCTCGAAGACTTTGCACTGTATGCTGGCAAACATACTAATCCAAAACAAAGTAAGCGAACATCACGCCGAGATATAAGCCAGCTCCGGATGCCCGAAAAATGACTTCAAGAGCTTTGGTAATTTCTGCAATCGCCGTAGTTGCCGATAAACGATAGCTCGGAGCTGCTCCTTGTTGTTGATGACTTTCTTGCCCACATGGTGATACTTGATGTAGCCCCAGACAGACTCGTCCGGGTTCAGTTCGGGGGAGTAAGGCGGCAAGAAAAACAACCTGAGCCTGCCATCAAGATTGTCCACGTACTCTCTGACCTTGCGGGCATGATGGACTGGGTGGTTGTCCAAAATCAGGAACACGGGTTTGTCAGCATCCCGAACCAAAGCTTTGAGAAAACCGATAAACACCTCGGCATTCATGGTGCCCTGCAGCGTTTTAAAGCGCAGCTCTCCACGAGGCGAAATGGCAGAAATCAGGTTTAGACTGAAGCGGCTTCCAGTCCCTCGTATGAGGGGAGTTTCGCCCGCAGGGGCCCAGGTTGTGCCACTGTGATAATCAGAGCGAATGGTGGCCTCATCTCCGAAGAAGATGGTGGCTCCTGCCTTCTTGGCCTCTTTTTGAATCTCTGGATAGGTTTCTTTCTTCCATTGTTCCACTGCTTTCGGGTTTTGCTGGTAGGCCCTATGCAGCGGTTTCTGAGGTGTCAAACCGAGGTTCCGGAGTAGGCGCCCAACAGACACATCGCTCAGGCGTACATTGAACTCCCGGCGGATCAGTTCACGCACGCGAGCCCGGGTCCACAACGCAAACTCGAACTTCAGTTGATCCGGCGTGAATGAGGTGATCCAAGTGTAGAGTTCACGAATCTGGTCTCCGGTCAGCTTCTTCGGTCGGCCTGAAATCTGCTTCGCCTTGAGGGCGTCAAAGCCACCTTCGCGATAGGCCGCCAGCCACTCATAGATCCGCGCCCGGCTCATGCCAAGAGCCTTGATGACCACTTCAGGACTCTCTCCATCCATCACACGTTGAACGGCGCGAATGCGGAGGGCTTCCAATGTCTTGTGGTCGAGTTTACGACCGTCGTCATGGCGCATGAGGGGAGATATCCGATAAGCTTGGCGAATAGGGACTGCATTATAAATGATGTTCGCTTACTTTCGTACTCATTAGTACGTCGCCTGCTGCTTACCGTGCTCGCAACATTCAACATAATGACCTTCATCGCTCATCTGCATTGCCTTTTAACAAGGCTGTAGAAAACCTCGCGTTTTTTGATGGCGTTCCTACGTGAAATCTGGGGTCGTTCTCGATGATGATGACAGCTCCAGATTTTAAGAATAGGCGCTATTTTTAGTTCATTTATCGATCATTTTCAGGTCAAAACATCTCCTGACCTTAACGCCAATAGTCCGCGGCGGCCATTGCGTAGCGAAGCGTAGAAAAAGCCGTCCAGTGGAGGCCCATCAGGGCCGGAACGAACTGGATTCCTGGTTAAGTTTTTATAGGCCAACCTGCGTGCGCCCAAGTGCCAACGCCAATTCTCGAATTATTGTGAAGGGCACATTTGCCAGCGAACTTCCTAGCTTCTGACGGACTTGTGCGGCAACGGTTTCGTTCCGCATCGAATCCAGAAACTCATGTCCTTCCCAAGATAGGCCAAATGGGTAAACAGTGATTATCCTGTCTGGCGTTGTTTTCGAGTTAGTCGACTCTGCATCCAATAGACCCGCCTCGAACATCCGGCGTAGATGGTAGGCGACAACACGATCGTCAAAACCGTCAATATGAAGCTTTTCAACCACAGAGATCTCGTCGCGATTCTCCAAAAACTCAAGAACTTTAATGACCAGTTCCATATCACGTTGCATGAGATCTCCAGGAAAACTTAACGCCCGCAATAAACGGCGCGAGGAACGAGCGTCCGGCGACCGCAGGGAGCGAATTGAATTGCTTGGTTAACCATTTTAGACCCACTGATTCTCATAAATCGTTCTTCTCAGCACTCTAGCGGCGAACAGAGCCATTTCTTCTAGCTCTTTTTCCGACTCTTCAGGATCATCAAGCAGCTTCTGATCATCCCATGGGTCATTTACATGCACCCACTTATTTCTGTACTTCCGTAGCTTGTGCAAATCAGCTCGAAGATCGTCTGCTATGAGAGCACCATCAATTAGCTCAAAGAGGCTGCTGCGCTCTTTCTCGGAATACTCGGAGCGCAGATAGGTTTCGATCCCAGAAACTGCCGTCAGTATTGATGCCAGGTTCGCTCCATTCGCAAACGCCAGGTCCGACTCTCGGACAATAAAAGAGCACCACTCTGACAGGATGACCCCGCCTTTTAAGAGCTCTTCATCAAGCGATACTATGTGGTTCCAACGTTCTTCTTCGTTCATATGGCTAACATTGATTCAATGGAAAGTTACGTGTTTAAACACATCACCAGACTGATATCCCGCCAAGTTTCTCCATCAAACTTATACTCCGACTCCTATTCCATCAAGCACTTAGAGAGATTCTCCCTAGGTTCGTTTGCGTAAAATGTGTCAGACGCCAAAATATCCCGACGGCTGTATAAACAAGGCCAACAGTACGGGCATGAAAAAACCATCGGCATAAAAAAACCGGCGCAGGCAAGGGCCTGTGCCGGTTTTCGCTGTTGCTTGAGCAATCGCTGTTACTGACTGACGACCCGCTCCGCCTCCTCCATGGAGGTGTGGCGGACGTCTTCTCCCTTGACCATGAAGATGACGTTCTCGGCGATGTTGCAGGCGTGGTCGCCCACCCGCTCCAGTGCCCGCAGCACCCACATCACCGACATGCAGCGGGAGATGTTGCGGGTGTCTTCCATCATGAAGGTCAGCAGGCTGCGGATTGCCGCCTGATACTCTTCATCCACCCGCTTGTCTTCCTTCATCACCTGCAGCGCCAGCTCGGAATCCAGCCGGGCAAAGGCGTCCAGGGCGTCGTGCAGCATACCGCCCACATGGTTGCCGATGTGGCGCACTTCCACGTAACCGCGCGGCGCCTTGCCTTCCTCGGACAAGCCCATGGCGAACTTGGCGATTTTCTTGGCTTCATCCCCGACCCGCTCCAGGTCGGCCACCATCTTGATCACCGACACCACCAGGCGCAGGTCGCGGGCGGTGGGCTGGCGACGGGCGATGACCCGGGTGGACTCCTCGTCGATCTCCACTTCCATCCGGTCCACGGTCTTGTCGCGGGCGCGGATTTCGTCAGCCAGGTGGCCGTCGTTGTCGATCAGGGCCTTGACCGCGTCGGCCAGCTGCTGCTCAACCAGCCCGCCCATTTTCAGGAACTGGGTCTTGAGCTCCGCCAGTTCTTCGTTGAACTGGTGGGAGATGTGATCACCGTAGACGTCGTCTTTCTGGTTCGGCATTGCCTGTATTCTCCTTCTCTGGTCCACCGTGGCCGGCGTTAGCCGAAGCGACCGGTAATGTAGGACTCGGTCAGCTCATGCTCCGGGGCGGTGAAGACCTTGTTGGTCTCATTCACTTCCACCAGGTGGCCCAGGTGAAAGTAGGCGGTGCGATGGGAGACCCGGGCCGCCTGCTGCATCGAGTGGGTAACGATGATGATGGTGTAGCTTTGCGACAGTTCGGCAATCAGCTCCTCGACCCGCGCCGTGGCGATGGGGTCCAGCGCCGAGCAGGGCTCATCCATCAGCACCACTTCGGGGCTGACGGCGATGGTGCGGGCAATACACAGCCGCTGCTGCTGACCGCCGGACATGCCGGTGGCAGGAGCATCCAGGCGATCCTTCACCTCGTCCCAAAGACCGGCCTTGCGCAGGCTGTTCTCAACAATGTCGTCGAGCTCTGACTTGCGGTTGGCCAGGCCGTGAATGCGCGGTCCGTAGGCGACGTTGTCGTAGATCGACTTGGGGAACGGGTTGGGCTTCTGGAACACCATGCCCACCCGGGCCCGCAGTTCCACCACGTCGTTCTTGGGATCGTAGAGATCCTTGCCGTCCAGCTGCAGCTGGCCCTTGACCCGGCAGATGTCGATGGAATCGTTCATCCGGTTGAGGCAACGCAGGAACGTTGATTTACCACAGCCGGACGGACCGATAAAGGCGATGACCTCGTTCTTGGCGATGTCCAGGCTGATGCCCTTGATGGCCTGGGTATCACCGTAGAACACCTCCACATCCCGCAGGGTGAACTTGGGATCGTCGGAGAACGGTGTGCCCACGGTTTTGCCGTATTCGATGACGCTCTCGGCCGGCTTTTCCGGGGCAGCGGCAGGAGCTGACGCTTCGGCCAGATCACGCTGGGCCTGTTCGTTGGAAAGACTTGCGTTCAGGGTACTCATGGGATTCTCCTTACCACCGGCGCTCGAGACGTTTACGCAGCCAAATGGCCAATGCATTCATACTGATCAGGAAGGTCAGCAGCACCATAATGGCCGCCGACGCGCGTTCGATAAAGCCCAGCTCCGGGCTGCCTGCCCACAGGAAGATCTGGACCGGCAAAACCGTGGCGGAATCGAAGAAGCCATCCGGCACATCCACGATAAACGCCACCATACCAATCAACAACAACGGCGCGGTTTCGCCCAGCGCCTGGGCCATGCCGATGATCGAGCCGGTCAGCATGCCTGGCAGCGCCAGCGGCAGGACGTGATGCAACACCACCTGCATCTTCGAGGCGCCAATTCCCTCGGCCGCTTCGCGGATCGACGGCGGCACACTTTTGATGGCGGCGCGGCTGGAAATGATGATGGTGGGCAGGGTCATCAGCATCAGTACCAGACCACCCACCACCGGCACCGACCGGGGCATGCCAAACAGGTTGATGAAGATCGCCAGACCCAGCAGACCGAAGATGATCGACGGCACCGCCGCGAGGTTGTTGATGTTGACTTCAATGAAGTCAGTGAGCTTGTTCTGAGGCGCAAACTCCTCCAGATAGATGGCCGCCGCCACCCCGATCGGAAACGACAGGAACAGAGTCACCAGCATGGTCAGCAGGGAGCCCACCATTGCCCCCAGCACACCGGCATTGCCCGGCTCACGGCTGTCGCCGTGGGAGAAGAACACGTCGTTGAAGGAGTTCTCAATGACGCCCTTCTCCACCAGTTGGTCGGCCCACTGTTGCTGGCGCTCGCTGAGCTTGATGGAGTAGGTGGTGTCGCCCTTGTGCTTGACGTAAACATCCACATCGTCGCTGGCCAGGAACGTCATCGTCTGGGTGGTCCCCAGAATTGACGGATCGGCCTTGAGGGCGTCCTTGAGCTCGTTGGTGGCATAGCTGGACACCAGGCCGTTAAGGGCACGCTGGTCCTCGCGCTCGGACGTAGCCTGGGGCACCTCTTTCTGCAACGCCGCCAGCAGCGGCGCCTTGAAATCGGCCATCCGCAGGGCTTTATCGTCGGTGGCGTCTTCCAGGTACATCAGGCCCTGGTCCAGGGTCACCTCCAGGGTCACCGTGGTCTTCAGGAAACCGGTGTAGCCTTTGCTGATGATGTCGGTAAACAGCGTTACCAGGGCCAGCAGAGCCACGGCGATGGCGGCAATGCCATAGGCCCGGAAGCGCCGTTCCTTGCGATAGCGCCGCTTCAGCGACTGGCGGACGATCTCCGCCTGAGAAGTTGGATTAGTCATACTGTTCCCGATATTTGCGAACCACATGGAGGGCGATGATGTTGAGCACCAGGGTGACGATGAACAGCATCATGCCCAGGGCGAAGGCGGCCAGTGTCTTGGCACTGTCGAACTCCTGGTCACCCACCAGCAGGGTCACGATCTGAACGGTGACGGTGGTGACAGCATCCAGCGGGTTGGCGGTAAGGTTGGCGGCCAGACCGGCAGCCATAACCACGATCATGGTTTCACCAATGGCCCGGGACACCGCCAGCAGGATGCCCCCCATGATGCCCGGCAGGGCCGCGGGGAAGATAACCTTCTTCATGGTTTCGGACTGGGTCGCGCCCAGCGCCAGGGAACCATCCCGCAGGGACTGGGGCACGGCATTGATGACGTCGTCAGACAGTGACGACACGAACGGGATGATCATCACCCCCATCACCAGACCGGCGGCCAGCGCGCTCTCCGCGGACGCCTGCAAACCCAGCGCAGCGGCCAGGTCAGTAATGAACGGCGCCACCGTCAGCGCGGCGAAGAAGCCGTAGACCACGGTGGGAACCCCGGCGAGCATTTCCAGCAGCGGCTTGACGATACCCCGCACCCGCCTGGTGGCGTATTCGGACAGGTAGATGGCGGACATCAGCCCCACCGGCACTGCCACCACCATGGCAATGGCGGAAATCAGCAGGGTACCGACAAACAGCGGGATCATGCCGAAGGCGCCTTCCGCGCCCACCTGGTCCACCCGGATGGCGGTCTGCGGACTCCAGGAAGAACCGAACAGGAATTCGGTCATCGGCACCTTGTCGAAAAACCGGATGGTCTCGAAGATCACCGAGAACACGATGCCAACGGTGGTGAGAATGGCCACTGCGGCACAGGCAAAAAAGATCCGCCGCAGGGTGGTCTCGAACTTCTCCCGGGCGTTGATATGGGGTGCAATCCGCAGCCAGGCCAGGAAACCGCCCAGCACCGCAATCACCACCACCAGCAGAGTCATCATCAGCTTGCTGTCTTCACGCAGGGCGGTCAGGCGGGTGGCCGCCTCGGCGATGGGCTCGGGGACAAAGTCCGCCGACAGCGCACCGGAAGCCACGTTGCTGATCTGCGACAGGATCAGGCTGGCCTCACCAGCCGACTCCGGTCGCAGGTCGTCGGGCAGGCTGCCAACGATCAGGGTTTGGATCACTTTGCCTTCGAAGCCGAGCCAGCAGGCCAGAATCAGCAGTGCCGGCAGGCCACACCACATGGCCGCCCGGGCTGCGTAATAGAACGGTAGGGACTTGAGGTGTCGGATGCCACCCAGCGGCGCCGCCAGGGCCCTGGATCGGGCATAGCCCAGGGCGAACGCGATGGCGATCAACACCACCAGCAGTGGTATCAGGTTGGCAGGTTGCATGAATTCTCTCTTTGTCTGGCGCTTGGCAAAGGCTCAATACTAGCGCGTATAAACTGGTTTCTCAGGGCTTTCCTTACAGACGAGAAAAGTGCGAGACCGCCGGCCCCGCACTTTTCTTGGTCATTCTGCCTTGTCCTGGCGGAGCTTACAGCTCGTTGCCAGTCATGGTTTGCATGTTGTTGGCGTTCTCGGACGCCTGCATGCGGGCAGAGCGGGCCAGCGGGATCAGGCCAACGTCAGCCAGGTAGCCGTTGTTGCCCCAGGTACCTTCACTGGTGAACTCAGCCACGTACTCGGCGATGCCAGGAACCACACCTACGTGGGCTTTCTTGACGTAGAACCACAGGGAGCGGGCAACCGGGTAAGCGTCGGAGCTGATGTTCTCCATGGTCGGCTCCATGCCGTTGATGGTGGCAGCCTGCAGAGTACCGGTGTTCTCTTCCAGGAAGCTGTAGCCGAAGATGCCGTAGGAGGAAGTGTCCGCAGCCAGCTTCTGAACAATCAGGTTGTCGTTCTCGCCGGCTTCAACGAAGGCACCGTCTTCACGGATGCTCTGGCAGACCTGTTCCTTGGCGTCTTTTTCCATGGCGTCGATCATAGGAATTTCTTCACAGCCACCTTCCATGGCCAGTTCAACGAAGGCGTCACGGGTACCGGACGTCGGAGGCGGTCCCATTACACGGATCGGCTTGTTCGGCAGGCTGGCGTCAACTTCGCTCCAGTTCTGGTACGGGTTGGCGACCAGGCGGTCTCCGCCGTTGGGGTCCGGAACTTCCTTGGCCAGGGCCAGGAACAGCTGCTCCAGAGAGATGTCCAGGTTCTCGGCTTCTTTGGAGCTGGCCAGAACGATGCCGTCGCTGCCAATCTTGACTTCAACGATGTCCTTGACGCCATTGCTCTGGCACAGTTCGAACTCGCTGGACTTCATGCGACGGGAGGCGTTGGTGATGTCCGGGTGCTGGGTACCGATACCGGCACAGAACAGCTTCAGACCACCGCCGGAACCGGTAGACTCAAGTTTCGGGGTCGGGAAGTCGGTGTTACGGCCGAAGCGCTCAGCAACCACGGTCGCAAACGGGTAAACGGTTGAGGAACCGACGATATTGATCGTGTCGCGGGCCAGAGTCGGGGTAGATACGGCTGCCATGGCACCGGCTACGGCAACGCTGGCGAGAGCTGCTTTCAGTTTAATCACGGTACGTCTCCATCACTTGAGCTGTTAGCTGCTTTTTTGGTGGCTGATCGGGTCGGATCGCGTCCAAGTCCTTGCCGGAACGAGTAAATCCTGCCCCGCAGTCAAACGGCATGGGTGAGCCGATGGTTGGAGAATACGGAGGGACTGTGACAACTTTGTTACAGCCACTGAAATACACAGCAACCCCTTTTAATGGGATGATGCGGTTATTAACTTGCAGCGACGGCGTGGATCGCTACCATGCCTCCAGCCATCAAAATCTACAAAAATTGCATAGGTAGGCTTCATGACTTCCCTTGACGACGATAAACCCGCCCCCAAAGGCGAGCTGGTATTACAACTGGTGCCACTGCCCGGTGACACCAACGCCAACGGCGACATCTACGCCGGCTGGCTGGTCAAACAGATGGACCTGGCGGCCGCCACCGTGGCCGGTCGCGTCTCCCTCGGCCGCAGTGCCACCGTGGCCATCGACCGGATGGAGTTCCTGTCTCCGCTGCGGGTGGGGTCCCAGGTCAGCTGTTACTGCGACCTGGTGGACATCGGTCGCAGCTCGATGAAAATCCAGGTGGAGGTTTGGACCCTGGACCGGGGCGCCAAGCGCCAGCGCAAGGTAACCGAGGCGCTGTTCGTCTATGTCGCCATCGACGAGCATGGGCGTATTCGGGAAGTTCCGGACCAGTAGCCGGCAACCTGATCGCACCGCTGAACGGCTGTCACCGGGCACCCACATCGGCTCCCAGGGGCACAACAGGTCTATTAACGCGACGGATCTGGTCGCGCTACGGTTCTGAGCACACTATAGTTCTGATAAAAAATCAGACATCAGGAACCTTAACGCGTGACAAGCCCCCAAAACGGCCCGGAATTCCTGGACCGGCACCTGTTGACCGGCATGATGGACATCATGACCGACCACGTCTTCATCCTGCGCCGGGAGAGCCCGCGCTACCGCCTGGTTTATTGCAACCAGGCAATGGCAACGTTCATGCGCCTTCAACCGGCAGACCTTTGCGGACGGCGGCTGGATGAGATTATTCTCGACCCGGATCTGTACGAACGCATTGCAGGCAACTATGACAAGGTCCTCGACGCAGGCCACATCCTGCGCTTCGAGGAGACCACCGAAGGCTTCGAGGCCAACCAGGTCCGCATCTTCGACACCTGTCTCTCACCCATGCCCGGCACCGATGGCAACTCCGTCTATATATGCGGCATATCCCGCGACACCACCGCCCGGCGTGAGGCCGAACTCGCCTTGCAACAGGCCAACGAGACCCTGGAGACGCAGTTGGCGGAGAACCGGGAACTGCACCGGCAACTGGAAGAGGAGGCCATCCGGGACCCGCTCACCAATCTGTTCAACCGGCGCTATTTCCTTGAAAGCCTGACCCGGGAACTCAGCCGCGCCCATAGGGAAACCTATCCGGTGACGCTGATGATGCTCGACATTGATCACTTCAAGGAACTCAACGACAGCCATGGCCACTCTGTGGGTGACCAGGTTCTGGTGGAAGTCAGCCAGCGGCTGTGCGCCGGGATGCGGAAAGAGGATGTGGTCTGCCGCTGGGGCGGGGAGGAGTTCCTGATCATGATGCCGGGGCTGTCGCTGGCGGACGCCCACGTGAGGATCATGAGCTGGCGCCGGGATCACAGCCCGATGGCGGTCCAGCTCCCCGGCCTGAGCCTGGCGGTCAGCTTTTCCTCAGGTCTGGCCACCGCGCCACATCATGGCACCACCACCGACGATGTGATCAATGCCACCGACAAGGCGCTCTACGAGGCCAAGACCAATGGCCGCAACCAGGTCCGGCTGTATCGCCAGCCGGCCTGAGCCGGCAACAGTGCGCCCGCCCTGGTCTCAGCAGGCCTCCAGCGGGGCGTAGGCCAGCACCAGCCATTTGGCGCCGTCATCGAAGTTGACCTGCACCCGGGTATGGTGACCGCTGCCTTCGCAGTTCATCACAATCCCCTCGCCAAACTTGGGATGCCGTACCCGCTGGCCAAGACGGAAACCGGCCTCGGCACTGGCGTCGTTGCTGAACAGGCTTTCGTTGGCACGCTCCACCATGGCCGGACGACTGACGGTGTTGCGCAGGCGAACTTCCTGCAGGCAGTCCGACGGAATCTCCCGCACAAACCGGGACAGCGCGTGGAACTTCTCCTGACCATAGATGCGACGGGACTCGGCGTAAGTCAGCACCAGACGTTTCATCGCCCGGGTAATGCCGACGTAGGCCAGCCGGCGCTCCTCTTCCATGCGGCCGGGCTCCTCCAGCGACATGCCATGGGGGAACAACCCTTCCTCCACCCCGGCCAGAAACACCACCGGGAACTCCAGGCCCTTGGCGGCGTGCAGGGTCATCAACTGGACGCTGTCTTCGTGGGCCTCGGCCTGGGACTCCCCGGCATCCAGCGCCGCCTGGGCGATGAACTCCGACAGCGGGTCCACCCCCTCTTCCACCTCAAAATCGGAGAGGGCGTTGACCAGTTCCTCCAGGTTCTCCACCCGGGCCTGGGCCTTCTCGCCCTTCTCGTTGGCGTGATGGTCCTTCAGCCCACTGTCTTCGATGGTCTGCTTCATCAGCCCCTGCAGCGAGGCGTTGGGTACCAGTTCCGACAGCGACTCGATGATACCGACAAACCGTTGCAG
Source organism: Marinobacter sp. CA1 (assembly GCF_020546665.1). Classification (NCBI taxonomy): domain Bacteria; kingdom Pseudomonadati; phylum Pseudomonadota; class Gammaproteobacteria; order Pseudomonadales; family Marinobacteraceae; genus Marinobacter; species Marinobacter sp. CA1. Next base: position 4,093,456 of record NZ_CP071785.1, read on the forward strand.
GCCGGTCTTGGCACGACCTTTGACCTGCCCGGCCGCCAACAGCCGCTCTCCGGCCTCCCACAACGAGATACCCTGCTCGGTGGCGAACTGGCGCAACTCCGCCAGGCTCTTGGCGCCAATGCCCCGGGGCGGCACGTTCACCACCCGCTCAAACGCCGCGTCGTCGCGGCGATAGTGCACCAGTCGCAGGTACGCCAGGGCATTGCGGATTTCCTGGCGGTCGTAGAACCGCAGCCCGCCATACACCCGGTAGGGAATGCCCTGGCGCATCAGCGATTCCTCCAGCACCCGGGACTGGGCGTTGGAACGATAGAGGATCGCCACCTCACTGCGCAGGTTGCCATCCGCCACCCAGCTCTCAATGGTATCGGCGATGTAGTTGGCTTCGTCCTGCTCATTGAAAGCGGCGTAGAGGCTGATGGGGTCGCCCTCGGGACCATCGGTCCACAACTGCTTGCCCAGTCGGCCCTGGTTGTTGGCGATGACCGCATTGGCAGCCTTGAGGATGGTCTGGGTCGAGCGATAGTTCTGCTCCAGCCGTACCAGCCGGCCATTGGGGAAGTCCTGCTGGAACTGCTGAATGTTCTCGATCTTGGCTCCGCGCCAGCCGTAAATGGACTGGTCGTCGTCACCCACGATGGTCAGCGGGACCCGCTGGCCGGCCAGCACCTGCAGCCAGGCGTATTGCACGGTGTTGGTGTCCTGGAACTCGTCCACCAGAATGTGGCGGAACCGGCGCTGGTAGTGGGCCAGCAGCTCCGGACGCTGTAGCCACAGTTCGTGGGACCGCAGCAGCAGTTCGCCAAAGTCCACCAGGCCGCTTTGCTGGCACAGGCGCTGGTAGTGCTCGTAGATTTTCACCATCACCGAGGTGAAATGGTCACTGGGATTGGCCTGGATGTGCTCCGCCCGCAAGCCTTCGTCTTTCTGGCTGTTGATGTACCACTGCACCTGTTTTGGCGGCCAGCGGGTCTCATCGATCTGCAGCTCCCGCATCACCCGCTTCACCAGCCGCAGCTGGTCGTCACTGTCCAGCACCTGAAAGTTCTCCGGCAGGCCAGCATCCTGCCAGTGGGAACGCAGCAAGCGGTGGGCGATGCCGTGGAAGGTACCAAACCACATGCCCCGGGACGGCAGGTTGAGCATCTGCTCAATACGATGCCGCATTTCCCGCGCGGCCTTGTTGGTGAAGGTCACCGCCAGCAGGCTGGTGGGCGGCAACTGTTCCACTTGCATCAGCCAGGCCATCCGGTGCACCAGCACCCGGGTCTTGCCGCTGCCGGCGCCGGCCAGCACCAGCAAGTGGTCGTTGGGAGCGGTCACCGCCTCACGCTGGGCGTCGTTGAGCGGGTCGATGATCGGGGATACGTCCATGGGAAATCGTCACAGGCCTGGCGCCCGAGGGCGCAATGAATGTCAACGGCGAAGTATACCAGCCCGGACCGGATTCGGCTTCAGCGAGCCCAAACCGCCATCAACACTGACGCCCGTCAATGCGACGTTCTGGTCATAACCGGCCAACCTAGGTAAAATTACGTACCCTTCATCAAAACACTACAGACCGTTACGTTTGCGCACTTACGGTAGTGTGAACCAAGCTGCAAATAATCTGTAATACGCTGCCTTACGGCCCGGTCAGGAGTCCAAGCCATGCTGTCCGCTCTCAAGATATCCCACAAACTGGCGTTACTGGTGGCCGTGGCCATCCTTGCGTTCAGCATCAGCCAGGGGTTTTCCATCGTCACCGAGCGCAGTAATTCCGAGCGTCTAGCCCAGGTGGAAGAGAGGCTCTACCCCACCCTGGAACGCACCACCATCAACCTCGGCCAGTTGGCGCTGATGGAGATGCAGCTGAAGAACTCCGTCACCACCGGCGACAAGGACCTGCTGCAGGAAACCCGCGGCTACTACGACACCATTCGCGGCAACCTGACCGACATCGCCCGCCTCAACCCGGCCCTGGCCAGTGAGGCCCGGGACCTCGGCAAGCTGCTCGACACCTACTACAACAAGGCGTCCAACCTGGCCACCGGGGTGATCGACGGCACCGCCGATTTCAGCCGTATCGGTGACGAGGCCGCCGCCAACGCCCAACGCCTGGAACAGCTGCGCAGCGACCTGGACGCTATGCGCAAACTGACCCGGTCCCGCTTCCAGGGCGAGATCAGCGACACCGTGCAAGCCGCCAGCCAGGCCGGGACCGCCTCCCTGACCATCGCCATCGCCGCGCTGACGGTGCTGGTGGTGCTGAGCGTGGTGATTGCCCGCTCCATCACCGGCAGCCTGCAGCGCATTATCGAGCCGCTGCGTGACATGGCCTCCGGCGAAGGCGACCTGACCGCCCGCATTGATTACCAGGGTCGCGACGAGTTGCGGGAACTGGTGGAACAGTTCAACCGTTTTGTGGAAAAACTCCATTCTTCCTTTGCCACCATCCGCAAGGACGTGGGCGAACTCAACACAGTGGCGGAGTTGCTGGCCACCACCAGCCAAGTCAATCTGGAGCGCATCAGCAGCCAGGCTCAAGCCATTTCCTCTACCCGTAACTCGGTGGACGAGCTGGTTCGCAGCGTCGAGGAAGTGGCCGGATTCGCCTCCAGCGCCTCCGACCAGACCCAGGACGCCGCCAAGTTCGCCCAGTCCGGCCAGACCACGGTGAACGCCAACGTCGACACCATCAAGCAACTGGTGACCGACATCGAGGGCACCGCCCAGCTGGTGAACCAGTTCGACGAGTTCTCCAGTCGCGTTGGCGGCCTGCTGGACACCATCCAGACCGTTGCCGAACAGACCAACCTGCTGGCCCTCAACGCCGCCATCGAGGCTGCCCGTGCCGGCGAGCATGGCCGTGGCTTTGCGGTGGTGGCCGATGAGGTCCGGGGCCTGGCGGTACGCACCCATAAGGCCACTGAAGAAATCCAGACGGTGATTTCGGAGCTGTCCCGGCTGTCATCATCGGCGGTGGAAGCCATGGAGCACAGCGTTACCCGGGCCCACGACGGCGTCACCGCCACCAACGAGTCCGGCGACATCCTCACCAAGATCCTCGCCAGTGTTCAGCAGATCAGCGAACTGAACGAGCAGATAGCAGCGGCCACCTACGAACAGAGCACCACCTTCAACGAGGTGACCGGGCATATGACGGACATGCACCGGAACGCCGAGCAGGTGATGGAAAGCACCCACCAGCTCGACACCGCCAGCAAGGACATTCATGACGTAAGCAACGGTCTGCAGTCCGTTGCCGGGCAGTTCCGGGTCTGACGCCCCAAGCTCCAAGCGTCAGAAACAACAAGCCCGCACAGGCGGGCAAAACAGCCACAACGGAGTAGCCTCATGACCCCGAAAACCCTTCGTGCCACCCCACTGGCGCTGTGCCTGGCTGCGGCCGGCGTCAGCGCCCAAACCACCGATGACAAGATCGACCAGCTCGAGCAACGCCTGAACGCACTGCAACAGCAGTTAACACAATCCCAGAGCGACCGGGTACGCCTCAACGGTTTCTTCAGCACCGGTTTCGCCCGCGCCAGCAACAACGCCGGCTTTGCCGGCATCACCGACAAGGCCGAAGTCAAAGACCTGAGCCTGTTCGCCCTGCAGGGCAGCTTCCAGGTCAACGACAAAACCCAGGCGGTGATGCAGATCATCGGCCGTGGTGAGGAAGACTGGGACCCGGCGCTGGAATGGGCCTACATCAGCCACCGCCCCACCAACAACCTGCAGGTGCGGGCCGGTAAAATGCGCCTGCCGTTCTTCATGTATTCGGACTCGCTGGAAGTCGGCTATTCCCAGCCCTGGGTGCGGCCCTCAGAAGCGGTCTATGAGCCGGCGGACATCACCAGTTACGTAGGTGCCGATGTCGCCCACACCCTGAATTTCGACAGCTCCTCCCTGACCACCACCTTGTTCGGCGGATTCACCGATGAGGACACCCTCACCGCCGGCCAGCCAGTGGACGTACGCCTGCGCAACGCCGGCGGCCTGACCCTGCTGTGGACCGATTACATCTGGAGCCTGCGGGCGGTGGCCGCCACCGCGGAAACCACCATTGAGGGCCAGGGCTTCTTCATCGCCGATTCCGACCGCAGCAACTTCTACGGCCTCGGCTTTGGTTACGACGATGGTAACTGGCAGGTGCTGTCGGAGGTGACCCGGGTGGAAGTGGACGGCATTTTCGCGGACACCGATTCCGCCTACCTCTCTGTCGGCCATCGTTTTGGCAGCGTGACGCCTTACGCCAAGGTTGGCTGGATTGAATCCGTCGACAACGACGACCGTCCGCTGGCCGTGGACCCGACTCTGGCAGCCCTCAACACGCGCCGTGACGAATACAGCCTGGGCCTGCGCTGGGACGTGATCCCCGGTATCGCCATCAAGGCGGACGTGACTCACGCCCGTGGCTTCGACGGCAAGCCCGGTGGGCTGGGTAACCCGATGACCACCGAATCCAGCACCAATGTCTACACCGTCAAGATCGATTCGGCGTTCTAAGGAGGCGACCCATGAAGACCCTGTTTGCAGCAGTACTTGCCCTGAGCTGTGTCGCCACCCAGGCACTGGCCGACGTGGTGGTGATTGGCAACCCGGCGGGCCCGGACAGCATCAGCGCCAGCCAGGTCCGCGATATCTACCTCAACCGCAGCCAGCAGCTGCCGGATGGCCAGAAAGCCGTGCCGTTTGAGCTTCAGAGCGGCAACCCGGTACGGGCCGACTTCCACGGCAAGATTACCAACCGCAACGACGCCCAGCTCAAGGCGTTCTGGTCCCAGCAGGTGTTCACCGGTCGTGGCCAGCCCCCCCAGGAGCTGGCCAACGCCGGCGCGGTGAAGAACTCCGTCGCTTCCACCCCGGGCGGTATCGGCTACATCGATGCCGCCGAGGTCGACGATACCGTCAAGGTCATCCTCACCCCCTGAGTAACCAGCGCCCCCGCCCAGCGGGGGCGCTTCTCACCATCGTCTTGCATTTCAGTCCTTTGGCGCCATATCCAGTCTCTCAAGCTGCGTTTTCTGAGAGGATGCCCTGTGCCCGATTTCCGCCGTATCAGCCTGACCACCGACCGCCTCAGCCTGCGGCCACTACAGACCGGCGACGCTGACGCCCTGCTCGCGATTTTCTCCGACCCGGAGGTGATGCGTTACTGGAACACCCCACCCTGGTCCTCGTGTCAGGATGCCATCGACTTTATTGAGCAAAGCCATCAGGCCCTGGCCTCAAAGGAACAGGTCATCCTGGGAGTGTACGATCGCCACAGTCAGCAACTGCTGGGCAAGTGCCTGTTGTTCGCCTACGATGTGGAATCGCGCCGCGCGGAAATCGGCTTCGGCCTGGCTCGCCAGAGCTGGGGCAAAGGCTACATCCAGGAAACCGGGCAGGCGCTGATCCGTTTTGGCTTTGAGGACCTCAACCTGAATCGGCTGGAAGCAGAGATTGATCCCGCCAACACCGCATCCGGCAAGGCTCTGGAGCGGCTCGGGTTTAACCGCGAAGGACTGCTGCGTGAACGCTGGATCATCGATGGCCAGGTGTCGGATTCCGGCCTCTACGGCCTACTGCGTTCTGACTGGCAGGCGACCAACACCATCCCACAGGAACGCTGACCATGCCCCAGATCCAGCCCACGGAACTGCCACAACACGCACTTTCGGCCCCCTACCAGGAACAGCAGGCCTACCTGGACTGCCTGACCACCGAGGTGGCCGGACAGGTCAGCCTGGCGGACTATATTGAGGCGTTCTACACCACCCCACTGTTCAAGCTCGAACGGCGACTGCTGGCGCTGGCCCGCAAACCAGCATCCGATGCCGATGCCCGCGCCCTGGCGCAGGCCGAAACCGAGCGTTTCTCCGCCTGGACGGTGGAGGGCCGGCATCCCGACCAACTGCTGCTGCGGGACTTTACCGGTCGCACCCGTTCCTGGTTGATGGTGGCATCAACCGGGCCGCAAACCACCCGCCTGTACTTCGGTTCCGTCGTGGTTCCGCTGGCCTATAATGAGGCCGGCGAGCCCCGCTTCGGCCCGCTGTTCGGCCTCCTCCAGAGCTTCCACGACCGTTACAGTCGTGGCCTGCTCAAGGCCGCCGCCAAAGCCATCGGCAAACGCGGACCGGGCACTAACCGCTAGCTCAGGCAGGCAGCCAACGTGGAAACTTCCAGCTTGTGGCGTCACCCCGATCATCCCGGCATTGAGCTACTGTCAGCCCGCTACACCCGCTTTGAGTTCAGCCGCCACTGGCACGATGAGCTGGCCATTGGCGTGATTGAGGCAGGCGCCGAAGGCCTGGACTACCGCGGTGACCGGCTGCTGATCCCGGAGCAGCACATCGTGGCGATCAACCCGGCGGAGGTCCACACCGGGTTTGCCGGCGCCGATCAGGGCTGGACCTACCGCATGTTCTACTTTGATCCCCAACTGCTTGGGCAGCTACTGGACCCGCCACTTGAACCGATCATCGAGCGCCCGGTGATCCACGACCCGGCGCTGTTTACCCTGCTGCTGGCGCTGCACCGGGCCCTCGAACAGCCAAGCCTGAGCCTGACCCGGAACACCCTGTTGAGCCAGTGTCTGGAGCGGCTGTTCCGCCGCCACGGCCAGCGATCATCAACGCCCACACCGGCACTCGACCGGCCCGCGGCACAGTGCGCCCATGACTACCTGCACGACCACTGGCACAGCAACGTCTCGCTGGATACCCTCGAAACCGTCACCGGTGCCAGCCGGTTCCAGCTGATCCGCAGTTTCCAGGCCCGTTATGGTCTCACGCCCCACCAGTTCCTGCTGTTGCTCAAAGTCCATCACGCCAAGCGCTCCCTGGCGGCGGGCTGCAGCCAACTGGACACCGCCCTGGCCTGCGGCTTCTACGATCAAAGCCACTTCTCCCGCAACTTCAAACGTGCTTTCGGGGTGCCCCCCTCCCATTACCGCACCGACTGACCGGCTGCCTGCAATTCTGTACAAGCGACCAGCGGCCGTTGCGCCGTACCCTGAACCTCCAATCTGGAGGAGTCGCTATGAGTTTACTGATGCCCTGGCTGGGCGTGATGTTTCCACTGGTGTTCAGTCCCGGCCCCGCCAACATCGTCTTTGCCGCCTGTGGCGCACAGCTGGGCGTGCGCCGCTCGCTGCCGTTCCTGGTGGGCGTGGATACGGTATTCCTGGTGCAGTCGCTGGTGGTGGGCTTCGGACTCGCCCAGGTGGTTGCCCGCTACCCGTATCTGGTGCCGCTGTTGCAACTCGCCGGCGCAGCCTATCTGGTTTATCTGGCTACAGGTTTCCTGCGCAGCGGGTCCTCCGCCCAGCCGGATGCCCGGCCGGCCCTGGGCTTTGTCGAAGGCGTGACGATTCAGACCCTGAACGGCAAGGGCTGGCTGTTGGTGGTGCTGATGTTTTCGCTGTTCGGCGAAGCCGCCCGCTCCCAGTTCGGAGCAGCCGGCACACTGGTGCTGGTGGCGTGGCTGGCGGTGCTGAACGTGGCCATGCACCTGGTGTGGATCAAGGCGGGGGCGCTGCTGGCGCGACTGGGCAGCGGCCAGCGTTTCGCCCGCAACCAGAACCGGCTGTACGGTACCTGCCTGTTGCTGGTTGCGGTTTGGCTGATCGTCGACAACGACCTTTGGCCACTGTCGCTCTAGAGGACGGAGGTCAGTCGCCGCGAGGAATGGTCTGGGGTTCGATGAACTCGAACAGGCCTTCCAACCCGCCTTCACGACCAATACCGGATGCCTTCATGCCGCCAAAGGGAGCCTCAGGGGTGGGACCGGTGCCGGTGTTCCAGCCGACATGGCCGAAACGCAAACCCGCCGCCACCCGCTGGGCGCGCTCGGCGTCGGCGGTGAAGACGTAGGCTGCCAGACCGAACTCGGTGTCATTGCCGGCAGCCACCACCTCGTCCTCGGTACGGAAGCTCGCCATGGGCACCAGCGGACCGAAGGTTTCTTCCCGAAAGCACGCCATGTCCGGCGTGACACCAGCAACCACACTGGGCGGATAGAACAGGTTATCGCCGCTGAGGCTGCCCGGCGCCGGTCCGGCCACCAGCTGGCCGCCCTTGTCCAGGGCGTCACTGACGTGGCGGTGCACCTTGTCCCAGCCGGCCCGATTGATCAGCGGACCAATGTCGATGCCGTCGTCCATCCCATTGCCCACGGTCATCCGCTCGACCCGCTCCGCCAGTTTCTGGCCAAACGCTGCCATCGCCTCATCCTGGACAAAAATGCGGTTGGCGCAGACACAGGTCTGGCCACCACCACGGAATTTGTTGGCGATCAGATTGTCAGCAGCGGCATCCAGATCGGCATCGGCGAAGACGATGAAGGGGGCATTGCCACCCAGCTCCAGGGACAGTTTCTTGACCTGCTGGGCGGTATCGAGAATCAGCTGACGGCCTACTTCGGTCGAGCCAGTAAACGACAGCATCGGCACCTCGGGGCTGTCGCACAGCACCTTGCCAATCACCGACGCCTTGCCCATCACCAGGTTGACCATACCTCGGGGAATCGACGTGTGCTGATCCATCAGGCTGAACAGCGCAATCATCGTCAATGGGGTTTCGCTGGCCGGCTTGATCACCGAGGGGCAACCGGCGGCCAACGCCGCCGACAGCTTCTTGGCGATCATGCCGATGGGGAAGTTCCAGGGCGTGATCAGGCCCACCACGCCGATTGGCCGGTAGTGCACCGTCCAACTGCAGTTACGGGCCCGCTCCGGCAGTTCGTGAGGCTCCAGCGCACCAATGTGGCGGGCGCAATAGTCAAAGAAACCGGCGGCGTAATCGGCTTCCCCTTTGGCTTCGGCCAGGGGCTTGCCATGCTCGGCACAGAGTATGCGGCCAATCTCGTCCCGGTGTTCAGTCAGGGCATCGCGGATCTCTTCCAGCCAGCGACGACGGGTTTCCAACGGGTATGGCTGCATCAGCCTGAGCGCCGACTGACCAGCCTCGATAGCCTGGGTCACCTGGTCCGCCGACAGGGATGCCACCTCGGCGATGACATCACCGGTGGCGGGATTGAATACCTGAAACCGGTCGTCGGTCTGGGGCGTCCATTGGCCGTCGATGTATCCGGTGAACTGAGTCAACAGGGGGGACTGAATCATCTTCGCTCCTCACGGGTTCGGTGCACGACGGCGGACTGCACCGGGCTCCTGGAATCGAAGGCGGGGTGCAATCCGTCCTCAGGAAACCACTGCCGGCTTCCTGTCCGGGTATACCCGACTCATCTTGGTCGTTGACCGCGCCGCTGTAAAGCCACCTGGCGAGAAATTCATCAGCACAAAAAAACGGTTGGCCGCCTTGACCTTAGGTCGATTTCCCTGCCTATACTCGAACTACCATGGAACGTCAGGAGGTCGGTCAATGAAAGCCTATTTCCACCCGTCACAGGATCTGCACATCCCCAAGACGTACTTTACCCGGGGCCAGATGCGTAAGCCTCAGGAGGTGCCGGACCGTACCGGCGAGATGCTTGCAGGCCTGCGGGCCATGGACGTTCCGGTGCTGACTCCGGCCGACCAGGGCTCCGGCACCATCGCCCGGGTTCACGACCTGAGTTACCTGAGATTCCTCAAGTCCGCCCACCCACGCTGGCTGGAGATGGGCGACGACTGGGGCGATGAGGTCATGTCCAACATCTTCGTCCGCTCCCCCAACGCCCTGCGCGGCATTCTCGCCGAGGCCGCCCGCTACCTCGCCGATGGCAGTTGTCCCATCGGCGCCAACACCTGGGAGGCCGCCTACTGGTCGGCGCAGACCGCTCTCGGCGCCGCCGACGCGCTGATGGCCGGCGAGCGCACCAGTTACGCGGTATGCCGCCCACCCGGCCACCATGCCCGCCGTGATGCCGCCGGCGGGTTCTGTTACCTCAACAACGCCGCCATCGCTGCGGAGAAGCTCACCGCCCGTTTCCCGCGGATCGCCATCCTCGACACCGACATGCACCACGGCCAGGGCATTCAGGAGATTTTCTACCATCGCAACGATGTGCTGTACGTCTCCATCCACGGCGACCCCACCAATTTCTACCCGGTGGTCAGTGGCTACGAGGACGAACGCGGTGAGGGAGAAGGCCTGGGCTACAACATCAATCTGCCGATGCCCCACGGCTCTCCGGAGGAGGTCTTCTTTGACAAGCTGACGGAAGCCCTGAGCGCCATCAAGCTGTTCCAGCCTGATGCCCTGGTACTGACACTGGGCTTCGACATCTACCGCAACGACCCTCAGGCCAAGGTGGACGTGAGCTCAGAAGGTTTCTGTCGCCTCGGCAACCAGATCCGCCTGGCCGGCCTGCCCACCCTGGTGGTTCAGGAGGGCGGCTACGACCTGGAAGCACTGAGCACGAACGTGCAGCAGTTCTTTAAGGGGCTGGAGGGGTAAGAGACACAGACCTCGCTGCTTTTGACATCCATCCACCTGACCTGCGCAGCAGCTCAGGCGCTCCCTAACAGCGTCAATAGTCGTAGGCCGGGGTCTGGCTGAGCCAGCACCGCATCGGGAATGTTTAGAAGCGAAATCACCATTCAGGTATTTGGTTCTCGCTGGTACGCTTGCTCTGATGTAGGATGAGCCACGTACTAATGCGAAACTTTGTATCCGAACTCAGCTCGACTCAATGCTCGAAAAAGTCAGCAGCCTCAAGCTGCTGATATAATGAAAATCTTATTGATTTCTTGAATTTTTCAGTCGAAATACTTAAGCACTCGGTTACTTTATTACCCATTAGTAATAACCATGGACAACTGACACCTACAAGGATGACTATGACTCAACAACCTCCCGCAGTACTCTCTCGCTATTAATTAAATATTCGGTCTTTTCATCCAGAAAAGAATTTCGGATGGTCAGGTCTATATTTCGAAGGAGATGATCGCCGCTTCTCTCTTCAACCCAGCGGCTCAAATGTCCTTACATCCAGAATATGGCAAAGGTTTGTACTAAATACTGAGCCGGGAAGCATAAGTGAGCTACGAACACGCTCCGACCCATCTAAGGCACCGTGGTCTGATGAGATGCAAGAATACTCTGGACGACTGGCACCTGAAGGTAGAGTGAACGTTGTTGCAAGCAAAAAGCCCAAAGGTATTAGCCAGTTCAGGATAGCCGGATCATACGGAGGTGTAAATCACGCGATGAACGGCTCTCCAGAAATGCAGGAACGCCTGGGGTTTTCGTATGAGCCAACTCTCAACGTCAGCTACGAGCTTCTGATCGATATTGACAGGATTAAGCGCCATTTGGATATAGTTGCCTATATCAAAGGAGACGGCTTCCCCAACTGTGAGGCATTCATTGTTGGACCAGGGCAAACGCCAGTATTCCTAGGCGTGCATGTTCGTAAAGGAATGCCAGCTACCACTCTTGCGCTCAACGCAGGTTACCCAATGATTGCGTGCGCTATCAGACTTCCGATCAATCGAGACGGCAGTTTCAAAGGCGTGGTAGGTGATGAACTGGCTCGAAAGAAGAAGAACAAGCGTGAGATGGAGTACCAAAGCATTTCTGACTGGAATAGTCGTTTTACATCAATAAGCCCCAATAGCGGCCACTGCATGGGACTGGAGCGGTCAGATCTCAAAGGGTTATTCAACATGGAATGCCTGTTGTGAACAACCTCACTTTAACTTCAATAACATGGACTTTGCTTGGGTGTCTATTGATCCCATCATTAAGCTCATGTGCTCGGGATACAAAAGAAACCAGCAGAGATGCAGAAATTTACCTAATTCCTGAAGGCTACGTCGGCTCCTTCTACATCTTGTTCAATATTCCGCAGGGCGAACCCCAAGAATACGAAGCCGACGCCAGAGTGTACGAAATCCCGGAAGATGGCATGCTGATGATGCAATCGGACCCAAATGAGGGCTGGATTCAAAGCAACAAAATAGACTTCTTCTTCGTCGCGCCAGATGGAACCAGGACTCGTATCACCGAACGCTGGACTACTAGCCTGAAAGATACACCTGAAAACAGAATGGATGAACATGTAACGGTATTTGGTGGGGGTATTGGGGTTTTCGAGCCTATTCGCCACTGCCAGATCACTGAGACAAACTTCTACGTTGGAACAAAAGCTCAAGCCCTGGATGGGCAGGGCTTTTTCGACCTATTCAGTGAAAGGGGCGTTGAACAAATTCCAGACGAAATATTTCTTGAGGCTTGTACAAAGTAGTACCTAAGCTCATCTCCAAAAAATTCCTCAAGAGCCATGTACTTCATTATTAGTTACACGTTTCTAGGGAGCAACAAGCAAGACCCAGTTACGCGTCTACACTTACTGTTTGACTTCAGGTTTTCAGTGATCCTGATGTCAGACAATAACTGCAGCACTTTGAGATAACGAGGTAGAGGAAGGAGGGTCGCTGCCGGTACCCTCATTCGCTTTACCGACCAAAGTGAAGCAGTGATGGGATACCGACAACTGACCCAGGAACAACGGTACCAGATTTCTGCCCTGCGTGTGGCAGGCAAGAGCCAACGCCAGATTGCCACGATTCTGGGCTGCCACAGCAGCACCGTCTGTCGGGAGCTACGCCGCAACGCGACCGCAGGGGGTTACCAGGCTGCCTTGGCACAGCAGTGCAGTGACCAGCGGCGACGGCAGGCCAATAAAGCCCACAAGCGGGCTTCGTCATTGATTGACTGGGTCAGCCGACTGATCCGAAAGCGCTGGAGTCCGGATCAGATCGCAGGCCTGATGGCGCGCCTGGGGCAGCTCCGGGTCAGCCGCCAGTGGATCTATGACCTGATCCTTCGGGACCGCGCCAACGGCGGCAAGCTCTGGACCTACGGCCGGCACTCCAGGAGGCGCCGCGCTCAACGAGATCTGGCCAAGCGCGCGGGACTGGGCAAGATCCCGAATCGAACGGGTATAGAGCATCGACCTGCCGAGATAGACCAGCGTCTGGAGGTGGGTCACTGGGAAGGAGACACGGTTCTGCACGGCCACAAGCAGTCAGGCATCGTAACGCTCGTGGAACGTCGTAGCGGATACTTGCTGGCAGGCCGGTTGGCGCGTGTCACAGCCGACCTGACGACGAATGCGATCATCCGCTTGATGACGCCGCTTCGCGGCGCCGTCAGCACCCTGACGCTGGACAATGGCAGTGAGTTCGCAGACCACGAGAGAATGGCCAAAGCCTTGAGCATGGCGACGTACTTCTGTGATCCCTATTGCTCAGGACAGCGTGGGACCAATGAAAATACCAACGGCTTGATACGGCAGTATTATCCGAAGGGAACCGACTTCTCAACGGTCAGTCAGCGAGCCCTGAATCGGGTGATCGATGAGATCAATAATCGCCCCAGAAAACGGCTGGGGTACCGCACACCGGCGGAGGTGTTCTGGGGAGAATATTCCGGGGCACTACCAACGAGTGGTGCTGCACTTATTGTTTGACTTCAGGATGTGAACCAAATCAGCTGGACAAGATCCGAGCAGCCAAAGAAAAGCTGGAAGCAGACCAAAAGGCGCGGGACAAGGCCGCGGGCGCGTTCTCCGGATGATGATCGCCGCTTGCCCCGTGGCGGTCGAAATTTCAAACGGGATTACGGGGTGCCGGATGACAAGGATCAGAGCAACGTTACCGATCCCCAGAGCCGGATCATGAAAATGGCGGATGGCTTCCAGCAATGCTACAACGGCCAACTGGCCGTGGACGGTGAGTTCCAACGGATTGTCGCCAACCGCCAGGACAACAATCCCAATGATAACGGCTGCCTTCTGCCCTTGTTGAACGAGGTAAAAGACATCCTGGGCGGCGATTCTCATCAATGCCTGACCGATGTCGGTTATCGTAAGGAAGATGATCTTCAGGCCCTGGAGATCCGGGGCATCAACGGCTGTGTCTCGCTACGACGGGAAGGCAAAAAGACCACCGAGATCGATGCGAACCGTTACCCCGCGACGGCCCGGATGGACGAGAAACTGGCCACCGCGACAGGTCAATCGGTTTACGCCCGGCGTAAGCACCTGGTTGAGGCGGTCAATGGCTGGATCAAACAGATCCTGTGCTTCCGCCAGGTCAGTCTGCGGGGGCTCGACGCAGTGCAAGGTGAGTGGGATCTAGTCTGCTTGTCGCTCAACCTCCGGCGGATGAGCTCGCTGATGAGGCTGACATAGGCGATTTGAAGGGGTTGCAGAACGTGTTGGGCTATCGGTACACGGTCGCGAGCTCGTTCATAACCGTCCTGGTTGCCAGAACATAAAGCCAAGACTTTATCCGGTTAGATTGTGTGGATACGTTTGCGGTCCCGAATTATAAGGCGGCGCGACAGAGGTGCTTGCTCAAAATACTTCTGCCGCAGACTCCTAGGACCGAAGTATATCCACACAAGCCAGACAGTCTATCTCATCTGGCTTATTCGGATAGAAAACCAAGTTTGGCAAGAACTCCCTTGGAAGAGAGTCCTGAGTCAGTAAAAATCGCAGATCTCAAGCGTTCGGCGCATAGACCTTGACGTTGCTATAGCCTTCGGCCCTGAGATGGCCGGCGTGCATGCGGCTCATGGAGCCGCGGTCGCAGTACAGCAGGTACTGGCGATCCTTGGGCAGCTGGCCGATCTGCTGGTTCAGTTCGTAGAAGGGAATGCGCAGGATCTCGTTGCTGGGCAGATCCAGCGGCGCCCGCTCCTCTTCGGAGGGGTGACGCACATCGATGATCACATCCGCCACCGCCGGTGTCGGCACCAGCTCCACGTCCTCCGGCGTGGTGAGGGTATCCATCAGGTCGGCGACCGAGGTCTCGGTACGCTGCTCAATCGCCTGCTGCAATACCGCCGGGTCCATCTGGGATTCGCAGTACTCTACCCGCACCAGCTTGGCTCGGGTCGCCGGTTTCTGGGAGATCACGCCGCAGTATTCCGGCATGGTGCGGGCGAACGACTCGGTGCCGATGTCACGGGCCACCTTGATGATCTGCTCCTTGTCCATCGCAATCAGCGGCCGCAGCACCACCTGCTCGCTGGCCCGGTCGACCACGTTGAGGTTGGTGAGGGTCTGACTCGACACCTGGGCCACCGCATCGCCCATCACCAGGCCTTCGGTGTTCTGGCCGTCGGCAATCGCAGACGCCGCCCGCAGCATTTCCCGCTTCAGCACCACGCCCCAGTGGCGGTTATTCACCGACCGCATGATTTCCGCCACCACGCCATCAAACGGCACCGAGATGAACTTGGCATGGTGGGACGAGCCGTACCGCTGCCACAGATAGTGCACCACCTGGCGCACCCCCACTTCATGGGCTGTGCCGCCCAGATTGAAGAACAGGTAGTGGGTACGCAGGCCCCGGCGCAGCATCAGATAGGCTGCCACCGAGGAGTCATAGCCACCGGAGATCAGTGTCATGACCGACTCGATACTGCCCAGGGGGTAGCCGCCCATACCCCGGTGACGGCGACGGGCCACCATGAATTCTTCCTGCTGGACCTCGATACGCACCTCAACTTCCGGTGCCTTGAGACTCACCCCGCGAGCTTCGGAAGCGCTCAGCAGTGCGCCACCAACATGACGTTCCAGATCAAGGGAGTTGAAACTGTGGGTGCCGGTGCGCTTGGCCCTGACTGCGAAGGTCTTGCCAGCCAGCTCGGCGGCAAAGGCCTCCACCGTTTTGGCGGCGACGTCGTCCATATCCACCAACGGAAACGCGGCCACCTCCTGGATGGTGGAGATGCCGGGAATCCGCACCAGCTCATCGACCACCGGTCCGGCCAGGCTGCGGTCGTCCGGCACATCCACATTGATGCGGTCCCAGCTGCCCTCGACAGCGATGTCCGGGTCCAGCCGGATCAGGATCTTGCGGACATTCTGGCGCAGTTGGCGCATCTGCTGGCGGCGGACAGGCTTGCTTTTGATCGCAACTTCCGACGCGGGACGAATCAGGAATTTCATGACGGGAATCGACTTCTGGCTGGGTGGCGTAAAGAGGAGAAAGCGCTTAGTGTAACCTGTTCCGGCAGAGCCTCAAAATCAGCGCCCACGGAAATGGGCTAAGTTAGAGGTAAGGACCGGTACTCTTCGCCTGACAGGAGCACGTCTGTTCATGAGTGAACCCACCATCAACGCACTGGTATCCCCGGAGGGCAGTCTCGAAATACTGTCCAACCACGAAGTCAACCGCCTCAAGGACCGCAGTGAAGGCGGTCTCTATCGGCTGTTCCGGCAATGCGCCCTGGCGGTGCTCAACACGGGCGTCGAAGCCGACGACTGCAAGAGCCTGATGGAACAGCACGCCGATTTCGACATCCGCCTGGTGCCCCAGCCCCGGGGGCTCAAGCTGGAACTGATCAACGCCCCGGCGAGCGCCTTTGTCGACGGCGACATGCTGCGGGCCAACCGGGAACATTTATTTTCAGTGCTGCGGGACATCGTCTATTCCCACTCCATTCCCAGCTCCGCCGCCGGCTTTCGCCGCGACGACCCGGAGGACATCACCAACCTGATCTTCCACATTCTCCGCAACGCCCGGGTGCTGCAGGCCGGTCGCCAGCCCGATCTGGTGGTGTGCTGGGGCGGCCACTCCATCAACCGCGAGGAGTACACCTACAGCAAGGACGTCGGGCATCAGCTCGGCCTGCGCGGCCTGAGCATCGTGACCGGCTGTGGCCCCGGTGCCATGAAGGGACCGATGAAGGGCGCTACCATCGGCCACGCCAAACAGCGGGTGAAGGATGGCCGCTACATCGGCATCACCGAACCGGCGATCATTGGCGCCGAGGCCCCCAACCCGATCGTCAACGAACTGGTGATCATGCCGGACATCGAGAAACGGCTGGAGGCCTTTGTGCGCGCCGGACACGGCGTTATCGTGTTCCCCGGTGGCGTCGGCACGGCCGAGGAAATTCTCTACCTGCTGGGCATTCTGCTGCATCCGGACAACCGCGACCTGCCCTTCCCGGTGGTGTTCACCGGTCGCAAGGAGAACGCCGACTATTTCGAGATGATCGACCGTTTCATCCGCAATGCCCTGGGCGAAGAGGCGGCGAGCAAATACGAGATCGTGATTGATGACCCGGTGCGGGTGGCGCAGATCATGAAGAAAGGTATGGACGACGTGGCGGTGTTCCGACGCGCCATGCAGGACGCCTACCACTTCAACTGGATGCTGAAAATCGATCCGGTGTTCCAGCTGCCGTTTGAACCCACCCACGAGACCATGCGGGCGCTGGAGCTGCACCAGAACCAGCCGGTTCACCTGATCGCCGCCAATCTGCGCAAGGCCTTCAGTGGCATTGTCGCCGGCAACGTCAAGGAACAGGGGATTCGTCAGATACAGCAAAAGGGGCCGTTCGAGATTGCCGGAGACCCGGCCCTGCTGGAGCCCCTGGAGGAAATGCTGGCGGCCTTCGTACAGCAGAACCGGATGAAACTGCCCGGCTCGGTGTCCTACCACCCCAGCTACCGCATCATTCGCGGCGCCGCCTGAGTGGCCAAGGCCGGAGCCCGGGCTCCGGCCATTCCACCAGGATTAACCGCCGGCTGGCAGGCTGGCGAAGTAGGCCGCCAGGTTGGCAATATCCTCATCGCTCAGTGCCGCTGCCTGAGCCTGCATCACCGCTGCCTGGCCGCCATTGCGCTCCTTGGAACGGTAGGCTTTCAGGGAGCTGACCAGGTAGGCCTCATTCTGGCCCGCCAGATTCGGGTACATGGGAATCTGTGCAACACCATTCTGGCCATGGCAGGCTGCACAAACCGCCGCTTTGGCCTGCCCTGCTGCGGCATCGCCGGCTGTCGCCAAACCTGGAACCGCCGCCAGTGCAACGGCGCCTGTCAGAACAAAGTGTTTCAGCTTCATGGGTGCTACCCTCTCATCGGTTTTTATGTAAGCCCTGGGGCCCGAGGGCCGGATTTATAACATAGCCCCCTAACCGCTCAAATGCGATAGATCAAGTTACGACTTTGGAACCGTTGTCGTATCACCCCCAGGGGGTCACCAGACCCATACGTAACCGGCGGGCAACAGGATTTTGGCAGCACCGCCCGCAATCGACGTTTGTCCCCTTCCCCGGGCCCTGCGCTACCGTCACACTCGGGGACAGGATAAGCTCGCAGTGTTCCAGCGTCCCGAGCGGGTAATTCGCTGATCTAGTGCGAATTAACCGCTCGGGACACGAGGGAGCCTCTGATCAACCAACGGAGAAGTGTGAATGTCCATCCTGGTAAACGAACTGGCCTGCCAGCAGGGCCGCCTTGGTCACCTGACCCTGGATGCCCCTGCCAGCCTCAATGCACTCAGCGAAACCATGCTGGATGATCTGTTGTCGGCGCTTGACCGCTGGGAGCAGGATGAGCAGGTGTGCCTGGTGCTGCTGGACAGCCGGGATGACACCGCCTTTTGCTCAGGCGCCGACCTGAAAACCCTTTACCGGGCACTGTGCGAGGGCGACAGCCGCACCGTCGAAGGCATCTTCTCCCGCGAATACCGGCTGATGTACCGGCTCCATCGCTACCCCAAGCCGGTGGTGGCGCTGGCTGAAGGAGTCGCTTTCGGCGCCGGCATGGGGCTGCTGTCCGCCTGCCGCTACCGGCTGGTGGGCCCCGAGGTGGCACTGGCGATGCCGGAAGTCCGCATTGGCCTGCTGCCGGATGTGGGCGCCAGCTGGTTCCTGAACCGGCTGCCGGCGGGCCTGGGGTTGTTTCTGGGACTGACCGGGGCGCAACTGAACGCCAGCGATGCCCTGCGGGTCGGGCTCGCCGATCTGGCGGTGCCAGCACAGTCCCGCCAGGCACTGGTGAGCCAGATTCAGGCTCAGGCCTGGACCGGGCGGGTGGCCGCCGACGACAACCGGCTCCACCGTCTGATCAACCAGTTCGCCAGCCAGCACCCGACCGCGCTGCCGGACAGCCAGCTGGCGCAACACGAACAGGCGATCGCCCACCTGTGCCGTCAGGGCGCCCTGCCGGACATTGTCGATCGCCTGCTGGCGGCGGATGAGGGTAATGACTGGTGGCAGGCCTGCATCGCCAACCTGCGTCAGGGCTGTCCGGTCACCCCCTGGCTGGTGTCGGAGCAATTACAGCGGGGCCAGCAGATGTCGCTCAGGGACAGTCTGACGATGGAGCTGGCACTGGCGCTTAACTGCAGCCAGGCCGCGGATTTCCGGGAAGGCATTCGCGCCCGCCTTATTGATCGCGACCAGTCACCACGCTGGCAGCACGGCAGCGTTCGGGAGGTGCCCGGAGAGCTGGTGGAAAGCCGTTTCGCGCCTCCGTGGGGCCACCAGCCGTCGCCACTGGATCTGGTTTAGTAACTAGTGCGCCCAGGGGCACCCACCTCAGGTTTCCGCGCCAGCCTGGATCAGCAGCATCTCGATGTCGCGGAAACCGCCGGCCCGGGCCAGGTCCAGAGCGGACCGGCCCTGATCGCCGCGATAATTGACCTCCGCGCCCGCCGCAATGACCGCCTCGGTGGTCAACAGATCGCCGCCGGAGACCACGTGCATCAGCAGCGAGCGGCCATTCTGGCTGACGTTGACGTTGGCACCGGCAGACAGCAGCACCTTGACCACCGCCAGGTGGCCGCCACGGGCCGCCAGCAGCACCGGAGTCTGCCCGTTCTGGCTTTCAGCGTTGACGTTGGCGCCAGCGGAGAGCAACAACTGCACCAGCCGCCGTTCACCATCCGCCGCCGCCAGCATCAGTGGTGTCATGCCGTCCGCGCCGGCGTAGTCCGGTGAGGCCCCCCGACTCAGCAGGTACCAGGCAATCCGGTCTTCACCACGCCGTACCGCCAGTGCCAGCGGCGTTCCCTGTTCGGTCAGGGTATTGAGGGCCGCGCCCTGGTCCGCCAGGGTCTGCACCCGTGGCAGATCTCCACTGGCCACCGCGGCCATCAACGGCGTTTCCGCACTGCCGGCCTGGGCCCGGTCGAGGTTGGCCGGTTGCGGCTGACCGGCACAGGCGGCCAGCTGCAGTCCAATCACCAGGAGTAGAAGTCGTACAAGATGTCGCAGGGCTGTTCCATTCGCCGCCATGTTTGAGGGTCTCAGTCACGATGAAGTCGTAGCCTGCATTCTGGACAGTTAGCTTTGGCAGTTAAATCGAGCGGTTCACAAGTTCCGCTCAGAGCCGCTCCGAATGCGGCAGAAACTGCCTGGTCACAGCCCGCAGACGCTGCTCAGCATCCCGGCGGCCATGGCAGAGGCCAGCTGACTGGGCCTGCGCCGGGGACCAGCCCTGCAGCACCAGCCGGCACCAGAGCCCGGCATCGTCATGGTGCCGCAGCGACGTGGCCACGTCCGGGCGGGCACTGAGCAGCCGCAGCACCGGCAGCGCGAGCTCAAGCCCCCGGTGCCCCTCGGCAAAGGCGGCCAGCTCCCGTCGATCCAGAGCCGACAGCACCGGCGCCGGAGGCAACTGGGCGGTCACCGCCAGCGTCAGTTCCGGGGCCAGCTGCGGCCAGACTACCGGTAACAGGGTCAGCCAGTGCTGCGAGAAGCGCGCGGCGATGGCTTCCACCAAGGCCTGGCCGTCTGCGCTCAGGCCACTCAGCATCTGAACGGTAAACTCGCCACTGCTGGCCTCCCGGTGCAACCCCAGGCGCACCGTGCGCAAACCACAGCGCTGCCAGAACGCCAGCAGGTCCGGGCTGGCGCCGTAGCTGGTACCGAGGGCATCCAGACCGGCCTGTTTACTGTGCTCCCGGGCTGCCGCCACCAGCGCCTGCCCCACACCACTGCGGCGGCAGCCGGCACTGACGGCGATCCGAACCACCCGCAACAGGGTGCAGGTCGCAGCCTCGGCAAAGCCGCTGTGATTGGCCAGGGACTGGGGCAGCAAGTGCCCGCGCAGGCGCCGGCGCCCCGCCATCACTTCCTCCGCCAGCTGGCAGGACAGCCCGCCCTCGCGGGCCGCCCACAGCACACCAACCAGCCGGTCCCCCAGCCAGGCCCGCCAGCTCACGGCGGTGGGATCATCCAGCCACTGGCGAAGGTCCCCTGGCGAGGTGCGGTAATGGGCATCCACCAGCAGACCAAAAGCCTGCTGTCGTTCGTGCTCGCTGGCATCGGCCGGAGACCAGCGCTCCACCCGTACCGCTTCGTCCATCGGCGCCGCGTCCGGGCCTGAGGTCTGCAGCAGGAACAACTGGTCCACCAGGCGCTCCAGGGGGTCATCCGGGCACCAGCGGATCGGGGCCGAAAGCTGACGCTGGCGCCACTGCGGAGTCTCCCGCTCCAGCACCCCGCGAAAGCGGATGTTAAAACCGCGACCCGTACCCTCATAGCCATGGATGGTGGTGGCAAACACGCAGCGGGGCCAGCCCAGCAGGATGGCCCGCAACTGCGGTGCCGGAATCGCTGCGGCTTCGTCCACCAGCACCAGTTCCGCCTCGGGGCGCTCTGCCAGCAACCGGTCCGGTGGCAGGAACAGCAGTTCGGCGCCATCCGCCAGCCGCAGGTGATCCGCTGCGGCCACCGCCGGCGCCTCCTCCGTCGCCAGACAGGCATGATGGAAAAGGGTCGCCACCGCTTCGGCTCTGGGCGCGGTCACCAAAACCCGGCGCCGGCCCTGCTGCAACAGGGCCATCGCCGCCATGCCCAGGGCAGCGGATTTGCCGCGGCCACGGTCAGCGCTGACCACCAGGGGGCGTCGACGCCGCCCCAGCCCTACCCGGATGACATCCGCGACCAGTTCCGACTGCTCGGGGGTAGTGCCAGGACAAAACGGTGCCTCGGAGACCGGCAACTGCGGCGGCGTCATCGCCGAGCAGTCGGGGCCAATCCGCAGCACCTCGGCATCGTTGGCAACCAGGGTCGCCAGCCGGGCGGCAAACGGGTGATCGGGAGCGCTGTCAAGGCCGGTACGGGGGTAATCCGGATCGGCAAAGCGGCCCCATTCCCCGCACGGTGGCATCAGCCAGAACCACAGGCCGCCTGCAGCCAAAGTGCCGCTGAGTGCGGCCAGGGCGTCCGGCGGGTTGCCGTGCCAGCCGTCCCAGACCAGCAGCGCCACATCCCGACCCAACCAGTCCCGGGCGCGGGCCGGGCGCACTGGGGTGAGGGTGAGGTCAAGCTCGCACGCGGCCGCTTGCGGTCCCAACCACAATCGGGGCTCGCCATCCAGGCCAGGCAGCAGTTGCCGCAGCCAGGCCATGGCGGCATCACGGTCCCCCTCCAGCAGGACCAGACGGCGCTGGCCAAGGTTCCGCAAACGCTGCTGGAAACGCTGCCAGGCCGGCAGGTCGGGAGAAGGCCAGGCGGACATGATCAGCTCAGGTCGATGGCGTGGCGTTTCAGGTCCGCCAGCTCACACACGCTCAGGGTATCCTGGTGCGTGGCCCGCAACCGCACCCGGGGCGCCGCGCCCGCCGCCAGCGCTTCCTGCCAGCGGCCGGCACACAGGCACCAGCTATCGCCGGCCCTGAGACCGGGGAACCCGAACGCCGGCACCGGCGTGGACAGGTCATTGCCGCGCGCCTGGGAGAACGCCAGAAACTCGTCCGTCACCACCGCACAGACGGTGTGCTGGCCAGCATCGTCAGGACCTGTATTGCAGCAGCCGTCGCGGTAGAAGCCGGTGACCGGATCATTGCCACAGGCTTCCAGAGTCTCCCCCAGCACGTTGATCGGTTCTGCCATCACTTCGGTCATTTCGCCTCCTCGGGATACCAACAAGTAGCCGAGCATTATGGTGCACGGGTGACCGCCATACCAGTTGCCGACTACAATGGCGCCATGCCAACCGACCTGCCCGATTTCCTCACCGACGAACAGCGCGCCATCATCACCGCGCCCTACGAACACGCCGTCATTACCGCCGTCGCGGGCAGTGGCAAAACCTTCACCCTGGCCTGGCGCATTCGCCACCTGCTGGCCCAGGGCCACGATCCGACGCGGCTGCTGGTGCTGATGTTCAACCGCAGCGCCCGCCGCGACTTCGAGCGCAAGCTGCAGGACGTCACTCGCGACACCGGCCTGATGCTGCCGGAGATCCGCACCTACCACGCCATGGGTCTGCGCCTGTACCGGCGCTTCGTCCGCGACGGCTACCTGCCAGCCTTCTCCGAGGCCATCCTGAGCGAGCAGGAAATCCAGTTCCAGGCCTGGCGACTGACCCGGGAGTTGGCGCCTGCGGAACTGGCGGACGAGATCCGCCGTAACAAGAAGGACTATGTGGAAACCGCCGTCAGTTTCATTGACCGGGTCAAGACCACCCTGTCGCCGGTGGACGTGGTGTTCGAGGAACTGGATTACACCGAAAAGCACCGCTACCTGATTGAGCTGTTCCACAGCTTTGAGCAGTGGCGCAAGGGCCAGGCCCGGATCAGCTACGCCGATATGCTCTATGAGCCAGTACTGGCGATCCACCAGACCCCACAGCTGCAGAAGCTGGTCGCCAACAAGATGGACCTGATCCTGGTGGACGAGTACCAGGACACCAACGAGATCCAGCACCTGCTGCTGCGTTACGTTGCCGGCGACCGGGCCCGCGTCACCGTGGTGGGAGACCCGGATCAGACCATCTACGAATTTCGCGGCGCCCGGCCGGAATTCATCCTCAACCGCTTCAGTGAGGAGTTTGACAGCCCTCTGGAGCAGACCCTGAGCTACACCTTCCGCTACGGTCACCGGGTGGCGCTGCTGGCCAACCACCTGATCCATCACAACAGCGGTCGCAAGGACGTGCTGTGCCATGCCCATCCAGGCACCCCTGCCACCGAGGTCCGGCTGCACGAGAGCGAGCAGGATGGCGACGCGGTGCTGACCATCCTGGCCCAGCTGTCACCGGAGCAGTTGGCAGACACCGCCATCCTGTTCCGGGTCTGGAGCCAGAGCGTGGCACTGGAACTGCAGCTGCTGGCCCGCCAGCTGCCCTATCGCATCGATGCCGGCAAGGGCGCCCTGTTCAGCCGCGAAGTCCAGGCGATTACCGGCCTGCTGCAATTGGTGGCCGGCAACCTGGCGCAGATGCCCGACGCCGACCGGCTGGACATCGCCCGTCAGTTGCTGCGTTTCCCCCACGTTGGTCTGAAGGAAACCGAGCTGGACCAGATCGCCCAGTTCCTCGCCAGGATGCCCGGGCAGTGGGGTCAGCGGCTGCTGGCGATGGAGTTTGATGCCCTGCCGCCCATGGCCGGGCGCAAGCTGCGCCGGCTCGGCGAAACCCTGGTCAAGCTGGAGGGCCACCAGGGCCCGGTGGCGTCGCTGATCAAGCGCTACGCCGAGGATACCGAACTGTTCGAGGGACTGCGCAGCCTGGCGCTGACCCACGAGACCGCCGATGAACGCGTCGACACGGTGGTGGGCTTCCAGCGTTACCTGGCCAGTCTCGACATCGGCGCCGCCGAGGCGGTGATCCACCTTCAGGCCCTCAAGACCCAGGCCGGCCAGAATCGCGATGGGGGCGTCTTGCTGTCCACCATTCACCGCACCAAGGGGCTGGAATGGCCGCGGGTGATCGTGCCCGGGCTACAGGAGAAATACCTGCCCTACAGCCCCCGTCAGGGCGAGAATCTGAAAGTGCTGGTGGAGAGCGAACGCCGACTGCTGTATGTCGCCATGACCCGCTGCCGAGAGCAGCTGCACCTGATCACCCGCCCCCGTGGCCAAGCCCCCCACCTGGATGGTGACCAGGGCCCCAGCCGCTTCGTCGACGAGCTTTGCTTTTCCCTCAGCGACCAGCTCGGCGGCCACTTGGAGCAGGCCTGTGACGCCCAGACCCTGACCCTGGACCACCCCCTGACGCCGGTCAGCCAGCGCTATGCTGAACGCGAGGGCCTGGAGTTGGCCACCACCAATGCCCAGCCCGCCCGGCGCGACGGGCCGTTGTGGACGCTGCCCCGGCTACGACATGTGATTTTCGGTGCTGGTACGGTGATGACCGAGGAGGAAAGCGCGTTCGAGGTCCGCTTCGACTCCGGTGAACAGCTCAACTTCTCGAAAAAGAGCGCCCACCTGTACTTCTCCCCGGCCGACTGAGGGGCGTGCCTCATCGCATGGAGAATCAATGGCTTCGTCACGGATAGTCAATTACCGAATTATGGCCTAGCTTTCATGATTGAGGCTCTGTGGAAACGCTAGGATTGTATAGAACAACATAATGACGAATGGAATGGACAGGAGGTACTGCATGACCGTCATGCGCCCATTTGCTGCTGCGGCGCTCGCCGTGGCCGTAGCCACCCCCGCGGTGGCCGAGGAAACCAACCAGTACATCTACCTCAACCCGTTTGCCGGCTACCAGCTGTTTGACGACAAGCGCGACCTGAGTGAAACCGGCACTTACGGCTTTGGGGTGGAATTCCGCTTCGCGCCACGCTGGGCCCTCGAAGGGGTGTACTCCAAGGCTGACGCCGACCGCAAGTACGTCAGCGGCGACAGTGATTTCAACGAGTACCGGCTCGATGGTCTGTACTACCTGGCCGATGCCGAAGAGGCCTGGAACCCGTACCTGGCCGTGGGTGCCGGTCACGCCGATTTCGGTGACGGCCCGGTCCGCACCGCCGGTACCAGCCATGACGAGACCCGGGTCAACGTCGGCGCCGGGGTGCGCTACAACATCAGCGACAGCGTGTCTCTGCGGGGCGATCTGCGGGAATTCCACGGCATCGATGAAAGCACCTTTGACACCCAGGTATCGCTGGGCCTGAGCCTGGCCTTTGGCCGCACCATCGGCACACCGGACCCGGTGGATTCCGACATGGACGGCGTCTACGACGACAGCGACCAGTGCCCGGGCACCCCCGCCGGGGTGCCGGTGGACCGGCTCGGCTGCGCCCTGGACGACGACAACGACGGCATTGCCAACCACCTCGATCGCTGTCCGGACACCCCGGCCGGCGCCACCGTCAACAGCCGTGGCTGTGAACTCGATTCCGACCGTGACGGCGTGGTGGACAGTCAGGACAAGTGCCCGGATACCACCGCCGGTGCCGATGTCGATAACGAGGGCTGCGAAGGCGTCACCGAGACCATCGAAACCATCGACCTGCGGGTCCAGTTCCCGCTGGACAGCGCCCGGATCGATGACGCCTACGACGCCGAGATCCGGCGGGTCGCCGAGTTCATGGAGAAGCACCCGGATACTTCGGTGGAAATCGCCGGCCACACTGACGCCAGCGGTCCCGCCGAGTACAACCAGAAGCTGTCCCAGCGGCGCGCAGAAGCCGTGGCCCAGCGTCTGACCGATGCCTTGGGCATCGATGCCAGCCGGGTGACTGCGGTGGGCTATGGTGAAAGCCGGCCACTGCAGGACGACGACAGCGCCGGTGGGCGTGCCCAGAACCGGCGGGTGGAAGCCCACATCCAGGTACGCTACTAAGTGCCAGCAACCGCACCTGCCCGGGCGGATCGGCCCTGGCGCCGGTTATCCCGGGCAGTGCGGGTTGGCAGCCTGGTAACGGCTGGTTTGTTATGCAGCGGCGCCGGTGCTGAACCGGTGTACCGCTGCGACAACGGCAACGGGGTGACCTTTGCCGACCAACCCTGTGGTGATGACGCCACCCGAATCCAGGTTCCGGACAACCGTCTGGGCGGGCGCCTGGACAGCAACCTGCCCCAAGATGACGCCGAGCCGGAACCGCCCCCCGAAACCACCCCGTCGGCACCAGACAGTGTTGACGACTCGCCCTGCCGTTACATCAACTCCACTCAACTGCGCACCTATCTTGCCCGTAACCAGGTGGTCCGGGGCATGACCCGGGAGCAGGTCCGCAAAGCCTTCGGGCCGCCACCGGAAACCCACAGCGTGCCCCAGGAGGCCTGGGTCTATCACACCGATTACTACGGTCGGCTCTACGAACTCACCTTCGTCTATTTTCGCGACGGTTGCGTCGACAGCGTGCAGTATCGCAAACCCTGATCAGCCGCGGCGGGCATCCAGCAACAGGTTACGGGGCGTCAGTGGGCGCTGGCAGAATTCCCCCAGGCTGACCCGGTACCCCTGCTCTTCCAGATACAGGGCATAGTCCAATACCAGCCAGAGCTCCAGCGGGCGGCGGAACAGGTGACGCACCAGCTCGTGACAACGCACCTGATGCAGGCGCCGCCAGCCATGGGCCAGCCAGTACTGGTAATCGATATCCACCGGCAGCGCCAGCGACTTGCGCTCCGCAGCCCAGAGGCAGAAATCGCGGAAATCGGCACGGTTCAGCGCCGCGGGATGGGGCGGCACCGGCAGGTAATGATCCTGGCCCCGCACCTGGCGCTGCAGGCCATCGAACCCCAGCCGCCAGGCGGAAACGGTCTGGCGCTGGCGCCGGACCCGGGCCGGTGCGGTCACCGTTTCCTGCACCACCACCCGCATCTCGCCGGCATCCAGGCTGACCCGGGCCGCCTCGCGGGCACGCCGGGACAACAACGGATAATGCCCCTCAACGCCCAGGTGGTAACAGCAGGGGGACACGCTGAGCCGGGCCAGACCGTCCTCGCTGCCCTGCCGCAACAGCTGGCGGTGGAGCTCGCCACAGGCGTGCAGGGCAACGACTTGGTCGGCCGCCGGCAGGGACCAGCCACTGGCCAGCACATCCTGCTGGCGGATGGTCACCGCGGCGCCATCCCGGGCCGCCAGCGTATTGCCGTCAACCACCAGTTCCGGATCCCACTCCAGCCCGGTCACCGCCTCGGCACCGCAGGCCACCAGGGTTCGCCCCAGGTGGCCCTTGCCGCAGCACCAGTCGATCAGCCGGGGCTCCAGTGGCGTCAGCGCCGCCGCGAAGGCACCGGCCTGCAGACGCTTGCGGCCCGGCATGTCCCGGGCCCGGGATTCCGCCAGCGGCGTGGCGGGCGCCTCGGCGACCGGTACCGCCAGCAGCGACGCCCGCTCGGCCAGTTCCGGCCAGAACGGGCTGAGGTCCTTCGCCAGCGCCGGTAGATCCTCGCTGTATTGCTCACAGGCAGCTTCATCCAGCGCCTCCAGCCAGCGGGCGGCCGCCGGCTGCGCCCTGAGCCAGTCCGGTTCGGGGGTGCTGAACGGCACTGTGGCCCACAATGGCCGATACTGCGCCAGCCAGTGATCCAGGGCCTGCCAGCGCGACCACCAGTCCTGCGCCATCATCACACCCGGAAACGGTCAGGCCGGAACGGGTCGAGGGACAGGGCGGTGGGCTCCTGGTCGATCACCTGGGCAACCAGCTCGGCGCTGGCCGCCGACAGGGTCCAGCCGAAGGTGCCGTGGCCGGTGTTGAGGTAGAGGTTGTCACGACTGCCGCGACCGATGATCGCCGGGCCGTCCGGCGTCATTGGCCGGAATCCGGTCCAGCGACTGGCCTGGTCCAGGTCGGCACACCCGGGGAAGCGGGATTCCACCGATTTGCGAATGGTGGCCAGCCGGGCTTCCGGAATGTCCCGGGCAAAGTCCGCCAGCTCGACAAACCCGGTCGCCCGCAGGCGATCCCCCAGGCGGGTCGACACCACCTTGAAGTTGTCATCATGCACGGTGGAGCGGGGCGCCCGTTCCGGGTCCAGCAGAGGCGCGGTCAGCGAGTAGCCCTTGACCGGGTAGATCGGCAACCGCATGTCCAGCGGTGCCACCAGGCCCGGCGACCAGCAGCCGGCCGCCACCACGCAGGCATCCACCGCCATGCTGTCGCTGCGACCGTCCGGGCCGGTCATTTCCACCGCCTGAACCCGCCGGTCGTCCGCCACCAGGCGCTGCACCTGTTGCTGGAAACGGAAGCTCACGCCATGCTGTTCACAGGCCCGGGCCAGGGCCCGGGAAAACAGGTGGCAGTCACCGGTGCCGTCAGTCTGGTAGCGGATCGCACCGTGGAGCGGGCCATCACCGGTCATGCCGGGTTCGTAGTCCCGGACCTCACGGGGGCCCAGTAGCTGATAGGGCACTCCCAGCTCGTCCAGCAGTTCGCCGGTTTTGCGGTACTCGGCCATCTGGGCCGGCGAACTGGCCAGGTGCAGCAGGCCGTCGTGGCCGCCGTCGAAGTCGAGGTTCAGCTCCTGCTCCAGATCGAGGAAGCAGCGACGGCTGTAGGTACCCAGGTGCACCATGGCGCGCTTGTTGAGGCCATACACCCCCGGTGCCAGGGCAAACCGCAGGGTGGCCAGCAGGAAACGCAGGGTATCGAAGGACGGCGGCATCGCCATTTTCAGCGGGCCATCCGCCTTTACCAGCCATGGCAGGGCCCGGCGCACCATGGCCGCATCCGCCCAGGGGTACACCACACCGTAGGAGCGCTGGCCGGCGTTGCCAAAGCTGGTTTCCCGACCGGCATCGTCATGGCGTTCGATCACCGTCACTTCGTGACCACGCTTGCCCAGTGCGTAAGCCGTCGTCACCCCGACGACCCCTGCCCCGATCACCGCTATCCGCATTGACTGTTTCCTCCTGGTCGATCAACCGTGCCTGATGCGCGAATAAACATGCCTCAAGACTGGCATGAGTGACCGGCAGCACGGCTTCGCAATTGTACCTACCGGCCCCGCCTGCCTTCACCAGCCTGTCAGCGAACCACCCACTAGTCCTTGGCTTTCAGCGCCTCAGCGTATTGCGCCAGCAGCGCCGGATCATGACTGGGGTACTCCGGCGCCAGGCCCTGCAACTGCTCCGCCACAATGCGCGCCACCAACGCCCGCGCCACCGGTTTGCGGTTGGCGGGGATGATGTGCCAGGGCGCAGCGGTGGTATGGGTCGCCGCCATGGCCTCCCCCGCTACCGCGCGGTATTCGTGGCGACGGCGCCAGGCATCGATGTCCGACGACTCAAACTTCCAGCGCTTGCGGGGCTTGTCCAAACGCTTCAGCAAGCGGTGGCGGTGTTCCTCATCGGACAGGTGCAGCCATATTTTGACGATGGTGGTGCCTTCCTGCACCAGGTGGGATTCGAAGCTGCGGATGGCGTCATAGCGGGCCGGCCAGTTGTAGTGCTCCGGCGCCCGCACCGGCCACAGCCGCTCCGCCATCACCGCCTCGTGGTAGCTGCGGTTGAAGGCCACCATCTGGCCCAGTGCCGGCAGCATGGGCACCGTGCGCCAGAGAAAATCGTGGCGGGCTTCAAGGTCATCGGGACGGCTGAACGACCAGGCGTGGAAGCCGGCCGGATCGGCGTAGGTGGCCAGGGTGCGGATCAGGCTGTCCTTGCCGGAGGCGTCGGTACCGTGGAGTACCAGCAGCAGGGCATGCTTGCCGTTGGCCCACAACCGGCGCTGATGCTCTCCGATCAGATCAAGGCTGGTCTCCAGACAGGGCAGCTCGAATGAGTGATCGATGTCCGTGGGATAGTCCTTGAGCTGGACCCGGGCCGGGTCCAGGTGAAACTGGCGGCTGAACGGCGTATCCGTCATGGTAATGCTCCTCATCCGGCCGGCTGGGGTGGCCGGAAGTCAAATGGTAAACTGGACCGCAAACGCCAACTGCAGCCCGCGAGTGATTCATGAGCCGAAAAAAACGCGACATTCCGGTGTTCGAGCACCCGATCATCGAAACCCATTGTCACCTGGACTACCTCAAGGACCAGCCACTGGATGACATCCTGGCGGAGGCCCGCCGGGTCAACATCGAGCGGGTCGTGACCATCGCGGTTTCCCCCGACAACCTGGGCCGGGTGCGGGAACTGAGCCAGGTCGCGCCCTGGCTCTACGGCACCCAGGGCATTCACCCCCACGACGCCGAGCAATACACCGACGCAGTGGAAGCCGAGATTCGCCAGCACGGCGCCGACGACAAGATCGTCGCGGTGGGCGAAATCGGTCTCGACTACTTCTACGACAACGCCGATCGGGCGGTACAGCGTGAGGTGTTCCGGCGTCAGCTCCAGATTGCCTGCGACCTGGATCAACCGGTGGTCATCCACAGTCGCGAAGCGGATGACGACACCATCGAGATCCTGCGGGACTTCGAGGCCACCCTGACCCGCCGCGGTGTCATCCACAGCTTCACCTCCGGCCCGGGACTGGCCCGCTACGCCATCGACCAGGGCTGGTGTCTGGGGTTCAACGGCATCGCCACCTTCAACAAGGCGGAGAACGTCCGTGACATCATCCGCATGACGCCCATCGGGCAGATCCTGCTGGAAACCGACGCGCCGTTCCTCACTCCGGTGCCCTACCGAGGCCGCGAAAATGCGCCATGCTACCTACCCTTTGTGGCCGAGAAGGTGTCCGAGGTCAAGGAAATCCCCGTTGACGAGGTGGTGCGAACCACCTACCACAACAGCTTGAGGACCTTCCATCGTCTCGCAGGCGCCAGCGCTTGATCCGCCCGCCATTGGATTTATAGTGAAGGTTGAGGCCGGTTACGCATTGGTAACGGGTTCATGATCAAGGCAGGAGAGGGTGCATGATCAAACGAGTGCCAGTAACCGCGTTGGAGGTGGGGATGTACATCACCGACCTCAACAACGACTGGATCCCCCACAACACCCGCAATCGCCGCGGTTTCCTACGCAACGAGACAACCATCGCCAAGATTCGCCAGATGGGAGTGGATTTCGTCTATATCGACACCAACAAGGGCAAGGACACCCAGGACAGCGAGCCGGCCCGTGAGGTGGACGCCCGCAATGCTGCGCTGCTGGACGACGTCGGTGCCCTCAAGCCGCTGCCGAAACGGGTACGGCCACTGGCGGATGAAATGGTGATCGCCCAGCAGATTCATGGTGAAGCCCAGAACCTGGTGGGCAATGTGCTGCGGGACGTCAAGCTGGGCCACGCCATCAACATTACTCCGTTCAACGAGCTGGCCACAGAACTTCAGGAATCGGTGTTCCGTAACCACAACGCGCTGTCCTGCCTCGGTCGCATCCGCGACAAGGACAACTACCTGATGGAACACTCGGTCAACCTGAGTGTGCTGATGTCGCTGTTCGGCAAGGCCATGGGGTGTTCCGCCGACGTCCAGCACCAGACCATCATCGGCGCCCTGCTCCATGACATCGGCAAGATCCTCACCCCGGAGGAGATTCTCCACAAGCCCGGGCGCCTGAGCGCCGCAGAATTTGAGGAAATGAAAGCCCACGCCCGCCATTCCCGCGACATCCTGCTGGCCACCGAGGGCATTGGCGAACTGACCATCCTCACGGCCGCCCAGCATCACGAAAAGATGGACGGCACCGGCTACCCGGAAGGCCTGCGGGGCGATGAAATTTCTGTCTACGGTCGCATGGTGGCGATCTCCGACGTGTACGACGCCATCACCGCCGATCGGGTCTACCACAAGGGCATGACGCCCACCCAGGGTCTGAAGAAACTGCTGGAGTGGAGTGGCCCTCACCTGGACTCGGCGTTGGTACAACAATTCATCCGCTGCATCGGGCTCTACCCGGTGGGCTCACTGGTGCTGCTGGAGAGTGGCCGGCTCGGCGTGGTGGTGGAGAGCAACGACGACGACCAGCGCCTGCCGGTGGTGCGAGTGATGTACCACACCAAATTCCGCATGCCGATCACTGTGGAAACCCTGGATCTGGCGAGTCCGGGCTGCCAGGACCGTATCGTCCGGGCGGTTGACCCGGAAGACTACCAGATCAACTTGAAGAAGTTTCTTGCGCTCTAATGAAGCAGCTTCCCGTCAAAAAAGTTTCTTCCCGCCTGAAAAGTTCCTCCCCGCCTGGCTAGCCGGAGGAGCACATCAGTGCACTTCGTCTGAGTCACTGGCTTTCTGGACGATCAGGTAGGCGATGCTCATGGTCAGCACGATCAGCGCGATGCCCCACAGGTAAGAGGCGTCGACGGTGTCCAGATCGAGGATGATCACCTTCCGGGCGATGGCCATCAACGCCGTCGCAATCACGATCTTGACGTGGATGACGTTGTCACGCAGGTAGATGGTGATGTTGATGAAAATCTCGATAGCGATCAGCACCGCCATGAAAGCGCCAAAGGTGGCCAGCATGTCGGAGATGGTGAGGATGTAGACCGGTGGCGTGACCAGCTTCTGGTACAGCGTCCAACCCACGTCCACCACACCCATCAGAATCACCAGCACCATCAGGATCGCCAGCAGCCGCACGGCAATCCTGATAATGGCATTGAGCCCTTTCAGCAGGGCCGGGTCGAACCGGTCCAGCAGGGTCGCTTCCGGGCCCTTTTCCGGGGCCC
Organism: Marinobacter sp. CA1; assembly: GCF_020546665.1. NCBI lineage: Bacteria > Pseudomonadati > Pseudomonadota > Gammaproteobacteria > Pseudomonadales > Marinobacteraceae > Marinobacter > Marinobacter sp. CA1. The sequence goes on from NZ_CP071785.1 coordinate 4,126,427, forward strand.
GGTCTTTGTCATCCCTGGCAGCGTCGTCGCTCATTCAGGCGGCGATCACGGGGCGGAAGGATGGTTCACGGTACGGCTGTTCACGCTGTTGCGCCGGCGCTTCGAAGACGTGGAAGGCTTCCGGACCGAACGGGTCCAGGGCGGTTCCGCGGTAGACGTAGTGATCGGGCACCGGCTCGCCGGAGAAGGCAACACGGAACTCGTACTGGCGCTCGGGGATATCCACCTTGAGCGGTTCCTCCACCCAGAGATAGACGGTTTTTTCCGGGACCACGTACTCACAGCGTACCACCTGGAAGCCCTCACGCAGGGTCAAGCGGTTCAGTTCGCGGCTCACCTTGAGTGCATACTTGTGAATGGTTTTCATGATGCCTCTCCTCATCGTGGGTCGACAGGATCATCATTACCGGATACTGAAACAGAGAAAAGCAGATTGCTTCGTTACTTCAATCAGCTTTTTTCGAACGATTAACAGTCTCTGATCAACCCGCCCCTCAGGACGCCAACGACTGCCCACAGATCGCCGCCACCGCCGGGTGACTGTTGCGACGACTGCGACTTACAGCGTACAACTGATCCTGTACCTCTGCCACCTCACCCACCGCCGCTACCTGGTATTGACGGCAGACCTCGTCCGCAATCACCGTGGGCGCAGCGAACACGCCGTAGCCCTGATGGCCAAACACCTTGATCAGCGCGCTGTCGTCGATCTCGGCACGGATGTCCAGACGGATACCCTGCTCATCAAACCACTGCATCAACTGGCGCACGTAGGGCGCCTTCACCGCATTGGCCAGGAAAGCCTGGCCCTGCAGGCTGTGGGGAAAGCCGGTCTGCAGGTTGGCGGCCAGATCCGGCGTTGCGAACAGGGTAATGGAGGTCTGCCCCAGGGGGTGCACGTAGCAGTGATCGTCCATGCCGGCGTCGGGCTCGCGATCCGTCAGCACCACATCCAGCTGTCCGGCCTTCAGATCCTGCAGCAACTGGGACGGACGGCCACTGCGACAGCTCAGCCGCACCGGCCGTGTCAGGGTCAGTGCCGGTTCCAGCAACTGGTAGGCAATCAGTTTGTGGATCGACGCCGCGACCCCCACCGTCAGCCCCAGGGCACGCTCGTCCGGCCGGGTATCGAGCACGGTCTTGAGCTCGTCGGCAATGCGGAACATGTCATCGGCGTAGCGGTACACCATCTGCCCCAGGTCGGTCAGCACCAGGCGGCGGTTTTCACGCCGGAACAGCAGGCTGTCGAGCGAGCTCTCCAGCGCGGTCAGCTGGCTGCTGAGGGTCTGCGGCGCCAGGTTGAGCAGTTGCGCCGCCCGCGCCAGCGACCCTTCCCGGGCAATGACCCAGAAATAGTACAAATGCTTGAAATTCAGGGACTGCAACATTCCACGGGTCACCCCAGTGACAGGAACAACCCCATCAGTATTGGCGACAGGAAGGACAAAATAAAGCCGGAGGCAATCGCCACCGGAACGCAGGCCAGACCACCGCTGCTGCGGATGATGGGCAGGGTGAAGTCCATGGCGGTGGCGCCGCCATAGCCGATGGCCAGGGCCGGGTGTCGACCAATCACCAGCGGAATCAGCGCCAGGGCGATGATCTCCCGCAAGACGTCGTTGAGGAACGCTACCCCACCCCAAGCCGGGCCCAGAGCGTCACCCACCACGATCCCCGACAGCGAGTACCAGCCAAAACCGGAGGCCAGCGCCAGGGCATCGTGCCAGGGTATCGACAGCAGGGGGCCGAGCAGCAACCCGATCAGCAGGGAGCTGATCACCACCGCCAGCGCAATTCCCAGACCCTGGCGGTTCATCAACAGCTTACGCAGGGACAGGCCAGCGTTGCGCAGTTGCACACCGATCAGCAGCAACAGCAGCATCAGTGACCAGGTCGCCAGGTCCTCGACCCAGGGCAATGCCGGCAGCAGCCAGGCACCGGCGGCCACCCCGACCAACACCGCCGAGAGCGGTTTCAGCGCCGCCAGAAACAGCCGTCGGTAGGACGTTTCCGTCGCCTCCTCAGCCGCTGCCACCGTCATCGGCTGCCAACGCTGCCACAGCCACAGAGCCGCCAGGTTGGCGAGGCCCAGGGCAACCACCAGAATCGCCACCTGCCCCAGCATGGTTGCGAGCTGCTGCCACAGGCCATCCATTTGTCCCAGGCCCAGACCCAGCAACGCCAGGATGAAATACACCAGCCCCTCCACAGCGTAATGGATCACCGTCATCACCGTACGATTGTCCAGGGCCAGGGCAAACCCCAGAAACAGGGGCGCAAGAATGATCAGCGCATCCAGCATAACTCTCTCACTACAGGCGTGGAGGCCCGATACCGGGCCAGAGACAGGCAGGGCCCTTGGCGGGCCGGTGAAATGGGGGACTGGAGGTCAGTGCAGCGGTTGGCTGCTGCGGTCCTGGACCAGAACCCAGGGCGCAATCACCACCGCCCAGAGTTCGGCATTGCGGTCATACCAGGCCTGGGCCATGGCCGGCGGCACGTCACCGACCTGGCCGGCGGCCATCCAGGCATCGAATTGGGTCTTATTGTCGGCCACCAGCTCGGCGGCGACATCCAGCAGGTCGAGGTCGGCGCCGACCCGCACCACGTGGCCGCGGGCGTAGTAGGTCTGCAGGTCATGCCAGCCAATGCGGGAGGTTTCCAGATTGAGTTTGGCCTTGAGTTCGTCCCGGGACTGGTCGCTGGACATGGTACGCCTCGCCTTGCGGTTGTCAGTGAGTGAAAACGGGCCGAAAGTGTCGGCCATCTGCCGGCGTTTGGCAAGGCCGGCCAGCCGCCATGCCGGTACGCGCCCAGCGGCTAACCGACATGCTGGTCCCAGATGCCCTGGACCTTGTCAGACAGGGTCATGGGATCGAACGGTTTGGCGATCACATCAATGGCCCCCAGAGCCTTGTAAGACTCCACCTCCGATGACTGGACCTTGGCGGTCATGAACGCCACCGGCACCTCGGCCAGGCCAGGTTTCTGGCGCAGCGCCTGCAATGTTTCCGGGCCGTCGAGCCGCGGCATCATCACATCCAGCAGGATCAGGTCGGGCTGAAAGCCGTCCACCCGCGCCAGCGCATCCTCGCCCGATTCGCACAGCATCACCTCAACCCCGCCCACCGAGACCAGGGCCAGTTCCGCCACGGCACGAATGTCCGGTTCATCTTCCACGTACATGATGCGCTTCAACTCAGCCATGGTCTGACTCCTCATCCCTCAATGTGTCCGCCCCCGGATCGCGCTCCGATCCCAGCAGCGGCAGCTCAATGTAGAACGTCGCCCCGCCACCAGGGGTGTCCTCAAATCCAATATCGCCGTGCATGCCCTCCATCAGTTGCTGGCTGATCACCAGCCCCAAACCTGTGCCTCCGGACTGCCGCGAGTCAGAACTGTCGGCCTGGGCAAAAGCGCTGAACAGCCTGTCGCGGAAGGCTGCCGGCACACCCCGGCCCCGATCCTCAACCCGCACCCGCACCCGTTCGCCCGAAGGCTCTACCAACACCCGAACCGCGCCATCGGTATGGGAGAACTTGATGGCATTGGACAGCAGGTTGGTCATCACCTGAATGAGACGACGGGGGTCCGCCCGGACCTGCAGACGAGTGTCCGCCGCTTCCAGCAGGCACTGGACCTGAAAGCGATCAGCGTAACTGCGGGTATCGTCCAGCACCTGTTTCAATAAGGGCAGCAGATCACAACGTTCCAGTTCGAACGGCATCTTGCCGGCCGCCAGTTTCTCCATATCCAGGATGTCGTTGATCAACTCGCTCAACCGCTCGCTGTTGCGCAACGCCAGGCTCACCATGTCCTGGGCTTTCTCCGGCAAGGCGCCTGCGACGCCCTTGCCCACCATCGACAGGGCTGCGGTGATCGCCGTTAACGGAGTACGCAGTTCGTGGCTGACGGTTGACACAAACTCCCGTTGCATCTGCGTCAGCCGCTTACGCTCTGTTATGTCCTCCACTATCGACCAGATCAGTTTGCGACCAGAAGCATCTGTCAGCAGAGTTCCATGCAGCATGACGGGGTACCGGTGGCCATTGCGGTGTACAAATTCTTTCTCGTAGGGGCCGTAGTGCCCTCTGTTTTCCAAGCGTTCCAGTTGCACCGCTTCCTGGTCGGCATAGTCCTTTGGTGTGACATCCCAGTAGCTCAGCGACAGGAACTCCAGCCGGCCGTAGCCTGCAGATGCCAACAGCGCATCGTTGACCTGGATGAACTGACCAGTGTCGAAATCGTTGAGAGCGATACCCACCGGCGACAGTTCGAACAGCGCCCGCAACCGGGCCTCACTCTCCTTGAGCCGCAGCTCCGCCGCTTTCTGGGCCGAGATGTCTGTGTGGGTACCGGCCATGATCAGCGGATCACCGTGGATATCGTGGGCCATGACCCGACCCCGGGCGTGGACCCAGACCCAATGGCCATCCTGGTGGCGCATGCGGAAGGTCGCGTCGTAGTAATCCGAAGCACCGGCAAAGTGACGACGCAACTTGATTTCCGCCTTTTCAAGATCGTCCTCATGGAGCAACCGGCGCCAGGTCTCCACGCTCAGTGGACTCAGTTCCTCCAGCCGATAGCCAATAATCTCGGCCCAGCGTTCGTTCAGGGTCAGGGCATCGGTCTGGACGTTCCACTCCCAGATACCCGTGTCGGTGGCCCTAATCACCATTTCCAGCCGACGCTCGCTCTCTCGCTGACTGCGCTGGACCCGGGTCGCCTCCCGCAACTGCCCAATGGTCCGCAACAGCGGACCCAGCTCCCGCTCCAGGGTCCGGTCGTAGCCCTGTTCCCGATTCGCCAGCCCCAACATTCCCACCAACTGACTGCCATGATAGATCGGCAACCCCATAAAGGTATGGATGGGCGGATGACCGTGGGGCACGCCGCTGCCGCGGGAATCATTAGGCAGGTCGTTGGCCAGCACCGGCTGGCCGGTGGTCATGACCTGGCCGAACAGAGTGTCGAGGTTGTGGAACTCCAGCCCCTCGTTGATGTTGTCACGATAGAAGGCCCGCGAGGCTTCATCCCAGGCAATGTTGGTAATGGTGTCGGTCTTTAGGTATGGCTGCCCCTCGGGGCTTTTTAGTATTTCACCAATAAAGCCAAAAGCACTGTCAGTGAAACGTAAAATCTCGTCCAACAGCTCAGTAAAGGCCTGAGGATTGTCCGGCCGGTTAATGAAGCTGGCCTGCGCTCGTGCCACCGCCAGTTCGATAGCCCGCAACCGGGAAAGGGTCTGATCCACCTGCCAGCGCTCCAGCACCGCTGTTGTCCAGCCACTGAGCAGTTCCATGAAGCGAAAGTCGTAGTGGTTGAAGCCCGTGGGTTCCCGTGGCGAGGGTGAAGAGAAGTTCAGGGTACCGTATGGCTGGCCAGCCACCACCAGCGCTGTGCCAAGATAGCTCTCGAGGCCGAACTCCCGGTAACAGGGGTGACTGGCGTACTGGGATTGCCCCATATTTTCAATGGCCAGGGTTTCGCTGGCATCAAGGGTCAGACTGCAATACGTATCATTAAGATCAAAGGCCTGGCCATCGTGGAGCGTGTCCGGGGGAGAGGCATGAGCCAACACCGTGTATCGATCACCCTCGATCTGGCTGATGATGCCAAATGGTAGCTTCAGGTAATCACACCCCAGCCGCAGCCCCTCCCGAAGGCAGTCGATGGGATCACGTCGGGTGTCGTTGTGAATGGCCGAGAGCGCCTCCAGGGTACGGTAGTAGCTTTTTTGCTGACTCTGGCCAATCTCCGCCTCGATGCTGTCGGCCAAATCCCGTAATAAACGACGATCATGAGCGGACAGGGTCCGGGGCTGGCTGTCGATGATGCACAGGGTACCGAGCCGAAAGCCATCGGCGGAGTGCAACGGCGCGCCTGCGTAGAAGCGGATGTTGGGGCTGCCGCACACCAACGGATTGTCGTGAAAGCGGGAATCGTGCGCGGCGTTCTCCACCACCAGGATGTCCTCGTTGAGAATGGCGTGGCCGCAGAACGACACACTGCGTGGTGTCTCCAGAGCATCCAGCCCCTGGCGGGATTTGAACCATTGACGGTCGGCATCTACCAGGGAGACCAACGCGATTTCCACACCAAACAGCCGTTGTGCCACCCGGGTCAGGCGATCAAAACGTTCCTCGGCAGGGGAATCCAGCAGCCCGGTGGCACCGAGGGAACGCAACCGTTCAGTCTCGTTTTCAGGTATCTCTGGCGCTCTCAATCACCTTCTCCTTCCCGCCTGTTCGTGGTCGTCTCGTGGCAGTCCTCACTGACTATTTCACTCCGGCCCAGGCTCGTGGTCGGCGGTATCGGCGAAATCACTCGGGTCCAGGCCAGCGAAACGCAGTAGACGCTGACATTCCGGTTCCGCCACCCGGCCCTGGGCAACCAGGGCCGCGGCACGCATGGCAATCCGGTCCTGTTTGGCGCCGCCCCGGGGCAGGAAATAGATCGCGCCAATCAGCTCCCTCAACTCCAGTGGCAGCCGCCACTGCACCTTGAGGCGATTGCCACAAGGCTGGGACCAGTCCTTCAGGGCCTGGTCAATCCGCTCATCGGTTAGGCTGCCGCCACCGGCCAGATACTGCTGCAACACACTAAGCACCACCAGCTCGCCGGCCCGGCTCAACAGGCCTGCGGTAAAGGCTTCGTTCGCTGGTAGTCGCAGCTGGCGAAACATTGACTGGGCGTAGTGGGCAACGTCTTCGCTCTGATGCTGAAAGGCTTCAGCACGTTCCCGCAAGCCGGCGTCGCTGAGAGCATGGGTATTGTCCAGCGCCAGCCCCAGGGCAATGTCCAGGGACATTCGCGTACCCACCAGCCGGATCGCCTCCGACAAGGTCGACACCGGCTCGCCGGACCGTCGAAAAGAGTTGCGATTAGCCACATCCAGCAACCGGGTGGTGAGACCGGTTTCATCCCGCCAGCGCTCCGCCAGTTGGTTGGCATCCAGGGGCTCGGCTCGATCCATCAGGTCCAGAACGTCCGCCGGCGCCAGGGTCGTGGGCAGCTGAAAGTGGCCCTCGCAGGCGGCCTTGAGCATGGCTTCCAGGTCACCGTGATCGCCATCGTCGTCCTGCTCGGGGGGCAGGATGGTTTTTAGCCGGTCCCGGACCATCTCCACGCTGAAGGGTTTGGAGACAAACCCGCTGATACCATGATGAGCCGCTGCCAGTACCGATTCCCGGTCACTGCGGCCGGAAATCATCAGCACCGCCACCTCGCGATCGTCCTTACGGATCTGTCGCACCAGCTCCAGCCCGGAGCCGTCCGGCAGGTTCCAGTCGCAGATCACCAACTGGTAGCGACCGGGCAGCCACTTGTTGCCTGCCTCTGCCACCGAGGTCACGATGTCGGCAGACAGCCGCGGGTAGATCCCCGCCAGGATGGTTTCCAGCAGCTCCGCCATCAACAGGTCATCCTCGAGGATCAGGGTATTCATCAGGCTCCGGTCTCCTGGTCATCACGGTGATTGGGGGCCTGGGACTGATACAGCGTCACCCCATTGCGACCGGCTCGCTTGCGCTGGTAGAGCGCTTCGTCAGCGGCGTTGAGCGCGGCCTCGGCGGAGGCAAAGTTCCGCAGGCTGGCCACGCCGGCGCTGAGAGTCACCTGAAATTCCTCGCCATCACCGGCAAACACCAGACCGGCGAACTGGCCACAGACGTCCTGGAGGATTTCCTCCGCCACCTCGGCACTGCAGTCCGGCAGGATCACCACAAACTCTTCGCCACCGTAACGGCCAATAATGTCGGTCTTACGCAGCCGGTGACGCAACAGGTTGGCAAGGGCGCGGATCACCACATCGCCGACGGCGTGACCATGGCTGTCGTTAACCCGCTTGAAATGGTCCAGATCAAGCATGGCCACCTGGGCCGCCAGGCCATAGCGGCGACAGCGATCAAACTCCTTCGCCAGCTCCTGCTTCACTAAGGAGTGTTTAAGCAGGCCCGTGAGGCTGTCCAGAGACGCCAGTTTGGAGAGCTGGCGGGCACGAACACAGCGGGCCTTGACCTCCTTCACCAGGCGGTGGTCACGAATCGGCTTCTCGATAAAGTCATCCGCCCCCTCGGCGATGGCGGAAATCTGTTCGTCCCGGTCCTGCTCGCTGGACAGATAGATGATAGGCAGCCCCAGCCACTCCGGCTGAAAGCGGATCATCCGCGCCAGGTTGATGCCGGAATAGTCCCCCATGTGGATGTCCATCAGCACGATGTCGGGGCGATACTCCGACAGCCGACGGATGACGTCGGGGGGATGAGTGACGGTCACCACTTCCAGACCGCCGGCCTCCAGTACCAGCCGGTAGTGCTCCACCAGCTGGTCGTCGTCATCGACGATCAGCACCTTGCCGCCCTGGCGCTCTTCGCGCTCCTCATTGAGCTGCTGAATGCGATCCGCCAGCGCGGGAATATCCACCGGCACGGTGAAGAAACCGCCGGCGCCGGCATCCGCCACCCGGTAGCGGACATCAAAGGATTCGTCATGGGCCACAAAAACCAGCGGCAGGTCGCTGTGGCGTTCCAGTTCCGCCACCACCCCATGCACCGCGTCCAGCAGATCCGCGTCGGCCACCAACGCCGCCAGATTCTCGCCGGTACTGGCATGATCACGGCGGTAGCCATCCGGACTGTCAAACACCGCCACCCGGTAGCCATAGCGTGACAGCCCCTGTTCCAGTTCCTCACGCACCTCGCTGTTGGCTGAAATCAGGTCCACCCGCTGCAGAGTGCCGTCCTCCGGCTCGGCCACCGCCCGCTGCAACAGCGGAATGGCGCAATCGCCGGCGTCGGCCTTGAGCAGGTCCGGCAAGCTGTCCAGGCGCTGGTAGAAATCCTCATCCAGTACCGTGGTGAGCAGCCCGGACAGGTCGTCGGAATCCATCTCCACCACCTGTTTGAGGGTCTCCTCCAGCTTGCGGGCCTGACTGCCCAGGGCCTGGAAACCAAAGGTGCCCGCCGAGCCAGCCAATCGATGCAGCCACTCATACCCCTGTTTGAGGGCCCGGATGCCAGCGGCATTGCCCTCCACCGCATGCAGTTTGGCCACATTGTCGTCCAGTTCCACCACCACCCGGGCGACGAACTGGGCCTTCAGCGCCTCCAGTTTGTTGACGACGTCCTGGTATCCGCCACTCGGCATCAAATCCCCTTAACCACTGGTCTTGAGTTGGCAAACGCTGCCCGATCCACTCCACTGGATCGGGCCGGTCTCTGGCCAAACTATAGCGTGCCTGTCGGGTGGTGACGACCGCACTTAAGGCTCAATCCGCTGAAATCATCTCCCGTATCACATAATGCAGGATGCCGCCGTGGCGGAAGTAGGTCGCCTCGTTGGCGGTATCGATCCGCGACAGCAGCTGGCAGCGTTCTTCGTGACCATCCGGGTACGTTACCGTCATGGTCAGACTGGCGGCCGGCTCCGGATTCCCGGCCATACCGGTGATGGTGATGGTTTCCTCGCCGGTCAGTTTCAGCGACTGGCGACTGACGCCATCGGTGAACTGCAGCGGCATCACCCCCATGCCAATCAGGTTGGAGCGGTGGATACGTTCAAACGATTCCGCCACCACCGCCCGGACCCCCAGCAGGCGGGTGCCCTTGGCGGCCCAGTCACGGCTGGAGCCGGTGCCATACTCCTTGCCGGCGATCACCACCAGCGGCGTATGGTCATCGGCGTAGGCCATGGCGGCGTCGTAGATCGCCATCTGCTTGCCACTGGGGATGTGGCGGGTGAAGCCACCTTCCACATCGTCCAGCATCTCGTTGCGGATGCGAACATTGGCGAAGGTGCCCCGCATCATGATTTCGTGGTTACCCCGCCGGGAGCCGTAGGAGTTGAAGTCGCGGGGTTGGACGCCCTTGTCCTGCAGATACCGTCCGGCCGGGCTGTCGGCCTTGATCGCCCCTGCCGGTGAAATGTGATCGGTGGTCACCGAATCCCCCAGCAGCGCCAGAATGCGGGCGTCGTGGATGTCATCCACCGGTTCAGGCTCCGCCCCCATGCCTTCGAAGAAGGGCGGGTGCTGGATGTAGGTGGACGCCTCAGTCCACTCGTAGACCTTGGCATCGGGCACCTGGATCGAGCGCCAGGTGTCGTCGCCTTCAAACACCTCGCCGTACTCTTTGTGGAACATCTCGGTTTCCACTTTCGCCACCGCCTCGGCGATCTCTTCCTGGCTCGGCCACAGTTCCCTGAGGTATACCGGCTTGCCATCCCGGTCCACACCCAGCGGGTCGCGGGACAGGTCCACCCGAACATTGCCGGCCAGGGCAAACGCCACCACCAGGGGCGGCGATGCCAACCAGTTGGTTTTCACCAGCGGGTGCACCCGGCCCTCGAAGTTACGGTTGCCCGATAGTACCGAGGCCACCGTCAGGTTACCCTTGTCGATGGCCTGCTCGATGGGATCGGGCAACGGTCCGGAGTTGCCGATGCAGGTGGTGCAGCCATAGCCCACCAGGTTGAAGCCCAACTGGTCGAGAACCTCCTGATAACCGCCGACCCGCAGGTAGTCGGTCACCACCTTGGAGCCGGGCGCCAGCGAGGTCTTGACCCAGGGCTTGGTTTGCAGCCCCCGGGCCACGGCCTTCTCGGCCAGCAGGCCTGCGGCCATCATCACACTGGGGTTGGAGGTGTTGGTACAGGAGGTGATGGCGGCGATGACCACCGCGCCCGGGTCCAGGTGCAGCTCCTCGCCGTTGAGCTGGAAAGGCTGGCTGGCGGCGTGACGATAGCTTTTCTCCACCCCGACCGCGGTCTGGCCGCCTTCCGATTGCAGACGGCTGTCTGATTCTGTCGCCGGACCTTCGTTGGTCTCCATCAGCAGTTCAAAGGCCGACTTCATCTGGCTCAGTGCCACCCGGTCCTGAGGCCGCTTGGGGCCGGCCAGGCTGGCTTCCACCTCGCCCATGTCGAGTGCCAGGGTGGTGGTGTAGGCCGGCTCCTGGCCAGGCTCCCGCCACAGCCCCTGGGCTTTGGCGTAGGCCTCCACCAGCTCGATCTGGTGGGCCTCACGGCCGGTCAGCCGCAGGTACGCCAGGGTCTGCTCGTCCACCGGGAAAAAGCCACAGGTGGCGCCGTACTCCGGGGCCATGTTGGCAAGGGTGGCACGATCGGCCACCGGCATGTCCTTGAGGCCATCGCCGAAGAACTCGACGAACTTGCCCACCACACCGTGCTTGCGGAGCATTTCGGTGACCGTCAGCACCAGGTCGGTGGCGGTGATGCCTTCCCGCAGTTTGCCGGTGATCTTGAACCCAACCACTTCCGGAATCAGCATCGACACCGGCTGTCCCAGCATCGCCGCTTCCGCTTCGATGCCGCCCACACCCCAGCCCAGGATGCCGAGACCATTGATCATGGTGGTGTGAGAATCGGTGCCCACCAGGGTGTCGGGGAAGGCGTAGGTCTTGCCGTCGATATCGCGGGTCCAGACCGTCTTGCCGAGGTATTCCAGATTAACCTGATGGCAGATGCCGGTGCCCGGCGGTACCACCCGGAAGTTGTCGAACGCCTGCTGGCCCCAGCGCAGGAACTCATAACGCTCGCGGTTGCGTTCCATTTCGATGGTGACGTTGTCTCGGAAGGCCGAAGCGTCACCGAACTTGTCCACCATCACCGAGTGGTCGATGACCAGATCCACAGGCGATAGCGGATTGACCAGCGCAGGGTCCTTGCCCGCCGCAGCCACCGCCTCACGCATCGCCGCCAGGTCGACGACGCCAGGCACGCCGGTGAAATCCTGCATCAGCACCCGCGCCGGCCGGTACTGGATTTCGGTGTCGGAGTGACGGCTGTCCAGCCACTGCGCCATGGCCTCCAGATGCTGGCGGGTGACGGTATCGCCATCCTCATGCCGCAACAGGTTCTCCAGCAGCACTTTCAGTGAGAACGGCAGTCGCTCCAGGCCCGGCAGGGCACGGGCCGCCTTGGGCAGGCTGTGGTAATGGTAAGTCTGGCCAGCCACGTCCAGCTGGCTCAGGGTCTGCAGACTGTCGGGATTGCTCGCTTGCGTTGCCATGGTGCACATCCTCCGTATCTGGTCGGGGTCGGGTTCAACCATGTTCCTACTATTGGGACGGCCGCGCGCCAGGTCAAAGTCACCGGGCTTATAGCCACCATAGCCGCGCTGAATGGGCCGGCGTCGCGACGCGCCGCAGCGCCGATGAGTCCAGGGTACTTCTGACTAACCCTTAGAGCTTGAAGGCCTGCATCTTCGCCGCCAGCTCATCCGCCAATCGGCGCAGATCGTCCACTTCCCGGTGACAGGCTGCCATGTCGTCGCTGGAACGGCCGCTCAGCTCGGAGATATTCTGGACGTTGCGGCTGATCTCTGCGGTAACCGAACTCTGTTCCTCGGTTGCCGCCGCCACCTGCTGGCTCATGCCCACGATCTGTTCGACGCTGTCGCCAATCTGGTCCAGGGCCTCGCCCATGCGCTCGGAGGTGGCCACCGTCTCGCCAGTGGCCTGCTCCCCCGCCGCCATCGCCGACACCGCGCGACTGGAGCCGCTCTGCAGGCGCTCAATGATGGCGCGGATCTCCTGGGTTGAACTCTGGGTTTTCTGGGCCAGACCACGTACCTCATCGGCCACCACCGAGAAACCACGACCGTGCTCTCCGGCGCGGGCCGCTTCGATGGCGGCGTTCAGTGCCAACAGGTTGGTCTGGTCGGAAATGTCATTGATGACGTCGATCACCCGCCCAATGTCCTCCACCTCGGTGGCGAGCTGCTGGATGGCGGTGGCGGAATCGCGGATGTCCCCGGCCATCCCGCTGACCTGGGCCACCGAGCTGGCCATGTCACTGCGGATGGCGCCGGCATGCTGGCCCATGGCCTCCAGTTGGGCGGCGGTATCGTTGGCGTTACGCGCAATCTCCTGAACCGTGGTTTCCATCTCATAGACCGCTGTCGCCACCGACTCGGTCAGCCGGCTCTGCTCTCCGGCCCGGGTGCTGTTGGCGGCGATCACCTCGGAAATCTGCTCGACAAACGCCTGCAACCGGTGGGCAGTCTCCAGCAACGCCAGGATCATCTCGTGCTGGGAACCGACAAAACTGTTGAACCCTTCGGCCAGTTCCCCCAGCTCGTCCTCGCTGTCCACGTCAAGGCGCTGGGTCAGATCCCCCCCGCCCTTGCCGATGTCCTTCAGCGCCCGGGTGACCCGGGTCAACGGCTGGGTCATCCGGGTAGCCACCAGCGCCACCAGCCCCAGGAACACCGCAGCCACCAGGCCCCCGGCCACCAGTGCCAGGGTGGTGGCCTCAGCCAGGGCACCATAGATTTCTGCCGATGGCACTTCCACCACAACCCGCCAGTCCCCCAGGTTCAGGGGCTGACTGGCGGCAATGAAATCGTCACCGTCACGCTGGAACTCCACCAGGGTGTAACGGTCCTGGCCGGTGATCTCAGCGGCGGCCGCTGCCGGCATCATGTTTTTCAACTGGCCACCGGTGCGGGCCAGTTGCGGATGGATGTTGACCTGTCCTGACGCCGACACCAGGTAGACAATGCCGGAGTCGCCAAAACGGAACTCGCGGATTCGCTCCGCCATGCGCTGCAGGCCGATGCCAATTCCGGTGACCGCCAGCGCTTCCCCCTGGTCCGCCATGCGAACGTTGATGAACAGGGTGGGCTTGCCACTGGCCTTGTCCACATCCAGCGCCAACGCCAGATCCCGGCCACTGTTGAGGAAGCCGTAGAACCAGTCATCCTGGCCCCGACGAACGGTGCGCTCGATGCCATCCTGGGTGTAGTAGCGGTTGCTGGCCGCGGAGACAAAATGCGCCGAGTCCGCACCTACACGCTGGCGCACCCGCTCCAGAAAACGGCTGACCGGGTCCAGCTGGGTGGCGGCCTCGCCCTGGCGAATCCAATCGTGCAGGAAGGCATTGTCGGCAATCATCTGGGAAGCGGTGATGGCCGGTTGCATGTCCCGTTCCACCGAGTTGGCGATGGCTTCAACGCTGGACGGCAGCGCCGAGCGCAACAAATAGCGGTCCAGCACACCGTTCATCTGCCAGATGTTCAGTGCGATCAGGGTCGCGGCGCTGATCAGCAGCGCCGCCCCCATGCCAATGATCAATTTCAGGCGAATACTCATAACGGCTTGGCTGGCTCCTGGGATACGGCAAGGATAGGGATGTCCCGGTCAGTATAGTCAGGCTTGGCGCGCTGGCACTGACCGGGGTCAGGAGGGATGGCAGAAAACCCGGTGTTCAGTGCTGGCGATCACCGTACAGCTGGGCATACAGGCCCTGGCGGGCGATCAGTTCGTCGTGATGGCCCTCTTCGATGATCTGGCCATCCTCAAACACATAAGCCCGGTCCGCCTGCTTCACCGCGCTGAGCCGGTGGGCGATGATCAGCGTGGTGCGCTGGCTGAGGAAAGCCGACAGCGCCTGATGGAGCTGGAACTCGGTTTCCGCATCCAGTGCCGAGGTCGCCTCATCGAGGATCACAATGGACGGGTCCGACAACACCATGCGGGCTATGGCCAAACGCTGGCGCTGGCCACCGGACAAGCGCACCCCCTGGCGCCCCACCAGGGTGTCCAGCTGCTCCGGCATCACCGCCACGGTGCCAGCAAGCTGGGCGATCTCCAGCGCCTGCCACAGCGCTTCATCCGGCCGCTCCCGCCCCAGGGTAAGGTTCTGGCGGATGCTGTCGTTGAACAGGGCCGGATGCTGCAGCACTGTGGCCACGTGCTCCCGCAGGCAATCCAGTCCAACACGCTGAACCGGCACGCCATCGATCAGCACCTCGCCGCGGTCGGGGGTGTACATGCCCAGGATCACCTGCACCAGGGTCGACTTGCCGCCGCCACTGGCGCCGACCACCGCCACCTTTTCCCCCCGCGCCAGATGCAGATCGATGCCCCGCAGGACCGGTTCACCGTCGCCGTAGTGGAAGTGCACATCCCGCAACGTCAGGCTGACGGTGTGACGATCACGGAAAGGGTTTTCCAGCGCCGGGTAGCGGGGTTCCTGTTTCAGTGCCAGCAGCCGGTTGATGCGGCCCAGGGCGGCATTGGCGGCGTAGAAGGCGTACTGCATGTTGAGGATTTCCTGCACCGGCGTGAGCATGAACCAGAGATAGCCAAAGATCGCGAACATCATGCCGATGCTGAGATCACTCAGCAGCACCGTCACCATCGCCGCGGCGCGGAATACGTCGACGCCAAACTGGAACAGGGCAAAGCTGGCCCGGGCGGCGGCGTCGCTGCGCCATTCGAACTGGATGGCGTGGTCCCGTACGGTGCGGGCCCGGCCCACCAGCTGGCGCAGGTAATGGGGTTCGCGGTTGGCCGCCCGCAACTGATGGATGGCATCGAGGGTTTCCGTGAGCGCCCCCTGGAACACCTCGTAGGCCTGGTTCTCCTCCCGCTTCAACTCTTTGACCCGCTTGCCGATGCGCATGGTGGCGAAGATCACCAGCGGGTTGAACAGCAGGATCAGCAGCGCCAGCTGCCAATGTACCCACAGCAGGATGGTGGCAGTGGCCACCACCGTCAGGCTGGCCACCAGGAAACGGCTGATGGTGGTGCCGAGAAACTTGTCGACGGTGTCCAGATCGGTAACGAAGTGACTGCTGACCGCCCCCGAGCCCAGGGTCTCGTACTCTGCCATCGACACCCGCTGCAGCCGCCCCAGCAACTGGGAACGGATACGGAACACCACATCCTTGGAAATCTTGGAGAACTCCCGCGACTGCAGCACGTTGAAGCTCAGTGCCAGTATCCGCAGCAGCAACGCCGCCACCACCATCATTGCGATGTAGGCTACGGGCTGCTGCCATGCTGTCGGCAACAGGGTATCCATGGCCGGCAGCACCGGCCCGGGCTCCTCCAGCAGCACCTCATCCACCAGCACCGGCAGCAGCAGCGGAATGGGAACACTCACCATGGTGGCCAGAATCGCCAGCAGGTTCGCCCGCACCAGCCGGCCCCGATGCCGTAACGCCAGCCGGGCAATGCCACGCCAGTCGTAGCCTCGGGGGGCGTTGCCGGCGGCCTGATCGGTGGCCGTCACGGCCTGGAGTGCAACGTCGTTTGAATTCTTCAACCTTCCTCCTGACAGCCCATGGTCACCCCGGGCCGGATTTTGTGGGTCTGGCAGTGGAGCACAACCCGCGGTTCTGCGATCATGGCGAGCGGAACCTACCCCTTTTGACGACAGGACGCGCACCCGTACCGTGAAACACGACTGCCATTACCATCCCGGCGCCCCCGCCAAGTGGCACTGCGGCGACTGCCAGATCCACTACTGTAACCGCTGCATGCCCGATGCCGACAGCAAGAAACAGCATGGGCTGTGTCCCCGCTGCAATCGCAGCATGCGTTACCTGGGCGCGGCCACCGCGGTGGAGCCGTTCTGGAACCGGCTGGGGGCCTTTTTCCGCTACCCCTTCCACTTCGATCCCCTGCTGGTGATCGCCATCTGCACGCTGGTGCCGCTGATGCTGTCCGCCAGCCTGGTGGGGCTAATTGTCAGCCTAGTGCTGTTCGTGGCGCTGCTGAAGTACACCTACACGGTGATCAACCACACCGCCGAGGGCCACATGAAACCGCCACCACTGGCGGTGGCCTTCACCGGTGACGGTTTTGGCATCGTGTTCCTCCAGCTGCTGGTGTTTGTGCTGTTCGGGGGCCTGGTGGCCGCCGCCGGCATGGTGGGCGGCCCGATTCTGGGACTGCTCGCGCTGGCCCTGGTGGTTCTGGCCATTCCCGCCAGCATCATGGTGCTGGCCATGGAACAGTCGGTGGGACCGGCGGTCAACCCGCTCAACCTGGCGGCGCTGATTTCCCGCATCGGCTGGCCCTACTTTCTGTTATACGGCTACCTGATCCTGCTGACCCTGGCGTCGGGCGCGGCCCAGGACTTTGCCGTGACCCATTTTGCGCCCTGGCTGGCGATGCCGCTGTCCGGCTTTCTCAACAGTACCTTTACCCTGATCCTGTTCCATATGCTGGGCTACCTGCTGTTCCAGTACCAGGAGGAGCTGGGGTTCGCCAGCGACCTGCAGGACGACCAGGATCAGAGTGCCGACAACCACCGCGACCGCAGCCAGCGGCTGGATGCCGACATCGACATGGACCTCAAGGACGGTCGTTACGACCGGGTCCAGGGCAACCTCAAAGAGGCCCTCAAGCGCAACCCCCAGGACCCAAAGCGCCTGGAGCAGCTCTACCGGCTGCTCTGCGCCCGTCAGGACGACGCTGAACTGTATCGCTACCACGGCCGCCTGCTGGGCTGGCTCGCCGACCGCAACGATGGCGCCGGCCTGGTCGACATGCTGGACGCACTGGAACGGGTCGAGCCCGGCTTTCGCATCGACGACCCGGTGCTCGCGGTCCGCTGCAGCCGCAGCCTGTACCAGCACGGCAGCTATCGCCGCGCCCTCAAGCAGCTGCTGGATTTCCACAAGCGCTTCCCGGACAGTGACCAGCTGGCCACAGCCTACATCCTGGCCGCGCAGGTACTGGCCAATGGCCTCAAGCAGTGGGAAAAGGCAACCGCCTTTCTGGGATTCGTCAAAAAACAGTGCGGGGATCACCCCCAGGCCGCCGGGCTGGACAGCTACCTGGAACAGGCCGCCCGCCGCGAGCCCCTGAAAGGCCCGAAAGCGAGCTTTACCGTCGACGGCTAACGTCCCGTCCGGTTAATGACCTGCTGAGCCGCTGAAAGACGCAGCAGGTCAGCGAATCAACCGGACAGAACACTGGAGGCACCGGCTCAGGCCGGTGGCAAAGCCGTCAGAATCTGGCGGTAGTGGCTGGCCCGGGGCGCCATCTGGCGCTTGTCGAACTCATCCGCCAGCAGCCGGCAGGCTTCTTCCACCAGCACGCCTTCACCGCTGCTGTAACGCAGCCGCTCGAAGGCCTTCTCCGCCTGCTTGAGGTCATCGGCCCGCAGGCAGGCGAACAGGATGCGGTTGTGATCCTCCGCCGCCAGCGGGTGGTGGCTCTCGCCCTTGCCGAGGAATTCCTGCCACACCTCCACCATGCGCTCGGGCTGCTTCTGGGTCAGCAACTGCCCCATCAGTTCGCGGGTGCGATCACGATAGGCTTCCTGATCCGGACGCAACTTGGCAAGCTGGTACAGGTGCTCCAGCAACACGATGCGTTCCGGGTAGCGCTGCCACAGCGCCTCAAACTGCAACCGGGCCTGGTCGAACTCCATCCGCGCCAGGGTCGCCATGGCCTGGCCGTACCCTTGGGTAAAGCGGTCGTCGATTTCCTCCTGCTCCGGCTCGTAGAACGACTCCCGCACCTGCAGCCAGCTCTTGCCCAACAGCAGGATGATGCCAGCGCCCGCCACCAACCCGCCGGCGTGAGCCATGTAAGCCACCCCGGTGGCACCGGCGAACCAGTAGTCGTAAATCTCCTTGCCCAGCCAGACTGGCAACAGCGCCAGCGCTGGCGCCCGGAAATAGTTGAAGTACACACCGAGAAAATAGAAAAAGCGGATGCGTTGCAGGCCATAGATCGCCACATACATCCCCATCAGCCCGGAAATGGAACCGGAAGCCCCCACCAGCGGCACCGTGCTGCCGAGGGAGAAAACCGTGTACACCAGACCTGACAGTACCCCGCACACCAGATAGGACAACAGATAGCGACCCACGCCGAGGGCCTTTTCGACGGTAAACCCGAGCAGGAACAGGAACACCATGTTACCGATCAGATGCCCCCAGCCGCCGTGCAGGAACTGGTAGGCAATCAGGGTGGACGGTGTCAGCTCGGCAGGCTTGAGGCCCAACTCGTTGGCGCTGAGGCGGTCCAGGTAGTCGCTCTGGATCTGGTCGTGCTGTTGCTGCCAGTAACGCCGGTCGGCACTGGCCAGCAGGATGTCGAGGTTGTCTTCCATGTACTGGTGGAACGGCGGGTTGAACAGCAGCGTCGCTGCCACCCACTGATCCTCTCCGTCCACCAGCGCCTGTTGGAACGCCTGCAGCTCATGCACCCGGTCGGATTCCCCGGCCATGCCGATCTGGCGCTCCAGGTAGGTCTCGTACACAGGCGCTTCCAGGGCCAGCAGGTCCGCCTCCAGGTAGTGCTCCAGCGCGGCCTGCTGCAGGCGCGGGTCCTTGCCCTGGTAGAACAGGAAAATCAGCAGGCAGGCCAGCATCAGGCCGAGGGTGGCCAGGGGCGGACGTTTCCAGTTAATGGCGTTTTCGGCGGGAACAATCAGCATGGGCGGTCACAATTCATCACAGTTCAGTCGGGGTGCGTCCGCTTTTGTACCACAGCAACGACAGCATTTCGCGTTGAAATACCTCCTGACAGCCGAGGTTGTGCACCTCAGCGCAACGAGCCGGCACAAGCGTCCATTCGCCTCAGGAGAACACACCATGTCACACAACCGTCATATCCATCGCGTTCAATCACCCCGGCTGGCAGGCTCGCTACTGGGGAAGGTGGGCTGGCGCAGCGCCTGCGGGGTGCTGCTGGCCACCAGTCTGATCGGGTGCAGCAGCCATGGGCCACAGACCGACACCGTTGCCAGGGCACCCACCGCCGTTCAGGTCGAGCCGGCCGATCCCGCGCCAATACTCGACCATTCTCCAATTGCCGCATCAGCCGCGAACGCCAATAGTGATAACAAACAACAACAATCGGCGGACCACCCGACAGAGGAAACAGAGATGACAGTGCTCGTACTGGACAACCCGGAACTGCTTGCCCAATCCGCCCACCTGGATGCGGACGCCACCCTCGCCGCCGATGCCGCTGAAGAAGGCCCACGCAAGCCCCACCGCCTGCGCTTCCACTACGGTTTCGACAAGCACCAGCTCAGTGACGAGGACGAAGCGATCCTGCGCCAGCACGCCGCCTATCTGCGGGCCCATCCGGAGGTGACGGTGCGAATTCACGGCCATACCGACAGTTTCGGTGCCGCTGACTACAACACCTTCCTGTCACGATTGCGCGCCAACGCGGTGGCCAAGCTGTTGAAAGAGGAAGGAGTCCGGGATGCTCAGGTGCAGATCAGCGCCTGGGGCAGCAGCCGGCCACTGGCCCGGCCTGACGACCACTCCGCCAACCGCCGGTTGGAGCTGGAGTACCACAACGAGCGCCTTGCCAAGGCCCAGTGAGAAATCGCGGCGATGGCACCGGCCGCCCCGGTGCCATCGGCTGTGCTTGAAGGGAACTGCGGCCAGTGATCAGTAATTGGCCTGAAAGACGTTCAGCATCACCGCCACCACCATCGCCAGCAGTGCCAGCCAGGTCAGCAGGATACCGCCCAGTCGCGCCGGGTGGGCACCACCGCGACCCTGGATCATGCCCCAGGCGTGCAGGAAGCGCCCCAACACGAACGCCATCCCCAGAGCGTAGATCCACTCCACCATGACCCCGTTGAGCTCGCCGATGGCCAGCAGGATCACCGCAATGGGGGCGTACTCGGTCAGGTTGGCCTGGGCCCGTACCGCCGCTTCGAAATCCCGATTGTCGGTCACACCGACGCCTTTCTTGTGACGCAGGCGGAACATCGCCACCCGTACAGACAACAACACCAGCAGAATGGTGCATACACAGGCGAAGACCGCCGACACCGGTAGAATCATCGTCAACCCTTCTTCAGTTTGCCCACCAGGAACAGCAGCAGCACCGCCCCTACCGTCGCGGTGACCAGCTCACCCACCGCCCCCTGGGACGCCAGCCCCAGCAGCCGGAACACAATGCCGCCAACGAACGAACCGACAATGCCGATCCCCACATTCGCCAGCACGCCAAAACCACGGCCTTTCATGATCAGCCCGGCCAGCCAGCCGGCGACGCCACCAATAATCAGAAACAGGATCAGATTCATCATCCGCGACCTCCCGAGTCGTCTCCATGGGCTTCAAGACTGCCGCGATTTTCACGCTGCTTCAAGCAGTTCCGCAATGACGAACGGTTAAGGGTCAGTGGCTCGCCAACTCGGCGATAACCTCCGCCATCTGGTGACGGCAGCGTTCCATCAGCTCGGGAATGTCGGCGTTGGTGAGGCCGGTGGTTTCCACCGGCGGCAGAATACGGACAGCAACCGACTGGTAGCGCCCCAGCGCGCCTTCGGTGCGACCGTGATAGGGCTGGGCACAGACCATGGTGATGGGGGCACCGGCAGCGACCGCGGCGTGAAAGGCGCCTTTCTTGAAACGACCCAGCTCGGCACCGTGACTGCGGGTGCCTTCGGGGAAGATCCACAGGCTTTTGTGCTCGCGGGTGATGGCTTCGCTGGTGGCCTGCATCGCCGCCACCGCTTTATGGGACTTGGCGCGATTGATCAGCACATTGCCCCCCAGCCAGAACACCTGGCCAAAGAACGGCGCCCAGACCAGGGCGGACTTGCCCACCGTAACCGCCCGCGGTGGCAGCAAATCCCCCAGCACGAACAGGTCATCGTTGTGCTGGTGATTGGCGATGATCACGGTGGGACGGTCGTGGGGCATGTGCTGCCAGCCATCCAGGGGACGCTTCAGCCCCAGAATCCGCCGGCCAAGACGGGCCAGCCAGCGGCCAAGGACGCGGTTATTCTCCGGATTGAAGGGCCGGGCCAGGCAAATCGCCAATCCCAACAGACACACCACCGGCACCATCAACCAGGCCAGAAATTTTCGCACCACACCCATTGCACGTTGTCCACTTGATAACCAAACACAAACCCCGTCGCGACCGGACCAGGGCAATGGTCGGGCCGGGACGGGGTCTACAGGGCGAACAAGTGTACGCCAAAAGTGTTCAGCTGTCCGTTACAGCGTGTGCCACCGAGGCCACCTCCGGCACTGCGGTGGTGACCCGCTGGGCCTCGACCACGTACCGCAGCGGGCCGTTGGTATTGAGGCTGTCGAAGGGGTAGCAGGTCACCAGCAACAGGCCGTCCGGACCCAGGGCATTGAGATCCACCCCCTCCTGGCGACTGTCGACGATACGGATCGACGCCACCTGGTAATCCTGCCACTGGCCGTCCCGCTGCTGCAGTTGCAGCCGGGTGCCGGCAGCCATCGCCTCCAGCGCCCGAAAATGGGTATCACGATGGCCGGCGATCATCACCGGTCCGTGATCACCGGTGCGCACCAGGCCAGGGCCAAAGGCGAGGCTTTCGCCATGGACACCGTCCATCACGATCCAGGACAGATCCTCGTCCGGCAGCGCCAGGCGGGCCACCGGCCAGGTGTCGGCCCAGGGCCAAGGTTTGGCGTCGGTCTGCCGGGCCCGGCTTTCCGCCCAGGCCATTTCCAGCAGCTCCTGGGCCAGCATTGCCTTGGCGGGAATCCACAACCCCGCCACCACCAGCATCAGCGACGCCAGCGCCACCACCGTCAACCAGCGCCCGCTCATGACCAGACTCCCGCCCGGCGGCGCCGGAACAGCCCCGCCAGCCCACTGAGCACCAGTCCCAGCAGCCCCGACGTCAACAGCAGCGGAGACCAGGTGGCGGTCTGGGGGTAACGCATCATCCCCGGCTGGCTGCCATCCGGTAGCAGGGTCGGCACCTGATCCTTGGCCAGAGCCTGGTTCATCGGACGGACCGGGGTACGGTCCACCGCCACAAAGCTGGTGAAACGGGTCACCAGGCGATGGGCCAGTGCCAGCTCGGTGACCTGGTCACGAATTTCAGAACCCACCTGCCCGGACAGCGACTGGTCCATCAGGCTGTCGATCTTCTCCGCCGCCCAGTATCGGTGCAGGCCCTGCCCCGGCGCTGCTTTCGCAAGGTCGAGCGACTGCTGCCAGCGGGTACCGTCCGGCAGCCGGCCGGACGCCTCCAGGGTGCCTTCCAGGCCTTCGCCGTCAGATGCCCGCACCACCTGGATCAACGGTTCACCCAGAAACAGGTCGCCCGGTCGCTGGGGCAGCGCCTCATGCTCCGACACCCCATCCGGCCACTGGCTGGCAATGTCAGTCATCACCGGTGCCTGCATCTTGGCAAACAGTGTGTCCAGCGGCCCGGAGACGTCCGCCAGGTCACTGATGGCGGTGTAGGTCCCGCGGCCAAAGCGGGCAGCCTCACGCATGAAGTGCATGTTGGGCGCCGATCCAATCGCCACCGTGAACAGCCGGCTACGCCCCAGCTGGCGCTGAATCTGGCTGAACAGGGCCGCTTCGTTACCCACTGCACCGTCGGTCATGAACACCACCTGTCGCACATAGCCGCTGCGGTCTTCATCGTCGGCGTCGGCAAGCAGCGCGGCGTCCAGCGCCGGTGCCATTTCGGTGCCGCCGTCGGCGTGCAGGTCCTGAACGTAGCGCCGTGCCCGCGCCAGGTTGGTGGCCGACGCCGGTACTGACGCCATGTGCAGGGCCTGGGTCTGACTGTTGAACTGGATCACGTTGAAGCGGTCTTCCGGCTGCAGGGTATCCAGCCCTCGCAGCAACGAGGCCTTGGCCTGACGAATCGATTCACCGGCCATCGAGCCGGAGGTATCAATCACGAACACCAGTTCCCGGGGTAGGCTCTGGGCTTGTTGCTGCCCCGGCACCAGCATCGCCAGCAGGTACTCCTCACCCTGCCAGTGTTCGCGGAACAGGGCGGCGGCCGGTGCCTGGCCACGCACCGGCGTCCAGCGCACCACCAGGTCGCGGTCCATTGCAATCGCGCCCCGGGTCGGCGCCACCACCACTTGGTCACCGTTCCAGGTGCTGTTTAGGCCATGACTGGGGCTGGTGACGTTGCCGATCGGCAGACCGGCGTTGAGGGTCAGTCGCACACTGGCCTGGTGGCTCCCGGCCGGAACATCGTTCTGGCTGACGGTGAACGGGCTGATCTGGTCGGCATCCGGCACCTCGGTGGTGGCGGTGGCCCAGCCCTGTTGCCACTGGGTGGACTGCTCGGTTAGCGGTTTGCCCGGCATGTAGCGGGGTGTCAGCGTGGTGGGCAGGCGCAGTTCAAACTCACCGGCCTGATAGCGCACCGCCTGCTGGTAACGCAGTTCCACTGACACCGCCTCACCGGGGGGAATGTTGGCTAGCCGGGTAGTGAACAGGTTGGGCCGCTGCTGTTCCACGGTCGCGGCCTGGCGCCCTTCGTCCCGGGCTTGCTGGTACTGGCGTTTGGCCTCCTGGCGGGTATGGATCTCGCCTTCGATCACCCGCTCACCGGCGATCATGGTGAGGCCGTAGACGCTGGCGTCCTCCGGCAGCGGGAACACGAACACCCCCTCCTGCCACTGCTGGCTGGTGTTGGCGAACTTCTGCACCAGCCGGGTGTCGGCAATCAGCCCGCTGACGGTCACCTGGTAGTCGGTGGTCAGCAGGGTGGCTGGCTGTTGCCACTGGCCCTGGCCATCAATGAAGTGGAATGCGCCAGTGCCCGGGGCTTCCGAGGCGTCGGCGAACAGCGGCTGGACAAACAGCAACAGCGCCATCGACAACCACAGGCCGACGCCTTCGCTCCAGCGTGGCAAACGCCGACGACGGGGCTGCAGTGGCTTGGCGGGACGGGCCGGAACCCGGGCGGGAGGAATGCTGACCGCGAGTAGCATGGTACCTTTCCTTGCGTGATGGATGAGATGACCTCATTTCACACCGCCGAGCCGGCGATCCGGTGGCGCAATCGGGGCAGCCCGATGGGGAAAAGTGATGAATTGTGGCAAGCTGGCGGGATGCCCTTGAGCCCGCGGGCGACCGTGATTTAATAGCAGGCACCCAAGGACCACTCATCCCCACACGACGCACGGACATGAAGCGACACATCTGCCTGATTGAAGACGAACCCGCCATCCGCGAGAACTATCGCGATGCCCTCGAGCGCCGCGGCTACCGGGTCACCACCCACGGCGACCGGCCCGCTGCGCTGCTGGCCCTGAGCGCCCAACTGCCGGAGCTGGCCATCATCGATGTGGGTCTGGGGGACGAACCCGACGGCGGCTTTGCCCTGTGCCAGGAGCTGCGCCAGCGCTCCGCCACCCTGCCGATCATCTTCCTCACCGCCCGTGACAGCGACATCGATTCGGTACACGGTCTGCGCCTGGGTGCGGACGACTACGTCACCAAGGACATGAGCCTGGATCACCTGCTGGCCCGCATCACCGCTCTGTTGCGGCGCGCCGACGCCTGGGCCGAGGCGCTGAAACAGCCTGATGAGGTGATCAAGCGTGGTCGTCTGAGCCTCAATGTGGATCGGATGACCGTGACCTGGAACCAGTTGCCGGTGGAACTGACGGTCACCGAATTCTGGATGCTGCACTCCCTGGCCCGCCACCCGGGCCATGTCCGCGACCGCGACCAGTTGATGTCCGCCGCCAGCACGGTGCTGGACGACAACACCGTGACTTCCCACATCAAGCGCATCCGTCGGAAGTTCCAGCAGGTGGACGCCGACTTCGATGGCATCCAGACCGCCTACGGCATGGGCTACCGCTGGAATGCCCACGAGGTCTGACGCTTGAGTCTGAAACGCCAGTTACTGATTGCCAGCCTGCTGACCCTGCTGATTCCCTGGCTGGGGCTGCAGTTCGTGCTGGAACTTGACGGCGCCCTGCGCCAGCAGGCCCAGGGCCAGCTGCTGGAGCAGGCCCAACGCATGGCGGTACAGACCAATCCGCTGCTGCAACGCCAGCCGGCGGTGTTCCACGGCACCCCGGCGCTGTTTGCCCACACACTCAGCCACGCCCCCAATCTGGACGGTTTTGGTGACGACTGGCCCGGCTATGACGAGGAATTCGACGACGGCCCGCTGGACGACCCCAATACCCCACTGGGCTGGCAACTGGCGGTGGACCGGGACCACCTGTATCTACTGGTCAAGGCCCGCCGGCCCCAGCCCCGTTACTTCGATCCGGGTCGGCCGCGACAGCCCCACGATCACCTGCGCCTGGTGTGGACCCGCTCCGGCGAGCGGGTGGAGCGCCTGATCCGCACCCCGGCACCCGGGCCTGTGGTGGGCTGGCAGCCTCAGGACGATCCCCGCCCCGACTACCGCATCCGAGGCTTCTGGCAGGCCCATGGCAACGGCTACCAACTGGAACTGCAACTGCCCCGGCCAGAGCCCGGTGAGCGCTTCAGTTTTGCCATCATCCAGCCGGATCAGGCCGGCGTACCGCCCAGCCATGGCCCCGGCCTGACCACGCTGCCACGGCTGGTCACCCGCGCGCCACTGCTGGAACAGGCTCTGACCCGGGGCCTGGCCCCCGGCCAGCAGGCCGCCATCCTCGACCCGGCGGGTTGGCGGGTGGCCTGGAGCGAACGACCGGCAGCGCCGGATTCCCCGGACTTCGACAGCCTCAGCCCACTGCAGATCGTTGAGCGCATCAGCCTCAATGGCCTGCGGGGGCTGGTGCGTTTCTACCAGCCCAGCCCGGCGCGCTGGCCGCTGCTGGCGGACCGACAACCCATCGAACAATTGCCGGAACAGGGGCTGATCGACAATGGCGATGGCCCGGCACTGCTGGTCAGCCAGCCGCTGGCGGATGGCCGCCGGCTGGTGCTGGTGCAGTCGCTGGATCAGTTGCTGACGCTGTCCGGCAGCGCCCTGGGAACGGTGATCGCCCGCAGTACCTTGCTGGTGATCGCGTTGATGCTGGTGCTGTTGGGCTATTCCAGCTGGCTGTCCTGGCGCATCACACGGTTGCAGCGGGCGGTCAGCAGCAGCGTCGACCAGGACGGCCGGATCATAGCCGCCCTGCCCCCGGTACGGGGCCGCGACGAAGTGTCGGAATTGGGGCACCAGTTCCGTCTGTTGATGGACAAGTTGCAGGGCTACACCGACTACCTGGAGAGCTTTTCCCGCCGCCTCACCCACGAGTTGAAAACCCCGGTGGCCATTGTCCGCTCGTCCCTGGACAACCTCGCCCACACCAGTCCGACGGCAGACCAGCAGGCCTATCTGGACCGGGTGCGCCAGGCCACCGAACGCCTGAGCCAGATCCTCCAGGGCATGAGCGAAGCGGCGCGGCTGGAACAGAGCTTTGACCACGCCGAACACGAGCCCTTCGACCTTGCCGAAGTGGCGACCCAGGCCACCCATGCCTACCAGGCGCTGTCCCCCGGCCATCGCATCCAGTACCAGGGCCCGGACCAGGGCTGCCAGTTCCACGGCTCGCCGGAGTTGCTGGTGCAGTTGCTGGACAAACTGGTGGACAATGCCCGCGACTTCACCCCCACCGCCGGGCTGATCGAAATCCGCCTGAGCGCCGATCCCGGCCACTGGCGGCTGGCGGTGTACAACCAGGGCTCCGCCCTGCCGGACGCGCTGGCCAGCGAGATTTTCAACCCGTTCGTGTCGCTGCGGGACAGCAAGGGCGAGGGCCACCTCGGCCAGGGCCTGCTGATCGTGCGACTGATCGCCGAACACCACCAGGGCGAAGCCCGGGCCAGCAATGCCGATGACGGCGTCGAGTTCAGCATCTTGTTGCCCAGGCCATCGCAGG
This sequence comes from Marinobacter sp. CA1, assembly GCF_020546665.1. Classification (NCBI taxonomy): domain Bacteria; kingdom Pseudomonadati; phylum Pseudomonadota; class Gammaproteobacteria; order Pseudomonadales; family Marinobacteraceae; genus Marinobacter; species Marinobacter sp. CA1. The sequence goes on from NZ_CP071785.1 coordinate 4,153,788, forward strand.
CGGGACAGGCCTGACCGTCAATCCAGCCCTTGCCAGCCCCCGCGGATTGTCCTAGTGTCCCGATCCTTGCCGGAAAGTCGTAAGACCCTGGTCGTCTACTGCCCGGGGCGGTAATCGCCTATGGTCAGGGCACGGGTCCGGCGTCAATCCAGCCGGCGCAGCAACAAGGAATCTCCCCCGTGACTTCCCAGCCCCAGACGCTCAATTTCCACCCCCTGCGGGGAGAACTCTACGACGAGCTGCACTCGCGGCCGTTTCAGGTACTGCCCTGCCCGGCGGCGGTAACTCACATTGCCCTACTGACCGATGACGACCAGCGCGACGCCCAGTTTCGTCACCTCCAGGAGCTGCACGTGCTGCTGGGCGAGCCGGCCCCCACGGCGGAGGTCAGCTGCTTCGAGGCCACCTTTGGCCACCTGCGGGTGCGGCGGGAAACCCATATGGAATTCGCCTCCTACACCTTCATCAACCTGGCCCCCGGCCCCCACCACCGGCCCTTTGAACACACCGGCGCATCGCTGCTGCCGAAAGGCTGGCTGGAACGCCTGAGCGGCACCGTGGTGGCGGCGTTCCACCTTGACCTGCAGACCGTCAACAGCAGCCCCAACAACGATCTCGGGCTGGTACGGCCGTGGTTTGAGGGCAAACGTCTGGTAGGCAGCAGTCCCCAGGAAGGCAAGGCCCGGGTCTGGGGCAGCTTCAAGCTCCACAGCGACGGCTTCGGCCGCTTCATGGTGCTCAACCAGAGCCTCTCCAACAGCCAGCTCGGGCGTCTGACCCACCGCTTGATGGAAATCGAAACCTACCGGCTGATGTCCCTGCTGGCCCTGCCCCAGGCCCGCACCATCACCCCGAGACTGAACGAGATGGACCAGCAACTGGCGGAGATCACCCAGGCTCTGGCAGACAACCGCTCGATTGACGAGAAGGCCATCCTCGCCGAACTTACCGACATCGCCGCTCGTATCGAAGCGTTCCGCGCCCAGTCCACCTTCCGTTTCTCCGCCACCCGGGCCTATCACCGCCTGGTGCTGACACGGCTGGAGGAGCTGCGGGAAGACGAGCTGTCCGGCCACCTCACCATCACCGAGTTCATGACCCGGCGGCTGACCCCGGCGGTGAAGACCTGCGAAAGCGTTGGCGACCGTCTGGAAGACCTGTCACGCCGGGTCGACCGTGCCTCGGACATGATGCGCACCCGGGTCGAGCTGGCGATCCAGAGCCAGAACCAGCAGCTGCTCGCCTCCATGGACCGGCGCTCGAAGATTCAGCTGATGATGCAGCACACGGTGGAAGGTTTCTCGGTGGTGGCCATCAGCTACTACCTGATCAGCCTGCTGAAGATGGCCCTGGACACCGCCGCCGCCAGCGGCTTCAGTTTCAACAAGTCACTGGTGCTGGGCATCGCCATTCCGGTGATTCTGCTGGCAGTGTTCCTCGGCATCCGCTTTATCCACCACCACTTCATCAAGCTGGCCCGGCGGGAGTAGCCGCCATTCAGGCCGGCTCACTACCGTCCGCTGTTTCGCCACCAAACTGGCGGTAGAACTGCTGGGCGGTGCGACCATTGCGGACACCGCGGCTGGTGGCAAAACGAATGGCCTCCCGGTGCAGGGCGTCCCGGTCAGCCACCGCCGGGAACAGGGCATCCACTGCCTGCAGGTAGACGTCCTGGGCAAAGGCATAGAACGACAGCTGGAGGCCGAAACGGTCCGCCAGCGAGACCTGCTCTTCGATCGCTTCCGACGGGTGCAGTTCGCCGTTGTGGACCTGGCTGTTGAGGTTATCGGCCATGTATTCCGGCATCAGGTGACGGCGGTTGGAGGTGGCATAGACCCGCACATTCTCCGGCGGCAGCTCCAACGACCCTTCCAGCACGCTCTTGAGCGCCTTGTAGCCGGACTCACCGGTCTCGAAGGAAAGGTCGTCACAGAAGATCACGAACCGGAACGGCTGCTCGCAGAGGTCATCGACAATTTCGGGCAGGAACACCAGATCGTCCTTGTCCACTTCCACCATCCGCAGACCCTGGTCGCGATAGCGGTTCAGCAGTGCCTTGATCAGCGACGACTTGCCGGTCCCTCGAGCCCCCCACAGCAGTGCATTGTTGCTGGGCTGGCCGGCCAGAAAACGCTCGGTGTTGCGGGCCAGGGCCTGCTGCTGTCGTTCGATGCCGGTCAGCTGGTGCCACTGGATCGGGTCCAGCCGGCGGATAGGCCTGAGGCCCTGACGATGGCGACGCCATACCGCGGCTGCGATACGGGGCCAGTCGGGGGATTTGGGCTGGGTCATGGGCGGTCTCCTGTTTCCTCCCCGGGCGGGATGTGGAACACTGCCGCCAGGGATCTGAACTGAATCAGGAGACTATAACGCACATGGCCGTCAAATCTGTCGCTCTCGTCGCCCACGACAACAAGAAACGGGAACTGGTGGACTGGGTCTCCAGCAACCAGCAGCGGCTGGCACCGCTGGCGCTCTACGCCACCGGCACCACCGGCCGGCTGCTTCAGGAGCGATTGGGGCGGGACGACATCCACACCCTGCTGAGCGGCCCGCTGGGCGGCGACCAGCAGATTGGCGCTAAGATCGCCGAGGGCGAAATCGACCTGCTGGTGTTTTTCTGGGACCCGCTGGAACCCCAGCCCCATGATCCGGACATCAAGGCCCTGCTGCGCATTGCCGCGCTGTGGAACATCCCGGTGGCCTGCAACCGCGCCAGCGCCGAGTTCATCCTCAGTTCCACCTGCATGACCGACCCCGGCCACCGTGCCCAGCGGCCGGACTTCAGTGATCACGCCCGGCGGCGGGTGGAATAGCCCCGACCACCCGGTTACACTGACTCCAGCGGGGCTCGCCCCCGGCGGCGCAGGAAGCGCCGAGTCGACCCACACCGCTACATACGGTGTGGCCACAGACCCATGCCCAGGGATCGGGCAGGAGCAAACCAGCCATGCCTCTCACCAGCTACAAGTCACTGGCCGTCGGCCTGTTGGCCATGACCCTCTCCGGCCTGAGCCAGGCCGCCATCTATCGCTGCAGCCAGAACGGCCATACGGTGTTCGCCGACCGCCCCTGCGGTGACAACACCGAAACCGTCGCCGTCGATCCGGTCACCACCGGCGGCCGCCTCGACACCGGTACCGACGTGGAGTTCTACCAGCCGCCCGAGACCAGTCGCCGCCAACAGGCCCCAGGGTGTCCGGTTGGCTACCTGCAATCCACCGAACTGCGACGCCTGCGGGTGCAGTCGCGGGTGCGTGCCGGCATGAGCGAGGACCAGGTTCGCTACATCCTTGGTGATCCCGCCCAGCGGGCCGGCCAGTGGTGGGTTTACCGCCGCAAGGGCGAGGAAACCGGCCGCTACCGCTTCCGCAACGGCTGCCTCGACAAGTGGCGTTAAGGAGCCTCCGCCAGCAGATTATCAATCGCCTCGCTCAGCTCCGGGTCATCGGGCGTCACGGTACTGGGGAAGCGCGCCACCACGTTGCCGCTGGCATCCAGCAGGTACTTGTGGAAGTTCCAGCCCGGCGGCTGACTCTGGCGATTGATTGCCTGGAACACCGGATTGGCATCGGCACCGGTGACCGCGCTGAGCGCCACCATGGTGAAGCTGACACCAAAATTGACGTAGCAGATCCGCGCCGCTTCCTCCTCACTCTTCGCCGCCTGGCGGAAGTCATTGCTGGCAAAGCCCACCACCGCCAGCCCCCGGGAACGGTATTTCTGGTACAGTGCCTCCAGGCCCCGAAACTGGGAGGTGAAGCCGCAGTGACTGGCGGTATTAACCACCAGCATGGGCTTGCCGCCGGCGACTTCGCACAGATTCACCGTGTCCGGCGAGTGCAGCCGTCGCAGGTCGTGATCAAGCCAGTCCGGGCAGGTTGCGGCCATGGCCACCGGTGCCGTCAGTGTACTGGCCAGGATCAGCATCGCGGCCAGGGCAGATCTGGCAGGTAAGCGCGTTATCATGATGGTATCCCCACATCGTCAACGGTGTTGTTCTGAAGCCATACGGTATCAGCTTAACAACGGTTTCACGGCGCAACGGCGCCGGAGGTGCCAGTGACTCCGAGCAATCCCGATCACGAGCAGCCCCCCGCCCCGGCGGACCTGGCCGATCCACTGTATTACCTGCACAACTTCGACACACTGGTGGCCTGGGTTCGCGAGCATCACGATGACCTGCTCACCGCCGACGAACGCCGGCGTCTGGACCGTCTTGCCGACCTCAGCACCGCCGCCCGCGCCCTGTTGGTGAGACTGGTAATGCGTCGTGGCCACTGCTTCCGCACCGACCGCCTGGCCTACCCGGAACTGGAGGCCACCATCGACGACCTGATTCAGGAACTGACCGACGGCGACTGGCTTCTGCGCGATCCCGAACTGTTCCTGACTGACGCTGCCCGCCTGCAGACCCTGGCCGAGTTACGGCAGCGCTGGCTGGGGCGGCCGGAAGCCGACGGCCTGCCCCGGACCGTGGGCAAACAGGTGCTGGTGGATACCCTGACCGAACGCTTGCCCCATGCCGCCAGGGCCAGCCACTGGGGACTGCCGGACACGGTGGCACTGACCACACCGGAGCTGTTTGATCGCCTGCGCCTGCTGTTCTTCGGCAACCTCTATCAGGACTGGTCGGACTTCGTGGTGGTGGAACTGGGCCACTACCGCTACGAACCGGTGCCACTGACCCCCGCCCTGCGCGCCGTCACCCAGCGGCAGCATCTGGACGACTACCTCACTCTGCAACAATGCCGGGAGTTGCTGGAGACACACCCGGCCCGCGAGGTGTGGCCCCAGTTGCCAGCCTGCGACCAAGACAATCCCTGGCTGATGGCCCGCTACCACAGCCTGCTGTATGAACTGGGCATTCTTGCCGAACGCCAGGGCGATCCGGAACTGGCGTTGACCGCCCTGGCCAACAGCGGCCACCGCGAGGCCCGCCTGCGCCTGGGACGGCTGCTGGAACGCCAGCAGGCTCTGGAGAGCGCCTGGAACCTGGCCACCGACGCCCTCGCAGCACCTCGCACCGACAGCGAACGTCGGGGCATGCAGCGTCTGGCCCAGCGCCTGGCCCGCAAGCTGTCCCGGGCGGCACCCGTGGCACCGGCCCGCCCCGAACTGCAGCAGTGGTCGCTGGCCCTGCCAATCAGCGACGGCTCGGTTGAAGCCGCGGTTGCCGGGCACCTGGCGGGGCCCGACGTCACCGTCCATCACACCGAAAACCGGCTGTTCACCGCGCTGTTTGGGCTATTGTGCTGGGATGCCATTTTCCTGCCCGTGCCCGGGGCCTTTTTCCACCCGTTCCAGATGGCCCCCGCGGACCTCAACCACCCGGATTTTGTCCGTCGCCGTCAGTCCGAATTCGAGCGCTGTCTCACCGGGCTGGCGGACGACAGTTACCAACACCGTATCCGCCAGACCTGGCACCGCAAAGCCGGCACCCGAAACCCCTTCGTCCACTGGCCCACGCTGTCAGAATCACTGCTCGATGCGGCCTTCGCCTGTATTCCCGCCGGCCATCTACATGCCCTGTTTACTCACCTGCTCAGCGACCTGAAGGAGCATCGCCGGGGCCTGCCCGATCTGATCTGTCTGGACCGGCGCCAGCAGTGTTATCAGCTGGTGGAAGTCAAAGGGCCGGGAGACCGGCTTCAGGACCATCAACGCCAGTGGCTGGAGTTCTTCACACGCCAGGGCATTCCCGCCTCGGTCTGCCACCTGAGCTGGCTGGACGACGGAGACTGTGCCTGACGGGCATTTCGCGCTACAGTCCCAATGATTCTCTTTCCTGTTCCGGCGGCCCGGCCGCTCAGCAGGGCACCGCAGTCGCCGCCGCGATACCGGCGCTCAACCACCAACAACGGAGGAAACCACCATGGCACGGATCTACGACGACAACTCGCTGTCCATCGGCAACACCCCCCTGGTCAAACTCAACCGGGTTGCCAATGGCGCCACCATCTGGGCCAAGATCGAGGGTCGCAATCCCGCCTATTCGGTGAAATGCCGTATCGGCGCCGCCATGATCTGGGACGCCGAGAAGCGCGGCGTGCTCAAACCGGGCATGACCATCATTGAGCCCACCAGCGGCAACACCGGCATCGCCCTGGCGTTCGTCGCCGCGGCCCGGGGCTACCCGCTGGTGCTGACCATGCCGGCCTCCATGAGCCTGGAGCGCCGCAAGGTATTGAAGGCCCTGGGTGCTGAGCTGGTGCTGACCGAGCCCGCCAAGGGCATGCCCGGCGCCATCGCCAAGGCTGAGGAAATGGCCGCCGCCGACCCGGACAAGTACTTCCTGCCGCAGCAGTTCGAGAATCCGGCCAACCCGGCGATTCACGAGGAAACCACCGGGCCGGAGATCTGGAACGACACCGACGGCGCCGTCGACGTGTTTGTTGCCGGCGTCGGTACCGGCGGCACCCTGACCGGTGTGTCCCGCTACATCAAGGGCACCCGGGGCAAAGCCATCACCACCGTGGCGGTGGAGCCAAGCGATTCCCCGATCATCACCCAGACCCGTGCCGGCGAAGCGCCCAAGCCCGCCCCCCACAAGATCCAGGGTATCGGGGCCGGCTTCGTGCCCAAGAACCTGGACATGGACCTGGTGGATCTGGTGGAAACCGTTAGCAATGACGACGCCATGGCCATGGCCCACAGACTGATGAAAGAAGAAGGCATCCTCTGCGGCATCTCCTGCGGTGCCGCAGTTGTGGCCGCGGTGAAGCTCGCGGAGCGGGCGGAATTCCAGGGCAAGAACATTGTCGTGGTGCTGCCGGACTCGGCTGAGCGTTACCTGTCCTCCGCGCTGTTCGCCGATACCTTCGGCGATCTGGAGAACGTCCAGTAAAACCGTACACTGCCGCCTGGGGTGTCATCAGGCGGCCTTTTCCCTTCCTTCAACTGCGCTCACACCGCCTGATCGGCCACCGACTCCGGCTGCTCCGCCAGCGACCCGGCACAGCGTCCGAACTGGAAATCCCCCAACGCCAGGAACCGTGTGCGCAACCAGTAACGCCAGGTTGAGAACGGCCACAGCGCGAAGTTCCTGCCATCGGCCTGCTGGTACCAGCTGCTGCAACCGGACGTCCATACCGTGCCTTCCAGACCTCGGGCGACCTCGTCGTTGAAGTTGCACTGGGCGCCCTCGATTACATCCACGTAGTCGGCGCCACGGGCCGTGACGGTGTTCATCAGATTGACGATGTAGTCCGCCTGGCATTCGATCATGAAGATGATGGAGTTGTGCCCCAAACCGGCATTCGGCCCCACCAGCTGGAACATGTTGGGGTAACCGTGGACCATGGTGCCCATGTAACCCTCGACGCCGGCCTGCCAGTCCTCGGCCAGGGTGTGACCGCCGGCACCGCTGAGTTCGAAGCCTTTCATGTAGAGCCGGGGATCGACCTGAAACCCGGTGCCGAAGATCAGGCAGTCCGCCGGGTGCTCCCGACCGTCCGCCGTTACCACGCTGTTGGCGCGCACTTCACGGACCCCCTCAGTGACCAGCTCGACGTTGTCCCGGTTGAACATCGGGTACCAGGCATTGGAGATCAGCACCCGCTTACAGCCAACGGTGTAGTCCGGGGTCAGCGCACGGGCGGTATCCCGGTTTTTGACCTGCAGCCGGATCGACAGCTTGGCAAGCTGTTGCAGCCCCTTGGCCAGCGAAGGATGGAAGATTGGCCAGACCCGCGCTTCGTTGCTCCAGTACAGGCGGGCCCGGTGTAGCTTGCGCAGCAACGGGTAGCGCCGGAACAGCGCCTTCTCCAGCCCGAAGTAGCGGCGCTCGTCGCGGGGGATCACCCAGGCCGGGGTACGCTGCAGGACGGTCAGCCGGTCCACTTGCGGCGCGATCTCCGGGCAGTACTGAATGGCACTGCCACCGGTCCCGATGGACACCACTCGTTTACCCCGCAGGTCGTAATCATGGTTCCAGCGGGCGGAGTGGAACTGTTCGCCCTGGAACCGGTCCAGTCCCGGAATGGCCGGGTACTGGGGCACGTGCAATGGTCCGGAGGCCAGTACCCAGTACTGGCAGTCAAACCGGTCGCCGCGTTCGGTGGTGATCTGCCAGCGGGCGGTGTCCTCCTGGTAGTGGGCGGCGATGACCTCCTGGCCGAACCGGACCTTCTGCCGCAGGCCATAGGCCTCGGTGGTGTCGAGGATGTACTGCTGGATCTCCTGCCAGGGCGCGTAACGCTTGCTCCAGTCCGGTTTGCCATGGAAGGAGTAGGAATACAGGTGAGACTGGACGTCACAGGCACAGCCCGGGTAGGTGTTGTCGCGCCAGGTGCCGCCAACCTCATCGGCCTTCTCCAGGATCACCAGGTCTTCGACACCGGCCTCCATCAGTTTGATGGCCATGCACAGGCCGCCGAAACCGGCGCCGACGATGACCACGCCGGTGCGCTGGACGGGAGAGGGTTTGCGGGAAGAATGTTGTTTTTGGTTCATCTGTCATACCTCAGCGATTGCGATCAATGCTGCGAGTGTATGACGCTCCCTGTCGGGCCCGTGGGCCAGAGCGGGGTCATTCGGGGACACCGCCGGACGCCTTTGACCCAGGTCAAAATTCAGTCATCATGGGGCCACGGAGCCTCGGCTTCATGCCACCGAAGTCCTCACGCTTAACGTGCCACAGTAATCCACACGTTTTACGTGCCACGGTAGTCCTCACGTACCATGGTCCTTACGTTTAACGTATCACCAAAGGAGCCAGACCGTGTATCTGTCCGTGCAACTGAGCTACTACCCCCTGAACGACGACTACAAGCCCCCCATCAAGGACGTCATCGCCCGCCTTGAGGCCAGCGGCCTGGAAGTGCACGCCAACCGCATGAGCACCCAGGTGTTCGGTGACTATGACACCGTTATGGCGGTGCTGGCTGACACCATGAAGTGGTCGTTCCAGACCTTCGGCAAGGCGGTGTTTGTGGCCAACTTCCTGGAAGGGGATCGTCGCCCCAGATCGTAGAACGCTCCGGGGCGACGGACGGTTTTGTCTGGCTAGTCGACCGAATCCGAGGTGGAACTGAGGGTTCCCTGCAGGGCCTCCACCGCTTTCAGCACCCGGCTCATCTCGGTCTGGGTTTTCAGGTCCAGACCCAGCTTGCCCTCCATGGTCTGCACCAGCGGCACCACCGACTGTTCGAAAATGTCGGCGAAAGCCTGCAGCGCTTCGCCGAGGCCAGCCGGACTGGCCACATTGACGGTCACCGCCGGCTCCACCTTCAGGTCCTGCAGCCCGGTGCGGAAGGAATCCGCCACCTGGCTGAGCGCCTCCAGGCTCGCCACCGCAGGATCGGGGCCGGTATCGGCCGGGTTGTCCTCGGGCACCAGCTGCCGCAGCTGTCCCAGCGCTTCCACAATCAGCCCGAGCTGACGCACCACCTTGACGCCGGTTTCCTCATCGCCCCCGGCCTGCTGACGGCGACGGAATTCGGTGCAGATAGCCTGCCACCGCTCGGCTTCCTGCGGGCTCAGGGTTCCGCGCATCTGCTTGAGCTTGAGCAGGTTCTCCTCCGCCCCCTGGGTCAGCAGCTGGGCCTCGCCGAGGTAGTGGTCGTCGATCAGGGCATCGAGTTCGTCGTCTGTCATCACCGGTGACAGTTTCTCCGCCAGCTTGTTCATGTTGCGGTAACTGCCCTGCAGCTTGAACGTCGGCTCGGTGCGGTAAGCCTCAGCCTGGGCGCTGGAGGCGATGTAGGCCTGGTTGACCTGCAGCACCACATTGCGCACCTGGATCATCTTCTTCAGCAACGCCACAATTTCTTCCCGTTCCGCACCGCTGTAGTCGTGGTCAAACTCCGAGCTGGGCACATCCCGACCACCGGCAATGTCGGCAAAGCGGTAGAAATCGTCCATACCGCGGGTGGCCAGCGGCGCCAGCACCGAGTTGGAGCTGAGGCTGTTCTCGATGTAAGACAGCTCGAACACCTCTTCCATGCCGCTGAGCACGTCCCCCAGGTTGTAGATGTCCGCCCGGTTGGCCAGCATGTCGGGGATCTGGAAGGTCTCGCCACTCTCGGTGTAGGGGTTACCGGCCATCACCACGCAGAAACGCTTGCCGCGCAGGTCGTAGGTTTTGGTGCGCCCGCGCCAGACCCCTTCGATGCGACGACTGCCGTCACACAGGGAGATGAACTTCTGCAGGAACTCGGGATGGGTGTGCTGGATATCATCCAGATACAGCATCACGTTGTTGCCCATCTCCAGTGCCAGGTTGAGCTTGATCAGCTCGGCCTCGGCGGTGGAATGGGGCGCCTTTTCCGGGTCCAGCGAGATCACATCGTGGCCCAGACTGGGGCAGTTGATCTTCATGAAGATCAGCCCCAGGCGACTGGCGACGTATTCCATCAGCGTGGTTTTACCGTAACCCGGCGGCGAGATCATCATCAGCAGGCCCATCAGGTCGGTACGACGGTTCTCCCCCACCGTGCCCATCTGCTTGGCCAGGTTGTCACCGATCAGCGGCAGGTAACTCTCGCTGATCAGCTTGTTGCGCACGAAGGACGACAGCGGCTTGGGCCGGAACTCCTCCAGCCGCAGCCGGTCGCGCCATTTCGCCAGTACCTGCTGGCGCACGTCCTGCAGCCGGGTCCAGGCGGGAATCACCTCCTCCTGGTGTCGGCGCAGGCGCTGGCTGAACTCATCCAGCTGCAACCGGAAGCCACGGTCAACAATACGGGGGTGCTGCCCCAGCAGGCCGACCACATCAAACGCCAGTTCAACGTTCCGGGGCTGGGTGCTGACGCGCTTGCCGGCATTGAGGATGGCAATGGCCTCGGGCAGGTAGTGGCTGTCCTGCTGGTGACCGGCCTTGATCGCCCAGGCCTGCAGCCAGTGGGCGGTGATGCGCCAGCGGGCGCCGGGCTGGTCGCTGACCACCGTCAGCGCCTCTTCAAACTGGCTGAAGTGACCTTCCCGCTTCATTTCGCTGACGAAGCCATCCACCAGGGTGGCGGCATACTGGGTGACCTCAAAGCCACCGCTTTCCTCCGCCAGCTGCAGTATCAGGTAGTCGGCGGCGTTGCGGATAACACTGGCCTCCCCCGGGAGTTGGTGGTCACTGACAAAGGCCGCCAGCGCCGGTTCAATCTCCTCCACCAGGGTCGCGATCAGCTCCCGGGAATGCATCATGCGGCTGAGTATGCCGGCTGACAGACAGCGGGACCGCAGCGTCCGGGCCTGTGCCTCGTCCTGCGACCGGCGGGCCCAGAACAGCATGGCCAGCGCCCGGGCCTGGGGACTGAAACGCAGCAGACCGGCACTCTGGGTGGCGGGCCACAGGGTGCTGACAATCAGGGCAGCGTCATGGTCATGGATGCCCTTCTCGTAGCCCTCCCGGTAGCGGGGCGAGGCAAAACGGCGGATGTAATCGATCAACTCCTCCCGGTCGGCGACGTTGACCGGGGTCTCGCCGCCCTGGGCCAGCTCCGCCATCACCAGGTAGGCCAGGTATTCACCGCGGTACACCTGCTCCGACTCCGAGGGCTGGCTGACGTCCCAGTAGGCTCGCAGGGCGTCCAGTTCCGGCTCGTCGATGGCCTCGTAGTACTGGGTGCCGGTGAGGTGCAGCATGACCTTGCCGTCCCGGGGTACCAGAGTCAGGTCCACTTCCTGGTGGTTGACCGAGAACCGGTGGCGCGGCCCCAGACGAATCACCTGACCACCGTCCTCATAGATATCAGCGCGATCGCGGACGCTGCGCAGGGCGGCGTCCCGTTCCGAACGCAGGCGGCCCTCGCAGTCGTCCGCCTCCATGTTGGCGCCGAGGTCCCGCAGCTCCTCCGCCATACTGCGGACCTTCGCCACCATGGCGTCGGAAGCGAAGAAGGCGTGCAGCTCTTCCTGGCTCTCGAAGCGCTCGGTGCGCCGGTTGACGTTCTTGAGAATGCGGCTGGCGGCGTCGGTGAGGGTGTTGATACGACGCTGGCGCTGATCCTGTAACTGCTGGCGGCGAGCCTCGATGCTCTCGTGAGCGGTCTCCCGCTGCTCCAGGATGGCGGTAAGGAATTCGTCGTACTCGCCGAACTGGCTCTCCAGCTCCTGCAACTGGTCCAGCATCCGCGTCATCAGGCCATCGCAGGCATCCGGCTCGGTGAGTGCACCGACACCGTTGGCCAGGCTCTGCTCGAACAGCCGCATGCGGGCAGCAAACTGGGCCTTGGCCTCCTCGCTGCCACGGGCCTTGAGGCGGATCTCCGCCTCCGAGCGTTGCTGGTTGATGGTGGCGTAGATGCCGGAAATGTTCTCGGTGATCTGGGTCTCCAGGCTGGCGTTGTCACCGGACAACGACGCCAGCATGCCCTGGATCATGTCCAGGCCCGCAGTCAGCTCGCGATACTGCTCGACACACTCTGCCAGTTGATCACGGGACTCTGCCTCTTCGCAGCGGGTGGCCAGTTCCGCCAGGGTCTGGCGGTAGCCGTCCAATGCCGCCGGGGTGGCCAGAAACTTGAAGGTGCGGTCGGTCAACCGTTCCTCGGCCTGGTCCAGCTCCGCTTCCAGTTCGCCGATCTCGGCCTCGTCGATGTAGCGGCGATCCCGCAGGGTGCGGACCTTGCCGCGGTGATCCCGCAATTTCTTCAGGTGGGCGACAAACACATCCGGCGTTTTCCAGCTGTCGGGCTTGAGATCCCGCAGCAGGGCACCCTGCTCCCGCGCGGTGTCCTGCACCGCCATCGCGGTCTGGGCACGGATGCTCTGGACCTTCTCGTATTCGTCCAGCATCAGCTCAGCGGTCTTGCGGACTTCTCCCAGCCGTTCCGCCAGCGGGCTGGCAGGCACGTCTTCGGAATCGGCGATCTCACTGATCCAGTAGAACTGATCCAACACCCGGTCGGTGGTACGGATCAGCGAGGTGAAATGCTGCTCCGACACCTGAGGCCGCTCCACCAGGCCAACAATGGTGTTGAGTTCGGCAATGCCCCGCACCAGCTCCGGGTTGCCGATGCGGCCCAGCAGGGAATCGTTATTGACGCTGTCGCGGGCGTGGTAGCTCTCTGACATGAACGGTGTGGTCCACACCTGCAGCGGATGTACCAGGGTGGGCTCCTGGTCAGCGTTGAAGATGGCCAGGTGGCCATTTTCGAACAGCGCGAAGCCGTGGCCGATCATCGGCGTATCGGCCTGCTTGCGAATCAGGTTGTAGCGGTACAGCACCACCTGGCCGCCGTCCTCGCCGTAGAACACGTAGAGCACGTCCTCGCCGTTGGGGGAACGGATCATGCGCTTGAAGCGCAAATCCGCCGCCGGCACGTCAAAGGTCTTGAGTTCGCCACTGGCCAGGTAGTAGCCCGACGGGAAGATCAGGCCGTGGTTCTCCGGCAACTGCACCACCGAGCCACCGAGGGCATCGATGCGTTCCACCTGGCGGGTGCTGCGGTTGTACAGGTAATAGCGCCAAGCGTCCTCGCCGTACGGCAGGATGCGCACCAGAATAACCTGCTGCAGGTCGGCGTATTCAAAGGTGGCGTCGTCGAGGGACTGGGAGTCGGACGCCACCGGGTCAGCAAAAATGCCCTCGCCGGTGTTGGTGTTGTTCTCGATCTTGAAGGTGATGTCGCCGCGCAGGTTGTCGATGAACAGGGTGTCAGCAATGTTCAGATGCGGCGCCCGGCCCTGGACCTGGCTGTCGCGGCCGGCGGTCTGCCATTCGAAACTGAATCGGTCGGGGAACACCAGGTCGCGTTCACCTCGGTTGTCGATGTAGCGATTGACCTCTCCGGTGGCCGTCAGCTCCCAGCGGAACACCCGCCGGTCACTGAGCTTCTCGCCAATTCGAAAGGCCATCAGCAGCATGCCGTTGAGGATCACCAGCTGGGCCAGGGTGGCATGGCTGTAGTACTGCTGCAGCTCACGAAAGTCAGTGCGGAAACGGTCATCCGCCAGGAAGCTGTCTGCCACCGACGCTTCGGTGACCTCAAAGCCGTCGTCCGAGTCCTGCAGATGGTAGAGGCTGAACACATCCTCCAGTGCCAGCGCCTTGCGCAGACCCAGCTGAACGTTGAAACCGAACAGCAGGCGATCACCAATGCGGACCACATCCCGGGCCACCGAGTTGCTCTCGGTGCGTACCCGCCCCCGGCCCAGCACGCTCATGCCGGCACTGCCGAACACCTCGGCACGGGCGGCGTTGAGGGCCTCGACATCGGCCCGGAGTTGCTGGCCCTGGTCTTTCAGGCGCCGCTGGATGGTTTCGAAGGCAGAGCCTTCCCGGACGATGTCCTCAAGTTGACTGCGATCCGTCGACATGGCGATCTTCCTGGCTAGCGAAATCGGGAAATGGGCAGGGGCTGTGGGGCCGGCGCGCACTGGCAGCCGGCCCCAGGTGCCATCAGGCGTTCTCGGTGGAGTCCGCCGACGGCTTCTTCAGTGCCCGCTCGCTGATGCCGGCCAGGGCGGCCTGCAACGCGGGGGATTTGTCCAGAACACCCTGGACGGTCTTGCCGTAGCCCAAACCGGTAGCGAACTTCTCGAAAATGTCGCCATCGCCGCCAATCATCTCGAACTTGGCATCTTTCAGCGCGGCCGACATCACCTTGCCGTTCTCCAGCATGCCGATGCGCTGGGCTTCGATGGTGGCCATGGTTTCTTTCTCGTGCACTTCCAGGTTCATGCGGAACTGCTCGAAGTGACGGGCCTCTTCGGACATGTTGTCGTAGGCCTTGAGTTTTTCCACCAGACCGTTGGCTTCGGCCTTGGCCATGGCTTCGCGGGACTTGGCCTTGGCCAGACCCAGCTTCTCTTCGCCTTCGGCCTCGGTTTCAAGCCGCTGCTCGAGCACCCGCACTTCCGCCAGACCGGCATCCTCGTCGGCCTTGGCCTGGGCGGTGCGCACTTCCGCCGCCACCAAGCCTTCGGCACGCTGGGCGTTGGCCTGGGCTTCCTGCACCTGGGCCTTGGCCAGACCGTCGGCAGCAGCCTGGGCCTGACGACCACGGGCCAGTTTCTCTTCCGCCGCCGATTTCTTCTCGGCCGCATCCAGATCCGCCTGGGAGCGGACCACCACTTCCTCGGCTTCCAGCTTGGAGCGCTCGAACGCCGCCTCGGCGGATTTCAGCTCCTTGACCTTGCTCTCTTCCGCTTCCGCTTCGGCCGCGACCACGGTCTGGACTTTCAGCCGCTCCGCCTCGGAGCGGTTGCGGACGTCCTTGATGTTTTCTTCCTCTTCCGCCACACCGCGCTCCACGGCGATGCGCTCGCTGGTGATGACCGCAATCTCCTTGCGTTCCTCTTCCAGCGCCTTCTCCATGCCGATGCGCTCCACTTCCACCGCGCGCTGACGGTTCACATCCTCCAGCTCCCGGGCCTGCTGGATGCGGACGTCCTCGATCTGGACCGCACGCTCGCGGGCCTTGGTGGCCATTTCCACCTGCCGCTGCTTGTTCTCCTCGGCGATCTGGACTTCCTCGTCGGTCTTGATTCGGGCCGACTCGGCCTTGGCACGCTCCTGCTGGCGAACCTGCTCGGTTTCCGATGTTTCACGGGCCTGCAGGGTTTCGATCTCACGCTGCTGACGGGCTTCGGCATCGGCCTGGGTGCGCTCCAGTTCCAGCGCCGCTTCCCGCGCGGACACGTTCTTGCGCTGAATTTCCAGCTCCTGGTCCCGTTCCAGCCGGTTGGTTTCAACGTTGTGGAGAGCGGTGATCTCGGTGATCCGGCGAATACCCTCGGAATCGAGGATGTTGTGGGGATCGAGGGAGCTCTTCGGGGTCTGCTCCAGGTAGTCAATCGCCACGTCTTCGAGGATGTAGCCGTTCAGGTCCTCACCGATGGTTTCGACGATGGCATCGCGAAAGCGCTGACGCTCCTCAAACAGCTGCATGAATTCCAGCTTCTTGCCCACGGTTTTGAGGGCTTCACTGAACTTGGCGTTGAACAGCTGGTTGACCGCTTCCCGGTCCGAGGCCCGGCCCACACCAACCGACTTCGCCACCCGCAGTACATCCTCTGCGGTTTCGTTCACCCGCAGGTAGAACGCCACGGTGATGTCCGCCCGCAGGTTGTCCTTACAGATCAAACCATCCTTCCCTGTGCGGTTCAGCTCCAGGGTGATGACCGAAATCTTCATGGTTTCGGCGCGATGGATCACCGGCAGCACCATGGCCCCGGTGAAGTAGACCTTCGGCGTCGCCGACATGTCATTGACGATCAACGCCTGACCCTGGTCGATCTTGCGATAGAACGCCTTGAACAGCGTCAGAATGGCCAGGATCGACACCACCAGTACACCGATGGTGACGAGGACCGGCATAATCCACGACAAGTCCATTTATTGTCTCTCCTGCGTTGGTTGAGGGATGAATCGGGAAACGGGTTTACGGGGGCTAGCCGGAGCTTCCGGCCAGGAACTCTGCCTCGGTCACCACCCAGTACGCCTGGTGCTCCGGCAGATACTCCACCAGCACCGCGCGATCGCGCCGGGCCAGGGAGGCATCACTGCGAATTTTCAGGATCAGGTGGGCGCCGTCCCGGTGGACTTCCGCCCGCCCCTGCCCCTTATTGGCATTGAACGACAGCACGACGCAACCGGCGCCGATGATCTGCTTTTCCAGGGGACGCTTGTAGGCACGACGGAACAGTGGGCGCAGGGGCCGCACCAGCACCGCAGTGGCCAGCAGGCCGGCCACCAGGGCCAGTGGAATCACTACAAGGCCAAAGAGGATATGGCCCCAGCCGGCACCGAACAGCGATCCCAGCATGAGATCTGCGAAATAGGCGGTGAGCCAGGCACCGAGAAACAGCAGCGTCAGCACCAGTGGTAACGGCACCCCCTGCAGACCCAGGGTCACCATCAGCCCGCCCATGTCAGAGGAAGCATCGAGATCCAGGTCGGCGTCACCGCCGCCATCCAGATCCACCAGACCCACCAGGGAAATCAGCCAGTAGATCACCGCCACGGCCAACAGCACCGTGAACAGCACGGTGGGAAACGAGAATGTGACGGCAATGAAGGCTTCCATGAACTCCACTCTCCCTGGCCTGGACTATACTGGGCAGCGCGACTGGCTGCTGGGTAGTATGCGACATATTCTGTCACGCGGTGGTCAACTTATACCGCACCCTTTCGATTTATTGCAAATTCTTTATTGTCCGTTATAGACTGATTCCGGATGACATAACATGTCACTCGTAACCGACGGTTCTGCACGGAGTAGCGCCTTTGCCGACGCCGGGCCACGGGACGAGCCACTCGAAAAGGAGCTTACTGTGGACACACAATCCCTCATTCTTTCCCTGGGAGACGCCACCCACGCTGGCCGGACATTTAATGTCATGCCGGTGACGGGCGACGACCCGGTGCTGCAGATCGTGGTCTCCGGCGCCGAGGAGACACCGGTGTACCTTACGATCACCGATACCCAGATTCTGTGTCTGGTGTATCTGTTTGAGCAGAACGAGATTCGTCCGTCGGCCCTGGCGGACCTTCATGAGAGCATGCTGCGCATCAGCGTGCCCATGCCGCTGAGCGCCCTGGGCAAGGTCGACAACCATTATGTGGTGTACGGTGCCCTCAGCCCGACCTCCAGCCTTACCGAGGTCATGCAGGAACTGGTCACCCTCGCCGATAATGCGATCGACCTGTTACAGACGTTTGAAGACTTTCTGGAATGATCAGGGGACGATGACATGAAAGCCGTGTTGAAGAAATTGCTGACCGCCATGCGCGGAAGCGCCAATGAGCTTGGCGAAGCCATCATCGACAACCAGGGCAGCCGGATTCTGGAACAGGAGCTGCGGGACTCGGAGCACGAACTGGCCGAGGCCAAGAAGGAACTGGCCGCTCTGATGGCGGAAGCCGCCTCCCTAGCCCGCCAGATCGGCGAGGAAACCAGCGCCATCGAACGTCGTGAACAGGACGCCCGCAAGGCCCTGGGTGCCGGCGAGGAAACCCTGGCCCGCGAGGTTGCAGAGCGGATTGTCGGCCATGAAGGCCGGCGCGCGGAACTGACCACTGCCCGGGAAACCCTGCTGGTTCGCATCAGCGATCTCAAGGAGCGGATGCAGCAGTCCGAGAAGCAGCTGGCCGAGTTCCGCCGCGAACTGCAAGTCGTGAAGACCAATGAGCGGGTACTGCGCACCACCGCCCAGATCGATACCAACATCAACAGCAACCAGTCTTCCCTGAGCACCGCCAAGGCCACCCTGGAACGCATCCGCGAACGCCAGGCCCGGGAGGAAGACCGCCAGAACGCCTCCGTCACACTGGAGAAGGAACTTAGTGGCGCCGATCTGGACGAAAGGCTCAAGGCCGCCGGCATTGATGGCGAGCAGGACTCCGTCAACGACGTCCTGGCACGCCTGAAGGCGAGTAGCAGCGGCAATACCCCGTAATTGATACAGGCCTGTCACAGCCCGGTCACGGTTTGCCGTCACCGGGCTGTTGCCTGTTGGAGAGAGCATGAACAAACCCAAGGACTGGCCAGAGGAAACCCGGGCCATACAGGCCACGCAACTGGCGTTTGACCTGTCCAGCGACATCCAGCGCGCCTTCCGCGTTGCGTCGGCCATGCAGGACCTCAACACCTCGGCGATGGTGCGCAAGGTGCTGCAGCTGCCCTACCGCAAGAAACGTATCCGACCACGGCTCACCGTCACCCTGCACGATGACGACTTCGTCCAGCTCGCCGAACGCTACGGCCTGCCCGCCAGCGACCGGGCGGCCATTCGCCAGTGCGTCGCCGACGAACTCAGCGCCTTTGCCAGTCGCTTCCTGACCGATCCGGACGCCGATACATCTGTTAAATAGCGCAACATTTTTTTAGACTTGGGGGCTTTTGGAGTTGCCCGTTGGTGACTCGCATTCAAGGAAGAAAGCCCGTCATGACAGACTTCGCGCTAACCGAAGAGCAACGCCAGTGGCTGTTCGGACTGAGCAGCCCCATGGTGGCCATCAATGTCGATGCCGAGGCCAGCTACCTCGAGCCGGCCATGTGGCCCGACCACAAGACCCCGGAGTTCCTCGCCCTGGAGGATTCCTGGGGCATCAGCAACCGTGACGACCTGCTCAGCACCGTGGCGCAAATGACCGACGACGGCCACGCCACCAGCATTCCCACGGACTACTGGCGCTGGCCCCAGCAGACTCCCTCCGAACGCGCCCAGGCGCGGGCCTGTCCCGACCCGGAACCGCAGCACCTGCTGGAGACATTCGTTGACCGTACCGCGGTGCTGACCGGTCAGGGCGGCATCCGCGCCTGGGATCTGGCCCGCATGGGCTTCCTGCTGCGCAGCGGTTACTTCCTCAGCTACCTTGATGAAGCGGAAATGCTGCACCTGCATCTGCAGCTGGCCCTTCGCGCCCGTTACTGGTACCAGTCCTGGGATCAATACCTTGCAGGCTTTCTCTGCGGCCGGCTGCTGTGGCGGACCCTGAACTGCGACAGCGCCGACGAGGTCGCGGAGCTGTTGCTCGGAAATGCCGCCCAGGAGTGGCTCGAGCCACTGTTCCGGGAGCTGAACACCGCCTTTACCAACCCTGCCAACAGCCTGCCCTGGGACCTGGAGCTGCCCCACAGCGAACGTCCCGACAGCCTGCCGGAGATGCTGACATGAGCGACAGCCCCTGGAGCCAGCTGGGGCTCGAGCCCACAAACGATACTCGGACAATCCGCCGGGCCTACCGTCAGCGTCTGCCGGAGCACCCGCCAGAGACCGATCCGGAAGGGTTCAAGCGACTGCGCCAGGCTTATGAGGAGGCCCTCGCGCTCGCCACTAAGCCCCAACCCGAGCCTGAGACTGAAGCCGAATCGGAAACCGCCACCGACGAAGCACCGGCTCAGGACGCAGCCGATGAGGCACTGCAGGCCGCACAGGCCTGGTTCGACCACCTCAACACCCTGTCCGCGGCGGCGGAGAGCCGTTTCCACATTGCCAGCTACCAGACCCATCTGGCACAACTGGACGAACTGCCGCTGGCGGCCATTACCCCGTTACCCGCGCCGACCCTGGATTGGGCCAGCCAGCGGGGCTATCTGCCCAAGGCGGTATTGCGGGCACTGCGGGACCGCTTCCAGTGGCCACAGCTGGTCAATCGTTACGAGCCCCAGGAAGCCCTCGAGGTGGACCGTTTCCTCACCGCCCTGGACCAGGACGACCCGTTCAATCTGGAGGTGCTGTCGGCCTGGCCCGGCCACGCCCAGGAAGGCGCCATCCGTTTGTTTGCCGCCCTCGCCCACGGCCTGCGGCACGGCGACGTCAACAGCCTGCGCCAGTTGCTCTATCTGCCAGCCGTGCATCCGCTACCTCCCTGTCCACGGGCGCTGTGGCTGTTGCTGCGGTGCTATCAGGCCTGCCAGCTGCCGGTCCCCGACGCCTGGCTGGCCACCGCCAGAACCCTGCACCAGTGCGCAGACCTGGCCACCGAACTGGACCGGGACTGGCTGCTGGCCTCGCTGCTCGCCCACAGCGGCCAGACCGGGGCCGCCCTGGCGGTCATGACCCCGCACCTGAGTGCCGGCGCGGCACCGGATCTGCGCAGTTGGCTGTTCCGGCTGTTCCAGCACCAGCAGCCGGAATGGCTGCCGCTGTGGACTCTGCTGCTGCGCCCGGACCTGAACGACCCGGTGGACGCCGGCGATACGCTGCAACTGCTGGCCGCCCAGCGCCAACTGCTGGAGCGGAAGGACAGCGACGCACTGATGGCCCGGCTTTGCATTCGAGACGGCCTGTGCAGCGGGTTTCGTTATGGCCTGCCCCCCAGTGTCGACCGCCGGCACGACGACCCAGTCACCCTCAGCCACCTCTATGGCTGGCTGATGCAGCTGCAACAGGGCGTTACGCCTTTTGATACACCGTTCGATGCCTCGAAACTGGACCTGTGCGGCCTGCAGGCGCAGTTGCCGGACGACTACCCGGCAACCCGCCTGGCCCTGGCACTGCTGCACGAGCACCAGCAGTTACTGTCGGCACAGAGGGTGCTGCAGGAAGGGCTCGATCAACCCGAGCTGGCTCACGAACTGCAGACCCGGCCGGTCAGCGTACGACAACAGATACTGGCCCGGGACCTGACGCGACCGCTGCCGGAACTGCAGCGCCTGGCGGAAGCGGCCGAACTGAACCTCGAGGTGGACGACGATCAGCAGGGACAAGCCCATGAGGACCGGCTGGACTGGATTCGCCGCCGTCTCCACGCCGGTGACCGTCACTGGTGCAGTCGCGCCAGCCTGCCAACGGACCCGGAAGCCGCAATGGCGTGCCAGCGACTCGGGCTGGTGCTGGACATGGAGCCGGCCTGGTTGCTGGAGCCTTTCAGTCAGCCACTGCTGCAGACCGTGGCCGAGCAGCCCGAGGACTCGGTTTTCAGACTGCTGGCCCGCACACTGCTGGCGTTCCAGCAACAGGAGCCCGACGCCGACGCGGTCAAGGAGCTGTGCCGGCAACTGGTGCTGCCGCTGACGGACGCCGGCTTGCGCGACGCCTTCGCGCGACTGCTGAACACCCCCAGGATGATCACACACCTGATGAACGGGCTGTACCTGGAACCGGGCCTGCCGGACGCGTCCTGGGCCCCGGTAATGACGGCCCTGCTGGGCACCGAGCCCGCCAATGGCATCGACCCGCTGTACTACCACGCCCTGCTGACACTGAGACCGGCCCAGGCACCGCCAGCCCTGACAGCGCAGGTCAAGCAGCACACCCTGGCGCTGGACAACGTCAACTTGCGGGGCCAGGCCCTGCTCAGCGATGCCCTGAACATGCCGATTGCCGAACTCAAGGCGCTGAAAATCTGGCAGGCGGACGAGCTCGCCTATACCGGAGCCGCCCTCAACACCCTGGCGGCACTGAGCTCCAGCCACCCCAGCCAATGGCCCCACAAGGACGATGCCGCCACTCTGCTACAGACCTATCGCGGTGAGACCGAGGACTCCGTGCCGGTGCGGGTGCGATTGCTGTGCGGGCTGATCCTGGGTCAGTTGGAACACCACCTGACCACCCTGAAGCAGCAGCCCGGTGACTGGTCTTCAGAGCCCTGGCGGCGGCCGTTCAGCTTTCGCGGCCGACTGAGCCGGCTGGACTTTTTCCTGCATACCCTCACGGTGATGGCGCCGGGTCTTGGCCTGCAGGCCCTGTACCCCGACGCAAACGCCACACTGATCTCACTGCTTATGATGGCTGGCTTTGTTGCGTTTCTCAGCGGCATGACGCGACGCCTGCGGGACATCGGCCTACACGGTCGCCGGCTTGGGTTCGCGGTGCCAGTGTATCTGGTACTGCTGGTGGCCGTACCGCCGGTTGCCATCATCATCCTGCTGTTCAAGGGATCGGCCGTGCCCAAGCATTCCCTGGCCCGCGACGAGCAGCCCTGGCTGACCCAAATGGACCACCTCTATCAGGAATCCTGACACTATGAGCGAGCAGCCCTCCGTCCGCCCGGACGTGGCCATCGGCATCGACCTGGGCACCACCAACAGCCTGATTGCCGTCTGGAAAGACGGTCAGGCCGAACTGATCCCCAACAGTCTGGGCAAGACCACCACCCCCTCGGCGGTGAGTCTGGACGACGACGGTACGCTACTGGTCGGCGAGGCCGCGGCCGCCCGTCGGATCTCCCACCCCCATCGCACCGCCGTGGCGTTCAAGCGCCTGCTCGGCAGTGACCACCAGCACGAGCTGGGAGACGGCCACCGCTATTCCCCCACTGAACTGTCGGCAATGGTCCTCAAAAGCCTGAAGGCGGATGCGGAACAGCACCTGGGGCACGCCATCGAGGAGGTGGTGATCTCGGTACCCGCCTATTTCAGCGACGAACAACGCAAACACACTGCGTTCGCCGCCGAGCTTGCCGGACTCAAGGCGGTGCGCCTGATCAACGAGCCCACGGCCGCCGCCATGGCCTATGGCCTGCACGACCAGGAAGAACGGCTGTCACTGATCTTCGACCTGGGCGGTGGCACCTTCGACGTCACCCTGCTGGAGTACGACGGCCCGATCATCGAAGTGTGCGCCTCCACCGGCGACAACTACCTTGGGGGCGAGGACTTCACCCGCGCCATCGTCGACGCCTGCCTGGCCACCTGGGAACTGAAAGACAGCGAGCTTGAACCGGCCGCATTGGCGCGGCTGACCGCCCAGGCCGAACAGTTGAAGTGCCAGCCACCGGGGCAGCGCGGGGAACTGCGCTGGCACTGGCGGGATCGCGACTACCGCTGGCAGCTCCCGGAGCGCGAGGGCCCCTGGACGCCACTGCTGCAGCGGCTGCGGCAACCGATTGAGCAGGCCCTGCGGGACTCCAAACTGGACCCGGGCGCCCTCGACCACGTGGTGCTGGTGGGCGGCGCCACCCGGCTCAAGGAAATCCAGCAACTGGTGACCCAGCTGTTCGGCAAGCTGCCGCTCCGACACCTTGACCCGGACACCGTGGTGGCCCTCGGTGCCGCTGCCCAGGCCGCTTGTCGCCTGCGGGATGCGGCGGTGCGGGAGGTCATCCTCACCGATGTCTGCCCCTACACCCTCGGCATCAGCACCACCATGTCGGTGGAGGATCAATACCTTGGCGGCCTGATGTCCCCGATCATCGAGCGCAACACCACCATTCCCGCATCCCGGGAAAGCAGCTATCGCACCCTCCACGACAACCAGTCGAAGATCCGTATCGATATCTACCAGGGCGAGCGGCCGCGGGTGGCGGACAATATCCGGATTGGTGAGCTGGAGGTCAGCGTGCCAAAGGCACCGGCGGGTGAGGAGGCAGTGACCGTGCGCTTCAGCTACGACATTGATGGCCTGCTGGAAGTGGATGTCACCGTGCAGTCCACCGGTGCGCAGACCAGCAAGCTGATCGACCGCAGCCCCAACGGGCTGAGCGACGCCGACCGGGCGCGCTCCCATGAACGGCTCCAGGCGATCAAGATCCATCCCCGTCAGACCATGCCCAACCGCACCCTGCGGGCCCGGCTCGAGAGCGCCTATGCCCAGGCCCTGGGTGAGACCCGGGACCAGATTATGCACTGGCTGAACCAGTTCGACGCGGTACTGGAACGACAGGACCCGGACGAAATCCGCGATATCCGCCTGGCGCTGGAAGACGCCCTGACCCAGCTGCCGTGACTAGTGTCCCGATGCCCCGGTTGGCGCCGGCTGACGCACCCGCAGATAACTGGCAAATCGGGGCAACCCCGTGGCCGTCAGACCGAAGTACTTGTAGGTCACCAGCGCACCGATGGCCGGAGGATCTGCCCGCTCGGCATCGCTGAAGCCGGTACCAAGGCGGAACCGACGACCGTCCGAACGCTCCACCAGCAAGGCACCCAGCATTCCCTGGTACTTGCCCTGCCCTGGCAGGTGCGCCACCACTACCGCCTCGGCATCCCGGTGGCGCTTCACCTTCAGCAACGCCTGGCTGCGCCCTGCCCGGTAGCGACTGTCCCGGTGATGCAGCATCAGCCCTTCACCGCCGGCGGCAATCACCTCATCGAGACGGGTCATCAGGGCATCGTGGTCGGTGGCCGGGCGCTGGTCGATCAATGCCACATGGGGCGAGGGAGAAGGCGTCAGCAGCGCCCGTAAACGTTGCAGGCGCTGACCGAAGGGGAGCCGGCTGGCCGGCAGGTCAAACACCATATAGCGGATGCGCTGCCATTCCTGTCGCCGCGGCTGGAAACGCCGGACGGCGGCGGACAGCTCACTGAAGCGGCCCCGGCCCAGCCACAGCTCACCGTCCAGGGGCACGTCGGGAAAGTCCTCCACAAACCAGGCCGGCGCCGGGTATTGGTGGCCCTGGCGTGACCAGAGCCGCTCGCCGTCCCAGTAGGCGCGAACACCGTCGAGTTTCTCACTGACCCAGTAGCCCGACAGCGATGCGCCGGCCTGGTAGGTCTCCGCTAGTTGCAGCGGTGGCGGCGTCTGGGCCCAAAGCGAGACCGGCAGCCACAGCAGCAGCCACCAGATCGGGTTGCGATTGTTCATGACACCTCCCTGTGTCGATTGCGTTGTCTGTTACCCCGCCAGGGCGTTAACGGCGCTTGGGCGTCCAGGCCCAGATCATCTCGACCTCGATCGGCTCCTTGGCTTCAGCGTCGTGGATACGCACAGCAACGGCGGTCTCGCCCTTGTCCTCATCGCGGATACGCTGCTTCTGTTCTTCGGTCAGAAAGGCCTCTACGGTCATGTCGCCTTTCGCTCGCTTGGTATACTCGGCGTGGACCGTCTTGATTACCGGTATTTTGTCGTCCGGCACGTTCATGCCCACCAGAAAACCGGTGGCCGACTCCGCCAGCAACAGCGAGGCCACAGCATGAACACCGCCGATGTGGTTCTGTACCCGACGCTTGTTGGCCAGAGTGATGACGCAGCGGTTGGCGTCGAGACTGAGGATGCGGATGCCCGTGGTACCCGTGAAAGGCACCGCCTTGCCAAAGAACAGGGACAGCGCCCGGGGACGGGCGATGGCCGGCAAAGAGTTGATCCGGTTAACAATTGAGGCAAGACGGTTGACGGCCGCCATGGCGTTCCCTCCATATTTGGGTTCAGCTATCTTATAATTCAGCGCTGGACAATAACCCATTCGTCGAAGGAAAGAAACGCGACGCCGCGTAGCCCGAGACCCACAACCTCCCTACTCACAAGGAAACCAATATGAGCGACCTGAAAGCCAAGTTTGACGAGGCGGTCAACTACATCCAGACCGCCGAAGGCGATTTCAAGCCGTCCAACGAAATGAAACTGGACTTCTACGCCCTCTACAAGCAGGCCACCGAGGGCGACGCCAGCGGCAAGCGCCCGGGCATGCTGGATGTGGTTGGCCGCGCCAAGTACGACGCCTGGGCCAAGCTCAAGGGCACGTCAGCCGACGACGCCATGCAGCGCTATATCGATCGCCTGGAAGCACTCAAGAACCAGGGCTAAACTGAAGTAAAAGGGCAACTACCGCTGCAGCCCGACAACGTTTGAAGGTTTTTTGCCACCTTCAAACGTTTGTCATACGATGCGGAGATCATAACAACAACAATGTTTGTGGAAGACGAACCATGCAACTGATCGAAGCGTTGGAGCATGCCCAGCCGGGCCTGCTCAGTCGCGTATCCCTGGCGATCCGCCAGCACCAGCTCAACCAGCGGACTGAGCAGAACTACCTGCACTGGATTACCCGCTTTGTGCTGTTTCACGACCTCAAAGACATCGAAGCCCTGGAGGCGGATGACCGCCAGCAGTTCCTGAGCTATCTCGGCGAACGTATCGAAGTGTCCCGCGCACGGCTGAACCAGGCCAAGCAGGCCCTGACGTTCTTCTACGAGGACGTACTCGGCAAGCGGGACGACGCCACGGCCGCCGCCTGAACGCTCTCAGCCCGGCGGCGCTCCTGTCGTCAGGGCTGCCGCCAGCTCAGACCGCCCTTCAGCGGGCGGTAACGTTGGCGCCGTAGGTGTTGTAGGTACGACCAGGGGATGGCTGGATGGAGTAGGTATTGCCATTCACCTGCCCGGGAATCACCCGCGGGTTGCTGAAGCGAATCTCCACCGGAATCTCCGAACGCCCCAGATCGGTCCGATTGTCCGATGGCTGCAGCGCCAGCGGGTCCAGATAGAAATCCTCTTCGGTTTCCGCCACCGGCACACCGGCCGCCGGAGCCTCCAGCCCGCCCTCAATGATGGTGTTGGCCAGCGACTCCTCTTCCAGTGACTGGAACGGAATCGTGTCCATGGTAGACCGCTCCCGGTAACCGAAAGGGTCTTCGGATTCCTGGGCGGCGTCCTGAGCGTAGGTGCCGGCTGAATACAGCCCCGCCAGCGTGAACAGGACCAACACGGTTGATCGGTTCATGCTTTCCATCTCTTTGTTTTCCTTGTTTTCTTCGCAGCTTTCGTGACTGCTGGCTTTGGCGACGGTTAACGCTACCCCTTGCACGGTCGCACCGGCAACCATGGGTGTGATACCCCAAGTGTGGAGGCCAGTAGCCAGCGTCTCGTAGTGACGACTAGTGACAATTTTTGAACAGTTTATCGGCAATTAAAGCAACCCGATGGAGAGTTCGCCAATTCTGTGACCCCATTCACGGGTCCGATCAGGCCAAAATTTCACCAATCGTTGCATTGCCCCTGAAATCCACAGGGTCTTACGGTCATCCATCGCTCTGATACACTCGCCCACACAGACAGTCACCAACGACGACTCACACCATGCGCGCAAAACTCATTACCCGTGATGGCTTTGAAGCCCTGAAAAAAGAGCTGGATTACCTCTGGCGCGAGCATCGTCCCGAGATCACCCGCAAGGTGCAGTGGGCGGCCAGCCTGGGCGATCGCAGCGAAAACGCCGATTACCAGTACAACAAGAAGCTGCTGCGACAGATCGACCGCCGGGTGCGCTACCTGCGACGGGTTCTGGCGGAGCTGACAGTCGTGGATGCCGCCCCGGAGCAGGAGGGCCAGGTGTTCTTCGGCGCCTGGGTGGAGATTGAAAACGAAGAGGGCGAGACCAAGCGTTTCCGCATTGTTGGTTATGATGAGATCTTCGATCGCAAGGACTACATTTCCATCGACACACCGATGGCCCGGGCGTTACTGAAAAAACGGGTGGACGACGAGGTCGAGGTGAATACTCCCCAGGGCCCGGCCTACTGGGTCATCAACGCCATTGAGTACGAACACTATAAAAAAGCCCCGTAAGGACGGGGCGAAGGCTAGCGCTGTGCTGGAGGGTCAATGCGCCCATCTGCGGAAGGGCACATGCCTGAGCCTTGCGGAGACTCCAAGGAGCCTCTGACTCACTCCGAATCATCTCTGGCTTTCAGAGCGGTTCACACTCAAGGCGCGACGATGCAGACAGGCTGGCCGCCTTTCAAAGCGTCGCAACGCCGGGTGTGGATCGCTCTGAAAGCCCCGAAGGGCGCGCTCTGAGGACTGCATCTGCGGCGTTGCGGCCCTTGCCAAGGGCTACGGCCATTGGCTGCGAACCGCGCCTTGCAGCTACAGCCCTCAGAGCGTGCAGAGACGGTTCGGAGTGAGCCAGAGGCTCCTAACTACACCTTCTACTGTACGGATTGACAATTACTGCAGGGTGGCCAGGCCATTACGTTTCCGACAGACCGAAATTAGGTTGTGCATCCTAAAAATAGCCAGTAGGTTTGGCCACAATCCTTATTAGCCACGTTTCGGAAGATTGCCATGAACACCAAGCAACTGCTCGACACCGCACTCACCGGCCTGGATCACCTGGGCTATCAGTTGGACCAACTGGGCATCACCGGTAAGGTCAACCGCCACAACCTGGCGGCGTTTGTCATGAACGAACAGAAACACCTGGAAGGCGAGTGGGACAGCATTCAGGCCCGCATTGACCGTCGCCGGTCGCAGCTGGAAGGCCTGCGCCATCAGGTGGAAACCCGTGCGGAATCGGTGATCGGGCCACTGCGCTCGCGCCTGGACGAACTACGGGGCAGCCTGCGCGGCTAAAAGCCCGGCCGCCGACGCGACCCAAGCAGCCTCTGCTTAACTACTCTTGCTTAACTACTCTGCGGAGGAGAGTTCGGTCGCGTCGGCAGTGGTCTCGTCGTTATCGCCTTTGCCCTGGCCCGCTTTCTGGCGCCGGTTCTGTTTGCGGTAGGCCGGCAACTGGATAGTGACGGTCAGCCCCGGACGCTCTTCGCCTGGATGGCTGTCGCTGAGCAGAATCTGGCCCTGATGGATCTCCGCCACCGCACTCACCAGACTCAGCCCCAACCCATTGCCAGGCAATGACCGGCTCTTGCCCACCCGGTAAAAGCGCTGGAACACGTTCTTCTTCTCGTCATCGGGAATACCGATGCCGCTGTCACTGACCTCAAACACCACGTAGTCCCGGTCCCGGTACACCGACACCCGAATACCACCCTGCTCCGGCGTATACTTGATGGCGTTGTCGATCAGGTTGCTGACCATCTGGAACAGCAGGTCCCGGTCGCCATCGATCATCGCCTCGTTATCCAGGGACTGCTGGAAATCCTGCTGCTTGTCTTCCGCCACCGCCTCGTAAAGCTCACAGGCATCGGTAACCAGCAACCCCAGCGACACCGGTTTCATGTCGGCGGTATTGCCACGGGTCTCGAGGCGGGCAATGCGCAGCAGCGCGTTGAACGTCGACAGCAACTGATCCGCTTCCGCCACCGCCCGGCCGGCCTGTTCCCGGGCCTCGTCGTTGTCCACCGCCATCAGGGTGGTCTCCAGCTGGTTACGCAGACGGGTCAGCGGGGTTCGCAGATCGTGGGCGATGCTGTCGGAGACATGCCGAATACCTTCCATCAGGTACACGATGCGATCCAACATCTGGTTGAGGTTTTCCGCCAACTGATCAAAGTCGTCGTCGGTGCCCCGGGTGGGTATTCGCTGGGACAGGTGACCGTTCATGATCTTGCGGGAGGTGTTGTTGATCACCTCAATCCGGCGCGTGGTGCTGCGACTGATCATGAAACCGCCGAGCAGCGCCAGGGCCAGGGTAATCCCCATCCCCCAGTTGATCGCCGTTTCGATCACCCGTTTGAGTGCGGACAGGTCGTCCACGTCCCGACCCACCAGCAGCCGCAACCCGCCCTGGACCTCAAAGATTCGGGCACGAGCCAGCCTTGGCGGACCCTGCCAGCCAACCGAACCATTGAGGGTGAAATTGATCCAGCCGCTCTGCGACTGGCTACCTTCCGGCCAGGTGGCGAGGTTGCCGGCCAGCTTCATGTAATCTTCGGTGGTCACGAGGTAGAGGGACTTGCCGTTGGGGTCCCGTGCCACCCGCTCCCGAATGATGGTGATCAGGCCGTTGATGCCGCGACCGCGGTACTGCTCCGCCAGACCGGCGATTTCCGCTTCAATGGTCTCGTCGGTCTGGGCGGCCATAAATCCCGCCGTACGCCAGTAGATGAACGCCAACAACAGAAAGACTGATGTGGCGAACACCACCATGTACAGCAGGGCGAGCTGAAAGGTGGATGTGCGGAGCTGACTAAGCAGTTTCACGAAGCATGTATCCGGCACCCCGGACAGTCTGCAACAGCGGAGTGTCGAATTCCTTGTCTATCTTGGCCCGCAGGCGACTGATGTGAACGTCGATGACATTGGTCTGGGGATCAAAATGATAGTCCCAGACTTTTTCCAGCAGCATGGTGCGGGTCACCACCTGGCCGGCGTTGCGCATCAGATACTCCAGCAGCCGAAACTCCCGCGGCTGGACATCGATGTTCTGGCCGGCCCGCTTCACCGTCCGCGCCAGCAGGTCCATTTCCAGATCCGCCACCCGCAGCACGGTTTCAGTCTCGGCGGCCTGGCGGTTACGCCGTACCAGGGACTCGATCCGGGCCAGCAGCTCGGTGAACGAGAAGGGCTTGGTGAGGTAATCGTCACCGCCACCACGCAGGCCTTCGACTCGGTCATCCACATCGCCCAGGGCACTGAGGATCAGCACCGGAACCTGGTTACCGGTGGCGCGAACCGTCTTGATGATCGACAGACCATCCATCCCCGGCAGCATGCGGTCGACGATCATGATGTCATAGTCTTCGCTGGCCGCCATCATCATGCCTTCCTTGCCATCCGCCGCGTGGTCCACCACGAAGTCTGACTCTTTCAGTCCCTTGATCAGATAGCTTGCGACGTCCTGATCGTCTTCAATTACCAGCGCTTTCACTCAAAAGCCTCCAGGTTCTTGGAAAATCATAAAAACAGGTTACGGTCTTGCCTCAATGACAACCAGTTACGATCTTGTAAGAGGGTGTCGCCATTGGCGACGGTCACAGCCCGCTTAATTCCGGGCCCGGGCCAGCCAGGCCAGGGACTCCTCAGTACGCCCAGACGGGCGGTATTCGGCGCTGACCCAGCCGGTATAGCCCATCCGGTCTAGGGCCCGGAAGATCGCCGGGAAGTGGATCTCCCCGGTGCCCGGCTGGTGCCGTCCGGGGTTGTCGGCGAACTGGATATGCCCCACCTGCGGCAGGCAGCGTTCCAGCGTGCGGATCAGGTCCCCCTCCATAATCTGCATATGGTAGAGGTCGTATTGCAGCTTCAGGTTGTCGGAAGCCACCTCAGCGATCAGCCGCAGCGCCCGCGCCGAAGTGTCCAGCACAAAACCGGGCATGTCGACCCGGGAGTTGATGGCCTCCACGCACAGCGTGATGCCTTCCCGCGCCAGCTGCTGATTGGCCCAGTCGACGTTGCGCACCAGGGTGTCCCACACTTCCGCTTCCGCCACCCCGACCGGCGCCAGGCCCGCCAGACAGTTTACCCGCTCGCAGCCAAGCGCCTGGGCGTAACCGATCGCCTGCTCGACACCGCGACGGAACTCATCCACCCGCCCCGGCAGGCAGGCAATGCCGCGCTCCCCGGCGTCCCAGTCACCGGGCGGCAGGTTGAACAGCGCCTGGGTCAGCCCCTGATCGTGGAGCCATTGGCGCAGCTGCTGCCGGCGCCAGGGGTAAGGAAACAGGAATTCGACTCCCTCGAACCCGGCCTGGCGGGCGGCGGCAAAGCGCTCAGGAAACGGCACTTCGTTGAACAGCAGGGTGAGGTTGGCAGCAAAACGGGGCATCTCGTTACTCCCTTGATCCAGAACCGGACCAGGCAGGACCGGGGCCAACGGCTCCTAGGCGAGAGCCGTTGAGGTGTTCCAGCTCCAGCAGCAGGCCACTGTGATCCACTTCGCTGTGGCCATTGGCCAGCAGCGACTGGTAACTGTTGTGCACTTGCTGTGCCAGCGGCAGGGTCAGTCCCTGGGCCCGGGCCTCGTCGAGGATCATCCGCAGGTCCTTGAGCTGGATACGCGCTGGCGCCCCGGGCTCAAAGTCGCGCTCAATCATCCGCAAGCCATGCTGATCCAGTATCCGGCTGTGGGCGAAACCGCCCAGCAGCGCCTGGCGCACGGCCGCGGGATCGGCTCCGCCACCGGCGGCCAGCAACAAAGCCTCGGACACCGCACCGATGGTAATGCCAACAATCGCCTGATTCGCCAGCTTCGCCAGCTGCCCGGCCCCGACCGGACCAATGTGGGTCACCGAACCCAGTGCCGAAAGCACTGCTGAGGCCTCCGCCAGCACCGCGGCCTCGCCACCGGCCATAATGCTGAGCTCGCCAGCCTCCGCACCCCGGGTTCCCCCGGACACCGGCGCGTCCAGATAACGAATGCCCCTCTCCTGCAGGCGAGCGCCATGGTCCCGGGCCTGGGCCGGGGCAATGGAACTCATATCAATCACCAGGGCGCCCGGCGCCAACGCCGCCAACACGTCCGGCGCCAACAGCACCGCCTCCACCACATCGCCGTTCTCCAGCATGGTCACCACCACATCCGCGCCAGCCACCGCCTCAGCAGGCGTGGCAGCGATGTGCGCCGCTTCCGCGAAGGGCTCACACTTGCTGACTGTGCGGTTCCACAATCGCATGGCGAACCCCGCCGCCAGCAGGTTGCGGGTCATCGGCGCCCCCATCAGGCCAATGCCGAGAAAAGCAACGGTGGGTTGTGTCATGACGGGAAACTCCGGGCGGCGGTGAATGGCAGATACAAAAACGCCACCGGGTCGCAAAACCCGGTGGCGCTGGTAACAACGGTGTGAGCGGCGCCCCCGATCAGGCGGCTTCGCTCATCTGCACGCGAATTTTCTTCATCGCGTTTTTCTCCAGCTGGCGGATACGCTCGGCGGACACGCCGTACTTCGCCGCCAGCTCATGGAGCGTGGACTTGCTGTCCGACAGCCAGCGTTCCCGCAGGATGTCCTGGCTGCGTTCATCCAGGGACTCCAGCGCGTGCATCAGGCGGCTGTTGGAGTCCTCGGTCCAGTCAGACTGTTCCAGCAGGGTGGCCGGGTCAGCGCGACGATCCTCCAGATAGTAGGCCGGAGCCTGATAGCTGCTGTCGTCGTCATCGTCCATAGGGCCATCGAAGGAGGTGTCCTGAGAGGCCAGACGCCCTTCCATTTCCCTCACGACATGGGGTTCAACTCCGAGATCGCTGGCCACAGCCTGCAGCTCGTCGTGGTTGAGCCAGGCCAGACGCTTCTTCTGGCTGCGCAGGTTAAAGAACAGCTTGCGCTGGGCCTTGGTGGTCGCCACCTTGACGATGCGCCAGTTGCGCAGGATGTATTCGTGGATCTCGGCCTTGATCCAGTGCACGGCAAACGACACCAGCCGAACACCGTATTCGGGGTTGAAGCGCTTAACCGCCTTCATCAGCCCGACGTTGCCTTCCTGGATCAGGTCGGCCTGCGGCAGACCGTAGCCGGAATAGCTGCGGGCGATGTGAATGACAAAACGCAGATGTGACAGCACCAGCTGCCGGGCAGCATCGACATCACCGTCAAAATGCAGGCGTTCGGCAAGGTCGCGCTCTTCATCGACTGTAAGCACCGGAATCCGGCTCGCGGCCTGGATATAGGCGTCGAGATTGACTCCCGGAACCAGTTTGTCAGCCAACTGTAAACTTGTACCCATGCTTGCCCTCCTACTTAGGGACTTGCAAATATAGCAACTAATGTTTTGACCGCCAAGAGCGCTCAAAGTTCCCTTTACGCCAACATTAACCGTTTATAAACAAACTGTTAGATATTCCAGGGACATCAGCGACGATTTGAAACTACTGTGACAGCGCCGATTCCGACATACGGTGTTTCCACAACACCGGTTCGACCATTGTCCATCAACCAGTCACCCCCGCCGGTATCTTTGGACCGGATTTCAGGCACTTGCCGGTAGTCGCCCTTACCCGGCGCAGGCCATGCTCAGCCGGCACCGGAGGGCATACCCGGCTCAATGGCATCGAGATGGCGCTTGACCGCCACCCAGGCCCCCAACCAGCCCAGCACCATGGCCACCAACAACAACCCCAGGGCGCCTTCGAAGGATAGACCGGTCAGCTCAAAATTGCTGCGATACAATCCGGCCAGCCGCTCAATCGGGCCACTGAGCCACCACAGCGACAACTGCAGCAGCACCCAGGCCACCAGGCCACCGCCCAGCCCAAACCAGACGCCAGTGTACAGAAACGGCCGGCGAACAAAGGCATCGGTCCCCCCCACCAGCTTGGCCACCAGGATTTCATCACGCCGATTCTCAATGGCGAGACGAATTGTGTTGCCAATCACCAGCACTACGGCCGCGCCCAACAGCATCGCCAGCACCCAGACACCCCGGGCCAGCAGTTCCGTCATCCCATTGAGCCGCTGTAGCCAGCCCAGATCCACCTGTACCTGGGCGACCCCTGCCAGCGCTTTCAGCTCCGCCGCCAAGCGCTCCACCCCGGCGGCCGTACGGTCGCTTTCCGGTGGCGTCACCAGTAGCGTGTGCGGCAACGGGTTGGTATCGAGGTAATCCAGGGCGTCGCTGAGACCTGAGCTGTCGCGGAACTCCGCCAGCGCCTGCTCCCGGCCTATCAGCTCGACGTCGTCGACATCACCGCGACTGCCCACTTCCAGTTGCAGTTGCTCAGCCTGGGCCAGGGACAAGCCGTCCTCCAGGTAGGCGGTCAGCCGCGCACTGCTCTCCCAGCCGGCACTGACCCCCTGCAGGCTACCCAGCAGCAGTAACAACCCCACCGGCAGCGCCAGCGCTACGCCCATCACCAGCCAGGTCATCAGGCTGGCCACCGGGGTCCGCAGCAGGCGCCGGGCACTGTCCGAGGCCACCTTACGGTGATGGGCAAAGTAACTTTCCGCCGCCGAGCGGCTTTCGCTGCGGGCACGGGCGGCACCGCGACCGCGTTCGGGACGGCTACGACGGGGTTCAGTGGCCATCGGCAGACTCCATGGCCGCGTCCGAGGTGACCAGCCGTCCCTGCTCCAGAGTCAGGGTGCGGCGTCCCATGGCATCGATCAGGGCGATGTCGTGACTGGCAATCAGCACCGTTACCCCAACCTGACTGAACTGTTCGAACAGGTGCATGATGTCGGCCGAGAGCTCGGGGTCCAGGTTACCGGTGGGCTCATCCGCCAACAGCAACGGCGGCTTGTTCACCACCGCCCGGGCAATGCCCACCCGCTGTTGCTCACCACCGGACAGCTGCATCGGGTTCATCCGTTCCTTGTTGAGCAGGCCCACCTTGTCCAGTGCCGCCCGCACCCGCCGACCGATATCCCCGGCCGGCACGCCCATCACTTCCAGCGGCATGGCGACGTTGTCGAACACGGTGCGGTCGAACAGCAGCTGGTGATTCTGGAACACCACACCGATGTGACGGCGGATGTAGGGCACCTGGCGCCGGGGCAGGGTGTTGAGAACCTGACCGCCCACCACCACCTGGCCGGCGGACGGCCGCTCCATCAGCATGATCAGCTTGAGCAGGGTGCTCTTGCCGGCACCGGAATGGCCCGTGAGAAAGGCCAGCTCGCCCCGGGACAGGTGAAAGTTCACCTGTTTCAG
This sequence comes from Marinobacter sp. CA1, assembly GCF_020546665.1. NCBI lineage: Bacteria > Pseudomonadati > Pseudomonadota > Gammaproteobacteria > Pseudomonadales > Marinobacteraceae > Marinobacter > Marinobacter sp. CA1. The sequence goes on from NZ_CP071785.1 coordinate 4,189,094, forward strand.
GGCCGTATGGTCGCTGTCGTAGCGTTTACTGACCTGCTGAAACTCGATCATGGCTTCGGACTACCCAGTCAGTGACAGGAGACGACGGTCGTGGCGAATTACTCTTCGAACAACGCGTCGACAAAGGTTTCCGCATCGAAGCTGCGCAGGTCATCCACCTGCTCACCCACCCCGATGTAACGGATCGGCAACTGCAGCTGACGGGCAATGGCAAAGACGATGCCGCCCTTGGCGGTGCCATCCAGCTTGGTCAGGGTAACACCGCTGACTCCCACCGCCTGCTGGAACACTGTCGCCTGGCTGAGGGCGTTCTGGCCGGTTCCGGCATCCAGCACCAGCATCACCTCGTGGGGCGCACTGTCGTCCAGCTTCTTCATGACGCGAACCACTTTTTCCAGCTCGCTCATCAGGTTGTCCTTGTTCTGCAGACGTCCGGCGGTGTCGGCAATCACCACGTCGACACCCCGGGACTGGGCTGACTGCACGGCATCGTAGATCACCGACGCACTGTCCGCCCCGGTGTGCTGGGCCACCACCGGCACCTGGTTGCGCTCGCCCCAGACCTGCAGCTGCTCCACCGCCGCGGCCCGGAAGGTATCCCCCGCCGCCAGCAGGACCGACTTGCCGTCACGCTGGAAATGCTTGGCCAGCTTGCCGATGGTGGTGGTTTTGCCCACCCCGTTCACCCCAACCATCAGGATGACGTACGGCTTCTTGCCGGCGTCCACTTGCAGTGGCTTGGTCACATCCGCCAGCAGGCCGTGGAGCTGCTCCCGCAGGGCACTGCGCAGGGCCGCACCGTCCTTGAGCTGGTTGCGCTCAAGCTTGTCGGTAAGAGTCTCAATGATCTCGGAGGTGGCGGTCACCCCGACATCCGCCATCAGCAGCGTGGTTTCAATTTCTTCCAGCAGATCCTCGTCGATCTGCTTGCCCACCGAAAACAGGTCGGCCAGACCGGACGTCAGGTTGGCGCGGGTCTTGCCCAGCCCCTTACGAAGTCGCTCAAAAACGCTGAGCTGCGGCTCTGGCTCTGGCTCTGGCTCTGGCTCTGGCTCTGGCTCTGGCTCTGGCTCTGGCTCTGGCTCTGGCTCTGGCTCTGGCTCTGGCTCTGGCTCTGGAGCAGGCTCCGGCACCGTTTCCGGGGTGACAACGTCAGGCGCCGCGGCGGGCTCGGCCGGTGTGGCAGCAGGCGCTTCAGCCGCCGGGGCCTGATCCCGTGCGGCTGCTGTTGGCAACGGCTGTGGCGCGGCGCCCGCTGTGGCCTCCGGCTTGCGCTGGGGTACCGGCTCCGGGCGGGGCACCCGTCGGCGGTTCGCCGCCAGATCGCCAACGAACAACAACACAAGGAGGGCCAACAGGCCGATTGAAATCCACTCTGCCGTCATAGTCTTACCATCAGTCTGGAATGGGCGGGAACGTCCCGGGTCGCCGGGCGCCCCAAAAGGAAAGCGACCATTCTAGCGGCAGGGGCTGGCGGCGTCCAAACCCGCCCTTTGGTGGCCTGCCGCTTTCGGCTACCATAGGCGCCGACGCTTACACCACGGAACCGCCATGCCCCGCAAACGCCCCGCCAAACAACCATCCCGCGCCAGCAGCGGGGAACTGCGCATCATCGGCGGCGACTGGCGCAGCCGCAAGCTGCGGTTCCCGGATGCCGGCGGGGTGCGTCCCACGCCGGCCCGCACCCGAGAGACCCTGTTCAACTGGCTGTCGTTTCACCTGGCGGGCAGCCGTTGCCTGGACCTGTTTGCCGGCAGCGGCGTTCTGGGGCTGGAGGCGCTGTCCCGGGGGGCCGCCGAGGTCACCTTCGTGGACCACACCAGCGCCCTCACCCAGGCTTTGCGGGATAACCTGCGCCTGCTCGAGTGCCGCCGTGGCCGGGTGGAAACCCAGTCGGTCGAGCGTTTCCTGGCCACGCCACCGGCGCAACCGTTCGACATCGTATTCATGGACCCGCCCTTCCGCCAGAACTGGCTCGACAACCTCTACCCGGCGCTGGCCGGCGACGGCTGGCTGCACACCGGCAGTTGGGTCTATGTTGAGCACGAAAGTGATGGCGCGGTACCTGCAACACCGCCGCATTGGCAGCTACACCGGCAGAAGAGCGCCGGCCAGGTGAGCTACAACCTGTTCCGGGTGGGTGAACGCAACGACGCCCCAAGCGGGGCGTCGTCGGACTAACAGTAAGCGCTTACGCAGCCGGGCGTAAGGAGTAAGCCTTGAGGTGAGTGGCAAACTCCTCCAGGTAGCGGATACCGCTGGCTTCCGCCTCGCGACACCACTCCATCAGGGCCTGCATCTTTTCCTGCGGTTTAACGCCACGGCGACGCCACAGGGCCTGCAGTTCCTGACTCTTGTCGTAGATCTGCCGCAGCACCGGGTTGCTCTCCAGCACCGAATCCAGCTGGGCCTGCTCGCGGGGCTCAATCAGGCTGACCTCCCGTGACAGCAGCTGACGGAGCTTGCGGTAGCGGGGCTTGATCTCGTCTTCCATCAGCGTCCGCTGCTGACGCAACACCGGCTCCATCACCCGCTTGCGGTACTGACGCATGATGTCGAAACGGTTGTTGGCAATCGCCTGCACGGTCTCCACATCCACATCCTGCTTGCCCGGCACGTAGTGCACGATGGGACGCACGCCCTTGGGCTTGGCCAAGCCGAACAACTGGAACAGACGAATGTAGCCCCAGCCGATGTCCACCTCATACCAGCGCCGGGACAGCTTGGCGGAATTGGGGTAGGTGTGGTGGTTGTTGTGCAGCTCTTCGCCACCGATCAACAGCCCCAGCGGGGAAATGTTGCGGGCGTTGTCGGCACACTCGAAGTTGCGGTAACCGATGTAGTGGCCAATACCGTTCACCACGCCAGCGGCCCACACCGGAATCCACATCATCTGTACCGCCCAGATCCAGATCCCGTGAACGCCAAACAGCAGCAGATCAAGAGCCGCCATCAACGCCACACCAAGCATCTTGTGGCGGGTGTAGACATTACGCTCAATCCAGTCTTCCGGCGTCCGCTGACCATAACGCTCCAGGGTTTCCGGGGTAGCAGCCTCGGCGTAGAGTTCGGCACCTTCGAGCAGCACTTTGCGGATACCGCGAACCACCGGGCTGTGGGGATCTTCCTCCGTCTCGCACTTGGCGTGGTGCTTGCGATGGATGGCGGTCCATTCCTTGGTGTTCTGGCCGGTGGTCATCCACAGCCAGAAGCGGAAAAAGTGAGCCAGCGCCGGATGCAGATCCAGGGCGTTATGCGCCGAATGGCGGTGCAGATAGAGCGTGACGCTGACGATGGTGACGTGCGTCAGGGCCAGTGCAACCAGCACCAGTTGCATCACCGACAGGTCAAGGAGACCGTTGTACCACATACCAGAATTCCTCGGGGGGATCACGATGGCGCCGGGCAGCGCCGATTATTGTATTGGGTTTGTTGCCAGGGGCTGTTCTCAGGAGTCAGGCCCGCAAATGGGACAAGTGCCGCTACTGTAGCTTACGGGTGTACGCCAAACAAGCGAGTTGCGTTGTCGGAAAGTTACCTTTTGCATCCATTTTCAACGTCTTTTTACCGCAGCCCGCGGCCCCCGCTCTTCACCCCGCGGCAAGCCAATGACACAACGCCGGAATCCCGCCCAGACAGGCCGTTGACATTCCGTTACCGGCTCCCACAATCAGGGTTCCGATCCACCCAGGAGTACCATCGTGCCGGAACTGCCGGAAGTTGAAACCACCCGCCAGGGCATCGCCCCGTTCTGCGAACAGGCCACCGTTGAGGAGGTCATTGTGCGCAACCCCAGCCTGCGTTGGCCAGTACCGACGGACCTGGCGGAACAGCTGCAACGGCAGCGAATCAACGCCGTTGAACGACGCGCCAAGTACTTGCTGCTTCGGATTGGTGACGGCACCGTGATCGTGCATCTGGGAATGTCCGGCAGCCTGCGGGTGATCACCGACGACAGTCCGCCACAAACCCACGATCATGTCGAACTGCGGCTCGATTCGGGCGTCCGGCTGCGCTACAACGACCCACGCCGGTTCGGCTGCTGGCTGTGGAGCACCGAGCCGGAGAGCCATCCGCTGCTCGCCAGCCTGGGCCCGGAGCCACTGCCCCCCGAGTTCACCGGCCCCTACCTGCGACGCCAGGCCCAGGGTCGCAAGACGCCGGTCAAATCACTGCTGATGGACAACCACGTGGTCGTGGGCGTCGGCAACATCTACGCCAACGAAGCGTTGTACAAGGCCGGCATTCATCCCCAGCGACCGGCCGGCCGTATAAGCCTGGACCGCTATCATCGACTGGCGGCTGCGGTCCGGGAGACACTCAGCGCCGCCATCCTCGCAGGCGGCACCACCCTGCGGGATTTCGTCAACAGTGACGGCAAGCCGGGCTACTTTGCCCAGTCGCTGCTGGTGTACGGCCGCGGCGGTGAACCCTGCCACCACTGCCAGCGGCCATTGAAGGAAATCCGCATGAACCAGCGCACCACCGTCTACTGTCCGCGCTGTCAGCGTTGAGCTGTCAGTGATGGCCTGTCAGCGATGGCCAGGGCGGTTGAATTTTCACCAATCTGGACCATAGTTAGGAAATCCGGGCCGCGCCCTTTGCCGTCAGGGCCAATACGGAGCGCGCCGCGTCGAACCCCAAGGAGACCGACCATGACCACCCGGCTTTCCCGATCCCTGCTTGCCGTCGCCACCGCCACCATTCTCAGCCTGTCCGCAACCAGCGGCCACGCCCGCACCGTGGACGAGTCCCCCAGCGCCGCCGCCATGACCGTAGACGCCCTGGTGGCGCGGCCGGTACTGCTGGCCACCACGGTGGTTGGCGCGGCGGTGTATGTGGTGTCGCTGCCGTTCTCGCTGCTGGGCGGCAACGCCAGCGAAGCCGGCGAGGTGCTGGTTCTGGGCCCGGCCAAGGCCACCTTTGTACGCTGCCTCGGCTGTACCCAAAACGGCCGCCTGCAAGAGCCGGTCAACCCGGACGAACGCTAAGGAATCTCCGGTTAGCAATACCGGGCTATCTCCGCGTTTTCCACGGTTGCACCCGCTGCGGTTCTGCGTCAGCCTGAGGGTGAATTCCTCAGGCTGTGATTTCCCATGCTGAACTGGTCAACCCTCGACACCCTGCTGCTGGACATGGACGGTACCCTGCTGGACCTCCATTACGACAACCACTTCTGGCTTGAGCACCTGCCCGCGCGCTACGCCCAGCAATACCAGCTCAGCCCGGACCAGGCCCGGGACCACATCCTGCCGATGATCCAGGCCGAACGAGGGTCGCTAAACTGGTACTGCACCGATTACTGGAGTGAGCGGCTGCAGCTGGACGTCAACGCCCTCAAGGCGGAAGTCGGTGACCGCATTGCCTACCGCCCCCACGTCGAGGAGTTTCTCGAGACCGCCCGCCAAAGTGGACTGCGCACGGTGATCGTCACCAACTGCCACCCCGATCCGCTGGCGCTGAAGCTGAGCCGCACCGGTCTGGACAAGAAGGTGGATCACATCGTCTCCAGCCACCAGCTTGGCAAGCCCAAGGAAGACCCGAGTTTCTGGCGGGACCTGGCCCAGACCACACACTACCAGGCCGACCGCGCCATGATGCTGGACGACAGCTTCCCGGTGCTGGAAAGCGCCAATGCCGCCGGCATCGGCCAGTGTCTCGCCATCCTCGCGCCCGACAGCCGCCAGCCCCATCGGGAGCGACACCCGCACCTGCCAGGCATCCACCACTTCGACGAAGTGCTGCCGGAACTGCGCCGCCAGCGTCAGGGACATGCCGGAAATCCGGCCTGAGCCCCCGTTGCGCCTGCCCATCGGGCTCGGTGCCATCCGGCGACTGATGCCGTTATAATGTGGGCATAGACTCGTCAGGTGGGAGACATGAGCGACAGCAACCAGACCGAATCCCGGGTCCGGCTCGACAAATGGCTGTGGGCAGCCCGGTTCTACAAGACCCGATCCATCGCCAAGGACGCCATTGAAGGCGGCAAGGTGCATTACAACAACCAGCGCTGCAAACCGGGCAAACTGGTGGAAACCGGTGCCCAGGTCACCCTTCGCCAGGGCTGGCAGGAACGCATCGTGATCGTGGACGACATCAGCGATCGCCGGCGCGGCGCCCCTGAGGCCCAGAAGCTCTACCACGAGACCGACGACAGCATCAAACGACGGGAGGACATGGCCTGGCAGCGCAAGACCCTGCAGGCCGCGCAATTGCCACCGGCACGGAGGCCGTCCAAGAAAGACCGTCGCGACATCCAGCGATTCCGGGAACAGAACGGGCTCTGATCCGCCTTCCCCAACGTTCAACCTCGGCTTGGCCGTACCAGGAGACATACCATGGCGTCCCAGGACCAGTTCCAGCGCTTTATCTTTGAACACAGCGAGATCCGGGGAGCCTGGGTCCAGCTCTCCGACAGCTTCCGCGAAGCCGCCAGCCAGGCGCCCTACCCGCCCACCGTGCGGCAACTGCTGGGTGAATCCCTGGTCGCCAGCGTACTGATGAGCAGCACCCTGAAATTCGAGGGCACGCTGTCGCTGCAGGCCCAGGGCGAAGGCCCGCTGAGCACCCTGATGACCGAGTGCAGCCACGATCGCCATGTCCGTGGCCTGGCCCGCTACAGCGCCCCGGCGGCGGCGGAAACCGGCCTCAACGCCCTGTTGGGCGAAGGCCGCATGGCCATCACCATCACTCCACAGCAGGGTCAGCGCTACCAGGGCGTGGTACCGCGGGAACAGGACACCCTGGCCGGCTGCCTGGAGGACTACTTCCAGCGCTCGGAGCAGATCGATACCCGCCTGTTCCTGTTTGCCGATGACCAGCGCAGTGCCGGCCTGCTGCTGCAGCGCCTGCCCGGCAGCAGCCCTGAAGACCAGGAGCTGTGGGAACGCATCAGCCAGCTGGCCGCCACCACCACCAGCGAAGAAATGCTGGAGCTGGACAGTGAAACCATGCTGACCCGGCTGTTCCACGAAGAGGAAGTGCGCATCTTTGACGCCGAGCCGGTCGCCTTCCGCTGCAGCTGCTCCCGTGAACGCACCCTGGAGGCCCTGCGCTCCATCGGCGCCGACGAGTGCTACAGCATCCTCGAAGAACAGGGCAGTATCGATATGGACTGCCAGTTCTGTCACGCCCATTACAGTTACAACCGTAACGACATCGATCACCTGTTTACCGGTCATTCCCTGCACTGACCACGCGTTCCGGACCGGCCTGTGAAATGATTCGCGTTTTCGCAAGCCGGCCCGACCGATTGGCCCGGAGCCCGCGTCTGGCGCGGCTTTCCGGGCAGTCGTTTTTTACTGGCGTCTCTGGCATAATAGCGCGCCTGAATTGACCCGATTGCTCAGAATTCCGTCAACCCCACCCCGGTCTTCCGGGGGCAGGCACAGCGTGCAGACCGGTATTCCGAGTGATCACGAAGACACCCCGAGGGCGAGGTCGAAGTGAGCAACACTTATACTGATCTGAGCGCAGCACGACTGGTCGAGCTGGCACTGGAAAGAGGCGAAGGCCAACTGGCGGCCAATGGTTCACTGGTGGTCAAGACCGGCAAGCGTACTGGCCGTTCTCCCATGGACCGCTTCATTGTTGAGGAGCCCAGCACCGCGGACGCGATCCACTGGGGCCCCATCAACCGCCCGTTCGACGCCGACAAGTTCGACGCCCTCTGGGACCGCGTGGAAGCCTACATCGCCGAGAAGGACCAGTTCCTGTCTCACGTTCACGTCGGCTCCGACCCCGAGCACTACCTGCCGGTTCGCATGACCACCGAAACCGCCTGGCAGAACCTGTTTGGCCGCAACCTGTTCATCCGCCCGGAGAGTTACAACCAGGCCGACAAGCAGGAGTGGCAGATCCTCAACGCCGCCGGCTTCCAGTGTGATCCGGAGCGTGATGGCACCAACAGCGATGGCTGCGTGATCATCAACTTCGCCAAGCGCAAGGTGCTGCTGGCCGGCATGCGCTACGCTGGTGAAATGAAGAAAGCGATGTTCTCGGTACAGAACTTCCTGCTGCCGGAAAAAGACGTACTGCCGATGCACTGCTCCGCCAACGTTGGCGAGAATGGCGAGACCTGCCTGTTCTTCGGCCTGTCCGGCACCGGCAAGACCACCCTGTCCGCCGATCCTGAGCGCTTCCTGATCGGCGACGACGAACACGGCTGGGGCCCGGGCACGGTCTTCAACATCGAAGGCGGCTGCTACGCCAAGTGCATCGACCTGAGCCAGAAGAACGAGCCGATCATCTGGGACGCCATCCGCTTCGGTGCCATCGTCGAGAACGTCACCATCGACGAGGAAACCCGCGAGCCGGATTACACCGACGTCTCCCTGACCGAAAACTCCCGCTGCGCCTACCCGCTGGAACACGTTGAGAAGCGCGTTCTGGAGAACCGTGCCGGCGAGCCGTCCCACATTGTGTTCCTGACCTGCGACATGACCGGCGTGCTGCCGCCCGTGTCCATCCTCAGCAAGGAAGCGGCGGCGTACCACTTCCTCAGCGGCTACACCGCGCTGGTGGGCTCCACCGAGATGGGCTCCTCCTCCAAGCTGAAATCCACCTTCTCCACCTGCTTCGGCGCACCGTTCTTCCCGCGTCCGGCAGGCGTTTACGCCGAGCTGCTGATGAAGCGGATGGACGAGTTCGGCAGCAAGGTGTTCCTGGTCAACACCGGCTGGACCGGCGGCGCCTATGGTACCGGCAAGCGCTTCAGCATCCCCACCACCCGGGCGATCATCAGCGCGATCCAGAACGGCGACCTCGACGACGTCGAGACCGAGCACCTGCCGACCCTGAACCTGGAAGTGCCGACCAGCGTACCGGACGTCGACAGCCAGCTGCTCAACCCGCGCAACACCTGGAGCAGCGCCGACGAGTATGACGCCAAGGCCCAGGAGCTGATCGGCCAGTTTGTCGACAACTTCAAGAAGTTCGACGTCTCCGACGCCATCGTGGCGGCCGGACCGAAGCTCGCCGACTGAGCCAACGGAAAACCGCGGCCACCGGCCGCGGTTTTTTTATCTCCCCATGACCAAAACCCTGATGACCTGGCTGATCCGCCTTGGCCTTGCCACCCTTGTTCTGGTGGTAGCGGTCGCCGTATGGTTCGGCATCCAGTCCTCACGCAACGTCGAGGTTGCCCAGCCGTACTTTGAGCAACGGCTGCCAGCAGTCCTGACCGGTGATCCCGCCGACCTTGCACCGATACTGACAGCGCCTCTGCGAGACCGCCTCGAAAGCACCCAGGGCCAGCCCCTGCGCGATCTACTGACCCGTCTCGGACCGCTGCAGTCCTTCAGCCAACTGCAGTACGTGGGTGGCCACGCCGACATCCCCATCGAGACTCAGCACTTCGACCTGCTGCGATTCTCACTTCTGGGCCAGTTCCGCCACGGCCGCGCCCAATTGGGCATCACCCTGGCTCAGCCGGCCGACCGGGACAGCGCGCCGTTCCAGATCCACCAGTTCGATGTTCAGTCCGAGCTGGCGCCCGGCGGCGATCGCTAGCAACACTCCATACCCCCACCAGGCCACAACGCCAGCTATCTACAATCCCAAACACAAAAAACCCGTTACCAGCGTTCCCACACCAGTAACGGGCCAGGGTGACCAGGGGCCGGCAGTGAGCCTGGGCTAGCGTTCGCGGTACACGAACAGCTCGCCGGAACCGATCTTGTCAGCGATGTCCTTAATCAGTTGGTCTCCGGTATCCGGAATCGCCCAGGGCTTGCCATGGACATGCAGCCATAGCTCCACCATCACATTGTGAAACGGGTCCTGGACTGCATCCACGATGGTGGCCAGGGCCTCCCGGGCATAGGTTACGCTGGGCAGGAAGGCTTCCTGCACCGGATGTCCGGTTTCGTCCAACCGGGGTACCTTGGTGAACACCAGTCTCTGGTTGAGCTCGTCACGCAGGTAGAAGGCATCGTCGAAAAGCATCGGCGGCTATCCTTTTCCGGCAGCGGGCTCAGGCCCGCTGCAAGGCTTCACGAACGGCGCGGTAGAGCGCACCAACGGTCTTGTCGAACACCCAGCGGATAAAGCTGAAGGTCAGCTCCACCACCGCAGTGACCGCCACACGGGCAAACGCCAGCATGTGTCCCAGCAACCCACGGGCCTGGTCCGCCAACTCCCGCGAAGACTGCGCCACCTGCTCAATGGTACGGGCCAGCAGGTCGTAGAAGGTCAACGTTGAGCTGACGGCAGCCTGGGCCAGCACGGCGGTGTAGTAACCGGCGTCCTTCAGCAGGGTGATCAGCGCGGCGGAAATCCGTTCGGACCAGTAGGCGGAGAACGACGCCTCGTGACGACGCTCGTAGTCCAGGCGCACCGGCTGCTTGAGGAAGTCCAGAGAGGCCTGATGCAACCGGCTCCAGTCTGAGGTGTTGGCGGTGTTGCGATAGCCCGGCACCTTGTTCTTGCCCATGCCGTGGGCATCGATGGCAATCCCGGAGCCGTTGTCCAGACGGTACTCAAAACCGTTGGCCGGAGCGTGGATAAACGGCCACAGCGGCACGTTGGGCACCGGATCGGCGCCGTGGGTGCAGCGGTACAGCCGGGCAGCGGCGTGGGTGGTGTGCTGGGCGAAGCCTTCCAGGCCGACCCGGGGCGCACCAAAGGTGTAGATGTTGACCGGCTTGCGGTAACGATCCTTGATCCAGTCAGCCGTCAGTGACGCCAGGGCGCCACCCAGACTGTGACCCACACAATGCACGCCGCGGCTGTCCGTGCCGGTCAGGTGCGGTGACAGCAGGGACTCGAACGCCCCCTTCATGCTTTCGAACGCCTCGTTGAAGCCGGCGTGCACGGTGGAACCGCTGGCGCAGGTGGAGTAACCCACGTTGCCGTTGGTCAGCCAGTCGTGACCGTCCTGGGTACCCCGGATGGCCACCACGTGCTGGCCCTGGAACTGGTTCTTGCCATGCCCCACCAGCGCAAAGCCGGAAGTCTTGGAGAACAGCCCAAAGAAACCACCCGTGGTCCCGGTCACCGGGCCATTGGACAAATCGATATCAAAAGCGGACTTCAGTTCCTGGCTCTTTTTCAGCCCCAGGTTCGGAATACTGCTTGGAGACTGGATCTCATACACAAGATCCGCCAGCTCAGAGGCCAGCCTAGGCGATAATGCTTGCATAACATATCCTTATGATGACGTTTTCCATCGACAGATACTGCCAATAATATGGTCGAACTGCGGGTTATCCGGGATTGGGAAATAGTGATCGATCTCTTCATTCGCTATATCACAATCCAGATTCTTCAACAGATCCGAGATCACCGGTTCTTCGTCAATCCGGTCCGTTGTGTATTGCCATAGGATGTAATATTCGCCTTCATATTTAGCTGCCACCACCTGACGAAGGCGGGCCTCGATCAGAGGCTTACCAGGTGTGTTTGAGCGGGTTGTCCACTCCGGGAATGAGAACCGGCCCTCGGTGTCGGTCTCGACCGTTTCGGCCTCGACCTCGTCGTAGGTGGCCTCACGGATGATTTCCACGCCCGCCAGGGGTTCACCCTGATTGGTGAGGCGCCCTTCCACAGACGGGAAAAGCAACACGTCGTACTTTTTCAGAAAACTGAACATCCCTGCGTATACTCCAGTCGCTGTTGCAGCAGCCAGCACAATGACAAGTGGAATCCAAATGCGTTTAATCAAGACAACACCATCCCGGGGCAGGCTGGCTTTTCATCGGGGGAAGGCAGGCGCAAACATCATCGTTATGCCTGCGCAGGCAGGTATTCAAAACACGCATTGCACATGTTAAGAAAACATACATGTTCCTGATCCCTGAACAAAAAAGCCAATACCTGGCTAAATTCGAATCAAAAGTTATCCAAGCGCCCCGCCACTGTCAATTACCATTCCATGACGGCAAAACAGCAACATCGCTGCAAACGTCGCTCCCATACCAAGGCGGCCTGTATACTCCGGTGTGACGTTTTGTAATCAGCACCGAAAATGTGACACGGTTCCAATCCACAGAAATGCCTCGCCATCGGTTCCGATTCCGCGCTTCCATCCTTAACGGCCCGTCAACAGGCCGACAAAAACGCCATAAAACACCGCGACAACCACCGGCAGCCAGTACCAGTGATACTGTGAACTCCCGGTGCCCGCCAGGTAGCTCACAATAACCCCCGCCGCCGTCAGCACACACAGCCCTGGCAGGGCGTAGATGGCCCCGTTCAACAGCGCCGTCTGCCATGGCTGCAACTCGGTGGTATTGGCAGCGCCGGCGCCCATGAACACACTGAACATGAACAGCATAAAGGCCAGCATCAACTGCCCCAGCGTGCCAAGAATCACCCCCATCAACGACATTGCTCGACCTCCCTGCGGCGCGATCTGGAAAAGGCTGCCACTGTAGCGCCTATTCCCTGCGGTCGCGACCTTCAAACGGTGCGTTACAACGCTTTGTTTGGCGGGGCAATATGTCACCAAAGCCGTCATTGACAGTGTTTCGGGCGGCCCTTAACGTCCGCCCCAAGGAAGATTCAACCAACCCGTGCCCCGGTCTCGCCACCGAGGTACTGACACAGATAAGGACATCCGATGGCAACGCCTTCCCCCTTCGGCCCGTTCGAACTCAAGCGTGGCGACAGCGATAAGCAGCAGACCTGGGGCGGCCACAAACGGCCGAACGCCGGCAACCATGTCACCACCCTGCAGGAAGCCCTGGTGGCCGTAGACATCCCCCTGTCCATTATTGACGGCGAATTTGGCCCCGGCACCGAGCAGGCGGTAAAGATGTTCCAGTGGTGCCTCACCGCACACCCCTATCGCCGGTTCAACCAGGCCCTGGTGACCGATACCCGCAACGTCACTCAGGCCGTGAACGGCCGAGTGGACAGCCAGACCGCCAGCGAGCTTGAACGCTGGCTGGACCAGAGCTACGCCAGCACCGGCGACCTGGTGAGGCTGGACAGCGCCCTGCTCGACCACGTGGAAGTCGGTGATGGCTTCCGGGTGCTCAGCCACGCCTCGGTCCGGGACAGCGACGTAGTGGTGGCCTCAGCCGCCGCCGACCTGATCACCACCGCCAACACCAAAGCCGGCGAACGCTCGGTGCAACTGGTGCTGAACCAGGCCTTCCGGGTGAACGGGGTACCGGTCTCCGGCGCGGTGGTTACCCCCGCCACACGCTCCCAGCACCTGATCGGCCATGCCATTGACTGCAACATCGTCGATGGCAACAACTGGAACAACAGCCGCACCTTTGCCGCCGGCCGCCAGACCGACGGCGCCACCAACCTGATCAGCGACCTGAAGGCCGCCGGCTACCGCTGGGGCGGGGATTTCTCCAACCCGGACACGCCCCACTTCGACAAGCGGCTGAACCCATACGGTGACGCCTACGGCTTCAAGTTCTTCTTCAACCAGCGCACCATCACCAACAACCTGCCAATCCCGCTGAAGAACCTGGAGTAATCATGGCCCCGCTACGCTCCCTGATCACCCTCGGCCTGGCGCTGCTCACCAGCGCCTGCGCCCAGGCCGATACCGCCCACACGCCCCTGGCCGAGGCCTGGTCCGCTGGCAAGGTCATCGTCGTCACCATCGACGCCACTCCCAGCGATACCGACGAAACCTACGGCGACTTCGCCTACTACCTCAACGACTTCGCCACCAACGCCGGTGACGACTGGGCCTTCTTCGAACTGGATTCACAGCAGGCCAATCCCGACATCCCCATTGAACTCAACGTCACCGCACCGCCCTACTCAGTGCTGTTCATGAAAGCAGGCGCCCCCCAGGGCTACCTCTACCCCGGCCCGATCCTCGAGCCCCAGGTGTACGACTTTGTGCAGCGGCAGTTTGAGGGCAAAGAGGTGCCGGAGTATCTGTATCAGTTTGCTCCGGATGAGGTGCGAGTGGAGATGGATGAGGAAAGCGGGTTGTTCAGGGTTGGTGTTGGGTCATAGCATCATCTGCTACCACAAGTTGGCGTGGCGGTTTTAGTAGGCCAAGTGCGCCCTGGTCGTTAACCACCGGGACACTGACGCCACAGCATAGGGTGGCGAGCCACAGAAGGCTGCTCTCCTGGTCCGGGGACTGATGGACCGCCAGCAGGCGATTGAAACAATAGGCCCATCCCGGCTTCCCAATTCCTGGCCTACATCGGTGATATCCGGCGTTTCAAGAATGCTAAGGTATTAGCCGCCTTTGTCGGTGTCACGCCACGACAAAAGCAGTCCGGGACTTCGGTGAAGGACGGAGCAGTTTGTCGAGGGCGGGTCACACAGCCGCCAGGAAGGCCTTGTTCATGCCAAGCATGGCGGCTAAGCGCTACAATCCGGTGATTAGAGCCTTGTCCCTACGTTTGGAAAACGAGGGCTGGCTTCAAAGGCAATTGGAGGCGCCAGCATGAGCAAGTTAGTTCACCTGATCTATGGTGTGATCAAATCAGGGCAGCAATTTCAGGCAAAAGTCCCGATGGCAGGACTTGAAGTTCAAGAAGGTATCTGATCCCGTGATTGCGGTTGTCCTCTGAAATATCCAGGTGACAACTACACTGACACATAGGACCAGCAGGCGATCGAAGAAATAGATTCGTTCCGTTTTTTCTGCCAAAGCACTTACCGACCAAGCTCTATTTATTCCAACAACTCTTTGAGAGTTTAACCGAACTCGCCACCCATCTCCAAATACTGTTCTAGAGCAGCATCACCTTCAGCTTCGTACTCAATATGAAAATGATCAATTTTATCCAACCTAGATTTACAGTCAGAACCCAAAAACTCTTTATATTCTTGCAAAGCACAAGTTGCCTGAGCAATGGTCATCAAAACCTTCCGAGATTCGTTATACTCACACTCGATATAAATAACATTACTTACTGCCATTACAGAGTGAGAGTTCCCGGTCCCCAGATACCCGCCTTCGCGCCTTCCGTCACCTATTTCAGAGAAAACAACCATCCACTCTTCAAGACTGCTACAACTGTATTGAATATCATTTCCTAGCCAATTGGCAATCGTCTTAGCACCGACGGTATTTCCTTCAGGAACATATAAATCACCTGGACGAACAAAATTTATTTTACCTTCCATCAATAGTCCTCTATATAGACCGGCCAAGCGGTGGACGCATTGCCATCCGGCTTCTGGTAATACCCTCTGATAGTAACACCACTTGGAGAAACGCCTTCCCACATATCATCAACCAACGGCCTTGAGTTATAAAATGCCTCCTGTATTTCAGTTTCTGTTTGCCTTCTGGACCAACTTTCAGGATAAAATGTTGACGGTGCTTTCTTATCAACCCAAGCACCAGTGGCCGAGTCACGCACCTGAATCCTAGCCTTCATTACACCACTAGAATCTGCCTCACCAATCACCTCAGTTACCCTTATATTGGGAGATCGAATGTAATGACCGCCAACAGCTCTTTGCCCCACAACACTGCCTTTTCGAAGAACAGGCTTTACTTCCCCATCGAGAATATGACCAAATTCAATCTCAGCAACCCGTTTGGGCTGGCCGGATGCTTGTTGGACCAATTGTAAAGGTGTTGGATAACTATTGTTAGAGTTTGGAACACCTAGCCGGCTGGGAACCAAACGACCAGCAGCCCTTCTCGCAGCAGATGCTGGCGCACTCAACGGAGTGTCTGCTCCGCTTGCCAATGCTCCTGCTGTCAAGGCAGTCTCTGTCGCAACTGCCGACGCAGCAGCAGGTCGCAACAAAATGGCGTTGGTAAGACCAACGCTTTTCACTTCCCCAATAGCGGCGCCTACACTTCCAGCTACCGAACTGGCAGCAGGCGTCAATGCTGTGGCTCCTACAGCAGCTGGGTAGGGTGACAGCGCCGTAGCACCAGCCGCGCTTTTTACCATAGTCAACTGGTGCCGCAAGCCAACCTCTTGGGGAGAAGCATTTTGGCGCATAGCTGTGTGACCAGAGCCAAAGATACTCTCCATAATCAGTTGAGCGGTTGACAGATCACCTATCTGACCTTCTTCCCAGGCTATTTCCTGGCTAGCGGGAGATACGTCATCCACGGAGGCCATTTCAGCATCAATCGCATTCTCAGCTGTCACACTGGCCTCTTGCACCAACCCCAGCTGGTCAATGTAATCCACCGGATTCTGGGTGTAACGATAGCCGTTAAGGCCACCTTTAATACCCAAAGGATCGGACGTCAGGTAACGCCCTGCGTCTGGCTCATACTCCCGAAACCGGTTCTGCACGATCCCCGTCAGCTCATCCTCAAACTGCCCCGGCAGGCGGATGGGTTGGTGGATGTGGCCTTTCGGGGTATCCGGCTGGCACTGGCCCCAGGCGTTGGCGTTGGCCTGCCAGAGTTTTTCCCCGGTCCGGCTCCACAGGCGGATGGGCATCATGCGCCAGTCCAGTTCGTAGAAGCAGGGCTCGCCGTCGATCAGGGTCACCAGGGGTTCGTCGGTGGCGGGGTCCCGGAGGTACCACTGCCACTGTCCCTGAGGGCTTTGCTCGCCAAGCAGCACGTCCCCGCGCCACAGGTAGGTGGTGGTGCCGGCCTCGGTTTTGCGCCAGGCCCGACGGCCTAAGGCATCGTAGCCGTAGGTGACCCTCAGGCCCGGGCGCCGTACTTCGATGAGCTGGCCTTCGCCGTCGAACTGGCGGTGTTCGGTGGTCTTGCCCACCACCCGGATTTCGGCGCCCAGGGCGTCATACTCGCGGCGGTCGCTGGCAGTGCGCAGCAGGCGGTCGTTCTCGACCACGCCGCCTTCCGGTACCCGGTTGCCACCCAGGTCGTAGTGGTAGACGGTGTCGTTTTCCTGCACCAGCTGGCCCTGGCCGTCCCGGCGGTAGCGGGTATCGCCGGTGTCAGTGTCGCTGGAGGCTTCCAGCCGCGACTCCTGGTCCCAGCGGTAACGCCGGGTCGCCTGGGTCTGGCCCTGCCATTTGCGCTTGATCAGGCAACCGTAGCGGTCGTGAAGCTGGCTCTGGCGGTTGTTGCCGGCGCGGCGTTGGGTTTCCCGACCCTGGGTGTCCAGGGTGCGTTCGATCAGAGTGTCGCCGTTCACCGCCAAGGTGTGCCAGCGGCCCTGGGCGTCATAGCCATAGTGGACCTGGGTGCCGTCTGGCAGGTCCATGCGTTCCAGCCGGCCACCGGGGCCGTAACCGTAGGCGATGCGGTGGTGGTCCTGGTGGTGTGCCGCCACCTGGCCCTGGGGCGTCCATTGCCAGCGCAGCTTGCGGTCGGCGCAGTTGGCGTGGCTGCGGCGGCCAAAGGCGTCGTACCGGTAGTGGCGGCTGACCGCCTTGCGGTCCCGGCCCTGGCTGGTCTGGCTCAGTACCCGGCCCGCCGGGTCCCGCTCGGTGTGCTGGACCCAGAGGCCGGGGTGTTCGCGATGGGTGATGTAGCCGGCGGCGTTGTAGCGGAAACGGATATCGCGGCCATCGGGGGCCGCGCAGCGGTCGACCTGGCCGGCGGCGTTCCAGCCCAGTTGCCACTGCTGGCCATCGGCCCGGGTAATCGCGGTCAGCCGTTCGCTGAGATCGTACTGGTAACGGACCCGGTGGCCATCGGGACGGCGGTAGGCGGTGGGCCGCAGCAGATCGTCATACTCGTAACCGTGCTGGTCGCCCTGGGCGTTGATGAAGGTGGTCAGGCGGCCGGCGCTGTCGTACCGGTACTGGCGACTGCGCTTCTGGTCCGGCGCCTGCTCCGGGTACTGATGGACCGCCAGCAGGCGATCGAAAAAATATATTCGCCCCAGTTTTCTACTGGGTTGAGCTATTCAAGGGCCAGCCGGATTGTGACGAGGGCAAAAGGCAAGACCTGACCCCGTGATTGGTGAATGGCAGGAGCAGTTTGTCGAGGGCAGGTCACACAGCCGCCAGGAAGGCCTTATTCATGCCAGGCATGGTGGCTAAACGATACCATCCGGTGATTAGAGCCTTGTCCCTACGCTTGGAGAAACGAGGGCTGATTCCAAAGGCAATTGTTCGCGCCAGCATGCGTACTAATCCGAAACAAAGTAAGCGAACATCACGCCGAGATATAAGCCAGCTCCGGATGCCCGAAAAATGACTTCAAGAGCTTTGGTAATTTCTGCAATCGCCGTAGTTGCCGATAAACGATAGCTCGGAGCTGCTCCTTGTTGTTGATGACTTTCTTGCCCACATGGTGATACTTGATGTAGCCCCAGACAGACTCGTCCGGGTTCAGTTCGGGGGAGTAAGGCGGCAAGAAAAACAACCTGAGCCTGCCATCAAGATTGTCCACGTACTCTCTGACCTTGCGGGCATGATGGACTGGGTGGTTGTCCAAAATCAGGAACACGGGTTTGTCAGCATCCCGAACCAAAGCTTTGAGAAAACCGATAAACACCTCGGCATTCATGGTGCCCTGCAGCGTTTTAAAGCGCAGCTCTCCACGAGGCGAAATGGCAGAAATCAGGTTTAGACTGAAGCGGCTTCCAGTCCCTCGTATGAGGGGAGTTTCGCCCGCAGGGGCCCAGGTTGTGCCACTGTGATAATCAGAGCGAATGGTGGCCTCATCTCCGAAGAAGATGGTGGCTCCTGCCTTCTTGGCCTCTTTTTGAATCTCTGGATAGGTTTCTTTCTTCCATTGTTCCACTGCTTTCGGGTTTTGCTGGTAGGCCCTATGCAGCGGTTTCTGAGGTGTCAAACCGAGGTTCCGGAGTAGGCGCCCAACAGACACATCGCTCAGGCGTACATTGAACTCCCGGCGGATCAGTTCACGCACGCGAGCCCGGGTCCACAACGCAAACTCGAACTTCAGTTGATCCGGCGTGAATGAGGTGATCCAAGTGTAGAGTTCACGAATCTGGTCTCCGGTCAGCTTCTTCGGTCGGCCTGAAATCTGCTTCGCCTTGAGGGCGTCAAAGCCACCTTCGCGATAGGCCGCCAGCCACTCATAGATCCGCGCCCGGCTCATGCCAAGAGCCTTGATGACCACTTCAGGACTCTCTCCATCCATCACACGTTGAACGGCGCGAATGCGGAGGGCTTCCAATGTCTTGTGGTCGAGTTTACGACCGTCGTCGTGGCGCATGAGGGGAGATATCCGATAAGCTTGGCGAATAGGGACTGCATTATAAATGATGTTCGCTTACTTTCGTGCTCATTAGTAAGTTAGTTCACCTAATCTATGGTGTGATCAAATCAGAGCAGCCATTTCAGGCAAAAATACCGATGGCAGGACTTGAAGTTCAAGAGGGTATCTGACTCCGGCCTTTCTCTACCCCGTTATCGCAAAGTGCTGAGCTTATCTAATGCGAAACTTCGTATCCGAACACAGTTCAACACAATAGTCGACAAAGTCATGATTACCATAAGCCATTGATATTTTATGGTTTTTTGTTTTATTGACGATGCGCAGCCAAAATATTTAAGTGTTCGGCTACTTTGTTCCCATTAGAATTATCCGAATTCAGCAATCGCCTGTTTTTGTAACGAATATCAACTCAAACCTCTATTTTTGTTTCAAGAAATTCTAAATATTTTGGATCATCTTCCATGAAAATATCCATACCCGCCCCCATATATGCTCTAGCTAACTCGTCCGCCGCCTTATCTTCATTTCCTTGCTCAAAGTACATCTGCCCAAGCCGGAGATGGACATATGGGTTTCCTAAACCACCCGGACACTGCACCGCATTATAAAAACACCTAAAACATTTCTCGTAATTGCCCATCTGGAAATGCACATCACCAATAGCCACATAAATCCAAGTTGCAGCTTCCCACTCATTTCTATCTTCAGGCAACAACTTCAAAGCCGAAATATAGTTCGCCTTAGCCTCTTCAAGTTGACCAGACTTAACCAACTCATCACCCTTCTTACAAAGCAAGGCGACCTCTGAGTGTACCATCTTTGGTAATTCAGCCACTTAACCCCCCTAATCAATATCTTCTATTTCGAAATATTTTCTCTTCTCCGCATCCGTAGCCTCTGGCAAATACCTTGACCCAGACGATGCACCTTTACTTCTGTTAATACTCAATGGCTCTAGAACATAATTATCAGGATCTGTCATAAAACTCCGAACTTCAGGAGAACGCGCACCATGATAGCGTCCCTCTCGATTCCAATAATCGACAGCTCCGTCGATATGCCCCATATCTGTTTGTTCAATAGGATACCATTTACCATCCTCACCTAGAACCTGGCGATTAGAACCATTTCCAATTAATGTCCCCTCTCGTCTCATCCTGTCTTGAACTTGCAAACCCACTCTAGAGTCTTTCCCAGGCGTGCTTCCCATGAATGTTTCACGATTCGATCTACCAGTCCCATTCATCCTCTGCCATCGCCTAACATTTGGGTTCGAAGGGGCTGGCAATCTTGCATAGACCTGTCCTTCGGCGCCAAACCGAACCGGTGTATGAGAGCCACTTGGAAGATCATCAACCCTACTAGCCAAACGACCTGCTGTCTTTCTTCCAGCAGATGCTGGCGCACTCAACGGAGTGTCTGCTCCGCTTGCCAATGCTCCTGCTGTCAAGGCAGTCTCTGTCGCAACTGCCGACGCAGCAGCAGGTCGCAACAAAATGGCGTTGGTAAGACCAACGCTTTTCACTTCCCCAATAGCGGCGCCGACACTTCCAGCTACCGAACTGGCAGCAGGCGTCAATGCTGTGGCTCCTACAGCAGCTGGGTAGGGTGACAGCGCCGTAGCACCAGCCGCGCTTTTTACCATAGTCAACTGGTGCCGCAAGCCAACCTCTTGGGGAGAAGCATTTTGGCGCATAGCTGTGTGACCAGAGCCAAAGATACTCTCCATAATCAGTTGAGCGGTTGACAGATCACCTATCTGACCTTCTTCCCAGGCTATTTCCTGGCTAGCGGGAGATACGTCATCCACGGAGGCCATTTCAGCATCAATCGCATTCTCAGCTGTCACACTGGCCTCTTGCACCAACCCCAGCTGGTCAATGTAATCCACCGGATTCTGGGTGTAACGATAGCCGTTAAGGCCACCTTTAATACCCAAAGGATCGGACGTCAGGTAACGCCCTGCGTCTGGCTCATACTCCCGAAACCGGTTCTGCACGATCCCCGTCAGCTCATCCTCAAACTGCCCCGGCAGGCGGATGGGTTGGTGGATGTGGCCTTTCGGGGTATCCGGCTGGCACTGGCCCCAGGCGTTGGCGTTGGCCTGCCAGAGTTTTTCCCCGGTCCGGCTCCACAGGCGGATGGGCATCATGCGCCAGTCCAGTTCGTAGAAGCAGGGCTCGCCGTCGATCAGGGTCACCAGGGGTTCGTCGGTGGCGGGGTCCCGGAGGTACCACTGCCACTGTCCCTGAGGGCTTTGCTCGCCAAGCAGCACGTCCCCGCGCCACAGGTAGGTGGTGGTGCCGGCCTCGGTTTTGCGCCAGGCCCGACGGCCTAAGGCATCGTAGCCGTAGGTGACCCTCAGGCCCGGGCGCCGTACTTCGATGAGCTGGCCTTCGCCGTCGAACTGGCGGTGTTCGGTGGTCTTGCCCACCACCCGGATTTCGGCGCCCAGGGCGTCATACTCGCGGCGGTCGCTGGCAGTGCGCAGCAGGCGGTCGTTCTCGACCACGCCGCCTTCCGGTACCCGGTTGCCACCCAGGTCGTAGTGGTAGACGGTGTCGTTTTCCTGCACCAGCTGGCCCTGGCCGTCCCGGCGGTAGCGGGTATCGCCGGTGTCAGTGTCGCTGGAGGCTTCCAGCCGCGACTCCTGGTCCCAGCGGTAACGCCGGGTCGCCTGGGTCTGGCCCTGCCATTTGCGCTTGATCAGGCAACCGTAGCGGTCGTGAAGCTGGCTCTGGCGGTTGTTGCCGGCGCGGCGTTGGGTTTCCCGACCCTGGGTGTCCAGGGTGCGTTCGATCAGAGTGTCGCCGTTCACCGCCAAGGTGTGCCAGCGGCCCTGGGCGTCATAGCCATAGTGGACCTGGGTGCCGTCTGGCAGGTCCATGCGTTCCAGCCGGCCACCGGGGCCGTAACCGTAGGCGATGCGGTGGTGGTCCTGGTGGTGTGCCGCCACCTGGCCCTGGGGCGTCCATTGCCAGCGCAGCTTGCGGTCGGCGCAGTTGGCGTGGCTGCGGCGGCCAAAGGCGTCGTACCGGTAGTGGCGGCTGACCGCCTTGCGGTCCCGGCCCTGGCTGGTCTGGCTCAGTACCCGGCCCGCCGGGTCCCGCTCGGTGTGCTGGACCCAGAGGCCGGGGTGTTCGCGATGGGTGATGTAGCCGGCGGCGTTGTAGCGGAAACGGATATCGCGGCCATCGGGGGCCGCGCAGCGGTCGACCTGGCCGGCGGCGTTCCAGCCCAGTTGCCACTGCTGGCCATCGGCCCGGGTAATCGCGGTCAGCCGTTCGCTGAGATCGTACTGGTAACGGACCCGGTGGCCATCGGGACGGCGGTAGGCGGTGGGCCGCAGCAGATCGTCATACTCGTAACCGTGCTGGTCGCCCTGGGCGTTGATGAAGGTGGTCAGGCGGCCGGCGCTGTCGTACCGGTACTGGCGACTGCGCTTCTGGTCCGGCGCCTGCTCCGGGTACTGATGGACCGCCAGCAGGCGCTGACCCTCGTAGTCGTACTCGGTGACCAGGTCCTGCTCCAGCCGGCCGGCGACGCGACCGTCCGGGTGGAAGGCAAACCGCTGCAACAGGCCATTGCGGGCGCTGGCCAGTACCTCGCCGGTATCGCCACAGCCCAGGTCCACGGTCTCGCCGGTATCACTGGTGGCACGGCTGGGCCAGCCATCGGCGTCGTAATGGTAGTGCCAGCGACTGCCGTCGGCGCGCTGTTCGCTCTGCAGGCGTCCGGCCAGATCCACCTGGCGGGTGAGGGTGCGGCCGTCCGCCAGCTGCTCGGCGATACAGAAGCCCAACTCGTTATAGTGCCAGCGGTGGCAGCGGCCGTCCGGTTCGATGGTCTCGACCTTGCGGCCCTTGTCATCGAACACGTGACGGGTGGTGGCGCCATCGGGGCGGGCTTCCTGCACCAGCCGGCCCAGACCGTCGTAGGCCCACTGCCAGACGCCGCCGTCCGGGTCCTGACGGGCGACGATGCGGCCGCTGTCGTCGTAATGGAAGACCTGGGTATGGCCATGGGCATCGTGCACCTGGGTCAGGTAACGCTCGGGCTGGTAGTCAAACCGGAAGTCGTGATGGCCCTGGTCACCGCGACTGCGCAGGCAGCGGGCGCGACGGCCCTGGCCCTGCCACTCGAAGTGGAAAGCGTAACCGGTGGGCAGTTCCCGGTGGGTCAGCAGGTGCTGGGCGTACTGGTACTGCTCGGTGCCGTGGTCGCTCTCGGCACGCACCAGGTTGCCGTGTTCATCGTAAGCATACCGGGCCAGGAGTCGGCTGTTGTCGCCCCGTTCCAGGTGCAGCTCCCGCACCAGGCTCGGCTCGCTCTTGCCATAGCGCAGTACCACAGCTACCTGAGGGTTAAGCTGGATGCGGGTCAGCCGGAAGGCGGCATCGTACCGAAAGCGCCACTGCTGACCAGTGAGGTTCTGGACACTGGTGGGCCACCAGGTCCTGCCGTCCTCGGTGGCCAGAATCCAGGCGCGGCCGTCAGCCTCGGTGAGGATCATGCGGTTGTCCCGGCGACGCTCCAAGCGCAACCCTGTGTGCACCTGCCAGGTCATTTCACCCGGCTTGAGGAAATCCAGCTTGAGGGAACGGGCGTCGTCGTCGAGCACCCACAGGTGGTCGTCATCCAGATCAATCCTCCGCAGGCCCGGCATGGCCCAGCCGGCGCCCAGACCAAGCTGGCGATCGCAATAGCCGGAACGGTAGCGCCGAACCCAGGCCAACGGCATGGGGCCGTCGATCACGAAATCCTCGATGTCGAGGATTTCCTCACCGGTCACCGGCGCTACTGGGTCACCCTGCAGTTGCGATTCACCGCTGGCTGCCCCCGGATCATCTTCATTGGTGGACGAGGAAGTGCTGCCTGACCCCTTGGCAGAGCCAGATGATCCGCCACCACCACCTCTCGAGGTACGCGCAGAAGTGCATCCCGCGGTGTCTCCACCGCCTACCCCGGGAGACAGTTTGTCCGCCGGTTTGCGGCGGATGACCAGTTTGCCTTCGTACACCAGCCTTGCAACGTGCGGAAACAGCTGGGAGGCATTGTTGGCCAGATGAGCAGGAAGGCCATTCGCCTCCAACAGCCCAGCCCACTGACTGTGGTTGGCATCCAGGGATTCACCAAACCGCTCCCGTAACCAGGAATCCCAGCATCCGGAACCGTCCGCAATCTCGGTAGTATCCGAACCCTGAACGGAGTCCGGCGGTGCTATGTAGTAGGTGCCATCGTTTCGCACGATCTCGATGTGACTGGCCATGTCTGTGCAATCCCTGCCTTAATTCACTGCGATATGACATCCGGTCGGTGCCGCCTCCGGGCGGCACACGGTTATCGGCACGTCAGTTTGCCGAAACGGCCGTCCTGGGTGACCGGCAGGCTGCACGCCAGCCGTTGCTCCCCGGGCGCGGTGCGCCGGATGTACTCCACGTCAAATTCGAACCCGCCCAGCTCCCGGTTGAAGCCAATGGCGGAAAAACCGGTATAGGCGGTGTCGCGAAAATCCACCACCTCACCGTCTGATACTGCGATGTCGCAGACGTCCTGCCGGGCGCTGATCTGCCATCCATGATCCGGGTCGATGGCCTCAAACCTCAGGCAGGGGTAGTCGGTCTCGGTGTTGAAGCGAACAAAACGCCAGAGGGTGCCCTGATGCCGGGTGGCGCCCACTTCCATGGCGCGACCGTCCACCTGGGGTGGCTCCATACCACCGGCCTGCACCAACAGGGGGGTTATCAACAGCCCCAACAGCCACCACCGTTGCATCCCACAAACTCCTTCATCTCTGCCGTTTCACCGCGCCAACCACGGTCTCTGATGGCCGCCCCTTACGCCAGGTAGCGCACCCGGCGCTGGAAGCGGTCCGCCGGTACGTTGCTCCACAGGCTGGCGTTGCCCAGCACCTGACGGAAGGCGGCCAGGTCGTTGGCCACCACCGGTGGCTGAACCTGGCGCCGGGTGGTGCCGGTGTAATCACCACGGAACCGCAGGTCCACCAGGGTGTCGCGGATACGGCCATCGAGACCGGCCCAATCGGTTGGACCATAGCGCTCCAACACATCCTGCTTGCCGCAGATGCGGATCACATCCTGTTCCATTTCGCTGTAAACGGTCTCAAACAGCGACAACTGGACAGCGGGCGATACTTCGAAATCCAGCAGGTCGTTGTCGATGATGAACTGTTCCGCCGCCGCGCCGGACAACCGCACGGCACCTGCCAGGGTGTTGGCACGGTTGGCCGCCAGGCCAGCCGCCGCCAGTTGCCGGGTGACTTCAGCACGGGTCCGTTCGCGCAGGTCGTAACCACGGCCGATGGTGAGGCCGGATGACGCCGAAGGCACGTGCAGAATGCGGCTGTGGTAGCGCCCGCCTTCCTGGCCTTCCGCCTCCCAGGTCAGGCGCCCCTGACCCGGCGCCACCACCGGCTGACGGGTCCGCGAGGCTGCCAGGGTTTCCAGCAGCCAGGTCCAGCTCTGGCTGCCGGCACGAACCAGGCCTGAGGCCACACTGACGCCGCGATCACTCTGAAAGCGCGCAATGGCCGCATCCAGCTCATGCCCGGCGGTACTTTCGATGGGCAACGCCGCCTGGGACCGGACCCGGCGGTGAACGTTCACCAGTGCCCGCACCAATCGTACATCCTGGGCGCGATTCGCACCGCCGCGCCCGACACTCCCTGTTAACTGCAGGTTCATCACCTCATGCTCCCTTGATTGTCACGGCCTGCGGTTCGGTTGCTATTACCCTCAGCTTGCGCTCAGCCGTAACGTGCGGCCTCCGCTGCCTCGTCATCCTGTGTCGCGTCACCCAGCGCGGGGGCATCCAGGGCCGCTGGCCCGAACGCCGGAGCACCGCTGCCCTGGACCGGCGCCACCACCGTCACCCCGGCCAGCGGGCTGTGCTCATCCAGACACAGCAGGGCGCCAGGACGATGCCAGTCACCCAGGCGGTAGCCGTCCAACAGCCAGTACAGCCCCCAGATCGCACCAACCACACCGCAAGGTGGCAACAGTTGCTCCGGGAATTCCCAACGCAACTCGGGCCGACTCCAGGAGGTCAGGCTCGCCAGGAATGGCATCAGCCGCTCCAGACCGGAATCCCGGGGGTAGTCCGGGCACACCAGCACCTCGATGGCGGGCTCCGCCATCTGGGCCTGGGCCAGCAGGGAGGTCAGGTCATTGTGCCCCGCCAGCCGACCATCCATCGCACTGTGTTGAATCGTCACGCCCTGCTTGCCAGGCGCCAATGTCAGCGACAACCACTGGCGTCCGTCGATCTGATCGGCGGCCATCAGCCGGGCCGGCCGGTCATGGGTGCGCAGTGCGCTCAGAGCCAGCGCCAGGCCGGCCCTACCGAAACTCACCTGAACCGGCAGATCGGCCAGCGCCGCCTGCCAGTGTTCCCGCCGGGATTGTTCTGCCGACGGCAGTATCAGCCAGGTCGCCAGCCGCGTGTCCAGGCGGCTGCGCAGCCACTCGGGGGACAGCAGGTCATCATCGGCGTCACCGGCGCTTTCAGCCGGCGCGGGTCGTTGGTCTTCGGGCAGATCAAACCCTGCCGTCAACCAATCGGCGATGGCCACACCGGCGATCTCGCCGTTCAATTTGACCAGTTGCCAGCTCACTGTCCGATCTCCCCTGTTTCAACCGCCCCGGTGTTCAGGCCACCCGGTTATCCCTGGGCACAGACAAGGGGCGGGGTAACGGTTTACCAGTGGCCGCCGAACAAAGACCAGGGCGCGCCTTCAAGCCCCGCCCAGTTGGCCCACCAGTGCCGTTGGCGCAATCGCAGACCGGTGGGATCATCACCCTCGGTCTGCAACCCTTCCAGTTCTGTGGCGGCCACCTCCGCGTCGGGGCCGCCCTGCTCCGCCAGTTCCTGCAACCAGGGCTCAAACTGGACACAGCCAGAGGCGCCCATGGCCTCGATTACGTCGGCGCCGTCAACGTGGCCCATCAGCCAGTTCACCAACGCCGACCGCTGCTCTTCCTGCGCTGCAAGCAGCAGCGGATAGAACCACATCGGCCAGACCGTCTGTGCCACCAGCCACAACCGGGGCATCAACTCCCGTGTTCCAGCCACCGATTCACCGGCGCGGAGGGCCTCCAGAGCCGCCAACCATTCGCGCCAGGGCGAGGGGCAGTCCGCCTCAAGCCCTCGGCGCGCCAGGGCCATCACCGACCAGAGGTCGGTTTCCGGCGTCGGTGCTGCCTCTGCCACCATCCCCTCGGCCGGCAGTG
Organism: Marinobacter sp. CA1; assembly: GCF_020546665.1. Lineage (NCBI taxonomy): Bacteria > Pseudomonadati > Pseudomonadota > Gammaproteobacteria > Pseudomonadales > Marinobacteraceae > Marinobacter > Marinobacter sp. CA1. The sequence goes on from NZ_CP071785.1 coordinate 4,216,358, forward strand.
ACACGCCACTGTGGCAGGCCGCCAGTTGCCAGTGCACTGCCGTCACGGTGTCCTGGTCCAAACTGTCTTTCAGCTCCGCCAGCAGGGTGTCCAGGGTCGCTGGCTGCAGGCGAGCGTTGGTCTCCAGCCACAACAGCGCCAAACGGCCGCTGTTGATGGCCCCGTCGGTCAGCGGCCAGATTGCCGGCTGACGGGTATCCGGGTGGTGTTCGCACCACAACAGCAGCCGTCGGTCGAGCTGTCGTAGCAGCGACAGTGACGCCTGATGGCTGTTGAACAGCGCCTGGCGCTGTTCCAGCAGGGTTTCCAGCATGGCAAAACTCCCTAGCCATGACCGCCAGAATCAGTTCAGGCTGATCTTGGCGGCTTTCATGTCAATGGTGGTGCCCTGCACACTGATGCTGGTGCCCTTGATGGAGATCGCCCCGGACGCTTCCATGGTCAGGCTGGCCGCGCCGGTCTTCAGGGTGATGCTTTGGCCGGCCTCAACGGTGATGGTCTTGCCCACCGTGACCTTCTGGTCACCCGTTATGTCGACGGTCTGGTTGTTGAGGACGGTCAGAGTATCGTCATTACCGACTTCGGTGGTGCGATCGTTCTTGATGTCGTCGGTCTGGTCGTGCTCTACCGTCAGCTCGTGATCTTTCTCGGCATGGACCAGCAGCAGTTCCTTGCCAATGGTGTCGTCGAAACTGATCTCATTGTAGTTGGCGCCGCCGCCCTTGGTGGTGGAGCGGGTCTTGAAGCCGGAGATGTTCTTTTTCGACAACGGTTCGTACGGCATTTTGTTCTTGCCGTTGTAAACCGAACCGGTGATCAGTGGCAGGTCCGGATCACCACTGAGGAATTCCACCAGCACTTCCTGGCCTTCCCGGGGGATGAACTGGGCCCCCCAGTTCTCACCGGCCCAGGACTGGGCGACACGAATCCAGCAGGAACTCTTCTGGTCGTATTTGCCTTCCCGGTCCCAGTGAAACTGCACCTTGATGCGGCCATGCTCGTCAACGTAGATCTCTTCCCCCGGCGCGCAGGTGACTGTTGCGGTCTGCAGCCCCGGCACCATCGGCTTGGGCAGCTTGCGGGGGACGTAGGGTGCCTTGGTGGGCACACAGCGGAAGCTGTTGGTGTAAAAGAAATTGCCCATCGACGGCTGATTGTCGGCATTGAGGGGTACCGACGCTTCAATGGCAATCTCTGTGATCACGAATTCGTTGTGGGGCGGGATCTCATCCTCATGTTCTTTGAATGAGAACTTCAGACCAACGCCGAAAGAGCGATAGTCCGACACTGCCCGATAGCTTTCCGATTCCTGTGCGATACCCTTGAGATGCAGGGCCGCAAGGCTGGCGCCGTCCTTGATGGGACGATCCTCGCCAAAATATCCGAACAGTTCCCGGGAACCAAAAGGTCCGCCGGGGACTTTCTCATTACTGGTGTCCTTGACCTTCTGTTTTGGGGTCTCGAAATCAAAGCCGTGCTCAATGATGGAGTTGGCGGTGGCCTTGAAGCCGGCATACCAGCTGGAGATGTGGGCCGATCCGGTCGGTCGGGAACAGAACACGACAGACCCTTCGGCAGCCTTGGGATAGGCTTTCTCATGGTCGGTGATGACCATGGTATGGGAGCCATTGGCGTGCTGAAAAAAGAACGAGAGACCCTCGTGAGCCAGCAGACGGCAGACAAAATCCCAGTCGGTTTCGTTGTATTGGACGCAGTAGCGGTAGTTGTAAAGGCCCTTCTTGACCTTCCAGCTGAACGCCACCGAGTGCTCCCCGAGGATAGTCTCAACGATCTTCTTGACCGTTTTATCCTGGAAGATTCGACAGTTGGTGCGGTTGGCCGCAGACCAGGCCCGCGGAACGATGATGGCCTCGTAGCGTTGGCCATCGCTGTTGTGCAAGGGTTTGCCCAGTTCCCAGATGCTCAGAAAATGGCCATGGAAGTAGCGTTCGCCGCCGCCTCCCTGGGACCCGAGCTTCAGGCTGACACTCACGCCTTCGCCGATGTGCTTCTTCATGTCACTGATACGCTGGTTGGCGGTAAACCCAACCCGTATCTCGAAAAGACGGGACATGCCTTCACGCACATTCAGCCGTTCAAGGACCAGTGCGTCCTTACCGAGTGAACTGTGAATCTGAAGAAAGTGGTGTTGCTTTTCCTTGCCCATGAATCGCCGCGCCTTCCTGGTTTCGGTGAATGAAAACAGAGGGAACCACGCGGGTTCCCTCTGCAGGCTGGAAACCCTGGATCAGAGCTTCTGGCCTTTGAGGCCGCTGTAGCCGTACACCTTCGGAGAGGTGCTGTTGTTTTTGTCGTCGTTCGGAGTCACGGTCATCATCATTTCGGTGTAAGAAATGGTGATGGACTCAACCGGACGATCACCGGAAACAGACACGGAGTAGTTGGAGATCATGGCATCGGTCAGTTCGATTTTCATGATTTCTTCAATTGCTTCGCCCTGCTTGGTGATGAAGAAGGTAGCCTTCTTACCTTTACCAATGGTGGCTTCTTTGAACAGGTCCGGAGAAGCGTTGTCCTGCAGCTTGGTGATGGTGATATCACCCAGACGGGTAGCAGACGCTTCACGGTCCATGGCGGTACCGGTGTAGGCCGAAATTTCACGATGAACGTTAAAGTCCATGCTCAGAACAGTGATCATATCCTTGTACTGTTCTGCGGTGGCTTCACCCTGGATACCTTCGTAATCCAGATAGGTATTCGCTTGCATGTGTATCTCCTTGCGTTTTAAGTTACGTCCTGTAACGAGGACATGGTTATCCCAGTTCCGGCATCAGGCCAGAACCGCGGATTCGGGGTTCACCGTCCAACCATCAGATAGCAATGCAAAGGGGATGCAAACATAGCACCAGTCCCTGATATTATGCTCGCCGTTTCGGACACACAGCCGCTTCGATAAAGCCGGCCGGTGAATCGAGGTAATCGACTGAAACATAATCCAGCTTCCAGCGTTCCTGCTCCCTTTTAAATTCCATCTTAATAACAGCTGGTCGATCAAATCGATCAAATCCGTTCAGGGTCAGGCAGCCGAAGCCGCCGTCCCTTAACTCATAATGTGCCGTTTTCTTCACCAGTATATCGGGCAAATCTGACAATACTGGGTAATAGTCACTGAATTCCTTTGGGTCTTCCAGACCCCGGTTGCGCATGGAGGAGGATAACGCGTCCTCCATGATGTAGCCGTAGTCACGCTCCTGCAATCTATATGCGTACTCTTCATACACGTCATATAAATACACATAATCGCCATGACTGGCACAACCGCCAATGAACATTAACAGCAGCGACAGAATTTTAAACGGTGCAGCGAAACAAATACCAGAGACTTTTTGCAACGCCATGTGTATTTTCACGCCTCACCACCTTCTGTTCTGTGCTCTGTTAGCCAATCAGGAAACCTGGAAGGTTTCGTCCTTTACAACAATGTTAAGGTCTGACAGTTTGTCATCATTGGCAATGGCATTCAGCAGGATATCCGACAGCTTCGGCAGGATGTCCCGCTGGATCACCTGCTGAATGTTTCGCGCGCCCGTGCTGGCCTGGTGACCACTGTCCGCGATCCGCTCAATCACCTCGTCGGAGTACCCCAGGGTCACACCGTGCTGACGCTGGGCCCGCTCACAGACCCGGTCCAGCTGCATCCGTGCGATGGTCTGCAACTGTTCTCCGCCCAGTGGCCGGTAGGGCAACACCACGGTGCGGCCCAGGAACGCCGGCTTGAACGTCGCCAGCAGGTCGTCCCAGATGGCGTCCTTCAGGGCCGAGGGCTCCGGCGCAGTCAGTTCGTCAGCGTACAGATCCGAGATGTGCTCGGATGCGGCGTTGGATGTCATCAGCAATACGGTGTTGCGAAAATCCACATCCCGCCCTTCACCATCCCGCAGTGAGCCTTTGTCGAACACCTGATAGAAGATGTCCTGCACCCCGGGATGGGCCTTCTCCATCTCATCCAGCAGGATTACGCTGTAGGGCTTGCGTCGTACCGCTTCAGTCAGCACCCCGCCCTCGCCATAGCCAACGTATCCGGGAGGTGACCCCACCAGTTGGGAAACCTTGTGCTCCTCCTTGAACTCGGACATGTTGATGACGGTCATGTTCGATTCGCTACCGTAGACCTGCTCCGCCAGCGCCAGTGCGGTTTCGGTCTTACCAACACCGCTGGGGCCAACCAGCAGGAACACCCCGAGGGGTTTCTTCTCGTCGGCGAGTTCGGCCCGGGCCACCTGAATGGTACGGGCAATGTCATCCAGGGCGTGATCCTGGCCGGTGACCCGTTGCTTGAGCGTGGTGGCCAGTTTGAGGATGCCGGCCACTTCGTCAGACTGCATCCGGCCCAGGGGGATGCCGGTCCAGTCGGACAACACCTCGGATACGAGCTGGGTGTCCACCTGCCAGTGCACCATCACCTGTTCACGCTCCGCCAGAGTGGCGCGAATTTCGTTCAGGCGCTGTTTGTCGTCGTCATTTTCCTCGTCAAGCAGGACCTTGCTGATACCGGCGGCTTCAGCCACCAGCTCCCGCTCGCTGTCCCACTCGGCCTCCAGGCTAGCCAGCGACTCACGGGCCTGATGCAGGCGGGTGTCCAACTGGTCCTGGCGCGCGCTGTGATCGATACCAAAACGGGATTCGCGGGACAGCAGGTCCAGTTCCTGTTCCAGGGCAGTCACCTCCGCACGCGCCCGCTCCACTGGCGACGGCACGCTGGCCTGACTCATGGCGACCCGGGCACAGGCGGTATCCAGCAGCGCCACCGCCTTGTCCGGCAACTGACGACTGGCCAGGAAACGGGTCGACAGCACCACCGCAGCCCGCAGGGCATCGTCGGCAATGCCAACACCATGGTGGGCCTCCAGAGTCGGCACCAGACCACGGAGAATCTGAACGGCGATGGCCTCATCCGGCTCGTCCACCTTGACCACCTGGAAACGGCGGGTCAGGGCAGCGTCTTTTTCAAAGTACTTGCGGTACTCCGCCCAGGTTGTCGCCGCGATGGTCCGCAGCTCTCCCCGCGCCAGGGCCGGCTTGAGCAGGTTGGCGGCGTCGTTCTGGCCAGCCTGGCCACCGGCGCCCACCATGTTGTGAGCCTCATCGATGAACAGGATAATCGGCCGTTCCGAGGCTTTGACCTCTTCAATCACCCCTTTGAGACGATTTTCGAATTCCCCTTTCACACCGGCACCGGCCTGCAACAGCGCCAGATCCAAGGTCAGCAGACGCGCTGGCTTCAGGATCTCGGGAACATTGCCCTCGGCAATGCGACGCGCCAGTCCTTCCACCACCGCGGTTTTGCCCACGCCGGCCTCGCCGGTGAGGATCGGGTTGTTCTGACGACGACGGGTGAGAATATCAATCACCTGACGAATCTCATCGTCGCGGCCGATGACCGGGTCCAGGAGTCCGTCGGCAGCCTGGGCCGTGAGGTCGACGGTGTACTGCGCCAGGTGCTGTTCCTTCTTGCCCTTGGCCTTGGCCGGTTTGCTGGAGGCGGCGGCCTCCTCCGCGGAGAGCGAGGCCCGGATGTTGGCCCACTCGGCCAGCAGACGGGCCGGGTCAATGCCGTTCAGCTCGCCGGCATTGCGGGTCGCCAGTGCCGCCATGGCGGGGTCGTTCAACATGCTGTACAGCAGGGTGGCGCCGCGCATGGTGGGCTCACCAAACTCGATGGACGTATCCAGCCAGCACTGACGGAACAGGTCCACCATCCGGGGCGACAGGCTGGGCGTAGCGCCACTACCGGTGCGGAAGGTTTCCAGGCCTGCCTCCAACTGGGCGTCCAGGCGACCGAGATCCAGGCCAAAGTGACGGAACACCCCCACCAGGTCAGGATCATCGGTCCGCACCATGCTCTTCAGCAGGTGCTCCAGCTCCACGGTGTGGTGGGTGCGCTGGAAACACAGACCCACAGACGTTTCCAGCGACTCCTTACCCGCCTCATTGAGCTTCTCAACCAGTGACTTGAGTGTCATCGCAGACATGCTATTCAATCCTTTCCTTGGCTTGGCTTGAAACTGACCTCGACCATTTTGGTTGATTCCGGTCGGGCCCCAATAAAACTGTCAGCGCCGAGCTTGCCCTGCTGCCCCAGTATCGTGTGGGTCAGGTGGGCGGCACGGGCCGACAACCGATAACGAACCCGGGTCTGGCCACTGACCAGACGCTGAGTTACCTGTAACAAGGTCTTGCTGTAGGCACCGCCAGGCAGCACCGTGACCAGTTCTTCCCGGGATTTGGGACGGAAAACCACTTCCACGCCCTTGTCCGCAATCCACACCCGGCTACCGAGGATCGCCCCGCCAAGGTTGGCAAACTGCCCCTTGGGACAATCGTCGTCTGGCAGCCGGGACTGGTCGTCCGGGGACACCTGGGCCCATTCCCCCTGCATCGCACGGACATCCACCGGCATACCGGTAATGTCTTCCAACACCGCCCGTAACATACTGCCGGAGCGGGCATGGCGGGCGAAGGCCGCGCCGTAATAGAGTTGCCAGTTTTCCTCACAACCGGTCAGGGTCTTGAGGATGTAGGTGAAGATGTCTTCTTCCTCACGCTCCTGATGAACCGCGGGCTGGGTTTTCTCCCAGCTGCGGTAAAGCAGTGAAACCAGGCGATGATTGAAGAGATCCAGAAAATCCCGGGTGGCCGGCGACTTCTGCTTGACCAACTCCAGCACCCGCTCGGTAAAGCACGCCGGCATCGCCCCTCGCGCACCGGTCAGCCCCATCAGGTCCACAGTAAGATCGTGCTGCACGACACCGTCGTCACCGTCGTCACTACGCCGGGCGCGCTGTGTCACCAGATCCTGGCCGGCAAACCCAAGGTTCTGGCTCGATCGAAAGCGCACCACCTCCTTGTTCGGCCAACCGTCATGGCCGACCCGGTGATAACCTTTACGGTCACCAACCAGCTGTCGTTCGGCTTTCCACACAGCGCGGTACAGGGTGGTCGGCGTTGCCATCAGAGCAGCTCCCGCTCGCCTGCGCGAGCTGGCCACAGGCAATAGTCACGGTGATGACCACCAAGGCGGATACGTACCCGGGTAAAGGTATTGACCTGGGTAAACTGGGCAAAGAAGCGATCCAGGATGGCCGAAAACAGGTAAATACTGGTGCCGGCATAGCTGGGCTTGGAGAAGGTGACCTGGATTTCGGTGCCCTGGCACAGGCCGCTGTGGACCCCTTTGCCAACCCGGGCAGCCACGCGCTTCATGGTCACGTCTTCAATGCCTTCGATGAGTGCCTGGGTCTCCGGGGTGTGGCGGAAATCGTGCAGCTGCAACACCGCCTTCAGGCGTTCCAGGGCATCGTCACCGGCAAAGTGTTCCAGGTTGAGCTGCTGGATAAACTCCCAACGGGTACCGTCTGACAGGTCCGGACGGGTGGTTGCGGTCGGTGGCACCAGCGCCACGGCCTCCTCCACCAGCGGTTCACCGATGGCCCGGAACCGGGGCTCGCCACCGCCGAAGGGCAGCCGCTCCGGAATGTTGCGGTTGCAACACCAGGCATTGACCATCAGGGTCTCGTCTTCTGGCAGATCATCCTGGGTACGGTGGTTGAAACGCCGGTCCACCAGCGACAGGTAGGTCTCAAAACCCGGCTCAAACTGGCCGCCCGCCCAGTCCGCGTCCCGGCGGCCAAGGTGCCAGTAGACATCAAGCCCGGATTGCCAGCGCGGATGGCCGAGGCCGTAGAAGGGCGCCATCTCGCGGATGTTCTCATTTTCTACCAGGTTGACCGACTGGACGCTGACCACTTCAAAAGTCTCCGCCCCACGAAACCGGGACACCAGCCGGTGCTCATGATTGCTGTCGTCATTGGCAACGGGTTCCAGAGACTCGTCAAACAGGTTCACCGCCGGCACACACCACAACCTCATGTGCTCTGGTACAAAGCTCTTTTCCTGCTCGCTCGACTGTTCACCGAGGTAGATGTACAGGTCGACTTCGTCGTGTTCCGGCCAGGTGCCCGCCAGGCCCGCCAGGTCGGCAAACAGGAACTTTTCGGGAAACAGGAAAAACTCCACCAGCAGCCGGAAGCCGTCAAAGCTGCGCTTGCGATACGGCACAAGCGCGTCTTCCGGCTCAAAACCCACCGGCTGCAACTGCTTGGTGCCAAAGAAACGGATCTGGCGGGTGTCGTGGGTCGGTACCACCGCGAAGCCCACTCCGGACCGATGGATCAGATCATACAGCTCGTTGCTCAGGTGGGTCTGGCCGTGGAGGTAGAACCGCAACGACGGCAGATCAATCTCGCTGAATGGCAGCGTCGACTTCAGCCGCAGCTTGATCACACTCTGGGCCCCTTCCGAGCCAGCGGGACGGGGAGCATCAAAAGGAGCATTCTCAAAGGCCCCGGAGACCACCTCCACCGGCGCCAGATAGTGACTGGATGGCGAGCGGAACTCACACGCCGGCATCCGTTCGACCTGGGTTTCATAGCGCTGCTGCGGATCAAGGGCGGCGCAATGGGTCTGCGAGGCACCAGCGGCGAGTTGCAGGATCGTCATCGATGGAATCGGCGCCATGTAGTCCGGGAACAGGTTGCCCATCAGGATGCTGGTCAACTCCGGAAAATGATCGTCCAGTCGCTGACGGATCTGGGCGGTCAAGAATGCGACCCCCTCCAGCAAACGCGAGACATGGGGATCTTCCACCGACTCGTCGCTCACCCGCAGGTTACCCGCCACCTTGGGGTAGGCCTTGGCAAACTCGGCCCCCTGACGACGCAGGTAGGCCAATTCGCGGTTATAGTACTGGAGGAGTTCGTCACTCATATCACGCACACTCCTGCAGGGTCATCGACAGGTTAATAGGCTCGAGGTCGGACTGAAACGCCACCGGCTCCGGCACCGGGTCCACCAGCAAAATGGCATCAATTCGCAGCCTCAGTTGCCGATTCAATGGGGTGTCCCCATCTTCAGCTTCCACGCTCACTCGGGTCAGTCGCGGCTCGAAGCGGATAATGGTCTGGCGGATTTCCTCGCACAGCCATTGCCGGGCGTCAGTGGTACTGAGATCCATAACGGTAAAATCCGGCAATCCGAACCCCAGCACCGACTGCTTAAGCTCCCGCAGTTCCGCCGGCAGCTCCAGCCAGGAACGGCGGGTGTTCAGCAGCGCTTCCAGGTCCTGCCGCACCGACTGGCGGATGGACGAGACCGTGGCCCGGGCATCGCCGTCGGCGGCGAGCCGGTCCAGCAGGCTCATCTGCAGGCGAACCGAGCTATCAATCGGCATGAGCAAGCTCGACGCGCTCAACACGCTTCAGCGATTCCAGACTGATGGCGTCATCACCAACCAGGAACAGCTTGAGACCGATACCGGTGATCAGTCCTTCCGACCGCTCCTGCCAGTCGGTCACCCGGCCCAGCCGCTCCTCGTCGGACTGGCTATCGACGTAGGTCAGCGGTATAAACACCTCGCCCTGCTTGCCGGATACCAGCTCCACGTCCGCCCGACGCCAGATCAGCTCGACCGGTGACGTCGGCGGGTGGAAGTCGATGGCTTCAATCTCAGACCAGCGCCAGAGGTAGAAGTGGCCATCGGCCCCCAGGGCCTCGATAAAGCCACACAGAGCGTCATCACAATCCCGGGTATCTCCCTCAGCGTCGCCGAAACGGAAGGTCGCCGCCGTACGGGTCTGCTCCAGTTTCGCCGCTTCCTGTTCTGCCGCCGCCACGTCGTCCTGGCTCAGCGCCAGCCGCAGCGCCAGCAGAGCTTCCAGGTCCGCGCCTTCTGTAGCCACGACTTCCTCGGCCAGCTTGCCATCCCGAAACGCCAGGCGGGACTGCTGGGCCCGGATCAGTTGGCGCAGGTTGGCGGCACCGGCAAGCCAGTCCGGGTGGTGGCGGGCCAGTGAACCCAGCATTTCGTCCGCCCGCTCCAGTTGACCGGCCACACACAACAGCTCAATCAATGATGCGCGCAGGTCGGCGGCGCCGGGCTGGGCCTTGATCATCTGCGTTGCTTCTTCAATGGCCTGCTGCAGTTGTCCGCTGGCCAGATGCTGCTTGATGGCATCCATTCCTGAGTCCTCCAAATGTCAACTCATATGGCGGTGCGGGCTAATGCCCGTCCACCGGTGTCAGTTCCGTAATCAGCCGCATTCCGGTGACCAACTGGTCCAGCTGGAAGTGAGGCTGAAGGTGTATAATCGAGTAGTACTTGCCCGGTTCACCGGCCCGCGCCTTGACGGACACCTTGGCATCACGCAGCGGGAAGCGCGCCCTTAGTTCATCCGAGGCGCCTTCGGTGGCCATGGTGTAGCCGTGTATCCAGCGTTGCAGCTGGGACTCGCATTCCTCCGGGGTACGGTAGCCCCCTACACGATCCCGTCCCATCACTTTGAGGTAATGAGCGAAACGGGACACGCAGAGAATGTAGTGCAGCATGGCCGACAGCTTGGCGCTGACGTTGGCTGCCAGCAATTCGTAGGACTTTGGCTGCTGAATCGAAGGCACCGAGTGAAACACCAGCATGGGGGTGTTGGGTAATGGCACCAACGGCAGAAACCCCTCCTCGGCAAGGGCCTTTTCCATCCGATCACTGATTTGCCAGTCCACTGCCTGGCGTGTCGGGAACAGGCGCCCTGATCGGTTGATGTCGGAGATTTCCGGCATGTTGTCGACCGTGCCATGGGCCACCCGGCCAGCCCGAAAACCGCGAATATGGGAAAACCAGCCGGATTCGCAGAATGCCCGGATGGCCACGGTGCCAAAGGCAAAACAGGCCGGCCCCCACAGATAGTCCTTATCGGTCACCTCCCGACGCTCCAGAAACCCGAAGGCTTCAGCGCCCTCGCCCAGTTCCCGATGTGGCGGTCGCATCAGCATGCGGGGCACCGCCAGACCAAGGAAACGGGCATCGTCCACTTCCCGCAACGAACGCCAACCGGTCAGCTCCACCTGGGAGAAATGACTCTCCAGATCTCGGACACCAGTCAGCTCTGCATAGTTATCAACGCCAAAGAAGCTGGGAGCCGCATTGAGGATCAGCGGCGAAAACGCAGCCGCCGCCACCTGGGCCAACTCCCTCAGCGTGTCCAGGTTGGCCACGCCCCCCCGTGTTCGGTGACTGACACTGTAGGTACCCAGTAGCAAACCAAACGGCTCTCCCCCCGGACTACCAAACTCCTGCGAATACACCTTGGCAAACAGTCGCGACTGATCAAACTCGATCGCCCGGTTCAGATCCGCAGCAACGGTTTCCCAAGAGGCATCCAGAACTTTTATCCTCACCACATCCTGACGATCATCCAGCGCAGCCTGCTCTACCAGCAGGCTGACGCCCCGCCAGTTGGCTTCCAGGTCCTGGAACTCGGGGTGATGCAGGATTTCATTGAGCTGGGCATTGAGCAGGCGATCCAGCTTCAGGATCACCTTCGACAGCGCCGCCCGAACCTCATCCGAGGTCCAGCCCGCACGGCCGTGATACTGACTAAGGAACAGCATCAGTGCCCGCTGGTCATCCGACTCAGCCACCAGGCGCTCCGCCAGCCCCCGGGTCAGGCCCGGTTGCTTGGGTTGGCGCGACTTCCGCTGATTCAGATAGTCCTTGTCGACAAACGTCAACGCTGCGCTCATGAAGACTCCAAACCGTCCCGGGGCCCATCCGGGCCCCGGGAAACAGTCTTAGTTACCAATCTCTGGGATTTTTGCGACCAGGCGCAGGGAGGTGGTGAGTTCCTCCATCTGCAGCCAGGGGCGCAGCCAGGCAATGGCGTTGTAGGAACCCGGGCTACCCGGGATCTCACGCACCTTAACCTTGGCGTCTGCCAGCGGGAACTTGGCCCGAATTTCCTGACCACCGCCCTCGGAGGCGTTGACGTAACCAAGAATCCAGCGGTTCAGCCAGTTTTCCACGTCTTCCGACTCCATGAAGGAACCGATCTTGTCCCGAGCCATCACCTTGAGGTAATGGGCAAAGCGGGAAGTGGCCATCATGTACGGCAGACGAGCTGAAATAGCGGCGTTGGCCGTGGCATCCGGATTGTCGTAGATCTTCGGCTTCTGGCAGCTTTGGGCGCCAAAGAACACGGCGTAATCGGTGTTCTTGTAGTGACACAGCGGCAGGAAGCCGAGCTTGCTGAGCTCAGCCTCACGACGGTCGGTGATACCGATCTCGGTCGGGCACTTGAGGTCCGGATCACCATCATCACTGCGGAAGATATGGGCCGGCAGTCCCTCGACTTTACCACCGCCTTCGGCACCACGGATGGCGGTGCAGAAACCATACTTGGCGAAGGCGTTGGTCATCCGGCTGCCCATCACGTAGGAGGCATTCATCCAGCAGTAATCTTCGTGCTCCGGGCGCACCGCCATGCCGGTTTCCGGATCAATCTCGAACTCTTCGAAACCGAACTCTTCCACCGGTTTGGTAGCCTGGCCATAAGGCAGACGAGCCAGTACCCGAGGCATGGTCAGCGTGACAAAGCGGGAATCCTCGCTTTCACGGAACGAACGCCATTTGGTGTACTCGAGGGACTCGAACACTTTTTCCAGGTCCCGCGGTTTGGACAGTTCGGTCCAGTTGTCGAAGCCGAACAGGCCAGAACCACCGGCAGACACAAACGGACAGAAGCCGGCAGCGGCAACGTTGGACATCAGACCCAGAGTCTCAACATCGTTCGGGTGATTGGTGAACTCGTAGTCCCCAATCATCACACCGTAAGGTTCGCCACCCGGGGTGCCGAACTCGGACTCGTAGATCTTCTTGAAGATCTGGCTCTGGTCGAATTCCACCGCCTTGGACAGGTCCTTGTGAAGGTCCTTTTTGCTCAGGTTGAGCATGCGGATCTTCAGCATGGCGCTGGTCTCGGAGTTCATCACCAGGTGGTGCATACCCCGCCAGGAACCTTCCAGTTTCTGGAAATCTTCCTGATGCATGATCTCGGACAACTGACCGGAGATCATTTTATCGATCTTGGAGATCGCCTGGGAGAAGGTGATGGTCAGGTTTTTATTCCAGGTCATCGTGCCCTTCATCGCCTCTTCAGCCAGAGTGCGAATCAGCTCCTCCGCTCGGCTGCTCTCGGTCTGCTTGGTAGCCCCGATGGCCTGATCCAGGAGACTGAGGGCTCCGCCTTCCTCTTCGACAACCGCGTCCGTAGCCTGGGTTTCAAGACTCATTCCTTGTCCTCCTTAGTGCGATTCAGTTCCGAACTCAGTGCCTGCAGGTCATCCGAGTTGTTCAGTACGCGTTCCAGCAGTTCTTCCAGCTCTTCCGACCGGTCGACCTTGGTCAGCAGGTCACGCAGCTTGTTACGGGTTTCCATCAGGTGGCGCAGAGGCTCAACCTGGTCGACCACTGCGGCTGGCTGGAAGTCTTCAATGGAGTTGAACTCCAGCTCAACGGACATCTGGGAATCGTCATCCGCCAGCTTGTTGTCCACCTTGAGTTTGAGTTTCGGGCTCATCCGACGCAGCACGTCGTCAAAATTATCCCGATCAATCTGAATGAAGCGACGATCCCTGAGGGGCTTCAAATCGGTATTGTTATTACCGGAAAAATCTCCCATGACACCGACAACAAACGGCAGCTCTTTCTTGACCAGGGCCCCTTCCGTTTCTACGTCATAGGTAATGTGTACCCGGGGCTTGCGGACCCGGGACAGTTTGTTGTGGATGCTTTCCATGTCGCTGTCTCCTGTTGAGCGTCACTGTTAGTTTTCGAGTGGTCATTCCCGCTCGGGGGCAGGCACACCGGTTAGTTTGAAGAACCCGTCACGGGCTCCGCCATCGTCTATCAACTCCTCCATAAGTTCTGGCAAGGACAGCTCGCTCCATCGAACTGCCCGGGTAATGGCATAGGACACCGGCGAATGCGGCTCGGTCTTGAGAAAAAAATCGGACAACCGCTGCAGCTGCTCAAGGGCTTCTTTACGGCTCTCGATCGCCACCTTGACCGGGTCAACGCTGCGCCGCCCCTCGGCGACCGGCGCTTCCCCATCCGCACTGGCGGCATCTTCTTCGGCGGCTGTTTCAACCACCTCATCCGCCTGCTGGGACAGGTACTGGTCAATACGCTCACCAGCATGGTGATTGAGCATCAGCAGGCAGCGTTCCAGCGCCTTACGGATATTGGTGGTCGGCTGCGGCTCCCCGTGCATGGCCTCGTCCATGGCATCGGACAACGCCGCGAAGGACTTGCTGGCGGCCTCAATGGCAACCCGCATTGCGACCAAATGCTCAATCGGGGTTTCCTTGGCGGCGGCATCCAGGGCATCCGGTGACACCGAGCCACTGCGAATACGGGCTTCGGCCTTGTCTTCATCCAGGCGGGCCACCTCGGCGGCCTGCTCGGCATGCCAGGTGGCGAAAATGTCGTTGCCATCGCCGCTGAAGAACAGTGGGACGGATATGATCGGGCGAATCAGAGTGCCTTCGCCATCCACGCCGTTGAGCCCTACCAGCGGCGAGATCCGGGTATCCAGACCCTCCTCATCCGGTGACGGGTAGATATGGTCCCAGTGGCGTTCAATCATCTCGCGGGCCAGCTCAAAACCTTCCCTGACCCCGTCAAAACCGTACTCGCGGCACAGGGCTTCGATCAGCCAGGCCACAAACTCCAGGTCCTTGGAACGGCTTTCCAGCAGCGGCGGAATATCGTCAAGCAGCTGACGCCATTGGGAGATCTGCGGCGGCTCCTCATCGGAGAACACCTGCCGCTCCAGGGCACGAGCCTGATTCCGCACATCCTTGAGGGTAAAATAGGGCGACAGCGGCGATGCATCCTCACGGGTGTCATCACCGCAGGGTGCATCTTCTGAGATGTCAGCCAGCAGGGCCTCAAACGGCAACAGGCGGGAATCAACGTCGGTCATAGCAATCCTGCATCCACTTCATTCATAGTCCGTTACACGTTCCACTGACCCAGCGGCAGCGTGGAATCCCCCTGCACGGCGGGACGATCGTTCCACGCCATCTGATGATCCACCTGTACGATGATCGAGGTGATGTTATCCCGACAGCCTTTGACCAGCGCGGAGTGACGGATCGCCTGATTGATGTCGTCGATCGGCTCACCAGCAAGCAGGGCTTCAAGCTCCTGCAGTTCAAACTCCTTACTGATGCCATCGGTGCACAACAGGAAGCGGTCACCAGGCAATACCTCACCTTCAACCACATCAATCACCGGCTCATCCTCAACACCCAGCGCCCGGGTGATGACATTTGACAGCGGATGGCTCTCCGCCTCTTCTTCTGACAACACCCCCTGCTCCACCAGATCCGCCACCTGACTGTGGTCCCTGGACAGACGCTGCAGACGACCATTGCGTAACAGATAGGCCCGGCTGTCGCCGATCCACAATACCTGATAGCGGTCATCGACGATCTTCAACGCCACCAGAGTCGACCCCATGGTCGCGCCCGGGTGCTGCTGCTCGCCATACTGGCGAATCCGCTCATTGGCGAGCAGGAATGCCCGTTTGAGATCCTCATTGGCGAGGGCGTTACCGTGTCGCAGACGCTCAGAGGTCACGGTGTCGCAAATCAGTTGACTGGCAACGTCGCCGGCCTGGTGCCCGCCCATACCATCGGCGACCACCCAGAGGCCGTCCTCGGGAAACGACAGAAACGCGTCCTCATTGTGATCCCGCACGGCGCCCGTGTGGGTAAACTGGGCTGAAGACAATCGCACGCCTAGCGTCCCTCCCCGTAAAACTCGGCTTCCAGCCAGCCATGACTGGGCCATTGGCCCACCATCATTGAGACAAACTGGCCGATTTTTGGCAGCCCGTCTGTCAACAGGGTCACAGGCTCGACAAACGCCGATCCCTGGGTCCACCAGACTGTGTTGCGACGATCTTTCTTCAGCATCGCCTGCAACCAGTCCGACTCGCTACCCGCGGACGGAAATACCAGATTGCCCTCCCCCGCAGGGCACTTCATGGTGGCGGGTGACGGGGCGGGGGCGGCCACCTCGGCCAGTCGCTGCTGCCAGCTTTCTTCCTGCCAGCCATCGTCCAGCACCGCCAGGATGCAGTCTTCCATCTCTGAGGCCCATTCCGGCTGACGCCAGCCATCCAGGGTCTGGCCGCTGAACTCCCGAACCACCAGGAACGGAAAATGCCGACCGACACGATCCACGGACGGGATCAGGGTACCCACCAGGCCCACATCAAGAATCGCGCCCGGCGCTGCACAGAAGTGCCAGATTGGTGATGTCAGGTAGGCGTCCATCCAGCGATCCGCCAACTGGTCCCGGCTCACGGCCAGGGATGCCTGGCACCACTCGAAGAACAGATCCCGGACATCGGGGCGGACATCCACGGTGATAAAATCACCACGTCCGGGCACTTTCCCCATGTATCCCCACATCAATCGATACTCCTCGCGCTACAGCCGGGACGGCAGAGTGAAGTTCTGGACCAGCCCACTGCGGAAGGGGTGCTTCACAGAGGACGGTTCAACCTTGATGCGGGCCAGATAATCACTCAGCATCACTTCCAGGGTCAGCTCACGGCCTTCACCGGACAGGCCGTCGTAGGCATCCAGCATATGGAACAGCGCCCATTCGCCCTGGAAGGACCGCTGCACCACGGCATCCGAGGTCGAGCCCGGGTTAACCGCCACCCGCACGCCACCATTGGTATCACCAGGCCACACGAACGGATGGCGACGGGCCGGTCCATGACGGTAATTCAGTTCATTGCCACCCGCTTCAAACGAGAACTGGGTGACCCGGTTGTCCAGGTAGACAGTCTGTACTGAGAACGGCACCCGCAGAGTCTTGGTACCTTCGACGAAGAAAGCCTCCCGGATGCGGCTTGCCCGCTGGAAGAAACGCAGACTGGAACCACGAATGTTCAGGTCCGTGGACAGTTTCCAGGGCGTGCGGGAGGTATCGACATGCTCGGCCACATACTGCTGGAAGAAGTTGTCCACCGTGCCGCCATAGCCGAAGAACTGACTGAAGTCGGCCAGGCTGATCTCTTCACTCGCCGACGGATCAACCGGGTACAGCCCGGCAATCGCCGAACTGTATTCCCGATAGACCTCGTTACGCCAGAGACCATTGATCTTCTGGGTCGCGGACGTGCGGACCAGGCCCCGGGACTCGCGGGCAAAGCCGGAAACAATCGACTCCAGGTGGGACGACTGGGTGTTGCTGACGGTGGCGTAGAAACCGGTGACCGCAGCGTTGAAATCCGCCCGGGACACGGTCTGGAAGTTGTTGCCGCCGCTGGCCTGTTCAGCAAAATACCGGGACATGATGCGAGTCTTGTCCTGCAGCGACTGGAAGGTCTCTTCCTTGATGTTGTGCATGACCTTGAAGGCGTCATCCACCAGCGTGGTCTGCTGCGGCTCTTCGCCGGCCAGAGGCATCAGACGGTTGAGACGGTCGAAGGCCCGGCTTTTACGGGTAGCCTCCTCCATCGCCTGATCCTTGGCGGCATCCATCTGGGCCGAGTTGTCACCGGTATCCAGCGACAACTGGGTGTTGTACTTCACCGCCGATACCAGTCGATTGAGTGGGGCGTCGGGCCCACTCAGCAGGTTGGTCAGGTAACGGCCCTGCTCAGGACTGCCGAAGGAACGGATCTTCAGATCCGACAGGAACGACTCCCAGGTGTAGATGTAGTCCCGGAAGTACTGGTCCTCGACCAGCGACTTGATTCGAGCTTCGTCCAGATTGCGATAGTCCTTGGAATCCTCACCGTAGACCCAGGAGTCCTCCAGCAGGTGACTGACAATCTGGTCACGTTCAGGTTCGAACACGCCCTGGTAACCGGATTTGGTGTAAAGCGCCGGAATACCCTCATGGAGGCTTTCGCCGGAACGGCGCTCAAACACTTCTGACGCCACGGTGCCGAGTACCATCGGTAGTCGGAATTCCGGCAGACCGGCGGCCTGGGCATCCATCTTGATGCGCTGGTAAGCCCGTTCCGCCAGAGGCACAGCGGTCAACTCATTCCGCGCCTGCTCCACCAGCGAGTTCGAGACCCGCAACGGCTGCTCCAGGGCGAGGTAGTCCTGCAGATGGGCCAGCAGAGCCTCACGCTGGGGCCGGTTGATCTCGCCCGGCAACTGCTGGCTCAGCAGATACTCCAGCCACAGCGCCACCTGCTGCTCGTTGTAGCGACTGCGGTCCCCCATCATCAGGTAGCTCTTGAGGGCCTCGTACAGATATTCCGGGTTGTCGAGATGAAGCCGGATGTCCTCTTCCAGCGTCCGCTTCAGGGTGCCGCCCAAACGGTACTGCATCACCCGGCCATGCACGCCTTCGGCAGCCTGACGCAGGCCCTGAACCTGGAAATAACCCAACGACGAGAAGCCCGGCATGGCGGTTTCCGCCTCTCCGCCCACCAGTTGGGCGGATTCATCCAGCAGCCCTTCCAGCACCAGCCAGTCGGCCTCCTCCGGCACCTTGTCGAGGTGCTGATCCAGAGACTCGGTGCGAGCAGCAAACTGGTCAATGGAATCCCGCGCCTTGGCATAGTCCAGGTACCAGGCAGTTGCCAGCCCCACCGTCAGTACCGCCATGGCGGCAAAGGCAATCCGGCGGGTCAGAGTCATCTGCTTGGCCTTGCTGCGGTCAGTCACCGCCAGGCCATGCTCGGAAAAGATGATCTGGTCAAACAGCTTGCGCTGGAAGAAACCATCGTCGGGGACGCCCCGCAGATCGCGTTTTTCTTTCGGGGTTTGAAGCTTGAACTGCTGATCGACCAGGCCAGAGACCTTGTCGAACGCCGGCTGTCCCTGCTCGGAGGACACCATGTACACCCCTCGCAGCAACGGTACTTCCTCGTAGGCGGAGGGGAAGAACACGTCTTTGAGCAGATTCCACAACGGTGCCTTGAGCAGGGCGACCTGTTTGGGGAACTCATAGACACGACGGCGGGTATCCGGGGCCCGCTCCTGCTGCAGACGATGGAGCAGGAAGTGGCTGAGCCGTCCAAGCAACTGGTTGAACTCCTCGTCGAACACCACCGGCAGACGCTCGGGGTCCTTGACCGAATCCAGCTCGAAGGTCAGCCCGAGCACGTCTTCCCGCTCCTGCTCGGACAGCATGCCGAAGGTATCAACAAAGCCGTCCAGCAGGTCGAACTTGGTCAGCATCACATAGACCGGAAACACCACGCCAAGGCGGTTCTTCAGCTCCTGAACCCGCTGTTTGATCGCCCGGGCGTGCAACGCCTGCTCGGTCGGCGTCTGCTCCAGCAGATCCGCCACACTCACAGCTACAATGACACCATTGATGGGCTGGCGTGATCGGTACTTCTTCAGCAGGCCCAGGAACGCATTCCAGCCTTTGGCATCGCGCTTGTCGCCGGATTCCTGAGTGGTGTAGCGGCCGGCGGTATCGATAATGACCGCCCGGTTGGTAAACCACCAGTCACAGTAGCGGGTGCCACCCACGCCTTTTACCGAATCCAGCCCCATCTCGCTCTTCAGCGGAAACTCCAGGCCGGAGTTGAGCAACGCCGTGGATTTGCCGGAACCCGGCGCCCCCACAATCATGTACCAGGGCAACTCATAGACAGAGCGGAAGCGACCCGGCTTCCACTTACGGACCAGGGCGAGTGCTTTACGCAGGTTATTGCGCTGGGTTTCCAGCTCTTCCCGCAACAGCTCATCCCCTTCCTCGGAGGCCATCATTTCGCTGACCACCCTTTCGTTGTCCTTGCGCTCCCGACGGGTCCGCCACAACTGAATCGCCAGGTAGGAAATCACCAGCAGCAGCAGGAACGTCACCCGGGCCAGCACGGACTCAAACGGCTTCCAGTCGGCAATAGCCAGCAACGGGCCACCAAACCAGACCAGAATAACGAGCGCAACAAAGCCCAACAGAATAAAAAGGGCTCGCAGCGTAATCTTGGACAGCATCCGGCGAATCCATGCCATAGGGTTTTACCTCAAATACTCCGTCATCGGATCTCAGGGAATCAGACTGATTTCCACGCGTCGGTTGCGGGCCCGGTTCTCTGCCGTGGCATTGTCGAACCGGGGCTCAGCCTCCCCACGACCTTCCGGCCACAACCGGCCCTCCAGATTGGCGGCACCGGCCAATTCATCCGACACGGCGGTGGCACGAGCCAACGACAGGTGCCAGTTGGAGGGGTAGCGGGAGGTGGATATGGGCTGATTGTCGGTATGGCCGGTCACCATCACGGAGCCTTCCGTGGATTCCAGTGCCCGGGCAATCTTGTTCATTAACGGCAGGGTGTCCTCACGCAATTCGGAACCGCCGGACTCAAACAGCGACTCGTTGCCAATGCGCAGGGTAACGCGGCCATTGTCCTCTGCGTCCAGCTCGACCAGCCCCTTGTCGATCTCGGTCTGGAGAATACGACGCAGATAATTCGCCTGATTCGGGTTGGCGTTGCCGGTCGGCTCCTGAACAGCGGGAATTGCCAGCTGGTTCATTGCCTCCAGCACCGGCTCCGAGCTGGAATCGAGAGTATGGGAAAAGCCCAGGTAGAACAGCAGCAGCACTACCGCACAGACGGACGCCCCAACCCAGACTGGCACGCCCCGGGTAACGCCGGGGCCAGACTCAATCTTCTGCTCCCAGGACTTTTCAAAGGGCGTGGCAAAGCGGCCATGTTTGGCGCAGATCTCGTGATAGAGGCAATCCCGCAGGGTATCGAGTTCTTCCTGGCCCCGTTCCTCAACCCGGTACTTGCCCTTGAAGCCCAGCGACAGGCAGAGGTACTGCAGCATCATCACTTCGGTATTGGTGGTGCGCCGGGCGCCAGCAACCAGGTCGAAAAAATGCGTACCGGACCAGGTCTGGGAATGGAACTCAGACAACAGCGAATGCGCCGCCCAATGCCCGCTCTGCCCCCACTCACTGTTCAGCACAATCTCGTCAATCAACGCGCAGACACAGTAGGACGCAGTTTCCACCGTATCCGGTGTCAGGTTTGCGGCTTTCAGATTGGCCTGGTACTCGCGAACCAGATCCATGCACTGACGACGGAGGTCGGCGACGTCATCGACCCGGGCCGCGCCCAGCAACCGAACGGCCAGGGACAGCAGCCTCGAGGCCTGGTCGCACACGGCTCCCAGACTGGTCTCCGGCAACTTGAAACGGCTGTAGGAAGGCGTTGCCGAAGCGGCATCGGCCATCACCGTTTGGTCTGGTGCAGCGGCCGCTTCCGGTGCGGAGGTGGGAACCTGCTTGGCTCCCGGGCGCGGCTTGATGATGGTGCTGTCGTTCATAGAGCAATCCCTGCTGAATATCCGTCAACGGCTATTGCCGAATGGCCCACAGCTCAAGTTCGAGCCCCGGGTAATTGCCGGAAACATGAATGGCCAATCCGCCACTCTGCTTGAGATGCTGCCAACGCTCGCTCTTGCCGTCCAGCAGGAAATAGTGATACCCGGCATGGTAGGGAATCTGGCGCGGAGCCACTGGCAGGGCGCTGACCGGAATCCCAGGCAGGTGGTTGTTGACCAGATCGCGGATGTGCTCGACCGCACCCAGTTTGATCTGAGCCGGCAGCCGTCGGCGAATATCTTCGGTGGTCAGATCCGCCTTCACCGCCAACACTAGCTGCGCGGAATCCAACAGACTGCCGTCCGGCAATGGCGCCACACGAATGCCGTATTGGGCTTCTTCCAGGCGCAGGGCAATAGCGGTTTGCTCGAGCACGGTGCTGAGGGACTGGCTCAGTAACGCCGCCAGGTCACCAAAGGTCTCGGTCAGCTGTTCGTGTCGGTAGGGCGGCAATGCCGGCACCATCTTTTCCGTCCGGGTGAACAGTGCCAGCTCACCGGTGAGCGTGATGGCCAACTCGTAGAACCGTTCCGGATGGACCTGGGAAGAAATCTTCAGGTGCTCCAGCATCGGCTGCCAACGGTTGAGTGTCTGTAGCATCAGCACGTCAAACAGGGTGGAGGACTGCTCAGCACCTTTCTGCATGCGAACCGCCAGCGCCTTGGCGCGCTGCTTGACCATGCCCAGGGTTTCCCGCAGGAACGAAGCCAGTGGCGGCATGGCCGCAACATCCAGACAGGGCGGGATAAAACTGCGGTCGAGCTTAACGTCTTTCTCGTTGACCACTTCGACAATGCGCGCCACTGCCAGGTAGGCGAACCCGGCCAGGTCATCACGACCCAACTTCAAACGCGGGTTGAGGTGGGCCAGCCCAAGTACCTCTTCTTCTCCATCGTCGGCGGAGTCATCCAGAAGACGACCTTCCTCGAAGCGATAACGGGCCGTCTGGGACGTTGCATCAGCGGCGATGTTGGTACCGGCCAGTTTTTCCATGGGCAACGCCAGATACACCAGTTCATCGCGGGCGTCGGCGGGAATCTCCATCACCAGAGCGTTGCCCTGATCGAACTCAAACGGCATGCCGTCCGGGAAGATACCCGCGGCACGCACCACCGATACCTGGCCAAGGCCCAGCGCCTGCGGGTCCAGCTCCACCTCCGACAGACCATAGCCATGGACATCGGTGCGGGTATGACGCTCCCTGGCGACCTGATAGAGAAAGCGGTCCTGCTGTTGGAAATGCTGCGGCCTGAGCAGCATACCCTCAGACCAGGCGACTTTGGCCAATCGTTCCATGATGTCAGATTCCTGTGTAATACGGGCCCAGCAGATACCGCCGGGATAAAATGGTCCCGACTTAATCGCGAATCAGAGTGATCGAGCGCCGATCAATCATGATGTCACGATTCTTGTACTCCTGTGGATTCGCCTTCAGGTTGAGTTTCCAGTCGGCATTCTCGATGTCACGAAACGCGCCAATAACGCCAATATGGGTGGTCGCCTCATCAAGCCGCATTTCGTGGGTCACACTGCGGCCGGGGCGGAGCACCATTTCGGTGGAACTCAACAGATCTTCGCCCAGAACGGCTTCCGCGTTATCGTAGAGATCAAAGAAGTCCGCCCCTTCGAAACCGTCAGCCGAGCTCAGCTCATATACGCGAACCACCAATGGCGAAGCGCGTTCATTGTCGTCCGGGTTGATGCTGCCCAACGCCCGGAAATGCAGATTGGTATAGGGTTCAACAATCGCATTGGCAACCACACAACCGGCCAGGGTGAGCAAGGCTGCGAATACGCTTACCAACCGCATTGTTTTCGTCATCACTAGGGACTCCCGTCTTTCTGATCCACTTCCCGTTCATAGGCTTCGATGAAGACATCACTTCTGAGCATCCTGTCGCCGTCACCGTAGGCCTCCAGTTGCCACGCACGATGACGCCGAATTGTTTCCAACGTTTTACGGTGTGAGAACAGGCCACGACCTTCGGCTCCGGACGCGCCGGGCGTTTCGGCCAGAATATCAGCCACCACCGCCTCAATCCCCTTCATCAGGGCCCGCTCGTGGGACATGATATCGTCAAAGGCGTTATTCACCGCCTGCTGCGCCTTCAGGTTTGCAGCATGCGGACGCAGCAGCAAGCTGTCCAGCGCATCCTGGGGTGTCGCCGAGAACTTGAGAGGGTTGTTCTCACTTCTCTGGAACAGGGTCTGAGCCACCCGCAGTTGCTGCTTCTGACGTGCCCGGGCATGGATCATGTCCAGCAATCGATCCAGCAGGGCTCGGGTCAGACCACCCAGTTCCCGATAAAACTCGGTCCCCATACCAGACGCCCGCTCCGGGCTGATCCCAAGACCATCCCAAAGGGCTTCCAGCGCATCCGGCTCAGCGGTTTGTCGTGGCGGAGCCTCGCTGGTTGGCGCACGCCCTGGTGCCGGCCGGGCCGTTGTCGTTGCCGCCGGTTGCGACGCCTCCGGT
Organism: Marinobacter sp. CA1; assembly: GCF_020546665.1. NCBI lineage: Bacteria > Pseudomonadati > Pseudomonadota > Gammaproteobacteria > Pseudomonadales > Marinobacteraceae > Marinobacter > Marinobacter sp. CA1. The sequence continues at coordinate 4,240,072 of NZ_CP071785.1, forward strand.
GCTGGCTCCTGATCCCAGCTCCAGCCACCGGGAATCGACGGTTCCGGCATCGGCACGTGGGTATCCGCCATCATTCTTTCCCCCAGACCTGCCGCCAGCACATCGGGGAAATCCTCTACTGGCTGACTGGTAGCAGCAGGCTCCGGGATCGCCGATGGGGTGGTCACGCCAATAGGCTCGGGAATCGGAGCGGGGTCGGGGGTGGGCTCAACCTGAGGCGCCGGCGCCGGCGACGAATCTCCCGAAGCGTGAACTGTCGCACATATTTCGAAATCACCCAGACGCAGTCGGTCACCGTCACTGATTGCGGCGGCGTTGCCCTTGCCTATCGGGGATTGGGAGTCGTTGATGAACACGCCATTGGTGGACGTATCCACAATGGAGAACGTACCGCCTTCGCTGCGGATTTCGGCGTGCCGCGAAGACAGGATTTTGTTGGGGTCCGGCAGATGCCAGTCACACTCGGGCGCACGCCCCACAACCACCGTTTGCCCCACGCCGACGCGATGGCTGCCGGTAACGCTGGGCGACAAACGCTGATAGCTGGATATGGAAAGCTCTAGCTGCATCGATTTCGTCCTTCCCTCTGAGCGTGGCTTGCCGTTCGCAGGGAACAGAACGGGCAAACCAACCAATCCATGGCAACTTGCTTGATGGCAACTGGAATGTAAGGGACATCCAAGGTCTAAAGATAAGAGACAGCGAGGCTATTCAATTTTTGCAAGAGTGTCAATTTATGTGAAACCCGCACCCACCGGTTCTGCGAAGCCGCTCACGTGCCAGGGTTGACCCTCTGCCCGGAATAGCCGATCATCCTGTGCGTTAACGGAGATTGATCAATCAGGGACTGATTCCATGGGCAAGCCTGCTGCTTACCTGGGCGCTTTTCACGCCTGTCCTGCATTCAACGGTCCGGTTCCACACGTAGGTGGCCCGACCCTTGCTGCATCACCCAATGTGTTCGTGGGTGGACTCCCCATCGCGAGACTGACCGACAAGCTGGTGTGCGTTGGCCCGCCCGACGTCATTGTCCAGGGCTCAGCCACGGTATTCGCCAATGGCCTGCCAGTCGCCCGACTGGGCGATTCAACCGCCCATGGCGGCAAGATCGTGGTTGGCAACCCGACCGTACTGGTCGGGGGATAACGGCCATGACCACGGCAGCAAAGCACAAATGGCTCGGCGAAGTCCTCAATGATCGCTACCGCATCGAGGCACTGATTGCCTCCGGCGGCATGAGCGATGTCTATCGCGCGGTCGATACCCACCTGGAACGGGCCGGCGCAACCGATTGTAACGTTGCCCTGAAGATCCTCAAACCCGAGACCGCCAAGGAAACCGCCTCCCTTGGCCTGCTTGCCCGCGAAACCGCCAAGACCCGCCGGCTCTCCCATCCCAACATCGTACGGGTGCAGGATCTGGAGCAGGACGGCGAGACCTGGTTCATGGTGATGGAGCTGCTGGAAGGTGAGTCGCTATCCCGGGTGATCCAGCGTTCACGCCCCAACGGGCTGAAATGGGCTGGCGCCAGAGCCATTCTCGAGCAGATCATGTCGGCACTGAGGTACTCCCATCAGCACGATGTGATCCATGCCGACCTGAAACCATCCAACATCTTTTTCACCAAGAATGGCCAGGTCAAACTACTGGATTTCGGCGTCTCCCGGGCCCTGACCGACCCACTGCACGAAGACTTCCTGAATCCGGCACACGACGAAACGTCGATTTACGGCTACACCCCGGCGTACGCCCTGCCCGAGCTGGCAGAAGGCGGCGAGCCGTCCACCCGCGGCGATCTCTATGCACTGGCATGTATTCTCTACGAGCTGCTCAGCTCCAGGCACCCGTTCGATCGCAAACCGCTGACCTTGGAAGAACGTCGGGCCACCAAGCTGAGCCGCCCCGGCAACATGCCCATCAAACTGTGGCTGACCGTAAAACGACAACTGCTTGGTGACGAAAAAGCCCTGTCACTCAAGCAACTGGACAAAGCCCTGACTCCCATCCCCTGGGCCACCATCGGACAGACCACCGCTACCGCCGCGGCAATCACCGCGGCCATTATCAGCTGGCAGCTCAACTCCGCCGAGTCGGTGGAAGCCGCCAACCAGATTCGCCAGCTGGAATCGGCCACCGAACAGTTGGACGAAGTACGCGAACTGCCGCCAAGGCAACTGCTTGCAGCAATCACCGACTTACCCGACATCGAGCGGGCTGGATTGTTGAAGCTGCGGCAACCGGATCTGATGCGCCATTACCTTGACCGCATGGATCGAGCCCTGGAACCGTCGGAGACCACCGGGCTGCCAGATACTCCCAAGGCGCTCGAGATTGCGGGCGAAGCCGCCAAGCTGTTCCCCCGCGACCAGCAACTACTGCAGGTTCAGGATCGCATTGAGCGCCGTCAGGCCACCCTGCAGCAGGCCATTGCCGAGGAGCTGCTGTCCAGCCTGAACCAGGGCGACTTCAAAACCACCGAGGATGCGCAGAACCTGGAGCAACTGGCCTCCAACCTTGAGTTCCTGGGCGGCACGCTGCCGCTACCGTCTGAAGAGGCCAGCAAGAGTTTCAACCGCCAGACTGCAACGGCGCTTGAGTCCAACGACGCCGAGACCCAGTCTCATCTGCTCGCCACTGGCAACCGTTTCTTCCAGGACGTACCGGAAGTGCAGGACAACCTGGCCAAGCTGGCCGCGCTTGAAGATGCCGTCTACGCCCTCAATCGCTACCGAGAGCGTGTGGAGGCCGGTGAGCAAGGCCTGCCTTTCCCCGCCGATGCAGCTCGCATCTTTTACGCGCAGCGGTTTGAGCAATGGGGCAAAACCATTAAGGCCGCCCGCAGCAGTCGCGACCTGGACACCGTCTATGACGACGTCCAGTCCCTCAAGCCCAAGCTCCCCGAGGGCTTCGACATCATTGTCGAAACCGAGAAGACGCTGGCGGATGCCTATCTGTCACGGGCAGACGCCCTGCTTGCCCGCAACCGCACCCGACAGGCTCAGCCCCTGCTCAAACGGGCAACCGAGCTGATGCGCTGATCCGGAGAGGCCTGCCGCTACGGCGAGTCAGGCCGCCAACTCATCTCTGAACACCTGCTCCCACAGGGCCCGGTAACGGGCCTTGTGCCAGCCGATGTGGCCGATGCGGCGACAGCCGATGTCGTCTGGCCGCACGGTGAGCATCTTCTTCGGTGCGGCGGTGAAGAAGCCATGCAGGGTTTCGATGTTGCGGGCAGACATCATTTCGTCATCGCTGAAGGCGAGCGCAGTGATCGGCGTCTGCACACTGGCAAACCGACGCTCCAGCACCTCGCCCTCCACACCAACCGCGTATTGCGGATGCAGGCACCATTTCCGCCACTGCATCATCACGCCCTTCGGCAGGTCACACATGATGTTGAGCCTGCGCCCCGGAAAGTAGCCTGCCAGCGGCACCACGGTCGGCACCAGGCCGTACCACAACAGCCACGCGATGCGCTTGGTGGGCGGCGAGTTATGCCACCAATAGCCGGTACCGGCGGCCACCGTAATTGCCTGATCGATGCGATCGGTGCTGTCCATCATGCCCAACAGGTGACCGCCAACGCTGTGACCAATCCAGACACGGCGCTGGCCGGGAAACCGCGCTTCAACAAAATCCAGCACCGCGGGGCAGTCGTAGCGTGCCCAGCTCAGCATGGTGGCACGGCTGTTGCGGACATGGCCATCGATCGACAAACCAATACCGTCGTAGTCAAAGGTGACGGCGGTGTAGCCCTGTTCAGCCAGCCAATGGGCGAAGTCTTCGTAGTGACTCTGGGCCACACCGGTGGCGCTGGCGACAATCACCACGGCCCGGCTGTCCGTTGCCGGCGGAAACACTCGGGCCACAATCTGGTGACCGGCCTCGGTCTGCAGTGTCTGGGTCAGATAGCTCATTTCTACCTCCTGGCCTTGGGCCATCAGAAGCGGGTCAGCAATGCATTGAGAAATTTCAGCACCACATCGATCTCATCATCGCTGAAGCCCGCCATCATCTGTTCGTTCAGTTCGGTAATGAACGGCGGAATCATCGCGGCGCGGGCACGCCCCTGCTCGGTCAGCAGCAACCGCGACACCCGACCGTCCTCCGGACACGGCTCACGGGCGATCAGGCCCGCGGCCTCCATACGGTTGACCAGGCCGGTCACTGCTGGCTTCTTGAGCCCCAGTTCCCTGGCCACCTCGGTCAGCCGGGCAGCGGGATTATTCGCCAGTACCAGCAGCACCCCCAGCTGACTGACGGAGGCACCGAACTGTTCGTCACTCAGTCGCTCGACGTGGCGAAACACCCGGTGTTGGGCACGGTTTAACAGCAGAAAAAGACGGCGGTCCATGGCATCTCCGGTCAACACTGAGGCAAGCGCGATCACGAACTTATTTAGTTCACGCACGAACAATATAGTTCGCAAGCAAACCAGTTTTCAACCCCTTCTGTGCAATCCGCTGGAGAGATGGCGCGCTTTCGGCCCGGTGCGGCTTTTGGTAGATTCAGTTTTCCGGCAAGGAAGGACCTTTATGAGCACCCCAGACGACGATATCCTCCGTGCCTGGCACGACAACGCCGAGCCCTGGGCCCGGGCGATCCGGGAACACCGCATCACCAGCCGCGAGCGGGTGACCAACCGGGCGATAGTGCAAGCCATCCGCGATCTTGCGCCAGCGAAGGTGCTTGATGTTGGCTGCGGCGAAGGCTGGCTGACTCGCACCCTGGCAGACGACGGCATCGACTGCCTTGGCATTGACGCCATGCCGGCACTGATCCAGCATGCCCGCGACGCCGGCCCGGGTCGCTATCAGGTCCTGAGCTACGAGGATCTGCCAGCCAAGGCTCCCGAGGAGCGGTTTGACCTCGCGGTGTGCAACTTTTCGCTATTGGGAGACCGCCCGGTTGCCCGCCTGCTCGCAGCCCTGCCGAACTGGTTGAATAGTGACGGCCACTTGGTGATCCAGACCCTGCATCCCGGCCCGCACAGTCACCCGGACGAGGATGGCTGGCGCAAGGGCAGCTGGGGTGGTGCCGGCCCCGGCTTTGGCGACCCCGCGCCGTGGTACTACCGCAGCCTGCCCTCCTGGCAGACGCTGCTGCGGGACAGCGGTTTCCGATCACTGCAGCAACAGGAACCCAGGGACCCGGATACCGGTGACCCGGCGTCGATCCTGTTCATCGCCCAGTGATTCAAATACCGCCAGCGCCACGCCGGGGCATTCCCAATTGCCCGTCAGGCCCGTAAGGTAAGCGGTTGTTCAGACAAGGAGTCGCAAGATGTTCGGCGTTCGTGACGTATGCCTGCCGTTGGCACTGCTGGTGATCGCAAGCCTGTCCGGCTGTGCCGGTTTCATTGGGGGAGATCTGGCCGATCAGCCATTGGGCGAGGTGCAGGTGCCGTTCTGTGACGATCATCCCGAAAGTCGCTATCGCTTCACCGTCACCACCGACGCCGAGGACGATTACTTCGACCAGACTGTGGCGGGGGAAATCTCGGGCTGGACCTTTGGACTGATTCCAACCTATTGGATGAAATCGGAAACCACCCAGGCCCAGGTCTTTGAGGGTGACACGCTGCTGGCGGAGTACCAGTACCGGACCCGGGTTCACCGCTTTTATGGCCTGCTGTGGGGACTCCTGCTGATGCCGCTGGAGGCGCTCATGGACCCGACCAACATCCTGCCCGGCAATGAGGGGGAGGGACTGGTGATCAACCGCTCATTGCGCTACCGGGCCCGGGTCAAAACGTACCTGACAGCGGTGCAGGAACAGGGCATGAACAGCGACGAACTCTGTTTTTTCCGCGCCAATCGCAACCGTTAACGAAGCTTTGCCCGACTACAGGGTGCAACCAACTACAGGGTGAGGCCAACGACAGGGTGTGACCGACTACAGGCGGCGAACATGTCAGGCCGGAGAATTGTCCCGGACAATATCCCCCTGATTTGCTTCAAGTTCCTCCAGGGCACTGCGGCAGCGGGCCTCAGCGTTGTCCAGCTCCAGGTTGGCCATGGCAATGTCGCTGAGCTGCTGACGCAGCCCCTCGCGCTTCTTCTCGATGATATCCAACATCAGCTTGAGCTGCTGCTCACTGCCCCGATGGGTGTTGTCCCACAGATCAAACAGTTCCTTGGACTCGGCCAGGGAGAAACCCAGTCGCTTGCCCCTCAGAATCAACTTCAGGCGCACCCGGTCCTTGCTGGAGTAGACGCGGGTCTGACCACGCCGGCCGGGGTGCAGCAGGCCCTGGTCTTCGTAGAAACGGATGCTGCGCACGGTGACGTCGAATTCGCTTGCCAGTTCACTGATGGAGTAGGTTTTGCTCATAGCTCTTCTGTCTGGATGGTTAACAATCAGGCTAGATGGCATTTACGTAAACGTAAAGCATATTCCTGCGACCTATTCACTTGCTCATCCAATACAACACGCCCCAACCCTCGGCAACACAAGCTTTTGTCGCTTTTCTCAACAGAGACTTCGACCAAAGTCGTACTTGTGTCAGCGTGATTCCCGTTGCTACGTTGGCGGAAACCTTACGTTAACGTAAGCACCTGTAGACCAGGGCATGCCGGATAGTCTGCAAACTGCAGCACCACCGGCTCGCAACAGGTCGCCAGGAACTCAATACAACAACAACAAACGAACTTGGATTCTCAAATGAGTGCAGACTATGTTCTCGAATCCCGGAACCTTGTGAAAGCGTTCAAGGGATTTACCGCCGTCGATGACGTCAATCTGAAGGTGAACCGGGGGCACATCCATGCGCTGATTGGCCCCAATGGCGCCGGCAAGACCACCGTCTTCAACCTGCTCACAAAATTTCTCAGCCCCACCTCCGGCCGCATCCTGTTCAATGGCCAGGACATCACACCGATGAAACCGGCCGCCATCGCCAGGGCCGGGGTGGTACGGTCGTTTCAGATCTCCGCGGTCTTTCCCCAGCTCACCGTGCTGGAGAATGTGCGCGTGGCGCTGCAACGCAAGGAGGGCAACAGCTTTCACTTCTGGCGACCGCAACGCATTCTCGACCGCCTCAACGACCGGGCGATGGAGCTGCTGACCTCGGTCGGGCTGGAGAGCTTTGCCGATGCCCGCACCATGGACCTCTCCTACGGCCGCAAGCGGGCACTGGAGATTGCCACCACGCTGGCCCTGGACCCGGAGTTGATGCTGCTGGACGAGCCCACCCAGGGCATGGGCCACGAAGACGTCGGCCGGGTCGCGGACCTGATCAAGCAGGTGTCCGCCGGCCGCACCATCCTGATGGTGGAGCACAACCTCCACGTGGTGTCCAAGCTGGCCGACCGCATCACCGTATTGCAGCGCGGCGCCATTCTCACTGAAGGCGATTACGCCACCGTGTCCACCGACCCGCGGGTGCAGGAAGCCTACATGGGCACCGCCGCCGCGGCCGAGGCCAATGCGCAGCAGGAGGAGACGGCGTGAGCACCCATCGAGAGAAACTTCGTCTGGCGGATGTCCATGCCTTCTACGGCGAGTCCCACATCCTCCACGGCATCGACCTGCACCTGAGCCAGGGCGAGCTGGTGACCCTGCTGGGACGCAACGGCGCCGGCCGCAGCACAACCCTGCGGGCCATCATGAACATGGTGGGACGCCGGACCGGCTCCATCACCGTCAATGGCACCGAAACCATCGACATGCCGGCCCACCGCATTGCCCACCTGGGCTTGGGCTTCTGCCCCGAGGAGCGCGGCATTTTCTCCAGCCTCAATGTGCTGGAAAACCTGATGCTGCCCCCCACCGTCCGTTCCGACGGCATGAGTGTGGAGGAACTGTTCGAGATGTTCCCCAACCTGTACGAGCGTCGCTTCAGCCAAGGCACCCGACTGTCCGGCGGCGAGCAGCAGATGCTGGCACTGGCCCGCATCCTGCGGACCGGCGCCAACATTCTGCTGCTGGATGAAATCACCGAAGGTCTGGCGCCGGTGATCGTGCAGAAGCTGGGGGACGTGCTGATCGCCCTGAAAGAGCGGGGGCTGACCATCCTGCTGGTGGAGCAGAACTTCCGTTTTGCCGCCCCCATCGCCGACCGTCATTACGTGATGGAACACGGCCATGTGGTGGAGGAAGTCCAGGCCCACGAACTCGCGGAAAAAGAATCCTTACTGAACACCTACCTGGGTGTCTGAGCCGGTATTTCCGGCCACCATACCTGAGAAACAACAACAACTTGCTCAATTGGAGAAACAACATGAACCGGTTCACCAAGACCCTGGTCGCTGTGGCTGTCGCCGCTGCCACCTCCACCGCCGCTGTCGCCAACGTATCGGATGACAAGATCAAGATCGGCGTGCTCGCCGACATGGGCGGTGTCTACTCTGACCTTTGTGGCCCTGGCTGTGTGACGGCCCTGGAAATGGCCGCGGAAGACTTTGGCGGCGAAGTGCTCGGCGCCCCGATCGAGATCGTCAGTGCCGATGACCAGCTCAAGGCCGACGTCGGCTCCGCCATTGTCCGCAAATGGGTCGAGGATGAGCAGGTCGACGCCGTCGGTGGCCTGGTCTCCTCAGCGGTGACCGGCGCCGCCACCAAGGTACTGACCGATGCCAAGAAGATCGCGATGATCTCTACCGCCGCATCCAACGCCTTCACCACCGCCTCCTGCTCGCCCTACAACGTTCACTGGACCTACAACGTGGCAGCACTGGCCAACGGTACCGTTAAACCAATGGTGGATTCCGGCAAGAATAAATGGTTCTTCATCACCGCCGACTACGCCTTCGGCCATGCCCTGGAATCCGTTGCCACCGAGGTGATTGAGAACAACGGCGGTGAAGTGGTGGGTGTGGTGCGCGCGCCGCTGGCCACTACCGACTTCTCTTCCTACGTGCTGCAGGCCCAGGCCTCCGGTGCTGACGTGGTGGCCCTGGCCAACGCCGGTGCCGACACCGTCAACTCACTCAAGGCCGCCACCGAGTTCGGGCTGACCGAGATGGTCGATGTGGCCGGCCTGCTGGTGTTCACTCCCGCCGCCCAGGCCATGGACCCGGACACCGCCGCCGGTATGCGCCTGACCACCGGGTTCTACTGGGACTACGACGATGAAACCCGGGCCTGGAGCAACCGCTTCAAGGAACGTCATGGCAGCATCCCGGCCATGGGCCACGCCGGCGCCTACTCCATGGCGATGCATTACTTCCGCGCGGTGGAAGCCGCCGGCACCGACGACTCCGACGCGGTGATGGCCAAGATGCGGGAGCTCAAGCCTGACGATTTCTTCGCCCGCAACGCCTACCTGCGCGCCGACGGCCGCATGGTCCACGACATGTACTACGCCGAGATCAAGCCCGCCGACCAGCGCCGCGACAACGACGACATCCTCAATGTGCTGAGCGTGATTCCGGGTGACCAGGCCTTTGCGCCGATGCTGCCGGAATGCAACTTCGCCGACTAAGCGCCCCATCGGCCCGCCACACCCCGGTGCCGGCGGGCCGTCGACAGTGACTGGCAAGAGCAAGCAAAGGCTATGATGACGTTTCTTGGAATCAACCTGTTCGGACTGTTCGGGCAGCTGCTGGTGGGGCTGATCAACGGCTCCTTCTACGCGCTGCTCAGCCTTGGGCTGGCGATCATCTTCGGGCTGCTGAAGATCATCAACTTCGCCCAGGGCGCGATGTACATGCTGGGGGCCTTCTTCGCCTGGATGGCGCTGAGTTACTTTGGCATGAACTACTGGGTGGCACTGGTGGTGGTGCCGCTGGTGGTGGGCTTTATCGGCATTCTGATGGAGCGCTTCCTGGTGCGGCCGATTGCCCATGAAGATCACCTCTACAGCCTGCTGCTGACCTTCGGCGTGGCGCTGATGCTGCAGGGCATCTTCACCCACGTCTATGGTTCCTCAGGGCTGGCCTACGCCATTCCGGAGGAGCTCAAGGGCGGCACCCGACTTCCCTTCATGTACCTGCCGAACTACCGCGCCTGGATCATCGTTGCCTCGCTGGTGGTGTGCGGGCTGACCTGGTGGCTGGTCGAGAAAACCAAACTGGGCGCCTACCTGCGGGCCGGTACCGAAAACCCCCAGCTGATGCAGGCCTTTGGCATCAACGTGCCACTGATCGTCACCCTGACCTTCGGTTTCGGGGTTGCCCTGGCCGGCTTTGCCGGTGTCATGGCCGCACCGGTGTATTCAGTGTCCCCGGAAATGGGCTCCAACCTGCTGATCGTGGTGTTCGCCATTGTGGTGATCGGCGGCATGGGCTCGATCGGCGGCGCCATCCTCACCGGTCTCGCGATGGGGGTGATTGAAGGGCTGACCAAATACCTGTACCCGGAAGCGTCCACCACCGTCATCTTCCTGGTGATGGTCATCGTGCTGCTGCTGAAACCCTCTGGCCTGTTCGGCAAGGAAGCCTGAACCGGCGGCATCAGCCACAACAATAAGAGAGAAGGTAACTCACGATGAAACTGTCGAAACTCCACATCGCCCTGTTGCTGGTCGCCCTGGTGGCGCCTTTTGTGCTCTATCCGGTGTTTCTGGCGAAGATCCTGTGCTTCGCGCTGTTTGCCTGCGCCTTTAACCTGCTGCTGGGTTACGTTGGTCTGTTGTCCTTTGGTCACGCCGCCTTCCTGGGCACTGGCGGTTACATCACCGGCTGGCTGATGATGAACGCCAACCTGACCCCGGAGCTGGCCATTCTGCTGGGTACCGCCGCCGCTGGCCTGCTGGGCGCGCTTTACGGCAAGCTGGCGGTGAAACGCGAAGGCATCTACTTCGCCATGGTAACCCTGGCGCTGGCGCAACTGATCTTCTTCGTTTACCTGCAGGCGCCATTCACCGGCGGCGAAGACGGCATGCAGGGCATCCCCCGCGGTGAACTGTTCGGCCTGATCGACCTGTCCGACAACCTCACCATGTACTATTTTGTACTGGCGGTATTCCTGTTCGGCTTCTGGCTGATCAACCGCACCATCCACTCGCCGTTTGGTCAGGTGCTCAAGGCCATCCGCGAGAACGAGCCCCGGGCGGTGTCTCTGGGTTATAACGTCAACGACTACAAGTGGGTGGCGTTCATGATTTCTGCCGCCCTGGCGGGGCTGGCCGGCGCTACCAAGAGCCTGGTGTTCCAGCTTGCCTCTCTCACCGATGTGCACTGGCACATGTCCGGCGAGGTGGTGCTGATGACCCTGGTGGGCGGTGTCGGTACGGTGTTCGGCCCGCTGCTGGGCGCCGGCGCCATCGTCACCATGCAGAACTACCTGTCCGGCGGCGAGCTGGGCAACTACATTCACATCATTATGGGAGCCATCTTCGTTATCTGCGTGCTGGCATTTCGCGGCGGCCTGGTCGGTGAGCTGCAAAAGCTGGTAAAACGCAACTTCGGCTGACCCCAGTACCTGGGGCAGGGACGCCCCAACCGCTCAACACCAGGAAGGTGCCATGCGCAAATCCGATCGACTGTTCCAGCTCACCAACCTGTTACGGGCCCATCAGCCCATTACCGCCCGGGCCCTGGCCCAGCGGCTGGCGGTGTCCGAACGCACGGTGTACCGCTACATCGACGACCTGTCGGTGTCCGGAGTACCGGTGTACGGCGAAGCCGGAGTGGGCTACCGGCTGACGCCAGGGTTTGAGCTACCCCCGCTGCAACTGACCGGCGGCGAGCTGGAGGCGCTGGTGCTGGCCGTTAACCTGGCCACCTCACGCACCAGCGGCCAGTTGGCCGCCAGCGCCCGATCACTGCAGAGCAAGATCGAAGCCGCCCTGCCCGCCACCCTCGCCAGCGAGCATGCCCGGGCGCCCCGCACCGTACAGGCACCGGCAACCCCCAAGGCCACCCCACCACCCTACTGGGAGACGCTGCATCAGGCCATCAGCCAGGGCACCGCACTGGCGATGCATTACCAGGCACTGAATGGCGACATCAGCCAACGTCCGATCCGGCCTCTGGGGCTGTTCTACTGGGGAAACAAGTGGACCCTGGGCAGCTGGTGCGGACTGCGGCAGGACTACCGGGACTTTCGGGTGGACCGGATTCTGCAGCTGACACCGGCAACCCTGGCGAGCCCGGAGCACGTCAGCCTTGACGATTATCTGAAGCGGCTCTGACACAGGGGTGTCAGGAGGCCTCCATCAGACTGGACACTTCACTCACAGAAGGAGTCCATCGTGTTGATCAAATCCGGTTTTGAAACGTTTCAGGGCATGGAGTTTGCGCTGTTCAGGCTGCGTCCCGGCATCACCGAAGCGCAGCTGCTGGCGCGGGCCCAGGCCGCGGAGCAAGGGTTCTTCCTGCATCGCGACGGCTTGCTGGGCCACTGGTTGCTGCGGGGTGCAGACGGCCTCTACGCCGACGTCACGCTGGCCCGCACTCAGGCACTGGCGGAAGCCATCTGCCAGCAATGGCTTAGTGAACCGGAGACCCAACGGTATCTGGCGCTGATTGATGAGGGTTCCGCCGACATGAGCTTCTGGACCCGGCTCTGCCAATTGCCAGGCCCGGAAGCGCGCCTTTAGAAGCCGACGTTCAGGGCCAGCCAGTAGCGGCGGCCATCGGCGTGATAGCCGTATTCGTCGTCGCGGATTTCCTTGTCCATCAGGTTGTAGACGCCGGCCTTGAGTTGGGTGCGCTCGGTCAGGTCGTAGACCATACCGGCATCCACCAGGGTGTTGGACGGCGCCACGACGGAACGGCTGGAAGGTCCGGTCACCGGCTGGCTTTCTTCACCGCGGTAGCGCACCTTCAACCACGGCGCCAGACGGTCGCTGGCCTGCCAGTCCAGCCCGAGGCTCACCAGGTGCTCTGGCACCTGCACCAGCGGCTGACCATCGTAGGCTCCGGACTTCTGCTCGGAATCGGTATAGGTGTAGCTGGTGGAGAGCGCCAGGGACTGCCCCAGCGGCGTCGACAGATTCATCTCCACACCGCGGGTGATGGCTTCATCAACGTTGACCCGGTAGGTGGGGTCGGAGCCGAACTGGTTGGGACCGTCGGTGCAGATGCTGATAGGGCACGCCACCCGGGTGATCTTGTCCTCGAAATCAGTGTGGAACAGGGTCAGGCCGGCGGCCACACCAGTGGCGCCACGGTAATGCAGGCCGACCTCCTTGTTGAGGGAGGTTTCCGGCTCCAGATCCGGGTTGCCATAGATGTTGCCACCACGGCTGATCTGCCCCCAGTCCGGGGTAATCTCCCGCAGGTTGGGGGAACGGAAACCGGTGGAGACCCCACCCTTGACGGTGACCGATGGCGACAGCTGCCACACCGCGTAAAGACGGGGGCTGACGTGGCTGCCGTAGTTCTCGTCATCATCGAGCCGGGCGCCCCCCGTCAGCGACAGGCTGTCACTGAGCATCCACTCGTCCTCGGCGAACAGCGCCCACTTGGAGCCATCCACCCGGGTGCGGTCGGAAATGCGGTTGGAGGTGCGGTCGTCCAGCGACTCTTCCTCGTAGCTGGCGCCCACGGTAACGATGTGATCCCCCAGCACGGTCACCAGGCTGCTCTTGGCGACGGTGTTGGTGATTTCCATTTCGCGGCTGCGGTTCTCCGTGGTCTCCCGCTGCACTAAGGTGTCGGAGGTGCCCAGCTGCCAGCGCCCGGTGTGGGACAGGGCGTAGTGCTGGCGCTGGTGCTTGTTGTCGGAGTCGGTACAGCCACCGCGGCAACCGTCGGCCTGGCCGGACACGCCGACAAAAGATCGCCGCCGCTGGTCAGTCACGCCGGCTTCCAGGATCACATCGTGATCCGGGTTCGGGGTCAGTGCCAGGCGGGTGGTGATGCTCTGCAGTTCCTTCTCCTCGAAGCCACCGATGATCTCATCCTCCTCCCGACTGTGCTGACGGCCGTAGATCTGCAGCCCCAGCAGGTCGTCCACCAGAGGCCCGCCAATGCTGAAGTTGGCCTGCTGGACGTTACCGGACGCCTGATCTTCCTGGATGATGGTTTCCATCTGGACACTGCCGGCCCAGGCATCCGGCACCTTGCGGGTGATGATGTTGATCACGCCGCCAATGGCATCGGAGCCGTACAGGGTCGACATGGGGCCACGCACCACTTCCACCCGCTCAATGGCTTCCACCGGCGGCAGCCAGTCCTGCTCGAAGCCGGCGCTGCCATTGGGCCGGCTCTCGCGACTGGACAGCCGGCGGCCATCCACCAGAATCAGGGTGTAGCTGGCCGGCAGTCCACGCATGGTGATGTCGCTGCCACCGTCGCCGGAACCGCCCCCCAGAACCACCACACCGGGCACGTCCCGGAGCACGTCGGTGACGTCCTGATAGGCGCCCTTGTCGAGGGTTTCCCGGTCGATGACGCTGATAGAGGCCGGCGCCTTGGTCGCCTCCTGCTCGTAGCCGGCGGCAGTCACCACCAGCTCATTCAGAGCCACCGGGTCAGCGGCCAGCACCGGTCCCGATACCAGTGCCATTCCGATCCAACCGGCCCGATTCAGGGCCACTGCGCGCTTCAGGCTATCCGCAACCATGACACTCTCCTGCGTTAAAAAAGGCGAATGATAATGGTTCGCGTTAAATTCAGGCAGGTGATAAACTGGCACGATCTGTTGCAAATACCGGAACACCCCATGTTCGACCTCAAGGAACTGGAGGCCTTCGCCACTGTGATCCAGTCTGGCAGCCTCACCGCCAGCGCCCGCGATCTCAACCTGCCCAAGTCCACCCTCAGCCGGCGCATCCGTCAGCTGGAAAAACAGCTGGGCCAGGCTCTGCTGCGACGGGAATCCAACCGTCTCAGTGCCACTGAAGCCGGACGACTGTTCTACCGCTACTGCGACGACATTCTGCAGCTTGCTCGGCAGGGCCGCAGCGCGCTGGATGAATTGCAGGAGGAAATCCGCGGCGACCTGGTGCTGCGCTGTCACGGCGCCTTCACCCGGGGCTGGTTCCCCGACCTGGTGGAGACCTTCATGGCCCGGCACCGTGGCGTGCGGGTGGTGATCCACACCCAGGTGGCCCGCCCCTGCGCCGACACCATCGATGGCCCCTGCCTGTGGCTTGGCCAGCTGGATGACATCGGCCTGCGCCAGGAGCCCATCGGTACCCTGAGCCAGGGCCTGTACGCCCAGCCAGACTATCTGGCGCGCCATGGCCACCCCGAGCATCCCCGGGAACTGATCCACTACGACTGGGTGGACCTGCTGGGGGACAGCAATGACGGCCTGGTGCTCCAGCATCCCCGCGAGGGTCTTTACCCCCTCAACCCGCCGGTGTCCTGCCTGCGGGTGGACCAGTTCACTCTACAGGGCGACGCCATTGCCCGCGGCCGTGGGCTGGGGTTGCTGCCCCACTGGCTCACCGCCCGACGCCTGCGCAGCCACCCGGGCACCATGGTGCCCTGCCTGCCGGAATGGCAGGGTCCTTCGCTGCCGATCTGGCTGATCTACCCCCACGGCCAGCTGGCCCGACGCCAGCGCGCCTTTCTCCAGCATCTGCGGGCATCCGTCCCCGCCGCCTGGTTGCAGCCGAATCAGCGCCCAGCCAGCTGAGCCGGGCGTCGCGAACCGCTTGCCGCACCCGGGTGGTGGCGCTATCTGGGGGTCGCGCTATCCGAGTGGAGGCACTGTCCTGGTGGTGGCAATATGGGGGAACGATAGCGGGCCGGAACACCGGTCTATCCTCACACTGCCTGGAGAAAGAAATGTCCCCCTTACAAACACTCGCCCTGAGCCTGTTGCTGGCTCTGACCTGGTCCCTGTCCGGGACTGCCCTCGCCGACAGCCTGTCCGACGACCAGGTTCGTCGTTTCATCGACGTCATGGAGCAAATCAACGCCATGGAGGAAGAGTTCGCCGAACTCGACCAGGAGCTGGAACGCCAGGCCCGACCCAATGGCAACGAACTGCCGAACTTTGAGCACCTGTTCAGCAGCACCCTGGCCAAGGTCACCGACCACCCCTCCTACGGCCTGCTGGAAGACGTGGTGGAAGATCACGGCTTTGACGATGTACCGGAATGGGGGCGGGTTGGCGACCGGGTCTTCCGCGCCTGGATGGCGCTCGAGGTGGCCGAGCAGATGAACCAGATGCCGGCAGACCCGTCGGCGATGCTGTCACAGCTGGAGAACAACCCCAACCTCAGCGACGCCCAGAAAGCCCAGATACGAGCATCGGTGGAGCAGATGATGGCGGTGAGAAAAATGCTGGAAAGTGCGCCCAAAGGCGATATTGCCGCCGTGCGTCCCCATCGGGACACCCTCCGCCGGGCAACGGAGATGGAGTAGCAACCAATTCAGGGAGAGGCGTGCCACGACCGGATGGCCGGTCGTGGCACAGGTCTTCAACTCATCAGGTTGTAGACAAACACGATCACCACCGCGACCGGGGTGACGAAACGCAGCAGGTTCAGCCACAGGCCGAACGCGCTGTTGGACAGGTTGATGTCCTGCTGCAGGCTTTCCTTGGCCACGAACCAGCCAACAAACACAGCCGTCAGCAGACCGGACAGCGGCAGCATGATGTTGGCGGTGAAGTAGTCGAGCAGATCAAAGATGGTCTTGCCTTCGAAGCGCTCGAACATCGCCAGCGGGGTCACGTCTGACCACAGGTTGAGGGACAGGATCGAGGCGATCCCCAGCAACCAGCAGGCAATCCCGACGATGATGGCACTGCCACCGCGGCTCACCACAGTCTTCTCCTCAAACCATTCCACCACCGGCTCCAGCAGGGAGATGGCGGAGGTCCAGGCAGCAAACACCAGCAGTACGAAGAACAGGGTGCCGAAGAAGGTACCCATCGGCATCTGACCGAAGGCCAGCGGCAGGGTCTGGAAGATCAGACCGGGACCGGCGCCGGCTTCCAGGCCGTTGGCGAACACCACCGGGAAGATCGCCAGACCCGCCAGCAGCGCAACACCGGTATCCATCACCGACACCGTCACCGCGGTCTTGCCGATGGAGATGTCGCGCCCCAGATAGGAGCCGTACGCCATCATGATTGCCATACCCAGGCTCAGGGTGAAGAAGGCGTGACCCAGGGCGATCAGTATCCCATCAACCGTTAGGGCGCCGAAGTTGGGTCTGAACAGGAAGCTCACCGCCTCCATGAAGTGGCCGGTGGTGGTGGCGTAGCCTACGGCCAGCAGCAGCAGCGCGAACAGTGCCGGCATCAGGATATTGACCGCACGCTCCAGGCCGGATTTCAGGCCCTGGGCAACCACCAGGATCACCAGCGCCATGAACAGTGAATGCCACATCAGCAGCTGCCCCGGGCTGGCCAGCAGATCGCCGAAGATCTGGTTGACCACCTCAGCGCTCTGGCCGGTGAAGTCACCGCTTGCGGCGTGCGTGATGTAGGACGCCGCCCAGCCACCGATCACCGAATAGAACGACAGGATAATGAATGCCGCCAGCACACCGATGATGGCCGACACCCGCCACAACGGTGAGCGCAGGTTACGCTCGGCCACCAGACGCATACTGGCCACCGGATTGTGGCGACCACTGCGACCGATAAAGACTTCCGCCATCATGATGGGAATGCCGATCACCGCGATACAGAGCAGATAAACCAGCACGAAGGCGCCACCGCCATTCTCGCCGGTGATGTAGGGGAACTTCCAGACGTTACCCAGGCCGACCGCCGAACCGGTGGCAGCGAGGATAAAGGCGAGTCGGGACGACCAGAGGCCACGCTTGGCCGATCCGTCCGACGCCATGTTGGAGTCAGTCATATTGTTATCCTGTGTGTATAAGCTAGCTTATTAATATCAATTATGGCTTGCCGCCACCGCACGCCAGGGCTGACCCGGGGTACCGTTGCAAACGGCAATTGGAGCGAAATTCTGCCAGTCCCCCACACAGGATGCCAGTCAACCAGGCCAATGCCCGCCAATTCGTACCCGGCGGGCCGCTCGCTCCCCCTTCGCAAGCATGGCGGGCGGGCTCAGTTGCGGGTGATGAAGCGCGCCACCAGATCCTTGAGACCCACCGACATATTGCTCAGTTCCTCACTGTAGGTCTTGGCGGAATCCGCCTTCTCGGTGCTGTTGTCCGCCAGTTCGGCAATGCTCACCACCTGTTGGTTGATTTCATCAGACACCTGACTCTGCTGCTCAAAGGCGGCCGACATGCTGATGAAGCTGTCGGAGATCCGGCCAATGGCCGACACAATGGCCTGCAGCGACTGCTCTGCGGACTGCACCTTCTCCAGGCCGACACCCGCAATACTCTCGCCTTCCCGGGTGGCCTGCACCGCCTGGCTCACCTGCTCGCGGAAATCGTCGATGATGTTCTGGATGCTGACCGTGGACTCCCGGGTTCTCGCTGCCAGCGACCGTACCTCGTCGGCCACCACCGCGAATCCCCGGCCCTGCTCGCCGGCGCGGGCGGCTTCAATGGCCGCGTTGAGGGCCAGCAGATTGGTCTGCTCGGCGATGTCAGAAATCAGCCGGGTTGCCTCACCGATGCTCTCGGTGGATTCCCCCAGCTTGCCAATGGCACCACCAATGGCATTCACTTGACCAACCAGCTGTTCAATCGCCGCCAGCGCCTGGGCACTGAGTTCGCTGCCGGAAGACGCCGAACGATTGGCTTCCTCGGCATCCCGGGCGTTGCTGGACACGCTCTCGGCCACCTCCTGGATCGACACAGTCATCTCATTGATCGCAGAGGCGGTCTGATCGGTCTCGGCGCGCTGCAGGGCGATGGAATCGGCGCCCTCACTGATCAGCCGATGGCTGTAGCGGGCCTTTTCCAGCAACAGATCGGAGTGGTCCTCGATCCGCGCAAGCACGGTGCGGATACGGGCCTCCTCGCTCATCAGCACCATCGCCAACTGGGCGAAAAGGCCGTCTTCATCGGTGTAGGTCTTGGCCACCACCGGGTCCTTGAAGGCATCCGGTCGCAGATCGATCAACCGCCGCAGGCGACTGGACAGCGACTGGGTCAGCAGTCCGCCGGCCACCAGGTGCCCGGCGACGATCAGCGCCAGCGCCAGGCCACTGTGATCCAGCCCCAGCGCCACCAGGGAAGCCGCCAGCGAGACCAGCAGCGGCCAGCCGGAACGGACAATCGATGCAACCCGGCCACGGTGATCACTGTGACGGCCAGCGGACAGCCGGCGATAGAGTTTCTCAGCCCGTGCCACCTGCTCCCGGCTGGGAGCGGTGCGGACCGACTCAAAGCCCACCATAGTCTTGCCGTCCCAGATCGGCGTGACATAGGCGCTGACCCAGTAGTGATCGCCGTTCTTGGCGCGATTCTTGACGATACCCAGCCAGGGTCGCCCCGCTTTCAGGGTATCCCACATACCCTTGAACACGCCCTGGGGCATGTCAGGGTGACGAATAATGTTGTGGGCCTGGCCCACCAGCTCCTCGCGTGAGAATCCGCTGATCTCGACAAACTCGTCGTTGCAGTAGGTGATGCCCCCTTTCAGGTCGGTGGTGGTGATCAGCCGCCCCCCCTCTCTCATCCGGACTTCTTGCTGGGTCACCGGCAGGTTCTTACGCATTCTGGGCGTCTCCACGCTGGTTGGCTGCCAAGAGCCAACTTCCTCGCAAGGAATTGATTTTTATCAAGGCGAGTTTACCAAATACGCCAAGGCCGATTCTTAAGACCTTAGAATAAAGATGGTTAAAAAGTGTGAAAGATCAACCCGGACCGCAGCCACACCCCGCCGAATCAGGCGGTCTGCAGGCGGTTGGGACGGAACCGGGCGTTTACCCACAGCGACAGCAGGATTACGCTGCCACCGACGACCAGCCGCAGCAGATCCGCATCCCGGTTCCAGATCAGCAGGTTCACCAGCAGACCGGCGGGTACCAGGGCGTTGTTCATGATCGCCAGGGTGCCGGCGTCCACCTCGCAGGCGCCCCGGTTCCACAGGAAGAATCCGAGACCGGACGCAACCAGACCCAGCCAGGCCAGGATGCCCCACTGCAGCCCGGTGGAAGGCAGTTTGTCGGCCTGACCGAAGATCAGGAAGGAAGGCAGCGCCACCAGCAGGGCGCCGAGGAAGAAGTAGCCGAAGGTGTGCCGGGGATTGGCCACGCCGGCGTAGTGCCGCATCAGGTGTTTATAGCCCACCTGGCCGGCAGCGAAGGTGGCATTAGCCAACTGCAGCAGCAGGAAACCGGCAATGAAGTCCTCACTCAGGCCATCGTAGCGGATGATACCGGCGCCCACGGTGGCAATCGCCGCCGCCACCAGCGCCATCGGGGTAAACCGGCGATAGAAGGCATCGTCGATCAGGGTGACATAGAGCGGCGTGAAGATGGTGAACAGCAAGACCTCAGGCACGGAGAGGTAGGCAAAGGAACGATACAGGCACAGGTAGGTGATCCCGAACTGCAGCGCGCCCACGGCCAGGGTGCCCAGCTGCAGCCCCGCCGGAATACCGCGCCAGCGCAGCAACGGCAGGAACACCAGCCCGCCCAGAAGAACCCGGGTCAGCACGGCAAAATCGCTGTCCACCCGGCCGGCGAGGAACTCACCAATCAGACTGAACGAAAACGCCCACAGGACCGTGACAACAACCAGCAGTGCCATACCACGCAACTCCCCGACCGGATAGCGGCAACCCTCCGGTTGCCTGCGAAAAGGAAGCGCACTTTACCACACTGTCAGTTGCTCACACCCGGGGCATCAGCCAGCGAGAAACTCCCGACGGCGATCGCGATCGCTCTTGAACACCCCGCCCAGGGCCAGGGTCTCGGTCTCGGAACTGACGTCCATCACCCCCCGCGCCTTGACGCAGTAATGGGTCGCCTGGATCTGCACCGCAACGTCGTCCACATCCAGCAACGTCTGCAATGCCACCAGAATCTGGTGAGTCAGCCGCTCCTGAACCTGGGGCCGCCGGGCAAAGAAACGCACGATGCGGTTGATCTTGGACAGGCCGATCACCCTGTTCCGGGGCAGGTACGCCACCCGTGCCAGGCCATCAATGGTGACAAAGTGATGCTCACAGGTACTCAGCACCGCGATGTCCCGCACCCGGATCATCTCATCCACCCCCATCTTGTTGTCGATCTGGGAGATCTTGGGAAACTGGTGGTAGTCCAGGCCGGCGAACACTTCGTCCACGTACATCCGCGCAATGCGCTGCGGGGTGTCATGGAGGCTGTCATCGTTGAGATCCAGACCCAGGGTGGCGACCACCTCCGCCATCAGCTCGGTGATGCGTGTCACCTTCTGATCCCGGGTCAGTACGTTTTCGTTGAGGGGCGTTTCCAGGCCCTGCTCGATGAGGGCGGCCTGCACCGCTTGCGCTTCTGGGCTCAGCATGTCGAATTCCGTTAGTGACGACCATTCTCCCTGCATACGCCCATCTGCGCATCCGGGATCACGGGTTGATGACAACAGCGTGTCCGCTCTGTGACGAGCCGGTTATTATCCACAAGCATCTTCCCTTATGCACTAAGTAGGCGCCACGAGCTATCATGGACGGTCTTCCCCGGGGCGCCGACCCATCACCGCGGATGTCACCCTGATCCGTCGCCGTGACACCGGACCGCGCCCCTCAAACACTAAGACCTGGAACCTTCGCCGTGCAGACCCTGGACGACACCCATCAACCTCTCCCCGCCAGCCGCCAGCCGCTGGTTCAGCGCACGCTGTCGGAGTGGGGCACGCTGATCCGCCTGGGCGCGCCGATTCTGGTGGCGCAACTGGCGCAGATGGCCAATGGCGCCATCGATACCGTGATGGCCGGACACGCCAGCGCCGAGGATCTGGCTGCCGTGGGCATTGGCAGCAGTCTGTGGATGCCCCTGTTCCTGTTCTTCATGGGGCTGCTGGGAGCACTGCAACCGATCATTTCAGGTTACCGGGGCGCGGGCGACAATCATCGCATCATGCCCACCACCTGGCAGGGGCTGTACATTGCCGCGGTCGGTGCGGTGCTGATGATGGTGGCGTTGGCCAACGTGCGACCAATCCTGGCGATGCTGGAACTGGAAAGCACCACCGCCGGTATCACCCAGGGCTATCTGGATGCCTTTATCTGGGGCGTGCCGGCGCTGTTCCTGATTGTCGCTCTGCGGGGACTGACCGATGGCCTCGGCCACACCAAGGTGATCATGGTGTTCTCGCTGCTGGGCACGCTGTGCAACCTGCCGCTGAACTACATTTTCATCTACGGCAAGCTGGGACTGCCGGCCATGGGCGGGGTTGGCTGTGGTTGGGCCACCGCCATTGCCAACGGCATTGCCGCGCTGGCCCTGGTGATCTATCTCAACCGCAGCGCGGCCTATCGCCGCTTTCACCTGCTGGCCAGCCGGTGCCGGCCGGATGGTGCCCAGATCCGCTACATCCTTGCGATCGGGGTACCCATCGGCTTCACCATCTTTGTCGAGGCCAGCATCTTTTCGGTGATCGCGCTGTTCCTGGCTCCGCTTGGACCGGTGGTGGTGGCCGGCCATCAGATTGCACTCAACGTCACCTCGCTGATGTTCATGGTGCCACTGAGCCTGGGCATGGCACTGACCCTGCGGGTCAGCTTCCTGGTGGGCGCCAGGGCTCCGGACACCGCCCGGCTGATCTCCCGCAGCTCGCTGCTGCTGGCCGGCGCCATCGCGCTGGTGTTTGCCAGCGGACTCTGGCTTGGATCGGGATTGATCGCCCAGCTCTACACCAGTGACCCGGAGGTTCAGGCGGTCACCATCGCGCTGTTGCTGTGGGCGGCGCTGTTCCAGATCGTCGACGTCATCCAGGTTACCTGCATCAGTGCCCTGCGAGGCTACAAGGACACCCGCATCCCGATGCTGATCATGCTGTTCTCTTTCTGGGGCGTGAGCCTGCCACTGGGGTATGTGCTGACGTTTACCGACTGGCTGGTACCGGCGATGGGGGCCGCCGGTTTCTGGATCGGGCTCACCGCAGGCCTGACCTCAGCCTCGGTGCTGCTGATGAGCCGACTGTTTCTGTTTACGCCGGAACAGGCCGACGATCAGCCAGCAACGGTAACCGGCGCCAGTGCTTCCGCGTAGATGATGCGGTCACGGCCGGCGGCCTTGGCCTGATAGAGCGCCTCATCGGCCCGGGCCAGCCAGCTGGCGGCGTCGTCTCCCTCCCGCAGCAGGGCGATGCCGATGGAGGCCGTGACCGGCCCCGCCGGGCTCTTCAGGGAACGTCGCAGGCTGTGCTGGAGATGGTTCATCACCGCCTGCAGGCCGGATTCGTCCACCCCGGGCAACAGCAGTACAAACTCCTCACCACCGTAGCGAAAGAGCTGATCGCTCTTGCGGGTGTGCCGCTCCAGCAGGCTGACAAACTCCACCAGCACTTCGTCGCCAACACTGTGACCAAACTGGTCGTTGATACGCTTGAAATGATCCAGATCCAGCAACGTCAGGGCATAGGACAGACCGTTACGGCGATGGCTGGCCACCGCCGCGGTCAGCTCCCGGTCCATGGAGCGACGGTTCTTGATACCGGTCAGGGGGTCGAGGGTGGCCAACTGCTCCAGCCGGGCACGCTGGTTTTCGTTGCGCAGGGCAAACACGTAGGCACAGCAACTCACCACGACGGCAGTAGTCACGAACGACCACATCTGCTCCTGGGATGAGAACGCCGCGCCATGGATGATCAGCGCCATCACCGCCGCCAGGTTGATCAGCACCGCCACCGGCGCCACCGTCAGGAAAAAGCTGGTAATCAGCGAGGGATAGAGCCAGAACAACCCCACTTCCCCCTGCACCGTTGCCACCGCAACACCGCCGCCACAGGCGACAATGGCCAGGAAGAAGCCAGACCGGTAGGTGTCACTGGTACGCCAGGCGTACACCACCGCGCCACAGATGCTGACCAGGATACTGAGATCGATCAGCCCCGCCAGGATGGTGCCCTGCCAGAACCGATAGAGGGCAAATGGGGTGATTCCAAGCACCGCACTGGCACCCAGCAGGGTGATGATGGAGAGGCGGAAGTTACTGCGAAGCCGGGAGTACATGCCAGGAGTCCATGTTGGTGTTGTTATTGGGAACTGTCCGTGTACCGCAATGATCAATGGGCCAAACCACAGCATATCCGAAAGGGCCAGACTGGAAATCCCCCGCCGACAAAATATGACATTTGTTCAAGTTTCTGCCAGCGTGCGCCCTGTCCGTCCCCCCACAGATCCGGTAGAGTAGCTTTCAACTACATTACAATAATTTGCGTTACCCGGTGGGAACCTCATCACAAGGGAAAGGAACGTTGTGACCAATCTTGTCCGTGTCGCCCCCGGTGCACTGGTGGTCGGCAAACCGCTGCCCTGGACGGTGTACGATGCCCACGGCCGGGTGCTGCTGACCCAGGGCTACGTGATCCACAGCAACGCCCAACTGGAGCAGCTGTTCGAACAGGGTCTGTTCCACCCCCGTATGCCGGAGAAAAAGGAGACGCCGGAAGCCACTGAGGATGTCCGCGACCGCAACCCCTTTTATGATTACCCGGTACTGCTGAACACCCTGGAAGCCACCCTCAACGCCATTACCGCCGGCGAGGCCAGTGCCTTCAAGCGCCTGCTCGGTCTCACCCGGCTGGTGCAGCGCAGCTGTCAGGAAGCCCCCGACCCGTGCCTGGCACTGGTGCACCTGTACTCGGTGGAACCCACCGCCTTCGAGCACACCCTGTTTCACGCCATTGTCTGCCAGATGGCGGCGGACCAACTCGGCCTGGACAACAACCGCGCCAGTATCCTGGTCGCAGCGGCGCTGACCGCCAACATCGCCCTGCACCCCATCCTCGACCGGCTCAATGCGTCACCAAGAACCCTGAGCGATGACCAACGCGACATCATCCACCGCCACCCGGAACGCGGCGCCCAGGCCCTCAGCCAGGCCGGTATCGACAACAGCCTGTTGCTCGACATTGTGCGTCAGCATCATGAGCGGGCGGACGGCGCCGGCTATCCCCGGGGGCTGGAAGGCGGCGACCTGCTGCCGGAAGCGGAACTGCTGTCGTACGCGGAACTGTACGTGGCACTGATCACCCGGCGCGGCTACCGTCCCCGCCTGTCCATCGGCGACGCCCGCAAATCGCTGCGGGAAGCCGGCAGTCTGAGTGCCCGGCCACGGCTGTGCCAGGCCCTGCTGGCGGCCCTGACGCCCTACCCACCGGGTTGCCTGGTACGACTGGCCAACAACGAAGTGGCGGTGGTCACCCACCGGCCCCAGGTCGCCAGCGGCCATCGCGCCCAGGCCATCATCAGCGCCCAGGGTGACCGCTATCTGGGCGCCTTCCAGCGTCACTGCCAGGAACTGGACTACAACATTCGCGCCCAGGTGGAACCCGATGTGATGCCGTCCATGGACTTCGGGCTACTGTGGGGGTTTGGTTAGGCGGGCCATCACCGCGTCGGTGATGCGGTGGGCCAGCGGGGCGATTACCGACACCAACGGGAAGGCGACGGCCCAGGCCACGATGAAGGCATGCAACCAGCGCTGCGGGAAACCGGCATCCAGGCCGGTATTGATCAGGGTCACCACGGCCGACATCAGCAGTGACATCAACCCCGACATCACAAACGCGAACACCAGGTTGCGGCGTCGGCCACCGAGATGGGCAGTTTGGGACATAGGGAACCTCTGATTGAATAGGACGCTATGTTCTACCAGAGTCCTCCAATCAGGATGATACGTGTAACTACCAACTCAGCCGGCTGTCAGTCCGCCTCGGCGAAACGGCCCGTCTCCAGGCCGCAGCCCAGTTTTGCCAGTTCCGCCAGGATCGCACTGCGGGTGACGATGCCCACCAGACGGTCATGGTCCACCACCGGATAGACTTTGGGCTTGCCGGCCCCCAGGTTCTGGGCCAGGTCCACCACCGCCATTTCCGGGGTCACCGTGACCGGGGCATGAAACATCACATCATTGACGATGGGTTCACCCTCGCAGTGGTAACTGCTGACCAGCAGGGCATGAATGCAGTCCTGCTCGGACACAAACCCGATCACTTTGCGGTGATCGTCCACCACCGGCAGTCCGGACACATGGTTACTGAGCAACGCCTTGACCACCTTGGCCAGGGGAGTACTGCAACGGATCGGCTCGATATGGTTCCACATCACATCGGATACTTTCAGTGAGCGCATGAAACGCGACCTCCTAGGTTGAGACGAGGTTGGAGTGGGGCTCTCTATAACCATAGGCAATGGCACCACAAACAGGAAGGTCACAGCCTGCAATTCTGCCCCTCAACGGGACACACTTACATGCATTCTGCAATAAAAATTTACGTAGAATCAGTGCCCCTACGTATTGTTGATGAATGGTCACTTACTATACAGTAGCACTGTGTTCCGGAGACCCCTCCGAACACTCCTGGAGGCCCTCCAGGAAGGCGCCGACCGATCCCGGCAACGGCGTCCTATCGATGGACTGAAACTTTGGCAAACCCGGAAACCACAGGAGCCTTATCGGACTCCTGGGATGGCTAATGCATTTAGGAGGTGTACCATGCGTTTGAACAGCCTGGCTATCCGTTTTCGTCGCAACCGCGCTGTGGTTGCTGACACCGTTGAGCAGCCGCAGGCGCTCACCCTGGGTCGTCGTCAAAGCATGACCCTGGAGTCACTGAACCGTGCGGCCCAGACCCGCAGCCTGAAAGCCGGCATGCGTGTACGCTAAGCGGTCTTGACGACACCAGAGAAAAATAACCAACACGGAGGACCACCCCCGTGGAGAGTTCGACCTGATGGCCAGCCCGATGACAATCCGGCTGGCCATTTTCGTTTCTGAGCGCTGGGTTTTGCTCACCCCGCCCGCGACTGGGACGCCACCGCCAGACCAATGTCGGCAATCCGGGCCAGCAAGGGCACCGGCAGGTCATGCCCCATCCCCTCAATCAGTTCCAGCCGCGCCTGTGGCAACAAATACTTGAGCTGTTCCGCGGCCACCGGCCGCACCAGCGGGTCCTGGCGACCGTGAATGATCGCCGCAGGCACGCGAATCTGCCGGGTCCATGGCGTCAGGCTGCCCGTGGACAGAATCGCCCGGGTCTGCCGCAGAATACCAGCCGGGTGGTAGCTACGACGGTAGTCCGCCACCAGCCGCGCCCGCACGTCCGGCGCCGGCGTGGGGTACCCCGGGCTCTGGATCGCCTGCCAGAACGCCAGACTGCGGGCCACCACCGAGGCCTCATCGTGCCCCTTGGCACCGACTCCGGCGAGTTTCCACACCAGCCGGGGCTGGGGCAAAGGCAGCCGCGGGCTGTTGGTTGAAGTCATGATCAGTGCCAGCGAGCGCACCCGCTCGGGCCATCGCGCCGCCGCCAGCTGACTGATCATGCCCCCCATGGAGACGCCAACCAGGTGCGCCTGCTCGAGCGCCAGCGCATCCATCAGATCGCGGACATCACCGGCCATGTCATGAAGACTGTAGGGACCGTCCACCGACAGCCCCAGCCGGTGCCGGGCCATCATCATCATCGGGTGGCCGCTGAGGTGCTGCTTGAGGTGGCTGGACAGACCGATGTCGCGGTTATCGAAGCGGATCACCCGGAACCCGGCGTCGGCGTAGGCATCCAGCAGGGCCTCCGGCCACAGTGTCATCTGCGCCCCCAGCCCCATGATGAACAGCACCGGTTCGCCGTCCGGATTGCCCCGGGTTTCCACCCAGAAACGCAGGCCTCGGGTGGTCACCTCGCGCTGTTGTGGCAGGTGATGGCTGGGCGTGGTGGTCATGGCAAACTCCTGAACTGGGCTAAGGGAGCGGATCACAGCTCCCACGGAAACCAGACGATGTTGTACGACACCCATGCCTGCTTGCCAATGCCTCTGCCGGCCCCGATCCCGGCACCTCGGTCAATCCCCTGTTACAGCAATGGTTTACACCAGCGTTTCAACAGCTAAACTCAATCCTTTATTGACCTTGCCAACAATTAAAACCGGCGCAGGCGTCATCACAGCCCGCCTTCAGAACCGGGTGACGCCTGCGTGAACCAGACCAGGAGACGCAGATGGAAGCGATTTCAAACTTTGTGGGACAGATCAACTCGCTGGCCTGGGGGCCGCCGATGCTTGTGCTGATCCTGGGGGTAGGGCTGTTCCTCAGCATTGGCCTCAAGTTCATGCCGATTCTCAAACTCGGCGCCGGCTTCCGGTTGATGTGGCAGGGCCGCAGCAGCTCCGACCAGGCCGGCGAGATTCCGCCATTCCAGGCACTGATGACGGCGCTGTCCGCCACCGTGGGTACCGGTAACATCGCCGGTGTCGCCACAGCGGTTTTTCTGGGCGGGCCCGGTGCATTGTTCTGGATGTGGCTGACCGCACTGGTGGGCATGGCCACCAAGTACTCCGAAGCGGTACTGGCGGTTCGCTACCGCGAGGTGGACGAGCGTGGTGCCCACGTTGGCGGCCCGATGTACTACATCCGCAACGGCCTGGGCCCCAAGTGGGCCTGGCTCGGCGTACTGTTCGCGCTGTTTGCTGCCATTGCCGGTTTCGGTATCGGCAACACCGTGCAGTCCAACTCGGTGGCGGATGTGCTGGAAGCCAACTTCAACCTTCCCACCTGGGCCTCGGGCGGCATCCTGATGGTGCTGGTCGGGCTGGTACTGATCGGCGGCATCAAGCGCATTGGTCAGGTCGCCAGCGCGCTGGTGCCGCTGATGGCCATTTCCTACGTCACCGCCGGTGTGGTGGTGCTGGCCATCAACGCCAGTGAGATTCCCAGTGCTCTGCAACTGGTCTTCACCCACGCCTTCTCCCCCATTGCCGCACAGGGCGGGTTTGCCGGCGCCGCCATCTGGGCCGCGCTGCGATTCGGTGTGGCCCGGGGTATCTTTTCCAACGAAGCCGGCCTCGGCTCAGCGCCCATCGCCCATGCGGCCGCCCAGACCAACAACCCGATCAACCAGGGTATGGTGGCCATGCTGGGAACCTTCATCGACACCATCATTATCTGCTCCATCACCGGCCTGGTGATCATCACCTCCGGCACCTGGACCAGCGGTACCGAAGGCGCGGCCCTG
This sequence comes from Marinobacter sp. CA1, assembly GCF_020546665.1. Taxonomy (NCBI): domain Bacteria; kingdom Pseudomonadati; phylum Pseudomonadota; class Gammaproteobacteria; order Pseudomonadales; family Marinobacteraceae; genus Marinobacter; species Marinobacter sp. CA1. Next base: position 4,268,952 of record NZ_CP071785.1, read on the forward strand.
ACCTCCATGGCGTTCGCCGACGCCCTGCCCGGCATCGGCAACTACATCGTGGCCATTGCCCTGGCGATCTTTGCCTTCACCACCATCCTTGGCTGGTCGTTCTACGGTGAGCGCAGCGTTGAGTTCCTGTTTGGCGTCAAGGCCATCATCCCCTACCGGGTGCTGTGGGTGCTGGCGATTCCCCTGGGCGCCACCTCGGACCTGGGTTTCATCTGGCTGCTGGCCGATACCCTCAACGCCCTGATGGCACTGCCCAACCTGATTGCCCTGGCACTGCTGAGCCCAGTGGTGTTCAAGCTGACCAAGGAGCATTTCAACCGCCAGCGCGAACTGGGGGTAAAATCCTGATATGGATTCACGTGGGAGCCGCTGATGAACGTTGGTTTTGATGAACGTTGATTCACGTCCGCTCTTCAGCGCTTCCCTTGTGTTCTCCGACAGCCATCCCCATGGTTACTCAGAGGACACTGGTGAACTGGCCGGTCCGGGGTCGGGCCGGCCTGACCCGACAATGAAGGAGGACACCGCATGAGTCTGAGACTGGGAGATACCGCGCCGGATTTCGAGCAGGAATCCACCGAAGGCACCATTCGCTTCCACGATTGGCTGGGGGACAGCTGGGGGGTGCTGTTCTCGCATCCCGCCGACTTCACCCCGGTGTGTACCACCGAGCTGGGATTGACGGCGAAACTGCACAAGGAGTTCGCCCGCCGTAACGTCAAACCCATCGCCCTCAGCGTCGATCCGCTGGATTCCCACCGGGAGTGGATCCACGATATCAATGAAACCCAGGAATGCACGGTGACCTTCCCCATCATCGCCGATGCCGACCGTACGGTTTCCACCCTCTACGACATGATCCATCCCAACGCCGACGACACCCTGACGGTGCGCTCGCTGTTCGTGATCGACCCGCAGAAAAAAGTGCGGTTGATCATCACCTATCCCGCCAGTACCGGTCGCAATTTCAAGGAAGTCCTGCGAGTGATCGATTCGCTGCAGTTGACCGATGAGCACAAGGTGGCGACCCCGGGCAACTGGGAGAAAGGCGAGGACGTGGTGATAGTGCCTTCCCTGCAGGATGAGGACGAAATTAGCAAGCGCTTCCCGCATGGCTACAAGAAAGTCCGTCACTATCTGCGCATGACGCCGGACCCCCACAGCAACTGGAGCGGTGACTGACCGCGCAACCTTTTCTGCAGATCAAAAAAAACCGGTCGGAACTCGACCGGTTTTTCTTTACTCGCCAGGAGACTGGCTCAGAATGCCGGCACCACGGCACCCTCGTACTTCTCTTCGATGAAGCCTTTCACCGCCTCGGACGTCAGGGCGTCAGCCAGCTTCTGCATCGCTTCGCTGTCCTTGTTGTCCTCACGGGACACCAGGATGTTGACGTACGGTGACTCCGCACCCTCAATGATCAGGGCATCTTCAGACGGGTTCAGGCCGGCTTCCAGGGCGTAGTTGGTGTTGATCATGGCCACGTCCACCTGATCCAGCACCCGCGGCAGGGTGGCTGCTTCCAGCTCGTAGAACTCCAGATCCTTGGGGTTGTCGGCAATGTCACGGGGCGTGGCGGTGATCTTGCTACTGTCTTCCAGGGTAATCACGCCGGCCTGCTGCAGCAGCAACAGGGCACGGCCACCATTGGTGGGGTCGTTGGGGATGGCGATGGTCGCGCCTTCGGTCAGCTCATCCAGTGATTCAATCTTGCTGGAGTAGGCGCCAAACGGCTCAACGTGCACACCCACCACGCTGACCAGGCTGGTGCCACGGCCATCGTTGAACTCGGTCAGGTAAGGCTGGTGCTGGAAGAAATTGGCGTCCATCCGCTCCTGATCCACCTGGATGTTGGGCTGAACGTAATCAGTAAACACTTTGACATCCAGATCCACGCCCTGCTCCATCAGCTGGGGCTTAACGAACTCCAGAATCTCGGCGTGGGGCACGGCAGTGGCGGCAACACTGAGTTTGTCCGCAGCCTGGGCGGCGGAAGCAGCGGCGACGGCGGCCAGGGCCACCAGGACGTTTTTCAGTTTCATATCCTTACCTCTTGGTTTTGGAGTCGTTATTCAAACCCGCTCAGCGACGGCTGAAATAGGTCACCAGGCGATCACCAGCCATCTGCAGCAGCTGCACAAATACCACCAGCAACGCCACGGTAATCACCATCACGTCGGTCTGGAAGCGCTGATAGCCAAAGCGGATGGCAAGATCGCCAAGACCACCGCCCCCGACCACGCCGGACATGGCGGCGTAGGACACCAGGGTGATGGCGGTCACGGTAATGCCCGCAATAATGCCCGGCAGCGCCTCCGGCAGCAAGGCACCGAAGATGATCTGACGGACGGTGGCGCCCATGGCCTGGGTCGCCTCAATGATGCCCCGGTCCACTTCCCGCAACGAAGTCTCCACCAGGCGGGCAAAGAACGGCGCACCACCGGCCACCAGGGGCGGAATCGCGCCGGCGACCCCCAGGGAGGTACCGATGATCATCACCGTCACCGGGATCATCACGATCAACAGAATGATAAACGGCACCGAGCGCAGCACGTTCACCACAAAGGACAGCACGGCGTAGGCCATTGGCTGCTCCAGCAACTGACGCTTGCCGGTCAGGAACAGCAACACCCCCAGGGGCAGGCCGATCAGCACGCTGAACAGCAGCGACAGGCCGACCATCACCAGGGTATCCCAGCTGGCCCAGCCGATTTCCAGCCAGTCGACGTTGGACAGTAGATTTTCCATCAGCGTAGCACCTCCACATGCACGTCGGCGGCTTTCAGGGCGGCCATGGCAATATCCAGGTCGCCTCCCACCAGGGACAGGGTGAGCTGCCCGTAGGGGGTATCCTTGATGTGGTCAATGCGCCCGGAGAGGATGCTGAAATCCACCCCGGACTCCCGCGCCACCTTGCCCAGCAGGGGTTTGTAGGTGGATTCCCCCCGGAACGTCAGCCGCAGAATGCGGCCTTCAGCGTGGGACAGGTCTTCCTGCAGCTCGTCGCGATCGATGTTCTCGCTCTCGAACACGAAATCCCGGGTTGTGGGGTGTTCGGGATGCAGGAAAACATCGCTGACCGCGCCCAGCTCCACCACTTCGCCGGCATCCATCACCGCCACCCGGTCACAGACCCGGCGAACCACGTCCATCTCATGGGTGATCAGCACAATGGTCAGACCCAGCTCGCGGTTGATGTCCGCCAGCAGTCTCAGTACCGACTGGGTGGTCTGGGGGTCCAGGGCGCTGGTGGCCTCGTCACACAACAGGATTGACGGCCGGCACGCCAGTGCACGGGCAATGCCCACCCGCTGTTTCTGGCCACCGGAGAGCTGCGAGGGGTACTTGCTGGCGTGGTCACTGAGGCCGACCCGGGCCAGCAGTTCGTCCACCCGGTCACGGATCTGCTGGCGCGAGTAGATCCCTGCCAGCTTCATCGGGAAGGCGATGTTGTCCGCCACGGTTTTTGACGACAGCAGGTTGAAGTGCTGGAAGATCATGCCGACCTTGCGACGGAATCCCCTCAGCTGTTCAGCGTTGTAGTCGGTGACGTTCTCGCCATCAATCAGGATGCGCCCACCGGTGGGGCGCTCGAGGAGGTTGATCAGCCGGACGAGAGTGGACTTGCCGGCACCGGAGTGCCCGACAATGCCAAATACCTCGCCGGCCGCAACGGTCATACTGGTGGCCTTCAGCGCAGGGATCGCCCGGCCGCCCACTTCGTACGACTTCTGGACCTGGTCAAATTCAATCACGGAGCAGCCTTGTGAGTGCAGCGTTAAAATGGGGTGGGATTATAGACTAAACCGTGGTCAAACCCGAGCGCGGAAGGTCGTTGAATGCCACTACCCGTCAGCGCTTTCCAGTGCCTCACTAGAGCTCATACAGCCGTGCAACATGCAGAATCGGCCCGGTGGGCGCACCAGTGGGCGAACCACCCCGGGGCTCCAGGCTGATGGCCAGGGTTCGACTCTGGCTCAGGGCGGCCCGGGCCTCGTCATCCAGGGTGACCTGGTAGACTTCGCCCACCGGCACCACCCCCAGCGATAGCGGTGTGCCGTTTTCCGGCACCACCCACAGTTCGTAGTCGCGATCCTGGGCGGCCGGCTGGGCGGCGACTGGCCGCAGGCTCAGGCGGTGCTCATGGGCGGCTTCGCTGACCACCCAAAGTGGGTCATCCACATCCTGCTCGACAATGGCGCCAGCCAGGAAACGCGGTTCCACCACCGGCGGGGTCTGCCACAGCACCACCGCCAGCACCATTACCGCGGCAGTGGCCAGCGAACTCCAGGTGGCCAATAACCAGCGCCCGGCAGCACCCGGCGACGGCGTTGCCGTCGGCCAAAGACGCTGGCCAATGCGCCGCCAGACCCGTTCCGGCGGCGTCTGCTCCGGCACCACTTCGGCCAGCTCCGCCAATCGGGTTTCCCAGTACCAGACCTCCCGACGCACCGCGACGGAGTCCATCATCCAGCGCTCAAACCGCTGGCGCGCCCGGCCCCGAAGCGAGCCCATGACGTATTCAGCCGCCAGTCGTTCAATCCTTTCGGGAGTCCGTTTCATCGTTCCAGGCACCGTTTCAAAGCCATCAGACCACGGCGAATCCAGCTTTTCACCGTGCCAATCGGGGTTTCCATGGCAACCGCCAGTTCCTCATGGGTCAGACAGCGATAGTAGGACAACAGAATACTGTCCCGCTGGGACTCGCTGAGTTCCTCCAGACACCCACTCAACGCGGAAGCCCCCGACATCATCAGCGACCTGTCCATCGGTCCCGGGCCGTCGTCCGCCAGCCCGTCCAGGTCAGCATCACCACGGCCCTGGCGCACCTTGCGGGCGCGGATCAGGTCCAGGGTGCGATAACGGGCGATGCTGAGCATCCAACTCAGTGGCGCGCCCCGTTCCTGGTGATACTCGCCGGCGTGGTGCCAGATCCGCACGAACGCATCCTGCAACGCCTCTTCCGCCAGTTCCTGCTGACCAGCCAGCTTCAGGCACAGGCCAAACATTCGCCCCGACACCTGTCGGTACAGAGTCTCAAAAGCCCGCCGGTCCTGTTGCGCCACCTTAGCCAGCAGGCGTAGCAACTGTGCCTGATCCGCATCCACCGCTGCCATGTCCATCTCCCGTTTCGCGACCTCGCCTACCGAAGCCACACCTAATCCGATACGGCCCAAACCTGCCGCCAGATGCAGAAAAAAATATTGCACCGCTGCATCCGCCCACCACGCTCAGCCGTTACCCCTGATACCGCCACCGGTTAACGGTGGTCGGGCCGCAGAAGCCCGTAGGTGAAAGACAACACAGGGGGATGCCCCCTAACCATAGAAGAGGATTGCATAATGACCAATCGAACCCAGACCCGTCTGTCCCTGGCCATTGCCGGGCTGTGCCTTGGCGTGGGAATTTCCCACGGTTCCAGCCACCGGGAGGCACCGTTTCTCACCGAGCAGCCCAAAGTCGATGCCAGCGACTTCTACATGTTCCGCAGCTACGAGCCCGGCCGTGCGGATTTCGTCACCCTGATCGCCAACTACCTGCCATTGCAGGATGCCTATGGCGGCCCCAATTACTTCGACCTGGACCCGGATGCCCGCTACGAGATCCATATCGACAACGACGGCGATGCAATTGAGGATCTGACCTTCCGCTTTTCGTTCCAGGACATCAGCAATGACATCCAGCTTCCGGTCGGCCCCAGCGGCCAGGAAACCCTGGTATCCGTCCCCCTCAAGCAGATCGGGGACGGCACGGTGGATGGCAACCTCCAGCAACGCCAGGAATACACCGTCGAGATCGTTCGCGGCGACCGCCGTGGCGCGGCCGCGCAGGCCACCAATGCCAGCACCGGCACCGAACGCTTCCGTAAACCGCTGGACAACATCGGCAGCAAAACCTTCGCCGACTACAGCGGCTACGCCGACCAACACATCCACGACATCGCAATCCCAGGCTGCAATGGCCTTGGCCGGGTCTTTGTCGGCCAGCGCAAAGAGGCCTTTGCTGTCAATCTCGGCGAAATTTTCGACCTGGTGAACACCAACCCCCTCGGCCCACGGGATGGCGAGGGCGCCGGTGACCTGGCCGACAAAAATGTCACCAGTTTTGCCCTGGAAGTTCCCATTGACTGCCTCGCTGGCAGCGCCACCACCCAGAACAGTGGCCAACCGGTGATCGGCGCCTGGACCACTGCCAGTCTGCGCCAGGCACAGATCTTGAACCCCAGCCCTGCCGCCAATGGCAAGGGCGCGACCATTCAGGGCGGCGCCTTTACCCAGGTGTCGCGATTGGGCATGCCACTGGTGAACGAGGTGGTGATCGGCCTCAAGGACAAGGATCGATTCAACGCCTCCGAGCCCCGGGACGATGGCCAGTTCGCCACCTACGTCACCCACCCCACCCTGCCGGAACTGCTGGAAATCCTGTTTGCCAGCGCCGGCGCCAAAGCGCCTGACACCTTCCCCCGCAATGATCTGGTGACGGCGTTCCTCACCGGCGTACCGGATCTTAATCAGCCCGCGGGCGTCACCGCCTCGGAAATGCTTCGCCTCAACCCCGCCATCGCCGCAACCGACGCCGCCAGCCAGTCCGACCTGGGTGTTCTGGGAGGAGATCTGGCGGGATTTCCCAATGGCCGCCGGCCGGTGGATGACGTGGTCGACATTGCCTTGCGGGTCGTGATGGGCGCGCTGCTTGAAGACGCTCCCAACCGGGACGTGCCCTTCACCGATGGCGTCCAGCTTGACCCAGCCGAGCTGATGACCCGGTTCCCTTATCTGGCAACACCGATTGCCGGCTCCCCGAACCCGTCGACCATCTAATTCTGGAGGTAACCTATGAGGCCATTGACCCTGACCACCCTAGCCCTGGCGGTGATGCTGTCCGGTTGCTCCAGCAGCGACAACGACCGCCGTGAGCCGATGCCGAGTGAGAGTTTCACCGGCTTCGTCAAGGCGCAGTTCAATCAACCGGACAACCGTCGCGAACCCACCGAAATCAACCATCGGGAGTTCAGTTTCGATGATCAGAACAACCCACAAGCCTTTGACGACCTGCTGTAAGCACGGTCGTCCCCACTGCCGCTCTGCCAGAGACCCCCGATCGGCCGTGGCTTCCCCTGCCCTGTGGGGCAGGGGCTTTTTACTGGTAGCCCTGGCGCTGACCAGCCTGACCGTTGTCGCCGCACCCACCATCGAGGCTCGGCCGCCTCCGGATCAGGTGCTGCTGGAGCTGCCACCGTCCATGTTATCTCTGCCGGCAGCCGCAACGCCGGCGCAGCGGGCAGAGCGGGTGCAGCACTGGCTCACCCTTGCCAACACGGAGGATGATCCCCGCTTCCTGGGCTACGCCCAGCGCAGCCTCGAGCGTTGGCCGGCGCAGGCCCGTTCAACGCTCTACCAACTGCTGTGGGCGCAGCTGGAACAGCGCCTTCATCGTTTTGAGCCGGCCACGGAGAGACTGCGCCAGGTACAGGAGCAGACCCGTGCCGACCACCCCCACTGGCACCAGGCCACCTTGATGCTGGCCACCCTGGCACTGGTACAGGGTGACTATCCCCAGGCCCGCCAGGCCTGTACCACGCTGGTATCAGCCCGATCCGACGCAGGGTTGGCAGGCCTTACCTGTCAGGCCCTGGTCATGGCCCGCACCGGGCAGTCAGACACCGCCTACAAGCAGCTCACTCGCCATCTCGAACAGGCCCGCCAGGCCCCATTGCAGACCCGTCTCTGGGCTCGAAGCGTTTTGGCGGATCTCGCCGCTCAACGGGGAGACCCAGCAGCGGAATCCCACTGGCAATGGCTGCTGCTGCAGGCCCCAGACCTGCACCAGAGCCGGGCGGAGTGGGCCGACTGGCTGCTGGCCCGGGGACGCCACCAACAGGTACTCGCGCTGACCGCCCATCATCAGGGCTCCGACCGGCTGGCACTGCTGCGTCTGCTGGCACTGCAACAGAGTTCGTCAACGACGGAGACGCAACTCCTACGACAGCAGCTGGCGCAGCGGTTCCGCGACGCCCGCTGGCGCGGAGAGCTACTGCATCGCCGCACCTACGCCCGCTACCTGCTGGACGTGGAACGGGACACCGGCGGCGCCCTCAACCAAGCCAGACTGAACTGGCAACACCAGCGGGAACCGGAAGACACCCGCCTGCTGCTACGCGCCGCCTACCAGCATCAGGACCAGGATACCCTGCGCCAGGTGAAAGACTGGCTTGCGACCAACCAACAGAGCGATGCTCGTTACCCCGAGGGAGGACGCTGAAATGCCGCTCCGTATCCTTTGCTACCTGTGCCTCGCTTTCCTGACCTTGCCAGCCCATGCCCACAAGGCCAGCGACGGCTACCTCTACCTCGACAGCGACGGTGACCGTCAGTGGCAGCTGCGCATTGATCTGGCACTACGGGACCTGGCCCTGGTACTGCCTCTTGACCGCAACGGCAATGGCCAGATCACCGGTGCCGAACTGACCGCCAGCCGCAGCGATGTCCTTGGCTACCAGGCCGGTCACCTGGCGCTGTCCAACCCAACCGGAGATTGTCAGCTCATCCCCGCTCGCTGGGGGCTGAGTCAACGCAGCGACGGGCCCTACGTGGCCACCACCTATCAGGCAAACTGCCCGGATGCCGCCCCACCTCAGGCCCTGCGTTATTCGATGCTTTTCGAGCAGGACGCCCTGCACCGGGGCCTGGTTCAGGTCGACCTGCCCAACCAGCAGCGCCTGGCGGTACTGGCTCCGGACAGCCGCCTGCTGACGCTGGGCCCCCAGGCCCCGTCCGCACTGGCGAGCTTTGCCAGCTTTGTACGGGAAGGCGTGGTGCACCTGTTGATCGGACTGGATCACCTGCTGTTCCTGCTGGTACTGGTACTGCCAGCCACCCTGCCCAATCGCAGGGGGCAGCGTCCCCCTTTCCGCCAGCAGTGGCTGACGCTGGCCGGCGTCATCACCGCCTTCACTGTCGCCCACTCCATCACCCTGGGGCTGGCCGCGCTGGGGCTGGTAACCCTGCCAATTGCCCTGGTGGAAACGGTGATTGCGCTGTCGATTGCGGTTGCGGCCATCAACATCCTGTGGCCGGTCCTCGGTCGCAAGACCTGGAAGCTCGCCTTTGTTTTCGGCCTGGTCCACGGTTTTGGCTTCGCCAGCGTGTTGTCGGAGTTGACCACCACAACGCCCCATCTGGTGCTGGCACTGGCCGGATTCAACGTTGGAGTGGAACTGGGGCAGCTCGGTCTGCTGATTCTGGTGTATCCCCTGTTGTCCGGCCTGGCTTTGGCGCCCGGCTACCGCCGGGTGATGGTGCCGGCAATGATTGCCGGCGTCAGTACCGTCAGCCTGTTGTGGGTCATAGAGCGGGCTACGGCCATCTGATCCACTCGGGACACCAGGCATTGCTGGCCAGGTCCAAGAGGTATAAGAGGTATAGATAAGAGGTACAACAAGGAGCTCGCGGCGCAAATGTAAAAGGCGGTTAACCGCCCCTGACGCCGCGGGTTGACTGGACTAAACTGTGTCATTGAGAGACCCTGCGCCACACCGACCCGGTGGTGTAGCGGTTTCCCGATGTCTCCCGGCGAGTGACTGGACAGCCTGTATTGACCGACCGTACCGACGTTCCCGCACGGATGAATTCTGCCCAGGCATGGGTCGCTTACCTGAGCAAGGTCGAACTCCCTGTTCTGGCCAATACTCTGCGTAATATCGACGAGCTGACCGACAGCACCAGCAGTACGGTGAACGAGCTGGCTCATGTGATCCTCAACGACGCCCAGCTCACCTCCCAGGTCCTGAGACTGTCCAACACCGTGTTCTACAACCAGACCCGGACCCAGGTCAGCACCGTCAGCCGGGCCATTACCCTGATCGGATTCGATGCGGTCAAATCCATGGCCATCTCCTCGCTGATCGTCGACACCCTGCTGCAGCGCAGTGATCGCCCACATCTGCTTCGGTGTCTGGCACGAGCTCTCCATGCCGCGGTCCAGGCCCGCTGCCTGCTGCCCAAGCGCAACAGCCAGGCCCAGGAAGAAGTGTTCATCGGCGCCCTGCTGATGAACATCGGTGAACTGACGTTCTGGTCCTGCGATACCGAGCAGGCCGATGAGCTGGAATTACGCCTGCACGGTGATGAAAGCGAGGCCGACGCCCAACGGGCGGTGCTGCACACCACCTTTGTCACGCTCACACGAGGGCTGGTGGAGGCCTGGGCCCTGGGGCCATTCATCCGCGAAGCGGTCGCCCCCGGCCAGGCACGATCACCGGAAGCCCATCTGGTGCAGCTGTCCGTGGAACTGGCACGGGCGGCCGAGCAAGGCTGGCACAGCGAGGCGGTGGCGCAGGTACTGACGCCCGTGGCCCGGGCGACCGGTGAGTCGGTCACCGATCTGCGGGCGCAGCTGGCCAGCAACGCCGAGGAGGTGGTACAGATTGCCTCGTCCCTGGGCATTCCCCAGGTGGTCCAACTGCTGCCGGGCACCCAGCCCGAGAGCGACGATCTGCCACGCCAGGAGGCACCGGTACGCGATGCCGACATACAACTGCAGCTGCTTAGGGAACTGACCCGGGTGCTGACAGAAAAACCCGACATCAACACCGTGTGTCAGTTGGTGAGCGACGGCATTCAACGGGCGGTCGGGCTGCAACGGGTGGCCCTGCTGATGACCGACCGTAGTGGCGACACCCTGGTCCCACGTCGGGTGGCCGGTCCCCACACCGAAGGCTGGAAAGCGGACTTCCGGATACCCCGGAACGGCCAGGGTGAACTGGGCGAACTGCTGCCCCATGGCACCGCGATCTACCGGCCACGGTCGGACGCCCCCACCACAGCCGCAGATCCCTGGCTGGGCCGGGTACCGGCGCTGACCGGAGCCCTGGTGGCCAACGGTCGCCTGGTTGGGATGTTCTACGCCGATAACGCCGGCGCCCCCACCACACCGTCCGAAGCCCAACGTGCAGCCTTCGACCACTTTATCCAGCATGCCCAGCTGTGCCTTACGCTGATCTCCCGCCGGGATACTGCTACCCCCTGAGGCCGTCATGCCCGATGCAGTTGGGTAGTCGGAGTATCTGTCCTCCTAAGCCCTCGTGGCCGGGGCCAAGGTTGACTACCCTGTTTGCTGAAACTTCATAATGTACCCGGACAGGACCCGCCATGACCCAGAACGCACCCCTCGATATCGTCATCATCGGCACTGGCTTCGGTGGCCTGGGCATGGCCATTCAGCTAAAAAAGGCCGGTATCGAAAACTTTGCCCTGCTGGAGAAGGCCGACAGCGTCGGTGGCACCTGGCGCGACAACACCTACCCGGGCGCCGCCTGCGACGTGCAGTCCCACCTTTACTCGTTCTCGTTCGAGCCCAAGCACGACTGGACCCGCAAGTTCGGTCTACAGCCGGAAATCCGCGCCTATCTGGAAGGCTGTGCCAGCAAGTATCAGTTGCAGCGCCACATCCACTTCAACCAGGAGGTAACCACCGCGGACTTCGACGCAGACGCCGGTCTCTGGCGCCTGCAGACGGCCACCGGTGACCGCTTCCTGACCCGCATTCTGGTGACCGCGACCGGCCAGCTCAACCAGCCCGCCTACCCGCGTCTTGACGGGCTGCAGCGGTTCCAGGGGCACGCCTTCCATTCCGCCCGCTGGGACCACCGCCACGACCTCAGCGACAAACGGGTGGCGGTGATCGGCACCGGCGCCAGTGCCATCCAGTTTGTGCCCCAGATTCTGCCCAGGGTGCGCGAGCTCAAGCTGTTCCAGCGCTCCGGCGCCTGGGTTATCCCCAAACCGGACCGGCCCTTCAGCGGGTTTGAGCAGTACCTGTTCAACCATTACCCGGTGCTGGATCGCCTCTATCGCACCCAGATCTACTGGCGCAACGAATCCCGGGCGCTGGCGTTCACCCGCTTCGGTTTTCTGCTGAATGTGTTCAAGTGGCAGGCCAAACACCTGGCCAAGAAGCATGTACGGGACCCGGACAAGCGCCGCAAGCTGATCCCGGACTACCCGGTGGGCTGCAAACGGGTATTGATCTCCAACGACTGGTACCAGGCGATAGACCAGGATCACCTGGCGCTGATTACCGACGGCATCGACCACATCGATGAGCGTGGTGTGGTCACGACCGATGGTCAGCACCATGAAGTGGACACCCTGATCTACGGTACCGGCTTCAAGGCCACCGACTTCCTCAGCCCGATCACCATCACCGGGCTCAACGGCCAGTCCCTCAACGACGCCTGGCAGGACGGTGCCGAGGCCTACAAGGGCATGAACGTGGCAGGGTTCCCCAACCTGTTCATGCTCTATGGCCCCAACACCAACCTGGCCCACAGCTCCATTGTGTTCATGCTGGAGTCACAGATCCGCTATGTCATGCAGTGTGTCCGCCTATTGCAGGACCCCGGTCTGCACTACATCGACGTCAAGGCCGAGCGCCAGCGGGACTACGTCTCCGGGCTTCAGCACCAGCTCAGCCACAGTGTCTGGGAGTCCGGTTGCGATTCCTGGTACAAGACCGCCTCCGGCCGCAACACCAACAACTGGCCAGGCTTCACCTTCAGCTTCCGGCTGATGACCAGCAAGCTGGACCTGCAGGACTATCACCTTCAGCCGGTGCCGGCCCGGGGCTGAACGGGTATGAAAAAGCCCGGTCTGGCCGGGCTTCTGGGAGGATTGTGCGGTTATTACGCACGATTGGGGGGATTGGCGAAGGGCCTCAGTGCAGTGCCCGCAGTTGCCGTGGGTACAGCGCCGCGCTCACTTCCGGCTCTTCCAGCAGATCCGCCAGTTCGCGATCCACTTCGGTTTCTTCGCCCTCTTCAGGCAGCGGCTCGAACAGGGTATCGAGCCAGGCCGTAACCTGGGGCGCGTCGTCGCGACCGTAATCGGTCGACAGGGCGCCAATGCCCCGGAAACCAATGATGCGCTGGTGGCGCGGATCGCGAATCTGCTCGAACCCCCGCCAGTAGACCCGGTCACGGGTGTGCAGTTGCACGAACAGGGTGTCGATGGGCTCGGCCTGCTCGTCGTCGCTACGCCCGCTTTCAGCCTCAACCTCGGCGTCCGCAGCCACTGCGGGTTTCTTGCGGATGGTGGTCCAGGCCGGATACAGCAGGGCCACGGCATCGGCTTCCACGTGTTCACGCGCCGCCCTCAGGATCAGCGCCCAGCGTGCCTTGTCGGCATCGGTGTCCAGTGAGTTGATGGGCAGGTCATAACTCTGCTCATTGGTGAGCACTATGGCCATCATCGGGGCATCCAGCTCCCCCATGGCCTCAGCCTGCGCTACGGATACCAGCTCTTCGATTGCCATCGGTTGGTTCATCGTTCACTCGCCTCCTCGATGCCATCAGGTGTCAGGGCCGCTTCGTTACCAATTGGCCGGGACCCTGACTAACAGCATAGCCTGTTCACACTGCAAAGATAAACGCCCGGTGCCCGCAAGCGGATCACCCGGACGGGTCTGCAGCGCCCAAGTTGCAATCAGCCCAGGGTGTCCAGGCGCTCGTACTGACCGAACCAGGGCAGCGCCTCTTCCAGCTGCGCCGCCACCTGCAGCAGGGTCGCCTCATCGCCGCTGGGGGCGCCCAGTTGCACCCCAACCGGCAGACCGTCGGCGCTCCAGTGCAGTGGCACCGACATCGCCGGGGTACCAGTGAGATTGGCCAGCTGGGTGAACGGGGTCCGGGCCAGGCTTTCCAGTGCCAATTGATCAACCTGACCACTGCGGTGCACCAGACGTCCGGCCTTGAGCGCGAGCATCAACCTGGCCATCAGCTGCAGATGTGCCGGTGTGTTCATCTCGCCAATACGCGCCGGCTTCTGCCCGGCGCTGGGGCAGAGGTAGAGATCGTAGCGCCCGAAGAACTGCCCCAGAGCCCGGCCGAAATCGTTCCACTGCTGGCGCATGCGAACGTAGTCCGGCAGCGGCAGGGTCCGTCCCAGCATGGCCAGCAACCGGGTTTCCAGCTCGAAATCGCTGTCTTTCGCTCCCCAGTCGTCCTGGGCCCGTGCCATGGCCGCAGCCACCTCACCGAAGTACAGCCCCAGGTAGCAGCGGGCCAGGGCAGGGCCATCATAGTGGGGCCGGGCCAGCTCAACCTCATGGCCCAGGCTTTCCAGCAGGCGTCCGGTGGCTTCCACCGCCTCGACGTACTCGGGGTCAACCTCGGTGTGATAGGGCGATTCGGTGAACAGGCCGATACGCAGCGGCCGGGGCGCCTGCTGCATCAGCTCGGCATAGGGCTGCGCCGGAGGTGCGATACGGAATGGGTCGCCCTCGGCGGGGCCCGCCAGCAGATCCAGCATGGCGGCGCTGTCACGGACGGTACGGCTGACTACATGGTCCACCGAGGCGCCGGTCCAGGCCTCGCCCACCAGCGGACCAGCAGACACCCGGCCGCGGGAAGGCTTGAGACCGAACAGGCCATTGTAGGCCGCAGGAATACGTATGGAGCCACCACCGTCGTTGGCACCGGCGATGGGCACAATCCCCGCCGCCACTGCAGCACCCGAGCCACCGCTGGAGCCGCCCGGCGTCCGGCTCAGGTCCCAGGGGTTGCGGGTCGGCCCCCACAACTTCGATTCGGTGACCGCTTTCAGGCCCAGCTCCGGCGTTGCGGTGCGTCCCAGGAACACCAGCCCGCCGCCGCGGCTGCGACGGACAAACTCAGAATCGGTGCGGGCAATGTTGTGGCGGAAGCCCCGGCTGCCATAGGAACACAATACCCCTTCCTGCTCCTGGGCCAGGTCCTTGAGCAGGAACGGCACGCCGGCAAAAGGCGCATCCTCCGGCAGCGGCTGGCTGCGGGCCTGCTCGAACTGGGGCTGACAGATGGCGTTGATACGACGGTCCACGGTCTCGGCACGGCGGATGGCGGCGGCACAGACCTCCTCGGCACGCACCTCACCACGACGGATCAGGTCCGCCAGGGCGACGGCATCAAATCGCAGGTATTCGGCTTCCTTCATTGCGGCTCCCTCATGATGGTCGGCTGGCGACAGCATACCCTAACATGATGGGCACAGGGACTTTCCCCACGCCCTGGCCTGATCACCCCGCCCCCCAGCGCAAAGCCGTGGACAAGGCACCGTGGCGCTGGCTAGGATGCCAACAGATCGAGCCCGTTCCCCCAACAATCAGCAAGGACATCCTCACCATGCGAGACCGGCTACTGCTGTCGCTGCTGTTCGGCTGGCTGCTTGCCGTAACGGTGCCCGTCGCTGCCCAGGACACCGAGGCCGACTGGACCGAGGTGGTGCGGTCATCGCCCTACTGGGTCAGTCAGGGGGTGTACCAGAACATCGTCACCATCCGCCGCTGGGTGCTGTCCTCTTCCGGCTACTGCTCGCAGCCGGATCGTCACATTCTGTTCGACCGTCGCGGTCGCTTTCTGGGTTACATCGATAACGGCGTGTCGCGACTTGGCACCCAGCGGCGCATTAACGACGCCCGGGCCTCCATGGCGCAGCGGGGCAAGGCCCATACCTGGATCAAGGGCGCCCCCGATGTCACCGGCTACCCGTTCGCACTGGCCTGCGACCAGCCCCACGCCGAGCTCGACGACGCCATCAGCCGCTACCTTGGCAACGACCCGGATGCCCGTCTCTGGGGCAGCTGGGACGACCTCAGCTTCGCCTCGCCACAGCAGCCCGGGAACCTGCACCAGGCACTCTCGCTGGTGGTCGCCACCCGCCAGGCCCAACAACGGATGCAACTGCCTCCGGAGCTGCCTCGTTATCTCGCCGGCCAGTTGCTGATCGAAAGCGGCGGCCGGGCCCGGGCCCACTCGGCCGCCAACGCCCGCGGCATCCTGCAGCTGTCGAGCTCGGCACTGGGGGACTGCGGCATCACGCCGAAGCACCACTGGCATCGGCTGGCCCAGTTCGACTGCGCCCTGAAGCTGATGAACCAGAACGCCCGCAATCTGCGTCCGGCCTTCGAGCAGCGCTTCGGCAGCCTGCCCGAAGGCAAGCGTCAGCGACTGTTCACGCTGTTACTGATCCAGGCCTACCACGGCGGCGCGGGCCGGGTCGAAGCCCTGCTCAACGATGACCAGCGGGCCGAGGCCGCACGCTACTTTGCCCGCCACCACGACCGTTTCTCCGCCGGCGATATCGCTTTCGGCATGATCTACCACAACCTGGGCCGGGACCGGCTGGGGCTGGCATCACTGTATTACGTCGCCGACGTGCAGCTGGCCACCGAAGCCCTGTGCCAAACCTCCGCTCTCCGGGAAGATCCGCTGTGTACGGCCGCCCCGGAGTAGCCCGCACCACCCTCAACAACCCCTGATCGGAGCTGCCTTGGACATCGCCCTGTTACCGGAAGGCCTTGGTGTCACCACCGCCGCGCTGCTGCTGGCCGCATCGGCACTGACCTCAATGATTACCGCCAGCCTGGGTGCCGGCGGGGGTGTGCTGCTATTGGTGCTACTGGCCATGTGGCTGCCACCGGCGGCGATCATTCCGGTACATGGTCTGGTGCAACTGGGTTCCAACGCCGGCCGCGCGGCGATGACCTGGCGCAAGGTGGACTGGCGGGTGATTGCAGCCTTCGCCCCCGGGGTTCTGGTGGGCGCCGCAGTGGGAGCCTGGCTGCTGGTGGACCTGCCCCAGCACCTGTGGCAGCTCACCATTGCCCTGTTCGTGCTCTACCTGTGCTGGGGCCCGCCACTGCCAGGCCGGGCCCTGGGCACCCCGGGGGTGTTCCTGGCGTCGGTGCTGACGTCCTTTGTGTCGCTGTTCGTGGGCGCCACCGGGCCGCTGGTGGCTGCCTTCGTCAAGCAGATCCACCGCGACCGTTTCACCACCGTGGCCACCTTTGCCACCGCCATGACCCTGCAACACGCGCCCAAGGCCCTGGTATTCGGCTTGGCCGGGTTTGTCTTCCAGCAGTGGCTGGTGTTTATTGCGGCAATGATTGTGTGTGGTCTGGTGGGTACCCGGCTGGGACTGCAGGTATTGAAAAAACTGGACAACCGTCGCTTCCAGCAGTTGTTCAACCTGTTGCTGACGGCGCTGGCGCTGAGGCTGTTGTGGCAGGCCGCCCAGTCTGCCGGCTGGCTGGGAAGCCTCTGACTAACCGCCAGGTTCCGTCACTTCCTCGTATTCCGGTGGCAGCGGTACCGAAACCACCTGGTTGCGTCCCTGGGCCTTGGCGGCGTAGCAGCCCTCGTCGGCCCGGGCGATGGTTTCCCGGGGGCCGGAATCGTCCTGTGACAACACCGTCAGGCCTATGCTGGCGGTGACACCGAAGGACTGTCCTTCATGTTCGATGGTCAGCGCCTCCACCTTGGCCCGGATCTCCTCCGCCAGTAACTCCGCCCGCTCCAGGCCACAGCCCGGCAGGATCACCCCGAACTCGTCACCGCCAATACGGGCAACGCAGTCAGACTGCCGCACCGCCTGGCTGAACACCTCCGCCAGCCGTCGCAGCAGTTCGTCCCCCAGCAGGTGGCCGCCGTGATCGTTGACCGGCTTGAAATAATCCAGGTCGATCAGCATCAGCACGCTGGGGGTTGTGAGCTCTTCCGCCCGCTCCAGCCATTTGATCAGCGTGGATGAGAAGCCGCGCCGGTTCATCACCCCGGTCAGGGCGTCGTGACTGGCTTCCCAGGACAACTGACGTTCCTGTTGCCGCCGCTCGCTGTCATCCCGCAGCACAAACACCAGACGTTCGTTGTCTCCGCCAGGACTTAACCGCAGCATGGTCAGCTCAACATCAAACTTCTGGCCCTGGGTATTGCGCAACACCGCGTCCAGCACCGGAACCTCCGACTGTGCCAGGAATCGCTCACGGCGCCAGCGCATCCCGTCGGCCTCAATGATGACCCGATCAAAGAAATTGCTGCCCTCACATAGCGACGGACTGCCCATGTATTCGCAGGCACCCTGGTTGGCGTAGCGAACCGCACCCTGGGGATCGGTCAACAACACCCCTTCGCGCAGCACACTGAGGATGCTCTCGGCGCGTTTCTGCTCCGCTTTCAGCTCGGCTTCCACCGCCAGCTCGTGGGTGATGTCGCGAATGACGGTGAGGGTACCGAGGGTCTTGCCGGGAGCGTCGATCACCGTCGTCATCACATCCACCCAGCGGGTGCCCCGCCCCTGCTGGTGCTCCACCCGGAAACGACCGCGGTAGACCCCGCCCTGCTGACGAATACGACGCCAATCCGCAACCACCGTGTGGCGATCAGCGGAGTGGATCAGCGCCGTCAGCGGCAGGTGGCGGATCTGATCTGCAGGCACGCCGACGATGTCCTCGCAGGCGGGGTTGACGAACTCGACCCGGCCCAGCACATCCGCCTGCAGGATGCCAATGGGGGAGCGCTGGGACAGCGAGCGAAAAAAAGCCTCACGGTCCGCCAGCGAGTTGACCACCTCGGTACGCTCATCCATCACCGTGTTGAAGGTGTCGGCCACCTGGCGGATCTCCCGGCCACCACCAACGCTGACCCTGCGGGATCGCAAGCCCAGATGGCGATCAGTGATCTGCTGGGAGAGGTGGGTCAACGGTGCCAATAGCAGGCGGAAGCCCCACAGTGCGACCGGCACCAGCACCAGCATCACCGCCAACAGCACCCAGGCCAGCATGTCGGTGAGGCGGGAGGCCGGGGCGAAGGCCTCGTCCAGGGGCCAGATCACCCCGACAAACCAGGGCGCCTGATTAAGCTGGCGAATCGATACCAGGGAGCGCCGACCATCCTTGTTGGGCGAAATCTTCGTGCCCTCAAAGCCTTGCAGAGCGGCGGTGACCGGAGCATTGCTGGCGGGGATCGGCTGCATCACCAGGCTGGTGTCGTCGCCATGGGCGAGGGTAATACCGCTCTGGGTACCAATTCCAACATAGCCGGTACGCCCGATGTGAACGCTGGCAATGTCGGCCATGAAGTTCTCGCCATCCAGGTGAATGGCACCGCCCAGCACCCCCACCATCTGGCGCTGGTGATCGAACACCGGCGCGGCCACCATGATCTCCGGCAGGTCGGTGCCATAGGCCCGGTAGGGCTCGGAGATCACCGGGGTCAGTTGCCCGAGGGCCTGGCGGAAGTAGGGCCGGTCACGGATATCGATGCCGAGGTGCTCCCGCCCCTCCGGGTAGGCGCCAATCAGAGTACCTTTGGCATCAAACAGGTAAATGCCATCAAACAGATGCCGCAGGGCCACCTGCCGGTCCACCAGTAACTGGGCCCGACTCTCGAAGGCCACACGGTCCATGGCCAGGTGGGCGGCCACGTCCGAGATGGCTTCCAGCCGGACCGACAGTTTCTGGTCCAGCTCACTGGCCATCAGTCCGGCCATGATGGCTACCCGGGCTTCCGCCTGGGCCTGCAGCTCCTGCCGGCTGGCCAGGGAGTTGGACAGGCTCACCGCAAGGGCGGTCAACAGGATGGCCCCTACCACCAGAAGCACGGCCCGATTGACCAGACTATCAAGCCAGCGACGCAACATAACTCAGTAAGACTACTCCGGCATGAATCGATGGGAACCACAACCGCCATCCTGAACCCGCAGAGCCGGACGACAGCATTCCCGAGGGGCGTAGAGAGGCTCACGGACTCCCCGCCGATGCGTTTCTAGTTTAACAGATGAGCAGGTTTCTGCAGTTTACGGCTTCAAATCTCTAACAGGAATCGTTATCATTTTCGCTCATTTCCGTTTTCTCGTTGGGGCAGTCATGGCTGACAACACTCTCACTCAATCGACCGACCTTTTCTCTGGACCGCTGCAGCAACTGATCGACATGGGCGGACCGGTGATCATGGTCCTGCTGGTTCTGGCCGCCGCCGGGGTGGTTACCTTTGTTTACCTGATGCTGTGTGGCGCGGTCTATGCCCCCCGCCTGCCCCGTTCCCTGCGCCGGGTGATCGACGACTGGCACCACAGCCCCAGCCAGGCCTGTGCCGATCGGGTGATGGCCGGCATCGGCTGGTTCCAGCGCCAGAACCCGCTGCGCCGATTGACCGCCGATACCATGGCCGCCCGCCTCAACCATGATGAACCCAACATCGTTCGGGAAACCCTCGCCCGGGACGCCCGTGCAGCTCTGGAGCCGTTCGAGGGACCACTGAAAATCCTCGAAGTGATTGCTGCCCTGGCCCCATTGCTGGGTCTGCTGGGGACGGTTCTGGGGATGATGGACGCCTTCAGTGCCATGGCCGCCACCGAAGGCCGGGCCGATGCCAGCCAGCTCAGTGGCGGCATCTACGAAGCCCTCACCACCACCGCCGCGGGCCTGATCGTGGCGATTCCGTTCGCCGCGCTGGCGGCCTGGGTGGAGTTCCGTCTGCGCCGCCTCAACAACCTGGTGAATGGTGCCCTGGTCACCGTTCTGGCACCGGCGATTCCGGAGCAGCAAGCCGCTATCGACATGCCGGCGCCAGCGGCGGAAGTGGAGCGCCAGCCGGAAGCCCCGGCACGCCAGAAACCGGCCGCCAGACACGACACCAGCACCGCCACTGCATCGGCCCGCGTCGCCCATGCAGCTGGTTGATCCACGGCCATCCCGGCCCATCCCAATACGGATTACCCCACTGATCGACGTGGTGTTTATCCTGCTGGTGTTCTTCATGCTCACCAGCCGCCTGCTGCCCACCAGTTTCCTGGAGCTGGACAACAGCACCGCCCCGGGGCAGTCGGTGGACGGCGATCCCTTGCCGGAACTGGTGGTGGAGGCCTCCGGCCAGATTCGCTGGCAGGACCAAGAGTGGGCCCTGCCGGCGCTGTTGCAGGAATTACGGCGCACCCAGGTGACCGAAGTCAATCTGGCGACCGCAGGTGAAGCACAGCTGACCGACTTCACCCGCACCCTCACGACCCTGAAAACCGCGGGCATTGAGCCTCACTGGCAACGATCCGCCCCGGCGCAAGAAAGCGAGTAAGCTATGGAATCCCTGGTACCGCCTCCTCCCGGAAGCGGGAAGACCCTGATGGATCGGGTGGAGGACAGCCTGCTGCCATTGATCAACCTGGTCTTCCTGCTGCTGATGTTCTTTATCGTGGCCGGCCAGTTGTCGGATACCCCACTGCCAGAACTGCCTGGGGTGGCAGACGATGCCAAAGACCAGAAACCCGCCGCCGATCTGGTGCTTAATGCCGACGGCCGCTGGCAGGTGGGGGGGCAGGATGTCAGTGAAGAGACTCTGGTGTCACAACTGCCAAAACCCGATGAGACCACGCCGCTGAAGATCGCCGCAGCCAACGAGCTGGCCATGGCCGATCTGGAGTCAGTACTGCGGCGCCTGGAAGAGGCAGGCTATAAGGACGTGGTCCTGTTGACGGAGCCGGCATCATGAGCCGCGGCGTCCGATGGCTGTTCCTCCTGGTCGCCCTGGGCCTGTCCGCGCTGGCACTGGCGCTGGTGCTACCGCACACACCGACACCGCCAACCCAGGAAGGCGAAACCATGGTCACCACCGCCGCGGCCATCAAGATCTCGCTGGCCGGCCAGCCACAGGCAGAGCCGGAGCCGGTTACCGAACCCCAGCCACAGGTGGAGCCACCACCCCCGGAGCCCAAACCGGAACCAGAACCTGAGCCGGAGCCGATCCCCAAACCGGAACCCAAACCCGAGCCCAAACCGGAACCTAAGCCAGAGCCAGAGCCGGAACCAACACCGGAACCAACACCGGAACCGGTACAGCAACCGGTTACCGAACCGGCGCCACAGCCGACCTCGGAAGTGGAGGCGCCGGCGGCAGAGAACACCTCCAACCGTCAGCAGGCGGAGCAGGTGGAACTCCAGGCCGGTGCTTCAGAGAACGTGGACGCCTACCTCACCGCGCTCAACCAGCACCTGCGGCGCCACTACGAGTACCCCCGCCGTGCCCGCCGCCTGGGCCAGGAAGGTACGCCGATTGTGGAGTTCGAGTTCAATCGTAACGGTGAGCTGGTCAGCTATCGGGTGAAGAACTCATCGTCCTTCACGCTGCTGGACCAGGCCGCCATGGATCTGCTGGAAGAAGCCAGCCCGCTGCCACCGGTACCGGATTCCATGGAAGGCCAGACGTTCACCTTCACCCTGCCGGTGGCCTTCAAGCTGCACTGACGACAACGAGTGACCGGGCGGGTATGATGCGTCTCGAACCCATCACCCGGCCGGACATATTGCCCGATGGCTCCCAGCCCTCATCAGCAACTGGGCCAGTTGCTCTGCCAAGCCACCCACGAACTGCTGTGGTCGCCCCAGGCCCGGCACATCCGTGGACGCCAGTCCGGCACCAGCCTGACCTGCCGGGTTGGCCATGGCCAGGCAACCTATCACCGCTACGATCCCCGTGACCGCCAGCACCTGATCACCTACGGTGCCCGCATGATCGCCGCCAAGCAAAGCGCCACCACCGCCGTGACCTGGCTGTCCAGCCGCGAGATCCAGCAACGCCGGTACTTCAACGGCGAACTCTCCAGCGCCAACCTGCTGGCCCACACCTGTTGTCACGAGTTTGCCCACCTGCTGCAACAGGTGGCGGGCAAACGCTTCCATGGCTCGGTACACAACGGCCATTTCTACCGCATCCTCGACCAGCTGCACCACAGTGGCCGCGCCCTCGCGGTGCGCCAGTACCTGCTGGCTGCAGCCGGTCAGCGTGGCCTGACACTGGCCACCACGCCGTTCGACCTGCCCCGGGAGGCATCAGCCCGGGCCCGGTGGCAGGCCGGCGACCGGGTCCGTTTCGGCCACGGCGCCAACCAGCACCAGGGCCGCATCCTCCGGGTCAACCGCAAGACCTGCACGGTGTGCTGTGACGACACCCACCGTGGTCGTGAAGTGCGCTACCGGGTACCGCTGGCGATGTTGCACAAAGTGGATTAGGTCAGCTCCGCCAGCAGGCCCTTCAGTTCCGGCACACAGGAGCCACAGTTGGTGCCGCAACGCAGCTGTTGCCCCAGCGCCGTCACCGAGTCGGCACCGTCAGCCACCGCCGACGCAATCTGCCGCTGCCCCACCTGAAAACAGCTGCAGACAATGGCGCCTACGTCCTCCCGCGCTACATCCCGGGCCGCCAGCAACGCCCGTCGTTCGCTCTCTTCCAGGGCTTCACTGAGAAAGCACTGCTCCAACCAGGCCAGATCCGGCAGCTGCTGTGGCTGCCGTTCCACCAGCAGCATGGCTTCCAGTCGGCCATCCTTCAGCCGCGCCGCCCGAAAACGGCCCTCCGCCGGATCACTCATCACCAATTGCGGGGTGCCGCCCAGCCAGTCATCGGCATCGTCCAGCCAGTGGCGCGGATCGGTGCCTGCCAGCCACCAGCTGTCGCAGCCCGCCAGGGGCACGTGACACCAGTATTCCGCCCGCCAGCGCCGCGGCCGATCCCGGCGAACCAGCAGGCGGGCATGCCAACGGGCCCGGAACGGCGTCAATGCCGCCACCCCGTGCTTGGACTCCGGCTGCCCAGACAGCGGATCGGTCACCGCCGGCATCAGCGCCGACGCCAGCCCCGCCGGGGTGAACTGGCGGTTCCAGTGAATCGGCACGAACACTTCCCCGGGACGCTGACCACGACTGGCCCGCACCCGTCCGACAAACCGCTGGCGCTGCCGTGTCAGCACCGCCAGATCGCCGTCCACCAGCTGATGGCGGGCCAGATCCTGGGGGTGGGCCTCAATGAATGGCTCCGAGCGGTGCTGCAGCAGCCGCGGTGCCCGCGCGGTGCGGGTCATGGTGTGCCACTGGTCACGGATGCGACCGCTGTTGACCACCAGCGGATGGTCCGAGTCGGGGCGGCTTTCCGGCCAGACCGTCTGGATCGGCACCAGCCGGGCACGGCCATCGTCGGTGCAGAAACGGCCATCATCAAACAGTCGCTGCCGGCCCCGGGGAAACGCATCGTTGACCGGCCACTGCACCGGCGCCAGGCGATCGTAGTCCCGGTCCGACAACTCGCTGAGGCCACGGATGTCGAAGCAACGCGGGCCGGCAGCGGCGGATGCGTCGTTACCAACCCCTGACAACGCGGCGTGTTCGCGGAAGATGTCCGCGGGCCCCTGGTAGCGGAATGCCTCGCCGTACCCCAGCCGCTGCGCAACCTCCGCCATAATCCACCAGTCCGGCCGGGCGTCCCCGGCCGGTGGCAACAGCCCCCGCTGGCGGGAGATACGCCGTTCAGAGTTGGTCACGGTCCCGTCCTTCTCGCCCCAGCCGGCGGCAGGCAGCAGAATGTCGGCAAACGCCGCGGTGTCGGTGTTGGCAACGCAGTCGGAAACGATCACCGTGGGGCAGCGGGCCAGGGCTTCGCGGACCCGCTCGCTGTCCGGCAGGCTCACCGCCGGGTTGGTCGCCATCACCCACAGCACCTGGATATCACCGCGGTGGATGGCCTCAAACAGGTCCACCGCCTTGAGCCCAGGGCCATCGGCCAGCGCGTCCGTTCCCCAGAAGTCCGCCACCAGTTCCCGGGCCCCCGGTGTCTGGTAATCCAGGTGGGCGGCCAGGGTGTTGGCCAGTCCGCCGACTTCCCGGCCACCCATGGCGTTGGGCTGGCCGGTGAGTGAGAAGGGGCTGGCCCCCGGCCGGCCAACCCGACCGGTGGCAAGGTGACAGTTGATGATGGCATTGCCCTTGTCGGTCCCCGCCACTGACTGGTTGGCGCCCTGGGAGAACCCCGTAACAGTGCGTGGCGTGTGCTGGAACCAGCGATAGAAGGCTTCCACATCAGCGACAGGCAGATCGCACTGGTGCGCCACGCTGGCGCTGTCCGGCGCCGCCTCCCGGGCACTGGCCAGCGTGGCCTCCAGACCGCTGCAGTGGCGCTCGAGGTAGTCCCGGTCCAGGCCGCCGTGGTCCGCCAGCCAGACCAGCAGGCCGTTGAACAGCACCGTGTCCGAGCCCGGCCGCAGGGGCAGGTGCAGGTCCGCCAGGTCGCAGGTGGCGGTCCGCCGGGGATCAATCACCACCACCCGCCGTCCCGTCCGGGCCGCCGCCTGCATGCGCTGGTACAGCACCGGGTGATTCCACGCCGCATTGCTGCCCACCAGCACCAGCAGGTCCGCCAGTTCAAGATCCTCATAGCACGCCGGCACCGCGTCAGCGCCAAAAGCCCGCTTGTGGGCCGCCACCGCCGACGACATGCACAGCCGGGAATTGGTGTCGACATGGGGGGTGCCAATAAACCCCTTGGCCAGCTTGTTGGCGACGTAATAGTCCTCGGTCAACAGCTGGCCGGAAAGATAGAACGCCACCGAACCCGGGCCGTGACTGGCCCTGGCCTGGCGAATGGCCTCTGCCGTGGCTGCCAGGGCCTCCGACCAGTCAACCGCTCGCCCCGCCAGGCGCGGCTGCAACAGGCGACCGTCATCGCCCAGGGTTTCA
Organism: Marinobacter sp. CA1; assembly: GCF_020546665.1. Lineage (NCBI taxonomy): Bacteria > Pseudomonadati > Pseudomonadota > Gammaproteobacteria > Pseudomonadales > Marinobacteraceae > Marinobacter > Marinobacter sp. CA1. Next base: position 4,294,260 of record NZ_CP071785.1, read on the forward strand.
TGGAGGCTGGCGCCCTTCACGCACAACCGTCCGTGGTTGGCGGGATGGTCCGGGTCTCCGGCCACGGTGCCAGGCGTATCGGTGGCCTCAGTAGGCCGGGATGCTCCGGGTTTGAACAGCACGCCACAGCCCACGCCACAGTAGGGGCAGGTGGTCCGGCAGGTGTCAGTCACAGCAACTCCTGATCTCGCTGACCGGGCACAAAAAAGCCCGATGCCCGGGGTCGCGTGCGCAAGCCAGGGCCATCGGGCGTCAGTGCCGGTGATGGGTAAAAGGTCATGTTGTTGCCGTCATACAAAGCAATAACAGGGCCAGCCGTCGTTACCGCCGGTCGCAGCGATGCATCAGGCCATGGACGGACAAACAACCGCACAAAACGGTGCAAAAACCCCGCCGCGTGCACAACGACCGGGCACAGCCTGCCCCGCCGTCCGCCTCCGGCAACCGCCATCAACCCGCGCGCCGCCTGTGTCGGAGGCCGGGGCCGGGGCGCTGGCAGATTTCTTGCAGATCCATCACCAGTAAACCCGGGAGAGCCACGGCCCCCCGACTGAAACCTGATTACGTTATCAAAGGATGACCGTCATGCACTCGACCGACCCACTCCGCATACTGCTGATCGACAAGGACAGTGACCGCGCCCGGCTGGTAAAGCAGGCACTGGAACTGGAGGGGCACGAGGTCATCAGCCAGCGCCCGGACGCCACCGGCCTGACAGCGGCGGTGGCCCGGGACGAGCCGGACATGGTGATCATCGACATGGACCTGCCAGACCGTGACACCCTGGAGAACATGAGCACGATGAACGAGCACGCCCCCCGCCCCATCGTGTTCTGCGCCAACGAGCCCGGCGACCGAGACACCATCAAGGCCGCCCTGCATGCCGGTGTCAGCGCCTACGTCATGGATGGGCTGCAACCGGAGAAGGTCCGCGCCATCATCGACTCGGCGGTGGCCCAGTTCGAATCCTTCCAGGCCCTCAGGACCGAGCTGGCGCAGACCCGCACAGCGCTGGAAGACCGCAAACTGATCGAACGCGCCAAGGGCCTGATCATGAAACGGGAAGGCTGTGACGAAGACGCCGCCTACCAGGTGCTGCGCAAGTCCGCCATGGACCACAGCGAACGCCTGGCGGTGATTGCCCAGCGGGTGATCGACATCCTCGAGTCCGAGACCACCACCGCGGCGCCACGTCGCGCCCTGCAACAGGCCAGCTGAGACCCGTTCATGCCCGCACCGACCCCGCTCCACCGCCATCCCGGTTTCCACATCCGCCTCGGGTTTGTGCCGTTGCTGGACAGCGCGCCGCTGATCATGGCCCGTGAACTGGGGCTGTTCGATGCCGAAGGCCTGGAGGTGGAGCTGATGAAAGAGGGTTCCTGGGCGTCGGTTCGCGACAAGGTCAGCTTTGGCCTGCTCGACGGCGCCCAGATGCTGGCCCCGATGCCGCTGACGATGTCGCTGACCCGGGGCCAGCCGGCGACCCAGGTGGTCTCCGGTATGGTGCTGAGCCGCAACGGCAACGGCATCACCCTGGCCCAGCCGTTGTACCAGGCACTGCGCGATCGCGGCGTCGACGAAGACCATCCCATCGATTCCGCCAGCGCCCTACGGGCCCTGGCCCGGGAACGTGGCCGCCCGATCCGGCTGGCCTCGGTGGCGCCCTGGTCCAGTCATGACCTGCAGTTGCGGGACTGGTTGGGCAGCGCCGGAGCGCTTTCGGATGCCGAGGTGGAAATTATCCCGGTATCGCCAGTGCAGATGATTGATGCCTTCCGCGCCGGCGCCATTGAGGGCTGTTGCGTGGGGGAGCCCTGGAACAGCCTGCTGGAACTTGAAGGGCTGGGGCGAATCCTGCACTCCGGCCACCAGATCTGGCAGAACGCCCCGGAAAAGGTGCTGGGCGTGCGGGCCGACTGGGCCCAGCAGCACCCGGCCGTACACCTGGGTCTGATTCGTGCCCTGCTGGGGGCCTGCCGCTGGCTCGACAACCCCCAGAATCACCGCCAGCTGGCACGGATACTGAGCCGTCGGGAGTACTTGGGCGAACAGGTAGAGCAACTGGCGCAACACCCGTTCGGACTGTTCCATCCTGGCCTGCACCAACACTTCTTCGAGCGCTGCGCCAATTTTCCCTGGTTGTCCCAGGCCCATTGGCTGGGCAGCCGCCTGGTCTGCCACGGCCAGCTCAGGCAGGCCTCACTGGCAGCCATCAAGACCGTGATCCGTCCCGACATCTACCGCCAGGCCGCCGACACCTTCGGCCTCGATGCGCCGGCGATGGATGGCAAAACCGAAGGCCGTCACCACCTGCCGTTCACCGTCAATGGCCGCCATGGTCCGGTGGACATTGCCGGTGACCAGCTGCTGGGGCAACAACTGCATGAGTGGTAGCCGCCCCGTGCCCCCTACTGAAGCGCTCCACCCTGAAACTGTGCAATCTCTGCCCACCCCTGTCTAAGACAACACCCCGACAACCCACAACCCACTGTTATTAAACATATAAATATTTTGGCACAAAGCCTGCAACGTCATCCTTACTGATCAGCCATCCACTGACGGCAGTGACTGCCGTCCACACACAATGCGATTTCACAGGCAACGGCGCCCGTCCTCCAGCAGAGGACCGGCGCTTTTTTTGTGCCTGAAATAACCATCGGGAGAGCACACCATGACACGACCTCACATGATTGCCCTGGTCCTGGCCTGCAGCGGCTGGATGCACGGCGCACTGGCAGAGGCCAGCGCCACCGACCTGGGTCCGGCGGAAAAACCGGACCTGAAACTCGGCTTCATCAAGCTCACCGACATGGCACCGCTGGCGGTGGCCTGGGAAGAGGGTTACTTCCTCGACGAAGGCCTGTTCGTGGAACTGGAGGCCCAGGCCAACTGGAAAGTGCTGCTCGACCGGGTCATCACCGGCGAACTCGACGGCGCCCACATGCTCGCCGGTCAGCCGCTCGGCGCCACCATCGGCTACGGCACCCAGGCCGATATCATCACCGCCTTCAGCATGGACCTGAACGGCAACGGCATCACCGTCTCCAACGATGTCTGGCAGCAGATGGAACAGCACCTGCCGCAGCAGGCCGACGGCAATCCGGTGCACCCGGTCAGCGCCGAGGCACTGAAACCGGTGGTGGACAGCTATCGGGACCGGGGCGAACGCTTCCCCATGGGCATGGTGTTCCCGGTCTCCACCCACAACTACGAACTGCGCTACTGGCTGGCCGCCGGCGGCCTTAACCCGGGCTACTACGACCCGGAGAACGGCGACACCAGCGGCACCCTGCAGGCCGACGTGCAGCTCTCGGTCACTCCGCCGCCACAGATGCCCGCCACGCTGGAGGCCGGCACCATCAAGGGCTACTGCGTTGGCGAACCGTGGAACCAGCAGGCGGTGTTCAAAGGCATCGGCGTGCCGGTGATCACCGACTACGAAATCTGGCCCAACAACCCGGAGAAAGTGTTCGGGGTGACTGAGGGCTGGGCCGAGAAATACCCCAACACCCACGTTCGCCTGCTGCGGGCGCTGATCCGTGCCGCCTACTGGCTCGACGACAACGCCAACCGCGAAGCAGCGGTCCAGATGCTGGCCCGCCCCAACTACGTCGGCGCCGACCCGCAGGTGATCGCTAACTCCATGACCGGCACCTTCGAATATGAAAAAGGCGACGTACGCTCGGTACCGGACTTCAATGTGTTCTTTCGCTACTACGCCACCTACCCGTATCCGTCCGATGCCATCTGGTACCTGACCCAGATGCGGCGCTGGGGCCAGATCGCCGAGCCCAAGCCGGATAACTGGTACATGGACACTGCGAAGAAGGTCTATCGGGCCGACATCTACGCCGAGGCGGCGCAGTCGCTGATCGACGACGGCACCCTCAGCGCTGACGACTTTCCGGACCTGAGCGCAGAAAACTTTGAGCGGCCCGGACAGGGCGAGCTGATCGACGGCGTGGCCTTCACCCCCCGTCAGCCCAACGCCTACATCGACAGCTTCGCCATCGGCCTGAAGGGCCGGGACACCGCGGTCGCCGCCGAGTAATGGGAGACACACCATGACAACCGCCACCTCGTCTGAATCCCTCAAGGCGCCGCCGCGCTGGTTTGCGGCGGCAACCGAGCGGCTCTCCCCCCGGGCGCTGGCCCGGGGCGGGCGCAACCTGCTACTGCCGCTGATCGGCATTGGCCTGTTCCTGCTGTTCTGGCAACTGGTCGCGCCCCAGGTCAATACCTCCCTGGGCAGTTTCCCGGCGCCCACCGATGTCTGGCAGCAGGCCGGCCAACTGTGGCAGGAGCACAGTGACGAGCGGGCACGGGGCGATCGCTTCGTCACCATGCAGGAGGAACGCAATGCCCGCATCCTGGCTGACAACCCCGAGGCAGAGGTGCGTATTCGGCCTTACCCCGGCGCGCCCACCTTCTTCGACCAGATCGGCACCAGCCTGGTGACGGTACTGTGCGGTTTCCTGCTGGCCACCCTCATCGCGGTGCCACTGGGTATCGTGGTGGGCCTCAACCGCTTCTTCGCTGCGGCGGTCAACCCGCTGATCCAGGTGTTCAAACCGGTGTCGCCACTGGCCTGGCTGCCGCTGGTCACCATGGTGGTGTCGGCCACCTACGTCAGTGACGACCCGATGTTCGAGAAGGCGTTCCTGACCTCGATGATCACCGTCACCCTGTGCAGCCTGTGGCCGACCCTGATCAACACCAGCGTCGGTGTGGCCGCGGTCAATCCGGACCTGCTCAACGTCTCCAAGGTGCTGCAACTGTCGTTCTGGACTCACACCCGCAAGGTGGTGTTGCCGTCCTCGGTGCCGATGATCTTCACCGGCCTGCGGGTATCGCTGGGCATTGCCTGGATGGTGCTGATCGCCGCCGAGATGCTGGCGCAGAACCCGGGGCTGGGGAAATTCGTCTGGGACGAGTTCCAGAATGGCAGCAGCCAGTCCCTCAGCCGCATCATGGTGGCGGTGCTGGCGATCGGTTTTATCGGCTTTCTGCTCGACCGGATCATGCTGCTGATCCAGAAGAAAGTCGCCTGGAACGAGTGAATTTTACAGAGCATGCCGCCCCGGGCAGATAGACCCTTCTGGGACACGCGGTGAATACATCCATGTACGCTCGACCAAAACATCCCTGTTTTGGACGGTCCCGGAAGGGCCTATCTGCCCGGGACTCCGCAACTTTTGAGGTGAAAGCCGTGAGTAAATCGCATCTTGAGTTAACCGGTGTTGATATGGCCTTCGACACACCGTCGGGCGCTTTTCTGGCTCTGGATAACGTCAACCTGAAGATCAGCAAGGGCGAGTTCGTGTCGCTGATCGGCCATTCCGGCTGCGGCAAGTCCACCGTCCTCAACATCGTCGCCGGCCTGTTGCCGGCCACCCGGGGCGGCTGTGTACTCGACGGCCACGAGGTCAACACCCCGGGGCCGGAGCGGGCGGTGGTGTTCCAGAACCACGCCCTGATGCCGTGGCTGACGGTGTACGAGAACGTTGCCCTGGCGGTGAACCAGGTATTCAAAAAGTCCATGGGCAAGCGCGAGAAGCGGGCGTGGATTGAACACAACCTGGCGCTGGTGAACATGCAGCACGCCCTCAACAAACGCCCCGGTGAGATCTCCGGCGGTATGGCCCAGCGGGTGGGCATTGCCCGCGCCCTGGCAATGAAGCCCAGCGTGCTGCTGATGGACGAGCCGTTCGGCGCCCTCGACGCGCTGACCCGGGCCCATCTGCAGGATTCGCTGATGGCGATCCAGCAGGAGCTCAACAGCACCGTGATCATGATCACCCACGATGTCGACGAGGCGGTGCTGCTGTCCGATCGCATCGTGATGATGACCAATGGGCCGGCCGCCAGCGTCGGGGAAGAACTGGCCATTACCCTGCCCCGCCCCCGGAACCGGGTTACCCTCGCCGATGACCCGGATTACGTGCATTACCGTCAGGCGGTGCTGTCATTCCTCTACGAGAAACAGACCTTTCCGGGACGCAGCGAACCCGAACCGGCCCCGCTGCCGGCAGAGCCGGCAGTAGCAGGCCCATCGCCCAAAACTGCCGAGGGCAGCAAAGCCAGCACCAGCCGGGAGGCAATCGCCTGATGACAAGCCCGGTCCGCTTCCATCGCCTGCGCCAGCACAGTGCAGGGCGACCCAGAGCGGGGCGCCGGCTTCGACGGGTTGTGCGCCACGGCCCACCTGAAACCCTGTAAATCAATAAGTTGCATTAATGGCACGATACTCGCTTTAGAAGACTCAGGATGGGGTTAGCCGGTTGCGACCGGACCATCCGCATTTCGTTGTTGGCAAAGTTGCCGGACCGTCGCGTTCTCCCCGGGGAACCCGACGCTCCGGCTTTTTTCGTTGGGAGAACACCGATGTCGGTTCAGCCAAACACACCCCGAACCCTGGTGATCTGCGGCCATGGCATGGTGGCCCAGCGTCTGCTGGAACGGCTGTGCGACCAGGCCAGCCACCCGTTCGAGCGCATAGTGGTGCTCAGCGGCGAGCCTTCGGCCGCCTACAACCGCATTCTGCTGTCGTCGCTGCTGGCCGGTGATGCCGACGAAGCCAGCCTCAGGCTGCAGGCCGACGACTGGTTCCAGCGCCAGGGAATAGAGCGCCGCCAGGGCGACCCGGTGGTTGGCATCGACCGCCAGGCTCGTCAGGTGGTGACCGCCAGCGGCCATAGGGAAAGCTACGACCAGCTGGTGATCGCCACGGGTTCCCGTTCCGCCAGCCTGGGCCTGCCCGGTGAACAGCTCAACGGCGTGGTGGGATTCCGTGACCTGCGCGACACCCGCACCCTGATCGAGCTGAGTCAGCGCCACCGTCGGGCAGTGGTGATTGGCGGCGGATTCCTAGGGCTGGAAGCGGCCGAGGGGCTGCGCCGGCGCGGCATGGCCGTCACCGTGCTGCATCGCAGTTCTCACCTGCTCAACCGTCAGCTTGACCGGGTCGGTGGCAACCTGCTGGAACAGGCCCTGAGCGCACGGGGCCTGTCCATACGCACTGGTATCGGACCCATGGCCTTGCTGGGCAACCAGCAGCTGCGGGCGGTGCAACTGACCGACGAGACCCTGATCAGCACCGACCTGGTGGTGATCGCCGCCGGCATCACCCCCAACGCTGAGATTGGCCGTGACGCCGGCCTGGCCTGCGACCGCGGCATCCTGGTCGACAACCGCCTGCAGACCAGTGATCCGGCGATCCACGCCCTCGGCGAATGCTGCCAGCTTGGCGACCAGACCTTCGGGCTGGTGGAGCCGGGCTATGAACAGGCCGACGTGCTGGCGCAGGTGCTGGCCCAGCCCGACAGCCAGGCCCGTTTTGCACCAGCCGTGATTGCCACTCGCCTGAAAGTCAGCGGCATCCCCATTTTTTCCAGCGGCCAGACCGACGCCGACGAGCACACCGACTCGGTGGTCTGGCAGGACTACGAAACCGATCGCTACTGCCGGTTGCTGATCCGTGACCGCAAGCTCACTGGCGCCGTGCTGTTTGGCGAAACCAGCGACGGCCCCTGGTACCACGAGTGCATTCGCCAGGGCGACGACATAACGGAGTACCGGGCCAACCTGGCATTCGGCAAACAGTACTGCAACGCGGCAGCCTGAACCGACCCCGGTCTAAGATGAGAGGACACCCCATGAGTAAGAAAAACCTGTTAGTGATCGGCAACGGCATGGTCGGTCACCATTTCCTGGAACAGTTTGTTGCTACCGATGCTGCCGCGGATTACCACATTGTGGTGTTTGGCGAGGAACCGCTGCTGGCCTACGACCGGGTCCACCTGTCGGAGTATTTCGGTGGCTCCAGCCACGCCGACCTGGCCATGGGCACCGCCGAGTGGTACGCCGAGAATAACCTCGACCTGCACCTGGACGAGCAGGTCACCGGCATCGACCGCGACGCCAAACAGGTGGTCACCCCGAAAGGCACCTACGCCTACGACGAGCTGGTGCTGGCCACCGGCTCCTTCCCGTTCGTACCACCCATCGACGGCAATGACCGGCCCGACTGCCTGGTCTACCGCACCCTCGACGACCTCGACCAGATCCGCGCCAGTGCCGAGAATGGCAAGGTCGGCGTGGTGGTCGGCGGCGGCCTGCTGGGCCTGGAAGCCGCCAACGCCCTCAAGAGCCTGGGGCTGCAGGCCCACGTGGTGGAGTTCGCCCCGCGGCTGATGCCGGTGCAGCTGGACAACGACGGCGGCGCGCTGCTGCGCCGCAAGATCGAGGAGTTGGGGGTGCAGGTCCACACCGAGAAGGCCACCACCGCCATCGTCGACGGCGAGGACTGCCGCCTGCGGATGAACTTCAGCGACGACAGCCACCTGGAAACCGACCTGATCGTCTTCTCCGCCGGCATCCGGCCCCAGGACGCCCTGGCCCGCAGCTCCGGCCTGGAGATTGGTGAGCGCGGCGGCATCGTGATCAACAACCAGTGCACCACCTCCGACCCGCACATCCACGCCATCGGCGAGTGCGCGCTGTGGAACCAGCGCATCTTCGGCCTGGTGGCGCCGGGCTACACCATGGCCCGCACCCTCGCCGGTGCCCTCAACGGCGACGGTGAGGCCGCCTTCACCGGCGCCGACATGAGCACCAAGCTCAAGCTGCTCGGTGTTGACGTCGGCTCCATCGGCGATGCCCACGGCCAGAGTCCCGGCGCCCGCAGCATCCGCTTCAACGACGAGGCCAGCGGAGTCTACCGCCGCATGGTGATCAGCGAGGACGGCAAGAAACTGCTGGGCGCCATTCTGGTGGGCGACAACGGCCCCTACGACACCCTGCTGCAGTACGCCCTCAACGGCATCGACCTGCCGGCCAGCCCGGAAGCGCTGATCCTGCCGGAATCCGAGGGCGGCGCCCCGGCCCTGGGTCCGGACGCCCTGCCGGACACCGCCTCGATCTGTTCCTGCCACAACGTCACCAAGGGTGACATCTGCGGCGTCATCGACGCCGGCTGCCAGGACCTTGCCGGCGTCAAGGCCGAGACCAAGGCCAGCACCGGTTGCGGCGGCTGTGCCGCGCTGCTGAAGAACGTGGTGGACTGCGAACTGGAGAAACGCGGCGTCGAGGTCAGCACCGACATCTGCGAACACTTCCCCTACAGCCGCCAGGAGCTGTTCCACCTGGTCAAGGTCAACGGCATCCGCACCTTCCGCCAGTTGATTCGGGAACACGGCCAGGGCCATGGCTGTGACATCTGCAAACCGACCGTGGCTTCCATTCTGGCCACCGTGTGGAACGAGCACATCCTGGCCACCGACCACGTCGCGTTGCAGGACACCAACGACACCTTCATGGCCAACATGCAGAAGAACGGCACCTACTCCATCGTGCCGCGGGTGCCGGGTGGCGAGATCACCCCGGACAAGCTCATCGTGCTCGGTGAGGTGGCCAAGGAATACAACCTCTACACCAAGATCACCGGTGGCCAGCGCATCGACCTGTTCGGCGCCACCCTCAGCGAGCTGCCGGAGATCTGGGAGAAGCTGATCGCCGCCGGCTTCGAGACCGGCCACGCCTACGGCAAGTCGCTGCGTACGGTGAAATCCTGCGTCGGCAGCACCTGGTGCCGCTACGGCGTGCAGGACAGCGTCGGCATGGCGATACTGCTGGAGAATCGCTACAAGGGCCTGCGCGCGCCCCACAAGTTCAAGCTGGCGGTGTCCGGCTGCACCCGTGAGTGCGCCGAGGCCCAGAGCAAAGACTTTGGCGTGATCGCCACCGACAAGGGCTGGAACCTCTACGTCTGCGGCAATGGCGGCATGCGGCCGCGCCACGCCGACCTGTTTGCCACCGACCTGAGCGACGAGGAGCTGATTCGCACCATCGACCGGGTGCTGATGTTCTACGTCCGCACCGCCGATCGTCTGCAGCGCACCAGCGTGTGGCTGGAGAATCTGGAAGGCGGCCTCGACTACCTCAAGGAAGTCATCCTGGAAGACAAGCTCGGTCTCGGCGAGGAGCTGGACGAGCACATGCAGAGGGTGATCGGCACCTACCAGTGCGAATGGAAGACCGCGGTGGAAGACCCCGAGAAGCGCAAGCGCTTCCGCGAGTTCGTCAACGACGAGCGCAAGGACCCCGTGCAGCAATGGACCACCGAACGCGGCCAGCGCCGCCCCGTGGCGGAAACCGCCTAAGCCAGAGGAGACCCAGCAATGACCCGCAAGACAACCCAATGGCACCACCTGTGCGACGTGCAGGACTTGATCCCGGAATCCGGCATCGCGGTATGGACCCCGGCCGGCCCGGTGGCGATCTTCTACCTGCCGCATCAGATTCCGTCGCTGTACGCCATAGGTCACCATGACCCCTTCTCCGACGCCAACGTGCTGGCCCGGGGCATTACCGGTGACCTCAAGGGCGAGCCGGTGGTGGCCTCACCGATCTACAAACAGCACTTCAGCCTGCGCAGCGGCGTCTGCCAGGAAGACGACAGCGTCCGCGTGCCCACCTTCCAGGTGCTGGTGGACGGCGAACAGGTGCTGGTGGAAGTACCCGCAACCCAGCGGGCCGATGCCGTGGCCTGACGACCCGGGCAGTGGCCTGGGGCAGTTGGGCCACTGCCATTGTGACCGGACGACCGGTAGTATCGGGGCAGACCAATAACAGCGACAACAAGGACCTGTCCCTTTGAAACCTCTCAGCCCGGCCGACCAGCTGTTCCTGTGGCTTGAAAAGCGGCAGCAGCCCATGCACGTGGGCGGACTGCAGCTTTTCTCCTTCCCCGATGACGCCCCCGACGACTACGTCGCCCAACTGGCGGATCAGCTGCGCCAGCAGACCACCGTGACGGCACCGTTCAACCAGCGTCTCACCAGCCGCTTTGGCCAGCCCTACTGGACCGGAGACACCCAATTGGATCTGGAACACCACGTCCGCTTCGAGGCCCTGCCCACCCCCGGGCGCATCCGCGAACTGCTGGCGTTCGTCTCGGCCGAGCACAGCCACCTGATGGACCGGGAGCGGCCGCTGTGGGAATTTCACCTGATTGAAGGGCTGCCGGACCGGCGCTTCGCCATCTACACCAAGGTCCATCACGCTCTGGTGGACGGCGTCTCGGCGATGCGGATGATGAAGCGGATGCTGGCGGACAGCCCGACGGAGCGCGAGCTGCCGCCGATCTGGTCGTTGCCGCCCAGAGCGAACCGTCAGCCGCAGCCACGGGGATCGGTGATCGACAGTCTCAGCCACCTGCTGGGACAGTCCGGTCGCCAGCTCGGCACCCTGCCGGCGGTGGCACGGGAACTGTTGCGCACAGTGCAGCGGGCCCGCCGCAACCCCGAGTACGACTCGCTGTTTCGCGCCCCCCGCTGCATCCTCAACCAGAAAGTCACCGGGTCCCGCCGGTTTGCCGCCCAGTCCTACAGCCTGGCACGCATCCGGGCGGTGGGGGAGGCCTTTGACGCCACCGTCAACGATGTAGTGATGGCGATGTGCGGCCACGCCCTGCGCGCCTACCTGCGCAGCCAGAGCGCGCTGCCGGAGCAGTCGCTGATTGCCATGGTGCCGGTGTCCCTGCGACGGGACGACAGCGCCGAGGGCAATCAGGTGGGGATGATCCTGGCGTCGTTGGGCACCGACCTGGCCGACAGTGGCGAGCGCCTGCGCCACATTCACCAGGAAGTCGGCGAGGCCAAGGCCCGCTACGCCAGTCTGTCAGCGGAAGAGATCGTCAACGTCACCGCACTGACCCTGGCGCCGGCGGGATTCCACCTGCTGACCGGGCTGGCGCCAACGTGGCAGACCTTCAATGTGGTGATTTCCAACGTGCCGGGGCCCCAGCAACCGGGTTACTGGAACGGAGCCCGGCTCGAGGGCATGTACCCGGTGTCCATCGCCATGGACCGGATGGCGCTGAACATGACGCTGACCAGCTACTGCGATCAGGTGGAATTCGGTCTCACCGGGTGCCGGCGCACCCTGCCCAGCCTGCAACGGCTGCTGGACCACCTCGACGAGGGGCTGGAGGAACTGGAGGCGGCCCTGCGCTGAGCGCGCAGGGGCGATTCGGAGTTAATCAGAGGTTCCCTCAGTAGCCGGAGGACTCGGTGTTCTTGATCGACACCTGCTCATTGAGGGTCCAGAAATCGTACAGGATACCGATCAGGAACAGACCGCCGGTCAGCAGGTAGAGGATGCCGGTGATCCACTTGCCCATGTACATGCGGTGGACTCCGAACACCCCGAGAAAGGTGAGCAGAATCCACGCCACATTGTAGCTGGTGCCCCCTTCCCGGAAACGCAGGCCGGCCTGCCGGTCCATGGACGGGATCAGGAACAGGTCAATGATCCAGCCAATCAGGAAAAATCCCAGGGTGAAGAACCAGATGGTGCCGGTCACCGGCTTGCCGTAGTAGAACCGGTGTGAGCCCAGGAAACCAAAGATCCAGAGCAGGTAACCGATGATCTTGCTGTGCGTGTCTGCAGGCTGCATGGGCTGCCCTCCTGTGTTGAAACGGGACGCTAAACGGGCCCCAGTGTAACCGAGCGTTGGCTCGGAAAAGATGACAAAGGCGACAGCTCCCGTGAAGCTGGCGAGCGTCTCGCTTAAGGCCCCATCTCCGGTGCCGGGTCGGGGCCGTCTTCGCGGAATTCGCTGGCGGATTTGCCGGTCCACTTGCGGAACGCCCGGCTGAAGTTAGACAGGTCGGCGTACCCCAGCTCGTAGGCAATCTCGCTCACCGACTGGTTGGTGTAACGCAGCAGCTGGATGGCGCGGTCCTTGAGCACGCCCTCGACAATCTCCCGGTAGGTGGTGTCCTTCTCCGCCAACCGCCGCTTGAGGGTCCGTGACGATACACAGAATCGCTCCGCCATGGCCTCCAGTGACGGCAGCGGCCCAGGCATGATGTGCAACATGTTGCGGATGGCGTAGGTGATGTCGCCCTGGTCCTTGAGTGCCTTCTGCAACTCGAATTCGCACTGGTCCCGGGCCATCCGGGATGCATCGGCATCGGCCAGGCGCATCTTTGCCTGCAGCAGTTTCTTCGGAAAAATGGTCATTTCCGCCGGTTGCTGGTACTGGAACGCCACCGGCAGCTGGTCGGCAAACTTGCGGAAATACCCCGGCTCCGGCGCCGTGAGGTGAACCTCAACCCCGGGGATCTTGCCGTCGGTGATCTCAAATCCCATCTCCGCCGCGCTGGAGCGGTCAATCAGCTGATCCGCCAGCAGCATCAGGGTGGTGGCCACCGTTTCCGCCAGGAAGTGATAGAGCCCGGGTACGTCAAACTGGGCCTGCATGGTCACCAGAACGCGATCATCGGTGTCGTTGATGGCCATGGTCAGAAACGGCACCCGTAACTGCAGGTAGCGCCGCACCGAGTCCAGGGCTTCCCCCATGGTGGGACTGGTCAGTGCCGCCAGGCCCAGGGTGCCGTGGATGGTCAGCCGCAGCTCCCGCGCCAGCAGAAAACTGAGGCCCTGATCGCCGGCAAGCGTTACTGCCCGCTCGGCCATCACCATGGCGTCGGTCACGAATACCCGGCTGTCGTTGGCCTTGAGGTCCTCCGCAGAAAAGCTCAGCCCCTCGTAGAGCTGACGCTCGTTGTGGCCCAGCTTGCCGACGGTTTCCGCCAGCACCCGCATGTAGACACCCGGCACCAGGAACAGACCCAGCATCTGCCGTTCTTTGTCAGGACTCGTATTCGCCATGGTACTTCCTTCGTAACTGGATGAACGAACTGATCGGACAGGCGCCGGACGGACACCACAGGCATCACACCTGTCTGGATGCTAGCACGAAGCCCCACGGGACAGCACCGTGGCTCCGGCGCCCGGCCCTGACGTCAGGCCAGTCAATCCGGGCCAGGGTGGCCCAACCTGAACGACCGACGTCCCCTTCTCGCCTTCTCCCGCCGGTTTGACCCCGGCACACTCAATTCATGACTGATGCGCAAAGCGCGGACTTCATCATTGAGCGCAAAGCGCGACCATTAAAAGAACAGCGCAGGAGTACCAACATGCAGACAACTCAAGACACCGCCAACAATCGTTCTGACAATCGTTCTGACAACGCCAAGACCCGGACCCCGGACAATGTGTCCATCAAGCCCCAGCGCATGGGTTTCGAGTTCGACGAAAAGAACCCTCGTTACTGGCTCGACAACAGCTACATCCTGAGCCACACCATGAATGCACTGTCGGTGCTGTTCCCTCAGGGCGAACAGTTCTTTGTTGACTCGGTACGCTACTTCCGCGATCAGATCACCGATCCCAAGATGAAGGAAGAGGTGCGGGGATTCATTGGCCAGGAAGCCATGCATTCGCTGGAACACATTGCCATGAACCAGCACGTGCGTGACCAGGGCATGCCGGTGGAAGAACTGGAGAAACAGCTGAGTGTGGTATTGGGCATCGCCAAGAAGCTGCCGAAGCGGCATCAGCTGGCGATCACCTGCGGCCTGGAACACCTCACCGCAATGATGGCCGACATGCTACTGGAGCGGAACGACATTCGCGAAGACATGCACGAGTCGATGCAACCGATCTGGGTCTGGCACGCCATTGAGGAAACCGAGCACAAGGCGGTCACCTTCGACGTCTTCCAGGAAGTCGGCGGCACTTACGCCGAACGCGCCTTCTACCTGGCCTTCAGCACCGCCATGCTGGGCGTGGTGGCCTCCGCCTTTACCGCCCAGATGATGATCAAGGACCCGAAACACTTCAGCCTCAAGGACACCGCCAAGGGGATGTGGCGGATGTGGGGCAAGAACGGCGCCTTCTCCAGCCTGATTCCCACCTGGCTGGAATACTTCAAGCCGGGCTTCCATCCCTGGGATCACGACAACAGCGAGCTGATCGAGCGTTTCAAGGCCAAGATCAACGAACACATCGCGCCGCAGTTCAAGAACGGTAACCGTCGCACCCTGCAGTGATCAGTCAGTGATCAGTGATTCCTCAGTAATGAACTAGCTCACCAATCCCAACGCACGGGCGCGGGCCACCGCCCCCGTGCGGTTGGCCACCGCCAGCTTGCCGTAGATGCTGCTGAGGTGGGATTTCACCGTCGCCTGGCTGATGCCCAGACGTTCACTCAGGCCCTTGTTGGTGAGCCCCGATCCCAGCAGCACCAACACTTCCCGCTCCCGGCTGCTGATGTCTGACAGCAGCGCTGAATCCAACTCCGGCGCCGGCGCCTCCACGCCTTCTCCGCCATGGCGCAACACCGCCTGGGCCGAGGTACGGCCCTGGTTACGGGCCACACAGGCCCGCAGAATCGGCTCCAGCAACACTCCTTCATCGAGGAACAGCCTGACCGCACCCATCGGCACAAACTCGTCCAGGGTTTCCGCCAGCAGCGCTACCGCCTGCCCCTGGGCCTCCTCCCGATACCAGCTGTGCTGCGCCGCCAGTACCTGCAGCCGTCCCAGCAACAGCCGGTTGTCCCCCTGCGCCGCCGCCTGCTGTAACAACGCCAGGGGCTCGTCGATGGGTTGCCCCATCAGCAGGCTGCCGGCCAGCCGCAGCAGGGATTCGTGCAACACACAGAAACGCGGCCGGGCCTCGGTTTCGGCAGGCTGCTGGGACCAACGCACCAACGCCGACGCATCTCCCTGGCGCCAGGCTACCAGCGCCCGCAACGCCTCGGGTGCCGGCACGTTGTAGGCCCAGGGATTATTCAGGCGGCGGTGCAGGCTGGTCATTCGAGCCACCTGGGCCAGGGCCTCGGCATCGCGATGGTCAATCAGCGCCAGCCGGAACAGGGCGAACAGCAGGTACAACTGATCCAGTGGCGTCAGCCGTTCGCTGCCCAGCGCCCAGGCCCGCTCCAGCTGCTGCCGGGCATTCACCAGATCATTCGCCTCCAGCGCCAGCAACCCCTGCAGGTACGCCAGCAACGATTGCGCTTCGGTGTCGCGGGCGGCGTCCCGGAGCCAGCCGGCCAGGGTGCGGTACTCCGTGGCTGCGCGATCCACTTCCCCCCGGTGCAGCAGGGCTGGAACCAGCACCACCAGACAACGCAGCAGGCAACGCTCATCGCGCCAGTGACGGGCATCGTCCAGTGCCGCCCGGAGGTAACGTTCGGCCTGGCCCAGCTCCGCCTCCATGAAGGCGTTGGCCCCCAGGGTGTACAGCGCCCAGCGCCGTAACTGGCTCTGGTCCTCAGCCAAGCCGCTGTCCAGGCCCTGCTCCAGTTGCCGCACCAGCGTCGCAGCATCCTGATGGCGGCCACTGAGGCGAACGGCGGGGCAGCGCAACATCAGGCCAATGTGGACCAGCGTCGGCTCCGGCGTCTGGTCACTCCCGGCCCACAGCCGGTCGGCGTGGTCCAGGCTGGCCAGAACCTGCTCGTACTGGCCCTCAAAGAAATGAAACAGCGCCGTCACCACCGCCAGCGCCGGAGACTGACGACGAAAGGCCGCAGGAAACCGCTGCAGCAGATCACCATGGATTGGCTGCACGTCCGCCGCCAGCCACATCGGCAGCAACCGCTCGGCGTCGTCATAGCATTGGTCCGCCAGGTACAGCTCCAGGGCATCCCCCACCAGGCCGGTGTCCGCCAGCGCCCGTGCCGCGGCCAAGCGCTGGCGCCGGCCCTGTTCCGGCGCCTGTGGCCGGGCCAGCAGCCAGTCCCGCAGCAGATCGTGCATGCGGTACCAGGGCGGGCCGTCAGCTATGCCGTCGAGGTGCCAGACCAGCAGCCGATGCTGCCGCATACGCCCAATCAGCTCACCGCTGTCACCCGCCTGGCGCACGGTGTTGGCCAGTGCTTCCGAGAACGATGGCAACGGCGCCATCGCCAGCAGAAACTGCTGCAGCTCGTCATCAAGCTGGCCGAACACCTCCTCCAGCAGGTAATCCGACAGCATCAGCGCGTCACTCTGGCCGTTGACCGGTGCCTCGCGGTGAGCCGGCACCTGGCCGGCCAGCTGTAACGCGGCCGGCCAGCCACCGGTCTGTCGGTGCAGACTGCGGGCACGCGCCTCATCCACCGGGCTCGCCAGGCGTTGGTGCAGGAAACGGCGGGACTGGCTTTCGCTGAACCGCAGCTGGTCACAACCCACCAGCAGCGCCTGGGCCCGGGCCAGGTGGCGTGCCCGCCGTAACGGCGGTTCGTGGCGGGACACCACCACCACCCGCAACAGCGCCGGCGCCAGGTCGAACAGCCGCTGGCACTGATTCAGCAACAGCGGGTTATGGATTTGGTGGAAGTCATCAAGCACCAGGTAAAGCCGCTGGGGTGCCTGCCAGGTGCGGGCGTAATCCGACAGAGCGTTAACCAGGCTGTCGACCGGATCGTCCTCCCAACCCTGGGCAAGCGCCTGGAACAGGCCCTGATGACGGCGATCAAAATGCGGGTCGATACGTGCCAGGGCTTCCCGGATGCCGGCCCAGAACAGGGCCGGCTCGTTGTCACGAGCTTCCAGGGCGAGCCAGGCGTGGGTGGGCTGGCGCTGCTCCAGCCATTGGCTGACCAGGGTGGTTTTGCCAAAGCCGGCGGGCGCGCACACCAGCGTCAGCGGCGCGTCCTGGGAGCGATCCAGCAGGGCCAGGCGATCCGGGTCATCAATCAGGCCGGCGGGCAGCCGCGGCCGGATCAGTTTGGTTTCCGCTACCATTGGGCAGGTCATCCGTCACGATTCCTTTCCAGCTTATCGACGGACAGCGGGTGGCTCCACGGTGAGGCCGCCAGGGTGAGACAGAGCTAACGGTTTGGCGACCAATTGCCGCCGAGCAGGCCGGTACCGCGCAGCAGCACCGCGGCAATGCGGGCCGCACCCAGATCGCGGGCACACAGGTACCAGGGGGTTTCGCGGCCACGATAGCGGGATTTGTGGTAGGCCAGCGGCGCAAAGGCATACAGCCGGTTGCCATGGCGGTAGAACAGCTGGGCGAGACGACGCACCATCGGCTGTTCGCCGGAGCAGGCGCGCACGCCATGCAGCGGCGCGATGCCGAGAGACAGTTCCGGCACGCCCTCCTCCCGGAAGCGGGTCATCGCCTGCAGGATGATGTAGTCCAGCAGACCGGAATGGTGGGCCTCCGGCCGGGCCCGCAGGATATTGGCGCAGTACCCCACCAGCTCGCCGTTGTCGAAATAGGGATCGAAGAAAACGTAGCCGGCCAACTGACCGTCCAGGTAGGCGTAGAACTTCCGCACGCCCCACTCATCAGCAAACACCGGCGGCCGGGTCAGCAGGCTCAGTTCCCGGTGTTTGACCGCCTTGCCCTGACGCCAGGCGTCGGAGATGGCCGCCACCGCGGCCTGGTCCACCCCAACCGCCGGCAGTTCCATCACCGACACGGCATGGCGCCGGTGCAGGTTGCTGGCATGGCGCAGCTGTTTCATCGCCCGCCCACGCAGGCTGAAGCGCGCCAGATCGACGGCAAACTCGGTGCCGATGATGTTGGTGCGATGCCCCAACCCCGCCAGGGTATCGGCCATCTGCGGCCCCACCCCCACGTACAACGGCCGGCCAGGCACACTGCGCTCGAACTGGCGCAGCAACCGGGGCAATTGGTTGGGCGCCGCCACCGGATCGGTAAACACCACGTTGACCGGACCGGCCAGCGTCGGCACCGGGATGTAGGGCACGAAGCCCAGGCTGTCCAGACTGTAGTGGCGGCAGCCCTGTTGCAGGGAGAAGTAGCTGCTGGATTGGCGGCCGTGCTGACACAACCAGCTTTCCAGTTGCGCCGACGGCAGACGCACCGGCGACGCTGGCACGGGTTGCGACGGCATCAGCACGTCGGCTGCGGGCTCGGCTGTGGCTGCAATGTGGGTTACCGTCATGGACTCTACCTTTCAAGCTGTCGCTGAAGACGCAACGAAAACACTACGCTCCGGTGTCACCACCGGCATCCACCCAATGGCTGACCCCGGCGCCGGATTGCGGAACTGGATCACAGTTCCACCATCGTCTCCGGTTAATCGGTAATCGACTGTCGTCCCCGCCGAATCACTTCGCCCAGACGCCACAGCCGCCACTCACCGGGCTGGTACAGATCCCATCGTTCATCGGTGGTCAGCGGTTCGGTGACGATCACACTGACCACATCGTTGGGGGTGGTTTCGGCCTCGAAATCCACCGTCACATCGGCATCTTTCAGCCTTGCCGGGCCAAAAGGTGCTCGCCGGGTGATGCTGGCCATCTTGGTGGTGCAGAAGGTGAACAGCCAGTCGCCGTTGGTCAGCAGCAGGTTACACACCCCCTGCCGGGCGTAATCGGCGGCCCGTTCCACCAGTTGGGCGACCAGGCTATCCAGGTCAGCCTCACGACTGCCCGAGGCCCGCAGGTGATTGAGCAGGTCGCAGAACAGCGCCTCGCTGTCGGTACTGCCCACCGGCTCGTAGAATCCGGTTTGCGGCTGGAAGGTCTTGAGCTGACCGTTGTGGGCAAATGTCCAGTAGCGGCCCCAGAGCTCGCGGATGAACGGGTGGGTGTTGGCCAGACACACCGAGCCAACATTGGCCTGGCGGATATGGCACACCGCCACTTCGCTCTTGATCGGGTGGGTCTGCACCACCTCGGCAATCCGCGAACTGGCACTGGCGCCGGATTCGTGGAACGCCCGCACGCCCTTGCCCTCATAGAAGGCCACACCCCAGCCATCGCGATGGGGGCCGGTGTCACCACCGCGGCGGGTCAGGCCGGTAAAGCTGAAACACAGATCGGTGGGGGTATTGGCGCTCATCGCCAGCAATTCACACATCGGTACCGCTCCCTATCCGTGCCCGTTGGCGTCAATGACACCACCAGTCTGCAACCGGCGACTGGCGCTACGCACCAGACCGTCTGCCTGATGACCATCACGATCGCTATGGGCTAGCCCCACCGCCAGTGCCGGCGAGAATGCACCGTCGTCCGCCGCCAGCCGCAGCGCGGCCACCTGCGCCTGCAAACTGGCCGTCAACTGTTCCGCATCGGCACGCTGAAGGTCGCGTAATACCAGGCCAAACGACCCGTCACCTAGGCGTCCGATCACGTCGGTGGAGCGCAACCGGTGGGTCAGCACCTCGGTCACCGCCGCCACCAGGCGATTGCTGAACGCCAGCCCCTGGTGTGCCTGCAGGGTCTGAAAACCGTCGATGTCCAGCAGCACCAGAGCGCAGGGGCTGTTGCTGCGCTGACACTCCGACAGGGTCCGCGCCAGGCTGTCACGGAAGCGCTGGTGGTTGACCAGACCGGTGAGCGGGTCCACCTGGGTCAGCGCCAGCAACTGCCCTTCCGCCGCCTCCCGGCGCTGCTCAAACAGGTGGATGAACACCAGCATCAGGCCGGCGCACAGCAGCATGTTGAGCAGGTCCACTGCTACTCCGGTGGAGTGCTGGCTGCCAAGATAGTAGGTGTAGCTGACACAACCGGCGGCCATGAATGGCACGCTGAGCACCAGCCCCCGTTGTCGCCCCAGCAGCAGGTACGCCAGCACCGGCATCATCAACACCCACACAAAGGAGGCCACCGAGGCCTGGGGCATGATGATGACGTAGTTGAAGAAGGCAAACAGTGGAATCAGGTAGCCGTAGGTCCAGGCCCGCAGGTGCCGACATCGGGCCAGGCGGATGTAGCCGGTCAGCAGCACTACGCTGGCCAGCAGTTCCAGACCGGCCAGCACCGGCTTGCCGTTGTGAAATTGCAGCGCCGCGAAGGCCACCAGGGCGCCGGCAGTGACGGCGTAAAGCAGGCGAAGCAGATCGCGGCGATAATGGGGGCGCAGGCCTTCGCTGGCCGGCGCCGGGGCGTCACAGGAAGTCGAAGAAGTCATGGAGAATTGGTCCCTCAGATACCGCCAGTATACGACGCTGCCCCAGCGAGTAAACCCGCGGGCAGGGTCCTGGTTAACAGCAACCGGGAACCACATCACCAGACCGCCTCAGTTGTAGAGGCTCTTGCGGGAGAACCGCTGCACCAGGGGCTGGTACGCGGCCCCCAGAACCCGGTTAAGGGCATCGATGCCCCAGGCATCCGGTCCCACCAGGATGCGGGACTCGTCCCGCAGGATGCCTTTGACAATGGTTTCCGCCGCTTTTGCCGGCGTGGTCATGGCCAGTTTGTCGAAACCCTTGCGCTGAGCTTCGGCGTTCTCCGATTTGCCCATGCGGGCGGCGTTGGCGATGTTGGTACGAATACCGCCGGGGTGAACACAGCTGACAGCCACCGGCTGTTCTTCCAGCTTCATCTCCTGACGCAGCGACTCGGTGAAACCGCGCACGGCAAATTTGGCGGCGTTGTAGGCGCTCTGCTTGGGCACGCCAATCAGGCCAAACACGCTGGAAATGTTCACCACGTGACCATCACCGGAGGCAATCAGGTGCGGCAGGAAGGCACGGGTGCCGTGGGCCACACCCCAGAAGTCGATGTCCATCACCCACTTGAAGTCCTCGTCGGTCATCTCCCGCACCGAAGCCGACAGCGCCACGCCGGCGTTGTTGATCACCAGATTGACCTGGCCAAAGTCCTTCGCCACCTGGTCGGCATGGGCGTAGATGGCGTCACGACTGGATACGTCCAGGGTGTAGCAACGGACTTCGTTGGCACCGCACTGCTCGGCAGTTTCAGACAGGCCGGCCTCGTTAACATCGGACAGGGCCAGACGGCAGCCCCTGGCCGCCAGGGCCTTGGCCAGGGCACGACCAATGCCGGAACCGGCACCGGTAACGACAGCGACTTTGTTGTGCAGATCTTTCATCGGGGTGACCTCTTGTTATGAATTCCGGGCTCGCCGCGGCGGCGCCACAGGGTATGCCCCATCATCGCGCAGAGTCCGCAATGCCAACATGGCAGAAGGCAACACCGGGGCTGGGCGCTGCGGTCAGTGCTGTTGTCTCGCAATTGAGGACGCCGCGGATCCCTTTGGGTACAATTCCAGCTCCAATCACGTTGTCACAGGAAGCTGCCTATGGAATGGAGTCTGACTCACTTCTGGTTGATCCTTGCCCTGGTGCTGTGCCTGGCGGAACTCACCTCCGGGGTGCTGTTGCTGCTGGCGCTGGGGATTGCTGCCGGGCTCACTGCGCTGGTGTCCTTCCTCGGGGCCGGATTCGAGTGGCAACTGGTGGCCATGGGGGTGTTCTCCGGCATCCTGGTGCCGGTCGCCATCCGCTGGATTCGCCCACACTTCTCTCCCAAGGGTGTGGCCTATGGCACCACCGGCACCGGTGTTGAGAGCGGGCGCCGCTACCAGACCCTGAAGCGGGACTTCGACGGCGCGACCGGCATCAAGGTCAATGGTGACTTCTATCGCCTGAAAATCGCCGACAGCCACGAAACCGAACTGCCGGAAGGCACCGAAGTTGTCTTCGATCACTTTGACGGCACCACCGCCGTCGTCCACAGCGTTAATCGCAACAAGGAGCACTAAACATGGAGTCCCTGGTCAGTCCGAGTCTGATTCTGAGCCTGATATTTGTCGCCGTCGGCATTTTCATTATCGCCAAGGGCCTGGTGATCGTTCGCCAGTCCGAGGTGATGGTGATCGAGCGCCTGGGGTCGTTCAACCGGGTGCTGGAGAGCGGCGTCAACATCATCATCCCGTTCATCGAACGGCCCCGCCCCATCACCATCATCCGCTACGTCAAGATGGGTCAGGAATACCATCCAGTGGCCAGCGACGAGACCCGCATTGACCGCCGGGAGACGGTAATGGACTTTCCCGGTCAGCCGGTGGTGACAACCGACAACGTCACCGTGTCCATCAACGGCGCCCTCTACTACCAGATCATCGATCCCCGTCGGGCGGTGTACGAAGTGGCCAACATGAGCCAGGCGGTGGAAGTGTTGGCCAAGACCACCCTGCGTTCGGTGGTGGGCAAGATGGAGCTGGACAAGCTGTTTGAATCCCGCAGCGAAGTGAACAACGCCATCCAGGCGGAGATGGAAGAGCCCGCATCCAAATGGGGGGTCAAGCTGACCCGGGTGGAAGTGCAGGACATCAGCATGCCGGAGGAAGTGGAAGAGGCGATGCGACTGCAGATGGCCGCGGAACGGAAACGTCGGGCCACCGTCACCGAGGCCGAGGGTGAGAAGGCAGCAGCCATTGCCATGGCTCAGGGCCAGCGGGAATCCGCCATCCTCAACGCCCAGGGTGATAAGGAATCCGCGATCCTGCGGGCCCAGGGTGAGCAGGAGTCCATCCGCCTGGTACTGAGCGCCATCGGCGACTCCGAGGACAACAAGCAGGCGGTTATCGGCTATCTGCTGGGTCAGAGCTACATCAAGGCGCTGCCCACCATGGCGAAAGACGGCGAGCGGGTGTTCGTGCCCTACGAATCCTCCGCCCTGCTGGGCTCCATGGGCATGTTCCGTGAACTCACCGGCTCACCGGAAGACGCGGTGCGCAGTAGCCTCCAGCGTGACGGTCTGCGCAGCGGGATTGTCGGCGGCTCCGGCGCCAACAGCTGAACCCGCGGCTATTCCAGCAAATGATCCAGGGGACGCTGGTAGCTGGGGGCAAACACTTCGAGGAAATACAGCACCTCTGGTAACGCTTCCTCCTGCAGGCGGGCCAGGATCTGGTCCGCCGCCGGCTCAAACTCCCGGTTACCGGCCTGGATCTCCGCCTGACACTTGAGCCAGGCGGACAACCGGTCCGCCGCCTTGATCAGCACCCGCTCCTGCTCCGGCCAGGTTGATTCCCGGATGTAGGGCGCAAACGCCCCCTGCAGGGACGCCGGCAACAGCGCCAGCAACTCCGATTCCGCCTTGTGTTCAACGTCGCCAAACGCCTCCCGCATCACTTTCGAATGGTACTTCACCGGCGTTGGCAGATCCCCGGTAATCACCTCGGTGGCGTCGTGGTAGAGCGCTGCGGTCGCGATGCGGTCAGCATTGACGTCACCGTCGAAGTGGCGATTACGAATCAGCGCCAGGGCGTGGGCCAGGGTCGCCACCTCCCAGGAATGGGTGGCGACGTTCTCCTCAATGGCGTTGCGCATCAGGCCCCAGCGGCGAATCCAGCGCAGCCGGGCAACGTAGGCAAAGAAATGGCTCAGGGGACGCTTGTTCACAACGTTCCTTTTCATTAAGTCGATTCTTGGATTGAATTCATGGCTTGGAATCATGGCCTCGATGGCAATGACAGCCACTGGCGGCAGGCACGCCGTCAGCGTGCCTGCAGGCTGAAGGGCACGGTCACCCGGCCGTCGTCGGACGCCGGGGCATCCAGTGACGGCTCCGCCAGAAACAGTTGGCTGGCCGGAATGTCGTACTGTTCCGACAACTGACGGTGCAGCCACTCCCCCCGCGCCGCCGCCAGTCGGCCCAGGGTTTCAGGCGGCAAGGTGCGATCAGCCGTCAGGCGTCGTACCAGGCGGTCCGCCCAGGGTTCGCCGCCGGCTGTAGCCGCCTGCTCGCGCATTGCATCCAGGGTGGCAGCACCGAACCGGTCACGGACCGCACCTTCCAACGCACCGATGCGGGCTGAGGCGCCGGCCTCCGCCACTCCCAACTGCTGCCACAACGCCTCTCGGTGCAGCGCCAGGCCATCCTGGGACGGCACCACCGCACCACGCACTTCGAGAATCAGCTCCGGACGCTCGGCCAACGCCTGGGCCAACACCGTCAGCTTGTCGGATTCACCATCGGCCAGGGCGACGTCACCGGGCACAAAATCCACCGCGCCCAGCTCTTCGCCGCTCAGCCCCGCCATTTCGGCCACCGCACCCAGCGCGCTGAAGGGCGATGCCGCGGCTTTCACCACCAGGTTGACGAAGGTGCGCCACAGCACCCGGTCCAGCCGGAAGTCCGGGTCGTCCAGATTCCCGCTGACCGGGATATCCAGCTCGATCACGCCCCGGCGATCCCGCAGCAGCGCCAACCCCAAGCTGAGCGGTGCCTGCACCGCCTCGTCGCTGGCCACCGCCTGGCCCAGTTCCAGTCGGTCCAGTAACACCCGATTCTCCGCACTCAGTTCCGTGCCAGACAGCTGGTAATCCAGTCCCAGCCCCAGTTTGCCCCGGTCAATGCCATAGCCCAGGTAGCGGCCGGCGTAGGGCGAAAAGGTCGGCATGGAGACGTCGCTGAGTTCCAGGGTCAGGGTGCTGTCGCCCTCGGCTCCCAGAGGCGACAGGGTGCCGTCCAGCCGCAACTGGCCGGACTCACCGACCCGGCCCGAGAGTTGCACACGCCCCTGTTGAGGCGGGATGTTGCTGAGCCCGATCACCTGGCCGTCCAGCGCCCGCAGACGGGTATTGAAGGCGGGGCTGACGCTGCGATCGGTGTAGGCCACCTGACCACCGCTCAGCGCCAGTTCGCCTATGCGGAAGATCAATCCCGGCGCCTCATTCTCACTGACAGGCTCGGTCGGGGTGTCGGAGTCGACCGGGGCGTCAGAGGCATCCGCAGGCGAAGCCAGCAGCGCAGCGATATTGAGGTTTCCGGAGGCCTCCCGCAGCAGTTGGGCCTGGGGCCCGGTCAGCGTTACCTGGCCGATCTCCAGACGTGCCGGGGTGAGGTTGTATTCAATCGGCGCCAGCCGCAACAGCTGCCATGCCAGCAACTCCTCTTCCCGGTCCACCACCGCCGTCACCAGCCCGCCAATCTCGGCGCTGCCACTGAAGGTGCCGGTCATGGGCTGTTTCTGGTCGTCCAGGTCAAGTTCACCGTCCAGGGACAGGCGGCCGTCACGAATCGCCAGCTGGCTGGCCTGTTCGATGTAGGGCGACAGTGGCGCCAGCGCCAGATCGCGAGCGGTCACGGCCGCCTCCAGGGTCAGCGGGGTCAGCGTCACCTGGCCCTGGGCGGACAGCTGGCCACCACTGGCAACACCGGTTTCCAGGCGGTAGTCCACCGGTTCAGCCAGTTGCTCACTCAGCGGGCCCAGAGTCAGCGCCAGGTCGGTTGCCTCCAGACTCACCGGCCGGGGCGGTTGCTGATCCTGCCAGCGCAGGTTGGCTCCCGTCAGGTCGATACCCGCCAGCGACCACTGCCAGGCCGGGGCGCTGTCGCTGTCGTCCTCAGAGGTGTCATTCGTGGCAGGATCTGTCGCCGCCAGCGGCTTGAGCCAGTCCAGCTGGCCGTCCGCGTCACGAGCCAGCTCCAGCGACAGGTTCTGCATGGTGATCGGTCCCAGTTCCAGCCAGCGCTCCAGCAGGCTGAAGCGAATGTCGGTGAGGGTCAGGCGCTCCAGGGCCAGACCGGTGTCCTCACCCGCCGGCTCACGGATGGCCAGCTCCGCCACGGTCACCGCTCCCCCGGTGGTGACCAGGGACAGCCGGTTGTCGTAAGCCAGCTGGTAGTCCGTGCTGACACTGACCTCGCCGTCGGTCAGGGTGTAGGGCAACGCCGCGCCGGCGAAGTGAGCCAGGATGTCGTAATCCAGATCTTCCAGGGTGAGGCGTCCCTCGGAGTAGAGCGGCGCCAGGCTGAGGCTGCCTTCCCAGCTCAGGTGCTGGTCGCCGATCCGGGCCTGGAGATGGTACCGGCTGTCCCCGTCATCACGCGGGAAGGTGGCCAGGTCTGAAAGATTCAGGTTAAGGGGTGCGATATCAAAGTGCCGCGGCGTGTCCGTGCGACGATCCCAGAGCGCGATCTGACCCTCCGCCAGCACCAGCGACCGCAGCAGCAGTGGTATCGGCTCAGATTCGGTGTCGGACTCCGGTTCAGGATCATCGGTGGTCGGGTGCTGGTCCTGCCAGTCCTGCAGCAGATTGACCTGCCCGCCCGGCAACAGCTCCAGCCGCAGCTGTGGCTGCGTCACCCGGATGCCGTCAAAGGCCAGCACACCAGTAAACAGGTGCAGGAACGACAGATCCACCCGCAGTTCCGGCACCGTCAGCACGGATTCGCCGCGGCTGTCCGTCGCGCTCAGCGCAGACGCTTCCAGCGCCAGGGTGAAGGGGTTAAAACGGATGTCCTCAACCTCCGCCTGCCACCCCATCTGATCCCGGAACTGGCCGGGCACCTGACGCTCCAGCCACCAGGGCAGAGCCACAAACCCGGCCAGCATGTACAGCAACAGCACCACCGCCAGCCACAGTCCGATCCGTTTGATTGTGCGGTTGCCACTCACCTGCCTTGCCACAGACGTCTCCCTATCCCTTGGCTGAAGGGATACCAGGTTCCATTGATCCAACGATCTTGAAAGAATACACCATCGTATTCAGCCCCAGTATGACGAAGACCCTGAAGCCCCTCAAAGGCTCAACCACCAAAGGATAGCCCTATGGACATTGGTGACATGCGCCGGGAGTTCGAGAGCGAAGGCCTCGACCGTGACCACCTGGACGACAACCCCACCCGCCAGTTCGAACGCTGGTTTCACGATGCCCGTGAGGCCGGGCTGCTGGAACCCAACGCGATGTCACTGGCCACCACCGGCAGTGACGGCCTGCCGGACCTGCGCACGGTGCTGCTGAAGTACTTCGACGACCAGGGACTGGTGTTCTACACCAATTACCAGAGCCGCAAGGCCCGGGAGCTGGAGGAAAACCCCAAAGCGGCACTGCTGTTCCCCTGGATTGGTCTCAACCGCCAGGTGATCGTCCAGGGCCGGGTGGAAAAGGTCAGCAAGACCGAATCCCTCAAGTACTTCGCCTCCCGCCCCCGCGGCAGCCAGCTCGGCGCCTGGGTTTCGGAACAGAGCCAGGTGATCACCTCCCGTGGTCTGCTGGAACAGAAGGTGGCGGAGATCAAACAGCGCTTCAGCGCCGGCGAGGTGCCACTGCCCAGTTTCTGGGGCGGTTACCGGGTGATCCCGCAACGCTTCGAGTTCTGGCAGGGGCGGCCGTCCCGGCTGCACGACCGTTTTGAATATCTGAGGCAAGACGATGGCTGGCTCATCCAGCGCCTGCAGCCCTGAGGCAACGGCACCACAAATCTGGCTGGCCCGGGTTCCCGAGCAGCAGCCTGAGGCCCTGCCCGACTGGCTGAGTCGCGAAGAACAGCAGCGGGCCGCCAGCCATCACGGCGCCGGTCGGCTCGATTTCCTGCACAGTCGCTGGCTGATCCGCCAGGCCCTGGGTCACGCCGCCGGGCGCCCGCCTGAACAGTGTCAACCGGTCAGCGGGCGTCCGGTGGCCGCGGCTGTGCCGGCCGGGTGGCGGCTGTCCCTCAGCCACAGCCATGGCGTGGTGGCCTGTGCCACCGCCTGGGAGCAACCGCTGGGCATTGATCTGGAACCGCTGGGACGCCACAGCCGCTGGCGGCGGGTGGTGCAGCACTGGTTCAGCGAAAGTGAGCAGGCCTGGCTGCTGGCCGAACAGGACGCCAGCGCATTCCTGCGCTGCTGGACCCTGAAGGAAGCCTGGTTGAAGGCCACCGGCCGCGGCATCGCCGGCAACCTGCAAACCCTGGAGATCGACGCCGATGGCCAGTTGCACGGCGATCTGTCGGACCCCGACTGGTGGGCCATCAGCACCACCACCGGTGGTTTCCAGCTGGCGCTGGTGTACCGCTGCCCAACCGGTGTCACTACGCCAACACAGTGGCTGGTGGCGGACCCGCAACTGTCCCTGGCCACTGCCGCACCGCCGGTCAGCGCCGCCGGCGACACCCCTTTCCATACGGCAGACGGCACGGACAAGCCGGCCCAGCCCTGCCCGATCCTGCCGGCAACCGGAACCGATCATGACTGACGACACCCAACGCTGCCCCTGGTGCGGCACCGACCCACTGTATGTCCATTACCACGATACCGTCTGGGGTCGCCCCGAGTACGACGACCTGGCGCTGTTCGAGAAGCTCTGTCTCGATGGCCAGCAGGCCGGGCTGAGCTGGATTACCATCCTGCGCAAACAGGAAACCTACCGCGAGGCCTACGATGGCTTCGACCCGCAGAAGATCGTCCACTACGACGACGCCAAGGTGGCAGAGCTGCTGGCAAACCCGGGCATTATCCGCAATCGCCTCAAGGTCCAGTCGATCATTCGTAATGCCCGAGCCTATCTGGGGTTCCAGGAGCGTGGGGAGTCGTTCAGTGACTTTCTGTGGTCCTTCGTCGATGGCCGGCCGGTACAGAACCAGTGGCGAACCTTTGAGGAAGTGCCGGTCACCACGCCACAGGCGGAGGCCATGTCCAAAGCCCTGAAGAAGGCCGGCTTCAATTTCGTCGGCCCCACCATTGTCTACGCCTTTATGCAGGCCACCGGCCTGGTCAATGACCATCTGGTGGGCTGCCCGGCCCACCAGGCCTGTCGCGACGAAGCCACATCCAACTGATCCCGCCCTGCGGGACGGTCGTACATCAGGGGGACATTCACGGCTTCGGAGCATGCCATGCGTATCACCCTGGAGGAATTGCGACAGGCGGCCAACGTTACCATCGAGCGGGTTGACATCCTGTCCCTGGAAGGCCAGCGCTACATGGCCACCCTGTACATGGGCGGGCGCGGTCAGGTGCTGTCCGATGGCCACGGCCAGACCCTGCTGTTCCGCAGCAGCTGGGAGATCAAGGACTCCCTGGCGGCGTTTGAGCCCCAGCGGCTGGTGATCATTCACCCGTCCGCCTACAACGAAATGATCGGCATGGACCCGGCGCCCGTGCCGCCGCTGAGCATTGACCTGCAGAGGCGCAAGTCGTGATCGCCATCGCCCGCCTTGCCGTTGCCGTTGGCCTGTTGGGACTGCTGCCCTTCGTGGCCGGTGCCGCTGCTGTGTTGCTGTGGCCCGAGCGTCAGGCCCAGATGATGGAACTGTTCTATCTCTACAGCGCCGGGATTCTGGTGTTCATGGCCGGGGTCTACTGGCCCATTGGCCTGCAACTCCAGCAGCACTGCTATCCGGTGTCACCGGTAGTGGTGATGGCGCTGAGCCAGGCGTTCTTTGTGACCGCTGGTGTCGCGGTGCTGCTACCCATGACGATCCAGGCGGTGCTGTTCCCGCTGGCCTATCTGCTGCTCTACCTGGTGGATGCGGTGTGGATGAAGAGTTTCTGGCCCGCCTGGTACCTGCGGCTGAGACTGGCATTGACCGCGGTCGCCATGGCGACGCAGCTGGCGGTGGGGATTGTGCTGTTGTAGCAAGAAGGCTGCAAAAGGCAGAAAGGGAAAACAGAGAGTGCCGCCCGGAAGGGGATCGGAGACGCCCAGCAACGCCGGACGCCCCGATCGGGAGGCAAGACACCCTCCATTACCCGGAAAGGAAGCGACCGGTTCCCTTTCCGGGCAACTCATGCACCACTTACGCCGCGACGATGGCGTACTCGTGGTTGTGAGGTTCGATCAGCACACCGTGCAACGCCGCAATGGAGCGGTCGTAGGCATCCTCATCGATGACGAACTGGATATCCACCTGGCGCATGCACTGGTGGATGGCCAGTACGCTGATTTCGGCATCCGCCAGCGCCTTCACTGAACGTGACAGGATACCCGGCACTTTCATGTCGGAACCGATGGCTGATACCAGCGCCACCTTGCGGGTGTTGATCTCGGCATTCGGGAACACTTCCTGCAGCGCCTTCACCACCCGCTTGATGTTCTTCAGCGTGCTGTCGACGTAATGGGTGATGGTATTGGCGTTGGTGTCCTTGGACACGAAGCGCACCTTGAAACGGGCCAGGGTGTCGAGGATCTTGCGATCGGACCCCGGCTCGCCCTGCATGTCCTGGTCGAACACTTCCACCGCGAACACGCCCTTGGCGCCGGCGATGATCTCCACCTGCGGCTTCTCACTGACGTAATCCGGCGTGATCAGGGTACCGGTATGCTCCGGCTCGAAGGTGTTCTTCACCCGCAGCGGAATCTCGTTCTGACGCAGGCCCTTGCCGGCCCGGGGGTGAATCGCTTCCATCCCCAGGTTGGCCAGCTGGTCGGCAACGTCGTAGTTGGTCCGCCCCAGTGGTACCACCTTCTCTTCACCAACGATGTTGGGATCGGCGGAGCTGAGGTGGTATTCCTTGTGGATAATCGCTTCCCGAGCGTCGGTGATCACCGCCACCCGGCTGAAGGTCATCTCGCTGTAACCCCGGTCGAAGGTTCGCATCAGACCTTCCTTGCACTGGGCGTAGCCGGTCACGATGGGCAGCTCACGGCTCAGGTCGACGGCGTCGAACGCCTGCTTGAGCTTTTCATCCAGCGGCAGCAGCTCGTTGTCACGCCAGCCGGTGAGGTCCACAAAGCGGGCATTGATGCCTTCCTGCTGCAATTTCAGCGCAGTGTTGAAGGCACTGTGGGCTTCGCCGATACCCGCCAGCATCTCCCGCACGGTGAGCAGATGCTCCTCGAGCTGGAACTGGCCGTAAGAGCACAACCGCTGCAGGTCGATCAGACAACCGCGAACGCCTTCGATGCGATCGGTGATGAACTGGTCCGCCTGCTGCTTGAGCATCGGGTCTTCGAACAGCTCGCCGTTGAGGTCGGTCAGGAACTGCACCAGCTTGGTGAGGTCATCGCCCCAGGCCCAGTCTGACTCGGCATCGGCGAACAGGGCGTAAACGCCCGGTTCACCGGTTTTCTTGTGCTCCAGCAGCTCATTGGTGACACCGCCGTAAGCTGAGACCACGAAGATGCGCTGATACAGCTCGTCCTCGGTGCGGCCGCCCAGGATGATGTTGTCCCGGACCGCCTCGTAGTTGCTCATCGACGTGCCGCCGATTTTTTCTACGGTATGTTGTTGGCTAGTCATTGTCGGTTCGTCCTTGGCGTTACGATGCCTTGCTCAGACTTGTACCCAAAACCTCGTCAAAACACTCGGCCAGGATGTCGGTACCCTTTTTCAGGTCATCCTTGCTGGTGGTCAGCGGCATCAGGCACTTGATGACTTCGTCGTTGGGACCACTGGTCTCAATGATCAGGCCTTTCTCGAACGCCAGCGAGGTGATCTTGTCCGCCAGATCGCCGTTGGGGCAGGCAATACCACGCATCAGACCACGGCCCTTGAGGTAGAAATCGCTACCGTACTTGTCAGCGATGGCCTGCAGGCCGTTGCCCAGTACCTCGGTCTTCTCCTGCACTTCCTTGGCGAAGGCGTCGTCTTTCCAGTACGTCTCGATGGCGGTACGGGCGGTGATAAACGCCATGTTGTTACCACGGAAGGTACCGTTGTGCTCACCCGGACCCCACACGTCCAGCTCCGGCTTGAACAGCACCAGCGCCATCGGCAGACCATAGCCGCTCAGGGACTTGGAGACCGTGACGATGTCCGGCTTGATTCCGGCAAATTCGAAGCTGAAGAACTCACCGGAACGGCCGTTACCGGCCTGGATGTCGTCCAGGATCAGCAGCATGTCGTGCTTCTTGCACAGTTTCTCCAGACCCTGCAGCCACTCGGCGCTGGCCGCGTTGAGGCCGCCTTCGCCCTGTACCGCCTCAACAATCACGGCGGCCGGCAGGTCGAGACCGGAGGAATTGTCAGACAGCATCTTGTCCATCATCGCCAGGGTGTCGACACCCTCGCCCAGATAACCGTCGTAGGGCATGAAGGTCACGCTGTTCAGCGGTACCCCGGCACCACCGCGGTGGTGCTTGTTACCGGTGGCGGCAACCGCACCCAGGGACACACCGTGGAAGCCGTTGGTGAAGGAGATGATGCCGTCGCGGCCTTTCACTTTGCGGGCCAGTTTCAGGGCCGCTTCCACACAGTTGGTACCGGTCGGTCCGGTGAACTGCATTTTGTAGTCCAGCTCACGGGGGTCGAGGATGTACTTCTTGTACGCCGCGATGAAGTCGTGCTTGGCGGTGGTGAACAGGTCAAGACCCTGGCTGATGCCATCGCTCTCGATGTACGTCAGCAGTGCCTGTTTCAGGGTGTCGTTGTTGTGACCGTAGTTCAGCGAGCCGGCACCGGCGAGAAAGTCCAGGTACTCCTGGCCATCCTCGGAGTAGATGTGGGCGTTCTTGGCCCGGTTGAAAACCATCGGAAAAGCGCGGGAATAAACGCGTACTTCGGATTCGGTGCTCTTGAAAATATCCATTGTCTTGCCTCTTAGCATTTTAGGTTCGAGGTAGATGTGCGAAGGCTGTTCAGTGTCGGTCGCGACCAGCGCGTCGCACGTGATTTGGAGCCTGTTGGCAGCCCGACCTCAGCGAGCCGCCGGCTCGCTCACGGTATGGCTGGTTGGCTGAAGGGACCGATACGCAGCAGGAACTCGGAATCGTGTTCGCCGCCAAAATGGGCCGCCTTCTCGAAGTGCTCGTGGTACTTCAGCTCTGCCCCAAGGTCGCGGGCAAACGAACGGAACAGCGCCCAGGACGCCTCGTTGTCCGCGGTGATGGTGGTTTCCAGGTGGGTCACGCTGGCGCACACCTCACGGCCGGCGATGGCCTTGAGCATGCGCTTGGCCAGCCCCTGGCCGCGTCCTTTCTCGTGGACGACCACCTGCCAGATGAACAGGGTGTCGGGCTGTTGCGGAGGAATGTAGCCGGAGATGAATCCGACCAGGTCACCATCCAGTTCGGCGGCAACACAGGTCTCGGCAAAGTGGGTGCACTGCAGCAGGTTGCAGTACATGGAATTGGGGTCCAGCGGCGGGCATTGGGCCACCAGCTGGTAGAGCCGGAAGCCATCACGCTTCTCCGGAATCCGGAGGGTGATGGCGGTGGTATTCGAACCTTCGGTGGTCATAGTGTGATTCATTCGCCTCAAAAAGTTAGTGCTAAATTATATAGACCTCGAAAGATATTTCAAGGTCATCAGCAGAGCTAACCCCGGGGAATGATCAAAAAGCGATCATCGCCTCAGTACCTATCATCGCATACGGGCTTGCAGAAAGGGTTACAGAAGCATGTCAGATGCATCTAATCCGGTACCCTGGAGGATGCGATCACGGTAGGAAATGGCGGCGTCGGAGCCGGCCGGCCAGAGCCGATCGAAGGTCCCCTGCCAGGCGTGCAGATCGAACGAGACCGGTGCCAGCGCGACCGTCTGAGCATGCCCCTCGAGCATTGCCAGATTCGTCGCGAACGGCGGCATGGCGCTGATTCGGGCGATCAGGCCACGGCTGTCACCATACAGATTGGCCATCCCCGCGGAACCGTTGTTCACCACCCGACAGAGCCGGCCATCCACCTCGCCCTGCCACAACAGCGGCAGGCAGGTGTGGCTGCAGACCATCACATCGGCGCCAGTCTGGCGGAACCACTGCCGTAGCCGCTGATCCCCCGATGCCTGCAACCGTTCCCGGGCCAGCCCCCAGCCCGCCAGGGACTCGGGATCTCCGTGTAAAATCAAAACCTTTAGGCCACCAAAGATCCCGCAGCGCCAACGCGCCAGACCACGCAATTGCTGCTGAATTTCCGGCTGGTCAGCGGCCACCGCCTGCAGTCGTTGCATGATGCGATTGGACCGCGAAACCACACCGTCGTCGACGAACTCCGGGTAGGCACAGCCACAGCCTGCGCTGTCACTGGGCTGGGCCAGTTCGTACTCGACGTTGCCCAGCATGGCATCATGTCGCAACACCCGGTTGTTGATGGTCCGGAACAGGGTGTCGTCGGCATTGAACCAGTTGAAGTCACCATTGAACAGCAGCCTGACCGAACGCCCGGCGGCCCGCTCTTGAGCCACCATGGATTCGATTGCATCGAGGGCGAAAGGATTGCCATACAAACCACCGGCGACGTACAGCACCTGCTCAGGCCAGGCTTCCGGATCCTGCCCCAGTTGCTCGGGCCGGTAACGGTAATGCAGCGGGCAGGCGCGGCCCGCCGCCTCACGATCTGTCGCCATCTAGTGCCCCTTAACAAAAGTTCGTCGAATTTTTGCGGTTAAAGTTTATAATTGCAGAAAGCATTGAGGGAGCTACTGCAATGGGACGACCGGTCACCCCTTTGATTATTACAGACGAAGAACGCGATGAGCTCAATTCGTGGGTTCGTCGCCGGCAGATGCCTGCGGCTGAGCAACAACGAGCACGAATGATCCTGTTGAGCACCGAGGGTTTTCCCGGGCGAGTGATCGGAGAGCGAGTAGGCGTGACGGCCGAAACGGTCAGCAAGTGGCGCAAGCGGTTTGAGCAGTTCCGGGTGGCCGGGCTGACCGATGCCCCCAGGAGTGGTCGGCCCCGCAGTATTGATGACGATAAGGTCACGGAGGTCATCAACAAAACGCTACAGTCCAAGCCCAAGGAGGCGACCCATTGGTCGACAACCTTGATGGCCAAGGAAACGGGCCTCAATGCCATGGCGATCAGTCGAATCTGGCGGGCATTTGGTCTGAAGCCTCACCGCCTGGAGACGTTTAAGCTCTCAACCGACCCGCACTTCGTCGCCAAGGTCCACGACATTGTTGGGTTGTATATGAATCCGCCTGACCGGGCTCTGGTGCTGTGCGTGGATGAGAAAAGCCAGATACAGGCGCTGAACCGGACCCAACCGGCGCTCCCCCTGTCGTTTGGCTATTCAGAGACTCGGACGCACGATTACGTTCGTCACGGCACCACCACCCTGTTTGCCGCCTTGGATGTAGCCACCGGTGAGGTTATCGGACGTCTTCATAGGCGACACCGTGCCAAAGAGTTTCTGGCCTTTTTGAATGAGATCGACCGGGAGGTTCCAGAGAATCTGGATATTCACTTGGTCATGGACAACTACGGGACTCATAAGACCGAAAAGGTGCGAGCCTGGTTTGCTGCCAGACCCAGATACCACGTTCATTTCACGCCAACCTCGGCGTCGTGGGTCAACTTAGTGGAACGATTCTTTGCCCTGATCTCGGAGCGGTGGATCAAGCGCAACTCGCATCGCAGTACTCGCGAGTTGGAAGCGTCAATTAAAGACTATCTTGCGACCTACAACGACAATCCCAAGCCGTTTGTCTGGCGTAAAACAGCCGATCAAATCATTGCGTCAATCGCTCGGCTATCCGACAAAATCAATAATAAGACGAACTTTTGTTAAGGGACACTAGTGTCCCGTCTGGTTAATTCGTTGACTTAATGAGCCACTGACAACCCGAAGAGCTAGGCGTGCTGGTGAAGGTTTGGTGGTTCCAAATCGAGACAGTACAACGACGCTATTCGGGTTGTCAGTGGCTCCCGAAGGGCTTGTCTCTGAGGGCTCTGAGCCTGTGTTGCCACTGTTTGATGTGGAACCACCACATCGGCACAGCGGCGCCTTGGTCAGAACCCTCAGAGACAAGTAGTAAGTTAACGAGTTAACCAGACGGGACACTAGTTGGTGCCGCGGCTGGGTTCGACCGCTCGCCCGGCCAGCCGGCGCAGCACCAGCGGCAGGAAGAAACCGGCGCTGCAGATCAGGAAGCCGTAGGCGTTCACTCCCAGCAGCATGGCGTACTTGCCCTCACCGATGGCCCAGGACGCCGGCACCAGCCCCATGGCCAGCAACACCCCCAGCGTCAGGCCACCCCAGAAGCTGAGGTGGAAGCTCCAGGGCGACCATTGGGTAAAGCCGTAGAACAGGAACACCGGTGCCAGCCCCATCACCATGGTGCCGGAGATGGTGGTGGCCTTGAGGATGTCGGTGCCGGCAAACATTGGCAGGTTGCCGAGAATCGCAAACACCACCATCACCACGGCCCCCACCCGCAGGCTCGGCAACCGGTCTGCCGCCCGGCGGGCCAGCCGGGGCAGGTCCACCGCCAGCGATTTCGCCAGCGAGGTGAAGGTGGAGTCGAGGGTGGAGCCGGCCGACGTCATCATCACCACGCTCATGAAGAACAGCGCGGTCAGCCCCAGGGACTGCCCCACCGCTGCCGGCGCGTTGCCCATGGCTTCGATACCATTGAGCTGGGCATGAACCCCCACCAGGCTGAAGATAAACACCGCGACAAAGCCCAGCAGACCCGCCACTACAAAGCTCTTGAGCATGGTTTTCTCGCGGTTGACGAACCCCCGATCGGTCAGCACCGGGTCGTGGAAGGGGTAGCTGAAGATCTGCAGCCCGGCCACCAGCAACAGGTCCATGCCCGCCTCCAGGCGGAACTCGCCGGTGGTAAGCAGGGTTCCGGTATCGTTGGCCGGGACGATCAGGAACAGCACGGCGCCGACGAAGAACACGAACACCACCGCCTGGATCGCATCGGTGAAGATCGAGCTGCGCAGCCCGCCTTTGAGGCTGTAGGCCAGGGTAAAGGCGGTGAACAACATCGCCGCGGCGTAGTACTGCCACTCCCCGGGCAGGCCGAAGTAGCCGCCCACCACCGCGGTGTTGCTCCACACCTCGTTGTAGAGCCGGATCAGGATCGCCGCCGCAAAGCTCAACGCCGCCAGCCGGCCAAAGCGGGAGGTGAGAAAGTCCTGCAGGCTGGTGGCGCCGGTCTGGGTACGGATCAGGTAGATCACATAGCCGGCCACCGGAATCGACAGCCAGTAGGTGGCGTAGGCCAGGCCACCCACCACGCCGTAGGCCGCCCCCAGGTTGGCGGCGTTGGTGACCGACTTGGCAAAGATCCAGCTGATGAAGATACTCGCCGTCAGTGACCACTGACCGACCGGGTTGCCCTTGTCATCCGCCCCCTGATAGAACGACTTGGCCGTGGTGCTGCGGGGGGACAGCCAGTACATGATGGCGCCGTAAACCAGCAGGAAGCCCCAGAACAGGGTTGCTTCGGTAATCGACATGATGGTGTGGTCTCCCTTGGTCCAATCAGGTGGGCTCGGCGCAACTGGCGCCAAAGCGGTAACAGGCAAAGCAGCGGTGATGTCGCAGCATGATCCGCTGGTCCATGCTTTCTTTCAGGGTCGCCCCCAGGTCGTAGTCCGGGTCATCGTCCACCAAGGTGCAGGCGTAGACCCGGACCTGATCCTTCTTTTTCACCAACATGCGGGTGTAGGTACACATGAAGTGGGCCCGGCTTTCCCGGCTCGGGTACTTCTCCATGCAGGTTTCGGTGATCTCGGGACTGCCGTCCTCCGAGCCCGGGGTTCCCAGGTCGGGAAACGCGGTGAAGGCCAGGTCTTCGGGAATGCCGTGATCCCGGAAGATGCGACGGAACGCGGCCGCCACTTCCTCCGGGTCTTCACCCTCATCCGACTGGCGGGCAATCGACACCACAAAGCCCTGCTCCCTGAGCCAGCGAATGCCCTCCAGCGCCTTGGCAAAACTGCCATCCCCCCGATCCCGGTCATGGCGCAGGGCATTGGGGTAATCCAGGCTGACCCGGAAGTGGATGTCGTGGCGATTCTCCAGCAGTGGCAACACCTGGTGGCGACGCTTGAGCAGGGGCTCGGTGGCGTTGGTGAGGACAAAACAGGGGCGGTGCTGGCTGGCGTAGTTGAGGATGTTGACGAAGTCCCGGATCACAAACGGCTCGCCGCCGGTGAACGAGAACTGGCTGACGCCCAACTCCAGCGCTTCATGGATG
Organism: Marinobacter sp. CA1; assembly: GCF_020546665.1. Classification (NCBI taxonomy): domain Bacteria; kingdom Pseudomonadati; phylum Pseudomonadota; class Gammaproteobacteria; order Pseudomonadales; family Marinobacteraceae; genus Marinobacter; species Marinobacter sp. CA1. The sequence goes on from NZ_CP071785.1 coordinate 4,332,422, forward strand.
AACGGTTTGACGTCGTCCAGGGTCATGCCGGGGATGCGCCCGTCACCGGGGTGGGAGCCTTCCAGGCAGAACGGACAGGCCAGGTTGCAGGCGGTGCCGGTGTGTATCCACAGCTCCCGCAGTTGGTCACTGTCGATGTAGCCCCGGGGATCGCCGGAGCGGGTGTGGGTCCAGCTGTCCACCGCGCGCGGCGAAATCACTTCCACCGCCGGAATGCGACGGGCACTGCTCGCGTTAGAGGGCATGTTGTCTCCTGTCTCTCATCGCTGCCGCCAACACAGGTTTGGCGGCCTTTGTTATAGCTGCTGTGATTCCACCGCCGTGGACGCGGCGTTCCCGGGTTTGCCCCGGCGCCAGCGGTGCAGCTTTTCCAGCAGCCGCAGCACCAGTTGCGGTGCGTGGGCCCGCTTCCACTCCCCGGCGGCGTACTTGGCCGCTTCGTTCCAGGTCGGATAGGGGTGAATGGTTCCCAGGATCTTGTTCAGCCCCAACCCGTGTTTCATTGCCAGGGTGAATTCCGCCAGGATCTCACCGGCGTGCTGTCCTACCACCACAGCGCCGAGGATGCGGTCCTTGCCGGGCGGGGTCAGTACCTTGATAAAGCCATGGTCCTCACTCTCGGCAATAGCACGATCCAGGTCGTCAATGCCGTAGCGGGTCACTTCGTAGGCCACACCCTGAGCCTGCGCCTCGGTCTCGCTCAGCCCCACCCGGGCCACTTCAGGGCCAGTGAAGGTCACCCAGGGCATCACCCGGTACTCCACCCGGAACCGCCGGAACTGGCCGAACAACGCGTTCACCGAGGCATACCAGGCCTGGTGTGCCGCCGCGTGGGTGAACTGGTACGGACCGGCAACATCACCGCAGGCAAACACATTGGGGAAGCGTACGCTGAGGTCATCCTCCACCGGCACCGTGCCATTGCGTTCCGGCTCAATGCCCAGAGCCTCCAGATTGAGGCCGCGGGTATTGCCACTGCGGCCCACCGCCACCAGCACCCGGTCAAAGCCGATACGGACCCGCTCCTCAGCGTTATCCGCGCCCTCGCGGCCACAATAGACCACCCGCTCGCCGTCTTCCTCGGCAAATTCCAGGGCACGGTGTCCCAGCCGCAGATCAATGCCGTCCCGTTCAAACTGGCGCTGCACCAGCTCGGCCACCTCGGGGTCTTCCTTCGCCAGCAGGCGGTCGCCCTGCTCCAGCTGGATCACCTGGCTGCCCAGACGCTGGAAGGCCTGGGCCAGCTCCGAACCGATTGGCCCGCCACCGAGCACCAGCAGCCGTTGTGGCTGTTCGGTCAGCGACCAGAGGGTATCGGAGGTCAACGGCTCCATCCGCTCCAGCCCCGGGATTGGTGGCATTGCCGGACGGCCACCGGTGGCGATGATGATGCTGCGCGCGGTCAGGGTTTGCCGGCGACCATCACTGTGGGTGACCGCTACCTCCCAGGGCGAGACGAACTCCGCAGAACCGGCGATACAGTCCACCCCCAATTTGCGGTAACGCTCCGGCGAGTCGTGGGGCTCCACCTGGGCGATCACCCGTTTCACCCGGGCCATAATGTTGGCGAACGAACCCTGCACCGGCACCGAGTCCAGGCCGTAACGATCGGCATGGCGCATGGTGTCGGCGGCCTTGGCGCTCTTGATCAGCGCCTTGGACGGCACACAGCCGGTGTTGAGGCAATCGCCGCCCATGCGGTCACGCTCAATCAGCGCCACCTTGGCCTTGACCGCCGCCGCGATGTAAGCCGACACCAGGCCGGCGGAACCACCGCCGATCACCACCAGGTTGTAGTCAAACTGCTGCGGGCGCTGGAAGCCCCGGTATACCCGGCGCCGACGCACGAAACCGAGGGCAAACTTGGCCACCAGGGGAAACACCCCCAACAACACAAAAGCCCCCAGCACGCCCGGTGATACGATGTCCCCCAGGGTTTCGATCTGCGCCAGTTGGGTACCGGCGTTCACGTACACAAACGTGCCCGGCAGCATCGCCAGCCAGCTCACCAAAGCGTAAGTGCGCAGTTTCATGCCGGTGAGACCCATGGCCAGGTTGATCAGGAAAAACGGGAACACCGGCACCAGACGCAGGGTGGCCAGGTAAAAGGCCCCGTCCTTCTCGATCCCCCGATCCATCCGCCTGACGGTCTCGGCGTAGCGCTGGCGCAGGGTATCCCGGAACAGGAAGCGGGCCGCCAGAAACGCCAGCGACGCGCCTGCGGTGGACGCCACCGACGCTGCCGCCAAACCCAGCAGGTTACCGAAGAAGGCACCACCGGCCAGCGTCAGTACCGCAGCCCCCGGTAGCGACAGCGCCGTGGCCGCGATGTAGATCAGCACGAACCCACCCACCGCAGCGAGGGTGTTATCGGCAATCCACTGTGCCAGCGAGGCCTGGTGGGCCTGAAGGTTGGCCAGGGTCAACAGCTGATGGCCATCAAAGACAATAAACAGCCCCACCAGCAGGGCGATGATGGCGATCAGGACAAGTTTTTTCCGATTGATCATGGGTTCGACTACCTTTTGGGTGGAATCACTGCGGCCATGGACACCTATTCTTGCAGGATGTTACGGAACAAAGTTCACTTTTCTGTCTCTTTACCTTCACGAATGCAACCAATTAAAGAAAACGATATGCCACCAACTCGGGAACACAACGACGAACAGCAACTGGTGTTGCGACTGCAGGCAGGCGAGGCCGCTGCCTATCGGGAGGCGGTGCGCCGCTACACCCCCGGCATGCTGGCGGTGGCGCGCTATTACACTGACCATAGCAGCGCCGAGGACATCGTGCAGGAGTGCTGGACCCGGGTGGTCAGCGCCATTGCCGGCTTCGAGGGTCGCGCCAGTCTCAAGACCTGGCTCCATCGCATCGTTGCCAACCAGGCCAAAAACAGCCTGCGCCGGAGCCAGCGGGAAGTTCAGACCGATTTCAGCGAGGCGCTGGAACCGCAACTGGCAAGCCGGTTTCGCAGCGACGGCCGCTGGTCCCAGCCACCCCAGCTGAGCACCCGTGAAACCGCCGAGAGCCTGCTGGAGAACGGCGCCCTTGGCGACTGCCTGGACAAACATCTGTCCCAGCTGCCCGAGGCCCAGCGCTCGGCCTTGATGCTCTACGAAGCCCACCAGCGGCAATCGGCGGAAGTCTGTAACATTCTGGGGGTCAGTGCGTCCAACCTGCGGGTGATGCTCCACCGGGCGCGACAGAAGATTTTCCTGATGGTGGAGCACTTTCAGGAGACGGGCCAATGCTGATGTGCCGAGATCTGGCGGTGATCGCCAGCGATTACATCGAAGGTGACCTGCCACTGACGCAACGGCTGTCGGTGCGCACCCACCTGATGATGTGCCGCCACTGCCGTTCCTTCGTTGCCAACCTCCGCAACAGCATCGAGCTGATGAAGGGCCACAGCGACCAGCGTCTGGATGACCGCTACGCCCGCCGGCTGGATGAGGAAATCGAACGGGCGCTGGCCAGCCAGTCCAAAGACGGTTCAGGACCTGATCAGGGTTGAGTCAAGGCTTCTCAGACAGCAACGGCGCCACCACCGGTTCCGAGAACCCCTGTACCCGACGGCCATTGATCAGCAGGAACGGCGTCCCCTGGCCACCGAGTCGCTCGAAGGTGTCGCGGGCCGCTTCGGAGGTGCTGATATCGAACTCCTGATAGGCAACGCCCTGCTCGGCAAAGAACTGCTTGGCCGCCAGGCATCCCGGGCAATAGGGTTGCGAGAACAACACCACCTCGCTGCGTTCCGGGTCACCGGCCACAGCCGGCACCGCCATCAGCCACAACAGCACTGCCAGGGGAATCAGTTTCAGACGTTGCATCCAGGCCTCCGGAATCCATTGCTTCGAAGGCACTGACACCGGTTGGGGGGATTTGTTACCCGGCGCAAGGGTATTTCTTCGACAGGAGATGCCCCGGCCCCGCCCATCGGCGTGACCGGGAAAGCGCTTAACGCAGGTCCGGATTAAGGGTGTAGGTCCCGGTCACTCGCGCCTGGGCGAGGACATGGCCCGCCATCGCCTCACGTACAGCCTCGCCATCGAACTCGCCACTGAGGCCCAGAGTCTCCACGTCGAGGGCGTACACCTCAAAGTGGTAGTGATGGAGGATCTCATCGTTCCAGGGCGGACAGGGGCCGTCGTAACCGGCGTAGGTGCCGGCCATGTCCGGATTGCCGGCGAGGAACTGGGTGTAGGTGTTGATGCCACGCACGCCAATTGGCCCCGGACCCGCCGGCTTGCCCTTGGGCAACACACCGTCGCTGTCCTCGCCTTCCGGAATACGACTGACCGATGCCGGAATGTCCACCAGCAGCCAGTGGAAGAAATCCACCCGCGGCAGATCCTTAGACACCCTCTTGCCTTCCTGGTTGACGTCGTCGGCAACGCTGGGAACATCCGGGTCAAACATCACCACGGCAAAGCTTTTGGTTCCGGCCGGGGCGTCTTCCCAGCTGACTTCCGGGTTGCGGTTGGGGCCGAAGCTCATGTGGTCCTCGGCACTGAACACACCGAAAGCAAACGATTCGGGAATCGGCTGACCCTCGCTGATACCGCTGACAGTGATTTTCACGTGTTGCTCCTTCTGGATATCTTGGTTTGCGTGGCGATGCTCACGCAGAATGTTGACCGCCATACCAGGCAGTAGGTTCCGGTTGTAGCAGGCCACCGGATTGTCTGTCCAGAGCACGGCTAACCAACCACAACCAACAAAAGAACTGAGCACCGGGTAAGCACATGCCGCACTGTTGTCACATCTCGCCCGCCACTATCGTCGTAATCGGTATGGTGCTAATAGACCGGAGAGCGACATTGTTTCCCCGCTGGCATCGGGATAGCATAGGCGCGCCTTCCGGGGGATGCACCGGGAGTGGGGCAAGTGAAGAAAGCGAAGCGTTTTCAAGTCGATGGATTGAGAGCCTTTCGCTGTCTTCACTTAAGGAACTGCATCCATGGATAAACTGCATCACATCGTCGTTGTCGGCGGAGGAGCCGGTGGTCTTGAACTGGTAACGCGCCTGGGAAATAAGCTGGGCAAGCGTCAGAAAGCCCGTATTACCCTGATTGACGCGGTCCTCACCCACGTCTGGAAGCCACTGCTGCATGAAGTCGCGGCCGGGTCGCTGGACGCCAGCACCAATGAGATCAACTTCCGCGCCCACGCCCGCAAACACCACTACGAATTCCAGCTGGGACGCATGAGCGACCTTGACCGGGAAAACCGCCAGATCACCCTGGAACCGTTCTACGACAACGAGGGGGTGGAAGTGGTGCCGGAGCGTCATGTCCAGTACGACTCCCTGGTCATCGCCGTGGGCAGCACCGCCAACGATTTTGGCACACCCGGCGCCCAAGACCACTGTCTGTTTCTGGACAGCCTCGCCCAGGCCCGGCGTTTCCACAACCTGATGCTCAACGCCTTCCTGCGCACCAACCACGAAGCCAAGCACGGCCAGCCGGCGCAATTGCCGATCACCATCATCGGGGCTGGCGCCACCGGGGTGGAACTGGCGGCAGAGCTGCGACTGGCCTCCCGCGAGCTGCCGGTGTACGGCATGAACTCGCTGCAGCCACAGGACGTCAGCATCCGCGTGATCGAGGCGGCAGATCGCATCCTTCCGGCTCTGCCGGGGCGCCTGTCCGCCGCCGCCACTCGGGAACTGGAACGCCAGCATGTGGACGTGCTCACCGGACAGCCGGTCAGTGAAGTGAAAGCCGACGGCGTGGTGATGAAAGACGGCACCGAGCTGCCCTCAGCCATGACCATCTGGGCGGCCGGCATCAAGGCACCGGCCTTCCTCGCCAAACTCGATGGCCTGGACACCAACCGCGGTAACCAGCTGGTGGTAACCCAGACCCTGCAGACCACCGCCGACCGCGACATCTTCGCCTTCGGCGACTGCGCCGCCTGCCCGCAACCGGACTCCGACCGGCCGGTACCGCCGCGGGCCCAGGCCGCGCACCAGCAGGCCGACACCCTCTACAAGACGCTGGTCAACCGCCTCGAAGGCCGCGAAGACGTGCCCTTTGTTTACAAGGACCACGGCTCGCTGATCAACTTCAGCCGCTACACCACCGTCGGCAACCTGATGGGCAACCTCTCCGGTCGCAGCATGTACATCGAGGGCAAGGTTGCCCGGCTGTTCTACGTCTCGCTGTATCGCATGCACCAGGTGGCCCTGCACGGCTTTCTGCGCACCGGGGTCATCTGGCTGATGGACAAGATCAGCCGCGCTATGCATCCCCGTTTGAAGCTGCACTAACCCCCTTCGACGATCACCCGTGCCAGCCCAGGGAGGGGCTCGTGCTAGGGTGACGCCCAGTACATTTCCTCCAGCACCACCGCGGGAATCGGGGCGTTTTGCCACAGTCCTTTCAGCCCGGTGCGGTGGATGGAGTGCTGGGGCTTCATGTACAGGAACACGTTCACCGCGTCATCGCTGATCAGACGCTGGGCGTCGCCGAGCAGGCTATTGCGTTGCGGCTCATCCTGGGTTCGTTCAATGCGCCGCCAGAGTGCCTGGAACTCGGGGCTGCGGTAGTTGAAGTAGTAATCGTCCCGGGCGTAGATATCGATGTCCATCGGCTCGACGTGAGAGATCAGAGTGATGTCGTAGAGCTTCCGGTTAAAGACCCGGTCCAGCCAGTCAGGCCAGCTCAGCCGCTCCACCTGCACCGCAATCCCCACCGCCTCCAGGTCGCTGGCGATGTGCAACCCGCCGCGTTCCGCATAGATGGGCGGTGGCAGGCTCAGCGTCAGGCTCAGGGACTCCGCCCCGGCCTCACGCAGCAGCGCGCGGGCACGGTCGGGATCGTAGGGGTAGCGATCCACCAGATCCACGTAGGCCGGGTGCTGGGGGGAGAAGTGGCTGCCGATGAGTTGCGGAGTGAACTGTTCGTAGATCGACAGCAGCGCCTGCCGGTCGATAGCATGGGCCAGGGCGCGGCGGACCCGCAGATCCCGCAACGCCGGATGGGCATGGTTCAGCGCCAGGATCACCTCGCCCTCGCCGTTGCCCTGCAACACCGAAAAGTCGTGGTGCAAGGCCAGTTGCAGATGGCTGGGAAGCGGGCTGGCATCGGCGTGAACATCCACCTTGCCGGCGCTGAGGCTGTTCTCCAGCTCAATGCGATTGGCGGTAAAGGTGAAATGGGCATGGCGGATCGCCGGCGTGGGGCCCCAGTACTCCTCAAACGCCGTCAATGACACCGGCCCACCCTCCCAGGGCAGCACCCGATAGGGGCCGGTGCCAATCGGCCGGGTGGCATTGGTTTCGACACTGTCAGGATGCACGATCACCGCCGCCGAAAACGCCAACCGATAGGGCAACAGGGCATCCGGCCGCGTCAGGTGGAGTCGCAGTTCAAACGGCGCGCTCACCTCAATCCGCTCGATGGCGCTGTACAGCGGCCGCTGGGGATTGCCGGAGTCCGGGTCCACCAGTCGCGCCAGACTGAACGCCGCCACCTCGGCGTTGAACGGTCGGCCATCGTGAAACACCACGCCCCGGCGGAGGTTAAAGGTCAGGGTCAGACCATCGTCGCTGACCGACCAGGCAGTGGCCAGGGCCGGCTGGACCTCGGCCTCCCGCGTCAGCCGGGTGAGCCCCTGGAAAACGTTCATGTGAGTGACTTCGGCCACGCTGGCGGAGGGGGTCAGTGTGGGGTCGAGGTGGGGCGGCTGGATCTGGCGATCGATGGTGACGGTGTCATTGGCCCAGAGCAGTGTCGGCAGACACAACAGCAGAACCAGCCAGAGAACGACCACCCGGGGAATACCCAGCCGGTGCACAACACGAATCATAACGACACCTCGTTGCCGGAAGGTCTGGGAGAATGGGCCACCAAACGGTTGCGGCCTGCGTTCTTGGCCTGGTACAGGCGTTCGTCGGCCTCTTTGACCGTGCTGGCCAGCGAACAGCCGGGTTGCTGCTGGGCCAGGCCGATGCTGACAGTCACCGAAAGACGCTGCGACCCCACCTCGATCACCGTCGCAGCAATCTCCCGCCGCAGCACATCCAGCCCCCGCTGCAGAGCCTTGAATGGCACATCCCGGGCCAGCAGCGCGAACTCCTCGCCGCCATAGCGGGCCACCAGTACCTCATCGGGCAACTCCCGCCGGATCAACCGGGCGATGTGTTGCAACACCCTGTCGCCGGCATCGTGGCCGAAGCTGTCATTGATCGCCTTGAAGTAGTCAATGTCCATCAGCGCCACACAGAGTGTGCTGCCCTGTGGCGCCTCACCATGAACCTTCAGCGCCTGTTCGAAATAGTGGCGATTGTGCAGCCGGGTGAGGGAGTCGTGGGTCGCCAGAAAGTTCAGCTCCCGGTTCATTTCCAGAATGCGCTGTTCGTTGAGGTTGATGCTGTGAACGTAACGCCGGATTGCGGCGCCCATGTGGGCCACTTCGTCGCCACCTCGAACCTCGATGTGTTCTGGCAGTGGGCGGGGGCGACTCAAACTCGCCTGCAGTCGGCGCAGGCGCCGGACCACACCGAACTGAATGAAGCCCAGGAGCAGCAGTACCGCCAGAATCACCGCCACCGCCGAGGCTTTAAGCAGTGTCTCCAGGCGCGCGATGTCCGCGTTGAGATCGCCGATGGTGCCCTGCACCTGCTCACGCATGGCGGTCACGTGGTAGCCCACCGAAATGCCCAGGTTGCGGGACAACAGCCGGTTGTCGCGAATGATCGCCGCCAGCTGCGTTTCCACGTCAGCCAGCTGCTCCAGTCTGGCCCGGCTCGGCGGCGAATCACCGCTGAGTGCGGCCCGGAGATCGATCCGTTGGTGTACCAGCCCCTGCATGGCCGCCACATTGGCCATCAGTTGCTGGCGTACCGCCAGAATGTCGTCAAAGCGGGAAGACTCCCCCCGCAGCGCCGCCAGCTGGTTGACCAGCCGGCCCACCCACTCGGCACGGTCGGCAATCTCGAACATCGCCTCACGGCGCTGGAAGTGGGTACTGGCGAGCAACAGCAGTGAGCTGCTGGAGACCAGACCCTCGGTCTGCTGAAGCAGCAAATGCGCGGTTGCCAGGCCGCGGTTCTGCTGCTGGTCAAGCTCGGCAATGGTGTCGCGGTACTGACCAAAGGCATGCAGCGCCAGCAGGATCGCCCCCAGCGTCACACCCACCAGCAACAAACTGAGCAACAGGGTACGCAGCGCCAAGCCCGACAACAGCCCGGACGATGGCGACGGTGATTTTGCAGTCAGTTCCGGGGCCACTGCTTCCCCTCTGCCCCGATCACCGGACATACACATTCCGCATGCAACATGGGTCCAAGCTATGGGATCTCTGACCAGAGCCCCTCATGAAGTTTGTGGCAAGTCGCCGGTGTCGACAAGAAAATCCTTGCGCATTGAAACCAGTATGCAACCTAACCAGGAAAAATGATAAACATTGGGAAAGTCATAAAGCGCCACCATAGCCGTCCCCACCAGCGCTTCTTTATCCTCACCCGTTATAAAAAAACGACCCGTTATCAGAGGATGAGACGCCATGAACCACACCTACCGAACCGTCTGGAATGCCACCAAAGGCGTTTGGCAGGCCGTGGGAGAGCATGCCCGACGACAGACCCGAAGCCCCTCCGCCGGGCGGGGCAAGCAGCCCACCCGGTCATTGTCGTTGGGCGGGCTGTTGCTGGTGACACTGCCGGCGTTTGCCAGCGACCTGCCCACCGGCGGGCGGATCATCGATGGCAACGGCGGCTTTGACCATCAGGGCAACCGGCTCACCATCCATCAGGACAGCCAGAACCTGGCCATCAACTGGGACGATTTCTCCATCGCCGAGGGTCACTCGGTCCACTTCCAGCAGCCCAACGCCGAGGCCGCGGCACTGAACCGGGTGACCGGCAACCACGTCTCCGACATTCGCGGTGCCCTCTCCGCCAATGGCCGGGTGTTCCTGGTCAATCCCAACGGTATTCACTTCTCCCGGACCGCCCAGGTGGATGTGGGCGCCTTGGTTGCCTCAACGCTGGACATCACCACTGACGACTTCATGGCGGGCAACTATCGTTTTGAGGGCGACAGCGGCAATGCGGTGATCAACGCCGGTCGCATCACCAGTGCCGCAGGCGGCGCGGTGGCGATGATCGCCGCCGAAATCATCCACACCGGCAGCATCACCACTCCCAACGGCAGCACCCTGATGGGCGCGGGCAATAAGGTGACCCTCGATCTCGGCGGGCCGGTGAAAATTGAAGTCGACGAAGCCCGACTGGAAACCCACATCGAACAGGGCGGCGCCATTCGCGCCGATGGCGGGCTGGTTTATCTCACCGCCAGGGCCGCCAACGAACTGACCCGCAGCGTCATCAACCACACCGGCATCACCGAAGCCCGCACCCTGGCCAGCAATGACCGGGGCGAGATCATGCTGATGGGCGATATGGCCAGCGGCAGGGTGCAGGTGGCGGGTACACTGGATGCCTCCGCGCCGGCTGACCTGAGCCCCGATGCGGGTGACGGCGGGTTTATCGAAACCTCTGCCGCCCAGGTGCAGGTGGCCGACGGCACCACCGTGACCACCCACGCTGACAGCGGCGATACCGGCACCTGGCTGATCGACCCCAAAGACTTCACCATCGCCGCCAGTGGCGGTGACATGACCGGCCAAGCGGTGAGTGATGCCCTGGCTACCACCGATTTTGAAATCGAAACTGCCACCATGGGAACGGATGGGGGCAATGGCGACATTCTGGTCAACGATGAGGTGAGCTGGAGCAGCGCCAACACCCTGACCCTGAATGCCGAGCGTAATATCGAATTCAACCGTGAGGTGAGTGTCACCGGTGCCGGGACTCTGTCGCTGCTGTATGGGCAGGACAGCCTTGCAGCGGGCAATACCGCCAATTATTACGTCAATGCGCCAGTAGACCTTGCCAGCACTAGCCATTTCAGCACGTTGCAAGGCAGCGATGGCACGCCCATCGACTACACCATCATCACCGACCTGGGAACGGAGGGCTCCAATAGCGGCACGGATCTGCAGGGTATTCTAGGCGGTCTCTCGGGCAACTATGTACTCGGCAGTGATATCGATGCCAGCGCCACGGCGGCTTGGGCAAAGGGCTTTGCGCCACTGGGCAGAGTGACTTATGGCCATACCTTTACCGGTCGGTTCGATGGGTTGGGGCATACTATCAGCGGCTTGGTTTCTGCACCGACCGGTGGGTTCTACGGTGAAGACAACGTCGCGTTGTTTGGTGCAACCAACGGCGCCGTAATTCGCAATGTCGGACTGGTGGACGTCAAGATTACCGGGGAAAACCAGGTCGGTGCCTTGGTGGGAGATGGCTACCAGACCACCATCCACAACAGCAATGCCACCGGGCAAATCAGTGGCAACCAGAATGTCGGCGGTTTGGTCGGTTACACCACTCGCGTCGACATCAGCAACAGCTTCGCCACTGCCGATGTCGAGTTAGCCGGTGACTTTGGCGGCGGCCTGATCGGCAACGCCTGGAACAGCGAGATTCGCAACAGCTATGCTTCCGGCACCGTCACCGGCGCATCGCAGCTTGGCGGACTGATAGGCAAATCAAAAACCACCACGATCTTAGATGTCTACGCTGTCAGCACCGTGACCGGCACCGGTAACGACCTGGGAGGCCTGATCGGTGAACTGGAGGGAGGCTCGGTTGATCGGAGTTACGCCGCCGGACGGGTAACCGGAGCAACCGGCACGAATCATGGGGGCTTGATTGGCTATGGCTGGAATGGAGAGACCGTCCAGGACAGCTTTTACAGCATCGACGGCACAGGGCAAACTTCATCCGCCGGAGGGTCTGGCCTGTCTGAGGTCGATATGCAGCAATTGGGTGACTTTCTGGCAGCCAACTGGGACATCGACGCCCAGGGCGGTACCGGCAGCACCTGGCGCCTCTACGAAGGCCACACCACCCCACTGCTGCGCAGTTTCCTCACTCCACTGACGGTGCGGCCGGAGTACGACGGCAGCGGCGCTCACCTGACGAATATCGGCGCCGCCGCAGGCGATGCGCTGAATGATCCGCGGATTTCCGGCAGCCAGACCAACACCGCGCTGACCCTCGCCGGCAGCACCAATAACGGCGAATACCTGGCCAGCCTGGACCTCGATGGCCTCTATTCCGGCCAGCAGGGGGTCGATCTGATTGCCGGTGATCGAACCGTCACCGACAGTAATGTAGCCACCGCCGGCAATGTCGCCCTCACCAACGGCGTGAGCTGGGACAACGGCACCCTGCGCATCGACACCAGCGGCAGTATCACCCACATCGGCGCCATTGACGGCGGCGCGGGCAGTGTCTTCGACCTGGCCGGTGGCCGCTGGCAACAGGAGACCAGCAATCTGCCAGACTTCGCTGTTCACGATTTTCGTATCGATCCAGCGAACGCGACGTTCCGGCGGACCGCCGGTGGCGGTGGAAGCGGGGTTGACCCTATCGTGATAACCGACATCTACGGCCTGCAGGGGATCGGGTCTCACAGCCTGCTGGGCCCTTCCTTCGTCCTGGCCAACGATATCGACGCCAGCGGCACCGCCAACTGGCATGACGGCGAAGGCTTTGATCCCATTGGCGATTCCGCAAACCGCTTCACCGGCAGCCTCCATGGCGGGGGCCATATCATCGACGGCTTGTCCATTCAGCGTCCCACCGAAGGCTTTGTTGGGCTGTTTGGAGGCACCGAAGGCGCCACGTTGAGGAATATCGGGTTATCGGATGTCAGCCTGGCGGGAAATCTCTATGTTGGTGCTCTGGTGGGGCACGCTCGCAACACCGCCATCAACAGCAGCTTTGCGAGTCGTGGTCAGGTAACGGCCGCGCTTTTTGGGGCTGGCGGGCTGGTTGGGTTCGGGGACGATAGCGTTATCCAAAACAGCTACACGGATGTGGCGGTGTTGTCAGAGGGCCAGGGCGTTGCCGGTGGGCTGGTCGGCGCCGGTTCCATGGATATCAGCAACAGCTATGCCCGCGGCGATGTCAGTAGCCCCGGCGCACAGGTGGGGGGGCTGGTGGGCCAGTACAATGGCGGCACCATCACCAACAGTTATGCCACCGGCCAGGTAACCGGCAGTACTCTTGTCGGCGGCGCCGTCGGAAATCTGCAGAATTCGGCGTCGCTCAGCCAGGTGTTCTGGAACCAGGATGCCAACCCCAGCCGCATTGGCGTTGGCAACGATGCGGCGGCAGCCGGCGTAATCGGCAAGAGCCTGACCGACCTGCAAACCCTTTCCACCTTCACCGACGCCAACTGGGACATCGATGCCCAGGGCGGCACCGGCAGCGTCTGGCGCCTCTACGAAGGTCACACCACCCCGCTGCTGCGCAGCTTTCTCACATCGCTGACGGTGGCCGCCGATGATGCCAGCGCCACCTACAACGGCACCGCCCAGACCGGCCCGGGGAGCTGGAGCGCCAGTGGCTCCCACGACAGCGGCCTGATCCTCGGCACCGCCAGCATCACCGGTGGCGGCCAGGATGCCGGCAGCTATGGGATTGCGCTCGATGGCCTGTACTCCGGCCAACAGGGGTACGACCTGACCTTCAACGACGGCACCCTCACCATCACCCCCCGCCCGGTCACCGTCACCGCCGATGACCTGCGCAAACGCCAGGGCCAGGCCGACCCCGCTCTCACCTGGCAGGCCGGCTGTGGCGCCGCAACGGCTGACTGCGGCCTGGTCGCCGGCGACAACCTGACCGGCACCCTGAGCCGCGCCCCCGGCGAGGGCACGGGTCGCTACGCCATCCAGCAAGGCTCGCTGACCGACGCCGCCAACCCCAACTACGCCATCACCTTTGAAGAGGGCGAACTGCTGATCGCCGCCCTGCCGCCGACTCCGCCACCGGAGCCGGACCCAGAACCGGAACCGGAGCCAGATCCAGAGCCAGATCCAGAGCCAGATCCAGATCCTGACCCAGAACCGGAACCGGAGCCAGATCCAGAGCCAGATCCAGAGCCAGATCCAGAGCCAGATCCAGATCCAGATCCTGACCCAGAACCGGAGCCAGAGCCAGAGCCAGAGCCCAGCATGGACGCAGCGCCAGGCGAGAGCATCTCCACACTGCAACGGCAGGTCACGCAGCGGCAGGATCGCTCGTCATCAGTGAACGCCGGCATCGACATCGAAGTGGAAGGCAGCGGCATTCGCCTGCCAGAGCAGACACTGTTAGGCGCTGCCGACTAGCGCCAATGCACGAACGGAGGGCTGCCCAGCGGGCGCCCTCAGAGAGGATCGGCAGCCAATCAGTGGCTCTTCAACGGATTTTGGCACGGGAATACCGCACTCATGCAACGAAGTAACAATCAGACCCTTACCCTGGCCCTGGTGCTGGCAGCACCGCTTATGGCCCCGCTTGCCCAGGCCCAGACAGCGCCGGGCGCCGGCCAGATTCTGCAACAGAACCAGCCCGACACACTCAGCCCCACCGCGCCGTCAGTGGATCTGGAACTGCAGGGTGAAGCGCTGACCGACACCGACCCGGGCGGCCGCACGGTCACCCTCACGGCCATCACCTTCCAGGGTAACCAGCGCTTTTCCGACGACGAACTGGCTCGGGTTATTCCCAGTGCCCTTGGCCACCCCCGGGACCTGGCCGGTCTGCGCCGTCTGGCCAACAACATCAGCCGGTTCTATCGCGACCAGGGCTACCCGTTCACCCACGCCCTGTTGCCCGCCCAATCGCTGAACGACGGTGCCCTCACCATTCAGGTGGTGGAAGGTCGCTATGGCCAGGTCACCGCACACAGCGACGACCCGCAGTTGGTGACGGCGGCACAGCCCTACCTCACGCCGCTGGTCAGTGGAGAGGCCATCGCCTCCGCGCCGCTGGAGCGGCAGATGCTGTTGTTGGGGGACCTCCCCGGGCTCGCCGTCACGCCGGTCTTGCGGCCCGGCCAGGCGGTGGGCGAAGGTGACCTGGACGTCCGCGCGCAGGAAAGCGATCGTGTTGCGTTTGAAGTGGGTGCCGACAACCACGGCAACCGCTTCTCCGGCGCCTACCGGGGCCGCGTGGGCGCCACCGCCCGCGGCCTGCTTACGGTGGGGGATGAACTCCAGGTGACGGCACTGTATTCCAGTGAGCAGACCTGGCTGGGCAACCTGGACTATTCACGCCCCATTGGCACCAGCGGCCTGCGCGCCGACCTGGGCTACGCCCACACCGACTACTCCCTGGGCAAAGGCTTTGATGGCTACACCGGCACCGCCCATGTCTACACCACGGGGCTCAGCTACCCGCTGGTGCGCCGCCAGACCCAAAACCTCTCCCTCAGCGCCCGGTACCGCTACAAGGACCTGGACGACACCATCGACTTTGCCGACTACCGCAAGGCCACCGAAAGCCACAGCCTGCCCCTGGTGCTGCGCTTCGATAGCCGCGACGCCCTTGGCCAGGGCGGCCTCACCTACGGCAGCCTCGGGCTGACCCCCGGCGTGCTGGACCAGTCGCTGTCGGGGCAGACCGGGGCCGACTACGGCTTCACCAAGGTCAACCTGGACTTGGCACGCCTGCAAACCCTGGGCTATGGCGTGCAGGCCTATGGCCGGGTCACCGGGCAGTGGGCGGACCACAAACACCTGGACGGCTCCGAGAGCTTCCAGCTCGGCGGCCCCAATGGCGTGCGGGCCTACCCCAACGGCGAGGGCTCCGACAGCCGCGGCTGGCTGGCCCAGCTGGAACTGCGCTACCACACCGGCTTAGGCCTGGCTCCCTATCTGTTCTACGACCAGGGCCGCACTCCCAATGGCGGCGCCGACGAGGGCGATGCCCGCTCCCTGGCCGGCGCCGGCCTGGGCCTGCGCTACCGTCGCCACAGCCTCAACCTCGACCTCAGCAGCGCCTGGCCACTGGACGGCGGGGATGCCCAGTCCGACGACCGTCAGCGTGAGCCGCGGCTATGGGCCAGCTTCGGGTACCAGTTCTGAAAGGCTTCGACATCCTCCGGCACTAACACCAGACACCTGCCGCAGTCGCGCTTCGGTGACTGCGGCTCACAGACCGCACTGCAAGACCTACCTACCGCAACACACCGACACCCACTGCAACACAGAAATCACAATATTTTATTAGGTTTTCTACCAATCCATTTCTAATCTACAGGTTATAAAAACAGGGAAATCCCAACTTGAGCAAGGATGCGTGTCCACTCTTGCCTGTCCCTGCCCGATAGAGTCGCCATTGCCCAGCCGAGGAACCCATGGCCAATAGTCTGCACACCACCAACCAGCAGTTGTTTGTCATCGACAGTGCCACACCGGATATCGAATCCCTGATTGCAGGCCTGCCTTCAGGGGCGGAGTACCTGATCCTTGCAGCCGAACAAGGCCTGGCCGGATTGGCACAGCAGCTCTCCGATTACGAACAACTGGATGCTATCCACCTGCTTTCCCACGGTAGCGAAGGTGCGGTGTACCTGGGTGGTGAAGTACTCAACTCCGACTCCCTGCCTCGGCATCAAGAGGCGTTAAGTGCTATCCGCGACAGCCTTAGTGAGAACGGCGACCTATTGCTTTACGGCTGCGACGTCGGCGCAGGTGAACTCGGCGAGTCATTTGTCAAAGAGCTGGCACGCTGGACCCAAGCGGATATTGCAGCGTCGGACGACCTGACAGGAAACACCGGCTTAGGAGGAGACTGGCAGCTGGAGTATCACATGGGGGACGTTGATACAGACACCCTGGTTGCCCGAGCCTATGGTCATGTGCTGGCTGGCAGCGCTGTATTCGACTTCGAAGATGCCACGCAGATAGACGTCGAGGCACCAGATCCAAATCAAGGAGACGGTCGGGAATACCGAGTACAACAAACTGTTGATGGAGTGACAGTTACCGTCGCCACCGATGCTTCGACGGGGAACCAAACCTTCAATGTTGTCGAGGCTGGCAACGGATATGGCGGCACCAGTGGCTTGGTGTTTTACTCCTACTACACACAGGTTACATCGTTTACGATCTCCTTCAGTGACGCGGTCACTGTAACCAGTCTAAGGGCCGCGACTGGCGGCGATACCAGCACCTGGACGTTTTCCGATGCAGACAGTAATACTGCTGATGTCACAGCAACAGTGACAGGGTCAGGAATTGATGTCGATTTAAGCAGCTTTGGCGAAACACAAACCGTAACCGTTACATCTTCAGATCCGACCGGCAACAACGTTATCTTGGATAACGTTGTTTTTTCCGCCTCCTCGAACACTCCCACCCTCACCAACGCCACCTACAATGCCAGCACCGGCTCACTGGTCGTTACCGGCACAGACTTTACCGCCACAGCCGGCGCCGCAAATGATGTCGATGCCTCCAGGTTCACCCTCACCGGTGAAGGTGGTGAGACCTATACTCTGACGGATACTGCCGATGTTGAGATCGACTCAGCAACCCAGTTCACCCTGTTACTATCGGCAACCGACAAGGCTGCCATCAACCAGATTCTGAACAAGGACGGCACCAACGCCACCGACGGCACGGCATTCGACCTCGACGGCGCAGCGGGTTTTATTGCTGACAGCGCAGCCACCGCCGATACCGACGCCAACGGCGTGACGGTCTCCAACGTCGCAGCCCCCACAATCTCATCTGCGACCTACGACTACAGCACCAACACGCTGGTGGTCACTGGTACCGGTTTCCTGAAGGCGTCCGGGGCAGCCAACGACATTGACGTCAGCAAACTGACGTTTACCGGTGAAGGCGGGGCAACCTATACCCTGACATCCTCCAGTGATGTCGAGATTACTGACGGAACGTCGTTCTCAGTCACTCTTTCGGGCGCTGACATCAGCGCTGTTGAAAGCCTGCTGAACAAGGACGGCACCACATCTGCCAGCAGCGGCACAACCTACAACCTCGCCGCAGCGGAAGACTGGGCCGCAGGGGCGGATGCTGCCGTGACCGTGGCCGACACCACCGGCAATGGCGTTACCGTTTCCAACTACACCCCGCCCACACTGACCAGCGCCACCTTTGACTGGAGCAACGGCCAACTGGTGCTGACCGGGACCAACTTTGTGTCAGCAACCGGCCCCAACAATGACATTGACGTTTCCACGTTGGAAATCTTTGGTGAAGACGGTGTTAGCTACGCCCTGACCAGTACGGATGTGGACATCACCTCAGCCACTCAGGCGACGGTGGCACTGAATACCACGGACCTGCTTCACGTGCGAGGCCTGCTGAACAAAAACGGCACCACATCAGACGACAACACCACCTACAACCTGGCGGCGCAGGACAACTGGATGACCGGTGCCCCCGCCAGCAATGACATTGCCGACGCCACCGGCAACGCAATCACTGTCTCCAATGTCAGTCTGCCCACCATCACCGCTGCGACCTACGATTCTGACAGTGGCGTTCTTACCGTGACCGGGACCAACTTTGTCCATCGAACCGGCGCAGCAAATGATGTCGACATCTCTACCATCACCCTGACAGGCGAAGGCGGCGCCTACACACTCACCAGTGCCAGCGACGTGGAGATCAGTTCGGACACCAGCTTCACCCTGACACTGAGTGGTGCTGATAAAACCAACGTGGACACACTGCTGGACCAGGCCGGCAGCACCTCTAGCGGAGGCACAACCTATAACATTGCGCTGGCTGACAACTGGCTGACCGGTGCCGCCAGCTCGCCAGACATCGCCGACACAACCGGCAATGGGGTCACGGTGCAGGTTGCTCCCAGCATTGCGACCGCCAGCTACAACGCCACTGCTGGCACCCTGGTGATCACCGGAGCCAACATCCAGGCCAACGGCGGCGGCGCGGACATTGATGCCTCAGCCTTTACCCTCAGCGGTGAGGGTGGTACGACCCACACCCTGACAGACACCGCCGATGTCGAACGCACATCCATCTCCGGCTTCACTTTGAACCTGAGTACCGCTGATCAGGCGGCCGTGGCCCAGATCCTCAACAAAGACGGCACCACCTCCACTGGCGGCAGTACCTTTAACCTCAGCGCAGCGGACGACTGGAACACCAATGTCCTCTCCGGAGACACGTCGGACCTCAGCAACCCCGTCACGGTCTCTGACGTCCCGGTGCCAACACTCGTCAGTGCGACTTACGATGCCAGCACCGGCACCCTGGCCGTCACCGGTACGCATCTGTCAAAGCGGGATGGCAGTGCTGATATAGATGCCTCGATGCTGACCCTGACGGGCGAAGGCGGTATCACCCACACTTTGAGCGATACCTCGGATGTGGAAATTACCTCAGACACCAGTTTCACCCTGACCCTGAGTGCGGCAGACCGCGAAGCCCTGGGGCTGATTCTGAACAGCGCCGGCACCGCAGCCACTGGTGGCACCACCTACAATCTGGCGGCCGCCGAAGACTGGGCCCTGGGAGCCGACGCAACGGTAACCATCGCGGACCTGACCGGCAATGGCATCACCGTCAGCAATGTGCAGACACCCACCATTACTTCAGCCACCTACCATGGCCCCACAGGAGTACTGACGGTAACCGGCACCAACTTTGTTCAGCTGAGTGGCGCCAATAACGACATCAATGTCAGTCAGCTATCGATTGTTGGTGAAGGTGGCCAAAGCCGCGCACTAACCAGTGGCTCGGTCGACATCACCTCCGCCACCTCATTCAGCGTGACCCTTAACACAGCTGACCGCACGGCCCTGGCGACACTGATCAACAAAGACGGCACCGCAGCCACCGACAATACCAGCTACAACCTGGTTGCCAATGAAGACTGGGCTGCAGGTGCTGCTGCGGCCGTCACGGTTGCGGACCTGAGCGGCAATGGCATCACCGCGACCCTCAACACCGCTCCTACCGCCAGCGATACCGTCGAGTCAGTGCCATACAACGGAGGCTATACCTTTACCGCCGCGGATTTCGGTTTCAGTGATGCCGATGGTGACACCCTCAGCCACATCACTGTAAAGACCCTGCCGACCGCCGGCAGCCTGATGCTCAACGGTACGGCGATTACTGTTGCAGACACCGACATATCCCTGGCCCAGCTCAATGCTGGCGAACTGGTGTTCAGGCCCGCCTCTGGAGGCAGTGGCACCGGTTACGCCAGCTTCGACTTTACGGTGAACGATGGCAGCGAGGATTCGGTCAACAGCCACGCCGTAACCCTGAACGTGGGCAACCCACCGCCACCTCCGCCACCTACACCCACACCCACGCCTGATCCGGAACCAGAGCCCGACCCCGAGCCTGATCCTGACCCGGAGCCAGACCCCGATCCGGACACCGACGGCGATGGCATCAGTCAGGAAGAGGAAGCCGGCGTACCCTCCCTCGACGGAGACGGCCAGGGCGATGGCAATGGCGACACGGTGCTGGACACCGAACAGGCCAACGTTGCCTCACTGCTGTTTCTGGAAACCGACACCGCCCAGAGCAACCCGGGCGATGCGCCGGCAACCTACATCACTCTGGCAACGGGCAGCGGCAACAACGCCCTGACCAACCTGGTGCAACTGGACGCCCCGGCGGATCGGCCAGACGACCTGGAGATGCCCCTGGGCCTGCTGGGCTTTGAGGCCACGGTGGACGAAGGTGACGCCGTTACCTTCGAGCTGTTCATCGCTGGCAGCCTGAACGTCAACGGTTACTGGAAGCAGGATGGCAGCGGTGAGTGGGTCAACCTCGCCAGCGAGGCCTATGGCGGCAGCATGACGCAGGTGAACGATCGCCTGCTGCTGACCTTCGCCATCGAAGACGGCAGTGAGTTCGACGACGACGGCCAGGTCAATGGCGTGATCCTCGACCCGGGCGCCCCCGGCTTCCGGCCACTGGCACCGGAGCCTGAGCCAGAGCCGGCTGAACCGCCAGGGCCGTTTGATGGCCTGACAGTAAGTGACTACTTCGATTGGTTCGATATGGGGTAGACTGGGCCTTCAATCTCAGAGCATCGGGCACCCAAACGGGTGCTGACGTCAGTGGCTGGAGTCGGGATGAAGCAACACAGTTCAAGGATGACCGCGCCGGAGCTGGAGGCAGCGTGGGATTTTAAGGGCACCGAGTTTTCGCTGCCACACCACTCTGGCACCGGTTGCATGCAGATCGCTCAGCTTCCCCAGGACGGCAAGCTGTACTGCTCCGAGTACCGGGTGATAAACGACTGCCAGGTGGATACCGCAACGGACCCGGTACAGCTTCCCCAGTTGCTGTGCTCCCAGGTACTGCTGTCCGGCCAACTGGAGCTGGAGACACCGGATGGTCGGCGGCACGCCAACACGCCCAACCGGGCCCTGCTGATGCGCCTTCATCAACCCGGCTCCCGTTTGCATCTGCCCGGCAACCAAGTCATCCGTCACGTCGGTGTGGCGCTGCCCTTGCACCACGAAGGCCTCGTCGCGCCGGAGCTGACTGCCACATTATCGGATTTCCATCACTGCCAGAGCGACTCCCTGGTACACGGGGTGCCCTGGAGCAAACGCACCCGCAGCCTTGCCACCGAGCTGTTTCAGCTAGCCGCTGCAGCGGAGCAACCCGTGCTGCCGCTACGCCGGGATGGCCTGGCCCGCTGCTTCCTGGCCAGCCTGCTGGAAGACTACGGCAACCATCAGTTGGGGCATGTGGCACCGGATGAAGCCGCAAGCGTATGGGAGCAGCAAATCATCGCCCAGATCTGCGACTACATTTCCCGGCAATTGGCCACACCGCTGCGTAGTGACGATCTCGCGTTGCACTTTGGACTCTCTCGCCACCGTCTCAATGACCTGTTCCGGAGCCTGGTCGGCCAGTCAGCCAGCGACTATATCCGTGAAAAGCGCCTCACCACCGCCCGCGAGCAGATCGAAACCCAGGGCCTCCCCGTCAAAGTCGCCGCCCACAACGTCGGCTACCGCCACGTCAGCAACTTCACCAACGCCTACCGCCAGTACTTTGGGGTCACGCCCGGGCAAAGCCAATTGAGTGCGATTCAGCAATAGCCTATAGCGACCATCGACCCGATACGGCCGACAAAAATGATAAGGATTGCCAAAAATCATAAATCAAACCGATTGCACCCCTGACCTAATAAACTGAATATGAGCGATATTTTGGCCTGGTGAAATCATCTGTTGCCCCTAATGTTCAGATGCCCTCCAGTCAAGGTCAAACCAGACACCACCGTGCGCTTCTCCGAACAACAACCATAGGGGAAAGGGAGCCCGCAGGCGGTAGATATCTATTTTCTTTGTGCGGCAGTTGTCCCAGAGGTATCCATGGCGATCTCCAATAGCAGTCAACGATCAACCGATCACCGTCAGCTCATAATTATCGACAGCGCAGTGGCAGATCAAACAACCTTACTGTCCAATCAAGCGCCCGGGACAGACTACCTGGTCATGGAACAGGGAGATTCACTGGCGTTTCTGGCGCAACAGTTAAACGCCTACCAGGACCTGAACGCGATCCATCTGATTTCTCACGGCGGTGAGGGCAGTCTTTATCTTGGAAATGAGCAGCTTACGTCCGCCACACTGGACCAGCATGCGACGTTTCTGCATTCGATTCGGGACGCATTGGCAGACGATGGTGATCTGCTGCTCTATGGCTGTGACGTGGCCTCCGGTGATCGCGGTCTGACGTTTTTACGGGACCTCTCCCAACGAACCCGGGCAGACATTGCCGCCTCCGACGACACGACAGGGAACGGTGGTGATTGGTTGCTGGAGCAGCATACCGGACGCATCGACACTGGCGTAGCAATCAGCGATGGCGCTCAACAGGCCTATCAGTTCAGCCTCGCCACGTTCGATATGACGGCGCCATCGGGCCCGACCAAGCAGTACAACCAAACGGTGGACACCGTCACGATGACGGTGTCCAGCCCAGGTGATCTTATTTCATCCGGTATCGGTGACGGTGCGGGCTCAACCGGGCAAACGCTGATCACCCAGGGCAGTGGCGGCAACCTCACGGTCACTTTTGACGCTCCCATCAGCATCTCCAGCCTGGCTGTCGGTAACTTCAACACCAACAACCAGCGGGTGGTCATAACGCCCAATTCCGGCAGCGCCGTTACCTCGAATACCCTGGCAAACCAGACCGGCGAAACGGTCACGGTCAATTTCACCAATATTACGTCGTTTACCGTTGCCTTTGAGAGCGGGGCGGCCTATCAGGGCATTCTCGATACCATCGTCTTCACTGCCTCCGCCAATCCGGCACCAGATATCTCCGGCACATCGTCCAATCAGGCGGTGAACGACAACAGCACAGTCACACCGTTCTCCGGTGTCACCATCAGCGACAACGACAATGTCTCGGTGACAGTCACCCTGGATGACCATAACAAGGGCGTATTCACAACCGGCTCCCTCTCAGCGTCAGGCTTCAGTGACAACGGAGGAGGTACCTACTCGCTGGCCAGCACCTCGGCCGTCAATGCCCAGGCCGCCATTCGCCAGCTTGTCTTCGACCCGACGGATAACCGCCAGGCACCAGGGGCAACGGAAACCACCACCTTCACTCTTGCCGTTAACGACGGTTTCAGGGATACGGTTGATACCACCGCGTCCGTGATGTCGACCTCGGTCAACGACAGCCCCAGTGACATCAGCCTCAGCAACTCAGCCATAGCCCACAGTGATGGCCAAAGCAACGTGACCGTCGGTACGCTATCCAGCATTGACCCGGATACCGGAGAAAGCTTCAGCTACAGCCTGGTCAGTGGCAGCGGAGATACCGACAACAGCCGTTTTTTCATCGATGGCAACGTATTGAAAGCCAAAGACCCTACCGCGATGGCCGACGGCAACTACTCGGTCCGTATCCAGACCGACGATGGCGAGGCCCAGTTCAGCGAGGCTCATACTATTCAGGTCACTGACGATACCCCGGCCGAGGTCACTGCCATTTCCCTGGCTAGCAGTCCTGACCTCAACGCCGACACCGTCACATTCAACGTGTCGTTCAGCGAGGTAGTGAACAACCTTTCTGCAGACGACTTCGTCCTAACTACCGTTACCGGTAACGCCACCGGCACAATCAGCTCGGTTTCAACATCCTCAGGCAACTCCATTAATGTGACTGTCAACTCGATTGCTGGCGATGGCAGCTTTCGCCTCGATTTGAAGAGTAACTCTGACATCACTGACAGCCGTGGCAACGGAAACGGCAACAATGGCTACACCCCTGATTACCAGGCTGGGGATCTGCATACCGCCGACCGGGTGGCTCCAGATGTTGTCGGTGTAACCAGCACTTCACCCGATGGTGGTTACGGAGTTGGCGACACCATCACACTCACCGTTAATTTCAGTGAGGCGGTGGCCGTTACCGGTGCGCCCGAGTTGTTGCTGGAAACCGGCACCACCGATCGGACTGCCACCTACAGCAGTGGTTCTGGCACCGATACCCTCTCTTTCACCTACACGGTACAGGCTGGTGATCGCAGTGCTGATCTGGACTATGTATCAACAGCCGCTCTCAATCTGGCCGGCGGCACCATCAAAGACCTCGCCGGCAACGACGCCTCTTTCACCTTACCAACCCCGGGCAGTACGGGCTCACTGGGCGCCAACGCTGAGCTGGTGGTGGATACCGCCGGACCAGAGATTCTGACGGTGGCCATTGCGGACGTGGCGATGAAAGTCGGCGATGTGGTCGAGGCAACCATCACGGTTACCGATGATCAGGGCGATCACTACAGCGGTCTGAGCGGCACAATCGGTGGCTTTAACCTGTCCAACCTGAACCGAGTCGATAACACCACCTACACCGCCCAGTTCACCGTGGCGGAATCTGGTACCGATGTGGCGGCGACGGACGATCTCCCGGTCTCCCTGACCCTCGCCGATACCCTGGGTAATCGTTCCGCCACCTTTGACACACCGATCAGCCAGGCCAATGATGCTCTGGATGCCAACTCACCAGCCGCTTCGGCCCCACAACTGGAGGCCACTTCCGATTCCGGTGTCAGCAACACAGACAAAGTAACCAACCTGGCCACGGCAACGGTTGGTGCGAGCTCAGCGGAAACCGGCGCAACGGTGTCCGTGCGTGTAGCCGGACTTGAAGTTGGCACCACCGTCGTGGATGGCACAGGTCACTGGCAGTACCAGTTTGGTGCGGGCGACCTCACAGAAGGCGACAACACCATTAACACCGTGTTGCTGGATGCGGCGGGTAATACCAGCACGGTGTCAGCAGACTTCACCATCACCCTGGACACCATCGCGCCCACCGCCGCCGACGATACCGGCGCCACGGTCAGCGAGGATGCCGGCATGGTCGCGTTGACTGGTGTCAGCAGTGGCCACGACAACCTCCTGGGCAATGATACCGACGCTGTGGCGATCACCGCCGTCAACGGAATGACAACAAACCTAGCCAGCGCCACGGCAGGCAACAACGGCGGACTGTTCACCATTCTGGCCGATGGCAGCGCCAGCTTTGACACCAGCAACGAATTTGATCACCTGACCTCCGGCGAAACCCGCACGACCGAAGTCACCGTGACAACCCTGGATACCGCAGGCAATACCAGCGATGCCACCTTGCTGGTGACGGTGGAAGGCATAAATGACGGCCCCAGCCTGGCTACCAATACTGGCTTCAGCGTCCAGGCCAGACGCAGCATTACCTTCACCGATGCACAACTCAACGAGGGCGATCCGGACGACGATGGCACCGAGGTCATCTACACCCTCAATACCCTGCCAAGCTCAGGCAATCTACGCCTAGAAAATACCACCCTGGCCGCAGGTGACCAGTTCAGCCAACAGGATATCAACGACGGCAAAGTCAGTTTCCTGGCGGGCAATCGACGCGGCAATGTCGAACTGGATTTGACCATCAGCGACGGCGGCGAAGACGGCACCACGGGCAGCGTGGAGACCGTTTCCATCACCGTCACCTCACCGCCCCCACCACCTGCGCCCGATCCCACCCCCGACCCAGGACCCGTGCCGGAGCCACAACCCGATCCGGACACCGATGGCGATGGCATTCCCCAGGACGAAGAGGCCGGCGTGCCCTCCCTCAATGGTGACGGCGTGGGGGATGGCAATGGCGATGGCATCACCGATACCGAGCAGGGCAACGTTGCCTCGTTGATCTTTGGCGTGGGGGGGGCATGGCAATGGCGATGGCATCACCGATACCGAGCAGGGCAACGTTGCCTCGTTGATCTTTCTGGAATCGGACCGTGCCGAATCCGATCCCGATGGGGTACCGGAGATCTACCTCACCCTGGCCGCCGTCAGCGCCGAAAGCGCCCTCAAGGACCTGGTGCAACTGAATGCCCCGGAAGACCGGCCAGACGACCTGGAGATGCCCCTGGGGCTGCTGAGCTTCGGTGCCGAGCTGGAACAAGGCAGTGACAGCGCCACATTTGAGCTGTATCTCAACGGCGATCTCAACATCAACGGCTACTGGAAGCAGGACAGCGACGGTGACTGGGTCAACCTCGCCAGCGAGGCCTACGGTGGCAGTGTCAGTCAGGTCAACGACCGCCTGCTGCTCACCTTCACCATTGAGGATGGCGGCCAGTTCGATGACGACGGCCAGGTCAACGGCGTGATCACCGACCCCGGGGCGCCGGGCTTCCGTGCTCCGGAACCGGAACCTGAGCCCGAACCGCCGACGCCGCCAGGAGCCTTCGATGGCCTGCCGGTGGACACGTTCTTCGATTGGTTTGAGATGGGTTAAAGCCCCATCAAACAATGGACCAAGAACAACAGACCAAGAACAACGACTGTCGAATAAAATCCAAAAAAGTGCCTGTGCTTCTATGCCCAGACACCGTCAATAAACGTGCGAATGGAGCATTCCAATGAACAACCCGACTTCCCGCAAGCTCGCCCTGGGCCTGGGGCTTACCGCCGCCCTGCTCGGTTCCAACAATGCCCTGGCAGGCTGTAGCATAGATCCGATGATAGGTTCCATCTGCATGGTGGGGTTCAACTTCTGCCCCCGAGGCTTTCATGAGGCAGACGGTTCACTGATAGCCATCTCATCGAATGCCGCGCTTTTCTCCCTGCTAGGCACTACCTACGGCGGCGATGGCCGCACCACCTTTGCTCTGCCGGACCTGCGTGGCCGTACACCCGTTGGATTGGGGCAGGGCCCAGGACTAAACGGGACGATTACCCAAGGTCAAAAGCTGGGACAGGAGTCTGTCACCCTGGGCCAGGACAACATGCCCATTCACGCCCACGGCGCCACCTTTGTCGGCGACGACCAGTCGGCGCCCGTCAATATTCCCGTGTCTGACCGCTCCGCAAGCAACAGCACGGTGCCAACGGCCAGCCGCAACCACCTCGCGGTGTCCACCGGCGGCCCGGGGGCTGCGGCCATCTGGTCCGACACGTCGAGCCAGATTGCCAGTGTCGGTGGGGCGACCACCAACATCACGCCTGGCGGCCAGATAACAGTCAATAATGCTGGCGGCAGCGTGCCCTTCAACAATCGCCCGCCTCAACTGGGCGTTCGCTACTGCATTGCGCTGCAGGGCACTTTCCCATCCCGAAACTGATGTCACCCGGGGTAAACAGCCCCAGGCTACGGAGAGCAAACATGTTGTACCGTCACGTAACGGTGATCGATCCGGCGTTGGCCGATGCACAGACACTGGTCAACGCCGCCCATCAGTTGGGACACACCACCCTCATTCTGACCCAGGATGAGGCCAGCCTGCCGTCACTGGTCCAGCGGCTGGAAAACCTTGGCCAGATTGATGCGTTGCACGTCCTCTGCCACGGTGAGCCGGGGCAGGTCCGGCTGGGCAACACCCTGATTTCGCCAGCAAATATTGATGCCCTTGCGCCTTCGCTACAGCGGTTAGGCGCCTGCGTTGAAGAGGCGATCCTGCTGTACAGCTGCCACACCGCTTCAGGCCCGCAGGGTCAAGAGCTTTTGGCTCGCCTGGGCAACCTTCTGGGCACGACCGTATCCGCCTCCAGCACGGCCATTGGTCACAGCACACTGGGCGGAAACTGGATTCTGGACCAGTCCACGGGGCCGCACAGCGCACAGGCTTTATCAATTCCCGGCTACGCTGGGGTGCTGGCAACCACCCTGACCTTCAGCGCCGATGAGAGTGGCTGGGATGCTCAGGCCATGGCCGTCGATGGCGAGGGAGGCAGTACCGACTTCCCAGGCATGGAACTACAGATATTCAACATCAGCGATGCCGCGGGCACCAAACTGGACCATATCAACTGGTATGGCGCCGATACGTTCTACGCTGACGATGGCTTCCACGGTGTCACCATTGACTGGGACAACCATAGTGGCGAATGGGCAGGCATGGCCATCCAGAGCGCGGATGGCGCCGAATTCCAGCTGCAATCTTTCGATTTCTACGACTGGGGCAGCTACCCGCGACAGGGCGAGAACGTCACGGTCATTGGCTATCGGGATAACGTGCAGGTCGGCTCACAGACCTTTACCTCTAATGGCGATAACAACCGCAAGAGTGTTGCCATCACACCGTCGACAGGCTTCGAGGCGGTCGATGAGGTGCGTATTGTGTTCGAAGACGGCGCGGGCTACATCGCTCTCAACAACATCACCGTCGACGTAGCAATCCCACCCAATACGGCACCGACCGCCAGCGACGATAACCTCAGCATCCGCTACAACGGCAGCCACACCTTCGCCCTCGCCGACTTCGGCTTCAGTGATGTGGATGGCGACACCCTGCACCACGTCACCATCAACACCGTGCCCACCAGCGGCAGCCTGACTCTGGATGGCAACCCAGTGAACAATGGCGATACCATCTCCGCCATGGATCTCTCCGGTGGCAAGCTGGTGTACAGCCCCGCCAGCGGCGCCTCCGGCAACGGCTACGCCAGCCTGGTGTTCACCGTCAACGACGGCACCGTGGATGCCGCCGGCAGCAATACCCTGACTCTGGACGTGGGTACCCCGCCGCCGCCACCGCCGCCCCCAACACCCGATCCGGAACCGGAACCCGACCCTGAACCAGAGCCCGACCCTGACCCCGAGCCGGAGCCGGAGCCGGAGCCACAACCCGATCCGGACAGCGACGGCGATGGCGTTCCTCAGGACGAAGAGGCCGGCGTGCCCTCCCTCAATGGTGACGGCGTGGGGGATGGCAATGGCGATGGCATCGCCGATACCGAGCAGGGCAACGTTGCCTCACTGATTTTCCTGGAATCGGACCGTGCCGAATCCGATCCCGATGGGGTACCGGAGATCTACCTCACCCTGGCCGCCGTCAGCGCCGAAAGTGCCCTCAAGGACCTAGTGCAACTGAATGCCCTGGAAGACCGGCCTGACGACCTGGAGATGCCCCTGGGGCTGCTGAGCTTCGGTGCCGAGCTGGAACAAGGCAGTGACAGCGCCACATTTGAGCTGTACCTCAACGGCGATCTCAACATCAACGGCTACTGGAAGCAGGACAGCGACGGTGACTGGGTCAACCTCGCCAGCGAGGCCTACGGTGGCAGTGTCAGTCAGGTTAACGACCGCCTGCTGCTCACCTTCACCATTGAGGATGGCGGCCAGTTCGATGACGACGGCCAGGTCAACGGCGTGATCACCGACCCCGGGGCACCGGGCTTCCGTGCTCCGGAACCGGAACCTGAGCCCGAACCGCCGACGCCGCCAGGAGCCTTCGATGGCCTGCCGGTAAACGACTACTTCGACTGGTTCGATATGGGATAGATTCGATATTCGCCAGACATTTGCAACAACTCCGAGGTCAAAACGTTTATTTGGCTATCTAATCAGGACTTTCTAGTCTGTAATCAATCATTACAGGGAAGAGCCTACCTTGAGCATGGAAACACGCTCTCCTCTATCCCGCCCCAAAAGCCGCCACAGCCCAATCGAGGAAGCCATGGCCAATAATCAAGGTACCACCAACCAGCTGTTTGTCATTGACAGCGCCACGCCAGACATCGAAGCCCTGATAGCGGGCCTCCCACCAGGCGCGGAGTACTTGATTCTCGCGGCCGGCGAGGGCTTGGAGGAATTGGCAGGCCAACTTGCCGATTATCGGCAGTTGGAGGCGATTCACCTGCTGTCTCACGGCAAAGAAGGCGCCTTGGTTCTGGGGAAGGAGACTCTGACTTCAGAGTCCCTACCCCAGTATCAAAAGGCCATGGCCGCGATTGGCGACCGTTTGACCGAGAACGGAGACATCCTGCTTTACGGGTGTGAAGTCGCCGCGGGTGACGTTGGCAAATCTTTTATTGAAGAGCTGGCCCGCTGGACCAAAGCCGACATTGCCGCCTCAGAAAACCTGACCGGCTCAGATCAGTTGAATGGCGACTGGGTTCTCGAAGCTTCCGTTGGGCAGGTTGAAGCTCCTACGTTCTCGATGAGTGACGACTACAATTACCGGCTGACGCTTGATGGTGCAACAGTCGAGCAAGTGGAGTTGGCCACAAGCACCGTTGTCGTCGACTCAGATGACGATCTAACCGGTGCGTCTGCCACCTACGATGTCGAGTTCAACCTCAGTCCCAGCGTAGAAAACCTATATGCCGATATTGATGCAGGGCAGATTACTATCGCCGGCAGGAATGGCACGTTCATTAACATCGACGAGATCAATTTCAATTTTTCTGGAGGCAGTTTAGATCAAATCACCGCTGTGACCTTAAACTCAGCGGAATCCACAGCAGACAGTTTGGAAGGGACTGTTACCGCGAGCTTCACGTCAAATTCAATAACCCTGGAAGGATTGAATGGGGCGGTTTTCTCGAACACCACCACGGTGCAATCCATTGTCTTCGACATCACCACCACAACGACATCGAGTGCGCCAACCCTCACCAACGCCACCTACAATGCCAGCACCGGCTCACTGGTCGTTACCGGCACAGACTTTACCGCCACAGCCGGCGCCGCAAATGATGTCGATGCCTCCAGGTTCACCCTCACCGGTGAAGGTGGTGAGACCTATACTCTGACGGATACTGCCGATGTTGAGATCGACTCAGCAACCCAGTTCACCCTGTTACTATCGGCAACCGACAAGGCTGCCATCAACCAGATTCTGAACAAGGACGGCACCAACGCCACCGACGGCACGGCATTCGACCTCGACGGCGCAGCGGGTTTTATTGCTGACAGCGCAGCCACCGCCGATACCGACGCCAACGGCGTGACGGTCTCCAACGTCGCAGCCCCCACAATCTCATCTGCGACCTACGACTACAGCACCAACACGCTGGTGGTCACTGGTACCGGTTTCCTGAAGGCGTCCGGGGCAGCCAACGACATTGACGTCAGCAAACTGACGTTTACCGGTGAAGGCGGGGCAACCTATACCCTGACATCCTCCAGTGATGTCGAGATTACTGACGGAACGTCGTTCTCAGTCACTCTTTCGGGCGCTGACATCAGCGCTGTTGAAAGCCTGCTGAACAAGGACGGCACCACATCTGCCAGCAGCGGCACAACCTACAACCTCGCCGCAGCGGAAGACTGGGCCGCAGGGGCGGATGCTGCCGTGACCGTGGCCGACACCACCGGCAATGGCGTTACCGTTTCCAACTACACCCCGCCCACACTGACCAGCGCCACCTTTGACTGGAGCAACGGCCAACTGGTGCTGACCGGGACCAACTTTGTGTCAGCAACCGGCCCCAACAATGACATTGACGTTTCCACGTTGGAAATCTTTGGTGAAGACGGTGTTAGCTACGCCCTGACCAGTACGGATGTGGACATCACCTCAGCCACTCAGGCGACGGTGGCACTGAATACCACGGACCTGCTTCACGTGCGAGGCCTGCTGAACAAAAACGGCACCACATCAGACGACAACACCACCTACAACCTGGCGGCGCAGGACAACTGGATGACCGGTGCCCCCGCCAGCAATGACATTGCCGACGCCACCGGCAACGCAATCACTGTCTCCAATGTCAGTCTGCCCACCATCACCGCTGCGACCTACGATTCTGACAGTGGCGTTCTTACCGTGACCGGGACCAACTTTGTCCATCGAACCGGCGCAGCAAATGATGTCGACATCTCTACCATCACCCTGACAGGCGAAGGCGGCGCCTACACACTCACCAGTGCCAGCGACGTGGAGATCAGTTCGGACACCAGCTTCACCCTGACACTGAGTGGTGCTGATAAAACCAACGTGGACACACTGCTGGACCAGGCCGGCAGCACCTCTAGCGGAGGCACAACCTATAACATTGCGCTGGCTGACAACTGGCTGACCGGTGCCGCCAGCTCGCCAGACATCGCCGACACAACCGGCAATGGGGTCACGGTGCAGGTTGCTCCCAGCATTGCGACCGCCAGCTACAACGCCACTGCTGGCACCCTGGTGATCACCGGAGCCAACATCCAGGCCAACGGCGGCGGCGCGGACATTGATGCCTCAGCCTTTACCCTCAGCGGTGAGGGTGGTACGACCCACACCCTGACAGACACCGCCGATGTCGAACGCACATCCATCTCCGGCTTCACTTTGAACCTGAGTACCGCTGATCAGGCGGCCGTGGCCCAGATCCTCAACAAAGACGGCACCACCTCCACTGGCGGCAGTACCTTTAACCTCAGCGCAGCGGACGACTGGAACACCAATGTCCTCTCCGGAGACACGTCGGACCTCAGCAACCCCGTCACGGTCTCTGACGTCCCGGTGCCAACACTCGTCAGTGCGACTTACGATGCCAGCACCGGCACCCTGGCCGTCACCGGTACGCATCTGTCAAAGCGGGATGGCAGTGCTGATATAGATGCCTCGATGCTGACCCTGACGGGCGAAGGCGGTATCACCCACACTTTGAGCGATACCTCGGATGTGGAAATTACCTCAGACACCAGTTTCACCCTGACCCTGAGTGCGGCAGACCGCGAAGCCCTGGGGCTGATTCTGAACAGCGCCGGCACCGCAGCCACTGGTGGCACCACCTACAATCTGGCGGCCGCCGAAGACTGGGCCCTGGGAGCCGACGCAACGGTAACCATCGCGGACCTGACCGGCAATGGCATCACCGTCAGCAATGTGCAGACACCCACCATTACTTCAGCCACCTACCATGGCCCCACAGGAGTACTGACGGTAACCGGCACCAACTTTGTTCAGCTGAGTGGCGCCAATAACGACATCAATGTCAGTCAGCTATCGATTGTTGGTGAAGGTGGCCAAAGCCGCGCACTAACCAGTGGCTCGGTCGACATCACCTCCGCCACCTCATTCAGCGTGACCCTTAACACAGCTGACCGCACGGCCCTGGCGACACTGATCAACAAAGACGGCACCGCAGCCACCGACAATACCAGCTACAACCTGGTTGCCAATGAAGACTGGGCTGCAGGTGCTGCTGCGGCCGTCACGGTTGCGGACCTGAGCGGCAATGGCATCACCGCGACCCTCAACACCGCTCCTACCGCCAGCGATACCGTCGAGTCAGTGCCATACAACGGAGGCTATACCTTTACCGCCGCGGATTTCGGTTTCAGTGATGCCGATGGTGACACCCTCAGCCACATCACTGTAAAGACCCTGCCGACCGCCGGCAGCCTGATGCTCAACGGTACGGCGATTACTGTTGCAGACACCGACATATCCCTGGCCCAGCTCAATGCTGGCGAACTGGTGTTCAGGCCCGCCTCTGGAGGCAGTGGCACCGGTTACGCCAGCTTCGACTTTACGGTGAACGATGGCAGCGAGGATTCGGTCAACAGCCACGCCGTAACCCTGAACGTGGGCAACCCACCGCCGCCTCCACCACCCCCACCCACGCCTGATCCGGAACCAGAGCCCAACCCCGAGCCTGATCCTGATCCGGAGCCAGATCCCGAACCGGACACCGATGGCGATGGCATTCCCCAGGACGAGGAAGCCGACGTGCCCTCCCTCAATGGCGATGGCGTGGGGGATGGCAATGGTGATGGCATCGCCGACTCTGAGCAAGGCAACGTTGCCTCACTGATTTTCCTGAAATCGGACCGTGCCGAATCCGATCCCGACGGGGTACCGGAGATCTATCTCACCCTGGCCGCCGTCAGCGCCGAAAGTGCCCTCAAGGACCTGGTGCAACTGAATGCCCCGGAAGACCGGCCAGACGACCTGGAGATGCCCCTGGGGCTGCTGAGCTTCGGTGCCGAGCTGGAACAAGGCAGTGACAGCGCCACGTTTGAGCTGTACCTCAATGGCGATCTCAACATCAACGGCTACTGGAAGCAGGACAGCAACGGTGACTGGGCCAACCTCGCCAGCGAGGCCTACGGTGGCAGTGTCAGTCAGGTCAACGACCGCCTGCTGCTCACCTTCACCATTGAGGATGGCGGCCAGTTCGATGACGACGGGCAGGTCAACGGCGTGATCACCGATCCGGGAGCACCGGGCTTTCGTGCGCCAGTACCGGAGCCTGAGCCCGAACCGCCGACGCCACCAGGAGCCTTCGATGGCCTGCCGATGGACACCTACTTCGACTGGTTTAACCTTGGATAACAGCTATGTTTAGAAACATCGGCCCGGACACAGGCCAGGAAACAACTAATGAAAACAGGACGAACCCCATGAAACTTTCCATTCTCGCGATGTCCACCTTGCTGCTGGCG
The DNA here is from genome assembly GCF_020546665.1 of Marinobacter sp. CA1. NCBI lineage: Bacteria > Pseudomonadati > Pseudomonadota > Gammaproteobacteria > Pseudomonadales > Marinobacteraceae > Marinobacter > Marinobacter sp. CA1. The sequence goes on from NZ_CP071785.1 coordinate 4,366,913, forward strand.
GGCACGGCCCAGGCTGGCCCTTACCTGGTGCTGGAAGCTGGCCAGGCTCGGGGTGATTTCGATCTGAACGACTTCAAGGCCTTCAACCAGTCCGTCATTGATGCCGGCGGCACCGCCAGCCTGGACGACGATGACACCGACACGGCCCTGAGCCTTGGCGGCGGCTACCGCCTGAACAACCACTTTGCGGTAGAGCTGGCCTACATGGACCTGGGCGAATACAGCGCCCGCTCCGACACCCAGGATACCGTCGACGGTTTTGACCGCGAGCGCACCATCGAGGAGCGGCTGGAACTCAGTGGTCTGGCCCTGCAGGCCATTGGCCGCTGGCCTATCAACAACCTGGCCCTGGAAGGCAGCGCCGGGCTGATCCGTCTGGACCAGGACGGCAGCGCCCGTGCCGAGGGCCAGACGTTCGACAACTCCGGCACGGTGGTGGATTCCCAGTCCACCCGTAGCAGCGCAGACGACAGCGAGACGGTCCCCATGTTCGGCGTGGGCGTGAGTTACCAGTTCACCGACCAGCTACAGGCGCAGGTGCGCTACCGCCGGATGATGAACATCGACTCCGACCTGCAGGACGAGTACGACCTGGACCTGTTTACCGCCGGGATCGGCTTTCACTTCTGATCACCCTCAACCCTGCCGGTGCCCGCCGGCAGGGGCATAACCCGCCCCGTCTTCGAGCACTCTCCCGCTCCACTTCCGCTCTCCCCGCGCCAGCAATTCTGTCGCTGACACCCTATCGCCCCGGCCTCACCGGCGTTATCGACTCAGGGTTCCTTTTTTCCGCATGAGGATATAATATAATCGGCATATTAATTTTCTGGCATATTTGGATTAAGACATGAGCAAAAAGCGACGGGTACTCTTTGTCTGCACCGCCAACAGCGCACGCTCGCAGATGGCAGAGGCCCTGCTGAGATCCATCGCCGGTGATCAGTTCATCGTCGCCAGCGCTGGCACCGCACCGACCACCCCTCACCCCCTGGCGCTGCAGTGCCTGTCGGACGCTGGCATCGACAGCACCGAGCTGCGGGCCAAATCGATCAGTGAGGTCAGCCAGGAGCACTGGGATTACGTCATCACCCTGTGTGACAAGGCCTCACGAGAGTGCCAGCCGATGGCGTCGATGGGACAGATGATTGCCTGGGACTTCCCGGACCCGGTACCCGGTAACCGGCCCTCGGGGTTTGCGCTGGTGATGAAAGAACTGCGGGAACGAATCAGCCTGTTTGTGCTGGTCCACCAGAAAGACAGTCACCGCCCTATTCATTACCCGCCTGCCGGCGTGTTCAAGGCTCTGGGGGATGACAACCGGCTGGCGGCGCTGTTGTTGATCCAGCTTTATGAAGAGCTGTGTGTCTGCGAACTGACTGCAGCCATGGAACTGTCCCAGCCGCGAATCAGCCGATTTCTCGCCCAGTTGCGGGAACAGGCGCTGGTGGAGGATGAACGGCGGGGGCAGTGGATTTACTACCGCCTGCATCCAGCACTGCCGGACTGGCTATTGACCACCCTGCACGCCGCCGCTGCAGAAAACACCAGCGTCCTGGCGCCCATGACCCAGCGCCTCGACGCCATGCCCAATCGCCCCGCCCGTACGGCCTGCCAGTAGGAGCACAACCATGGGACTGTTTGAACGATTTCTCAGTGTCTGGGTCGGGCTGGCGATCATTTTGGGGGTGACCGCCGGTCATCTGTTCCCGGGCCTGTTCGAGGCTGTTGCTGCATTCACCTGGGCCCAGGTGAACCTGGTGGTGGCGGTGTTCATCTGGGCGATGATCTACCCGATGATGGTCCAGGTGGACTTCGCCGCGCTGCGGGACGTTCGGCGGGAGCCCCGGGGGCTGTGGCTGACGCTGTTGATCAACTGGCTGGTCAAGCCGTTCACCATGGCGGCCTTGGGCTGGCTGTTTTTCCGGGTGTTCTTTGCCGACTGGGTGGCGCCGGAAACAGCCAACGAATACATCGCCGGCATGATCCTGTTGGGGGTGGCCCCCTGCACCGCCATGGTGTTCGTGTGGAGCCACCTAACCCGGGGCAACGCCAGTTATACCCTGGTTCAGGTATCAATCAACGACCTCATCATGATCTTTGCCTTCGCCCCCCTCGCCTCGCTGCTGCTGGGGCTGTCCGACGTCACTGTACCCTGGGACACCCTGCTGCTGTCCGTCACCCTGTACGTGGTGTTGCCGCTGATCGCCGGCGTACTCACCCGGCGCTACCTGCTGGCGCAGGGGCGTGACCGGCTGGACCGCTGGCTCGCCCACAGCAAGCCCACTACCATCCTCGGGCTGCTGGCGACGGTGGCGCTGCTGTTCGGGCTCCAGGCTGATCGCATCCTCGAGCAACCCCAGGCCATCGGGCTGATTGCGATCCCGCTGCTGATCCAGAGCTACGGCATCTTCTTTATCGCTTACGGCCTCGCACGCACCCTGAAGCTGCCCCACAACATCGCCGCTCCGGCCGGGCTGATCGGCACATCCAACTTCTTTGAGCTCGCCGTGGCTGTCGCCATCAGCCTGTTCGGGCTCACCTCCGGCGCCGCCCTCGCCACCGTGGTGGGAGTGCTGGTGGAAGTCCCGGTGATGCTGTCGCTGGTGGCCTTCGCCAATCGGACACGGCACTGGTTTCCTGAACCCACGCCTTTGGAGGCAACGTCATGACACGCCTATTCCCCTTGGCGGCACCAAACCACTGTCCCAACCTCGACATGAGTCGTTTGGATCTGTCCATTCCCGCCTTGCCCGGAGGACCGGATCATCCACCTCGTGTCTTGTTACTCTATGGGTCCTTACGAGCCCGCTCCTATTCACGCCTGGTGGTAGAGGAAGCGGCCCGAATACTCAACCTGCTAGGGGCGGAAACCCGCATCTTCGATCCAAGCGATCTGCCATTGCCTGACCAGATCGAGAACGATGATCACCCGGCTGTGCAGGAGCTACGCGAACTGTCTCTATGGTCGGAGGGCCAGGTCTGGTGCAGCCCTGAACGCCATGGCCAGATCACCAGCGTGATGAAGGCACAGATTGATCACTTACCCCTGTCAATGGGCGGCATTCGCCCCACCCAGGGTAGAACCCTGGCCGTAATGCAGGTCTCGGGAGGCTCCCAAAGCTTCAATGCGGTCAACACCCTACGACAGCTAGGGCGCTGGATGCGGATGGTCACCATCCCAAACCAATCCAGTGTACCCAAGGCTTATCAGGAATTTGATGAAGCCGGCCGGATGCTGCCTTCGGCGTTCTATGAACGCATTGTTGATGTCATGCAGGAGCTGGTCCGGTTTACCTGGTTACTGCGGCCTCACACCGAACAGCTGACCTGTCGATACTCGGAAACCCAGCCCGACACCTTTAACCGGGAACAGGCCATCCTCACCAACCTTTAACGAATCCAGGAGCTCTGACAATGACCACACTCAAAGTCGGTATTAACGGATTTGGCCGCATTGGCCGCCTGGCGCTGCGCGCCGCCTACGACTGGCCGGATGTCGAGTTTGTCGCCATCAACGACCCCGGCGCCAGCGCCGGCCACCTGGCTCACCTGCTGAACTTCGACAGTGTCCACGGGCGCTGGCAGCATCAGGCTGACAGCGATGACCAGGGGCTGGTGATCGGCCAGCACCGAATTCCGGTCAGCCACCATACGGCGATTGCCGATACCGACTGGTCCGGCTGCGACGTGGTGATCGAGGCCAGTGGCAAAATGAAAACCGTGGAGCGCCTGAACGGCTACCTGGACCAGGGCGTTAAACGGGTGGTGGTGTCGGCTCCGGTCAAGGAAGCGGGCGCCAAGAACCTGGTGATGGGGGTGAACGACCACGAGTTCGATCCCGCCAGCCACCGCATCGTGACGGCAGCGTCCTGCACCACCAACTGCCTGGCTCCGGTGGTCAAGGTGATCCACGACAAGCTGGGCATCCGCCACGGCACCATCACCACCATTCACAGCCTCACCAACACCCAGACCATTGTCGACGCCCCCCACAAGGACCTGCGCCGCGCCCGCGCCTGTGGCAGTTCGCTGATTCCCACCTCCACCGGCTCGGCCACCGCCATCGTGGAGATCTTCCCGGAACTCAGGGGACGGATTGATGGCCACGCGGTGCGGGTGCCCCTGACCAACGCCTCTCTCACCGACTGCGTGTTCGAGGTGGAGACAGCGACCGATCGCGACACCGTCAATCGCCTGCTGCAGGAAGCCGCCGAAGGCGAACTGGCGGGCATTCTCGGCTATGAAGAACGCCCGCTGGTGTCCATCGACTACCGCACGGACCCACGCTCCGCGATCATCGATGCCCTCTCCACCCTGGTGGTCAACGGCACCCAGGTGAAACTTTACGCCTGGTACGACAACGAATGGGGCTACGCCAACCGCACCGTTGAGCTGATGCGCAAGGTGGGTGCTGCCTGAGATGAATGCCGCCATCCGCCAGTACCTGGTTATCACCGGTAACTACTGGGCCTTCACCCTCACCGATGGCGCCCTGCGAATGCTGGTGGTGCTGCACTTTCACCAGTTGGGCTACTCACCTCTGGCCATTGCCCTGCTGTTCGTGTTCTACGAGTTCTTCGGTGTGGTGACCAATCTCGTGGGCGGTTACCTGGGGGCCCGGCTGGGCCTCAACCGCACCATGAACATCGGCCTGCTGCTGCAGGTGCTTGCCCTGGGCATGCTGGCGGTGCCGGCTACCATGCTGACGGTGCCCTGGGTGATGGCGGCCCAGGCGCTGTCCGGCATCGCCAAGGACCTCAACAAGATGTCCGCCAAGAGCGGCATCAAGCTGCTGGTGCCCGGGTCGGAACAGGGCAAGCTGTACCGCTGGGTGGCCATCCTCACCGGCTCCAAGAACACCCTCAAGGGCATCGGCTTTTTCCTGGGGGGCGCCCTGCTGGTGGCAACCGGTTTTCAGGGTGCGGTCATCGCCATGGCTACCGCGCTGATGTTGGTATGGCTCGCCAGCCTGGTGCTGTTGTCCCAGGAACTGGGCCGCAGCAAAGCCAAGCCCAAGTTCACCGATGTGTTTTCCAGCAGCCGGGCCATCAATGTGTTGTCGTTCGCCCGCCTGTTTCTGTTCGGCGCCCGCGACATCTGGTTTGTGGTGGCGTTGCCGGTGTACCTCCACACCGGGTTTGGCTGGGATTTCTGGCAGGTGGGTGGCTTCATGGCGTTGTGGGTCATCGGCTACGGCGCTATCCAGACCCTGGCCCCGACGCTGACCCGCCGAACCGCCCAGGGCCTGCCGCAGCGGCGTGTTGCCGTTATCTGGGCCATGCTGCTGGCGGGCCTGCCAGCCGCCATCGCGCTGGGGCTGGGCCATGGCGGGCAGGATCAGATCGTACTGGTGGGCGGCCTGTTGTTGTTCGGCGCCGTGTTCGCCATCAACTCCTCCCTGCACAGCTATCTGATTGTCAGCCTGGCCCGCGCCGACGGCGTCTCTCTCGACGTGGGGTTCTACTACATGTCCAACGCCATGGGCCGTCTGCTGGGCACGGTGCTGTCGGGCTGGATGTACCAGGCCTACGGCCTGGAGGCCTGCCTGTGGGTATCTTCGGCGATGCTGGTGGTGGCGACGGTGGCGGTGGCGCGGTTGCCGAAGAATCTGGCCAGAGAGACTGGGGAATCGTATCCGGGCCGGGCTAAACCAACGTGTAAAAGCCGTTGAACACAAAGAGAGGTGCGCCAGAGACAGTATGAACTGTGACCAGCACGACTATATCGAGATAGCCTGCACCTTCGGCCTGCGGGTCCGCTTGTTGCTGGCCAGTGGCGAATGGACCGAAGGTGTCGCCCTCGATACCCGCTACAACCAGTTAAGACAGCATTGCCTGTACCTGAAAACCCATGTCGGTGAGCGGGAAATCACGCTGGATTCGATGGTGCGGATGACGGCCGTCACCGATAACCGGTATTTTTCCGATGTGTTTTTCAGCTAGCGCCGGACCTGGAGGTAGGTTGAATACGATCGCCATAGAGGCTCTGGACAGGCGTTTTTACAGCGAAGGGCCACAAGGCTGGCGTCAGGGTAGCAGGCGACGCCGCTAACGCCGTCATCACTCTCCGAGCACCCCATAACGGGTTATGGAGCGGGTGAAGGGAATCGAACCCTCGTATGCAGCTTGGGAAGCTGCCGTTCTACCATTGAACTACACCCGCATCTGGGAGGCTCTGGCGAGACTATAGTCAGCCGGGGCACAATCTGGCAAGGACGTTGTCTGCCTGGGCGACGGCAGGCGGGTGGTTGTTGTGCAATACTGACAACAGTCGCCATTTCCGGGGAGTGGTTGCAGTGATCCTCACTCGCGTCAACCGGGAGCTCTTCACCTATGGATGGCCTGTTGTTCTTGTCTTCGCTGTCGGCTTGCTGCTCACCGCCTACCTGACCCAACGGGTAGAAGAAGCAGAAGCCCGCCTGGCGACCTCCCGCTTTGCCCAAGTGGCCCAGCACCGTATTCAATTGGTGGAACAGCGCTTCCACAGTCAAATGCGGGAACTGGAGCAGCTTCGCCGCTACATTCACCTCGACACCCAACTGACCCGACAGCGCTTCTACGACTTCAGCCACTCGCCGGAAGGCATCGAACGGGCCGCCGGCTGGGTGGAAAATCTGCCACGCTCCGCTGTCGACACCTACCTCGCCCGGATGGAACTGGAATACGGGCCGGCGTTCCGGCTAACACCCTTCACCCCGTCGGATGAGGAAGACCGTTTGCGACTGTATCCGGTCACCTACCTCAGCACCCTGCTGGAATCCGACCGCGTGGGCGAGGACATCCGCCAGGCGCCCGGACGCCAACGGGCGATGGACCGGGCACTGATCACCGGCGCCACGGTGGTTCTACCGCAGCCGGCCACAACCGCCGGTAACCGGGAAGCAGCCATCATGCTGCTGGCACCGGTATTCCATCCCGCCACGGGCGAAGCCGTAACCGAACGCCACTTCGGCACCCTGCGGGGGTTCGCCTATCTGCAACTGCGACTGGCCAGCCTGGTTGGCAGTGTCACCCGGCCGGATTCACTCGCCCCCACCGCCACCAGTGAGCGGCAGGTCATCGACCTGTCAGTAACCGACATCAGTGAACGGGAAAGCCCTGGCCTGCTCTACGCTACCGATGAGCACAGCCTGCCGTCAGAGATCCAGTTCAGCCAGGAGCTGGAGCTGGCCGATCGCACGCTGAGACTCACCGCCACGCCAGCGCAACCGGAGGCCTGGCGCGCCGGCCCCACTGCACTGGTGGTATTCGCCATCGGCTCGGTCGGCGCCACGCTGGTGGCAGGCTATCTGGCGTTGTTGCTGTTTCAGCGGCGGAGGGCTGAGCGACTGGTGCGCCAGCGCACCGAAGCGCTGGAGGAAGCCAACGCTTACCGCAATGGCCTGCTGGCGTCCGCTCAGGATGTCGCCGTGATCGCCACCGACACCGACGGCATCATTACCCTGTTCAGTGCCGGCGCCGAGAAAATGCTGGGGTTCCGGGCTGAGGAAATGGAAGGCCGGACTCCGATGACCCGCCTTCACCCGGCGGATGACCTCGAGCAGTGGCATCAGCGCCTGAGCCAGCAACTGGGCCGTACCATAGACGAACGCCAACTCTACCCCGCGGCCATTGAGGCCGGGCTGTACAATTCCCAGCACTGGGAATACCAGCACCGCAACGGCGAACGCCGCCAGGTCCAGCTCACCTTCTCCACCATCTGCAATGGCACCGGTGAGGTGCTGGGTTACCTCAGCGTTGGCGTTGACCTCAGCGACTATGTCCGCACCCGTAAAGCTCTGGAGCACAGCGACCATCTGCTACGGGACCTGTCGGCCGAAGTCCCCGGGGTGATTTTCCAATTCCTGATGCGTCCCGATAACAGCAGCTGCTTCCCGTTCATCAGCCAGGGCGTGGAACGGGCGTTCGAGCTGACGGTGGACCAGGTCCAGAACAGTGTTGAACTGCTGTTCGAACGTATCCATCAAGACGACCGGGCCGCCTGCTTCCAGTCCCTTCGGAAATCCCGGCAACAGCTCACCCCCTGGGTGCACGAGTTCCGGGTGCAATTGCCTGAACATGGTATCCGCTGGTTGCTGGGAGAGTCCCGACCGCACCAGCCGGATGACGGCTGCACTGTCTGGAATGGCCACATCAGCGACATCACCAACCTCAAACAACTGGAACTCCAGCTCCGCGAGCAGGCTACGGTGGACCCCCTGACCAAGGCCTTCAATCGCCGTCACCTGCACACCCAGTGGCAGCAGGCCATTGCCCGTTACCGACGAACCGGGATTCCACTGTCGCTGATCATGCTCGATATCGATCATTTCAAGGTGATCAACGACACCCATGGCCATGATGCCGGCGACGAAGTACTGGTGCGTCTGAGCTGGCTGCTCAACCACGAAGTCCGCAACACCGACATGGTCTACCGTCTGGGCGGCGAGGAGTTTCTGGTGGTGTGCGAAGACACCGATCTGCAGGGCGCCCGCACCCTGGCTCAGTCCTTGCAGCGCAAGCTCAAGGCCAGCCCGATGCCATTCGTCGGCCGCATCACCGCCAGCTTCAGTGTCACTGAGGTGAACGCCACAGAGTCGATGGACACCGCTTTCAAGCGCCTGGACAACCTGCTCTACCGGGCCAAGCGTAGCGGTCGTGACCGCATCGTCTGCTCGGAGATCAGCCACCGTTCGTCCCACCCGGGGTGATGGCCACAGAGTCCGTAAGGGATTACCCCTCAGGCACTTAGCGGCTCCTGGCCGGTTTGGTATCATCAGAGGTCTACCGAGCCCGGCGGATGCGTTGTCACGCCGCAGGCCTGCCAACCACCGGAGACGGCATGGATTCCCTATTGATCCTCATTGGTGCCCTGATGCTGGTGATCAGCATCGTTCTCAGCCCCCTGTCGGCCAGACTGGGGATGCCAGTGCTACTGATATTCCTCATCGTTGGCATGCTGATGGGCGAAGACGGCGCCGGAGGCATCCGTTTTGACAACTTCGAGCTGGCGTTCCTGGTGGGCAATCTGGCGCTGGCGGTGATTCTGCTGGACGGCGGTATGCGCACCCGCGCGGATACCTTTCGGGTCGGTTTGCGACCGGCGCTGATGCTGGCCACCGTCGGGGTATCGATTACCGCCGTCGGCGCCGCTCTGGTCGCCCACTGGGTGTTCGGCCTGCACTGGATTGCCGCACTGCTGCTGGGTGCCATCATCTCCTCCACCGACGCCGCCGCGGTGTTTTCGCTGTTACAGGGACGTGGTCTGCACCTCAACGAACGGGTCAGTGCAACGCTGGAAATCGAATCCGGCAGCAACGACCCAATGGCCATCTTTCTCACCATTATGCTGGTGACCCTGGCGTCGGCACCCGACAGTGGCAGCGTTGGCCAGGCCCTGCTGATTCTGGTCCAGCAGTTTGGCATCGGCGCCTTGATGGGCGTGGCCGGCGGTTACCTGATGGTGGCTGTCACCAACGCCATGCGCCTGACGCCATCGCTGTATCCGCTGCTGGTGGCCGCCTCCGGCATGACGGTGTTTGCCGCCACCCTGGCGCTGGATGGCAGCGGCTTCCTGGCGATCTACCTGGCCGGCGTGATTCTCGGCAACAAACCGGTGCGGATGATGCCGATGATCCTGCAGGTTCACGACGGTCTGGCCTGGCTCGCCCAGCTGTGCCTGTTCCTGATTCTGGGCCTGCTGGTCAACCCTTCGGAACTGCTGCCCCTGGCTGGCGGCGGTCTGGTGCTGTCACTGGCACTGATCTTTGTGATTCGTCCGCTGGCGGTGATGGCCACACTGTGGCCGTTCGGCTTTAACCGCCGTGAACTGGGCTTCATCAGTTGGGTGGGTTTGCGGGGGGCGGTCCCCATCGTGCTGGCGCTGTTCCCGGTGATGGCAGACCTGCCGGAAGCCTGGCGGCTGTTCGACATCGCCTTTTTTGTGGTCCTGGTGTCACTGATCGTACAGGGCACCACCATGGCACCGCTGGCCCGCAAGCTGCGGCTGGAAGTGCCGGCGGGTGAAGACCCGTACCGACGGCTGCCGCTGGACGTGGCCGCTGCCGGCGATCATGAGCTGATGCTGTTCCCGCTACGGGGCGAAGCCTGGCAGCAGCCCCGGCCACTGTCGGCGCTGAAACTGCCTCCCAACACGGCGATCGCCGGGGTTTTCCGGCAACGCCTGTGCCACGCGCCGACGCCCGACCTGGAGCTGACCTCCGGCGATGTGGTCGCGGTTTTCTCAGAACCGGAGCGACTCACCGAGCTGGGCAAGGTCCTCAGTGGTCGTCACGCGCCCCAGCACCTGGCGGAACGGGCCTTCTTCGGCGATTTTGTGCTCAATGGCGACGCCCTGCTGGGCGATGTGGAGCAGGTCTATGGCATCGAGTTCGACGAGCTGCCGCCAGAGCTGTCCCTGGCCGAGTGCTTTGCCCGCCGAACCAAAGGCCACCCGGTGGTCGGCGACAAGGTGATCCTGGGACCGGTGATCCTGGTAGCCCGGGCTACGGACGCCGATCAGGTCACCAAGGTGGGGCTGAAAATGGACCCGCAAATTACAAAATGACGCTTTCGCCATCTTCGCCCTGACATTCTCTCTATGATATAAAAAGTTCCGGAGACAGATTACTGATTGTTAAGGATTGGCTTTGCGTCCGGGATTCCTGCTTTTCAGCCCGCTCTGGGCACTACTACTGACACTCTTGGCGCCGATGTCAGGCCAGGCATCGGAGCTGACGACGGCTGCACTGACGTCGGCACCCACGGTGAGCCAGGTACTGGTGCGCAAGGAAGACCGTCGTCTGTACCTGATGGCGGGGTCGGACGTGGTTCGAAGCTACCGCATTTCTCTGGGCGACAACCCCGTTGGTCACAAGCTCTACGAGGGTGACGAACGAACACCCGAAGGTCGCTACACCCTTGACTGGCGTAACGAAAACAGCGACTTCTACAAGTCCATCCACATTTCCTACCCCAACGACGAAGACCGCAGCCTGGCAGCAGCCTGGGGGCTGGACCCGGGCGGCAGCATCATGATTCACGGCCTGCCCAACAATGCCGGCGATCTGGCGTTTGCCTACATTGGCCTGGACTGGACCGACGGCTGCATTGCCGTCAGCAATGAGGAAATGGAAGAGATCTGGCAACTGGTGGCGGACGGCACCCCCATCCATATCCTGCCCTGATCAGCTAACCGCACTGTCATCAATGCTTCAGAAAGGTATTAAGTTGCTGTCATCACCGATAAACTTTTGTTGTTACTGAGTTAACATTTTAACCTTGAGTGTTTTACACTGATTCACGATTCCGGTTGTCGCAGCCCCTGTGCACGAACCAACTGGATGTTGGCTATACTGACTTCCGAGATTTCAGGAAGTAACCCGACCAATGAGAGGAATTGATATGCGTAAGTTGACGATCGCAGGGTTCGCACTGGCCACCGCTCTGACTGCTGGTTGCGCCACCACCGACCAAGCCGCCATCGATGAAGCCGCTGCCAACGCCAGCTCCGCCGAGCAGACTGCCAGCAACGCCATGAGCACCGCCAACAGCGCTGCCGCGGCTGCCCGCTCTGCCCAGCAGACAGCGGAAGAAGCTCTGGCCGCAGCCCGTGCTGCCCAGCGCTCTGCCGACGAGGCCAACGAGCGCGCGCGTCGCATGCTGCAGCGCGCCAGCCAGAAGTAAGAGCTGCCTCTTACCTGGGAACAGCCCCGGAAAGCCCCAACCGGCGATTGAATCGACCGGTCTGGCGAGCTTCCCGGGGCTGTTTTTGTATCAGCCGCCGTTATCCTCCGGTGGCGCCGTCTTCTTCCGATGGCTTTGCTGGACCGCTATCGCCACGCTGGAACGCCGCCAGCACATCCAGCGGCAGTGGGAACACAATGGTCGACGCATTGCCGGTGCTCATGTCCGACAGCGTCTGCAAATACCGCAACTGCATCGCGCCCGAATCCGCTGCCATCACCTGGGCCGCTTCCACCAGCTTGCGGGACGCCTGCAGCTCCCCTTCGGCGTGAATCACCTTGGCCCGACGTTCCCGTTCTGCCTCCGCCTGACGCGCAATCGCCCGGATCATGGACTCGTTGAGATCGACGTGCTTGATCTCCACGTTCACCACCTTGATTCCCCATTCCTCGGTCTGGGCATCAATGATCTCCTGGATATCGGAGTTCATCTTGTCGCGCTCCGCCAGCATCTCGTCAAGGTCGTGCTTGCCCAACACCGACCGTAGCGTGGTCTGCGCCAGCTGACTGGTGGCCGAGGCGTAGTTCTCCACTCGGATAATGGCCCGCTCCGGGTCCACCACCCGGAAATACAGCACGGCATTGACCCGAACGGTGACGTTGTCGCGGGAGATCACATCCTGACCGGGCACATCCAGGGTGATCACCCGCAGGTCCACCCGCACGATCTGCTGAATGCCGGGAATCACGATGATCAGCCCCGGTCCTTTCACCCCCTGGAACCGCCCCAGGAAGAACACCACGCCCCGCTCATACTCCGGCAGGATCTTGATCGCCGAGGCGATGATCAGCAACAGCACCACCGTGGGTGCCACGTAGGGAATCAACTCACCAAGCATATTGCCTCCTTATGCCATTGCCTCAGGGGGCCTCGACCCGGACGGTCAGCCCCTCAAGTGCCACCACCCGCAGGTCGTCGCCGGCGGCCACCGGTCGTTCACTCAGTGCGTTCCAGCGTTCACCGCTGAGCTGCACATGGCCGCCGTAGCCCTGGTCCCGGGGCTGAAAATCCTCCAGCGCCCGGGCGTGCTCCGTAACCAGCTGTTCCCGGCCACTGACCGGCCGACGCCGGCGCAGTCCCAGGAACCGGCTTACCGTCCACAGGATGAATCCCGCCGCCACCGCAGCGGTGCCACCAATGGCCGGAAGCGAAATCTCGCTGTGACTGCCGTCCATCAGGATGATCGAGCCCGCCACAAAGGCGATGACGCCCCCGATGCCCAGCATGCCAAAACTGGGCATGAAGGCCTCACCGACGATAAAGGCAAGCCCAAGCAGAATCAGCGCCAGTCCGGCGTAGTTCACCGACAGCACTTGGAATGCGAACAGCGCCAGAATCAGGCAGATTGCCCCGATCACCCCGGGCACCAGAGCCCCGGGGTTGGACATCTCGAAGATGATGCCGTAGAAGCCGATGATCATCAGGAAATAGGCAACGTTGGGGTCGGTAATCACCGCCAGCAGCCGGGTGCGCCAATCCGGCTCCACCCGGGTCAGCGCCAGATCCGCCGTGGCCAGTTGGCGTGGGCCGGTAGCCATCTGCACCGTACGACCGTCCAGCTGCGTCAGCAGGTCGGGCAGGGACGTTGCCACCACATCGATGACATTGCGCTCCAATGCCTCCTTCGCCCCCAGATTGACGGCCTCCCGCACCGCCTGCTCGGCCCAGTCGGCATTGCGGCCATGGCGTTCTGCCAGACCACGGATGTAACTGACCGCATCCTCCAACACCTTGCGCTCCATGGCGGTGTCGCCACGGCGCTTATCGGCAGAGGGCGTCTCCGTTGCATCAGTGGCATCGCTGGCATCGGCGGGCGATGTCGATGATGGGGATTCGTCAGTCGGGGCGTCCTGAGCTCCGGAAGGGGCAGGGGGGTCTGGTGAATCCTGGCCGGGCAGGCCGCCCAGTTGCACCGGTGTGGCCGATCCCAGATGGGTGGCCGGAGCCATGGCGGCAACGTGGCTGCCGTAGAGGATAAAGGTACCGGCACTGGCAGCGCGGGCACCATCGGGGGACACGTAGGTCACCACTGGCACCTCTGACGACAGCATCGCTTTGATGATCTGGCGCATGGAGGCCATCAGCCCCCCTGGGGTATCCAGTTGCAGCACCAAAAGCTCAGCGTCGGCGGCCTCTGCCTGTTCAATACCCCGCAGCACATAATCCATGGTGGCGGGGCCGATGGCGCCCTCCACCCTCAGCACCAGGGCCTGCTGCCGTGACTCGCTGTTGGCCATACCGGCCACCAGCGCCAGCAACAGCAGTAGGAAGCTGACGGCAAGTCGCCCCCCGTGGAGTCGATTGGGTGATACAGCCATGGCACCTCCCGAGTTGCGTCGGTAGTGTTGCCACGCCCGGGAGTCCGCCACAACGAGCCGGGCGCTCACCGTTACTGATCAAGGGATCGAATGGGAGCCTCCGACGGACTCCCCAATAGCAACTATAGCCCGTTAGCCGGGAACCGGCCGGAATAACCCGGAGTGACCTCCTGCGACATGACACATCGCACAGGATTGGCACCCTCGCTGATCATAGCGGGCCTGCAGGGCTGTGACCTGAGAACTGGCGACGAAGTTCCGGAATCAGAACCACAACTGCTGGACGGGAGGGGATGGCTCGGCTGCCGGGGAGGCAGCTTCCGGTGAGGGTGTCACGGAGTCTGTCCGCCCGCTGTCTTCGCCGGAGGCCAGTTGCGGCAGGCGCTCGCCAACCATTCTTGGGATACCATCGCCTTTCTGCACCGCCAGCTCTACCTGATGGCGCTGGATCTCAACACCCGGCACGCTCTGGCGCAGCTGCTCCAGGCGATCAGACACCTGCTGCCACAGCCGCTCCCGGTCGCTGTCGCGGTAGTTTTCAGTGGGGCGATGGACTTCCAGCCACACCTCGTCGCCGTTGAAGCCCACTTTTACCGGTTGATCCACCACCTGCACGGTGGTGCCATCGGCCACTTCGCGGGCCAGGGTGGCGATGTCCTGATTGTACATCCGGAAACAGCCATGACTGACCTGCATGCCGACACCGAAGCGCTTGTTGGTGCCGTGAATCAGGTAGCCGGCTTCGCTGAGCAGCAGGGCGTGACTGCCCAGGGGGTTTTCCGGGCCGGGCGGGATCATCCGCGGCAGAAACTCGCCGGCCGCCTCGTATTCCGCCCGAATACTCTTGGGCGGATACCAGGCCGGGGATTCCAGTCGCATGGTGACCCGGGCATCGGTCACCGGAGAAGGATTCTCTTCGGTACCCACACCCACCGGGTAGACCGCCACACCGTCATCGCGGAAATGGTAGAGCCGGTATTCCGCCAGGTTCACCACCAGGCCTTGCCGTCGTCCTTCCGGCAAGACATACCGCCGGGGCAGAGTAATGGCCGTGCCATCCCCGGGCAGCCAGGGGTCGACTTCCGGGTTGGCCTTGACCAGTTCCAGATACCCCAGGCCCAGCCGGGTACCAATGGCCGCGAAGGTGTCTTCGTAGCGGGTGGTCATCATTCCCAGATCGCCGAGCAGATCACCCTGCGGTCGCCAGACCGGAACCCGCGGACGCTCCGGGTCGCTGTCGGCGTCTGCCGCTTCCACGTCCGCGCTGGCGTCTCCGACGGCTGGCGCGTCGTCAGCCAGGACGGAGGCCGGGGCAAGCAACGCCACCAGCCAGGCGGCGAACCAGAGTTGTCGTTTTGCCATAGGGTACTTCCTGGGCTTTCTGCAAAGTCGGAACCGGTCCCTGGCTTCCTGTTCAGTCTTTTAATGGGCGTTACCAGCCAAGCGCTCAGCCTCGCAGGGTGGTCCATACCGTGACCACGGCCAGCAACAGGAACAGTACGCTGGCGCCGATGCGGGCCGTTGCCAGGGGCAGGCGGTCCATCAACCATTTTCCTGCCATGATAACCGGTACGTTGGCCGCAAGCATCCCCACCGTGGTGCCGACGATCACCCACAGGGTCTCGGTATAGCGGGCCGCCAGCACCACCGTCGCCACCTGGGTCTTGTCACCGATCTCGGCCAGGAAGAACAGCACCGTGGTCGCGGCAAACGCCCCCAGCCCGAGGAATCCGGAGTCATCGCTGTCGTCTTTGTCCGGGATCAGCAGCCAGGCGGCAATGGCCACAAAGCTCCCAACCAGAATCCACGGCAGCCAGGCCGCGGGCAGCAGACTGGCAACCCAGGCCCCCAACCAGGCCGACAGGGCGTGATTCAGCAGGGTCGCCACCAGAATGCCAAGGACAATGGCGCTGCGATTGGCAAAACGGCTGACCAGGAACAGCGACAGCAGCTGGGTCTTGTCACCGATTTCGGCGATAAAAACCGCCAGGGAAGAAGCTAGGAAGGCATCCATTCAGATAAGGCTCCAGGGCGGATTTCAGACATGAGACAGAGCCATCCTCCGCCCATGGGAGATGGTCCTGTCCCAGGTCTTGCCAATCCCCGTCAGGCATCTGCTGACGGTGGGACGCGATGGCCATGGAGATGAGCTCCAAGTGTGTTGACCATCACCCGCCAGACAAAGCGATTGCGAAACCGGTCGGTTCGCACTTGCTGGCGAAGGCTACTCCCCCGAGAGTGGCGCCAGTATACCCAGCCATAACCGCGGATTCAACGCATGGCCGTGCGAGTCAGCGGTCGGGTTCAGGTCCGCATCCGCCACACCGGCAGCACCGCTAGGGCGACACAGGTCGCTACCAGCCACCAGGCAGTATGAAAGGCCTCAATGGTGGGCAGGCCACCGGTATGATCACCGTATTCCAGGGTCAGGGCCACGGCGTTGATGCCGTAGGCACCGCCAAGCTGACGGGTGAAGTTGATGATGCTGGAGCCGGCACCCAGCTCGTCCACCGCCAGCGGATTCAACGCGCCGGTGGAGAGCGCGGGCAGCATGAACCCCAGGCCAATCCGGCCCAGCACCGCCCACAGTGCCAACCAGAAGAACCCCAAAGCCAGATCAGACAGCGCGAACAGCACCGCCGACAGCGAAAACAGCCCGATGCCGACCAAGATCAGGCTACGGGCGCTGTAATGATCTGCCAGCCGGCCCGAAATGGGGAAGGTGATACCCAGGGCAATCCCCGCCGGCAGCATCAGCAGCCCGGCTTCGGTGGCGGAGAACGACAGTGCGCTCTGCACGAACAGCGGGATCAGGTAGGTGGAGCCGAACAACGACAGCCCCAAAGCCAGGGCACCAATATTGGCATAGAGAAACGCCGGCCGCCGCAGCAGGGCGACGTTCAGCAGAGGATGGCGGGCGCGACGTTCACGCACCACGAACGCCGATAACGTCAGCAGTGCCAGGGCACCTTCGGCGGCAATCAGGCCCTGCTGGCCCGTCAGCTGCTGCAGCCGGTTCAGGGCATCCAGACTGGAGGCGATGGTGATACCCAGTAGCACCAGTCCCGGCAGGTCAAAGCGGTAGGGTTGAGGCCGGGTAACCGGCCGGGGCAGGAAGCGCCAGGTCATGACAACGCCCAGCAGGGTAACCGGGGCCGGGGCGAACATTACATAACGCCAGTGCAACTGATCCACTAGGAAGCCCCCAAGCACCGGACCCAGCGCCGGGGCAAGGATTACTCCCATGCCGTAGATTCCCATGGCCTGGCCCCGACGCTCCCTGGGGAAGATCCGGAAGATCAGGTACATGGCCATCGGCTGCATCAGTCCCGCCATGGCGCCCTGGGCGACCCGGGCAAGAATCAGAGTATTGGCATCGGGACTGAAGCCACCGAGAATCGACACCAGCGAGAACACCGCCATGGCGCAACCCAGGGTTTTGCGAATACCGAAATGGTCCAACAGCCAGGCGGACGCCAGCATGGTGGTGGTCATGGCGGCGATGAAACCGGTCGCCAGCCAGTGGGCCTTGCCCTGGCGGATGCCGAACTCCGCCATGATGTCTGGCAACGCGACATTCACCACAGTGGCGCTGAGCACCGTTGCCATGGTGCCCAGCATCACCGTCAGTACCGCCAGCCAGCGCCAGCGATCGCCATAACGGGCCTTCAGATCGTCAACGGAACTGCGACTCAGGGCTGGCCTCCGGCCCGGGTGGGCATTACTTCTGACGTTCGGCGTTCACCATGATCTTCTGGAACACCTTCAGGGCACACTCAACTTCGTCGTCAGTGACGCCTTCGAGCATCTGATCGCGCAACTCCACCGCACGCTCGTTGAGGTCATCCATGAAGCGCTCGCCGTCTTCTGTGAGGAACAGTCGACGGGCGCGACGGTCGTGCTGACAGGGACGGCGCTCGATCAGGTTCTGCTCTTCCAGGCTGTCCAGCAGGCGCAC
Source organism: Marinobacter sp. CA1 (assembly GCF_020546665.1). Classification (NCBI taxonomy): domain Bacteria; kingdom Pseudomonadati; phylum Pseudomonadota; class Gammaproteobacteria; order Pseudomonadales; family Marinobacteraceae; genus Marinobacter; species Marinobacter sp. CA1. The sequence continues at coordinate 4,384,912 of NZ_CP071785.1, forward strand.
CAGGGTGGGGTTCTCAATCGCCATCAATCCCGCCAACTCGCGCTGGGTCAGGCCCTCACCACCTTTTTGCAGATACACCATGGTGGTCCAGCGAGCCTGGGTGACGCCCAGATCCTTGAGTCGCTCATCCAGCAGCTTGCGCCAGCGTCGGGTCACGCGGGCCACGGCAAACGGAAACTGGTCTTTCATAATCTCGTACTCCATAAAGCAAGATCAGGGAGTCGTTGAACGGGCGGGTGGGCCAGGGACGGGTAACTCGTTCAGACGCTCCGGACATTCCGAGCCCAAAAAAATCGGATCGCTAATAGTAAGCTAATGATCCATTAGAGGATAGAAGAGTGAGGACCAAACGCATCAGGGAAAACCGAAAGCAAACTCACTGGAACGCACTCAAAATGACCAACCCAACCACGCCACAAGCCGCGCCAGACGGGCAGTTCACAATATTTTACATTAAGGTGACGTAACACACGAGCGACTGGCATTACTGTTACCATGATTCGGTACTCAGGGATCGAGATACCAGAAAGAACATCAGAAAAGCTGGGTGATTTCCGCACGAGCAACACCGTCCACGGGGTTGAACCCAACTCCGGCCCCCACCCAGCCTAAGAGCCAAGCCCAGTCAAAGAGCCAAGCGACATGAAAAAAACGGAGTGGCCCATTCGATGGGATCTGCTGTTGCGCTACCGCCTCATTGAGATCATCGCACTTTGGGAAGGTCGTTTGACCACTAACCATATCTGCCATGGATTCGGCATTGGCCGCCAGCAGGCTTCCAAGGACATCAATACGTACCTGCGCGAGCTGGCGCCCGGCAACCTGGAATACGACCGCCATCTGAAAGGTTATGTGCCTGCTGAAAATTTCCGGCCGGTCGTGACTCAGGGCGAGGCCGAGGAATACTTCGATCTGATCCGCCGTAACGAGGTGCTGAGCCAGACCTTCGAAACCCTGGATATCGGTTTGCCCAACAGCCGTATCCTGCGATTCCCCCGCCGTCTCGCAGAGCCAACCCTGGCGCGCACGGTCATTGCTGCCATCCGCCAGGGTCGCAAGCTCCGCGCCCAGTATCTGTCCATGGACAGTGCCGACGCCGAGCAGTGCCTGCTGGAACCCCATACTCTGATCTGCGGGCTCGACCGCTGGTACGTCCGGGGCTGGTGTCACAACAGCGAGCAATTCCGCGATTTTCGCCTCAGCCGTTTCCGCCAGCCGCTGACGCTGCTGAGCGAACGGGCCCGGCACGGTCACCACCTAGATGAAGACTGGCAGCAGCTGGTTACCCTGGTGTTCCAGCCCAGCCAGCGCCTCAACCACCACCAGCGCGACCTGATCGCCCACGACTACGGCATGACCGACCAGCGCCTGGAACTGACCACCCGTGCGGCACTGGCGCCTCACTTGCTGCGTCAGGCCGGCCTAAGTGACGCCGCCGAGACGGGCGAGCTGGAGCTGATCAGCCAGACCGAGGCAGCCGCACCGCAGGAAGCCACCGCCCAGCCCCGGGCACTGGCGGAAGCCTGAGAATCAGAACCAGGCCAAGCTATCGCGCCCGGTCCCAGTGGCTGGTGTGCAGCTGGTTACTGGCCTGGCTATTGGCCGTCCTCCAACTGCCAGCCTGGGCAGACTCCTGTGGTGAGCCCGCGCTGGCGATCCACCAGATTCAGGGCGCGGCAGAACAATCCCCCTACGTTGGTCAACGGGTCACGGTGGAAGGCGTTATTACCTACAGCGCCACCGACGCCGGCGAACTGCAGGGCGCATTCCTGCAATCCGCCGACCACCAGCGGGACGATGAACCAGCCACCTCGGAAGCCCTGTTTGTTCACAGCCGTACGCCGCTGTCAGCGCCAGGACGTCGGCTGCGGCTGACAGGCCAGGTGCGGGAGTACCATGGCCTGACCGAGCTGACCCGAGTGCAACAACGGCTGGACTGCGGCCCGGCCCCTCTGCCCACCGCCACCACCATTGCCTGGCCCCCAGCCGACGGCGCCGAGGCTCTGGAAGGCATGCGGGTGCGGCTGGAATCGCCGCTGGTGGTGATCGACCAGTACGATCTTGCCCGCTATGGCACCCTGACCCTGGCGCCTGAACGCCAACCTGTACCCACCCAGATCCTGCCGCCCGGCCCCCAGGCTCAGGCACTGTTCCGGCAGCAACAACGCCAACGGCTGCTGCTGGATGACGGCCGCCTGCAGCGTCATCCCCAGCCCTTGTCCTACCCAGCCGGCGGCTTCAGCGAGCAACAGACCCTGCGTGCCGGCACCACGGTAGAGCAACTCGCCGGTGTGCTCGACTACCGTTTTGATCACTGGCGCCTGCACCCTGAACGACCACCCATCTTTCGGCCAACAGCCCCCAGACCAGCACCGCCAGCGCCACCGGAGGGCCATCAGCTCAGGGTCGTGGCATTCAACCTGGGCAACTACTTCCCGTACCTTGCAGCGACGGGCCAGCCCCGGGAAAACAGCCGGGGCGCCACCAGCGCCCAGCAATGGCAGCGCCAGCAACAACGCCTGGTCAGCACCATCCAGGCCCTAGCGCCCGACGTGCTGGCACTGACCGAACTGGCCAGCGATGGCTACGGGCCTGCCAGTGCACCGGCTTTGCTGGCCCGGGCACTGGGCGCACAGTGGCGCTTCGTGCGCTCCCCGGACGATGGTCACGACGCCATACGGGTCGGACTGCTGTATCGGAGCGACCGGGTTAACGTGGTTGACGCGCCGATGGCGGTCGATCTGGCGGGGAGTCGGCCAGCGCTGGTGCAAACCTTTCTGCCCATCAACGGCCGACGCTCAAGCGGACTCCCACCGATTCGGCTGGTTGTCACCCATTTCAAGTCCAAGGGCTGCGGCCGGGCCAGGGGCGCCAATCAGGATCAGGACGATGGCCAGGGCTGCTACGCCGCACGGCGAAATCGGCAAGCCGAGCAGCTGGCAGAGGCGCTTACAGAGGCGACGCCCGGCACCGGCACCCTGATCCTTGGGGATCTCAACAGTTATGCCCGGGAAACACCGCTGGACCGGCTCGCCAACGCCGGTTACCGGGATCTGCTCAACCCGCCGGACCAATCCGGCTGGCGCTACAGCTACCGGTTCCGCGGCCGCCTCGGCAGCCTCGACTACGGTCTGGCTGACCAGACCCTGCTGCCCCACGTCCAGGCCGCCCGAACCTGGGCGATCAACGCCGATGAACCATCGCTGTTGGGCTACCAGCATCCCCGTTTTGGCGACTTGGTGGCCACCAGCAAGCCCTGGCGATCGTCCGACCACGACCCGGTTGTCATCGATCTGGGAACCCCTTTCGCCGCTTTCGACTGACCGCTGGCGCCACCTTGTTCTGCCCCGACAGCCAACGCCTGACGGTTTCTGCCCGGTACACTGCCAGCAGGTAACCAATGAGTGAGGCCCTGCTGTGACCCTGACCCTTCCCGACCTCTGGCCCCTGGCCCGGACCGGCCATCGCTGGCTGCAACCCTGCCGTCACCGGCACACCCTGGTGGACGGCCACCGCCTGGTGTGGCTGGAACGCGGCCAACCGGGCCCGGGCCGACCCACGGTGGTGCTGCTCCATGGCTTTGCGGCGATGAAGGAGAACTGGAGTCTGTGGCTCACTCTGCTGCCGCGGCACTGGCATCTGCTGGTACCGGACCTGCCGGGATTTGGTGAAAGCGACTACCACGCCGGGGCCAGCTATCGCTATGAAATCCAGGCCAGCCGCCTGCGGAACTGGCTGACCGACCTTGAGGTCGGCCCGACCCACCTGGTGGGCAGTTCCATGGGCGGCGCCATTGCCACCATCCTGGCCCACCGCCTGGAACCGGCACCCGCCTCGCTGACCCTGCTCAACAGTGCCGGCATTCCCGAGCACGAAGGGGTCGATCCGGAGGCGCCGTTCGAATCGGATCGTGACCGGGTACTGATTCCAGCCTCGCTGGGCGCGGTGTATCGCATGTTCAACGCCGTCGGCAGTGGCCGTCCCCATCCCGGCGCCCTGGCCACTGCCGCGCTGCTGGGTCCGGACCTGCTCCGGCGGCAGCACGCTCATCGGCATATTTTCAACGACATGCTCGCTGATGCCCTGGCCCCGATGCGCTACCTGGGTCGCCGACCCATGCCGCTCCAGGTGCAGTGGGGAGACAAAGACACCATCACCCCAACCCGCTGTGTCGACTATTTCCGGCGTACCATCCCAGCGGCGGATATTCGTCTGTTTCGGGGCGTGGGCCACCTGCCCATGCTGGAAGTGCCCGGCCGCTCCGCGCGCGCGCTGGTGGAGCAGGTGGAGGCGGCATCCAGCCGTTAAAGAAATATGACACCACGTCATGAATTGGCCCCCATATCCCATTGACCCGTCAGCGCAGTCATGGGGCAGGGGTACCAATGCGGTCATAATCAAAGTCGATTGCCACCACCACAATAAGAACAGCACCTACGAGGAAACAGACATGCGAGCCTCACCATCCCAGGCCCAGGACCTCGGCCTGCCAGCGATCTACCTGCACCTGCTGGCGGAACTGCTTCATCGGCTCAACGTCGATGACCAGGCACTGCTGCTGCGAGTGGGGCTGGACCCTGCGCGACTGCAATCCACGGAGTTGCGGGTCAGCCAATCCCAGGCCAGCGAGTTTGTCACCCGGGCGATCATCGAAAGTGGTGAGCCCGGCCTGGGCATCATGCTGGCCCAGGAGATGAAACTGCCACTGCACGGCGCTCTCGGCACCGCGGTGATGAGCAGTGGCAACCTGGGGGAGGCGCTGGACCTGGTCAGCCGCTACCTGATGCTACGGGCACCGCATCTGCGGGTTCATCATAAGCAGGAAGGGGATCGGGTGGTGTTCCGGCTGGTGTGCGATATCGACCTGGGACCGCTGCAGGGCTTTATCCTCGACGCCATGCTGTTTGGCTGCGTCACCATGGGCACCCAGTTGCTGGGGTCACCGCTGCAAGGTGCGGAGATCCGTCGCCAGGGCAATGAGCCGGCGTACTTCCAGCGTTTTCGCCAGCAGATTGCCGCACCGGTGAACTATCAGTGCCGGGAAGATGCCTTCGTGCTGCCGCGATCCGCCCTCGATGCGCCCATCCGTTTCAGCGACGAGCAGCTGGCCGCCACCTCCCGCGCCCAATGCGAAGAGGCCCTGCAACAGCTGACCGAGGAAGCCGGCTTCGGCTGCCGGGTACGGCGTGTCATCGAAACCAGCCACCCATTCCCGCCAAAGCTGGCGCAGGTCGCCAGTACTCTGTTCGTCTCCGAACGGACCCTGAAACGGCGTCTCCAGGAGGAGAGCTGCAGCTTCCAGCAGCTGGTGGATGAGGTAAGACTGCAACGGGCCGGGGAACTGCTGGAAAACACCGCCATGAACCTGAGCCAGATCGCCGATGCCCTGGGCTATGCCGATGCCGCCAACTTCACCCGGGCCTTCAAGCGCTGGACCGGCGTCAGCCCCAGCCAGTACCGCAACCAACAGAAACAGAACGCTGCGGAGCCGGCACAGGTACCGGCGCCAGCTCTGGAACGTCGGGCTGTCAGCCTGTAGGGAGACCTTTAACGATCGCCGCTAATCGATGCCCACGATCTTGTGCATCTGCAGGGTCAGACGCCATTGCGGGTTTGCCAGGCAGTAATCCGTTGCCCGGCGGGTGTTGCTGCGTTTAATCGGGTCATCGCCGTCGTCGGGAACCGCCGGAGACGCCATCGGCGACAGGAAGAAGTGGTCCGCGTCCATCGCCGCAAACCGTTCCGGCAACGCCAGCGGCTGCGGATACACCAGTTTCAGCTCATTGCAGCGGGTGATCACCACCTCGGCATCGGCCTTGGGACTGACGCACAGCCAGTCGATACCCGCCGGCGCCGGCAGGGTGCCGTTGGTTTCCACACCCACCTCGAAACCGGCAGCATGGAAGGCATCAATCAGTGGCGCATCCAGCTGCAACAGCGGCTCACCGCCGGTACAGACCACATAGGGCCGCCCCAGGCCAGCGGGCCACAGCTGACGGATGTGCTCAGCCAGAACCGCCGCAGTATCAAAACGGCCACCATTCTGACCATCGGTACCGACAAAGTCGGTGTCGCAGAAATCGCACACCGAGCCGGCCCGGTCCTTCTCTCGTCCATTCCAGAGATTGCATTTGCTGAACCGGCAGAACACCGCAGCCCGGCCCGCCTGAGCGCCTTCTCCCTGCAGGGTGTAGAACGCTTCCTTTACCCGGTACATGACGGACCGGTCTCGTACGGCAGCGGATCGCAAATATCGTGGGCGGCAAACGCCTCCAGCCGCTCAACACAGGAGCCGCAGCGGCCACAGGCCTGGTCGCGACCGTTGTAGCAGGTCCAGGTCTGACTGTAGTCCAGCCCCAGCGCCAGCCCTTCCGCCAGAATCTCGCCCTTGTCGTGCTTGAGGAAGGGGGCCTCAATAGCCACCGGGTGGTAGTTCGCCACCCGGCAGACCGCATCCATCTTTTGCAGGAATTCCGGACGGCAATCCGGGTAGATAGCGTGGTCACCACCATGGGCGCCAAACCACACCGCCCGGGCTTCCACCGTCACCGCGTAGCCGGTCGCCAGCGACAGCAGGATCATGTTGCGATTGGGCACCACGGTGGATTTCATCGAGTCCTCCTCGTAGTGTCCCTCCGGCACATCAACGTCACTGGTCAGTGCCGATCCGGCCATCACCGGCCCCAGGGAGCGAATATCAATCACCTGGTGCGGCACCCCGAGCTGCTGACACACCTCACGGGCGCATTCCAGCTCCCGCACGTGGCGCTGGCCATAGTTGAACGACAGGGCGTGCACCTGATAACCCTGGGCGCGGGCCTTGTGCAACAGGGTGAAGGAATCCATTCCGCCGGAATAGATGACAACAACAGTCTCGCTCATGAATGCCTCGTCTGGCGCACCACGGCTCTGGGCCACGGTACGGTGTGGGTGATGGCGGTATTGTAACAAGGGAATGCGAGGATAGGGTTCGCGTCTCTTTGACAGGACGGTTACACTCTGGAAACGGCTCACCAACAAAAAATTCGAACGGCATGACCACCGATAGCAGCCCGGCATTCATTGACTTCGAGGCGTCCAGTCTGGACCTCATCGCCAGCTACCCGATTGAAGTGGGTGTTTGCCTGGCAGACAGCAGCCTGCACAGCTGGCTGATCCAACCCCATGTGCTCTGGAGCGACTGGTCGGACAGTGCCGAACGCATCCACGGCATCAGCCGCAGCACCCTCGAGCGTGAGGGCATCGCCGTGCATGAAGTGGCGCTGCAGCTCAACGAACTGCTCAGTGGGCAGGTGTATTGCGACGCCTGGACCTTTGACAGCTTCTGGCTGCACCGGCTGTTCCGCGCCGCCAAGGTACTGCCGGCGTTCCAGCTGGAGTCGGTCTCCATGCTGCTGGATTCCAGCCAGGTGCATCAGTGGTCACAGACCCGACACCAGGTGATCGAACACCTTGCCCTGCCGGTGCACCGCGCCGCCAACGACGCCCTTATCCTGCGGGAGACCTGGTGGCGTCTGATGCAGGCGCCACTGGCGAATCACGCCGACGGCGCCTGACGGTGGCGGCTGTCACTTGAGCGGCATTCCCGGGCGAGGGCGCCCGGCGCACGCATCAGTGGTGCAGACGCTTCATCTTGATGGCCACCAGTTCCAGGCCATCGCGGACCGTGGTGAGGGTCCAGTAGGAAATCAACGCCATCAAACCGGCACCAATGACTGTGAAGGTCAGATCATCCCCCACACCCTGGTTCTGGGCCAGGATCAGGTAAGCCGCGAGCGCGACCAGCAAAACGATTTCTACGAAAAGATCGGAGTGGAACTTGCGGGCAGATCTGGATTCGCCAGACATTTTCTTAGGTTTCAACCTCTGGATAGCAATGGATTGGATAGCTGGCTAAATTATCGCCAAAATCCGGCCATTTGGCTGTAGGCAGTAGCCGCTACGGGGTTTCCGAGGGTTGGCGCCGCAAGTTGCAGGGCGCAAGTTGCAGGTCGAGGGTACAGACGACTTTTTTCGGGGCAAAAAAAAGCGCGACCAATTGGCCGCGCTACAAAGGAGAGATCCATTCGGTAACTCACCCGGTAGGGGAGTCGCCGCGGATTGCACAACGTAAAACACGTGACAGGACGAATTATGGTGACCGCAAGCCCAAGCGTCTGTAAGGGTTTGCCGAAGACCGCTGAACAGGCCCGCCATGCCGCGGCTGTTAGGTATTGAAGGCAGGTTGATTGGGTAGAAATGCCCATTTGCAAAGTCGGCCGCAGGCGATACACTGCGCCTTGATCGAAACCCTATAAGCTTTGGCGCACACCGCCAACCTCACCACCGGGAGACAGCCAGTTGTCTGCACTGTCAGCACTGATTCCAGTCAACGCTTGCCACGGCGGCCACGGCCATGCCCTGCCAGTGGCGCGCGCCATGGTGGTGATTCACTAACGGCTTTCGGTCTCGCCCGGGAGCCTTGCAGCGACCGGGTCCGCCTCTCCGCATCAGGCTCCGGTCGTCCAGGCCCCGGGCTTAAGAACCCCACAATGTGTTCCTGTCACGAAGGGCAAGCACCCCTTGTCAGCCGTGGCGCCGTGCCGTCGGCGTCCCGCCGGTCGGGATCGGGAACTCCGGGGTTCACCTGTTTGCAGCCGCAAAACGATAAGGAGAACACCATGAGAAGACAACCGAGTTCCCGTGCTGCCAACCAGCCCCTGAACCAACGCCAGGGCCCGGTGCGCCGTCCCAACAAGTTGCCGCTGCTGGACGCCATCTGCAAGAAACTGAATCAGCGCGTCAACCTCGACGATGAGCAACGGGTGTTGGGGCTGTATGAACGTGGCTGGATTTTCAAGGGTGTGCTGAGCGGACTGGACGGTGCCGAGGCCCGATACGTCCGGACCCTCGCCACCAAGTACAATTCCTGGATCGCCCGCCAGGTAGCCTGACCGGAGAGCAGGGCGGCGGAAGCGTCAGTGACGACGCTTCAGGCCGCCCTTGAGCATGGTGGCCTCGCCGCCGTGCACCATGGCGTAGTTGTTGACCACATCGTGGATCTTTTCCTGGGAATAGGGTTTAACCACGTAACCGTTGGCCCCGGCGCTGATGGCCTTCTGGATACTCTCGATGGAATCGTCAGCGGTCACCAGCACAATGTGCTGATCGGGCTGGCTGCGCTTGAATTCTTCCATCAGCTCGTGACCATCGCCATCCGGCAACCCCAGGTCGAGCATGACGATCTCGTAGCGCTCGCTGGCAAAGGCCGCACGGGCACCCTCAACGTCCTCGCTCTCGACTACCCGGGTGGCACCCGCCTGGTACAGCATGTCCCGCAGCAGTTCCCGCATGGTGGCTTCATCCTCCACCACCATTACCTTCAAATTCTGCATAGTCCCTGTCCTCTGCTAAGGCGTCTCTGAGCGACGTGGAATGTTCAGCGGCTCTGGGTCGGGAACCCCGGCAAGCGGGTCCCCGGGCTCGTTGCCATTCGTCGGTACGGTGCCATCCGGCAGTGTCGGCGCCGCGGATTTGGTTAGCATATTACTGATACTGATGGCTGTCGTGTAGAGCGAGATCGCGACAATCAGCAACACTGGCTGCAGGAACGCTACGAACCCCGGCACTGGCTGACCACTGATGATGCTCAGCATCAGGATGATCGCCGGCCCCATCACCACAAACAGGGTCAGCGCAATGAAGAACACGATCCGCTCTTTGAAGCGCCCCAGCTCCCGCTCGGTGACCAGCCCCAGGACGAACTTGCCGATGGCCAGGCCACCGAGAATGGCCGCAGCAATACTCAGGTCCGGCCGCAGCAGCACCTGGGCAACATCGCCATCCCAGATCCGTTGCATGAAAATGATCAGGAACGGGAACAGCACGAACAGCACATCGGCGTAGGTGCCGTACATCATGCTCAGCGACTGGCCTTCCCGCTGCGGTTCGGTGTCGGTCATCAGGGGTCTTCCTCCTGCTACAGAATCATCACCAGAGCGGTGCTATGGACCAGTGTCCCGGGTCCGCTCCGATCCCAAGGCCTGTTCAATCAGGGCATCCAGCGCCGTCAGCTGGTCACTCACCCGCTGCCAGTCCACCGGCGCCATCTTCAGTGACCGCTCCAACTCGCCGGCCAGCTCCGTCATCGCAGGATAGCCCATGGCACCCGCCGTGCCCTTGATCTGGTGAGCCTCCTGTCGCAGCGGTTCCGCGGTCTGTGTCGCCCGGGCCCGGGCCATCCGCTGCCGACGCTGGGCCAGGCTGGCGAGAAACTGCCGCACCAGCTGTTCAATGCCGGCATCCTCATCCGCCACTTCCACGGCATCGGCGGCAGTCGCTTGCGGCAGGTAGCGGGCCAGCAGTGCGGCCAGTCGCTCCGGGTCAATGGGTTTGGTCAGCACCCCCTCGCAACCGGCTCCCTGCAATGCCTCAATCTCCCGGGCATCACCAGCGCTGAAGGCCACCAGGGGCCGCCGAAAGCCGGCCTGACGCAACAGCTGGCAGGCGTCAACGCCGTCCATGCCGGGCATGTGGCGGTCCATCAGCACCAGTTGCACAGGTTTGGCCAACGCAGTCCGGACCGCATCATCACCGCTGGCCACCGCGATCACCTCCAGCCCGAACCGCTGCAGCATGGTCACCACCAGTTGCCGGTTGTCGTCGTTGTCCTCCGCCACCAGCACCAGGCCGCGGTAGCGTTGCGACGTTGCCGGCCGTGGCGGCGCCGAATCCAGGTAGCGCGCCAGCAGGTCATAGAAACGCTGCTTGTCGATGGGCTTGGCCAGGTGATCGGTGAAACCGGCGCGTCGATAATCGTCGATATCTTCGCTCATCACATTGGCCGTAAGGGCCAGGGTAGGAGTGTTGATGCCGGCCTCCCGCAGCGCCACCATGGCATCGCGACCATTCATCACCGGCATCTGGATGTCCATCAGGATCAGGTCGAAATGCTGCTGACTGGCCACATCCAGCGCTTCCGCACCATTGCCCACGTGCACCAGCTCGGCGCCAGTCCGGGCCACCAGCAGCGACACCAGCTTGCGGTTGACCTCATTGTCTTCAGCACAGAGGATGCGCCCGGCCAGCTGCGGTGCCTGCACCAACGGCAGGGGCCGGCTCTGGTTCAGTTCCGAGGCATCCCGCAGTTGCACCACATCCTCAAGCGGTCCGGTGGCGATGGTGACGTCAAACTCACTGCCGTCACCGTAGCGACTGCGAACCGAAATGGCTCCGCCCAGCAGTTCTGCCAGACGCCGGGAGATGCTCAGCCCCAACCCGGTGCCACCATACTGGCGGGCAATCGCGGCACTGCCCTGGGCGAAGGGGTCGAAGAGCCGCTGCAACTGCTCAGGCTTCATGCCAATGCCGGTATCCGCCACCCGGGCATGGAGCCTCTGCTCAGCCCAGTCGCAGGCAAGTGCCAGGGTGATGGACCCCCGCTCGGTAAATTTCAGCGCATTGCCGCACAGGTTGATGAGAATCTGGCGGAAGCGGGTGGGGTCGGTCTGGATGGTCTGGGGCAGGGGAAACTCGCAGTCAATGCTGAAGTCCAGCCCCTTCTCCCGCGCCCGGGACTCAAAGAAGGCCCGCAGCTCATCCAGCAGCTCTGGCAGGTTAACGGTGACAATGTCCACCGCCAGCTTGTTGGCATCGATCTTGGAATGATCGAGGATATCGTTCACCAGGTCCAACAGATGACGGCCACTGCGTACCACCGTCTCGGCGCTGTTGCGCTTCTCCGCCTCGTTCAGATCCGGCTCCAGCAGGGTTTCACCATAGCCGATGATCGCCGCCAGCGGGGTACGGATCTCATGGCTCATATTGGCCAGGAACTGGCTCTTGGCTTCCGCGGCATTGCGGGCCAGTTCCTTGTCGAGACGCTCCTGCTCCCGCTCTTTCTCGATCTGCTGGCGCTGGTGACGTTCGGTGGCATCGATACAGGTACCTTCCAGAAAGCGGGGGTCGCCTTCGGCATCGTAGACGGTGTGGAGGGAGATGTTGGCCCAGCGGTCCTCGCCCTGGCGGGTCTGGAAACGGGCCTCAATGCCCTTGACCGAGCCGTGGTGCTGGATCTGATCCACTACCCACTCCCGTACCCGGTCATCCGCAAAGCAGGTGGCGAGCACATCCTGGCGCGCCTTGATCAGTTCACGGCTGCTGGCAAACCCCAGCAGCTCCGCCATCGCCGGATTGGCGGTGATGAAACGCCGGTCCAGGGACATCTGGAACACCCCTTCCACGGCGTTGTCGAACAGCGACTGGTACTGGCGCAGATTGGCCAGGGCACGCTGGCTCCAGCTCAGGGCTTCACCCTGGACCAGCTTGATGCGATCCGCCAGGGCAAACGAGAACAGGATGATCTGGCCGGCCAGGCCAATCTGGCTGGCGTGGGCCGTGACAATGTTGAGCGGCAGGTACCCCATCACGGTGAGGGCGTACACCACAAACCCGCTCAGGGCGACGGTCCAGGCGTAGAAGTAGGCTCGTGCAGCCGGATTGTAGTGGCGCCAGGACAGGTAGCTGACCACGATCATCACCACACACAGCAGGATGGTAACCAGCACACACCATTCCATGGCGATGTGGTAGGGCATCACCGTCGCCAGCCCCAGGGTGGCCAGCACGCAGTAGAGACTGACCCGAATCACCTTGTCCAGCTCCGGCGAACGCCACCGGGTCTCCAGCAGCGATCGCGCCATCAGCAGGCCGAAAAACCAGGTGCCCATGATCTGGTAATGCAGATAAGCCTTGTCGAAGAACCAGGGGCGCTCGCCAAACAGCTGGGTACCATGCACCTGTTCGGTGACAATGAACATCACCGCCATCACCAGGTACAGCACGTAATAGATGTTGCTGCGCTCCCGCACCGACACCGCCACGAACAGATTGTAGGCCAGAATGCCGAGGATGCTGCCCAGCAACAGCCCCCGGAAAACCTCGTCCACACTGACCTTTTCCAGGTAACGGTCCGGCTGCCACAGGGTCAGTGGCAGTCGCAGGGTATTCTGGGTGGCAACGCGCAGGTACAGTCGCAGCGGCTCGCCGGCCGGCAATTGCAACCGGAAGGTGGGGTTGGGCACCGCCAGCTCGCGCTGGCTCCAGTCACGACTGTAACCGGCATGGCGGTGTTCCACGACCTCGCCCTGGCGCACCAGGTAAAGATCCAGATCGTCCACCAGCGGCAGCGCCAGCTCCAGAATCCAGGTCTGCGGGTCGCCCCGGGGCGCGGCGGCCAGGTCGATTCTGGCCCAATAGGCCGACTCGGTGTAACCGAAGTTGAGTACGCTGCCCTGGTGCCGGTTGAATGTCGGACCATCGCTGGCCATCACGTCGGCGAGACTGAGGGACCGCTGCGGGTCCTCCAGATACCACAGGCAGCGGCCGAGGTCGTAGGACTGGTTGCTGGTGGAGAGGGTCAGCGGACGGTCATCGCAACCGGTGCGGGCCTGTGCCTGAGACACCACCAACACCAGCAGGACCAGCCCCATGAGAGCCTTGCCCAGCACCGACCCCAGCAATCCCGTCGGGGCAATCGGGCAACGATGGGCTCGGTCGTCGGGATGACGCAAAATGTGATCTCCGAGGGGGAAGCACCTGGCTGTTTGCATTACCGTGAGTTGTTATAGTGTTTTGACATTTCCGGCATTTTCAGACAACAACGCCCAGCGAGAATAATAACTCCCCGGCTATCCGACTTCACTGTAGCGCGATATCCCGGGGGACGCACCCGAGGAACCCTGCGAATGAGACATTATCCGCTCTTAGTTGCCACCCCCTTCGTCGCCCTGCTGGCAGGCTGTGGCGCCGATACCGGGGGTGACAGCGCCTTCAACCCGGCGACGGATGTGGAGTTGCTGTTTTCCACCTTTATCCTTAAAAACACCGAAACCGTCGACAATCTCCAGCACACCCGGTTTGACGATTTTTATCGCGGTATCCAGCCACTGGATAGCGACGATGCTGACGCGGCAGAGGTCACTGGCCAACTGCGCGGACTGGTGCACTCCCTGATGGGTGCAGATGCCGATGACTCCGGCCAGACTTACGACCGGGTCCGTAATCCGCTGGACTTGATGAATCAGGTGATTGCGGCCAACGAGGTGGCCAATTTTGTCGAAGGCCGAAATTACATCAGCGATCGCATCGACGAGGGCAAACCCGCCACCTACAACACCAGAAGCAACGAGTCACTGATCCGCTTCGTTGACCAGGCCGCCACCCTGAACCAGGAACCCCTGCCGGTCCGCGAGTGGCGTTACCAGACCCTGGCCTGGACCTATACCCCTTACGATGAAGACGGCAATGCCGGGCATGACAAGGTCTTCCGCACCATCCAGCACATCGCCCGGCAAGACGACAGCGCCGACGAGGACGACCTGCCGCAACTGGTCAGCTTCCTGGCCGGCACCCAGTTCGACGCCAACAACTTTGTCACCACCGGCTACAACCAGCCGGAGATGGCCACCGTCAGTTTCGCCACCCGAACTCTGGGCAGCCTGGAGCTGCGTCAGGAGTTCATTGGCGAGAAAACCGATACCCTGTTTATCAGCGACACCGACAGCCCCTGGTTCACCATCAATGGCACCACGCCGGACTGTGTGCGGGCGGAGCTGGACTATCCGATGCAGGTGCTGAGGCTGTACACCTCAACCGGGGAGTCGGCCACCATTGACCACGACAATGACCCGGAGACGCCCAAGGAAGACAACCCGGCCCACTGCGGCATGAAAGACATCGGTGACGAAACCCTGAGCTTCGCCACCGTGGCTGTGCCGGCGCGTCAGTAGCGCTGGTCCAGCTCCCATTGGGCGATGAAGCCGCGTTTGCGATCCAGCATGCGCTGGTAGGTGGTGATCATCAGATCCGCGTAGGGGGCGTTGACCAGACGCAGGCTTTCGATCCGTCGCTCAAGCTGGGCGACTTCATCGTGGATGCGCTGGTTGACGTGGGAGCGGACGCTGTCGTGCTGGTCCAGATCCACCGCCCGCGAAGGGGCAGCCGGGGAAACAATGGCGTGACGATTCATGGCTCTCATCCAATGAGTTCTGGTTATAGCGGACAGGACACCCTCGTTCTGTCCGACGCAATCGCCGATGTTGCTATCGATGTTGTTGGCAACCATCGATATTGGCAACTATCGATGTTGGTAATACCGGGCAACTGCGCTGTTCCGAGTATAGCAGGCTGAAAGCCTGTGCAAGGAATCTGCTGGCATTGTGCACAGATTAGGTTGCAAAGACAATAATCCATGAACCCGAGTTCATGGATTATCCAGCTTCGTGCCCCCTCGTTCCGCCAGCGTCGCCAGTGCTATAGTTCTGCCAAAGACCGCCTGCACCCTCCCAGTCAAGCTAGCCAAGGAGTCATCATCATGAACCAGACCTCGGTTGCGGATACCCTGCGGGAGTTCCTGTCGCTGATGGAACTGCTCGACGACGCTTACTGGGAGGCGGCGACGATCCAGCACAAGGACATGATCTACGACATCATCAGCATCTTTCACCAGGAAGTGGCGGAACTGAACAAGCTCAGCATCATGGACCATCACTACCCCTACGAGGTCATTACCGAGGGCATCCGCCGGGTCGTCCCCAAGCTGGAACGCCTGGACGATGCCCGGGAAGACGTCATCCAGCGCACCCAGACCCTGACCGACTTCCGCGATGTGCTGTCCTCGGTACTGGGCATCCTGGAGGCCCAGCTGCAAGAGCTGTAGGAACCTACGGCCCCGAATCGCTCAGGCCACCGCCAGTGGTCGCTGGGCATCCGGGATCAGCGGGAACTGGTCACACACGGTGTACACAAACCGCACCAGCGCCGGCAGGTGATGGGCCACGATCGGCAGGCCGGTGTTGAGCAGGCTGACGGATATATCCCGGGCGGTATCGGCCCAGCACAACTTGTTGATCAGCCCCAGGTGACCGAAGGCAAAACGGCTCTGCTGGCCCCAGATGCCCACCGGATTGCCTCCCAGCATCAGGCCGGCGCTGAACCGCATCGGCACCAGCATGGTGCGATCGATCTGCAACGACCCGAACTGCTGGATCGCCCGCCGCACGGTAATCTCGGCGCAGATGCGACGCCCCTGCCAGACCCCGCCGTTCAGCATCATCTGGAAGAAACGCCCCATTTCCTCGGCGGTACCGCAGAGGTTGCCCGCCGGAATCACCGCGGCCTGGAAGCGGGGATCGTTGACCACCTGCTCAATGGTCACGATGTCGCCGCCCAGCGCCCGACTGACGACCCAGGACACCGGGAATGTCGGCCGCGGCCCGGTGGCGTAGTTGAGTGCCAGGTTATCCAGTGACGGTCCGGCTATGCCATAGGTAAACCAGCGCATGCCCATGGGCTTGCGCAGGAACTGATCCAGGAACGCCTCAATACTGGCGCCGGTGACTTTTTCCAGCACCCGCTGCAGCACGAATCCCCCGGTGATGGCGTGGTAGGCCACCTTGGCGCCATCCACTTCCACCGGCTTGGCGTCGCACAGCAGCCGCCAGATTTCGTCCCGGTCCCAAAGCACATCGATCGGTGTGTCCTTGGGAATCGCGGGAATACCGCCACGGTGGGACAGGATCTGGTGAATGGTGATGGTGCGCTTGCCATGGCGGCCAAACTCCGGGCAGTAATACGCCACCGGATCCATCAGATTGATCAGGCCCTTCTCCGCCAGCATGTGCATCAGCAGGGCAGTCACCGCCTTGGCCGCCGAGAAATAGCACACCGGCGTATCCGTGGTCATCGCCACTTTCGGGGTGTCCGGTTGATCGCCGGGACCGTTGCCGCGGGCATGACCAATGGCCCGGTGCAACACCGGTTCTCCACGGTGGCGGATCGACAGCTGGATGCCGGGATGGACGCCGGTCTGGTAGAGTCGTTCCACGCTGCGCCAGATCCGTTCCACGGTCTGGTCGCTGACCCCCACCGCCGCCGGGTTTTCACCGGCCGCATCGATGTGGGTCACCGATGCCAGATCCTGGGGTACGGCGAAGGTATGGAAGGCGCGACGGGCGAGCTGTTTCATGGCAGATCCTTGGGCGTCTGGCAGCGAATGTTCGGAACTCCCTATGATTCTAGCTGCTGGCGGCGGGCACATTGGCCGAACCGCACTGCCACTGGCGTCAGCCGTCATAACCCTACAGACCGAGGCTTCCCGTGTCCCAGCCTGCCATGATCTTCTCTGCTGTTGTCCTGTTGTCGATTGTCATCGCGGCTTTCTACGGCCTGTTCATCTACCCGCGTCAGCGCCGCCACCACCTGCTGCGACAGCCGTTTCCAGCGTCCTGGCAGGCGCTGCTGGAGGAGCGTATGGCCCTCTACCGGCGCCTGCCCCAGAGCCGGCGAACCAGTCTCCATAACCATCTGCGTCTGTTGCTGGACCGGGTGGAGTTCTACGGTTGCGCTGGCGTCACCGTCGACGAGTCGATGAAGGTCCTGATCGCCGCCCACGGCGCGCTGCTGGTGAACGGCCTGTCGCCGACCTACTACCGCCGGCTGCGATCCATTCTGGTCTACCCGGGCGCCTATCGGGTCCAGGAGGCGGTGCACGACGGTGAGGTGCTCAGCCACAGCGCCCAGGAGCGGCTGGGGGAATCCTGGGAACAGGGCCGGCTGGTGCTGGCCTGGGATACTCTCGCCCGGGAGGCCGCCGACGAACACGCCGACAGCAATGTCGCCCTGCACGAGTTCGCTCACCAGCTTGACCAGGTGGACGGCCAGTCCGACGGTGCGCCGCCCCTGGCCTCCGCGGAACTGGCGGAACACTGGCAAACGGTGTTCAGCGACGCCTGGCACCGTCGCCAGCGCGGCGGACACCACAGCGTCATCGACGAATACGGTGCCACCTCACCGGCCGAGTTCTTTGCCGTCACCAGCGAGACATTCTTTCTCCATCCCCGGGCCCTGGCCCACGAGGAGCCGGAACTGTATCGCTGCCTGAGCGCCTTCTACCACCTCGATCCCGCCCACTGGTAGCACCGGCTTTGGCCCGGTCTACCGGGCCGGCACTCTCGACCGCGGACACTTGACAGCCAAAACGTGATAGTCAATCATGTTTACTCCAGCCACCAAGGCTGTGGTCACGCCGTGCGCGTGCCGCCAAAACAACAGGCTTTCTCTGGCCAATAAAAACAACGACCCGGGAGATTGAAGTGATCGACTCCACCAAAACCGGCCGCCTTCGCGCAGCCAGCCTCCGCGTTCGCCCATCCAGACTCCGTCCCAGCGCCCTGGCCCTTGCCGTCGCAGCCCAATTGGCCAGCACCACGCTGTTGGCCCAGGGCTTCTACGTTGATGAGCAGAGCGTCCGTCACCTCGGCAACGCCTACAACGGTATGGCCGCCATCGACGACGACCCGTCGGCGGTCTATTACAACCCCGCCGCCATGACCAGCGGTGACAATGGCCGCCTCGCCGGTAACCTCACCGTACTCAACAACAACCTGGACTACGACGGCCACCCGGTGATGCTGTCCAACGCCGATGGCGGCACTCCGGTGCCAGTGCAGGGCGACCGGGTCGAGGTCAGCGATACCCAGCCACTGCCGACCCTGTACCTGACCCTGCCGCTGGACGACGACCTGGTGTACGGCATTGGCATCAACGCCCCGTTCAACACCGGTAACGATCTGGGCGACCGCTCCAAGGCCCGGTATCAGACCATCGAATCCACCATTGGCACGATCACCCTGACCAATGCCTTTTCCTACCGCGTCAATGATCAGCTCAGCCTCGGTTTCGGGGTGATGGCGCAACAGGCCACCGCCGATCTGGTGCAGGCCCTGAGTCCCGGACTGGTGTGCCTGGATGGCGGCATGGGCAGCGCCGGTTGCGAGGCCATGGACCTCACCATCGACGGCAGCGCCGACTTCGATGGCCGGGTGGACATGGAAGGGGACGAGCTCTCCGTGGGCTACAACCTGGGCCTGCTGTACCGCATCAACGAACGTCAGCAACTGGGCTTTGGCTACCGCTCCAAGATCGACCACAAGCTCGACGGCGACGTCACCGTCACCATGCCGGTGACCTTCGACCAGGTGTCCGGCTCGATGACCACCCGCATCACCACGCCGGCCATCGCCAACGTCAGCTACCAGCACCGGTTTGACCGGCTGACCCTGCTGCTGGATGCCAGCTGGACCGACTGGAGCGAGTTCGACGCCCTGAAGTTCCGCGCCGAGGACCCGAATGTGCAGGCGCTGCTGGCGGACCAGACCTTTGACTGGGACGACTCCGTTCGAGTCGGCATCGCTGCCGAGTATGCCCTCAGCCCCAGCCTGACCCTGCGCGGCGGCGTCGCCCTGGACCAGTCACCGATTCCCGACCAGCACGCCACCGTTGATCTGGGCCAGGACGACTACCACCAGTTCGCTGTCGGTCTGAGTTACCAGCCCAGTACCGACCTGGTGATCGACGCCGGTTACATGCTGGGACTGACCAGCAGCCGTGACATCCGTCAGGGCGATATCACCGACCCGAACCAGAACCTGGCACAGCTGGAGGGTGAGACCCACTACACCTTCCACTCGCTGGGGTTGGGTGCGCGCTGGTCCTTCTGACCGGCGCGGTCACCACATCCACAACACGAGAGAAACCATGCGCAAAGCAACCACTTCCCTGCTTGCCCTGGTCACAGCCGGTCTGCTGGCCGGCTGTGACCAGGGCCCGGATCAGGCCACTGTGGTGGCCTACGCCGCCTCCGCCCAGCCCGCTGACCCGGCGCTGGCGGAGATCTATCAGAGGTCGTGCCAAGCCTGCCACAGCCGTGGCACCTCCGATGCACCGCTGGTGGGCGACGAAACCGCCTGGCAGCCGCGGCTGGAGCAGGGCATGGACACCCTGCTGACCCACGTAGTGGAGGGCTATGGCGGCATGCCGCCCTACGGCCTGTGCATGGATTGCAACGCGGCTGAGTTCGAGCAGCTGATCCAGTTCATGTCCCATTACCCGGACAATTCTTAAGGAGCAACTGATTGACTCAGGATCACCTCTGGCCTTCAGAGCGGTTCACACTCAAGGCGCGGCTTTGCAGGAAGGCTGGTTGCCTTTCAAAAAGTCGCAACGCTGAGTGTGGATCGCTCTGAAGGCCCCGATGGGCGTGCGCTGAGCGCGCAGAGGCAATTCGGAGTCAATCGGGGGCTCCCTTACTCCCATTGCAACCAGAGGCAGGACACACGCCATGGCAAATCGTCGGGAATTCCTCAAAACCCTGGTGGCCGCCGCAGCGGCCACTTCCTTGCCAGTGCAGCAGGCGCTGGCCAACAGCGGCACGGATGGCCAGCGCCTGGCCTGGAAGAACTGGTCCGGCTCCCAGATCAGCCACCCCCAGACCCGCATCGCGCCGGCCACTGTCGCCGAACTGCAGCAGCAGGTTCGCGATGCCCGCGGGGTCATCCGCGCGGTGGGCTCGGGCCACTCGTTCTCGCCACTGGTGCCGACAGACGACACCCTGATCTCCATCAACCGGCTGAGCGGAGTGCTGAGTCACGACGACGCCCGCCAGCAGGCCACCATTGCCGCCGGCACCCGTCTCGGCCAGCTGGGGGGACCGCTGGAGGAGCGCAACCAGGCCCTGATCAACATGCCGGACATTGATCAGCAGACCCTCGCCGGCTCCCTTGCCACCGCGACCCACGGCACCGGCGCCGGACTGCAGTGCCTGTCGGCCAATATCGAGGCCCTGTCCCTGGTCACCGCCCGTGGCGAGCAGGTGCAGTGCAGCCGCGACCACAACCGCGAGCTGTTTGATGCCGCCCGGGTTGGCCTCGGCGCCCTCGGCATTGTCACCGACGTCACCCTGCAGAACACCCGGCCCTACCGGCTGAAACGGGTGTCGGAATGGATGCCGATCGAAGACATCGTCGCCAATGCCCAGGACACCGCCGACAAGTACCGCAACTTCGAGTTCTTCTACATTCCGTTTGCCGGTATGGGGCTGCACGACACGCAGGAGTTCACCGACGAACCGGTGTCCAGCACCGAGAAGTTCGACCAGAACGACGGCGCCCGCGACCTGCAGAACGTCCGCGACATGCTGAGCTGGTCCGACACCATGCGGCGCATGGTGCTGCAGGGCATCCTCAAGACCATCGACAAAGAAGTGAAGGTGGCATCGTCCTGGCAGAACTACACCAGCGAGCGCAATGTCCGTTTCAATGAGATGGAATACCACCTGCCTCGGGAAGACGGCCTCAAGGCACTGATGGAGATCAAGGAGGTGGTGGAGAACAACTTCCCCGAAGTGTTCTTCCCGTTCGAGGTGCGCTTCGTCAAGGGCGACGATATCTGGCTCAGTCCGTTCTACCAGCGCGACAGCATTTCCATCGCCGTCCACCGCTTCTTCGAGGAGGACTACAAGCCCCTGTTCAAGGCGGTGGAGCCGATCTTCCGCAAGTATGGCGGACGTCCCCACTGGGGCAAGCTCAACACCCTCACCGGAGCAGACTTCAAGACCCTGTACCCCCACTGGGATGACTTCCGCGCGGTGCGCCAGGAGATGGACCCGGACGGCCGCTTCCTCAACCGCTACCTCAAGGACCTGCTTGCCTGATGCACAACAGCGAAGCCTTCTCCCACAGTCGCCGCCGGCTGCTGCTTGGCGGCGCCGCGGTGGGCCTGGCCGCCGGGATCGGCTGGCTACGGCCAGGCGCCGCCAGCGGCAGTCATAGCGCCTACTTCCAGAGCCTCAGCAAGGCCGCGGACCGGAACGGGGTGTTCCAGCCCCAACTGATTGTTGATCAGCAGCGAATGCTGGCCAACCTGGACCGCCTTACTGCCGCCCTGAAGAATCAGTACCACTACCGCATCGTCGCCAAATCCTTGCCGTCGGTGGAGCTGCTGGCCACCCTGATGGAGCGGGCCGGCACCAACCGGCTGATGGTGTTCCACCAGCCGTTTCTGACCCAGGTCGCCCGCGATCTGCCCGCCGCCGATGTGTTGCTGGGTAAGCCACTGCCCGTGGCGGCAGCGATGCGTTTCTACCAGCAGCTGGCCGCCGACACCACCGACTTCCAACCGGAACGGCAACTGCAATGGCTGATAGACAGCCCTGAACGTCTGGGCCAGTATCACCAGCTGGCGCAGCAGCGCAGCCAGCCCATGCGGCTGAACCTGGAAATCGACATTGGCCTGCACCGGGGCGGTATCCAGTCACTGGAGACCCTGGAAACCATGCTGCAAACCATCGATGCCTCCCCCTGGCTCACCTTCTCCGGTTTTATGGGCTACGAGGCCCACATCGCCAAGGCCCCTGGCAGCAACGACTGGCTGCGGGACCAGGCCATGGAACGCTACCGGGCTTTCGTTGAACGGGCAGAGCGGACCCTGGGCCGGTCCATACGCGACCTCACCCTCAACACCGGCGGCAGCACCACCTACACGCTGTACCGGGACCGCCACGACCAGGTGGTGGCCAACGAAATCGCCGCCGGCTCGGCACTAGTGAAGCCCACCGACTTCGACCTGCCAACGCTGGCAGACCACGTGCCGGCTGCGTTCATCGCCACCCCGGTGCTGAAGGTGCTCGACCATACCGAGATTCCCGGCGCACCGGGTCTGGGCCGGTTGATGAGCTGGTGGAATCCCAACCGGGAGAAAACGGTGTTCATCTACGGCGGCTACTGGAAAGCGGTGCCCGAATCCCCCGCCGGCCTCAGCATCAATCCGGTGTATGGGCGCTCCACCAATCAAGAGATGCTCAATGGCAGCGCTGACCTGACCCTGAAGCCGGACGACTGGGTGTTCCTGCGCCCCACCCAGAGCGAGCAGGTCTTCCTCCACTTCGGTGGCATCGTCCGCTACGACGCCGATCAGCAGCAGCTGGACGGACACTGGCCGGTGCTGGGGAGCCGCATTACCGGCCAGTCATAGGGCTGACCAGGGAATGGTGATAGGCTCATTGCTGCCAAATCAAAGGGGAAGCAGGAATGAGCTCATCTCAGGTCCGGGCGCGGGGCGCCCACTGGCTGGCAGTCACGCTGGGACTGACCAGTGTTGCGGCGGTGGCCGAGGAGACCGATCCATACACCCTGCCGGCCGCCGAGCTGGAGGAGTGTGCGTTACTGGAGAACGGCATCAAACGGCTGGCCTGTTTCGATGCTGCGGTGGACACCGAAACCCTCAACCGCAGTTCCAGCCCGGAGCAACGCCAGCAGGCGGAAAAGAAAACCGAGCTGATCGGACCCCGGGCCTATGACGCCAATGGCGAAGTGGAAGACAAGGAAGACATGGCCGAAGCCCTGGTCAGTCGCCACATCGCCACCGAGCGGGCGTTCATGTCGTTCGCCGGCAATTTCCTGCCCCACAAGCAGAGCTACCTGCTGCCCTACACCTACACCCTGGACACCAACCCCAGGCCCCACAGCCCGACGCTGGGTTTCACCGACTACGACTACGACGTTGAAAACCACGAAGCCAAGTTCCAGCTGAGTTTCAAGGTGCCCTTGCTCAGCGGCGTGTTCGACAAGCGCACCACGCTCTGGTTCGGCTACACCCAGACCTCGTTCTGGCAGCTCTACAACAAGGACGATTCGGCGCCGTTCCGGGAAACCAACTACGAGCCGGAAGTGTTCATGCGTTACGACCTCGGCATGGACCTGGGCCCGGGCCGTATCGATGTGGTGGAGCTGGGCTTCACCCATGAATCCAACGGTCGCACCGAACCCCAGTCCCGCAGCTGGAACCGCATCAATGCCTCCGTCACCTACGGCGTCGGGCGCTGGCTGTTCGCGGTCAACCCCTGGTACCGCATCCCGGAGAAGCGCTCGGACGACAACAACCCGGATCTGGACCGCTACCTGGGTTACGGCGACCTGTGGACGCTCTACAAGGTGGACGAGGCCCGCACCGTGTCCCTGCGGCTGCGCAACAACTTCCGCACCGAGGACAATCACACCTCAGTGGAACTGGGCTACAGTTTCCCCCTGGGTCAGTCGGTCAAGGGCTATATCCAGTATTACAACGGCTACGGTGAAAGCCTGGTGGACTACAACGTCCGAATCCACCGGCTGGGGGTCGGGATCATGCTCCACGACTGGCTCTAGTGTCCCGTCTGGTTAATTCGTTAGCTTACTGCTTGTCTCTGAGGGTTCTGACCAAGGAGCCGCTGTGCCGATGTGGTGGTTCCACATCAAGCAGTGGCAACACAGGCTCAGAGCCCTCAGAGACAAGCCCTTCGGGAGCCACTGACAACCCGAATAGCGTCGTTGTACTGCCTCGATTTGGAACCACCAAACCGTCACCAGCACGCCTAGCTCTTCGGGTTGTCAGTGGCTCAGTAAGTCAACGAATTAACCAGACGGGACACTGAAACTTCAGTTTTTCTGAACGAGTTGGCCAGCTTCTTCCGCTTTGCCCGCATTACGGCGCCGGGCAAGATAACGCGGTAACCAAGGAGATCGCCGTATGGCCCAGATTCTGTACCTGCCCCACGGTGGTGGCCCGCTGCCACTGCTGAATGACCCCGGTCACCAGGCACTGACCGACTTCCTCACCCGGATTCCCGAGCGGCTAGCACCGCCCGAGGCCATCCTGGTGATCAGCGCCCACTGGGAGGCACCGCGCGTAACCGTTACCACCGCGGCGCAACCCGACCTGCTGTTTGACTACTACGGCTTTCCGGAGGCCGCCTACCAGCTCCGTTACCCGGCCCCTGGTGAGCCGGCGCTGGCCGCGGAGATCCTGCAACGGCTCAAGCAGGCCGGCATCGAGGCCGACGGCGACGACCAGCGCGGATTCGATCACGGCCTGTTCGTGCCCCTGTTGCTGATGTACCCGGACGCCAACATACCCTGTGTCCAGCTGTCACTGCATCAGGACCTCGACCCCCAGGCCCACCTGGCCCTCGGCGAAGCGCTGGCACCACTGCGCCAGCGCAACCTGCTGGTGATCGGCTCGGGGCTGTCATTCCACAACATGGCGCTGCTGAGACAGGGTGGAGGTGATGGTCATTATGACGCCGACATCGCCGACTTCCACCGCTGGCTGATCGAGACCTGCGCCAGTGGCCTGGACCACGACCAGCAGCGGCAACGTCTGCTCAACTGGCAACAGGCCCCCGCCGCCCGCCTGTGCCACCCTCGCGAGGAGCATCTGCTGCCGCTGCACGTATGCTGGGGCATGGCCGGGGGCGACAACGCCGCCGAGGTGGTGTTCAATGACCGCATCCTGGGCCATCAGGCCGTCGGCCTGTTGTGGTCAGAGCTGTCCGGCCACGCCTGATCCGAACCAACCACCAGCAGAGGCACCCCATGACACCCGGCATCAACATCGCCCGGAAGGCGGGCATTTCCCACACCATCCACGAATACAGCCACGAACCCGGCAGCGAATCCTACGGCACCGAAGCGGCGGACAAGCTGGGGCTGGCCCACCACCAGGTGTTCAAAACACTGGTGTCCAAAGTGGACGGTCGGGAACTGGTGGTGGCGGTGGTGCCGGTCAGCGCGATGTTGTCGCTGAAGCAGATCGCCCGGGCCGCCGGTGGCAAGAAAGCCACCATGGCGGAGCCGACGGAGGTGGAGCGCAGCACCGGCTATGTCCTCGGTGGGGTCAGTCCGCTGGGGCAGAAGAAGCGACTGCGCACCTTTATTGATGACTCCGCCACGACCCTGGAGCGCATTCATGTCAGCGCCGGACGAAGGGGGCTGGAGATTGAGCTGGCGCCTGGCGACCTGCAACAGCTCACCGGCGCCCGGCTGGCCCCCCTGCAGGCCTGATCAGTCCTGCTGCGCCATCGCCGCGTAGACCACCAGTTCCACCTTCATCTCCTCCCGGGCCAGTCCGGCCACCACCACCGCGGCGCGGTTCGGGTAGGGCGCCTGGAAATACTCGGCGTAGATGCGATTGACCACCGCCAGGTCCGCACGGTCGGTGACGTAGATCATCACCTGGGTCACCGCCCTCAGGTCAGTGCCCGCGCAGGCCAGGGTATGGCACAGGTTGTCCAGGGTCTGGCGGGTCTGGGCTTCGATGCCCCCGGCCACCACCTGACCGTCGGCGTCGATGGGAATCTGCGCGGTGAACAGGATGCCGTTGCCAATGGTGGCCCACTCCAGTGGCGACGGCGAGGCATACAGGTCGGTTTTTACGGTAGAGATCATGGTGTTTCCTTAACGAGCGTCTGATTAAACTAGTGAATGTGAATGGATGGCACGGGCGGTGCCGGCGCCCTACTTCTCGGCGCCAGCCAGGTGTTTTTCGACCGCGCTGACGGCACGGAACCCCAACTGCCGGAACGGCTCCGGAGGCATCCAGGCCGCCCGCCCCAACACACCGGGAACGTCGAGATGGGGCTGCTGACAAGCCAGCCGCGCCAGCTCGGAACCCAGCAACCAGCCCTTGAGGATGCCGACACCGTTGCAGCCGATGGAGGCAAACAGTCCCGGTTCCAACTGTCCCCACAACGGCGCGCCGTTAAAGGTGAGGGAGGTGGTCCCACCCCACCAATGCTCCAGCCCCAAAGATCGCAGCTGCGGGTAGCGCCGGGTCAGGCTGCGCATCAGTTCCTTCGCCACTTCCTGACCACCTTCGTGCTCATATCCGTACATACCCCGTACCATCAGCCGACGGTCCTCGGTGGTACGGAACGTTGATCCCAGCCGATGGGCCGGCAGCAGACCCCACTGTCCGCCGGGAGCCAGGGACTCGAACAACGGCGCCGGTAGACGCGGGGTCAGGCCAGCATAGGTGAAGATCTTGACGCTGTAGGCCCGGCCATAACCCAGACCGGCGGCAAAAGCGTTATTGGCCAGGAACACCTGACCGGCATAGGCGGTGCCATTGGGGGTGCGCACCAGCCAGCGATCGCGCTCCCGGCTGATCACCATGGCCGGGCTGTGTTCATGGACGGTGACCCCGGCCGGCACGGAGGCAACCAGTGCACGGATCAACTGACGGGGGTTCACCAGGCGACTGCCGGGCAAGGCCAGGCCCTGTCGATAATGATGGCTGCCGGTGAGAGCGGTGACGGCGTCCCGATCCAGCCACTGGCAGGGTTGGCCTGAGGCTTCCAGATGCCGGGCCATGGCCTGCAGATGATGCTGTCCCCGCTGTGACGCGGCGCCCTTGAACACCGTCGCCGTGGCGCTCTGATCAAGATTTGCCAGCGTTGCCATGGTGTGATGAACCGCGCGATAAGCCTGATACAGCGACTGCGCGGCCTCCGCCGACGGTGCTGCCAGGGCATGCTCCAGCATGAACCCGGAGTTCCGCCCTGGCGATCCGGCGCCCACGGCATCGGCTTCCAGCACCCGGATGTCTGCACCCGGGCGCAGACTGGCGAGGGTTCGGGCGATGCCCAGGCCGGTGTAACCGGCGCCGATCACGACTGCATCACAGTGCACCGGTCCCTGCAGCGGCGCAGCCGCGGCACCATCGCTATCAACCACCTGCCAGCCGCAATGGCGCAGGTAATGGGGGTGGGTAGATGTCATCGTCAATACCTCATCACACGATGGTGTCAGCAAGATCGTTGTCACGACCCTCGTTGCTATCCTCGTTACTATCTTCGTTACTACCTTCGTTACTACCAAAAAAAGCCTGGCGAATGCGGCTGGCGGCCGCCTGCAGCCCGGAAATCAGCGCCTCGTCGTGGCCATCACTGAGCCGCGAACGTCGCAGGCAACAGCTCACCGCAGCCACCGCCCGCTGGCGATCATCCAGCACCGGCACCGCTATGCCGGTGAATTCCGGCGGATCACTGCCCTCCACCCCGCGAGTGAACTGAAGGTGCCGGCACATTGCCATCGCCTGCGCCACCTGGGGCACCTGAATGCCATAGTCCCGCCGCAGGCGCGGGCCATTGTGGTCAAGAATCTGCTGCTGCTCGTCCTCGCCCAGGAAACTCAGGACCGCCACCGACGCCTGGCCAACACCGCAGAGAATCTCATCACCACATTGACGGGTGTAACTGCGAGCCGGAAAGCGACCGTCGTAGATCGCCAGACACATCACCGTCATCCCATTGGGGACCATCAGGAAGAAGCTGTCGCCATGGCGCTCGGCCAACTCCAGCAATGGCAGTCGGGCAACATCGGCGATGCCGCCACGCGCCTGCTCCCCCCAACGCAGCAGGGCCGGCCCCGCCAGCAGCGGTCCCCGGGGCAGGGGCTGTCGTAACAGCCCCATCTGCCGCAGGGCACGGGTCAGCCGGTACAGGGTGGGGGTGCTGAGGTCGGTCATTGCTTCCAGCTGGGCCACGGTCAGCCCCCGCTCCCCGGCACGCACCACCAGATCCAGGACCCGGTAGCTGCGATCCAGGGTCTGAATGCCGCTGCCATGGTTGCTGTCCGTCATCGGCTACCGCCCCCCATCAATCGTCCGCTGGCGCTGCTGATCGGCCTATCGGTTGGCACTATACGCCGCGCTCCGGGAAGCGCCTTATCAGCAGGCGATAATTTCACCAAAACAGGCGAAACAAAATCATATGAGAATTTAGAATTTAAATATGAATAACTTGTTGCCATATACGGTTTGAAACGATCAGTTTATGTGCTTATATGCGTCTTAAGTTAATATCTAGGTGTAACTATGGCAATCGATCTTCAACCCCAACCCTGGCAAGGCAGACTCGATCCGGAAGATGGCCCCTCTTCAGTACGCTGGCATCAGCGCATCGACCCGGCCAGCCAGACCCCGGGTCACGCCGAGTTCGGTTTACTGGGGTTTGCCTGTGACGCCGGCGTCCGCCGCAACAAAGGCCGCCCCGGCGCTGCTGCGGGACCAACGGCGTTTCGCGACCAACTGCGCAACCTGGCCTGGCACGGCGACCGGTCGCGGATGCTGGACTTCGGAGACGTGGTGGTTGAAGGCGATGCCCTGGAGGCTGGCCAGGCCCGCCTGGCCGAGGCGGTGGCCGAGAGTCTGGACCGGGTCTACCGGTTGCTGGTAATCGGCGGTGGCCACGAAACCGCCTGGGGCTGCTTCAGCGGGCTGCACCAGACCCTGCCGGCCAACACCCGGGTAGGCATCATCAATCTCGACGCCCATTTCGATCTACGCAAACCGGGGGCCGATGGGGTATCCTCCGGCACCCCTTTCTACCAGATCGCAGAAAAGCTGGGCACCGATGCCTTCCATTACTGCTGTCTGGGCGTTTCCCGTACCAGCAACACCCAGGCGCTGTTCGACCGGGCAGACGAACTCGGGGTGTTGTACCGGGAGGATCGGGAAATGCTGCCCCGTCATGTTCCCGAGATCTGCCAGCAGATCCGCGATTTCTGTGCCGCGGTGGACGTCCTCTACCTCACCATTGATCTGGATGTGCTGCCGCACTTCCAGTCTCCCGGTGTCAGTGCGCCGGCGGTGCGGGGGGTGTCGCTGGAAGTGGTGCAGTCAGTAATAGAGGAAGTCCTGCGCAGCTCCGTGCAATGCCGCTACGGCCTGCCGCTGGTGGACATGACCGAACTGAATCCGGACTACGACGTCCATGGCATCACCGCCAAAACGGCAGCGATGCTGGCCGACACTCTGCTGTGTCGATAACCGTCATCACGCGATGGCACCAGAAAGACCCACTCTCATCAGGAGACGATAACAATGACCAAACTGAAAAAGTTCCTTCTCTCTGCCGCCCTCAGTGCGGGTGTGGCCGCTACTGGCGCCGCCCAGGCCCAGGACCGGGTGTTCTTCGGCATCGCTACCGGCGGCACCGGCGGCACCTACTACCCGCTGGGCGGCATGCTGGCCCAGGTGATCTCCAACAACGCCGAGCTGGAAGGCAAGAAACTGTCCGCCACGGCGGAAACCGGTAACGCCTCGGTAGCCAATGCCGGCCTGCTGGGCCGTGGTTCGATCGAATCCGCCTTTGTCGCCGCCGACATTCTGGACGCCGCCTACAATGGCCGTAACCAGTTCGAAGGCAAGGCCATCACCAACCTGCGGGCCCTTGGCGCACTCTACCCGGAAACCGTGCAACTGGTCGCCCAGCCGGGCCTGGAAACCTTTGCCGACCTGGCTGAGCATACCGTCAGCTCCGGTTCCCCCGGTTCCGGTCAGTGGCAACTGCTGGGTGACCTGCTGGCCGCTCATGGCATGAGCCGCGACGACATCGGCGAGGACTACTCCTCGTTCTCCCAGTCCGCCGAAAAGCTCAAGGACGGTAACCTGGATGCGTCGCTGATCACCGCCGGCTCTCCCACCGCCTCCATCACCGAGCTGGCGAACGGCCATGACATCAACATCATCCCGCTGTCCGGCGCGCCGATCGCCAAGCTGCAGGAAACCCAGCCGTACTACGCCTCCGCGGTACTGCCGGCCGGCACCTACAACGGCGTCGACCACGATGTGGACACCATCGCCGTACGGGCCATCTGGGCGACCCACGCCGACCTGCCGGAAGACATCGCCTACGCCGTCACCAAGGCGCTGTATGAGAACACCGAAACCCTCGGCAAGGTTCACGTGAAGGGCAAGGAAATCAGCGTTGAAACCGCGCTGCAGTCCGTTTCCATTCCGTTGCACCCGGGCGCTGAGCGGTACTTCCGTGAAAAAGGCATCATCGAATAAGCGCTGCGCGTTGCCGTGGCTGGTGACAGGCCTGCTGGGCCTGTTCACCAGCACCGCGGATGCGGCGGCACTGCGTGTGACGGTGCACCGCGGCGGGCAGTTCCTCGCCTGCATCCCTCTGCCGCAACCCCGCTTTGAGCTGTCGTTCATCCATTCGGTGTCGCTGACACCGGTTACCGATGTCTACCAGCTGACCACCGCCGATAACGACGGCTGGACCCTGCTGCAGACCCGGGAGCGGTTCATCGCCCACGGCCAGGGCTTGCCCTCGATGGCGAACGAACCGGATGCCACGGCCTTCCGTCACCACGACGGCGTTTTTGAGCTGGAGATGGCTCGTCCCATCCCCCGGCTGATTGTGCGGACGGACGCCCGTTTCAGGAATCGACTGCACACCGGTCAACAGACCGTTGATCTTAACCAATGGCCGGACAACGGGCTGCTGATCGCCCCCGTGTCCCGCTGTGACTAACACCCCACCGAGTGTACAGGCATGAGCAACTCGCGAACCTACGACTCCGATCAGGCCGGTGGCCATCCCCCTGAGATGCACCAGCAGGATCTGGACAACCTGATCAAGCAATTCGACAACGAATCCAACTTCCGGGACCTGAAGGGCGTGCTGAAATGGCTGGTCACCGCCGCCTGTGTGGTGCTCAGTCTGTTCCACATCTACACCGCCGGTTTCGGCCTGCTGAATGAGGTATCCCACCGTACGGTCCACATGGCCTTCATCATGGGCCTGCTGTTCCTGGTGTTTCCCCGCCGCCGGCCAAAGCGGCCCAAAGTTGCCACCACCATGGGCCTGGCCTACGGTGCGTTCTACCTGTTGATCGCCTACCAGCTGGTCGGCGCTCTGGGTAGCCAGATGCCAGCCTGGTGGGGCTGGGGCATCTACGCCTTTGCAGTGATGATGGCGATTTCGGCCCTGCCTCTGAGTTTCCTCGGCAATGGCCACAAGCCCGGCTGGCTGGACTGGCCGCTGGCGGTCGCCGGTGCCGGCTTCTCGGCGTACCTGGTGATCTTCTTTGAAGAGATTTTCATCATCAACGTAGGCTTCCCGCAAACCTTCGACTACCTGATGGGCGGCATTGCCATCATGCTGGTGGTGGAGGGTGCCCGCCGCACCATGGGCGAATCGCTGTCAGTGATCGGCGTGCTGGCCCTGCTGTACGCCATGTTCGGCCCGCAACTGCCGGGCGTGATGGCGCACCGTGGCTACGACGTTATCCGTCTGGTGGAACACCTGTACCTGGGCACCGAAGGTATCTACGGCATCGCCATTGGCGTGGTCGCCACCTACGTCTTCCACTTCGTGCTGTTTGGCGTACTGGCCCAGGCCTCCGGTCTCGGTCAGCTGTTCATTGAACTGGCCACCATGGTCGCTGGCCGTTACAGCGGTGGTCCGGCCAAGGTATCGGTGGTGTCCTCCGGGTTCTTCGGCATGATTTCCGGCTCCCCGGTGGCCAACACCGTCACCACCGGCGCCTTCACTATCCCGATGATGCAGCGCTACGGCTTCAGCGGCCGCTTCTCCGCCGCCACCGAGGCGGCGTCCTCCTGCGGCGGCCAGATTACCCCGCCGATCATGGGCGCCTCGGCGTTCGTGATGTCAGAAATGCTCGGCGTGCCCTACAACGAGCTGATCCTGATCGCCATCATCCCGGCGGCCTTCCACTACCTGGCCACCCTGTGCATGGTGCACTTCGAAGCCCGTCGCCTCGGCCTCAAGGGCATGCCGTCCGACGAGATTCCCCATCTCGGCGATGTCATGGCGCGCCACTGGCACCAGGTGATCCCGCTGGTGGTCATGGTGACCCTGCTGCTGATGCAGTTCACGCCCTTCCTGGCGGCGTTCTGGGGCATCATCCTCACCATCGTCTGCTCCTACATTCCGCTGCTGCTCAAGCCGCTGGGCTTTGACCGGCTGGATCACGAAAGTGTGCTGACGCCACGGCGGCTGATGCATGGACTGGAAGAGGGAGCCAAACAGTCCATCGCCATCACCGCGGCGTGTGCCTGTGTCGGCTTCCTGCTGGGCGTGACCACCCTGACCGGTCTGGGCTTCAAGTTCTCCGGCGCCATCGTCGGTCTGGCCCACGATTTCGGTGGCACCCTGAGTGCGCTGATTCCGTTCGACCTGGTCACCGAGGACAGCCTGACGCTGTTCATCGCGCTGATCCTGGTGGCACTGGCCTGCATCCTGATGGGCGCCGGCATCCCCACCACGCCGACCTACATCATCCTGGCCTCCATTGTGGCGCCGGCGCTG
This sequence comes from Marinobacter sp. CA1, assembly GCF_020546665.1. Lineage (NCBI taxonomy): Bacteria > Pseudomonadati > Pseudomonadota > Gammaproteobacteria > Pseudomonadales > Marinobacteraceae > Marinobacter > Marinobacter sp. CA1. The sequence continues at coordinate 4,417,667 of NZ_CP071785.1, forward strand.
GACGATTTTGGTATCGCGCTGCTGGCCACCCACTTCTTCATCTTCTACTACGGTGTGCTGGCGGACGTGACGCCCCCGGTTGCCCTGGCGGCTTACGCCGGTGCCGGTATCTCCGGTTCCGACCCGATGCGTACCGGTACCACCGCGTTCCGGCTGTCGATGGGTAAAGCACTGGTGCCGTTCATGTTCCTGTACGCACCCAGCCTGCTGTTCCTGGACTTCACCTGGACCGAGTTCAGCCTTGCCATGATCAGTGGGGTGCTGTGTATAGTGGCACTTTCCGCCGCCTACATCGGTTACTTCAGCGCGCCGCTGTCGCGGGCCGAGAAGACCCTGCTGACCATTGCCGGCCTGGTTTTGGTTGGTAACAGCCCGTGGCTGATCGCCATCGCCGGCGCCGTGGTGCTGATGATTCTGGGGCGGAACTATCGCAATAGCCAGTCGTCACTGGCGGTTGCCTAAACGGAGGGAGATCAAGCCTTGAGTGAAAAGGACTACACGGTTCCGGCCCTGCAACGGGGCCTGCGCATCCTGGAGATGTTCGACAGCCAGCGCCGGACCATGAGCCAGGCGGAAATGGCCGAACAGCTGGGGGTCAGCACCAGCTCGCTGTACCGCATCGTGCAGACGCTGACCAACATGCAGTACCTGAACAAGATCGGAACCAACACCTACACTCTGGGCACCCAGGTGGTGTCACGGGGCTTCAGCTACCTTGCCAGTCGCGAGATTGTCGAGGTGGCCGCTCCGTTCATCACCCGGCTGCGGGACAGCACCTCGCTGTCGAGCCATCTCGGCATCCGCGATGGCGCCGAAACCCTGTACGTGTTCCGCGCTCTGGCGCTGCAGCGGCTGTCGGTCAACGTGCCACTGGGCACCCGCTTTCCCTGCCACACCACGGCCATGGGACGGGCGCTGCTGATGGGCATGACCCCGGCGGAGCTACAGACCCTGTACCAGGGCCAGCGCATCGACGGCTACCCGGTGCCGGCGCCACAGACCATGCCGGAGCTGATAGCCCAGTGTGAGAAGGAGCGCAGCCAGGGCTGGAGTCAGCACTACTCGGATTACTCCACCGCGCTGGCGGTGCCGATCCGTAACTTCACCGGCAACGTGGTTGCGGCCATCAACATCTCCGGCCCCGACCCGGTGATGAACAGCGATGCCGTCCGCCAGCAACTGATCGACGCCCTCCAAGACACCGCCCGGGAGATCATGCGTCAGTTGGGTGGCTACTAGCGGCCACAATCGCCACCCATCCCCAGAAACCACAACGCCCGCAGATTCGGGCGTTTTTTATGCTGGCTCAGAACTGATAGCGCAGCTTCAGGTTCCAGCTGCGGGGTTCGCCCCAGTGAACGCCGTTGTAAAAGCCGACAGTGCGGTAGTAAGCCTCATCCAGCAGGTTGTACACATGCAGGCTGGTGGACAGATTGTCGAGCCAGCGGTACTGGGCCATCGCATCCACCAGATAGAAATCCGACTGGGTAATGCGGGCCGACTCGGTGACCGGCGAGCCGTTGTCGTTGAACTCGCCGGTCGGCCTTTTGGCGTCGTCCCAGATCTTGCTCTGCCAGGTCACCCCGCCGCCCACACTGAGCCGGTTCCACTGGCCCGGGAAACGGTAGCCACTGAAGACCCGCAGCAGGTTGCGGGGCCGGTTACTCTGCAACGTATTACCGTCGGCATCCTCCACTTTGGTGTGGGTGAAGCCGAATGACAGGTTCCAGTTGGCGGTGATATCGCCCTGGGCTTCCAGTTCCACGCCGCTGACCTCGCTGCCCTTGCCGGTGCTGCGGTAGGGCAGGCGACCACCCGGCAACTGGAAGTGACCGTTCTCATCGTAGCCTTCCGGCGGGTTGTCCGGATCGAAGCTGCCCGGTTTCAGGTCCCGGGTGTCGTCCCGCTCCGCCAGGTTGTCCTGCTCGCCGCGGAATGCGGCCACTGACAGCGTCAGCCGGTCCTCAAACAGACTGCTCTTGAGGCCCAGCTCGGTGTTGTCCCCCACCACCGGGTCAAGGAAGTCGCCGTTCATGTCCTGGTAGTCCTGGGGTTTGAAGATGCTGGTGTAGCTGGCGTACACCGTCAGCTGGTCACTGAGGTCGTAGGTCACCCCAAGGTACGGCGTCAGTTCACGGTCCACCCCATACGCACTGCGCTCTTCCAGCTCACCGTTCTCATCGTAGCTGCGGGCGCTGTAGTCCCAGTCGCTGAGGCGGGCGCCGACCGTCACGTGCAACGGATCGATCACGCTGAAACGGGCGGTGGCAAAGCCGGCGCTCTGTTTGGTGCGGTAGCGGTCAGCATCAAAGCCCAGATCGGTGACGGTGAACTGCGGGAAGCGGCCATCAAAGGTGCGCCAGTCCTCGATGGTGGTGTAACTATCCGGCACCGGGTCCCGCACCAGGAACGGCACGTTGCGCTTGCTGTCGGTTCTGGCGTAACCGAACACCAGTTCATGGTCGCGGCCAAACAGCGCGAAGGCACCGTTGACCTGGACATCGACCGTGGTGGTGTCCATCTCCTGATCGGCATTGCTGCGCCAAGCTCGCATGCCGGTTCCATCTGCAGCCGGGTAGCCACCGCCACCAAACCAGCGCGCGCCACCAAACTCCTTGGTGTCATCGACGTAGGACAGCTTGAGGTTCCAGCCGTAGCCAAAATCATGCTCAAGGCTGCTGAAGAGCTGTTTCTGCTGCACCGACCACTCGCTCCAGCCCGGTGCCCAGTTGGTGCTGCGGGGCAGGTTGGCCTTGCGACCGTCCGCCATCCAGTAGGGCACGGTGCCCCAGGTGACACCGGTGGTGATGGGTGCCTGGTAGTCATAGCCCAGGGTGATCAGGGTACGGTCGGTCAGGTCAAACTCGGCCACCCCGTACAGCACTTCCTTGTCCAGCTGGTAGCGGTCACGAAACGAATCCTCTGCCTGCTTGACCCCTACCAGCCGCGCCCGCAGGCGTCCGTCCAGGGCGACCGGACCGCCCACATCGAACTCGCTGCGCCAGCTGTCCCAGCGTCCGAGCTGGCCGGCCACCGTCGCCTGGAAGTCCCGGGTCGGGCGCTTTCGCATCAGGCTCACCGAGCCACTGGGATCACCCGCCCCGGTCATCATCCCGGTTGCGCCGCGCACCACCTCGAGCCGGTCGTACACCGCCGCGTCGCTGTTGAGGGACACGTAGGGACCACCCTGGGGCATCAGCACGCCGTCCACCAGGTAGTTATTGATGGCGTAGCCACGGGAATAGAAGCGGGTACGCTCTGTGTCATTGTTGGTGCGGTAAACGCCAGGGGTCCGCTCCAGCACCTCGTTCAGGCTGTCCACCCCGAGATCGTCCAGTCGCTGCCGGGTGACCACCGTCACCGACTGGGGCGTTTCCCGCAGCGACAGGTTCAGCCGATTGGCGGTACTCATGGTGTCGGTGCCGTACGAACCGCTGCCTTCGGTGGTGCCCGGCGACTGTCCTGCCGCTGTCACTGAGATTGGCGACAGCATGATGGCACCCGCGTCCGCTCGCTTGAGGGCATAGCGGTTTTCACCCTGGGCCACCGCCTCCAGCCCCGTGCCTGCGAGGATCGCCGCCAGCCCGTCAGTAACCCCAAAGCGCCCGGTCAGCCCCGGGCTTTGGCGTCCCCCGGTCAGCGCCCCATCGATCGCCAGCAGGATGCCCGTGGCCGCGGCAAAGCGGTTCAGTACCTGATCGAGACTGCCGGCGGGGATCGCAAGGTCCACCTGGTTGCGGGCCTGCTGGGTCGTCGTCGCCGCCTGCACCATGGCCGGTACGGCAACGACGCTGCAGCCCAGCCCGGCGACCAGGATCGCCCGTGGCAGGGCCGCACAGCGGAAGGAGGAAGGAAGGTTGATGAGCATAGAACGTCCTCGTACGGGAAACAGGGTCCACGGTCAGCGTGGGTATACCCTGTTTCCCGTACGAGAACGCAAAAGTGCTACAACAACGGCCACGTTTTCGTGGATGTTACGGCAACCGCAGGTTGCTGACGCCGGCTTTGCTCCAGCAGAGGGTATTGTCGGTGTCACAGGTGTGGGTGATATAGCCGTCAAAATCGTAACGGTAGTAGAGCGTATCACCAACCACCTGAATGCCGTTGATCCTGGAGTTTCTCGGCTTGTCCAGCCGCATCAGCGGCAGCACATCGCCGGCGTCATTGACCTCGTAGATCACCCCGTAACCGTAGGTCATCTGACTGTTGGAGTCCGCCTGGCTAAAACCGGATACACCGGCCATCAGCAGGCGGCCGCTGTCAGTCAGTACGGTGTCGAAGAGCATGTCCTCATCATGCACATGGAACAGTTGCGAGTGGAGGGTCTCGCCGGTGGAGCTGTCAATCCGCGCCAGGTAACTGTCCCATTCACTGCTGCCCCCCGCCGCGCCGGCCTTGCCATAGCGGGTGCCGCCGGTCAGCACCAGCTCGTCCCCGCGCCACAACACGCTGGTCAGCGCCTCATCATGGCCCTTCAGACCGGCAATGAAGGTGCGCAACTTGACACCATCCGGGCTGAGCACAGAGATGCCCACATCGGAGCCAGGGTTCGGGTCCGCCAGTGGCTGGCCGAAATGGGCCTGGTACAACCGGGCATTATCGTCACGGGGCTCGGTACCCTGGAACAGTTCAAACGCCACCGCAACGGCGCCATCGTCACGGACGTCCATTTGGCTGACATTGGTCAGGTCGCCGAACCAGAGATCGCGATTAGCCGGCATGATTTGCTGGTCCCAGGCCACGGTCAGATCGGAATTGAACCTGTACACCTTGATGCCATAGGTATGGGCCACCAGGTAAGGCACGCCGTCGTGGACCTGCAGACGGGCGAGAGTATTCACGCCAATCTGGGGCCGGTTGTTATGGCTCAGACTCTCCTCCACCCGGCGGCTCGGCGTCTCAGCGTTACGCTCATAGAAGTAGTAATACAGCTCCTGCTCGTTTGGCTGGTCTTCCAGCCAACGTTGCTGCAGGGTATTGCCGGCACCGTCAAGCTGGGTGAATCGCAGCTCAAACCAGCCCTCTGCAGGACCCGGTCCGTCATACGCGCTGGGCACGGCTTCCAGCAGCAGCACCCGGCTGCCATCCTGTACCGCCATATCCACGACGATGACGCCGTCCTGCGGTTGATAGCGGAACGTCTGCTGGCCGTCGATGTGGCAGCTCATGCTCTGTTGCCAGCCCGGTTGCCAGGCGCGGCCCATCGGGAGCGGATTGTCCACATCAGTTCCCCGTTGCACCTGACACCAGAGCCCTTCTGCACTCACCGCCAGATCGGTCACCTGGACCTGGTATGGCTCCGTCAGCTCAAAGTTCACCCGCACATCCGACGCCGGCGGCGCCACCGCGATATCCAGCAAGTCACCATTGCCCGGTGGCAGCGGCACATCCCCGGACAACGCCGGTGGCGGGTCCGTCGGCTTGTCATCGGGGTCGGAATCACTGCCAGAACCACAGGCACTGAGCATGCCCGCCATCAACAGGGCGGCAACCAGCCGTTTGCTTTCCAAAATCGTACTCCTGGATCAAGGGTCAATCAGAGGGTTTTAACGCGCCTTCCCGAAAGAGTCTATAAAACATCAAGATAACGACAGAGTCGGGACAAATCACTGGCTCTTGGGGCGGTGTCGGTCGCCAGCGTCAGCAGCCTCTGACCGTCCTGCGGGGTGATTCGGGATTTACCAGAAGCTGATCGAGAACAGCCCATCATTCTTATAGACGAGTCACCAGGCCAACAAGTGACAGATGTCATGCCGCAATTGCAGGGGCAGGCTCAGGACGCCGTGACGGTGACCCAATAATCAGTGATCGACTGCACCGACACCGGTAGCACCTGGGCCAGCGCCTGCAGGATGGCATCGGTGTCGTCGAGCGGAAAGACGCCGGACACCACCAGATCGGCCACCGCCGGGTCGCATCGCAGTCGCCCCGGGCGGTAGCGATCCAGGTTGCGGATAAAGTCCCCCAGACGCTGCTGCTCCGCCACCAGCCGCCCCCGGCTCCAGGCGGCTTCGGTCGCTGCCACTGGTGCCGGCACACTGACCGCCCGGCGCTGGAAGTCTGCCTGCTGGCCGGCTTCCAGGCGCATCGCCGTGCCCCAGCGCGGGGCCAGGTTGACGGCGCCGTCAAACACCTGCACCCGAGTGCCGGCACCGTCTCCGGGCAGGCGCCGCACGCTGAACCGGGTACCTACCGGTCGCACCACACCGGCGTAAGTGCCAACACTGAACGGACGCGGGGTTGGCGACGGGTCCATCGCGGTGGTGACGAGGATTTCACCGCGATACAGCCGCAGGTGACGACGGGATGGCGTGTAAAACAGGTCCAGGGCGGTGTCGGTATTCAGCGTCAGTGCGGTACCGTCAGGGAGCGTCATCGTGCGTCGCTCGCCGGTGCCCGTGCGGTAATCGGCGGTGGCCATACGCCAGACCCGGGTTCGGGTCGCGCCATAACCCAACAGCCCGGCGCCGCCAAAGGCCGTCAGACCCAGCAGCAGTTTGCGCCGGCCCAGCTCGGCGGAGGGTGCCCGCAACACCCGCCCCGCCAACTGCTCCGGCACCGTCTCAAACGCCTGACTGACCTGCTGTACGCGTTGCCAGGCCTGCCGCTGGGCCGGACCGGTCGCGAGCCAGCGTTCAAAGTCGGCCTGCTCTTCGACCGACACCTCACCCGACCAGAGAATCACCTGCCATTCCAGTGCCTGGGACCGCAACTCCGATTCCGGCAATCGCTGCGTTCCCTCACTCCGGCGCGACTTCCAGCTCATGGCGCCTCAGTCGCCGCCAGGCATGCCTGCATGGCAACCAGCATGTCCTTGCGGACCGTCGCCACCGACATGCCAAGGTGCTCGGCGATGGCGCTGTAGGTCAGGCCATCGAATCGCGACAGTAAAAAGGTCTCACGGACCCGGGGCTTGAGCGAAGCCAGCATCCGGTCGATCCGCACCAGGGTGTCCAGCACCAGCGACGACTCCTCGGGCGACGGCGCCACCGCCATCGGTTGATGGGACAGTGCTTCCAGGTAGGCCTGTTCGATACGCTGGCGGCGATGGCGGTCCACCACCAGGCCCTTGGCAATCTGCATCAGATGGGGCCTGGCCTGGGCCTGGTCGGGTACGCGGCCGCTGGTCAGCACCCGCAGGTAGGTGTCCTGGGCCAGATCCGCCGCCCGATGGGAGCAACCCAGCCGTCGCCGCAGCCAGCCATACAGCCAGCCGTGATGGTCCTGATACAACGAATGAAGCTGCTGTTGTGCGAAATCCGCGCCTGACACGACAAGCCCTGAAGACAATGAGAGGAAACGGCATGGCTATTAATGAAAACGATTCGCATTCTATAGTTTTGTGACTGCGAAAAGCAATCCATACCGCACCGCTCCCCGCTTGCAGGCAGGGACGGTGAACACAACAGGGAAGGCAAAACGAGGAGGCTCGCCAGACTAAAGGTTGCCGGCGAGCACGGGGAAGGTGCTGATCAGGCACCTACCGCCAGGAAGGCCTCGACCAGTTTGTCGATGCGACTTTCACTCAGGCCAGCGACGTTCACACGACCACCACCCACAACGTAGACGCCATGGTCCTGGCGCAGGCGGGCAATCTGCTCGTTGCTGAGACCGGTGACGGAGAACATGCCGCGGTGACTGGCAAAGTAGTCAAAGCGGTCGCTGTCACTGGCGTCCCGGAATGCCGTGACCAGCTGCTGACGCAGACGCACGATGCGTTGCTGCATGCCATCCAGCTCATCCCGCCACTGTTGGGTCAGGCTGTCGTCGTTGAGCACCCGGGCAACGATGGCGGCGCCGTGATCCGGTGGCATAGTGTAGGTCGCCCGCGCAATCCGCTGCATGTGGCCCTTGGCACGTTGGGCATGGGCCAGACTCTCGCCGATCACAATCGCAGCACCGGTGCGCTCACGGTAGAGCCCGAAGTTCTTCGAGCAGGAGGTGGCAATCAACAGCTCCGGCAGCCTTTCTGCCAGGTGCCGCAAACCACGGGCATCGCCCTCCAGACCGTCACCAAAGCCCTGGTAGGCCAGATCCACAAACGGCAGGAAGCCCTGACGCTCGGCCATGTCGGCGATAGCCTGCCAGCTTTCCCAGGAAATGTCGGCACCGGTCGGGTTGTGACAGCAGCCGTGCAACAGCAGCACGTCTTCCGGCCCCAGCTCTGCCACCTGGGCCAGCATCGCGGCCTCATCCACCCGCTTGCTGTCCGGATCGAAGTAGGGGTACTCGCGCACCTCCAGTCCGCAGGCTTCCATCACCGGCTGGTGGTTAACGTAGCTGGGCCGGCTGATCCACACCCTGGCACCGGGGCGGGCGTAGGCAATCAGCTCACCGAGCATGCGCAAAGCGCCGCTGGCGCCGGGGGTCTGGATGGTGGCGGCACGATCCAGGGCCGGGGTACCGGACAACAGCAGCGAGGTCAGTGCCTGGTTGAACACCTCATTGCCGGCGAGGCCGACGTAGCTCTTGCTGTCCTGTTCCTCGGCGATACGCAACGCCGCCTCCCGCACGGCAGCCATAACCGGCGTCGCACCAGCGGCGTTGCGATAGACCCCGATGCCGAGGTCCAGTTTGTCGTCCCGGGGGTCGTCCCGGTAGGCCACGGTCAGCGAGAGAATCGGATCTTCTGCCGGGGGATCGAGCTGCTCAAACACTGCGGTATCTCCTTCTAGCCAGTCAGGACTTGCCCAAACCCCCAAGAATACTCCGGTCCTGCCCTCCAATTCGAGTGTTTTACTCAAGCACCGCGCCGGGCTGGCGCTCGCCTGACCGAGATTGCTCAATACGCAACCGGTTGAGGCGTACCACCGCGCAACAACCCAACGCCAGCAGCCAGGCCAGCGCCCCGGCCACCACGGGTGCCCACAAGGCTGTGCTCACCCCGGCCTGATCCACCACCCAGCCCGCCACAGCCGCACCGCCTGCAACACCAACGCCCAGGCCAGTGATCAACCAGGTCAGTCCCTCGGTTAACTGGGCCGGGGACACCAGGGTTTCCACCAGGCGCATGGCGACAATCATGGTCGGCGCGAAGAAGCCACCACACAGGAACAGCACCGCCGCCAACGCCACGGTATGATCGACCCACAGCAACGGCAGGGCCGTCACCGCGGTTGCGAACGCACACCAGGCCAGCAGTCGGGGAAGCGGCCAGGCGGGGTTCAGCGCACCAAAGGCCAGACCAGCCAGGCACGAGCCCACGGCATACACTGACAGCACCACACTGGCCGCCGCTGGCTGGCCCTGGGCATCGGCAAACGCCACACTGATGACGTCGATTGCCCCCACAATGCCCCCCAGTGCCACCAGTGTCATCACCAGCGCCCGCACCGACGCCAACCCCATCGCCGACGGCTGAGCATCAGCACTGGTACCATGGGCCGGCGGCTCGGTCGCCCGCTGGCGGACCAGCGCCACCACCCCGGCCGCCAGCATCAACACCGCCAGCAGCGGCCCCGCCTCCGGAAACAGCGCCACGCTGGCACCCACCGCCAGGGGCGGTCCCACGATGAAGCTCACTTCGTCCAGTACCGACTCCAGGGAATAGGCCGTGGCCAGCTTGGGGGTGCCGCGATAGAGCTCGGTCCAGCGTGCCCGCACCATCGCCGGCATGCTCGGCATGAACCCCGCCAGTACCGCCAGCGGAAACAGCGTCCAGTCCGGTGCCTGGAAATGGCTGGCCAGCAACAGTGCCAGCATCGCCACCACACTCAATGCGGTCACCGGCGGCAACACCCGGCCCTGGCCGTAACGATCCACCCAGCGGGACACCTGCGGCGCCGCCAGCGCCATGGTCACGGTAAAAGTGGCTGCCACGGCACCGGCCAGCCAGTAAGAGCCCCGCTGTTGCGACAGCATGGTGATCAGGCCGATACCGGCCATCGACAGGGGCATGCGGGCAACCAGGCCGGCACTGGCAAACGCCAGGGTGCCTGGGTGCTGAAACAGGGCGCGATAGGGATTCGCCATAACGTCTCCAGTCATTTGGAAGAAACCTTTGGAATGGCCTCCCGGCACCATGGCCGGCTCATGGCAATCTAGGAACGGCCGTTGTCGCCCACTCACATACGGGGCGTATGTGAAGCTAATTGACATACGTAGCGTATGTCAATTATAAAATTGCTCCAGCCGTTTCATCCAAAGGACAACCCCATGGCTCCAAAACCGCGAGCGGAAATGATTGAAGAAACCCGTGCCAAGCTGCTGGCTACTGGCCGTCAGCACTTTGGTACTGCCGGTTTCGCGGCCACGGTTATGGACGATCTCACCGCCCGGGCGGGATTGACCCGGGGCGCGCTCTATCATCATTTCGGCGACAAAACCGGGCTGTTCTTTGCTGTGGTACAAGACGTGGATCGGGAGATGGAACGGCGACTGGCTGACGTCTCCGCCCGGGCTTCGACACCCTGGCAGGCGTTTACGGGGCGCTGTCGGGCCTACCTGGCGATGGCTCTGGAGCCGGAGATCCAACGCATCGTGCTTCGTGACGCACCGTCGGTGCTGGATGAGGCCCGACTGGAGGCCATTCGCCAGCCCTGTGTCACGGCCGTTGCCGGACTGCTGCAAGGACTGATGGATAAGGCCGTGATAGCACCGGCACCGGCGGCACCGCTGGCACGGCTGATCAACGGCGGCTTGATGGACTCGGCGCTGTGGATCGCCCGCAGCAGCGATTCGGACCAGGCCCTGGCGGAGGCCCTGGCCGGACTGGAGGTATTGCTGGCCGGGTTACGGCTCCCGGGCCAGTGACGCTGGATTGATGTCTGGCTCTTCATGACGCAGCAACTGGTTGGCCAACTCCAGGGCACTGTGGCATTCCCCGGTTTCGGTACAGTGCTCCAGTTGCGTCTGCCAGTAGGCGCAGGCTGAACGGCGGCGACAATCGGTTGCCCTCACCAGCCAGTCGATCCCCTGCTCGGTACGCTTGACCGGTGCAAACAGATACTGCTGCCCCTGGTAGGCCAGCACCGCCACCCGATAGTCGCTGCCTTGTCCCACCGTCGACGGGTAGTCAAGCAGGTTCACCAGGCTGAGAGGGGTACCACGGGGAATCACCGCCACCACATTGCGGTCTCGGGCGGGATAACCGCCGAAACGGCCACGCTGGGACAACGGCAGCAGGCGCTGTGTCGCGCCATCGCCGGCGAGGACCACACCCAGGGCCGCGTGGTCGCCGGCGACCGCCAGCAGGGTTTCCGGAGTCACGAAGGTGGCGTCATAAGCCGGCGGCAGGTCGGCGTGCAACGACGCCGGGGAAGGGGCATCCGGGGTGCTCTGGCATCCGGCCAGCACCAGCAGACACAGCAGCGACAGAATTCGGTACATGAAGGGGTTAACCTGTCAGTCAGTCCATTGAGCGAGCCATGATCCCATGGCTGACAGAATGGTCAAGCCGGCAACCGCAAAATTGGCGATCAGTCCCGGCCATTCCCGCTGCTGCACCTGGCTATAACCACGCCCCACTGACGGCGGCTCAGTCCGGCCTGGCCAGCCAGGACGCCAGCTTGGCCCGGCTGCGCTCGGACACCGGTGTTGCCAGCAGTGCTTCCATCCGCGCCGGGTCACGGGGTTTGTTGACCCACAATGTGAACATCTCCGCCACCGTGACCGACGGTGTCGCAACCGGCTCGAACTGCACGTCTGCACCTGCCTCCAGGCGGCCGCCTTGCAGTACCCGGGCATAGACTCCGGGTCGGGCGGCATCGATGAAGCGGGCAACGAACTGCGGGTCGGCCATCCGGGCACCAAAGGTGGCACAGGGAATGCGCGGAGCCGACAGTTCCAGCACCACATCGGCAATCCGCAACCGGTCACCAATACGCAGAGGCTGCTCGGGAAAGGCGGACAGGGTCAGGTTCTCACCGAATATCCCCGGCGCCAACTCACGCTGCAACTGCGCCGACCACCAATCGTAGTCCTCACGGCTGTAGAGGTAGACCGCCTGGTCGACGCCACCGTGATGACGACCATCAACGATCACATCCCCGGCGACACCCTCAATGCCAACCTCAACCGGCCCCGATACCGGGCGTTTATGGATGCCGGTTTGCTGCACCCGTTTGCCGATGGCGATGGGCTCACTGGCACCGACGTTGATGGATTCCAGCCGTATTGCTCTGGTCATTGCCTTTCTCCCTGACGGTTTGTTTCTCCCGCCAGCCCCAGGGCCTGGCGAAGGTTGTCCCGGGCGCGAGTCTCCCAGCTCTGGTACAACGCCGGCGTCTGATACAGCCGCGTGCGTTCCAGAAAGCCGGCAAGCACCTGGCGACGTTTGCGTCGATACAGCCAGCCCGGCACCCAACGGTACTCCTGGCGGACCTGGAGTTCGTACTCGGCGAATCGCGCCGGCTCCGCTGCCAGAATGGCCAGGTCGATATCCACCAGCAGGGCCCGGTCGGGATCGCCGGATGTCGTGGTGCTGCCTTCGTCGGCACCGTGGCAGGTCGCCATCACCAGCGCCACCACCCGATCAACCCGGGACTCAGCGATACCGGCTTCCGCCAACGCCTGCCGGGCCCACTCGGCGCTGCGGGCCTCATTGTCGCCAGAGCGCACCTGATAAACCGCGTCGTGAAACCACAATGCCATCTCCACCTCGGCAGGTTGCTGGCAATGGTGTCGCTGGTGCTCGAACGTCAGCAGGCATTCGCTCAGGTGCTGCAAGGTGTGGTAGTGGCGCTGGGGCTCCTGCCAGGCCGTTAACAGCTGCTGGCAAAGGGCATCACCGGTACCGCTTTGAGTGGGCGACAGGCCCGTCCAAGCGCGCTGCCAGGAGCGTTGGAGCAGGGCATCCCGGTGTGAGGAGGAATCAGAATCGGGGAGTGGGCACATGGGGGTCTCACTGGCCAGATCACGGACGGGCATCAGTTTGCGCCGCCCCCGGGGCTGATGCAAGCCATTGACCTTAAAGGCGGTTAGCCATCACACAGAAAGGCGCTCGGCAGCGGCTGTAACAATCCCGCGACAGCGGTGTCCAAGAGCAACCATCCTGTCTGCATGAGGACATCGCAATGAACGCCATCTGGCAACGCACCATCATGATTCTACTGCTGACCACCGTGGCATCGCTGGCCCGGGCGGGGGAAGACCCCGTCTACACCGGACTGCTGTCCAACACCGGCGCCGGCGGCTTCGATGTCGTTGGCTACTTCGAGCAGGGCCAGGCGCTGAAAGGCTCAGCGGACTTCCAGAGTGAGTATCAGGGCGCCCAGTGGCGCTTCGCCAGCGCCGATCACCAGGCCAGGTTCGAAGCCAACCCGGAACGCTACGCCCCCGCCTACGGCGGCTATTGTGCCTGGGCGGTCAGCCAGGGCTACCTGGCGAAAGGCGATCCGCAGCACTGGAGCATTGTCGACGGCCGGCTGTACCTGAACTACAACCAGGACATCCAGGATCGCTGGCTGGCGGATACCACGGGCTTTATCCGTCAGGCCAATGCTCACTGGCCGCAAGTACTGGAATGACTCAAGTCACCTCGGTCGCGGCCGCCAGCGTTACCCGGTCGCGACCGTGGCGCTTGGAATCGTACAGGGCATCGTCAGCACGGCGGATCAGCGCCTCCGGGTCGCTGTCCTGATCCGACTGAATCGCCACCCCGAAACTGCCACTGATAGCCACCGTCTGGCCATCAGCCAGCTGGACGGATAATGCCGCCATGGTCTGACGCAGGCGTTCCGCCGCCTCACCCGCCTGTTCACGATCACAGTTGGGCAGGATCACCACAAACTCCTCACCACCGTAACGACACACCACATCCACCTGCCGAACCGCATCGTGCAAGGCTTCGGAGACCGCCTTCAGGACCCGGTCGCCGTTCTGGTGACCGTAGGTGTCGTTGAATTTCTTGAAGTGGTCGATGTCACACAACACCAGGGCCAATGGCTGGCCAAAGCGCTCCGCCCGCAGACACTCCTGGGCCAGCATCCGATCGAAATGGCGGCGATTGTGGAGCCCGGTCAGGCTGTCGGTGATGGCGGCAGTCTCCAGCTCCCGCTGTTGCAACAGGATCTTGCTGCGCATGGTGTTGAAGGTGTCCGCCACGCCCGCCAGCTCATAGGGAATGCGGACCTCTATGCGATGGTCCGGGTCGCCATCGGCAAACTTCATGGCACCGTCAGACAGCCGGTTCATACTGTCGATCAGTGATCGGTTGATGATCCACAACCCCAGCACCCCGAACACCACGGACAGCAACAGTGCCGCCAGGGCGAGCTGATCGAATTGCGTGATGGCGACCAGGGCCCGGCGGTGGCTGGCCTCGTTGGCCAGCCGGACATCCTCGAACAGCTTGCCCAGGTCGTGACCGAGACGATCGATATCGTCCTCGAACGCCAGCACCGGCTGACGCCGGCTGGTGTCCATCATTCGTGGTGGCAGCCCCAGCACCTGCTCAGCATCCCCGGTCACGGCCCGCCAGTCCGCCAGTGCCTGGCGCACATCCTGCTCCAGCAGCGGCTGCCGGGCTACCGCCTGCTCCAGCCGGACAAAGGCCTGGTCAATAAGGTCACGGTGTTCAACATAACTGTCCGCATACCCACGCTGACCGGTGGCGGCATAATCCACCACCGCCCGGGATACATCCCAGAGATTGATTTCGATCTGGTTCAACGGCTGCAGCACCTGACTCTGCTCTTCGGTCACCGCCACCAGCGGTTGCACTATTTCACTGTGAAAACGCAGGTAGCCCAGCACCGCCAGCAGACACACCGGCGCGATGGTCATCACCAGGCCGCTGGCCAACCAGAACTTGAGGGACCGCTGCTGCCAGAAGGATTTGATGCGGCTCATGAGGGGCTCCATCAGCTCATGTTCAGGGAAACGCCCTCAAGGTATAGCCGAAACCGACGTCGTCGACCATACCTGAGGGCGTGTGACTGGAGCCTTGTCTGTGCTATAGCCAGGTCAGCACTGCTGCCAGGCCAACACTACTACCAGGTCAGCACTACTAAGAGGTCAGCACTACAGCGAAGTCAGCTTACCCGCCCCCTTGCGGCGCAGTTCCCATTCCTCGCGGGTCTGGGCGGCCTGTTCACCGGGCATGGAATCGACGATGTGGAAGTAGTCGGAGCTGTATTCGTCCTCCATCACCAGTTCCCGCTCCTTGACCTTGACCACGTACACCGTCTGTACGTTCTGGTGATCGAACTCACGCCATTCCTGCTCGTCCTTGAGGAAGCTGTAACGATGCCCCTCCAGTTCTTCAATCACGCTGCTGGTGCGGGTAGTGCCCGCCCGTTCCACCGCCTCCTTGTACTGGTACACGGTGCTGTAGGCCGAGGCCGCTACCGATGAGGGGCGCATTTCATAGCGCTCGGAGAAGGCGTCAACAAACGCCTGGCCACGGGGATAGCCGCGCTCATAGGGCAGGTTCCAGACCCAGGGTGCGGCGCCGATCACGCCCTGCATGATGGTCGGTCCCACTTGACGCACCATGCCCAGGGTCAGACCCGGCACCACCACCTGCATGCGCTCGGTCAGCCCCATCTCATAGGCAATGTTGAGTGCCCGCACCATATCGTCGCCAAACAGCACCAGCATCAGCACGTCAGCATCACTGGCTGCAGCCTGCTCCAGGGCAGCGCGGTAATCGGTGATCCGGGCCCGCGGAAAGGGCGTGTGCACCCCGGGATGCACCTGGGTGTCCGCGGTGTTGGAGAAGTTGCGCATGGACTCCTCGGTGGACCAGCCCCAGGTGTAGTCGGCGGTGATGTAGAAGTAGCGATCGTTGGCATGCTGCCGCTGCAGGTAACGGCTCAGCGCCTTGGCCGACATCCAGGCGTTGTAGGGTTCACGGAACATGTGCCGGTGACCCTCACTGCCGGTGGTGGCGTTGGAGTAGGTCAGGGTACCGAAGTACACCCGGTCACGGTCCCGTGCCACCTTGCCGGAGGCGATCACCACCGAGCTGGAGGCCCCGCCGAACACCATGTCGACACCTTCCTGATCAATCAGCTCCGCGGTGTTTTCAGCGCCCTGTTCGGGTTCACCACGGGTGTTACGGATCACCAGTTCCAGTGGTCGGCCCATCACGCCGCCAGCCTTGTTGATCTCATCCACCGCCAGAAAGGCGCCCAGGCGCTGTTGCAGGCCCTGGTCCTTGTAACGGCCGGTTTGAGGGTAGTTGAGTCCGAGCCGGATCGGTTCGGCGAGCGCTGTCGCGCCGGTGACAAGCCAAATACACGCACAGAGGAGTACGGTCCTGATACTCATGGGTAGGTCTCCTGGGCAGCCTCGCCAGCAACTAAGTCCATCCGCTGCTAACGGTTCGCCTTTTTATTATTTGAATGTTGGACCTTGTAGTCTCCGCACCGAAATGGCGTACAACAACTGTACAAAGGTGACAGTTTGGTTACGAAGTGTGAACGCCCGGCTTGACCAACCTTACCCACTAAATAATAATGATTCTCATTAGCCATTAAGGATGGCGAACCGCCTGGCCAAGTCGCGCCAGTGGCGGGCGCAGGCACAGCAGGAAGACGAACATCATGGACACCAACAGTTACCGGACACTGGAAGCCCGGATTCGCCACGGCAGCGAGCCGGACCACCCACGACTGCTGATCCGCTACCTCAGCCTCAGCTGCGCCCGGGCGGAACGCTGTAACAGCTCGGGTGACAAACGCGCCGCCTACCTGCGGGCCTACCATACCCTGCTGGAAGCCATCTGCGATCCCTGCGTCGCCCGCCATTGGCGCTGCCTGTGCCTGGACCAGATCTGCGTTCCCATCATCGCCCTGAACCGGCTTGCCAGCACCCGGCGCGAGCGTGCCCGCATCCAGCGACTGCGCCACGAACTCTCGGTACTCAGCCACTATTTCCTGGCCTGACCGGCCACCACACCAAGGAGCCACAATGACCCAAACCCGCATTGAACGTGACAGCATGGGCGAGCTGGAGGTACCGGCCAACGCCCTTTACGGCGCCCAGACCCAGCGCGCGGTCAACAATTTTCCGATCAGTGGCCGGGGCATGCCGGAAGCCTTCATCCGTGCACTCATCCTGATCAAGTCCGCCGCGGCCACCAGCAACCGCCAGTTGGAGTGCCTGACCCCGGCGCAGGCCAACGCCATCGTCAGCGTCTGTTCCGACCTGCTGGCCGACGACGGACTGATGACCCACTTTCCGGTGGATATCTTCCAGACCGGCTCCGGCACCAGTTCCAACATGAACGCCAACGAAGTCATCGCCACTCTGGCCAGCGCCAAAGCTGGTGAAACCATTGGCGCCAACGACCATGTCAATTTCGGCCAGAGCAGCAACGACGTGATTCCCAGCGCCATTCACGTCAGTGCCGCCCTGACACTCAACGACCGCCTGCTGCCGGCGCTGCGCCATCTTCAGGATGCCATCGAGACCAAGGCTGATGCCGTCATGCAGTACTGCAAGACCGGTCGCACCCACCTGATGGACGCCATGCCAGTACGCATGGACCAGACCCTGCGCGCCTGGGGTGCCCAGGTGACGCAGAACATCCACCAACTGGAGGCCCTGCAGCCGGCGATCCAGACCCTCGCCCAGGGCGGCACCGCGGTCGGTACCGGCATCAATGCCCACCCTGACTTCGCCCGGGTCTTCAACGGCAACCTCAGCAACCTCACCAATCTGACGTTCACCCCGGCGGTCAATTTCTTCGCCCTGATCGGCTCCCAGGACACCGCCGTGGCCCTGTCCGGCCAGCTCAAGGCCACCGCCACCACGGTGATGAAAATCGCCAATGACCTGCGCTGGATGAACTCCGGACCACTGGCGGGACTTGGCGAAATCGCCCTGGAGGCGTTGCAGCCCGGCTCCTCGATCATGCCCGGCAAGGTCAACCCGGTGATTCCGGAAGCCGCCGCCATGGTTGCCGCCCAGGTCATTGGCAACGACGCCGCCATCACCATTGGCGGCCAGTCCGGCAACTTCGAACTCAACGTGATGCTGCCGATGATCGCCAGCAACCTGCTGGAAAGCATTGAACTGCTGAGCAACAGCAGCCGTCTGCTGGCCGATCGCGCCATCACCACCTTTACCGTCAACGACGACAAACTCACCGAAGCCCTGCACCAGAACCCGATTCTGGTGACCGCACTCAACCCCATCATCGGCTACCTCAAAGCCGCCGAGATCGCCAAGCAGGCCTACCGGGAAAAACGCGCCATCATTGATGTCGCCGAAGAGCAAACCGACCTCTCCCGGGAAGAGCTGAAACGCCTGCTCGATCCGGCAAAACTCACAGAGGGCGGGCTGTAGACTCCGGCAGCCGTAATCGGCAATGCGGCGGTCAGCAATCGGGGTACAGCCGACCGCCGCACCACCAAAACCAAGTATATATACTTAATAGATGCAAATTTAACCAAGGGTTTGCCACTGGTGTTTTTTTGTGCTGTGATGCCCTAAACACCAACCGGAGTCGCCCATGCCCGCCACCCCACACGCCGATGGTTCGCTGACCGCCACCCACTGGGGCACCTACCGTGTCCACACCCAGAATGGTCGGGTCACAGCGCTGACCCCATTCGAGCGCGACCCTGACCCATCCGCGATTGGTCAGGGCATGGCGGATGTGGTGGACGGCCCGCTGCGGATTACCCAACCGATGTTTCGACGTGGCTGGCTGGAGCAGGGAGCGGGTCCTGCCGACGGACGAAGGGGTAGCGAAGACTTCGTCGCGCTTCCCTGGCCCGAAGCCATCGAGCGGGTAGCCGCCGAACTGAACCGGGTTCGTCAGCACCATGGCAACGAAGCGATTTATGGCGGCTCCTACGGTTGGTCCAGCGCTGGCCGGTTCCATCATGCCCAGAGCCAGCTAAAACGCTTCCTCAACACCATCGGCGGCTATACCGCCTCCGTCAACACCTACAGCTACGCGGCTGCGGAAGTCACTCTGCCTCACGTCCTGGGCAGTTTTTACCCCATGGTGAACGGCGCCACCAGCTGGGCCCAGATGCGCAAGCACACCGACCTGTTCGTGGCCATTGGCGGTATCCCACTGAAAAACGGGCAGGTCACCAATGGCGGCGTAGGACAGCATGTCCAGCGACAGGACCTGCTGGATGCGGTGGCAGATGGGGTCCGTCTCATCAACATCAGCCCGATTCGCTCGGACGTCATGGCCGAGGCAGGGGCCGACTGGCTGCCGCTCAGACCAGGCAGCGATGTCGCGCTGTTGTTGGCCATCGCCCATACCCTGGAAAGCGAGGGCCTGACCAACCAGCAGTTCATTGCCAGCCATACGGTCGGGTTTGAGCGCTTCCGTGACTACGTGCTCGGACACAGCGATGGTCAGGCCAAAGATGCCGATTGGGCCGCAACACTCTGCCAGCTCGACCCCGATGATATCCGCCAGCTGGCAAGACGGATGGCCCGGGAACGCACCATGATCTCCGTGAGCTGGTCACTAACCCGGCAGGATTACGGTGAGCAGCCCTACTGGGCCGCCATCGCCGTCGCCGCCATGCTGGGCCAGATCGGCACCGAGGGTGGTGGTATCGGCTTCGGCTACTGCGCCATGAACGCCATCGGCGCCAACTATCAGGGCATTCCGGGCGCGGCCTTGCCCCAGGGTAACAACCCGGTGAAACAGTTCATCCCGGTCGCCCGGATTGCCGACATGCTGCTGAATCCCGGTGAACGCTTCGACTACAACGGCCAGTCCGGACACTACCCGGAGATAAAACTGGTGTACTGGGCTGGCGGCAACCCTTTCCACCACCACCAGGACCTGGATCGGCTGCGACAGGCCTGGCAACGGCCAGACACCGTCATCGTCCATGACTGGTGCTGGAATGCCCATGCCCGCCATGCCGACATTATTTTGCCCGCGGCCACCCATCTGGAGCGGAACGACATCGCTTCGTCCAGCCGTGACCCGTTCCTGGTGTACATGACCCAGGCCATTGACCCGGTTGGGGAAAGCCGCACCGACTACGCCATTTTCAGCGCCCTGGCCAAGGCTCTGGGGGTGGAGGAGGCATTTACCGACGGACTGGATGAAAGCCAATGGCTGGCCCGACTGTACGACGAGACCCGGGACAAGGCGGCGGTGCAGGGCATTGAACTGCCGGACTTCGAACAATTCCGCCAGCAGGGCTGGTTCGAGGCCGAGCCCCCGCGGCAACCGCAGGTCCTGATGCAGGCGTTTCGCCGGGACCCGGAAACCCATCCCCTGGGCACTCCCAGCGGAAAAATCGAACTGTTCTCGGCAACCGTGGCCGGTTTCGGCTACGACGACTGCCCCGGCTATCCCTGCTGGATACCGCCACGGGAATGGCTCGGCGGCGCCACCGCGGCAACGCCCCTGCACCTGATCTCCAACCAGCCAAGGACCAAGCTGCACTCACAGCTGGACCATGGCCAACACAGTCGCAGCGCCAAGCTCAATGGCCGCGAACCGGTCATGCTGCATCCCGACGATGCCGCCGCTCGCGGCATTCGCCACGGCGATCTGGTTCGGGTCTTTAACCACCGGGGCGGGTGCCTGGCGTCGGCCATTGTCAGTGATGATGTTCGTCCGCAGGTCGTGCAACTCAGTACCGGCGCCTGGTATGACCCGCCGTCGTCACCGGCCAGTGGCCTGTCATGCCTGCACGGCAATCCCAACGTACTGACCCGGGATCAGGGCACCTCCCGGCTGGCACAGGGCCCCAGCGCCATGTCCTGTCTGGTGGAGGTCGAACGTTACCTCGAACCGGCAGCGCCGGTAACGGTCTTCACACCGCCAACCATCGACCACCGCAAAGGCACAGCCGACTAATGCCTGATCTGCCGAGGGCCGGATCCTGTCCGCATCGACACGCCGGGTTGCAATTCCCCCTGGCGCCGCTTTAATAGGCAGTCAGATCACCACCGGCCCAGATTCCCCATGCGACAGACCTTCGAACTTACCCTCAGCGAGACTCAAACCGCTGCCGATGCCCTGGCAGCCCACACCGGGCTGTCCAAGGGACGCATCAAGGACGCCATGACCAAGGGCGCCTGCTGGTGGACCTGGAAAGGCAAGACCCTGCGATTGCGACGGGCCACCAAGACTCTGTACCCCGGAATCCGGCTGGCGCTGTATTACGATGACACCGTGCTGGCACGCACCCCGCCGGAAGCGTCCTGTGTGCAGGATGGCAAGCGCTACAGCCTGTGGTACAAACCCCACGGATTGCTGGCCCAGGGTTCCCAGTGGGGAGACCATTGCAGTCTGTTGCGCTGGGTGGAACAGCGAACCGGCCGTGAGGTATTTCTGGTCCACCGGCTCGATGCCGATGCCGCCGGCCTGATGCTGGTGGCCCATGACGGCAAGGCCGCCGGTGCGCTGTCCCAGCTGTTCCAGGGTCGGGATATCCGCAAGGTCTATCAGGCCTGGGTCTGTGGTGACCTGCAGGCCAGCGACCGGGTGCTGGACGAGCCCATCGACGGCAAGGCCGCGATCAGCCGCGTCACCACCCTGGCGTATGATCCGCAGCGGGACAGCACCCTGGTGGAAGTGGTGATCGAAACCGGCCGCAAACACCAGATCCGGCGTCACCTGGCGGGCATTGGCCACGCCATCGTCGGCGACCGGCTCTACGGTGACGGCAAGGGCGAGACCCTGCAGCTGCTGGCCCTGGCGTTGAGTTTTCAGTGCCCGCTGAGCCGCAAGGCCATCGAGGTGTCACTGCCTGAGGCGTTGTGGCTGGAGGGTGCGGCTAATCAGGCATCAAACAGCTGATAGCCGCTCTTGCCGTGCTTTTTGATCTGGTACATCGCCTGATCGGCTTTTTCCAGGAGTTGCGCCAGCGCCTCACCGTGGGTGGGGTACAGGCTGATGCCAATGCTGGCACCGATGTTGTAGTGCTGGCCGCCTACCTGGATGTCGTCTTTCAGCCGTGCCAGTAACTTGGCAGCAATGTCGTGGACGTGAGCGGCATCATTCAGCTGGGTGGCAATCACCACGAACTCATCGCCCCCCAGGCGGGCGCAGATGTCGGTACTGCGGGTGTGCTCCCGTAACCGTTGCGCCACGATCTTGAGCACCTCATCGCCGATGCAGTGACCGGCACGATCATTGATCGGCTTGAAGTTGTCCAGATCTATGTAGATCAGTGCCACCGACTGGTGGGGCCGGGTGGCCAGCAGCAGAGCGTCTTCGAACAACTTGGTCATGTAACGTTGGTTGTTGAGCCCGGTCAGCGGGTCGAGGTAAGCCAGCTCCAGTGCCCGGGACTCCGCATCCAGCAAACGCTGCTGAAACAGCAACAGCAATGCGCCAATCAACGACAGGTACAACAGCACCGAGAACACCATGCCCGTCACAAAACCCGCAGCCTGGGTCTCAGGTTCAAACCGTAACGACGGATAACTCAGCCAGTACACAGAGAAAACCGCGGCCACCAACGCGGTGAAAACCAGCATGCCTTTAGGCACCCGATGACGGTAGCGATAGGCCAGAACGGCCAACAGCCCCAGTGCACTGCTGTTGAACAGCACCACCCCCCAAGCCACCGTCGTAACCGCCAGGTCGAACCCCACACCGGCCACCAGCCAGACCAGGGCCAGCAAGGCGACACCACGGCAGTACCTTTCAAGGGAGTCGAGCGCAAGCAACCGGATCAAGCCGGTTACCAGGAACAGCTTTTCCAGCACCACAAAGGCGATGTAGACGGCTTCGGCGATGCGCTCTTCCGCCCCCCAATCAGGCAACAGCAGGCTGAGTCTCGCCGACAACAGGCATAGCATTGCCAGTGCCCACCAGATGGCTACCGAATGGGTACGGGGAAAACGGTTCAACCAGAAGAACAGCACCAGAAACACGGCGTAGATCGAGGAGCCAACAAGGTGTACCACATCGATGGGCGCCATAGACAAACGGCCTGGGCTGGAAGCGGATGTTTCCCCCAGTATAGCTCGGCTACGCCGGGCTGCCGGTCAGCCTGGCTGGGTGACGAACGCCACCAGTGCCTCGTGAGCCTGTTTGGTACCGTTGATGGCCATATCGGTATGCGACGGGTCCCGGTAAGCCGGACCGGTTTCAGTCTGGACCATTTCAGTCCAGCCATCCCCCAGGTCCCGGAATTCCAGCACGATCTCGGCGTCGGCGCCATCGAAGCGGCCTTGGGGGCCCCAGGACTCCCAGCTCTGGACAATGCGCTGGCCGGGCACCAGTTCTTTGAACTCGCCCCGGGCGGACAGCTCACCGTCCGGAGTGGGCCAGCGATAGACGTAAGCGCCGCCTGGGCGGGCATCGATTTCAACACTGGCAGCCAGCCATCGCGCCAGCGACGGTCCG
Organism: Marinobacter sp. CA1; assembly: GCF_020546665.1. Lineage (NCBI taxonomy): Bacteria > Pseudomonadati > Pseudomonadota > Gammaproteobacteria > Pseudomonadales > Marinobacteraceae > Marinobacter > Marinobacter sp. CA1. The sequence continues at coordinate 4,440,906 of NZ_CP071785.1, forward strand.
TCTGTCCAGGCCTTGAAAACCGCGTCCGGGGACGCCTGGATGCGTGTCGTTACCGAAAAACCCTGGTCTTCCACAGTAGCAGTACTCATGGGTCGCGCTCCTTTCGACGTTCAGGCTTTGCCTGATCGTGGCATCCCACCAGATATTATTCAACCAAAAGGTTGACAGTTGCAGGAGTTCGGCAGATATTAAACCACATGGTTAACTATAGCGATGATGCCCTCAACCAACTGTTCCATGCCCTGGCGGACCCAACCCGGCGGGCGATGCTGCAGGCACTGGCCCACCACCCCCAACCGGTCGGGGCCCTGGCCGCCCCGTTCGAGATTTCCCTGGCGGCCGCCTCCAAGCACATTCGGGTTCTGGAGCGGGCCGGTTTGCTAACCCGGCAGGTACAGGGACGAAGCCACATCTGCCAGCTCAACGCCGCGCCCATGCATGGCGGTATGGAGTGGATACGCCATTACGAACAGTTCTGGCACCACCAGCTGGACACCCTGGAGCATTTGCTGGAAGCGGAGGATGCCGCCAAAGCCGATCCAGAAAGCCGTCGGGATGCTCCATCCACGTGAGGACCACTGTGAGGAGAAAACACCATGACCCAACCCTATGGCGAACTCAGCAACCCCGACACCCTGACCATTGAACGACTGCTGCCTGGCCCGGTCGAGCGGGTCTGGCAATATCTGACCGATCCGGAACTGCGACGGCAATGGCTGGCGGCCGGCCCGATGACACTGGAACCGGACGGTGAGGTGGAGTTGCGATTCCACAACAGCCAGCTGTCCGGCGCTGAGGACACCCCCCCAGCCAAATACGCCCAGTACGATGACGAACACATCCAGCGGGGCACCATTCTGGCCTGTGAACCTCACCGACTATTGCGCTTCACCTGGCCCATGGGCGATGAGATGACGGAAGTCAGTTTCGAGCTGAGCCCGCAGGGCGAGAAGGTCAAACTGGTCATCCGCCACAGCCGTCTGCACCAGGGCGACCACCTGCTCTCGGTCGCCAGTGGCTGGCACACCCATCTGGCCTTTCTGCTGGCCAGGCTGGAGCAACAGCAGCCACCGGCATTCTGGGCCACCATCGCTGAGACCGAAGCAGAATATGCCCGGCGATTTGGGCTGAAGCGGAACTCAGCCTGAGTGGGTTCGGGTTCCGGCCTGGTACGGTCGACCCAGAGTTCTGTTGATTATAGCCAGTACACCAGCTTAATCCCGGTTCCGAAGGTACGGCCGTCCTGTAGTTCAAGGCCTGAAACTTCGAACCGGGCATCCAGACGCGGCTGCAATTCAAGCGTGCGTTTCTAGCGAAGGAGCCGTCAATCACTCGCTATAGAACGCTATTCTTCCGGCTATTACAACGCACATCACCACCAGCCAAAGCCGACTGGCGCCAAACCAGGGCCGCCCCCACCCACAACGCCAGCTCCAGGCCAAACGACCAGTGCAGCACAAAGTTGAGCCACCAGGGCGAATAGCGCGCGTCGACGGTGAACAGGGCAACGGGCTGGTCAACGAAAGGGGCCAGCCACCAGATATCCCCGACCACACTGTCCAGCAGCAGGTGCAGGCAACCACCGCAGACGAACAGAAAGCCCGCCGTAACGACCGGCCCGGTATACCCGAAGCGCCGCAGCAACAGTATTGGCAACAACAGACTGAACCAGAGCGCGGGGTAGTGGGTGAGGTAGGTGTGATGGTGGACACGACCGGAGTCCACCAGCCAGAAATAGAGCATGTCCAGATCCGGCGCCATCGCGCCGGCCATCGCCGATCCCAGTCGCAGCCCCGGACGCAGGTTCCGCGCCCAGGGCCAGCGTGTGGCCTGAGTTCCCAGCAGGTAGCCCGAGGGCAGGTGGGCCGTCAACATCGCTCGTTCCTCCATTGTTTCGAGACACACTGTTTCGAGACACGAGGCGATTCTGCCGGGGGATTCGGTCAACCAGCGGCCAGCAATGTGATCAATTCTGGCAACCCCACGCTCAGCGCTCGCCGGCGGACGGCTTGGACGCCGCCAGGGCAGCGTCGATGAGGTGACGGCCAATGGCCTCCTCGAACTCGGCCCATACCGGCTGCATGGCCCGGCGCCAGGTGTCCAATTCGGCTTCACTGGGGCGGTAGACTGTCACTTCACGCATCCGCTTCAGGTCCTGGTGGTCGTTGCGGCTTTTGGCGGTGGCCACGCTGTTGCCATAGCGCAGCGCAATGTCCATGGCGTAGCTCAGCATCCGGCGGTCCTCATCCGGCAGGCCCTGCCAGAAGGCATTGTTGGTGATCAGCAGGTAGTCCAGCACGCCGTGGTTGGATTCCATCAGATAGGGCTGATGGTGCTGGAAGTTCTTCGAGTAGATGTTGGACCAGGTGTTCTCCTGCCCCTGGATCATGCCGCTGGCCAGGGCATCGTAGACATCGGCGAACGCCAGCGGCACTGGTTCCGCGCCAATCTGCTCGAACTGGGCCCGCAGCACCGGAGAATCCATAATCCGGAACCGCAGCCCGGCCAGGTCCTGGGGCTCACGGAACGGTCGGTCCGCGGTCAACTGCTTGAGGCCATTGTGCAAATAGCCCAGACCGAGAATGTTGCTGTCCTGCATGCTGGTGAGCAATCCCCGGCCCGCCTCACTCTGCTGAAAACGGTCCACCGCGGCCATATCCGGGAACAGGAACGGCAACGAGAACAGCTTCAGACGGGAGGTGTAGCCGGCAAACTTGGACAGTGACGGCGCTGCGAAATGCACCTCACCGGCAGCCACCGCGTCGATCACTTCGACATCGTTCATCAGGGTCGAGTTGGGGTGCACCACCACCTGGTAGCGACCGCCCAGTTTCTGCTCGACGATGGACTGGAACATGGTCGCCATCTTGCCTTTTGGGGTATCCGGTCCCACCACGTGGGAAAACACCAGTTGCCGCGGGCTCTCGGCCGAGGCCAACAGCGGCAACAATAACAGGGGCACCAAGCCCAAACGGACAATCCACTTCTTCACTTCGGATCTCCTTGCACAGGGAAGTCGGCAGCCGGCATGGGCCACCGTTTTGTTAGGCTGCGATCAAAAAAAACCCGAACCACCGGGCAGTGGTTCGGGTTGTGGGCCGGTACGGCTGGCCGGGATCAGTCGATCTCGGCGCGGGCGTTGGCCAGGATGGTGTTGAGGGTCTTGCTTGCCTGCATGACCTCAGCCACCTGCTCAGCCGGCGCGTGATAGTAACCACCGATGTCCGCCGGGTGGCCCTGGATCACGCTCATTTCCTCGAGGATCTGGTCCTTGTTGGCTTCCAGCTGCTCGGAGAGCTTGGTGAAGAACGCCTTCAGTTCCGCATCTTCATCCTGCTTGCTCATTTCCTCAGCCCAGTAACGGGCCAGGTGGAAGTGGCTGCCACGGTTGTCCAGCTCACCGGTCACGCGGGACGGCGACTGGTTGTTCTCCAGCAGGCGCTCGGTGGCCTTGTCCATGGTCTGGCCAAGGATACGGGCGCGGGCGTTGCTTTCCTTCTCGCCCAGCTCGTCCAGGGACACCGCAATGGCCAGGAACTCACCCAGGGAATCCCAGCGCAGGTGGTTCTCTTCCAGCAGCTGCTGCACGTGCTTCGGTGCAGAGCCGCCGGCGCCGGTCTCGTACAGGCCACCGCCGTTCAGCAGCGGCACAATGGACAGCATCTTGGCGCTGGTGCCCAGTTCCAGGATCGGGAACAGGTCGGTGAGGTAATCACGCAGTACGTTGCCGGTCACGGAAATGGTGTCGAGGCCACGGATCAGCCGCTCCATGGTCCAGCGAATGGCGCGCACCGGGCTCTTGATGAGGATTTCCAGACCATCGGTGTCGTGGTCCTTGAGGTAGGTTTCCACTTTCTTGATCAGCTGGGCGTCGTGGGGACGCTCGTCGTCCAGCCAGAACAGTGCCGGCATGCCGGACGCACGGGAGCGGTTGACCGCCAGCTTGACCCAGTCGCGGATCGGCAGGTCTTTGGTCTGGCAGGCACGCCAGATGTCGCCTTCCTCAACCTTGTGCTCGGTCAGTACCGCGCCATCGGCGTCGACAATGCGGACGACGCCGTCTTCCTGGATTTCAAAGGTCTTGTCGTGAGAGCCGTACTCTTCCGCCTTCTGGGCCATCAGCCCCACGTTCGGTACCGTACCCATGGTGGTCGGATCGAAGGCGCCGTGGGTCTTACAGAAGTTGATCACTTCCTGGTAGATGGTGGCGTAGGTGGACTCCGGCATGACCGCCTTGGTGTCCTTGAGCTTGCCGTCGCGGGCCCACATCTTGCCGGAGTTGCGGATCATCGCCGGCATGGAGGCGTCGACAATCACGTCGCTCGGTACGTGCAGGTTGGTGATGCCTTTGACGGAATCCACCATGGCGATTTCCGGGCGGTGCTCGTAGCACTTGTGCAGGTCTTCCTGGATCTGCTCCTGCTTGGATTCCGGCAGTTGCTTGATCTTCTCGACCACACTGGACAGACCGTTGTTCGGGTTAACACCGATCTCGTCGAACAGATCGCCGTACTTGTCGAACAGCTCCTTGTAGAAAATCTTCACCGCATGACCGAACACGATCGGGTGGGAGATCTTCATCATGGTGGCTTTGACGTGCAGGGAGAACATCACACCGGTGTTTTCACAATCGGCAATCACGTCCTCGAAGAACTGGCACAGCGCTTTCTTGCTCATGAACATGGCATCCAGCACTTCGCCTTCCAGCAACGGCAGGTCGTCTTTCAGGACCGTCTGTTCGCCCTTGCTGTTCTCGAACACAATCTTGGCGTTGGTGGCCTTGTCCAGGGTCAGGGACTGCTCGCTGGAGTAGAAGTCACCACCGCGCATGTGGGCAACGTGGGTACGGGAAGCCGGGCTCCACTCGCCCATGGAATGGGGATACTTGCGGGCAAAGGCTTTCACCGCTGCCGGCGCACGACGGTCCGAGTTGCCCTCACGCAGTACCGGATTCACCGCACTGCCGAGCACCTTGGCGTAACGGGCCTTGGCGTCTTTCTCGTCGTCGTTCTGGGGGTTTTCCAGGTACTCGGGCAGGTCGTAACCCTGGGCCTGGAGCTCCTTGATCGCTGCCCGCAGCTGCGGGATGGAGGCACTGATGTTGGGCAGCTTGATGATGTTGGCGTGCGGGTTCTTGGTGTACTCCCCCAGCTCGGTCAGGGCATCGGGGACCCGCTGCTCGTCGGTCAGTCTATCCGGGAACTGGGCCAGGATGCGGCTCGCCAGGGAAATGTCACTGGTCTCAAATTCAATACCGGCCGGCTTGGCATAGGTTTCCAGGATCGGAAGCAGGGAACGGGTGGCCAGGGCGGGTGCTTCGTCCGTCAGGGTATAGACGATCTTGGATTTTGATTCGGTCATTTTCGTCCTCTAGCTAGTGTGAGAGTTCAGGACGGTCATGGCCAGACCGGAAGTCTTGTGAACCCACGGTCACGGCAAAGACTGATTACGAACTTTTGATGGGCGTACTAAGATACCAGTTTTTCCAGTGGAATGAGTAAGATCTTAGTATAAGAACTTAGATATTGTGGGCAGAACCGGTGACAATCCGGTGAAATGGCGTTTTTTTACGGAAGTTTCGGAAACGGCGGGAATTTTCCAACCCCGCCGGCCAGGGCGCCAGGGGGTTGGAAAGTAAGTTGGATAGTGAGTTGGCCAGAGGGTCGGGGACTCAGCCCGCCGGCATCAGGCCAACCGCCGACAACGCCTCGGCAATCTGGTCCAGGGCCTGGGGGTTGGCCAGGGCGTCACGGTTGTCACTGCGGGCGGCACCGTTGATCAGTCGGGCCACCGCCAGCTCCACCTTCTTGCCGCTGCGGGTGTAGGGAATGTCCGCCACCTGCACAATGTGCCGCGGCACATGGCGGGGGCTGGCACCCTCGCGGATGCGGGACTTCAACCGCTTCACCAGGGCTTCATCCATAGCCTCGCCCTCGGCCGGCACCACCAGCAACACCACTTCCACATCGCCGTCAATCTGGCGTCCGACCACCAGGCTGTCTTTCACCGCAGCCTCGGTCTCCACCTGCCGGTAGATCTCAGCGGTACCGATGCGCACACCGCCCGGATTGAGGGTAGCGTCGGAGCGACCGTAGATGATGGCGCCACCGTGCTCGGTGAACTCGATGAAGTCACCATGGGCCCAGACCCCCGGGTAGGTATCGAAGTAGGCGCCGTGGTAGCGACTGCCATCGGTGTCGTTCCAGAAACTCACCGGCATCGACGGCAATGGCTGGCGACACACCAACTCGCCGCGGCCCTGGGAGACCGGCTGGCCGTCGTCACCGTAGGCCACCGCATCCACGCCCAGGAAACGGCACTGAATTTCGCCCCGGCGCACCGGCAGCAACGGTGTCGCGCCGACAAAACAGCCACAGATATCGGTGCCCCCCGCAATGGACCCCAGCAGCGCCTGGGGTGCACCGTCGCTATAGATCCAGTCGTAGTCCTCAGGCAACAGCGGCGAACCGGTGGAAAACACCACCCGCAGCGGGCTCTGGTCCAGGGTCTTCGCTGGCGCCAGCTCGGCCTTGCGACAACCGGCAATAAAGCGGGCACTGGTGCCGAAGTGGGTGACCTTTTCGTCCGCCACCGTCTGCCACAGGAAATTGAGGTCGGGATAACCCGGCGAGCCATCGACGGTGATCACCGCCGCCCCGGTCAGCAGCGCTGACGCCTGCCAGTTCCACATCATCCAGCCACAGGTGGTGAAGTAGAGGAAACGGTCATCAGCGCCAACGTCGCCGTGCAGCATCAGTTCCTTGGCGTGGTTGACCAGCAGCCCACCGGCACCATGGACGATGCACTTGGGTTTGCCAGTGGTACCGGAGGAATAGAGGATGTAGACCGGATGCTCCGGCGGCAACGGGGTGTAGGAAGGCGCCTGGCCCTCACCGGCCGCCAGCGCGTCCTCCCAGGTGGTCACCCGGTCACCGGATATCGGTGGCTGGTCCGGCAACTGCTGGACACTGACCACACAACGCAGCGAAGGCAGACCGGCGATCAGTTCGGCAAACTCCTGCTGGCGCGGGAACACCTTGCCGCCGTAGCCGTAACCGTTCACCACCACCAGCGCCGCCGGTTCAATCTGGCTGAAGCGGTCGTTGATGGCCCCAACCCCGAAGTCCGGCGATGCCGAGCTCCAGATGGCTCCCAGACTGGTGGCCGCCAGCATCGCGACCATGGCTTCGTAGCCATTGGTCACCACCCCGGCCACCCGGTCGCCGGCGACAATGCCCTGGCCACGCAGGAACGACTCCAGCGCCCCTACATCCGCCTTCAACTCGGCGTAGCTGCGGCGCAGCACCGGCCGGGTTTCGCAGTAGGCGACGATGGCTTCCCGGTCCGCCAGCTCACCCTCAGCGTGGCGCAACAGGTTGGCGGCGAAGTTCAGGGTCATGCCGGGGAACCACTCGGCACCGGGCATGGTGCGACGCCCAAGCACCGCATTGGCCGGACGGTCGCAGATCAGACCGCAGAAGTCCCAGACCTTCTGCCAGAAGGTTTCCAGATCGTCGATGGACCACTGGTGCAGGGCGTGGTAATCGGCAAAGGGGCCATGGCCCTGCTGCTCCAGCCAGTGTTTGAAACGGGCCATCTGGCTGTTGTTGAGGGCCGACTCGGTGGGGCTCCACACGACATCGGCGGGTTGGTTGTCAGTCATGGTGTTGCTCTCTCCTGTTCGCGCTGCCGTTTACTGCATGTGCCAGCCATGGCTTACCACCACCGACTGGCCGGTGAGGGCCGCCGAGGGGAAGGCAGCCAGATGCACCGCCAGTTCCGACACGTCCTCGACGGTGGTGAACTCACCGTCGACGGTGTTCTTCAACATCACGTTTCTGATCACCTCCTGCTCGGAGATGCCCAGTTCCTTGGCCTGTTCCGGAATCTGCTTGTCCACCAGTGGCGTGCGAACAAACCCCGGACAGATGATGTTGCTGCGGACGCCGTGGCTGGCCCCTTCCTTGGCCACCGCCCGGCACAGACCGAGCATACCGTGTTTGGCCGCCACATAGGGTGCCTTCAGCGGCGACGCCTCCAGCGAGTGGACCGAGCCCATGTACAGCATCACCCCGCCATCACCGGCGTACATCTGCTGCAACGCCGCCCGGGTCACCAGGAAGGCGCCGTCCAGGTGTACCCGCATGACCTTCTGCCAGTCGGCAAACGCCAGCTTGTCCAGCGGGTCGATGTGCTGGATGCCGGCATTGGCGAGGGCAATATGCAGGCCTCCCCACTGGTTGACGATCTCCGCCACACCGCGATCCACCGCCTGCTCATCGGTGACGTCCATGGCCAGTCCCATGGCGGTGCCACCGGCAGCCTCAATGGCGCGGGCGGTGTCGGTGGCGGCATCGCCGTCGAGGTCAGCGACCGCCACCCAGGCGCCCTCACGGGCATAATGCTCGGCAATGCCGCGGCCAATGCCACGGGCACCACCGGTGATCAGCGCAATCCGCTTGTCTAAACGCATTCTTGAATCTCCTTAAACAACGTCACCGGGGCTAGTCGTAGGCGACACTGGGCAGCCAGGTCGCGATTTCCGGCACCAGGAACACGATGGCCAGGGCCACCAGCTGGATAATGATGAACGGCACCACACCCCGGTAGATATCGGTCACCTTGATCTCCGGCGGCGCCACCCCCTTGATGTAGAACAGGGCGAAACCCACGGGCGGCGTCAGGAACGAGGTCTGCAGGCACATCGCAAAGAGGATGGTGAACCACACCAGATCAAAGCCCAACTGCTGCACCACCGGCGCCACCAGCGGCAGGATGATCAGGGTGATTTCCACCCAGTCGAGGAAGAAGCCCAGCAGGAACACCCCGAACAGAATGGTGAGGATCACGCCATAGGGGCCGAAAGGCAGACCCAGCAGCGCACTCTCGATCACCTCATCACCGCCGAGACCCCGCAGTACCACCGAGAACGCCGTCGCCCCCAGGAAGATGGCAAAGATGAACGACGCCGTGCGGGTGGTCTGGTAGAGCGAGGACCGCAGCACCGGCAGGTTCAGGCGACCGGCAAACAGCGCCAGCAACAGCGCGCCCAGAGCCCCTACACCAGAGGCCTCGGTCGGCGTTGCCAGACCGGCAAAGATCGACCCCAGTACCCCCAGGATCAGCGCCGCGGTGGGCACCACCGCCTTGCAGACCTCCCAGATCACACTGATATCCACCTTGCCAAGCCCTTCCGGCACCGGCGCCACATTGGGCTGCAGCAACGGCCTCAGGATGGCGTAACCGACGTACATGGTGCCCAGCATCAGGCCGGGCAGGAAGGCCCCCATGAACAGGTCGCCCACCGACGCCTCGGGCACCGCCAGCCGGTCCGCCATCAGTACCAGCATGATCGACGGCGGAATAAGGATGCCCAGGGTGCCGGTGGCACAGGCGGTGCCGACGGCAAAGCCCTTGTCGTACTTATTCTCCATCATCACCGGCAGGGACAGCATGCCCAGCAGCACCACCGAGGCACCGATGATGCCGGTGGTGGCCGCCAGCAGCACACCGATCACAATCACCGTGACGGCATAGCCACCACGCACCGCTCCGAACAGCTTCACCATGCTGTTCATCAGTCGCTCGGCAATGCCGGACTGATCGAGCATGATGCCCATGAAGATAAACATCGGCAGCGCCACCAGGGTTTCGCTCTCCACGATCCCCCAGATCCGCTCCGGTGCCAGCCCCATCGACGAGGGGTAGTCAAACCACAGGTTGGCGCCGAAATTCTCCACCGCCACCACACCGACCACGGTCCAGATCACCGCAGTACCACCCAGCACCCAGGCAACCGGGAAGCCGGTCATCAGCAATGCTCCAAAGGTCAGGAACATGCCAATTACGAACAGGGTTTCAAGCTCCATCAGGCCGCATCCCCTTGTTGATCTTGTGAATGGGTCTCAGGCTGCGACGTCCGCGGTTTCAGCGGTCGCGGAAAACCGAACAGCAGCGCGGTCACCTTGAACAGGCGGGATACCGCCGCCAACGCAATCAGCATGAAGGCCAGGGCCAGGATGGCCTTGAGAACCCAGCGATGGGGCAGCCCTGCGGGCGCCTGGCTGGTTTCCCCGACCTGGAAAGAGCTGAGGGCGTAGGGAATCATTTCGTAGATCGCAATGCCCAGGAAGGGCAGCAGCAGTAACAACAGGCCGAACAGTTCGATCCAACCCTGGGTCTTCAGACTCAGGCGCTCGTGGATCACATCCACCCGCACGTGGTCGTCCACCACCAGGGTGTACGCCAGCCCCAGCAGCCAGCCGGCGCCGGCAATGTGCCACTGCAGTTCCTCCAGCAGCACCGAGCCCTGGCCAAAGGCGTAGCGGCCAACCACCGCCCAGATGATGACCCCGGTGACCACCACCCAGAACCAGGAGGCCAGCTTGCCGATTGCCGTCAGCGCCCGGTCGAGCAGGCGACTGATAGCGGTATCCGGCAGTTCGGTGTGGTGATGGATAAGCTCATCGGCATCGGTCACGGTCGGGTGACCGGAGGGTCCTTGATCAGACACCGTCATGGAAGAGTCCTCGCTTAACAAGCCAATACTGCGAAGCAGCCATGATCCCGGAAGACCATGGCTGCGGCTCGCCAGGCCGGCAACGCCGGCTGGCGGTTGACGCGCCCCGGATTACAGGTCGCTTGGCAGGTAGGCGCGGCTGTCCCACACCTTGTAGGTTTCCATGAATTCCTGCTGGCTGTCGTAGACCCGTTTGAAGTCGGCGTCACGCTCGGACTCCTCCTCCAGCACTTCCTCGGTCACCGCCTTGAGCTCCAACAGTACCTCGCGGGGGATCTGGTCAGCCTGGACACCTTCGTCCTGGAAGCCGGCCAGCACCGCACCGTTGCGATACTCACCCTCGGCCAGACCCAGGGTAGTGGCGGCGGTACAGGAGGCTTCTACCAGCGCCTGCTGGGACTCGCTGGCGCCATCCCACTCATCCTTGTTGATCAGCAGGTACTGGGCAGTGAACTGCTGGTGCCAGCCCGGGAACAGGTTGTACTTGACCACCTGGTTGAAGCCCAGGATCTGGTCGATGGCGGGCATGGAGAATTCGGTGGCATCGATGGTGCCTTTTTCCAGCGCCTGATACAGCTCGCCACCCGGAATCATGGTGACCGACGCGCCCAGGCGTTCCAGCACCTTGCCGCCGAGACCGGCGAAGCGGATCTTCATGCCGTCGTAGTCTTCCAGGGTTTCGATCTTGTTGGCGTACCAGCCCGCCGTTTCGGGCCCGATGATGCCGCAGAGCTGGGCGTGGACGTTAAAGCCCTTGTTGGCGTAGACCTGTTGCAGCAGGTCATGGCCGCCACCGTAGTAGTACCAGCCGATATAGGCCCAGGGCTTCATACCGAAGGGAACCGCGGCGAACAGCGGTACCGCAGGCACCTTGCCCTGGTCGTAACCGATCCAGGTGTAGCCGGCGGATACCTTGCCGTCGGAGACGGACTGCAGGATATCGAATGGTGGAACCAGCTCACCCGGCTCATACACCCGTACCCGGATGCTGCCGTTGGAAGCGGTGGTCAGGTTGTCAGCTACCCAGGCAGCGGGAGAGCCCAGACCGGGCAGGTTGGTGGCAAAGGCGACGGGCATTTTCCAGCGCAGGTCGTCGGCAACGGCACTGGTGGACAGGGCGATAGCACCGGCAACGCCGGTCATGGCCTTGAGCAGTTTCATCGATAAGTCTCCTAATATTGTTCTTGTAGGTTGCCCGCCTGGCATCGTCGGGCGGGTCTGGCCTGAGTGTAGTCAGACAGCGCAGGAAACAGGAAAGACTGAGGACGGTAGGGTTGAGCTGTCGGCGTCATTCTTGTTTTCTGCGTTGTTCTGACGTCCTGCCTGACAGGAATAGCAGACACCGTGCCAAACCACAAAAATACAGTAAAAACAGGAGACTAAAGAGATCGGAGCAATGTAGTGGAAAACCGAAATGTCCTGACTTCCAGACACACTTAGACAGAAGTCTAAAAGGCCCGTCCTGAAAACCGGACAGGCGTCCAGGATTCAGGACATTCGCGCCAGCTTTTCGTACAACACCGAACGAGAGATGCCCAACAGTTTTGCCGCCCGGGTGCGGTTGCCGCGGCTGGCCACCAGGGCCTCTTCAATGGCCTGGCCCTCCGCTTCTGCCAGGGTCTGGGCCAGCGGCCGGATGGGCCGCGGCACCAGCGATGGCGAGGGCCGATTGCCGCCGCGGGGCAACACCTTGAAGATGGCATCGGCATCCAGACGGCCGGAGTCTTCCCCCATGGTCAGCGCCCGCTCCAGCACGTTGCGCAGCTCGCGGATGTTGCCGGGCCAGTCGTAACCGGCCAGCGCCGACACCGCAGCGTCGGTGATCTCGCCCCGCAACTCCAGACCCTCACACAGGTCTTCCAGAATGGCCTCGCACAACACCCCGAGATCCGGCAGCCGGTCCCGCAGCGGCGGAATGGGAATCTCCAGCACATTCAGGCGGTAATAGAGGTCGGAACGGAAGCTGCCCTCTGCCATCATCGCCTCCAGGTTGCGACTGGTGGCGGCTATCACCCGCACGTTCACCGGCACCACCTTGTTGGAGCCCAGCGGTTCGATCTCACCTTCCTGCAGCGCCCGCAGCAGCTTGGCCTGCAGTGCCAGGGGCATGTCGCCCACTTCATCCAGGAACAGGGTGCCGCCGTTGGCGAGCTGGAACTTGCCGTCGCGGTTGCGGCGGTCCGCGCCGGTGTAGGCCCCGGGGGCGACACCGAAGAACTCCGCTTCCAACAGATTTTCCGGAATCGCCGCGACATTCACCCCCACGAACGGGCGGTCGGCGCGTCCGGAAGCCGAGTGGATGGCCTGGGCCAGCACCTCTTTACCGGTCCCGGTTTCCCCCAGCAGCAGCACCGGCACGTCCCGGCCAGAGGCCAGGCGGGCCCGGCGCTTCACTTCCAGCGCCGCGGGGCTGGCGCCGACGAAATCCCCCAGGCTGTAGCGGGTGCCGCGGGTCTTACGCGCCAGGGCCTTACGGGCCGCCACCAGATCCTGGTGCAGCCGGCGGTACTTGCTCACCAACGGGGTCAGTGGCTGCAGGTCGTCGTACAGCACAAACGCCACCGCCCCCATGATGTCGCCGTCCTCATTGAAGAACGGCAGCCGGGTCACCACCAGTTGCTGGGTGTCGTGCTCCATGATGTCGAGCAGCAGCGGCTGGCCGCTCTGCACCACCTCATGCATCCGGGTCTGGGGAATGACACCTCGAACATCCTGGCCAATGACCCCGCGGGGATCGGGCAGCCCCAGCAGGGCGGCATAACTGGCGTTGATCCAGGTGATACGGGCATCCCGATCCACGGCGATGGCGCCGGCACTGGCTTCCTCAAACATCGGAAACAGCGCTTCGATCAACTCCCGGGTCAGCCCACTTTTGTTGTTTTGGCTAAACGGCTTGGTCATGAACTCGCTACTGGCTGGAAAAAAGTCTGTCATGATGATGAACCTGCCAGAGGTTATCCCGCGGGACCGGGGTTGGCAATCCAGGCCACCAACCGCCAGCCCCGCAACGTGGGGGATCAGTCCGGGATGCGGACCTGATTGTCAACGAAGTGGATACGATCCGCCTGCGCCGGCGCCGGCTGGATCGCCGGCAACTGCGCCAGGGTCAGCGCTGGCGCACCAGCACCACGGGGCTGGGGCCGTACCACCTGGCTCGGCGGCAACTCGGCCCCGGTGGTCAAGCGGTCGTACACCAGATCCAGCGCCTGCAGGTAGTAGTGGTGCAGCGGCACGTAGCGGGCATCAAAACCGGGAAAGGCATTGAATGCATCCAGGTGATGGGCGTTCAACACCTCGTAGTAACGCAGCCCGGAGGTGTCACCCTCAACCCGGCGGTTGAGACCGAAGTAAGGCCGCGAGGTGTGGTTGATTGGCAGGATGGCGTCGGCCCGCCCGGTCACAAACACCGCCGGTTTGCCCTGCAGATCGCCACTGGCCCGCACCGCCTCGATACCAGAGCTGACGCGCTCGGCCTGGGCCTGCAGCGGGGCCGACAGCGCATCGCCGGTGACCGGATCGAGGCCGTCCACCAGACTGCGCAGGCACAGCAGCGCATCCAGGCCATGGTCGGCGAGGCCGCTGGAGGTGGAGACCGCATCCGCCAGACGGGTGGGCACCCCGGCGGCCTGGTCATACACCAGCTGCACCCCGGACGTCGGCGGAATGCCGTTGCTGGTGGCGTACAGGAGCGCCTCCTGGGCATCCGTCAGCGGGATCACGGTGCCCTGGTCACCGGTGGCCGCCAGCGACAGGCCGCACAGCGGTTGGTTGACCGGGAACTCGCCATAGGCGTTGGCGTAGGTCATGGCGATGGCCTGGGCCACGGACGCACCGTAGTGGCTGGGCGCCACCAGGTTCTGCTCCGGCTGGATGGCGTACTCGTCATTGAGAATGCGCAGGGCATCGGTGGCCTGCTCGTCCAGGGTCGCCCCCGTCACCAGGCCCTTGGCCGCCAGCGCGGCACAGGTGTTCTCGTTGACGTCGACGTTGTTCAGCGCGGCATTGAAGGGGGCGTCATCCCGCACCGCCGGCGCCCGGTTGGCACAGCCCTGGTAGAGGGCAATGGCGGAGGTGTAGTCCAGCAGGCTGCGGCTGTGCCCGGTAATGACCGGGCCATCGCCCTGGCGCAGGGTGAAGCTGCTGTCCGGCGTCGGATTGATGTTGGGCTCGGATACTGCAACACCGTCAATCCAGCCGTTATCATCAAGCTCGGCCGCCCGCACCGAGGCACCGCCACCGTTGGAGACGCTGGAGGCGATCACCAGGGTGTTTTCCGGCGTCAGCACCACGGTACGGCCATCGTCGCCGTGGGGTTTGCCATAGCGCTGGTTCAGCACATAGAAACCGAACTCGATTGACTGCAACACATGGCGGCCCCAGTCCGCCTCCGGGTTGTCCCGGGAATGGGCGTGCTTGAACGCCAGCCGGTCCGGGTGACTGGTGTTGAAGGCCTGGCGTTCGGCGTCGGTGAGATCGGTGCGAAACAGCACCGGCGTGTCTTCGTCATCACTGAGGGTGCCGTCCAGACGCTGGGCGTTATTGGTCATCAGATTGTGACTGCCGGTTCCGGTGCCCTTGTCGGTGTACACCACCGCGCAGCCCTGTTTCAGCCCCCATTCTCCGGCGGTACCGATGGCACCGTAGATGCCACGGGAACCGGAGGACGGTGCGGTCACCATACAGGCCTGTTCGGTGTCAAAACTGGCGGGCACCTGCACCATCACGGTGACCGGGTGATCGGCGCCGGGCACCGTTGCCAGTGCCAGGGTTTCGGAGCCTGCCACCAGGCCATCGTCGTTACGCCCAACCTGGGGTCCGTAGAGTCGGCCATAGCCGCCGTCGGCGGTCATGTCCGCCAGCGCCCGGTAGTTGGTGTAAATCGCCAGGCGGCGCAGTTCCGCCGGCGTGGGATTGAGGCTGTCGGCAAACGCCGGTGCGGTGGCGCTGGCCAGACCACTGCCACCGAGACCGGCGGTCAGCAGATCGTCGGTGATGCCGTCGTAATCCTGCTGCTGTATTTCGCCGGTGATAAAGCCGGGCAGGGTGTTGAGTTGGGGAGAATCGTCGTTGTCGGAGCTGCAGCCCACCAACAGAAAGGCCGCCGCCAGGCCCGTGGGAATGGCCAGCCGTGCGCGATTGGTCATGACATGTTTCCTTACCGGTGTTGTTGTTATTGAACCGCGTTCCAGCGATCGGACGTCGCCGGACGCCGCAGCCACCGATGCAGATCCCGGGCCAACGACACAACCGCTTTAAATTCAATGAGTTAAAGTGATTCGAGCGGAGCATCGGACCCGCATGTCCGGATATCAGGACAGACAGAATCCGGCGATTCCCGGTCGTTACACTGGCAGGGTGGGCCTCAGGGGGCAAAAGCAGGTACTCACAGCCGACGTCCTGGAATCCGGACACCGTCCCACTTTCCGGACAGACGGGCGCAGCTCAGTCCAACACCGACCGCAAACCGTCGATGGCTTCCACCAGGCCATCCGGCTGGCGTTCCCGCGACCACACCACGTAGGAAGGGTAAGGGAATTCCGGTGCCAGCGGCACCCGATGCAGTTCACCACGGGCCAGGTAGGGTCGCACCGCCCGCTCGCGGAAATAGCCGGCGCCCCCGGCCTGGAGAATGAAGCTGAGCGCCAGCGGCCCGAGGCCAACAAAGACGTTGGAACGCCGCAGGGTGGGAAAGGCCTGATCGTGGCGACGGGAGAATTCATCCCCCCAGTCGACATAGACGTAACGGTCCGGGGCGCTGATGGCCCCTTCCGGTTCGGTGCTGACCATGATCAGCCGTTCCTGCTGCAACAGTTCGGTGGCCAGATCCGGGTGGTACAACGGCGAGTACATCACCGCGAAATCCAGCAGGCCGCGCTCCACCTTGTCCAGCAGACTGGCGGGCTCTTCCACATGGGTACGCAGGCCGATGTCGGGGTGATGCTGGCGCATCCACACCAGCCAGTTCAGCAACAGCGGGCTCCACAGGCTCTGCTCCCCGCCCACGGCCAGCATCTGGCGCTGCTCCGGCGCCATATTGACCTCATGCTGGGCCCGCTCCCACACCTGGATCAGCGCCTGGGCATGGCGCTCGAAGCGGCGGCCTTCCAGGGTCAGCAGGGCACCATGGCGGCCCCGATCGAACAGGGTTCGGCCCAGTTGCGCCTCCAGGGTTTTGATACGGGCGGTGACGGTGGTCTGGGACACACTGAGCCGTTCGGCCGCCTGCATAAAGCTCCCAACTTCCACCACCACCAGGAATGTTCGCGCCAGTTCGGTATCCATGGCCGAACCTTACCTCAAAATAATTGCTGGTTAGTAGCAATATAATTCGTTATTTATGCATTAATGAGGGTGGGATACTGGCTCCGCCAATGTCGGCCAACCTTTTCTATCCGTAGGCTTGTCATGACCAATGCAATCGAACACCGCGACGTTTGGTCGTCCCCCTGCCTGCTGGGACAACCCGACGCTCACCTGCTGACACCGGAACCCGCCGGACGGGAACTGGCCCTGGTAAACAGCCTGTCCCGGGTCTTCGGCATTCACCTGAAATCCGCCGGGCGGGACACCGACCATCCCATGCTGAGCAACCTGACGCGGCTGTTCCACCGGGTGACGGTGGACGCTGACACCGCTCTGGAGCGACATCAGGAAGCCTGGTCCAACGTCTACCTGATCCAGCACGGGGTCACCCGGCTGTTCCGTGAGGCCCCCAACGGCAAGATTTCGATTCACCACTTCTTCGCCGAAGGCGACCTGGTGTGGCCAGTGTTCGGCCGCAGCCGGACCATGCGCAACACCCTGTGCCTGTCCACCGTCACCCACTGCACACTGTGGGCTGCGGACTTCCAGGCCTTCCGCGCCACCATTCGCAAACACAGCGAAGGCCAGTGGGCCCGTTTCGCCCTGGCGCTGACCGAGGAACTGGCCGAGCTGGCCACCATGCGGGAGTTCCACAAGCAGACCCTGTCGGCAAAGGAACGCTACGACCTGCTGGTGCGCGACTACCCCGAGCTGGTGCAGCGGGTACCGGACAACCAGCTCGCCGCCTGGCTGGGCGTGGTGCCGGCGACCTTCTCCCGCCTCAAGCGCGCAAGCTGATCCACTGAGCGCGGAGCTGGCACCAAGCCACGTTTCAGCCCCGCGCGTCACGACCATCCCCAGAACATCAGCCACCAGGCGGCCAGTATCGACAGGATCGCCAGCAACGGGCCAACCATGGCCACCATCCGCCGCCCACCGGTGGCATAACCACCGGCAATCTTCCAGGCCAGCACCGCACTGGCAACGGCGCCCAGCGCCAGCAATGTAGCGCGGGCCTCGTTGACCCAGCCCAGGCGGATACCGTCATTGCCCAGCAGCGTCACGGTAATGCCGGTCAGCCCCAGGAACACCCCCAGCCCCGCCAACGGGATCAGACAGTAGCCCAGGTGCCAGAGCCGCGACCAGGACCAGCGCCCCAGCAATCGGTTCGCCAGCGCCAGCAGCATCGCCAGCACCGATCCCAGCAATGCACCGGTGGCGGTGATGTAGAGCAGCAGGGTGACGCCATCGAGCAGGTTGAAGACGTCGTTCTGCGCCGGGTAATTGGTGAGAACCCAGGCCGGCAATGTGGTGGTGAGCGGCCACAGCCAGTCCCAGGACACCAACCAGGTGGCAATGGTCTGCTTGAGGGCCACAAACCAGGGGCTCACGGTCCACTGGAACGACCCCACCGCCACGCCCAGAACGCCGTAGAGCAGCAGCACAAACTCCCAGCCGGTGGGCTGGCCGTCCCGCGGTGGCCGGATCACCTCGCTCGCCGGCGCTCGTAACCGCAGCCGGATCGAGGACTTGTAATCGCTGCAGCGGCCGCACATGTGACAGTCGCTGGTGCTGTCGAGCTGCTTCAGGGGAATCAGCGGCCCACAGTCCGGCGCGGGCGAACGCGGGCGCTGATGTCGGGTTTCACGGTTGAACCGGACCCAGGCGGCCTGGTCGGTGTGGAAATGCACCGGCGCCAGTTTCGCCAGCAGGCCGAACACCCCCCGCACCGGACACAGGTAACGGCACCACACCCGCTTACCCTTGCCATACACCAACCCCACCAGGGTCGCCGCCAGCGTTGAGCCCCCCAGCACCACCAGGGCTCCCAGCGGATACTGGTAGACGCTGGCCATCTGGCCGTACAGGGTGGTGCCCAGGAACGCCACGAACGGCCAGCCGGGCCAGCGAATCCAGGCCGGAATCGGCCGGCCCAGCCCCACCCGGCTGGCCGCCTCGGTGAGGGTGCCCTCCGGACAGAACACGCCACACCAGACCCGTCCCAGCAACACCATGCTCACCAGCACGAAAGGCCACCACAGTCCCCAGAACACAAAAGCGGCGAAGACCGTCAGATGAGAGAGGATCTGGGCCTGGTGATCCGGCAGCGGCAGGCACGCCGGCACGATCAGCAGCACCGTGTACACAACCACCACCGTCCACTGAATCCGCTGAACCCACCGCCGGTGGCGACGCAGGCCATCGCCAATCGCCGCCAGTCGCGAAGGCCTGGCCGTCGCGGGCTGGCCCAACGTCATACCGCCGCCTCCGTTGACAGACCCGCAGCGGGCCGACGCCGCTGCCAGCGCAGTCCAATCGCCACGATCAGCCAGAACAGGCCGTAGGCCAGCACCATGGTCAGGGCCGGCCAGGCGCGGTAGCCGGCGAAATCCGCCAGCAGTGCCCCCACGCCCTGGCCATCGTCGAGCAGCCAACGGCTGTCCCACAGAGGATCAGGGCCCGCTGGCAACAACCCCAGGCCGATCAGACGTTCCACCCCGGCAACCAGCAGTGAGGCAGCCAGCATTAGCAGCAGTATCTCAGTCAGGCGGAAAAACAGCCGCCAGGAGAACAGCCGGGGACCGACCTGCAGCAGGGCAAACGTCAGTAACGCCACCGCCAAGCCACCGAGGGCTGCCAGGGTGAACGACGCCAGGGCGGCCGGGGAGTCCTGGGCCAGGCCCATGCCATACAGGAAGATCAGCGTTTCCGAACCCTCCCGGGCCACCGCAATCGCCACCAACACGGTGATGCCCCAATGGCGGGAGTTGTCAGTGGCGTGGCTCAGCCGCTGCTCGATACCGGCCCTGAGGCCGGCGCCGTGGCGGCGCATCCAGAACACCATCTGTACGATCAATGCGCTGGCGACCAGCACCATCGCGGCCTGAAAGATCGCCTGGCGTTCGCCCTGCAGCCAGCCGTCAGCCTGCATCAAACCGATCCCCATCAGCCCGGCCAATGCCACGCCCACGGCGACGCCAAACCACAGGTAACGCTGCCCGGCACCGCCGGAGGTGCGGGCCAGCCAGGCGTGAACAATACCTATCACCAGAATCGCCTCAACGCTCTCGCGCCAGACGATGAAGAAAACCTGTTCGGGCATGCCGGACTCCTTACGATGGCGCGATGGCGGACGCTTTACTCGGCAATGACCTTGCCGCGGGCCTCGGGCAGATGAAATTCGTCAAAGAAGTCGTATTCACCGGGGCGAAGCGGGTGCACCACCACAAACGAATCCACCCCCGGTCCCATCACCTTTTCCTTGCGCAGGGAGCGACTCTCAAACTCCACCGGGGTATCGCCGGTGTTGTGCAGGCGGATCTTGAAGCGCTCGCCCGCCCGCACCCGCAGCTCCCGGGGAATCAGTTCACCGTTGTTGAGTTCCAGATCGTAGGCCGGCAGCCCGCCGGCCCGGGCCAATGGTGCCAATAGCGCGGCCATGGTGAGGACAATCAGTCGATTCATCGCCGTCGCGCCCTCAGTACCCGCCTTTCTTGCCGACTCCGGCGTAGACGAAGGTGTAGTCCACGCTGAAGGTGTCGAACCACTCGTCCACGCCGGTCTCGTTGTCAATGTGGCGCATCAGGCGCGGGGTGCGAATGGTGTAGGTCAGGTGATACTCGCCCGGACCATTCAGCCGCACGTTGTCGCCGTAGTGGGTGCCATCGCTGGCGATCATCGGCATGAAGCGGCCCTCAATGGCGGTGCCGCTGCCGGCCTTGGTCAGCACGTAATCGATTTCCAGGTAGGGGATCCAGGCACCGGGGGCAAAGCCGTTGGGGTTGTCTTCCAGGGCGTGGATGTCCGCCTCCAGATGAATGTCCGCCTCAGCCGCCGGCAGGCGGCCGGTCGGTTCCATCACCACCGGCTGCAGGTACACGGCGGCGATCTCCATGCCATGCTCCAGAGCGGGTTCACCGATGGGGTATTCCAGCGCCATCGCAGAGGATGACAGCAGCAACAGGGGGGCAAGCAGTAACGAAGGGCGGGGCATGGCGGCGTTCCTCGATCAGGTCTGTTGGAACGGCACTATAAACAAATGATAACGGTTATCGTTTGATCAATATCAACCTGCGGTCATTGATCCACCTCAGGACGGCTCAAGCCCCGGGGTCGATGGCCTGGCAGCCTGGTCCGCCGGCCGCCAGAGCGGGTAGGGAATGCCCGCCATCCGGTTGATCACCCAGGCCTGCACCAGCAGCAACAGCAATCCGGACATCAGGATCGGCAATTGGGCAGGGTGGGGCATCAATCCCAGTGACACGATCAGGGCGGTGGCACCGGCCGGCGGATGGGGTACCCGCAACACCACCATCAGGCAACTGGTGAGCCCCAACGACATCGCTGCGGCCCCTACCCGGGAAAGGTCGACGCCGGTGGCCATGGCTGACGACGCGTCCGCCAGCCCAAACAGGTACAGCGACACCAGGCCCATCAGGGCACCCAGCAGGTGACCACAGAAAGCATTGCGGGGCGACGCCGGAGCCGCCAGCGGGACGTGGAAAAGAATGAACGCGGTAGCGCCAAGGGATGGGAAGATAAAGGCTTCCTGGGTGGCCAGCGCCACCAGCGACACGAGTGCGATGCTGAGGCTGCCGTTCACCAGATTGAATCCCGCCTGCACCGTGCGTCGGCTGAATCGCTGTTCCAGCCGCTCCAGGTGCAGCACCCGCAACACCCCGCTGACCTGCTGCCAGCGCAGGCGTTCGTTGCCCGCCGCCATGCCCGTCTCCGTTGACGTCACCAAAGGGCCGGCGATGCTACGGCAGAATGTCCGGCCAGACCATGGCAGCGCCCGCCATCACTTGATATTCATCAACTGACGCCAAAACCCGGTCACAGAACACCGCTTTCAGTCGCGGACAGGGCTACAGCCGCAGGTAGGGCGCCAGGGTCAGCAACAGGATCATCGCCATGGCGAGACAGGCCGCCAGAGTGGTCACCGGCTTGTGGCGCAACCGCGCCCAGAAGCCACGTACCCGGCCGGCGTCCAGGCCCTGCTGGTAGGCCGCACGCTGGCGGCTCAATCGCTCGGCCTGATAGTCCTGCAACAATGCCCGTGCCCGCTCCGCCTCATCGGCGTCATGGACCCAGAAACCGCCCATGCTGATGCCCCAGCGGCTTGGCGGGGTCTCATAGTAGGCCACGCCATGCTGTTCGAACAGCGCGCGAATCTCATCCGCTTCATCGTCGGGCACATGGCGCAGGTTCATCAGGTGGTGTGGCATGGGTCTCCGGGGCGTGGTGGTTGCCCCGGGGTCGGGGCCATAGAGTTCTGGCGCTACGCCCATTATTCTAGTGCCAGTGCCCATTGCTTGAATAGCCGGCGCTTCCGGATCTTTGCCAAGGACCCTGCATGACCGAACACCCCCTGACCCGCCTGCTGGCGTTCGACGACCAGGTACGACGGGACCGCCGCCAGGCGCCGGCGTTTCTCCACCGCCGTGACCGCCGTTTTGGCCTGGATACCGAGGCCCGCGACGATGACACCCTGGTGAACCAGTGGCTGACGCACCTCCGCCGTTTCAGCCCGGGCAGTCAGCAGAACGCCGGCGGGCGTGACCGGCGCCTGCAGCGCTGGGACCGAATCGGCCTGGCCTTTATGGCCGCCGGTGTGCTGCTTGGCATTACCACCATGCTGGGTCTGCTGTACTACGACGGCAGTGGCCGCATCAACGTCACCGTGCTGCTGGCGTTCCTGGCGCTGCAGCTGCTGCTGGCGCTCGCCACCGCCGTGCAGTCGCTGCTGGGCTGGCGCCCCTGGGGCTGGCTGGTAAACCGCAGCGCCGGCGCCGACACCTCCGTGCTGCAACACCTTCACCCCCAGCTGTTGGCCCGGGCCGCCCAGGGTGGGGGGCTGGCCTTCACCCTCGCCGGCCTGGCAACCCTGCTGGTGCTGGTGGTGGTGCAGGATCTGGCGTTCGGCTGGAGCACCACCCTGGCCGCCGGCGCCGAAAGCTATCACCGGCTGGTGCAGACCCTGGCCATACCCTGGCAGGCACTGTGGCCGGCCGCGGTGCCAGACGCCAACCTGGTGGCCAGCACCCGCTTCTTCCGCGCCGCGCCGACAAGCGCCGTCACCGCCGTCCGCTGGGGCGACTGGTGGCCGTTTCTCACCATGGCCTGGCTGTGTTACGGCGTGCTGCCCCGGGCCCTGCTGAGATGGCTGGCCGGTTGGCACCTGCGTCACCAGGCCCGCCAACGGCTGTACCATCACCCGGGGCTCACCGCCCTGCGCTACCGCATGGAGACGCCGGTGCTTGAGACCGGCAACCCCGACGCCGATGCCAGCAGCGCGCCGTCCCTGGACACCCGCGGCGAGCTGCAGCCGTACCCGGACAGTCCGGTGGTGATCCGGTGGGCCGGCGCCGGTGGGGAGCAGCTGCCGCTGGACTTTGCCGATAACGGCCAGCGCCAGGTGTTCGAGGCTGGCGGTGGCGCCACCCTGGCGCAGGACCGGCTTGCCCTGCGCCAGGCGGCCGCGGTACTGGCGCTGGCCGAATTGCCATCGGCGATCGTGCTGACCCGGGCCTGGGAGCCGCCCACCGGGGAGCTTGAAGACTTCCTCAGCGAAGCCCGCGAGCAATGGCCGACGGACACCCTAGTGGCGCTGGTTCCCCTGGCCACAGACCCCAGCCGACCACCGGAACCCCAGCAACTGGCACAGTGGCTGCGCTTCAGCCAACGCCAGCATCAGGCCCGGCTGCAGGTCAGCCGCTACGATGCCCAGCCACCGGCCCGGGCCTGGAGCAACGGGGGTGCGACATGAGCCAGCCGCCACTGTTTGCCGTCGTCGGCCACCCCAACAAGGGCAAGTCCAGCGTCGTGGCGACCCTGTCCCAGAACGACGCCATCGCCATTGCCCTGGAGCCCGGCACCACCCGGGAGCACCATACCTACCCACTGAGCATTGACGGTGAGACGCTGTATACCCTGGTGGACACCCCCGGCTTCCAGCGCCCCCGCCAGGTGCTGGCCTGGCTGGAGGCCCACAGCCTGTCGGCCTCCGACCGGGCCGAAACGGTGGCGGCGTTTGTCCAGCAGCATCGCGACGATCCCCGTTTCCACGACGAGTGCGAACTGCTGACACCATTGATCAACGGAGCCGGCATTATCTACGTGGTGGACGGCTCGGTACCCTACAGCGCGGCCCATGAGAGCGAGATGACGATCCTGCGCTGGACCGGCCAGCCCAGCCTGGCGCTGATCAACAGCATCGGCACCGACGACCACAGCGACACCTGGCAGGCCGCCCTGGGCCAGTACTTCCAGGTGGTGCGCAAGTTCAACGCGGTGACCGCACCGTTCAACCAGCACCTCAGCCTGCTGAAGGCCTTCGGCCAGCTGGAGCCAGCCTGGGAATCGGTGCTCGAGCGGGCGGTGATGCACCTGTCGGAACAGCGCGCCCAGCGCCGCCATCAGGCCGCCCGGCTAATCGCCACAGCGCTGGAGGACATGATGGCCTGGCAGGAACGTCGCACCCTGACCACGGGCCAGCCCGCGGACGCCGATCGTGACGCCCTGGCCGGCCAGCTGCGACAGGCCTGGTATCGGCACCAGCGTCGCCGTGAACAAGCCCTGCGACTGGCCATTGAAGCGCTGTATCAGCATCACCGGGTACAGCGCCAGGAGGCCGAGCTGGAGTGGCACAGCGACCACGACCTGTTCAGCGAGGACAGCCGCCAGGCCTGGGGTGTCAGCCGTAAATACCTGGCCGGTGCCGGGTTTGGCGCTGGCGCCCTCGGTGGCGCAGGGCTGGACGCGGTCACCCTGGGCTCCTCCCTCGGCACCGGCGCCTTGATTGGCGGGCTGGTGGGGGCCGCCGGCAGCTACTTTTACGGCGACCGGCTGGCACTGCCGGTGATGCGCCTGGGGCCCCTGCGTGATGGCCTGCAGACCGCCCGCTTCGGGCCGGTACAGGACAGCCAGTTCGGCTACGTGGTACTGGGCCGGGCGGTCGACCACTGGTGGCACATCAGCTGTCGCAACCACGCTGGCCGCGATACTCTGGACCTGGCACCCGCCGACAGCCACTGGCTGGAAACCCTTGCCCCGGAGCATCGTCAGCAGATCCACAAGGCCCTGCAGCGCTGCCGCAAACAGAAGCCGCTGGGCAGTGACCAGCGCCACCGGCTGGCGCTCGCGGTGGAAGCCGCACTTGAGGCATACAGCCGCTGGCGGTTGAATCCGGGTTGAGAGGGATGTTTATACTGTAAGGCTATTCCATCACCCAATGAGGAATGCTATGAAAATTGTACGTGTACAGGACATCATCGGCACCGAACGCGAAGTGGAAGGTCCAGGCTGGACCAGCCGTCGGCTGCTGCTGAAGAAAGACGGCATGGGCTTCTCGTTCCACGAGACCATCATTCCCGCTGGTGCCGAACTGAACCTGTGGTACAAGAACCACCTGGAAGCGGTGTACTGCGTGGCCGGCAACGGCACCATCACCGACCTGGCCACCAACGAGACCCACGAGATCACCGACGGCACGCTCTACGCCCTCGACAACCACGACCGCCACATCCTGCGCGGCGGCACCGAGGACATGCGCCTGATCTGCTCGTTCAACCCGCCGGTCACCGGTCGCGAGACCCACGACGAAGACGGTTCCTACAACCTGTCGGAGTAATCCGCCCCTCCGGGAACCCCTGTAATGCTCAAGGAGCACACCCCTGCCAGCACCGCCCACCTGGTGCTGGTCGGTCTGCTGTTGTGGCTGGCCGGCCTGTACCTGCGGATACCGGTGCTGGTGGCGCCCGCGCTGGCGCCGGACATCGCCGCTGAGCTGGCGCTGTCCCAGGCCCTGACCGGCGCCCTCACCACGCTGCCCATCCTGATGCTGGCCATTGGCGCCATGCCGGGTTCGCTGGCGATCTCCCGCCTTGGCCCCCGCCATACCCTGGCCCTGGCGATGCTGGTGATGGTGCTCGGCTCGGCGGGCCGGGCGCTGGTACCGGACGCCACCGCTCTGATGGCGGCCAGTGCGGTCATGGGCCTGGGAGTGGCGATGATGCAACCGGCGCTGCCAGCTCTGTTGCCACGCTGGCTGGCCCCGCACCACCTTGCCATGGGCACCGCCATCTACATGAACGGCATGCTGATGGGGGAGTTCATTGGCGCCGGCATTACCCGGCCGTTGATCCTGCCAATGGTGGAACACAGCTGGCGCCAGGCGCTGCTGGTGTGGTCACTGCCGGCCCTGCTGGTCACCGCCGCACTGTACCTGCCCCGCCGCGACAGCGCCCGCCCAGCCCGACGACCAGCCTGGCTGCCGGACTGGCGCAACCCGCTGACCCTCAAACTGGGCCTGCTGCTGGGGCTTTCCGGTTCGCTGTTCTTCGGCTTCAATGCCTACCTCGGCAACCTGCTGGAACAGCGGGGTGAGCTGGAACGGCTCTCCGACGCCCTGTTCTGGTACAACCTGGCCCAGGTGTTCGCCTCGCTGATCATGCTGAAAATGGCACGACGCTGGGTCGGCAACCGTACCGTGATCCTGGTGATGGCGCTGGGAGCCATCGCGGGCGCCCTGGGCAGCGTGCTGACCGACGGCACCCTGGCGATCGCCAGCGCCACCTTCATGAGCCTCACCGCGGGCATCCTGCTGATCCTGCTGGTGGCGCTGCCGCCACTGCTGGTGAGTGCCGCGGACACCGGGCGGCTGTCCGCCGGCAATTTTCTGGTGGGCTATACCATCGCCTTCGGCGTACCTACCCTGGGTGGTCTGATCGCTGACGCCACCGGGGATGTCCGTCACGCCATCTTCACCATGGTCGCCTACGCTGTGGCGGTATTGCCGCTGGCGCTGACGCTGGACCTGAGACGGGCCCGCTCACCCGCTCCCCAAACCCATTAACCGTTGGACACCCTGACTATGCGCCAGCTTCTTCGTCTGTCCCTCACCGCCCTGTGTCTGCTGCTGGTACTGGGCTGCTCCGAACACCCCAGCCAGGCCAGCGAACGCCAGGCCCTGCCGGCACCGACCAGTGACACGGTGAGTTTCAGCGACGACGTGCAGCCCATTCTCGCTGGCAAATGCCTGGCCTGCCACGGCTGCTTCGACGCCCCTTGCCAGCTCAAGCTGGAAACTGCGGAAGGCCTGGTGCGCGGCGCCCACCCCAGCCCGGTGTACGACGGCGGCCGGCTGGAAACCGCAGCCACCACCCGGCTCGGCTTCGATGCCAGCAGCGAGGCCCAGTGGCGGGAACTTGGCTTCTACTCGGTGCTGGCAAAGAACGGCGGGGAACAGAGCCTGTTCGAGCGCATGATCCGGCTCGGCAAGCAGTACGACTTCGCCCCCAACAGCAAGCTGCCAGATGACATCGCCCTGGGGCTGGCACGCAGCAACCAATGCGTCAGCAATGACGAGTTTGCCGACTACGCCGAGGACCATCCGCTGGAAGGCATGCCACTGGCGGTGACCGGGCTGACCGATGACGAGTACGCCACCCTCACCGGCTGGCTCCGCCAGGGCGCCCCCGTCACCCTG
The DNA here is from genome assembly GCF_020546665.1 of Marinobacter sp. CA1. Classification (NCBI taxonomy): domain Bacteria; kingdom Pseudomonadati; phylum Pseudomonadota; class Gammaproteobacteria; order Pseudomonadales; family Marinobacteraceae; genus Marinobacter; species Marinobacter sp. CA1. Next base: position 4,468,217 of record NZ_CP071785.1, read on the forward strand.
GAACAGGTCACCCCGGGCCCGGCCGAGCAGGCGCTGATCCACCGCTGGGAATCCCTGCTGAACCAACGCGATGACCGCCATCGCCTGGTGGCTCGCTGGCTGTACGAGCACCTGTACCTGGCGCACCTGTATTTCCCGGAACTGGAGGGCGACGCCCGCTTCTTCCAGCTGGTGCGTTCCTACACGGCGCCGGGCGACCCCGTTGACCCGGTGGCCACCCGGCGCCCCAACGACGGTGTAGACGCACCGTTCTACTACCGCCTGAGACCGGTGACCGGCAGCATCCTGCACAAACGCCACATCACCCTGCCGGTAGGCGAAGCCACCCTGGCGCGGGTCCACAAGCTGTTTTTCGAGCCGGACTGGTCGGTGCACCGGCTGCCCGGCTACGGCGCCACCGAACGGGCCAACCCGTTTCTGACGTTCTCCGCGATTCCGGCCCGGGCCCGCTACCAGTTCATGCTCGACAACGCCGAGTACTTTGTCCGCACCTTCATCCGCGGACCGGTGTGCCGTGGCCAGATCGCCACCGACGTAATCCGCGACCGCTTCTGGGCGATCTTCCAGGACCCGGACAAGGATCTCTACATCACCGACGCCGCCTACCGCCGCAAGGCGACCCCGCTACTCAGCCTGCCCGGCCAGGACTCCGCCCTGCTGGATCTGGGGGACAATTGGCTGGGCTACCAGGAAATGCGCAATCGCTACACCGCCCTGCGCGAAGCCGCCTATCGCGAGTACCAGCCCGACGGCGCGCGGCTTGCGGATATCTGGGATGGCGACGGCCACAACGACAACGCCCTGCTTACCATCTTCCGTCACCACACCAGTGCCTCGGTGCAACGGGGGCTGATCGGCCAGGTCCCGCTCACCACCTGGTGGATGGATTACCCGCTGTTTGAGCGCACCTACTATGAGCTGGTGGTGAACTTTGACGTCTTTGGCAACGTTGCCCACCAGGCCCAGACCCGGCTCTATTTCGACCTGATCCGCAACGGCGCGGAGCACAGCTTCCTGCGACTGCTGCCGGCAGACGCACGCCAGTCGGTACTGGATCACTGGTACCAGGGCAGCGGTCAGCTCAAGTTCGGCATCAGCTATCACGAGGTCGATACCGACACCCCGAGCGGCGTGACCTTCGCCACCGATGCCCCCCGCCAGGAGCTGGGCCTGCGATTGCTGCAACGCTTTGCCGACATCAATGCCGAACACCAGGACCGCCTCAACCGCTGCGCCGGTCGCAATTGCCGGCGTCCCGACCAGCCGGGCTGGGTGCACCCGGTGGACCGACAGCTCAAGACCCTCGCCAACGTCCCGGCTGAACGCCTGGCCGCCATCGATGGCCTGCCGGATGTGACCTTCCTGCGGGTCCACAACGACGATGGCGAGCGCACGGTGTACAGCCTGATCCGCGACCGCGCCCACAGCAACGTGGCCTTCATGATGGGGGAATCGCTGCGCTACCAGCCGGAACAGGACCGCCTCACCCTCTACCCGGGCATCATCGGCAGCTACCCCAATTTTGTCTTTGACCTGCCGGCCTCACAGGTGGCGGAGTTCACCCGCCGGATGCAGGCCGTAGCGACGCCGGAGGATCTGACCCGGGTGGTGGATACCTGGGGCGTGCGCCGCACCCATCCACGGTTCTGGCAGATCCTCCATGACATCACCGCCTGGCACCGAGGCCAGCGACCGCTGGAAGCGGGCATTTTTGACATCAACCGTTATGTCAATCTGTAGGGCTGCTGCGGGATACCGCCTGTAGTGAAGGCGTGGTGATGTTGTGGCAAAGCTGTAACGAAATGTAAGATCCGGCGGCCCGGGCTTTTCCGCCCTGACCGCTGGTGATAATGTGATCAGCAGTGGCCCGATATGACGGGCTGAACCCTGACCAGTTGAACCCATGAGGTCGCTATGGACGTCTCTTCCATTGCCAGTTACGCCAGCCTTCAGAGCCAGGGACAGGTCCGTGAGCAGGTACAGCTCAGTGTATTGAAAACCGCCCAGGACATGGCCTCCCAGGGCGCCATGCAGTTGCTGGACAGCGTCGCCCAGACTGCGCCGGTATCCACCGCCAGCTCCAACCCCAACGTCGGCAACAACATCGACGTTCGCGCCTGATTCCGCTCAACGCCCCTGTTTCTTGGTGCCCTGCTTCGCTTCCGCGGTGAGCGGGTCTTCCGGCCAGGGGTGCTTGGGATAACGCCCGCGCATGTCCTTGCGCACCTCCACATAGCCATTACGCCAGAAACTGGCCAGATCACTGGTCACCGCCAGTGGTCGCCGGGCCGGTGACAGCAGGTGGATCACCACCGGCACCTCGCCCCGGGCCACCGTCGGGGTGGTGGTCCAGCCAAACAGCGCCTGCAGTTTCGCCGCCAGCACCGGGCCGTGGTCGGTGGTGTAGTCGAGGGTGACGTTCTGGCCGGTGGGAATGCTCAGCGCAGCCGGCGCCAGTTCCGCCAACTGCTGTTGCCGGGGATAGTCCAGCAGGCTCAGCAGCGCCGGCACCAGGGCCACCTGCTGGAGCTGGCCCCAGCTTTTCACCCCCACCAGGAACGGCGCCAGCCAGGTGTCCAGAGCGTCCAGCAGCGAGGTATCATCCATCGCCGGCCACTCGTCCGGCCACCGCGAATGCAGCAACCGGAGCCGGGCCCGCAGCTGACGGGCGTTGTCGTTCCACGGCAGGCTGGCCAGACCTTTCTCCCGCACCGCCGCCAGCAACCCCGCCACCACCTGCTCCGGCGACGGATCGGGCAGGGCGGTTTCCGCCAGTACCAGGCGTCCCAACCGGGTCTGGCGACGGGCAACCACCCGGCCGCGGTGGTCGTCCCAGATCGCCTCTTCAACGGTGGTCATGTGGTCGGCCAGATCCCGCTCCAGATCCGCCGGGTCCAGCGCCGCGGCCAGGTAGATGGTCGCCTCCCGCGCCTGGCCGTCCAGCTCGGCCGCCACCAGCCAGTCTTCCCGCGCCAGGGCATCGTCCGGCCGCAACGCCGCCCCGCGGCCGTTGCTGAGCTGGTAACGTGGCGACGTTCCGGGGCGGCGACGGGCCACCCGATCCGGGTAGGCCTGGGCCAGCAACCGTCCCAGGTCCGCGGCACTGGCACCGCTGTCCGGCTCCGGAGCCCATCGCGCTGCCACCCGTTTCAGGGCCTGCAGACGCTGGCCATCCACCCGGCTGTCCCGACGCTCCCCACGCAGCAGCTGCCAGCGGCTGTGCAGATCGGCGCCGGCGCCCGGTCCCAGCAGGTCCCGGTCTTCCAGCAGTGCTGCCAGCTCGGCGGCGGTTCGGGCCAGCCCCCAGTCCCGGCCCCGCAGCATCATGTGCGCCAACCGGGGATGCGCCCCCAGTTGCCGCGCCGCCTTGCCCTGTTCGGTGATCGCGCCGTCGGCCGCCAGCAGGTCCAGCCACTGCAACAGCGACACCGCTTGCTGCCAGTGGGCCCGGGGCGGGGCATCCACCCAGGTCAGGTCATCCGGGCTGCGGGCGCCCCACTGCGCCAGTTCCAGGACCAGCGGGGCCAGGTCGGCCTGCTGGATCTCCGGCGGGGTAAAGTCGGCCAGACCAAACTGGTCGGACTCACTCCACAGTCGGTAACACACCCCGGGCTCCACCCGCCCGGCACGGCCCTTGCGCTGCTCCGCCGACGCCCTGGACACCCGCCCGGTGACCAGTCGAGTCATGCCGCTGTTGGCATCAAAGCGGGCCTGGCGCTGCTGGCCGGCGTCCACCACCACCCGAATGCCCTCGATGGTCAGGCTGGTCTCAGCGATGGCGGTGGCCAGCACAATTTTGCGTTCACCCGCTCCCGCCGGTGCGATGGCGCGGTCCTGATCGTCATTGCGAAGGTTGCCGTACAGCGGTGCCACATGGACACCCGCCGGCAGGTGACCCGCCAAAGCCTGGGCAACCCGGCGAATTTCGCCAGCCCCGGGCAGGAACACCAGCAATGATCCCGACTGGTCCGCCAGAGCCTCCTGAATGACCGCCACCACATGATCCAGCAGCCGTCCCTGACGGGGCAGGGGGCGATAGATCTCAGTAACCGGAAACGCCCGGCCGGCGCTGGTAAGTACCGGTACATCCCCCAGCACCCGGGCAATGGGCGCGGTATCCAGGGTGGCGGACATCACCAGCAACCGCAGATCCTCCCGCAGCGCCTGTTGCGATTCCCGCACCAGCGCCAGCCCCAGATCCGCCTGCAGCGAGCGTTCGTGGAACTCGTCAAACAGCACCGCAGCGTAATCCTCCAGCGCCGGGTCGTTCTGAATCAGCCGGGTGAGGATGCCTTCGGTCACCACCTCGATACGGGTCTGCGCCGACACCCGGGTGTCCAGTCGGGTGCGGTAACCCACGGTCTCGCCCGCCCGTTGCCCCAACTGGCTGGCCATGAACCGCGCCGCGGAACGGGCCGCCAGACGCCGAGGTTCCAGCATCAGGATCTTGCCGTCTCCCCGCCAGTCCGCCGCCAGCAGCGCCAGCGGCACCCGCGTGGTCTTACCGGCCCCGGGCGGCGCCTGTAACAGCGCCGTTGTATGCTCGTCGAGGGTGGCCAGCAGGTCGGGGAGCAGGTTGTCGATGGGGAGCATGGTTGGGGGTATCCGGGTTGATGCGGGGTATGAATTCTAGCGGGAGAAAGCAGGGACTGTCAGGACGGCGGCCACTCTGACCATACCCCCGTTTGATTAGTGTCCGTGCCACGCCTCAGGCTTCGGCACCAGCGCACTGAACACCAGGCCCCAGGCGAGGGCGGCGACGCCGATCCAGAAGGCGGTGTCGAGGGTGCCGCCGAGGTTGAGCCATTGCTTGGTCAGCCAGGGGCCCACCATCTGGGTGAAACCGTAGAGCGCGACCAGGGCGGCGGAGAGGCGGGGGCCCTGATGGGGGTGGAGGGCACGGCCGATGCGTTGGGTCAGCAGGACCGTGCCGACGAAAGTGATGCCCACCAGCAGAGCACACAGCACCAGACCCACCGGACCTGGCCACAGCACCGCTGCCAGAACACCCAGCAGCTGGATCAGGTAATTGGCCCGCAGAGCCGGCAGATCCCCGAGACGGCTACCCAGGTGGTTCCACAGGAAGGCGGCAGGCAGGGTCGCAAGAGCCACTAACAACCAGCTGCCATCGAGCAGCCAGTGCTCCGGTGGCAGCTGGCGCTGGGCCACCAGTGGCAGGAAGGTCATCGGCAGGATGTACCCCAGTCCGGCACCCGCGTAGGACAGGAACAGCGGCACGCTGGCTCGATCCAGTAACGGTCCATGGTCCGCACCGTGGCCAGAGCTCTCAGGCCGGGAGGGCACCTCGAGTTTCAGCAGTCGCGCCGTTCCCCACCAAGCCAGTGGGATCGAGAGAATGGCCGCAGGCCACCAGCGGGCGGCACCGCTCAGCCAGTCCGCACTCAGGCTCACCAGGGCGCTGGACAGCAGCAAGCCCAACCCCACCCCCAGATAAACCAGGCCACTGGCGCTGGCGCGGTTGCGGCGGACCAGCCATTCCAGAATCAGCGCCGGCGCCTGCACAAATACCACACCGTTGGCTACGCCGTTAAGCCAGCGGGAGGCGGCGATTGTGGCTTCGCTGTCCAACTGGGTCTGGAGCAGCGTGGTGAGTACGTGCACCGCCAGCGACAGCGGCAACAGCAGGCGGATGTGGTCAATGCGGTGCCAGCGAATGGCCAGCAACGCCCCCATCAGATAGCCGAGGTAGTTCCAGGTGGCGATGCTGGCGCCCTGTTGCAGATCCAGCTGGCCATCGGCGACCAGATAAGGCAGCAGCGGGGTGTAGATAAAGCGCCCGAGGGAGTGCACCACAACCAGCAGAACGGCGCCAGCGGCAAGGACCGAGAACAGCTCACGGGGCGTGGTACAACTGGGTTGGGATACCGACATTCAAGACACCACGGCAGACAGCTAAGAAGAAGAGCAACCTTTCCCTGAAAAGACCCGGATCAACCCGCCCGGGGATGATTGCGACGGGTCCACTCATAGATTTTCTGATAGGCCTCTGCCAGGTCTTTGGGCGTATGCGGGGGCTGGATAACCGCGGTCATCTCGCCCTCGGGGTTGATCAGCGCAATGTGAGCACTGTGATCCACCAGTTGCACACCCTTGTCCTCACGATGGACAAACACCGCGTTGAGGCTCTTGGCCAGATCCCGCAGCACCGAAAGGTCGCCGGTAAGGCCGTGAAAGTCGTCGCCGAAAAAGTTGAGGTACTCGGTGAGCCGGTCCGGGGTATCCCGCTCCGGGTCGGCAGAGATCAGCAGGTAATCCGGCTGCGGCAGGGTATCCGGCATCAGACCGTCAGCCTGGCGCAGGGTGGACAGGGTGGCGGGGCAGACGTCGGGACAGAAGGTGTAGCCCACAAAGGCGAAGGTCCAGCGTCCCTTGAGGGCCTCCTGGCTGACCGTTTCACCGGCCTCATTGAGCAGCTGAAACGACGGCAGTGCACGGCCCTGCTCGTACACAAAGGTATTAAGCTCGCTCAGTTCCGGCGCTGGTGCGGTATTGGCGGTTTCCGCCTGGAACACCTGCCGGCCCACCACTAGGCCAAACACCAGAACCACCACCATCACCAGGATGATGACCGTATTGCGTACCGTGCGATCCATCTCTGTCTCCCGAAGCTTTCAACACCGCGATCAGCGCCAACGTGATCAGAACCGTGCGAAATGGTCGACCAGCAAGACCACGAACAGTGCCATCAGGTAGGTGATGGAATACTTGAAGGTGGCCAGGGCGACCCGGCGGTCATCACCGCGCAGCAGTCGAATGGCATAGTGCAGGAATCTCAGCCCCAGAACCAGTGCCCCGACCAGATAGAGGGTGCCCGACAACCCGGTCACGAACGGTAGCAGACTGGCCGCCAGCAGCATCAGGGTGTACAGCAGGATGTGCAGTTCGGTGTAGCGGTTGCCATGGGTCACCGGCAGCATGGGGATACCGGCCTTGGCGTATTCTTCCTTGCGATGGATCGCCAGTGCCCAGAAATGCGGTGGCGTCCAGGCGAAGATGATCAGCACCAGCAGCAGCGCATGGCCGTCCACCTGGCCGGTGACCGCCGTCCAGCCCAGCAGCGGCGGCATGGCCCCGGCCAGTCCGCCGATAACGATGTTCTGGGGCGTGGCCCGCTTCAGAAACAGGGTATACACCCCGGCGTAACCCACCAGCGACGCCAGGGTCAGCCAGGCTGTCAGCAGGTTGACCTGCCACACCAGCACCACCATGCCGGCCAGGGCCAGTGTCAGCGCGAACAGCAGGGCATCCAGTGGCGCCAGCCGCCCGGTGGCCACCGGACGTTTGCGGGTCCGCGCCATCACCGTATCCACCTTCTGGTCCACCACATGGTTGACCACCGCCGCCGCCCCCGCCAACAGCGCAATGCCCAGGTTGCCGAACAACAACGCCCGCCAGGACGGCAGGCCCGGTTCCGCCAGCAACATGCCGATGACCGCAGTGAGGATCATCAGCGCCACCACCCGTGGCTTGGTCAGTTCCAGGAAATCACGCCAGGACACCGGTTGGCGCCCGGCCTGGAGAGTCAGTGCTTTTGCCGGTTCAGTCATACGGTTGCCTCCTGGTTAAAGGGCGATGGCGCGACAGTGGCGGGCTGTGGCGAAGCCGGCCGGGTTCGCCACAACAGGTGGATGATGGCAATCAGCAGCGCCGCCCCCATGGCGTTGTGGGCGACGGCAATGGCCAGGGGCAGGTGCAACGCCACGTTGAGGAGCCCGAGGCCGATCTGTGCCAGCAGGGTCACGGCGACCAGGCCCAGGGCCTGACGCTGACGCCGCCGGGGACAGGCCGGCCATACCTTCAGCAGCAACAGGGACCAGTACACCAGCACCACCAGGGCGCCGAGGCGATGGCTGAAGTGGATCGCCACCCGGCCATCCGCGGTGAGCTGGCCACCCAGATAGTTCGGCCCGACCTGCTGGGTGATGTCGAAGCCATGGCGAAAGTCCATCGCCGGCCACCACTGGCCCTGGCAGGTAGGCAGATCCGGACAGGCGACCGCGGCGTAGTTGGCGGCGGTCCAGGCGCCCAGGGCGATCTGGCCGATCACCAGCAGCAACCCGCCAAACAGCCAGCCCCGCCATCGTCCCAGTTGTGGCGCTGGCGGCTCCCAGCGGGCCAGCAGACGAATGCTGAGCAGGGCCAGTAACGACAGGGTAGTGAAGCCCCCCAGAAGGTGCAGGGCCACCACCTGGGGCCAGAGCTTGAGGGTCACGGTCCACATGCCAAAGGCGCCCTGCAGCAGGATGAAACCGGCCAGGAACAACGGCAGCTTCCAGGGCAGACCGTGGCGCCGGTGGCAGAATGCGAACCCCGCCAGGCCGAAAACCACCAACCCCAGGATCGCGGCCGCGTAGCGATGGATCATTTCCGGCCAGCCCTTGCTGGCATCCACCGGGGCATGGGGGAAACGGGCCTCAGCAAGGGCAATCTGCTCGGCGCCCTGGGGCACGGTGAGGAACCCGTAGCAGCCGGGCCAGTCGGGACAGCCCAGGCCGGCATCCACCAGCCGGGTCCAGGCCCCGAGCATCACCACCACCGCGGCGAGCACCGTTGCCGCCAGGGCCACCCGGCCCATGCCCCGTTGCCAGGACGTATGTTCAGGCGTTTTGGTCATGGCGGCTTATCCGATCTGGGAGAGTTTCAGCAGATGCTTGATGTCCTTGAGCATGTCCTTGCCGCTGTGGCGCTCGTCGTAGCGCATCAGCACATTGCCCAGCGGGTCCACCAGCAGCACCGCCGGTGCCTGCCCGGGGCGCACGCCTTCTGGCCACTGCGGGCGGGCATCGGGCGCCAGGCTCAGCCGTTCCATGGCGCGGTATTGCTGCTCCCAGGTAGCACTCAGCTCAGCTCCGATCTGGCCAACATAGGCCGCCCGCGCCACCCGGTTGGCGTTCTTGCCCAGGGCAACAGGCACCTGCCGGGCCAGGTAGAGCAACTGCTCGCAGGCCCCATCGCAGTCTTCGGCCACCACCATCAGCAGCCACTGCCCCTCCGTATCAGAAAGGCCAAACCGTTCAGCCAGAGGCTCACCGCCGACACCACGCAGCTGCAACTGGTCGACCGGCACCACGGGCTGAACCAGCACGCCCTGATTGCTGTGGCCAGTGGGGTTGAGCCAGCCGGTGTAGAACATCACCGTGGCGAGGATCATCGGGCCGAAGCCCACGGTGAACAGCAGCAGTGCCATGCGCCGACCCCGGCGCACCTGAGCCGGCGTCGGGTGTTGTGGGGTCTGGGAGGCGGGTTGGTTCATGGATTCAGCCGTTGTCGTTGTCATTGTTGGCTCCCTTCGTTGTTATCGGGGTTCCTTTTTGATCATAGGCTGGTGGCCGGCGGTAGCTGGCGAAGACGGTCAGTACCACCAGCACCGCCGCCATCAAAAACCACTGGGTGGCATAGCCGTAGTGAGTCTGTGGGCCCATCCGATCCGGCACCCAGTCGGCACGGAAGGCCCCGGGCTGAAGCGGGCTCTCCAGTCGCACAATGCGGTTGGCAACCCCAGGTGCCAGCACCGCCACGTCGGCTGGCGCCAGGGTCTGAACCCGTCGGGGCCAACCGCTTTGCGGCCCCGGGGGCGTCTGTGCCAGCACCGGCGGCTGGGGAAAGTCGGCCACCCGGCCCGCCACCCGCAGCTCGCCCTGGGGTGTGGGGAACACCGGCAGGTTCTGTCGACGTGCCGGCGCCCGCACCCAGCCCCGGTTGACCACCACCGGAGGCCCGGCCACGGGATGGAACAGGGTCATCACTTCGTAACCGGCCACGCCGTCGCGGGTTCGGTTGTCCAGCAGCCAGCTGTGGTCGCCATAGCGGCCACTCAGCACCACCGGTTGCCCGGACTGTGGCTGCTGTTGCCACAGCACCGACCAGTCCAGTTGCTCTGCCTGGCGTCGCCACAGCTCCAGCTGCCGGGTCTTCTCGCTGGCCCGGTCCAGCTGCCAGATCCCGAGGCCGAGCAACAACGGCAGCATCAGGCCGCTGAACAGCAGCAGTCGCAGATTCGGTTGCCATACCCGCACCGCCGCCGGGGTCCCGATCATGCTTTGCTATAGTGGAGACTGACCCTGCCAGCCACCAACCGATTGCCGGGAGCACCGATGTTGAAGATTGTCATTGTGATCATGATGATTGCCGTCCTGATCAGTCTGTTTACCGGGCTGGTGTTCCTGATCCGCGATGGCGGTAAAACCAACCGGGTGGTTAACTCCCTGGCGGTGCGGGTGGGCCTGAGCCTGGCGCTACTGGCGCTTATCCTGGTGTCGCTGTGGCACGGCGACCTCAGCCTCAATCCCACCCCCTGACCGGCAGTGCCTAGAGAATGTAGACAAAGACAAACAGCCCCAGCCACACCACGTCGACAAAGTGCCAGTACCAGCTCGCCGCCTCGAAGCCGAAGTGTTTCTCTGCGGTGAAGTGGCCCTTGAAAATCCGGATCAGCATGATGGTCAGCATCAGGGTCCCCAGCATCACATGGGCCCCGTGGAACCCGGTGAGCATGAAGAAGGTACTGCCGTAGATGCCGGACGACAGCGTCAGGTCCAGCTCGGTGTAGGCGTGAACATACTCTTCCGCCTGCAACGCCACGAACGCCAGCGCCAGCACAATGGTGGCCGCCAGCCACAGCTTGACCTTGCCGCGATGCCCCTGTTTGAGGCCGTGGTGGGCCACGGTCACGGTGAACGACGACGTCACCAGCAGGATGGTGTTCACCAGCGGCAGTCCCCAGGGACCGATCACCTCGGAGGGTCCCGGGTAAGCCTGCGGATCGGGGTTGTTGAGCAGTGGCCAGGTGGCCTGAAAGCCCTCCCACAGCATCTGTGAGCTGCCGCGGTCACCCTCACCACCGAGCCAGGGCACCGCAAACACCCGGGCGTAGAACAGGGCGCCGAAGAAGGCGGCGAAGAACATCACTTCGGAGAAGATGAACCAACTCATACCCCAACGGAACGAGCGATCCATCTGATCGCTGTAGAGTCCGGCCCGGCTTTCGCGAATCACGCTGCCAAACCAGCCAAACAGCATGTAGGCCATGATCAGGCTGCCCACCAGGAAGATCCACCAGGAGCCGGTGGTGGAGTTGCCCTGGGACCCGTTCACCATGATCGATGCCACCCCGTACAGGGTGACCCCCAGCCCGACCGTGGCGATGATCGGCCACTTGCTCTGGGCGGGAACGTAGTAGGTCTGGTCAGTTGCCATGCCTGCCTCCGACGGTTTAGCCGTTATTGTTGGTGTTGTCCTGCCCACTGCCGGAGACCGCCTGCAGCTCGCTCTGATCGTACAGGGTGTAGGACAGGGTCAGTTTGCGGATGTGTTCCGGCAATGCCTTGTCAACAATGAACACCAGCGGCATCTGCACGGTTTCACCCGCTGCCAGGGCCTGCTGGTTAAAACAGAAACACTCGGTTTTGTGGAAATACAGGGTGCCTTCGGCTGGAGCCAGGCTGGGCACGGCCTGCCCCACCATCGGATCGGTGGTGGGGTTTTCGGCGTAGAAATTGACGGTGGTGGGCTCGCCCGGGTGCACGGTGATGCTGCGGGTCACCGGCCGAAACACCCAGGGCATGTCAGGGCCGTTCTGGGCGATGAACTGAACGGTCACAGTGCGGTTGGCGTCGGTCTCCTCATTGCCGCTGGCCTGATAGCGGCCAGCGGTCTTGCCGTTGATGCCGGTGATGTCACAGAAGACGTCGTACAACGGCACCATGGCGAAACCAAAGGCAAACATCCCCATCACGCCGGCGAGGCACCAGCCGATCACCCGGGCATTGGAGCGCCGGGGTGGCTGCGGGTTGGGCTGCGGTGTGTCGCTCATGACCGGTTCCTCCGTGGGCGGACCGTTACTTGACCTCGGGCGGGGTGCTGAAGGTGTGGTAGGGCGCCGGTGATGGCACCGTCCACTCCAGCCCTTCGGCACCGTCCCAGGGCTTGGCCGGCGCCGCCTCACCACCACGGACGCACTTCACCACGATCAGCAGGAACAGCAGCTGGGTGGCCCCGAACATGAAGGCACCGATGCTGGATACCATGTTGAAGTCGGCGAACTGCAGGGCGTAATCCGGAATCCGCCGGGGCATGCCCGCCAGTCCCAGGAAATGCATGGGGAAAAAGGCCAGGTTCATGCCGATGAACGAAAGCCAGAAATGGGTCTTGGCCAGAGTCTCGTCGTACATGTGACCGGTCCACTTGGGCAGCCAGAAGTAGGCCGAGGCGAAGATGCCGAAGATGGCTCCGGGGACCAGCACATAGTGGAAGTGGGCCACCACAAAGTAGGTGTCGTGATACTGGAAGTCCGCCGGGGCGATGGCCAGCATCAGCCCGGAAAAGCCGCCGATGGTAAACAGGATGACGAAAGCCACGGCAAACAGCATGGGTGCCTCAAAGGTGAGGGAACCGCGGAACATGGTGGCCACCCAGTTGAACACCTTCACCCCGGTGGGCACCGCAATCAGCATGGTGGCGTACATGAAGAACAGCTGCCCGGCGATGGGCACCCCCACGGTAAACATGTGGTGGGCCCAGACCACAAAGGAGAGCAGAGCAATGGCACCCACCGCGTAGACCATGGAGGCGTAACCGAACAGCGGTTTACGGGAGAACGCCGGAATGATGTGGGACACCGCCCCGAACGCCGGCAGGATCATGATGTAGACCTCGGGGTGGCCGAAGAACCAGAACACGTGCTGGAACAGCACCGGATCACCACCGCCGGAGGCATCAAAGAAACTGGTACCGAAGTTGATGTCCATCAGCATCATGGTGACCACACCCGCCAGCACCGGCATCACCGCAATCAGCAGGAACGCGGTGATCAGCCAGGTCCAGACGAACAACGGCATCTTCATCATGGTCATGCCCGGGGCCCGCAGGTTGAGGATGGTAGCGATGACGTTGATCGCCCCCATGATCGAGGAGATCCCCATGATGTGGACGGCAAAGATAAAGAAGGTCGTGCTCGGCGGGCCGTAGGTGGTGGACAGGGGGGCGTAGAAGGTCCAGCCGAAGTTGGGGGCTCCGCCCTCCATGAACAGGGTGGACACCAGAATCAGGAACGCACACGGCAGCAACCAGAAGCTCCAGTTGTTCATCCGCGGCAGAGCCATGTCCGGGGCGCCGATCATCATTGGCAGCATCCAGTTGGCCAGACCGACAAAGGCCGGCATGACCGCCCCGAACACCATGATCAAGCCATGCATGGTGGTCATCTGGTTGAAGAACTCCGGCTGCACGATCTGCAGCCCGGGCTCAAACAGCTCAGCCCGGATCACCATCGCCATGGTGCCGCCCAGCAGGAACATAGCGAAGCTGAACACCAGGTACATGGTGCCAATGTCTTTGTGGTTGGTGGTCAGCAGCCACCGGCTGATGCCCCTGGCAGGACCGTGATGATGTTCCCCGGCATGGGTATCGATAACCGCACTCATGGAAGACCCCCCGTTACCACCGGCCCAGCGGTGGCGTTTGTCCATCGGTTACTGCTGGTTCTTGTAGTCAAACACCTCTTTGGGCGTCACCATTTCCCCGGTGTTGTTGCCCCAGGCGTTGCGCTCGTAGGTGATCACCGCCGCCAGGTCCACCTCACTGAGCTGCTTGCCAAAGGCCTGCATGGCAGTACCGGACACCCCGTTAACCACCACATCCAGATGCGCCGCCATGTCCTCGGTAACGATGGCGCTGCCCTTGAGAGCCGGGAAGGCTGGTGGTGCGCCGGAACCGTCAGGCTGGTGACAGGCGGCACAGGCAGTGGCGTAGACACCTTCACCCCGAGCTACCAGCTCATCCAGGGTCCAGTCCTTCTGGGTCAGCTCGCGCTCTTTCTCAGCCGCGGCCACCTGATCGGCCACCCAGGTGTCGTACTCGTCCTGGGGCACCGCCTTCACCACCACCGGCATGAAGCCGTGGTCCTTGCCGCACAGTTCGGTGCACTGGCCGCGGTAGATGCCGGGCTCGTCGACACGGGTCCAGGTCTCGTTGATAAAACCGGGGATGGCGTCTTTCTTGACCCCGAACGCCGGTACCCACCAGGAGTGGATCACATCATTGGCCGTTACCAGGAAGCGCACTTTCTTGCCCACCGGGATCACCAGCGGGTTGTCCACATCCAGCAGGTAGTTCTCGGATTTTTCGGTGCGGTTGTAGATCTCGTCACGGGACGTGGCGAGGTTGGAGAAGAAGCCGAAGTCATCGTTGATGTAGTCGTAACGCCACTTCCACTGATAGCCGGTGATCTTGATGTCGATGTCCGACGCTTCGGTGTCGTACATGTCCACCAGGGTGGCGGTGGCGGGGATGGCCATGGCCACCAGGATCGCGAACGGAATCAGCGTCCAGAGGATCTCGACCACGGTATTCTCATGGAAGTGGGCCGGCTTGTGGCCCTCGGACTTGCGGTGAGCCAGAATCGACCAGAACATCACCCCGAACACCACCACCCCAATGATCACGCAGATCCAGAGGATGGTCATGTGGAGGCTGAAGATGTCGTTGCTGGTTCCGGTCACCCCCGGGGTCATGTTCAGGGTCCAGTCCGCCCGGGACCAGACCGGAAACAGTAACCCGGCAGCGAGTAAACCCGCCCGCTTCGCGTGCACGCCCATAGCCTTTCTCCGTAGAGTTCTATGGAGCCCTGAGCGTCCACTGGCGTTGCCGGTCGCATCCCGCTGATCGGTTTGCGTGACCCAGCGGCTCCTTATTCTTGTTCGATATTCCCTCTCACCGGCCACAGGCGGAAACCGCTCGTACTGACGGAACCGGCGAGGAAGCCTGCTCACGGATTAACCAACCCTGAGTATAGACAGGGGGTTGGGAAATGCTAAAAATTGGGTAAACGGAATATGACTATTAACACTGTTTTTTTATAACCTGAGCTTCTAGGCTACCGCCGTTCCACTTCGCCACCCCGAGACCGTCGCCCCATGTCCCAAACCGGCCTTTTCCCCCTGCGCCTGCCGGCGGTCGACCGTCGTCTTTGGGCCCTGGCCTGGCCATTGATGCTGACCAATCTCACGGTGCCCCTGCTGGGGCTGGTGGATACCGCCGTGCTCGGCCATCTGGACCAGCCCGACTACCTTGGTGCGGTGGCCATCGGCGCCAACCTGTTCACCCTGCTGTACTGGACCTTCGGCTTCATGCGCATGGGCACCACCGGGCTGGCAGCCCAGGCCTACGGCCGCCGCGATGACTTTGAGCAGACTGCGCTGCTGGTACGTTCACTGGTGCTGGCACTAACCATTGGCGGCCTGCTGATCCTGCTGCATCAGCCGCTGATCCGGCTTGGTCTATGGCTGATGAACCCCAGTCCGGAGGTCACCGAACTGGCCCGCGACTACGCTGCCATCCGCATCTGGAGCGCCCCGGCAGTGCTGTGCCAGTACACCCTGGTGGGCTGGCTGATCGGCACCCAGTACCCTCGCGGGCCAATGCTGATGCTGATTGCCGCCAATACCCTCAACATCCTGCTGGATCTGCTGTTCGTGACGGTTCTGGGCTGGTACAGCAACGGCGTGGCCCTGGCCACCGTGGCAGCGGAGTACACCGCCTCCGGCCTCGGCTTCTGGCTGGTGCTGCGACGGGTGCCGGCAGGCCAGCGACTGGGCCGGGCGCTGCTGGGCCAACTGGCGGACTACCGCCGCATCCTCCAGGTCAACCGCTATATCCTGGTGCGCACCGTCACCCTGCTGCTGGTGCTGGCGTTCTTTACCGCCCAGGGCGCGCGCCAGGGCGATGTGGTCCTCGCCGCCAACGCAGTACTGATCACCTTCCTGATGGTCATCTCCAACGGCCTGGACGGCTTCGCCAACGCCGCCGAGGCGATGGTCGGGGAACGGGTGGGGCAGGGCGATCGCGACGGTTTCTACATCGTCTGCCGCAGCGCGCTGCGCTGGACCTTATGGGGGTCGGTGCTGTTTACCGTGGTGTTCGTGGCCGCCGGCCCCTGGCTGATCAGCCTGCTCACCAGCATCGATTCCGTGCGCCACACCGCCTGGCACTACCTGCCCTGGCTCTGGTGTCTGCCGCTTGCTGCCATGGGCGGGTTCCTGCTGGACGGCATCTTCATTGGCGCCACCCGCACCCGGGAGATGCAGAACACCATGCTGTTCTCGGCCCTGGTGGTGTTTCTGCCGCTGTGGCGGCTGACCACCGACTGGGGCAACCATGGGCTGTGGTTTGCGCTCATTGGTCTGATGCTGGCCCGGGCCGGCAGCATGGCCTGGCTGTTCCATCGGCATCACCAAAATGAAACCTGGTTCACATAAACCGCCGCGACAGGCAGTTTGGTGAAAACCAACTACACTTGCTTCAGGAGGCCAGCAACCAGTTCTGGAAACGGCCCGACGGCAGGCATGACGTGGTAGCCAGCCCGTTCGCCTGGAGCATCGACAGCACCGAACAAGGGGAGGCGCCTTGCGACCCTACTCCGTTCAGTTAACGGCATCTCCTGATATGACACCAGCAGTAGTGCTCGACATCATTGACCAGGCGCGTCGGCAGGAAGCCCGTTCCGGTGAGTTTTTCCGGCTTTTGAGACTCAAGGCGGAAGAGCTGCCTGACAGCATCGTCGTGGAGGGTTACCAGCCCGCCACCTGCCTGTTCCAGTTCGCCCTAGAGTACATCGAGATGGCGCCCCGGCTGATCGACTTTGTCGATACCTGCGCCAGCGATGCCGGCTGTGCCGATCTGTTCGTCCCGTTCATCGACGCCGCCACCCGCTACTTCACCCAGCCGTCGCCGCTGCTGGCCCGCTACGAGGGCCTGGACAGCCTGCTGGTGCGCTCCTATCTGTGCCACCGGCTGATGGAGGAAATGTATGAGAACAATCGTTCCACCCGCTCCAGCCAGCTGGTGGACATGGAGGCCACCCGGGCCAACCTGTTGGTACATCAGCTGATTGGGGAGCCATTCTCCAACGAGCTGGATCAGTCCATCGTGGTGACGGTGATGCAGATTGCCGGCACACCGGATTACTACGAGCTGGACCTCAATCCCTTCGTCCAGCAGGCCCGCCAGGACGCCTGGGACTGGATGCGGGACTACTGGGAGAACCTGTTGGTCCGCAACCACATCCGCTTCTCCCTGGGAACGCCCTGACCCCCGGTCCCGACAGGAAGCCGACGGCCATGACACCACCGCCCATGCGCACCAGCCGATGCGGCCTCTTGCTCCTGTGCTGGCTGTTGTTGGCAGCTACCTGGTCGGCCACGGCACTGGCCAGTGGTCTGACCCTGCGCTTTGTCGACGCCGGCAGCGGTGAACCGGTGTCGGACGTGGTGGTGGTCGCGGTCTCACCGTCGGAACCCAACCCGGTCAAGGCCGAAATCGAGCAGCGCGACCGCCAGTTCCGGCCCGGAGTGCTCACCGTACCGGTCGGATCAACCGTGGACTTTCCCAACCGCGACGACACCCAACACCACGTCTACTCCTTCTCACCCGCCAAACCGTTCGAACTGAAACTGTACGCCGACCGGCCCGAGGCCCCCATCCGCTTCGATACTACCGGCGTGGTGGAGCTGGGCTGCAACATTCACGACCACATGCAGGGGTTTGTGCTGGTGACCGAGGCCGTTCAGTCCTGGCGCTCCGGCGCCGCCGGGCTGGTCACCCTGCCCAGCCCCAAGGCACCGCTGACCCTGCGCTACTGGCATCGGCGGCTGCCGGACAACACCCGGTTCCAGCCACTCACCCTGGGTGAACCGTTGCCCGCCCACCATCGGATCGCCCTGGAACTGCAACCACCACCCCCGGCCAACAACGCTCTCGACCGGCTGCAACAGCGGTTCCGGGAGCTGTAGATGCTGAGGGTGGGGGAGATCGGATTCCGCGGCCGGCTGGTGCTGACGCTGACGACCCTGGTCATCCTGGTGGGGTTGTCCATTGGCGTGCTGACCATGGTGCAGCTGTTTGAAGATGAGAAACAGCGGGCCATCACCCAACTGACCGTTGCCGAGCGGGTGGTGAAGGCGGTGCTAGAGAACCGCGCGGACACCCTCCAGAGCCAGCTTGAACTGGTGAGCCAGGACTTCGGCTTCCGCACTGCCATTGCCAGCGGCGAACGAGCCACCCTCGACAGCGCGCTGGCCAACCACAGCCAACGCGCCGGAGCCGATCTTGCCCTGGTACTGGACCGCGACAACCAGCTGCTGGCAGCCACCCAGGCCCTGGGGCCGAAGCTGCCGACTCCCTTCCTGACGCTGTTGGACACCACCGTGCCTCCGGCAAACAATCGCGGCTTTCTGGCCTGGGGCGGCGACGGCTACGAGATGCTGCTGATCCCCATTGAAGCGGCCGGACTGCGGGCCCGACTGCTGGCGGGATTCAAGCTCAATGCCGCACTCACCAGCAACATTCGCCGGCTGGCCGGCACCGACATCGCCTTTCGCCACCATGACCACTCAACCGGCATCGATCAGCTGCTCGCCAGCAGCCTGGCCAACCTACCACCATTGCTGCACAGTCACGAGCGTGACCTGCCCCACAACGATATCCATTTCTTCCAACGGCTGATTCATCTGGGACAAACCGGGGATGAGGACTTTGACGCCATTCTGATGATCGATCGGCGGGACGCCCTGAACAGCTATCGCCAGCAGGCCATCAAGATCTCGGCACTGATCGGCACCAGTCTGCTGCTGGCCATTGTGATTGCGGTGCTGGCGGCCCGGGCACTGGGTAAGCCGATTCTGTCCCTGGCCCG
This sequence comes from Marinobacter sp. CA1, assembly GCF_020546665.1. Classification (NCBI taxonomy): domain Bacteria; kingdom Pseudomonadati; phylum Pseudomonadota; class Gammaproteobacteria; order Pseudomonadales; family Marinobacteraceae; genus Marinobacter; species Marinobacter sp. CA1. The sequence goes on from NZ_CP071785.1 coordinate 4,486,926, forward strand.
CTACGCCGCCGACATTGGCGACAACCTCAACCCACGGGCACCGGCCACCCCAAGCTACGGTGAACTGGCGGTACTGGAAGACACCCTGGAGAAGATGCAGCGCAAGATCCTGCAGCGGGAACAGCGCATCGAATTTGCCGCCAGCCATGACGAGATCACCGGCCTGCTCAACCGACTGGCCATGGTGCAGGCGCTGCGCAAACGCCTGGAAAAAGGCGATGAGGTAACGGTGGTGGGCATGTCGGTACAGGCCCTGAGCGAGATCAACGATACCCTGGGGCTGAGTTTCGGTGACAAAGTGCTGACAGCCACCGGGTTGCGCCTGCAAAGCCAGGTGCCACCACCGGCAATCTTTGCCCGCACCGGGGCCAATGAGTTCGTCGCGCTGCAGGAGCGGCTCGACGGCCACCGTCTGGAAAACCTGATCAAGGCTCTCAAAGCCAATGCCGAACAGCCGCTGCAGATCGAGCAGACCCCGTTCTCGGTGCAGTGCCGGTTTGCGGTGCTCCAGGTCCCACGGGATGCCACCACCGTGGATGAAATTCGCCGCCGGCTCAACCTGACTCTGGAAGCCGCTGGCCATCGCAGCGACCGGGTGGCCTTCTACACCCCCGGCGAGGACGAGTTCCGGCTGCGGGAGCTGCGGCTGATCCAGGAGCTGCAAAGCGCCATCCGCAACGACGGCCTGCACATGCATTACCAGCCCAAGGTGGCATTCGACAGTGGCGAGCTGGTGCAGGTGGAGGCGCTGGTACGGTGGGTGCACCCGGAATATGGCTTCATCTCACCGGACGAGTTCATCCTGCTGGCGGAACGGTCCGGCCAGATTCACGAGCTGACCCGCTACATCCTCGGCCAGATTGCCCGCGATGCCAGCCAGTGGTGGTATCGCGGCCTGCAGATCGGCCCTGCCATCAACCTGTCGGCACTGGACCTGTCCCGTCCCGAACTGGTGGACGACGTGCTGGCCATCTTCGCCAACTATCCCGGCGGGCTGTCGTCCGTGACCATGGAAGTCACCGAAAGCGCGGTGATGGAGGACACCGTCACCGCCCTGGAAACCCTCACCCGGCTGCGCAAGGCCGGGGTGAAACTGTCCATCGACGATTTCGGCACCGGGCATTCCTCGCTGTCCCAGTTACGCAAGCTACCGGTACAGGAGCTGAAGATCGACAAATCCTTTGTGCTCGATTTGCAGGAAGACGATCAGGATCAGTGGATTGTCCGCTCCACCATCAACATGGCCCACGGCCTGGGGCTGCGGGTAGTGGCGGAGGGTATTGAGAACCTGACCAGCTGGCAGCTGCTGCAAAGCTGGGGCTGTGACCTGGGGCAGGGCTATTTCCTGGCCCGCCCCATGCCGGCGGATGAGCTGGCCGGCTGGGTACGAACCCTGGCGGAGAGCCGCGATGCCCTGATCCCCCACACCAACACCGAGCCGACGGAGTCCGACTCATGACGGCCTTTCGCCTGGTGCTTGCCTGCCTGACCCTGCTGCTGAGCACCGCCGGTCAGGCCAGTCCGGGCAGCCGGCTGTGGGCCACCGGGGGCGTCACCACCATTGACGGCAGTGCCGGCGGTGGCCTGGTGCCCTGGGCCCTGCTCAGCGGTTACGCCAGTGACCGCGAATGGGGCGGTACTCTGGCGTTGTCCCGGCTGGAAAGCGACGACTACAGCCTCGATGTGGCCGCCGCCTCATTCAACTGGCGTAACCGCCTGGAGCTGAGCATCAGTCGCCAGACCCTGGACCTGGACAGCCTGGTCTTCGCCCTCAAGGAGGGTTTCGGCCTGGAGCAGGACCAGCTGCGCCAGGACATCGTCGGTGCCAAACTGAGGCTTTGGGGAGACGTGCTCTACAGCCCCCTGGGGCAATGGTCCCTGGGCCTGCAGCACAAACGCAACCGGACCTTCCTGGTGCCCGAAGCCATCGGCGCCCGGGACGACCAGGGAACCGATGTCTACCTCAGCGCCAGCAAACTGCTGTTTGCCGCGGTGCTCGATCGCAACCTGCTGCTCAACGCTACGGTGCGGGCCACGCGGGCCAATCAGGGCGGTCTGCTGGGGTTTGGCGGTGACCGTAACAACGACCATGAACTGATGGCCGAGGCCAGCGTCGGGGTGTTCCTGAACCGGCACTGGCTGGTGGGCCTGGAATATCGCCAGAAGCCCGACAACCTGACGTTCGCCGACGAGCAGGACTGGTGGGACCTATTCCTGGCCTGGGTGCCGGACCGCCGGCTGGCGGTCACCGCCGCCTGGGTCGAGCTCGGTGACATTGCCGGCCTGCAGCACCAGCAAGGTGCCTATGTGTCGCTGCAGGCCAGCTTCTGACCGCCACCAAGCCGGAGGACGCCATGACCCCCATTCGCCCCTGGTTGCTGATCCTGATGCTGGCCGTCACGGCAGGCTGCCAGGCACCGACCGCGACGCCGGACGACACCCTCTATCAGGATCTGGGTGCCCGCGGCGGCATCGCCGACGTGGTGGAGGAGTTGCTGTACCTGATCGTTGACGACGACCGCATCAACCGCCAGTTCCGCGGCCTCGACGTGGCCAGCTTCCACCGCCACCTCACCGACCAGTTGTGTCAGCTCGCCGGCGGCCCCTGTACCTACAGCGGTCGCGCCATGCGCCCCCTGCACGCCGACATGGCCATCACCGACACCGAGTTCAACGCGCTGACGGAGAACCTGGTGCTGGCGATGGAACGCAACGGCATAGCCACCGGCGTCCAGAACCGGCTGCTGGCGCGGCTGATCGCGCTTTATCCGGAGGTTCGTAATCTTTGACAGCCAAGACGCCCGCGGTAAGCTAGACAGGTCTATAACCCTTCACTGCGCCGCCGTCACTAGGAGACCCCCTTGCTGGATAACGCCGATCTGGGAAAACTGATCATTCGCCTGACCCTGGGCTGCCTGCTGCTGTTCCACGGCATTGCCAAGCTGCTCAACGGTGTTGGTTTCATCGAAGGCCAACTGGCCAGCCATGGTCTGCCGACCGTGCTTGCCTACGGCGTCTATATTGGCGAGATCCTGGCGCCGTTGATGGTGATCCTGGGCTACCAGACCCGCATCGGGGCACTGATCATTGTATTCAACATGCTGGTAGCCATCGCGCTGGTCCACACCCATGAGCTGCTGGCGCTGAGTCGCAGCGGGGGCTGGGCGCTGGAGCTGCAGGGCTTCTTCCTGTTCACTGCATTGGCGGTGATTTTCCTCGGCCCCGGTCGCTACAAACTGAAGAACTGAGCAAGGCCATCATATTATGACCCCATCCGTCGCCATCGGCCGCTACCGCCACTATAAGGGCCGGGATTACGAAGTGCTGGGCGTGGCCCGTCACAGCGAAACCGAAGAGCCACTGGTGGTCTACCGCTGCCTCTACGGTGACCACAGCCTGTGGGTCCGCCCGCTGGCGATGTTCCGGGAAACCGTGGAAGTCGCCGGCGAACTGGTGCCACGATTCGCTTACCAGGGACCCATGCTGAACCCCGGAGCCGACTGAACGGCCCACCGCCCCCGCTTTGACTCGCGGGGGCAAATCCTGCACATTACCGCCCCGTCACTTTTGTCCACGGGGCCCGCCGGCACGGCCAAGGCTCCGACCAACACCCGGAGTCTGCCATGAATGCCGTTGTTGCCGCGGTCGGGATCATGCTCATACTGAGCCTGTGCCGCATTCACGTCGTCGTTGCCCTGATCATCGGCGCCATTGCCGGTGGCCTGATCAGCGGCCTGTCTCTCGAAGCCACCATTGACGCCTTCAACAGTGGTCTCGGCGGTGGTGCCACGGTGGCGCTGTCCTACGCCACCCTGGGCGCGTTCGCCGTGGCCATCGGCAAGTCCGGCCTGGCCCACGCCCTGGCTGACAAGGCCCTGACGCTGGTGGGCCGCCAGGATGACGGCAAGGCGGTTACCGGTATCCGCCTGCTGATCGTGGGCCTGCTGATCGCCGTGGCGATGTCGTCCCAGAACATTCTGCCGATCCACATTGCCTTTATTCCGCTGGTGGTGCCGCCGCTGCTGTACGTGATGGCGAAACTGCGGATGGATCGCCGGCTGGTGGCCTGCGTCCTGACCTTCGGCCTGATCACCCCCTACATGTTCCTGCCGGTCGGTTTCGGTGGCATCTACCTGAATGAGATCCTGCTGGCCAACGTCAACGACAACGGCGTTGCCACCGACGGTCTCAATGTCATGTCCGCCATGGCGCTGCCGGCCCTGGGCATGCTCACCGGCCTGCTGGTGGCGGTGTTTGTCAGCTACCGCGGCAACCGCGACTACGACCTGGAGGCCATTGGCCAGACCGAGCGGGTAGACGTCAGTTACAGCGGCCGCACCCTGGTGATGGCACTGGTGGCCATTGTCGCCGCGTTCGTGGTGCAGCTGTGGCTGGGCTCCATGATCCTCGGCGCGCTGACCGGCTTTGTGCTGTTCAACCTGTCCGGCGTGGTGAAGTGGAAGGAGGCCGACGACCTGTTCACCGAAGGCATGAAGATGCTGGCGATGATCGGTTTCATCATGATCGCCGCTTCCGGCTTTGCCGAGGTGATGCGGGAAACCGGCGAAATCGCCTCACTGGTGGAAGGCTCGGTCGCAGCCATTGGTGACAACAAGGCGCTGGCTGCCTTGCTGATGCTGGTGGTGGGGCTGCTGATCACCATGGGGATCGGCTCGTCGTTCTCCACCATTCCCATCATCGCCGCCCTGTACGTGCCGCTGGCCCTGGAGATGGGCTTCAGCCCGCTCGCCATCCTGGCACTGGTGGGCACCGCAGGCGCCCTGGGGGATGCCGGTTCCCCGGCGTCGGACTCCACCCTCGGCCCCACCGCCGGCCTCAACGTCGACGGCCAGCACAACCACATCTGGGACACCGTGGTGCCCACGTTCCTGCACTACAACCTGCCGCTGCTGGTGTTTGGCTGGCTCGCGGCAATGGTGCTCTGACGCACCAGTGTCCCGATGGCACTGGCGGTGGATCGCCGTCAGTGCCATCGGGACCAGCTGTCCAGGGAGCTATCAACGAGTCTCTATAAACCCGACAGAAGAACTCCCTAGTCCTCCTGGCCGGCCTTAAAGAACACCACCTGTTTGACAGTGTGATCGTCGCGGTTGCTGCGCTGGTTGACCCGGGTATCGAGTTCGGCGACCTCGGCCTCACTCTGCTTGTCGTGGTAGCCGCAGGCTACGCATTCGCGGAACTGGCCATCGTCGTTGCTGTACATCACAATCTTGTCCATCTCCGCACAGCGGGGACAGACCGCGCCGGCGATGAATCGTTTGGGGCTCGCCATCAGTCTGCTCTCATCAGTTGGTGTGGTCTGCCCGGGCCCGGCACCAAGGCCGGGCCCGGAATCTCAGGCGGCGTCGCCGGTGATGCCGGACTGCCGCAGCAGGGCGTCCACTTCCGGCTCGCGACCGCGGAACGCCTTGAACAGGGCCATCGGTTCCTGTGACCCGCCTTTTTCCAGAATGTTCGCCAGGAACGAGTGGCCGGTCTCCGGATCGAAGATGCCGTGCTCCTCGAACAGCGAGAAGGCGTCCGCCGCCAGCACCTCCGCCCACTTGTAGCTGTAGTAGCCGGCCGCGTAGCCGCCGGCAAAAATGTGGGAAAAGCTGTTGGGGAAGCGGTTGAAGGCCGGGGACTCCACCACCGCGATCTCACGACGCACCTGACGGTGCACTTCCAGTGGCTGCACCGGCGACTGGGGATCAAACTCGGCATGGAGCCGGAAATCGAACAGCGAGAATTCCAACTGCCGCACCATCTGCATGCCGGACTGGAAATTCTTCGCCGCCAACAGCTTGTCCAGCAGTGCCTGGGGCAGGGGCTCACCGGTCTCGTGGTGGCTGGCAATCAGTGCCAGGGACTGCTGATCCCAGCACCAGTTCTCCAGGAACTGGCTGGGCAGTTCCACCGCGTCCCAGGCGACGCCGTTGATACCGGATACGTCCGCCACTTCCACCTGGGTCAGCATGTGGTGCAGGCCGTGGCCAAATTCGTGGAACAGGGTGGTGACCTCGTCGTGGGTCAGCAGCGACGGCTTGCCATCCACCGGCGGGGTAAAGTTGCAGGTCAGGAAGGCCACCGGCAGCTGCAGGTGGCCCTGCTGGTTGCGCCAGCGGACCCGGCAATCGGCCATCCAGGCACCACCGCGTTTGCCCTGACGGGCGAACAGGTCAAGGTAGAACCAGGCGATGGGCTGACCGTCGCGGCTGATGCGGTAGGCGTGAACGTCCGGGTGCCAGGTTTCCACTTCGGGCTGGGCCTCAATCTGCACACCGAACAGCTTCTCAGCCACCGCGAACAGGCCCGGTACCACCTTGTCCACCGGGAACCAGGGCCGCAGGGTTTCCTGGGAGATGTCGTAACGCTGCTGACGAAGCTTCTCGCTGTAGTAGCCGATGTCCCAGGCTTCCAGTTCCTCCACCCCGTAGGTGTCACGAACAAACGCCTTCAGCGCCGCCACGTCCTGCTCCGCCACCGGCTTGGAGCGGGCCGCCAGCTGGTTGAGAAAGTCCATGACTTCGTCAACGCTACGGGCCATTTTGGTGGCCAGCGAGCGTTCGGCGTAGTTGTTGAACCCCAACAGCTGGGACTGGGTGTGGCGGCGCTTGAGAATTTCCGCCATCACCTGGGAGTTGTCCCACTTGCCAGCGTCCGGTCCCATGTCGGAAGCGCGGGTAACAAAGGCCTCGTAGACGCGACGACGCAGATCACGGTTATCACCGTAGGTCATCACCGGATAGAAACTGGGGAAATCCAGGGTGATGACGTAGCCGTCCAGGTCGCGCTGACGGGCCGCCTGACGGGCACCCTCGATGGCGGTTTCCGGCACCCCGGCCAGCTCTTCCACGTCGGTAATGTGGCAGTACCAGTGCTGGGTGGCGTCGAGAACGTTGTCACTGAACTTGTTGGACAGCTCCGCCAGTTCCCGCGACAGGTGGGCGTAACGCTGCTTCTGCTCGTCCGGCAGATCGACACCGCCAAGTCGGAAATCCCGCAGGGTGTTCTCAATCGCCTTGCGCTGGTCCGGGTGCAGCTCGGCAAAATCCTCCCGCGCGGCCAGGGCCTTGTAGGCGCCACACAGCTCGGTGTTCTGGCTCAGCTCGGTGCCGTACTCGGTGATCTTCTCGAGGCAGTTCTTGTAGGCCTGGCGGGTGTCATCGCTGTTCATCACCGCATTGAGGTGGGAGATCACCGCCCAGGCGTTGTTGAGGCGATCATCGAGCGCCTGCATCGGCTGGGCCAGGGTGTCCCAGGTCGGCTCCTGCTGTTGCGCCAGATCCTGGATCTGCATCCGGTTGTCACTGAGAATCTGGTCGATTGCCGGCTCCATATGCTCGGTGCGGATGCGGCCAAAGGCTGGCAGCAGGTCGTCGGTCAGCAGTGGGTTAGTCATAGGTCCCCTTCTCAGTGCTCGTATTGTCAGGTAATTTGATTGCCATCCGGCCACCCGTTTCCGGGGCGCCCGACTCCACAGGAATACAGAGGTATATGTAATGGCGAATGTCCGTTCTCACAAGGGTACCACGCCACAGTTTGGCGCACGCACCTGGGTCGATCCCAGTGCGGTGGTGATCGGCGATGTGGTGTTGGGGGACGATTGCTCGGTGTGGCCGATGACGGTGATTCGCGGTGATATGCACCAGATTCGCGTCGGCAACCGCTGCAGTCTGCAGGATGGTTCCGTGCTGCACATTACCCACGCCAGCGACTACAACCCCGGGGGCTGGCCGCTGATTCTGGGTGATGACGTCACCGTTGGCCACAAGGCCCTGCTGCATGGCTGCACCATCGGCAGCCGGGTGCTGGTGGGCATGGCCGCGACCATCATGGACGGCGCGGTGGTGGAGGACGAAGTGATTGTGGCGGCTGGCTGCCTGGTGCCACCGGGCAAGCGCCTGGCCTCCGGCTACCTGTACGTCGGCTCCCCCTGCAAGCAGGCCCGGGCACTGACGGAGAAGGAGCGTTCCTTTTTCAAATACACCGCCGCCAACTACGTCAAACTGAAGGACGAGTACCTCGCCGACGGCGAGACCCCATCCTTCGGATAAAACCACGGGGTGGGTAACCACCCCGCGTCCATTCCGTTACTCCCCGTCTGCTTCCGGGGCCGGACGGTGGCTCATGGCGTCAATCCAGATCGGGTTGGAGAACGCCTGTTTGCCCTCGCTGTCTTCCACCACGACGGCGTAGAAGGTGTCGCTTTCGACGGTGATATCGAATTCGGCCCGGGCCTGGGTCGGCGCATCGTCAAACTCACGCTCGGCCACCACCTGGCCGCCATCACCAATCAGCTGGATCGCCGCCAGGCCGTTGGCGGCCGCCAGATCAAAGCCCAACGTGGTCTGCTCGCCCTCAGGGTAGGTCAGATCCTCGCCGAACAGGTGATCCGGATACACCAGCGGACCAAAGGTCACGAAGGCATGGCCGTCCCGCAATGACGCCACAAAGCTCTCCGCACTCACTTCACCAGCCACCTGGGCATAGGCCCGCACCGAACCGGAACGGTGCTGCCAGACGTCGTGGACATCGGAGCCGGCGCTGAGGTAAACCCGCTCACCATGGCTCCAGTGGTCCCAGGCCTTGCGCAAGGTCTTCTCATACTCGCCTTCGGCGTTGATCTCCATCAGGTCAAAACGGGGGAAGTAGCCACCGGTGGCGGTGCCGTTTTCCAGATTGGTGTAGTAGCCGTACTTGATGTACGGATGGTTGACCTGAATGGCGTCGGCACCCAGCGCGTCACGCTGGGCAATGATGTCCTGGATCGGCGCTTCACCGGAATTGATCTGGTAGTCCGCGTTCGGGTCGATGGGGTAGGGATTGAAGTGGCCCCAGGACGCCGAGATCTCGATCGACGGGATGAACGGCACCCCACGGGCGGCCGTCAGACGTGCGGCCTCAGCCAGGTTGCGGGTGGTGTCGTGGTCCAGCAGCAGTACCAGGTCCAGGCCGGCGGACAGCTCGGAGCGGATGGCGTACTCCGGCGGCGTGAAACCGTCCAGCACATCGGAGTGGTGGTGCATGTCGGCGGAGTACCAGTCACGGCGGTTGGGTGCGGTGTTCTGGTGAATGTCCACCACCTCGTTGGCGGTCTCTCCGGAGCTGACCTGCACCTGCGCACGGGTGGCCTGGCTGAGGAAGTTCTCACCGTGGGCGACCTCAAACACATAGTCCCCCGGCGCAATGGCCACTTCCCGCTGGCCAACCTCGTTGAGCTCGGTGAAGTAGGTGGTCTTGCCCAGGAAGCCCACCAGTGGCATCTGGCCCTCGCGGATGGTCAGGCGCGCGTCCCGCGGCTCGCCGCTGGTGCTGTCCTGAACCTGGAACCGCACCTTGCCCGGCGCTTGCACGTCGTTGAAATCCACCTGCTGCCGGCCATCGGCGGTCACCGTGATCGCCACCGGTGTGCTGTCGGCGTGACTGCGCGCGGTGGCGTAGAGCTGATAGTCGCCAGCCGGCAGCTGCAGCTGATAACGGCCCTGATCCCCCAGAGCCCAGGCATAGGGCTGACCATCACGTTCCACCACGATCACCGGGGTGGTCACCGGATCACCGCTGGCGGTTTCCACCTGGCCAGACACCTGACCGGCCGGCAGTGCCTTGCGTTCCACCTCGGCGGCAACGGCGCGGGCAATACTGCCATCCGGCAGCACCTGAACCCAGCCTTCAAAAGTGCGGGACGCTCCCGGAGCCAGATCGTGCTGCAGGTACAGGTCGCGGGCGTCGTAATCGATGTGGCTCATGTAGGGGGCGTGCAGGACAAAGCCCCAGTCCTCATCGTAGGCGGCGGACCAGTCGGCGAAAGCCTGGTCGGTCGGACCCTCCTCGGTGCCGTGCATGCCCGCCGGGCCGAACAGGTGACCACCGTCCGGCCACATGACGTAACCCGAGAGGATGTCGTCGTAGGCCTTGTCACTGTCGTTGGCCATTTCGGTGACCACGTGAATGCGGTCCGACCCGGCCGCCAGGGTGTAGGTGGTGGTCAGCTGGACGCCTTCCCAGTCACGGCGAACTTCCACCACGCCCCGCTCAGGGCCGTCCTCGACGATGGTGAATTCCTGGTAGGTGGTGGGCCAGCTGGACCAGTTGTTGGGGATGAAATCAATCAGCGACACCTTGTCCCGGGCCGGCTCGCCGTTGTGCACCGGCGCCGCATCGATAATGCCACCCGGTGCCACGCCCCAGGGCGGAGCCGAATCAACGGCGATGGACGCCACCAGGTGATCGTTGCGGAGCTGGATATCGGTGCTGGCGGTGGCATCACCACTGCGCAGGGGCGTGGGTCCGCGTTCAACCGAAACTCCGGCCAAGGTCTGGCAACCGGCAAGGGAAAGACCCAGGGTCACACCCAGGGTTCTCGCCGTCGACTTGAATGCTGTCTGCATGAAATCTTCTCCTAGCCTACGTGTGTTGGCGGGCCGTGTTGGCATCGTTGTTATTGCTTGGTGGCAGCCCGAACGACAGGCAGGGTACGAGGCATTGAACGGTCGTTCAATGTTGACAAACGGAAATATTGATTAATCGTTCAATCAAAATAAGGGCAGATTAGTGCATTTTCGACGCAGAACCATTCCTTGATGTCGATCAAATATCAGCCATTGAAAAGTCCGCAAACCGTTCCTATAACCCCCTTAGACACGGTTCACGGAGTCCGTCCAGTAGGCGCCACTGTGATGGGGCTGTTCCGGGAACGAAGCTGATGTCTGACACAACGATTTCAGATTCGTAGGAGGAGTTTCATTATGAGCAACATTACCCGCTGGAACCCGATGGGCGAGTTCGAAGACCTGTTCGACCGCTACCATCGCTACTTCAACCTGCCCCGCACCAACGGCGAGCGGGAAGGCATGTTCAGCCGCAGTGACTGGGCACCGGCGGTGGACATCAAGGAAACCGAGTCCGCCTTCACCATCGAGGCCGAGCTGCCCGGCATGAGCCGGGAGGACGTCAAGGTTACGGTCCACGATGGGGTACTGTCGATCCAGGGCGAACGCCGCAAGGAAGAGGAGACCGGTGACAAGAAGCACCACCGGGTGGAACGGGTGTTTGGCAGCTTCACCCGACGGTTCACGCTGCCGGACAACGTCGATCAGGGCAACATTGGCGCCAGCTTCAAGGACGGTGTGCTGACGCTGACCCTAAACAAGGTGGAACCGCCCGAGCCCAGGGCCATCGAGGTGGACGTGCACTGATCCACCACGGACCGGGGAGCCCCTGCGGGCTCCCCATCGATTCGATCAGGCGTCGGCCAGCTGTGCCGATGTCTTCGCTCCAGCCTGCTTCAGTGAGGCTACATAGGCGGCACTGCGCCGGTGTTCGGCAATATGGTCGAGAATGGTCTGACCTTCGCGGTTACGGGCGTTCAGGTCCCGGCCGGCATCGACAAAGAAACCCACCAGGCGCTCGAAATCCCCTTCCCGCAGGGCCTGATAGGCCCGGATCAGTACGAAAAAATCGGCGTTGTCCTGGCTGTCGTAGGGGCTCAGGTCGAGGAATCCGCGAATGCGCTCGTCGCTCAGTTCCTCACCAATGACCTTGGGTTGCTCGGGTCCACTCATGGATACTCTCTATCAGCTGTCGTGTTCGATTGGCGGCTGCATCTCATTGTGCAGTATGAAAATACCAGGGGCGACAGTATACCGGCCAGTTACCGGTGGGGTTATATGAATTGCGTCTGAGCACCTGACCGGGAGTCATAAGTGGCGTGACCGTCAGGGCAGGATCTCCACCGGCAGGTCGTCGGTGGCCACGCTGTCCGAGCAGGTGGGGTTGCGGATGGAAATTTCCACCCGGCGGTTCTTGGCGCGGTTTTCCGGGGAGTCGTTGGGGGCCAGAGGGTTGGTTTCGGCGCGCCCGGCCGCGGTGACCCGCTCGGCTTCCACCTCCTGGCTCAGCACCAGCTCATGCACCACCGATACCGCCCGGGCGGCGGACAGATCCCAGTTGGAGCGGAACCGGCTGCTGTTGATCGGCCGGTCATCGGTATAACCCGCCACCAGCACGTCACCGGTGCAGCCCGACAATACCCTCACCACCTTGTCGATAATGGGGATCATGCTGGGCTTGATCTCCGCTTCCGCCGAGCGGAAGGTGGCTTCTTCGGCAAAGCGGATCACCACCTGCTGGCTGTCGTAACTGACGTTGAGGTCCTCCGCCAGCACCTGGGGCTCCAGCTGCTGGATCAGGCGCCCGGCCAGGTCCACCACCCCGGCCGGCACCGTGGTGGGCGCCTCGCCCTGATCGCGATCGTCGATCAGTTCCGGCTGCTGAATGGCCGTGTCGGAGGGCTCCGGCAGGGACACCGTATCGGTCTCAATCAGGGTCAGGGGGGAACCGCCAACGCCGTCGTCGAGCACGTTGTTGCTGCCAAACGCCACCGCCATCGACTGGGCCATCATGCGGTATTTCTCGGCATCCATTTCAGCAAACGACAGCAGCAGGATGAAGAAGGTCAGCAACAGGGTAGCCAGATCGGCAAAGGTGGTCATCCAGGCCGGGGAACCGCCCCCCGCCTTCTTCCTGGTTGCAGGCTTCTTCAGCACCGGACTCAGGCCTCCCGTTCGGGAATCAGGCCCTGGCGTTTTTCCGGAGCCACGAAGGACGACAACAGCTCGGTCATGACCCGCGGGTTCTCGCCGCGCATGATGCTGCGCATGCTGGTGGCAATCAGCAACTGGTTACGCTGCTCGTCCTCGGCCTTGAGCTGCAGCTTGTCCGCCAGGGGCAGGGCGATCAGTTGGGCCAGGAAGGCACCGTAGAGGGTGGTCAGCAGGGCGATTGCCATGGCCGGGCCGATGGATGACGGATCATCCAGGGTATTGAGCATCTGCACCAGCCCCACCAGCGTCCCCAGCATGCCGATCGCCGGCGCCGATTCACCGATACCGCGGAACACCCGCTCGGAGACTTCGTAGCGTTCGGCGCACTGCTGGATTTCCTGGGCCAGGGCTTCTTCCACCAGCTCCGGGGCATGGCCATCGACACACAGGTTGATGGCCTTCTGCAGGAACGGGGTGTCGGTTTCGTGGCTCTCAAGGCCAAGAATGCCATCCTTGCGCACCACCCGCGCCAGCTCACTGACCTCCAGGATCAGCTCCGATGGCCGTGCCACCCGGTCGGTAAAGGTGGCAGATATGGCCAACCGGAAGGCGCTGGCTACCGACGCTAGGCGGAATTTCACCAGGGTCACCGCGATGGTGCCACCCAGCACGATCGCCAGTCCCGGCAGGTTGAGGAACGTCAGCAGAGTGGCGTTCGCCAGCATTGCCAGGATCACGATCAGGATGCCGGCCAGCAGGCCAACGAGGGTCAGTATGTCCATGGGATGCCTTTTGCCCTTACCTCAACAGCAAGCCAATTCCGCAGAAAAACAGAATGTTATCTGGCAAGCATAGCCGAACCCGGGCGCCAGTGTTAAGGCGCCTGACAATGGAGCGGCGGTCAATGGCGGATCAGCTCCGCAACGCCGCCATCACCGGCGCGGTTTGCGGGCTTACCCCCCGCCAGATCCGGAACGATTCGGCGGCCTGCTCCACCAGCATGCCCAGGCCATCCACCGCCTGCGCCGCGCCCTGATCCAGGGCCCACTGGTTAAATGGCGTCGTGGTGGCAGCGTACATCATGTCGTAGACCTGGGTGTGGCGGTCGATCACAGCCTGGGACAACGGGGGCAGATCGCCCTGCAGGCTGGCGCTGGTGCCATTGATGATCAGGTCAAACGGCTGATCCGGGGTTTCGAAACCACAGGCACTCAACCCGGTCTCGCCAGCTTCGTCGGCAAACAGCTCCACCAGGGCCTGGGCACGGGATACCGTGCGGTTGGCCAGGGTCAGCGAGGCCGGCCCGGCGGCCAATAGCGGCCCCAGCACGCCGCGAACCGCACCACCGGCACCCAGCACCAGCAGCTTGCGGCCAGCAAGGGTGATGCCGTGATTCACCGTCAGGTCGGTGACCAGCCCCTGGCCGTCGGTGTTGTCCGCCACCAGATCGCCGGCTTGATTCCGATACAGGGTGTTGGCAGCCCCGGCTTTCTCCGCCCGCACTGCACGCCGGTCCGCCAGCGCCCAGGCCTGTTCCTTGAACGGCACGGTGACATTGAGACCACAGCCACCGGCGCGGAAGAACTCTGCTACGGTGCCGGCAAAATCGTCCAGCGGCGCCTGGATGGCGGTGTACTCCATGGCTTCACCGGTCTGCCTGGCAAACAGACTGTGAATCCGCGGTGACTTGCTGTGACTGATGGGGTTTCCCACCACGGCGTAAAGATCGTTGCTCATGGTTGCTCCTGTCAGTGGGCGGTCAGGCGTCCGCCAGCCAGTCCCGCGAGGTCAGGTAGTGTTCGGTCAGACGTGCCTCCTCACTGCCGGGCTCAAAGCGGCGATCGTAGTCCCAGCGTACCAGTGGGGGCAGCGACATCAGGATGGACTCGGTACGCCCACCGGACTGCAGACCAAACAGCGTGCCCCGGTCACACACCAGGTTGAACTCGACGTAGCGACCACGGCGATAGAGCTGGAAGTCACGCTGGCGTTCCCCGAACGGGGTGTCCTTGCGACGGTTCACGATGGGCTCGTAGGCCTCGATGTAGCTGTCCCCCACCGACCGCATGAAGGCAAAGTCCTGATCAAAATCGCCGGTGTTGTGGTCGTCGAAGAACAGGCCACCGATGCCCCGGGGCTCGTCCCGGTGCTTGAGGAAGAAGTAGTCGTCACACCAGTGTTTGAACTTGGGGTACAACGCCTCACCAAACGGCTGGCAGGCGGCACGGGCCACCTGGTGCCAGTGCACGCAGTCGTCGTCGTAACCGTAGTAGGGAGTGAGGTCATAACCGCCACCGAACCAGTACACCGGGTCTCCATCCTTGGGGGTGGCGATGAAGAAGCGGACGTTGGCATGGGACGTGGGCACGTAGGGGTTGTGGGGGTGGATCACCAACGACACCCCCATGGCCTGCCAGGGTGCCCCGGCCAGGTGCGGCCGATGGGCGGTCGCCGACGGTGGCATGGTCTCACCCATGACGTGGGAAAAATTCACGCCCCCCTTTTCAAACACCGCCCCGTCGGCAATGACCCGGCTGCGGCCGCCTCCGCCTTCCTCACGGGTCCAGGCATCGGTATCAAAGCCGGCTTTGCCATCCACCTGGGCCAGGCGCTGACAGATGCGATCCTGCAGGTCGAGCAGGTAATCGCGAACGGCGGTGGTATCGGGCTGAGCGGGTTGGGACATGGAAAACTCCTGACGGATCGGCCTAGCGCAGTCGCCGGCCGGTGGTGATATCAATGATCTGGCTGGGTTGGCGGGACTCGCCCAGGGCGCCGGGCACCAGCCAGTCGAGTCGGTCGGCGAAATAGCGGCGCACCTGCCAGGCATGACGCGCCGGCTGGCGCCCTGCCGGGTTGCAGGACGTCGACACCAGCGGCATGCCGGTGCTCTGGCACAGGGCCTGTACCAACGGGTGGGCGCTGACCCGGATGGCAATGCTGTGATGTCGACCCCGCACCCACGCCGGTATCTGCTCCAGCGGGTCCGGCACCACACAGGTGACCGGGCCGGGCCAATGCTGCAGCGCCCGCTGACGAATCTCCGGCGCCAGTGGCTGCAGCAGGAACGCCACCTGGTCCAGGGACCCGGCGACCAGGATCAGGCCCTTGTGCCAGGGGCGCTGCTTCAACGCCAGGATGCGTTCCACCGCCTCCCGGTTCCAGGGATCACAACCCAGCCCCCAGACCGCTTCGGTGGGGTAAGCAATGACGCCACCGCGGGCGACGGTGCGGCGGACACAGTG
Source organism: Marinobacter sp. CA1 (assembly GCF_020546665.1). Taxonomy (NCBI): domain Bacteria; kingdom Pseudomonadati; phylum Pseudomonadota; class Gammaproteobacteria; order Pseudomonadales; family Marinobacteraceae; genus Marinobacter; species Marinobacter sp. CA1. Next base: position 4,502,716 of record NZ_CP071785.1, read on the forward strand.
ACGTTGCCATGAGTTGAGCGAGGGGGATTGCTGGGGCATGACCACCTACCTGATGTCACGGACAGTTTCTGGGGAGCCTCTGAATCGCTCCGGTGATACCCGCTTGGCACTGTCAGCGCAGGCGCTGGTAACCACCAGGCACCGACGCCACCAGCCCCTGCATTTCCAGCATCAACAGCGACTGCAGCAACTGGTCGGCGGCCAGACCGGTGGCCTCGCAGAGGGTATCGGTTGACTGCGGATCATACCCTAAAGCCTGCAGCACCGCGATTTCCCGCGCTGGCAGATCCGCCTCGGCAGCGCTGCCGCCAGCGTCAGATTCGACACTGGCGGGAGAGGGTGAGGGGACGGGGGAGGACGCCACCTGCCAGCCCCCCAGCTCCTCCTCAATATCGGCCACCGTTTCCACCAGCGCGGCACCCTGACGGATCAGGCGATGGCAGCCCTGTGCCTGGGGGTTGCGTACCGACCCGGGCACGGCGAACACCTCCCGTCCCTGCTCCAGCGCCAGCCGTGCGGTGATCAGCGAACCACTGCGCAGGCTCGCCTCCACCACCAGTACGCCCCGGCTGAGGCCACTGATCAGACGGTTGCGCTGGGGAAAGTGGGCGGCGCGGGCCGGCGTGCCCGGCGGCAGGTCAGACACCAGCAGCCCCTGCCGGCGGATCTGTTCACTGAGGGACCGGTGCTGGCGGGGGTAGTCGACATCCACGCCGGTACCGACCACCGCCAGGGTGGGATAGCCGGCGTCCAGCGCACCACGGTGGGCGGCACCGTCGATACCCAGCGCCAGCCCGCTGGTGACCAGGTAGCCCCGCTCGCTCAGGTCGGCGGCAAACTCATGGGCCAGTTGCAGCCCGGTCGGGGTAGCGTTACGGCTGCCCACCAAGCCAATCTGCGGCCTGACCAGCAGGCGGCGATCACCCTGCAGATAAAGCACCAGCGGCGCGTCGTGGATATGACGCAGGGGTTCCGGGTAATCGTGATCGCCCCAGGTCACCATCTCGATGCTCAAGGCCTGACAGCTGGCCTGTATCTGCTTCAGCGCAATCAACAGTGGGTGAGCAGTATCCTGCGCCTGCCAGGCCCGCAGCGCCTCACGGGTTTTCTGCGGCAGCGCGGCGGCCTGCCACACCGCTTCGGTGGTGGCCAGCAGCTCCAGGGGGTCGTCAAACTGTTGCAGCAGCGTCAGCCGACGCTTGCGGCCCAGGCCCGGCAGGCGGGCCAGACACAACCACGGCAGGGTATCGGACTGGCTGGTCAGAACAGGCGATGCGATGGACATCGCTGGTGAGGTTGGGGGCATGGCAGCATCCTTGTTGCGTAGCGCCGTCCTGGCGAAAACCCGCAGTATGCCATAACGCAAGAGGGAGGCACCGGGCCTCCCTCTTGTTTGTTGATTACCCGTTGTTTGTTGATCACCAATTGTTGGTTGATCAGGCCACTGCGCAACCGGTCAGGGGTTGCGCACCTTGTCGCCCAGGGACAGCGGTCGGGTTGCTGTCAGGATCAGGCCGTAGCTCATCTTCTCGTAGGACTGGAACACCATCAGCAGGCCAGCACGCTCGTCCGGCAGGGCGATGGTTTCCTTGGTGACCGGATCACGCACCAGGTTGCCCTTCTTGAACACCGCCAGCACGTTGCCCGGCACCAGGCCTTCACGCAGGCCGCGGTTCAGGGCCACCACGTCGAACTGACCAATCTGGGTCACGCCGTCTTCCACCGACAGCATTTCACCTTCGATCTCGTTCTCCGGCGAGCTGGGGGTGAAGGTGGTGGTGATGCTGCGGTCCTCACCGGCCAGCAGTCGATCGCCAATGCGGACTTCCTCACTGGAGCTGGTCACCCGCATGGTCAGCACGTCACCGGTTTCCTTGGTGATCTCACCTCGGGCAATCGCCCGCGCTTCCAGACCCAGGAACTCACCGGTCTGGGGATCAACGAACTCCTTGCTGCGGCGGAAGATACCAACGTTGTCGGCCGGTTTCTCACCACGGGCGTAAAGCTTGTCGCCGGCCCCTGCCACAATGCGGCCATCCTCACCCTCAAGCACGTAGGGCGAGCCATTGAGTTCGGTCACGTCGACAATGCGGGTGTCGGACAGGAAGCCACTGATGGCATCCAACGGGATTGCCGGAATCGGGGTATCAATAGGCTCGGAGCGAATCTGCGGCGACAGCTTGATCACGCCATTGCGGTTGACCTTGGTTACCCGCGGCTGGCCGTCGATGTACACCAGGGCCAGCTCGTCACCCGGGTAAATCAGGTGAGGATTGCTTACCTGGGGATTGACGTGCCAGATCTCTGGCCAGTACCAGGGGTTGTCGAGAAAGCGGGCAGAGATGTCCCACAGGGTATCGCCCTTGACGACGGTGTACCGATCGGGGTGATCATCCCGGAGATCGGGCCCGGCCGCCTGTGCCCAGGTGGTAACCAGCAGCATGCCAGCCGCCAGCGCGTACAGCAGATTCCTCATTGTGTATGTCCTTGATCGCGTGCCTTCATCGGTGGTTTTGATCGCGGGTCGTCCAACCGCCGCTCCTCGCGTCTCCCTCTACTATAGAAGAAGTGACGCAAATTGTGATGTTATCTTTTGTTCTTCCAGTAGATTCTACCTATCAACTGGTTAGTTTGTACTCAGTCGTGAAACTAAGGGATAATAGCGCTGTATGAGCCGGTAAGCACTCATCCTGACACGAGTCACTTTGGGGCTGACGCACTTCGGGCCTGCGGCGGACAGGGCGCGCCCTGATACCCCCCTGCAGCCGGGACTACAGTCAGCCCGAATACAATTAGCCCGAATAGTAGTGGACGGGCGGCGAATTGACCCTCTACACCGTCGCATTTCTGGCATGATAACCGATCTCCCGCCCTGTCGGGCAGGGGCGGATCACCGTTATAATGGCCTTTTCGCCGGTCCGTACCGACACACGATCCAACAGTAAAGAACCGACACGCTATGATCCTAGACATCCTGGAATACCCTGACCCCCGGTTGCGCACCGTTGCCAAGCCGGTGACCGAGGTCACGGACGACACCCGCAAGCTGATCGACGACATGTTCGAGACCATGTACGATGCCCCCGGCATCGGCCTTGCGGCCACCCAGGTCAACGTTCACCAGCAGATCATCGTGATGGATCTGTCCGAGGATCACAGCGAGCCACGGGTGTTCATCAACCCGCAGGTGGACGTCCTCGACGGCGACTACGAGAAAATGCAGGAAGGCTGCCTGTCGGTGCCCGGATTCTATGAAGACGTCGAGCGCATCGAGCATGTCCGCATCAAGGCTCTGGATCGCAACGGCGAGCCTTACGAACTGGAAGCCACTGGCCTGCTGGCGGTGTGTATCCAGCACGAGATGGACCACTTGAACGGCAAGCTGTTCGTGGATTACCTGAGCGCCCTCAAGCGCAACCGTATCCGCAAGAAGCTGGAGAAACAGCACAAGATCCGTGCCTGATCCCGCCACGGGATCGCGCCAGAACATCGACAGCCAACAAGACCGGGTGCCAACCCGGTCTTTTCGTATCCACCGACACAGAGACCACCAACCGTGCGAGTTGTCTTTGCAGGCACCCCCGACTTTGCCGCCACCGCCCTCAAGGCCATCCTGGCCACCAACCACGAGGTGGTGGGCGTCTACTCACAACCGGACCGTCCCGCGGGGCGGGGCCGCAAACTGACCCCCAGCCCGGTCAAACAGGTGGCGCTGGATGCCGGTCTGCCGGTGTTCCAGCCACTCAACTTCAAAGACAGTGCCGATCGCGACCAGCTGGCAGAGCTGGCGGCGGATGTCATGGTGGTGGCCGCCTACGGCCTGATCCTGCCACAGCCGGTGCTGGATACCCCCCGTTATGGCTGTCTCAACATCCATGCCTCACTGCTGCCACGCTGGCGCGGCGCGGCGCCGATCCAGCGGGCGATTGCCGCCGGCGAAGACCGCACCGGCATCACCATCATGCAGATGGACGCCGGCCTCGACACCGGGGCCATGCTGTTGACCCGAGAAACCGCGATCCAGGCCGACGACACCGGCGGCAGTCTGCACGACCGCCTGGCGGACCTGGGCGGCGAGGCCATTGTGGAAGCCCTGGCACACCTCGACACCGGCTCGCTGCAGGCCGTTCCCCAGGATGACAGCCTTGCCAACTACGCCCACAAGCTCAGCAAGGAAGACGGTCACCTGGACTGGACACGCCCGGCGCTGGAACTCAATCGGCTGATCCGCGCCTTCAATCCCTGGCCGGGCTGCTTTACCGATCTTAACGATGACAGCGGCCAGGCCCCTCAGCGTATTCGCATCCACGCCGCTGGCGTCGTCGATGGAGGCGGGGATGCTCGTCCCGGCACCATCCTGCGGCGGGAGCGGGACGGTATCGACGTCCAGTGCGGCCAAGGTGTGCTGCAGCTGACCCAGGTGCAGCTGCCCGGCGCCCGGGCCCAGAGCGTCAACGACCTGATCAATGGCGGCAAGGCCCTGCTGCTGCCTGGCCAGGAGCTCAACTAGATGGCCCACTCATTGCTGCCGCTGCGGGCGGTCGCCGCCAGGGTCCTGCTGGCGGTGGAACAGGGTCAATCCCTGTCCCAGGCGCTGCCACCGGCCCTGGACCAGGTGGAGGATGGCGAGCGATCCTCTCTGCAGGCGTTGTGTTACGGCGGTTGCCGCTGGTTCCACCGGCTCGATGGCGAGCTCGCCGAAAGGCTGCGCAAGCCCCTGCGCAAACAGGACCGGGTGGTCCATCACCTGTTGGTGGTGGCGCTGTTCCAGCTCCGCTTCAGCCAGCAGGCCGACTACGCTGTCCTCAATGAAACCGTCGAGGCCTGCCGCGCCCTTGCCAAACCCCATCTTACCGGCCTGGTCAACGGCCTCCTGCGCAAGGCCCTGCGCGACGATTCCCCCACCGACATCCGGGACAACCCGGCCCGGCACTACAGCCACCCCGACTGGCTGGTGGCCAAGCTGCAGCACAACTGGCCCGACGACTGGACCGCCATCCTTGATGGCAATAACAGCCAGGCACCGATGACCCTGCGGGTCAATGCCCGTCGGGGCGATCGTGACGACTATCTCGCGCGGCTGCAGGCCGAGGGCATAGAGGCTTCCGCCACCCGCTTTGCCCGCCACGGTCTGCAGCTGGCCCGACCGGTGCCGGTGGACCGGCTGCCCGGATTTGCCGACGGTTCCGTCAGCGTGCAGGACGAGGCCGCCCAACTCAGCACTGACCTGCTGGCGCTGGCCCCCGGTCAACGGGTGCTGGACGCCTGCGCCGCTCCCGGCGGCAAGACCTGCGCCCTGCTGGAACAGCAGCCGGACCTGGCGGAGGTGGTCGCCATCGACCAGGCCAGCGAGCGTCTGGCGCGGGTCGAGGAGAATCTCGAGCGGCTCGATCTGGACGCCCGCCTGGTGGCCGCCGATGCCGGCGACACCGAGCAGTGGTGGGACGGCCAGCCGTTTGACCGCATCCTGCTGGACGTGCCCTGTAGCGCCAGCGGCGTGATCCGTCGCCACCCTGACATCAAGCTGTTGCGGCGGGAAGCCGACATTGCCCCGCTGGCAAAGATCCAGCTCGAACTGCTGGCCGCCATGTGGCGGATCCTGGCACCAGGTGGACGGCTGGTGTACGCCACCTGCTCGGTGTTCCCCCAGGAAAACCACCGTATAATCGAGCGGTTCCTCAAACAGCAGGACGATGCCCGGCTGGTGGACCTGGACGTGCCCTGGGGCCGCCCGATGCCCGCCGGCCGCCAGCTGCTGCCCGACCCCCTCAGTCACGACGGTTTCTATTACGCTGTGCTGGACAAACCGGGCGGGCCGGACGCGCCCGCCGACGACAGGTGAACCGTAATCCGGCACTGGCCGGTACAGGGAACTGAACCATGAAAATCATCATCCTGGGTGCCGGCCAGGTCGGCGGCACCCTGGCCGAGAACCTTGCCAACGAAGCCAACGACATCACCGTGATCGATTCCGACGGCGCCCGTCTGCGGGAACTGCAGGACCGTCTCGACATCCGCACCGTGCAAGGCAGGGGGTCCTATCCCACCATCCTGCGCCAGGCCGGCGCCGACGACGCCGACATGCTGATTGCGGTGACCAACAGTGACGAGGTCAACATGGTGGCCTGTCAGGTGTCCGGGGTGCTGTTCAAAACCCCCACCAAGATCAGCCGGGTGCGGGCCAACGCCTACCTGGCCCGCAAGGAGCTGTTTGCGGACCAGGGTTTCCCGGTGGACGTGCTGATCAGCCCGGAGCATCTGGTCACCCGTCACATCACCCGACTGATTGAATACCCCGGCGCGCTGCAGGTACTGGAATTCTCCAAGGGTCTGGTACGGCTGGTGGCGATCCGGGCCACCAAGGGCGGACCACTGGTTGGTCACGAACTGTCCTACCTGCGCACCCACATGCCCCGCATCGATACCCGGGTGGCGGCCATCTTCCGCAAGGACCGGCCGATCATTCCCCAGGGAGATACCGTGATCGAGGACGGTGACGAGGTCTTCTTCATCGCCGGCACCGACCACATCCGCTCGGTCATGAGCGAGCTGCAACCACTGGAAAAGCCCTACAAGCGGATCTTCATCTGCGGCGGTGGCAACATCGGCCAGCGCCTGGCCCACACCCTGGAGAACCGTTACCAGGTCAAACTGCTGGAGCGGGACCGGGAGCGCTGCGTGATGCTGTCGGAAAGTCTGCGCAAGACTGTGGTGCTGGAAGGCAATGCCGCCAACAAGGACATCCTGCTGGAAGAAAACATCGAGAACACCGATGTGTTCTGCGCCGTCACCAACGACGACGAGGCCAACATCATGGCGTCGCTGTTGGCCAAACGACTGGGCGCCCGCAAGGTCCTGACGCTGATCAACAACCCGGATTACGTCGATCTGATCCAGGGCGGAGACATCGACGTTGCGATCTCCCCCCAGCAAACCACCATCGGTAGCCTGCTCACCCACGTTCGTCGTGGCGACGTAGTGAACGTTTACTCACTCCGAAGAGGCGCTGCTGAGGCCATTGAGGCCATCGCCCATGGCGATCACCGGTCCTCCAAGGTGGTGGGCAAGCGGCTGGATGAAATTGCCCTGCCGGAAGGCACCACCATCGGCGCCATCGTCCGCCACAACGAGGTGCTGATCGCCCACGACCACCTGCGGGTACAGCCCGATGACCACGTCATCCTGTTCCTGGTGGACAAGTCCCGCATCCGTGACGTCGAACGGCTATTCCAGGTGGGGCTGACCTTTTTCTGACGCCGTTGGGATACGCTTCACAGCCGTTCCGGCCCGTGCCGGCGGGGCGCGCCATCGCGGCTTAGAAAAGCCGGCGACAGCAGCGTATAATGCGGCAACTTTACATTCGCTGCGTGCCGAGGGTTCAGTCCGGTACGCCACACACAGACCGATAGCAGGCAATCGTCGTGACAGACAAGGCAACTCTCAACGGAAGCCAGGACCTCAACACCTTTCAGGGACTGATCCTGGCGCTGCAGAATTTCTGGGCGCAGCATGGCTGCGTCGTGCTCCAGCCACTGGATATGGAAGTCGGTGCCGGCACCTTTCACCCCGCCACTTTCCTGCGGGCCATCGGCCCGGAGACCTGGAACGCCGCCTACGTGCAGCCCAGCCGCCGTCCCACGGACGGTCGCTACGGTGAAAACCCCAACCGCCTGCAACACTACTACCAGTTCCAGGTGGTGCTGAAGCCGTCGCCGGACAACATCCAGGAGCTGTACCTGGACTCCCTCAAGGCCCTGGGCCTGGACCCACTGGTCCACGACATCCGTTTCGTTGAGGACAACTGGGAATCCCCCACCCTGGGCGCCTGGGGTCTGGGCTGGGAAATCTGGCTCAACGGTATGGAAGTCACCCAGTTCACCTACTTCCAGCAGGTCGGTGGTATCGAGTGTTACCCGGTTACCGGCGAGCTGACCTACGGTCTGGAGCGCATCGCCATGTACCTGCAGGGTGTGGACAGCGTCTACGACCTGGTGTGGACCCAGGGCCCGGACGGCGTGGTCACCTACGGCGACGTGTTCCACCAGCAGGAGGTGGAGATGTCCACCTACAACTTCGAGCACGCCGATACCGAGTTCCTGTTCCACTGCTTCGACGTCCATGAGCGCGAGAGCAAGCGCCTGATCGAAGCCGGACTGGCACTGCCGGCCTATGAGCAGGTGCTGAAGGCCTCCCACACCTTCAACCTGCTGGATGCCCGCCACGCCATCTCGGTCACCGAGCGCCAGCGCTTCATCCTGCGGGTGCGCACCCTGGCCCGAGCCGTCGCCCAGGCCTACTTCGACAGCCGCAAGGCCCTTGGCTTCCCGCTGGCACCCGAAGCCCTGCGTCAGGAACTGCTGGCCGACGACGAACAAGCGAACGACTCTGCTAAGGGGAACGCATAACCATGGCAACACAGGATTTTCTGGTCGAACTGGGTACCGAAGAGCTGCCGCCGAAGGCGCTGAAATCCCTTTCCGACGCGTTCACCCAGGGCATCGTTAGCGGGCTGGCTGACGCCGGCATCGATCACGGTGCGGTGGAAAGCTTCGCCGCCCCCCGTCGCCTGGCGGTGCGTATCCGCGATCTCGCCGATGCCCAGCCGGACAAGCCGGTGGAGAAACGCGGTCCGGCGGTCAAGGCCGCCTTCGACGACGCCGGTAACCCCACCCGCGCCCTCAATGGCTTCGCCACCTCCCTGGGGGTCACCCCGGATCAGCTCGACACCCTGGAAACCGACAAGGGTGCCTGGGTGGTTTACCGCACGGTAGAGCAGGGCAAGCCCACCATTGAGCTGCTGCCGGCACTGATCGAGAAATCCCTGGCGGCGCTGCCGATCCCCAAGCGCATGCGCTGGGGCGCCTACCGCACCGAATTCGTCCGTCCGGTACATTGGTTGGTGCTGCTGTACGGCAACAAGGTGATTGATGCCCCGATCCTCAACCTGACCCCGGGCAACCAGACCCGTGGTCACCGCTTCCATTGCCCCAAGTCGCTGCTGATTCCCACCCCCAACGACTATGAGGTGGTGCTGAAAGAAGAGGGCCGGGTACTGGCCAATTTTGAGGAACGCCGTGACGTGATCCGTGCCGGTGTGGCTGCCATCGCCAAGAATGAAGGCAACGGCCGCGCGGTGATCAACGACGACCTGCTGGACGAAGTCACCGCCCTGAATGAGTGGCCGGTACCGCTGCTGGGGCGCTTCGAGGAGCGCTTCCTGGAGGTGCCCGCCGAAGCCCTGATTTCGTCGATGGAAGAGCACCAGAAGTACTTCCATGTGGTCGACGATAATGACCGCATGCTGCCGCTGTTCATCACCGTGGCCAACCTGGAAAGCAAGGACCCGGCGCAGGTAGTAAGCGGCAACGAGAAGGTGATCCGGCCGCGGCTGTCCGACGCTGCCTTCTTCTACGAGACCGATCGCAAGACCCGGCTGGAAGACCGAGTCGAGCAGCTCAAGCCGATCGTGTTCCAGGAAAAACTCGGCAGCCTCTACGACAAGTCCGTGCGGGTCGCCGCGCTGGCGCGCAAGATTGCCGATGCCATCGGCAGTGATCCGGCGCTGGCCGAACGTGCTGCCATGCTGGCCAAGACCGATCTGGTCACCGAAATGGTGCTGGAGTTCACCGACCTCCAGGGCATCATGGGTCAGTACTACGCTGAGCACGATGGCGAGCCGGCCGACGTTGCCAAGGCGCTCAATGAGCAGTACATGCCGCGCTACGCCGGTGATGACCTGCCCACCACCCTGACCGGCTGCGCCGTGGCCCTGGCCGACCGCATCGACTCGCTGGTGGGGCTGTTCGGCATCAACCAGCCGCCGTCCGGTACCCGTGACCCATTTGGTCTGCGTCGGGCGTCCCTGGGGGTCCTGCGGATAATCATCGAACGGGCGCTGCCGCTGGATCTGCAGACCTGCTGCGAGTGGGCAGCGGAGAACTTCACCGTGCTCAGCGAGCAGAAAGTTGCCACCACCGTTGTCGACTACATGCTGGAGCGCTTCCGTGCCCACTACGACGAGCAGGGCATCGGTGCCGAAGTCTACCTGGCGGTGCATGCCCGCCGGCCCACCCGGCCTCTGGACTTCGATCGCCGCATCAAGGCGGTGGAGGCATTCCGTCAGTTGCCGGAAGCCCAGGCCCTGGCAGCGGCCAACAAGCGGGTCTCCAACATCCTCACCAAGCAGGGTGGCGACAGCATTGGTGAAAGCGTCGACACCAGCCTGCTGCAGGACGGTGCCGAACAGGCCCTGGCGGATGCCGTGGCCAAGCAGGCCGACGCGGTACTGCCGCTGTTCGAGCAGGGGGACTACGGCTCTGCGCTGAGCTCACTGGCGGGCCTGCGCCAGCCGGTGGACACCTTCTTCGAGGAAGTGATGGTGATGGCGGAGGACGACGCCGTTCGCAACAACCGCCTGGCGCTGCTGAACCGTCTGCGCAACCTGTTCCTGCGGGTCGCCGACATCTCACTGCTGCCGACCGCCAGCTAACACGGCAATGCTGGTCATCCTGGACCGGGATGGGGTCATCAACCACTACGATGGCAGCTACATCTGCTCGCCAACCGCGTGGTTGCCCCTTCCCGGCAGCCTGGAAGCCATCGCCCGTCTCTGCCATGCCGGCTACACCGTGGCCATTGCCACCAACCAGTCCGGCATCGGCCGGGGCTATTACGACGTCGATACTCTGGAGGCCATGCACAGCAAGATGGCCGATCTGCTCAAACCGTTGGGCGGCCGTATCGACCTGATCGCCTACTGTCCTCACCATCCCAATCAGCACTGCCATTGCCGCAAACCGGCCACCGGCCTGCTGGAGCAGATCCGCCAACGGCTCGGCCTGAGCACCCTGGCTGGCACCCTTATGGTTGGCGACAGCCGCAAGGACCTGGAAGCCGCCCTCGGCGCCGGCTGCCAACCCTGCCTGGTGCGCACCGGCAACGGTCGCGAAACCGAGCACCACCTGCGGGAACGGCCTCTGGCTGGCGTGCAGGTGTACGATAATCTGGCGACCCTGGTCGACACACTGCTTGCCACCAGCCGATAAAAAATTCTCCACTGGGCACTGGCAAAAAGCCGCTGTTTCCGTATAATACCGGCCGTTGTTCGGCGTGTAGCGCAGCCTGGTAGCGCACTTCGTTCGGGACGAAGGGGTCGGAGGTTCGAATCCTCTCACGCCGACCAATCTTTCCCTCCCTGCTTTATCCGTGTTTCATTCGCCCTGTTTCTCTACCAACCAATCCGGTTGTGTACCGCCGCTCGTTCACACACGGCAGCCTCCGTTCACCCGCAGTCACACTTCGTCGCCAATCCACGCTAAACTGGGTGCCAGTTTTGACACACACTGTCTGTTCCCCGTTGCGTGCCAGGAATCCTGGCTGATAAGGATATAGCATGAAACTTAGCCCCCAGCTGACCGGTCTGATCACCGTTGCCACCCTCCTGGCCGGTTGCAGCAGCCAACCGTTGAGTGTTGGTACCGACGATGTCTGTGGCAGCCTGCAGGCGTTGATTGCCGATTACGATGCCGACTTCGCCAGTTTTCGCGGCAAGGGGGACAGCTTTATCGCCGGCACCGTTTACCGCGCCAAGACCGAATTGATCGAAGGCCACTGCCAGATCTGGAGCTGGGGTCGTGGCGATGCCGCCTACCTGTGCGCCGCCACCAGCCCCAGTCTGGACATAGCCAAGAGCCGTCACCAGCAGGCGCTGGCGTCGGTTAAAAGCTGTCTCGGGCCGCAGTGGCAGGAAGAGGGCGACTGGCGCCAGCGCGCCGGTGAGACCGACGGCTATGCCTCCCGATTCCGTGCCCCGGACAGCGACGCCCTGGTGTCAGTACAGACCACCGTACAGCTCGGAGGCCCGGTACGGCACTACACCAACTTTCTCTACATTGGCGGCGAGTCCCGGGCGGACCAGCCCCGCAGTCGGTAGGTACGTAGCCAGGTGGGTAGCCAGGTGGATAGGGCAGGGCAGTGGCCGGCCCGGACCAAGCCCTCAGATATAGAGCCACAGAATTGAAACGACAACCCGTGCAGGCATTTCCATGACCCAGACCACGAACACCACTCCCACCCACAAACCTCGTCCCTGGGTCGATCTGCTGGTCAGCATCGTGATTCCGTCCGTGATCCTGATGAAGCTCAGCGGCGACGACTATCTCGGCAGCACCTGGGCGCTGGTCATTGGCCTCGCCTTTCCGTTGGGCTGGGGGCTGTTTGAGCTGCTCCGCTACCGCAAGTACAACTTCATTGCGGTGCTTGGGGTGATCAGCGTCGGCCTCACCGGCGGTATCGGCCTGATGGAGCTGGACCCGCAGTGGCTGGCCATCAAGGAAGCCGCAGTGCCGCTGCTGATTGGTCTGGCGGTACTGGTGTCCACCCGCACCCAGTACCCGCTGGTGCGTACGCTGCTGTACAACCCGTCAGTGCTGGATGTCGACAAAATCCAGCGGGCACTGGTGGAACGCAACAGCGAAGCCGAGTTTGAAGCGAGGCTGTTGAAGGCCAGTTACCTGTTCAGTGGCACCTTCTTCTTTTCCTCCGCGATGAACTACATTCTCGCCAAGTGGATCGTCACCAGCCCGGCGGGCACCCAGGCCTTCAACGAAGAACTGGGACGAATGACCCTGGTGAGCTACCCGATGATCGCCATCCCGTCGATGGTGATGATGATTGCCATTTTCTACTACCTCTGGCGCACCATCCGCCGCCTGACCGGCTACACCCTGGAAGAAGTGATGTCGCCGCACCTCCATGGCAACGAACAGCCCGAGGGCCCGTCCGAATCCAACAAGGGGCGGTAACGCCCCCTGTTGTTATTGGCTATCTATCAACAACTATCTGTTACCAACTACCTGTTACCCAACTACTTGTTACCCAACGAGCTGTTATCAACTACTGGTGACCACCAGCCCGATATCACAGCGGGTTAGTGACATGTCCCCCATCGACCGGGATTACCGTTCCGGTCATGAAGCCTCCGGCCTCGCTGGCCAATAGCAGCAGCGGGCCACTGAGATCCTCCAGTTGCCCCAGTCGCGCCATCGGAACCTGGCGCTGGATGTAACGCTGGCCCTGCTCGGTGGCAAAGAACTCATCGTTCATTTCGGTGCGGAAATAGCCCGGAGCCAGGGCATTGACCCGGATTCGGTGTCGGCTCAGCTCTACCGCCAGCGCCTTGGTCAACTGCACCACACCGGCTTTGGCCACCGCGTAGTGGCTAAGATCCCGACCGACCCTCAAGCCCAGGATCGACGCAATGTTGATGATGCTGCCGGGCTGCCCCTTCTCCACCAAACGGCGACTGACTTCCCGGGCCAGGAACCAGGCACTCTTGAGGTTGGTGTCCATCATCCGGTCCCAGTCCGCTTCCGTGGTCTCCAGGAACGGACGCGGGTCGCCAATGCCGGCGTTGTTGATGAGGATCTCCACCGGCCCGAACTGGTTTTCCACGGTAATCAGGGCAGTCAACACCGAGTCACTGTCGGTCACATCCATTGCCACCGCCAGGGCCTGGCCACCGGCCTGCTCAACCTCGCTCACCAGCGATTCCAGGCGCTCCAGACGGCGCGCCGCCACCACCACCCGGGCACCGGCCTCGGCCAGTACCGCTGCGAAATGGCGGCCAAGGCCACTGGAGGCACCGGTCACCAGGGCCACCCGGCCCCGCAGGCTAAAGCGTTCGTTTGTCATTGTTGTCTCCTTGTGACGGCATGGGGTTCCAGCAGCTTATCCGAGCCCGGCACAGGGCGCCAATGGCTATCCACAGTGGATTGCTATCGCCTTCACAAGAGCTGATTCACAGACACAAAAAAGCCGGCCCAGGAAATCCGGGGCCGGCTTTTTGTCAGTGCTGTCTAACACGGCACGGGATCAGACATCCAGATTGGTCACCTCCAGGGCGTTGGTCTGGATAAAGTCCCGGCGGGGTTCGACGTCGTCGCCCATCAGGGTGGTGAAGATCTGGTCCGCGGCGATGGCGTCCTCGATGGTCACCTTCATCATCCGGCGGGTTTCCGGGTCCATGGTGGTTTCCCACAGCTGCTCCGGGTTCATCTCACCCAGTCCCTTGTAGCGCTGGATGTTGAGGCCTCGCTGGGCTTCCTTCATCAGCCACGCCAGGGCGCCCTCAAAGCTCAGCACCGCCTGTTTGCGCTCGCCCCGCTGGACATAGGCGCCTTCCTCGATCAGGCCATTCAGCGTCTCACCCATGCGGGCAATGGCGGCGTAGGAAGCTGACTCGAAGAACTCGTGGTTGAATACATGGGCGTGGGGGATGCCATGGACGTAGATCACCACTTTCGGCAGGTAGAGCTGACGCTCCTCGTCCTTCTCCACTGAGAAGGTGTATTTGGTGCCGGTGCGGGTATCCAGGGACAGATCCTCGCCCAGGGAACCGACCCAGGCGGCAACGGTGGCTTCGTCCTTGAGGCTGTCGACGGTCAGGGTCTCGACCTTGAGCATCTCCTGCAGTACCCGCGCCGGGTAGGCCCGGGACAGCCGCTCAATCATCGCCATCACCGCCTGGTAGTCCTTCACCATGGTTTCCAGCGCGGAATCCTTGATCGCCGGCGCTTCGGTGTTCACGAATAGCTGGGCGCCTTCCAGGGCGCTCTGGGTGAGGTATGCTTCCTTGGCCTTCTCATCCTTCAGGTACTGTTCCTGTTTGCCCCGTTTGACCTTGTACAGCGGCGGCATGGCAATGAAGACGTGGCCCCGCTCGATGATTTCCCGCATCTGGCGGAACAGGAAGGTCAACAGCAGGGTCCGGATGTGGGAGCCATCGACGTCCGCATCGGTCATGATGATGATGGAGTGGTAGCGAAGCTTCTCCGGATCGAACTCCTCACGGCCAATACCGCAGCCCAGAGCAGTGATCAGCGTGCCGACCTCGGCGGAGGACAGCATCTTGTCGAAGCGGGCTTTCTCGACGTTGAGAATCTTACCTTTCAGAGGCAGGATCGCCTGGGTGCGACGTTCGCGGCCCTGCTTGGCACTGCCACCGGCCGAGTCACCCTCCACAATGAACAGTTCGGACAGAGCCGGGTCTTTCTCCTGGCAGTCCGCCAGTTTCCCGGGCAAACCGGCAATGTCCAACGCGCCCTTGCGGCGTGTCATGTCGCGGGCCTTGCGAGCCGCTTCACGGGCCCGGGCAGCTTCAATCATCTTGTTGACGATCTGCTTGGACTCGTTGGGGTGCTCCTGCAGGAAGTCGGAGAACACCTGGTACATCTCCTGTTCCACCGCGGTTTTCACCTCGGAGGAGACCAGTTTGTCCTTGGTCTGGGACGAGAACTTGGGATCGGGCACCTTGACGCTGATGATCGCGGTCAGGCCCTCGCGGGCGTCATCACCGGAGGTGGCTACCTTGGCTTTCTTGCCCAGACCTTCGTGCTCGATGTAGTTGTTCAGGGAGCGGGTGAGGGCAGAGCGGAAGCCTGCCAGGTGGGTACCGCCATCCCGCTGGGGAATGTTGTTGGTGAAGCAGAAGATGTTCTCCTGGAAGGCATCGTTCCACTGCATCGAGACCTCCACAGCAATGCCGTCTTCCCGTTCCTTGTTGAAGTGGAAGACTTCATTGATGGGGGTCTTGTTGGTGTTCAGGTGCTCAACAAAGGCCCTCAATCCACCCTCGTACTCGAACACTTCTTCCTTGCCGCTGCGCTCATCCTGCAGACGGATGCGTACACCACTGTTGAGGAACGCCAACTCACGCAGCCGCTTGGCGAGGATGTCGTAATGGAATTTGATGTTGGTGAAGGTCTCTTCAGAGGGCACGAACTGGACTTCGGTCCCGCTGCGGTCGGTGTCACCCACCACCGTCAGAGGGGCATTGGGCACCCCGTGGGTATAGACCTGCTCATGAACCTTGTTGTTACGGCGGACGGTCAGTTTCAGGGTGGAGGAGAGGGCGTTAACGACCGACACCCCGACGCCGTGCAGACCACCGGACACCTTGTAGGTGTTGTCATCGAACTTACCACCGGCGTGAAGCACGGTCATGATCACTTCCGCCGCAGAAACTCCTTCCTCCTCGTGCAGGTCGGTAGGGATGCCACGGCCGTTATCCCGCACGGTGATGGACTCATCCGGATGGATGACCACCCCGATTTCCGAGCAATACCCCGCCAGGGCCTCGTCGATGGAGTTGTCCACCAACTCGAACACCATGTGGTGCAGGCCAGTACCGTCATCGGTATCCCCGATGTACATCCCGGGGCGTTTGCGCACCGCATCCAGGCCTTTCAACACTTTGATACTGGAGGAGTTATAACTCTGTTCACTCATTAGACGCTCCTAAAGCGCGGGGCTTATTCTTCCGTCAATCGGCCATGTTCCACGTGGAACATGCGGTATTCCGGCAGGCTGTCCTCCCGCCACAACTCGTCCGGACGGGGTCGTTCAATGGATGTCATGAAAACCTGACACCGAAGTTCGTGCAGCTTGTTGGCCAGCATGGCGCGGTGGCCCAGATCGAGCTCTGCATTGATGTCGTCCAGCAAAAACGTGACCTGCTTGCCGAGGCCAGACAACACCATGCCCTGGGCGATCTTCATCAGGATCACCAGGGTTTTCTGCTGACCACGGGAAAAGGTTTCTGCGACGGGACGTCCCTGATAACGTAACCGTAGATCGGCACGATTGGGCCCATACAGGGTATGGCCCATTCGCCGTTCCTGCTCCCGGTGAGACACCAACACATCGACCAGGGACTGTTTCACGTCCCATCCCGGATAGAAGTCCACTTTCAGGCCGTCCACCCAGGGCGTTTCCACCTCTTCCAACAACGTCTCAAACGCCTGCTGAAAGGCCGTAACCGCTGCCTGTCTCGCTTCCGTTACCTGCTCCGCGAGAACGCCGTACTGGCGGTCCCAGACCCGGAGCAGGTGATCGTCCATTCTACCATCTCTGAGCGCCTGATTCCGCTGTGAGGTCACTCTTTGGCACTGCTGCCAGAGACTCGCAAAGGAAGGTTCCACGTGGAACACTGACCAGTCGAGAAACTGCCGACGTTTGCCGGGGCTACCGCCAACAATCTCGAACACGCCCGGATCGATCACCGACACCGGCAGCAATCGGGCCAGTGACGACAGGCTCCGCACCGATTCACCGTTGTGGCGAAGCAGTGTCTCCTTGTCCGCCAAATCCCGGGCAAACCCCACGCGATGGGCAACCTCGGTGCTGACCATGTCCGAGACATCCGTGGCGCCATTGTTCAACGCCCCAAAGACAGTAAAACGTTTCTCGCCGTGACAACACACCGCCTGATGGCGGTGAACCCGAAACGAGCGCCCCAGCCCCAGATAAGCAACCGCCTCCAGAACGCTGCTCTTGCCGCTGCCGTTCTCGCCGTGAATCAGATTGAACGAGGGAGAGAAATCGACGCCGTCACCAGTCAGATTACGGAAATGTTCGGTTTGAAGCCTGATCAGTGCCATTAAGACAAAACTACCTGAATGGAAGGGGAGAAGGGCATTGCTCCGGAACTCTTCTTCCGGTGCGCTGGCGCCGTGATGTGGGACCAGTACACTGAGTTAGCCGCCGAAAGTCCCAGGCCC
This sequence comes from Marinobacter sp. CA1, assembly GCF_020546665.1. Classification (NCBI taxonomy): domain Bacteria; kingdom Pseudomonadati; phylum Pseudomonadota; class Gammaproteobacteria; order Pseudomonadales; family Marinobacteraceae; genus Marinobacter; species Marinobacter sp. CA1. The sequence goes on from NZ_CP071785.1 coordinate 4,520,274, forward strand.
CCCGCCCAACAAACCCAGCGAACTCGCCAGCGAGGAGACTGAACCCAAAACAGAAGTTTACTAGATGCCATGGCCGCAAATCGAACGTTGCTGAGCCTTTCACCATCATTGCTGACGTGTGTACCAGGGGACCACGTATAAACATCGGGAAACCCGCGACCACGCGCACTGGCTCGACAGGTCGATAACTACAACACCGTCACCGACGCCACACCTCCAGTCAACCGCATCAAAATCATCAATTGGCTGCCAAGCATGTGCGCATTCCCAGTGATCACTCGTTTGCCAGGGATATACAACGCCTGACCCGCCTAAAACCTGCTCACGTACTCAGGCAACGATGTGCCATGCTATGGAGAACACAATCACCAGCCCTCATACTTCAAGATCGCAGATGGGTCCGCCTTTTCTGATCGATTCCCGACTGCCTCGCCGCACCGTTTTCAGCTTCACTTTGGCAAAACCAACCAATAGCCTTCCGAAACGCTCTATTCCGGCTGGCAACGCCTTATCATCGAAGGATGCCCCTCGAATGAACCCGGTATCAACCCTCCCTGGACTTGAGGACCGTGCCGCTGTCGCGACGAAGTGCGCCCAGCATCGACTCATCTTTCATGCGCCAGCACCCGGCAGTAACTGAAACCGAACAACACGACGCCCGAAAACGCCCGGTCACTTCGATTCAACCAGGAAAACGTTGGCCATCGCCAGCAATCTTAGTGTTGAGGATCCATAGACACGGAATGATGGGCGGAGCAGACCCCCGAACCAGAACGGCTCCCTTGCTGTGGATAATCAACTGACTGAGGGCAGGGGAAAACCAGGCAAAGACAATGAAAAAATCACCGGCCTTGGTGAGCGCACTTCAAAGGTTATTCACAGTTCGTACAGCAACAACGTTTTCCAGACATCAGTTATTCATCCACAACCATCCACGTCCTCTACCTGTGGAAAAAAACCACAAACTGCACGACCAAAACGAGTCCGATATCCGCACCGACGACTGAAAGCCCAGAAAGGTTATGCACAAGATGTTCAGGATCGCTGGCAGTGCCAGTTCTTCCTGAACCAACCGCTCAGGCATCACCGGGATCGGAACACAGCTCGCCCCACGGGCGGGTTTGTCCGGTTGAGCCAGGATTGGTATGACGACGGCAGAGCAATCGGATGGCGAGCACCACCGAAAAGATATCCACAGTAGTCGCACCAGGAAAACCCGACCGGGAAAGGACGGATAACGGCGCCTGTTGCCAACATCACTTTTACTGATGACAACGGAAATCTCATGGAATAATCCAACGACAAAACTGTCCACAGCCAGCCAGACAATCCGGCTCAACCTTGTTCTGTTGATAACCGGATAAGTCCACCGAGACGGCGGTTCGGGCCAGAGCAAACTACGCCGGAGTTTATGCTGTGGATATACACAGTCCTTGTGGATAGCGCTGGCGTTGATGATTTTATGACCCGAACCACCGCTGAATGGCGCCATCGGCATGACCACTCTCCCGGAAGAGCCGGGAACACTGAGTTGTACGAACACTTCGCCGGCAGGGCAAGGTAGTTAAAAAGCCACGCTCTGTGGACAACTCCGGTTTTATGACGATTGAGAGACCGAACTACACACAGGCTATCCACAGAAAACAAGGAATAACTGCGGTTACTGCAGGAAAACGTTATTCACAGAACCCGCTACGCCAAAGCCAACGGTCACGAGGGCCGAAGCGACGGTTTGTGGATAAGATTCTTGGGACGCAAGACGAAAGCGGATGGCAACCAGAGTCTGCCAACCTCAGCGGACAACCGGAGGTTGGCAATGATCCCTAAGCCTTCAGTGGAGCAGGGTGAGGCGATCGTCCATGAACACATCCATTTCCGGCGCCAGGATGTGGACGTAGCGATCAAAGTAGAGGAACTGCTTTAGCAGCAGGGCAAACTCGCGGGGAAAGTGAAGGCCATGGCCTTCGCCGATCTTGACCATATCCATCAGGATGCTGTTGACGTCGTCTTCGGCCTGATCGGGCTGATAGCTGTCCATGTCCGGAACCATCCGGTCCATCTGCTGATACAGTCGCCGCAGGTCGTCGGCAAGATCCCCCGCAACCACCGTCTGCCGGGTAACCCCAATACGGATCATGGCGTCGGCCACGCCTTCAAAGTTGCCCACCATCACCGCGGATATAAAGTCGGAGACCGCCTGCCAGGTATCGGGCCGAATGCGGCCGACGATGCCAAAATCGATAAACCCGACACGGCCATCGGTCAGCACCATCAGGTTGCCGGCGTGCACATCGGCGTGGAAGAACTCACACTGGGTGAGGCTGGCGAACCAGGTGTTCATCGCGGCAATCAGGGTGCGTTCGGGATCACGGGCGTAACCGCGAATGCTCTCCAGATCCGTCAACGGCACACCGTGGAAACGTTCCATGGTGAGTATCCGCCGGGTACTGGCGTGTTGGTAGACACGGGGAACCGTCGCATCCTCATTATGAGTATTGTGAAGGAAATCACGGAATACCTGGAGGTTGTTGGCTTCCTTAATGAAGTCACACTCCTCCATCATGGTGCGCTGAATTTCTTCCACAATGCCAGACATCGAAGTCCAGGACAGCTTTGGCGCCAGAGTCTCGAGAATCCGCGCGGACACGTAAAGAAAATTCAGGTCAGTCAGCAGGATGTTTTCCACACCCGGCTTCTGCACCTTGATCACCACCTCTTCTCCGCTCACCAGCCTGGCCGCATGCACCTGGGCGATCGACGCCGATGCCAACGCTTCGGGCTCGATGTGGGCAAACACCTCATCAATCGTCCGATCCAGCTCGGCGGCAATAATCCGGCGGATGGTGGCAAACGGCAGGCTTGGGGTGCAGTCCAGGCAGTACTGGAATTCCTCCACGTAGGCCTTGGGGAAAAAGGTGGGGGAACTGGCGATGAACTGGCCCAGCTTGATGTAGGTCGCGCCGAGGGATTCAAACGTCTGGCGCAGCAGGCGTGGCGCCGGGGGACGATCCCCCAACGCCCAGCTGACACCGGTGCGACCCAACACGCTCAGGGTCTGGCCGATTCGAAACGCGCCTTTCAGGCCATTGGTCACTGCGGTCATGATGGATATCCTTGCTGCCATGATGTCTCTGTGACGCTCTCTGTCTCAGGGCCTGACACGCCCGGCTCGATTACAGCCGCATGGGCATGACCACGTACAGGCAACGGTTGTCGTTCTGTGCCTCCAGTAGGGCACTGCTGTTGGGGTTGGCCAGGGTAATCTTGACCTGGTCTTCGTCCAGCGCATTCAGGACGTCGACCAGATAGCCTACATTAAAACCAATCTGCAGGGATTCGCCCTGATACTCCACCGGCAGCGCGTCTTCGGCCTGTTCTTGATCCGGGTTGTTGGCAAACACCTGAAGCTGGTTGGGCGCCAGGTTCAGACGCACACCGCGGATGTTTTCGTGGGACAAAATGCCCGCCCGCTGCAGGGTATTTTTCAATGTCGCCCGGTCTGCCAGTACCACCTTGTCACCGCCGCGCGGGATCACCCGGTTGTAGTCCGGGAACTTGCCCTCGATCAGTTTCGAGGTAAAGGTGTAGGCGCCGATGGTGGCCCGCAGATGGTTGTCGCCAATCACCAAGGTCACCGGTGTTTCCACATCGTCCACCAGCCGTGCCAGTTCCAGCACCCCCTTGCGGGGAACAATAACCTGGCGCAGATCGGGACAGCCTGTGGACAGTTCCAGGTGAGCCATCGCCAGACGGTGGCCGTCGGTGGCGACCGTGCGAACGTGGGAGGCGTCTACTTCCAGCAACAGGCCATTGAGATAGTAACGCACATCCTGCTGCGCCATCGCGAACGCGGTCGCATCCAGCATCCGTCCCAGTTCCTTTTGCGGCAACTCGAGCCGGAAACTCTCGTCCTCGTCTTCCACGTTGGGGAAATGCTCCGCCGGCAGGGTGGAGAGGGTAAAGTGGCTGGCACCGCAGTGCAGGTGCAGGCGATCACCCTCCAGCGACAGTTCGATCGGCGACTCGTCGCCCAGGGCGCGGCAGATATCCGCCAACTTGCGGGCAGGTACGGTAATCCGACCCGGCTGGTCGACGTGTACCGGGGTGACCCGGCCGACCAGTTCCACTTCCATATTGGTGCCGGTCAGGGTGAGGGTATTGCCCTCGGCGTCCAACAGCACGTTGGACAACACCGGCATGGTCTGTTTCCGTTCCACCACCCCGGCGATGGATTGCAACGGGGTGAGCAGGGACTCGCGGCTGATTGTCAGTCTCATGGCTGGCACTCGGTCTACTGGTTCGATGGGTCTGTGAATAATCGTTCTGTTTACGGCTTGCCTGGCGTCGGCCGGTCCCGGCGCCGGTCCCTCAGGTGGTCAGCAGCCGCATGAAGTTCTGGTAGTCTTCGCGGATATTGGGATCAGATTCCTGCAATTCCACGATTTTCTTACAGGCGTGCAGAACCGTGGTGTGGTCCCGTCCGCCAAACGCCTCGCCAATTTCCGGCAGGCTGTGATTGGTCAGTTCCTTGGCCAGCGACATCGCCACCTGACGGGGACGCGTCACGGTGCGGGTGCGCCGCTTCGACAGCAAGTCTGCCACCTTGATCTTGTAATACTCCGCTACGGTGCGCTGGATATTGTCGATGCTGACCTGCTTTTCATGCAGCGCCAACAGATCCTTCAGGCTCTCGCGGATGAATGGCGGCGTGATTTCCGAACCGGTAAAGTGGGCGTTGGCAATCACCAGTCGCAGTGCACCTTCCAGCTCCCGCACGTTGGAGCGGATTTTCTGGGCAATAAAGAAGGCCGCTTCGCTGCTCAGACGAACATTGGCCTGTTCCGCCTTCTTCATCAGGATCGCCACCCGGGTTTCCAGTTCCGGCGGTTCCACCATTACCGTCAGGCCCCAGCCAAACCGGGACTTGAGCCGCTCTTCCATATCGACGATTTCCTTGGGAAAGCGGTCGCAGGTCACAATCACCTGCTGGCCGCCTTCGAGCAAGGCGTTGAAGGTATGGAAAAACTCTTCCTGGGACCGCTCCTTACGGGCAAAGAACTGGATGTCATCAATCAGCAGCGCGTCTACCGAGCGATAATAGCGTTTAAACTCATTGATCGCATTGAGCTGCAGCGCCTTGACCATATCCGCCACGAACCGCTCCGAGCGCAGGTACGCCACCTTGGCGCCCGGATTACGGCGAACAATCTCGTTGCCGATGGCGTGCATCAAGTGGGTCTTACCCAAGCCCACGCCGCCATAGAGGAACAGCGGGTTATAGGCACCACCGGGGTTCTCTGCCACCTGCATCGAGGCCGCCCGTGCCAGTTGGTTGGACTTACCTTCGACAAAGGTTTCGAAAGTAAAGCCTTCATTAAGGAAGCTCTGATGCTTGATGTCCCCTTCCACCTGCACCGGCCGCCGTTCGCTGTCATTCCTGGTTCGGGCAGCGGTGGTCTGGGCCAAAGACTGGGTCTTCGGCTCCACCACCGTGGCAGCCACACCGGCTTCCTCTTCGGTGACACTGCCGGCTTCCTCATCACTGACTGGCGTCGGCGTCTGCACCGCCGCCGGCTGGGATCGCGCCACCGGCTCACTGGCCTTGGGCGCCGAGCCCACTTTCATATGAACCCGCGGGGCCTGACCACCCTCCAGATCCTTGAGTACTTCCTCTATACGGCGAAGGTACTTTTCATTCACCCAGTCCATCACGAACCGGTTTGGGGCAAACAGCATCAGCTGCCCGTCGCGCTGATCCGACTGCAGCGGTCTCAGCCAGGTATTGAACTGCTGCGCGGGAAACTCATCCCGGAGTACTTCTAGACATTGATGCCAAATGGTCTGCGGCACGTCGCCCGCCTCCGATGCTTATAAACGCCAGCCAGAGCGCTTCTGGTCACCGCCAGAAACGTCGTCGTGGAAAAGGTAATCCCGGATTCTACCCTGCCAAACACCGCCAGGAAAAGGGCACCAGGGCGGTCATTCACAGCCTGTGGAAATCTATAATGATGTTTTTCAGCTTGTTGCAGACTTACCGACAGCGTTGTGTACAGATAATCCGCTACAGAAAAGTTATTCACAGGACCCTGTTGGCACCCGGGGTCAAACCCTGTGTCCAGACGTTGGACCCACCATGGCATAACTCATCCAATTCCCCTAGTCGCGACTTTTCCCCAATCCCCTCGTCGGTTACCCACAGCCCTCAGAGGCACTAGTCAACCCGGTTGTCATCGTTGCAGTTTTTTGATTTAAATCGCGTTTTTACAGGTATCCACAGAATACCTGGTGCCCTATAACAGTAATAAATATCTTTAAAGAGAATAAAAAAAGACCTATTGGTTTAATTAACTGATCCTGTCACCAACCATCGATCCCATCCCCACTGACCCGAAATTGCTGCGAACAATGTCCTGCCCTGAGCAAGCATTTCCTCACACCACACAGCGTGTCGCTTCTGGTGACATATTAGAAAATGACGGGGCCATCCGATCACTGACCTCCACCGCCATTGTTGCAGCAAAGGTCCGGTCCATTGCCAATCAGGCTGACCACGGTTCCTGGCCTTGATCAAAACTTCGGCAATCCGTAACTTTCACCGCACCATCAGGCCATTGAATTAGGCTTGCACTTGCCCTAGAATGCCGCTCCTGTTTTGGCTGTTCATTTTGCAGCCAGCAACTGAACATCCAACTTCTGTAACGTGAGAGCATTCCCATGAAAAGAACGTTTCAACCGAGCGTCCTGAAGCGTAAGCGTGTTCACGGTTTCCGTGCCCGCATGGCTACTGCCAACGGCCGCAAGATTCTGGCTCGTCGCCGTGCCAAGGGTCGCGCTCGTCTGTCCGCCTGATCGGACAGTCTGCAGCTGCGATGAATTCCCTGTCGTTTCCCAAGAACGCCCGTTTACTGCGTCCGGGGGACTACGGCAGGGTATTCGATAACGTCCAGATCAAGGTTCCGCACCGCCATTTTCTGGTTCTGGCATCGGCCAATGAGCTTGGTCGACCCCGTCTTGGGCTGATTTTCGCCAAGAAGAACCTGAAACACGCGGTCCAGCGAAACCGGGTCAAGCGACTGGTGCGCGAAAGCTTTCGTCAGCACCCTGACCTGCCTGCCGTTGACATCATCGTGTTGGGCCGACAGGGCCTGGCCGGCATTGAAAACGCCAAACTGCACGCCATACTGGACGAACTCTGGCAACGGTTACGGCGCAAAAGCTTGGCCAGCAACCAGCCAGCACCACCGGTCAATGCCCAAACCCGCAATTCCGGGACGGCTTAGGGAACGGGTCCATGCGCAAACTGCTGCTCCTGCCCATTCGTTGCTACCAGTACGCAATCAGTCCCATGATGGCGAGTCATTGCCGTCACTATCCGACCTGTTCCAACTACGCCATCGAAGCCATCGAACGCCATGGTGCGGTTCGCGGCTCATATCTGGCGGGTCGACGATTACTGCGTTGTCACCCCTGGTCACCCGGCGGCTACGACCCGGTACCACCGTCAACGCCCACACCGCCCTCTCCGGAAGGCAGTTCCATCCGCTCTGCTAACGCCAACCAGACGACACAGTAGGTTTATGGACATCAAACGCATTGCTCTTTACGCCGGCCTGGCGATTGTCAGTTACCTGATGGTACTGGCCTGGAATGAGGACTATCACCAGCCCCCAACGGCCCAGGTAACCAGTGAGTCCAGCGCGCCAACCCTGGCTTCTGCCGACGGCAGCGGACCTGTAGCGACAGGCGATACAGCGGATGAGGAATTCACCACACCGGAAAGTACCACCACCGGTCTGGCGAACGACGCCAATGCCAACCAGGTGTCAGATCAGCTGATTACCGTCACCACCGACGTTATGACACTGGCCATTGACCGGGTGGGCGGTAATCTGGTGGAAGCCGAACTGCTCCACTATGAAGACGATCTTAATAGCGGCAACCCACTGAAACTATTGCAAAATAATGATCAGCGAAGGTACATGCTGGAAAGCGGTCTGATTGGTCGAAATGGCTTTGACAGCCGACGCAATGGCGAGACGCCGATGTACGCCAGTGAGCTGAGCCACTACCAGCTCGGAGACGGTCAGGACCAGCTGAGCGTCGACTTGGTGTTCACTGCAGACAGCGGAGTGGAAGTCACCAAGCGTTACACGCTGGCTCGCAACAGCTATCAGATTGATGTTCGCTATCTGGTCAACAACCAGTCCGACGCCACCTGGCAGGGCAACTTCTCGGGCAAGATCGTCCGTGATCGCAGCCCTGATCCCACCGCCCAGAACAGCATGGGCATCCGGGCCTTCCTGGGCATGGTGATGAGTTCTTCCGAGGACCCGTACGACAAGCACGATTTTGACGATCTGCGGGAAAATCCCATCAACCAGACCGTCCACAATGGCTGGCTGGCGTTCCTGCAACACTATTTCCTCACCGCCTGGGTACCGACCCAGGAACAGGCCAATCAGTTCCAGACCACCATGCGCGGTGACCTGGTGGTGATGGGCTTTGTCAGTCCGGCCACCGTGGTTGAGCCCGGGGACAGTGCCGAGATCGGCGCTACCGCCTACGTTGGTCCGAAGATCATTGATCGCCTGGAACAGGTAGCACCGAACCTGGATCGCACTGTTGATTTCGGCTTCCTGTTCTTCATCGCACTGCCGCTGTTCTACATCCTGGAATGGTTCCACAGCCTGGTCGGCAACTGGGGTATGGCCATCATTCTGCTGACGGTGCTGGTCAAGGGGGTATTCTTCAAACTCTCCGCCACCAGTTACCGTTCGATGGCACGGATGCGGGCGGTAGCGCCACAACTGACCCGTTTGCGGGAACTGTACGGCGAAGACCGCCAGCGCATGTCCCAGGAAATGATGGCGCTGTACAAGAAAGAGAAGATCAATCCACTGGGCGGCTGTCTGCCGATCCTGGTGCAGATGCCGGTCTTCATTGCGCTGTACTGGGTCCTGTTCGAGAGTGTTCAGCTGCGGCATGCGCCGTTCATGCTGTGGATACACGATCTGTCGGTGATGGACCCCTACTTCATCCTGCCGATCCTGATGGGCGCCAGCATGTTCCTGCAGATGAGTCTCAACCCGTCGCCGCCGGACCCGATGCAGGCCAAGATCATGAAACTGATGCCACTGGTCTTCACCATCTTCTTCCTGTGGTTCCCGGCAGGTCTGGTGCTGTACTGGCTGGTGAACAACGTGCTGTCGATCAGCCAGCAGTGGTACATTACCCGCAAGATCGAAGCCGAATCCGCGGGCAAGAAACACTGACGGCAGCCTTCATCGCCGTTAGTTATCCACAGGGGCCCCTTTTCAGGGGCCTTTGTGCGTTCTGTCCACAGCCAGGAGCTGTCGATGACCACCGACACCATTGCCGCTATTGCCACTGCTCCGGGTCAGGCCGGCGTGGGCATCGTCCGGGTTTCCGGGCCAGCGGCCAAAACCATTGCCACCCGCCTGCTGGGTTTTGAACCCCGGCCCCGCTTCGCCCACTACGGCCCGTTCTGCCAGGCCAACGGGGCGGTGATCGATGAGGGCATCGGGCTGTTTTTCCCCAACCCGAACTCTTTCACCGGCGAGGATGTGTTTGAACTCCAGGGCCACGGGGGTACCGTCATCCTCGACCTGCTGTTGCGGGAAGTGTGCAGCCTCGGGGCCCGTCTGGCCCGCCCCGGAGAGTTTTCCGAACGCGCCTTTCTCAACGACAAGCTCGATCTGACCCAGGCGGAGGCCATCGCCGATCTGATTGAGAGCAGCTCCGAGCAGGCGGCCCGCTGCGCCGTGCGTTCGTTACAGGGGGAGTTTTCCCGCCGCATCGACACCCTGGTGGAGGCGCTCACCCACTTACGCATTTACGTCGAGGCCGCCATCGATTTTCCCGAGGAGGAGATCGACTTTCTTGCCGATGGCAAGGTGGCCACCGATCTGGCCGCCATCATGGCGGATCTGGACACCATCCTGGCGGAGGCCCAGCAGGGCAGCATCCTCCGGGACGGCATGAAGGTGGTGATCGCCGGCCGCCCCAACGCCGGCAAATCCAGCCTGCTCAATGCCCTGGCTGGGCGGGAAGCGGCCATCGTGACCGCCATTGAAGGCACCACCCGGGACGTGCTCCGGGAACATATCCACATCGATGGCATGCCCCTGCACATCATCGACACCGCCGGCCTGCGGGACAGTCCGGACGAAGTGGAACGGATCGGCATCGCCCGCGCCTGGGACGAAATTCGCCAGGCCGATCGCATCCTGCTGATGGTGGACGCCACCACCACGGCCGACACCGAGCCCCACGCCATCTGGCCTGACTTTATCGACCTGCTGCCGGCGTCGGCGCCGGTCACGGTGATCCGCAACAAGGTGGACCTGTCCGGTGAAGCGGTGGGCTTGGTGGAAAACGCCAGTGCACCGGTGATTCGGCTGGCGGCCAAATCCGCCAGTGGCCTGGAGGTGCTGCGGGATCACCTCAAGCAGTGCATGGGCTTTGCCACCACCACCGAGGGTGGCTTCCTGGCCCGGCGGCGCCATCTCGATGCCCTGGATCGTGCCCGACAGTCCCTGCTGGAAGGCCAGCAACAGCTTGATGGCTACGGTGCCGGCGAGCTACTGGCAGAAGACCTGCGTGCCGCCCAGGATGCCCTGGGGGAAATTACCGGCACCCTGACCCCGGACGATCTGCTCGGAAAGATTTTTTCCAGTTTCTGTATCGGCAAGTAGTTGCCTGCAACCACAGGGCACGCCGACCCATTGCCAAGGAGAGTACGCACAGATGAACCCTAGCCGCGATGTTGCTAACAGCTTTTCCACAGGTTTACTCGGACTGGTGCTGCTGGTCCTGGTGTCCGGGTGCTCCAGCCTGTACTACGACACCATGGAGAAATTCGGGATTGAGAAGCGGGAGATCCTGGTGGACCGGGTGGAGGAAGCGCGGGAAAGCCAGGATGAGGCCCGTACCACCTTCCGTTCCTCGCTGGCGCGGTTCCAGCACGTGGTGGAGACCCCGGACACCGACCTCAAGGCCCGGTACGAGGAGCTGCGGGATGCCTTCGAGGACAGCCAGAGCGTGGCGGAAGACGTCCGCTCCCGCATTGACTCGGTCGAAGACGTGTCTGAAGCCCTGTTTGAGGAGTGGCAGGAGGAACTGGGTCGTTACCAGAACGCCAACCTGCGGCGGGCCAGCGAGCAGCAGCTGCGGGACACCCGCCGCCAGTACGCCACGCTGATCCGCCGCATGCACCAGGCTGAGGCACGGATGGCGCCGGTACTGGAGGCGTTTGAGGACCAGGTGCTGTTCCTCAAGCACAACCTCAATGCCCAGGCCATCGGCGCGCTGGAAAGCGAACTGGGGCGCATCCGCGCCGATGTCGATCAGTTGATCCGCGACATGGAACAGGCCATGGCCGAATCCGACGACTTCGTCCGCAGCCTGCGCCAGCCCTGAGTAGCGGGTGAAAAAACCAATGGCTGCAATTACCTATGGCGCAAAAGGGGGCATTCGGTGGCGGATTACAAATTGATACAGTGAAGTGCGAAACCTTTTCATCGGACTCAAGTACACTCCGACACCCTGATCGATTTTCGACCAGTCAGACCGGCTGACACGTCTTTCACCATGGAGGTACCAATGCGACTGATTGCTGCTCTGCTGCTGGCCCTGCCAGCGTTCCTGATGTCCTCAACCGGACATGCCAGTGACCGGCTCTATCTCTACACCGAAAACTTTCCCCCCTACAACATGAGTGCCACTGGCCGAGCTTACGAGCACAACGGCAGCGGCGTGGACGGCCTTTGCACGGAAATCGTCAAGGCAATGCTCGCCGAAACCCAGCTGGATTACGTGATCAAGCTGCGGAACTGGGATTATGGCTACAGCCGGGCGATGGAGAAGACGAACCACGGTATTTTCTGCACCCACTACACCGAGGAACGGGCACCGCTGTTCAAATGGGTGGGGCCGCTGGCGACCAACCAGCGCACGCTGTTTGCCGCCTCCGGCAGTGATATCCGGGTTAACCGCCTGTCTGACGCCCGTGGCCTGACCATCGGTGGCTATCGCAATGACGTCATGGCGCAGTACCTCAAGGACCAGGGGCTGTCCGTGTCGGAGCTGGACAGCGATGATCTGAACCCGAAGCGGCTGGAGCTGGGCCAGATCGATCTGTGGATTGCTGACCGTCTGGCCGGCCCCTACATCGCCTCCCAGCAGAACGTTGAGGGCCTGAAGCCGGTATATGCCTTCGAGGAAGGGGAGATTTTCCTGGCCCTGAACCCCCAGACACCGGACGCTGTGGTACAGACGCTGGAAGCGGCGCTGGAGCGTATTCGCCAGTCCGGCATTTACCAAGCGATTCAGGACAAGTACTGAGCAGCCGGCAGCGACGATCCTTAATACTTAAGTGATTCGTAATTGCAATTGTTACAAAAAGACACGGTTAGAATGACGGCCTAATCCGACAACGTAGCTACAGTGTACGTGTCCCGGCTCGTGATGGGGAAAGCCCCGGAGGCAGTACGAGCGGTTAGATCCCGATCATTGTTGAGGAACCGTCGATGCGTCTGCTCGCAGTACCGATGCTGCTGGCCATGCTGATGGGCACTGGGGTGCCCGCCATGGCCAGCGAAAAGCTCTATTTCTATACCGAGAATTACCCGCCCTACAACATGAGCGCCACCGGGCGCGCCTTCGAACACAGTGCCGATCAGATTGACGGTCTGTGTACCGATCTGGTGGAGGCCATGATGGCCAACACCAGCCTGGACTTTGTCATCAAGCTGAGGAACTGGGATTACGGTTACCAGCGGGCCCTGAACAAACCCAACCATGGGGTATTCTGCACCGCCTACAACGACGAACGGGCAGGGCAGTTCAAGTGGGTTGGGCCATTGACCACCATTGCCTGGACGGTCTTCGGCAAGGCCGGCACCGACATTACCCTAAACAGTCTGGATGACGCCAAGGGTTACAGTTTCGGTGGCTATCGCAACGACATCATGACCGATTTCCTCAAGGAGCGGGGATTCGAGATGTCCGAGCTGGACAGCAACGACCTCAACCCGCGGCGCCTGGCCCTGGGGCAGATCGACCTGTGGCTGGTGGATCGTCTGACCGGCTACTATCTGGCCTCCCAGCAGGACGTCGAAGACATCGAAGAGCTGTACTCGTTCAACGAGACCGAGCTCTACCTGGCACTGAATCCGGACACCCCGGATGAGGTGGTACAGACCCTGGAGATGGCCCTGGAGCAGGTTCACCAGTCCGGCATGTTCTCTGCCATCAGCGACCGCTACGGCCTTTAGTAACCCCCTTCGGGATACCAGCCGCAGCGGCACTGATAGACCGGGTTCCTAGCCCAGAAACGCCATATGCTCGGCGTCCAGCTGCATCAGGTTTTTGGTGGGGCTGAGCATGCTGGTGGCGTGGCTCTGGGCCCGTGGCAGCAGTCGCTCGTAATAAAATTCGGCGGTGGCCAGCTTGGCGCGGTAGAACTCCGCCGCGTCGGCGCCGCCGTTCTCCAGTTTGTCTGCCGCTACCGCCGCCTGACGGGCCCACAGGTAGGCCATGGTGACGTAGCCGCTGTACATCAGGAAGTCGTGGGCCGCAGCGCTGACTACGTCGCGGTCCTTGCGGGCCGCCAGCATCAGCCGCACAGTCAACACGTTCCACTGCGCCGTCAGTTTCAGCAGTTCCACTGCGAACGGCCGTAACCGCTTGTCGGTCAATTGCTTGCGGGCGAAGTTGGCGATCTTCAGGGTGAATTCCCGCACCGCACCGCCCTGGGTCATCATCAGTACCTTGCGGCCCAGCAGGTCGAGGGCCTGGATGCCGGTGGTGCCTTCGTACAGGGTGGCGATCTTGGTGTCACGGATGATCTGCTCCATGCCATGCTCGCGGATGTAGCCGTGGCCACCGAAGACCTGCACGCCCTGGTTGGCGGCCTCGTAGCCGAGCTCGGTGAGGAAGCCCTTGAGGATCGGCGTCAGGAAGCCGAGTTTGTCGTCGTAGGCCTCGGCCTTCTTGCTGTCGCCCTGTTCATGGCCTTCCACCATGTGGTCGGCAAGCCGCGCGGCGTAATACAGCATGGCGCGACCGCCTTCGGCGATGGCCTTCTGGGTCAGCAGCATACGCCGTACGTCGGCGTGATGGATCAGGCTGTCGGCGACCTGATCCGGCTCCTTCTTGCCGGACAGCGCCCGCATGGAGCGGCGATCCCTGGCGTAGTCCAGCGCCCATTGGTAGGACAGTTCCGCCGGCCCCACGCCCTGGATGGCAGTGCCGATGCGGGCGGTGTTCATAAACGTGAACATGCATTCCAGGCCCTGGTTCTCCGGGCCGATCAGGTAGCCGGTGGCGTCGTCGAAGTTCATCACGCAGGTGGCTGAGGCCTTGATGCCCATTTTCTTTTCCAGACTGCCACAGGTGACGCCGTTGCGCTGGCCGACATCGCCGTTATCATCCGGCAGGAACTTGGGCACGATGAACAGGGAAATGCCGCGGGTGCCCTTGGGCGCGTCCGGCAGACGGGCCAGCACCACATGGACGATGTTGTCGGTGAGGTCGTGCTCGCCGGAGGAAATGAAGATCTTGGTGCCGGTGACCCGGTAGCTGCCATCGGCCTGGGGCTCGGCCTTGGTCTTGACCTGGCCCAGGTCGGTGCCACATTGGGGTTCGGTCAGGCACATGGTGCCGCCCCAGCGGCCCTCGGTCAGTGGCGGCAGATAGGTCTGTTTCTGTTCGTCACTGCCGTGGAGGAAGATGGTGTTCATGGCGCCAATGGACAGGCCCGGGTACATCGAGAAGGACCAGTTGGCGGTGCCCATCATTTCCTGCTTGAACAGCCCCAGGGAAGCCGGCAGGCCCTGGCCACCGAACTCCTCGGGCGCCGACAGGCCCTGCCAGCCACCAGCGACGTACTGGGCGTAGGCCTCCTTGAAGCCTTTGGGGGTGGTGACCTCGCCGTTTTCCAGTTTGCAGCCTTCCTCGTCGCCGCTCTGGTACAGCGGGCTCAGCACGTCCTCACAGAAACGGCCGCACTCGCTGAGAATGGCGTCAACAATGTCCGGCGTGGCGTTCTCGCCGCTGGCCAGGGAGGCGTAGTGGCGGGGGTAGTCAAAGACCTCGTTGAGCAGGAATTTCATGTCCCGCAGGGGAGCCTTGTAGGTCGGCATACCGGTACCTCTGTGATGCGATTGTCAGGGGAAAGGCCCAGGCCGGGCCGTGTCTGTTTTTTGTTGTACGGCATTCAAACGAGCGTTCCATTGACGAAAACCGCCTACCCCCCTGTCAGCAAGGACAATTGGCCGAAATGACGAAAGCCCGCTTCTGACGACCCGTTGCGGTCGGTCCAATCCGCCCCGGGGGCCGTAAAGCCCTGTGGATAACTTAAGCGGAGGTAAAGAACATGCAAAGATGGTCCTGGAAGTATGGCGCCGGCGTCCGGCTGTGGGTATGTTGGCTGGCAGTCGCACTGGCCGGCTGTGCCGGACCGTCGCTGGACGACTACCAGGGGCGGACGCCGGAGCTGGAGCCGACCCGCTTTTTCGAGGGTGAACTTTCCGCGCGCGGGGTGGTCAAGGACTTCTCCGGCGAAGTGATCCGCACCTTTGATGCCGACATCGTTGCCCGCTGGGACGACCGCGGGGTGGGGACCCTGGATGAGGTGTTCCGCTTTGACGACGGCGAACGCCAGACCCGCATCTGGACCCTGACGCCCAACGCCGACGGCTACCTGGCCGAGGCCGGTGATGTGGTGTCTCCGGGCCAGATGCGCTGGACAGGCAACAGCCTGCATATGAATTACGTGCTGCGGGTGGCCACCGATGATGGCGCCATCGACGTGCACATGGACGACTGGATGCACCTGGTGACCCCCGATACGTTGATCAACCAGACCACCATGACCAAGTGGGGCGTGGAGGTTGGCGAGGTGGTGCTGGTGATCCAGAAACGATGATCACGAAAGGTGAGACGGGAGTATGCTGAAACAAGGGATGATCGCCCTGGCCATCCTGCTGATGGCGGTGGCGGCGGGGGCTGGCTACCAGATGCTGGCGGAACAACAGACCGCCGGCGAACAGGAGCAACGGCCGCCCCGCATCGTCAACACCGCCCAGCCCAGGCTGCAGCAGGTTCAGGACGCGCTGTCGGCGGTGGGCACCCTGAAGTCCCGGGAAGCGGTGTCGCTGACGGCCGAAGTCAGCGGCCGGGTGGTGGCGATGGAGTTCGAGTCCGGTGGTCGGGTACGGCAGGGCCAGCGTCTGGTGCAGCTGGACGATCGCCAGGCCCGCGCCGATCTGGAGGTGGCCGAGGCCCAGCTGGCTGAGGCCCAGCGCCAGTTTGACCGCGCCCGCCGGCTGGTCACCAACAACAGCATTTCCCAGTCCCGTCTCGACGAGCTGCGCACCGCTCTGGATGTGGCCAGAGCCCAGCGTGTGGCGGCCCAGACCCGCCTTGACAACCATCGCATCGAAGCGCCGTTCAGCGGCGTGGTGGGGCTCACTGACCTCAGCCTGGGCAGCTACCTCAGCGTGGGCGATGTCATCGCCACCCTGGACGACACCAGCCGGATGGAGCTCGGCTTCTCGGTCCCCGAGCGCTTCCTGGGCCAGCTCCATCGTGGCCAGCGTGTGGAAGGCACCACCCCGGCCTACAGTGGCGAGCGTTTTGCCGGCACCCTGATCGAGCTGGGCTCGCGGGTCAGCGAACTGAGCCGGACCCTGCCGGTGCGGGCGCAGGTGGACAATCCGGACGGTCGCCTGCGGCCGGGCCAGTTCATGTCGGTGCGGTTGACCCTGGCGGAGCGCGAGGCGCTGGTGATTCCCGAGCAGGCGATGCTGATTCGTGGTGGCGCCAGCTACGTGTTCACCGTGGTGGACGGACAGGCCCGGCGCACCACGGTGACGGTAGGGCAGCGCCAGCCCGGCTGGGTGGAGATCCTCGAGGGTCTGGCACTGGATGATCAGGTGGTGATCACCGGCCAGGACCGCCTCAGCAGCGGAGACCCGGTCAAGGTGGTGGACGACGACAGTGCTATTCCTCCCAGCCACCTGGCCAGGGCGCCGGGAGCGGCGTCGTGATCCTGTCGGATGTCTCTATCAAGCGGCCGGTGTTCGCCACCGTGCTCAGCCTGCTGGTGCTGGTGTTCGGCCTGGCAGCCTTGCTGGGTCTGCCGGTGCGGGAGTACCCGGACATTGATCCACCCTACGTCTCCATCTCCACCGATTACACCGGCGCCGCCGCCGAGGTGGTGGACACCCAGATTACCCAGGTAATCGAGGGCGCGGTGAGCGGGATCGAAGGCATCCGCTCGGTGACCTCCAGTACCGAGCAGGCGGAATCCCGCACCTCCATTGAATTCAACAGCGATGTCGATGTCGACGTTGCCGCCAACGACGTCCGCGATGCGGTGTCGCGGGTGGCCAACCAGCTGCCGGATGAGGCGGACGCCCCGGTGGTCAGCAAGGCCGACTCCGATGCCAACCCGATGATGTGGGTCACCCTGCGCAGTGATGTCTGGAGTCGCGCTGAGCTCAGTGACTACGCCGACCGCGTACTGGTGGACCGGCTGTCGGTGCTGGAGGGCGTTGCCCGGGTGCGGATCGGTGGTGAGCGCCGTTACGCCATCCGGGTGTGGCTGGACCAGCAGCGGCTGGCGGCCCGGGACATCACCGTGGCAGAAGTGGAGCGGGCGCTGCGGGCCAACAACGCCGAGTTCCCCGCCGGCTCACTGGAATCGGAAACCCGGGACTTCACTGTGCGGGCAGAAGGCCGGTTGTCGTCGGTGGAGGCCTTCCGTGAGCTGGTGATCCGCCGTGACGGCAACAACCTGCTGCGGCTGGGGGAAGTGGCCCGGGTGGAAATGGGCGTGGAGTCTGATGTCGGACGGCTGCGGGCCAACGGCAAGAATGCGGTTGGCCTGGGTATTATCCGGCAGTCCAAGGCCAACACCGTGGCGGTGTCGGACCGGGTCCAGGCTGAACTGGACAACATCCGCCAAACCCTGCCGCCGGAAGTGTCGATAGCCGAAAGCTACGACGAATCGCTGTTTATCCGTGCCTCGATCCGCGAGGTGATCACCACCCTGGCCATTGCGGTGGCGCTGGTGATCCTGGTGATTTTCGTGTTCCTGCGGTCCTGGCGGGCGACCCTGATCCCCGCCGTTACCATCCCGGTGGCGGTGATTGGCGCGTTTATCGGCCTTGGGGCGCTGGGCTTCTCGGTCAACGTCCTGACCCTGCTGGCGGTGATCCTGGCCATCGGCCTGGTGGTGGACGACGCCATTGTGATGCTGGAGAACATCCAGCGCCGCATTGATGATGGCGAGCCGCCGTTGCTGGCTGCCTTCCGCGGTGCCAAGCAGGTGGCGTTTGCGGTGATTGCCACCACCCTGACTCTGGTGGCGGTGTTTGTGCCGATCTCGTTCATGCAGGGCAACGTCGGCCGGCTGTTTGCCGAGTTTGGTTTTACCCTGGCAGCGGCGGTGGTGGTATCGAGTCTGGTGGCGCTGACGCTGGCGCCGATGCTGTGTTCCAAGTGGCTGCGGCACAGCCCCCAGCAGGCGGAGGGCCATCGCCTGTGGATGGCCAGCGAGCGGGTGCTGTCGGGGCTGACCCGGGGTTACGAGCGGCTGTTGCGGTTCTCCCTGCGCCAGCCCGGGCTGCTGCTTGGGCTGGGCCTGGCAGGGCTGGTTCTGGCTGCGGTGGTGTTTCCGCAACTGCCCCAGGAACTGGCGCCGACGGAGGACCGCAGTGTGGTGATTGTGCCCGCAAGTGCGCCGCGGGGATCGACGGTGGAATACACCGATCACCACGTCAGCAAGATTGAACGCCAGTTGATGCCCTACCTGGAGCAGGGTATTGCCGACCGGCTGCTGGCGATTGTCGGCTTCCGTGACGAACAGGACCGGGGGCTGATGATTGTTGGCCTGGTGCCGTGGGAAGAACGCACCATGCGCCAGCAGGAGCTGGCCGCCGAGCTGTGGCCAATTCTCGGCAGTGTGCCGGGGGTGCGCTCGGTGGCGATCAATCCCGGTGGGCTGGGGGGCGGCTTCAGCGAGCCCATCGAGCTGGTGATTGGCGGTCCGGACTACGACACCGTGCAGGCCTGGAGCGAGGAGCTGCTGGCGCTGGCGAAGGAAAATCCCAACCTGTACAACCTGGAAACCGACTTCGAGCTGACCCGGCCCGAGCTGGCGGTGACCATTGACCGGGAGCGAGCGGCGGACCTGGACATCACCATCGAGGACGTTGGCCTGACCCTGCAGACCCTGCTGGCTTCCCGCCAGGTTACCACCTTCCTCGACCGGGGCCGGGAGTACGACGTTATTGTCCAGGCCGAAGACGCCGATCGCGCCACCCCGGATGACCTGGGCCAGGTGTTCCTGCGTGCCCGCAGCGGTGGCGAGCTGATTCCGCTGCAGGCGCTGGTGTCGATGGCGGAAGTGGGCGCCAACCCTGACCTGCGGCGGGTCGACCGGCTGCCGGCGGTGGTGATCAGTGGCTCGCTGGCGGAGGGCTACGACCTCGGCACCGCGCTGGACTACCTCAACACCCTGGCCATGGACAACCTGCCACCGGAAGCCCGTATCAGCTACCGCGGCCTGAGCCGGGAACTGGAAGAATCCACGGCGGCCATCTACCTGACCTTTGGACTGGCGTTCGTGATCGTGTTCCTGGTGCTGGCGGCCCAGTTCGAGAGCTGGATTCACCCGCTGATCATCATGCTGGCGGTGCCGCTGGCGGTCACCGGCGCGTTGCTGGCGTTATGGTGGTCGGGGATCAGTCTCAACATCTACAGCCAGATCGGCATCATCATGCTGCTGGGGCTGATGGCGAAGAACGGCATCCTGATGGTCGAGTTCGCCAACCAGCTGCGGGACCGTGGCCACAGCGTCCAGGAGGCGATCCTCCAGGGCAGTATCCTGCGTTTCCGGCCGGTGTTGATGACCACCATTTCCACCGTGTTTGGTGCGGTACCGCTGGTGCTGGCGTCCGGCGCCGGGGCAGAAAGCCGGGCCTCCATCGGTGTGGTGATTCTGGGTGGTCTGGTGTTTGCCACCACTCTGACGCTGTTCATCATCCCGGTGCTGTACAACCTGCTGGCACGGTTCGCCAAGTCCGCCAATGCGGTGGAGCAGGAGCTGGAGCGGCTCACCGCAGGACAGGCCGGCGGTGCCGGTGTCCAGGGAGCCCGTCAGGCGCCGCGACCGGAGGACTTCTAGCGCGCCTTGGATTCAAGCGGGATCAGCAAAAGCGAGCCCCGCCTACAGCGTCGGCGGAAAGCTCAGCTGGCCGTTGAACAGTTCGTCCGGGTGCAGGTCGACGCAGAAAATCATCGCCTGGTCCTCCAGTTGCAGCGTGGTGGACAGGGTAATGGTGCGGGTGGCGTCCGGCAGTGCGACGTAGGGCCGGCAGGCGTTGACCTGCTGGGGCTGCTCGATGGCCAGGCGGACGTATTCACGATGGGCCCAGCAGGCACCGCTGGAGCCATACAGCGGATTGAAGGTACGACGCTGGTGGTCAGGGCTGGCGATGGCCAGGTTGCCCTGCTGCACGCCCTGGCGATCCAGCAGGAAGCAGCGTTTGACGCCAGCGATCGTCAGCAGGCCGCCACAGGCCTGGTCGAAGGCTTCCTGGCGCATGATGCGGTGACAGGCCTCCAGGGTCTCAAAGCGCAGTAACCGCAAGAATCCCTCCTGGGCCAGATGGTCCACCGACGCGAACTGCTGGTTGTTGGCCAACAGGCGCTGGAACCGTTGTTGCAGCGGTGCTGCCTCGTTGTCCGCCAGCGGCGCCGGGCGGCCGAAGTAGAAGCCCTGCAGCAAGTCGGCGTCGGTGGCTAGGGCAATGCGGGCCTGGGCGTCGGTCTCGATGCCTTCCAGCAGTACCAAGCTGCCGCTCTCCCGGATCATTCGTACCAGGCTGTCCAGCAGTTGACGGGCCCGCGGGTGACACTCGGCATTGACCAGTAGGCTGCGGTCCAGTTTGACGATCAGCGGTTCCAGCTGCCACATGCGCTCAAAGTTGGAATCGCCGACACCAAAGTCGTCGATGGCGATCTGGAAGCCCCTGGCCTTGGCCTGGGCAACGAAGTCCAGCAGCGCCTGGCGTTCCGCCACCTCGGTTTCTACCACCTCAAGCACCACTTGGGCCGGCTCGATGCCCAGATGCCGGCAGTGTTCGGTGAGGGTGGTCAGGCAGTTGTCCGGGTGCACGCAGGTGGTGGGGCTGATATTGAGGAACAGCCACACCGGCACCGGCGGCTGCTGATGGGCGAAGCTGTCCAGGTGCAGCTGCAGCAGGTGGCGGTCGAGCTGATCGGTGCAGTCCGCCCGCTGGGCGGCCTCGAACAGTTGCGGCGGCGGCACCGCCTGCTGCTGCCGCTGGACCCGGATCAGCGCCTCATAACCCACCAGACGCTGATGGCTGGGGCTGAAGATGGGCTGGGACACTGGCGTAAGGGCGAACTGATCCAGAAACTCACTGCCTTTGGGGGCAGGGGTCCAGAAGGTGGTGCGGGACCTGAGCGAAATCACACTGCTCATGATGTTGGTTGGCCTCGATGGCAATTGGCAGAACCGTTCCCTGGGGTAGCTGAGTTTTCCACAGACCGTCGATCCGACGCTGTCCGGGACTGCGGGGTTATTCGCAGCAGGATCAGGTTTGCGAAGTTCATGCCAGCTGTGGATAACGGTCATTGATGGCCACGAGAGCAGGTTATCCACAGGTTTTCCCCGGAAGGCGCCCTGTTAAGGTGCGGTCACCACCGTGACTGCGCCAGGATGGCGCGTGCCGGTCAGCCGGGGCTTGCCCCCGGGATCGCTTTGCCGCATCGTTACAGGAATTTTTTCCACAGCCTGGCCGGGACGGCTTGTTACTGGCCGCCCGGGCGGTGGCTGGTGTGCCATCGGCGGTTGCCAACAAGGAGGAGTGTGTTTTCATGGCCGATCACAGTCAGTTCCGGCTGCTTGGAGAGCGACGGTTCCTGCCGTTCTTCCTGACCCAGTTTTCCGGTGCCTTCAACGACAACCTCTACAAGAACGCCCTGCTGTTGCTGGTGACCTACAGCGCCGCCGGCCTAATGGGGCTGTCGGTGGACATCGTGGTCAATCTGGCGGCGTTCCTGTTTATTCTGCCGTTCTTCCTGTTCTCTGCGATTGCCGGCCAGGTGGCGGACAAGTACGAGAAGTCGCTGGTGATTCGCCGGGTCAAGGCGCTGGAGATTGTCATCATGGCGCTGGCAGCGCTGGGGCTGTGGTTTGGCTGGTACGGCGCACTGTTGCTGCTGCTGTTCCTGATGGGCACCCAGTCAACCTTCTTCGGTCCGGTGAAGTACGCCATCCTGCCCCAGGTACTGCGGGACGACGAACTGGTGGGCGGTAACGCGCTGGTGGAAATGGGCACCTTCGTGGCGATCCTGCTGGGTACCCTGGCGGCGGGCCTGATCATGGGTTTTGATGCCCCCGAGCGGGTGGCGGCGGTGGCCGTCCTGATCATGGCGGTGGTCGGTTACCTGGTGGCGCGCCAGGTGCCCGCCACCGAGGCCGGCGCTGCCAACCTGACCATCCGCTACAACCCGCTGAAGGAAACCTGGAAGCTGATGGCGATGGCGCGGGAGAAGCACTCGGTGCTGCTCAGCATCATGGCGATCTCCTGGTTCTGGTTCCTTGGCGCGGCCTATCTGACCCAGTTCCCTAACTTCGCCAAGTCCGAGCTGTTGGGGGACGAGACCGTGGTGACGCTGCTGCTGGCCATCTTCACCATTGGCATCGCCCTGGGCTCGGTACTGTGCGAGCGGCTGTCCGGCCATCGAGTGGAACTGGGCATTGTCCCCATCGGTTCGTTGGGGCTGAGTCTGTTCGGGGCCGATATCTACTTCAACATGCCCACGGCCACCACCACGGTGGATTGGTGGACCGTGATCAGTGACGGTGACTACCGCCGGATTGCCATTGACCTGCTGGGCATCGGGGTATTTGGCGGGCTGTTCATTGTGCCGCTGTACGCCTTCGTCCAGCACGAAACCCCGGCCGACAAACGTGCCCGGATCATCGCCGCGCTCAACGTCTTCAACGCCCTGTTCATGGTGGTGAGTGCGTTGATGGGAATGGTCATGCTGGGGCTGATCGGGTTGTCGATTCCGGAATTCTTCCTGGTGCTGTCGATCATGAACCTGGTGGTGGCGGGGTTCGTTTACCAGCAGGTGCCGGAGTTTGCCCTGCGGTTTGTGATCTGGGTGTTGTCCCACACCTTCTACCGGGTCCGTCACCAGGGTCTGCAACGCATTCCCGAGGACGGGCCGGTACTGCTGGTGTGCAACCATGTTTCCTACATGGATGCCCTGGTAATCGCCGGCGCGGTGCGTCGTCCGGTACGCTTCGTGATGGACTACCGCATCTTCAAGACCCCGGTACTGGGGGCATTCTTCCGCCTGGCCAAGACCATTCCCATCGGCTCCCGCAACCGCGTGCCGGAGATCTACCAGCGTGCCTTTGAGCGCATCGATGAGGAACTGGATGCCGGCAACGTGGTGTGCATCTTCCCGGAAGGCAAGCTGACCAAGGACGGCGAGATCGATACCTTCCGCGGCGGCGTGGAACTGATCCTGGAGCGCCGGCCGGTACCGGTGGTCCCAATGGCCCTGCGGGGATTGTGGGGCAGTTTCTTCAGTCACTGCGGTGGTCCGGCCCTGAAACACTGGCCGCGGCGCTTCTGGTCACGGATCGAGTTGCGGGCCGGGGATGTGGTGGCGCCAGAGGCGGCGTCCGCCGGCCAGTTGCTGCAGCAGGTGACGGAACTGCGGGGGGAAACCCCCTGAGGAAAACCCGCATGGTGTGTGGATAAAAACAGGGATAAAGTCCGGACAAGCCGTGGGTTTCTTTATTTATGGCTTTTGCTTTCAGTAGCTTATGTTGTTTTCGTCGACTTTGCAGGGACCGTATTTCTGTGGATAACTTTATTGAAAATTTTTTTCAACAAGGTCAGGCAAACCGCTGATAAATCTGGCTGTTTTCTGCGCAGATCGATGAAAAACTGAACGCCCGCGCTGGCCTGCAATGACAGATTATTGCAACGGCGATGACTCTGGTTAAAATTTGCACATTCCAACTGCATTTCGGGCGGGGAGGCGTTATACTCCCCGCCCCGAATTTTTCTCCCTGTATCCGAGGTGACGAGTGGACTTTCCGACCCGTTTCGATGTGATTGTCATTGGTGGTGGCCATGCCGGTACCGAAGCCGCGTTGGCGGCAGCCCGCATGGGCTCGGCCACACTGCTGCTGACCCACAACATTGAGACCCTCGGCCAGATGTCCTGCAACCCCGCCATTGGCGGTATTGGCAAGAGTCACCTGGTGAAGGAAATCGACGCCCTGGGTGGCGCCATGGCCCGGGCCACCGATCGCGGCGGTATCCAGTTCCGGGTACTTAACAGCCGCAAGGGGCCGGCGGTGCGGGCGACCCGTGCCCAGGCCGACCGGGTGCTGTACAAGGCGGCGATCCGCGAGATGCTGGAGAACCAGCCCAATCTGACGCTGTTCCAGCAGGCCGCGGACGATCTGCTTGTGGATAACGATCGGGTCACCGGGGTAGTGACCCAGACCGGCATTCGCTTTCACGCCGACACCGTGGTGCTGACCACCGGAACCTTCCTGGGCGGGGTTATCCACATCGGTATGCAGAACCACGCCGGCGGCCGTGCCGGCGATGCGCCGGCCAACGCCCTGGCCAAGCGGCTGCGGGAGCTGCCATTCAACATTGGCCGGCTGAAGACTGGCACGCCACCGCGGATTGATGCCCGCAGTGTCGATTTTTCGGTGATGCAGGAGCAGTGGGGCGATGCCCCCACCCCGGTGATGTCGTTTATCGGCTCCCGCGATGAGCACCCCGAACAGGTCTGCTGTTACGTTACCCGTACCACCGAGCAGACCCACGACATCATCCGCAGCGGCTTTGACCGTTCACCGATGTTTGCCGGTGCCATTGAAGGGGTGGGCCCACGCTATTGCCCGTCCATCGAAGACAAGGTCAGCCGCTTTGCCGACAAGGATTCCCACCAGATCTTTGTGGAGCCGGAAGGGCTGACCACCCACGAGCTCTACCCCAACGGGATTTCCACCAGTCTGCCGTTCGACATCCAGCTGGCGGCGGTACGGTCGATCCCCGGCTTTGAGAATGCCCACATCACCCGGCCTGGCTATGCCATCGAGTACGATTACCTGAACCCCCAGGACCTGCGCCACACCCTGGAAACCAAGTTCATTCGGGGTCTGTACTTTGCCGGCCAGATCAACGGCACCACCGGTTACGAAGAGGCGGGTGCCCAGGGCCTGCTGGCCGGCCTTAACGCCGCGTTGCAGGCCCAGGGCAAAGACGCCTGGTACCCGCGCCGGGATGAAGCCTACCTCGGTGTGCTGGTGGACGACCTGATTACCATGGGCACCTCCGAGCCCTACCGCATGTTCACCAGCCGTGCCGAGTACCGGCTGATCCTGCGGGAGGACAACGCCGACCTACGCCTCACCGAAACCGGCCGCAAGCTGGGATTGGTGGACGACAACCGCTGGGACCGGTTCAATCGCAAGCGCGATGCCATTGCCATTGAACGTCAGCGCCTGGAAAGCACCCGCATTCATCCCGGCACCGCCCAGGGCGAGACCGCCGACGGCCACCTCAACCAGCCGATGACCCGCGACCAGTCCCTGGCGGAGCTGCTGCGCCGTCCGGAGATGGCGTACCCGCAGATTGCCGACATTGGCGGCGAGCGTGCGGACGATCCGGCGGTGGCCGAGCAGGTGGAGATCGAGATCAAGTACGAGGGCTACATTTCCCGGCAGGCCGATGAGATCGAACGGTTGCGGCGCAATGAGAATACCCGTCTGCCGGTGGATCTGGACTACGAGCAGGTCGGTGGCCTGTCCAACGAGATCAAACAGAAGCTGCTGGCGGTCCGGCCGGAGACCATTGCCCAGGCGTCACGGATTCAGGGCGTGACACCGGCAGCCGTGTCCCAGTTGCTGGTGTACCTGAAAAAACGCGATCTGCTCAACAAGCGCTCGGCCTGATTTCCGATGTCCGACGCACTCTGGCAGAAGCAACTGCAGCGTGGCCTGGTGGCCATGGATCTCAATCTCTCCAGTGGCCAGCAGCAACAGCTGCTGGCCTTTCTCGCCCTGCTCAACAAGTGGAACCGGGCCTACAATCTCACCGCGGTCCGTGAACCGGCGGCGATGGTGTCGCGGCAGTTGCTGGACAGCCTCAGCCTGCGGCCGTTCGTGACCGCAGAGCGACTGTTGGATGTGGGCGCCGGTGGCGGCCTGCCGGGGATTCCCCTGGCCATCACCTGTCCCGAGCGTCACTTCACCCTGCTGGACAGCAACATCAAGAAAACCCGGTTCCTGACCCAGTGCAAGCTGGAGCTTGGCCTGGATAACCTGGACGTTATTCACGGCCGTGCCGAGGCCTGTCCGCCGGATACCCGCTATCATCAGATCAGCAGCCGGGCCTTCACCGCCCTGGCCAACCTGGTGGACTGGTGTGGTCACCTGCTTGCGGACGGTGGCGAGTTCCTTGCCATGAAAGGTCAGTTTCCGGATGATGAAGTGGCGGCGCTGCCGGCGCCGTGGCAGGTCCGCGAGCAGCATGCCCTGGTGGTACCGGAGTGCAGTGGGGAACGTCACCTGCTGATTCTGGACCGGTCCCACTGAACCATCGGCCGGTGTCCCGGCCAACCAAAAGAAACCAATGAATCCGGAAGCGAGGACAGGAGACTTGTCATGGCACGCGTAATTGCGGTGACCAACCAGAAAGGCGGTGTGGGCAAGACCACCACCTGCGTCAACCTGGCGGCTTCCCTGGCGGCCACCAAGCGTCGCGTGCTGCTGGTGGACATGGACCCGCAGGGCAATGCCACCATGGGCAGTGGTGTGGATAAAAATGCCCTGGAGCGGTCCGGTTACGACGTTCTCACCAAAAAAGCCGACATCAGTGAGGTGGTAGTTCAGGTCGAGGCGGCCGGGTTTGACCTGCTCGGCGCCAATGGCGATCTCACCGCGGCGGAAGTCGAGCTGATGAACGAGATCGGCCGTGAACACCGGTTGCGACTGGCGGTCAACTCGGTGCGTGAGCGGTACGACTACATCCTCATCGACTGTCCGCCGTCGCTCAGTCTGCTGACGGTGAATGCGCTGTCGGCCTCGGACTCGGTGCTGATTCCGATGCAGTGCGAGTATTACGCCCTGGAAGGGCTGGCGGCGCTAATGAACACCGTGCAGCAGATCCAGGAGACGGTGAACCCGAATCTGGAGATCGAAGGCATCCTGCGGACCATGTACGATCCGCGCAACAGCCTGACCCTGGACGTGTCCGGTCAGCTCAACGAATACTTCGGCGACAAGGTCTACCGGGCGGTGGTGCCGCGCAACGTGCGACTGGCGGAGGCGCCCAGTTACGGCCTGCCGGCACTGAAGTACGACCGTGCCTCCAAGGGTGCCATCGCCTATCTGGCCCTGGCCGGGGAGATGGTGCGCCGGCACGGCACCTCAAAGACATCCGCGGCAGTCGCCGTGTAAGATAGCAACCGACAATCAGCGGGAAGAATGACAGACACCATGGCGGCGAAGAAACGGGGATTGGGCGAACGCGGACTGGGCGCCCTGTTGGCGGGTTCCAAGGTCAGTCTTGACCAGCAGGTCCAGGATCATGACGGCGAACTGCGGGAACTGCCGATCGACCTGGTCCAGCGCGGACGCTATCAGCCCCGGCGTGACATGGACCCGGCGGCGTTGCAGGAGCTGGCGGACTCCATTCGCCAGCAGGGGGTAATGCAGCCGGTGGTGGTCAGGCCGATTGCTGAAGGCCGGTACGAGCTGATTGCCGGGGAGCGACGCTGGCGTGCCTGTCAGCTGGCGGAGCTGGACCGGATTCCCGCGATCATCCGCGAGGTGCCCGACGAAGCCGCCATCGCCATGGCGCTGATCGAGAACATCCAGCGGGAAAACCTCAACCCGATCGAAGAAGCCTTTGCCCTGCAGCGGCTGCAGGAAGAGTTTGGACTCACCCAGGCCCAGGTGGCCGAGGCGGTGGGTAAATCCCGCACTACCATCACCAACCTGTTGCGACTGATTGGCCTGACCGAGGATGTGCGGCTGATGCTGGAGCATGGCGACCTGGAGATGGGCCACGGCCGGGCGATGCTGACCCTGCCCCCGGAACAGCAGCTGCAGGTGGCGCGGACGGTGGTGTCAAAATCGTTGTCGGTACGCCAGACCGAGGCTCTGGTGCGCCGGGTTCAGCAGGAAAGCGACAAACCGGCCAAAGCCGGCAGCAAGGAGCTCGATCCCAACATCCGCGCGCTCCAGGACGACCTCTCGGAACGGCTCGGTGCCCGGGTGTCCATCGCCCATGGTCAGCGCGGCAAGGGCAAACTGGTGATCGAATACAGCTCGCTGGATGAGCTGGATGGCATTCTGGGCCACATTCAGTGACCCGACCCCGCCCTCTTTTGGTGCCAGGGCGGTCCAACCTCGGGACCACAACCTAGGTCCCGTTTTTCCTCCCGACCACTATATCTAGTGGTCAAAAAAGAAACACGCACCCATTTGTGTCCGATTGCCGTCGAAGCCAGAAATTTCGGGCTGTTACGGCTTTCCCGGGGTTTGCAGATTTGTTGATTCGTGCAAGTCGAACACATATAATCTGCCGCGCTTGTACGCGGTGTATTTGGACCCGATACGACCAGAACACCGACGCAAGGCGGACTTTTTTGGGGCAGTCATGACAAAGGCACATTCGAACGGCATCGGCCGTCCGCCCATTGGTCGCTGGTTTCTGATCCAGGGCGTGGTGCTGGTAATCGTCGGTCTGGCATTTTTACTCAAGAGCCCCGTTGCCTGTTATTCCGCCTTTCTGGGGGGCCTCATTTTTATCGTCCCCCACGGTTATTTCGCGTTCAAGGCATTCCGCTACTCCGGCGCGCGGGCTGCCAAGAAGATCATGAGTTCTTTTTATCAGGGTGAGGCCGGCAAGCTCATCCTCTGCGCCATCCTGTTCACGTTGGCGTTTAAATGGATTCAACCGCTCGACGTAGCGGCACTTTTTCTAACATTTGCGGTCATGCTGGTCACCAATCTGGTGGCCCCGTTCCTGGCGAACGGCAGAACGCAGCGAAATTAACTGGACCTGAGAGAACGTTATGGCAGGCAGTGCATCTGAATATATCCAGCATCACCTCCAGAACTTAACCTATGGCAAGCTGCCAGCTGGCTACGAGCGGGCCGATGGCACCGTCACCAGCGAAGCCGGCTGGACCCTGGCGCAATCCGGCCAGGAAGCCTCCGACATGGGCTTCTGGGCCCTGCACGTTGATTCCCTGGGCTGGGCTGTTGGCCTCGGCGTGCTGTTCCTGTTCCTGTTCCGCATGGCGGCCAAGCGCGCCACCAGCGACACCCCGGGTGGCCTGCAGAACTTTGTTGAAGTGATGATTGAGTTCGTTGACAACAGCGTCAAGGAAACCTTCCACGGCCGCAACAAGGTCATTGCCCCGCTGGCACTGACCATCTTCTGCTGGGTCTTCCTGATGAACCTGATGGACCTGGTGCCGGTAGACTTCTTGCCGCAACTGTTCCACCTGGCGGGTCTCGATTACATGAAAGTGGTGCCGACCACCGACGTCAACGTCACCCTCGGCATGTCCCTGTCCGTATTCGCGCTGATCATCTACTACAGCCTGAAAGTCAAAGGCGTGGGTGGCTTCCTGGGCGAGCTGACCCTGCACCCGTTCTCCTCTGACAACCTGTTCCTGAAAATTCTGCTGGTCCCGGTCAACCTGCTGCTGGAAGGCGTGAGCCTGATCGCCAAGCCGATCTCCCTGGCACTGCGTCTGTTCGGTAACCTCTACGCCGGTGAGCTGATCTTCATCCTGATTGCGCTGCTGCCGCTGTGGGCACAGTGGACGCTGTCAGTACCCTGGGCGATTTTCCACATTCTGGTCATCACCCTGCAGGCCTTCATCTTTATGATGTTGACCATCGTGTACCTGAGCATGGCGCATGAGGACAGTCACTGACCGGTTCGCCGGTCACCAGACTGTCGTGAAAACCGGTTTGTAAAGCGCAAGCGAATTCTCTTAAACCCTAAACCATTAAACTGAAAACCAAACTGAAAACTGGGAGTTAACATGGAAACTGTAGTTGGAATGACCGCGATTGCCGTTGCACTGCTGATCGGCCTGGGTGCCCTGGGTACTGCGATTGGCTTTGGTATCCTCGGTGGTAAGTTCCTGGAAGGCGCTGCCCGTCAGCCGGAAATGACCCCGATGCTGCAGGTTAAAATGTTCATCGTTGCCGGTCTGCTCGACGCCGTAACCATGATCGGTGTTGGTATCGCCCTGTTCTTCACCTTCGCCAACCCGTTTGTTGCCCAGGTTGCTGGCTAATTGAGTCGTCATTCCGGGGGCATGTCCCCCGGTTTGTTGATTCCTTACACAACAGGCGAGAGGTGACGACGTGAACATTAATTTGACGATGATCGGTCAAGCCATCGCGTTCTTTATCTTCGTTGTCTTCTGCATGAAGTACGTGTGGCCGCCGATTATGGCTGCCCTGCAGGAGCGTCAGAAGAAGATCGCGGATGGACTGGCTGCCTCGGATCGTGCCGCGCGTGACCTGGAACTGGCTCAGGAAAAGTCAGCCCAGGAACTGCGTGAAGCGAAGCAGCAGGCGGCGACCCTGATCGAGCAGGCCAACAAGCGCGCCAACCAGATTGTGGAAGCCTCCAAAGCGGATGCCCGCAAGGAAGGCGAGAAGCTGATCGAACAGGCCAAGGCTGAAATTGAACAGGAGCGCAACCAGGCGCGTGATGCCCTGCGTGCAGAAATTGCCGCGATCGCGATTGCCGGTGCCGAGAAGATCCTGGAAACCTCTGTCGATGCCAACAAACACAGCGAGATGCTGGACAAGCTGGCAGCAGAACTCTAAACGACGAGGTTCATCATGGCAGAACTGAGAACGCTGGCTCGTCCATACGCCAAGGCAGCCTTCAAGGCTGCCCAGGAACAGCAGCAGCTGGCCGATTGGGCCAACGTGCTGACCATGGCTGGGCACATCGCAGCGAACGACGTAATCCGACAGCTTCTCGCAAATCCGGGCATCGACGAATCAAAGAAGGCGGAACTGATCCTGGGGGCGACCGAAACCGACGCCTCCGAAGCGGTCCGCAACTTCTTCCTGATCCTGGCCGAAAACCGTCGGCTGGCCCTGCTTCCGGAAATTGCGACGCTCTTCAATACGTACCGGGCTGAACTCGAGCGCACTGTTGATATTGAGGTTACCGCAGCCTTTGAGCTGACGGACGACCAGCAACAGAAGCTCGCCCAGGCACTGTCGACCAAGCTCGACCGCAAAGTGTCACTCGCAGCATCACAGGACAAGTCTCTGATCGGCGGCGTCATCGTGCGTACCGGCGATCTGGTCATCGATGCATCTGTCCGCGGAAAGCTGAACAAAATGGCCGACGCTCTGGGCTCCTGATTTCAGCACAAGGTTTGAGGATAAAGGCATGCAGCAACTGAATCCATCCGAGATCAGTGACATCATCAAGCAGAGAATCGAGAAGCTCGATATCTCTTCCGAAGCAAAGAACGAAGGTACGATCCTGTCCGTTTCTGACGGCATCGTACTGATCCACGGTCTCGCCGACGTTATGTACGGTGAGATGGTGGAATTCGCCAACGGTACCTACGGCATGGCTCTGAACCTGGAGCGTGATTCCGTGGGCGCGGTGGTACTGGGCGACTACGACGACCTGGCCGAAGGCCAGAAAGTCCGTTGCACCGGCCGCATCCTGGAAGTACCGGTTGGTAACGAACTGCTGGGCCGTGTTGTTGACGGTCTGGGTAACGCCATCGATGGCAAGGGTGACCTGGGCACCGAGCTGACCTCTCCGGTTGAGAAGGTTGCGCCTGGTGTTATCGCCCGTCAATCCGTTGATGAGCCGGTTCAGACCGGTCTCAAAGCGATCGATACCATGGTTCCCATCGGTCGTGGCCAGCGTGAGCTGATCATCGGTGACCGTCAGATCGGTAAGACCGCGGTTGCGATCGACGCGATCATCAACCAGAAGAACACCGGCATCAAGTGTATCTACGTTGCCGTTGGTCAGAAGCAGTCTTCCATCGCCGCCGTTGTGCGCAAGCTGGAAGAGCACGGCGCCATGGACCACACCATCGTGGTTGCCGCCGGTGCTGCCGATCCTGCCGCGATGCAGTTCCTGGCACCGTACGCCGGTACCGCCATGGGTGAGTACTTCCGTGACCGTGGTGAAGACGCACTGATCGTTTACGACGATCTGTCCAAGCAGGCGGTTGCCTATCGTCAGATCTCCCTGCTGCTGCGTCGTCCGCCGGGCCGTGAAGCCTACCCGGGTGACGTTTTCTACCTGCACTCGCGTCTGCTGGAGCGCGCTTCCCGCGTTAACGCCGACTACGTTGAGCAGTTCACCAACGGTGAAGTGAAAGGCAAGACCGGTTCTTTGACCGCGCTGCCGATCATCGAGACCCAGGCCGGTGACGTTTCCGCGTTCGTACCGACCAACGTGATCTCCATCACCGACGGTCAGATCTTCCTGGAAACCAACCTGTTCAACTCCGGTATCCGTCCGGCGATGAACGCCGGTATCTCGGTATCCCGGGTTGGTGGTGCCGCCCAGACCAAGATCATGAAGAAGCTCGGCGGTAACATCCGTCTGGCCTTGGCCCAGTACCGGGAACTGGCAGCATTCGCCCAGTTCGCTTCCGACCTTGACGAAGCGACCCGTAAGCAGCTGGAGCACGGTCAGCGCGTTACCGAACTGATGAAGCAGAACCAGTACAGCCCGCTGTCCGTGGCGGAAATGGGTACCGTTCTGTTTGCAGCCAACGAAGGCTTCCTGGACGACGTTGATGTGGAAAAAGTTGTGGCTTTTGAAGCCCAGCTGCTGGACTGGATGCGTGCGGAGCAATCCGAGCTTCTGGCCAAGATCAACGAGAAGGGCGATTTCAACGACGACATCGCTGCCGGCCTGAAAGCTGCACTTGAAAAATTCAAGACCACTCAGAGCTGGTAAACGATCCACGGCCTGCGAGTTATCGCGGGCCGGTTTTGTCACAGCGAGTGTCTAATTTGAGAAGGCAGTGAGTTATGGCCGTCGGAAAAGAAATACGTAACCAGATTTCCAGCATCAAGAGCACGCAGAAGATCACCAGCGCCATGGAAATGGTTGCGGCGAGCAAGATGCGGAAGGCTCAGGAGCGCATGCAGGCCACTCGCCCATACGCTCAGAAGATGCTTCAGGTTATCGGACACATTGCGAAGGCGAATGCTCAGTATCGTCACCCGTTTATGGTCGAGCGCGAGGTCAAGCGTGTGGGCTATATCGTGGTGTCGACCGATCGCGGCCTTTGCGGTGGTCTGAACGTCAACCTGTTCAAAGCGCTTGTCCGTGAAATGCGAGCGTGGAAAGAAAAGGGTGTGGAAGCTGATCTGTGCGCAATCGGCCAGAAAGGCAACTCCTTTTTCCAGAACTACGGCGGCAATGTCGTCGCGGCGCTGACCCATCTGGGGGACAGCCCGAGTTCTGACAAACTCATCGGCAACGTCAAGGTCATGCTGGACGCCTACAACGAAGGCAAGATCGACCGTTTGTACGTGGTACACAACGAGTTCGTGAACACCATGACCCAGAGCCCGAAGGTGGAGCAGCTGCTGCCGCTGCCGGAAGGCGAGGACGAAGAAGAGATCAAGAACCAGTGGGACTATCTCTACGAGCCCGATGCCAAGCAAATCCTTGAAGGTCTTCTGCCACGTTATATCGAATCCCAGGTTTACCAGGGTGTGGTAGAGAATCTGGCCTGTGAGCAGGCAGCCCGAATGATTGCCATGAAGAGCGCGACAGATAACGCCGGTGGCATCATTGACGAGCTTCAGCTGGCTTACAACAAGGCGCGCCAGGCAGCCATCACGCAAGAAATTTCGGAGATTGTGAGCGGCGCAGCATCGGTTGGTTAACGCTCACAGACCTACTGGTTTTATTGACTATTTAAGATAACGAGGAACCGAGCATGAGTAGCGGACAAATCGTTCAGATCATCGGCGCGGTTATCGACGTGGAATTCCCACGTGACTCCGTACCCAAAGTGTATGACGCACTGCTGCTTGAAGGTGGCGACACAACTCTGGAAGTCCAGCAGCAGCTGGGCGACGGCGTTGTACGTACCATCGCCATGGGCAGCACCGAAGGCCTCAAGCGGGGCCTGACCGCAACCAACACCAACGCACCGATCTCCGTCCCGGTCGGCACCCAGACTCTGGGCCGTATCATGGACGTACTCGGCCGTCCCATCGATGAATGCGGTGAGATTGGCGAAGAAGAGCGTTGGGGTATTCACCGTAAAGCACCTGGCTACGCGGACCAGTCCGCCTCTGCCGACCTGCTGGAAACCGGCATCAAGGTTATCGACCTGATCTGCCCGTTCGCCAAGGGTGGTAAAGTTGGCCTGTTCGGTGGTGCCGGTGTTGGTAAAACCGTAAACATGATGGAACTGATCAACAACATCGCGAAAGAGCACTCCGGTCTCTCCGTATTCGCCGGTGTTGGTGAGCGGACCCGGGAAGGTAACGACTTCTACTACGAAATGAAGGAGTCCAACGTTCTCGATAAGGTGGCCATGGTTTACGGCCAGATGAACGAGCCCCCCGGAAACCGTCTGCGTGTGGCCCTGACCGGTCTCACCATGGCTGAGAAGTTCCGTGACGAAGGTCGTGACGTACTGTTGTTCGTCGACAACATCTACCGTTACACCCTGGCCGGTACTGAGGTATCTGCACTGCTGGGCCGTATGCCGTCTGCGGTAGGTTACCAGCCGACACTGGCCCAGGAGATGGGTGAGCTGCAGGAGCGTATTACCTCCACCAAGAACGGTTCCATCACGTCCATCCAGGCGGTTTACGTACCGGCGGATGACTTGACTGACCCGTCCCCGGCCACCACCTTCTCGCACCTGGATGCGACCGTGGTACTGAGCCGTGACATCGCCTCCAAGGGTATCTACCCGGCGATCGATCCGCTGGACTCCACCTCCCGTCAGCTGGACCCGCTGATCATTGGTGAAGAGCACTACAGCGTGGCTCGTGGCGTGCAGACCAACCTGCAGCGCTACAAGGAACTGAAGGATATCATCGCGATCCTCGGTATGGACGAGCTGTCAGAAGAAGACAAACTGACCGTAGCCCGTGCCCGTAAGATCGAGCGTTTCCTGTCCCAGCCGTTCCACGTTGCTGAGGTCTTCACCGGTGCGCCTGGTAAGTACGTGCCCCTGAAGGAAACCATCAGCAGCTTCAAGGGCATCCTTGACGGTGACTACGATGACATGCCGGAACAGGCGTTCTACATGGTAGGCTCCATTGAGGAAGCGGTCGAGAAAGCGAAGGAAATGAAGGCCAAGGGCAACTAAGAGGCCATCCATTTCCTGATCGACCAAAGAGGCAACAGACATGGGTATGACCGTGCATTGTGACGTGGTGAGTGCCGAAGAGAAGATCTATTCCGGACTGATCGAGATGCTGATCGCGGCCGGCTCCGAGGGTGACCTGGGTATTGCCCCAGGCCACACCCCGCTGCTGACAGCGCTGAAGCCCGGTCCGATTCGGGTGATCAAGCAGGGCGGAGAGGAAGAAATCCTCTACGTCTCCGGCGGTTACCTCGAGGTTCAGCCGAACCTCGTCACGCTGCTGGCTGATACCGCGGTTCGTGCAAAGGATGTGGACGAAGCCGCGGCGATGGAAGCCCAGCGTGAAGCCGAGAAGGCACTTGCCAGCAAGACCGGTGAATTCGAGTACTCCCGTGCCGCTGCGGAATTGGCGGAAGCTGTGGCCCAGCTTCGCACCATTCAGCAGCTGCGCCGTAAGATGAAGTAACCTATCCTACGGTCAGGGATTGCTGATCACCCAAGCCGCATCCTGAAGCGACCGGCGCCATGATTCATGGCCCCGATCATCCAGGGATGCGGCTTTTTTTGTTTCAGGACACTGCCCCCGCAGTCGGCCACCCGGGCTGGAGGATGTCCGCAAGGTATCACTAGGAGAGAACCCCGTAATGACTCCACTGCACGTAGTGATCCTGGCCGCTGGCCAGGGCACCCGAATGAAATCGGCCCTGCCCAAGGTTATGCACGCCGTGGCCGGCAAGCCGATGCTGCACCACGTCATCGACACCGCCCGCACCCTGGGGGCGGCCGGCATTCATGTGGTGGTTGGCCACGGCGCCGACCAGGTCAAGGACCAGACCCCCGCCAGTGATATCCACTGGGTCACCCAGGCCGAGCAGCTTGGCACCGGTCATGCCGTGGCCCAGGCGCTGCCGGGCATTCCTGATGATGCCCGGGTACTGGTGCTGTACGGTGATGTTCCTTTGACCCGTCAGCACACCCTGCAACAGCTGGTGGCGGAGGTCAGCAACGACTGGCTGGCGCTGTTGACGGTGACCCTGGCCCAGCCTGATGGGTATGGCCGCATCATCCGTAATGACGACGGCGCGGTGCAAGCCATTGTTGAGCAAAAGGATGCCAGCGCCGAACAGCGTCGGGTGAACGAGGTCAACACCGGCATCCTGGCTGCCAGCGGTGCCCGCCTGAAGGACTGGCTGCCGCGATTGTCCAACGGCAATGCCCAGGGCGAGTACTACCTCACCGACATCATTGCCATGGCGGTGGCCGATGGCGTCGGCGTTCATGCCGCCCAGCCGGAAACCGAGGTTGAGGTCCAGGGGGTCAACAACCGGCGTCAGCTGGCGACGCTGGAGCGCTGGTTCCAGCGCCAGCAGGCGGAGCGTCTGATGGATGAGGGCGCGACCCTGGCCGATCCGGCGCGAGTGGACGTCCGTGGCGAGCTCACCATCGGCACCGACCTGTGGATCGACGCCAATGTGGTGTTTGAAGGCCAGGTCCGTCTTGGCAGCCGCGTCAGCATTGGTCCGGGCTGTTTCATCCGCGATGCCGAGATCGGTGACGATGCGGTGATCCACGCCCAGTCGGTGATTGACGGCGCCGACATTGGCGCCGCCGCCCAGATCGGCCCCTTCGCCCGTCTGCGTCCGGGCACCCGTCTGGCGGCCCGTACCAAGGTTGGCAACTTTGTCGAAACCAAGAAGGCCGAGGTCGGCGAGGGCAGCAAGATCAACCACCTCAGCTACGTCGGCGATGCCATCCTGGGCCAGGATGTGAACGTGGGTGCAGGTACCATTACTTGCAACTATGATGGGGTCAACAAGCACCGTACCGAGATTGGTGACCGGGTCTTTGTGGGTTCCAACACCTCCCTGGTGGCGCCGGTTACCGTGGCCGCGGATGCCACCATTGGCGCCGGCTCCACCATTACCCGGGCGGTGGACAGCGAGGAACTGGCGGTGGCGCGTGGCCGTCAGCGCAACATCCAGAATTGGCAGCGGCCGGAAAAGGAGGCCTGACTGGCCCCGGCTCAATCCAGACAGAACAGGTAACAGATCATGTGTGGCATCGTAGGCGCAGTATCGGAACGGGACGTTCAGGGCATCCTGCTGGAGGGGCTGAGACGGTTGGAATACCGTGGCTACGACTCCGCGGGTATGGCAGTGCGTCAGGATCAGGGCGATATCCAGCGCGCCCGGGAAGTGGGCAAGGTCGCGGCACTGGCCGAGGCCATCGAACAGCAGCCCTGCAATGGCAGCGTGGGCATTGCCCACACCCGCTGGGCCACCCATGGCGAACCCAGTCAGATCAATGCCCACCCCCACATGTCGGGCGAGCGCCTGGCGATCGTCCACAACGGCATCATCGAGAACTACCAGGGCCTGCGGGATCAGCTCAAGGCTGACGGTTACACCTTCAGCTCCCAGACCGACACCGAGGTGGTCGCGCACCTGATCGAGCGGGAATACCGTCAGCAGGGTGACCTGGTGGCGGCGGTGCGCGCGGCCATCGGCCAGCTGCGGGGCGCCTATGCCCTGGCGGTGTTGCACGCCGATGAGCCGGATCATCTGGTGGTGTGCCGGGCGGGGAGTCCGCTGGTTGTGGGTGTGGGGATTGGCGAGAACTTCATTGCTTCCGACCAGTTGGCACTGCTGCCGGTCACTGACCGCTTCATGTTCCTGGAGGAAGGCGATCTGGCCGAGATCCGCCGTGATGGCGTGACCGTGCTGGATCGTGACGGGGCCGCGGTGGAGCGGCCGGTGTCGCGCTTTGAGCATGGTATGGACTCGGCAGACAAGGGTGAGTACCGCCACTTCATGCTCAAGGAAATCCACGAACAGCCCCGCGTCATCCAGGCCACCATGGAAGGCCGGATCACCGACAGCCGGGTGTTGGAGCAGGCCCTGGGCACCGAGGCCGGTAGCCTGCTGGACGACGTTCGCCACGTTCAGATCATCGCCTGTGGCACCAGTTACCACGCCGGCATGGTGGCGCGGTACTGGATTGAAGAACTGGCCGGCATCCCCTGCTCGGTGGAAGTGGCGTCGGAGTTCCGTTACCGCCACCACGTGATCCAGCCGGACACCCTGTTCCTGTGTATCTCCCAGTCCGGCGAGACTGCCGATACCCTGGCCGCCCTGCGCCAGGCCAAAGACGCTGGTTTCCGCGCCGCACTGGCAATCTGCAACGTACCTGGCAGCTCCCTGGTGCGGGAATCGGATCTGGTGATCATGACCCAGGCCGGTCCGGAGATTGGTGTCGCGTCCACCAAGGCGTTCACCACTCAGCTGGTGGCACTGTTGCTGTTTACCCTGGCGCTGGGGCGCCACAATGGCCTGAGTGAACAGCGTGAGGCGGACATTGTGGCGGCGCTGCACCGACTGCCGGGTCAGGTTGCCGATGCCCTGGCGCTGGATGGCAAGATCGCCGAGTTGAGCAAGGCGTTCATGGACAAGAATCACAGCCTGTTCCTGGGCCGTGGCGCGATGTTCCCGGTGGCGCTGGAAGGCGCACTCAAACTGAAGGAAATCTCCTACATCCACGCCGAGGCCTACCCCGCCGGTGAGCTCAAGCATGGCCCGCTGGCGCTGGTGGACAGCGAGATGCCGGTGGTCACCGTCGCCCCCAACGACGAACTGCTGGAGAAGCTGAAGTCGAACCTGGAAGAGGTTCGTGCCCGCGGTGGCGAGCTGTTTGTGTTTGCCGATGGCGGTGCCGAACTGCAGGACCAGCCCGGCATTCACGTGCTGCAGATTCCCGAGGTGCACCCGATCACCGCCCCCATCGTCTACACCCTGCCACTGCAGCTGCTGTCATACCACGTTGCTGTGCTCAAGGGCACCGACGTAGACCAGCCGCGGAACCTGGCGAAGAGCGTGACGGTGGAATAATCCAACGCAATCGATGTGCTGCCATGCCGGGTCTCACCGACTTCTGACCCGGCATGGCCTTAAAATCAAATAATTAGAAAAGCTACCTTCCTGTCTCTCGAATCCCTTTTAACATCTTTGACAAACTCGTTGCGGACCGTAACACAGCCGTTGTGGCGTAATGGCTGGCAACTGCCGTAGCATCCTGGCTGTTCAAAAAATGACCAGCTCAAGGGTGTGCCATGACACGTGTGTTGTTGCTCCTGTTTTTCGTAATCCTGACGGGCCAGGCCCAGGCCGAACCCGCCATTACCCTCTCCGATGCCTCGGGTAGCCTGACGCTGGTGCGTTCCGAACTGGAGGCATTTCCCCAGACCGTCATCGAAACCGAAACGCCGTACTATGAGGGCAAGGTGACCTTTAGTGGTCCGTCCCTGCGTCGGGTGCTGGAAGCCCTTGGGGTTGAAGGACATCAGGAGGTGACGTTCCGTGCCCTGAATGATTACAGCGTGAGCGGGTCAGTGAATTCTGTTCTGGATCTCGATGCGATCGTTGCCACCCGCCGTAATGGCGCAGCCATGTCAGTGCGCCAGCGTGGACCGTTCTGGATCATGCTGCCTCTGACAGAACGTCCGGAGCTGGACGATCCCCAGTACCACCGTTATATGGTCTGGCAGCTTGCTGCCATCGAACTGAAGTAAGCGGCCATGGGATCCCGATCCGCTGCCCAGCGGGTATTCTCCCGGCCGGTGGTCGTCACCCTGTTTGTGGCTCTGGTGTTGCTGCTGGGGGCCAGTTTCCACACCTATCGCCAGGATCAGGAACTGCAGTCGGTGTCTCTGGCAGAGCTGCGCATGGCGTCCTGGAACCTGGCCCAGCTGGGCCATGAGGCGGATGAGTTTGGCCACGAGCTGAGATCCATGACCACCGTTGCCGCCGATCAGGATCAGCTGCTGCTGCAGTACGACATTCTCTGGAGCCGGTACGACTATCTGCTCCAGAGCCGGGAATCGGCACCGACCCGCAACCACAGCGACAACGAATCCAGGCTGCGTTCGCTGTTTAGCCAGTTGCGCGCCATGGAAACGCCGCTGATGGCCCTGGTCAGTGGCCAGCGTTCCGACTGGGACACGCTGACCATGCAATGGCAGCCGCAGCGTCTGGCGTTGCAACAGTTGGTGGTGGATAACTTCGTTGGCGATGAAACCGGCTTGCTGATGGATCAGGTGCAGGCATCGCGGGAGCGGCTGTCGCTGCTGTCAGTGCTGACCCTGGTTGTGGTGGCGGTGATCCTTTGCTATCTGGCGTTTGCGTTGATCTACATTCGCCGGCAGTCCCGCATCGATCAGCAGACCGGGTTGCCAAACGCCAACTACCTCCAGGTGCTGCAGTCGGTGGACGTGGGGCAGGCGATTATTGCCTGCGAAATCCGCGACTATCGGGTGGTGCTCAGTGAATACGGCACCGACTACGCCGCCGATCTGACCCATACCTTTATCGACCGCCTGAAGGTGGGCCTGGAGCTGTACTCGTTTCAACTGGTCCAGCTGTCGCCATCGGAGTTCGTGATCTTTGTACACACGGGAGACACCGGACAGCTGGTGCGTCAGTTACTTGCCAGTGTGCATTTTGACTGGATGGTGCACGATGCTGTGCTTCCGGTGCGTGGCATCTTCGGTATCGATCCCGCTGGCGCGGGTCCAACCCTGGACTGGCAGGATCGTTATCAGCAGGCCCAGCGGTGTCTGGCCCAGGCGGAGCGTCAGGGTCTGGATCACTGCATCAACAACCAGGACCTGCGCAAGCAGCTGATGGAAGAACGGTTGGTGCATGCCGGCCTGGTTCGCTTCCTGGCGGACGAACCGTCATCGCTGTCGCTGTCGTTGGTGTATCAGCCCATTGTCAGCACCGGTAACATCAAGGACATCCGCGGCGCGGAAGTGCTGCTGCGGGCATGGCAGGAGGAACTGGGTCCGGTACCGCCCAACCGGGTGGTGGAACTGTGTGAGCGCTTCGGGCTCGGTCGCCAGCTGGGACGATGGCTGTTCCGTCAGGTCGCGATGGAAACCCGGCAGCTCTACACCGACCTTGGGTTTCAGGGCACCCTGTCGATCAACCTCAACCCCGCGATGCTGGCCGACGAGCTGGAGACCGACGTGCGTTCGCTGCTGCTGGATGCGGGCATACCGGCGTCCTGCCTGTGCATGGAGATTACCGAAGACAATGCCGCGCTGAATTTCGGCCGGATCAATGAGCTGATCCAGCGCCTCTCACAGGCGGGGGTAGGCTTTGCACTGGACGATTTTGGGACCGGGCATTCCTCTCTGGAGTATGTGCGGGAGTTGAAGATTGACCGGTTGAAGATTGATCGCTGCTTCGTTCAGGGCATTGAGCACAGTGCGGCCAAGGCCCGGTTCCTGGGCTCCATCATTGCCATGGCGGAGCAGGGCTTCCTGAAGAGTGTGGTGGAAGGTGTGGAGAATGAGGCCCAGTGGAATCTGGTCCGGGCCATGGGTGGGTCGCTGGTGCAGGGATTCTTTGCCTACAAGCCCATGCTGTTCAGCGATTTCCTGGCTGAGATCCTGACACACTGGAGCACGGTTTCGACCGATCACACGCTGGAGGTTAGCTCATGAAGTGGCGTCATTCCCTGGGCTATAAAGCCGTGCTGGGTATTGGGCTGGTCGAGCTGACGATGCTGGCAGTGATGCTGTGGTCCATCTTCCAGTTCATCGAAACGTCGTTCTCCGGTGAAATCGACCGGCATGCCCGCTCCATCGTTGAAGTGTTTGCCGCCGTGGCCAGTGATGATGTGGTCGCTCGCAATGTGCCGGCGTTACGGCAGTACGCCGAGCAGATTGCTTCTACGCCGGGCACGGCCTTTGTGCGTATCACCGATTACCAGGGGGTATTGCTGGCTCAGGCCGGGGATTCCCAGGCGCTGTTACAGCCATTCCGGTCCTGGCAGCCTGGCGAGGCATTGCCGGATGTGTTCATGACCCGTCAGGACATCGGCAGGGCAGGCCTGGATTTTGGCGTCATTGAGGTGGGGCTGGACCTCACGGGTCAGAACGCGGCCCTGCTCGAGTTACGCCACAAGAGCCTGATGCTGGGACTGATCGAAATGACGCTGGCGGCGTTTATCTCCCTGTTATTGGGCCATTTCGTCGTCACCCGAATCGCGCGGATGGTCTCCCGGGTACGCGGAATGACCGCCGCGGGCGAATCCATTGACCCGATTTCAGGCGATGAGCTCAATACCCTGGAAGCGGAGCTCGAACGGCTGGAACAGATGCTGCAGTGGCAGCGCCGACAGCAGCGGGAACGCATCCATCAGCTGGAGACCATCAATGGCCATTGCCAGCGCAAACTGGCCAGCCAGAACCCATCCATCCTGCAGTCCCATGGCGGGTAGTCTGTCATCGAAATGTCATATTGATTCCTGATGCTTGCGCAATGAACGAATGCCGGCGAATCCACGGGCAAGTTGGAAATCCTCGTATATCCTTCATACAAACACACACTTAGTCTTCGCACGCCAGCGTACCTCCGTTGTGCCAAGCCACGGCGATCTCTACAGGAGACTCCCTGAATGAAGATAAAGACCAAGCTGCTGTCGGCCTTTCTGGCCACCACCCTGTTGCCGGTGCTGATTGTTTCGCTGATCACCATCAACAACGTGATTGAGCAGGCCGAAGCCGACTTCCTCAACACCAGCACCACCGATATTTCCATCGTTGACCAATCGTTCGAGAACTTCTTCGATGTGATTGGCTACAACGTTTCGTTCATGGCCGAAGCCAGTGCGGTGACCAACACCAATGCCGGACCGATCACCAAGTATTTTGGTGAGGGCCGTAAACCGTCCCTGGTGGCCCGCCGGAATGGCGGCCGTGAAGAGGCCATCTTCGACCTGTTCAGCGCCATCGGAGACAACAACCCGATGCTGGGTTACGTCTACATGGGCGAGAAGGATGGTGGCTACCTGGAATGGCCTGGCACCGCCGACTATGGTGACTGGGACCCGCGCACCGAACCCTGGTTTGATATCGGCAAGCAGGCCAGCTACCAGATCGCCCGCCGGGATGGCTACTACTGGGAGCCGGACGACGCCGTCTATGTGTCGGTGCTCAAGGGCTACCGCAACAGCCAGGGAGATTTCGGTGGCGTGGTGGCGATCGACGTGTCGCTGAAATCCCTGACCGACATGGTGCAGCAGATACGTCTGGGCGACAGTGGCTACCTGATCATCGTTGAGGGCAGCGGCAACATCCTGGTGGATGGCGGCAATCCGGAAAACAACTTCCAGTCGCTGACCGAACTGGAGGGAGACTACTTCGGCCTGATCGACGCCACCGAGTCCGGGGTGATTGAGTTCAGCATCGACGGCGTCGACTACATGGCCAA
Source organism: Marinobacter sp. CA1 (assembly GCF_020546665.1). Lineage (NCBI taxonomy): Bacteria > Pseudomonadati > Pseudomonadota > Gammaproteobacteria > Pseudomonadales > Marinobacteraceae > Marinobacter > Marinobacter sp. CA1. The sequence goes on from NZ_CP071785.1 coordinate 4,564,019, forward strand.
TGTCTATCATTCCGAGGCCCTGGGCTGGAAGTTCGTGGGCCTGATGGAGAAAGACGAGATCTTTGCCAGCGCCCGCGACGTGGGCATGACCACCGCCATCGTCAGCCTGGTGCTGGTGGTGCTGTTCGGGGTGTTGGGCCTGTACATCGCCAATCGCATTGTCACGCCGATCAACTCGGTGAAGGACAACCTCAAGACCATCGCTGAGGGCGAAGGCGATCTGACCACGCGGATTCCGGTGGCCAGCCGCGACGAGGCCGGCGAACTGGCGCAGTGGTTCAACCAGTTCATCGAGTCGACCCAGACCATGATCCAGGACATCAAGTCCACTGCCCACGACATGGACGCGGTGTCGGCGGACACCAGTGGCAAATCGGCGGACCTGTCCGACAACGCCAGCCAGCAGCTGGGTTCCATTGAGCAGATTGTCACCGCGGTGACGGAGATGGCGGCGGCGGCCAACGAAGTGGCGAAGAACTGTGTGGACACCGCTTCGGTGTCGGAGAACGGCATGGAGGCCACCAGTGCCGGCAAGGATGTGATCAACCGCAGTGCCGCCGGCGTGGAGGCCCTGGGGGAGAGCATCAAGTCGTCCAACTCGGTGATCCTGGAGCTGGAGAAGGAAACCGGCAACATCAACAACATCCTATCCACCATTCAGGACATTGCCGAGCAGACCAACCTGCTGGCGCTCAATGCCGCCATTGAGGCGGCCCGGGCCGGTGAACAGGGACGGGGATTCGCGGTGGTGGCCGACGAGGTCCGCAGCCTGGCCCAACGCACCCAAAGCTCGACCGAGGAGATCAACAAGATTCTCAGTCAGCTGGTGAACCGCACCAAGGACGTGTCCGCCAATATGGAGCGCAGTTCGCGCCAGTCCGAAGAAGCGGTAGCGTTAACCGCCGAGGCGCTGCAGGCCTTTGACCGCATTGAAGAGGCGGTGGAGAAGATACGCGACATGACCACCCAGACCGCCAGCGCGGCGGAAGAGCAGCATCTGGTGACAGAGGACATCAACCAGAACATCGTCAACATCAACGATTCCGCCAACCACGTCACCGGGGTGTCGCGGGAAGTGGCTGGGCTGAGTGCCCGCCAGGCCGAGCTCAATGCCCGCCTGACCCAGCTGGTGGCCCGCTTCAAGACCGAATAGGGGAGTGGGGATGCGGGCTCAGGCCGAGTGCCGGGCCCGCGACTTGCCATTGAGGTTGGTCGCCAGCCAGACGTCCATGGGTTGGGGCTTGCTGAAGTAGTAGCCCTGCACCACGGTGTTGGGGTAGTGCTTGAGGTACTGCCACTGCTCCTCGGTTTCCACCCCTTCCACCACCGTGCGCAGGTTCAGTTCCGCCGCCATGTTGTGGATCATGGAGACGATGGCGCGTCCGCTCTGGTTACCGCCGATGTCCTGGGTGAAGGAACGGTCGATCTTGAGTTCCTGGATGGGCAGGTGCTGCAGGTAGCTGAGGCTGGAATAGCCGGTACCGAAGTCGTCAATGGACACCTCAATGCCCAGGCCCGCCAGCGCCCGTAGTTTGCTCACCAGCAACCGCAGCTCTTGCACCATCACGCTCTCGGTGAGTTCCAGGGTCAGGTGATGACCGCTGAGGCGGTGGTGGTGCAGGCCGGTGATCAGGTGGGAAACGAAATCCTCCCGCGCAAAGTGGTCGGCACTGATATTGATGGCGAAGCGCAGGTCCCCCAGTTCACCCTGGTGCTGGTGGATCATCTCCAGCATCTGGTCAATGACCCAGCGGTCCAGCGTAGTGATGAAACCGGTGGACTCCGCCAGTGGAATGAAGGTGGTGGGGGATACCAGCCCCCGATCCGGGTGTTCCCAGCGTAGCAGGGTTTCTGCGCCCACCAGCTTGCCGTCGGTGTCGCACTGCGATTGCAGGTAGATCCGCAATTCGCCGTTACCGACCGCATGGCGCAGGGCCTGGGCGGTGTAGAACCGCTCCATGGCATCCAGCCCCATGCGCTCGCTGAAGAACACGATGGAGCCGGCCTGTTCCAGTTTGGCCTTGTGGTGGGCGGTTTCGGCGTTGCGCAGGGCATCCGCCGCCAGCTCCGAGGTGGTGCCCGGCAGCAGGGTGATGCCGACCGTCACACTGAGGGAAATGTCCTGGTTTTCGATGGTCAGGGAGCGGGCCATGGCTTCCTGCAGTTCGGTGGCCACTTCCAGTGCCCGGTTGGCCTTCTGGGTCTTGCTGGCATGGCTCGGTGGCAGCAGCACCGCAAACTTGTCGCCGTCGATACGGGCAATGGTCTCACCATTGCACATCAACTGGCTGAGGCGGTCAGCAAAGGCACGGAGCACCCGATCGCCCACCTCCAGGCCCATGGATTCGTTGATGGCCTTGAAGCGGTCGATGTCGAGGATCATCACCGCGGAGGTCAACTGGCTGGTCTGGCACATCTGCATGGCGGTTTCCAGCCGCTCCAGCATCAGCAGGCGGTTGGGCAGGGCGGTCAGGGCGTCGTACCAGGTGAGGAAATCGATGGTGCTCTGTTTCTGCTTGGTGGCGGAAATGTCGCTGAACACCGAGACGTAATGGGTCACCCCTTCGGCGGGATTGGACACCGCGTGGATGGTGCGCAGCTCCGGATAGGTTTCGCCGTTGTGGCGACGGTTGATCAGCTCCCCCTGCCAGTGACCGGTCTTGCGCACCCGCTCCCACACCTCGGCGGAGAACTCCGAGCGCTTCAGCGATTGTCGCAGGGTATCCTGGTCCTTATCGACCACGTCTTCCGGGGCGTAACCGGTGATCCGGGTAAACGCCGGATTCACAGCACGAATACACCCCTCGCCATCGGTGACGGTGATGCCTTCCATCGCCTGATCGAACACCGCGTCCATCAGCAGCATCTGCGGATTGAGCGTTTTACTGGCAGTACTGACGTGCTCCATCTCCTGGGCGATGGAGGCGTCCAGCCGGGAGGCAGTATAGCTGAGACGGTCCATCATACCGTGCACTGACAGGTGGGAGCGGATGCGGGCCAATACCACTGCCCGGTCAAAGGGTTTGTGAATGTAGTCAACCGCGCCCATCTCGAAGCCGCGCTGCTCCGACGCGCTGTCGGTAGCGGCGGTCACGAAGATGATGGGGATGCGGTTCCACTCCTGGTGCTGCTTCAGGGTCTGGCAGACTTCGTAACCGTCCATGCCGGGCATCATCACGTCCAGCAGGATCAGGTCGGGAAGGGTGTCGTTCTCAAGGAACTGCAGGGCGCCGGCGCCGCTGGTGGCGATGGCGATCTCATAATCAAAACGCAGGGCTTCGGCGAGTACACGAAGGTTGTTGGGCTCGTCATCAACCAACAGCAACAGCGGTTTTTGCAACAGCGTCTTCCGATCCATGGATGCACTCTCCTGAGAGACGTCCTGGTCCTTCCGTAGGGAGCCCCTGAACCGATCTGAAGAGGTATCGGGGGTTCAGAAGCTCATTGAATGTGACTCGTTTCAGTGTAGAACGCCTTAGGCTAATTCCAAGCCAGTTGGCGAAAGTTCACACGATTTGACGTTCGATTTCCGACAGCGTCACCATCGCCGACTGGTAGCGGAATTCGTCCAGCTCCATCAGCAGGGTGCGGAAGCGCTCACCGAGGTCCGGGTGATTGACGTAGTTGCGCAGTCGGTCAATGTCCTCCTGGGACGGCAGCCGGGAGCGGGCAATGGTTTCCTGGATCGCCTGCAGCTCCTGCTGGATCGCGCCGGTTTCGGCCGCTTGGCCATCCTCTTTCGAATTGGCCTTGGTTGGTGGCTCCTGCTCTGCGAGCCAGTCGGCGATTTCGGTGACTGCCTGCTCCAGCGCCTGCCTCAGTGAGTCCAGCTCAACCTGCTCGCCCTCTTTGAACTGTTTCTCGGCGGATTCGGCCAACTGAGAGAGTTCGTACAGTCCAAGGGTGGCAGCGGACCCCTTGAGGGTGTGAAGGAACTGGTGCAGGGGCTTGCGGTCCTCACCTTCGGCCGGCAGCTGTGGACAGCCGGACCGGTACTGCCGCACAAAGCTCTGCAGCAGCCGCAATACCAGCTCCTGGTCGCCCTGGAAGCGGGTAAGGATTTCCTGCTCACTGAACTGCAGGGCACCGGGCAGACCAATGCGGGTATCCGGATCGATATCCGGCAGCATCGGGGTCACCGCGGTCTGGCCGTCGCGGTTGAGCCAATGGCACAGCACCGAGGTCACCACCTGGAAATCCAGCGGCTTGCCGATGTGGTCATTCATGCCGGCCGCCTTGGCCTGTTTGACGTCTTCCTCGAACACCGCGGCGGTCATCGCCACCACCGGCAGGTCGTAGTAGGCGTACTGCTCGCGGATCTTGCGGGTGGCTTCATAGCCGTCCATGTCCGGCATGTGGAGGTCCATCAGCACCAGGTCGTAGTGCTGGTGTTCAAGGTACTCCAGCGCCTCGATGCCGTTGCCAGCGGTGTCCGCGGAGAGCCCCAGCTTGGCGAGCATGGACAGCGCCACTTCCTGGTTCAGCTCGTTGTCCTCCACCAGCAGGATGCGGCTGCCGGCTACCAGCGACTGCAGGGTGCCCAGGTCGGGCACCACGATACCGGGGCGGCTGTCGTTGTGGTCGCTGCGGCCAAAAGTGTGCACGCCATTGAGGCTGTTGAACAGCGCAGACGGTGTCACGGGTTTGGTCAGAACCGAGGGGTGGTCGTCATCCTGGCGGACCTCTCGCTCCAGTGCCTGCAGCAGGTCTTCCTGTTTATGGGCAGTAACCATGATCACCATCGGGTGGATGTTGGAGCCGGTGGTGCGGGCGTACTCCTGCAGGCTGTTGTAGAGCCAGACTCCGTCCTTACCAGGTAGTATCCAGTCCACCAGCAGGGTGTCGTACTGTTCATGGGTATCCAGTGCGCGCAGGTAGCGGGCCAGACCATCCTCCGCGGTACGGGCGTGATCGCAATGCACCGACCAGGTATTGAGGTAGGACAACATCAACTGGGCGGTGGCGTCGTTGTCTTCCACCAGCAGCACCCGCCGTACCCGCAGCTGGTGGTTCTGCCAGGCCGGTTCGGTGGTTTCCACCTGCATTGGCAGGGTGAAATGGAACTCACTGCCCTCGTCCGGCTTGCTGGCCACCGAGATATCCCCCCCCATTAACCGCACCAGGCTCTTGCATATCGCCAGCCCCAGGCCGGAACCACCGTACTTGCGGGTGGTGGAGGTGTCGGCCTGGTCAAAGGCCTCAAAAAGATCGGCCTGTTTTCCCGGTGGAATGCCAATGCCGGTGTCCCTCACCGAAAAGCGGACATGGTTGACCTGGTTGCCCGGTTTTTCCAGGCGCACCGCCAGTTCCACGGTGCCACTCTCGGTGAATTTCAGGGCATTGCCGAGCAGATTGTTGAGCACCTGGCCCAGCCGGTGGTCGTCACCAATCACGGTGCGGGGCAGGGCCGGGTCAATCCACACCAGCAGTTCCAGCCCCTTCTTGGAGAAGCCCAGCTCGAACAGTTGCACCGATTTGCGGATCACCTGCTCGATGGAAAACGGCTCCTCCACCACGTTGAGTTTGCCGGCTTCCAGCTTGGACAGGTCGAGGATGTCGTTCAGCACCTGTAGCAGGGCGTTACCGGCGCCGGAGATCTTGTTGACGTAGTCCTGCTGCCGAGTATTGAGGCCGGAATCTGCTAACACCGTCAGCAGCCCTAGGATGGCGTTCATTGGGGTGCGGATTTCGTGACTCATGTTGGCCAGGAAGGCGCTCTTGACCCGGGCGACGTTTTCGGCACTTTCCGTCCGTTGTTTGAGAGCGGTATTCAGTGCACTTAAGGTTTCCCGAGCCTGAACAATCTCAGAAATGTCTGTTACCAGGGATATGAAGCCTTTGATCAGCCCTACGGGGTTGAATAGTGGCAGTAAGTTGAGCAACACCGTGCGGGAGCCCTGTCGAGTGGCTAACACCAGCTCAACGGCTTGCTTTTCTCCTTTCATCACAGCATCGATCTGCGGTTGGCACTTCTGATAGGCCTCTGCGCCAAATACATTGTGCAGGCTCATCCCTTTCATGGTGTCCGGGTCCAGGTCAAGCCATTTATGATGGGTTCCGTTGGCGTATTCGCAGCGCTCGTTGGTGTCCCAGAATGCCACCAGACCAGGCAGGGCATTGGTAAGGGCGTTTATAAACTGAATGTTGTCGGTCAGTTCCTCCGCATTGCGAGTAAGCCGATTACGCAATTGTACGGCTTGGTGTAAGCGGCGGTAGAACAGCATTGACAGCAGTGAGAATAGTGCCAGCAGAATGAAGAACACCAGGGCAGCCTGCTGCAGAGCATTCTGGTGGTAGCCAGCCAGCAACTCAGTGGATTCACGTAACAGCAGGGTCAGGGTTGGAGCCTGTTTCACAGTGGCTCCGCCCCGGCCCTTAGCATCAGGAGTGATATGGCTCAGATACCAGTGGCCAGAATCCAGCTCAAGATCGCTGTCGGAGTCGATTGCCAGTGCCTGCCACAACTCCGGGTTGGTCTGGGCAACATTATTGTCGTGGTCACGGAATGAGGCCCAGGTAACTGTGGGGTCCGGATGCAGTATCCAGTCGCCTTGAGAGCTGGTTACCATTACCTCAAACCCGTTCAGTTGGCCAAGCTCAGCGATGCTGGCCAGCAGATTGTTTGCCTCCACATTGATGATCAGATAGCCGTTATCCCGACCCTGATAAGCTGGCAGCCGTAGTGCGACCCGCAGTACGGGCCGTAATGGACGTTCCAGTCTCCCTTGTTCGCGATTGAGGTCTGGCTCTGAGATATGGAGCTGAAATGGAGCTAGAGCCATGACTGCGTGGTGATAGGATCGAGGGCTTTTGTCCTGCAGTTGGTCCTCGGGTGTGCGCTGGATTATTTCCTCCCCCTGACCGATATCAATGCGTACACCTTCGTGGCCGGTATCCTGTATCCAGCGAACCTGAAAGTAGTTTGGATTCTGGTAGATCAACGGATATAGCGCCTGGGCGAACAGGGCTTTCTGCTCAGCCAGGGTGGGTGCCTCCAGTGCCGAACGGGCCAGTGGGGTCTGGGCGATGCCAGAAAGATCACGGATTGGAATTGCCAGGGCATCTTTGAGCTGGGTACGTAGCTCGGTCAAGGTGCGGTAGGCATCGGCATCTGTCACTAAGTGCGCGTGCTGGTGGTTCTGGTGGTAGGTCAGCCAGGTCAGCAGCAGGATCAGACCGGTTAGCGGGACGCACAACATCAGTAACTGCTGGCGAGCGTTACGGTCCATCTCAGATAGGGCTCTCACGATTCTGCACTCCTTGCATCGCCGACGAGCGAAATTGCCACGATCCTCTCAGCATGGTCGATTCTGGCGAATTTTCCAGCGCCCGAACGCCGCCGACCATCGCCCCGGGACTGGCTGCAACGTCCTGCCGATGGGTCACCGTGAGCCGGGGACCCGGTGGATGAACTACGACCTTTGGCCTGGCGTTCCGGACGCGTCCGAACCGACAACAGCGTCGTTCTTTTGTACTGATTTATAGCCAACTGGCCAGAAAGTGGCCAGGGGATCTGCTACCATGCCCACGCCCTTCGTCAGTTGTTCAAGTGAATTGATCATGCCATCCACCGTTATGGGCGGTTTTGCCGCCAACTTCCTGGGCAATGCGCCCACCTGGTACAAACAGGTGATCATTCTGTTTCTGATCGCCAATCCCCTGATCGTCTGGACCTTCGGTCCCGGTGTTGCCGGCTGGGTGTTGGTCGGCGAGTTCATCTTCACCCTCGCCATGGCGTTGAAGTGCTATCCGCTGCTGCCCGGTGGCCTGCTGGCGGTGGAATCCCTGCTGATCGGCATGACCACGCCGGAGGCGGTGTACCACGAGGTGCTCACCAACTTTCCGGTGATCCTGCTGCTGATGTTCATGGTGGCGGGGATCTACTTCATGAAAGACCTGCTGCTGGTGACGTTCACCCAGATCCTGGTGGGGGTACGCTCCAAGTCAGCGCTGTCGCTGCTGTTCTGTTGTGCCGCGGCACTGTTGTCGGCCTTCCTCGATGCGCTGACGGTCACCGCGGTGATCATCTCGGTGGCGGTGGGGTTTTACTCGGTTTACCACAAGGTGGCGTCCGGCAAAGGCTACCACCACAAGGACCACAACGCCCTCAGTGATGACGGTGTGATCGAGCTGCACCGGGAAGACCTGGAAAACTTCCGCGCCTTCCTGCGCAGCCTGCTGATGCACGGCGCCATCGGTACCGCCCTCGGCGGCGTGGCCACCATGGTCGGCGAGCCCCAGAACCTGCTGATTGCCAAGGTGGTGGGCTGGGACTTTGTTGAGTTCTTCCAGAGCATGGCGCCGGTGAGCCTGCCGGTGCTGGTGGCGGGGCTGATCACCTGCTGGCTGCTGGAGAAGCTGCGCTGGTTCGGCTATGGCACCCGCCTGCCCAAGCCGGTACGCCAGGTGCTGGAGGAATTCGCCGACAACGAGCGTTCCAAGCGCACCAAGGCAGACCAGGCGGCCCTGTGGGTGCAGGCGCTGGCGGCCGTGGTGCTGGTGATCGGGCTGGCCTTCCACCTGGCCGAGGTGGGACTGATCGGGCTGCTGGTGATTATCCTGATCACCGCCTTTACCGGGGTCACCGATGAACATCAGATCGGCAAGGCGTTCCAGGAGTCGCTGCCATTCACCTCGCTGCTGGTGGTGTTCTTCGCCATCGTGGCGGTGATCCACGAGCAGCACCTGTTCAAGCCGATCATCGATCTGGTGCTGAGCCTGCCGGAAAGCAGCCAGCCGGCCTGGTTCTTTGTTGCCAACGGCGTGCTGTCGATGATCAGTGACAACGTCTTTGTGGCCACGGTGTACATCAGCGAGGTCAAGCAGGCGCTGGATGCCGGCACCATCACCACCGAGCACTTCCAGAACCTGGCGGTGGCGATCAACACCGGCACCAACCTGCCCAGCGTGGCCACCCCCAACGGCCAGGCGGCGTTCCTGTTCCTGCTGACCTCCGCCATTGCGCCGCTGGTGCGACTGTCCTACGGTCGCATGGTGGTGATGGCGTTCCCGTATACGGTGGTGATGGGCACGGTTGGCCTGTTTAGTGTCATCCAGATGATTTAAAATCCCCCGTCCCAGTTGCCCGCCCTGGTTGTTTCGTGACCAGGCGCGGGCATTGTCGTCTCTAGCACACTGATTTTTCCGGATTCCTCATGATGAAAACCATCAAAACCGAGTGGTTGTCGAACATTCGCGGCGACCTGCTCTCCGGCATTGTTGTGGCCCTGGCCCTGATTCCCGAGGCCATTGCGTTCTCCACCATTGCCGGCGTCGACCCCAAAGTGGGGCTTTACGCATCGTTCTGTATCGCCGTGGTAATCGCCTTCGCCGGCGGCCGTCCCGGCATGATCTCCGCGGCCACCGCCGCCATGGCCCTGCTGATGGTGGATCTGGTGAAAGACCACGGCCTGCAGTACCTGCTGGCGGCCACCATCGTCACCGGGGTGCTGCAGATTCTTGCCGGCTACCTGCGGCTGGGGGAGCTGATGCGCTTCGTCTCGCGCTCGGTGGTGACCGGCTTCGTCAACGCCCTGGCGATCCTGATCTTTATGGCCCAGCTGCCGGAGCTGACCGGCGTCACCTGGCACGTCTACGCCATGACCGCCGCTGGCCTGGGCATCATCTACCTGTTCCCGTACGTGCCGGTGGTGGGCAGGGTGCTGCCGTCGCCGTTGGTGTGCATCATCCTGCTGACCATCGTGGCGGTGTTCCTCAACCTCGATATCCGCACCGTTGGCGATCTCGGTGAGCTGCCGTCGACCCTGCCGATCTTCCTGTTCCCGGACGTTCCGCTGAACCTGGAGACGCTGTGGATCGTGCTGCCGTACTCCGCCTCGATGGCGGTGGTTGGGCTGCTGGAGTCGCTGATGACTGCCACCATCGTTGACGACCTCACCGATACCGAAAGCAACCGCAACCGCGAGTGTCGCGGCCAGGGCATCGCCAACATCGGCGCCGGCCTGCTCGGCGGCATGGCTGGCTGTGCAATGATCGGCCAGTCGATCATCAACGTGAAGTCCGGTGGCCGCACCCGGCTGTCCACCCTCACCGCCGGTATTGTGCTGCTGATCATGGTGGTGGTGCTTGATGACATCCTGGTACAGATCCCGATGGCGGCGCTGGTGGCGGTGATGATCATGGTGTCCATCGGTACCTTCAGCTGGGATTCTTTCCGCAACCTCAAACAACACCCGATATCCACCAACATCGTGATGATTGTCACGGTGATTGTGGTGGTGGCAACCCACAATCTGGCGTTTGGGGTGTTTGCCGGCGTACTGCTGGCGGCGATGTTTTTCGCCAACAAGGTGGGCCACTTCATGCTGGTCAAATCCGACCTGGACGAAGCCAGCCGCAGCCGCAGTTACACCGTGGTGGGCCAGGTGTTCTTCAGCTCGTCGGAGAAATTCCTGTCCTCCTTCGACTTTAAGGAAGGGGTGGATCGTGTTGTGATAGACCTCAGCCGGGCCCATTTCTGGGACATCACCGCCGTCGGCGCCCTCGACAAGGTGGTGCTCAAGTTCCGCCGTGAAGGGGCCGATGTCGAGGTGATTGGCCTGAACGAGGCCAGCGCCACCATCGTTGACCGCTTCGGGGTGCACGACAAGCCCGAAGGCGTTGAACAGCTGATGGGCCATTGAGCCTGCCGACACCGACAACAGGGATTGAGGTAGCGAGGTAACGATGAAGCAAGTAGTAGGCTGTATCGATGGTTCCCGGGCCGCGCCGGCGGTGTGTGACTACGCTGCCTGGGCCAGTGGGCGCCTGGACGCGCCGCTGACGCTGTTCCACGTACTGGACCAGGACCGCTATCCGGCGGAAACCGACCTGGCCGGCAGCATTGGCCTGGGTACCCGTGAGCATCTGCTGGAGGAACTGGCGGAGCTGGACCAGCGCCGGGGCAAACTGGCGCTGGAACAGGGCCACCACATGTTGCAGGCGGCGGAACAGCGGGCGCAGGCGTTCGGTGTCACTGACATCCACCAACGCCAGCGCCACGGTGATCTGGCCGACTCCCTGCTGGCGATCGAGGACAGCACCCGTCTGCTGGTGATGGGGCTGCACGGTGAAAGCAGTACCGATCGGGATGTCCACATTGGCAGCCAGCTGGAGACCGTGCTGCGTCAGGTCCACCGGCCGGTGCTGCTGGTGCCGGACGAGTACCGCGAACCCCGCAGCGCCATGCTGGCCTTTGACGGCAGCCCGACCACCCGCAAGGGGCTGGAGATGTTGGCCCAGAGCCCGCTGTTCCGCGATTTTCCCCTGCACCTGGTGATGGTCGGGGCTGACACCAACGATCAGTGGGAGCAGCTCAAGCAGGCGGAGCAGGTGCTGGCGCCGCTGCAGACCGAGATCCACCTGGCGATCCGCCCCGGCGACGTGGAACAGGCGCTGCACCAGTACCAACAGGAGCACGACATCGAGTTGATGGTGATGGGGGCCTATGGCCACAGCCGCATTCGTCAGTTGTTCATGGGCAGTACCACTACCAACATGCTGAAAACCTCCACCACACCGCTGTTGGTGTTACGCTGAGGTGAGTGTAAAACTTGACGCATCGTGGTCACGGAAGTTTGACCCAGTCGGGGGTATTGTTGGCCTGATCTGATACCCTCCGGTTTCACAATGGCGCAGGCAGTACCAGCAGCAGGAGCGGACGGTGATCAGTGGCGTGGACAACAGGCAGACGGGCCGTTGGGGGTGGTTACCCCTGCTGCTGCTATGGTTCTGCCTGCCCGCCCAGGGACTGGCGAGCGAAGACCGGGTGCTGCGCATCGGCTATGTGGAGTTCCCGCCGCTGGAATACCAGAACGGCAACCGCCGCGCGGCGGGCAGCTTCATTGAGCTGACCCGAAAGGTGGCAGCCGAGGCCGGCTACCAGGTGGAGTTCGTCTACCTGCCCATCTCCCGCACCTATTTCTATCTCAAGAACGGCGTGATCGACCTGTGGCCAGGGCTGACGGAAGTCCCGGAACTGCAGGGCTATGTGCTGGAAAGCGCGGTGACGCCGATCCCGGTCAAGCTGTCGGCCTGGTCGCTCCGGGACACGCCGCCGGTCACCCGCTTCGAGACCTTCAACGAACAGATCCTGATCCTCATCTCCGGCTACACTTACGGTGGTCTGGTGGATTACCTGGAGCAATCCGACAACATCCGGGTGTCTTACGCTCCCAATCACCTGGCGGCGCTGTACATGCTGGAGCGCAATCGCGGTCACTACCTGTTGGATTACCAGTTTCCGATTCGTGAAGTGATGGCGGATTACGACATTGAGGGCCTGCGCGAGCACCCGCTGCGCACCCGCTACACCGCCTGGCTGTTCTCCCGCCAGAGCCCGGGGGCAGAACGCATCCGGCGCCGGTTCGACGACGCCTACCGACGCCTGGCCGAGCGCAACGAGGTACCGCCACCGGTGACCCGGGGTCAAAGTTATCTGTTGCCCGGCTTCCCCGCCCTTAGCGAGTGAGTGGTTACTTTTTCTCTTGGCCTTCTAGGGTGTAATCAGTTCAATGTCGCCGTACCAGGCGGTGGCTGAGTCACCGGTGTTGTCGGCATCCGACATGATGCCGATACCGACGATCCGTGGCGGCGCCTTGCTGAAGGCCTGGCGGTAATCCGCCACCAGGTCCCGTTCCACCGTCACCCACTGTCCCACCCGTTCCCGGCCGCTGGTTACCGCCACCATCATGGTCTGGTCGGTGTAGGGGTTGGCCACCATCCGGCCCTGCGGTAGCCGGTTGGCCCAGATGTAGTTGAGGGCATTGCCCGGCAGTTCCTCCCCGAACAGCGCCTTGACGGTGCCGCGCTTGAGGCGCTCGAAGAAGCCGGCGTGTTCGTCCTCGAACCGGAACGCCACGTAGAGCCGCGCGGGGTAGTCGTCACCGTCTTTGCGGCGGGCGTCGCCGGCCTGGTAAACGTTGCTCACCTTCCAGCGCCAACGCAGGATCAGCTGCTCGCCGGGGTCAAGGTCCAGGCGGGCGATCAGGCCAGAGGCACCGCCATCGGTGCGGGCTTCCACCACCTGGGTGCCCTGGGAATCGCGTACCAGCCGATACTCGCTGTGACGCTCGATGTTGGGGAACGTCAGGGGCATCCACTCCGGCGCCAGGGTATCGAGCCGGGAAAATTCCGCTGGCGCGGCCGTGGCCGGCAATCCAAAAGCCAGGCTTATGATCATCGCCAGGGCTGCTAACACCTTGTTTCGATTCATGCCGATTCCCCCGTTTTGGGCACTGACCCGTGGATTGCCGAAAAGTGCCTTGTTGAAGTCATGATCGGTGTATATAGTGTTGTTGTTCTTGGTTTGATACCAGATATAGTGATTAAGGCGTAACCAAAGCGGTGAGGAAATCACCAGTCACAACGCCAGATCACGCTGTATCGGGAATCCGGTGAGACTCCGGAACTGACGCGCAGCGGTATTGGGGAACGAGCGAGGCACGGTGCCAGGCACCAGACACTGACCGCAACCGGTTGGGAAGTCGCCCCGCAAGGCGGTTCGATCACGAACCCTGCCCCTGAGTCCGAAGACCACCAGGAACAGTGAGCTTATTGCTCAGTAACTGCACCTTCGCGTCACAGGTGAGCAGAGTCGAATTGAAGTGGGGGCATACCGCTGGGGAACAGATCTGAACTCTGTCCCCTGCCCGATGTCGCAGCCTGTCTGGGGAAAGCTTTGTCGTCGGGGACAGATTTCAGATCTGTCCCCCTGCTCATGTCCCCACCACGGTTGCTCGCCCCATCTCTCGCTCTCCTGCCGACGTGAAGGTCACGGACTTTCAACGCGCACTCAGGAGACACAGCATGTCCGCCGCCACGGCCGATCCCCAGCTCAACACCGATTCCCTGCAGGTTATCAAACGTAACGGAACCCTGGTCAGCTTCGACGCCGCCAAGATCAGCGTCGCCGTTACCAAGGCATTCCTGGCGGTGGAAGGCGATCAGGCGGCCGGCTCTGCCCGCATCCACGACAGCGTTGCACGGGTGACCGAGCAGGTGATTCAGGCCATCAGCCGCCGTCTCAAGGCCGGCGGCAAGGTCCATATCGAAGACATCCAGGACCACGTTGAACTGGCGCTGATGCGGGCCGAAGAGCAGAAAGTGGCCCGTGCCTACGTACTCTACCGCGAAGCCCACGCCCAGGAGCGGGCCAGCCGCGAGGCCCCGGTGGAAGCGCACCCGAGCCTGACCGTGAAACAGACCAATGGCAAGGTGGCACCGCTGGACCTGGGGCTGATGAAGTACCAGGTGGAGCAGGCCTGTGAGGGCCTGGACGGCGTCGACGCCACCTCGGTGGTGGACGAGGCCCTCAAGGGCCTGTATGACGGCATTCCCGAGGCCGATGTGTTGTCAGCGCTGGTGATGACGGCCCGCAGTCACATCGAGCAGGAGCCGGACTACTCCCAGGTCACCGCCCGCTTGCTGCTGGAACAGCTGCGGGTCGAGGCCGCCATTGCCCTCGACCTGCCCCTGCAGGAATCCCTGAAGGCGGTCTATCCCCAGGCCCTGACCGCGTTTGTTCACGCCGGCATCCGCTACGAACTGCTCGATGAGGCGCTGGCGGCGTTCGACCTGGAGCGCTTGGGTGCGGCACTGATTCCGGAGCGCGACTACCAGTTCGGCTTCCTCGGCCTGCAGACCCTGTACGACCGCTACTTCCTGCACTGGAACGGCGACCGTCTGGAACTGCCCCAGGTGTTCTTCATGCGGGTGGCCATGGGCCTGGCGCTGCGGGAAGACGACCCCAATGCCCGCGCCATCGAGTTCTACAACCTGCTGTCGTCCTTCGACTACATGGCGTCCACGCCAACCCTGTTCAACAGCGGCACCCAGCACAGCCAGCTGTCGTCCTGCTACCTCACCACCGTCAGCGACGACCTGGAAGGCATCTACGGTGCTATCAAGGACAACGCCCTGCTGTCCAAGTGGGCCGGCGGTCTTGGCAACGACTGGACGCCGGTAAGAGCGCTGGGTTCCCACATCAAGGGCACCAACGGCAAGAGCCAGGGTGTGGTGCCGTTCCTGAAAGTGGTCAACGACACTGCAGTGGCAGTGAACCAGGGCGGCAAGCGCAAGGGCGCGGTGTGTGCCTACCTGGAAAGCTGGCACCTGGACATTGAGGAATTCCTCGAACTGCGCAAGAACACCGGTGACGAGCGCCGTCGCACCCACGACATGAACACCGCCAACTGGGTGCCGGATCTGCTGATCGAGCGCATGCGCCGGGACCAGGACTGGACCCTGTTCAGCCCCAGCGACGTGCCGGACCTGCACGACCTCTACGGCAACGCTTTCCGCAGCCGGTACGAGGAATACGAGGCCATGGCCGAGCGCGGCGAACTGCCGCTGCACAAGAAGCTGCCGGCCAAGCAGCTGTGGCGCAAGATGCTCACTGTGCTGTTCGAGACCGGTCACCCGTGGATCACCTTCAAGGACCCCTGCAACCTGCGCTCACCGCAGCAGCACCAGGGCGTGGTGCATTCCTCCAACCTGTGCACCGAGATCACCCTCAACACCAGCGCCGAGGAAATCGCCGTCTGTAACCTGGGCTCGGTCAACCTGGCCGCCCACATCAAGGATGGCGAGCTGGACGTGCAGCGTCTGGAGCAAACCGTGAACACCGCGGTGAGGATGCTCGATAACGTCATCGACATCAACTTCTACGCCGTGCCCCAGGCTCGCGAATCCAACCTGCGGCACCGTCCGGTGGGCATGGGCCTGATGGGCTTTCAGGACGCCCTGTATCAGCTCAAGCTGGCCTACTCCAGCCCGGAAGCGGTGGAATTCGCCGACCTCGCCATGGAGCAGATCAGCTACTTCGCCATCCGCGCCTCCGCCGAGCTGGCGGCCGAGCGTGGTGCCTACCCGACCTACCAGGGCTCGCTGTGGGATCAGGGCATCCTGCCCATCGACTCCATCAACCTGCTGGCGGAATCCCGCCAGGACGGCGACCTCAGCGTTAACACCGAAGCGAAGCTGGACTGGGCGCCGGTGCGCGAGCTGGTGGCCAAGCACGGCATGCGTAACTCCAACGTCATGGCCATCGCGCCGACCGCGACCATTTCCAACATCGTCGGTGTGTCCCAGTCCATCGAGCCGGCGTACCAGAACCTGTTCGTGAAATCGAACCTGTCCGGCGAGTTCACCGTGGTGAATCCGTCCCTGGTCGCCGACCTCAAGGCCGAAGGCCTGTGGGACAACGTCATGGTCAACGACCTCAAGTACTTCGACGGCTCGGTGCAGCAGATCGAGCGTATCCCGGCCGAGATCAAGGCCCGCTACGCCACCGCCTTCGAGATGGACGCCCGCTGGCTGGTGGAAGCCGCCGCCCGCCGCCAGAAATGGCTGGACCAGGCCCAGAGCCTCAACCTGTACATGGCCGAGCCGTCCGGCAAGAAGCTCGACGCCCTGTACCAGTTGGCCTGGGAACGCGGCCTGAAAACCACCTACTACCTGCGCTCCCTGGGCGCCACCGGCGCCGAGAAATCCGCCCCGGTGCAGGCAGCCCCGGCCCCGCAGGTGTGCTCCATCGACAACCCGGACTGTGAGGCCTGTCAGTAAGCCGTTTGTTTTCACTGAGGTAACTGAACAGTTCTGAGGAACGGGCTGGGAACCTTTTTCAGGACCGTCGCTGGCCATGGACGGCCAGCGTCGAGCCCTACAGGGACGTATTCACGGGCGTGTCCTGAAAAAGGTTCGCAGACCGGTTCCGGCACCAAAACCAAATCGCCTACGCCGACACCAAGATTCTGAGGACCACCACCATGCTCGATTGGGACGACGACTCCACCCCCAAGCAACCCCAAGCCGGCAACCCCGACGGCCCGCGCCCGGTCAACGTTGACGACAAGCGTGTGATCAACGGCGAGACCGACATCAACCAGCTGGCACCGTTCAAGTACCCCTGGGCCTGGGAGTACTTCATGAACGCCAACAAGAACCACTGGACCCCGCTGGACATCAACATGGCCCAGGACGTCCACGACTACCACCACCGCCTGAGCGCGCCGGAGAAGCACGTCTACGAGAACGTGCTGGCCTACCTCACCACCTCCGACATTCTCGCCATGCGCAACATTGGCCTGGCGGTGATGGAGAAAATGAGCGCCCCGGAACTGCAGATCTACCAGGCCCGCCAGGTCTACGAAGAAGCCCTGCACACCTGGACCTACCAGCACTGCATCGAGACCCTCAACCTCGACCAGAGTGAGATCTACAACCGCTATCGGGTGGTGCCGGAGATCAACCAGAAGATCCAGGTGGCCAACCGCCGCCTCGATGCCGCCATGCGCTCCGACATGAACCTGCGCAACCCGGACGACCTGCAGGACTTCATCATGTCCTACCTGTTCTTCGCCGCGGTGTTTGAAGGCTGCTGGTTCTACAACGGCTTCAGCCCCATTTTCGCGTTGCAGCGTCGCGGCCTGATGCGCGGCACCGGCGAGCAGCTGCAGTACATCCTGCGGGACGAGGCCATGCACTTCTCCTTTGGCCTGAAAGTGGTGAACCAGATCCTGGAAGAAGAGAACATCACCCTCGACCCGAAAGCGGTACGGGAGATGTGGGACGAGTCCGAAGCCGCCGAGAAAGCCTACGCCGACTACATCCTCCGCGACCCGATCCTCGGCTACTCCGCCGAGTACCACAGCGAACAGTTCCGCTTCGTTGCCAACCGCCGCGCCCGCACCGTCGGCCTGGAAGAACCGTTCCCCGGCGCCAAGAACGTGTCGCCTTGGCTGGACGAACAAGCCAACATGCGCAAAGAGAAGAACTTCTTCGAGACCCGGGTGATCGAATATCAGACCGGGGCTCAGTTGGAATGGTAAGCGCTTACTGACCTTTAACCCAACGGACTGCGTACGCCTGCAAAGCCCTGGCCCAGCACATGGGTGTAAATCTGGGTGGTGCGCAGATCCGCGTGGCCGAGCAGATCCTGCACGGTACGGATGTCATTGCCACGTTTCAGCAGCTCAGTGGCAAAGGTGTGCCTGAAGGTATGGCAACCCGCCCGTTTGCCAATCCCTGCTTCACTTACCGCCCGACGAACTGCCCGTTGTACGGAAGAAATGTGGCGGTGGTGGCGGGCAACATTACCCAGGTTGTCGGTACTGAGTGAAGGCGATGGAAATAGCCATTGCCACTCCAAAGAGTTACCTGCGTTAGGGTATTTCCTGGCCAAAGCGTACGGCAAGCTGACCGGGTGCTGATACAACTCGTCTTTCTGCTTCCAGGCCCTCTGCAAGTCGCCAATATGGTTCTGCAGCGGCACAACAAGCGGTGTCGGTAGCAACGTCGTCCTGTCTTTCGCACCCTTGCCGTCACGCACTGTAATTACCTGTTGATTGAAGTCCAGGTCTTTGATCCTGAGACGACAGGCTTCGGTCACCCGTAGACCGGAGCCGTACATCAACGAGGCAATAAGGTGATCAGGATGATTTAGCCTCTCAATAGTGCGCATGGCTTCGTCATGGGTAAGGACCACAGGCAATTTTCGAGGCTTTTTCGACCGAACCACATCACCAATATCGCCCAAAGGTCTGTCCAAAACCTTGTCATAAAGGAACACCAGCGAGTTCAAAGCCTGGTCTTGGGTAGCTGCTGCAACTTGCCGATGTACAGCAAGCCAGGTCAGGAATTCATTGATCTCTCTGGAGCCCATATCCAGTGGGTGCTTCATCTGATGGAAGCGAATGAAATACCGAATCCAGTACCAGTAGGACTTTTCAGTACGAATGCTGTAGTGATTGACGCGAATAACGTCGCGGAACTGATCACGCAAACGAAGTTGTTTCCCTTCCATGGGACTATCTCCAGTATCTGTATATTTATGGCTCTTCACTTATCCGTGTGGGTTAGGAGCCATAGGCAGTCCGCCATAGTGAAACAGTATCGCCCGCTTGAACCTTTCCTTGCTCCGGAATCCTCTGGATCGAACCTTTAACGTTCTTATCTGTCCGTTGATGGCTTCCGCCAGTCCATTTGAGGCTCGAAATCGCATGGCGTTGAGAATGCCAAACAACTTGGTTTCGATCTGATTTGCCGCTGACGCCAAGGCCCGAATTTCTGTTAGCCGAGCCATCTGAACCCATTCCAGCCAAGCCGAACGAGCACCTTTGACACGATACCCCTGCCAGATGTCTCGAGCCTTTTCCTTGAGGTACCACACCAGGCCGGTGTCTTTGAGCGCATCCGACAAGTTCCGGATTTGCCGAACCTGCTGTCCCTCAAGGCTCTTGCGGTGACGTAACCAGGTATATCGGCTTCGGTGGATCTCCTGACGCATCGAACGATCCGCCCGCGCCATGTCAGCCTTGCGAGTGGCATCAAGCGTCCGGGTCAGCATCTGTGCAACATGAAAGTGATCGAAGGCAATCTTCCGGTGGGCTTTCTCGATATGGTCAAACGTGGCCTTCTGATAGGCCGGGCTCATGTCCATGGAGATCGAGATAATCGACTGTTTGCACGGCTCTTTCAGGCTTTCGTAAAAACGGCCAAGACTGTCTGAAGACCGGCCGTCTTCCACCGCGAGGACCTGCCCCTCGGCATTGGAAACGATCGTCACATAGTCGTGCCCCTTGCGGAATGCCGTCTCATCGACCGCCAGCCGAGTAGTATCCCGGTTGGGCGTATTGGCCAGCCCCCGACGCACCGCTCGATCCATGATGTTGTCGATGGCGGTCCAACTCAGACGCAACTGTTTGCTGACGGCAGAGATCGAAGCTGCCTTGAGCCAACTAATCACAAAGGCTTCAAACAGCAATGTGTACCGGCTGTTCTGTTCAGCCCAGGGTACGCTGATAGTCAGGCAACCATGCTCCGGACACTGTACTCGAGGGACTTGAGCAACCACTTGCGTCCGAAATTGGCAGGTATCGAGATGACGCCAACGACGCTCCCGTGAGTCGTAGCCCGGGCAGGTACGGGCACAGCGAGGGCAGACCAGTTTGGCGCTGCGGTCTAGATCGACCTGGACTACGACTTCTCCCTGGCTCTTATCAAGCTCGACGCCTGAGACAAACCAGGGCGAGGAGAGCCCAAGAATCTGTTGGTAAAGGGTGCATTGATCCAACGGTAGTCACCATCCGTCGCGTTAATCGGATGGGATAACAGTGACCAAAAACGATAGGAAAATAAAGGGTTACCCACCAGAAGAAGTGAAGAGCCATATTTATACAGTATTATTGTGAGAACAAATCGTGGAAGTCAAATGATTCCATGGCGAAGCGCTTAGCAATTGGCTAAGCTGATGTTTTAACAAGAACTTGGTGGGGCGCTGCTGCTATGAAATTGCGTAATAATGACGCAGTCAAGTTTGTGCAATATCGAAGCGCGCTATCTAATTGCTGTTACGTGTAAGGGTGAAGATATGGAAGTTTCCGCCGAAGAAGAAGTAAAACAAATAGAGATGGGTAAGCCGTACGTTGTCATTCTAGGTGCTGGAGCTAGTTTCGCGGCCTTTCCAGACGGTGATCGACACGGGCGAAAGCTACCCTTAATGAACAACTTAGTCGAAACGCTAGGTATTGAAGATGTGGTATCGCGTTCAGGGCTATCTTTCACATCAAATAATTTCGAGGATATTTACTCAAAAATCCACAAATATCCTGAATTGAAAGAGCTGAGAGAGGAACTCGAAGAGGCTGTTTATGAATATTTTCGGGAAATGGAGCTTCCTGACACTCCTACTATCTATGACCACCTCGTTTTGTCCCTGCGAGATAAAGATTTTATAGCAACATTCAACTGGGACCCATTTTTGGTTCAAGCGATCCGTAGAAACGGGCAGCGGTTTAAAATGCCACGGGTTTTGTTCCTTCATGGAAACGTTGAAGTGGGGGATTGCCCAAAAGGTCATATGATGGGGATTAATGGCAATCAATGCCATGAGTGTCATGACTTGTTAACCCCCACAAAACTTCTCTATCCAGTCTCAGAAAAGAATTATCACTTAGATGACTTTATTTCCAAGCAGTGGTCAACACTGGATGAGCTTCTAAAGCATACGTTCATGGTCAGTATTTTCGGGTATGGAGCTCCAGTCTCTGATGCAAGTGCAATCGATCTGCTGAAAAAGGCATGGGGTAGTGTGGATAGTAGAAACATGGAAGAGATTGAGATCATCGATATTCGCGATGAGGATGACCTTCGCGAGACTTGGTCGCCATTCATTCACACGCATCATTACCGAGTCGAGAAGGATTTCTATAGCTCCTGGATCGCAAACCATCCTCGTAGAACAGGAGAGGCCTATATAAACCAATTTCTCAAAGCTCAATTTATTGAAAATAATTCGCTACCTAGAACGGCGCATTTTGAAGAGCTTTGGGATTGGTACGACAGGCTCCAGACTGCGGAGAACTTACACGTAACCAGTGGGTGAAGCCGACCGGTACTACGCTGCGCTCTGCACCGGCAGCTTACCCAAAGCGTTAGCCTCACAAAGGGATGAATGATTTGAAGTTAAAGCTAAACCCAATACAAATTGAGCCAAGCGATCCTTTCAAATATGATCTTTTGGGTAGAAAGGAAGAAATTGTTAATCTGTCCTTGCTAGTATCAAACGTAAACTCCCCGGCCGTGATAGCAATTGATTCACGATGGGGGACGGGAAAGACAACTTTTATCCGACTGTGGGAGCAGCACCTTAAGGAAGATAATTCTCCCTCTCTATACTTCAATGCTTGGGAGACCGATTTTTCGGATGATCCATTGGTCTCTTTCTTAGGTGAAATGAATGAGGGCCTAAAGACTCTCATTGGTGCCAATGAAAAAGCAAACGAGGCGTGGGAGAAAACCAAAGCTGCCGGAAAACAAATTGCAAAACGAGGAATTCCCGCATTGGTGCGAATTGGCACTGCCGGAATAGTTGATGCTGATAAATTAATAGAAGATGAGATGATGAAAGCAGCCGGGTCATTGGCTGGTGATGCACTCGACAACTACCTACAGCAAAAACAAGCAATATACGAGTTTCATGCCGCATTGACTAACTTTATTGAGAAGTCAGCCGATGGTAAGCCGCTCGTCATATTTGTCGATGAACTGGATCGATGTAGGCCAAATTACGCAATTGAGTTGCTGGAGAGAATCAAGCATCTCTTCAACACAGAAGGTTTGATCTTTGTGTTAGCTCTCGATAAAGAGCAGCTAGGTCATTCGATTGAAGCCGTCTATGGAAACGGAATCGATTCGGTTGGGTACCTTCGCCGATTCATCGATTTTGAGTATCAGCTGAAACAGCCCGACAAGGCTAGCTATATTGACTCTCTGTTTTCTGCACTACAGATAGACAAATTTTTTCAGCCAAGGAAAAAATATGGAGAACTCCGGCACGACGAAGACCATCTAAAAAATGTATTTTCAATGCTAGCAACTAACCTTCGGCTCTCATTGAGAGAAATCGAACAATTCCTTGCAAGTATCAATATTGCAATTAGGGCCGCTAAAGAAAACGAGTATATCTTCCCCGCATTGTTGGTTTTCTTGCTTATTTCAAAGCATTTCAAGTCAGACGCATATCAGCGATATGTCTCAGGCGAGGGAGATGAGTCAGAGCTAATCAATTACCTTTATGACATCGTGCCAGAACGGAATAGAGATGAGAGTTTTGAATGCGCGTTAGTCGAAGGTTTTTTAATAGCCGCCAAGAACGATCGATTTCAAAAAGCCGAATCGCCGACAATTTTGAGACACAAAGAAATACTTCAGAATGACGAACTGGATTACAAAGAAAGACAATACTCTGAGACAGTTGTGAATGTTGTAAACAGGCCAGCAGGTGTGGGCCATGGTGTAAACCTAAACCGACTCAAAGACCGTATCGATTGGCTTAGTAGGTTCGAATTTTTCGATGTTGAAGGCTAACAAAGCGCTGCTGTCGGACAAATTTTCCGCTGCGCTCCAAATTTGCCGCAGAGCGCAGCGTTATAACGCGAGGAGAGTATGAGACAGCAGATAGAGGCTCTTGATCGGTTGATACTGGAAAAACGACCCGAGTTGCATGCCTCGCTGTGTCCCGGAGCTTCTCATGACTACGTTGCAGATACGTTGGGCTCCTTATTTGAAAAGGCACCCGCTGGTCTGGTTTCGTTGTGGGAATGGCATGATGGGCAGTCACAGCGATACTTAGGAGACTTCCATCCGAGAGCCAGTGAGATGTTTCTATCGGTCGCTGATGCGTTCGAAACGATGGAAATGCTTAATGAATATGTCGATGCTGGAGATGTTTCACCCGATAACTGGCAATCTGATTGGCTGCCTTTTACCGAAAATGGCGGGGGAAACTACACCTGTGTGAGCATTTCTACAGGGAAGGTTTATTACTTTGATAAATATGCGGTTTCTACTGGAGTGCAATATTCGTCCTTTTCTGAATGGCTTGAAGATTTAGTCGATGGGTATGAAAAGTTATAACAATCGCAGGCACGGCGACGCCTTTTCCATTGCGGCTTCGCCTCCATTCCAAAGCCGCGCATGCTGCGGGCGTTAGGCTGATGATGAAATCTTTGGCAAAGGTTTTTTTAACGATACTATTTGTCGCTTTTCTTTGTTTCGCAATTTCCGAAACAGAGGGTGAGGCATGGCTTACGGTTTGGTTTGTCCTATTTTTCTTTGTTGGAATACCGCTAGCCTTAGTTGTTCTAAGAGATGTTCTGGTGGTGGCGCTGCCTCGGTGGGTGGGCCCCTCTCAAATGTTGCTGCATATTTGTGCTGTCTTTGGGGCAGTTATAGGGTATGGGTTAGGGGTTATGGCGGTGAGTTCTGGACATGAAAAAGCGCATTTGCATCAGCTAATGGTGATTGTGTTTCCTGTGCTGGTCTATGCCACACCATTATTGATGGTCTTTAATGGTATGCCACTATCGCGTGTAAAAGATTTCTACTTTAGGTCAAAAAACGATGGGCGGTAAGCCTAACAATGCCATGCATGCGACGAGCGCATGATGGCTGGCGTTAGGCAAATATGAATAAATATCAGCTTCAAGTAACAGAAGAAAATTTCACTATCAAAAAAGATGGTGAGCTATTTTGTGAGGGCAGCTTTCTCCCTTCGTTTGGTTCATATAGTTTTTCGTTTACTACCTTAAACGGAGAACAATACGTAATGAAATCGTCCGGTATGTTTATTTGGCGAAAAATTCGTTTGTATAAAACTGATTCATTAGTTGAAGAGTTTTCGGTTAATAAAGCAAAGCAGAGCAATGTTAAATTAAACTTTGTTCCTAACTATCAAGCAGAAAATTGTGTAGTTAATTGGTCAAACGACTCAATAAATAATGAAATTCAAATTATCTGTTTGGTCATTTTAGGGTATATTACTAATGAGTACGAAAGTAAGCGAACATCATTTATAATGCAGTCCCTATTCGCCAAGCTTATCGGATATCTCCCCTCATGCGCCATGACGACGGTCGTAAACTCGACCACAAGACATTGGAAGCCCTCCGCATTCGCGCCGTTCAACGTGTGATGGATGGAGAGAGTCCTGAAGTGGTCATCAAGGCTCTTGGCATGAGCCGGGCGCGGATCTATGAGTGGCTGGCGGCCTATCGCGAAGGTGGCTTTGACGCCCTCAAGGCGAAGCAGATTTCAGGCCGACCGAAGAAGCTGACCGGAGACCAGATTCGTGAACTCTACACTTGGATCACCTCATTCACGCCGGATCAACTGAAGTTCGAGTTTGCGTTGTGGACCCGGGCTCGCGTGCGTGAACTGATCCGCCGGGAGTTCAATGTACGCCTGAGCGATGTGTCTGTTGGGCGCCTACTCCGGAACCTCGGTTTGACACCTCAGAAACCGCTGCATAGGGCCTACCAGCAAAACCCGAAAGCAGTGGAACAATGGAAGAAAGAAACCTATCCAGAGATTCAAAAAGAGGCCAAGAAGGCAGGAGCCACCATCTTCTTCGGAGATGAGGCCACCATTCGCTCTGATTATCACAGTGGCACAACCTGGGCCCCTGCGGGCGAAACTCCCCTCATACGAGGGACTGGAAGCCGCTTCAGTCTAAACCTGATTTCTGCCATTTCGCCTCGTGGAGAGCTGCGCTTTAAAACGCTGCAGGGCACCATGAATGCCGAGGTGTTTATCGGTTTTCTCAAAGCTTTGGTTCGGGATGCTGACAAACCCGTGTTCCTGATTTTGGACAACCACCCAGTCCATCATGCCCGCAAGGTCAGAGAGTACGTGGACAATCTTGATGGCAGGCTCAGGTTGTTTTTCTTGCCGCCTTACTCCCCCGAACTGAACCCGGACGAGTCTGTCTGGGGCTACATCAAGTATCACCATGTGGGCAAGAAAGTCATCAACAACAAGGAGCAGCTCCGAGCTATCGTTTATCGGCAACTACGGCGATTGCAGAAATTACCAAAGCTCTTGAAGTCATTTTTCGGGCATCCGGAGCTGGCTTATATCTCGGCGTGATGTTCGCTTACTTTGTTTTGGATTAGTAACTATCAACATAAAATTACTACTGGCTCAGTACCGGCTGCCTAACAAGTGGCTGCTACGGACCCAAAACAGTTGGCACCTTCTCCGCACGCTTCGCAGCGTCAAAGTCGCCAACTATTTTGGGCCGCAGAGCCATGCGTTAGCACTCTTGAAAGATTATGAACATCGTAGAAATTATAGAGAAAAGAGGTTGTGGTGAGCTTAGAATAAACTTTGCAACCAATTGGAATTACTCCACTAATCAAATATTGAGTGGATTTGGTCTCTTTCCAAATGAAGAGAATCTTATTGAGGTGACTATCGAAGTTGCTCGTGAGATTGTCGAGACTCTACTTTGGCGTGATCTTGCTTACAGCGTTGAAATCATGTCAAAGAATGATGCTATAAAGTATTCTGAGTATTTGATCTATTCCCAAGCACCAAGAGAATCTACTTTTTATACTAATGCAGAATGGCAAAAGTATCACCAAACAAGCTCCTTCAGCTCAAAGCGTTTTACTAATTCTACATTTGATGGTGGTGTTCTATGTGTGGGTAAAGATTCATCGATGAGTATATGGGTTGAAGATGAAGATTAGTGCTAACAAGGGCCAGCAACGGACTGTCAAAAGTGTCACTCAAATTGCTAGCGCAATTACGTGCCACTTTTTCCAGCCGCTGTGGCCGGCGTTATGACTAAGGAGTAGTCGATTTTGGAAGTGGTATCCACCCTATACGAATGCAAGCATTGCTCGGGTACTGGCACCTGCACAAATGGCGAGGACAAAGCTTCATGTCTGGCTTGTGCTAAAAAGCATGATCTTCCTTTTTGGCAGCAGCGCGGCCAGCGTGGCCTGATGTGTGGTTCGTGTGGTGGTATTGGGCAAGCAGAGCCACTGACGGAGCGGATGAATAAACGCATTGCGCCGATGCTAGCTATATTTTTAACCTTTTTTTTGCTGGTAATGATTTCGGGCGCTGCATTGCTCAAGAGCCAATATTTTTCAGAGCTTCTGGCATTCGGTAGTGCCATCATCGGGTCTGTGGTGGGGTTTTACTTTTCATCACGCCAGAACAAGTCATAACAAACGCAGGCACGGCGACGCCTTTTCCATTGCGGCTTCGCCTCCATTCCAAAGCCGCGCATGCTGCGGGCGTTATTGGTCCTGGCCTTCTTCATTTTGGTTGGGTTAGTGCAAAGGCCTTGGCATCGGATTTGGCTGCAAAGTCGCATACGTGGGTGATGGCCAAGGCCGGAAAAGTGGCTGTCGGGGTTGGGTGCCCACATAACCCGCAGCATGGTTATTCACGGCGTGCCTCAGTCGCGGGGCCGTTCGTTTTAAACGGTAATCGGGCTGGCACCGTCTGCGCTCTGGTTCCTTTCGGCATCCGTTGGGTTGGTGCAAGCTGTTCGGGAGAGGGCATTCAGCGTTGGGTGCCAGGGGAGACCTTGGTGGTGACCGGCCACTAACCAGTCGGTCAACCGGACACCAAAAGCTAGTAGCTTTTGGTTCCCTCCGCTGCGCTCCGGCGCCGGTTACCATCAGCGTTGAGGCTGTAGAAAAAGTCCCGGAATCGCCCCTCGTGCTCTGGTAGCATCGAGTCATCGCAGACCGACAAGGACCCGTCCCATGCCCCGATTCAGGCACTACAACTACGACCAGGATTCGATGGTCGTGATCAACTACCAGGACCAGCTTCAACCTGGCACCTTTGAACACGCGGTGCATTACCTGATTGAGCACAAGCTGGACCTGTCGGTGTTCCACCCCAAGTACCGTAACGACGATACCGGCCGGCTGGCCTACGATCCGGCCATCCTGCTGAAGATCATCCTGTTCGCCTACTCCAAGGGCATCACCTCCAGCCGCGAGATGCAGTGGTGCTGCGAGACCAACATCATCTTCAAGGCCCTGTCCTGCGACACGGTGCCCCACTTCACCACGCTGGCGAAGTTCGTCAGCAGTCATGCGGATGAGATTGAAGAACTGTTCGAGCAGGTGCTGCTGGTGTGCCACGAGCAGGGTCTGCTGGGTAACGAACTCTTCGCCATCGACGGGTGCAAGATGTCGTCCGATGCGGCCAAGGAATGGTCGGGCACCTTCAAGGAACTGGACGAGAAGCGCACCAAGTTGAGACGCCTGGTTCGCCATCACCTCAAGGTCCATTACGAGCGGGACGAGGCAGAGACTGAAGCTGAACTGGACCGGGACATCCGACGAGCCAAGACCATCCTGTCCCTGGATGAGGCCGCGAAGAAAGTGGACCGCTTCCTAAAGACGAACCGCCCAAGGATGGGCCGGGGGAAGCGGAGCAAGGAAGTGAAGAGCAACATTACCGATAACGACAGTGCCAAGATGACCACCAGCAAGGGCACGATCCAGGGCTACAACGGCGTGGCCACGGTGGACAGGAAGCACCAGGTCATCATCGACGCCCAGGCTTTTGGGGAAGGCCAGGAACACCACACCCTGCAACCGGTTCTGGAGAGTGTCGAAGCCCGCTACCGCAAGCTGGGCATTGCCGACAGCATCTACCAACAAAACACCATCATCACCGCCGACACCGGCTTCGCCAACGAAGCCAACATGAAGTACCTGCACAATCGACAGATCAACGGCTATATCCCGGACAACAAATTCCGTAGCCGCGACCCGAAGTTCCAGAACCCTGATGTCAGACAATAACTGCAGCACTTTGAGATAACGAGGTAGAGGAAGGAGGGTCGCTGCCGGTACCCTCATTCGCTTTACCGACCAAAGTGAAGCAGTGATGGGATACCGACAACTGACCCAGGAACAATGATACCAGATTTCTGCCCTGCGTGTGGCAGGCAAGAGCCAACGCCAGATTGCCACGATTCCAGGGCTTTGCAGCAACCGTCTGTCGGGAGCTACGCCGCAACGCGACCGCAGGGGGTTACCAGGCTGCCTTGGCACAGCAGCGCAGTGACCAGCGGCGACGGCAGGCCAATAAAGCCCACAAGCGGGCTTCGTCATTGATTGACTGGGTCAGCCGACTGATCCGAAAGCGCTGGAGTCCGGATCAGATCGCAGGCCTGATGGCGCGCCTGGGGTCGTTCCGAGTCAGCCGCCAGTGGATCTACGACCTGATCCTCCGGGACCGCGCCAACGGCGGCAAGCTCTGGACCTACGGCCGGCACTCCAGGAGGCGCCGCGCTCAACGAGATCTGGCCAAGCATGCGGGACTGGGCAAGATCCCGAATCGAACGGGTATAGAGCATCGACCTGCCGAGATAGACCAGCGTCTGGAAGTGGGCCACTGGGAAG
Organism: Marinobacter sp. CA1; assembly: GCF_020546665.1. Taxonomy (NCBI): domain Bacteria; kingdom Pseudomonadati; phylum Pseudomonadota; class Gammaproteobacteria; order Pseudomonadales; family Marinobacteraceae; genus Marinobacter; species Marinobacter sp. CA1. The sequence continues at coordinate 4,592,740 of NZ_CP071785.1, forward strand.
GAGACACGGTTCTGCACGGCCACAAGCAGTCAGGCATCGTAACGCTCGTGGAACGTCGTAGCGGATACTTGCTGGCAGGCCGGTTGGCGCGTGTCACAGCCGACCTGACGACGAATGCGATCATCCGCTTGATGACGCCGATTCGCGGCGCCGTCAGCACCCTGACGCTGGACAATGGCAGTGAGTTCGCAGACCACCAGAGAATGGCCAAAGCCTTGAGCATGGCGACGTACTTCTGTGATCCCTATTGCTCAGGACAGCGTGGGACCAATGAGAATACCAACGGCTTGATACGGCAGTATTATCCGAAGGGAACCGACTTCTCAGCGGTCAGTCAGCGAGCCCTTAATCGGGTGATCGATGAGATCAATAATCGCCCCAGAAAACGGCTGGGGTACCGCACACCGGCGGAGGTGTTCTGGGGAGAATATTCCGGGGCACTACCAACGAGTGGTGCTGCACTTATTGTTTGACTTCAGGACCAGAAAGCCAAATACGGCAAACGCCACCAGAGCCAGACGAATACCGGCTGGAAAAACATCATCCCGGCCAGTGAATTCCAGTTCGATCCGGTGAATCTGACGTGCATCTGCCCGGCGGGTGAATCTCTGACCTACCGGAGCCAGAAGGAAGCCGAGAACGGCAAGACCCGGGTTCATTTCGAAGGCCGTTTGCTGCAATGCCGGCACTGCCCCAAGAAGCACCGATGTATGCAGAACCCGACGTCCGCCGATCACCGCAAAGGCTCGGGAAGGCAGGTTTCGTTCACCATCGAAAACAAACGCCAGCCCAACTACACCGACTGGATGAGGCATCGGGTGGACAGCCCGGAGGGCAAAGCGATCTACAGCCACCGAATGTCGGTGGTGGAACCGGTGTTCGGCAACATCGGCAGCACGAAACGATTGAACCGCTTCAGCCTGCGGGGCAAGAAGAAGGTGCAGGGCCAGTGGCAGCTGTATTGCCTGGTGCACAACATTGAGAAATTGGCGAACTATGGGCACTTGGCGGCATGATGTGAGGGCGAAGGCCCCTCAAAAAGGGCTACAGGAAGCCAATCATAGCGTCCCTGAAGGCGCTGATGTTGCTGAATGGCTAGACAAACACGGGCTGCGAGTCATCGGCCAAGCTGATGCTGGCGACAGAAAAATTGGGGATCAGGTGGTAGGGAGGACTCGGAAACGAGTTTTTCTACAGCCTCGTTATGTGGATTAGTGTTTTAGGCCATGTAGGTAAGTAGCGGGAAGGGTTTGTGCATAAAAAGGCTTTTCTAATTGGTGGCGGAGTTGGCTGTTTGGCTGGTGGTTTGCTGAGCTTTCTTTTCGGGTTCTCCGAAGAAGGTATTGCTGCAGGTATTGTGGTTGGCTGGGCCGCCGGTGAAATTATAGGTTTGGCCGCTTCTAGATAAAGGATTGCTAGTGTTGAAACTGAAGCTGCCACATAACAAGTGACTGTGGTGTCAATTCCATAAATTAAGCCATTTCACCCCGCCATGATTCCTGGTTTTTGATCATGGTATTGAGCATCACAATCATCTTTCTCATGCAGGTGATGAGAGCGACTTTTGGGATCTTCCCCTGGGCTTTCAGGCGTTCATAAAAGCGTTTGAAGACCGGATTGCACTGGATGGATGAGAGCATGGCCATGAACATGACAGTGCGGACTCTGTGGCGCCCACCTCGTATCCTTCGTTTGCCGTTGAGCTTGCCACTGTCTCGGTTGATGGGTGCTACGCCAACAAGCGCTGCGATCTCCTTGCGGTTCAGCGAACCGAGTTCCGGGAGTTCACTCAGGAAGGTGTAGGCGAGCACTTTTCCGACGCCTGGCACGCTGGTCATGATCTCCATTTTGCTGCGCCACTGATCCACCTTGGCCACCTCCTGCTCAATCTGTCGGGTGACGGTTTCAATCTGACTCTGGAGCATCCGGAGCATACTTTTGATCGACCGGTGAAGGGATTTCGGCAGGATCTGGAGGCGGTTTTTCTCCATGGTGGACATTTCCAGAAGCTGAGAACGTCGGGCCAGTAAGTCCTTAATCTTCTGGGAGGTTTTGTCTGGAATAGGTTTGAACTCAGGTTTCAGTGTGGCGGCATACTGCGCGATGACCTGGGCATCAATCCGGTCGGTTTTGGCGAGTACGCCAATGGCTTGGGCGTAGCGTCGGACACTGATGGGATTGACGATAATGATCGGCAAACCGGCTTTGTCACAGGCCTGAACCAGGGCATGTTCATGTCGACCGGACGCTTCGACAACGATGCGTTCGATCTCGTAGTTTTTGAGGATTCGGACGAAGCGACGAATGTGGGCTTCGGTATTTGGGATGGTATAGAACTGCCCGGAGGGATGAAGAGCAATGTCCAGATTGGCTTTACGGACATCGACGCCGACATTGACTGGGGTTTGGATTTCCGTGTTGTTCATAATAAGCTGACTCTGCCTTGCTATACGGGCTCGAGGCCCCGATGACTGTTCGAGTTATCGCTTGAGAGTCATGCAGCGCTACACACTTGTTATCGGTCTCTCGAAGGAGGAGCCGGTCAGGCATCGAGCTGCTGCATGAAGGCCCCCAGCGGCCACTGGGGGTGGGCCTCAATTTACCCAAACACGGAAGAAATTATCCATACAAGGCCAGGCAGGGCGACGCCAAAATGCGGCGCGCCTGCTGGCAGCGTTAAATTTCTAGTCGGACATGGAATGTTGAGTATTAGCTTTGATCGTCTCAAACTGATTGAACGTCCAGCGAAGTTGCTGACAAAGGCGTTGATCGTTCTGTTCTGGCTCTGTGCGGGGTTTGAAGTCTACGAGCTCTATTACGCGAGATCAGAGGAAAAGCCTGAGTATTTTTTCTTCACGATGGGCGGTGGTATTTTCGCAGGACTATTTTATCTATGCATTGCCTATTTTTTTCTACTAAGGGCATTCCTGCAACCTCCAGGGGTTAAGCGAATGCCACAGAAAATTGTTCACATGCGAAAGTATGGGGCTATTGTAGTGGCTGCATTCTTTATATATGCCGCGGCAGCTACGGTGGTCGGCAATTTAACCAGTGGGTAAAGCCGACCGGTACTACGCTGCGCTCTGTACCGGCGGCTTACCCAAGGCGTTATAGCTCAAAGGAAATATCGTGCCGACTCGAAAGTTACTGAAAGGGATTGCAGGTGGGATTCTTGGAAAAGTAACTGGTAGAAATAATGATATTTCTAGCTTTTTGGGTGTGGGATATTTATATAACTTGACCCATTATAAAGGTGTTGGTGGGTGTAGTTTTGAGCTGTTGGCTGGAACGTCTACGCCAAATATAGAGTTTTCAGAACGTTTTTCTTCTATCTACAAAAAAATTCTATGTGAGCAGCTTTTAAAAAATAAACTCCCAGAATCGGCCGTTAAAGAAGTGGTGGTTAAATTTGAGTTCAATGTAAGTCCAGGCGATGATTCTGATTTGGTGGGATTAAATGTTTATGGTCAACCATTTCGGTGTACGGTTATACTAATAGCAGATACAGGGAAGCAATATGTTACGTCACACTTATCAAGGTGTCGTCGCCAGCCGCCAACGCCACCTAAAGACGAAGGCGCCGTTGTATTGCGGCAAGAGCTATAACAAATGCAGGCGCGGCGACGCCCATTACATTGCGCCTTCGGCTCCATTTCATGGGCGCGCATGCTGCAAGCGTTGAAGTGACTCCCCACGTCAAGAGGCAAACACCAGTCCAGGCCCGTTTTTCAGAGCTACATTCCCGCAGTTAAAGGGCGGGTCAGGACAGACGCTGAGGCCAGTAATCGTCGACGGTTTTCATGCTGATACCCGTGGGTTCTCACCACCTTACTTTTCCGTCGTGAAGCCGGTCCTCCGTCTAGGAGCGAGCGTCTAGCTGTGATTGCCTCACCCGCATAGTGATACTATAGTGTCACTATCAATTTGGATCAGGGTGAGCCCATGAAAGTTGAGCTTGTTACAAACCTGAAGCGTCAAGCTACAAAAATCCTGGCAGACCTGCATCTGACCAAAGAGCCGGTACTGATCACTGAACATGGCCAGCCATCCGCTTATCTTGTTGATGTGCAGGATTACGAGTTCATGCAGCGCCGACTTGAGCTGCTTGAGGGGCTCTCACGGGGAGAGCGAGCTGTACTAGAGGGAAGAATGTACAGCCAAAGTGAGGCCAGGGAGAAAATGAGTAAATGGCTGAAGTAATCTGGACAGAGCCCGCCCTTCAAGAACTGGATGCCATCGCTGAGTATATTGCTCTAGACAATCCTGCTGCCGCACGCGATCTGGTCCAACAGGTTTTCGATAAGACCGAGCGTTTGGAAAACTTTCCTCAATCCGGGCGGATTCCTCCCGAACTCCCCAATTCGGTATACAGAGAGGTCGTGGTTCAGCCGTGTCGTATTTTCTATCGTGAGGACGAGAGGCGGGTTCTCATCCTCTATGTCATGCGAGAGGAGCGGCAGCTTCGTGCGTACATGCTTGGAAGCAGCTAACCAGGCGCGTCACTCGGATGCCTTTGTCTCCGCTTTGTTACGCCAAAGCTACCGGCCTGGAGCGCTTCGGCGTCATACGGACGCTCGTCTTGACGTACGTACCTAAAGGCGTACACTTGGTTAAAAATTGAACTCACAAGAGGTGCGTCATGGCAGGAATCACAGCGACTGAGGCGCGCAGCAACCTTTATCGGTTGATTGACGAGACCGCCGAGTCCCACCAACCAATCGTCATTATGGGTAAGCGGAACAAAGCCGTTCTGGTTTCTGAGGAGGACTGGTCCGCAATTCAGGAAACACTCTACCTGCTCTCCGTACCTGGTATGCGGGAGTCTATTCGTGAGGGGATGGATACCCCCGTGGATGAATGTGATGAGGAGCTGGACTGGTGACATGGAAGTTGGTTTACACCAGGCAAGCCCAGAAAGATGCAAAAAAGCTTGCCTCCAGCGGTCTCAAACCAAAAGCCCAGGAGCTGTTAGCGCTGATAGCGGAAGATCCATACCGCAAGCCGCCTCCGCTTGAGAAGCTCATTGGTGATCTGGCGGGGGCCTATTCGCGCCGCATTAATATTCAGCATCGTCTGGTCTACCAAGTGCTAGAGGACGAGCAAGTGGTGAAAGTTCTCAGGCTCTGGAGCCACTACGAATAATGCATAACCAGCCGCTGTTGCCGGACAATCTTCCCACCGCTTCGCGGCTCCAAAATTGTCGCAAAGCTCCGCTATAAATCAGGGTGTAGCCATCAATGGAGTGGCGCAAGGGCGATTACCTAATCACTGACGATTCCAAGGTGCAACTGGGTATCGTCCACCGCTTGCTTGCGGCAACCTATTTGGGGTGGCCGCCGTCCTCAAGAAACCGTCGAGCGTATGATGGTGTTGCAAACCCGCGATGCTCAAGGATTGTACGAGAAGTTTGGCTTCTCTGGAAATAGTGCTCGGCTTCGCGGGTCTTGTAGCACCGAAGCCAGACGAAGAGTCAGCCGATGTTGTCGGTCGACTTCACGGAACAGCAGTAATCCGGCATCGGAGGTGATGTGGCCACCAGAGAAATCGGCTTCAATCTGGCGGCGTGCGAGTGGCGAGAAAGTCAGTTTTTCAGGTACCATTTGGAAGCGGCTGTTGGTGTTGGTTTCTTGGGTAAGGTCTTGAAATCTGAGCACTTTCATCCGGACGTGATGTTCACTTGAAGTCAGGCTTCGTCATATGAAACTTGAAAACATTGAAATGCTCATTGATGGCTCGGGTGAAATTACCGTTGGCAGAGCTGGGCCGGTTCGTTGTGCGGCGACCGCATCTGATGAAGGGCAGTGCCTTGCGATGTTAGTTCGTCAGCCTGAAGAGCCATTCGAGGATTTGCTCGCACGATTGGATCGCGCCATTGCTGATGCAGTCGAGGAACAGATATTTGTTGATGAAGTCAATGAATAGGCTGTCAAACGTCATACATCATTGCGACCGGATGCCGCGTGCCGGGGTTTCAATCTGTTGGGTGCCGCTCGTTTAGAGGCCGAAAGCCTTGGCTGGTGTTTGCTGACCCTCGCACACTATACTGTACTACAATGTATTAACCCGCATTGGAGGTACAGTCATGAGCGTTACCACCGTTCGTCTTCAGGCAGAAGTTGAAGAGCACCTGGAAGCAATCGCCGGCAGGCTCCACCGGAGCAAAGGCTGGGTGATTAACCAGGCGCTTTCGGAGTACATCGAAAAACAACAGCGTGAGCAGGCGCGTTGGCAGCAAACGCTTGATGCAATGGAGTCGGCGGCACAAGGAAAGGTAGTCGATGCTAACGACGTCCATAGCTGGCTCAATAGCTGGGGAACCGAAAACGAGCAGGATGCGCCGAGGTCAGGTAATTGAAACTGGTTTACACGGACGAAGCCATTGAAGACTTGAAGCGCCTTAGGGAATTTATAGCAGTCCACAATCCCTCTGCGGCCTCCAGGATAGCGGCCGAGCTGGTGACCAAGATCGAATTGCTACCAGACTTTCCAAAGATGGGCACACCGGTTGAAATGGCGCCGCTTCCCGATTCCATCCGCGATATGGTTTTTGGCAATTACGTTGTCCGTTATTCAGTACATGGGAGTGCCATTATCATTCTTCGGGTATGGCATGAAATGGAAGGTGAACGGTAGCAATTTAACCAGCCGCTGTTGTCGGAAATTGTCCAGCGTTACGCAGCTCCAAAATTGTCGTAGAGCGCAGGGTTAACTGTCTTATGAGCTTTTCTGTGGCCTCGCCATCACTCAGGGAAGATTCACTCGATGAGTTGCAATGCAACATTAAGAAACTTATTGAACTGCAAATTCAGAAGCTTTTTAAGAGTAACGTGTTCAGTTTTGTTGGCATCCGCTATTAGTGGGTGCGAAGTGATTTATGGCGTTGTCCTGATGGCTTCTTGCGGTTTTTCTTCGGACCTGGAGATCCACCCTGAAACATTGCCAGTGGCAATCGTGGGCCAACCTTACCGCGTGGATATTTCAGCTTCGGGGAAGCAAGCGCCAATTGGAGATTTTTATTTGTCTGCTGGTCAACTTCCGGTGGGTCTTGAGTTTATCTTTTTAGATAATAGATCAGGTGAATCTACGGCTGCTATCGAAGGTGTTCCATCAGAAACGGGAAATTTCCCGATCGCTGTTGGAGCGAGGACTTATGGTACCCACTGTGCCGGTCAAACAGCCAATAACGAATATGCATTGGAAGTTATTGATAAATAAAAATATTCACTGGGATTAAATTTGGCCGGATTTTTATTCGCTCTACGTTCGAGTCAAAAGTTTTAGTCTGCTACATTCGCAACTTGCCTGACTTGGCGTCGGCTTTGATGGAGGAATTGACATTGAAATCAGGAATCTTTATAGCATCGATACTTTTGCTGGTTGGATGTGCGTCTCAAGGACAAACTGTTCCTGCAGTAACCGATAAAGACGCAGTTATTGAGCCTGTTATCGAACAAAACGCGGCCGGAGAAGCCTCAATCATGACGAATCCGGCCCTGAAGTCTTACAGGGAGGAATACCTTCATGCAACCGAGCATAAGGCGTTTGCTCAATCAGAGAGTGGTGCCTGGTCCTGGAAGTCGAATAGAACCTCAATAGGTTACGCAATAGATAACGCTCTAATTGGGTGCCAAAGAAACAATAGAAGATACGAAGAAGAGTATCCGTGTAAGATAATCAATATCGATGGAGTATGGGCTAAAGAGCACTCGGGAGCCTCTGATTAACTCCGGATCACCTCTGGCCTTCAGATCGGTTCACACTCAAGGTGCGGCTTTGCCGCCCTTGCCAAGGGCTATCCGGGTGCGGCCCAGACCATTGGCTGCGTGCAGCTACATCCCTCAGATCGCGCAGAGGCGATCCGGAGTTAATCCGAGGCTCCTTCATCCGCCCATCGCAACAAGGATTGTATTCGCTCATGAACATCAACCTGGCTATGGTCCCTTTTATTCTCGGCTTCGTAACGCTGGTGCCGGCGGTTTTGGCCGCTCTGGTTGCCCGGAAGCAGAAGCGCTCCGTTGGCATGTGCGCGCTGGTGGCGTTTGTCCTGGGGATGATCAGCATGATTGGTGGCTGGGTGTACCTGGCCGTGCTGACGTTGCTGCCCCCTGCTACCCCGGATAATCCGCCGGGTAATGCCGGATAACGCCAGGATGTGGTGACGGCTGTGCATCGCCGGAGGCCTCCATCGTCATGAAGGTTCTGCTGCTGCCGGGCATGGATGGCACCGGCCAGCTCTTCGAGCCGTTGCTGAGGGCGTTGTCGGGTGATCTGGCGCCGACGGTGGTGTCTCTCAACCACCTGTCGGCTGACGGTTACCGGGAACAGGTGGCGCAACTTCGTGGCCAGTTGTCGGCGGTCCCGGTGGTGATCGTGGCGGAATCCTATTCGGGCCCCATTGCCTACGCACTGTGTCGGGAACTGGGGCGTCGGGTGGCCGGGGTGGTGTTTCTGGCAAGCTTTGTCTCCCGACCGTGTGGGGTGGTTCGGCTGGCGCGGCGGTTACCGGCGGCGTCACTGCGACTCGACTGGTTGCCGGATCGGTTGCTCAATGGCGTTGGATTTGGTGGTCTCGGCACGGCGTCGTCGATGGCGTCAGTTCGGCTGGCGGTGCAGAATGTTGCCCCGGCGGTTCTCAAACAGCGGTTGAGCAACATGGCCGTGCTCAGGGAACCCAGTGAGCGTCTTTCGACGCCTGCGGTCTACATTCGCCCAACCCGTGATTACCTGGTCAGCCAGGCCGCTGTCGATACGGTCGCCCGGGTATTTCCCGCGCTCAGGGTAATCCCCCTGGAAGGCGGTCATTTCATCGCGCAAGGCCAGCCTGATGCCTGCGCACAGATCATTTTGCAGTTTGTACGCCAGGGCTTTCCACCCCCTGACTGCACGGGACACTAGACGTCAGGCGTTGGGGAGAAAGCTCAATCAATTTCAAACGCAGTGCCGGAATTGGCTATAAGGAAAACCATGATTCGTAGAAAGCGTCCACTTCGAATGGGAGTGTGTTTGCTGGTATTGGCCGTTGCGAGTCTCCTGGTCGGTCTGTTGGGCGGCTTCGAGGCCGGTGGCCGCTCATACGAGAACTATGGTTTTCTCTACGTCTTGGGCATTGGCGTATTTCTGTTTGTTGGCTCTGCACTGGTCGGCTATGGAATCTCCAACAAAAGCCCTATGGGGAAGCTGGGAAGGTCCGTCTATCTTGTCTACCTGCGTAGCAAGCGCAGATGATACGGTTGCTGCTGGCTGACACTCTGCCCTGGCCAAATCCGCTGGCGAGAACGCTATGATCGAACTGCAACGGCCGAAGGATCTGGCGCGACTGCGTCGTCTTGCCCTGAACGCTCAGGGCCTGCTGCAGGCGCAACCGTTTGGCCGTGGTTTGGCGGGCGCGCGGCGGGCCATTGGCCACGTTGGCTATGTCCAGATTGATACCATCTCGGTGGTGGAGCGCGCCCATCATCACGTCCTTCACACCCGGGTACCCGGCTTCGAGCCGGCCATGGTCGACCGGATGCTTCGGGACCGGGACATCTTTGAGTACTGGTCTCACGCCGCGGCCTTTCTGCCCATCGACGATTTTCGTTTCTCATTACCCTACAAGCACGCCATCAGAAGCGGCCAGACGCACTGGTTCCGGAAGCCGGACCGAGCGCTGATGGCGGAGTTGCTGGCCCGCATTCGTGCCGAAGGGCCGCTGCGGTCCCGGGATCTCGAAGCCGGTGCCCGCAAGCAGGCCGGCTGGTGGGACTGGAAACCTGCCAAGAAGGCGCTGGAGCAGCTGTACATGGAAGGCGAGCTGATGGTCAGTGACCGCGAGGGCTTCCAGAAAAGCTACGATCTGACCGAGCGGGTGTTACCCGCAGGCGTCGATACCCGCGCGCCCACCACCGACGAGTTTGCCAGCCACCTGCTTGAGCAGCAGTTGCGCTGCCATGGCCTGGTGTCGCTCAAGGGGCTGACCTACCTGCGCCGCAACGCCGATCTGCGTCAGGCCGTTAAAGCGTTGGTGGATGACAGGCTGGCGCAGGGGATGTTGGAACCGGTCCGGGTGAACGGGGGTGAGGTGTTTCTGCTGGCCGCGGGGGCGCTCGATCAACCCCTGCCGCGGCTGGGCAACCGCCTGCGCATCCTGTCGCCGTTCGACAACAGCGTTATCCAGCGCGACCGCCTCCGGGCCCTGTTCCAGTACGACTACCAGATCGAGTGCTACGTGCCGGAAGCCAAGCGCCAGTACGGCTACTTTTGCCTGCCGCTGCTGTACCGCGACGAATTTATTGGCCGCATGGATTGTAAGGCCCATCGCAAGCGCCGGCAGCTGGAAATCAAGTCGCTGCACTTTGAGCCGCATCGCTTTGGCGACGACGCGGTTGTATCGGCCTTTGCCGATGCGATCGGCAACTTCTGCCGGTTCCAGGGCTGTGAGTCGGTGTCGTTGACGGCGGTTTATCCGCACCGGCTGGCCCAACCTCTGAACCTTGCGCTGGAATCCTTGCGGTGATGCCAGGCTGGGCGCGTAATTGTTTTCGGGGGTTGTAGCACCAGATAGCCTCTGGCGAACGGTTAGACGCTCTGTCGTCAATTACGGTATAACGTGCAGTCAGGGCCGAATCGGACGGGCCCGAAACAATTGGACTGTGGATACGATTGATGGACCGATACCGGACCCTGATCCTGCTGGCAGGCCTGTGGCTGCTGGCCTTTGGTGCCCAGGCGGAGCCGCGGGTAGTGCTGGGCGATGGCGACATTGAGCTGACCGACTTCGCTATTGGCTACTTCGTCGACCAGAGCAAGGCCCTGTCCTATCCGCAGGTCCGCAACCAGACGTTCACCGAAACCGGCAACCGAACCACCCTGGGCACCAACGCCCGGGTAACCTGGTATCGGGTGATTCTCGATAACCCCGGCCCTCAGCCCCGCACGGTCAGTGTGCACCTGCCCCATGCCTACCATGTTCAGGAAGTGGCGCTTTATGAGGAGCAGGGAGGGCGCCTGGTGCGCGACGAGCACCTGGCCCTGGATGAGGCCGCCGACAGCCCGCTGATGTATCGCGGCGTGGTGGTGTACTCGCTGACGGTGCCGGCGGGGGCGTCCACCACGCTCTATGTCCGCAGCCATTCCTACTCCCACCAGTGGTTTGCCCTGGAGATTCTCGATCAGGACCATTCCCGGCGGGTGCTGATGGGCAGCAAGCACGACATTGCCCTGATGGTGGGGATGATGCTGGCGCTGGTGTTCTACAACTGCCTGTTGTACTTCGCCACCAGCAAGAAAGAGAACATCTACTACTCGCTCTACCTGATTTCCGGGCTGGTGTGGATTGCCCTGTCCTACGGGCTGGTTGCCAGTCTGTTCAATGCCTATGGCGCAACGGTGTTCCAGCTCAACATGTCGCTGATCACCATGCCGATTTTCCTGCTGTTGTTCATGATGTCGATCTTCGACACCCGGCGACTCTATCCCACCGAACACCGCTGTCTGCAGGCGTTGCTGGTGCTGTTGGTGGCAACGCTGGCGTACAGCGTGTTCGATATTTCCGGCGCGCTGAAACCGGCCAGCAGCCTGGCGGCCCTGATGATGGTGGTGACGTTTTCGGTGAGCATTTCGCTGTACCGCAAGGGCAACCCGCTGGTGAAATTCTTTCTGGTGGGGCACACCTTCTTCGTGGTGTTCAACGGTATTGCGGTGCTGTTTTACAAGGGCCTGATTGCACCCAGCTACTGGAGCAGCCATGGCGTTGGTATTGGCATCGTGCTGGAAGCGCTGACCCTGGCGTTCATTATTTCCTACCGGATCAAGGTGCTGGAGGACATCCGCGCATCCCAGGACGAACTCAAGAAGCAGGCGGCCACCGATCCATTGACCCGGCTCTACAATCGCCGGTATTTTCACTCCGAAGCCGACTTCCTGCTGGAGCTGGCGAAGTCCCGGGCGGAGCCGCTGTCGGTGCTGGTGCTGGACATCGACCACTTCAAGCAGGTGAACGACAGCCACGGTCACCATGTGGGCGACCAGGTCATCGTGCGTCTGGCCCAGGTGCTGCGCCAGTTCAGCCGTTCCAACGATCTGGTGGCGCGCTTCGGCGGCGAGGAGTTTGTGATGCTGCTGCCCAACGCCGACCGTGCGGAGGCGGAAATCTGCTCGGAACGGATTCGGGCCGCGACCGAGTCGTTGGCGGTGGCGATAGACGCCAGCACCAGCCTGCGCTTCACCATCAGCATTGGTATTGCCGAAGTCGCGGTTGGCCAGGAGAGCACTGAGGCGGCCATCAAACGCGCCGACCGGGCACTCTACAGAGCCAAGCGCAGCGGTCGTAACCGGGTCTGTGTCGATCTGCCGGCACCGGCCTGAACCGCAAGGGTGGCCCCGCGAAGGCCGCCACCATCCCGACAGAGGAGCTGTCGGAGACCATCCACCAGGGACAGGATGTAACACACCATGACACCAACCCGTGCGCTGGCTGCATTACTGGCCGGCCTTGCCATCACTGCCGTTCAGGCGCAGGAATACGGCACCAACCCGATGCCCCAGGACATCGCGTCGCTGAGTTCATCGGACTACACGGTGATTGAGCGTTTTGCTGACACCTTTCGGGGCAATGGCAGCATGAACCCCGGCCTCTATCGGGTCTGCGACCGCTACACCCTGATGCTCAATCCGGCGGCCCAGCGGCAGGAATTTCCTGACCAGCACTACACGATTCCGGCGGATGATCCGCTGTTCGATGAGCTGGTGGAGCTTGCGGCCAAAACCCGACATGCTTACTGCAATGTGGATTACGATGCCGTTGCAGAGCAGTCGCTGGCGGCGTTTTTGAGTGATCCGGCCTTCAACCGTCGATATCTGCCGGCGATGCGCCGGATCTCCCGCCATAAGCCGGAGCCGGGCGACCAGAACCGGGCCTATCAGGGCTTTGACCGTGCCCTGGAGAACTACCTCAGGGCAGAACGCCAACCGCTGTTGGATCGTTACTTCGCCCAGGTTCAGGAACTGCACGATCGCTACTTTGCCTGCGAAGGCTGTCAGTGATCCTTCATCAACACGATAGAGAGGAAAGCCGGCCCCGGTGTCCGGGGCTGGCGTTTGGGTATGAATAAGCAACCTGAAAAAGTGGTTCGCATCGCCACCGAGCGGGCCGAACAGCGTCGCAGTGGCTGGCGCTACCGGGTTCAGAAAACGGCTCCGTTGCTGATGGCGGCGGTGCTGGTGGTACTGGCGGTACTGTTTCACGAATCCGACAGCACCGTGCCGGTGATGGACGCGGATGAGCCGGTGAGCCGGGTGAACGCCGATGGCGACCTGGTGGTGACGATCCCGGCAGACCGCCGTGGTCATTATGTGTTTGCCGGCCGGATCAACGGTCAGCCGGTAAAGTTCCTGCTCGATACCGGCGCCACCCGGGTGGCGATTCCCGGCGGCGTGGCCAACCATCTCGATCTTACCCGCGGGGTGATGTACCAGACCCACACTGCCAATGGCACCTCCATGGCGTACCACACCCTGCTGGATTCGGTGCAGGTCGGCGGTATTGAGCAGCGCACGGTCAATGCGGCGATCCTGCCGGATTTTGACGGCGATGAAATACTGCTGGGGATGTCGTTCCTGAAAGAGCTGGACCTCCGCCAGAGCGGAGGCCAGCTGATCCTGACCCTGCCGGCCCGCTAGCGGCCTTGCTGGCTGACCGCCTGCCCCGGCGCCGGGGCGCCGGCCAGGGTGCGGTACAGGCCGACCATGGCCAATACCGTGTCGGTGCGGCCTTGGCTCAGGGCCTGGTCACTGGCGAGCTGTTCCCGCTCGGCGTCGAGCACCTCGAAGTAGCCGATGTAGCCCTGGCGATAGCGGGTCCGGGCCAGGTCCGCGGCGGCCTGGGCCGCCTCGGCGGCGGTCTCCAGCTGGGCGGTGCGTAACTGACTGCGCTGGTAGCGTATCAGCCGGTTCTCGGTTTCCTCGAGGGCTTCCAGCACCACCTGGCGGTAGTCGGCCAGGGCGGCACGGGCGTCCGCATCCTCGGCGTCGATGCGGGCCTGGACCCGGCCGAAATTGAGGAAGGTCCAGTCGATACCCAGAGCGACCCGGCGGGACTCCGCACCGGCGCTGAACAGGTCGCCGCCGTTCAGAGCCACGGTACCCAGCAGGGCATCGAGGCTGAAGCGGGGGAACAGGTCGGCGGTGGCCACGCCAATGTCGGCGGTGGCCGCCGCCAGCTGGCGTTCGGCCTGGCGTACGTCCGGGCGCCGGCGCAACACGTCACCGGGGCTACCCACCGGGATGGCGGGGGTGACCGTGGGCAGCGCCGTGGCTGGCTGCAATCGCGTCACCAGCTGTCCCGGCGCCTGACCGGTCAGCACCGCCAGGCGATGCATGCGGACACGAATGTCCGCCTCCAGCCGGGGCACCACGGCGCGGGTGCTGGCCAGTTGGGCACGGGCCCGCAGGACATCAAAGTCGGTGCTGCGGCCGGCGTCCATGCGGGCGCTGACGATGGCCAGGGAATCCTGTTGCAGGGTGACATTGCGCTGGGCCACCGTCAGCTGCTGTTGCAGCCCCCGCAGTTCAAAATAACTGCTGGCCAGTTGCCCGACCAGGGCTACCCGCAAGGCGTCCAGTTCCGCTTCGCTGGCCTGCAGCCGGGCACCCTGGGCCTCGGTGGCGCGGCGCAGGCGACCAAACAGGTCCAGTTCCCAGCTGGCGTTGGCGTCGATCCGGAAACGTTCAATGTCGCCGTCCCCGCCAGCCGGTCGCTCTGATTCGGGCAGGTGCAGTGCCGCCGCGGAGGCGCCTGTGCCTATTGTTGGCAACTGCTCGCTGCGGCTGCCCCGCAGCAGCGCTTCGGCCCGCTGGTAGCGGGTCAGCGCCGCCTGCAGGTCGAGGTTGGCGGTGAGGGTCTGGTCGATCAGTTGTGCCAGCAGCGGGTCGCCAAAGCCTCGCCAGAAGCGGGCTTCCTCAGTCGCATTGAAGGGCTGCTGGTTATGCTCGGTGCTGAACCGGGCCGGAGCCTCCAGCGTCGGCGGCTGGTAGTCCGGGCCGACGGCGCAGCCGGCCAGCAGCACCAAGCTGCTGGCGATCAGGCGCATCTTAGGCATGGTTTCCTCCTGGCAATGCTGCCGGGTTCTGGTCGTCGTCCCCGGACAGGGTGGAGCTGTGGTGGCTGGTCAGGGGCTTGCTGCCGGACAGCTTGCGCAGGGCCACGTAGAACACCGGGGTCAGGAACAGGCCGAACAGGGTGACCCCGATCATGCCGGCGAACACCGCGGTGCCCAGCGCGGCCCGCACTTCGGCGCCGGCACCGGTGGCCAGCACCAGCGGCACCACGGCGGCGGTGAAGGTGATGGACGTCATGATGATGGGGCGCAGGCGCAGACGGCAGGCTTCCAGTGCCGCATCCACAATGCCCCGGCCCTGCAGTTCCAGCTCACGGGCAAATTCGACGATCAGGATGGCGTTCTTGCAGGCGAGGCCGATCAACACCACCAGACCAACCTGAACAAAGATGTTGTTGTCGCCATCGCCGAACCAGACGCCAATCAGTGCCGACAGCATGCACATGGGCACGATCAGGATCACCGCCAGCGGTAGGGTCCAGCTTTCGTACAGCGCCGCCAGTACCAGGAACACCAGCAGGATGGCCAGCGGGAACACCACCAGCGCGGCGTTGCCCTGGTTGGCCTGCTGGTAGCTCAGGTCGCTCCACTCGAAGTCCATGCCCGGCGGCAGCACCTGTGCGGCAATGCCGCCGAGGGCGCCCATGGCCTGGGCCGAAGACAGCACCCGGGGGTCGGATTCGCCGGCCAGGTCCGCTGCCGGGTAGCCGTTGAAGCGGATCACCGGGTCCGGACCGAAGGTCTCGCGCAGGGTCACCATCGAGCCGATGGGCACCATCTCGCCCTGGTCATTGCGGGTCCGCAGCCGGGCGATGTCCTCAATGCTGTCGCGGTAGGGGGCATCGGCCTGGGCGATCACCTGCCAGGTACGGCCAAACTGGTTGAAGTCGTTGACGTAGCTGGACCCCAGATAGGTCTGCAGGGTGTCAAACAGCTCGGTGAGCGGTACCCCCTGGGCCTTGGCCTTGAGGCGGTCCACCTCGGCATCCAGCTGTGGCACGTTGGCCTGGTAGCTGGTCACCGGGAAGCTCATGCCCGGAGTCTGGGCAACCGTGCCCTGGAACCGGTTGACCGCTTCCTGCAGGGCGCCATAGCCGAGGTTGCCGCGGTCTTCGATGAACATCTGGTAGCCGGACCCGCTGCCCAGGCCGAGAATCGGTGGCGGCATGAAGGAGAAGGCAAAGCCTTCCTTCAGCCCGGCGATCTGCTGGTTGATCCGGGCGTTGATCTGTTCGGCACTGAGGCTGCGTTCCTCGAACGGCTTGAGGGGGAAGAACACCACACCGGTGTTGGCGGTGTTGGTGAACTGCAGCGCATTGAGGCCCGGGAAGGCGATGGCATGATCGACGCCGTCGGTTGCCATGGCAATGTCGGTGACCTTTTGTAGCAGCTCATCGGTACGCTCCAGTGAGGCCCCCTCCGGCAGTTTCACGCCCGCCATCAGGTACAGCTTGTCCTGCACCGGGATAAAGCCGGGTGGCACCACCTTGAACATGAAGCCGGTGGCGGTGAGCAGCAGGGCATAGACCACAAACACCGCGCCGCGGCGCCGCAGCGACCGTGAAACACCGCCTTCGTAGCGGCGGGCACTGGCGTCGAAGAAGCGGTTGAAGGGCCGGAACAGCCAGCCGAACAGGGCGTCAATCAACCGTTGCAGACGGTCTTTGGGCGCACTGTGAGGTTTCAGCAGCATCGCCGCCATGGCCGGAGACAGAGTCAGGGAGTTGATGGTGGAAATCACCGTGGAGATGGCGATGGTGACCGCGAACTGACGGTAGAACTGGCCGGTGACACCGGACAGGAACGCCATCGGAATAAACACCGCACACAGCACCAGGCCAATGGCGACGATCGGGCCAGACACCTCTTTCATCGCCTGGTGGGCCGCCGCCAGCGGTTTAAGGCCTTCCTCAATGTTCCGTTCGACGTTTTCCACCACCACGATGGCGTCGTCCACCACGATACCGATGGCCAGCACCAGACCGAACAGGGTCAGGGTGTTGATGGAGTAGCCCAGCAGGTACAGCGCCCCGAACGTGCCCACCACCGACACCGGCACCGCCAGCAGCGGGATGATGGAGGCGCGCCAGGTCTGCAGGAACAGGGTGACCACCAGCACCACCAGCAACACGGCTTCCAGCAGGGTGGAGATCACCGACTTGATGGAATCGCTGACAAAAATGGTGGTGTCGTACACCGCCTCGTAGCCGACGCCGTCCGGGAATAGCTCAGCGGCCTCGTCCATGGTGGCGATCACGTCGTTACGGATCTGCAGGGCGTTGGCGCCCGGGGCCTGGAAAATACCGATCGCGACGGCATCTTTGCCGTTGAGCTGGGAGCGCAGGGTGTAGTCGCCGGCACCCAGCTCCACCCGGGCGACGTCCGCCAGCCGCAGGATTTCGCCGTCGTCGCCGCGCTTGAGCACGATGTTGCCGAACTCTTCTGGAGTTTCCAGGCGGCCGCGGGCGTTGATCAGGGTGAGAAAGTCACTGTTGGCCACCGGCTCGGCACCGAGCTGGCCGGCGGACACCTGCACGTTCTGTTCGCGCATGGCCCGTACCACATCGCTGGCGGTCAGGCCGCGGGCGGCAATGCGCTCCGGATCAAGCCAGGCCCGCATGGCGTAGTCGCCGCCCCCGAAAACCTGGGCATTGCCGACGCCCTGGATGCGGGCCAGGCGATCGCGCACGTGCAGGCGGGCGTAGTTGCGCAGGTACAGGGTGTCGTAGCGGTCATCCGGAGAGGTCAGGTGCACCACCATCAGGAAGGTGGGGGACTGCTTCTGGGTGGTCACACCCTGGCGACGGACCGCTTCCGGTAACCGCGCCAGGGCCTGACTGACCCGGTTCTGCACCTTCACGGTGGCGTCGTCGGCGTCGGTTCCGGGGCGGAAGGTGACGGTCAGTTGCAGCACGCCGTCTGACCCGGCCACGGACTTGAAGTACATCATGCCTTCAACGCCGTTGATCGCTTCTTCCAGTGGCGTGGCCACGGTGTCGGCAATCTCCTTGGGGTTGGCGCCGGGGTAGACGGTGCGCACCATCACCGACGGCGGCACCACTTCGGGGTATTCGCTGATCGGCAGATTGGGGATGGAAATCAACCCGATGGCGAAAATTATGATGGATACCACGGCCGCAAAGATCGGCCGGTCCACGAAAAATCGCGAAAAATTCATGACAAAAGGCTCCTGTGCGACAGCCGTGGAGGCTGCCGCCGGTCTCTGGTTCCCTGGACGTGGGGTGTTAGATCACTGCGATCCGGGCCCCTGGCCCGGTCCGGTTCAGGGGCTGGCAGCCACCACGGTGGTGTCGTCTCCGGTCTCCCGCATTGCCACCTGTTGCGGGCTGACTTCCATGCCGGGGTAGAACACTTTCTGAACGCCGTTGACGATGACCCGGTCACCGCTTGCCAGGCCGTCGCGGATCACCATCAGGTCATCGACCTGGCGACCTACGGTGACGTGGCGGGGCGTGGCCTGGTTCTGGTCATTGATGACGTAGACAAAGCGACGGTCCTGGTCGGTCAGTACGGCTTTGCGGTTGACCATCAGGGCCTGGTCCAGCTGCGCCACCGGCATTTCGACCCGGGCGAACTGGCCGGGTTTGAGGCGTTCACCGGGGTTGGCCAGAACGGCGCGATACTGCAGGGTGCCGGTGCTGGCGTTGAGCTGGTTATCGATGAAGTTCAGCTCACCGCTGAGGGGCTGGTCGCTGTCGTTGCCGAGCTGGATTTTCACCGTTTGCGGCCCGCCAGCGGCCAGCAGCGCCTGACTGGCGGCAGCGGTCTGTTCATCCGCTTCGAAGTAGACGTACATCGGATCGACGGACACCACCGTGGTCAGTTCGGTCTGGTCGGCGTTGGCCAGGTTGCCCCGGGTGACCAGGGCGCGGCCGGCGCGACCGCTGACCGGTGCGGTCACCCGGGTGTACTCCAGGTTCAGCTCTGCGCTGGTGAGTGCCGCCCGGGCGGCTGCCACGCTGGCCTGGGCGCCCATCAGTGCGGCGTCGCGCTGGTCGTATTCCTCCTGGGAGATGGCCCGGCTCTTCAGCAGGCTGCGGGCCCGGCCGGCTTCGCTGCGGGCCAACGCCAGCTGGCTGTTGGCCTGGGCCAGCTCGGCCTGGGCAGCCTGCACCCGGGCCTGATAGGGGCGGGGGTCGATCTGGAACAGCAGATCGCCGGCTTCTACCAAGGCGCCTTCGTCGAACGCCACCTGCTGGATGTAGCCGCTGACCCGGGGCCTCAGCATCACCGCGTCGGTGGCCGCCACCCGGCCGGTGAAGGATTGCCACAGGGTGACCGGCTCGGCCAGTACCTGCGCCACGTCCACTTCCGGCGGCGGTGGCATGGCCATGGCTTCCTCGCTCTGGGCCTCACAGCCGCTCAGGAAAATGGCCAGCACCAGGGCCAGGCCGCCTGCCAGCGGTGAGCGCCGGCGTGTGTCGTTGGTCAGACGTTCCATGATTCTCTGCTCCCGTTGTCGAATAGGTACCAGCACCACCTGTTGCGGCCGTTTTTGCCGGTGACTGTCCCCTCAATCGTTTGGGCGAGGGACAAATCGACAGCCACGGTAATGCCTCAAGTAAACTTGAGGTCAACCGTTTGTTGTCGTCGCTACAGCTGGGCAGGGGGTAGTGCTCTGGTCGATGGAAGGTTTCTCCACGAATGGTTGAGAACCTTACCGAGTGGGGACAAACGGGTGGTATCGGATTACTGCGAAACGATTGCCTGATTCTGCAAAGCGATTAAGAAAAGGTTATGGCATGGGGTGCTGGGTTCATTCTATAGTCTCTGTTATAAAAGGCTTTTATTGTGATTCGGCCGAATTGTCGAACGTTCAAGGTGTAACAAAAGTGCAACGCCTGTCGACGGTGATGGCTTGCCCGTTCCTGTTTTTTGATTGCCTATTACTGCAAAAATTCTCGTTGGCAAACCAAGTGATTCCTGTCCCGCCGTATACTTCGATGCAGTGTTCGGCGATCGCTGAGCGGATGTGATTCACCAGATGGGGCATGCACCAGGAGCGGGAGTGACCGATGTTGACCAGTAATCAGGAAACTGGCGTGGAACTGGACGCCGACATTGAGCAGATGCGCCAGCGCATTGCCTCGACGGTGGAGCGCTGGACGCCGAACCAGCAGGTGCAGGACACCCTGGTGCCCGGGTTGCAGCTGTTCCGGTCCGACAACCCGACCAGTTGCACCGCCACGGTGTACGAACCGTCGGTCTGTTTTATGGTGCAGGGCACCAAGAGCGTCAGCTTTGGCGACCGGGAGCTGTTCTACCAGGCCCTGACCTACATGGTGTCCTCGGTTCACCTGCCGGTGCTGGGCCGCATTCTGGACGCATCGCCGGAGTCGCCCTACCTGGCGTTCAAGCTCACTTTCGATCCCCAGGAAGTCAGTAACCTGGTGCTGGAAATGGGCGCGCAGTTGCCGCCGGTGAACGATTGCTGCGCCGAGGGTAACTGTGCGCTCAGTATGGCCACCATTGAACGCCCGCTGCTGGATGCGCTGTGCCGGTTCACTGGCCTGCTGGATGTTCCCCAGGACATTCCGGTGCTGGCACCGCTGATCCGGCGGGAGATCCTCTATCGGGTACTGCTGGGGGAAATGGGGCCGCGGATGCGCAAGTTCGCGGTGGCGGATTCGTCAGTCCAGCGGGTCTCCAAGGTGATTGCGGTACTCAAGGACCGCTACACCGAATCTCTCAAGGTGCGGGAGCTGGCGGATGAGGTGAACATGAGTGAGTCGGCGCTGTTCCACACCTTCAAGCAGGTGACCCGGATGTCGCCGCTGCAGTACCAGAAAAAGCTGCGCCTGCACGAAGCCCGCCGACTGATGCTGTCGGAAGGGCTGGAGGCTGCCACCGCCAGTTACCGGGTTGGCTACGAGAGCCCGTCCCATTTCAGTCGGGAGTACAGCCGCCTGTTTGGCGCACCGCCACGGGCGGATGTGATCAAGCTGCGGGGCGAACAGGCGGTGACGGCGCTGTCCTAGGGAGACCCTCAAAGCGCAAGATCCGGCTGGCCGAGTGCGGGCGGCGCGGGCACACTGACGATTCTGCCGTGATGATCAGGAGTGCCGCCGATGTCGGACTACGAGCGCATTGCCCGCGCCATCCAATACCTCCGCAGCCACACCGGCGACCAGCCCTCGCTGGCCGCCGTAGCCGAGCATGTCCACCTCAGTGAGTACCACTTCCAGCGGCTGTTCCGGCGTTGGGCCGGGGTGACCCCCAAGCGTTACCTGCAGGCACTGACCCTGGCCCGGGCCAAGCAACTGCTGGCGGACAGCCGCCGATCCCTGCTGGCCACCAGCGATGAGTTGGGACTGAGCAGCAGTTCGCGGCTGTACGATCACTTTGTGCAGCTGGAAGCGGTGACACCGTCCGAGTTCCGCCAGCGCGGTGCCGGCATGACCATCACCTGGGGAGTGCACGCCACGCCGTTCGGGCCCGCCTTTGTGGCGCTGACGCCAAAGGGTGTGTGCCAGTTCGAGTTCGTGGCGCCGGCGCAGCCGCAGGCCCCGCTTCAGCGCCTGCTCGATCTCTGGCACCAGGCCCGGGTGGTGGAAGACCAGCCCGGCACTGCCTGGGTGGTGGCGCGGTTGCTGGCGGCGCCCGCCGAGGACGGTGCCCCCCTGTCACTGTGGGTGCAGGGCACCAACTTCCAGGTTCAGGTCTGGCGCGCGCTGTTGCAATTGGCCCCCGGGCACCTGGCCAGCTATCGCGACGTTGCGGTTGCCATTGGCCACCCCACGGCAGCCCGGGCGGTGGGCACCGCGATCGGCGCCAACCCGGTGGCGCTGGCGATTCCCTGCCATCGAGTGTTGCGCCAGGGCGGCGAACTGGGGGGCTACCGCTGGGGAGAAACCCGCAAGCAGGCGATCCTGGCGCGGGAGCTGGCTCGCGCCGATGCCCCCGATCTGACCTCCGCGTGACCTGGCTTAAGCGCGAGTGCGGCGGCTCGCCCCACTGGCGCTGGCAATCTGGTATCTTTCCGTCCGGGTCCTGTCGTTACGGGCCAGCGCTGGCGGTCGTCTGTGGATAACTTCGTGGGTAAGCGGTGGTCAAATGGGCGGACAGCCTGTGGACAGGGTGTGTAAAACACGCATGTGGATAACGCTATGTGGATTGAGAACGAAGCACTGACCGGCCAGGTGGTCACCCTGGAGCCGCTCACGGAAGCTCACATCGAGCCGTTGCAGCGGGCGGTGGCGGACGGTGAAGGCTGGAAGCTGTGGTACGCCTCGGTACCGACCGTGGCCGCGATACCGGAGTACGTGCGTCAGGCCATGGCGGCCGCCGAGTGTGGCGATATTGCCTACGCGGTGCGATCCCGGGCCAGTGGCGACATCGTGGGTACCACCCGCTACTACAACGTCGACGCCGCCAACCGTCGGGCGATGATCGGTTATACCTGGTATGCCGCCGCCGTGCGCCGCAGTGCCGTCAACACCGAATGCAAGCTGCTGTTGCTCGGCCAGCTTTTCGAGCAGGCCGGCGCCGTCGCCGTGGAGTTCCGCACCCACTTCTTCAACCAGGCGTCCCGAGCCGCCATCGAACGGTTGGGGGCCAAGCAGGACGGTATTCTGCGCAATCACCAGATCATGGCGGACGGCTCTTACCGCGATACCGTGGTTTATTCCATCATTGCCAGTGAGTGGCCAGCGGTGAAGAATAACCTGCTGAGCAAGATGCAGCCCTGAAGGTTCGCCCTGTGCGCGGTGAACTCAAACCATGAGTGGAGGCCCCATGTTCGTTGTATCCCTGACCTACGTTGTTGAGTTGTCTGAGGTTGAGCCCCACCTGGCCGCCCATGTCGAGTTTCTCGAGCGGCACTACGCCAGGGGCCACTTTGTTGCATCCGGGCGCAAGGTGCCCCGCACCGGGGGCATCATCCTGGCCCGGGTGGCCAGCCGTGAGCAGCTCGACGCAATCCTGGCGGAAGATCCGTTCCAGCAGGCGGGTGTGGCGGAATACGAGGTCACTGAGTTCCTCGCCACCAAGGTGGCGCCGGGGTTCGAGTCGATCAAGGACTCCCTGCAGTGAGACGGGTGTCGCGTCGATGAACGTCAAGCAGTTCGCCGAGCGGGTGGGGCTGAGTCCGCACACCATCCGCTATTACGACAAGCTGGGTCTGCTGGGAGAGGTGCGTCGCCGACCCAATGGCCACCGCTATTTCTCCGAGCGGGACCTGGAGTGGATCGGCTTCGTGCACCGCTTGCGGGACACCGGCATGCCGGTTGAACAGATGCTGGAATACGCCCGCCTGCGAGCCGAAGGCGACACCACCATGGCGGCGCGCCAGGCGGTGCTGGAGTGCCACGCCGAGGCGCTCGACGCCCACATCCGACAGCAGCAGGCTCACCTGGACAACCTGACCCGCAAAATCGCCTGGTATCGCCAGCAACTGGCCGGCAAGACCGGTTCTTGACTGAGAGTTCACTCCAAGGCGTAGCCTTCCTCCTGAGTCACAGTCGTTCAATAACCCAGGAGGATTCCGAACATGTCCCGTAACACCCTGTTTGTTTTTGCCAAGATCTCCCCCAAAGCGGCTCACCTGGAGGATGCCAAGGCGGCGCTGCTGGCGATGCTGCCGGCCACCCACGCCGAACCCGGTTGCCTGCAGTTCGAGCTGCACTGCTCACCGGACGATGGTTGCCTGTACCTGTACGAGGAATGGGTGGACCGCCAGGCCCTGGATGACCACCATCGTCAGCCCCACACCGAGGCGGTGGTGGCCCAGTTCGAACAATGGCTGGCGGTACCCACGGAAGTGACGCTGTTGCACCGGGTCCAGGGCGCCACTCACTGATGGCCACCCGCCGGCTTGTGCCGGCGGCAGAAATCCTTAAGGTGTTGTCCCTGATCGGAGGTTCCCTAATTCACCGGGCCGGACGGAGTCCGGCCAGCGACAGGTACAGAATGGACCCGGCCAACCTGCTGAAAATCGATTCTCTGGACAACGAATGGCGCGACAAGGACACCGTCATGCTGCATGCCTGTTTTCAATTGCTGAAAGATTGTGTGGAAAAAGAACGCCTGCTCGATGGCAACACCGACTGGCAGGCGGATGAACGCCAGCGTGAGACCTACCGTGAACTCAAGGCCCTGTACGACTGGTGGTGTGGTTACGCTGACAACCGCTTCCCCGATGACGCCGATTACGCCCTGGAGACCCAGATGCTGGAGCGTCTGGTGCGGATTCGCTGGGCCATGTGGACCTGAACCCTGAAAGTCTGAGCCCTGGATGGCGGCTCCATGAGGATCGCCGTCAGGCCAGATCGCTTTCCAGGCTGTCGCGGCGATGGTCCTGCAGTTCACCGTCCTGAAACAGGTGGCTGTAATGGGTCCGCACACTGTCGACGATGAACTCGTGGGGCAGGTCATCGAACACGCCGTGGTCCTCAATGTATTCCATGTGGGCGTGGCCGTCGGCGGTGTACTGCTGGAATACCGAATCCCGCAGCCCGTCAAAGGCCAGTGGCTCAACCCCCATAATCTGACACAGGCGGTTGTTGAAGGCCGGGGTGGCCTTGACCCAGCGCTCATTCAGGTAGAGTTCGATATAGCCGTGCATGCGGAAGATGTCTGATCGCAGGAACTCGATCAGCTTGGGGCTGGACAGGTGGTTGCGGACATCCGCCAGACCCAGCCGGCTGGGCACGCCGATGGCCCGGGCGGCGGCCCCCAGCAGAATCGCCTTGGGAATGCAGTAGGATTCGCCGCTGATCAGGGCGTGACTGGCGCGGAAGGTGTCAGGGTCATCACTGAACACGTAGGGGTTGTAGTGCACCTCATCCCGCACGGCCAGGTACAGGGCCCGCATCTGGCTCACCGGATCGGTGGCAACGCCGTCGAGCTGCTGGTCGATCCACTGCGCCAGCTGGGGCTGGCGGTAGTCGAAAAAACGGGTTGCCTGCAGGTAGTTGTCCATACGTCACGTCCACGAAGTTGATCAGATGCGGTTTAGGGCGGATACAAGGGATGCTCCCGCACCTGGTCGTGGGCCACAATAGGAAAATCGGACAATTCGGTTGGCCCCATCGGCCACTGGTTTGCAGCGCTAATCTATGAGCAGGAGGCATCATGACCGTCACTCGCATTGTCGCTAATATTGCAACGCCGGACCCGGCCCGGGCCAAGGCGTTCTATGAGGATATCCTGGGGCTGTCGCTGTTGATGGACCACGGCTGGCTCCGCACCTATGGCAATCAGCAACGGATGTCGGTGCAGGTCAGCTTCGCCGAGCAGGGCGGTGGCGATACCCCGGTGCCCGATCTGTCGGTGGAGGTGGACGATCTCGACGCGGTGCTTGCCCGGATCAACGCGGCGGGTATCGATCTGGAGTATGGGCCGGTGACTGAGCCCTGGGGCGTGCGCCGCTTCTTCGTGCGTGATCCCTTTGACCGGCTGGTGAACATTCTTGAGCATTTGACGGAGTAGTCTTTCCATGTCCGATTCGATCCATGTGCGCACCTGGCGTGGCCCGTTGGCGGAGTTTGTGATTGGCGCCTACCAGGGGCAGCTGTGCCTGCTGGACTATCGCTATCGGCGGTTACGTCAGCGTGTGGATCAGCGGGTCCAGCGCAACCTGGGGGCGTCGTTCCTGGAGGCGGATGATCCGGTAATCGACGCTACGATTGCCCAGTTGGAGGAATACGGTCGTGGCGAGCGGCAACAGTTCGAGTTGCCGCTGCGGCTGGCGGGCAGTGAGTTCCAGCAGGCGGTGTGGCAGGCGCTGATGGCGGTGCCCTACGGCGGTACCGCCAGTTATGGTGAGCTGGCGGAACGGCTGGGGCAGCCGCAGGCGGTGCGGGCGGTGGCCAATGCCAACGGCGCCAATGCGCTGGCGTTGGTGGTGCCCTGCCATCGCATCATTGGCCGCCGCGGTGAGCTGGTGGGTTACGGTGGCGGCCTTGAGCTGAAGCGCCGCCTGCTGCGGCTGGAACAGGAACATGTGGGGCAGCTGCCACTGTTTGCCGACCATCCCAGTGCGGAGACCAACGATGAATAAAGTATTGCTCAGTGCCTGCCTGTTGGGCCGCCGGGTGCGTTACGACGGTGGTGGCCTGGCGGTGACGGACGACATCCTGGCCCGCTGGCAGTCCGAAGGTCGGGTGGTGACGGTGTGTCCGGAAGTGGACGCCGGTATGGCCATTCCCCGCTCACCGGCGGAGATCCAGGGAGGTGACGGGCGCGATGTACTGGCCGGTTCCGCAACGGTGACGGAGCGGGACGGCGGTGTGGTGACCGATGCCTTCCGGCGTGGGGCCGAACTGGCCCTGGCGGCATGCCAGCGCCATGGTATCCGGGTGGCGGTGCTGACCGAGTCCAGTCCGTCCTGCGGCAGCCAGACCATCTACGACGGTCGCTTTGCCGGCCACAAGCGCGATGGCGTCGGCGTGACCACCGCGCTGCTGACCGCCCATGGCATCCAGGTTTTCAGCCAGCACCGGCTGGCAGAGGCGGACGCCGCCTTGCGCGCCAGCCCCGGCGCTCGATAATTACTGCTTTGGCGACTGCGTCAGCTGGGACGTGAGTTACTGCACGGCCGGGCCGGTTTCCACCGTCAGCCCGGCGGCCTGCCACTGGGGATAGCCGTTGATCAGTCGCAGTGCCTCCAGCCCCCGGGCCCGCAGGGCGATCACGGTGTCGTGGGAGAGCAGGCAGTGGGGACCGCGGCAGTAGGCCACCACCGGACGATCGGCGGGCAACTCGGTCAGCCGCTGGGCCAACTCCTCAAACGGAATGTTGATGGCGCCGGGCAGGTGGCCCAGGGCGTAATCGGCTTCAGTCCGCACATCCAGCAGGGTGACGTCACCGTCCTGCAACCGTTGCAGCAGCGCGTCGCAATCGATCGCCTCCAGGGTGTCTGGCTGATAGACGCTGTCATCCACCATCGCCTGGACCCGACGGCGCTGCTGTTCGCTGAATTCCCGCAGTGCCGCCAGCAAGGGCAGGATCGGGCCGTCTCCGAGCCGATACAGCACCCGTTTGCCGTCGCGGCGGGTTTGCACCAGTCCGGCCCGTTTCAGGTGTTGCAGGTGCTGGGAGGCATTGGCCACGCTCAGCCCGGAAAGCTGGGCCAGCGACTCCACCGCCCGTTCGCCCTGGGCAATGTGCTCCAGCAGCGACAGGCGGTGGGGGTGACCCAGAGTACGCGCCAGATCGGCGGAGTCCTGGACCAGGGATTGGGCAGAAGGCAGTCGTGTCATTGACCAGACGCTATCATCCCTTCATCATTCAATCAATCAATTGAATGTAGGGAATGGAGTATGAGCACAAGTCTCGAATTGCTGTTCTGGGGTGCGCTGGTGGGAACGGGCGCCACCGTGGTGATGGATCTGTGGGCCTGGCTGGCCCGGCTGCTGCTGGGTATGGCGTCTCTCGACTGGGCGCTGGTGGGCCGCTGGGTTGGACAGTTGGCCCAGGGTAACTGGCGGCATGGACCTATTGCGAAAGTGCCGCCGATGGCGGGGGAGCGCGCCCTGGGCTGGGCGGTGCATTATGCCGTCGGGGTGATCTTTGGTGTGGTGCTGTTGCAACTGTGGGGACTGGAGTGGGCCCGTCAGCCGACCCCCGGACCGGCCCTGGCCTTTGGCGTGTTGACGGTGGCGGCGCCGTTCCTGGTGATGCAGCCGGCGCTGGGGGCCGGCGTGGCCGCGTCTCGCACCCCCAACCCGGCCCAGGCCCGCTTCCGCAGTCTGCTGACCCACGCGGTGTTCGGGCTGGGGCTGTACCTGTCGGCCTTGCTCCTGGCCCGGTGGATAACGGCATAATGGCGGACTTTGGCGAACTCGACGTGAGGGCCGGCCATGGTTCGATCCCCATCTCCCGGGCAAACGCCCGAGATCCTCTTGGTGTACGACGGTGAATGCCCGGGAGGAGTCGGCGCCGACGCTATCCATACCCTGGCGTTAATCAGCGGCCGTTCCGGCTTATTCAACCGCTTCAACTACTGGCTGTTCCGCTCCCCGCGGCGGGCGGCGCTGGTGTACCCTGTCTTGCGCAGCTGCCGCAATCTGTTGCTGAAACTGCTGCGCAAGACCCGTATCAACAACCTGGGCCTGCCGGACAACGACCGTTTTTAGGGAGCCTCAGATCAACTCTGAATCGCCTCTGTGCGATCCGAGGCGCCCGGCCGGCCCCATTTCAGGGAGAGAACCCATGGCGCTGTCCTCGCTGCTGGCTGAACTGGAAACCCTCGGAGAAACCAACGACGCTCGGGAAACCGACCGTGCCCGCAAGCTGCTCAACATCACCCGCGATACCGGTGAGCTGCTGGCGGTGCTGCTGAAAGCCGGTGGCTGTCGCCGGGTGCTGGAGGTGGGCACTTCCAACGGCTATTCCACCCTGTGGCTGGCGTCGTCTTTGCCGGCGGATGGCTGCGTGGTTTCGCTGGACAGCGCCGCTGATAAACTGGCCATGGCCGCGGACAACCTGGCTCGCGCCGGGCTGACGGAACGGGTTGAGCTGGTGGAAGCCGACGCCGCCGCTTACCTGGCGGAGCAGTCGACCGCGTTTGACCTGGTGTTCCTGGATGCCGACCGCAGCCAGTACCCGGCGATGGCGGAAGACGTGTTCCGACTGGTCCGCCCCGGCGGTTTGCTGGTGTGCGACAATGTGCTGTCGCACGCGGATGAGGTGGCGCCCTTCCTGGCAGCGGTGGAGGCCAGTGGGCTGTTTACCACCGCCATTGTGCCGGTCGGCAAGGGAGAACTGGTGGCCTGCCGTCATCCGGACTGACTGGCTGCTATTGGCCAGGTCGGGACACTTGTTGTGGCGTCGCCGCCAGGCCGCAAGAGAGTAAAGGAAGAACAATGAAAGCGCTGTTGATCATCCTGCTGGTGGGCGGTGTGTCCTACCGGTTCTCAGACGCGGATTCCGGTCAGTTGCTGACCGGTTTCCTGTTCCCGTTTCTGTGTGGCGGCTCGGTGGTCGCTGGCATAATCTGGCTGTTCTGCCACCTGGACTACCGCGGTGGTTCCGGTGGCGGCGGCGGGACTGGCAGCGGCGGTTTTGGCGGCTTCGGTGACGGTGGTGGCGGCTGCGGTGGCGGTGACGGCGGCGGGGGCTGCTAGTGTCCCGTCTGGTTAATTCGTTAACTTAATGCTTGTCTCTGAGGGTTCTGACCAAGGCGCCGCTGTGCCGATGTGGTGGTTCCACATCAAGCAGTGGCAACACAGGCTCAGAGCCCTCAGAGACAAGCCCTTCGGGAGCCACTGACAACCCGAATAGCGTCGTTGTACTGTCTCGATTTGGAACCACCAAACCTTCACCAGCACTCCTAGCTCTTCGGGTTGTCAGTGGCTCAGTAAGTCAACGAATTAACCAGACGGGACACTAGCCCCGCGCCCCGGTGCCGTTCAGGTATTTCGTCACCGTCCGCTTCAGAAGGTAAACACCCGCACCCTGGCGTCCCGCATCAGGCTGGCCATTGCCGGCGGTGTCGCGACGGTGACGCCCTCCGCCAGATCTTCCTCGCCATGCTCGCTGTTGGGCAGATAGAGCGCACAGACCTGGACTTCGGCGCCCTGCTGCTGCAGCCGCCGGAGCAATTGCGCCGGAGTGACCTGTTTCGGCGCCAGCACCGTGGCTGGCGGGTTGGCGAGCGCCAGGTCGCCGGCCTGGTCACACAGCAACACCCGCACCCGGGTGCCCTGACTGGCCAGGGTGTTGCCCAGCACCATGGCCATGCCCTGGGTTTGGGGCGAGGCGCTGGAAAGGATCAGCAGGGTCTGGTCGACGGTCATGGTGGATGTCTCCTCGGCGGTGGCGACAGTGGTGGTCAGACACAGCAGCACGGCGAGCCACAGTCGGCGGATGATGATGGACATGGCGGTCTCCTATTAGCGGGGTTTGCGGGTGTGGCAGGTGTTGATGCCCAGCAGCCGGTAGGCGGGGCAGTTGCCCAGGGCGGCGGTGGCCAGCGGCACTACCCCCAGCCAGCCCCACGGGGTCTGTGGGCCGATGAAGACCAGCGCGATCAGCGCCAGGCCGACAACAAGACGCAGGCTGCGGTCGATGGGTCCAAGGTTTTTGCACATCAGCAGTTACTCCCAAACCGGTGGTTGATGGCCTGACTTTAAGGCCGCCGGCGTTGGCGCTCAGTGACTAAGTCACAGTCCCCGGGGTGGCGCGGCACTAAATTAGCGGGCGCAGCGCTGGTGTCAGAAGAGGAGAGTGTAATGAGTGAGCAGGGCGTGTGGCAGGGACTGCCGGAAGCGATACAGGCACGCATTCGTGATGGCAGTCAGGTCGTTGATATCGCCGCCGGCGAGGTACTGTTCCGCGCCGGGGATGGCTGCCGTGGTCTGCCTCTGGTGGTCACCGGCACGGTGCGGGTGCAGATGACCGGAGCGTCCGGCCACAGCATCGTGCTGTACCGGGTGGAGGCCGGGGATGTCTGTACCCTGTCGATCGGCTGCCTGATGACCGGCGCCGGCTACCGTGCCGAGGCGGTGACGGAGAGCCCGGTTACGGTCCAGCTGCTGCCGGTGGTGCTGTTCGAGCAATTGATGGCCCAGTCGCCCGAGTTCCGCCAGGTGGTGATGGCCGCCTATGGCCGACGACTCGACGACCTGATGCTGCTGGTGGAGGAAGTGGCGTTTCGGCGCATGGACGAGCGCCTGGCGGAATGGCTGGCCGGTCATCGTCCGCGGGGCGAGATCCGCATCACCCACCAGCAACTGGCGGTGGAGTTGGGCACGGCCCGCGAGGTTGTGAGCCGACTGCTCAAGGAGCTGGAACATCAGGGCCAGCTGCAACTGGGGCGCGGGGTGATCCGTTTCCTGGGATCATCGACGTCTTCGGCTTGATTTCGGCAAGCCGCTGCTGGTCTGATAGGCGGCTTTGCCGCAAATACCGGAACCCGATGGTGGACCAACCATGACCATTACCCCTTTCCAGGCTCTGACCTGTCCGCTGGATGGCGCCCCGCTGAGCGCGGAGGAGCGGCGCTGGTGCTGCCCGTCCGGCCACAGCTTTGACACTGCCCGCCAGGGCTACGTGCATCTGCTGCCGGTGCAGAACAAACGCTCCCGTGACCCCGGCGACAGCAAGGACATGGTCGCCGCCCGGCAACGGTTCCTGGCCCATGACGATTACCACCCCATTGCCGAGGCGGTCAGCCGCCGGGTGCTGGCGGCGGCCCCGTCCACCGCGCCCTTGCGTTGCCTGGATGCCGGCTGCGGCGAAGGCTACTACCTGAGGGTACTGGCGGAGTCGGCCACCGCTGCCGGCCGGGATCTGGAACTGCTGGGGCTGGATATCTCGAAGTGGGCGGTGCAGGCCGCTGCCCGCCAGGACCGGCGGGTGCGCTGGCTGGTGGCCAGCAATGCCAACCTGCCGGTGGCCGACAACGCCCTGGACTGGGTGCTGTGCCTGTTCGGGTTCCCGGTCTATGACCAGTTTGCCCGGGTGCTCAAACCCGGTGGCCGCCTGTTGCAGGTGGACGCCGGCCCGGAGCATTTGCGCCAGCTGCGGGAAATTCTCTATCCCCAGCTGCGTGAGTC
This sequence comes from Marinobacter sp. CA1, assembly GCF_020546665.1. Lineage (NCBI taxonomy): Bacteria > Pseudomonadati > Pseudomonadota > Gammaproteobacteria > Pseudomonadales > Marinobacteraceae > Marinobacter > Marinobacter sp. CA1. The sequence goes on from NZ_CP071785.1 coordinate 4,624,355, forward strand.
CGCCAACACCGGGGCCGACGCCCCGGCTGGGTTTGAGCGCGAGGGTGAAGAGCGTATCCATTACCCCCTGACCCTGCCCAGCCAGGAGCGCATTGCCGACCTGCTGGCGATGACACCTCATGGCTATCGCGCCAAGGCCGAAGGCCGGGCCCGGGCTGCGGCGCTGGACGCCCTTGAGGTCACGGTGGATGTGCGCCTGGTGAGCTGGCAGCGACGATAGCGGTCCGTGCTATGCTGGACGCTCCAGTGGCAACCGGGATGACCCGCCGTGACCGCAACCCCTGATCCGATCTTCTGGTGCGACGATCGTCTGCCTCACGTCGAGCTGCGTAAGGTGGCCGACGGTCGCCAGGTCTGTTACGCCCCCCACAGCCACCGGGAATGGTCCCTGGGGGCCATCACTGCCGGGTGCAGCACCTTCGACTACCGCGGCCAGCGCCATTACATGAAGGCAGGTGATCTGGTGCTGATCAATCCCGACTGGGTGCACAACTGCAACCCCATCGACAACCAGCCCTGGTCCTACCTGATGCTGTACGTCGACACCCACTGGCTGACCCGCCTGCGCCACGATCTTGACCAACTGCCGGCCCCGGCCTGGCAGGACCTGGCCACCGCCACGCAGGATGATCCCGAGTTGTACCAGGGCTTCTGCGAGCTGGCCGACACACTGCTGGACCCGGACCGGGAACTGCTGGCGAAACAGGACCGGCTGGTGGACTATCTGACGCACCTGCTTGAGCGAGTCGCGGCGGCACCCTCGCCGGTACCGGTGAGAGTGCCGCCCAGGATCGGTGAACTGGCGACGTATCTGGACCAGCACTGTACCGACGATCTCAGCCTTGACGCCCTCTGTCAGCAGGTTGGCTGCAGCCCGGGCTACCTGATCCGCGCCTTCCGTCAGGCTTTTGGCCTGACGCCCCATGCCTACCTGGTCAATCGTCGCATTCAGCTGGGCCGGCAACAGCTGCGCCAGGGACTGCCCATCGCCGAAGCGGCCCTTAATGCCGGGTTCAGCGATCAGCCCCATTTCCAGCGCACCTTCAAGCGTCTGGTAGCAGCCACCCCCAACCAGTACCGGCGTCAGACTTCTTCTGTCGGCGCCAGCGACTCCTAGCTCACCATCAGGAACACACAGCTGGCGGCCAGCAGTGCCGCCAGGGTCCGGTTCAGCCCCTGCAGCACGTTGGGCTGGCGGACGTAATGCCGCAGAAAGGCCCCACTCACCACCCAGCTTCCCAGCGACAGCCAGCAGATTGGCAGGTACAGCGCGGCGAACAGCAGCACCTGGCCAGTCTCGGCGCCCTGGGTGTAGGCGCCAATACCGGAAACCGAGGCCAGCCAGGCCTTGGGATTGAGCCACTGCATCATCCACCCGGTGATGAAACCGGGGCCGTGCCCCTCAGTCTCCGGCAGCTCCCCGCTGTCCCGGGCCAGCTGGTAGCTGAGGTACAGCAGAAAGGCGATGCCGCCCCAGCGCAGGATCTGGTTGAAGCCGGGCAGTTGCGACAGCAGTGCGTGCAGTCCGAATCCGATGGCGAGAAACAGCACGATAAACCCCAGAGTGGCGCCGGTGACAAAGATCAGCCCGCGAGCCATCGGATAGCGGGTACCGCTGCTGAGGCAGACCAGATTGACCGGTCCGGGGGAGATCGAGGCGGCCAGGGCAAAGGCGGACATGGGCAGAATCAGGGACAGGCTCATGGCTGGCTCCTTGTGGTTGTGAGAGTCCATTGACAGGGGCATTGATTGTGCCCGGCCGTATTCGCCGGGTATTGAACAAAATGACACCCCGGGTCGTACCTCCCTCTGCGGTCTCCATTTACGACCAGGGCACACTGGCAAGCCCGGGTAAGGACTGCTTCACTGATAGCCATGATCGTCGGACAGTGGGCCCAATGGCGACCATGGCAACGGTAGGGAGGGCGATGAAACGCGATGCAGAGCTGGAGTGATGCCGACTGGCTGGACCTGAGCCTGGCACTGGTTGAGGCACCGACCGCCGGGCATGACAACGCCATTCACCGTTTCCTTGGCAAGCTGGGAGATCGTTTTCAGGCCTGTCGCTGCAGCCTGCATCTGCTGGATCATGCCGGTGCCGTGTTGCGGCGTTCCCATGCCTGGCAGGTGGAGGATCACACCCTGGCGCCGGGTTGGCAGCGGCTGACCCTGGCCCGCTTCCCCTGGTTGGTGGCGCAACTGCGGGGCCAGCGTCAGGTGACCATCGATCAGCCCGAGGCGCTGGGTCAGGAGGCGGCGGCGGAAAAATCGCTGTTGCAGAAACACCAGACCCGCTCCCTGGTGATGGTGCCGGTAAGCGCCGATGGCGCCGACCTCGGTTATCTCAGTTGTGAAGGTGTGCGCCAGGCGCTGCCATCGGTGTCGGAGGTGGCCAGTGGCCTGGCGCCGGCGGCGCGGATGCTGGCGTCGGCGGTGCAGGGCTGGCTCGACGCCAACGAGCGGCGGCGTCTGGACCAGAGTCTCAGTACCTTTGCCAGCCAGTTTCCCGGTGTGGTCTACCAGTTCCAGCTGTTCCCCGATGGTTTTGCCCGCTGTCCCTTCATCAGCGACACCGTGGAACAGCTGTTCGAGGTGCCGGCGGCCCAGGCCCGTGAGGACGTGCGACCGCTACTGGCCCGTATCCACCCGGAGGACCTGGGGCGGTTCTTTGAGGCCATCGAGACCTCCCGGGCCAATCTCACTCCCTGGTTCCTGCAGTTTCGTGGCCGCCGCCCCAGTGGTGAGGTGTTCTGGGTCGAGGCGCGCTCAGTGCCGGAACCGCAACCGGATGGCAGCATGCTGTGGCACGGCTACTTCCACGACATCACCGCCCAGGTGGAGGCGCAGCGGCGATTGCGCCAGCAGGCGGAACAGACCGAGGCCATCCTCGCCAATGTGGCGGACGCCATTCTCACCATTGACCACAAAGGCCGGATTCGCACCTTCAATCCCGCCGCCGAGCGGATCTTTGGTTTGCAGGCCGGGGATGTGATTGAACACCCGGTGGCGGAATTGCTGACCTATCCCCACCGCCGCAGCCTGTATCGGCTGCTGCGCAAGCAGGGCGGTCTGGTCGACGGTCGGGAAGTGGAAGGGGTGCGGGCCGATGGCAGCGTGTTTCCTGCTGAGGTCAAACTGTCGGTGATCGATGCCCAGGGTGACCTGCGTTACGTGGCGGCGGTACGGGATCTGAGCCAGAGCAAGCGGGCGGAGGCGGAGATCGAGCAGCTGGCGTTTTTTGACCCGCTCACCGGCCTGCCCAATCGCCGCCTGCTGGTGGACCGGCTGGTCCAGGCCCAGGCTTCCAGTGAGCGCAATACCCAACACGCCGCCCTGGTGTTCATTGATCTGGACGACTTCAAGACCATCAACGACTCCGCCGGTCACGCAGTGGGCGATGAGCTGCTGCGGCAGGTGGGTCAGCGACTGTCGGCCACCGTCAAGGACCTGGACACCGTCGCCCGCCTGGGCGGCGATGAGTTCGTGTTGATCCTCAAGGGCTTTGCCGGTGATCCGACCCGGGCGGCCACCCAGGTGGAAAAAGTCTGTGAACGGGTCCGACGTCAACTGAACCGGCCCTACCGGTTGTCAGGAGGTGAGTACACTGGCTCCCCCAGCCTTGGGGTCACGCTGTTTTTCGGTCGCCGCCGTCAGCCGGACGAACTGCTGCGCCACGCCGATCTGGCGATGTACCGCGCCAAGGAAAACGGCAAGAACCGGATTGCCTTCTACGATGCCGAGATGCAGCGGATCGTCACCGAACGGCTGCAACTGGAATCGGACCTGCACCTGGGGCTCAAGCATGGCCAGTTCCAGTTGCACTACCAGTTGCAGGTGGACTGCCGGCAGCAGCCGGCGGGAGTGGAAGCGCTGGTGCGCTGGCATTCGCCGGAACGCGGTTGGGTGTCGCCGGGGGCGTTCATTCCGCTGGCGGAGGAGAACGGCTTCATCGTGCCCCTGGGGCACTGGGTGCTGGACCAGGCCTGCCACCAGCTGGCGCAGTGGCAGGCTGCCCCGGCGCCGTTCAGCCAGTTGGTGATGGCAGTGAACGTCAGTGCCCGCCAGTTTCACCAGCCGGCGTTCGTGGCGTCGGTGGAGGCCGCGCTGGCGCGCTCCGGGGCACCGCCGCGGCTGCTCAAGCTGGAGTTGACGGAGAGTGTGTTCGCCCAGGATCTGGAGCTGATCCGGGATCGTTTGCAGCGCCTCAAGGCCCTGGGTATCCGGGTGTCGCTGGACGATTTCGGCACCGGCTACTCGTCGCTGGGTTATCTCAAGCGGTTGCCGCTGGACGAGCTCAAGATCGACCAGGGCTTTGTCCGCTGCCTGCACCGGTCCGCCGGTGACGCGGCCATCGCCCGGATGATCATTGCCCTGGCGGCGGAAATGGAGCTGACAGTGGTGGCCGAGGGGGTGGAACGGGACGATCAGTTCCAGGCCCTGGTGGCCATGGGGTGCGACCGGTTCCAGGGCTTTCTGTTCGCGCGGCCGCTGGCACTGGCGGAGGTGGAATCCCTGCTGCAGGGTGTTAATGCGTCGCCGGGAACCATCGGCAAACGCCCGGGTCATCTTGTCAGCGGTTTCCCGGGGCCGAACGAAGGGGGATGACCATGGCACGGTATCTGGCACTGATCACGGCAGTACTTATTGTCGGTTGCGTCGGCAAGCCCATTGATCAGTTGGCCGATCCACAGCGCCAGCACGCCTGTCGCTTCGAGACCGACCTTCACCAGCGCATGGAATGCCTGCATCACGGCGGCGGGCCCTGGCCGGATTGAGCCGCGTTGAACCTGGCCGAAGGCGCGCCATGGCGGGGCTGGCGATCAGATAGGTGAATTCTATTGGTCGCCTAGAAACAATCAATTTGAGCCTTCTGCCACTTCGGCCTACCTTATCAACTCGTTTCAAACACGCGAATCCAATCGACAGGAGATTGCTGGATGTCTTTGATCAATACCGAAATCAAACCGTTTAACGCCACTGCTTTCAAACAGGGCGAGTTCGTTGAAATCAGCGAAGCCAACGTCAAGGGCAAGTGGGCGGTCTTCTTCTTCTACCCGGCCGACTTCACCTTCGTCTGCCCGACCGAGCTGGGCGACGTTGCCGACAAGTACGACGAGCTGCAGAAGCTGGGCGTGGAAGTGTTCTCCGTCTCCACCGACACCCACTTCACCCACAAGGCATGGCACGACACTTCCGAGACCATCGGCAAGATCAACTACTTCATGGTGGGCGACCAGACCGGCACCATCACCAACAACTTCGGTGTGATGCGTGAAGGTCAGGGCCTGGCCGACCGCGCCACCTTTCTGATCGATCCGGACGGCATCATCCAGGCGGTGGAAGTGACTGCCGAAGGCATCGGCCGTGACGCCGACGACCTGCTGCGCAAGGTCAAGGCCGCCCAGTACGTCCGCAACAATCCGGGCGAAGTGTGCCCGGCGAAGTGGAAAGAAGGCGAAGAGACTCTGGCGCCGTCCCTGGACCTGGTTGGCAAGATCTAAGCTGACCGGTCAGCGACCTGGTGCTGTACCGAGAACCCCGGCTTGTCCGGGGTTTCAGACTGCTGACAAACCCCGGTTTTCCGGGGTTTGTTGCATTTGGTCGTTCTGTTTTCAGCCGACGGTCGCTTGAGTCAGCCTTCCTCGTCGATACTTCCTATCAACCCGTTTTTGAGTCCATGCCAGGATAGACGCCTGTAAGACCAGTGCTGCAAGCGATTTCAGCCCCAAAATACGCGCCAGGAGCTGCGCGATCTTCTTCATATTCTGGGCAGTCGCAGCCAACAGACATTGCTCGCGGACCTTTGACAGCCCTCGCAATCGAGCATAGCGATGGCCATGCAACTGCTTGGCATCCGCGAACGAGCGCTCCACCGTCTCTTGCCGTCGTTTGTACAGCGCCTTGCCCCAAGGCGTTAATCGGTTTTGGTCGACTCGTTCTTTGCAGTCCTGCCAAACATGGCGGGTGAGCACCTTGACGTGGTTAGCGCTGCGCGTGCACTGACCAAGTAGCGGGCAGTCTTTGCAGTGAACCGGGTTGGACTTGTACTCCCGGTAGCCCTGCCGGTTGGTGGTGGCGTAGATCAGCAACTGTCCCTCGGGGCAGCGATAGGTATTGGTTTCCCGGTCATAGGTGAAGGCGCGCTTGGGAAGATAGCCCTTGGGCTTGTTGGGGCGTCGGTAGCCCATCACGCCATAGATGCCCCGGTCTTCCAGGCCCTTGCAGAGACCCGCCGTGTAGTACCCCGCATCCAACCCCACACCCCAGACGTCAAAACCGAAGCGTTCTCGCTGGCGGTCCAACCGATCGAGGTAAGGCCGGCTGTCATGGAGATTGGCCGGGGTCGCGTAACTGTCTGTGATGATGGCATGACGCCCATCCACCGTCCGGTGGTCCAGATAGAAGAAGCCCTTGGGTTTCCCTTCCCGCACCATGTAACCGCTGTCCGAGTCGGTACGACTCACCTTGGTGTCCTTCATTTTGGGCGGCTGCTCGGACAGCTTCGTTTTCAGCGGCTGCTTGCCATGAGCCTTGCGGTCGCTCTCGATCGCCTGCTCCAAACTCTCCAGGTAATCCACCACCTTCACTTCCGCCTGTGCCAGGTCGTACTTGTTCTTGTTGGCGTTGGCCTTGAGGTGGGTGCTGTCGGTGTAGAGCACTTCGCCACCAACCAGGCCGTACCTCATGGCCTGAAGCACGATCTCATCGAAGATCTCCTGATAGATGTGGCTGTCATGAAAGCGACGACGGCGGTTCTGGCTCAGCGTGGAGGCATCTGGCACCTTGTCGGTCAGGTTGAAACGCAGGAACCAGCGGTAGGCCACATTGACCTGAATCTCCCGCACCAGCTGCCGCTCACTGCGGATACCGAACAGGTAGCCCAGAAACAGCATCTTGAACAACACCACCGGATCAAGGGCCGGGCGGCCGTTGTTCGCGCAATACAGGTGCAGTACACGCTCACGAATGAACTCGAAATCAATGGCGTGATCGATTGAGCGAAGCAGATGGGTTTCAGGAACCAGGGACTCGAGACAGACCATCTCGAGTTCGTGTTGTTGTGGGGAGGGCTCTTTGAGCATGGGGCAGCCTCTGGAAAGTCGCTGACCCAAATGCAACAAACCCCGGTTTTCCGGGGTTTGTTGCATTTGGTCGTTCTGTTTTCAGCCGACGGTCGCTTGAGTCAGCCTTCCTCGTCGATACTTCCTATCAACCCGTTTTTGAGTCCATGCCAGGATTGATGCCTGTAAGACCAGTGCTGCAAGCGATTTCAGCCCCAAAATACGCGCCAGGAGCTGCGCGATCTTCTTCATGTTCTGGGCAGTCGCAGCCAACAGACATTGCTCGCGGACCTTTGACAGCCCTCGCAATCGAGCATAGCGATGGCCATGCAACTGCTTGGCATCCGCGAACGAGCGCTCCACCGTCTCTTGCCGTCGTTTGTACAGCGCCTTGCCCCAAGGCGTTAATCGGTTTTGGTCGACTCGTTCTTTGCAGTCCTGCCAAACATGGCGGGTGAGCACCTTGACGTGGTTAGCGCTGCGCGTGCACTGACCAAGTAGCGGGCAGTCTTTGCAGTGAACCGGGTTGGACTTGTACTCCCGGTAGCCCTGCCGGTTGGTGGTGGCGTAGATCAGCAACTGTCCCTCGGGGCAGCGATAGGTATTGGTTTCCGGGTCATAGGTGAAGGCACGCTTGGGGAGATAGCCCTTGGGCTTGTTGGGGCGTCGGTAGCCCATCACGCCATAGATGCCCCGGTCTTCCAGGCCCTTGCAGAGACCCGCCGTGTAGTACCCCGCATCCAACCCCACACCCCAGACGTCAAAACCGAAGCGTTCTCGCTGGCGGTCCAACCGATCGAGGTAAGGCCGGCTGTCATGGAGATTGGCCGGGGTCGCGTAACTGTCTGTGATGATGGCATGACGCCCATCCACCGTCCGGTGGTCCAGATAGAAGAAGCCCTTGGGTTTCCCTTCCCGCACCATGTAACCGCTGTCCGAGTCGGTACGACTCACCTTGGTGTCCTTCATTTTGGGCGGCTGCTCGGACAGCTTCGTTTTCAGCGGCTTCTTGCCATGAGCCTTGCGGTCGCTCTCGATCGCCTGCTCCAGACTCTCCAGGTAATCCACCACCTTCACTTCCGCCTGTGCCAGGTCGTACTTGTTCTTGTTGGCGTTGGCCTTGAGGTGGGTGCTGTCGGTGTAGAGCACTTCGCCACCAACCAGGCCGTACCTCATGGCCTGAAGCACGATCTCATCGAAGATCTCCTGATAGATGTGGCTGTCATGAAAGCGACGACGGCGGTTCTGGCTCAGCGTGGAGGCATCTGGCACCTTGTCGGTCAGGTTGAAACGCAGGAACCAGCGGTAGGCCACATTGACCTGAATCTCCCGCACCAGCTGCCGCTCACTGCGGATACCGAACAGGTAGCCCAGAAACAGCATCTTGAACAACACCACCGGATCAAGGGCCGGGCGGCCGTTGTTTGCGCAATACAGGTGCCGTACACGCTCACGAATGAACTCGAAATCAATGGCGTGATCGATTGAGCGAAGCAGATGGGTTTCAGGAACCAGGGACTCGAGACAGACCATCTCGAGTTCGTGTTGTTGTGGGGAGGGCTCTTTGAGCATGGGGCAGCCTCTGGAAAGTCGCTGGCCCAATTACAACAAACCCCCGCTACCATGGCGAGGGTTTGTCAGCAGTCTGGAACCCCGGCTTGTCCGGGGTTTTTTTATGGCGATCAGAACGTTGGCGGGTGCGGACGATGAATAGAAATTCTCTATTGAACGTTTAATGGCAATCAATTTGAGCATATTTCAGCCGGGCCGTATCGTACGGGGTAATTCGATAACGATTCACCAAGCCCGCCGGCACCAACCCCGGCGGATTGCCAAAGGGGAACAGACACCATGTTGGATGCCAATCTGAAGGATCAACTCAAAGCCTACCTCGCCAACGTCACCCAGCCGGTGGAGCTGGTGGCGGCGCTGGACGACAGCGACAAGTCCCGTGAGCTGCATCAGCTGCTGCAGGAGATTGCCGGACTGTCGGACCAGGTCTCGCTGACCGACGAGGATGGCGCCGCCGACGTTCGTCGGCCATCCTTCGCCATCAACCGGGTGGGCACCGACATCGGGGTGCGGTTTGCCGGCATTCCCATGGGCCACGAGTTCACCTCGCTGGTGCTGGCACTGTTGCAGGTGGGCGGCCACCCGTCCAAAGCCAGTCAGGAGGTGATTGAGCAGATTCAGGCGCTGGACGGCGAGTTTGAGTTCGAGACCTATTTCTCGCTGTCCTGCCAGAACTGCCCGGACGTGGTGCAGGCGCTGAACCTGATGAGCGTGCTGAACCCCAACATCAAGCACACCTCCATCGACGGGGCGCTGTTCCAGGACGAAGTGGCACAGCGGGAAGTGATGGCGGTACCCAGTGTCTACCTCAACGGTGAGCCCTGGGGCTCGGGCCGCATGACGCTGGAGGAAATTGTCGCCAAGGTCGACACCAACGCCGGTGCCCGCGAGGCCGAGAAGCTCAACCAGAAAGCGCCGTTTGAGGTGCTGGTGATCGGCGGCGGTCCGGCCGGGTCGGCCGCGGCCATCTACGCCGCCCGCAAGGGCATCGCCACGGGCATTGCCGCTGAGCGTTTTGGTGGCCAGGTCAGCGACACCATGGGCATCGAGAACCTGATTTCCGTGCCCTACACCGAAGGGCCCAAACTGGTAGCGGCGATGGAGCAGCACGTTGGCGACTACGATGTCGATGTGATGAACCTGCAGCGCGCCGAGAAGCTGGTGCCGGCCGCCCAGACCGGTGGCTACCACCAGGTCCGCCTGGCCAACGGTGCCACCCTTCAGGCCCGCAGTGTGGTGCTGTCCACCGGTGCCCGCTGGCGTCAGCTGGGTGTGCCGGGTGAAGCCGAGTACCGCAACAAGGGCGTGGCCTACTGCCCGCACTGCGACGGCCCGCTGTTCAAGGGCAAGCGGGTGGCAGTGATTGGCGGCGGCAACTCCGGCGTTGAGGCCGCCATTGATCTGGCCGGGATTGTCGGCCACGTGACCTTGATCGAATTTGGCGATCAGCTGCGGGCGGACGAGGTGTTGCAGCAGAAACTGCGCAGCCTGCCCAATGTCGACATTCTGGTGTCTGCCCAGACCACCGAGATCCTGGGCACCGATGGCAAGGTCAGTGGTCTGGCCTACACCGACCGCAGCAACGGCGAGAGCCATCAGCTGGCGCTGGAAGGGGTGTTTGTGCAGATCGGTCTGGTGCCCAACACCGAGTGGCTCAAAGGCGATATCGAGCTGAGCCAGCACGGCGAGATTGTGGTCAACGACCGCGGTGAAACCTCCATCCCCGGTGTGTTTGCCGCCGGCGATGCCACCACCGTGCCCTACAAGCAGATTGTCATTTCCATGGGGGATGGCGCCAAGGCAGCGTTGAGCGCCTTTGACTTCTTGATCCGTCACAACAACCCGGATGCGGAGGACGGTGACCAGGCCGCCTGAAACCGCCTGCCGACGGACAATAAGTGAGCGGCGAAGCCCGCTGAGAGAGCGCAGGCACCGGAGTGATCCGGTGCCTGTTTTTGTTTGTGCCCCGGGGGTAAACCCTGCCGATCCGCGGTTCCGTTCCGGCCTTTTCCTGGCTTACCGGTAACTCTCTGAAAATAAAGACCATAGCTCCGGTTTTCTGGCGTCATGCAGGCGCTCTGGTGACGGCTGTTGATCACTAAGTGATCAGTTTGGCTTGTATTCGCCCTGACATTTCGTTAACCTATGCCTTAATTGAACGTTCAATCAATAAAAAGAACGCCGTTCTTCCCAACCGATGCCATGGCCCGAAAGGCCGGTTTGATGTGGTGTCGGATCTATGCCCACGGGCGCTCTTGTTTGGCCGTTTTTTATCAATTGATGCGGTGGCTGGCATGCCTAGCGATGGCGTGCGGCTGCAACTGGCCGGGCCCGACCATTGGGTGAACTTTCAACGGACCGAGGTGAATTGAAGATGACGCTACCCCGTTACCAGAGTTTTGTTGACGGCCGTGCGCTGGCCAATACCAGCGGCGAGACCTTTACCGTGGTCAATCCCGCCACCGGCGAGGCGATCTACGAGATGGAAGTGGCCGATGAGGGTGTGCAGGCCGCCGCCCTGGCCAGTGCCCAGCGCGGCTTTGCCCAGTGGTCGGCGACGCCGGCCATCGAACGCAGCCGCATTCTGCTGAAAGCGGTGGCGCTGCTGCGGGAGCGCAACGACGAGCTGGCGATGGTGGAAGTCCGGGACACCGGCAAGCCGCGCCAGGAAGCGGAAGCGGTGGACGTGGTCACCGGCGCCGATGCAATCGAATTCTTCGCCGGTCTGGCGCCGTCCATCGAAGGCAACCAGCAGGACCTGGGGGGCGATTTCTACTACACCCGCCGCGAGCCGCTGGGTGTGTGTGCCGGTATCGGCGCCTGGAACTACCCGCTGCAGATCGCCTGCTGGAAATCCGCACCGGCGCTGGCCTGTGGCAACAGCATGATCTTCAAACCGTCTGAGGAGACCCCGCTGGGTGCCCTCAAACTGGCGGAAATCTTCATTGAGGCGGGCGTGCCCGCCGGCGTGTTCAACGTCATCCAGGGCGATGGCGCGGTTGGTGCCTGGCTCACCAACGAGCCGGCCATTGCCAAGGTCTCGTTCACCGGCGAGGTGGGCACCGGCAAGAAAGTGATGGCAGCCTCGGCGGCCTCCCTCAAGGACGTCACCATGGAACTTGGCGGCAAGTCCCCGCTGATCGTGTTCGATGACGCCGATCTCGACGACGCCGTCTCCGCCGCCATGCTGGGCAATTTCTACACCCAGGGTGAGATCTGCACCAACGGCACCCGGGTGTTCGTTCACGACGCCATCTATCCGCAGTTCATGGGGCGCCTGCTGGCCCGTACCCGTGACAACATCCTGATGGGCGACCCCACCGATCCGGACACCAACTTCGGTGCCCTGATCTCCGCCGGTCACCGGGATCTGGTGATGGACTACATCGCCAAGGGCGTGGCTGAAGGCGCCACCCTGGCCCACGGTGGCCAGGCGGTGGCACCGGCCAACTGTCCGGGCGGCTACTTCGTCGAGCCCACCATCTTCACCGACTGCCGTGACGACATGACCATCTGCCGCGAAGAGATCTTCGGGCCGGTGATGTCGGTGCTGACCTTCAGTGACGAGGATGAGGTGATCCGTCGCGCCAACGACACCGAGACCGGTCTGGCGGCCGGGGTGTTTACCCGCGACATCCGCCGGGCCCACCGGGTGATCCATCAGATCCAGGCCGGCATCTGCTGGATCAACAGTTACGGTGCCTCTCCGGCGGAGATGCCGGTGGGTGGCTACAAGCTGTCCGGCATCGGCCGCGAGAACGGTCGCGTCACCCTTGACCATTACACTCAGATCAAGTCGGTGTACGTCGGCATGAGCAACCTCGAGAGCCCGTTCTAGGAGGTGGCCGATGACTGAACCGCGTTATGACTACATCATCGTTGGCGCCGGCTCCGCCGGCTGCGTGCTGGCCAACCGGCTGACCGAGGACGGTAATCACCGGGTCCTGTTGCTGGAAACCGGCGGCAGCGACAAGAGCATCTTCATCCAGATGCCCACCGCCCTGTCGATCCCGATGAACACCAAGAAGTACGCCTGGCAGTTCGAGACCGAACCGGAGCCGTACCTGGACAACCGTCGCATGCACTGTCCCCGTGGCAAGGTGCTGGGGGGCTCGTCCTCCATCAACGGCATGGTCTACGTCCGTGGCCACGCCCGGGATTTTGACGAGTGGCAGCAGCACGGCGCCGAGGGCTGGGACTACCAGCACTGCCTGCCGTACTTCCGCAAGGCGGAAACCTGGGCCTTCGGTGGTGACCGCTACCGTGGCGACCAGGGCCCGCTGGGGGTGAACAACGGCAACAACATGCGCAACCCGCTGTACAAGGCCTTTGTCGACGCCGGCGTTGACGCCGGTTACCTGGCCACCGACGACTACAACGGTGCCCAGCAGGAAGGCTTCGGGGCGATGCACATGACGGTCAAGAACGGCCGTCGCTGGTCCACCGCCAACGCCTACCTGCGTCCGGCGATGGCGCGGCCCAACCTCACCGTGGTGACCCATGCCCTGGTGCACCGGGTGCTGCTGGACGGCAAGCGCGCGGTCGGTGTGCGCTACGAGAAGGACGGCAAGCTGCACGACGAGCGGGTTGCCCGGGAGGTCATTCTCTCGGCCGGCTCCATCGGCTCGCCGCACCTGCTGCAACTGTCGGGCATCGGCAACCGGGCGCTGCTGGAGCAGGCCGGTGTCGAGGTCAACCATGAGCTGCCGGGGGTGGGCGAGAACCTGCAGGACCACCTGGAGTTCTACTTCCAGTTCCGCTGCAAGCAGCCGGTCTCGCTGAACCGCAAACTGGACTGGTGGAACAAGCTCAAGATCGGGGTGCGCTGGATTCTGCGCAAGGATGGCCTGGGGGCTACCAACCACTTTGAATCCTGCGGGTTCATCCGTTCCAAGGCCGGGGTCGAATGGCCGGACCTGCAGTACCACTTCCTGCCGGCGGCGATGCGTTACGACGGTCGCGAGGCCTTCGATGGCGACGGCTTCCAGCTGCACATTGGCCACAACAAGCCCAAGAGCCGGGGCATTGTCCACATCCAGTCGGACGACCCGCGCCAGCCGCCGCGCATCCGCTTCAACTACCTGCAGCATGAAGCGGACCGGGAAGGTTTCCGGGACTGTGTCCGGCTGACCCGGGAGATCATCAACCAGCCGGCGATGGACGCCTACCGCGGCGCGGAGATCCAGCCCGGCGAACAGATTCAGAGCGACGAGGACATCGACGCCTTCGTGCGTCAGGCGGTGGAGAGCGCCTACCACCCGTCCTGTTCCTGTCGCATGGGCCGCGATGACCTGGCGGTGGTGGACCCGGAGACCCGGGTTCATGGCCTGCAGGGCCTGAGGGTGGTGGATTCATCGATATTCCCGACCATCCCCAACGGCAACCTCAACGCGCCGACCATTATGGTCGCCGAACGGGCGGCCGACCTGATCCGGGGCAGGACGCCCCTGCAACCGACTGACGCCGAGGTCATCATGGATGATCAATGGGCCCAGCGTCAGCGCACGGGCCAGGCCAAACGAACCCCGGCCTGAGTCCGGTCAGGGGCTGCGGCCCCTGCCATGCAAACCATCAGGTTTTAGCGATCGCCGCCTTGCTCCGGCAAGCGGCTCCCTTCGCCTACGCAAGCGATCGCTAAGACCTGGCCCGTTGGCAAGCGGGGGTTTGTGTCCGATTCGAACTAGTAAGGAACCCGGCAATGACGCCACCGGCCATCCGGCTGTGGACGTGCCTGAGCGGTTCCCCAATAATGTAGAGGAGGAACACCCATGCTATTGCGCAAAATGATCGACTGCTTTTACCGGAGGCGCGCATGACACTCTGGTTATCTGCAGGCCTGCTATTCACCTTCGCGGCCATTGCCGTGGTCCTGTTCAAGTGGTGGGACCTCAAGTGCATTGGCGTTACCCCGGTTCACACCTTCACCTTCATTGCGATTCTGTTCACTTCCGGCCTCGATGTCGGGCTGATCATGTTCCCGCTGACCGAGTTCGGCGGCTACGCCGATCTGGCGGCAAGCCCCGAGTACGGCTTTGCCAATCCCCTGGCCATTGAGTTTGGTTTCTGGGCGTTTCTGATCTGGGGATTCTACTTCCTCACCTGCTTCTATTTCTGTGTCATCGAGCCGCGGGTGAAGTTCTTCGATATTCCACTGGTGAAAGTGATCAACAACGTGGTGATCATCGGCACCTGTGCCTTTACCGCCTTCCTGCTGCTGGTGAACCTGCCGTGGTACCTGCCGCAGATCGGTGACGGCGAATCGGTGGTGCCCACCTTCTACCTGATTGTGATGCTGGCGATCGCGGCGGCGGTCTACTCCAGCAGCAACATCCGCTACGTCCGCCTGCTGAGCCTGGGGTCGAGCTGGCTGTTCATCGCCCTGATCGCAATGATGTGGGGCCAGGCGTTCCTCACCGACAACGGCCAGGTCAGTGACTTTTTCGCCACCGCCGGCCTGATCGGTGACTACTTCACCAACTTGCACCAGTTCATGCTGCCGCTGAACGACTACCACGAGTTCTATCTCTACTGGTGGTTCTCCTGGAGCATCATGATTGGCCAGTTCACCGCCCGCTTCATCAGTGGCCTGCGCACCTGGCAGGTGTTTCTGGCGATGCTGGTGTTCCCGTCACTGGCGATCGGCATCTGGTTCAGCGTGCTGTACTACTTCCACGCCGAGAGCCTGGCCATCAGCAGCTTCGTCAACCTGGCGATGATCACTGTGGGCATCCTGATGGTGATCAACTCACTGGATTCGCTGGTGCGGCTGTACACCGACAACCTGGGCCTGACCACCCAGCGCATGGGCAAGCCCATGTACTTCGTGTTCAACTTCGTGGCTCTGGCGGTGCTGACACTGCTGTTCCAGTTCGACTTCCTGCAGATTCAGTGGGTGGGCGCGCTGGTGATTGCGATCTACTTCGGCTGCTTCGGCTACATCCTCCTGCAGAAGCGGGCAGAGGTGGCCTCGATCCAGAGTTCACCGAAGGAAAATACCCTCGATTTCAGCAAGATCGAGTACGTCAGCTAAGCTGATTACCCCGGCATTCCGCCTCTGGCGGGGGCCGGGGTTCCCTCCTCATCCCAGGTCGGTGGCTGATCGCCCCACAACTGCACCTGGAACCCCAGGTCATCGGCCTGGTCCTGAATCTCCGCCAATGACAGCCGTGCCACGCACGGGCCCGCGCCGCTGGGCCAGTGGCCCCGTTGCAGCCAGCGTCGGGCCAGCAGCAGTGCCGGCAGGATGGCCAGGTCGACGTTGTCTCCGGTTGCCATGGTCAGTTGCCAGCACAGGGTCTGGCGCCGGTTACGCCGGTCGGTGCCGGTCATGACCACCTGCAGGGCGGCGGGGTCGGCGCCTGGCTGGGTGGTGAGCGACGGCGCCGGTGCGGGAATCGCCGGCAGTTTCTGGCACGGTGCCGCCAGCGAGCGCAGCCGGGCCATGGCCATCGCCGGCAGCCGACGCCAGTTGCGGGGCACCGCGACCTGCAGCTGTACCCGTTCACTGATCTCGCAGGCGCCGGGCAACAGCACCTGATCGGCGGCATCGGCGGCGATGGTCCAGTGTTGCCCCACCGCGCCCCCGAAGTCCCAGCGACAGGGCAGACGGGTAGCCAGCGGGTAGCGGATTCCCACCTGACGGCCGGGGGCCAGCGCCAGGTCCACCGACGCCAGGGTGGCAAAATCGTCACGATAGTGACTCACCACCGCCGAGGTCAGGCCGGGCGCAGCGGTGGCGCCGCTGACCAGCAATACGCCGGCCTGCTGTGCCGATTGGTTGAGCTGGGCCAGGTTACAGACATGGCGCCGCTCGGTGGCGGTGTCCAGATAATGGGCGCCCACCTGCAGGCAGGCTTCGGCCACCCGCAGGCGGCCACTGCGGAAGGGGCCATCGGCGTCGATGACCAGATCCGGTGCCAGCGCCTGCAGGCGGCTGCTGAAATCGCTTTGCTCCGGTGCCAGCAGGGAGGTGCTGAGCTGGGCCCGCGCCTGCGGGCTGAGCCGGCTGGCCAGGGCCGTGGTGGCGGCCTGACTGGCACCGGCGACCACCAGGTCCAGACCGGCCTGTTGGCTGAGATGGTGACAGAGGCGGGTGCCAAGCGGGCCATACCCGCCTACAACGACTACTCGCTTCATCCTGATTCCCCGAGTCCTTGGGTCGATACGGAGGCGGATTATAGCGGATGGGCGGTGGTCGGCGGCAGGTTGCCAGAAGCGTCACATCGCCCGAATGTGACGACGTTATCACCCGCCGGGTCGACTCAGTGGCCGAACACCGGCAGATAAACGTGCTGGTAGCCGATGGTGACGGCGACGTACAGCAGCAGGCTGGCCATCAGCCGGTTGAACCAGACAAAGTAGCGGGGGTTGGCGATGCGGCGGCCGACGGCGTCGCCCAGCAGGGCGTAAACGCTGGGGGCGCCGAACGCCAGTACCGTGAGTGCGGCGACCCAGGGCAGGATGGCCAGCCCCTCCAGCCCGGCAGCGGGAAACTGAATGGTGGCAATGGGCAGGGTGGCCACCAGGCCCTTGGGGTTGAGCAGCTGCATCACCAGCCCGGAGCGGAAATCCAGAGTGACGCCGTTACCGGCGTCGGGCTCATTCAGCGACGGTTTGGCCCTGACCAGCGCCTGCGCCAGATACAGGATGTAGAGGCAGCCCAGGGCACCGACCACCGACAGCAGCGGTCCCTGCACCAGCTGGCTGCCGAGCAGACCAAACACCAGCAGAAGCAGCAGCATGGCGCAGGCTACCCCGGTGAAGAACCCCAGGGACTGCCGCAGTCGGCCCTGCAGGCCGGAATTGAGGCTGAGCAGGTTGACGGGGCCCGGGGTGTACATCACCCCGAACGCGTAGGCGAAGGTCTCGATCATCGGATATCTTCCTGGTGTTGCGGGCGGACTGTTCCGGGTGGAGTGTTGCGCGGCCTGATTCAGGCGCAGACGCTGGCCTGGTACTGGCGCGGGGTCATGCCGTAGATGCGCTTGAAACGCCGGTTCAGGTGGCTGAGGTCGGCGAAGCCGTAGCGGAACGCCACCTCGTTGGCGGCCTGTCCCGCCTCCAGATCATTGCGGGCGGCGTTGATGCGGCAGTTGAGTACGTACTGGTGCGGGGTGATGCCAAACTGGCGCCGGAACAGACGCAGGAAGTGGTACTTCGACAGGTGCACCGCGTCGCTGATGTCCTCCAGTGCCAGGTCGTCGTCCAGATGAGCATGGATGTAGTCCCGTGCCCGCAGCAGCAGGGTGTCGACCCGGGGGCTCACCGCGTTGGCCTGGTAACGGCCCAGGCGCTGGGCCACCCGGGCAGCCAACTGGTACAGCGCGTGTTCCTGATCCAGCTGGCTGCCGCCGCCGGCGTTCACCAGCTCTGCCAGCTGCAGGATCACCTGACGCAGCGGCGCGTCTGCCAGCAGGGTTTCCCGTAGCCGCAGGCTGCCGTTGTGGGCCTGGCCGGCCGCTTCCGCCAGCAGCGGATCGAGACGGTCGGGGTGGATATAGACCATCACGTAGTTCAGCGGATCGGCGCCGCCGGACTCGCCATCATGCACATCGCCGGCGTGAAAATGGATGATGTGGCCGGGCGTACTGCGGTGAAAATGACCGCCGCTGAAAAAGTCCTGACGACCGCTGAGGGTGACGCCGAAGGCATGTTCCTCGTGGGCATGGCGATCGTAGCGAAAGTCGCTCATGGCGGCCTGCAGTACCGTCAGCTCCGGTATGTGGCTACTCTTGTTGAACTGGAATTGGCTGCGCTGTTCCACGACGGTCTCCGCTGTGACGCCCCTCATCGTGCCGGGGGTCAGGTTCGGACACACTGTAGCCAGATTTGCCGTGGAACGCTTGGACAAAATTGCTCGTCTGCGCCGGAGGATGCCGTGAGCCTGATTGACTGTGTCAGCCTGTTTGCCGTGCTGGTGGCGTTGGCGGCCCTGCCTTCCACCAGTGTGGTGCTGGTGGTGAGCCGGGCAGCCGAGGGCGGCCTGCGGGCCGGAGCCGCGGTGACGGCGGGCATTGTGCTGGGGGACCTGGTGTTCGTCGCTCTGGCCCTGGGGGGCATGGCGGTGCTGGCGCAGACCCTCGGGGGGCTGTTCCTGGTGGTGCGCTGGCTGGCGGGACTGTGGCTGATCTGGCTCGGTATCCAGCTGTGGCGCCGGCCGTCGGCGGCCCCGGCGCCGGTATCGCCGCCATCACGGCGGGGGCTTGCCGGCGGTGTCCTGGCCGGTTTGGCGCTGACGCTGGCGGACCTCAAGGCGATTGTGTTCTACGCCAGCCTGCTGCCGCTGTTCGTCGACCTGGCCCAGCTGACCCCGCGTGACCTGGTGCTGGTGGTGGTGATCGACATCGTGGCGGTGGGTGGGGTCAAACTGATCTACGCCGCGGCGGCCCTTCGAATCGCCCGTCGTCTGGGGCCCAAACCCGGGCTGCGGCGGGTTGCCGCCGGTGCCATGGTCACTGCCGGCGGCTGGTTGCTGGTGCGGTCCTAGGGCCGCGCCGACGAATCAATCGGATGGAATACCCGTGTCAGAACCAGCGCTGAGGGTAGGGCTGGTGCGACACCCAGCGGTGGTAGCCGTAGCCGAAGGCAACGATGGTCACCGCGCCCAGGGCCACCGGTGTGAGCAGGAAGTGCCAGTCCTCCCCCGCCAGCATGATCAGCAGCGGATTGGCGCCAGCCGGCGGGTGGGTGGTGTCTGTCAGCAGCATCACCGTGACCGCCAGGCCAACCGCCAGACCCAGTGACCAGGGCGTCAGCCCGAGCAGATCGGCCACCGCAAGGCCAATGGCGGCGGTAAGTACGTGGCCCAGCACGATGTTGCGGGGCTGCGCCAGCGGGCTGGCGGGCAGGCCGAACAGGATCACCATGGTGGCGCCAAACGGTGCCATCAGCCACAGCGCGCTGTCCAGATTGCTGAGGCTGCTGAGCAGGGTAATGCAGACCGCGGCGCCGAGGCCGGCGATCAGGGGTGTTTTGCTGGCGGTCAGTGACAGGTTCATAACGGGATACTCCGGGTGGTTGGGGGAGAGAGCGTGTTGGCTCACGCAAAGGTAGACCGGTCTGTCTACTTTTTAGGGTAGACAGGTCTGTCTCCCTGTGTCAATCTGCCCGTCACCGTTCAGCGCTGCCAAAGTGGAAACCGCAATATGGACAAACGACAACACCTGGTGACCACCGCCTTCGAGCTGTTCTATCGCGAAGGGGTTCACGCGGTGGGCATCAACCGGGTGCTGGAAGTCGCCGGGGTGGCGAAGAAAACCCTGTACCACCACTTCGACAGCAAGGAAGCACTGGTGGCCGCGGTGGTTGAGTATCGCGATGGCCGCTACCGGGACTGGCTATTGGCACGGATGGCGCGCGCCGGCACGGGCCAGCGTGCGCTGACGGGGCTGTTCGCGGCGCTGGACGACTGGTTCAACGATCGTGATCCGGCCATTCGGCCATTCCACGGCTGCTTTTTTATCAATGTCAGCGCCGAGTACGGCGATCCGGCTCATCCCATTCACCAGTTGTGCGCCGACCACAAACGCGCCATTGCCGCGCAGGTCACCGGGGTGATGGCGCAGATCACCGAGGACCCGGTGCAGCAGGAGCGGCTGGCCCAGGCGGTGCTGTTGCTGAAGGAGGGCTGTATCGTCCAGGCCCATGTCTGTGGTGATCGCAGCGCCGCAGTGCGGGCGGGAGAACTGTTGACGGCGCTGTTGCGGGAGGCCGGTCTGGCCGCTGAGCCGGCATAGGGGATTACCGAAGCGACACTACCGGTGTGAAGGGGCCAGGCGTAATTTTGGTAGCTTGCAAATCAAATCAGAACCAAGCCAAGGAGCACGCCATGTCCAATGACAGTCCACAGCACACCGATACCCTGGGCAGCATCAACCGCCAGATCGTGGCGGACGGCGAAGACCTGCCGGCGGTCCAGTTGCGGGATGGCAGCCGGGTCCAGACCGGCACTGTGGCCGCCATGCTGCAGAACGTTGAGCGTTACAATCGCGGCGAGCGGGGGGAGGTGGAAACCGCCCTCTCGGTGGCCGTACCCACGTTGATCAAGGTGGGCCTGTTCGAACTGTTTTCACCGCAGGAATGGATGGCCGGGGACAACCCCGGACGCCGGTTTGTGGGTGAGCAGGCGCTGGCCTGGCTTGCGGAGCAGAACTGAGGATTACCATGATCAAGGCGCTTCGTTGCCTGCTGTTGATACCGCTGCTGTGGCTGGCGGGCTGTTCGCCCGCCGCCGAGGTACCGGCGTTGCGGCTGAGTGAGGATGAACTGGCCTGGGTAGGGGCCCAGATCTTCCGCAACGAATGCGCCAGCCGCCCTCGGTGCCTGGTGCACTGGAACGAAGGGGAGGCGTTTCCGTCGCTGGGGATCGGCCATTTTATCTGGTACCCGAGCGCGGTGGACGACCGCTTTGTGGAGAGTTTCCCGGAACTGGTTGCCTTCATGACCGAGCGCGGCGTGACGCTGCCCAGCTGGCTGGCGGAGCTGTCGCCTCTGGACGCGCCCTGGCCGGATCGGGCCAGTTTCCTGGCCCAGGCTGACAGCCCCAGGGTGGTTGGCCTGCGGGACTTCCTGCTGCAGCATCAGGGGGTACAGGCGGAGTTCATTTTTGCCCGCGCCCAGACCGCGCTGACGCGGGTGCTGGCAGCGGCGCCGGAGTCCCGGCGTGGCGAGATCGCGGAACAGCTGGCGGCCCTCAGCGCCACACCGGGTGGCGTCTACGCGCTGCTCGATTACGTCAATTTCAAGGGTGAGGGTCTGGCGACCGGTGAGCGCTACCAGGGCCAGGGTTGGGGCCTGTTACAGGTACTGCAGCAGATGACGGCCACTGAGGGGGCCACCGCTCTGGCACGTTTCCGCGATGCCGCCGCTGCGGTGTTGACCCGTCGTGCCGAGCTGGCACCCCGGGCGATTGAGCGGCAGCGCTGGTTGCCGGGCTGGCTGCGGCGGTTGCAAAGCTATCGGGAGCCGGCCATGCTCGGAGACGATAACGCCCAATCCTGACCCGACGGGACACCCACTTCATGACTCAGCCAGCACCCCACTCAACGCCCGGCCCGACCGGCTGGTGGCGCGCCCTGCCTCTGGCGGCCCTGCTGGTGCTTGCCGGTTGCGCCAGTACCCCTGGCCCAGCGCCGCTGGCACCTCCTTCACTGTTGCCCCTGCCGGCCGCTTCAACGGATGGCCAGAGCCGGTTGCAGCAGGTCTTCGAGCACTACCAGGGCACGCCTTACCGGTATGGTGGCACCGATGGCGGTGGCTTTGACTGTTCCGGGTTCATTCGTACCGCCTACCGTGAGGCGCTGGGGCAGGTGCTGCCACGGACCACCGGGCAGATGCTGGCGGCGGGGGCCGCGGTGCCGCCGGGCCAGGTCCGGCCCGGGGATGTGGTGTTCTTTCGACTGCAGGGCAAGGAGCGCCACGCCGGTATTTACCTGGGGCAGGGGCGCTTCATTCACGCCTCCACCTCCGTCGGCGTAACCGCTTCGCGGCTGGACCAGGGCTACTGGCGGCCGCGCTTCAGCCAGGTCCGGCGCTTTCGTTAGCCTTCAAACCCTTTCAACACGTTGACCACATTGACGCCTATGGCGTCGACGTCGTAGCCCCCTTCCATGGTAAACAGCGTGGGCAGCCCCAGCTCTGCCAGTCGCTGCCCCAGGGTGAGGTAGTCGCTGGACTTGAGCTTGAAGAACGAGATCGGGTCTTCCTCGAAGGTGTCCACCCCCAAAGCGATGATCAGGGCGTCCGGAGCGTAGTCGGCGATGCGCTGGCAGGCGGTCTCCAGCCCTTCGCGCCAGACCTCGAACGGGGTGTTGGGCGGGTAGGTGATGTTGAGGTTGTAGCCCTCGCCGTCGCCTTCGCCGGTTTCGTCCTCGAAGCCGAGGAAATGGGGGAATACCAGGTCCGGATCACCGTGCAGGCTGAGGGTCAGCACATCGCTGCGCTGGTAGAAGATGCTCTGGGTGCCGTTGCCGTGGTGGAAGTCGACGTCGAGAATCGCCACCCGTTTGGCGCCCTGGTCGAGGAACGCCTGGGCGGCAATGCCGGCGTTGTTGAAGAAGCAGTAGCCGCCAAACAGTTCTTCGGCAGCATGGTGTCCCGGCGGCCGGCACAGTGCGAAGGCGGCGCGTTCACCCCCGGCCACCAGGGCCTGGGCGGTCAGTGCCACATCCACGGCGGCGCGGGCGGCTTCCCAGGTACCGTCGGTGATCGAGGTTTCGGCGGCAAAGCTGTAGAAGCCCAGGCGGCCGTCGATGTCTTTGGGCAGCCGCTCGCGCATGCCCCGGCCGGACCAGACCGCGGGGATGGCTTCGCCGGGTTTGCCCTCGGCCTGCCAGTCACGCCAGCAATGTTCCAGGAACTCGATGTAGCGATCGCTGTGAATCCGTCGGATCGGCGCCAGCCCATGGGACTCGGGTGGCAGCACCTCACCGAGTTGCTGTTCTTTCACCCGGGCGAGGATGGTTTCTGCCCGGTTGGGGTTCTCATGGGGTGGGATCAGTACCCCGCCGTCCAGTTCGGAGACAGCCGTACGACGGTGGTGCAGGGGCGAATACACGGTTTTCATCGATAACGCTTCCGGTTGACCAAAGGAGCCACTGTCGCACAGCGTCCGGGGCGGCTCAATGGGGCCTTCGTAGGGTCGGGCGCATGCTTGCCGGTTGCAGGCTATTGATTAGTGTCGCTGTAAAGGTGGGACGAATTGGGTAAGCTTGGCCTGGCGATCGGAAGGATCATGTCAGTCTTGTACAGGAGAAGGAGGAATATCATGGATCTGTCGACTTTGCTGCTGTTCGTGCCTGCCTGTTTCGCCCTCAACCTGTTTCCGGGTCCCAACAACCTGGTAGCGCTTGCCAACGGCCAAAAGCAGGGCTTTATGGTGGCATGGTTAGCTGGGCTGGGACGGCTGCTGGCATTCGTGGTCATGATTGCCCTGGCGGCACTGGGATTGGCGGTGATCCTGCAGACCTCGGAACTGGTGTTCCTGGGGCTCAAACTGGTTGGCGCCGGTTACCTGTTCTGGATCGCCCTGCAGATGTGGCGGACACCCGCCGCTGCGGCGGAATCCTTGGCGGAAACGCCGAACCGGGGAGTGCTGGCACTGGCGCAGCAGGAGTTCCTGCTGGCGGCGGGCAACCCCAAGGCAATCCTGATATTCACCGCGTTCTTCCCCCAGTTTATCGATCCTGGCGAGGGCGTGGGCGCCCAGTTTGCCGCGTTGGGGATGGTGTTTCTGCTGCTGGAATGGCTGGTGATAGCCGGTTACGCCGCCTGCGGCCATGTGCTTGGCAATTGGCTGCAGCAGCCCCGCCGTCGCCAGTGGTTCAATCGCGGCTGCGCCAGCGCGTTGGCTGTTGCCGGGGTTGGGCTGCTGGCATCGGACCGCCGGGGTTAACCCGGTGGTCCGTAGGGCCAAAGATTGCAAAACTATGTGTAAAACCAATGAATTGGCGGGTGGACTAATTGCCTTACTAACATAAGTGTCTAAACTGTAACCTCATAATTACGGATAATTATGAGAGTGCTATGGACACACGTAGAAGAACAATCATCGCGGTTTCCCTGACCACCCTGGTGTTGCTTGCGATTGCGGTGACCCTGGGCGTTCGCCACTACTCCGATACGGCTCCCGATACCGACTACCAGGAACTGGCCCAGGGCTGGGACAACCGGGTGCGGGAGCAGATGCACCACCTCAGCTTCGGCTCCCGCATCCTGCCCTACGACTGGCTGCTGCACCTTGAGCAGGCCGACAGCGATGAACCGTTGCGGGACAACGCCCACCTGGCGGGGCTCGGCTTCATTCCCGCCAAGGCCAGCCCGCTCAATCCGGACGGTCTGCCGGTGGGGTTCAGCCGTGACCATGCCCGTGATGGTCAGCTTTGGGCCGGGGTCAACTGCGCCGCCTGCCACACCGGGGTGATTCGTTACAACGGCGAGCAGGCCATCGTCGAGGGCGCCCCGGCGCTGATCGATTTCAGCGGGCTGGAAGCGGCGGTGGAGGCGAGCCTGGCGGCGACCCTGGCTGATGACGGCAAGTTCCAGCGCCTGGTCACGGCGCTGGCACCCGAGGACCCCGACGCCCTGCGCCAGCAGTTGCAACAGCGCCGGGACTACCTGAACTGGCGCCGTGGCATTAACCGCAGTGATACCGCCTACGGCCATGGTCGCCTGGATGCCTTTGGCCAGATCTTCAACACCGTGGCGGTGGAATTGCTGGAGGAGCCCGCCAACGCCCGTCCTGCCAATGCGCCGGTGAGCTATCCGTTCCTGTGGCGGGCCTCCCACCTGGATCTGGTGCAGTGGAACGGTTCCGCTCCCAACAAGGCTCCCGGCCCCCTGATCCAGAACGTCACCACCGCGCTGGCGGTGTACGGCACCGCCAACCTGGTCGATCATTCCGGCCGCACCGGCTACCCCAGCTCGGTGAATGTCAGCAACCTCGGTACCCTGCAGAAGCACTACTACCAACTGCAGGCGCCACGCTGGCCGGTGTCACTGCTGGGCGCCCTGGACAGTGACCGGGTGGCCCGTGGTGAGACCCTCTACCGCAACAACTGCCTGGCCTGCCACCAGCTCAGTGACCGCAACCAGGCCAAGGAATCGCTGCGGGTGACCCTGGTGCCGCTGACCGAAGTGGGTACCGATCCGCGTATGGCGGACAACTTCATCGACGCCCGGGCAGACACCGGCGCCCTGCAGGGCCGCAAGCAGTTCGTGCTGGCGGGTGACCGCTTTGGCGAGCAGGCCCGCACCATCGATATGGTGGTCCATGCCGCCATGGGCGCCACCCTGCGCCATCCGGTGGAGGCGGTGGTGGCCGCGGTGAAGGACTACCAGAAGGTGTATGGCACCCAGCCGGCCAACGAACCCCGCCAGTACAAGGCCCGTCCGCTGGCTGGCGTCTGGGCAACGGCGCCCTACCTGCATAACGGTTCGGTACCGACGCTGTTTGATCTGCTGACGCCGCCGTCCGAGCGTCCCCGGCAGTTCCATGTCGGCAGCGCCCACTTCGATCCGGAACGGGTGGGCTTTGATAGCACCGCCGGAGCGCACACCAGCCTGTTCGACACCTCGCTGCCGGGAAACCACAACGGTGGCCACGTCTATGGCACCGACCTGTCCGAGGCGGACCGGCTGGCGCTGATCGAATACCTCAAGAGTCTGTAGCGGCCGGGATCGGCCCTGAAATCGCACAAGGAACGCATCATGACCCTATCCCTGTCTCAACGTCTCTGGCTCTGGTGTGGCAAGGCCCTGAAATGGCTGGTTATTCTGGCCCTGGTCCTGCTGCTGGCCGCAGTGGCGCTGTTTGCCTGGTACATTCTGTGGCCGACCTCGTCGGTGCCGCCGCTGGAGCAGGTGGACGAAGTGGTGTATCTGGACCAGGGCTGGGGCGTCCGGCGGGAGTCGGCGCCACGCCAGCACTACTATTACACTCCCCAGGGCACCTCCATGCCCCAGGGTGCCACCACCGGGGCGGTCCGCTACGACTGGTTTGTGCATCTGGAACTGCCGTTCTCTGACCAGCGCTTCGCCGATCCGGATCACCTGCGCCAGCTCCGGTTCCTGGTGGACCCGGCGCCCACGGCGGGCAACCCGGACCAGTTGCCGGTCGGTTTCACCCGCCATTTTGATCCGGTCACCGGCGATCAGTTGCTGGATGTCTCCTGCGCCGCCTGCCACACCGGTGAGCTGCACATGGAGCGGGAGGGTCGTCGCTACGCCCTGAGGGTGGACGGTGGCCAGGCCATGCATGCGCTCACCGACACCACCCGTGGTGCCTTTGCCCCGAAACTGGTGGCCTCGCTGTTCTACACCGCGCTGGTGCCGTGGAAGTTCGATGAATTCGCCCGCCGGGTGCTGGCCCAGCGCTACCCGGACGGCAAGGACGAACTGCGTGACAAGCTGTGGGCATCGGTCAGGGCCTTTGCCAGCAGTCCCCAGAACAATCCCTTTGGTCACCTTTACCCGGTGCAGGAAGGTTATGGTCGAACCGACGCGCTGGGGCGCATTGGCAACACCGTCTTTGGCGACCACCTGAAGCCGGCCAACTCGCCGTCCGGCAACTACCAGCCCGGCAACGCCCCGGTCAGTTACCCCTATCTGTGGAACATCTGGAAATTCAGCTGGGTGCAGTACAACGGCTCGGTTGCCCAACCGCTGGCCCGCAATATTGGCGAGGCCATGGGGGTTGGGGCACGGATTCCGCTGTTGAACGATACCGATGGTCCGTTGCCGGCGCCGGAACGTTTCCGCAGTTCGGTAAGGATCGAGGACCTGGTGGCCATCGAGCATACCCTGCAGTCGCTGCAGCCGCCGACCTGGCCCGATACCCTGCTGGGGGAAGTAGACACCGCACTGGCGGACCGGGGCGCCGGGCTGTTTGCTCGCCACTGCCAGAGCTGTCACGGTCCCCATCGGGTGTCGGAGGCTCGCCAGCAGGCGCTGGCACCGCTGAAGCCCTCGGCTGACAGTGAATGGCGCATTGAGGTGATTCCGGCGTCCCAAATCGGCACCGATCCGGCAACCGCCGATGGCTTCATGGATCGCCGTTATGACCTCAGCCCCACCGGCCTGACCGATGCGGATCTGGAAGACGCGTTGCGTCCGTTACTGTACCGGCAGCTGGTGCGCCAGGTGCGATACCGTCTGCGTGAAGTCATTGACGGTCGCCAGCGCCAGGGGCTGGCGCTGGGCGAGTTGCCGGCGTTGCTGGCGGATTACCCGACCCAGTCGCCGGACGCCCGCATTCCGCAGGCCCGCTTCGACGCCCTGCTGGCCAGTCTGAGCGAGCTGGTGGTGCCGTTGCCATCGGTACCGGGAGTGCGTACCCCCGCCCCGGACCCGCTCAGCTGCGACCTCGACTGCCAGACCGTGGCGCTGTTGTGGCAACTCCAGCATGGCCAGGATTACGCCGACATTCAGCTGGATGCGCTGGATGTGACCCGGTTGACCGAGGGCGAGGCCCTGAACGTCGTCGGTATCCTGGTCAAGAACCGCTACTTTGCCGATCAGCGCCTGGACTTTGACCAGCAGCAGTGTGTGGAAGGGTTTGGCACCCTTGACCTGCCGCAGCAGGTTCGCGGCTACAAACCGCGGCCGCTGGCCGGCGTCTGGGCCACGCCTCCGTTCCTCCACAATGGTTCGGTACCGACCATCTACCAGCTGCTGTCGCCGCCGGAAACCCGCAGCGAACGCTTCCTGGTGGGCTCCCGCCGCTATGATCCGGAGCACCTGGGCTACGATGTCCAGAGCGAGGGTGACGGCGACGGCTTCTGGTTTGATACCACCGTGTCCGGCAACCACAACAGTGGTCACGCCTTCGCCGCCGATCCGCAGTTGTGGCAGCAGCACCTGGTGGACCCCGACGCCCAGCCGCTGCCGCAGGGGGTCATTGGCCCCATCCTCAGCCATAACGACAAGATGGCCCTGCTGGAATACCTCAAGGTCCATCGGGATTCCCGCGACCAGGGCTATCAGCCGCCGGCGGCCAACTGCTTTGGGGAGGGCGGGGTATGACCGCCCGGGAACCCCGCCCGGAGCCGGTCTACACCGAAGACTTCAGCGAGGTCGAGGCCGCCGAGCGGCAATGGATTCAGGCCCGGCGACGGGCCTGTGGCCAGGATGTGGCCGAGGATGCGCCCATCACCGCACTGGCGCTGTCCGGTGGCGGTATCCGTTCCGCCACCTTCAACCTGGGGGTGTTGCAGGCCCTGGCCCGGGCCGGGCTGCTGCATCAGGTGGACTACCTGTCGTCGGTTTCCGGCGGTGGCTACATTGCCGCCTGCCTGAGCTGGCTGCGGGCTCACTTTCCGGTCTGTCAGCAGCGGGACATCGCCGCGGCGCCGCTGGCCAATGGCCGTGGTACCGTGCTGGACTGGCTGCGGGCCCATGGCAACTACCTGATCAACGGCAAAGGCATCTCGGGCTGGACTCTGGGAGCCTCCATCCTGGCGGGCACCCTGCTCAATCTGCTGGTGCTGATGCCATTGCTGCTGGGCCTGGTGGCGCTGGCCAGTGCCGAGTGGTGGTCAGTGTCCTGGCCCGTCTGGTTGCACCTGCCCGGGGCTCAGGCCATCTCCGGACATGACGGATTTATCCTGTTGCTGCTGACCGGGTTGGCGAGTGCGGGGCTGTATCTATTGGTGCTGCTGGTGTTTGCCCTGGCCAGTTCCGAACGCGGGCCGGCGGGTCACAGCACCGAACGTCGGTTGCGGCTGGTGTTGGGCTGGTGCCTGGCAACCACCGTCATGGGACTGGTGGTGGGGCTGTTGCCGGTAGTGGCAGATCTGGAGATGGCCGCGCTGAGCCGGTTTGGCAGTGAACGGCTGGCGGGGGTGATGCACCACCTGACGTACCTGGGCCCCATGGCCACCGGGCTGTGGTCGTTGCGACTGGCCCGCAAGCAGGGTGGCGGCCTGGCCGTGGCCGGCCTGGGGTTGTTGCTGTACGGTTTCCTGACCCTGCTGTATTACCTCTGCACCGATACCGGCCTGATCGGTTCCAGCCTCTACATCGGCTGGCTGGGGCTGTCCCTGGTACTGGCCCTGGTGGGCAACATCAACACCCTGTCGATGCACAGCTTTTACCGGGGCCGGCTGGCCGACGCCTACCTGCCGGTGGTTGCCAACCCCGGTTCGGAGACCGCCGACTGGCCCAAGGACCCGCTGCGGTTCCGGCTCACGGAGCTGCATCCGTCCTCCGGGGCACCGCTGCACCTGATCAACACCACCCTCAACACCCGCAATTCCCGCCGCCAGCGGCTGCAAAGCCGGGGCGGCGCGTCGATGGTGCTGAGCCCGCTGTACTGCGGTTCTGCGGCCACCGGCTATCGGCATACCGGTGATTACCTCGGTGGTGCCATGACGCTCTCCACCGCCTTTGCGGTGTCTGGTGCGGCGGTGGACCCGGACACCTTCAGTACCCGTTCCCGCCCGCTCAGTTTTCTGATGACGCTGCTCAATCTGCGGCTCGGGGTGTGGACCCGCAATCCCCGCAGTATCCGCCGGTGGCGCTGGCTGCCGGGCTGGTACCGTTACATGCTGCGGGAAATGCTGGGTCTTGGTCTGGCGGAGTCGGAGGCGGAAATCCACCTTTCCGATGGCGGCCATTTCGACAATCTGGGGCTCTACGAACTGGTTCGCCGGCGCTGCCGGTTCATTGTTATCAGCGATGCCGGTGCCGATCCGGACACCTCGCTGTCGGACCTGGGCCGGGCCATCCAGCGGGTGAGGGCCGACTTCGACGCCGAAGTGATGCTCAGCGCCGATGATCTGGTGCGCCGGACCGTCGACGGTATGGCGGAGCGGGCCTACGTCTGGGGGCGGGTGCGCTATGCCGATGGCAGCGAGGGGCAGATCCTCTACCTGCGGGCGGCGCTGTGTCCGGGGCTCAGCGCCGACATCTACGCCTACTGGCGTCGCAACCCCTCCTTCCCCAACCAGACCACGGCCGACCAGTTCTTCGACGAGATGCAGTTCGACAGCTACCGCCAGCTGGGTCTGGAGCTGATGACCGCAATCCTTGCCGATGCGCCGCGGGATTTTGCAACGCTGTTCGGCCGGGCGGAACACCGGGAAGCCCCAGACTGTCCCCGGACCAGAGACGCCTGACGACAGTTTCTGACAGCGGCCATCAGAGCAGGGGGAGCCAGGCGTCGGCCGGCACCCGGTGGGCCAGGTGGCTCAGTTTGTGGGGATTGCGGGTGATGTAGACATCGGTCACACGGCCATGCTGGAGCGTCAGCGCGGTGGTTTGCAGGGTGCCGTCCTGCTCGACGGAGAGCCAGCCGGGCTGGCCGTTGATCGGCAGCGCTTCCGCCCAGCGCGGGTATCCGCTCTTGCGGGCCAGGGCCAGGAACAGTCGGCACAACCGGTCGACGCCGTCGATCCGCCGCAGTGCCGCCGGCCGGACGCCACCGCCATCGCTGTGCAGGCGGGCATCCTCCACCAGCAGCTGGCGCAGGGTGGATTCGTCGCCACTGCGGGCGGCGGTGAAGAACGCCTCCGCCAGACGCTCGCCATCAGGCGGTGGCGCCGGAAAACGCGGTCGTTCAGCCCGCACCCGATCCCGTGCCCGCTTGGCCAACTGACGGCAGGCGGGCTCGCTGCGGGCCAGTGCCCGCGCGACTTCCTGGAATGGCAGCTCGAACACGTCGTGCAGCAGGAAGGCCGCGCGCTCCAGCGGGCTGAGTCGCTCCAGCGCCAGCATCAGGGCGTAACAGACCTCCTGCTCCAACTGGTGTTCGGCATCTGGGGTGGCCTCGGCAACCAGCGGTTCCGGCAGCCATTCCCCGACGTAGTGTTCACGTCGATGACGGGCTTCCTTCCAGCGGTCCAGACACAGCCGGCTGACCAGGGTGGACAGGTAGGCGGCCGGATTATTGATGTCGCCGAGGCCGATGCCCTGCCAGCGTAACCAGGCATCCTGCAGAATGTCTTCAGCCTCGCTTACCGAACCGAGCATACGAAAGGCCAGCGCCGCCAGTCGCGGGCGCTGGTGCTGGAACAGGGTCAGGGCATCGTCTGTCATGGCTGCTCAGTGATCGTGGCTGGCGGTGGTGCTGCCGGCGGATTCGGTCGGGTGAATCAGGCGGAAGCCAATGGCCAACCGGTTCCAGGTGTTGATGGCACCGATCAGCAGGGTCAAGTCTACCAGCTCGCGGTCGCTGAATTGTGCCTTGGTGGCTTCATAGTCACGGTCCGGGGCGCCGGTGTCCGCCACTAGGGTCAGCGCTTCGGTCCAGGCCAGGGCGGCGCGTTCCCGCGGGCTGTACAGGGGTGACTCGCGCCACGCCGCCAACAGGTGCAGGCGCAACTCGGACTCGCCGGCAGCCCGGGCATCGGTGGTGTGCATGTGCAGACAGAAAGCGCAGCCATTGATCTGCGAGGCTCGGGTCTTGACCAGTTCGATCAGGCTGTACTCCAGCCCGCACTGCTGCAGGTAACCTTCCAGTTTCACCATGGCCTGGTAGGCCTCCGGGGCGGCACCTGGGGGATCGAGTCTTGCTTCCATTGGGAGTCTCCTTGAGGGTTGGGATAAGCTGTCACCCCTTAAGACGACACAGCGTGCGGCGTTGTGACATCAACAGAACATTTTTTCCGGTGACAGACAGGGAGATCACAACAAATGACGGAGATCCGCTTCTCGGCAGAGCAGAAAGCAGACCTGGTGCAGCGGCTGCAGGCCTATTTCGACATCGAGCTGGACCAGGAGCTCAAGCAGTTTGATGCCGAGTTCCTGCTGGATTTCATCGCCCGGGAACTGGGCGTTCACTACTACAACCAGGGCCTGTTCGATGCCCAGGCGGCGCTGTCCAATCGCTTGGACAGCCTGACCGAGGCAATTGACGAGCTGGAAAAACCGCTGCCCTCCCGACGCTGATGGCACTCTTGGGTGAGGGGGCTATGCTGTAGGCAGGTCCATGGCGAAAGGGGAGTATCCCCGGGAGGCAGCATGCTACTGGCCGAAACCGCAACCGGACACCTGGTCGAGGTGCTGGACCTGCAGGCCCTGTTCAACCCGTTTTCCGCCACCGTGCGTGGCTGTCTGCACTTCGGTGAGGAAGCCCAGGACCCCGAGCCGTTCGACAAGACCCGGCTCAGCTTCCCGTCCGGCGAGGCCCTGCCGCGGTGCTGGACGGATGCGGACTACCGCCGAGGTGAGTCCCGCCAATCAGCCTAACGCTGAGGCGTTAATCAGAGGCTCCCCAGGCATTTGATGGCAGTGGCGGCGGCAGAGGTGCGGTTTTCCACCCCCAGCTTGCGAAACACCTGCTCCAGGTGTTTGTTGACGGTGCGTGGGCTCATGTCGAGGATCTGGCCAATCTCCCGGTTGGTTTTACCGTTGGCGATCCACAGCAGCACCTCCGATTCCCGTCCGGTCAGCTCAAAGCGCTGACGCAGCGCCTCGCTGGCGGCATCCGGGCGCTGCGGTTCGTGCAGTCGCAGCAGGTATTCCCGCCGGTCCACCAGGGCCAGGAACTCGATCGCCAGCTCCTGATCCCCCAGGGTGACCGGCAGGCTGTGGCCGGGTTGTGGTAGCCGTTGCAGCCAGCCCGCCAGGCTCTCGCGAAAGCGCTCGCCCGCTGGCTGATCGGCGGCGGGCAAACGCTGCTGGACGGCCGGGGTGGCCCACAGCGTCTCGCCCCGGAGATCGCAGGCGAACAGCTTCTGGCCAGTGCTGTCGAGGGCTGCCCGGGCACTGCGGGCCATGCGGGCATTGGCCAGGTGCACCCGCATGCGGGCCAGCAGCGCGGTGGTATCAATGGGTTTGGTGACATAGTCGACGCCGCCGGCATTGAGCCCCATCACCACATGCTCGGTGTCGCTGAGCCCGGTCATGAAGATCACCGGCGTGTCGGTCAGACCCGGCAGTGCCTTGAGCCGACGGCAGGTCTCAAAGCCGTCCATCTGGGGCATCAGGGCATCCATCAGCACCAGGTCGGGGGTCAGGGTCTGGCCGATGGTCAGGGCCTGGCGTCCCTCCAGGGCCACCAGCACGGTCAGGCCCTCGGCCTCCAGGGCATCACTGACCATGCGGATGCTATCGACGGAATCGTCCACCACCATCACCACCGGGGCGGTGGCGTTGTCAGCATTCAGGTTCATGGCTTTCCTCCAGCTCGGTCAGCAGATCGTCAAAGCGGAAGTCCCCGGCCAGGGCGATCAGTCGATTGGCCGCTGCGTCAGCCAGTACGCCCTGCTCCCGCAGGGTCAGCAGGGTCTGCTGCAGGCCCTTGCGGTGGCCGATGGCCACCAGTTCCGCCAGCGTTCTGCGTTGCTCCGGCGTCAGGGTCGCCGCAAGCGGCGCTGCTGCCGTTGACGGCTCCTGAGGGGCGTTGACGGTCCGGGTCTGCCAGCGCAGATCCAGTTGCAGGGCCAACAATGCCAGCAGGGCGTCGAGGCGCACCGGTTTGAGCAGATAGCCGTTATGGCGTTCGGGCCGATCCTGGCCTTCCTGGGCATCGGCCGACACCATCACCACGGGCAGGGTCGGTGTGTTCTGGCGCAGGGTTGCCAGCACCTGCCAACCGCTCTGTCCGGGCATGGCGACGTCCAGCAGGACCAGGTCGGGGTGGAAGCTGGCCAATTGCCCGGGCACCCGCCAGGGGTTGGCTTCGCCCCGCACCTCAAACCCCAGTGGCGACAGCATGGCGACCATCAGCTGGCGGTGGGACGGGTCGTCGTCCACCACCAGCAGACGGCGGCGGCGGCCGTGGTAGCCGACGATGTCCGCCGGGGGGGGCGGTACCGGGCTGGCAACCGGGGTCTGGCTGGCGAGCATCAGGCTGACCCGGAAGCAACTGCCCTGGCCGGGCTCGCTGTCGACCTGGATGTCGCCGCCCATGATGTCGGTCAGCAGTCGGGTGATGGTGAGCCCGAGACCGGTGCCGGTGCGACTGACGCCGGGGGTACGGATTCGTTCGAAGGGGTGGAAGATGCGCTCGAGGTTGTCGGCGGCGATGCCCTCGCCGGTATCGCGCACGGTGAATTCCGCCACCTGGTTGCGGTAGCGCACGGTCAGTGACACTTCACCGTGGTCGGTGTACTTGATGGCGTTGGACAGCAGGTTGATGAGGATCTGTCGCAGGCGCTTCTCGTCGCCGGTGACCACCGCCGGCAGCCGGCTGGGACCATGGTAATGGAACGCCAGGCCCTTGGTTTCCGCCTGCAGCCGGAACAGGTGCACCAGCTGGGTCATCAGCAGTTCCAGCTGCACTGGCCCGCGGTGCAGCTCCAGCCGTCCGGCTTCAATCTTGGAGATGTCCAGCAGTCCCTCGATGAGGTCGGCAAGGTACTCGCTGCTGCGACGCATGACCGACAGCGCCTCACGACGGTGCTCGGGGATGCTGCGATCGTGCTCCAGCAACTGGGCGTAGCCGAGGATGGCGTTGAGTGGCGACCGCAGCTCGTGACTGATGCCGGTGAGGTAGCGGCTCTTGGCATCGTTGGCGGCCTCGGCGTGCTCCTTGGCCTGTTGCAGGGCCTGATCGGTCTTCTCATGGGCGGCAATCTCCGCCATCAGCAGGCGGGTCTGGCGGTGGGATTCCTCTTCCGCCACCCGCCGGCTTTCCTGGGCCAGCACGAACAGCCAGCACACCACCCCGGTGATGATGATCAGCACCGAGAACACCTGCCACAGGGTGCTGGACATCAGCAGCTGCTCGGTGGCGGAGGTCACCGTGGTGTGGTGGTAGATCAGCGTCAGCAGCAGGCCGCAGGCGCCGTTGATCAGCACCATCAGCGTCAGGAAACGACTGACCCGGGTGCGCAGATGGGGTTGCCAGGCGGCGGGCAACCAGTCACCGAACCAGTGCCGCAGCTGGTCCCGGTAACCGGCACCGGGTTTGCAGCCATCACCGCAGCGGGCGTCCAGGGTGCAGCACAGGGAGCAGATGGTGCCGCCATAGGCGGGGCAGTGGGTGATGTCCTCGGGCTCGAAACGGTGCTGGCAGATGGAGCAGGGGATGCGCTGGCCGCCACTGTCGATGGCCTGCCAGGGCCGGGCAATGTAGTAACGCCCCTTCGTCAGCCAGGCCAGGGTCGGGGCGGCGACCAGGGCGGTGGCCAGGGTCAGGAAGTGGGCCAGGGCCTGGGCGGTCTGGCCCAGGGCGCCGGCGTAACAGAGCATCCCGGTCACGCTTGCCAGGGCCATGCTGCCGACCCCCACCGGGTTGATGTCGTAGAGGTGGGCGCGTTTGAACTCGATGTAGCGCGGGCTCAGCCCCAGCGGTTTGTTGATCACCAGGTCCGCGGCCAGGGCGCCGACCCAGGCCACCGCCACCAGGCCGTAGAACCCGAGCGTGGCTTCCAGCGCACGGTAGATGCCCAACTCCATCACCAGCAGGGCGATGGCGACATTGAACACCAGCCACACCACCCGGCCGGGGTGACTGTGGGTGAGGCGGGAGAAGAAATTGGACCAGGCGATGGAGCCGGCGTAGGCGTTGGTGACGTTGATCTTGAGCTGGCACAGCACCACGAACAGCCCGGTCAGAGCCAGGGCGACGGCAGGTGAAGGCACCAGGTAGCCATACGCCACCTGATACATGGTGACGGGGTTGCTGGCGTCGTCGTCCGCCAGGCCGTGACCGAGGGCGACGGTGACCAGAAACGAGCCGGCGAGGATCTTGAGCACTCCAATCACGATCCAGCCCGGGCCACCGAGTACCACCCAGCTCCACCAGCGTCCGCGCTGGCCCGCCGCCGGTGCCGGCAGGAAACGCAGGAAGTCCACCTGCTCACCGATCTGGGCCATCAGGGAGAACACCACCGCCGAGGCTGCACCAAAAAGCAGCAGGTTGAACTCGTCGCCCTCCGATGACGCACGCCCCTGAAAGTCCTGCCATTGTCCCAGGCTGTCCGGCGCCACCACCGCGATGGCGATGAACGGCAGCAACTGCAGTCCCAGCCACAGCGGCTGGGTCCACAACTGGAAGCGGCTGATGGTACGGATGCCATGGGTGACCAGCGGGATGATCACCAGTGAGCACAGCAGGTAGCCAACGGTCAGCGGCACGCCGGCAACCCGTTCCAGCACCATCGCCATGATGGCGGCCTCAATGGCGAAGAACAGGAAGGTAAAGGACGCGTAGATCAGCGAGGTGAGGGTGGAGCCAATGTAGCCGAAGCCGGCACCGCGGGTCAGCAGATCAATATCGACGCCGTCGCGGGCGGCGTAGTAGCTGATGGGTAAGGCCACCAGGAAGATGATGGCCCCCACCACCAGGGTGGCGGCGAGGGCGTTGGTAAAGCCGAAGCTGAGGGTGATGGCGCCGCCAATGGCTTCCAGGGCGAGGAAGGAAATGGCGCCCAGGGCGGTGTTGACCACTCGCCGGCCGGACCAGTGCCGCGCGCCCTTGGCGGTGAAGCGCAGGGCATAGTCCTCCAGGGTCTGGTTGGCGACCCACTGGTTGTAGCGTCGGCGCACGCGAAAGATGTTTTGCCTGGTGTGCATGGATGGTTTCCGCCAAGGGTTCCCGCTGGCTGTTACAAAAGCCGTGCCATGGTGGTGTTGTAACTCGTTGATCCCGGGAGGCCCATGCGTCAAATGACGTAGCGGGGTGGGGCATTTGCCGAATGGGCCGGCAACGGCGACGTGGACAGAATGTGAGCAGACGGTGGCGGTTCGTGACGCCGTCACTGTCCGAGCTCCAGACAGGATTGCAACCACGTGAGGACCCACCATGACTTCCAGACATTCCCGCATTTCCCCTCCGCCAGCCCGGGGCTGGCAACGGCTGAAAGCCCTGGCGGCCGGACTGATGCTGTCGGCCTCGGCACAGGCGGCGGTGCCCGCCACCGATGAGGTGAACACCACCGGCCTGGCGGTGACCGATGACGCCGTACAGGTCGGCATCCTGCACTCGGTGACCGGCACCATGGCCATCAGCGAGGCCGGGTCGGTGCAGGCCGAAATTCTCGCCATTGAGCAGATCAACGCCATGGGCGGCGTCCTCGGACGCCAGATCGAGTATGTCCAGGAGGACGGCGCCAGCGACTGGCCCACCTTTGCCGAGCGCTCCCGCAAACTGCTGCGGCAGGACAACGTTGCCGCGGTGTTTGGCTGCTGGACCTCGGCCTCCCGCAAGGCCGTACTGCCGATCTTCGAGCAGTACAACGGCATGCTCTACTACCCGACGTTCTACGAGGGCCTGGAACAGTCGCCCAACGTGATCTACACCGGCCAGGAGGCCACCCAGCAGATCCTGGCGGGGCTGGACTGGGTGGCCCGGGAAAAGGGTGCCGAGACGTTTTACCTGCTGGGGTCGGACTACATCTGGCCACGCACCTCCAACAAAATTGCCCGCAAGCACATCGAAGACGTGCTGGGGCTGGAAGTCGTGGGGGAGGATTACTTTCCCCTCGGCCACACCCAGTTCAACTCCGCCATCAACCGCATCCGGCTGAAAAAACCGGATGTGATCTACGCCATCATCGTGGGTGGCTCCAACGTGGCGTTCTATCGCCAGCTGGAAGCGGCCGGCATCGATCTCACCGAGGATGACGTCACCCTGCTGACCATCTCGGTCACCGAAGACGAGATTCTCGGTATCGGGGGCGACAACATCGAAGGCGCCTACGCCGCCATGAAGTACTTCCAGAGCCTCGACAACGCCAATAACCAGGCCTTCGTGGACGCCTTTAAGGCCCGCTGGGGTGAGGATTCGGTGATCGGCGATGTCACCCAGGCGGCCTACCTCGGTCCCTGGCTGTGGAAGGCGGCGGTGGAGAAAGCCGGCTCTTTCGACGTCGACAGGGTGCGCGAGGCCTCCATCGGCCTGGAGTTGGACACCGCGCCGGAAGGCTATGTCCGGGTCCATGAAAACCACCACCTGTGGTCCCGTACCCGCATTGGCCGCGCAGGAGCGGATGGCCAGTACCAGGTGGTCCACGAGACTGCCGAGCTGATGGAACCCGACCCCTTCCCGGAAGGCTACCAGTAAGCCCTTGCCAGGCTGCGCCCGCTCGGGCGCAGCCCGTCGATGCTTCCGTTATCCA
This sequence comes from Marinobacter sp. CA1, assembly GCF_020546665.1. Taxonomy (NCBI): domain Bacteria; kingdom Pseudomonadati; phylum Pseudomonadota; class Gammaproteobacteria; order Pseudomonadales; family Marinobacteraceae; genus Marinobacter; species Marinobacter sp. CA1. Next base: position 4,662,489 of record NZ_CP071785.1, read on the forward strand.
CAGTGCCTGCCAGCGATGACAGGCCGGAGGACCAACCATGTTTGACTATTCCATGTCCGAACTGACGGCCATCTTCGCCATGCAGGGTTTCGCCGGGCTGATCCTGTTCTCGGTGTTCCTGCTGATGGCGCTGGGACTGGCCATCATTTTTGGTCAGATGGGGGTGATCAACATGGCCCACGGGGAGTTCATGATCCTCGGGGCCTACGTCACCTATCTGACCTCCAACCTGTTTGCCGAATACGCCCCCGGGCTGTTCGACGGCTATTTCTTTGTCGCCATTGTGCTGGCATTCCTGGCGTCGGCGTTGCTGGGGATGCTGGTGGAATGGAGCATGATCCGCTTTCTCTACCAGCGGCCACTGGACACCCTGCTGGCCACCTGGGGCCTGAGCCTGGTGCTGCAGCAGGCCTATCGCTCGATCTTTGGTGCCCGTGAGGTGGGGGTGGTGATTCCCGACTGGCTGACCGGCTCCTATCCGGTCACCGACATCGTCGAGCTGCCGGTCAGTGGCATCTTCGTGATGGTGCTGGCGGTGGGGGTCACCCTTGCGGTGGCGCTGCTGATGTTCCGGTCCCGCTGGGGCTGCCAGGTGCGGGCTGTCGTCCAGAACCGGCCGATGGCCGGTGCGGTGGGCATCAACACCGCGCGGGTTGACCGGCTCACCTTTGCCCTCGGCTGTGGCATCGCCGGGATTGCCGGCAGTGCCTTCACCATGATCGGTTCCACCGGGCCGTCGTCGGGCCAGCTCTACATCGTCGACACCTTCCTGGTGGTGGTGTTTGGCGGTGCCGCCAGTCTGCTGGGCACGGTCGCCTCGGCGTTTGGCATCTCCCAGGCACAGTCCACCCTGGAGTTCTTCCTCGGCGGCTCGATGGCCAAGGTGCTGACGCTGATGGTGGTGGTGCTGATCCTGATGGTCCGTCCCCAGGGCCTGTTTGCTCTCAAAGTGCGTCGCTAGGAGGCCCATGCCATGTTTCGTACGACCTTCATGACCCGACACGACCTGTTGGGCTTCGCGGTGCTGGCGGTGTTGCTGCTGCTGGTGCTGCCGCTGTCGCTGGATGTGTTCCGCCTCAACCTGGTGGGCAAGTACCTCACCTACGCCTTCGTGGCGGTGGGCCTGGTGCTGTGCTGGGGCTGCGGCGGCATCCTCAGTCTTGGCCAGGGGGTGTTCTACGGCCTTGGCGGCTACGCCCTGGCGATGTTTCTCAAGCTGGAGTCGTCGGACCCGGAGAGCACCCGCATCCAGAGTACCCCCGGCATTCCCGACTTCATGGACTGGAATCAGCTCATCGAGCTGCCCTGGTTCTGGGAACCGTTCCAGAGCCTGGGGTTCAGTCTGCTGGCGGTGCTGTTGGTGCCGACCCTGTTCGCCTACCTGATCGGTGTGGCGATGTTCAAGCGGCGGGTGGGCGGGGTTTACTTCGCCATCATCACCCAGGCGATTGCCGCCATCCTCACCATCCTGATCATCGGTCAGCAGGGTTACACCGGTGGGGTCAACGGCATCACCGACCTGCGTACCCTGCTGGGCTGGAACATCCGTACCGACTTTGCCAGCTACGTGTTCTATTTCATCTGTGTCGGGTTGCTGTTCGTTTGCCTGCTGGTGGCCCAGTTCATTCGCCGCAGCAAGCTGGGGCGCATCCTGCTGGCGATGCGGGAGCAGGAGGACCGGGTGCGTTTCTCGGGCTACGACGTCGCCGGCTTCAAGATCTTCGTATTCTGCGTGGGCGCGGCCTTTGCCGCCATTGGCGGTGCCATGTTCACCCTGCAGGAAGGCTTCATGTCCCCCAGCTTCGTCGGCATCGTGCCGTCCATCGAGATGGTGATCTTCTGCGCCGTGGGCGGTCGGCTGTCGCTGCTGGGAGCAGTGTATGGCGCGTTGCTGGTGAACCTGGCGAAAACGGTGTTCGGGGAGAGTTTCCCGGAGCTGTGGCTGTTTGCCATGGGGTTGCTGTTCATCGGTGTGGTGATGGCGTTTCCCAACGGCCTGGCGGGTCTCTACCAGCAGTTCCTGGGGGATCGGGTGGCACGTTGGCTGGATCAGTTGGGGCGGCCATCGCGGTCGCAGGCGCCGGTTGCCCTGGAAGGAGGTACGCAATGAGTCATGGCAGCAATACCGATTTTGTGCTCGCGGTGGAGGGGCTGACGGTGTCGTTTGACGGCTTCCGGGCGGTGGACGATCTGAGCTTCTACGTCGACGACAGTGAGATCCGCGTCATCATCGGCCCCAACGGTGCCGGCAAGACCACGGTGCTGGACCTGATCTGCGGCCGCACCCGGGCCACCGCCGGCTCGGTTCGCTTCCGCAACCGTGAGCTGACCCAGCTGCGGGAACACGACATCGTCCGCGCGGGGGTTGGGCGCAAGTTCCAGACGCCGTCGATCTACGATGACCTGACGGTGTTCGAGAATCTGGAAATCTGCTACCCCCGCGGTCGTGGCGTATTCGGTTCGCTGTTCTTCCGCCGTGACCAGGCGGTGATCGACAAGGTGCGGGAAGTGGCGGCCACGGTGCTGCTGACGGAGCGGCTCGAAGAGCCGGCGGCGCTGCTGTCCCATGGCCAGAAGCAGTGGCTGGAGATCGGCATGTTGCTGATCCAGGACCCCCAGTTGCTGATGCTGGACGAGCCGGTGGCGGGAATGTCGATCACCGAGCGGCGCCAGACCGCGGACCTGCTGCGGCGCATTAGCCAGGGCCGGTCGGTGATTGTGATCGAGCATGACATGGATTTTGTCGCCGAAATCGCCGACCGGGTCACCGTATTGCACCAGGGCCGCATCCTCGCCGAAGGCAGTGCCGAGGCGGTCAAGCAGGACCCGCAGGTCATCGACGTCTATCTCGGGCATTAGCGGCCAGGACACTCAGGAGGACACCGCATGTTGCAAGTATCCGATTACCACGTCCGCTATGGCCAGAGCGAAGTGCTCCATGGCCTGGACTTCACCCTCGGCGCCAATGAGATTGTTGCGGTGGTGGGCCGTAACGGCATGGGCAAGACCACGCTGATGAAATCGCTGATCGGCATGATTCCGTCGGCGTCGGGCCAGGTGCGGCTGGAAGGGCAGGAGCTGTCCGGTCTGCAAAGCCACCAACGGGTCCGCCAGGGACTGGCGTTTGTGCCCCAGGGCCGGATGGTGTTTTCCACCATGTCGGTGCAGGAGAACATCGAGACCGGCCTGACCAGCACCGGCCGCCGCCGTGTGCCGAGGGATCTGTATGACCTGTTCCCGGTGCTGCTGGAGATGCGTCACCGCCGGGGCGGCAACCTGTCCGGCGGTCAGCAGCAGCAACTGGCGATTGCCCGGGCCCTGGCCAGTGACCCCAAGGTGTTGCTGCTGGATGAACCCACCGAGGGCATTCAGCCTTCCATCATCCGGGACATGGCGCGCACCCTGAAGCTGATCCGCGACCAGCGCGGCCTGTCGATTCTGGTCTCTGAGCAGGTGCTGAGCTTCGCCCTCGACATCGCTGACCGCATCCTGGTGATCGAGAAGGGGAAAATAGTTCAGGACCAGCGACGAGAAGACGTGGACGAGGCAACGATAGCCTCCTATCTTTCTGTATAGCCCCGGCGAAGGTGCTGCGCCGAGTCAGGCCCCTACGTCATTTGACGCAGTTGGCCGGGGTGATTGCCGTATGGTCTGGAGTTCCGGTCGGGGCCGATACTGGAATGACCATACGACTCAACCACTGTTCAAGGAGACGCCGTTATGGCCGAAACCATCATCAAGATCGACCTCAGCAAATCCGCCTACGAAAACGATGCCATCCACAACCGCTGGCATCCGGACATCCCCATGGTGGCTACCGTCAAACCCGGAGACGACTTCATTGTCGAGTGCTATGACTGGACCGGTGGCCAGATCAAGGACAACGACAGTGCCGACGACGTCCGTGACGTTGACCTCAGCCAGGTGCACTTCCTGTCCGGCCCGATCGCGGTGGAGGGCGCCGAGCCCGGCGACCTGCTGGAGGTGGATATTCTCGATATCGGTGCCTTTGATGAAAGCCAGTGGGGCTTTAACGGCTTCTTTTCCAAACAGAACGGCGGTGGCTTCCTCACCGAGCATTTCCCCGAGGCCCACAAGTCGATCTGGGAATTCAACGGTATGTTCACCAAGTCCCGCCACATTCCCAACGTCGAGTTCGCCGGCATGATCCACCCCGGCCTGATCGGCTGCCTGCCGTCACGGGAGCTGCTGGAGCAGTGGAACCAGCGCGAGAAGGCGCTCTACGACACTGACCCGGAGCGGGTACCGGCGCTGGCCAACCTGCCCTTCTCGGACACCGCCCACATGGGCCGGCTCAGTGGCGATGCCGCCCAGGACGCCGCGGCCGAAGCCGCCCGCACCGTGCCGCCGCGGGAGCACGGTGGCAACTGCGACATCAAGGATCTGTCGCGGGGTTCCAAGGTCTACTTCCCGGTGTACGTCAAGGGCGGCGGGCTGTCGGTGGGGGATCTGCACTTCAGCCAGGGGGACGGTGAAATTACCTTCTGTGGCGCCATTGAAATGGCTGGCTGGATTCACCTGCGGGTCAACCTGATCAAGGACGGGGTGGCCAAGTACGGCATCAAGAACCCGGTGTTCAAACCCAGTACCATCAAGCCCAAGTACGATGACTATGTGATCTTCGAGGGCATCTCGGTGGATGAACAGGGCCAGCAGCACTACCTCGACGTGCACGTGGCCTATCGCCAGGCCTGTCTCAATGCCATCGAGTACCTGTCCAAGTTTGGCTACAGTCCGGCCCAGGCCTATGCCCTGCTCGGCTGTGCCCCGGTGGAGGGCCATATCAGCGGGGTGGTGGACGTGCCCAACGCTTGTGCCACCCTGTGGTTGCCCACCGGCATTTTCGATTTTGACATCAACCCCAGTGCCGATGGCCCGACCACCCAGGTGACCGGGGGGATGGATGTGCCCAAATCACCGGATAAGGAGTAACGGCCATGCCGGTCTATGACTACAAGTGCCGCGATCACGGTCTGTTCCATCGCCTGGCCACCCTGGCCGAAGCGGCGCAGCCGGCGCCGTGTCCCGACTGCGGTGGCCTCGCGCCCCGGGTGATTGTGATGCCGTCGAACCTGCCACGGATGGCGCCGGATCAGCGCCGGGCAATGGACCGCAACGAGCGGGCCCGTCATGAACCGCTGCATTCCACCGCCGCCCAGCGGCAGGAGGACGCTGGTCATCGCCAGCAGTGTGGCTGCGGTTCACCGAACAGCCGGCCCAAGCTGTTCTACACCGCCGATGGCAAGAAGATGTTCCCGTCGATGCGGCCATGGATGATCAGCCACTAGCAAACTGCCAGCCGGCCCGCTCGGGCCGGCGTTTTTACATATCCCGCTGATGCTTCTGGGTTTTGGCGCCCGCCCTACATGCCCGCGGCGTCGGTGCTCTCGAAGATCTTGTCCGCCGAGGCGGCAACAAAGCCGCTGTACAGCGAGCCGTCCGCGGTGGGGTAGCGCTTGGCGAACTCGTAGAAACAGCTGGGAATCACCGCCGCCCGGTCACGGAAGGTCACTTCCGTCAGGTCTGCCATGGTGGAGGACTGTTCCAGCATGGCTTCCGGAGATCCCTTGATCTCACCGCCGGAGCTGTTGATCGGGAAGCCTTCGGCCTTCAGTACCGCATTCACCTCGGCCACCGAGTCGAACCGGGCCAGTTCGTTGATGTTGACGGTGAAGTGGTTGGCGCGATAGCCCCAGGCGGCCATCCAGGCAGCGTACTCACTCTCCTTCAGCAGTTGCTGGTACGTGGTGTAATCGACCTGCCAGTGGGTTCCGGAGTAGAGGAAATCATCGGCTTCGACCGCCTGCGCCGGAACCTGGGCCACCAGCTCACCGACGATCGCCTGCAGTTCCGGTGAACACTGCTCCACCAACAGTTCGGAGATGAACACCTTGGGCGCGGTGGGGTCCGGATGCTCATAGTGGCGGGCGTACAGTTTCTTGGCTTCGAAGTGGTACTCGCCACCCTGGACGTAGCCGAGACTGAGAAAGTGGGCAGCCAATTTGTCGAGGCCAACCCTGGGCAGGTTGAAGGTACGCAGGGCGATGTGGTCGTTGATGATCTCATCCGCCTGAGTGCCGCCGAGCAACTGGTGGATGCGCTCCGCCGACGGAGTCACGGTCTTGTAGTTCTCCCACAGGTGGTGGAACAGGGTGTCGCGATCAGAGTGCATGGCGGAACTCCTCGGTATTGGACCGGTTGAGACTGGAAAAACGGGTAGCTGATGGCGAGGACCAGTGCTCCGCGGTCTGGCGCTCGCCAGAGCTGGCGTTCAGCGGCAGGAAACGGGCGATGGCGCCTTCCTCCAGGCTGAGCTGGCTGGCCAGATCGGCCGGTATCTGCAGCAACTGGTGCTCCGGCAGGTAGCGGGCCTGCTCGGTGATGGTGGCGCGGAAGCCGGCGGTGGCGGTGTTGGCCAGCAGCAGCGGCTCGCCTTCGCCACACACCGGGCCGGGGTCGAGCACGGCGGTATCCGCATCCAGCACCTGAATGCGGCATTGCCGGGACTGGGCGATGCTGCGGATCTGGCTGCGTTCGGCCTCCACCGTGGGGCCGGCATCGAACAGGTCGACGTAGTCCTTGTGGCGGAAGCCCTCACGCTCCAGCATCGCCAGCGCGGGGCGGGTGTCCGGATGCACCTGGCCAATGACGTCGCGGGCGCTGGCGCTGAGCAGGTTGGTGTACAGCGGGTATTTGGGCATCAGTTCGGCAATGAAGCGCTTGTTGCCGGCGCCGGAAAGGTGCGTCACGGTGGCGAAGTCGAGATTGACGAAGTGCACCCGCAACCAGTTCCAGAACGGCGATTCGCCGTTGTCGTCGGAGATCCCGCGCATCTCGGCAATGACGGTGTCGGCAAAACGCTGCGGGTGCTGGGCCATGAACAGGAAGCGGACCCGGGACAACAGCTTGCCGGCATTGGCGCGACGGAACCTGGGGCGCAGGTAGAGGGTGCAGATCTCGGTGCAGCCGGTGTAGTGGTTGCACATGTTGAGCACTTCAACGCTGTTGAACAGGTCCAGCTCGCTGGAATGATGCACCACCCGGCTCTTGTGGTAGTGGTACAGCGGGCTGCTCAGGCCTACGCTGGCCTCGATACCGGTGGTGCCCATGAGCTCGCCGCTGTCCTCGTCCTCCAGTACGAACAGGTAGCTCTCCTGGCCGGGTTCGTATACACGGCGGGCAAAGCTGTCGATGGAGTGCTGGATCTTGTCACGGAGGAACGTCCGGTCGTCGATCAGCGAGGTGAAGCCGGGGCCGGATTCGACGGCAATCTGTTGCAGGGCGTCCAGATCGTGATGGGCAACGGGACGGATGATCATGGGCAAGCTCCGGGTCGGGGACCTGTCAGGGATACCCGCTATTATCGCGACCACTGTTGTCAGCTTGCAGTTTCAGATTTAACGAATCAGTGCCATATTTAGGCAAATTGACCAACAGGTTTGCCAATATGATCAACAAACAGGATCTGCGCCTGATCGCCCTGCTGCGCAAGGACGCCCGCACCAGCGTCTCGGACCTGGCCCGGGCCCTCGACCTGTCCCGCTCCACGGTGCAGAACCGGCTGGCCCGGCTGCAGAGCACCGGCATCATCAAGGGCTACTCGGTGGAGCTGGGCGGCGAATACACCGCCAACCAGGTGGAGGCCCATGTCTCCATCAAGGTGCACCAGAAACTGACTGTGCGCACCAACACCGCCCTGGAGGCGATGCCGGAAGTAAGCCAACTGTATGCCGTGAGCGGTGAGTACGACCTGCTGGCCATCGTCCAGGCCCAGAGCCTGGAGGCCCTGAGCGCGGTACTGGACGACATCGCCACCCTGGATGGGGTGGAGCGCACCAACTCTGCGGTGGTGCTGGAGACCAAGTTCAGGCGCTGAGCCAGGCCACCACAGGCTCGACCACGCGGTCGTGCCACAGCAGCCGGTGGTGGCCCAGACCCTCACTGCGCAACAGTTCGGCGCCGGGCCAGCGATGGTAGACCCGTGCGCTCTGCGCCGGCGCCACTGCACGGTCCTGATCGTCGATGACCACCAGCCCCGGCTGGTTCAGCTGTGGCACCAGTTCATCCAAGGCCAGCCGCTGCCAGACCTCGGGACCGAAGCGGGCCTCCATGCGCGCCCGGTGCTGCGCCAGGGCGCCGGCAGACAGGCCCATCTGCACACCCAGATTGTCCACCACTTCCGACAGCGACGCCGGGGGCGCCAGCAGGACCAACTTGCGGGCACTGAGGCCGTCCACCAGGGCGCGGCCGGCAGCCAGACTGCCGAGGGAGTGGGCCATCACCGCCTCCAGCGGGCCGAACAGCTCGCCCACCCGGGTCAGTACTTCGGTCATTTCATAGAGATCGGTGCGCTCGCCCTGGGCGCGGCCGTGGGCGGGGGCGTCGTAGAGCACCACCCGATAGCCGGCGGCGACCAGTGGCTGGATAAAGGCGCCAAACTGGATGCCGGCGCCGGACCAGCCGTGAACCCCGAGCACCACAGGGCCTTTGCCCCAGCTGTAGACCGGCAGGGTACGCGTGCCGACGTGCAGCTGGGTGTGGCTGTCGGCCTGCTCCAGCAGGTGCTCGTAGCGGCTGGGCATGGGCAGTCGCTGCGGGGTGAAGGCCAGGCGCTCGATCAGTCGGGCGGCACCGTCGCTGGAGAGGCGGGCATACAGGGCCAGTCCCAGGCTCAGGGCCTGGTGTTGCCAGGAGCGGTGGCTCGCCGCAGTGGCTGGTTGTTGTGATATGGATGGCCGTGATGCGGATGATCGTGACGCCGATTGTGGCGATATGGATGGGGTGACCTGGGTCATGGTTGATTCCTCCCTTACGGGCGTTGGGCCAGGATGGCTGACAGGTTCAGATTAGGGCTTGTGGTGGGTGAGCTGGAGTGTCATATTTGACACTCTTGGTGCGAAATGGGACATGGCTCATGATCACTGTTGCGGTTCTCGCGTTGCCTCACTGCCACGCCACCGGCATTCACGGGGTGATGGATTTTTTCACCACCGCCACCTATTGCAGTTGCAAGTCCGGCGGTAATCCCGCGACCCGGTTTGATTGCCAGATCGTGACCCTGGATGATCAGCCGGTGCAGGCCTACAGTGGCGCCACGGTGGTACCCACCGCCCGGCGTATGGAGCTGACGCCGGATCTGGTGGTGGTGGGGTCCGGCATAGAAGCGGTATCGGCGCCGGCGCAGCTGGAGCAATACCTGGTGGCAACCGAGCCGGCCCTGGCCTGGCTGCAGGACTGCCATCGTCGTGGTGCGCTGATTGCCAGCGTCTGTACCGGCAGCTTTGTCCTTGCCGAGGCCGGTCTGCTGGAGGGCCAGGTGACCACCACCCACTGGCGCGCTGCCGCCCAGTTCCGGCAACGCTACCCGACCCTGCGGCTGGAGGAGGATCACCTGCTGGTGGACAACGGCCAAGTGGTCTGTGCCGGTGGCGCCTCGGCCTACGTGGATCTGTGCCTGTATCTGGTGGAGCGCCTGGTATCGCCGGCCATTGCCCTTGCCTGCAGCAAGCTGCTGGTGCTCGATGGCCGGCGCCGGGAACAGACCCCCTACATGGGATTCTTTGGTCAGCAGTCCCATCAGGACGAGGCGGTTCGCAAGGCCCAGGTCTGGATGGACCAGCACTACGCCGAAACCATCGTGATTGATGAGGTGGCGGCCCAGGCCGGCCTGGGGCCGCGAACGTTCAAGCGCCGTTTCAAGGACGCCACCGGCGACACCCCACTGGCGTACCTGCAGCAACTGCGGGTGGAAGCCGCCAAGCACCTGCTGGAATCGACCCGTACCCAGACCGCCCAGATCATCTGGCAGGTGGGTTATGAGGACACCAGCTCCTTCCGCCGCCTGTTCAAGCGTACCGTGGGCTGCACCATGGAACAGTACCGTCGTCGTTTCAGCTACCTCACACCGGAACCGGTCAGCCAGCGGGCCGCAGCGGCGGATGAAATCGGGTAGACTGGTCGCCTTCGAATTGTTGGCGACGGGTGTTTAGGCGGTGATCCGACAGCTTCCACGATGGGTTGAAATTGGCGGTTTCTGGCTGGCGCTGGTGGCCGGTGCGGTCAATGCCATCGGCTTGCTGGGTTTTGAGCATCAGGCCGTGTCCCACCTCACCGGCACGTCCAGTCTGGTGGCCCTGGCCCTGGTGGATCTCAACCTGTCGGTGACCGTGCACTTGCTGCTGATCATGCTGTGCTTCGTGCTGGGGGCGCTGCTCAGTGGTGCCCTGGTGGGCAATGTGGCACTGCGGCTGGGGCGTCGTTACAGCGTGGCGCTGTGCCTGGAGGCAGCGCTGTTGTTGCTGGCGATGGTGGTGTTGCAGCAGGGCTCAACCCTGGGGCATTTGCTGGCGTCGGCGGCGTGCGGGTTGCAGAACGGCATGGTGAGTACCTACAGCGGCGCCATTGTTCGCACCACCCACGTCTCCGGCCTGTTCACCGATCTGGGCACCATGCTCGGCGCCCGCCTGCGGGGGCACCCCATCGACCGGCGCCGGATCGGTCTTTACCTGCTGCTGATCGCCGGTTTCATCACCGGCGGCGCGGTGGGTGCGATGGCGTTCCGGCACTGGCACTTCCTGGCGCTGATCGTGCCGGCGGCCGGCACCCTGTTGCTGGCCGTGGTGTATTGGGGCTACCGCCTGCGCCAGCGCCCCGTGCAAGAGGAGTAAGTCCCATGCTCTACCCGCTGACGACATTGCTGTTGCTGCCCTGGTTGCTGTGGCAGGGCCGACGGGTGCGGCGGGACACGCCGCGCCTGCCGGAGCCGGATGGGCCGCGCGAGGGAGTGTCCGGATCGGGGACGCCGCTGGCGGTGCTGATGGTGGGTGATTCTGCTGCTGCCGGCGTGGGCACCCGGGTTCAGACCCAGGCGTTGTCCGGCCAGCTGGTCCAGGCGTTGGCGCAGCGATTTCAGGTGCGCTGGCAGTTGCTGGCCCGCACCGGTGACAGCAGTGCCGATGTCTGCGACCGGCTGGCGGCGCAATCGCCGCGACCGTTCGATCTGGCGCTGGTGTCGGTGGGCGTCAATGACGTTACCGGCCGCACCACGCTGCGGCAATGGCACCGTCATCTGCAGCAACTGACCGGCCTGTTGCAACAGCGTTTCGGGGTGCGTGAGGTGGTGTTCACCGCGATACCGCCAATGCACCAGTTTCCGGCCCTGCCGCAGCCCCTGCGGTGGTACCTGGGGCGCCGTGCGGGTCAGCTCAACCAGGCGCTGGCGCAGTTCTGTCGGGATACCGGCGGCTGCAGTCTGTTGCAGGTGCCGTTCCCGTTCGAGCCGGGTCTGATGGCGAGTGATGGTTTCCACCCCGGTGAGGCCGCTTACGCGCTGTGGGGCCAACACGGCGCTGAATTGCTGGCTGACCTGCACGTCAAGGCTCTCTCTGGCGCGCCCTCTGGCGCATCCTCTAGCGCACTCTCTGGCGTAACCCCGGCGGCGTTGGCAGAATAGCCGCCCGCCCATCAGCGAAGGAAGACACAGACGATGCAAGTGGCAGTCTATTGCGGTTCCAGTTCCGGTCATAACCCCGATTACGTTGAGGCCGCCCAGGCCCTGGGGCAGTACCTCGGGGAGCAGGGCATCAACCTGGTCTTTGGTGGTGGCAAGGTAGGGCTGATGGGCACGGTGGCTGATGCGGTACTGGCGGCTGGCGGTGAGGTCCATGGGGTGATTCCCGAAGCCCTGAAAGACCGGGAGCTGGCCCACCCGGGGCTGACTCACCTGGACGTGGTGGCCACCATGCACCAGCGCAAGGCGCGCATGGCCGAGCTGGCCGATGCCTACATTGCCCTGCCGGGTGGTCCCGGTACCCTGGAGGAGCTGTTCGAGGCCTGGACCTGGGGTCAACTGGGCTATCACCGCAAACCCTGTGCCCTCTACAACGTCTGCGGCTACTACGACGCGCTGCTTGATTTCGTCGACCGGATGACCGGCGAAGGGTTTCTGTCACCGACCCATGCCGAGATGCTGATCGTCGCCAGTGAGCCGGCGCCGCTGGTGGATGCCCTGCGGGCCTACCAGCCTCCGGCCCGCAAGTGGAGCTGATCCCCCGGCCGCTCAGGGCATCAGCGTCAGCCAGCGTAAGCCGGCAAAGGTGGTGAGACTGAGCACCACCACCCACAGTAGCGAACAGCGCAGGCCCGCCAGCACCACCGCGACGCCGCCGCCCACCAGATAGGGACTGTCCGGTGTCAGCCACAGCGCGCCATGGGGCGCCACCGCAATGGGGGTGGCCATTGCCGTCAGCACGCAGGGGGCGGAAAACGACAGCAGCCGTTGCAGGCGCGGTCCCGGCGTCAGAGTGACAAAACCGGCAAAGAAGGCGAAACGGAAGCCGAAGGTCACCAGCGCCATGGCCGCCAGCAGGGTCCACATCATCATGTCGTGGCTCCCTCTGAGGCGGACCGTGAACCGCCGTAACCCACGGCCATGCCGGCGACACTGGCAATCAGCAGACCCAGGGGCACTGCCAGCAAGTGGCAGGCGACGGCGACCAGGGCACTGGTCAGGGTCGCCGCCAGCGCCGCCGATGATGTGACCTGGGGAACCACCATGGCCAGGAAGATCGCTGCAATCGCGAAGTCGAAGCCAAACCTCTCCAGCCCCGCCACCGACTGTCCCAGGACGATGCCCGCCAGGGTGGCGAGGTTCCAGATCAGGTAGAACGTCAGCCCCGCCGCCAGGGCGTAGCCGCGATGAAAGCGGCCGTGGCGCTGGCGGTAGGCCTGCACCACCACGAACAGCTCGTCAGTCAGCAGGAAGGCCAGCCCCAGTCGCCAGCGCAGTGGCTGCTCGCGCACATCCTGTCGCAACACTGCTGAATACAGCAGGTGGCGGGCGCTGACGATCGCGGTGCTGGAGAGAATCGGGCCGGGGGCCCCGACACCGCCGCTGATCAGGCCGATGGCCGCCAGTTGCGCGGCGCCGGCAAACACCAGTAGTGACAGGCACTGGGCCTGCCAGGGATTGAGCCCGGCCTGCAGCGCCAGGGAACCGCACAGCAGGCCCCAGGGCACCACCGCCAGCGACAGCGGCAGAATATCCGCCAGCGCCTGGCGAGCGGGCGGATAGGGTGGGGCAACAGCAGATACACTCGACATTTTGGACTCCGGCAACATCTCGAATCTGTCGAGGTTGGCATCACCGAGAGCCGCTGGCTTGTAGCATCTTGCTCTGGCGGGCGTACTGGCCGGGCGCGACGCCCATGGCCCGCTTGAAATGGGTGGTCAGGTGGCTCTGGTCGTGGAACCCGCAGTCGATGGCCACGCTCGCCGGGGCCTGGCCCTGCCGCAGCAGCGTGCGTGCCAGCCGCAGGCGGTTCTGCACCTGGTAGGCGTGAGGTGGCAGGCCGTAGTGGCGGCGGAACTGGCGGACCAGATAGTAGGGGCTGAGGTCGGCCAGCCGGGCCAGGTCCTCCAGCGCGGCATCGGCGGCGGGGAAATCGTCAAGAAATTCCTTCACCAGCTGCAGGGCGCGGCTTGGCGCCTTACCCTCACGGAAGCTGTGGCGGCTGCGGGAATGGCGGGCGACCAGGCGGGTCATCACCGAGTACAGCAGGGTTTCATTGAGCAAGCGGTCGTGGCTGTCCCGCAGGTGACTGAACACCAGTCGCAACTGGGCCGCCAGTTCCGGGTCCTGCACCACCGCCTGGGGAAAATAGGGCACGCCATCGCGACCCTGGAACAGCTCACGGCCGACGTGCTGGAACTGCTTCGGGGTCGGGTACATGGCGCGATAGGCCCAGCCATAATCGGTGGCCGACTGGCCGGTGTGGACATCGTCGGCGTTCACCAGAATGATGCTGTCCTGGTCCGCCAGGTGCTGGTCTCCGGTGCGGTAGAACCGTTGGGCACCGTGCTCGATCACCGCCACGGTATAGCCCTCGTGGGTGTGGCGGGCGAAGTTCTGGCGGTAGTAGTGGGCGTTCAACAGTTCCAGCCCACCCAGTACCGGGGCATTGGCGTAGTCAGCGTTCTCTTTCATCGGACCTGTCCTGAATCACGCCAGTGCACCACAGTCGCCCACGCTTGTCTTGTAGAAAATTGCGGCCAGGGTTCCGTCTGCCTCATTCGTTGATCTATTGGGCCTTGGGCAGGCAGGAGGGGGGTGGCGGACAGCCGTTGCGATCCTGCCCCGGCTGGTGACCGGCCGGCAGCTGGGGAAAGCGGTTGGGGTCGTGGCGGTAGGCGCAGGCGCGGGCCTGGCTGGCCGCCTGGGGGCACTGCTGTTGTTCCAGGGTTTCTGCCAGGTTGTGCCAACCGGCACCCAGTTCCGGAAATGCCCGGGTCAATCGGGCGTAGTGCTGCCGGGCCAGGTCCCAGTCCTGCTGCTGATAGGCTACGTTGCCAAGCCCGAGTCGGGCCGCGGCCTGATCCGGCCAGTGGTACAGCGCGGTGCGGTAGGCCTCGCGTGCCGCCTCCAGTTGTCCGGTCGCTTCCAGGTCATGGGCACTGGCGAGGAACGCCAGTGGTGTGGTGGTCGCCGGTACCTGGTCGGGCGTCAGCATGACCCGGGCCCAGCGCTTCGCGCGCTCCCAGGTGGCAAGAAAAGCTGGCCTTGGCAACCGATAGTTGGCGTTGACCCCGGAATGCAGGATCAGCACATCCGCCTCGACGTCATAACCTGTTACCACCGCATAATGCCACTGGGGCCACCATCGCAGCCCGAGATTCTGCAAGACCAGCACCGGGTGACCGGCGTCAATCTCGCTCAGCAGGGCCTGGAAATCCGGCGCCAGCGGGTGAACCAGCAGACCTTCCTGCCGTGCGGTGGCGACCATATCGAGCTGCAGTGACCCCTGTCGCCCTGGTAGATACACCCGTTCCACCAGCGCATCCGGCGTGGCGCCAATCCCCTGGTCGTTCAGCATCATCGCCAGTGCTGCCGGCCCGCACTGGTAGCGCGTCTGGGGGTGGAACGGCACCGCCAGCTGGTGTGCTGCCGGTGCCGGCTCCCGGACCGTGCTGGGCCAGGGCTGGCTGGCGCAGCCCGTAAGCAGCGTTGCCACCACCAGGCCGGCGAGCAGAAAACCTCGTACCATCACGGTCGCCGATCAGCGAATGCAGTTCACGAACGGGAACAGGTCCGTGGCGCAGAGCATGTCGGTGATGATGAAGACCAGCACAAACAGCACGATGACGCCCACGACGCCCTCGCCGGCGGGGGCTTCGTTGAGCTGCTGGTTGAAAGATGCGAGCTCCGCCGGGGTGAGCCGGTCGATGCGTTGCTGCACCTGGTCTTCACTCACACCAAGGGCTTTGAGGGACTGACGCACGTCGTCCTGGGACAGCGCCTGACTCAGGGACGCGCGGGACTGTGTCTGGTGTTGCTGCTGGATCAGTTCGCCGGTGCCGACGATGGCGGCCTGGGCCGGCACGGTGAGCATGCTGGCCAGCAAGGCCAGACATAACAGTGGCGCCAGTTGGCGAATGGTTCGGGTGGCAATGATCATGTTGGGCTCCCCCTTCTCCGGATCTCAAGGACTGCGGACTCGTCCCGGGAGGTCTGTGACTGCAGGTGACAGCGAGCGTCCTGTCCCGAACTGCCGATATATACCCCAAGTGTATACAGGTTCTGCTGGATTGCCCCGGTTCCGGTGGTTACCGTTCGATGAGGGATTGGTCATCTGGTGAACATAAAAAAGCCCCGGAGGCGAGCTCCGGGGAACAGGGTGCTGCCGGAAGCCCGGCCGGCGCAGGGTGCGCCGGGGGAGGGCCACCGAAGGGGAGGTCAGGACGTCAGCTGACTTCTCAGGACGTGTTTCTGCAGTTTGCCGGTGGATGTCTTCGGCAGTTCTTCGGAGAAGATGATCCGTTTGGGTACCTTGAAGCCGGCCAGATTGGCGCGGCAGTGGGCGACGATGTCGTCCTGACCCAGATGCTCATGGCCCCGCTTGAGGGTGATAAAGGCACAGGGGATTTCCCCCCAGTGATCGTCCGGCGCCGCCACCACCGCCGCTTCCAGCACGGCGGGGTGATCATAGAGGGTGCTCTCCACTTCCAGGGTGGAGATGTTCTCGCCCCCGGAGATGATGATGTCCTTGGAGCGGTCCTTGATCTCGACGTAGCCGTCCTCGTGCCAGACCCCCAGATCACCGGTGTGGAACCAGCCGCCAGCGAACGCTTTGTGGGTTTCATCCGGGTTGCTGAGATAGCCCTTCATCACACTGTTGCCACGCACGAACAGCTCGCCGATGGTGGTGCCGTCACGGGGGACCGGGGCCAGGGTATTGGGGTCGGCCACCATCATGTCGGTCATCGACAGCGACAGGATGCCCTGGCGTGCCATCTTGGCGGCCCGGTCCTTGAGGGACAGGTCCTGCCAGTCGTCCTGGAAATCACACACCAGACTGGGGCCATAGGTCTCGGTGAGGCCATACAGGTGCACCACCTTCATGCCCAGGCCTTCCATCGCTTCGATGGTGGCGGCTGGGGGCGCGGCACCGCCGGTGGCCACGGTGACGGCCTGGTCAAACGGCTTGCGCAGCTCTTCCGGGGCGTTGATCAGCATGTTCAGCACCACCGGTGCGGCGCAGAAGTGGGTGACGCCGTGGTTGGCGATGGCATCGTACACCGGCTCCGGGTGGGGCTGGCGCAGGCAGACATGGGTGCCACCCACCGCGGTGACCGCCCAGGGGTAACACCAGCCGTTGCAGTGGAACATCGGCAACGTCCACAGATACACCGCACCGGAGGGCAGGCCAAAGCCAATCACGTTACTCAGGGCATTCAGGTAGGCGCCGCGGTGGTGGTAGACCACCCCCTTGGGGTTGCCGGTGGTGCCGGAGGTGTAATTGAGGGTGATGGCCTGCCACTCGTCTTCCGGCGGCTGCCACTGGAAATCGTCATCACCGGTGGCCAGCAGCTGGTCGTAGGTCATGGTGCCCAGGGCCTCGCCACCATCGAAGCTGGGGTCATCCACGTCGATCACCGTCGGTTTGGCGTCACAGCCTTCCAGCGCCGCCCGGGCGCGGTCGCTGAATTCCCGGTCGGTGAAGAAGATCCGCGCCCGGCTGTGGTTGAGCATGAAGGTCATGGTCTTGGCATCGAGCCGGGTGTTCTGGGTGTTGAGCACGGCGCCGATCATCGGTACCGCGAAATGCAGTTCCAGCATTTCCGGCACGTTTGGCAGCAGGGCGGCGACGGTGTCGCCACGGCGCACCCCAAGCTTGCGCAGTGCCGACGCCATCTTCAGGCAGCGACGGTGGGTCTCGGCCCAGGTCCGTCGTACCTCACCGTGGATCACCGCCAGGCGATTGGGATGGGCCAGGGCGGTACGCTCCAGAAAAGTGACCGGCGACAGCGGTGTGTGGTTGGCGGTGTTGGCCGCCAGGCCGGTTTCGTACAGGTTGTCCATGCAAGTGAGCCTCTTGTTGTTGTGTCTGCGATCGGGGGGCCGCTCAGCCCTGTTCGGTGGCGGCGTCCCCGGCATCCGGTTGTTCCTTTGCCGGCGCGGGAGCGGTAGCGAACCAGTTCTTCTCCAGTACCAGCCACAGTACCAGGCCGGTACCCAGACCCCAGGCCGCGCCCTTGGTGGCCAGGATGGCACCGACGATGACGGCCACGCCCCGCTGCAGGTTACTTTGCCGTTCCAGCATCTCGATGGCCAGGTAGCCGCAGAGGTAACCCTGAATCAGCAGGGTCAGTGCCATGCCGATATTGAGACCGGGCTTGAGCAGGGTAATCACCGGCACCAGAATCAGCGCGATGCTCATGCCCCAGTAGATGCTGGTGGCGCCGCCCCAGTAGCTGTCCATGGCCTTGCGGGGATTGTTCATGTAACGGTTGATCACCAGTGCCTGACCGCCGGTCCAGGCCGGGCCGGAGAGGCTGATGAACGGGGCCAGCAGACCGTGGATCAGGTTGCGGATGCCCACGATGATGCTGTTGCGGCGGGGGCTGAACACCAGTTTCTCGTCCTTGCGCACGCCGTCGGCGTTCTTGAACAGGGAGTCCACCACCAGGATGTCGCCGAAGGCGATGATGTACGCCGCCAGCGCCAGCGGCAGGGCGTCGATGAAGTACTGCAGCGGCGGCAGGCCGAGACCGAAGACGCTGTAGTCCCGGATGATGTCGCCGATGGGGATGGCGGTGAAGCCCCACTCCACCTGCGGCACCGGCACTTCACCGATGAGGATGCCGAACACGTAGGCCAGGATGAACGGAATGGCGATGCCGTACTGGGCCACGAAGCGGAAGAAGCCATAGCGGGCCCGCAGCGGCGCGGCGGTTTCCGAGAACAGCATGAAGAAGCCCAGCGCGGCGCCGGACAGGATGGTGATCGGCATGGTCCAGACCCGACCGTCGGCGCCGAACTCCCCCATCACCGCCGAGATCCCGGCGCCAATCAGGATGCCGGCCTTCAGCGACATCGGCATCTTGCGCACCATGGCGTCGGCCCCCTTGAAGATGCCGAGCCCGAGGAACAGCACCGCGACCGTGATCTGTAGCGCAATCAGGGCGAGTATTCGCGCGTCCCCCTCCGGGTATCCGGACAGGAAGGCGATGTACAGCGGAATCCCGGCGGTGATCCAGCCGGACACCGCCGGGTCCCCGAAGTGGGTGTGCAGCAGGTAGAGGAAGTTGTTCAGCAGCACGAAGGCGACGGCAACCTCGAAGGGAATGCCGAGAATGTCGGTCATCAGTGCGGTGATGCCCAGAGGCACCACGCACAGGATCACCCCCTGGAGGATGTCCGGAATCTCCAGCTTGTAATGCACCAGCGGTATGCGGAGCTTGAGTGCGCCGAGCATGGACGGCTGTTCGGCACCGTCCGGGCGTTGCTTGAGGGACATTGTTGTTGTTCTCCATCCACGATTGTGTGTGAGACGGCCGGCGAGAATGATTCACGGCCACTCCCGATCCTAGGCACTAATACGGTTAAAAGCAATGGTATTTACTTGGTTTTATGAGTGGATACTCTCAATCTGGCTGAAAGTATGATGTCGCTGGAAATGGCGCTTGCAGGCAGGGGCGGGCCGGCGGCCTGAATGGCCGCCAGCGAATGTCGCAGATGGGGTTCCGGGAGGGTGGAACCGGGCGGTTCCGCCAGCGGGGACTGTCTTAGCCGGTGTAACCTTCGACAATGCCCAGGGCGATGGCGATCTGCACCAGCTCGGCCAGGGAATCCACCGTCATTTTGGTCATCATGTGGGCGCGATGGCCTTCCACGGTCTTGCGGTTGATGCCCAGGTCGTCGGCCGCCTCCTGGTTGGACATGCCCTGGACGATCAGCGCCAGCACCTGTTTTTCCCGCCGGGTGAGACTGTCGTAACGCTGCTGGATCTGGGATTGCGAGCGCTGTTTCTGATGGCGTTCCCGGTCCAGGGTAAGGGCGTTGTGGACGTGGTCGATCAGGACCTGGTCATCGAACGGTTTCTCGATGAAGGTCAGGGCGCCCTGGGTCAGGGCGGTCACCGCCATGTCGACATTGCCGTGGGCGGAAATCATGATCACCGGCAGATCGATGCGGTACTCCGGCAATTTCTTCTGGGCATTGATGCCACTCATGCCGGGCATGCGGACGTCCATCACCAGGCAACCGCTGTCGCCGGGCCGGTAGTTCTCGAAGAACGCCATCGCGTCCTCGAACGTGCGTACCGTCAGGCCGACGGACTCCAGCAGCCACTGAAGCGAATCGCGGACATCGGGATCATCGTCGATGACAAAGACGGTCTGGTCGTGATTGGTGGAGTTCATCGAGCCTGTCTGGTCATGTTGGGGGTGAATCAATCGTGAGGGTGAACGAGAAGCGGGCACCGCCGCCGGGCAGGTTGTCGGCCCACAGTTCACCCCCGAGATTTTCCACCAAAGAGCGGCTGATCGCCAGCCCCATCCCCAGACCGCTGGACTTGGTGGAGTAGAAGCGCTCGAAAATACGGGTCATGGCCTCCGGTGGTATGCCGCCACCCTGGTCGGTGACGCGGACCATCAGGTGGCCGTGATCGAAGCGCTCGGCGGTGATCTCCACCATCGCAGCGCTGCTGTCGTCGTCACGACGACTGGCCTCAATGGCATTGACCAGCAGGTTGAGGATCACCTGTTCCAGCTGGATCTTGTCGCCCCGCACCGCCGGCATGGACTGGTCGACCCGGTTGACCAGTTGGACGTTGTGACGCTCGGCGGTGGACTCGCAGAAATCACACAGGTCGCCGATCAGCGCAGTCAGGTCTAGGGCTTCGATCACCGGCTCCTGTTTGCGGGTAAAGTCCATCATCCGGTGAATGATCTCGCCGGCCCGCAGCGCGGTGTTGATGGAGCGGGTGATGGGCAGCTCGATATCGGCCCAGCTGAGGGCGTCGTGGCCGGCAAAGCGGCGTTCCACCCCGCGCAGAAAGTTGACCATCGCGGCCAGGGGCTGGTTGAGTTCGTGGGCCAGGCTGGAGGCCAGCTCGCCCATGGTGACCAGGCGGCCGGCGTGGTCGAGTTCCTCCCGGTAGGCCTTGAGCTGCTGTTCGGCGGCCTTTTTCTCGCTGAGGTCGTGGGCCACCAGGGAGAAGTACTCGACATCACCGTGCAGTGAACGGTGGGCCAGCAGTTCCAGCATCACTGGCAGCGGCCGGCCGTCACGGCTGGTCAGGGCCAGCTCTCCCCGCCACTGGCCCCGCGCCAGCGCTGCCGGAAAGGCCTCCTGAACCAGCAGTTCGTTGCCCCGTTCGGACACCAGCCGGTGCAGGGGAAAGGCAGTGTAGTCTTGCTGTTCCAGGCCCAGGGCGCGGCGGGCGGCCTCGTTGAGGTGGGACAGGGTGTGATCGAGATGGACAAACAGCACCAGATCCTGGGTGCTCTCCAGCACCCGCGCCAGGCGTCGGTTGGCCTTGTCGGCCTTGATGCGGTGACTGGCATCCCGCGACACCACCAGGATCTCGCGAATGGCGCCGGAATCCGGGTCGCGGATGGTGCGACTGGTGCTTTCCAGCCAGGTGTAGTGACCATCCTTGCAGCGAAAACGGTAGGTGTGGGTGTACAGGCCGCGGTCGTAGTTGACGCTGGGCGCCCGACGCTTGAAGTCTTCAACGTCGTCCGGGTGGTAGAGATCGTAGGCCGACATGCCCACGATTTCCTGCACGCTGTAGCCCAATAGATGGGTCACCGCCGGCGAGGCATAAATGAAGCGCCAGTCATCGGGGGTGTGGCGGGATATCATGTCGGTGGACTGTTCCGCCATTTCCGCCAGCAGGCGATTGCGCTCGGCGTCGTCGGTCAGCGCGGAATAGCCTTCTTCGGGTGTTCGGGTCTTCATGGTTCTCCTGGTCCAGCCTGGCCGGGTTGCGCGATGCCAACCCGGGCCAGGTGGTGGCGATCAGCGCAGGAAGTCCTTGCTGAACGTCTTGAAGGCCGGGGCGTCGGAGCGGCGAATCCACTCAAAGCCCACCATTTCCCGGGTCACCAGGGTGACACCGGCCTGTTCCAGGCGGCGCAGGGTGATCTCGGTATCGCGATGATTGCGGGCAGAAATGGCGTCGGCTACCACGAACACGTCGGCGCCGGTTTCCTTCAGCCGCAGCGCGGACTGTAGCACGCAGGCCTGGGATTCCATGCCACACAACACCACCTGCTGCCGGCCTTCCTGCTCAAAGCGGGCGGCAAAGCCTTCGTCGTCGATGCAGGAAAAGGTGGTCTTGCCGTACAGGTTGGCCTCGCCGATGCGGGCCTGCAAGCTCTCTTCGGTGTGGCCCAGGCCTTGTGGGTACTGCTCGGAACCGATTACCGGCACCTCGGCCAGCTGGGCCAGGCGAACCAGCCAGTCGCAGTGTTTGACCAGGGTGTCGTTGTCCTGAACACCCGGCAGCAGCCGGGCCTGGACGTCGACTACCACCAGAATCGATTGTTTGCTATCCAACAGCATAGTCATCTCCCCTTACTCCGCCGGACGACGGTCCACCATGTTGGTGGCGTAGCCTTCGGCAACCACCTTGTCACCCACCTTGCAGACGGTCTTCAGTTTGACCCGGCGGCGTTGTTCGTTGATCTCTACCACCTCGGCGCTGGCCACCACGGTATCACCGATGTGTACCGGGGCCTTGAACTTGATCTCCTGGTCGACGTAGATCGCGCCCGGTCCCGGCAGACGGGTGCCCAGTACTGCGGAAATCAGCGCCGCGCTGAACATGCCGTGGACGATCCGCTCTTTGAACGGGGTGGTCTTGGCGTACTCGACGTTGAGGTGGACCGGGTTGTCGTCACCACTGATGCCGGCAAACAGCACCACATCGGCTTCGGTGATGGTCTTGGCATAGCTGGCGCTCATGCCAATGGACAGGTCTTCAAGATAGTAACCGTGCAGGTCATTCATGGTTGATTGTCTCCATAGGTTTGATCCATTCGCTTAGGAGGTTAATGGTTTGTATTGAATAAACCAAGTAGTTTTACTTGGTTTTGTTCAAAAGCTCTGATAGCCTCCCGTCAACAACATCAACAAGTAAAGCGGAATCATCGGGTTCCGCGACGTCCCGGACGTCCTTTTAATGCCACGGACGTTCTTTTAATGCCAAGTGGGGTAGTTGTCATGCAAAGCCAGCCAGCCAACATCTTTGAGCGGGCGTTCAAACGCCTGGTTCCCGGTGGGGACGCCGGCGCCGGTCGTCGCGCCGCCAACGAGTCGCTGACCGTCGCCGCTGATCTGCCGGAAGCCGATCTGGAAGTGGTACGGCAGTGGATCGATCACTGCCTGGCGGAGAATGGCGGCCAGGTGGCGGCCCGCAATCGCGCGGCGGAACTGGGGCGCACCTACCTGACCCTGTCCCGTCAGGGCCGCATCCGTTTCCTTGGTCTGCTGGCGGAGCACTACGGGGTTGATGAGGCCCGCGTGGGTCGGGAAATCGATCACTGGCAGGCTGCCGGTTCCGGTCACAAAACCGCGGCGGCCCAGGCCCTGCGTCAGGCTTTGGAGCCCAGCCGGGTGGCCCTGCTGAAGCAGTTCAACGGGGTACCCTCCGGCGTCAAGTTCCTGGTCGATATGCGTGAGGAGCTGTTGGGTCTGCGCAAGGAGCACCCATCGCTGCAGCCGCTGGAAAGCGACCTCAAGGAACTGCTCAGTCACTGGTTCGATGTCGGCCTGCTGCAGCTTGAGGAAATCAGCTGGCGTTCCGGTGCGGTACTGCTGGAAAAACTGATTGCCTACGAGGCGGTGCACGCCATCAAGAGCTGGAGCGACCTCAAGAACCGGCTTGATTCCGACCGCCGCTGCTTTGCCTTCATGCACCCGAGCATGCCGGATGAGCCGTTGATCTTCGTTGAGGTGGCGCTGGTCAGCGGCATGGCCGACAACGTCCAGGCGCTGCTGGACGAATCCGCGCCGACCCAGAATCTGGAGGCGGCGGACACCGCCATCTTCTATTCCATCTCCAACGCCCAGCGCGGGCTGGCGGGCATCAGCTTCGGCAATTTCCTGATCAAACAGGTGGTGCGCAAACTGCGGGAGGAATTTCCTCAGCTCAAGCAGTTCGCCACGCTGTCGCCGATTCCCGGTTTCTGCCGCTGGCTCAACCAGAGCGACGCCGACACCCTGCGGGGCCTGCCCGGTGGCGAACAGTGGCTGTCGCTGCCACCACCACGCACCCCGGAGCAGCTTGATCCCAATGGCAACAACGAGGTGCGGCGTGACGCCCTGACCCGGCTGGCGGCCAGCTACCTGTGCCAGGTTCGCCGCCAGGGCAACAAGGCCCAGGACCCGGTGGCCCATTTCCATCTCAGCAACGGTGCCCAGGTGGCGCGGCTGAACTGGCTGGCGGACAGCTCAGACAAGGGGCTGAAGCAGTCCGCCGGGTTGATGGTCAACTACCTCTACGAACTGCCGAAGATCGAGCAGCGCAGCGAGCGCTACACCTCGGAGGGCGCGATCGCCCAGTCGTCAGCGATCAAGAAATTATTGAAGTAGTTGCCAGGCAACTGCATCAACCACTACCCCAACAAGCACTGAGACAACCATCAAGGAGAGCACCATGAGCAAACGTATCGCAGTTGTAACCGGCGCCACCGGCGGCCTTGGCACCGCTATGTGCAAGGCGCTGGTCGACCAGGGTCGCCAGGTCATTGCCAGCCACCTGCCGGGTGAGGCCGACACCCAGGCCGCCCAGGCGTGGCAGGCGGAAATGAACGGCGCCGGTTATGAGGTTGCCATCCTGCCGCTGGACGTGACCGATTTCGAAGCCTGCAGCAACTTCGTTGCCACCGTGGAGCGGGATTTCGGTGCCATTGACGTGCTGGTCAACAACGCCGGTATCACCAACGATGCGCCGCTGAAGAAGATGGCCCAGGACCAGTGGCTGCAGGTGATCAACGTCAACCTGAACTCCATGTTCAACATGTGTCGCCAGGTCTTTGAGGGCATGTGCGAGCGGGGCTTTGGCCGCATCGTCAACATCTCTTCCCTCAATGGTGAGAAGGGCCAGTTCGGACAGTCCAACTACGCCGCCACCAAGGCCGGCATCTACGGCTTTACCAAATCCATCGCCCAGGAAGGTGCCCGCAAGGGGGTGACCGCCAACGCGGTGTCGCCGGGTTACATCGATACCCCGATGGTGCGTCAGGTTCCGGAGAAAGTACTGGACGGCATCATTGCCGGTATTCCAGTGGGCCGGCTGGGCCAGCCTGAGGACATTGCCCGCGCCGTGGCGTTCCTGACGGACGACAACGCAGGGTTTGTGACCGGCACCAACCTGTCCGTCAACGGCGGCCAGTACATGAGCTAAGGAGCGTTTCCATGGCAGAGTACAGAGCACCCACCCGCGACATGGCGTTCGTTCTCAGCGACGTGGCCGGGTTCCATGATATGGCGAAAGCCTGTGGTCACGAAGAGGTCGGTGACGACCTGGTAACCGCGATCCTCGATGAGGCGGCGCGTTTTTCCGGCTCGGTGCTGGCGCCGCTCAATGGCTCCGGCGACCGCGCCGGGCTGAGCTTTGGCAGCGACCACACCATCACCACGCCGGCCGGGTTTGCCGATGCCTACCGTCAGTATGTGGACGGCGGCTGGGGCAGCCTGCAGTTTGCACCGGCGTTTGGTGGCCAGGGCCTGCCGTTCTCACTGGCGATACCGGTCCAGGAGATGTGGCACGCCGCCAACATGGCGTGGGGGCTTTGTCCTCTGTTATCCCAGGGCGCGGTTGAGGCGTTGTCGGAGAATGCCAGTGAGGCCCTCAAGGCTGAACTGCTGCCCAAGATGGTGTCGGGTCAGTGGACCGGCACCATGAATCTGACCGAACCCCAGGCCGGCTCTGATCTGGCCACCATCCGCACCACCGCGGAACGGGATGGGGCGCACTACCGCATTCGTGGCCAGAAGATCTTCATCACCTGGGGTGAACACGATATGGCGGAGAACATTGTTCACCTGGTGCTGGCGCGGCTGCCGGATGCCCCGGCCGGGGTTCGCGGCATCTCGCTGTTCGCGGTGCCCAAGTACCTGCCGGACGCGCAGGGCGAGCCCGGCGAACGCAACGACTGCCACGCGGTCTCCATTGAACACAAGCTGGGCATCCACGCCAGCCCCACCTGTGTCATGAGCTACGGCGACAACGACGGCGCCATCGGTTATCTGGTGGGCGAGGAAAACCAGGGCCTGGCCTGCATGTTCACCATGATGAACAACGCCCGCCTGACCGTGGGTCTGCAGGGGGTGGCGGTGGCCGACCGCGCCTACCAGGCGGCACGGGATTATGTGTTTGAACGTCAGCAGGGCGTGGCACCGGGTGCCACGGGCGCCTCGGCGATCATCCGCCACCCCGATGTGCGACGCATGATGATGACCATGAAGGCGCTCACCGAGGCCGGTCGCTGTCTGGCCTACAGTGGTTGCGTCGGGGTGGACCTGGCACGGGCGCCGGATCTGGACGAGGATCAGCGCCGCTATCATCGTCGGCGGGTGGAGGTAATGACGCCGCTGGTGAAGGGCTGGTGCACCGAGATGGCTCAGGAAGTCACCTCGTTGGCGGTACAATGCCATGGTGGCATGGGCTTTGTGGAGGAAACCGGCGTCGCCCAGTACTATCGGGATGCCCGTATCCTGCCCATCTATGAGGGTACCAATGGCATCCAGGCGATGGATCTGGTGGGCCGCAAGACCCTGCGGGACCAGGGTCAGGGCATGACGGAACTGGTTGCTGAAATGCGTGGCTTTGCCGAGGCCATCGCCGGCGATGCCGCGGTAACGGGCGAGCGTCTGGATCGCTTCCGCCAGTCGGTGGCGTTCGTGGATGAGGCGGTGCGGCTGGTACTGGATGGCCAGGACGATGCCAATCACGCCGGTTCGGTGGCCTTCAACTATCTGATGCTGACCGCCACCACCGTGGCTGCCTGGCTGATGCTGCAGTCGGCACAGCGGGCCGCGGCCCGGGATGACGGCAGCGACCCGTTCCTGCAGGGCAAGCGGGTGACGGTGAATGTCTTCATCGACCAGATCCTGCCCCGCTGCGCCGGCTACCTGTCGGCCATTCGTGCCGGCAGTGAGGCTATCATGGCGATGGCGGACGACAGCTTCTGAACGAACACGAGGTGAGATCATGTACATCAACGGGGAATGGCTGAGCGATCGGCCCACCTTCGCGGTCACCAACCCGGCCACCGGCGAGGCGCTGGGGTCGGTGCCGGATTGCAGCGACGCCGACATCGACCAGGCCATCGCGGCGGCGCACAGCGCCTTTGACAGCTGGAAGAAGACCACGGCCTACGAGCGTTCGCGGTTGCTGTACCGGGCCTGGGAGCTGATGATCCAGCGCAAGCAGGCGTTGGCGGAACTGATGACCAAAGAGCAGGGCAAGCCGCTAAAGGCCTCGTTGAACGAGGTTCAGTACGGTGCCGATTTTCTGCAGTGGTTCGCCGAGCAGGCCAAACGCATCCAGGGTGAGACCATCCCGTCGGCGCGGGAAAACCAGCGCTTTCTGGTACACCGGGTGCCGGTCGGTGTGGTGGGGGCGATCACCCCCTGGAACTACCCGATCTCGATGATCACCCGTAAGCTGGCGCCGGCGCTGGCCGCCGGCTGCACGGTCATCCTCAAGCCGGCGGAATCGACGCCGCTGTGCGCCCAGGCAATGATGGAGATCTTCGCCGAGGCCGGCTTCCCGGCCGGTGTGGTCAATGCCATCACGGTACAGCAGCCAGCCCGGGTCGGTGAGGCGTTCTGCCGCGACCCGCGGGTGCGCAAGCTGACCTTCACCGGGTCCACCGAGGTGGGCTGTCAGTTGAACGCCGAGGCTGCCCGTCATATGAAGCGGGTATCGATGGAACTGGGCGGGCATGCCCCGGCCATTGTCTTCCCCGATGCCGATCCGGTGCATGCGGCCAAGGGACTGTCGCTGGTGAAGTTCCTCAATGGCGGCCAGGCCTGTATCAGTCCCAACCGGATCTACGTTCATGAAGATCACCGCGAGGCGTTTGTCGCCGAGCTGGTGAGCCGCGCCGAGCGGCTGCAGGCGGGTAACGGTCTGGACAGCACTACCTCCCTGGGGCCGCTGATTGACCAGCGGGCACTGGACAAGGTGGATCGCCAGGTCAAGGATGCCGTGGCCAAGGGCGCGACCCTGGAGACCGGTGGCGACCGGCTGCACAACGGCGAGCTGGCCCGGGGCTGCTTCTACGCGCCAACGGTGCTGTCCGGGGTGACGCCGGAGATGGCGATCTATCGCGAGGAAACCTTCGGTCCGGTGGCGCCGGTGATCAGCTACCGCGATGGTGACGATGTGCTGGCGATGGCCAACGACACCGCCTATGGCCTGGCGGCCTACGTCTACACCGACCGCCTGTCCACCGCCCACCGGGCCTTCGAGGCGCTGAACTTTGGCATCATCGGCATCAATGACATCAACCCCACCAGTGCCGCCGCGCCCTTTGGCGGCATGAAGACCAGTGGTCTGGGGCGCGAAGGTGCCGAGGAAGGCATCGACGAGTACCTGGAAACCAAGCTGGGTGGCTTCGCCATCTGACGTCCGGCAAGCGGCCTGCGGCGACTTCGGGTGCGCCGTGGGTTGGCGCCGGTGGTGATCATGGCCGGCCGGATTTGCCGCCGGCAATGAATCCGATCCCTCGCTGACGTATCATGCTGCTCTATAACAGGCCCGTTCAGGGCCGTCGATCATACGATGACAGAGGAGCACCCCATGATCTGGACCGTCTACCTATCCGGCGAAATCCACACTGACTGGCGCCAGCAGATCCAGGCAGGCGTCGAGGCCGCGGGCCTGCCGGTGGAGTTCACCGCCCCGGTCACCGACCACGACGCCAGTGACGCTGCCGGCGATGTGCTGGGCAAGCCGGACGTTGGTTTCTGGCGGGACCATCAGTCCTCCAAGGTCAACGGTATTCGCACCAAGACCCTGTTGGAGCAATGTGACCTGGCGGTGATCCGTTTTGGCGACAAGTACAAGCAGTGGAACGCGGCGTTTGATGCCGGCTTCTGCGCCGCCATGGGTACCCCCTACATCACCCTGCACGACGACAGCATTGTGCACCCACTCAAGGAAGTCGACGCTGCCGCCATGGCCTGGGCCCAGACCCCGGAGCAGGTGGTTGAGGTGCTCAAGTACGTCACTACGGCCCAGTAACCCGGGCGGGAGAAACACCATGATCAAGCGACTGATGATGACCCTGGCGCTGGCCGTTGGCCTCGCTGGCTGTGCGCCGGAAGTGGGCAGCGATGCCTGGTGTGCGGACATGGATGAGAAGCCCAAGGGCGACTGGACCATGAACGAAGCCGGTGACTACGCCAAGCACTGTGTGCTGCCCTGAGCGGCGGGAAGATCGCCATGAGTGAACGCTGTTTCAGCACTGACGACCAGCAGTTGCTGACCGATATCCTGCGTCATCGCCGTGATGTCCGCGGCAACAACTTCCGCCCGGAGCCGATTCCGGAGCCGGTGCTGGAGCAGATCCTGCAGGCGGCGACGCTGGCGCCGTCGGTCGGGTTTTCTCAACCCTGGGAGTTTGTGCAGGTGGCTGACCCGGCACTGCGGGCGCAGGTGGCGGAAAGTTTCGATGCCGCCAACCGGCAGGCCCGCGAACGCTTCAGTGGCGAGCGCGGTGAACTCTACGCCCGTCTCAAGCTTGAGGGCATTCACGAGGCGCCGGTCAACCTGGCGGTGTTCTATCGCGCCAGCGAGGGGCCGGTGTTGGGCCAGACCGCCATGGCGGAGGCCGGAGAATACAGTGTGGTGTGCGCAGTCCAAAACATGTGGCTGATGGCCCGGGCACTGAACGTCGGCATGGGCTGGGTCAGCATCCTCGACCCCCGCCGGGTGGCGGAGATCCTGCAGGCGCCCGCCGACCGCAAACTGGTGGCCTACCTGTGCCTGGGCTATGTCCATCGCTTTGACGACCGCCCGGAGCTGGAACGGCTGGAATGGGAGCAGCGTCGCGCCCTGGCCACCGTGCTCCACACCGACGGTTACCGGTGACGGTCATGCTGCCACTGTCCAACGCCGTCAGCCTCGCCGATGATGAAATCGAGATTCACCAGATCCGTGCCCAGGGCGCTGGCGGCCAGAACGTCAACAAGGTCGCCTCGGCGGTGCATCTGCGTTTTGATATCCAGGCCTCACGGCTACCGCCCTACTACAAGGAGTGCCTGCTGGCGCTGCGGGACAGCCGAATCACCAAGGACGGAGTGATTGTGATCAAGGCCCAGAACCACCGTACCTTTGAGGCCAACCGGGACGATGCCCTGGCGCGGTTGCAGGCGCTGATCCGGGATGCGGTCAAACCCCGTAAGGCCCGTCGCCCCACCAAACCCTCCCGCGCCGCCCGCAAGCGACGGGTGGACAGCAAGACCCAGCGTGGCCGCACCAAGGCGCTGCGGGGTAAGGTGATGTAGTCCGTCGGCGTTGAACGGCGGCGCGTTAGTCAGCCGGGCTGTGGCCGACTACCGGTGTGGTTGCGGCGATCAGCGGGGTGGCGGGTCTGAGCGACACCGGATGCTCACCCACCGCATGCCAGTAGCGTTGTGGGATCACGTCCAGGCTCTGGTAGGTTTCCGGCAGCGCCAGTCGCACCACCCGCCGGCTGGTAAGCTCGCCGTCCTCCAGGGCACGGCGGATCGCCGGATGGCTCAGGAAGTTGGCCATGAAGGCGCCGCTGTTGTAGGCGTTGACCAGCCCGGTCAGCAGCAGGTCGTGCAGATCTGGCCGGTTGACCGAGACATAGAAGAAATAGTCGTAGGGAAACACCACCATCATGCCTGGCAGGACTGCCAGTTGCTGGTGCTCCGGCCGTGCCAGTTCGGTGTAGATTTCCTGGACGCCGCGATGGAACAGGTCAAAACGCTCCATCGCCAGCATGCGCCAGAGGTTGTCGTAGCGGCTGGTGATCACTTCCAGGCCGTTGGCCTGCAGGACATCGTTGTCGGGCCAGCCAATGCCCGAGCCGATCCGGTAACGGCGCAGCTCCGCCAGTGAATCGACACCTTTCAGCTCCGCCAGCCGTTCCGCCTTCACCACCATCAGCCGATAGCCAAGCAGGCCACGGGTGAGGGGAATGTTGACCTGAAGCAGGCGCCGTTCCCGTTCCGGACTGTAGCCACTGAAGAACACGTTGATGGGTTCCCAGGCCGAGTCGAGCATGGCGAATATGCGTTGCTGGGGCGTTTCCGGCAGGGGCACCACTTCCAGGGTGTGGTCTCCGGGGGCGTGGGCCAGCGCCAGTTTCAGCACTGACAGCTCGTAATCGAAGATTTCGGTGTCACCGTGCAGCACGCCGACCCGGAAGGACTGGGCCGCGGCCGGGGCCATCAGCAGTAACCCCAGGATCAGCAACAACATTCTGGAGACCATGGCGTGCTCCACTCGCTTGTGCCTGTCTGCTTTATCAAAGCACATAATCCGGCTTCCTTCACACCGTGGTGCGGTTGCGGGTGAATTAAAGTGGCTATCGCCGCAGGACTCTGTTACCGTGCCCGCCATCCTGCCTCGAAGGATTGCGCAGTTACGGCCCCGGGCCGAGCGCGACCCCCATTCGAAACGACCTGTCAGAGGACGGCGCGCCCAACATCCGGTGCACAGCCGTAGTCGTCTTAGTTTCGCCGCTCCAACTGCGGCACTCCCGCCCGATGTCGGGAGTCATATCAAGAGTTTACAATTATGAGTTTTGCTTCCCTCGGTCTGTCCGAGTCGCTGGTCCGTGCTACCTCGGATCAGGGGTATGAAACCCCGTCCCCCATTCAGTCCCAGGCCATTCCCGCCGTACTGTCCGGCCAGGACGTCATGGCCGCTGCCCAGACCGGCACCGGCAAGACCGCCGGCTTCACCCTGCCGCTGCTGCAGCGTCTGGGTGAGCTGCCCCGGCGTTGCCAGGGCGTCCGCGCGCTGATCCTGACCCCAACCCGGGAGCTTGCAGCCCAGGTGGGCGACAGCGTCGCGCTGTACAGCAAGTACCAGGCTACCTCCTCGGCGGTGGTGTTCGGTGGCGTCAAGATCAATCCCCAGATCCGCACCCTGCGCAAGGGCGTGGACGTGCTGGTGGCTACCCCGGGCCGGCTGCTGGATCTGCACCAGCAGGGCGTGGTCAATTTCGATGCCCTCGACGTGCTGGTGCTCGATGAGGCCGACCGCATGCTGGACATGGGCTTTATCCGGGATATCCGCAAGGTGCTGACCCTGCTGCCGGCAAAGCGCCAGAACCTGCTGTTCTCCGCGACCTTCTCCGGTGACATCCGCAAGCTGGCCGAAGGCCTGCTGAATGAGCCGGTGCAGGTGGAAGTGGCCCCCCGCAACACCACCGCGGAGACCATCCAGCAGACGGTGTACCCGGTGGACAAGAGCCGCAAGTCGGCGTTGTTGAGCCGGCTGGTGAAGGATCACGACTGGCAGCAGGTGCTGGTGTTTACCCGCACCAAGCACGGTGCCAACCGTCTGACCCAGAAGCTGGAACGCGACGGCATCGCCGCCGCGGCGATCCATGGCAACAAGTCCCAGGGTGCTCGTACTCGCGCGCTGAGCCACTTCAAGAGTGGTGAAATCCGGGTGTTGGTGGCCACCGACATCGCAGCCCGGGGGCTGGACATCAAACAGCTGCCGCAGGTTGTGAACTTTGAACTGCCTAATGTGCCGGAAGACTACGTCCACCGCATTGGCAGAACGGGCCGGGCTGGTGAGCAGGGGCAGGCGCTTTCGCTGGTGAGTGCGGATGAGGGCAAACTGCTGGCGGGGATCGAGAAGGTTATCAGCCAGTCGATCCCGCGGAAGACGATGGCGGGATTCGAGCCGGAGACACCGCTGTCCGTCACCCCAAAATCGGCCCCGGGTCGCGGTGGCCGGTCACGTCCGTCCGGTCGCAATGGCCAGGGACGTGGTGGTAACAGCCCGGGGCAGGGCCGTGGCCGCGCCCGCTCCCGTCAGGGAGACGGCGGGTCCAAACGCGGCTAGGCCCTGACCCAACCCCCGGGTTCCGGGCGCCTCTGGTGGTTTCCCTGCTGTAAAGCCACTCCGCCAGAGGCGCTGTCAGGTCTCAGAACTTGTAGCTGAGGCCGATCATGTACACCATCGGATCGATTTCCACGTCCACCTTGGCGGTGCCAACGCGCTGACCGTCGCTGATGGCGTGGATGTCGGCGGTGGTGTCGATGTCTGCCCACCACATGGCGGCGTTCACACCGAGTTGGTCGGTGATCTGCACGTCCACACCCAGCTCGGCGGCGATGCCGAAGCTGTCATCCAGTTCCAGCTCGGTGGCGTCGATCACCCCGCCGCCCAGGGCTGCATCGACCGCGCCGGTCAGTGTCGGTGTGGTGTCTTCCTCAAAAAAGTTGGTGTAGTTCAGGCCAATGCCGACGTACGGGTTAATCTGCTGATTGGCGCCCAGCGGGTAGTACTGCGCGGTGATGGTCGGCGGCAGGTGCTTGGTGGAACCCAGCTTGCCGGCACCGGCGATGGAGCCGGCCGCACTGATGTCGTGCTTGAACGGCGTGGCACCCAGAATACCCACCCCGAAGTTGTCGTTGAGCATGTAGGTGGCGGTAATACCCAGCTGGGTATTGGAATCAACACCGACTTCCCAGTTGCCATCGCCAACACCAGCGCCGCCCAGAGTCACGGTATCGCTGGATTCCTGCGGGTCCACTACGACGGCGCCGGCGCGGATCAGGAAGTCTCCGGCTTCGTGGGCCTGGGCAACACCAGCCGCCAGCAGGCAGCCAGCAAGGATTCCGGTCTTGAGGGTATAGGACATGGCAAACTCCTTCGGGAAACAGGGAAGTAATGATCAAAAGCATCGATCAACAGTGATCTATGGCCCCAAGGGTACGCCGTTGGCAAAAACGCAACTTGACCTGACGCAAGAATCGGTCCTGAGATCCGGCCGGCGCCGGCAGGAAGTTGATTGGGCTCAATAGAAGGCTGTGGTGGGTCGCAGGCAGGTGCGAACGGGCCAGCGGTGATCCGGCGTCAAGCGGGGGCTCCCTGGACGCTGATCCGTGGCATAATGTTTTGCTGCTGTATTTCGCATCCAAGGACGATACGTTTTTTAAGGAGGAATCCCATGTCGCTATATTTCCTGCAATCCCTGCGTTTACCTGTCGCCGGTGCTGCCGTCGCCGCTGCGCTGACGGTGTCGGGCTGTTCCGACGCGGTGGAGTCGATGACAGAGAAGTATGTGAAATCCCAGTTTGAAGAAGCCGGTATGCAGTTCGATGAAAACGGCGAGCTAAGTGGGTTTGACTACGGTGAAGGCCAGATGTCCTTCGCGCTGGAGGTGGACGAACTGCCGGAGGACTTCCCGGCAGACGTGCCGGTTTACCAGGGCATGGCACTGGAATCCATGTTCCGCAACACCCGCGAGCAGGGCGAACACTTCATGGTGGCCGGCTCGACACTGGATGACGTCAAAACCGTGGTGGACACCCTGGTGAAGGACGCCTCCGACGCGGGCTGGCAGTTGGACGAGGAAGAGCTGGACGGGGTGATGTGGATTGAAGGTGAGGACGGTACCGCCAGTGACGCAACGGCCTGGCTGCGCAAGCAGGACCGGGTGCTGAACTTCGTGGTGTCACCGGAGGGTGAGGGCACCCAGATCACGGTGATGACCGGATACGACAAAGATCGTGGCTGAGCGCGCCTTGCGCTCAACGTTTTCGGAGGCTCGGCAGATCAGCGAATCACCCGGACGGGACCTTAGCTGTCAGCGTCCGGGTCGTCAGCAGACGTCGCCCCCGGCAGGCACACCTCGCGGATGGTCAGTGGCTGGCCATCCGCATCCCGCACACACACAGGGCTGATCGGCCGGCCACTGGCCCGGTCCCGCAGATCCAGCGGGGCCTGGTCCGGCGCCGGGTTCCACCTGTCCCCCCATTGCCGCAGGGCGATGACCACCGGAAACAGCTCCCGGCCCTTGTCGGTCAGCCGGTATTCGAAGCGGCAGCCATGCTCCCCCACATCGACCTTGGTCAGCACCTGGTTTTCCACCAGGCGCCCCAGCCGGTCGCAGAGAATGTTCTTGGCAATCCCCAACTCCTTCTGGAAATCGACATAGCGGCGGGTGCCGTACATTGCCTGCAGCACGATCAGCAGTGACCACCAGTCACCCACTTCGTTGAGGGCGCGGGCGACGGAGCAGTTGGAATCATCAAAACGTTTTCTGGCCATGGATCACAGTCTACCGAAAAGGGTTGCATCAAGAAACCAGATTAAATAGGGTTGCGTTATGAAACCAAATCAACCGGACTGCCAACGCAGCGGAGACCGATCATGACGATGAACCTTGGACCCCTGTTCGAGCCTTTCGAGACCACCAAACTGACCCTCGCCAACCGGGTGGCCATGGCGCCCATGACCCGCAACTTTTCACCGGGCAGCGTGCCGGGCGATGATGTGGTGGCCTACTACCGCAGGCGCGCCGAAGGCGGCGTGGGACTGTTGATCACCGAGGGCACCACGGTGAACCATCCGGGCGCCAACGGTTATCCCAACGTGCCGGCGTTCCACGGCACCGAGGCGCTGGCGGGCTGGAAAAAGGTGGTGGATGCCGTTCACGACGCCGGTGGCAAGATCTTCCCCCAGCTCTGGCATGTGGGTGCGGTACGCAAGGAAGGCACCGAACCGGATGCCAGTGTGCCGGGTTTCAGCCCGTCGGGGCTGTTTGCACCGGGCAAGCCCAATGGCCGGGCGATGAGCAAGGGCGACATCGACGAGGTGGTTCAGGCCTTCGCCGATGCGGCCCAGGACGCCAAGGCCATCGGGTTTGATGGCGTCGAGATTCACGGTGCCCACGGTTACCTGATTGACCAGTTCTTCTGGCAAGGCACCAACCAGCGAGACGACGAATACGGTGGCTCAATGGCCAACCGTCAACGCTTCGCCATTGAGATCATCGAAGCGGTACGTGAGCGGGTGGGTCCCGACTTCCCGATCATGCTGCGGTTCTCGCAATGGAAGCAGCAGGACTATGAGGCCCGCCTGGTGGAGTCCCCGGAACAGCTGGAGGCCTTCCTCAAACCACTGGCGGAGGCCGGGGTGGACATCTTCCACGCCTCCACCCGTCGTTTCTGGGAGCCGGAGTTTGAAGGTTCCGACCTCAACCTGGCGGGTTGGACCCAGAAACTGAGCGGTGTTCCCACCATGTCGGTGGGCAGCGTGGGGCTGACCGAAGACTTCATCAGCGGCACCTTTGCCAGCAAGCAGGAGTCGGTGGAGCAGTCCGGCATTGACGAGCTGGTGGAGCGGATGAACAACCACGAGTTCGAACTGATTGCGGTCGGCCGCGCGCTGCTGCAGGACCCGGAATGGCTGGTGAAAGTGAAGGAAGGCCGGCTCGACGAGGTTGAGGCCTTTGCCCGCAAGTCCCTGGCCAAGCTTTACTGACACCCGGATTGACGACCTCCGAAGACTGGACGTCCCCTGTTGCCCCGCCTTGGCGGGGCTTTTTTCGGCGCCCCGGGTTGGCCTGCCGGCGCAGTGCCGGCCAATGTGTTGATCGAACCGCGCGAATGCCGGTTGACAGGGTTGGCCCGGGCGCGGCATTCTGCGGATTCGTTATTTGTTGATGTTCCAATTTTTTTCAGGGTTACCCATGTTCTCCTGTTGTGCTGCAGCACCGAAAGCGATTAGCCGACTGGCCGAGAAGGCCGTCTGGCATCGTGCGCGCGTGGCTGTGGCTGGGGACGTTAACGACTGACGTAACACCGAATCCTCCAAAGGCCGCAGCGCAATCGCCCTGCGGCCTTTTTGTTCGTGGGGTGGTGGCTTCCGGAGGCGTGACGACGGACGCTTTACCAAGGAAGAACCTCATGCACATACCTGCTGCGTATATGACGGTGGTCCTGGTCTGGGCCACCACTCCCCTGGGCATCGCCCTGAGCGGTGCCACCCTGCACCCGATTCTGGCGGGGGCCCTACGGATGGCAATTGCCGCCGTGCTGGGCCTGTTGCTGGTGGCGGCGCTGCGGATTCCCCTGCGCTGGCGGGGGCCGGCGCTGCGCAGCTACGGCTGGGCACTGTTGGGGGTCTATGCTGCCCTGAGCCTCAGTTATTTGGCCGCCCAGTCAGTGCCATCCGGGCTGATTTCGGTGCTGTATGGGCTGTCGCCGATGGTCTCAGCGGTACTGGCCCGCTGGCTGGTGGATGAGCCGGCAATGCCGGCCTACAAGTGGCTGGCCTGTGGTATTGCGCTGACCGGCCTGGTGGTGCTGTTTGGTCACGACCTGGCGGTTGGCAGTGCCCGGCTGTCGGGGCTGCTGATGCTGCTTGTGGCGGTGTTTCTGTTCAGCCTGAGTGCGGTGATGGTGAAGCGTACCGATGCCCGCTCCCACCCGCTGGCCCAGACTGTGGGCACGGTGGTGTTGAGCGTACCGCTGTTCGTCTTGACCTGGTGGTTGCTGGATGGCCAGGCGCCGACCCTCGACTGGGCCACTCCCTCGCCTTGGGCGGTGCTGTACCTGGCGGTGTTCGGCTCGCTGCTGGGGTTTGTCAGCTATTTTCACGTGCTGCACCACCTGCCGGCGAGCACGGTGGCGCTGGTGACGCTGATTACGCCGGTGTTTGCGATGGCGTTGGGGCACTGGTTCAACGACGAGGTACTGTCAGCCACCGTGTTGCAGGGCAGTGGTCTGATCCTGGTGGGGTTGGCGGTATTCTTCTTTGGCGGCCGCTGGAAAGCTGTCGGCAAGGTTGCGGCATCGTAATCGCGTTGACGCCGGGCTGACGTATCATGGCATCAGCAACCCATAGCAGGAGGTCACCATGCCCTCGATCAAACCCGTTGCCCTGGCGACGCTGTTGCTGACTGTGACCATCGGCGGCTGTGCCACGGTCGGTCAGGATTTCGCCACTCACAATGTCGACCAGATCCGCCTGGGAGACACCACCCGTGACGAGGTCCAGCGACTGTTTGGCCAGCCCTGGCGTACCGGCCTCAAGGATGGTCAGCGTACCTGGACCTACGGCAAGTACCGCTGGTCGGCGTTCGATGATGCCCAGACCACCGACCTGGTGATCACCTTCGACGACGACGGTACCGTCGAGTCCTATACCTTCAACACCACCCAGTAAACCAACCCGGCCCTGCGTTCTGCGGGGCCGTTCCTTTCCTCCCGGCGTCCCGTTCAGCCGGCCAGTGTCCCGGCTGGTTGGTATCACCGATGTTCGATGGATGCGGCCAGGGCCTCAAGCTCGGCGGCGTCCAGCTGGTCCAACAGGGCGCCGCGGAACTGCCGGTTGATGAAGCGCTCGCTTTCCTGCTGGATCGCCAGCCGTTGCTCAGGTTTCTCGATGTAGTCCATGGCGCGAAACAGTAGGTACCGAATCGTCATGTGGGAGATTTCCAACACGGTGGCCTGTGGTAGCCGGCTGGACACCAGGCGCAGGTTGAGGATGTCCTCCGCCATCTCCCGGGCGCTGGCATCAAGCTGGTTTTCCAGGGCCCGCCGCAGCAGCGGTGACGGGCCGTACAGTTCCCGCACCGCCACTGTGGTGGCGGCCCGGTTCTCCAGAAAGTAGCGATAGACGAAGCTGACGGTACTGGCCACCGCCTGGTCGGAAGTGTCCGCAACGTTGCGCAGTTCCCGCACCCCCGTTTTCAGCTCGTCGGCAATGTAGCCCAGCACCTGCAGACCCAGTTCGTCCAGGTTGCGAAAGTGCCGGTAGAAGGTGTTGGGGTTGAGCCCGGCTTCCCGGGCCAGCTCCCGCAAGCCCAGGGAAGTCAGGCTGCGACTTTCGGTCGCCAGCTTAAGGGCGGCCTGGATCAGTTTCAGTTTGCCTGCGCTCATCACGCTCATTGGGACGCCTTACCGTCATTCAGGGCCAATTGACCGCTGTTCGTGAACTTGAAGTATACAGTCGTCTACTTTCGGGTGTATACATTTGTCTACCGACGGACGGGCGCCCATCGTAGCCAGTCCAGCATGCCAATAACAATCGGGTTGCAACAGGAGTGGGAGCATGAACGACAACACACAGATCGCCATCATCGGTACCGGCTTTTCCGGGCTGGGCATGGCCATCCGGCTCAAGCAGGCCGGCTACAGCAACTTTGTCATTCTGGAACAGAGTGACGACGTGGGCGGCACCTGGCACGAGAACCACTACCCGGGCTGTGCCTGTGACGTGCAGTCGGCGCTGTATTCCTTCTCCTTCGAGCAGAACCCGAACTGGTCCCGGATGTTCGCACAGCAGCCGGAGATCCAGGCGTACCTGCGTCACTGTGCCGAGAAGTATGACTTGTTGCCCCACATCCGTCTGAACACCCATGTCGCCGGTGCCCGCTACCAGGAGGGCCGTCAGCAGTGGACCCTGGAAACCTGCGACAGTCCGGCACTGTGGCAGTACATGCAGGCCCGGGGCATCAAGCCGGGTGATGAGCTGGACCGCAGCGACGACCAGTTGCCGGCGTTCCAGACCCTGACGGCCCAGGTGGTGGTATCCGGCATGGGTGGTCTGAGCACGCCGGCCTACCCGGAGATTGCCGGCATCGAATCCTTTACCGGCAAGGCGTTTCACTCCCAGGACTGGGACCACGATTACGATTTCCGCGGTAAGCGGGTGGCGGTGATCGGTACCGGTGCCAGTGCCATCCAGTTCGTACCGGAAGTGGCCCGGGACGCGGCCCATCTGGATCTGTACCAGCGCACACCACCGTGGATCATGCCCAAGCCGGATCGGGCCATCTCGCCGCTGGAACGGGCGCTGTTCCGGCGGGTACCGCAAACTCTCAATGCCCTGCGCAACAGCATCTACTGGTATCTGGAAGCCCGGGTGTTGGGCTTTGTCGGCAATCCCCGCATCCTCAAGCTGGGGGAGCTCCAGGCCCGTCGCCACATCCGCAGCCAGATCAAGGACAAGGCACTGCGCAAGAAAGTGACCCCGGATTTCCACTTTGGCTGCAAGCGGGTGCTGATCTCCAACAACTATTACCCGGCGCTGGATCAGGACCATGTTGACGTGCTGACCGACGGTATCCGTGAGGTGCGGGGCAACGTCATCGTCGACAATCACGGCGTCGAACGGGAGGTGGACTGCATCATCTACGGCACCGGCTTCAAGGCCCAGGACCCGATCCCCCGCGGCATGATCTACGGCCGTGACGGCCAGGACCTGCTGGATGCCTGGCAGGACGGCGCCGAAGCCTACAAGGGCACCACCGTGACCGGCTTCCCCAACCTGTTCCTGCTGATGGGGCCCAACACCGGTCTGGGCCACAGCTCCATGGTGTACATGATCGAATCCCAGGTGCAGTACGTCATCGCGGCCCTTGAACAGATGGCGCACCAGGGCTGGTCCAGTGTGGAAGTGAAGGCCGACAGCCAAAGCCGTTACAACGCCTCGATGCAGGCCAGGCTGGGGGATTCGGTGTGGCAGACCGGCTGCAAGAGCTGGTACGTCAACGAGAATGGCAAGAACACCACGCTGTGGCCGGGCTTCACCTGGCAGTTCCGCCAGCAGACCCGGTCATTCGATGCGGCCCAGTACCGCTGCCAGCCGCTTACCGCAAACGCTCCCGAAGCGGCACCAGTACCAGCCTGATTTCAGGTCTTTGTTCCCTTGCATGTTGGAACATTGCGTTGCCGGGGCTTTGCCCCGGC
Organism: Marinobacter sp. CA1; assembly: GCF_020546665.1. Classification (NCBI taxonomy): domain Bacteria; kingdom Pseudomonadati; phylum Pseudomonadota; class Gammaproteobacteria; order Pseudomonadales; family Marinobacteraceae; genus Marinobacter; species Marinobacter sp. CA1. Next base: position 4,702,504 of record NZ_CP071785.1, read on the forward strand.
TTTTTTACGCCTGTGGTAAGCTTGTGGGCCTGATCCTGCCAACACGCGCGCTACCATGTCTTTTGATACCACAGCACACAATCGCCAGCGGTTCTGCTTCGACGGCGTCGAGTCGGTGTGGCTGTTTGGCTACGGCTCGCTGATCTACAAGGTGGATTTTCCGTACCTGGAGCGGCGGCCGGCCCATATTGAGGGCTGGGTGCGGCGATTCTGGCAGGGTTCCCATGACCATCGGGGCACCCCGGAGGCTCCCGGCCGGGTGGTCACGCTGATACCGCAGGCCGGCGCCCGTTGCCTGGGCATAGGCTACCGGGTGGCCCCGGCGGTGTTTGAACAGCTGGATGTGCGGGAGAAGAACGGCTACCTGCGGTTCCAGACGCCGATGACGTTTGCCGACGGCACCCGTGAGCAGGGCCTGGTGTACATCGCCACCGAGGACAACGCGGCCTTTCTGGGACCGGCGGACGATGAGGCGATTGTCCGCCAGATCGCCTCGGCTCATGGCCCCAGCGGCGCCAATGCCGAATACCTGCTCAACCTGGCCGCGTCTCTGCGGCAACTGGGGGACGACGATCCCCACATATTCACTTTGGCCGGCCTGTTATCGACGGTCTGAGCACCGTCAGCCCCTTCCCGACGCCATCCGATACTGTGACGGCGTGACGCCAAAGCGTTTGCGGAACGCCCGGCTGAACTGGCTGGGGTCGCCAAATCCACAGGCCAGGCCAACCGCGGTGATCTTGCTGCCCGGTGCCTGCAGCAGTCGTCGCGCTCGCAGCAGCCGCTGTTCCTGAATGTACTGATAGGGCGCGCAACCGAATGTGGCCCGGAACAGGCGGGCGAAGTGATAGGGACTGAGGTTGACCCAGCCGGCCAGGGTGGCCAGCGTCAGCGGCTGGTCCAGCTCGGCATCGATACGATCCTCCAACAGCCGCCGGTAACGCCGCGACAGCTGTCCCCGCACCTCCGGGGTGGCGCGCGGGGCGATGGCGTGGCGGCTGACCACCTGCACCAACAGCCATTGCGCCAGATGCTCCATCGCCAGTGCCTGCCCGGGCGCCTGCCAGTCGGTCATCGCCAGCAGCTGGCCAGCCTGGGCCAGCAGCGGGTCCTCGGCGTGGTAGCGTTCCTGCAGCTGCAGGTGACCCGGTTCGCAGTCCCAGGTCTGTTCGGCGCACTGGGCCAGGTCCCGGTCGTTGAAGTACAGGTGAACAAACTCGAACTGTCCCGAAATCCCCCAGGTTGAGCGACTGCCCGCCGGCAGCAGACACACCGCGCCGGAGAAGCCCCGGCTCACGGCGTGGCCGTTCACCAGCCGGCTGGCCCGGTCGCCGTGGCTGGTGTAGATGCTGAGGACGTGATGGCGGGGCCGTTCATAGTGCACCTGGCCCTTGCGGTTCTGCCACTGGGCCAGGGTCTGGCCACGGTCCAGCTCCAGCAAACGCTGCTGGTCGAGTCCGGCGGAACGCAGGACGTCGACAATGTCGAGCCGGGAGCTGGCTGGTGCCAGGGGGGAACAGGAATGGTCTTGCATAGCGGAGCCTCCGCAAGAATCATCCACGGAACCGCAGGATCTGACAAGCCCCGGGGATATCGGCGGTCGTAGACTGGCGGATTAGCCGTTAGGAGTGCCTGCCCATGCCCATCGCCCTGCATTATGGTTTGACTGTGTTGATCTGGGGTCTGACCTGGACCGCGATCCGTCTTCAGGTGGAAACCGCTGCCGTTGACCTGGCGGTGTTCTATCGATTCGTGATGGCGTCGGTGGTGGCCCTGGGGGTATTGGCGCTGTTGCGCCGGCTGCCGCGCCTGAGCCTGCGGCAGCATGGCTGGCTGGTGCTGCAGGGGCTGACCTTGTACAGCATCAACTTTCTGCTGATCTACCGGGCGGCGGAGACCATGACCAGCGGTCTGCTGGCGGTGGTGTTTTCCCTGGCGGCGCTGTTCAACGCCTTCAACGGCTGGGTGATCCTGCGGCTGCGACCGACCCGGCGACTGTATCCTGCGGTGGCGCTGGGCGTGACCGGGGTGGCGCTGTTGTTCTGGCATGACCTCAGCCTGGGCAATGCCACTCTGTCGAGCCTGCTGTTCGCCATGGCCGGAACCTTCTGGTTCTCTCTCGGCAACCTGATCAGCGTCAAGGTGCGGATGGCGGAGGTGCCGCTGCTGCCGGGCAATGCCTGGGCCATGGTCTACGGCGCGCTGCTTCTGGGCGGTTGGTGCCTGGTGCAGGGGGTGGAGTGGGTTGTACCGACCTCCACCACCTTCTGGGGGGCGACGGCCTTTCTGGCGATACCCGGGTCGATCGTGGCGTTCTACTGCTACATTACCGTGATACAGACCCTGGGGGCGGACAAGGCGGGCTATGCCACCGTGCTGTTCCCGGTGGTGGCGCTGTCGGTGTCGACCTGGCTGGAAGGCTTTGAATGGACCACCCCGGCCATCGCCGGCGCCGCCCTGGCGCTGCTGGGTAACTGGGTGCTGTTCCGTAAATCCCCGTAGGTTCAGGTGCGTACGGACAGACGACAGGCAAGCCAGTAGCATGCACGCTTTAACCTGAAGGTAACCCGACCGATGTTTGCCGAGTTCTTCTCGACCTACCTGAGCAGTACTGTCCGATTCGTCTTTCTGCTGGCGCCGTTCTTCGTGGTGACCATGTTCCTGGCGTTGACCCGGGGCCAGCCCGTGGCTGAGAAGAACTCCATTATCCGGCGGGCCACCGTGGCGGCGCTGGTATTGGGGCTGATCCTGTTTTTCGCCGGCCCGGTGCTGTTCAATGCCATTGGCATTACCCTGAACTCGTTCCGTATTGGTGCCGGCTCGCTGCTGTTCCTGACCGCGATCAGCCTGGTCAACAGCGGTACCCGCAATCACGCTACCGGGTTGCCCCAGGAAGACCGCGACGACATCGCGGTGGTGCCGATGGCGATTCCGGTGATGATCGGTCCGGCCACCATCGGTGCCATTCTGGTGTACGGCGCGGAACTGAAATCGGTGCCGGAAGTGGTGGGTGGTGTGCTGGCCCTGGTGACGGGCCTGCTGTTGCTGGCGCTGTTGCTTTACCTGTCCGGCTACCTGGAGCGGATGCTGGGCAAGACCGGTCTCAACATCCTGTCCAAGGTCAGTGGTCTGATTCTGTCCGCCATGGCGGCGGAAATCGTGCTGACCGGCATCGCCGGCTTTATCAAGTCGGCGGGGCTGGTCTAGCCGACCAGTTACCCCTCACCGACTTTCCATCATCCGTTAGCCATCCCCGCAGGGGCCTATAGCCCCGGTGCTCAGCCGGACGCGCCGTGATACTCACTGTCGGCGATGTAGTGGCTCTCGGCCCTGGCCTTGCGGCGATGCTGCAGGCCGATCAGGATCAGGGGCACCACGATCATCGTGCTGCCCAGCACGAACCAGGCGTCCGGTACCTCGCCGAACCAGATCCAGCCAATCGCCACCGCCCAGATCAGCCCGGTGTACTCGGCACTGGTGACCTGGTTGGCGTCCACCTGCTTGTACGCCAGCAGCACGGTGACGTTGTAGCCAAGGATAAACAGTGACGACCCCAGGGCACTGACCAGGATGGAAGGATCCCACTCGGCACCTTCCACCAGCGTCAGCACCGCAATGGCCGGCAACACCATCAGGTAGGTCAGGAACAGCTTGTGGACCGTGCTCTGGTCGCTGGGCAGCTTGCGGACCATCAGCGCGTTGATGGCAAGGGCGGCGGCAGACCCCAGGGCCGCGATAGCGCCCCAGTTGAACTCCATCGGCCGCAGGATAACGATGATGCCGAGAAATCCGCTGATCACCGCAACCACGCTCAGGGCGGTCAGCTGCTCCCGGAATACCAGCACCGACAGCACCATAACCAGCACCGGCGCGGCGTAGAAGATGGCATTGGCGGTGGCCAGGGGCAGGGCGCCGAGGGCCACGATCATGCAGAGGATGCCGCCGAGGTGGATATGGGCGCGGACAAAATGCGCCCGCCCGCCTTCAAACAGTTTGCGGTGGTTGATCTGCTTCCACAGCGGCAGCAGGAACAGCAGGGTCAGCGCACAACGCAGGAACGCGAACTGGAAAACCGGCGCGCCGGGCTCCAGCAGCTTGATGAAAACGTCGGAAATCAGAGCCAGGGCGTTGCCGATGACCAGGAGCAAGATGGCACTGCTGACGGTCTTTCCGGACATGATCGTTCCTCCATGATGGGGTGGCGGGTGAGCCTCTGAGTGCGGTGACGCTCGAAGCGCTGAGGGAGACAGTGTAGGGTGGGGCTGTCATTGGATAAAATGATGTTTATTGATCTGGTATTAGGTTTTTAGATAATGAAGCTGCCTCCCCTCAAAGCCCTGCCGGTGTTTGAAGCCGTCGCCCGACTCAACAGTTTTTCACTGGCCGCGGAGGAGCTGGCGGTGAGCCAGAGTGCGGTCAGTCACCAGATCAAACAGCTGGAGACGTATCTGGGGGAGAAGCTGTTCCTGCGCAGTGGCCGTCAGTTGACCCTGACCGAGGATGGCAAACAGTACCTGGAGGCCGTGGGATCGGCGTTGTTGCAGATTGAACGGGCCAGTGAACAGATGCTGGGACGGGAGGAATCACGGCTGCGGCTGGCCTGCTTCAGTTCCTTTGCGGTGCGCTGGCTGATACCGCGATTGCCGGATCTGCAGCGGGCTCAGCCGCAACTGGACCTGGCGCTGGAGATGACGATCCAGAACCCGCAGCTGTCCGACCGGGTGGCGGACTGCTTCATCACCATTGATACCTCATCATCGGCGTTCAGCTACGAGCTGCTGTACAAGGAGCGGCTGTTTCCGGTGTGCAGCAGCGACTACTGGCAGCGGATCTGCCGGCAACTGGGGCTGGACCGGCAAGCGGGCGAGGACCGCGAGGGTCTGGCACCGGAGCAGCTGGCGGCCTTTCCGCTGCTGTCGACGCAGACCATCTTCAACCGCCAGGCCGGCGACTGGCAGGCCTGGTATGACGTCGCCGGCATGGGCATTCCCGGCAACGCCCGGATTCAGCATTTCAGCCACATGCTGCTGGCCCTGGAGGCCGCCCGATACCACCAGGGCATCGTCCTCACCAACGATTACATGCTCAGCACCCTGGAGGACGCCGACGATTTCGTGCGGTTGCCCTGCCACCACGTCATCACCGGCGACCGCTTCCACTTTGCCTGGAAGACCAGCCGGCGGCGGGAGCAGGGCATTCAGACCCTGCGGCGCTGGCTGGTAGAGCAGGCTGAGGCCGACGGTCTGCGGTGACCGTCATGCCGCCGCTGGCATTGGTGGCGCCGGGCTTTCTGCGGTTTTTCAGCGAGCTGGAACGATCATTACCGGAGCTTTACCGCACGGTAACCGTGGCGATGGCGGCAACCTGCTACCTTGAGGCCTTTCCGAATTCTGGCCTGCCGGAGGTCACCATGCCACCCCATTTGCGCCACTGCCTGGTTTGCCCACTGTTGCTGTTGCTGTCGTTGCCCGCCCTGGCCCTGCAACCGGGGCTGGCGCCCCCGGCGCCCAGTCTGCCGCCCGGGCTCCAGAAGGCTGCGCCCGGCGGTTCGGATGCCCAGGGCTGGACGCTGGAGCCGCCCCCGGAGGCCGGTGACAGCCTGCCGGATCACCTCTACCGGGGCGGCTACGTTCTGGATCTGGATGACCACCACCAGCGGGTGGCGGTGGAGGACCGTATCTACATTGTGTTGCGGGATACCCGGAAGATCCTCCGGGTGGTGGATCGGTAGACCGCGCTATTCCTCTTCCCGTGGTGGCCGCTCCACCACCTGTCGCTTGCCCTTGGCGCAGCGGGCCAGTTTCTTGATGCCCTCGGCGTCGAAGGCATCCACCCGAATCACGTCGTAGAGCGCTTCCAGCGCCTCCAGCAGCAATGCCTGCTCGTCTTCGCGGATGATGTTCTGGGCGAGTGCCCAGTCCACCAGTTCCTTGCGCTGGTGCCCCATCAACAGCGCAATGGCATCCAGTTCGTCTTCGTTGCGGCCGCGAATGGCGGTGTGGAGACGTTCACGCATGTCGTGGGTTTCGTTGGCCAGGCGATAGGCGTTGAGCACCCGGCCCAATGAGTCCTCCGGACTGTGGTTGACGTAGCAGCCCTGCGCGAGCCGCTGCCGCAACGGGGTGTCCCGGACAATGCTGGCGGCAACGTCGGTGCCGAGTTCGTCCTCCGGCCCTTTGTTGCCGATGGTACCGAGGGGGAACACCAGCAACCGCAGGGGCCAGCGCAGCAGCGGCACCGGGTAGTTGCGGATCAGTTCGTGCATCTGCCGCTGCAGGTCCCGCAGGCAGGTTTTCAGGCCCCAGGCCACCAGCGGGCGCTGGTCCGGCGGGTAGCCCTCTTCGTGCCACTGCTTGATGATCGCGGAGGCGTAGTACAGCTGCACCAGGCAGTCCGCCATCCGTCCCGACAGCCGCTGGCGGGCTTTCAGACCGCCGCCAACGCTGAGCAGGGTGACGTCGGTCAGCAGCGCAAAAGCCGCTGAGAACCGTACCAGCTGTCGGTAGCAGGGCTGGATATCGCCCTGGCTGGGGACAGACTCCAGGCGGCCCCAGGTCAGCGCCGAGACGAACGCCCGCAGGGCATTGCGGGTGGTGTGGGCAATGTGGCGATAGAACACGCCGTCGAAGTTGCGGACTGCCTGCTGCTGGTCGTCCAGACCGGCGGCCTCGATCTCCTCGACAATGTAGGGATGGCAGCGGATGGCGCCCTGGCCGAAAATCATCAGGCTGCGAGTGAGGATGTTGGCGCCCTCAACGGTAATGCCAATGGGTACAGCCTGATAGGCGCGGGCCAGGAAGTTGCGGGGACCGGTGATGACGCCACGACCGGCCACTACGTCCATGGCGTGGTTGATCACCTCCCGCATCAGGTCGGTGTTGCGGTACTTCAGCACCGCCGACGGTACCGACGGCCGTACCCCCCGGTCCAGCATGCCGGCGGTGAGACGACGGGCGGCGTCCATCATGTAGCTGTACCCGGCAATCGGCTCCAGGGCTTCCTGGACCCCTTCAAACTGGCTGATGGAGCGACCGAACTGTTCCCGCACCAGGGCGTAGGAGCCGGTGGCCAGGCAGGCCACCTTGCCTGCCCCGGTGCCGAGGGCGGGCAGTGAGATGGAGCGGCCGATGGAGAGGCACTCCAGCAGCATGGTCCAGCCCCGCCCCAGCATCGCCTGGCCGCCGATGATCTGGTCCATGGGAATGAAGACGTCGTTGCCCCAGGTCGGCCCGTTCATGAACACCGTGTTCATGGGCAGGTGGCGGGCGCCGGCGTTAACGCCGTCCAGATCCTTGGGCACCAGCACGCAGGTGACACCGATTTCTTCGTCGCCTTCCAGCAGACGCTCCGGATCGTAAACCTTGATGGCCAGCCCGATCAGCGTCGCAACCGGCGCCAGGGTGATGTAGCGTTTGTTCCAGGTGACCTTCAGTCCCAGCACTTCCTCGCCGTTCCACTGACCCTTGCAGACAATGCCCTTGTCGGGAATGGCGCCGGCATCGGAGCCGGCCACCGGCGAGGTGAGGGCAAAGCAGGGGATGTCCTTGCCGCTGGCCAGGCGCGGCAGGTAATGGGCCTGCTGCTGCTCGGTACCGTATTCCATCAGCAGTTCACCGGGGCCGAGGGAGTTGGGCACCATTACGGTGACGGCGGCGGACACGCTGCGAGTAGAAATCTTCATCACGATTTCGGAGTGGGCGGTGTGGGAAAAGCCTTTGCCGCCGTGCTCCCGTGGAATCATCAGTCCGAAGAATCCGTTGTTGCGGATGAACTTCCACACCGGTGCTGGCAGGTCATAGTCCTCATGGGTGATGGACCAGTCATTGAGCATGGCGCAGAGCTCTTCCACCGGGCCATCGAGGAAGGCCTGCTCCTCTTCACTGAGGTGACCAGGCTGGGCATCGAGCAGCTTTGACCAGTCGGGCCGGCCGGAGAACAATTCGCCATCCCAGTCCACGGTGCCGGATTTCAGCGCTTCGGCTTCGGTGTCCGAAAGCTTCGGCAACCTGCTGCGGACCCAGCACAGCAGTGGCCGGCTGATGCGTTCACGGCGTTGCTCCCCGGGGAACAGCACCACCAGGCTCAGCGCCAGCAGGCCACCTCCCAGCAGGATGCTGAGCAGGTGCCAGTGATCGCAGATCACCCCCACCAGGGTCGCCACGCTCATCACCACGGCGGCGGTGGTACCTCCGACGCCGAGGTAAACCAGTACCAGGATGCTTAACAGCAACAGCACAATGCTCATCCGGAATCTCCTTCTTCGGGTTGTCGCACAGCCACGTTGTCGTTCATTCGGCCGGTTGTTTCAGTTTGGCAGGGCTTGCTTGCAGCCTGTCATCACTCCTTTATTAACCCGTGACGGAGGCGTGACAGGCTGCGGTCGGGCTCAGCGGGTCTGTATGTTGCCCTGTTCGTCGGAGATGACGATTTCTACCCGGCGGTTCTGCTGGCGGCCGCTGGCGTTGTCGTTGCTGGCCTTGGGGTAGGCCTCGCCGAAGCCGCGGGTATCAATGCGGCCCGGGCTCACGCCATTGGCTGCCAGGGCATCCCGCACCGAGCCGGCCCGGTTCTCCGACAGCCGCTGGTTGAAGCCCTCGTCGCCGGTACTGTCGGTGTAGCCTTCAATCAGCACCCGGCGTTCGGGATAGGCTCGCATAAATTCCGCCAGCCGGTCGATGGTGCGTTCCGCTGCCGGCTTCAGGTCGGCCTTGCCCACATCGAACAAAACATCGCCCAGGGTCAACACCATACCGCGCTCGGTCTGTTCGGCCTGCATGGCTTCCATTCGCCGCCGCAGCGCTTCGGCTTCCTCGGCGCTGCGTTGCAGTTCCGACTGTTTCTGCGCCAGTTCCAGTTCCTTGCGCTGCAGTTCCAGCTGTTTGCGGCGTTCCTCGGCATTGGCCACTTCCGCCTCCAGCTCCGAACGCAGGCCCTGTTCCCGGGCGATCTCGGCATGGCGCAGGGCCAGGTAGGCGCGGTGCTCAACGCTGGAGGTGTCGGCATCGTCCTCCAGCAGGGCCTGGGCCTCCTCCAGGTTTTTGCGGGCACTGCGCAGCTGGGTGGACGCGCTGCGGGCCACCGCCGGGTCGTTCTTGATCTGGTCGTAGAGAATCTGCGCCTCGTCGACCACAGGGTTCTGCTTGGGCGCGCCGGCACAGCCGGTCAGCAGCACCAGGGCACCGAGGGTGGCGCTGGTGATCAGAGTACGTAACGTCATGGTTGGATCTCCTGTTCCGGTGCCTACTGAGCAGCCTCGTTCATCTGGGTCCGCAGGGACTCGATGTTGCGGTTGATCTCATCCACCGCCTGGCGGGCCTTGGCGGTTTCCGAGCGGGCGCCGGCGAGCTGGGCATCGACTTCGGCCTGATGCAGCAGGCGGCGGGCGCGATCATGCTCTTCCCGGTCCAGCAGTTCGCGAGCATCGGCGATCTTGTTCTGGGCCTGGTTGAGCAGCACCGGCTCGTACTGGCGGGCCTGGGAGGCCTCGGCCTGTTCGATCGCCGAGGCGGCGGACAGCAGTTCGGAATCCGGACGGGGCCCGGGACCCGCACAGCCGGCAAGGACGACAGTGCAGCCCAGTGCAAAGGCCGCGGGCCTGAGAGTTCGGTAGGCGTTCATGGGGCGACTCCTTGTTGCGATGTAAGGAACCGTGACCACCACTCGCCGTCACCGCAGCGCGGCGACGACGGACTGAACAGGATGACGGGTCTTTCTACTATAGCAGCCCGTGTTTGTAATGCCCGGTTATAGCAGACCCGCGCTGAACACCAGCCCCAGGGTGATGGGCATGACCGCGAGGCTGCCGAGGTTGCCGATCAGCACCAGCGAGGCGACCCGGTGGGGCTCCTGACGGTACTGTTCTGCCACCATGTAATTGAGCACCGCCGGGGGCAGCGCGGCGAACACCCACAGGGTGGCGATCTGCAGTCCCGGCAGGGTCATCATCTCGATCAGCGGCCAGGCCAGGATCAGACCGCTGGCGGGGCAGGCGATTGCGCCCACCAGTCCCAGTTTCCAGTCCGAGAAGTCAACATCCAGCATGCGGATGCCGAGGGTAAACAGCATCAGCGGAATACACACGCCGCCCAGCATATTGAGGGATTCGAGCATCCAGGACGGCAGCGCCAGGCCGCTGAAGTTCACCGCCAGGCCGGCGATGCTGGCCAGCACCACCGGAATCTTCAGCAGTTTGCGCAGCGGCTCGTGAGGGTTGAGCATGTGCAGGCCGACGGTAAAGTGCAGCAGCATCTCGACGATGAACAGCACCACGGCGGCCGGCAGCGCGGCCTCACCAAACGCCAGTACCATCACCGGGATGCCCATATTGCCGGAGTTGTTGAACATCATCGGCGGCAGGAAGGTTTTGGGGCTCAGCCCCAGTACCCGGCACAGCGGCCACAGCAGCAACCCCGAGCCCAGCACCACCACCGTGCCGGCCAGTGCCAGCCAGCCATAGTCCTGTAACGGTGCCTGCTGATCCGCCAGAACCGCGAACACCAGCATGGGCACGAATAGCTCCATGTTGAGGGTGTTGATGCCCTGGATGTCGGTGCTGCGAAAGCGGCCATAGAGCGTGCCGCAACCGGTGATCAGGAACACCGGCAACAGGGTGGCAAGAATCTGGGTGAGCATGGAGTACTACCATTAATTGTTGGTGTTGTAGGGAAAACTCTTAGCTTCGCAACTGTTGCCGGGAGGGGCAAGCCCGGAGATGGCGACCTGCCACCAAGGTCGAAGTCGCGGCGTGGTAAGGTGTCAGCAGATCCAGGCCACAGGAGATGCTGGCTACAGGAGCTACATCGTGGCGCAGAAGGTGATACTGAGGGGAAACAGGGGAGACACCGAGAGTGACCAAGAGAATGACGCAGGATGCTAACAGCGTGTCCACCGCCACGTTCGATTCCGTGGTACCCCGTGCCGGCAGTGGCGCGGTCAAGTACGACGCCCGCAAGGCGGTGTTTGGCACCGACCAGGTGATTCCGCTGTGGGTGGCGGACATGGACTTCGCCACCCCGGCGGCGATCACCCGGGCACTGGCGCAACGGGCAGAGCACCCGGTGTATGGCTACTCGATGTTTCCGGAGAGTCTTTACCAGGCGATGATGGACTGGTTCCGGGAGCGTCATCATTGGTCTATTGAGCGGGAGTCGATTGTGCTGGTGCCCGGGGTGGTGCCGTCCCTGCACGCCGCCTGCCTGGCCTTTGCCGGGCCGGGTGAGGGGGTGATTATCCAGCCACCGGTGTACCCGCCGTTTTACAGTGCCATTGAGCAGACCGGTCGGCGGGTGCTGGAGAACCCCTTACGGTTGCAGGACGGTCACTACCAGCTGGATCTGGCGCACCTGGAGCACTGTGCCGCTGACGCCCGGCTGCTCCTGCTTTGCTCCCCTCACAACCCGGTGGGGCGGGTATGGCAACCGGAGGAGCTGGACGCCATCCTGGCCATCGCCCGGCGTCACCAGTTGGTGGTGCTGGCCGATGAGATCCATGCCGATCTGGTGTTCCCGGACAGCCATCGCCATACCCCGCTGGCATTGCGGGCGGGAGCGGAGGATGCCCTGGTGACGGCGGTGGCTCCGAGCAAATCCTTCAACATTCCCGGACTGGGGCTGTCGGCGCTGGTGGTGCCGGATCGTGACCGCCGCCAGGCGCTGGCGCGGGAGTTCGACCGTCTCCATGTTCGCCACTGCAACCCGTTCAGCGCCACCGCGTTCGAGGCGGGGTATCGCCATGGCGGGCCCTGGCTCGATGCCCTGCTGGACTACCTGCAGGGCAATCGGGACCGGGTCTGTGAGCGGTTGGCGGCGGTGCCGGGCATCACCGCCCACTGTCCACAAGGAACTTACCTCAGTTGGCTGGATTGCCGGGATCTGGGGCTGGATGATGCGGGCCTGAAGCGCTTCTTCATTCACCAGGCCGGTCTGGGCCTGAACCCGGGCCGCAGTTTTGGTGCCGCCGGCAGCGGCTTCATGCGGCTGAACCTGGGCACCTCCCGGGCCCAGCTGGACCAGGCCCTAGACCAGCTGGCGGCGGCGCTGGCGTCTTAGAACCTGACCGGAGACTAGTCCGCCAGTTCGGCGGATTCCGGGGTCTGGGCCTCGGCGCCGATGTGGTAGGCGGCAAAGCCTGCCATCACCACCTGATCAACCGCCATGCCGATCACCCGGCCATCCCGCGGCGCACGGATCGGGTGCTGGGCGTTGGTGATGGGGTCGGCGACGTAACCCAGTACCTGGCCCTGGCTGATGGTGTCCCCCAGCTCCACATCGCTGAACAGGATGCCGCCGTGCTCCGCCCGAACCCAGAATGAGTTGTAGTACACCGGTTCAGGCTCACCCCAGACAAACATCCGCGACACCATGCCCTGTTTTTCCATCAGGCTGTTGAGGCTGTGCACACCAGCGTTGATCTGGTGTTCCTGGATACGCAGGGATTCCCCCGCTTCCAGCGTCACCGCCTTGATACCGGCGTCCACGGCGGCGGTGCGCAGCATGCCGTCGGAACCTGAGGAGTGCACCACCGCCATGCGATCAAAGCCGCGAGTGAAGTCCGCCACGTCGGGGTTGTTCATGTCTGCCCGCAGCTGTGGCAGGTTGGTGCGGCGCAGGGAGCCGGTGTGAATATCCACCAGCATGTCGCAGTGACGAATCACCTGGTTGAACAGCGAATGGGCAATGCGGTCCGCCAGGCTGCCGTCGGTGCTGCCGGGGAAGTGCCGGTTGAGGTCGCGACGGTCCGGCAGGTAGCGGGTGCCGCGTTGGAAGCCCTGTAGGTTGACGATGGGAATGCCGATCACCCGGCCTGACAGGGACTCCGGGTCAAGGTCATAGACGGTGCGGCGGACGATCTCGATGCCATTGAGTTCATCGCCATGGATGGCGCCGGTCAGGCACAGGTTGGGGCCCGGGTTGGCGCCGTTGACCACCAGCACCGGCGTGGGCTGGGACAGGCCGGCAATCTGGATGCCCGGTGCCCAGGCCAGGCGGGTGGAGGTGCCGGGCAACACCTCGGCGTTGAGCAGGGTGAGGCTGGTGGCCTGGGCCGGTTCCGGTTCCGGTTCTGGCTCGGGGGCCGGCGTCTCCGGCTCCACCGTGGCGGTATCGGGGGTGGCAGTTTCGGCTGGCTGGTCAGCATCGGTGGCCGTTTTGGCTTCCCCGGTGTCGCTGGTGGCGGTCGCTGGGGCGGTTTCCGCCTCCGGGGCCGGCGGTTGCACTTCCGGCGGTGGCGCTACTTCCTTGAGGTCGATGTTGGGGGCAATCACCTTGCTGCTGGTGTTGCCATTCTCGCTCTGGGCATCGGATGAGGCGTCGCCGGTCCCGGCCGGCGTGGTCGTTGCGTCTGCCTGAGCGGCATCGGTTTCCGCCTCCGGTTCAGCGTCTGCCTTGGGAGCTGAGGCCAGCGGCTGTGACTGCTCGATGTCGGTTACATTCTCGTCCTCGGCGATGTCCTCCACCTCGAGGGTTTCGTCCGGGCCGCCGGTGGTTTCGGCATGCAAACTGGCTGGCGCCAGCGCGGCCAGGCTCAGCCAGGTGAAGGACAGCAGCGGTAGCAGCGGGTGTCGGGTCATGTGTAACGACGTGCTCCTGGAAAGTCGATGGGTTGGGTGATCCGGTTCTCAGCTTTCCTAGCATAGTGAAGCCCCATGACACTGGGTATGGGGCTAACAGAATGGTAACAGCGGCACTGCCCGGTGATCGGGGCTAGCGCAGCTGCCAGATCTCTCCCTGCTGCTGTACCCGGCCGTCGGCCACCAGTTTCTCCAGATGCGCCAGCAGCGAGCGTGCGGCCAGGCCGTGGATGGCCGCGGGCACGTCGTCGTAGGCATGGGGTGTTAGTACCTTGAGGGTGCCGGGGCCATGATGGTGCAGCGCCTGGATGACCTTATGTTCACGACTGAGGCGGTGGGTGGTGAGGAAATCGATCACCACCGCCGGGTTGCCCATCAGGAAACCATGGCCCGGAGCGATGTAGGCCAGATCCTCCTCCAGCAGACGGGCCAGGGACGTCAGGTAGGCTTTCATGTCGCCGTCGGGGGGATTAATCACCACCGTCGACCCCTGCATGATGTGGTCGCCGGAGAACAGCAGGCCCTGCGACTCCAGCAGGTAGCACAGGTGGTTGGAGGCGTGGCCCGGGGTGTGCAGCACTTTCAGTGGGCCGGCGCCGGTGGCCAGCTGGTCGCCGTCACGGGGTTGCCACTGGGGCTGGAAACTGGCGTCCTGGCTGGCGCCGGCCGGTGCCGGGTAGCCCACCAGGCGGGCGCCGGTGCGCTCGTGCAGCACCTTCGCGGCGGGAGAGTGGTCAAGGTGAGTATGGGTCACCAGTACCTGGCGGATCTGGCCGTCGGTCACCGCCAGCAGCCGCTCCAGGTGGTCGTCCTGCGCCGGGCCCGGGTCAATCACCGTATAGTCCCCCGGCTGGCCCAGCAGGTAACTGTTGGTTCCCGGCCCGGTCATGACGCTGGGGTTGCCGGCGGTCAGGCGATAGACACCGTCCCCGATGGCCACCAGTTCGCCCGGCTCGATGGTGGCGGAGGCATGGCCGAGTCGGTCCGGGTCCAGCTTGCGAACCTGGTCGTAGGCCGGGGTGCCGCTTTCCACCATGATGGTGCGGTCGCCTTTGCGGGCGGGCCAGGCACTGTCATTGCTGGCGGCCGGTGGATTGGCGCGGGCGTAGGCGATGGCGTCGTCGGCGCTGGCAAAGGCGCACAGTTCCCGCAGGGTCTTGAGGGTGGGGGCGCTGAACAGCCGGTCGCCACGGCGATGGTTGGCCAGTGCCTGGTGAGGGTCGAGCCAGAGGTGATCGATGGTTTCCGCACCGTCGTGCCGGGCCGCCTGCGCCGGTGCCCGGGCCAGGAAGAAACGGGTATCGAAGCGCCGTGGCGCCCCGGCCGGGGTCACCCAGTGGCTCAGGTAGGCCAGGCGGTCCAGGGGCAGTGACAACGCCAGGTCCTGGCACAGTCGGGCAAAATCCAGCTCACCGCGGCAGACTGCCTGGCGCCGGCTCAGGGCCTGCTGGTAGCGGTCGGTCGTCAGCGGCTGGCCCTGGCGGTCGGTGGCCAGCAGTACGCCGGCCTCCTCGAAACTTTCGCGAATGGCCGCGATCAGGTAGTCGGCGCCGCCGCCGTCCAGGCTCATGGTCTGGTTGATGGCGGTGTCGTCGTAGCCTCCCGGGGTGTGGTTACCCAGGTGATGGTGGTCGGCGCGGTCGCTGTCATCCACCGCGCCCCCGGGAAAAACGTAATAGCCGGGCAGGAAGGCGGCATCCCAGCTGCGTTGCAACAACAGGACTTCCAGGCCTGTGGGGCCATCCCTGAGCAGCGCCAGGGTGGCGGCCGGTCGAATATCCATGGGGTTCTCTCTATTTTTTTGCCGTCCGAACCGGAGCGGCACAGCTTTTGTTTCTTTTGTTATGGGGAGCTTCTGATTGACTCCTGGTCCCTGTTTTACCACAACCATCATCGGGGTGGGCAGGGTGAACCCGGGCGGGGGGCAGGGTATGATGACGTCTTTCCCGAGCAAGCGACGAGGATGGCCGTGGCCCGTATCCAGCTAGAGTTTCCCGACGACGTATTCAGCTTCGAGACCGCCATGCCGGTGCGCATCACCGACATCAATGGTGCCCGTCACCTGGGCAACGACGCCCTGATTTCCATGCTGTCGGAGGCCCGGGCCCAGTTCCTGGCTCACCATGGCATTGAAGAAACCGACAACCAGGAGGTGGGCATCATCGTGACCGACCTGGCGACCATGTACCAGGCCGAGTCGTTCTTCCCGGAGATGCTGCGGTTCGAGGTCGGGATGATGGATTTCAACCGCTACGGTGGCGACATTGTGTTCCGGGTCAGCAAGCGGGAAGGCGGCGAGGCGGTGGCCCTGGCCAAGTACGGGTTTGTCTTCTTCGACTATGGCGAGCGTCAGGTCACGCCGATGCCGGCCTGGTTCCGATCCCGCTTTACCGCGCTCTAGTCCGCTATCAGGTGGCCGCTGAGCCGGCGGTGCGGGCCGTCAGGGCGTTCAGTCCGGCGCGGTAGAACTGATAGGCCATCAACCCCGCCAGCAGGTTGCCTGCCAGAGCCCCGGTCATCAGGCCGGTGATGCCCGCCAGCTGACCACCCAGCCACAGCAGCGGCAGGAAGCACAGGAACAGGCGTAGGGTGGACACCAGCAGCGCCCGCATCGCCAGTCCCAGGGCGTTGCACACCGACACCATCAGCATGCAGATGCCCAGGCCGGCGTAGCTGAGCGGCACCCGCACCAGATAGCTCTGCAGTACCGTCTGCACGCTGGTATCGCTGCTGAACAGTTGCGACACCAGCCCCGAGGCGGCCAGCCACAGCACCCCGATCACCAACTGCCACACCACCACAAAGCGCACCGCCAGCCGCACCAGGCGCCGGATCTGCTCGAGGTCACCGGCGCCCAGCAGTCGGCCGATCATCGGCGGCATCGACATGGTCAGCGCCAGCACCACCACGATGGAGAAAAACTCCAGCCGCGTGCCCAGCCCCCAGGCCGCCACCGCGGAGGCGCCAAACCCGGCCACCAGGGCGGTGGCCAGCATGGCGGCCAGCGGCGGCATCAACTGGCTCACCATCGCCGGAGCCATGATGCCGCCAAGCTGGCGCAGGGCGTTGGGCAGCGACAGACCGGCGAGGTCGAACCTCAGCCAGCCCTGGCTCAATAACCGGGGGTAGATGGCCAGACAGCCGATGGCAAAGGCGGTGACCGTGGCCAGGGCGGCCCCCGGCAGGCCCCAGCCGAACACGAAAATGAACAGTGGATCGAGGGCGATGTTGAGCAGGCTGGTGACCATCATCATGATGCCGGGCAGCTTGGTGTTGCCGTGGGAACGGCAGACGCTGTAACCGAAGTACAGCATGGCCCCCAGCCAGGCGGACAGCAGCCAGGGCAGCCAGTAATCACGGATCAGTGGCAGCAGGTGGGCGTCGGCCCCCAGCAGCGTCATGATCGGGTTTCGTACCAGCCACAGGGCCAGGCACAGCGCCAGTACCATCACTGCACCGACCACCACCACCAGACCACCCAGGCGCTGGGCCCGGGCCTCGTCGCCAGCCCCCAGGGTGCGGGAGATGATGGCGGTGGTGGCAATCCCCAGCCCCACCTGCAGGCCGATGACCAGCTGCTGCATCGGCAGGGTGAAGCCCAGGGCTGCAAGAGGATCACGACCGAGCTGGCCGATGAAGGCGCTGTCCACCAGCTGGAACGTCATCAGCGACAGTACGCCGAACAGCATCGGCCAGGTCATGGAGAACAGCTGTCGGGGCAGACTTGCGTTGGAGGGCATGGTCACGGGAGTACGGCCGGTGGCATTAAGAAAGGGGCCATTATAGGGAGCGAAACGCCAAATGCCGAATCCGGCGGGGCGGCGTTTGCCAGGTGCGGGTGGGTGGCGTCCCTGCCGACTGATGGCCAGCAGGGACGGGGTATCACAACGCCTTGAGGGCGGCGTCGTAATCCGGCTCGTTCTTGATCTCTGACACCAGCTCGCTGTGCAGCACCTTGTTGTGCTCATCCAGCACCACCACCGCGCGGGCGCAAAGCCCGGCCAGCGGACCGTTCTGGATCGCCACACCGTAATCCTGCTGGAAGCTGTAGTTGCGGAAGGTGGACAGGGTAACCACATCCTTCAGTCCCTCGGCGCCGCAGAAACGGGCGGCGGCAAAGGGCAGGTCGGCGGAGACCACCAGTACCACAGTGTTGTCCAGGCTGCTGGCCTTTTCATTGAACTTGCGGGTGGAGGCGGCGCAGACGCCGGTGTCGAGGCTGGGCACGATGTTCAGGACCTTGCGCTGGCCGGCGTAGGCGTCCAGCTTGACCTCCTCCAGGCCCTGGCTGGTGAGGGTGAAGTCGGGCCCGGTATCGCCCGGGGTGGGGAAACTGCCGCTGATGTCCAGCGGATTGCCGTCCAGTGTTACGTCGCTCATGGGAGGCTCCCTGTAGCTGAGTGGTGACCCCGCGCGGGGCCGTTGGCTGAGACTCCCTTACTTGTAGCCCATCGCCGCCGGTTCGTCACCCCTGCTGGTCAGTTTGTGCGGCCTCAGCCCTGGGCTTCCGCTGTCGGCTCGAAACCTGGGGCGGGGAATCGCTGCACCAGCAACAGGTACACCACCAGGGCCGCCAGTGCCGCGATGGCGATGATCGAGGCCATCACCAGCGAGGTGCCGGTGTGGAGATGGCCGACCAGAGCGCCGACGCAGGCGGCCACCGTCATCTGTACGAAACCGAACAGGGCGGACGCCGATCCCGCCATACGGGGGAAGTTGGCCAGCGCTCCGGCCATGGTCTGGGGCAACACCATGCCCACCCCGGTCATGAAGATGGCCTGGGGGATGATCACCGCCCAGACGTTGAACACTTCCGCCATCGCCAGGCCGGCCATCAGCGAACCGCCGGCGACGGCGATCCCGAGCCCCCGCAGCAGCAGCTGGTCCGGCACCAGGCGATGGCTCAGGCGCATGGCGGTCAGGTTGCCGGTGATGTAGCCGGCCACCATGAAGGCGAAGAACAGGCCGAAGTGCCGTGGCGACACCTCCAGGAAGTCGATCAGCACGAATGAGGACCCGGACAGGAATGCGAACAGGCCGGAGAACACCAGGGCATTGGTCAGGGTATAGCCGAGGAAGCTGATGTCCGAGGCGATGCTGCGGTAATTGTGCCAGAGGCTGCTCAGCCGCAAGGGTTGGCGGTATTCCGCTTTCATCGGTTCGGGGATGCCGAAGGCCACCACCATCGTCATCACCAGGGCATAACCGGCCAGGGCGAGGAAGATGGAGGCCCAGCCCAGGGTGTCGAGCATCAGGCCACCGAGAGTGGGAGCAATGGCCGGTGCCAGCGCCATGATGCTGGCCAGCAGTGCCATGATGCGGGCGGCGTCCCGGGGAGCGTAGATGTCACGAATGGCGGCACGGCCCAGCACCGGGCCGGTGGAGCCGCCCAGGGCCTGGAGGAAACGGCACAGGGTCAGGGTCTCGATGTTGGTGGCCAGGGCACAGCCCAGGCTGGCGCCGGCGAACAGCACGAAGCCGGCAATCATCACCGGTTTGCGACCGAACCGATCCGCCAGCGGGCCACACAGCAACTGGGCCAGGGCAAAGCCGGCCATGTACACGCTGAGGGTGAGCTGGACCTGATCGGTACCCGCCGCCATGGCCTCCCCAAGGGCGGGCAGCGCGGGCAGGTACATATCGGTGGCCAGGGGACCGAGGGCCACGGCGGCGGCCAGCAGCACGGTAGTCCAGACGCTGGTAAGTGCGAGCATGGGTATCCTGAATAGCAA